>NZ_SJKB01000010.1 GCF_004331465.1 Kribbella pittospori
CCAGCGCCGAGCCTGAGAGCACCCGGCTTCGCCGGGGGAAGAGCACCCGGCTTCGCCGGGGTGGTGGGGAGTGGCTGGGCCACCCAGCGCCGAGCCTGAGAGCACCCGGCTTCGCCGGGGGAAGAGCACCCGGCTTCGCCGGGGTGGTGGGGAGTGGCTGGGCCACCCAGCGCCGAGCCTGATCTCTCGCGCGAGAACACCTCACCCGGCTGCGGGTGGGGTGTTTCTGTCTGTGCCGAACTGTTGACGGACAGCGAGGCGTGTTGCAACATTCGACTACCCGTACTGCAAGAAATCAGCAAATCTACGAAATTTCTCGTCCTTCCCACCGCCCACGACGGAGGACCACTCGATGTATCAGCAGAACGTTCGACGGCTCCTGCTTGCGCTTGTCCTGATCGCGGCCGGGCTGCTGCCCCTCAGTGCAACGGCGGCCGTCACCGCCGATCTCTCCAAGACGCTCTCCGCCAGCAGCTCTCTCGGGGAGTATCCGAGCACCAATGCCGGCGACGGCAACCAGAACACCTACTGGGAGAGCGCCAACAGCGCCTTCCCGCAGTGGATCCAGGCCGATCTCGGCGCGACCACTGATGTCAATCAAGTGACGCTGAAGCTCCCCGCGTCGTGGGGTGCCCGCTCCCAGACCATCACCGTTCAGGCCGGCACGAACGCTGCATCGCTGAGCGCAGTCGCAGGCAGTACGGCGTACTCCTTCGCGCCGAATGCGAACAACACGGTCACGATCAACTTCGCCGCCACCGCGGCGCGCTATGTCCGGCTGACCGTGACGGCGAACAGCGGCTGGCCGGCCGCGCAACTGTCGGAGTTCGCCCTGGCCGGGCCTGGTGGCGGGCCGGTCGAACCGCCGACCGGGACGGACCTCGCCGCGGGTAAGCCGATCGAGGCTTCCTCGTCGGCCTTCAACTTCGTCGCCACCAACGCGAACGACAACAACCTCGGCACGTACTGGGAGTCCAACGGTTTCCCGGCGACGCTGACCGTCAAGCTCGGCGCCAACGCCGACCTCAGTTCAGTCGTGGTGAAGCTCAATCCCGACCCGGTCTGGGGTCCGCGGACACAGAGCATCCAGGTCCTCGGCCGCGAGCAGTCCGCTACCGACTTCACCTCCTTGAAAGCCCGGACCGACTACCAGTTCAGCCCGTCCGGCAACCAGAACTCGATCACGATCCCCGTCACCGGCCGGCACGCCGACGTACGGCTGCAGGTGTTCAGCAACACCGGAGCACCCGGCGGCCAGGTCGCCGAGTTCCAGGTCTTCGGTACGGCGGCGCCGAACCCTGACCTGGTCGTCACCTCCGCCACGTGGAGCCCGGCGAACCCGACCGAGACCACGCCGATCACACTGTCGGCCACGGTCAAGAACTCCGGCTCCGCGGCGGCCCCGGCCAGCAGCCTCAACTTCCTGCTCGGCGGCTCGGTCGCAGGCACCGCATCCGTCGGCGCTCTCGCCGCCGGAGCATCCACCACGGTCACCGCCAACGCCGGAACCCGCGCCCAAGGCAACTACACGCTCGCCGCGGTGGCGGATGCCACCAACACCGTCGTCGAGCAGAACGACAGCAACAACACCTTCCAGTCACCCACCCAACTCATCGTCGGCCAAGCGGCCGGATCGGACCTGCAGGTCACCGGCATCACCTCCAACCCAGCCAACCCGGCTCCGGGCTCACAGGTCTCCTTCACGGTCGTAGTGAACAACCGCGGTACGACGGCATCCGGTGCCACGGTCACCCGGCTCACGATCGGCGGCACGACCCTCAACACCAACACGGCGGCGATCGCGGCCGGTGCGACCGCGAACGTCGCCATGACCGGAACCTGGACGGCCACCAACGGCGGCGCCACTCTCACCGCAACCGCCGACGCGACCAACACAGTTGCCGAGACCAACGAAACCAACAACACCTTGTCCAGGTCGATCGTGGTCGGCCGCGGTGCCGCCGTACCGTACACGTCGTACGAGGCGGAAGCCGGCGATTACAACGGGACCCTGCTCACCTCGGATGCCGAGCGCACCTTCGGGCACACGAACTTCGCCACCGAGTCGTCCGGTCGCCAGTCGGTCCGGCTGAACTCGACCGGTCAGTTCGTCGAGTTCACCGCAACCGTCCCGACCAACTCGATCGTGGTCCGCAACTCGATCCCCGACTCGGCCAACGGACAGGGGCTTGAGGCAACCATCAGTCTGTACGTCAATGGCACGTTCCAGCAGAAGCTGAACCTGTCCTCGCACAATAGCTGGCTCTACGGCAACAGCGACGGACCGGAGTCGCTGACCAACACACCGGGTGGTGACGCGCGCCGCCTCTTCGACGAATCACACGCGCTGCTCGGTACGTCGTACCCGGTCGGCACGAAGTTCAAGTTGCAGCGCGACTCCGGCGACAACGCGTCGTTCTACATCATCGACCTGGTCGACCTGGAGCAGGTCGCCCCGGCACTCAGCCAGCCGGCCGGCTGTACGTCGATCACGCAGTACGGCGCCGTACCGAATGACGGGGTCGACGACGCGGACGCGATCCAGCGGGCTGTCACCGACGACCAGAACGGTGTGATCAGCTGCGTCTGGATTCCCGCCGGGCAATGGCGGCAGGAGAAGAAGATCCTGACCGACGACCCGCTCAACCGGGGTCAGTACAACCAGGTCGGGATCAGCAACGCCACGATCCGCGGCGCGGGCATGTGGTACTCGCAGCTCTACTCGACCATCGAGCCGCAGAACGCCGGCGGCATCAACCATCCGCACGAAGGCAACTTCGGCTTCGACATCGACAAGAACGTGCAACTGTCGGACATCGCGATCTTCGGGTCCGGCCGGATCCGGGGCGGTGACGGCAACGCCGAGGGTGGTGTCGGGCTGAACGGCCGGTTCGGCACCGGGACCAAGATCAGCAACGTCTGGATCGAGCACTCGAACGTCGGGGTCTGGGTCGGCCGGGACTACGACAACATCCAGGAGCTGTGGGGTCCGGCCGACGGTCTGGAGTTCAGCGGGATGCGGATCCGCGACACCTACGCCGACGGGATCAACTTCGCCAACGGCACCCGCAATTCGAAGGTGTTCAACTCGTCCTTCCGGACCACCGGCGACGATGCGCTGGCGGTCTGGGCGAGCAAGTACGTCAAGGACCAGTCGGTCGACATCGGCCACGACAACGCGTTCACCAACAACACCGTCCAGCTGCCGTGGCGGGCGAACGGCATCGCTATCTACGGCGGCTACGGCAACAAGATCGAGAACAACCTGATCTACGACACGATGAACTACCCCGGCATCATGCTGGCGACCGACCACGACCCGCTGCCGTTCTCGGGCCAGACGCTGATCGCCAACAACGCGCTCTATCGCTGCGGTGGGGTGTTCTGGAACGAGGACCAGGAGTTCGGTGCGATCACGCTGTTCCCGGCGAACCTGCCGATCCCCGGCGTGACGATCCGCGACACCGAGATCTACGACTCGACGTACGACGGGCTGCAGTTCAAGACCGGTGGCGGTGAGATGCCGAACGTCGCGCTCACCAACCTCCGGATCGACAAGTCGAACAACGGCTCCGGCATCCTCGCGATGGGCGGCGCCCGCGGCACCGCGACCCTCACCAATGTCGTCGTCACCAACTCCCGCGACGGCGACATCGTGAAGGAGCCCGGCTCGACCTTCACCTTCACCGGCCAATAACCCACCACCGTCACCGGGCCCAGCCCGACCCGGTGGTCCCGAGCCCCCGCACCCCGCCCGGAGGTGCGGGGGCTCACCGCGCCTTTACAGAGCCTGGGTGCCGATGACGTCGAGGAGGCGGAGGGCTTGGTCCGAGGGGGTGCCGGGCTCGGCGGTGTAGATGACGACCCGCTGGTCGCGTTCGGGGATGACCAGGACCTCGCAGATCACCTCGATCCGGCCGACCTCGGGATGGAGGATCGTCTGGCACAGGCTCTGCTGCCGGGCGACCTCGTGCCGTGCCCAGAGCTCGGCGAACTCCGGACTCCCGGCGAGCAGATCGGACACCAGTTGTGCAATTGCCGGGTCGTCCGGATAGGTCCCGGTCGCCGCCCGCAGATCCGCCGCCGCCTCGCGGGCGAACGCCTGGGTCGCGTCCATTCCGTACCGCTCCGCCTGCCGATCGCCGTGCAGGAACCGCAACCGCAGCAGGTTCCGCTCCTTCACCGGCAAGGCGGAGAAGTCCGTCATCAGCGCCGCAGCCTGCCGGTTCCACGCGAGTACGTCGTACTTCGCGTCCAGCACGATCCCCGGGACGTCGAGCCGCCCGAGCATCCGCAGTACGCCGTCCCGCACGTCCGACGGCGGACCCGGGGGAGGACCCGGCTGCTCACCGGCCAGCCGGAACAGGTGATCGCGTTCGTCGTCGTTCAGCCGCAAGGCCCGGGCGAGCCCGGTCAGCACCGGACGCGACGGCCGCGGCCCGCGTCCCTGCTCGAGCCGGGTGTAGTAGTCGGTCGACATGGTCGCGAGACTGGCGACCTCCTCGCGCCGGAGCCCGGGCGTACGTCGACGCAGCCCGGCCGGCAGTCCGACGTCGGCGGGTGTCAGCCGCTCCCGCCGTACTCGCAGGAACTCCGCCAGCTGACCCCGATCCACCTGTCCAGCATCGCAGCCGGGCGGTGGCGCCAACCAGGGACTGCCGATCCCAGGGTGAGCTCGCTCTGCCTCGCGACGCCGATGTTCCCCAGCCTGGAGGACATGACTGAGAAGATCGCGCTCGTCACGGGCGCCAACAAGGGCATCGGCAAGGAGATCGCACGGCAGCTCGGGGAGGCGGGATTCGTCGTGCTGGTCGGGTCGCGGGACCTGGCGCGGGGCCAGGTCGCCGCGAAGGAACTGGTTGCCGAGGGCCTCGATGCGGCCGCGGTCCAGTTGGAGGTGACCGATGAGCGGTCGGTCCAGGCTGCGGCGGAGGTGATCGAGCGTGCGTACGGCCGGCTTGACGTGATTGTCAACAATGCGGCGATCATCCCGGTCGGCGACGACGCGGTGTCGCGGGTGGAGAGCGACGTACTGCGGGAGGCGTTCGAGACCAATGTGATCGGTCTGGTGGGGACGACTCGGGCGATGCTGCCGTTGCTGCGGAAGGCGAAGGGTGCGCGGATCGTGAACCTGTCGACGTCGCTGGCCTCGTTCAGCCAGGTGGGCGATCCGGCGTCGCGGATGTCGACCGTGCTGACGCTCGGCTACAACTCGTCGAAGGCGGCGGTGAACATGGTCACGGTCATGCTCGCCAACGAACTGCGTGGCAGCGAGATCCTGGTGAACGCGGCCGACCCGGGCAACTGCGCGACGGACATGGGCGGGTGGGACGCGGCGCGCACGCCTGCGCAAGGCGCGGCGGTCGCGGTCCGGTTGGCAACGCTCGGCGCCGACGGCCCGACCGGCGAGGTCCACGCCGAGGAGGGCCGCCTACCGTGGTGAACCCGCGCGGAAGCAAGCCGCCTGCCCGGGTGAACCCGCGCCGAGGTCAGACGAGGGCGCCGGACCAGGCGAGGGCTTGTTTGATCAGATGCCCGCGGCCACCTTCGAGGTCGGTCAGGAGGGCCGGCTCGAGCGCTTCCTTGGGCGTCAGCCAGGTGAGCTCGAGGGCGTCCTGCCGCGGATTGCAGTCGCCGGTCACCGGTACGACGTACACCAGCGCGACCGCGTGCTGACGCGGATCGTGCAGCGGCGTGACACCGGGCAGCGGGAAGTACTCCGCGACCGTGAACGGCACCGGGCTCGTCGGCAGCCGCGGGAACGCGGCCGGGCCGAGGTCCTTCTCGATGTTGCGCTGCAGCGCGTCGCGGATCGACTCGCCGTGCATGACCCGGCCGGACACCAGGGTCCGGATGATCTGCCCGGTCTCGGCTGCACCGCGCAGCAGAACCCCGACATGTTCGATCTGGCCGGCGGCGTCGACGCGGGCCGGGACGGCCTCGACGTACAGGATCGGCACCCGGGAGCGGGTCTCTTGGAGCGCGAAGTCGGAGAGCCAGCCGGGGTTCGGGTCAGGCGTACGAACAGACGTCATGGACACATCTTTGCTTAGAGGTCCCGCAAACAGGTGGAGCCTGCTGCGCGTCGCCCCGGCACCACCTGTTTGCGGGACCTCTACGGTCTGAAAGCGGCTCGGTACCGGGAGGGACTGAGGCCGAAGCAGGCGCGGAAGCGGCGGCTGGCGTGGCTCGGGTCGTGCCAGCCGACCATCGCCCCGACGGTCGCGACCGGCAGGTCCGTCTCGATCAGCAGCCCCGCCGCCCGCTCGGCCCGGAGCCGGTTCAGGTAGGCCATCGGCGAGACGCCGGCGGTCCGCCCGAACAGCCGGACCAGGTAGCCGGGGGCGAGGTTCACCGCGGTGGCCAGACGGTCCAGCGTCCACGGCTCGTCGATGCTTGCCTCCAGCAAGCGCATCGCGTGCTGCACGGCCGGGTGCGCCGGGGTCGGCGGTCCGTCGCTCGGGATCAGCGCGGCGGACAGCAGGCTGAAGATGTCGGCACCCAGATAGGCGTTGCGTACGACGAGCCCGTCGCAGCCGGTGTACCCGTGCCAGTCGCCCGGCCGGAGGACGACGACGGAGTCGCGCTGCAGCGGGACCTCGTCGGCGGCCGAGATGTGGGTGCCCCGCCCGGCGAGCACGACGGCGATCTCGAAGAACGCATGGCTGTGAGGCGCGACGTCAGCCACCAGCTCGAGCCGCTCACCGGCGACCGGAAGCCGCTGGTCGGGGAACACCTCGCTGCTCAGGATCTGGTGCACGACCGCCTCCAGGAGGTCAAGATCAGTCAAGTATCGGTCAATGGCTGCCTGTCGCCACGCGCGGATCCAAGCGAGGCTGGAAACACCTTCCCGCCAACGGATTCCAAGGAGTGGCCGATGACCACGATCGACCCTACGGCACCCGCCGTACTCGATGAAGAGACCATTTCCGCCTATCGCCGCGACGGGGTGGTCCGGATCCGGAACATCATCGGCGCCGACGAGGCCGCCCGGTTCCGCGACGCCGCGGTCGCCGCCACCGCGGCGGCCGACGACTACTCGAAGGGCTCGGCGATCTTCAACCAGTACGTCAACGTCTGGCGGCAGGACGACGTACTGCGCGAGCTCACGCTCGATCCGCGGCTGGCAGCCGCGGCAACGGCGCTGGCCGGCGTGCCGTTGCGGATCTGGCACGACCAGGTTTTGATCAAACCGCCGCACAACGGCGCGGCCACCGAGTTCCACCAGGACGCGCCGTACTGGCCGCATGCCGGGTCGCGGCACTCGCTGTCGGCCTGGGTCGCGCTGGTCGACGTCCCGGTGGAGCGCGGGTGCATGACGTTCATCCCCGGTTCGCACGATCACCAGGACCTGCGCCGGCAGGACCTGGCCGATCGGGACGACATGTTCCGGGCCGCTCCCGACCTGCGCTGGGAGGAGCGGCTGACCATCCCGCTGCGGGCCGGCGACTGCACCTTCCACAACGCCTACCTGGCCCACTCCGCGACCCCGAACCTGACCGACGATCCGCGGATCGCCCAGGTCGCGATCTACGTCGACGCCGAGGCGACGTACTCCGGTGCCGGGCACGTGGTCACCGACGGGCTCGGGCTGACGGTCGGTGAACCGCTTGACCACGAACTGTTCCCGCGCGTCTGATCCTTCACGTCGTGACATAAGTTGTCACCGTGCCCCTGCTGACTGACATCCGCCCCCTGAAGGAATCGCCGGACTTCCGCCGGTTGTGGGTCGGGTCGACGGTCTCGCAGCTCGGGACGCAGATGACCGCGGTGACGGTCTCGATCCAGGTGTACGCACTGACCCGGTCGACGTTCGCGGTCGGGCTGGTCGGGTTGTGCGCGCTGGTGCCGCTGGTGGTGTTCGGGCTGTACGGCGGGGCGATGGCCGACGCGATCGACCGGCGGGTCCTCGCGCTCGTCTCGTCGACCGGGCTCTGGGTGCTCTCGATGATCCTGGTGCTGCAGTCGCAGCTGAACTGGGGCCAGGTCTGGATCCTGTACGCCGTCGTTGCTTGCCAGTCGGCGTGCTTCGCGGTGAACGGCCCGGCCCGGTCCGCGATCATCCCGCGGCTGATCCGGCCCGAACTGCTGCCGGCCGCGAACACGCTCAGCCAGGCCGCATTCAACCTGGGCTTCACCGTCGGGCCGTTGCTCGGTGCGGCGGTGATCGCCTGGCACGGGTTCGCGGCGGCGTACCTGGTCGACGTGATCACGTTCACCGCGGCGCTCTACGCGCTGTTCCGGCTACCGGCAGTGCCGCCGACCGGGCTGGTCCGGCGGGCCGGTCTGCGGTCGGTGCTCGAGGGGTTCACGTTCCTGCGGGCGGCGCCGGCACTGCTGGCGACGTTCCTGGCGGACATCCTCGCGATGGTGTTCGCGCAACCTCGCGCCCTGTTCCCGGCCGTGGCGGGCTCGTTCTTCGCCGGTGGCGTCCGTACCGTCGGCCTCCTGCAGGCGGCACCGGCGATCGGCGCGCTGATCGGCGTGGTGTTTTCCGGCTGGGTCAGCCGGGTCCGAAGACAGGGAGTGGCGATCGTCGTCGCGATCACGGTCTACGCGGCGGCGGTCGGCCTGTTCGGGTTGTCCCGCACGATCTGGCTGGGCGTCGCGTTGCTCGCGTTGTCGGGAGCGGCCGACATGGTGAGTTCGGCGTACCGGAACACCGTGCTGCAGTCCGCCGCGCCGGATGCCATGCGCGGCCGGCTGCAGGGTGTGTTCACCGTGGTCGTGGCCGGCGGACCGCGCCTGGGCGACTTCGTCGTGGGTACGTCGGCCTCCCTGACGACCCCGACGATCGCGCTGCTCGGTGGTGCGACCGTCTGCATCGTCGGCCTGCTGATCCTGCTCGCCCGCAACCGCCCGTTCCGCGAGTACGACTCCAGGACCAGGGCGCTGAGCTGATCAGCCCCCGGTGACCAGCTTCTTCAGCACGGTCGGCCAGGAGTCGGCGTCGGGGTTGATCTCGCGCATCGGCTTGTCGTCGACGGTGACGACCTTGCGGTCGCCCAGCGGCTTCTTCAGCTTCACCGAGCTGAGCGAGATCGCGTCCTCCGGCGGGCACGGCGTGTCCGAGTCGAGCAGGACCATCACCTTGTCGTCCTCCTCGACGACCTTCAGGTCCAGCGAGCAACTGCTGCCCGAGCCGATGAGCAGGTCCACGTCGTCGTAGCTCGGGCCGTTCTGCATCCACTTCAGGTACTTCGGGTGCTTCTTGTGGATCAGCTGGTAGGTCTCGATCGGCTGCGGCTTCGCCTCGAGCGGCTTGAAACCGGTCGGGTCGCCGAAGAAGCTGCCGAAGATCTTGTTGATGCACGGGTCCCGGTCGGCCTTGCCGGGGATCGCGCCCCAGGCCTCGGCGGCCTTGTAGCAGCCGTTCCGCTCGCGGTTCAGCGAGATGTTGAATCCGATCAGAGCGACCACGCCGACCACCAGCAGGACGGCGAGCATGCGCCGCGACTTGATCTGCTGCGGGCCGAGGATCCCGGCCGCGCGCCGTGCCTCGGCCGGCTGCAGCGCTGGGTCCCGGGCCGGGTCCACAGCCGGATCCGGCTGCTCCGGGACCTGCCGAAACAGCGCCAGTACCGAGCTCGTCCACTGCGGATTGATCAGCGTCGGGATCGCGTAGAGCAGCGTCAGCCCGATCACGATGGCGATGGCGGGGAGGAGCGCCCAGTAATTTCGCACGGCAGCAAGATACGGGGCCATCGGGCCGCGCCCGAAAAACGGATACTCTTCGAACGTGCCCGCAGAGACCTCGCAGACGCTCGACCGGGGACTCACTGTCCTCGAACTGCTCGCGGACGCCCCGGACGGTCTCTCGATCACCGAGTTGGCCGCCGCATTGGGGGTCAGCCGGACTGTCGTCTATCGGTTGGTGAACACCCTCGAGCTGCATCGGCTCGTACGGCGTGACTCCGAAGGACGAGCCCGGCTGGGACTGGCCGTGTTGCACTACAGCCGTCGCGTTCAGCCCACGCTGCGTGACGCCGCGCTTCCAGTACTGCGCTCACTCGCCGAGGACACCGGCGCTACGGCGCACCTGACCGTCGCGGATGGCGAGGAGGCGCTCGCGATCGCGGTGATCGAGCCGAGCTGGACCGACTACCACGTCTCCTACCGGATGGGGTCGCGGCACGCGCTCGACCAGGGTGCCGCCGGCAAGGCGATCCTGGCCGGTCGCCGGAAGCCGGATCCGGCCGGGCGGCCGTTCGTGGTCACGTCCGGCGAGTTGCAGGCCGGAGCCCAGGGTGTGTCGTCGCCGGTCCTCGGCGTGCCCGGAGTGGAGGCCTCCATCGGGGTCGTCGTACTCGGCAAGCTCGACCGCGAATTCGTCGGCCCGCGCGTTGCGCGGGCCGCCGTCGAAGTAGCCAAGCGTCTCGCCTGAGCGGACCTCCCGCACTAACCAACTGGCCACGCCCGAGCCGGTCACGCCTGACGAGGTGCTGTCGGCCGCTGGGCGGCCGGGTTAGTGAGTGCTGGACGTCCGGGTCGCCGCCTCGACCAAGGGGAGCACGCGGTGTGGGATCTGCTCGGCGAGGGCGATCACGGTGGATGCGCGCTGGATGCCCTGGACAATCACCACCTGATCGATCACCCGCTGCAGGTCGGCGTTCGAGCGGGCGACGATCCGGCACCACAGGTCCTCGGCGCCGGTGATCGTGTGGACCTCGAGCACCTCCGGGATCCGCGCCAGCGCCGCCGCGACCGTCGTATGCCCTGACCCCTGCTCGATCTGCAGTGTCGCGAACGCCGTGACCGGATAGCCGATCGCAGTCGTGTCGATGTCCGGACCCCAGCCCCGAACGACGCCGTCCCGCTGCAACCGGTCGAGTCGCGCCTGGACAGTTCCGCGGGCGACCCCCAGCCGCCGCGATGCCTCAAGTACGCCGACCCGTGGTTCGGCCGCGAACAGCCCGAGGATCCGGGCGTCCAGCGCATCGACCGACATACCGCGCCTCCCGTAGTGGTCAGACTGACCAAATGGTCCAGCAGTCATGCCAGCATACTGAACAACCTGTGCAGCGAAACAAGGATGTGTTGCGCAACCTGTGTCCTCACCACCAGGCTCGGGCCACGAAGCCAACCTGGGAGGATCACGATGACCAGCACCGACCTCACCCCCGCAGAGCTCGACGCCGATCTCGACCTCGACCAGCTCAAGCAGCTCGTCGGCCTGGTGCCGTACGACGAGAGCACCGACCCGTTCCCGGTCACCGCGATGGACGCGGTGGTGTTCGTGGTCGGCAACGCGACCCAGACCGCGAAGTACTACCAGCTCGCCTTCGGCATGGACCTGGTCGCGTACTCCGGCCCAGAGACGGGCAACAAGGACAACAAGGAGTTCGTGCTCAAGGCCGGCTCCGCGCGGTTCGTGGTCAGCGGCGGCGTCAGCCCGAAGAGCACGCTGCTCGACCACCACCGCAAGCACGGCGACGGCGTGGCCGACATCGCGCTCGAGGTGCCCGATGTGGACAAGTGCATCAAGCACGCCCGCGCGTGCGGTGCCGTCGTACTCGAGGAGCCGAACGACGTCACCGACGAGCACGGCACGATCCGGCGCGCGGCCATCGCGGCGTACGGCGACACCCGGCACACGCTGATCGACCGGAGCCGGTACGACGGTCCGTACCTGCCCGGGTTCGTTGCGGCGAGCACCCAGGTGACCCGGCCCGAGGGCCACCCGAAGCGGCTGTTCCAGGCGGTCGACCACGTCGTCGGCAACGTCGAGCTCGGCAAGATGGACGAGTGGGTCGGGTTCTACAACAAGGTGATGGGCTTCGTGAACATGGCGGAGTTCGTCGGCGACGACATCGCCACCGACTACTCGGCGCTGATGAGCAAGGTGGTCGCCAACGGCAACCACCGGGTCAAGTTCCCGCTGAACGAGCCGGCCGTCGCGAAGAAGAAGTCGCAGATCGACGAGTTCCTGGAGTTCTACGACGGCGCCGGCGCGCAGCACATCGCGTTGGCCACCAACGACATCCTGCGGACCGTGGACATCATGCGGGCCAACGGCGTCGAGTTCCTCAACACGCCGGACTCGTACTACTCCGATCCGGAGCTGCGGGCCCGCATCGGGAAGGTTCGCGTGCCGATCGACGAGCTGCAGTCGCGCGGGATCCTGGTCGACCGCGACGAGGACGGGTACCTGCTGCAGATCTTCACCGCACCGATCGGTGACCGGCCGACGGTGTTCTACGAGCTGATCGAGCGGCACGGTTCGCTCGGCTTCGGTAAGGGCAACTTCAAGGCACTGTTCGAGGCGATCGAGCGCGAACAAGAGCGACGCGGCAACCTCTGATCGACGGTGGGGTAAGGGGATGCCCGGCGTCGGCCGGGCATCCCCTTCGCCGTCTGCTGCCGACCCCGATCGTTGGAGCGGATATCCCCGTTTGTGGTGGGTTCTCCCCTCGTGTAGCAGGGGAGAACCCACCGTTGCAGGGGATATCCACTGGCGTGGTGGGGCGGTAAACCGGTTACCCGGTGGGGTAAAGCTTGCCGGGAGCAACTGGATACGGCGTGTCGCCGTCCGATTACCGGAATGACTGTCGGGGCAGGGGCTGTTCGCGTAGTGTGCCCGGTGAATGGGCGTCGGGGCGTTCGTTCAGGAAGGGTTTCGTCATGAAGACACTGAGCATTCTGCTCAGCACCGCGGGCCTGGCCGGAGTGGGTGCGATCGCCCTCGCCGCGACCCCGGCCCAGGCGGCCGAAGCCGCCACTTGCTCGGGTGCGAGGTCCATCTCGTCGGCGCCGATGCTGCGTGATCACAAGCCGCCCAGTTGGGGCACGATCCGCCTGGTCCGCGACAGTTGTTACCAGTACTGGGCCGAGGTCACGATGGTGTCCAGGATGCCGGCCAACGCGAAGGCCAACGCCTTCCTGGTCCAGTACGGCGGAGCCAACAGCGGCCGGGTCCTCAGCTGTGACAGCAGCGGCGGCAACGGCTCCGTGATCCAGGGCCAGCGCACCTGCCGCACACCCAAGGTCAAGGCCACCGCCGGCAGCATCACCTTCACCGCCATCGGCCGCGAGTACCACAACTACGGCGGCGGCTACGAAGAAATCTCCGAAAACGCCACCGCCCGCACCCGCTGACCAGTACACGGCGGGTCGCCAGACCCTGCAGGGTTGCTGGAGCGTCGGCACCTCCTGCGCGTAACCCGCCGGAGCGCCAACCAATTGCACCGCCACCCACCAGCCACGGTTGCTGGGTGTGCGGTGCCTGCACATGTTCCCGCCCGGAGAGCCAGCCAGTCGCACCGCCAGCCACGGTTGCTGGGTGTGGGTGCCTGCGTGTGTTCCCGCCCGGAGAGCCAGCCAGCCGGCTGACTCTCCGGGCGGGCTGCAGTTGCTGAGTCGGCGGAGGTGGTTGAGGTAGTTGGCGGGCGGGTGCGGGACTTGGGCCGGGGGATGTGGTTGGTGGCTGGGATGGGGTGCTCGGGAGGCTGCTGGCGGACGGCTGGGGTGGGGTGGCCGGAGGTTGCCGGGGAGGGCTGAGGTGGTTGGGGCGACCAGAAGTGGACATGGTTACTGGAGCGTCAGGTCGGGGGGTGCTACTAGGCTCGCGGTATGAGTGACGTGGTGGAGTTGCTGGCGCAGGTGTTGCCGCGTGAGGCGTTGGTGACTGATCCGGATCGGATGGAGAGTTACCGGTACGACCGGGCGATGTTCTGCCCGGCGGGGACGCCGCTTGCCGTGGTGCTGGCTCGGGAGACGGCGCATGTGCAGGCGGCGGTGAAGATCGCGGCCGAGGCCGGGGTGCCGGTCGTGCCGCAGGGCGCTCGTTCCGGGCTTTCCGGGGCGGCGAACGCGCTCGACGGCTGCATCGTGATCTCGCTGGAGAAGATGGACAAGGTCCTGGCGATCGAGCCGATCGACCGGTACGTCGTCACCCAGCCCGGCGTGTACAACGCCGTACTGTCCCGCGCGGTGGCCGAGCACGGGCTGTTCTACCCGCCGGACCCGTCCAGCTGGGAGTTCTGCTCGATCGGTGGGAACCTGTCCACCAACTCGGGCGGTCTGTGCTGTGTGAAGTACGGCGTGACCACGGACTACGTGCTCGGCCTGGAGGTCGTGCTCGCGGACGGTCGCGTGCTGCGGACCGGCCGGAAGACGGTCAAGGGCGTGGCCGGGTACGACCTGGCCAAGCTGATCGTGGGCAGTGAGGGGACGCTCGGGATCATCACCGAGGCGACCCTGGCGCTGCGTCCGCAGGCCGCGCAGCCGCGGACGATGGCCGCCCTGTTCGACTCCGGGCCCGCAGCGGGCGAGGCGATCCTCGAGATCATTCGCAGCGGCGTGTCGCTCAGCCTGCTGGAGATCATGGACCAGACCACGATCCGCGCGGTGAACGCGTACAAGCGGATGGACCTGCCTGAGGAGGCCGCGGCGATGCTGATCGCCCAGTCCGACGCGGGCGGTGAGGCCGGCGCGGCCGACGTCGCGATGGTGGCGAAGCTGTGCCGGGACAACGGTGCGATCGAGTGCATCGAGGCGGACGACCCGGCCGAGGGTGAGCTGCTGCTGGAGGCCCGGCGGGCGGCGCTGATCGCTCTCGACGAGCTCGGTACGACGATGATCGACGACGTCGCCGTCCCGCGGTCACGCCTGGCCGAGTTCATCGGCCTGTGCGAGGACATTGCGAGGGACCTCGACATCACCATCGGCGTCCTCGGACATGCCGGCGACGGCAACATGCACCCGACGGTGGTCTTCGACCAGACCGATCCGGCGCAGGCCGAGCGGGCGCAGCAGGCGTTCGACAAGGTCATGGAGGTCGGGCTCCAGCTCGGCGGCACGATCACCGGCGAGCACGGTGTCGGCGTACTCAAGCGGACCTGGCTGGCCGAGGAGATCGGTCCGGTCGCGCTCGACGTACACCGCGCGATCAAGCAGGCGCTGGACCCGAAGAACATCCTGAACCCGGGCAAGATCGTCGCCGAGTAGGGAGTTGAGTAGGGGAGAGGTTGCCCCGGCAGCAAACCGTGGCGCTGTGACTGAACCGCAATGGAACTGGTGGGGCCATTCGACGTCCATGGCCGTCGAATGTGACGTCCGGCCAGCACTATGGAAGGTAGTTGACTGAATCTCCCGGGGGAATCGATGAGGCAGGGTAGGAGGCGCCCTATGCGCATGTGGCGAAGCGGGCGCTCCGCCTCGACGCTGCCTGGCGTACTCCGCCGTACCGTGCTGCCTGCCATCGCGGCCGTCGTCGCTCTCACCGCCCTGTCCGCCTGCGCGAACGGCAGCGGCCTGCGGGTCGAGGGCGCAGAGACACCCCCGCCGAGCCCGTCTCCGGCTGTCGCCTTCGGCACCACCGGACCGGCCCCGCGGAGCACCCCCGCCGCGGCCGTCGATCTGCGCCAGGTCCGGGTGAAACTGCTCGCGGACAAGGCCCTGCCGGCGTACTCGCGGAAGGTGCTCGCGAATTGCACCAAGATTGAGCGTTGCCTCAGCCGGGGTAAGACCGTTGATGTTATGCACAGCGGTACGCCCCAGCAGATCGTCTTGATCCACACCGTGGACAAGTTCGTCTTCGGGTACTTCGTGATTGCCGTCGGGCCCTCGGGCCCGCGGTCGATCTGGAGCCAGAAGGTGGATCAGCCGACGATCACGGCCAGTCCGAAGGGTGACTTGGTGGTCGAGTCCGAGATCTTCACGATCGACGACCCGCCCTGCTGCCCGTCCGGACGGCGGGTCGAGGTTTACCGTTGGGCCGGTCGGCAGATGACCAAGGTGAGCTCGACGGACCAGTAGGGAGACTGAACTTCGGTGGTACCGGAAGAACCGGCAGCGCGCATTCTCATGGTCGAGGACGACGCGGTGATCCGTGAGGCGACCCAACTGACCCTCGAACGCCACGGGTACGACGTGACCACGGCCGAGGACGGCCTGGAGGCGATCGAGCGTTTCGAGAAGATCCATCCGGACGTCGTGATGCTCGACATCATGCTGCCCGGCCTGGACGGGATCTCGGTGTGCCGCCGGATCCGGGAGAGCAGCACGGTCCCGATCGTGATGGTGTCCGCTCGCGGCGACGCACTCGACGTCGTCCTCGGGCTGGAGGCCGGCGCGGACGACTACGTGACCAAACCCTTCGACACCCAGGTGCTGGTGGCCCGGCTGCGGGCGGTGATGCGGCGGGCGGTGTCCGACCCGGAGCGCCCGGCGCCGTCGGCCGGCTCCGGCGTGGAGTCGTTCGGCGACCTGGAGCTGGACCGGGAGGCGCTCGAGGTACGGCGGGGTGGAAGCACCGTCCAGCTCACGCCGACCGAACTCAAGCTGCTGATCGAGTTCGCGAACAACCCGGGTGTGGTGCTCAGCCGGTCCACGCTGCTGCAGCGGGTCTGGGACTACGAGTGGGGTGGCGACGGCCGCCTGGTCGACGTCCACCTGCAGCGGTTGCGGACCAAGATCGGCGCGGACCGGATCGAGACGGTCCGCGGATTCGGGTACAAGCTGCGGGCCTGACGTGGGACTGCGCGGCAAGCTCGGTCTCATCATCCTGCTGGTCTCCTCGCTCGCGATCCTGGTCCTCTGCGTCGCGGTCTACACCCAGGCGCAGTCGGCCCGGCTGGACCGGACCCGCAGCTTCGCGGACGAGCGGATTCAGCTCGCGGCGCAGAGCTACGACCGCGACGAGGTCCCGGTGTTCGGGTCCAAGCTGGACGATCCCGAGCTGCCGCCGCAGTTGCGGGAGGCGGTGCTGGAGGGCAAGCGGGCCACCTTCAAGACCGGTTCGCCGAACGCGAAGATGTGGGCCGCGGTCGGGGTCAAGGACGGCAAGATCCTCTCGATCGAGCAGGACTACGACACCAGCGACGACTCGATGGAGGCGCTGCAGCAGGCGCTGATCTTCGGCGGGATTGGAACGGTTGCCTTGGTCGCCCTGGTCAGCGTGATCCTGGCCGGCAGCCTGTCGAAGCGGATCGTCGCGGTCGCAGGGACGGCGCGCCGGATCGCAGCCGGCGATCTGGATGCGTCGGCGGCCGACACGGTTGGCAAGGGCAAGGACGAGGTGCAGTCGCTGGCCACCGCGCTGGACACGATGGCGACGTCGCTGCGTGGCCAGCTGGAAGCCGAACGCCGGTTCACCGCGGACGTTGCGCATGATCTGCGTACGCCGGTCACCGGCCTGACCACCGCTGCCGAGCTGCTGCCACCCGGGCGGCCGAGTGAGCTGGTCCGGGACCGGGCCAAGGTGCTGCGCCGGCTGGTCGAGGACCTGCTCGAGATCGCCCGGTTCGACTCGGGCGTGGAGCAGGCCGACCTCGAGCTGGTTGGGCTGGGGGCGTTCGTCGGTTCGGCGGTCGGCCGGCTGCGGATGCAGCAGGCGCTCGCGCCGGACAGCGTGATCATCCACCAGGTCGGGCCGGACGAGACGGTGTCGACCGACTCGCGCCGGATCGAGCGGATCCTGGCCAACCTGATCGTGAACGGACTGCGGCACGGTCAGCCGCCGGTCGAGGTCACGGTCAGCGGCCGGACCGTCGAGGTGGTTGACCACGGCAACGGCTATCCGGAGGAATTGATTGCCGAAGGCCCGCGCCGGTTCCGGTCCGGGATGGCCGAGCGTGGCGTCGGGCACGGCCTCGGCCTGACCATCGCGGCCGGTCACGCCAAGGTGCTCGGTGCCGAGCTGACCTTCGGGGCAGCGCCGGGCGGCGGTGCGCTGGCCCGATTGGTCCTCCCCGCGACTGAGACGCAGTCTTAACAACCGTTCGCGTCGTTGCCGCGTCTCCTCTTGCGTCGGGCTCGCCCAAGAAGCCCAATAAAACGAGGGGAAACCACACTCATGCGTTCTCAGTTCGTACGTCGTACCGCCGCCGTCATCGCGGGTGCCGCACTGGCCGCCGGGGGTCTCGGTGTTGCCGGTGCCCTGCAGGCCAATGCGGTCGGCACGCACACCACCGCCGCCAGCGCTGCGGTTGCCGCGAAGTCCATCACGATGAAGTCGGACAAGGCCAGCGCGAAGGCGTGGACCAAGGTCTCGTTCACCGGCAAGACGAGCGGGATCGCGCGCAACACCGTGGTCCAGGTGCAGCGGTTCGAGAACGGCAAGTGGGTCAACTTCCCAGCCACCACCAAGGTCACCAGCAAGGCGACGTACTCGGTGTGGGTGAAGAGCGGCCGGGTCGGCGTGAACAAGTTCCGGGTCGTGTCCGCGAAGACGGCCAGCGCCTCGGTGAACGTCACCATCACCAAGTAGCAGGACCCCGAGCGGCGCCACTTCCGGCAGGGGCGGAAAGTGGCGCCGCTTGCTGTCTAGCGGGTGCCGTAGACGTTGAGCTCCGCGGCCGATCCGAACACCGCGCCGTTGAGCGAACTGGTCCCGACGAACTTCACGAACCGTCCCGGTGTCGCGGTGAAGTTCACCCGCTGGGTCGCGATCGAGTTCGGGAACTCACCGGTGGCGACCGGCGTACCCCAGGTCTGTCCGTCGGTGCTGACGTAGATCTCGTAGCCCTTGAACATCCCGTTCGTCCCACTCTGCCGAGGCAGATAGCTGAACCCGTCCACCTGGTACGTCGCTCCGAGGTCGAGCGTGATGTGATGCGGGTACGTCGCCGGCGTGGGCACCTCCGACCAGGCGGAATGCCAGATGGTGCTGGGGTTTCCGTCCAGTGCCTCGGTGGCCGCACCACCCGTGGCGACGTCCTCGCTGCTGACGTCCGCCACCTTGATCCGCGACTGCGGCACGATGCCTGGCGGCAACACTGTTGCCTCGGTGGTGATCGTCGATCGGCCACCCGTTGCCGTCAGCACGTACTTTCCTTCCGCTGTGCCGGCAGGCGGAGTGACGTCCCAGCTGGTCGTCACACTGGCGCCCGGGGCAACGGTCGCGTGTGTTGCCGGAGTCGCCGCGGTCACGGTCCAGCCGTCCGGTCCGGTCAGCCCGAGCGTGATGTTGTTCGCGGCAACGACATCGTTGTTGGTGAACGTCGTGACGACCGTGTTCGCCTCACCGGAGACGAGACCGGTCACGCCCGACACCGCGATCGACGTACAGTCGGCCGGATCGGACGTCGTACCGAGGTCGGTGACGGCGAAGTCGTCCATGATGAAGTCGGCCTGATCGCCACCGCCGGACAGCTTGCGCAGGCCGACCCAGTAGTCGCCACCGCAGCCGGCCACGAACTCCTGGCTGAACGTTGCCTTCGCCCGCTGCTCACCGATCGGCGTGGACTTGACCTCGACCGAGTCGGGCCGGTCGACTCCCTGCACCCAGGCGTACTGGCCGGCGCGGCCGCTGGCGTAGTCGAAGCTGACCTTGTACTTGTGTCCAGGCTGGAAGTTCACCGTCGAAGGCGTGGTTCGGTAGACGAGCCCCTCGTTCTCCTCGTGTGACTTGAGCGACCACTCGCCGTCCAGGACGTCGTCGACGAGCTTGCCGTTCCAGCCGGCCTGCGTGTACGGCGCGTGCTTGCGAGCGAGACTGGTCCGCGGGTCGGTGACCCCACCGGAGTCGCCCTTCACGAACGGGCCCCAGCCCTGGTCGACGTTCTCGAAGTCGTCGATCAGACCGGCGGCAGGCCGCTTCGTCTCGACCACGCGGACGTCGTCGATCCGGACCTGGGCAGCTCCGGCGACGGCACTGATGGCGAGGTCGGCACTGTTGCCCTTGGCATCGACGACGACGCGGACACGCTGGTAGTAGGCGTCGTGTTTGTCGTCGGAGGCAACCATGTTCTGCGCTGTCGACCGCGTGATCTGGATCTTGACTCCATCCACGGTCAGAGTGGTCGGGCGGGACTTGCCTGCCTCGACCTCGATCCAGGCCGAGGCGCTGTAGGTACGGCCGGGAGTGAGGCCGGTGATGCGCTGCTTAAGCGTCGACGCCTTGGTGCCGAGGGACGCGACCTGCCGGCCGTTCTCGAGCGTGGCGATCGTGGCGCCGCCGGTGGCATTCCAGCCTGCGAGGTTGCCGGCGTTGAAGCCGGGGTCCTTCAGGTGGGTGCCATCGCCCCAGTTTGCCGGGCGTGGTGCCGGTGCGCTGATCGGGTAGAGCACGTATGGCTGGCCCGCGATCGCGTCCAGGGTGACGGCTCCCCGTCGTACCGGAACAGTCGCGACCTTGACCCGGCCGGTGTCGGTCAGTTTGTAGACCGCGAAGGTCGGGGCCGAGAACGCCGCGGGAACCTGCCAGGTGGTGCGGCCGCCGGCTGGGTTGTAGTGGTAGAGCTTCTTGGTGCCGTCCCAGGGGAGCAGGTACTTGTCGCCGTCGAGCACCTTGGCGTCGCCGACGTACACGGTCCGCTTGCCGTTCTCGACCGCGCCGCGGACGCCGCCGGTGAAGGTGATGTCGCTGCTGTTCCAGTCGGTGATCTTCTGCTGCTGGAGGAACTTGGCCGGCAGGTTCTTCTGCCAGATGTTGCGGTAGAACGCGTTCCAGTCGGTCTCGCCGGTCCAGCCCTCGAACTCGACCAGACTGGACTGACCGAGGATCGGGTCGTTGTTCCAGACATCCTTCTCGTCGTTGCGGACGAACCGGATGATCTGGGAGTTCAGGCCCTTGTTGGTCGGGCCGCCGTAGTCGAGGTCGTTGGCCCAGTGCGACCACAAAGACGTGCGCTCGTGCCGGTCGGCCCACTCGGTCGCGATCTGCCAGCCCTGGTCGGCGAGCTGCCGGGTCAGGCCGTCGGCGAGCCAGCCGGACTGGTAGTAGACGTCGATGTACAGCTCCTGCAGGTTCTTGTCGGTCTCGTCCCGCAGTTGCTGGAACCGCTTCACGATGTTGCCGGTGGCGAGGTCAGGGCGCTGCTTGATGTAGTAGCTCTGGTTCAGCCAGTTCCAGCCCTTGGAGTTCTTGTCGACCAGGTCCTCGTTGAACGCGTTCGCCTCCGGGTAGGACTCGGTCGCGTTCACGTGGACGCCGAACGCTGCGTTCCAGTCCTTGCCCTTCTTCAGCAGGGTGTTCAGGTCGGTCAGTCCGCCGGCGCGGGTGTTGTAGTTGCCGCCGTAGTCCGGGTGCGCCGAGTCGTGGCCCTCGGCGCCGTACCCCTTGAGCAGGGCCAGTTGGCCGAGTCCGTCGGTGGACAGGGAGATCCGCTTGACGTCGTCCAGGGTGCGCAGGAACGGGTGCGTCGCCTGGCTGGCGAAGTTGAAAGGGATGTGTGTGACGACGCGATCCTTGACCAGGTCGGCGCCCTTCGGCTCGGTCATGATCGAGCGGAACGCGATCGCGGCGTCCTGCCAGTCGACGGTCTTGTCCTGGTTCGCGTCCGGGGTGATCACGATCTTGGCCCAGGGCAACGGTTCGGTGTACGGCGAGGTGTCGGCGCGGTAGGTCCACTGGCCGCTCCAGACGCCGACGCGAGTGCTGCCATCGGTGGACTTGCGGGCGCGGTGCCAGAACCGGGCGCCGTCGTCGACGGACTGGCCGGACGGCTTGTCGTAGACGGAGTTCGACTCGATGCCGGCGGCCAGGGTGCTGGTGTTCACGAACGCGTACGTCGCTCCGGTCGCGGACGGCTCGGCCGGGGTGGTGGCGGTGATCGGGGTGATCTTGTCCGCGGTCCGGGTGGAGTCCGGGTCGAGGGTGGTGAACGCGGTGGTCGCGCCGGCGTCTGTGCTCGCGACGGACACGAGGTCGTGGTCCGGGATGTCGATCGTGTGCACCCGGGAGGCTTCGGTGTCGCGGATGGCGTCGATCGCGAAGGTCGTGACGCGGCCGGTGAGGCTGAGGCTGGCGTCCAACTCCACGCCGGGGAGCGCGTCGAAGGCGAGCTTGTACGACGCTCGGCCGGGGTCGACTGTGGGCGGTTCGGCGAGGTGCGCCGTGCGGGCGACACCGTCGATGGTGACGGTCGAGATGGTGTCTGGTTGGCCGCCGAGGGCTTGGCCGGAGGCGTTGTCGACGTACTTGATCACCCGCGGGAAGTCGGCTCCGACGGTGACGGTCAAGTCGTTCGATCGGAGGGTCAGATCGCCGGCGGCGTGCGCGCCCACGGGCACGCTCAGCACACCGGCGGCCATGGTCACGGCCAGCACACAGATCCCCACTGAACGTTTCATGCGGAGAAAGTTCGCACGCAGACGCCCGTACGTCAAGAGAAACAAACACTAATGAACAAGATCAGCCTCGCCTCCGGCTCGGCGGAGGCGAGGGGAGGCAGCTCGGCGGGGTGCAGGTGGGAGCCTCGCCTGCGGCTCGGCGGTATGGGGGTGGGGCGCCTCGGCGGGGGTGCGGGTGGGGGCCTCGCCTTCGGCTCGGCGGAGGGGCTGTCAGGCGGGAAGGATTGTGCCGGCTACTTCGCCTAGGCCGATCGTCGCGCCGGTGGGGGTGGTGGCTTTGGCGGTGATGGTGATCTTGTCGCCGTCCGCCAGGAACGTGTGTTCCTTGCCGTCTAGCAGGAGCGGTTCGCGGCCGGCCCAGGTGAGTTCGATGAAGGAGCCTCGTTGGGTTCTTTCGGGGCCGCTGATGGTGCCGGAGGCGTACAGGTCGCCGGTTCGGAGGGAGGCTCCGTTGACGGTCAGGTGGGCGAGCATCTGGGCGGGGGACCAGTAGATGTCGCGGTACGGCGGTGAGCTGACCAAGTGGCCGTTGAGGAAGACCTGGAAGGTGATGTCGTAGTTCTTCAAGTTCTCGCCTGACAGGTACGGCAGCACGGGTGGATCCTGCGGCGGAAGCGGGACGGCGGCCGGGGAGAGGGCCTCGAGTGACACCACCCACGGCGAGATCGACGTGGCGAACGACTTGCCCAGGAACGGACCAAGCGGGACGTACTCCCACGCCTGCAGGTCCCGCGCGGACCAGTCGTTCACGAGTACGACGCCGTACACGTGCTCCTCGAACGCGTCCACGGACACCGGTTGTCCCAGCTGCGACGGCGCCCCGACGACGTACCCGAGCTCCACCTCGATGTCGAGCCGCTGAGACGGTCCGTACGTCGGCGCCGCCGCGTCCGGCGCCTTCTGCTGACCCGACGGCCGGACGATGTCGGTCCCACTCGGTACGACCGTCCCGGCCCGACCGTGATAGCCGACCGGCAAATGCTTCCAGTTCGGCAGCAGCGGCTCGGAGTCCGGCCGGAACAGCCGGCCGAGGTTGGTCGCGTGCTGCTCGGAGGCATAGAAGTCGACATAGTCCGCGACCTCGAACGGCATCTGCATGGTCACCGCGGACTGCGGGATCAGATGCGGCTCAACCGTGTCGCGGTCGTTCTCGTTGCGCACGAGCTCGAGCAGCCACCCACGCGTCGCACTCCAGGCCGGGCGGCCGAGCGCGAGGAAGTCGTTCAACGACGGCTGCGCGAACAGTTGCGAGCCGTCCAGCATCTGCGCGGACGCGACCGGCGCGAGATCGATGATCTGGTCGCCGATCGCGGCACCCACCCGCGGCTCCTCGTCGCCGAGCCGGAACACGCCGAGCGGCAGGTTGTCCGGCCCGAACGGCGAATCCGCGGGGAGGTCGATCCAGCTCACAGGCCCTCCAGCAGGCTCAAAGCGGTCAGGTCGTGGCGCGGCTCCTCGATACTGCACGAGCCGAACGACGTGAACCACCGGCGGGTCCCAGCCGCCTGCTGCTCGGACAACTCGCGCGCCCGAGCGGCCAGTGCCTCGCCGTCACGAGAAGCCAGGACGGCCGCCACCTCGTCCAGCGAGGCACCATCAAGCGACGCACGGGTGGCGAGCAGCACGTTCAGGAACCCGTGATGCTCGAACCCGGTGTCCACTGCGGTATGTCGCACCGCGTTGTGCAGCCCAGCCGTGCACTTGAACGCGACCTCGCGATCCAGACAGGCAGTGATGAACGCCGCGATCTGACCTTCTGACGGGAACAACGAGGCGTCGAGCCCGCCGGTACGGAGCTTGGCCGCGTACCCCGCGTCGGCGACCACATCGAGCGCGCGCTCCCACGCTCCGTCCAGGCCGATCTCGACGTACGCCGTCTCCTCGTCGAGGCAGTCGTCACAAGCCCGGACCACGCGCAGTGCGTTCCGGGACAGGTCGTCCTCGTTGCGCAGTCGAACCTCGATCGCGGTGACCTCGATGTCGGTGGACCGGTCGCCGTACCGGACCGCGGGCTCGATCCCGCCGGCGCCGCCGGTGATCACCACCGCCACCTTCAGCGGCCCAGGGCCGGTGCGGGCCGCCTCGGCGGCGACCTTCATCAAATCCTCGTCGGTGCACACGAAGGGCCCGACCAGCTCGGCGTACGGCGCGGTGCGGTGGGTTCGGTGCGCCTCGACAGCCTCGGTCAGCGGCAGGTCCCCGGGCGGGAACATCGCCGCGTCGTCGACCAGGTGCCGGAACAGGGCGGGGACGGTTGACATGGCTCGAAGCCTAACGGATGCTTTCGGTAAGCGGACGCATGCGTTCGATTAACGTACACGGGAGCGGGAGAAATGACGTTCTACCGGCAGGTCGGGCAGGTTCCGCCGAAGCGGCACACGCAGTTCCGGAAACCGGACGGTGGGCTGTACTACGAGGAGCTGATGGGGGAGGAGGGGTTCTCGTCGGACTCGTCGCTGCTGTACCACGCCGGCGTACCGTCCGCGATCGTGGACTCGCAGGTGTGGGACCTGCCCGACCTGGCCACCGTCCCGAACCACCCGCTCACGCCCCGGCACCTGAAACTGCACGACCTGTTCGCCGAGACCTCCAAGTCCAACGCCGTCGAGGACCGCCGGCTCGTGCTCGGCAACGGTGACGTCCGGATCTCGTACGTCGTGGCCGAGCAGCCGTCGCCGTACTACCGCAACGCCATCGGGGACGAGTGCGTGTACGTCGAGAAGGGCTCCGCCACCGTGGAGACGGTGTTCGGCGTGCTGAACGCGGTCGAGGGCGACTACGTGATCATTCCGCGGGCGACCACGCACCGCTGGCTGCCCGGTCCGGACGGGGTGCGCGCGTACTGCATCGAGGCGAACAGCCACATCGCTCCGCCGAAGCGGTACCTGTCGCGGTACGGGCAGTTCCTGGAGCACTCGCCGTACTGCGAACGCGACCTGCACGCGGCGGGTGAGCCGCTGGTGGTCGAGGACACGGACGTCGAGGTGCTGGTGAAGCACCGCGGCAGCGGCCCGGGCGGGATCGTCGGCAGCCGGATGACCTACGCGACGCATCCGTTCGACGTGGTCGGCTGGGACGGCTGCCTGTATCCGTACACGTTCAACGTGAGCGACTACGAGCCGATCACCGGGCGGATCCACCAGCCGCCACCGGTGCACCAGGTGTTCGAGGGCAACAACTTCGTGGTCTGCAACTTCGTGCCCCGCAAGGTCGACTACCACCCGCTGTCGGTGCCGGTGCCGTACTACCACTCGAACGTCGACTCCGACGAGGTGATGTTCTACTGCGGCGGCGACTACGAGGCCCGGAAGGGTTCGGGGATCGGCCTCGGCTCGATCTCGCTGCACCCCGGCGGGTACGCGCACGGCCCGCAGCCGTCCGCGATCGAGGCGTCGCTCGGCGCCGAGCGGTTCGAGGAGCTCGCGGTGATGGTCGACACCTTCCGACCGCTCGAGCTCGGCGAGGGCGGTACGGCGGTCGATGACGGCGTCTACGCCTGGAGCTGGGCCGGCCGGCGTAAGCCCTGAGACCCGTGTCGGCGGCGGCCCGCCGGGATGGGAGTGTTGGGGCATGAGCGAGCACCGGGAGGATGCGCAGGCCTTCGTCGTCGGCATCGATCGGGAGGCGGTGCGGGAACGGCGCGAGGTGGTCCGGAAGGTCCAGCGCCGCGGTGCCTGGGTGACGCTGGCGATCGGTGCCGTTGGCATCCTTGCCGCACTGGTCGCGCTGATCGCCTTCCGTGGATCGGGTTTGTGGCCGTTCGCGCTGCTGTTGATCGTGGCAATGATCCCGCTGGTGCTGAGCACCGTCCTCGCGCTCCGGCTGATCGCCGAGCGGCAACGCTGGTACGCCGCCAACGACGTACAGCCGATCGCGATGCGGATGACTCCTCGCGCGCTCGAGCTGGCCTGCGAAGGAGCGGCGTACCCGGTCGTGCTGCCGTGGGGGACGGTGCGCGGCTTCCGCCAGGAGAAGCTGTTCGGGCAGTACACGCTCGAACTCGACCTGGCGCCGGGCGTGGGTGCGACCACAGCCGGTGTCCGCGGGCTGGACCAGCCGTCAGTGCGGACCGTGGTCAAACCGAACCCGCTCCTCCGACCGACCGGCCTGTTCCTGGTGAAGGCCCTCGATCAGCCGGTCCACGTCATCGACCAAGCCCTCCAACATTTCTCCGGCGGCACCACCAGAGTCAACCGCTCCAACTAGCAGGGCAGGGAGCGGTAGGTGTAGCCCTGCCTGGTCAGTTTGGTGAGCGCCTGGTCCAGGGCGGTGACGGTTTCGGAGCGGTTGCCGCCGCCGTCGTGCATCAGGATGATGGCGCCCGGCCGAGCACCGGACAGGAGTGCGTGCTCGATCTTCGCGACGCCCGGCTTGGTCCAGTCCTTGGTGTCGACGTCCCAGAGGACCTGGCGCTGGTGCACCGCCGCTGCCGTCGCCTCGATCTTGGCGTTCGTGGCGCCGGTCGGCGGGCGGAGGCACCTCGACTTCACCCCGGACGTGATCTCCTGCCGCATCTTCGCGTCCGGCAGCAGGGTCAGAGTCTTGTGGTCCCAGGTGTGGTTGCCGACGTGGTGGCCGGCCGCGCGTTCGAGGGTGACCAGCTCGGGAAACTGCGCGACCTGGATGCCGAGCACGAAGAAGGTCGCCTTCGCGTTGTGTTTGCGCAGTACCTGCAGGACCTTCGGCGTCCACTCGGGCTGCGGGCCGTCGTCGAAGGTCAGGTAGAGCACCTTGCCGTGACCAGTCAGGTTCCAGTCGTCCGCCGGCGCCGTGGTCCGCTGTTGCTGCCGCGACTGATGCTTCTTCGGCCCGGGCTGGCTCGGCGGGTGCGTCGGCCGCGCCTTGACCGGGACGTTGAGCGGTGCGTGCGCGGCCGTCTGGACGGCAGGCGCGGCACTGGTCACGGATTGGTCGGACGGTTTGGCGGCTTGGGCGAGGACGGCACCGCAGAGGAGGGCGGCGACCAACGGCAGGAGCTTGCCGGGCGGCTTGGTCATGTCCGGCATCTTCTCGTGCGTCAGGTTCAGCCCGAAATCGGGTCGCGGCGTGTCGCCGTATCGTGTGCCCCGGGCCGGAGACCCCGGCGACGGTGAGACTGCCGGCAGACACGACGACACGTGAGGCGGACGATGACGGACAGCGGCGAGCGGACGACGATGACGAGGCGAACGGTGATCGGAGGCGCCGCGGCGCTGGCGGCGGCCGGGTTCCAGGCGGTACCGGCGTACGCGGGGCACGATCCCCGGACGGTCCGGCTGACCGTGATGGGCACCACCGACCTGCACGGCAACGTCTTCAACTGGGACTACTTCAAGAACGCCGAGTACGACGACGCCGCGCACAACGACATCGGCCTGGCCAAGATCTCCACCCTGGTCGCCGCGGTCCGGGACCGGGTCGCCGCCGAGCGCCGGGCGCCGCGGCCGCTGCTGCTGGACGCCGGCGACACCATCCAGGGCACCCCGCTGGCGTACTACTTCGCCAAGATCGAGCCGATCACCGGCGGTCACACCCACCCGATGGCCGCCGCGATGAACGAGATCGGGTACGACGCCGCCGCGCTGGGCAACCACGAGTTCAACTACGGCCTCGACATCCTGCGCAAGTTCCAGCGGCAACTGAGCTTCCCGCTGCTCGGGGCGAACGCCCAGGACTGGTCCACGGGCCTGCCGGTGTTCCCGCCGTACGCGCTGAAGCGGGTGCACGTGCCGGGCGAGAAGCCGATCACGGTCGGCATCCTCGGCCTGACCAACCCGGGCATCGCGATCTGGGACAAGGCGAACGTCGAGAACAAGGTCAAGTTCGGCGGCATCGTCGAGCTGGCGAAGATCTGGGTACCGCGCGTCCGCAAGGCCGGCGCCGACGTGGTGATCGTGTCCGCCCACTCCGGGATGGACCTGTCCTCGTCGTACGGCGATGCCCTGCCCGTGCCGGAGAACCCGTCGGCACTGATGGCGGAGACGGTCCCGGGCATCGACGCCGTACTGGTCGGCCACGCGCATCTGGAGATCCCCGAGCGGCTGGTGACCAACAAGACGACCGGCGAGCAGGTCGTGCTGAGCGAGCCGCTGAAGTGGGGCATGCGGCTGTCGCTGTTCGACCTGGACCTGCAGAAGGTGCGCGGCCGCTGGAAGGTCGTCGGCCGGCACAGCCAGGTGCTGAACGCGAACACCGTCGACGCCGACCCGAAGGTGGTCGCCGTACTGCAGAAGGACCACGACAAGGTCATCGAGTACGTGAACTCGAAGATCGGCACCTGCACGGAGGCCATGTCCGCGGCGACCGCGCCGTGGGAGGACACCGCCGCGCTCGACTTCGTGAACTTCATCCAGGCCGGCGCGGTGTCGAAGGCGCTCGTCGGTACGCCACAGGCCGACCTGCCGGTGCTGGCGATCGCGGCGCCGTTCAACCGGGAGGCCGCCATCCCGGCCGGTGACGTGTCGGTGCGCGACGTGGCCGGGCTCTACATCTTCGACAACACGCTGCTCGCGGTGACGATGACCGGTGCTCAGATCCAGGCCTACCTCGAGTTCTCCGCGCAGTACTTCAAGCAGGTGACCGGCGCCGGTCCGTTCCCGTCCGACCAGGTCACCAACGCGCCGACCCCGACCGCGCCGGGCGGGACTCCGGACTACAACTACGACGTCATGGGCGGCCTGACGAAGCCGCTCACGTACAACATCGACATCGCGAAGCCGGTCGGCTCCCGGATCACCGACCTCGCGTACGACGGGACCGCGGTGGCCGCCGATCAGCAGTTCGTTGTCGCGGTCAACAACTACCGGCAGTCCGGCGGCGGCAACTTCCCGCACGTCTCGACCGCGCCGGTCGTTTACAACCGCCAGGTCGAGATCCGCCAGTTGATGATCGACTACGTGACGTCGACCGGCACCGTCGACCCCGCCACCTTCCACACCACCGACTGGTCCCTGACCTCGAACGGCGCCCCGATCGTGGTCACCGGCTGACGTCCGGTTTTCGGGGAACACTGTTGCAGGTACGCCGTCGGTGTGCACAAACTGCGGGGATGCGGACTCTGCTGAGGGCGGTCGCCGAGCCGAGGGCGACGCGGGCGGCGTACTGGAACGAGGTTGTGGCCGGGTGTCTCGGCGGGCTGGATCTCCGGCTGGACGACGGACCGGACGACCGGGACGAACTGTTGGTCGGGACAGTCGGTCCGCTCCAGGTGGCCGTGTCCCGATCCGGCCCGGGCGAGGCGACCCGGACCGCGGCACACGCGCGCAGGGAGGATCCCGGGCACTATGCGTTGTTCGTGCAGGCGGAAGGCCTCACGGTCAGTGAGCAGGACGGCCGTGTTGCCCGCTTCGCACCAGGAGACATCGGGATCTGCGATCTCTCCCGGCCGCTGCACTGCGCGTACTCCGAGCGCCGCGCGGTCATGCTCTCCTACCCCAAGGCTCTGAGCCCGCTGCCGGAGCACCGGGTGGCGGACCTGACCGGCGTCGGCATCCCCGGATCGGACGGTACGGCGGCGCTGGTCTCCGGCCTGGTCCGGCAGTTGCCCGAGCACCTCGACGCCGACGACGGAGCACGCGGAGCGCGGATCGGCTCCGCCATTCTCGACCTGGTCAACGTCGGCTTGGCCGCCAGGCTGGATCAAGAGCGGACGCTGCCCGTCGAGACCCGTTCGCGTGCCCTCCTGCACCGATGCCGCGGCTTCATCGAGAGCCACCTGGCGGACGCTGCTCTCACGCCTTCCGCGGTGGCCGCGGCCCACCACATCTCGCTGCGCTACCTGCACCGGTTGTTCGAGCCGACCGGTGAGAGCGTCGCGGCGCTGATTCGGTCGCGGCGCCTGGACCGGTGCCGGCGCGACCTGCTCGATCCCAGCCTGCAGGACCGGCCCGTGGCGGCGATCGGCGCGCGCTGGGGGCTGGCCAGCCCGGCTCACTTCAACCGGGCCTTCAAGCTACAGTTCGGTCTGCCGCCTGCTGAGTACCGAGCCGTCCACGGTGCGTGGGACGGCAATCGCCTGGCGCTGTAGGGCAACGACCGCCTGGCCGGATTCGCCGACGCTGGGCGCATGAAGATCGCAATGCTTGCCCACGGCACCCGCGGGGACATCCAGCCCGCTCTGGCGATCGGCTCGGTGCTGCACGACCGCGGCCACTCGGTACGGCTGTGCGTGAACGCCGATCTGGCCGAGTGGGCGGCCCGCTCAGGACTTCCGGTGACGTCGACCGACCTCGACGTCGGCCGCTTCCTGAACTCCGAGGAGGCCCGCGAGATCCTTGCCCGCGGCAAGATCTCCACGCTGGTACGACGGGTCACCGCCGACGAGCGCAGGGCCGACGCGTCCATCGCCAAGGCTGCTGTCGAGGTGACGCACGACGCCGATCTGATTCTGTCGACCCTCGGGATGGCGCTGCGTGGCGCCGCCCTGCACGAGGTGACGGGCAGGCCGTCGGCCAGCCTGTTGTGTGCGCCGATGACGCCGACCGCGGAGTGGGCCAGTCTGGCCAGTCCGGTGCGCGACTTCCGCGTCGGCCGCGTGAACCGTCTCACCTTCGCGGCGTTCGACAACCTGCTCTGGCGGCAGACCAAGCCGAGCATCGACAGGCTCTGCGAGCAGTTGGGCGTCGCGCCGATCGACCGGCGGCTACGGATCGGAGAGCTGCCGGCCCTGCACGCCTACAGCCCCAGACTGGTCCCGCGTCCGTCGGATTGGGGCCCCGGGCAACATCTGGTCGGGCCGGCGCTCGCCTCAGACGATCTGCGATCGGCGCTGGGGGAAGCAGAGCTGCCTGCCGACCTGCGCGCGTGGCTGGCCGCTGGTGAACCTCCGGTGTACTTCGGCTTCGGCAGCATGCCGGTGCCGAAGCCGCGCCAGTTACTGGACGAGATCATCGCAATCTGCGAGCAACTCGGCATACGAGCACTGGTTGCCGCTGGATGGACCGACTACGGCGTCGAGTCCGCTGAACTGCCGGATCAGGTGTTCCTCACGGGGTCGGATCTGAACCATGACGACGTACTCCCGCGATGTGTAGCGGCGGTCCATCACGGCGGCTCGGGTACCACCGCAGCCGTGACGCGCGCCGGCATCCCGTCGGTCGTGGTCAGCGTCTTCCTCGACCAGCCCTTCTGGGGTTGGCGTTTGAGCAGCCTTGGCCTCGGCGTGAGCCTCCCCTTCCGTTCGCTGAATCGCTCCCGCCTGGCCAGTGCCCTCACTCAGGTGCTCGACCCGACGTACGCCGCCAGATCCCGTGCGTACGGCGACCTCCTGCAAACCGAGAACGGCCCGGAGCAGGCAGCCGACGTCATCGAGCAGGAACTGACCGGCGCCGATCACGTGGGCTGATCGGTGGGGAGGGTGCCGGGTGGGCCGAGGACGACGTCGCCGAGTTCGGTGGTGACGGCCATGAACAGGTCCAGGTCCATCTCGGTGTCGGGCGTCGCGAGGCGGGCCGGGGTGGCGGAGCGCGCGATCAGTTCGGCGAAACCAGCCGGCGTCGAGATGTGTAGGGCGTGGCAGCCCATTGGTCCGCTGCGGATCGCGTGCGGGACGTTCATCGGGATCCGGAGGTAGTCACCGGACCGGAGCTCGACGAACTCGTCGCCGGCCCACACGCTCAGGCCACCCGACACCACCCACAACCGCTCCTCGTACTTGGTGTGCAGGTGCAACGGCGTCATCTCGCCGGCCGGCTGCCAGGTGTTGCTGAGATCGTGCCGGCCGCCCGTCTCCTCTCCGGTGGTGAGAATGGTTGCCCGGAGCCCTTGCCCCAGAACGTAGCTGCGCTCACCGATATCGGTCACCCGTCCTGCCCCTCTCGCTGCGATCTCTTTCGCGACCGTAGGCGCGCCGTACCCGGGCCGGTCAATGAGCGGCGGCCGACTGTGCACGCGGCGTCAATCCCGGTGCGCTGCAGGACGACGCGTGAGAGATTCTGGTCTGCACCTGTAAGTTCTCGCCCCGGCCGGACAGAGACGGGGTATGACGCACCTGCAGTTGTCGGACGCCGACCGGGAGCTGCTCTCGCTGGTCGCGTGGGAGGGCCTCGACACCGCACAGCTCGCCGCCGCGCTCGGATGTTCGCGCAACTCGGCCGCAGTCCGCCTGCACCGGGCTCGCCGCCGGCTCGAGCGCCTGATGGATCAGACCAGCTTCGGCCGTCAGCCGGCCACCGCACGAGGAGAACGATCATGAGCAAGCACGACACCCTCGATCTGCTCCGTCGGCTGGACCCCGTCGCCGGCGACGACCCGGCTCAGGCGGTACGCGCGGAGTCCCGCGATGAGCTGCTGACCCGGATCGGCCAGACACCGCCGCCGGCTCCGAAAGCGCCCAAAAGTGCCGTCCGCCGGCGCCTGGTGCCGGTGCTTGTTGCCACCGCCGTCATCGCGGCCACCGCGGTCTGCCTCGTCGAACTGCCCGGCGACTCCCGCCAGGAGGCTCTCGGCCCGGCGCTGTCGTTCAGCTCGGAAGGGGACTACCTGAGGGTGCGGATCGTCGATCCGGCGGCCGACACCGCGCGGTACAACAAGGAGTTCAAGAAGCGGCACCTGAACATCACGCTGGAGTTGCTGCCCGGTTCGCCGTCGACCGTCGGCCTCAGCCCCGCGGCCGCGTTCGGGCCGGACTCGGACAACATCCAGCAGAGCGAGGACCCGGAGGGATGTGTCGAGGCCGGGACCTACCCCTGCGTCCCGCAGTTCCTGATCCCGAAGAACTACTCCGGCGAGGCCGGGCTGGTGATCGCGCGGGCCACCCGGCCCGGTGAGAAGGTGCAGTTCACCGGGCCGATCGACGGTCGTGGTGAGGCCTTGGAGGGCGTCAAGTACAAGAACCTGCGGGTCAGTCAGGTGCTGGCGATCCTGAAGCAGCGCGGCTACACCGTCCCGGAGTACCGGCTCCTGGTGGGCAGTACGGCGACCGCACCCAAGTCGGTGCCGGCGAACTACTTCGTGAAGGGCGGCTTCCTGATCAAGGACAAGGACGTCATCCTCGACGTGTCAGCCAAACGCTGAGAGCTGGGCGTTGCGTTTGCCGATCATGAACCAGAACAGGCTGCCGATGAACGGCGCGATCACGATGAACACGATCCAGACCAGCTTCATGCCGACACTGGCGGGTGAGAACAGCGCGCTGAAGAAGGCGCCGATCACGAGCAGGACGCAGCCGGCGAGGACAACGAAGAGCAGGACAGCGCCGAGTTCCCCGAGGTGCTGGTTCTGGACCGTGCTGGTCAGGAGAGTCATGAGGGTGCCGCCAGCAGGCTGCCGGGCTGTCGTTTGGTTGCCATGAGCACCAGCCTGCCGCCTCGGCGACCGGCAGACATCGGCCCAGCAGTGCAAGTCGACGTACTACGAAAGTGCTAGGCCGAGGCGACTTACGTTGGTGTCATGCGGCTCCCATGATGGCGTTCCTCAGCTCCTGGCCCGACACCACGGACCTCCCGACCTGGCCTGCTCCAACTGAGCCGCCCGCTCATGCCAGGCCACCCCGACTGGCAACCGGGTCTGAGGTCTTGACCTCGGCAAAGGCTAAGTGATTTAGTCAGTTTGTGACTTACTCAGCAGCCGAGGTGCCACCCAGTCTGTCCGATCGACTGACGGAGTCGATCCTGCAGATCATCTGGGAGCGTCGTCTGGGCCCTGGCGACCCGATCCCGTCCGCGCGTGAGCTGGCGAAGAAGTTCGCGATCACGACGCCGACGGTGCGCGAGGCGCTGCGGAAGCTGGAGGCGACCGGTGCGGTGGAGTTCCGGCACGGGTCCGGGACGTACGTCGGCCCGACGATCAACAACCTGATCCTCGCCAACCCGCACCGGCCGCCGATCACCAAGGAGTCGGTCCTGCAGCTGATCAGCGCCCGGCTGGTGATCGAGCCGGCGATCGCCTGGGAGTCCGCACTCGCCGCCCGGCCGGAGAACCTCGAGCGGCTCGAGGCTGCTGTCACCAACGCTCTCGTCCCACCGGGCGGCCCGGCGTTCGCTCTGAACTTCCACGTCGAGCTGGCCGCCGCGGCCGGCAACCCACTGCTCTCCGAGGTGCTGACCTCGCTGTTAAAGGTCAGAGTGCGCGAACAGCAGCAGATCCGGCAGCTGTACGACAACCGTCAGCGCGATTATGAGGAGCACCGCGCGATCGCCGACGCGGTCCGCGAGCATGACGCGGAGGCAGCACAGGAGCTGACTCGGCAGCATCTCGCCAACATCCGCAAGGCGGTCCGAGCCGCGCCGGAGCTGTCATGAGCGGCCGCTTTCCGGAAGAAAAGCGTCACCAGGAGGCGAGAAGTTTCCGAAGACTGGCGGAGTTGACGACCGACGAGGCGGCCGAAGCGGTACGCCGTTCGCCGCTCGTCATCATCCCGGTCGGAGCCCAGGAGCAGCACGGCGGTGGGATGGCGATGGCCACCGACACCGTGCGCGCCGTCGGCGTCGCCGACCGAGTGGCCGAACGGCTGGCCGGCCGCGCCGTCATCGCTCCGGCTGTCCCGTACGGTATCTCGCCGCACCACATGGCCTTCGCCGGGACCGTGTCGTTGTCCCCGGCAACCTTCATGCAGGTAGTACGAGATGTGATCGCCAGTCTGCACGACCACGGATGGCGCCAGTTTCTCGTGATCACCGGACACGGCGGGAACAACGCCGCGCTGTCCGTTCTTGCGCAGGAGTACGTCCGCCAGGACCTCACCTTCGCGTGGACACCGATCACCTCCGTGGTGTCCGACCTGATCGTCAATGTCAGCGAGGTCCACGGTCACGCCGGTGAGGCCGAGACCGCGCAGATGCTGTACCTCGCACCCGACCTCGTCCAGGCCGACAGCCTGGAGCCGGGTGCCACCACGCTCGACGAGTTGACCACCCCGGCCCGGCTGTCCCGGCAGGCGCGCGGACCGCGCCTGTCCGTCGGGTTCGACGTGTACCACAAGCGTGGCGTGCTGGGAGATCCCCGCCGCGCCACTGCCGAGGACGGCCGTCTCCTCGTCGAGACAGCCGCCGACCGCATAGCCGCCTTCGCCGACGAACTGCTCTCGGCCTGACCCGAAGACCCCCGCTCACTGGACCCCGGCTCAGGTGGTCCAGGCGCGAGCCTGCCCGCTCGCCTGCCCGAGGAGGCACCCCTGATGAACCTCGCACGCCCCAAAGCGCTCGGCGCGCTCCTGATCACCGCCGGCCTGCTGACGATCGGGTTGCCGTCAGCAACCGCCGCCACAGAATCCCGGAGTACCGGTTGCGGCAAGCAAGCAGTCTCCACCGGCGACTACGAGGTCGTCAGCGGTGGACTCACCCGGACCTACCGGCTGCACGTCCCGGAGAAGTACAACTCCACCAAGGCGTCCCCGTTGATCGTCGTCTATCACGGCCGCGGCAAGAACGGTGCGCAGACGGAGGCGTTCTCCGACCTGTCCGAGCTCGACGCGATCGTTGCCTACCCCAACGGTGTGATCGGTGACGAGGACAAGCAGGCCTGGCAGGGCGCGCCGTACTCGGCCAAGGGTGTCGACGACGTCAAGTTCACCGCCGATCTGCTGGACAAGCTGGAGGGCGAGCTCTGCGTCGACACCGACGCCGTCTACGCGACCGGCAAGTCGAACGGCGCCGGCTTCACCGGCATCCTGGCCTGCCAGCTGGCCGACCGGATCGCCGCGATCGCTCCGGTCTCCGGCGCCTTCTACATCGAGGGCAAGCGGTGCGCGCCCAGCCGCCCGGTCCCGGTGCTCGACATCCACGGCACCGGCGACACCACCATCCCGTACGGCGGCGATGGCCAACGCGACCTGCCCAGTGTCCAGACATGGGTCCGTGATTGGTCCGTCCGGGACCACTGCGACCAGGACCCGCGGGTGTCCCAGCAGGGCGACGACGTACTGAAGTTCACCTACAAGGGATGCAAGGCTGATGTCGTCCATGTCGCCGTCACGGATGGTGGGCACAGCTGGCCGGGGTCGGACGCGTCGTCCGGGCCGGGCTACGTCACCCAGACGTTCGAGGCGCACGAGCTGATCGGCGCCTTCTTCCGAGCGCACAGGCTGTCATGAGTACGACGACCGACACTAGGGAGTTGCCACGCCTGGTCCGGGCGATGGCGGTGATCGAGCGGGCCGGGAACGCGCTGCCGCATCCGTTCTGGCTGTTCTGGATCCTGTCCGGGATCCTCGCGGTGGTGAGCGCGATCCTGGCCGGGTTCGACATCTCGGTGGTGTCGCCGAAGGACGGCAAGACCGTTGCGGTGCAGAACCTGTTGTCCGGCGACGGCCTGCAGATGGCCGTGTCGACGGCGATCTCGAACTTCGCCGAATTCCCGCCGATGGCGACGATCGTGGTCGTGATCATGGGCGTCGCACTGGCCGAGCGGACCGGGTTCCTGCAGGCGCTGATGCGGGTCAGCGTGTCCCGGGTGCCGCAGTCGATGGTGGTGTTCGCGGTGGCGTTCGCCGGCACGATGGCGCATGTGGCGTCGGCTGCGGCGTACATCATCCTGGTGCCGCTCGGCGGGCTCGCGTTCCGCGCGGTCGGCCGGTCGCCGATCCTCGGCATCGTGGTCGCGTACACCGCGATCGCCTCCGGGTACGACGCCAGTCCGATACCCACCCCGAACGACGCGATCTTCGCCGGCATCACCACGGCGGCCGCAAAGACAGTGGATCCGGAGGCCTACATCTCGCCGCTGTCCAACTGGTTCTTCAACATCGCGTCCTCCGTGCTACTGGCGTTGGTGATCACGTTGGTCACCCGGCTGGTGCTGAGCACGCGGACCGACCTCGAGGCCGACCCGGATGCGCCAGGTGACGATCCGGATCAGCTCAAGGTGTCCGTTGCCGAGCGCACCGGTCTGCGCCGGGCCGGGATCGTCTTCCTGCTCGCAGCCGTCGCGATCGTCGCCGTACTGGTGCCGCACAACTCGCCGCTCCGAGGTGAGAACGGGAGCATCGTCGAGTCGCCGTTCCTGGACGGGATCGCGATGGTGGTCGCGGTCCTGTTCGGCATCGTCGGCATCACGTACGGCGTGACGGTGAAGGCGATCGAGCGTGCGGCCGATGTACCGAAACTGATGGCCGAGGGCATCAAACAGATGGCGCCGGTGCTGGTGCTGTTCTTCGCGATCGCGCAGTTCCTGGCGTACTTCGACTGGAGCAACATCGGCGATCTGCTGTCGGCGGAGTCGGCGCGCGTGCTTGGCGATCTCGGCGCACCGAAGGTGGTGATCTTCCTCGGCATCCTGGTGCTGCTGACGCTCATCAACGTGCTCGTGACGAGTGGTTCGGCGATGTGGTCGCTGACCGCGCCGATCCTGGTGCCGATGATGCTCCTGCTGAGCGTGCCGGCCGAGACCACACAGGCGCTGTTCCGGATCGCCGACTCGGGGTCGACCGCGATCACACCGATGAGCCCGTACTTCGTGATGGCGCTCGGGTTCCTGCAGCGGTACCGCAAGGACGCCGGCGTTGGCACGCTGGCGTCGTACACGGTGCCGTTGGCGATCGCGATGACGGTCGCCTGGACGCTGCTGTTCCTGGCCTGGTGGGCGATCGGCATCCCGCTCGGCCCGGGCGCGCCAGTCAGGTGAGGTTGACGCCGGCGGTGCGGAGATCGGTCAAGGCTTGCTCCGTGCTGCCCGGCGCGACCCCCGCGGTCAGCCTGGTGAGGACCGTCGTACTGAAGCCCTCATTGCAGGCGTCGAGTGCGGTCGCCCGGACGCAGTAGTCGGTGGCGATCCCGCACACGTCGACGTCGGTGACGCCCTTGGCCCGAAGCCAGTCGGCGAGGGCGTGGCCGCCTTCGTGGGACTTGCCTTCGAAGCCCGAGTAGGCGGCGGCGTACTCGCCCTTGTCGAAGATCGCGTCGAACGGCTGGGGGTCGAGGTTCGGGTGGAAGCTGACGCCGTCGGTGCCGGCCACGCAGTGCCGCGGCCAGGAGTGGACGAAGTCGGGGTCGTCGGAGAAGTGGTCGCCCGGGTCGATGTGGTGGTCCCGGGTGGCCACGACGTACGCGTACTGCCGGTCGCCGGGGTCGGCCTCGTGCCACTTGTGCAGCAGTTCGCCGATCCGGAAGGCGACATCCGCTCCACCGCCCACGGCCAGGCTCCCGCCCTCGCAGAAGTCGTTCTGCACATCCACCACGATCAGTGCGCGGGCCATCGCGACGCTCCTTTTCCAGGTGTCCCTGAGGCCACGGTACAAGCGTGAACGCCGCTCGGCCCCCAGCGCGCGCCGCGCCGCGCTACTCCGGCAGCAGCGAACCGCCGGTGACGCGCAGGATCTCGCCCTGGATCGCCCGGGTCCGCGGCGAGGTGAGGAACACGATCGCGTCGGCCAGGTCAGTGGTCTCGGGCAGTCGCCGGGCGCTGAACCTGGCGGCGAACTGATCCACCGCGGGCTTCGGCAGGGCGCGGTGCTCGCCGTTCTCCAAGGTGATGCCCGGCATCACGACGTTGACCAGAACGCCGTCCTGGCCGAGATCGTGCTGCAGGCTGGCGACCAGTCCGTGCAGACCGGCCTTCGCCGCGCTGTACGGCCAGGCGCCCGCCATGCCGCGCTCGGCGAGGTCCGTGGAGATCAGCACGAGTCGCCCGTGCTCCGACCGCCGCAACGCCGGCGCGACCTGCTGAACCAGGTGGAAGTTCCCCTCGAGATTCGCCCGCATGACCGGGATCCACCACTCGGGCCTGGCCTCCTCGATCTTCGTCGGCCGATCGTGAAACCCCGCGTTGCCCCAGTCGACCGCGTTCCCCACGACGGCATCCAGCCCACCCCACTGCCCGACCGTCGCCTCGACCGCGGCCGCGATCGTCTCCGGCTCGCTCAGATTCATCGGTACGACGTACGCCGTACCGCCGGCCGCCTCGATCTCCTCCGCAACCCCTTCCGCAGCGTCCTTCCGCGAGTTGTAGGTGATCGCAACCCGGGCCCCCTCCCGCCCGTACGCCACCGCGGTCGCCCGCCCGATCCCCGACGACCCACCGCTCACCAACACCGCCGCGCCGTTCAGCCCCAGTTCCATGACCCGCTCCTCCTGCATAGTTAGTCGGCTAATCACAAAACTTAGCCAACTAACTATCAACAGGCAACCCCGCCATCCTGGTGAGCTCTTCTCGCCTGGCTCAGAAACATTGCACGTTGATGCACTGTGGTGTTCACGGGACCGTCCGGTCCGGTACTGTTCCGCAGGCTTCATTCGTCAGCGGACCTGGTGGGGGATTCGTGAACATCGATTTCGGGCTCGACCCGGAGTTTTCGTGGTACGTCGTGCTGCTGTGCGTCAGCGGTGCGGCCATGCTGTCCATCGCGGCGGCGAAGGGCTTCGAGCAGTCGGACGGCGCCAGGGTGCTCAGCGCCTTGGCGGGGGCGGGATTTCTGGGATACGGCCTCTATCTCGGCTTCATCTTCGAGGGTGACAGTTACTGGATGTTCTTCCAGGCCTTCTTCCTGCCCGTGCTGTTGGTGGTGAACTTCGTTCGCAGTGTCGTGGCTCGACGCGCCGAGCGGCCGCGGGTGAAGCGGGACTGAGCCGACGAGGGCCGGGCTGCCCGCGCCGAGGATGATCAGGCGTCATGCCAACCCCGTTCACCGGAGACCTGAGCTGACAGTTATCGTGTGACTGCGTAACGTCACGGTTGGTTCGGGGTGGGTCGGTTCGGCCCTCTGGTCAGGTCTGAGGTCGTCGATGAAGAAGGTTGTACTGGCAGTTGTCGCGGGCGCGGCTGTGGTTGCGGCGGCGCTGGTTCCGTCGGGGCCTCCGGTTTCGGCCGCGATGTCGGGGTTCGGGTCGGCCGTGTCCGCGGTCGGGAAGGTGACGTGGCAGACCAACGACAGCGTGAACGCGCTCGCGGTTGCGGGTGACACGGTGTACGCCGGGGGACTGTTCACGCGGATCCGGCAGCCCGGGAAGGTGGAGGGGCAGGGGGAAGCGGCCCGCACCTACCTGGCCGCCTTCGATCGGACCACCGGTACGCCGACCGCTTTTGCGCCGAAGCTCAACGGCGCGGTCTGGAGCATCGCCACGTCCGCGGACGGCAAGTGGGTTGTGGTCGGCGGTGACTTCACCACCGTCGACGGTGTCGCGCGGCAGCACATCGCGATGTTCAGCGTTGCCACCGGCAAGCTTGTGGCCGGCTGGGATCCGGCGGTGAGCTACCGGGTCGCGGCGCTGGCGATCCACGGCACCTCCGTCTACCTGGGCGGTTCGTTCCAGCGGGTCGACAAGGCGGTGCGCAACCGCGTGGCAGCGGTCGCGCTGAGCACCGGTGCGCTGCTGCCGTGGGATCCGGATGCCGACAACGATGTGTACGCGCTCAAGGCGTCCGACGACGGCACCCGTGTCTTCGTGGGCGGTGGCTTCAGCGAGCTGAACGGCGATGACCACTGGGCCCTGGCGATGGTCGACCCGACGACCGGTGCGGCCTTCGACATGCCCGCCGCGGATGCCATCCCCGAACCGTCGCCGGACTGCATGAGCCGGGTCAGGGACATCGACACCGCGGACGGCCGGGTGTTCGTCGCCAACGCCGGCAGCGGGATCGGCTGCTACGACGGTGTCCTGGCGGCCGACGAGACGACCGGCAAGCTGCTGTGGCAGAGCCAGTGCCTGGGCGCGACCGAGGCGATCAAGGTGATCGGCAACTGGCTCTACAAGGGCTCGCACGCGCATGACTGCAGCAAGGACGGCGGCTTCCCGGACAAGACCGGCATGCACCACCTGCTGGTGGAGAGCGCGATCAACGGCAAGCTCGGCCCCTGGTACCCGAACACCGACGCGGGCGGCGAGACCCTGGTCGGACCGCTGGCGTTCGCATCCGGCGGCAACGACCTCTGGGTCGGCGGCGACTTCACCACCGTGAACGGCAAGCCCCAGCAGGGCCTGACGCGGTTCGACAACGCTCCCGGCGGAGCCAAGCCGGCCGTGCCCGCGGCGCCAAAGGTGTCCAGCACGCGCGCCAACCAGTCGACGGTCAGCTTCACTACGGTGGTCGACACGGACAACATCGCGCTGAGCTACGTCCTGTACCGCGGCACCACCAAGGTCGCCAGTTGGTCGCGCAGCTCGTACTCCTGGACCAAGCCGACCGTGCAGACCTTCACCGACACTGCTGTCCGGACCGGCCAGACCGTCAGCTACCACGTCGAGGTCGGCGACGGCCGCAACCTGAGCAAGAGCCCTGCTGCCGCGGTAAAAATCCGCTGACGGTCGCGACAGGGCCGGGGTAAGCTCAGCGCGACTTCGAGGAGTTGGGACATGGTCGGCAAATCTCGCACGCGTTGACTCAGCCGTCATCGCGTGCTGCCTCCACTGAGCGGCACAGCGAGTTATCGCCTGCCCGGGTATCGCCGTACCCGGGTGTCTCAAGGGACTCCTTCTCGTGCCGCTGTCTTTTCGGGCGCCCACGCTGTGGGCCGATCGTGACTTCCTCCGGCTCTGGCTCGGCCAGAGCGCCTCACAGTTCGGCGCCTTCGCCAGTCAGGTGACGCTGCCGCTGGTGGCGGTGACCTCGCTCGGGGCGAGCGCCGCGCACCTCGGCGCGCTCCGGGCCGTGCAACAGGTGCCGATTCTGCTGATCTCGCTGTTCGTCGGCGTCCTGGTCGACCGCCGGCGGTTCCGCACCGTGATGGTGTACGCCGACCTCGGCCGCGCGCTCGCCCTCGCGGCGGTCCCGCTCGGCTGGATGCTCGGGATGCCGTTCCTGTACGTCGTGGCGTTCGCCGTCGGCGTGTTCACGGTCTGCTTCGATGTGGCGTTACAGGCGTCGTTCCCACGGCTGGTCGAACGCGATCAGCTTGCTCAGGGCAACAGCATGCTCGAGACCACCCGATCGGCCGCGCAGATCTGCGGTCCGGCCCTCGGCGGCGGGCTGGCCTCGTTGCTCACCGCCCCGATCGCCGTACTGGCCGGCGCGGCCTTCTTCGCCGTCTCCAGCCTGTCGATCGGTCGCATCCGACGGCTGACGAGTACGCCGTCGAGTGCGACCAGCGGTCTCGGCCGGCAGATCAGGGAAGGTCTGCGAATCGTCATCCGCGGCGGCTCGCTGCGGGCGGTGGCGATCGCGACCTGCATCTACCAGTTCTCGTTCACGGCGCTGACCACCGTCTATCTGCTCTTCCTGGCACGCACGCTCGAGCTGCCGAGTGCCGTCGTCGGATTGGTTCTCGCCGCGTTCGGTCCCGGCGTCCTGATCGGATCACTCCTGTCCGGATGGCTGCCCAGGTGGTTCGGCTACGGCCGGGTCGTGGTCTTCGCCGCTCTCATCTCCGATGTCGTCATGCTGTGCACCTCCGGCCTGCACGGCTCCGGACCGGCGACCGTCGCCGCCCTGATCGCGATCAACGTCCTGTACGGCGTTTTCAGCCAGACCGTTGACGTCGCGGTGACGGCGATCCGCCAGGCCATCACCCCGCTGGCGATCCAGGGCCGGGTCGTCGCGACGATCAACTTCCTCGGCATGGGCCTCACCCCGCTGGGTGCGCTCCTGGGCGGTGCCGTGGCCGGCGCCTTCGGCATCCGGATCGCGCTTCTGCTCGCGACCGCGGGCATGTTCCTGTCGCCGTTGGCCCTGAGCCTGTCTCCACTGGCTCGCCTGGGGACTAGCCTGGCGCGATGAAGCGGATCTTGGTGACCAGCGTCTCCGGCGTCGGGAAGTCCACGGTCGTCGCGCGTCTGGCCGAGCTGGGTCACCGCGCCCTGGACCTCGACTCGCCGGAGTGGTCGGAATGGGTCGACAGCGCGGACGGTTCCGGCCCGACGCCGTCGCAGCCGGGGAAGGACTGGCAGTGGCGGGAGGACCAGGTCCGGGACCTGCTGGCGGACGACGGTGACGGCGTTCTGTTCGTCAGTGGATGTGCGGCGAACATGGGTGTCTTCCGCGACCGCTTCACCGGAGTCGTGCTGCTGAGTGCGCCTGCGGAGGTGATGGCCGAGCGGCTCACCCACCGGACCACGAACCCGTACGGAAAGGATCCGGAGGAACTCGCCCGCAGCATCGAGTTCAAGGAATCGGTAGAACCGTTGCTGCGGGCAACGGCCGACCTGGAACTGGACGCGACCGCACCGTTGGAACACGTCGTCGGCGAAATCGAGCGCTTCGCACGAGGCTGATCAGCAGTCTGCCGTGTGGCGGGAGCGCGCAGCAGTCGCTCGTCTCAATGTTGGACCAGGTACGCCGCGCACGCGGCGGCGATCGCGGTGGCGAGGGATTGCGCAGTGTCGCTGTCGTATTCGGGGATGACGTGGTTGATCGTGCCTGCGGCCTGCAGGTCTGGGGCGGTGATGTGTTGCGATGCGGCGAGCTCTGGGGCGTGGGCTGTGTCGCGGTGGATGATCGCGCTGGCGCCTTCCGGAGGCAGTGGGGCGAGCCAGGCGTGTTCGGCGGCGATGACGGTGGTTGCTGGGAGCAACGCGAGTGCGCCACCGCCGGCGCCCTGGCCGAGCAGCACCGACAGTGTGGGGACGGTGAGGGTGGCCAGCGTGGAGATGCAGTGTGCGATCTCTCCGGCCAGGCCGGCTTCCTCGGCAGCGGCGGAGAGCTCAGCGCCAGGGGTGTCGATGACGGTCACCAGCGGCAGGCCGAGTTCCTCCGCGAGGTTCATGCCGCGACGTGCTTGCCGGAGCGCGGCCGGTCCCATCGGCTTGGTCCCTGAACGATCCTGCCCGACGAGGACGCACGGTTGGCCGTCGAGGCGGGTGAGTGCGACGAGGACACCGGCATCGGGTTCGGTGAGTCGTACGGTGCCGGTTGCGCCGTGGCGCAGGAGGTCCCGGACGCCGACCCGCCCGGGTCGCCGGGTGCGCTGGACGGAATCCCAGGCGTCGACGGGCCTGGCTGATCCGGTACGTCGGGGGAGCGCGGGAGGCACCGGTGGATCGACGAGAACGCCGAGCGCGCGGTCGAGCAGGAAGGGGAGATCGGCGGTCCCGACCACTCCGTCGATCACGCCGTGCGCGGCGAGGTTCTCGGCGGTCTGCACTCCTGACGGGAACGGTTCACCGTGCAGGGCTTCGTAGACCTTCGGCCCGAGGAAGCCGATCAGTGCACCGGGCTCGGCGACGGTGACGTGGCCGAGTGAGCCCCACGAGGCGAAGACGCCGCCGGTCGTCGGGTGGCGGAGGTGGACGAGGTAGGTGAGTCCGGCGGCCTTGTGCGCCATCAGGGCCTTGGAGATCGTGATCATCTCGAGGAACGCGGGTGCGCCCTCCTGCATGCGCGTCCCGCCGGACGAGGTGGAGGCGACGATCGGCAGCCGTTCGGCGGTGGCCCGCCGTACCGCGGTGGTGATCCGTGCGGCAGCGATCTGGCCGATGGATCCGGCCAGGAACGCGAACTCACTGACCAGGACCGCGACCGCTCGTCCGCGAACCGTGCCACGACCGGTCAGCACTGCCTCGTCGGTGCCGGCCCGCTCAGCGGCCCGGCGGAGTTGCTCCTGGTACGCGGAGTCCGCCGACTGCTTCGCGGGCTGATCCCAGGGCTGGAACGAGCCAGCGTCCAGGACGGTGTCGATCAGCTCGCGAGCGCTCATGTGTCCAGCCAAGCGCGGATCGCGTCTCCATGTTCGTCGAGGGTCGGGGGCGCCCGGTGATCCTTCGGCGTCGTCTCGTCATCACCCGTGAAGAACCGCAACGGCGGTCCGGGCAACCGCAGCGGCCCGAGAGTCGTGTGGTCCACGTCGATGAGCAGGCCTTGGCTGGCAGTCTGATCCCACTCGTACACCTCGTCGAGCGTGCGCACTCGTCCCGCCGGTACGCCGGCCTCCGCGAGCCTCGCCAGCAACTCGGCGCCGGTGGTGTTGGCGAAGGCGCTCTCGATGACCTCGACCAGCCGAGCCCGATGCGCGACCCGCTCGGCGTTCGTCGCCAAACCCTCCGGGTCGATGTCGAAAGCACCGCAGAACCGTTGCCACAGGCCCTCGCTGCCGACCGCGATCTGCACCGCTCCGTCCGCGCAGTGGAACAGCCCGTACGGCGCGATCGACGGATGGTGGTTGCCCTGGGCCACCCCGACTTCACCGGCAACCGTGTAGCGCGTGCCCTGGAAGGCATGTACGCCGACAATTGCCGCCAGCAACGACGTACGCACGGTGCTGCCGGCACCGGTCGACGACCGCTCGTGCAGGGCCGCGACGACGCCGTACGCGCCGTACATGCCGGCCAGTAGGTCCCCGATCGGCACGCCGACCCGCTGTGGATCGTCCGGTCCGGAGCCGGTCAGCGACATCAGCCCCGCCTCGCCCTGCGCGATCTGGTCGTACCCGGCCCGGCCGCCCTCGGGTCCGTCGTGACCGAACCCGGTGATCGACAGCACGACCAGGCGCGGGTTGCGTTCCCGTAGCGCCTCGATGCCGAGACCGAGGCGCTCGAGTACGCCGGTTCGGAAGTTCTCCACCAGCACATCGGCTCGATCGACCAACCGCAGCAGTACGTTGCGATCGCCGTTGTCCTTCAGGTCGAGCGCGATCGACTCCTTGTTCCGGTTGGCCGACAGGAAGTACGTCGACTCCGCCGGGGAGCCGACGAACGGCGGCCCCCAACCGCGCGTGTCGTCTCCACGACCTGGAGCCTCGACCTTGATCACCCGGGCGCCAAGATCCCCGAGCATCATCGTCGCCTGTGGCCCGGCAAGCGCCCGGGTCAGGTCGACGACGAGTACGCCGTCCAGCGGTCCAGGCACTCGCGTCACCAGCCCGGAGCCACGAGCGCCGCCCAGACGAGCAACGGACCGGCCGCGACCACGATCATGCTGTAGGTGAGAATCTGCTGGTAGTACAGGGATTCGGTGATCGTGTCCGGCCGGTTGGCCAGCATCAGCGCGCCGTTGGTGGAGAACGGGCTGACGTCGACGATCGTCGAGGCGACCACCAGGGCGGCGACGAAGAAGCCGGCGCTGATCCCGCCGTGGCCGATCAGTGGGATCGCGATCGGGATGATCACCGGCAGCAGCGCGGTCGACGAGGCGAACGCGGACACCACACCACCGACGTAGCAGAGGATCAACGCGCCGATCACCGCTGCGCCGAGGCCGGCGGCCCACTTGCCGACGAACTCCGGCGAGCCGGCCTCGGTCAGGATCGCGGCGTACGTGCTGACGCCCGCGACCAGCAGGACGGTCGGCCAGGCGATCTGCTTCACCGCGTCCTTGTGCTGGTTCGGCGACAGCATCGCCAGCAGGACCGCGGCGGTGATCGCGACGAAGCCGATGTTCTTGTCGAACGCGAGCGCGACCACCGCGACGGCGAGGAACGCAACCAGCGTGAGCACCTGCTCCCCTCGTACGCCGCGCCGGCCCGTCGTACTGGCCTCGTCGGCGTCGAGGCGCTGGGACATCAGCTTGCGGCCGCCGAGCACCACGAACAGGATGACCGCCAGCACCAGGTTGACCACGAGGCTGGACAGGAAGATCGTCAGTTCGCTGGACGGCAGTTTGTTGTCCGCCATCACCGAGTTCGTGATCGTGCCGTAGATGCTGATCGGTGAGAAGCCGCCGGCCTGGGCGCCGTGTACCACGAACATGCCCATCATCAGCGGGTTGATCTTGTACCGCGCGGCGAAGCCGAGGGCGATCGGGCCGATGATCGCGCAGGCGGCCGGACTCGCGGCGCCGATCGCGGTCAGAACGGCGGTGACGGCGAACATCACCCACGGGATCAGCGCGACCCGCCCGCCGACGGCTCTGACCGCGCTGGCGACGATCAGGTCGACGGTGCCGTTGTTCTTGGCGATCGCGAACAGATAGGTGACGCCGATCAGCGTGAGGATCAGATCGCCGCTGACACCGGCCAGGATCTCCTTCTCACTCAGGTGCAGCGAGTACACACCGACCAGCCACGCCGCGACGTACGCGAGCGCGCCCATGTTGATCGGTAGCAGCGTTCCCACCACGAACAGCGCGACAAGCGCCAGAATCGCAACCCACTCTGGTCCCATGACAGGTCCTTCTTCCGGGGCGGTCGAAGAGGTCAGTGTGCTTGATTGGTCACAGTATGTGGTCCAGTGGCCTAGCCAATAGCCCAATGATCCAGTTGTCAATATCCTGTCCGGCATGGACTCGCCGACGCCTCACCGTCCGCCGCCCCGTCCGGTACTGCGGTCCCGCCTGTACGAGCAGGTCGCCGATCAGATCAGCATCTGGATCACCGAGAACGGGTTACGGCCCGGGGATCGGCTGCCGCCGGAGCGTGAGTTGGCGCAGCGGCTCGGGGTCAGCCGGGCGACGTTGAGTCAGGCGCTGGTCGCGCTGGAGGTCATCGGTGCAGTGGTGGTTCGGCACGGCGACGGGACTGTGCTGACCGAGCGGGCGCGGACCGGTCCGGTGATCGAGGCGATCCGTGCGCACGCCGACCGGCTGCCCGAGATCATCGAGGCGCGAGACGCGCTCGAGTCGAAGCTGGCCGCGCTGGCCGCGTCCCGTCGTACTGAGACTGATCTGGAGGCGATCCGGGCGGCGCTGGTGGAGATGGAACGTGACATCGAGGCCGGTGGGCGTGGGGTGGATGCCGACGAGCAGTTCCACGGCGCGGTCACCGTGGCGGCGCGGTCGGAGTTACTCGCGCAGATGATGGCGGCGATCCACGACCTGGTGCGCGAGACCAGATTGGAGTCGTTGTCCCAGCCAGGCCGACCGCGTGAGTCGCTGGCCGGGCACCGCCGGGTGGCAGACGCGATCGAGGCCGGCGACTCGGATGCCGCTGCCCGGGCCATGCATGAACACGTGATGCGGGTGTCCGATGTCGCTCTGCTCCGCGAGCAGTCGTGACGGGGCCGGAGCATCTGGTCGTTGTCGCTGCGGGACTCGGGGCGGGGTTGCTCACCTCGACTGTCGGAGTTGCTTCGCTGATCAGCTTCCCGGTCCTGATCGCGCTCGGGATCCCGCCGGTGGTCGCCAACGCGTCGAACACGGTCGGCCTGCTGCCGGGCGCGCTGAGCGGATCGATCGGCTATCGCCGCGAGCTCCGTGAGGTGCCGCGACCGCACACGATCGCCGTCGTCCTGACCTGCGCGATCGGAGCGATCGGTGGTGCCGCGCTGCTCCTGGCCTTGCCGGCGGACGTGTTCGCCGCGGCGGCGCCGTGGCTGATCCTCTTCACCTGCTTGATCGTCGGCGTCCAGCCGTGGATCTCGACCTGGCTCCGGTCGCGGCACGAGCAGCCGGCCGGAGAGCGGACGAGGATGTCACCGGCGACGACCTTCTTCGCCGCGCTCACCGGTGTGTACGGCGGGTACTTCGGTGCCGGCGCCGGCGTGATGATGATGGCCGTGCTCGGACTTGGCCTCGACCTGGAACTACGGATCGTCAACGCCCTCAAGACCCTTGCCTTGTTGGCTGCGAACCTCGTCGCGAGCGTGATCTTCGTCTTCGTCGCCGACCTCAACCTGACCGCCGCCGCCCTCCTGGCCGCCGGCTCGGTCGTCGGTGGATACGTCGGCTCCCACATCGGCCGCCGCCTCCCGAGCGGACTGCTGCGTGCTTTGATCGTGCTCGCCGGAATCATTGCCGCGGTCCTGATGCTGCGCTGACAACGGAGGTTCCCCATCATCGAGCTACCGAAAGATCTGCCGATCCTCGAGCGCGACGCCGTCCGTCTCGTCGTTCGTGACAGCAACGACCGCATACTGCTCTTCCACACGCGTGAGGTGAGCGCGCCCGAGCTGGGCGAGTGGTGGGAGCTGCCCGGCGGCGGAATCGACGAGGGCGAGACGCCGCTGGACGCCGCAGTACGCGAGCTGCGCGAGGAGACCGGGATCCGGGCGACCCCTGACCAGGTGAGTACGCCGACCTGGCGACGTACGGCGTCCTTCCGTCATCGCGACGTACGCCACCTCCAGCACGAGGTCGTGTGCGAGGTCAGGCTCGACAGGCCGGGACCGGACGTCGACGAGACTGAGCGGTTCGACTACGAGAAAGAGGACTACTTCGGCTTCCGCTGGTGGCCTGTCGCCGACGTGGAGGCGAGTAAGGAGGTGTTCTATCCGGGCAACCTGCCGGGGCTGTTGACGTCGTTCCTGGCCGGGGACGAGATCGACGAGCCGTTCGAACTCTGGTCCTAGACGTGCTGGAGGATTGCTCCGGCCGTGATCAGCAGGCAGATGCCGCCGTTGATGTACTTGTGTGAGTACAAGATCGCGACGAACTCGCGGATCGTTGCCGTCGGCCAGTAGTAGGCGGCGGTCGGGGAGCCGACGACCTGGCCGTTGACCTTCACCTTGCGGGCGGTGAGTGCGGCCCGGAAGGCGTGGAAGTTGTTCGTCACGATCAGGCAGCGGTACGCCGGCACCCGGCTGACCATCAGTTCCCGGCTGCAGGTCAGGTTCTCCGTCGTACTGGTCGACCGGTCCTCACGCAGGATCCGGTCCTCCGGCACACCTCGGTCGATCAGGTACGACGCCATCGCGTGCGACTCGGGCACATCCTCGTCGGGACCCTGGCCGCCGGACGTGATGATCATCGGCGAGCGGCCCTTGCGGATGGCCCGCTCGTACACCTGCTTGGCCCGGTCCAGTCGGCTCGCCAGCAGCGGGGGGACCCGCGAGCCGCGCAGCCCGGACCCGAGTACGACGACGAAGTCGACCTTCCGGGACGAGCGCACCCGGCTGTAGACGAATGCGTAGGCGAGGAAACAGACGAACAGGAACGAGATGTAGGTCAGCACCCCGACCAGGATCGACCGCACCGCATCGAGCGGTTCCCAGCTGAGCTGCTGGACCGCGATGCCGAAGATGACCAGCCCGATGATGCCAAGACCGGCGAGCAGCGACAGCAGGTTGGCCGGCCGGCGGCCCTCCCGGCGCAGCATCGTGACGCCGTTGATCACGAGGAAGATCGCGAGCACCACGATCGCCACCGGGATGGCGACCACGATCGCCAGCACCAGCCAGCGCGCGGCGGTGCCGCTGACGGAGTCGAGCGCGAAGATCACCCCGATCCCGGCGAACATCAGCGTGAGGACCAGGAAGATCCCGTTGCGGAACAGCCGCCGGTCGTGCAGGAAGCTGAGTGCGAAGACGAGGAACCAGAACCCGGCGATTCCGAACGAGATGAGCATCGGGCGCCATCAAACCATCTGATGGCGCCCGGTCGCTCACGCCAGGCTGGTCAGTGACGAGATCGATGCCTTGTGCAGGTCCGGCTGGCCGCGTACTTCGCCGACGCCGACGGGCCGTCGGAGAAGTGCTTGCCGCCGGCCGGGGCACCTCCAACCCTTGGTGATGTGCGAGAGTCGTGCCGGGACCGGCGCGCGAGGAAGGGCACTTCATGACAGATGTCACGAACTGGGCGGGGAACGTCAGCTTTGCGAGCGCGTTGCAGCGGCCGGGGTCGGTCGGGGAACTGCAGGAGCTCGTCGCTACGAGTGAGAAGCTGCGCGTGCTCGGCACCGGGCACTCGTTCAACCGGATCGCCGACAGCGCCGGCACGCTGGTCAGTGTCGCGGACCTGCCGCAGGTGATCGAGGTCGGCGAGCGTGGAGTGACGGTCTCCGCCGGACTCCGGTACGGCGAGATCACGGCGGCGCTCGAGGCCCAAGGGCTCGCGCTGCACAACCTCGGTTCGCTGCCGCACATCTCGGTGGCCGGTGCCTGCTCCACCGGCACCCACGGCTCGGGCGACACCAACGGTCCGCTCGCGGATGCGGTCAACGCGATCACGTTCGTGGACGCGTCCGGCGAGCTCGTCACGCTGACCCGCGACGATCCGGACTTCGCCGGCTCAGTGGTCTCGCTCGGCGCCCTCGGTGTCACTGTGAGCCTCACGCTCGACGTCCAGCCGTCGTACCAGATCAGCCAGGTCGTGTACGACGGTCTGCCGGTGGAGCGGCTGGCCTCGGACTTCGATGACGTGATGGGCAGTGCGTACAGCGTCAGCGCGTTCACGGACTGGGTCGATCCGGACGTGATGGTGTGGCGCAAGCAGCGTGGCCACGAGCCGATCGAGACCAGCTGGCTCGGCGCGAAGGTTGCCGACGGCCCCCGTCATCCGATCAAGGTGATGCCGGCCGACTACGCCACCCAGCAGGGCGGCATGCCGGGTCCGTGGAACGAGCGGCTCCCACACTTCCGGCTCGAGTTCACCCCGAGCAACGGCGACGAACTGCAGTCCGAGTACTTCGTCCCGCGGGAGCGGGCGGCCGAGGCGTTCGACATACTGCGGGCCCTGGGCAACCAGTTCACACCGGTCCTGCAGGTGTCCGAGGTCCGCACGATCGCCGCCGACGAGCTGTGGCTGAGTCCGAGCCAGAGCCGGGACACGGTCGCCCTGCACTTCACCTGGATCCAGGACGAGGCCGCCGTACGGCCGGTCGTGACCGCGCTGGAGGAGGCCCTCGACCCGCTGGACGTGCGGCCGCACTGGGGCAAGGTCTTCGCCGCCGACGCGGCCTTGCTCCGGGCGCGTTATCCGAAGGTGCCCGACTTCATCGCACTCGCGGCGAAGTACGACCCGGCCGGCAAGTTCCGCAATCCCTACCTGGACACCTACCTGCCTAGCTGAGATCGACCACCGACAGCGGCAGATCCTCGATCCGGTACGACGGTGACGGTGCGCGCAGCAGGGTCCCGCTCACGTGGCGGGCGCTGTTGCTCAGCACGACCCGGCCCTGGTCGTTGACGATGGCAACCTTCCGGTGGGTCGCCCGCAGGCACGGCAGGATCGCCTTCTCGAAGGTGAACACCCGGACGTCCGCGCCGGCCACGCCCACGAACCGGTCGTCGACCACGACGGGCACGGTGAAGGTCAGGGTGTAGTCGTCGGTGCAGAGGTAGTCGACGTACGGCCCGGTGATGTGGCGGCGGCCGGTGGTCCGCGGTACGTCGTACCAGGGCAGGGAACCGTAGTCGTAGAAGTTCTCGCCGCGCGGATCCGTGTCGACGATCAGGCGCTCGGCCGAGCCGTTGCTCAGCATGAACCACTCCAGCCACCAGCGGGAGTCGGCCAACGTGTCGACGGCCGCGACGAATCCCGCGCCCTGGATCAGACCGTCCGGATCCTCGAGGGCCGGGCCGACGAGCGTCGTGACCGCACCGAGGTCGCCGCGCCGGACCGTCGGTTGATCGTTGAAGACGGCACCGATCTCCGCTGCGATCCGGTCGGCAAGCCCGAAGGCCTCGCCCACCACAGCACCGACCTGCTCCACGACGGCATCTGACGCAAGGTGAGTACTCATTCAGTCCTCCAGGGCAAGTCTGAGGTCGATCAGCCGTGCCGTCGAGTCTGCGACGCGTTCCTCAGCGGCCGTCCGCGCGGCGTCACCGTCGGTTCGCTCGATCGCCGCGACGACATCCCGGCAGCTCTGCACGGTCCGGCGATGGCTCTCGTCGTCGCCGAACGCGAGCCAGAGCAGCGTGCCGACCTCTGCCTGCAGGCTCACCTCGGCCCGGTACAGCCGGGTGGACTGCGCGGTCGCGGCCACCTCGATGTGGAACTGCGCATCCGCGCGACGACGGGCGCCGAGACCCTCCGCGTTCTCCAGGCTGTCGCAGACTCCGCCGAGGCGCTGTACGTCGTCCGGCGTCGCACGCTCGGCTGCGAGTCTGGCCGCCGTACCCGCGATGGCGCTGTAGTGGTCGCCGAGATCGCGAAGTTGCGCGAGGCTCAACTCCTCCAGCCGGTCCCGGACGATCGCGGCGGACATCTCCTCCTGCGCCCGGACGAAGCTGCCACCGCCCCGCCCACGCCGGGTCTGGATCAGGCCGCGCAACCGCAGTGACGACAGGGCTTCGCGCACCGTGGTGGTGGAGACGCCGAAGATGCCGGCCAGGTCGGACTCGCCCGGCAGTTGCTCCGAGTCCGGCAGCAGGCCCAGCGCGATCGCGTCGGTCAGGCGGCGCTCGACCAGTTCCGAGCGGCTCAGCGTCTCCAGCGGTGCGAACACCGCCGCCGCGCCACTGCCGTAGAACCGCAGCGCCATCCCGCCCCTGCCTTTCTCGGTCACCCGGACACAACTCCGGAACATTCTCACCGACGTCTTGAACTTTAACATCTGATTTCATATGTTTACGGCCACCAGAGACAGTCCCCGGCCAGGGAGTGTGCGCGATGCGAACTGTGCGGAATCTGATCAACGGAACGCCGCGAGACGCGCTCAGCGGCGCTACCAGCGAGCTCGTCGATCCGGCCACCGGCAAGGCCTTCGGTACGGCGCCACTGTCCGGCGACGAGGACGTGGACGAGGCGTACCGGGCGGCGGATGCCGCTGCCCCCGGCTGGGCCGGGGCGACTCCGAGCGAGCGGCAACGCGCGCTGCTGCGGTTCGCCGATCGGGTCGAGGCGGAGGCCGAGACCTTGGTCGCGGCCGAGTCGGAGAACACCGGCAAGCTGCTCGGGCTGACCCGCTCCGAGGAACTCGACGTCATGGTCGACCAGCTGCGCTTCTTCGCCGGCGCGGCACGGCTGCTCGAAGGCAAGTCCGCGGGCGAGTACCTGGCCGGTCACACGTCCTGGGTCCGCCGCGAACCGATCGGCGTCGTCGGCCAGATCACGCCGTGGAACTACCCGATGATGATGGCGGTCTGGAAGTTCGGCCCGGCCCTTGCCGCCGGCAACACGCTGGTCCTGAAGCCGGCCGAGACCACGCCGGTGACGACGGTGATGCTGGCAGAGCTCGCGGCTGAGGTGCTGCCGCCCGGCGTGTTCAACGTCGTCTGCGGTGACCGTGCAACCGGGCAGGCCGTGGTTGCGCATCCGGTCCCCGGCCAGGTCAGCATCACCGGCTCGACCCGGGCCGGTTCCGAGGTCGCCAGTACGGCCGCTCTCGACCTCAAGCGCACGCACCTCGAGCTCGGCGGCAAAGCACCGGCCGTCGTCTTCGCCGACGCGGACCTCGCCGCGGCGGCCGAGGCGATCGGGGTCGGCGGCTACTTCAACGCCGGCCAGGACTGTACGGCGGCCTGCCGGGTGATCGTCGATGCCTCGGTGCACGACGAGTTCGTGCAGACCCTGGTCGACTGGGCACGATCGAACGCGCGCCCCGGACTCGCGAACGACGGCGACGCGCTGTTCGGGCCACTGAACAGCAGCCTGCAGCTGGACCGGGTCCACGGCTTCCTGGCCCGGATGCCCGAGCACGGCTCGATCGCACTGGGTGGCGAACGGTCCGGCGGAGCCCTTGCCGACGGGTACTTCCTGGACGCGACCGTCGTCACCGGGCTGCAGCAGGACGACGAGATGATCCAGGACGAGGTGTTCGGTCCGGTCATCACTGTGCAGTCCTTCAGCGACGAGGACGAGGCACTGCGGATGGCCAACGGCGTGCGCTTCGGTCTCGCGTCGAGCGTGTTCACCACCGACCACTCGCGGGCACTGCGGATGTCAGCGGCCCTCGACTTCGGCTGCGTCTGGATCAACACGCACATCCCGCTGGTGGCCGAGATGCCGCACGGCGGCTTCAAGCACTCCGGGCACGGCAAGGACCTGTCCCTGTACGGCGTCGAGGACTACACCCGGGTCAAGCACGTGATGTCGGCGATCGGATGACGAGCTTGGGCGAGCAGGTGACGACCGAGACGCCGCCGGACACGGCGGCGGCGGTCAGCCTGCGCGGCCTGCGGAAGATGTTCGGCGAGGTCGCCGCGGTGGACGGTGTCGACCTCGACCTGGCCGAGGGTGAGTTCTTCTCGATGCTCGGCCCGTCCGGTTCCGGCAAGACCACCGTGCTGCGGATGATCGCCGGCTTCGAGGCGCCCACCGCGGGGCGGATCCTGCTCGGGGGCGTCGACGTCACCGAGCGGCCGCCGTACGCGCGGGATGTGAACACGGTCTTCCAGGACTACGCGCTGTTCCCGCATATGAGCGTGCAGCAGAACGTCGAGTACGGGTTGCGGGTGAAGGGTGTCGACCGGCGGTCGCGCCGTACCAGGGCCCTCGAGGCGCTGGAGACGGTCCGGCTGGAGGGGTTCGGGGACCGCCGGCCGAGCCAGCTGTCCGGTGGCCAGCGGCAACGCGTGGCGCTGGCCCGGGCACTGGTGAACCGCCCGAAACTGCTGTTGCTGGACGAGCCGCTCGGAGCCCTCGACCTGAAGCTGCGCCGGGAGATGCAGCTCGAGCTCAAGGCGTTGCAGCGTGATGTCGGCATCACCTTCGTGTTCGTCACCCACGACCAGGAGGAGGCGCTGACGATGAGCGACCGGATCGCCGTGTTCAACGGCGGCCGGATCGAGCAGCTGGCCGGTCCGGCCGAGCTGTACGAGCACCCGGCGAGCGCATTCGTCGCCGGGTTCGTCGGTACGTCCAACTTGCTCGAGGGTGACGTCGCCTCCGCAATCCTCGGTACGCCGGGACTGTTCACCGTCCGGCCCGAGAAGATCGACATGCACACCCGGACCGCCGACGCCGTTCCGGGGAGCTGTACCGCCACCGGTGTGGTCCGCGAAGTGGTGTACCTCGGCTCGGCCACGCAGACCGTGGTCGACCTGGACGCCGGTGGCTCGCTCATCGTCCTGCAGCAGAACCAGCAGGGCTCGGTGCAGGACAAGCTCGCGCTTCGGGGTGCCCAGGTCCGCCTCAGCTGGCGCCGCGAACACACCGTCGAGATCGGCGGTTCCGCCTAGTGCCCTAACCCTTTGGCAAGGAGCTTTGGATGAAGAGACTCAGTGCGGCGGCGAGCCTGGCAGCGCTCGCTCTGATCGTGGCAGCGTGCGGCACGTCCGGTGGTTCCGACGACAGTTCCAGTGACGGGGCGGCCGGGACGAGCGGGTTCACCCCACCGGACCTGAAGAAACTCGACACGCTCGGAGCCGGGGAGGGCAAGCTCAGCGTGCTCGCCTGGCCCGGGTACGCCGAGGACGGCTCGAACGACCCGAAGGTCGACTGGGTCTCGTCGTTCGAGAAGGAGACCGGCTGCCAGGTCACGGTGAAGACGTTCGGTACGTCGGACGAGGCCGTCAGCCTGATGAAGACCGGCCAGTACGACGTGGTGTCGGCCTCCGGCGACGCGTCGCTGCGGTTGATCGCGGGCGGACAGGTGGAGCCCGTGAACACCGACCTGATCCCGAACTACGCCGACGTCTACCCGTTCCTGAAGGACCGCCCGTGGAACTCGGTGAAGGGACAGATGTACGGCGTACCGCACGGGTACGGCGCGAACCTGCTGATGTGGCGGACCGACAAGGTGACGCCGGCGCCGACGTCGTGGGGCGTGGTCTTCGACGCGAACTCGCCGTACAAGGGTGCGGTGACGGCGTACGACTCACCGATCTACATCGCCGATGCCGCGATGTACCTGATGGCGACGAAGCCTGATCTGGGGATCAAGAACCCGTACGCGCTGGACGAGAAGCAGTTCACCGCGACCGTGGATCTGCTCAAGCAGCAGAAGACGCTGGTGTCGGAGTACTGGTCGGACTACCTCAAGGAGGTGCAGGCGTTCACCAGCGGCAACTCGGTGGTCGGCACCACCTGGCAGGTGATCGCGAACGTCGCGACCGGCGAGAAGGTCCCGGTGCAGGTCACCGTCCCGACCGAGGGCGTGACCGGCTGGTCCGACACCTGGATGCTGAGCGCCACCTCGAAGAACAAGAACTGTGGCTACCTGTGGATGAACCACATCGTCAGCCCGCAGGCGAACGCGGCAGTGGCCGAGTACTTCGGCGAGTCGCCGGCCAACGCGAAGGCCTGCGCGCAAACCGCGGACAAGAATCACTGCACCACGTTCCACGCCGGTGACGAGGCCTACTCGGAGAAGATCTGGTACTGGACCACCCCGATCGAGCAATGCCTCGACGGCCGCACCGACGTCAAGTGCACCGACTACAGCCGGTGGACCCAGGCTTGGACGCAGATCAAGGGATGAGCAGTCTTCATCGCCACCCGCGGGTTCGGTTGGGGTTGTTGCTGGGGCCGCCGATCTTGTGGCTCGGGGTTGCGTACCTGGGGGCGTTGGCGGCGTTGTTCGTCACCGCCCTCTGGTCGCAGAACAGCTTCACCGGGCTGATCGAGCGGGAGTGGACGCTGGACAGTTTCCGGACGCTGTTCACCGTCGACGTGTACCGGACCATCGCGCTGCGCACGATCGGGGTCGCCCTGCTGGTGACTCTGATCGATGCGGTGGTCGCGTTCCCGATCGCGCTGTACATGTCGAAGGTGGCGCGCCCGGGGCTGCGCCGGTTCCTGCTGGTAGCGGTGCTGATGCCGTTGTGGGCCAGCTATCTGGTCAAGGCGTACGCGTGGCGCGGGATGTTCGCCGAGGGTGGGCTGGTGTCGACGATGTTCGAGGCGGTCGGGCTGCAGTCGCCCGGGTTCGGGCTGGCCGCAACAGTGGTGACGCTGGCCTACCTGTGGCTGCCGTACATGATCCTGCCGATCTACGCCGGTCTCGAACGGCTGCCGGATTCATTGCTGGAGGCATCGGCCGATCTCGGCGCGAAGACGACTCAGACGTTGCGGCGGGTGATCGTGCCGGTCGTCGTGCCGGCCATGGTGGCCGGGTCGATCTTCACGTTCAGCCTGACGCTGGGCGACTACATCGCCGTCCGGATCGTCGGCGGCACCAATCAGTTGCTGGGCAACGTTGTGTACGACAACGTGGGCGCGGCCAACAACCTGCCGTTCGCGGCCGCGGTCGCCACCATCCCGGTCGTGGTGATGCTGGGGTACCTGGCCGCGGTACGCCGTACCGGAGCGATGGAGAGCCTGTGATGACGATCTCCGGACCGACCAGGATGGTGTTGCGGATCCTCACCATCGTGATCCTCGCGTTCATCTACATCCCGTTGCTGCTGGTCCTGGTGAACTCGTTCAACGTGAACAAGACGTTCGCCTGGCCGCCGCGGGACTTCACCCTGGAGTGGTGGCGGCGCGCGGCCGAGAGCCAAGGTGCGCTGGATGCGCTCTGGGTGAGTGTGCGGGTCGGGTTGGTGGCGACTGTGATCGCGTTGGTGCTGGGCACGATGATCGCGTTCGCCCTGCAGCGATTCAGCTTCTACGGCCGCGATTCGGTGTCGCTGCTGGTGATCCTGCCGATCGCGCTGCCGGGCATCGTCACCGGGATCGCGCTGAACAACGCGTTCCGGACCATCTTCGGGTTCGAACTCGGGTTCGGCACGATCGTGATCGCGCACGCGACGTTCTGCATCGTGACGGTGTTCAACAACGTGATCGCGCGGCTGCGGCGGACCGGCGTACATCTGGAGCAGGCGTCGGCAGACCTCGGTGCGTCCGGGTTCACCACCTTCCGGCTGGTGACGTTCCCGCTGATCCGGTCGGCGCTGCTGGCCGGTGGGCTGCTCGCGTTCGCGCTGTCGTTCGACGAGATCATCGTGACCACGTTCACCGCCGGCGCGAATCAGCAGACGCTGCCGATCTGGATCTTCAACAACCTGTTCCGGCCGAACCAGGCGCCGATCGTCAACGTGGTCGCGGCCGCGCTGATCGTGTTCTCGGTGATCCCCGTCTGGCTGGCACAGAAACTCTCGGGCGACGCGGAACCATTGGGGGCTGGACGATGACGATCTCGCAGGAACGCAAGCTGGTCACGGAGATTCCCGGGCCTCGGTCGATCGAGTTGATGGCGCGGGTACGGCGCTCGGTCGCGCGCGGGATCGGGATCGCGCTGCCGGTGTTCGTCACCGAGGCCGGTGGCGGGATCGTGGTGGATGCCGACGGCAACCAGTTGATCGATCTCGGGTCCGGGATCGCGGTCACGAACGTCGGCAACGCGGCGCCGCAGGTGGTGAGCGCGGTGCAGGAGCAGGTGGCGCGGTTCACCCACACCTGCTTCATGGTCACGCCGTACGCCGGCTATCTCGAGGTGTGCGAGGCACTCAACCAGATCACGCCCGGGGACCACGAGAAGCGGTCCGTGCTGCTGAACTCCGGGGCCGAGGCGGTCGAGAACGCGGTGAAGATCGCGCGGTCTCATACTCGGCGGAACGCGGTGGTGGTGTTCGACCACGGGTACCACGGGCGGACCAACCTGACGATGGCGATGACGGCGAAGAACGCGCCGTACAAGGACGGTTTCGGGCCGTTCGCGCCCGAGGTCTATCGGGTGCCGACGTCGTACCCGTATCGGGACGGGCTGAGTGGACCGGAGGCCGCGGCCCGGGCGGTGGCGTCGATCGAGAAGTACGTCGGTGCGTCGAACGTCGCGTGTGTGGTGATCGAACCTATCCACGGTGAGGGCGGGTTCGTCGTACCTGCGCCGGGCTTCTTGGCGGCGGTGGCTGAGTGGTGTCAGGCCCAGGGCGTGGTGTTTGTTGCGGACGAGATCCAGACCGGGTTCGGGCGGACCGGCGACCTGTTCGCGTGTTCGCACGAGGACGTCGTACCGGATTTGATCACACTGGCCAAGGGCATCGCGGGCGGTCTGCCGCTGGCCGCGGTGACCGGGCGCGCGGAGATCATGGATGCGCCGCACGTGAGTGGTCTTGGTGGCACGTACGGCGGGAACCCAGTGGCGTGTGCGGCTGCGCTGGCGGCGATCTCGATGATGGAAGCCGAGGATCTGCCGACCCGGGCGCGGGAGATCGGCGACATCATGCTGCCCGCGCTGCGCGACCTGGCTGCCCGACACCCGATCATCGGCGACGTCCGTGGGCGGGGCGCGATGATCGCCATCGAGTTGGTCGACAGCGTCGGCGATCCCGACCCGGTCGCGACCGGGGAAATCGCTCGAGCGTGTCACGCGGAGGGGATGGTCGTGCTGACCGCGGGAACCTACGGCAACGTACTGCGGTTCCTGCCGCCGCTCGTGATGCCGCCGGAGCTTCTGCGCGAGGCTCTGAGCCTGCTCGCGAAGGTGTTCGACGCGCGCTAGGGAGTGTCGCGCGAATCACAGCGGCAGGAACTCAACCCCGGACCCTCTCGAGCGCATCTTGGAGCTGTGGGGATCCTCGACAAAACTGTCACGACAATATTCGTTCTTCTGGGCGGCGTGGCCATGGTCGGTGTCGCTACCGACCTCGCCGCAGTGGTGGCGCCGCACAGCGCCCGCGAGCTGCACGCCTACGAGGTCGCGCCGCGCTGCCCGGCCGCTCCGTCCGCACCGGCCGAATGCCGCTGGACGGAGGAGTTCACCGCGTCCGAGATCCACGACGTTCCGGAGTACAAGAGGGGCGACCGCAGCGCGGTCCTGACCGACGCGTCCGGCGCCAGGTGGAACACGGGGTTCGGGCACAGCGGCCCTGTCCTGGATCAACTCGACGAGGGCGACCAGGTGACCGGCACCATCTGGCGCGGTCGGCTGATCGAGATCGCGGCCGAAGGCGCCACCCAGGAGACCGGAAAGGTCCTGGACGACGCGCGCGAGCCGTCTGACATGCTGGCGCTGATCCTGGCTTCCAGCGGCCTGCTCGTGATCGGCACCTGCGCTTGGCGGCTGCGACGCCGCCGCGCCGCCCCGACCCGGGCCATGGAAGCCACCCTCGTCCTGAGCGTGGGAATGCTCTTCGCCGGGCTGCTCTCCGCAGTCGCGGTCTTCGTCCTCGCAGATGTCCTCTCGCCGAGCGCGGCCGAGACCTTCTGGCTGTTCGCGGCCATCTTCGTCGCCGCGGCCGCCTGGCTGACTGTCGTCACACGCCGCGACCTCAAGAAGCCGCGCACCCCCGGCATTCCGATCTGAGTGCAGCTCGACAGGAGGTGTCGGCCAGGGCAGGACGCTCGCCAGGCTCAGAGAGCGCGGTGCGATGCGTCGATCGTCCGACACGTCCTGTTGAGATGTTCAGGGCTCGATGGTGGTGGTGATGGTCCAGAGGAGGTTGCGGAGCAGGCGGCGGTCCTCGGGGCCGAGCTGGGCGAGGGCCCGGCGGCCGGCTCGGTCGTAGACCTCCCGGACGGTGTGGGCCAGCTCGACGCCGCGGTCGGTGAGTTCGATCGCGACCTGGCGGGCGTCGGTGCTGTTCTTGACCCGGCGGACGAGGCCTGCAGCTTCCATCCGCTGGGTGGTTTTCGTTGCCGTCGGCACCTCGACGTCCAGGACCTTGGCCAGTTTGGCCACCGGGAGCGAGCCGAGGTGCAGGAGCTTGGCGAGAACCAGCTCCTGGCCGGTGTGCAGTCCGGTGCCCGCCAGCTCGTCGGCGACTGCCTTCCGGGCCGCCCGGTCGGCGAACCGCAGCGCGATCAGGACATCAGCCTCACTGGCTGGTGCTTCCGGAGGCCATTCAGTCTGGTCGGTGCTCACATGTGGCTCCGAGGCAGGAACGGGTTGCGGGCGTCGTGGTCGCCGCTGTACTCGGTCGGGATCGCGGGCTCGCCGCGGCTCAGCTGGCTGGCGTAGCGAGGCAGCTCGTCGCGCACCTTGAGGTGGTGTATCTGGGACTCTTCCGGGGTGGTGCGGCCGACGATCTTGCCGGCCTCGACCAGCGGCTTGAGCAGCTCGCGGTCGTCACCGTCGTCGACCGGCGGTTCGCCGACGCCGATCAGCTCGACCTCCGCGACCCCGCTGGCCGACCGGCGCCGCAGCGCATACTTCCGGCCGCCGATGGAGATCTTGTCCGGGCTCTTCTTCGCCACCGGGACCAGCGCCCCGTCCGCGGTTTCCCGGGCTACCAGCTTGTACACGAACCCGCAGGTCGGGTGGCCGCTGCCGGTGACGAGCGACGTACCCACGCCGTACCCGTCGACGGGCGCCGGGGCGAGCGCGGCGATCTGGTACTCGTCGAGGTCGCTGGTGACGATGATCCGGGTCTTGGTCGCCCCGAGGGCGTCCAGCTGCTCGCGGACCTGCCCGGCCAGGGACGGCAGGTCGCCGGAGTCGAGCCGGACCGCGCCGAGCTCAGGGCCGGTGATGCCGATCGCGGTCCGGACCGCCTCGGCCACGTCGTACGTGTCCACCAGCAGGGTCGTCCCCTTGCCGAGGGCATCGATCTGGGAGGTGAACGCGTCCCGCTCGGTGTCGTGCAGCAGCGTGAACGAGTGCGCCGCCGTACCCGCGCTCGGGATGCCGTACCGGTGCGCGGCCTCCAGGTTCGAGGTGGTGGCGAAGCCTGCGATGTACGCCGAGAGCGCGGCCGCGACCGCGGATTCCTCGTGGGTCCGGCGCGAGCCCATCTCGATACACGGCCGGCCGCCGGCCCACCACGTCATCCTGGACGCCGCCGAGGCGACCGCGGAATCGTGGTTCAGGATGGACAGGAACACGGTTTCCAGCAGCACCGCCTCGGCGAAACTGGCCTCCACCACCAGCACCGGCGAGCCGGGGAAGAAGATCTCCCCGTCGGCGTAGCCGGCGATGTCCCCGGTGAACCGGTACTCGGCCAGCCAGTCCCGGGTAGCCTGGTCGACGACACCCCGGTCGGCCAGGAATCCGATCGCCCGCTCGTCGAAGCGGAACCGCTCCAGCGCGTCCAGCAGCCGGTTCACGCCGGCGACCACGCCGTAGCGGCGCCCTTCGGGCAGCCGGCGGGCGAACAGCTCGAAGACCGAGCGGCGCTGCGCCGTGCCGTCGGCCAGGCTGGCCTGCAGCATGGTGAGCTCGTAGTGGTCCGTGAGGAGCGCGGTCGAGTGCGTCACTGCGTGAGTCACAAGGGCAGCCTATTGCGAACCCGGAACCGATGATGGAGAGAATGGACAGGTGAGCACCGCACCAAGCGAACTCGAGAGCCCCGAGGTCGACGAGGCGATCGAGCTGAGCCCACCGTGGGTGACGATCGTCTGGAACGATCCGGTCAACCTGATGGACTACGTCACCTTCGTGTTCCAGACCTACTTCGGCTACTCCAAACACAAGGCGGAGAAGCTGATGCTGCAGGTGCACCAGGAGGGCAAGTCGGCGGTCTCGAACGGCAACCGCGAGGCGATGGAACGCGACGTGGAAGCGATGCACTCCTACGGCCTGTGGGCCACCTGCGAGAAGTCGTGACCCGGTTCCGCAAGCGCCGCAAGACCGTCGTCGTCAGTTTCGCCGAGCACGAGGCGGACATCCTGGCGAACCTGCTCCGCAACCTGGTCGAACTCCTGTACGACGGCCTGCCGCCGCGCGCCACCGAATCCTCGGACCCGCTGGCAGCGCTCCTGGACAGCGACGGGCCGACGTCGCCGCCGGAGGACGTCGTACTCCAGCGCTTGCTTCCGGACGCCTACAAGGAGGACGACCAGGCGTCGGGTGAGTTCCGGCGGTTCACGGAGCGCGGTCTGCGCGACGGGAAGATCGGGGACGCCAAGCGGGTGCTTTCCGCGCTCGAGGAGTCCGGCGCGGACGAGATCGCGCTGGAACCCGACGAGCAGCTGTCGTGGCTGCGTGCGCTGAACGACCTCCGCCTGGCCATCGGCACCCGCCTGGACATCAAAGAAGAAGACGACTACTCCACCTGGGAAAAACTCCCCGACGACGACCCCCGCCGCCTCACCTACGACCTCTACGACTGGCTCGGTTATCTGCAGTCGGCGTTGTTGCATAACATGCGCTGAGTGAGCTACCCGAAGAGTGGTGACCCTGAGCTGAGTGCTAGTCCTGACTTTCCGCGGGTTGAGCGGGGGGTGCTCGCGTACTGGGAGAAGGACGGGACGTTTCTGGCCTCGGTGGAGCAGCGGGCGGCGGGGGAGGACGGGGCCAACGAGTTCGTGTTCTATGACGGGCCGCCGTTTGCCAACGGGCTGCCGCACTACGGGCATCTGCTGACCGGCTATGTGAAGGACGTCGTACCGCGGTACCAGACGATGCGGGGGCGTCGGGTGGAGCGGCGGTTCGGGTGGGATACGCATGGGTTGCCGGCTGAGTTGGAGGCTCAGCGGGTGCTCGGGCTGAAGACGAAGGCGGACATCCTCGAGCTCGGGATCGAGAAGTTCAACGAGGCGTGCCGGGCGTCGGTGCTGAAGTACACGGATGAATGGCGCAGCTACGTCACCCGGCAGGCGCGCTGGGTCGACTTCGACCACGATTACAAAACGCTCAACCGCGACTACATGGAGTCGGTGATCTGGGCGTTCAAGACGCTGTACGACAAGGGCCTGGTGTACGAGGGCCTGCGGGTGCTGCCGTACTGCTGGAACGACGAGACCCCGCTGTCCAACCACGAGCTGCGGATGGACGACGACGTCTACCAGCAGCGCCAGGACCCGTCGGTGACGATCGCGGTCGAGCTGGAGACCGGTGAGCGCCTGCTCGCCTGGACCACCACGCCCTGGACCCTGCCGAGCAACCTCGCGATGGCCGTCGGCCCGGACGTCGACTACGTGGTGGTGAACGACGCCGAGGGCCGCCCGACGATCCTCGCCGAGGCGCGATTGGCGGCGTACGCCGGTGCGCACGGCGACTTCGCCGGCCTCGGTGACGAGGTGCTCCGGCGGCTCAAGGGCTCCGAGCTGATCGGCCTGCGCTACACCCCGCTGTTCCCGTTCCTCGCGAACGCCGAGGTCTTCGGGACCGGCGAGGCGTACAAGGTCATCGCGGCCGAGCACGTCACCACCGACGAAGGTACGGGCGTCGTCCACATGGCTCCCGCGTACGGCGAGGAGGACCAGGTCGCCTGTGAAGCCGCCGGGATCCCCACCGTGCTCACCGTCGACGAAGGAGCCCGGTTCACGTCCGTGGTCCCGCCGTACCAGGGGATGCACGTGTTCGAGGCGAACCGCCCGATCATCCGGGACCTGCGGGCGGCCGGGGCGCTGGTGCGCGAGGACAGCTACGTGCACAGCTACCCGCACTGCTGGCGGTGCCGGAACCCGCTGATCTACAAGGCGGTGTCGAGCTGGTTCGTCGAGGTGACCCGGATCCGGGACCGGATGGTCGAGCTGAACGAGCAGATCACCTGGGTGCCGGAGCATGTGAAGCACGGGCAGTTCGGGAAGTGGCTGTCGAACGCGCGGGACTGGTCGATCAGCCGGAACCGGTTCTGGGGCAGCCCGATCCCGGTCTGGCGTTCGGACGATCCGGCGTACCCGCGGATCGACGTGTACGGCTCGATCGAGGAGCTGGAGCGCGACTTCGGTGTCGCGGTCCCGGACCTGCACCGCCCGTACGTCGACCAGCTGACCCGGCCGAACCCGGACGACCCGACCGGGCGGTCCACGATGCGCCGGGTGCCCGACGTACTGGATGTGTGGTTCGACTCGGGGTCGATGAGTTTCGCGCAGGTGCACTACCCGTTCGAGAACACCGAGTGGTTCGAGCACCACTTCCCGGGCGACTTCATCGTCGAGTACATCGGCCAGACCCGCGGCTGGTTCTACACCCTGCACATCCTGTCCACGGCGCTGTTCGACCGGCCGGCGTTCTCGTCCTGCCTGAGTCACGGGATCGTGCTCGGCAACGACGGCCAGAAGATGAGCAAGTCGCTGCGGAACTACCCGGACGTGTCCGAGGTGTTCGACCGCGACGGCGCCGACGCGATGCGCTGGTTCCTGATGTCGAGCCCGATCCTGCGCGGCGGGAATCTGGTCGTCACCGAGGAGGGCATCCGCGACGGCGTCCGCCAGGTGATGATCCCGCTGTGGAACGCCTGGTACTTCTTCGCGCTCTATGCGAACGCCGCCGGGGCGACCGGGACCTGGTCGACCAGCTCCGAGGTGCTGCTGGACCGGTACGTGCTGGCCCGGCTGCGAGTGTTCGTCGCGGACGTCGAGGAGAAGCTTGACCGGTACGACGTCGCGTCGGCCTGCGATGCGGTGCTCAGCTACCTGGAAGTGCTGACGAACTGGTACATCCGCCGGTCCCGGGATCGCTTCTGGGACGAGTCGGGCGAGACGTTCCAGGATGCGGTGAACACGCTCTACACCGCGCTCGAGGTGGTCTGCCGGACGGCCGCGCCGCTGCTGCCGCTCACGGTCGAGCAGGTCTGGCGTGGGCTGACCGGCGAGCGGTCGGTGCACCTGACCGACTGGCCGTCGGTCGACGAGCTTCCGGACGACCCGGAGCTGGTCGCGCGGATGGAGCGAGTGCGCGAGGTGTGCTCGGTTGCGTCGTCGATCCGGAAGGCGGCGGGCATCCGTGGCCGGCAGCCGTTGCAGTCGCTGACGGTCGCGACGGCGGACGCGGAGGCGTTGCGGGCTCTGGTGCCGTTGATCGAGGACGAGATCAACCTCCGCGAGGTCGTGCTGACGTCGGCGGATGCGGTGGACGCGCCGGTGTCGCAGCGGTTGACGGTCAACGCGCGAGCCGCGGGACCACGGCTGGGACGGGACGTCCAGACGGTGATCAAGGCGTCGAAGAGCGGCGACTGGTCGGTCTCCGCGGACGGCGCTGTCGTTGCCGGGGGCATCGAGTTGGCCGAGGGTGAGTACACCCTGGAGACCACGCTGGCCGAGGGCGGTACGGCGAGTGGCCTGCTCTCCGGCGGCGGCTTCGTCGTACTCGACACGACGATCACGCCGGAGCTGGAGGCCGAGGGGACGGCGCGCGACGTGATCCGCTCTGTGCAGCAGGCGCGGCGGGACGCCGGTCTGCAGGTGACCGATCGGATGCGCTTGTCGGTGACGGCTGACGCTCGCACCATGCAGGCCGTCGAGGCGCATCGCGAGCTGATCATGGCCGAGACGCTCGCTACAGAGCTCGACGTCGCGGAGGGTGCCGAACTCCAGGTCGCGGTCACTGCCTAGGGTTAGCGGCATGGAGACGCGCAGGCTTGGTCGGACCGGTCGGGACGTGGGTGTGGTCGGGCTCGGTGCCTGGCAGCTGGGTGCCGACTGGGGCTCCGTCGACGAGAGCGATGCGCTCGCGGTACTGCGGGCGGCGGTCGAGGGCGGAGTCACGTTCATCGACACCGCGGACGTGTACGGCGACGGCCGTAGCGAGCGGCTGGTCGGTCAGGTCTTCAAGGAGACGGTGCTCAACGGGGTTGGCAGCCTGACCGTCGCAACCAAGATGGGACGTCGCGTCGAGCAGGTGCCGTCGAACTACACGCTGGAGAACTTCCGGGCCTGGAACGACCGGTCCCGGCAGAACCTCGGCGTCGACACCATCGACCTGGTCCAGCTGCACTGCCCGCCGACGCCGGTGTACTCGACCGACGCGGTGTTCGACGCGCTCGACTCGATGGTGGACGAGGGCAGAATGGCGTCGTACGGCGTGAGCGTCGAGACCTGCGCCGAGGCGCTCACTGCGATCGCGCGGCCGAACGTGGCATCGGTGCAGATCATCCTGAACGCGTTCCGGCTGAAGCCGCTCGACGAAGTACTGCCCGCGGCGCAAGCGGCCGGCGTCGGCATCATCGCCCGCGTCCCGCTGGCGAGCGGGCTGCTGTCCGGCAAGTACGACGAGAACACCACGTTCTCGCCCGACGACCACCGCACGTACAACCGCCACGGCGAGGCCTTCGACGTCGGCGAGACCTTCTCCGGCGTCGACTTCGGCACCGGGCTGGAGGCCGTCCGCCGCCTGATGCCCTGGCTGCCCGCCGGCGCCACCATGGCCCAGTTCGCCCTCCGCTGGATCCTCGACCAGCCGGGTGTGAGCGTCGTCATCCCGGGCGCGCGCAATCCGGCCCAGGTGGCGGGCAACCTGGCCGCGGCAAGCCTTTCCCCGCTCACCGCCGACCAGTCGGCCGCCGTCCAGGCGACGTACGACGAGCTGATCCGGCCACAGATCCACGATCGCTGGTAGCGCTCTGTCCGCATAATGGACCGACTCCCGGGTTGGCGGGCCGGGTCCGGCGGTCGCCGTACCGTGGTCTCGTGTTGATCATCGAGAAGGCCACGTACGACGCGATCGTCGCGCACGCCCGCCGGGACCACCCGGACGAGGCCTGTGGCGTGGTCGCGGGGCCGGCCGGGTCGGACCGGGCGGTCCGGTTCGTGCCGATGCTCAACGCGGCGATGTCACCGACGTTCTACGAGTTCGACTCCGGCGACCTGCTCCGGCTCTACAAGGAGATGGACGAGCGCGACGAGGAGCCGGTGGTGATCTACCACTCGCACACCGCCACCGAGGCGTATCCGTCCCGCACCGACATCACCCTGGCCCAGGAGCCCGGCGCCCACTACGTGCTGGTGTCGACCCGGGACGGCGCCGACTCCCCGGCGTACGACGGGCCGGTCGAGTTCCGGTCGTACCGGATCATCGACGGCGAGGTCGTGGAAGAAGAAGTGCGCGTGGTCGGTTCTTATGAGGAAAGAAGAGGAGACAACTGATATGGCGATCGAGTTGCGCGTGCCGACGATCTTGCGCACGTACACCGGCGGCGAGAAGGCGGTGAACGGGGACGGCGACACGCTGGCCGAGTTCATCGACAACGTGAACGGTGCCCACCCGGGCCTGAAGGAGCGCATCGTCGAGGGCGAGCCGGAGGAACTGCGCCGGTTCGTGAACGTCTACGTCAACGACGAGGACGTCCGGTTCACCGGCGGCCTGAAGACCGGCGTGAAGGACGGCGACGTGGTCGTCGTACTGCCCGCGGTGGCCGGCGGCTGACCATGCGTTTCGACAGTCTGCTCGACTCGGTCGGAGGCACGCCGCTGGTCGGTCTGCCCCGGCTGTCGCCGTCGGCGGACGTCCGGTTGTGGGCCAAGCTGGAGGACCACAACCCGACCGGTTCGATCAAGGACCGGGCGGCGCTGCGGATGCTGCTGGACGCCGAGAAGGACGGCCGGCTCCGGCCCGGCACCACGATCCTCGAACCGACGTCGGGCAACACCGGCATCTCGCTGGCGATGGCGGCCAAGCTGCGCGGCTACCGGATGGTCTGCGTGATGCCGGAGAACACGTCGGAGGAACGCCGCCAGATCCTGCGGATGTGGGGAGTCGAGATCATCTCCTCCCCGGCCGCGGGTGGGTCGAACGAGGCGGTCCGGGTGGCCAAGCAGGTCGCCGAGGAGCACCCGGACTGGGTGATGCTCTACCAGTACGGCAACCCGTCCAACGCGGCCGCACACTACGACGGCACCGCGCGCGAGATCCTCGCCGATCTACCGTCCGTCACCCATTTCGTGGCCGGCCTCGGCACCACCGGCACGCTGATGGGCGCGGGCCGGTTCTTCCGCGAGCACAAGCCCGAGGTGCGCATCGTCGCGGCCGAGCCGCGGTACGGCGAACTCGTCTACGGACTGCGCAATCTGGACGAGGGGTTCGTTCCCGAGCTGTACGACGAGACCCTGATCGACGCCCGGTTCTCGGTCGGACCGCGCGACGCCGTACGCCGGGTCCGTGAACTGCTCGACAACGAGGGGATCTTCGCGGGGATCTCCACCGGCGCGATCCTGCACGCCGCGCTCGGCCAGGCAGCGAAATGCGTCCGCGAGGGCGAGACCGCGGATATCGCGTTCGTGGTCGCGGACGGTGGCTGGAAGTACCTGTCCACCGGTGCCTACGAGGGCACGATCGACGAGGCGGAGGATCGCCTCGAGGGTCAGCTCTGGGCTTGAGGCTCCGGGCTTGAGGTGGAGCTGAGCACCGGCGGGCGGAGGGCCGGAACTCAGTGGTGTGCCGGTCGTTGCTGCCGGCACCTGGTGGTGATTACGTCATGTCCGCCTACGGTTGCTTGAAGAGGACCTTGCGTCCCAGTCGGGGATGAACGCCGCGGCCCTTGCAACTGTTGCAGGGGCGTTGGGCGTAGCTGAAGAGTGCGCCGCGGTGCCGTCCGGCGCCTTTGCAACGATTGCATTTGGCGTTCGGGTGCAGCGAGAGCGAGACGACGTACAAGACGAACGCCGCCATGGCCAGCACGACCAGCATCCCGGTCGGCCCGAGGGCCGCCACGATGTCCGCGGTAGTGCTGTGTGTGTCCGCAGCCTGGCTCGCCGTAGCTTCGTTGGGCTGTGGATTCGGTGCTGCGGTGGTGCCCAGCACCACCGCGATCTGGTGCGCCAGTGTCATGGCATCACGACGGGCGGTCGAGCAAACATCGCTCCAGAGTGGCGCCCATCACGTGAAAAGGCAATTCCGCAGAGTAAAGATGTGGATAACTCCGGCGTGTCGGATCGCTCGGTTAGGTAAGGCCGGCTTCCGAACTGCCCGCGATCAGACCTGTATAAGCTCTGCCTGTGGCTGACGCACCGGTGGGGATCTTCGATTCAGGCTTCGGCGGTCTCACCGTCGCCCGCGCGGTGCTCGACCAGTTGCCGCACGAACCGATCCTGTATCTCGGCGACACCGCCCGGCAGCCGTACGGCCCCAAGCCGATCGCCGAAGTCCGCGAGTATGCGCTGGAGTGCCTCGATCATCTGGTCGAGGCCGGCGTCAAGATGCTCGTCATCGCCTGCAACTCGGCCAGTGCCGCGATGCTCCGCGACGCGCGCGAACGGTACGACGTACCTGTCGTCGAAGTGATCCTGCCGGCCGCACGCCGGGCCGTGGCCGCGACCCGGAACCAGCGCGTCGGCGTGATCTGCACACGCGCGACGGCGGCGTCGCTCGCCTACGAGGACGGGTTCGCGGCCGCCCCGCAGGTGGAGCTGTTCACCCGTGCCTGCCCGGACTTCGTCGACTTCGTCGAGTCCGGCGTGACGTCCGGGCCCGAGCTTCTCGAGGCCGCGCACGAGTACCTCGATCCGCTGGTCGAGGCCGGCGTGGACACGCTGATCCTCGGCTGCACGCACTATCCGTTGCTCACGGGCGTGATCTCGTACGTGATGGGCGACAACGTCACGCTGGTGAGCAGCGCCGAGGAGTGCGCCAAGGATGTGTACGGCGTACTCACCAAGACCGGACTGCTCCGCGCGGACAACCTGCCCGAGCCGCGGCATCGCTTCGTCACCACCGGCAGCCCGGCCGAGTTCGCCGCCATCGGCTCTCGCTTCCTCGGACCGGTGCTGTCCGGGGTCGACCAGTTCGCGTGGGTCCGCTAGCCGGTCGGTTGTCCAGGGCACCGGATCACGCTGTGATGTGCGCGAAATCACTGCCAGGCAACTGGATCCGATGATTCGCGACGCGACCCGCGGTCCTGCGAAGCCGGCAACCCGCCGGTAATGTTCCGGCTATGAAGCTCACCGTGATCGGCTGCTCCGGGTCTGTGCCCGGCCCGGACTCGGCCGCCTCGAGCTATCTGGTCACCGCCGAGGGTTTCCACCTGATCCTCGACCTCGGCAGTGGCGCGCTCGGATCGCTCCAGCGGCACGTCGCGGTCCCGGAGATCGGCGCGATCGGCCTGTCCCATTTGCATCCTGACCACTGCATGGATCTCTGCGGGCTGTACGTCGCGGCGAAGTACGGACCCGGTACGCCGATCCCGCGGATCCCGGTCTACGGACCGCCCGGGACGTCCGGCCGGATGGCATCGGCGTACGACCTGCCGACCGATCCCGGGATGGAGGAGGAGATCGAATTCCACACCTGGCAGGCCGCTCAGCAGATCGGCCCGTTCACGGTGCGAACCGCGCGGATGGTGCACCCGGTGCCGGCGTACGCGATCCGGGTTGAGCACGGCAACAAGTCGCTCGTCTACACCGGCGACACCGGACCGAACGACGCGCTGATCGAGCTCGCCCGTGGTGCCGACGTCCTGCTGTCCGAGGCCGCCTTGCAGGACAACGATCCGCGCAACCCGACCGACCTTCACCTGACGCCCGCTGACGCCGGCGAACACGCCAAGAAGGCCGGGGTCAAACGTCTGATCATCACCCACGTCCCGCCCTGGTACCAGCGCGAAACCCAGGCGGAGCATGCCCGCCGCACCTATCCGGGCCCGGTCGAACTCGCTACCCCTCATGCCGTTTTCGACATCTGACGGCGTCACGTTGTGGACAACAACGACCGGCACCGCCAGTTCGTTGCCGCCCGTCGTCGTCGTTCACGGCGGCCCCGGCCTGTGGGACGACTACGCCGTCCTCGCGGAGATGCTGGACGATCTGACCGTCGTACATCGGTTCGACCAGCGTGGGTGCGGGCGATCGGGTCCGTCGGAGCTCCAGTCGGTACGGCGGACGGCGCAGGACATCGACGAGCTTCGCGAGTACTGGGGGCATGAGCGGATCGTCGTACTCGGGCACTCGTTCGGCGCAACGCTCGCGCTGGCCTACGCGAGCTGGTACGCCGATCGCGCCGCCGGGCTCGTGTACGTCGGCGGCGTCGGGATCGGCGAGTGGCACCCCCCGACGTTGGCGGAGGAGGCTCGGCGGAGGACACCAGCGCAGCGCGACCGGCTGGTCGAGCTGGAGGAGAACCCGCGCCGGACGGCAGCTGAGGAGACCGAGTTCCGGGTCCTCGCGTGGTTCACCGATCACGCCGACCGGGCGATGGCGATGACCTGGGCCCGCGAGAGCGCGGCGGTCGACCTGCCGATCAACTTCGCCGCCAATCGCGCGCTCACGACAGAGGTGAACGCCTGGCCCGACGACTTCGTCGCGGGACTTGCGACCGGGATTCGTGCACCGGTCACCTTCGTCCACGGCGCCGGCGATCCGCGCCCGGTGTCGACCGTGCGGGAGCTTGCCACCCACTTGCCACGGCAGACGTTCCACCTCGTCCCCGACGCCGGCCACTCTCCGTGGCGGGAGCAGCCTGAGCTCTTCCGGGAGGTGCTGCGGGAGGCCGTGCAGGGTTGCTGAAACGAATTCTGAGATCTACTCTCAAATTAGAGTCGATCTCAGGAGGAGTGTGTGATGGGTGCTGTGACCCGTGACCCGCGGCGGTGGTGGGCGTTGGGTGCCATGTCGGTCAGCCTCATCGTGGTCGGGCTGGATCTGACTGTGCTGAACGTCGCGCTGCCGACGCTGGCGACCGAGCTGGGGGCGTCGACCAGTCAGCTGCAGTGGTTCGCGAACGCGTACACGTTGGTCCTCGCGGCGTTGCTGCTGCCGGCGGGATTACTGGGTGACAGATTCGGCCAGAAACATCTGCTGATCGGCGCCCTCGTCGTGTTCGGCGGGGCATCGGCGGCCTGTGCGTTCGCCTCGTCGGCCGGGCAGTTGATCGCGGCTCGTGCGGTGCTCGGGGTCGGGGCGGCGTTCCTGATCCCGCTGTCGATGTCGTTGCTCAACGTCCTGTTCGAGCCGGGGGAGCGGGTTCGGGCGATGACGATCTGGGTGATGGCCAACTCGCTCGGCATCCCGCTCGGGCCGGTGCTCGGCGGCTGGCTGCTCGACCACTACCGCTGGGGCTCGGTGTTCCTGATCAACCTGCCGCTGGTCGCCGTCGGTCTGGTCGCGGTCGCGCTGCTCATCCCGAGAACGCGCGGACATCGGTCCGGACGGATCGACGTACCTGGGATTCTGTTGTCCGGCGCGGGGCTGGTGGCGGTGACGTACGGGTTCGTCGCGGCCGGTGAGCGTGGTTGGGGCGACGCGGTGACGCTGGTCAGTCTGGCCGTTGGCGTTGTACTGCTGGCGGTGTTCTGGTCGTGGCAGCGGCGTACGACGGATGCGCTGGTCGACCTGGCGTTGTTCCGGTCCGCGCGGTTCGCGTGGGGCACGGTGCTCGCGACGCTGGCGTCGTTCGCGTTGATGGGTCTGCTGTTCGTGCTGCCGCAGCTCTTCCAGGCTGTGCAGGGCGCGGACGCGTTGAACACCGGTCTGCGGCTGCTGCCGATCATCGGTGGACTCCTGATCGGCGCCAAGGTCGCCGAGCGGCTCTCTGCCTCGGTTGGTCCGCGACTGACGGTGGCGTTCGGGTTCGTGTTGATGCTGGCCGGCCTCGTGATGGGCGCGTTCACCAGCGTCGACGCCGGCTACGGGTACACGGCGATCTGGGTCAGCCTGGTCGGGGTGAGCATCGGATTCACGCTGCCGCCGGTGATGGACCTGGCGATCGGTGCGTTGACCGTCGAGCGCAGCGGATCCGGATCGGGCCTGATCCAGGCGCTCCGCCAGGTCGGCGGCACGATCGGGGTCGCGATCCTCGGTACGGTGCTCAACTCGGCGTACCGCGATCACCTGAACGTCGGCGGTCTGCCGCCCGCGGTCGCCGACGCGGCGCGCGACAGCGCGTCCGGGGCGGTCGCGATCGCGGCCCACACGAACGCGCCTGCGCTGGCGGAATCGGCCCGTGAGGCGTTCGTGCACGGCATGAGCGCGACGCTGTGGACGTGCAGCGGCATCGCCGCCGTGGGCTTCGTACTCGCGCTGGCCTTCCTGCCCGGCAGCCGTGGGTCAGTCGAGCCGGAACCCGCGGAAGTTGCCACAATCGAGGTATGACGACGGAGAAGCCGCCCGGGCTGCGCGAGCGCAAGAAGGCGAAGACCCGGGCGGCGATCCAGGAGCACGCGCTGCGGCTGTTCCGCGACCAGGGGTACGCCGAGACGACCGTGCAGGAGATCGCGGCCGCGGCGGAGGTGTCGCCGGCCACCTTCTTCCGGTACTTCCCGACCAAGGAGGACACGGTCGTCTTCGACCGGCTCGACCCCGTGCTGATCGACGTGTTCCGCGCGCAACCGGCCGAACTGAACCCGACCGACGCGTTGCGGGCGACCCTCAAGGACAGCATGCGGACGCTGACCGAGGAGGAGTGGGAGCTGGAATCCCAGCGTCAGCAGCTCGTCATCAACGCTCCGGAGCTGCGAGCGCGGATGCTCGACCAGCTGTACGCCGGGATCGACCTGCTGGCCGCCCTGGCAGCCGAGCGGGTCGGCCGCTCCGCCGACGACTTCGCCGTACGGGCGTGGGCCGGTGCGGTCGTCGGCGTGGTGATGGCGACGTACCAGATCACCGGGCACGCCAAGATGAAGGACTACTTCGAAATCATCGACCGCGCCTTCGCCCACCTCGAAGCCGGCCTCCCCCTCGACAAGTAGTTGCCTACGGCACCCGCGAAAGGACACCGCCCTCGGTGAGCCGTGGCTGCCCGGTCTGTCGGTGGGGGCTGCTAGACAGGCGGGTATGGCGCGGGCCCTCGAGATCAGTTACCAGCAGGCTGTGCGGTATCGGTTGATGGTCAACCGGCTGGGGGTGCGGTTGGCTGGTGGGGAGTATGTGGGGGCGGCTCGATTCGGGTTGCAGGATACGGCTCCTCGGGATGCGTTGGTCGGGTTGCATGCGCGGGTGGAGGGGTGTGAGCCGTCGGCGTGGGAGGCGCCGGGGTTGGTGCAGACGTACAGTCCGCGGGCGGCCGTTTATGTGTTGCCGGAGCAGGACTTCGGGGTGTTCACGGTCGGGCGGATGCCGCTCGATGAAGACACGCAGCGCGAGATCGAACGGCAGGCCGACCGGATCTGCCGGGAGCTGGATGGCGCAGAGCATCGCGGCGGCCGGGGTCCTGAGTTGCGGAGTGCTTGCTGGACTGGGCGGCTGGCGTTGCGATGGACGACCAGTGCGCTGTACGTGCGTGAGGTTCCAGCCCCGGAGATCGACTTCCAGGACGCGCATGTGGAGTTGTGCCGGCGACATGTGCAGGCGTTCGGGCCGACCACCGTGGAGGCCTTCAGTTGGTGGTCCGGGCTGTCGAAACCTGATGCGAGAGAAGTCTGGAAGCTGCTGGACGGCGAGATGATGCCGGTCGAGCTGGAAGGTCGCGAGGGATGGATCCTCGCAGCGGACGAGCACGCCGTCCGGTCGGCCCCGGCAGCGGTCGGCGCGCGATTTCTGGTCGCTTCGGACCTGAGGCTGTTCGGGCAGGACCGGCATGGGCTGTTCGCCGGCCCCGGGCAGAAACCGCGGATCCACCTGCACGACTGGTACCACCCGCATGGGCTGATGCTGAACGGCGAGATCCGCGGCGCCTGGGGCCGCAAGGGCGGCAAGGTCGACCTCCGCACCGCCGGCCCGCTGTCGGATCAGGACCGAGCCGCGATCGCGGCAGAGGCGCTGTCGATGCCGATCCCGGGCGCGACGATGACCGTCAACCGCACCGAACTGGAGCTGTAGGTCAGTCCAGGGAGTTGAGGTAGGCGGCGCCTCGGGGACTTAGTTGGTAGCCGACTTCGAGGCTGTGGGTCAGGCCCAGGTTCTTGAGTTTGCGGACGTCCAGTTTGAACGGGGCGGTTTCGCGGTTGAGGGAGGCGGCCAGGTCGGCGGCTCTCGTGGCGGGCTTGGACTGGATCAGCCGGAGGGTCTGGGTGGTCCACTCGCCGTGGTGGCTGAGCTCGTCGAAGCGGGCCAGCCGGGTCTGGAGATCGGCGAGGTCGTCGGCGGTCAGCTCGGTTTGGGACGCGAGCTCCTCGCGCGGATCCGGCCCCTCGACCAGGTGGAACTTGATCAGGAACGTCGGCCACTCGTCGTTGCCGCGCAGCCGTCGGCGGACGTCCTTCGCGTTGCGCCGGTCCGCGCCCGCCACGTCGGCGTCGGTGTCGGCGATCAGGTCCGGGTTCACCTGCCGGACGCTGTCGATCTCGATCCGGCCGGCGTTGGTGCGGTAGATCCGCCCCTCCGCCACCCGGGGTTCGGCCCACCGCCGGTACGCCACGGTGATCTTCCCGTCCGCGACCCCGTCCCGATCCGATCCGGCGAACAACATGGTCCTACCCTCCCAACGCCTTGGCGACGATCGGAGCCAAGGCGCGCAACGCCTTGCCCCGATGGCTGATCGCGTCCTTCTCCTCGATCGACAGTTCCGCCGTCGTCCGGTCGTACCCCTCGGCCTGGAACAGAACGTCGTACCCGAACCCGCCGGTGCCGCGCAGCTCACGGATGACCGACCCACGCATCTCGCCGAGCACCAGCTCGTCCGCCTCGTCCGGCTGAACGAACGCGACCGCGGCGACGAACGACGCACCGCGCCGCTCGTCCGGTACGTCCTCGAGCTGACCAAGCAGCAGCACGTTGTTCGCGTGGTTGTCCTTGGCCGGCCCCGACCAGCGCGCCGACAGTACGCCGGGCATCCCATTCAACGCGTCGACACAGATCCCGCTGTCGTCCGCGATCGACGGCAGCCCGGTCGCGGCCAACGCGGCGTGCGCCTTCAGCAGCGCGTTGCCCTCGAACGTCGGCTCGGTCTCGGCCGGCTCGTCGTACGCCGGTACGTCCCCCAGCCCGAGCACCTCGATCCCCGGCACGATCGGGGTCAGGATGCGCCGCAGTTCCTCGAGCTTCTTCTTGTTGTTCGAGGCCAGCAGCACCCGACTCATCCACGTCCTCGCTTCGCTCCGGGCGCGGATGAGGCACGAGTTGCACAGCGCTTGATGGTGAACTCGCTTCGCTCGCTCACGCGAGGGCCTCCAGCTGCAGCTTGGTCAGCTCCGCGCATCCCGCCGTACCGAGCTCCAGCAGGCTGTCCAGCTCGGCGCGGTCGAACGGCGCGCCCTCGGCCGTGCCCTGCACCTCGATGAACTTGCCGTCGCCGGTCAGCACCAGGTTCATGTCCGTCTCGGCCCGCACGTCCTCCTCGTAGCAGAGGTCGAGCATCGGGGCGCCGTCGATGATGCCGACCGAGACCGCGGACACCGAACCGGTCAGCGGCTCGCTCTTCAGCAGCTTGCGCTCGCGCAGGTACGACACCGCGTCCGCGAGAGCGACGTACGCGCCGGTGATCGCCGCGGTCCGGGTCCCGCCGTCGGCCTGCAGTACGTCGCAGTCGAGCAGGATCGTGTTCTCGCCGAGGGCCTTGTAGTCGATCACGGCCCGCAGCGAACGCCCGATCAGCCGGGAGATCTCGTGCGTGCGGCCGCCGATCTTGCCCTTCACCGACTCGCGGTCCGAGCGGGTGTTGGTCGCCCGCGGCAGCATCGCGTACTCCGCGCTGACCCAGCCGAGCCCGGAACCCTTGCGCCAGCGCGGCACACCCTCGGTCACACTCGCCGCACACAGCACCCGGGTCCGGCCGAACTCGACCAGCACCGAGCCTTCGGCGTGGTCGAGCCACTTCCGGGTCAGGGTGACGGGCCGCAGCTGATCCGGAGTACGTCCATCGATACGCGCCATGCGACGACCCTATGCCTCCAGGCGCTGGACCTCCGCATTGGACGGCCGCAGGGCACCGGACGAACCGGACGGGCGCAGGCCACTGGACGGGCGAACCTGGGTGACGGCCATCCGGGCGGCCCACGGCACCAGGTCGTTGGCCCGCCGGCCGAGCCACGGAACGCCTTCCTTGACCAGCCAGAGCGTGTCCGCCCACCGACTCGGTGCGACCCCGGCACAGTCCAGATCCGGAGGTACGTCGATCGGCAGTCCGCGCCGGGCCAGTTCGTCGGCGAACCCCCGGGCCAGCCGCCGGTGACCGCGCTCGCCCGGATGCAGCCGGTCGATGCTCCAGAAGTCCCGCCGGTACACCTCCGGGTAGTCAGCCATGTCCAGCCGGATCCCGCCGAACTTCGCGTGCAGGTCGTCGTACACCTGGTTGACCTGCTCGATCCGCTGCCACAGTGGGCGGCGCAGCCAGGCCGGCAGACCGAACACCTGGCCGTGGTCGTGGAACCGGACCGTGAGCAGCAGCGCGCCACGGGCGGTGAGTTGCTCGGCGCAGTGATCCAGGCAGGCGCGGATCCGGCCGGAGTCGAAGCTGGACCGCAGGGTGTCGTTGACCCCGACGATGAGCGACGCGATGTCGATCGGACCGGTCGTTACGGCCTCGGGCAGTTGCTCGGTCGCGACCAGGTGCACGGTGGCGCCGCTGGTCGCGAAGTTGGAGAACGTCACACGGTGGGAACTGGCCAGGGAGTCGGCAAGCAGCGAGGCCCAGCCCCGCCACCCTTCACCCGGGCGCGCACCGGCACCGGACAGGTCGGTCGTACTGCTGCCGTTCATCGGGTCCCCGACACCTACGGTGGTCGAGTCCCCCAGTGCCACGTAGTGGAGGCTCACATTCCGCCATGGTGACGGCACGGAGCGAGACTTCGGTGTTTCCTGGATGACCAACGCGGCAATTCCAGCTGGAGGACGGGTGATTGAAGGACGCAACTGCTCGGAGTTACTGTGCTTCAAACAACTATGTGCAGGAGCTGCTTGCTGATGACTGATCTTCGGTTTGGCCTGGTGGGACTCGGCGCCCGGAGCCGGATCGGGCTGTACGCGCACACGCCCGGTGAAGGGACGGCGATCGTGGCGGTCTGCGATCCGGCCGCCGCGCAGCGGGACACGGCACTCGAGCGGTTCCCCGGCGCGACGGCGTACGCGGACCACCATGAGCTGCTCGACCAGAAGCTCGACGGCGTGTTCCTGACCACGCCCGACGACCTGCACGAGGGCCCGGCGATCGACTTCCTGCGGGCCGGCGTCTCGGTGTTCGTCGAGAAGCCGCTGGCCATCACGACCGAGGGCTGCGACCGGGTCCTGCAGGCGGCGTACGAGAGCGGCGCACGGCTGTACGTCGGGCACAACATGCGGCACATGCCTGTCGTACTGACGATGCGGGAGCTGATCCAGTCCGGCGCGATCGGCGACGTGAAGGCGATCTGGTGCCGGCATTTCGTCGGCCACGGTGGCGACTTCTACTTCAAGGACTGGCACGCGGACCGCCGTCGGTCCACCGGCCTGCTGCTGCAGAAGGGTGCCCACGACATCGATGTGATGCACTGGCTGGCGGGCGGCTACACGACCCGGGTGAACGCGATGGGCGCGCTGACCCTGTACGGCGGGATCGAGGACAGGCAGGACCGGTCGGACCAGCGGTTCGGCGACTTCGTCAGCGACGACAACTGGCCGCCGCTGGAGCAGAAGGGCCTGGCGCCGGTGATCGACGTCGAGGACATCTCAATGGCGAACCTCCGTCTCGACAACGGCGTCTTCCTGACCTACGAGCAGTGCCACTACACGCCGGACTACTGGCGCAACTACACCGTGATCGGCACGCACGGCCGGCTGGAGAACTTCGGCGACACGTACGGCGGTGTGGTGAAGGTCTGGAACAGCCGCCGGTCCGGGTACCGCGAGGACGCCGACCAGGTTGTCGAGATCCCCGGCAGCTCGGACCACCACGGTGGCGCGGATCCCTTGCTGGTGGGCGAGTTCATCCGCTTCGTCCGCGACGGCGGGGAGACGCTCACGTCCCCGGTCGCCGCGCGGGCAGCGGTCGCGGCCGGGTACGCCGCCACCACGTCACTGCGCTCGGACGGCACCCCGGTCGACGTCCCGCCGCTGGACCCGACCCTGGTCAGGTATTTCGACAACGGCCAAACGCGGTGAGCTAAGATCGTCGTCGTGACCTGGTACGCCGCCATGCGAATGCTGAGCCCTCGATGCGGAGGACTCTAGCGGCGTAGGCGCATGTGCTTGCAGCGAGAGGCCCCCGGTGTCGGGGGCCTCTCTTTTTGTCCCAGCTGCCTGCACATCCCTTGGAGAGATTCGATGTACCCGATCACCTATGTCACCGACTGTTTCGGCGGCAACGCCCGCGCCAGACTCAGCACCCGGATCGGCGCCCTGTTCGGCCAGTCGCCGACGATCGTGGCCGCCGACGGGCCCGATCCGGAGTCGTTCGCCGCACTCACCCTGCTCGACTGTCTGAGATCGACCGAGTCGTTGGGGGAGGACGGCCATCCGACCATCACGCTCGTCAACATCGCACCCCGCGACGGCGAGTGGCCCAACGGCGCCCCGTTCTGCTTCTTCACCTACGGCAAGCATCTGGTCGCGAGCACCTTCGACGCGCGCACGCTGTCCCTGGTACGCCGTGAGCTCGGGATCGACCGGGTTCACGTGACGGACATCCGCGAGGTCGTCGAGGCGGCGCGCGAGTGGGCGTCGTTCAGCGCCGATGAGCTCGACAGGATCGTCGACACCCAGTTCCGCAGCCTGTGGTACCTGCCACTGCTCGCCAAGTGGCTCGTCGATGGCCACGCCGTCCCCTCGACGCTGACCGCCGTACCCGAGCTCGACGACTCCGGACCGATCGTGGGCGTCGTCGACAACTTCGGCAACTGCAAGCTCGACTGCGGCGCCGCCGCGATCGGGTTCAGCATCGGTACGTCGATTCCGGTCGCCGGCCGGACTCAGGACGGCTCGATCACGCTGACAGAGGTCGGCTGCTACCGCCACCTGACCGACGTACCCCTCGGAGCCGCGGGTCTGATCCTCGGCAGCTCGGGCACGGACTTCGTCGAACTCGTCATCCGCGGCGGCTCGGCGGCATCCGCCTTCAACCTTCGCCCGGGCGATTCACCACTGCGCAGTACGCCGGCCGAGTACGCCGCCTGAAGTGCCAGAGGCGGGACTCGAACCCGCACGCCCGGGGGCACCGGCACCTAAAGCCGGCGTGTCTGCCGTTCCACCACTCTGGCTGGGGTGCAGCGCTGCTCCCCTCGGAAAGACATCCTAGGGGAGCAGCGTCCGGTCAGCGGCTTTGCAGGGCGTCGATGAACACCGTGCGCAGGTCGCCGGGGTTGCGGGCGACGTACGACTGGCCGCCGGTGGCCTGGGCGAGCTTGCGCAGTTCCTCGGCGTCCGCGTCCGGGCCCATACCGAGGGCGATGATGCGGACCGGGCGGGCCGGGTCGCGGAGGCCTTCCAGGGTCTGGATGGTCTTCTCCAGGGTCGGGCTGCCCGGGTCGTCGTTCTTGCCGTCGGTGAACAGCAGGATCGAGTTGACCGCGCTCGAGTCGTACTGGTTCCGGACCGCGCGAACCGCCGCGATCGCGGTGTCGTAGAGACCCGTGCCGCCGTTGGGGACCGCGTGCTGGATCTTCAGGTTGGCCAGGATCTTGGTCCGCTGGCCGGACGACAGCGGCGCGATCGGGACGAGTTCCTTGTAGTCGCCGCCGTCCGAGCCGATCCGGGTCGAGAACGTCCACAGCCCCAGCGAGGCGCTGTTCGGGAACAGCGACAGGCCGCCGCTGGCCGCCTCGATGGTCAGCTGCATCCGGGTCTTGTTGCCGACCACCTCCGCCATCGAGCCGGAGACGTCGATGACCGCCAGCGAATGGGTGGACAGCGACAGCCGGGTCCAGTTCTGCAGCGCCTTCTCGATCGCCTCGCCGGTCGGCTTGGTCAGCTGGGTGAGGTCGCCGACCCCACGGCCGCCGCTGAGCGGGCTGAACAGCGCGTCCCGGAAACCGGCCTGGTCGCGCGCCTGGCTGGAAGCGTCGGTCAGGAGCTCCGCCGCCAGCGCCTTGCCGGCGTCGCTGATCGTCTCGGCGTCGTCCTTGGCGGTGACCACCATCGGGTAGTCCAGCGTCAGCGTGCCGGTGGCCGGCATGATCGCCTTCAGCTGAGCGTCCGGGTGCTCGTCCTGGTACTTCACGAAGCTCTGCTCCGACGCCGGTACGACGACCTTGCTGCCGTCCTGGTCAGCCCTGCCGAACAGTGCGTTCACGTCGGTGTACGGCTTGGCCATCGAACCGAGCCGCTGCGCGAGCGGCACGATGACCTGCGACACCTGGGTGTCGGAGGCAGAGGTCTTCTGCCGCTCTGACTGCACCGCGAGCAGCGCGAGCGCGCCGGGCGAGGTGTTCAGCGGGTCCAGCAGGGCCGGATCCGCGGCGCCGAGAGCGCGCAGCCAGGACGACGTGTCGGCGAAGTTGGCGCTCCGTCCGACCAGCACCAGCGGCGAGGTCGCGACGGACGGTACGGCGATGCTCGGGACGCTCTGGCCGTCGTCGGCCTGGGCCACCCACAGGGACGAGTCCGGCACCCACAGGTCGGGCCGGTTGTCGCTGCCGCTGGCGATGTCCCGGGCCACCTTGGCCGAGGGAGCCCCGCTGATGGTGAACTGCAGACACGGAGTTCCGTCGTCGCCGCCCTTGCCGGCCAGCGACTTGGCCGCGGCCTCCAGCGAGGGCTGCATCTCGGGTGTGGTGCTCAACGAGACCTGCGTCGGGTCGTCACACGACTTCCCGCCGAGGAACCCGTCGGCGCCCGACTGCGACCCGAAGGAGCGGACCACAAAGACGGCGCCCAACGACACCACCAATAGCCCGACCGCAGTGATGTACACCGAACGACGGTTGTTGTTACTTCGCGTCACCGCAGAGGAATGTTTTCCCATCGCGGCAGGTCCCTCCCTCCCAGAGGCTGACTGCGCGCGCAGATTACCCGCTTTCGGCTGGTCAGGGCCAAGGTCGGAGTACTTCTTGACACACCCGGGGGTGGACCGCAACCGAACGCCGGTGGTCCTGGGAGTACCGCTCTTTCGCAAGAACCCTCAAAAAGTCACCGACGGTAGTGCTGTCACTCCGATCCGGTGAGATCCTGGTGTGATCCAAATCACACCAGAGTCTCTCCTCAAACGACCGTTCCATGGACCATCGCCATGAAACGGTCGAAGGTTTCCCTGCGCGGAGTGGTCTGGACCGGCCCGGATCAGAGGCCGAGATCGCGGCGGAGCTTGGCGACGTGACCGGTCGCCTTGACGTTGTACTGCGCCACCGAGACCTTGCCCTCGGGGTCCACCACGAAGGTGGAGCGGATCACGCCGGTGACCTTCTTGCCGTACATCGTCTTCTCGCCGAAGGCGCCGTACGCGGTCAGCACCTGCTTGTCCGGGTCGCTCAGCAGCGGGAAGGTCACGCCGTCGCGCTCGCGGAACTTGGCCAGCTTCGCGGGCTTGTCCGGTGAGATGCCGAGTACGGCGTACCCGGCGGCCTGCAGCGAGTCCAGGGAGTCGCGGAAGTCGCAGGCCTGCTTGGTGCAGCCGGGCGTCATCGCGGCCGGGTAGAAGTAGACGATCACGTTCTTCCCGCGCAGGTCCTTCAGCGCGACCTCGTTGCCATCGGCATCGGGCAGGGTGAAGTCAGGTGCGACATCGCCGACGGACAGACGTTCGGACATCAGGCCCTCCAGGGGAACGGGGTGAACTGCTGGCAATCGTACGTGCGCGGGGCGCCTGAGTGGCGACTTGCGCGGGCAGGGGCCGCAGGGTGGAGTGTGCGCATGCGGGCCATGACAGTCACACCGGGGAAAGCCGACTCTGCCAAGCTCGGAGAGGTCGGGGATCCGCCCGGCTCCGACGGTTCGGTGCTGGTCGAGGGGCTGCTCACCGGCATCTGCGGGACGGACATCGAGCTGGTCTCCGGAGCGTTCGGTAGCGGGCGGCCGGGCGCGGATCACCTGGTGATCGGCCATGAGTCGCTGGGGCGGGTGCTGGAGGCTCCGGCGGGTTCTGGCTTTGCCACAGGCGATCTGGTGGCCGGTGTGGTTCGCCGCCCAGACCCGGAGCCCTGTCCGGCGTGTGCGCGCGGTGAGTGGGACTTCTGCCGCAACGGCCTGTACACCGAGCGCGGCATCAAGGAGATGGACGGGTACGGCGCCGAGCGGTGGCGGGTCGACCCGTTCTTCGCCGTACCGATCCCGGCCGAGCTTGGGCACCTCGGCGTACTCGTGGAGCCGGCCAGTGTGATCACCAAGGCCTGGGAGCAGGTCGATCTGGCGGGCCGGCGGTCCTGGTTCGGGCCGCAACACGTGCTGGTCACCGGGGCCGGTCCGATCGGACTGTTGTCCGCCCTGATCGCGACACAGCGCGGGTACGACGTCCATGTCCTGGACCGGATGTCGGACGGGCCGAAACCGGAGCTGGTGCGAGCACTCGGTGGTACCTATCTGACCGACCTCGCCGAGCTGAGCGTCGTACCGGACGTGGTGATCGAGGCGACCGGGGTCGGGCAGGTGGTGTTCGACTGCGCGAAGCTGCTGGCGCCGGCCGGTGTGATGTGCCTGATCGGGATCTCGCCCGGTCTCGCGTCGATCGACGTACAGCTGGATGCTCTGATCCGGCAGTTGGTGGTCCGCAACGCCGCACTGGTGGGTTCGGTGAACGCGGGCAAGCGGCACTACGCGGATGCCGTCGACGTGCTGCTCGCCGCGGACCGGAGCTGGCTGGAGCGGCTGATCACCCGGACCGTGCCGCTGTCCGACTGGCCGAGCGCGCTGGTCCGCGAGGCGGATGACATCAAGGTGGTCGTGGACTTGCAGGCGTGACCTGCGAGGATGGGAGGTACGCAGGGCAGGCCCGGCCATCCCGGGGCTGGCCCGTCGAATGAAGGGAGCGCCGACAGGTGTCGGACACGAAGGCGAAGGCTCGGACTGCCGAGCAGATCGAGGCGGACATCGCCGCCACCCGGGCGCGGTTGGCCTCCACCGTGGACGAGTTGGTCGACCGGGCGCACCCGAAGAACCTGGCCAAGCGCCAGGTCGAGCAGGCGAAGGCGCAGGTCTTCGACGAGCGTGGCCAGTTGCGGACCCAGAAGATCGTCGCGGTCGGTGGTGCCGCGGTCGGCGTACTCGCCGTCCTGCTGCTGATCCGGCGGCTGGTGGGTCGCCGGTGACTCCTCGCAAGAAGCTCTCCGACGACAAGCTGCCGATCCGGATGCTGCACGACCGGGTCCTGGTCTCCCTCGAGCAGGAGGGCGAGCGCAAGTCGTCGGCCGGCATCCTGATCCCGGCCACCGCGCAGATGGGCCGCCGGCTCGCCTGGGCGAAGGTGGTCGCCATCGGAGCGAACGTCCGCACCGTCGAGGTCGACGACCGGGTCCTGTTCGACCCGGAGGACCGGGCCGAGGTCGAGGTCCGCGGTGACGACTACATCCTGCTGCGCGAGCGCGATCTGCACGCGGTCGCGGCCGGCCGTCTGGAGGACGGTCAGACCGGCCTCTACCTCTAGTGTCTGGACACTAAGGCAGGCGGTAGAGCCGACGGGCGTTGTCACGACCCCACAGAGTGGCTACGCGTACGGCGTCCTCGGCGGACCAGTCGTCCTGCTCGACGAAGCCGCCGAGCACCGACGTGACGGCCCGCCGCCACAGGGCTGCGCCGAGGTAATGCAGCTCTGCCGGGCCGAACGCGTCCGAGGAATAGAGCAGCTTGCCGAAGGGCGCCAGCTCCAGTCCTTCGGCGATCACAGCGGCCGCTCGCGCGCCGACGTACATGGTGGTCAGGCCAAGGTCGAAGTAGACGTGGGGGAAGACGTGTGCGAGGTATCCGGCCTCGCGGTGGAACGGGTAGCAATGCAGCAGGGCGACTTGCGTGCCGAGTGGCTCCACCTGGCGCAGCCACTCGGTCAGCAGTAGTGGGTCGGCGGTGCGCAGGTTCAGGTCGGTGTCGCCGAAGCCGACGTGCAGTTGCAGTGGCAGACCGCGGCGTGCACCGATCCAGAGCAGCCAGCGCAGGAGCACTGGGTCAGTGACGCGGTCAGCACCGGCGGAGTACCAGCGGTCGAGTGCCGCCAACACCTCTTTGGCGCTTGGCTCGGTCGGGTCGAAGTCGAACCCGTGCCGATACGCGACGATGCTCTTCAACCCCACAGCACCAGCAGTCCGCTCCTCCAGTCGTCGCAGCAACGCATCCGGAACGGCAGACACGGTGGATTCGTGTGCGGCGACGTACTCGAGCTCGGACTCCAGCCGGACCACCTCATGTGCACGCGCGCCGCTCAACGCCGCCAACTCGTCCACACCGGTCACCGCGTCGGCCTGGTAGCCCGTGTCGACGAGGTAGTCGCTGACACCTGCGGCGTTGAGGAGCAGGGTATTCGGGTCCTGCTGCGCTCGGGCCGCGAGGTAGTCGTCCGGCGACGCGTGCGGCTCCAGTCCGAGCAGTGGAGCGCAGTACCGGCGGATCGCCAGGCCCAGTTGGGAATCGAACGTCGACAGCCATGGCGGGACCGGCCGGTCCGACTCGGTGATCAGCTGCTCGAAGGCGGTCCGGTCGAGCTCGCCCTTGACCGCGCCGTGGACGTGGTGGTCCACCAGCGACAGCTCAGCGACGTGGTCAGCGAAGGACATTGTGGCTCGCCATCCGGAACCGTGACGGTACGGCGGTCGCACCGGTCACCAGGCCGCGCACGAACTCACCGACCAGCGGTACGAACTTGCAGCCCTGCCCGCTGAACCCGACGGCGACCGTGATCGGTCCGGCCCGGTCGATGACGAACGTGTCCGACGCAGTGTTGTCGTAGAGGCAGCTGATCGTCGTGGACCGCGCTGTGTCGAGTCCTGGGTACCAGTGCTCGACGTGCCGGATCAGCTCGGCGTCCCGCGTGGGCTCCGGCTTGAAGTCCCTCGTGTCGGGGTCGACCACTGGACCGGAACCGTGTAGCCCGACCTTCACTCCAGTTCCGGGCTCGAACAGCCCGTAGCTGTTGCCGTTGTGGTTGAGGAAGCTCGGCCAGTCCAAGCCATCCGTTGTCGGTGCGAAGAACCGCGGCTGCTCCTGCGTGCAAGTGATCGGTGGCAACGGCGCCAGCCCGGTCAGCAACCTCGGAGTCCACGGACCGGCCGTCACCACGACGTGCTGCGCCCGCACCGCCCCACCTGGCACGTCGAGCTCCACGAAGCCGTCGTGGACGCGCAGAGCGTGCACCGGTGACTGCACGCGGAACTCTGCGCCGTGCCGGCTGGCGATCGTCTGCAGTGCCTTGACGGTGCGGTCGGCGTACAAGCGTCCGGAGCCCGGCTGGTGCAGGACCGGTGTCTCGAAGCGGAACCCGGGCCAGCGTTCGGCCGCCGCCTCCGCCGCCAGCACCTCGCCGGTTGCCGCATGCAACGACCGGAACGCCTCGACGGTCGCGTCGTCCACGCCGAAGTCGATCCCTCCGGTGACCTCGAACAGCGTCTCGCCGGACTCCGCCTCCAGCTCACGCCAGAGCGGCCGCGCCTGCTCCGTCAGCCGCGCAAGATCGACGTCGTCGGCAGCCGGCCGGAACAGCCGCGTACCACCGTGCGACCCGCCGCGGTCGTGCCCGAGCGTGAACTGCTCCAGTACGACGACCTCCCGCCCGTCCGCCGCCAACGCCCGGGCCGCCGCCGACCCCATCGCCCCGGCCCCCACCACCGCCACGTCGTACGTCATCCCTCACCCCTCCAACCGGCGTCCTTCGTCCGGTTGGGTCCCATCTTCCTAGTGTCCTGTGTCGGAGATCGACACAGGACACTAGAAGCTGTTGGGACCGAAGCGGAAGACGGCGAGCAGGACGGCCAGGATCAGCACGACCACATTGATCGGGAGCACCCTCGTCTCTTTGCGGCGGGTGTGGGTGATGATCGCGCCGACCATGATCACGGCCAGGCCGAGCGCCGCCAGCGGGACCAGGATCGGTGCGATGTCGAGGGCGCCGGGCAGGATCAGGCCGAGCGCACCGAGCACCTCGGCGGTGCCGATGAGCTTCAGTGTTCCGGGCGAGAAGTCCTCGACCCACTGCATGTTCGGATTCGCGAGCAGCTTGCGGCGCGACTGGCTCAGCTTGTTCGCGCCGGCGGCCAGGAAGAAGGCGGCCAGAACCCCTGCGACGATCCACAGAAAGACGTTCATGTCCCACTCTCAGTGATGAGTTGACGTTTCAACCCAAAGCTAGCGCGGGTGACTTGAAGCGTCAACTAAGGCCGTAGACTGGTGCCATGGGGAGTGAGACGCGGTGGCTGGAGAACGATGAGCTAGCGGCCTGGAAGTCGTTGTCCACGCTGCTGTTCAAATTGCCGGGTGTGCTCGACTACCAGCTCCAGCGGGACTCGGCGCTGAGTCATTTCGAGTACCTCGTGCTCGCGGGGCTGTCGGAGTCGCCGGGGCGGTCCCTGCGGATGAGCGATCTGGCCGGGTTCGCCAACGGCTCGCTGTCCCGGCTGTCGCATGTCGTGAAGCGGCTGGAGCAGCGGGGCTTCGTGACCCGTCGCCCGGCCGAGGACGACGGCCGGATCACGGTGGCGACCATCACCGACGCCGGGTACGACGTCCTGGTCGCGGCGGCTCCCGGTCACGTTGCGACGGTCCGCGAGTACGTCGTCGACACGCTCACGCCGGCGCAGCTCGCCGAGCTCAAGACGATCGCCGACCAGATCCTCGCGAAGGTGGACCCGAGCAAGGCCTGCTGAAAATCCCTTGCCAGGAAGCGAACGGTCGTGCTTTTATCGTCGAGTGGGCAAGGGTGAGGAGACCCGCTCCGCAGTGCTGGACGAGGCTGCGCGTGTGGTCAGTGCAAGCGGCTTGAGCGGTCTGACGATCGGCCTGCTGGCCGATCGGATGCAGCTGTCCAAGAGCGGCCTGTTCGCCCACTTCCGATCCAAGGAGCAGTTGCAGGTCGCGGTGGTCGAGCGAGCGGTGGAGTTGTACGCCGAGCGCGTCATCCGACCGGCGCTCAAGGCTCCGCGTGGTGAGCCGCGGTTGCGGGCGCTGTTCGACCGCAAGCTCCGCTGGGACGACGGTGATCTCGCGCTTCCGGGTGGTTGCTTCTTCGCCAGCGTGTCAGCCGAGCTGGACGACGCTCCGGCTGGCCCGGTCCGCGATCTCGTGGTCAGCGCCGAGCGCGACCATGCCGAGCTGCTCGCGAACGTCTTCCGGACCGGCATCTCCGAGGGACATTTCCGCGAGGACGCGGACCCGGAGCAGTACGCATACGACATCCGGGGCGTTCTGCTCTCCTACCACCACGCCAGCCGGCTCCTGGCCGACCCCAAGGCCGAGGACCGAGCGCGCACCGCCTTCGAGGCGCTCCTCCGGGCCGCCCGATCCGATGTTGTGGAGTGAGTTGTCGTGGCCAAGAAAAGCACGAACGTTCGGTTGCTGAATCTCGTCTTCGGGCTGTCCGAGCGCCTCGCGCCACCGATTGGCACGGCGTTGCTCAACCGGATCTGGTTCAGCATCCCCGCCGTACCGGAGAAGGCGCGGCGGCCGCGGGGCGAGTTGCCAACGCCGACGCCGTTCGAGGTCGGGACACTCCGCGGGCGGTCGTACGGCGAGGGGCCGGCGATCTACCTCGTCCACGGCTGGGGTGGGTGGGGCCTGCAGTTGGCGGCGTACATCCAGCCGCTGGTCGACCAAGGCTTCCGAGTCGTCACGTACGACGCACCGAGCCACGGCGACTCAGGCCCCGGGCCAGAGGGCAGGTCCGCGTCGACGCTCCTCGAGATCGCCGACGCGCTCACCGCGGTCGTTGCCGCGCAGGGACCGGCGTACGGCGTGATCGCGCACTCTGCCGGTGCGACGTCCACTGCCCTCGCGCTGCGGGACGGGCTGGAGGTGGAGCGGCTTGTGTTCGTGGCGGCCGCGACCGACTTCGTCGTGACACTTGATCAAATGCAAGCGGCCCTCGGCTTCGGTCCGCGGATCCGGCGTGGGTTCGAGCGGAGGTTCGAGACGCGCTTCGGTCCGATGAGCTCGTTCCAGATGGGCGCGATCGTCGCCGAGATCGCTGCCGGCCGGGCGCTGCCGCCATTGCTCCTGATCCACGATCGCTCCGACGCGGAGACGCGGTACCAGGGCAGCGCCGACCTGGTCGGCGATTGGCCGGGCGCGCGGCTGGAGACCTCCGAGGGACTCGGGCATCGGCGGGTGCTGCGGGACCCGGACCTGGTGAAGCAGGCGGTCGGGTTTCTCGCGGAGCGGGCGCCCGGCGGCGGCGCGGGCGGTGGGCGAGAGATGATGTGGGAGTGATCTTCGAGACCTCCAGCCGGCTGCCGGACTTCCCATGGGACAAGCTCGCCCCCTACAAGCAGAAGGCGGCCGAGCATCCCGACGGCATCGTCGACCTGTCCATCGGCAGCCCGGTGGACCCGGTGCCGGACCTGGTGAAGAAGGCGCTCGCGGACGCGGCCGACGCCCCGTCGTACCCGACCACCATCGGTACGTCGACCGCGCGGCAGGCTGCGGTGGACTGGATGACGCGCCGTCTCGATGTCACCGGAGTGGACCCGCAGACCGGCGTACTGCCCGTGATCGGCACCAAGGAGCTGATCATGCTGCTGCCGACACTGCTCGGCATCGGTGCTGGCGACACCGTCCTCATCCCGGACCTCGCCTACCCGACGTACGAGGCCGGCGCTGCGCTGGCCCGCGCGACCAGCGTGCCGGTCAGCGATCCGACGACGTACGACGGACCGGTGCGGGTCGCGTACCTGAACTCGCCGCGGAACCCGACCGGTGAGATCACCTCCGCCGACGACCTGCGCCGGGCGGTCGAGTGGGCGCGGGCGAACGACGTACTGCTGGTCAGCGACGAGTGCTACCTCGAGTTCGGCTGGGACGAGCGGCCGCTGTCCGTGCTGCACCCGGACGTGTGCGGTGGCAGCTTCGACAACCTGCTGGCGGTGCACTCGCTGTCCAAGCGGTCCAACCTGGCCGGGTACCGCGGCGGCTTCGTGGCCGGTGACGAGACGGTGGTGTCCGAACTGCTTGCCGTACGCAAGCACGCCGGGCTGATGGTGCCGTCGCCGATCCAGGCTGCGATGGCGGCTGCCTTTGCCGACGACGTGCATGTGGACGAGCAGCGGGCTCGTTACCTGCGGCGCCGGTCCGTGCTGCGGGATGCGCTGACCGATGCGGGCTGGGCGATCACGCTGTCCAACGGTGGGCTGTACCTGTGGGCCGAGCACCCGTTGTACGACGCCTATGGGTCGGTCGGAGCGCTCGCGGACCGCGGCATTCTGGTTGCGCCGGGCGCCTTTTACGGTACGGCGGGGGAGCGGAATGTGCGGGTGGCACTGACCGGCACGGACGAGCGGATCGACGCCGCGGTGAAGAGACTCCAGGAATAACAGAACTTCCACGTCTTGTGCGACGTCCTCTTCAATGGGTAGATGATTCCCTGGGGAGGGGACGTGCACATGAAGATGTGGCGATCTGTCGGGGTGGCGGGGACTGCTGTCGTGCTGGTGCTGGGGTTGCTCCCGGCCGGAGCGCAGGCGGCCGACGAGCCTACGCCTGAGGTGGCGGCAACGACTCCTGCGGTCACGCCGCCGCCTGAAGCATTACCTGAGACGCCTCCGCCGGTTGAGAAGCCGGTTGAGACTCCGCCGCCGAGTGAGCCGCCGTCGTCGGCTGCCTTGGAGGAGCCGACGCCTACGCCGACTCCCAGGCCCGCCGCGGCGCCGGAGTGGTCGATCACGCTGAACCAGCCGGCTGCCTCGTGGGAGGACCGGCCCGTGGTGTTCACCGGCGCGATCAGCAAGCCGATCACCGGTTCCTACATCACACTGTGGCAGAGCGTCTCGGGCTCTTGGGTCCTGCGTGGCGCGACCCGGACCACGACCGGCGGGGTCTACAAGTTCAGCTTCACCTCGCCGTACCCAGGGACCTGGGCGTTCCGCACCATCATCGGGGCGAAGGACACCACGTCGCTGGCGATCTCGGCGGCCCGGTCCGTGCCGATCCAGGACCGCAAGATCGTGGTCAACACACCAGCCCCTTGGTACGCGACGCTGACCGGCGCGTCCGTCAGCGGGCGGACTTGGCCGGCCGAGCCGCACAAGGAACTCGGGGTGCAGCAGTACGTCGGTGGCAAGTGGCTCGCACTGGGCATCACCAAGACGGACGGGTGGGGCAAATACCTCTTCCGCGTGCCGGACAACGTGCCGGCGACCAGGACCGTGCGGGTGCTGAGCCGTTGGGTCAGCCAGCCCGCGATGGAGTACTCCGCCTCGGTCAAGATCGTGGTCAAGGCGCACATGAACCCGAAGGTCTACACAGTCACCGCTGCCTCGGTGCCGAACACCTATCGGGCCGGCTGTCCGGTCCGGCCGTCGTCGTTGCGGCTGCTTCAGCTGAACTACTGGGGCTTCGACCACACGGTGCACCGCGGTGAGCTGATCGTCCGGGATGCCGCCGTACAGAAGATGATCACGGCCTGGACGGCGACGTTCGCGGCCAAGTTCCCGATCCGGCAGATGCGGCGGGTGGACCGGTTCGGCGGCAGCGACATCAAGTCGATGGCGGCCGACAACACCTCAGCCTTCAACTGCCGCCGCGTCACCGGCAACCCGTACGCGCTGTCGCCGCACTCCTACGGCTGGGCGATCGACATCAACACCGTAGAGAACCCTTATCTAGCGGCCAACAACGTCTGGTACCCGTCCAACGGGACCGCGTACCGCAACCGCTCGGTGTCACGCCCAGGCATGCTCTACGCCACCAGCACCCCAACCAAGTCCCTGATCGCCCAGGGCTACTTCTGGGGCGCCCGCTGGACCAAACCCGACTACCAACACTTCGAACCCAAGTGAGAACTCTGACTGGTGCCGCGGCACTAGGCGCTCCCGCGCTGCGAGCTGCTGCCGCGGTGCGGGCTGGTGCTGAGGTGCTGGTTCGTGCTGCGGTGCTCGGTGGTGCGGGGGTGCTGGCTGGTCGTGCGGTGCGGGCTGGTGCTGTGGTGGTAGCTGGTCGTGCGGTGTTCGGTGGTGCCGGGGTGCTGGCTGGTCGTGCGGTGTTCGGTGGTGCCGGGGTGCTGGCTGGTCGTGCGGTGCGGGCTGGTGCTGTGGTGGTAGCTGCTCGTGCGGTGTTCGGTGGTGCGGGGGTGCTGGCTGGTCGTGGGGTGCGGGCTGGTGCTGCGGTGCTGGCTGGTCGTGCGGTGTTCGGTGGTGCTGTGGTGTTTGCTGTGGTGCTGGTGGGTTGCAGTGCTGACCCGCCGCAGCCGCAGGCTGCTGGGACGCCGCCTGCCAGCACTCCCGCACCTACGCCTCCGCCAACGGGCGGTGGCACGGTGCCGGTGCCTACCAACACCCTGAGCACGGTCAAGCCAACGGATGCCGCCGTACCGCCGGAGCTACCGGAGGAGGCGACCGCACCCCCACCCGCCTCGGCCGGTCCGCTCAGCGCTCGCAACCTCCCGGCGCCTACCAAGCTCGGGGCCGGCTGGAAGACGTACGTCGACCCTGGTGGTTCCGAGGCTGGGTTCCTCGGCAACAAGACCTGGACCCGCCAGCGCGAGCCACACCAGGCCGCCTTCGAGGCACTCCCGGCCGGCTGTGCCGGTCAACTGCCTTCTAGTTCGCTCCCGGTCCCGCAGTACGCCCTCCAAGCGACATACCGCACCGCCGCCGGCCTGCCCGCCACCGCTCTGCTCCTACGCTTCAACGGGGCCCAGGAGGCTGCCGCCTACTACAACGGCTACCACTCCCGCATGACCGCCTGCGGCACCGGCGGCGACCTCTCCGTCACCCAACTCTGGACCGAGGACACCGCCACAGCAGCCACCCGCCAGTACGCCGGCGCAGAGTCCTACACCGACATCTCAGTAGTCCAAGGCCGCACAGTCGCCCTCCTGGCCGCCACCGCCACCACCCCACCCCCCTCCCAATCCACCTGGTCCCGCACCGCCACCCCCGCCCTCAAATCCACAATCGACACCCCCTAACCCACCCCAGCAACCCGCTGTCCCCACCCCCTCCCCACGCCGACTGCAATCACCCCGCCTCCACCCCAGCACCTGCACCTCCAGCGCACTCACGCCCAACGCTCCACCTCACCGCCTCCAGCGGTTCACCGCCCCGCGTGCACCTCCAGCGCGTCACCCCAGCCCTGCACCTCCAACCCCCACGCCCCAGCGCCACACGCCCAGCGCCCACACCCCGAGCGCCCCCCACCGCCCGTCGCGTCCTGCGCCCATCGCCTCCACCTCATCGCCTCCGCCCCAACGCTCCACCTCGCCGCCTCCAGCGGTTCACCGCCCCGCGTGCACCTCCAGCGCGTCACCCCAGCCCTGCACCTCCAGCTCCCACGCCCCAGCGCCACACGCCCCAGCGCCCTCACCGCCCGTCGCGTCCTGCGCCCATCGCCTCCACCTCATCGCCTCCACCTCATCGCCTCCGCCCCCAACGGTCCACCTCGCCGCCTCCAGCTCACCGCACTTCAGGCACTCCCACTCCCGACACCGCAGGCGCCCTATTCGTCTGGCATCTGCAACAGAAGCCCGTCAACCTCCGGCGCAGGAGTGCCATGCACGCCACCAACTGCAACGGAAGCCCCCTCAACTCCGGCGCCGGAGGCGCCATCTACGCCCACCAACTGGAACGGAAGTTGTATTACCTTTCAGTATTTGTTGTTTTACACTCGCGGTATGGGTGACTTCGACCGGTATGCCCGCCTGACCGCGGGTCTCGACGCGCCGCTCGCGGTGGTCGACCTCGCCGCGTTCCGCCGGAACGCGGACGACCTGGTCCGCCGTGCCGCAGGTACGCCGATCCGGATCGCGTCCAAGTCGGTCCGATGCCGCGCGCTGATCTCCGCCGCGCTCGAGCGCCCCGGCTTCCACGGCGTGATGAGCTACGCACTCCCGGAAGCCCTCTGGCTGGCGCACAACGGCATCGACGACATCCTGATCGGCTACCCGACCGTGCATCGCACGGCTCTGCGCACCCTGTCCGAAGACCCCGAGGCCGCAGCCCGGATCACGCTGATGATCGACTCACCCGAGCACCTCGCCTTCATCAAGTCCGCCGCGACCGGCAACGCCCGCATCCAGGTCTGCCTAGACGTCGACGCCTCGCTGCGCATCTTCGGCCAGCACCTCGGCGTACGTCGTTCGCCCCTCCGCACTCCCGCCGACGTCGCTGCCCTTGCCCGCACGGTTGCCGCCGACGACGCCTTCGAACTCACCGGCGTGATGTTCTACGAGGCGCAGATCGCCGGCCTGCCCGACACCTCCCCAGCCGTCCGCTGGGTCAAGCGCCGCTCGGCCGCCGAGCTCGCCGACCGCCGCGGCGCCGTCGTCGACGCCGTCAAGCAGATCGCTCCGCTGCGCCTCGTCAACAGCGGCGGCACCGGTAGCGTCGAGATCAGCAGCGCCGACCCTGTCGTCACCGAGGTCACCGCCGGCTCAGGCCTCTACGGCCCGACCCTCTTCGACAAGTACGACGTCTTCAAACCCGAGCACGCGGTCGCCTACACCCTCGACGTCGTACGTCGTCCTGCTCCGCGATTCGCCACGCTCTTCGGCGGCGGCTACGTCGCCTCCGGACCAGCCAAGAAGTCGCGGCTGCCATCGCCGACCTGGCCGGCCGGGCTGAAACTGTTGGGCACAGAAGGTGCCGGAGAAGTGCAGACTCCGGTCCTTGGCAGGGCCGCCGAAGGGTTGCATCTTGGAGACCGGGTCTGGATGCGCTACGCGAAGGCGGGCGAAATGCTGGAGCGGTTCGAGGTCGTGCACGCGATCGACGGTGACGAGTTGAGCGAGCTCGTCACGTACCGGGGCGAGGGGAAGAACTTCGGATGAGCACCTGGCGGAACTGGGCCGGCACCGAGTCGGCCACCGGGGTGGAGATCCTCCGGCCGTCCTCGACCGACGAGCTCGCCGCGATGGTGAAGTCCGCCGCCAAGCAGGGCAAGAAGCTCAAGGCCGTGGGCGCTGGTCACTCGTTCACCGGCTGCTCCGTGCCCGAGCAGGTGATGATTCGGATGGACAAGCTGTCCTCGATCGTCAACGCAGACAAGGAATCCGGGCGCGTCACCGTCGGCGCCGGCACCGGCCTACACAAGCTGAACGCCGGCCTTGCCGCCTTCGACCTCGCGATGGCGAACCTCGGTGACATCGACAAGCAGACCATCTCCGGCGCCATCTCCACCGGCACTCACGGCACCGGTACGCGCCTCGGCGGCCTCGCCACCCAGGTCGTCGCGCTCGACCTCGTCACCGCGGACGGGTCAGTGCTGCACTGTTCGGCCGAGGAGAATCCGGACGTCTTCGCCGCGGCCCGTGTCTCGGTCGGCGCGCTCGGCGTGATCAGCTCACTCACGCTGCAGACCGTGCCGGCGTTCCTGCTGCGTGCGCAGGAGATGCCGTTGCCGCTCACCGAGGTCCTGGACGGCTTCGATGAGCTTGCCGATGGCAACGATCACTTCGAGTTCTACTGGTTCCCGCACACCGACCTCGCGCTGACCAAGCGGAACAACCGGGTCGCCACCGGCGTCGGCGCGTCCCCGGTCGGCCGGGTCCGCGGCTGGATCGACGACGAACTCCTGTCCAACAAGGTTTTCGAGCTCACCAACCGCGTCGCGGTCAAGCAGCCCGGCCTGGTTCCGCGCATCAACCGGATCGCGTCCCGCGCGTTGTCGGCCCGCGAGTACGTCGACGCGTCGTACAAGGTGTTCTGTTCCGAGCGCAACGTGGTCTTCCGCGAGTCGGAGTACGCCGTACCCCGGGAGAACGTGGTCGAGGTGATCCGCCGCCTCCGCGAGTGGATCGATGCCTCGGGCGCCCGGATCCCGTTCCCGATCGAGGTCCGCGTCGCCGCCGCGGACGACATCTGGCTGTCCACCGCGTTTGGCCGCGACACGGCATACGTCGCGATCCACCAGTACCACCGCCTGGCGCACACCGCCTACTTCGGTGCCTTCGAACGCATCGTCGCCGACTACAACGGCCGCCCGCACTGGGGCAAGCTCCACACGCTCACCGCCGCGGATCTCCGCACGCGCTATCCGCACTTCGAGGACTACCTCGCCGTCCGCTCTCGTCTGGACCCGACTCACACGTTCACCAATCCCTACACCCGCCAGGTCTTCGGCTGACGGGCTCGCGCGCGAGGTGGTGTTCGAGGTGACGCGGCGCGGGTAGCCTGCGGGCATGACTGACGTGGAGGGGCTGCAGCCGGTCGACGAGGACTGGCACAAGGCGTTGGCGGTGATCGCTCACCCGGACGACATGGAGTTCGGGTCGGCGGCTGCTGTGGCGCGATGGACGGCGCAGGGGAAGGAGGTCGTGTACTGCCTCCTGACGTCCGGTGAGGCGGGGATCGACGGGATCCCGCCGGAGAAGTCCGGACCGTTGCGCGAGGCCGAACAACTCGAGTCGTCGCGGATCGTCGGCGTCTCGCAGGTCGAGTTCCTCGGCCAGCCGGACGGCACGATCGAGTACGGCGTCCCGCTCCGCCGTGTGATCGCCGAGGTGATCCGGCGGCACCAGCCGGAGATCGTGATCACGAACAACTTCCACGACACCTGGGGCGGCGACGGCAACCTCAACCAGGCCGACCACATCAACACCGGCCGCGCCACGATCGACGCCGTCCGCGACGCGGCCAACCGGTGGATCTTCCCCGACGTGGGTGAGCGCTGGGGCGGCGTACGGCAGGTCTGGGTCGCGGGCTCACCCAACGCCAAGCACGCCGTCGACACCACCGACACCTTCGACATCGGCGTCCAGTCCCTGAACGCCCACAAGGCCTACATCGAAGGCCTGAACTGGCCCCACTTCGACCCCACCGAATTCCTGGAAGGCGTCTCCCGCCCCGCCGGCACCCACCTAGGCACCCGCTACGCCACCCGCTTCGAAGTAGTCACCCCGTAGTACGAGGCGATCGAGGACTGGCGTGCCGCGATCGAGTCGTGGATTCAAGCTCACCTGGTTCGACTGGTGGCGCAGATTTCCACGACTCGGGGGCCGCCGCGCGTCAGGCTCAGGCCGCGAGGTGGTGGCGGTGGCCTCGGCTGCGGAGGTCCTGCGAGATGCGAGCGACGACTGTGGCTGGAGCATGCAGGAGATCGTGGGCTGTAATGACGCGGACCAGCCAGCCTTCGCGTTCGAGGTTCTCGCGGCGGCGGATGTCTCGCCGCCACTGTCCGATGTCGAGCAGGTGATGGCGGCCGTCGTACTCGATCGCGATTCTCAGCTCCGGGTAGCACAGATCGGGTTTCGCCAGCCAGCCACCATCGGAGTCGCGGACGATCAGTCCGATGTCTGGCTCGGGTAGCCCGGCCAGCACAAGCAGGAGGCGCAGCCGAGACTCCATCGGAGAGTCGACGCCTTGCCGGACGAGGGCGGCAGCCGTCCGCGCCAGCCGGACACCGCGTACGCCGTTCGCTGCGGTGACAGTGTCGATCAGGTGCTGAGGGTCTACGCCTGTACGGCGGACCAGGGCGTCTCCGGCCGTGACAAGCTCAGTCAGATCGCAGTACCGAGCGAGATCGAGGAACGTTCGTGCCGGTGGTGTCAGCGGCAGACCGAGTACGTTCACCGCCTGGATCTCGCGGACCTCGTGCACCCGGAGACCGCGCACGCGTGGCACGACACTGTGTGGATCGCGCCGGACGCTGACCTGCAACTCGTCGCAGGTCAGCTCAATCGCGCTCCAAAGCTCCAGCGCTGTGTGGTGACTGACCACTCCGCCAGGCACGAGTAGGAGAGCTGCCTCGGCGCGCACCCGCGACGTCAGAGCGATGTCGGCTCGAACGTACGCGGACCCCACCACGCGTCGAAAGCGCGCGCTTCGCAGGATCCCCGGCGACATTCCGGCCCTCAGCGCCTGCGCCGCCGTGAAGACCCGTTCCACCCATCCACTATCCCGGACCTCCGCCGACCGCGAACTCGGTCGTCCACAGGCGTCGCCGAGTCGTGATCCGCGTCCTCGAAACCTGTAGAAGAGGGCAAATTTCCACGACTCGGCGGAGGCAGGGCGTCCCCGGCGCGTCGGCGAGGTGCCCGGGAGGTCAGGTCTTGGGGAGGTCCAGGTGGATGGAGAGGTGGGGCGGGGTGGGCTTGGGGTTGCGGGGTTCGCGGTCGCCGGAGAGGTCTGGGCCGGGCGGGTTGCCGGGGCCGGACCAGGAGCGGACGAGGGTGCGGCCTTTGCGGGAGAGGCGGTGGAGGTCGATCTGCTCGACCTGGTTCGCCGGGATGCCTAGCTGAGCCAGGCTGCGGTTGGCCATCGCGCAGGCAGAGTCGTGCTTGCGCGGCGAGAGCTTGTGCTGGAGGACGATCGCGATCGTGCCGTCGGGCAGGTCCTCGACGCGGCACAAGCGCATGCCGGCGTCCAGGGCGTACGACCCGAGCGCCAGGTCGATGTAGTCGGCGTTGGACAGTCGATTGGTCTTTGCGCGAGCAACCACTTCATACCTGGCCATGTACCGATCATGCGTCGGCGCGCAGCGGTTTTCCAGGTACGCCGCTCGCCGGTAAAGGCAGGTGGTCGTTGGAGGCTGGGTTGGTCAGAACTGGACGACCCGGTTGGCCTCGGTGAGGACGGCGGGGGACGCCAGGGACTGCCAGCGCGGGAGCTGCTCCTGGAGGAACTGGTGGAGCTTCGGGGCCAGATCCGGAGCGTGGTCGAGGACGTCCAGTTCGTTGACGATCGTCAGGTCGACGAAGTCGCGGAGATCCGCGGTGGACAGCTCCTCCGACGTACCGGTGAAGCGGTCGGTGACCGTGCGGTGTTCGGCCAGGTCACGCCAGGTGGTTTCGCGGTCGCAGGCGCCGTACCGGTACACGATCTGCTCGGCTTCGGGGCCGATCACGGCCTCCAGGACCGGGCGTTCGTTCTGCCAGTCGAACAGGTGGGTGGGGAAACCGTCGGTCCCGTAGGCGGCGTGGGCGAGGCCGGCCAGGACGAGCGTGTCGGAGGCGCCGAGGGTGGTGAGGCGCTTGGCGACGCGGTGGAGGTGGACGTACAGGCTTCCGCCCGCGTGCTCGAGTTCGTCCGCGCCGCGGACCAGCAGGAGCGATCCCATGTCCTGAAAGGTGCTCATCTGACCCCTTCACTTCGGGAGCGGCCAGGGCCCAGGAGGATCGGCCCAGGGAATTACGGTAAGGCCTCGATCACGACCGCGCCCAGAGGTGCGGCGCGCCGGGTTCGTCACATTTTGTTGCCGGGTCTGGGAGCTGCTGCCGCTGCCGCGGCCGCCGCGGTGTCTGCGGGTAGCTGCCGTTTGGTACTTCCCACCCTTGTGCGGGTCGGCGCCTATGTGTCCGTGGCCGGACGGGTGGGAAGCACCAAACGTCAGCAGTTGTCGTCAAGCTGCATGTCGCGCAAGCGGCCGTAGCACAACCGGTCGTCGTTCAAGCCACCGTCGCTCAAGCCACCGTCGTTCAAGCGACCGTCGTTCAAGCGGTTGTTGTTGGCTGAGATCTGCGGTGGCCGGCGGGGGTCAGTCTGCGAGGTCGGCCAGGGCCTTGCGGGCGGCTTCTAGCTCGGCTTCTAGGGCGGCTACCTTGGCGGCCTGTTGTTCGCGGGCGGCTTCGATGACCTCGTCGATCGGGGTCGAGAGGTCCTCGTGCAGTTCCTTGGCGGCGCGGGAGACGGCGGCGGCTGCGACGGCGAGGTTGCGGGCCAGGTACGTGCTGCCCTGCTTGAGCTCGGCGTGCCACTCGCCGTCTGCGGTACCGGTGACGGTCAGCGTCAGCTCGAGGGTCTTGGTCTTCTTGCTCGCGGCCTTCTTCGCCGGGGCCTTCTTCGGCTTGTCCGCCTCGGGCGCGTCGGGCGTCGGGGTGGTGGGGTCGGCCGGAGCGGCGGCGTCCGTCGGGGTAAGGGTGTCGGGAGTGTCGGCGACGTCCGACGGCGCTTCTACTGCCAGAGTGTCTACAGTCATCGTTGCGGCGATCTCCTTGTGAACATCGCCCGCAGTGAGCGGGCTGGCGCTGAGCGTCTATTAGAACATACGTTCGAGACGCAAGCCAATCTGGCACCAGCAGCGGATGGTGGAGGACCTCGCTCGCCTACGCGGTGCACACGCCGTGGACCGTCATCTCTCGGAGAGTCGCCCGTTCAAGCTCTGAGCGAGGGAGGGCCAAAATCGCTGTGCCCAGTCGAACCAGGTCTCATCCCCGGGTGGCGGGGAGGGCAGAAACGAACCGGAGAGCTCGTCTGCGTCGGGGACCTCGAAGCGCTCTCTCCAGGGGTCGAGCTCCGCCTCGGCCATAGGGAACGTCTGCTCTGGCGAGTGTTTCCAGCGGTTCTGAATCCGGCTCCATTGCACCTCGCGTTCCACAGGCAGGTACACGATCTCACATGACGCTCCCACTGAAGCGGCCATCCAGCGCAGGGCGGAGCGCTCATCACGCGACCAGAATCCGAAGTCAAGAACGACGCTGAGCCGCAGGCGCAGGGCGTCGATGGCCAGTGCGACGAGTCGGCCCTCCAGCAGCCACCGTTTGCCGCCGGGCTCCTGGTGACGGTCTTCTTGGCCGAAGAGGGTGAGCGCCCAGTCGTCGGGGGTGAGCTGCAGGGCTCCGCGCTCCGCCGCCAACTCCCGCGCTCGAAGGGTCTTCCCGGACCCGGGAAGGCCAACCATCAAGAAGAGTGTGGGCGCCTGCCCGGCCTGCGTGTCTCTCACAGTCGCATGCATGTGGTCCATGGTGCCTGCGACCCACCTGCCGCGCCGAACGCAGCGCTCAGTTGGAGCGTGCAGTGGCCGATCTACCTCCAGAAGTTCTGCTGCACTCCGCACCCCGCCCCCTCGCTGTGCTCAGGGGCGGGGTGGAAACCGCGGTGATCAGTCGCCGGGCATGGCGTGTTGGCCGTCGGGCTCAGGACCGGGTTTCTGAGCGGTCTCCGGACCATTCGAGGTGGTACGTGCCTTCGCGGTCTGCTCGTTTGTAGGTGTGGGCTCCGAAGAGGTCTCGAAGGCCCTGGATGAGGGCTGCGGGCAAGCGTTCTGCTCGGAGGCCGTCGTAGTAGGAGAGAGCGGCGGAGAAGCCGGGGGCTGGTACGCCGACCTGGGCTGCGGTCGCGACGACGCGGCGCCAGGATTCCTGGCCGTTGGCGACGGCTTCCTTGAAGTAGTCGTCCACCAAGAGGGACGGGAGTGCGGGGTTGCGGTCGTATGCCTCCTTGATGCGGTCCAGGAAGCGTGCGCGGATGATGCAGCCGCCGCGCCAGATCGTTGCCATCGCGCCGAGGTCGATGTCCCAGTCGTACTGCTCGCTGGCCGCTCGGATCGCGTCGAACCCCTGCGCGTACGCCACGAGCTTCGACGAGTACAGCGCATGTCGTACGTCGTCGATGAACGCGTCCCGATCCACGTCGGCCTTCTCCGACGCCGGCCCCGGGAGTACGCCGGCCGCAGCGGACCGCCGTACGACGTCACCGGACAGAGAGCGCGCGAACACAGCCTCCGCCATGCCGCTCACCGGGATACCCAGGTCGAGCGCGGACTGCACGGTCCAGCGGCCGGTGCCCTTCTGCTCGGCCTGGTCCAGGACGATGTCCACGAACGGACCGCCGGTGGTCGGGTCGGTCTGGCTGAGTACGTCGGCGGTGATCTCGATCAGGAACGACTCGAGGTCGCCGGTGTTCCACTCCCGGAACACATCGGCCAGCTCGGACGGCGACAGTCCGAGGACGTGCCGGAGCAGGTCGTACGCCTCCGCGATCAGCTGCATGTCGGCGTACTCGATGCCGTTGTGCAGCATCTTCACGAAGTGGCCGGCGCCGTCCGGGCCGACGTGTACGCAGCAGGGCTGGTCGCCGACCTGGGCCGCGATCTTGGTCAGCATCGGCTCGAGTGCGGCGTACGACTCGACCGAACCGCCGGGCATGATGCTCGGGCCGTTCAGCGCGCCCTCCTCGCCACCGGACACGCCGCTGCCGACGAAGTGCAGGCCCTGGGCCTGTAGTGCGTCCTGCCGGCGACGGGTGTCGAGGAAGTGCGCGTTGCCGGCGTCGACGACGATGTCGCCCTCCTCGAGCAGCGGGACGAGCTCGTCGATGACCGCGTCGGTGGCCGGACCGGCCTGGACCATGATGATGATCTTGCGCGGCCGCTCCAGCGACGCGACCAGCGCGGGCAGGTCGTCCGCGGGCACGAACTCGCCCTCGTGACCGAACTCCTGGATCAGAGCGTCGGTGCGGCCCTTCGACCGGTTGTGGACGGCGACGCGGAACCCGTTGCGCGCGAGGTTCCGGGCCAGGTTGCGGCCCATCACGGCGAGGCCGGTGACGGCGATCTGGGCTGGAGCAGAACTCATCGAATCTCCCGCTGGTCAAGGTGTGTGCGACCTAGTCTGGCGCGCCCGGCAACCCTCGTCGTCGGCGGGCCCGATCGGTGGACGGACCAATTCGACGTGGCCGAGCCCTTCTCAATCGCTGTGCATCGATGGTAAACATCTGAGAAATCGATTTCCGACACCGCCCGCCGGAAGGTCCCGCCCATGTTCCGTCGTGTTGCCGCGCTCGCTGTCAGCGCCTTGCTCGCTCTCTCCGTCGTGAACGCCTCGACGGCATCAGGTACGACGTACGCCGGGAACGACAACGGACCGGTCGGCTGGCAGGTGTACCGCAACCTGGACCGGCTGCCCGAGCTGCAGACCGGTGTCCGGACCAAACAGTTCTCCAGCTTCGGCCGGGACGGGACCAACAACGACGGGTTCGACGGCAAGTACTCCTGTCTGCGCACCACCTCGGCCGGCTGCGTGATCGCGGAGGACAGCGGCCCTGGTGAGGTCGCGTCGATCTGGTTCACCCGCGACGAGGGCAACGTCAGCAAGACCGGCACCATCACCGTCGAGCTCGACGGCAAGCAGGTGCTGCACGCATCGCTGCAGGATGTCGTCGACGGCAAGCTCGGCGCGCCGTTCACGTTCCCGCTGGTCGCGAACGGGATCGAGACCAGCGGTGGCGTCTACATCCGGGTGCCGATGCCGTACCGCTCCTCGATGCGGATCACCACCCAGACCAACCCGTTCTTCTACCACGTCGACTACCGCCAGTTCCCCGACGCCAACGGCATCAGCACGTTCGACCCGAGCGACAAGGCCGAGGACGTCGTCGCCCTGCTGAAGGCAGCCGGCACGAAGGACCCGAAGCCGGCCCAGCCGAACAGCAAGACCACCGCGACCCCGGTGAAGCTTGCCCCCGGCAAGCGAGTCACGTTGGCCGACAACCGCGGCCCGGGTGAGGTCGGCGCGCTCCGGCTGAAGCTGCCCGAGATCGAAGGGCTGGACCTGCAGTCGTTCGCGGACGACGGTCGTGCGTTCGTCGGCGGCAGCAAGTTCACGATGAAGATCGATCCCGCGAACACCGGTGTGAAGCTGATCCGACGGATGGACCTGCGGATCGGCAACCAGCGCGCCAAGGTGCTCGTCGACGGCGCGGAGGCGGGCGAGTGGGCGCCGCTGAAGGCTCAGGGCGCGCAGTGGGCGGACCAGATCGTCGACCTGCCGGCCGAACTTACTGCCGGTAAGTCCGAGATCACCATCACCAACCAGTTCATCTCGTCCGACCTCGACTTCAACGAGTTCACCTACTGGGCCGACTCGATCGTCGGCGGTACGGCGAAGCGCACGGACACCCTCGACGTCGGTCCGGACCACGTCGCGGAAGAGCAGGCGCACGGTTACGAGATCACCCAGCAGAACTGGAGCGGTTCGCACGCGATGGCGTACGCCGCCACCGAGGAGGACGCGGCCCGCGTGAAGCCGTCGGACTCGTTGCTGGCCGGCGTCCGTGTCCAGGTGACGATCGACGGCGAGAAGCGGGTCGACGCCCCGATCGGTGAGTTCTTCGGCTCGGGCCTCGGCGAGAACCCGGTCCGCTCGCTGTTCTTCGGGATGGACCCGGACGGCTGGTACTCGTCCTGGTGGCCGATGCCGTACGCCGCCCGCGCCACGGTCAGCCTGGTCAACACCTCGGCGTACCCGCTGAACGGTCAGGCCGAAGTTACTTCGAGTCAGGACGCGCGCAAGGCGGTCGACCTGGTGACCGGCAAGACCGGCTACTTCAGTACGATCTCGCAACGCGGCGAGACCACCCAGGGCAGCGACTGGAACTTCGCCGACGTCACCGGCCGCGGCAAGTTCGTCGGCGTCTCCCAGACCATGGAGGGACTACTTGCCGACGGCAACACTCGCGGCTACCTCGAGGGCGACGAGCGCGTATACGTCGACGGCGAGCGCACCCCGGCAATCCACGGCACCGGGACCGAGGACTACTACGAGTCGGGCTGGTACTTCAATGCCGGCACCTACTCGACCCCGTTCCACGGCAACTCCGCGCACGAAGTGCGGGCCGGCTTCTGCACCAACGAGTGCGACGGCGCCTGGCGACTGCACATCACCGACTCGATCGCCTTCCAGAACCAGCTCGACTTCGGCATCGAGCACGGCCAACAGGACGACCATCCGGCGATCTACGGCTCGACCGCATTCCTCTACACCGCGGCGAAGTTCGGCGCCCGCGAGACCGACCGCATCGACACCGGCTCTGCCGCCAGCCTCCAGCAGCACGGGTACGCCGACACCGGCGCGCAGACGTACGACGTGAGCTCGGTGTACGAAGGCGATCACGACGACACGACGCTGACCGGCCAGGTCCGCGCGACCACCCAGCCGATCCGCTTCAGCGTCAAGACCGACCCGGTCAACCGCGGCGTGACGCTGCGCCGGATGAGCGACCAGAACGTCGCCGGCCAGTCGGCCCAGGTGTTCGTCAACGGCAAGGACGCCGGCACCTGGTTGCAGCCGCTCGGCAACGATCACCAGCGCTGGCTGGACGACAACTTCCAGTTGCCCGCGGCACTCACCTTCGGCCGGACCAAGCTCGACATCGAGCTGAAGCCCGCCGCCGGACCGAGCTGGACCGCATCGTCGTACGTCGTCCAATCGCTGGTTCTCCCGTACGACGACAAGCGCGGCCCGGCGCAACCGACGGGACTCACGGCCAAGGGCCGGGCCGACAACGCGATCAGCCTGACCTGGTCGGACACGAGTGACGACAGTGGAATCGCGCACTACAACATCTACGGCGCGAAGGCGGGAGCTACCGAGAAGCTGATCGGCACCAGCCCACTGCCCGGGTTCGTGCACCGCAACCTCGGGCTGAACGAGACCTGGTCCTACCGTGTCGCCGCCGTCGACCTCGCCGGTCACGTGAGCGTCAAGTCCGCTGCCGCGCAGGGATCCACGGGCAACACGATGCGACTCGAGGCCGAGTCGATGCTGCCGCCGGTCTCGTCGACGGTCCCGGTCGACCCGCAGGGCAACTGCTGCGGCGTGAGCTGGTCGGGCGGATCGCAGGCCTGGATCCACGCCACCAAGGCCGGCGACAAGGTCGTGCTGGGCTTCAGCGTCCCGTCGACCGGCTCCTACAACCTCTCGACTGTGCTGACCAAGGCGGGTGACTACGGCATCACCGACCTACAGATCGACACAGCAGCGGCCGTCAACTTCGACGGCTACTCCGCCTCCGGAGTCAGCACGCAGCAGCTCGACCTCGGCAGCGCGCAACTTACTGCCGGTAACCACCAACTCGTCATCACCCTGACCGGCAAGAACCCGGCCTCCACCGGCTTCCTCGTCGGCGTCGACCTGCTCGACCTGGAGCTCAACTCATGATCCGCAAACTCCTCGCCGCACTGGTCGGCCTCACCGTCCTCGCCGTACCGCTGCAGTCCGCCGCGTCACCCTCATCCGGGCACGTGCGGATCACGCCGTACGTCAAGATCGACAAGGTCGTCGCGGCCGGCCAATTCGCCAAGGTCTACGACCCGAGCGTGGGCGAGACCGAGCCGTGGTACTACAACGACCACACCCTGGTGCAGGACCGCGCGACCGGCACCTGGCACGTGTACGCGATCACGCACGCGGAGCCGGCCAACCCGCTCGACGAGAAGAGCTTCGGCCACGCAACCGCGCCAACCCCCAACGGTCCATGGACGAAGCAACCGCCGGCACTGATCGCCGACCCGGCCGCAGGGGAGAGCCACATCTGGGCGCCATACGTCATGTACGACGCCGGCACCTACTACATGTTCTACGCCGCCGGTACGCCGGACCACACGGCGTACCGGATGCATCTGGCGACGTCGACCGATCTCATGACCTGGACCCGCGATGCGGCCAACCCGCTGTTCACGGATGGCTTCGACGGTCGTGATCCGATGGTCCGCAAGGTCGGCGACCAATGGGTGATGTACTACACCGCCAACTCGACGCCGGCCGGCGGCAACCATATCGTTGCCTACCGCACCAGTACGGACCTGAAGCACTGGAGCGACCGCCAGACAGCGTTCCAGCATCCGTCGACCGGGACCTTCGGTGGCCCGACCGAGTCGCCGTTCGTCGTCCAGCGCGGAGCGGATTGGTACCTGTTCGTCTGCTGTGACGGTGGCTACGAGTCGACAAAGGTCTACAAGAGCAACGATCCGCTGCACTTCACGACCGAGCAGCTCGCCGGGACCATCCCCGCGCACGCGGCCGAGGTCGTGCAGGACGGCCAGAACTGGTACGTCACCGGAGCAGGCTGGGGGAAGGGCGGCCTGTTCATCGCGCCGCTCGACTTCGCCAAACTGCAGGTGACGAAGGGCCGCGTGGTGACCACCAACCACTACAGGGCGACCATCGAGACCAGCCCTCGATCAGCACTCACGAGTCTCGACGTCGACCCAACCGGCCGCCGCAACTACCGCCCTGCGCTGGACTCGACCGGACGCTCTACAGCGCCGTACCTGGCAGTCGGGAACTTCGGCGCCACCGACATCAGCGGCCCGGCAACGAAGGTAGACGCGGGCCGCGAGTCATTGACCCTACGCGGCATCTCCTTCGGCGATGAGCCGGTCGCCGCGGACTGGACGTTCGACTTCGGCCCGACCACGTTCGACACGCGCCTCGCGTGGACCGTGAAGGCACCAACGAACGCATCCGTCTGGGAGGTCGCGCTGAACGTCGACTCCGCGTTGCCCGATCAAGGCGACCCCGGCGGATTCGGCCGCGACGGCGACGTCGCCGGACTGCCGCGATGGTCGATGGCGACAGCCGCCGGCCTCAGCGTGGTGACGGCGTACCGGCCGGGCTCGGCCTGGTCCGAGGACAACCACTGGTACGACCCGTCGAACGGCGCGGTCGCCTGGCAGCCGCTGTGGCAACCAGGCGGACGCGCGCTCCCACCGGGCAAGTACGACGGCGGTCGCTGGCGGCTCGGTTTCTCCGGCACCGAGCGGGATGTTGCCTTCGCGGATTCCCTGGCCGCTAGTGTCGGTACGTGACCACGCTCAGCCTGGATCCCCGAAGTACTGCTCTCGTCCTGATCGACCTGATGCCGCGCATCGTCGCACTCGACACGGCGCCGCTGGCCGGACCGATGGTGCTCGAGCGATGCGTGGCGCTGGCGAAGGCGACGCGGTCGGTCGGTGGGCTGGTGGTCAACGTCCGAGTCGAGCGACCGGGGCTGGACGCACAGCCGGAAGGGAGTGGGCTCGCACCGGAACTCGACCCGCAGCCGGGTGACCTCGAGATCGTGAAGCGGACGATCGGAGCCTTCGGCCGGACGAGTCTGGACGACGAACTGCAGTCGCGCGGGATCGAGACCGTGGCGCTGGCCGGGATCGCGACCAACTTCGGCGTCGAGTCCACCGGCCGGGCCGCGGACGATCTCGGCTACAACACCGTCTACCTCACCGACGCGATGACCGGCCTGGACCAGCAAGCCCACGACTTCGCGGTGTCCTATGTCTTCCCGCGCTTGGGCACGGTCTGCACCGGGACGGAGTACGTCGCCGCACTCAGCCCGGCCTAATGCCCCAAGCTAGGACCGACCGCCCGGATCGAGATAGTGCAGCCGGCGCCAGATCGCCTCGGACACCTCGGGGAGCAGGTCGTTCGCCTGCTGGTTGAGCTGCCAGTGCGTATTCGCGGCGCGGTCGACGGCCACGGCGCATTCGGCCAGCCAGCGTTCAGCGCTCTGCTCGGCGGCTCGCGGCAGCGCGCCGTACATCGCGGCGAGGCCCAGGATCACGCTGTCGCCGAGGACCCGGTTGGTCAGATCGTGGCCGGTCATGGCGTGGTACTGCGCGATGAACGGCGCGAGCACGGCCAGTGCCCGCGTGCGCGGATGACGGGACAGCCAGAACTGCCGCACCCGGTCCAGCAAGTGGTTCACCGCGAGACCTCCTCACCGCGACGCTACCCGCTCCGGTGCCCCTACGCGAACAGCCCTGCGTTCTCGCGAACCCAGTCCTGCAACGTGCGCGGCGCCCGACCGGTCACCGTCTGGACCGTGTCGTTGACTGTCGTCTCATCGATCGTCCCGTCTCCGAAGAACCCTTCGATCGCCTCGGCGTACGGCGCGGGCATCGATGCCTGCAGTTCGTCATGCGTCTCCGCCCGGCTCATCGGGTACGCCGTCAACCCGCGCCCAATCGCCTCGGCAAGAACCGCGACCTGCTGCGGAGGCGTGAGCGCGACGGGACCGGTGAGGCGCAGGATCGCCCCGACCTGGTCGTCGGCAGTGAACGCACGGACGGCCACATCTCCGATGTCTCGCGGATGGATCGTCGCGATCGGTACGTCGGGGAACTGAACCCGCACCACGTCACCTGCGCGGATTTGATCAAGCCAGCGGAGCGTGTTGGACATGAACGAGTTCGGCCGCAGGAACGTCCACTCCAGCCCGGACGCCTTCACCGCCTCCTCGGCCGCCTGGTGATACCCGGCGATCGCGTTCGACGTATCGCTGCCGGCCAGCGAACTGCTCGACAGCAGCACGACCTTCCGCACTCCCGCCCGGACCGCGTTCGCGAGCAATTCCTCGACCCGGTCGTAACCACTGAGCAGGAAGATCCCCGTCACCCCGTCAAGTACGAACGAGTCCGGCTTGTTCAGATCGCCGTACACGGGCTCGATCCCGCTCGGCAGAGGAGTGTCCGACCGGATCAGCGCCCAGCCCGCGATCCCCTTGCTCGCCAGCGACTGCACCACCGCGCCGCCCGCGTTCCCGCTCGCGCCGGTCACCAGGACTGTCATGCACACCACCCCTTCGGCTCGAGGCGACAGCCTGTCACATGAACCGGATCACCAGCTGATCCGTACAGGAGGGCAAGGAAAGGGGACCAGGATGAGCGGCATCGATCTCGCCTACAGCACCGGGCTGACTGAGAACAGCCTGTATCGGTACGACGACTGGCTGCTCCGGGCGGCCGCCATCCGGGACGGTGATCGCGTCCTCGACATCGGCTGCGGAACCGGCGGTACGACGCGCGCCGCCGCCTGGCTCGCGGGTTCCGGCGCGGCCGTTGGCGTGGACCTTTCGGAGCAGGCGCTGGCGGAGGCGACCCGTCGTGCGGAGGAGACTGGCGCCGTCACCGCGACGTTCGTGCCGGCCGACGCACAAGTGCATGCCTTCGAGCCCGAAACCTTCGACGTCCTCCTCAGCCGTACCGGCTGCACGGACTTCGCCGACCCGATCGCGGCCTTCACCAATCTCGCGCGAGCGCTGCGCCCTGGTGGGCGCGTCGCGCTACTGGTCTGGCAAGCGCCGAGCCGGAACCCGTGGTACGCCGAACTCACCACCGGCCCTACGCCGCGGCTCGACGTACCCGGTCCGTTCGCCTTCGCCGACCCCGCGCGGGTAGCGCACATCCTCACCACCGCGGGCTTCCAGACCCCCGAATGCGAGCCCATGCAAGAACTCATCCAGCTCGGTCGCGGCGTCGACTACCCGTCGGCGGCCTGGCTGGTCACCACCCGCAAGCCCGCATAGCCTCGACCGCGGCTTGGAGTTCGGTGCGCGGGTCGTCCGCGTGGTAGATGCGTTCGTCCGGCTCGATGTTCTCGAGGAACCGCTGGTACATGACCGCCCCGACCAGGCGCCCGAGCACCGTCATCGGCTGTAGTGCCCGGAACGGTTCGCTGTTCGGGATCCGGCGCTTCCAGGCCGCGGACCAGACCTCGACCGCGTGATCACCCTTTGCCTGCGGCATCCATCCGCGGAGCCGCTGGATGTCGGTGGCCGGATGGCCGACGAAACTGTCCGCCCAGTCGACGATCGCCCGGTTGGTGCCGTCCGAACGCCAGTTGCCCGGATGGAAGTCGCCGTGCACCAGCGTGATCGGCAGACCTGACGCGTCCAGTTCGGACAGGATGCCGGGCAGCTTCGTCAGCAGCTCCTCCACCGCGAGTACGTCGTCACCGGGCAGCGCGACGATGGTCAGCAGCCGGGACACTTCATCCGCCAGGTGCTCCGGTCGCAGCACCGGCGCGTCCAGCTCGTCCACCTCCGCCGCAAGCTCGGCTTGTACGGCGACCCACCGGCTGACCACGTCCTCGATCGTCGGCGGATCCGGCTCCCAGCAGTCGGCTCCGGGCGCGTGGGCGAGCAGGGACCAGCGGTTGCCGGCCGACGTACCGAGGACGGTGGGTGCGAGCCGACCGTCGTACCGGTGGATGTGATCAATGATATCGGCGTCGATGCTGCCGAACCGGCTCGTCGCCTTCGCCCAGGCGCCCGGGAAGCGGATCAGGCAGGACAGGTTCCAGGTCTTGACCTGGACCGGATCGAGTGGGCCGATGATGCCTCGCGCCCACTCGATCAGCCAGCCCGGTCCGTCCACCTCCGCCCACGTTGCCCGGAGTGGTTCGGCCGCGACGATCGCGTCCCAACCGTCGTACGGCGTCTCGTCCACTACGCCGGCCCGCGGCTCGCCCAGCGCCTGTACGTGATAGACGACCCGACCACCACGACCGACCACAGCCTCGTCCGCGTGAACGAGTCGCAGCACTATAGTCCGCACGCCGAGCAACTGGTCGAGCTGCCGAGTCACGCCCTCGACTTCTGACCACCACGCCGGCTCGACCTCGAACGCCGGCACCCGTCCCACGTAGCGGTGCCCGACGCTGACCACTGCCTCGACCGTCTTCGTCTCCACGTGATCAGTGTCGTCTGACTCGGTGCCAAGTACGTGCGCCGGACTTGATCACAACGCCGTCGCCCAGGTCGACGGCCTCCGCCGGGTCATCCACGCGGGTGCCGTCGATGGTGACGGCGCCCTGGCGGATCAGCCGCCGGAGCTCGGAGTTGCTGTCGCCGGGCCGGATCGCGCGCAGGAGATCGAGCGCGGTCCTCACAGTACTGTCGACGACGATCTCCGGCATCTCCTCGGGCTGATTGCGGTCAGAGAACGTACGCCGGAACGCCTCCAGCTCGGCCTTCGCCGTACCCGCACCGTGGTAGCGCGTCACCACGGCAGCGGCCACGCGGAGCTTGGCATCGCGGGCCTGCGGACCACCGTGCGCGGCCGCGGAGCCCAGCGCGGCGACCGTGTCCGTGGGGAGTTCGGTGTAGACGCGGGCGTACGGCTCGACCAAGTCGTCCGGGATGCTCATCAACTTGCCGAACTTCTCCCGCCGCGGGTCCGTCAGCCCGACGTAGTTGTTCAGCGACTTCGACTGCTTCGCCCGTCCGTCGAGGCCCGGCGTGATCGTGGTCGTGATCACCACCTGCGGCGGCGCGCCCAGGCGCTGCTGGAAGTGCCGGCCGAGCTGCTCGTTGAACAACTGGTCCGAGCCGACGATGGTCAGATCACTCTGCACCGCGAAGCTGTCGTAGCCCTGCAGCACCGGGTACACCAGCTCGTGCACCGCGATCTCCCGCCCGGCCGCGACCCGCTCCCGGAACATGTCCCGCGCCATCAGTTGTGCATGCGTGACCTGCGCGAACAGACCGAGCAGCTCCGCGACCTGCATCCCGTCGTACCACTCGGAGTTCCGCCGTACTTCAAACACCGCGGGATCCGTCCGCAGTACCAGCGACACCTGCTCGAGGAACGACGTCGCGTTCGCGTCGATCTCTTCCGGCGTCAGCACCGGCCTGGTCTCGGACCGGCCGGTCGGGTCGCCGACGCGAGTGGTCAGGTCGCCGAGCAGGAATACGACCAGGTGGCCGAGGTCCTGCAGTTGCCGCATCATCCACAGGTTGACCGCGTGGCCGAGATGCAGATCCGGCGCGGTGCAGTCGACGCCGTACTTGATCCGCAACGGCCGCCCGGTCGCCAGCCGTTCGCGCAGGTCGGCCTCGCCGACGATGGAGTCGGTGGTACGACGTAATCGGTCGATCACCGTGGTCGGGTCGTTCATCGGGTCCTCTCGACAGGTCAGGAGGCACCGACAGCGCCTCCGGCAACGGAAAGAGGCAGGAACCCGGTCGGTTCCTGCCTCGGAGGCTCTGGGTGGAGCGAGTTGTGGGGACTACCGGATGCCGGCCCCTCCCAGAGCCGGTCGATATGCCACGCGTCGCTTGATCACGGCGTCAGGGTAGCACCGGCGCATTGGGCCCGCAGCCGGGTATCCGCCTACCCTCGGGGTGTGACGGAGGAGCGAGTGGTGCTGCTGGACGACGCCGGACGGGCGATCGGGACCGAGGCCAAGGCAACGGTCCACCACTCCGCGACCCCGCTGCACCTGGCGTTCTCGAGCTACGTCGTCGACGACGCCGGTCGGGTGTTACTGACCCAGCGCGCGCTGACCAAGCCGACCTGGCCCGGGGTCTGGACCAACAGTTGCTGTGGGCATCCACTTCCCGGTGAGCCGGTCCCGGATGCGGTACGGCGGCGGCTCGCCGACGAACTGGGGATCGTCGCGAATGGCGTCGAGCTGGTGCTGCCGGAGTTCCGCTATCGCGCCGAGATGCCGACCGGCGTGGTGGAGAACGAGATATGCCCGGTCTACCGGGTCCGGTGGTCCGGGGAACCCACGCCAGATCCGGCAGAGGTCGCGTCGTACCGCTGGGTCGAATGGTCGGAGATGCGCGACTTTCGCGGCCTGTCGCCGTGGTGCCTGCTGCAGCTGGACGAGCTCAGCGGGGCGCCAGGGGAGTGGACCGTCGGGGATCCTGCCCGCCTGCCACCTGCTGCGCGGTCATGAGCTGAGGTCGCGGTCGAGCAAGTCCGCGTGCAGGGCCACCGCGGTCGTGCTCGCGTGCCCGGCAGCGCCGATCGCGAACAGGGCAGGGACTGCCGTCGTACCCACCGCGTAGACACCAGGGACATTGGTCAGTCCAGAGCTGTCGACGGCGACCGCGCCATCCACCACGTCGCAGCCCAGCTTGGTCGCAAGATCGCTCTGCTGGTGCTGCCGGACGACCACGAACACGGCCCGCGGTAGCAACGTGTCACCACCCTTCAGCAGCACGCGTACGTCGTTCTCCGCCGGCTGAACGGCCTCGACCTGCTCGGTGCGAGTCGTCACGCCGGCCCTGTCGAGCTTGGTCAGGTGATCGGCGCCGAGTTCGTCGCCATCGGTGCACAGGACGACGTCGTTGCTCCACTTGCTGAGCAGCAGCGCCCGGGCAACCGAGCGATCCGGCAGACCGCGCATCCCGAGCTGCACGAGCGGCTCGTCACGCACCTCCCAGCCATGGCAGTGCGGACACGCAACAACTGATCGACCCCACGAGTCCCACACACCCGGCACGTCCGGAAGCTCGTCCCGCAGCCCGGTCGCCAGTACGACGGATCGCACTCGCTGGCCCTCGACGACGAAACTGTCGCCGTCTGCTGTCACGTCCTCGACCCGGGTGTCGCGCACCTCGACGTCGTACTCCAGCAGCTGCCGGCGCCCGAGCGCCAGCAACTCGCCGGGTGCGGTGTCCTCGACTCCGAGGAAGTTGTGGACATGCTCAGCCGCCCGGTTCCGTGCCTTCCCGTCGTCGAACAGCACCACTCGGCGCCGGGCCCGTCCCAGGGTCAGGGCCGCCTGCAGGCCTGCCACACTTCCACCGATCACTGCTGCGTCGATCACAGCGCCATCTTGCCGCTGCATCCACAATTCGAGAAGAACTTACTCGTATATTGAGACGATGAAATCGAGTGCGCACGGAGTCCGGGTAGGGCAAGGTTGGCAGCATGGGTGACATCGTGATCCGGCCGGTCGAGTCGGAGCGGGACTACGAGGACTGGCGTGCGGTGCGACTCGCGGTGCAGCCGTACGAGCGCTGCCCGAGTGTGGCCGAGCTGCAGAAGCTGGCGAACCCCGGACGGCTCCTGGTGCTGGCCGTGATGGACGGTGCGGTCGTCGGCAGCGGGACGTCGGATCACTCCAGCGAGGCGGGTCGTGCGGCCATCAAACCGCGGGTCCGGCCCGAGGCGCGACGGCAAGGTGCAGGCACCGAGTTGCTGCGTGCGCTGACCGAGCATGCCGTTGCCGAGGGGTACCAAGCCGCGGGCTGCTCGGTCGACGACGAGGAGTCACGCGCGTTCGCCGACCACTTCGGTTTCACCGAGACGAACCGCCAGGTCGAGCAACTCCGCAAGATCGGCGCCGAGCCGTGGCCGGAGCAGCCGACGGCGTACCGGATCGTGACCGTGGCCGAGCGGCCCGAGCTCTGGGCGAAGGCGTACGAGCAGGTGGCGGTGCCGACCCTTCCCGACCTGGATGTGCCGGCACCGATGGACGTCTCGGCCGAGGAGTGGGAGACCGAGTGGATCAACAACCCGGAGGCGATGTTCCTGGCCGTTGTCGGTGACGACGTGATCGGTGTCGCCGGGTTGATGCTCGACACGGACCAACCGGAGCGGGCCGAGGTCGCCTACACCGCCGTCCATCCGGACTGGCGCGGCAAGAGCGTCGCCTCGACCTTGAAGCGAACGAGCATGGCCTGGGCGGCCGAGCACGGGATCACCGAGATCTACACCTGGACCCAGCGCGGCAACGAGAACATGCGCCGGCTGAACGAGCACCTCGGGTTCACCTACGGCATCGTGAGCGTCGATGTCCGGGCGAAGCTACCGCTGCAGTTCGCGGAGTAGTTCCGGGCCGGGCCAGGGGTGATGGTTGGTCTCGGCCTTGTGGATCAGCTCGATCAGCTTGGCGTTGACCGGAGCCTTGCGGCCGAGGGCTTCGGCCAGGCGGACGACCTCGCCGTTCAGGTAGTCGATCTCGGTCGGACGGCCGGCTTTGAGGTCTTCCCACATCGAGGTCCGGGCGAGCGGGTCGATCGCGAGGACCGAGCCGGCCAAGCGCCGGAACAGGAAGTCGGGCAGGCGGAGGACGGCCGGGAAGCGGCGCATCGGCACTGCCAGGATCCGAGCCGGTTCGATGCCGTGCGCGGCGAGGAGCGCGAGTGACTCGGCCTGGGCCGCGGCGAGGCAGCGACGGTACGCCCGCTGGGACAGCTCGTCGCGCAACGGGAGGTCCGAGAGCGCGTTGATCGGGTTGTTGAGGTTGAGGAGGAGCTTCGACCACTGCACCGGCAGGATGTCGTCGTGCTGCTTCAGCGGCAGGCCGGCCCGGGCGAAGTCCTCGACGTACGGCGCGAGACCTGGATGCTTCTGGACATCGAGCGCGCCCGCGGTGCCCTGGTGGAAGACTCCTCACCACGGTTCAGGACGTTGAACGGAACCATCCCGGGCACCACGACTTGGTCCGCCAACTGCTCCCGCAGGACGTCACCGTTGCGGATGCCGTTCTGGAAGCTGACCACGATCGCACCCGGTTTGAGCACACCGGCCAACTCGGCGGCTGCAGCCTCGGTCGCCGCCGACTTGACGGTCAGCAGGACCAGATCCGCCGCCCCGGCCGCCTCAGGCGAGGTCTCGTAGCGAACCTCGGCAACCCGGAGATCCGCACCGAGGTAGTCGGTCAGTCGCAGCCCATGGGCCGCGAGCTCGCCCGCCATCCGCTCCCGCCCGACGAACGCCACGTCGGCCCCACCCGCGAGCAGCCGTCCACCCACGTAGCAGCCGATCCCGCCGGCGCCGTACACCACGATCGACACGGCACCACCGTACCGAAGGACAGGAGGTAGTCAGCATCGACCGGCGCGGCTCCGCTTGGCCCACCCCTGAGAGGCCAACCAACCGGCCACTACCTCCTGTCCTCCGGTACATCTAGTGGAGTCGAACCCGCGGATCCAGGAAGGCGTACGCGATGTCGACCAGGATGTTCGCGACCACCACCGCGGCGGAGGCGAACAGGACGATCCCGATGATGACGGGGAGATCCTGCTGGTTGATCGCCGTCACCGCGGTCTGCCCGAGGCCGGGCAGGCTGAACACGGTCTCGATGACGACGACACCGCCGATCAGCTGACCGAGGTCGATGCCGAACTGCGTGACCACCGGAGTCAGCGCGCTGCGCAGACCGTGCCGGACGATCACCCGGCCCTCCCGGATGCCCTTCGACCGGGCGGTCCGGATGTAGTCCTCGCCGAGGACGTCGAGCATCGAGCCGCGGGTCAACCGGGTGTAGGTGGCCGCCAGCAACAAAGCGAGAGCCACCCACGGCAACAGCAGGTGCTGGAACCAGGCGCCCGCCCCGGCGGTCAGTGGGGAGTACCCACCCGCCGGGAACCAGTGGAACCCGGCCAGCGTGAGCCGGAAGTACAGGAAGTACAGCAGCAGCAACCCGAGCAGGAACGACGGGAACGAGTAGAAGAACAACGAGAACAGCGTCAGCCCGCGATCGGCCAGCGACCGCGGATGCACCGCGGAGACGACCCCGTTGAAGACGCCCAGCACCAACCACAGTACGGCGGCTCCGAGCGCCAGCGACACCGTGATCGGCAACGCCGTCCCGATGATCGTTGTCACCGGCACCTGGTGGTAGTAGTCGTACCCGAGGTTGCCGTGCAGCGCGTTCTCGACGAAGTGCAGGTACTGCTTCCACACCGGCAGGTCCAGCCCGAGCCGGTGCTTGATCAGCTCAACGGTCTCCGGCGTCGCCTGCCGGCCGGCCAGCGTCTGGGCGACGTTGCTCGGGGCAACGAAGAACAGGGCGAACACGGCCACCGTGATGAGCCACAGGACCAGGAGTCCGTGCCCCAGCCGGCGGATCAGGAAGAGAGCCATCACTAGGTCCGATCTGCGCGGGGGTCGAAGGCGTCGCGGACCCCGTCACCGAACAGGTTGAACGCGAGCGTCGTGATCAGCAGGGCCAGGCCCGGGAAGAGGATGAACCACCACGCGGTCGTGTAGTAGTTCTGCGAGGCGCTGATCATCCCGCCCCAGTCGGCCGTTGGCGGCGGCAGTCCGAGCCCGAGGAACGACAACGTCGCCTGGGTCACGATCACCACCGGGATCAGCAGTGTGGTGTAGACGATCACCGGCGCCAGCACGTTCGGCAGCACGTCGACGAACATGATCCGCCTGTCACCGGCCCCCAACGACCGGGCTGCCTCGACGAACTCGCGTTCGCGCAACGACAACACCTGCCCACGCACGATCCTGGCCACCGACGCCCAACTGAAGAACCCGATCACCAGCACGGTCACCGTCAGGCTCGGCCCGGTGACGGACACCAGCGCGATCGCCACCAGCAGGAACGGCACCGACAGTACGACGTCGATCAGCCGCGCGAGCACCGTGTCGACGACCCCGCCGAGGAACCCGGCCGCGAGCCCGAGTACGACGCCGATCGCCACGGTGATCGCGGTCGCGATCACTCCGACGAGCAGCGAGACACGAGCGCCGTACGCGATCCGGACCAGGATGTCCCGGCCGAGGTCGTCCGTGCCGAGCCAGAACGTCCCGTTCGGCCCGCGCGGCAACCCGTCCGGGGTCAGGCCGATGTCGCGGTACTGCTCGTTCGGCGGATGACCGGTGATCGCCGCGAAGACCGGCGCGAAGATCGCCATCAGCACGATCAGCACGATCACGGCCAGCGAGATCATCGCCACCTTGTCCTTGCGCAGCCGCCGCAACGCCAGCACGAACGGACTGCGGCCCTCGATCGCCTTGGGCTCGTCGACAACGTCGACCATTTCGATGGCTGCGGTCATGATGCCTTCAGGTCCGGTACGGCGGTCGACATGTCCTCGCCGATCGTCAGCGGATGGAAGCAGGCGGTCCGGTGGTCGTGCTGGTCGTCGAGGACGGGGATCAGCAGCGGCTCCCCGGCGGCACAGTCGGCTCGCGCCTTCGGGCACCGCGTGTGGAACCTGCACCCCTCCGGCGGGTTCGTCGCGGCGGGGATGTCGCCACCGAGGATGATCTGCTCACGGCTGTCGGCCGTGTCCGGATCAGCCACCGGCAACGCGGACAGCAATGCCCGCGTGTACGGGTGACGCGTCTGCCCGAACAACTCGTGCGTGGGCGCCAGTTCGACGATCTTGCCCAGGTACATCACCGCGATCCGGTCGCTCACGTGCCGGACCACGGACAGGTCGTGCGAGATGAACACATAGGTCAGGTCGAACTCCTTCTGCAGATCGGCCAGCAGGTTGATGATCTGCGCCTGGATCGACACGTCCAGCGCGGACACCGGCTCGTCGCAGATCACCAGCTTCGGCCGCAGCGCCAGCGCCCGTGCGACCCCGATTCGTTGCCGTTGGCCACCGGAGAACTCGGCCGGGAACCGGTTGTAGTGCTCGGGGTTCAGCCCGACCAGCTCCATCAGCTCCTGCACCTTCTTCTTCCGTTCCGCCCCGGACGCGATGCCGTGGATGGCGAACGGGTCGCCGATGATCGAGCCGACCCGGCGGCGCGGGTTCAGCGAGCCGTACGGGTCCTGGAAGATCACCTGGACCTCGCGGCGTACCGGCCGCATCGCCCGCCGTGACAGCGTGCTGATCTCCTGCCCGTCGAACCAGACCGAGCCAGACGTCACGTCGTACAGATGGGCCATGCAGCGGGCCAGCGTCGACTTGCCGCAGCCGGTCTCGCCGACCAGCCCGAGCGTCTCGCCCTTGTGCACCTCGAGAGAGACTCCGTCGACCGCATGGACCACCTCCTTCGAATGGGTCGGGAACTCCTTATGGACGTCATCGACCTTCAGCAGTACGTTGCTCATCCACGTCCTCGCTTCGCTCCGGGCGCGGATGAGGCTCCGAGCATGCTGTGCTTTCTGATGAATTCGCTTCGCTCATTCATGACGCGATCGCCTCGTTCACGGTGTGGGGCAGCCAGCAGGCCGACTGGTGCCGCGGGTCGCCACCGACGTTGGTCAGCGGCGGCGGCTCGGTGCGGCACTTGTCGAACACGTGCGGGCAGCGGGCGGCGAACGGACATCCCGCGGGCAGACTGATCAGGCTCGGCGGACTGCCGGCGATCGGGGTCAACCGGTCGCCGCTGCGGGCCGGCAGGGATGCCAGCAGGCCTTGGGTGTACGGATGGTGGTTGCGGTAGAAGATGTCGCGACGCGGTGCCCGTTCCATCACCGCGCCTGCGTACATGACGACCACCTCGTCGGCCATCTCCGCCACCACGCCGAGGTCGTGGGTGATCAGGATGATCGCCGTACCGAACTGCTCCTGCAGGCGGCGCATCACGTTCAGCACCTGGGCCTGCACGGTCACGTCGAGCGCGGTCGTCGGCTCGTCCGCGATCAGCAGCGCCGGGTCGAGCGCCATCGCCATCGCGATCATCACCCGTTGCCGCATCCCGCCGGAGAACTGGTGCGGGTAGTCGTCGATCCGCTCCGACGCCCGCGGGATGCCGACCAGGGTGAGCAGTTCGGCGGCCCGTTGCCGGGCCGCCTGCTTGCTGATCACGGTGTCGTGCGCCCGGATCATCTCGACGATCTGCCAGCCGATCCGGTAGTGCGGGTGCAGGCTGGACAGCGGGTCCTGGAAGATCATCCCGATCTGCGCCCCGCGCAACCTGCGCAGGGTCGACTGGTCCGCGCTGATGAGATCCGTCCCGTCGAAGAACGCCGTACCGGACACCTCGGCTCCGCGGGTCAGACCGGTGATGGTCTGGGTGGCGACGCTCTTGCCCGACCCGGACTCGCCGACCACCGCCAGCGTCTGTCCGGCCTCGACGTCGAACGACAGGCCCCGGACGGCGCGGACGGTGCCGTCCGGGGTGTCGAAGGAGACCCGAAGATCCCTTACTTCAAGCAGGGCCATGAGGTTCAGCCGCCCTGCTTGGCCTTGTCGATCCACACGTTCGTCGGGTCGTAGTTCTGCATCGACGGGACGTAGACGGCGTTGTGGACCTGCGCGGCGTGGTAGTTCGCCTGCTTGTTGTTGGTGAGCGGGTAGAACGCGGCCTGGTCCATCACCCGGGCGTCGGCCTTGGCCCACAGCTCGGCGGCCGCGTCCGTCGTCGGCGCCGCGATCGCCTGCTGGATCAGGTCGTTGGTCTCCGGGTCGTTGTAGAGGCCGAAGTTGCTGCCCACGGGCGGGAACGACGGCTCACCGGAGAACAACGGGTTGAAGAACGACAGCGCCGCGTTGCCGTACCAGTCGGCGCCCCAGCCGGCCAGCGACAGGTCCCACACACCGCGCTGAGCGACCGTCGGCACCTGCAGGTACTTCACGTAGAAGTCCGCGTTCGGCGACGGTACGCCGGTGACGGTGATGCCGGCCTTGGACAGGTCCTGCTGGATCGTCTGGAAGCCCTTGCTGCTGCCCTCGGTCGCATTGCGGTAGAGGAACTTCAGCGTCAGGTGCGGGAACCCGGCCTCGGTGAGCAGTTGCTTGGCCTTCTCCGGGTCGTACGGATACGGGTCGATCTGCTTCGAGCCGGTGATGACGTCAGGCAGTACGTGCGTGAGCGGCGGGTTCAGCGTCTTGCCGCCGAGCACCTGCAGGACGTGGTCGCGGTTGATCGCGTAGCTGATCGCCTGCCGGACCTTCGGGTTCGCCAGCGCCTTGTTGTTGTTCGGCGAGGCGGTGTTGTAGACGACGTACGGGTTCGAGCTGGCGGTGTCGCCGATGGTCAGGTTCGGGTCCTTCTTGGCCTGCAGCGCGGGCAGTTGCGAAGGTGGTGGTGCGACATCGAACTCCATGTCGGCGGTCGGCGTACCGGTCTGCAACTGCTGCTGGATCGAGTCCTGCGTGACGGTCTCGTTCACCACGATCTTGTCGACGTACGCCTTGCGGACCGGGTCGGTGGCCGCGTCCCAGGCCGGGTTGCGCGAGTAGTTGATCGACTTGGTCGGAACCCACGAGTCGACCTTGTACGGACCGTCGGACGGGAAGTGGTTGCCGAGTTCGGTGCTGGCCGGGAGGTACTTCAGCGACTCCACCGGGGCCGGCGAGAAGGCCGGCAGCGTCAGCATGTCGACGAAGTACGTCGCCGGCTGCGTCAGGTGGAAGACGACGGTGGTGTCGTCCTTGGCGACCACACCGGGCAGCGCCGTCTTGTCGATGTAGTCCTGGATCCCGGCGACCGTCTTCGGCGCCTTGGCGAAGCCGGCCGCGAACGCCTGGTACCCGTCGATCAGGTTGGCGAAGTCCGGGATGCCGCCGAACGGCTGCACCGGGTTCGCGGTCCGCTTGACGCCCCGGACCACATCGGCGGCAGTCACCTGGCGAGCCGGGGAGGTACCCCATTTCGCGCCAGGCCGGATCTTGATCGTGTACGTCTTGCCGTCCGCGCTCAACCCGCCGTTCGCGGTCGTCGGGATGTCGGTGGCGAGATCCGCGACCGGTGAGGTGTTCTTGCCACCGGGTTCGGCCGGGTACGTGAACAGCTGCCGGCTCCACATCCGCAGATTCAGGTAGCCGACCGAGTAGTAGCTGATGTTCGGATCCATGTAGTCGACGTCGCCGGCCCCCAGCATGTTCAGGGTTCCGCCCTTCACGGGAGTGGCGGTGTCACCTCCGGATCCGGTCGGTGTCGTGCCACCGTTGCTGCATGCGGCGAGCGCGACGAGCGCCGCCACGGCGGCAAGGGATGTTGCCGCCAGCCGTCTTCTGGCCATTTTCTGGTCCTCCTCCGGGACTCGATAGCGCCGAAATTAGAACCGTTCCGCGCGCCGTCCGGCCCGGGTCACCGAAGCGTCAAGAGGTTGTCACCTTCGGCCCGGCGCGAAGATGACGGATTCATGACAGCCGTAACCGGCGGTCGCTCCGGTGGTGCGGGACACTGGGTGCGTGCCACACAGTCTGTTGCTGGTCGACGACGAGCCGCGCATCCGCCGGGTGCTGCGGCTCGCCCTGGAGGACGAGGGGTACCAGGTCGCCGAGGCGGCCAACGGGTACGACGCTCTGGCCGCGCTGCGCCGGGAACCACCGGACGTGGTGCTGCTGGATCTGATGCTGCCGGACCGGGACGGATTCACGGTCTGCCGCGAGATCCGCCGGGCCAGCGACGTGCCGGTCATCATGGTGACCGCGCGTACCGACAGCCACGACGTGGTCGCAGGGCTGGAGGCCGGTGCCGACGACTACGTGACGAAACCACTCGTTGCCAAGGAGTTGTCGGCTCGGATCCGCGCACTGCTGCGCCGGGTCGAGCCGGCGAACGCGCGGCAGCCCGACGTACTCGTGGTCGGCGACCTCACGATCGACGTGCCCGGGGCCGAGGTGACGCGCGGCGATTCCGTGCTGCCGCTGACCCGGACCGAGTTCAAGCTGCTGGCCGAGCTGGCCGGGGCCGAGGGCAAGGTGCTGAGCCGTGAGCAACTGCTGTCCAAGGTCTGGGGCTACGGGTACTTCGGTGACAGCCGGATCGTCGACGTACACGTCCGCCGGCTGCGGCTGAAGATCGAGCACGACCCGGCCAGTCCGAAGCATCTCGTCACCGCCCGCGGCCTGGGCTATCGACTGGTGAGCTGACGTTGCGGCGACGGCGGCAATGGCGACCGGGGCGACTGAGGCGGCTTCGGGGCAGGACAGGTCTCAAGCCCGGCCTGCGCGGGCGCGTGATGGTGGCCTACGGCCTGCTCGCGCTCGGGCTTTCGTCCGTGCTGGCGCTGGTCACGTGGGGCGTCGTCTCCGACTACCTCACCGAGCAGCGCGAGTCCTCGGCGATGGTCGAGACCGCCGACAACGCGGCCGCGTTCCACTATGGGCTGTTCGGCGCGCCACAGCCGTGCCGGCCGGTGCGTGAGCAGGCCGAGTGCGGCAGTCTGACGCCGGACCCGGAGGTCAGCGTGACGGATCTGCTGACCAGCCTGCCGTCCACGGATGCCGCTGCCTCGATGGTCTACTACGACGACACCTGGTACTCCCTGACCGGGAAGCCGTCGGATCTGCCGGTCGACCTGGTCACCGAGGTCCGGAACGGTACGGCGGCCGATCGCCGGCTCACCGTGGGCGGGCAGCACGTGCTGGCGGTCGGCGTACCGATGAAGCAGCCGGGTACGGCGTTCTTCGAGTGGCACCCGCTGGCGAGTCTCGACGGGACGCTGCGGACGTTGAAGATCACGCTCGTCGCCGCGGCGATCGTGACCGCCATGATCGGCCTGGCTGTCGGGCGGCTGGCGAGCACGCTGGCGCTGCGGCCGCTCGCGGCGCTGACCAAGGTGGCGGATGCGGTGGCACGCGGTCGGTTGGATGCGCGGCTGGAGGCGGAGAACGACCGCGACCTGGGTGGGCTGGCGCGATCGTTCAACCAGACCGCGGCGGATCTGGAACGGCGGGTTGCGGCGGACGCGCGGTTCGCGGGTGACGTGAGCCATGAGTTGCGTACGCCGTTGATGACGATGCTCAACTCGATGCAGTTGATCCAGAACCATCGGGCCGAACTGCCCGCGGCGGTGCGGGAGCCGGTCGAGTTGCTCGGTGACGATCTGGATCGGTTCCGGCGGCTGGTGATCGATCTGCTGGAGATCTCGCGGGACGACGGTGGTGATCAGGGCAGCCGGGAGATCGTGCGGATCGCTGACCTGGTGCGGGCTGCGGCCGATGGGACCGCTGGGCGTGAGGTGACGACGGTTGCGCCGGAGGCCGAGGGGTTGACGCTGCAGGCGGACAAGCGGCGGCTCGAGCGGGTGATCGCGAACCTGGTCGAGAACGCCGAGGACCACGCCGGCGGCTGCAAGGGTGTCGGCGTCGAGGCCGGTGGACTCGGCGTGATCATCACCGTCGACGACGCCGGTCCCGGGATCGCGCCCGAGGATCGTGAACGCATCTTCCAGCGCTTCGGCCGCGGCGAGACCAGCGGCCGGGGTCGCGGTGTAGGCCTGGGCCTGGCCATCGTCGCCCGCCACGTCCAATGGCACCAAGGCACCATCCAGGTCACCACCCGCCCTTCCGGCGGCGCCCGCTTCGTAGTAGAACTCCCCGCCAAAATCACCTGAGCAGTAATTCAAGTGACGTGACCTTGAGGTACTAGGTAACTTGGATTTATGGCTACTTGCCTCTGTGTCTAGCTGCGGGACCCGCTTCCGTACCTGAAGTGCGTCCCTTGGCTATCACGGAGAGTAACCACCATGATCACCGTCAACGGTGTAGACATTCGCGTCGGCGCCCATCTGCTGCTGTCCGACCTGTCCTTCCACGTCAGCCCCGGCGACCGCGTCGGGCTCGTCGGCCGTAACGGCGCCGGCAAGACCACCCTGCTGAAGACGCTGGCCGGCGAGGACCGCCCGGCCACCGGCTCCATCAGTGTGTCCGGCTCCATCGGCTACCTGCCGCAGGACCCGCGCGCCGCCGACCCCGCCGTCACGGTCACGGACCGGATCCTTTCCGCCCGCGGCCTGGACGTCGCCGTCCGCAAACTGCGCGAGGCCGAAGCCGCGATGAGCACCGCGACCGGCGACGCGCAGGAGCGCGCGATGGCGGCGTACGCGCGGGCCGAGGCACAGTTCCAGGCCGGCGGCGGGTACGCGGCCGAGGCAGAGGCGGCCCGGCTGGCGGCCGGCGTCGGCCTGCCGAACCGCGCCCTCGAGCAGCCGGTCGGCGAGCTGTCCGGCGGTCAGCGCCGTCGCGTCGAGCTGGCCCGGATCCTGTTCGCGCAGCACGACACGCTGCTGCTCGACGAGCCGACCAACCACCTCGACGCGGACTCGGTGCTGTGGCTGCGTTCGTTCCTGCTGTCGTACCCCGGCGGCCTGATCGTGATCAGCCACGACCGCGAGTTGCTCAAGGCAACGGTCAACCGGGTCTTCCACCTGGATCCGCTGCGGGTCACGATCGACATCCACAACACCGGCTGGACGAAGTACCTCGAACAGCTGGAGACCGACGAGCGCCGCCGGACCCGGGAGCGCAACACGGCCGAACGCAAGGCCGCGGTCCTGCACACCCAGGCGCAGAAGATGCAGGCGAGCGCGACCAAGGCCGTTGCCGCGCGCAACATGGCGCGTCGGGCGGACAAGTTGCTCTCCGACCTCGAGCCGGTACGCCGGGCCGCGCGAGTAGCCCGCATCCGGCTGCCCGCTCCGGCCCCGTCCGGCAAGACACCGCTGACCGCCGTCGGCCTCAAGAAAGCGTACGGCGGACTTCAGGTGCTGAACGGCGTCGACCTCGCGATCGACCGGGGCAGTCGGGTCGTCGTCCTCGGGCTGAACGGCGCGGGCAAGACCACCCTGCTCCGGCTGCTCGCGGCCCGCGAGGAGCCGGACGCAGGTCGCGTCGTACCCGGTCACGGGCTGCGCATCGGGTACTTCGCCCAGGAGCACGACACCCTGGACCTGGCCGGCACCGTCCGGCAGAACCTGGCGTCGGTCGCGCCCGGTCTGACTGACGGCGAGGTCCGGAACGTACTCGGTTCGTTCCTGTTCAGCGGTGACGACGCGGACAAGCCGGCCCACGTGCTGTCCGGCGGGGAGAAGACCCGCCTGGCGCTCGCCGGGCTGGTCCACTCCGGCGCCAACGTGCTGCTGCTGGACGAGCCGACCAACAACCTGGACCCGGCCTCCCGGGACGAGGTGCTGGGCGCGGTCGGCAGCTACCCGGGCGCGATCGTCATGGTCACCCACGACGAGGGTGCCATCGAGGCCCTGCAGCCGGACCGGGTGCTGCTCCTGCCGGACGCCAGCGAAGATCTCTGGTCCGACGAGTATCTGGAACTGGTCTCGCTGGCGTGAGCCGGACCCGGACCTCAACCCACGGGTTGAGTCCGGGTTCCACCCGGGTGCGAACCGCGGGCTGACGTTCCGAACGCCGGATCCGAGGAGTGTTGTCACCAGCAACGAACAACCTCCTCGGAAAGGAACTGAGAGATGTCGGCCGGAGTAGTGGTGGGGATCTTGGTAGGGCTGTGGGTGCTGTTCCGGGTCGTCGGCCGGCAGATCACCGGGTCGCTGGTCACGCAGCGGTCGCTGATGCTGATGCCGGCGATCCTGCTGATCATCGGCTTGCTGCCGCTGCCGGCGGCGCTCGGTACGGCGTCGACCGGCGAGATCGCCTTCCTGGTGCTGGACTGCGCCGTACTGGTCGGGCTCGGACTGTCCCGGGGTGCGAGTCTGCACCTCACCCAGCGCGAGGACGGGCTGTACCAGAAGGGGACGGGCGCCACGCTCGCCCTCTGGATCGTGACGCTCGGGATCCGGGTCGGCGCCGCGTTCACCGCGCCGGTGCTCTGGCCGCACGGCACGCTGAACCACGCGACGCTCGCGCTGACCATCGGACTCACCATCGCCGCGCAGAACGCGATGATCTACCGTCGGGCGCTGAGCATGCACATCCCGCTCGCGGCCGAACGGGCATGATGACGGTATGACGTCGACGCTCAGGAGCCGGGTGCGGGCCGCCACCGCGCCCGGTCTCCTGATCCGTGCGATTCCCGGCGTCCTGACGATCGGCACGCTGGTCTTCGCGGGCGGGGACCCGCACCGGCTGCCGTACCCGGTGATCTACGTCCTCGCCCTACTCGTTGTCATCAGCAACTTCTCGCTGTTCGGTCTCCGGTACGGCGAGCCGCTGGGCAACGCCACCTACGGACTCCTGGTGTTCGCGGTCGCCGGATCGCTGCTGTGGTTCGCGTTGCCGCAGAGTCCACTGATCCTGCTGCCGTTCTGGGTGTCCAGAGCGGCGGTTCGCTATCACCGGGCCGGGCCGCGCGAGATCGCGGTGGTCGTCATCGGCGTGGTGGGCGCCTCGGTGCCGCTGTACATCACGACCGGTTCGGTGGCCGGGGCGGTCGGGCCCGCGTTCGGCCTGGTGGCCCTGGTGCTGGCCTCGATCAACCGCCGGAACCGGGAGTCCCAGATCGAGGACCTGGAGGTCTCGCTGGCCCGGAAGCAGGCCGCGATCGAGGAGCACGGGCGTGCCGCGGCCCTGGCCGAACGAGCCCGGATCGCCCGCGACGTGCACGACGTACTGGCGCATTCGCTGGCCGGGCTGTCGTTGAGTCTGCAAGGGGCGCGGCTGATGCTGATCCGGGATGGTGCGTCGCCCGAGTCGATCGAGCAGGTGACGCGGGCACAGGGGCTGGCGGTCGAAGGTCTGGCCGAGGCGAGGCGTGCGGTGGCCGCGTTGCGGGAGGACGCGGTTCCCGACGTACGGGCGTTCGGCGATCTGGTCACGTCGTACCGGCTGGAGAGTGGGGCAGCGGCGGACTTCGAGGTGGAGGGGGAGGCTCGGGAGTTGCCGGCAGACGCGATGAGCACGCTGTACCGGACGCTGCAGGAGGCGCTGGCGAACACCCGCAAGCACGCGCCGGGCGCGCCGGTCGACGTACGGCTCCGGTACGCCGATGATGTCAGGCTGACCGTCGAGGACAGGCCGGGGAAGCGTCCGGCGCCGCCGACGCCCGGCGGCTATGGTCTGCTCGGGATGAAGGAACGGGCCGACCTGGTCGGTGGATCGGTCGAGGCCGGTCCGACGTCCGAGGGCTGGCGGGTAGAACTGAGGATTCCGGTATGAGTGCAGTGCGCGTGGTGGTCGCCGACGATCAGACTGTGGTCCGCGACGGCCTGGTCACGTTGCTCAAGCTGCTGCCCGGGATCGACGTGGTCGCGGCCGCGTCCGACGGCGAGGAAGCCGTGCGGTTGGTTGCCGAGCACAACCCTGACGTCCTGCTCGTGGACCTGCGGATGCCGAAGTGCGACGGGGTGGAGGCGACTCGGCGGGTCCGCGTGGACCACCCCGGCACCGAGGTCGTCGTACTCACGACCTACAGCGACGACGACTCGGTGCTGTCCGCGTTGCGAGCCGGTGCGCGCGGGTTCCTGACCAAGGACGCCGACGCCGAGTCGATCGGCCGGGCCCTGCAGGCGGCCGCGGCCGGGCAGTCCATCCTCGACGCCGAGGTCCAGCGCCGCCTGATCGAAGGCGCCGCCACCCCGAAGCCTGCCGACCTCGCCGGCTCGGGCCTCACGCCCCGCGAGATCGAGGTGCTGCGCCTGATCGCCGACGGACTGTCGAACACGGAGATCGCCCGGCACCTGGTCGTCAGCGAAGCCACGGTCAAGACCCACATCAACCACCTCTTCGCCAAGGCCAACCTCCGCGACCGCGCCCAAGCCGTCGCCTACGCGTACCGCCTGGGGCTGGCGTAAAAGCTCCGAGGTTCACGGATGCGAACTCTGTCTGGTATACCGAACACGTGAGTGATGCTGACAAGACGCCCGCCGTGAAGTCGGCGGCTCGGACCGTGGAGCTGCTCGAGGCGCTGGCCCAGGCCCCGGGCCGACTGACGCTGACCGAGCTCGCGAGCCGGCTCGGTTACCCGAAGTCCAGCATCCACATGCTGCTCCGGACGCTGGTCGGCGCCGGCTGGGTCGAGTCCGACGAACGAGGTACGGCGTACGGCATCGGCGTCCGCGCGCTCCTCGTCGGGACCGCGTTCCTCGACCGCGACGTCGTCAACCAGGTCGCGACGGCACACCTCGCCGCGCTGCGTGCGTACCTCAACGAGACCGTTCACCTGGCCCGGCTCGACGGCGCGGACGTGGTCTATCTGGCCAGTCGCGAGTCGATGCACATCCTCCGCAGCGGGTCCTGGGTCGGTCGCCGGGTGCCCGCCCATTCGAGTGCGATGGGACAGGTGCTGCTCGCGCAACTCTCGCCCGAGGAAGTCGAGGCACGCGTCCCGGCCGAACTCAAGGCGGAAACCCAGCACACGATCGCCGACCACCAGGCGCTCGCGCGTGAGCTCCAGGATGTCCGCGTACGGCGCTGGGCCGCCGAGCGGGAGCAGGACGCCCTGGGCCTGGGCAGCATCGCGGTGGCGATCCCCTTCGGCCGCCCGGCGGCGTACGGACTCAGCTGCTCGATCCCGCTGTCGCGGTTCACCGACGCCCACCAGCGGGACGTGGTCGAGGCGCTCCACCAGCACGCCGAGGAGATCGGCGCCACCTTGCGTCGCCTCCCCAGCGCCTGAGCGCTCGACGTTCGCCGTTCCGGTCACTCCGCGGACCCAACCGTTGACACATCCGGGCTGGCCGCCTACTTTTTCGTCGTCGTTCAACATCACAGATTCTGTTCATGTATGTGAACTCGCGAAGGGACCGCCCATGCATGGTTCGGTTCGGAAGGTGCTCGCGGTGGTCGCCGCCGGAGTGCTGGCCGCCGTTCAGCTGGGATCACCCGCGCAGGCGGCGAGTGATCCCGGTGTCGTCTTCACCAACCCGGTCGCCGCGGACGGGATCACCGCCTGGCCCGGTGACCCGGACAAGACTCCGGAGCACGCGGCGTCGAGCCGCCTCGGAGTGCCGTGCTGGCAGACCAGCAACGAGCTGAAGGACCAGTACATCTACCTGAACATCGACGCGGCCCGGATCCCCGCCGGCGCCACCGATGCGGTGCTTACGGTCAACTACTTCGACACCCCGGGCCAGCAACTGAGCGCGCAGTACGACAGCGTCAGCGCGGCCTTCACGCCGCTGCCGTGGTTCACCTTCCCCGGCACCGGCGCGTGGGCGACCACCCAGTTCCGGATGTCCAACGTCAACTTCCAGAACCGCGCGAACGGCGCCGACATCCGGCTGATGGCCAATGCACCTGGTGGAGTCATCAGCTCGGTCTGCATCTCGTCGGTCAGCATCTCGTTCGCCGACACCACCGGTATCACCGTCACCAACCAGAGTCTGGTGTTCACGCAGGGATCGGGCGCGGTGACGCTCACCTCGACCGTGTCCTCGGTGGCCTGGAGCATCACCGACGACCAGTACCTGCCCGTTGCCTCGGGCAACACCACCAACGGCGCCATCAACGTGGCGACCCTCGGCCCCGGCTTCTACAACCTCCGCCTCACGGCCGGCCAGACGGTCGTCGGTACGACACTCGCCGTCATCCCGCCGCTGCCGGCCGGAATCCAGTCCCCACAGGGCAAGTGGGGCGTGAACACCCACATGAACCACTACTACAACCTCAGCGGCGCACTGATCCGCACCCTCGCCCTGGCCGGCTTCTCCCACATCCGCGACAGCCTCGAGTGGCCCCACGTGGAGTCCGGCTCACCCGGCAACTACACCGTCGAGCCGCAGTACGACGCGATGGTCGCGGACGCGAAGGCGAACGGCATCATCCCGCTCCTGGTCACCGGCTATCGCAACGCGCTGTACGACGGCGGGCACACCCCGAGCACCACGGCCGGATTGGCCGGGTTCGGCCGCTACCAGAGCTTCTGGCTGAAGCACTTCGCCGGCACCACCAACGACATCGAGACGTACAACGAGTACTACCAGCCCGGCTTCAACGACAGCGCCTGTGGCATCACCGGCGCGTGCTTCCTCCAGCTGATCAAGGCGGCCTACCAGCAGACCCACGCGGACAACCCGAACGCGAACGTCATCGTCGACGTCGGCCCGAACAAGGGTGACACCTCGTTCCGCGACCAGCTGCTGTCGCTCGGCGGTCTGGCGTACATGGACTCGATCAACGCGCACATCTACACGTTCCCCGGCCCCGAGGGCGACCTGGACACCCAGATCCAGAACCTGCGCACCGCGGCGAACGCGCACGGCGGCACCGGCAAGCCGATCTGGATCAGCGAGGAGGGCTACCCGACCGCCGCCAGTTCCGGTGGCTCGATGCTCGACCAGGCCCGCAAGTCGATCCGCAACGACACGATCATGATCGCGAACGGCGTCAGCCAGTTCTACTGGTACGACGCCCTGAACGACGGCACCAACCTGGACGACAAGGAGAGCACCTTCGGTCTCCTGCAGGCCCCGGCCGGACCGATCGCCGGGATGGCGCCGAAACCGGGCCTCGTCGCGAAGGCGACCACGATCCGCGCCCTCACCGGCCTCGCCTACAGCGGCCGCGACACCCTGGCCGCGCCGCTGTACTCGTACCGCTTCGGTTCGGGTACGTCGACCACCCGCGTGCTGTGGTCGACCGGCACCGGCTCGTCGTCGGTGCAGCTCAACACCACCAGCCCGCTCCAGGTCACCGACATGTACGGCCACAAGACCACGCTGACCCCGACGCAGGGCGTGGTGACGATGACGGCCGACCAGGACCCGGTCTTCGTGAAGGGCCCGGCCACCGGGGTTGCCGTCACGACGGCACCCCAGGCGAAGGTCGCCGCCGCGGATCCGTCGAACTCGCAGGAGCCGACCGCGGTCACGGTGACGATCAAGGGCACGCCGTTCAACGCCGGCCAGGCCGCCGTGACGGTGGCCGGCCAGACCGAGCAGGCCCTGGTTCTCCCGGGTCGGAACACCCAGGTCACCATTCCGGTGCCGGCGAGCGACACGCTCGGGCCGCGGCACGTCGTCGCGACAGTCTCCCGGCTCGGGAAGACCACTGCCCGCCTGGTCGCCTGGACCACTGTCGAGCCGGCGACCAAGATCCGCGTGGTACCGCAGCTCACCCCGGCGTCGCCAACCGGCCTCGGTGTCGAGCTGACCAACACCAGAGCGAGCTCGCCGGCCACGATCCAGGACCTGACCTGGACCATCGCCGGCCAGCACGGAACCGCCGGCGCCGGCCAGTCGATAGAACCGGGGCAGAGGGCAACGATCAGCATCCCGGTCACCGGCTTGGCGCCCTGGAAGGCGTACGCCTACACCGTTGACCTGACTACGTCCGACGGCAACAAGGTCTCCGCCAAAGGCACCACGGCGTTCGATCCGATCGTGCCTTCGGCAACGACTCCGGTCAGCTCGATCAACCTCGCCACCGACGCCAGTTGGCTCGCGTTCACCCGCCCCTGGGATGGCGCAGCCGACCTGTCCGGTTCGGCCAACTTCCAGTACGACGGGACCGGGCTGACCGTCAACGCGGCCGTCACCGACGACGTGTTCTCGCAAACCGAGACCGCGCCGAACCTGTGGCGGGGCGACGGCCTGCAGTTCGCGATCAGCAACGGGCTGCCCGGCGAGAACGCGACCTCCACCGAGATCGGCGCCGCCCTCCTGCCGACCGGACCGGCCGTCTACAGCTTCGGCACCTCGGACGGCAGCCCGGCCGGACCCACACCAGGCGCCACTGCCTCGATCACCCGCGCCGACGGCGTCACGTCGTACCGGGTGAAGGTGCCGTGGGCGGCGCTCGGGTTCCAGACCGCGCCGGCGGGGCCGATCGCGATGTCCCTTGCCCTGAACGAGAACGACGGCACCGGGCGCGCGGGGGCAATGCAATGGGCGAGCGGCATCGTCACCGGCAAGACCACCACCTTGTTCCTCCCGGGAACGTTCACCAGCTAGCAGAAGGAGTAACTGTGCAGACCACACGACGGAGGACGGGAACGGTCGCCGCGCTGGTGATCACCACCTGCCTCGCGGCCACCGCCTGCTCGTCATCGGGATCCGGGAGCGCGGCAGACAGCGGCGACGGGACGGTCACGATCACGGTCGGGCAGAAGCCGACGCCCGACCAGGCGGCCGCGCTGAAGACGTGGACCGACCGGGTCGCCGAGTTCGAGAAGGCGAACCCGAACATCAAGATCGAGGGTTCGGAGTACGGGTACGACGTCCAGACCTTCCAGGCCGACCTGGCCGCCGGGACGCTGCCGACGGTGGTCGCGATCCCGTACACCGACGTACAGGGCCTGATCGAACGCAAGCAGCTGGCCGACATCACCGACGTCGTCAAGGCGTCGCCGATCGGCAGCAAGATCAACCCCGAGGTGCTGAAGACCGTCCAGGACTCCAGCGGCAAGGTCTTCGGGTTGCCGGTGCAGGCGTACACGATGAGCCTCAACTACAACCGCGCACTGTTCAAGCAGGCCGGGCTCGACCCGGACAAGCCACCGGCGACCTGGGCCGAGGTGCGGACGGACGCCAAGGCGATCGCGGACAAGACCGGCAAGGCCGGCTACTCGATGATGACCACCGGCAACACCGGCGGCTGGGTCCTCACCGCGATGACCTACACGTACGGCGGGACGATCGAGAAGGTGGACGGCGGCAAGGCCTCGGCCGCGTTCAACGACGCGCCGATGAAGAACGCGCTGACCGCCCTGCAGGAGATGCGCTGGACCGACAACTCGATGGGCAGCAACTTCCTGTTCAACCAGAAGCAACTGCTGCAGGAGTTCGCCGGCGGCAAGGTCGGGATGTACATCGGTGCGCCGGGCGACTACCGCGACGAGGTCACCACGATGGGCGGCAAGGGTGAGGACATCGGGGTCGCGCCGCTGCCGCTGGACTCGCCGGACGGCGGCACGCTCACCGGTGGCGCCGTACAGATGTTCAACCCGAAGGCGTCGAAGGCGCAGGTCGAGGCCGCGGTGAAGTGGGCCGAGTTCTTCTGGCTGGAGAAGTTCACCGACCAGGACCACGCTGTCACGGACGCGAAGACCGCGAACGCGGACAAGGTGTACTCCGTCGGGCTGCCGATGCTGTGGCTGTTCGACGACGCGTCGCAACAGCAGTACAACTCCTGGATCAAGCCGTACGTGAACACGGTCCAGGCGAACTTCACGCCGTACACGTCCAAGGCGGCTTCGCTGAAGCTGATGATCGAGCCGCCGGTGGCCGGGCAGAAGGTGTACGCGAGCCTCGACTCCGTCGTCCAGACCGTGCTCACCAAGAAGGACACCGACATCGGCAAACTGCTCGGCGACTCGTCGAAGACAGTCGACGGGCTGCTGACCAACCCGTGAGAGGACGTACGACGAAGTGGGTCCGGCACGGCGGGATCAGCACCTTGGTGTTCCTGGTCCCGACGTTGCTGGTCTTCGGGTTGTTCTCCTGGTGGCCGATCGCCCGAGGCCTCGTCCTCGCGTTCCAGCAGACGAACCTGATCACTCCGGCCGAGTGGGTCGGCTTCGACAACTTCCGTAAGGTGCTGGCCGACCCGCTGTTGTTCACCGCCGTTCGGAACACTGCGTGGTTCGCCCTGCTGGCGTTGGTGTTCGGCTATCCCGCGCCACTCGCACTCGCGGTCTTCGTCCGTGAGTTGCGTCGCGGCCGGGCGATGTTCTCGGTGCTCGCCTACCTGCCCGTGGTGCTGCCGCCGGTGGTGGCGATCCTGCTCTGGCGGGTGTTCTACGACGCGAGCGACGAGGGCCTGTTCAACACGCTGGCCCGGGGTATCGGTCTCGGTCCGTTCCAGTGGTTGCAGGACGCCCACTGGGCGATGCCGAGCATCGTGCTGGAGGCCACCTGGGCGAACGCCGGGGCGACGATGATCATCTATCTGGCCGCATTGTCCGGCGTACGCGCGGATCTCTACGAGGCAGCCGAGATCGACGGGGCCTCGATCTGGCGGCGGGTGGTGCATGTGACCTTGCCGCAACTGCGGACGATCCTGCTGATCACGTTGCTGCTGCAGATCATCGGGACCTTCCAGGTGTTCACCGAGCCGTTCCTGTTCACCGGTGGTGGGCCGGCGAACGCGACGACGACGATCCTCCTGCTGCTGTACAACTACGCCTTCATCAACGGCGACTACGGAGAGGCCACGGCGTTGTCGGTGCTGCTGGCGATCTTCCTCGGTCTGCTGTCGCTGCTGTACTTCCGGCTGACGCGGCGCTGGAGCACGACGTGAGCGCCCGGGGCGAGGACCGCGGTCTCATCTCCGCGGCGGACCGGCGTCGTCCGCTCGTGCGCTGGACGCTCGGCAGCGGTCAGGTCCTGATCCTGGTCCTGCTCGCACTGGCCGGTCTCGGGCCCATCCTCTGGCTGGCCAAGGCGGCCATCTCGCAGCCTCACGACATCGCGTCGAACCCACTCGGTCTGTGGACCGGGCAACCGCAGTGGCAGAACATCGAGACAGCCTGGTCCCGCCTGCGGGTGGGTCCCGCACTGATCAACACGGTCTGGGTCGCCCTCGGCAACTGGGCAGTGTCGGTGCTGGTGGCAACGACCGGTGGCTATGCGCTGGCGATCCTGCGGCCGAGGTACGCCAAGATCATCGACGGTGCTCTGCTCGCGACGCTGTTCATCCCTGGGGTCATTTCGCTGGTGCCGCTCTACCTGACGGTCATCGACGTACCGATCGTCGGCGGGACGTTGATCAACACCTACTGGGCGATCTGGCTGCCGGCCGGTGCGAGCGCCTTCAACGTCATCATTACCGGCAGGTTCTTCGCGCAACTGCCGGCCGAGCTGTTCGAGGCAGCCAGGATCGATGGCGTCGGCAACTTCCGGATGTTCACCTCGCTGGTACTGCCGCTGTCCGGGCCGATCATCGGCGTGGTGTCGCTGCTGTCGATCATCGCGGCCTGGCGCGAGTACCTGTGGCCGAAGCTGGTCCTGCCGGACCGGACCAAGCAGCCGTTGTCGGTGATGCTGCCGTCGATCCGCGACAACGTGCAGATCAACCTGTTCATGGCCGGACTGCTGATCTCGGTGGTGCTGCCGATCATCATCTTCCTGCTCTTCCAGCGCTACTTCCTCCGCGGGGCCGGTCTGGCCGGCGGGATCAAGGGCTGACCATCAACTCGAAGGAGAACGCGTGACGGTGACCCGGGTGCTCGTGACGGGGGCGAGCGGCATGATCGGTCATGCCGTCGTCGACGATCTGGTTGCCCAAGGCATCTTTGTGACCGCACTGGACCGGATCGAGCCGGACGGACTGCCGGCCGATCGGATGGTGATCGGTGACGCCCGCGACCCGGCCGCGGTCGACGAGGCGATGGCCGATGCGGATGCGGTGATCCACCTGGCCGGGCTGGCCTCGCCGGGTCACGGTACGCCGTTCGAGGTCTTCGGCGGCAACACCCGTGCGACGTTCGTCGTACTGGAGGCCGCCGGCAGGCGGGGGATTCGGCGGGTCGCGCTGAGCAGCAGCTACTCGATCACCGGGTTGCCGTTCGCGGCCGGGATCCGGCATCCGGCGTACCTGCCGGTGGACGAGAACCTGCCGGTGCAGATCGAGGACCCGTACGGGCTGTCCAAGCAGGTCGACGAGGCGACCGCGTTGATGATGACGCGGCGGCACGGCCTGACGGTGGTCGCGCTGCGCCTGCCGTTCGTCGCCGACGAGAAGCGCCGGCGCGATCGGCTCGCGGCGACCACGGCCGATCCGCTGTACGGATCGGCCGAGCTGTGGGCGTACCTCGACCTGCGCGACGCTGCACGGGCGTTGCGGTTGTCCCTGACCGCGCCCGCGTCGGGGTTTCACGCCGTACTGGTTGCGTCCCCGCAGACGTTGGCGCCGTATCCGACCGAGGAGTTGCTGGCGCGGTATCACCCGGCGGTCCCGGTACGGCGCGCGCTGCCGGGTCGCGCCGTACCGATGGATCTGTCCCGGGCTCGCGACCTGCTCGGGTTCACCGCGGAGCATCGGGTCGAGCTCGACCTCCGGCCTCTTCCCGCCGACCTCACCCGGGCCGCCGGGTAGCGAAAGGACAGCTATGCCTTTGTTCGACAAGCCGCTGCCGGAGTTGCACGAGTATCGCCCGGAGCGCAGCGAGCCGGCCGACTTCGATCTGTTCTGGCGGGACACCTTGGCCAAGGCCGAGACCGATCCGCTCGAGCCGGCGTTCGTCCGGTACGACGCCGGGCTGTCGACCGTGGAGGTGTGGGACGTGCGGTTCACCGGGTTCGGTGGGCATCGGATCGCGGGCTGGTTCCTCGCGCCGCGTGAGGTCGCCGGACCGCTGCCGACGGTGGTGCAGTACCTCGGGTACCAGGGTGGGCGGAACTGGCCGATCGACTGGCTCGTGTACCCGGCCGCCGGGTACGCCGTACTCGTGATGGACACACGAGGTCAGGGCACCGACACCGCCGACCCCGATCCGGGCGCGAACCCGCAGGTGCCCGGGTTCCTCACTCGCGGACTCGTCGACCGGGATTCCTACTATTACCGGCGCGTGTTCACCGACGCGGTCAGGGCGGTGGACGCGGCACGGACTCATCCGATCGCCGACCCGGCCCGGATCGTCGTCGCGGGCGGCAGCCAAGGGGGCGGGATCGCGCAGGCGGTGGCCGGGCTGCGGACGGACGTCGCCGCGGCGCTGATCGACGTACCGTTCCTGACCCACTTCCGGCGGGCGGCAGAGATGGTGGACAAGACCGGGTACGGCGAGATCGCCGACTACCTCGCCCGTCGGCGGGTGCCGCCGGAGGACGTGTTCGGCGTACTCGACTACTTCGACGGGGTGAACCTCGCGGCCCGGGCGACGGCTCCGGCCCGGTACTCGGTCGCGTTGATGGACGCGGTCTGCCCGCCGTCGACGGTGTTCGCGGCGTACAACCACTACCGCGGTCCTGCAGAGATCGACGTCTGGCCGTACAACGGCCATGAAGGCGGCGCTCAGGTGCAACGGATGCGGCAACTGCGATGGCTGGGGGAGACGCTGTAGCTTGCCTGGCGGTCGAGGACCACCCTATTGTCGACGTATGAAGAGTTCTGCAGATGTGCAGGGCAGCACGGCGATCGACGCCTGCAACATCCGGGTCGTCGACCCGGAGCGGGTGGCGAGCGTCAATGCCAGGATGCCGGGGGAGGACGACATCGTCGACACCGCCGACGTCTTCGGCCTGCTCGGCGATCCGCGCCGGCTGAAGTTGCTGGTGGCGCTGCTCGACGGCGAACTGTGCGTCTGCGACCTCGCCGCGGTGACCGGGCTGAGCGAATCCGCGACCTCGCACGCCCTCCGGCTGCTGCGAGCCCACCGCGTGGTCGCCGTACGGCGGGACGGCCGGATGGCGTACTACCGCCTGGACGACGCGCACGTGCGGATGCTGGTCGACCTCGCTGTCGCGCACACCGAGCACACCGACGCCATTCACCCGGAGAGGTCCGGTTCATGACGGCCGAGGCGCACGGCCACGGGCACGGGCATGGCGTGAGCACCGAAGCGGACCGGAAGTTCCTCAGCGGCGCGCTCGCGCTGATTGTCGGCTTCATGGTGGCCGAGGTCGTGGTCGGTCTCGCGGCCGGATCGCTGGCCCTGATCACCGACGCGGCGCACATGCTCACCGACGCGATCGCGATCGTCCTCGCGCTGATCGCGATCCGGTTGGCCGCCCGGCCGCCGGCCGGCGGGTTCACGTACGGCTTCAAGCGGGTCGAGATCCTGTCCGCCCAGGCCAACGGGATCACGCTGCTCCTGCTGGCGGCGTACTTCGTCTACGAAGCGATCAACCGGATGATCGACCCGCCCGAGGTGAAGGGCGCGCTCGTGCTGATCACCGGTGTCGCCGGCATCGCGGTCAACCTGCTGGCCACCTATCTGATCAGCAAGGCGAACCGCTCCAGCCTGAACGTCGAAGGCGCGTTCCAGCACATCCTCAACGACCTCTTCGCGTTCATCGCGACGGCCATCGCTGGTCTCGTCGTCCTGCTCACCGGCTTCGCCCGCGCCGACGCGATCGCCGCGCTGGTCGTCGCCGCGCTGATGCTGAAGGCGGGCGTCTCGCTGGTCCGCGACTCGGGCCGGATCTTCCTCGAGGCCGCGCCGGCCCGGATCGACCCACAGGCCCTCGGCACGGAGTTGTGTGCCGTCGACGGTGTGGTCGAGGTACACGACCTGCACGTCTGGGAGATCACCTCCGGGGAACCGGCCGCGTCCGCGCACATCCTCGTCGCGCAAGGGCTCGACTGCCACCAGATCCGGGTCAAGGTCGAGGAACTACTGGCCGAGCGCCATCAGCTGACCCACTCGACGCTCCAGGTAGACCATGCCTCCGGCAACGATCTCGACGCGCACTGCAGCGACGCGCACGGCACCGTGCACCGCTCGATCACAGCCGCTGGGACAGGACCTGACCCGGCCATTCCCAATCATTGACCGGCACCGTGAACTCCACGTCCCGCACGAATCCCTGCTTCTCGTAGTACCGGACCAAGGCGCCGTCCCCGCCCGCGAAGCAGTCCACCCGGATCAGCCCGACACCGGCCTCCCGCGCCAGCCCGCGCGCGTGGTCGAGCAGCTCGCCGCCGATGCCATTTCCCGCGGAGGCCCGATCGGTCACCAGCAGCCGGACATACAGCTCCGGCTCGTCCACGGTTGGTACGTACGACATCGCCGGGCCGACTGCGAGCGCCCCGACCACCCGGCCGTCCGCCTCGGCCACCCACAGCCCGTCGTCGGCGAACCCGGTGATCTGCGCGACCCGGCGCGGATTGGTCGAATGCGCCTCCGTGCCCCACTGATCGGTCCGGCCACGAGCGACCAGCCACTCGGTCGCCCCGTCGAGCAGTGCCAGCACCGCCGGTACGTCGTCCCGCCCCGCGCGGCGGATGGAGATCTGCACGAAACTCAGAATAGTTCGGGGGACCATGTCGAAACCGGTCCACCGGCCTCTACCTCAGGGTGTAGAGAGGAGCTCACCATGAGCGGCAAGAACCAGAAGCTGGACAAGACCTTCACCGCGGCGCTGCAGAAGAGCCCGGCCAAGGGCGGCTGGACCTACCTGCAGATGCCCGGCTCGGCGGAGTACTTCGGCACCCGCGGGCTGGTGAAGGTCCGCGGCACGATGGACGGCCACCCGTTCGAGAGCTCGTTCATGGCGCTCGGCGACGGCACCCACAAGCTGCCGGTCAAGGGCGACCTGCGGGACCGGCTGGGCAAGGAGCCCGGTGACGAGATCACCGTTCACCTGCAGGAACGCCTCGGCTGAACCGGTTAGGCCCGGGCGCGTGACCGTGGTCACGGGCGGTCATGTCCTGAGTAAGGACTGTGTGAAGAATCAGTCCTGACGGGCCGCACGGGTGTGGATCATCCGGCGCCGGACCGTAAGTTCGGTCCGGGTGGTCAGTCGAAGTCAGGAGTGAACGAAGTGCAACGGGGCTCACGGGGTACGCCGTCGGCGTGCCCGAAACCAACTGTGCCGGGGTCGTCGTGACGACACTGAACAAGATTCTCGCCATCGCCGGGACCGTGCTGGTTCTCGGCGGGCTGGCGCTCGGCTTCCGGTCGGTCTCGGCCGGCGGCACGGACTGCGGTTCGGCCTTCCAGCCGGCCGGTGGGGTCACTCCGATGGCGTGCGACGGTTCGCTGAACAGCGCAGGCACCCTGGTCACGATCGTGCTCAGCGCCGGCGTGCTGTGCCTGATCGCGGCGGTCACCCTCCGGGTGGTCCTCGCCAGGGTCGTCCGTGCCAAGGTGAACGCCTGAATTCAGGTGCAGGCAGCAGGTGGTCGCGACAGACTGCGGCAGTGACTGTCGAAGCATTCCGGTTGGACGTGCCGGAGACCGAACTGGCGGACCTGCGCGCGCGACTGGACCTGGTCCGCTGGCCGGACCAGCTACCGGGCACCGGCTGGGAGTCCGGCGTACCGCTGGACTATCTGCAGGAGCTCGTCGAGTACTGGCGGCATGACTACGACTGGCGCCGGGCCGAGGCGCGACTGAACGAGTGGCCGCAGTTCACCACCACGATCGACGGCGCCAATGTGCACTTCGCCCACCTCCGCTCGCCGGAGCCGGACGCGACACCGCTGATCATCACCCACGGCTGGCCCGGTTCGATCGTCGAGTTCACCGAGGTCGCCGGACCGTTGTCCAACCCGCGCGCGTACGGCGGTCATCCCGCGGACGCGTTCCACCTCGTCATCCCGAGCATCCCGGGCTTCGGCCTGTCCGGTCCGACCCGAGAGACCGGCTGGGAACTGCTCCGCGTCGCCAACGCATGGTCCGCCTTGATGTCCCGCCTCGGCTACGACCGGTACGGCGTACAAGGTGGCGACTGGGGTGGCGGGATCTCGCGGGAGCTCGGGCGCATCCACGCCGACGAGGTGATCGGCGTACACCTCAATCTCATCCCCGGAGGCGGCGCGACCTCCGAGCCGACGCCGGCGGAACTGGAGCCGCTCGACCCCGCCGAGCGCGAACGCACCTGGGCGTCCTGGCGACGATTCCAGCACTGGACGAAGGAGCTGCAGGGGTACGCCGACCTGCAGATGACGCGACCGCAGACCATCGCCTACGCGCTGACCGACTCACCCGTGGGACAGCTGGCCTGGATCGTGGAGAAGTTCGAAGCGTGGTCCGACCCCGCCGGCACGATCGACCGCGACCTCCTGCTCACCAACGTGATGCTCTACTGGCTTACGCGTACGGCGGGATCGTCCGGCCGGATCTACTACGAACGGGCCCACGCGTCGTACTGGGGTCAGCCGGCCGAGCCGTCCACCACCCCAACCGCCCTGCTCGACCTGGCCTACGACAACTTCATCCCGCTCCGGCACAAGGTCGCCCGCACCGACAACGTGGTCCGCTGGACCAGTCACCCGCACGGCGGCCACTTCGCCGCCCTCGAACAACCGGACGTGTTGGTCGCCGACATCAGGGCCTTCTTCTCATCGCTGAAATGAGTCGAACTATCGTTGCGGCGTGAAGGAGCGAAGCGAGTTCACCATCAAACACAGCGTGGTTCGTGCCTCGTCCGCGCCCGGAGCGAAGCGAGGACGTGGATGAGCTTCACCGGGTTCCCGGCGGCGGCGCTGGACTTCTACGACGACCTCGAGATGGACAACAGCAAGACCTACTGGACGGCGCACAAGCACGTCTACGAGGAGTCGGTGAAAGCGCCGATGACCGCGTTGCTCGCGGAGCTCGAGCCGGAGTTCGGTCCGGCGAAGCTGTTCCGGCCGTACCGCGACGTCCGGTTCGCGCGGGACAAGTCGCCGTACAAGACGCACCAAGGTGCGTTCATCGACGTGGCTCCGTCGACCGGCTGGTACGTCCAGGTGGCGGCTCCGGGTGTGCGGGTCGCGGCCGGCTTCTACGAGGCGAGCTCGGAACGACTGGCCCGGGTCCGGGCAGCGATTGACGACGACCGGCGGGGCAAGCAGCTTGAGAAGCTGTTGGCCAAGCTGACCGCGACCGGCTGGACGGTCGGCGGCGACAAGCTGAAGACGAGCCCGCGCGGGTACGACCCCGAGCACCCGCGGATCGACCTGCTCCGGCACAAGTCCCTGACGGTCAGCAAGTCCTACGGGTTCGAGCCGGTCATCCACACGCCGGAGCTGGCCGCGCTGATCCGCGCCGACTGGAAGGCGACCAGGCCGCTACTCACCTGGCTGTCGGACCACTCCTGAAAACGGAGCGTCAGGCGTCGTACTCCTTGAGCGCCTTGGCCAGGATGTCGCGGGTCTGGTTCGGCGGCGGAGCCGCGACGCACAGGGCCTCCATGGTGCCCGTGTAGGTGTCGAGATCCTCGGGCTTGTCCAGGTACAGCGCACTGGTCAGGTGCTCGATGTAGACGATGTCCGGCAGGTCCTGCTCCGGGAACCGGAGGATGCTGTACGCGCCACCGGTCGCGGGGTGGCCACCTGAGCCGAACTCCACCACCTGGAGCGTGACGTTCGGCATGTGGCTCGCCTCGAGCAGAAACTCCAACTGCGCCTGCATCGCCTTCTTGCCGCCGATCGGGCGGCGCAGCACGGACTCGTCGATGACGGCCCACAGACGCACCGGGTCGGGCCGGGTGAGGACCTGCTGACGGTTCACCCGCAGCGAGACGCGGCGGTCGATCTCCTCGGCCGGGATCAGGCCGCGGCCGAGTTGCACGACGGCACGCACGTACTCCGGCGTCTGCAGCAGGCCTGGCACGAACTGGAGCTCGTAACTACGGATCAGCTGGGCGACGGCTTCGAGATCGAGGTAGGAGTGGAACCAGCTGGGCAGCACATCTCCGAAGCGGTGCCACCAGCCCGGGTTGTTCGCATCGCGGGCCAGCGCCAGCAGTCGCTCGCGCTCCTCCGCGTCGTCCAACCCGTAGAGACTGAGCAGGTCGCTGACGTCGCGTTCCTTGAAGCCGACGCGGCCCAGCTCCATCCGGCTGACCTTCGACTCCGACGAGCGGATCTCCCACCCCGCGTCGGACCGGCTGATCCCTGCCGCGTCCCGCATCCGCCGCAGGTGCGCTCCGAGGATGATTCGAAGCGCAGTCGGCCCGCTGTGCGCGCCCGACTTTGTCACACCCACCTCCACGCCCCAGCAGCTCTCACCAGCGACAACTCGCCCGCAGGTGCACATCATCGCACGCTCGCGAGGCAATCTGCCGGAGTTCTTACATAAGCCCCTCCGATCCGGAGGATCTCGTCACGCAGCGTAGCGCTTGCCCGCTGACCCAAGATCGCTTTGTCAGGACAAAGTTGCGGCCAAAACGTCGACGAACACCGTTCGAAATGTGCTCCTCGAGGGTGCCAACAGGCGGGCGAGGGGCCGATTTGGGTATCGAATCGGAAAACGTGCGGATGCACGTGCATCGGGCGCTTGCATTCGCAGCGTGCCGACGCCATGATTGATTCATGCACAGAAGGTGAGCTGGATCTCGCGAAAAGTGACATCGCGTGATGTAGCGGGCCGGTCCTACAGGCCGCCGACGGCCCCCCGTTGGCATGACTGGTTGGGGAACCCGAGTCGATGAACGACGACGACAGTGAGGCAGCGGAGCACACCGCCGACATCGCCGGTGGCCGCGCGCCCGACGAGCTGACGGAGCGGGAGATCCAGGAACTGGTGGCGCGTTGCCCTGAGCAACAGCGCTGGGCCTTCGAGGGCTGGCTGCGCGGCGTGCGCCATCTCGACGGCGACCCGATCGTGAGCCTGGCCCCATGAACACCGAGAGAGCAGCAGGAGGACGGAAGATGGTGCGGATCTGGCTGGGCGACCACCTGATCGCCGAGTACACCGCGGAGCCGGATCGCGCCTCGCGATACCAGCGCGTGATGACGCCGAAGTTCACCGGATTGCGAATCACCGTTGACAATGCGGCCGGCGGCGCGGCCTCCGAGCTGCCGCGCAGCGAGCAGCTCTGGCCGCTCACCGTCCAGTAGGCCCACCGCCCTCAACAGCACTGAAGGCCGGCTCCTCGTCGAGGGGCCGGCCTTCGTTGTTCTCTGCCGCCGTACGCCGCTTCCGCGGGTCGGCGGACTCTTGGACACATCGACGCGCGACGGTGGCTCAGATCGCCGCACAGCGTCGTACGCGGACTCTCCGCAGACAGGAAGAGGCCCCTTCGTCACTCGCCTGGCGAAGGGGCCTCTGCTTCCGTGTGACGGTTAGACGAGGTCGTCGAACTCACCGTCGTGAACGCCGCCGAGGAATGCCTCGATCTCGGCCTTCGTGAACACGAGCGCCGGGCCATCGGTGTGACGCGAGTTCCGCACCGCCACCCCACCACCCTGGAGCTTCGCTACCTCTACGCAGTTGCCGTTCGGGCCACTCCGCTGACTCTTCCGCCAGATCAGCTCGCTGTTCGCGTCGCCGGGCATGCCGTTGTAGACAGCAGTCATCAGCTGCACCTTCCGTACGTCCTTGGCATATGCACGTGCATTTGGCCTTGCATTTGCATCGTACACGGTTCGGGCCTCGGTGTCCGCACCCTTACTTGCTGTGATCGTGTCGCCGTCAAACACCTGTTGGGACCCCGTTTCGGTCGCGATCGGTGACCGAATTCCGCGACCTGGCGGCGACGTGGCGGTGGCGGAGCAGAAGTGAGTGGCGGTGGCGTAGTAGTACTGAGTCGCAGCGGCGCAGTAGTAGTAGTGAGCGCCGACCGCTGCGCGCGCTTCGATGCGGCCCGGGCCCTGATGGTTAGCGCGGCGCCCGGTGGCGAGTTTGTCCGGACGTGGGGATGATCCGAAAAGCCTTCTCTTATTGACGAATCAAGGAGTTGAGGCGATTTCCGGATCAAGATGCGCGCAGCGCCGATCCGGCGTACCGGCAGGTCCGCACCTGTCCTACGATGGCAAGCACAATTCCCCCGACACGAAGGCTGCGCCGATGGCGACTCCCGACGGTCCGGATTCGAATCCGGGCTTCGACACTTCCCAACCGACCATCGCTCGCGTCTACGACGCTCTGCTCGGTGGCAAGGACAACTTCGCTGCCGACCGCGAAGGCGCGGCTCTGTACCTGAAGTACGTTCCCGACGCCGGTCGTTGCGCGATCGAGAACCGCGAGGCCCTGGTCAAGGGCGTTCACTATCTCGTGCGCGAGGCGGGGATCGACCAGTTCCTCGACATCGGCAGCGGTCTGCCGACGCAGAAGAACACGCACGAGGCGGCCCAGGAGATCAACCCGAACGCGCGGGTCGCGTACGTCGACAACGACCCGATCGTGCTGGCGCACGGCCGCGCGTTGCTGGCGACCAACAACAGCACGATCGTGGTCACCGCCGACCTGCGTGATCCGCAGAGCATCCTCAGCAACGAGGAAGTCAGGACGCACCTGGACTTCAGCCGTCCGATGGCGCTGATGATCGTCGGCATCCACATGCACTTCCACGATGACGAGAAGCCCGACGAGTGGGTGCGCACCATCATGGACACGCTCGCCCCCGGCAGCTACCTGTTCATCACCGACTTCGTCGACACCGGCGAGCCGCTGCAGAAGGGGATGGAGCGGGCCGGCCTGGAGAGCCTCGGCAACGGGTGGATCCGGACCCCGGAGCGGATCGAGCAGCACTTCCTCGGCATGCCGCTCGTGCCGCCGGGTCTCGACTTCCTCGCCCGGTGGTTCCCGGAGGACCCCGACGCCGATGTGCCGGCCGCGGAGGACCTGGAGCCGTACCAGCGGATCCTGATGGCAGGCCTGGCCAAGAAGGCCTGACCGGTCACTGCGAGACGAAGGCGCGCATCCCACGGGATGCGCGCCTTTCGCATGAATGCATGCGATCCGCGGTCGATGGGTACCGGTCCCCTGCAGGCATGACCGTGGTTCAGCGAAGTGCCACGCCGTGACGACAGTCGCGAGGTCATACCCATGACGAGCACCACTGCTGTTGACCGGGCCGCCCGTGAGGTGGCCACCCGGAACCTGATGGAACGCCGGGACGCCAGCACCGACGAACTCGAGCGGCAGCGGCTGCTCGAAGAGGTGGTCGAACTCAATCTCGAAATGGCCCGGGGAATCGCGCGCCGGTTTCGCGGCCGCGGCGCCGAGGCCGACGACCTGGAGCAGGTCGCGTATCTGGGGCTGGTGAAAGCCGCCCACCACTACCGGCTCGACGCGGACACACCGTTCATCGGATTCGCGGTCCCGACCATCCGGGGTGAAGTGAAACGGTACTTCCGCGACTGCGCCTGGACTGTGCGGATCCCGCGCCGGCTGCAAGAGATGCAAGGCACGATCGCTGCCAAGCTCCCGCTGCTCGAGCAGAAGCTCAACCGGGAGCCGACACCGGCCGAGATCGCCGAACACCTCGGCGTCGAGGTCGACGAGGTCGAGCAGGCGCTGGCCGCGAAAGGCTGTTTCAATGTGCTGTCGCTTGATCGGCCGGCTGAGGCGGACGCGGATCTGACTCTGGCCGACGTCGTCGCGGATGAAGAGGACGGCAGCATCGACCAGCTGGAAGCGGTCGAGATGCTGCAGCCGGTCCTTTCGGATCTCGGCGAGCGCGAGCGGCGGATCCTGCAGTTGCGGTTCGTCGAGGGCTGGACCCAGTCCGAGATCGGCCGCGACATCGGCGTCAGCCAGATGCAGGTGTCCCGGGTCCTGCGCAAGATCCTCGACGACCTGCGCGGCAAGCTGACCCCGCTCCCCGCGGCCGCCTAGTTCCTTGCCAGCGGCAACCTCGCCGGTCCTTGACCTCCTCCGGCGGCCTCTACCACGGGGTGTGTCAAGCGTCCGTTCCACCAGCCTGGTTTCGACTCACCTGGCGTTGGTTGTTACCCATCGTGCGCAGGGACTGCACAATGGGGAAGAACTAGGGGATGGAGTCGTTGGTCTTGGCGTTCCGGATGATTCGAACGGTGCCCGCGGACGCGGTCGCCATCGTGCGGGCGTACCCGCCGATGGTGATCTGCTTCGCGGCCGCACTCACCGGGACGGCCCTGGTCTTCGACGTCTTCTATCTGGTCGCGAGCCCCGGACTGACACTCGCGCTCGTCTATACAGTGCCGGTGCTGGCCGGGTTGATCGCCGGGCTGGTGGCCGCGGCCGACGACGTCGGGCTGGAACGGCGGGTTCTGCTGCGGACCGTCGGCCTTGCTGTTGCTCTCGGCATCACCAACTCGATCGTGGTGGCGATGCTCGCCGCGATGCGGCGTACCGATCCGTCGAACTGGGGAGCCGGTGGGCAGGCGGTGCTGTTCGCCGGCTGCACGGTGTTCGCGGTGGCCCTGTCGATCGTTGCCACCCACAAGCTGATCGATGCGCTGGGCATCGAGCTGCGGACGAAGCTGCGGCGTCGTCGCCCGGTCCGGATCCCGATCGCTGCGGCCGCGGTCGCGGCGCCCAGGGTGAGCAAGGAATCGGCCGCCCGCGCCAAGCCCGTGCCTGCACCGCCACCCCCTCCACCGCCGGCGCCGGACGACGAGGAGACCATCCCGGTCTTCGTCCCGCCACCGCCGCGCGTGGTCGATCTCGACGAGGCCCGTCCGGTCTCGTCCGCACCGATCTCCAGCGGTCACGCCGACCGGCTCACCCCGCGTCCACGTCGCGTGGTGTCCCGCCGTACGAACAAACCGGGCCGACGCCCGGGCACCTGACCGGCGCGCCGGTTGGGGAGATCGCCCGGGCTGACACACTGGGAGGGCTTCTCGGGAGGTGCCTGTGTGGGATCTGGTGATCGTCGGAGCCGGACCGGCGGGAGCGTCGGCCGCGCTGGGGGCGCTCGCTGCTGATCCCAGTCTGTCGGTGCTGATGCTCGACCGGCATGACTTCCCACGGGACAAGGCGTGCGGGGACGGCATCGCGCCGCACGTACTCGATCTGCTGGCCGAAGTGGGCGTGACCGGGATTCTCGACGACTGGACTCCGGTCGGACGGTTTGTTCTGACCAAGGGAGACGTAGGTGTCGACCGGATCATGGCTCGGCCGAACTGGGTGGTGCCGCGGACCGTGTTCGATCAGCGTCTGGCAGAGGCCGCACAGGCGGCTGGTGCGCAGCTCGTCCGCCGACGTGTGCGGGGGCTGCAGCGGAACGGCGCGTCGATCACCGTCGATGGTGAGTTGCATGGCCGCTTCGTCGTCGGTGCGGATGGCGCGCATTCCGTCGTACGGCGGGAGCTGGGGGTTGCGCCGGGGCCGGTGGCCCTGGCGATCCGGGGGTACGCGCCGACGCCGGCCGGGCGGGCTGCCAGTCAGGTGATCGCGTACGGTCCGGGGCGGCAACCGTCGTACGCCTGGTCGTTCGATCGTGGCGACGGCTGGTCGAACGTCGGGTACGGCGAGCAGCTCACGCCCGCGCGACCGCGACCGACCCGCGCGGACCTGACCGCCCAGCTGGAGAAGCTGTTGCCAGGGGCAACCGATGACGGGACGTCGTGGTGGGGCCATCACCTGCCGTTGGCCGGCTGGTCCTGGCGCCCGCAGCCGGGGCCGGTGATGCTCGCCGGGGACGCGGCCGGACTGATCAACCCGATGACGGGCGAGGGCATCTACTACGCGGTCGCGACCGGGCTGCTCGCCGGTCGTGCAGTCGCCGAGGCACTGAGGTCTGGCAGTTCCGACGCGGGTACGACGTACCGCCGGGAGGCCGCTCGACTTCTCGGGCGGCACTTGCGGCACACCGCGCTCACCGCGCAGCTCAGTCGGTCGGGACGCGTGCTCGACGCGGGGATCCGCGCGGCGGCGGCCGATCAGCGGATCTTCGACGATCTCGTTGAGCTGGGACTGGCCGACGGGTTGATCACGCGTCCGCTGCTGCGGGCGTTGGTGCGACCGCGGCGCGCTGGCTCGCGGTGAGACGGCCGGGCGTGGGGATCGCCTGGTAGGTGCCGGGTGTTGGCTGGTCGAGGACGACCGGGTCGGTGTATTCGGCGTACTTCGTCGCGTTGCTCAGCGCCTCGGCGAGACGGTCCGGCGGCCATTCGAGTGCTGTGGAGAGTTGGTCGGCGCTCAGTGGACGGCCCGCGTGGATCAGGGCGGCGAGTGTGGTCAGGGCGTCGTCGGTGAGCTCGACCGTCGGGCCGCCGGACATGTCCTCGCCGAGCCGGTGGAAGAAGTCGGCCATGTGCGTCAGGCGTTCGCCGGCTGGGGTGTCGGGGCCGAGCAGTGCGGCGCCTTCGGTGGCGGTCTCGGCCCAGTTCAGGTTGGTGCGGGCGCTCACCTTCCAGGCTTGCAGCCAGACGTCGTCGGCGATGACGTAGTGCTGCAGGCGGCGCTGAGGATCGGGCTCGCGGTGGACCATGCCGACCTGTTCGAGGTAGCCGACGGCGGTGGAGATCGACGCCGGGCTGACGCGCAGTTCGCGGACGAGGTCGGCGGCGGTCAGGCTGCGGGAATCTGACGTGTAGAGCCGGGCGAGGACGCGCGACGCCATCCTTGGTAGGCCGCCTTCGACCATCATCGTGGCGAACCGTTCGATGAAGTCCCGCACCTGGTGGTCGCCGCCTGACTGGAGGTCGGCGTGGTTGGTTGCCTTGCCTGCGCTGCGGCGTGCTCGGGATGCGGTGGAGTAGTGCGCGTGGTCGGCTCGGTAGCCGCGGGCGCCGCCGTTGCGGGCGACCTCGCGACTGATGGTCGACGTCGGGCGGTCCAGTTGCCGCGCGATCTCGGCGTACCCGAGTCCTGCCGCCAAGCCGGACGCGATCTCGCGCCGGTCGTCGTGTGTCAGTCTGCCTCCGGGCATCGGTCCTCCGTGGTGCGTTCGACGTCAGCTCATTGCAACGGCGTATTGGCCGGGATTGCGTTCTGCGGCAGCCTCATTGCACAGATTGCCATATTTCCTTGAGGTTTTCAGCGTCTGGCGGCTGTTGTGGTTGCCGGGCGGCCGGGCTGCTGCGTAGCTTTCAGGAATTCCTGAAGGAGGCAGTGGATGGTTCTGGCGGTCGACGGGTTGCGGATGCGCTATGGCGACACCGAAGTACTGCATGACGTCTCGTTCCAGGCCCGGCATGGCGAGGTCGTTGCCTTGCTCGGCCCGAACGGCGCGGGCAAGAGCACGACAATCGAGATCCTGGAGGGCTTCCGGCTGCGCTCGGCGGGGACCGTCGAGGTGCTCGGCGTCGACCCGGCTGCCGGCGACGAGCGTTGGCGGTCCCGGCTCGGCATCGTGCTGCAGTCGTGGCGCGACCACGGGAACTGGCGGGTTCGTGAACTGCTGCACCACCTCGGCACGTACTACGCGCCGTACGCCACGAACACGATCGACCGTCCGTGGGACACCGACGAACTGCTCGCCGAGGTCGGCCTCGGTTCGCAGGCGGAGCAGAAGACCAAGACGCTGTCCGGTGGGCAGCGGCGCCGGCTCGACGTCGCGATCGGGATCGTCGGGCGGCCGGAGGTGCTGTTTCTGGATGAGCCGACTGCGGGCTTCGATCCTGAGGCGCGGTACGAGTTTCACGACCTGGTCCGGCGACTCGCGGCCGAGCACGAGACGACGATCTTGCTCACCACGCACGACCTCGACGAGGCGAGCAAACTGGCGGACCGGATCCTCATCCTCAACGCCGGCCGGATCGTCGCGGCCGGGACGACTCGCGAGCTGACCGCGCTGATCGCCGGCGAGGACGAGGTGCGCTGGAGCGTCGACGGACAACACTTCCGCAAGACCACGCCGGACTCGACCGGCTTCGTCCGTGACCTCTTCACGCAGTACGGCGCCTCCGTCCGCGATCTCGAAGTACGACGGGCGTCGCTCGAGGAGACGTATCTCGCATTGGTCCGCGGACAGGAGGTGGCGCTGTGAGCCCTCGGATGGCTGCAGTCCGGGCCGGGTGGCGGCGGGGACGGATCGAGTTGCGACAGTCGTTCACGAACGGGCCTGAGTTGTTCAGTCACTTCCTCTGGCCGGTGCTGATGCTGGGGGCGCTGTTCTTCCTGCGGCATCGGGGCTTCGGCTCGACCGGATTGCTGCTCGGTACGTTCGCGCTGCCGAGCATTCTCGGGATGAATGCGGCGATGGGGATGGTCAGCATGAGCCAGCAGCTCACCGCGGATCGTGAGGACGGCACGTTGCTTCGCGCGAAGGCGACACCGAACGGGATGCTCGGTTACCTCGTGGGCAAGGTCGCCTCGGTGGCCGGCGGCTTGCTCGCCGACCTGGCGATCCTGCTCATCCCGGGGTTGCTGATTGTCGACGGGCTCGCGCTCGGGTCGTTCGGCGGTTGGTTCACGCTGGTCTGGGTGCTGGCGCTCGGGATGGTCGCGACGCTGCCGATCGGCGCGGTCCTCGGATCCGTGTTCACTACCGCGCGGTCGCAGGGGCTGCTCCAGTTGCCGGTGCTCGGTCTGATCGCGATCTCGGGCATCTTCTATCCGATTGCTGCCTTGCCCCGCTGGCTGGAGTGGATCGGGCAGGTCTTCCCGATCTACTGGATGGGACTCGGCATGCGGTCCGCGTTGCTCCCGGACAGCATGGTCGTGGTCGAGATCAGCGACTCCTGGCGGCACCTGGAGACGGTCGGCGTACTCGGGGTGTGGGTCGTCGCCGGTTTGCTGGTCGCGCCCGTCGTACTGCGCCGGATGGCTCGGCGGGAGTCCGGCTCCCAGGTCGCCGAGCGGCGGGAACGGGCGCTGCGCCGAGTGGCTTGAAAGCGTTTTGAAAGGTCGGTGGCCCCGGCCTGCTCCTAGCGTCGACGCGACAGCAGGCTGGGACCACGAGGGGTCACGCATGGACTGGAACATCGACGTCGACGCGGTCGCGAACGTGCTGCAGACCACCGGCGAGAAGGCATCCGGGTACGAGGCGGTGGCGAAGGGGTACGCCGACTACGCCGAACGGTCGGTCCGGCAGGCTCAGGCGACGCTCGTCGGTCAAGCGGTGGCCGACGTACTGGCGTTCTACCAGGACGCCTGGCAGGACATCGTCGACCAGACCAACGCCTCCCTCACCGGCGCCAAGGACGCCACCATCGCGTACGTGAACGGCCAGGAAGAGATGGCCCTGAACGCGCAGCGGAACGCGACCGACGCACCGGGCAAGCGCCGCGCCGCCGAATCCCGGGCGAATGCGGAGAATGCCTCCCGCCAGCGCCACAACATCGAGTGAGGCGGCCATGTTCAATCCCGACGGGGTGCCGGACTTCTTCCCCGGCACCAGTCCCGACGTACTGGCCTTCACCGGCGCCGAACTGAAGAAGGTCGGCGGCCAGATCAGGTCCACCGGGTACGACGTGAACAGCTCGTTCGAAGGGCTGTCCACCTGCTACCAGGCGCCTGAGGCGGAGACGCTGATCACGTCGCTGCGGCCGGTGTACATCCTGGCCTACGACTTCGGCAGTGATGTCGAGGCGATGGGCGGGATCATCGAGCAGTTCGGGTACGACATGCAGGAGCCGTACGACCGGCTGCAGGACCTGCTCGAGCGGGCCCGCGGTTTCATCGTGAAGTGCCAGCAGGCCGAGGCGAACGGCGACGACTGGCAGGGCTGGGAGAACTGGGTCCAGGAGGAGAACTCCTACCACGAGGGCACCGCCAAGCTGCTGCAGCAGATGATGGACATCCAGGTCGTCGCCGCGAACAAGATCGAGGCGCTGATCGGCGGCCTCGGCTGGTGGCCGGACACGCTGGACCGCAAGACCCGGGACCGCTTCGGCCACGAGTCGCACCCTCGGCGGATCGGCGTCGACCACGACCCGGAGCCGCCGCCGTGGGGTTCGCCGGAGGTGTACGACGCGCCGTGGATCGCCGACGTCGGCGAGCTCGCACTCGGTGTCGTCGACGGTCTGACCACACTCCTCGGACTCCAGTGGGCGCTTCAGGTGTCCGGCTGGGACTGGGGGAAGGAGAACTTCGAGAAGCTGTTCGGGCACCCGCCGGCCGACATGTACCAGATGTTCGACGCCTGGGAGGGCGTCGCCGACGACATCATGATGCTGGCCAACAAGGTCCCGGGCGTCGGCGGACTGCTGCCCGACGGCATGAGCGAAGAGCTCGACCAGCGCTGGGACGACACGATCGACACCATCGGCGACGACTGGTCGAACGGCAACCAGGCCGCATCCATCATGGGCGCCGTCGGCCTGATCCCGGTCGGCCCCGGCAAGCTGGCCGGCGTCGCATCCAAACTCGGCAAGCTCGGCAAACTGGCCGACAAGGTCCCCCCGGTCCGCGTCGCCGCCCACGCCGCCGACAACTTCCTCGACCTCCGCAACAAACTCCGCAGCACAGCGATCGAGGGCGGCCTGAAGATCCCCGGCGTAGGCGCCGTCCTGAAGGGCTACTCCCACATCCCCCTGCTAGGCGACGCAGTCCGCCTAGAACGCGGCGTACCCCTCACCCGCGGTCCGAAGGTCGACGTCCCGTCCGGCATAGACCTCCCCCGCGAGCGGGTTCCCGCCGGGCACGGCCCCGCGGCCCGGGTCCACGTCCCCGGCGACGCCGTACACGCTCCCGGCGACCCGGTCGACCTCCCCGGCAACCCAACCAACGCCCCCGGCAACACCATCGACACCCCGGGCCAAACGGCCAACACCCCAGGGTCCACGCCAGGCAGCACGACACAACCGGGCAGTACGACGCCCGGCCCCACGACGCCGGGCAGCACAACGCCCGGCAACACCCCGGGTCCAGGCAACACGGTGGACCCCGGCCCCACCCGCCCCGCCGACTCACTCGACCCCGAAACCACCATCCCACCAGTCATCCCCAACACCCCCATCATCCCCAACACCCCAGCCAACCTCGGCACCTCGGGAACGCCCGGTACGCCTGGCACTCCGGGCACGGTTGGTACCTCGGGTACGTCGGGGACTCCCGGTACGCCGGGCACTCCGGGCACGGTTGGTACCTCGGGTACGCCGGGTACGTCGGGGACTCCCGGTACACCCGGCACAGTCGGCACCTCGGGTACGCCGGGCACTCCTGGCACTCCGGGCACGCCCGGCACTCCGGGGACAGTCGGCATGTCGGGTACGCCCGGCAACACCGGAACGCCCGGCAGCACCGGCACTCCTGGCAGCACCGGGACCCCTGGCAGCACAGGCTTGCCGGGGACGCCGGGGAGCACGCACGCGCCCGGGAGCACCGGCCAGCCAGGTCACACGACGCGTCCGGGTGACGGCAGCACCGGTGAACCCGGTCGCCCCGAACCAACGGACCGCCGTACCAAGCGCGACGACGACGACCCCACCCAGCACCAGCCAACCCGCCCCGACAAGCCAGACCACACCGAACTCCCCGACCCCAACAAACACCCGGAAGGCCCGGAGCCCACGCGCACAGGCCCCGACCCCCACTCGACGCGCACCGGCCCGGAGCCCCACCCCACCCGAACTGGCCCGGACTCCAACGACCCCACTCCGACCCACCCCAACGAACCAACCCAGACCCCAACCCACCGCGACGCGGACCCCGTCGTCGCCCCGATCCAGCCGCTCATCCCACCCCACACCCCAGGCGCCCCAGGCGACCCAGTCCGCCGCCCCGACCCAACCGCCAACCGCCCAACCCCAGCCGACCGCCCGACCCCGGGTGAGCGTCACGGACCGGGTGAGCGTCCTGCTACCCGGCCGGGTGAGCGGTCTATCGCGGATGAGCTTGATCCCGAGCGCGTGAGCGGTGATCGGGTGAGTGGAGATCGCGTCGAAGGTCATCGCGTTGAAGGCGAAGGCCTCGAGCACTCGAGCGCCCGACGTTCCGGCACTCAACCCGGCACTCACCACCCCGCCCGGCACTCCGAGCCGGCCCGGCACTCCGAGCCGGCCCGGCACTCCGAGCCGGATCGCACCGGCGGGCCGGACCGTGAGCCCGGGAAGGTTGCTGAGGGCAAGCATGGAGACGGGGATGGTGATGGGGACGACCTCATCTCGCGGCGGTTGCGGGGGGAGGATGGGCCGGATGTGGCGGCGCATGTGCCTGATGACGCTGGGCCGGTACGGCATCCAGATGACCAGCGGCCGGTGGATCCTGAGTGGGATCGGCTGGATTCGGGTGGGCGGTTGGCGCAGGCGACTGCTGAGATCTCGCGTGGTGCGCGTACCTTCGCGTCCGAGGCTGAGGCGACGGCGTGGGGGCGGCGGCACTGGGGCGACTATGCCCGCGACCTCGACCCGCGGAAGGCGGACGTGGTCGAGCGATTCACCCGCGGCGGTGACAACGTACACGGTTCGTACAAGCAGGTCGGCGACCACCTACGCGGCATCGAACACCGTCCCGAACTCGACCCGCTGATCGACGAGTTCGACGACGTACTCAATGGGCGCCGGGTCCCGGAGGACGTGGTGGTACGCCGCGTCACCGACATCGATCACTTCGACGGACCGATCGACCAACTGGTGAACAAGACGTTCCGCGACCCGTCGTTCCTCTCGACGTCGCTGGGCGAGGCGATCCCGTCCAGCCGGCCCGGGATCATCCACCTGAAGGTCTCGAAGGGCACGCCGGCCCTCTACACCGGCCACCACTCAGCCCACGGCGAGGGCGAACGCGAGCTGGTCCTCGGCCGCGGCCTCACCATCAAGTTCACCCGCGTCTTCCCGCACAACGGCAAAATCCACCTCTTCGCCGAGATCGTCCCCGACGTCCGCCACGCCGACACCCCAGACGTACGCCGCACCCCGCAGGACTTCGACGCGCCGGACGCACGTCGTACGCCGCAGGACCTCGGTGACGTCCTCCCGGACACTCCTCGCGTCGATGCGCCGGACGTCCGGCGTACTCCGCAGGACTTCGCCGAGGGCGTCGCCGACGTCCGTCACGTCGACACCCCAGACGTACGTCGTACCCCACAGGTTTTCGGTGAGGGTGTCCCGGGCGCTTCTCATGTCGATGCCCCGGACGTACGGCGTACTCCGCAGGACTTCGAGGCGCCGGACGCACCGCCTACCTCGCAGGATTTCGGTGAGGGCGTGCGAGACGGTTCTCATGTTGATGCGCCGGATGTCCGGCGTACTGCGCGCGGTTTCGGTGAGGGTGTCCCGGATGCTTCTCGCGTCGAGGCGCCTGATGTGCGGCGTACGCCGCAGGACTTCGAGGCGCCGGATGTACGTCGTACTCCGCAGGACTTCGCCGAGGCGGTCCCCGACGTTCGCCACGCCGACACTCCGGATGCACGGCGTACTTCGCAGGGCTCTGGTGAGGGTGTCCCGGATGCTTCTCACGTTGATGTGCCGGATGTGCGGCGTACGCCGGAGGATTACGGGTTTGCGTCGGGGGATGTGCGGCGTGCGGCGGATCCTGAGGTGTTGGCGCGGACCAGGCAGGAGGCGGAGGAGTTTGGGCGGACTGTGCCGGAGCGGTTTCACGAGTCGGTGAAGTTGATGACGCAGAGCACTTTCGGGGCGGTGAACCGGGCGTTGTACGCCGGGCATCAGCTGAGCGATCTGCGGCGGGTGATGAACACCGACGGGAGCAGCGGGCTGACCGAGGAAGCGATCCGGGTGGCGGAGGACGTCGACACGGTGGTGATGAGCGCAGCCGACGCGGTGGATCCGCGGATGGTGTGGCGGGGGATGCGGCTGCCGAGGCATCTGCCGCACAGCGAGCTGATGAACTGGGTGCTGGAGACGTTCAAGGTCGGTGAGAACACGGACTTCGAGGGGTTCCAGTTCACGTCGACGGATCCGGCGGTGGCGTCGGACTTCGCGCATGAGAACAACCGGACGGGTGTGGTCCTCGAGGTCCAGACACGCAAGGGAGCCCCGAGCGGGAAGCTGAGCGGGCTGCGGAACTCGGAGTCCGAGTACATCCAGCCGCGCAACGTCCGCTACCGGACCGTCGGCATCAGCGAGAACGTCTCCTTCGACCAGCGGTTCCTGACCGCTGACGGGAAGCCCCGCGTACGTCGCGAGATCGTCATCCACATGGTCGACGTCGACGACTTCCCCGCCGTCCCGCACCTCGACCACCTCCCACCCCCCAACCCCACCCACCGGATAGAAGACCCTGACCCCGAAGCCACCCAACCCATCCCAAGCAACCAGCTGGGACAGCACGGGAGCGCACCGGATCCGGAGACAACGCAGGTCATCCGGCGCGAGCAGATGCGGGAGCATGAGGGCGCCCCGGCCCGCGTCCCGCAGGACCAGCTGCCGGCGTACGGCGACGCTCCCGACCCGGACGCGACCCAACGCATCCCGCGTCAACAGATGCGGGAGCACGACGGTGCGCCGGACCCGGATCGTTTTCCGGGCGAGGGGTTGGGGGAGCCTGGTGATGGACCAGATCCGGACCGCGAGGCTCGTGAGCAGATGCCGGAGAGTGGTGGTGCGCAGGATCCGGATGCTACGCAGCGGGTTTCGCGGGCGAATGGTCCGAACCCGTGGGGGCGTCGTACGGACGCGCCCGACCAGCCTGGAAGAGGCAGGGGTTCCGAGGGATCCGATGCGCCGGGAGAAGCACCCGGGCACTCAAAGCACGGCCAGCAGCCCAGCCACGGGAAGCAGTCCGGTCGTGGGCACCCGGGGCAGCCCGGTCGTGGGCAAGGGCAGCCTGGTCGTGGGCAGAAGCCCACGCAGGGGCGGGTGGATCAGGGTGGGGTGGATGCTTGGCGGCGGCGAGAGGCTGGGCTTTATCGGAATCAGCCTGGGGAGGTTGATGGTGATGGGCCGGTGCCGACGGAGCCGTTGGGGCGGAGCAGTCAGGAGCCGGATCCGAGCAATATCGGGACCTACAGTCCGCGGTGGAAGGACATGGTTGATCCGGGGCGGATCTCGTATGACGTGCCGCAGGAGCGGGGGCGGCCGCCTCGGGCTCGGGTGCGGCCGGGGGATCCGATCTTTGACGAGTTCGGGCCGAAGGAGCACCAGTGGGAGCAGGAGCTCGACCTCCAGCCACCACCGGCGTACGGCGAACCCGGCGTGCACCGGGGTGATCGCGACCGCGCTCGCTACAACCCGCTCGACCCCGGCCAGGTCCATCAGCAGAACCTGACGAACGCGGCCGGCCCGGTCCCGTTGCACACCGTGCCGCGGTGGAAGAACCTGCTCAATCCGAACTACGAGAAGCAGTGGGTCGAGTTCATGTTCAACTGCTCGGCCGTGATGCGGGCGACCGTCGACCTGCTTCAGGGCCGGGCGGTCCGGCTGGCCGACGGTGACTTCCGCAGGGCGCCCGCGCCCCATCAGGGCACGCCCGGTACGCCGATCCCCGGCGACTACGACGACAGCTACGAATGGATGGGCGTCCGCGGTCCAGGGCACCGGATGGACTTCCAACCGTTGCCTGGGCATCCGAACTCGGCCGCAGACCTGACAGATTTCACCCGCAGGGCGTACCAATCCGTCGAGGACGGACTCCGCGGCCGCCCACCCGGCACGGTGGCGGCGATCTGCATCGGGTGGGCCGACGGCGGCGGTCACTGGTTCGCGGCGTACGTCGATCACAACGGCGACGTCCGCGCGATCGACACGCAACCGGCGCCGAACGCGATCGACGAACCGTGGCCGCACGTGTACGCGACCGAGCTGAGCAGGCTGGAGTTCACCATCCGCGAGCCGAACGGCGATTGGGAAGGCGGCTCGTCCGCGGATCCGGAGTCCACGTGGTAACCGGGACCGGCAGAACAGGAGACCTCTGATGTCAGTGACAGAAGCCAGGACAGTACTGGCGGCCTGGCTCGCGCAGCACTCGGTCGCGCCCGACACCTGGACACCGGAGGCTCTGCAAGGCTGGCACACCTCACACGCCGAGGAGTGGATCGTCTTCACATCACCCGGCAACGCGAACCGCCTCTTCCTGGTTGCCGACAGCAACGTATTCTCGTTCGCCCCGAGCGAACTCTCATTGGCGAAGGCCGTTCGCGCGGCCCGAGAGGAGGGCCAGCGATGAGCGAATTCCTCGACTACATCGCCGGCGCCGATCTGATCACCGAGAAGGCCGTCGTGCTCATGCAGGACAGAGCAGTGATCGGCCTGTCGACCTGGCTCCTCGACGCTGCGCTGGCAGCCGAGAAAGCCAACCGCGAACTGCAGTTCGTCACCCCGCCCACCTCTAGAGTGACGCACGCGGTCCGGACCCAACTCCTCGTCGGCGGCTCGCGGTGGGTGGTCCAAGCGGACAGTCCGTACGACGGTCTGACCGGCGTACCGCTGACCTGGAACGGCGAGCTGTTCGTGCCGACCGGGGAGACGGGCCAGCCGCGGCCGAGTCAGCACTGGCTGGCGCCGCCGGACGAGATCCATGCGAATCTGCAGATCGTCGCGCGAGTCCGGCACGCCGCGGTCGAGTCCGCGGTCGTTGGCGGCGCCACGGAGTTCTTGTTCCGCGAATTGGCCGGCGGACCGCCGGCAGGTTGGGGGACCGAGGAACCGGTCAGTCAGCTCTGGGACATCCGGGAGCTCACCCAGTTCTGCCGCCGCTGGGCGCCGCGCAGCACCCTGCTGACGGTGGCGGGTGAAGGCCCGGTCAGCGGCGTGATCGACATCGACGTTCGTCCGGCCGGATTGGAGGAGACGGCAACCATTGCCATCGGCTACCAAGGCATGGAGACGCCGTTGCCCGAGGCACTCTTCCCGGCGGTTCGTGAACTGGCGGAGCGATTCGACCTGGTCTCGATGTTCATGCTGGGGATCGGCGGCTCCGCGGATGCTTGCCTGCTGCCACGATTCACCGGCGTCGCCGATCCGGTTGCACTCGTGATCGGTCAGGACGGCCGCGCCGCGATGGGACCAGAGGCAGCGAAGGCTGTCGAAGCCGGGGTGGCGACGTCGATCGGTCACGACACGGCGCTGTGGTTCCCGATCGGCACCGGGTACTGCGCTCCCGACTGGGAGACGTTCTCCACGATCATGCGCCGGATCACGATCGCGACCGCACACCACTCCGGCAAGCCGTCCACCCAGAAGGTCGAGTTCACGATGCCCAATTGAACGGCGTCTGCGATCGTCGGAGTATGAGCGATCTCATGGACGTGTGGGCAGTCGACCGGCCCGCGCCGATCGATCAGGGTCCGTTGCAGCGAGTACGTCGTACCGTCCCCGTACCCGGACCGGGTGAGGTACTGATCCGGGTCGAGGTGTGCGGCATCTGCCGGACCGACCTGCATCTGTGTGAAGGCGACCTCGAGCCGCGCAGACCGGGAGTCGTGCCGGGCCACCAGGTCGTTGGTGCCGTGGTCGATCGCGGCACCGGAGCAGACCGGTTCGCCATCGGCGACCGCGCTGGCATCGCGTGGCTGCGGCGTACGTGCGGATCGTGTGAGTTCTGCCGGTCGGGCTCGGAGAACCTCTGCCCGCGATCGTCGTACACAGGCTGGGACGCGGACGGCGGTTTCGCCGAGTACGCCGTCGTGCCGCAGGACTACGCGTACGCGCTGCCGACCGATCGCCCGGCGGTGGAGTTGGCCCCGTTCCTCTGTGCGGGGATCATCGGCTACCGCTCACTGCTGCGGGCGAACCTGCCGCCCGGTGGCCGCCTCGGGATCTACGGATTCGGGTCCAGCGCCCACCTCACCGCCCAACTCGCGATCGCGCAGGGTGCGGAGCTGTTCGTGATTACCCGGGGCGCGCAGAACAAGGAGCTCGCCCGAGAGCTGGGGGCCGCGTTCGCCGGCGACACCACCGACCGGCCGCCCGTCCCGCTGGACTCGGCCATCGTCTTCGCCCCGGCCGGTGACGTGGTGCCGTACGCCCTCGAAGCGCTCAAACCGGGAGGAACCGTCGCGGTCGCCGGGATCCATCTGAGCGACGTACCAGTGCTGAACTACGAGCGCCATCTCTTCCACGAGCGCGATCTGCGCAGCGTCACGTCCAACACCCGTCGCGATGGTGAGGAACTGTTCCGTCTGGTCTCGCGGCTGCCGGTCCGTGCGCACACCACCGAGGTCCCGTTCGACGCGGTCGACCGAGCGCTGTCCGACGTCGCGCACGGCCGTGCCGTGGGGTCGCTGGTCGCCGTCCTGCCCGGTTGAACCGGACCGGCCTGTTGAGCGTTAGAACTAAGTGAAGATTGATCCGGGGGCGGGGTCCGGACTTCAGGGAGGACGGCTAGCTGCGTTAGATTTGATCAAATCTTACCGGACCCAGGGAGTGTGAGCGCCGTATGCGGGATCTGACCAGGCAGGCGTGGTCGGACCGTACGGCTGTTCCCTGCACACCGCGAGACGGGCAGTGCTGAGCAAGGTACTCGGCGCGGTAGGTGTGGTCCTGCTGATCGCCGGGGTCGTGTTCGCCGTCCGTCCGGTCCACGTCGACGACTTCAACTGCGGTTCGGTCTTCCAGCCGGGCAACGGGGTCACGCCGATGCAGTGCGATGCGCGGCTGAAGTCTCGCAGCGACCTGGTCATCGGCTTCGGCTCCGGCGGCATCGCCGTCCTGCTGGCCGGCTTCGCGGTCGCGGCGGTCCGCGACCGCCGCGACCGCGTCATCTCCTCCTGACCCTCCTGTCGCGGCGTCAGCCGCGGACGATCGTGCCCAGGACGTCGTTGAACGCCTCGGTCGAGGACGGGTGGGTGTAGATCGACTCGCGCAGTTCGGTCGCGGTGATCCGGTGCCGCATCGCCAGCGCGACGGTGTTGATCAACTCCTGCGCGTCGACGCTGAGCAGCGCCGCCCCGAGGATCTCGTCGGACGCCGCGTCGATGACGAACTTCATCACCCCGCGCGTCTCCTCGACGATGTACGCGCGCGGCATCGCCACGATGTCGGCCACCCGCTGCATCCCGATCCTGACCTGATGACCGGCCGCACGGGCCGCCTTCTCGGTCAGCCCGACGGTCGCCAGCGGCGGGGACATGAACAACGTCTGCGGTACGGCGATCCGGTCGGCAGTGGATCGTTTCCCGGAGCCGAGGAGCTGGTCGAGCACGATCCGGCTGTCGTCGAGCGAGATATAGGTGAACTGCGGTCCACCGTTGACATCGCCCAGCGCGAAGATGTGCGACTGGCTGGTCCGAAGGTGCTCGTCGACCTCGATCGCACCACCGTCCGTCGTCTTCACACCGGCGTTCTCGAGCCGTAGTTCGGCGGTCGCCGGCGTACGGCCGGTCGCGGCCAGAATCGCGTCCACCGGGAGGCTGTGCTCGCGGCCGTCCTTGCGGTAGACGACCGTGTCCTCACCGCGGATCTCCAGCACCTCGGCCCCGGTCACCACCTCCACGCCGTCCCCGGCCAGAATCTCCGATGCGGCGGCCGCGATGTCGTCGTCCTCCCGGCCCAGGATCTGCGGCGACGCCTCGAACACGGTCACCGCGGTCCCGAATCGCCGGTAGATCGACGCGAACTCGATGCCCAGGTAGCCACCGCCGATCACGGCCAGCCGGCCGGGCAGGTGGGAGGTGTGGATCAGGTCCACGTTCGTCACCGTCCGCGGGCTCTCGCGCAGACCTGGGATACCCGGAATGACCGGCTCCGAGCCGGTGTTCACCAGGATCGTCTCGCCGACCACCCGGACCTCGCCGGATCCGTTGCTGACAGCAACAGTGTGCGCGTCGACGAAGTGGGCCGTGCCGGTCAGGACCGTGATCGTCTCGGCGCCGTTGAGCGCGTCGTAGTTGCCGGCCCGGAACGTGGAGGTGAGCGCCTGCACCTCGCCGATCGCGTGCTCGAACCATTCCTGCGGTGAGTCGTCCGGACGGCGCCGGCCGGAGTGGTGCACCAGCGCCTTGGTCGGAACGCAGCCGACGTTCGGGCACGTCCCGCCGTACATCTGGTCCGAGCGTTCGATCAGGATCACCCGGCGGCCGGCCCGTCCGAGCGTGGCGGCGGCGACCTTGCCACCCTTGCCGAACCCGATCACGACGACGTCGGCCCGCAATGTGTTCTCCGCAGCAGCAGTCATGGCTTGAGTCTGACGGGTAGCCTTGAGACAGAACAGCCGATTCCAACTCACTTTTCTGCGCAGATGTCTCATGGATGCCATCAGTTACGTGATCGGACTCGCCCGGATCCGGGCGAGCGTGGACAAGCGCTGCCTGCTCGCCGGGGCGACCGAGATGAAGGTCCCCGCGTACGGCGACGCCGAGGCCGCGTTCCACTTCGTCCTGGACGGCGACTGCGTCCTGGAACTGCCGGACCGGCAGGTTCCGCTCCGCGGTGGTGACGCTGTGCTGCTCGCCGGCAGCCCGCCGCATCTGATCCGAACGGCGGGGCCGGGCCGGGTCCGCTCGTCGGTCGAGACTCCCGGGACCGCGTTCGACACGATCCGCAGTCCCTCGGGCCAGGCGGTGACGGACATCTTCTGCGGTCACTACTCAGTCGGGTCGGGTTCCGGCGTACTGCTGCTCCGGAGCCTGCCGGATCCGTTGGTCGTGTCGTTCGACGCCGCCGACGAGTCCGTCCGGACCCTCGCCGCACTGCTACGGGCTGAAGCGCTGGCCGAGGGCTCGGGTACGGCGGCCGTCGTCGACGCACTGTGTGCCGGGCTGCTCGCGATGATGCTGCGCCGCGGTGACCTGCCAGGTGTCGCGCCCTGGACGGCCGTCGCCGATCGGCGGATCGCCGGCACCATCGACGCCGTCCTCGACGACCCCGGCGCCGACTGGACGCTCGACCGCCTGGCCGCGACCGCCTCGATGTCCAGGGCAACTTTCGTCCGGCACTTCGGCAAGCACACGCGAACGACGGTCGCGGCGTTCGTCACCAGTCTGCGGATGATGGTGGCCGCGGACCTGCTGGCCGACCCCGAGCTGACGGTCGCCGCCGTCGCCGCCCGGGTCGGCTACCACTCCGAGTCGGCCTTCAGCAAAGCCTTCCGGGAGGCCACCGATGTCACGCCCGGGCGCTACCGCCGTACTCAGATCGCACGGCAGGGTTGACCTTCACACTGTGTCAAGCCGGAAGGTGGGGACATGTTCACCATCGGAGACTTCGCGGCATTCGGGCAGGTATCGCCCCGGATGCTTCGGCACTACGACGCGATCGGGCTGCTCCGGCCGGCCGTGGTCGATGCGGTCAGCGGGTATCGCTACTACTCGGCCGACCAGTTCAGCCGGCTGAACCGGATCATCGCGCTGAAGGATCTCGGGTTCAGCCTGCAGCAGGTCCAGGAGATCGTCGACGCCAAGCTGAGCGCCGAGGAACTCCGCGGCATGCTGCGGCTGCGCCAGGCGCAGCTGGAGGCCGACCTGGCACGCGGTACGGCGCAACTCGTCAGTGTCGAGGCGAGGCTCCGCCTGATCGAGAAGGAAGGTCACATGCCTACCGACGACGTTGTCCTGAAACGTATCGCCCCGACCAGGGTCGCGGAGCTGTCCGCGATCTGCGCCAGCTACGACGGTGCGGACATCAGCCCGGTCCTCCAGCCGCTGTTCGTCCAGCTCTTCGAACGCCTCTGTGCCGCCGGTGTGACGCCGACCGGTGCAGCCGTCGCCTACTACGAGGACGCCGACGAGGAGCAGGTCCGGGCCCATGCCGCCGTACCCATTGACACCGGCACAGACACCGGCACAGACTCCGGCTCCAGCCCCGACGTCGAGTTCCTCGAACTGCCCGAGCTGCCGCAGGCCGCCACCATCGTGCACAAGGGCGACATGATGGAGGCGGACCGCAGCATGCAGACGCTGGCCCGCTGGATCGAGGACAACGGCTACCGCAGCCTGGGCTACGCCCGCGAGGTGACGCTGGAGTTCGACCCCGGCAACCCGGCGAACTGGGTGCACGAGTTCCAGATCCCGGTCACAAAGCAGAACTGACCGTCGCGAACGAGTGTGGCGGCAGGGTGACCCGCAGGCCGCGGGGGTCGGATTCCAAGCCGGTCAGCGAGACCGGCGAGACTGCCTGCGGGTCACTCGGCGTGTTGTGGTCCTGCGGCTTCGATGCTGTGAGCAACCGTCCGGCCGGGTTCCGCAGCTCACCACCCCGCAGATCCAGTACGACGTCCAGCGGCGCAACAGGATCCAGGTTGCTGACCGAGATCAGCGCCTGCCCGTCCTTGACGCTCGCCGACACCGACACCAGCTCCATCGTCTTCCCGTCCAGCTTGTACGGCGCCGGCCGCTCGACCACATGGACCGGGACCGACACCGCATCCTGGTGACCCTTGTTCATCTCGAACACGTGGTACGTCGGGGTGCGGACCAGACCACCGTCCTCGTCGGTGAGCAGCATCGCCTGCAAGACATTCACGGTCTGCGCGATGTTTGCCATCGTCAACCGATCGGCGTGCCGGTGGAACACGTCGAAGTGCAGGCTTGCGACCAGCGCATCGCGCATCGCGTTCTGCTGGTACAGGAATCCGGGATTCGTGCCCGGCTCGACGTCCCACCAAGTGCCCCACTCGTCCAGCACGAGGCCGATCGCCCGGTCCGGGTCGTAGGCATCCATCACGGCCTTGTGCCCGCGGATGACCCGCTCGATGTCCTGGGCCTTGATGATCGTGCGGTAGTAGTCCTCGACATCGAAGTCGGTCGCGCTGCCCTTGCTGTCCCAGGTCCCGGCCACCGTGTAGTAGTGGATCGAGACGGCCTGGAAGATGTTTCGCGGCGTGCGACCACAGCCGAGGCAGCTCACCGCCTTCATCAGGGCCTCGGTCCAGGCCAGGTCGTCGTTCGAGGCACCCGCGGCGATGCGGTAGAGCTTGTTGTCGCCATGGTCGCGGCAGAACGTGGCGTAGCGGCGGGCGAGATCGGCGTACGCCTCGGCGCGCTGGTTGCCGCCGCATCCCCAGGCCTCGTTGCCGATACCCCAGAACGGCACCTTCCACGGCTCGTCGCGGCCGTTGGCCTTGCGCTGCCGGACCATCGGGCTGTCGCCGTCGCGAGTGAGGTACTCGACCCACTCACTCATCTCCTGGACGGTCCCGCTGCCGACGTTGCCGTTCACGTAGGCATCGGCACCGAGCAGTTCGCACAGCGCCATGAACTCGTGGGTGCCGAAGTGGTTGCTCTCTTCAACATTTCCCCAGTGCGTGTTGATCATCGACGGCCGGTCCGCCTTCGGCCCGATGCCGTCCTTCCAGTGGTACTCGTCCGCGAAGCAGCCGCCCGGCCAGCGCAGGTTGGGGATGTCCAGCGCTCGCAGCGCCTCGACCACGTCCAGCCGGATGCCGCCCTCGTTCGGCAGGTCCGAGTCCTCGCCGACGTAGAAACCGCCGTAGATACAGCGGCCGAGATGCTCCGCGAAGTGCCCGTACAGATGCCGGCTGATGGCCGGACCGGGTACGTCGAGATCGATCACGACGCGCGCTGCTGATGCAGTCGACATGACTCAGCTCCTTGGTCTCTTACAGTTGTCGCCATGAAGAAGGCATCCACCGTGGTGACGATGGCCGACGTGGCGCGGTCCGCGGGGGTGTCCACGATGACGGTCTCGAACGTGATCAACGGCCGGCCGCGGGTCGGTGCCGCGACCCGGGAGCGGGTCCTGGCCGCGATCAACGAGCTCGGCTACCAGGTCAATCTGGCCGCGAGGCACCTGCGCGCCGGCCGCACCGGCGTGGTCGGACTCGCGGTTCCGGAGCTTGAGCGCCCGTACTTCGGTCAGCTGGCGAGCCGGCTCGCGGATCGCTTCGAGGCGCAGGGTCTGCGGATCGTGATGGAGCGGACCGGCGCCAGCCGCGAGGGCGAGATGGACGCGGTCGCGTTCTCCCGGCTCCGGATGTACGACGGCCTGATCCTCAGCGTGGTCGACATCGACCCGGCCGAGCTGGCCCAGATCCGCACCGATGCGCCCGTGGTGATGATCGGTGAGCGGGCGCTGCCGTCGGGGTTCGACCACGTGATGATGGACAACGTCGACGGCGCCCGGCAGGCGACCGCGCACCTGCTCGCCACCGGCGCCCGCCGCATCGCGATGCTTGGTGGCGACCCCACCGGTTCCGCGAACATGCCGGCTCTGCGTGCTGAGGGCTACGCGCTCGCGCACACCCAGGCCGGCGTACCGATGGAGCCGGACCTGGCCGTCCGGTGCAGGTTCCGCCTCCAGGACGGGTACGACGAGGTCCGGCGACTGATCGAGCGGGGGATCGGCTTCGATGCCGTGTTCGCGCTGACCGATCTCGTCGCGATCGGCGCGTTGCGCGCGCTGGCCGATGCCGGACTGCGCGTGCCGGACGACGTCCAGGTGGTCGGCTTCGATGACATCGACGAAGCGCCGTACCTGGTCCCGTCGTTGTCCACCGTCAACCCGGGGCACGAGGAGATGGCCGACGCGATCACCGCACTGCTGCTCGCCCAGCTCAACGGCGGAGGTCCGACCCGCGACCCGCAGGAGTTGATCGTGCCGGCGCACCTGATCCGGCGCGGCACCACCAAACCCGTCGACTAGCAGCACGTGGACCTCCTGTCGCTACAGGAGGTATATCGATAAATGGCGTGCTGGGCAAGACGTGTCGTCCTGCCCAGCGGGTCAGCTCACTCCGTCAGCAACTTCTCGATCTCCGCCAGTTGCTCGTCGCGGAGCGGACCGAACGACAGCGCGGCCGCGTTCTCCTCGGCCTGCGCGACAGTGCGGAAGCCGGGAATCGGGACGGTCCGCGGGCTCCGTGCCCACAGCCACGCGAGCGCGCCCTGCGCCAGCGTGCGGCCGTCGCTCTCCAGTACGTCGCGGATCGCCGACACCTTGTCCCACCACTCCGGAGCCGGTACGCCGCCCTTGTCGAAGAAGCGCAGCCACGACGGCGGCAACGTGCGGATGTCCGCGCCGGTGGCCGGCCGGTCCGCGGCGCGGCGGCCGAGAATACCCATGCCCAACGGCGTCCGGTTGATGCTGGCGAGGTCGGCCCGTTCGCAGAGCGCGAAGAAGTCCGACGCGTCGTGCAGGACACTCGCCTCGTGCTGCACCGCTGAGCAGTGCTCGCCCTCGGCGAAGAGTTCCGCGCTGTGCAGTGTGTCCGTGCTCCACGCGTAGCTGCGGATCAGTCCTTCGCGGACCAGGTCCTCGCACGCTTCCCGCAACGGCAGTGCGATCTCGTCGGTCGTGTCGAAGTGCAGTTGATACAGGTCGATGTGGTCGGTGCCGAGGCGGTCGAGCGACGCCCGGACAGCCTTGTGCACGTACTCGACCGAGCCGTCCTGGTGGTGCATGACCCGCGTCGACTCGTCGAAGGTGTTGCCCCACTTGGTCGCGATCACGACCTCGTCGCGCCGGCCTCCGAGGGCCTTGCCGAGAACGCGCTCGCTGTGGCCCGCGCCGTACACGTCGGCGGTGTCGAAGAACGTCACACCGAGGTCGATCGCCCGCCGGATCGCGCGCACCGACTCCTCGTCGTCCACCTCACCCCAGCCCAGCGGTTCGCCGGCCGGATTGCTGAACGGACCGCCGATCGCCCAGCACCCGAACCCGACCGGGCTGACCTCGATCGCTACTCGTCCCAACGTGCGCATATCCATGACACCGACCCAACCAAGGATCGCTTCATCGGTCCAATGAATCTTTTCCGCACTATTGATGCGTGTGATGCATGGATCAGTAGCCGGTCGCGCGGGCGGCCAGTGCGTGGTTCATCGCGACGAACTGGGGCTCGATGGTGCCGGTGAGCATGGAGCGGGTGAACGGGACGGCCGCGCCGCGGAAGGTCTCCTGCTGGATCAGCCGGGTGTGGCCGTCGGGCAGCGCCTCGAGCCGGAACGAGTGCTCGCCGTCGAAGATGCCGCCGAAGCCGACCTTGCCGATCCAGCGCAGTTCCTTGCCCGGCTCGACCACGAGCAGCGTGGGCTTGAAGGTGAGCTCCTCGCCCTTTGTGTCGCGCAGGACGTTGGTGATGGTCCCGCCGGTCGTCAGCTCACCGGTCGACGACACGATGAACGGGTTCCACTCCGGGTATGCCTGCCGGTCCGCGAGCACCTTCCAGACCTGGTCCGGTGGCGCGGCGATGTCGAGCTCGGTGTGCAGCACGAACGGACGGACGATCGTGTAGATGGTGTAGCCGGCGACCAGGACGACAAGAGTGCCGAGGGCAACCAGGATCTTGTGGCGCTTCTTCATGACTTCTCCGGATCAGGTCCGAGGGTGCTGTGCACCAGCTCCCTCACGTAGGCGGAATCGATGGGCTCACCGGTGACGAGGAGCCGGTAGTACAGCGGCCCGACCAGTTGGTCCACGAGCACGGCAGGGGAGGCGTGCCCGGGGACGAGACCGTCCGCCTGGGCCTGCCCGATGACCGCAGTGACAGCCGCATGCCGCTCAGCCCACAGAGCGCGCACGCTCTCACCGACCCTCGGCTCCCGTGCGGCAGCCGCAGCCAGATCGGCGATCAGAGTCGTCGGTACGGCGCTCAGCGTGGTCGCGATGCCCGTCACCAGCTCGGTGAGGTCGCGGCGCGGGTCGCCGCTCGGCTCGAACGGCACGGCGGCGCGCAGGCCGGTGATCATCGCGACCACCAGCTCGGCCTTGGATGGCCAACGGCGATAGAGCGTCGTCTTCGCCACGCCGGCCCGGTCCGCGACCCGGTCGACCGACAGGCCGTCGTACCCGCCGGCTCGCATCTCGGCCATGGCGGCCTCGAGCACACGTGCCTCGACGCCGGTATCTCTCGGTCGTCCTCTCACCATTTCTCTATTTTCGCTACTACAGTATCGAAAAACAAGGCTGACATCGATTGTCAGTGATTGGTGGCAGCGTCGGGCGGGTGATCAGATCGCACAGACTGCTGCTGCCCGCAGCCTTCATCACCTCCCTGGGGAACAACATCCAACTGATCGGCGCCGCGCTGCTGCTCGTCCAGGCGCAGGGGTCGATGCTCGACGTCGGCTGGCTCTTCATCGCCGTCGCCGTGCCGCAGGCGGTGTTGTCGCCGTACTTCGGCCGGCTGGCAGACAGGCTCGACCGGCGGTTGCTGTGGATCGGTTGCGATGTCGTCAGTGCGGTCGCGGCGTTGGGTCTGCCGATCGGTCTGGCCGTTGGCGCGCCGCAGCAGGCTGTCGTCTACGCGAGCAACTTCGCGCTGGCCGTGCTGGCCGCGCTGTTCATGCCGGTGAGTGCCGCGCTGGTGCGGGAGCGAGTGCCGGCGCCGGAACTGCGCCGCTTCAGCGGGCACTACGAGATCGCGTTGCAGAGCGGGATGTTGCTATCGGCATCGGTCGGCGGATTCGCCTTGCAGTACTTCGGTTCCATGCCGCTGTTCGTGTTCAACGGGATCACGTTCGTTGCCTCGGCGCTGCTTGGCGTTGCCGTCGGCGCCCGACGCCGGCAGGTCGAGACTGTGGCCGAGACGCCGTCGGTGACCAAGCGAGTGGTGGTCAGGTTGCCGGTCGGAGCGCTGGCGCTGCTCTACGGTCAGGGGCTGGTGGTGGTGACGGTGTTCAATGCGCTGTTGCCTGTCCTGATCGTCGGTGAGTGGCATCGCGGTGCGGCGGTGGTCGGAGTCGTGGACGCACTCGGTGGTGCTGGGTTCCTGCTGGCTGCGGTGGCTTACCGGCGTTCCACAATACGGCTGGGTGATCTGCGGGTCGCGCTGGTCGGGTTCGTCGCGTGCAATGCGTTGCTGGTGCTGCAGCCGCTGTTCGGGGTTGGTGCGCTGATGGGTCTCGTGCTGGTCGGTGCGTTCGTGTTCGGCCAGGCCAGGATCGCGACGCGGTTGCTGCTGATGACGTCGGTGGACGAGTCGCAGGTCGGCCGCGCGTTCGGTGTCGCGAACGGCTACGGGCTGGCCACGACGGTCGTCGTCATGCTGGTCACGTCCGCGATCACGGATCGCACCAGCACCCCACTACGGCTTCGCGGCGCTGGCGGCCATCAGCCTCGCCACCGCGGTGCTCGCCGCCGTCTGGATCCGCCGGGCCGAATCTGACAGAGCTTATATAAGTGCTGTTACGATGTAGCGCATGGACGATCCGACCGAACAGAGTCAGTGGCGTGGCCTGCAGCAGTTGCAGGCCCGGATGGATGCCGAGATCGCACGCATCTACACCGAGCGGCAGATCAAGGGCCTGAAGCCGACGTACGTGATGGAGTTGCTGCGGCTGCAGGCCAAGGGGCCGATGACGATCACCGAGCTGGCCGAGTCGGTGGGCCGTACGCACTCGGCGCTCAGCCAGAAGGTGTCCGCGATGCGCACCGCGGGATTGGTCCGGACGGTGCCGGGGACCGATGCCCGCAGCAAGAAGGTCACGCTGACGGCCAAATCCAAGGCCATCGTCGAACTGCTCGCGGCCGAGTGGCGGGCGACGGAGGCAGCGATCACCGAACTGGAGGCGGAGATCCCGTATCCAATGACACAGGTGGTCCGTGACGTCGAGGAGGCGCTGGCGCGAAAGAGCTTCCACGACCGGATCGCGGAGAAGTTGCAGGGCTTCGAGGGCGATCCCTCGCCGAAGCGATGATGCGCGCGTTCATCGACCTGCGCCCGCTGCGGGTCTCGCCGGCGTTCCGGCGGCTGTGGACCGGTCAGATGCTGTCGACCTTCGGTGGGCAGTTGGCCTTCGTCGCGGTGATGTTCCAGGTGTGGGACGAGACCTCGAGTGCGGCGTGGACCGGTGCGGTCGGGTTGTCCAAGGCCCTGCCGATGATCCTGCTCGGGCTGTTCGCCGGCGCGGCGGTCGATCGGTTCGAGCGGCGGCGGTTCTACCTGATCACCACGACCGGTCAGTTGGTCACGGCGGGCCTGATGGCGAGCCAGTTGATCATCGGTTCGGTGCCGGTCGGCGTACTGCTCGGGTTGGTTGCCGCGCAAGCGTCGTTCGGGGCTGCGAGCGGTCCGGTGGCGCGGACCGTGCTGCCACAGTTGCTGCCGCGCGACCTGCTCGCCAGTGGTATCGCCCTGAACCGAATCGCCTTCCAGGGGCCGATGCTGGTCGGGCCTGCGGTGGGTGGCCTCGTGGTAAGTGCCTGGGGGACCGGGGTCTGCTACCTGATCGACTGTCTGAGCTTCGTTGCCGCGCTGTACGGCGTACTCGGTCTGCCGAGATTGCGGGTCGAGGCGGTGGCTCGGGCGGGGTTGCGAGAGGTACGAGACGGGCTGGCGTTCCTGGTGGCGACGCCGGTGATCCGGGGTGCGTTGATCACTGATCTCGCGGCCACGGTCCTCGCGATGCCGGTCAGCCTGTTCCCGGTGATCAACGCGGAGAAGTTCGGCAACGATCCGCGGACGCTCGGGTTGTTCCTGACCGCGATCGCGGTCGGTGGCGTGGCGGCATCGGTGCTGTCCGGTGCGTTCACCCGGCTGCCGCGGCACCGCGTGGTGATGCTGACAGGATCCGCCGCCTGGGGCGTCGCGCTTGTGCTGTTCGCGTTCGCGCCGACGCCCTGGCTCGCGTTGGTCTTCCTCGCCCTCGCCGGTGCCGCCGACACGGTGTCAGTCGTCTCCCGCAGCACGATCATCCAGTTGCACACACCGAATGAATTGCTCGGTCGCGTCACCGCGGCGGAGCAGATCGTCGGTCAGGCCGGGCCGGACCTGGGCAACCTCCGCGGCGGTGTGGTCTCCCAGTTGACCTCGCCGGTGGCCTCGCTGGCGTCCGGCGCAATCCTGTGTCTTGTCGCGGTCGCCGCGGTGGCCGCCAGTACTCCGGGCCTCCGGCAACCAGCGCCCGAGGAGCAACTGGTCGACTAGGCCGGCGGGGTGAGCGCGACCGTGCGGAAGCCGGCGTTGCCCATCGACGACTCGGGGGTGTTCGACGAGCGGGCAGAGTTGCGGTAGCGGTTGCAGTACGAGTCGTGGCACAAGTACGAGCCGCCGCGCATCACCCGGGCCGCGCCGAGGGACGGGCCGCGCGGGTCCTCGCCAGGCGTGAACTTGTAGTACCGCGGACCGAACCAGTCCGCGCACCACTCCCACACGTTCCCGACGGTCTGCCACAGGCCGTAGCCGTTCGGCGTGAACGTGCGGACCGGCGCGGTCGTCAGGTAGCCGTCCTCGAGGTCGTTGCGGTCCGGGAACACGCCCTGCCAGATGTTGCAGCGCCACTCCCCGTCGGGCCTGATCAGCTCGTCACCCCAGGGGTAGCGAGCGCCCTCGAGCCCGCCGCGGGACGCGTACTCCCACTCGGCCTCCGATGGCAGTCGTCGCCCGGCCCACGCGCAGTACGCGACCGCGTCGTTCCAGCTCACGTGCACGACCGGGTGATCATCGAGCCCGTCCAGATCCGACAGCGATCCACCGGGATGACGCCAGTCGGCACCACGCACCCCGGCCCACCACGGCGTACCGGAGGCCGGGCCCATGAAGTCGGCCGGCTTGGTCTGCAAGGCCAGGTGGAACACCGCGGAGAACCCGAAGGTCTCGGCTTCCGTCCGGTACCCGGTCGCGTCCACGAACCTCTCGAAGTCCTGGTTGGTCACGCTCGTCGCATCGATGCTGAACGGCTGGAGCTGGACCTGGTGGACCGGCACCTCGCCGTCGCCGGTGTTGCCGTCGCCGGTCCCGTCACCCATCGCGAACTCGCCACCCGCCAGCGCGACCTGCTCGATCTCATGCCGCCCGGGCTCGGCGGCCGGTACCGGAGGCGGCGCCGAGATCCCCACCACCGGGCGGGACGGCGCGCAACAGGACGGGTGCTCCTCACTCATACCAGCAAGGATAGGTTTACAGCGCTTTCCGCGGTCAGCCGAGGCTGGGTGGGCCCTGCTCGATGCGGCGCAGGACCGGGTCCAGGCGGTAGAAGTCGGTGCCGCCGAGCAGTTGGCGTTCGTCCCACCAGGTGGCGCCGGCTTCGGCCAGCGGCTCGATCAGCGCGCGCGACTGCGCCGGGTCCGCCGGGCTGATCCCGCCGACGATCACGTCGTACGGCGTCGTTGTACCGGCGCCGTTGTCGCGGAGAAACGCGATCAGCTCGCGCACCTCCTCGACCGGGGGAGCCTCGCCGTGGTTGGCGCTGCGGAACAGCGGTACGGCGCCGTCCCAGCGGGCGGCCCGGCGCATCGGAGCCTTGCGCGGCCAGTACCCGGCGAGCCAGACCGGCGGCCGCGGTGTCTGAATCGTTGCCGGGAGCAACGCGACGTCATCGACCCGGTAGTGCTCGCCCTCGTGGTTGACGGTCTCGCCGGACCAGTAGCCGGCGAGCAGGCCGAGCCCCTCGTCGAGCTTCGCGGCGAGCACCTTCGGATCGGTCTCGTCGCCCAAGCTGCCGAACTCGTCGTCGATCGGCCCGCCGAGACCCGCACCGAAGATCACCCGGCCGCCGCTCATCCCGTCCAGCGTCGCGACCTGCCGGGCCAACTGCTCCGGCCGTCGTCGCGCGATCGGGGTCACCAGTGGACCGAGCTTGATCCGCGACGTCGCCAACGCGGCCGCGGTCAGGAGCATCCATGGGTCCCCGAAGGGTTGACCTTTCCGCCGTTCCTTGCTGTGGACGACGTGGTCCCAGACGAAGAGACCGTCCCAGCCGGCCTCCTCGGCGGCGGTTGCCACGCGGGCGACGGTGTGGGCGTCGGCGAAGTCGCCGAAGTTCGGAATGTTGATCGAGAAGCGCACTGTCGCATCCTCACTCATCGAGGCGTAGTTCGACGAAGGGAATAGTGTCGCCGGGCAGCAGGTACGTCTCCAGCTCGACGAATCCGTGTGCCTTGGCGAACCGCAGCCCGTCCTCGTTACTGGCCAGGATGTGCGTCTCGAGGCCGTCGCCACCCAGCTCACGGGCCTGCTCGCGGCAGCGCTGGTAGATCGCCTCGCCGAACCCGCGCCGCCGGTACTCCGGGAGTACTCGGGCGATCACAGTCGCGGCAGCCGACTCCTCCGACGGCGGTCGCACCGTCGAGTTCCCCACCAGTACGTCGCCGTCGTACGCCACCTCGAGGACGTGTCGTGTCACCCGGCCCCGCACGTCTTCGACCGACAGAGGCGCCGTCGGGATGATCTCGTTGTGCACCCGCTGCCAGTCCAGCAGCGTGTCGTCGTCACCCACCGACACGATTCGCAGCTCAGCCATCGCTCCAGCGTAGTAGCGTCCCTCTCGTGCGCATCTTGTTCGTCGGGAACAGCTTCACGTCGCGGAACAACCTGCCCGGACTGCTGAAGGGCCTGGCCGGCGCGCGGGGGATCGACATCGAGCACAAACTGATCTCGGCCGGTGGCGCGTCGTTGCGGCAGCATCTGAACGCCGGGAAGGCGCTAGAGGCGATCGCCGGTGGTTCGTTCGACACCGTCGTACTGCAGGAGCAGAGCACGTTGCCGGTCAAGAGCCCGGCGCGGATGCAGGACAGCGTGCGGGACTTCGACAAGGCGATCAAGGATGCCGGTGCGCGGACCGCGCTCTACCTGACGTGGGCCCGGCGCAACGCTCCCGAAGCGCAGGAGGCCCTGACTTCGGCGTACGCCGGAAGTGCGGCGGAGCTCGGCGCGACCCTCGTCCCAGTCGGCATGGTGTGGGAACGCTTCCTCAGCACCCACGACGAACCCGCACTGCACGACGCGGACAACAGTCACCCCGCGCTCGCAGGCAGCTACCTCGCGGCGTGCGTGTTTCTGATCGCGCTGCTGAACGAGGACCCGGTGGGCATCGACGTACCGGTGAAGGGTCTCGACGCGGACACCGCCGCGCTGCTTCGCCACTCCGCCTGGGACATCTGCCAGTCCCTTGCCGGCTGACTACTGAGGAATGGAGTCCGGCATGCCCGTCCCCGCCGTCGTCCCCCGGTTCCGGGGTGACGCGAAGATCGAGTGGGCCGACCACGAGTACCGCGAACCAGGTGCCGGTGAGTTGCGGCTGCGGATCGCCGCGAACGCCATCTGCGGCACCGACCGGCACGAGTACTACGACGGCAGCCCGATCGTCCCCGGCCACGAAGCCGCCGGCATCGTCGCCGACGCCGGTCCGGATACGACGACCGCGCCGGGCACCCGGGGTGTCGTCTACCTGATGGACTTCTGCGGCGAGTGCCGCAGCTGCCGGATCGGCGCGACCAACCAGTGCTTCGCCAAGCGCGGCGACGTCGGCCAGAACACCGACGGCGGCTACGGCCCGTACGCCGTCGTCCACGAGAGCAACTTCTTCCCGATCGGCGACGAGCTCGACCTGGCGACCGCGACCATGCTGCTCGACGTGATGGGCACCAGCTCGCACGCGCTCGCCCGGGCCCAGCTGATCCGCCCCGACATCGAGAGCATCTTCGTCGCGGGCGCCGGGCCGATCGGTCTCGGGCTGCTGGTGATGGCCAAGGTCCGGTTCGGGGCCGACTTCCCGGTGTTCATCTCCGACGTCAGCAACTGGCGGCGTACCTTCGCGGAGAGCCTCGGCGCGGTCAGCTTCGCGGCGGACGACCGGGATGGCATCATCGCCGCGGGCGCCGACATGAGCTTCGACTCCTCCGGCCGGCAGGCTGCGCGCGAGCTCGCCCTCGCGGCGAGCACCCGGCGCGGCGGACTGATCTGTGTCGGGCACGGCGAGGGTTTGATGCTTGATGTGTCGCGCGACCTGATCGCGCCCGAGCGGGCGGTCATGGGGAGCGAGTACTTCCGGTACGACGAGCTGCCCGAGAACCTCGAGCTCCTCCGCGCCCACACGGACTACATCGGCAAGGTGATCACCCATCGGATGCCGGTGAGCTCGCTGGGCGATGCGTTCGAGCTGTTCTTCTCCGGCCAAACCGGCAAGGTCGTCATCACCCAGGAGCTCGAATGACGGTTCGCGTTGCGGTAGTTGGTGCCGGGCGTTGGGGACGGCAGCACGCCCGGATCTTCTCCGGCCGGTCCGATTGTGAGCTGGTCGCGATCGCGGCGCGGACCCCATCGAGTGCGGCCGAACGGGCGGCGGAGTACCGGACAGCGCCGTACACGGATCTCGACGCGATGCTCAAGGAGACGCGGCCCGACCTCGTCACGGTCTGCCTGCCCAACGAGGAGCACTTCGAGCCGACGCTCGCGCTGATCGACGCCGGCGCGAATCTGCTGGTGGAGAAGCCGCTGGTCTTTGACCTGGCCGAGGCGGACGAACTCCTGCGGCGGGCCGAGGACCGCGGGATCTTCTTCGGGATCAACTTCAACCACCGGTACGCCGAGCCCGTCGTCCGTGCGCAGCGGGCGATCCAGGACGGCGTACTCGGTGAGCTGGTCTTCCTCACCTGGCGGTTCGGTGGCGAGGCGAACTATGGGGATTCGCCGCATGCGAACCTGATCGAGACGCAGTGCCACGGGTTCGACATGCTCGAGCATCTTGGTGGGCCGATCCGGTCGATCGCGGCGCAGATGACTCGAAAGACGTACGGGGCGTACAGCACGGTGGCGCTGGCGCTCGGATTCGAGAACGATGCCGTCGGCACCATTCTCGGCAGCTACGACTCGTCGTACGCCTATCCCGAGACGCACCTGGTCGAGGTCAACGGGACGGGCGGTCGGCTCACGATCCACGACACCGTACGACGTCTCACGCTGTCGCGGGCCGGGGACGAGACGACCAGTGTCTGGGAGGCCGGCTACTTCAACGACGAGGCCCGCTCGTTCCACGGCACCTTCGACCGGCACGTCGACCACATCATCACCGCCCTCCAAACCGGCGCCCCACCCCCCATCCCCGCCACCGCAGGCCGCCGAGCCCTCCAACTAGCCCAAACCGCCATCGCCTCCTTCGAACGAGGCAGCCGGGTGAACGTAGAAGAGTTCGCCTGAATCGGCCACCGCCTTCGGCGGGAGCCGCAGACTCGCATCCTGTGCTGGCGTGCTCGGCGGGACCACCCGGACACCGGGTAGAAAGGACACCACCTTCGGCGGCGACAGTTCTCATGCCGCCTCCGGCGGGACTCGCGAACCCGCATCAGGTGTGTGCGTACTCGGCGGAAACACTCAGCACGGCGCGAATGGACACCGCCTTCGGCGGCGGCTGTTCTGTTGCCCGCCTCCGGCGGGTGCCGCGAGATCGTCGTGCGTGCTGCCGTGGTCGGCTGAGGAATCTGGTCACCGGTGGAATAAGACACCGCCTTCGGCGGAGGCGGTTCGACCACCGCCTTCGGCGGAGGCGGTTCGACTACTGGCTTCGGCGGGAGCCGCGGACTCGAGTCGCGTGCTGCTGTGATTCGGCTAGATCCTCGGACTCGTATGGGGGTAGCCGTGGTCGGGGGGAACACCCGGACACCGGGTGATGATCTGGTGGGACGCGATGTCGGCGAGGATCCCGCCGTTTGGACATCGCCTTCGGCGGCACCCCAGACGGCCAATCGGGCCGTCTGGGGTCGATGTTCAAACAGCGGAGGTTGCGGATCGGCGGCGACCAGCGGATGCGCGGCTCGCGATTCGACCGGACAGAGCACACCCGTCATGGAGTTGCTCACCGAGTGCAGTGCTCCTTTCCCGACAACGCCGACCTGGTGGTCGCCCTGCTAGTCGTTGCTCGAAGCAAATATCTGGGACTCGATTGTCCACAGGACGCTTGGCTGTGGATAACCTCATGTCCCGAGATCCCTTGAGAACAAGGGGTTCTCGGCTTTGGAAACTGTCGGTGGGCCAGTCTAGAGTTCTTGACATGGAGATCCTCGGCGAACGACCCGCCTGGTCGATGAGCGACAGCGAGAAGCTGTCGACTCTCGACGCGGTGATCGCCGAAGTGGCCCGGCTGGAGACCATCAAATGGCAGCTGATCGCGAGCCTCGACCACTCCGGCTACGCCAAGGACCTCGGCGCCGGCGACACCGCCCGCATGCTGACCCACCGCTACCGCATCGACACCACCCAAGCCCACCGAGACGTCCGCGCCGCCACCCGACTCACCAGCCACCCCGCCACCACCGCCGCCCTCCCCGGCCCCAGCCACCCCTTCCCCAACCCAGCCACCGCCGACCCCGCTGCGCCCGAGACAGAGGCTCTCAGCGACCCGGACGCCCCCACGGCCGGCGCCTGGCGCGTCCATCCCGCGCAAGCCGAGGCCATCCTGTCGATCCTGGCCAGGGTCCCCTCGACGGTGCCGGCCGACGACATCGAGTTCGCCGAACGGCAACTGATCAACCTGGCCGCTACCCACACGCCGTCGGAGCTACGCCGCGCGGGCAAGAAGATCCGCGACATCCTCGACCCCGACGGCCCCGAACCGGACGAACAGGCCGCCTACACCCGCGAATCCCTCACCCTGAAACCCGCCGACCGCGGCGTCACCTTCCGCGGCTACCTCGCCAACGAAAACGCCGAACTCCTCCGCACCCTCATCCACGCCCACGCCCGACCCCACAAGACAATCGACGGTGAGCTAGACCCGCGCCCCCGCGACAAGCGCCAAGCCGACGCCCTCACCACCATCCTCAATACCGCCACGACCACCCACCTAGCCACCGGCCCCGCACGCCACAGCCGCACGCCCGCTCAACCCACCATGGCCGCTGACACCGGAGCTGGCACTAGCCACACGTCGAGCGCGCCAACCGCCGCCCACCTGACAGGCGGCGCCGCACGCCACAGTCGTACGTCCGCTCAACCCACCACAGCCGCCGAAACCGGAGCTGGCACTAGCCACACGTCGAGCGCGCCAACCGCCCCCGGCACCGCGGCGAGCAGCGCCATCACGCCGGGTGCCGAGACGACCGCCAGCACACGCACGTTCGCCACCAGCCGTGCCACGACCGCGGGCACCGCCGGGATCCCGACCGGCTCGGTCAGCTCCAGCTCGGACGGCGGCGCGACCGGCCCCGCCCAAGACACGCTCCCCGGCACCAGTGACCTGCGCCGACCCATCGGATCCGTTGCATCGATGGCCGGGGACGGTGATAGCTCGGGTGTGGATGGCGGTGCGGGAGTAGACGGTGGTGCGGGTGTGGATGGTGGGTTCGTGCCGGGGTTCGGCCCGAAGGCACAAATCAGCGTCACCATCGACTTCAACGACCTGCGAGCCGCAACCGCAAACGCGACCGGCGCCCTGGTCTTCGGCGACAACCTGTCCGCCGGGACCATCCGCCGCCTGGCCTGCGATGCCGAAATCGTCCCGATCGTGCTCGGCTCCAAGTCACAACCCCTCGACGTCGGCACCAGCCAACGCCTCGTCACCCGACCAATGCGCCGCGCCCTGAACGCCCGCGACAAAGGCTGCGTCGTCTGCGGCGCCCCACCCATCCAATGCGAAGCCCATCATGTCGTGCCCTGGCTAGACGGTGGCGTGACCGCCGTGTCCAACCTGGCACTGCTCTGCAAACGCCACCACAACGACCTACACTCCGGCCACTGGCACATCCGCATCATCGGCGGCGTAGTCCGCGTCACCCGCCCCACCTGGACTACCCCCACCACGATCCCACCAGGCCGATACCGACCACCCGCCGCGCCCTCAAGTCACCACACCCCACCCTCACCCGCACGCGTCGACCCATGGACCGACAAGCCACGCTCTGGTGATGCTGATGGCACGAGGCCTGGCGGCTGCCCCGAGCCCACCGCACACATGTCCCCACCCCCTCCACTCACGCCCCCACCCTTCGACCCCTGGAACGACGGTCCCGAGCGCGCCGCACACACGCCCACACCAACTGCCCCCTCGCCCCTACCTTTCGACCCCTGGAACGACATGCGCCGCCCTGGTGATGCTGATGAGACGGGGTCTGGCGGCTGCACCGAGCCCGCCGTACACACGTCCCCGCCCTCTCCACTCACGCCCGCCGTACCCTCACCCTTCGACCCCTGGAACGACGGCCCCGAACCCGACGTACACACGTCCACCCCACCTCCACCGACGCCCGCCGTACCCCCACCCTTCGATCCGTGGGCCGACGACGCCTGCGCAGCAGTCGACGCCCAGCTCCCTGCGTGAAACATCAAGGCTGTGCCGATGGTGATGTAGTTGCTGAGAGCAAGCACATCTGGCGGGTGGGGCAGCACTCACCAGAAGTCCTCGAGTCTGCCGACGCGCGGGCGTAGTCGTCGGGCGTCGCGGTTCGGCAGGTGCCGTTCCGCGATGAGCAGAACCTCGATGACCTTGTGGACCTCAGATATCGGGGTGCAACAGCCGTAGAGACCGCATCCTTCGTACCGGGGATCGAAGTCGGGTCGATGCGGGTGACGAACGTAGCTCTCCCAACGTTCGAGGGCGCCGGCAACAGCCCCCAACCACAGGCGCGTGTTCTCGAGCCGAGCTAACACCACCCGCCCGTGCGCAGACAGCCCAGCAAACTCGGACGTCTCGCTGATCATCGGACCATACGTTCTGGTCCGCAGTCGCGCAGCAGAAACCGCGCGCAGTTCAACCGGACGCCTACGCGGCATCCGCCTTGCTGTTGCTAGCCATAGCCGCATCTTCCCACCCACCACTTAAGCGAGTCAGGGAGTTGACCGCCACCCGAGCCCCCGCGGTTGTCTCCCATGGTGGGGAGCAGGTGGGCAACGTTCCTGGACGCGTGTCAGGCCGGGAAACGCGCCTACTTCAACCGAGCTGGCGCTGCTTAATCGTCTCCGAACATTCGCTGATCGGCTGGCATCACCCCGAGTTCCCGCTGGTGCGACCCGTACGCCAATCCCCGTGACCACAGTTGCCTAGCGGATGGCGCCTGCCTCGCGTCCGACCGTGCGCAACGAAGGAGCGCGCAGGCCACCGTTCGGCCACCGGTAAGGCCGGACGATACCCCCGCCGTACGCGGCATCAGCCTGCTAGGAAGGCTCGAGCGGGTCGGAGTGGGAAGATCGCGCCGGATTGGACGCGGCCGGCGTGGGTGGCCATCCGGAAATCGTCGATCGCCAGACTTGTGTGGAGGTGGTTGGCCGGTCTCGACGGCCAGGCCGATCGCGACCGACACCGGAAGGGTGTCGCCAGCCGATGACTCTCTGGGTGGCTAGGTCGATCAGGGTGGGCAGATACAGCCAGCAGTGTCCGGTGTGCAGGCCGGTGATGTCGCCAACCAGCCGCTCACCCGCTACGCAACTGTCCGGGCGAAGTCGGGCTCGAGCAGGTCGGGTGAGTGGACCGATTGTTCGCCGGGGTGCATTGGTAGTTACGTGGCTGCCTTGCCCTCAGCCGATGGTGCGCATCAGGTCCGAGACCAGCGCGACGCTGTACTCATGCCCGTCGCGGATGAGTTGGGTCGCGACCCGCCGGCATCCGAGGGTCTGCTGAGAGCTGTACGGGCAGGCGGCGACTGCCGCCGGAGGCGGCCAGACAGAGCAGTCGCCGCCGGAGGTGGCCGGACAGGGCAGTCGCCGCCGGAGGTGGCCGGACAGGGCAGTCGCCGGCGGAGGTGGCCAAGCAGAACAGTCGCCGCCAAGGGGGTGTCCTGTCTGAATGGCCACCTGGGTGGTCGCCGGTTAGGCGAAGACGTCGGCTAGTAGGTCTGGGGTGAGGGTTATGGGGGCGGGGCGGTAGGTGGGTGGCTGGGTGCCGGTTAGTTCGCGGATCAGGAAGTCCCAGGAGTGTTTGCGGACGTAGGTGAGGCAGTCGATCAGGGTGTGTTCGGCTCCGGGGACGATGAGGAGTTCGAAGTCCTTGTCTGCGGCAACTAGTCGGTCGGCCAGGCGGAGGGTGTGGTGTGGGTGGACCTGGTCGTCCATCTCGCCGTGGATGAGGAGGAGCTTGCCCGCCAAGCGGTCCGCGAGGTCCACGTTCGAGGCAGCAGCCCAAGCCTCGGGGTTGTCGGCACCGTCGTACGTCTCCGCGAAGCCCAGGTTGAAGTAGCGGAGGTCGTGCGAACCGGACATGGCGACGCCGGCCTTGTACACCTCGGGGAAGTCCAGCATCGCCCGCGCGGCCGCGAACCCGCCGCCGGAGTGACCGAACACACCAACCCGATCCAGGTCCATCCACGGCCGGGTCGCGGCCAGCTGCTGCAGCGCCGCGACATGGTCGGCCAGCGAGCCTGCTTCGGCCAAGTGACCGTACGACGCATCATGGAAGGACTTGCTGCGACCAGGAGTGCCACGTCCGTCCAGCGCGATCACCACGAAGCCGAGCGCCGCAAGGGGTTCGGCGTCAAGGCCTATCCCGCCGGGGTCGAAGCTCGGCGCAACCCGGTTGACCTGCGGGCCTGGGTAGAGGGTGTCCACCACCGGATAATGCTGCGCGGGGTCGAACCCGCGCGGCCGGTACAGCACGCCGTACACGGACGTCACCCCGTCGGCCGCCTTGATGCAGAACCGTTCCGGCGCCGTCCAACCGGTGGAGGTGAGCTTGCTGATGTCGGCGCGCTCCAGCTCGACCACCACGCGCCCGGTCCAGTCAAGAACGCGCGACACCGGAGCGACGTCGACCGTCGAGGCAGAGTCGATGAAGTACGCTGGGTTGGGCGCCGGCGTGACGACGTGGTCCAGCTCGTCGTCGGTGACCTTGGCAAATCCGGTGCCGTCCAGTCCGACGCGGCACACCGTACGCCGGTACGGATCGTCGTCGACCAGCCCGGACGCAACGAAGTACACCACTCGCTCGGCCTCGTCGACGCGCAGGATCTGCCGCACCGCCCACTGTCCGGTGGTGACCTGCCCCAGCAGTTCGCCGGAGAGCAGGTCGTAGCGGTACAGGTGACCCCAGCCGTCCCGCTGCGAATACCACAGCACCTCGTCGGCCAGCACCTGCACGATCGGCGGCTCGAACAGCCACTGGTTGGGTTCGACGCGAGTGTCCCCGGTCTCGCTGAGCACAGTGGTGACCGCACCGGTGGTCGGGTCCAGCCGGTACAGGGAGAGAGTGCGCAGGTCGCGGGGTCGGTCGAGGTAGTACACCGCCGAGCCGTCCGGAGCCCACCACGCCCACTTGGCCATGATCGGCGACACCTGCGGCATCAGCAGCGGCTCGGTCTGCGCACGGACAACGGTGCCTTCGGCAACGTTCAGCACGACCAGCTCTGCTTGCGGCATGTGCTCGTCGCCGGGATACGCGTACCGCTGGGTGTGCAGGACCGGTGCGCTGCCATCGGCGGGCCTGGCCTCCACGAGGTGGGTCTGCCGGACGTTGCGCTCATCGGTCCGATGCGCCAGCACCTTCGACGAGTCTGGCGACCAGGCCACCGCGGGCGGCATGTACGGCAGACCGATCTTGCGCAGCAGGGTGCTGTTGCCCGTGCTGGCCGGGCCGGCGCCGTACTGGTAGTCGGGCTCGCCGTCGGTGGTCAGCGCCCACTCGCGCCCATCGGACAGCGAGCGCGCCCACAGGTCGTGCCCGCGCCGGGACACCGCGACCTTGTTGTCGGGCGACGGCACCTCCAGCGGGTTGCCCGGCGGCGTGAACACGGCCCGCTCGCAGGTGTAGGTGTCCAGGCTGCAGCGCCAGTACTCGCCGAAGGCGTCGAACTCGACGGAGTTCCCTGTGAGCGCGATGCCCATGAACGGAAGGGACTCAGGGTCGACGTCTCGACCGGAGACGGAGGTCAGCGCGGCGGCGAGACGGGCGTGGTCGAAGGCCGGTTCGCGAGTGCCTGCGGTCGGGTCGACCAGGACGAACCGCTTGCCGGCGCCGTTGCTCACGGCGTACCAGAACCGGGCGCCTCCGTCGATCCACTGCGGCCTGACCTTGTCGCCGACGACGAGCTCGCCGGGGCGGGCGGGCCGGCGGAGGAGCTGCTCCGCGGCTTGGTAGTCCTGCGTGGTGGTCATTCTCTGGGTTCCTTGTCGGTGATCGGCGAGTTCAGAGGCTGTGGGCGGTGATGTCGCCCTGGGTGGTGGTGGCGTGGATGGTCAGGTCGGTCGCGTTGCCGGTGTTCTTGAGCGAGTTGTCGATCCGGCCGACGGTCGTGCCTGCGTCCAGGGAGGCGGAGACTCCGGCGGCGGTGCCGACCGACACATTGCCGACCTGGGTGCGCAGTACGACGTCGCCGCGGACGGCCTCGGCGATCGTGATGTCGCCCTTCGAGGTGGTGATCTCCGCGGGGCCGTTGAGACGGCCGACCGACACGTCACCGGCTTGGGTGGCGATGCGGACGCTCGCGGCCTCGTCGATCTTGATCGGGCCGTGCGAGCTGTCGTACGTGACGTCGCCGAGGCGTCCGACGCCGCGGAACTCTGCGCTGGCCGCCTTGGCCTCGACGCCGGAACCGGCGGGCAGCTGGACGGTCACCTCGATGGATCCGGAGCTGCCGAGGATCTGGGTGGTCGTCGGGGCCTCGATCCGCAGTACGCCGTCGGCGTACTCGACCGTGGTCTGCTCCGCGAGCTTCACGTCGCGGCTCTTCGAGGCGTTCACCGGACGGACGTCGACCGTGGAGTCGGAACGGTCGGCGGCGATGAACTGGACGCGTCCGGCGGGGATGTCGAGGACGGCGGAGATCGTGGTGGGGGTGTCGAACTTCTGCATCGCGCTGTCCTCCTGGACCGGTGGTTTCTGACACCGGAAACGCTACGTTGCGTTTGAGAATCTGGCAACGATATCGTTGCGCGGAGATCGCATCTATGCAGGTCATACGCCAAATATCGTTGCAACGGTTGTGTTTTTAACGCAACGTCTGCACGTGAAGTCGTTGCATTGGAAGGAGAGTGAACGCTATTGTGTCGGCGTCAGTGAATGTGAAGGGAGATCGTGATGCCGGGAGGCAGGCTCACGCAGCAGCACCGCCAGCAGATCGCGCTGGGGTTGGCCGACGGGCTCGCGTACGCCGAGATCGCCAGGCGCCTCGACCGCCCGACCTCGACGATCACGCGTGAGGTGATGCGGAACGGCGGCCCGGCGGCGTACCGCGCTGACCTCGCCCACCGCGCCACCGAACGCCGCGCCCACCAGCGCAGGCAGGCCGCTCCCCGCGGACAGCAGGCGCTCCCGCAGGCGCACGGGCGCGATGCCGAGGCGGTGCGCGAGTACGAGGAGGCGTTCACCACCCTCGTGATGCAATCGGGTCTGCCGAAGATGATGTCGCGGGTGCTGACGAGCCTCACCATCGCGGACGAGGGCAGTCTCACGGCGTCCGAGCTCGCGCAGCGCCTCCAGGTCAGCCCGGCATCCGTCTCCAAGGCGAGCGCGTTCCTCGAGAGCCAGGGCCTGATCCGACGGGAGCGCGACGAACGCCGCCGTGAGCGGTACGTCGTCGACGCCGACGTCTGGTACCAGTCGATGATCGCGAGCGCCCGCTCCCACGCCCGGCTCGCCGAGACCGCACGCCAAGGCGTCAGCGTTCTAGGCCCCGGCACCCCCGCCGCCGGCCGCCTCGAAAACATCGCCCGCTTCGTCGACTTCGTCGGCGAAAGCATCGCCCGAGCCGCCGAACAAGCCCGAGAAATCCTCTACACACCCCCAGCCGACCCCACACCCCAAACCCCAGACCCCAGTTAGACACCCGTCTCGGCGGCCGGCATCTGCTCTGCGGTCGTTACGGGGTCCTCGGTCAGCAGCCGCGCACCGATTGCGTCGGCGGTCTTCTGATTCGCGCCGGCGCCCGCGATAGCGAGTGGCGCGATCCGGGCCAGCCGGGACAGCTGCTCGGTCAGGCCGTCGAAACGCTCCGGTGTGGTCGCGGCGAGCACGATCAGATCCGGCGGCGCGGCTGTGGTGGCCTTGGTCAGCTCGTCCAGTGGGGTGTCGGCGCCGAGGTAGCTGATCCGCCAGCCGTTGCGGTTGAGCACCACCCCGAACGCGAGTAACGCGAGCTCGTGCTGCTCGGCCGGTAGGCAAGCGAGCAAGGCCCGTGGGCCGTGGCCGTGCCCCCACCCGCGGGCGAGGCCGGCCAGCCGGCCGCGGATGACGTTGGACGCAAAGTGCTCCTGTACGACGCTCACCGCGCCTCGCGCCCAGCGGTCGCCGAGCTCGCCCAGGTACGGCATCAGCACGTCGCGGATGACGGTCTCGACGGTCAGCATGCTCAGCAGGTGATCGATGACGGCCTGCGCGGCTGGTTCGTCGAGCTCGTCGAGTGCGGTCGCCAGCGTCCGGGCGGCGCCGGCAAGGCCGTCGAGACCGGCCTCGCTCGGCTGTTTTCCACGGTCCGCGGCCTCGGTCTGAGCCTTCTGCTCCGCGTCGATGGCGACCCGGGCGGCTTCGGCCGCGGACAACCCCTGAGCAAGCTGGTCCTGCATCCGCTGTACCCGGCGAAGATCAGCTTCGGAGTACAGCCGGAATCCGCCGCCCGACCGCACCGGCTGGAGCAGGCCGTACCGCCGCTCCCAGGCGCGCAGCACGTGATCGCTGACGCCGATCCGGCGACTCAGCTCACCGATCCGCAGCACTGCGGGCGATTCGTTCGCGGCCACACCCTCACCATACAGAACCTAGACGGAATCTTGACAATCTGCCTCGGCGCGCGTTTCCTGGAGTCTAGACAAACTCTAGACGGAGGTTGAACGGACATGAAGAAGCTGGATCTTGTCGCCGCAGTACTGCTCGTGGTCGGTGGCCTGAACTGGGGCCTGGTCGCGATCGCCAAGTTCGATCTGGTCGCGGCTCTGTTCGGCCTGGAGTTCGGGGAGACCAATGCGCTGACCCGGATCGTGTACGGGCTGGTCGGGCTCTCCGCGGTGTACGTCGCCGCGCAACTGCGGGCCATCCCTCGCCGGTGGTCGACCACCACCTCGCACCCCCGCGCCCACTCGACGGCGGCCTGATCGGACGAGTCGCCAGCTGAGGATCGGGCCGCGGGCACGTCCCCCGTTCGCCGCCCGATCCTCGTCGGCGGCGGCAGGACGACGGCCGCCGGCCGAGACGGGGGTCTTCTACTTCGCGTCGTGGAAGACGAGGCCCAGGGTGTGGCGGTGGCCGCTGTGGATCGGGGAGACGCCGTGGCGGACGGGGGAGGCGGACCAGCCTCGGGTTGAGGCGACGGGGCGGTCTCGGGTGGTGAAGACGAGGCCGTGGCCCTGGGGGATGAGGGTCGCCGTACCGCGGGACTGGGCGCGCGGGCGTTGTTCGACCAGGAGGAATTCGCCGCCGGTGTGGTCGACACCCGGGTCGTTGAGGTTGATCACGACCTGCAGCGGGAACACCTTGTCGCCGTAGAGATCGCGATGCAGCGCGTTCCAGTCACCCGGGCCGTAGCGCAGCAGGATCGGCGTCGGCCGCGTCTGTCCGGCCTGGTGGCAGATCTCCAGCCACTCGTCCAACGTGTCCGGCCACTCCGCGTCCCGCCCGAGCTTGCCGTACCAATCCCTTGCTATCGGCAACAACCGCGGATACAGCGCCTGCCGCAATGCCTCCACGGCCTCAGGGAACGGCCGGTCGAAGTACCGGTACTGCCCCTCGCCGAACCGATGCCGGGCCATGTCGATCGTGGCCCGGAACCGCTGTACGTCGTCGTACAGGCGCGCGATCCCGGTCGCCTCGGTGGGCGTCAGCAGCCGCGGCAGCAACGCACACCCGAGATCGTTCACCCCGGCGGTCACCGCATCCCAGTCCGCCTTGGCCACTCGCTGCGCATACTTGTCGGTCATAGGTAGGGAACGGATCAGACCGCCGAGGTGTGAGTCGCAAGCAGTACTTCGAGCAGCTCCGGCATACTCCGCGCACTCGTGACCTCGAGACCCGGGACCAAGTTGGCGGCAGTGTCCTCGCTGTGGAACAACACCGGACGGAAGCCGGTGGCGGAGGCAGCCGCGAGGTTGGTCGGCCGATCGTCGACCAGAACCGCGCTCCCCGAGACCCCCGGATGCGCGAGGACGGCCTCGTACGCAGACTGGCCGACGCCCAAAGCCGCCCAGAACTCCTCCGTCGACAACTGACCGAGTGTGCAGCGCCGGTACAGCCGACGGATCTCTCCTCCGAGTCCGTGCACCCGTGGTCGCGAAGGTAAGGGATCAGTACGCCGCTCACCACGTTCCCGTGCCGGTACAGCACGCCCATGGCGTCGAGTACGACGACTCGTGCGGCCACTACTTGAGGACCTTGAAGCGGAAGTTCATCCGCTCCTGTGTGAGGACCTCGAGCTTGGTGGGCTCGACGCCGGGGCTGTCGTAGAAGCGCACGCCTTCGCCGAGCAGGACGGGAACGATGTGGAGAACGATTTCGTCGACGAGGCCGGCGTCCAGGCTGAGGCGGGGGACGGTTCCGCCGGTGACGACCAGGTTCTTGCCGTTCGCCGCCTTCAGGCCGTCGGCGACCACGTCACGGATGTCGCCGGACACGTAGGTGAACTCCGGGATCGGATTGGTGGCCGGGTCCTTGCGGGTATAGACGAGGACCGCTCCGCTCCACACACCGCCGTACGGCCGGTTCTCGCCGACGCGGTCGATGAGGCGCCCGCCGCACAGGAACGCGCCGGTCGTGGCGATCACTTCGGCCGCCAGTTCGGACGGCTCGGTCTCGCCGAAGCTCCAGTCGAGATTGTCGTCGCGGTCTCCGATGAAACCGTCCAGGGACATGGTCATGTGCCAGACAACCGTGCCGGTCATGGTGATCTCCTTTCGACTACGCCCCACCCTGCCGGGTCGAGAAGTATGCGTCCAATGCCAATCGGGGGCCGGAATCATAGATACGATCGATCTATGCTCGATCTCGTCCGGCTGCGCGTGCTGGCCGCGGTCGCCGCGCACGGTTCGGTCACCGCGGCGGCCGAGGCACTGCACTACACCCAGCCCACTGTCAGTCATCACCTCTCCCGGCTGGAGGCCGCGACCGGCGCGAAGCTGGTCCAGAAGGCCGGCCGGGGCATCCGCCTCACTCCCGAAGGCGAGTTGCTCGCACGCCGCGCCGCGGAGATCATCGGCCGGGTCGACGCCGCCGACGCCGAACTGGCCGAACGGATCGGACTGCAGACCGGCAAGGTCCGGGTCGGCTCGTTCAGCTCGGCGCTGAGTGTGCTCGTCCCACCGGCCGCGGCCGAGATCGGCCGCCGGTACCCGAACATCGAGCTGGAGCTCGCCGACGCCCATCCCGTTGTCGCGCACCAGCAGCTGCGCGAGGGGGCGATCGACCTCGCGATCGTCTTCCGGTACGACGACGCCACGCCGGACGACGGCATCCGCTACACCTACCTCCTCGACGACCCGGTGTACCTGCTCAGCCAGCGGAGCGGTGACACACTCACCGACCACCGGGACTCGGCCTGGATCGCGGGCTGCGTGAACTGCCGCCGCGAACTGCTCGGCCACTGCGCCGACGCGGGGTTCACGCCACGGATCGCCTACACCAGCGACGACATCGTTGTGGAGCAGGCGTTCGTCGCCGCCGGGCTCGGGGTCACGACCATGCCGGGAATGGCGTTGCGGTCACATCTCGCCGAGGGCGTGCACGCCACCGAGCTGCCCGTCGTACGCCGGATCTACCTCGCGACGTACGGCGATCCGCCCGACCCGCCGGCCACCACGGCGTTCATCGAAGCACTGCGCAACGTCACGCCGCCGCGGCCGGTTGGAAGCACGGCGTGATGGGCACTGGGAGCACATGCTGGAGCGTGTCGGGCTGCGGTACAGCCAGATCTGGCGGACAGCCGCGGGGCTGCTGGCCGCTATCGGCGTCATCGCATCACTTGTCTTCGTGTCACCGGCGACCAATCTGGTCGCCTTCCTGATCTCGACCCTCACGGTCGGAGCGGTGTACTTCAGTTTCGGGCTGGCGCGCGAGCTGCCACCCGCGGAGCTGATCCGCGCCGCGCCACGCTGGGGCGGGCTCGGTGGGTTGTTGGTGCTGGCCACCTGCGGGTACGGCGCGGCGGTGGGAGCCGAGACCCTTGTCCTGCTCGCACTCCTGGTCGCGACGTCGCCGCCGATCGTCGTACGAATCTGGCCGATACCGAAACCGGCGCGGGAAGCGGCACCGGAGCGGCATCCCGAAGTAGAGTCGATCGACGAGGGGACGATCGTGCGGCTGGATGTCGTAGCGCCTACGCTGCGCGACCTGACGGACGAGGAGCTCTGCCTGGCCTGGCGGCGGAGCTTCAGGCAACTGCAGAGTTCGACCGGGCGCGAGCTGCGACTCGGGGTGGCCGACGTCCGCCGGGCGTATCTGGACGAGCTCGAGCGACGACAGCCCGAGGCGTTCGCCGCCTGGCTCGCCTCCGGTCCGCGCGCGGCCGGCGATCCGGCCAGGTTCTTCACGCATCGCGCCGAGCACTGACCGCACACCTGGGGGAGCGACAGACGGGAGAGCTGAGTGGCCAGCACCGACGAGGGCCGGAGTACACGCACGTTCTTCGGGCAACCGCCAGTGCTCGCGAATCTCTTCGGGGTAGAGCTGTGGGAGCGGTTCTCGTTCTACGGCATGCAGGGCATCCTGCTCATCTACCTGTACTACCCGGCCGACCAGGGTGGACTCGGCATCGACGAGGGGACCGCCACCAGCATCGTCGGCGCGTACGGCGGCCTCGTCTACCTGTCCACGATCCTCGGCGCCTGGCTCGCGGACCGGATCTTCGGTCCGGAACGAACCCTGTTCTACGCCGCGATCGTGGTGATGCTCGGCCACATCGCGCTGTCGCTGCTCCCCGGCCTGGTCGGCGTCGCGGTCGGCCTGGTGCTGATCGCCCTCGGCAGTGGCGGAGTGAAGGCCAACGCCACCTCGCTGGTCGGCACGCTGTACGCGCCGGACGACGATCGCCGTGACGCCGGCTTCTCGATCTTCTACCTCGGCATCAACCTCGGTGCGCTCGCCGGTCCGCTGCTCACCGGCCTGCTGCAGGAGAACACCGGCTTCCACTACGGCTTCGGGCTGGCCGCCGTCGGGATGTTCCTCGGCCTCGTCCAGTACGGCGCGGGCCGCCGTCGGCTGAGCGGTGCCGCGCGGGTCGTGCCGAACCCGCTGACGCCCGAGGTGGCACGGCGGGTCGCCGTCGGCGCCGGGATCGTGCTGGTGGTCGTCGTACTGATCCTTCTGACCGGAGTCCTGCCGGCGTCGCGGTTCGCCACCGCGGTCGCGGTCGTCAGCGCGGTCGCGGCGGTCATCTACTTCGCCGTCATCCTCGGCAGCGGGCAGGTGACCGCTGTCGAGCGCAGCCGGGTTGTTGCCTTCATCCCCTTGTTCGTGGCGAGCGCCGCGTTCTGGTCGCTGTACCAGCAGCAGTTCACCGTGGTCACGATCTACTCCGACCAGCGGCTGGACCGCAACATCTTCGGCTGGGAGATGCCGGTGTCGTGGGTGCAGTCCATCAACCCGGTGATGATCATCGTGCTGTCCGGCGCGTTCGCGGCGCTGTGGACGAAGCTCGGCTCGCGGCAGCCGTCGACGCCGGTCAAGTTCGCCCTCGGTCTGGGCGTGATGGGGATCGCGTTCCTGCTGTTCCTGACGATGGCCGGCGGCGGTCCGAACAGCGCGCCGCTGCTCGGACTCGCCGGCATCCTGCTGGTCTTCACCATCGCCGAGCTACTGATCTCGCCGGTCGGCCTGTCCTTGTCGACCAAGCTCGCGCCGGAGGCGTTCCGGACCCAGATGGTGGCGCTGTTCTTCCTGTCCGTGGCTCTCGGTACGGCGCTGTCCGGCGTACTGGCGAAGTTCTACAGCACCGACCACGAGTCGACGTACTTCGGTGTCATCGGTGCGGTGGCGATCATGCTCGGCGTTGCCCTGATGATCGCGGTGAAGCCGATCCGGCGGCTCATGAGCGGCGTGCACTGAACGTCGTCCGCAGGTCGGCTCCGATGAGCTCGACGGCGTGCCGGCCGGCGGACAGTACGGCGGGGAAGTTCAGGAACGCGTGCATGGTGTCGGCGTACTCGACCAACCGGTTGGGTACGCCGTCCCGGGCGAGCCGACTCGCGTAGTTGCGGGCGTCGTCCCGGAGCGGATCACGACCGGCCGCGAGCAGGAGCGCCGGCGGTAGACCGGCCAGCGTTTCAGCCCGCAGCGGTACGGCGGTCGCGGGCAACTCGCCGGCCGGGAAGTACTGCTGTGCGGACCACCGGTCAGCGGCGATGCTGAGGAACGTGCCGTCGAAGAGGTGCACCGACTCGGTGTCCTGGTCGTGATCGAGGCTTGGATAGCAGAGGATCTGTCGTTCGGGGAGTGGCTGGCCTTCGTCGCGTGCAAGCAGGCAAGCACCAGCGGCCAGCGCGGCACCGGCGCTCTGACCGCCGACCGTGATCCGGCCGTCGCCGTTGAGGTCCGCCGTGTGCTCGCGCAACCAGTCCAGGGTGTCGCGGACGTCGTGGAGCCCCGCAGGGAAAGGGTCTTCGGGTGCGAGGCGATAGTTGAGTGATACAACGATGACGTTGCCTGCGGCAGCGATCCCGGAGGCCGCGTACTCGATGTCGCGCAGATCGCCGCCGATGAACCCGCCGCCGTGCAACCACAACAGCACCGGCCTCGGCCCGGCCGCGAACCGGTACACCCTCGCTTGCAGGGTGCGACCCGGAAGGTCGATGGTGAGGTCCTCGGAGCTGGTGCGCGGGTCTCGCTCGCCGGCCAGCTCTGGGTCGGGGAGCTCCTGCCGATCGAGCAGGAGTGCTTGGTAGGGATCGAGCTCGGGACCGGCCGGTTCGGCGGCGAAGCGCTCGAGTAGTGCGTCGGTCTCGGTGCGGAACGCCGGTAGATCCACGATTTCGATGCCCTCGGCAATGGTGCTCATGCCGGGACCGCCGCCGGAGTGAGGTGACGAGCCGCATGGGAGAACAGGAAGCCGTCCGGGGTGGTGCAGACATACTCGGCCAAAGCACCGATACTTCCGTCGAACCCACCGCCGGTCGATGGGTCGGCCCACGACTTCTCGTCGTACTGCTCGATCTCGGCGAGGAACGCCGCCCCGAGGCTGTGGAAGCGGTGCAGGAGCAGGTCCGAGGGGATGTGCCGGCCCGCCTCGACCCCGCCGACGTTGAGGGCGCTGCCGATCTCCGCCGTCTCCCAGCGCGGGTCGAGGCTCCAGTGCAGCCGCCCGGCCTTGGCCTCGCAGAGCACGGCGAGGTTGATCTCGTCCCACATCAGGATGTGCGCGGTCAGGTCGTGCAGCGAGTCGCAGAAGTGCCCGAGCGGCCCGGCGGTCACCCGGTACGGCGCCCGCAATTCGGTCTCGGTCAGTCCGTCGATCCGATCCAGCAACAACCGCTGGTCCGCACGAATCAGCCGCGCGGCCTCGGCCGGCGATGTTGTCGGTGTACGCATGCGCTCAGCCAAGCAGGACGTACGCCGTACCTCGCGTGGATTGAGCGAAATTCTCAATCCACGCGACCTCGTGTCGCTTGGCGGGTTCGGGTATCTGCTGAAGGATCGCCTGCTCTGCCCGCCCGTAGGTCAGTCCTGGGCGAGGCGGGTGAGGAGGTGGTGGAGGGTGGATTGCTCTTCGGGGGTGAGGCGGGCGACGAGGGTGACCATGGCGTCGCGGCGGGTGCGGCGGATGGTGGTGAGGACCTCGGTGCCGGCGGGGGTGAGGGTGACCAGGGTCGCGCGGCGGTCGCCCGGGTCGGGCTGGCGGGCGACCAGACCGGCGGATTCCATGTCGTCGACGACGGAGGTCGCGGAGCGCGGGACGATGCCGAGCTGGGTGGCGAGCTCGCTCAGGCGGAGGGCGCGGCCGGCCTGGTCGAGGGTGCGCAGCAGCCGGAACTGGCCGTGGGTGACGCTGGCGCCGACGCCGTCCTTGGTCGCTCGGCGCTGACGGCGAACGATGCCCTCGAGCAGGGCCGCGATCTGTTCGGCGGTGTCTTCCGGTGCGTGCACGAACCGAGCCTAGTGGTGAACGGCCCGTAGGGCCGGGCAACAGGGATTTGTGAGTTTAGCTCATAGTGAGGTAACCTCAGTATATGTCGTCCCCGACCGAAAGGCTCCGATGTCACAGATCTCCGGACTTCCGGGCGCGGGAGCCGGCGGCGGTCGCGCCATGCGATCGCTGCTGAAGGACTCCTCCGTCCGCCACCACAAGCTCACTGCGGGCACCCTGCGCCGCATCATGACGTTCGCCCGTCCCTACCGCGGCTTTCTGGCCGTGTTCCTCGTCCTCGTCGCCTTCGACGCCGGCACCGGCGCCGTCACCCCCTTGCTCTTCCGCGCGATCATCGACCGCGGCATCGTCCCGGGCCACGCCCAGGTGGTGGTGTGGCTGTCCCTCGTCGTCGCGCTGCTCGCGATCGCCAACAGTGCGATCACGCTGGCTGAGCGCTGGTTCTCGTCCCGGATCGGCGAAGGACTCGTCTACGACCTGCGCACTGCCGTGTTCGACCACGTCCAGCAGATGCCGGTCGCCTTCTTCAGCCGCACCCAGACCGGTGCGCTGATCCAGCGCCTGAACGGCGATGTCCTCGGCGCGCAGCAGGCGTTCACCTCAACGCTGTCGAACGTGGTCAGCAACGTGCTCAGTGTCGTTCTCGTGCTCGGCGCCATGTTCGTCATGTCCTGGCAGATCACTCTGCTCGCCCTGATCCTGCTGCCGCTGTTCGTGCTGCCCGCCCGGCTGATCGCCGGCCGGTTGCGCGAAGCGACCGCCGAGACCTACCGGCTGAACGCGACCATGGCCCAGACGATGACCGAGCGGTTCAACGTCGCGGGCGCCGTACTGGCCAAGGTGTTCGGCCGGACCCAGGACTCCTCCCGTGACTTCGCCGGGAAGGCCGCGCAAGTGCGCGACATCGGCGTCACCACCTCGATGTACGCCGGGGTGTTCCGCGTCTCGCTCACCCTGGTCGCGGCTCTCGCGGTCGCCCTGGTGTACGGCGTCGGCGGGGTGTTCGCGGTCGAAGGAGCACTCGGGATCGGCACTGTCGTTGCCTTGACCGCCTACCTCACCCGGCTGTACGGCCCGCTGACCGCGCTCTCCAATCTCCAGGTCGACGTGATGACCACGCTGGTCAGCTTCGAGCGTGTGCTCGAGGTGCTCGACCTCCCGCCGATGGTTGCCGACCACAAGGATGCGAAGGAACTGCCGTCGACGGTCGAGCCGTCGATCGAGTTCGACCACGTCTCGTTCCACTACCCGTCGGCCGCGGAGGTGTCGCTCGCCTCGCTGGAGTCGGTCGCGACGCTGTCCGCCGAGACCGGCGACGAGGTCCTGAAGGACGTCAGCTTCACCGTCGAACCCGGCCAGATGGTCGCCGTCGTCGGCCCGTCCGGCGCCGGCAAGACCACTCTCTCGTCCCTGGTCTCCCGGATGTACGACGTCACCGACGGCGCCATCCTGGTCGGTGGACGCGACGTCCGCGAGGTGACCCAGAGCTCACTGCGATCCGTCATCGGCGTGGTGACCCAGGACTCGCACATGTACCACGACACGATCCGCGCCAACCTCCTACTCGCCCGGCCGGAAGCAACCGAGGCGGAGCTGCGGACTGCCCTCGAGGCCGCACAGATCGCGACCCTGGTGAACAGCCTGCCCGACGGCCTCGACACCGTGGTCGGTGATCGCGGCTACCGGCTGTCCGGTGGCGAGCGCCAGCGTCTCGCGATCGCCCGGCTGCTGCTCAAGTCGCCGTCCATCGTCATCCTCGACGAGGCGACGGCCCACCTCGACTCCGAGTCCGAAGCCGCGGTCCAGGCCGCCCTCGCCAACGCGCTGGTCGGGCGTACGTCGCTGGTGATCGCGCACCGGTTGTCCACAATCCGCAACGCCGACGTCATCCTCGTCCTGGATGAGGGCCGCATCCGCGAACGCGGCACCCACGAGCAACTCCTCGCCGCCGGCGGCCTCTACTCCGAGCTCTACACCACCCAATTCACCAAGGCGGCCTAAGTCGCAGGCTCCAGCCGTAGCCGGCGCAGTTCCGGCTCGGCCGGACCGGCCATTCCGGTCACGAGCAGCGTGAGCCCGGCCCAAGCCGGTGGGATCCACAGCACGTCAGGATCTCCGCCGGCGAAGGCCGGGCGTTCGCCTGTCCACACCCGCCCGATGCACTCGCCGGACGACCACGCGGTCACCCGCACCTGCACACCTTCTGGTCGGAGCAGATAGCCGGACTCCGTAGCGGGCAGGTCCACATCAAGCCACGCCTCCTCACCCGGCTTCACGGCCAGGGGCAGTACGACGTCCTGCCCCGGCCCACCGCGGCCGGCAAAGGCGGTCAGCAACTCGTCGTCCTGGACGGCGCACGTCCAGCCCGTCACCGGCTCCAGACTGAGCAGCTCGGCGCGGAGACGCTCACCACTGGGGTCATGCGGCACAGTGACCGAGATCTGCTTGGTCCCGGCCGGCAACAGCATCCACGGATTCTCAGCGTGGACCGTGGTCGGCTCACCGTCGTCCACAGACACCGCGACCGGCACATGGGCGCCATGCAGGTGCAGAGCGGTCGTGATCTCGGCGGAGATCCGTCGCGTGTAGGTGACCGGCGTACCCACCCGGGTGCTGCTCCAGCCGGTGAGAACCCGCGTGGGCGCAGGGTCGCCCGCCCAGTGGCCCTCGACCGTCCACAACGCCGAGATGTCTTCGGTCCTGACGACCGTCCAGAGACTGCCCAGACCGCGGAGCGCACCGAGCCGGAGCGCCGGCAACCGGGCGTCGTCGAAGTTACCGTGACCCCAGATCTCCACGGTGGCACGGATCTCGCCGCTCAACCCACGTACATCGATCCGCCGGGTGGCGCCGAAACCAGCGAACGTGTGAAGCCGGCCGCCGATCGACAGGTCGACAATATCGGCCGCACCCACGAGCAGCAGCTCGTTGGTCAACTCCGCCGTGGTCGTGTAGATCCCGCGGCCGCGATAGACACCGAGCGACTCCAGCGTGGGCGCCAGCTCGTGCGCGCCCGCCGGTGTCTCCGGTGCCACCGTGGTCCGTCGTCGCACCTCGGAAACCTCCAGCGACAAAGGGTTCTCAGCAGGCACGACCTCAGCTCGCGGCTGCACGGTCACGCTGACGCTGTCGACCACCTCGGTCGATCCGACCGCGACCTCCACCGAACTGTTGCCAATGACAACAGTCACCGGCACCGCTGAACAGAACACCAGGCTGTCGTCCCCGAGCTCCACCACATCCGCCGACGCCAACGTCAGCGTCCGGCCTCCCAACGGCAGATCAACCAGCATCAACGGACAAGAGTCCGCCGCGACCGCTACCGACACCCCGTTGACCACCGCCCGCCCATCGCTGCGGCCGAGATTCGGTACGGCGACCAACCGTCCACCACCATCCAGGTCGAGCGCTCCCGGAGCGGAGCTCGTCGGGAAGTCAGCCGCCACCTCAACAGGCGCTCCCGGCATCGCCAGGGCCAACCGCGATCCGAGTGCATCGAGGACACGTCCGAGCACCTGCGCCTCGGCGTACTCGGGCCGCTCCACACCCGTCGACGACACATACCCGCCGAAGTCGTAGCCGTGGCTCATGAAGTTCCCCGGCTTGCCCCAGTTCCCACTCGACGGGGTGTAGCCGAAGTCCCAGCCGGACGCCTGCAAGTACGGCGCAAGCAGCGACGCACCACTGGCCAGCAGTCGCCGCAGGGTTCGGTGCCGCCGGTTCGTCTCGGTGATCAGCAACGGCAGCCCGCGATCCGCGAGCAGGTCGGCGTACCGGCGTACCTCGGGCTCGATGTCCGGCGAGTCGTCGTTCGGGTAGAAGTTGCACGCCGGTACGACGTCCGCCACGTTGCCGGTGGCACCGAAGAGATCACCCTGACCGGCGCAGGCGATCAGCGGCACGGTGATGCCGTGGGCAACCGCCTGGTCTCGCAGCGCGGTGATGTAGCCGGGCCGGTCCTCGCAGTCGAAGAAGTCCAGCTCGTTCTCCAGCTGGACCATGATCACCGAGCCGCCGGCGCCGTGCTGGCGAGCGGCCAGGATCGGCAGCACCTGGTCGAACCAGGACGTCACAGCGGCCAGGAAGCCCGGCTGGTTGTCGCGGATCCGCAGCGACGGGTCGAGCCCGAGCCAGGCCGGGAGCGCGCCGCCGTCCCACTCCGAGCAGATGTACGGACCGGGCCGGGCGATCACGTGCAGCCCGGCGTCGTACGCGAGATCCAGGAATGTGGCGACATCACGCCGGCCCGCGAACGACCACCGGCCGGGCGCGAGCTCGTGGAAGTTCCACGGCAGGTACACGTCGATGCAGGTGTACCCCGAGGCCCGGACCTGGTCGAGTCGCGCCCGCCACTGCTCCCGGGGCAGCCGGAAGTAGAAGAGGGACGCACACAGCACGACCCGCGGTTCGCCGTCGATGCGGATGCCCCGGGCATCCAGTTCCACTGAACTCATGGGCCAACAAGATCAGAGTCGGCCGGTGGTCGCCAGGTGCCGTCTTGCACCGTGGCGCCGGCGCGACGGAGGGTGGGGGCGTGAACCTCGTCATCGGAGTCGACATCGGCACCGGCAGCACCAAGGCCGTCCTGGCCACCACGGACGGCACAGTGCGAGTCGTCGCGCGGCGGGATCATGTGCCGAGCCTGCCGCGGCCGGGCTGGGTGGAGATGGACGCCGAGCGCGACTGGTGGGGTGACGTCGCGGAGGTACTGAACGAGCTGACCTCGGCGCATCCGGACGACCGGATCGAGGCCGTCTGTGTCTCCGGCCTCGGACCATGCGTCGTCCAAACCGATGAGCAACTCCACCCGCGACGGCCGGCCATCCTGTACGGCGTCGACACCCGCGCGACAGTGGAGATCGACGAGATCACCGCCCAGCTCGGCGCGGACTCGATCCTGCAACGCTGCGGCAAGGACCTGTCCAGCCAGGCGATCGGTCCGAAGCTGGCGTGGCTGTGCCGGGAGGCCGGCGAGGCGTGGCGACCACAAGACCGGTGGTTCAGCGCGCACACGTACGTCGTGGCCCGGCTGACCGGAGAGTGGGTGCTCGACCACCACACCGCCAGTCAGTGCGACCCTTTCTACGACATCCACACGCAGGACTGGGCGACCGACTGGGTTGAGCAGGTGCTGCCGGGTCTGGCCCTGCCACGCCTGGTGTGGCCCTCGGAGCAGGTCGGTGTGGTCCATGCCGCCGCGGCTGCAGCGACTGGACTCGCTGAAGGGACTCCGGTCGTCGCAGGCACGGTCGACGCCTGGGCAGAGGCCTTCAGCGTCGGCGTACGACGTCCCGGGGACCTGATGCTGATGTACGGCTCCACCATGTTCTTCGTGCAGGTGCTGACTGCGCCGACGAGTGTGCGCGGGCTCTGGACGACCTCCGGGGTCGAGCGGTCAACCCACACATTGGCTGCGGGTATGGCGACGTCCGGCACGATCACCACGTGGCTGCAGGACCTGACCGGTGGCGTGCCGTTCGAGACGCTGGTCGCCGAGGCTGCCGCAGTTCCTGCAGGTAGCGAGGGTCTGGTGATGCTGCCGTACTTCAGCGGGGAGCGGACCCCGATCTACGACCCGCTGGCGCGTGGCGTGATCGCCGGACTGACTCTGCGCCACGGGCGTGGCCATCTGCTGCGGGCGGCGTACGAGGGAATCGCTTGTGGCGTGCGGCAGATCGTGGAGTCCTTCGAGGAGGCGGCTGGGCGGCCGACCCGTATCGTCGCGGTCGGCGGCGGTACGCAGGGCGGACTGTGGACGCAGATCGTGAGTGATGTGAGCGGACTGGTCCAGCAAGTGCCGGCGGAGACGATCGGAGCGTCGTACGGCGATGCACTGCTCGCGGCGATCGGGGTCGGTCTGGTCCCACCGGAGACGGACTGGGCGCGGCTGGATCACACGATCCAGCCGGATCCGTCGACGGCGTCCGTCTACGCGACCCTCTTCCAGACGTACGGCGAGCTGTACCCGGCGACCCGCACCCAGGTGCACCGGCTGGCCCGCTCGGCCGAGGCGTCAGGTGACGTCGCTGATGTGGAGCACGGTGCCGTTGGGTAGGTCGCGGTCGAGCAGCGACCAGATGGACCGGGCGACGTCCTCCGGCTTGGCGAGCAGGCCCTGTGCGTCCAGCTCACGGAAGCGCTGGGCGTCCGGCACCTGCTCTTCGGTACTGGCGCGCAGTTCCGCCTGCATGTCGGTGTCGACCGCACCGGGTGACACCGAGATGACCCGGCAGCCCGGACTTCGGCGGTCCTGCTCCAGCCCGACCGTTCGCACCCACTGGTCGATCGCGGCCTTGCCGGCGCAGTAGCTCGACTCGCCTTCGTGCGGGTTCTGGGCAGCGCCCGACGACACCATGATCAGGTGCTGGTGGTACGGCTTCCCGCCGACCGCCTGCAGGAACGCCTGCCCGAGGACCTGCGCCGAGGCCGAGTTGAGCAGCACGTTGCGCGTGTACTCCTCGGTGTCGACCCGACCGGCCGACCCCAGCGGGGTCAGCGTGCCGGCGTTGTGGATGAACACCACCGTGTCCCCGTCGAACCTGGACAGCCGCCGCTCGAAGTCGTCGGCCACCACCGGCCAGGAGGCCGGATCGGCCAGATCCACCGCCACATGAAACGCCCCCGGCGTCCCGCCGCGCCGGGAGATGTCGACCAGATCCGCCTCGAACGGAATCGTCGCCGCCAGCGCCGCCCCGAGTCCGGCCGATGCACCGGAGATCCACACCAGCATCCGCCCCAGCGGACTCATTGCTTCACGCCCGAAGGCAGGCAAAACTCACTCATAGCAGTTCCCCCCTGCGGCGCCCGGACGGTGCGCTGCCACGCAGCCTACGACGCGAGCCCTCCGGATCGAAGCCTTCTCCGCAGGTTTCTGTCCCGGGCAACCCGTCGTTCAACCGGGGTTGCGGACGGTCACCTGACCGGGAACGATGGGTCAACCGTGAACGAGGACATGGACACGCCGACCGCCGCCGCGATTGCGGAAGCCTTCGCGCTCGGTGAGCCACTCGGCGACCTGGTCCTGGTACGACGCGGCGACACCGACACGTGGCGGCTCGAGACGGTGACCGGCAGCTACTTCGTGAAGGGGTACTGGTCCTCGACCGCTCAGTTCACGCCCGGCGGCCTGACCGATCAGCTCGAGGTGGCGATGGCGTTCGAGAGCCGGGCGCTGGCCGCGGGGATCGACCAGGCCGAGCCGATTGCCCCGGTCGATCCAGTGCTCGGCTGGATCACCCGCATCAACGAGCGCCTCTTCCGCGTCTACCACTGGATCGAGAGCCGCCCGCTGGCCCCGGACGACGACATCAACGAGTGGCTCGGCCGCACCATGGCCCAGGTCCACCAGTTGCAACCGCTGGGCACGTCCGGCCTACCGGACTGGTGGCGTACGGCGCTCCGCCCGCGCGCCGACTGGGAGAAGTGGTTCACCGAGGCGCAGGAGCGCGGCAAGGAGTGGGCAGACCTCGGGTGGGACCGGCTGCCTCTGATCCTCGACCTGACCGACCGCATCCGGAACGTCTGCGAGCTCGCCCCGGACTGCGTCGTGACGCACGGCGACTTCAAGACCCACAACCTCTTGATCGCTCCGGATGGCCCGATCCTGGTCGACTGGGACAGTGTCCGCGTCGACAGCGCTGCCTTGGAGGCCGCCCGCGTCGCCTACATCTTTGCGGCCGGCAAGCAAGAGCCGATCACCAGCATCCTGGCGGCGTACACGGCAGCAGGTGGCGACGTCAGCTGGCCCGGTCAAGACCTCTTCCTGAGCGAGTCCCGCCACGACCTCCACATCTTGTTCGAGCACGTGGTGGTCTGCCTTGGCGACATCCCAGCCGCCCGGTGGATGACCGACCCCGAGCAGGCCGTCACCAAGCTCCTCACCGAGTTCCCCGGCAAGCTCGCCGGCCTGCGGAGCCTGGTGGGCTAGAAGTCGTCGATCTCGTCGGGGCGGACCAGACCGTCTTCGATGGCGCGAGCGAGTAGGGCAGCCTTGCCTGCGGCGTGCCGGCCGACCTGCCCGTACTTGATCCGTGCACGGTCGATGTACTGCTTCACGGTCGTCTCGCGGATTCCCATCCGCTCGGCCACCGCGGCCTTCGACCGGCTCTGGAACCACAGCAGCAACGCCGTCCGTTCCTGCGGCGCAAGCCGGGGTCGCTGATCGGCGACCATGACGCCGGCCATCGCGGGAGGTACTGCGGGCCGGTCGTGCGCGGTCGCGACGATCGCGTCGACCAGATGGCGCGGTCCCTCCTGTTTGGTGACGTAGGCAATGGCTCCGGCGTCGAGGGCGGCCCGCACCATCTCCTCGCCGGAGTGCTGGGAGAACACGATGACGCGGCGTCCGCCGTCGGCGAGGCCGGCGATCGCGTCGATCATCAACCGGCCCTCGAGTTCGAGATCGAGCAGGATCACGTCCGCCTGCCGACCGGCGCCGTGGACCGCCGCGTCCAGGTCCGGTCCGGCCGAGACGATGCGGACCCGGGCGGCCGCGTCCTGGCCGATCCAGGTCCGGACGCCTTCGATCACCACCGGGTGATCGTCGACCACGGCCACCGTCACTGATGCTGCCATCTGGCCTCCAGCCACACGGGATCTGCTCGTCCGGCCTGATCGCCGACCGCTGACACGATCACTTCGTCCGGGCCGCCGTACACCGTGACGCGGGCCCAGGTGCTCGACGCAACGAGTGCTTCGATCGCCGGCTCGGTGAGGATGCGGCGGGCCTCGAGCGGGAGCTCCGGCAACGGGCCGGCCGTCGCGAGCTCGACCAGCACACCGCGGCGCTCGGCGACGTTCGCGCAGGCGCGCACCTCGTGCAGCAACGGATCGGGTACGTCGTCGGACTCGGCGAACAACCGGCGGAGCCGGGCGGCCTCGATCGCGCAACGGCGCTGTACGTCGGGAGAGTCCGGGTCGAGCGAACCGTCCGCGAGGCCGTCGAGCAGTGGCGCGACCTGGCCGCGGAGCGACTCGTAGCGTTCCCGGCGGGCTTCGTGGAGGGCGTCGGCGACCTCGCGGTCTGCGCTCGACTCGGCTCGCTGCGCCGTCGCGAATCCCGCCACCGCGGCCGCGTCGTCGAGCGCGCGAGCCGCGAGCAGCACCGCCGACGGGACCAGTACGCCGCCCGCGCAGGCGATCACCAGGAAGCGCGCGATGACGGTCAGGTCGATGTGGTGGTCGGTGAGCAGCAGGACCGACAGGTTCAGCAGGATGTTCGCGAGGAAGACCACGCCGAACGCGATCAGCCGCTCGCGCAGCATCAGCAGGACGCCGATCAGTACGACGTCACCGAAGGCCCAGTTCGCGGCGCCGGTGATCTGGTCGCCGGGGACCATCGCGACAGCTAGAGCGCCCGCCGCGATGACCGCCGCTGCCGACCACCACCAGTGGGCGAAGGCCGGTCGGCCGGTCAGCAATCTGATCGAGCCGTGCACCAACAGTGCCGCGAGCAGTGCCCAGGCGATGAGCTCGGTGCCGGCAGCGCGATAGAGGCCGGCGCTCAGGACGAGTGACGGCAGTACGTAGACGACATGCCAAACGCCGACGATGACCACGACGCTGATGTCCAAGGCACGGGCGAGGCCGGACCGGATCCTCGCCGCTTGATCACCCTCGCCGGTCACCGTCACCCCACCGCAGGACGACCTGGGTGCCACCGGCCGGCATCGACAAGACCTCGGCCGCTCCGCCGACATCGGCCATCCGTCCCAGGATCGACTCCCGGACCCCGCGGCTGTGCGCGCCGATCGCCCGTACGTCGAAGCCGCGGCCACGATCGCGGATGTCGACGCGCAGCCGTCCCGCTCGGTCGACCGAGACTCCGACACTGGCGGCATCGACCCCAGAATGCCGTACGACGTTCCGCAGCGCCTCGCCAACGCAGGCCGAGATCGCGGCGGCGACGTCGGCGCGGACGGACACCACGGGCAGGGCAGCGGCAATGTCCAGGTCTGCGGCTTCGCTCTCGATGACGGAACGCAGCCTGTCGTCGAGCCGCTCCTGCCGATCGGTCCTGGACGGACGGGTGGACAGTGCGCGCAAAGCCGCGGCGTCTGATGCGGCGCGGGCGTGCAGGATGCTCGACCCCGAACGAACTGATCCTGAGCCGATCATCGTCAACGTCGCGAGGGCGGTGTCGTGCAGGTGGCGGAAGTGTTCGCGTTCGTCGGCGCGTCGGGCTGCTGCCACTTGCGCCTCCCGATCCTGCACGGCTTGGCGCTCGCACTCGAGTTCAGCGGCGCGTCCGGCCCGACGTACGAGCTGGACTGTGGCGGCCGCCAGGCCGGTCTGGATCACGAGGATGCCGGCGCCGATGAGCATCGACGGCTGGAAGTTTGTCGCAAGTGTTTGACCCAGGGCGTGGGCGGCGCTGATGAGGATGCCGATCGGCACGCCGACGGCCGGTCGGAGTCGCAGTTGGGCGAGTAGGACTGCCGCCGTGGCGATCGGCAGTAGCCAGGCCGAGCTGTTCGGGAGCTCGGCGGCTGAGACCAGATGGCCTTGTAGTAAGAGGATCGCGCAGACGATGAGGCTGTCGGCAACGACCAGGCGGTGCGTCAGTCCGTGCCGGACCACGACCGACAGGAAGAGCAGGCACCAGACGGCGAGTCCGCCGAGGACCGGCACGAGCCAGCGCGGTGCGACCGGTGGTGCGAGGCTCAAGACAGCCGCGATGGCGCCGAGGCCGACGGTCCCGAGCCGAAGCGCCAGACCGTAGACGGCCGCGAAGCGGTCCAGTGCGCGATCCGGAGCGCCGCGTTCCAAGGCCAGATCCTCCGGCACCGGCGCGCGTGAAACTGAGGCTCTCGCATCAGCGAGAAGCCTGTTTGTGTCGATCAACATCCCCCCATGCGGTTCCCTGCCGCAGGAATACCTTGCCCGCCCGAATCGCGACCGTCAACAACACAGAGCGACGGAATGACCTCCGTTCGGAGGTCCCTCGCCGTACCCGCCGGCTCGTACCGTCGATGCGGGGGAACGGCAGCCGACTCACAGCTGCAAGGGGGAGAGATGAATCGGCACAAGATCAGCACTCGATGGATGGTGGGGGCGACGGCGGTGCTGTCGGTCCTGAGCGGATGCGCCGCCCAGGGCCCGGCGACGAAGGCCGAGCTCTGCTCGGATTTCGATGCCGTAAGCCACGAGTTGTACCGGGGTGTGTTCAGCGACAACGGGGTGTTCCGGGCGGCGGGTGACCTGGCCGGCACGGCGGCGCGGTACGACGGATCGACCGCGGTGCAGGCGTCGGCGGACGGGATCAAGAAGATCTCGAAGAGCAGGTCCACGACCCTGAACGAGCTCCGCAACGCAACCATCGCCATCGCAGACACCTGCGGCCACCCACTCGGCCTCAACTTCTGAGGCTTGTGGGTGAACTACTTCTGAGGGGGGATGCATGACGTTTGATGTGCTTTGTGTGAAGGGGTTGGGGGAGGCGGGGGACGAGACGATGTTTCCTGGGGTGGATGGGGGTGGGAAGGTCAACCAGGAGTTGCTGGATGGGGATTCGGCGCAGCAGTTGGTGGCGCGGGCGATCGCGGTGCGGGATGTGGGTGGGGGAAAGGCTCGGACTGTTGTCGAGGTGCGGGAGGTTCGGGCCGAGGTGTTCATCACCGACGCACGGGTGATCCTGCTGTGTTCGAAGTACGACAAGGGCGGCGGCTGGGTCGGCAGTCCTGGTACGGCGTTGATGCTCAACGCGGTCAGCAAGCTTCGGGCAGCACGCCGCAGTCGCGGTACGGCGTTGGTCGGGCACATCCGCTATCCGTGGCTGATCTCGGTCGGCTTCAGTCCGAAGCAGGGCTGGCTCGACGAGGAGGTGCTGCGACTCGTCGTGCGCGACGGTACGGCGGACCCGTCCAGGCTGCTCGTGGTCGACCTGAACCTGCCGAAGGAGACCGACTCAGGCGCCGTGGCGCGCGCGATCATGCTGCGCGCGGTGCAGTACCGCACGACACACGAGACGCTGACCGACGACGAACTCGCAAGCTTCCGGCAACTCGCAGAGTCGCCCGAGCTCGCCCGCCCGCAACCGAAGAAGTTCGCGGTGTACGCCATGCCGACGTCCTGGCAGGCCAAGCCCGCGACCGCCTACCCGCGGACGGTGTGACGCCGATGCTGACAGCAATCATCGTTGTCTGCTACCTGATCACGATCGCCGCGGTGATCGATGCCGTACGGCGTCCGTCGTACGTCTGGGTCGAAGCCGACCGGAACCGCGCCTACTGGATCAGCGGTCTCGTCTTCGGCCTGCTGTTCCTGCCGGTCGGGATCCTGCTGGCGATCGCCTACGCGGTCGGCGTCCTGCCCAGGATGACCGAACCCACCGGATCCGACGCATTCCGGAGGCGGCCATGAAACTGCGCATCCTGGCCACCGTGCTGCTCTTCGGCCTGGCCGCAACCAGCTGCGGCGACGACACGCCGAACACCGGCGCAGTCGCAGCCCAGTCCTCCACCCAAACCACCGCACCGACACCCACCGACAGCCCGACGGCAACCGAAACCACGCCAACCGAAACAATCCCGACGGACACACCGTCCGTCGACCAGCCGACGGATCCACCGACCGAACCACCGACCGAGCCGACAGACAGCGAGACGCCGGCGGTGCTGCCACCCGACGCGAAGAACCGGCCGCTGACACTGAGCAGCATCTTCAAGTACCCCGACGGCTGGCGTGACGGCCGGTACGACGTTGCCGACCGCAAGCAGGCGACCGGCATCGGCGGGGAGCTCGACTCGTGCGGAGACAACTGGGCCCAGGTCCTGGAGTTGCGCCTGGCGAACAACTTCAACCGGCTCAAGCTCGAGTTCGGCCAGAGCAACTCCTCGGAGAGCTCCGACCAGGTCCTGCAGGTCCGGATCGACACCAACGGGAAGTACGCCGATCAGAAGACGGTGCCACTGAACAAGATCGCCACCCTGGACGTGTCGGTCAGCAGCGTCAACGCGCTCAAGGTGATTGTCTCGCTCGCGCAGTCCGACGGCTGCCAGAGCGGCCGGGTGGAGGCCGTGCTGATGAACATGGTGTTGTCCTGAACACGCAGTCCACCTCCGGCGGCGCGACGAAGCTCTGGCCTTTCGTCGCGTCGGCCGGGCTGCCTGTGGCGCTGGGGGTGCCGCTGGCGTTCGCGGTGCCGTCGGTGATCGACGCGACCGACGCGATCTGGGCCCAGATCACCGCCGCCGCCCTGATCCTGGTGGGAGCGGCGGCAGTCGTGCTGGCGTACTGGATCTGGTCCACTCATCCGCGGTTGCGGAAGCTCCCGGCGACTGCTGCGGCCGTCTGCTACTTCCTGTCGGTGGTCGTGATGATCCTCGGCAATGCTCACCCGTCGGGGCAGGGACCGGGGCGGGTGGCCGGGCCGAGTGTCGCTCCATCGTCGTCTGTGACGACCACTGAACGGCCGAAGAGTCCGGTGGCGACGACGGCGGCTGGGCCTCGGTGTTGGTCGGCTTCGCAGGGACTGATCGACTGCCGGGAGAAGCATCAGTTCGAGGAGTTGCTGGGAGCAACGAACTGCGATCAGGCGGCCGTCGTACGGTTCCTGGGTGGTTCGCCGTCGGTCGACGTGGTCACGGCGCAGCCTGCCACGGTGCCGGGCGGAGTGTGCACTGTGCAGACAGATGAGGACGTGATGGGATCGGCTCACAACGTCCTGCAGCAGGGAACGGCGGCCGGTTGGCGGCGCTGCTTCGATCGCCGGACCCAGTCTGCGGTGAATTGCTCACAGCTGCATTCGCGCGAGTACGTCGCCACCGGCAGCACCCGCCGGCCGACACCGGACGAATGCGTGGCGGCCGCGGCAACCTACCTGAACCAGCTTCCGGCCAACCTCGTCGACGACCTCGTCGTAACCGTCAAGGACGTGCCGTCCGGCAATCCGGATCCGGCCCGCTGCACCATCGATGCCCGAGGCAACCAGCTTCTCGACGACTCGGTCCGTTCGCTGGGCGTTCGCCCGGTTCCGATTCACACAACCTGAGCGAGCCAGCTGTGGAGATGCTGGCTCAGGAGGACCGGAGCGTCGTACTGCATGAGGTGGCCGGAGGAAGCGACCTCGACAAAGGTGGCCTGTGGGATGAGGGAGGCCAGGCGCCGGCCGATGGCGGGGGAGAGCCAGGGACGAGCTGGTCGAGCTGGTCCGCGCGGAGGCCACGGTGCGTGGCGTTCTGGATGTACGCACGCAGGATCGCCTCGTGGATGTAGCCGGGCAGCTGATCGAGCGTCGTTGGATTGTCCTGCACGGACCGGAAGAACGGCGACCCGGCGGGCGGGATCGCAACCGTGTCGACCAGCAGTAACGACGCGTACGTCGCCTGCTCGAACAGCGTGGCCCGCAACGACACCCCACCGCCGTAGTCATGCGCGACGACGTGCGGCCGCTCCAGTCCCCAATGCTGCAGAAGCGCGGCCAGCACCTTGCCCTGAGCGTCGAAGTCCACCGCGTCCTCGGCCCGCCTCGACGATTCGCCGTACCCGGGCATGTCCCACAGATACACCGTGAACTCGTTGCTCAAGGCATCCGCGTACTCACTCCACACCCGCGACGAGAACGGCGTACCGTGACAGAACACGACCGCCGGACCCCGACCTCCCCGGCCCCACACGATCGTCCGTACGTTCCATTCGAGCTTCTGCGTCAACTCCATCGCCCCACCAAATCACAGTCGCGTGGTCACAACTCCTCGATTGGTCTCGAGCGGTGAATGCCGGCGAGTGGGACTGGACCTGGGACGAGAGCCTGTACGCCGGTAGTGCCGAGCACTACGCGGTCGGCCGGATGGCCAAGAGCGATCTCCGGGCCCTGCTCCGTGACGCCGCCGCCGACGACCTGTTCTCCGAACGCCGCCGCGAGATCGAAGCCGTCATCTGGCACTGACAGGTCACGGAGCAGACAGCCGGCCGCGGGCGGCCGCGGACGGTGGGTCCGCGGCCGCTTGCGCCTCTGCTCAGTTCAGGACGGTCAGGACTCGTTGTCCGGCATGTCGTCGTTCTGACCGTCCAGGCCGTCCAGCCGGTCCTTGGCGAAGTCGGTGCCCTGGTCGATCTTGTCCCCGTGCTCGCCACCGGTCTTCTCGTTGGCGAACTCGCCGGCCTTGTCCAGGCCCTCGCTCACCTTGTCGCCGTGCTCGTCGACGGCCTCGGTCGCCTTGTCCTTCAGGTTGTCGAACATGCCCATCGTCTTTCCCCGTTCTGTCGATGGTTGCTGGCTCTACCTAAATCCCGCCGTACCCGATCGGCTGGATTCCACACACCTGATCACGGAGCGTCGTCGGAAAACGGATTCCGGTCGGCGACGAGCGCGGGGAGCATCGAATCGGACAGCTTGCTGTACAGATGGCGTTGGAGCATGGGGCCGAAGCTGATCCGGGCGACCCCGGCCGCGGTGTAGTCGGCCAGCGAGTTGGCGCCCTGCCCGTAGCCGACGTTCACCGGACCGGGGATCTCCTTGGTCAGCGTGCCGATCAGGTCGAGGTCGCCGACCCCGATCGGGTAGACGCAGTCAGCGCCGGCGGTGACGTACCGGGCGGCGCGGTCGAGGGCGGTCCGCAACTGCTCCTCAGGTGAACCGGCGCGGCGCACGAACGCGTCGATCCGGGCGTTGATCACCAGTTCGGTGCCGGCCTCGGCCCGGATCGCGGCCAGGAAGTCCGCCTGTTCGGCCGGATCGATCATCGTGCCGGTGGCGGGATCGGAGTCCTCGAGGTTGAGGCCGACGGCACCAGTCGCCGTGAAGCGCTCGACCAGTTCGGCCGGGTCGAGCCGGTAGCCACGCTCGAAGTCGACCGTCAACGGCACGGCGATCGACTGCGCGATCCGGGTCGTCGCGGCGAGAACGTCCTCGACCGGTACGTGTTCGCCGTCGTCGTACCCGAGGATCGTCGCGGTGGCGAAACTGCTGGTCGCGACGGCCGGGAAGCCCGCCGCCTCGACCATCCGGGCCGAGGCTGCGTCCCACGCGTTGGGCAGTACGACGGGTGCGCCGGGCACGTGCAGCGCCCGGAGAGTGGTTGCCAAAGTCATCGTTGTCTCCGTGTCAGCGGATGATGGACAGCCCGAACGGAGGGAACAGCGCGGGCTGGTGGAAGGCGAGAACGGCCGCGATACCGGCCTTGGTGAGGGTCAGGACCTTGATCGAATGCGCGTGATAGAGCCCGTCGCGACCGCGGATGTAGAGCGCGAACGCGGGCTGCCCGTTCGCCGACGTCTCGACCAGGATCCGGCGATCCGGACCGGGCCGCAGCTTCGAGTCCAGCAGCCGCAGTACGTCGTTCCGTCCGCTGAACCAGGTCGGGATCGGCGGCATCTCCCACCGGGCGTCCGCGGTGAACAGCGCCTCCAACGCGGCCAGATCCTTGTTCTCCATCGCGGCGGCGAACTGATCGAGCAACGCGCGCCGGAGCGGCTCGTCCGGCTCGCTGAGGTCCGCCTCGATCGGCCGGAGCCGGGCCAGTTCGGCCCGGGCGCGCTGCAGTGAACTGTTGACGGCAGCCGTGGTGGTGTCGAGCAGCGTCGCGACCTCGGCCGCCGGCCAGGTCAGCACCTCGCGCAGGATCAGTACGGCGCGCTGCCGCGGCGGAAGGTGCTGCATCGCGGCGACCATCGCCAGCCGCAGGCTCTCCCGGTCGCCGACCACGGTGGCCGGGTCGGCGCCGAGCAGCAGGTCCGGAAACGGCTCTAGCCAGGTCACTTCCAGCGCGTACGGATGCAGCTCGTCCGGGTCGTTGCCGGGGGCACCGAGCGCGGACGGAACCACCCGGCGGCTGCTGTGCTGGAGGAGGTTGAGGCACACGTTGGTCGCGATCCGGTAGAGCCAGGTCCGGACGCTCGAGCGGCCCTCGAAGTCCGCGTGTCCGCGCCAGGCCCGCAGGTACGTCTCCTGCACCGCGTCCTCGGCGTCGTGCAGCGAGCCGAGCATCCGGTAGCAGTGCGCGACCAGCTCGGCCCGGTGCTGCGCGAACTCCTCCTCGAGGTTCATCCCACCTCCTCCATGGCCCTGGGCACGACCGGTCCGGCAGCCCGCCGGCGGGCGGTGATGCCGAGGCCCGAGAGTGCTCCGAGCAACGACAGTACGCCGCAGCCCGCGAGCGCCCGGGTGAAGCCGTGACCGGCGTACCCACCGGCGGATGCGAACACGGACCCGAGTACGGCGACACCGGCAGCGCCACCCAGTTGGCGGGTCATGCTGTAGATGCCTGCCGCCATTCCCACCGACTCGCGCGGCAGCGAACCGACGCTGGCGTTCTGCGTGGCCGGCATCGCCAGCGAGACACCGCAGCCCGTGATCACGAGTGGCACGATCAGTTCGTAGTACTCCACCGAGCCCTTGCTGATCTGGCTGACCCAGAGCATCCCGAGGGCCTGCAGACCGAGCCCGATCACGACCAGCGGTCGCTCACCCACGCGGTCCACCAGGCGACCCGCGATCGGGCCGACGATGAAGAGCGTGGCGGTCCAGGGCAGCAGCTTCAGCCCGGCCATGAACGGCCCGGAGCCGAGGACGACCTGCATGTACTGCGAGAGGAAGAACACCGCGCTGAACAGGGCGGCGCTGAGGAAGAAGCCGGCCGAGTTCGCCGCGCTGAAGGTCCGGTTGCGGAAGAACGTCAGCGGCACCATCGGGTGGTCGGTCCGGTTCTCCCGGACGGCGAAGGCGGCGAGCAGTACGACGCCGGCCGCGAACGACCCGAGCACCTCAGCACTCGACCAGCCCGAACCCTGACCGTGGACCACACCCCAGACCAGACCGAGGACCGCGAGGCTGATCAGCACGGCGCCGGTCAGGTCGAGTCGCCGGATCGGGCCTTTGCTCTCCGGGATGTTGCGCAGTACCAACGGGATCGCGATCAGGCCGACCGGGACGTTGATCCAGAAGATCCACTGCCAGGCCAGACCTTCGGTCACCGCGCCGCCGATCATCGGGCCGCCGAGCACCGCGAGGCCCGTCACTCCGCTGAACACACCGGTCGCCCAGCCTCGCCGTTCGGGCGGGAACGCCGCACCGAGCAACCCCATCGCCAGCGGCATCACCACGGCCGCACCGACGCCTTGGATGGCGCGCGCCGCGATCAGCCACGGCAGTGAGGTGGCCAGCGCACAGGCCACCGATGCCAGCGTGAACAACACCAGACCACCGGCATACGTACGCCGTCGACCCCAGCGGTCACCGATCGCGGCGGCGGTCATCAGAAGCATCGCGAAACTCAGGCCGTACGCGTTCACGGTCCACTCGAGCTGCTCGGCCGTGGCGCCGAGATCCGCCCGGATGGTGGTCAGCGCAGCCGCCACCACCAGCACGTCAAGGGCCACCATGACCGAGCCGATCGAGGCCAGTCCCAGCACCCATCGTTGTTGAGTCGTCGTCCGCACAGGTCCTCCAGGGAAATTGCTGTCACCTGGGTAGACCGCGCGCGACCGCCGAATTCATCGGTCCGATGAGAAGGAATTTCTGAGCGTGGCTCAGCGTTCGGGCCGGGCCGCGACCTGGATGAGTGTCTGACCCGACCCTGCACCTCAGCCGAAGCCTCGTCCATGCGGCGACAGTAGCCGCCGTCAGGTCATCGGGATCGTCGCCGCGGCCGGCTGGGACGGCGTCGCGGAGCCGCCGGAGGGCTCGTTGGTGAGGCCGAAGGCGATCATGCCGGTGACCGAGCCGTCCAGCACCTGGGTGACGTCGCCCGCGGCAAGGCCGACCGAGTGAGCAGTCTTGGACGGGTCGATCATCCACAGCTGCCAGGTCCGGCCCGCCTGCAGCTTGGGCAGGTCGTTCAGTACGACGACCGCCTCGTCCGCGCTGGGAGACATGACGATGGTGGCCTGACCGCCACCGGCGACGGGGCCTCGGACGGTTCGCGCATCCGGCTGGGACAGTACGGCGGCGATCTGGTCGTTGGCCTGGACCGCGTCGGTCTTCTCGCGGTACTGGTCGATGGCAACTCCGCCGACACCGGCAACCGCGAGCGCGGCCGCGGCGAGAGTCAGGACGGAACGACGGGTGAACCGCTTGCGCGCGGGCACGCCGCGGTGGCCGGCGACCAGCGGAGGTACCTGCCGAACGTGGTCGATCGCGGCCAGGACGTTCGGCTTGAGCGTGGGCGGCGGCGGGGTCGCGACCTGGGTGGCGAGTTTGACCGCGGCCTCGCGGAGCTCGGCGACCTCGGTGGCGCAGAAGGTGCAGCCGGCCAGATGAGCCTCGAACAAGGTCCGCTCGTCCTCGGGCAGCGCGTCGAGGACGTAGGGGCCGGTCAGAGTGTGCACGTCGGATTCGGTCATGACGTACGCCCCTTTGTGGTTCCGAGGCAGTCGCGGAGACGGATCAGGCCGTCGCGCATTCTCGCCTTGATGGTCGGCAGCTTGGCATCCAGCCGCTGGGCGACCTCCGGATAGGTGTAGCCGTTGTAGTAGGCCAGGGTGATCGACTCGCGTTGCAGGTCGGTCAATGTGTCCAGGCAGCGCCGTACCTGCTCGGACTCGAGCCGGGTGGTGACGGTGTCGGCGACCTGGTCGAAGTCGACCTCGGCCGACCGCGCGCCGATCAGCTCGGTGCGGTCGGCGGCGGCCTGCTCGGACCGGACCCGGTCGACGGCCCGGCGGTGCGCGATGGTCAGGATCCACGCGTGCGCCGAGCCGCGGTGCGGATCGAACCGGGTGGCCGTCCGCCAGACGTCGATCATCACTTCCTGGGTGACCTCCTCCGACTGGGCCGGGTTGCGAAGGATCCGCCGTACCAGGCCGAACACCCAGGGCGTGACCCGGTCGTACAGCGCGCTGAAGGCTGCCGTGTCGCCGCCGGCGGCACGGGCCAGGAGATCGCCGTCGCTGACCTCGCCGGGCCGCGTCTGCGGCCCGGCCGGCCAGGGCAGTGCAGTCGGTTCGGTCACGGTCAGTTCGCCGGTGGCATCAGGACAGAGTCGATCAGATACACCGTAGCGTTGGCCGTCTTCACCCCACCACAGATGACGGACGCATTGTTGACCTTCAGGTTGTCGCCGGAGCCGGTGACCGTGACGTCCTGCTTCTCGACGGTGGCGTGCGTGCCCACCACCGCGGACGGGTCGAGCTGCCCGGGCACCACGTGGTAGGTGAGGATCTTGGTGAGCAGCGCGTCGTTCGTCTTCAGCGTGGTGATGGTGGCCGCCGGGATCTTCTTGAACGCGTCGTCGACCGGCGCGAACACCGTGAACTCGCCGCCGTTGAGCGTCGAGACCAGGTCGACCTTCGCGTTGAGCTTCCCGGACACGGCCGAGACCAGGGTGGTCAGCAGCGGGTTGCCGGACGCGGCGGTCGCGACCGGGGCGGCGGCCATGCCGTCGATCGAGCCGGCACCGGATGGGTTCGCCTTCGCGTAGTCGGCACAGCCGGGGCCGACCAGGCCGGCCGAGGTGCTGTCCATCGACTTGCTGGCCGATGGCGTGCTCGCTGACGAGGCGGCGGAACTGTTGTTGCTGTTGTTGTCGTCGCTGCCACACGCTGCCGTCGCGAGGACGAGAGCCAGTGCGGACACGGCGAGACCGGCGCGGACGAGGTACTTGGGCATGACAGGTTCGCTTTCTCGAAGGGGACACTGACACCGGTACTTCGGTGCCGCCGTGGCCCCGGATGGGTGGGAATTACTCGACCGTCACGACCGTGTTGTGCAGGCCGCTGGAACCGTTCGGACGCGGTGCGGCCCGCTGCGCTGTCTGCAGGTTGCCGTCGCCGTCGGTCGCCCGGACGGTGAGTTTGTGGTTGCCGGGCGTCGCGTCCCAGCGGAACGTCCACTGCCGCCAGGTGTCGATGGTGTCCTCGGCCGCGAGCGTCGCCTCCTGCCACGCGCCGCTGTCCACCTGCACCTCGACCTTGCGGATGCCGCGCTGCTGCGCCCACGCGACCCCGGCGGCGACCGCCGGCCCCGCCTTGATCGTCGCGAAACCCTTGGGTACGTCGATCCGCGACGCGGTCTTGACCGGGGCCTCGACGGACCAGCCCCGGTCGGTCCAGTAGGCGCTGAAGTCCTGGAACCGGGTGACCTCGAAGTCGACGATCCACTTGGTCGCCGACACGAAGCCGTACAGCCCCGGCACGACCATTCGCACCGGGAACCCGTGCTCGAACGGGAGCGGTTCGCCGTTCATCGCGACCGCGAAGATCGCGTCGCGTCCGTCGGTGAGCGCGCTGAGCGGCGTACCGATCGTCAGTCCGTCGATGCTGGTGGACTTCACCGCGTCGGCGCCGTTCCGGACACCGGCCTCGGCGAGGATGTCGGCGATCGGTACGCCGATCCAGCGCGCGGTGCTGACGTACGGGCCGCCAACCTCGTTGGACACGCAGGTCAGCGTGATGTCGCGCTCGATCAGCCGGCGTTCCACCAGGTCGCCGAGCGAGAGCCGGACTTCCTTGTTCACCATGCCGTGGATCCGCAGCTCCCAGTCGTCCGGGTCGATCCGCGGTACTTGCAGCAAGGTGTCGACCCGATAGAACCTCGCGTTCGGCGTGACGAACCGAGACACCCCAGGTACGTCGGCCTGCACGCCGGCTGGGAGTGGCCCGGCGGCATCCGCCGGGGTCGGCACGCGGAACTTGGCGCGCACCGCATCACCAGGCCCGAACGACGCGACCCTCGTCGTCGACCACGCCGCAGCCCCGGCCACCGCCAATCCAGCCACGGTCACCAGGAATCGCCGCCGATCGAACCCCTCCGGCTGCTCCGCCTCGGTCTTCGGTCGTGGCGCCCGAACAACCAGTGCCATGGCCAGCACCGCCACCACCAGCGTGACAATTGCCGGCAGCAACCGATCCACAACGCCATCGGCAGCCGACCGCCCGAACGCCGCGAACACCACCCCGACAACCCCAAGCCCCGCGGCGATCCCAACCGCCACGCCTGTCCGCCGTCGGCTGTTTCCCATGCCTATGGCGCCGGCTGTGGCGGCTACCAGCGCAAGGACCACGCAGATGCCGGCTCGGAGGAGGGGACGATCCGCGGTACCCAGCTCTCGGACGGCGAAGTCCTTGACCGGGCCGGGAGACCAATCGATGACCTGTACGCCGACCGCGTCGACCGGCCACGGACCGCCAGTCACGGCCGCCACGAGGTAGCCGACCGACAAGGCGGCACCGGCCGCGACGACTCCGCCAACCGCACCTGCTGCCTGCCGACCTCGCGACGTACCCATGCACCTGGTTCGGCGACGCGCACCGCTCGGATGGGCGGTTGGCGACAACTGGCCACCTGAGATCGCCTGGACCCCGCCGCGGGTAACGTCAGCGAGCGACATCGAGGAGGCGCGTCGCCATTCGGGGTGGGCGTGCTCGGGGAAAGGGTGTGGAGACGTGCTTCGCAGGGTGATCAGCGGTGTAATCGTGGCCGGGGTGGTTGGGGTGACTCAGGCCGGAACGTCGGCCGTCGCTGCGCCGGCTGCAACGGTCCCGGCTCAGGGATCGACGCAGACGGCCGTGCTTCACAAGGCGCCGGTGCGGCTCGACGGCCTGACCGAGCTGGTCATCCGCCGGATCGAGGTAGGCGACGAGGTGGCCGCGTCGAAGTACTTCAGTGGGAAGCCGGTCGAGGACCCGGTCCGGGAGCAGCAGATCATCGATTCGGTCCGGGCATCCGCCGTACAGCTGGGGATCGACCCGGATTCGACGGCCGCCTTCTTCCAGGCGCAGATCGAGGCCAGCAAGGTCGTGCAGCGCGGGCTGCTCGCCAAGTGGGCCGCCGATCCCTCATCCACTCCGACCAGCGGTCCGGACCTGGACGCCGTACGTCAGGAGCTCGACGAGCTGACCACGGGTTTGCTGACCGAGCTGGTCCGCGTCGACCACCTCCGGCACACCGGCCTGGCCTGCGACGTCTCCTTGCTGGTAGCAACGACGACTGGCGCGGCCAAGCACCACTTCGACCGCCTCCACCGGCAGGCTCTGGCCGTCGGCACCGCAACGGTCTGCGGATGAGCCTGGTGTCTGCTCTGGTGCTCTCGGGTCCGCCCGGGGTCGGGAAGAGCATGGTCGGCTGGCGGGTCTTCGATCGGTGTACCGATCTCGGGCAGGATCCGGCGTTGGTGGATCTCGACCTGATGGGTGCGGCCTGGCCCGCTCCGCCGGACGATCCGCATCAAGCGCGGCTGAAGGCGACGAACCTGGCGGCGGTGTGGTCGAACTACCGCGCCGCCGGCAGTCGTCGGCTGATCATCGCGGGGGTTGTGGAGGACGAGGGCGAGCGGAAGCTGTTGGAGGTGGCCACGGGCGGAGCGGTGGTCATCTGCCGGCTGGAGGCGCCGGACGATGAGCTGGCGCAGCGGATCCTCGGCCGCGGTCGAGAGGGTGGCGCCGACGTCGCCAGGTTGGTGGCCCGCGCGGTCGAGCTGTCCGCCCAGCTCGCCGCTCACGACGTCAGCGACTACTCGGTCGGCACCGGAGGTCGCACGATCGACGAGGTCGCCGACGAGGTACTCGCGCGCTGGGACAAGCCTTAGGCCATCCGGGCGAGACCAGCTTCGGTGAGCTCGTACTGCAGCGGCGATCCGGCGACGTACCGCTCGATCTCGGACGCCACGATCGTGCCCATCTCGAGGTAGCACTCGACCGTCCCGGCGGCCCGGTGTGGAGTGAGTACGACGTTCGGAAGTCCTCGGAGCGGGCTGTCCAGCGGCAACGGTTCCTCGTCGAACACGTCGAGGGCCGCGTCGATCCGGCCGGTCCGCAGTTCGGCGAGCAACGCATCCGAGTCGACCAGCCAGGAGCGCGCGGTGTTGACCAGCGCCGAGCCGTCCGGCATCAGCGCCAGCTCGCGGGTCCCGATCATCTGGCGCGTCTCTGGCAGCGTCGGCGCGTGCAGAGCAACCACCCGGCTGGTCCGCAGCAGTTCGTCCAGGTCCATCCGCCGTACGCCGAGCTCTGTCGCGCGCTCCTCGGTCAGATACGGGTCGTAGACAACGACATCGGCGCCGAGGGCAACGACCATCGCGATGTACTCGACGCCGGTCCGGGAGGCGCCGACGACCCCGATCCGGGAGCCGGTGATGCCATGCTGCGGAGGCGTGTCGATCGCGCCCACCCACGCCGCGCCACTGTGCATCGCGCGGTCGAACCGATGGATCCGGTGCAGCATCATCAGCGTGAACGCCAGCGAGACCTCGGCCACCGGCCGCGCCATCGCCTGCCCGGCCTGCGTCAGCCGGATGCCACGCCGGAACACCTCGTCCGTGACGAAGTGCTTCACCGAGGACGCGCTGTACGCGATCAACCGCAACCGCGGCGCGTGCGCAAGCACCTCAGCAGTCAGCGGCGTCGCACCCCACGACGGAATCAGTACGTCGGTCTCGGGCAACGCGTCCACCAGCGCCTCGGCGTCACCGGGATCGTCAAGCATCACAAGCTCACCGAGCTTCTCCAGCCGCGCGACGCTCTCGTCCGAGAACACCATCGACCGGAACGACGGCGTAGCCACCAGCAACATCCGAACCCCATCACGCATGGCCAGATAGTAGCCACCACGTAGGATCCGGGGGTGGTGAATTCGCGGAGTAGACGTCCGCCGCGTGCGGATGAACGTGAGACGGTGCTCGCGTTCCTGCAGTGGCATCGGGAGACCCTCGAGCTCAAGTGCGCCGATCTGCAGCCGGAGCAGCTGGCGGAGCACGCGGTACGGCGTTCGGGGTTGTCGCTGCTCGGGCTGGTGCGGCACGCCGCCGAGAGTGAACGGTTCTGGTTTCGCCGAGTCATGGCAGGTGAGGAAGCCCCGCCGCTGTTCGCCGACGCGTTCGACGTCACAGGTGCCGATGCGGCGATGGTCGATCAGGCTTGGGATGCGTGGCGGTCCGAGATCGACTTCGCGAACAAGTTCGTCGAGGCGGCGCCGGATCTCGACGTCATCGGAGACGAGCCCGGTGAGGGTCCCGTCTCACTGCGCTGGGTGCTGATGCACCTGCTCGAGGAGTACGCGCGGCACAACGGTCACGCCGACCTGCTCCGCGAGCAGCTCGACGGCGCAGTCGGGCTCTGAGAGGGCGCTCAGGACTCGATCAGGCGCAGGGCTTCGGTGACGGAGTTGGTGACCGGGAGGCCGGTGGTCTCCAACGCCGTGCGCGTCATGGCGCCGGTGGTGACGAGGATGCACTGCGTGCCGGCAGCTGCGGCGGCGTTGGCGTCGTCGACGACATCGCCGATCAGGACGACGTCTGCCGGGTCCAGGCTCTGAGCCTCCAGATGGCGGATCAGGCTCTCGGCCTTCGAACCGCCACCGACGTCGCCGACCAGGCCGTCGACCCGGCTGAAGTACTGCGTCAGCCCGAACTGGTCGATCGTCGGCGTGAGCCGTGCGTGGAACCACATCGACAGCAAGGACTGGGTCCGCCCGCTCTCGCCCCACAGCCGTAGCTCGTCGGGGACTCCCGTCGCCAGGCCACACGTGTGCAACAGAGCGTCGTACCGCTCGTGGTAGAGCTTGTCGACGCGGGCCCACTCCTCGTCGTCGAGAGCGCGCTGGAGGATCTGCTCGTACGAGACCCGCATCGGCCGTGCGTAGACCGCCTGCCACTCGGGCCAGGTCAGATCCGCCCGGCCGAACTCGACGCAGACCGCGTTGACCGCGGCCAGTACGGCGTTGTTGTCGTCGAGCAGAGTGCCGTTCCAGTCCCACACGACATGCGAAATCCTCACCCGCGCAACTGTACGTACTCCGCCGGGCATCACCCGGAGGTGGGCCAGATGGAGGACAGGTGGTGGACGGTGAGCGACGTCAGCTTCAAGGGAGCCGTGGTGGTCAACTGCAACCCGTTGCCCGTCGAGGTCGTGTCGAAGTCGACGTTGTAGCAGGCGTAGTAGGCGCCGTCGGCGGCGAAGATCGCGAGCTGGCCGCGATCGACCAGGAGACGGACGGCGAGTGCGCCGTCGTCGGCCGGCGACAGCGGCACTCCGTCCAGCGTTCCGGCTCCGACGTCGTAGATGACCTCACGCGCGGACGACCCGTCGGCACCGGTCCGCAGCCGGAGGGCGAACGAACCATCCACGGCACCGGACAGATCAAAGGTTGCCTCGAGCTCGTAACTCGTGGCGTCCACGTCGGTCAGGAGCGGGGCTCCGGGCGTGACGAGTTGAGCCTCGTACGACGTCGTCGACCGGCGCAGCGACGCGATCTCGTCGACCGGCAGACTGAACACGCGAGGACCGTCCGGAGTCGCGACCAATCGCTGCTGCACCGGGAAGCTCGCGTTGCCGGTCCAGACCGAGCCACGATTCAGGCCCTGCCAAGCCATCGTCACCACCCGGTCGTCCGGCAGGTTGTCGAACGACTGAGCCGCGTAGTAGTGACCACCCGCACCGCCGGGGTTCACGGTGATCGTGCACGGCTCCGTCCACTCCGTCCGGAACTCGCGCCCGTCGAAGTCGCCGACGACGTACGATCCGCGGCCGTCACGCAGTACCCAGGTCACGACGCCGTCCAGCATCATCGGCGTGAAGTCCGGGCACTCGAACAACCAGTCGGCGACGTACCGGTCGGTCCGCTCCCAGGTGCGCAGATCGGGTGAGACGAAGAAGTCCGCGCCGTTGCCGTTGTCGTCGGACCACACGACCATCGCCCAGGTCTGGCTCGGCTCATTCCAGACGACCTTCGGATCCCGGCTCTCGTGACCGCTCGGCTGCGCGATCACCCGGCCGTCGTCGTACGCCGTGAACGTCATGCCGCCGTCGAGGCTGTAGAACATCCGGACACCCTGCGTCCCGGTGAAGACCGCGATCGGATCGTGGTCCCCGTCCTTCAGCCCGGACGTGTTCCGTACGTCGACCACGCCGCCGCCCGACCACAGCTCACCCGGATGCACGGCAGGATCGAGCGCGATCGGCTGCTGCTCCCAATGGACCATGTCGGGGCTGGTCGCATGACCCCAGTGCATGGTGTCCCAGACGAGGCTGTTCGGCGCGTGCTGGAAGTAGAAGTGGAAGGTGCCGCGGTAGTGCAGCATCCCGTTCGGGTCGTTCATCCACCCACGCCGGGGACTGAAGTGAAACTGGCCACGGTTGCTCTCGTGGTACTCGGTCACAGGCGACCCTTCCGACTCAGGACACTAGCGAGGACGACGATGCTCACGCGACGGTAGTCGGTCATCGGCCCGCCTGGGCCAGGAGGCCCGTGACGAAGGCTCGGAGTGCTGGTTCGTAGTTGTCCTCGGCGGCGAGAGCGGACCACTTGTTCGCGACGCTGGCGAGGTGCGGCAGTTGGGTCGCGTTCAGGTTGGCCAGGAGCGTGCGGTCGAGGGGCTGGCCGTCGTCTCCTCGCACGTGGGCCGAGTGGGCGCGGACCAGGATCTCGCCGGCCGTGTAGTACCAGATGCTGCGGAACACGTGGACGGCTTGCTCGGGTGTGCAGCCCGCGTCCACGGCGGCGGCCAGGACGAGTTCGACGATCCACCGGGCCGAGTCGTCCAGACGGCCGAGGAAGCCGTCGACCGTGAGGACCTCCAAGGCCCACGGCCAGGCGGCGAGGACGTCGTGCATCGTCGTGGCGGAGACGACGATGCGCTCGGCCGGATCGCTCGGCAGGTCGGGCTGCGGAACCTTGCCGACGTACTCGTTGAGCAGGAGAAGCAGGAGATCCTCCTTGTCCCGCACATGGTGGTACAGGGTTGTCGGCCCGATCCCGAGCTCGGCGGCGAGCCGCCGGACCGTCAGCTTCTCCCAGCCGTCCCGGTCGATCAACTGACGGGCCGCGGCCAGGATCTGGGCGCGCGACGTGACCGGTGGCCGGCCGGTCCGGCCGTTCGCGAATGTGGGTCGAGGCACCGACCCATCATGCAATGAGATCGACAACCGCCGAGCCGCGGTGCTACTTTCGGAACATGTTCCTAAAGTCGCCAACCGCGCAGACGCGGCCTGCGCTCACGCTCGCCGCGGTGGCTGTCGTGCAGTTCATGGTGTCGCTGGACCTGTCGGTCGTGAACGTCGGTCTTCCGCAGATCGCCGACGGCCTCGGGTTCAGTGCCGTCAACCTGGCGTGGGTGATCCACGCCTACGCCCTCACCTTCGGCGGACTGCTCTTGCTGGGAGGCAAGGCCGCCGACCGCTACGGCCGGCAACGCGTCCTGCTGTTCGGCCTCACCCTCTTCGGTCTCGCCTCCCTCGCCGGTGGGTTCGCGCAGGAGCCGGGTCAACTGATCGCCGCACGCGCCGCGCAAGGCATCGGTGCCGCGACCCTGGCGCCGTCCGCGCTCGCGCTGCTCACCGCGACGTTCCCGAGCGGCAGGCCGCGGGTCAAGGCGTTCGGGATCTGGAGTGCGATGAACGCCGCCGGTGGCGCGTTCGGCGTCCTGATCGGGGGCCTGCTGACCCAGTACGTCAGCTGGCGCTGGGTGATGTTCGTCAACGTACCGATGGTGGTCGTCGCGTTCGCCATGGCCTGGCGGGTCAGGACGGCGCAGCAAATCGCTCGTGGTGGTCGTCCCGACGTACTCGGTGGTGTGCTCGCGACGGCGGGCATGGTCACGCTCGTCTTCGGTGTCGTCCGGACCGATCGGCACCCGTGGACCTCGCCGACCACTGTGACCACGCTGGCGATTGCGGTCGTCCTGCTGGCCGGTTTCATCGCGGTCGAGCGGACCACTCGTCGCGAGCCGCTGATCCGGCTCGGCCTGTTCTCCCATCGCTCGGTCAGTGGTGCGAATGCCTTCAACCTGCTGGTCGGCGCGGCGATGGCCTCGTCCTTCTACTTCATGTCCCTGTATCTCCAGCAGGTGCTCGGACACGGACCGGCCGCGAGTGGGGCGATGTTCTTGCCCTTCGCGCTGGGAGTGGTCGTCGGTTCAGTGCTTGCCATCAAGCTCGGCTACCGGTTCGCCGCCCGGAACCTACTCGTCGCCGGAGCGTTGCTGACCGCGGCCGGATTCGCCTGGTTCGGACAGATCAGCGCGGACGGCTCGTTCCTGACCGACGTACTAGGTCCGTCGATCATTGCGAGTGTCGGCTTCGGGCTCTGCCTCGCCCCGCTGGTCTCGACCGCGACTGTGGGCGTCGATCCCGGGGAGCTGGGTACGGCGTCCGGCCTGCTGAACAGCTCGCGTCAGATCGGTGCCTCGCTCGGACTGGCTGCACTCGGCACGGCTGCCCACGACCGCACCGGCTCGATCGTCACGCCGGAGACTCTCAACGCTGGTTATGGCCTGGGTCTGACCCTCTGTGCCGCGCTCCTCGTCGGTGCCGTTGTCATCTTGCTGGCGGTCTTGCGCCGGACCAGTACGGCGACCGCGTTGGAGCACGACGTACCGTAAATCGTCGATGGCTACTGCTGAACTCGTCGTACTCCGCCCCGTGGCGGTCGGGGCTGGCGCGACCGCCTTCGGTTGCATGATCGCCGCGGCGCCGGTCCCGGCCGGCGCCGCCTTCGCCGGCTACGTGGCGGCCGCGCTGGTCGTGATGGTCGGCTGGATGCGCAACCGCCCGGGTCACCGCGCCTTCGGTGTCGCGAACGCGCTGACGCTGGCCCGCCTGGTCGCGGCCGTGGCTGTGCCGGCACTCCGAGCGCCGCTGCCGTTCAGTCAGGTACGTCGAGTGATCGGGCTCGGTCAGGCGATCATCCTGGTGCTCTGCGTCCTGCTGGCCACGGTCACTTCCGGCAGTTGGCTCGCACTCCTTCCTGCCATCGCCCTGCTGTCACTCGTCTGGTCCTTCGGCCGCGACGCCTGGGGACAACTCGTCAGCGCGAGACGCTGATCCCATCGATCAGGAAGCTCGTCGCGGCCGCGTCATCCTCGGTGCTGGTCCACTGCAGCGTCACGGTCCGGCCGCGGTACGGCGTGAGGTCCACGGACTGACCGACGTACTTCGGACCGCTCTGAGCAGCTGTGTAAGTGCGGACCGGATGGCCGTCGACGGTCACTCGGAGGACGTCGTGGTTCGAGATGTCGTTACTGTCGATCCGCAGCGCGAACCGCAGGCTGGGCCGGCCGATGAGGGGGACGGTGATGCGCTGGCTCAGCGAGTCGGTGTGGGTGGTTCCGTAACCGCCGAGCCACGCGTAGCCCAAACCGTCGTCGGCGTACTGACCATCCGCGCGGAGGACGTCCGCGGTCTGCGACCAGCCGCCGAGGCCGGACTCGAGGTCGCCGTTGGAGACGCCGCGCGAACCCTCGCGGGTGCTGACCACCCAGTTGATCACGGTGTTGCCGTGGGCACCGGTCGAGTCGGTCGCGGTCACGGTGACCGAGTGGGTCTGTGGCTGAGTCGGACGGCCGTAGATGATGCCGGTGGTGGCGTTGATGCGCAGGCCCGGCGGCAGATCCGTCGCGGCGAAATGGACCATCCGGTGGCCGGAATCGGTCGCCCGGACCGGGAGCAGGACGAGGTCACCGACGGCGCTGAACTGCTGAGTCGGTGTGCTCACCGTGATCCGGTTCGACTTCGCCGGTGACGTGAGTGCCTGGGTGCCGATCGGTGTACCCAGGCCGGTCGGGCCGTCCCAGCCGGCCTGCGCAGTACACAGCGGAGCTTGCGCGCACTCGCCGTTGTTGCCTTTGACGACATCGTTGAGATTGCCGGTCCGGGCGTACGGGTAGCTGGCCGGGGACGAGGCGGGTGCCGGGTCGCCGGCGAGGGCGTACGTCGCGGCGATGATCGGGGCAGCCGCGCTGGTTCCGCCGTACACGGCCCAGCCTTCGCCGCCGGTGGTCTGGTAGACCGCTACGCCGTTCGACGGGTCGGCGATCGCGGAGACGTCCGCAACCGCACGCTTCGGGCAGACCGCCGCCGGGATGACGGACTGCCAGGCGGGCTTGGTCACCTCGGCGGAGCAGCCCGAGCCGGTGCCGTCGCCGGGGAAGCTGTTCCACACCGTCTCGCTCCAGCCGCGGGGCGAGTCGTCCTTGACCAGCGTCGTACCGCCGACTGCTGTGGTCGACGCCGAGCTCGCGGGGTACGACGTACCTGCCTCGTAGTCGCTGTCCCCGGTCGAGGCCGCGTACACGACGCCGTGCGGACGGAAGTACTCCCGGTCGAGGTCTGCGAGGTTGCCGGTCTCGGATCCGCCCCAGCTCAGTGAGACGAACTTCGCGCCGAGCTGCCCGGCGGTCCGGACCCCGGCCAGCAGGTCGTCGGTCGGCGAGTTCGCCTCGATCAGTGTGATCGCGCACTGCGGGCAGACCGCGGACACCATGTCGAGGTCGAGCGAGATCTCACCGGCCCACGAGCGCGACGGTGCCGGCAGCGGGCTCGGTCGGCCGTCCTGGTTGAGCTTCTGGAAGCAACCGTTCGCGGTCGTGCAGGGCGGCAGCCCGTACTGCTGCCGGTAGACAGCGAGGTCGGATTCCGCCGTCGGGCTGTCGTACGCGTCGACGATGTAGACCCGCTGCCCCTGACCGGCGTTCGTCGGCAAGCGGTACGCCGACTGGAGGTCGCCGGGACTGTAGCCGGCCGGCGTCTCGGTCGCCGAGCGCGAACGGAAGCCGAGGTCCGTACGTCGTTGCGCGAAGCACCTGAAGCTCCCCGGCTCCACCTTCCGGTCGCAGTTGGCTTCGACCTTCGGCGCCTCCTGCACATCCTTGCTGGTCACAGTCTTCGCTGCGGGCGCCGAGGCCAGCTCCCACGTCTGTCCGGCGTCGCGGGTCACCCAGAGCCGAGACTGCTGGCCGTAGATCGCCTGCGCCTCGATCATCCAGGCGGTGGTCGGGTTCTGGAAGACCAGACTGTGCAGGACCTCACCGCCGTTCTCGAGCCAGGTGGTGTCGAGTCGCCATGACTTCGACAGGGCCGGGCGGTTGTACACCTGACTGGCGGTGAGAGTCGGCACCATCACGGCGCCGTCGGGCGCGACGGTGAGCTCGTCGGCCAGGCCACGGTCACCGGGAAGTTCGTCGTACCGGAAGGTCCTGCCACCGTCACCGGAGGACATCAGCGTCTTCACCGAGTGGCCCTGGCCGTAGTACGCCATGCACAGCACGAAGACGCGGTCGGCTCCGTTGGCGGTGAAGCCGGTGATCGTCGCCTCGTCCTGGTCCGCGCAGGTGGCCGGGCCGGTCGCTCGGACCTTGCCCTGCCGCAGGGTGGTCAGCCGTCCGGCCACCCCGGCGCCGGCAGAAGCCAGCAGGTAGACCGTGGAGCCGTTCGCCGCGAGCCAGGTGTGGTCACCCGCCGCTACCGGTACGTCGATCCGCTGCCAGCCGGTCGTCTTCCCGGCCGGCGCCCGCCAGACGTTGAGCGGCCGGTCGTCGCAGACACCGCTACCGATCGGGCAGCCGCTGGTGACGACGTACGTCCCGTCGGCCGAGGCGAGGAACTGAACCACTCTCGCGTCGCCGCCGGGTACGGCGACCTTGGTCCAGGTCCGGCCGCCGTCCTTGGTGTTCTCGAGGTACGGGTCGTAGGCCCACCCGTTCTTGCGGTCCAGGAACTGCAGGCTGGTGATGCCGGGCTCGCCGCTGCGGGCCAGCTCGTTGTGGGTATGTCCCACTGTGGTCCAGGTCTTGCCGCCGTCATGGGTGGCCTGCACCTCGGCCGGGCAGGTCGCCGTACCGCAGTCGACGCCGCCGAGCAGGTAGCCGTCGGTCGGGGTCGGCCACACGATCGCCTGGGGCGCGAACGCCGGCTCGGTCCCTTCCTCGGTCACGGCTGCTTGCGCGGTCGCTCCGATCCCGAGGAGAAGTGCAGTGACAAGTGCCCCGATCAGGGCGATCGCGGAACGACCGGCAGGCAGACGCACTGTTCACTCCTCGGACGACGACAGTTTCCTGCGACACGCTAAGCCTTGACTCGGCCGCCAGGGCGCCGGATCCGGCCATCTGCCCAAACCGGCCAACGTAGGCTCGGCCTGTGGCCGATTGGGAAGCGGTGGGGCTGTCCGCGTTCGACGCACAGGTGTATCGGCAGTTGCTGCGAGATCCGGGCGTCCCGGTGCGGCAACTAGGGGAGTCTCTGGAGCTGCCGCCGGCAACTGTCGAGGAGGCTGTCGCCCGGCTGGCCGAGGCGGGGCTGGTGCGCAGCGGCTCAGAGGCAGCGCCGGCGCCGGTCGATCCTCGGTCCGGGCTCGGCATGCTCGTCCGGGAACGCCGGGCGGCGCTGGACGGCGTGGCGGCGATGACCGACCAGTTGGCGCGCGAGTTCAGCGCCGGGCAGTTGCAGGCGGAGCCGAGCCGCCTGATCGAGATCGCCGTCGGGCGGGACGCGATCGAGGCGCGCATCGACGACATGTTGCGTGGGGCAACCGTGCAGGCGGTCGGCACCGACACCCCGCCGTACGTCGCGGACGGTAGCCATCAGGTGTCCAGTGCGGAGCTGGCGTTGCTGGAGCGTGGTGTGAAGTTCCGCGCGATCTATGCGGCCGAGGTGTTGGACCATCCCGGCTGGGTCGCCCGGTTGAGGTCGATGGCCGAGCGGGGTGAGCAGTCCAGGGTGCTTCCGCAGGTGCCGGTGAAGCTGCTGATCGTGGACGGGACGACTGCGATCCTGCCGCTCGCCGGCGACGGACCGTCGCGGCCGGGCCAGGCGCGGGCGGTGGTGGTCACCGATTCGGCGCTGACGAGCGCACTCCAGGTCCTGTTCGACCAGTTGTGGGGACAGGCCACGCCGTTGCGGCTGACGGAGTCCGCCGGAGCTGATCCGGTCACGACCCTGATCAACCTGCTCGCGAGCGGGATGAAGGACGAGGCGATCGCGCGGCAGTTGGGCGTCAGTGGGCGGACCCTACGGCGGCGGATCTCCCAGGTCCAGGATCAGCTCGGCGCCACCAGCCGGTTCCAGGCCGGTTTGCAAGCCGGCCGCAACGGCTGGCACTGACCCTCAGTTGCGGACGTGCACCTTCTCCGCGGTGATGCGGATGACGATCCGGATCATTTCCGGCGGCAGATCGGCGAACGCCTTGCCGGCGCCTTCGCCCTGGTACTTCTCGGCGAGTCGCTGGGCGAGTTCGCGGTCGACGTCGGCCGAAACGGCCGCGGTGCCGCGGATCTCGACGTACCGCAGCGGCTCGTCCTTGTCGATGACGATCACGCTCACCCGCGGATCCCGCCGCACGTTCCGGTCCTTCTTGCGGCCTTGTCCGGTCGAGATCAGTACGTCGTCACCATCCCGCCCGACCCACACCACCGACGTCTGCGGACTCCCATCCGCGTTCGTCGTGGCCAGCACCGCCGGATTGTCCCCATCGATCAACGCCTGCGCGATCTCGTTCAGTTCCATGGCCCCACCCTAAGGACAGAATCGGTGCAATGAAGGCGGTTGAGGTTGGTGGGGTTCGGATCGTGTACGACCAGGTGGGGCGTGGGCCGGCTGTGGTGTTCTCGCATGCCGGGATCGCGGATCGGCGGATGTGGAAGCACCAGGTGGAGCGGTTTTCGGCCACCCATCGGGTGATCACGTACGACTGGCGTGGTTATGGCGAATCCGGTGAGGCTGAGGGCTCGTTCGCGCCGTACAGGGATCTGCTCGGGCTGATGGACGCGTTGGATGTGGAGGAGGCGACCCTGGTCGGCTCGTCGATGGGTGGGTCGTATTCGCTCGAGGTCGCGCTGGCTGAACCGTCGCGCGTCACGGGGCTGGCGTTGATCTGTTCGGGGCTGTCCGGTCATGTGTGGCCGGAGGAGATGAATGAGTATGTGAAAGCTCATGTCCGCTCGTCGGTCCCGGCTGAGCGCCTCGCCAGGTATCGCGGTGGACGGAACGAGTACGTCGATCCTGCCGAGGTCGACGCGATGGCTCGGGCGCAGGCCGAGTTCATCGTGGCCGGGCCGAAGCGGCCGTCGTCCGCTGTCGACCCGCAGGTGTGGGAGTTGGCGCTGACGATGCTGCGGGGTGTGTTCGAGCGGAGCTGGCGTGGCCCGGTGATCACAGAGCTGACCCTCGACCCTCCGCCGGTTGAGCGGCTGGCTGAGATCCAGGTGCCGACCGTCGTGATCAACGGCTTGGAAGACCCGCCGTGGGTCCAGGCTGTCTCGGATCTGATCAGTGATCGAATCCCTGGCGCACGACGTATCGACCTCGCCGACACCGGTCACCTGCCTCCGCTCGAGCGCCCCGATCAGATCAATCAGATCCTCCAGGATCTGCTGCGCCAGTGATGGTTCGCGCCACGAACTGCTGTGGGCGCGAATGCTATCTTGGCAGCGTGGCGAAGAATGAGGACGGCAAGATCGGAGTGGTGGCCGGACTCGTCCGGTCGGCGTTCCTGGTGAATGCGGTGTACGCCGAGGCGAGTCGTGAACGCGGCCTCACCCCGCAGCAGGGGCAACTGCTCTGCGTCCTGATGGCCCAGCCGTACGGGATGGGGGAGCTGGGCACGATGCTCGGCCTGGCCAAGTCCAGCATGACCGGCCTCGTCGACCGCACCGTGCGCAACGGCCTGGTACGCCGCGAGCCGGATCCACGTGACACCAGGGCCGTCCGCGTCGCGCTCACCCCGCGCGGACAGGACGTCGCGGAGGAGTTCTACGCCGAGACCTGCCGCCGGATCGACCGGTTGCCGGACGGTCTGAGCGCCGCGGAGCGCGAGACGCTCGCCTGCCTGCTCGGCCGCGTCGTGCTGGACAACGAGGTCCCGGTGGTCTTCATGGAGCAAGCCTGAATTTCTGGACGATGGGTTGCAGTTCGTAGTACGAACTAATATGGTTCGTACTACGAACAAGTTCGATGCGTCCAGGCATCGGCCGTCACGTGAGGAAAACCCATCATGTCCGATCTCATTGCTGTCACCGGCGCGACCGGCGCGCTCGGCACTCTGATCATTGATCAACTGCTCGCCCGCGTCCCGGCCGAGCGCATCGTCGCCATCGCCAGGAACCCGGCCAAGGCGGCCGCACTGGAGGCGAAGAGAGTCCAGGTCCGGATCGCCGACCACGACGACCGTGCGGCGGTCGACGCCGCCCTCGACGGTGTCGACGTTGCGCTGCTGGTCTCGGGGAACGAGTTCGGCAAGCGGATGATCCAGCACGAGAACGTGATCCGTGCGGCCCAGCAGGCCGGTGTCTCCCGGATCGTCTACACGAGCGCGGCCCACGCCGACACCAGCCCGACGTTCATCGTGACCGAGCACAAGGCCACCGAGCAGTTGATCCGCGAGTCCGGCCTGACCTACACGATGCTGCGGATGAACTCGTACCACGAGAACTACGTCCCGTTCCTGACCTCGGCGCCGGAGACCGGCGTGATGATCGGCAGCGTGCATGAGGGCCGGGTGGCCAGCGCCGATCACCTCGACTACGCCGAGGCGACCGCGGTCGTGCTGACCACCGACGGCCACGACAATGCGGCGTACGAGCTGGCCGGCGACACGGCGTGGACCTATCCGGAGCTGGCGGCCGCGATCGCAGAGGTGAGTGGCAAGCCTGTTGTCTATCAGGACCTGTCTTCAGAGGAGCACGCTGAGGCGTTGCGAGCCAACGGTGTCGACGAGCAGACCGTCAGTTTCCTTGTCCAGCTGGACAGGGACGTCTCCAACGGCGTGTCAGCGGACGCGACCGGTGAGTTGCACAAGCTGATCGGCCGGCCCACCATCTCGCTGGTCGACGGTCTGCGTGCCATCGCCGCCCGGTCGTGAGCACTGGTTGCCGCAGGCAAAGGGACGGACTGCGAGTTGACCGCTGGTCTCACCTAGGGTCGTTGCCATGAAGCGAGCGATTGTGTGGGTCCTGTCGTTGGCCGGCCTGGCTACCGTTCTGTGGTTGCTGCTCGGCGCACCCGACTCCGGTAGCGGGAACACCGTGCCCAGTCTCGGCGGTGGGCCGCGGACCGAATGCAAGTCGGTGCTGCGGACGGGCTATCCCTATCGCGGTGAGTCCGATCCGACCGCGATCGAGAACTGCGAGACCGGCCAGGTGAACCGGTTGGCGTGGGCGGTGCTGATCTCCCTGCCGACCGCCGTGCTGACCTCGATCGCCGTCCGTCGCTGGAATTCGTAGCCGGCCGCCCGGCCAGTTCTGGCCGTGGCCAGATTCGGCCACCGAGCATGCTGGACACCCTCACGCCGCGCTGGCAAAACTGCTGGACGTCGTGCCGGGACGGTGAGGATTCCGGGGCGCACCATCCTGGGGAGGGTTCCGCATGCACCCTGTGGTCTCTGGATCCGGACGACGCCGAACCGTGTTCGGCGTCGTCCTGGCCATGCTGGCCGGGCTGCTGATGTTGCCGGCCGGGACGGCGGCAGCCGCACCACCTCCGGTGCCCTGGCAGGACAAGGTGTCGTCCAGTCTGCGGGCCGGCCTGGTCGCCGGGAAGGCGAGCGACTTCATGGTCCGGTTCGCCGATCGTGCCGATCTGAGCAAGGCGGCCACGATCAAGGACTGGAAGCAGCGTGGCGAGTACGTCGTCCAGCAGCTGCAACAGGCGGCCGCAACGGGACAGCGCGAGGCCCGTGCAGCGCTCGATGCCGCTGGCAACGACTACACTCCGTTCTGGATCACCGACGCCATCTTGGTCAGGGGTGGATCCGCGGCGCTGGCGCAGTCGCTCGCAGTACGGCCCGAGGTCGTGGGAGTGCAGGAGGCTCCGACGTACGAACTGACCGAACCGGCGCCGGCCGCCGAGACGAAGGCGGCGAGGGCGGCCGCGGTCGAGTGGGGCCTGGCGGACATCCAGGCGGACAAGGTCTGGTCGGAACTGGACGATCGTGGCCAGGGCATCGTCGTCGGCAGCATCGACACCGGCGTCCAGTTCGATCACCCGGCGCTGGTGGACTCCTACCGCGGCACGGTCGGCCAGGGGGTCTTCGACCACAACTACAACTGGTTCGATCCGTCCCAGGTCTGCCCCTCGGCCGTACCCTGCGACAACATCTGGCACGGCACTCACACGATGGGCACGATGGTCGGCGGGGACGGACCGCGCGGGAAGATCGGCGTCGCGCCGGCCGCGCGGTGGATTGCCGCGAAGGGCTGCGAGGACGAGGAGCGAGGGTGCTCTCTGAGCGGGCTGCTCGCCTCCGGCCAGTGGATGCTCGCCCCGACCGACCTGTCCGGCGCCAACCCGCGAGCCGACCTGCGGCCGAACGTCCTCAACAACTCGTGGGGAGACGACAACCGCGGCGTCGAGGACCCGTTCTACGACGACGTGATCGCGGCGTGGAACGCGTCCGGCATCTTCGCGGTCTTCTCGAACGGCAACGACGGCCGGGCCGGCTGTGACACCACCGGCTCGCCGGCCGACGGCGGATCGACGTACGCGGTCGGCGCGTACGACGAGACCGATGCGATCGCCGACTTCTCCGGTCGTGGACCGGGTGGGTCCGGCCGGGTCAAGCCGGACATCGCCGCCCCTGGTGTCGCCGTCGGTTCGTCGGTTCCGGGTGGCGCCTTCGGCACCGGCAACGGTACGTCGATGGCCTCGCCGCACGTCTCGGGCACGGTCGTTCTGATGTGGTCGGCGGCGCCGTCCCTGATCGGTGACATCGACGGCACGCGTGAGCTGCTGAACCAGACCGCGACGGACACCGGCGACCTGTCCTGCGGCGGCACTGTCCAGCGGAACAACACCTTCGGAGAGGGCCGCCTGAACGCGCTGGCCGCGGTCACGGCGTCGCCGCGTGGCGACACCGGCACGCTGGCCGGACGGATCACGGACAGCGCCGGGAAGCCCGTGGCCGACGCGACGGTGGCCGCCACCGCCGCGGCGTACGAGCGGCGGACGACGACCGCGGCCGACGGCACCTTCGAGATCCGGGTGAGCACCGGGACGTACCACCTCGCGGTCTCGGCCTTCGGGTTCGAGAACGCGACCGCGGACGATGTCGTGGTGACGAAGGACCAGCGGGCGGTGCGCGATGTCTCGCTCACCCAGGTGCCGATGGCAACGGTTCGCGGCAGGGTGACCGACGGCTCCGGCCACGGCTGGCCGCTGTACGCCACCCTGACGGTCGCCGGCACGCCGCTCGCGCCGATCCACACCTCACCGGTGGACGGTTCGTACAGTGTCCGGTTGCCGGTCGGATCGACGTACCGGATCGAGCTGGATCCGGATCCGGCCGGCTACCAGTTGATGACCCGCAAGGTCGTCGTCCAGGGCGATCAGTCGGTGGACTTCGCCGTACCTGTGATCGCGGCGCCCTGTACGGCGCCCGGCTACCACAGCGAACACCAGGGCCTCGGCGAATCCTTCGACGGTACGTCGATCCCGGCCGGCTGGACGCAGGAGACGGTCATCGGCGACGGCTGGGAGTTCGACGACCCGGGACAGAACACGAACCTGACCGGCGGATCCGGTGCCTTCGCGAGCATCGACAGCGGCTCGGGGAAGCGGCTGGAGGACTCGCGGCTGATCTCGCCCGGCGTCGACCTGAGCGCGCAGGACCATCCGGTGATCGCGTTCCGGACGGACGTCCTCGGCAGTTGGGCCGCGGTCGAGGTCGACCTGTCCGTCGACGACGGGGCGACCTGGACCAATGTGTGGCACCAGAACGGGAGCCTGCGCGGCCCGCGGCCGATCGAGGTGCCGATCCCCGCGGCCGCCGGGCACGACAAGGTCCGGGCCCGGTTTCGCTACAGCACCGAGGTCGCCGGCAACGGGTGGCTGCAGATCGACGACGTGGTGATCGGGACGACCAAGTGCGCTCCGGTCGCGGGCGGTCTCGTCCTCGGCAACGTGACGGATGACAGGTTCGGCCGGGCGGTCGACGATGCGACCGTGCAGAGTCTCTCCCGGCCCGCCGACTTAGCGACCGCAGGACCGACGCCGGCTGATCCGAACCTCGGTGACGGCTTCTACTGGATGTTCGCACCGGCCGGTCGGCAGCGGTTCAGTGCGCAGTACGACGCCGGGCAGTACGAGGCCAGGACGCGGACTGTCGACGTACGACCGGACACGGTGACCCGGGCCGACTTCGCGCTCGGCCTGGCCGAACTGACGGTAACCGCGAACGATCTGACCCAATCGGTGCGGATCGGGGATCGGCGGACGATCGAGCTGACTGTGAAGAACGTCGGCACCGGTCGGGCGACGTACGAGCTGACGCCGTTCGAGGACAAGCCGGAGACCAAGGCGGCAGCCGTCTCCACTGTTCCGGAGCGGCGGTACCTGAGCCTGGACGACGGCGGCCCGTTGTCGTCGGCCACCGGAGCGGCGGTGTCCCGGACGACGGGTGCGAAGATCGCGCCCTGGCAACAGGAGAGCGATCTCCCGGTGGGTGACTTCGATGCCCTGGCCGCGTACCACGACGGGAAGCTGTACAAGGTCGGCGGCGTCGCCGACCAGAACAACACCGAACAACGCAACTACGTCTACGACCTGAAGACCAAGACCTGGCAGGAGATCGCACGGACCACCAATCCGCTGGAGCGGGCTTCCGGTGGGTTCGTCGGCGACAAGCTGTACGTCGTCGGCGGCTGGCCGCGCGGAGGTGCGCCGGCCACCGGGCTGACGATCTACGACCCCGCCACCGACAAGTGGTCGTCCGGACCGGACGCCCCGATCGGCACGGCCGCAGCCGCATCGGCGGTCCTGGGCGGCAAGCTCTACGTCATCGGTGGGCGCACGAACACCGACGACGTGCACGCAAGCCGAAGTGTGATGGTCTACGACCCGGCCTCGAAGCGTTGGACGCGAGCGGCCGACTATCCGGAGCCGGTGTCCTGGCAGCACTGTGGCGCCATCGGTGCGCGCATCTACTGCGCCGGAGGTCTGGACGACGATGCCGATCATCCGCTCCGGACGGCGTACAGCTACAACCCGGCGACCGACCGCTGGCTGCGCCTGAACGACCTGCCCACATCGGTCTGGGGTGCCGCGTACTCCGCGGCCAACGGTGAACTGCTGCTCTCGGGTGGGACGGTGGCGGGCTACCGAAGCAACCTGGGCTTCGCCTACAGCCCGGCCTCGGACACCTGGAGGTCGTTGCCGAACTCCCAGTTCGCGGTGACCCGGGTGGCCGGTGCGTGCGGATTCTTCAAGGTGGGCGGAGCAGAAGGCATTCTGGGCGCCAAGCCCTACGTCGAGCAGCTAGCCGGCAACGACCAATGCGCGTCCGGTGGCCGGGACGTGCCGTGGCTGAAGGCCGACAAGCCGGCCGGCACTCTCGCACCGGGGCAGTCGACGCGGATCCGGGTCACGCTCGACGCCGGAACGCCTGCGACGAGTCAGCCGCGCGAGGTGAGCGCTCGGCTGCTGCTGATGGAGGACACGCCGTTTCGGAACGCACCGCTGACCGTGACCATGGACGCGGTCGCGCCGCCCAGCTGGGGCCGGATCACCGGCACAGTCACCGGCAAGGATCGGTGCACCGGTCAGACGTCCGCCTTGCCACGAGCAGTTGTGGCGATCGGCACCGGACAGTCCGCGGTGCACCTCGTCGCGGATGACGAGGGACGGTACTCGTACTGGCTGAAGGCGGATGAACACCTCCACGTGAGTGCGACAGCGCCCGGCTGGCTGCCGGCGTCGGAGGTCGTCAGGGTGCGGCCGAAGCAGACGGCCACCGGAGACCTCCGGCTGGCCAAGGCAGGACCGTGCTCGGTCCTGCCGGGCGGGTAGGCGCCGGACGTGCAATCACCATGGACGGACGCGGCGGCGAACCTGGCCATCCTCGGCGTCGGGGCGTTCGAGGAACGCGCCTACCGGATCCTGCTGCGCTCACCGGGGCTGACGGTGACCGGGCTGGCGGACCGGATGGGTTCGCCGGCCGGCCGGGTGCGTCGCGCGGTGACCGTGCTCGAGCAGTCGGGTCTGGTCAGCCGGTCACCGCTGCCCACGCCCCGATTGTTGCCGGTGGCACCCGATGCGGCGATCGAGCCGCTGGTCCGCCGGCAGGAGTCGGAGCTGGAGCGGATCCGGGCGCTGGCCGCGTCCTGGGTCCCGGAGTTCCGCTCCGGCGGCAACGCCGCGCCGACCGAGCTGATCGAGGTGGTCACCGGCGCCGACACGGTCCTCAGCCGCTTCGATCAGCTGCAGCGCGGGGCGGTGGAAGAGGTGCAGGTTCTCGACACCCCGCCGTACGCCGGTGACGCGGGGCCGATCACGAACGACGCGGAGTTCGAGGTCCTGGCCCGAGGGGTGACCTGCCGGGCGATCTACGCCCGGGCCGCGCTGGAACAGTCGCCGAACGCGGTGACCGCGATCCTGCGGTACGTCGCCGCCGGCGAGCAGGCCCGGGTCGCCTCCGAGCTGCCGTTGAAGCTGGCCACCTTCGATCGGAAGGTGGCCTTCATCCCGCAGTCGATCGCGCAGCGGGACATCGCCGGCGCGATCGTGGTGCATCCGTGCAGTCTGCTCGACGTCCTGCTCTTCGTCTTCGACCAGCTCTGGGCGGGGGCCACGCCGCTGACCGCGACCGGGTCGCTGCGCTCGGCCGAGCCGGACGGCGTCGCCGAACCGAGCGAGAACGACCGGAGGGTTCTGGCCCTGTTGGCCGGCGGCCTGAAGGACGAGGCCATCGCGCACCACCTCGGCTGGAGCCATCGCACCACCAGGCGGCGGATCGCCACGCTGATGTCGGCCTTGGGCGCCGATACGAGGTTCCAGGCCGGGCTGTACGCCGCCCGCGCGGGCTGGTTGTGATCAGCCGGTCAGGCCGGCTGCTTCTGGGCAGCCAGGATCGCGTCGAGCAGGCCGGGGAAGGCCTGGTCCATGTCGGCGCGGCGGAGTGAGTTCATCCGCAGGGTGCCGACGTAGTACTGCCGGATCACGCCGGCGTCGCGCAGGACCCCGAAGTGGTGGGTCGCGGTGGCCTTGCCGACCGGCAGGTCGAAGCCGCCGCACTTGATGTCCGCGCCGAGCGCGTCGAGTTGCGTCACGATGCTGCGCCGGACCGGGTCGACCAGGGCTTCCAGCACCCGCTGGACGTCGAAGTCGGAGACCTCCGGGTGCTGCGGAATACGTCCCATGGGGTCAATAGTATGATCATCGCAAAGTTTGACGGTGATCAAACTTATCCTAGCGGGAGGTGATGGCATGGCGAGGACGGTGCGGTTCCACCAGGCCGGCGGGCCGGACGTGCTGCGGCTGGACGACGTCGATCCGGGCGAGCCGGGTCCCGGTGAGGTGCGGGTCCGGGTGGACGCGGTCGGGATCAACCGGGCCGAGGTGCTGTTCCGCCGGGACCAGTACATCGAGCCGGTGAAGCAGTTCCCGTCCCGGCTCGGCGCCGAGGCGGCGGGCGTGATCGAGACGATCGGCCCGGACGTCACCGGATTCGCGCCCGGCCAGGCCGTCAGCGTCGTACCGGCCTTCTCGCAGAACGACTACGGCGTGTACGCCGAGCAGGCGATCGTGCCCGCGAGTGCATTGGTGAATCGACCTGACGGCATCGATGCAATCGCGGGCGCGGCCGTCTGGATGCCGTACCTCACGGCGTACGGCGCGATGGTCGAGATCGCCGGATTGCGTGCGGGGGAGACCGTGGTACTGAACGCGGCGTCCAGCAGCGTCGGCCTCGCGGCGATCCAGACCGCGAACCGCGTCGGCGCCACACCGTTGGTCGTCACGCGGACCCGCGCGAAGCGGCAGCGGCTGCTCGCCGAGGGCGCTGCCGAGGTGATCGTCTCGGACGAGGAAGATGTGGCCGGTCGCGTTCTCGACCTGACCGCGGGCCGCGGCGCGGAGTACGTGTTCGACGCGGTGGCCGGGCCGGGGGTCGTAAATCTGGCGCGCGTGGTGGCATCCGGCGGTACGTTGTTCCTCTGGGGTGCCCAGAGCGGACAACCCACGCCGTACCCGGGGTTCGAGCTGGGCATGCCGGCGCTCAATCTGCGCACCTATACGGTGCACGAGATCACCCGCGATCCACAGCGGTTGCTCCGGGCAACAGCTTTTGTTTCGTCGGGCCTGCTCGCGGGCACGTTCCGCCCGGTGGTCGATCGAGTGTTCCCGCTGGAGCAGATCGTTCAGGCCCACGAGCACATGGAGTCCAACAGCCAGGTCGGCAAGATCGTGGTCAGCGTCGATCACGGATAGCGGATCCGGCTGCTGCAACGAAGGGATTTGACGATGGAGTACCGCAATCTGGGCCGGACCGGCCTGAAGGTCAGCGAGGTGTGCCTGGGGGCGATGCACTTCGGCGGCCCGGCGGACGAGCAGACCAGCGTGCGCATCCTGGACGAGTTCGTCGAGGCCGGTGGCACGTTCATCGACACCGCCGACGTGTACAACGCCGGTGAGTCGGAGGCCGTGCTCGGCCGCTGGCTGAAGGGCCGCGACCGCGACTCGCTGGTGATCGCGACCAAGGTCTACGGCAGCATGGGTGACGGCCCGAACGACGACGGCCTCAGCCGCAAGCACATCCTCGCCGGGGTGGACGCCAGTCTGCGCCGGCTGGGCACCGACTACATCGACCTGTACTACACCCACGTGTGGGACACGGCGACGCCGATCGAGGAGACGCTGTCGACGCTCGACGTACTGGTGTCGTCGGGCAAGGTTCGCTACCTGGGCGCCAGCAATGTCACCGGTTGGCAGCTCCAGAAGGCTGTGGACGTGGCGAAGCAGGCCGGGATCAACGGGTACAGCGCATTGCAGCCGCTGTACAACCTGCTCGACCGCGAGGCCGAGTGGGAGTTGCTCGCCATCTGCCGCAACGAGGGACTTGGTGTGATGCCGTGGAGTCCGCTGCGCGCGGGCTGGCTGGCGGGCCGGTTCCACCGGGGCATGGAGGCGCCGCCGGAGGGGACCCGGGTTGCGGAGGCCGCCAAGCAGGGGCTCTACGAGGCCTGGGACTACTACGACAACGACCGCACCTGGAACGTCCTGGACGCGTTGCATGCCATCGCGGCGGACACCGGTCGCAGCGTCGCGCAGGTCGCGCTGCGCTGGCTCATCCAGACCGAGCCTGTCACCGCACCGATCATCGGTCCCCGCACCCTCGAGCACTACACCGACAACATCGGTGCGGCCGGCTGGTCGCTCGACGCCGAGCAGCTCGCCCGACTGACCGAAGTCAGCGAGAAGCCGTCGGTCTACCCGTACAACCTGCTCTCAGGCTTCAACCGCTGAGACCACGACGTCATCCTGGCGCGACGCCCTCGCCACGAGCAGGTGCAGCGCCAGGGTGACGGTCAGGATGACGGCCGCGATGCCGAGCAGGCCGTACGGCGAGGTGCCGGCGGCCAAGGAGACGCCGCCGAGCCCGCTGCCGAGGGCGGAACCGAGCGAGATGGCGCTGCCGTTCAAGGCCATCACGATGGCGGCGGAGTTCGGGGCGAGGGCCGCGAGACGGGCCTGCTGAGGTACGGCGGCGCCGCCGTTGCCGACGCCCGCGGCGAAGAACCACACCAGGCCGGTGACCGCGGTCACCGCGATCGGCAGGGCCAGGAAGGTCACCATCCCCAGCACCGAGTTCAGCAGCAGCCCGATCAGTACGACGGTCAGGACGCGCAGCGGCGTGAAGCGGTCGGTCAGCCGGCCGGTGACCGCGTTGCCGAGCATGCTGGCCACGCCGTACCCGAACATGATCACGATGATCATCCAGTCGAGCCGGAAGGTCGGCGCGAAGATCAGCGTGGCGTAGGTGAAGCAGGTGTAGCTGCTGCACAGGATGCCGGTCGTGACGAGCAGACCCGCCAACAGCCGCGGCCGGCCGAGCGGACGCAGGCGCTCGGCCAGGGTCCCGGCCGGGAGGTGCAAGCGCGGAAGCTTGAGCATGATCCCGGCCAACGCGATCGTGCCGACCACCGCGACCAGGATCATCGGGAACCGCCAGCTGGTCTGGCCGAGCGCCAGGCCGACCGGTACGCCGAGCGCGGTCGCGGTCATCCAGCCACCGAGCACGAACGACAGCGCCTTGCCGCGGTGCTGCGGCGGCGCGAGCGCGATCACGTACCCGGTCACCGCGGCGTTGAGCAGCGCCCCACCGAGCGCCGCCATCACGCGGCCGCCGAGCGCGGTCGCGTAGTTGGGCGCGAGCCCGACGACCAGGTTGCCGAGCACGAACACGGCCAGCGACAGCGCGATCGTCGTACGTCGCTCCCACCGGCTGGTGACCGTCCCGAGCACCGGGGCCGCGAGCGCCGAGGTCAGTGCGAACACCGACACCAGCTGCCCGGCGGCTGCCGCGCTCACCTCCAGATCGCCGGCGATGGCGGGCAGCAACCCGGCCAGCACGTAGCCGTCGATCCCCATCGAGAACGTCGCTACCGCCAGCCAGATCAGGGTCCGGTACGACAACCCGGCATCCTGCTGCACTCCCGAGGCCGGGCCTTCCGTTGCCGTCACGCGCCTAGTCGACCATCGCGCCGACCGGTTAAGCAACCTCCTTACCGAATCGTGGCCGTCGGCGTCGGCCCTTGACGCGGGCAGCCGGCGTACGCCAATCTTTACAGCGCTGTATTACAGCGCTGTACAACATTGCCGCCCGACCGCCAGGAGAGACCAGGGAATGCGTCCCGACATCGTCATCGTGATGACCGACCAGCAACGCGCCGGATTCACCCGCCGGAGCGGCTACCCGGTCGACACCATGCCTTTCGTCGACCGGCTGGCGGCCGCCGGAACCGACTTCACCCAGGCCTACACCTCGGCCCCCGCCTGCGTGCCCGCCCGTACCAGCCTGCTGACCGGACGCTTCCCCAGCGCCCACCAGGTCCGGCAGAACAGCACGCCGGCGCATGCCAGGTTCGAGGCCGACCTCCTCGACGTACTGCGGGCGGCGGAGTACCAACTGCACTTCGCGGGCAAGCCGCACATGCCGCGGGGTGCCGACGACTTCGACACGTACAACGGCCCCTACTTCCACACCCACGGTCCGGAGCGCGACAAGCAGGAGCAAGCCTTCGACGGGTGGCTCGAGCGACTCGACCACGGTGTCTCCGAGGAGCCCACGCCGTACGAGCTGCGCTGCCAACTGCCGTACCGGATCACCACTGACGCACTGGCCGCCGTGGACGCTGCCGATCCGGACCAGCCGGGGCTCTTCTGGGTGTCGTATCCCGAGCCGCACAACCCGTACCAGGTGCCGGAGCCCTACTTCTCGATGGTCGCGCCCGACGATGTCCCGGACCGGATCACCGGCCCGGAAGGCGCCGAGGTCAAAGGTGGCAGCTACGCGTGGTTGCGTCGGCTGCAGGAGGAGAAGCGGCCCGGGTACGACGCGGGCTGGCGCCGGTACGCCGCCAACTACCTCGGGATGCTGCGACTCCTGGACGAGCAGATCGAGCGCCTGCACGAAGGTCTCGCCAAGCGGACGCGACCGCGGTTGACGATCGTGCTGGCCGACCACGGCGACTACGTCGGCGAGTACGGCCTGCAGCGCAAGGGCGCTGGGCTCTCGGAATTCCTGCTGCGGATCCCGTTGGTCATCGCCGGGGACGGCGTCGCGACCCAGCGCCGCGACGAGCCTGTGTCGATTGTCGACATTCTGCCGACCATCTGTGAGGCGGTCGGTCAGCCTCTGCCCGAGGGCGTCCAGGGCCGGAGTCTGCTGCCACTCGCCCACGGCGAGGGGGCACCGGAGGCGGAGTTCGGCAGCATCATCGCCGAGCAGGGCTTCGGCGGACGCGCCCGCGACGTCACCGATCGACCGCCACTGCACTTCTCGTACGACGGCCCGACGTTCGACGAACTCAACACGGTCACCCAGTCCGGAGCGGCGCGCATGCTGCGCAGCGGCCAGTGGAAGCTCATCGTCCACGCGGATCTCGCCGGCGAGCTGTACGACCTCGACGCCGATCCGGCCGAGCTGGACAACCTCTTCGACAGCGAACGCCACCTGGCCGTCCGCGCCCGGCTGCTGCACCAACTCGCCCGCTGGCAGGCACGACTCACCGACGACCTGCCGACCGGCGTCTACGTCCCGCTTCGCCTTGAACACAACTGGCGCTGGGCCCCCACCACGCCAACGAGCAGGGAGAACTGACATGAATCCGTCCACCTTCAGCCGCCGTACCCTGCTGGGTCTCGGTGCCGCCACGGCCGCCGCCACCATGCTGCCCGGTTGCTCCGCGAAGTCGGGGCCGATGCGGGTCGCGTGGTACGGGCCTGACCCGGTGACCAAGGCGATCAACAAGGCACTGGACGCGTGGAAGTCCAACGGTGGTGCCGAGTTCGCCCCGGAGAGCGCGCCGTTCGACGACTACTGGGACAAGCTGGCCACGCAGACCTCCGGCAACAACGCGCCCGACGTACTGCGGATGTCGATGAGCTACTTCAGCGACTACGCCGGTCGCGGTGCCCTCAAGGACCTGGGCTCACTGGGCATCGACACGTCCGCGCTGGACCCGGACGTGGCCGGCAGCGGCACCGCGGACGGCAAGAACTTCGGCATCGGGCAGAGCTCGATCAGCTACGCCATGTACGTCGACGAGGCCGCTGTGAAGAAGGCCGGCGGCACCGTCCCCGAACAGGGGTGGACGTGGGACGCGTTCGCCGAGTTCGCCAAGGACTACTCGGGATCGGTGCAGGGCACCTTCGGGTCCAGCGACCAGGCCGGCAACTTCCAGTTGTTCGAGGTGTTCGCCCGTCAGCACGGGACCGAGATGTTCTCCGACGACGGTGCGAAGCTGACGACCAGCAAGGACACGATCCAGGAGTGGTTCCAGTACTGGGCGGATCTGCGGACGGCCAAGGCCGCGCCGTCGCAGAACGTCAGCGGCGAGACCACCGCGATCGAGAAGTCCCTGGTGGCGACCGGGAAGGCGCCGCTGCAGTTCGGCTGGGTGCAGCAGGTCACCTTCTATCAACCGCTGGTCAAGAGCCCGTTGACTGTGCTGCCGGTGCCTCAGGACACGGCCGGCGACCTCAAGGGCCAGTTCATCAAGGCCCTCGACCTGTGGTGCATTTCGGCCGCGAGCAAGCACCCCGAGGACGCGGCGAAGCTGATCGGGTTCCTGCTCAACGACGAGACGGCGATCAAGACCATCGGCATCCTGCTCGGCGTACCGCCGTCGAAGAAGGCGCGCGACGTGGTCTCGGCCGAGGCCGACTCCGCCGGTGCGCGCGCGATCGCGTACGTCGAGGACATCGCCGGCAAGGTCGGTCCGTCGCCGCAACCCTGGCCGAAGGGGTACGGCGAACTCCTCACCGGCTTCGGGCGCATCGCCGAGAACATCGGCTTCGGCAAGGCCACCCCGGCCTCCGGCGCGACCGAGTTCGTCGAGCTGGCGGGGAAGACGCTGGGCCAGTGAGCCGACGACGCTTGTCGCCACCCACATCGCGGTCCGCTGCCGACTCGTTCGGAACCCGTCTCCGCCAGAGCGTCCCGGGGTACCTGTTCCTGTTGCCCTGGCTGATCGGCGTCCTCGGCCTGACCGTCGGCCCGATGGTGTTGTCGCTGTACTACTCGTTCACCGACTATGCGCTGTTCAACACCCCGGCCTGGACCGGACTGCACAACTACACGGCGCTGTTCCACGACGCCCGCTACCTGCATTCGCTGCGCGTGACGTTCCTGTACGTCGCGGTGTCGGTGCCGCTGGAGATGACCTTCGCCCTCGCGATCGCCGTACTGCTCAACCGTGGTTTGCGTGGTCTCGCGGTCTATCGCGCTCTGTACTACGTGCCGAGTCTGCTCGGTGGCAGTGTCGCGATCGCCCTGCTCTGGCAGCAGATCTTCGGCAGTGACGGTCTGCTCAACCACGTCCTCGGCCTGTTCGGCATCCAGGGACATGGCTGGATCTCCGAGCCGGGTACGGCGCTGTGGACGCTGATCGTGCTGCGGGTGTGGCAGTTCGGCGCTCCGATGGTCATCTTCCTGGCCGGGCTGCGGCAGATCCCGGACGACGTGATGGAAGCGGCCGAGATGGACGGCGCGAACAAGTGGCAGCGGTTCTGGCGGGTCACACTGCCGCTGCTCTCGCCGGTTGTGTTCTTCAACCTGGTGCTGCAGATCATCGGTGCGTTCCAGGCGTTCACCCCGGCGTACATCATCAGCGGCGGCAAGGGCGGGCCGTCGGATTCGACGCTGTTCTACACGCTGTACCTGTACCAGCAGGCGTTCGGCAACTTCCGGATGGGGTACGCCGCCGCGATGGCCTGGGTCCTGCTGCTGATCATCGCGGTGTTCACCGGCCTGAACTTCGTGCTCGGCCGCACCTGGGTGTTCTACGGAGACGAAGGGGTCCGCCGATGAGAACTCGCCGCGTCTTCGCGCACGTCGGGCTGACCGCCGGTGCGCTGATCATGCTGTATCCGCTGTTGTGGATGATCACCGCGTCATTTCGGCCGAACACCGAGATCTTCAAGGATGCCGGCTTGGTGCCCGAGCATCCGACCCTGGGCAACTATGCGCTGGGCTGGCACTCGACCGGCGTCAACTTCGGGGTGTACATCGCCAACTCGCTGATCATCTGCACCGCGGTCGTGATCGGGAACGTGCTGACCTGCTCGCTCACGGCGTACGCCTTCGCCCGGCTCAAGTTCATCGGGCGCAAGACGCTGTTCGCGCTCATGCTGGCCACGATCATGCTGCCCGGTCACGTCACGCTGATCGCGCAGTACTCGATCTTCCGCAACCTCAACTGGATCGACACGTTCTGGCCGATGATCGTGCCGAGCTTCCTGGCCACCGACGCGTTCTTCGTGTTCCTGATGGTGCAGTTCATCCGGTCGATCCCGGTCGAGCTGGACGACGCCGCGCGGATCGACGGGTGCGGGGCGTGGGGGATCTACCGGCGGATCATCCTGCCGCTGCTGACCCCGGCGCTGGTGACGACCGCGATCTTCTCCTTCATCTGGACCTGGAACAACTTCTTCAGCCAGCTGATCTACCTGTCGACGCGGACGAAACTGACGGTCCCGGTGGCCTTGCGCGGGTTCCTCGACTCCACCGGCAGCTCGGAGTGGGGAGCGCTGTTCGCGATGAGTGTGGTCACGCTGGTTCCGGTCGTGGTGGTGTTCGTGGTGTTCCAGCGGCGGATCCTGGCCGGAATGGCACACACCGGGTTGAAGTGACATCCTTACCACCCATGAGGCCTCGTTTGATCGACGTCGCCGAGGCGGCCGGCGTGTCGATGAAGACGGTGTCGAACGTCGTCAACGGGTCGGAACACGTCCGCGAGGCGACCCGGTTGCGGGTCCTCGCCGCGATCGACAAGCTCGGCTACCGGCCGAACATCGCGGCCCGGAACCTGGCCCAGGGCCGCAGCGGGGTGATCGCGTTCGCGGTTCCCCAGCTTGATCGCCCGTACTTCGCCTCGCTCGCGGCGCGGATGCTGGACGAGGCGGAAACCTTCGGCTGGATCGTGCAGTTCCACCAGACCGGTGGCCGGCGAGAGGCCGAGTTGGGTCTGCTCACGGACCGGCATCCCGCCCGTCTCGACGGGATCATCATGAGCCCGCTGAACCTCAGTCCGGAGGATGTGCAGCGGCGTGATCCCGCGCTGCCGCTGGTGCTGCTGGGTGAGAAGGCCGGGGAGGACCACCTGGCCGACCATGTCGGGATCGACAACCGCGAGGCCGGGCGGGCGGCGACCGAGCATCTGCTGTCGCTCGGCCGGCGGCGAGTGATGGCGCTGGCGCCGGGTCCTGGGGTCGCGGACGATCGGATCAACGGTTATCGCGATGCCTTGGTGGCGGCGGGGATCGGCGTCGACGAGGACATCGTGCTTCCGGCCGGAGGCGTTCGCGGTGAGGACGCCGAGCTGACTCTCGGCCGCTGGCTGGACGCCGGCAACCCCGCTCCGGACGCGATCTTCGCGGGCACCGACTGGTTGGCGATGGGCGCGATCCGGGCTCTGGTGCTGCGTGGTCTGAAGGTGCCGCAGCAGGTGGCTGTCGTCGGGTTCGACGACATTCCGTACGACCTCGCCACCCTCCCGACGCTGACCACGGTCGCGCCGGACCGGGTCGCGATTGCCCGCTTGTCGTTGCAGGCGCTCCGCGACCAGAAGCCGGGTCAAGAACCGGCCCGCCTGCAAGCGCCGTTCACGTTGGTCGTCCGCGAAAGCACCGCCGGCATCGGCCCGGGACAATAACCGTATGGATTGGGTCTTCCGGGAGGCGCAGGAGTCCGACCTGCCCGAGTTGGTGGAGTTGCAGGAGCGCGGGGCTGTGGAAGGACTGGGGCACATCTTCCCGCAGGAGACGTATCCGTTTCCGCGCGCCGACGTCCTGGACCGGTGGGCGGTCGAGCTGGCCGATCCGTCGATCGCGGTCTACGTCTCGTGTGATCAGAACGATCGGATCACCGGATTCGCGGCCCGCCGGGATGACGAGCTCTTCCACTTCGGCACCGCTGTCGATACGTGGGGCTCGGGGCTGGCGACGTACCTGCACGACGCTCTGCTCGCCACCTTCCCGTCGACGCTCGAGACTCTGCGGCTGCGGGTCTTCACCGAGAACACCCGAGCCCGCCGCTTCTACGAGAAGCTCGGCTGGCACCCCACCGGCCGCCAGACCCGCACCACATTCCCACCCCACCCGACCCTCACCGAATACATCCTCAACCGGGGCTAGGGGTCGGCAGGAGGAAGGCACCACCCACCACCCGCTCCGGCAGGCTCACCTCCGCTTTCCGGAACATTTTCGTCACCTGGCGGCGATTTGTTTCCGGCGATCTGGGTGAGATAGGTGAGCCGATCGAGGCGTCGGCTCTGAGAATCCGCCGCGGGTTTAGCTCGGGGCGGCGGGGTCAGGCGATGATCAGCCAGGGGTGCTCCAGGAGGTGGGTCAGGTCGGCGAGGAAGCGGGCTCCGTCGGCGCCGTTGAGGATTCGGTGGTCGGCGGAGAGGGTGTAGCGCATTCGGGTGCGGGCGGCCAGGGATCCGTCGTCGAGGACGACGGCCTCGCGGCGGGAGACGCCGACGGCAAGGATCGCGGCTTGTGGGGGGTTGATGATAGCGGTGAACTGCTCGACGCCGTACATCCCGAGGTTGCTGATTGTGAAGGTGCCGCCCGCCATCTCGTCGGTGGTCAGCTGGCGCTCTCTTGCGCGTACGGCGAGGGCCGCGGACTCCTCGGCGATGACGCCGACCGACTTGTGGTCGGCGTTGCGAATGACGGGGACCAGGAGTCCGTCGTCGATCGCGACTGCTACGCCGAGGTTGATGTCGTGGTGGCGTAGGACGTTGTCGCCGGACAGGGACGAGTTGACGTCCGGGTGCCGGCGGAGGGTCAGTGCGCAGGCGCGGATGACGAGGTCGTTGATGCTGACCTTCTGCCGTCCGGCCTCCGTGAGCTGTGCGTTGATCTCGAACCGCAGGTCGACGAGGTTCTCGAGATCGGCGCTCGCGGTCAGGTAGAAGTGCGGTGCGGTCCGGGCGCTGTCGGCCAGCCGCTTCCCGCTCGTCCTGCGCAGCAGGCTGAGCGGCATCTCCTCGCCGTCGTTCTGTGCCTGGGTGACGGTTGTCTCCGGCTCAGCGGGCATTGCTTGGGCGGCGGCGCGGACATCCGCGCGGATGATCCGCCCACCAGGCCCGGTCCCGGCAACCTGCGTCAGATCCACCCCGAGCTCCACCGCATCCCGCCGAGCCAAAGGAGAAGCAGGCATACGCTCCATCGCAGCCCCCGAAGCCGTCACCGCGACAGGGGACGGCGGGGCTGCTGCCTGCGCGAGCGGTGTAGGCGTCGGCGCCTGCGACGCCGCCGCCTCGTCCGGTGCGGCCGCGTCGTCTTCTTCGCTTATGACTGCTATTGGTTGGCCGATCGCGGCTTCTTCGCCTTCGGCTACGAGGATTCGGCCGAGTACGCCGGACTCGTACGCCTCGTACTCCATCACGGCCTTGTCGGTCTCGATGTCGGCCAGGATCTCGCCGGCCTCGACCATTTCACCGGTCTGCTTGTGCCAGGTGACGACGACGCCGGTCTCCATCGTGTCCGACAACCGTGGCATCAGAATCGTGCTCATCCTGTCTCCTCTCAGCGCAGCCGGCCGACTGCGGCCAGGGTCTGTCTGATCGCCGTCTCGACGTCGCCCGCCGACGGCAAGGCAGCGCTCTCCAGGCTCTTGGCATACGGAAGCGGTACTTCGGCCATCGCAACCCGGCGTACCGGTGCGTCAAGCTGGTCGAACGCACCGTCCGACACCGTTGCCGCGATCTCCGCGCCAATCCCGTACGTCAGCCAGTCGTCCTCCAACACCACCGCCGCGTGCGTCTTGCGAACCGACCGCACAATCGTCTCCCGGTCTAGCGGACGCAGACTGCGCAGATCGATGACCTCGGCATCGAACCCCTCCCGAGCAGCCAATTCCTCCGCCACGGCCAACCCAAGCGACGCCATCCGCGAGTAGCCGATCACCGTGATGTCACTACCGGCCCTGGTCACCGCCGCACGCCCGATCTCGGCCGGTACGTCGTCGTCCGGTACGTCGCCCTTCGTGTTGTACAGCGAGAGATTCTCCAGAAACAGCACCGGATCGTCGTCCCGGATCGCCGCGAGCAACAACGCCTTGGCGTCCGCCGGGTTGCTAGGGGCAACCACCTTCAGCCCCGGCACGAAGGCGTAGTACAGCTCAACGTTCTGCGAGTGCGTGGCACCGAGCTGCTGACCCCCACCACCAGGCGTCCGGATCACCATCGGCACGCTGCGCTGGCCCCCGAACATGCCGTGGATCTTCGCCGCATGGTTGACGATCTGATCGAGCGCAAGCAGCGAGAAGTTGATCGTCATCAACTCGACCACAGGCCGGAGCCCGAGCATCGCCGCACCGATCGCGGCCCCGGTGAACCCTTCCTCGGAGATCGGTGTGTCCCGCACGCGCCGTTCGCCGAACTCCGCGAGCAACCCCGCGGTGATCTTGTACGACCCCTCGAAGACACCGATCTCCTCGCCGATCAGGAACACCCGGTCGTCGCGTTGCATCTCGGCACGCAGCGTCTCGTTGATCGCCTGCCGGTAGGACATCACGGTCATGCGCCGGCCACCGCGAAGAGAGGCTGCCCCGGCAGTCGCTCGAGATCGTTCGGCACCGGCGTCGCGTAGTTGTAGTCGAACAATGTCTTCACATCCGGTGGCGCACTGGCATCCGCGAACGCGACCGCCGCACCGACCTCCTCCGCAACAGACTGCTCCAACTCTTCCAGCTCCTCAGCGCTCAACCGAAGCTGGTCGCCCAACGCGAGCACGGGATCGGCGGCCCTGAGCTCAGCCACTTCTTCCTTCGAGCGGTACGCCGCCGGATCGACCACCGAATGCCCACGCAGCCGCCCACTGACAGCTTCCAACAGCACCGGCCGCCCTTCACGCGCCATCGCGACCGCACGTACGGCGGCATCCTGTACGGCGACCACATCGTTGCCGTCGACGCGTTCGCCGTACATCCGGTACGCCGTGGCGCGCTTGTGCAACTCGGGCTCGGCCGAAGACATCTCGACGGTGGTGCCCATACCGAGCTGGTTGTTCACCACCGCGAACACGATGGGGAGTTTCCAGAGCGCGGCCAGGTTGAGCGATTCGTGGAAGGCGCCGATGTTCGTCGTACCGTCGCCCAGGTGGCACATCACCACCTCCGGCCCGCCGCGGTACGCGATCGCCAGCGCCGCTCCGGTTGCCAGCGGCAGCTGGCCGCCGACAATGCCGTACCCGCCGAGCAGTCGGGCCTGGGCATCGAACAGGTGCATGGAGCCGCCCCAGCCCTTGGACACCCCATCGGTCCGGCCGTAGAGCTCGGCCATGACACGGCCGGGGTCGATGCCGCGCGCGATCGCGTACCCGTGCTCGCGGTAGTTCGTGAAGACGTAGTCGCTCGGGTCGAGGGCACTCATCAACCCGACGACCGTTGCCTCCTCGCCGAGGTTCAGGTGGCAGTAACCGCCGATCTTGGCTTCGGTGTAGGCCCGGGCGGCGCGCTCCTCGAAGCGCCGGATCAGCAGCATCTGCCGGTAGTGGCCCGGCAGGTCGGGCGGTGCGGACATCGTGTCGGCTCTCCTCACGAGGATAATGATACTAGATCGTGTCATTCTGTCATGAAGGAGGATAGTGCCATGACCAGAGCTGCCGACGGCGGTCCGCGCAAACGTGGACGACCGACCGAGTCCGAACGCGAGCAGCGGCGGGAGGAGATCCTGGACGCGGCGGTCCGGTTGTTCCTCCAGTACGGGTACGGCGGTGTCTCGCTGGACCGGCTGGCGACGGAGGCGAAGGTCACCAAGCGCACGATCTACGGCTACGTCGGCGACAAGACCGAGGTCTTCATCGCCGCGGTCGCCCGGTTGAACCGCGAGGTCCTGCCGGAGACCGGGCCGGTCGACCAACAGACGCCTGGTGCGGACGCCCTCGAGGCGCTGGCCGTCCGGCTCGTGATCACCCTGCACTCGGACGTCGCCATCGGCCTGCACCGGATGGTGATCGCCGAAGCGCACCAGTTCCCGGACCTCGCCACCGGCTTCTACGCGGCCGGCCCGCAGCGCTACATCGACGGCTTGAGTGACCTCGTCCCGTGCCCCGAGGAGCTCTTCGCCCTCCTCCTCGGCGAACCGCACCGGCGCCGCCTCCTCGGCCTGGATGCTCCGCCCTCACGGGCCCAGGCCGAGGCTCACGTCAACGGCGTACTGGAACTCCTGGACCTCGCGCGCTAGTCCATCGCCGTAGCTTCCAGAGCGACCAGGAGGTCCGGGCCGGCGAGGGCCGCGACGCCCAGGACGGTGCTGGCGAAGCGGTCGGGGGTGCCGCCGAACCGCTCGGCGAGGACGCCGAACTGCTGGAGTAGCTCGCCGACGTCGGTGGTGTAGATGTTGAGCCGGACCACGTTGGCCACGGTCATATCAGCACCGGCCAGGACCGCTTCGAGGTTGTCGAGCGCGAGTCGGAGCTGGGCGGCCATGTCGCCCGGATGCTGTGCGTTGCCGTTGGCGTCGACGGAGTCCTGGGCGCTGCAAATGAGCTCACGGTGGCGGTTCTCGACGAGTTGGGCCTGGTCGAAGCCGAGGCCGACGGACCAGTTCCACGGGTTGACGGCGGTGCGTTGCATGGTGGTCCCCTTCGATCGAACCGGCCCTTCGTGGACCGGCGAGTTAGTTAGGTAACTAACCTAGAACTCGCCTCCGACAGTTTCTTATACTCGGGACCATGAGCCAGACGCGACCGGGCAAAAGAGAGCGGTTGGTGGCGGCCGCGGCGGAGATGGTGTACCGCCAGGGAGTCGCGCCGACGACGCTGGCGCACATCGCGGAGGCGGCCGACGTACCGCTGGGGAACGTGTACTACTACTTCAAGACGAAGGAAGACATCGTCGGCGCCGTCGTCCAGGCCCGCGCGGAGCAACTGGAAGCGACACTCGCCGAGTTGGAGGCCCGTCACCGCACGCCGAAGACGCGACTCAAGGCGCTCGTCGACATGCTCGCCGACCGGGCCGATGAGACCGCTCTCTACGGTTGTCCCTACGGCACCTTGGCCACCGAGCTCTCCAAGCGCCCCGACGGCACGAACCCCCTCGCCACCCACCTGATGGGGCTCCTCATCAACTGGGCCGAGCGCCAGTTCCAGCAATTGGTACGCCGCGATGCCCGCGACCTGGCCATCGACCTGGTCGCCGCCTACGAAGGCGCCGCCGTCCTCGCCTCCACCCTCGCCCAGCCCGACCTGATGGCCCGCCACTCCCGCCGCCTCCGCGCCTGGATCGACGCTCAACCGGGCCGTCCGACGGCTTGACCGGTTTCCGTCATGTCCGGGACTTGTCACGGTGGTCCGTGGCCGGGGTGGTGACGGATCGGATACGACAGGTGCATCAGGACGCACCAGATCGGTGCCTGGAGCAAGGATGGAGCCCCTGTGGCCTTGTCGAAACCACTTCCGACCCGGACGGCGCTGCTGCTCACCGGCGCGCTGCTGCTGTCCGCGGTGACCGTCCCGGGCCTCGCGTCCGCTGCCAAACCGCCGCCGCCCGGAGCCGCACCAGCCGCCCCGGTGCTGACCGGCCCAGCCACCGTCACGCTGCTGACCGGTGACCGCGTCACCCTGACCCCGGACAAGAACGGGACGCCGCGTGTCGACGTCCGGTCTCGCGACGGACAGAGCGGGACCAACGGGTTCTCCGTCCGCAACGACCACGGCCGGATCAGCGTCGTTCCGCATGACGTCGCGACCCTGGTGCCCGACGTACTCGATCCTGCGCTGTTCGACGTGAGCGGTCTGGTCGAGATGAAGTACGACGACGCGCACCGCGCGGACCTGCCGGTGATCGTGCGCCAGGGTGCTGGTGAACGCACGATGGCGAGCAACGGGTTCACCGCGACCCGCGAACTGGCGAGCGTGGACGCGACCGCCGGCCGGATCCAGAAGTCTCGGACGACGACGTTCGGTGCATCGCTCACCACGACCAGGGCGGCGCGGCCGGACAAGATCTGGCTCGACGCGGCCGTGCACGGCGAGTCGGCGACCGCGGTCGAGGCCGCGCCGCGGGACGGCTACCTGGACCAGATCAAGGCACCTGCCGCCTGGGACCGCGGACTCGACGGGCGTGGCGTCAAGGTCGCGATCGTGGACTCGGGGATCGATTCGGGCCACCCGGCCCTGTCCGGGAAGGTAACGGCCACCGCCGACTTCACCGGCGAGGGCACCCAGGACGACCTCGGCCACGGGACCCACGTGGCGTCGCTGGTCGCCGGGAACGGCGCGGGATCGGACGGCGCCCGGCAGGGGGTCGCGCCTGGCGTCGAACTGGTCTCCAGCAAGGTCATCAACGCCGCCAACGAGGGCACCGAGTCCGGCGTCATCGCCGGGATGGAGTGGGCGGCCGACCAGCACCCGGACGTGGTGAACCTCAGCCTCGGTGGCCGCGCGCCGCAGTTCGGCGACGACCTCATGGCCGACGCGGTCAACCGGCTGACCGAGAAGTCCGGCGCGCTGTTCGTCATTGCCGCCGGCAACAGCGGGTCCTTCCTCCCCACGCCGTTCTCGATCGAGTCGCCGGGGACCGCCGCGTCCGCGCTCACCGTCGGTGCCGTCGACGGCACCGACCACAAGGCGCAGTTCTCGAGCGAGGGTCCGACCTGGTCGTACGTGCAGAAGCCGGAGGTGTCCGCACCGGGTGTGGACATCCTGGGTGCTCGGGCCGGCGCTCGTGACGGTGACCTGTACATCGCGTACTCCGGTACGTCCATGGCGACACCGCAGGTGACCGGATCCGCGGCTCTCCTGCTCCAGCAGCACCCCGAACTGACCTGGCAGCAGGTCAAGGCGCGCTTGAGCAGCGCGGTGGACGACACCGGTACGTACACCTCGTGGTCCGGCAGCGGCCGGCTGAACCTCGCCACCGCGACCTCGAACGGCCTGTCCGCTGACGTCGGCGTCGTCGACTTCGGCGCGATCCGTCACCCCGACGACGCCCTACAGACTCGCACAGTCACGCTGACCAATCCGGGCAGCGAGCCGGTGGCGGTCACGGCCGCCGACCACGAGGTGCTGTCGGGCAACACCACGACGGCACCCGACGCGGCCGTCGTCGTCTCCCCGGCCACGCTGACGGTTCCGGCCGGCGGTACGGCGAGCCTCACCGTCACGCTGGACCCGGCCGCTGTCGCCGACGCCATGTGGCAGGGGGCGGTCGACCTGCTCGGAGCCGACGGCAAGGAACTCCTCCGCCTGGCCCTGAACGCCTACGACGAGCCGCCGGCGTACGACGTGTCGGTCGGGGTGCTCGACCGCGACGGCAAGGCCGTGTCCGGCGGGTGGGTCAACGCGTTCAACGGCAGCAACGGCGACTTCATGCAGTTCCTGCTCGACGACCAGGGCCGTAGTACCCGACGGATCTCGCCCGGTGAGTGGAGCATGTGGACCTTCGTGACCACCGGCGACACCGTCGCGATGACCGGCGGTACGGACTTCACGGTCGCGAAGGACACCGACTTCACGCTGGACGCCCGGAAGGCGGTGCGCCTGAACGTGCCCGTGGTCGACGGGCAGCCGACCAAGCCGACCGAGGGCGCGGTCACCGCCCTGCGCGGGTCGGATCCGGCGAAGTGGCAGGCGGAGGAGTTCTTCCCCACCATCGAGGAGATCGCCGCCGGGAAGGTCTATGTGCAACCCACCGGCGCGCCCAAGGAAGGCATCGTCGAAGCCGTCACTCGCTGGCAGTTGCAGTCGACGAAGAAGGTCGACCACACCGCAGCGGACCTGTACCAGGTCTACCAGAGCGCGAACCGGTTCACCGTGCCGTTGGCGAAGAACCTGGACCGCAAGGCCGTCCGCGCCATGGCTCGGGTCGACACCACGTTCGGCAGCGTCTGGGGAGGCGGTACAGCCGGCGTCGGTCGTGGGGTCGGAAGCGCGGTGACCGGCTTCGGTGGAGGAACGTGGCGGACCGTCGAGACGCCCTCCCACCGCGTGGAGATGCTGTCCGCCGGCCCGGGCGTCGAATGGTGGCAGTGTCTGGATTCACCGGCCACCGGTATCGCCGGTGTCTGTGACAATCCGGTGCGGACCTACAAGGCCGGCGAGAAGGCACGCTCGGTCTTCGGTACGGCGATGCATCCGCAGCTGAACATCGGCGAGATCTTCAACGGGGACTTCAACATCCAGGTCGGACTGGCCGACCCCGGCCACCTGGGGATTGTCGACACCGCGCTGATCGACGACGTGCGGCTCGCGCTCTATCGCAACGGCGTCAAGCTCGGCGAGCAGAAGAACACGTCGGGCTTCTTCCAGGTCCCCAGTGGTACGGCGCGCTACCGGCTCGAGCACAGCTGGAAGACGGACCACTTCTCGACCTCCACGGAGGCGAAGACCATCTGGGAGTTCACGGCCACGCCACCGGCGGAGTGGGCGAACCCGGTCCGGCCGTCGATGCTGAGGCTGGACTACGACCCGTACGTTGCGCTGGACGGCAGTGCGCCGGCCTGGCGGCCGATGGTCTTCGACCTGCGGGTCGGATCGCAGGAGCGTGCGGCGACCGCACCGGTCAAGTCGGCCCGGCTGTGGATCTCGTCGGACCGCGGTAAGCGCTGGACGCCGGCGCCGTTGGTCCGTACCAAGGACGGCTACCGGACGATCGTCGCCCCGTGGTCGCTGCTGCCCGGGCACACGTTGTCCGTCCGGGCCGCGATCACGGACAAGGCCGGCAACTCGGTCGACCAGACCGTGCTCGATCTGGTACCCGTGCGCTGACCGACGGACTCGAAGGCCCGGGCGCGCGACCCCGGGCCTTCGAGCCCGTCACGCAGTACGACCGTCCCGCAGTACGGGCGTCGCGCAGTACGGGCGTCACGCTGTCCGGGTGTCGCGCCGTACGGGCGTCACGCTGTCCGGGCGTCACGCTGTCCGGGTGTCGCGGCCGACGATGATGCCGATCACGATCTGTACGGCGGCCAGGGCCGCGAACAGGGTGAGCGTCGCGTCCCAGTTGCCGGTGAGTTCGGTGAGGGAGCCGGCGATGACGGGGCCGGTGGCCGCGAGGAGATAGCCGACGGCCTGCGCCATACCGGACAACTGGGTCGCCTCGTGGTGGCTGCGGCCGCGGATGCTGATGAGGGTGAGCGCGGCGACGAGGGCGGCGCCCTGGCCAAGCCCGGCGATGACGACCCAGAGGACGACCAGACCTGGCGCGAGCAGGATTCCGAGCAGGGCAACGAGGATCGGAACGCTGGCGGTGATCGTGCCGGCTCGTTGATCTGTCGGATGCTTCAGCAGCCGGGGAATCGTCAGGCCGCCGACGAGGCCGAAGCACTGGAACAGAAACAGATGTACGCCGGCGGTCCGCTCAGAGACGCCGGTCGAGATCTCGATGGTGGGCAACCAGTTGACGAGAAGGTAGAAGCTCGTCGACTGCAGGCCCATGAACGCCGTGATCAGCCAGGCCATCGGCTGCCGCCAGACGCTGACCGGGGGAGCGCCGTCGTCGGGGTCCGGTGGCGGCATCGGCACTGACGCGGACTGCCTCGGCAGCCAGATCACCGCGACGATCGCGGCAAGACCTCCCCAGATCGCCAGCGCGAGCCGCCAGTCGGCCGCGTCCGCGATCGGCACTGCCGTCACCGAAGCAATCGCGGCGCCGCCGGTGATGAAAGCCGTGTATACCCCGGTCGCGCGGGACACGTTGCCCGCGTAGTCACGCTTGAGGATGACGGGGACCAGGACGTTGCCAACCGCAATCGCTGCACCGACCACGATCGTGCCGAGCCACAGTCCGGGCAGGCCGGTGTAGGACCGGGCGACGCTGGCGACGGCGAGGACGAGCAGCGAGACGAACACGGCCCGCTCCATCCCGTGGCGCCGCGACAGCCGATGGATGAGAGGCGAGGCCAGCCCGAAGGCGATCAGCGGCAGCGTGCCGAGCAGGCCGAGCGCTCCCTCCCCGAGTTGCTCGTCGGCACCGATCTGCGGCAGCACCGGGCCGAGCGCGGTCAGCGCCGGTCGCAGGCACAGAGCCACCAGGAAGACGGTCGCGGTCAGCAGGGCGGCCCGTCGTCCGGACGGGGGCTCGGCCGGCGGTTTCAACACATCCTCACCCCTGACTAGATGTCCTACATTTACACTGTAACCTGGGTGGAGAACGGAGGTCGTCGCGGTGTCATTGAGTGGACCGGTGCGTCAGGTGCCGCTGGTGCTGCAGGTCTCGGAGCAGTTCCGGGGGCTGATCGAGTCCGGCACGTGGCCGGTGGGGAGCCGGATTCCCGGCGAGAACCAGCTCGCCGGCGACCTGGGAGTCAGCCGGGGAACTGTCCGCGAGGCGTTGCGGTCGTTGAGTCTGACCGGTCTGTTGGAGCCGCGGGTCGGCGACGGCACGTATGTCCGCGCGACGAATGAGATCAGTGGTGTTCTTGTCCGCGACGAGGCGTCGCTGACGCATGTCCTCGATGCGCGGGCCGGCATCGAGGCCGCGGCCGCGCGGCTGGCTGCCCAGCAGTCCGATGGAGTCGACGGGCTGGACGCGGCACTCGAGGCGCGCAGCGGCGCGCACGAAGCCGGCGATCTGGCTGGCTACGTTGCTGCGGATGCCAGCTTTCATCGAGGTGTGGTCGAGGCCAGCGGCAATCCGCTCCTGCTCCGTCTGTACGACGCTCTTGCAGAGGTGCTGACCGATTCGATCCATCAGACCGCCACGATTCCCGAGAACACCAAGGTCCGCGATGCGCACTATTCGTTGCTGGCGGCGATCCGCGACGGCGATCCGGAGGCTGCTGCCAAGACGTCGTACGCGCTGATCGAATCGGTCAAGCAATCTGCTGGGTGATGGCGGACGGCCACAGCGCACCGGCGGTCGTGTGGAAACGGACCGACCGACCAGTGGCGAAGTCGTTGCCCGGGGCATCGCTAGGGTCCCACTCCAGAGTTGCTCTCCCGGTGAGTTGCAGTACGTTGCCGCTGTCGAAGTCGATGAACAGCAGGGCAGCCGTCGGATCGACGGCGAGGTTCCCCATGCTGTTGAACATGTTGTTGCCCGCGTAGTCGGGCCAGATCACGTCCGCACCGTCGACCTGGACGAATCCGGGGGAGCCGCCCTTGTGCGAGGCGTCCGCTCCGCGGTCGGGATGCTCCGTCCCCAGGAAGAATGTGTCCGCGGTCGTGATGATCCGGCGCGCCTCGTCCGTCAGTTCGCCGCCCGCTGTCAGCCCTGAGTGCGCTGGGCTCGCCGGACGCGCGGGCCCTGACGTGATCTGTCGCGGCTGGATGTACGACGGGCAGTTGCCGAACGCCTCGCGGACATCGAGGGTGAGACCGTTCTCGGCGACGTCGGTGATCCAGCCGTTGACTCTGACGCGCCGGCGGCGCTCGAGATCGATCGCCAGTACGCCGGCTGCCTGGTCCGGCGCAAGGTTGTGCAACGCGTCCGCCCGCGCGGGCTTGGTCTTCACCAGCAACAGTTGGCCATGACCCGCGAGAAACCCTGGCTGGCCGACCAACGGGGAGGCCCACAGCCGGTGCTGCTCGTCGCGCGCGACGAGGACCGCGAAGGACTGCAACCCCAAGATCGCGGCCCGGCCGCCCGTCAGCGACACCGGTGCGAGCATGCCTTCCAGACGCGATGCCGCGTCCCGCAGTCCCGCCCGCGTTTGTACCGCGAGTTCGCCCTCGTGGAATCCGGTGGTCTGGCTGGCCGCGGAGCCTCGGGCCCCGGCGATGCTCGGTGTGTTCGGTGCGGCGGTCATCGTGCGTCTCCGGATCCCCGGTGGGTCTTGTGGTAGTGCCGCGCCGCGCGGGCGCGGTTCCCGCAGCCGGCGCTCGAGCACCAGATCCGGCGCTTGTTCTCCGCCAGGAACAGCATCGAGCACGACGACGACGCGCACCGCCGCAGCGTCGCCAGCCGATCGGGATCCGACAGCAGCTCGATCGCCTCTTGGGCGAGTGCGGCGAGGATCGCGTTCCCGCCGAGCTCGGTGTGCCAGCGGGTCTCGGCCACCGGTCCGTCAGGCCCCAGCTTGAGCTGCGTGCTCGTCGGGACCGCCGCGGCGTACGCGTTGACGTCGGCTACCGAGGTCGCCTGCGGCGCGCGGCCTTCGAGGTGAGCGTCGAAGAGGTCACGCATCGCGGACCGAAGACGCAGCACCGCGGCCTCGGGTGGGCGGGGGCCGGCCGGAAGCCGGTCCGATTGCAGGTCCCACCAGGCGTCGGGCCGCTCCGAGAGCAGGTCGCGTGGCGGGTCGACGACCAGGATCGCCGTATCCACGAGATCCAGCGCCGCGAGCGGCTCCCCACCCATCGGGAACCCGGCATCCTGCATCGCATCGATCGTCGGCATAACGGACATGCTGTGAGTCTAAGCATTAGGGATCCAGATCACAAGCGCTCAACCTAACTAATATTCTGATCGCCAGACGTTAGGACCACGCGAGTGCCGGCCAACGCGTCGTACGGCGAGACGCGGGCGAACAACCCTGCGATCCAGACGAGGACGACGGCGTACAGGACGATGCTCACGACGATCAGCCAAGCGCCGGGGTCCGCCTCGGTCGCGAATCCGTAGGCGACCGTGTGCCCGAGCTCCCAGGGCACAGTCACCTTCAGAGCGTTCCGGGCCAGCGCCCGCCGGAACGACACCTGCCGGCCGGTCCGAGCCGACACCACCATCAGCCCGCGCAGCCGCTTGCCGGGTGTAGCTCCACGCGCCGACTCTCGCCAGGCCAGCCACAGCGTGGCGGGCAGAACCAGCAGCAGAAACGACCCGAGGTTGAGCGCCCAGACCGGCAACTCGAGTCCATGCACGACCAACCCGATCGGAACCAGCATTACCGCCAGCACCAGGATGCACAGCCAGTCGACCACCCACGCCGTGATCCGCAGCCAGGCCAGCCGCCGCCTCGTCACCATGGCGCACTAACCGCCGTCGGCCACCGCGGCGTCACTCTTCGATTGGTTTGCGGCGGGACCGCAGGACCTGGGCGAACGTGAGGAGGCCGGTGGCGAAGGTGACCAGGATGAGCAGGGCCACGCGGTCGGTGCGGACTTGCTGGCAGTCGGCGAGGATCGTCTGCCGCGCCTCGTCCTCCGTCTTCTGCTGAGACTCCGCGGGCTCGTCCGACCCGCGAACCTTGTCCATGAACGCCGAGAGCGCGTCCGACTCGTCCTCACTGAGCGGCTCGTCCAGGTCCTGCGTTTCGGAGCTGAGCCGGCCCAGCGCCGGGCACTTGACGCTGATCGGGTCGCCGTTGTCGAACCCGTAGTACTTCACATCGGCGGAATTGAAGAACAAGAACAGCATCCACACAGCACCGAGCAAAGCCAGCCCCCCAGCCCACTTGCCCTTCATCCCACGCATCCCTTCCGTCGCGACCCCCCACATCCTGCCCGCCGAAGGGTCGACCACCCGGAGGTCTTGCGATGCTGCGGATCGTTGGGGAGCAGGAGAGAAGTCCCGGCCCGATCAGTAAAATATTACATGCTACTGTGCTGTGGCAGATGCCACCGGGTGGTTGGGAGCTGGGATGCGAGTCAGCGTGACGGACTACCACACGGCCGGCGAGCCGTTCCGGATCGTGACTGGCGGACTTCCCGACATACCGGGACAGACGATTCTGGAACGGCGGTCGTACGCGCAGACGTCGCCTGAGGTCGACGCCGTACGGCAACTTCTGGTGAACGAGCCGCGGGGACATGCCGACATGTACGGCGGCTTCCTGGTGCCGCCCGATGACGACGGCGCCGATCTCGGCGTCCTGTTCTGGCACAAGGACGGCTACTCGACGGCGTGCGGTCACGGCACCATCGCGCTCGGCGCCTGGGCTGTCCGGACCGGGCAGATCCCAGCTACGCCGGACGGCGACACCGAGGTGGTGATCGACGTACCGTCGGGCCGCGTCCTGGCCCGGGTCACCTGTGTGGGTGGAGAAGTCGAACGGGTCTCGTTCCGCAACATCCCGGCGTACGTCGTTGCCCGGGGCATCGAAGTCACGATCGGGCGCGGCACGGTCCGGGCGGACATCAGCTACGGCGGCGCCCTCTACGCATCCGTCGACGCGTCCTCGGTCGGCCTCGAGGTGACGCCGAAGAACAGCACGGACCTGATCTCCGTCGGGCGCGAGGTCAAGTGGGCGCTGAACGACACCCAGTGGGCGCGGCACCCGACCGACAGCCGCCTCGACGGCATCTACGGCACCATCCTGTACGACGACCTCGGCGGGACCGAGGACGGTCCGCACCAGCGCAACGTCACCATCTTCGCGGACGGCGAACTCGACCGGTCACCTTGTGGTTCCGGGACATCCGCACGCGTCGCATTGCTGGCCGAGGACGGCCGGCTGCCGATCGGCCGCACCCTCAAGCACGACTCGATCGTGGGTACGACGTTCCTCGGCCGGGTCGTCGAGCACGTCGAGGCCGACGGTCATCAGGCCGTGGTCACCGAGGTCACCGGCGCCGCGTACGAGACCGGCCAGGCCATCTTCACGCTGGATCCGCGCGATCCGCTCGGATCGGGTTTCGTGCTGCGATGACCGTCCAAGGCAACGTCATGGCCGACCAGATCGGCATCCCGCACCTCGGCGGCGGTCCGAACCTCCGCCAGCAGATCGGCGACGTACTGCGAGCCTCCGTGATCGCCGGGCGGATGCAGAAAGGCGTCGTGTACTCCGCTCCGACTCTCGCCCAGCAGTTCGGAGTCTCACCGACACCGGTCCGCGAGGCCATGCTCGACCTCGCGGCCGAAGGACTGGTCGAAGCCGTTCGAAACAAGGGATTCCGGGTCGTCGAACTGTCCGACAAGCAACTCGACGACATCACCGGAGTCCGGCTGCTGCTCGAGGTTCCGACAGTCGCCGGGCTGGCGACCAACGTCACCGACGAGACGCGGCGCCAACTCGAGGCGCTCTATCCCGCGGCGCGGCAACTCGTCGAACTGACCAGGCAGCGGGACCTGGTCGGCTTCGTCGGTCTCGACCGCCACTTCCATCTGTCGCTGCTCGAACTCGCGGCGAATCAGACCCTGGTCGAGATCGTCGGCAATCTGCGCGCCCGCAGTCGGCTCACCGGGATGGCGGACATCGATCACGAACTCCTGATCGCCTCGGCGGAGGAGCACGTCGAGATCCTCGATCGCCTCCTCGCCGGGGATGAGGCCGGGGTGACGACCGTGATGAGCCGGCACATCAAGCATGTCCGTGGAGCGTGGGCCGGTCGTCCGGACCGCGAGCAGGAGAAGGGATGACGAACCTGATGGACAGTCTCGCGATCGTTGGCGGCGGCAACATTGGTGCGGCACTGCTGTCCGGGTTGCTCGAGGGGGACGTCGTACTGCACGATCCGGCGCGGATCGCGGTGGTCGAGCAGTCGCCGGACCGGGCGCAGTACCTGCGGGAGCGCTTCGGTATCTCGACGCCTGGTCTCGCCGAGGCGGTGCGGGGAGCCGACACCGTGCTGCTGATGGTGAAGCCGTACCACGTCGAGGCGCTGCTCCCTCAGTTGATCGAGCACGTGACTGCCGAGCAGTTGGTCATCTCGGTGGTCGGTGGGATCAGTACGGCGCAGATCGAACGCGGGCTGGTGCCGAAGACGCCGGTGGTACGGGCGATGCCGAACACGGCGGCGTCCGTGGGGGAAGGGATGACGGCGATCTGCGCCGGATCGTTCGCCAGTGACGTGCATCTGGAACGCGCCGGTGCGCTGCTGCGATCGGTGGGCAAGGTCGTCGAGGTTCCGGAGACGCAGATGAACGCGATCACCGCGTTCTCCGGCAGTGGTCCGGCGTTCTTCTTCTACTTCGCCGAGGCCTTGATCGACTCCGGTGTGCTGCTCGGTTTGAGCCGGGAGTTGTCGGAGGAGATGGTGATCCAGACCGCTGTTGGCGCGGCCGTCATGCTGCGCGACTCAGGCATGGACCCGGTCCGCCTCCGTGCCGCTGTGAGTAGTCCAGGCGGCACCACCATCACCGCCATCCGCGAACTCGAGAAGGCAGGAGTCCGTGGCGCAGTCATGACCGCCACCGAGGCCGGCCGAGACCGCACCATCGAGATCGGCGAGCAGGCCGACGACCACTGAAGGACCGCGTTAGCCCTGTCACACCACCTCTGACTTGACGATTCGATAGTCAGCTTCTAAGGTCAGAAACATATTCTGGATATAAAACATCCAGAACATTCACGGATGGGAGTTGAAGCGATGAGGATCTTTCTTGCCGGGGCGTCGGGTGTGATCGGGCGGGCGCTGATTCCGCGGCTGGTGGCGGACGGCCATGTGGTCGCAGGGATGACGCGGTCGGTCGCGAAGACCGAACTGGTGAAGGGTCTCGGGGCCGAGCCGATCCTGTGCGATGTGTTCGACCGCGACGCGCTGATCCAGGCGGTGGGCGACTTCAAGCCGGACGTGATCCTGAACGAGCTGACCGACCTGCCGGACGACGCGACGCGGATCGGGGCGCACGCGGATCTGAACGCTCGCATCCGGACCGAGGGCAACCAGAATCTGATCGAGGCCGCGCGGCGGGCCGGGTCGCCGAAGATCCTGGCCCAGACCGTCGCCTGGCAGCTACCTGACGGCCCCGATGCCCTGGCGGTCGCCGAGTTGCAGCGAGCCGTACTTGCCGAGGGTGGCGTCGTACTGAGCTATGGGCAGTTCTACGGGCCGGGCACGTACAACGAGAAGCAGTTGCCCGCGGAGCCGCGGGTCCACATCGACCGGGCCGCGGAGCGCACGGTGCAAGCGCTGCGCGAGCCGAGCGGTGTCGTCGTCATCACCGACTGATCGTCAGCTGTCCCGCGAGTCGGCCCAGTCGCCGTTCGCGACGATCGCGAGGTCCTCGAGCTCGAGGTTCTTGCCGGACGCGGTCCGCGCTCCGATGATCACCGGCTCGCCGGTACCTCGCTCGACCAGGCTCAGCGGCCCGCCTTCCTCGTCCTGCACGTACTTGTTGCCCCACTGCATCAGTGCGAAGACCGCGGGCAACAGCTCCCGGCCCTTGTCCGTCAGCAGGTACTCGGAGCGGGTCCGCTGGCCCGGCTCGCGGTACGGCCGCTTGCTGAACAGGCCGATCTCGGTCAGATCCCTGAGCCTGGCCGCCACGATCGCGTCGGTCAGCCGCGTACGCCGGGTGAAGTCGTCGAACCTCGTGGTGCCGTAGAACGCCTCGCGCAGGATCACCATCGACGACCGGGTGCCGATCAGATCCATCGTCATCGCGATCGAGCAGTTCTCGAGTGTCCAGGTGCTCCGATCGGCCAGCACCCCTTCGAACGTGATCGCCATACCTCGTCCTTTACAAGGAGTTTCCGATGTCATCCTCTCACGTGGTGGCCGAGCGGCCTGTTGTCCGCCGGCGGCCGACCATCCCTGCCGGCCTCGCGATGGCGGGCGCGGCGATCACCTTCACCGCGCTGTATCTCGCGGCCGGGGCGCTGACCCCGTTGCTCGTGTTCTACAAGGAGCAGTGGGATTTCGCGCCGTCCTTGCTGGCGCTGGCGTTCGCGGTCTATGCGGTCGGCTTCCTGGCCGCCGTACTCACCGTTGGTTCGCTCTCTGACCACATCGGCCGGCGTCCGGTGCTGATCGGTGCCCTGGTCATCCAGATCGCGTCGAACCTCACCTTTCTCGCCGCTTCGGGTGTGGGCTGGGTGATCGCCGGCCGGATCATCCAAGGCGTCGCCAGTGGTGCGGCAACGGCCGCCTTCACCGCAGCGCTGGTGGAGCTCGCGGCGCCGAACCGCAAACGGCTGGGCACGATCTTGGGCAGTGTCGGACTGACCGGAGGTCTGGGCTTCGGCTCCCTGTTGGCCGGCCTCGCGATCCAGCTCACGCCGGCGGCGAACTCGGTCATCTTCGTCGTCCTGACCATCGTGACGATCCTCGGAACGGTCCTGGTGGTCCTGTCGCCCGAGACCGCCACCCGGGTCCCTGGGGCGTTGCATTCGTTGGTCCCACGCATCGCCTTTCCGCCGGCGACCCGCCGGGAGTTCGCCGCGGCCGCGCCCGTGGTCGCCGCGGTCTGGATGCTCGCCGGTCTGTCCGGCGGGCTCGCGCCGAGCATGGTGCGCAGCGTCTTTCACCTGAACAGCGGGCTTCTCAACGGCGTGGCAGGGTTCGTCGCGCCGGCGACGTCCGCCGTGGTCGGGCTGGCGTTCGCCCGCGTCGACTCGCGGCGGGCGATGACGTGGGGGATCTACACGTCGATCGCCGGGGCCATCGGCATCATCACCGGTGTCCTGGCCGGAAGCCTGGCCGTGATGATCATCGGACAAGCCATCGCAGGGATCGGTTTCGGCGCGGCGTTCACGGCCGCGCTCCAGCTCATCTTCCCGCTCGCGGCCCCACACCAGCGCGCCGGCGTCGTCGCCGCGATCTACCTGGTGTCCTACCTCGCCCTCGGTATCCCCGTGGTCATCGCCGGTCAGCTGTCCGGCCCCATCGGTGAGGTCCCCGCGGTCACGTCGTACACAGCCGTGACTGTCGTCCTCGCCTTCGTCAGCCTGATCGCCCAGCTCCGCCTCAAGCGCCGTACCCACGCCTAGGAGTGCAGCATTTCTGCAGCGTTCGGCGAGGCAGGCTGGCATCGAGCGGTCGCGTTGCCGCGGAGAGGAGGGATCATGCCCGTCGCGCCCCTGAAGGAACTCGTCGACGAGGCTCTGGCCAAGGCGGCCGCAACCGGTCCCCGCCGCACGCCCCTCACGGGGCGGCGGACTCCAGCGAGAGGCTCAGGCCGTTGGGTTCCTGGTGGATGTAGACGTCGAGGCGGGTTCCTTCGTCGATCATCACGCTGCCGCGGCCGGTGGCTTCGATGACCTGTACGGCGCCGATCTCGTCGTACACGGTCATGGCCGCGTCGACCACGTAGCTGTAGTTTCCCGGCTTCGTTGCGGTGACTCGCTGGCTCACCACGGGCTTCGCACTGGTGGCGTGCAGCGTGGCGACCCGGGTTCCTTCGAGGCTGATGACGATGACCTCTTCAAGCGCGCCTTCGGTGAGTTGGTCGGAGACGGTGAGGTTGATCGGATCAGGCTGTTCGGGCGGTGTCGTCGTCCGCGCGGGTGACGTGGTCGGCGGCACGTACGGCGCGGTCGTCACGATCGCGTCGGTCTTGGTGACATCACCGTCCTGACCGGGAAGTCCGGTCTTCGCGAGGATCGGGATCAGGGCGGCGAGCAGCCCGATCAGGGCCGTCAGAGTCTGGCCCAACGTGCCGATGCGGGTCCACCAGTTCTCCTGGCGCGGTGGGCCGGGATTTCCGTTCGGTGTGGTCATTTCTCCTCCCTACGCAGTGCGTTCTGAGGTCAGAGAATCGGCCGGTGCGGTAAATACCTTTCGGTATCAGAATCCGGGTCCCGGGCTCTTGTCGGCATCACGTCGATCGGAAGGAGGCCGGAGATGGCTGTCGCAATCCCTTTACTCCCGGCGCGAGGCAGGAACCGCGAAAGGCGTGCAGGCTGTGGACTGCGTCGCCCACCTCGGCGAGAATGCCGAGGGGGGCGGGCGATGGACCAGCGACGGCATGCCGACAAACAGGCGCTCGTCGCTTTGGTGCGCTCCGCCGACCCGGTCGCCTGGCGGACGCTGACCGATCGCTACACCAATCTGCTGTGGCATATCGCGCGCGGAATGCGGCTGAGCCAGGAGGATGCGGCGGACGCCATCCAGACCACCTGGCTCCGGCTGATGGAGCGTGTCGACACCCTTCGGCAGCCGGAGAGCATCGGCAGCTGGCTGGCCACCACGATGCGCCATGAATGCCTGGCGGCGTTGCGGCGCCGGTCCAAAGTGGTGGTGCTGGAGATCTTCGACGAGCTGCCGGACCACACCGATCCGTTCGACGACGCGCTGCTGCGTAGAGAGCAGGATGCGGCGTTGTGGCGGGCATTCCGCTCGATGAAGCCGCGCTGCCAGACGTTGCTGCGAGTGTTGATGACCGACCCGCCGCCCAGTTACACCGAGGTCGCATCAGCGCTGGACATGCCAGTCGGGAGCATCGGCCCGACACGTAAGCGTTGTCTCGCGGCACTCCGCGAGATCATGGCGGCCGACCCGTATCCGTTCGAGTCCACGATCGCGGAGCCTGGCGGTGATCAGTGAGATGAACGCCGACCATGACGACGACGCACTGCTGGCGTGGTTGAAGCGAGTCGCAGCCGAGGCCGACCCGATGCCCGGCGACATCACCGCCGCCGCGCACGAAGCGATCGGCCTGCACGACCTCGACGGGCAATTGGCCGAGCTGATCGCAGACTCCGCGGGCTTGACCCCGGAGTACGACGCGGTACGGCGTACCGAGGTCGCGGACCGCCTGCTGTCGTTCGAAGGTGGTGGTGTCCGGGTCGAGTTGGAGATCGTGCCGGATGACGGTGAGCTGACAGTCATTGGGCAGGTCATCGGTGCCTCGCCGGAGGGCTGCGAGCTCGAGTACGGCGATGGCCGCCGCGAGACCTTGCCGCTGGATGACCTCGGACGATTCCTGGTCGATCGGAGGCGGAGCGGACCGGTGCGGATCCGGTGCCGATCGGTCGACGGCAGCCCGGTGATCACCTCCTGGGTCAACCTGTGACCCCGTCAGCGGCCGAGAGCCACGAAAGACAGGGCAGTCGCGACCTCGATCGGGTCGTCGCCGACGCCGGCGCGGGCCTTCTGGAGGGCGACGCCGAAGGAATCTCCCGCGCGCAGGTGCTGGTGGAAGTCGACCATCAACCCAGCGGTGGCGGTGTCGTTGACCGGTACGACGCTGGCCAGCAGGCTCGCCGTACCGAGTGGGACCAGCGCGGACACCGCGCCGAGAAGCTCGTCCGCACCGATCGGAGCGGCGACACCGGACTCGCAACTGGACAAGACCAATCGCAGCGGCGCCCGGCGGAGTCGGCCGAGGTCGTAGAGAGTCAGCGGCCCGTCGTCGAGAGCGAACGCGGAGAACAGCGGGTTGTCGCGACGCAAGCGCCCGTGGGCCGCGATGTGGGCGGTCCAGGCGCCGTCCAACGCGGCCAAGGTCTTGTCGGCAGTGGCCTGCCCGTTGGCGAGGACGTCGGCATTCGGATAGTTGCCCCTGATCTGCCGCAGTTCGTTGTCGCCGCTGCGGAGACCAGGTCCCGCGACGAGAGCGACGCGGCGTTCTCGCGGCGCGTGCCCGGCCCGCAACCACATCGACGCCGACGGCGCGACCACGACCGGCGCCGATCTCAACGCCGGCACCATCGCCCAGGGCACCGCGTGCAGAGCCGCCGGCGGGACGATCAGGACAGGTCCGTCGCCGAGCCCGGCAGCCGCCGGACCCAGCAGGACCTGTTGCAGCCGGAGACCGACCGCATCCATTCGCTCGACAGCTCCGGAGTGCGCACGGCCGTGCGCCAGCCGACGCAGCATGAACAGTGCGAGATCGAGCTCCCGTACGGCGACGTCGACCGGACCGATCGGATACATGCGAACTCTCCGGTCGACAACCGTGATCGCGTGCAGCACGCCGTCGAGCGCAGTGATCTCGACCAGGCGATGGTCTCCCAGGCTCTCGATCAACATGCCGAGGTCAGCTGCGTCATCCCGGCGACGCGGATCGGCCGACGTGCCGGATCGGTTGCTGAGCCGCCTGGTTCGGGCCCGGATGGACGACTCGAGCCGGTTCCGTTCGAGCTGGAGCCGATCGGTGTCCTCGTCCGCCCTTTGAGCGGCCTCGACGCGTCGAGCCACGTTGCGCAGTGCGGCGAGCTCGGCCGCCAGTTCGGGATCGTCGGGAGGGCGGACCGGTGGCAGCGCCAGGGCACCGGCGCGCCACTGCTCGCTCCACCGCAACAGCATCCGCGCGTCGTTCCGTCGTACGGCGTGACGCTGGGCCAGGGCGGCGAGTTCGACGCCGTACGCCGCGGCGTGGGCACGCAACTCTGGTGCGGCCAAGGAGCGTTGGTGGTCGGCCGCGGCTTCGAGACCGTGGCGACAGGCGATCAGGGTCGCGGCCGTGTCGCCACGTCCCTCGGCCCGCAGCGCGTGGGCCAGCCAGCCGGCCGCGTGCCCGAACGTCGGACCGCGATGACGGAAACGTGCCGCGAGGGCGAGATGGCGATCGGCGTCGGCCTGGCGTCCCGCGTCAGCAGCGAGGCGGCCGGCCAGAAGGTGCGCCGAGAGTGCGTCCGGGGAGCTGAACTCATCGAGCTGATCGGCGAGCCGCTGAGCCTCGGCGCAGAGCCGATCGCCACGCTGACCGGCGTCGTACTGCGCCTGGAGCGTGAGGTACGTCGTCCGCGCCAGCCAGCCCTTCCGGCCTTGCTGGCGGAACAGTCGACCGGCTTGGACAGCACGTTCCTCAGCGAGCGCCGGTCGTTCGGCCGCCTGCGCGGCTTGTGCCACGGCGAAGAGGAGCTCGGCCGTCCCGGTCCCTCCTGGATCGCGACGCAGATGGTCGCGCAGGACCTGTTCGGTCGTGGTGACGGCTTCGGTCGCGAGACCGGCGGCGAGCAGTACGGCGCAACGGTCGATCGCCAAGCTCGGCCACTCCGTCTGAAGTGCCGTGTACCGCGCCGCCGCCTCGTCGAGGAAGCCCAGCGCCGCGGGCAGGTCGCCTGCCTGGAACGCCACGTCGGCGCGGTTGTGCACGAGCATGGCCGATTCGAGTTCCTGGCCGTTGGCAGCCGACAGTTGCTCGGCCACCACGAGGTCTCGGTCGGCGTGGGCTGCCTGTCCGAGGGCGGCGTACACCAGGAATCGGTGCGTCCGTGCGCGAGCCTCCCAGACCTGGTCGTCGCCGCGATGCAGGAGCATGACGGCCTGGCGGAGGTCGGCGAGCGCTTCGTCGTACCGGCCGAGGACTCGGAGCAGGTATCCGCGTCGGGTCAAGGCCCTTCCCGCGGCGGCGCCCTTGCTGTTCGCGATCGCCTGTTCCAACAGGGCGAGCGCTTCGACGTGTTTGCCTCCCAGGCCGAGTGTGAGGCCGAGGGTTGCTTGGACGTCGGCGATGCGTTCGGGCTCGGCGGAACTCTTGGCCAGGCGCAACGCGCGGCGGAGTTCGGTGACCGCTTCGGTCTGGTGGCCGGAGTCGCGCAGGACGATCGCGCGCGCCTGACGAGCGATCGACGCGGTCCTCGGGTCCGGAGTATCCGCCAGCACCATGGCGGCCGCCGCGAGTGCTTCGGACGGGCGGGACACCGCCAGCGGCAGGAGTCGGTCGGGATCGTCGTGACGGTCACCGGCTGACATCCAAGGAGTCTAAGAAACCTACTGCGCAATCGGGAGGGGTCATGTCAGAAGACGACGCAACGAGTCCGGAAGGTCGCACTGAGGAAGCTACGGTGGTTCCTGAAACACCGGAGGACGCCCAGCGTGCCTTGATTCTCAGTGGCTTCGACCGCGACTCCGAGCATCCGCGGAAATTGGCGACGGGGCGGGGAGCGGGGACGGATTCCGGGATCGACTTCTTCTACGAGGCCGGCACGATTCTGGTGCGGGAAGAGCATTTCGAGCATGTGCGCAGGATTCTGGACCAGTTGCACCTGCTGCCCCGCGGTGACCGGGAGCCGGTGTCGCGGCCGGTGATCGCTGGTATCCGGCTGATTCGGTTGAACCCGGAGCTCAATCCGCAGCTCGGCACCCTCGAGACGCTCAAGCTGCTCCGGGAGGGTGGCGAAGTCACGATCAACCGCCCCGCAGATCAGCCAGGGGACGTGGACACACCGGCGGAAAGCTCCGGGCCGGAGCAGGGCGAGCGGCCCGCGGACGATGCGGGGTCCGCGGAAGGTGCGGGATCCGAAGAAGGGGAGCGCCCGCCGAATACGGTGCCGCAGACGGTGCTTGTCACTGGGCTTGGGCCTGGGGTGGGGACACCGAATCATCTCGTCTCCATCACCGGTGGCCGGGGCAACGGTGCAGGTTGTCCGGCGACCGAGCCTGAGCCGGTGCCGGCCGGAAGCGCCCCGTATCCCGGGTACACACCGCATCGATCCGCCGGCGAGGGCGTCAAGATCGTCGTCGTCGACACGGGCTTCGATGACACGGCGCCGGACCGCAGCGACTGGCTGAAAGGCGTGGAGGGGGACAAGGACCTCGGGATCCTCGGCAACACTCTGGAGTTCTACGCCGGCCACGGAACGTTCATCGCGGGAGTCATCAGGTCCGTCGCCCCGCTCGCGGAGGTCTGCGTCCGGAAGGGGTTCGGACCCGAGGGCACGGTGGTGGAGTCCGACCTGGTCGCGAAGCTGGACGAGATCATCGAGAAGGACGACCCCGACATCATCAGCATGTCGGCGGGCACGTACTGCCACGACGCGACCGGCCTGCCAACCTTCGGGGTCTTCAACGAACGACGTCTCAGCCATCACAAGGGTGTCGTCTTCGTAGTTGCTGCGGGCAACTATGCCGACCGGAAGGCGTTCTGGCCGGCCGCGGCGCCGTACACCGTGTCCGTCGGAGCGCTCAACACGTACTGGCACGGACGAGCGAGCTTCAGCGACTACGGCGGCTGGGTCGACGTCTATGCGCCCGGGCAGGACCTGATCAACGCGTTCCCGGTCGGGAACTACACGTATCGCGAGCCGCCGCACGTGGGTCCCGGACGCCCGCCGCGGCAGGAGGAGTTCCACGGCATGGCGAGATGGAGCGGTACGTCGTTCAGTACGCCGCTCGTCGCCGGGCTGATCGCAGCGCGGATGTCGCGAACCGGCGAGAACGGCCGGGACGCGGCGGCCGCATTGATCGCGGAGGCCCGGCAGGCAGCACAACCCGGTGTCGGAGCTGTGCTGCTGCCGGAGTAGCCGGGTTCAGCGCTGGTCGTCGTTCGGGGTCGTCTCTTCGTCCGGGACCTGGGAGTCCTCGGGCGGAGTGACGCCCAGCAGCGGACGCAGTCGCACCATCGCCTGATCGGTGAACAGACCGGCCAGGCAGCCCGTCATCATCAGCACTGTCACGCCGGCCGAGGAGGTCGTCTCGTCGCCGATGCTGATCAGGCCGGTGTTGACGGCGACGACGATCACCGAGCCCAGCAGAGCGGACCAGACCGGACGCAGCAGGTACCACCAGACGAACCCGCGCTCCAGCGTCTCCAGACCGGCCCGCTGGGCGAAGACCATGCTCTGATGGATGACGCTGCCGACGGCGCCGGCTGCCGCGCCGACGATCAGCAGCGACATGTTCAACGTGGTCGTGAAGTCCGGGCCCCACCAGTGCACCGTCCGGGTCGCGATGCCGGCCGACCCGGTGATCTCCTGGTCGGACACGAGCCGCTCGGCGATGCCGTACGCCGCGATCAGACCGACCAGCGTGATGATCGCCTCGGCGAAGTTGATCGCGCCGATCATCCGCCGGGTCATCGGCTTCATCGCGGCCTTGTTCCGCGGCCGGGCAATGCCAGGCCGGGCAGTGGCAGGACGTGCTGTGGTGGTCACTGGATCCCTCCGGTTCGTTCTCTTCCCCTCCCGAACCAGAGTCGCGAGGCCGCGCCCGGATACATCCGGATTCGGGTGCGGGCGGTGGTATCAGATCCGGCGGATCTGACTCCGGTTGGCATGGCCACGTCCGAGGGGAGACGGGACATGGGAACGCAGCAGAACCATCGCATCAGACGGCAGCTCAGAGAGACGAACGCGTTCAGCGGTACGTCGCTCTTCTTCGGCGTGTTGTCGTCCGTCGTGTGCGCGGCGATCATTCCGGCGCTGGGCGCGGGGCGGATCGCGACCGTACTCGGCGCCGTACTGAGCCCGTTGGTGGTGGCGATGTTCACCACGCGAGGACCGGGGGTGATCCGTACTGTCGGCATCGCGTCCGTGACCGCCATCGCCTTCGTCGTCAGCCTCGGTGGGTTCACTCTGCCCGAGGCGATCGCGGGCCACGGATCACTGACCTCGGACCGCGCGGGCACCTTCGTGTACACGAAACGGGGCCCGACACCGACCCCTCCGCAAGCCGGTCCAGCGACGAATCCCACGCCAGTGCCCGAACCGTCGGACTCGCCCACTTCGCCTGCACCCTCGCCCGAGCCATCGGGGCCTTCGCAGGCCGGCGCGGCGATCGAGCTGCCGGACCGGCGGGAGTGCCCGGAGATCCCGGTGGGCGACGTGAAGGTCTGCAAGCAGATCGGCGTCGGGAACGCCGGGGCCAAGACCGTCGAGATTGCCACCGGGGAGATGAGCGGTGCTCACGCTGACGACTTCCTGATCACCCACCGGTGCGACGGGAGGTTGAAGCCGGGAACCGGGTGCTCGGTGCGGGTGGAATTCCGGCCGTCCGGCAGTGGCCTTCGCGAAGCCAGCCTGACTCTGTACGTGCAGCCTGGCAACATCACGCGTGAGATCGCCGTGACCGGCAACGCGATCGCCCTCGACGGAACCGAGTGAGCTCGTCAGCGGCTTCGAGAGTGGCGAGCGGTGAGGACGGCGGTTGCGGCCGCTGTGCAGGTGGCCAGCGCGGTGGTGACCAGGCCGCGGTGCTGGGACGCCCAGAGTTGGTAGCTGCGCGGGGTTGAACGGTCGTCGAAGACGCCGTGCGTCCCGTAGTCCTGGCCCTCCTTCTGATCGGCCGGGTGCCAGAGGTTCGCGGCCTGGTCAGGGTCGGAGACCGAGTCGGTCTGCTGGGACTTGTAGCCGGTTCGGGCCAGGTAGCGGTCCAGCAGTCCGGCGGCGAACTTGTTCGCGATCAGCGTGGCGACGGTCGGCGTACCGACCCAGTACTCGCGGCGCTGTGGATGGTCCGCGGCGAACACCACCGCGTCGGCTGCGACCTCGGGCTGGAAGATCGGCGGCACCGGCTGCGGATGCTTGGGCAGCTTCGACAGGACCCAGGAGAACTGCGGGGTGTTCACGGCAGGCATCTGCACCATCGTGACGCGCACGTTGGACTTGTCGTGCAGCAGTTCGCACCGCAACGAGTCGTGGAATCCCTGGATCGCGTGCTTGGCTCCGCAGTACGCCGATTGCAGCGGGATGCCGCGGTACGCCAACGCGGACCCGACCTGCACGATCGACCCCCGGTCGCGCGGCTTCATCCGGTCCAGTGCGGCGCGGGTGCCGTAGACATAGCCGAGGTACGTCACCTCGGTCGCCCGCTTGAACTCCTTCGGCTCGATCTGCGTGAACGGCGCGAACACCGAGGTGAAGGCAACGTTGGCCCAGACATCGATCGGCCCGAGTTCGTCCTCGACGCGCTGCGCGGCTGCCTCGACCTGTTCGTACTCGGCGACGTCGACCGGGATCGCGAGCGCCGTACCGCCGGCCGCCTCCACGTCGCGAGCCGCACCCTCGAGGCCTTCCTTGCCCCGTGCCAGCAACGCGACCTTGGCGCCCCGCCGGGCGAACGCGATCGCACTCGCGCGACCGATCCCACCACTCGCGCCCGTCACCACCACGACCTGCTTCGTCACGCCCTCCGCCTCCTCAGCTCGATTCAGGACTCGGTCCGACCGGTACCCCGATCGCCGTACCGGATGCACAGGTTTGGGCCGGGGCACGGGAAGGCATGCGGCTGACCGAGACTGCTGACGTCTGGTGGAAGAACGCGGTGGTGTACTGCCTCGATGTCGAGACGTTCTTCGACACCGACGGTGACGGGCGCGGTGATCTGCAGGGCGTGAGTCAGCGGATCGACCATCTGGCCGAGCTCGGCGTCACTTGCCTGTGGTTGATGCCGTTCTATCCGACGCCGGACCGCGACGACGGGTATGACATCACCGACTTCTACGGGGTCGATCCCCGGCTGGGGTCGCACGGCGATCTGGTCGAGCTGCTCACGCTCGCGCAGGACCGCGGGATCCGGGTGATCGCCGACCTGGTCGTCAACCACACTTCTGACCAGCATCCGTGGTTCCGGAGTGCGCGGGAGTCGCGGCAATCGCCGTACCGGGGCTGGTACGTCTGGCGGGACGAGCCGCCGCCCGACGCGGACAAGGGAATCGTCTTCCCGGACCAGGAGGACAGCCTGTGGCAGTACGACGAGGAGGCCGGTCAGTACTACCTGCACCGGTTCTACAAGCACCAGCCGGATCTTGACATCGCGAACGCGGAGGTGCGTGAGGAGATCGAGCGGGTGATCGGGTTCTGGTCGCAGCTGGGGATGTCCGGGTTCCGGGTCGACGCCGTACCGTTCCTGCTCGACACCGCCGGCGCGCTCGATGCATCCGGCCTGCCGGATCCGCACGACTATCTGCGTGACCTGCGGGCGTTCCTGGATCGGCGGCGCGGTCAGTCGATGCTGCTCGGCGAGGTCAATCTGCCCTATCCCGACGTACGGCGCTTCTTCGGGGACGAGGACGGCGACGAGCTGACGATGTGTTTCGACTTCATCGGGATGCAGCGGCTGTATCTGTCCCTGGCGCGCAACGATCCGGCCGAGCTGGTGCAGGCGTTGCGGTCGCGTCCGGATCGGCCGGAGGAGGGCCAGTGGGGCACGTTCGTCCGCAACCACGACGAACTCACGCTGGACAAGCTGTCCGACGAGGAACGCCAGGAGGTGTTCGACGCGTTCGGTCCGGCGGAGAACATGCAGCTGTACGGCCGCGGTCTGCGCCGGCGGTTGCCGCCGATGTTGGGGAACGACCTTGCCCGGCTGAAGATGGTGTACAGCTTGCTGTTCTCGTTGCCTGGTACGCCGGTGCTGTTCTACGGCGAGGAGATCGGGATGGGGGAGAACCTCGCTGCGGAAGGGCGCAACGCCGTACGGACGCCTATGCAGTGGACGACTGGGTTGAACGGCGGGTTCTCGACCGCTGACCCTGCTGAGCTGGCCGCTCCGGTGACTGAGGGGGAGTTTGGTCCTGAGCACGTCAACGTCGCTGCTCAGCGGCGCGATCCGGAGTCGCTGCTGAACTGGATGCGGCTGTTGATCCGGCGGTATCGGGAGTGTCCCGAGCTGTCGTGGGGCGAGTGCACGATCCTTGAACACGAGTCGCCGTCGGTCTTCGCGCACCGGTCTGACCACGAGGATGGGACGATCGTTGCCCTCCACAACTTCGCTGCGGAACCGGCTCGGGTCACCTTGGCGGTGGCGGGTGCTGGGGTCGGCGTACAAGCGGTCGATCTCCTGCACGATGGCACCACGGACGTCCAGGAGGACGGCATGATCTGTCTCGATGTGGATGGCTACGGCTCGCGTTGGCTCCGCATCATCCGGCCGGGCGACCGCTACATCCTGTGATCTTGTAATCCCACGCATCCGCTACGCGCGCTCCTGTCGTCGCGTGCTCGCGGACCCTCCCGCCCAGCCTTGAGGGCAGGCTGCCGCCTGCGATCGACTGCCGGGAGGTGGTCGTGGCGCTGATGTATTCACCCGATGGGGGCGCGTGAGCGGGTGATGCTTCGGAGGGAACGTCGGCGTGGCCGAGCTGACTGTAGGTGGATGCCTCCGGTCACCGGCCCGGATCCGGCCTGTCACCAACCTCATGACCATGTACCAGTTGGACGGCTTTCCGGAAAGTTGTCGTCGCCTGGTGGCGATTTGTTTCCGGACATCGCATCGGCGCGACAGCCTGCCTCAAGGTCGGATGCGTGGGGGATCCACCCCAGCCGCATGCGCATGGATCGGCGGATCGGGGGCACCCGGAGCGCGACAAACGTCCGGAACTTCGAGGAGGAGAGTTCGATGGATGCTGGCGACAAGATGAAGCACGCCGCCGAGTCGGCCAAGGGCAAGATCAAGGAGAAGACCGGGGACGCGACCGACAATCGCGATCTGCAGGCCGAAGGGCAGGCGGAGAAGACGAAGGCCGACCTGAAGCAGGCCGGCGAGAAAGCCAAGGACGCCTTCACAGACTGACAGCGCGTGATCGACCCGCGGTGTCAAGGCCGCAGTCGCCTGAGAGTCCTACCGCCCGCCGGGGGGGTATGCCCCAGCGCCCCGGCACGTGCAGCCACGGAAGCAGTGCGCCGATCGGGAGTCGTTTCAGGTCAGTACGGGCAGGCGACCCCACCTCCGCCGGTCGGATGCGTGGGGTCACCTCAGCACGCCACAGGCACGGTTCGTACCGGTCTGAGGAGTTGCGGGGCAAAATAGGGGCCATGGAACGCGGTGAGTTGGAAGACGCGGCGGATGCCGGCGTCCTCGACCGGGGACCTGCCCGATCGGGGCTCGTCCCGGACACGGACGCGGTGGCTGGTGTGTTCGCGCGCCTGGCGCTCGAGTTGCATGACTCGGCGGGGGTCGAGGAGACGGTGCAGGCCGTGGTGGAGTTCGCGCTGCAGGCGCTGGGTTGTTCGCACGCCGGTGTCGCGCTGGCCACTCGCGGGCGGCCTGAGGTTCCGGCGGTGACGGATCCGGTGGTTGGGGAGATCTACCAGTGGCAGATGGCGAGTCGCGAAGGTCCCCTGGTGGTGTCGATGCGTGAGCACAGCACGCTGCTGGTGCGAGACACCGCGACGGACGGCCGGTGGCCGGACTGGGCGGCGAAGGTGCTGTCGCTGGGTGTCCGCAGCGTTCTCGACGTTCCCCTGACGACGGCAGCCGGCACAGTCGGCGTACTCGGGTTGTACAGCGCGACGCCGGATGCGTTCGACGCTGACGACGAGGCGGTCGCGCACATCCTGGCCAGGCATGCGTCGGTGGCGGTGGCGACCGCGCGCAAGGAGGCCAGCCTGGCTCAGGCGGTCGACGCGCGCAAGCTGGTCGGGCAGGCGATGGGCATCCTGATGGAGCGGTACGGCGTGGACGGCGATCGCGCGTTCGCGATCCTCAAGCGGTACTCCCAGGACACCAACACCAAGCTCCGCGACGTGGCCCAGCGCCTGATCGACACCCGCAAATTACCGAAGTAAGACTCCGGGATCGAGCGGAGTCCGTAATCCGGTTGAGTGCCTCAGGGGGCTAGTGCGGTATACCGCAATGGTGGCAAGCTTGCCCCCGGGTGGGCCTGTTGAGCAGTCAGCAGCCGAAGTGGGATTCGGGTTGTGGCTGGAGGAATGATGACCGTCGGTGGTGTCGATACGTACTACGACTACGACGAGAAGCAGTGGAAGAGCCGGAGACTCGGCGGCGGACCGATTCGTCGCGGACCGGTGTGCCCGGCCCCGAAGTCTCCGGAACAACACGAGCAAAGCGGTGGCCAGAAGCCGCCCGAAGCCCGCAATCGGCCGCACAAGTCAGTAGCCCTTGGTGGTTGATCATCAGGTCCGGGCGATGACCTGGAACATCTGGTGGCGGTTCGGACCTCGGTGGCGTGAGCGGCAGCCCGGGATCCTCGCAACGATCGAGCGGTTCACGCCCGATGTCGTCGCCTTGCAGGAGGTCTGGAGCGCAGACGGTACGACGCAGGCCGAGGAACTCGCGCAGCAGCTCGGCTTCCACTCGACGTTCGCGGCTCCCTCGTATCCGACTGCGCCAGATCCGCCGGTGCTTCCGGACCACGAGGGTGTCGAACTCGGGGTGGCGTTGCTCAGCCGCTGGCCGATCCTGAACCAGGACGTGATCGCGATGCCGTCACGCCACCGCGCGTGGGATCCGGTCGTCCTGAGAGCCTCGGTCGCTCATCCCGCCGGCCCGCTCCCGATCCTCGTGGCGTGCCTCGAGCACGCGACGACATACAGCGATGACCGGCTGGCTCAAGCCGGCCTACTGGCCGACCTCGCCACCGATCCCGCCACCGACGGACCGTGTCCGTCCTTGGTGATGGGAGACCTGAACGCCGCGCCCGACAGCGCCGTACTGCGGCCGTTGCGCGACGTACTGATCGACGCCTGGGTGGATGGGAACGGCGCATCGGACGCGGTCACGCTGCCCTCGACGCATCCGTCTGCTCCGCTCGAAGCCGGCCCGGAGTTGGTCGACCAGCGGATCGACCACATTTTCTACCGGCCCGGGCACGAGGATCAGCTCGTCAACGTCGAGTCGGCCGTCATCGCTGGGGATGCTGTGGACGGCGTCTTCCCGTCCGACCACAGAGCGGTGATCTGCGACTTCCGCTGGCATGATCGGTGAACCGATCGGCGGAAGGGATCTGGTGGAGTTCAACCTTGCTCAGGTCAATGTCGCGAGGATGCGGGCGGAGGCCGGCTCGCCTGTCGTCGGTGAGTTCATCGCGGCGCTGGATCCGGTCAACCGGCTCGCGGACCAGAGCCCGGGCTTCGTCTGGCGCCTCCCGGCTGCCGATGGGCACGTACTGACCCACGGGCCTGGCGGTGCGCGCGATGTGGTGAACCTGTCGGTGTGGTCGTCGTACGAGGACCTGCATGCGTTCGTCTATCGCAGCGCGCACGGTCGCTTCGTGCTGAAGCGGAGCCGGTGGTTCGAGAAGGTCCAGCAGCCGTCGACCGCACTCTGGTGGCTGGCCGCGGGTGAGCACCCGACCGTCGAGGACGCCCTGGCCCGCCTCGACTACCTGCGCCGCTGGGGTCCATCCCCGAAGGCCTTCACCCTCCGCCGCCGCTACGACCCGAACGGGCGGCCGGTAGGTGTCAGAAGCACCCGGTGACGGGTCAGCGGGCTTCGAGGATTGCGAGGTCGCGGGTTGCGAAGCGGTAGTGCTCGCAGGCTTCTTCCATCAGTACGGCGAGGCATTCGGCGACCGCGAAGGGTTCGTCGGGATAGCCGGGAGCCGGGTTGCGGTTGCTGGTCCGGCCGAGGTCGGCGTTGGTGAGGGCGTCGACGGTACGGCGTACCAGGGCCATCCGGTCGGCGAGGACCCGGAGGACTTCGTCGTACGCCGGGGTCGCGTCGAGGTCGATGCCTAGGGCAACCGCATCCTGGTCGGCGTACCAGGACTGGATGACGCCGAGCGGATGGTACGGGCGTTCCTGGTCGAGGACCGTGCGGCTGAGCCAGGCGTCGACGATGAAGACGAGGTGGCGCAGGGTCTCGGCGAAGGACCATTCGCCGTCGACGCGTTCGTTCCAGGCGGCCTCGGGCAGGCGTTCGGCACGTGCGATGGCGTCGGACCAGAGCTTCTCGACCGTGTCCCACATCGCGCGGAAGCCGTCGGCGTCCTGGATCTCGCGGAGCTGGACGCGCTCGGGATGCCGGCGGTCGAGTTCGGCGTCGACGTACCCGGTCACGTCGACTCCGTTGACGAGCAGCCGCTCGACGTATCCCGAGATGTCGACGTCGACCAGGCAGCCGTCGACGATCTTCACCCCGGACAGATCGCAGTCGGTGAAGCGTGCGCCGCGGAGATCCGCGACCCGGAACGCCGCACCGCGAAAGGTATCCGTTTCCTCGCCGCCACCCGAGAACCGGTGCGGGCCGTACTGAGCGTCATCCATCGCCATAGTCAACCATCTACGGACCTCAGCGGAGGGTCGCGATTTCCGGCGAGCCGTCGCGATGGAGTGGCGGGGTCAGCTGGGCACCCGGCCCCGGAGTCTGTCCTTCGCGCCACGCTCGACGAACAGCGGCACGAAATCCCGGATCGGGTTGGGTTCGAACTCGGGCCGGCTGGCCTCGACCGCGGCCGCGACATCGTCGGCGGGGACGTCAGGGAACTGCTTGCGCAGGCGCACGATCGCCTCGGCGATCGCGCGATCCTCTTCGGACCTGTCCATCTTTCAACTGTGAAGTCCCCGGTGACCGAAAATCAAACGCACTCCCGATAACCGGACGCCGGCCCCCGGCGTCGAACGATGAGTCAGCGGCCGGTGGTGCCGTCGATCTGTTCGCGGATGATGTCGGCGTGGCCGGCGTGCCGGGAGGTCTCGCCGATGACGGCCAGGATCGCCCAGCGCAGGTCGTGGCTCTTGCCGTTGCGGGTCACCGGTGCGTCCGCGTCGCCGATCGCGGCGACGATCTCGTTGCTGGTCTGGCAGGCAGCGCGGTAGTCGGCGCGAAGGTCCTTCAGCGAAACCGTTGGGTCGACCTGCATCGACCGCTTCCCCCGGGTCGCCTTCCGTCCGGCCACGATCTCCTCGAACCACAGCGACTCGACGAACGTCAGGTGCTGGATCAGGCCGGCGATGTTGGTACCGGAATCGACCGTACTGCGCCGCGCATCCGCCTCACTCAGCCCGGCCGACTTCTTCAGCACTCCGGCCCGCAACCCATCGAGCGCCGCACACAACTGCTCGACCTCGCCAGTCATGCTGCGAGCATAACCACGCCACGCGGCGGTCTCAGTCGTCCGTTGTGGGCTCCTTGTTCCAGCCGTGGAACGAGCTGAGATCGCCGGCGTCCCAGGCGGCGCGCAGTCCGGGCGTGCTGAGGTCCCAGTCCGGACGGCATTCCTGGCTGACCTCCCGGAGGTCCCGCCACAGCTCGGCGATCGACGGCCGGCCCCAGAACCAGTACCCGTTGTAGATGCTGTGGACCACCAGTCCCGGTTTGAGGACGATGGTGTGCGGGATCATCGGGTCGTTCTCGGGATCGGTGTACTCCTGGATGTCGAGGTCCCGCTGGACGATCCGTCCCGGGTCCTCCAGGAACGGCCACTGCGCGCCGACCGACGCGCGGAACTCCTGCAGGGTGTGGTGCTCGTCGGTCGCGATCGTGACGATCTGGGCGTACCCGACCGCGATCTTCGGATAGAACGCCGCGAGCTCCTGGTGCTGCTGGTGCTCCTTCGGGCAGTAGTGCCCGCGCGCCAGCGTGAGAATCATCGGATCGTCCCCCTGCAACTCACTGAGCTTCCGCGGAACGCTGGTGTGATCCGGCAACTCGTAGTCGGGGAACGCACTCCCGGGAGTGATGTCGGCACGCATTGAACGTCTCCGCTGCTTATTCCGGGAGTTTGGCACCGGACTGTTCGGCGGCCATGTACTCGGCGTACCAGGCCGGCCAGTTCTCGTCGAACTCGCCGCCGTGGCGCTTCTCGTGTTCGCCGTGGGCCGTGGCCGCCCGGATCAGCGCGTCGCGCAGGTCGTCGACGGAGGCGAACGACGTTTCGTCGGACTCGATCCGGCCGGGGAGCCGGCTGGTGATCTCCTGCAGCAGCCAGCGGTTGCCGTCCGGGTCGCTGAACGTCGCGAACGAGCTGTAGCTGGCGCCCTCCTCTGCCCGCCCGCCGACGCGATCGCTGCCGTCGGTGTGGAACTGGGCGCCCGGCGCACCGGGGTGGAACACCTCGCTGACCTCGACACCGAGCCCGGCGAGCTCGTCGCGAGCCGCCTGGATGTCGGACACGATCAGGTACAGACCCTGGGCCGAGCCCGGCGTGGCCGAGGTGATGCCGGCGCCGAACTGGACCGAGGCCGGCGACCCCGGCGGGGTGAACTGGACAACCCGGAAGCCGTTGTCGAAGGCGAAGTCCGCGTCTTCGCGCCAGCCGAGGTTCGCATAGAACGCCTTCGCGGCGTCGACGTCGGTCACCGGGATGACGGTGGCCTCGAACTTGAACGGAACCTTCCCGGTGCGCCCGTCGGCGCCGGCAACTCCGGTCGAGTCCTGGGTGGTGCTCATGTGTGCCTCCTGGATGGGTGTCTGCTTGTACAGACGATCCTCGCGCCGCGACTATTCCGTCGCACCAGGGTGACTCACTGGTGCGACCTACGTGCGGCGTGGAGGAAGGTCGGACGTGAACATCGCCGTCACCCCGGGAGCCGACCATGCCTACCTCCGATCTCCTCGTCCCACTGCGCAGCCGGGCCGGCGTCGCGATTGTCGCGGCGACCGTGCTCGCCTCGGGGATCGCGTGGTACGACGCGTACGTCGTGAACGTCGCGGTGCCGGCGATCGGCAGGCACTTCGGCGCCGGTGTCTCGTCGGTGCAGTGGACACTGACGGCCTACCTCCTCGCCGTCGCGTCGCTGCTGCTCCTGGCCGGTGCACTGGCCGATCGGTTCGGCCGGCGGCGCGTGCTCGTGGTCGGCCTGCTCGTCATGCTCGGGGCGTCGTTCCTCTGCGCGGTCGCTCAATCGATCGGCTGGCTGATCGGTGCCCGGGCGATCCAGGGCATCGGCGCGGCCCTCGTCGTACCGATCAGTCTTGCCTTGCTGAACGGCACGCTGCGCGTCGCCGATCGCGCGAAGGGCATCGGGATCTGGGCGGGCCTGTCCACAGCCCTGAGCACCATCGGTCCGTACGGCGGCGGCTGGCTGATCGACAACGCGTCCTGGCGCTGGGTGTTCCTGCTCCCACTGCCGTTGTTCGTGGCCGTGTTCGCCGTACTGCGGCATGTGCCCGAGACGACTCGCGATCGGCCGGCGCTGTCGGTCGACGTGGTCGGTGCGGTGCTCGGAGTCGTCGGATTGGGCGGCCTGATCTACGCGTTGACCGAGGGGCCCAGTGCAGGTTGGTCGAGCGCGCGCGTGCTGGTCCCGGGTGTGATCGGTGCCCTAGGGCTGATCGCGTTGCTGCCGGTCGAGAACCGCCGACGCGCACCACTCCTGCGGCTCTCGCTGTTCGAGTCGCGCCAGTTCGACGCGATCAACGTCGTGACGGTCCTCGTGTACGGCGCTCTCGCGGCGGGCGGCTACTTGTTCGTGGTGAACTGCCAACTCAGCCTCGGCTACACGGCCGCGCAGGCCGGGGCGGCGCTGATCCCGGCGTCCATCGTGTTCCTCCTCCTGTCGCCGTTCAGCGGAGCGCTCGTGTCTCGTCTCGGGCCGCGGTGGCTGATGTTCGCGGGGATCCTCATCATCGCGGCCGCTCAGGTCTGGCTGGCCCAGGCGGCTCCCGGTTCCAGCTACGTCGGCACGATCCTGCCCGCCGCACTGGTGCTGGGCGTCGGACAGGGCGTGATGGTCGCGCCGCTGACGGCGGCTGTTCTCGCAGCTGTCAGCGACGCCGATCTCGGCGAGGCGTCCGCGATCAACGACGCGGCCGCCCGGGTCGGCGCACTGGCCGTGATCGCTCTTGTGCCTCTGCTCATCGGTGCGACGGCGGGCAGCAGCCTCGCCGACTCACTCGCCGACGGCTACCGCCCGGCGATGCTCGTCCTCGGCGGGGTCTGTGCGGTAGCCGCCGTACTGGTCGCCGTCTTCGTGTCGAACGACCGGGCCGAGGCACCCCGCCTCGCCCCGCCGGCCCCGCACCACGGCTGCGCCCTCGCCGTCACCACGGAGGCGACGGTGGGCGCGGCGAACTAGGTTCGCAAGGCTTTGAGCGCTTCGACGTAGATCTCGGAGAAGGTCGGGAAGGGCTGGATCACGTCGCGCAGTACGTCGAGGGGTACGGCGGCCCGGATCGCGAGAGCAGCCTGTTGCAGCCATTCGCCGGCCTCAGGCCCGAGGGCGTACGCGCCGGTCAGCTTGTGCCCATCGCTGAGCACGGTGAGGAAGCCGTTCGACTCGGCGTACGCGTGGGTGTAGGTGGCCGTCTTGGCGACGCCGGAGAGCGCGGCCGTCCCGCTGTACGACGCCTCGATCGCTCCGACCGAGGCCGCCTGTGGATCGGTGTAGACGACCCGCGGGACCGCGTCGTAGTTCGCCTCCCGCGGATCGCCGAGGATGTTGGCGGCAACGACCTCGCCCTGGTACTTGCCGACGTGGGTCAGCGGCCACAGACCGGTGATGTCGCCGACGGCCCAGAGCCGCTCACCGGCGCGGAGCCGGGAGTCGACCGGAACACCGCGACGGTCGGGTGTGATGCCGAAGGTCTCCAGCCCGATCCCTTCCACGCGCGGGCGACGGCCGGTGGCCACGAGGAGCTTGTCGCCGCGCAAGTCCCGGCCGTCACTGAGACTCAGCACGTAGTCGTCGCCGTCGAGCCGCGCAGCGGCGATCTCGACCCCGAGGACGAGCTCGATCCCCTCCCGGCGGAGTGACTCGCCGAGCGCATCGCCCAGCGGCGCGGGCTCCCGGTACAGCAGGCGTTGGGCCTGGTCGACCAGCGTCACCTCACCGCCGAGGCGTCGTACGACCTGGGCCAGCTCAGTGCCGACCGGACCGCCACCGATGATGAGCAGGTGGCGGGGGACCGCCTTCATGCCGGTCGCCTCGCGACTCGTCCAGGCACCCTCGAGTTCGCGCAGACCTGGGATCGGTGGGATGGCCGCATCCGCACCGTTGGCGAGTACGACGTTGCCGGCCGTGTGCCGTACGCCGTCAATCTCCACGACACCCGGTCCCGCCAGGCGGCCGGAGCCGCGGAGCAGGTCGATACCGTTCTTGGCCAGCCACTGCTCCTGACCGGCGTCGGAGTAGTCCGACACCATGAAGTCGCGCCAGGCGAACACCGCCTCGACATCGACCTCTGCAGTGGCACCGGCGTCCCGCGCGCCCCGCACGGCCTCGCCCGGACGGAGCAACGACTTGGACGGGATGCAGGCGTAGTAGGAGCACTCGCCGCCGACCAGTTCACGTTCGACGACAGCGACCCGCAGGCCGCCCTCGGCCAGGGCACCGGCGGTGTGCTCGCCGGGTGATCCGCCGCCCAGGACGATCACGTCGTACTCGGTTGTCATATTCGGTTCCTTCCTCGACAGGTGCTGTGTCCACGCTCGCTCGCCGGTTGGGCGGGTCGCACCAGGGAGAGTCCCTGGACTCAGGACCGGGGAGTTGCACTAGCGCGATTCCGGTCGCCCGGCCCGATGATGGAGGCAACCCGAGACAACGGAGCCGACGATGAGCGACCAGGACCAGCGACCGCGTGAGCAGCCCCCGTCGGATCCGGACGACCGATCCAACGGTTCGCAGCGGCCCGCCGACCAGCCGTGGCGGACCGAGGGGCTCCCGCCGCGCAAGCAGGGGGACAAGCCGCGGCGGCCGAGCTGGCTGCGGTGGGTGGCGTTCATCGTCGGCGGTTACCTGGTGCTGTTCCTGCTGACCACGATGCAGGACCAGATGTCGGGCAGCGCGGAGACGGTGTCCTACACCGAGTTCTCGGCGCAGGTGCAGAAGGGCAACGTCTCGGAGATCTTCGCCCGCGGTGACACGATCCAGGGCCAGCTCAAGAACGAGGCCCCGGTGCCGGGCAAGAGCGACTCGAAGTACACGAAGTTCACCACCGAGCGGCCGACGTTCGCCAACGACGATCTGTACAGCGCCCTGCAGAAGGCCGGCACCACGGTGAAGGCCACTCCGGTGGTCCAGCAGCGCGGAGCACTGTGGAACCTGCTGATCTCGTTCGCTCCGATCCTGCTGCTGGTCGGGTTCTACATCTGGCTGTTCCGGCGCCAGCAACGCGCGGCCGGGGGAGGGCTGAGCGGTCTGCTCGGTGGTGGGCAGAAGAAGCCGGTCGACCCGCAGACCGTGCGGACCACCTTCGCCGACGTCGCCGGGATCGACGAGGTCGAGGACGAGATCTCCGAGATCGTCGACTATCTGAAGGACCCGGACAAGTACCGCCGGCTCGGTGCCCGGGCGCCGAAGGGCGTGCTGCTCTCGGGCGCACCCGGGACCGGGAAGACACTGCTCGCGCGGGCTACGGCCGGCGAGGCCGGGGTGCCGTTCTTCTCGGCCGCCGCCTCGGAGTTCATCGAGGCGATCGTCGGTGTCGGGGCGAGCCGGGTCCGCCAGTTGTTCAGCGAGGCCCGGAAGGTCGCGCCGGCCATCATCTTCATCGACGAGATCGACACCATCGGCCGGGCCCGGGGCGGCGCCCGCTCGTTCGGTGGTCACGACGAGGGCGAGCAGACGCTGAACCAGATCCTCACCGAGATGGACGGGTTCTCGGGAACGGAGGGTGTGGTCGTGCTGGCGGCCACGAACCGGGCCGACGTGCTGGATGCGGCGCTGCTGCGACCCGGCAGGTTCGACCGGACGATCACCGTCCATGCCCCGGATCAGAAGGGCCGGGAGGCGATTCTTCGCGTGCACGCGCGGGGCAAGCCGCTGGCCGCCGACGTCGACTTGACTGCGGTGTCCAAGTCGACTCCGGGCATGACCGGCGCCGACCTGGCGAACCTGTTGAACGAGGCAGCCCTGGCTGCTGCTCGCGACGGCCGGTCGGAGATCGTCCGCCGGGACCTGACCGACGCGCTGGAGAAGATCCAGCTGGGTACCGCCCGCAACGTCGTGATGCCGGAGGAGGAGCGACGCCGTACGGCGTACCACGAGGGCGGGCACGCACTCCTCGGCATGATCCAGGTCGGCGCGGACCCGGTCCGCAAGGTGTCGATCATTCCCCGCGGTCGCGCGCTCGGGGTGACGTTGTCGACGCCCGAGATGGATCGGTACGGCTACGACGCGGAGTACCTGCGCGGCCGCATCATCGGAGCTCTCGGCGGGATGGCGGCCGAGCAGGAGATCCTCGGCGTGGTCACCACCGGCGCCGAGAGCGATCTGCAGACCGCCACCCAGATCGCCCGTTCGATGGTCGGCCGGTGGGGTATGTCCGCCGCAGTCGGACCGGTGTCGGTGCTACCGGTCGACGGCGACCCACGGGCCGTCGCGTCCGACTCGCTGCTCAACACCGTCGACGACGAAGTACGGCGCCTGATCGACGAGTGCTACCAGGAGGCCAGGCGGCTGATCCGCGACAACCGCGACCGCCTCGAGGGCATCGCCGAACAACTGCTCCGCCACGAAACGCTCGACGAGGCCGACGCCTACGCCGCAGCAGGCATCCCCCACGACGCCCGCACCTAACGCCTGGGCCGACGGCTAGTTCGGTGGAGTGGTGGCGCTCAGACGGTTGCGGCCCCGACCATCACGACCGGGCCGCGGGCAAGCCGCAGGACGTTGTACGACGCGGAGCCACGCACCACTCGTCGGAGCCAACCGTGGCGGTCCGCGCCGAGTACTGTCAGCGCGGCCGCCGGCGACTCGGCCAGGACGGCGCTGTCGATCGGTCCACGGGTGAAGTCCCACTGGACGTGGACCTCCGGATAGGCCATCCGCCAGATCTGCACCGCGTCTTCGACTGACCTGCGCCGGCTCGATGCGGCGGCGTGCACGACGGTCAGGCCGGTGCCCCGGCGCCTCGCGGCGCGGAACGCGAATCCGAGCGCGGCCGGCGGACCACCGTTGTCGTCGACACCGACGACAACGCGGCCCGCGGACGGCCCGACCGCGCCTCGCTTCGAGAGCCCGATCACCGCAAGGGAGGCCGTCGTACTGCGGGCCAACCGCCGGGTCAGCGTCCTTTCGAGCCTGGACCGGCGACCATGCCCGAGAACTATGAGCGCTTTGTCGCTCTCGCGTGCTTCGGTGACCAGGGCGGTGACTTGCCTGCCCGGGAAGACGTGGGTCCTGATGCGCAGGTCCGGGGCGATCCGGCGGGCGCGGCGTACGGCCACTGTGACGACGTCCTCGGCCGACTCACGAGCTTGCAGGTCCACGGTCGGGTTGCCGACAGGGTCGAGCAGACGGGGAAAGCGGAACGTGTACACGATCCGCAACTCCGAGCCCCGTGCCGCGGCCTCGGCCGCCGCCCACTCCAGCGCGTCCAGGTCGGTGGTGTGCTCGTCGACCAGAACGACGACCGGGCCGTTGTCCGGGCCGGCCGCCGGCGCAGAGGTGCGGCCCGCCGCGGCCTCGGCGCCTTGCCGCCCGCGGAAGAGCTTCATGAAGTTGCCTCCTAGACCGTGCCTCTGTACTCCTCCACGGTCGCGCCGCCGCTGTCCGCTCACACCAGTGGAAGACACGGGCCAAGTCCCTGGTGTGCCCTGGCGGGATCACTTCCGATGAAGGTCGGACGGGCTAAGTGGTGGCGCGGGTGAGGCTGGTTTCGATGCGTTGCAGGATTGCCAGTGCGTCGGCTTGCTCGGTGGGGGTGAGGTCGCCGGTGGCGCTCTCTTCCAGGTGGGCCCAGATGCGTTCGACCTCGCGGCGTACGGACTGGCTGGCGGGGGTGGCCTCGACGATCGTGGCGCGCTTGTCGGTGGTGCTGGGCCGGATGCGCACGAAGCCGGCGTTCTCCAGTCGTCGCACGGTGCGGGTCATGGTCGCGGAGTCGGAGCCGAGGACGCGGACCAGTTCCGTTTGGCTCTGCGGGCCGCGGTCCCACAGTTGCATCATCACCAGTTCCTGACCGAGGCGCAGGCCGAGCGGGCGCAGCAGCTGGCCGGCGATCATCCGGTGCAGCCGTGCCACCCGGACGATCGCGTTGGTCAGCGGCTGAGCCGGCATGGACGGCTGCGGCGCGTGCTCTGAAGGACTCATCAGCCTCTCACCAGGATCGTTTAGCTGTTCAACCAGTTGTCACTGTAGCGGAACGTCGATCGAGCGACCTCTGGGTGGTCCGTCCCGCGCAATCCAAGGCATTGAGTGACGCAGGTCACACAGTCAGCGGAAATGGTTTGGAAGAATTACCTGTTCGAACAGGTATTGGGTCGCCGCGGAGGGCGGCGACCTCCCTCGAGAACGGGAGTCCGACCATGTCGATGGCCTTCGACCCGTACGACCTGGGTGGCAAGCGCCTGGCGAATCGCATCGTGATGTCCCCGATGACCCGCAGTCGCGCCTACGGGCCCGGAGCGAGCCCAACGGCCCTGACCGCGGAGTACTACGCGCAACGGGCGGGAGCCGGCCTGATCGTCACCGAGGGCACCCAGCCTTCGCTGGTCGGCCAGGGGTACCCCAATACGCCGGGACTGCACAGCGCCGAGCAGGTAGCAGCGTGGCGAACGGTGACGGACGCCGTGCACCGCGCGGGCGGGGTGATCTACGCGCAACTCCTGCACACCGGCCGGATCGGCCACCCCAGCCTGCTGCCGGATGGCCTGCACCCGGTCGCCCCGTCCGCAACGGCCGCGCAGGGGCAGGTGTTCACCCACGACGGCCCGCAAGACTTCCTCACCCCGAAGGAGCTGACCGAGACCGACATCTCCCGGACCATCGGCGACTTCGTCGCGGCCGCCCACAACGCGATGGCCGCTGGGTTCGACGGGGTGGAACTGCACGGCGGCAACGGATACCTGATCCACCAGTTCCTCGCGCCGAACGCCAACCGTCGTACCGATGGCTGGGGCGGTCCGGCCGAGCGACGGATCCGCTTCCCCGTCGAACTGGCGTCTGCGGTGGCCGACGCGGTCGGGGCCGAGAACGTCGGGCTCCGCATCTCACCCGGCGTACCGAACAACGACATCGTCGAGGTCGATCCCTACGGGACGTACGGCGCTCTGCTCGCACGACTGGCTCCGCTCGGACTGAGCTACCTGCATCTGATGGAAGGCCCGGACCGCGACCTGACCTACCGGCTGCGCAAGGAGTGGCCCGGCACGTTCATCCTCAACCCGCAGACCCTTCCCGAGACCACCGGTCCGGATGCCCTCGACCTGATCGAGGACGGCACTGCGGATCTGATCGCGTTCGGGGCGCTGTTCCTGGCCAACCCCGATCTGCCCGACCGCCTCGCTGCCGGCGGCCCCTACAACACGCCGGACAGCACCACGTTCTACGGCGGCGACTACCGCGGCTACACCGACTACCCGACGCTCGCCGGACTCCCGGGAAGGCCTTGAGATGCAACCCGCAGTAGAAATTCAGCCCGCAGTCAGGAGATCCGCGTGGATGATCCTGGCGCTGGCGTGTGCCAGCCAGTTCATGGTGATCCTGGACGCGTCCATCGTGAACGTCGCCCTGCCCTCGATCCAGCGAGACCTCGGCTTCAGCTCCACCGGCCTGGCCTGGGTGGTGAACGGCTACCTGCTCACGTTCGCCGGCTTCATGTTGCTCGGCGGGCGCGCTGCCGACCTGTTCGGCCACCGGCGGATGCTTGCCGCCGGGTTGTTGATGTTCTCCGCAGCAAGCCTGGTCGGCGGTCTGGCCGCAGACCCGGCGGTCCTCGTCGCGGCCCGCATCGTGCAGGGCGTGGGAGCCGCCATGCTCGCGCCGGCGACGCTGGCCGTGATCAACACCCACTTCACCGAGGAACGCGCACGTGCGCGGGCATTCGGCGCCTGGTCTGCGTCTGGTGGCGTGGGCGGGATGGCCGGCGCGGTCGCGGGTGGCGCGCTCACGACCGGCCTGTCGTGGCGATGGGTCTTCCTGATCAACGTGCCGATCGGTGCGGTGCTGATCGTGGTGGCGATGATATCGCTCGCCGGCGTACGCACCGTCCGCCGGGAGTCGCTCGACCTCACCGGCGCGGTCACGGGCACGGCCGGGCTGGCCGCGCTCATCTACGGCGTCATGCAGAGCACCGATCATGGCTGGACGTCGGTGCCGGTCGTCATACCGATCGTGGCCGGTCTGCTGCTGCTCGCTGTGTTCACGCTGGTGGAGGCGCGCGTCGCCGCTCGGCCGATGATGCCGCTCCGGTTGTTCCGGCTCCGGAAGGTTGCTGTTGGCAATGGCATGCTGCTGTTGTTCGGTGGGATCGCAATCGCGATGTGGTACTTCACGTCGCTGTTCCTGCAGAACGTCCTCGGCTACAGCGCGCTGCGATCCGGGCTCGGGCAGACGCCTGCGGCGGTGACGTTCGTGGTGGTCGCGCGACTGGCTGCGGCTCTGTTGCCGCGGACCGGAGTACGTCGGTTGATCCTTGCCGGGAGTGCCTTCTTCCTGGCCGGGTTCGCGTGGCTTGCCCAGGCGGGCGCCGGCACCGGCTACTTCACGGGCATCCTCTGGCCGACGCTGCTCGTCGCGGCCGGCATCGGGCTGACCTTCCCGACGCTGATGGCCGCGGTCACCGCCGACGTCCCCGAGAGCGACGCCGGGATCGTCGGCGGCCTCGCCAACACTGCCAGCCAAGTGGGCGGATCAGTGGGTCTCGCGATCCTCACCACGGCCGCCGGAGCCGCAACAGCCGACGGTCGGCCTGCTTCCTTCGCCGAGGGCTACGACTTGGTGTTCCTGGCAGCGGCCGGGCTCGGCGTGGCCATCGCGGTGGTCAGTGCTCTGTTGCCGCGTCACCAGCGTCCGGCAACTCCAGCCGCATCCGGAACTTCGGATCCTCATCCGCGATGACGACGAACCCGAGCCGCTCGTAGAGGGACCTGGCCCGATTCGCCTTCAGTACATGGAGTTCTGCCGCGGCGGCTCCGCGCCCCCGAGCCGCCGCGAGCAGCTCCCGCAGAATCCGCGACCCGAGCCCGAGCCCCTGGAACCGCGGCAGAATCTCGATCCGTCCGATGTAGAAAACGGTCGGCGTTTCGAACTCAGCATCGACAGCCCCGGCCTCCACCTCGCCGACCATGACGATCTGCAGCCGATCCGGCGAGAACGACCGCTCATGAAACCCCCGCTGCACCGCCTCATCCCAAGGCCCCCACGTAGCCTCGACAACCGCACCCATGGCGGCCCGATGCAGTTCGTAGACAAACGCATCATCATCGCCGGTTGCCGGCCGGAACCGATACTGAACGACCTCTTCCACCATGCTTCACCCTCAGGGGACGACGGTTACCGGCCAGCGGGCGTCCCGGACCAGGCGGGTGGCCAGGGAGCCGATCAGGCGGTGCCCGGACTGCATCGAGGCGCCGACTACTACAGCGTCGACGCGGAGTTCGTCGGCGAGGCGGACGAGTTCGAGGTACGGGTTGCCGTGGCGTTCGTGGAAGGTGACCTGCAGACCGAGGGCGCCGGCGTGGCGGTGTATCTCTTCCCGCAGTTCCTCGACGACGGTGACCTGGGATTGGCGCTGCAGTTCCATCAGTTGCGGGTTCAGCAGGCCGCCTCCGGCCGGGACATGGACGAACAGGACGATCACCTCCGCGCCTTGACGCCTGGCCATCCCGGCGGCGTACGACCCGGCCCGCAGCGACGTCTCCGACCCGTCGACCCCCACCAGGATCGACCGAGGACCATCAGTGCCGAGCTCGAACATCCCCATACCGTACCGACTCTGACAGTTGCCACCAGCAAGGGCAGCCCGAGTCAGGCGGCGAGCTCGGCCCGGGCGCCCGCAGCTTCCGTTGCAGTTAGCCGGAGGTGAGGGGTGCGGCTAGCCGGTAGGTGGGTCGGGCGCTTGCCGGGATGATGTGACGGCCGCCCGGGCGGAGTGTTGCCAGTATGAAGGCTCCCTGGGACATGCGTAGAACACTCCGCACCGTCGTGGCCATGACCGGAGTCGCGACCGCGATGACGGCCGGGCTCGTCGCCTGCGGAAACACCAAGACCTCCTCGGCCGGCGGTGCCCCGCCCGCGAACACGAAGGTCGGCATCCTGCTGCCCGACACGGCGTCCTCGCCGCGCTGGGTCGCGGCGGACCCGAACGAGCTGAAGGCGCAGTGCGCGGACAACAAGCTCACCTGTTTCATCGACAACGCCAACGGCAGCGCGACCACGCAGCAGTCGCAGGCGCAGGCTCTGATCAACGCCGGCATCGGCGTCCTCCTGGTCGTGAACCTGGACTCGGGCTCCGGCAAGGCGATCGAGGCCCTCGCCCAGCAGCACAACGTCGTCACGATCGACTACGACCGGCTCACCTCCGGCGGTACGGCGTCGTACTACGTCTCGTACGACAACGTGAAGGTCGGCGAGGACCAGGGCACGGCGCTGACCCAGGCCCCACAGGTCAAGGACAAGAGCGCGGTCAACTACGTCGAGATCGACGGTGCGCCGACCGACAACAACGCCACGCAGTTCGCCCAGGGCTACAACTCGGTCCTGTCGAAGCAGCCGGGCTGGAAGAAGCTCGCCGACCAGACCGGTAACTGGGATGCCGCCACCGCGCAGACCGTGTTCACCACGATGCTCGGCCAGCACCCCGACATCAACGCGGTCATGGTTGCCAACGACACCATGGCGCAGTCGGTCATCAACGTGCTGAAGTCCCAGGGCCTCGCCGGCAAGGTCGCGGTGTCCGGGCAGGACTCCACCGCCGGTGGCCTCGACAACGTGATGGTCGGAACCCAGGCCTTCACCATCTACAAGCCCGTCGCCGGTGAGGCGGACGTGGCGATCAAGCTGGCGGGCCAGATTCTCGCCGGCCAGAAGCCGACCGCGCCGACCACGGTCAAGGACCCGACGACCGGTCGCGAGGTCCCGGCGTACCTGGCTGACCCGACCGTCATCACCAAGGCGAACGTGGCCAAGCCGGTGACCGACGGCTACGTGACGGCCGCGGCCGTCTGCCCCACTCCCGCGCTGGTTCAGCTGTGCGCGGCCAATGGCATCAAGACTCCGTGATGACCACCCAACCCACTTTGGAACTGCGTGGCGTCGACAAGTCGTTCGGCCCGGTCCACGTGTTGTCCTCGGTCAACCTCACCGCGCTCAGCGGTGAGGTGACCGCCCTTGTCGGCGACAACGGCGCGGGCAAGTCGACCCTGATCAAATGCATCGGCGGCATCCACCGCATCGATGCGGGCGAACTGGTCTTCGACGGTACGCCGCACGTCGTCACCGGCCCGCGCGACGCCGCGCAACTCGGCGTCGAGATCGTGTACCAGGACCTGGCGCTGGCAGACAACCTGGACATCGTCCAGAACATGTTCCTCGGCCGCGAGAAGGTCACCGGACTCCACACGCTCGACGAGAACTCGATGGAGAAGCTGGCACGGCAGGCGCTGACCACGCTGTCGGTACGGACCGTGCGGTCGGTACGGCAGCAGGTCGCGAGCCTGTCCGGCGGTCAGCGCCAGACGGTGGCGATCGCCAAGTCGGTGCTCTGGCAGTCGAAGATCGTCATCCTCGACGAGCCGACGGCCGCGCTGGGCGTCGCGCAGACCGAGCAGGTGCTCGACCTGGTACGCCGCCTCGCCGAGCACGGCGTGGCCGTGATTCTGGTGTCGCACAACATGAACGACGTGATGAAGGTCGCCGACTCGATCGGCGTCCTGTTCCTGGGCCGGATGGCGGCCCAGGTGAGACGCGAGGACGTGACCCAGACGCAGGTGGTCGAGCTGATCACCGCCGGCCGTTCGGGTGACCTGGGACTGTCCCGCGAAGAGTCGACCGGAGCGGCGATATGAGCGCCCAGACAGATCACTTCATCAAGCCGGACAGCGCGGAGCCGGTCGAGGGACTCGGCGCTTTGAGCGCCTACATTCGCGACTATCTCGGCCGGGTCCGCGGTGGCGAGCTGGGCTCCATCCCCGCGATGGTCGGCCTGATCGTGATCACCGTCGTGTTCGCCGTGGTGCACCAGGGCTTCCTGAGCGCCTACAACATCGAGGCACTGGTGATCCAGGCGGCGCCGATCATCCTGATGGCGATGGGCCTGGTCTTCGTCCTGCTGCTCGGCGAGATCGACCTCTCCGCCGGCACGACCGGCGGCCTGTGTTCGGCGATCATGGCCGTGCTGATGATCCGGCACGGCTTTCCCTGGTGGCTCGGACTCCTGATCGGCCTGGGCGTCGGTGTCCTGATCGGTCTCGGGATCGGCTGGCTGCGCGCGCGGGTCGGCGTCCCGTCGTTCGTCATCACCCTGGCGACGTTCCTGGCCTTTCAGGGCGTCACGCTGATTCTGATCGGTGGCCAGGGAGCCGTGACGCTCCCCGCCGACTCGCCGATCATCAAGCTGGAGAACAGCTTCGTGCCGCTCTGGCTCGGTTGGGTCCTCTGGGCGTTGTTCGTGATCGGGTACGCCGCGGTCAAGGTCAACGACGCACTCGGACGCGAGCGCTCGGGTCTGTCCCGTCCGCCGTTCACTGTGATCGCGGCGAAGGTGGTCGTCCTGGCCGCGCTCGGTGCTGCGTTCACGTACGAGATGGGCATCAACCGCAACCTGTCCGCCAACGCCTTCTTCAACAACAAGGCTGAGGGCATGCCGTGGGTCGTCGTACTGCTGGTGATCCTGTTCGCCGGCTGGCACTTCATCCTCAGCCGTACGTCGTATGGCCGGCACCTGTACGCCGTCGGCGGCAACGAGGAGGCGTCTCGGCGCGCGGGCATCGTGGTGTCCCGGATCCGGATCTCGGTCTTCGCCATCTGTTCCGGCATGGCCGCCGTCTCCGGGGTCGTCGCGGCCTCGCTGCTGCAGTCGGTCCAGTCGAACGCGGGCGCCGGCAACACCCTGTTGCTGGCGGTCGGTGCCGCGGTGATCGGCGGTACGTCGCTGTTCGGTGGGCACGGCCGTGTCATCGACGCCGTCCTCGGTGGACTGGTCGTCGCGGTCATCATCAACGGCATGAGCGACCTGATCCAGGGCGCGAACTCGGCCGGCTACGAGTGGGTCGTCACGGGCGCCGTACTGCTGCTGGCCGCCGGCTTCGACGCGGTCGTCCGCCGGGCACGGGCCAGCTGAGCGAGGGCTGAATCATGGGTGGATCCGGTTGCCGGGACGCGACCAGCTCGCCCGGCTCGAGGGCACATCTCTCAATTCCCTGCGTGCTGCGCGGCACTCGGCGGGCACATCGCGGCGTTGGAGGACGAGGCACGGAGAACCCCACTCCGAGCCTCGCCCTCCGCCTTGCGCTGCACTCCGCCGAGCACCTGCTCGCTACTGCAGGGAATTGAGAGATGTGCCCTAGGTGCCGGATTCGAGCGGAAGGTCCACCAGCAGCGTGGTACCCACACCGACCGGGCTGTCCACCGAGATCGTGCCACCTAGTGCCTCGACCCGGTCGGCCAGCCCGATCAGCCCAGTTCCCTGATCAGGCACCGCACCACCGGTGCCGTCGTCGCGGACCGACAGGTGCAGGCGACCCTCGTTGACCCGAGCATCGATCCACACCGCCGACCCATTGGCGTGTTTGACCGTGTTGGCCAGCGCTTCCGACGCCACGTAGTACGCGCAGACCTCGATCGGCTCGGGGAGCCTGGCCGGGATGTCCACCGTGAGCTCGGACGGCACGGGGCTGCGGCGAGCGAGCGCCTTGAGGGCCGGTCCGAGGCCGCCTTCGGTCAGGATCGCCGGATGGATTCCCCGGGACAGCTCCCGCAGTTCGTCAGTCGCATTGGTCAGCTCGCGGGCGGCGTTGGCGAGCTGGGCGCGGACTTCCGGGTGGTCGGGCGGCACCGCCGCCTCGCCCGCGCGAAGCTGGAGCGCCAGCGCCACCAGGCGCTGCTGCGTCCCGTCGTGCAGGTCGCGTTCGATCCGCTGACGGGCGCGATCGGCAGCCGCGACGATGCGGGCACGCGAACCGGCGAGGTCCCGCTGTGCCTGCTGCACGGCCGCGGCCATGGCGTTGAAGGTCCGCTGCAGCACGCCCATCTCGCCGACACCGTCTTCAGACACTCTGGCGCTGAGATCCCCGGCCGCGAGTCGCTCGGCCATGGCGGCGGTACGGCGTACCGGATTAAGGATTCTGCGGTTCAGATACCAGATGAACAGCGCGACAAGCAGGACCGATCCGGTCAGGCCGGCGGCTGCGGCGAACATCGCGCGGCCGGCCGCGGCGCGGGCGCTGTCCTGGCGCGTCATCGCCAGCTGCTTCTCGGCGTCCAGCAGTTGATCGAACTGCGCCCGCATCGCGTCGACCCGTTGTCTGCCCTCTGTTGTCGCCGGCAGGACGTCGATCGACGCCCGGTCCCGCCGGGCAGCGGCGACGAGCGGCACGGAGTAGTCGTTCAGGTACGACGTCCCGGCTCGGGTGAGGGCCTCGGCCCGAACGTGCTGTTCGGGGTTGTCGGCGACAAGGTTCTCCAGGGCGGCGGCCTGCTGCGCGAACTGCGCGCGGCCCTCAACCCACGGCTGCAGGAACTGCTCGGATCCGGTCAGCAGGAACCCTCGCTGGCCGTCCTCGATCTCGACGATCAGCCGCTCCAGCCGGTTGGCGGCGACCAGCACGTCCTCGGACTGCTGCGCCCGCCGCTCCAGGCTGCGCAGTTCGGTCACCGAGGAGAGCAGTACGGCGAACGCGGCGGCGATGATCACGGCGAGCAGGACGCTGGCGGTGATGATCCGGACGCTCAGGCCGAGACCCCTCATCCGCCCCTCCGGTTGGTCGCCGCGCTCCCGGGGCCTCGCGCTGCTCACCGTCCCGAGGGCCCTCCGACTTCGCCGAGCCTCTCGCGGACGGCGGCACCGGACAATGCCGTCTTCGACAGGAACCCGATCGCCGGGCTCGCCTCGATCAGGTCAGCGTAGTCCTCCTCGGAGTGCGCGGAGATCATGATCATCGGTCCCGGCGACCCGTTGGCCTGGGCCGCCAACCGGGCGGCCAGGCGCAGTCCGCTCTCGGCGCCGAGGTCGATGTCGACCAGCGTCACGTCGGGCTGCAGCCGCGCCACCAGGGCGAGTGCCTCCGCGCTGGTCGAGGCGGTCCCCACCACCTGGATTCCGTCGTACTCCAGCACCGCCCGCGCGGCCTCGAGGAAGCGCGCGCTGTCGTCGACGATGATGCAGCGAACCATGGTTCCACCATTTCAGCGAAGTAGACCGGTGGCATTCCGGCTAGCTGCACCTCTGGACATCGATCCGGTCACGGTCCGTGGCTGGACCGACATCTCCCGGCGCATCCGGAGGCGACGGTAGATTGCGGTACCGGATCGGTAGCTTAGCGAGGCTCCGAGGACGAGTGTCGCGACGGTGATGACGATGTCCGCGAGGTTGTAGCGGTAGTGGCTGACAGCAATGAAGTCGATGGCGCCGCGGACGCTGCCCGGGGCGGTCCAGGAGTGCAGACCGACCCGATCGAGCTGGTTGCTGCCCCAGCCGCCGATCACCAGCGCCGCGGAGACGAGGATCATGGTCGGGCGCCGGCGCCGTACCAGCACGACGTACGCCGTGATCAGCAAACCGAGACCGGCGAGGTCCAATAGCGCGCCCGTGGACGGGTCGGCGTACCAGTCGCCGATCCGCGGGCCGGCGAGCCAGTCGCTGCCACGGTTGATGATCGAGCCGTCGACGTGCTGCCAGGCCCACCGCTTGGTCGTCTGGTCGAACAGGACGACCAGTGCCAGCAGGACGAGAACACGGAACCGCTGTCCGGCTTCGGCGGCCGCGGTCGTCGTGGTGGCCAGGCGGACGTTCGACATGACGCTCCTCGGGGGTGGACGGCGTCCGCGCTGGCACGCGCGTTCTGGCCGTACTTCAACCCTTCCGGGCGAGCGAGGATCGGACCTCAGCGCCAGCGGCCAACCCACCTACCGGCTGCCTGCAATCTTGCGCCGGGCACTGTCAGGGGTCAGCGGCCCTCGAGGTAGGTGAGGACCGCCAGGACGCGACGATGGTCGTCGTCGGCCTCGGGCAGCTGGAGCTTCGTGAGGATGCTGCGGACGTGCTTCTCCACGGTGCCTTCGGTGACCCACAGTTGCCGGGCGACGCCGGCGTTCGATCGACCCTCGGCCACCAGCGCCAGCACTTCGCGTTCGCGTTCGGTGAGGACCGCGAGCGGATCCTGCCGGTGGCGAGAGTCCACGAGTTCCTTCACCAGCGCCGGGTCCACCACGGAGCCGCCCCGCGCAACCCGTTCCAGCGTCTCGACGAACTCGTCCACGTCCGTGACACGGCTCTTGAGGAGGTAGCCGACTCCTTGTCCACTGCCGAGGATCTGCATCGCGTGCTCGACCTCGACATGCGCGGAGAGCAGCAGGATGGCGGTCTGAGGACGCTCCTGCCGGATCGCCTGCGCCACGTCCAGACCCTCGGTCGAGTGGCCGGGTGGCATTCGGATGTCGATGATCACCAGGTCCGGGAGGTGTTGCCGGACGAGCGCCAGCAGTCCCGGGCCGTTGCCGGCCTGGCCGACGACCTCGAATCCCGAGCGCTCCAGCAGGCTCGCGAGCCCTTCCCGGAGCAGGACGTCGTCATCCGCGATCGCCACTCGGGTCCGGCTCATCTCGACTCCCTACGCCGCCTGGACTCAGGTTAGCGCGAGGTCGAGGAGGGCAGTCCGGGCAGCGCCGATGGTGAGACGTGCGGCGGGGTCCTTGGCCAGCAGTCCGGCAATGACGGGGCGCACCCGACCTGCCCGCAGCCAGGGGCCGGGTGGGTTCTCGGCGACCGCGGTCAGCGTCGCCCACAGGCCGCCCTGGTCGAACGGCGTCCTGCCCTCGACGGCGGCGTACAGCGTCGCGCCGAGTGAGAACAGGTCGGACGGGGGCGCGGGCTCGTCGCCTCGGAGTTGCTCCGGGGACATGAACGCCGGACTGCCGGCGACCACACCGTGCGGCCAGTCGAAGTCCTCGTCGTGCATGCAGGCGACGCCGAAGTCGGTCAGCACCACCCGGCCGTCGGCACACAGTTGCACGTTGCCCGGTTTGACGTCGCGGTGGACGATGCCGGCCGCGTGGACACTCCGCAGTACGTCGAGCAGCCGCAGGGCGAGGCGGATCACCCGGTCGATCGACAGGGGTCCGTCGGTCGCGATCACCTGGGCCAGCGTCTGCCCGGACAGCGGCTCCATCACGATCCAGGGGAGGCTGCCTTCGCGGACGAGGTCGAGGATCCTGACCACGCCGTCGTGAGTCACCCGGGCAGCGGTCCGCGCCTCGTTGAGCGACCGGGCTCGCGCCGCCCTGGCCTCTCCCACCGAACCGGTGTCGTTCGCCAGGTGCTGCTTGAGAGCGACCGGGCGGCACAACAGCTCGTCCTCGGCCAGCCAGACCCGTCCCATCGCCCCGCGTCCCAGCAGTGACCGAAGTCGGTACCGCCCGGCGACCAGCCGTCCCGACGGTGCGGTCACAGGCTCCGTGACGACTTCGGCGAGGTCCGCGACGGCGTTCATGGGCTGACCCTTCGGATCTGGCGGTGTTCCGACCGTTCCAGCCTGCTGGGAAACCGCCGTCCGAGTCGTCAGGGCCTGCGGGCATCCCATCTACCGGCTAGCAGGAAGGCGAGCTGGGTGCCAGCCGCAGACCTGCTCCGCGCTCTGAACCCGTCCGTTCGATCCGGCCGTGTGAGGGTGTCGAATGATCAACAGCGCAAGGAGAAACCTGAAATGAAGCGCATTGCCCTCTTCGCCGGCACAGCTGTGCTCGGGCTGTCCACCCTGGCAGCCTGCGGCAATGGTTCGAGCTCGGCGCCCGCGCCGCAGAGCACGCCCGCCGCGTCGGCGTCCAACGCTCCGGCGAAGGTGTCCACGGCCACCGCCGGGAACTTTGGCAAGATCGTTGTCGACGGCACCGGCCGCACGCTGTACGTGTACGACCTGGACACCGCCAAGCCGTCCAAGTCCAACTGCTACACCGGCTGCGCCGCGCTCTGGCCGCCGTTCCTCGCAGGTACCGGCAAGCCGCAGGTGAGCGGGGTCGACCCGTCGCTGGTGGGCACGGTGGCGCGGACCGACGGCACCAAGCAGGTCACGCTGGCCGGATGGCCGCTCTACCACTTCGCCAACGACTCCAAGGCCGGCGACGTGAACGGCCAGGGCGTCGACGGCACCTGGTGGGTGGACTCGACGAGCGGCCAGAAGATCACCACCCAGGCGTCCTCGTCTGGCGGCAACCTCGGCTACTGAGTCGTTCTTCCGTACGCTGGGGCGATGAGTGCAACGGTGCCGCGTACGGTGCTCAGCCGTCGTGCCTTGAATCGGGCGTTGCTCCAGCGTCAGCAGTTGCTGGACCGGGGGAGCGGATCGGCGACCGAGCTGATCGAGCGGTTGGTGGGGCTCCAGGCTCAGGCACCGCTGGCGCCGTACGTCGCGCTGTGGTCGAGGCTCGAGGGCTTCGACCCGGAGGAGCTGTCCGAGCTGCTGAGATCGCGCCGGTTCGTGCGTTCTTCGTTGATGCGAGCAACGATTCATCTCGTCACCGCCGAGGACTGCCTGTCGTTGTGGCAGCTCCTGCATCCGGTCGCGGACCGAGGGCTGAGGGGTGCCTTCGGCAAGCAACTGGCCGGCGCCGACATCGACGCGGTCGTTGCCTACGGCACTGAGCTGCTGAGCCAAGAGCCGTACACCCGCAGCCGTCTGCGCGAAGTGCTCGGTGAGCGCTGGCCGGACTGGGACGCCACGGCGATGGCTTACGCCGTGAGCTACCTGGCCGGCACGGTCCACGTCACCCCTCGCGGGCTCTGGGGCGAGAACGGTCCTGCTGCCCTGCAGACGATGGAGAGCTGGCTCGGACGGTCACCGGTGGCTGATCGCCCGATCGACTCGCTCGTACTGCGGTATCTGGCGGCGTTCGGTCCCGCGAGCGTGGCCGACGTACAGACGTGGTCCGGGCTGACCAAGCTGCGGGAGGTCGCGGATCGGCTCGAGCTGCGGGTGTACGCCGATGACGAGGGGCGGGAGCTGTACGACGTACCGGATGGGTCACTGCCTGATCCGGAGACGCCTGCGCCGGTGCGATTCCTGCCGGAGTACGACAACCTGCTGCTCTCGCACGCGGATCGCCGGCGGGTCAATCCGTCCGGGCGGACGATCCCGCTGCCACCCGGCAACGGCGCGGCGATGGGCACGCTCCTCCTCGACGGCGACTACCAGGCCGACTGGCGTCACCATCACGGCAAGGAGCCGAGTCTGCGGATCACACCCCACCGGCCACTGACCACGGATGAGCGGGAGGCGATCGAGCTCGAAGGCGCTCGGCTCCTCACCCTGATCGGTAACGAAGTCACACCGATCACCTTTGCAACGGACTAGGGGCCCGGGCGAAGACAAGGAGGGACCGGCCTGAGGTCAGGCGCCGGCGTTCTTCCAGCGACAAGCCGACCGACGCGGCCAGCGCTTGCAGGTCGTCGTGCGTGCGTTCGCCTCCGCCGAAGAGCACGAACAGCCTGGGCGGCTCGAGCCGGACCGGGGCGTTCGACGAGTACGCCGTTCAGGTGCGGCCAAGCTCGCAGGAGGCGGTAGAGGAGGGTGGCCCCGTCCACCGCCCAGATCCGCAATGCTGCCCAGCCGCCCCCACAGCGGATCGTCGACTAGCTCGTCCGCCCACTCCGCGGCCCGGGCGGTCATCAACGTGTCGAACGAGCCCGACAGCACAGGATCGTCGTCGAAGACTGCCCAAGGATCCGGTCTGCGCCGTCGGCCCAGTACTGGCGCCAGACAGTCGTCCACGAAGGACCTGTCCATCCGACCGGCCGCGCCACTCCAGTCCAACCGGGCCGCGTACGATCCCGTCCGGTCCGAGATGCGCCGGCCGAGGTCGGTCGACGACACCACGCCGTTCGCGTCCACAGCGAGAATTCCGCGTACGGCGAGGAATCGCACCAGTCGCCGCAGGACCGAGTCGTCGATCCCCAAGCCGATCGCCAGTTGGCCCATCGGAGTGGGCTCCGCGGGGAGCAGGCCGATCGTGACCGCGACCCGAACGACGACAGGGGTCACCAGATCAGTCACCTGGTCCGGACTCGGCGCTGAGATCGGCTGAGGCATGGCGCCAGCATCTGCTCGACCTCAGTGATCACTCGCACGGTGGCAGGAACTCGCCACCGGGGAGCAGGACCCTCCGTCGAGGCCAGAATGGACGGATGACACGGAGGCCCGAGCCGGTCGAGCAGATGACGCATGCCCTGGAGCAGGGTAGGCGCCGGGTCCGGCTGGGGGCGACCGCACCGGCGCACACCGTGCGTGGGTCGCAGGCGTCGCTCTGGGACACCATCACGAAGCTGCGGGCGCAGGCGCGCCGGGAGATCCTCAGCTTCGACGACACCAGCTACCTGCTGGCCCACGACGTACCGGATCCGATCCAGCGGCGCGGTCCGGCGACTCTCCGCGCGGCACTCGGCCGCGGTGCCAGAGTGCGTCAGGTCACTTCGCGAGCAGGTTTGCTCGCCGACCAGCAGCTCGGGGCGATCGTCTACCGATCCGGCGGCGAGGCGCGGGTGGTGGACGCGGTGCCGCTCAAGGTTTCGATCATCGATCGGCACACGGTCCTGCTGCCGTTGAACTCGACGGTGCTGGCGGACGGGTTCCAGATCGTGCAGGACCCGAGTGTCGTCGGCGCACTCGTGGCAGTCCACCAGCATCTGTGGAACGCCGGACTCGACCCGGAGGGCATCGATCGGGACCTGCCTCCACCGCACCTCGCCATCATCCTGCCGGCGCTGGCTTCGGGTGCCCCCGACGAGGTCGCGGCGCCCCGGCTCGGTCTCTCACCGCGCACCTACAGTCGCCGGGTCGCAGAGTTGCTCAAGGTCCTCGGCGTGCACAGCCGCTTCCAGGCCGGCGCGGAGGCGATTCGCCGCGGCTGGCTCTGAACCCCGGCCGTGCGGAGCAGGTGGCGAGTTGACGCCAGATCAGCGCCGCGCCCCCTCGGCCACCGCAGGGTGGTTGCGACGGCGTCCCGCGGGCTGCACAACCAGCCGGGGGTGCCTGCGGGAGCCGTCGCCAGCTACGGGTACGCCGTCACCGTGGTTGAGCGCGCGCCCAGCCTGCGGCCAGGTGGACAAGCGGTCGACCTGCGCGGCGCCGCCCGGACCGTGATCGAACGGATGGGCCTGCTGGACCAGGCCGCCAAAGCAGCAGATATCTCGCTCCCCGACGTACACCTGTAGGGCTGCTCCTGGCGTAGGGGAGGAGGATGCAAGGCATGAGAGCTATCACGTACGCGCGTTCCGGAGATCCTTCTGTTCTCGAGCTCGGGGAGAGGCCGGTCGCCGAGCCGGGCGATGGTGAGGTGCGGATCCGGGTGATGGTGTCGGGGGTCAATCCGACGGACTGGAAGTCGCGGACCGGCTCCTACGGCGGTGGACCGGAGGAGGCGACCGTGCCCAACCACGACGGCGCCGGGGTGATCGACGCGGTCGGCGCTGGTGTGGACGGTCTGGCCGTGGGTGACCGTGTCTGGGTCACTCTGGCCGGCGACGGCCGGCCGGCCAGCGGCACCGCCCAGGAGTTCACTGTCGTGCCCGCCGGCCGCGTCTTCCCCTTGCCGGCGAACGCGGACTTCGAGCTCGGCGCCAGTACAGGCATTCCTGCCATCACGGCACACCGCGCGTTGACGGTCGGCGACGGCGGTGCGGGGCGGATCCGGCCGGGCGCTTTGTCCGGCCGGACCGTCTTGGTCGCCGGGGGAGCCGGTGCGGTGGGCAATGCCGCGATCCAGCTCGCCCGGTGGGCCGGCGCGACCGTGATCTCGACGGTCAGCAGAGAGTCGAAGGCAACGCTCGCGACGGCCGCCGGCGCTCACCACGTCGTCGACTACACGAAGTCCGACGCGGCCGACGTGATCAGGAGGGTCGCTCCCGATGGTGTCGACCTCGTCGTCGAGGTCGCCGCGGGTGCGAACGCCGAGCTCGACCTCGCCGTACTCCGTCCGCGCGGGACGATCTCGATCTACGCCAACGACGGCGGTGTGCCGTTCGAGCTCGACGTACGGCGGAACATGGGCCTCAACACCCGCTACCAGTTCGTCCTGCTCTACACGCTCGGCTGGGACCGGATCACGGCCGCCGCGGAAGACATCAACCACGCCATCGAGGACGACGCCTACCGGGTCGGCGAGCAGGCCGGCCTCCCGCTGCACCGCTACCCACTCGAGGACACCGCCGCCGCCCACGCGGCCGTCGAGAACAACGCGGTCGGCAAGGTCCTGATCACCGTCGCAGCGACCTGACCGACGGCGGGAGGATTCCTCCCCACATACTTGACAGAAGTAAGTAAAGGCCTCAGGGTTCAGATATCCTATCCGATTCGCTTCGTCGGGGAACCCGTAGAGAGGTCAGCCGCTCATGACCAGATTCCTTCGAAACAAGGCGATCCGAGGACCACTCGTGGCGCTCGCCGTCGCCGCTCTCCTCCCGGTCGGCCTGACCGCTGCGTCGTCCGCAGGTGCCGCTCCGCCGCAGACGGTCACCGCGGCGGCGAGTACGACGTACCCGCCGGCGGGTGAGCAGGCGCGGAAGCCGTACATGGGCTGGAGCAGCTACAGCATGCAGGTGTACTCGCCGACCGGCGGTAGCTGGATCACCGCCGACCAGATCGAGGCGCAGTCGGATGCGATGCACCAGAAGCTGCAGCCGTACGGGTACGAGTACATCAACATCGACGCCGGCTGGAACGGCGGCATCGACGACTACGGCCGGCCGGTGCCCAGCAAGACGTTGTACCCCGACGGCCTGCAGGCGGTGATCGACCACGTCCACGCGAACGGCCAGAAGATCGGGCTCTACGGCATCCCCGGCATCTCGAAGGCGATGCTCGACGCCAACCTTCCGGTGTACGGCGCCCCTGGCTGTACGACGGGAGACCTCGCCGTCCAACCGCTGCAGAAGGGCGACTACTGGGGCTTCGGGTACCGGATCGACGTCGCGAAGCCGTGCGCGCAGGCGTACATCAACTCGATCGCCGATCTCTACGCCAGCTGGGGCGTCAACTTCCTGAAGTTCGACAGCGTGACCCCGGGCTCAGGGGTCAGCGACCTGTCCATGGACGCCCGCGACGAGGTCAAGGCCTGGTCGCAGGCTCTCGCCAAGCACGGCATCTGGCTCGAGCTCTCCTGGGCTCTCGACATCAACTACGCGGACTACTGGAAGCAGTACGCGAACGGGTGGCGGATCGACTGGGACGTCGAGTGCTACTGCCCTGGTGAGGCGCTCACGACGTGGCAGAACGTCGCGCGACTGTTCCCCAAGCTCGCGGACTGGTGGCGCCACGGCGGGCCGGGTGGCTGGAACGACCTCGACTCCCTGGACGTCGGCAACGGCACGATGGACGGGCTGACGAAGGACGAGCGACGTACGGCGGCGACGCTGTGGGCAGTGTCCGCGGCCCCGTTCTACATCGGCAACGACATGACCAAGCTGGATTCGTACGGCCTCGAACTGCTGACCAACCGCGAGGTGATCGCGGTCAACCAGGCCGGGCGGCCGGCTCAGCCGGTGTCCACCAAGACCAACCGGCAGACGTGGTACTCGCTCAACGCGGACGGCTCGTACACCGTTGCCCTGTTCAACCTCGGGACCACCGAGGCCAACATGACGGTGAACTGGGCGGACCTCGGACTGGACGGTTCCGCGAAGGTTCGCGACCTGTGGGCGAAGAAGGATCTGGGTCAGTTCGCGTCCGGCTACACCGCGGCGACCGTGCCGCCGCACGGGACCCGGCTGTTGACCGTCACGCCGCAGAAGAACTCGAAGGTCAGCGTCAACGACGACGATCTGCGCGTGTCGTACGACGGAACCTGGCAGCGCAACGGCAACTTCGAGGTACCGGCTGTTTCCGAGCCGCTGACGGTCGCGGTGACCGATTCTTCGGCAGCGAAGGCCGGGACATCGACCAATGCCGGCGTACGGACGATCTCGGTCAACAACGACAACCCGGAGATTGTCTACACGGGTTCGTGGAGCCGGAGCACGGGTCGCGGGCTCGGCGACTATCAGGACGACGTGCAGTACACCGAGGCCAACGGCGACGCGTTCACGTACAGCTTCGTCGGCACCGGGGTCGACTACGTGACCGAGACGCACGAGTCGCAAGGCGATGTCGAGATCTACATCGACGGTGCGCTCAAGGCGACGGTCGACACTCATCGCGACCCGGCCGACGGCCGCGGTGCGCAGCAGGTCGTGTACAGCATCTCGGACCTGCCGAACGGAACTCACACGATCCGCGGTGTGAAGAAGTCCGGCCAGTTCATGCTGCTCGACAAGCTGAACGTGCGGCAGGAGAGCCTGCTGAATCCGGACACGGCGGCGTTCGACAAGAACCCGTCCGCACAGGCCGATGTCAGTGTCCAGATCGGGCGCGACCCGGCTGAACTGGACGGGATCGCGAAGGGCGGCAAGGACCTCGTCAAGGGAACCGACTACACCGTCGACGGGACGGCCGTGACGATCAGCAAGACGTACCTCGCGGCCCAGCCCGTCGGCAGCACGGTGCTCGACTTCAGGTTCCGCGGCGACCACCACGACGACGTGCACTACGCCACCGCGAACGGTGCGGCGATCGACTTCGCCTTCCGCGGCACCGGCGTCGAGTGGCTCACCGCACTCGGCCCGGACCAGGGCGACGCCGACGTCTACCTCGACGGCAAGCTCGTACGCCGGGTGAACCTCGCCAACGATGCACGCGTCACGGCCCGCCCGGCCATCACCCAAACGGGTCTGACGAACGGCGACCACACCCTGCGCATCGTCAAGGTCTCAGGCGACGTACTGCGCAACGACGTCATCCGCTACACCACCGGAAAGTAGCCGCAGGCAACGGCGGCGCCACCCTGGCGCCGCCGTTGCATCGGATCAGACGGCGATCCGGCCGCCGTCGACCGGGAGCTGGGCGCCATGGATGTAGCGGGCGTCGTCGCTCACCAGGAACGTCACCGCGGTCGCGATCTCCTCGGGCAGCCCGGGGCGGCCGTGCGGAGTCGTGGCGGCGAGCTTGTCGAGGGCATCGCCGTACCCGGAGGTGCCCTCGGTGCGGGTCGGGCCAGGGCTGACCGCGTTCACGCGGACGCCGGACGGGCCGTACTCGGCGGCCCAGGCCTTCGTCAGCAGGAGCAGCGCGGCCTTGCTGGAACCGTAGAGCGCGTACCCGGGATCGCCGTAATGCGCGACCATCGTCGCGATGTTGACGATCGCGCCCTTACCCCGCTCGGCCATCCGCGGCGCCAGCGCGGCGACCAGGAAGTACGGCGCCTTCACGTTGATGTCGTAGACGTTCTCGAAGACGTCCTGAGTGGTCTCAGCCGTCGGCCCGTACGGGTAGATGCCGGCGTTGTTGACCAGGATGTCGACGTGGCCGCCGCCAATTTCGGTGGCGCGGCGAGCGAGCTCCCGCGCGCTGGCCTCGTCGCTGAGGCCGGCGGCGACGAAGTCGGCCTTGCCGCCTGCCGCGCGGATTGTGGCGACGACCTCCTCGGCGCGGGCGGCGTCCCGGCCGGACACGATCACGTGTGCGCCGTGCCTGGCGAGGTCGAGCGCGATGGCACGCCCGATACCGCTGTTACCCCCGGTCACGAGGGCAGTCGAGCCGTCGAGCTGTGCAGTCATAGCGATGTCTCCTTGAGTGGTGTGGACTGGCATCGATGGGCTCAACCACGAGACCGTCACGGCGTATGCCGTTGTGCCATCGGCTCTGGCGCTAGGGGGTCATCAGTGCCGCTGATGACAGAATCGGTCTGTGGAGATCCGTGAGCTTCGGGCGTTCGTGGCCGTCGTCGAGGAGGGTGGGGTGTCGGCGGCGGCGCGGCGCCTGCACCTCAGCCAGTCGGCGTTGTCCCAGGTCGTGCAGTCGCTCGAACGGCAGCTCGGCGTACAACTTCTGACCCGCAGTCACAGCGGTACGACGCCCACCGCGGCGGGGGAGCTATTGGTACGCCGGGCGCGCGCGATCCTGGCCGACCACGACGACGCGGTGGCCGAGCTGACGGCGTTGGGCGACAGCGGATCGGTCGTTGCCGGGAGCATCCGTGTCGGCGTACCACTGGAGCTGCCGCTCGACGTACTGCCGTCGGCGCTGGCTGAGCTGCGGGCAGCGCACCCGGCCACTCAGGTCGAGGTCCGGCATGCCTCGAGCGCTGGTCAGGTGGCGGCGCTCGAGAACGGAGACCTCGATCTGGCTCTGGTCCGCTATCGGCCTGTGGGTGGACGGTTCGACGCGATGCTTGTTGTCCGCGAGCCGATCGGCGTACTGCTGGATGCCGGCCGTTCGGAATCTCTCGCCGAGCCTTCCGGTGTGCCTCTGGATCGGCTGGCCGGGATGAATTGGCTGGCGTTTCCGCGCTCGGACGCACCGCCTTGGTACGACGAGGTGTCGGCGATCCTCAGGACCCACGGACTCGTCGACCAGGCGTCGGCAGCCGGTGGCGATCCGCCGGTCACCGCCGAGGTGAAGTTTGCCGCCGTACGCGCCGGACGATCCTTTACGCTGGCCCCGCCGGGGTGGGCGACCAGCCTGCCCGAGGGCATTCACTGGCACCCGATCGCGGGCCATCCCATCGTTCGCCGTACCTGGGCTATCTGGCCCGCGACCTCCCGCCAACGCGACCTCGCCACTCTGGTTGCGGCCTTCCAGCTACCGAACGGCGGTGGCTGATGCGTGGTCGTGGGCCTTCCATTGGGTTGCGACTTCGACTGTGATCTCGATGGCTCGTTGGGTGAGGGGCGACTGGGTGCGGCCGGCCTGCCAGAGGAGGTAGATCTCGCGAGGTGACGGGCCGGGGTGCAGGTCGTGGATGGAGAGTTCCGGGTCGGCGACCTCGGCGCCGGTCAGGACCAGCCAGGGGAGTACGGCGGAGCCCAGGCCGGACCGGACCATCGCCAGTACGGCTTCGTTGCCGACGGCACGGAACACGATCTGCGGCCGTACGTCGTTGCGGGCGAACATCGCCTCGACCTCACGCTGGTCGCAGGTGGATGGCCACGCCACCATCGGCGCGCGGTCGAGACTGGTGACTTGGACCTGGCCTTCGGGGAACGCGCCTCGCGGGGCCACCAGGACATAGGGATCGTCGAGCAGTTTGAGATGTTCGATCTCGCCCGGCACCCGGCGGTCGTGGAACATCAGGTCCACCGCGCCGACCGGTGGTGGATCGGACTCGTCCTCGATCAGCCGGATGTCGCAGCGGGGGTGCTCCTCGCGCAGGCGACGGATGACGTGCGGCAGGAGCACGTTCGAGACGCTCTGGAAGGTGCCGATGTCGATGCGTCCTTCGCCGGCCTTGAACCGGTCGACCGCGGCAGCCAGGTCCTCGGTCCGCTCCAACAGGTCCCGGCCGTGGGTCAGCACGACTGTGCCGAGCGGCGTGATCCGCACCGGCTTCGGCCCGCCTGGTCGATCGAACACCGAACCGCCGACGGCCTTCTCCAGCGATGCGATGTGCTGGCTCACCGTCGATTGCGTGTACCCGAGGCGTACCGCCGCACGCCCGAACGATCCCTCATCAGCGACTGCCGCCATGGTGGCCAGATGCCGCAACTCAACCTCGGCCATGACCCTGAAGATACCCGCGTGGATCGGGCTTCGCGATGACATCGATCGAGAACTATCGCTTTTCACCATGCAGCTGGGCGGCTTAGCGTCGTACGCATGGATCAACCGTTCGACTACGACGCCGAGCTCCGTCGCTATCACCTGCGGCTGCAGGCGGTCGCGGATGTTGGGCCTGATGATCACGTGCTCGACGTCGGCTGCGGTACCGGCCTGACCACCCGGGACGCCTCCAAGCGGGCGGCCTCCGCGGTCGGCGTGGACATCTCCGCCCAGATGGTGGCGACCGCTCGCCGCCTGGCCGAACAGGAAGGTCTTCAGAACGTCTCCTTCGAGCAGGCCGACGTCCAGGACCACGCCTTTCCAGCGCAACGTTTCTCATTAGGGATCAGCCGGTTCGGCACGATGTTCTTCACCGACCCCGAGGTCGCGTTCACCAACATCGCCCGCACACTGCGCCCGGGCTCGCGGTTCGTGCAGTTGGTCTGGCAGGCCAGCAAACACCAGGAGTGGTACGCCGCCTTCCGCGGTGACCATCCCGCCACCGCTGGCGCGTTCTCCCTCGCCGACCCCGCGACCGCGCAACGCATCCTGACCGCCGCAGGATTCACCGACATTGAAGTCACCGACGTGCGCGAACCTGTCTACTACGGCAAAGACGCCGAGACCGCCTACGAAGCGGCAAGCAGTCTGCAAATGACCCAAGACCTCCTCACAGGCCTCAACCCAACCCAGGCGGAACAAGCCCGCCAACGCCTCCTCACCACCCTCGCCGCCCACCAAACCCCAGGCGGCGTCCAGTTCAACTCCCGGGCCTGGATCATCACTGCCCATCGCCCTTGAGGCGGCCCCGGAAGATCGGGAGACTGGCGGCTGTGCCAGACCAGGTGGAGTTGTCCGAGGGTGACGCTCGGCGGATTGGGTTGCGGGCCCAGGGGTTTGGAGTGGCGAGGCCGGGGCGGGTGGATCGGCGGCGGGTCCGGAAGGTGGTGGCTTCGCTTGGTGCGGTTCAGCTGGATGCGGTCAATGTGCTGGTGCGGTCGCACTATTTGACGGTGTATTCGCGGCTCGGACCTTATCCGCGCAGGTTGCTGGATGAGCAGCTTGATCCGGATCGCGCGGCCTTTGAGTACTGGGGTCATGCGGCGTCGCTGATTCCCGTCGAATTCCATCCGGCGTTGCGCTGGCGGATGACGTCGAACGCCGAGCACAAGAACTGGCTGGCGTTCCAGGAACGAGTGGAGCGCGAACGGCCCGGCTATCTCGCGGCGGTCGAGCGGGAGGTGGCTGAGCGTGGGCCGATCAGGTTCGGAGAGCTGAGCGATCCGGCGCGGCGCGATCGGTCGGACACGAAATACGCCGCTTCGAGCGTGCTGTGGGAGAGGTTCTCGGACGGCAAGTCGGTGCTCGAGGGTTTGTTCAACGCCGGGCGGCTGTCGGCGTCCGGGCGGCGCGGCTTCGAGCGGTTGTACGACCTGACCGAGCGGGTCATCCCGGCGGAGATCCTCGCGCAGCCGACTCCACCTGCCGATGAGGCGCAGCGGTTCCTGGTCCAGCACGCCGTACGGGCGCTCGGCGTCGCAACTGCCCGCGATGTCGCCGACTACTACCGGCTGCCGGCGGTCGTCACCCGGGCGCGACTGCGGGAGTTGGTCGACGGCGGTGAGCTGCGGCCGGCCGTCGTACAAGGCTGGAATGAGCCGGCGTACTTGGATCCGGGTGCTGACACGCGTCCGGTCGAGGCGCGGGCACTGCTGTCGCCGTTCGATTCGCTGCTGTGGGAGCGGAGCCGGGTCGAGCGCCTCTTCGGTTTCCGGCACAGCTTCGAGCTGTACGTGAAGCCCGCGAAGCGCGAGTACGGCTACTTCGTCCTCCCGTTCCTGTTGGGCGAACGGCTGGTCGCCCGAGTGGACCTGTCAGCCGACCGCAACCAAGGCATCCTGCAAGTCCTCGGCGCGTACGCCGAACCCTCCGTCAGGCCCAGGACGATCGCGGCCGACCTGAGCACCGAGCTCAACACCCTCGCCACCTGGCTCGACCTGGAGAAGACCACCGTCACACCCCGAGGCAACCTCGCCCCGCACCTGTGACGATCACACCTCGAGGAGATGCTTGAGGCGCTTGAGGTCCTTCTGGTTGGCGCGTCGCATGGCGGCGGACATGAGCGGAGCCGCGACACCCGCGAACCCGGAAGGTTCGCCGCGATTGCGGAGGCTCATCCGCGTGGTGCCCTCGCCAGCCGCCGTCCACTCGTAACTGGTCTCCATCGGGAACGGTCCCTGGGCGGTGCGCATCACCAGGCGCTCGTCCGGCACCAGTTCCACCACCTCGTAGGTATACGCGAGGCGCCGGCCAAGGAAGTGAGCCACGAAGTCCATCCGGGACCCGACCGCGACGGGTGGCGCGGTCTGCCACTCGACGGACTCGATGTTCGCGTACCACTCCGGTGCGTTCGCCGGATCCCCGACGTACGCCGCAACCTCCTCGAGCGGCCGGTTGATCACGACCTCCGTCAGTACGTCGACACCCATGTCTGAATCATCGCGCGGCGTACCGGGTTGTGATTTGCGGCCCAGGCTTTGCCACGGACAGTCGCCGGGGCTGCACGGAAAATCAGGTCGATCCGGCGGGAGGTTCCGCTGCGACAGTAAGGATATGAGCACGCTGTCGGATGCCGAGCTCCTGCGGAACATCGCCGCGGGTGACGAGGCGGCGCTGCGGCAGCTCTACGAACGGCACGCCGGCTGGTTGCTGCTGCGCCTGAACCGGCGCTGCGGCAGCCAGGATCTCGTGGCCGGTGCATTGCAGGACACGTTCGTCGCGGTCTGGCAGTCGGCCGGCCGGTTCCGCGGCGAGGGCGACGTGGCGGCCTGGCTCTGGGGGATCTCGATCCGGCGGCTCATCTCCGCGCTGCGCGGTCACCCCGCCGCGGATCCGCTCGGCGATGACGTCGTCGGCGCCGCCGTACCGGTCGTCAACAGTGCCGAGGACGAGTTGCTCCGCGGAGTCGAGTACGGCGACGTCGGCCGCGCACTGCGGACCCTCCCGCCCGAACTCCGCGCGACCCTGCAGGCGACCGTGATCGACGGGCTGACCACGAAGGAGGCGGCCGTGCTGCTCGGCATACCCCAGGGGACCGTAAAGAGCCGGCTGCGCGTCGCCAAGAGCCGGCTGCGGGACCAGTTGATGCCCGGGAGGACCTCATGACCTGGCACCTCGGTCCTGAACTGCTGGACCGCTACAGCGACGGCGACCTCGACCTCGCTCGCCAGTCCGCAGTCGAGACACACCTGCTCGCCTGCGCCGACTGCCGTGACCTGACGTCGGCCAAGGCTCCGCAGGATCTGCTGACAGACATCTGGCAAGGTGTGCAGATCGCGACCGCTCGACCACGGATGCCGTGGCCGCTCCGGCTACTGCGGAAGCTGGGCCTCGCCGAGACCGATGCAGTGATCCTCCGCGCGTCCAGCTCGCTCTACCGACCGTGGCTGTTGTCGCTCGTCGGGGCGTTCGTGATCGGTGTCGGCGGGACCATGATGCCGGCCACCGAGCAACGCGCCCTCTACCTGCTGTTCGCACCGTTGCTACCGGCAATCACTGTCGCGGCGGCGTACGACGCCACCGACCCGATCCGTGAACTCACCGCGGCGACACCGTTCAGCAAGTTGCGCATCGCCTTGCTGCGAACGGCGACCGTCGTTGCAGTCGCGCTCCCCGTCGTACTGCTCGCGGGACTCGCCCTTCCGTTCGTCGGCGCGGACGCGTTCGCCTGGTTGTTGCCGTCGCTGACGCTCACCCTGCTCGCGCTCACTCTGCTGACGTGGTGGACCGCATCCGTCACGGCCTGGGTCGTCGCCGTCCTCTGGCTGACGGTGGTCGGAATCCTGCGGTCCGCGGATCAGCTCAGTGCGGTCGACACCCCCTTCGCTCAACTGGCCTTCGCTGTCGCAGCCCTCCTGGCGCTGGCCGCTCTCGCCATCCGGCTCACTACACACCACGCACCAGGAGGCTACGCATGAGTCCCCAGATCGCCGTCCTCGACGGCGTCACCAAGTCGTACGGCGGTACCGAAGTACTGCACCGCACCGACCTCGGCTTCGACCGTGGCGTGATCGGGCTGCTCGGCCCGAACGGCGCAGGCAAGTCGACCATGCTCCGGCTGCTGGCCACCGCGATGCCGCCGACCTCCGGCCGCATCGTCGTCAGCGATCACGTGGTGACCGACGGATCGGCCGACCGTACGGCGGCCCGTCGCCGGCTCAGCTACCTACCGCAGGAAGTCGGCATCCCGCGCCGGATGACCAGCTTCGCCTTCCTCGACTACATCGCCGTACTCAAGGAATGGAAGGACACCGACGCCAGGCACCGCGAGGTCAACCGTGTCCTCGGCCTGGTCGGGCTGGAGGACCGGCGGACCAAGCGGGTCTCGGCGCTGTCGGGTGGCCAACGGCGACGACTCGCACTCGCCCAGGCGTTGATGGGCGACCCGGACCTGGTTGTGCTCGATGAGCCGACGACGGGTCTTGATCCGGAGCAACGGGCCTCGCTGCGCGGCATCCTCTCGTCGTACGCCGATCGGGGCGCCGTACTGCTCGCGACACATCAGACCGAGGACGTGTCGGCGTTGTGCGACCGGGTGATCATCCTCGACGACGGGCGGATCCGGTTCGACGGATCCGTGTCGTCGCTGATCGGGCTGGCCGACGGGCAGGTCTGGATCGGATCCGAGGTGAACGCCGGCGCTCTGTCGTCCTGGCGCACCGGGACCGGCGAGATCCGTTCGCTCGGTGGCATGCCCGCGGCCGGCAGCCGTCCGGCCGAGCCCGCGGTCGAGGACGCGTACCTGCTCGTTCGGAGCGAGAACCTGATCGGAGAGCCGCGATGAGTAGCGCTGTGGTTGTCGCCGGACCGTCGTCGATGCTCGGCCAGGTCGCCCGCAAGGAGATTGCTCGGTACGCCGTGCATCCGCTGTTCCTGGTCGGTGCCGCACTCGTCGTGCTGAGTTCGATCGGCAAGCCGGACGGGGACATCTCCTCTCTCGGCAACGTGATCGCGCCGGCCGCTGGATTCGGCGTGATCGGACTCCTTGTGATGGCCTCGCTGACCCGGACCTCGGACCAGATCGCCTCGGCCGCCGGTGCGGTCGTGGTCAGCGAGCGGACCCGCACGCTAGGCCTCGTCTGTGCGTTGATCGTGCCGTTCGCGGCCGGGCTGTGCTGGCTGGGTTGGGCGATCTGGGCGTACCAGCACTGGCCGCCGCCGCCCAATGGTGCACCGTTCGGCGGCATCAGCGACGGGTGGGCCGTGGCGAACCTGGTCGCGCTCGGTCTGATCCCGTCCATCGGCGGACCGGTCATCGGGTTGGTGATCGGGCGATGGTTGCCGCGTCGCGGTGCCGCACCGCTGCTCGCCGTACTGCTCGTCGCCGAAACGATCATCATGCAGGGTCTGTTCGAGCCGCTGCGCTATATCCGGTTGGTTGCTCCGTGGACCTATTTCACCGGTCCGTACGGCATTCCCGGCGACGACATGCGGATCATGATCCTGACCGGGTCGCCGTACTGGTACTGCGTGTACCTGCTGGTGCTGTGCGCGCTCGGCGTCGTACTCGCGCTGCTGCACGATCGCGAGCGCCCGCGCGGCCCGCTCTTCGTGGTCCTCGGTGTGATGGTGGCAGTGGCGGTGGTGACCGCCGGACTCGCGATCACCACCGGAGTGCAGGAAGTCATGATCAACCCGTTGCCGTCAGGGCAATGATCCGGTACGCCGCCCGCGCCGTTCCCTGGGGACTCCTGGGGACCGGTGCGGGCCTGATGATCGGGCTGCTCCTGCTGGTGGAGCGCTGGCCTTACACGTTGTGGCCGTTGCAGGGGATCGCCGTTGGGTTGCTCGCGGCAACAGTTGTCTGGTGCTACCCGGAGCCGGCCGCGGCGCTGGTCGACACCCTGCCGCGCGGTCTGTTCTGGCGTACGACGGCCCGTTCGGCCGGCGCGCTCGCGGTCGTGCTCCTGTGGCTGATCGCCGTACGAGAGACGCGGACCGGGTACTTCGGTCATGCGACGGATGTGGCCTGGCAGGGGATCGCGCTGGTGGTTGCCGCGGCCGGATTCCTTACCTGGCAGCGTTCCCGCGGCTCCGACGCCCCGGCCCGAGCGGTGTCGGCCGCGATCGTCGGGATCGCGACCTGTATCGCCCTGGCCCGGCCGTCCGCGGACGTCGTACCGATCTTTCCTTACACAGCAGGCGATGACTGGTCGACCAGCCGGGTGCTCTGGTCCTCGCTGCCTGTGCTGGTGCTGATCGGCGCTACAGTCCCAGCTCGGTCAGCCCGGGGTGGTCGTCGGGGCGAGGCCCCGGAGCGTCCCAGTGGAAGAGCCGGTCGGACTCGTTGATGGACTGGTCGTTGATGCTGGCCCGGCGTACGCGCATCAGACCGAACTCGTCGAACTCCCAGTTCTCGTTGCCGTGACTGCGGAACCACTGCCCGTCCGCGTTGTGGCACTCGTACACGAAGCGCACCGCGATCCGGTGACCGGTGTACGCCCAGAGTTCCTTGATCAGGCGGTAGTCGAGCTCGCGCTGCCACTTCTGCGTCAGGAACCTGACCACTTCATCACGTCCGTTGACGAAGACGTCCCGGTTACGCCACCGCGTGTCGGTGGTGTAGGCGAGCGACACGGCCTCGGGATTGCGCAGGTTCCAGGCGTTCTCGGCGGCCCGGACCTTCTGGATCGCGGTCTCCTCGGTGAACGGCGGCAGTGGTGGTCGGGTGTTCATCTGCACTCCTCGGTCGGGGGCCCCGTCGAGGACAGTATCCAAGATCCTGCGGAGACCTGTTCCCTTGACGGGTTGCGGGTGCGGGTGGAGGGTGGCGAGAGGGGGTTCACGATGGTTCCCGCCCAGGGGCGGTGGGGCTGTCAGACCAGGCCACCGCTGTGCGGGGCCGCTGTTGTTCGTGGAGCGTGACGAGGGGGGAACCCATGTCTGCCACGCGTCGTATTGCCCTGTCCATCGCAGCTTTCGTTCTCGCAGCGGGGGTGATCGCACCCACTGCGAGTGCGCACGACCGGCGGGGGCCGAGCGTGACCCGACTCGCGACCTTCGGCAGCGGAGGCTTCGTCACCGGGAGCACGATCGGCCCGGACGGAGCTGTGTACGTCACCGATGGGGACGCCGGAAGTGTGAAGCGGATCAACCGGCGAAACGGTCACGTGACCACGTATGCCACCGGATTGCCGCGGAAGGCGTTGCCCGACGCCATCGGTGGTCCGGTCGACATCGCCTTCGTCGGCCGTACTGCGTATGTGCTGGTCACTCTGGTCAGCGGCAAGGCCTTCGGCCAGCCGTTCGGCAACAGTGCCGACAAGAACGGCATCTATCGCCTCAACCGCAACGGCAGCTTCACTCTCGTCGCTGACATCGGCCAGTGGTCGGTCGACAATCCACCGGTGCCGGCGTTCTTCATCGACACCGGTGTGCAGTACGCCATGGAGATCTACCACGGCCGGTTCCTGGTCACCGACGGGCACCACAACCGGGTGCTGTCAGTGACCAGGCACGGCTCCATCAAGCAGATCGCCACGTTCGGCAACCAGGTCCCGACCGGGCTCGAGGTGACCAAGGGCCACGTCTTCATCACCCAGCTCGGACCGAACCCGCATGTCCCGGCGACCGGAAGGGTTCTCGAGTTGCGTCGCGGCGCGGATCCACGCGTCGTCGCCGCCGGAGCGAGCATGCTGATCGACGTCGAGCGGGGGCCGGGCGGCAAGTTGTTCGCGCTGTCGCAAGGTCAATGGGACGGCGTTGGCGAGGGCTCGCCGGCCCTGCCCAACACCGGCCGGCTGGTTGTTGTCAAACACAACGGAACGCTGGCGCCGGTCACCGACGGTCGCGGACGAGAGCTGGTCCTGGACCGCCCGACAGCGATGGAGTTCGTCGGCAACACGGCGTACGTCGTAGCCATCAACGGCGTCGTCTACAAGGTCAGCAACCTGTAGTCGTCCCCCGTGGGCTCTCACTCCGGCAGTGGGAGCCCACCGGGCGTCTTGGTGTATCCGAGCTGCTCGATGACGCGGCCGTCGCTCACCCGCGTCACGTTCACGCCCAGAACGGACTCGGCGTCGGTGGGACCGAAGCGGTAGCGCCACCGCACTGCCGCCCAGTCCCCGGACGAGAACACGTGCTGGACTTCGAAAGTGGTCGATTCGTCGTCCATCAGCTCGCCCCAGAACGTCACGCACGCCTCCTTCCCGATGAACGACGCGCCATCGGGAGCGGGCTGGGCCGCGACCATCACGCAGTCGTCATGGACGAGGGCGGCCATCGCGTCCTTGTCGCGGAGCCGGAAGGCAGTGTTGAAGCGGTCGATGGTGTCAGCGGTGTCGGTCATCTCGTCCTCCTGGAAAGTAGAACAGTCGGTCTACTTCTGACTGTAGTAGACTGAATGGTCTATCGTCAAGGACAGGATCAGGATCGGCTCATGACTCCCAGGACCTCCCCAGGACCCCGGGAACGACTTCTCGCGGCAGGGCAGCACCTCTTCTACTCACAAGGCGCCTCGGTCGGAGTGGATGCGCTGCTCAAGGAGGCGAACGTCGCCCGCAGGTCGCTCTACGAACATTTCGGCGACAAGGACGGCTTGATCGCGGCGGTGCTCCAGCGCGCGTCCGCGGAGGATCTTGCCTGGTACGAGAACGCGTTGGCCGGCGCCACCGAACCGCGAGCCCGGCTGCTCGGGCTCTTCGATCGGCTCGACGAACTCGTCGCGACCCCGGACTTCCGAGGCTGCCGGTACTTCGCGACCGACCTTTCGTTCGCGGACCCCGCTCATCCGGCCCATGCGGAGACCGCTGCGTTCCGGCGGAGCCTGCACGCACTCCTCGTGCGGGAACTCGAGGCCATGGGTCATGCCGACCCCGAACGCGCTGCAGAGCAACTACATCTGCTGATCGAGGGGACCTTGGTGGTGGGGGCCACCCAGGACGGTCGCCATCTCGGTCGCGCCGCGCGCGACCTCGCCGTCGTTGTTCTCGACTGACGAGAGGTTCACGAGACGGCCGGCTCCGGAAAACGGGAGCTGTGTGGGGGGCTCAACCGTGCAGACGAAGTCGACCGTCCCTTAGTCACGATTGTGGACTACAACGTGCCGAAATCCTACGTATTCGAACGTTTGAAGGTTGTTCGTGCCGCCAATTGGAACGGTCCGGGCCCGCTGCATGGCTGAACGGTCCCAGACCTCGAAGCAACCAGACCCCCGAGAAGCCTGGGCACCTCTAGCCTTCCTGTACCCGATCGACCGGGGTGGATTCGTGCTGGGAGCTGTTGATCAGCGTGTGCGCGCTCAACGACTCTCCGGCTCGGGCTGCTGCGTAGAGTGCCGCGCCGACCACGGGGGAGTACAGCGGCGTACGCAGGTCGTAGGTCTGCTTGTCCACCGCCAGCGCATTCGTGAACGGCTCCAGCACCTCAGGCGCCGTGAGCACGCCGCCTGAGTAGGAAACCGGGACCATCTCCGCCGGAGCAAAGCCCAGGCGCGAGCGAGTGGTTTCCACGAGCCGGACGAGTTCGGCCGCTGCGTCACGAACGATTCGCGCTGCCTCCGCATCACCCAGCCCGGCGGCCCGCACGACCGGTCGGGACAGCGCGGCCACTTTCCGCCGGCTGCCTCGCCAGCGATTGAGTACGACGTCGAGCAGATCGAGATCGGACGTCAGTTCGAGTTCCTCCCGCAGTACGGCGAGCAGCGGGCCCGACGGCAGTCTCCCGTCACTCATCTGTGAGAACGCGCGCAGACCTTGGACGCCGATCCAGTAGCCGGAGCCCTCGTCGCCGAACAGTTCGCCCCAACCACCGACGCGGACCCCGTTGCCGCCGTACCGGCCGTACGTCATCGACCCCGTCCCGCTGATCACGTTGATGCCGTCGGCAAGCCCGAGCGAACCGGCCCACGCACAGACCATGTCGTTGTCACAGCTGTAGCGATCGTGTCCGAGCGCGACGCGTGGTGCCGCGTCGAGCAGCGGTACGTCGGCGCTCACCTCGCCGTACGCCGGTAGGCCGAAGAACGCTGACGTGATTGCGGCCGGCTCGATCCCGGCACTCGCGCAGATTCGGGGGACCGCCTCGGCCAGGATCCGCTCCACCAGCGAGACGCCTTCTCCTTCAGCCGGGTCGAGGTAGTAGCAACTGGGCGCGTCGGCGGTCGCCAGGACTTCGCCATCACCGGTCACCAGGCACAGCGCCGTACCCGAGCCACCGCCGTCGACGCCCAGGAAGATCGTCACGGCTGCAGGGGGTGGATGGTCACGCCCTGAACGACGCGGTTGACCTCGCCGTCGGGGAACGGATTGTCCGGCGTTCGCCCGAGCGCGATGGAGAATCGCAACGCGAGCAGTTGAGCGATCACCACGAACGGCAGCGTCAGTACTGCGTCGTCCACGTCGGACACCCCGTCGATCTGCCAGGACTCCGCATCATCGGACTGCGCGCTGACGGCCAGCACGTTCTCGGACCCGATGGCCGCACGGAGTTCTTCGACGATGTCGTGGTCGTACCGGCGGGTGTAGGCATCGTTGGACAGGTAGACGACGGCAAGCGTCCCGTCCTTGAGGACTGCCTTCGGCCCATGCCGGAAGCCGAGTGGTGTGTCGTAGTAGCTGATGACCTTGCCAGCGGTGAGTTCGAGAAGCTTCAACGCGGATTCTCTGGCCAGACCACCCAGCGAACCGCTGCCGAGGTAGACGATCCGGTCGTATGGGCGACCGGTCAACCGAGCCAGCTCGTCCGGACGGCCGAGAACCTGCTCAGCCGCCGCGGCCAGCCGCTCGGCGAGCCGCGGATCCTGGTCCGGCGCCAGTGCCAGCCAGGCGCTCAACAGCATCGAGGTGAAGCTCGACGTCATTGCGAAGCCGCGATCATTGGTTGCCGATGGCATCAACAGGACCAGGGAAGAGTTGGAGCCGCTGTGCTCGCGGGCCAACTGGCCCTCGGGGTTGCAGGTGATCACCAACTGATGCACGGATGTCAGGCAGCTCGCGGCCAACTGGGTGGCGGCGACACTCTCCGGGCTGTCGCCCGAACGAGCGAATGAGACCAGAAGCGTGGGCACGTCCTCGGCGAACATCTCCCGGGGATTCGACACGATGTCTGTGGTCGCCACCGCATCGACCCGGCGCCGAAGGGTCCGCGCCAGCGCGGGAGCCAGTACCTCCCCCGCAAATGCGGACGTCCCGGCGCCCGTCAGCACGATGCGCAGGTCAGGCAGCGCGAACAGTGGCTCGAGGAATGCGGCGACCTCGTCCGACCTGGCGGCCAGAGTCTCGGCGGCCTCACGCCAGACCGCCGGCTGCTGAACGACTTCGCGGTACGTGGTGAGAGAAGCCAGCCTGTCCGCGGTGATCGGTGCGCCGGTCATCTGACTGGCTCCGTCTCAACGAAGCGGTCCAGCAGCGGCCCGTGGGCCTTGATCGCGTCGTCCAGGATCCCGGTCGCGACGTCGAGCCGGCCGACGAGCGGATCGAGTGCCATGGCCTGCAGCGCGAGCGCCCGGTCACCAGCCAGGGCGGCACGAACGGTGATCTCCTGTTGTTGAGCCCGTGCGGTCAGCACGGCGGCGATCCCGTCCGGCAACGCACCCACGCCAAGCCCGGTGATTCCCGCGGCACCGACCACGGCCGGCACTTCGACGACGGCGGTCGGCGGCAGGTTGGGGATCTTGCCCTCGTTCGGCAGGTTCACCGCCAGCTCGACGTGTTCGTTGCCGCTGACAATGGCTTCGGCGATCGCCACCAGCCGCTCGGCCTCCTGATTGTCGGTCCGCGGCAGCGGCGCCTTCCCATCGGCCTGGGCGTGCAGGAGCTCCCAGAGGTCGTCCTTCTCGCCGATGTACTCCATCGTCGCGTCCCGTCCACCCTGCAATCCCCAGGGCAGCCGAGTCTCGTCGGCCGGGCTGCCGTCCTCGGCGCGCAGGTACCAGCCGAAGAACTCGGCGACGTGCCGATCACCCGGTGCTGGATACAGGCCGAACGTCCGCAGCAGATCCGCCGAGACCGGAAGATGAACACCTTCCTCCCTCGTCGAGGGTGCATCCACCCCGCCTGCGCGCTCGGCAATGCGCTGGCGCAGCAGCGGATACAGATCCTCGGTACCCCGGCGTACGTCGAGAAGCCAGCAGAGATGGTTGAGGCCCGCGAAGACGGCGTTCACCTCGCCACGCGGGATGTCGAGGTCGGCGGCCAGCTTGGACAGCGTGTGCATCGTCCCGTGACACAGGCCGACGGCCTTCAGCCCGGTCTCGAGGGTGATCGCCCGGACGTTGGCGGTCAGCGGATTCGAGTAGTTGATCAGCTGCGCCTCAGGTGCCAGGTCTGCGACATCGGTTGCGATGGCCACTAGTTCGGGCACGTGCCGGAGCGCCCGCAGTACGCCGCCCGGCCCGACGCTGTCGCCCACGGTCTGGGCGATGCCGTAGCGGGCCGGCACCTCGATGTCGGCCCGCCAGCCGGCGGCGGCTCCGACGGCGATCGTCGTGGTGACGAATCGCGCGCCCGGCAAGGCTTCCCGGCGGTCGACGTGCGGGACGAACTCGAGGTCGGCGCCGCGTTCGGCGGCGATCCGGCGACCCACCCTGGCCATGGTCTCGGCGGCCTCGCCGTTCAGATCGACCAGATGGACCGTCCAGCCGTCGAAGGTCCGCGACGAGGCGAGATCGGTCATCAGGCCGGGGGTGAACACGGTGCTGCCCGCGCCGATCAGGACGAAGGACTTCTCGGTCAAGGATTTCTCCTTCAGGAACGTGGATCGATCAGGCCGGATGTCACTTGGTGCTGCCGGCCAGCAGGCCGTTGACGATGTAGCGGTTGAAGGCCAGCGCCAGGAGTGCGGGGACGATGATCGCCAGTACACCGGCCGCGTTCAGCAGTGTCGACGGTACGACGTGCCGTCCCTGGAGAGAGGCGATGACGACGGTCAGCGGCTGCGTGGACAGATCACTCGACAGCACCAGCGGGAAGAGGAACTGACCCCAGGCGAACAGGAAGGTGATCAGAGCGGTGGAGATGATGCCCGGTCTCGCCAACGGCAGCAGCAAATGCCACAGCACTTGGAGCCGGCGGGCGCCGTCGACCAGCCCAGCCTCCTCGATCCCGACCGGCAGACTGGCGAAGTAGTTGTGCAGGATCCAGGTCGCCAGTGGCAGGAAGCCCGAGACGTACACCAGGACGATGCCGGTGTAGGTGTTCACGAGTCCGAACGTGCTCATGATCCGGTAGAGCGGGATCAACGTCGTGTACGCCGGGAACGCCATCGTCGCCAGAACGGCGTAGAACAAGACGTTCCGGCCACGGAACCGCATCCGCGCGAACGCGTATCCGGCCAGCGTCGCGAGCAGCACGGTCACGATGGTCGCCGCACCGCACTCGACGACGATGTTCACCGCGGACTGCCGGATCTGCGCCGGGACGTCACTGTCGCCGGTCAGCAGCGTCGCATAGTTGTCCAGCGTGGCATTCGTCGGCAGGTAGTGCGCGGGCTTGGCGCGTGCGTCCGCCTCTGTCTGCAGGCTGGTCTTGATCGCCCAGTAGATCGGCACCAGGGACCAGATCAGAATCGCCGCAACCCCGAAACCGCGGGCGCCGGTCCGTCGTTTCACAGCTCGACCCTCCGGTAGACCAGGCGGACCACGACCAGCGAGATCAGCAGCGTGACGATGGTGATCAGCAGGGACAACGCGTACCCCTGACCGAAGTCGAGATCCTGGAAGCTGATGAAGTACGTCTGCATGGTGACCGAGGCCCCGGTGTTCGCCGCACCGTTCAGGACGTACGGCTGATCGAAGACGTTGAGCGTGGCAATGACCGCCTGCACCATGGTGACCGCGATGCCCGGCCGGGCCAGTGGCAGCGTGATCCGCCGGAACGCCGACCACGACGTACAGCCATCGATCTGGGCGGCCTCGTACAGCTCGCCCGGAATGAGTTGCAGAACGGCCAGGATCAGCAGGACCGAGAGCGGCGCGATCTGCCACACCTGGACCAGTTCGATCAGGGCGATCGTGAGCAACCGGTTCTGGCCGAGCAGTACGGCGTTGCCGTCACTGAGGTGGAGTGACGACAGCACGCTGTTGATCAAACCCGCGTTGGGATCGAAGATCCCGGTCCACAGGATGCCCTCGACCACTCCCGGCATCGCCCACGGCAGGATCAGGATGGCGATCACCAGGCTGCGGCCGCGGAACGGCTTCTGCAGGACGACAGCGGCGCCGATACCGATCAGGGTGGACAGAGTCACGCCGATCACGACGTACAGCGCGGTGTTCCCGATGCTGCCGATGACGGCAGGGGAGTGCCAGAGCCGGGTGAAGTTGCCGAATCCGTCGAACCGCGTGGGTGGATCGAGTGCGTCGACCTTGAAGAACGACTGCACGACGGTGAACACGGCCGGCACCAGCGCCAGGCAGGCGATGAAGATCATCACCGGCGCGACCAGCAGGTACGGCAGCAGGTCGACGCGGGAACGGCGTACCGGTGCGACGCTGGTCGGACCGGCCGGGGGACGCGGTGCTGCCCCCTCGGCCGCCATCGGTTCGGTGGTCGAAGAGCTCACCGTCACGACCCGGATGCGAGCTGGTTCGCCGTGTCGCCGATCGTCTTCATCGCCTGCTCGACCGACATCGGGCCGGTCGCGGCAGCGTGCAGGTTGGTGTAGACCGCGTTCGAGAACTTCGGGTACCACGACGGCGCGCCACCCTCGAACACCGGCTTGGAGCCCTTCAGCATCGGCTCGAGATCGGTACCACCGACCAGATTGCCCTTAGCAACCATCTGCTGGACCGCCGACAGGTGCGAGGGGATCGGGTACGTCGCGAAGGTCTTCTCCGGACCGTTCACTCCGGCGAAGTCGGCCTGCTGCTCGGTGGCCGTGAACCACTCGATGAACTTCGCGGCGGCGTTCGGGTACTTGGCCTCCTTGGGGATGCCGACACCGTCCGGGTTGCTGAGGTTCGCCGCTGGGCCCGAGGCGCCCGGGGTCGGCAGGTACTTCACCTTGCCGACGACCGACGACGACGCCTTGATGTTGTACAGCGTGCCGACGTTGCCGGAGTAGTCGGAGAAGGTGCTGGCCACCTGGCCCTTGGCCATCAGGTTCTGCTGTCCCTGCGAGTCGGTGACGTTGATGTTGCCGGGCGGGACGAGACCGGTCTTCAGCGCGTCCACCATCCACTGGGCCGCCTTGTAGCCGGGCGAGTCGGGGCTGGTGAACTGCGGCTTGCCGTCCTTGTCGAGCACCGTCCCACCGAACGCGCCGGTGGTCTCGTACCAGTACGTCGACAACCCCTCGGCGGCCGCGAACGGGATGTTCAGCGGATGCTCGGCGACACCCTTCGCCTTGATCGTCTTGAGCGCCTCGGTGTACTCGTCCATCGTCTTCGGCGCCGGATTCGCGCCGGCCTTCTGGAACATCTCCGTGTTCACGGTCGTCACCATGAACGAGGCGTCGTACGGGACACCGACCACGTGACCGTCGACGGTGAACGACGCGAGCTGCGGTACGTCGGCCTCCATCGCCTTGGTGTCGATGTAGGTGTCCATCGGGTAGAACCACTTCAGCTTGCCGAGCTGACCGACCCGGGACCAGTCCACGTTGGTGGCGTCGGCGAAGTAGGTCTTCGCGGTCGCGGCGGCGGAGATCTTGCTCTGCAGGCTGTCCCAGTCGATGTTCACCCAGTTGACCGTGATGCCGGTGTCCTTGGTGAACGCGGCCAGCGCGGCCTTCGGTGGTGGGTCCGACGCGAGCGCGACGGTGATCGTCACTCCGCTGGTCTGGGTCGAGCCACCACTGCTCTGCTTGTCTCCCGACCCCGATCCGCCGCAGCCCGCCAGCACGAGGGCGAGGCTGGTGACGCCTGCCATCAGTGCTGCGTTCCACCGCGCTGTACCCATCCGACGACTGGTCCTCAGCATGGTTTCTCCGTTGTGATCCCGGCCCTGGCCGAAGCGGCCGGCGTACGAGTGAGAGACGCTGCACAGTTGCGCATTCGATCGCGCGAATTTGATGCGAACGTAGCTGAATGAAAAACAACCGGTCAAGGCATTCGATTACATGCGCAGGATAATGCGCAAGTGCTCAAAAAATGTGCATCTTGTACAGTGCCCGATGTGCGGAAGTCAGAGCGGTTGAGTGCGATCCTCGATCAGGTCGGCGAGCACGGCAGCGTGGACGTCGCCGCGCTGGCCCGGGCGCTCGGCGTCTCGGGCGCGACCATCCGCCGGGACCTGCAGCTGCTGAGCCGCGACCAGTTGCTCGTCCGCACCCACGGCGGAGCGATGTCCAACGAGTCCGGGGACGAAGTGCCGACCCGGGTCAAAGCGGCGCTGCGGCAGGCGGAGAAGCGGGCCATCGGCAGAGCCGCGGCCTCCTTCGTGGAGGAGGGTGCTGTTGTCGGCATGACCGGCGGCACCACGGCCCTCGAACTGTCACGCGCGCTCGCGCGACGTCGCGGAATCACCGTGGTGACGAACGCGATCAACATCGCCTCCGAGCTTGTCGGTCACGCGGGCGTCCGGCTCGTGCTCATCGGCGGGATCGCGCGCTCGTCCTACGAGTTGGTCGGCCCGGCCGCCGAGGCGATGCTCGCGAACTACCACCTCGACATCGCGTTCATCGGCGTGGACGGACTCACGCCGGAGGAGGGCTGTACGACGTACGACGAGATGGAGGCGCAGACCGACCTCGCGTTCCTGCGGCGGGCGTACCGCAGTGTGGTGATCGCGGACAGTTCGAAGCTCGGGCGGGTGACGTTCGCTCGGATCAGCATGCTCTCCGGCGTCACCGATGTCGTCACCGATCGGGGCGCTCAGCCCGGCCAGCTGGAAGCTCTCCAGCGGGCCGGGGTGCAAGTGACCGCGGTCTGAACGGGATCAGTGGCGCTCGGCAACGACGAGCTGGAACTTCTCGAACGTCAGTTTGACGGTGTTGTGCCGTGCGTCGACGGTGCCCAGGGACGTTCCGTTGAAGGGATCGGTCAAGGTGTATTTGCCCTTGCCCAGGCCGCGCAGCTCGACGTCTCCGTCCCATTGGTCGGCGTAGAAGGCGTAGTGCAGCGTGGGGTCCTTGGCGATGACGTGTGTCTCCGGCAGGTCGAACCCGACGTCGTACAACTCACCGCGGTACTCGCCGGTGGGCAGCATGTTCTCCTCGTACAGGTCGACCCACTTGCGCCAGAGCGCCTCCTTCTCCGGGGTCAGGACCTTCTCCCGCCCCGGCTTCGTGCCCGGTGGGTCGCTCGGGTACGTGAACTTGGTCGACAGTACGGCGCCGACGCCGTAGCTGGAGGCGAAGTCGTTGCCTCCGTCACTCAATTCGACATGGTCGCCGGCATAGCTGCTGCCGTTCCCCATCAGCGCTTTCATCGACTTGGCCTTGGTCCGGACCTGGTACGACGACGTCGGGTCCGAGCCCGGGTACTGGTCGACGTACGGCAGGTTGTGGAAGGCGAACGCCGTACCGCACGGGCAGAGTTCGACGACCGCGTTGCGATTCTCGCCGTGCGCGGCGTCGTGGATCGCCTTCCAGAACTGCGCGAGTCCCTCTGTCGACTCCTCCGGGCGGGCGTGACCGTGAGCGGGGTTGTAGCAGGGCGTGACGCCGTTCAGATGCTGCCCGTCGATCTTGAGTCCTTCGTAACCCCAGTCACCGATGAACTTCCGCGCCTGCCCGGCGAAGTAGTCGATCACCGGTTGGTACGCCGGGCACAGGGTCCACGCGTCCCACCAGGTCACCTGTTGTTTGTTGCCATCGCGGTCGAGCAGCAGCATGTCGGGGCGTTCCTTGAACAGGTTGCTCTCGGGATCCGCAGCCAGCGGAGCCCACCACAGCCGGGGGAGCAGGCCGGCGTCGCGAATGTCCCGGGTGAACGCCCGCATGTCCGCGTCTCCGCCGGGGAACTTCGCCAGGTTGATGTCCCAGTCGCCCTCGTTGGTCTGCCAGCCGTCGTCCAGGCCGGCCCACTTGAACCCGACGTCGCGGACCTTCGGCAACGTGCCGAGCACCTGCTCGACGGTGAAGTTGCGCTCGTATCCCCATGCACACCAGACCGGAGCGTACGCCGACTTCGCGACCTTGGGCGCCCGCAGACCGAGGTCGCCCATGTAGTCGCGGTACCGCTGAAGTGGCACGAAATGGTCGCTCGAGTGGACCGTCACGAAGGTGGTGTCGGTCGTCAGGCGTTCTCCCGGCTTCAGGGTGCGTGGGGTGTCGCCCTCGATCGCGATGCTCGCTCCGTGCTCCGACTTGCGGACCGGCATTCGCAGAATCCGTGCCTTGGGCTCGACGTGTCCGACGGAGATGCCGCCGGTGCGACGCCAGATGGTCGCCATCGGGGTGCCGCCGCCGTAGTCGGAGGCATCCATGCCGAGCGAGTTCTCCTGGACGAAGTCGTCGGTCACCGGTTGCACCCAGTCGCGCCGGTCCTCGTGGGTGGAGCCGGAGAAGGTGTAGAACCCGCCTGGTGATTGCAGAAGTTCGTGGGCTCCGTTCCGCCAGCCGGTGATGTCGAGCGAATTGCCGGACAGGTTCGTGTAGGTCACCTGCATGACGGCCATGCCGCTCAATCGCTGGTAGCAGGTGAGCTCCACGGTCTTCCGCACGTCTTCCTTCGAGTCACCCTCGATGGTCACCTGCACACCTGCGCCATGCCGGGAATGCCAGGTCTTCCGCGTCCGGTGTTCCCGGTAGGCGAAGGTGTCGATAACCGTGTCGCCGAGGAGCAACGCCTCACCGGCGTCGAACTGCGTCAGCCGCGAGCCGTTCAGCGCGACGCTGCTGTGCAACTGGTCATCGAACTCAACAGTGATGGAGGTATCCCCAACGCCCACGACCTTCGGGCCCCGCGCCGCCCCTGCCGCCGCAGCCGGCAGCGCGGCCAAACCTGCGCCCCCCAAGGCGATCTTCAACACGGTCCGCCGCTTCATATTGGTCATGCCAAAACCCCTCAGGAGTGAAAGCCGACGCAGCGCAAATATGCGCGATGAGTCCTGAAACGTAATCCGGCGAACACATTCCGTCAAGACACCGATGAATTCGCGCACACTATTGATCAAAACGCGCAATTTGCGGTCCCGATACGATCCCCCACCCTGGACAGTCGACCGGGGGAGGCGCACTGTGAGAACAGACGTCCGCCGGGAGGAGCGGGCGTCACATTCGGGGGAGACCGTTGTCGGGGGCGATTTCGCATCTCCTTGCTCATGCTGATCGAAGGAGAGTCATGTCCAGAAGGGGAATCGCGGTCGCTGTCGGCATCTTGTTCTTGGTTCAGATGGTCACCGCCATGGTCGGGACGTCACTGATCGACGCGTTCGAGAACGGCGATACCGACCGCGCACCGTTGACGGTCGGCGTCGTACTGATGATGTGCTCCGGGATCGCCGTCGTGGGGATCGGCCTGCTGATGTACCAGGTCCTGAAGGACGTCAATCAGAGGCTTGCGATCTGGTATCCGGTGATGAGAGTCATCGAGTTCACCGTGTCCACTGTGTGCGGGATCTATCTGCTGACACAGTTGGAGGTCGTTCCGAATCACCTGCTCTGGGTCTACATCCCAACGGTAATTGGCGGTCTGATCCTCACCTACCTGCTGTTTGTCTCTCAGATCGTCCCTCGGGCGATCGCGGTGCTCGGGCTGGTCGGCTACGCCTGTCTCTCGCTCGGAGTCGTCCTCGACCTTCTCGGCGTACTCGATCTGAATGAGGGAGCAGGCCTTGTGCTCCTGATTCCAGGCGGGCTGTTCGAGGCCGTGGCCATGCCGATCTGGTTGATCGCCAAGGGATTCAGGCCGGCGGTGACGGCGCCCGGAGTCGGGACACCGGCGTTGGCGACGTAGGGCGAACGCGCGTAGTTCGGAGTCAAGGGGTCTCCTGCGGGTGTGACCTTTCGCGGTTGTCGAGGCGTCTAAGGGGGTGACGCGACGACATGACAGCCGATTGCGGGCGGGGTGAGATGTGTGCGCACCGAGGTTTCGATTCGTCAGGAACAGTTGACGGTTGGTGAGATCGAGCCGCTGCATTATCGAGCGGTGGCCGATCTCCACGACGACAGGAGTTTTCTGCAGATCCCGTCCTGGGCTCAGGTCAAGACCGGCTGGGAATCCGAGCTACTGGCGTGGCGGGACGGCGACGGACGGGTCGTCGGTACGACGCTGGTGCTGTTTCGGCAGGTGCCAGGTTTGTCCCGGTGGTATGCGTATCTGCCTGAGGGCCCGGACATCGATTGGGCGGATCCCTGGCTGGAACGCTGGCTCGATCCGCTGCTCGACTATCTGGAGCGACGGGAGGCTTTCGCGGTCAGGTTGGGACCGCCGAAAGCCTTACGGCGTTGGCAGGCAGCCACCTTGAGGTCGGCTGTCGCTCCTGGCCGCCGGGTGGACCATGTCCTGCCCGATGTGGTGGAGCCAGTCGGGTCGGCGATCGCCGATCGGTTGAGGACCCTGGGATGGCATCGATGCGGCGAGCGGGAATCGGCAGGCGATGCGCAGCCGCGGTATCTGTTCCAGGTCCCGATCGCGGGTCGCGATCTCGTGGCCGGCTTCAGCAAGGAGTGGCAGCGCAACATTCGCAAGGCGTTGAGGTCGGGGGTCGACGTACGACTCGGGGCCGAGCGCGACCTGCCGACGTTCTATGAGCTTTTGAGCGCCACCGAACGACGCAACGGGTTCCGCTCGGGGCGGTCGTTGGCGTACTACCAACGCCAGTACCGGGTGATGAACGGCGAGGTGCCGGGGCAGATGCGGTTGTATTTGTCGAGCTGGCGGGACGAAGTACTTGCGGCCCACACCATGAATGTCGTCGGGCGGCGTGTCTGGTATCAGGCGGGCGGGTCCGCCGATCACCGTCGCGACGTCAGGCCGAGCCACATCCTGCAGTGGAAAATGATGGCGGACGCCCAGAAGCTCGGCGCCGAGCGGTACGACATGCGCGGTGTGTCGGCTTCGCTGGATCCGGATGACGCCGCGTACGGGCTGCTGCGGTGGAAGCTGGGCACCGGCGGCGAGGTTGTCGAGACCGTCGGCGAATGGGAGCGGCCGCTTCCCGGACCGATCAACCGCACCCTGCACCGGGCGATGACCCACTTCCGTCATCGCCGCCGCTCGGAAAAGGACCGGGGCTGAGGCAACATGTCATCGTTCCCAGGAACGATGAGGAGGCTCCATGGACTGGCGAGACATTCAGCTGTCCGAGTGTCCGCGTGGCACCGATGCGGAGATGCTGCGGTTCGCGGTCGATCGGGTGCGGCAGCAGTTCGCCTGGAAGACCGGCGGTCTCGACGCAGAGCAGCTACGCCGTACGCATGCGCCGTCGACGATGACGCTGGCGGGCTTGGTGAAGCACATGACGTTCGTCGAGGACGGCTTCACCGCGCAAGCGGCGGAGCAACCTCTCGGGCCGCCGTGGGACGTCCGTAGTTGGGTCGAGAACGACGAGTGGGGCTGGGAGTCCGCGGTCTCAGACGACCCGGAGCAGCTCTACGCCCAGTGGTACGCCGCCGCGAAACGCTCCCAAACCACGTGGGCGCAATTGAGCGCGGGCGGCGGTCTCGACGTGGTAATCGACACCGGCGAACCGGCCTGGGCCAAGACTCGCCGCCGCTTCCTGATCGATCTGCTGGAGGAGTACCTCAAACACACCGGCCACGCCGACCTCCTCCGCGAAGCCATCGACGGCCTCCGAGGCAACGACCCTCGCTGAACCGGGCCGGACGCTATCGGATGTCAGCCTGTGGGAGCTTGGCTTCGAGGGTGGCGCCGCCGCTGTTGGCGGTGTGGATGGTGATTGTGCCGTGGTGGCGTTCGATGATGGTGGCGACGATTGCCAGGCCGAGGCCGGTGCCGCCGGCGTCGCGGGAGCGGGCGGGGTTGAGGCGGACGAAGCGGTCGAAGACGTGGGAACGGTCGGCTGGGGGGATGCCGGGACCGTCGTCGCTGATGGTGAGGACGACGGTGGTGTCGGACTCCGTGAGGGTGAAGGCGATCCGGCTCCGGGCGTGCCGCGCGGCGTTGTCGGCGAGGTTGTGGATCATCCGGGCCAGTGCCGCCTCGTCGCCGCGGACCTGCCCGCCCGACACTCCCGCCGTGTCTATCGTCAGGCTTGTTGCCGAACGCAACCGTTGTGCCTCGGCGAGGATGAGGTCGTCGAGGTCGACCGGGGTGTTCGAAGGTTCTGTGTGGTCCTCGTCGGAGCGGGCCAGTAACAGCAGATCGTCAACCAGGCCTTGCATCCGCACGTCCTCGTCGAGGACCGTCGTCGCCAGCTCGGTGACGGTCGTGCGCTCGGGATGGGCCTGGGCGACCTCGGCGTGCTGGCGGATTGCTGCGATCGGGGACCGCAACTCGTGCGAGGCATCGGAGACGAACCGTTGCCGGCTCTCCTGTGACCGTTGCAGGCGGTCGAGCATCCGGTTCATCGTCCTGGCCAGCCGGCCGATCTCGTCGGTGCGTACGGCGGGAACCCGGCGGTGAAGCTCGCTCGCGGTGATCTCCTCGACCTCACGCCGGATCGCGGTGACCGGCGCCAGGACCCGCCCCGTCACCACCCAGGTCACGCCGCCGACGATCAGCATCATCAACGGCACCCCGACGACGAGGACGCGACGGACGAACCGGGTTGAGTCCAGCACATCCACCAAGGGCTTACCCACGATCACGTCACCACCGGTGGCGAGCGGTGCCGCGGCGAAGACGAAGTCCTCCGGATAGCCGGGAGGCTCGACCGAGACGCAGCCGTTGGCCGGCGGAGAAGCGAGGGTCTCGCCACCTGTAGTCCACTGGATCAGTTCGCCACTCGTCGACTGCGGCCGCTCTGCGGCGGTCGCCGAGCTCAGCTGCGCAGCTCGGTCCCGCGCGTCCTGGCACACCTGGTCGGTGAGCACCGAGCCGAGCAGCGCGACGAGCACCAGGGCACCCGCGATGAGCGCGACGCCGAGCACCAGCACCGCCGTGAGTGTCACCCGCAGCCGCATGGCACGACCTCCCCATCGTCAATCGGCGAGTCGGTAACCGGCTCCGCGCAGGGTCGTGATCGAGTCCTGACCGAGCTTGGTGCGGAGTCGCCGGATGTAGACCTCGATGATGTTCGGGTCGCCGTCGAAGTCGTAGTCCCAGACGTGGTTAAGGATCGTTCGTTTCGAAACCACCTGACCGTGCCGCCGGACGAGGAACTCCAGCAACGACAGTTCCCGCGCGGTCAGCACCAGCTCGACCTCCCCGGCCCAGACTCTCCGGGCCGCGGGATCCAGCCGCAGGTGGCCGGCTTCCAGGACGCACGGTCGTTCTGCGGCACCCCGCCGTACCAGGGCTCGCAGCCGGGCGATCAAGACGGCGTACGAGAACGGCTTGGTGAGATAGTCGTCCGCGCCGGTGTCCAGGGCACGGACCTGGTCGGTGTCCGCATCCCGTGCCGTCAGCATCAGGATCGGCGTCCACACCCGCTCGGCCCGAAGCGTCGCGCAGATCTCGAACCCGTCGATCTCGGGCAGCATCAGATCCAGCAGGACGACGTCGTACCCGTACTCGCGGGCGAGCCACAGCCCGTCGGTCCCGGTCAGCGCGACATCGACGGCGTACCCCTCGGCCTCCAGGCCGGCCCGCAGACCTGTGGCCAGCCGGAGCTCGTCCTCCACCACCAGCGCGCGCATCACCCACCTCCAGGCGATCCTCCTCCATTCTGGCTGAATCCCGGCTGAATGCACCGTTCAGCCGGGATTCAGCCGTGCGGACCTACCGTCGGCCCATGGCGACCATCGAGGCGATCGGCCTGAGCAAGCGGTACGGCGCGCGCAACGCCCTCGACGGACTCACCTTCGCCGCGGACGCGGGCGAGGTGATCGGGTTGCTCGGACCCAACGGCGCCGGGAAGACGACCACGATCCGCCTGCTCACAACGATCCTCGAGCCGACCGGTGGGACCTTCACCGTCGCCGGCGTACCCAGCGATCAGCCGCACCGGATCAGGCAGCGCATCGGCGTTCTGCCGGAGAGCGCCGGCTATCCGGAGCGGCAGACCGGCGCGGAGTACCTCCGCTACGCAGCGCGGCTGTTCGGATCGAGTCGGCACGATGCACGCGCGGTGGCGGGACGATTGCTGACCGACGTCGGTCTCGGCGATCGAGCGGGTGCACGGATCTCGACGTACAGCCGGGGGATGAAGCAGCGACTCGGGATCGCCCGCGCGTTGGTCAACGACCCCGTGGTCGTGTTCCTGGACGAGCCGACGCTCGGCCTGGACCCGGGCGGTCAGCGCGAGATCCTGAGCACCATCGCGGATATCGCCGAGCGACGCGGAGCGACGGTGGTGCTGTCGACCCACACGCTGACCGAGGTCGAGGAGGTCTGTGGCAGCGTGCTCATCCTCGACCACGGCAGGCTTCGGGCGGCCGGACCGATCGCTGGGATCGTCGCTGGAGCGGGCAGCCTGAGTGCCGCGTTCCTCGAGCTGACCGGGGAGAGCGGTCATGACTAGGCCGTGTCTGGTAATCCCCCGCCTACTGCGCGGCACTCGGCACCTGCTCGCTACGGCGCGGGATTACCAGACACGACCTAGGTGGACGGTGATAGCCGAACAGGAGACCCGCGACCTCTGGATCGGCGGCCGTGGACCGGTGCTGGTGTTCGGATTCAGCATCCTGCTCAGTGCGATGACCTACCTGGCCGCGACCAATCAGGCGATGAACTTCCTCGAGCAACGCGAGGCGGTCAACCTCACGGTCCAGGTCGGGCTGGCGGTCGGGGTCCTGCTCACGGTCGTGGTCAGTGCGGATGCGATCAGCGGCGAGCGCGAACGCGGCACCTTCGAGGCACTCCTGCTCACGCCTGTGTCCCGGCGCGCGATCGTCGTCGGCAAGCTCGCGGCCGCCTCGACGATGTGGCTGGCCTGCCTGGTCGTCACGCTCCCTTATCTGTGGGTGCTTGGGCGCGGGGTGGCAGGCGCAGGCCAGGCGGCGCTCCTCGCCTTGACTGTCGGGACGCTGGTCGCGGTCGGGCTCGGCGGCATCGGAATGCTCTTCAGCGGCTGGACGAACTCCAACAAGACCAGCCTGGCGTGCGGCCTGCTCATGCTGCTCGTGCTGTTCGCGCCGACCCAACTGCCCGCGTTGCCGCGGACCGGATTCGGCCAGGTGCTGACCCGGATCAACCCGATCGGGTCCGCCCTGCACTACATCTCCCAGATCCTTGTCAGCCGCCGCGCCTGGACCAGCGATCTCAGCTATCTGGCTGCGCCGGTTGTGGTCGCACTGGTCGTCATCGCGGTCCTGATCGCGGCCGGTCCGCGACTCGTCCGGCTGACAGCGGGGCTGCGATGAACCTGCTCAGCCTCATCGCCACCGTGGTGATGGCCAACCCGACAATCACCATGAATCAGGACCAGCTGACCACGCAGCTCGGCCAGACCCTCACCGTGGAGTCGGTCGTCAGCGAGTCAGGCCCGGCCATCGCCCATCTCAACGTGGTCAGCCTCGACGGCGTGTACGTCGACCTGGAGGACTGGACGCAGGACGTCACCCAGCCGGTCCCGTCCGGCCGGGAAACCCAACTGGACTGGGAGTTCCAGGCCGTGAACCCCGGTCACTTCGCGGTGTACGTCGTACTGATCCCGCAGAGCGGAGCTCTCGTCGCAGGACCAGCGGTCCACGTCACCGTGTCGCCTCGCCAGACGCTCGACACCGGTGGTGCCCTGCCGGTCGCGATCGCCGTACCGGCACTACTCGGTGCCGTCGCGCTGATCGGGCGTCTCAGACGTGCAGCAAGGGCTTGACCTCCTTGCCGAGGAAGTGCACGAAGGCGTCGAGGTCCGGTTCGTCGCGGCACGGTTGGATGGAGACTGTGGTCACCCCTGCGTCGGCCAGTTGCAGGATGCGGTCGGCGATGGTGCGGGCGTTGCCGGCGGCACCTACCTCTGGCCCGCCTGGAATGTCCCAGTTGGCCGAGTCGGCCGGCTGCTGCAAGCGATCGTGGACCGGCCGCCCCAATCAGCAGCGCCACGGGCTGGAGCGGTGGATAGGTCAACGCGACGTCGTCCAGTTGCACGTAGCGGCCGGACACCGTGACGCGGTTGCCGTCCAGCAACTGGCGTAGTGCTGTCGCGTACTCGCGCAACAAGGTGAGTGGCGCCTCGGCCCGCACTCCCGCCTGCTCCATCCATGGCTGTACGCCGTGACCGATGCCGGCCACGAACCGGCCGGGAAAGAGCCGATCGATGGTCGCGATCTCCATGGCCGCCTGGGCGACAGAGCGCAACGGCACCGGCAGTATGCCGATCCCGACCCGCACCCGCGAGGTGGCTTCCAACCACCATGCTCGACGCGGCCACCGACAGTCTCGACGCACGCGCCACTGGATGCCAGTCTTGTCGACCACGGATCGACCTACATCAGGAGGCGAGAGTGGAGATCCCGGCCGGGTTCGAGGAACTGTTGTCATCGACAACAGTCGCGTTCGTTGGGACGATCGGCAAGCGGGGTGAGCCGCAGGTGACGCCGCTGTGGTTCCTCTGGGACGGCGAGCGCGTGCGGATCAGCCTGGTGGAGGGCCGGCAGAAGTTGCGTAACCTGCAACGCGACCCGCGGATCTCGGTCGTGATCGTGGACCCGGCGCGGCCGACCTACTACCTGGAACTGCGCGGCCGGGTCGACGAGTTGGTCCCCGACCCGGATCTCGCGCTGGAGCAGGCGATCGCCCGCAAGTACACCGGCGACTGGGAAGACGTCGAACCGCCGGGTACGACGCGGTACGCGGCGGCGATCATCGTCGAACGCACGACAAGCCAGCTCGGGAGCCCTTGACTCGACGTCCCAGCGGGGCTGTAATCGATGTCTCCAGCCGTGTTGACGTAAACATCCTTACTGCCCGTCCGCCCCGACGTAAGGACCCCGGATGAGACTGATCAGACTCGCCGTCCTGACCGCAACGCTCACCCTGCTGGCCCCGGCCGCGATCGCCGCCCCGGCCCCACCCGCACCCACGACCTACAACTCGTTCCGCCCCGGTGCCGAATGGCTCGACACCACAGGCCAAGTGATCCAGGCACATGGCGGCCAGGTGGTGCCGTCGACCGACCAGCGCGGCCGGCGGATCTGGTATTGGTACGGCGAGGACCGCAGCAACGGGTACTTCAACTCACCCGGAGTCCACGTCTACGCGTCGTACGACTTGTACAACTGGAAGGACCAAGGACTCGCTCTCCGGGCGATGAGTTCACCGGACCAGTTCACCAACGACAAGTACTTCGCCAAGCTCTACAAGCACTACACCGCCGCGCAGAAGGAGATCGTCTGGCGCGACCTGTCCACCAACAGCGTCCGTACCGACGGCTGGGTCAGCCCGTCGATCCTCGAGCGCCCGAAAGTGATCCACAACAAGGCGACCGGCAAGTGGATCATGTGGGTGCACTCCGACGGACCGTCGTCCCCGACCGGTACGTCGACGTACGCGCGGGCCGAGGCCGGGGTGGCAATCGCGGATTCGCCGACCGGGCCGTTCCGGTGGATCGACTCCTACCGGCTGAATCGTGTGCCGAGTGATTCGGTGCCGTGGTGTGGGACCGGGTCCGCCTTCGACCCGGCCGGCGGTATGGCGCGGGACATGAACCTGTTCGTCGACGACGACGGGACGGCGTACATCGTCTACTCCTCCGAGGAGAACCGGACGATGTACATCTCGAAGCTGAACAAGTCGTACACGTACCTGTCCGCGCCGCCCGGCAAGGCAGTGCAGGGGAAGGATTTCGTGCGGACGCTCGCGTGCAACCAGCGGGAGGCGCCGGCGATGTTCAAGTCCGAGGGCACCTATTACCTGATCACGTCCGGTGCCACGGGATGGGATCCGAACCCGGCGCGCTACGCCACCGCCACGAGCGTTCTCGGCCAGTGGACGGACAAGGGCAGCCCGATCAGTGGGGCCGGCGCGGCGGACACCTACCGGTCGCAGAGTACGTCGGTGATTCCGGTCGATCCGGCGCGGAACAAGTACGCGTTCATGGGCGACCGGTGGACTCCGGATGACCTGGCCAACGCGCCGTACATGTGGATGCCGATGAGCTTCGGGGAGGGCGGCAGTCTGTCGATCGGCCCCGACCAGGAGTGGACGCTGGGCGACCTGGCGCCGTACCAGCGCTGGACTGTCGAGACGGCGCTGCCGGATCACGTGTGGCTGAACGACACGAGCACCCTACCGGCCGCGGTCAGTGTGAAGACGGCAGCGGGCTCGCAGCAGGTCGCGGTCACCTGGGATGCGTCGACCGTCGCGCAGCCCGGACCGGCGAGCCTCCGCGGCACTCTGTCGGACGGGCGTACGTTCACCCGGTCCGTCATGGTCGTCCCGCACAACGTCCGGTACGCCGTCAACGCGGGCGGTGCTGTGACGCCGGACTGGCAGACGTTGATGCAGACCGCTGCTGGCGAGGGAGCGCTGCTGAATTCGGGCCCGGAGCAACCATTGGGAACCGATCCCGTCACTGGGACGACCTGGGGCTACACCGGGTCGAGCGCACCCGCGGGGAGTGGGGATCTCTACAGTACGTTGCGCTACGCCAAGGATCACGAGGCGCTCGTCTACACCTTCGGCGGCCTGCAGCCGGGGACGTACACGGTCCACGCCGGGTACTTCGATCCGTGGCCGTGGGCCAACCGCGCCGCCGAGGTGACGGTCAACGGCTCGCTCGTCGACCAGCAGCGCCTGTTCACGGGCACCGGTACGGCGGCGTCGTACGGCGGCATCGCGGTCGGTGCCGACGGCAACATCACCGTCTCCATCGCGCCGACCCGCGCACCAGACATCCAAGTCAGCTGGCTGATGGTCTCCCGCGACAGCTGACCTATGCCCCCGGCGGACCGTCGGAAAAGGGCCCGCCGCGCAAGGTGTATTCCCTCAATGCTCAGGGTCTGGAATATCTCGACGAGTTCTGGAGGACGTGGAGCTTCCTCTCCGAACGGCTCGAACAGCTCCGCGAAGGAGGTCGCTAAATCCGCCGGTCATCTTCCTCGACGAGCCGACCACCGGGCTCGACCCGCAGGCGCGGATCGAGGTGACGAGCGCCACATCATCGTCGACGGCACCCTCGCCGAACTCAAGCAACTGCTTCCGCCGGCCAAGGTCGAGTACGTCGAGAAGCAGCCGACCCTCGAGGACGTCTTCCTCACCCTGGTCGGCACGGACAAGTAGGGGACACCATGGCCACGCATCTCTTCGGCGACACCGCCGTACTCACTGGGCGCTCGCTGCGGCACATCACCCGCAGCCCGGACACCATCATCACCACCGCGCTCATGCCGATCGCGATGATGCTGCTGTTCGTCTACCTGTTCGGCGGCGCGAGTGCGTTCTCGTACCCGCTCATCTTCCTGCCGTTCCTCAGTTCGGCGTTCGTGCCTACCGAGACGATGCCAGGTCCGGTGCGCGCTCTCGCCGAGAATCAGCCGGCGACGTCCATCGTCAACACGATCCGCACACCCTCCCTGGTCGGTGTCTGAGGCGTGTCAGCCGCATGTCAGGGCCGTCGGCGATCGTCGTTCGCAACAACCATGCGCCTGTGCATGCCACAAACTTCCCGAAAGGACCAAGCATGTTCGCACGACTGGGGTCGCTGGTCGTTCGCCATCCGTGGCGGACGATCGGCGCCTGGGTGGTGATCATCGTCGCGGTGGTCGCGACGGCCCCGGCGCTGACCGCGACCACCGACCAATCCGATTTCCTCCCTTCGCACTACGAATCGATCCAGGCAGCCAAGCTGCAGGAGAAGGCCTTTCCGAACGCCGCCGCGCCCGCCGCGATCGTGGTGTTCGAACGAACCGACGGCGCGCCGCTGAGCGCGCCCGACGCGGCAGCGGTCGGGTCCATCGCCGATCAGCTGAACCAGGCACACCTGAAGGATGTCACCGGAATCCAGGCGGTCCCACCGTCGGAGAATGGGCTCATCCAGATCGCCGCGGTACAGATGACCAAGGTCAGGAACCCCAGCGACACCAGGCAGAACGACGCGGTCAAGGCTCTGCGTACGGCGTTGCAGGACAAGCTGCACGGCACCGACCTGAAGGCCGGCGTCACCGGTTCGGCCGCGCAGACGCTCGACGCGCAGGAGTCGTCGACCAAGGGCCTGGCGATCATCGGGATCGCCACCGTGGCGTTGATTCTGGTGCTGCTGCTCCTGATCTTCCGCAGCCCGGTGATCGCGCTGTTGCCGATCGTGGTCATCGGCGCGATCTCGACGGTCGTCAACGGCCTGATCGCCACGGTGAGCAAGGCGTTCGATCTGAAGATCGACAGTTCGGTCAGCACGATCCTGCTGGTGGTGCTGTTCGGGGTCGGCACCGACTACATCCTGTTCCTGATGTTCCGCTACCGGGAACGGCTGCGAGTCGGGGAGGATCCGAAGACGGCAATGGTCAGCGCCGTCACCCGGGTCGGTGAAGCGATCACCTCCGCGGCCGGTGCGGTGATCATCGCCTTCATGGCCCTCACGCTGTCGACCTTGGGCTTGTTCCGCGCGCTCGGTCCGGCGCTGGCGATCGCTGTCGCGGTTGCACTGCTGGCGGGGCTCACTCTGGTGCCGGCCATCGTTTCGCTGTTGGGCACCAAGGTGTTCTGGCCGTCGAAAGCGTGGCGTGTGGAGCCGAAGGGTGCCGTCTTCGCCGCACTGGGTCGCGGGCTCGGCCGCCGTCCGGCGGTGTTCGCGGCGGCGTCCGGTGGTCTGTTGATCGTGCTGGGTGTGTTCGCGATCGGGTTCAACCCGACGTTCGATCTCACCTCCGGCTCGACCTCGAACGCCTCCGAATCCACGGTGTACAGCAAGGAACTGCTCAAGGGCATGCCGGCCGGCGTCACCCAGCCGTCGGATGTGCTGCTGCAGTCGCCGAACCCACTGAACAAGACCCAGCTCGACACCTATCGCACCGAGCTGACCCGAGTGGACGGAGTCGGTGAGGTCTCGGAACCCGCGCTGTCGCAGGACAAAACGGTCGCCCACTTCCAGGTCACGCTGAAGACCGCGCCCGAATCGGACCAGGCGATCGAGACTGTCCGGGGACCGCTGCGTACTGCGGTCCACGAGGCCGCACCGCCCGGGACCACCGCGGTGGTCGGCGGTCTGACGTCGGTGTTCGTCGACTTCCAGGATGCGATGAACCACGACTACGCGGTCGTGTTCCCGGTGGCGGCGATCCTGATCATGATCGTGCTGGCGCTGCTGCTGCGTAGCCTGGTGGCGCCGTGGTACCTGATGGCATCGGTGTTCCTGGGCTTCGGGGCCACGCTGGGTGCGACCGTCATGGTGTTCCAGCACCTGCGCGGCGAGAGCGGGCTCATCTTCACCCTGCCGGTGATCATGTACCTCTTCGTGGTTGCCCTAGGCACCGACTACAACATCCTGATGGTGGCGCGATTGCGGGAGGAGGCGCGGGAGGGTCGTAATCCTAGGGAAGCTGCCGCCTTGGCCCTGCACCACACCGGGCCGACCATCGCCGCGGCGGGTGTCATCCTGGCGGGCACGTTCGCCTCGATGATGCTGGCGGGCAACTCGACACTGGCGCAGATGGGCTTCGCCATCTCGGTCGGTATCGCGATCGCGGCGTTCGTGATGGCGATGTTCTTCACTCCGGCGCTGACCGCCCTGATCGGCCACCGCGCCTGGTGGCCGGGCCACGGTGACACCCAGCAGAAACCCCAGCAAACCGAGGACCGAGAGCCGGTCCGCATCAGCTGATCCCTACGACCGAAGCCGGGCTGTCCGTTACGGGCAGCCCGGCTCCGGTATTTGATGACGTCTGCCTGTGGTCACACGCGCTGGGCGGCGAGTCTGATGCCCAGGAGGACCATTACCGTGCCACTGGCGCGGCGGGTCCAGAGCTGCCAGCGGCGGCTGTCGCGGATCCGGCGTCCGAGGAGGTCGCCGGCGAAGGTGATGATCACGTTGAAACACAAGCCGATCGTGCAGAACACAACGCCGAGGACGAGGAACTGCAGGATCACCAGACCGCGTGCGGGTTGGACGAACTGGGGCAGGAAAGCCATGAAGAACAGCGCGACCTTCGGATTGAGTACGCCGATCATCACCGCCTGCCGATAGTTCGTCGCCCACCCGGCGTCTGGAGACGCATCACCACGACCATGTGGTGCCGTTCGTCCGACGAGGGATCGGAGTCCGATCCCGATCAGGTACGCCGCTCCGATCACCTTGACGACAACGAAAGCCACCGGGACCTGGGCAAGGACGGCGGACAGGCCGAACGCCGCCAGCAGGCAGTGCACCATCGTGCCGGTCTCCAGCCCCAAAGCCGTGGCCAAAGCCGCGGATCGGCCCGCCCCGACGCTCTTCGCAATCATCACCGCCTGCCCTGGTCCGGGGACAACGGTGATCACCGCGACGGCCGCGACGTACGCCGCCAGGATCGAGAACTCAGGCATGCCGCGATCCTGCCGCGACCCCTCGCGGCGCCGCCAACCTTTCAGCCACACTTGAATCCACAGGACCTTGACACTCGGCGCGACCCTCGCCCAAGCTGTGTGTTCCATAAACGGCACTGCGTTCAGTATTCTGAACAACGGAGGTTTGCGGTCGTGAAACTGCCCGCGTTCGCGTACCAGCGAGCCGAGTCCCTCGAGGAGGCGACGGCGCTGCTGGCGAGCCACGGCGCGGACGCGCGGGTGCTAGCAGGCGGGCAGAGCCTGCTGCCGGTGATGGCCCTGCGCATGTCGCAGCCGGCTCTGCTCGTCGACATCACCAAAGCCGCTGACCTGAGCGGTCATGCCATCCAGAACGGGCGGGCGGTGGTCTCGGCCGCGGTGACCGCCCGTACCGCCGAGCAGTCGGCCGGACATCCGCTGCTGACCGAGTGCCTCGCCAAGGTCGGCCACGTCGAGATCCGCACCCGAGGGACGGTCTGCGGCGCAGTTGCACACGCCGACCCAGCCGCTGAGATGCCCGCGTTGCTGCTGGCGCTGGACGGCGCCGTGCGAGTCGCGAGTGACACCCGCAGACGCAGGGTGGCCGCCGCCGACTTCTTCCTCGGCCCGTACCTGACCGCGCTCGAGGAGGGCGAGCTGGTCGCCGGCATCGAGCTGCCGGAGCCGGCCCCGACCGCACGGGCGTCCGTGCTCGAGATCGCCCGCCGCGATGGCGACTTCGCGCTGGTCGGCGTCATCACCGTGCTCGACGCCGGACCGGACGGGCGCTGTACTGACGCCCGCATCGCCCTGTTCGGAGTGGCCGGCACCGCCAAGCGGGCCACGGTCGCCGAACAGGTACTGGTCGGCGCGGAACTGACCCCGCAGGTGCTGACCGAGGCCGCCGCCTACGCGTTCGACGGCTTCGACGTGGTCGGTGATCTGCACGGATCCGCGACGTACCGGCGCAAGGCCGGGGTTCGCCTCGTCGAGAAGTCACTGCGAGCAGCGCTGCCTCTGGAGGTAACCCATGCGTGACGCCAACGAGCCGGAACCCGTGTCGATGACGGTGAACGGGCATCGGGAGACCGCGCGGGTCACGCCGCGCACCACGCTCGCCGACTGCCTCCGGCACGACCTGCGGCTGACCGGCACGCACCTCGGCTGCGAGCACGGTGTGTGCGGTGCCTGCACGGTGCTGCTCGACGGCGCGCCGGTGCGGAGTTGCCTGACGCTCGCGGTGCAGGCCGACGGCGCCGCCGTCGAGACGGTCGAGGGCCTCGCCGAACGCGACGGCAACAAGGCGGTGATGCATCCGCTGCAGGAGAAGTTCTGGCAGCACCAAGCGCTGCAGTGCGGGTTCTGTACGTCGGGATTCCTGATGGCCGGCGTCGTCGCCGTCGAGGAGGAGCCGGCGATGTCGCGGGAGCGGATCCGGGAGCGGCTGTCCGGCAACATCTGCCGCTGCACCGGCTACCAGCCGATCGTCGACGCGGTCGTGGAGTACTCCGAGGAGCGGAGCCGGCATGAGTGACGGCACGACAGCCGTCGACACCTCGACCTGGGTCGGCCGGCGCGTACGGCGCGTCGAGGACCCGAAGATCCTGCTCGGCCGAGCCCTGGCCGGACGACGCCCCGGCCAGGGCTGTCGGCTTGTCCGCCAACGGATCCGGGCCCGTCGTGGCGGAACAATCCCTCGACGTTCTGCGCGCCGTGGCGCTGCCGATGGCCAAGCGAGTGGCGCCCGTCGTGGCCTTGTTGGCGGGTCTGGTGTGGATGATCCGACGGCTTCGGCGATGATCGTGGCGTGTCCGAAGTGAGTGGGAAGCCCACAGTGCCAGCTGTCGCTCGAGCCGCCCGTGCCCTCGAGGTGGTGTCGGACGCGCCGAACGGCCTGACCCTGAGCGAGATCGCCCGCGCCATCGGGGCGCCGAAGAGCAGCTGCCTCTCGGTCTGCACCACCCTCGTCGAGTCAGGACTGCTCGTGCGCTCCGGCACTGGCCACTACCTGCTGGGCTGGAAGGTCGTCCAGCTGGGCCGCGCATACCTGGCTCGCTCCGACATCGCGACGGAGTTCCGCCGAGTGGACACCGAGCTGGGCCTGCTCCCGGAGGACACCATCCTGCTGTCCATCCTCGACGGCAGGAACGTGCTGTACGTCGGCACGCGTCACGGCACCCGCCCGGTCGCCGTGCACTACGAGATCGGCATGCGGCTGCCTGCCCACTGCACCGCCAGCGGCAAGTCCCTGCTCGCGGAGCTGCCCGTCCCCGAGCTGGACATCCTGTACGCCGACAACCAGTTCGACGTACTGACCCAGCACAGCATCGCCAACAGGCCCAACCTGAACTGCGACCTCGACAACGTCCGCACCCGCCACTACGCCATCGACGACGAGGAGACCGCGCTGGGCATGATCTGCGTCGGCGCCGCCGTCACCGACGGCTCCGGTCGCCCGGTCGGTGCCCTGAGCGTGAGCATGGTCAAAGCGGCAGTGGACCAGCATCGGGGCAAGCAGGCCGCCGAGTCGCTGCTCCGGATGGCCCACGCCCTGACCGCCCGCCTCGGCGGCCCGGTGCACGCCCCGGTCACTGTCGACTCAGTCCCACTGAAGAACCGCCGCTCCTGACCGATTCCGCTACCGCAGCGTCCATGGCGCGGTCGTCGGGCGGCTCGACTCGCGGACGAGGATTTCGTGCGGGACGGTGTAGACGCGGGCCGGGTCCCGGTTGCCCTCGATTCTGCTGATCAAGGCCTCGAACGTCTTGTCCGCAAGGAGGTCCAGGTCGGTGGCGACACTGCTCAGGCTGGGGGACAGGTAGCGTCCGTCGATGATGTTGTCCCAGCCGATCACCGCCACATCGTCGGGGACCCGGACCTGGTGCTCGATGAAGGTCCGGATGGCACCGATCGCCAGCAGGTCGCTGGCGCAGACCAGCGCGTCGATCTCGCCGATCCGGGGCAGTAGCTGCTCGGCCACCGCCGAGCCCGACTCCCGGCTGTACCGGTCGCAGCGGAGCAACCAGTCGTCGCGGCTCTCCAGGTCGAGCTCTCGCACCGCGGCGCGATAGCCCTCGAGTCGTAGCTGGCCGACGCTCGACGGCCGGGACGGATTGCCACCGACGTACGCGATCCGCCGCCGGCCGCCGTCGGCGAGATGCCGGACGACATCCCGGGCGGACTGCTCGTTGTCGATCGCGACGTAGTCCGCGGTGCCCTCACTCAGGTGCTCGCCGAGCAGCACCATCGGGGTGAACCGGCTCATGTCGGCCATTCGCTGCGGATCCACGGCCAGCGGGCTGTAGATCACCCCGTCGATGCTGTGGCCGGGATAGCCACCGGCGGCGCGCAACTCGTGCTCGTCGCTGCGTCCGGTCTCGTCGGTGAAGACGGCGTACCCGTGCCGTTCCCCGGCCATGATCAAGGCGTGCGCCAACGCGCCCAGGTACGGCTCGTCGATCCGCGGTATGGCGAGCGCGACGATGTTGCTGCGGCCGCTCTGCAGTTGCCGGCCGACCAGTGAAGGGGTGTAGCCCAGTTCGGCGATGGCGGCCTTGACCCGGGCCCGGGTCTCGGCCTTCACGTGGCGCCGCTCGTGGACCACGTTGGTCACGGTCTTCAACGACACCCCGGCCAGCTCCGCGACGTCCTTCAACCGGGCCGGACGACCCGGTACGCCGTTCTGAGGCGTCATCGTTCCCCCTTCGATTACTTCAGCCACATCTTGACAGAGCCCACGAGCCCGGTCAGCATACTTCTAACGTTAGAACTTCTAACGTTAGAAAAGCTTCCGACCGCCAACAGGACTGCCATCTCCGACAGGGAAGTGGGCCCGTGAAGAAGATCGCGTACGTCGCCTCGATCATGCTGACCACCGGAGCGCTCTTCGCCAGCGCGGCCTGCACCGGCGGCGCTCCAGGCACCGGGTCCGGGACAGTCGAGCAGGACACCGGCAGCCAGCAGGAGATCCGGTACATGATCGGGCAGCCGGAGGATCCGGCGGATCTGGAGTTGATCAAGTCCGACCTGAGGACGTTCGAGTCCAAGAACCAGGGCATCACGGTGAAGCTCGACGTCATCCCGAGCGAGAACGTCCGGACCGTCCTGCAGACCCAACTGCGCTCCGGTGAGGGTCCCGACGTCTTCGGCTACGACACCGGCCCGGGCTTCGCCGGCGCCCTGGCCAAGGCAGGGCTGGTGTACGACCTGACCGGTGCGTACGCCGAGCACAAGTGGCCGATCTACGACTTCGCCAAGAAGCGCGTCACCTTCGACGGCAAGATCGTCGGGGTGCCGAGCCAGATCGAGGAAGTCGGCATCTTCTACAACAAGACCCTGTTCGCGAAGCACGGGATCGCCCAGCCGCAGAACCTCGCCGACCTGACCGCCGCGGCCGAGAAGCTCAAGCAGAACAACGTCGTCCCGTTCGCCGTCAGCGACAAGGAAGGCTGGCAGGGCGGCCATCTGCTCAGCATGTCGCTGTCGAGCGCGGTCGGGTCGAAGGGCATGGACGACCTGCTCAACGGACGTACGTCGTGGAACACCCAGCCGGTGGTGGATTCGCTGGCGGTCTGGAAGCAGTGGAACGACAAGGGTCTGCTGACTCCGTCACCGGCAGCGGTCAGCTACGACAACGCGAACGCGCTGTTCTACTCCGGCAAGGCCGCCATGGACCCGACGGGCAGCTGGCTGGCTCTGGACATCGAGCGGAACGCCAAGTTCGACGTCGGCTTCATTCCGTTCCCGGCCCAGGACGGACCGGGCATCTTCAGCGGCGGTCTCGGGGCGGGCACGTTCGTCTCCGCGTCGACCACGAAGGCGGACGCGTCGATCAAGTTCCTGGACTACCTGCTCACCGCCGAACACGGCCGCTGGGCCGCCGAGAAGCTGCAGGACATCCCGGCCTATCCCATCGACACCGCCGGCATGAAGGCGTCGCCGCTGTTCAAGCAGGTCCTGGACGACTCGGCCAAGATCGCCGACGGCACCGGTGACTTCGGGTACAACATCGACGTCCTGACCACCGACGTGTTCAACAACGCGATGTGGAAGGGCATCCAGGGCATCCTGAGCGACCAGTCCGATCCGGCGAAGGTCGCCGCCCAGCTGCAGACGGCGTACGAGAAGTCGGCCAAATAGGATGGGTGCCGTCAGCAACGTTCCTCCGGTCACCCGTAGGGCCCAGGCGCGACTCGGCATCCTGCTCGCGCTTCCGGTGGCGGTGATCACCGCGGTGTTCTTCGTGTTCCCGATGGTCAACGCGCTCTACTACTCGGTGGTCGACTTCGACGGGCTCGATCCGACCCCGCCGTTCGTCGGGCTGAGCAACTTCACCGAGATGTTCACCGACTCCGCGACCTGGCACGCGCTCGGGAACAACGCGATCTGGATCGGGATCGGCACCGCGGCGCCGATGATCATCGGGCTGCTGGTGGCCGTCCTGATCTGGTCCAGTCGCGGTGGCGGAGCGGCGTACCGGCTGCTGTTCTTCCTGCCGTTCATGTTGCCCGGGGTGGCGATCGGCATCGTCTGGGGCTGGATCTACGACCCGGTCAACGGCTGGATCAACCGGGTCCTCGACACGGTCGGTCTCGGCAGTTGGAGCCGCGGCTGGCTCGGGGATCCGGACACCGCGATCTTCGCCGTCCTCGCCACCGCGATCTGGGCGACCTGCGGCTTCGTCATCATGATCATCCTGTCCGCGCTCCGTAACGTCGACGTGGAACTCGTCGACGCCGCCCGGATCGACGGTGCGAACGCCGGCCAGCGGCTGTGGCACATCCTGTTGCCGCAGATCATGCCGGTCTTCCTGATGGTGCTGACCCTGACTCTGGTCGGCGGGTTCAGCGTCTTCGACATCATCTTCATCATGACCGGCGGTGGACCGGCCGATGCCACCGAAGTACTCGGGACGTACGCGTACTCGAGCGCATTCCAGCTCAACCGGATCAGCTACGGCACTGTGCTGGCGCTGCTGATCACGGTCCTGGCGGTGCCGTTCACCATCATGCTGAACCGTCTCCAGCGACGGCTCTCGCTGCAAGGGCTGGGGGCTTGATGGCCGATCTGCCTGTCGCCGTCTCCCGCCGCAGTCGATCCAGCGAGCAGGTGGAATTCCGCCGGCATGCGGTCCGTCGGTCCACGGATCTCGCCGTCCGCCACCTGGCGCTGATCGCGATGGCGGCGCTGACACTGTTCCCGGTGCTGCTGATCATCTCCACGGCACTCAAGACACCGCAGGACGTGCGAAGCGATCCGTTCGGACTGTTCTCCTCGTTCTCACTGGAGAACCTGCGCTCGGCGTGGACCGTCGGGGGGTTCAGCAGCTATCTGCTCGACAGCGTGCTGCTGACTGTGCCGAGTACGGCGGTCGTGATCGTGATCTCGACGATGGCCGGCTACGCGTTCGCCCGATTGCCGTTCCCGGGACGGACGGCCGTCTTCTATCTCGTCGTACTCGGGCTGCTGGTGCCGTTCTTCACCTACATGATCCCGCTGTACTTCCAGCTCCGGTCGATGGGACTGCTGGACAGCCTGGTCGGCGCCAATCTCGTACTGATCTCGACCAACCTGTCGTTCGGGACGTTCTTCATGCGGGCCTTCTTCTCCGATCTGCCCGAAGAACTGGAGCAGGCGGCGCGGATCGACGGAGCCTCCGAGAGTCGCATCTTCGCGCAGGTGATGGTGCCGATGGTGAGCTCGGGCGCCGCCGCACTGGCGGTCTTCACGTTCCTGAGCAACTGGAACAACTTCCTGGTGCCGTTGCTCTACCTGCCCAGCGGGAAGTACCGGCCCCTCACGGCCGGCCTCTACAACTTCACCGGCGGCCGCTCGATGGACATCGGACCGCTCGCGGCCGGCACCTTGATCACCATCGTCCCGGTGATCGTGATCTTCGTCGTCCTCCAACGCCAAGTCACGCAGGGATTCATGTCCGGCGCCGTCAAGGGCTGACCCACCGCACAACGCAGTTCCGAAGGAGACCTATGCCATCCCTGGTCAGATTCAGCTCGCCTCGCGTCGCGCAGGTGGTGCCCGACATCGAACGCACCCCGCAACCCGACGAGGTCCTGATTCGCACTCTGTACTCCGGTATCTCCGCAGGCACCGAACTGACGGCGTACCGCGGCAGCAATCCGTATCTGAACAAGCGGTGGAACGACGACTCCCGGCTCTTCGTCGAGGGCGACACCTCGATCAGCTACCCCGTCGACGGGTGGGGGTACGAGGAGGTCGGTGAGATCGTCTCGCTCGGGTCCGCGGCTGACGGCGTAAACGTCGGCGACGTGGTCTGGGGGACCTGGGGCCATCGCAGCCATACGGTCAAGAAGGCGGACTGGGCCGCGCAGCGGATCCTGGAGGCCGGCGTTGATCCGCGGGTCGGAATCTTCAGCCAGATCGGTGGAATCGCGCTGAACCTGGTGCTGGACGCCGACATCCACATCGGTGAGACGGTCGCGGTCTTCGGCCTCGGCGTACCCGGGCAACTCGCTGCTCAACTGGCCCGGCTGAACGGCGGCCGGGTGATCGCGGTCGACGGACTCCCGGCCCGCCGTCAACTGGCGCTGGACCTCGGCGCCGATCACGCGCTCGATCCCGCTGACGGTGGAGTTGCGGAGCGGATCCGCGATCTGACCGAAGGTCGTGGCGCCGATGTCTGCCTGGAGGTGTCGGGCAGCTATTACGCCCTGCACGAGGCGGTTCGGGCGGTTGCATACAGCTCCCGGGTCTGCGTCGCGGGCTTCATGCAAGGCGAGGGGGCCGGCTTGCGGCTGGGGGAGGAGTTCCACCACAACCGAGTGTCGCTGATCGGCTCGCAGATCTCGGGTGTCGCGCCGGCGCTGCAGCATCGCTGGAACTACGACCGACTGGCGAGGACCGCGATCCAGCTCGCGTCGGACAAGCGGCTGAACGTGACCGACCTGATCACCCACACTGTTCCGATTGCTCAAGCCGCGGAGGCCTTCCGAATGCTCGATGAACGTCCGCAGGATGCCTTGCAGGTCGTGCTCAGCTTCGACCAGGAGGTGACCGCATGAGCTTCCGACTTGCGGCCGCGGAGCTGACGCTGCCCGGCGACACGTTGGAGGAGAAGTTCGCCTTCGTGCGGACGGTCGGCTTCGACGGGATCGAACTGTCCGCCCGTGGCGACGGGATCTTCGGAGCGCGGATCGACGAACTGCGACGGGCCCGCGACGCCGGCGTACTGATGCCGACCGCGGTCGTCCACATGGATCACTTCATCGGTGACTTCGACGCCGGCCGTCGCCGCGATGCGATCGAGCAGCTGAAGATCCAGTTGAGCACGATCGTGGCGGCGGGCGGCACCGGCATCGTGTCGCCGCACGCGTTCGGTCTGTTCTCCCGGCGGTTGCCGCCGTTCGTCCCGCCGCGCTCGGTGGAGGACTCGCGGGCGGCACTGGTCGAGGCTTTGCGCGAAGTGGGTGAGCATGCCGAGTCCGTGGGTGCGAAGGTCTACCTGGAACCGTTGAACCGGTTCGAGGACTTCGTGATCAACCAGCTGGCCGATGCGGTCTCGGTGGTCGAGGAGGTCGGATCGGCCGGCGTCATGATCACCGCGGACACCTTCCACATGTCGATCGAGGAAGCCCGCGTCGGCGAGTCGATCAGGCAGGCTGGTTCGCTGATCGGCCACGTCCAGCTGGGCGACAGCAACCGCCTGGAGCCCGGCGCCGGCCACTACGACTGGCCGGAGACCCTGCAAGCCCTGGAAGCCATCGGCTACAACGGCTGGCTGGCGATGGAATGCGGCCTCAGCGGGCCGGTCGACCAGGTCCTGCCACGGGTCGCCAAGCTGCTGTCACGCTGACCATCTTGTTGTTCTGAGCAACAAAGGGGAGGTTGAGGGCTTTCCTTCCGGTTGAAGTTAATTGGGGTCCGCGGGGTTGTCAACCCCTGGAGTGAGTGGTTGACACGGTCGGTGGGGGGAATTAACTTCAGCTGGAAGTAAAGCCGCTGACCCCCCGACAAGGTGAGACGTGTGACCGACCGTCTGAACGTGCTGGTCGTCATGGCTGACGAGCAGAGCTGGAACACGATGGGCTGGACCGGCAACCCCGCGGCGCGGACGCCGCACCTGGATGAACTGGCGGAGGAGTCGACCGTCTTCGACGCGTGCTACACGCCGTTCCCACTGTGCTGCCCGGCGCGGACGAGTCTGTGGACCGGCCTGATGCCGCGGCATCACGGCGTACTGGGGAACTGGCGGCCGATCGAGTCGCAGTTGCGTTCGACGGGCGTCGCGCAGGCGTTCGCCGCCGCGGGCTATCACACGCACTACAACGGCAAGTGGCACGTTCCCGGTACGACGCCGGACCGGATGGGGTGGGCGGACAGCAGTGCGATTCCCGCCGTACTGCGTGGACAGGATCGCGGGCGGTACATCGAGGAGTACCGCTCCTGGGCGGGCGAACGAGGCTACGAGTTCGACCCGGACCACATCGAGAACCTCACCGCCTCCGACCTCGCAGCGCTGGCCGAGCGGCCGTACGCGACCTCGAGTGTCCCGTTGGAGTCGTTCCTCGAGAACTGGCAGTGCGACAGGTTCCTGGCCGGGCTCGACCAACGTCCCTCGGACAAGCCATGGCTGGCCGTGTGCTCGTTCAACGCACCGCACTTCCCGATGCTCGTCCCGAGCCCGTACGACAAACTCATCGATCGCGACCAGGTGAGGCTGCCGGAGAGTTGGTCGACGGGTACGGCGACCAAGCCGCGCGAGGTTCGGGAGTCACACTTCGCCCGCGACTTCGAGAGCCTCACCGAGCAGGACTGGATCGAGGTCACCAGCCACTACCTCGGGCTGTGCGCCCTCGTCGACAGCCAGTTCGGCCGGATCCGCCAGTACCTCGAGGACGCCGGCGAGTGGGACCGGACAGTCGTCGTCTTCACCTCCGATCACGGCGACCTGATGGGCGCCCATCGGCTGATGGAGAAGGGCCACTGGCTGCACTACGAGGAAGATCTCCGGGTGCCGTTGATCGTGCGTCATCCGGACGGCCGGCGAAGCCGCAACGCCAACTTCGTATCGCTGTGCGACATCGGGCCGACGCTGACCGAGGTCGCCGGGGTGCCCTGGCACGAGGAGCACGACGGGCGTTCGTTCGCGGCGATGCTCGGCACCGACTCCGCTGCACCGACGCGCGACTACGTGACCGCCGAGACCATGCTGCACGACGGTCGTCCCGGCGGAAACGGAGATCCGTTCCATGCAAGGGATTGGCGGTACCCGAGAGACGGTCTGAACCTGTCCATCCGTACTGCGGATCATCGCTACATCTTCCGGTCTCATGACGAGGCCGAGCTGTACGACCTGGCTGCCGACCCCTGGGAGCAGCACAACATCGCGGCCACGGCCGAAGGAGCACCGACGGCGGCGTCGCTGGCCAAGCTCCTCGCGGACGAGGTGGCCGACGTACTTCCCGACGCCGCGGCCTTGGTCCGCGCCGGCTCACCGAAAGCGAAGGCCACATCATGACCCGCACACACCTGTCCCGGCGTACGTTCCTGCAGCTGGGTGCCGCTGCGGCCGGAGTCGCCGCCGTCTCCTCCTGCTCCCGCGGCCTCGGTGGTTCCTCGTCGAGCGGCGGAGAGGGCTCCAGCTCGGCGCTGGAGTTCATGTTCTGGGGCGAGGGTGACCAGAACAAGAAGCTCATCGAGGCCCTCGACGTCTACCAGAAGAGCGAGGGTGCGGCGAAGGTCAACCCGCAGTACTCCGGGTTCTCGGGGTACTACGACAAGCTCGCCACCCGAGTTGCCGGCGGCAACCCGCCGGACGTGTTCCAGATCCACCTGCCGTACCTGATGGAGTACGTCAAGCGCGGTGCGGTGCAGCCGCTGGACCAGTACAAGGACGACCTCGGTCTGGACTCGATGCCCGACTACGTGTCGACCACGATCAAGGCCGACGGCAAGTACTACTTCGCCCTGCTCGGCGCCGCGACCCAGCCGGCCATCATCGTCAACACGACGAAACTCAAGGCGCTCGGCCTGGCCGCGCCCAGCCCCGACTGGACGCTCGACCAGTACAAGGCCACGATGGCGGAGGTCTGGGGCAAGAGCGGGCACAAGCTCGCCGGTACGGCGGATCTGGGCGGCAGCCCGATCGCCCTCGAGTCGTTCCTGCGCGGTCGCGGCAAGGCGCTGTTCGGCGACGCCGGCTCGCTCGGGTTCAGTCAGGACGACATGGCGGCCTGGCTGCAGCTCTGGCAGGACCTGCGGGGCAACGGAGCCGCCGTACCGATGGCCTTGACGGCGGCGGCGACCGGGTTCCAGAACGACCCGGTGACGGTCGGCAAGGCGGCATACACCGGTACAGCGACGTCGCGGGGCCTGCCGTCGATGCAGAGCCTGACGAAGGACGCGTTGAGTCTCGGCACGTTCCCGTCCGGTGGCGCGGGCTCGCAGCCCGGCACGAACATCATTCCGGCCGGCTGGTTCGCGATCTCGCCCAAGTCGAAGAACATCGAGGGCGCCGTGTCGATGCTGAAGTTCCTCACCAGCAAGCCGGAGGCGGCCAACGCGATGGGCCTGGCCCGTGGCGTCCCGATTCCCGACGACATTCGCGCCACGATCGCGACGTCCGCGACGGGTCTGAACAAGCTGGTGCTCGAGAACTACGCTCTCGTCGAGTCGAAGGGTCCGGCGGCGCTGCAGATGTACCCGCCCGGCGCGAGCAAGCTCCTGCAGACCTCGCTGCCGAACGCGAACCAGGTCGTCGGCTTCGGCAAGAGCACGGTGGCTCAGGCGGTGACCAAGTTCTTCGCGGACGCTCAGGCCGCGCTCAAGTGAGTACTGCCTGCCAGGGCCGGCGGCTGCGGTCGGCGCAGCCGTTCGACGTCCGGCAGCAGAACTACTCGGCGATCCTGCGTGCGGTGATGCAGCACGGTCCGATCGCGCGGTCGGAGCTCTCCGGGCTCACGGGGATGGCGACGGGCACGATGACCAAGCTCACCGGGCTCCTGTCCGAGGCGGGTCTGCTGCGTGAACTGCCGGCCGAGTCCGGTCAGGGCGCGCTCGGCCGGCCGCGAACGCCGATGGTTGTCGACAATCGGACCCATCGCGTGGTCGGCGTACATTTCGGGCTGCGCCGTACGACGGTCTGCCTACTGGATCTCCGTGGCGCGCTGCTGGCCGAGGTGCGACTTCCGCATCGTCGACGCGGCTTCGAGCCGCTCGTCGCCCAGGCGGTCGAGGGGATCCAGGAGCTGACGTCGCGGACCCCGGGCAGGATTCTGGGTGTCGGCGCGAGCACCGGCGGCTGGGTCGATCGTGAAGCCGGTGTGGTGCGTGACCAGCGGGTACTGCGGTGGCGCGACGCTCCGCTGCGGGACGCGCTGGCGGGTGGTCTGGGGATGCCTACGGAGGTCGACTCCAGCTTCCGGGCGCTGGCCATGGCCGAGCGCTGGTTCGGTGGCGCCCAGGGTGTGGACGATCTGATCGGGCTGTTCGTCGGGAACGTCGTGGGTGCCGGGTTCATGCTCGGCGGCCGGGTGTTCCCGGGGTACTGCGCGGCCGCGGGGACGGTCGATCATCTGTCGGTAGGCGTGACGGCCGACGAGGTCTGTTCCTGCGGACGGCGAGACTGCCTGCACGTGGCGGCCAGCGATCTCGCCGTACTGGCGCGTGCCCGCAAGGAAGGCTTGATCGGGACGCGAGGGACGCTGGAGCGGCTCGTCCAGGCGGCTCGGGACGGCGATGCGCGTGCTGACGGTCTGTTGGTCGCGAGAGCGGAGTTGGTCGGTGTTGCGGCCGGCACGTTGATCGACATGCTCGACCCCGAGGTGGTCGTCGTCAGCGGTGGTGTGGTCGATGCGCCGGAATACCTCGAGTCCGTCCAGCGGGGAGCGCGTGCGTACCTGCGCGACAAGCGTCCGGTGGACGTCGACTCCGTGGTGCGGCTGAGCGCGTTCGGCACGGACGGCGTCGCCGTGTCGGCGGCCAGCGTGATCCTCGATCGGATCTACGCGGCGCCTGCGGAGTTCGTCCCCGGATTGCTCGAGCTGCGCTATGGGTGACATCGACTCGGTGGAAGTCTGGTCGTACCGGGCTTCGCGGCGAAGCACGTGGGTGATGGTGGAAGTGGTTGCCGACGGCACCCGAGGTGTCGGCGAGCTCTCCGACGGAGCACCGCTGGGCGCCTTGGTGAACGCCGCCTGCTCGGTCAGCTCGGTGGTGATCGGGCTGCCGTTGGACGTGGCCCGGACGACGCTGAGTCGGCAGCTGGAGAAGCTGAGGACCGCCGGTGAGGACGCCTTCCTGTGGTCTACCGTCCTGGGCGGATACGAGGCCGCCTTCGCGGACCTGCAGGCACGCCTCGAGGGCAGACCTCTCTCGACGTCTCTCGGCCTCGGCGAACCGCAGCCCGTGCGCCTGTACGCCAACCTCAACCGCCGGTACGGCGGCGATGGTCCGGAGGCGATCCTCGCGGCCGCAGCAGATGCCGTGAGCAACGGATTCCCCGCCGTGAAGGTGGCGCCGTTCCTGGACAACCACGCCCGCGGCGTGACCGGCGACCAGTTGGTTGACGAAGGCATCGAACTCGTCGCACGCGTTCGGGATGCACTTCCGAGCGACGTACGGCTCATGGCCGACTGTCACCACCTGGTCCCTGCCGAGCTGCTGGACGTCGTCGTCCGGGAGCTGGCGCCGATGGGGCTGCACTGGGTCGAGGACCTCGTGCACGTCGGTGACCGGTCCGGGTTGGAACGGGCTGCAGCCGGTGGACTCGCACTGGCCGCGGGGGAGCACATCTGGAATCCGGAGATCGCCGCGGCAGCGTGTGCCACTGGCGCGCTCCGGTACTGGTTGGTCGATCCCAAGCACGCCGGCGGACCGGTCGGCGTCGTACGGATCGCCGAAGCGGTCGGAGCTACGCAGTTGACCTTCCACAATCCGAGCGGCCCGGTCGGCACCGCGCACGCGGCTCACCTCGCCGGGCTGGGCGGTACGACGACCTGGCTCGAGTACGCGTGGGGCGAAGCGGATCGCACCGCTTTCCTCGAGCCTGCCGAGCCCGTGAACGACGGAATCATCCGGCCGACCGGTCCGGGCATCGGGTGCCTGCCCCGTTCCCGCCGAGAGGAGTGATCCATGGCAATCACCTATCCGACGATCCGCGGCGAGCGGAAACGTCGTACCCGCTATCAGAACGGCTGGGCACTGGCCTTCCTGGCACCGTGGCTGGTGGGCTTCCTGGCCTTCACCGCCGGTCCGATGCTGATGTCGCTGTATCTCGCCTTCACCGACTACGACCTGCTGTCGGCACCGAAGTGGATCGGTGCGGGCAACTTCAGCCGGATGTTCGGCGCCGATCCGCTCTTCCTGCAGTCCCTGAAGGTGACCGCGATCTATGTCTTCGTCGGTACGCCGCTGAGTCTGACCTTCGCCCTCGCCGTCGCGGTGGTCCTCAACCGGGGACTGCGCGGCCTCGACTTCTATCGCTCGGCCATCTACCTCCCGTCGCTGTTCGGTGGCAGCGTGGCGATCGCGGTGCTGTGGCGGAAGGTCTTCAACGGCGACGGGCTGGTCAACCAGGTGCTGGCCCTTGTCGGGATCCACGGCCCGTCCTGGATCTCCGAACCGCACACCGCGCTGGGCACGTTGATCGCGCTCGAGGTGTGGCAGTTCGGTGCCCCGATGGTGATCTTCCTGGCCGGGCTCCGGCAGATACCGCGGGAGTTCTACGAGGCGGCGCAGGTCGACGGCGCGAGCCGGTGGCGCCAGTTCTGGAGCATCACGATGCCGTTGCTGAGTCCGATCCTGTTCTTCAATCTCACCCTGCAACTGATCCGGTCGTTCCAGGCGTTCGCGCCGGCGTTCATCATCAGCGACGGATCGGGCGGGCCGGCCGACTCCACGCTCTTCTACTCCCTTTACCTCTATCAGGAGGGGTTCGTGAACTTCGACATGGGCTACGCGGCGGCGATGGCCTGGATGCTGGTGCTGCTGGCCGGCGCGGTCGTCGCGGTCAACTTCATCTTCAGCCGGTACTGGGTGCACTATGGCGACTGAGCGACTTGCCGCGATCCGGGACGACGCCGACAGCCGTCCGGCCGTCCGCCGCTGGGCGCCGGGACGGCGCCTGCTCGCCCACTTCGCGCTCATCGTGGTCACACTCGTCATGCTCTATCCACTGGTGTGGATGGTGGCGAGCTCCTTCAAACCGACCGACGAGATCTTCTCCCAGCCCGGGCTGATTCCGCGTCACCTGCAGCCGTCGAACTACGCCGAGGGCTGGCGGGGAGTGTCCACCGCGTTCAGCATCTTCATCGAGAACTCCTTGCTGATCTCGCTGTTCGCGATCGTCGGCAACGTGATCTCGTGCAGCCTCGCCGCGTTCGCGTTCGCACGGCTCAACTTCCTCGGACGGCGGATCGCCTACGCGACGATGCTGGTGACGCTGATGCTACCGACCCACGTCACGCTGGTGCCGCAGTACATCTTGTTCAACAAGCTGGGCTGGGTGAACACGTTCTATCCCTTGTTCGTGCCGCACTTCTTCGCCGTCGACGCGTTCTTCGTGCTGTTGATGGTGCAGTTCATCCGGTCGCTGCCGCGCGAGCTGGACGAGGCCGCCCGGCTGGACGGCTGCAATCCGTGGAAGACGTACCGCTACATCGTGTTCCCGCTGTTGCGGCCGGCGCTGGTCACCACGATCATCTTCACGTTCATCTGGACGTACAACGACTTCTTCAAGCAGCTCATCTACCTCAACGACGTCGAGCTGTTCACCGTACCGTTGGGGCTGCGCCAGTTCCTCGACTCGACCGGCGACTCGTCCTGGGGCCCGATGCTTGCCATGAGCACCGTTGCCCTCCTCCCGCCGCTCGTGCTGTTCATCACGTTCCAGCGGAGGATCGTCGACGGAGTCGCCACCTCGGGCCTGAAGGGATGAGATCCGTTGCACTGGTGACGGGCGCCGGCGGCGGCATCGGCTCCGCGGTCGCGTCGACTCTCGCGACACGCGGTTGGGCGGTGGTCGGCGTCGACCTGGTTGACCGGCCGGATTGCCTCGACGCGGTGGAGTGGGTCGTGGGTGATGTCCGCGATGAGACGAGCATTGACCGCGCGGTCGAGTCGGCGGCTCGGCTGGGACGGTTGAGTGGCTTGGTGACGGCGACGTTGACCGAGCATCGTGGTGCGCTCGGGAGCCTCGACCGACGTTCCCTCGCTGAGGCGTACGACGTACAGGTCGCCGCGGCCTGGGCTTGGAGTACGGCGGTAGCCGATGCGGCGTCGGGCGACGGATCGATCGTCCACATCTCGAGCGTGCATGCGCAGCGGGCAGTGCCCGGCATGGCGGCGTACGCGATGGGCAAGGCCGCGCTGGACGCGTTGGTCAGGGCCGGCGCGGTGGAGTGGGGCCCGCAGGGTGTTCGCTGCAACGCCGTCCTTCCGGGCTTCGTTCCGGTGCCGCGGAACAAGGAACGGTGGTCCGATCCGACTGCTGCCGAAAGCCTGCTGGCCGAGCATCCACTCGGCCGTTTCGTCACCGCCGAGGACGTGGCGCAGGTCGTTGCCTTCCTCCTCGGACCGTATGCCCGGGGAGTGACAGGGGCGTCGCTACCGGTCGACGGAGGAATGCTCGCCACGTTGCCACGGTGGGCCTGATGCGAACACGTGAAGCTCTTGGAGGCCTTGTATGGAAACGAATGTCCTCATCATCCTCGTCGATGACATGGGGTACTCCGACATCGGCTGCTACGGTGGCGAGATCGGTACGCCGAACATCGACCGGCTCGCCGGGAACGGCGCCCGCCTGACGAACTTCTACAACACCGCCCGCTGCAGCCCGTCGCGCGCGTCGCTGCTGACCGGCCTGCACCCACACCAGACCGGCGTCGCCGAACTGGTGAACAACGACGGTCCCGGTGGCTATCCAGGCAGCCTCACCGAGGGATGCGCCACGCTGGCAGAGACCTTCCGGACCGCCGGCTATCACACGCACATGACGGGCAAATGGCACCTGTCCAACGAACGTGAGCAGCCGGATCGGAGCTGGCCGACGCGTCGTGGGTTCGAGCGCTTCTGGGGGACGATCAGCGGCGCCGGCAGCTACTTCCAGACCACCACGCTGCACGACGGCGAGACGCCCGTACCGCTGTCCGAGCTCGGCCCGGATTTCTACTACACCGACGAGATCGGCTCGCACGCGGCGGCGGCGATCCGCGACGCCGCCGACGACGAGCGCCCGTTCTTCGGGTACGTCGCCTTCACCGCGCCGCACTGGCCGCTGCACGCGAAGGAGTCCGATCTGGCCGAGACCCGCGGCCTGTTCGACGAGGGCTGGGACGTACTGCGGACCCGCCGTCGGCAGCGCCAGCTCGATGCCGGCATCTGCGCGGAGGACGCGACGCTCGACCGCCGCGATCCGGCCGTTCCGGCGTGGACGGACGAACCCGAGCAGAAGTGGCAGCTCGAGAGGATGGAGACGTACGCCGCTCAGGTGCGCGCCATGGACCGAGCCGTCGGCACGATTCTCACCGCGCTGGAAGAGACCGGACAGGCCGGCAACTCGATCGTGCTCTTTCTGTCCGACAACGGTGGCTGCGCGGAGGAGCTCCGCAGCGATCCCGAGGGCGCGGCTCGGTTCCGGCAGCACCACTTGATCATCCCGCCCAGTGCGCCCGACGGTACGCCGATGCGCGTGGGCAACTCGCCCGACATCAGTCCGGGGACCGCGGACACCTACACCAGCTACGGTCAGGCCTGGGCGAACCTCTCGAACACGCCGTTTCGCCTGTACAAGCGGTGGGTGCACGAAGGTGGCATCTCGACCCCGCTGATCGTGTCGTGGCCGGACGGTGGCCTGTCCGACGGCGTGATCGACGCGCCGCACCAGCTGACCGACATCGCGCCGACGTTGCTAGAGGCAACCGGTGTGTCGCCGCTCGCCGAGCGCGATGGGCACGAGCTGCCTGCGCTGCCAGGCGTCAGCATGCTCGAGCTGCTCCGTGGTGGCGAGGCCGAACCACACGATCTCTGCTGGGAACACATCGGCAACGCGGCGATCCGCTCCGATCGCTGGAAGCTGGTCCGCGAGTACGAAGGACCCTGGGAGCTGTACGACCTGCTGTCCGACCGGAGCGAGAGCAACAACCTGGGCGACGAGCAGCCGGAACGCGTCAAGGAGCTGGCGGATCGCTGGCAGACCTGGGCGAACACGGTCGGCGTCATCCCGTACGGCGACGTACTCGCGGCCCGCGCCACGATGCCCAACCAGCCTGCCTGAGGAGGTGCAGACATGAGGAGAACGACAGGAGCGATCGCCGTCGTACTGGTCGCGGCCGGACTCACCCAGGCTGCCGCCCGACCGCCAAGTCGGGTGGAGATCCGGGTCGATCGGGCGCCACTGGTCATGGCGGACGGGATGGCCGCGCCGACGATCGAGCCGGAGATCTTCGGTGCCAATGCTCGGTGGATCGACGACGAGCTCGGTGCCTGGGATCCGGCGACACAGGCGCCGGCGGCCGGGTTCGCGGATGCGGCCGCGGCGGCGGAGCTCAACCTGATCCGCTACCCAGGCGGGACGGTCGCGAACTTCTTCGACTTCAAGTCGGCGATCGGCCCGGTGGAGCAGCGCGGGTGTCAGACGTCCGGCGGCTTCGCGGCGGTTCGCTTCGGAGCGATTCCCGGTGCGCGGAACGGGTTCGGGCCGGACGAGGAGGAGGCACTGGTCTCGGCGATCGGCGCGAAGACGATGGTGATGGTGCCGTCGATCAACCAGACGGCCGCGGATGCGGCCGACTATGTCGAGTACATGAATTCGCCCAGCGACGGTACGGCGATCAATCCCAACGGTGGCACCGACTGGGCCGAAGTACGCGCCGCCAACGGCCATCCGGCGCCGTACGGGATCAAGACCTGGGAGTACGGCAACGAGCCGTTCCTCGACGGTCAGCGCTACTGGCGCGACGAGGATCAGCAGGTGCGGGTGAAGCAGTTCATCGAGGGTGGGTGGAGCCGGCAGACGGCTGCGTCGGTGACCTACCAGAACGACGACGGGCTGTTCAGCGGCTGCGATCTGGTCAACCGGCGGACCGGTACGGGTGCGGCCGATCAGGCCTACCGGACGCGCTATCGGCCGATCGCCTTACCTGCGGATGCGACGGCTGAGTCCGGTCCGATCCCGGAACCGGTGCTGACCGTGAACGGCGTGCGGTGGACGCGCGTGGATTCACTGGCGGCGGCAGGACCAAGCGAGCAGGTGTATCGCGTCGGGCAGGCTGACGGCACGGTCAGCTTCGGTGACGGGGTCCACGGTGCGGTGCCGCCGCAGGGCGCCAAGCTGAGCATCGAGTACACCACCGGCCGTCAGGACGGCTTCCTCGACTTCGTCCGCGCGATGAAGGCGGTCGATCCGAAGATCACGGTCTGCTCCGGCTGGGGCAAGGCGGAGTTCGTCGATGCCATGGGCAACCGTCCGTACGACTGCCTGGGCATCCACTCCTACACCGATCAGCAGGGCGGTGACGCCGACGGCGCGTACACGCCGACCGAGCTCTATCAGCGCTTGATGAGTGTGAGCGACGTCCCGACCCAGGAGCTGACCGACCTGCGCAAGCAACTCGGCCGGTACTTCCCGGACCCGCGCAAGCGGCCCGCGCTCGCGGTCACGGAGTACGGCACGATCAGCCAGAACGGTCCGACCGGAGTCAGTACGCCGGGCAACTTCACGGCGATGCAGATGCACAACGTGTACGAGACCGCGTTGCTGATCGGTCAGCTCACCAACGGCGCACGACTGTCGATCAACTCGAACCTCAACGGCGGACCGAACGCCGATCCGGCGAAGCGGGACTGGGGCAACATCCTGGGGTCGCCGCCGGGCTTCGGCGTCACCGGGCGCGCGCTGTCCCTCACGCTCGCCGCGCCGATGATCGGCGCCGCGCCGCGGAAGGTGACGATGACGGGCAATCCGGTGCCGCCCGGCCAGGACTACTCGGCCGTTGTGGCAGCCGCGACCCGGACGAACGACGGCGTTCAGTTGCTGGTCGTCAACCGGAGCCTCGACCAGCCGGTCCCGATCACGGTCGATCCGGGTGGCGGTCCGGCGGTGAAGTCGGCACGTCGTACGACCGTGACCGACGAGGACATCACGGCGTACAACAACGACGTGGCGCAGCCGGTGCAGCGGACGACGACGCCTTTGGAGGCAAAGGGACAGGAGGTCGATGCCGAGCTGCCGCCGCACTCGGCGAGCCTGATCGAGCTGAGCTATCGGTGAGTCAGCTCGCGGTGGCTGTGAGCGCCGGGACGAAGGTCTCGGGGGAGCGGTAGACGGCGTCCAGCATGATCGCGCCGGCGGCGATGCCCAGAGCGTGTGGTCCGAACGCACTTGCCAGGATCCGCGCGGTGGCATCGCCGCCTCGGCGGGCCGCCAGCCGGTCCTGCGCGGCGTCGCGCACGACCGAGACGTGGTCGACCGGGGCGCTGACTCCACCGCCGATGACGACGAGTTCAGGATCGAGGAGCTCGATCAGGGTGGCGGTCGCCGTCCCGACCACGCCGGCGCGATCCTGGAGCAGCCGTCGGGCCTGCGGATTGCCGGCCACCGCCAGGGCGAAGACGTCGTAGACCTCCTGATCGTCGGTGATCAGGCCGGCAGCGCGGGCTCGGCGCGCGGTTTCGAGGTCTCCGGCGACCATCGCGAAGCAACGCCGGCTGCCGCAGACACAGGTCTGGCCGGAGCGGCCGGCGACCGGCAGGTGATCCAGCCCACCCGCGGCCGAGTGCGCTCCCCGGTACGGCGACCCGTTGAACACGAAGCCGGCGCCGACGACGTTGCCGACGAACAGGTGGATGAAGTTGTCCACGCCGGCCGCCGCGCCGAACCAGTGTTCGGCGAGCGCCAGCGCCCGCACCTGCGAGTCGACGAGCACCGGCAGACCGACCAGGTCATGAAGCGCCTCCGCCAGCGGGGCCTCCTGCCAGCCCAGCACCGGCTGGGTGTGCACCTGCCCGCTCGAGCTGTCGACCCAGCCACCAGTGCTCGCGCCGACACCGAGAACAGTCAGATCGTGACTGTCGATCATCTTCCGCACCGATCGGGCCGCGCCCCGGAGCAAGGGTCTGAGGTTCGTCGTGCGTTCGGTCGCGTGGAGCTCGGCGACGAGTTGTCCGCGCAGATCGATCAGGCAGGTGTTGATCCGGTGCAGGCCGAAGTGCACGCCGATGACGCCGTACGTCGAGTCGTCGATGGCGACCGGGACCTTCGGCCTGCCCATGCCACGTGTCATCGGCTCCGCGGCTTCCCGGACCAGCCCGGCCCGTACAAGTGCACCGGTGAGCCTGGTCACCGACCCGGTGGACATCCCGATGGCGGACGCGAGATCCGTCCGGGCTGTCGGTCCGGATCGCATGAGCTCACGCATGATCGTCGAGTAGTTCTGCTGCCGGACATCGCTGAGCTGGGCAGAACGCATGAGCTCCTTCATGCCGTCGGTTCTAGCACTGCCGAGCGCTTGGGCCAACTGTTGACACGCTGGCGCGGCCTATTTATCTTCAAGACAGAGATAAGTCGATGAAGGGACTACTGCCAGTGAGTGCACCAGCGACCTTCAAGCTGCGGGGAACTGTGAACGGGACGATCCGGCCGGAGATCTACGGGCAGTTCCTGTCCCGCCGTCGCTGGGTGGCCGACGAGGCCCTGCACAACCCGGGCCATCCCGACGCGGACGAGTCGGGCCTGCGACGGTCCGTCGTCGACGCGATCACCGAGCTCGGGGCCCCAGTCGTCCGCTGGCCGGGTGGCTGCACCGGGACGTCGTACGAGTGGGAGCGCGGGGTCGGTCCGAGTGAGCAGCGCGCGCGGACGGTCGACTGGCACTTCGGCTACGACGTCGGCAACGGCTTCGGTACGGCGGAGTTCGTCGCGTACTGCCGGCGGATCGGGGCCGAGCCGCAGATCAACCTGACGACCGGGACCGGGTCCTTGCGCGAGGCGCTCGCGTGGGTCGAGTACTGCAACGGCACCGGCGACTCGGTATGGGCCAATCTGCGACGCTCACACGGGTACGACGAACCCTTCGATGTCCGCTACTGGCAGATCGGCAACGAGGAGTGGGGGTCCTGGGAGCTCGGCCAGGTGGGTCCGCAGGAGAACGCCGTACGGTGCCGCGAATGGGCCAAGGCGATCAAGCGACTGGACCCGGAGCTGAAGGTGCTTGCGATCGGCTGCTTCGAGCCTTCGCAGGCACTCGACTGGAATCTCGCCCTGCTGCGTGAGGCGTGGGACCACATCGACTACCTGACGCTGCACACGTACTGGCCGTTCGATCCCGAGGCTGAAGGCGGCGACTACGAGCGCGTCCTCAGCGGTCCATACCGCACGGAGAGCGCGATCGTCGCGATCCAGGGACTCGTGGACCTGGTGGCGCGGGAGAAGCCCGGTACGCCGAAGCCGGAGCTGGCGTTCACCGAGTGGAACTGCGCGGACGCGACCCGGTTCGAGATGAGTCCGAAGTGGCGCCCGACGGACACGCGCTACCGGACAGTCGATGCACTGGCGGTCGGATCGTTCCTCAACGTCATGCAGCGGCAGGCCGACAGTGTCACGCTGGCGAACTTCGCCCAGACCATCAACGTTGTAGGGGCTCTGGTCGTCACCGACGACGAGCTGGTGCGCGAGACCGTCTACTGGCCGCTGTGGATGCAGCGCCGGTACAGCGGTGGGATCTCGCTGGCCGGCGACACCATCTGTTCCGCTGTCGCCGGTGAGTCGCTCGAACGTACTGCGATCGAGCTTCCGGCTCTCGACGTGAGCGCCTCGACGGATCGGGGCGGTACGACCGTCTGGCTGTCGGTGGTCAACCGGGATCGCCACCAGTCCGTACGCCTGTCCGTCGAGCTAGGGCATCCGCTCGCGACGAGCGTCGTACGGGTCCATCAACTGCACACGGAGGATCCGCTGGACCGCAACAGCCTGGCCGAACCGGACCGCGTGGCTCCGCGGTCGGACGAGGTCAAGCTGGACGACGACCGTGCCCTGGTCCTGCCGCCCAGTTCCTACTCGATCATCGAGCTGACCACGACGGCGCCTGTGGTGGACTCTCAGCTCTTGGCTTGACCGCCGATCGCCGTAGGCCGGGATGGTTCGGAGTACGTCGTCGGGCGTACGCCGGGTGACGCCGCCGGGCCGATGCGGCGGGACGGTGGTGCGACGGACTCTTGGATGGTTGCGACGCGGTTCGGCGTCGCGTACCGGAAAGGAGGAGGATCATGAATCAGCATCACGTCAGCCGGCGCTTCCCGGCCACGGATCTGCCGACGTGGCTGATGCTTGTGCTGGTCGCGCTCGCGGTGCCGCGGACGGTCCTGGAGGACCTGGGCATCGTCGAACCGGAAGGCTCGTTGTTCTACTACTTCCTCGCGTTGGTGCCGTTCGCGGTCTGGCTGGTCGTGGCGGTCGTACGCAGGAGTCGTCGCCCGTTCCTGGATTTCCTGATGGTCGGCGTCCTCTACGCACTGTCGCTGGTGCTTGTCCACCAGGTGCTGTGGAACGTCGGGCCCTCGCTCGGCCACAACCCACCCGCCGGCGCGGTCGCCTTCGCCGACAACTTCAGCGCAGGCTGGCAGGACCTTGCGTTGCGTGGGTACACCACGGGCATCGCCCTCATGATCGGCGTCGGCTCGGGGCTGGTCGTCGGCATCGTTGCCCTGGGCGCCAATGCCTGGAAGTCGAAGCGCCGGTCACGCGTGAACGCCGCGTGACGCGAGCCAAGACTCCAGTTCTGTTCGAAGCTTCTGGCAGGTCGCAGCATGTTCCGGGCGACCTGCCAGATCGTTCAGTTCGAACGGATCGGTCGACAGGTCGAAGAGCTGGATCGTGCCGTCCGGCCCGGACAGCAGCTTCCACCGGTCGGAGCGAATCATCCGGCGTACGCCGGCTTGGGTGACCTCGTTGACTGTGTCGATCACCGGTCGCCCATCCGCTCCCCGCCGTACTCCAGGGGTCCGGTCGCCGAGATCTTCCTCGCGGTACGGCGTTCCGTGGCCCTGCTCGACGTACACGCTCGAGAACCCATCCACCTGATCCGGGTCGCGCAACAGCGGAACGAGGCTGCGGCCTTGGACGCCGGACGGGACGGGCGTGCCGATGAGCTCGCAGATCGTCGGCAGGACGTCGGCGATCGACACGTGAGCGGAGCTGGGGCGGGGATCCGGATTCACGCCCGGACCGTGGAAGAGCATCGGGATCCGGGCCAGGACTTCGGGAAGTCCGGGGCCTTTGCGCATCAGGCCGTACTCGCCGGCGAAGTCGCCGTGGTCGGCAAGGTGCACGAACAGCGTCGTCGCGAGCCGCCCGGTTCGCTCGAGATGGGCGACGAGTCTCGCCAGTTGGTCGTCGACGAGCCGGAGCATGCCGACATAGTTCGCGCGAGCCCGCGCCAGGACATCCGGCTCGGCCTCACCGCTCTGCTCGGCGAGCTTGCCCGCGTACCGCCAACTGAAGTCGCGGTCTGCAAGGACGTCAGCGGTCGTCGCTGCAGGGGGCACGGTCTCATAGGTGGAGAAGTACGGCTCGGGCACCTGATAGGGGACGTGCGGCTCGGGAATCGACAGCCAGAGGAACGACCGGTCGTCCGGACCGGCGGTGTCCAGCCAGGTGATCGCCTCGTCGACGATGCGCGCCGGCAACTGGTGCTCGAGCGGGAACGGGCTGGGGGTCGTCGTCGTACCAGGATGGGCGCGCAACCAGTCGTCGAACTCGCGATCGGTCCCTGTCGCGGTAGACGGTGGTACACGACCGAAGTGGCCGAACTCGACCCAATGATCGAGGCGGACGGGCGTCAGGTGCGAGTGGTTCTTGCCTACGAGCGCAGTACGGAATCCGGCGGTACTCAGTACGTCGATCAGGTCGTCGCCGCGGTCCGGATCGTCGTACCCACTGTTCCCGAGAATCCCGTGTGCACTGGGAAATCGGCCGGTCAGGAGACTGATGCGGGCGGGGACGCAGAGCGGTGTCGTGGTGTAGGCGCGGTCGAACCAGCGGCCGCTGGTGGCCAGACTGTCGAGGGTCGGGGTGCAGTCCCTCGGGAATCCTTCCCGTGCCGTGAGGTCCGCTCGCTGCTGGTCTGTCATCACCAGGACGATGTCTCTGGGCGTCGGGTCCCTCATCCTTCGGTGCTCTCGCGGACCTCGAGGTGGAAGCCGGCGATGAACTCGCGGGGTGCGGACGAGAAGCTGCCCTTCAGGCGGTCGGCGAGCAGGCCGACCGCGGTTTCGGCGATGTGCCGTTTGTCCGGCGCGACGGAGGTGAGGCTGGGCCGGCTGAACCGGCTCTCGGCGATGTCGTCGATGCCGACGACGGCGATGTCGTCCGGCACCCGTACGCCGTGATCGTGCAGAGCCCGGAGCGCACCGTGAGCCAGCAGGTCGTTCGAGCAGAACAGCGCGTCGGGCGGCCGGCTCAGGGCGAGCAGGCGACCGACTGCCTCCACGCCGCTCTCGTGGCGCCAGCGTCGCTGCGGCACCACGAGCCTGGCCGACGGCCGGTGACCGGCGGCGACGAGGGCATCGTGGTAACCCTCGTACCGCCCGCGGGAGACGGCATCACCGCTGGCGGTGGCACCGATGGCAGCGATCCGGGTCCGGCCGAGGTCGATCAGGTGCTCGGTCGCGGCGCGGGCCGCCGCATAGCTGTCGATGGCCACCCGGTCGGCGACCCTCGTCAGCCGCTCACCGAGCAAGACCATCGGCGTGGTGTCCGTCCGGGCGGCGAAGTCCTCAGCGCTCAACCGGCCTGGCACGAACAGCAGCCCGTCGATCAGATGCGACCGGATCCCTTGCAGCACAAGGCGTTCGCGATCCGGGTCGGCGTCGGTCTGATCGATCAGCACCGTCCAGCCGTAGCCCTCGGCGGCCTTCACGACCAGCTCGGCCAGCTCGGCGAAGTACGGGTTCCCGATCTGCGGTACGGCGAGCGCGATCACACCTGACTTGCCGTGGCGCAGGTTCCGGGCCGAGACGTTGGGACGGTAGCCGAGCTCCTCGATCACCCGCTCGACCCGATCCCTGGTCTCGGCTCCGACCCGGCCGGTGCCGTTGACGACGTTCGAGACCGTCTTGATCGAGACGCCGGCGCGCGCCGCGACATCGCTCAGCGTCGCTGCCATCGGCACCTCCCATCACGCTGGATCGTCGCACCGAACGATACAACGTTAGATCGCCTCGACCCGCATCCCGCAGCGGGGATTCCGATCGGCTCTGTACAGCTGACGGCATTTCTTGGTACAACGTTGTACCGCGGTCGACCGCTCACCGCTCCTCGAGGAGGACTCATGATCAGCAGACGAAGGTTCCTCGGCGCATCCGCCGGCGGCGTGCTCGGCGCGCTCGCCGCGAGTGCGTGCAGCACGGCCCCGAGCGGCGGCGGTCAGGCCGCCGGCGCGAAGTCGCTGCGCGTCTGGGACCACTTCCAGCCCCGGGAGGATCTGCACAAGAAGCTGTTCGCGGACTTCCAGAAATCGTCCGGAACCGCCGTGGAATACACCGTCTACAACCCGAACCAGCAGGGCCAGGCGCTGCAGCTGGCCTTCGGGAGCAAGCAACTTCCGGACATCTTCACCACCGCCGGCGTGAAGTTGCCGCAGGCCCGGTTGCGCAAGGACGGCTGGATCGCTCCCATCCAGCTCAGCAAGGAAGACCTCGCCGCGATGCCGCAGGATGCGTTCCTGAACGGCTTCACGCACTTCGACGACAAGCTCTACTCGCTGCCGATGGTGAGTTTCCGGCAGTACGGGACGCTGACCTGGTACAACGTGGAACTTGCTGAGAAGGCCGGGCTGGACCCGGACCGCGACCTCGCCACCTGGGACGGGTTCCGGGCGGCGGCCGCCAAGATGGAGTCGGCCGGCGGCGACGGCGTCTCCGGCTGGATCGCCCCGCTGCAGTTCGCGGAGCGGATGGGTGAGCACGTGACCGACCTGGCCATGGCGGCCGGTGGCTCCGGCGCGACCGACCCGCGGACCGGCGAATACTCCTACGGGACCGACCCCTACGTGCACGCCATCGAGTTCCTCGTCTCGCTGAAGAAGGACGGCCTGCTCTTCCCGGCCTCGTCGTCGCTGGACGCGCGGACGGCGCGGGCGCGCTGGTCGACCGGAGTGGCCGGCCTGTTCTTCGACGGCCCATGGAACATCGGAGTGGTCAAGGATCAGTTCAAGCCGTTCGTGGACAAGGTCGGCGTCACCTCGATGCCGTCGTCCGAAGCCGGCCGGCCGATCTTCGTCTACACCCCGCCGAAGGCCGGCGACTACTGCTTCGCGGCCACGTCGAAGCAGCCCGAGGCGGCCGCGGAGTTGCTGAAGTTGTTCACCACCAAGGAAGTCATGCTCGCCGAGACCGAGCAGATGGACGGGATGCCGGTCGATCTGTCCCTGGTGGACAAGGCGAACGTCCACCCGACGTACAAGACGGCGGCCGCGATCTTCGGTCGCCAGATCAGGCTGCGGCCCGCGCCCGAGGTCCGCAATCCGGGGATCAGCGAAGTGGTCGCGGAGATGAAGCAGATCCAGCCGGACCTGGGCTCGATCGTCCAGGGCGTGCTGAGCGGTCAGTTGCCGGACGCCCGCAAGGCGCTCACGGACCTCGACCGCAAGCTGACCGCGGAGCGCGAGCGAGCGATCAAGGCGGTCGCGGCCAAGGGCGTCAAGGTCGCGGCCGGCGACTGGGCGTTCGACAACTGGACGCCAGGTCAGGACTACGGCCGGGACAAGTACAAGACGTCGTGAGGATGGGAAGAACCTGTGGCTGTCACCGTTGTCCCCGACGCGCCGCCGGAACGCCGCAGCGGCTCGGCGCGCCGTACCTCGATGAACGGCAGAGGCCCGCGGCTCGGCCGTAACCGGCTGTGGGTGTGGCTGTTCCTGACCCCGACCATCGTCCTGTACGGCGTCTACACCATCTACCCGGTCGTCGCGAGCTACTGGTACTCGTTCGTCGAGTGGAACGGCTTCGACGCCGCGAAGACCTGGGTGGGCCTGGCGAACTACCGCGCGGTGGTCGCCGATCCGCTGTTCTGGAACTCGTTCAGGATCACCGTGCTGTTCATGGTCGCGGTGGTGCCGGTGAAGGTCCTGCTGACGTTGCTGCTCGCGCTGGTGCTCAACTCGCCGAAGCTGCCGCTGCGGACGTTGTTCCGGACCGCGTTCTTCCTGCCGGTGGTGACCACGACCGCGATCGTCGGAGTGGTGATGCAGTTCGTCTTCGACCCGGCCTCCGGTCCGGTGAACGTCGTACTGCGCAAGCTCGGTGTCGTTGCTGATGGCGTCAACTTCCTGGGCGACCCGAAGGCGGCGTTGTGGACGGTGGTCGGGGTCTACATCTGGAAGTGGTTCGGCGTCACGTTGATCTACTGGCTCGCGGCGTTGCAGACGGTGCCCGACGAGGTGTATGAGGCCGCCGCCATCGACGGGGCCGGACCGTGGGGCCTGCTCCGGCACGTGACGCTGCCGCTGCTCAAGCCGTTCGCGGTGATCATCACGTTGCTGACGCTGGAGAGCACGCTGAAGATCTTCGACCTGATGCTCACGATGACCAACGGCGGTCCGTTCTACGCCACCGAGGTAGTGGAGATCTACATCTACCGGTGGGCCTTTGCGGCCACGGTTCCGCAGTTGGGCTTCGCCTCGGCCGCCGCTGTGGTGTTCGGGTTGTTCGTCGGACTGATCGGCGTACTGCAACTGCTCGGGATCCGGGCCGCGCGCAAGGCGAGGAGTGAGCGATGACGGACGTCCTGATCGACCGCCCGCGCGGAAACCGGTGGAGTCCCGGCCGGATCCTGCGCAGGCTGCCCTGGTGGGGAGCGGCCGTCGTGATCGGGATCGGCGGGCTGCTCTGGATCTACCCGTTCCTGTGGATGCTCGGCGCGTCGCTGAAGGATCCGCTCGAGGTGTTCACGTCCGGTCTGTCCCTGCTGCCGAAGCATGCGGAGTGGGGCAACTACAGCCGGGCCTGGGGTGACGCCGGATTCGGCAAGTACCTGGTCAACACCGTCATCGTGACGGTGACGACCGTGGTGCTGGTCGTCCTGCGGTGTGCGATGGCGGGCTACGTCCTGGCCAGGCACCAGTTCTTCGGCCGGAAGATCGTGATGGGCATCCTGATCGCCACGCTGTTCGTGCCGACGGGGTACACGATCATCCCGGTGGTCGAGGTCTCCCAGCGACTCGGGCTGCTCAACTCCCTGACCGGGATGGTGCTGGCCCTGTCCGGCGGCGCCCACGTGGCGTCGGTGCTGCTGTACCTCGGCTACTTCCGGCAGTTGCCGCGCGAGCTCGAGGAGTCGGCCGTCATCGACGGTGCCGGGTTCCTCAGCATCTTCGGGCGGATCATGCTGCCGTTGGCCAATCCGGTCACCGCCACCGTCACGCTGCTGACGTTCCTGGGCACCTGGAACGCGTTCTTCCTGCCGCTGGTGTTCACGTTCTCGCGGCCGGACCTGCGCACACTGAGTGTCGGCATGCTGGCGTTCGTCGGGGAGAATTCGACCGACTGGTCCGGTATGGCCGCGGCCGCCTCGATCTCGCTGCTGCCGGTGGTCGTGCTGTTCGTCGTACTCCAACGCTACTTCGTCGAGGGAATCGCAGGAGCCATCAAGTCATGACCCTTCCCAGCACCCGAACCGACCGGCCGAACATCCTGCTGATCTGCACCGACCAGCAGCGCTACGACACGATCGGGGCCTACGGCAACGAGCACGTAAGGACACCGAACCTCGACCGGCTGGCCGCCGACGGCGTCCTGTTCGAGAACTGCTACGTCCAGAACCCCGTCTGCTCGCCGTCGCGCGCATCGCTGATGACCTCGAGATATCCGCATGCGCACGGATTGTGGGCGAACGGCGTCCAACTGCCCGATCACGAGCAGTTCTTCACCAAGACGCTCGCGGACGACGGCTATGACTGTGGCCTCGTCGGCAAGCTGCACCTGTCGGCGTGCAAGGGCGGTCGGCTGGAGCCGAGGCACGACGACGGGTTCCGCGTCTTCCGGTGGGCGCACGACCCGTACCCGGGCTCGTCGGAGAACCAGTACCACCGCTGGTTGAAGACGGCCTTCCCGCATCTGTACGCCGAGGCGCAGGCACCTGACCGCCACGGGTTCGACAACCTGCCGACCGAGGCGCACTACAGCCGGTGGATCGGGAACGAGACGATCGATTTCCTCCAGTCGTCGCGGGACCGGTCGAAGCCGTTCTGCTTCGTCGCCAACTTCTTCGACCCGCACCACGGCTTTGGTGCGCCGAAGGAGTACCTCGAGCGATACCAGCCGGACGAGCTGCCGCGACCGGTGACGCGGGAGGGGGAATTGGACCGGAAGCCGCCGATCCTGACCGATGCGTCGAAGGAGTCGTACGGCGGTCACGCGCGCGGCTACCTCTCCTACAGCGAGGACGAGTTGCAGCAGGTCAAAGCGGCGTACTGGGCGATGGTCAGCCTGGTGGACGACGAGGTCGGCCGGATCCTGGCGGCGCTCGAGGCGGAAGGGCTGGCGGACAACACGATCGTGGTGTTCACCAGCGACCACGGCGAGATGCTCGGCGACCACCAGCTGATGCTCAAGGGCCCGATGATGTACGACTGCGCCGTACGGGTTCCGCTGATCGTGCGCTGGCCCGGCCACCTGCCGGCGGGGGAGCGCCGCTCCGACCTCGTGCAGTGGATCGACCTGGCGCCGACGTTCCTCGAAGCAGCCGGTGCTCCGGCGCTAGCCCGCGGTCAAGGCACGAGCCTGCTGCCGCTGGCGCGTGGCGAGCAGGATGCGGTCACCCGAGGCTGGGCGCTCTGCGAGTACCGCAACAGCGGCCATCCGTACGACCCCGCCGTACACACCACCATGCTGCGCACCGGCCAATGGAAGATCGTGGTCTATCACGGCCTGCCCGCCACGGACCGCGAGCGAACCGGCGAGCTCTACGACCTGGCGGCCGACCCGCAAGAACTGGACAACCTCTGGGACAACCCCGACCACGCACCCACGCGACTCCGCTTGCAGGAAATGCTCATCGACGTATTGGTCGGCACCGAAGACCGCACCCAACCCCGCATAGACCACTTCTGACCTGGTTGGCCCGCTGTGATGGGGTGAGGGTATGAAGATCGAGGAGATCGACCTGGTGGCGTTGCCGGCCGCCGATGACTGGCCGGCGCTGGTGGCAGTGGTCAGGACCGACGACGGTCTGACCGGCCTCGGCGAGGTGGGGATGCGCGGCCGCGAGCGGGCTGCGGCGGGTTTGGTGGAGGACCTGCGCCCGTTGCTTGTCGGCGTCGACGCGACCAGGATCGAGCACATCTGGCAGCTGGGCTTTCGATCGGTGTTCTTTCCCTCCGACCGCCATCATGCGTCGGTGCTGGCCGGGATCGACATCGCGCTGTGGGACATCCGTGGGCAGTCGCTCGGCGTACCGGTGCATGAGCTGCTCGGCGGGCGGTCGCGGGACTACGTTCCGGCATACGCGCACGTGCGTGGTGGGTCGATGGACGACGTACTCAATCATGCCTCCGACCTGGCTGGTCAGGGGTGGAAGCACTTGCGGCTGACAGCGTGGGACCCGCAGGAGCCGGAGTACGACGCTCGTCGTGCGGTCCGCTGGTCGGTCGACCTGATGCGTGAGCTGCGGGCCGGCCTCGGGGACGACGTCGAGTTGCTGATCGACGTACACACCCGGCTCGACCTGGCGGAGGCGGTGCAGCTGTGCCGCGAGCTCGAGCCGTTGCGGCCGTTCTTCGTCGAGGACCCGTTGCGCAGCGAGCACCTGTCGGCGTACAAGTCGCTGCGGAGCCGGGTCGGCGTACCGATCGCGGCGGGGGAGCAGCTCTGCACGAAGTGGGAGTTCCGGCAGCTGGTCGAGGACGAGCTGATCGACCACGCCCGGATCGACCTCGGCCACACCGGGCTCACCGAAGGGCGCAAGATCGCGGCGCTGTGCGAGACGCACCACGTGCAACTGGCGCTGCACAACTCGATCGGCGCGCTGTGTACGGCAGCGTCGACCCAGTTCAACACCGCGCTGCCGAACGTGAGCGTGCAGGAGCAGGCCCACCGCGCCACCGCACCGCTCGGCGCCTTCACCTCCACAATCGTGGCCGAGCCAGGCCGCCTGACCGCGTCCGACGCCCCCGGCCTCGGAATCACCGCCGACCTCTCCCAGGCAGTCCCGCCCGAGACAGCCACCATCCCCCGCCTCCACCGCCCCGACGGCTCCGTCACGAACTGGTGAGACTCGCAGCGTGCAGCTCGACAGGAAGTGTTGGGCCGACTGTCGTGCAGCTGAGCGCGAGTGCGTTCCCGCGTACGGTGTATCGCAGGTGCACTACCTGTCGGTCTGTACACCACCGAGCCGGAAACGGGGTGTGTACGACTTCGGCTGCCTCGGCTGACTGCTAGGGCGTGTAGCGGGTGATGAGGGTGTCCATAGCTTCGTTGATGGCTTGGTCGATGCGGTGGCGGGTCGGGTCCTCGTCGTGCCAGGCGACGATCTCTCGGGCGCCTGCTTCGAAGGGGATGGTGGCGACGAAGTCCGGGGCCACGCGGCGGAGTTTGGTCATGTCGAAGACCGCCGCGTGGGCCTTGTCGCCGAGCAGGCCGTCGCCCCACGAGGGGTGTACGGCGGCGATGGCGTCGGAAGGGACGTGGACGATCTGTGCTGTCGTCCCGGCCGCGGCGGCGAGGGCGTAGGCGATCTGGTCCCAGGTCAGGACGTCGTCGGAGGTGATCTGGAAGGCCTCGCCGAGGGTGCGGGGGTGGCCGAGCAGCCGGACGAAGCCGCGGGCGAAGTCGCGGTGGTGCGTCAGCGTCCACAGCGAGGTGCCGTCACCGTGCACCACGACCGGTTGGCCGCGACGCATGCGTTCGACGATGGTCCAGCCGCCGTCGAACGGGACGAGGGTGCGGTCGTACGTGTGCGACGGCCGCACGATCGTGACCGGGAAACCCTCGTCGCGGTACAGCGTGTTCAGGAGGTCCTCGCAGGCGATCTTGTTGCGGGAGTACTGCCAGAACGGGTTCCGCAACGGTGTCGACTCCGTGATCGGCAGCCGAGACGGCGGCGTCTGGTACGCCGAGGCGGAGCTGATGAACACGTACTGACCCACATGTCCGCGCAGCGCATCAGTGCGAGCCTTCACCTGATCCGGCGTGAACGCCACCCAGTCCACCACCACATCAAAGTCCTGCCCGGCAACCTCCGCGAACGCCGCCGGATCATTCACATCAGCCGTGATCTGCCGAACCTCCGCCGGTATCGGCCGCACAGAGGTCTTCCCACGGTTCACCACCGTGAGCTCGTGCCCGGCCCCAACCGCCTTCCACGAACACGCCGAGCTGATGATCCCGGTCCCACCAAGAAACAAGACACGCAACGCAGCCATACGAACAACTCCTCAGAACTTGATCTCGATGTGGGTGCCGGTGGGGATGCCGGCGTGCTGCAGCCACAGGACGCCGGCGTCGTACCGGAAATCCGTGACCTTGGTGCCGTCGGCTTGGACGGTTGTCGGGTTGGAGGAGACGCGGAGGGCGGTGGTGACCTGGACGCCGCTTGGAGCCTGACAGGTGAAGCTGATGGTGGTGTGGTCCTGGTGCCAGTTGATGACTCGGCCGGCGGAGGCGAGGAGGGGTTCTTCGTCGTAGGTGAGGTCGCGGAGCCAGGTCAGTTGGCCTGGGCCGAGCTCTCGTTGGCGGACGATACCCAGTTGTGGGTCGAGCAGGTCGAGATACTTGCCCTCGACAACGTGCGAGCCGCCGGCCTCCTCGAGTACGGCGCCGACCAGGTACGGACCGCGCTGCACGGACAGCCAGTTGGTGGACTCCCAGGTGAGGCCGCCCGCCTCGGCGAGCTCGCGGATCGCCGCGACCAGTTCGGCGGCGCGATCCGGTGATTCGGTGAAGTCGGCCGGCCGGGACGGAAGGAACCGGACCCGGCCCTGACCGATCGGCTGGACACCGTCGCGGTTGCGGTCCGCGCCGAGCGCCTCGGCCAGGTGGTCGGCGCAAGTGTCGTAGCGGCCGGTCCACCAAGAGCGGAGCTCGTGGTACGGGTCGGCGCCGTCGCCGACGTACAGCAGGCTGCCACCGCGGCTGACCCATCCGGCCAGTGCGTAATGGATGCCGGGGGCAAGCGGCTTCTGGAATTCGTAGCTCAGGACGAGTACGTCGACATCGTCCAGCGCATCAGGAGTGTCGATCACGTTCTCGAGCTGGACCGGGCTGACCCGCTGCCCGTCGTACAACGGTGGCAGCGCCAGGCCGTAGAAGTCGGAGAAGTGCAGCTGCTCGCGGCCCTCAAGTGCCAGGGCGTCCTGCAAGCCGTCGTAGTGTCCACTCTCACCGCCGGGCGACCAGCGCTGGAACATCGCGGTGTCCGACAGCGCGATCCCGATCCGCGGTCCTTCCTGAGCCCACCGCACGTCCGGCTGGTCCAGGTCGCGCAGGCTGTTCATGGCGATCAGGTAGCTGGTGGCGGTGTCCGGCGGAATCGGCTGCCGTTCGGTGGAACCCTCGCGCAGGTACGGGCGGTTGAAGATCCGGTTGGGCCACGGCGCCACCTCGTACCGCGAGACGCCCGGATGCAGCAGCGACGCGACGAGGGTGCGCTGGTAGTTGGCCAGGTAGTCCTCCCAGGTCCGGTCCGGGTGATCCTCGATCGGGTCGTGCAGGAACCACATCCGCCGGTCGGTGCCGCGGGTGAGGTCCTGCGCGATGCCGTACTCCAGGTACGCCGTCTCGAACGTGCGCTCGGCGACCTTTCCGGCGTACACGTTGGGGGTCCGGGAGGTGCCTGTCCACACCTGCGCGATGGCGCCGTCGATCGAGGGCAGCGTCCGCAGCCGTGATTCGGGGCTGATGATCTGCCACTGGGTGTAGTTCAGGAGGCTGTGCGTCGGCACGTAGAAGCGGACCTGTCGACCCTGCTGGAGCGCTTCGTCGCGCAGTACGGATGTGACCCGGTCGAGGCTGCGGGACAGCAGGTGCTGCTTCAGTTGCCCGGCGCGGAAATGCGCTTCGGGCGTGCTGTGCGGGGGCTGCCACGGCTCACCGAAGTACGCCTGCCATTCCCGCTTGAAGGATTCCGAATAACCGGCGCGGGCCCAGAACTCCGGCTCTTCGAGATGGACGCCTTCGACGCCGAGCTCGATGATCGGGCGCAGTTTCTGCACCAGGTACTCGGTGAAGCCGAACGTCGGGACCATGTACGGGATGTCCGTGCTGCTGCCGTGCAGGATCGGCGACCCGTCGCCCACGGCCTGCGCGTCGGCCCAGTGGTCGGAGCCGTCCCACCGCCCATCCAGATAGTCCTGATAGTTGCCCCACGAAATACCGGTCATCAGATGGACGCGATACCCGGCCTCGCGCCACCGCGCAATGCGTTCCGGCGTGCTGTCGTTGAGCCCGTAGACCATCACGAAATCGGTGCGCAGATCGATCGATGCGTCGTACGGCGCCTGCTCCTGAAACCCGGTCGCCTCACGGTCCTTGTCGGCGTTGCGGTTGGTCATACGCCCTTCCCGTTCCCTCGACTACCGTCAACCCTGTCCCGATCAGGTCCGCGCGCGCCACCTTGCTGTCAGGAACTGGACAACGCGCCCGTGGTCACCGGTGCGGGGCAATCGAATTCCCCGAGCCGCGGGCGAACGTTCACCAACCACACGAACACCTTTCACGTTTGAAAAGGTCTGACCGTCCCGCCGGTGGTGATGGACTGCTCGATGGCGCAGATGATGTCTGTGACCAGTACGCCGTGGTCGATGCCCGGGCCGAGGTCGCTGCCGTCGACGAGGCCGGCCGCGAAGTCCTGGACCATCCAGACGGCGGGGCCGACCTGTGATCGGCCGATCCGGCCGGAGACCGGCCAGGCCGACCGGTACTTGTCGCTGACGACGGTGAGGCCCTGATGCGACAGGTCCGCGGTCACCGATCCCCCGGTGCCGATCACCTGGAAGCGGAAGTCGACGATGCCGTCGCCGGCGTCCGGGAGCGTCCATGCCGACGAGAGTGTCGCGGTCGATCCGTCGTCGAAGGTCAGCAGGGCATGTACGACGTCCCACGTGTCGATGCCGCGCTTGGCGAGGACGCCACGAGATCCCACCGCACTCACCGATTCCGGCTTGTTGCCGGTGAGCCACAGGAGAAGGTCGACGGTGTGCGGCATGAGGAACCAAGCGGGTGACGACTGGCTCGCCCACGACAGCATGGTGGTCGGCACGTAGAACGAGTTGCTCAGGGTGGCCGATGCCGTGATCGCTTCGCCGACGGACGCCATCGCCGCTTTCGCCTGTACGACGTGCGGATTCCAACGGTTCTCGAAGCCGACAAGGCATCGAACGCCGGCGCGGTGAACCGCCGCAGCAATGGCATGCGCGTCGTCCGAGGTGGTGGCAACAGGCTTCTCGATCAGCAGATGCTTGCCGGCCTCGGCCACGTCGACGGCAATCTCGCGGTGGGCGAAGTCAGGGGTCGCCACGATCACGGCATCCGGATCGAACTTCTCGAGCAACTCGAAGTGCGACGCGGTGACGGGCAGGCCGGTGGCGTCCCTCGCCTCGTCGGCCACCTTGGCCGAGGGTTCCGTCAGCCCGACGACGGTGACGTCCGGCTGTGCCTCGAGTGCCTCGGCGAACAGCCTCCCGCGCAGCCCGGCGCCGACGATGCCAATGGTGACCATGAGCGACCCTTCAGGGAACGTTGTGGATCAGAACAGGGTGAAGCCGCCGTCGACCTTCACGATCGAGCCGGTCATGAAGCTGGACGCGTCACTGGCGAGGAAGATTGCCACCGGCCCCAATTCCGGCGGCAGCCCGTAGCGCTTCATCGCGGCGGGATCGACGCACCACTCCTTGAACTCCGGCTGGTCGACGGGCGACATCTCGGTGAGGAAGTACCCCGGCGCCATCGCGTTCACGCGAATCCCGTGCGGCGCCCACTCGGCCGCCAGCGCCTTGGTCAGCTGATGGACGGCGGCCTTCGACGAGAGGTACGACGCCTGCCAGCGGGGCTGGTTGACGATCTCGGCCGACATGGAACCGACGTTGACGATCGTGCCTCCACCCCGCTCCGCCATCCGGCGCCCGACCGCACGACTGCAGTACCAGATGCCGTCGACGTTGACCGAGAACACCTCATGCCACGCGGAGTCGGGCGTCTCGAACGCCCGCCCGGCGACACCGATGCCGGCGTTGTTGAGCAGTACGTCGATCTCGCCGAACTCGGTGCTCACCTGCTCGACCGCGCGTTCGACGTCGTCGACATCGGACACCTCGAGCTGAACGCCGTACGCGCGAATGCCGAGCGCGCTCAGTTCGTCGGCGGCGGCCTGCGCTGCGGCGAGCGTTCGGGCTGTGACTGCTACCGCGGCACCGGCATCGCCGAGTGCCTCGGCCATAGCGCGTCCAAGACCCCGGCTGCCGCCGGTGACGAGAGCGACCTTGCCCTCGAGTGAGAACTTCTGCAGGGCGTTCATGGTGTCCCTTCGGTGGCATGCCGGTGACTGCTGGCCTACATCTTCCACCGAAACCCTTCTCCAGGAGGGACCGTCTCGCCCCTGCGGGATGATGCCGCGGACGCCGTACGACGCGACGATGGTGACTCTGCGAGACAGAGGGAGAGCACGATGTCGTCGGTGCGCGTGATGCGAGTGGTCGTTCTGGCCGTGGCGGCCCTCCTGCTCGGCTCGTGCGGCGACGGTGGCACCGTTGGTTCGCCGACGGTCGCGCCTTCGCGCTCACCCGGCGAGCGGCCGGAAGTGACGGGGACGGTTCCGAGCCCGACGCGCTCACCGGCCCGCGCGGAAACCGCCGCCCCAAGTCCGGAGGAGACCGAGACCACTCGGACGCCGGCACGCCCTGAAACCACGGCTCCCAGTTCCGAAGACACGCAGCCGGACCCGACCCGGACGGTGACCCGCACCGAAACCGACGCGCCGCCCCCAGCGCCGACCCAGACAGAGACGCGCACCGAAACCATCACGCCGACCCAGTCCGAGCCAGCGTCTCCGACCTCGCCGCCGACCTCGCCGGCCATTGCGCCCACGTCCGCCGAGGCATCCGATACGCCGTCCTGGCTGTGGTGGCTGCTGATCGCGTTCCTGGTTGCGCTCGCCGTGGCGATACCTCTGCTGGTGCGAAGCCGGCATCGCCGGGCCTGGCGGGATGACCTTGCTGCCGCTGAGCAGGACGTGGCGTGGTTCGCCCGGTCGCTGATCCCCGACCTACGCCAGACGGGTTCAGTCGAAGCGGCCGCCGGCGGCTGGACCATCGCCGCGAGCCGCGTCACCGCAGCCGAGGACCGCCTGACCGTCCTCCAGGATTCCGCTCCTGACGACTCCGACCGAGCGCGGGCAACCACCCTCCGAGACGCCGTACGCTCCGCGCGCCTCCGCATGGAAGCCCTCCGCGATTCCAGCACCGCCGAAACCCTGTCCCAGGACCTGGACGCAGCAGCCGCCGACCTCGAATCAGCCCTCACCCCACCAGCCCCGCCGGAGTAACCGCATCCCTCTGTTCGGGTTTGGCCGAAATGTTTGGTGGGGGTGTTGGGGCGCAGCAGGATCGGGACCGAATTCGGCGTTGAGGAGACGTGGATGGTTGCCGATGTTGTGATTGCGGGTGCGGGGCCGAACGGGCTGATGCTGGCGTGTGAGCTGAGGCTGGCCGGGGTGCGTGCGGTGGTGCTGGAGCGTTTGTCCGAGCCGCGTCGGGAGAATCGGGCGAACGGGCTGGTCGGTCAGGTGGTGCGGATGCTGGATCGTCGCGGCCTGTATCAACCACTGGCCGGGAAGTCGGAGCCACCGGAACCGCTGCCGGCGTTCTTCTTCGGTGCCATGCCGCTGGACCTGCAGCTGCTGGACGACAACCCGTTCTATCTGCTGCCGGTACCGCAGACCCGGATTGAGCAGGTTCTGGCAGAGCGCGCCGCCGAGCTGGGCGTCGAGGTTCGCCGGGGTCACGAACTGACCGGCTTGTCCCAGAACGCTGACTCTGTGACCGTCGAGGTCACCTCGCCGGAGGGGCGTTATGAGATCGGCAGTCGGTATGTGGTCGGCGCGGACGGTGCGCACAGCGCGACGCGCAAACTCGCCGGCATCGGATTTCCCGGCGCGGCCAGCGATCACATCGTCACCCGGATCGCGGAGGTCGCCGTACCCGATGAGTACGTCGACCCGGCCACCGGTGGGCTGAACATGCCTGGTTATGGCTACATCTCCCCGATGTACCACCGCACCGAACAGGGAGTCTTCGCCTACGCGCGGATGGCGTCCGGAGCGGATCTGGTGTTCACCGTCGAGTGGACGGCCGGCGGGATCGATGCCGATGCGCCGCTTACGCTCGAGGAAGTTCACGACAGCATCTACCGCGTCATGGGCGCTGACCTGCCGCTGCGGTCACCGGACAGCGGGGGACCGCATCGGTTGGATCGGTCTGTTGGCGTCAATACACGCCTGGCCGACCGGTATGGCGACGGCCGGGTCCTGCTGGTCGGGGACGCCGCCCATGTGCACTTCGTGATCGGCGGGCCGGGACTCAACCTCGGCCTGCAGGACGCGGTCAACCTCGGCTGGAAGCTCGCCGCCACCATCCATGGCTGGGCACCACCTGGCCTGCTGGACACGTACGACGCCGAGCGGCGGCCGGTCGGTGATCGAGTGTCCATGCTCAGCCAGGCCCAGCTCGCGCTGCTGGCCCCGGGCAGTGAGGTCACGGCGTTGCGTGAGCTGTTCACCGAGTTGCTGCGCGACCGGCGGAACATCGCCCAGATCGCGAGCATGATGGCGGGTGCGGACATCCGCTACGAGATGGGAGTCGACGATCCGCACCATCTAGTCGGCCGGTGGGCTCCCGACCTCGTGCTCGACGCCGGCAGCGAACCGATCCGGCTCGCGGAGCTGACCCAGACCGCCCGGCCGCTGCTCCTCGACCTCACCGAGGATGCGTCGCTCTCGGCAGCGGCGGACGGGTGGCGCGACCGCATCGACACCGTCGCCGCCCACGCCAAGGACGGCTCGACCACCGGGCTGCTCCTGCGCCCGGACTGCTACGTCGCCTGGGCCACCGACAAGCCTCGGCCGGATCACCACGACCGGGAAGCTCTGCGTACGGCGCTCACTGCCTGGTTCGGCCCATCCTGAAGCGACTTACGGGCTGTTGAGTCTGATGAGGTCCAGGCCAAGGACGGTCGCGCGGTGGATCACCGCCTTGCCGTCGCGGCGGCTGGAGATCAGCCGGGCCTGGCGCAGCGACGTACTGTGCTCGGACGCCGATGCCGCACTGATGCCAAGCTCCCGCGCGATGTCGCCGGTGGTGTGCTCGGTGGACAGCAGACGCAGCACCGCCGCCCGGGTCGCTCCGAGGATCCCTGCGAGGGAGTCGGACTCGGCGCCGACCCGGATGCTCAGCTCGGCGGGGGCGGGGTAGGCCAGGAGGACCGGTTGTTCCGGCAACTCGCCCACCAGCGGCGGTCCGGTCCAGAAGGCGGTCGGTGTGATCACCAGTCCGCGTCCGTCCAACCGGACCGTGCGGTCCTGCGGGCTGTCGATCTGCAGACAGTCGCCGTACCAGCTCGCCCCGGGGATCACCGTGGTCAGTGCGGCACCAACCCCGTCGCAGGCCACCCGCCGCCCGTGCTGTGCCAGTTCGCTGTGGTGGTTGGCGCGGATGTCGGCCCAGTACGGTTGCACCGTCGCGGTGAACGTGGTCCTCGTCCCGTGCACCAGCACCTGTCCGGCGTCGCGGTCTCCCTCGAAGGCGGACCACATCGGAACACCTGAGTTGGGGGCGCTGAAATACAGGGCCATCTCCTCGCGCAACCGCTCCGTGCCGAAACTCAGGAACGTTTCCATCCCCTCGTCGAGGTCAGGGCTGGCGGCGAACGTGGGTGACAACGCCCAGGAGAAGTGTCCGCCGACGTGACGCACCGTCTGCCGCGCCGACAGCGGGATCGCCGCCAGCGCGCGGCTGCGCCACCGTTCTCCCCACGGCGCACGAATCCCCTGGCGCAGCCCGACAGCCGCGAACTTCAGCTCCAGGATTGGAGTGGGCTCGGGCAGGAACCGCGTCGACGCGAGGTCGTCCGGGGTGAACAGGATCCTCAGCATGCCGTCCTCGTACCCAAGAGCCCTTCCCGCATGCTCTGTGCGGGTTTCAAACGACTGTCGGAGCTGCGTCTTAGAGTGCCCGCATGACTTCCACGAGGTACGACGGAGACACCTGGGACCTGGCCTCCAGCGTCGGCACGACCGCCACCGCGGCCGCGGCAGCCCGGGCGATCGCGACCCGGACGGATCGACGGCTCATCGACGACCCGTTCGCCGAACCGCTCGTCCGGGCGGTCGGCATCGACCTCCTCAGCGGCCTGGCGACCGGCGAAGTCCCTCCCGGCGACCTGGTCGAGCAAGTCTGGATCGACGTCGCCAAGGTGCGTACCAAGTACTACGACGAGTTCTTCCTCGCGGCGACGAACGCCGGCATCACGCAGGTCGTGATCTTGGCGTCGGGACTGGACTCCCGCGCGTACCGATTGTCTTGGCCCGCCGGGACCGTGGTGTACGAGCTCGACAAGCCGGAGGTCATCGAGTTCAAGACCCGCATCCTGGCCGAGCTGGGCGCTGCGCCCACCGCCGACCGGAGAGTGGCCGCGGTCGATCTGCGCGACGATTGGCCCGCCGTACTGCGCGCCGCCGGCTTCGACCCGGCTCAGCCGACCGCCTGGAGCGCCGAGGGGCTGCTCGGCTATCTGCCGCCCGAGGCCCAGGACCGTCTGCTGGACACCATCACCGAACTCAGCGCACCTGGAAGCCGGATGGCGACCGAAAGCAAGCCCAACCCACAACCGGGCGAGGAGACCAAGACGAAGCAACGCCTGGATCGCATCTCCGAACAGTGGCGTGAGCACAACTTCGACGCCGATATGGCGAGGGTGCGCTACTACGGCGAGCGCAACGAGGCCGGCCCCTACCTCGCCGACCACGGCTGGACCCTGAACGGAATCACCATCCGAGACCTACTCGCCGCCAACAACCTCCCGCCCTTGAACGACGACGACATGCAATTCGGCGACACCCTCTACATCACCGGCATCCTCAAGTAGCGGCTCAATGGACACTCTGAGGGGCTTCCCGTTCCCGGTCTTCGTGAGCTCGGGCGGTGCTGAGCGTGGGCGCTCGGTGGCAGTGAGGGCTGCGCAGGCGGCCGAATGGCTCGACCGCACCGTTGGAATGCCGGAGATACCACCGCTGTACGTCGTGAATGCGAACGACTGGGATGCCGTCGCGACCACTCCCCAGTACGGGATGCCGCATGTGGACAGCGATCGCATCGTGGTCGGCCAAGAGCCCGCCGCCTTCTGGTCAACGCTGACCGGCGTCATCGCGCCCTTGGTTGGTCCCGAGGGGCTGGCAAGGCTGCGGCAGGTGTACGGCGACGACCTCGACCTGGGCGGGTTCGCTGACCTGCTGGTGTGCCACGAGCTGAGCCATCTCGCCCACGGTGCGTCGTGGCCGGCGGGACCGGTGGGGTTCTGGCTGAAGGAGCTCGCCGCGAACCTCGGGCTCCAGGGGTACGTCGCCGAGGTCGAGCCCGAGCAGTCAGCAACTCTCGAGACGATCTTCGAGGTCACGTGGGCCGCGCCGAGCGACCCGTGGCCCGTCCACGACCTGGCCCGGATGAACGAATCGCTCGTCGGCGACGGATCGAACTACGTCTGGTTCGAGTTCGGCCTGCATGTGCTGGCGAAGCGCCTGTGGGACACCGCAGGCGCCACCGCTCTCCGCACGCTTGTCGCCGCCCTGCAAGGTCCGCCGCTCGACCTCACCCACGTGGTCAACATGCTGGCCGATCTGGATCCATCAGTGGCGCGAACGATCCAGAACTGGCCAAATCAGAAGTGAACGTCGGATCTGGGCCGCTGTGCTCGTAGTAGGGGTGAGCGGCTGTCCACCAGGGGCGCCGTCCGAGCAACAGGAGATGATCCGAGATGCAGTACCTAGTTTCCGCGATCGACGACGAGACCAGTTCCATCAGCCCGGGCGACCCGGATGCCCCGAGCGCGTACAACAACCGACTCGAGGCCGAGGGGCACCTGGTTTTCGTCGGCGGACTCGCGGCGCCCGGCACCGCCACGGTCATCGACAACCGGAACGGCAAGCCGCTGTTCACCGACGGCCCCTACCTGGAGTCGAAGGAGTACCTCGGCGGCTTCTGGGTCATCGAGGCCCCCGACCTCGCCACAGCCCACCGCCTAGCCGCCCAAGCCTCCAAAGCCTGCAACCGCAAGGTAGAGGTCCGCCCCTTCCAATGAACGCGGACAAGTAGGGGAGAGTGTTGGCGTTGGGTAGGGCAGACGGGCGCGGCAACCCGGTGCTGCGTGTGGGTGATGAGCTGCGGCGACGGGTTCCTGGTCTGTTGGATGAGCACGGGCTTCCAAGTGTGGCGGTCGGGGTTTGCGATTCGACGGCCGTGTTGTGGTCGGCCGGGTTCGGAACGACGCGGGCCGGTGGGGGTGAGCCGGTCACAGCGGAGACGGCGTACGGCATGCAGTCGTGTTCGAAGATGTACACGGCGACCGCGGTTCTTCTCGCCGTCCAGCAGGGTCTGGTCGAGTTGGACGTTCCCATCACCCGCTACCTGCCGGAGTTTCGGGTCAACAGCTCCTTCGAGGATCATCCCGAACGCCGGATCACCCTGCGCCACCTGCTCGGTCACACCGCCGGATTCACGCACGAGGCGCCGGTCGGCTCCAACTATCTGGTCGGCCGGGAATCCTTCCAAGCGCACTGCGACAGCATCTCCGACACCTGGTTGCGCTTCCCCGTCGGGCACCACCACCAGTACTCCAACCTCGGCATCGACCTCGCCGGATACATCCTGCAGTGCTGCAGCGGTCAGCCGTTCCACGAGTTCGTACGCCGGGTGTTGCTCGCGCCGCTGGGGATGAAGCGAACGACGTTCAACCCGCGGGAGATCATGCGTGATCCCCATCGGGCCATCGGTCACGCGGCCGGCACCGCACGCGTGCCGGTCCGGGTCCCAATGGTTGCCGCCGGCGGCCTGTACACGAGCGTCAACGATGCATGCCGCTACCTGCAGTTCCACCTCACCGGTGGCGCGTCCTTGCTCGACCCCGCACTCCTCGCCGAGATGTACGCGGCGCCCCAGCCTGACCAGGGATACGGCCTCGGACTTGCGCTGACGCACGCGGCCGACGTACCGGTCCGTGGCCACGGCGGGGGCGGCTTCGGATTCCTGTCCGACATGTACTGGGCACCAGACGAAGAGATCGGCGTCGTCGTACTCACCAACTCGACCAACCACCCGTTGCATTGGGAGTTGGCCGAGGAGATCTTCCGCGACCTCATCCCAACCCGCCCGCATCGAACCGCGCCGAGTCCGAAACCAGTCACGGCGCCCACCACGTTCCAAGCTGGTACGGCGGCCGCGGCAGAGGGTGCGTGGAATCGGGACTACGTCATCCGGGCCAGCGGCGTCCGGGACGGGATCGCCAGACTCCGCAAGGAGAACGGGGTCCTGCTTTTCGACCACTGGGCCGGCGGAACCGTCCGCCTCCGCGAACACCTCCCCGGCCTGTACGTCTCGGCAACCGGTGAGATGCTCGACCTCACCCGTACACCGCCGACGTACGCCAATGTCAGACTGCACCAGCACTGACGGCCGCTCCCGGGGGTGGGGGAGCGGCCGTCTGCTTCGTCAGTTGGTGTGGGGGCGGTGGCCCGGCTCCTGGCGGGGGACTGACTGGTCGCTGCCGGGGATGGTCGGTAGCGGTAGCTGGGAGGCCTGATACTGGGCGAGGTTGTACTGACCGGTGGTGTCCGGCAGGGTCGGCGCGCGCTTCGAGTCGCCGAAGCGGAACGCGCCGGTCAGGTCGCCGACGGTCTTCCGTCGCCAGTCGCTGATGTTGGTCTCCTTCACACCGGTGATGCGCTCCAGGAAGCGCAGCTGCGAGGTGTGGTCGGAGGTCTCGGAGAAGACGTAGCCGCCGGTCGTCCACGGCGAGACGATGACGCACGGCACCCGGAAGCCGAGGCCGACCGGCAGACCGCCACCGACCTCACCGGTGTTGGACGTCTTGAACACGAACTCGTCGGGCGTGCCGGGCTTGGGGGTCGGCGGTACGACGTGGTCGAACATGCCGTCGTTCTCGTCGTACGACAGGATGAAGACCGTCTTCGCCCACACCTCGGGGTTGGCGGCGATGGCGTCGATCTTGGCGGCCACGAAGGTCGCGCCGGCAGCAGGCAGCGCGGCCGGGTGCTCATCGAAGCCCGAGGGCGGGAGGATCCAGCTCACCGTAGGCAGCTGGTCGTTCATCGCGTCGTACTCGAACTGGCCCATCGGCTGGGTGACCATGCCGTTGTCGTACAGCGGGTCGCCCGGCTGGGCGCTGCCGAACTGCTTCCACTTGGTGATCGATGCTGCTCCGGTCTGACCGCCCGGCTGGCGGTAGATCTTCCAGCTGACGCCGGCCTCCTGCAGCCGCTCCGGGTACGTCTTCCAGCTGAACTGGTTCGCCGGCCCGCCGGTGGTCAGCGACGGTCCGCCGGCCAGGCCGTTCGGGTCGAGCGTGCCCGACATCCACATGTGCCGGTTCGGCGCGGTCGGCCCGAGCACCGAGCAGTGGTAGCCGTCCAGGACGGTGAAGGCCTCGGCGAGGGCGAACTGGAACGGGATGTCCTCGCGGGTGAAGTACCCCATCGTGTACTGGCCGTCGATGGGACCGTCGGCGGCCATATGGGCCGGCACCCAGTTGTCGTTCTTCCCACCGTTCAGCGCCTGGTGCTGCACAGCCCAGGCATGGCTCATCGAGGGGATCGCCTGGGCGGCGGTGATCTTGGTGTTCAGCCGGTAGGGCAGCAGGTAGCCGTCCGGGTTCGACGGGTCCGGCTGGTAGAACACGTTCCGCCCGTTGGGCAGTCGCGCCGCGCGGGGGTCACTGAAGCCCCGTACGCCGGACAGCGTCCCGTAGTAGTGGTCGAAACTGCGGTTCTCCTGCATGAGCATGACGACGTGCTTGATGTCCTTCAGCCCACCGTGCTTCGGGGGCGGCGACGCGAGCGCCGTACGGACGTTCGGCGGCAGCGCGAGCGAGGCCGCGGCCAGGCTCGCCGCGGCGGCGCCGGTGCCGAGCAGCCGGCGCCGGCTCATGCCCGCGGGTGCGTCAGGAGATTCGTTCATGATGACCTCACATCAACAGTCGAGTGCGCCGCAATCGGCGCCCTGCGATCGTCGGCCTCCGAGCTGACCCGCCGCTGATACCTTCATGGCGCCTTGCCGAACGAACGGCAACCAACACCACCCACCACGAACCAAACCTCAGCAATAGTTGAGATCCTTGATCCGCGACCCATGGCGCCAATAAAGAGGCCTTGGGCAACCAAACATCACGCTGCGTACCGGCCGGCTATCCCAGGCCGGCGGTGCTCATGGTTGTCACCGCTGCGGTGCGGCTGGTGACACCGAGTCGCTCGTAGATGTGGTTCAGGTGCGTACGTACGGTTCCCTCTGACAGCTCCATTCGCCGGGCGATCTGCGTGTTGGTGTAGCCCTGGGCAACGTATTGGAGCAGCTCGAGCTGGCGCGGCGTGAGTGCTGAGGGTGCTCGACGGCGACGCTCCGCGCTCCGGTACGCCGCGATCAGATGCGGCCGCAGCAACGTGAGCACCAGCCGATCCCGCTCATCGAAGTCCCGCCCCGGCCCGCGCCACAGCATCAGCCGCGATGCATGTCCGGGTTCGTCGGGAAAGTTGACGGACAGAGCCCGGAACATCGCCGAGCTGCAGTACTCGACGTACAGCGGACTGGCCCGCAGCTGACGGTCGGAGACAAAGTCGCTCAGCATGGTCACGTGCGTGATGTCGCCGGTGCGGTCGGGGTAGTTGGCCGCATCGTCGGATCGGTAGAGCTCCCAGAAGTGCGGATCCTGGACATCTCGATCGAGGAACTCCTGCGTCTCGCCCAAGTCCTGCTCGACGACGAACAGTCGCAAGTGCGGCTGGGTCCGGTCGAACTCCACGTACTCGGAGTGGAACAGGTCGCGCACACGCTCCATGAGCTCCCACGGCAGCCCGGGGCCTGGCTCGTCGAAGGTCGAGTTGACCACGTCGCGCAGCGCGTCCAGATCCCGCCCACTCATGCTGTCGGTCATGCGTTCTCCCAGGTACGACGCTACGCCGTCGCCGCATCGCGGGCCATCAGCGAAACCGCGTATTCCAGCCCTCCGAGCCTCGCATCTAGCGTCGCGAGGCCGGCCGACGCCTCGAACGACCGCGACAGACGCGCGCGAAGTTCTCTCAACTGCTATCAGTCAAGGCGCTTCCGCACCCTCGGCTGTCCGCTGTTACTGGTCCCGCCGGCACCGACAGCTGTGGTGACCTGAGCGTTGATCCGCTCGCTAGCCGGGCGTCCCGTCGGGCTGGCTTCTCTGGGCGAGGCGCTGGAGTTGGCCTGTGTGTATGTCGCTCACCCATTCCCAGCCCGGCTTGGCCGATACGACTCGCGGGTCGCTGGGGTCCTGGCCATCACGCAAGGCCTGTACGTAGGCCCGATCCTGGTCGATCCGTGCGTGCAGCTCGTCCGCTCCGCCGACAGCCCCGTGGCCCGGGACGACGACAGTGACGTCGTCCGCGACGTCCGCGAACAGTCGCAGCCCGGCGAGGTAGTCGTCGAGCGGGTCGGCGGCGTCGCCGTACAGGTCGGGCATCGGAACCAGGACATCGGACAGCATGTCGCCGGCGACGAGAACGCCGCGTTCCTCGACCAGCAGTGCCGCATGGCCCTGGGCGTGTCCCTCATGCTCGACCACCCTGACCTTCGGGCCATCCCACGGAAGATGAGTGGTTCCAGTGGGTAGACCGGTGATGAGGCCGAACAGGTCCAGCGGTATCTCGTCGGCGATCTCCTCCGGCAGCCCTTCGGTGACGCCGGTCTTCCAATCCGCCTTCGACCGCAGATCCTCCATGAAGGCAGCGCAGCGCGCAGTACCGTAGCGCGGCACTTCACCGAACTCGGAGTGCCAGAGCACATGATCCCAGTCAGGATGCGTCGCGAAGCCTGCCACCACGGGCCGGCCCAGTGCGCGAAGGTCGTCCGCGAGACAGGCCATTTCGCCGCCCGTGAGTCCGGGGTCGACGAGCAGCACGCCGTCCCTGCCTTGCACGACAACGGCGTTGTTCTGGATCAACTCGCTCTGGTGGACGAACACACCGTCCGCAACCTGCGTCATCATGCGCCGGCCTCCTTGACGTCGCGGATCGCGTAGCGGTGCATCGTGACGCCGTTCTTGAACGATCGCTGCTCGAGCAGGTCGAGGTCGATCGGCAGGTCGTAGTCGTCGAACAGCGGCCGGCCGAAGCCGAGGATCGAGGGATGGGTGGCGAGCAGCAACTCATCGAGCAGCCCGGCCCGGAGCAGCTGCGTCGCAAGGGCCGCGCCGCCGACGCCGATGATGCCGTCGGTCTCGGCCCGGAGCGCGGCGAGCTGCTCGATCGCGTCGTCTCCACCGATGATCCGGGTGTTGTAGTCGGCGCTGTCGCGGGTGCGGGAGACGAGCACCTTGGGCTTGGCGGTCCAGATCTCGGCGAACTCGCGCATGAAGTCCGGCAGTGACGCGTCCTGGCGCCCCCGTGGCCAGTACTCCTCCATCGTCTCGTAGATGACCCGGCCCTGGACCATCAGCGCGAGGGCCTGAGCGTGGGCGTTGAACGCGCGGTGCAGTTCTTCGTCGATGCGCAGCCACTCGCCCGCACCGTTGTCCCCGGGAACTTGCTCGATCCGCAGGTCGAGGGACACGTTCATCGAATACACGAGGCGGCCCATCATCCCCCTCTTCCGAATAGTGCTTGCGTTCTGCAATCACTATATTGGGATGCAAACAGCTGTCAAGGAGGAGTCGTGGAACCACGGTCCAGGTGTCCGATCAACGCCGCCGTTGAGGTGCTGGGGGATCGCTGGTCGCTGCTCGTACTGCGCGACGTCATCTTCGGCGACCGCCGCTACTTCCGGGCGCTGCTGACCGGATCGATCGAGGGCATCGCCTCGAACATCCTCGCCGACCGCCTCGTGCGGCTCGTCGAGGCAGGGATCCTCAGTCGCGGTACGGCGGCCCGCGGACAGCGCGCGCAGTACAGCCTCACCGAAGCCGGCATCCAGACGCTCCCGATCATCTATGCGCTCGGCAACTGGGGTCTCGACTGGCGCCCCGGCGCCGACGAACTCCGCAGCCGGCAACAACTCATGCGCGACGAGGGCCCGGCATTCCTCGATGACCTCATGGACGAACTCCGCACCCGCCACCTCGGCGCCCCACCAAAGCCACACAAGGGTCCAGGCCCACTCGAGCGCCTCGACGCCGCAGCCGACTAACGGCCTGGCCTGACCTGCATCCGCGCCTGCGGGCCGGTGAGCAGCATCCGCACGCCGCGGCTGGCCTGGACCGCCGCGTCGAGGGCGTGCTGTATTCCCGCGGTCGTGACGGACCCCGCGACCAGGAGGTAGATGACGTCAGCAAGGTCGCGGGTGTAGCCGGCATCGACGACGATCCGGGTCACCAGAGCCCGGAACTCGAGTTCATGGTGGTCGACCTCCGCGGCGACGGCGTCGTTCGTGGGCCCCAGCTCGCTGTAAGCGTTCGTCCAGGGGCAGCCGCGGAACGACGGTTCGTGAAACCATCCGTCGAGGTGCTCGAAGATCGCGAGAACCTGGTCCTCGGGAGAGCTCGCCGCGACCACTCGCGCCTCGATCGCGGCCATCATGCGCTCATGCCGCCGCCGCAGGAACGCGACGATCAGATCGTCCTTGCTCGGGAAGAGCCGATAGATGCGGCGTAGCGGGAGCCCGGCGACGTCCCGGAGTTCACTCATGCTCGCGGCCTGGATGCCGCGCGCGTAGAACACCTGCTCCACGGCGTCGAGGAGCTGTCCCCTCATGGTCGCCTCGGTCGAGGTGGTGGACATCATGCCCTTTCCGTTTGACGGCGAGAACGCTCCTTCTCTAGGGTAGTCGGTGCTAGTGAGAATGAGCATTCTCACCACTTGTGGCTGCCCCTCGACCCGTAGGAGAAGGAACCCCATGACCTCTCGGAGCCCATCGGTCCCGGTCGAACCGGGCCTCAGCACGCGCCGGCTCCGCGCGCTGACGTTCGTCCTGGCCGCAGCGGCCGGCATCTCCATCGCGAACGTCTTCTACTCGCAGCCGCTGCTGAGCCTGATCGCCGAGAGCTTCGGGATCAGCGAGGGCTCGGCCGCTGTCGTGGTGACGGTGACCCAGCTGGGGTACGCGGCCGGGATCATCGTGGTCATTCCGCTCGGGGATCTGTTCGATCCACGAGCGCTGGCATCGCGGGTGCTCGTCATCACGGCCGTCGCGGCGGCCTGCGTGGCGGTTGCGACGAACCTGACGATCTTCCTGGTCGCCTCGGCGGTTCTGGGGTTCACGTCTGTGGTGGCGCAGATCGTCGTACCGTTCGCTGCGCACCTGGCGCCGGCCGGACAGAGCGGCCGGTACGTCGGGCAGGTGATGAGTGGGCTGCTCCTCGGGATCATGCTCGCCCGGAGCGTCTCCAGCTTCCTCGCCGACCTCTGGGGCTGGCGCTCCGTTTACGTGCTCTCCGCCGCGCTGATGGTGATCATGGTCATCGTCCTGGCGACCGTGCTGCCCCGGCGCAAGCCCGATCACACCGGTAGCTACGGCAGTCTGGTGGTCTCGATCTGGCACCTGATCCGCGAAGAGCCGGCCTTGCGACGTCGCGCCGTACTGCAGGCGATCATGTTCGCGACGTTCTCCGCGTTCTGGACCTCGGTCACGTATGTGCTGATCACGGAGTACGACCTCTCACAGACAAAGATCGCGATCTTCGCGCTCGTCGGTGCGGCCGGCGCCGCCGCGGCACCGATCGCCGGAAGGATCGGCGACCGTGGTCTCGGTCGGCCCGCGACCGGCGTCGTCTTCGCACTGGCCGCCGTCGCGATGGCCGTGGCCGGTTTCGGAGTTCACCATCTCGTCGTTCTTGCCCTCGCAGGCATCCTTCTTGACCTCGCGGTGCAGGGAAACCTGGTCCTCAGCCAGCAAGAGATCTACGCGCTGCGGCCCGATGCGCGCTCTCGGCTCAACACGGTCTTCATCGCCAGCGTCTTCTTCGGCGGCGCGACCGGATCAGCGCTATCGGGCGTGGTGTACGCACACGCGGGTTGGACCGGCATCGCCATCCTCGGCGTCGTGCTTTCGCTTGTAGGCGTAGTCATCTGGGCCATCTCCCAGACACTGCGCGCACGTTTCTGAACCATCGAATACCACTGTGGAGGTTGGAAATACATGGTCACCGTCTTTCACCGCACCGCGACAATTCAGGAGCATCAGGTGTTCTACCGCGAAGCCGGGCCCGTCGACGCTCCGGCGATCGTGCTCCTGCACGGATACCCGGCGAGCTCGTACATGTTCCGGAACCTGATCCCGAAGCTCGCCGACTCGTATCACGTGATCGCGCCGGACCTGCTCGGATTCGGGCTCTCGGACGCGCCCGCGGTTGCCGAGTTCCCGTACACCTTCGACGCGCTGGCCGATGTTGTGCACGGACTGCTTGAGCAGCTCGATATCACGCAGTACGCGATCTATGTGCAGGACTACGGCGCACCGACCGGCTGGCGGCTCGCACTGCGCGACCCGGATGCGGTGACCGCGATCGTCACGCAGAGCGGCAACGGGTACGACGAGGGCTTCGTCGAAGAGTTCTGGGCGCCCATCTGGGAGTACAACCGCGACAAGACAGCCGAGAACGCCGCAAAGCTGAACCCGAGCGACCCGGTTGAGGCGGTGAAATGGCAGTACGTCACAGGCGTTGACGACTCCGAAGTCGTCGATCCTGAAGCATGGCTACACGACGCCGCGCTCCTCGCCCGGCCCGGGAACGACGAGATCCAGCTCGCGATCATCGGTGACTATGCGAGCAACCCGCCGATGTACGCCGCTCTTCACGACCTGCTGCGGGAACGTCAGCTGCCCGTGCTTGCCGTGTGGGGCAAGGGTGATCCGATCTTCGGCCCGGCCGGAGCCGAGGGCTTCGCGCGCGACACAGAGCTCGCCGAGATCCACCTCCTCGACGGCGGCCACTTCCTGCTCGAAAGCGCCCTCGACGAGGTGGCCGGCCTGATGCTCGACTTCCTCACCCGCACGATCGGCCGCTGACGGTCGCTCGAGCGGTCTCACTGAAGATCGGGCGGGATGTCGAGATCCGTGTGGTGGCTCCGTTTCAGGTGTAGATGCGGCCAGAGTGGCCGCACGTGCCGGAGGACAGTCATGCGGAAGCTTGTAGTTCAGCAGTGGGTCACGGTCGACAACATCGCGGCGGAGGAGGACGGTGGGCTCAGCTTCGTGTCGGGGGAGCCGTTCGACGACTCGGTGACCGACAACCCGTTCCAGAACAGCCTGATGGGTTTCATCGACTCGGTCGACACGATGATTCTCGGCGCCAACACCTACAACCAAACCAAGGACTATTGGCCGCACGCCGAGGACCAGGGTGAGTACGGCCGGAAGCTGAACAGCCTGACCAAGTTCGTTGCCTCGTCGTCGCTGGATGACGCGCCGTGGGGCGACTTCCCGGCCGCGACCGTGACACGCGACCCGGTCGCCACCATCCGGGAGCTCAAGGACCAGAGCGGCAAGGACATCTGGCTGTGGGGCAGCTTGAAACTCATGCGCTCCCTACTAGATGCCGGCGCCGTCGACGAGATCCGGATGCTGGTCTGCCCGTCGACCCGCGGCAAGGGAACCCACCTCTTCGAAGACCGACAGAACCTCAAGGCGGTCGAGGCCACCGCCTTCGACAACGGCGTCGTACTCCTGCGATACGAGCTCAAGAACTAGACGGATGGTGGACTCTGAAGTCAGGTGTCGAAGTCCGTGCTGCGGCTGAGGGGTTCCCAGGTGTCGGCCTCGGAGCGGAGAGCGTCGAGGGCGGCGCGGAAGCCGTCGGAAGTGTCGTTGCCGAGCAGCAGCATGTACGGCGGGGAGTCGGACTCGACGGCCTGGATCAAAGCGATCGCGGCCTTGGCCGGGTCGCCCGGCTGCTTCCCGTGCCCGGTGTCGTGGTCCTTGCGACGCTTGCCGGCGGTGTCGGCGTAGTCGGCGATGGGGTTGGCGGCCTGGGTGAGCGAGCGGCCGGCGAAGTCGGTGCGGAAGCGGCCTGGCTCGACGACCATGGCGGTGATGCCGAGCGGCGCGACCTCCTTGCGCAGCGACAACGTGAGCGCCTCGATCGCGGCCTTGACGGCCGAGTAGTAGCCGGAGCCTTCGGGGCAGATCCGCGCGCCGATGGAGGACAGGTTCACGATCGTGCCGGTACGGCGGGCGCGCATGCCGGGCAGGACAGCCTTGATCGTGCGGACGGTGCCGAAGACGTGGGTGTCGAAGAGTTGGTGGACCGCGTCGTCTTCGCCTTCTTCGACGGCGGCGCGGTAGCCGTAGCCGGCATTGTTGACGAGTACGTCGACCGCGCCGAAGCGTTCCTCGGCCGCACCGACAGCTGCGGTGACTTGCGCGTCGTTGGCGACGTCGAGCGGAAGAGCCAGTGCCGTGTCGGGATACTTGTCGGCCAGATCCTGCACCTTCGCGACGTCGCGCGCGGTGACAACGACGTTGTACCCGCGACCGAGCACCGCCTCAGCGAACGCGCGGCCAAGGCCGGTGGAGCAACCGGTGATGAACCAGGTGGTCATGTCGTTCCTTTCTGGAACCTGTTTGGCGTCACTCGATTCGGCGGCTGCCGAGGGAGGTGGCCATGGCGGGGTCGCGGTGGTCGAAGAAGAGGCTGGCGCCGGTGTCGAGGCTCGCGATCTGCTGGAGCTGGTCGTCGGTGACGGTGAAGTCGAAGATGTCGAGGTTCTCGGCCATCCGGTCCGGGCGGACGGACTTGGGGATGACGACGACGTCTCGCTGGACGAGCCAGCGCAGTACGACCTGGGCGACCGACTTGCTGTGGGCCTCCGCGATCGCGGTGAGCACGGGATCCGTGAACAGGTTGTTGCGGCCTTCGGCGAACGGTCCCAGGACTCGATCTGTACGCCGCGTTCGCGCATCAGCTCCTGATCGGCGACGCGCTGGTGGAACGGGTGGGTCTCGATCTGGTTGACCGCCGGGGTGATCTCGTTGTGGTCGATGAGATCGACGAGCCGGTCGGGGTGGAAATTCGAGACCCCGATCGCCCGGCTGCGGCCCTCGATGTGGAGCTTCTGCATGGCCCGCCACTCGCTGTAGTAGTCGCCGAGCGGCTGGTGGATGAGGAGCAGGTCGAGGTACTCCAGGCCCAGGCGGCGGCCTGGGTCTGGTCTTCGGGGATCTGGAAGACACCAAATCCGACGATCGGCATCGTGACGCCGTTGTTCAACGTGACGGTCTGCATGAGTCCAGCGAACACCCGTCCCTGTCACAGTGGGAGTCCCCGGCGTAACAGGTACCAGCAGACCCTCCCAGCCCAGCCGCACCGGGTCAGTGAGTGGCTGAGTATTCCTCGTCGGTGACTGGTTCGAGCCAGTGGACGACGGCGTGGTCGGTGTCGGCTTCGTTGAGGGCGAGGTGGACCATGAGGCGGTTGGGGGCGGCGCCGTGCCAGTGTTCTTCGTCGGCTTCGAACAGGACTCGGTCGCCGGGGCGGATGGTCTCGACGGGTCCGCCGCGGCGTTGGCAGAGGCCGACGCCTTCGGTGACGAAGACGGTTTGGCTGAGTGGGTGGCGGTGCCAGTGGGTGCGGGCGCCGGGCATGAAGTGGACGAGGTTCGCGGTGAGGCGTGAGGGTGGCGGGGCTGCGGCGACGGCGTCGATGTAGACGTCGCCGGTGAACCAGTCGGCGGGGCCCTTGCCGGTGTCGAGGGAGCTACGGGTGATCTGCATGGGTTCCTTCGGTCGGGATGTCGCTCGGCGCTGCCCAGGAGGCGAGAAGCTGGAGTCGCTCGGCGGATGGCGAACCGGGTTCGGCTGTGTACACGAGGAGCACCAGCCCGGGCTCGGCGGTGACGGCCAGTTCCTCGTAGGCGAGGGTGAGTTCGCCGACGACGGGGTGATGGAAACGCTTGGTGCCGGTGCCGTGGGTGCGGACGTTGTGGTCGGCCCACAGGCGGCGGAAGACCTCGCTGCGGGTGGACAGTTCGCCGACCAGGTCCTGCAGGCCGCGGTCGTGCGGGTCGCGGCCGGCCTCGGCGCGCATGATGCCGACACACATCTGAGCGAAGAGGTCCCAGTCGGGGTAGAACTCGCGCGCGACGGGATCGAGGAACTGGAAGCGGGCCAGGTTCGGCGTACGGCCGCCGTCGCCGATGACCGGGGAGTAGAAGGCGCGCCCGAGGGCGTTGGTGGCGAGCAGATTCTGGTGCGGGTCGCGGACGAACGCGACGCCGTCGGTGATCGCGTCGAGTGCCCACTGCAGGCTGAGCCGCGACGCCGCTGCCCTGCTCGGCGTACGGCGGCGGGAGCGGCCCGAGGTCGGGATCCCGTCGGCGGCGCGGGCCAGGTCGAGGAGGTGGGCTCGTTCGGTGTCGTCGAGTTGCAGCGCTCGGGCGAGTGCGTCGAGCACGCTCGCGGAGGCGCCGGCGATCTGGCCGCGTTCGAGCCGGGCGTAGTACTCGACGCTGAGCCCGGCCAGCGACGCGACCTCGCTGCGGCGCAGGCCGGGGACGCGTCGAGGACCGGTGGTCGGGAGTCCGGCCTGGTCCGGTGTGAGACGGGCGCGGCGAGTCGTGAGGAACTCGCGCACCTCCTGTCGGTTGTCCACGACTACGACAGTAACCGCCCGGAGGCGGTACGCCGGGGTCCGAAGGGTGCCCTGCGAGTACACCCATCGACAGTGACTTCCACGGTGCCGCCCGGCCCCGTTCACTCGAGCATGGGCCCCGTTTCAGCGGGGTCGACAGCACCTCAAGGAGGAAGCGCGCGATGCGCCAGGTAGTCATGCACAGTCCGGGCAACGTCCAGGTCGAGGACCGCAAGGACCCGAAGATCCTCGAGCCGACCGACGCGATCATCCGTCTGTCGGCGACCTGCATCTGCGGCAGCGACCTGTGGCCGTACCGCGGCGTCGAACCGGTCGACCACCAGGTGATGGGCCACGAGTACGTCGGTGTCGTCGAGGAAGTGGGCTCCGCCGTACGCACCATCAAGGTCGGTGACTTCGTCGTCGGCTCGTTCTGGGCCTCCGACAACACGTGTGAGATCTGCCGGGCCGGCTACCAGGCGTACTGCGTGCACCGGGTTCTGATGGGCACGATCGGTACCCAGTCCGAACGGGCGCGCATCCCGCTGGCCGCCGGCACCCTGGTCGCCACCCCGAGGATGCCCGAGCCTGACCTGATCCCGTCGCTGATGGCGGCTTCCGACGTACTCGGCACTGGCTGGTTCGCCGCTGTTGCTGCCGAGGCCGGGCCGGGCAAGACGGTCGCGGTCGTGGGCGATGGCGCTGTTGGTCTGCTTGGGATCCTTGCCGCCAAGCAGTTGGGGGCCGAGCGGATCATCACCTTCAGCCGGCACGCCGATCGGCAGGCGCTGGCTCGTGAGTTCGGTGCCACCGACATCATTGAAGAGCGCGGCGAAGCCGGTGTGGCGCGGGTCAAGGAGTTGACCGGCGGACTCGGAGCCCACTCGGTGATCGAGGCGGTCGGCACGCAGGAAGCCATCATGCAGGCCATCCACTCCACCCGGCCGGGCGGCCATGTGGGCTTCGTTGGGGTGGCCCACGATGTCGCGATTCGCGGTGACGAGCTGTTCATGGCCGGCGTCCACCTCCACGGTGGTCCCGCGCCGGTGCGTCAGTACCTGCCCGAGCTGATCCAGCTCATCTGGGACCGCAAGATCAACCCAGGCAAGGTCTTCGACCTCATGCTGCCCCTCGACCGAGCCGCCGAGGGCTACCAAGCCATGGACAAACGCACCGCCACCAAAGTCCTTCTCACCGTCTGACCCAGTGAGGACCGATGAAGGCTGTCCGTCGTACCGTCACGCCCCGGTTGACTGCTGGGCTGGTCGGGACAGTGGTGTTCCTGACGGCGATCGCGCCGCTGGCGACCGATATGTACGTCCCGGCGTTTCCGCAGGTTGCCGGGGAGCTGTCCACCACCGCGACGCAGGTGCAGCTGACGCTGACGACTTTCTTCGTCGGCATGGCGCTCGGCCAGCTGATCGGTGGACCGGTGTCGGACCAACGCGGCAGGCGGATCCCGTTGCTCGCGGCACTCGTAGTCATGACCGCGGCCTCGATCGGGTGCGCGCTCGCACCGACGATCGGGGTGATGACCGTTGCCCGGCTCGTGCAGGGCTTCGCCGGTGGCTGGGCGATGGTGATCGGCCGGTCGATCATCGTCGACCTGGCCCGGGACGCTCAACTCGTCCGGGTGCTGAACCTCATCGCCGCCGTCGGCGGCCTCGCACCCATCGTCGGTCCGCTCCTCGGCGGGCTCATCCTGCAACTGTCGCACTGGCGGGTCTCGTTCTGGCTCGTCGCGGTGCTCGGTCTCGCGATGACCTTGTCGGTCCTGGTCGCCGTACCTGAATCGCTCGCACGTGAAAGCCGTCACGCCGGCGGGCTGCGCAACTTTGTTGCCGCCGGCCGCACCGTCCTGCGCAACCGGGAGTACGTCGGCTACCTGGTGGTCGCCGGCGCCGCGATGGGTGCCCTCTTCGCGTACGTCGCCACCTCCGCGTTCGTCCTGCAGACGATGAACGGTCTCTCGCCGATCGCCTACTCGATCGACTTCGCGGCCAACGCCGCTGGGATGACGGTGGCCGCGCTGGTTGCGGCCCGGCTGGCTGGGCGAGTTGCTACCCGCAAACTGATCCTGACCGGGCAGATCGCCGCCTTGGCCGCGGGCCTTGCGATGCTGGTCGGTGCGCTGTGGCTCGGCACGCCACTGCTGCTCGCGATCGTGTGCTTCTTCGTCCTGATGACCGCTCAAGGCCTGATGATCCCCAACGGCGGCGCCCTCGCATCCGCCGCCGTACCCGAACACCCCGGCACCGGATCAGCCCTCCAGGGCTTCGTCCAATGGGTCGCCGCCGGGACCATCGCTCCCATCGCCGGACTCGGCGGCCAACACACCGCCGTACCAATGGCCACCCTGGTGACCGCCGGCGCCGCCGTCTCCATGATCGGACTCCTGGTCCTGGCCAAGCCCAGCACTGGCCACCGGAGGTTGCCTTGAGCCACTGGATCCGCGGTCAACGGGTTCAGGGCTGGGTACTGGGGGTGCATGGGTGCCTCCCGCGGGGTTGATTTGGCTCGGGCAATGCGAGGGTGGGCGGCTTGCGGGCTGCTCTCAGGGCTTCTGCTGAGCGGCTGTGGCAATGCCGATCAGAAGCTGACTGATGCAGCGGCCCAGTCAGCCCGGGAAGCGGAGTCCGAGGTCAACACGACTCGCCTCGTCGTCGAGCAGTTGCAGGCGCGTCATCTGTGGCAGCGTACGGCGGAGGTCATGGTCGCCGACGCGGAGAAGTCCGTGGCGAAGGCGGTCAGTTCGTTCGACGGTCAGCAGCCGACGACGGTCGAGTCACGGCGGATGTACGAGCAGGTCGGTGAGGCTCTCGACAACGCTCAGAAGGCAGTGACGGCGACCCGAATTGCCTTGGACAACGACGATCTCCCGGCGGCCTTCCGGCAGGTCGACGTACTGGGTCGATCGGCGGACGAACTGGATCGGATCGGGGAGCTGGCCAAGTGAAGAAATTCCTCGGCGTCACCCTCGGGATCCTCACCGCGATCGGTGGATTCGTCGACATCGGTGACCTGGTCACGAACGCCCTGGTCGGCGCCCGATTCGGGATGCGGATGGCCTGGGTCGTCGTGGTGGGTGTGATCGGGATCTGTTTGTACGCCGAGATGTCGGGCCGCGTGGTCGCGTTGTCCGGGCGGCCCGTGTTCGATCTGATCCGGGAACGGCTGGGTCGGCGGACGGGGCTGGTCACCCTGATCGCGTCGTTCCTGGTCACCCTGCTGACCTTGATCGCGGAGATCGGCGGTGTCGCGCTGGCCTTCGAGCTGGCGAGCGGTGTGAACTACCTGCTGTGGATGCCGTTGGTCGCGCTGGCGGTCTGGCTGGTGATCTGGCGGGTGAAGTTCTCCCGGCTGGAACAGGTGTTCGGTCTGCTCGGGCTGCTGCTGATCGTGTTCGCGGTGGCGTTGTTCAAACTCGGGCCGGACTGGGGACAGTTGGTGCATCAGGCGACGAATCCGCATCCGGTTGGGCATGAGAGCTGGGCGACGTACACGTACTACGCGATCGCGCTGTTCGGTGCCGCGATGACGCCGTACGAGGTGTTCTTCTTCTCCTCGGGCGGGGTCGAGGAGAAGTGGAGCCGGCGCGATCTGGTCACGGCGCGCACCAATGTGTTCGTCGGGTTTCCGCTCGGTGGGTTGTTGTCGCTGGCAATCGCCGGGTGTGCGGCGGTGCTGTTTCTCCCGGCCGGGATCCAGGTGGGCACGCTCGGACAGGTGACGCTGCCGGTGGCTGTTGCCTTCGGCAAGATAGGACTCGCGATCGTGCTGATCGGGGTGTTCGCGGCAACGTTCGGCGCGGCCTTGGAGACGGTGTTGTCGTGCGGGTACACGATTGCGCAGTACCGCGGCTGGCAATGGGGCAAGTTCGTCCGGCCGCGGGAGGCGTCGCGGTTCCACGTGACCATGATCGTCTGCCTGGCGATCGCAGTTCTGACGTTGCTGACGGCAGTGGATCCGGTGAAGGTGACGGAGTACTCGGTGGTGTTCGCTGCGATGGCTCTGCCCTTGACCTACTTGCCGATCCTGATCGTCGCGAACGACCCGGACTACGTCGGTCGGCACACGAACGGGCGGGTGCTGAACTTCTTCGGGCTGATCTATCTCGGCCTGCTGGTGGTCGCCTCGGTGGCCGCCATTCCTTTGATGATCGTGACGAGAGCGGGGCAATGACCATGTCCGGACGCGTGCTGCACGCCCAGCTGCATCTGCTCGACCGGCAGTTGATCGACCAGGCCGACGGTTACCTGCTCGGCAAGGTGGACGACGTCGAGCTCGACCTGGACAGCGATCCGCCGGTGGTGTCCGCGCTGTTCTCGGGACGGGAACGGATACCGGCCCAGCAGATCGCCGAGATCGACACCGCGGTGAAGATCGTCAACCAGGGTTTGGATCTCGAGCACCACGACGACTGGACCGAGCAGCACATCATCGACAAGATCCCAGGAGCCGGCGATGCGACTGAATGATCTGCTCGGCCGGCGCGTGGTCGACGGCACCGGTACGGCGATCGGCGGGGTCGCCGACGTACGCCTGGTCCAGGACGGACCGGTGCTGGCGTCGATGCAGAGTGCGTTGCGGGTGGACGGTCTGATCGTGGTCGAGCACCACACCACGAGACTGTTCGGGTACGAGCGTCACGTCGGGCCGGCGTTGTTGCGCTGGCTGGTCCACCGCCGCCTCGGCGAGGTCTGGTACCTGCCCTGGGACGAGGTCGACCACCTCACCGACGGCACCGTGACCACCAGCACCCACCGCGCCAACCTGAAACGCCATGCGGAAATGGCTCGATACTGACTTAAGCGATTCCTGGACGGTTGTTGGCTGAGTGCGCTGCTGAGGGACACGTACACGACGCAGGACGGGCGGGCGGTCAGCATGCAGGAGCTCGCTGTCTACCGGATCGAGGGCGGCCGCATCGCCCAAGTCTGGGGCGACCTGGAACAGGACCGGCTGACAACGTAGGGCAGCAGGTCGCGAGGCTTGCTCCAGGCCCAGCGGGGTGTGCGACCGCCCGCAACGAGGGTCGTGGTTCAGCGTTCGGCCTCGCGTTGGACTTTTTGCTGCAGTTTGTCCTTGCTCAGGCCCGACGTACCGGGGATGTCGGCGTTCCTGGCCTGCTGGGCCAGTTGGTCGCGGGTCATGTCACCGGGCTGTTCGCCGAGGTGCTGCTTGCGGCTGGCAACGAATGCCTCGCCGAGCTGGGTACGGCGTTCGTCCGACAGGTTGGCGCGCATCCCCGGCAGGACCTTGGTCTCTTCCTCGTCGACGTGGTGTGAGACCGCGTCGATCAGGTTCTGCAGCACCGTGTCGAACTGGGCGGACTCCGGATCTGTCTCGGCGAGTTTCGCCAGCAGCTGGTCGGCCTCGATGTGCTCCTGCTGGCTGTGCGAGACCTCCTCCTTCTCGCCGGCCTCCTCCGCTGCGACCGGGTACACCTCGGCCTCCTCGGCCCGGCTGTGCGCGGTCAGCAGGGTGGTGAGCACCGGCAACAGGTTCGCACGCTTCTCCGGGTTGTCCTTCAGTTCGTCGAAGAGGCGCTCGACCTCCCGGTGGTCCTGCATGATCAGATCAACAACATCCGCTGCCATCACTGTGTCCCTTCTCCTGATGTGGGTCCCGCGCCGGTACCCACATCCATGCGGACATGCATGAGCGGTGATCGGGCGGGAACCGGGCGGGCATGGCTACCGCGAGGCCCAGAAGCGAGGGATCCCTGGTCGCTCGAAGATGGGTCGCGACGAACTCGAACGCGCCCTACGCAACTGATACGCGGCTCGCAGCTGGCGGAAACCGAACAAACCGGCCCGCTTGCTCCCGTGCCCAACAGCTCTTCTCAGCTCCGTCAGGTCGCTGGATACCGGTGGTCGCGGAGGAGGCGAGCCAGGTGAGCGGCGTTCGCGGCGGCGGTCTTGGTAGTTGTGCCGGTGGTATCCGGTTTCGGACCGGCGTCGTTGTAGTCCACCGAGCCCATCGCCTCGCCGACCCAGTACGACGCGCCGGCCGCCGGTACTGTGAAGCCGACATCGTTGAGCGCCTGGAAAAGCTCCGCGCACACGTGGTGCGCACCGTCCTCGTTGCCGACCACGCCGACCAGCGCGACCTTGCCGTACACGAGCGGCCGGCCATCGCCATCCTTCTCGGACAGCTCGGCGTCGAGACGTTCCAGCACCAGCTTGCAGACGCTGGCGGGTTGCCCCATCCAGATCGGCGTGGTGAGGATCAGGATGTCGGCGTCGAGCATTCGCTGCCGCAGTTGCGGCCATTCGTCGCCGTCACCTTCGTCGGTGCTCACTCCGAACCGGATGTCGTGGTCCACCACCCGGACGACATCTCGGTCGCCGTCGTACTTGACATCGTGGTCGGTCAAGGCGGTCAGCAGTTCGCGTCCGATCAGCTCCGCGCTCGACGGAGCCGGCGACTTCTTCAGCGAACAGGTCAAGGCGAGAGCCCGCAACGCGGTCATTGAATCCCCTTCTCACACGGCGTCAGTCAGGGCGTACAGAGCGGTCAGTGCGACCATCCGGCTGTTGCCCACGCAGGTTGGTACCCAGCGTCACACTCGGACATGTACGCCGTCAGCCGTTGCTACCCCTCGGTGAGTAGTGGGGCGAGGCGGCGTTGGGCGCGGGTCAGGGAGCGGCCTCGGTGGCGGGTTCGGCGCCAGGGGTCGCCGTCGGTTTCGAGTCGGGCCGGCGTCGTGCGGAGCGTGAATCGCTCGGCGCGCAACCGGCGATCGTCGAGCTCGCTCCAGTCCAGCGGCGTGGCGACGGGAGCCTTGGGCAGAGCACGCACAGCATACGGAGGTACGGCGGTCTGGCCGTACGCGTTACGCATGACATCGAGGTACAGCCGCCCGCCGCGGGCGTTCTTGCGTTGCTCGATGGTGTAGCGCTCGGGCTCGCGGTTGACGAGCACCTGCGCGACGTCGCGGGCAAAGTCCCGCACCTGGTCGAAGTCCGCCGTACGGTCCAGTGCGACGTGCACGTGCAGTCCTTTGCCGCCCGTGGTCTTGACCAGTGCGGGGAGACCGAGCTCGTCCAGCAGGTCGTGGAGCTGACGCGCAGCGTCGCAGGCGGCGGCGAACTCGCCGTCCAGCGGATCGAGATCGAAGATTGTGCAGACGGTCGGCGCGAGCCAACCAGGCGTGCGGAGTGATGCACGCCTGGTTGGCCAGGTAAACGAGGGTGGCGGTGTTGCCGGCCATCACGTGTTCGACGCTGCCGCTGCCGTCGACGGTCTTCACCGACACCGTCTCGACCCACTCCGGGAAGTGCTGTGGCGCGTGCTGGTGAAAGACCCGGCCTGCGCCGATGCCGTCGGGGAAGCGCTCGAGAGCCAGCGGGCGTCCCCTGAGGTACGCCGCCATCCGCGCGCCGACAGCCTCGTAGTAGCCGATCAGATCGCCCTTGGTCAGATTGTCGTCGGGGAAGAGCACCTTGCCGGTTCTGCTGAGCTTGACGGTGCGTCGTCCGATCCGGATGTGGTCGGTGCTCATCGCGCACGCTCCCGTACGACGTCGCGCGGCGACTTGTCGTCGCGCAGTCCCCGGAACCGTGGATGGCGCAGTTGCCCGTCCCGGGTCCATTCGGTGAAACCGACCTGCGCGACGAGTTCGGGCTCCACCCAGTGCACGCCGGCCCGCGGCAGCTTCCCGTGCGCGAAGGCGGGTTCAGTCCGCTCGGACCGGGCCAGCCGATCGCCCAGCTGCTCGAGCGTGTGGTCGTCGTACCCGGTGCCGACCTTCCCGGCGTACCGCAGCTCGCCGTTGTCGTAGTAGCCGATCAGCAGCGCGCCGAAGCCGACGCGGCTTCCCTTCGGATCGGTGTAGCCGCCGATCACGAACTCCTGCTCGTTGACACACTTGAACTTGAGCCAATCCGGCGACCGGCCGTGCACGTACGGCGAGTCGGCGCGCTTGGCGATGACACCTTCCCACCCCCGGCCACACGCCTGTTGCCAGTAGTCCACGCCGGCACCGATCCGATGCGTGGTGAACCGCAGCGGATCGCGGAAGGTCAGCATCCGGCGCAGCACCGACTTGCGATGACGCAGCTCGAGTGCGGTGAGGTCGTGACCGTCAAGGTGCGGTACGTCGAACAGGTAGAGGAACACTCGTACGCCGGTACGGCGCGCGGCCTCGGGATCGCTGACCTGCAGGCGCCGCTGGAGCTTGGCGAAACTGGTGTTGTTGCCGTCGAAGGCGACGATCTCGCCGTCCGCGATGAAGTCGTCGCCCGGCTGCGCGTCCAGCGCTTCGACGAGTTCCGGATAGTGACCGTTGAGGTCGTGATGATTGCGCGAGAAGAGCCGGACACGGTTCTTTCGACGGAAGATCAGGCAGCGCACCCCGTCGAGCTTGCGCTCGAAGAGCCAGTCCGGGTCCGAGAAGCGGTCCTCGGTCAGGGTCGCCAGCATCGGAGTCATCCACTCGGGCTGTGCGGCCTTGCGGAGCTTGCCCTGGGCCTCGACCGGAATCATCTCGACCAAACTCCCCACTGCTCTGCCTCAACTGCGCTTCTCGGCGAGTAGGGCGAGTCGGCGGAGGGTTTCGTGGTTGCGGAGGCGGAGGACTGGGTCGACCAGCGGGTGGGGGATGAGCGCGAGGGGGCCGCTGACGGCGCGTTCTCGCATCAGGAGGTGACAGTCGCCGTCGCGGTCGGTGAGCACGAACTCGACGATGCCGGCACCGGTGGGCCACGCGCGGACCTTCAGTTGGAGCAAGCGGTTCGGTTCGTACTGCTCGACCGTCGTGGTGTCGTTCAGCACCAGCGGCCAGATGCCGACCGAATGGTGGATGCTGTGGCCGGGCTGCGGCCAGCCGGCGTCGACGTCGCGGACCCGGGATGCGCCGACAACCCAGGCGGCGTACGTCCACCCGTCGGTCAGGATCGCGAAAACGTCCGGCGCCGAGGCGTGGATCAGGCAGGTGGTCTCGGTCATACCGCTGTCCGTCATGGACCCCCAGTACCCGCCGATCGGATTCAGCACCACACTGGCCGGCCGTTCGGGGGAGATCTTCGTTTGGCTCGGGGTACCGGCGCCTGAGCGCGCGATCGAGACCAATCGAGGAGAGCTGTGAAGGCACTGACCTGGCAGGGCAAGCGGAAGATCGAGTACGGCGACGTGCCGGACCCGCGGATCGAGGAACCGACCGATGCGGTGATCAGGGTGACGTCGACCGGGATCTGCGGGTCCGACCTGCACCTGTACGAGGTGATGGCGCCGTTCCTGGACGCCGGTGACGTGCTCGGTCACGAAGCGATCGGGGTCGTGGAGGAGGCGGGATCGGAGGTGAGCGGTCTCGCGCCGGGGGATCGCGTGGTGGTGCCGTTCCAGATCGCTTGCGGTTCGTGCTTCATGTGTGACCAGGGACTGCAGACGCAGTGCGAGACCACGCAGGTCCGCGACCAGGGGATGGGTGCCGCACTGTTCGGCTACACGAAGCTGTACGGACAGGTCCCCGGCGGTCAGGCGGAGTACTTGCGGGTCCCGCAGGCGCAGTACGGGCCGATCAAGGTGCCCGACGGGCCGCCCGATGATCGATTCGTCTACCTCTCGGACGTCCTGCCGACCGCCTGGCAGGCCGTGGAGTACGCCGGCATCCCGCCGGGCGGGACCGTGGCCGTCCTCGGGCTCGGCCCGATCGGTGACATGGCCGCACGGGTCGCCCTGCACCGCGGTCATCGCGTCATCGGGGTCGATCTGGTCGCCGAACGTCTGGAACGGGCGCGGCTGCGTGGTGTCGAGGTGCTCGAGTACGGCGACGACGTCGCCGAGGCGGTGCGCAACCTGACCGACGGGCGTGGCCCGGACTCGGTGATCGATGCCGTCGGCATGGAAGCGCACGGGTCACCGGTAGCAGCCGTCGGGCAGAAGATCGCGGGCGTTCTGCCGGATGTGCTGCAGCGCAAGGTCATGCAGACCGCCGGCATCGACCGGCTGGCAGCCCTCTATCTCGCCGTCGACATCGTGCGGCGCGGCGGCACGATCTCGCTGATCGGCGTCTATGGCGGGATGGCCGATCCGCTGCCCCTGCTGACGATCTTCGACAAGCAGATCCAGTTGCGGATGGGCCAGGCGAACGTCCGCCGCTGGGCCGACCAGATCCTTCCGCTGCTCGGCGATGACGACCCACTGGGCGTCGACGGCTTCGCCACTCACCACCTGCCTTTGCTCGAAGGTCCCACGGCGTACGAGATGTTCCAGCAGAAGCGCGACGGAGCCATCAAGATCCTGCTGAAACCAGGCACCTGAGCAGTCACCGAACCGGGTGGCGTCGCTGGTTGGGTTTTGCACCTAAGTGTGCGGGTACCCGCTCAGCATGGGGACCATTGATCGGATCGCCGAGCCGTGGGGGACACGGACGCCGTACGCCCGGGGTGCATCCTGGCCGGTCCGGGTCGACACCCGGCTCGACGAGGGCCTGAGTGAGGCCGATGTCGACACCTGGGTGCAGTCGGCGACGACCCTGCATTCGAACGGCGATGCGCTGGACATCGCGGTCAAGGACGGCCGGATCGTTGGGGTCCGGGGTCGCGCGGTGGACCGGGTGAACCACGGACGGCTGGGGCCCAAGGACCTGTACGGGTACCAGGCGAACAACTCGCCCGACCGGCTCACCGTCCCGCTGATCCGGCGCGACGGCAAGCTCGTCGAGACCGACTGGGACACCGCGATGACGGCGGTCGCCGGGCGCACGAAGGAACTGCTCGCCGAGCGTGGACCGAGTTCGATCGGCTTCTACACGACCGGGCAACTGTTCCTGGAGGAGTACTACACGCTCGCGCTGATCGGCCACGGCGGCATCGGCACCAACCACCTGGACGGCAACACCCGGCTGTGTACGGCGACCGCCGCGGCGGCGTTGAAGGAGTCGTTCGCCAGCGACGGCCAGCCCGGGTCCTACACCGACATCGACGAGGCCGACGTCATCGCACTGTACGGCCACAACGTCGCCGAGACACAGTCCGTCCTGTGGAGCCGCATCCTGGACCGCTTGGCCGGGCCGAACCCGCCGAAGCTCATCTGTGTCGACCCGCGCCGTACGCCGGTCGCGGCCGCCGCAACCGTGCATCTCGCGCCGAAGCCAGGTACGAACGTCGCGCTGATGAATGCCCTGCTGCACGAGATCATCGCCAACGACTGGGTGGATCACGAGTACGTCGACGCGCACACGGTCGGGTTCGACGAGTTGGACAAGCAGGTCGCGGACTGCGATCCGGAGTGGGCCGCCGGGATCTGCGACGTACCGGTCGAGGACCTCCGCGCCGCGGCCCGGATCCTTGGCGAGGCCGAGCGGCTCGTGTCCACCGTCCTGCAGGGGTTCTACCAGTCACATCAGGCGACCGCGGCCGCCGTACAGGTCAACAACGTCCATCTGATCCGGGGCATGCTCGGCGAGCCGGGCTGCGGGATCCTGCAGATGAACGGGCAGCCGACCGCACAGAACACCCGCGAGTGCGGCGCCGACGGTGACCTGCCGGGCTTCCGCAACTGGGCCAACGACCAGCACATCGAGGACCTGGCTCGGGTCTGGAACGTCGAGCCGACGCAGATCCCGCACTACTCCGAGCCGACACACCTGATGCAGATGATGCGGTACGTCGAGGACGGCTCGATCCGGTTCCTCTATGTCAGCGGGACCAACCCGGCCGTCTCCCTTCCGGAGCTGGGCCGGATCCGCGAGATCCTCGCGCAGGAACGGCTCTTCCTCGTCGTGCAGGACATCTTCCTGTCCGAGACCGCTCAGCTCGCCGACGTCGTCCTTCCGGCCGCGACCTGGGGTGAGAAGACGGGCACGTTCACGAATGCGGACCGGACCGTGCATCTGTCGGAGAAGGCGGTGGACCCGCCCGGTCAGGCACGGCCCGACCTGGATATCTTCATCGACTACGCGCAACGGCTTGGTCTGTCGGACAAGGACGGCGAACCATTGGTGAAGTGGTCGGATCCCGAAGGGGCGTTCGAGGGCTGGAAGGCGTGCAGTGCGGGCCGGCCCTGCGACTACAGCGGACTGACCTATGACAAGCTTCGTGGCGGAAGCGGGATCCAGTGGCCGTGCAACGAGAAGCATCCGGCCGGGACCGAGCGCATCTACCGCAACGGTGAGTTCTGGAGCTCACCGGAGTACTGCGAGAGCTATGGCAAGGATCTGGTCACGGGCGCGCCGCTGGAGCCGGTGGAGTACAAGGCCATGAATCCGGACGGACGGGCCGTGATCAAGGCGGCCGAGTACGTGCCGCCGCACGAGCCGCCGACGGACGAATACCCGTATCTACTGACGACCGGGCGGACGCTCTACCACTTCCACACCCGGACCAAGACCGGGCGCGTTCCCCAGTTGCAGAACGCCGCGCCGGACGTGTGGGTCGAGATGTCGGCGTACGACGCCGAGCGGCACGGCTGGGGTGAGGGTGATCTGCTGCGGGTGTCGACGACGCGGGGCAACGTCGAGGCGCGGCTCCGGGTGAGCGGCATCCGGCGATCGACCCTGTTCCTGCCGTTCCACTACGGGTATTGGGACGCTCCCGGCGGTCATGCTCCGGCCGGTGGCGTGGGCCGTGCGGCCAACGAGTTGACCATCACGGACTGGGATCCGTCCTCGAAGCAGCCGCTGTTCAAGTCGGCGGCGGCCCGCGTCGAGCGGATCAGTGTCGCGGACGGGCCTTCGCCGGCGCCGACGACGACGGGCTCCAAGCCGGTCGCCTCCGGTGTCGCTCCGGACACGCGCGGCGGGGCAGCGGCAGCGGTCCTGGAGGAGGTCGTCCGATGAAGAACAAGGTGGGCCTGGCGCTCGCGGAACTGCACCGGGCCGAGAACGATCTGGCCGCCGGACTTCTGCAGATCTCCGACCGGCACAAGGCCGATCACGACATCTTCTACCTCGGCCGGGACCTGGCCACCTGGTCCCAGGAGCATGTCCGGCGGCTGGCGGAGTACGGCAAGGCGTACGACCTCGACCTCGATCCCACAACGGTCCGCAAGACCGGCGCCGAGCCTTCGGGCGGCTCCCATGATCCGGCCTTGCTGCTCCTCAAGGACCTCCGAGCGATCCACTGCCAGGCCGCCGGTGTCTCGCTGGACTGGGAGATCCTCGCCCAAACCGCACAGGCCCTCAAAGACACCGACCTGCTCGCACTGGCCCAGTCATGCCATCCACAGACCCTGCGTCAACTCCGCTGGACCAACGCCACCCTGAAGACCAACGCCCCCCAAATCATGGTGACGCCCTGACGCCGTCGATGAACGTCGGTCCGCGAACGGGGCACTCCAGGACATCTCTCAACCTTGAGCATCCGTGCCCTGGTCCGATGGGGGTTACCGCGTGGGTACCGCGCCCGTAGGAGCCTGAGGCACAGCTCGCCACGGTCAGATATCGGCCATCTGCGGCGATGGCGTCTCAGGTCGATCGCGATGACTGGTCGTGCTGTGTCTACATCGTCGGTGTCCTGTGAAGACCACCACGCACTGACGGAAACCCTGCTCCGCAAGGCCGCCGAACACACCGGTGCCTGCCGCGAGGAGCTGCTGAGAGAGGCGATCGTGCAAGGCGCCGCGATGGCGAGGTCGCTGGCGCTGCGCTACGACGGCCGTGGCGTGGATCGCGAAGAGTTGTTCCAGGTCGCGTACGTCGGTCTGGTCAAGGCCGCGCAAGGGTACCGGCCCGGCCCGGACACCGACTTCCGTTCGTACGCCTTCCCGACGATCCGGGGCGAGATCAAACGGCACTTCCGGGACAACGCGTGGGCCGTGCGCCCGCCGCGCCGGATCCAGAATCTGCAGGCGTCGATCAATGCCGTCGAAGGTGAGCTGGCCGCGCAGCTGCACCGCTGGCCGACCGACCAGGAGCTGGCCGACCGGATCGGCGTACCGGTCGAGGAGATCAGAGACGCTCAGCGTGCCGTCGGCTGCTTCCATCCGGCGTCGCTGGATGCGTCGTTGTGGATCGACTCCTCGGTGTCGCTCGGGAGCACTGTGCCGGACCGGGCCGACACCTTCGAGCTGGTCAACCAGCTCGAGACACTGAGGCCGGCCGTGGCGAACCTGGGTGAACGGGACAAGTTGATTCTGCGGCGGCGGATGGTCGATCACTGGAGCCAGGCCGAGATCGCCGCCGAGATCGGAGTCAGCCAGATGCAGGTCTCGAGACTGCTCAGCCGCATCATGGGCGTCCTCCGCTCCGCCCTCGCCGCCTGAGGCCCGGTGATCGCGGGCCACGGGACGAAGGAGTAGCCGGTCCGAAGGTTTGTTGGAGCCGTGGAGGGTTACCCAAGCGGCCGGAACAGAAGGGAGGCGTCAGATGACGTCCACCACCAATCAGTCGATAGGCCAGAGTGCAAGCGAAGAGGCGGATCGGGTCCGGGGCACGGCGGCCGATGCCGCCCGCGACGTGGTCGGAACCGCCAAGGAACAGGTGTCAGGGGTCGCCTCGGACGTCCAGCAGGAGACCCATCGGCTGCTGTCGCAGACGCGCGACCAGGTCGGGCAACAGGCCGGGCAGCAACGCGACCAGGCGGTGATCGGACTTCGTTCGCTGGGCGAGGAGTTGCGCTCGATGGCCGAGCACGGCTCGGGCCTGGGTGCGCAACTGGCGCGGCAGGGAGCAGCCTGGTCCGATCGCGCTGTCGATTACCTGGACGGTCGCGAGTTGAGCGAGATCCTCGACGACGTTCGCACCGTGGCCAGACGGCGGCCGGGAAGGTTCCTCCTCGGCGCCGCCGCGGCCGGAATCGTCGCGGGCCGCCTGACCCGCGCCACTGCCGCCGGCGAGCCGACCCCAGGCGTGGAGCGGTGAGATGAGCGGTCCGTACACCGCAGACAACGAACGAGGCACGCCGTATTCCGCCGGTATGTCGGCCGCCGGCAGTCCGGCGTACGACGACGCGTCGCTCGGCGAACTGGTGTCCCGGTTGACCGGTGACTTCGGGACGTTGACGCGCCAGGAGCTCGCGCTGGCGAAGGCGGAGCTCCGGGAGGAGGCCAAGCAGGCGGGCAAGGGCGCCGGGATGCTGGGCGGCGCCGCGTTCGCCGGCTGGATGCTGGCGTTGTTCGTCTCGCTCACGGTCATGTGGGCGCTCGGTGAGGCGATGGACCTGGTCTGGGCCGCCCTGATCGTGGCGGCGATCTGGGCCGTGGTGGCCGCCGTACTCGCGGTGTCCGGACGGAAGGCGCTCCGCGACGTGACGCCCGTGCCAGAGCAGACGGTGGAGACTTTGAAGGAGGATGCGCAATGGCTGAAGACCCGCAAGCACTGAGACGAGACATCGAGGAAACCAGGCGTCAGCTGACCGGCGACGTCGACGCCCTGGCGGACAAGGTCAGTCCGCGACAGATCGTTCATCGGCGCACGGACGCGGCACGCAACCGTCTGTCGATGATGCGGCATCGGGTGATGGGGACGTCCGATCACGCGAAGCATGCCGCCGAATCCAGCGCGCACGAGGCGGTCTCCTCGGTGCAGGAGGTCGGCAGCAGGATCGGGGATGCCGTCGGTTCGGCGCCGGCCGAGGCGAAGGAGCGGACCCGCGGTGCCCCGCTCGCGGCCGGCATGGTCGCGTTCGCGGCCGGATGGGTGATCGCGGCCGCCCTGCCGCCGACGGTCAAGGAACGGGAGCTGGCGGCCAGGGCGAAGGAGACCGCGGCCGAACCGCTCAAGGATCGCGCCGGTGAGGTGGCTCAGGACCTGAAGGAGAATCTCCGCGAGCCGGCCCAGAAAGCCGTCGACCACGTCAGGCAGTCGGCGACCGAAGCAACAGAACAGGTCAAGGACGAGACCCGCTCGGCCACCGCAGATGTCAAGGACCAGACCCAGCACTCGGCCGATTCAGTTCGTCAGCAGACCTGAGCCTTCGAACAGACCGTCGTCAGAGCGGCCGGCGAGGTCGCGCTCGATCTCGCCGGCCACCTGGCCATGCCCCGCATCGCGAACCAGAGCCAGCGTCACCTCGCCACCGCGGCCCGGGCCGAGCAAGGCAGTGTCATCACTCAGCCTCCCTGCGGGCGTGGTCGGTTCAGCTGTGGCGGCGGTTCTGTCCGGCCTGGCGGATCTCGTCGGTGCGGGCGCCGAGCTCCGAGATCCGTTCGGCCAGACCCGGGTGGTCTTTCGAGAGCTGCGTGCCGGCCTCCGCGAGCGGTGCCAGCAACGCAGCCGAGTCGCTGTCGCCCAGCGCGGTGTGCACCTGGTCGACGCTGACCGCGGCCTGGCACGCTTCAGGGGAGGGGGCGGCCGCCGGTGGCGCCGATGCGTTCGCCGGTGATGTAGGTCGAGTCGTCGGAGGCGAGGAAGACGTACGCCGGGGCGAGCTCGGCGGGCTGGCCG
>NZ_SJKB01000011.1 GCF_004331465.1 Kribbella pittospori
GAGCAGGCAGCCCCTACTCGGCAACCCACGAATCTGTGCGAGTGAGGCCCCGGCCCGCAACCACCCAGCAACCCCGAGCGGTCACTTCATACCGTCTAGTCCAACCTTCATTGGTCCCCTCCCCAGACAGAGCCCTCCAGGTGAGAGCGTGTCAGGCGGTCAGGTCAAGCGGGAGCCTTTCGAGAGGTGTCGAAACGGTCGAGGACCTGGACCAGGATTTTGAGGGCTTGGTGGAGGTCGGGGGTGGTGGGGGTGGCGTAGCCGATGACCAGGCCGGGTGGGCCGGGGGTGGAGCGGCGGTAGTCCGAGAGCGGGGCTACTACTACGCCCGCTTGGCGGGCCGCGGTGGTTATGGCTTGGTCGTTGAGGTGGGTGGGGAGGAGCAGGGTGATGTGGAGGCCGGCTTCTTGGCCGATGATTTGGCCGTACGGGGCGAGGGCGGTGCAGGTGTGGAGGCGGCGGTCGGCGTACAGGCGGCGGCCTTTGCGGACGGTTTGGTCGAGGTAGCCGTCGCGGAGCATGGCGAGCAGGGCGGCCTGCATCGGCCAACCGGGCCAGTCGCCGGACTCGGCGCGGAAGCGGGCCAGTCGGTCGACCATCGCGTCGGAGGCGACGAGCCAGCCAAGCCGGAGCGCCGGGCTGATCGTCTTGGAGAGCGTGCCGAGATGGACCACCCGATCCAGGTCGAGTTGGGCGAGCGCGGGCAGAGGCGCGACGTCGTACCGGAACTCGCTGTCGTAGTCGTCCTCGATCAGCATCGCGTCGTTGCGGCGTGCCCACCGGACCAACTCGTTGCGTCGGGCAACGGGTAGCCGGCCGCCGAGCGGGTACTGGTGCGACGGCGTGACGTAGACGGCGGGGACCTCGGTCAGTGCGGAGACCCGCAGCCCGTCGGAGTCCACCGGTACGTCGACAACGTCGAGGTGATGGTCCCGCGCCGCGACGACCGCGTTCAGGTAGCCGGGATCCTCGATCGCGATCCGGTCGCCCGGCCGCCGGGTCACCGTGAGGATCAGCCGGAGGCCGTGCACGGTGCCGTTGGTGATCAGGATGTTCTCCGGCCCGCAGGCGATCCCGCGGACCCGGCCGACGTGATCGGCCAGCGCAGCTCGGAGCTCCGGCAGACCGGCGGCATCGTCGTACCCACGTGGTGGCGACTGCGTCGACACCTCCCGCCAGGCACGTCGCCAGCCCGGGTCCGGCGTCGGGGCGATGTACGGGATGCCAGGCCGCAGCGACAGCAGCTCGGCTGCCGGGTCCGGCTGGGGTGCGGCCCGGTGCCGTACGGCGGGCTGCAGCGGTACGACGTCCGTCACGTAGGTCCCGGCACCCGTGCGACCCTCGATCCACCCCTCGGCGTGGAGTTGGTCGTACGCCGCCTGGGTCACGGACCGGGACACGGACAGGTCGCGGGCGAGGTCGCGGGTGGACGGGAGCCGGTGGCCGGACCGGAGCCGGCCGTCCAGGATCGCGGCCCGGAACTGCTCGGCCAGCTGCAGGTGCAGCGGCAGACCGGTACGGCGATCGATGGTCAGCGGCAGGGAGCTTTCCACGAATGGACTACCTGATTCGCGCGGGAATGGACCGTGCCAGCATGCCACTCCGGACGCGACTCTGGTGACATGACCACGACGCCGCTGCAGCCGACCGACCGGACCGCCCTGCGCCGCTCCAAGGAACGCGCCGCCACCGACCGCCAGGCGCTGTACGACGTACTCCTCGACGGCATGTTCTGCCACCTGGGTGTCGTCGTCGATGGTGCACCGCTGGTGCTGCCGACGGCGTACGGCGTGGACCTGGACGAGGGACCGGACGGGACGCTGTACCTGCACGGGTCGGTCGCCGCCCGCAGTGTGGTCGCGGCGCCGCAGCAAACAATCTGCGTGACCATCACGCACGCTGACGGTCTGGTGCTCGCCCGCTCCGCGTTCCACCACTCGGTCAACTACCGGTCGGCGGTGATCTTCGGCGTACCGCGTCTGGTGACCGATCCGGACGAGAAACTGCACGCCCTCAACCGCATCGTCGACCACCTGGTGCCTGGTCGCTCCACCGCGGTCCGCCCGCCGAACCGCAAGGAACTCGCGAAGACCTCGGTCCTCGCGCTCTCCCTGACCGAGGCCTCGGTGAAGACCCGCTCCGGCCCTGCCAACGACGAGGAGCAGGACCTCGACCTGCCCTACTGGACTGGCGTGATCCCGCTCCATGTCGTCGCCGGCGAACCGGAGAACAACCCCGACTGCGACCTGCTGGTGCCTGCGCACATCCGCACTCGAGCGAACCTGCTCGGCGCACCGAGCTAGGCCACCGTCCCCTTGTTGTAGTTCTTCTGGGCCCAGAAGTAGCCGACCACGGCGATCGCCGCGCACCAGGCCAGCGCGAGCCAGCCGTCGCCGCTGTCCATCGGCGTACCCAGCAGCAGGTGCCGCAGGGTGTTGATGGTCGGAGTGAACGGCTGGTACTCGGCGAACCAGCGGATTCCGCTCGGCATCGACTCCAGCGGAATGAAGGTGTTGCTCAGGAACGGCAGCAGCAGGGAGATCGGCAGGACGACGTTGCTCGCCGCCTCCGGTGTCTTGCTGGTCAGGCCCAGCGCGATCGCGAACCAGGTCAGCGCGACGGTCAGCGCGATCATCAGGCCGGCTGCCAGCAGCCAGTCTCCCAAGGACGCGTTCGGGCGGAACCCGATCAGGACGGCGAAGCCGACCACCAACGCCAGGCTGACCATCGTCACGAGCACGTTGCCCAGCACATGTCCGGTCAGTACGGCGGGCCGGAAGATCGCCATCGTCCGGAACCGCGCGACGATGCCCTCGGTCATGTCCATGCAGACGGCCACCGCGGGAGACATCGTCCCGGACGCGATCGACATCAGCAGGATGCCCGGGGTGAGGAAGTCGATGTAATCGAAGCCGGCGCCGCCGCCGAGACCTGCCGAGAACGTGTCGCCGAAGACGAGGCCGAACAGCAGGATCATGATCACCGGCATCCCGAGGGCGCCGAGGGACAGACCGGGGTAGCGCTGGGCGTGCCGCAGGTTGCGGCGCAGCATGGTGGCGGTGTCCTGTACTGCGTAACTCATTTCGTCGTCACCTTCTCGTGCGAAGTCTCAACAGTGGGCTGACCGGTGACGGCGAAGAACACGTCGTCCAGGTCGGGGGTGTGGACCGTCAGTTCGTCGACCTCGAGCGAGGCGTCGTCGATCCGGGCCAGCAGAGCGCGCAGCGAGTGCACGCTGCCGTCGTTCGGCACCTGCAGGACCAGTGCCTCCTCGTCCCGCGCCGCGGCCGGCAGGACCTCGGACGCGAGGGCGAAGTCGTCGGGCGCGGTGAACCGGAGCCGGACATGTCCGCCCGGTACGAGCCGCTTCAACTGCTCGGCCGTCCCCTGCGCGACCAACCGCCCATGATCGAGTACGGCGATCTGGTCGGCGAGCTCATCCGCCTCGTCCAGGTACTGCGTGGTCAGGAGCACCGTGACGCCGCCGGCGACCAGCTCGCGGATCAGCTGCCACATGCTGTGCCGGCTGCGCGGGTCCAGGCCGGTGGTCGGCTCGTCCAGGAAGATGATCCGCGGATCGCCGACCAGCGTCATCGCCAGGTCGAGCCGGCGCTTCATGCCGCCGGAGTACGTCGAGGCCATCTTCGAGCCGGCCTCGACCAGGTCGAACCGCTCCAGCAGTTCGTCCGCCCGGAGGCGGGCCTCGCGACGGCCGAGGTGGTGCAGGTCGGCCATCATGATCAGGTTCTCGCGGCCGGTGAGCAGACCGTCGACCGCGGAGAACTGTCCGGTGACGCCGATCGCCGACCGGACGCCCTCGGGGTTCTGGCGCAGGTCGAACCCCGCGACCCGGATCTCGCCGGCGTCGGCCGCGATCAGGGTGGACAGGATCTGCACCGCGGTGGTCTTGCCGGCGCCGTTCGGGCCGAGCAGGGAAAAGATGGTGCCTTCGGCAACGTTCAGGTCGATGCCGTCCAGCACGAGCTTGTCGCCGTAGGACTTGCGCAGTCCGCGGACGTCGATGGCTGATGACATGGGTCTTCCTCGGGTGAAAGTGGGCAGGGTGAACCTGACCCAGTGGCTGAAAGGGTCTGTGGGAGGAGATTCAGGGCGTGCTGATCCAGCCGGCCGGCCTGTTGTCAGGCGCCGGATCAGCGAGGTTCAGTGGGGACTAGATGTCGAGGTCCTCCACCGTGGGGTGGCTCGAGGCTTCCTCGACCAGTTCGTAGAGGTCCTCGGGGATCAGCTCGCGGAGCTCCTCGATGGTGTCGACGACATCGAGGGTGGCCTCGCCCTGGGCCATGCTCCAGGACTGGTCGGTGCTCCAGTTGCCGATCCAGGAGCGCCAGCCGCTCAGGTACTGCTCGTCGTCGGCGCCCACGGTGAAGAGGTTGCTGCGGTCCGCGTGCAGCACGTACTTGCCGGTCCGGCTCCGGTAGACCTTGAAGGCCTCGTAGCCGTTCTTGCTGGATCGGCCGCCCTCGGCGAGCAGTACGCCGGAGAACCGCTGCTTGCGGCCGGTCCCCCGGCCCACCCGCACGGTGATCTCGTCGTACCCCTCGAGCCGGCCTTCCTCCAGTTCGACGTACTTGCGCAGCGCGATCGAGATCGCCGAGGACAGGTTCCCGGCGAGCTCCTGCGCCTTCTTGTACAGCGGCAGGTCGTCGTCCGACACGTAGATCGTCTTGTTAGGCATTCGCCCTCCTCCTACGTAGAACTATACGCAGAAGGCTACGCAGATGTCTACATATATCTCTACGTAGACGCGGAGCCGGCCACGACGAGGCTCGTCGCGGCCGGCTCGGGTGATCGGTGGCTCAGCTGGGTGAGTAGAGCCACGGCTGCTTGAGGTCGAAGAACTCCGGCGGACCGGCGGCGAGAGCGTTCATCTCGTCCATGTCCGCCTGCAGTTCCGGCGGGACCTCCTTCTGCTCTCCTGCGCGGGCCTCGGCCTCGGTGGAGAAGTACATCGCCATCGTGTAGTTGCCCTGGTCGTACATGGCGACCTCGCTGCCGAGGATCTCGGGCCGGAACGCGGCCCATTCGTCCCGGTGCTGCCCCATCACTTCACGCGCGCGCTCCGGGTTGCTGCCGGCGCCCTGCATGACCTGCACGAAACCGGCCGAGTCCGGGTTCCCCTGCACATCCAGGACCACGTCCTCGGTGTCGTGGAAGGTGGCACCGCTGCTGAGCAGCGACGAGAACTCGTGCCACCACTTGTCCTGCGCCGGCGAGTCGCTGTTCCGTCGGGCGGCGTCGGCGGAGTCGAAGCGAGCCAGCGCGATGAACCGTCCGTCCGCGGTGACACCGGCCGTGGTCCCCAGCCAGCCGGACGCCTCGGGCGCCAGTTCTTCCATCCACCGATCCATCGCGGCGTGCGCCTGCTCGGTGTCGGTGACCTGCCCCTGAATGACCTGTACGAACATGATGAGACCCTCCCCGTCTCCTCGGGCCGTAGGTCGGCGTTTTCGACGTTACGCCCGGCTCTCCGCCTCGTCGACGGCCGTCATCGTGACGGTCCGCTGACGCTTCGCACGGTGGATGCGGGCGAGCATGAGGACGCTGGCGAGGATGCCGGTGGCGCCTAGGGTGATCAGGCGCGGGTCGGTTTTCCACAGGCCGAAGACGAACCAGCAGGACAGTTCGCCGAACACCAGCGCCCAGGTGCCTTCGGAGATGCCGGTCGGGCGTGCGGTCCGGTACGCCGTCCACACCGACGGCGTGACCTGGACGATCGAGGCGGCGGCGAGCAAGGTGCCCAGGCCGATCCGCCCGCCTATGGCAGCGGCCAGCACGAGTAGACCCACCCAGCCGCAGATCCATGCGATCGCGCGCCGGTTCACCGCGCCACGTCGTACCAGCATCACCGAGAGGGTGCCGGCCAGGATGGCTGCCCCTGTGGACGGCAGGCTCGCGGTCCAGTAGCCCGAGGCCATGAAGTACGCGAACCAGGCCGCGTTGTTCGCACTCGTCAGCGTCGCCCAGGACCAGGAGACGCCGGCCGTGTCACCCGTGCCGCGGAGCTTGAGGAGCTGCGGCAGGTACTGCGGAATCCCGAAGCAGGCGGCGAGGATGGGCAGGAAGTCCAGCATGGCGCAAGATTACTGCTGAATCGACGACTTTATCGTGCGAATTCATGCTCACATCGCGGGATCGCGGCTAGGATCTGGGTCATGGACGCGATCGATCGCAAGATCCTTGCGGTGCTTCAGGCGGAGGGCCGGCTGACTGTCACCGAACTCGCCCAACGGATCGGGCTGAGTGCGGCGCCCTGTCACCGGCGGCTGCGGGAGCTGGAGCGGTCCGGAGTCATCAGTGGATACCGGGCCGTCATCGATCCGGGCGCGGTCGGGCGCGGGTTCGAGGTGCTGCTCGCGGTCACGATGGACCGGGAGGAGTCGGTGGCCGGGTTCGAGTCCGGGCTGGCCGAGATCCCCGAGGTGGTGCATGCCGAGCGGCTGTTCGGGGAGCCGGACTACTTCGTCCGGGTGGCGACGGCCGACATCGGCGCGTTCCAGCGGCTGCGCGACGAGCGGCTGGCCCGGCTGCCCGGCGTACAGCGGCTGACCTCGACGATCGTGATGAAGAAGGTGGTGGACAACCGCCCGCTGCCAACGTGAACGGTGTGGAAACTCATCCACTCAAACCCTACTTATCCACAGATTTGGCCGAGTTTCGGCCGGATTCGGTGGAGAAGTCGACGGTGAGCTGGGGATAAGTTCGCCAAAACGGTGTGCACAACTGGGGATATGGATGTGGATAACTCCACCGCTGTGATTCCGGACAGGTCCGGTTCACCGGCTGGTGTCAGTGCGTCAGACCCATTGGGTGGAGACGACGAAGCCGACCGCGATCAGGCCCATGCCGATCAGCAGGTTCCAGTTGCCCAGGTCGTCCATCAGCGGAATGTTCTGGCCGGCCACATAGAAGACGACCAGCCAGGCGAGCCCGAGCAGCCAGCAGGCCAGCATCACCGGCGCGACCCACACGCGGCTGGTGGTGCGCGGCTTCTTCGGCGTCTTCTGCACCTTGACCTTGTCGGTCTTCTTCTTGTTGCGACTGCTCGACTCGGGCACGGCTGAACTCCTTGTAAGGACGCATAAGCTGACCTCTGAGGCCAGGAGGCCCGGACCTGTCGGGTCCGGTCCGGGGTTAGCGTAGTGCAGACAGCAACATGGAGATCACAGGTGCGTAGGTTCAAGCGGATTTCGCTGTGGCGCGTGGGGGCACCCCTGGCGCTGCTGTGCGCCGGTCTGCTGTTCGCGACCAGCGCCACCAACGCCCGGGGCACCGACCTGCGTCCTTCCCGCAACACTACGCTCGCCGGGCTGGTGGAGGAACAGAGTCGGCGCAGCGCGAGCCTGGTCCGCCAGCACGCGGCGCTGACCCAGGACATCGAGAAGCTGCAGGAGCAGCAGGGTTCGATCGATCCGGCGCTGTCCAAGAAGCTCCAGGACCTGTCCGAGGACGTCGGGACCACGCCGGTCACCGGTCCGGGTCTGACGGTGACGCTGAAGGACGCGCCGTCCGAGGTGGTCAAGGAGAACCCGGACGTCGACGCCGACTGGTTGGTCATCCACCAGCAGGACATCCAAGCGGTCGTGAACGCGCTCTGGGCCGGTGGCGCCGACGCGCTGATGATCCAGAACCACCGGGTCATCTCCACCACCGGGATCAAGTGCGTGGGGAACTCCGTAGTACTGCACGGGGTGCCCTACCTGCCGCCGTACAAGATCACCGCGATCGGTGACCGGCGCAAGCTGCAGCAGGCGCTGGACGACTCGCAGTACATCGAGAACCTGCAGGACTATGTGGTGAAGTTCCAGCTCGGCTACGAGGTGAAGAACGAGTCGTCGATCGCGATGCCGGCGTACGAGGGCACGCTCGACCTGCAGAGTGCGACCGTGCCCGGGTTCGAGCACACCCCGTCGGTCAGCCCGACCGCCAGCGGCCGGTAACTGTCACAATGGTCCGCATGCCGCGGATCCTTGTCGTCGACAACTACGACTCCTTCGTCTACAACCTGGTGCAGTACCTCCAGCAGTTGCAGGCCGAGACCACTGTGCTGCGCAACGACGAGGTCACCCCTGACCAGGTCACCGAGTACGACGGAGTCCTGCTCTCGCCCGGCCCCGGTACGCCGGAGGAAGCCGGTGCCTGCGTGGACATCGTGCGCGAGAAGGGCGGCGAGGTGCCGATCTTCGGCGTCTGCCTCGGCCTCCAGGCCATCGGAGTCGCGTACGGCGGCGTGGTCGGACGCGCCGATGAGTTGCTGCACGGGAAGACGAGCCAGGTGTTCCACGAGGGCGCCGGCGTGCTCGCCGGACTGCCGTCGCCGTTCACCGCGACCCGGTACCACTCGCTCGCGATCGCCGAGGACACCGTGCCGGACGAGCTGCAGGTGACAGCGCGAACCGATGCCGGCGTGATCATGGCAGCCCGGCACCGCGACCTCGCGGTCGAAGGCGTCCAGTTCCACCCGGAGTCGGTGCTCACCGAGGGCGGCCACCGGATGCTGGCCAACTGGCTCGCGATCTGCGGCGACCCCGACGCGGTCTCCCGCTCGGTCGGCCTGGCGCCTGTCGTCAGCTGACACCAACACGAAAGGCCCTCGCCGAGGCGGGGGCCTTCGTGCGTTGTACGGCGGTCAGCCGCCGATCGTGATCCTTGGCGTATCCGGGCTCTCGGGGTCGGTCGGCGGGGTGTCGCTCGGAGTGGTGGTCGGCTGCTCCGGCTCCGTGTTGACGGTCAGCGTGATCGTCGAGCCCTTCGCGATCTTGGTGCCGGCCTTCTCGCTCTGCGCGATCACCGCGTCCGGACCGTAGTTCGGGTCGGTGCCGTTCTTGTAGCCGACCTGGAAGCCGAGATCCTTGAGTTGCTTGGTCGCGTCGTCCTGCGGCACGCTGACGACGTTCGGGACCTCGACCAGTTCCTTGCCGCTGGACACGGTCAGGGTGAACTCGGCGCCGGACGGGTACTGGCCGTTCGGATCCGGGCTGACCGCGAGGACGGTGCCGGCCTTCTCGCCGCTGTCCTGCTTGACCGTCTCTTCCTTGACCTTGAACTTCCCGGCCGAGTCCTCCAGCGCCTTGCGCGCCTGCGACTCGGACTTGCCGATCACATCCGGCACCGGGAACGCGGCCCGGCCGGACGAGAACACCACGGTGACCACCGAGCCCGGGTCGGCTTCGGTGGCCGGCTCCGGCGTCTGGCTGAGCGCGAACCCGCGCCCGACCGTGTCACTCGTCTGGTTCGGCCCCTGCGCGAACTTCAGGCCCTTCTCGGTCAGCGCCGCGGTCGCCTGCGTCGCCGTCATGCCGCTCACATCCGGCACCTGGACCTTGGCCGGCGGAGTGGTCGCCGTACCGCCGTTGTCCTTGCCCAGGTTGGTGAACAGGGCGTAGGCACCGACCGCGATCGCGACGACGGCCAGGCCGAGCAGGAAGTAGGCGAGGCCGCGGTTGCGCCGCGACCGGGAGTCCTCGAGGTCGTCCGGGTCGCCGCCGGGCGGCAGCAGGTCGTCGGCCGGACCCTGCCGGTACGCCTGCGTCGCCGCGGTCGCGGCCATGGTCGCCGGGATCGCGCGGGTCTCGGCGACCGACGCCATCGGCGCGGTCACCTGCTGGCCGGCCAGCACCCGGTGGATGTCCTGCCGCATTTCCGAGGCGCTCTGGTATCGCTCCTCGCGGCTCTTCGCCAGCGCCTTCAGTACGACGGCGTCGACCTCCGGGGGGATGTCCGGGTCGAACGACGACGGCGGCAGCGGCTGCTCCCGAACATGCTGATAGGCCACCGACACCGGCGACTCACCGACGAACGGCGGCCGGCCGGTGAGCAGTTCGTACAGCAGGCAGCCGGTGGAGTACAGGTCGGAGCGGGCGTCCACGGTCTCGCCGCGCGCCTGCTCCGGGGACAGGTACTGCGCCGTGCCGATGACGGCCGCGGTCTGGGTCATCGTGGACGAGGTGTCCGCGACCGCCCGGGCGATGCCGAAGTCCATCACCTTGACCTGACCCTGCGGGGTCAGCATCACGTTCCCGGGCTTGATGTCGCGGTGCACGATGCCGGCCCGGTGGCTGTAGTCCAGTGCCTCGAGCACACCGGAGGTGATCTCCAGCGCCCGCTCCGGCATGATCTTGCGGCCCTCGCGGATCAGGTCACGCAGGGTCTTGCCGGTCACCAGTTCCATCACGATGTACGGAATGGTGACGCCGGAGCCGTTCGGGTCGGGCTCCTCGCCGGTGTCGTACACCGACACGATGGTCGGGTGGTTCAACGAGGCCGCCGACTGCGCCTCGCGGCGGAACCTGGCCTGGAAGGTCGCGTCACTCGCCAGGTCGACCCGGAGCCGCTTGATCGCGACGGCCCGGCCGAGTCGGTTGTCGACGCCCCTGCGCACATCGGCCATGCCGCCGCGGCCGAGCGGTTCGCCTTCTTCGTACCGGCCGCCGACGAGACGTGCCTGCGATGTCATGACTCAGCCTTCCAACCTGTCCGGAAACTCACACTCGATCTGCCCACGGTAGCCACCGCCACCTGTGGATCCCCGTTGGAAAGACGCACTGTCACGGCATCATTCCGTATGGTGCTCATTGGTTCAGCACCGCCTCCATGACGCTCTTCGCGATCGGCGCGGCGAGCTTGCCGCCGGCGATGTCGTCGCGGGAGATGTTCGCCTTCTCGATCAGTACGGCGACCGCGACCTTCGGGTCGTCAGCCGGCGCGAACGCGGTGAACCAGGCGAACGGCGGCCGGTCCGGCGCGGTCTGCGCCGTACCCGTCTTGCCGGCCACCTGGATCCCGCTGATCCGGCCCGGCTTGCCGGTGCCGTTGTTCACGACGTCGATCATCATCGTGGTCAGCTGGGACGCGACCTCCGGCGTGACCGCCTGGTGCAGCGACTCCGGCTTCGTCTCCGACACCGTCTTCAGGTCGGCGGTCTTCACGTTCTGGACCAGGTAGGGCTTCATCACCTCGCCCTTGTTCGCGATCCCGGCCGACACCATCGCCATCTGCAGCGGGGTGGCCCGGACGTCGAACTGCCCGATCGCGGACTGCGCTGTCTGGGGCTGGTTCGGGTCGCCGGGGAACTGGCTGGCGACGGCCCCGAGCTCCGGCAGTTGCTTCTCGCCGAAGCCGAACTTCGCCGCCTGGTCACGCAGTACGTCCGGACCGAGGTCCAGGCCGACACTGCCGAACGCCGTGTTGCACGACAAGCGCAGCGCCACCGTGAGGGTCGCGTTGTCGCTGCCGCCGCAGTTGCGGCGGTCCTCGTTCACCAGCGGTTGCGTGGTCTGCGGCAACGGCAGCTCGGCGGGCGAGTTGACCTTCGTCTCCGGCGTGTACTTCCCGCTCGACAGCGCGGCCGCCGCCGTCACCAGCTTGAACGTCGAGCCCGGCGGGTAGAGCTCCTTCGCCGCCCGGTTCGACAGCGGCTTGTTCGGGTCGGCGTTCAGCCTCTTCCACGCGTCGCTGACCTTGTCCAGGTCGTGCGAGGCCAGCTGGTTCGGGTCGTACGACGGCCGGCTCACCATCGCGAGCACCTTGCCGGTCTTCGGCTCGAGCGCGACGACCGCGCCGGTCTTGCCGGACAGTCCGGCGTACGCCGCCTGCTGGGCCGCGGCGTTCAGGGTCAGCGTCACGCTGCCGCCCTGCTGCGGACGGTTGCTGATCACGTCGATGATCCGGCGGAACGCCATCGACGGGTCCGAGCCGTTCAGCTCGGAGTTCATCGTCAGCTCGATCCCGCCCCGGCCGAACAGGTAGGAGTAGAACCCGGTGAGCGGTGCGTACGTCGGTCCGGCCGGGTAGGTGCGCTGGAACTTGAACCGGTCGCTCGACTGCTCGCTCTTGGCGATCGGCGTACTGCCGATCAGGATCGGCCCGCGGTTCACCGAGAACTGCGAGTCGCGCACGCGGCGGTTGTCGTTGCGGCCGTTGAGCTCATTGGCCCGGAACGCCTGCAGGTACGTCGAGTTCGCCATCAGCGCGAGCATCAGGATGATCGCTGCCATGGCCAGTCGTCGGATCGCTGAATTCACTGCTTCTGCACCGCCATGGCGATCGTTTCGTCGGACACGGGAGCGGCCGGCGTCTGCGGCCGGCGTGCTTGGTCACTGATCCGCAGCAGCAGCGCGATGATCGCCCAGTTCGCGACCAGCGACGTACCGCCCAGCGCCATGAACGGCGTGGCCAGGCCGGTCAGCGGGATCAGCCCGGTGACGCCGCCGACGATCACGAAGATCTGCAGGGCGAACGACATCGCCAGACCGGTCGCGATCAGCTTGCCGAAGATGTCACGGCAGCCGAGTGCGGTCCGCAGGCCGCGCTCGATGATGAGTGTGTAGACCAGGATGATCGCGATCAGTCCGGTCAGGCCGAGCTCCTCGGCGAACGAGGAGATGATCATGTCGCTCTGGCCGTACAGCGTGATCTCCGGGCGACCCTGGCCGAGACCGCGGCCGAGGACGCCGCCCCAGGCCTGGCCCATCAGCCCGGTCGCGACTTGACCGCCGTCGATCGAGAACGGGTCGAGCCAGTCCTGGATTCGTTTGTGCACGTGTCCGAACGTCTGGTACGCGAAGAACGCACCGGCCGCGAACAGCAGGCCACCGATGATCAGCCAGCCGGCCCGCTCGGTCGACACGTACAGCAGGAACAGGAACAGACCGAAGAACAGCAGGGACGATCCGAGGTCGCTCTCGAAGACCAGCACACCCAGGCTGACCCCCCAGGCGATCAGGATCGGACCCAGATCGCGGGCCCGCGGCAGGTCGAGGCCGAGGAAGCGGTGCCCGGCAAGCGTCAGTACGTCGCGCTTCACCACCAGGTAGCCGGCGAAGAAGATGACCAGGCAGACCTTCGCGAACTCACCGGGCTGGAACGACATCCCGGCCAGGCGGATCCAGATCCGGGCGCCGTTCAGGTTAACACCGAGGCCGGGGATCAGCGGCAGGACGAGCAGGATCAGACCGGCCAGTCCGGCGGTGTAGGTGAGGGCCTGCAGGCGCCTGTGATCTCTGATCAAAAGGATCACCACGAGGAACAGCACGATGCCGACCGCGGTCCAGGTGATCTGCTGCGGCGCCGCCGGTGGCTTCGGGGTCCGGCCGTTCGCCTCGGCGATCGAGGCCAGGCCGAGGTCGATGCGGTGGATCATCGCCACGCCGAGCCCGTTCAGCAGCACCGCGCACGGCAGCAGGACAGGGTCGGCGTACGGCGCCCGGTAGCGCAGCGCGAGGTGGGCGATCAGGGCGAGCAGGCCGATGCCGGCGGCGTAGTACCCGGTACTGGCCGGGACCTTGTCCTGCACGGTGATGCCGATGTTCACGTACGCCGCGACCGAGACACCGACCGCGATGATGAGCAGGAACAACTCCACCCCGCGCCGGGTGCGCGGGATGATCTGGATGACCGACGTCGACGCGATGCTCATCGAACGCCGTCACAGTCGTCGGGGTCCACCGGCGTGCTCGGCGTCGTCGACGGTGTCGTCGACGGTGAGGTCACCGGGACCGTGGCCGGAGGCTTCGGCGGCGTGGACACTGGCTTGCCGGTCGGCGGCGGCGGCGTACTCGGCCGAGGTGTCGGACTCGGGGTCGGCTTCGCCTTGGCCTTCGCGCACTCGTCCGCTGTGTGCTGCAGTTCGCCGACGATGCTGCGGGCCCCGTCCAGGTTGTCGGCCTGGATGTTGGCCTCCACCTGCTCCCGGCTGTACGTCGGCAGCTTGTCCACCTGCAACGTCTGCCGCTCGTACACCTTCGACAGCGTCAGGCCGGGGAGGTCGGCTTCCACACCCTGGAAGATCGCCACGTAGTCGCCGTCGGTGCCGACGAAGTACTGCTTCTGGGTCCAGCTGTACGCGAACCAGATACCGCCACCGATCAGACCGAGAATCACCACCAGTACGGCGATCCGCCGCAGCCAGGGGAACCGCTTCGGCGGCCTCGGGGCGTATCGCAGCTCCTCCGGGTCCAGCGCGGGCCCGTGACCGCCGCCGCCGTGGCCGCCGCCTCCCCGGATCGCTGTGGTCGGCTCGCCGCGACCCGTGCTGCCCTGCGCCAGCTCGGCTGCGGCGCCGACCAGTTGCGGCGCCTCCCCGCTGACGGGCGGCGTCTCGATCACGTCCGCGACGACACAGGTGACGTTGTCGTTGGACCCGGCCTCCAGGGCGTGCGTGATCAACTCGACCACCACGGAGTCCGGCGTACCGCCGGCCATCGAGGCGGCGATCACCTCGTCGCTCACGTAGTCGGGCAGCCCGTCACTGCACAGCATCAACCGGTCGCCGGCCTGGACGTCGAGCATCTCCAGGTCCGGATCGGAGTCCGGGCGGCCGTCCAGCACCCGCAGGATCAGGTTGCGGTGCGGGTGGGTGAAGGCCTCCTCCTTCGAGATCCGGCCCTCGTCCACCAGCGACTGCACAAAAGTATGGTCGTGGCTCAGCTGGTACAGCTGGCCGTCCCGCATCCGGTACGCGCGGGAGTCGCCGAGATGCGCCAGCCCGAGCTGCTGCCCGTCGAACATCAGCGCGGTGACGGTCGAGCCCATCCCCTCGCGCTCCGGGTCCTCCTCGACCAGCTCGGACAGCCGCTCGTTGGCCCGGTGCACCGCGCCGGCCAGCGCCTCGATCATGTCCTCGCCGCTGATCTCCGGGTTGTCCAGCCGCCGGATCACCTGGACCGCCGCCGCGCTGGCCACCTCACCGGCCGCCGCGCCGCCCATCCCGTCGGCGAGCAGCAGCAGGTGCGGACCGGCGTACGCCGAGTCCTCATTGTTGCGGCGTACCCGTCCGACGTCGGACAGTGCTGCGTAGTCGAGCGACAGGGTCATCGAGGCAGGCCTACTTCGCGATGTTCAGCGTCGTCCGGCCGATCCGGATCGAGCCGCCGATCTCGGCCGGCACCGGGCGGGTCACCCGCTGGCCGTCCAGGTACGTCCCGTTGGTCGAGCCGAGGTCCTCGACCCACCACTGCCCCTCGGAAGAGAATATCCGGGCGTGCCGGGTCGAAGAGTAGTCGTCATCGAGCCGGATCTGACAGTCCGAGCCGCGTCCGATGATCACCGGCTCGTCGACCAGGGTCGCGCCGACGCCCGCCTGCGGCCCGTCCGCGATCGTCACCGACCCGGGCAGACCCTTGCGTTTCTTGGTCGGTTTGGCCGGCTTCGGCGTACGGGAGTTCTGCGGTACGACGGCGGCCGCGGCGCGGCTGTCCACCTTGGCGCCGAACAGGTCGGACCTGATCACGGACAGCACCGCGAGGACGAACATCCACAGCAGGGCCAGGAACCCCAGTTTGATCAGGGTCAGGGTCAGTTCCGACATGGAAGCTCAATCACCACCCGCTGCTCGGCGGCTGGGCCATCGGCTCGTCCGCGAGACGCAGCGTCATGGTTGTGTTGCCGATTCGTACGGTCGAGCCGTCCACCAACTCGGCCTCGGTGGTCCGCCGGCCGTTCACCAGGGTGCCGTTGGTAGAGCCCAGGTCGACCAGCACAACACGGATGCCGCCGGGGCCCTCCGGCATCAGCCGGATCTCGGCATGCCGACGGGACACACCCGGGTCGTTGATCTGGATGTCCGCGTCGGTCCCGCGGCCGAGGACCACGCCGGGCGGGTTGACCGGGCGACGCCGGCCGTTCACCTCGAGCATCACCTGGGGGTGACCGCGTCGGGGCTGCTGTTGCTGCGGGGGCGGGCTGGCCGGGGTGCTCAGCACCGGGCCGTCGTTCGGCGGCACGTAGGGCTCCTGCGGATAGGGCTGGGACCGCCGTTGTGGTGAACCGACGGTGGCACTGACCACCCGGAACTTACCGGTCGGGAGGTCGTCCTGCTGGGTCAGCTCGATCTCGATCGGGCCGGAGAACGTGTACCGCTGGATGTCGGCGTGGTCGCGCAGTTCGTTGGCCAGTTCGTGGTTGAGGGTCCGGCCGTAGGCGTTCAGACGCTCGAAATCGCCCGGACCGAGCTCGATCGTGAAGTGGTTCGGCACCAGCCGGCGGTCCCTGGACAGGATCCGCGCGGTGTTGTCGATCTCACGCTTGAGCGCCGCCGCCAGCTCGATCGGCTCGACGTCGCCCTTGAACGCACGCGCGAAGACACCGCTCACAATGCCCTCCAGGCGTCGCTCGAAGCGCTGCAGCGGTCGCACGCCTCCTCCTCCACGGTCGGTCGCCGGCTGGTGCCAACGATCGTGCCTGCCGTCCGGCGCCCTCAGCAGGCACGCCGTACGCCGCGTCCACCCGCACGGTGGACACACCGGGTACGACGATCGATCGTATCGGGAGGTTCGACCGAACCCGCAATGTGAACGTTCCGTTGGACCCGTGCTAATGTTCCTTCTCGGTTGCAGACGACACTGTCAGACGCATCCAAGCGCGCGGGTGGCGGAATAGGCAGACGCGCACGGTTCAGGTCCGTGTGCCCGAAAGGGCGTGGGGGTTCAACTCCCCCCTCGCGCACAAAGTCCCGGTCTCAGACCGGGACTTTTTCAATTCCCAGACGGGCTGCTGTGGTCCCGCAGGACAACTGGGTTGCGGGGGCTCGTGGTCTGATTCGCGGACGTGGTGCGGCGCAGACGGACTCACCTGAGGCGGATCATGGTCTGGTCCGCTCTTCGGAAACTTCTCGTCTCCTGGTGGACGTTTGTTTCCGCAAAGCCACCGTGCGTCGAGGGATCCACGCACGGGCGAGCCGATTGCCGTATCCCGTCGCCGTACACCTGGACCTTGTGCACGAACCGACCGTCAGCAATCCGCACCCGCGGCGGATGCGTGCACAAGGTCACACCTGGAGGTGCGGCTAGTGTGCTGCGATTCACCCGCGCGAGTGGCTACGTGCGTGCTGACTTGCCGACTCAATCGTGTCCAGCACTTCCACGTCGCCGGGGTTACTGGCGGCGAACTGGTAGCCACGAATACTTTCGGTTACGGTGGGTGCATCAACACCGGTCCCGCTGCTAGTCGTCCAGGCTGCAAGGGCCGGTTTTCTTTTGGAGCACTCGCCCGATGCCAGTCGCCTACACCAAGCCGCATCTGTCGTACCAGGAGCAGTTGAAGCTGCTTCGCAGCCGAGGGCTCGAGGTGAACGATGAGGCCGCCGCGCTGCGTCTGTTGACGAGCGTTGGCTACTACCGACTGTCGGCGTACGTCTATCCGTTCCGGGAGCTGCTCCCGATGGATGAGCGTGCTGTCGCTAGTCCGGCGCACTATCGCTCGGAGTCGATCACCGCCGGGACGACGTTCGAGCAGGTCGATCGCCTGTGGCAGTTCGACCGTAAGTTGCGGCTCCTCGTACTCGACGTCATCGAGACGGTCGAGATCGGGCTGCGAACCAAGGTCGCCTACATCCTCGGCGCCTGAGATCCGTTCGGGCATCTCCGTGTGGCCTCCCTCGACGCGGCCGCGTGCGACGAGTCGGTTCGACGCAACGGTCGCCGGGAGACGAGGCACCAGGCGTGGTCGAGGAACTATCGGCAGGCGATTCGCGATGCCGGCCGGGAGGACTTCCTGCGGCACAACCTGCACAAGTACGACGAACTTCCGGTCTGGATCGCCGTCGAAGTCCTCACCTTCGGATCCTTGGTCAGACTCTTCAATCTCATGCGACCGGAGGATCGCACAGTGATCGCCAGGGAGTTCGGCGTGAAGGGTGGCGGTCTGGTCGGCGGGTGGCTCGAGGCGATCAACTATCTGCGCAACGTCGCCGCGCACCACGCGCGGTTGTGGAATCGCTCGATGACCTACACGATCCGGCGATTCAATCGCCACCAGGTGGGTCCGGTTCTGGAGCACCTGGCGGGCTCGGTTCCGACCGACAAGGTCTACTCGAGTCTGGCGATCGCGGCGTACCTGTCGAGTGCTGTTGTCCAGGACAACGTTTGGCCACGCTCGCTGCTGACTCATGTGCGGGCGTTTCCGGCGACCGCTTCTCTGTCGCCGACCGACAGCATGGGTTTTCCCGTGAACTGGGAGCACCAGCGCCTCTGGACGGGTGGATCCTCCTGAGGGTCGGGAGGTGTGTGGCGTTCTGTGGTTCTGTCGGTGCGGGGTGCGACTGTAGGGCGATGACGGGGATTCGGGTTGCTATTGCGCAGCCGGCTATCAGTGCGGACGCGCGGGTGAATGGGAAGACGGTCCGGTCGCTGATGCGGAAGGCGGCGGCTGGGCGGGCGCGGTTGGTGCAGTTTCCTGAGGGTGCGCTGAGTGGGTATGCGAAGGAGCAGATCGCCGACTGGTCCCAGGTTGACTGGGAGGTGGTCCGCGGCGAGCTCGAGCGGATCATGGCGTTGGCAGCTGAGCTGCGGCTGTGGGTGGTGCTGGGGTCGGCGCATCCGTTGACGCCGCCGCATCGGCCGCACAACAGCTTGTATGTGATCTCGGATGCCGGCGAACTGGTCGACCGTTACGACAAGCGGTTCTGCTCGAACACCGAGATCAACCACTTCTACAGCCCTGGCTTCGACCCGGTCGTGTTCGATGTCGACGGGTATCGATTCGGCTGCGCGATCTGTGTCGAGGTCAACTTTCCGCAGTTGTTCAGTCAGTACGAGCGTCTCGGCGTCGAGTGCCTGTTGCTGTCGGCGTACCCGGTGGACTCGATCTTCGAGTTGAAGGCCCGCGCGTACGCCGCGATCAACTGCTACTGGGTCTCGATGTCGCTGCCCGCACAGACTGTCGACCTGATGCCGTCCGGTCTGATCACCCCCACTGGCACGTACGCCGCCCAGCTCAGCGGCAACTCCGGTCTCGCCATCACGACCCTGGACCGTGACGACCCCGCCCTGACTGTCCCGTTCCAGCACGCACGCCCGTGGCGCGCTACCGCCATGAAGGGCGACATCTACCGCACCAGAGCTGTTGACGACCTCCGCTCCCGCGACAAGACCGTGCTCTGACCGGTCCGAGACGAAGGCGGTCTGACGTAGGCCGTTTGGGGGACGGCGGGGGTCGGTCGTGGGGTTGACGACCTGGGACCTCCCGCGGTGGCAGGGTTTGACTTCTAGGGGTGTGAGCTGGAAGGAAACTGGCGGTATGGAGAGTGCGGCGTTCGAGTTGGTCGGGTTGACCAAGGTGTTCGGCGAGGAGCGGGCGGTTGACGGGCTGAGTCTGTCGGTGCCGACCGGGTCGTTCTTCGGGATGCTCGGGCCGAACGGGGCGGGGAAGACGACCTCGCTGTCGATGGCGGTCGGGTTGCTGCGGCCGGACGAGGGGACGGCGCGGATCTTCGGGGTGGACGTGTGGGACGAGCCGACGAAGGCGAAGGCGCTTGTCGGGGTGCTGCCGGACGGGCTCGGGATGCCGGAGCGGCTGACCGGGCGTGAGGTGCTGACGTACCTGGGCCTGCTGCGCGGTCTGCCCGAGGACGAGGTCCGGAGGCGTACGTCGGAACTCCTCGAGGTGCTCGAGCTCGATCACGAGGACGAGAAGCAGGTGATCGGCTACTCGACCGGCATGCGGAAGAAGCTCGGACTGGCCGTCGCCTTGCTGCACGCGCCACGGCTGCTGGTGCTCGACGAACCGTTCGAGGCGGTCGACCCGGTGTCGGCGGCGACCATCCGGACCATCCTGAACAGGTTCATCGCCGGCGGCGGGTCGGTGGTGATGTCGAGTCACGTGATGGCGCTGGTCGAGCAGCTGTGCGACCGGGTGGCCGTTGTCGCCGAGGGCAAGGTTGTTGCCTCGGGCACCGTTTCCGAGGTGCAGGCCGGTGGCAGCCTGGAGGACGCGTTCGTGTCGCTGGTCGGTGCGTCGACCCGGGGTGCGGAGGGTCTGTCGTGGCTCTCGGCCTGACCTACACCACCTCGCACACGCTGGTCCGGATGCGGCTGTCCTCGTTCCGGCATGCGCTGAAGGACCAGAACCGGGTCTCCTGGATCGGCACCGGTGCGTTCTGCGGCCTGGTGCTCGCCGGTGGCACGATCTGGGTCGCAGCTACCGGCGACAACGACGGACTGGTCGTCGCGCTCGGGATCTGGATGCTCGGCTGGGTGGTCGGGCCGCTGTTCGCCGGTGGTGGTGACGAGACGCTCAAGCCGGAGTACTTCAGCATGCTGCCGCTGCCACCGCGCACGCTGTCGACCGGACTACTGGTCGCCGCGGTCGCCGGTGTCGCGCCGGTGATCAGCCTGGTGGCCCTGCTGAGTCTGGTCGTCGCCGGCGCGCAACTGAGCGTCGCGGCAGCACTCATCGCCCTGCCTGCCCTTGTACTGCAGCTGTTCTGCTTCATCCTGGCGTCCCGGCTCGCCGTCGCGGTGTACGGCGTACTGCTGCAAGTCCGCTCAGGTGCCGTCCTCGCCGCGGTGGTCAACGCGTTCATCCTGGCGTTCGCGGCGCAGGGCTGGGCGCTGATCGTCGCGTACGTCTCCACCGACGTGCAGGGCACCGTGGCCACTGCTGCGCGCATCGCACCGTCGGGCTGGGGTCTCGCTGCGGTCGAGGCCGCCGGTCGTGGCGACTGGCTCGAGGTGCTGCTGCCGCTGGTCGGCCTGGTCCTGCTCGCCGCCGTGATGCTGATCGCCTGGTCCGCTCTCCTGGTACGCCGTACGACCGCCAGCCACAGCAGCCACAAGGTACGGCGACCACTGTCCGCCGACGGACCGAGCACCGCGGCCGCAGCCAAGGAACTCCGCTCGTGGACGCGGGACCTGCTCTACGGTCACAAGGCGGTCTTCGCCGTCAGCTACGGCCTCTTCTTCTGCATGATGCCGCTCGCACTCAAGGCGACATACATGTTGCCGTGGGCCGGTCCGGCGGCCGTCATCATGGCCGGTGCGATGGCGTCCAACCTGTACGGCGCGGACGGTACGGCGCTGTGGACGACGCTGATGACCCCCGGCTCGGCCGGACCGGACGTGCGAGCACGCCAGCGCGCGTTCCTGCTCGTCTTCGGACCGCTCACCGTCCTGATCACCGTGCTCTTCACGTGGTGGGCAGGCGACGCCGGTGCCTGGCCGCTCGTGCTCAGCGTGATGCCGGCACTGCTAGGTGGTGCGGCCGGTCTGATCGTGGCCTGCTCGGTGTGGGCCGCCGTTCCGACGACCGACGCGCACAAACGGTCCGGGAACCCGCTCAACTCGGGTGAGAACGAGGGCGAGACCGTGGGCCTCGTCTACGTGATGCTCGTCCTGGTGTCCGTGACCGCGGCACCCGCACTGGTCGTCGCGCTGTACTGGTCGTGGTGGGGCGTCCCGATCGGGGTGCTGTCCGGCGTGCTGGCGTGGTGGTACCTCGGCCGCCTCGCCATCAACCGGCTCGAACAGCGCGGGCCCGAGTTGCTCACGCTGCTCAGGCATGGCCGGACCGTCGAAGAGGCCAAGAAGAAGGCGCAGTACGAGTCGATCCCCCGCTGGAAGCGGACGACGGCCGGCTTCTGTCTCGGCTTCGGCGCCATCCCGTTGTTCCCGCAGGCGCTCGTACCGGCGATCTTCCTGCTGACCAACAACCACGACACCAAGTCCTGGTTCCTCGCGCTCTACGTGCCGAGCCCGTGGCCGTGGCTGGTGATCGTGGGGATGGCCGCGCTCGGCCTCGGGATGTACGCGTACGGCGGTCCTACCTACTACAACGCGCGGAAGGTGTCACCGGCGGAGGCGGGGTAGGCCCGGCTTGGGAGTCCCCCGATGGCGGGCGTTGGTGACGCTTCGGGCGCCCATAACCATCCACAGGGCGAGGACGGCCGCGGCACGGACGTGCCGTGGCACCGAACGGCCAGCGGGAATCGGCTCGCTTCAGCGTTGTCACGCCTGATTAGGTGGACTACCGCGCCGAGAGGGGGCCGCCCATGCAGGAAGGCTTGTTGCTTGATGCCCGGGAGGAGCAGGCCTACCGCCTGCTGGTCGGATTGTCCGCCGCCCGGTCCGCGGAGCTCGCCGAAGTCGCGGAGCTGACCCGGCACGAGGCGGACGAGGTACTGCAGCGGTTGCAGGCGATGGGTCTGGTCGCGGCGAGCCAATCAGACGACCCCGTGTTCCGCCCGCTCCCGCCCGACGTGGCGCTCGGTACGACGCTGCTCCGCCGGCAGGAGTCGCTGGAGACGGCCCGCAAGACGGTGGCGGCGTTGAGCGAGGAATTCCGCGCGAGCGCGAGCCGCCGCGACGCGCACCACCTGGTCGAGGTGATCGTCGGCGCGACCGCGCTCCGGGAGCGGCTGCGCGACCTGCAGGAGTCGGCGCGCGAGGAGATCCTCTGGTTCTGCCGCGCCAACCCACTCGCGATGCAAGGCGCGGACAACACCGAGGAGTACGGCGCTCTGACCCGCGGCGTCCGGTATCGCGCGATCTACGAACGCGCCCTCCTCGAGACCCCGGGCGAACTCGACTCGATCGCCGAGGGCGTGAGCTGGGGCGAGGAGGCTCGGGCGTTGCCGACGCTCCCGGTCCGGCTGGCGATCGTCGACCGCTCGACGGCGGTCTGCCCGTTGGTCCGCGACGACGAGCTGGGGATCGGTGAGCCGACGGCCGCGGTCATCAGCCGCGGCCAGTTGCTGGATGCGCTCCTGGCCCTCTTCGAGAGCCACTGGGAGCAGGCGACGCCGGTGAAGCTTCAGCGCGGCGACTCCGCGGAGACGGAAGGTCTCGACGACAACGAGCGGTTCCTGCTGTCGCTGCTGGTCGCCGGTGTGCCGGACAAGTCGATCGCATCCCAGCTGGGCATCAGCCGTCGTACCGTCCAGCGCCGGCTCGACCGGATGATGGCGCTGGCCGGCGTCGACACCCGCACCGGCCTGGCATTCCAGGCCGCCAAGCGCGGCTGGATCTGAGCTGGGGCGACCGAAGCCGCCCCAGCTCACCCAACTACTTCACGCCGTACGCGCGGATCACCGTCTGCGTGAACTTCGCGCCGTCCGTGCCGGTGGCCTGCACCCTCAACGAGACGGTGTCGTGGGCGTTGGCGACCACGGCGACATAGTGGCCGAGGGCACCTACCACGAGGAGCTTCCGCCAGGTCTTGCCCTCGTCGAACGAGGCCCAGGCACTCAACGAGGTCGACCGGGGTGCTTCGAAGCCGACGACGTGCGTACGGGCGCCGACACGACCGGTCAGGTCGGTCGGGACCTTGTAGCCGACCTGCAGCAGCGGCAGCGGCGTCGCCTTGTCCTCAGCCTGCTTACCGGACCGGAACTCCCACGATGTCTCCGTGTTCGTCGCCCAGTTCCACTCCCCGTCAGCGTCGCTCCGCGAGGTGGCGAGGTCCAGCTTGTACGCCGCGGTGTCGCTCGAGGTGATGACGTCCTCCCACGCGTCCGGCAGTTCGGCGATCACCTGACCGTTGCGCGACAGCTTGGCGCTGGCCGAAGTGGTCTCGCCGACCGTGTAGTGCCCGTCCGCGTCCACGAACGACGGGATCCGCAGCGACAACCGATCGCCGGTCCGACTCGACACCACACCAGGTGCCGTGGCCGGCCGAACCACAGGACCGAACCACGTCTCTTTCGAGGTGCCGTTCTTGTAGGTCCGCGGCAGCGTGGTCATGCCACCGGCCAGCGGGTTCATGTCGTCCCAGGTGTAGAGGTGGTGCACCCGGTGTTGCCAGATTGAGTCACCAGAGGTCACCCACTCCTCTCGCACCTTCGGCGTCTGCACGAACCGCTGCGAGTCGTTCCAGGAGTACTCCTGCCACGGCCGCCACCCGAACCGCTGCTCCTTGGCCCAGTCGAAGCCGCCGTTGTCGGCGTACCCGGTGGTGATCCGCGCGCCGTTGGCCGGGGTCACCTTGTAGTCGATCTTGCTCGGGATCGACCCGGTCGAGACCTGCTGGACGTCGTACAGGTACGGGCTCGAGGTGGTCAGGGTCAGGTCGATCGTGGCGTGGCCGCGCTCGGCCCGGTCGATCAATCGATGACCGTCCTTGAACGTGGTGACCATCGCCGGGATCGGTTCGCGGTCGCCGGTCGGGCGCCAGACCGTCCACGCCGACCAGTCCGCCGGCCGTACCAGGATCACCCCAGCGGCACCCGCCTTCGCGGCCGCCGCGATCTGGTCTTGCTCACTGCCGTCCTGACTGGAGTCCAGCACCGCCACCGCGCCCTTCACTCCCTGGAACGAGGCGTCGGCGGCCACCAGCGGGAACCGCTTCTTGCCTTCGTACGACGGCGACTGGTGCAGCAGGTTGATGTCCAGCGGTCCGGTGACACCGGAGACCGTGGCCTGCACCAGCGGCGCGACCAGTTGCCAGCGGGACGAGAACTCGAAGGTGCCGTCCTTGACCGGCTTGGTCGGGGTGACACTGACCTCCTTGACCGTGCTGAAGTGCATGACGCCGTGGCTGATCGAGCGGCCGTTGCCGTACTCGCGGTGCACGTAGTAGCTGAGCACCGCCTGCTGCTCGGACGGCTTCGGCGTCCGGATCGTGATCGGCACCGCCTTGCGTGCGTCGATCACCACCTCGATGTCCTTGCTCACCTCGATGTTCGGGTCGGTGAACAGGCTGACCTTCTCGTCCTGCGGGTCGCCGTTCTCGACCAGCGAGTGCAGCAGGTACGTGCCCTCCTCGACCTCGGCGGTGTAGCTGGAGCCGTCCGGGATCCAGGCGAGTACGTCGGAGCGCGAGTTGTCGCCGTACAGCGAGATGACCGGGACTCCGGTGGGCTGTCCGTCGAGGCCGACCGCCCGCAGCGTGACGGTGTGCTTCGGGCCCTGCCGGAGCGCGCCGATCGCGGTGTGGGTGACGACTCCGTCGGGGCCGGTGGCAACGATCCAGCCGCTGTGCAGACCGCGGTCGAGCTTGGCCGCGGTCAGGTCCACCGGTACGTCGCTGTTGCCGTGCGCGGGCACGGTGATGGTGGCCGGGACACCGAAGGCGTCGGTCTCCGGCTTGCCGGCGTCCAGGTTGCTGACGGCAACGGACAGGGTGAGCGTGACGGGCGCGTCCGAGTCGTTGCGGTAGTTGATGGTCCGGGTGGACGAACCGGTCGTCGTCTGCAGACCGAAGTCCGCCACACCGGTGGCGAACACCTTCTGCGCGACCGCTCGGGTCAGGTCCACGCGGCCGGCGCCCTGGGCGTACACGGTCTGGTTCGGTTGGGTCTTGGCGGTGCTGACCAGCGCGTTCTTCAGCTGGTCGGCTTTCCAGTCCGGGTGCTGCTGCGCGAGCAGGGCTGCCGCTCCGGCCACATGCGGCGCGGCCATCGACGTACCCGAGGCTGCGGTGTAGAGCTCGTCCACCGGCGCACCCATGGCCGTACCGGCCGCCCGGGCGGCGATGATGTCCACGCCCGGTGCGGTGATCTCCGGCTTGAGTCCGGCGTCGCCGAGACGCGGTCCGCGGCTGGAGAAGTCGGCCAGCCCGTCGGTCCGGTCCACGGCACCGACCGTCAGTGCGGACGCCGCGGCTCCCGGCGTACCGATCGTCTCGTCCGCGCCGTCGTTGCCGGCCGAGACGACGAACAATGTGCCGGTCTGTGCACTGATGTCGTTGACTGCCTGGCTGAGCGGGTCGGTGCCGTCGGTCGGACCACCGCCGAGGCTCATGTTGACGACCTTCGCGCCCTCGGCGGCGGCCCACTCCATCCCGGCGATGATCCAGGAGTCGTAGCCGTAGCCGTCGTCGCCGAGCACCTTGCCCACCAGCAGGTCGGCCTGCGGGGCGACGCCCTTCCGGGTCCCGCCCGCGCCGGCTCCGGTGCCCGCGATGGTTGCAGCGACGTGCGTGCCGTGACCGAAGTGGTCCTGCGCGCCTGTCGGGCTACCGGAGAAGTCTTCGGCCTCCTTGACCTTGCCGACCAGGTCCGGGTGCTGCGCGTCCACACCGGTGTCCAGTACGGCGACCTGGACGCCGGAACCCTCGTAGCCGGCCTTCCACGCGTCCGGTGCACCGATCTGCGGGACGCTCTTGTCGAGCACCGGCTTCACCTTGCCGTCGAGCCAGATCTTGCTGACCCCGCTGCTCAGCGAGCGAGCACCGACCGCCGGGGCCAAGGATTTCCACAGCTCGGGCAGTTGGTCCTTGGCCGCGTCCACGGCTTCGCCACCGATCGACGCCAGCTGCCGGGTGGTCGTCGTACCGGCGAGGGCTTCGGACGTGCGGAGGCCTGGGGCGTACTTGACGATCAGCGGGAGTTGCAGGGCGGCGGAGTCGCCGTACCCGTCGGCGATCAACTCGTCCACGTCGAACAGGTCGACGTCGAGGACGCCGGTGGAGATGTACGGGACGGCGTCGCTGGGCAGGACGCGGAGGCCGCCGTCGGCCTCGATGGTGTGGAACGAGACGCCCTCGCGGCCCGGGGCCGGGTGGACGCTGGCCGCCTTCCGGCCGCCACCCGCGTCGGTCACTTCGACGACGTCTCCGGTGATCAGGGTGACCGCACTGCTCTTCGGGCTGGTGTTCCCGGTCGGGGGTGGTGACGCGGCGGCGGCCGGGGTCACCGTGACCGCGCCGAGGGCCAGCACCGCTGCAAGGGTGGCAGCAGTGATCCGTGGATGGGACATAAGCGGATTCTCCTTCGAGAGGTTGGGGGCAGGACCACCTCTTCTTGGGACAGAGTTTGCAATCAGGTCACGGGGATCCGGCCTGTCCATCACTGCCGTCCCTGCGACATGGCGCAAGCACGCCAGCCCCGGCACCATCGGAGGCATGACCGCACAGCAGGTGGCGCGTAGGTGGGCTTGGCTGGGCACGTTGCTGGTCGGCGGTGCGCTGTACGTGCTGGTGCTCGCGGTTTTCACCGACACCGGGAACCCGAATCTGTTCCCGACGCTGATCCTGCTCGGCGCGCTCGTCGTACCGCTGACGTTCGTGACGTTCGCGGCCGGACGGTCCGGGCGCTGGCTGATCGACGGCCCGACGCTCGGTGGATCCCTGCTGTTCGGCGGCGTGGTCGGTGTGGTCGTCGCCGGCTTGCTCGAGTACGACGCGATGCGGCGACTCGGGACGCTGCCGATGCTCGGGGTCGGGCTGATCGAGGAGGCGGCGAAGCTCGTCGTGCCGGCCATCCTGGTGCTGTTCTTCGGACACCGGTACCGGACGTCGCTCGGGACCGGGATCGTCATCGGGGTCGCAGTCGGCACCGGGTTCGCCGTACTGGAGACGATGGGCTACGCCTTCGTCGCGCTGCTGCAGTCCGACGGGAACGTCGGGGCCGCCGAGCGGACCCTGTTCATCCGCGGCCTGCTCTCGCCGGCCGGGCACGCGGCCTGGACCGGACTGGCCTGCTGGGGACTCTGGCGGTTCGTGATCGTGCCGAGCGGTAAGCACTTCGTCGGATTCCTCGGCATGTACGCGCTCGCCGTTGCCCTGCACACCACCTGGGACGGGATCGGCGGCTGGGTCACCTACATCATCGTCGGCGTGATCTCGATCGGCCTGCTGCTCTACGGCCTGAAGCGAGCGCAGCGGATGGACCAGGCGCGCGTCCCGGTCCCAGCCGCCTAGACAGACCGTCCATGGTGGACCTATTGTCCACACGTGAAGCCGGATCAACTCGCACCGCTCGGTGACGCCCTGGCGCGGCTGCTGTCGCCGCACGCCGAGGTGGTGCTGCACGACGCCGTGACCGACGAGGTCGCCGGGATCTGGAACCCGCTGTCCGGCCGCGAGCCCGGCGAGCCTTCACTCCTCGGCGAGCTGGCCGAGCTGACCGCGACCGGCGAGGGCGTCTACGGCCCTTACCCGAAGACACTGCCCGACGGCCGCCGGCTGTCCAGCGTGAGTGCTGTCATCCGCGACGACGACGGCAAACCGGCGTACGTCCTGTGCATCAACGTCGACCGGACCGCCTTCGAAGACGCTTCGCGGCTGTTGGCCGCCTTCGCGGCGCCGGTGGCCGGGCAGCCGCGGGTTCTGTTCGAGCACGACTGGTCCGAGACGCTCAACGAGATCGTCGGTGCGTACGTCCGCGAGCGCGGCGCCACGGTCGACCGGCTGACCCGCGCGGACCGGCTCGAGGTGCTCGGTCAGCTGGACGCCGCCGGCGTCCTGAGTCAGCGGCGATCGGTCCCGGCCGTTGCTCGCGCGCTCCGGATCTCCCGATCCGCGCTCTATCAACTGCTCGCCGAGGCGCGGAAGGAACCCGCCGATGCCGACCCTGCCTGACTTCCGGCTGGAGACCTACTTCGCGCAGTGGGAGTTCAGTGCGCGCTACCACCTGACGGCGTCGGACGCGCAGACATTGTCGCTGGCCGAGCTGCTCGCGTTGGCCGGCGACGACGGCCGGGAGCGGTGGGAGACGCTGGCCCTCGGCTACACCGAGACGCGCGGACTGCCCGCGCTGCGCGAGGAGATCGCCGCGACGTACGAGCACGCCGAGGCGGATGACGTATTGTGCTTCGCCGGGGCCGAGGAGGCGCTCTACCTGGCGATGCGGACGTTGCTCGAGCCCACGGATCATGCAGTGGTCCTGACCCCGAACTACCAGGCGGCAGAGACGGTCCCGCTGTCGGTGTGCGAGGTCAGCGGTGTCGCGCTGCGGCCCGAGGACGGCTGGGCGCTCGACGTCGACGCGATCGAAGCCGCACTCCGGCCGAACACCCGGATGGTGTCGGTGAACTTCCCGAACAACCCGACCGGGGCGGTCCCGTCGCTCGACAGCTGGTATCGCCTGGTGCGGCTGTGCGACGAGCGCGGGATCACGCTGTTCAGCGACGAGGTGTACCGCGGGCTGGAACTCTCCGCGCCATCGTTGCCGCAAGCAACAGATCTGTCCGGTACGGCGCTCTCCCTGAACGTGATGTCCAAGGCATACGGGCTGCCCGGCCTCCGGATCGGCTGGATCGCCTGCCGGGATCGGGCCGTGCTGGACAAGCTCGAGCGCGCCAAGCACTACACGACCATCTGCAACTCCGCGCCGAGCGAAGTGCTCGCGCTGATCGCACTGCGGGCCCGCGAGCAGGTGCTCGACCGCAACCGCGGGATCGTCGCGGAGAATCTGCCGATCTTCACTGAGTTCTTCGCGCGCTATCCCGAGCTGTTCGAGTTCACCGCACCGGACGGCGGCTGCGTCTGCTTCCCGCGCTACCTTGGTGCGGACGGTGTCGAGGCCATGTGCACTGACGTCGTCGAACAGGCCGGCGTACTGCTGCTGCCGTCGAGCATCTACGGCTCGGCGCTGACGGAGAGCCCGACCGACCGCTTCCGGGTCGGCATCGGGCGGAGCGATCCTGGTGAGGCCTTGACCGTGTGGGGCGAATGGTTGGAGAAGCGCGGATGACGCTGCCGGTGATCGGTCTGACCGAGATCACGAGAATCGCCACACCAGATCGGGTCTTCGGCGCGGTTCGCGATGCCTTGATCGCCCACGCCGAGGGTCGTACGTCGGTCCCGGCGCCGATGGTGCTGGACTTCCCGGAGCACGCCGGCGACTGCCACGTGAAGGCCGGGTACGTCGACGGGTCGCCGTACTTCGTGGTGAAGGTCGCCAGCACGTTCGCCTCGGTCAACAACGGGCTGATGCTTCTCGTCGACGCGACGAACGGCGCTCCGGCCGCGGTGCTCGCCGACGAGGGCTTGCTAACCGCGTGGCGTACGGCGGCCGCCGGGGCGCTGATCACCGACGCGATGACACCTCCCGACGTGGATGAGGTCGCGGTCCTCGGGACGGGCGAGCAGGCTCGGATGCAGGTGCAGTGGTTGTGCGAATTGCGCCCGCTGCGCCGGGTCAAGGTCTGGGGTCGTCGTCCCGAGGCTGTGGAGGCTCTCTGTGCGGTCTTCGCCGAGGACGGCCTGGATGCGCGGCCCGACGGACTGGACGGTGCGGCGTGCGTGATCGCGACGACCGCTGCCCGGGAGCCGTTGCCGGTCGAGGCGTTCCGGTCCGCGCTGCACATCACCGGGATCGGGACCGACATGCCCGGCAAGGGTGAGTTGCCGGTCGAGGTGTTCGCGGGTGCGGTCATCGCCACCGACGACCACGCGCAGTGCCTCGATCACGGTGACTTCGGGAACGCCGTACGGGCTGGTGTCGTGGGCAACGACGTCGACCTGGCGGTCGGCGCCGTACTGCGGGACGGCGTGGATCGGAGCCGCCGGTCGGTGGCCGATCTGACCGGGATCGGTGCGGCCGACGCCGCGGTGGCGAGCGCCGTACTGGCCAGGGCGACTGCTAACGAGTCAATTTCCCGTCAGTAGGGTGAGACAGCCGCGCCGAGGCATGGACAACGTGTGCTGGACTGAGTACGGTCCGTAAACGGCGTCCGCACCACGCCACCGCAGGAGGGCCGCTCGTCTGGGGCCGTGCCCTCCACCTGTGCGGTGAGGTGCTGCCCGCCAGTAGCGCCTCACTGGTGGATGGGCAGAGCGGCCCGCGGCGGCTCGTCGCGGCCTGATGGGGGCCCATACACCCAGGTGGGGCGGTTGAGCATCACTCACATGCTCACCGCCCCACCGACTCAATTCACCGACGGTTTCACCGCCGGACGTTCGGTGACCCGATCCGGTGGGCAGACTGAGGACGACCGGACCCCAACCGCCCCTGGGAGTTGCCGTGCCCATTCCACGCGCACTTCGTCCCGCCCTGGTCGTCTCCGTTGTGCTCGCCCTGCTCGGCTTCGGCATCACGCCGTCGACCGCGGCGACCACCGCGACGATCTCCGTCAGTACGGCGATCGGCCGGCAGGACGGATCCACCGCGACGGTCGAGGGGTACGTGGTCGGTCAGCCGACCGCGACCAGCACCGTTGTCCGGAGCAACTTCCCGAACGACTACGCACTCGCGCTGGCGGACTCGGCCGCGCAGACCAGTACGTCGGCGATGCTGTATGTCCAGATCCCTTCCGCGTTCAGGGCGTCGTACGGACTGCAGAGCAACCCTGGACGTCTCGGTCAGAAGATCACGGTGACCGGGACGCTGGCGGCGTACTTCTCGCATCCGGGGCTGAAGAACGCGACGGCGTTCGGCGGCGGCTCGGGTGATCCGGGGCCGGATCCGGGTGACTACTACGCCGGCGCCGAGGGCAAGAGCGGTCCCGCACTGAAGGCCGCGCTGCACACGATCATCTCGAGTCAGACCAAGCTCACCTACGACCAGGTCTGGAACGCGCTGAAGGACACCGACCAGGACCCGGCGAACAGCAACAACGTGATCGACATCTACTCCGGCCGGTCGCAGAGCAAGAGCAGCAACGGCGGCGACCCCGACGACTGGAACCGCGAACACGTCTGGGCCAAGTCCCACGGCGACTTCGGTACGGCGACCGGTCCCGGCACCGACATCCACCACCTGCGGCCCGAGGACGTGTCGGTGAACGGTGCGCGCGGCAACCTCGACTTCGACAACGGCGGCTCAGCGGTCGCCCAGTGCTCCGACTGCACCGCGGACTCCGACTCCTTCGCCCCGCGTCCGGCCGCCCGCGGCGACGTGGCTCGGATGATCTTCTACATGGCGGTCCGGTACGACGGCGGCGACGGCTTCGCCGACCTCGAGCCGAACAACTCCGTCAACAACGGCTCCGCCCCGGCGATCGGCAAACTCTCCGTCCTCAAGGCCTGGGCCGCCGCCGACCCCCCCGACGCCTTCGAGAAGCGCCGCAACGAGGTCATCTACACCACCTACCAACACAACCGAAACCCCTTCATAGACCACCCCGAATGGATAACCTCCATCTGGCCCTGACCGATCTGCCCCGCGCTGCCCCGCCCTGCCCCACGATCTGCCCTTCGCGCCGGTCACTTGCGTGCTCCACAGTGGTGGGGACACGGAATGTGGCTAGAATCGAAGGAGGGAAAGTGGCCATAGGAGGTCTGATGGACGTCGGGATCCGGGAGTTGCGCGACGGGCTGAGCCGCCATCTCGCCGAGGTGCGCGAGGGACGAACCATCACCATCACGGACCACGGCAAGCCGATCGCCCGCATCGTGCCGGTCGACGGCCCGACCAGGTTGCAGCAACTGGTGGCAGAGGGGAAGGCGCGGCCGCCGCTTCAGAAGAAGCGTCCGGCACGAATCCCCAGCAAGGCCGACGGCATTGTCAGCGACCTGATCGCGGAGCAGAGGCGATGATCTGTTACTTCGACACCTCAGCCTTCGTCCCGCTGCTGATTCCCGAGCCGGTTTCCCCCGTCTGCCGCCGGTTGTGGGACGACGCCGATGACGTCGTCACCACGCGACTGCTCTATGTCGAGGCCGCTGCAGCCTTGGCGCGGGCGGTGCGCTGTCACCGGATCACTCACGCTCGGGAAGCAGAGGCGCTAGGGGATCTCGATCGCTATTGGCGAGAGATGGCTGTCATCGATCCGACGGAGCCGGTCGTCCGCAGGGCGGCCGCGTTGGCTTCGTCGCAGGCGCTTCGAGGGTACGACGCTGTGCATTGTGCGACAGCGGAGACTGTCGACGCGCGAGACCTGCTCTTCGCATCCGGTGACCAGAAGCAGCTGGAAGCCGGCGAGAAGCTCGGGTTCTACATCGCGGACGTCAACGAGCCGGAGCTCAGCGGGTAGCCGGGCTGGCTCGTCACGGCGGGGCAGGGGCTGGGGTTGGTGGGTTAGGGTTTGTTAGGTAGGCCTAACTTCCGCTGAGAGGACTGTGGTCGTGTGACCAGCCCCGCACCCCGTCGTAATCGCGTGTGCAAGCGCGCGACTGTTCGCCGTACCGAACAGATCACTCCGCACATGATTCGGGTTGTGTTCAGCTCCGAGGACTTCGCGGACAACGGATTCACCGACCACTACGTGAAGCTGCTGTTCTGCCAGCCGGGTGTCGAGTACCCGGAGCCGCTCGACATGGGTGTGGTCCGGGAGACGTACCCGCGCGAGCAGTGGCCGACGATGCGGACCTACACCGTGCGCAGCTGGGACGACGACACGAAGGAACTCGCGATCGACTTCGTCTACCACGGCGACGAGGGCGTCGCCGGGCCGTGGGCCGCGGCGGCCAAGCCGGGCGACGTGCTGTGGTTCAACGGTCCGGGTGGCGCCTACGCGCCGGACGAGGCGGCGGCCTGGCACCTGCTGGTCGGCGACGAGAGTGCCCTGCCGGCGATCGGTTCCGCGGTCGAGCAGTTGCCGCCGGGTGCGCGGGCGACGGTCCTGGTCGAGGTGGAGGACGAGACCGAGGAGCAGAAGCTCAGCGGCTCCGGCGACGTCGACGTGACCTGGTTCCACCGCGCGGGCACGTCGGACGGTCGTGGCGACGGGCTGGTCGCCGCGTTCGAGTCGCTCGACTTCCCGGCCGGCGACGTTCAGGTGTTCGTGCACGGCGAGGCCGGTTTCGTGTTCCGGATCCGCAAGAACCTCTTCCAGGAGCGCGGCCTGCCGCGTGAGCGGGTCTCGCTGTCCGGCTACTGGCGGCTGGGCAAGAACGAGGACGGCTGGCAGGCGGAGAAGGCCGAGACCGCCCGCAAGGAGCGCGAGGGTTCCTGACGCCGGCAGGCGAACCAGGTCGGCCCGCGCGGCATCGTACGAAGCATGGATGACCCTGCCTCGTTCGCTCGTTTCGCGGCCGGGTACGACCGGTTCGTCAGCCTGCAGCCCGGGCAGCACGTCGAGTGGGTGCTCGGGCTCGGGCTGCACGGCCGGCGTGCGCTCGATGTCGGGTGCGGCTCCGGACATGCGGCCGAGCGGCTGGCCGGGCAGTTCGACCACGTCGTCGGCGTCGACCTGAGCGAGCCGATGATCGAGCTCGCCCGCCGGACCCGGTCCCGGCCGAACCTCGAGTACCGCACGGCCGACGTGTTCACGATCGACGACGCCGGCTTCGACCTGGTCTACAGCCACACGATGATGCACCACCTGCCCGACTACCGGGCCGGCCTCGAACACCTCAAGAGCCTGGTCCGGCCGGGCGGCACGGTCGCGATCGTCGACAACGTGAGCGATCGCTACCCGACCCCACCGCGATATCTGTACGTGCTCGGTGCCTGGCTGGGGTTCCGACGGCAGATCGCCCGGCTGGGGCTGCGGGACGCGTGGTTCGAGTTCCGGTTCTGGCACAGCAAGCCGTGGCTCGATCACCTGGCCAGCGACCGCTACCTGTCCCGCGCCCAGTTCCGTGAGCTGTACGACGGCGTCTTCCCGGGAGCGCAGTACGACGACCTCGGGTTCGCGCTGGCTATGCGATGGACCTGCGCCGGTCCAGAAGCTCGATGAGGGTCGGAGCCTGGTTGCTCGGCAGGACCCAGTCGTCGCCGGACGCCTGCAGGATGATCGCCGGCCCCTCGGTCGCGACCGGGTGTGGAATCGCGATCGGGAACTTGAGCCGCTCGGCCCCACTCAGCGACACCTCGAAGGTCCCGGTGATCGCGGCCAACGGATACGACCGCGACTGCTCCTCGGACCGCGGGAACGGATGACCCTGGATCGTCACTGACTCGGCGCCGAGCAGTACAGCGGCCAGCGGCATCCCGCGCAACCGGAAGACCAGCTCGTACGGCGTCTCCGCCAGTTCAGGTACGACGGGAACCAGCAGCGCACGATCCGCGGCACGGGCCAACGCGAGCCCCGCGACCAGTCCGACGATGAGCGCCGGCAATGCCATAAGCGCCGGCCACCAGACGCCGAGCACCAGCGGATAGAGCGTCGCGAACAACCCAGCGATCCCGCCGAACAGCCCGCCGACGCCGGCCCACCAACGCGGCATGTACCGATGCCGTCGCCAGAGGATCCACCCGAACACGAGCATCCCGGCCGGCACGACGCAACCGATCCAGGTCGCGGCCGATCCCTTCGTGCTGATCCACGCCACGATCCCGAGCAACACCAGCGGGATCCCCAGATACGTCACTGCCACCACGCGTTGCACTCGCCGGTGCCGGCGTTCCACCTCGGTCACGGAGAAAACCCAAGCACATCCGACCCGAACCACCTACTGTGCCGAGGGTGATCGAGATTCCCGCGAAGCTGATCAGGAACCACAGCGAACGGTCACCCGAGTGGCTGGCGAGCCTGCCCGGCACGGCCGCGACGTACCTCGACCGGTGGCAGTTGTCCATCACGGGTGAGCCCCTGAGCGGTGAGGCGTCGCTGATTCTTCCGGTCGTCCGGCAGGACGGAACCGAGGCGATGCTCAAACTCCAGTCGGTCAACGACGAGAGCGAGGGCGAGGCGCTCGGCCTGCGCACCTGGAACCACGACGACGTCGTCGAGGTCCTCGAGGACGACCCGGCGACCTCGACCCTGCTGCTCGAACGGCTCGAACCGCGCACGCTCGAGGACCTGCCCGACCACGTCGAGGCGACCCGCATCCTGGCCGAGCTTCTGGTCAGGCTGAGCGCCGTACAGGCGCCGCCCGGGATCCGGCGCCTCGCGGACATCGCCGGCGGCATGGTCGAGGACGCGCCCGGCCTGATCCCCCGGCTGGTCGATCCGGCCGACCGACGGCTGGTACGGCGTTTCGTCGACCAGGTGACCGAGCTGCTGCCGGACTCCGGTGACCGGCTGCTGCACTGGGACCTGCACTACGCCAACGTGATGGCCGCGCAGCGGCAGCCGTGGCTCGTGATCGACCCCAAGCCGCTCGCCGGTGATCCCGGCTTCGACGTCTTCCCGGTGTTGTGGAACCGGTGGGACGACCTGGTCGCGACCGGCGATCTGCCGAAGGCGATCCGGCACCGGCTCGACCTGATGCTCGAGGTCACCGGGATCGATCGGGACCGCGCACTCGGCTGGACGGCCGGCCGCATCCTGCAGAACGTGCTGTGGTTCACCGAGGACGGAGCGACCCGGATCGAGGATGAGTTGGCCGCTGTCGCCGCTGCCCTGCACTCGTGATTACATCATTACATGACGACGACTCCGACGCTGTACGAGTGGGCCGGTGGGCATGAGGCGCTGCTGCGCCTGACCCAGGTGTTCTACGACAAGGTGCCGAGCGACCCGGTCCTAGCGCCGGTGTTCGCGCACATGAGCGACAAGCACCGCGAGCATGTGGCGATCTGGCTGGGCGAGGTCTTCCGCGGCCACAGCCGCTACACCGACGAGCTCGGCGGCTACCCGGCGATGCTGGGCCACCACCTCGGCCTGGCGCTCACCGAAGAGCAGCGTTCGCGCTGGGCTGCCCTGATCGCGCAGAGCGCCGACCCGGCCGGGCTCCCCGACGATCCGGAGTTCCGCTCGGCGTTCGTCGCCTACATCGAGTGGGGCACGAGGATCGCCCTGTCCAACTCCCAGCCCGGCGCCACTCCACCACCCGAGGCGCCCGTCCCCCACTGGGGCTGGGGCGAAGCACCGCCGTACCAGCCCTAGGCATCGTTATCCGTCAGGTCCGCTGACCCCAGGTCTGGCGGACGTGACGGACGACGAGCAGTACGACGCCCGCGAGTGCCGCGGCGCCCGCGACGATCCCGATGACGACGGACACCGTGAGTCCGGTGCCGAGCGCGTCGCCGATGAGGCCGGCCAATGCGCCGACCAGGACCGCCACGATCACGCTGACGAGCAGCGCGATGCTCGACAGGTACTGCGTCGCCGGGATCCGCGTACGGCGGGTGCCGTAGGTCCGCATGATCCCCGCGACATCCTCGCGATGCCCGGTGACGAAGTACTCCTCGAGTTCCGGCGCGATGTCGAGATAGCCCCGCCGCAACCGGTTCATCCCGATCACCAGCTCGACGTCCTCGCCGTTGAGTTGCACCAAGCGGATGACGGTGGCCACGCCGATGACCACCAGCAAAGGGATGACGAGCAGCGCGAAGATGCGGAAACCGACGCCGAAGTCGGTGCTCTGCGCCACCAGGGCCAGCGCGACCATGGCCGCCGAAACCACCGTCACGAACCAGCTCGCGCGGCTGAAGCTCTCGCTCCACGCCAGGCTGCGGGTCGCCAGCAGACTCCAGTGCTCGGTGGACAGGATCTGTGCCCGCACGGACGCCGGGGCGGGCCCGGCGGGCTGGGTTTCGGCGGGAACGTCAGGCATGTCGCCACTCCTCGCATCGTGGGGCCTACCAGTTTCACCGACGGTGGGGGCCGTTCGCTGACGTCGCAGACACCCCGCGCCCGCGCCGGGGGACTGTGGGTTGGATACAGTCGCGGTTCACGACGAATCCGCGTGGCGGGGATGCGAGGGTGAACCAGTGACCGCTCAGCTCGAGTATCCCGGGGTGCAGGACGACAACGCGCTGCTGTCGATCCAGGGCCTGTGGAAGGTGTTCGGCCCGAAGGCGCAACGCGTCCCCCGCCGGCCGGAGCTCGCCTCGCTCGATCGCGCCGCGCTGTACAGCCAGACCGGATGTACGGCGGCCGTCCGCGACCTCAGCTTCGACGTCGCACCCGGCGAGGTGTTCGTGGTGATGGGCCTGTCCGGCTCGGGCAAGTCCACGCTGGTCCGGTGTCTCACGCGCTTGATCGAACCGACCGCGGGCAGCCTGATCTTCGAGGGTGAGGACCTCCGCGCGGCCGACGAGAAGCGGCTGCGTGCACTCCGCCGGAGCAAGTTCTCGATGGTGTTCCAGCACTTCGGGCTACTGCCGCACCGCAAGGTGATCGACAACGTCTCGTACGGTCTGGAGATCCGCGGCGAGAGCAAGCCGGACCGGCGTCGCCGGGCCCAGGAGGTCATCGACCTGGTCGGACTGGCCGGCAACGAGAACCTCTATCCCGAGCAGTTGTCCGGCGGCATGCAGCAGCGCGTGGGTCTGGCCCGAGCGCTCGCCAACGACCCCGACGTACTGCTCTTCGACGAGCCGTTCTCCGCGCTCGACCCGCTGATCCGCCGCGAGATGCAGACCGAGGTGGTGCGCCTGCACCGCGAGGTCGGCAAGACGATGGTGTTCATCACTCACGACCTGTCCGAGGCGCTCAAGCTGGGTGACCGGATCCTGCTGATGCGCGACGGCGCCGCGGTGCAGTTCGGCACCGGCGACGAACTGGTCGGTGCTCCGGCCGACGACTACGTTCGTGAATTCGTTCGGGACGTGCAGCGGGCCGACGTACTGACGCTGCGCTGGATCGTCCGCGAGCCGCGCCCGGAGGAGCCGCTGGACGGACCGGAGCTTGGCCCGGACGTGCTCGTCCGGGAGGCGACCCGGCTGGTGCTGGAGTCGGACCGCCCGGTCAAGGTCGTCTCCAACGGCACGCTGCTCGGCGTCATCGGTGACGAGGAGATCCTCGCCGTCGTAGCGCCGCCTCACAAAAAGCCCGTCTGATGGCGTCCATTACCGGCTCGGTCGAGTTCGAGGTACGACGACCTCGCCGCAGCGTGATCGTCGGGATCCTGCTCGTCGTCTGGGTCGCGGCGTACTTCCTGCTCCGCGGCATCGACACGCTCGTCCTCGGCGGTCAGGAGACGACCCCGTTCCACCGCTGGCTGACCGATCACCGCGACGACGTCGGCCAGGGCAACGCCGTCTTCGACGGGATCCGGGTCGGCGTGGACCACTTCGTCGTACTGCTCCAGAACGTTCTGGCGCAACCGTCGTACGGGCGTCCGGTTCCGGTGATCGGCTGGCTCGGTGTGGTAGCGGTGGCGGCGTACCTGGCCTGGGCGTTCGGGAGCTGGAAGGTCGCGCTGCTGGCCGCCGCCGGGCTCGGGTTCGTCGGGCTGCAAGGGCTGTGGCAGGAGAGCATGGACACGCTCTCGCTGACCATCGCGGCCGTGCTGCTGTCCTTGCTGATCGCGATCCCGCTCGGCATCTGGGCCGGTCTGTCGGACCGGGCCTTCAAGGTCGCGACGCTGGTGCTCGATCTGATGCAGACGCTGCCGACGTTCGTGTACCTCGCGCCACTCACGCTGTTCTTCGCGATCGGGCCGGCCGCCGCAACCATCGCGACCGTCATCTACGCCGCGCCGCCGGCCGTCCGGCTGACCGCGCACGCGATCCGTTCGGTCCCGCTGGAGAGTGTCGAGGCGGCCCGTTCGCTCGGATCGACCCGCGGCCAGACGCTGACCAAGGTGCTGCTGCCGATGTCGCGCAGCACTGTTGTCGTCGGCATCAACCAGACGATCATGGCCGCGCTGTCGATGGTGACGGTCGCCGCGCTGATCGATGCGCCCGGTCTCGGCCAGACCGTGCTGACTGCTCTGCAGACGCTCGACGTCGGCGTCGCGTTCAACGCCGGTCTGGCGATCGTGGTGATCGCGATCGTGCTCGACCGCGTCACCACCGCGGCCGGCGACCGGCCCTGGCGTACGGCGAGCGTCCGCCGGAAGGTCCTGCTCGGCGCGGGCGCGGTCGGAGTACTGGTCGCGGTCTGGTTCTCCCGGACCTACGTGTGGGCGGCGGAGTTCCCGGACACGGTGAACATCGGGTCGCGGATCGCGGTGATCGCCACCGACGTGACGAACTGGGTGCAGGACACCTTCGGCGGTTTCACGTACGGCGTCCGTGACGCGGTGACCAACGGTCTGCTGAACCCGCTCGAGGCCCTGCTGACCGGGTCGCCGTGGTGGCTCGTGGCCGCGGTCGTTGTCGCGCTTGCAGCAGTACTCGGGAGCTGGCGGGGCGCGGTGCCGGCGGTGGTGTGCTCGGGACTGCTGGTGGCCACCGGGTTGTGGCACGACAGCATGATCACGCTGGCCTCGACGTTGCTCGCGACCGTCGTGGTCGTCGTCGTCGGGCTTGCGCTCGGAGTATGGGCCGGGCGCAAGCACCGGGTCGACACCTGGATCCGGCCGGTCCTGGACGCCGGGCAGACGATGCCACCGTTCGTGTACCTGGTGCCGTTCCTGGCGCTCTTCGGCACCAGCCGGTTCACCGCGATCGCGGCAGCCGTCGTGTACGCCGTACCGGTCACCACCAAGATCGTTGCTGACGGCATCAAGGCGGTGCCGGTGGCAACGGTAGAGGCGGCGAACTCGGTCGGCTCCAGCAGTTGGCAGGTGATCAGCAAGGTGCAGCTGCCGGTGGCCCGCAGAGCCATCACACTGGCGGTCAACCAGGGCCTGATCTACGTGCTCGCGATGGTGGTGGTCGGCGGCCTGGTCGGCGCCGGTGCCCTCGGGTACGACGTCGCCGCCGGCTTCGCGCAGAGCGAGCTGTACGGCAAGGGACTGGCCGCCGGGCTGGCGATCGTGCTGCTCGGGGTCCTGCTCGACCGCATCACCCAGGCGGCCGCGCGGACCCGGAAGTTCAACGGAACAGTTAGAGGAGACAAGCTGTGAAGAAGCTCCGGTACGCCGGTGTCCTGACGGCCGCGGCACTCGCGCTCGCCGGATGCGGTGGAGAGAAGGTCGGCGCGGAACAACCGGCCGCGAGCGGTGGCAAGGACTGCGGCACGTTCAACCTGGCCGTCAACCCGTGGGTCGGGTACGAGGCGAACGCGGCCGTGGTCGGGTACGTGGCCAGCAAGGATCTCGGCTGCACGGTGGTGAAGAAGAACCTCAAGGAGGAGATCTCCTGGCAGGGCTTCGGCACCGGGGAGGTCGACGCGGTGCTGGAGAACTGGGGCCACGAGGACCTGAAGAAGAAGTACATCGAGGAGCAGAAGGTCGCGGTCGAGACGGGGTCGACCGGCGTCAAGGGCGTGATCGGGTGGTACGTGCCGCCGTGGATGGCCGCGAAGTACCCGGACATCACCGACTGGAAGAACCTGAACAAGTACGCCGCCCAGTTCAAGACCTCGGAGTCCGGTGGCAAGGGGCAGTTGCTCGACGGCGACCCGTCGTACGTGACGAACGACGAGGCGCTGGTGAAGAACCTGTCGCTGAACTACAAGGTCGTGCAGAGCGGTAGCGAGACCGCGCTGATCCAGGCGTTCCGGGACGCGGAGAAGAACAAGAAGCCGCTGCTGGCGTACTTCTACGAGCCGCAGTGGTTCTTCAACGAGCTCAAGCTGGTGAAGATCGACCTGCCGCCGTACAAGTCCGGCTGCGATGTCGATCCGGCGAAGGTTGCCTGCGACTACCCGCCGTACGACCTGGACAAGGTGGTCTCGAAGGAGTTCGCCGACTCGGGCAGCCCGGCGTACGACCTGGTCAAGAACTTCCAGTGGACCAACGAGGACCAGAACGCGGTAGCCCGGATGATCGCCGTCGACAAGATGACACCCGACGCCGCCGCCGAGAAATGGATCAAGGACAACCAGTCCAAGGTCGACACCTGGCTCGGCAAGAAGTAGCTCTGAAGCGGGCTTGAGCTTGTTCACACGGGCTGGGGGCAACTATCACGATGTGGGTGAGCAACGCCGACGACACGCCGGAAATCGGACAGGACCGGGTAAGTTCACTCTCATGATCATCGTGACAGCTGCACTGAAGGGCGGGGTCGGAAAGACAACCACGTCGGTGTACTTGGCCGCGCTGGCATCTTCCAACCGTCGCACAGCCACCCTGGTCGACGCCGATCCACAAGGCAGCGCCGCCGACTGGGTCGACTCCTCCGAGGACGACCATCTGAACAGGATCGAGATCGAGGAGGCGCCGACCGAGCGGCTGCTGAACAAGGCACTCGACAAAGTGCCGCCCGAGGGCATCGGCATCGTGGACATGCCACCGTCGCACGAGCGGCTGCTGAACAAGGCACTCGAGCGAGCCCGGATCGTGGTGATCCCGACTCGCATCGGCGGCGTGGAGACACCTCGCGTGAAGGCGGTCCTGGAACTGGTTCCGGACGACGTCCCGGCAGGCCTGGTGATCTGCTCGGCCCGGACCTACACCCGGAGCTATCAGGAAGCGATGCAGCAGTACGCCGAGGAAGGCATCCCGGTCTGGGGCACGATCCCGGAGCGCGTGTCGATCACGGCCGGGCCCAGCGGTCCGCTCGCCGCCGACGGCCTGGAGTCCTACAAGAAGGTCTGGCGCAAAATCCTGGCCGCGGCCAGGACCTGAAGTTCGCGAGAGCCCGGGCGCACGGTGCGGCTGTGTGCCCGGGCTCAGCGGTTGAGGGGTGGTTCGCCGCGGACGTACGAGCGGATCACCGTGGCGGCAGCGCCGCGCGCCCAATCGTCGAACGTGTGCGAGCGCAGCATCAGGCGGCAGTCGCCGGCAGCGCCGAACGCATGCTCCGCGAACGTACGCCGCAGCCGTTCCTCGTACAGGTCGTACTCCGCCACGCCCTCGCCCGCGATCACCACAAGCTCCGGCCCGACCAGGTTCACCATCGCGGCCAGCGCCGCACCGATCACCTCACCGGCCCGGTCGAACGCCTCGCGCGCATGCTCATCGCCCTCGTGCGCCAGCTTGATCGCCCCGGCCAGATCCAGATCCGCCCGCCCGGTGGTCTCCCGGGTCCGGGCCAGGATTGCGTCGGACGAGGCAACCGTCTCCACACATCCGCGCCGCCCGCAGGTGCAGACGAGGTCTCCCGGAGCCAGCGGTAGATGGCCGAGCTCACCGGAGACGCCGTACGCCCCGGACACGACCTCACCGTTGATGTAAAGCCCACAGCCGATGCCCGACCCGATCGTCACCACCGCAAACGAGTCCGCGTCGACGCCGACCCCGAACCAGTGCTCGGCGACAGTCAGCGCCCGTACGTCGTTCGTCACCACGACCGGGACCCGGAGTCGCTGACCCATCAGCTCCGCGACAGGAACGTCCCGCCAGCCCATGAACGGCGAGTCCCGTACGACGCCGTGCGCCGCATCGACGTCGCCGGACACCGCCACACCAATCCCGACCAGCGGCCCGGCCATCACCTCACCCAGCTTGAGCGAGGTGATCAGTTCCTTCGACAGGTCCGCCAGTTGGTCGACCACCCGCTCGGGTGTGGTGTCGTCGAGGCGCTGGTGCCGGACGGTCAGGATCCCGGCGGTGAAGTCTGTGGTCACGCCGATCAGGCTGGTCGGGGTCACCTTCAACCCGATCAGCGAGACGCTCTCGCGGACCACGGTCAGCGGGCTCACCGGCCGGCCGATGCCGAGCTGGTTGTCCTCCGCCGGCACGGGTGCCTGGTCGGTGACGAACCCGGTCTCGATCAGCGGCGCGACGGCCTTGGTGACGGCCGCCTGGGACAGTCCGGTCCGGCGCGCGATCTCCACCCGCGGGATCGGGCCCTGGGTCAGAATCCTGGTCAGCACCTCGACTCCCGCCGGCGTGGCCAGGGGGAGTGGACGATGAGGACGCAGCGGCACGAGAACAACCTACCGGCGCGTTCAGGACTCCGCTCCGATTTCTCCCAGTGTTGGGGACGTCAGAGCCCACCGGATGGTCCTGGTCAGGCCGTTGCCGGCGGCGCGTACGACGGTCCGCTCGGCCAGCGGGAGGTAGGGCAGCCGCAGTGGCAGCCGCGTCCACCACGGCAGCAGACCGACTGCAGCAGCCGTGAGTACGCCGTACGCCGGGCGCGCGGCCCACGGGACAGGTGGGTGCACGAGCATGAAGCGGGCGGCCTGGCGGGCTTCGGTCGTGCCGCGCAGCTCCGGCTGATACTCCGTCAGTGTCTGCTGCAACTCGGCCACTGTGGTCGGTGGGTCAATGACTCCGAGCCTGCCGGCCACGAGTGCCGCGTCCGCGACGTACAGGTCCTGCTCCTCGGCATTGAGCGGTTCGACGCCGTACTGCTGGTGTGCAGCGAGGAAGCTGTCGACCTCAGCCACGTGGACCCACTTGAGCAGATGCGGATCGGAGGCGCGGTACTTCACCCCGTCCGGACTGGTCCCGCGGACCCGCTCGTGCACCGACTTGACGCGCGCGATCGCCTCCTCGGCGTCCGGGATCGCGCCGTACGTCGTGATGGCCAGGAAGTAACTGGTCCGGCGCAGCCGCCCCCACGGGTCGCCGCGGTAGCCGGAGTGCGCGGACACGGCAGCCATCGCCAGCGGGTGCAGCGACTGCAGGAGCAGCGCCCGGAGTCCACCGGCGAACATCGACGCGTCGCCGTGCACCCGCCGGATCGGGCGGTCCGGCGCGAACCAGCGGGGACCGGGCGTGTTGTGCACCCGGTTGCGTTCGGCGCGCGGGTCCGGACCCGCCACCTTGGTCATGATCAGCTTCGCCAACCCGTCCCGGAGCGGGTCCAGCGGTCCAGCAGTGGTGGCGGCCATACAGTCAGTCTCCCCCTGGCCCCAACCCGTCAGTCGGCGTACTCGTTCTCCAGCAGGGAGTAGAGCAGGGAGTCGCGCCAGGCGCCGTTGGTGAAGACGTGGTCGCGGAGGTGGCCCTCGTAGGTGAAGCCGAGGCGCTTCACCACTCCGATCGAGGCCTCGTTCTCCGGGCCGATCGCGGCGGTCACCCGGTGCCGGCCCTGGGTGGAGAACGCGAACCGCAGCATCACCCGGGAGGCGTCGGTGGCGTAGCCGTGACCCCAGTGGTCGGCGTGGATGGCGTAGCCGAGCTTCGCTCCCCACGGCCCGCTGGGCGCCAGCCGGGCGAAGCCGATCACCCGGTCGTCGTTCCGGCGGGTGACGGCGAGCATGTGATCCGGCCGGTCCTCCCGGGCCGAGCGTTCGATGATGCCGGCCAGGGCCGAGGCGGCCTTGGCGCGGTCGTAGCTGTCGAAGGCCATCCAGGTGGTCACCCTGTCGTCGCCGGCAACGGCCAGATAGTCGTCCAGATCGGTGGGGCGGAATTCGCGCAGCGTGGTCAGGTCGCCGCTCAGGGGATCCATCCGGGCGGCTACCGGGGGAACGTCTGCATCGGTGTCCGGGTGAACATCTCGATCTCCTCCTGCAGCTCGCGGGCGTCGTCCGCACGCCCGGACTGCCGCAGCGCCTGGTGGACCCGGCGGGCCGAGTGCACCACGCCGTTGATCCGGCGCTCGGTCGGCAGGCCCAGCACCGGCGCGATGGCGTCGGCCGCGCCATCGAGCTCGCCACTGGCGATCCGGTTGATCGCCATCGCGGCCTGGCTGCCCGCGGCGTCGCCGAAGGCCCACTCCGGGTGGTTCTGGTCCGTGTAGGCGTCGACGGCCTGGCTCGAGTACCGCGACGCCTGCTCGACCTCGCCGGGCAGCCACGCGAGCGCGTCGGCCGCGTAGTACAGCTGGCGGTGGCGGCCGAAGGTGCACAGGCCACCCATGTCGTCCAGGTCGTCGTTCTGCACCGTGTTCCAGGCCTCTTCGGCCCGCTCGAGCGCGGCGCGGGTGGCCTCCGGGTTACCCAGCGCGGCCCAGGCGCGGGCCTCGCTCACCGGGAGCCAGACGCTGGTGGTGCTGTTCGCCTGCTCGGCGTACCCGGCGCCGAGCTGTGCGTACCGGACCGAGTCGTGGGGGTTGCCGGCCCAGTACGAGACCAGCGACTGCAGGCCGCGCACCCAGGCGCGCAGGCCGTGGTGGTCGGCGTTGTCGGCGCACAGGAAGGCTGTCCGCGCCTGGGTCAGGGCGGCGTGGGGGTTGCCGAGGTCGTGGGACGCCTTGGCGAGCAGACCGCCGGTCACGCCGCCGAGGAAGTACAGCTGCCGCAGGTGCTCCGGGCGTTGCCTGCTCTCCAGCAGCGCGAAGACCAGGTCCTGCGTCTCGACCAGCTGGCCGAGGATTTCTGGCAGCGGACGCTGCGGGTAAGCCTTCGCGACGTGACGCACGTCGTCGTACACCTGTTCCATGGCCTCGCTTCCGAGACCGGACTGGGCCGCGAGGGCAAACGCCCTCGCTCGGCTGGCAGCCATGTCGAGAACCTCCATCTCATTACCTGTCGTGATCCGTCCACTCGCGGCAGGTGCCGGCACCACCTGGGATGCCTGTTCGGGAACGTGCGGCGAGAAGAGCTCCTCGACCGGCTTTCCGAACATGCGTTGCAGGGTGCGCCGGGTCTGAGGAGTGGTACCCGCGCGCTCGCCCGATGCGAGGCGCCGCAGGTGCCGCTCGGTGATGGTTCCACCCAGCTCGACGAACTCGGCGACGATCTCGGAGTAGGTCTGGTTCCGGCGCTGGATCAGGTGCGCCAGGACCGTCTTTGGCGTGTACCTCCCCGCCATCGTTCCTCCCGTTCACGTCAGATCAGACGTTGTCTCGACTGATGCCCCACGACAAGGTGCGGTCCCCCAGATGTCCGCGAGAGGTCCGGAAGAGGTCCGGCAAAGGTCCGGTCCAGGTCCTAGAGCGGTCACGTTGGGCTCGTGCACCATTACTGCCATGACAACCAGTAAGTCCAACTGGTTGCAAGGGCTCAGAGTTACGGGGTGAGAAGTAGTGACCATCGCGGAAATGACGTCGAGACAGCACCGGCGCCGAGTTCGGGTCTGGTTCGGCGAGCACGTGATCGCTCAGTACGTCGCGGAGGCGCCGTTGGCGGCCCGCTACGAGCAGGCGATGCGGCGCCGTTTCGCCGGTCTCCGAGTCACCAACGACGTCCTCGGCCCGCACGACAGCACCGACTGAAACACCGTGACCTTCCGGGTCCTCCTCAGACCCGGTTCGCTGCGCCCTGGGGGCTCCTCACGCTCAGGGGCAGCGCTGGAAGGTCCGAGACACTCCTCAGTCCCGGACGAAACCCAGGTGTGGTCCGGAGCACTCCTCAGCTCCGGACCACACCGCCCTCCCGAACCCGGCTGGGCCTGGCGGTTGAGCTCCCTGTATCACCGCCGCCCAGCCGTTCCAAACCACCTCCTGGCCGACACCTCGGGCCAGGCTGGGCCGAGTGTCCTGGGCGGTAGGACACCGGTGGCTCTTGACACCTCACCGAGAGCCACCCCCTGAGGTGGCCGGCTCCGCTGTGTGACCGCCGCGCCTGGGCGATCACACAGCGGAGCCCTTTCCACGGGCCGCGGCTATGACCGGTGGATGTCCGCTTCGGGTCCGGTGATGTACACCGCGAACGGCGCGTCCGGCTGGACCTCGGCCGAGCCCTCGACCAGCCCTTCGTAGGTGGCTTCACCCACGTAGGTCATCCCGAGCCGCTCCATCACCGCCCGGGACGCACGGTTGATCCGCTCGGTGAACGCGACGACCGAGTTCCCACCGAGCGTGCGGAACGCGAAGTCCAGTCCGGCCCGGCCGATCTCGGTCGCGATGCCCTGGCCGCGGTACGCCGTGAGCAGACTCCACCCGAGTTCGAGCCGATCGGCCGCCCACTCGGACCCCACGAGCGCGGTCATCTGCTCGGAGTCCCCCAGGCGCGAGAGCCCGCCCCGACCGACCAGTGCACCGGACGTCCGGTCGTAGGCCATCCACTTGCTGACGCCGTCCCGCTCCCATGCCTCATGCATCCCGGTGGCCCGCTCAAGTGACTCCTCGGCGGACCAGGTGCCGGCGAACCACTGGGCGACCCACGGATCGGCATGCAGAATCTCGAGGTCCGCGGCATGTCCGGGCAGTACGGCGCCCGGCGCGGTCATCGGTTCGAGCCGGAGGCGCTCGGTGAACCGGGTCCGGACCGCGTGGGCCACTATGTCGCGCAGCCGCCGGTCGCCGTCGGTGCGGCCGACCATCAGCAGTTCGAGGTCGTCCGGCCCGACCCAGGCCGATGCGTCGTGCTTGCCCTCTTCGAGTCGCGGCCGGCTCAGGTCCCCGTCGACCGTGATCAGGTAGTCGAGCTCACGCCGTACTCGGCCCTCGTGCTCCCATTCCCAGTCGGCGACGGTCCAGAGGATGTCGCGGACCTTCCAGCCGGTCTCCTCCTCGACCTCCCGCGCCAGCGCTTGCTCCGGTGTCTCGCCCGCCTCCAGGTGCCCGCCGACGATGTCCCAGATCCCCGGCAGCAACCGCCGCTCCGCCGTACGCCGCTGCACGTAGACACGCTGCTGCTCGTCCCGGATCAAGGCACCGACACAGTCGACCGCACGCATTCCCCCAACCTAGACCCGCGCGGCGACGACCCGCATCAGAGATAACCGGTGCCAGTGCACGCGCCGCAAGGTGTGGCAGAGTGCTGAGGCGTGACGTCGGTGCCGAACATCTTGTTGATCGTGTCGGATGATCATGGGTATGCGGATCGGAGTGCGCGGGGGGTGCATTCTGAGGTGCGGACGCCGGGGCTGGATCGGCTGGCTCGTGGTGGAGTGAGTTGCTCCAGTGCCTATGTGACTGCGCCGATCTGTAGTCCGTCGCGGGCCGGGATCATTTCGGGGCGGTACCAGCAGCGGTGGGGTGGTCAGTGGTTCGACTCGGCCTCCTTCGCGCCGGACGACGTACCGAGTCTGGCTGAGCTGCTGCAGGAGCGCGGCTATCGGACCGGGTACTTCGGCAAGGTCCACTACGGCGGCGAGAATGTCGGGGACCGGGCCTGCCCACCACAGCACGGCTTCGAGGAGACGCTGTACGGCCTGGCCGGACAGTCGCTCGGTCGGCTCAACTATCTGCACCACTCCGAGCAGTCCCAGAGCGAGTACGGCGCCGATGCCGCCAAGTACATGGCGGTGCAGCCACTGCTGTCCGGTGACGAACCGGTCGAGCACGAGGGCTTCCTGACCAGCGAGCTCGGCCGCCGCGCCGCGGAGTTCATCGAGACCGAGGACGAACGCCCGTACTTCTGCATGCTCGCCTTCAACGCGGTGCACAACTTCTGCTGGCAACTGCCCGCCGACGAACTCGCCCGCCGTGGTCTGCCGGAGTACAACGACTGGAAGCCTGACTCCGGCCGCACCTACACCGAGTGGTACGACGACGTGATCGTGCCGAACCTCCCGCACGGGCGCGAGTACTACCTGGCGCAGCTCGAACTGATGGACGCCGAGATCGGCAAGCTGCTCGACCTGCTCGACGCCACCGGTCAGGCGGACAACACTCTGGTCGTCTACACCACCGACAACGGTGGATCGACCTGCAACTTCGCCGACAACACTCCACTGCGCGGGACGAAGTACACGGTCTGGGAAGGCGGCATCCGGGTCCCGATGCTGTGGCGCTGGCCGGAGCAGTTGCCGGCCGCACAGCAGACGGACGCACTGGTCAGCACGCTGGACCTCGTGCCCACCCTGGTCGCGGCGGCAGGTGGTCAGGCCGAGTCGGACGGCGTCGACCTGCTGCCGGTGCTCACCGGCGAGACCCAGTCCGCCCACACCGCCCTGCACTGGGACTGCGGCTTCCAGTGGGCCGTGCGATCCGGCGACTGGAAACTCAGCTGGGTCGACAGCGACAGCCCATCCGTCGCGCACCTCAGCGAGTACGAGCACGCCCCCATGGGTTCCGGCTGGCAGCTGACCAACCTCGCCGCCGACCTAAGCGAGCAACACAACCGCATGACCGAGGAGCCCGAGATCGCCCAACGTCTCCAAGCACTGCACGCCACCTGGCGCACCGAGGTAGGACGAGGGCCTGTCTGACGGTCCCCCGCCTACTGCGCGGTGCTCGGCACGGCACCTCGCCGCACTGGAGCAAAGGCCACGATGGAACCACATCGAGGCCTTCGCTCCAGCACGCCGATGCACCGCACCGAGCACCTGCTCGCTACGGCGCGGGACCGTCAGACACGCCCCTAGACCCGGTTGGGCTGCTCGGGGATCCGGTTCGGCATGAAGAGAACGGCAGCGACGAGTAGGACGGCAGCACCCGCGGCGCCGTAGTAGACGTCGTGGATGGCCGGGGCCAGGACCTCGCCGGGCAGTGTCTCCAGGTCGGCGTGGTCGTCGCCAAGACGTGCAGCGACCACACCGTTGGCCACGGCACCGAAGGCGGCCACTCCGATCGCGCTGCCGACCGATCGGGCGAACATGTTCGCGCCCGTCACCACGCCACGCGTCTGCCACTCGACCGACGACTGCGCAGCCACGACCGACGGCGACGCCGAGAAGCCGAGTCCGATGCCGATGACGAAGCACGCACCGGCCAGGTGCAGCACGGAACTCTCAGGCCCGACCGTGAGCAGCAGCCCGGCGCCAACGACGACGATGCACGCGCCGAACAGCATCGTCGTACGGAACCCGAGTCGCAGGTAGATCCGCCCGGCCACCGAGGCAGCGATCGGCCAGCCCAACGTCATAGCGGCCAACGCGAACCCGGCGACCAGAGCCGACGTACCCAGCACGCTCTGGGCGAAGAGCGGCACGTACGTCGACAGGCCGATCATCAGCACGCCGATCAGCAGGGCCGCCGAGTTGGCCGAGTTCAGGACGCGCCGGCTGAGCACCCATAACGGGAGCACCGGCTCGGCCGCGCGACGCTCGACCACGACGAATGCGGTCAGCAGGGCGACCGCCCCGGCGAGGATCGCGATACTCGCGCTCGAATCCCAGGACCACATCACTCCGCCCTCGAGCAGGCCGAGCAACAGCATTGAGCCGCCGATCGCCAGCAGCACCGCACCGGCGTAGTCGATCCGGTGGCTCGTCTTCGGTACGGCGTTCTCGTGGAAGCGACGGACCAACGCCCAAGCGGCGGCGATGCCGAGCGGGATGTTCACGAAGAAGATCCAGCGCCACGAGATGAAGTCGGAGAACACGCCGCCGAGGGTCGGGCCGACGAACGACGAGATGCCCCACACGCTGGCCAGGTAGCCCTGGACCTTGGCCCGCTCCGCCACCGTGTAGATGTCGCCGACGATCGTCATCCCGATCGGCTGGATCGCGCCCGCGCCGAGACCCTGGATCAGCCGGAACGCGATCAGCGCCGGCATGCTCCAGGCGAACCCGCACAGCACCGAGCCGAGCAGGAACAGCCCGACGCCGACCAGCATGATCGGCTTGCGGCCGCGCAGGTCGGCGAGCTTGCCGTAGATCGGCACCGAGACGGCCTGGGCCAGCAGATAGATGGAGAACAGCCAGGGGAACTGGGTGAACCCGCCGAGGTCGTCGACCACCGACGGAACGGCCGTGGCCAGGATGGTCGCGTCGATCGCCACCAGCCCGACGCTCAGCATCACCGCGAGCAGGATCGGTCCCCGCTCCGACCGAAGGCCCACACTCGCCCGGTCGATCCGCTCAGTAGTCATGACAAAGGTCAATCTAGCTGCCGGGACAACGATTCCCGCAGCCCCGGATCGTCAGGTGGACGCACGCTAGGCCAGGCACGGTCGGCTAATGCGCGGCTACGCTCCGGGGGGTGAGGATTCGGGATGGGATGCTGCGTGCCGTCGTGCTCGTGGTGACCGTGTCGCTCACGCTCGTACTGCTGCCGATCGCGATCAACGTCGGCACCGGTGGCACTGCTCCTGGCTTCCTCGCGCCGTACGCGGATTGGACCTGGCCGGTGATCGGTGCGCTCTGGCTGGTCGCGATCGTGACCGCACTGTTCGAGTTCCGCAGCCGTCGGCTGCCCACCGTCTCCGGCCGCTCCGCCGGCCATCCGCGCAATCGGCCCAACGCACTGGCTCGCGTCGACCGCTACCTGTCCCAGCGTGTGGCCGGGTCACTCGCCTCTCGCACCCGCATCGCGCTGGCGCTCGAGGAGCGTCCCGAAGCCGTCATCCGCCCGTACGACCTGTTGGTCCAGCCACTCGACAGCTCGCCCCGACCGGTCTCCGATGACACCGACATCGCCACGGTGTTCGACCAACTGCAGGACTCGATGCTGATCCTGGGCGCACCGGGTGCAGGCAAGACCACTCTGCTACTTGAGCTCGCCCGCGCCCTCGCCGAGCAGGCCCACGCGGACGAGAGCAAGCCGATCCCGGTGTTGATCGACCTGGCCGGCTGGACCGCGCAGCCGTCGCGGAAGGACGACGACGAGCCACAGGACAGCCCACTCCTGGCCGGCTTCGTCCGCTGGCTGCTGGGCGAGCTCGACAACCGCTACGGCATCCCGGCCGCCGTCGGACGCACCTGGTTGCGCCGTGGTCGCCTGGCACTCCTGCTCGACGGCCTCGACGAGATCGCCAAACCGAGCCGCGCCAAGCTCGCACCGGTCATCGAGGAGTTCCGCCGCCGCTACCTGATCGGCAGGCTCGCCATCACCTGCCGCACCCAGGACTACGAGCTGCTTCCCGACCAGCTGAGCCTGCACGGCGCTGTGCACATCAGGCCACTCACCCGGCAGCAGGTGCTCGACTACTTCGCCGCCGTCGGTCCGGACCTGGACGGTGCGCGCGCGGCGATCGAGCAGGACGACGAACTGTGGGACCTGGTCAACTCACCACTGATGCTGAACGTGATGATCCTCGCGTACCACGGCCGCGTGCCGGAGGAGGTCGTCGCCAGCGGTGTCGCGGACCTGCGGCGCGAACTGTTCGACACCTACATCAGCGAGGTCCTGGCCCGACACCGCTCCACCAGCCGCCAGTACGACTCCAGGACGGCCGTCCGCTCGCTCTGGTGCCTGGCGTGGTGGACCCGCAGCCGCGCCGGCGACCGGACCGCCGTACCGCGGTGGCTGTTCCCCAACGGCTGGTACGGCCTGTCCCTGCCAGAGGTGGACTACCTGGCCCACGCGGTCAGCCTGCCCGGCATCTTCGCCGGGCTCGCCGCGGGCGCGATCCTCGTGACGCTCGCGCAGTACGGCGTACTCGCCGGACTGGCCCTGGCCGGAGCGGCATTGCTGCTCGTGCATATCAAGCCGCACCCGTGGCAGGCCCTCATGACCGAAGAGCCCAAGCCGCAGCGGACGCCACTGCTCGCGCTCACGCTTGTCCTGAGTACGGCGTGCACGGTCGTTGTGACCGTCGCCGTGATGGGACTGGTCGAGTTCCTCCCGGTGTGGCTGGTGCTCGGTGTCGAGGCGGCTGCGATCGCAGCGTCGTACGTCGTCGAGCAGGTCGTCTCTCACAGCAACCGGCGGCGGTTGCTGCTCGGAGTCCGGCTCGCTGTGGTGGTAGCGGCCGGCGGGCTGACGCTCAGCATCGGTGATCGGCCCGACAGCTTCGCCACCGGTCTGGCAATCGGACTACTCGTCGCGCAAGGCATCCGGATGGTCAAGTCGCTACCGACCGACCACGTGGTCCAGCAGCCCGCTGGACATGGTTGGTGGATGGATTCGTGGGTGCTGGGCGGTGCAGCCGCCGGATTCCTGCTGGCCGTGGCACTCGGCGCCGATCTGACTTCCCCTGACCTCGAAGCGGTGGCCGGTGTGATCACCGGCGCTGTCGCCGCGAAAGCTTGGCGGCGTCGGCCACCGCTGTTCGCCGGACCGCTCTCCCGCCTGCTGCACGACTTCCTGCTCCGCTGGACCGGCTACCTCCCGTGGCGCCGCCGCGCCTTCCTCCGGTACGCCGCCGACCGGTACGTGCTTGCCCGCACCGGACGCGGCGAGTACTCCTTCATCCACCTGCTCGTCCGCGACCACCTGGCCGAGTGCTCCCCCAACCACCTGGCCGAGAAGGTCGACCGCCGGATCGCCCAGCGGGCGACCACGGCGGCTACCCGGTAGCGGGTTCGTTCAGCGCGAAGCCCATCAGGCAGCCGGTCAGAACCAGCGCGATCAGCGGGCTGAGCGCGACGCGCAGCGAGGTGTGTTCGGCGATCGTGCCAAGAACCGGAGTGGCGACCCCGCCGATGCTGACCGCGAGACCGAGGGTCATGCCGCCCGCGGTGCCGACCCGGCCCGGAAGGAAGTCCTGGCCGAGGGTGACGTGCAGCGAGAACGGGATCGACATCGCGATCGCGGTCAGCGCGAGGAAGCCGAAGAACGCCGGACCGGGCACGAACACCAGCGCCGCGATGGCCGGTACGGCGACGGCGTACGACGTCCGCATCGTCCGGACCCGCCCGTAGCGGGTGGCGAACCGGCCGCCTAGCAGGGTGCCGAGGGCGCCGGCCGCGAACAGCACGAACAACGCCGCCCCACCGGTCGTCGTGCCACCGCCGACCCGCTGACCGGCGTACAGGGCGATGAAGGTGCCGAGGCCGACGAACACGATCGAGCGGCAGATCATGATCGCCGACAGCCGCAGGAACGACGGCCAGTCGTCATTCCCGGCCCGATCCAGCCGGTTGCCTCCAGCAACCAAGCGTGCGGAGCGCACAGCCAGCCTGGTGATCACCGCACCGACCAGCGCCGGTACGACGAGCAGCGGTGTCAGCGACAATCCGCCAGCCGCCATGATCGGCGTGACCAACACCGGCGCCAGCGCGAATCCGACGTTCCCGCCGACCGAGAACCAACTCATCCCGACGTGGCTGCCGCCGCTCACCGCGCGCGCCATCCGCGCCGCCTCCGGGTGATAGGCGGCGACGCCGAGCCCGGACAGCGCGGCCGCCAGCCAGCTCAGCAGATACGTCTCGCCGACGCCGACCAGCGCGATCCCGAGTCCCGCCGTCGTCATCGCGACCGGGATCAGCCAGGCCAGCGGCCGCCGATCGGTCAGTACGCCGAACACCGGCTGCACCACCGAGGACAGCAGCGTCGCGGCCAGCGTGATCCCGGACACCGCGACGTACCCGAGCCCGCGCTCGGCGACCAGGAACGGCACCAGCGCCGGTACGGCGCCCTGGTACACATCCACGCACGCGTGCCCGATCGCCATCAGTCCGATCGGTCGAAGTCTCAGCACACCGTCGATCGTTGTCGCCGAGGCGGCTGTCCGGCTTCCGATAAAATGCCAACCTATGCCGGAAATCCGCCAGCTCCGTCCCGCGAACACCGGAATCCGGCCGATCCCGGCCGGCGGTGCGATCGAGGCGCACTGGCACGACCGGAACCAGATCGTGTACGCCGGCCGCGGCGTCCTGTCGGTGACCACGGATGCAGGCAGCTGGATCGTGCCGGCGACCCGAGCGATCTGGGTTCCGGCCGGCACCCTGCACGAGCACCGCGCGTACGGCGAAACCGCGCTGCACACCGTGGGACTCGAGGAGAACCCACTGGGCCTCGGCGCACCTTCAGCCCTCGTCGTGAGCCCACTCCTGCGGGAACTGCTCCTCACCTACACGTCAGAGGAAGAGGTGGACGCGGACGAACGGCGGCGGCTCCACCTGGTACTGCTCGATCAGCTGAGGCGATCGCCCCAGCGTCCTACGTACCTGCCGACACCCAAGGACGCACGGCTGGCCGCCGTCTGCGACCTCCTGCGTGCTGATCCTGCGGACGCCAGAACGCTCACCGAGCTCGGCCGGGAAGTCGGCGCGAGTGAGCGGACTCTCAGCCGGTTGTGCAGGACGGACCTCGGCATGACCTTCCCGCAGTGGCGGACGCAGCTCCGGCTGCACCTTGCGCTCCGGCTGCTGGCCACGGGCGACTCGGTGACGCGGGTCGCGCATCAGTGCGGCTGGGCGTCGACGAGTGCCTTTATCGACACGTTCCGGGCGGCGTTCGGTCACACCCCAGGAGCGCGCAGAGCCTGATCGAGGATGCGGCTCCACTGCCGGACGATCCCCTTGCGGCGTGCGCTGTCGTCTGTGAGCAGGTCGGCGAGTCCCAGCCCGCGGGCCATGTCCAGCACGCCCTGCACGGTCTCGCGTACGCCGGGAGTCCGTTCACTCACCTCCAGCACTTCCAGCAAAGCCCGGTGGGCTTGGCGTCCCACGTGTGCTTCCAGCCGGACGATCTGCGTCCGCAGCGCGGCCTCCGTCGACGCGGCCACCCACAGATGCAGCGCGGCCCGGAACAGTGGTCCGGTGTAGACGTCCGCCAGCATCCCGACGATCGCCTCGGTCCGCGCCGGGCCGCTGGGCAATGCGGCCGCCTGCGCCTTGATCTCCGCCAGCCGCACCTCGGTCATGTACTCGACGGCCGCCTCGAACAGGTCCGCCCGCGTCGGGAAGTGGTGCTGGGCGGCACCCCGCGACACCCCGGCCCGGGTGGCCACGACGCTCACCGTCGTCGCGGCGTACCCGACCTCGGCGAGCGACTCGACGGCCGCCTCGAGCAACCGCTGCCGGGTGGCCCGGCTGCGGTCCTGCTGGGGTGCCTTCAGCACTTCACTCACGGGCAGCAGCCTCGCGCGCCCGCAGTTCACGCCGCAGGATCTTGCCCGACGCCGCCTTCGGCACCGCGTCGATGAACTCCACCTGCCGGATCTTCTTGTACGGCGCCACCCGGGCGGCGACGTACTCGATCACTTCGTCGGCGGTCAGTTCGACGCCGGGCATCGGCACCACGAAGGCCTTCGGCACTTCGTTGCCGTCGGCCTGGACGCCGATCACCGCCGCGTCCGCGATCCGGTCGTCGGTGAGCAGCACGGCCTCCAGTTCGGCCGGCGGCACCTGGTAGCCGTGGTACTTGATCAGTTCCTTCACCCGGTCGACGACGTACAGGTAGCCGCGCGCGTCCATCCGGCCGATGTCGCCGGTGTGCAGCCAGCCGTCCTGGTCCACGGTCGCGTCGGTCTCCGCCAGGCGGCCCAGGTACCCCTTCATCACCTGCGGTCCGCGGATCCAGATCTCGCCGGTCTCGGCATCGCCCACATCGTTGCCGTCGGCACCGACCAGTCGCATCTCGGTGGACGGGAAGAGCTTGCCGACGGCACCGGGCGGCGGCTCCGGGTCGTCCTGCGGTACGGCGTGCGTTCCCGGTGACAGCTCGGTCATGCCGTACGCCTGCAGCACCGCATGCAATCCGAGCCGCTTCGCGCAGGCCTCGGCCAGCTCGCCGTCCAGAGGTGCAGCCGCTGACGTCACGTGCTTCAGCGCGGACAGATCGACGCCGTCGACCGCCGGGTGTTTCGCCAGCGCCAGCACGACCGGCGGAGCCACGAACGCCCGCGTGATCCGGTGCTGGTCGAGGGTGGTCAGGAACTGCTGCAGGTCGAACTTCGGCAGCACCACCACGGTCGCGCCGAGCCGCAGCGGCAGGTTCATGAGCACCGACAGGCCGTAGATATGGAAGAACGGCAGGATCGCGATGATCCGCTCGTCCTCCCCGAGCGTGATCATCGGCTCGGCCTGCGCGATGTTGGTGGCGATGTTGCGGTGCGTCAGCATCACGCCCTTGGCCACGCCCGTCGTCCCGCTCGAGTACGGCAGGACGGCGACGTCGTTCGCCGGATCGATGGTCACCTCCGGCTCCGGTCCGGTCGACGCGAGCAGCTCCATCACCGAGCGGTACCCCTCGGCGCTGTCGCAGACGAAGATCTCGCCGACATCGGTGCCCTCGATCGCCGCGGTCGCGACCGGCAGGAACAGCGAGATCGTCACCAGCAGCTTCGCCTTCGAGTCGACCAGTTGCTTGTGCAGCTCGTCGGCTGTGTAGAGCGCGTTGACTGTGGTGACAGTCGCTCCGGCGCGAGTGGCGCCGTAGAAGACGACCGGGTAGAGGATCGTGTTCGGGCTGTAGAGCGCGATCACGTCGCCGTGCCGGACGCCGAGCTCGGCGAGACCGGCCGCGACCCGGCGGGTCATCCCGTCCAGCTGCGCGTAGCTGAGCTCCTTGCCGGTGACGCCGTCGACCATCGCCGGCCGATCGCCGTACTCCTGGGCCCGGCCGAGGACGGCGTCGTGGATGGGTACGTCGAGGACCTCGACGGGTGGGAACTGGCTCGTGATGATCATCGGCGGGGATCCTCTCCTGGCCCGGTGGGTGATCAGACTGTGGCGGACCTCAGTAGGACTTGGGTAGTCCCAGCGAGTGCTGGGCGACGAAGTTCAGGATCATCTCGCGGCTGACCGGCGCGATCCGGGTGGCGCGCGCGGCCGCGACCAGCGAGGCGACGCCGTACTCCACCGTCATGCCGTTTCCGCCGAGCGACTGGACGGCTTGGTCGGTGGCGCGGACCGCGACTTCGCCGGCGGCGTACTTCGCCATGTTCGCGGCCTCGCCTGCGCCCAGGTCATCCCCGGCGTCGTACAGCGCGGCCGCCTTCTGCATCATCAGCCGGGCCAGTTCGAGCTCGATCTTGATCTGCGCGAGCGGATGCGCCAGCCCTTGGTGGGCACCGATCGGGGCCTTCCAGACCTGGCGCTCCTTGACGTACGCGGTCGCCTTGCCGAGCGCGTGCCGAGCGATCCCGACCGCGAACGCGGACGCCATGATGCGCTCCGGATTGAGCCCGGCGAACAGCTGCATCAGGGCCGCGTCCTCGGCGCCGACCAGTGCCTCCCGTGGCAGGTGTACGTCGTCCAGGAACAGTGAGAACTGCTTGTCCGGGCTGATCAGATCCATCTCGATCTGCTGGAACTCCACGCCCGGTGCGTCGACCGGGACGATGAACAGAGCCGGCTTCAGCTTGCCGGTCCGCGCGTCCTCGGTGCGGCCGACCACGAGCACGGCCTGCGCCACGTCCAGGCCGGAGATGAAGACCTTCCGGCCGGACAGCGACCAGCCGTCGTCGGTACGGCGCGCGGTCGTGGTGATCTGGTGCGAGTTCGATCCGGCGTCCGGCTCGGTGATCGCGAACGCCATGATCGTCGTACCGTCGGCCAGGCCGGGCAGCCAGCGCTGCTTCTGCTCGTCGGTGCCGAAGCGGGAGATCACAGTGCCGCAGATCGACGGCGAGACGACCATCATCAGCAGTGGGGACCCGGCCGCGCCGAGTTCCTCCAGCACGATCGACAGGTCGGCCATGCCGCCGCCTCCGCCGCCGTACTCCTCGGGCAGGTTCACCCCGAGGTAGCCGAGTTTGCCGGCCTCAAGCCAGAGCTCGGTCGTGTGGCCGCCGGTCCGTGCCTGCTGGTTGAACCAGGTGTAGCCGTACTTCTTCCCGAGCTCGCCCACCGCCTTGCGCAGCGCCTGGCGTTCCTCGGATTCCACGAAACTCATCGACGTCCTCGCTTCGCTCCGGGCGCCGATGAGGCACCAGACACACTGTGCTTGATGGTGACCTCGCTACGCTCGCTCACTCATCCTCCCCAACGACCGCCAATACGGCGCCGACCTCGACCTGTTGACCTGCTTCGACCCTGAGTTCACTGAGTACGCCGTCGGCCGGCGCGGAGATGGTGTGCTCCATCTTCATCGCCTCCAACCACAGCAGCGGCTGTCCTTGCTTCACCTCGTCACCCACCTGCACGCCGAGGCGGATCACCGTCCCCGGCATCGGCGCCACCAACGACCCCGGTGCCACCTGCTGCGACGGATCCGTGAACCGCTCCACCGGTGTAAGAGCCACCGACCCAAGCGGCGAGTCCACGCACACCAACCCGTCGTACGTGCCTACGTGGAAGACCCGACGTACGCCGTCAACTTCCAGCACCACCCGCTCCGGCGCGGAGTCCACGAGCGCTATGTTGCCGTTGACAACCAACCCGTCCCGGGTCAGCCGATACCCGACCTCAACGGTCGCAGCACCAACGCGATAGGCCTTCCGCTGCGGCTGCGACGGCACATTCCGCCACCCACTCGGCACTCGCACCGGCCCGACCCGCCCGGCGGCCTCCGCCAAAGCAGCAGCCAAGGCCGACGCCTGCAGCACCTCCGCACCGACCGCGACACCAACACCATGCTTCTCGAAGAACGCAGTATCGGTCTCCCCAGCAAGAAACGCCGGGTGCCGCAGAACCCACACCAGCAGATCCCGGTTCGTCTGCACGCCGTGGATCGTGGCCCGGGCCAGCTCCCCCGCCAACCGCCGCGCCACCGTCGTTCGCTCCGGGCCCGATGCAATCACCTTCGCGAGCATCGCGTCGTAGTACGGCGAAACCTCCGAACCGTCCTCAACCCCGGAGTCCACCCGAAGGTCCGGCGACACCTCGAACTTCCGGACCACTCCGGTCTGCGGTTGCCAGTCCTGCGCCGGGTCCTCGGCATACAACCGCACCTCGATCGCATGCCCGACTGTTGGAGGCGGATCCACCGGCAGCCGCTCACCTGACGCGACCGCGAACTGCAGCTCCACCAGGTCCAACCCCGTGGTCTCCTCGGTGACCGGATGTTCGACCTGGAGCCGCGTGTTCATCTCGAGGAAGTAGAACGCGCCACCCTCGTCCGCCAGGAACTCGACGGTCCCCGCGCCGACATACCCGATGGCCGCCGCTGCCTTCCGCGCCGCGTCGAACAGCTCGCCCCGCATCGACGGAATGCTTGAGACCAACGGCGACGGGGCTTCCTCGACGACCTTCTGGTGGCGGCGCTGGATGGAGCATTCGCGTTCGCCGACCGCCCAGATCGTGCCGTGCTGATCGGCCATGATCTGCACCTCGATGTGCCGCCCGGCCGCGAGGTACCGCTCGCAGAACACCGTCCCGTCACCAAACGCAGACAGCGCCTCCGCCGACGCAGCCTCGATCTCAGCCGGCAGATCCGCCAGCCGCGAGACCACCCGCATCCCACGCCCACCACCGCCGGCCGATGCCTTCACCAGCACCGGCAAGTCGCCTTCGGACACCTCGGCCGGGGTCAGCTCGGCGAGCACCGGCACACCGGCGGCCGCCATCAGCTTCTTCGCCTCGATCTTCGAGCCCATCGACGAGATCGCGTCCACCGGCGGCCCGATCCAGGTCAACCCGGCATCGATCACCGCCCGCGCGAACCCGGCGTTCTCCGACAGGAACCCGTACCCCGGATGCACCGCATCCGCCCCCGCCTTCAACGCCGCCTCGATCACCAACTCACCACGGAGGTAGGTGTCAGCAGGCGCGTTCCCCGGCAGATGCACCGCCGCATCCGCCTCACCCACAAACGGCATCCCGGCATCGGCGGTCGAATGCACCGCGACCGTCGACAGACCGAGCGACCGCGCCGTCCGGAAGATCCGCCGCGCGATCTCGCCGCGGTTCGCCACCAGAACACTTGTCAGCATGTGCCCCTCACATCCTGAAGACGCCGAAGGAGGAGGTGCCCTCCACCGGTGCCGAGTGGATCGCGGACAGGCAGATGCCCAGGACTGTTCGGGTGTCGCGCGGGTCGATCACGCCGTCGTCGTACAGCCGGCCGGAGAGGAACATCGGCAGCGACTCCGCCTCGATCTGGCCTTCGACGTAGGCGCGCATCTTGGCGTCGCCGTCCTCGTCGTACGGCTGGTTCTTCGCGGCCGCGGCGGCACGCGCCACGATCGACAGAACACCCGCGAGCTGCTGCGGACCCATCACCGCCGACTTCGCCGACGGCCAGGCGAACAGGAAGCGTGGATCGAAGGCCCGGCCGCACATCCCGTAGTGGCCGGCGCCGTACGACGCGCCCATCAGGATCGAGATGTGCGGGACCTTGGAGTTCGCGACCGCGTTGATCATCTGTGCGCCGTGCTTGATGATCCCGCCCTGCTCGTACTCCTGCCCGACCATGTAGCCGGTGGTGTTGTGCAGGAAGATCAGCGGCGTGTTCGCGCGGTTCGCCAACTGGATGAACTGCGCCGCCTTCTGCGACTCCTCGCTGAACAGTACGCCGCGCGCGTTCGCCAGGATGCCGACCGGATACCCGTGCACCGACGCCCAGCCGGTCGCCAGCGACGACCCGTACAGCGGCTTGAACTCGTCGAACACCGACCCGTCCACCACCCGCGCGATCACGTCCCGCGGATCGAACGGGATCCTCAGATCCCCCGGCACGATCCCGAGCAACTCGTCCTCGTCCAACAGCGGTTCGGCGTACGACGGAGCCGGCGGCGGACCGAGTTTGCGCCAGTTCAACCGGGACACGATCTGGCGGCCGAGCCGGATCGCGTTGTGCTCGTCGACCGCGAAGTAGTCCGCGAGCCCGGACTTCCTGGCGTGCATCGAGGCGCCACCGAGCGACTCGTCGTCGGCGTCCTCGCCGGTCGCCATCTTCACCAGCGGCGGACCGGCCAGGAACACCTTCGCGCCGCCGTCGACCATCACCACGTAGTCGCTCATGCCCGGGATGTACGCGCCGCCGGCGGTCGAGTTGCCGAACACCAGCGCGATCGTCGGAATCCCCTCCGCCGACAACCGAGTCAGATCGCGGAACATCGCGCCGCCCGGGATGAAGATCTCCTTCTGCGTCGGCAGGTCCGCACCACCGGACTCGACCAGGCTGATCACCGGCAACCGGTTCGCCCGCGCGATCTCGTCCGCACGCAGCGCCTTGCGCAGCGTCCACGGGTTGCTGGCACCACCCTTGACCGTCGGATCGTTCGCCGTGATCAAGCACTCGACGCCCTCGACAACTCCGATGCCGGTCACCAGGCTGGCGCCGACGGTGAAGTCCGACCCCCAGCCGGCCAGCGTAGACAACTCGAGGAACGGCGAGTCAGGATCGAGCAGCAACTCGATCCGCTCCCGGGCCAGCAACTTGCCGCGCTTGTGGTGGCGATCGACGTACTTCTCGCCACCTCCCGCCAGCGCCTTGGCGTGCTCGGCCTCCAGCGCCGTCAGCTTCTCCAGCATCGCCTCGCGATTGCTCATGCGGTGAACCCCAGTCGTTTGGAGGCCAGGCCGGTCAGGATCTCGGTGGTGCCGCCGCCGATGGCGAGAATCTTCTGGTCGCGGTACTGGCGTTCGACCTCGGCCTCCCGCATGTAGCCGAGACCGCCGTGCAACTGCAGCGCCTGGTCGCACACCCACTGCCCGGCCTCGACGGCGGTGTTCTTGGCGAAGCACACCTCGGCGATCACGTCCTCACCGGTCTCTGCCCGGCGGGCGACCTCGCGAACGTAGACCCGCGCCACGTCGATCCGGCGAGCCATCTCGGTCAGCGTGTGCTGCACGGTCTGCCGCGAGATCAACGGCCGTCCGAAGGTCTCCCGCACCCGGCACCACTCCACCGTCAGATCGAGCGCCCGCTGCGCTCCGGCGTACGCCTGGGTCGCCAGCGTCAGCCGCTCGGCCACGAAGTTCATCGCGAGCTGGACGAACCCGGTGCCCTGGGCCCCTACCAGGTTGGCCACCGGTACCCGTACTTCGGTGAACGACAACTCGGCCGTGTCCGAGCACAGCCAGCCCAGCTTCTCGAGCTTCCGGGACACCACGAAACCGGGCGTCCCCTTCTCGATCACCAGCAGGCTGATCCCGTGTGCGCCCGGCCCGTCCGTCCGGACCGCAGTGGTCACGAAGTCCGCGCGGCAGCCCGACGTGATGTAGGTCTTCGCACCGTTGACGACAAACTCGTCACCCTCGCGCCGAGCCGTCGTACGGATCGACGCGACATCCGAGCCGCCGTCAGGTTCGGTGATCGCCAACGCGCCGACCAATGCGCCGTCGAGCGTCGGCCGGACCCATCGGTCGATCTGCTCCTGGTTGCCCGCCGCAACGATATGCGGAAGCGCGATCCCGCACGTGAGCAGCGACGCGACCAGTCCGCCGGAGCCGCCGGCGTAGTGCATCTCCTCGACCACCCCGATCGCGTCCAGCAACGACCCGCCACCACCGCCGACCGCCTCCGGGAACCCGACGCCGAGCATCCCGATCTGGCCGGCCTTCTTGTGCAGCTCACGCGGCAACTCGCCGTCCCGCTCCCACCGATCCAGCTGCGGTAGCACCTCGGCGGCCATGAATCGCCGTACGGTCTGCCGGTAGTCGTTCACAGCAGCACCTCCGGTACGTCGATGTATCGCGAGCGCAGCCATTCGCCGACCGCCTTCGCCTGCGGGTCGAACCGTGCCTGCGATGCGACGCCCTCACCGAGCAGTCCCTCGACGACGAAGTTGACCGCCCACAGATTCGGCAGCAGGTACCGCGTCACGGTCAGCGGCTGTGTCTCCGGGAGCAGCTCCTGGAACAACTCGACCGTCAACGTATGTGCGATCCATCGCCACGTCTTCTCGTCCCGCACCCAGACACCGACGTTCGCGTCCCCACCCTTGTCGCCGGACCGCGCGCCGGCGATCCGGCCGAGCGGGACCTCTCGCGTTCGCGGACGCCCACTGGACGCCAGTTGCGGCAACGGGATCGGCAGCTCGATGTCGTCGACCGGGCTCAGGGCCTGCGTCTCCATCGCGGGCTCGACGACCTTCCGCGTCCCGTCCGGCACTACGACGGTGTGCTCGACCTCCTGGATGTCGACGTACCCGGCCCGGAAGACGCCGTACGGCGATCCGTCTCCGGGCGGCGCGGTGACGTGGAAGCCGGGGTAGCTCGCCAGCGCCAGCTCGATCGCGGCGCTGGAGAATGCGCGGCCGACTACCTTCGGATCCGGGTCCTTGACCCCGCACCGGAGGAACACGCTCGCCTCCTCCTCGGACCCCGCGTTCGGCTTCTCCGTCCATGCGAGGGTCCACTTCAGATCAGCCGGGCGTTTGGGCAGCGCCTGCTCGAGCTGCCGCTGAACCAGCTCAGCCTTCTCCTCCAGCTGCAACCCGGTGAGCACGAAGTCCACCTCGTTGCGGAACCCGCCGACGCTGTTCAGCGACACCTTGTACGTCGGAGGCGGCGGCTCACCGTGAATCCCGGAGATCCGGACCCGGTCCGGTCCGTCGGTGTCGAGCTCGATCGTGTCCAGCCGCGTGGTCACGTCCGGACCGGCGTACCGGGCGCCGGTGATCTCGTAGACCAGTTGCGCCTTGACGGTGTCGATCGTGACCGCGCCGCCGGTGTTGTCGTGCTTGGTGATCACGCTGCTGCCGTCGGCGTGGATCTCCGCGATCGGGAACCCGGGCCGGCCGAGGTCGCGGATCTCGCTGAAGAACGAGAAGTTCCCGCCGGTCGCCTGGCAGCCGCACTCGATCACATGGCCGGCGACCACGGCGCCGGCGAGTTCGTCGTACTGCGTCCGCTTCCAGCCGTGGTGGGCGGCGGCGGGGCCGACGATGACCGAAGCATCGGTGACGCGGCCGGTCACGACGACGTCCGCGCCGGCTTGCAGTGCTTCTGCGATGCCCCACGCACCGAGGTAGGCGTTCGCGGTCAGCGGCTCGCCCAGGTCGAGTTCGGCCGCGCGTGACAGGAGGTCGTCGCCTTCGACGTACGCGATCTTGGGGTGCAGACCCAGCCGATCCGCGAGCTCCTGGATCGCTTTGGCGAGACCGGACGGGTTGAGTCCGCCGGCGTTGCTGATGACCTTGACGCCGCGGTCGAGAGCTTCGCCGAGGCCGGTCTCCAGTTGTTTGAGGAACGTGCGCGCGTACCCGAGAGACGGGTCCTTCAGACGGTCCCGCCCGAGGATCAGCATGGTCAGCTCGGCCAGGTAGTCGCCGGTGAGCACGTCGAGCGGTCCGCCGGTGAGCATCTCGTGGACCGCGCTGAAGCGGTCGCCGTAGAACCCGGACGCGTTGCCGATCCTGATGGGTGCGGTCATCCGAACTGCCCTCGCTCGCGGCCCTTCCCCGGCAGCCCCGCGAATGCCTGGATGATGCCGAGCCACTCCTCCGCGTCCGCACCCTCAGCCTGTACGGCGAGGTCGTCGCGATGCCGGCGTTGTGTCGCCAGCAGACAGAAGTCGAGCGCCGGACCGGTCACCCGCTGCGCGGCGTCGTCGGGACCCCAGGTCCAGGTCTGGCCGTCGGGTCCGGTGAGTTCCACGTGGAACGGCTCGGCCGGTGGGGTGCGGTCGTTCAGCAGGTAGGCGAAGTCGCGCGTACGGACGGCGAGGTGCGCGACGTGACGCAGCCGGCTGCTCGGCTGGCGGTGGACACCGAGCGCGTCGACCACGTCCTGGCCGTGCGCCCACGTCTCCATCAACCGTGCCGTCGCCATCGAGGTCGGGCTCATCGGCGGGCCGTACCAGAGCACTCGCTCGCCCGGAGCGACCTTCTTCAGCGCATCAGCGAGCTCGGCGCGGGTCTCTCGCCAGTACGGCAGGAGCTGGTCGGGTGGCAGCGCCGCGGTCTCGGCAGCACCCTCGTCGACGTACCCGGTCGGGTTGGCGGCCGCCTTCTGCAGTGAGGCCCTGAAGCCGTCGGGATCGGTGGCGGCGAGATGTGCGGCCTCGTCGGTCCAGGCGAGGTGGGCGATCTGGTGCGCGATCGTCCAGCCCTCGGCCGGCGTCGGCGTCGCCCATGCCTCGGCGGCGAGTCCACCGACCAGCCGGTCCAGCTCCGCACTCTCGGCCCACAGGTCCGCCAGCACTTCGTCCAGTTGCACGCTGCACTCCCTGGGTGGGGATCGTGCAGCCGAGACTGGCACGCCCCGGAAAAAGAATCAAGTGTGCTTGTTTTCTACTTCGGCAGCTTGGGTGGAGTCCAGTCGGCCCACTTGGCGGTCGCCTCGCGCCACGCCTTCGGTGGGATGAACCGGGCCGCGAGCGTCAGCCCGAAGTGTGCGACCGCGTTCGTGTTGGAGTTCCGCTTGACCGAGTCGCGGGCCTCGGCCGCCATCGGCTGCACCCGCGCGCGACGTTCCCGGTCGTACCGCGGCAGATCGTCGTCGGCCAGCGCCGCGGCGAGCACCACCGCATCCTCGATCGCCTGGCACGCACCCTGCCCGAGATCGGGCGGCATCGCGTGCGCCGCGTCGCCGAGCAGTACGACGCGATCCTTCACGTACGTCGGCACCGGGTCGATGTCGATGATGTCGTTGTGCAGCACCTGGTCCGGTGGCGTCGCCGCGACCAGTGCCGGGATCGGGTCGTGCCAGTCCCCGACCCGATTCAGTACCTCGCGGCGATCGTCGGCGTACAACTGGTTGGGCTGATCGGCGTTCACAGTGACGAACCAGTAGACGCGCTCCCGCGGCAACGGAAGTACGCCGACCTGCACACCACGACCGAGCGTGAGTGACTCCTGGACCGGCCACACCGACTCCGGTGGTGTCACGCCGCGCCAGACCGCCCGGCGCTGGAAGACCGCGTCGCCGGACCACAACGTCCGCCGCGTGATGCTGTTGACGCCGTCGGCGGCGACCACCAGGTCGGCGGTCAACTCCTCGCCCGAGCAGGTCAGCGTGCCGTTGGACGACACCGCGGTCACTTCGGCATCCGTGTGCAACACCGAGTCGGGCAGTTGCTCCCGCAGTACGTCGTGCAGGTCCGCGCGATGGATCGCGAGAACGCCGACGTCCTCCGGGTGGTTGCGCCGTACCCAGCGGCCCTTCGGAGTGAGGATGTTGCCGCGCGAGACGGTCTTGACGGTGCGGTCGGTGACATCCAGCTCGAGTGCTTCGAGCGCACGAACCGCATTCGGCCAGAGCGTCAGGCCGGCGCCCACCTCGGCGATGATCGGCGCCCGCTCCAGGACGCTGACCGACCACCCGATCCGCCGCAACGCCACCGCCGCAGCCAACCCGCCGATCCCCGCCCCGACAACAAGCGCACTCCGCTCACCGATGCCCATGAGCCGGACGTTACTTGCCGCCCAGTCCCCGCACGCACTTGGGCAAGGCACGCTGGTCCACTCGAATGTGGTTCACAGGCCCTTGGCGTTGGCTCGGGGGGTGGGGGTGGTGCGGAGTTCGGTGGTGAAGGCGTAGCGGTCGCCGCGATACATGGCGGAGGTGTACTCGAAGACTCGGTCGCGGCGGTCGAAGCTGACGCCGTGCAGGGCCAAGCACGGCTGGGTGGTGGGGATGCCGAGCCAGGACGCGGTCTTCGCGTCGGGCATGACGGGTTCGAGGCGGGAGGTGCCGCTGACCAGGTCGATGCCGTAGCGGTTGGTGAGCAGGTCGTAGAGGGAGCCGTTCAGGTCCTCGGCTTGGAGACCGGGCACGTATGCCGCGGGCATCGTGGTGCGCTCGACGACCATCGGGAGATCGTCGGCGAGGCGGAGGCGGGTGAACGCGATGATCGGGTCGCCCACCGGGATCCGCAGTCTGCGCGCGGCGGCGCGCTCGGCCTTCTGGTGGCGGAACTCCAGCATCTTGCTGCCCGGGCGCATGCCGCGCCGGCGGATGTCCTCGGAGAAGCCGATCATCCCGAGCCAGCGGGCGACCTTCGGGCGGGTGGTATAGGTGCCGCTACCGTGGCGGCGGACCAGGAGCTCCTCGATCACGAGCTCGTCGACGGCACGGCGCAGCGTCATCCGGGCGACGTTCCAGCGCACCGCCAGTTCGCGCTCCGGCGGAAGTGCGGCACCTTCCGGCAGCGTGTCGATCAGGCTGAGCAGCAACGCCCGGATCTCGGCAGCCTTCCCGGGCAACGAACTGTGCATTGGTCTTGCGTAACACTCCGCAGACCCCACCGTGAACCCTTTCCACCGCCGTCGAAGCCAGATCAACTAGACCAATTACCACCTTCGTCGGGTGGATGTCGCATTCGGCGGCGCGCCGATCGTCATATACATGTGAGCAGACAACCGAGATCGAGAAGCGGAGTGCGCCGTGCCGGATGAGGACAAGAAGCGAGTCGCGCACCTGGCCCTGGTGGATCGCGTGCTGACCGGAGAGGGAACGGCATCGGCCGAGGATCGGGCCCGTGCCTTCGGCAACGCCGACGTACCTGCGCCCTTGCAGGCGCTGATCGGCAAGGTCGCGACGACGCCGTCTCAGGTGACCGACGCGGACTTCGCTGCGGCCAAGGCAGCGGGCTTCAGCGAGGACCAGCTGTTCGAGCTGGTGGTGTGCGCTGCGGTCGGCCAGTCCACCCGGCAGTACGAAGCGGGACTGGCGGCGCTGGCCGAAGGGCAGGTCGGCTGATGCGACTCGAGATCCTGAACAGCGGCTACAAGCCCGGAACCAAGATGCTGTTCGCGATGATCCGGCTGTTCTCGCGTCAGCCGGTGCCGGACGCCGCGAGGCTGGTCTTCTACCGGCCTGACTTCTACGGCAACCCCTCCAAGGCGTTCACTCACGAGGCGATGCGCGGCCCGTCCGAGTGGTCGGTCGGCGACCGGGAGTTGATGGCGGCGTACGTCTCCAAGGTGAACGAGACCGCGTTCTGCATCGGCGCGCACACCGCGACCGCGAGCCAGGCCTATCAGGACGGGCCACGGGTTGCCGCGGTCCTCGACGACCTGGAAACGGCTCCCGTCGAGAGCGGGCTCCGGGCAACGCTGCGGATGCTCGGCAAGCTGACCCGAGAGGGGAAGGTGGGCGCCGAGGACATGCGGGAGGTGCTGGCCGCAGGTGTCTCACCCCAGCAGATCAAGGACGCACTGGCGGTCTGCGCCGCCTTCAACATCACCGACCGCCTCGCCGACGCCTTCGCCTTCCAGCTTTTGAGCTCCGAGGGGTACGACGCAGGAGCCAAGTACCTGCTCAAGCGGGGATACCGATGAGATAGCTGACGGGTCATGGTGATTACTGTCAGTGGGTAGGTGATCACTAGGGTGGGTCGGGTTATGGATCTCAGGACTCCGATCAGCACCGTCGTGCCGTCGCTAGACGGGCCCGTGCTTCAGGTGCTGGCGCGTAGCGACGAGGGGCTGTCGGGACGGCAGATCCAGAAGCTGGCCGGCACGGGCAGTGTGGCGGGCGTGCGGCTCGTGCTGCAGCGGTTGGCGACGACCGGGCTCGTGCATGTGGATGACCTCGGCAACTCGTTGCTCTATCGCCTCAATCGCAGACACCTGGTCGCCCCGGCGGTCGAGTTCCTCGCGGACCTTCGCAGTACGTTGGTCAGCCGGCTCGCGGACGAGATCAGCGCCTGGCGCATCCCGCCGGTGCACGCCAGCCTGTACGGCGCGATCGCCCGCGGCGACGGCGATCTGGACAGCGACGTGGACCTGCTGTTGATCCGCCCGGACCACCTGGACGCCGGCGATGTGCTGTGGGAGGAACAGGCGGGTCGGCTGATGCAGACCGTCGTCGACCTGACCGGCAACCCGGCCCACGTCTTCGAGCTGAGCCGGACCGAGCTGACCGATCACCTCACCACGGAGGAGCCGATCCTCAACGACTGGATGCGTCCCAGCATCCAGCTGACCGGCCGTCCGCTCGCATCCCTGCTCGAAGAAGGCACCACCCAACTGGCGCTCCGTTAGTGCGTGTCTCCCAATCCCACGCCCTAGCGACCGATCAAGGGCGCCATCATACGAGCGATCCGGCTGTCCCGGCCGGTCACGCGTTCCTCGGTGTCGGCGAAGGTCATCGCGCGCAAGCCGGCGTTGATCCCGAGCCAGCGCAGCGGCTCCGGCTCCCACTGCCGCGACCGATGGCCGACCCACGGCAGTCGCACCAGCGCCGTGTCGCGCCCGAGGATCAGATCCGTCAACGTGCGCCCGGCGAGATTGGTCGTACTGACGCCGTCCCCGACGTACCCGCCGGCCCACGCCAGCCTGGACCCGCGATCGAATCCGACCGACGCACACCAGTCCCGGGGGATGCCGAGCGGCCCACCCCAAGCATGCGTGAACCCGACGTCGTCCAGCCCGTCGAACAGATCCCGCAACGTCGCCTGCAACGCCTTGAACACCCGCGGCACCTCGTCGTACGACGCCTTGGTTCGTGAGCGAAAGTGGTACGGCGCCCCGCGACCACCGAACGCGAGTCGCCCGTCGGCCGTGCGCTGCCCGTAGATGATCAGATGCCGGTGATCGCTGAACGTCGGCCGGTCCGCCAGCCCGATCCGCTCCCAGGTCGCGTCGTCGAGCGGCTCGGTTGCAACCATCAACGAGTACACCGGCGCGACCGCGCGCGACTGCCCGTCGAGCCCCGGCGTGAACCCCTCGGTCGCCCGGACCACCACCTCGGCGCGGACAACGCCGTAAGGCGTGATCGCGCGGCCGGACTGGATCGCGGTCACCGGGGTGTTCTCGTGGATCGTCACGCCGAGGCCCTCGACCACGGCGGCCAGTCCACGCACCAGCTTGCCCGGATGGATCGCGGCACAGTGCGGCGTGAAGGTTGCCCCGAGCACCTTTGTGGCCCGAGCGTGTGCCGCAACCTCGTCCGGCTCGAGGAACCGCAGGTCACCAGGCCCCCAGTCGTGCGCCTCGGCCACCTCGGCGCGGGCCCGAGCGAGTTGCGCCTTGGTCCGGGCGAACACGATCGTGCCGCCCTTGTGGTAATCGCAGTTGATGCCCTCGGCAGCGGTCACCAGCCCGACCTCGTTGACCGTCGCCTGCATTGCCCGGTGCAACTCGATCGCCGACTCACGGCTCGCTCCGGGCAGCGCCGCCAGCCGCCGCGACGAGACCGGGAACAACGCGGAACACCAACCCCCGTTGCGACCCGACGCTCCGAACCCAGCAGTCTGAGCCTCGAGTACGACGATGCGCAGTGACGGATCGGCTTTCGCGAGGTAGTACGCGGTCCACAGGCCGGTGTACCCGGCGCCGACGATCGCCACGTCGGCGTGCCGGTCACCCGCGAGCGCCGGGCGTGCGGCCGCGGGCTCGGTCGTTTCGGCCCAGAGGATCAGCGCACACCCCACGAATACGTCTGTTTGACCAGCTTCAGGTAGACGAACGTTTCGGTCGCCTTCACGCCCTCGATCCGCCGGACCCGCTCCGACAGGACCTGCAGCAAGTGCTCGTCGCTCTCGCACAGCACCTCGGCCAAGAGGTCGAACGAGCCGGCCGTGATCACGACGTACTCGACCTCGTCCATCTTCGCGAGTTCGTCGGCGATCGGCTCCAGTGAACCCTCGGCCTTGATCCCGATCATCGCCTGCCGGTCGAAGCCCAGCTCGAGCGGATCGGTGACCGCCACCACCTGCATCACCCCGGCCTCGGTCAGCCGCTGCACCCGCTGTCGCACCGCGGCCTCGGACAGTCCGACCGCCTTGCCGATCGCGGCGTACGAACGGCGCCCGTCCTTCTGGAGTTGCTCGATGATCGCCTTCGAGGTGTCGTCCAGCAGCGCCTGGTTCTTGTCGGAGTTCCCCGTTCGCACAGCCACGCGGAGATCCTTTCAGGGTTACCTGGTGTAAGCAAGTCAGCGCAGCGGAATTCGTTGCAAATCGGGCTATTACCTACGGAATCCCTTGTCTCGATCCATTCTGTTTGACAGTATCGCCCGCGACAGACGCATCCGGGGAGGTGTGCGATGAGTCTTCGTCGACAATCCGTCGTGGGGCGCCGGACGGTTCTTCGCGGAATGTCGCTGTCCGCCCTGGGCGTGGCCGGAGGCTCGCTGCTGACCGGGTGCGGCATCCCGGCCGCGAAACAGAGCGCCGGCGAGTGCGTGAGCACCGACCGGTCCCCGGCGCAGAAGGCACTGATCTTCTCGAACTGGCCGAGCTACATGGACGAGTCCGACGAAAAGGTGAACGGCAAGACCGTCCTGCCGACGCTCGAGGAGTTCCAGACCCAGAGCGGCATCCAGGTCACCTACATCGCCGACGTGAACGACAACGCCGAGTTCTATGCGAAGGTGCGCGACCAACTTGGTAGTTGCCAGCCGTGCGGGCGGGACATCTTCGTGCTGACCGACTGGATGGCGGCGCGGATGGTCTCGCTCGGCTGGATCCAGCAGCTCGACCACAAGGCGATGCCGAACGTCGACGCCCATCTGCTCGCGCAACTGAAGTCGCCGAACTGGGATCCGCATCGCGACTACAGCGTGCCCTGGCAGAGCGGGCTGACCGGGATCGCCTACAACGCGAAGGTCACCAGCGAGGTCGGCAGTTTCGCGGACCTGCTCAGCCGCAGCGACCTCAAGGGCCGGATCACCTTGTTGTCCGAAATGCCCGACACGATGGCGTTCATGCTCAAGCTCGAAGGCGCCGACCCGGGCAAGTTCAACGACGCGGAATGGAGTAGGGCGCTGCAGCACCTCGAGGACGTGGTCGCGTCCGGGCAGGTCCGCCGCTTCACCGGCAACGACTACGTGCAGGACCTCAACGCCGGCAACATCGCCGCCTGCGAGGCCTGGTCCGGCGACGTCCTGGCGATGCAGGCCGACAACGAGGACATCAAGTTCGTCGTCCCCGAGGAGGGCCTCAACCTCTGGTCCGACAACATGCTGGTGCCGAACAAGGCCACCCACAAGGCGAACGCCGAAGCCTTGATGAACTACTACTACGACCCCGAGGTCGCGGCCACGCTGGCGGCCTGGGTGAACTACATCTGCCCGGTCGAGGGCGCCCAGAAGGCGATGGAGGCGATCGATCCCGAGCTGGTCGAGAGTCCGCTGATCTTCCCCGACAAGGACGTGCTCGCCAAGACCACCTCCTTCATGGCGCTGGACACAGCCAAGGCCAAGCTCTACGAAACCGACTTCAATCTCGCGATCGGCGGCTGACCATGACCAGCGATCTCGTCCTCACCGGCATCAGCAAGCGCTTCGGCGCCCAGAACGCGGTCCAGCAGATCGATCTGACCGTGCCGGCCGGCGCCTTCTTCGCGTTGCTCGGCCCGTCCGGCTGCGGCAAGACCACGACCCTGCGGATGATCGCCGGGCTGGAGGAGCCGAGTACCGGCACCATCCGGCTGGGTGAGCAGGAGATCACCGGACTGCGCCCGTACAAGCGGCCGGTCAACACGGTGTTCCAGAACTACGCGCTGTTTCCGCATCTCGACATCTTCGAGAACGTCGCGTTCGGGCTGCGCCGCCGCGGCATCAAGGACTTCAAGCCGAAGGTGACGGAGATGCTCGACCTGGTCGAGCTCGGTGCCTTCGGCAAGCGTCGGCCCTCGCAGCTGTCCGGTGGCCAGCAGCAACGAGTTGCGTTGGCCCGCGCGCTGATCAACCAGCCGCAGGTCCTGCTGCTGGACGAACCGCTCGGCGCGCTCGACCTGAAGCTGCGTCGGCAGATGCAGATCGAGCTGAAGCGGATCCAGACCGAGGTCGGCATCACGTTCGTCCACGTCACCCATGACCAGGAAGAGGCCATGACGATGGCCGACACCATCGCGGTGATGAACGGCGGAGCGATCGAGCAACTGGGTACGCCGGCCGAGTTGTACGACCTGCCCGCGACCACGTTCGTGGCGAACTTCCTCGGCCAGTCGAACTTGCTCCGGGCAACGATCATCGGCCGGGCCGAGCAGAACCTGATCGTCGACGTACAAGGTCGCAAGGTGACTGTGCCGTTGCCTCGCTGCCGGGTCACCGAGGGCGACGTCTGGATGGGGATCAGACCGGAGAAGGTGTTCCTGTCCCGGGCCGGCACCGAGCAGAGCAACGGCGTCAACCAGCTTCGGGGTGCGGTCGTCACCGATGTCAGCTACGTCGGCGTGAGTACGCAGTACCTGGTCAAGCTGCCGTGGGACCAGGAGCTGACGGTGTTCGAGCAGAACACCGGAGCCCGGGGCACGCTCGCCGTCGGGGACCAGGTCGATCTGCACTGGCAGCCCGCGCACACGTTCGTCCTCGATGCCCAGCAGGACGCACTCGCCGGGGTCGAGGACATCGACGACAGCGGTGGTGCCGGATGAGTGCGGTCGGCCAGCTGGGTGCGACCACCGCGACAGCGGCGCCTCCTCCCGAGCCGAAATCCGGCCGGCGGCTGACGGCGTACCTGCTGCTGCTCCCGGGTGGGCTGTTCCTGCTGCTGTTCTTCGTCGTACCGCTGGTGACGCTGCTCGCGGCCAGCCTGTACGACCCGAACGGGTCGATCGAGAACGGCTTCTCGATGACCTGGCACTGGCAGAACTTCATCGACACGATGGCGGACTACGCACGGCCGTTCGGGCGGTCGCTGTGGTACGCGCTGCTCACCACCGCGTTCTGCCTGCTGCTCGGCTACCCGCTCGCCTACGCGATCGCGATCAAATCCGGCCGGTGGAAGAACCTGATGCTGGCGCTGGTGATCGCGCCGTTCTTCACCAGCTTCCTGATCCGGACGCTGTCCTGGAAGCTGCTGCTGAGTGACAACGGGTTTGTGGTCGACGCGCTGAAGTGGCTGCACATCCTCGGGCCGGACGGGCGGCTGCTGGCCACGACGTCCGCGGTCGTCACCGGGCTGACGTACAACTTCCTGCCGTTCATGGTGCTGCCGCTGTACGCCAGTCTGGAGCGGATCGACAAGCGGCTGCTCGAAGCGGGTGGGGACCTGTTCGCGGGGCCTTTCACGACGTTCCGGAAGATCACGCTGCCGCTGTCGATGCCGGGCGTGATCGCGGGCACGCTGCTGACCTTCATCCCGGCGGCCGGCGACTACATCAACGCGCAGCTGCTCGGTACGCCGAAGCAGCGGATGATCGGCAACGACATCCAGCGGCTGTTCGCGGCCGGTGCGTACCCGACGGCAGCGGCGTTGTCGGTGACGCTTATGGCGGCGATCGTCGTACTGGTCCTGATCTACATCCGCCGCGCGGGAACGGAGGACCTGGTATGACCAGGGCCGGGCGGTGGTTCGGGCGGAACCTCGTCATGATGGTCGCGGTCGTCGTGCTGCTGTACCTGTTCGCGCCGATCGTCGTCGTGATGCTGATGTCGTTCAACGCCCCGAAGAGCAAGCTGTCCTACACGTTCGACGGTTTCACCTGGGACAACTGGCAGCATCCGTGCCGGCCGTTCGGGCTGTGCGATGCGGTCAGCACCAGCCTGCGGATCGGCCTGCTCGCGACCGTGATCGCGACCGCGCTCGGCACGCTGATGGCGTTCGCGATGGTGCGGCACCAGTTCCGCGGCCGGTCGGCGACCAACCTGTTCATCTTCCTGCCGATGGCCTCGCCGGAGATCGTGCTCGGCTCCTCACTGCTGGCGCTGTTCGTGTCCGGCGGGTTCGGCGGGCAGCTCGGGTTCTGGACGATCCTGATCGCGCACGTGATGTTCTGCATGTCCTTCGTGGTGGTGACCGTGAAGGCCCGGCTGGCCGGGATGGACACCCGGATCGAACAGGCGGCGATGGACCTGTACGCGAACGAGTGGCAGACGTGGTGGCGAATCACGTTCCCGCTGGTCTTCCCCGGCATCCTGGCCGCCGCGCTGCTGAGCTTCTCGCTGTCGTTCGACGACTTCATCATCACCAACCTGAACGCCGGGACCACCGTGACGTTCCCGATGTACGTCTGGGGCTCGGCCCAGCGCGAGATCCCGCCACAGATCAACGTCGTCGGTACGGCGATGTTCCTGCTGGCCCTCCTGCTCGTCGTGGGTGGCGAGCTCACCCGCCGCCGACGGGCGCGATGAAACTTGCGGCGCTGGCGGATGCAGAACCGCGAGTGTTCTGGCTCGACGACAAGGCCGCGCCGGAACATTCGCCCTCGCTCCTCGGGCCGACCGAGGCCGACCTGGCCGTAGTCGGTGGTGGTTACACCGGCCTGTGGACGGCGTTGCGGGCGAAGGAACGGTACCCGGAGCTGGACGTCGTACTGCTGGAATCGGAGACCTGTGGATCCGCGGCGAGCGGACGGAACGGCGGGTTCTGCGATGCCAGCCTCACTCATGGCTTTGCCAACGGTCTTGCTCGCTGGCCCGAGGAGATCGAGCAGCTCGAGCAGCTCGGCGCGGACAATCTCGCCGCCATCGGTGACACGATCGCCCGCTACGGAATCGATTGCGACTGGCAACGGAGTGGCGGACTCACCGTTGCCACCGAACCGCATCACCTCGACGAACTTGCCGAGGAGGTGGATCAACGTGACGGCGTCACCCTGCTGGACGAGGACGCAGCGCGTGCGGAGGTCAACTCACCGACGTACCTCGGTGCCCTCTCCGACCCCAGTCGCATGGCCCTGGTCGAGCCGGCCCGGCTGGCTTGGGGTCTACGTCATGCCTGTCTGCTGCACGGCGTACGCATCCATGAAATGTCGCAGGTGAACAGGATGCGCGGCAAGACGTTGTCGACAGCAACCGGTTCGGTCCGGGCGGACCGGATCGCCCTCGCCACGAACGCCTTCCCGTCCCTGCTCCGGCGCCTCCGCCGCTACACGGTCCCGGTCTATGACCTGGTCCTCGTCACGGAGCCGTTGTCCGCCGAACAACTCGACTCCATCGGCTGGCGCCACCGCCAAGGTGTCGGCGACGCGTCGAACCTCTTCCACTACTACCGCCTGACCCGGGATGACCGCATCCTGTGGGGCGGCTACCTCCCGCTCTACTACTACGGCAGCCGGATCGATCCGCGGCACGAACTGCGCCACAGCATCCACGAGATGCTCGCCCGCCACTTCTTCACGACGTTTCCCCAACTGGAGGGCCTGCACTTCACCCACCGCTGGGGCGGCGTGATCGACACCAGCACCCGCTTCTGCGCCTTCTTCGGTACGGCGCACGCCGGCCACGTCGGCTACGCCCTCGGCTACACCGGCCTAGGCGTAGGAGCCACCCGCTTCGGCGCCGACGTCATGCTCGACCTCCTGTACGCCGAAGACACCGACCGCACCCGCCTCCGCATGGTCCAAGAACGCCCCGTGCCCTTCCCACCCGAACCCATCCGCTCCGCCGCCATCCACCTGACCCGCTGGTCCATGTCCCGAGCCGACACCCACCAAGGCCACCGAAACCTCTGGCTCCGAACCCTCGACAAACTAGGCCTGGGCTTCGACTTCTGAAGACCTTCCCCAGCGTGCTACGCACGCGCTCCTCCGTCGCAGCCACTACCCGCGCTCCCGCCCACCCGACCTTCCCTGACGGGCTACCGCCCACACCTGCGGCTATCGCCGCCATCCCTGCGCGCTGCCGCGCGCGTCCGCCTGCTCGCGCCGCATGCCAGCGGCCCACCACAGTCGACCGCCGATCGGGGAAATCAGCGAACCTCGTAGATCAACTCGACGGCCTCATGCATGCCGTAGCGATCACGCAGGACTTCGAGAAACGCGTCCACTGACATCGGTGGGTTGTTCAAGCGATGAGTCAGCTCGAGGACTGCCTGCAGAGCCAGTCGGGCGCAACCGAGACTGTATTCGCGGCGAACTCGGCAGGCCCAACGATGTCGATCCCAGGCGGGATCTTGGACAGAGGGAAGTCCTTCGCGTTGCCCGTCACAATGGCCCCAGCGTGACCAGCCACCGCGGCCGCGAGCACGTGCTCATCGTCCAGGTCCGGCAGCCCGAAGGTGCCCTCGTAGGGCTGCCAGTTTCTCCACCTCGGCGTCATCGAAGTGGGTTCGCATCCGTTCGATCAGTCGCGCCGTCCGCGCCTCTGCATCAGCAGCGCCCTGCTTCTTCAGCTTGGCGAGTTCGTGTTCGTGGAGCTCGGCGAGAATCTCGCTGCTCCAGAGCGGTCGGTAGAGATTCTGGACGGCCAGATTGAGCAGGAAGTCCCGCTGCTTGCTTGGCCAGAGGACGCAGGTGTCGAGGAGTGCCGCGAACACTGGTCGATACCGTCAGATGCCCTGGTCCCGGCGCCGCTGCTCGGCGCGCTGCTTTCGGATCTTCTTCAGTTGCTCCTGCACCACGGCCGGGTCCTCTTCTTCATCGACATCCACAGAGGTATCTGCAATCGCTTGGTACTGCCGCTGCCGCCGTGCGTCTCGGTACGCGAGCAGGTCGCTCAGTAGAACCTTCCGGCGATTGCCGATGCGCTCCGAACGAACGACATTGTCGTCCAGGAGCCGGACGACGGTTGGCCTGCTCACGCCGAGCAGATCTGCGGCCTGTTGCGTCGTGAGCTTCTGGCTTGTAGGGGACAGCGTGACCGCTTTGCCGGCCATCAGAGCAGCAACCGCCTGCACGAGGACTCTGTGGATCGCTTCGGGTACCTCAATCTGCTCGTGCTCTTCGGCGCCGATGAGAAAGTAGCGGCGCTCAGGGAGCTCACCACGCTTGCTGTGATGTGCTTCGAGAAAGCTCGCGATGGTAGCCAATTGCTCCTGCTGCTCCGGCAGGTAAGTCTGCGACTCGAGAAGGTCGGCAGTCATGGCATCCTCCATAGACGAAACAAGCGAAATGCATTTCGCAACGTTCGAATAATGGCATGGCTGGATGACCTTCGTCAAGAAACATCACGCCGTCCTACCGGATCACGAGCTGCCGTTCGCTTGAAACGCGGCGCGAGGATGCGGGCACGCGCGCGGCAGCGCGCAGGTGTGGGCGGTCGCCCACCAGGGAACGTCGGGTGGGTGGGAGCGCGCGGAGCGGCTGCGTAGCTCGCGTGGGGCTTTACCCTCAGCCGTCCGGACTACAGCTTGGATTCGGCCTCGGTGAGGACGGAGCGGATGATCTGTTCCATTTCGTCGAAATGCTGCTGGTCGCAGATCAGGGGTGGGGAGAGTTGGATGACGGGGTCTCCTCGGTCGTCGGCTCGGCAGTAGAGGCCGGCGTCGAAGAGGGCTTTGGACAGGAATCCGCGCAGCAGTCGTTCGGATTCGTCGTCGTCGAAGGTCGCCTTGGTCGCCTTGTCTTTGACCAGTTCGATCCCGTAGAAGTACCCCGCACCGCGGACGTCGCCGACCAAGGGCAGATCGAGCAACTTCTCGAGCGACGCCCGGAACTCCCCCTCCCGGGCCCGGACGTGCTCGTTGATTCCTTCGCGCTCGAAGATGTCCAAGTTGGTCAGCGCGACCGCGGCTGATACCGGATGGCCACCGAAGGTGTAGCCATGGGCGAATGTGGTGTCCCCGTGCAGGAACGGCTCGATCAGCCGGTCGGTCGCGATCATCGCGCCGAGCGGTGAGTAGCCGGAGGTGATGCCTTTCGCGCAGGTGATCATGTCGGGCTGGTAGCCGTAGCGTTCGGCGCCGAACATGTGCCCGAGCCGCCCGAACGCACAGATCACCTCGTCGCTGACGAGCAGTACGTCGTACTCGTCGCAGATCTCGCGGACCCGGTCGAAGTAGCCGGGCGGTGGCGGGAAGCAACCGCCGGCGTTCTGCACCGGCTCGAGGAAGACCGCAGCGACCGTCGACGGCCCCTCGTTCTCGATCGCGATCGCGATCTGGTCGGCTGCCCAGCGGCCGAACGCGGCCGGGTCGTGGCCGTGGATCGGGGCGCGGTAGATGTTGGTGTTCGGGACCCGGAACGTCGACGGCACCAGCGGTTCGAACGGCGCCTTGAGATCCGGGAGACCGGTGATGGACAGTGCGCCCTGGGTGGTGCCGTGGTACGCGATCGCACGGCTGATCACCTTGTGCTTGCCGGGTTTGCCGGTGAGCTTGAAGTACTGCTTGGCCAGCTTCCAGGCGGTCTCGACCGCCTCGCCGCCGCCGCTGGTGAAGAAGACCCGGTTCAGGTCGCCCGGTGCGTAGCCGGCGACGCGTTCGGCCAGCTCGATCGACTTGGGATGTGCGTACGACCAGAGCGGGAAGAACGCCAGTTCGGACGCCTGTTTGGCGGCCGCCTCGGCGAGCTCGGTGCGCCCGTGTCCGAGCTGGTTGACAAACAGTCCGGCCAGACCGTCCAGGTACCGCTTGCCGCGGGCGTCGTAGATGTAGGCACCGTCGCCGCGCACGATCACCGGGATGTCGGCCTTCGCGTAGCTGGACATCCGGGTGAAGTGCATCCAGAGGTGGTCGCGCGCCGATTTCTGCAGGGTGGCGAACTCTGCATCGTCGAACGACATGGTCAGATCCTTCGGCTCCGGATGGCTGTGTGTAGTTGGTCATCCTGCCTGGGAAAACGCGTCTAGGCAAGTGATTTCGTGCCCATCCAGCCGATATGGTGTCGATGTCATCGGTTCGCATAGGCTTCTGATGCGAAATCCGTACCACGGGGAGGTTGCCAGGGTGGACACCCTGTTCGTGAACGGATCGATTTTCGACGGCCACCGCCACCGACCGGGCCTGACGGTCGGTGTGCGGGCCGGCCGGATCGCCGTGATCACCGCCGACCCCGCCGGGCTGCGTGGTCCGCACACCGAGGTGGTCGACTTGGAGGGCGGTCTCCTGCTGCCCGGGTTCGTGGACGCCCACATCCACCCGGTGCAGGGCGGCCTCGAACGCGCCCACTGCGACCTCTCACCCGCCCGCGGACTCGCGGCGTACCAGGAGACGATCGCGGTACGTCGCCTCGCACCCGGACGTCCCGTGGATCCTCGGTGCCGGCTGGCACCAGCCCGACTTCCCCGGCGCCGCACCGCTCAAAGCCGACCTCGACGTGGTCACCGGCGACCGTCCGGCGTTCCTGGTGAACGCCGACCACCATGGCGCCTGGGTCAACTCACGAGCACTCACCCAAGCTGGGATCGACGCGACCACACCAGATCCACCGGACGGCCGGATCGAGCGCGCCCGGGACGGTACGCCGACCGGCACCCTGCACGAGGGCGCCATGGATCTCGTCCGCCGCCTGGTCCCACCGACGACCCATGCCGAGATGATCGCCGCCCTCCTCGACGCACAGGCCTACCTCCACTCGCTCGGCGTCACCGGCTGGCAGGACGCCATCCTCGGCGACTACGCGAACATCAGCGACGCGACTGCGGCGTACGCCGAACTCGCGCGCGACGGACGGCTGACCGCACGAGTCGTCGGCGCGCTGTGGTGGCAGCGCGACCGTGGCTCCGAGCAACTCCAGGAACTCATCGAACGTCGGGACGCGGTGAAGTTCGCGCGGTTCCGGGCGGACAGCGTGAAGATCATGCAGGACGGTGTGGCGGAGAACTTCACCGCCGGGATGCTCGAGCCGTACTGTGCACCTTTCGACCCCACCCCACCGCCCCGGTCAGGGGACGGCTGTGGCTGCCGGACCGCCAACGCGGGCCTCTCGTTCGTCGACCCGATCGCGTTGCGGAGCCATGTCACCCAGCTGGACGCCGCCGGATTCCAGGTCCACGTGCATGCCATCGGCGACCGCGCGGTCCGGGAGGCACTGGACGCGTCCAGGCGGCGTTGACGCAGAACGGCGACAGCGACCTGCGGCATCACATCGCGCATCTGCAGGTGATCCACCCTGACGACATCGGCCGGTTCGCTCGTCTCGGCGTCGCCGCGAACCTGCAGGCGTTGTGGGCGGTGTACGAACCACAGATGGTCGAGCTGACCATCCCGTTCCTCGGTCCGGAGCGGACCTCGTGGCAGTACGCCTTCGGCGGCCTCGCCCGCTCAGGTGCCCGGCTCGCGGCCGGTTCCGACTGGCCGGTGTCGAGCCCCGACCCGCTGGCCGCCATCCACGTCGCGGTGAACCGCCGGGCGCCAGGCGATCCCGAAGCCTTCCTTCCCGAACAGGCCCTGGACCTGAGTACTGCGCTGGCGGCGTACACCTCGGGAAGTGCCTGGCTGAACCATGCCGACGACACCGGCCGGATCGAGGGCGGAGCGCTGGCGGATCTCGTCGTACTCGACCGGGACCCGTTCAACGGCCCGACCGACGAGATCGGAGCCGCCCGAGTGCGGGCCACCTATGTCGAGGGCGAGTGCGTCTTCGGCGATCAATCGACGAGATAAGGGACGGACATGGAGCAAACCCTCACCAACCTCGTGGACGGCAAGCCGGTCCCTGCTCAGAGCGGAGCGACGTACGACGTGATCGCGCCGGCCACCGGCGAGACGTACACGCGCGCGCCGCTGTCGGGTCCGGAGGACGTCGATCAGGCGATGACCGCGGCCGCGCGGGCGTTCGAGATCTGGCGCGACACCACGCCGGCCGAGCGGCAGTTGGCCCTGCTCCGGATCGCCGATGCGATGGAGCGGCGCGCTGACGAGTTCATCGCGGTGGAGAGCCGCAACACCGGCAAGCCGCTGGCGATCGCCGCGACCGATGAGGTGCCGCCTTGTGTGGACCAGTTGCGGTTCTTCGCCGGTGCCGCCCGGGTGCTGGAGGGCCGCTCGGCGGGCGAGTACCTGGCCGGCCACACGTCGTGGGTACGCCGCGAACCGATCGGCGTCGTCGGTCAGGTGACGCCGTGGAACTACCCGCTGATGATGGCGGTCTGGAAGATCGCGCCGGCCCTTGCCGCCGGTAACACGATCGTGCTGAAGCCGAGCGACACCACCCCGGCCTCGACCGTGCTGCTCGCCGAACTGTGCAACGAGTTCCTGCCACCGGGTGTCTTCAACGTCGTCTGCGGCGATCGCGACACCGGCCGGGCTCTGGTCGACCACGAGATCCCGCAGTTGGTCGCGATCACCGGCTCGGTCCGGGCCGGGATGGAGGTCGCGTCGTCGGCGGCCCGGCAGCTCAAACGCACCCACCTCGAACTCGGTGGCAAGGCGCCGGTCGTGGTCTTCGACGACGCCGACCTGGAGCAGGCCGCGCAGGCGATCGCCGACGCCGGCTACTACAACGCCGGGCAGGACTGTACCGCCGCGACCCGGGTGCTGGCCGGTCCGCGGATCCACGACGACTTCGTCGACGCGCTGACCGTCCGCGCCAACCGCACCCGTACCGGCCGCCCCGACGACCCTGACGTCGCGTACGGCGCGCTCAACAACGAGGCCCAGTTGCACCGCGTGGACGGCTTCGTCCATCGCCTGCCCGACCACGCGTCGGTGCGAACCGGCGGCGCGGTCGTCGGCGAGCGCGGGTACTTCTACGCGCCGACGGTCGTCTCCGGTCTGCGCCAGGACGACGAGGCGATCCAGCAGGAGATCTTCGGCCCGGTCATCACGGTCCAGCGGTTCACCGACGAGGACGAGGCACTGCGCTGGGCCAACGGCGTCGAGTACGGCCTGGCCTCGTCGGTGTTCACCCGCGACCACGGCCGCGCGATGCGGATGGCCCGCCGCCTCGACTTCGGCTGCGTGTGGATCAACACTCACATCCCGATCGTCGCCGAGATGCCCCACGGCGGCTTCAAGCACTCCGGCCACGGTAAGGACCTGTCCATGTACGGCCTCGAGGACTACACCCGCATCAAGCACGTGATGTCGAACATCGAGGCGTAGGTCCCGTGCAGCTCGACAGGAGGTGTCGCCTCAATTCGTCGACCAGGCAGGCCCGACGAGCGTGATCCGTTCATGCCGCCCGCGACACCTCCTGTTGGCGTGCACCGGCCCACCTAGATCACCTCGAGATAGTCCTTCCCGGGCAACGACGGGAACGGTGCGTGTGGCTCGGTCTGGTACCAGTACGACGTGGACGCCACGTCGTCCTGGAGTTGCAGCAGCCGGCCGTCGCGCCGCCACCCCAGGGCCTGCACGGTGACCCGCAGGTCCTCGGTGAAGCGGATCGTGTCGGCGATGTGCCAGCGGTAGAGCCCGAACCGCTGCTGGTTCTTCATGAACCCGTCCGGCTGCAGAGCCTGCGGCATGCCGAGGTACGGCGTCGTGAACGTCGCGTACTCGCCCTCCGGGTGGATGAACCCCCACGCGCCGCCGAAGTAGTCCTCGGTCCCGGTGCCGCAGATGGTCGGGTACTCGTCGTCGCCGTCGAGGTAGAACTTGACCTCGCCCTCACCCCACCATCCCGAGTTGTTGCAGCCCCACGCGAGGTAGGTGCCGACGTACTGCCCCTGCCCGCGGACGCCGTCCAGCAGCGTGTGCACCTCGCCGTACGGGATCGGGTTGCTGCGCCGCCACTGCGCGTGCAGGTACGCGGTGTCCTCCGGGACCTCGGTCTTGACGAAGTCGACCTGGTAGAAGAGCTCCGGGACCTCTGTCTCCAGGAGGTTCTCGATCGTCAGCTTGGCGCGGCCGCGGAACGGCATCTGCCAGTAGCTGTTGAAACCGCCGGACGGGTTCACCGCGATCGGCACCGAGCTGACCTGGCAGTGCTGACCCCAGCCGTTGCAGAAGAAGTCGCCCAGCGGTACTTCGATCGACGGCGTCGCCTCGTCGTCCCAGTACGCGCGCAGCACCAGTGACCGCCACAGCTTCGAGTCGACCGTGATCCACACGTGCGTGATCGCGCCCGGTCCCTCGATGTCCGCGATCGTCGTGGTCGACCCCGGTGCGAGTGGGATGCACGGCGCCATCTTCCAGCCCGGGCCGAGCTCGCGGGCCTGCCGTGAGTACGCGCCCTCGGTCGCCCGGGCACCGCCCGCCTTCGCGCCGTCCGGATTCTCCGCACTGATCGAGTAGGTCCGTGCCGCCGACAACCGCGCCACGTTGCCGAGATGGACGTCGAGCCCGTTGAAGTCACCCATGGCGAACGACCCTAGAGGTCGCGACCGGTCAGCAGGCGTTCACCGGCGGACTGGGTGAGACCTGAGCGTCCCGGAAGCCCGGAGTGGTCTACTCAAGGTGCTTTACCCGGCCGGGCGGAGTCGGCGACAGTGAACCGGTGACCGCATCAGCGCCCGTCGCCGTCATCGGACCACCCGGCCCGGCGGCCACGCTCACCGCTGCCCTGGATCGGGCCGGGCTCCCGCACGTCCGGTACGACGCCCAGCCCGCCGAGCTCACCGGTCATCGCGCGGTGTTCGTCCTCGCCGGCCGCTATCCGGACCCCGACCACTTCGACACCGGCGCGCTCGCGCAGTACGTCGCCTCAGGCGGATCGGCGTACGTCGAGTTTGCCCTCGACGAGACCGGATTCCTCCCGGCGGGCGACGTACGGGAGGCGCAGATCGAGCGGATCTTCACCACGGCGGCGCTGCCGGGGCTGGAGCCGCTCAGCATCCTGGACGAGCACCTGTCCCGCACTCAGGAAGTAGTTGCCCCGAGCAACGCGGTCGAGTTGCTCAGCTACGGCACGGTCGCCGGCACGCACAAGGCGGTCTTCGGCCCACCCGAACACACCTTCCCAGCCCTGCTCGACATCCCGGTCGGCGACGGCCGGTTGCTCTACGCGACGACCGCACTCACACACCACGTCAAGGGCCGCTACAAGCCGGTACGCCGCTGGCAGCGCCTGATGCAGGTGATCGTCGCCGAGGTCACCGGCACCGAGATCCCACCGGACCTCGAGGTCTTCACCGAGCCACGCGTCTGGGTCGCCTCCGGCGAATCGGTCCGCCTGGTCGCGCGGTCCACGTCCAAGCCGTCGTCCTCCGACCTCGACCTGATCGAGACCGCGACCGGGACGTTCGAGTCCGAGCCGCAGTACCTGGACGACGGCGAACACACCTTCACCGTCGGCGACCAGCAGACGACCGTCACGGTTGGCCCGCGGGCCGAGCGGTATCGCCGGATGGTCGACAAAGGGATCGCGTGGTTCGACCGGGCCGGCATGTTCTACGACCGGCCGGACGGGTCCAAGGGCGTCGCGGAAGGCTTCTCCAACGAGGTCGACCTCGACGGCAGACTCCCGTTCCGAGCGGTACCACGGGGAGACTGCTTCACCCAGACCGCGCACGCGTTCCGGATGTACGCCGACCTGGCGGACTTCCCGCGCGGTCGTACGATTGCCGACAATCTGATGCGCCTGGTTGTCGACGAGGAACAGCTCACCGACCGCAACCACCTGTTCGGCGCCTGGGAGCCACGCGGCGCCCGAACCGATCTGACCGCGACGAACAACCTGTTCGCCGACGACAACGGGTGGATCTCCCTGTTCGCGCTGATCTCCGGTGCGACCGAGGCCGGCCTGCGCGGCGTCGAGTCGCTGATCCGGACCGCGAACGACGAACTCGGCCTGCAGGTCGACCCGTGGCGAACCCCGTCGACGATCCTGGTGAAGGGCTGGGAGGAGATCGCCCGGACCCCGATCGAGGACGGCCTCGACCTGACCTCGCACTGGCAGAGCTCGGCCCAGTGCGCCTACCTGTACGCGTACGGCCTGACCGGCGAGCAGCGGTACCTCGACATCGCCACCCGCGGACTGGACCACATGGCGAGCCACCACCCGCGCGCCCGCCTCGAGACCAGCCGGACCTGTGAGGCCGGCCGCTTCCTCCTGCCGTTGGTCGGCGCCTACCACTACACCCGCAAGCCCCTCTATCTGGAGACGCTCCGCTCGCTGGCGACGTACCTGAAGAGCCGGCAGGGTCCGGACGGCGGATTCGCGGAGTGGGACGGGAAGTGCCCGCCCAGCAACGAGGCGTACGGCGTCGACGAGGCGTCCATCTTCCAGGCCAACGGCGATCCGATCACCGACCAGCTGTACGGCACCCCGTTCGCCGCCTGGGCACTTCCGCTCGCGTACCAGGTCACCGGCGAGAAGGTGTTCGAGGAGCTGGCGCACGGCGTACTCGACTATTTGAGCCGGATCCAGATCGACGACCCGGACGACGAGCAACTCGACGGGACCTGGCAGCGGGCGTTCGACTTCGAGGCATGGGAGTACTTCGGTTCGAACGCCGACATCGGCTGGGGACCGTACTGCGTCGAGACCGGCTGGTCTGTGGCGCCCGCGCTGATCGGAGCGATGCTCTACCTGACCGGCGACCCCTTCTTCCCGCCTGAACCCAGCACCGAGCACAGCGTCACTGTGGCCAAGGTCCAGGGTGCGTTCGACGCGATCCTCGCCGGACAGCCGGCGCCGGTCAGTTTCGTACGGCGTGACGACGGCCGCATCGTCCGTACCCAGGACGGCGTCCAAGCGGTACTCGGCGACCTGATCGCCGCCGGTGAACCGGTCTGGGCGCGCAACGAGCCGGCCCGATCGACCGAGATCTACGTACGCGGCGCGGACGGCCACCTCCACCACACCTACCTCGACGACCGCGTTGGTCAGGGCCGGTGGCAACAGCTCGGCAAGCTGGAGCTCGCCGACGACCCAGTGGTCGCGTTCAACCCCGGCGCCGACGCGGTCGAGGTGTACGTACTCGGCGCGGACCGCCGGATCCACCACTGCTCGATGATCGACGTGCGTGGCGGCCACACCCCGTGGGAACCTGTCGGCACCTTGCACTTCACCGGTTCACCCGCCGTGATGTACGACGAGACGCTCGGAACCGTCCGCCTGGTCGCCAACGACATCGCCGGACAGGACCGCCGGACCCGCAAGGTGAACCGTTGGCACCTGCCGTGGCAGGACTACTCGCACTGGATCACCGCATGACTCACCTCGCCATCGACGGCGGTCAGTCCGCCCTCCGACTCCGAGCCCTCCCGTCCCGGCGGACCGGCACAGGCCCCGGGTACACGCACGGCCCGGACGCGCTCCGACGCATGCTGACCGCTGTCGGCTCGGCCGCGGCCGAGGCGGGTGTGAGCGGACCGGTCGGGGTGGTCGCGCTCGGCCTGACGGGCTACCCGCCCGCGCCGGGAGCGGCAGAAGAGTTCGCGGCGGACGTGGGCGAGTTGCTGGACGCCGACGAGGTGCGGCTGACGCAGGACATGGTGACCGCGCATGCCGGTGCGCTGCCCGACGGGTACGGCGTAGTGGTTGCCGCAGGCACCGGTCTCGTGTGCCTCGCGGTGGACCGCGACGGCAGCTGGCACAAGCTCGACGGGCACGGGTATCTGTTCGGCGACGCGGGCAGTGCCTTCGCGATCGGTCGTGCCGGTCTGGTTGCCGTCCAGCGCGCCCGCGACGGCCGCGGCCCGGTGACCAAACTCGCGGACACCCCGCTCGATCCAGTCACGCTCTATCGGTCGCCGACACTCGTCGACGACGTTGCCCGCTTCGCGCCCGACGTACTGCGTTGTGCCGCTGAAGGCGACCCGGTTGCCGCGGATCTCGTCGTACGGGCGGCCGGTGACATCGGGGAGACGATCAACGCGGCCGTTGCGCAGTTGGCCGGCGAAGGACCGGTGCCGGTCGCGTGTGTCGGTGGGCTGTTCCGCGGTGCCGGCGATCAGTTATTGGAGCCGGTCGGCGCGGCGCTGTCCGCCCGCGCACGGCTGACCCCCGCCGTCGGCAACTCGCTCGACGGTGCCGAGCGGCTGGCGACCGGATCGCTGCAGCCGTACGCAGACCTCACCGTGATCCACCGAAGACGACAAAGCAGGGAATGATGAGAGTTCTTGCCCACGGCACCCTCGTGGTGTCCTGCCAGGCCGGTCCCGGCAACCCGTTCTACTCGCCCGAGGCGATGGCGCTGATGGCCCGCGCGGCCGAGGCGGGAGGCGCCGGGGCGATCCGGGCGAACGGGGCGCTCGACGTGGCCGCGATCCGGGCAGTGACCGACCTGCCGATCATCGGGCTGAACAAACTGGGCGACCCGGCCGGCGTCTTCATCACCCCGACGTACGACTCGGCGGTCGGGGTGGCCCAAGCCGGAGCGGACCTGATCGCGCTGGACGGCACGATGCGGCCGCGACCGGACGGGCAGCGGCTGGACCAGCAGATCGCCCGGATCCACGAGGAGCTCGGCGTACAGGTACTGGCCGATGTGGACAGCGTTGACGCGGGTCTCGCGGCCCGCGCGGCGGGCGCCGACCTGGTCGCGACCACGCTGTCCGGGTATACCAATGGCACGCCGCCGACCGGACCAGACGTCGAGCTGGTCCGGCAGCTGGCGGCGAAGCTGGACTGCCCGATCGTTGCCGAAGGCAGGATTCGTACGCCCGAACACGTCCGCGCTGTGTGCGATGCGGGCGCGTACGCCGTCGTGGTCGGTCACGCGATCACGAATCCGATGGACATCACGGCCCGATTGGTCCAGGCGATCCCGGGTACATAGGCCATCCGAGTGGTCTAGCCCACCTTGTCGACGAGGGTCGAATCCTCTTCCGCGCGAGTGCCGGGCGGCGTATCCATGACGCAACTCAACCCTGGGAGAGGACGCGACACATGAGCACTGCCGGCAAGGTCGACCGCCGTACCCTCCTCCGCGTGGCGCTGGCCGCGCCCGCCGTGGCGGCGCTCGCATCGTGTGCGAAGCCGGTCGCCGACAAGTCCGCCCCGGCCGCGAGCACCGGCGCCTCGGTGGACGGCTCGAAGCCGCTGGAGTTCTTCAACTTCGACGGCGGCTACGGCAAGGAATGGACCACGATGCCGCTGGACCTCTACCGCAAGGAGTTCCCGCAGGCGGAGGTGAAGCTGACCAGCGGTCAGCAGCTCCAGCAGCAGCTCCAGCCCCGGTTCATCCAGGGCAACCCGCCGGACCTGATCGAGAACGTCGGCCTCGACGGCGCCACCCTGGCCAGCAAGAAGCAGGTCATGGACATCGGTGCGCTGCTCGAGATGGACGCGTACGACGAGCCCGGCAAGAAGGTCAAGGACACCCTGCTGCCGGGCGTCGCCGAGGCCGGCCGGTACGACGGCGTGAAGTACGAGATGCCGTACGTGTTCGGCGTCGGCGGGATCTGGTACAGCAGGCCGCTGATGGACAAGCACGGCTGGACCTACCCCAAGCACTGGGACGAGATGCTCGCACTCTGCGAGGAGATCAAGAAGACCGGGATCGCACCGTGGACCTATCAGGGCAAGTTCCCCGGCTACCTGACCAACCCGATGCTGATGACGGCGTACAAGGCCGCCGGTCCCGACCTGAAGAAGAAGGTCGACAACCTGGAGCCGAACGCCTGGCGTGACCCGGCGCTGATCCAGGCCGCCGAGGGCTACCAGGAGCTGGCCGCGAAGGGCTATCTGCTGGAGGGTTCGCAGGCGCTGTCGCACACGCAGTCGCAGACCTACTGGGCGCAGGGCAAGGCCGTGTTCATCCCGTGCGGTGGCTGGCTGGAGAACGAGCTGGGTGCCATCGCACCCAAGGACCTGGGCATGACGATGGTGCCGGTCCCGGGCTGGTCGAAGGACGACAAGGCGCCGTTCGAGACGGTGACCGGCGGCCCGGGTGGTGCGCTGATCGTCCCGGCCAAGGCGAAGAACCCGCAGGGCGGCCTGGAACTGCTGCGGATCATCCTGTCCAAGCAGTGCATGAAGAACTTCACCCAGGTGACCAAGTCACTGACCGTGGTGCAGGGCGCGTCCGACGGCGTCGAGCTGTCGTCCGCGAACAAGTCGATGCAGGACGTGATCACCGCGGCCGGCACAAACATGTTCGCCGACTGGTCGTTCCGGCTCTGGTACAAGAAGCTGCTCGACAACTCGGACAAGGCGATGGCAGCGCTGATGAACCGCGAGGTGACACCGGACGAGTGGAGCAAGCAGATGCAGAAGTACGCCGACGAGACCGCCAAGGACTCGTCGATCAAGAAGTTCCACGTCTGACATGCATCACGGCAAGTACCGGTTCGTTCTCAGCCTGCTACTCGTCCCGCTCGGCTTGTACGCCGTGTTCGTGGTCTCGCCGTACGTGCAGGCCTTCCCGATCGCGTTCACCGATTGGGAGGGTCTGTCGGCGGACTACCGCTACATCGGCTTCGACAACTTCGTCACGCTGTTCCACGACTCGGTGTTCTGGGTCGCGCTGCGGCACAACCTGTTCCTGCTGGTCAGCCTGCCGGTGATCATCGTCACGCTGTCGCTGTTCTTCTCCGCGATGCTGAACTACCGCGGCGGCGTACCGGGTGCGAAGTTCTACAAGGTCGTGTACTTCTTCCCCAGCGTGCTGTCGATCGCCGTCGTCGGTGTGCTGTGGCAGTTCGTCTTCGAGCCGCGCAACGGACTGCTCAACGGGTTCCTGCGGGCGATCGGGCTGGATGGGTTGGCCCAGCTGTGGCTGGGTGACGGGAAGACAGCGCTCGGCTCGATCATGGCCGTAGTCGTCTGGGGTGGCGTCGGCTTCTACGTCGTACTGTTCACCGCGGCGATGGCGGCGATCCCGCGGGAGCTCTACGAGGCGGCGCTGCTCGACGGTGCCGGCGCGTTCCAGTCGTTCTGGCGGCTCACGCTGCCGCTGATCTGGAACACCGTCCAGGTCGCGCTCGCGTTCCAGGTGATCGGCGCGCTGGACCTGTTCGCGCTGGTGAAGATCCTGTCGGTCGGGCCGGGTGGACCGGACGACGCGACCCAGGTGATCTCGCTGTACATGTACACGAACGCCTTCACCTACGGGAAGTTCGGTTACGCCTCGGCGATCGGGGTAACGCTGTTCGCCATCAACATGATCCTGACCCTGCTGACGTTCCGGCTGACCCGCCGCGAACGGGTCGAGTACTGAGGGAGCACAGGTGGCCACTCTGATGGATCCGGCCCGGATCGACGCCGCCCAGGCGCCCGCCGTACCGGACCCGCCGACCGGGCGGACCGTGGGATCACGGGTGCTCGGCGGCACCTCCCAGGGATTCGTGCTCGTCTGGGGCGCGATGGTGGTGTTCCCGTTGCTCTGGGCGGTGCTCAGCTCGTTCAAGTCCGACGCGGACATCTTCAAGAGTCCGTGGAGCCTGCCGTCGGTGTGGCACTGGGACAACTTCTCCCGGGCCTGGAACGAGTCCCACATCGGCACGTACTTCTTCAACAGCCTGATCGTCGTCTGCGGCGGCGTACTGCTGACGCTGCTGCTGTCGTCCGCGGTCGCGTACGTGCTGGCACGCTTCGAGTTCCCGGGCAGCCGGGTGCTGTACTACGTCTTCGTTGGCGGCATGGTGTTCCCTGGGTTCATGGCCCTCGTGCCGTTGTTCTTCGTCGTGCAGAACCTGGATCTGCTCAACACGTACCTCGGCCTGATCCTGGTGTACGCGACCCACGGCATGTCGTTCTCGGTGTTCTTCCTGACCGCGTTCTTCCGGACCCAGTCCAAGGAACTCGCCGAGGCGGCGCTCGTCGACGGCTGCTCACACTGGGGTGTGCTGTTCCGGATCATGCTGCCGCTGGCCCGCCCCGGTCTGGTCAGCATCGGCATCTTCCAGTTCCTCGGGATGTGGAACGAGTACCTGCTCCCGCTGGTGCTGAACACCGACGAGAGCCGCTACCTGGTCACCCAGGGACTGGCCAACATCGCGGTGACCCAGGGGTACCACAGCGACTTCTCCGGCCTGTTCGCCGGACTGACCATTTCGATCCTCCCCGTGCTGGCGGTCTATCTTGCCTTCCATCGACAGATCAGCACGGGTATGACGGCTGGAGCCCTGAAGTGACCGATCTCCTGCTCGCCGCGACGTCGCTCGACGTCACCCCGCCGCCCGGGCACCGCCTGGACGGGTACGCGGCCCGGACCGCTCCCGCGACCGGCGCCGCGGACCCGTTGCGAGCCACCATCATCTGGCTCGGTACGGCGGACGACCCCGGGGTGCTGTGGCTGACCCTGGACGCGATTGCTGTGGGCAAGCAACTGACCACGGAACTGGCCGCGGCCGCCGCCAAGGTGGCCGGGATCCCGCCGGCGAACGTGGTGGTGTCCGCGTCGCACACGCACTCCGCGCCGTCCGGCTGGACCGGCCAGATCCATCCGGTCATCCCGGCCGAGCGTGAGCCGGTCCTGTACGAGGCGCTGAGCGCCTCGATCGCCAATGCAACGTTGGAGCGCCGTCCGGTGACGGCGTCCTGGCGATCGATCGAGGTGGTCGGGGTCGGCACCAACCGGCACCGGCAGAACGGTCCGCACGACAACACCGCCGGCATCCTCGCGCTCCACTCCCTCGACGGCTCGTTGGAGGCGATCCTGCTGGACTTCGCCTGCCACCCGACAACCCACGGCCCGGAGAACCTGCAGTACTCCGCCGACTGGCCAGGCGCCGCCCGTGCCGCCCTGGCACCGGCGGTGGTCGGCTACCTCCAAGGCGCTGCCGGCGACGTCAGTCCACGCTTCACCCGTCAGGGCCGGGGTGCCGTCGAGGTCGCACGCCTGGGCGGTCTGCTCGCGTCCCGGGTCCGCGAGGCCTTGGCCGGCCCGGGCCTCGAGCTACCCCAGTCCGCCCCGGTCATTCGCCGTACGACGATCAGGCTGCCGGTCCGCGATCTCCCGTCGGCCGACGATCGTGCCTCGGCCGTTGCGACAGCGGAGCGATCGTTGCGTGGCGGTGTCGACGACCCGTCGGCCCGGATCGCGCAGACCCGGCTCGATGGCGCCCGCGGGCAGGCGCTGATGGCGGCTGCATCGTTGCCGGAGACACTGGATCTACCTGTCAGCGTGGTGACAATGGGCGACGTGTGCTGGGTCAACCTGCCGGTTGAACTGTTCGCCCTGCACGGCGCCTGCCTGCAGGCGGACAGTACGCACCCGATCACCCGCGTCGTCGGCTACACAGACGGCTACTACGGCTACATCGTCGACCCGTCCGCCGCCGAATCCGGCGCCTACGAAGCCCTCATCACCTTCTTCGACCAACCCACCACCAACCGCCTCCTGTCCGAAACCGCAGCCTTCGTGAACAGCTAGCCCGGACCGGACCTGGGCCTCGGACCGGATCCGGGGCAGGAAAAATACTTCCAGAGATGATGTAACGCTCCGTGTTCCCACACCGATGTCACACCCGGAAGCTCCTCCCGGTCTAGTCCGGCAGGACACCACCACGGGGCGCTGGCGATCGGTTGCCAGGTGCAACGTCCGGGTTTCGATGCCCGGCGTCCCACGATCCGGCCACGGGGCCGGACACCTGGAGGGGGAATCACGATGCACAAGCACACTGGCCGCGCTGCGGTACTGGGGGTGGCGGCGATCGTCGCCACGGTGGGGCTGACTGGGGGTGCGTCCGCGAGTCCTGCAGTACCGCGTGCGGCTACGGCCGTCGTCCCGGGGCCGAACACCGTCGGCACCGCGCAGCTGAAGAACCAGGCGGTGACCGCCGCGAAGATCGGCCCGTCGGCGGTGTGGGGTTCGATGATCCACACCAACACCATCCCGCTGGACCGGATGGGCTGGGACTTCCGGCAGGCCATCGCGGCGGCCGACGTCAGCAAGGCCGACGCAATCAAGAGCAGCACCCAGATCAAGGCAGGCACGATCGCTGAATCGGACCTGGACGCGGCCCTGCGGGCGAAGATCGACGGCCCGGGCGGACCGGCGTACCTGAAGAACTGGGGCGAGATCTTCCGCAACACGATCGGCAACGCGCGGGCCGAGCTGGGTCAGTCCTCGTCCGGCGAGGGCCTGAACTTCAACGTCCCGACCGGCCAGGACGCCGTCATGTGGGGCAACGAGGCCGACTTCGCGGGCAAGCCGGTCGCGCTGAGCGCGGTCAAGTACGAGGTCTTCCAGACCGGTGAGAACTCGGCGATTGCCGGCAACATGCCGTCGATCAAGTTCGAGATCTCGAACCCGGCGACCGGCGCGACCTACACCACGCTGGTGTACTCGCCGGACAACTCCACGTCCAACGCCTGGACGAAGATCGACGCGGCGGCCGACACCGGCAACCACTGGGGTTTCACGGGGACCTACTTCAACTCCGGCACTGACAAGTGCGGGATCAACGGTTCGCGGTGCACCCTGACCGAGGCGCTCAGCAAGCTCGGCGACTCGGCGAAGTTCATCTCCGCCGGCGTCGGCAAGGGCCGGGACAACGCCTGGCACGGCGCGGTCCGGTCGCTCACCATCGGCGGCACCACCTACAACTTCACCGCCAGCGGCGTCGTCGCCACCAACTGACACCCGTCCGCGGCGGTCCGCGCCGGTCCGCGGCGGTCCGCGCCGCACTTTGAGCACCGCTCGGCCGTTTTCGGGCCGCCGAGATGACTGAGCGGTGCTCAAAGTCGGGGGTGGGGTGGCGTTAGAGGGCGAGTTCTGGTTGGAGTTTCTTGGCCGGCCAGACGCGTTGGTTGCGGGCGGCGAGGGTTGAGGCCGCGAGAGCCACGGCGAACCAGGCTGCGAGGGCGAGGAGGTCGCGGCCGAGGGAGGTGCCGGGGCCGCCGTACATGAGGTGACGGACGCCGTCGATCGCGTAGCTCATCGGTAGCGCGTGATGGAAGAAGTACAGCGGGGTTGGGATCGTCTGCCACGGGAAGGTGCCGCCGGCGCTGACCAGCTGGATCACCATCAGCACCAGGCCGAGGAACTTGCCGACGGCACCGAACCAGGCGGACAACGCGTGCAGGATCGCGACGAACGTGAACGACGTCAGGATCAGGAAGCCGGCGGTCAGCCACGGATGGGCGGCGTGGATGCCGAGGCCAAGGGTCACCGCGGTGAACACCAGCGTGGCCTGAATCGCGCCGAAGAGGGCCGGGGGCAACCATCCACCGAGCGCGACCCGGAACGGCGACTGCAAGGCAGCCAACGCTCGCGGTGACAACGGCCGGACCAGCAGGAAGAGAACGTACGCGCCGATCCAGCAGGCGAGGCTAAGGAAGAACGGTGCCAGGCCGGCGCCGTAGCTGTCCGCGGTCGCCTGTGAGACGTTCTGCAGCGTGACGGGTGCGCCGAGGGTCTCGGCGACCGCCTTGCGCTGGTCGGCGGACGGGTTGGGGATCTGCTTGACGCCCTTCGCCAGCCCGGTGTTGAGCTGGGTCGCGCCCGTCTTCAACTGGGTGACTCCACCGGCCAGGCTGTTCACACCGGTGAGCAGTTGGCCCTGGCCGGTCACCGCCTGCTTCTCACCGGCCGCGAGTTGTTGAGCGCCGGTCTGCAGACTCGTCAGTCCGGTCTTGAGTTGGCCCGCCCCGGTGTCGAGTTGCTTGGCGCCGTTGGCCGCCGTACTGATGCCGTTCGTCAGTGCCGGCGTTGCCTTGGAGAGGGCGGCGGCGCCGTTCGAGACCTTGCGGGCGCCGCTCGCGAGTTGGTTGAGCTGCTTGGAGGTCGACTGGATCTTGGTGTTCGCGGTGACGACCGGGCCGCGCAGCTTGGCGGTCTCGGCGAGCACCTGGTTGATCTGCGCCTGGGTGAAGCCACGGGCCTTCAGCCGCTGCGCGAGAGTGCCGTCTACGGTGCTCAGATCCTTGACCAGGGTGCTGGACGCGGTCGCGACCTGGCGTCCGACGGTAGCGACCTTCTCGTTGCCGTCGGCCACTTGATCGGCGCCATTGGCAAGCGTCTTGGTCTGCTTCGGCAGGGTTGCAGTCTTGCGCTTGAGCGTGCCGAGGCCGGAGTCCAGCTTGCTAGCGCCCGATGCGAGCTCGGTCGCGCCTTGCGACGCCTGGGCAGTCCCGGTCGCCAGCTTGGTCGCGCCGGCCGAGAGTTGCTTCTGTGCGGTGTTGAGCTGGGTCGCCCCGGTCTGGAGCTTGGTGACACCGGACGCGGCGCTGGTAAGACCAGTCTGGAGTTGCGCGGCACCGGAGGCTGCCTGGCTGACCTGCGTGTGGATGGTGTTGTAGCCGGCCAGCAGTTTGCTCGTCGCGGTCTCGCTGACCTGCGATGCGACGGTCTTGGTGACCTGCGCGACGACCTGGTTCGCGATCGTGTGGGCGAGGTAGTTGTTGGCGTCGTTGGTGAGCAGCTCGAGATTCGCCTGCCGGGGCGCGAACTCCGCACTCGATGCCAGGTCACCCGAGAACGACTTCGGCAGCACCAGAGCGAACTCGTACTTCCCGTCCGACACCCCGTCCGTGGCGGAGGCCCGGTTCACCTGGTGCCAGTCGAAGCTCTTCGACTTCACCAGTTCGTCCGCGACCTCCGGCCCGACGTTCAGCTTCTCGCCGGTGGACAGCGTTGTACCTGCGTCCTCGACGACGACGGCGGTGGGGATCTTGTCGAGGCGGCTGTACGGATCGTGGTTGGCGTAGAGGTAGAGGCCGCCGTAGAGGACCGGGACGAGCAGCAGCGCGACCACCGCCAGCTTCAGCAATCGTCCCGCGGTCAGCCGCCGCAACTCACTCAACGCCATCCGCAGCGCGGTCACGCCTTCAGCTCCTCATCAATGGCAGTCACGGGTTCCACCGGCGCGACGGGCGCGACCTGGATCGGCTCGGGCTGATCGACAGAACCGAGCTGTGCGGCCGGCACACCCAGGAGTCGTGCCGACGCATCAGCACAGGTGATGACCACGCCGTATCCGCGGGACGCCAGGCGCCGGCCGAGGGCGTACCACTCATGCGGATCGCCACCATGGCGGTCCGGCATCGTCAGAATGACGACCTGTACCTCGAGTCGCGCCACTGTGAGCTCGGCCAGCAACTCGGTCCGCTCGGCGACCGGCAGGTGCTCGAAGCGTTTGCCCGCGTGCTGTGCGGCGCCATGCTCGTCGAGCCACTCCAGCACTGCCTTCCGGCCGGCCCTGCGTCCGGCGATCGCCAGTTCCTCGCCGACCACGGTCTGCACGGGCAGCGCGTCATCCGGCGCGGTGATGCCGGGTGCGTCGACCACAGCGACCCGGCGCCGAAGCAGAGCGGCGTCAGTCGCGCCGTCCAGCCGCACCCGGCCGGTGTCAGGTCGCAAGCGACCGGACAGCCCGAGCGCTGCCGCGACATGTCCCGGGCCTGGGTAGCCCGCCAGCAGCACGACCTGATGGTCGGCGACGTGCACCGATGTCGTGTCGAGCATTGGTGCGTGTGGGCCGCGCACGCTGATCCGGCTGGCCTCGAGCAGCATCCCGTTCCCCGTTCAATACGGTTGTGTATTCAATACAGAACTGTATCCTACTGCTATGGATGCACCCAAACGCCGCCGCTCCGCCACTCGGGCCCGCCTCCTCGACGGTGCCCTCGAGGTGTTCGCCGAGCGCGGGTTCAACGGCGCGTCGGTGGAGGACATCTGCGAGCGGGCCGGGTTCACCCGCGGCGCCTTCTACTCGAACTTCGGGTCGAAGGACGAGCTCGTGCTGGCGTTGTTCCAGGCGACCACCGACCGCCTGCTCGAACAGATCGGCGCGCTGCTGCCGGACCTTGCGAATCAGCCCGGCACGCTGCTGGACGCCGTACTCGGGCTGCTCGACGAGGCGGCGGGGGACCAGCGGCAGTGGCATCTGATCTCCACCGAGTTCACCCTGCACGCGCTGCGGAATCCGGAGGCGGCGCGGGCGCTCAATCGGCAACGGGCGATGTTCCGGTCCAGCCTGACCAAGCTGGTCGAGGAGATCTCCGAGACCAGCGGGATGCGGATGAGTGTCCCGGCGGAGCAGTTCGTCCGGCTCGTCATCGCCGTACACGAAGGTGCGCGGTCACAAAGCCTGCTGGAGCCCCGCAAGGTCCCCGCCGGATCGCTCGAACGCACCTTCCTGCCAATGGTCCTGACCGCGGTGACCGCCTAGTTGACCTTCACGCTCACGGTGTGGAGGCCGGTCGCGCCGTTCGGTGCGGGTGGGGCCGAGGACTCGACCTGGGGGTTGCCCTTGGCATCGAACGCGCGGGACTGCAGCATGTGCATGCCGTGCGGGGCGTTGTCCCACGTCCAGTGCCACTGCCGCCAGGTGTCGATCGACGCGTCCGTCGCCAGCGTCGCCTCGTGCCACGGACCGCCGTCCACCCGGACCTCGACCTTGGACACCCCGACGTGCTGGTCCCACGCGACCCCGGCCACCGTGACCTGACCCGCCGGCACCTCCTTGCCGCCCGGTACGTCGATCCGCGACGACAACTTGATCGGGCCGAGCGCCGACCAGCCGCGCGGCGTCCAGTACGCCTCGAACTGGTCGAACCGGGTCACCTCGATGTCGGTGAGCCACTTCGTCGCGGACACATACCCATACAGCCCGGGTACGACGATCCGCACCGGGAACCCGTGCTCGACCGGCAACGGCTGCCCGTTCATCGCGTACGCCAGCATCGCCTGGCGATCGTCGAGCAGCGTGCTGAGCGGCGTACCCGCGGTGAAGCCGTCCTTCGACGTGGACTGGATCGCGTCGGCGTCCGCGGACGGGCCGGCTTCCTGCAGCAGGTCCTTGAGCAGTACTCCGGACCACATCGCGTTCCCGATCAGGTCGCCACCGACCTCGTTGCTCACGCAGGTCAGCGTCACCCACTTGTGCAGGACCGGGCGCTTCAGCAGGTCGTCGAAGCTCAGCTCGATCTCGCGGTCGACCATGCCGTGGATGCGCAGCTTCCAGTCCGACGGCAGGATCTGCGGCACCGACAGCGCCGTGTCGATCCGGTAGAAGTCGTCGTTCGGGGTGACCCACGGCACCGCGCCCTCGGCCTGCGCACCCGCCGGCGCGTCGAGGCTCGGCGGCTTCGGCAGGTTGAGCGCCTTCCGTGCGTCTGCGACGGCGGCACGGTTCCCTGAGACGACCCGGCCGAGCAGGCCAACGGCCGCTGCGCCGATCGCGACTCCGGCCGACAACTGCAGGAACCCGCGCCGGCCCACACCGTCGTCGAGTCCTTGGAGGAGCGGCTCGAGCCGCCTGCTGAAGAGCCGCAGAATGATCAGGGCCGTGATCCCGGCGACCGCTGACGGCAGGAACCCGGTCTGTCCGGCGTCTGCCCGCGTCGCCGCCGCAATCACGGCTGCCCCAGTCAGTACGACGATGATCAGTGCGCCGGCCCAGTAGCGCCGTACCGCGAGAATGCCGCCGAGCGCGGCCAGGGCGAGCAGGACGATCACGATGCCGACCCGCAGCGCGGTCTTGTCGTTGGTGCCGAACCAGGAGATCGCCAGGTCTTTGAGCCACGGCGGGACCCGGTCGATGAACGCCGACCCGATCGCCACCACGGGTGTCTGTGAGGTGCCCAGGAGGCCGGCGGCCACGCTCCCGGCCGCCAGTCCGGACAGAGCGGCGAGGATGCCACCCAGGGCACCACGCCAGCGGATCCCGTTCCTGCCCTCGGGATGACGTTCGGACGCCCGCGGCTGGTCGACGAGTTGCTGGTTCACCTCTCAACCATTACGCGGCGGGGCGCCCGACACCAGCCGGGCGCCCCATCCGTTAGTCGCGGGTAATACAAATAGCGAGTTTTGTCCCGGATACTGCGTCGGATCCGGGTCAGATTCTCTCGGGAGAGATCGGACCCAAGGCCGGCCGGCCGTTCGGCCAGCGGCGGGCGTTGTCGCGGACCCGGCGCAACTTGCCGAGCACGACCTCCCGCTCGTCGGACAGTTGGGACATCCAGAGGCTGTCGATCTCCAGGAGGTGATCCGGCAGTGCTTCGCGCAACCGCCGCTTCCCCTCCTCGGTGAGAACCGCGAACGAACCGCGGGCATCGTCGGGACAGGGTTCCCGGCGTACCAGACCGAGGTTCTCGGCGCGGTCGACCAGCCGGGTGATGCCGCCGGTGGTGACGGTCAGCTCCCGGGCTAGAGAGGTGAGACGCTGCTTCTCCCCGTGACTGCGGGCCAGCCGCAGCAACAGTTCGAACATTGCCATTTGCAGACCACTGCGCTTGAGGGAGTGACGCATCACATGATCGAGTTCGGCCGCTGCTTCTCGCAGCAGACCGTACGCGGTGAGGACGTCGCTTTCCCATGGTTCCGCGGCGCGGGTGGGTTCTGCATCGGCGAGCGCTAGGGGCGAGCAAAGCGAAGGCGCGATGGTCATGCGCGGACTCTATTAGCTGACTAGGTCACTTCGCTACACGGGGTGACCCTTCGGCTACAGATCGACCCCGAACCGACAAGCTTCTGAGCGTAACCCGGCCACCGCTGAGCGCCATCGGCGGGATCCGGTCTAGCGCGGTGCGGACGGCGTACTGCCACTCGGACCCCTCCTCTCGCGACGTGGTTCGCGGGATCCGCCGGCCGGGGACAGCGGACCGAAGGACGTGGTCGGAGTGGTCGATCCGCCGCCCTGCTCACCGGCCGAGTGCGCCGCGGCACCGGCCACACCGCCGGCCACCTTCCGCGAGCCGTTCACCACCGCGCCGGCCGCGACGACGCCGGGATGCGACCCGACTCCGACCGCGCCCGACGCACCACGGCCCGAGGATCCGCCACCGGACGCGCCCGATCCGCCTCGGCCCGATCCGCCGCCGAACGCCGAGCGGCCGACACCGACGGCGCCGGTCGCCATGCCGCCCGGATCGGCCACTGCGCTGCCCATCCCCGAGCCGCCGCCGGCCACCGCGGCAGTGACCGGGACCAGGAAGCGGAGCAGGGCCGGTAGCGCGAAGATCGCGAGGAACAACATCATCAGGCCGGTGGTGGTCTGCACGAAGCTGTTGCCGGACTGCCCGATGCCGGTCTCGTTCATCTTCAGCGCGGCCGCGTAGATCAGCGCGGCGGCCGGCTTGTAGGCGATGAACGCCAGCGACCAGCCGCAGTACTTGCGGAACCAGGCCCGGCCGATCTCGGTGTTGGTCGCGGCCGCGGCGAGCGGGAACGTGCCCGCCAGCAGGATCAGCATCGCCGACCGGATCACCATCAGCACGACCTGGATCAGGGCCGCCAGAATGACGGCGACGCCGGCGAACATCATGATCAGCGTGGCCGGACTGGTTCCCGTCACCGTGCCCAGGCTGCCTTGCAGCATCACGTTCGCGAGTTCGGTGGCCAGGGTCGTGTCGTCGGGATGGGCGGAGTGGATGATCGCCGCCGCGAGTTTGTCCGACCACTCGGCCAGCAGTTGCAGTGTCGCCGACCCGGCCGCACCGACGGCGACGAACACCATTGTTGCCTTGAGCAACTCTTGGAGCGGCCGGGCGCGTTGCTCCCAGGCCAGCCGCATCCCGGCGACCAGCACCGCGACGGTGAAGACGGCCGCCGACACCCACAGCACATTGCCCTGGAGGAAGTCGACGATCGCGCTGTTGCGCGGAGTCGAGGTCTCCGCGCCGACCGAGAGTGCCGGGCTCGGCTGGTCGATCCAGAAGGTCGCGATCGCCTGGATGCCCTCGTACGCCGCCTGCCCGATGCTCTTCGCGATCTGCTCCAGTGCGTTGCCGGCGATGCCGTACAGACTTCTGGTGATGTGGCACTCGATCTGCGTCGGCCCACACATCAGACACCGCTCCACGGCACGAAGTCGCTCAGGTCCCGGTGCTGGGAGATCGGATCTCCGACCGCCTCACCGGGGGGTGGTGACTGAAGGCGCCAGTCGCCGTCGTACCAGCGCATGGTCAGCGTGATGCTCGCGTACGCCGACTCGACCGGAAGGGCGAGCATGATCGTGGCTCTGTCGCCGCCGGCGTCGAGCACGCGGAAGCCGGCCACCTGCGAGGCCCCCGAGCCGGACGGCTCCGACTCGCTCTGCGCACGCGTCAGGGCGTCGGCGTCCGGGCCCGGGACCACGAGTTTCTTGATCGTGGCGAGCGCCTGCTCCTGGTCGGCGAAGGCGGCGACCACGTTGTAGGCGGCGAACACGGCGCCGGTCGGTGAGTGGGCGAAGCAGTGCCGGAAGCCGTCGGGATCGGTCCGGGCCGGTCCGGCGGCGCTTGACCGCGGGACGACGACGCGACGGCTGACCTCCCAGGAGTCCACGGCCGGCGGCTTCGTCGGGATCGTCTGATCACCCTCGGGCAGACCGCAACGGCCATCGCCGGCTGCGGCAGGCTCGGTGTCGGGGGTCGTGGACGCCGCGGCTGGTGGTGCGGTCTGCGCTGCCGCTTGTTGGTCGTCGTCCGAGGTCAGAGTGCTGACCAGCAGCAGTACGCCGCACAGCAGCACCACGCTGACGACCACGCAGGCGGTGACGAACCCGCGTCCGAACGGTGACTTGTTCTCGTGCTCCGGCCTCATGGATCAAGGCTGGCAAAGATCGGCCGATCGCCGCGGAAGTTATCCACAGGCCTTGGCGGCACCTTGGTCAGCACCGGGAAAACCGGTGTCGGTGCGGTGCGGCAGGCTGGAACCATGACGGACATGGGGCTGGAGCGGATCGCGCTGATCTCGGACGTGCACGGGAACCTGACCGCGTTGGAGGCGGTGCTCGCGGACATCGAGCGGCGGGGGATCAGGCGGATCTTCAACCTCGGTGACTACGTCGGGAAGGGTCCGCGAGGGCAGGCGGTGGTGGACCGGTGCCGGGAGGTCTGCGAGGTGAACATCCTCGGCAACTGGGACGACTCGCTGCCCGACCCGGAGCGGGAGTTCGACAGCGAGGGCATGCGCTGGTGGCAGAAGGAACTGCGCGAGGACCAGGGGACCTGGCTGCGGGGGCTCCCGTTCTGCCACGACTTCCTGCTCAGCGGCCGGCAGATCCGGCTGTTCCACGCGTCCTCGACGAGTGTTCACAAGCGCGTCCGGTTCGACCACGACGAGGCGGAGTACCGGCTGATGTTCGAGAACACCGAGGCCACCGGCGACGGCCCGATCCCGACGATGGTCGGGTACGCCGACACCCACGACCCGTTCTACGAGGTCGACCTCGGCCGGACGCTGTTCAACATCGGCTCGGTCGGCAACAGCCTGGACGATCCGACCCCGGTCTACACGATCCTCGAAGGTGTGCCGGACTCACCCGATCCGGCGACGTTCTCGATCCAGTTCGTCCGCGTCCCGTACGACGCGCACGCCGAGCTCGAGATCGCCCGCGAACTCGGCATGCCCGAACTCGACGGCTACGAGGCGGAGATCATCCGGGGTCTGTACCGCGGCAACTTCTACGCCGGCGAACCGCACACCTACCACCGCCGGATCCGCACTGCCTGAGGACGTTGTCCCCAACGTTGTCCACAGGTGTGGATTAGGTGCCCGGAGCAACGGTCCGACCATCGGATGTTCACCCGGCCGTCACTTGACCAGCAGAGCTTCCGAACCTACAGGCCGGTAGCCGGCCGCGAAGAACGTGCGCATCGATGCGGCATTGCCCGGTGTGACCTGCGCCCAAACGTGTGCATTCGCAGGAATCAAGGCCCGCGCGGCCCGCGCCAGCCGGCGCCCGTGTCTCTTGCCGCGGGCGTCTTCCGGTACTTCGATCGCACACTCGATGCGGTCCGCGAGTCCACGTCCGGTCAGCACGAAACCGCCGTACTCGTCGAGATAGACGCGGACGTCGTCGCGGGTGTGCAAGGCGTTCTCGACCCGGGGGTGCTGGTGGTCGGTCACTTCGCTGAGACCGGCGGTCGCCGCGGCGCGCTCCGCCAGGTCGGTGATTGCTGGTGCGAGCAGCATCGCGTCGAGGGAGGCCACGTGGCGTCCGGTCGCCGCCTCGAGAGCCGACAGGAACGGTGGGTTCGTCGGTGCGCAGAGGTCGCCTGGTGGCAGTCGCTCCGCGACCCAGGCGGCGTCGACATCGGCGGCGATGACGATGTGGGCGGTGAACGCGAGCAGGCACGACGCTCGGTCCGCGGGCGGGGGCACGACAGTGATGCCGAGGTCCGGGGGCGGGAACGCGCCGCGTTCGACGCCACGCAGAATGTCAGCAAGAGTGTTCATCACGACCATTGTCGGCGGTACGGAGGGCAAGAACATGCGGAAGCCGCAGGTGGAGCGGGCCGACGGACTGCCCGGCCGGGTCACGATCTACGAGGTCGGACCGCGCGACGGACTGCAGAACGAGTCGGCGATCGTCGACGTCGCGGTCAAGGCGGAGTTCATCCAGCGGCTGGTGGACGCCGGGCTGACGACCATCGAGACGACCAGCTTCGTGCACCCGAAGTGGGTGCCGCAGCTCGCCGACGCCGCGGAGTTGCTCGAGCGGCTTGAGTTGCCGGAAGGCGTCCGGGCGCCGGTCCTGGTCCCGAACGAGCGCGGCCTCGACCGGGCGCTGGCCGCGAACGTGCGGGAGATCGCGATCTTCGCCAGCGCGACCGAGACCTTCGCCGCGAAGAACCTGAACTCCACGCTGGACGACCAGTTCGCGATGTTCACGCCGACGATCCAGCGCGCGTTGGCCGAAGGGCTGACGGTCCGCGGCTACGTGTCGATGTGTTACGGCGACCCGTGGGAGGGCGACGTACCGATCGACCAGGTCGTGAAGGTCGGCGCGCGGCTGGTCGAGCTCGGGTGCCACGAGCTGTCCCTCGGCGACACGATCGGGGTGGCGACGCCCGGTCAGGTGACCGCGCTGATCGCGGCGTTCGATGCGGCCGGGGTGGGCGTCGACAAGCTGGCTGTGCACTTCCACGACACGTACGGCCAGGCACTCGCCAACACGCTGACCGCGCTCCGCGCCGGCGTCACCACGGTCGACAGCTCGGCGGGTGGCCTTGGTGGATGCCCGTACGCCGAGAGCGCGACCGGCAACCTGGCCACCGAGGATCTGCTCTGGCAGCTCGACGGCCTCGGCATCGAGACCGGTGTCGACCTGGAGAAGCTGGTCGCCACCAGCGTCTGGATGGCCGGTCAGCTGGGGAAGCCGTCCCCGAGCCGGGTGGTGCAGGCGCTCGCCGGATAAATCGTTCGGAAACTGTCGGTGGATGCGGTCAGGATGGGCGGGTGACTGATCGCCGGACCGAGCTCGGGGACTTCCTGAAGGCGCGGCGCGCCCGGGTGTCCCCCGAGGACGTCGGTCTGCCCGCCGGCGGTCGGCGTCGTACGCCCGGACTGCGCCGTGAGGAGCTCGCCCAGCTCGCCGGGGTCGGCGTGACTTGGTACACCTGGCTCGAGCAGGGCCGGCCGATCAACGCCAGCGGGCAGGTCCTCGATGCGGTCGCCGGGACGCTGCGACTGAGCTCGATCGAGCGTGAACACCTCTATCGTCTGGCCGAGGCGACTCCGGCGCGGCCACCGAGCACGAGCCTGTGCGCGGACGAGCAGGTGTTCGTCGAGATCCTCGGCGCGCTCGACCCGTTGCCCGCAGTGATCACCAACACTCGGTTCGACATCGTCCGGACCAACGCGGCGTACGTCGATCTGTTCCACGACTGGCACGCACTGCCCTGCATCCACAAGAACCTGCTCTGGTGCATCCTCACGGAGCCGACCTCGCGGCAGCAGTTGCTCAACTACGACACCGAGGTCCCGTACCTGGTCGGCCGGCTGCGGTCGGCGTACGGCGAACATGTCGGCGATCCCGACTGGGAGACGGACCTGGAGCGGCTGCAGAAGCTGAGCCCGGAGTTCGCTCAGCTCTGGTCCCGGCACGAGGTCGCCGCGTGCAGTCCCCGTCCGCGCCACCTCCTGCACCCGGTGGCCGGCGAGCTGCATTTCACCGTTACCGAGCTGGCCGTGCCCGCGCATCCTGACCTGGTGTTGTTCGTCGAGACTCCGGCCGACGAGGAGACGCGCAGCCGGCTCCCGATGACCCGCCGCTCGGTGGAGTCGGCTGGGGTCTGACGGTCAGCGGGACTTGGCTGGACCGCTCGGCGTACGCCAGGTGGTCAGGCAGAACGGGTGTCCGGCCGGGTCGAGGAAGACCCGGAACACCGATGGCTCAGGCTGGAGCGCGGTCGGGATCGCGCCCGCCTCGACGACGCGAGCCTGCTCCGCGTCCAGGTCCGCCGCCATGAAGTCGAGGTGGCACTGCTGCGGCACGCGCGGATCCGGCCAGGTCGGCGCCCGGTAGTTCAGGTCGCGCTGGAAGCCGATGCTGTACGTCTCGAACCTCAACTCCACGAACGCCTCGTGGACGACGGCGAGGTCGCCACCCGCGACGCGCTGGTAGAACTCGCCCAGCTCCAGCGGATCCGGACAGTCGAGCGTCGGTCCCCAGAACGGCGCGACCACGCTCGTCAGGGCTCGATCGGCCGCCGGATCCGCCGGATCAGGCTCTTGTCGGCGTACTGACCGATCCGGTACGTCGCGAAGCCGTCGACGGTGGCACCGACCGCACCACCGAGCAGCGGGATCCGGCGGGTGACGGTGAGCGCCATCCGCTTGCCGCTGATCCGGGCGATCAGCTCCGCGACGACCTCACCGGACACCAGCCGGTCCAGCTCGGGGTCGAACACGGGTGCGGTCGCGATCCCGAGCGGCGACGTCGGCAGGCTCGACTTCTTCAGCCGGTCGGTGACGCCGTCCTCGCCGAGCATGCAGGTGATGACCGCGGTGCGAACGCGCGGGTCGTCCAGGTCGTAGCCGCGGATGTGGGCGATCGCGGCGATCATCCGGGCCTGGACGATGGCGATGCCGGTCATGTTCGCGGGCAGGGCGACCGGGAACGTGACGAGGCCGCCGATGCTGGTGACGAAGCCCTGGACGCCGGCCAGCCGGATGTGCTGGTCGATCACTGCGTCGATCGCGAGCTGCGGGTCATTCCCGACCCTCGCCAGCTTGGCCTCGGCGACCTGCTCCGCACCGGGGAATCGCTGGTAGCCGTCGATCGCGACCTCGAGAATCTGGCGCAGGACACCCGCCGCGGCCTGCGGTGCGAACCGCTGCGCGGCGGGCGCGAGACTGCTGGCGACGAACTTGGCTACTCCGGCCACGGTGCTCCTTCCGGCCCTCCCCGCGACGGAGTCGGGGCGTGCTTCAACTCTACGTGGCTCCCGGAGCGCCGCCACTCGGGAGAAACCCTTGGTGTCCCCTAGGTGGCCGGCGCCACCGCGCCGCTCGCCGCTTGGTCGCTTGGTGATCGAGCTGCCGGGTGAGCAGGCCGCCGGGTGGCCGGGCGGGGTCGATGCGGCGTGGTCCAGGATGGAGGGGTGCCTGTCGAGCCTGCTGGGTCTGTCTGGGAGTTTCCGCCGGTCGCGGTCGCCGGGGCGAGTGACGTCGTCGCGGGAGGCGCGGATCTGGCTCCGGGGACGGTCCTGGCGGCGTACCGGGCGGGGCTGTTCCCGATGCCCGACCACCGGGGTTCGGTGCTGTGGTGGTCACCGGTCGACCGGGGCGTGATCGAGGTGGCCGGGTACCGGCCGTCGCGGACGGTACGGCGGGCCCGGAGCAAGTTCGAGATCCGGGTGAACACCGCGTTCGACCAGGTCATCCGGGCCTGCGCCGATCCGCGCCGGCCAGGCTCGTGGATCGACCGGGACATCATCGCGTCGTACACCGAATTGCACCGGCTCGGCTGGGTGCACTCGGTCGAGGCCTGGGACGGTGACGAGCTCGCGGGCGGCCTGTACGGCGTCGCGATCGGCGGGCTGTTCGCCGGGGAGTCGATGTTCCACCACAAGACCGACGGGTCGAAAGCGGCGGTGGCCGGGCTGATCGAGCTGCTGGACGACGAGTACGCCGCCGACCGGGTCCTCGACATCCAGTGGGTGACGGACCATCTGGCGACGCTCGGCGCGGTCTCGATCCCGCGGGAGGCTTATGTACGACGGGTCGCGCAGGCCGTCACCTTGCCGCTACCCAAGGCCTTCAGCTGAGGCCGATGAACTTGGCCATCTGCCGGGTGGCCGCGTCGTAGAAGTCATCGGCTGGATCCATCGTCCCGACCAGCTGACCGAACAGCTCGAAGCTGATCATCCCGAACAGCTGCGTCCACGCGATCACCACCCGCAGCAGGATCCGGTGCGGTACGCCGGGAGCGATCTCGGCAATCACGTCGAGCTGTTCGGGCAGCTTGCCGGTGGGCTCTGGCGCGTCATCGAGCAGCTTGAGCCAGCCCTCCGCGTGGGCCCGGCTCACGATGCGCAGCAGGACGATCGGCGTCCGGGCGGCGGGCTCGACCGTCGCCTGCGGTGCCTGGTAGCCGCTGATCGGTGAGCCGTAGATCAGGGCGTACTCGTGCGGGTTGGCCCGCGCCCACTCGCGGAGGGCGGCGCACACCGCGAGCCAGGCCTGGATCGGGTGCTCGTAGTCCTTCGCCGCTGCCGACTCGGCCGCCGTACCGAGAGCGTCGTACGCGTCGATGATCAGGGCGGTGAGTAGGTCGTCGCGGCTCGGGAAGTATCGGTAGAGGGCCGACGACACCATGCCGAGCTCGCGGGAGATCGCGCGCAGCGACAGCGACTCGGCTCCTTCGGTTGCGAGCTGCCGGCGGGCGGCTGCCTTGATCTCCTCGGTCAGCTCGGCGCGGGCTCTCTCACGTGCGGTGCGTCCGGCGTTCATAGAGGCAGTGTGCCACAAAACCGAGAGCAGTGCTCTTGACAGGGAGCGCTGCTCCGGTGTTCACTGATCACAACAGAGAGCACCGCTCTCGCAGACTTGGAGGGGCACCACGATGCCGGAGTACAAGCAGACCTACGACGCCAACCGCGTGATCACCGCTGCCGACGGCAGCATGCGGATCTTCAACCGGATCGTCGCCCGCTTCACCAAGCTCGGGATCAGCCTGATGGGCAGCCGGGTCCTGTCGGTCCGCGGCCGCAAGACCGGCGACTGGAGGAGCACCCCCGTCAACCTCTTGGTCCTCGACGGTCAGCGCTACCTGGTTGCGCCGCGCGGCTACACCCAGTGGGTCAAGAACCTCCGCGCCAGCAACGAGGGCCGGCTCCAACTGGGCCGCAAGATCGAGACCTTCCGCGCCGAGGAGGTCCCCAACGCCGACAAGCTTCCGGTTCTCCGCCTCTACCTGAAGAAGTGGGCCTGGGAGGTCGGGACCTTCTTCTCCGGCGACGTCACCAAGAACTCCCCCGAGGAAACCCTCCTCCACATCGCCCCCGGCGTCCCCGTCTTCAAGATCCACTCCGTCTGAAGGGCATCAGTGGTAGGCGGCGGCCTGGATCCGGTACAGCTCGGCGTAGTGGCCATTGCGCGCCATGAGCTCGTCGTGTGTTCCCGTCTCGACCAGCCGGGCACCGTCCAGGACCACGATCAGATCAGCCATCCGCACCGTCGAGAAGCGGTGTGAGACCAGAATCGTGATCCGTCCGTCCGTGCTGTTCCTGGCCGCTGCCGCATACCGCTCGAACAGCGCATGTTCGGTCTCGGCATCCAGCGCGGCGGTCGGTTCGTCGAGCACCAGAAGCAGCGGCCGGTCCCGCATGAAGCCCCGAGCCAGCGCCAGCTTCTGCCACTGCCCGAAGCTGATCTCCGCTCCACCCGGCCAGGTGGACCCGAGCTGAGTGTTCAGCCCGGCCTCAAGACGCTCCACGACATCCTCGGCACCGGCCCGTCCGACGGCAGAGGTGACGGCCGCTTCGTCGTCCAGCCTCGGCAGATCCCCGAGGCCGACACTGTGGTCGGCCCGGAACTCGAACCGGAAGAAGTCCTGGAAGGCGCCGGCGATCTTCAGCCGCCACGCCTCGGCCGGCATCCGGTCCAGTGGCTGGCCGTCGACCAGGACGCGTCCGTCGGTCGGCTCATACATCTTGCAGATCAGCTTCACCAGGGTCGACTTGCCGGCGCCGTTCTCCCCGACGACGGCGATCACCTTGCCCGCCGGCAGTCGCAGCTCGACGTCGTCCAGTGCAGGTTGGTCGGATCCGGCGTAGGAGAACGAGACGTGCTCCAGCCGGATGCCGTCGGTCAGCTGGTCGGGCGCCGGCAGATCCGCGGTGGTGTCGAACGAGGCCGCGTAGTTCTCCAGCCAGACCAGCCGCCGGGATCCGTCCAGCCAGATCCCGCGCAGGAAGCCGATCTCGCCGACGGTCGCACCGATGTACGACGACAACCGCGCGCCGGCCGCGAGGATCAGCAACACCTGACCGACCGAGCCGTTCAGTCCGGACGCGACGAACAGGACGGCACCGACATACGCCGCACCGAACACGGCCCAGGCGGCGGCATGCCAGGCGGCGCTGGTCCAGCGGGCCGCGGCCATCGGCGCGTACCACCGCTCCCACTCACTACGACGGCCCACCACGAGATCCCGGCCGATGCCGAGAACGCGGACCTCCTTGCCGGGAGCGGGCGTGGTCGCGGTCTTGAACAGGTGCTCGGCCAAGCGGCTGTTGGCGGCGTACCGCTCCTCGACCGCGCGCTCGACGCCCGGCCGCCAGCTCGAGCTGAGGACGGTGGGCAGCGCGAACACCAGCAGGAGCACCAGCGCCGGATGGATCGACATCAGCAGAGCGACAGTCACCCCGAGCCGCAGGATCCAGCCGCAGGTGGAGAACAGCGACATGTACATGTGGTCGAGCACGAATACCTGTTTGCGCAGGACCGACAGGCGGTCCAGGAAGTCGCGGTGCTCGTGGTGCTCGACGGTGGCGACGGACGCCTGCAGGCGGGCCACGTGAGCCTCGAGCATGATCGTGACGCGGTCCCGGAATCGCCGGGAGACTCGGGCCGACAGCGTCCGCAGGAACCAGGTCGCCGTGACCGACAGCGCGAGCCCGCTCACCGCCAGCAGAACGGCCCGCCGGTCGTCCTGCAGAACACCTTCAGCGAGCACCGCGAGCCACAGCGCGAGCAACGCGTCCGGCAGCGCGGCCAGCAGAGTCATCCCGAAGGCGAAGACCAGGAGCCGCGGCTCATGCTGATAGCCCAGTCGGCAGAGCCGCCACATCGCCGGCACGGCTTTGGGCAGATCGTCGATATCAGAGCGTGTCATAGCTCATCCCCTGTTCGTCGACCTCCGCGGTGAAGCGTTGGGCCTGCAGGTCGAACATCGTCCGGTACCGCCGACCGAGGTCCATCAACTCCTCGTGGCTGCCGAGCTCGACGACCCGGCCGGCTTCGAGGACACAGATCCGATCGGCATGCCGGACGGTCGAGAACCGGTGCGAGATCAGGATCGTGGTCACATCGCGCGTCGCCGTCAGAATGCGATCGAAGATCGCCGCCTCGCCCCGGACATCCAGTTGGGCTGTCGGCTCATCGAGCAGCACCAGTCCAGCGCCCTGCCGTACGGCGCACAGCGCCCGCGCCAACGCGATCCGTTGCCACTGACCTCCGGACAGGTCGATGCCGTCGCCGTAGCCCGTGGCCAGCCGGGTGTCGAGGGCGGCCAGGTCACCGGCACCGGCGTCCGCGAGTGCGGCCAGGATGTCCGCCTCCGGTGCACCGGCCGGTGCGACGTTGTCCCGCACCGGGAGCTCGAGCCGCAGGAAGTCCTGGAAGACCGCGGTGACGCGGGTCCGCCAGCCGTCGGTGTCGAGGTCGCGGAGGTCGTCCCCGTCGACCTCGATCGATCCGGCGTCCGGGTCGTACAACCTGCACAGCAGCTTGGCCAGCGTGGTCTTGCCGGCGCCGTTCTGGCCGACGACGGCCAGCGACGAGCCGGCCGGCACGGTCAGATCGAGTCCGTCGAAGACCGGCTGGGCCGCGTGTGGATACCGGAAACTCAGGCCACGGATGTCGATCGCGACCGCACCCCGGCGTACAGGCGCAGCAGCAGCGGCAGGCCGCCGGGTGGGTGCTAGTGCACCGGCCGGCGCCATCGCCGGCTCCAGACGCTGTACGGCGACCACGGGCGCCGCCGCTCCGTCGAGGACCCAGTTCAGCCCACCGAACGCGATCATGCTGACCCCGATCGCGACCTGGGCGAAGACCACCAGCCGGTCGAGGTCCAGCCGGCCGTCGATCGCGGCAACGCCGAGCGCCCAGAAGACGAGGCCGTTGGCCACCGTGACAATCAGCAGACACCAGATCATCGGGCGTTCCCGCAGCCGCGTCGCCGCGTGCTGCAACTCGAACAGCCGCCGGCGCCGATCGGTGAACCGCTGCACGGTCCAGTCGGCCAAGCCGAACAGCCGCACCTCCTTCGCCGCGTCCGGCTCGACGGCCAGCCGATAGGCGTAGTCGGCGTGCCGCTGCGCCGATCGAACCTCGGTCGTGTTCCGGTCCCGCCAGACACCACTCTCCCGGAGCAGCCAGTGCGTCGACGACCAGGCGCCGACGAGCAGCAACGGCGCCCACCAGTTGAACCCGAACAGCACCACCGCGGAGGCGACCCCGCCGGCGAGCTCGACCAGGCCGCCCGCGGCGAAGTCGACGTTCATGTACATCGGTGGACCGGTCTGGCCGCGGTCGAACTCCCGCGCCACGGTCAGGTCCTCGGCGAGCTCCGGGTCTTCGAGGTGGCCGATCCCCGGCGGTCCCACGCAGGCCTCCGCGAGCGCGTCGTTGAGCCAGGCGGCGACCCGGCTGCCGAGATTGGCACTGACGGCCTGGTGTACGGGCGTGAGCACTTGGAGCAGGACGAACGTCGTACCCATGAAGGTCAGTGGAGCGGCCAGAGCAGACCCGTGCTGGACCGCACCGACCATCGACCCCATGGCGATCGCGAATACCGCGGGCAGTGCGCCGCGGGCCAGCAGGAGCACCCACCAGACCGTGGCCAGCACCGGATCAGCCTTGGGCAGGACCGCGAAGAACTGCCATTCCGGGCGGCGACGCAGGCGGCTGATCATTTCCTCACCATGGCACGCCGCACCGACGGAAATCTTGAACATTTGCCGGATGCCCCGCTGCTGGCACCATGGCGGCATGATTACTCCGGAGCAGTTGAGCGCGGCACCGAAGGTTCTTCTGCATGACCACCTGGATGGTGGGTTGCGGCCGGAGACGGTGTTGGAGCTGGCGAACGAGATCGGGCATGTGCTGCCGCGGTCCGATGCCGGGGAGCTCGGGGAGTGGTTCGTCGAGTCGGCGGACTCGGGATCGCTGGAACGGTACCTGGAGACGTTCGACCACACCGTCGCGGTGATGCAGAACGCCGAGGCGATCAAGCGGGTCTCCAGTGAGTGCGTGCAGGATCTCGCGGCCGACGGCGTGGTGTACGCCGAGGTCCGGTACGCGCCGGAGCAGCACCTGAACGGCGGACTCTCGCTGGAGGGGGTGGTCGACGCGGTCCGCGAGGGCTTCGAGCACGGGATGGCGACTGCGGAGCGGCCGATCGTCGCGCGCCAGTTGTTGACCGCGATGCGGCACAAGGCCCGCTCAATGGAGATCGCCCAGCTCGCGGTCGCGTATCGCGATGCGGGCGTGGTCGGGTTCGACATCGCGGGCGCCGAGGCCGGCTACCCGCCCACCCGTCACCTGGATGCGTTCGAGTATCTGCAGCGGGAGAACGCGCACTTCACCATCCACGCCGGCGAGGCGTTCGGCCTGCCGTCGATCTGGCAGGCGATCCAGTGGTGCGGCGCCGACCGGCTCGGCCATGGCGTCCGGATCATCGACGACATCAACTACGACCCGGACACCGGCAAGGCCGACCTCGGCCTGCTGGCGGCGTACGTGCGGGACCGGCGGATCCCGCTGGAGATGTGCCCGAGCTCGAACCTGCAGACCGGTGCGGCCGAGTCGATCGCCGACCACCCGATAGGCCTGCTCGCCAAACTCCGGTTCCGGGTCACGGTCAACACCGACAACCGCCTGATGAGCGGTACGTCGATGAGCCGCGAACTGACCCTGCTCGCGGAGGCGTTCGACTACGGTCTGGCCGACTTCCGCTGGTTCGCCATCAACGCGATGAAGTCCGCGTTCCTCCCCTTCGACGAACGTCTCGCGATCATCGACCAGGTCATCAAGCCCTGGTACGCCGAAGCCCTAGCCGAGGCGAAGTAGGACCTTGCCCGGGGTGGATCCGGCCGCAGGGATCGCCGCGGGAGCGTCGTCCAGGTCGACCGTACCTGCGATGAGCGGTGACAGGTCAATGCCCTTGGCAAGCAACTCGACGGCCTCGGTGATCTCGTCGACGAAGCGGTAGGAGCCGGTCCAGGTGATCTCGCGTGTGACGAGATCGGCCAGCACCGCCGGCGTCGGGACGATCGGGAGATTGCCGACCTGCACGACGGTCCCCCCGCGGGAGGTGGCGTGCAGGACGGCGCCGAGTGCGGCAGGCACCCCGGATGCCTCGACCACCAACTCGACATCCGACGGAAGCGTCTGGTCGGCACCGAGATCTACTACGTCGTCTGCGCCCAGCGAACGCGCCTGGTCCAGTGCCGCCGCGTTCACATCGGCCGCGACCACCCGCCCCGCGCCACGCGCCTTCGCGGCCGCAACCACCAGGCACCCGATGGACCCGGCGCCGTTCACCAGCACCTCACGGTCATCCAACGGACCAAGCCGCCCGACCGCGTGTAACGCGACAGCCAGCGGCTCCGCCAGCGCACCGAGCTGAGTACTGACGCCAGAAGGAAGCGCCCGCAACTGCGAGGCCCGGAACACCTTGTACGTCGAGAACCCGCCATCGACATGCGGATCGAACGCGGCCGACCCCAGGTACCGGACCTCGCGGTGCAAGTTCGTCCGCCCCATCAACCGCGCCGGCAGCGGCTCGTCCGACGGCGTCGCCGGATGCACGGTCACCGCATCACCAACGGCGTACGACGTCACTCCCTCACCCAGTACGGCGACCCGCCCGGCGACCTCATGCCCGAGCACCAATGGATGCCGCAGTACGGCGGTCCCGGACGCACCGTGCAACGCGTACGAGATGTCGCTCCCGCACACCCCGCCCCACTCCATCGCCACCAGGACGTCACCAGGACCGGGCGACGGGTCGGGCCGTTCTTCGACCCGCACGTCACCCGGTCCGTGGACCACGACTGCTCTCATGCACCGATCATGCTCACACCGAGCGCTGGTAGGTGCGGAATGCGCGCGTCGACAGCCAGCCGACGAAGAGCGTGAAAGCGAGCAGCAAACCGGAGTGGCGCAGTACCGACGACCAGTCGGGGTCGGCCGCCAGGGCCTGACGAGCGGCGATCGCAGCCCAGTCCACCGGATTGAAGCGAGCCGCGACGTTCACCCAGTGCGGCGCCACCGACGGGTCGATCATGATCGACGACATGAACGTCAGCGGCAGCGAGACGAACTGCGAGATCCCGATCAGCGCCTCCTGCTGCCGGGTCAGCAGCGCCACCGCGTTGGACAGCGAGCCGAATCCGATCCCGACCAGCATCGACACCCCGATCGTGACCAGATAGCCGGCCGCACCGCCGTCGTACCGGGCGCCAGCGGCCATGCCGATCGCGAACACCAGAATGGTCTGAATCAGAGTCGTCGTCGCGTTGCTGATCAACTGACCGGCCATCAGGCCGCCACGGCTGACCGGAGAGGCCAGCATCCGGTCCATCACACCGCGCTCCATGTCCGCGATGAACGTCGTACCGCTCCAGCCGCTCGTCATCAGCGCGGTCATCATCACGATCCCGGGCGTCAGGAACGCGATGTACGACGAATCGCTGAAGCCCGGGATGTTGACGACACCCTTGAACAGCTGGCCGAACAGCAGCAGCCAGATCGCCGGCTGGACCAGGGTGAACGCGATCAGAGCAGGCTGCCGGTACTGCGCCCGCAGCCAGCGGCCGGTGATGAAGCGAGTGTGTGAGGTGAATCCCGGAGCTGCGGTCGACATCACGCCGCCTCCTCTTCCACCGCACGGAACGAGCGTCCCGTGTACTGGAGGTACACGTCGTCGAGCGACGGCCGGGACACGGTCACCGCGGTGACCGGAATCGCCTTGTCCTCAAGGGCTCCCAGTACGGCGGGAACCGCGGTCGCACCGCGATCGACGCGGGCGCGCAATGCGTTGCCCTCAACAACGATCTCGCCGACACCGGCCAGCCCGCTGAGCAGGGCGCGGACGGTGCCGTCGAGGTCCGGGTCAACCAGCTCGACGTATACGGAGTCTCCGCGCAGCTCCGCCTTCAGCGCCTCCGGGGTGCCCTCGGCAACGATCTTGCCGTGATCGACGATGGCGAGCTGACCGGCCAGCCGGTCCGCCTCTTCCAGGTAGTGCGTGGTGAGCAGCACGGTCAGACCCTCGTCACCAGACAACCGGCCGACCTCGTTCCACAGTTCGGCGCGGGCCTCCGGATCGAGACCGGTGGTCGGCTCGTCCAGGAACAGCACCTGCGGCCTGTGCACCAGCCCGAGCGCGACGTCCAGCTTGCGCTGCATGCCGCCGGAGTACGTCTTGACCTGACGATCGCCGAACTCGGTCAGCCCGAACCGTTCGAGCAGTTCCGCGGCCCGGCGTACGGCGTCCGCGTGGGACAGGCCGTAGATCCGGCCGCTGAGGACGAGGTTCTCGACACCGGTGGCCATCGGGTCCGAGCTGGACTTCTGCGGTACGTACCCGATCGCGTGACGGACCTGGTCCTGCTCGCGGACGACGTCGTACCCGGCGACTCGCGCCGTACCGGAGTCGGCGCGGGACAAGGTGGTGAGGATCTTGACGGTGGTGGACTTGCCGGCGCCGTTCGGCCCGAGGAGGCCGAGGACGACGCCTTCCGGGACGCTGAACGTCAGCCCGTCCAGTGCGCGCAGCGGGGGCTTCTTGCGGCCGGCCGGGTACGTCTTGACCAGGTCGACTGCCTCGAGGGCGTGCGTATCCATGATGTGGTGGCTCCCTTGTGGGTGATGGGAGCCGGTCCGCTGCTGGCTATCCTGATGGTTGCGCCTTGGGTGCCAGGTCTTCGGACCGACTCGAGGAACTGCGGCCCTTGACCCGGGTGTTGCCGCACCGTGGGTCGGGGGCCGTCTCGTACTGTTACTGCGCTTCCGGTGGCATCGCCCGCATCCACTCGAATTCGGTCCCGAAGTACTTGACCGGGTCCTTGAGTTGCTCGGCCGGGGTGATGCCCTTCTCCTCGAAGAGCTTCCAGGCCTTGCGCCAGAAGGAGGAGCCGCCCAGGGTGTCGGCGCGAATCTCCTCGGCGAGTTGGTGCACGTACTCCGACTCGGCCTTGAGCAGGGCGAGCCGGAACTCCGACTCGACCCAGAAGATCCGCGGGAAGTCCATCGACGCCATCTGCTCGTGCAGTGCGGTCGTCTTCTCGATGTCCGCGTCGATCGACTTGGCGCGCTGCTCGAGCAGTTCGGCCGCGCGGTCGGGTCGCAGGGCCGGCAGGTACGCCAGGCCGGCCTCGAGGGGATGGAACTCGCGGGTGGTCGTGCCGACCAGTTCGGTCAGCCAGTCGTCGAACTCGGCCTGCCCGGTGCCGGTGATCTGGTACACCGTGCGCTCCGGGCGATTGCCGTCCCGGACCGTCTCGAGCGCCTCGATGAAGCCGTTCTTCTCCAGCGCCGCGACGACCGAGTAGAGCGAGCCGTAGTTCAGCTTGATGCTCTGGTCCTTGCCACGGGCCCGGAGCAGCGTGGAGATCTCGTACGGGTGCATCGGCCGCTCGCCCAGACTCCCGAGCACGGCGAACGCCAGGGGATTCCCGACCTTCCGCTTGGCCATCAGCCCCTCCTCGATCTCGACTACTCGAAATCGAGTATTAGCTGGAGGGTATCCGATGTCAAGTATTCAGCTGGCGGTCTGGAAGGTGCGCCGGTAGTCCTGCGGAGGTACGCCGACGACGCGGCGGAAGTGGTGGCGGAGTAGGGCTGCTGTGCCGAAGCCCGATTCGGCGGCGATCTGCTCGATCCCCATCCGGGTCTGCTCGAGGAGGGTGCGGGCGCGGAGGACGCGCTGGGTGGTGACCCACTTGAGCGGCGTGGTGCCGGTCTCGGCGACGAAGCGGCGAGCGAAGGTGCGCTCGGACATCTGGGCGCGCCGGGCCAGTGCGGGCACGGTGTGCTCGATGGTCAGGTTGTCGACCATCCAGTCGAGCACCGGCTGCAGGCTCTCACTCGACGACTCCGGGACCGGGACGTCCACGTACTGGCGCTGGCCGCCGTCGCGCTGGGGCGGGACGACCATCCGCCGGGCGATCCGGGTCGCGACCGCACTGCCGAGCTCGCGGCGGACCAGGTGCAGGCAGGCGTCGATCCCGGCCGCGGTGCCGGCGCTGGTGATGATGTTGCCGTCGTCGACGAACAGTACGTCCGCGTCCAGCTTCGCCAGCGGGAACTGCTCCTGGAACTTCTTCTCGTAGCGCCAGTGCGTCGTACATGGACGCCCGTCCAGCAGACCCGCCTTGCCGAGCACGAACGCGCCCGAGCAGACCGTCAGCAGGATCGCCCCACGGGCCTCGGCCCGCCGCAGCGCGTCGAGAATGCGCTCGTCGTACTCCTCCCGCCAGGTCGTCGCCGGCAGCGCGACCAGGTCGGCGTCCTCGAGCTCCTCCAGCCCGTACGGCGCGATCACCGCGGAGTGACTGCTGCTCCGCAGTGGCTGGCCGGGCGTGGTCGAACACACTTTGAAGTCGAACGCGGGCACACCGTCATCGGTCCGGTCGAGGCCGAACACCTCCGACACCACCCCGAACTCGAACATGGCGACGTCCTCCATCAGGACGACCGCGATCTTTTCCAGCATGGAGCCAGTATGGCAGTAATTTGTGGAACTATGTCAATAGTGCCAGTGGTGGCGGGATCTAGTTGGTAGCATGATTACTGCCATGACCGGATACATCGTTTTCGTAGTACTCGTGCTGGCCGTGATCGCGGCTCTGGAGTTCAGCAACAGGCGCCACTCGACCGGTCTGTCCACCGGTCCGGACGGCTCCTGGGTCGCTGACGACCGCGACGTGGCCCGGACCAAGCTCGACCTGCTCGCCCTCGGCGGCAAGGCCGAACCCTTCAACCACAAGCCCGTGACGACCACCGGCTCCGTGCACACGATCCGCCGGGCCCGTCTCACCACGCCTCACGGCCGCCACGCGGCCTGACCGATACACCGGAAAGGCCCGCCAGGGGACTCCCCTGGCGGGCCTTCTGTTTGATCAAACCCCACCTGCTTTGATCAAACCCTGCTGAGCCGGCGCCGCCACGTCGGTGCGGTGGCGTTGGTGATCGCCCGCAGTACGCCTTCCACGGGTCCGTAGCCGAAACGGTTCAGCCAGAGGTGGCTCAGCACCACCTGTCCGGCGAAGATCGCGACCGCGATGCCCAGCGTCGCAAGCGGAGACACCTGCCCGACCAGGCCGAGTCCGACGCCGGTGAAAATCAGCACCATCGCTACCGACTGACCCAGGTAGTTGGACAGTGCCATCCGCCCGGCCGGTGCCAGCACTCGGCGGACGTCCTGGCCGCGGTCGGAGTGCATGACCCTGAGCAGCGTTGCGACGTACGCGGCGGTGAGGAACGGTGCGGTCAGCACGCTGGCCAGTACGGCGCCAGTGTCGCCGTTGCCGCCCGCGGATGCGTAGATGATCCCGCCGGTGATGCCGATCGTGAAGCCGAGCCCTTGGATGAGCCGGAGTACTGCCTCGGTGCCGGTGATGTTCGCGAGCATCCGTCGGCGGCCGAGCACCATGCCGATCAGGAACGCAGCCAGAGTCGTCGGACCTTGCACGGTCAGCAGCGACAGCCCGTACGTCGGCATGGCCCGGACATGTTCGCCGATGACGTCGCCGAATGATCCCGCCAGGTCGGCCGCGGTCTGCTGTGCCGCGGCGACAGCGGTGGTCGGGTCGAGGACTGCCGACGTGTCCATGAACAGCGCCGCCGCACCCAGCGTGATGAACAGGTAGGCATAGATGGAGCCGGCCACGATCAGCGCCGTCCGGTCCGACACCCGCCGCATGCCCAGCAGGACCAGGCCGATCAGCGCGTAGACGCTGAGGATGTCACCGGTGATCAGGAAGATCCCGTGCAGTGCCCCGATCACGAACAGGCCGCCGAGCCGCCGCAGCATCCGCGGCTTGAACGCGGCGCCGGCCTTCTGCGCCGCCTCCATCTGCAACTGGAAGCTGTACCCGAACAGGAACGAGAACAGCAGGTAGAACTTCATGTCCACGAACGTCGCCGACAACCAGTGCACCGTCTGGTCCAGCCACGACTGGTACGCCGGATCCTCGGCCAGGTGGATCGGGAAGCCCGAGGCGGCGAAGGTGATGTTGACGATCAAGATGCCCAGCAGGGCGAAACCACGCAGCGCGTCGATGTCCTGGATCCGCGTCCGATCGAGTCCCTGGCTCATGTGCTCCAGCACACCAACACCAGCGCCTGGACACACTCACCCTGCCCCCTCCCCTAGGGGTGGACTTTCACCTACCTCGCGATAAACCCGTGGGATCGCCTGGCTCGGTTGTGCGACAGTACGGCGCGTGACCGACTACCGGGATGTGAATCGGGCGAACTGGGATGAGCGGGTGCCGGCGCATGTGGCGTCGCCCAGCTACCACGTGGCCGAGTTCGAGAAGGATCCGGCGTACCTCAGTGAGGTGGTGCGGTTCGATCTGCCGCGGCTCGGTGACGTGTCCGGGCTGCGGGCTGTGCACCTGCAGTGTCATATCGGCACCGACACGGTGTCGCTGGCCCGGCTGGGCGCGCGGATGAGCGGGCTGGACTTCTCCCAGCCGGCGATCGAGCAGGCGCAATCGCTGGCCGACCGGCTCGGGCTGCCGGTCGACTTCCATGTGGCTGACGTGTACGACGCGGTCGAGGTGCTGGGCGCGGCGTCGTACGACCTCGTCTTCACCGGGATCGGCGCGCTGGGCTGGCTGCCGGACATCCAGCGCTGGGCCGACACGGTGGCCGGGCTGCTGAAGCCGGGCGGACGGCTGTTCATCCGCGAGGGCCACCCGATGCTGTGGGCGCTGGACTCAGGCCCGGAAGATGCCGTGCTGAAGTGGCCCTACTTCGAGACCACCGAGCCGATCGTGTGGGACGAGGGCGGGACGTACGTCGAGACCGACGTCGAGTTCGCCACCACCGTCACGCACGAGTGGAACCACGGACTGTCCGAAATCATCACGGCGCTTCAGCGGGCCGGGCTGATCTTCGACTCACTCGCCGAGCACGACAGCGCGCCCTGGAACGCCCTCCCCGGCCTGATGACCGAGGACGAGGCCGGAGAGTGGCGCCTGACGGAGAACCCGCACCGGCTCCCCGCCACCTACACCCTCCAGGCCCACCGCGACCGGTGACCGTCAGTGCGCGCGGCGCTGCTGCACCTTCTGGAACGCTTCCTTGATCTTCCGCTGGTTCTCCGGCTTGCTCAGCTCACGCTGCGCGATCTGGGCCAGCTTGGCGACGACGGCACCCTTCACCAACGTCTTCACAAACCCCATGAGGGCCTCCCTATCCTGTTGCCACCGACGGTAGCGGCCCGGAACAACTGTCTCCAATAGGTGATTCACCGGAGAAACCCGGAACCTGACCGGGGCGGCGGGGTGGGAAGAGCGGAGACACTGTCCCTGGCTTCGGGCACACTGGGACGGTGCCAGAGTTGCCGGAGGTGGAGTCGCTGGCGGTGTTCCTGCGGGAGCGAGCCGTCGGCCGGGCGTTCGTGCGTGCGGACATCACCGCGATCAGTGCGTTGAAGACGTACGATCCGCCGATCTCGTCGCTGGTCGGGCTGCTGATCGACGACGTCCAGCGGCACGGGAAGTTCCTGGACATCGAGGCTCAGGGTGTGCACCTGGTGATCCACCTGGCGCGGGCCGGCTGGCTGCGGTGGCGGGAGGAGCAGTCGACCGGGCTGATCCGGCCGGGGAAGGGCCCGATCGCGCTGCGGACCGTGCTGGACGACGGGTCCGGGTTCGACCTGACCGAGGCCGGCACGCAGAAGAAGCTCGCGGTGTACGTCGTCCGCGACCCGGCCGAGGTCCCAGGGATCGCGCGGCTCGGGCCGGATCCGTTCACGCTGTCGCTGGACGACTTCAGCGACATCCTCAAACGCCAGGGCCGGGTCCAGCTGAAGGGCGTCCTGCGGAACCAGTCGGTCATCGCCGGGATCGGCAACGCCTACTCCGACGAGATCCTGCACGTCGCGAAGATGAGCCCGTTCAAGCCCGCCTCGAATCTGTCCGAGGACGAGCTGAAGACCCTGTACGACGCGATGCGCGAAACCCTCCAGGACGCCGTCGACCGGTCCGCCGGGCTCGCCGTCCAGGACCTGAAGTCGGAGAAGAAGTCCGGCCTGCGGGTGCACGGCCGCAAGGGCCAGAAGTGCCCGATCTGCGGTGACATCGTCCGCGAGGTGAGCTTCGCTGACTCCTCGCTGCAGTACTGCGCCACCTGCCAGACAGGCGGCAAGCCGCTCGCCGACCGCCGCCTGTCCAAGCTGCTCAAGTAGCTACGTCGTCATCAGGTCGAACATCGTCTTCACGTCGGCCGAGTTCGGTGTCGACAGCAACGTCGGCGTACCGCTCGTCGTCCGGAGTTCAACCCATCACAGGTGAATCGAATACGGAGACGAGGCCGAGCGGCGCCCGGCGTCCAGCCGGGCTTCGAGGACGTACACGCCCGGCCGTCCGTTGATCGCGGCGGTCCAACCCGTCGACCCGCCGGGCTCCAGCTCTTCGAAGGTCCAGCGGCAGATCCCGGTGGGCAGCGCCAGCTCGACCTCCCCCTGAGCGACCGTGCGGCCGAAGTTGGTGACGCGGACAACCAGTTCGCCGGCCGAACCGCAGGCATGGATCGACGCCAGCACGGTACCGACCGGCGCGACGAGCACCCGCCGTACTCCGGGCGGAAGTGTCAGTGGAACCACGAGGCCGGCCGGCACCTGGAAGGGACCGATGGTGCGCCCGAGGTGATGGATGGGCAGCGATTGGTTAGCGAGTTCGATCTCGCCGGTCGCCTCGCCGAAGACGCGTACGGCGACGTCCGCGGAGCGGCGGGCGACGAGGTGGGCCGTCGTACCGGCCGGCGTGAGGTCCCAGACGCCGTCCGCGTTGGCGGTGACCGTGTCCGGCGGGACGATCCGCAGCTTGCCCTCCAGCGAGACCCGGACGACGGCGCGCTCGGTGGACTCGGGCAGGCGGACGAGCAGGTCGTCGCCGTCGTGCCGCCACGTCAGCGCCCTGCCGGTGCCGTCCTCGACCACGTGCCGCGGCGTGGTCGCCAGGCCCGGTAGCCGGACCTCGTGGTTCGGGGGACGGCGGGTGATCCGGAGCAGCAGGAGCTCGCCGTTCCGCAGGATCGCCTCGCCCCACGGCTGCGGCCCGAACTCGCCGGGGATGCCCTGAATCAGTGCCAACGCCGCCGCCTCCTGCGATCTACGTTCCGCAATCGGGTCTGCCGGTGTCAACGCGATTTCCACCCCTCGACCCGCCATGGCCGGATCGCGTCACCGGCGTCTGGAATGATCGGAGGCATGTTCCAGAATCAGCAGATCCCCTCGGTCGTGGTGGCCGAACTCGACGACACCTTGCTGGCGGAGGCGTTCGTGCTCGACGTCCGCGAGCCGGACGAGTGGGACCGCGGGCACATCGAGGGCGCCGTGCACATCCCGCTCGGCGACCTGCAGCAGCGGGTCGGCGAGGTGCCGGCGGACCAGAAGGTGCTCTGCGTCTGTGCGGTCGGCGGCCGGTCCGGGATGGCCACCCAGTTCCTGAACTCGATCGGCCGCGAGGCGATCAACCTGGACGGTGGCATGCACGCGTGGCAGGTGTCGGGGCGCCCGGTCAGCACCAACTGATCCGATCAGTAGAGAAGAAAACCTTCCGGTCAGCCGCTGGAGACGTTACTTTGTCACCGGTCGGTTGACCGGCGTACACCTGTGCCTCAGGTGGCGGTAGAGCGCACCGCGTCGGATGGCCGCGTCCGTCCACGTTGGGGAGGCTCCCGTGTCGCTCTTCCGTCCCTTGACCACAGCAATCGGCGTGGGTGGCCTGCTGGCCGGTGTCATGGTCAGCCCGTCCCACGCGCAGACAACAGACGGCCCGATCCCGGATGCCGGGATCGCCGGTGACGGCGTACTGACGACGCGGGAGGACAGCCCGGTCGCGCCCGGCGTGAACTACACGTCGTTCGAGCGCCTGGACCCCAAGGGCTGGCAGCGCGGCGACATCCTCACCACCGACCTGGACAAGCACGGGGTGACGGTCGACTACGTCAACACCGGCAAGGTCTCCGGCGGTACGCCGCTCAGCCGGCAACTGGCGAGCCGAGGTGCGATCGCCGGCGTCAACGGCGACTTCTTCGACATCAACGACACCACCGCGCCGCTCGGGGTCGGCATCCAGCGCGACGGCCGGCTGATCAACGCGCCGGCCGCCGGCCACAACGACACCGCGGTGATCGGCAAGGACGGCCTGGGTCAGATCGCACAGCTCTTCCTGCAGGGCAGCGCGACCGACGACGACGCGACCAAGCTCGAGCTGACCAACCTGAACTCGCCGGCCGTCAACTCCGGCGGCATCGGCCTCTACACGCCGGAGTGGGGTGACGCGGCCCGGACCCGGACCGTCGACGGCCTGCCGACCGTACGCGAGGTGATCCTTCGCGACGGCGTGGTCGTCTCCTCAGCCGCCACTCCGGGCACCACCCCGCTGGCCGCGAACGAGCAGGCGCTGATCGGCCGGGAGGCCGGAGCCGACGCCCTGACCGCCTTCGAGGTCGGCGACAAGGTCGACGTCGAGTACGGCCTGCGCCCGGATGCCGCGAACGTTGCGGTTGGCATCAGCGGCAACTACCAGCTGGCTAAGGACGGTGTGGTCCCCGCCGACGTACCGGACGCCGACCTGGCACCGCGGACGGCGGTCGGCTTCGACAAGGACGGCAGCCGGATGTTCCTGCTGACCGTCGACGGCCGGGCGACCGGGTCCCGTGGGCTGTCGCTCAAGGAGATGGGCGTGCTGATGATCGGCCTCGGTGCCGACGACGCGCTCAACCTCGACGGCGGCGGCTCGTCCACGATGCTGGCCCGCTCGCCCGGTGAGGCCGGCCCGCACGTCGTGAACGACCCGTCCGACGGTGGCGAGCGCCTGATCCCGAACGGTCTCGGACTCCTTCCGGTGAAGGGCTCCGGCAAGCTCAAGGGCTATCAGGTCGAGGCTCTGGGTACGGCGGCCGATGGCCCGGACGCCGATCTGTCGCGCAGCTCCCGCGTCCTCACCGGCCTCAGTCGCGTCCTCACCGCCACCGGCCACGACGAGACCTACGCTCCCGCGACAGGTACGCCGTACTGGTTCGCCGGAAGCAATGTCCGCGTCGACCAGCAGGGTGTGGTGACGGGCCGACGGGCAGGCGACGTGGTGGTCACGGCGGCTCGCGGTTCGGCGAACGGGAGGTTCCCCATGACGGTCCTCGGTACGCCGACCCGCCTGGCACCGTCGACGCGGCAGGTGTCGTTGGCGGACTCTGCCGCGAAGGGAATCTTCGAGGTCGACGGGTACGACGCCGACGGGTTCTCCACCTGGATCGAGCCGCGGGACGTCACATTGACCTACGACCCGGCCGTCGTCAAGGTGGTTGCCAAGGGCAATGGGTTCGAAGTCAACGTGCTCAGCGACGATGCGGTCTCGACGGTGGTCACGGCCGAGGTCGGTGACCTGACCACGCAGCTCAGTGTCACCGCCGGTCTGACCAGCACGGTCGTGGACGAGGTCGACGACCTGACCAAGTGGGCCGCGAACGCCGTACCGGTCGGTGCTGCGACGGCCTCGCGGTCGGCGGCTGAGGGCCACGACGGCGGCCAGGCGATCGCGCTCGACTACTCGCTGACGGGCAGTACGGCGACGCGAGCGGCGTACCTCTCGCAGACGCCGCAGCAGACGCTGCCTGGGCAGCCGCAGAAGCTTGGCGCCTGGGTCTACGGCGACGGCAAGGGTGCATGGCTGCGGGCGAACGCGTACGACGCTGCCGGTGGCACCGCGCAGACGCTGAACCTCGCGGCCACCGTGGACTGGACAGGCTGGAAGTACGTCGAGGCGGACATCCCACCCGGTCTCGCCATGCCGCTGCGGTTCTGGCGAATCTACGTCGTGGAGACCGTGCCGACCCGGCAGTACTCGGGCCGGATCATCATCGACGACCTGACCGTGCGCAGCGCGCCTCCGGTGACCGTGCAGCCGCCGGCGAAGGTGATCGACCCGATGGTCGTCACGGACGGCACGGTGACAGGCGCCGGCCGCTGGCGGTTCGCGGTCATGTCGGACGCGCAGTTCACCTCCGACGACCCGAACTCCGACTACGTGAAGCAGGCTCGGCGGACGATCCGCGAGGCACTCGCGCAGCACCCGGACTTCCTGGTGATCAACGGCGACTTCGTCGACCGGGCCTTCCCGAACGACATCGCGCTGGCCAAGCAGATCATCGACGAGGAGGTGGCCGGCACGGTGCCGGTGCACTATGTGCCCGGCAACCACGAGAGTTACGGACCGGGTGACCTGTCCGAGTGGAGCAAGGTGTTCGGGTCGCCGACCAGCACCTTCGACCACAAGGGCACGCGGTTCATCCTGCGCGACTCGTCGCTCGGTTCGCTGCGGGCCGGTGGGTTCGACCAGATCCGCGACCTGCGCGCCCAACTCGACGACGCGGCACGGAACAAGTCGATCCGGAACGTCGTGGTGATGGCGCACCACCCGATCGACGACCCGTCCCCGACGGCCAACTCGCAGCTCGGCGACCGCAAGGAGGCCGCGATGCTGGTGAAGTGGCTGGCCGACTTCCGCGCGCAGACCGGCAAGGGAGCGGCGTACATGGCGGCGCATGCCGGGACGTTCGCCGCGACCCGGACTGACGGCGTACTGCTGCCGCTGACCGGCAACTCGGGCAAGAGCCCGGCCGCTGCGCCGGACGCGGGTGGCTTCACCGGCTGGGCGCTGGTCGGGATCGACCCGAAGGCCACGGCGGCTCCGGCCGGCGAGCGGAAGTGGTCGGCGCCCGAGCGGTCCTGGTTCCAGGTCGAACTGCGGCCGCACGTGGACTCGCTCGAGCTCGCGGCGCCTGCGACGCTGCACCGAGGTGAGACGGGCACGGTGGCCGCGACCGTGGTGCAGGACGAACGCCGGGTGCCGGTCGCGTTCCCGGTGTCGTCCGACTGGTTCGGCTCGGCGCTCCTCCACATCGGTCCGGCCAACACCGCACCGTTCTGGGCTGTCGCGTCGTACGACCCGGCGACCGGCAAGGTGACCGGCATCCGCCCGGGCACGATCCAGCTGGGTGTCACCGTCAACGGCGTCTCCAAGAGCAGCACGATCGAGGTCACTTGGTAGCGTTCCGCGCGTGACTGACGTGAGGGTGCCCGCACAGCTGCAGGCTGGGGACCGGGTGGCTGTGGTTGCGCCATCCGGTCGGGTCGAGGCGGAGCGGCTGGAGATCGGGACCGGGCACCTCAAGGCATGGGGCCTCGAGGTCGAGGTGATGCCGTCGGTGCTGGCCGGGCATGAGCGGCTGACCTACCTGGCCGCCGACGACAAGGCCCGGGCCGAGGACCTGCGGACGGCGTGGCTGGACTCACGCTTCGCCGCCGTGTTCTGCGCCCGCGGTGGGTACGGCGTTCAGCGGATGCTCGAGTACGTCGACTTCGACGAGCTGGTCGCCGTACCGAAGTGGTTCATCGGGTTCAGCGACATCACCGCGTTGCACGAGCCGCTGAACGCGCGCGGACTGGTCACCATCCACGGACCGATGGCAGCGGCCGTCGAGCAGTTGGGCGCAGCGGACGGCCGGGAGCGGCTGCGCGAGCTGCTGTTCGAGCCTGAGAGGGTGACCGACCTCCTGGCGCCCGCAGGCGCCCGGACTGTGGTCGGCGGCGTCGCCGAAGGACTGCTGCGCGGCGGCAACCTGGCGATGCTCGCGGCAAGCATCGGTACGCCGACCTACGCGCCGCCGACCGGGATCGTCGTGCTGGAGGACGTGAGCGAGGACGCCTACCGTGTGGACCGGCTGCTGACCCAGCTGCTCCGCTCGGGTTGGTTCGCGGGCGTCACCGGGCTGGTGATCGGCGACTTCAGCGGGGCGGACGACTCCGACCTGGTGAACGCAGTGATGCGCGATCGGCTGGAGCCGCTCGGTCTGCCGATGGTCGAGGGTGCCGCGATCGGGCATGAGGACCTGAACCTCGCCGTACCGCTCGGACTGGCGGCGCGGCTGGACGCTACCGCCGGGACGCTCGCACCGCTGTTCAGCTGACCAGGTGATCCCGTAGGAACGTCAACGCCTTCGGATACGCGTCGAGCTTGTTCTTTAGCTTCGCCAGGCCGTGGCCCTCGTCGTCGTACACCAGGACCTGACAGGGCACGCCGCGCTTCGTCAGCGCGTCGCTGACCTGCTCGGTCTCCGACAGCGGCACCCGCGGGTCGTTGGCGCCATGGATGACGAACAGCGGCGCCCGGATGTCGTCGACCCGGTTCAACGGGCTCGCGGACTCCAGGAACTCCCGGTCGGTGGCGAGGTAGCCGTACTCGCGCTCACGCATCGCGCGTCGGTAGTCCGAGGTGTTCTCCAGGAACGTGACCAGCGAGGCGATCCCGACGATGTCCACACCGGCGGCCCACAGCTCCGGCTGGAACGCGAGCCCGGCCAGCACCATGTAGCCGCCGTACGAGCCGCCCCACAGCGCGGACCGCTTCGGGTCGGAGCCGATCGTCGGCAGCCACGCGTGGATCGCGGCCAGGTCCTTCACCGAGTCCAGCCGCAGCTCCCGGTCGTCCAGCGAGTACCACCGCTTCCCGTACCCCGCCGACCCGCGCACGTTCGGTACGACGACCGTGTGGCCATCGGCGGCGAGGGCGGAGACGACCGGAACCCAGTTGCGCATCGCCGCGCCCTCCGGACCGCCGTGCACGTGGACGATGGTGGTCCCCAGGTCCGGGCCGGTCGGCCGGAACACGAACACCGGCACTTGCTCACCGTCGAACGACGGCACCAGCAGGCTCTCCGGATGCGTGAGCTGCGCCGGCGGCTCCGGCATCTCCGGTGGCCGCACCGCCAGCAGCTCCCCTGACGCCGGGACGTAGCGGAACACGGTCGGAGGACAGACCGGCGAGCTGTACGTGATCGCCGCGAACGAGCCGTCCGGGGACCAGTGCGGATCAGGCGTCAGCATCAGCAGCCCGGCGCAACCACCCGGGGGCAGACCGACCGGAGCGACCTCGGAGCCGTCGTCGAGCCGATGCAGGGCCAGCGACACCTCGCCGTCGTGCAGTACGCCGACCAGCAGGTCCTCGCCGTTGGGAGAGGCCCAGCCGGCCAGATCGCGGGAGTCGTCCACGAGTACGTCGTTCCACGCCCGGTCACCAAGGTCGTACCGACGCAGGGCCATCCGGTCCCGGTCCGCGTTCGTCGACACCAGGAACCCGGTCGAGTCCGGCAGCCAGGACACCGCCGCCTGGTCGTTGTGCGCGTCGTACGGCGTGAGCTCGGTGACGGACCGGGTGCCGGTGTCGACCAGGAGAAGCTGGATGGAGTTCGCCGGGGCGCTGGCCAGGGACAGCACCACCCACTTGTCGTCCGGGGAGGGCGCCACCCCCATCACCCAGCCGCCACCGTCGTACAGGGCCATGTCCCTGTCGCTGCCCAGGTCGTGGGCGACCAGGTCGAAGTCAGTGCCGTTGCGCCGGTTCGTGGTGAACAGGACGCGGCCGGGCTTGGCATCGACCAGGTGGTGGACGTACTCCGGGTCGTGGACGAGCGGGGTCAGAGTGGGGAGCCCGGGCTCGTCGAGGTCGAGCAGTGAGAGCTGACCGAGCTCACTGCCGCCGTCGTCGTGCTCGACGACGACCTTGCTGCTCTCGGGGACGAACCGTGCACCGCGGACGGTGTCGTCCAGCGCGGTCAACGCCCGCCAGGTCCCGTCCGGTGCCACGTGGTGCACCTGCCGGGTGCCGCTGCCGTCGTACAGCACGAGCAGTGCACCCTCGTCGTTCACATCGAGCGCGGTCGTGGACGGGAGTGAGAACAGCGTTGTCAGCACAGGTTCATCCTCACACGCGACAGGTCCGGGGGCAGGCCCAACGGCCTGCCCCCGGAGCCTGGCCTCAGCGATCGCCGTGCCAGGAGTGCCAGAGCGCCGCATAGGGGCCCTGGGCATCGACCAGTTCGTCGTGGCCGCCGAGCTCGACGATCTTGCCGTCCTCGACGACCGCGATCACGTCCGCGTCGTGCGCGGTGTGCAGCCGGTGCGCGATCGCCACCACGGTCCGGCCTTCCAGTACGCCGGCCAGCGACCGCTCCAGGTGTCGCGCTGCCCGCGGGTCCATCAACGAGGTCGCCTCGTCCAGAACCAGCGTGTGCGGGTCGGCCAGCACCAGCCGGGCCAGTGCGACCTGCTGCGCCTGCGCCGGCGTCAGCGAGATCCCACCGGAACCCACCTCGGTGTCCAGCCCGTTGTCGAACCCGGCGACCCAGCCGTCGGCGTCGACCGAGCGCAGCGCCGCCCAGAGGTCAGCGTCGGACGACTCCGGCCGAGCCAGCCGCAGGTTGTCCCGGACGCTGCCCACGAACACGTGGTGCTCCTGGTTGACCAGCGCCACATGACTCCGAACCTGCTCGGCCGACATCTTGTCGAGAGCAGCACCGCCCAAGGTGATGTCACCGAGCCGCGGCGAGTAGATGCCGGCCAGCAACCGGCCCAAAGTCGACTTCCCTGCACCGGAAGGTCCCACGAGCGCAACCCGAGCGCCTGGCTCGACCGTGAGCGTCACGCCGTGCAGGACGTCGCGACCCTCCAGATAGCCGAACCGCACCTCGTCGGCGAGCACCCGTCGGCCCTCGGGCTCGGCCTGCTCGTCGGCCGCGGCCGCCTCGATCTCACGGACCCCGACCAGCCGGGCCACGGACACCTGCGCGACCTGGAGCTCGTCGTACCAGCGGATCATCATGTTGACCGGCTCGACCAGCATCTGGATGTACAGCGCACCCGTGGTGAGGGCGCCGACGGTGAGCCAGCCCTGGATGGCGAAGCCGCCACCGATCACCAGCACCGCGGCCAGCGCCACCGTGTGGGTCATGTTGATCACCGGGAACAGGATCATCCGCAGGTACAGCGTGTACCGCTCCCACGCCACCCACTGACCGATCCGGGTGTCGCCAAGGTTGATCCGCCGGTCGCCGAGCCGGTGCGACTCGACAGTCCGGCCGGCGTCGACGGTCTCAGCGAGGCCTGAGGCCACCGCGGCGTACCCAGCGGCCTCCGACCGGTACGCCGAAGGCGCACGGCGGAAGTACCAGCGAGCGCCGATGATCAGGATCGGCATCGCGATCACAACGGCGACGGCCAGCGGCGGCGCGGTGATGATCAACGCACCGATCAGCAGCCCCGCCCAGATCACAGCGATGGTCAGCTGCGGTACGGCGTCCCGCATCGCGTGCGAGAGCCGGTCGATGTCCGTGGTGATCCGGGACAGCAGGTCACCGGTCCCGGCCCGCTCCAGGACTCCCGGCGGCAGCCCGACCGCGCGGACCAGGAAGTCCTCGCGCAGGTCGGCGAGCATCTCCTCGCCGAGCACCGCACCACGCAACCGGGTCAGCCTGACGAACACCGTCTGCACCAGCAGCGCGCAGAGGAAGCCGACCACGACGTACGGCAGGTCGACGTCGGTCTTGCCCTGCGACAGCTTCTCCACCACGTTGCCGAGCAGCCAGGGCCCGACCATCCCGCTCAGCGCCGCCACTGTGTTGACCAGCGTCAGCCAGGCGAACGCACGGCGGTGCCGTCGGAACAGGATCTTCAGATAGGCGCGCACCGTCGCGCTGCCTGCCACCGGCAGCCGCGCCGCTTCCTGCGGCTCCGCCGGGTCGTACTCGGGGCGTGTGAACGAGCGAAGCGAGTTCACCATCAGGCTCCTCACGCGGACTCCTCCTCGAAGGTTGGCTCGTCTTCACGGGTGACCACCGCGCGGTAGCGCGGGTTGGTGTGCACCAGCTCGTGGTGCGTCCCGACCGCCTCGACGCGGCCCTCCGGCACGAACACGACGCGCTCTGCGCGGTCCAGCATCAGCGGGCTGGAGGAGAACACCACAGTGGTCCGGCCGCCCCGCAGCAGTCGCAGACCGTCGGCGATCCGGGCCTCGGTGTGCGCGTCCACCGCACTGGTCGGCTCGTCCAGCACCAGCACCTGCGGGTCGACGTACAGCGAACGGGCCAGTGCCACTCGCTGCCGCTGCCCGCCGGACAGGGACCGTCCGCGCTCGGTGAGCACAGCCTGCATTGGGTCCGAGACACCAGCCGGCAGCGTCTGCCGCAGTACGTCGAGAATGTCCTCGCACTGCGCGGCGTCGAGTGCCGTCTCCGGTGAGACATCTCCACTGGACGGTACGTCGAACAGCTCACGCACCGTCCCGGACAGCAACACCGGGTCCTTGTCCTGCACGAGTACGACGGTCCGGGCGGACTCCAACGGGATGTCGTCCAGCGGTACGCCGTCCAGCAGCACGGACGCCTGGATCTCCTCGGCACCCGGGCTGTGACCGCCCAGGCGATCAGCCAGCCGACCGCCCGCGTCCGGGTCACCGCAGACGACCGCGGTGAAGCTCCCGGCCGGCACGTGCAGGCCGGTCACCGGGTCCAGCAGGTCGCCCTCGGGCAGCTGGGCCTCGGCGGTGCCCATGGTCTCGTCGGTCCGCTGCAGCGCCAGCACGCGCGCGGCCCGGCGAGCCGACACCTTCGAGAAGATGAAGGCGCTCGCCGTCTCCTCGAACGTGTGCAGCGGCACCAGCATGAACGTGATGAACCCGTACGTCGTGACGAGCTCGCCGACCGTGATCCGGCCGGACGTCACCAGCCGGACACCCATCCAGACGACCATCACCAGGAACAGTCCGAACAGCAGCACCTGGAAAGCCGCGATCAGCGACCACATCCGGGCACTGCGGACCGCACTGGCGCGGTAGTCCTGCGAGGCGTCGCGGTAGCGATCCAGGAACAGCTGCTCGCCACCGATGCCACGCAGTACGCGCAGACCGGCCACGGTGTCCGCGGCCAGCTCGGTCGCGCGGCCGCCCTTGGCCCGCTGCACGTCGGCGCGACGCTCGGCCGGCCCCATCAGCGGGACGATCGAGAACGCCAGCACCGGAACGGCGATGGCGACCACCAGGCCGAGCTGCGGCTCGTAGAACAGCAGCCCGATCACCACGGCGAAGCACGTCAGCAGTGCGGCCGCGAACTGGCCGAGCACCTCGACGAACCAGCCGATCTTCTCGACGTCGCCGCTGCTCACGGCGACCACCTCACCGGCAGCGATCCGGCGGGTGAGCAGCGAACCCAGCTCCGCGGCCTTGCGGAACAGCAGTTGCTGCAGGCGTGCCGCCGTACTGATCCAGTTGGTCACCACGGCGCGGTGGAAGAACGAGTCGGCGCCGGCCTTGGCCGCACCGAACACGAGCAGCAGTACCCCGGCCAGGATCAGCTTGGGCCAGGACAGGTCGATGACCGCCTGTACGGCGAGACCGACGGCGACCGGAGCGGCGGCGATACCGCCGAAATAGAGCAGCCCCCAGAACACGGCGAGGGCTTGCCCGCGCAGCTGCTGGTGCTCCAGCCAGATGATGAGTCGGAGACCGGACCGGGTGTCCGGCACACCCGGGTCGGCGAACGGAATGAGGCGCAGGGACATGACGTCTCACAAAGAGGCATAGAAGGATGGAGAAGGCACCTGACCAGGCGAATGGATCAAGCCTAGGCGGGGCCGCCGACAGTCCGCCAACCGTTTTCGGCCCGGGCCGATCCCGGGGGCTGAGCCACTGGAAATCGCGGCCGGCCGGGCGGTTGTACAGTCTTCAAGTAGATGGTGTCGGAGGGAGCCGGGTGGAGGAACTGACGCGCAGGCGGCGGTTGCTGATCCTCGGCATCTGCTGCTCCAGCCTCTTCATCGTCGGCCTGGACTCCACCATCGTGAACCTGGCCCTGCCGGCGATCCGGTCCGAGCTGGGCGCCTCGGTGTCCGAGCTGCAGTGGACCATCGACGCGTACACGCTGGTGCTGGCCAGCCTGCTGATGGTCTCCGGCTCGACCGCGGACCGGGTCGGCCGGCGACGGACGTTCCAGGCCGGGCTGGTGGTGTTCGGGCTCGGGTCGCTGCTGTGCGGAATCGCGCCGACCATCGGCTTGCTGATCGGGTTCCGGATGCTGCAGGCGATCGGCGGCTCGATGCTCAACCCGGTGGCGATGTCGATCATCACCAACACCTTCACCGACCCCCGCGAGCGGGCCCAGGCGATCGGGGTCTGGGGTGGCGTGGTCGGGCTCAGCATGGCCGTCGGGCCGGTGGTCGGTGGAGCGCTCGTCGACGCGGCGGGCTGGCGGTTCATCTTCTGGATCAACGTTCCGGTGACGCTGTTCGCCGTACTCATGACGGCGCGGTTCGTGCCGGAGTCGCGGGCCGCGGTGCCGCGGCGGATGGATCCGGTCGGGCAGATTCTGGTGGTGCTGCTGCTCAGCACGCTGACGTACGGGATCATCGAGGGCCGGTCGGCCGGGTGGACCTCGCCGCTGATCATCGGGTGCTTCGTGGTGACGGTCGGGTCCCTGGTGTCCCTGGTGTTCTACGAGCGGCGACGCGAGCAGCCGTTGCTGGAGCCGCGGTTCTTCCGGAGTGCGCCGTTCTCGGGTGCGACGCTGATCGCGGTCGCGGGGTTCTCGGCGCTGTCCGGGTTCCTGTTCCTGAACTCGCTCTATCTGCAGTCGGTGCGCGGGTTCTCGGCGCTGCATGCCGGGTTGCTGACACTGCCGATGGCGGCGATGACTGTGGTGTTCGCGCCGATCTCCGGTTGGCTCGTCGGGCACCGCGGTCCGCGGCTGCCGCTGGTCGTTGCCGGGAGCATGCTTACTGTCTCCGGGCTGGTGCTGTCGCGGTTGAGTCTGACCACGTCGACCGCGATGCTGCTGGTCGGCTACCTGATCTTCGGCTTGGGCTTCGGGATGCTGAACGCCCCGATCACCAACGCCGCGGTGTCCGGGATGCCGCGCTCCCAGGCCGGCGTCGCCGCGGCGATCGCGTCGACCAGCCGCCAGGTCGGCGCCTCGCTGGGCGTGGCGATCGCGGGCACGATCCTCACCGCCAGTCTGGTCGGCACGTTGGAGACCGGCTTCGTCGAGGCGGCCAAGCTCTGCTGGTTCGTCATCGCCGGCTGCGGCGTACTGGTCGTCGTGCTCGGTCTCATCACCACCGGCGCCTGGGCCCGTCGTACCGCCGAGGCCGTCGCGGAGGACCTGGTCAGGACTCGGTGATCCCGGCCCGGGTGAGTGCTTTGAGGCGGCCGCGGAGGATCTTCTGGCGGCGTTCCTCGTCCGGGAACAGGTCGACGTACGCCATGCCTTTCGCGGCCAGCAAGTCGTCGTCGAGTCGGCGGACCGTTCCGGCCGGGAAGCGGTGGGTCATCGCGGCCTGGACCGCGGAGCTGTCGATGCCGGTCAGGAGTTCGGTGAGCTGCTCCTCGGTGGTGACGCCGAGCCGGGCCAGGATGCCGAGGATCCACGTGTAGTGGTTGGTCTTGGCGTGCGGCGCGTCCGGGTAGCGGCGGGTCAGGTACGTCGTCAACGTCGCCGTGGTCAGGTCACGCGGAGTCTTGTCCGGTTCGGCCGCCGCGAGCTCGCGGTAGAGCCGGTCGATCTCGGTGAACTCGTTGTCCACCAGCTCCATCAGTGCCGCCGCCAGCAGGAACCGCCGGTCGAACTCCGGCTTGCGGTCCGGCGGGATGTCCAGCTTGTACCGGATGTCGTGCTCGAACTCGGCCCACGCGTGCTGGACCGCGGTCCGCACCTGGATCTCCATCACCAGGTTCTTCAGTACGGCGTACTCCGGCAGCTCGCGGCGCGTCACGTTCAGCCGGACCAGGTAGTGCTTGCTGGCGTACCCGAACACGCCCTGCGCCCGGGTGTGCGCACCCATGTCGGTGTGCTCGACGATCTCGAACTCGGCCTCGATCACTTCGCAGACCCGGTCCACCGCCTCGGCCAGGAACGTGATCACCCGGGCCGCGACCAGGTCGGTGATCTGGTTCAGCGGGTCGTCGTACTTCGGTCGCGTCGGGTCGTCGGGGCGCGGCTTCGACGCCTTGTCCAGGAACGACTCCGGATCCTTCGCCCGAGCGGTCGCGCTGAGGTAGTTGATGCCCTCCTCGTCACCGATCAGCTCGTCGATGAGCGCCTCGAGCTTGCGGGCACCACCGACGTACTGCTGATGCATCCGCTCGTACAGGGCTCCCGCCTGCCGAGCCCACTCCACCCGCCCAACCATGACAGGACGATAGTGCTCGCGTGGGCCCAGCCGCCTGCAAGACTCCCCACATGCGCGACTTCACCGACTGGGCGCCGTACATCGCCTTCACCACCGGCAGTCCGCCCCGCCCACTGCACCAGGCCGCACTCGCCTGCTTCGCCGAGCCCGGTACGGCGGTCGACCTCGGCTGCGGCGCCGGCAACGAGACCCTCGACCTTCTCGATCGCGGCTGGCAGGTCCACGCCGTCGACTCGAGTGCGGCTGCTCTCGCGGAGGTCTCACGCCGAGCAGGCGACAGGCCAGGTCTGACGCTGGAACGCAGCGACCTGTGGGATGCGCAGCCTCCGGTCGCCGACCTTGTCTATGCGGGCTTCAGTCTGTTCTTCGCACCGCCGGAACACTTTGCGGAGACCTGGGTGGTGGTGACGCGGGCAATGCGGCCGGGTGGGGTGTTCGCCGGGCAGTTGCTCGGGGTGCGGGACGACTGGGCTTCGGATCCGGAGATCTCCGCGCAGGACGACGCGGAGGTCCAGGAGTTGCTGGAGGGGTGGAGTGTGGAGCGGCTCGACGAGGTGGAGTACGACGGGCGCGCGATGAGCGGGCCCAAGCACTGGCACGTGTACGACGTGCTGGCTAGGCGGGTCTAGGAGTTTCTAGCGGAATTGCTAGAAAGCTGTAGACACCGCTCGCGACACGCTCTGGGCGTTGCTAGCGAAATCTAAGGAAAACGCTAGACGCGCTCATACAGTGAAAGCATGGATCCGATCCGGAATCCCTATGCGCCCGGCGCCGGTCAGCGGCCGCCTGAGCTGGCCGGACGCGACATCGAGGTGCGGCAGTTCGAGGTGGTCCTCGAGCGGGTCGCGGCAGGCAGGCCGGAGCGGAGTCTCGTGCTGAGTGGACTCCGTGGCGTCGGTAAGACCGTGTTGCTGAACACCTTGCGCAGCCAGGCGATCAAGCGCGCCTGGGGTACCGGGAAGATCGAGGCCCGGCCGGACCAGAGCATCCGGCTCCCGATCGCGCAGGCGTTGCACACCGCGATGCGCGAGCTGGGACACCGGCACCGTGACGACGAGCGGGTCGACAGTTTCAGCGCCGTACTGAAGGCGTTCGCGCTGCGCACCGCCGCCAACGACCGCAAGGGCATCCGCTGGCATCCGCCGGTCGACGTGGCCGCTGCGAAGGGCCGCGCGGACTCCGGTGACCTCGAGATGGACCTGATCGAGTTGTTCACCGACGCGGCGGACCTGGCCGGCGATCTGTCTGTCGGCGTCGGGCTGTTCATCGACGAGATGCAGGACATCAGTCCCGACGACCTGTCCGCGCTGTGCGCCGCCTGTCACGAGATCTCCCAGCAGAGCGCGCCGCTGGTCGTCGTCGGCGCCGGCCTCCCGCATCTGCCCGCCGTACTGTCCGCCAGCAAGTCGTACTCCGAGCGGCTGTTCCGCTACATCCGCGTCGATCGCCTCGCCCGCGACGCCTGCGACCGCGCGCTGATGATCCCGGCGGAGAGCGAGGGCGTCCAGTACGACGACGAGGCGCTGGACGAGTTGTACGCCCAGACCGACGGCTATCCGTACTTCGTCCAGGCCTTCGCGCACGCCACCTGGGACCACGCACCGACCTCACCGATCACGATCAAGGACGTCGCCGTCGCGGGCCCGGAGGCCTCCGCCGAACTCACCGTCGGCTTCTTCGGCTCCCGCTACGAACGCGCCACCCCGGCCGAACGCGAGTACATGCGCGCGATGGCCGAGCTCGGCATCGGCGTCGACGACGGCTCGGTCCCTACCGCCGAGGTCGCCAGCACCCTCAACCGCAAACCCCAGTCCCTCTCCCCGGCCCGCGACGGCCTGATCAAGAAGGGCCTCGTCTTCTCCGCCGAACGCGGCACCGTAGCCTTCACCGTCCCCCACTTCGGCAAGTTCCTCCGCACGCGTACCGCTTGAGGTACGCCGCACAGTAGTGCGGACGCTACTTGGACGTCTCCGGAGACGCTCGCGCGCACAGCAGCGGGTTACCGACCTGAGACGGGCTGTTCGTCGACCTCTGATCGGCCACCGGGCCTTCGGATCATTGGTGTTGCAAGTCATGAATCTGCCCTTTCGTGGAGTGGTGCTGGCTCTGTAGGGTGAATCGTCATGACCACCGGGCGGACTGGCCAGCAGGCGGACGCGCGCGTCCGCAAGCGCGGTGGCCGTCACACCCGGAAGAAATCGCACAAGGCGCAGTGGTTCTCAGTGACCGCGTTGGCCGTGCTCGGGACCGTGGTGGTCATGCACCCAGACGCCGCCGGTCGGCGGAGCCTCGCGGCCGAGGTCGTTGCCGGCACCAGCGCCCCGGTCGCCTCGACTCCGGTGGCGACTCCCGCACGCGCCCCGATCGCCACACCGACGCAGAAGTTCACCACTCCGTTGCGCCCGGCACCGAGTCTGACCCGGAAGCCGAAGAGCTCGAAGCCGAACGTCACCGTCTCCACCGGCCGGCTCGCGGTCGTGCCCGGGTTCGCCAAGGCCAGCGGCGTGAAGGACAAGCTGACCTATCGCGTCGAGATCGAGCAGGGCGTGACGCTGAACGGCGCCGCGGTCGCCGCGATCATCCACCAGACGCTGACCGATCCGCGCGGCTGGCAGGCGCTCCACCCGGTCAACTTCGAGCGCACCGACAAGGTCGACGCCGACCTCCGGATCATCCTGGCCACGCCGACCCTGACCGACAAGCTGTGCCTGCCGCTCGACACCGGCGGCGAGGTGTCCTGCCGGGTCGACGACCGTGTCGTCCTGAACGCCAAGCGGTGGCTGTACGCAGTCCCGGCGTACGGCGGGAACGTCGCCCTGTACCGGAACTACCTGGTCAACCACGAGGTCGGGCACGCGCTCGGCCACGGCCACTCCACCTGCACCAAGGCGAAGACCCCCGCGCCGGTCATGATGCAGCAGACCAAGGGCCTGGGCGGCTGCCTGCCGAACGCCTGGCCCACGATCAAGGCAACCTGAGCCGTCCGTGAGAAGCTGAGTCGGAGGGGAGGGAGCAGCGATGTCGTCACAGGATTTCCCGACCTACGGCCGGGGCGATGAGCCCGAGCAGTCCGGCGAGGACCACCACTACGCCAAACCTGCCCCGTACGGCGGCGGCACGTTCGGCTCCGGACCGCAGAGCCCTCCCGAGCAGGGCCACTATGCCCCGCCCCAGCCCTACAGCTCCCCACCAGGCCAGTACGGCGCTGGGCCCGACCCCGCCGCTGGTCCGTCGTACAACCAGCCGCCGAGCTACCGCCCCGGTACTCCGTACGGTCCGCCCGCGCATCCGCAGCAGCGTGAGCTGCCGACGTACGGGCGGGACCAACCCGTCGCGCCACGCGATCCCCGCGCGGCCCGGGTCGTCCTGCCCGCCTCGATCATCGCCGGCGTCTACGGGCTGCTGGTGATCTCGATCCAGCGGGTCGCCCTCCGGGAGATCTCCCAAGCTCCGGGCTCACCGCTCAACCACCCGCTACGCACGGACGTGATCGACACGATCGGTCAACTCCTGCTGCTCCTGGTCGGCGCGGTCGCGCTCTGGATGTGGGGCCGCGACGTTCTCGCCCGCCGGAGGGCCGGCCGTCAGCCGGATCCGATGGAGCTCGGCGGGCTGCTGCTCGTCGCCGTCTCGATGGTCCCGATCCTGATCTGGCTGATCATGATCCTGTCGACCGGCATGGGCGCGATCGACGACTCGGTGGACCGGCTGCCCACGGCGTACGGCTGGGGCGGTCTCGGCCTGCTCATCCTCGCGGCCGGCTTCGCCCTCGGCTACCGCGAGCTCAAACCGGAGCTCGGCAACCCGGTCGTCCAGGCCCGCCCGGAACGGCCACCCTGGGAGTGAACGTCCCCGTCGTCCTGGTCCCGGGTCTCGGCCTCGGGCCGGCCTCGTACGACCGCACCGTCGAGCACCTCACCACGCCGTACCACGTGGTCAGCCTGCCCGGGTACGGCGAACCGGCCGGCGCTCGGGAGGACCTGCGGCCGCAGGCTCTCGGAACCGCGCTGGCGGACAAGATCCGGGAGCGGGGGGTCCTGGTCGGCCACTCGGCCAGCTGCCAGATCGTGGTCGAGACCGCGATCGCCTTCCCCGAACTGGTCCACGCCCTGGTCCTGGTCGCACCGACCGGGGACATCCGGGCGTCCAGCTGGGTGGACCTGGCAGCTCGCTGGCTGGGTTCCGCCGTACCGGAGTCGCCGCGGCTGATCCGGGTCGTCACGCCGCAGTACGCCCGTACGACGCTGTCCACGATCGCACGCGCCGGCGAAGCGGCCAGGCACCACGACCTGGCCTCCGTCATCGGCCGGGTGCTCGTGCCGGTGATGATCGTGCGCGGCCGGCACGACCTGGTGTCCACGGCCGAGTGGGTCGGGCGGCTGGCCGAGCTGTGCCACGGTGAGGCCCGGACCCTGCCGACCGGCGCGCACATGCCGGTGGTGACCAACGGTCCGGAGCTGGCCGCTCTCATCCAGCGGGCGGCCGCCGCGCCGGATCCCGTCTGACGCGTTAAGGTTGACGCGGTAGCAATCCTTGCGGGAGCTCGCACCGAACGCGGCTGAGAGGGCGACGAGCTGAGGACAGCCGGGTCGCCGACCGCCTGAACCTGACCGGGTAATGCCGGCGTAGGGAGCGGGTCACCATGACCAGTACTGCTGTTCGTCCTGCCAGTCAGACCGAGGCGCCACTCGTCCTCACCACGGACTCTCCGCGCACGCTCGGGTTCCTGGACCAGTTCACCCTCTGGGGGAACTTCGGCATCTCACTGTTCGGCCCGGTCACCGGTGCCCTGGTGGCGGCGTACACGGGCTCACTCGCGCAGGGTCTGCTCGCGGTCGTCGTCGGCTGCGGGATCGGTGCGCTCGTGCTCGGCGGCGCGGCCGTGTTCGGCTCGCAGACCGGTGCACCGGCGATGGCGAGTCTGCGCGGTCTGTTCGGCCGTCGGGGTTCGATCGCGCCGACCGTACTGAACATCGCCCAGAACGTCGGCTGGGCAACCATGGAGATCATCGTCATCGCGCAGGCCGCGGTCGCGGTCACAAGCGAGCGGTATCGCTGGCTCTTCGTCCTCGTGGCGGGCGTGATCGCCACGGCGATGGCCGTACGACCGCTCGGCAGCGTGAAGTTGCTGCGGAAGTTCATGGTCTGGCTGGTCCTGATCGCGTCGGTCTACTTGTTCGTGCAGGTGCTCAGCAAGCCCGTGCACGGTCTTCCGCAGGACAGCGTGTTCGGCTTCTGGCCGGCCGTCGACCTGGCCGCCGCCGGTGTGGTGTCGTTCGCGCCGCTGGCTGCCGACTACACCCGGCACTCGCGCACGAACAAGGCAGCCTTCGCCGGCTCCGCACTCGGCTACGGCCTGGCTGCGATCGCGTACTACGCCTTGGGCGTCTTCGCAGTCGCCACCTTGCAGACCAACAGCGAGGACGTGATCACCGCGCTGGTCACGCTTCCGGCCGGTGCGATCGCGTTGCTCGTCCTGCTGGTGGACGAGGTCGACGAGGCCTACGCGAACATCTACTCGACCACGATGGCCACGCACAACGTGATCGGTCACGTCGACCGCCGGTGGATCTCAGTCGGCATCGGCGTGATCGCGACGGCCCTCGCGCTATTGGTTGACCTGGGCAACTACACGCAGTTCCTCTATCTGATCGGCTCGGTCTTCATCCCCTTGTTCGCGGTGGCGATCGCCGACTTCTTCGTGGTCAGCAAGATGAACTGGGACGTCTCCGGTACGGCGCGCTTCCGCTGGCAACCGGCCGTCGCCTGGCTGATCGGCTTCGTCTCGTACCAGTTGGTCAACCCCGGCACGGTGTCCGGCTGGTCTCCGTTCTGGACCAAGGTCCAGCAGTGGGTGTTCAACGACCAACCCGTGCCCTCCTGGCTCGGGGCGACGTACACCTCGATCGTGGTCTCGATGCTGGCCGCGGTGGTGCTGGGCAGGATCGGGCGCCGGCCGCTGGACAACTGACCCGGAGTAACCGGGATACTTGCGGTCATGCTGAACTCCGCACTGCGTAGCCGGGCCGAGTACGCGGAACTCGGGGCCGAAGGACTGGCCGCGCGTACCACGCCCGAGCGGGACGCGGCGATCGTCAAGGCCGTCGAGGAGTTGCTCGAGGAGCGCGAGTCGGTGCTCGACCTGTGCTGCGGCTACGGCCGCGTCGCGCTGCCGCTGCGCCGGGCCGGCAAGACCGTCCGCGCGCTCGACATCTCCCCGAACCTGATCGAGGCCGGCCGGGCCGAGGCGGCCAAGGAGGAACTGTCGATCGACTGGGCGATCGGCTCGATGACCGACCTGCCGTACAAGTGGGACTCGTTCGACGCGGTGATCTGCCTGTGGACGGCGTTCCACGAACTGTTCGGCGAGGAGGAGCAACTGTCGACGATCTGTGAGATCTCGCGAGTGCTGAAGCCGGGCGGGATGGCGATCATCGAGGGACCGGCCTGGGGTCCGGCGACCGCGGGCGAGATCGCCAACGGCATGCGCCAGGGCCCCGAGCACCGGATCGTCACCACCGAGCACTTCGGCACCAGCAGCGTGCACTTCATCCACGACGAGATCAGCTACGGCCGGCTCTGTGCGGCCGCCGGAATTGAGAACTACAAGGTCTACAAGCGGGACTGGGGCGGCCGTCGCCGGCTCATCCTGGAGATCCACCAACCGACAACTGATTGACTCGTCAGGTAATCCACATCCCTTGCAGGCAAGGGAAAACAAAGAAGCAGATCCCCACTCCACACTGGGGATCTGCTCCTTTCTGTTTCCGAGTGTAAATCCAGCTCCGGCGATTCCGGAAAACTCAGCTTTTCGATTCAAGATTCAGCAGAAAACGCTTCGCGTCGAGTCCGCCGGCGTATCCGGTGAGGGCACCGCTGGCCCCGATCACCCGGTGGCACGGCAGTACGACGCACACCGGGTTCGCGCCCAGCGCCGTACCGACCGCACGGGCCGCCTTCGGCTTGCGGATCTCCCCCGCGACTTGCCCGTACGTCGTCGTCGCGCCGTAGCTGGTGTGCAGCGGCAGATCAGCCAGCACGAGCCGCTGGAACGGCGTCGCGAGCGCGAGGTCCACCTCCAGCTCGAACTCGTGCCGGCGACCGTTCAGATACTCGTCCAGCTGCCGACGTACGTCGTCCAGTGCGCGGGGCTGGCGAAGGACGCGCGGGGAGACCGCGCGGGCCAGCCGGTTGGTCATCGTCTCCTCGTCGCCGAAGGAGCTGGCCACCACGCGGCCGTTCGCGATCGCGAGCAGCATCGTGCCGATCGGGGTGTCGTGCAGGGTGTAGGCGACGTCGGCGTCCGGAAGGACGGGTGGTTTCAGGTCTGGGATGGCGAACCGGGTCAGCCGGCTCTCGAGGTCGTTCATGCGTTCACTCCGAGTTTGCTGCGCAAGGCCGCGAGCGCGTCACTGACGAGCCGGCGCGATGCGGCGGGCGTGGTGTCGAGGGCGGCGGCCACGCCGTGGTGGTCCAGGTCGCCGACATATTTCAGCGTGATGGCGAAGCGCTGGCGTTCGGGCAGCTCGTTGACCGCCTGCCAGAGGTCCGGGTCCGGCCAGTCGGCGGCGTCCGGGCCTTCGACCGCGACCGGCGGCGCTTCGTCCAAGGGTCGTTGTGGTTTGCGCGCCCGGTGCAGGTCGGTCGCGCACCGGGCGGTGATGGTCAGGAGCCAGCTGCGCAGGTTCTTCGCCGACGACAGGCCGGGGTAGGCGGCGAACGCCTTCTCCCACGCGCGCTGGGCCACGTCGTCGCCGTCCACCGGTCCGGCCAGGGCTCGCGCCAGCCGCGCGACATCCCTCCAGTGCTCGTCGACGAGCGCCTGGAACGGCGGCAGCAGGACCTTCTCCGGAGCCATCACGACAGTAGAACGCATGCCGGCCCGCGGATGTGAGGGAGGCCGGTCCGGATCCCGAGATTGTCGAGTTCTTTGGTAGACATTGATGAGAAGATGACTGACATGACGACGACCTTGCTGACCCGCCGTCGCGTCATCGATCTGCTCCGGACGGCGAGCGCCACCTGTCGGTGACCCCCGCCCCCGTTGTCCCGGCGGTGCTCCCGCCGTACGAGGCCTGCTGATCCGCCTCCCACACTCCGCCCGGCCGGGTCGCTTCGTGCTGCCCGCCGGTCGCCGCTGTCCCGCTTCCGAGGGAGAGACATGTCTGTTCCTGCCTTGAACCGTCCTGCCCTGTCCGTGGTTCCCGACCGTACCGAGGAGCGGATCGTCGACGCCGACGTCTACCGCTCCGTCTTCCGTCGCCACGCCGCCGGTGTCGTTGTGATCACCGCGGACGCCGGCCACGGGCCGGCCGGGTTCACCGCCACCTCACTGGTGTCGGTCAGCTTGCTGCCACCGTTGGTCTCGTTCGCGATCGCGACCACCGCGTCCAGCTGGCCGACCGTCAGCACCGCCGGCAGCGTGGTGATCAACTTCCTGTCCGCCGACCAGCACGCCATCGCCGGCCGGTTCGCCACCAGCGGCATCGACCGCTTCGGCGAGCCGACCCGCTGGTCGCGCATGCACACCGGCGAGCCGGTCCTCGACGAGGCGCCGAGCTACCTGCGCGCCCAGGTCGAGCACCGCTTCGCCGTCGGCGACCACTGCCTGGTCGTCGCCCGTCTCGCGACCCACACCGAACGACGTGAGCACGAGCCGCTGCTCTACCACGACGGCCGCTACGTCACCGCCACGAACCCGAAGGCCCACCATGTTTAGGACCCACAAGTACGCCGTACTCGCCGCAGCCCTCGTCACCTTGCTGGCCGGGTGCGGTGGTGCCGCGAAGGCCGGTGGCGCGGCGCTCTCGCTGGACGCCGCGCTGCCGACGACCGTTCCGGACGGCGCCAAGATCGTCGTCGGCGATCCGGCCACCGAGGTGGCGCTGAAGCTGTCCGGTCAGTTCGACAAGGTGTCGAAGTACGTCCAGTTCGCCAACCTGAGCGGCGGTCCGCAGACCACCGAGGCGTTCCGGGCGCACGCGCTCGACCTCGGCTCGGTGGCGGAGATCCCGCCGATCCACGCGACCTGGACCGGGCTGCACGTGAAGATCGTCGCGTCGAAGTTCCGGCAGGACCCGCTCGATCACCCGATCTACCAGCTGGGCATCGCCCCTGGCGTGACCGTGAAGACGCTCGGCGACCTGCGCGGGAAGAAGGTTGCCTACAGCCCCGGTCAGGCGCAGGGCGCGCTGGTGCTGAAGGTGCTGAAGAAGGCCGGACTCACCAAGGAGGACGTGAAGCTGGTCGAGTTGCCCAGCACGGGTGACGTGTACTCCAACGCCCTGTCCGCGAAGCAGGTCGACGTCGCCCCGATCGGCGGCGTACAGGTCAAGCGGTACCTGGCCAAGTACGGCAAGGACGGCGCGAGCACGATCCCGCACGGGCTGCGCGACGACGCCGGGCACCTGTACGTCCTGACCGAGTCGCTCGAGGACCCGGGCAAGGCAGCCGCGATCCGTGCGTACGTCGCCGCCTGGGGCGTCGCCCAGCAATGGATCGACACGCATCCGAAGGAGTGGATCCAGGGGTACTACGTGAAAGATCAGGGGTTGACCGAGGCCGACGGCCAGTGGCTCGTCGACAACGCCGGCCACCCGGACATCAGTGCCGACTGGAGCGGTGCGATCGAACGGCAGCAGGAGACGATCGACCTGCTTGCCAAGGAGACCGGGAACGACGTGATCCAGGCCAAGGATCTCTACGACCTGCGCTTCCAGACCGTCGCCGCGGACGCGATCAAGGCGGGGGTGGCCAAGTGAGCGCCACCACGCTGCCTGGCCTACGCACGGCCGAGCAGACCGCTCCCGTCGTACGACGCCGGCGGCTTGGACCGGGGAAGCCGATCAGATTCGGCGCCGCACTCGGACCGCTTCTGCTCCTCGTGCTGTGGAGCCTCGGGTCGGCCACCGGCTTGCTCGACCAGCGGGTGCTGTCGGCGCCGTGGACCGTCGTCACCACCGCCGGCGACCTGATCGCCGACGGACGACTGCAGTCGAACCTCTGGACCTCTACCCAGCGAGCCTTCATCGGTCTCGGCCTCGGGATCGTGCTGGGCGTCGCCCTCGCGCTCCTGTCCGGACTGTCGCGCGTCGGCGAGGCACTCCTCGACGGGCCGATCCAGATCAAGCGAGCGATCCCGTCGCTGGCCCTGCTGCCGCTGTTGATCCTGTGGCTCGGCATCGGTGAGTCGATGAAGATCGTCACCATCCTGCTCGGGGTGTTCGTGCCGATCTACATCCACACCCACAACGGGCTGCGCACGATCGACAGCCGGTACGTCGAACTCGCGCAGACCGTCGGCTTGTCGCAGTGGGACTTCGTCCGCCGCGTCGTACTGCCGGGCGCTCTGCCCGGATTCCTGCTCGGCCTGCGGTTCGCCGTGACCGGCGCCTGGCTGTCGCTGGTCGTGGTCGAGCAGATCAACTCCACCAGCGGTATCGGCTACATGATGGAGCTGGCCCGGACGTACGGACAGACCGACATCATCATCGTCGGCCTCGTCCTGTACGGCGTCCTCGGCCTGCTGTCCGACGGCGCCGTCCGCCTGATCCAAAGGAGGGCCCTTTCATGGCGCCGCACGCTGGCCTCCTGACCGCCGCGGTCCAGGTCCGCAGGCTCGTCCGCCGGTACGACGAGCGCGCGGTGCTGGACGGAGTGGACCTGGACATCGCGCCAGGTGAGTTCGTTGCCCTGCTGGGCAAGAGCGGCTCCGGCAAGAGCACGTTGCTGAGGGCACTGGCCGGGCTGGACTCGGATGTCGCCGGCACCGGGGAGCTCGTCGTCCCGGCTCAGGTGTCGGTGGTCTTCCAGGACTCCAGGCTGTTGCCGTGGGCAAGAGTCTTGGACAACGTCCTACTCGGGCTGAACGGTGCCGGTGAACGCGGCCGGCAGAGTCTCGACGAGGTCGGGCTGGCCGGGCGCGAGAACGCCTGGCCGAACGAGTTGTCCGGTGGCGAGCAGCAACGGGTCGCGCTGGCGCGATCGCTGGTACGCGAGCCGGAGTTGTTGCTGGCCGACGAGCCGTTCGGAGCGCTGGATGCGCTGACTCGGCTGAAGATGCACGCGTTGCTGCGCAAGCTGTGCGCGGCACACCAGCCGGCCGTCCTGCTGGTCACGCACGACGTCGACGAGGCGATCGTGCTGGCCGACCGGGTGATCGTGCTCGACCAGGGACGGCTGGTGGCCCAGGAACAGATCGAACTGGCCGCGCCGCGCAGCCCGGCCGATCCAGGATTCGCCGCCGTTCGCGCACGGCTACTCGACGCTTTGGGGGTTTCGTTGTGAGCAGGCAGTTGCATTTGAACGCGTTCCTGATGAGTACCGGGCACCACGAGGCCTCGTGGCGGTTGCCGGAGAGCAATCCGTTCGCGAACACGTCGGTCGAGCACTATCAGGAGCTGGCGCGGATCGCCGAGCGCGGGCGTTTCGACTCGGTGTTCTTCGCGGACTCGCCGGTGCTGATCGGTGATGTCGGCCGGCGGCCGGCCGGTTCGCTGGAGCCGACCGTGTTGCTGACTGCGCTCGCCGCGGTGACGTCTCGGATCGGGTTGATCGCGACGGCGTCGACGACGTACAACGATCCGTTCAACCTCGCGCGGCGGTTCGCCAGCGTGGACCACGTGAGTGGTGGGCGCGCGGGCTGGAACGTGGTGACGACGGCCGGTCCGGAGGCGGCGCTGAACTTCAACCTCGCGGAGCAGCCGGCGCACGCGCAACGGTACGAGCGGGCGGCGGAGTTCCTCGAGGTCGCCTACAAGCTGTGGGACTCGTGGCAGGACGACGCGGCGATCGCGGACAAGGAGGAGGGTGTCTGGGCGGTCAACGACCGGGTGGTGCCGATCGATCACGTCGGGCGGCACTTCCAGGTCCGCGGCCCGCTCAACCTGCCGCGGTCTCCGCAAGGGCGTCCATTGATCGTGCAGGCAGGGTCGTCCGAGGACGGGAGGGGGCTGGCCGCGCAGTACGCCGAGGCGGTGTTCACCGCGCAGCAGACCCTGGAGGACGCGCAGGCGTTCTACAGCGACCTGAAGGCGCGAACGGCGGTGCTGGGGCGTGACCCGGCGACGATCAAGATCCTGCCCGGGATCGTCCCGGTGATCGGCGGCACGGTCGAGGAGGCGCAGCGGCTGGAGCGTCAGCTGGACGAGCTGATCCGGCCGGAGTACGCGCGGGCCCAGTTGGCGAAGACGCTGCGGGTGGCGCCGGAGGACCTGCCACTCGACCGGCAACTCCCGGCCGACCTGCCGGACGAGGACGAGATCGAGGGGGCGAAGAGCCGCTACACGCTGATCGTCACCCTGGCCCGTCGCGAGAAGCTGACCGTTCGCGAACTGATCGGCCGGCTCGGCGGTGGGCGCGGTCACCGGACCTTCACCGGTACGCCGGAGCAGGTCGCGGACGCGATCCAGCACTGGTTCGAGGCGGGGGCCGCCGACGGCTTCAACATCATGCCGCCGGTACTCCCGTCCGGCCTCAGCACATTCGTGGACGAGGTCATCCCGATCCTGCAGGCCCGGGACCTCTTCCGCACCGACTACGCCGGCACGACGTTGCGCGATCACTACGGCCTGACCCGCCCTGCCTTGTTGCAGAAGGCAACGGCCTGAAGCAGGTGCCGGGCCCTCCAGGTGGCGGGCCCGGCGCCGTCAATCGACCCGGACGACAAGCTTCCCGACCGCTTGGCCATCCTGCATGATCCGGTGCGCTGCGCCGATCTCGTCCATCCCGAAGACCCGGTCGATCCGGATCGGGAGCTTGCCCTCGGCCACCAGATCGACGTACCGCTGGAACGTCTCCGCCGGCAGGTCGGTGCTCTCGCCGCCGTACGCGGTCAACCGAACGCCGTTGGGCAGATAGCCGATCGGGTAGAAATCCGGGATCGTCCAGTGGTCGCTGAGCATTCCGGTGAAACAGACCGTGCCGTGGACGGCGGTCGCCTTCAGGGTGTCCGGCAGGACATTCGTGCCGACGAGTTCGAGGGCCGCATTCACGCCGCCCGGCAGGATTTCCCGGACCTTCTCCGCAACGTTGCCGTCATCAACGATCGGGTGGTCCACTCCGAGATCCCGCAGCACGGCGGTCCGCTCCGGACTCCGGGTGGTCGAGAAGACCGTCAGCCCGTGCTCCTTGGCCAGCACGGCCGCGGCCACCCCGACCGACGACGTACCTCCCCTGATGAGCACCGTCTGACCGGGCTCGATCGCGAGGCCGGTGTGCAGCGAGCCGTGCGCGGTCTGCAGCATCTCCGGCAGCGCGCCTAGGGTCGCCCAGTCAAGCCCGGTGCGCACCGGGATGACGCAGGCCGCCGGTACGACGGTGTACTCGGCGTACCCGCCGTCGAACTCGCGGCCCATCCCGCCCATCATCGCGACCACCTGCTGCCCCGGCGCGAACTCACCGCCCGGCGCCGCGTCGACCGTCCCGGTCGCCTCGATGCCCGGGATCACGGGGAACCGGGCGTTCGTCGCCAGCCCGGCCCGCAGGTGGTACTCCGACCGGTTCAGCCCGAACGCCTCGACCTTGATCCGGACCCATCCCGGCTCCGGATCGGGGACCGGCACCCGCCGCACCCGCAGGTCCTCCGGCTCGCCCGGCCCGTCCAGCACGATCGCCCGCATCTCCATGCCGGTCATCCTCTCCCGAGGGTCCGACAGAGCCGTGCCGGTGAATGTAGTGGTTAACAAGAAACCGTTTTCCAACGCACCGGCGAGCCTGCGTGACGTCCTCTCCGGAAGGCGTGACAAAGTTTCTTCCATGGCGAAACGCCCCCTGGTGGTGGCCCACCGTGGCGCGAGTGATGTCAGTCCCGAGCACACGCTGGCGGCGTACCGCCAGGCGGTCGCGGCGGGAGCCGACGGACTCGAGTGCGACGTCCGGCTCACCGCCGACGGACATCTGGTCTGCGTCCACGACCGCCGGATCGAACGCACCTCCAACGGCCGCGGTGTGCTCTCGACGATGAGCCTCGAGGAGCTCGAGTCGTTCGACTGGGGTTCCTGGAAGAACCCGTGGGCGGACCTCGACGAGGACGCCGACCTGCCGGACCCGGATCTGCGCAAGGTCCTCACCCTGGACACGCTGCTGTCCGTTGTCCGGGACGCGGGCCGGCCGCTCGAGCTGGCGATCGAGACCAAGCACCCGACCCGGTACGCCGGCCTGGTCGAACGCCGGCTGATCGAGGCGCTCGACCGCTACGGCTGGGCGCACCCGAAGGTGGGTACCGAGTCTCCCGTCCGCGTGATGAGCTTCTCCTGGCTGTCGCTGCGCCGGATGCGCACGATTGCGCCCGGCCTCCGCACCGTGCTGCTGATGGACCGGGTCCCGCTCCGGTTCCGCGACGGCTCCTTGCCGACCGGAGTCTCGTACGCCGGACCCAGTCTGGAGATCGTCACCGCCCACCCGGAGTACGTCGACCGGGCGCACAAACACGGCCATCAGGTCCACGTCTGGACCGTGAACGCCGACGCGGACGTCCGCCACTGCCGCGATATCGGCGTCGACGCGATCATCACCGACCGCCCCGAAGCCGCCCTCAAGACCCTCGCGGAACCCCCGACCGCACCGGTCCCGACTGTTACATATCCGCCCCGGAGACGCCCCCGCCGTCACACTTAGGACGTCCTGCCACTTCGGATTGAAGAGTGGTGTGGATACGTAGCGGGATGAATGCGGCCCGTTATTGCAACGTTCAATTCTGTCGATTTCGTCTCGGTTTCCTGGCAAAACCTGTGATCTACGCCGGGGGAATGTAACGGAATGCATGCGGGTGTTTTCCGGGGCCGGAAGCTGGGCAGATGTTCGTATGGCTGTTCCGATGAACGAGGAGACCCTGCTTGTCCTCTGCGACCCTGCCTGCCGACGTTAGCGTCGTGGACGTCGTACTGCCGCATGAAGTGTCCGCGGTAGCGGATGCCCGTCGCCGTCTGGCCGCCTATCTGAAGCGGTACCGGATCACCGAGCCCGCGTCCGACGACGCGCAGCTCGTGCTGTCCGAACTGCTCTCCAACGCCATCCGGTACGCGCCTGCGCTGCCGGCCGGTGAGGTGCGCGCGGCGTGGTGGATCGACAGGTCAGGGATCCACGTCGAGGTCACCGACGGTCGCGGCGACACCGAGCCGCAGCGCATCAGCGACACCCATCCGGAATCGATCGGCGGCCGGGGCCTGGCCATCGTCGAGATGCTCACCTCGACCTGGGACGTGCGGACCGCCGCCACCCACCGGACCGTCCACGCCATCATCCCGAACTGAGCCGGCACCCCGGACCTAGTGTCCTGAGTCGGAAGTGCGGCGGCGCTTTCGGCGCCCAGGCACGCACCTCGCGGCACTTGCCCAGCGCCCACGATGCTCCGCATCGAGGCCACTGCTCAAGCACCCCGATGCACGCACCTGAACACCGAAATCACTCGTCGCACCTCCGACTCAGGACACTGAGCTGGTTGGCCGCGGGGTGCGGTGGGCTGCAAGACTGCGCCCATGGGAAAGAAGTCGCGGCAGCGCACGAAGAACACGACGACCGTCACGCTGGACCCGGCCGATCTGGTCGACGTCGGTCCGCGGGAGCCCTGCCCGTGTGGTTCGGGCAAGCGGTTCAAGCAGTGCCACGGCAAGGAGCGGGCTCAGGCCGCTGACACCTTCGTGGTGCGGCCGTTCGAGGGCCTGCCGGCCGAGTGCGACCTGATCGCCTTCCGCGAGATCGTTCCCTCGGGTACGGCGGAGGTCGAGCTGACCGGTGAGCACGCCGGCACGGTGGTCAACCTGGTCACCCTGCTGCCGATGGCGATGCCGGGCCTGGTCCGCGACGACGAGTCGATCTGGATCGGCCTGCAGACGCACGCGTCGTCGGGCGACCCGAGCCGCGACCTCGGCCACGCGATCACCGCCGCACTGACTACCGAACCGGGCAACCCGATCCAGCTCGGCGACCTGATGAAGGACGGTCCCCGGCTGCAGGACCTGATCGACACCTCGAAGCCGATCGAGGTGAAGGTGCACGAGGGCTTCGACTACTGGGTCGGTGAGAACGTCGAGGACCCGACTGGCGAGGTCGCTGCGGGCCTGGAGCGCGCCAACGCGGCCGCAGCCCCGACGGTGCGGTTGGAGTCGGTCGATGCGGCGTACTGGACGCAGATCGGCGACCGCCGCTACCTGCGGTGGGTGATGCCGCACAGCGAGGACACTCTGCTGAACGCGCTGGCTCGGCTGCACGCGGCCGGCTCGTCGGCGCTGATCGAGGGCAGCCGTTTGATCGGCTCGTTCCGGGCTCTGGGCGTGCTGGCGCCGGTCTGGGAGCTCCCGGCGGACGCGGAGGCGGCCGACGTCGAGAAGCCGGCGGCCGAGTTCTCCGCGGCGCTCGAGAAGGCGCTCGCCACCGAGGCTCCGCTCACCACCGAGGAGCGCGCTGCGCGGGCCGGTCTGGCCAGTCGTCAGCTGACCATCCGCTGACATGCGAAACGCCCGGGTGCACCGCACCCGGGCGTTCGGCTGGAGAACGTGGACGGCCCAAGTCCTGCTGACGGGGGAGCAACAGGGCCTGGGCCTAGGCATGAAGAGTACTCAGATCGGTCGTCCGCCACAAGCCCCGATTTCACTGCGCGTGTCGTAGGGCTTACTTGACCGGTGCGCGCAGTACCGGACACGACATACAGCGGGGTCCACCGCGGCCGGAGCCGAGCTCGGACCCGGAGATCCGGATGACGTCGATCCCCGACTCCTCCAGGCGCGCGTTCGTCTCCACCGTCCGTTCGTAGGCGATGCAGACCCGCGGCGCCAGCGCGAGGGTGTTGTTGCCGTCGTCCCACTGCTCGCGTTCGGCAGTCACCGGGTCCAGACCGGTATCGATCCGGCGCAGCGTGTCGATGCCGAGCGCCTTCGCCGCGGCCACCAGGAACGGCTCCGGCTCGGCGACGTGCAGCTGGTCGCCGTCGGTGGTCACCGCGAGCGCACGCATCTCCTCGGCCATGTTCGGATACATCAGTACCGCGTCGACGTCGACCATCGTGCACACGGTGTCGAGGTGCATGGTCGCCCGCTGCTGCGCGATCGGTACGGCGAGCACGGTGTGGGCCAGGCCCTTGGCGAACACCCGCCGGGCCAGCCGCTCGACACCGGCAGGCGTCGTACGCTCGCCGACTCCGACGGCCAGTACGCCGGGGCCGAGCGCCAGGACGTCGCCGCCCTCGACGTGCTCGAGCTGGTGGTCGTACACCTTGTCGGCGCCGGTGAAGCGCGGGTGGAAGCCGTAGATCAGCTCGGTCAGCTGCGTCTCGCGCATCCGGGCCGGCATCGCCAGCGAGGTGACCGCGACCGAGTCCTGGATCCAGACGCTGGAGTCGCGGGTGAAGAGCAGGTTCGGCAGCGGGTCGATCAGGAAGTCCTCGTGCGCCAGCAGGGACGTCACCAGCCCGCCGGCCCGGACCTCGTCGTTCCGTACGCCGGCCATCAGGGCCTCCGCGAGCCGGGCCGGATCGAGGTCGGCGAGTGACGAGCGCAGGTAGTCACGCAGGGTGTCGCCCAGCCGGAGGTCCTCGGTGGTGCCCTTCACCGCACGGGCGCGGGCCTCAGGGTCACCGAGCGCCTCGGTCAGCAGCTCGCCGAGGTACAGCACCTCGACGTTGCGGTCCCGCAGCGCCTGGGCGAAGGCGTCGTGTTCCTCCTGCGCCCGGCCGACCCAGGGGATGCCGTCGAACAGCAGCTTGTCGTTGTTGCGTGGGGTCAGCCGGCGGAGTTCGTTCCCCGGGCGGTGCAGCATCACCGTCCGGAGCGGACCGACCTCACTGTCGACGCCGTACGCCCTGCCGGCTCCCTGCGCCTCGGTCATGGGCCTCCCCTTTCGTCCGGTCGTTCCAACCACGCTACGGCAGCCACGCCCCGAGCGCCTGGGTGTCAGGTGATCTGTCAGATTGTCCGACAATATCCCTCAAATACCAAAACCTGTGGTCGTTCGAAAGAACGAGATATCCACAGCAGCCGGACGCTGACGAGGTCGATCGGCTGTGAAGGAACTAGGCTGCGGTGCTGTGTCCGGTCATGACCTGCCTTCCGAGCCGTTCGAGCGTGCCGTCGCCTGTGTGATCCCGGCGAAGGACGAAGCGGACCGGATCGCGGCCACCGTGGACGCGGTGCACAAGATCATCGGGGTGGACCTGGTCGTGGTCGTGGACGACGGCTCGGCGGACGGTACGGCGGAAGCCGCCGAGCGCGCCGGAGCTGTCGTCGTGCGGCACGACCGGAACCGGGGGAAGGCGGCGGCGATGGAGACGGGTGCGGTGGCGGTTGCGGCGCGTGACGGGGCCCGGCCCCGGCACCTGCTGTTCCTGGACGCCGACCTGACCGACTCCGCGACAGCGGCGGCGCCGCTGATCGAGCCGGTGCAGAACGGTACGGCGGACATGACCATCGGCACCCTGCCGGCGCAGGTCCGGGCCGACGGGTCCAAGGCCGGCGGGCACGGATTCGTCGTACGGCTCGCTCGTGCCGGCGTCGAGGAGGCGACCGGCTGGGCGCCGGAGCAGCCGTTGTCGGGGCAGCGATGCCTGACCCGGGCCGCCTTCGACTCCGCGGTCCCACTGGCCGCCGGGTTCGGCGTCGAGACCGCGCTCAGCATCGACCTCGGCCGCAAGGGGTTCCGCATCCTGGAGGTCCCGATCGAGGTCCGGCACCGGGCCACCGGGACCGATCTGCGCGGCCAGCTGCACCGCGCGAAGCAGTACCTGCACGTCCGTCGCGCCCTGGCCGCGCGCAGCGCCCTGCCCGCCGACGGAGGCGGTCCGTCGCTCCGCAGCCTGTTCCCGCGGAAGTCGGGGCAATGAGCAAGCCAGACGTCACCCCGGACACCGTTGGCGCGACCACCGACCAGAGGCTGGGCAACCGCTACGGCCGCTGGGCCGTCGGCCTGTACCTCGCCTGTACGGCGCTGATCGTCGGCGCCGGCCTGCTCGGCCCGTCCGTGGTCGTGCTGACGCTGACGAACCGCCACGCGTGGCTCCCGTCGTACTGGTGGGACACGAAGCCGAACGACTGGCTCGTCACGATGATGATCTACGTCGCCATCATCCTCGGCGGGTACGGCGTCTTCCTCGCCACCAAGGCCCTGAAGAACGGCTGGGCCCCACGAGTCGACCGATTGATTGCCCTGGGCATCGGTACGACGGCGGCGATCACGCTGGTCCCGCCGATGGCCTCGGGCGACGTGCTGATCTACGCGGCGTACGGGCGGATCATGTCACTCGGCGGCGACCCGTACACGACCGCGCCGGCGGACACGATCCGGCTCGGGTACGACCCGGTGATCGCGGCGACCGAGCGGCCCTGGCAGGGCGCGAAGAGCGTGTACGGCCCGATCGCGACCTGGGTGCAGTGGCTGTCGTCGCTGATCGGTGGCGACTCGATGCAGCTGACGGTGTGGATGCTGCAGTTGTCGGTCGCGATCAGCCTGATCGTCACCGGACTGCTGCTGGTGAAGCTGGTCGGCCCCAACCTGCCGAATCGGCGCCGCGTGATCATGCTCGGCCTGGCCAACCCCCTGATCCTGTGGACCGTCCTGGCCGGTGCGCACAACGACGCGATCGCGGTGATGTTCGCGGTGATCGCGCTGGTGCTGTTCCGGCGGCACATCTTCTGGGCCGGCATCATGATCGGGGTGGCCGGCTGCACCAAGCTGTCCATCGGCCTGGTCGGTGTGGCGATGCTGTGGGCGCTGCACAACGACCGGCGCAAGGCCGCGATCTTCTGTGGTGGTGGCGCTCTGGCGATGGGCGGTCTGTACGCGTTCGTCGGCTTGCAGGCATTCCAGCAGGCGCGCTCGCAGACGTCGTTCATCTCCACCGGTACGCCGCACAAGGTGCTGCTGAGCTTCTTCACCCTGTTCCTGCCGAACGGACTGGTCCGGACGGTCCTGGCGATCCTCGCGTGGGTCGGCCTGATCGTGGTCGCGATCCTGCTGACGCAGGTGTTCCCGAAGTCGCTGGTCCCGCTGACCCACCCGGACGACCCGACGCCGGCCGCCATCCGGTACACGGCGATCTACGCGATCGCCTGGATCCTCACGGCGATGTACTCGCTGCCCTGGTACGACCTGATCGCCTGGGTCGCCCTGGCCGCGATCGCCGCGTCGAAGGTCGACGGGCTGATGGTGGTCCGGACGACCATGCTCGCGATTGCCTACGTGCCCGGACGCGATCCGAACGCGCGTCAGGTGGCCGCGAGCCTGTCCGGCTCGCTCGAGTGGTTCAGCGCAAGGCTTCGGGACACGATCTGCCCGGCCATCGAGCTGGCTGTCCTGGTCGGCCTGATCGTCTGGGCCCGCCGCGGCGGAGCGCAGTGGTGGCCGTACGACTGGCCGCGCCGCAAGTCGAAGTCCGTGCCGCAGCAGACCACTAGTCTCCCCGGATGAAGAAACTGGTGGGGGCGGGTGTCTTCGTACGCCGCGAGCCGAACGACTACGTCGAACAGTTGCGGACCTCGGCCATGTCCGTCGGCACCTACTCGATCCCGGCCGGCGGCGTGGACGACCAGGCGCCGCATCACGAGGACGAGATCTACGTCGTCACGACCGGCCGGGCAAGCATGGTGACGCCGGACGGGACCGAGGCGGTCGGTCCCGGCGACGTGTTGTTCGTGCCGGCCGGGGAGGAGCATCGGTTCACCGACGTGACCGAGGATCTGGCCCTGCTGGTGTTCTTCGCTCCGCCCTACAGCGGTCGTTGAGCCGTCAGCTCCAGAGGTCGTGGCCGGCCGCGATCGCCTTGGCCAGCACGGTTTTGACGGGCTTCTTGAGGTTCGACGCGGCGGCGGCGACATCGTCGTACTCGGGCTGGACGTTGACCACCTGACCGCCGTACCGGGCGATCTTGACGTGGATGCGCTGGCCCTCGACGTCGACGCTGGCGAACTCGCGGTCTGCTGCGTGCTTGCGGATCGCGAACTCGCGCAGTCCGATCGCGGACGTCTCGGCCAGGATCACGGAGCGGACGAGTTCGGCGTTCGCGCTGCCGACCAGGACGGAAAGGGTGTGCGCGGGCCGGCCCTTCTTCATGAGGATCGGGGTCAGCCACGCGTCGGCGGCGCCGGCCTCCATCAGCCGGGCCAGCACCTGTGGCCAAATCCGTGGGTCCAGATCGTCGACGTTGGTCTCGTAGACGAGTTCGGTGGCCGGGCTCACGGTCGCCTCGCCCACGACCACGCGCACGAGGTTCGGCACCTCGACCGGGTCGCGGCCGCCCGCGCCCACGCCGGTCTGCTCGATCCGCATCGCCGGCAGCAGCCCGAATTCGTCCGCCAGTGACGCCAGCAGTGCCGCGCCGGTCGGCGTCGTCATCTCGTACGGCGCTGTGCCGCCGATCACCGGTGCTTCGGCCTCGGACAACAGGTGGAGCACGGCCGGACCCGGAATCGGGATGCCGCCGTGTTGCCCGCGCGCCTGCCGCCCACCTCCGAGCGCGATCGTCGAGACGACGACGCGATCGATCTCGAGGGAGACCGAGGCTGCCGCGACGCCGACGATGTCCGCGATCGCGTCCAACGCTCCGACCTCGTGGAAATGCACTTCATCGGGAGTCACGCCGTGCGCGGCCGCCTCCGCCCGCGCCAGCCGAGCAAACGTGTCCAACGCTCGATCCCGGACCGCCGCGTCCAGCGCAGCCTCCTGAAGCATCCGCCGCACCTCCGCCCAGGGCCGAGTGTGCTGATGCCCCTCACCAGCCGGCTCCTCGTGTCCGTGGCCGTGGCCGTGTCCGTGACCGGCGTCCGGGGTGTTCTCCGGGTGCGGTGTGCCGTCTACGCGGACTGTGGCCTTGGCGGCGGCGATCTGGTGGCGGGCCGTGCGTTCGACCGTCACCGAGAGGGACGGGTCAACCGCGGCCACCGCGGTGTTGACGGTCGCCAGGTCGGCACCGGCGTCCAGGAACGCTCCGAGGAGCATGTCACCAGAGGCGCCGGCCGAGCAGTCGATCCAGGCAATCCTCACGACTGCTCCTTCACTTCCCGCGGAGCAGCACGCCGCGCCACCCGGGCCGCGAACACACCGGCACCGAACCCGTTGTCGATGTTCACCACGGACACACCAGGTGCGCACGAGTTCAGCATCGCCAGCAACGCCGCCACCCCACCGAACGAGGCGCCGTACCCAACCGACGTCGGTACGGCGACCAGCGGCACGCCGACGAGTCCGCCGACCACACTGGCCAGCGCACCCTCCATGCCGGCCACCACCACCAGGCAGTCCGCCGCGTCGAGCCGTTCCCGAACACCCATCACACGGTGCAGCCCCGCCACACCGACGTCGGTGATGAGATCCACCTCAGCGCCAAACACTCGGGCCGTCGTCGCAGCCTCGGCCGCCACTGGGGTATCCGACGTACCCGCCGACACCACCGCCACAGTCCCGCGTAGAACAGGCGGCGTACCGAGGACCGCCGTTCGGCCGACCGGGTCGACCACCGCGGACGGGTGCGCAGCGGCGACCGCCTCCTGGGCCTCCTCGCTCAGCCGGGTCGCGAGTACGGCGTGATCCGGGTGGGTCTCGTGCAGCGTCCGCAGCAGTTCCACTATCTGGGCAGGCGTCTTGCCGGCTCCGTAAACCACCTCGGCGTCGCCGGTGCGCTCCAGCCGGTCGGTGTCGAGCCGTGCGTATCCGAGGTCGTGGACGCCCGGTTGTGGACCTTGATCAGGCAAATGTGTCACGCCGTGAATCTACGTGGCGCCCGGCCGCGGTACCTCGTCCGGTCCACCGATGAACCCACGCCACGTACTCTCCGCAATCGCCTGAGTACTCAGACATACGACCCGATGCTTTAGGCTCTCGTGCGTGTCTTCGACGTTAGCCGGTGCTATTGCGATCGCCGCCCTGTTCGTGGCGGTGCTCGCCCTGGTGTTCGCCATCCAGGCCCTGCGAACGCAGTCCGGTATGTCCAGATCGTCCAAGCTGCCCGCCACCCCGACCCCGGAGGCCGAGCCCCAGCCGCAACAGCCGGAGGCCAAGCAGGGCACGGTCCGGTCCGAGCTGAAGAAGCTGGGCAAGGAGCTCGAGGTGACCCGCGGCGAACTGCGCGAGACGCTGCAGCACCTCGCGGTGGTCCGGTACGACGCGTTCGGCGACACCGGCGGCAAGCTGTCCTGGTCGATGGCGCTGCTCGACGACCAGGGCGACGGCGTTGTACTGACGTCGATCAACAGCCGGGCGGACGCGCGGACGTACGCCAAGGAGATCAAGGCGTTCGCGAGTGAGGCGAAGCTGTCGCCGGAAGAGGAAGAAGCGATCGACACCCTCCGCAAGGAAGCCGGCCCGACCGTCGAGAACTAACGCCGCTTGGGAACCCGGGCGAGCAGTGCACCCGGCTCGATCTCGGCCGTCAGCGACCGTCCAGGCCCGATCGGGTCGCCGTCCAGTTGCCGCTCTACGTCGACCGCCGCGGTGATCTCCACCTTCCTTCCGGTGAACCGCTCGAGGTACATGTCCGTCCGGTTCGTCCGCGTCATCAGCCGCCAGAGCACGATCGGCCATTGCGTCACCCGCCGCGGCGCGATCACCACCACGTCGAGCAGGCCGTCGTCCGGCCTCGCGTCCGGGAGCAGTGGGATGTTCGCCTGCAGCATGCCGACGTTCCCGATCACCACCGTGCGCACCCGCCGCTCGATCGGCTCCTCGTCGTCGAGCGTGAGCTGCACCCGCACCGACGGGTGGTTGATGTTCTTCGCCGCCGACACCAGGTACGCCGTCCAGCCGATCTGCGCCTTCAGATGCGGCGGCGCCCCGGAGATGATCGCCGCGTCCAGCCCCAGCCCGGCCATCACCGCGAACCGGTCGGTGTCGAGTTCATCACCGTGCACCTTGACCAGGTCGATCCGCCGCTCGCGGCCCTCCAGGATCCGCTCCAGCGCGTCGTCCAGGTCGAGCGGGATGTGCAGGTTCCGGGCCAGCAGGTTGCCGGTGCCGGCCGGGATCACCCCGACCGGGATGCCGGTGTACGCCAGCGCGGCGCAGACCACCCGGACCGTCCCGTCGCCGCCGGCCACCAGGACCAGGTCCGACTCGTTCTCGATCGCTCGCTTGGCCATCGCGTTGCCGGCGTCGTCCACCCGCGTCTCCAGCCACAGCGGGTCGTCGAACCCGCGGACCGCCAGCGCCCGGGTCACCTTCCGGCGGAACGCCACCCCGTCGCCGACCTTGATCGGGTTCACGATCACGGCCGCCCGTGGCGGGGTCGTCGTACCGTCGCCGTCGGACGGCGTACGACGCCTGCGTCGCCGGAGTCCTGGTCGCAGCCCGAAGCCGATCGAGGTGGCGGTCAGGATCGCAAGGCCGAGCGCCCAGCCGCCCAGGACGTCCGACACGAACTCCACGTTGAGCGCGATCCGGTCGGCAGACGCGATCCACACCACCGCGACAACCGGCAGCAGGACCAGCAAGCGAAACCGTCGCCGCCACCCGCGCACCGATGGCAGGACGACACCGAGCGCGCCGGCCATCACGAACGCGGCAGTCGCGTGCCCGGACACGTACGAGAAGCCGTCGGCGTCCGCCAGCATCGGTACCGGCCGAGGCCGCTCGACCAGCGCCTTGAACACCTGGACCAGCACCAGCTCGGCCACAGCGGTGGTCAGCAACCAGATCGCGAGCAGGCGCGCCCGGCGATGCCAGAGGTACGCCGCCACGATCACGAGCACCGCCCTCGAGGTCCACGGCAGAACCACGGCACCGACCACCTGCCAGACGTCCACCACGCTCTCGTGGGCGGCGCCGTATGCGGCGGCCCGGGCGGCGGTGGACTCGTCCCAGCGCTGCAGTGGCGGCCAGTGACCGACCACGAGCAGGGTGATCACGGTGAGCGGGAGCGCACCCAGGACGACCGTCAGCGCTCGGCCGACAGTAGTGGGTGGATGGTGGCTCATGACCCGCTCAAATCCCCCTCGATGATCACGTCTTCAGTGTCTCGTCGGGAACCGTTCGGCACGCACAGCGGCGCCCCAGACGCCCGCTGGCGGCGTTGTCGTCGTCGCGAGATGCTCCGCATCGCGCTCCTCCTCCGCCTTGCCAGCGAACGACTGGACCACCGCTGCACGCACCAACGATCCCCGACGAGACACACCACATCATCCCGAATAGACTTCGCCGGTTCTGACACGCCCCGATACCCTCGTCGTGTGATTGACGCGAAACTGCTCCGTGAGAACCCCGATGTCGTGCGCGCGGCCCTGACCAAGCGCGGTGAGAGTACGGACCTGGTCGACCAGATTCTGGTCGCCGACAGTGAGCGTCGATCGTCCATCTCCGCCTTCGAGGCACTCCGGGCCGAGCAGAAGGGCCTCGGCAAGCAGGTCGCCCAGGCCAAGGGCGACGAGCGGGCCGCGCTGCTGGAGCGCACCAAGACGCTGGCCGCCGAGGTGAAGGCGCACGAGGCCGCCGCGAACGAGGCCGGGAACCGCTTCGACGAGCTTGCCCGCGACCTGCCGAACCTGGTCTCCGACGAGGCCCCCGTCGGCGGCGAGGACGACTTCGTCGTGGTCGAGGAGGTCGGCAAGCCGCGCGACTTCGCCGCCGAGGGCTTCGAGCCGCGCGACCACCTCGAGCTGGGCGAGTTGCTCGGCGCGATCGACATGGAACGCGGCGCGAAGATCTCGGGCGCGCGGTTCTACTTCCTCAAGGGCGCCGGCATGCTGCTCCAGCTCGGCATGCTCCAGCTGGCCATCCAGCAGGCGGTCGAGAACGGCTTCACCCCGATGATCACGCCGACGCTGGTCAAGCCCGAGGTGATGGGCGGCACCGGCTACCTGTCGGCGCACGACGACGTCTACCGGCTCGACGACCCCGAGCTCTACCTGACCGGTACGTCGGAGGTCGCGCTGGCCGGGTACCACATGGACGAGATCCTGGACCTGTCCGACGGACCGAAGCGGTACGCCGGCTGGTCGTCGTGCTACCGCAAGGAAGCCGGGTCGCACGGGAAGGACACCCGCGGGATCATCCGTGTCCACCAGTTCGACAAGGTCGAGATGTTCTCCTACTGCAGCCTGGACGAGGCCGCCGACGAGCACCAGCGGCTGCTCGGCTGGGAGAAGGAGATGCTCGACAAGATGGAACTGGCCTACCGGGTGATCGACACCGCGACCGGTGACCTCGGCGTCTCGGCGTACCGCAAGTACGACTGCGAGGCCTGGGTGCCGACGCAGGGCCGGTACCGCGAGGTGACGTCGACGTCGAACTGCACCGACTTCCAGGCGCGCCGGCTGAACATCCGGCACCGCGACGCCGACGGCAAGACGCAGCCGGTCGCGACGCTGAACGGGACGCTGGCCACCACCCGCTGGATCGTCGCCATCCTGGAGACGCACCAGCTGGCCGACGGATCGGTCCGGGTGCCGACCGCCCTGCGCCCGTTCCTCGGCGGCCGCGAAGTCCTCGAACCGGTTGGCAGATGACCAACGGCCCGCGGCCGGTGGCCGCAGCGCCGACAGCAGTTGCCCTGGACATCGATGGAACGTTGATCGACCACGACGAGCAGCTGTCCGAGGCGGTCGTCGACGCGGTCCGGCGTACGGCCGCCAAGGTTCCCGTGATCCTGGCGACCGGCCGGGCCTGGTCGACCACCCGTCCGGTGGCCGAGCGGTTCGGTCTGCCCACCGGTGGATTCGTTGTCTGTAGCAACGGTGCGCGCACGCTCCAGTACCCGGACGGTCGCGTGGTGGACGAGCGGACGTTCGACCCGACGACGGTGATCGCATCGGTGCGCAAGTACGCGCCGAACGCCCGGATGGCGGTCGAGGAACACGACGGCAGCTACCTGGTCACGGCGCCGTTCCCGGACGGCGACCTCGGGGTCGGCGCGAAGATCCGGGTGGTCGGCGCCGACGAACTGGCGCCGGAACCCGTGACCAGGTTGATCATCCGCGACCCGGAGCAGTCCGAGGCGGACTTCGTTCAGTTGGCCGAACGGCTCGGTCTGCACGGTGTCAGTTACTTCGTCGGCTGGACCGCGTGGCTCGACATCGCGCCGGAGGGCGTGGACAAGTCGACCGGGCTGAAGGTGGCGCTGGCGCAGCTCGGCCTGGAGCCGGACGGCCTGCTCGCGATCGGTGACGGACGCAACGACATCGAGATGCTGACATACGCCGGCCGCGGGATCGCGATGGGCTCTTCCCCGGACGAGGTGAAAGTGGCCGCCGACGAGGTGACGAAGTCGGTGCAGGACGACGGCGTCGCCGCGATCCTGAACCGCTGGTTCTGAGGCCTTCGACCAGTATCGAAAGGCTTGACACGCTCAACTTGCCGTGAGCAACCGAAAGGCCCGGAATCCCTGCCTGCACAGGGTTTCCGGGCCTTCGCTGTCAGTGTCCGATGATCCGCTGGCGGGCCGAAGATCGGATCAGGCGACTCGGCTACCGCCGGTCCGGCGCGGCTGGATCTGCTGGTCGACGACCGTGTCGAAGGCATCGAGCACGGCGCTGACTTGCGGACGCGGGCGCGGCGTCTTGGCGGCCGGGCTCTGGCCGCGGCGAGCGCGGCGCAAGTGGCGCTTGACCGTCGACAGCGAGCAGCCCAGCCGCATGGCCAGCGACTCCAGGCTGTCGTTGGGGTACTGCGTACGCAGCCGCAGGACCTCTTCGTGGCTGACCGGCCGGCGGGTGCCACGGGCACCGGCGAGCTGATCGAAGTCGTCGGCCTGCACCTCGACGTCGAGCAGGTTCCGCATCGAACGGCGTTGTGCAGCAGTGGTTCCGGCGACGAAACCGCTCACATCGTGTTCGGCAACGGCGCTGTACAAGCAGTCGGTGAACAGTGGGCACGAGGCGCAGAGGGTCTTGGCCTCGCGGACGAGCTGTTCGTACCGCTCGCGGGTGCGGCGGGTGGCGGATGCGGGCGGCGGCTCTTCCATCAAGCGGTGCTGGAAGATGTCCGACCGAGCGATGCATCCGGTCGTTGCCCCTTCCGTGCTGGAAGATATGTCCACAGCCGCTCGGGCGCTAGTGCCCCCCGGCCCGGCTAGATTGGCGCTGTTGACGGTCATCGTGGCTCCCCAAGTCTTCAGGACCCGAATGAACGAGCGATGAATGCCGCCCGATCACGTGGATCCACTAACTGATGGACCGACGAACTGTTTGCCGATCCACCGTGTCGTCCCGTACAGGACGCACCGATCCATAACTGTTGACGCCGCCGCTGTGGTTTTGGTTGCAGCCAATTCCGCAACGGTTTCACGGCGTTTGTGTGTGCTTCAGGGTCGGTGGGCGGCATCAGTCGCGCTGATCCAGAACAGACGTACGACGCGGCCGAATCGCCCCCGGTTCCCCGCCAGACACCGCATGAAATCACGCGTCCTCGGGGCTGCGCAGGGGAACTTGCTGCCTTTGCAGCATCCTGCCGTAACGGTCTGATGACGTTGTCAAAAGCTCAATCAGATTGCTCAGAAACCTTTGAATCCGGCGTCCATTCGCTTGCGCAGAACGCAGTCGGAGGAGTAATGAGGCCGCCGGATACGGTGGTCGGGTGACGGCATCCCAGTATCTCCGCCTGCCCCGGCTGATCGCCACCGACCTCGACGGAACGTTGGTGCGCAGTGACGGAACGATCTCCGACCGGACCCGATCGGCGGTGCTCGCGGCACAGCATGCCGGAAGTGTTTTCGTGATGGTCACCGCCCGGCCACCTCGCTGGCTGCACGACCTGTCCGACCTGGTCGGCGATCACGGCGTCGCAATAGTTGCCAACGGCGCCATTCTGTACGACGTCGTGCGGCGCAAGGCGATCCGCACCCGGCTGATCGATCCGGCCGTCGCACTCGAGGTGGCGCAGGCGATCCGGGCCGAGATTCCCGAAGTGGAGTTCGCGATTGAGCGATCGGACCGTTACGGACAGGAGCCGAACTACGTGAACCGCTGGCCGGTGCCCGACGGTGCACTCGTGGCCGCAGTCGACGTGTTGCTGTCCGAACCGGCCGCGAAACTGCTCGTCCGTCATCCGAACTGGCACTCCGACGAACTGCTCGCGCGCGTCGTGCCGGTGGTCGGCGCTCGCGTCACCGCCAGCCACAGCGGCGGCACCAACCTGGTGGAGATCTCCGCGAATGGAGTGTCGAAGGCCGCGATGCTCGCCGATTTCGCTGCTGTGCAAGGGATTTCGGCCGCCGAGTCGATCGCTTTCGGCGACTCGCTCAACGATCTACCGATGCTCGCCTGGGCAGGTACGTCGTACGGGGTGGCCAACGCGCATCCCGACGTACTCGCGGTGGTGGACAAGGTGTGCCCTGCAAACGACGAGGACGGCGTTGCCGCCGTCCTCGAAGAATTGTTCCGGTCTTGAGTTGTTTCGCCCCCTGACATCAGGGACTACAGGTACATCCCGCCACTGCCGGGACCGTCGGTCCTGCCTGCCTGCGGCCCGGGGAAGCCGGGCGCCTCGTCGGCGGGAACCTGCTGTCCGCCGGGCAGTGCGCGACGCATGCCCTCCAGCTGCTGCCGGGCTGCCATCTGCTGCGCGAACAACGCGGTCTGGATGCCGTGGAACAGACCCTCGAGCCAGCCGACCAGCTGGGCCTGCGCGATCCGCAGTTCGGCCTCGGTCGGCACGGTGTCGTCGGTGAAGTCGAGGCTGAGTCGCTCCAGCTCGTCGACCAGCTCCGGCGCCAGCCCGCTCTCGAGTTCCTTGATGGAGACCTCGTGGATCGACTTCAGTCGCTGCCGGGAGGCTTCGTCCAGTGGCGCGGACTTCACCTCCTCGAGCAGTTGGCGGATCATGTTCGCGACCCGCATCACCTTGGCCGGCTGCTCGACCAGTTCGGTCACCGACCGCGGTTCGTCGTTCTCGTCGTGGCCGCGCTCGCTGTCGGAGCGTCGCGGCCCCTCGACGGCCATACCGTCTGGCCCGACGATCAGCACCTTGCCGTCTTCGGTCCGTGCCCCGGCCATCGGAACTTCCTGGCCCTCGCTGCTGCTCTCGGTCATCTCCCCATCCTAGATCGGCCGCTGCCGGGCCGAGGGCGCGCCTGACGATTCGGCTGCTGGATGTCAGGACGCGCGGGCGCCAGATGCCTAGGACGCACGGGCGCGGTGCCGGCGGACTGCATCCCGGTTCGCGCAGGCGGGGCTGCAGTAGCGCTGCCGGCCGGTCCGGGACAGGTCGGCGTACACGTTCTGGCAGCCGTCGGTCGCGCAGCGTCCCAGGCGACTGATCCCGCGGCCCGCCAGGTGGAGCGCCGTACCGGTGCTGATCAGGGTCGCGACGAGGCGTCCGACCGGCACCTTGTCGGGCCGGTAGTGCACGTGCCAGCCGTCACCGGCGTGGTTGGTGAGCCGCGGATGCTCGGTGTACTTGGCCAGCATCGCGTTGATCAGAACGACGCGACTCTGCTCGTCCGTCGCGTCCACGACCTCCAGCCACTCGTCCAGGGCGATCCGGACGGCGGCCAGGTCGGCGGGGGTGACGCGGCGTTCGCGAACCAGGCGGCTCTCGACGCCGCTCTCCTCGCAGCGCTCGGCCAGCTCCTCGGGGGTTGTCGCCGGCCGGGTGACGAGGTTGACCGCCAGCAGGACCGCATCGGCGCCGTAAGGGTTGAGATGCATAATGGCATTACATCACGATGGACGCATGACGACCAGAATCGATGTCCATACCCACCGCTGGAGCGTGGTGTCCTCCCATCAGGTCAGCGACGGCCTGGTGGTCTACCAGCGGTGTGCCTGCGGCCGATGGAGGGTCACAAGCACACCGCTGTCCCCTGTTGCGTGCCCCTAGGGCGTGTCTCCCTAGTCGATCCGGCTGACCATGGGGAGGCGTGAGCGCGTCATCAGCCAGGCGAGCAGCCCTGCGAACAGCGGTACGACGATGACGATGCCGCCGAGTTCCACCCACGGCACCATAAAGTGCGGTGAACCGAAGGCAGCGTGGGCCGTGTACCCGTAGAGCGCGCCGACTCCCACACCCAGCACGCAGCCGAGCTGTCCGAGCACCCAGGCCTGCGCCGCCGCCAGGTTCCGCCGCCGGCGCGGCTGTGCACCGATCGCGGCCAGCGTGGCCAGGTCCGCCCGTCCTTCAGCAGCGGACAGTGACACCGAGATCGCTACCCCGAGCAGCGTGACCACAGTCGCCGCCCCGAGGATGCCGAGCAGGAACAGCCGTGCCGGGCTCTGGTAGCCGCGCTCGACCTGCAGCATTTCGTCGCTGCCGAGGAACCGAGCGACTGCGCCCAGTTCGTCCTTGGTGGGCTCCCGGGTCAGCTCGTAGTGGACCTGGTAGACCGTGATCTTGCCCAGCTTGCGCGCCGCGTCCTGGCTGATCAGCGCGCTCTGTTGCAGGTAGCTGACCCTTGGTGGGTTGCCGGCGAAGGCTGCGACGAGGGAGCCGAGGATCCGCTCCTGCCCGGAGTCCCCTTCGGCACTGACCTCGGTCTTCTGTCCGGGAGTCAGTGTGGAGAGCGGGAGGACGACCTTGCCGGCCCGCAGCTCCGCGGCGGCCTTGGCGCCGTACTCGCCGAAACGGGCAATGTACGCCGGGTCGACCGCGAGCAGCCCGTACGACGTGGATCCCTCGGTCTGCCCGCTGGCAGCGAACAGTTGCGGGATGTAGCCGTAAGCGTTGGCCTTTGCCTCGGGCAACGAAACCGTGCCGAGCTCGTACTGGTGCCGGACCGGCAGCAGTGCACTGACGCGGTCGACCGTGCTGCTGGAGTACTGCGCCGAGTCCGGGCCGCCGGTGTCGAAGCGGATCGATGCGTCGCCGTAGTGCGCGTCCGCGGTGTAGTTCTTCGCCTCGGCCGCGATCGCGTTCGACCCTGCGAACGCGACCGCCGCTGTCCCAGCCACGGCCATCATGATCGCGGCCGTCGCCGGACCAGTGCGGTGCCGGTGCCGGGCGGCGTCCCGGACCGCGAGCCGGGCGCTGAGCGGCAGCGCGCGTGCGAGCCGCGAGAACTTCCCGACCAGGCTCGGCAGCATCCAGACCAGTGCGGCGATGGTTGCGGTGATCCCCAGCAGCACCAGAGCGATCGGACCGGCCGGCGTGACAGTTGCCTGGTACGGGTCGTCCTGTGACACGGCTCGCTGCGCTTCCTGCAACGCCGCAGCGATCAGCGCACTGCCGATGAACACGCACGCGATGCCGGCCACCAGCAGCACCACCGCAGGCTTCCTGATCCGCGCTTGCTTCGCGCTTACGGCGAACCGGCCGGCGAGCGCGGAGACCGGCGACTGCCGGCTAGCACTCCGCGCCGGTACGACGGCCGCCGCCAGACCGGCCACCAGACCGAGCAGTGCGATCAGTCCGACGTTCAGCCACGGGACCTGCCAGGCGGTAAACACCGCTCCGGTCAGCTTCTCCCAGAGTGGTTTGCCGGCGAGGACCAGCACGGTCGCGGTGACGAGTCCGCCGACCACACCGACCAGACCGGCGAACAGTCCTTGCATCAGTACGATCCGCCGGACGTCACGCGGCGTACCGCCGGTCGCCATCACCAGTCCGAGTTCCCTCGTCTGCCGACGAGCTCCGACGGCGAACGCCGTACCGGCAAGCAGGACGATCTCGAGTACGCCGAAGCCGATGATCAGGGCCATCGCGGCGTACGGGCCGATGTCGGTGCTGCTGGTGCCGTAGGGGTTCGGCGGCGGGTCGACGATGTTTGCTCTCGGCAACAACAGCATGCCGTGGTCGATCAGCTGTGGCACGAGCATGTCCGGGTCGGCGCCTGCGGGCAATTTGACCAGGTAGTTGACGGAGATGGTCGGATCGGGCGTGCCCAGGCTGGTGTCGGGGGTGGCGAAGATCGTCTCGGCGCCCTGCTGCGACATCCTGCGCGCGATGCCGACCACGGTGTAGCTCTGGCCGCTGCCGCTGGTCACCGTACCGGTCGGGCCGGAGATCCCGAGTCGGTCGGCGAGCGACGGCGAAATCGCGATCTCGTCCTTCGTGGCGGGCAGGCGGCCGTGGTCCACCTTGACTGTGCCCTGGGTCAGCGGGCTCTTGCCGTCTCCCGTGACCAGGCCGACCGAGGTCTTCGCCTCCCGTCCGTGGATCTCCACGGTGCCGCCGTCGGTGAACTGCCGGGCCAGCGTGCTCCCGGGCGGCAGCAGCGGCAGCGGATCGAACTTGCCAGGCGTGCGGACCGGCTCCTCGGCACCGGCGGCCGGCGGCGGCTCGCCCATCTCCAGCCCTGGTGGGCTCGTCTGCTTCGTGAGCTTCGCGTACTGCGTGACCGTGAGTTGCGCATCGGCCTGACCGACAGTGACCTTGGCCAGGTTTTCGCCTTCCGGACTGGACGTCTTGAAGATCACGCCCATCCAGGTCGCCGCGAGCACCGGCAGACCGATCAGCGCCGCGACCAGGAACGTCCGGCCGAGCGACTTCCTGGTGGTACGGCGGGCGATGCGCAGCGGCGGACTCCAGCCGCCCATCAGCGGCTCTCCTGCAGCAGCGCGTCGGCGTCGGACAGCGGACCGGACTGACCTACCAGCACGCCATCGCGCAGGTAAACGACGCGGTCGGCCCAGGCGGCGTGCCGGGCGTCGTGGGTGACCAGGACGCCGGCGATGCCGTGCTGGTCGCAGCGGTCGCGGAGGAGTTGGAGGACCGCTTCGCCGGTGTCGGAGTCCAGAGCGCCGGTGGGTTCGTCGGCGAGCAGGAGGCGGCGTTCGCCGACAATCGCGCGGGCGATCGCGACACGCTGGCGCTGGCCGCCGGACATGTCGTCGGGAAATCGGTCGGCCAGGTCAGCGATGGCCACCTCCGCGAGGGCTGCTTCGGCGTACTTGTGGGCGGTGCGGGAGCGAGTGCCGTCGAGTTCGAGCGGGAGGGCGACGTTCTCGGCGGCGGTGAGTGCAGGGATCAGGTTGAAGTCCTGGAAGACGTAGCCGATCCGGCGGCGGCGGAGTGCCGCGACGGCATTGCGGCTCAGGGTGGCGAGATCGTTGCCATCGACAAGAACTTCGCCGGCGGTGGGTTGGTCCAGGCCGCCGGCGCAGGTGAGCAGCGTCGACTTGCCGGACCCGGACGGACCCATGACCGCAACGAGCTCCCCGGCCGGCACGGCCAGATCAACACCGCGCAGCGCGTGGACGGCCTGCTCGCCCTGGCCGTGAGTCCTGGTGAGATTCCGGATGTCGAGAATGACGTTCATTTCTTGGCCCCCGTCTGGTGTTCCGGCTGATCCGGTACGTCGGCGCTGCCCGGCTCCACGGCCTGCGTCGCACCCCGTAGGTCGCTCGCGGCCCGCGTCGTACCCGCGCCCTGCGTCGCGCCCGCGCCCTGCGTCGCACCTGCGCCCTGCGTCGTGCCTGCGGTCCGTGTCGTGCCGGCGGTCCGCGTCGCACCTGCGCCCTGCGTGGTGCCTGCGGCCCGCGTCGTGCCGGCGGTCCGCGTCGTACCTGCGCCGTGCGTCGTGCCGGCGGTGCGGTGGCGCAACAGCATCGCCTCGCAGTGATCAAGCCAGCGGATCTCCGCCTCGGCGCCGAAGATCATCGACTCCAGCACCAGCAGCCAGGAGATCTCACCACCGCCGCGCTTCAGCCGCGTCAGCTCCTGCAGCGACTGCATGGTCGACATGCGCTGTCGCTGAACGACCGCGCTGACGTCCACGCCCGGCACCGAGAGCGCGAGCGCCAGCTTGATCGCCAACTCGTCCCGCGGCCGCGACTCCCGTGTCACCGGAGTCTCGAACCACTTGGCCAACTCGGCCTGACCAGCGTCGGTGATCTCATACATCGACCGCCCGTCCGCCTCAGCCTCCCCTGACGCGGCCCCGACGAGCCCATCACGCTCCAGCCGGGTGAGCGTCGTGTACACCTGCCCGATGTTCAACGGCCAGGTCGCCCCAGTCGCCGCTTCAAACTCCCCCCGCAACTGATACCCGTACTTCGGCCCCTCCCGAAGCAACGCCAACAAACCATGCTTGATCGACATGAATACCGAGTATGCATACCCAGTATCCCCAGGTCAACCACCAGCTCCCCCAACCGCCCACCGCTGTCCACCAAGTTCGCTCCGCCAACCGCCACCTCCGCAACCGGCCGCTTCCGTCGACCGGCCGCTTCCGTCGACCGGCCGCTTCCGTCGACCGGCCGCTGCCGCCAACCGCCGCCCGGTGTCCCGCCCTCGGTCCGCCAGATGGGCCCGGTGTTGCGCCCTCAGCCCGCGTTGGCCTGAGGTGGCGCCCTTCAGTTCGCGCGGCTGGCGTGGAGTGGCGCCCACGATCCCCGACTGGCTCCTCGGAGTGACGCCCTCATTCCGGTTGGCCCGGACTGGGCGCCATCAGTTCGCTGACTGGGCGGGAGTGGCGCGCCACAGCCCGCCGGCTGACCTGGAGTGGCCGCTCAGCCCGCGCTGGTCGGGACCGGGGACCGCCGACCGGCTGCCTCCTACGAGTGGCCCGGACTAGCGCCCTCGATCCGCTGATTGGGTGGACGTGGCGCCCTCAGCCCGCCCGTTGACCTGGTGTGGCGCGCTCAGTGCGCGTTGGCCTGGAGCGGCGCGTCAGTCCGCCGACTGGCATGGGGTGGCGCCCTCAGTCCACGTTGGCTTGGAGTGGGCCTCGGTTGGGGGTGGCTTGGAGTGGCGCCCTCGGTGCGTCAGGCGGCTAGGCGTGACGCGCAGTTCGCGGGCTGGCTTTGGGGAGTGGCGTCTCAGCGCCCGTTGGCCTGGTGTGGCGGCTTCAGTCTGTGCGGACTAGGCGGCGGACGAGGCGGGTCGTGATGGCGTCGATGTCGTACGGGCGGCCGGTGCCGGGGGTTAGGTGGTCGAGTGCGAGGCCGTCGATGGCGAAGTGGAGTAGGCGGACTTCCTCGGCGCCGCCGGGCAGGCCGGCGTTGACGTGGAACGAGACGTCGGCGTCGAATCCCTGCCTCAGCGTGCGGGACAGGATCTCGTTGAGTCCGGGCCGGCGGGCTGCTTCGAGGCGGAGTTCGAACAGGGCCAGTGTGAGTTCGGGTCGGCCGAGGAGACGCTCGACGATGTACCGGACGTAGTCGACAACCAGGTCGATCGTGGGCTCGCGCTTCGCCAGTGGTTCGAGTACGGCTTCGTCCGGCGCGAGTCGCTCGAAGATCCGCTCACCGAGGGCGCCGAGCAACGCATCACGGGTCCGGAAGTAGTTGGACGCCGTACCGGCGGGGAGTCCGGCCGCGGAGTCGACGGCTCGGTGGGTCAGGCCGCGGGCGCCGGCTTCCGCGAGGACGGCGAGACCTGCGTCGGCGAGCTGAGTACGGCGTTCCGGGTTCCGGGGCATGGTTGACAGGTTAGCAGGCATCCACTACAACTGTCGTACACAACAACAACATCTGTAGTAGTCAGGAGCGAGCGTATGCAACCCGCGGCATTCGGCGCGACCGTGGTCACCGACCACCCGGCGGAGGTCGCCGCCTTCTATCAGCAGTACTTCGACCTGCAGATCGCGATCGACCTCGGCTGGTTCATCACCGTGCGCCGAGGCGACGCGGACTGGGAGCTAGCCATCTGCCAGCGCGGCCACGCGACCGTCCCGGCGGCCGTGTCCGCGCTAACCGAGAGCACGAACGTCTTCGGCTTCGTCGTCGACGACGCCGACAAGGTAGCCGCCGCCCTCACGGAGTCAGGCGTTCCACTCGAGACCCAGCCAGTCACCGAGGTCTTCGGCCAACGCCACTTCTTCGTACGAGACCCCGCCGGCACCTGGCTAAACGTCATCCAACTGGTACCCCCCGACCCAGCCTGGCTAGCCGCAAACCTGCCCACGACCTAACGCCGGCTCCTCACCTTCCCCCCGCCGACCGGCGTCCCGGCGACGGCAACCCCGCCCCGGCACCACCGCCGTTCCGGGAACTCGGTGCCACCGGTGTTCCGCTCGAGACGCAGCCGGTCACCGAGGTCTTCGGTCAGCGTCACTTCTCCGTGCGAGACCCGCGGGGACGTGGCTGGACGTCATCCAGTTGGTCGCGCCTGACGCAGATTGGATGGCCGCCAAACATGCCCACAACGTGACGCGGACTCCTCCCTGCCACCGACGTTCCGGCGCCACCGGTATTCCGGCATCTCGGCGCTACCGGCGTACCGCTCGAGACGTAGCCGGCGACCGAGGTCGCCGGTCACCGTGCCTTCTTCGTGGGGGACTCCGCCGGGACGTGGCTGGATGTCATCCGGCTACCGCGCGACGGCTTCCCGTGACGGAAGGTCGGTGCCACCGGCGTCCTGGAGACCTGGGGACCCTGAGACCCGGTGCCACCGCTCATTTGCGTTAGATGGTTAGCAGGACTTTGCCTAGTTGGGTGGAGGATTCGAGGGTTTGGTGGGCGCTGGCGACCTCGGCTAGGGGGAAGGTGGTGTGGATGATCGGGCGGACCTTCTTCTCGGCGATCAGGGGCCAGACGTGGCCTACGACGTCCGCGATGATGCGGCCCTTGTCGGCGACCGAGCGGGGGCGGAGGCCGGCGGCCATGATCTGGCCTCGGCGGCTCATCAGGCGGCCCAGGTCGAGCTCGCCCTTCGCGCCGCCCTGCATGCCGATCACCACCAGGCGGCCGTCGTACGCGAGGGACTTCACGTTGTCGGTCAGGTACTTCGCGCCGATGATGTCGAGGATGACGTCCGCGCCGGCGCCCGCCGTCGCTTCCTTCACCACGGACGCCCACTCGGCTTCCTTGTAGTTGATCGCGACGTCCGCGCCGAGCCGGGTGCAGAACTCCATCTTGTCCGCGCTACCAACCGTGGTCAGGACCCGCGCGCCATGCGCGACCCCGAGTTGGATCGCCATCGTGCCGATGCCGGACGCACCGCCGTGGACGAGCAGCGTCTCGCCGTCCTTCAGATGCGCGCTCATGAACACGTTGGACCACACCGTCGCGACCACCTCGGGCAGTGCGGCCGCGCTGACCAGATCGAGTCCGTCGGGAATGGGCATCACCTGCGGCGCCGGTACGACGACCTTCTCGGCGTACCCGCCACCCGCGAGCAACGCACAGCACTCGTCGCCGACGGACCAGCCTTCGACCTCGGATCCGACCTCGGCGATCGTCCCGGATACCTCGAGCCCGATCGTCCCCGGTGCACCCGGCGGCGGTGGATAGAACCCCTGCCGCTGCAGCAGATCGGCCCGGTTCACACCCGCGGCGACGACGTCGATGACGACCTCGTCGACAGCCGGAGTCGGATCCGGAATCTCGCCAACCGTCAGAACCTCGATCCCACCGGCACCTTCACACACGACAGCTCGCATGCCCCACACCGTACCCGCGCAGCCATCCCAACCCCCGCCCCCGTCCGCCGCCAGCCACCGACCACGCCCGCCGTCCGGTGCCGACTAGGTCGCGCTAGCTACCGACCAACTCCGCGAGTTCGGTGGCGATGCTGTTCAGGTGAGTGGTTTCGCCTATTGAGGCGAACCAGTCCCATAGTTCGAGGGAGTGGTAGACGCGGTACAGCAGGACGCGTTGCTGCCAGTCGGCAGGTAGCGGGCCGTAGCCGTCGACCAGGCCGGCGAGCTTGTCTGCGTTGTCGTGGATCGAATACGAGACGGTCTTCGCGAGATCGATCAACGGGTCAGCAGCGATCGCGTTCTCCACGTCGATGAAGCCCGTCACGCGCCAAGTCACCGGATCCACGAGGACGTTGCCCTCGTGGAAATCGTTGTGGCACAAGGTTGCCGCCTGATTCGCAGCGAACAGCCCGGACCGCTCGTCGACGTACCCGCGGATCTTCTCCCGCAACACCGCATCCCCGCCAAGCTGCTCGAACTCTCCGAGCTTCTTGGCGAACTGGCGTCGCATGTATTGATCGTTGTCCGGCAGCGGATCAAGGATCTGGTCGGTCAAATACCCGTACGCCGGCTGCGGAATGCGATGCACCCGCGCGACCAACTGCCCGAGCTGCTCGTACGTCGCCCGCCAGTCCGGTGGCTTCAGCTCCGACAGCGGTACGCCGTCCAGCTTGGTCAGCACCGTGAACGCGTCCAAGTCCCCAGCCGGCTTGGCGTCCACGACACGCGGGATCGACCCGTCGAGCTCCGCGGCGAGCAGGCCGTACACATGCACTTCCTTGGCCTGCTTCCACGCCCACTCGGGTGCGTAGACCTTGACGATCACCGGATCGTCGTCGGTCCGGCGTACCTCGAAGACCGTGCTCAGTTGCCCACCAGTTCGCTGGACAACCTCGTCGATCTGACTGCCCGGGCAAGCTCTCGCGACCATCGCAGCAACATCCACAGCCTCACGATAGAAGCGCTGTCGAACGCTTTTCAGTCGTCGAAGTCAGCCCAGGTGTCGACGTCATCCCCGGCCCGAGTCGGGTCGGACCACACCAGGTCCAGGTCGGCCACCAGCCGCCGTACCGACTTGTCCCGCGGATCGCCGATCCGCCGGATCGCTTCGGCCAACGCGGTACGCCGGTACGCCGTCGCGAGCTGCTGCCCACGCCCGTCGGTGTCCCGGAGACCGTGACCGTCATGGTCCCCGAGACCGTCGACGAGACGCGCAACGTCGGGCTTCGTCAGCCACGGCAGGTCACAGCTCAGCACCACGACAACCGCAGCGGACCCGTGGGCGAGCCCGGCCGCGATCCCTGCCACCGGGCCGCCGGACGGCGGATCCTCGACCGTCCAGCCAACCTCTCGGCAGGTCGTGCGGACCGGGCCGACCACCACGGTCGACACGGCGGCATCAGTTGCCGTCAGCACCCGATCCAGCAGCGTCGCGCCGTCGAGCACCAGCATCGCCTTGTCCACTCCACCGAATCGGGTCGAACCACCCCCAGCGAGCACCAGCGCGTCGAAGTCCACGGAAGCAGTCTCGCCGGGTCAGTCCTTCGGCATCAACTCCTCCCGGTTTCTCCGCAGCACCTCGCGCTCCTCGGGCGTCAGCGCGGCCATCGCCGTCTTCCGCTCCTCGGCCAGTGCTTCCAACTCGGCCGCGGTCAGGTCGGCAACGGCTCGGAGCCGGCTCTGCGCCAGCTCCTGGAATTCCTCGCGTGTCAGTGCACGGGACATCGCAGTCATCACCTCGATCAGCTCCAGAAGTGCCTGGGCCGACGGCTCGTCGGCCCGGTCCAATCCACCGAGGACACCGAGCAGCTTGCGTTTCACGTCGGCCGCGGCGGCGAGCTGCTCCTCGACGACCTCGAGCTGTTTGCGGATCAGCTCCCGGGGATCCGTCAGCTCCCCGTCGAGGATCTGCCCCACCTCGGAGAGCGTCAGGCCGAACCCGCGCAGCGCAACCACCCGGTGCAGGCGGCGGACGTCGTCGGCGTCGTACCGACGGTGTCCGGACGCGCTCCGATCGCTCGGGCACAGCAGACCGATCTCGTCGTAGTGATGCAGAGTGCGGACGCTGAGGCCGGTGGCTTCCGCCAGTTCGCCGACCCGCCAGGTCCTCTCGTCGGTGTCCATGTCGTCGACCGTAGGTCCTCACGTGGCGTGAGGTTCAAGCCCGGATTTTCTGCGGCACCATGGAGGGGTGAAGATCGCCGTGGTGCAGACCGCCAGCAGCTACGACAAGGCCGCCAACCGCGACCTGGTGACGCGTGTTGTCGCCGACGCGGCGCGGGACCAACCGGACCTGGTCGTGCTTCCGGAGGCGATCATGGCCGACTTCGCCGTCGAGGGCGGATCGGTCGCGGAGGCCGCCGAGGCGCTCGACGGCGAGTTCGTGGACACGCTGCGCAAGTGCGCGCTGGAGCATGGCGTGGCGGTCGTGGCAGGAATGTTCGAGCGCAGCTGCGACCAGCACCGGCCCTACAACACGCTCCTGGCGGTAGGAGCCGACGGCTCACTGCTGGGCGCCTACCGGAAGATCCACCTGTACGACGCCTTCGGCTACAAGGAGTCGGACCAGCTGACCCCTGGCGATGTCGCACCGGTCGTGGTGAAGGTCGGTGGGCGTTCGCTGGGCCTGATGACCTGCTACGACCTGCGCTTCCCCGAGCTGTCCCGCGCACTGGTCGACGCCGGCGCCGAGGTCCTCGTCGTACCGGCCGCGTGGGTTCGCGGACCGCTCAAGGAACACCACTGGACCACTCTGCTCACGGCCAGGGCTGTGGAGAACACCTGCTACGTGGCAGCCGCAGCGCAGAACGGCAAGAAGTACTGCGGCCTCAGCCAGGTCATCGACCCGCAGGGCATCGCACTCACCGCAGTGGGCGAGGCGGACGGGTACGCGGTGGCTGAGGTGTCCGCCGACCGCTTGACCGACGTACGGCGGCGTAACCCGTCGCTGCTGAACCGCCGCTACACTGTCAGCCCCCGCTGACGCTCGGTGCGCGGACTGCCCGGCGGGAATCGCTGCAAGCGGGTTAGCCTCCTGGGGTGGCGGATGGGTTCGATCTGGATCATCACGGGGACCTCGAGGTCGGGGACGGGCTGGTGGACCTCGCAGTCAACGTGCGGGCAGGCACTCCGCCCGGTTGGCTGATCGAGGAGATCACGGCCAGCCTCACCGACTTGGCGGCGTACCCGAGGCAGGACGCTGCGGTGGCAGCAGTTGCTGCACGGCACTGTGTCTCGCCTGACCGGGTGCTGTTGACCGGAGGGGCGGCAGAGGCGTTCGTGCTGATCGCTCGGGCGTTCCGGCCGCGGCATGCGGTCGTCGTTCATCCGCAGTTCACCGAGCCAGAGGCCGCGCTGCGGTCGGCCGGGCACGTGGTCGATCGCGTCATCCTGCGGCCCGAGGACGGGTTCGTCCTGGATCCGCGAGCGGTCCCTGCCGACGCCGACCTCGTCGTCATCGGCAATCCCACCAACCCGACGTCCGTACTGCACCGCGCCGACGACCTGCGCGAGCTGGCTCGGCCGGACCGGATCCTGGTGGTTGACGAGGCGTTCATGGACGCCGTACCGGGCGAACCGGAGTCGCTGGCCGGTGCCTCGATCCCGGGTCTGGTCGTGATCCGCAGCCTGACCAAGACGTGGGGACTCGCGGGCCTGCGGGTCGGGTACGTGCTGGCCGGAGCCGGGTTGATCGAACAACTGGCCGCCGTGCAGCCGCACTGGCCGGTGTCCACTCCTGCTCTCGCCGCGGCTATTGCCTGCAGCAACGAGCGTGCCGTCGCCGAGGCGGCTCAGGCCGCGCTGGACATCGACCGGCAGCGTGTTCATCTGCTTGACAGCCTCGGCCCGGTGCCGACGTACGGCGTGCCGCGTGGACCGTTCGTCCTGGTGCAGAAAGAGGGCGGCGCCGTACTGCGGGAATCCTTGCGAGAGCGTGGATTCGCGGTCCGTCGGGGCGACACGTTCCCGGGCCTCGGACCGGACTGGCTGCGGATCGCGGTCCGGCCGGAGGACGTGACCGACGCCTTCGCGAAGGTGTGGCGCGACCTGACGACCTGACCCCGTTCGGGGCCGTGCGGCGTTCGCTGTCGAACCGATTGGTCGCTGTAACCCGCGAGGGGTTTAGTCCACCTGCACTTTGCGCACAGGATGGTCGCAGAGTGCCCTGCTCGCCCCTCCGGCACTCATCTGGCCATTCGCGAAGGGAGCAGCACAATGGGTCTGAACGACGACGACATGACGACCTCGTCCGAAGGTGGCGAAGGTCTGGCGGACGGTGGCGCGACCGTAGGTGGGACGGATGGTGGCGCCGACGGCGGTGCGGATGGTGGTGCCGGAGGCGCTGAAGGGCCGGCGGACGGCGGTGCGACGGCTGGCATGAGTGACGGCGGTGCAGATGGTGGTGCGGGCGGTGCTGAAGGGCCGGCGGACGGTGGAGCATCGTCTGGCGTGAGTGACGGTGGCGCCGACGGCGGTGCGGATGGTGGCGCCGGTGGTGGCGAGGGACCGGCTGATGGCGGTGCGACGCCAGGTGGCACTGACGGTGGCGCCGACGGTGGTGCGGATGGCGGTGCGGGAGGCGGCGAAGGACCCGCGGACGGCGGAGCCTCTCCGGGCATGAGTGATGGTGGAGCGGATGGTGGCGCCGGAGGCGGCGAGGGGCCGGCTGACGGCGGTGCCGATGCGAACGCGACCGACGGTGGCGCCGACGGCGGGGCCAGTGGAGGTTCTGGGAGTTGGTGACGACGGTGCCGGGAGCCGGTTCGCAGCCTGACGAGCGTCCGGCTCTCCGGCGCTGTGTCGCAGGTGATCTGGACGAGTTCGCGAACTCCTACTGGGGTTCGCGGGCTCTGCTGTCCCACGGCCCGGACCTGCCCGCGCCGTACGACGACCTGTTCAGCCTGGAGGCTGCGGACGAGCTGCTGTCGCGCCGCGGCCTCCGTACGCCGTTCCTGCGGATCGCAAAGAACGGTGCGGTCGTCGGCGACGGGCAGTTCACCGGGTCGGGCGGTGTCGGAGCGGAGATCGCCGATCAGGTCCGCGACGACAAGGTCGCTGCGCTGTTCGCGAGCGGCCACACCGTCGTACTGCAGGCCCTGCACCGCACCTGGCCGGCTCTGGTCGACTTCTCGACCCAGCTGTCGGTCGACGCGGGTCACCCGGTGCAGATCAACGCGTACATCACCCCTGCCGAGTCACAGGGGTTCTCCGCGCACTACGACGTTCACGACGTGTTCGTGCTGCAGGTCGCGGGCGAGAAGCACTGGACTGTCCATGAGCCGGTGCATGTTGATCCACTCCGCAACCAGCCGTGGACGGACCACTCGCAGGCGGTCTCGGCCGCGGCCCGTGACAAGGCGCCGGTGATCGATGAGGTGCTGAGGCCCGGTGACGCGCTGTACGTGCCGCGTGGGTTCCTGCACTCGGCCAAGGCTCTGGGCGGGGTCAGTGCGCATCTGACCGTCGGACTGCACACCATGACTCGCTACCTCCTCGTGCAGGAGCTTGCTGCGGCCGCCGCGAACGACGCATCGCTGCGCGGTGCTCTGCCGCTTGGATTCGATCCGGGCGACCCGGACCAGCTCAGAGCAGTACTGCCCGAGGTGGCGGACCTCTTCGCCCAGCAGATCCAGTCGACAACGCCGGAGGACCTGGCTGCCCGGCTCCGGCGCCGTACCTGGTCTGCCAACCGCCCTGCGCCACTCGGACCCTTGGCACACGCCGCCTCCATCGCCTCTCTGGCGGTGGGTACGACGGTCCGCCTCCGGACTGGTCTGCGGTGCCGGGTCGTGGTCGGGGATCCGGTCGTGCTGCAACTGCCAGACCGGACAATCACGCTACCCGCAGTCACCGGCGACGCGGTTGTGCAACTGTGCTCAGGGAGCGATCACAAGGTCGGCGATCTCCCCGGTCTCGACGAGGCCGACCAGCTCGTCCTCGTCCGCCGCCTCCTCACCGAAGCCGTCCTGACAGCCGACGCGTAAACTACAGCCGGTAGTTGCGGAGGGCAACGGTGACGTGGGGTGAGCATGGCTGGCGTGGTGACTGACGGACGCTACCGGGCCGACACGGGCTGTGCCGCACTGGCGGACCGCCGTGGCGACTCGATGGTCGCGACCGCACCACCGGCCGAGCGCTGGCTGCTGATCGAATCCCGCGTCGCATGGCCGCGGGACGCTCTGGCCGCACTCCGGCCCGAGGGCTTGGGCGCCGAGGTCGCGCGGCTCTGCCGACAGTTGGGGTACCGACCCGCGCTCATCAGACGCTACGGACGGCTGGACCGGACGGCTCCATGCCGGTTCGCGCTGGCTGACTGCCGGCCTGGGCGCGAGTCGGTCCGGTGGGGCGAGCTGCCGTCGGACGAGCATCTGCTGAACGTCCTGCGCGGCGATGCTGAACCAGGCCCGGTCAATCGTGAGCCGGTGTACCTCGTCTGCACGCACGGGCGGCACGACGCGTGTTGCGCCGTACGTGGTCGGCCGGTCGCGGCGGCGCTGGCTGGTGCGTATCCGGAGCGGACGTGGGAGTGCAGCCATGTCGGCGGTGACCGGTTCGCTGCGAACGTCGTCGTACTGCCGCAGGGGCTGTTCTACGGACATGTTCCGGTTGCTCGCGCGGTCGAGCTCGCCAAGCATCACGACGAAGGGCGGGTGGTGCCGGATCTGCTGCGTGGATCGGGTGCGTTCGTCCCGCCGGTGCAGGCCGCGCAGCACTTCGCACGCGCTGCAGGTCACTCACTCCTCATCGACGAGCTTCGTCCCCAAGCTGTTCGTGGACTGGCCGACCATCATTGGCAGGTGGATCTCGCTTTGCCCGACGACGCCGGTCTGGTCACCGTCGAGGTCTCCGGACATCTGGACACGATCGATGCGCGGCTGACGTGTGCGGGCGTCGCACCGGCCACGGTGCGCCGCTTCCAGTTGCACAGCATCACGTCCAGCTGACCGCGTCCGGCGCTCGCCGCTGCTGTTCGAGCAGTCCTTGGACCAACGCGAGCGGAGCCCATCCGCCTCGGCCGCGGCGGGTGAGTGTGTACGTGCGGAACGTCGGCACCGGATCGCGCAACCGGCGTACCGAGATGCCCGGGGCCTTCAGGCTGCCGATCGGAAGCAGCGCGACGCCAAGGCCCGCGACGATCATGTCCCGGACCAGCGGGAGGCTGTCGGCGCGGTGGGTGATGCGTGGCTCGAAGCCGGCCAGCGAGGCGATGGTCCGCACGACCTGCTCGTCTCCGGAGTGGCGGGAGTTCACGATCCAGTCGCTGTCCGCGAACGCAGCGGCAACCTCGGCTGTGGTTCCCGAGGTACGCCGGGAGCGGGACGGCACGCCGAGTCCCCACGTCGCGTGCCACAGCCGGGTGATCTCGAGGCCAGGGTCGACGTTCGCCGGCGCCAGGTTGTAGTCGTAGCTCACCGCGAGATCGACCTGATCGCGCTCGAGCAGCGTCAGCGCCTCGGGCGGCTCCTGCTCCTGGATCTCCAGCCGCACGTCGGGATGCGCGGAGGCGAGCCGCTGTACGACGGGCAGCACCGTGTCCCGGATCGCGGTGTGGAATGCAGCCACGCGAACCGTTCCAGCCGGTCTGGACGAGGGGTCGAGGTCAGCACGGGCCGCCTCGACCGCGGCGACGATGTCCACTGCGTGCCCGGCCAATCGCTGGCCGGCCGGGGTCAGCCGGACTCGGCGTCCGTCGGGCTCAAGCAGCGGTGTGCCGACCTCGTGGGCGAGCGCAGCGATCTGCTGGGACACGGTCGAAGTCGTCACTCCGAGGGTCTCCGCGACGGCGCGCATGGACCCGAGTCGGGACAACGCCAGCAGGAGCTCGAGACGGCGTACATCCATGATCCCCTATTGTTCATTGATCCCGAACGGTATGTCCATGATTCTCACGTGGACGCGAACGGATTCGCGAGCTTCACTGGAGGGCATGACCACCCGTGAGAGCCGCACCGGCGTGGCGTTCGCCGTCATGTCGATGAGTTGCGTCCAGCTCGGTCTCTCCGTATCGGTCAGCCTGTTCGACCGCCTCGGCCCCGAGGGTGCGGCGTGGCTGCGGTTGTCCTTCGCGGCGGTGATCGTGCTGGTCCTGTTCCGTCCCCGGCTCCGCTCGTTCGATCGCCGTTCCCTTCTCGCCGCCGTCGGCCTGGGCATCGCCACCGGCGGCGTGACGCTTCTCTTCATGGCTGCGGCAGCCCGGATCCCGCTCGGCGTGGCCAGCGCCTTGGAGTTCCTCGGACCGTTGAGCGTCGCCGTCGTGCGCAACGCGCGGCAACCCACCGCGGTCCGGGTCCCCGGGCTACGCGGCTTCGGGGGACGGCGCGCCGGGCTGGTGTGGCCTGCGTTGGCGTTCGTCGGAGTGATGCTGCTGACCCAACCTTGGCGATTCGTCGGCGGCTCGGCGTCGGGGGCGCATGAGTCGGGGGTGCCGGTCGGTGGATCGCTGGATGGGCTCGGCGTGCTGTTCGCACTGGGCGCGGCCGTGTGCTGGGCGGCGTACATCCTGCTCACCCAGCATGTGGGCGACAACGTCTCCGGCCTTCAGGGTCTGGGCGTGTCGATCCCGGTCGCGGCCGTGGTCGCGACCATCGTTGCCGGGCCGAGCACGATCCCGCTGATGACCTGGGATCTGGTCGCCATCGGCTTCGGCCTGGCGCTCCTGCTCCCGGTCATCCCGTTCACCCTGGAGTACCTGGCCCTGCGTCGCCTGGACGCAGGCGTGTTCGGCACACTCATGAGCCTGGAACCAGCGCTGGCCCTCCTCGTCGGTTGGCTTATCCTTCATCAGCTGCCAGGCCTGCTCCCCGTCTTCGGCATCGTCTTCGTCGTCCTGGCCGGCATGGGCGCAGAGCGCACCTCCGCGCCCCACCGTCCAAGCCCACCACAGTCGACCGAACAGCCCGGCGTACTCAGTCCGGGCTAGGTAGCTCCCGGTCCGACAGGTGGCTGCCGTAGAAGGTGGATTGGCGGCTCATGATGTCGCGCATCGACGTTCCGCGGGGGACGTTGTAGACGGTGCCGGGGAAGTCCAGGTCGCGCTGGATGGGCCAGAACTCTTCGTGCCGATCGGGGGCGAAGAGTTGGGCCGGGTTGCCGACGGCAATCCATCCGATCGGGAGGACCGTGCCGGGTTCCAGGCGCGAGTTCACGTGCAGCACGCTGTTGATCCGGAGTTCCGCGCCCGCGCCGGCGACAGAACCGGGGAACAACGCGGCGCCCGTGGCGATGAAGACTTCGTCCTCGACCGTGGCGCCGTTGACGTGTGCATGGGGACCTACCAGGACCGCGTCACCGAGCAGGGTGGGATGACTCGCCCGGCCGCGCACCAGGGCGTTCTCCATCACCACGCTGTTCGCACCGACATGGATCTCACCGTTCTCCGCGGTCAGTACGGCACCGTGCAGGACTCTGCTGCCTTCGCCCAGGACGACGGCGCCACAGAGGACTGCGGATGGTGCGACATAAGCGGATTCGGGCACGACCGGTCGTCGGCCGCGGTGTTCGAGCAGCATCGCGCATTGTCCCTCCGTTGAGCATCACCTGTCTTCCGTGAGCCTGTACCCGATCGTGTGCGGATCTCCACAGCCCGGGCCCTCACTACCCGGGCGGCGGTGTCCGGAGAGCCGGTCCACGTCGGAGGTGGGAGGTTCGGCCGGCCGGACGTCCGGGGTGGAGAACCGCGAACTGGGGAAACATTAGAACAGATGTTCGATTGCCTGCAACTGCTGTGCGTGAGACTTTCGGGCAGGATGTGGGTGCACGTGTTCGACGGTGGCCGGTCGAGGGCGCCACAGGTCAAACAAGGAGTCAGGCGATGACGCATCCGCGGTGCCTATGTCGCACGAATCCGTCGCACTCAACTCAGGAGGCGTTGTGAAGCTCCTTCTCACATCCGGAGGCGTTACGAACGAGAGCATCCGCGATGCGCTGGTCGATCTGCTGGGCAAGCCGATCTCCGAGTCCGGTGCGCTCTGCATCCCCACGGCGCAGTGGGGCCACCCGATACTCGGGCCCGTCTCGGTGCGAGGCTCCGTCGCCGGCGAGCCTCCGTGGCACATGATGACCAGCCTGGGCTGGGCGTCCTTGGGCGTTCTGGAGCTCACCGCGCTGCCCAGCATCGGCGAGGAGCGGTGGATGCCGTGGGTCCGAGAGGCAGACGTGCTCCTGGTGGACGGCGGCGACGCGACGTACCTGTACCACTGGATGCGGGAGTCAGGGCTGTCGGAGGTCATCTCGTCGCTACCCGAGACGGTCTGGGTAGGGCTCAGTGCCGGCAGCATGGTGATGACACCGCGGATCGGTAACGACTTCGTCAACTGGCCTTCTGCGCCGGACGACCGCACGCTCGGGGTCGTCGACTTCTCGATCTACCCGCACCTGGACCACGAGCTCATGCCGGGGAACACCATGGCCGACGCGGAAAAGTGGGCCGCCGACATCGCAGGTCCGGCGTACGCCATCGACGACCAGACCGCCATCAAAGTGACCGACGGCACCGTCGAGGTCATCTCCGAAGGACACTGGAAGGCCTTCCCCGCATAGCCGCCAACTGCTACCTGCGTGTCCCAGCGACTCCTGGGCGTCGTGCTGGGTCACGCTGCCGACCGACGGCATAGCCAGACCGCTCTGCCGCGTTGGGCCCGCGGCCAGGTGTGGGTGTGACTTGGCGACGTGTTCGACAGTGGCCAGGAAGGCGTCGCGGGCGAGGTGTTCGTACCCCGCCGCTGAGCTTGACCGCCTCGTTCAGGACGAGGCTCCCGGACAAGAGTTCTCGCGGCTCGATGTCGGCCAGCGTGAATTCACGTTGCATGGTGCGTGCCCCAAGCCGGTGTTGATACCTGCTGACCCGGCTGCGAACGTCAGGACAGGAGTAAGCACCAACGAGAGGGAGTCATGCGGAACGTCATCCTTTACATGTCGATGTCGCTGGACGGGTTCGTCGGCAGCGACCGTGAGCACCCAGGGGGCGCGATCCCAGAGGGCGCTGAGCTGAAGAAGTGGAAGCTGGACCGGATCAGCAAGGCCGGTGCGCACCTCATGGGCCGTGTCACCTACCAGGAGATGTCGTCCTTCTGGCCGCAGTCCGACGACCCCTACGCGGCGCCGATGAACACGATCCCCAAGGTCGTGTTCTCGAAGACGCTCAGCGACGACGAGGCGACCTGGCCCGAAACCCGGGTCGCGCGGGGCGACCTCGCAACCGAGGTCGCCGACATCAAGGCAGAGCCCGGCTCGGACGTGATCGTCTGGGGCGGTAGCACGCTGGCGGGCGCTCTGGCGGCGGCGGACCTGATCGACGAGTATCGCCTGCTGGTCCAGCCACTGGTTCTGGGCCGCGGAAATGCGCTGTTCGACCAGTTGCCGGAGGCGCGGCACCTTGAACTGGTCGAGAGCACATCGTTCCCCAGTGGCGTCGTTGTGCAGATCTATCGACCGCAGCGCGGCTGACGAGGCGGGCACTGTGCAGGCGACCGGACGTAGGGTGCTGAGGGTCGGCGTGCTGACGCCGCATGTATCAGCAGGACCTGAGGTTGAGCTGCCCGAGATGGCGCCGGCGAGTCTCGAGGTGGTGGTCGAGCGAACCGAGCCTGCGGCCCTGCAACCGGCGGTCGCACGGCTCTGCGAGGCATCGGTCGACGTCATCGCCTACGCCTCGACGACGACCGGGTACACGCTCGGGCGCGCCGCCGAACTCGAGCTGGTCGAACGCTTGCACCAACTGTCGAAGGTCCCGGTCGTGACCAGCGGTATCGCGACCACGCTGGCGTTAGGGGCCTTCGGCGTACGCCGAGTCGCCGTCGTCCATCCACCATGGTTCGACGACGACATGGCCGACCTCGCCGCTGCGTACTTCCGCAGGCAGGGAATCGACGTCGCGGTCTCGACCGCGACGTCGATTCCCAAGAAGCCCGAGCGGGTGCGGCCCGAGCACGTGATCGACTGGGTCAGCAGCCATGAGGGTGCATCGACCGAGGCAATCTTCATTGCAGGCAACGGCTTTCGTGCTGCCCAAGCCATCGAGACGCTGGAACACCGCACCGGCCAACTGGTCGTGGAGGCGAACCAAGTGCTGCTCTACTCGATCCTGGCCGCGACCCGGACGACACTCCAGATCAACGGCTACGGGAGACTTCTCAGGTCGAGCAGGTCCTGATAGGGCTCGGGTTCACCAACCGTGGTCGCTCCCGTCCCGCGTCGTACGAACTCGCGTCCGGCCGGCCAGCGCGTCACGAACTGGTCGCCGGTGGCTTCGACGTACCGGACGAAGGTGACGTCGGAGATGTCCACCGCGAACAGGTGAAACTTCCCGGGCTCGGGTCGCCAGCCGAGGCCGGCCGCTACCTCCTCGGCGTACTGGCGCTGCACCGACTCGTCGTCCTCGCCCCGCGCTTGTCCACGCACCTTGAACTCGCCCTCGCTGCCGTCGCGACCGGTGATGATGCTGTGCACGAGGACGCGCGGGTCGCGGCCGAGGTCCTTCGCCTTGGTCGAGCCCCACATCATCGACAACCAGAGATCTCCGGCCATGACCCACGGCTCCACCGGGCTGATGCGTGGTGTGCCGTCGCGCCGAACGGTCCCGACGAGTACGACGCCCGGCCCGAGCAGCCGGTCACGTCCCAGGTCCGCCAGCCGCGGCTGATTCGACTCCAACTCTTCCCACCGCATGACTCTCCTCTCCTCGAGGAACACCTACCTGTCTGGCCTATCACCGGCCACCGACAGGAAGGCGGGTTACTGGCGCTGCGTGGTCGAGTGGGGGAAGACCCGGTCGAGAATGAGGATCGTGGCGGCCGCGATCAGCGCCAGGAGGGAAATGCCCAGCCAGGGGAGCTCGTGCTGCATCTCGAAGAGCTGCGCGAAGAACGCCGGGACCAGGATGCTGGCGAAGGTGAAGGAGTACTGCCAGTAGGAGAGGTACTTCCCGTTCCCCACCACCGGCGCCACCGCTGCTGCCAGCGCGTTGCCGGTCGCTGCATGCAGTACGTCGCCGAACGCGAACACCGCTGTAGCCAGGATCAACCCCGGCACAACCAGTGCGGTCGGGACACGCAGCAGTGAGGCCATCAGCACGCCCCACACCGCCCACGCCAGACCGGCAACGATGATCACGTTGGTACGGCGGCGCTTCTCGGTGTGCCGCACCACCAGGGTCTGCCCGGTCGCCAGTACGACGGACACCGCGGCCAGCAACACACCGATCAACCACTTGGGTGCCGGCAACGCTTCAGCGACGTACACCGGTAGTCCGACGCCCAGCAGCATCGTGCAGAGGGCCAGCAGCGTGTTGGCACCGATCAGCACGAGGAACGCCTTGTCCTTGCGTAGCAGCGGCGCCGGACCGGTGTCCTGAACGGCGCGCTTGTGGTGAGCCGCGTTCAGGCGCAGCAGCAGGAAGCCGGCCAGGTAGAACGTCACCGCGTTGACCGCCATGGCGATCAGGAACGGCGCATCGCCGCCTATGGCCAGCAGCGCACCGGCAGTCAGTGCGCCGAGGCCGAAGCCGGCGGCCTGCATCATGCCCCCGAGTCCGAACCACCTGTCTCGGTCGCCCTCGTCGGCGACATCAGCGAGCAGGCTGAAGATCGCGGACCAGAACACTCGCTGGCCGCTGGTCGTCAGCAGTGCGCACAGGAACACCAGCCAGACCGACCGGCCGAAGAAGAATCCGGTGAACGCGAGGCCCTGGGCGAACTGTGCGATGACCACCAGGTTGCGCGGCCCGACCTTGTCGATCACCACAGCCACTGCGGCCGGTGCCGCGATGGAGAACAGCGTCGCAACGGTCAGTAGCACTCCCGCTGTCCCGAGTGGGATGTCGACGACCCGGACGAAGAACAGCAGTAGCAGTGGTCCGGCGCAGCCGCCGCCGAACGAGTCGATCGCCAGCCCGGCGAGCAGCGGTACGCGGCCGCGGACGTTCGGGAGGCCGAGGGACGTAGCTGTAGGCATGACAGAGTGCTCCGATCGCATCGACTCGGCCCACTCGCAGCGCTGGCTACGAGACCACTCCACCAGGGGCGTTCCCTGACTACAGTTGGGGCTCTCGGCCGAAAACAGTAGCAAACGGTTGCCGGGTGCCTCCAGACGTTTTCGCTGGGCTTTCAGTCCGCTGCGACCACCCGTCGTACGGACACATGCCGTAGCGGACGCCACGCGACAGCCGTCATCAGCACCATCGCCACGAAGGCAGTGGCGAACGGCGCGGCCAGTCCGAACCGCTGCGCGAGTACGCCGCCCAGCGCGGAGCCGATCGCAGCACCACCGACCGACGCCAGCAGGTACACGCTGTTGACCCGGCCCATCAGCGGCTCCGGCGTCGCCAACTGGCGCGCAGTCGTCGAGACGATGCCCCACACCACCGCGTGCACGCCGAACACCGCCATAGTCCCGCCTACCACCCACGGGCTCCGGGTGAGCGCCAGGATGAGGTGGACCGTTGTCTCGATGACCAGTCCGGCCCGCAGCAGGGTCAGTGAGCCGACCCGCGGTTCGAGCACGTGGTACACCGGCATACCGAGTACGCCGCCGATCGCGCCGACCGACACCAGCAGGCCGAACTGCGTCTCGGTGAGTCCCAGCCGCTCCCGCGCGTACAGCACCCAGGTCGCGAACGCGGCGCAGAAGGTGATGTTCATGACCAGGATCGAGCATGCCAGCGTCCGCACGCCCGCGTGCTGCCACAGCCAGCGGACTCCGACGCGCACTTCGGCCCAGAGCGCCGTACCTGCGGACTCGGCCGGCAGCGGACGTACGGCGACTCGCGCGATCAGGGCGGCCGCGGCGCCGAAGGTGACGGCGTTGAACACGAGCGGTACTCCGGCCCCGACCGCGAACAGCAACGCGCCAAGCGGCGGACCGCCGAGCTGCTGCAGCACTGTGCCACTGGCGAACAGACGCGCATTCGCCTTGCCCAGATGGTCCTTCGGTACGGCGTCCACGAGCAGCGCACCGGATGCGTTGTCGGCGAGCGTCTCCGCCGTACCGAGGAGGAAGAGGGCGACGTAGATCGCCCACAGGGGTGCATGGCCGAGCAGTACGGCGGCACCGAGAGCGCCGATGACGATCGCGCGAAAGGTGTCAGCGGCAACGATCATCAGCCGGCGGTCGAGCCGGTCGACGAGGGCGCCGCTGAACAGTGCGAACAGCAGCCAGGGCAACTGCTGGATGAACGCGGCCGCACCGACCGCGGCCGGCTCGGTGGTGATCGAGGCGACCAGCAGCGGGCCGGCGGCGAGCATGGCGCCGTCGCCGAGGTTCGAGATGATCGCGGCCGGCCAGATCTTGCGGAAGTCGGATCCGAGCTCGGACGGCAGCAGGAACGTACGGAGGGAAGGCATACGAGAGCTCCAGAGGGCATGACGGAACAACCGGAACGACCGACGTCACTCCGACGCCGGCAACCGGCCCGGTCAGCGGCAGATCAGCGCGCCGACCGGACGGTGCGTGCCATGTCCTCGATCGACCGAGACATTGCCCTCACCTCCGTCCGTACCCCAGGCGGCCCGTCCGCCTCTGCCGAGACCCTACCGGCCCACCCCCGCCTCCGCACGCGCATTGCTATCCTCACGATCGGCGACCACGTCGCCTGGAGGGTTCGCATAGTGGCCGAGTGCGCTGGTCTTGAAAACCGGTATGGCGGGTGACCGTCATCGTGGGTTCGAATCCCACACCCTCCGCCAACAGACCGATGGAATCGCCGTACGGCCATTCGGGCCCTGTACGGGCCTGCAACCTCTGTCTTCTGCTGTCAGACGAACGAGCAGTCAGCATCGGTCAGCTTGCGGGCCTCAGCAGGGTTTCGATTTCGGTCATCTGATCGGGCGTGAGCGGGCCGTGCGCCAGGGCGCCGGCGTTGTCCTCGACCTGTGCCACGGTCTTGAAGCCCGGAATGGGAATGGTGCAGTCGCTGCGCGCCCAGATCCAGGCGAGCGAGCCCTGCGCGAGCGATCGGCCGTCACTGCGCAGGATCTCGCGTACGGCATCGAGTTTCGCGAGCGAGTCGGGGTTCGGCCTGCCGTCGACGAAGTGCCGCATCCAGTCGAAGTTCCGTGAGCGCAGGTCGTCGTCGGGCAAGCGCGAGTCGGCCGTGAACTTCCCCGTTAGCAGACCTCGCGCCAGCGGGCCACGGTTGACACTTGCCAGGTCGTGCGTCTCGCAGCTTGCCACCATGTCAGGGGCATCCTGCAGCAGGTTCATGTCGTGCTGGATCGCCGCGCAATTGTCCCCGCCCGAGAAGAGCTCGGCCTGCACGACGTCGTCCGTGCTCCATCCGTACGCCCGGATCTTGCCTGCCTCGACCAGCTCCTCGAGCATGCCACGGATCGCCAGGGTCTCCGTGTCGGAGTCGGTGCCGCAATGCAGCTGGTACAGGTCGATGTAGTCGGTGTCCAGCCTCCGCAGGGACGCCTCGCACGCCCGGCGGATGTAATCAGGTGAGGTGTCGGTGCCGGCCAGCGTACGCTGCGTCTCGTTGTAAAGGTGGCCGAACTTCGTCGCGATGACCACCCGATCCCGCCGGCCGGCGACGGCGCGCCCGAGAACACGTTCACTGTGCCCGGCACCGTATGCATCCGCGGTGTCGAAGAACGTCACGCCCAACTCGAGGGCGCGATGTATGGCGCTGATCGACTCGTCGTCGTCAACCTCGCCCCACGAGACCGGTTTCCCGTCTCGTGTGATCGGCCCGCCGATGGACCAGGCTCCCAGGCCGACGGCGCTGACCTGAATTCCAGAGCGTCCAAGAGGTCTCCGCTTCATACCGGCGAACCTTAGGACTTGGAGCGCACTCTAGGTCAAGCTCCGAAGACCTTCTGACCTGGGTCACCACCGCCTAGGCCGACGCCAGGTAGCGGGCAAGGGAGCGAACAACGTTCTGCAGATGGCGCTCGAAGAGGCTGTGATCCCCGTCGTGCAGGAATGCGGCCTGCTCTGTCCACACGATCGTCGTTCCCGGTGGGGTTGGCATGAACTGGATGGTGGCTAGCGCTGCGACCGCTCGGGTGTCGTTGACTCGGACGTCGTACGCGTAGACGATGCGCTCGTCGGCTACAACGTCCAGGTACCGAGCCTCGATTGTGTGGACCTCGCCGTCGGGTGGGCCGCCACAGAAGATCTCGTGTCCGCCCACGCGAAGATCCAGCTCATAGCGCGGACTCCAGTCAGCCGGGCCCAACGACCACGCTGCCTTCGCCTTCGGATCCGCGAACGCCCTGAACACCTGAGCCGGACGTACCTCGAGTACGTGTCGAACGGTGAATGTCTGATGAGCAGTCATACGTGTAGAGACGGAAGAGGGTCCGAGAACTCATCGGGGCGGACAGGGCGGCGGAGTCGGAGCGTTTGACAGGTTCAGTGAAGATAGCCGTCGCACTTCACCTCGTGGCGGCTGCACCAACCTGTCTGTCAAGGTGGCGGTGTGGCGGAGCAGCAGCTCGATGGCGGGATTGCGAACGCGGGTCGGGTCGTCCGTGTCGGTCCGCATGTGCTTCGTCCGTCGAGTCCGCACTCGGGTTCGATTCACGCCTTCCTGCGGGCGGTGAGAAGCGCGGGATTTGAGGGTGCCCCGATACCTGTCGGCATCGACGAGGACGGACGCGAGCGTCTCGTGTTCATCGATGGCGAGGTCCCCGTGGCGCCCTATCCGGAGTGGAGCCAGTCCGACACCGCGCTGGCGTCCATCGCCAGGCTGCTACGCGGGCTGCACGACGCCGCCCGCCGGTTCGACCCTGAGGGTTTCACCTGGAACGACAGTCTGGCTGACCCTGCGGGCGGGACGCTCGTGTGCCACAACGACGTGGAGCCCTCGAACGTCGTCTTCCGTGACGGCATCGCCGTTGCGCTGATCGACTTCGAGTTTGCCGCCCCGGGCCGCGCTATCTACGACGTCGCCCAGCTCGCCCGCCTCTGCGTACCGATCGAGGACGACTTCGACCAGGACCGGATCGGCTGGCGGCCCGCCGACCGGCCGGCGCGGTTACGACTCGTCGCCGACGCCTACGGACTGGACCGGGGCGGCCGGGCAGAGCTGCTCACCGCCATGAACGATGCCCTCGCCCGCATCGAAGCAGCTGCGCGGCGCAGCATCGACGAGGGCGGCCCGAACACCGTCGCGACGCTGCACCGGACGGGAGGCATCGAGAAGTACGACCGCCGGCGCCGCTGGTGGACCGCCCACTACGACCAGTTCGCCACAGCCCTCCTCTAACGCGCACCCGCTTGACCCGCTGGCACAGCCCGCGACCCGACGAAGCCGGCCGACCAAGCACGCAAGACCAGGTGACAGGCTCATCGCCGCGATCGTCGACCGTACAGGCCCCGACCACCGCCGGAACGGCGCTCACCCGCTTCCACGTCCTCGGATGCTGGCGACACCGCCTACGCCGTTCCACCGGAGCACCATCCCGACACCCCACGATGCTGTTCAGCCGCCTGCACACGCGCGATGCCAGCAGCTGTCTCCCCGGCTATTCGACGTCCTGGCAAACGGCAACGGGCCGGCGCCACGAGCATCAGGTCCCAGTGCCGGATCGCCGACCACTCGGAGGACGACGAGGCGATGCTCGCCAAGGCGTTGCCCGCACCAAGCTGTGGTTCGAGACGGACGACGACACTTACGCGCGGCAGGGGTCACGATCGTCGAGCTCGGGCACCGGCGTGGGCGGCTAGGTCTGATCGTGAAGTTGGCAACCATGCGTACGTGCGGGCAACGACCTGCCCGTTGTTGACGCGTGGAATGCTGAGGAGACCGCGCACATGCGGGCGGTCAACGCCCTACTCGGCTTCGAGTCGATGGGCGGCTGGGTGGTCTTGCAACTGCCGGTTGAGGGCAGAAAAAAGGAAGGTGAGCAGGTGCTCCCTTCCATTTACAACTTATAACGGAGACCGGGGCTTGCCGCAAGCCCCGGGTGATGCTTCACAATCGTCGGCCGTGGCCATCAATCCTTCGGACCTTCGAGGTGAAGAAACCCTGTCCACCAGTGCGTTCGACCTTCCCGAGAACCTCACTGCCAAAGCCGAACCGGCGCTGATCGCCGGTGACGACAAGCATTTCGCGGCCATTGCCGAGTCGCTCCAGCGGTCGATCGCCGAGCTGTCCGCCCGTCTCGACGAGACCCGGAAGGAGGCCGGCGGCATCGGTCAGGGCGCGATGGACCGCGACCTCGAGGTACACCGGCTGACCAGCCGGCTGCGAACCCTGCGTCGGTTCGGGCTGGACCTGTGCCTCGGTCACATCGTCAGCGCGGACGACCCCGAGCAGCCGGTGTACATCGGCCGGCTCGGCCTGACCGACAGCGACGGCCGCCGGCTGCTGATCGACTGGCGGTCCCCGGCCGCCGAGCCGTTCTTCGGAGCGACACACGGCAACCCGATGGGCCTGCTCAGCCGCCGCCGGTACCGCTGGACCCGCGGCCGGATCACCGACTACTGGGACGAGGTGTTCACGGCCGACGAGTTCGCCCGTCATGCCGCCGCGCTCGACGACCAGTCCGCATTCGTCGCCAGCCTGGGCAGCAGCCGGTCGCCCCGGATGCGCGACGTCCTCGGCACGATCCAGGCAGATCAGGACGCGATCATCCGGGCCGGCTCCCGGGGTGCGCTGATTGTCGGCGGCGGTCCGGGCACCGGGAAGACGGTCGTCGCACTGCACCGTTCGGCGTACCTGCTCTACTCGGATCCGCGGCTGGACCAGCGGCGCGGCGGCGTACTGTTCGTCGGTCCGCATCAGCCGTACCTGGCGTACGTCGGCGATGTGCTGCCGAGTCTGGGCGAGGACGGGGTGCAGACGTGCACGCTGCGGGACCTGGTTCCCGAGGGTGCTTCGGTTCCTGCTGAGGCCGATCCCGAGGTGGCCAGGCTGAAATCGTCCGCCGGCATGGTGAAGGCGATCGAGCCGGCCGTCGCCCTGTACGAGGAGGCGCCGACCAAGCCGATGACGGTCGTGACGCACTGGTCCGAGATCTATCTGAGTACGGCGAACTGGGCCGAGGCGTTCGGAGCCGCGGACCCCGGTACGCCGCACAACCTGGCGCGCGACGAGGTCTGGGACGAACTGCTCACGATCCTGATCGACAAGCACGAGGAGGAGTACGAGGACGACGACGTTTCCGAGGAGCTACTGCGCCGATCGCTGGAGCAGAACGAGGAGTTGCGGACGGCGTTCGACAAGGCCTGGCCGTTGATCGATCCGTACGACCTGGTCGGGGATCTGTGGTCGGTGCCGGCGTACCTGCGCAGGTGTGCGCCGTGGCTCTCGCCCGAGGAGGTCAGGCTGCTGCAGCGGTCCGACGTACAGGCGTGGACGGTGTCCGACCTGCCGCTGCTGGATGCCGCGCGGCAGCGGCTCGGTGATCCGGAGGCGTCCCGGCGGCGGCGTCGGCGGCAGGCCGCGGCGGCTGCTGAGCGGGAGCGGATGGATGGGGTTGTCGACAATCTGATCGAGGCCGGCGGCGACGAGTTCGGCGAGGGGCTGGTGTCGATGCTGCGCGGTGAGGACTTTCACGAAGCGCTCGTCGACGAGGCCGGGCTGTCGGCGGCCGATCCGGATCTGCTGGCCGGTCCGTTCGCGCATGTCGTGGTGGACGAGGCGCAGGAGCTGACCGATGCGGAGTGGCAGATGTTGTTGCTGCGCTGCCCGTCGCGCAGCTTCACGATCGTCGGGGACCGAGCGCAGGCCCGGCACGGCTTCACCGAGTCCTGGCAGGAGCGGCTCGAGCGGGTCGGACTCGATCAGATCAAGCTGGCGACGTTGACGGTCAACTATCGGACTCCGGATCAGGTCATGGCCGAAGCCGAGCCGGTGATCCGGGCCGCCCTGCCGGACGCGAATGTGCCGACGTCCATCCGCCACGGCGATCACCCGGTTGTCCACGGTCCGATCGCCGACCTCGGTGGGATCCTCGAGAGTTGGCTCGCCGGCCAGCACGATGGTGTCGCGTGCGTGATCACCGCGGACGGTACGACGCCTGCCGGGGTGCCGGTCGATGCACGGATCCGTTCACTGACACCGGTCCTCGCGAAGGGCCTGGAGTTCGACCTGGTCATCCTGATCGACCCGGAAACCTTCGGCGAGGGAATCGAAGGAGCCGTCGACCGGTACGTCGCAATGACCCGAGCAACCCAACAACTCATCATCCTGACCAGCTGAATCTCTGAATTGAGGAAGCAATTGCACAGCGCGATCTTGAACGTGACCTTTGACTGCGGTGACTCTGCTGCTCAGGCCGAGTTCTGGAGCGGCGTCACTCGCTGGCCGGCGACGTACGTCGACATGCCGGGCAACCCGTTCTGGGTGGTTGCCTCGGACAACGAAGCCGTCATGCGCCTTGTCTTTGTGCAGGTCCCCGAGCCAAAGACCGTCAAGAACCGAGTCCATCTCGACCTGCTGCCCCAGGGAGGGCCGCAGGACGAGGAACTCGCCAGACTGCAGTCCTTGGGCGCCACCATTGTCGACGATCGGCGTACCGCAACACCTGGCGGATGGGTCATGATGGCGGACCCTGAAGGCAACGAGTTCTGCCTGGAACAAGGCGACTGAGTGGTTAGGCTGCGGCGCGGACTTCCCGGAGGGCGTCGGCCCAGGTGATGACCTCGTCGAGGACGGCCTTCAGGTTTGCGTCCTGGTGGGCCTGCGGCTTGAACTCGCTGTAGGCGATGAAGTCCGTGGCCAGGCTCAGTGTCACCTGAGGGCCGACGTCCGCGATCCGCAGCTGGGCCATCACCTGGCGAAGCTGTTCGACCGCCCTCGCGCCTCCATCGGCTCCGTAGCTCACGAAGCCGGCAGCCTTGTGGTTCCACTCGGCGTACAGGAAATCCAGGGCGTTCTTGAGAGCGGCCGGGATGCCGTGGTTGTACTCCGCGGTGACGAAGACGAAACCGTCGAAGCGTTCGACGATCTCGGCCCAGCGGACGGTGTGTCGTTGCTGTCCGCGCCCCATCATGGGTACGCCGGCCTCGTCGAGCAGCGGAAGCTCGAGCATCTTCAGGTCGACCAACTCGAACTCGGCCCCGCCATGCTGCCGCGCCTGTTCGTACACCCACGCGGCGACGCCTTCGCCGAGACGGCCCGGGCGCGTGCTGCCGAGGATGATCGCGATCTTCGTCACTTGTCTGCCTTTCACGGGATTGACTCTGCAGTGGACACTAGTCGCCGGACCGAACACTCTCCATGTGAGAGAAGCTTCGAAAAATACGTGAGCGTCTTCACTTATGCTGGAAAACATGGACGTGTTGAGCCAGCTCGTCGCCGCGACGCGGATGGGCCGACCGAGATCGTTCGTCGTCGAGTGCCATCCGCCATGGGCCCGGCGGTACTCAGCTGTCCCCGGCGCCGGCCTCCACCTGATCCTCGAAGGCTCCGTGTACCTCGTCAGTCCGGGAGGTGCGATCACCTCGCTCGCGGTGGGCGACGTACTCCTGCTGCCGACCGGCTCCGACCACGTCCTCGCCGACGATCCGGCGCGGGAGGTCAGAGACCTGGTCGACGATTCATCAGGGCAGTACGACGACGGCGTGGTGGTCATCGGGCCGGATGGGCCGCGGTCGCCAGGCCCGCGTTCGGTCATGCTCTGCGGCGTCTACTTCTTCGACCAGGGGCGACGCCATCCCTTGCTCGGCAGGCTTCCCGACGTACTGCATCTGCCGGCACGTCTCGGACGCCAGGATGATCTCGGTGCCACCGTTTCCCTCCTCGCCGGTGAGTTGGCGGCTCGTCGACCAGGGAGTGACGCGGCTGTCTCTTCGCTGCTCGACCTCCTGTTCATCCAGATCCTGCGCACCTGGCACGCGGAACACCCGGATGTTGCCTGGAGCGCCGCTCTCGCGGACGTCTTCGTGGGCAAGGCCCTCAGCACGATGCACGACCAACCCGACAAGTCGTGGACGGTCGCGGATCTCGCGGATCTGGTCGGGCTGTCTCGTGCGGCGTTCGCCAAACGCTTCAAGCAGTTGGTCGGACAGTCGCCCGTCACCTACCTCACGTGGTGGCGTTTGACCGTCGCCGGCCAGTTGCTCCGCAGTACCGACCTCTTGCTTGCCCAGATCGCAGCTCGGGTCGGGTACGCGACTGAGTACGCCTTCGCCGCCGCCTTCAAACGCGAGTACGGCGTGACGCCCGGCGCCTACCGGAGGAAGTCCGCCTTGTGAGGTGGCTCACACGAGTCGTGCTTTTCGACCGCGGCCCGTGTTGGGGTCGAGGTGAGTGAAGGGATGCGGACGTGGATGTGGATGGTGTGGCACAGCGGCTCGGGTTCGGGGCGGCGGATCGTGCGTGGCTGCGGGGACTGCCGGTCGGCGAGGAGGTGCAGCTACCGGATGAGGCCGAGTCGCTGATGGAGTACTGCGGGGTGGCCGAGGCTGATCGTCGGGAGATGCTTGCGGCGCGGCCGGACCCGGCGCGCGATCCGGACTGGTGGGCAGTCGTGTCAGCCATGGCTGGTCAGCTCGACCAGGAGATGGGGCAGCCAGTCCCGTCGACCGGCTTCAAAGCGTGGCCGACGGTGCCCGCGTCTGCATCGCCGGTGGGGTTGTTCGCCGCTGCGTGGGCGTTGCTGGCCCATCTGCCGCGGCTGCTCGAGCTGCATGCGCTGCGGGGTGTTCCGGAGACGGTGAGCATCGCCACGGTCTCTGCGCTGGGAGGCGTGATGGCGACTCATCGTCAGATCACCGGTCGGGCCGGCGTGGGACTGATGTATCTGTGGGGACCGCCGCTGAGGTTCCGCGGTGCGGACTACGAGATCGGCCGCCACGATTTCACTCGGGTCCAGCTGGGCCTCGGAGACGGAGTCTCCGGTCATGTGCTGATGATGCACATCCCACCGATCGGTCCGCTCGACTCGCATGCTTCCGAGCGATCGGTCGCCACAGCCGCAGAGTCGTTCGCCCGCTGGTATCCGGAGGAGCCGTTGACGGCGTTCGTCTGTACGTCGTGGCTCCTCGACCCACAACTGGCCGAGTACCTCCGACCAGACTCCAACATCATCCGCTTCCAACAGCGCTTCAACCTCCTCCCGTTGGTGCCGCCCGACGATCCCACCGAAGGCGACCGCGAACTAATGCGCCTAGGTCTCCACCTACCGGTCCCCGACGGCCCCTTGAACGACGAAGCCCTGGCCCAAGTACCGCAAACCACGACCCTCCAACGCGCCTACGTAACCCACCTACGCTCCGGCCGCCACTGGCACAACCGCACCGGCATCCTCCGCTCGGGGCTGCAGTGGGGCTCGAATCCCCTTCTGTCCGAGCTGCAAGCCTGAGAGCTACTTCCAGCCCAGCAGCAGGTACAGAAGGCCTGCACTCAAGGCGGCGATCGTGCCGGTGACGGTCACGGCTATGGATTGGGTGACGAGGTACAGCGTGCCGGTCGCGCCGAGGACGCTCACCATGAGGTTCCGCATCGCCCGTTGACTGCGCTTGTTCTTCTTGTGCTTGGGCGACTTGCCTTCGTGGGGGACCTTGATGGCTTTGCTCATCGTTGGCTCCGTCCATTTGTCCTGATGCTGTGCAGGCATCAAATGAATGGATCGGCGGTGCGCTGTCGGGCGGTGGCAGACTGACCGTCGTCACATGCGATCAAGCCGCCGATCAGGCGAGCCGTGTCGCGGATCTCGATGTATGACGACCCCTCGGTTGGGACGAGTGGCGCGGCCACGGATAAACGTGTCCATAGCCATCGTAATCCACTAACTCATTACATGGATTGATCGTACATATTCTTCGGTGTTCTTTCGGTGGTCACCGATGGTCATCCTCTTGTCTCGGGTGGTCACCTGTGGTCGGCTATGACCAGGGGAAAGATGTTCGGGGTGCTGGGGTGGGGGATTGAGGCGAACAGAGGATCCGTCGACATCGCTCGAGGACGCGCTGCGATGGCTTGCGACTCATAGCGAAGATCGGCCGCTTCATCTGCTGAGGTATGCGATCGAGAGCAGGCACAGCGAACCGGGGCACGCTCTACATTTGTTGGTGCTGCCAACGGAGGCCATGAAGGACGCGACCAGCCTGACGCGCGCGGAGGTGGTCTGGGGTCTGATCGTCAGCGAGGCCCGGCAGGTTGGATCGAGTGCGAACGCGAAGGAAAGGAACGCGCTCCTTGCGGCGTTCAGGTTGCCTCGCCGTGCCGAGATCCGCGAGCCGTGGGCGGCAACGCTGGGCGCCCGCTTCGGTCAACTCAAAGCGCTGAAGGAGGTCTTCACCCATCAGGACTCTTTGACACCGATGACCAGGGCATGGACGCGTGGTCTGAGGATTCTCGTCCCTCGGGTCGCCAACGGTTTGGCCGCTCTGTCCGACGGGAGTGCGGATTGGGGTGGGTACGTCGAGCTGGCGCGAACGGTCGAGGACGAGGTGCTCAGGCGTGAGTACCCGAATCTCGATCCGGAGGACTCGGCGATCGGATTCAAGGCTCCGACCGAAGGAGCTCAACCGGTCTTTCTCGAGCTGTTCGTCACCACCGTCTTCATGAAGCAGCGAGCCGCCTACCGTCGCATCACTGAGCGATTGATCACCGCTCAGGCCGACAATCTGGACGGCTACACCGCGGCCGCGCTGGTCGGGTGGACCGGCGACCAGGCGGCGATCCCGGTCAACGCTCTGTGGGGATGCCGGGCCGAGCGGATTGCGTCGCCACCCGGAGAGCCTGCTCTCACGAAGCTCGCGTTCCCACGCCCGCTGATGCGAGACGAGCGGCATTTCTTCTCATCCGAGGCGTTCGAGGCGGATCTGCACGAAGAGCGACGCTGGATCAACGTCGAAATCGATCACCATGGCATCGCTCCCGGCCGGCTGCTGCACGGCGAGATTCCGGTCAGCGGTCTGACCATACGAGTGCGGTTCGACCCGGGGTGCCTCCCGGTGGCTTGCTGGTGGTACGCCGAGCAAACCGAGCGGCAGCGACGTGTCCGTCCCGCCGAAGGTGATCCTCGGTTGCTGCCGATCATCGATGGAAGCGTCCAGCACACCTTCAGGCAACGCTGCCACCCCCGGGAGAACTACGGAGTATCCATCGCCTGGTTCGACGACCTCGCGCACTAGACGGCGCTGACCTCACCGCGTTGCGGTCAGCTTCGTGTCGTGGGGCCGAGGGGCATTCCCTATCAGCAGTGAAGGCATCGTCGCCTTCTCCGCGAGAAGCCACGGCGTGTTGGTCACGCGCTGTGCTCAATGGACGGGTCTAGTGTGGCCTTCATCACATTAGATAGGAGATTCGGATGTCCGGTGGAGATGGAGACGGCAGTGGCTCTGGTGGCGGAAACAGCGGCAACTAGAAGCATCTGAGTCTCAGCAAAACCGCACTGTTGACCAGTGCGGTTTTTGCATTTGCGGCGGTGATCTCGGCTTGAGGCGCAGCGGTGCGCCGACGAGCCAATGGCATGTCAATGTGGCTGCATGGCGGCGGCTGAGCGGGCGTTGGAGTACGTCGGGGGATTGTCGGTGGGCGGCGCGGTCGACCCGGGGTTGCGGGTGACTTTGAACTTTCAGTCTGGGGTTCGGGTGGTGGAAGGGCTCGTGAGGGATGGGGTTTATGGGTCGCAGTTTGTGACGGGGACTAGTAATGGTGGGTTGACTGCGCATCGGGGTGGGGATCGGTGGCGGTGGGAGAGTCGGATGTTTGGTGGGGTGTATGACGAGGCCGCGGCGTGTGAGCGGCCGGTGTATGGGGCGTTGAACTTTCGGCGGAAGGCGGTCGGGGGTGCGCCGCGGTTCGGGTCGGCGCATTTGCGGTTGCGGGCGGAGGCTGTGGCTCGGTCGACGTTCTGCTATCCCGACAGTTGCTTCGAGCCGGAGCACTTCGGGGTGGCGGAGCGGATGGGACTGATCGCACTGGCCGAGGCGGCCGACTGCGACGTATTGGACGACCACATCGAGGCGCAGGTGCATGGACCGGTGCGGCTGGACCGGGATGTTGAAGCGCTCGTGTTGGATCCGAGCTACCGCGGGACTGCGGTCGAGTCGGCGGCCAATCGGCTCGCATGTCCGGTGGAGTGGCACTCCGGCTTTCGGTTGAGCGTGGACGAGCTCAGACAACATCCGGAGTACCGCGGACCGCGGTACGTCGAGCTGGGCGCGCGGATCGCGGTGGACGGCGTGCTGACACCACGGGTGATCGGTGACGCAGCCGGTGAGTACGACGCGCAGGATCTGAAGCGGGTGTGGCACTGCGTGGCGCGGTTCGGACTGGATGGCTGACATGGTGGGGGCATGGAGCTGAGGATTCCCGTTGTGGGTGGCGAGGTTTGGGCGGAGCATTTGGCGGGGGACGGGGTGGCGGTGGTGTTGCTGCATCCTGGGATCGGGGACTCGCGGGTGTGGGATCCGGTGATGGCGGAGGTGACTGCGCGGCATCGGGTGGTGCGGTACGACGTGCGTGGGTACGGGCGATCGGACGCACCGACCAGTGGGTACTCGCGGCTCGAGGATCTGGTGGCGGTGCTGGATCAGTTGCAGCTCGAGCGGGTGGTGCTGGTCGGGTGCTCGATGGGTGGCGGTACGGCGCTGAGCCTCGCGCTGGCGGATCCCGGGCGGGTGCAGGGGCTGGTGCTGCTCTGTCCGGGGGTGCCAGGGTTCCCGATGCCTGACGAGCCCGAGGTGGACGCGGAGTACGAGGCGCTCGTCGCGGCCGACGACATCGAAGGCCTCGTGCGGTTCGGACTGAGGATCGGGGCCGCGGCCGGCCATGACGACGCGGCGGTTGCTCAGCTGCGGGCAGCCGTCCCGGGCTGGCTGTCGCAAGACAAGTACCTTCGACCGGATCCGCCGGTCTATGAGAGGTTGCACGAGGTGCGACAGCCGACCGTCGTGATGGTGGGCGACAAGGACCAACCGATCCTGGCCGCGGTTGCGGGTGCGACGGCGGCCCGGATCCAGGACGCAGAGTTCATCTGGATGCCCGGCGTCGACCACCTCCCGAGCCTCCGGGACCCTGCCCTCGTGGCCGAGACGATCCTCAGAGTGGCCGGCCGTTAGCGAGTTCCCACGACGTCCTCGTGATGGCGAACTGGCGATAGAACGACGGGGCGCCGAGGAAGGGTTCGTCGTGGCCGCGACCGGTCTCGGTCATGCCGAGGGCGGTGAGGATACGGATCGAGGGCCGGTTCGCATCCACGGCCTCGGCCCAGATCTCCTGGAGGTCCAGTGCGTTGAAGCCGTGCACGAGGCCGAGGCGGGCGACGGTGGTGCCAAGTCCCTGGCCCCAGCGGGCGGACGGGCCGACGACGTACCCCAGTTCACGCCGCTGCGGCTCCTCGCCATGGAGGTCGACGTAGCCGACCAACTCGTCGCCGGCGACTGCCGCGAGACGCAGGAGGTCGGACGGCGGTCGGGTGACCAGCTTGTGCCAGTGGGCCTCGTGGTCGGGCAGCGGGAGGTCGACGGTCCAGCCGGCGTGCTCGCAGAACCGCCGGTCCTGTCCCCAGAGTGCGTACGTCGACACATCGGACTGGACCAGCGGACGCAGAGACACGGCAGGCTCCATGCCACGAGCCTAGGCACGCGCTGGATACGACAGGTGCTGGTGGATCACCCGCCAGCCCTCGGCGGTCTTCCGGAAGACGCGGGTCGCCCGGGACGTCGTCTCGACGTGGTCGGCCGTGACGTGATCGATCGACCAGGCGACAGCCAGGTTGCCGCCCACTGCCAAGCCGAAGTCAGGCACCACAAAGCTGATCGGGTTCGGGCTGGAGTCGAGACCCGCCGAGCACACTGAGCGGACGGCAGCCTTGCCGCTGTAGTTGCCGTCGATCTCATACGACACGACGTCCTCGGCGACCGGCTCCATCAACGCGTCCAAGTCACCAGCGGCCGTGCCAACAGACCAGCCGTCCAGCACACCGCGGATCTCGTCCGAGGCGACAGCCGGCGGTACGTCGTCGTGCGGGAACGAGTGGTGCTCGTGCGTCACGACCCACCGGCCGTCCTGCTTCCGCAGACCGATCGTCAGTCGGAGCCGCAATTCGGGCTGAGCCTCCAACTCGGCCGCAGTACCGCACCGCAGCAAGGCGAAGGCGAACGCGACATCCGCCCCCGCCGTCACCTCCAGCGACTCCAGCGCGAACGACGCCCCCGCCCGTTGCCACTCGAAGAACCCGGGCCAGGTCTCGCGATACGCGTCCATCCCGCGCACCCCGTCGTACGGCGGCGGTACGTCGTACATCACGATGTCGGCAGCGTGGTCGGCCAGGACCGTGTCCAGGTCGCCGGCGTGCACCCCGGTGGCCCAGTTCTCGATCAGCGTGCGGATCTCCTGCTCGTCGGTCATCTCTCGTCCGTCCTTCCGAAGGAACTTTCACCGCCTACAACCCGGCGAACGACGGAAACTCATCGCGACAGCGACGACGGCAGCCCGAACGACGGGAAATCCGCCTCCAGGAACGAGACGACCTCGACGATCTCCGGCCCACGCAGCACGAGTACGTCGAGCCCTCCCGGCACGAAGCGCGACCCGTCCCACCGGTACGTCCCGAATGCGAGCTGCCCGTTCGCCCGCGCCGGAAGGAAGCGCCACTCCTTCCGCAGCGGCCCGTCGACCAGGAAGGAGCGGATCGCAACCCGGCCCGAGAACCACTCCGGCAGCGGCGGCATCGAGTACTTCGCGTCCTCCGCCAGCATCGCCACGATCGTGTCGACGTCGCCCGCCTCCCACGCGGCCATGTACCGGCGTACCAAGTCACGCTCCGCCTCAGCCAACGCCGACTGTTGACGAGGTACTGAGCTCACGACGGCCCGAGCCCGTTGCAGCGCACTGTTGACCGCGGCAACCGACGTCTCCAGCAGCTCGGCCACTTCACGAGCAGCAAACGCCAGTACGTCGCGCAACAGCAGTACTGCCCGTTGCAGCGCAGACAGGTGCTGCAGAGACGCCACGAACGCCAGTTCCACGGATTCCAGTGCCAGCACGCGCGCCTCCGGACTCAGCGAGGCGGTCCACGCCAGCCGGCTCTCCGGATAAGGCTCCAGCCATGGCACGTCCCCGACTGGAAGTTCCTGGCGCCCACGCCGCTCGATCAGCGTCAGACAGCGGTTCGTGGCGATCTTGTAGAGCCACGGCCGGATCGATCCGCGGTCGTCGTACCCGCTCAGACCGGTCCACGCCCGCAGCAGCGTCTCCTGGACGGCGTCCTCCGCGTCGGCGTCGGACCCGAGCATCCGGTAGCAGTGCGCATGCAGCTCCCCACGCCACGGCCCCACCAGCTGTCCGAAGGCGTCCTGATCACCGGCACGTGCCGCGTCCAAGAGCTCATGCATCACCTGCACGCTAGCGTCCAGCGCTCCAACGTGTCAGCGGTCTTCCCACTGTCCACGGCCTCGCGACACCGCTGCAGACAATCGGCCAACTGCTCCAGCAGCAGACCGGTCCCCAGCTCCAGGGTGACCAGCGCCGCAGCAGCATTCAGCAGTACGACGTCCCGCACCGGACCGGACTCACCGTCGACGAGCCCCCGCAGTACCCGGGCGTTGAACGCAGCGTCACCACCACGCAGCTCAGCCAACGACGACGGTCTCAACCCGAGCGACCGCGGATCGAACACCACCTCCGACGCCGTCCCACCGGACACCACCCACACGCGGGAGTACCCGGTAGTTGTCAGCTTGTCGAGTCCGTCATCGCCGCGAGCGACCAGCGCCGTTTTTCCTTGCTGTGCAAGGGCTTGAGCGATCACCGGCAGCATCTGCGGGTTCGCCACTCCGACCAGTGCGTGCTGCGGGTCCGCCGGGTTCAGCAGCGGTGCCAGGACGTTGAACGCCGTGGGCACTGCGAGCTCACGTCGTACCACCGCCACATGCCGCAAGGCCGGATTGAACCGAGGCGCGAAGAGATAGGTCAGTCCGGCCTCTGCCGCTATCCGAGCGGCGTCCACCGCGGACAGGTCGAGCGTGACGCCCAGATGTTCGACCAGATCGGCCGAGCCGCCCGCCGACGAGGACGCCGCCCGGCCACCGTGCTTGACCACGGTCACACCGGTCGACGCCGCGACCACAGCGGCCATTGTGGAGATGTTGACCACCCCGGTCCGGTCGCCACCGGTACCTACGATGTCCACGAAGGGTCCGCCGATCCGCACCGGCGTGGCGTGCGAGCGCAGTACCGTGGCCAGCCCCGTGATCTCGGCGGCGGTCTCGCCCTTGGCCCGCAGTGCGATCAGGAAGCCGGAGATCTGCGCCGGCGACGCGTCGCCCAGCACCAACTGGTCAATCGCCCAGCCGGTGTCCGCCGCGGTCAGGTCGGAGCCGGCCAGGAGGGCGGAGATGAGTCCGGACCAGGTCCGGAGCGTTGTTGTCATCGGCAATCCTCAGGGGTGCTGGGCCGCCCACGAGGACATGACAACGGCCGCCTCGCAGGAGACGGCCGGTGGGTTACGCGCGGAAGCAGCCGTCTAGTCGACGGCCCACCACATACCCGCGCGCAGGAACATGCCAGTGACGATAGTCAAGCAGTCATCCGGAGCGCAATCTCCCAGAGCCGCGCAGCGTTGTCCGGGTCCAGCGCGTACGGCGCGACACCACCGCCGAACCGCGGCGGAGCCTCCGAGACGACGACCGCCTCCTGACAGTCCTCGAAGTACCGCCCACCGACGCCCTGCAGCGTTGCGGCCAGCACAGAGGTCGCGGCACCCTGCTCCACGGTCTTCCGGCGTTCAGCAGGCGTCTGTAGGCCGCCGGTGTGCTGCTGCAGACCGGTGGCGATCGCGCCCGGATGGACCGCGTTGGCAGAGATACCTTCACCGGACCAGCGCCGCGTCGCCTCCACTGCGAGCAGGGCAGTCGCCGTCTTGGACTCGCCGTACGCGCCGATCGGTTGGTACGGCCGGAAGCGGTAGTCGAGGTCGTCGAACACCAGCGGTGCGAACAGATGCGCGTTCGAGCTCAGCGACACGATCCGCGCGCCGTCCGCGGCGGCCAGGGCACCGTGCAGTCCGACGGTGAGCGCGAAATGGCCGAGGAAATTGACCGCGAACTGCAGTTCGCGGCCTTCCGGCGTACGGGTCAGCGTGGGGACGGCCATGATGCCCGCGTTGTTGACGAGTATGTGCAACGGCCCTTCCCAGCCGGCCGCGAAGGCGCGGACCGAGTCGAGGTCGGCCAGGTCCAGTTGCGCGACCGAGCCGCCGATCGCCGCGGCGATCTCCTTGCCCTTGCTGACGTCCCGGACGCCGAGGACGACGTCGGCACCTGCAGCGCCGAGTGCCCGGGCGGTCTCGATGCCGAGACCGGAGGTGGCACCGGTGACGAGGGCGCGCCGGCCGGAGAGATCGACCCCGGCCAGTACGTCGGCCGCGGTGGAGTGAAATCCAAAAGCTGTCATGCCACCGACCATCACGCCTGCGCTGCAACGGATGAAGACCCCACCGACACTGGTAGTGGCAGGGACAGGATGAGCCCGCGAGCCACACGTACGCTGGCCAGGTGAGCAATCTCGGCGAGTTCCTCAAGGTACGCCGGGAAGGGCTGCGACCCGATGAGGTCGGACTGCCCGCCGGAAGCCGGCGCCGCGTGCCAGGTCTGCGGCGCGAGGAGGTCGCGTTGCTCGGCGGCATCAGCGTGGAGTACTACCTCCGCCTGGAGCAGGGCCGCGATCGGCATCCGTCGGACCAGGTGCTGGACAGCCTCGCGCGGGCGCTGCGACTCGACGAGGACGCGGAGCGCTACCTGAAGGAGCTCGCGCGTCCGGCCAAGCCGCGGAGACGGCGGGCAGCGCGACCTGAGCCGGTCAGTGCGGGCGTGCAGAGCCTGATCGACAGCTGGCCGACGACGCCCGCGCTGGTCCACGGCCGCTACCTGACCACGCTCGCGTCCAACCCCATTGCCGTTGCCCTGAGCCCCTTTTTCGCACCGGGTGTGAACACGCTGAGGGCCGCGTTCCTGGAGCCCGAGATGCGGGAGTTCTACCTCGACTGGGACGAGATGACCGCGAAGGCGGTCGCCTATCTGCGGTCGGTGATCGCGCCGGACCTGGACGATCCAGGGCTGCTGGAACTGGTCGGGGAGCTGTCCGTCCGCAGCGACCGGTTCCGCACGCTCTGGGCCAAGCAGGACGTGAAGCAGAAGACGAGCGGTCTGACCCGTCTCGCCCATCCACAGGTCGGTGAGCTCGAACTGCACTACGAGAAGCTCGCGCTGCCCGGTACGCCGGGGCACATGCTCGTCACGTACCACGCCGAGCCCGGCAGCCCGTCGTACGAGAAGCTCACGCTGTTGTCGGCGCTGGGTTAGGCGACGAGCTCCTGGGCGACGTTCCAGCCGCGGATGTGGTCGATGGTGAAGGTGGGAACCAAGGTGTCGTCGTCACCGATGCTGCGGTCGGGGAAGTCGAAGACGGCGAGCATGAGTTGCATCGGGTACGACGGAGCGCCCGCGCAGGTGCGGATCGGGGCGTCATCCACGTAGAAGTCGGCCTGGCCGGCGGTCCACTCGACGGCGTACGTGTGGAAGTCGCGCAGGTCGATCGGGAGCGGGACCGCCTCAAAGTCCTGCGGTACCGACGGGTCGCGGATGGTCTTCAGGCCCATGCCGACCGCGGTGGTTTCGCCGGGGACGACCGCATCGCCGAACACCTCCATCACGCAGATCTCCCCGCAGCGCTCCGGACTGTCCTCCAGCCCGACCATCCACAGCGACACCATCGAGCGCGCACTGATGTCGGCCCGTGCCCGGAGTTCGACGTACCCGCCGTTGGGTGTCCAGCCCCAGAACGGCGGTTGCTCCTCCTGGACGACCAGACCCTCGCGGTACGGCTGCTGCCCGACGGTGCTCCCCACCGGACCGGAGTAGTTGCCGGACTGGATCCCCGACACCCGCAGATCCGGCTTGTGGTCCCCCGGACACCAGAGTCCCTGGTCCGACGGGATGCTGAGGGTCAGACCGGAGTCACCCACGGTGTACGCCGCTGCCGACGCCGCGCGGGAGCTCCAGTGCGGCAGGTAGTACGGCGACCACACCGACTCATCCAGTGCGGCAGCGTCGAAGCGGTCCTCGAAGACCAGATCACCACGGGTCGTGGGCATGCCCCCATGATGGGTCCTCGGACCGTCTTGTCACATCATGGTGGCCCGATCCGTCAGATGAGGTGGACCGGGATGAGGGAGGCCCTGTGAACGACACCGACCAGCTGGCGCGGCAGTTCGAGCAGCACCGGGGACAGCTGCGAGCTGTCGCGTACCGGATGCTCGGTTCGCTCACGGAGGCCGAGGACGCCGTGCAGGAAGCGTGGCTGCGGCTGAACCGGTCGGACGTGAGTGAAGTGGGCAATCTGGCCGGGTGGCTGACCACAGTGGTGTCGCGGGTCTGCCTGGACATGCTGCGCAGCCGCAAGTCGCGGCGGGAGGACTCGCTGGACACGTTCGTGCCGGACCCGATCTCGATCCGTCAGGACAACGGTCCGAGCCCGGAGGACCAGGCCGTCCAGGCTGACGCGGTCGGTCTGGCGATGCTCGTGGTCCTGGAGACGCTGGCGCCGGCGGAGCGGCTGGCCTTCGTCCTGCACGACATGTTCGGGGTGAGCTTCGACGAGATCGCGCAGATCGTGGACAAGTCGCCGGCCGCGACGCGGCAGTTGGCCAGCCGGGCACGGCGCCGGGTCCAAGGCGCGCCGGCCGGCGACGGCGATCCGGGGCGTCAGCGGGAGATCGTCGACGCGTTCCTGGCCGCGTCGCGCGGTGGCGACTTCGAGGCCCTGCTCGAGCTGCTCGACCCGGACGTCGTACTGCGGGCCGACGCGGGCGCAGCGTCGGCGGAGTACGCCGGACCGGCGGTCTCGAAGCTGGTCCGCGGTGCACGCGCGGTGGTCGAGCAGGCGCTGCTGTTCACCCGAATGGCGCCTCACACCGAGCACGCCCTGATCAACGGGATGCCGGGGACCGTCACGGTCCTCAACGGCCGGGTGATGGGCGTCATGGACATCGTTGTCGCGAACGGCAAGATCACCGAGATCAACATCCTCGCCGACCTCGACCGGACGCAGCAGCTCAAGCTGTCGGCCTGACCAGGGACAACACGCGCTCCGCCTGGGCCTCCGCCGTACCGGGAGAGTTCCGGGCGGCGCTCGGCCCGCCGGGTCCGATGAGCGTCAGCCAGAACGCGGCCCACAGCGAGCGGGCGGCACGGAAGCGCTCCGGATCGACGGGAAAGCCTGACACCAACGCACTCCAGTCCGTGTCACGGCCCGACAGATGCTCGACGAGGTTGGCGAGCTCGAGCGTGAGGTCGCCGCGCCCGGCGTCCTCGAAGTCTACGATCCGGATCCGGGTTCCGTCCCAGAGGTAGTTCGCCAGGTTCGGATCGCCGTGGCCGACCACCGGATCGTGAACTGCGGTCAGTACCTCGATCGCGGTCTCGAGCCAGTCGGCGGCCGCCGTGGCCGCGTCCGCGATCACGCCGTCGCCTGCGCGCAGTACGGCGAGCGAGTGCGAGGTCCGGTCGATCACGGCCGGGACGCCGACGGACGGGAGGCCGCCAGGATCGATCGACCACAGCGCCCCGAGCGCCTCGCCAAGTGCCTCGAGCTGCTCAGGCGTGAGCGAGCCGCCGAGCGGCCGACCTGGGACGACCGACATCGAAACCCACGGCTGTGAGTCGGTCCCGCGCGCCAGCGGAGCCGGCACGAGGTCCGGGGCCTGGCGCGACAGCAAGGTGAGAGCGGCCCACTCACGACCGGGTTCGTCGCGGGACCAGGACGTGTAGTGCTTGGTGAGGACCGAGTCGTCGGCCTCGACTGTGTGTGTCATCGAAACAAGTTTGCTGGGGGTGTCGAATCCGGGACCGGTCCTTCGACGTGTCTGTAGAAGCTGATACGGCGAGGGAGTGGTTCGGATGTCGACGCAGGCGCTGGTGCCGGTTGCGAGTGATGTGGTGGCAGGGCTGCTGGGGGCCGGGTTCAACGGCGCCATCCGGCTGCCAGGCGAGGCGGAGTACGACGTACAGCGGAAGTCTGTCGTCCCGACCGTGGACTCGCGGCCGCTGGTGGTCGCCGAGGCCTACAGCCGAACCGACGTACAGGCGGCCGTGTGGACGGCGCGCGAGTACGGCGTACCCATCGCCGTGCAGGCCACCGGTCACGGGACGCGCGTACCCGCCGACGGCGGGATCCTCCTGAAGACGACGCAGATGACGACGGTCCTGGTCGACCCGGAGCGCCGGGTCGCCAAGGTTGCGCCGGGTGCGCGCTGGGGTGCGGTGCTGGACGCCGCCGGTCAGTTCGGGCTCGCACCGCTGTCCGGATCGCACCGCGACGTCGGCGTCACCGGCTACACGCTGGGCGGCGGGGTCGGTTGGCTGGCGCGCAAGTACGGCTTCGCGGCCGACAGCGTGATCCGCGCCGAGATCGTCACCGCGGACGGACGGTTCGTCACCGCCAGCGCCGAGCACCACCCCGACCTGTTCTGGGCGATCCGCGGCGGCACCGGCAACTTCGGCATCGTCACCTCGCTGGAGTTCCGGCTGTACCCGGTCCGCCAGGTCCACGCCGGCATCGTGTACTACGGCATCGACCGCGCGGCCGCCATCCTGCGCCGGTACCGCGACTGGACCGCCACCATCCCCAACGAACTGAGCACCGCCGTCGTCCTGACCCGCGTACCCGGCACCGAGCAGCGCGCCGTCGCGATCAAGGTGATGTACGCCGGTGACGCCGAACTGGCCGACCACCTGCTGAAGCCGCTGTTCGAGGTCGCCGGACCGCGACTGGCCGGCGAGCTACGCACCCTGGAGTACGGCGAGGCCGCGATGGGCGGTACGCCGGCCAAGCACCTGGACTTCCTGGACACGTTGACCGACGACGTGATCGAGGCGGTCACCGGCTTCGAGGACGAGGAAGCGCCGACCGTCGAGATCCGGCACTGGGGTGGCGCGATGGCTCACCCGGGTCCCGGCGCCGGACCGGTCGGTCACCGCGGAGCGTCGTACTCGCTGATCATCGATCGGGAGGTCCTGATCCCGACATCAGGCCGTACCTTCGTGAACTTCCTGGGCGACCCGGCCCGCGCGGACACGGCGTACGCGCCGGACGACCTGCGCCGGCTGCGCGAGGTCAAGCGGGCCTACGACCCGGCGAACTTCTTCCACCTGAACGCGAACATCCGGCCCTGAAACAGCGAACCGGTCCCCGGGAGGGCTGGGGACCGGTTCGCTCGAGACCGCTCGGGTCAGACTGTGCCCGAGTTGCCGTACACGCTCACGTGCACGTGGTCGTAGTGGTTCGCGGTGGTGCTGCCGCGATCCTCCATCGCGCGCCAGCCTTCGCTGCTGCGCTGGACCGTCCAGATGTGCTGCGACCAGATCAGCTGGCTGATGCCGAGCTTCTTGTAGTTCGCGTGCAGCCAGTCGGCGACCTCCTGGCCCTCCGACCCGCTGACCATGATGTCGAGCGCACGGCCACTGGAGTGCTCCGAACCGCTGTCGCCGGACCGCAGACCGCCGTACGACGAGATGTCCGGGAACTTGGCGCAGATCGCCCGGTGGACGCGGATCGCGTCCTGGGTCAGCCCGTCCTCGACCGACGAACCCGACTTGCAGGCGGCCTGGGAGATGGCACCCGCCGTGCTCGCCACCGGCTTCGTGGCGGACAGGTACTGCGCCTTGACCCAGCGGGACTTGCCGTCGCTGACGACCTCGGCCCAGATGCCGTCGACCTTGCCGGACACCGAGACCTTCGTGCCCTTCGGCAGCACGTCCAGCAGGACGCCGGTCAGCGGGAGCGACCAGAGGTTCACGTCGGTGGTGGTGTACTTCGAGCCGGTCACCTTCGGCGGCTCGGCGGTGCGGGTCTTCGTCGGCGACGGCTTGGGGATCGGCGCCTGCTTCTTCAGGTGCTTCGCCGTCGGGGCCGCCTTCGGCTTCGGAGCCGGAGTCGACGGGGTGACGTTCAGCGGGGGACGGAGAGCGTCCCGGCTGATGTCCGCGTCGCGCGCCAGCTGCAGGGACGAGCTGGCGATCGAGGTGTTCAGGTGGACTTGCTGACCAGGGAGCGCGGCCGCCGAACCGGTAGCCACCAGGGCCACTGCTGCGCCGGGAATCGCCACCTTCACGATGCCGGGCCGGATCACCTTCGGGCGCGGTTGGCGGTGCCGCGCCTGTCTATGCCGTCCTGCAGACACTTCTGGAACCCAATCTGCCGAGACCAAAACGTTATCGACCGGAGGAGTCAAGCACAGATCCCTGCAGGGTTCGCAATCGACCCACAGTTTTAACGCATTACGAACATCCGCCACGGGCGCTGAGCGTGATCTGCCCGCTATCCGGATGTGATCGTGCTGAGATCAAACGCTTGGTCCACACAAAGCGTCGGTCACGGCGCTTTTGAGTAACCCGCCATACCGCTCCGGTGACCATCCGCGGACCAGGACCAGCAGTTCGTACAACTCGACCGAGATGTACGTCCACAACACATCGGCGACCTCCTCGAGGGTGATCCCGTCGCGCAGCTCGCCGGTCTCGAGCAGATGGCGGCCGAGCATCGTCATCCCGGTCAGCCGCTCGTCCATCAGCGTCTGCCAGGTCTCGCGCAGGGTCTCGTCGCTGAGCCGGCCGTCCCGGATCACGATCTGCACCCGTGCCGACCGCTGCTGCCGGACGACGAGACCGTCGACGTACAGCGAGATCTTCCGGCGTACGTCGGGCTCGGCCTGGATGGCATGGGATTCGGGACGCTCGGCCATCGGCACCGGCTCGTCGTCGCCGGCGATGACGAAGTCGAAGACGGCCTTGGCCAGCACGGCTTTGGTGCCGAAGCCCTTGTAGATGCTCTCGGCCGAGACGCCGGCCCGCTTCGCCACCGCACTGATCGTGGTCGCCTGGAAACCGTCGGTCTCGAAGAGATCGCGCGCCGCGATCACGATGTCACGCCGGCGGCGCCGGGCACGCTCGCGCCGTCCGGTGGCGTCGTACTGCCTCTTGACTTCGGTCATTCCCGATCCCATGCTTTTGGGTACAGTTCCACTGTATCGAATTATTGGGGGAAGCGATGAGTACCACAGCAGGCGTGTCGGCGAGTGAGGTCGCCGTCCGCTCCATCCGCATCATGGCCGACGGCGACCGGGCCGACTTCGACGCGCTGATCCATCCGGACGCGGTCAACCGGGAGGACGACATCGAGCCGCCGGAGTGCCGGGTCGGGGGACCCACCGGGTACTACGCGACCGCGCTCTGGTTGCGGACCGCCTTCGAAGGGCTGGCCTACGAGATCCACCATGTGGTTGCCAATGGCAACTTGGTGGCGATCAACTCGACGATGAGCGGGCGGCATGTCGCGCCGTTCGCGGTGTACACGCCGGCGGGTGGGGTGGACACCGTGTTCCCGCCGACCGGGAAGACCTTCGCGATCACGCAGTCGCACTGGTTCCGGCTGGAGGACGGCATGGTCGTCGAGCACTGGGCCAACCGCGACGACCTCGGTCAGGCGAAGCAACTCGGCTGGGTCCCGCCGACTCCGGCCTACCTGTTCCGGATGGCGCGCGCCAAGTCCCGGGTCAAGCGCGCCATGTGATCCAGCGCGCGGCGGGGCGGCCGGGTTGCTGGTTGACTGCCGGGGGTGGATCAGCTCGGGTTCCAGGTCGAGGGCGGGGCGGTGGCCGAGCTGCGGGGCGACGACGAAGTACCTGCTGTTCAGTGGTGAGATGCTCGGCGCCATCGCGGCCTTCACCGAGAAGCGCTCGGCCGACTTCCCGTGGTACCGGTCAGGCTGAGATCAGGGTGCCGCGCAGCTCGACCCGGTCGCCGACCGCGGCCGAGACCCGGGCCGCGATGGCCTCGGCCTGCGCGTCGTCGGCGACGTCGACCATGAAGAAGCCGGCGAGCTGCTCCTTGGTCTCGCCGAACGGGCCGTCGGTGACCACCTGGACACCGTCGCGGATCTGCACGATCCGGCCCTCCTCCGGCGGCTGCAGACCCTCTGAACTGACCAGCTCGCCGCTGGCCGCGAGCTCGCTCTCGAGCTTGATCAGCCTGCCGAGACCACGCTGATCCTCGTCGGTCCAGGTGCGGTCGGTGCTCCGGAAGATCATCACGACGTATTTCATGGGATCACGGTAACGACGTGGACGGACAGAACCCCGCGAACCGGGGCCGATTCGCGGGGTTCTGCCGGCTTGCGCCGGATCAGTACCAATGACGTCGTCCGCCGACGGCGCGGCCGGTGGATCCGAGCAGGAACAGCACGGCCCCGACGATGAGCAGGACGATGCCGATCGTCCACAGGATCGGGATACTCAGCAGGAACCCGAGAATCAACAGGATCAAACCGAGGATGAGCATGAAGCCTCCTTCTCAGGACCGCCGGGCGGAGTTGGCGGCCACCAACATCCGGTGCCCACTCCGGCGCCGCCAAACCCTCCAACGAATGTTTGATCTCACGACGTCACCGGCTCCAGTTGCCCTTGCGTCGACTGCTTGCGGCTGACGAGCAGACCGCAGCCGGCCAGGCCCACGACGATGAAGCTCCAGACGGCCACGAAGGCGATCCGGTAGCCATGGGTCAGAGCAATCGGTGTGGTCCCGGTCGTGGCCGCAGTGGCGACGGCGGACAGTACGGCGACGCCAACCGCACCGCCGATCTGGAAGCTGGCGTTCTGCAGACCTGATGCGACCCCGGAGTCCTCACCGGCCACGTCGCTGAGGGACGCGATGGCGCCGGCAACAGTTCCGGCACCCAGACCGGCGCCGAAGATCGTCAGACCCCAGAAGGCCAGCTCGAAGTAGCCGGAGTCCACGGTCAGCATGCACATCAGCGTCGTACCGACACCTGCGATCAGCAGCGAGACGAACCCGACCCGACGCGGGCCGACGCGAGTGACCAGGTGCTGTCCGACCATCGACGCGACCACAGCGGCCGCCGCGAGTACGGCGGACATGAGGCCGTAGCGGATCGCGGAGACACCCAAGGCCAGCTGGGCGTACTGCGTGTAGATGTAGTTCAGCCCGAACGCCGCCAGGCCCCAGGCGACCGTGATCAGGTTGCCACCGACCAGACTGCGCGAGCGGAAGATCCGCAGCGGTACGAGCGGTGCGGCCGACCGCTTCTCCACCAGCACGAACAGACCGAACAGCAGCGCGGACAACACGATCAGCGCGATGGTCCGGCCGACAGGCGACTCCGGCGCCTCGATGACGGCGTACACGAGAACGATGAGTGCGGCGGTCACGCTGGCCGCGCCGGCCACGTCGAACCCGCGCCGGCCCGGTCCGCGGCTGTCCATCAGCAGGACGGGCGCCAGCACGAGGACCAGTACGCACACCGGCACGTTGATGAAGAAGATCCACTGCCAGCCGAGCCCATCGGTCACGGGCCCTCCGATCAGGGACCCCGCCGTACCGCCGACGCCGCTGGTGGCGCCCCAGATGCCCAGCGCCTTGTTGCGGTCCGCGCCGGACGGGAACGTCGTCATCACGATCGACAACGCACTCGGCGCCAGTACGGCGGCCGCCGCGCCCTGCAGGCCGCGCGCGAGGACCAGCGCGTCACCGCTCCAGGCGAACCCGCACAGCAGCGAGCACGCACCGAACAGCACCAGTCCGGTCATGAACACCCGCCGCCTGCCCAGCAGGTCGGAGATGCGCCCACCGAGCAGCAGCAGTCCGCCGAACATCAGCGCGTAGCCGCTCGGCACCCACTGCACGCCACCGCTCGAGAAGGTCAGTTCACGCTCGATGGACGGTACGGCGACCAGCACGATCGACGCGTCCAGGATGATCATGAACCCGGTCAGACACAGCAGCGCCAGCGCGAACCAGCGCTTCTTCTCGGTCACCATGTGAACATCTCCAGTACGGCGGGACGCTCCGGCTGAGCGTCACTCGGTGGAGACGTCGGGCCTGGCCGGACCACTTCGACATCCCGGATCTGTCGAAGTGGGGACTGCTGTTACGACGTACCGGGTAACAGGGGGTCACAGCGGCCTCCGCGAGCGACAGGATGGTGCCCGTGAAGTACATGCTGCTGATCTACAGCAACCCGGAGAGCTGGGCGAGCCTGTCCGCCGAGCAGCGCGAGGGCCTGAGCCGAGCGCACGAGTCCCTGACCCGTGAGCTGAGCGAGCAGGGTCTGCTGGTCAGCGCTGCCGGGCTGGCCGACCCCATCACGAGCCGGACCGTGTCCGTGCGCGACGACACCACGACCACCACCGACGGACCGTACGCTGAGGCCAAGGAGCACCTGGCCGGGTTCTACCTGGTCGAGTGCGACAACATCGACCAGGCGATCGGCTACGCGGCCCGGATGCCGGACGCGAAGTACGTCGCCGTGGAGGTACGGCCGGTGATGGACGCGTCCGGGCTGGAGATGTGAGCGACTTCGATCTGCTGCTGCGTGAGCAGGCGCCGCAAGTACTGAGCGCGCTGGTGCGGCACTACGGCCACTTCGACCTGGCCGAGGAGGCCGTGCAGGAAGCGCTGCTCGCGGCCACGCAGCAGTGGCCGGACGAGGGCGTGCCGGACAACCCGCGTGGCTGGCTGATCCGAGTCGGGTCACGCCGGCTGACCGACCTGTTGCGCAGCGAGTCGGCTCGGCGGCGGCGCGAGGAGAACGCGGCGCAGATGGCTGCGCCCGAGGAGTTCGTTGCCGCAGGCCCTGAGATCGACGATCCGGGTGGCCGGGACGACACTCTGACGTTGCTGTTCCTGTGCTGCCATCCGGCGCTCTCCCCGGCGTCGCAGATCGCGCTGACGCTGCGGGCGGTCGGTGGTCTCACCACTGCCCAGATCGCGGCCGCGTTCCTGGTGCCGGAGCCGACCATGGCGCAGCGGATCAGTCGGGCGAAGCGCAGCATCAAGCAGGCGGGCAGCACGTTCGAGATGCCGCCGGAGGCTGAGCGGGACGAGCGCATGGGCGCCGTACTGCATGTGCTCTACCTGATCTTCAACGAGGGCTACACCGCCTCCTCGGGTACGGCGTTGCACAGTGCCGAGCTCACCACGGAGGCGATCCGGCTGGTGCGCGGCGTACGCAAGCTGCTGCCGGACGACGGCGAGGTGGCGGGGCTGCTGGCGCTCATGCTGTTGACCGACGCGCGGCGGCCCGCTCGGACGGGTGCGGACGGCGCACTGGTCCCGCTGGCCGAGCAGGACCGGTCGCTGTGGAACAAGGACACCATCGTCGAGGGTGAGTCGCTGGTGACCGATGCGCTGTCGCGCACGCAGCTCGGGCCCTACCAGGTGCAGGCGGCGATCGCGGCGGTGCACGACACTGCCGAGCGGGCCGAGGACACGGACTGGCGGCAGATCGTTGCGCTGTACGACGTACTGGAGCAGATGTCGGACAACCCGATGGTCAAGCTCAACCACGCCGTCGCGGTCGCCATGGCGGTCGGTCCGAAGGAGGGCCTCGCCGTACTCGAGCCATTGGAGTCCGACGACCGGCTGACCGACAACCACCGGCTGGAGGCGGTCCGCGCCCACCTGCAGGAGATGTCAGGCGACTTGGCCGGCGCCCGCGAGAGCTATCTGCACGCGGCTCGCCGTACGACGAGTGTCCCGGAGCGCAACTACCTCCAGTCCAAGGCGGACCGCCTGATCTGACTCGCGGTGCCCCCGGACATGTGTCAGGTTTGGGGTTGTGGATCTCACCAGGGCCTCCCTCCTCCGGGAGATGCTGACCGGCACCGAGCTCGGCACCCGGACGACGGAGTTCGCGCACTCGCTGCGCAGGTTCACGACCCGGAACGGCGGGCTGATGCTGTTCGGGCCGGCCGACGACGAGCCGTGGCACCTGACGGCGCACCTGGACGACGAACTCCACCGCGCCGGCGTCGAGGACATCCGCCCGGCCCTGGTCCGTTGGGCGCCACCACCGGGCGCACCGCCACACCTGGCGATCGGACTGGACCGTCTGCGTGACACCGGGCGGGGTGAGTCCTTGCTGGTGGTGGCGGAGGAGGATCCCGCGGACACGTTGCTGGAGCGCATCAGCGACGTACGGCGACGTGGTACGACAATCTTCAGCATCGGCAACGGTGACAAGGAGCTGACGTCACTCAGCCACGAGACGCTCGTGCCGGAGCTGCTGGTGCCGGACGGGTTCGGCTGGACGAGCCGTCCGATCGAGCTGGACCATGACGAACCGCAGAGCGGCGTACCGCTGACCGACACCGAGCCTCAGACGACCGAGGGGTTCGAGATGGCGCAGCACCTGGTCAGTCTGGCCGCGGCCGACCAGGACGCCGGCCAGCCCGGCTGGCGCCGCCGTCTCCGTGCCGCCATCGAGCGCCTTGGCGGCGAACCTGCCTAGGCGTCCCCGTAGAGCACGGCCAGCCGGGGCAGATGGGTCTCCAGGTCGTCCTCGTCGTCGAAGTCGATCTCCTTGCCGGCGGGCAGGTCCGGCGTATCCGGTGCCTCCGACTCGACAGCCTTCCAGTACGCCGCCTCGTCGCCGGTCACGTTCTTGTAGGCGTGACTGCCGACGGACAGCATCGCCTCACCGTCGAACCCCTCGAAGCCCTCCGGCCGATCCTCGTCGACCACGTCCGCGAGCGAGTCCGGCTCTGCCAGCGCGCCCTCCCACACCTCCCGTCCCTGCGCGATCAGCCAGCCCCGGAACGAGTCGAACCCGTCCTCGGAGGCCCCCGAGTTGATCAGGTACGCCGCTGCCCACAGGTCCCACCGGTACGACTCGACCTGCAACCGCGCGAGTTCGACCCCGAACCCCGCGATCTGCTCGGCCTCGAGCCCACCGAGCACCTTGACCAGCGCGTCCGCAACCCCGTCCGGATCCGCGACGGTGTCGTCCACCGCACCCCGCGCACCCTCGACCAGTCCCCAGAAACCATCCCTGTCCACCCCCACAGCCTCTCACCGCCCCCACCCCCAACGGGAGCGCTGATCCGGTGTGATCTCGTCAATCGGACGTGGAGACCTGGCCCGGCCAACCGTTCGCGCTGCTGGTGACACTTACCGGAGTCGCTGCAGCGCTGCTGATTTCGGTTTCGACCGGAGCCGGCTCGGGCTCGGCTTCCACGGCGGGCGTCTGCGCAACCGCCTCAAGCTCAGCACCGTCCTGTGAGGACAGTGCTGTCGAGGTGAGCGATGGGCGTTCCTCAGGTTGCGCCGGTGCCTCCCGTAGTCGTGGTGGTGTCGCCGTCCATGCCCGCAGGTCCTGAACCACGTCTCCGTAGAAGGTACTGATCGCGTTCTCGATCGAATCGATGAACGAGCCGCGACCGCGTCCCCGCTTGCTGCCGAGCGGAGAGCCCAGTGCGACCCGGAACGATCGGAGTTCCTTCTTCGGATCTTCGATCAGGAGATTGGGCTGTTCCCGGACGGCTCGGAGGAGCTCCGCCGTACCGGCGCCGCGAGCGTGCATGACGAACGCTTCGAGGCGCGTCGTATCCGGCGCGTGCCGCAGCTGCCGGAGTAGCCAGTTCACCCGAGTCGTCGCTCGACCGTCGCGTGGCGCGGCGATGTCGACTTGGCAGGTCACGACACCGGCACGGAGATCCGCGGTCACGACCAGCGGTCCAACGGCGTTCGGGATGTTGATCGCGCCCTGCAGAGTGCCGCTGATGCACATCGACTGCACCAAGGACTGTGAGCGTGACGCAGGATCGGCAAGTTCCTTCCTGGTCAGGGCCGGAGTGACATCGTCGCCGAGCTTTCGTCCGAGCTGGAGACTCACGTATCGGAGCAGAGCATCGAACCGCGCCGCTACCTCGGGCGCACACTTGTCACCGGCCCGAAGGGTGCCTGAAGCAACGGCTTCCCTCGTCGTGACCCAGGACGGACCCATGTCGTCGAACTGCAGTGCTCCGGATCGCGGATGCTCCAGGTAGCGGATCAGTTCGCCGAGGATCCAGGCCTGGTCGGGATCGGCGACACCGCGGTGTTCCTTCTGGAGCACTGCCTCGGCGAGCACCATCGACCAGGACCAGTGGTGCAAGGCGACGCGCTTCAGCTTCCGCTTGTCGACCTTGGTCGGGTGCATGCCGGCGACGGCCGGGATCTCGTTCGAGATCGTCACGACGGCGTCGAAGTCCTGCTCACGCGCGATGTCGAGGTACGCCTCGAGCTGCTCGGCGTTGAGTTCGTTCACGCCGGTCTTCACCTCGACCAGCGCGGTCCACTCCTTCTGCCCTCGGCGGGCACGCAGCAGTCCATCCGGGTACAGCCGCCGTTCCCCAAGCTGGAACGGCACCTCGATGTACGTCTCCAGTGGTCCGGCCGGTGCTCCCAGCGGTTGCGTGAGCACCCGGCCGAACTCCCGTACGGACGACATCACCGCGAGCAAGGCGGACGTCGCCCGCCGCTCCTGCTCGTCGGCGCCGTTGATTCCTGAGGTCGGTATCAGGCGTGCCTGATGCCAGCTTTCTTCTGCCATGTTCTTCCCCCACGGGCATTGCCCGGCAGACCCCCCACGGGCCGTGCCACCGTGATCACCCGTTGAAACCGGCACCTTACGCCTCTCGTCACGCTACGTGAAGAGTCAGGCGTGATCTCGGTGATTTACCAAACGTCGTTCAGAGCGGTGTGGTGGGTGGGGGTGAGGTTGAGGGTGGTGCTGTCGAGGGCGGTGGTCAGGTGGGCGGGGGTGGAGATGCCGACGATGGGGGTGATGGCGGGGGTGCTGGTGGCGAGGTAGGCGAGGACTACGTGGCTGCGGGTGACGTTGAGCTCGGTGGCCAGGTCGCTGAGGACCTGGAGGCGGCGGGTGGTGCCGGGGTGGTCGAAGGCTTCGGGGATGGGGCGGTCGGGGCGGTTCTCGTACGCTCCGGCCATGAGCGGGCTGTAGGCGAAGAGTTGCTGCTCGGGGTTCTGTACGGCGTAGTCGAGGACCTCGTCGGTGATCCAGCCGAAGCGGTGGTCGTGGGTGTGGTCGCGGACGAACGGGCGCGGCTGCAGGTACGAGTACCTCAGTTGCAGAGCGGTCGGGCCCATCACGCCCAGTTGCAGTGCGAGGTCACGCATCCGCTCGACTCGCCACAGTGCGTAGTTCGACAATCCCAGTCGGCCGATCGTGCCGGCCGCGGCGTGCTTGCCGAAGGCTGTGACCGTTTCCTCGAGCGGAGTCTCCCGGTCGTCACGGTGTGCCCAGTAGAGGTCGATGTGGTCGACCCCGAGCCGGCGCAGCGAGGCCTCGAGCGCCGCGTCGATCGCCTTGGTGCTGAGGCCCTCCGAGTGCTCCGGCCAACTGCCCGGCCAGAGCGGCTCGCAGCCAACCTTGCTTGCCAGCTTCACTCGGTCACGTACGCCGAGCCTTCACGCTGGTGCGCGCTCCAGGTCAAGACTCCGGCGTGAGGCTGACCAGGAGACCGTCACCACCCGGGAGCGTCAATCCCTTGCCGTCAAGAGTGGTCGGGTGCGTCTCGCCGGTCCACTCGTCGCACAGGACGTAGTTCCCCTCGAGCCCGCCGAGTGCCACGTGGACCTCGTCGACCTCACCACGCAGACTGACTGCGAGCAGTACACATCCGTCCTCGGTCGTGGCTTGAACAGAGTCGAAGTCGACGGTAGGGCGGCGGACGGTTGCCGTGCGCAACGGACCGCGCCAGCGTTTGAACGCCGCGGCCGCCTGCGCCATCGTGTCGCGGGTCTCGTCGCTCCAGGTCTCGGGATCGTCCATCAGCACCCACGGCCCACCGATCACGTACGGCGCGATCCGCGCCCGCGGCGACAGCTTGTCGGCACCCATGTACGCGCTCTGCCAGTCCAGCGGCAGGTACCGACCCAGACCGACCTTGGCCAGGCTGTTCCAGTGCGTACGGCAGTGGTCCTCGGTGATCGTGGTGTGGTGGCTGCGCACCATGGCCAGGTCCAGCGGACGTACGCCGTTCCAGCAGTTCTCCAGCACCAGTTGGGGGAACTCGGTCTGCAAGGTGCGCAGGATGTGGTGCCATGCACGCTCGGCCGCATGTTCGCCGGCGCCCGGATCGTGAGTGTGATCGTCGCGATCGCAGCGCGCGATGGACTCGAAGTCGTGCAGGAACCAGGTCAGCCCGAACTCGTCGACCATCCGCCGCAGCTCGTCGAGGATCCAGTCCCGGGCCGGATCGTGCCCCAGGCAGAGCGCATGGTTGCCGAAGCTCAGCTTCGGCGTCATACCTCGCCAACTGGCCAGCCACTCCGGATGGTCGAGCGCGACCGGCGAGTCCGGATCGGCGTTCCCGAAGCCACACCAGACACCGAAGCCCATGCCGCGCGAGCGAGCCTCGTCCGACAGCCACCGCATACCGGAAGCGAACCGGTCGTTGGCGTGCCAGTCGCCGACCGAGCGTTCCCAGCCCTTGTCCACCACGAAGACCTCGGCACCGATCGCCGCGGTCGCGTCCATCATCGCGATGATCCGCTCGGTGGACGTGTTCTCCTGCACACCCCACGAATTCGCCACCACACAAGGGAACTCGGGGTCGCCAGGCATCCCGCCCAGGTCGGGTGCCGTCACGACCTCGTCGATCACGAGCGACCGCAACGCCGCCGCGCCCTTATCCAGACCGCCCGGCACCAGAGCAACCCATCCGACCGGTCCTTCCAGATCTTCCGAGTCGGTCGGATGGAAAGTGTCCGCCGGCAGTCGGCTCGCAAGAATCGTCCGCCCGTCCCGGACCGTCACCTCAATGGTCAGCGAACCGCTGTACTCCCACGCCAGTACGGCGCATTGCCCGGCGAACTCGACCAGCGTCCACGCAGCCGCGTCCTGATGATCGTCGTCCGGCCCCGGCGCAGCGCCCTCCAGATAGCGATGCCCTTCCTTGATGTCAGGGAAGAGCATCGGCTCGCCGTTGCGATGGGCAACGGCATCGGCCGTCCCGTACGGTCCGGCGTGCAGGCAGATGAGATCACCCTCGACCAGCCTCCTGGTCGGAGTGACTACACCTCGATCGGCGGCGTCCCAGCTGAACGGATGCAACCACTCGACGACCGCCTCGTCCGCCTCGAGCTCGATCTCAACCAGGGGTGCAGACGAGGTCAGCCTCGTCGCGAGTCGAAGGAACGGACCGACGTGGTCATCCACGGTGGCGTGCGCTATTCCGAAGTCAGTCATCGTGGACAGCTCTCGTAGGGTTGGGGCCGTGGACAACAACGCGGTGGTGGTGACCGGAGCGGCCAATGGCATCGGTGCGGCGATCGCCCGCCTGCTGGTCGAACGCGGGTGGACGGTGATCGGACTCGACCGTGACGAACCTCGGCTGCAAAGCCTCCAGGTCGAGCTGGGGACCGCGTTCACCCCAGTTGCCGGCGACGTCAGCCGTCGCGCGGACCACGAGCGAGCGCGCCAAAAAGCCATCGAGCAGAGCCGCCTGACCGGCTGGGTCAACAACGCCGGGATCGAGCGGCCGACGACGGCCCGGGCACTGGACGAGGACGACCTGCAGGCGATCGTCCAGGTCAACCTGATCGGCACCATGCTGGGTTGCGCCGTCGCCACCGAGGGGCTGCGTGGTGCAGGCGGCGCGATCGTCAACATGTCGAGCATCCACTCGCTGGCCGGATTCCCCGAGTCGTTCGTGTACGCCGCGACGAAGGGCGGCATCGATGCGATGACGCGGCAGCTCGCGGTGGAGGAGGCCGCGCAGGGCATCCGGTGCAACGCGGTCCGACCGGGCGCGGTGATGACACCGCTGACCCAGTCGTTCCTCGCTGCGTCCGACGATCCCGAGGCCCTGCTCGCGGAGTACGCCGATCTGCACCCGATCCGCCGCCTGATCGAACCGGTGGAGATCGCCCGCGTGGTCGCATTCCTGCTGTCGGACGAGGCGTCGTTCGTCAACGGCGAGTCGATCACCGTCGACGGCGGCGCCACCGCCCGCTGCTATCCGTACCCGACCTGACGACCTCATTCGGCACGGCTCAACAGCCACAGGATCGAGGTCCCGGCAGTCGCCACCAACCCTGCCTCGGCAAGGTCCTTCCCGGTACGCCGCTCCGCCCGCTGCAGTTCCCCGTCCTCGAGCACGTCCACGGCGTACGTCGCCATCGGGTCGAGCCCGACCGGCCGCACCGGCTCCCAGCCCCCGGTCGGGTGCAGCCGGAAGCCGGCCACCAGATGACGGTCGTCCGCGGTCAGCTGGTACGCGGGCTGACGCCAGCCCTTCTCCTCGCGCAACGGCTGCTCGGTCAGCGGAATCAGTACGCCGGTCTCGACCAACGGCCTGATCACCGACCGATAGCTGTCCACGTGATCCCGAAGCCGCCGCAACAGCTCCGGCCGCATCTCGGTGAGTCGCACCGACACACCGAACCGATGCAGCAACGCCGCCCGCATCTTGGTGTCGAACTGCGCCGGCGTGATCAACGTGCCGGAGTAGTCGACCTTCTGGAACCGATGCTCACCGCGCCACTCGCTCTGCGGCCAGTGCAGCAGCTGACGGGGCGGCAGCAGCTGAGCCGCACCCCACAGGCACGTCAGGTGGTGCTCGGTCCAGTCCGGGTCGGACAGGAACAACGCGTCGACGTGCGCGGCCAGCCCGGCGTCGATCCGCAGCCCGCCGGACGAGCACGCTTCCAGCACGGTCTCCGGATACGCCGCACGCAACCGATCCAGTACGTCGTACAGGCCGAGGTAATGGCGTAGTAGTCCGTCCTGCGAGCCGTGGCCGTGGTCGTCGCGGGTGCAGCCGGATCCTGGATCGAGGTTGAAGTCCCACTTGATCCAGCGGGCTCCGGTGGTCTCGATCAGCCCGGACACGCTGGCGAAGACGTGCTCCTGCCCGGCCGGGGAGCCGAGGCAGACGTACCCGAGGCTGGAACCTGCGTCGGTGGCGACCACCTCGGGCCGCTCGCCGGCGATGGACGCGCGGGCGCCGATCGCCTCGGCCTCGATCCAGATGCCGAACTCGATGCCCAGGGCACGCGTCTGATCGGCGAGCCAGGCGAGACCATGCGGGAAGCGTGCTGCGTTGACCTTGTGCCAGTCGCCGCGTTCGGCGAACCACTGGCTGTCCGCCTCCGGTCGGCCGAACCAGCCCGCGTCCAGCAGCGCGACCTCGAGACCGAGATCCGCGGCGACGGCCGCGTTCGCGAGGAACACGTCCTCGGAGATCTCGGCGTCCTCGTACGGCCACCAATGGTTCCACTCGGTCAGCAGCGGCGGTCCGGCCGGCACCTGCTCGGCCAGATGCCGCGCCAGGGCGGCGGAAGCGGAGGCACGCGTCTCGCCCCACGCGATGCTGACCCCCGGCAGGGTGAACGTCTCACCGTCGGCGAGGACGATCCGCTGCCCGTCGGGGTGCAGCGCGACATCGATCTGTACGCCGTCGTCGGTCGGTGTGCTGGCGATTCGCCAGTTCCCGCTCCAGTGCAGCGTCACGACGTACGCGCCGCCCTCGGTCTCGATCGCCAGCCACGGTACGGCGCCTTGCGTCGAACGGCCCGTGGTCACCTCGAGCCCCGCAGGTTCGTCCACCGGCAGCGCGACCGGCTGATACTCGAGTCCCCAGCCGCTGGTGAAGCCGTCGATCGACGTTGCCCGGGGCAACACAATCGAGCCGACCTGCGGATCCCGCTCGCCGGCCCCGGTGACGGTCACCGCATAGGTGGCCGCCTCGGCGGACTGCCGGACCAGTCCGACGTCGGCTCCGGGGAGTGCGGGGATGAGTTCCGGCGTCTCGATCACGATCACGTCCCTGGGTTGCTGGGTTGGAGTACGACCTTGCCGGCCGGATGGCCCTTGATCAGTTGCTCGTACCAGTGCTGTCCGTCGGCCAGACCCGCGCGCACCACCTCGCCGCGGAACACCAGCTCGCCGCGTCCGAGCAGCTCGACCGCCTGGCCGAACTCGTCCGGCCGGTACGCGAAGCTGGTGGTGCAGGCGACCTCGCGGCGGATCAAGTCCCGCAGCGGCAGCATGCCGTCGGCGGAGTGCAGCCCGACGAAGCAGACGTCCCCACCCGGCCGCGCGGCGAGGGTCGCTGAAGTCCGGGTGTCGGCGCTGCCGACCGCGTCGAACACCGCGTCCGCACCCAGTCCGCGAGTGAGCTCCTTGATCTGCCGGACGAGGGACTCCGGGTCGTCGCTGAGCCGCGTCGCGCCACTGGCTTCGGCCGCGGCGACCCGTCCCTCGACCCGCTCGGTGAAGAACAGTTGCTCGACGCCCCGAAACCGCAGTACCTCCAGCAGGAGCAGGCCGATCGGACCGGCACCGATGACCAGCGCGGATCCTCCGGCCGAGATCCGGGTACGTCCGACCGCCCGCAGCGCACACGCCGTCGGCTCGGCGAACACGCTGGAGCTTGGATCGGGCAGATGGTCGACCCGGTGCACCGCATTCGCCGGTACGACGATCAGGCCCGCGTTGCTGCCGTGCACGTGGCCGCCGAGCAGCTTGCGTTGCGGGCAGACGTTCTCGTGCCCGGCCACGCAGATCGGGCAGACCCCGCACGATCGCAGCGGATTGGCGGTGACCGACGCACCCAGTGGCAGCTGTTGCTCCACCGGTACGCCGGGCCCGTACGCGTCGACCACGCCGACGAACTCGTGCCCGAAGACCAGCCCGGGCTTGCGCAGGCCGTCGGTGCCGAGGAACCCACCGAGCTCCGATCCGCAGATCCCCGACTCCGTGACCGCGATGCGGACCTCGCCCAGCCCTGGGACCGGGTCGTCGAGGATGACCAGGTCGAAGTGGCCGACGTCGCTGAGAACCAGCGCCTCCATAACGCTCCTCAGCCGAGCAACTTGGTGGCGGCGTCCTGCATCTTCTGTGCGGCGTCCTCCGGGGTGAGCTTGTTGTTGAGCAACAGATCGAAGTTCTTGCCGTAGACCTCGTTGAAGATCTGCTGCATGTTGGCGGTGTAGATGTCACCGATCCGTGCGTTCGACAGATCCTTCATCGCCGCCTCGAAGCCTTCCGGCATCCCCTTCAGCATGTCCTGCGACTGACGGGCCGCGTTCTGCAACGGGATCCAGTCGTGGTCCTTGGCCATCTGGGGCTGGAACTTGGTTGCGCTCCAGGTCGCGAAGGCCTGCGCCGCCGACAGCGCGGCCGACTGCCGCGGGATCACCCAGCCGCCGAGCCAGTACGGCGCGACGCTGTTGCCCTGGTACTTCGGCAACGGGGCCATCGCCCACTTGTCCTTCATCTGCTGGAACGACGCGATGTTCCAGGTGCCGTCGGCGATCATCGAGTACGCGCCGGAGGCGAAGCCGCCGTTGTTCTGCGCGACTCCGGCCCGCTCGTCCGGCCGCGGCGCGATGTGCTTGGACCACATCATGTCCTGGACGAACCGCATCGACTCGACCACCTTCGGGTCGGTCATCTGGAACTTCGTCGGCTCCAGCGGCTTGTCGACGAACGACGTACCGGCCGCCCAGGACAGCGCCTGGATGCCCCACCAGATGCCGAGCGAGCCGATGTCGACGCCCCACCGGGTCACCTTGCTGCCGGTCGTCTTCTGCAGCTTCGGCGCGGTCTCGATCACCTTGTCCCAGGTCCACGTCTCGTCCGGGTAGTCGAGCCCGGCGGCGTCGAAGTGGGACTTGTTGTAGAACATCGCCATCGACTGGATGTTCTCCGGCACGCAGAACAGGTTCTTGCCGTCGAACTTCCACGGGTCGTACAGCTTGGTCGGGTAGGCGTTCGCGTCCACCATCGGGGTGGTGTCGATCACCGGCTGCTCGTTGAAGACCAGGTTCTTCTTGTAGTGCGCGTACGCCTGGACGTCCCAGTAGTAGATGTCGAACGGCTTCTTCGCGGCGTACTGCAACTGCACCTTCTGCCAGTACTGGTCGTACGGCAGGAAGTTGATCTTCGCGGTGTACTTGCCGGTGAACTCCTTGTTGAACAGCGCGACCCGCTTGCGGAAGTTCGCGTCGATCGTCGGGCCGTTCGTCCAGGCGTAGATCTCCAGATTGGTCTTGCCGACCAGTTCGGTCCCGGTGGGTGCCGGCGCAGCGGCCGGACCGCCGCTGCCGTTGCCGGAGCAGCCGACCAGGCCTGCCGCTCCGGCGGCGGTCAGACCGCCGAGCAGGATCCGGCGGCTCACTGTGTTGTTCGACATGGATCGTCTCCTTCGACGTGACGGTCGGGCTACTTGTTCACGCCGCTGACGGCGATGCCCCGGATGAAGTAGCGCTGGGCCAGCAGGAAGACCAGGATCGACGGGAGCGCGGCGATGGTGGTCGCGGCCATGGTGAGGTGCATCTGCGGCCCGATCCGGGGCGAACCGCTGAAGTACGACAGGGCGACGGCGATGGTGTACTTCGACTCGTCGGACAGGTAGATCACCGGACCGAAGAAGTCGTTGTAGGTGGCAATGAAGGTGAAGACGGTGACGGTGGCGATCACCGGCCAGCTGAGCGGCAGGAAGATCGTCCACCAGATCCGCAGGTAGCCGGCGCCGTCGATCCGGGCCGCCTCCTCCAGCTCGCGGGGGATGCCCATGAAGAACTGCCGGAACAGGAAGATGAAGAACGCCGAGCCGAAGAAGGCCGGCAGGATCAGCGGCTTGAAGGTGTTCAGCCAGCCGATGTTGTTGAACACGATGTACGTCGGCACCAGGGTGACCGTGGTCGGCAGCATCAGAGTCGCCATCAGCGCCAGGAAGATCGTGTTCCGGCCGGGGGCCCGGAGCCGGGCGAACCCGTAGGCGCTGAACGAGCAGCTGAGCAGTGTGCCCAGTACGACGAACCCGACAATCGTCGCGGTGTTCAGGATGTACCGCTGGAACGGCACCAGCTGGAACACCTCGACATAGTTGTGCCACTGCGGGGTGAACTTCCAGATCGGCGGCGTCACGAACACCTGGGTCGGCGCCTTGAGCGAGGTGAGCACCATCCAGACCACCGGCATCAGCACCGCGAAACAGCCGACGGACAAGACGATCAGCCGGATCCAGGTCCTGAGCGGCAGGCCCTTGCGCGTCATCGGTCGTCCTCCGTCTCGGTGTGGACCCACATCGGCATCGAGCGGAAGACCAGGAGGGTGAGCACCATGATGATCGCGAAGGCAACCCAGGCGATCGCCGAGGCGTAGCCCATCTTCAGGTACTGGAACGCGTTCTGGTACAGGTACACCGACAGCAGCAGGGTCGAGTTGTTCGGCCCGCCCTGGGTCAGCACGAAGGGTTCGGCGAACACCTGCAGGCTGTTGATGATGCCCATGATCAGGTTGAAGAACGTGACCGACGACAGCATCGGCACGGTCACGTGCAGGTGCTGGCGGAACGTCGTGGCGCCGTCGACCTTCGCTGCTTCGTACAGCTCCTTCGGCACGCCCTGGAGGCCGGCCAGGTAGATCAGCATGGTGCCGCCGAATCCCCACAGGCTCATGAAGATCAGTGCGCGCAACGCCCACTGCTCGTCGGTCAGCCAGGACGGACCGTCGATGCCGATCTTGGCGAGCCCGGCGTTGATCAGGCCGTACTCGCCGTTGAACATCCACTTCCACACCATCGCGACGGCGACACCGCTGATCACGCTGGGCAGGTAGTAGGCGGAGCGGAAGAACTTCAGCGCGGGCAGCTTGCTGTTCAGCAGGATCGCCAGCACGAGCGCGAGGATCATCGTGACCGGAACACTCACCACGCCGTAGATCAGCATCACGCTCAGGGACTTGCGGAAGACCGGGTCGGCGAACAGGGCGCTGTAGTTGTCCCCACCCGTCCACACCGGGTTCGTCAGCATGTCGTACGACGTGAAGCTCAAGCCCAGCGACGCGAGCATCGGCCCGATCGAGAACAGCAGCAGGCCGAGGACGGCGGGTGCGATGAAGACGTAGCACCACAACGCCTGGCGCCGGGTCATGGTCAGGCCGCGGCGGGGCGGCGTACTCGCCACCGGTTCCTCGGCCGCCGGGCGGACTGCAAGACGTTGTGCCATAACTCCCTCGTTCCAATTATCGGAACGCTGTTCCTATCAGCGGGACCTCTTGGCATAGTAGGAGCAAAGATGAGGGTGGCGTCAACCGTTTGGACGAAAGCAGGGGGCTGATGGAAACAGATGGGAAGCGTCCTGTAGAGGCAAGCGCCCTGACCGGTTCGGCACGCGTGCTCGCGGTGCTGCGCCACCTGGCAGAGCACCCTGCCGGGACACGAGTGGGCGAAGTGGCAGCGGCTCTCGACGCGCCGAAGTCCAGCGCCCATCGTGCTCTCGGTTCGCTGGTCCAAGCCGGATTCGCCCGGCAGGACGCCCAGGGTGTCTACCACCTCGGCTTCGACCTGCTCCGGCTCGTCTTCGGGTACCACGAGGCGCGGGCGCCGAGTCTCACCGTCGGCCCGCTACTGCGCCGGCTCGCGGACGAGACCGGCGAGACGACCCACTACGGAGTCCTTGTCGACGGCAACATCGTCTACCAGGCGAAGGTTTCGCCCAGCCGGCAGACGTTCCAGATGAGCTCGGTGATCGGTGGCTCGAATCCGGCGTACCGGACGGGTCTGGGCAAGGCGCTGCTGATGCACGAGCTCACCGACCGGACAGAGGTCGATCAGTACGTCGCCGAGTACGGACCGCTCGAGGCCCGGACACCGCACACGCTGCGTACGCCGGAAGCTTTGCACGACGCCCTCGCGGAAGGCCGCAGCAACGGCTACATGCTCGACATGCAGGAGAACGACCTCGGCATCATCTGTGTCGCGCTGCCGCTGTTCCTGGACTCGCCGACCCGCCCGACCGGCGCGATCAGCATCAGTGCGGTGGTCAGCCGGACGACACCGCAAGACCTCGTCAGCTGGCTGCCGCGGATCCGCGAGATCGTCACCGAGGAACTCGGCGACGCGGTCCTGCACGTTCCCGAGCCCGTCACCGGAGGCTGAATGTCCACCACAGCAACGAATCTGACCATCACCGACGTCGAGGCCGTCCACCTCCGGTTGTCCGCGGTCGACGCGGACCGCTGCGACGGGACGCAGGACACCCTGCTGATTTTCGTCACCGCCAGCGACGGCACCGTGGGGGTCGGCGAGGTCGATTCGGCTCCGCTGGTCGCGAAGGCAGTCGTCGAGGCCGAGCCGTCGCACCTGATCGCCCGAGGTCTTCGCTCGATCCTGCTCGGTCGCAACCCGCTCGACATCGAGGTCGCCTGGCACGCAATGGTGGAGGGCAGTCGCTACTTCTCCGGTGGCGCGACGATGCATGCGATCAGCGGCGTCGACATCGCGCTGTGGGACCTGGCCGGCAAGGTCCTCGGAGTGCCGGTGGCGCGGTTGCTCGGGGGACCACGCAGTGACCGGCTCACGGCGTACGCGAGTCTGCTCATGCCGGACACGCCTCTGCTGGCCGCGAAGGCGGCGGCGGACCACGCCGAGCAGGGATATCGGGCGATGAAGTTCGGGTGGGGGCCGATCGGGCAGGACCGGGACTTCAACGAGGAACTGGTCAAGGAGATCCGGCGGGCCGTGGGTGACGACATCGACGTGATGATCGACGCCGGCCAGGTCTGGGACACCAAGACCGCGTTGCGGATGGCCGCGATGTACGAGGACTACGGCATCGCCTGGCTCGAGGAACCCGTTGCCCCCGACAACATCACCGGCTACCGCGAACTCTCCCGCCGTACGTCGCTCACGATCGCGGGAGGTGAGCAGGAGAGCAGCTATGCCGCCTTCGAGACCCTGATCGACGAGGGTGAGCTCGATCTGATCCAGCCGGACCTGGCCCGCTGCGGTGGCCTGACCGCCGGGCGTCGCCTGGCGTGGCTGGCGCACACCCGGCATCGGCGGCTGGTTCCGCACGCCTTCAAGAGTGGCGTGCTGGTGGCGGCCTCGACCCACTTCGCGGCCTCGATCCCGAACGGCGGGTTGATCGAGCACACCGTGTCGACCTCGCCGATCGCGCGCGACCTGGTCCGGCGCGAGATCGCGTTCGCCGACGGCACGGTCAAGGTCCCCCTCGACCAACCGGGGCTCGGAGTTGAGGTGGATGCCGACGTGATGGAGCAGCTTCGTGTCGACTAGCCCACGCCTGTCGACCGAATGGTCGCTGGCTGGTCAGCAAGCGGTGATCCTCGAGAACGCGGAGACCCGGATCGTCGTGCTCCCCGGACTCGGCGGCAAGGTCATGAGCATCGTCGACAAGCGCGTCGACTCCGAACTGCTCTGGCGCAACGACCGTGTCCCGATCCGGCCCGCCGCTTTCGGGTCCGGGTACGACGACCAGTTCCTCGGCGGCTGGGACGAGTTGTACCCGAACGACGAGCCCGAGGACTTGGCGGGCGAACCGGTCCCTGACCACGGCGAACTCTGGGCAGTGCCGTGGCACTGGAGCACTGGCTCGGACCCCGGTCAGGTGTGGCTCGAGCTGAGCGTCCGTGGTGCCGTGACGGGGACCGAGGTGACGAAGCGGCTCACGCTTGGCGCGGGTCCGGATCTGATTGTCGACTATCGGATTGCGAACACCGGCCGGATCGACCAGCCGTTCCTGTGGAAGTCCCATGTGGCCGTCGGGCTGCGTCCGGACACGGCGATCGATCTCGCGGCCGGCGACGTACTGATGCACGAGTTCGGTGATCCGCGGGTCCGCCCGGACGGTAGCAGCTTCACCTGGCCGTGGGCTTCGGGCCACGATCTCCGCACCCTTCCCGACACCACCGCCCGCGGCGTCTCGGAGTTCCTCATCGCCACCACGCTCGAACGCGGCGAGTGCGGCGTACGGCATCCCTCCGCCGGCACCGGCCTCCAGCTGTCGTGGGACCGCGCCGACCTACCGTCCTGCTGGCTGTTCGCCTCGTACGGCGGACGCTGGCGCGGCCTCGACGTCCTCGTCCTGGAGCCCTGCACCGGCTACCCCCTCTCCGTCAACGACGGCGTCGCGGCCGGCACCCATCAGATCCTCCCGGCAGGCACCACCAAGTCCTGGCAACTCACGGCCCACCTGATCCGCTGACTCAGAGGTCGTGCGCGAACTGGCGCAGGGCCGGGGCCAGCACCGGCGGCTCGGCGTTGTGGTTCTCGCCGGTGACCGGGAGCAGGCGCGCGGTCGGCAGCCGCTTGGCGACAGCCTCGGCGCCGGCGATCAGCCACGGCGCGGTGGCGTCGCCGTGCATGACCAGGACCGGGACGTCGACGGCGGCCCAGCGCTCGGCCGGCAGCGGGTTGCCCGACATGGTCATGCCCATGATGCGTCCGTCGTACGCGATCGTGTGCGCGATGTCCTCGACCGGAGCCCAGTACGGGCTCTGCCGGATGCCGGCGACGAACTCGGGCGGCATGTTGGCGGCGGCGGTCATGAACAACTCAGCCGCAGCGCCGCGATCCCCGGCCGCGACGTACGCCTCGAGCTGCTCGACATAGTCGGACGGCAGCGGCGGGCGCGCGTCGTCGATCACCACGGGCGGCTCGAAGAGCGCCAAAGCCGTGATCGGGAGTCCGGCGGCCGCAGCGTCAAGCGCCAGCAGTGAGCCGGACGACCAGCCGAACACGATCGCCGGCCGCCCGGCGTCCTCGATCAGCGCGGCGAGATCCTCGATCTCCCGCTGGATCGCGTACGGCTTGGTGTCGGTGCTCTCGCCGCGCCCGCGCCGGTCGTAGGCGTAGACCCGGAACTCGTCGCTCAGCAGCTTCGCGACCTCGGCGTTCGACGGGTTGACCGCGCGGTGCGCGGTGGCGCCGTCGATCATGATCAGCGGCTGCCCGGATCCCCAGGCCTCGAAGGCGATCGTCGTCCCGTCGGCGGACCTCACTGTGCTCATCGTCGTACTCCTTCTGGTGTCGTTTCTGGTGTCGTTGGGAACTAGACCGTACAGTACTCAGAGAAGAACTGGACTGTCTAGTATGATTTTCGGGAACACTTGAGGAGGAACCGCGTGGAGTACCGACAACGCGCTGGTGTCTGGCAGCCCGGACAGCCCGTCGAGATCGAGGGCGAGGGCCGTACGCCGCGGAAACGCCGGGCGATCCTGGCCGCGGCGACCGAGGTCTTCCTGCAGCACGGCTACCTCGGCGCGAGTATGGACGAGGTCGCCGCGAAGGCGGGCGTGTCCAAACAGACCGTCTACAAGCAGTTCGAGAACAAGGAACGCCTGTTCGCCGAGATCGTCCTCGGCACCAGCGATCAGCTGATGGACGGCCTGGCCCATGCGTACGCCGACACGCTCGAAGGAGCCACTGACGCCCGCGAAGCGCTTCGGGCGTTGGCCCGCCGGCTCCTGGACAGCCTCACCGCCGGGAGCGTCCTCCAGCTACGCCGGCTCGTCATCGCCGAGGCGGACCGGTTCCCGGAGGTCTGCGGGGCCTGGTTCAACACCGGTTTCGAGAAGTCCCTGGAGGCGCTGGGTGAGGCGCTCACCGGGTTGACCGAGCGCGGTCTGCTGCGTGAGCTCGAGGACCCGACGTTGGCGGCGTACCAATTCGCCGGACTGGTCATGTACAAGCCGATGAACCGGGCGATGTTCGCCGGCACCCATGCGGGACCGGTCGCCGGTGAGCTCGACCAGCTCGCCGATCAGGCGGTCGACGTCTTCCTCGCCGCGTACGGCGCCTAGCCGCTACTCGTCGTCCGCGGTGGCAGGGGGCTCGGACGCCTTGTTCTTCGACGGACGGGTGATGTGCAGGTGGATCCGCCAGCCCGTCCACGCCAGCAGGCCCACCGGGATCGGCAGCCAGAAGGAGATGAGCCGATACAGGAGCGTCCCGATGAGTGCGGTGTCGGCACTGATGCCGATCACGACCAGCAGCGCGGTGAGACCGGCGTCGACGAAGCCGAGGCCACCCGGTGTGATCGGGATCAGGGTGAGGGCCTGAGCAACGACGTACGCGAGGAGCACCTCGGAAGGGCGGGCGTGTGCGTTGAGCGCGGCCAGCGCGACCACGAGTGCGGCGTAGTCGAACATGCGGTTCGCCGCCGCCGCGATGACCGCCTTCCACCAGTGACCCTCGAAGGCAGCGGCAACCCGGTCTCGCTGCGCTACCAGTGTCGCGGAGCAGGTGTCCGCGGTCGTGCTGCGCTTGACGAGGTGGATGACGCGACCGGCCGCGCGACCGATCAGCACCACGAACCGGGTCCAGGTCAGCGCGGTGACCCCGAGACCGACGATGACTATCGCCAGGATCAGCGAGACCAGGAGGCCGAGCTCCAGTTGCTTCGCCGGCGGTGGACCGACCAGCAGAGCGGGCACCGTGAGGATGGGCAGCAGCAACAGGACGCCGGTCGTGATCAGGCCGATCGCGGTCAGCGCCGAGGCGACGACCGCCGCCGGCTGCCCGGTTTGGATCAAGAGCCTGGCCTGGAGGACCCCGCCGGCGGCCGGGCCGCCGGGGACGACCTTGCTGGCAGCGTTCCCGGCCAGTTGCGCCGTCGCGATCGTGCCCCAGCCCGATTGGACGGGTGGTGGCTCCCCGTCCCCCGCGCGCTGGGCCAGGGCCAGTCTGGCGAGCCACCACAGTGCGGCGAAGCTGAAGGTCTCCAGTACGACGAGCGCCGGGAACCACCAGGGTTCTATGTCCGCCAGGCGTGGCCAGCTTCCGAAGAGGGACAGCATGCTCGGCGCCACGATGTACAGACCGACACCGGTGACGGCCAAGCCGACAGCGCGGCCGCCCCAACGCCGCACCAAAGCCCCGCCGGCGACGCGCATGTCTCACCCCGCTCACTGGACGAGTCGCCTCGCCACGATAGCGCGACCAGCGGTGTCGATCGGTGGAGCGAGCCTCAGAGGGTGCCGCGGGTCGAGGTCCGGACGACGAGCTCCGGGGTGAACGTGACCCGCTGGTGCTCGTGGTCCGGGTTCGACGACTCGTCCAGCAGCAGCTCGGCGGCGGTCCGGCCGAGGAGTTGCCGCGGCTGACGCACCGACGTCAGCGGTACGGCAGCCGCCTCGGCGAACTCGATGTCGTCGTACCCGACGATGGCTAGGTCCTCGGGCACGCGCAGGCCGAGACTCACGCACTGTTGCAGCAGGCCCAGCGCCAGCAGGTCGTTCGCGCAGAACGCGGCGGTCGGCCGGCGGGCTGCCGGGAGGCCGGCGAGTCGTTGCCCCGCGCCCCTTCCCTCGGCGACGGTGAGGGCACCGGTGGTGAGCTCGATCAGGTTCTCCGGGGGTTTCCCGGCCTTGCGCAGCGCGCGCCGGGCGCCGTCGCGCCGGTCGACGACCTGGCCGATCGTGTTCGGGCCGCCGACGTACGCGATCCGCTCGTGGCCGAGTTCGAGCAGGTGGGCGATGGCGAGTTCGCCGCCGAGGATGTCGTTGACCGCGACCGAGCAGTGTTCGCCGTCGTCGATGTTGCGGTCCACCACGACGACCGGCGTACCGCGGGACGGGAGCTTGCGCAGACGGGAGGAGTTCTGGTCGATCGGGGTGATCAGCACGCCCTGGACGCGTTGCTGCTCGAGCAGGTCGAGGTAGTCGGCCTCGCGGTCCGCGTCCTCGTTGCTGTTGCACAGGAAGACCGAGAGGCCGGCCGCCTGGGCCGCCTCCTCGACACCCTTGGCCACGTCGGTGAAGAACGGGTTGCCGGCGTCGAGCATCAGGTAGGCGAGGATCCGGCTGCTGCCCGCGCGCAGTTGCCGCGCCGACTCGTTGCGCACGAACCCCAGCGAGACCATCGCCGCCTCGACCTTGGCCCGGGTCAGCGGGCTGACCACCTCCGGCCGGTTCAGCACATTCGACACGGTCCCCAGAGACACTCCGGCTGCCGCCGCAACCGCCTTCACCCCAGCGGTATGGCGCTTGGCGGCCTTCCGCCGCTTCCCGCCTCCTGAAGGCAAGGTTTCGGGCGCGCTCTCCGACACGCGCGACCTCCCTGCGTCGTGGTCCTGGGATGGACCGGTTTGAAACGTCTTAGCGGATGGAGCGTACCTGTTCGGGCCGCAGGATCCGCAGCATTCGTCCGGGTCCGGCCGCCGGAGGGCGGCCGAAAGGCGGGCGAGGTCTTGACGCCTCCAGCCGTGCACGCTTACGTTCATGCAATCGTCTTGAAACCTTTCAGCAACTCCACTGCGCCGAGTTGGAGGTGACCATGCCCGACGGCCGCCCGCTGCTCAGCGTGCGCGAGGTGTCGAAGTCCTTCGGCGCGGTCGCCGGCCTCTGGCTCGTTTCGAAACCATTCAACCTGTGAGAGCCGCCTCATGAATCGGTACTGCTTCTGTCTCCAGGTTCGGCCCGACCGGCTGGACGACTACGTCGAGCGCCACCGCAACGTCTGGCCGGACATGCAGGCCGCGCTGCGGGACTCCGGCTGGCACAACTACTCGCTCTTCCTCCGCGACGACGGCCTGCTGATCGGGTACGTCGAGTCCGAGGACCTGGAGGCGGCGCAGAAGGCGATGGCGGTGACCGAGGTGAACACCCGCTGGCAGGCCCAGATGACCGAATTCTTTACCGGCATAGACGGCCGGCCGCCGGACGAGTCGTTCGTGCTGCTGCCCGAGATCTTCCATCTACAAGAGGACTGACACCATGACGACCGACGCTGTGAAGACCGCCCTCAGCCGCCAGGAGATCGAGCTGCCCTCATGGGCGTTCGGGAACTCCGGGACGCGGTTCAAGGTGTTCAGCCAGCCCGGTGTGCCGCGCTCGCCGGAGGAGAAGATCGCCGACGCCGCCGTGGTGCACAAGTACACCGGCGTCGCGCCGAGCGTCGCCCTGCACATCCCCTGGGACAAGGTCGACGACTACGCCGCACTGGCGGCGTACGCGAAGGGGCAGGGCGTCCGGCTGGGTGCGATCAACAGCAACGTGTTCCAGGACGACGACTACAAGCTCGGCAGCGTCACCAACCCGGACCCGCGGGTACGGCGGAAGGCGACCGACCACCTGCTCGAGTGCGTCGACATCATGGACGCGACCGGGTCCCAGGACCTGAAGCTGTGGTTCTCCGACGGCACCAACTACCCGGGCCAGGACGACATCCAGGACCGGCAGGACCGGCTCGCGGCCGCGCTGAAGGAGGTGTACGACCGGCTCGGTGACGACCAGCGGATGCTGCTGGAGTACAAGCTGTTCGAACCGGCCTTCTACACCACCGACGTGCCGGACTGGGGTACGTCGTACGCGCACTGCCTGGAACTGGGACCGAAAGCAACGGTCTGCATCGACACCGGGCACCACGCGCCGGGGACCAACATCGAGTTCATCGTCGCGTTCCTGCTCCGGACCAAGAAGCTCGGCGCGTTCGACTTCAACAGCCGGTTCTACGCCGACGACGACCTGATGGTCGGCGCGGCCGACCCGTTCCAGCTGTTCCGGATCATGAACGAGATCGTCCGCGGCGACGCGCTCGACCCGGACCGCGGGATCGCCTTCATGCTCGACCAGTGCCACAACATCGAGGTGAAGATCCCGGCCATCATCCGGTCGGTGATGAACGTCCAGGAGGCGACCGCGAAGGCGCTGCTGGTCGACCGGGACGCGCTCCGCGCGGCCCAGGCCTCAGGTGACGTGCTGGAGGCGAACGCAGCGCTGATGGATGCCTACAACACCGACGTCCGGCCGATGCTCGCCGAACTGCGCGAGTCGCAGGGCCTGGACCCGAACCCGGTCGCGGCGTACCAGCGCAGCGGCTACTTCGAACAGATCGTGAAAGACCGAGCCGACGGCCAGCAGGCCGGATGGGGAGCCTGAGTACAGATGAGCAGTTCCAATTCCTCCCCCACCCCACCGCCCCGGTCAGGGACATCAGCCGAGCTCGTTGCGCGTAGCAACCGGCTGGGTGCCGATCCGCGCAACACCAACTACGCCGGCGGGAACACGTCGGCGAAGGGTACGGCGACCGACCCGGTCACGCAGCAGCCCGTCGACCTGCTCTGGGTGAAGGGGTCCGGCGGCGACCTCGGCACGCTGACCCAGGCCGGCCTCGCCGTACTGCGGCTCGACCGGTTGAACTCGCTCGTCGACGTGTACCCGGGTGTCGACCGCGAGGACGAGATGGTCGCGGCGTTCGACTACTGCCTGCACGGCAAAGGTGGCGCTGCGCCGTCGATCGACACGGCGATGCACGGCCTGGTGGATTCGCCGCATGTCGACCATCTGCACCCGGACTCCGGGATCGCGCTGGCGACCGCGGCCGACGGCGAGAAGCTGACCGCGGAATGCTTCGGCGATCGGGTGGTGTGGGTGCCGTGGCGGCGGCCCGGGTTCCAGCTCGGTCTCGACATCGCGGCCGTCAAGCGGGAGAACCCGGAGGCGATCGGCTGCGTCCTCGGCGGCCACGGCATCACCGCGTGGGGGAACACCTCGGCCGAGTGCGAGGCCAACTCCCTGGAGATCATCCGTACAGCGGAGCGCTTCCTGGCCGAGCGTGGTGTGGACGAACCCTTCGGTGCAGTGGTGCCCGGCTTCGAGGCGTTGCCTTCCGAGGAACGACGGTTGCGGGCAGCTGCCCTGGCGCCGGTGATCCGTGGCCTCGCGTCGACCGACAAGCCGCAGGTCGGGCACTTCACCGACTCCGAGGTGGTGCTCGAGTTCCTGTCCCGGGAGAAGCTGGCTCCGCTGGCGGCGCTCGGCACCTCGTGCCCCGACCACTTCCTCCGGACCAAGGTGCGCCCGTTGGTGCTGGACCTGCCTGCGTCGGCCTCGGTGGAAGAGGCAGTCGCGCGGCTGCAGGAACTGCATGTCGCCTATCGCGAGGAGTACGCCGCGTACTACAACCGGCATGCCGAGCCGGACAGCCCGGCGATGCGGGGTGCGGATCCGGCGATCGTGCTGGTCCCGGGGGTCGGCATGTTCAGCTTCGGCAAGGACAAGCAGACCGCTCGGGTCGCCGGCGAGTTCTACGTGAACGCGATCAACGTGATGCGTGGCGCCGAGGCGGTGTCGACGTACGCGCCGATCGACGAGCGGGAGAAGTTCCGGATCGAGTACTGGGCGCTGGAGGAGGCCAAGCTGCAGCGGATGCCCAAGCCGAAGCCGCTGGCGACTCGAGTCGCCTTCGTCACCGGTGGTGGTTCCGGGATCGGCAAGGCGATCGCGCAGCGGCTGGCTGCGGAGGGCGCGTGTGTGGTGGTGGCCGACCTGGATCTGGCCGCGGCCGAAGCCGTGGCCAAGGAGATCGGGTCGTCCGACGTCGCGGTTGCCGTCGGCGCTGACGTGTCGTCGGCCGAGGCGGTCGAGGAGGCGCTGCGTGCGGCCGTGCTGGCCTTCGGCGGCGTCGATCTGATTGTCAACAATGCCGGATTGTCCATCTCCAAGTCGTTGCTGGAGACGACGGAGAAGGACTGGGACCTGCAGCACGACGTGATGGCGAAGGGATCGTTCCTGGTCTCGCGCGCCGCGGCGAAGGTCCTGATCGACCAGGGTCTCGGCGGCGACATCGTCTACATCTCCAGCAAGAACGCGGTCTTCGCCGGACCGAACAACGTCGCGTACGGCGCGGCCAAGGCCGACCAGGCCCACCAGGTCCGGCTGCTCGCCGCGGAGCTCGGTGAGTACGGCATCCGCGTCAACGGTGTGAACCCGGACGGCGTCGTCCGTGGATCCGGCATCTTCGCCAAGGGCTGGGGTGCACAGCGGGCCGCGGTGTACGGCGTACCCGAGTCGGAGCTGGGCGCGTACTACGCGCAGCGGACGCTGCTGAAGCGCGAGGTGCTGCCGGAGAACGTCGCGGCTGCGGTCTTCGCGCTGACCGGTGGGGACCTGACCCACACGACCGGTCTGCATGTTCCTGTCGATGCCGGCGTCGCTGCGGCGTTCCTACGTTAGTTCGGGGAGATTGCTATGTGGACCACTGACCCGAGCCGGTCTGTCGACGGCAACGGAGTACTGCCGTGGGTCGAGCCGCGCAAGACCCGGATCGGACTGGTGGCCGGTGGGCTCGGCGCCTACTGGCCGCAGTTCCCCAACCTGCTGCCGCAGTTGCAGGCGTCCGCGCGGCGGGTGTCCGAGCGGTTCTCGGAGCTGGACTGCGAGGTGATCGATGTCGGGTTCATCTCCGACGCGCAGGAGGGCGCTGCGGCGGCCGAGAAGCTGCGGCTGGCGGACTGCGATCTGATTGTCGGCTTTCTGACGACGTACATGACCGCGTCGATGCTGGTCCCGGTCGCACAGCGGAGCGGGGCGCCGGTGCTGCTGCTGAACCTGCAGCCGACCGAGGCGATGGACCACGCGACGTTCGACACCGGGGCGTGGCTCGCGTACTGCGGTGCGTGTCCGCTGCCGGAGATGGCGAACGCGTTCGAGCGGTGTGGGGTCGACTTCCGGTCGGTGTCCGGGTACCTGGAGGACGAGCGTGCGTGGGCTCGGATCAACAGGTGGATCCTGGCAGCCGGCGTACGCGCAGCCTTCCGGCACGGACGGCACGGCCTGCTTGGGCACCTGTACCCGGGGATGATGGACGTGATCACCGACCCGACGCTGGTGTCCGCGCAGCTCGGCGGGCATGTCGAGATCCTGGAGATCGACGATCTGCGCGTCCGGGTCGAGAAGGTCAGTGCCGCGGAGACCGAGGAGCGGATGAAGGTCGCGCGGGAGATCTTCACGCTGGACGATTCGGTGGACGAGGACGACTTCCGGTGGGGTGCGACCGTCTCGGTCGCCCTCGATCGGCTGGTCGAGGACTTCTCCCTGACCTCGCTGGCCTATTACCACCGTGGACTCGACGGCGAGATGCACGAGCGGGTCGCGGCCGGGATGATCCTGGGTGCCTCGTTGCTGACGGCAAGAGGTGTGCCGGCGGCCGGTGAGTACGAGCTGCGTACGTCGCTGGCGATGCTGGTGATGGACAAGCTCGGTGCTGGTGGGTCGTTCACGGAACTGCAGGCGTTGAACTTCAAGGACAATGTGGTCGAGATGGGCCACGACGGGCCGGCTCACTTGGCAATCTCTGCGCGGAAGCCGTTGCTGCGGGGCCTTGGGGTGTACCACGGCAAGCGGGGATGGGGCGTGTCGGTCGAGTTCGACGTGAAGCATGGGCCGGTGACTGCTTGTGGGCTGGGGCAGCGGCGGGACGGTACGTTCAAGTTGATCGCGTCCGAGGGGACCGTCGTACCTGGGCCGTTGCTGCAGATCGGGAACACGACGTCGCGGGTCGACTTCGGATGCGACCCGGGTGAGTGGACCGACGCATGGTCGGCGTCCGGGGTCGCACACCACTGGGCGCTCGGGACCGGTCACAAGGCGAAGGACCTGGCCGCGGTCGCCGACCTCCTTCACCTCGACCTGACCGTCGTTTCCCCATGAAGCGAGTCGCAGCGGTGGATCTGGGCGCGTCCAGCGGCCGCGTTATGCTCGGCGTGGTCGGCTCCTCGCAGCTGGAGCTGACCGAGATCAACCGCTTCTGGAACGGCCCGGTCGGCGTCGGCGGCACCCTGTACTGGGACGTCCTCCACCTCTACCGCTCCATGCTCGACGGCCTCCGCGCGGCCGGTCCCGTCGACGGCATAGGCATAGACTCCTGGGCCGTCGACTACGGCCTGCTCGACTCCTCAGGCCGCCTGCTCAGTAACCCGGTGCACTACCGAGACGCCCGCACAGACGGCGTAATCGACCAGGTCCTAGCTCGCGTCTCCGCCACCGAGCTGTACGAAATCACAGGCCTCCAGCAACTACCGTTCAACACCATCTACCAACTCGCCGCCGAGTCCGGCGGGGTCGGCTCGGCCGGGGTCTCCCCTTCCCTGCCCGCGCGCGCCGTAGGCGCGGGCGGGTTGCTGGGGCAGGCGGCGACTCTGCTGATGATTCCGGACTTGTTGGGCTATTGGTTGACGGGGAGCATCGGGGCTGAGCGGACGAACGCCTCGACTACGCAGTTGTACGACGTACGGGCTCGGGCGTGGAGTGAAGTGTTGGCGGCGCGGGTTGGGGTGCCGTTGGGGTTGCTTCCGGAGTTGCGGGAGCCTGGGGATCTTGTTGGGACTGTGTGGCCCGAGACCGGGCTGGCAGCGGGTACGCCGGTTGTTGCGGTGGGGTCTCATGACACTGCTTCTTCGGTGGTGGCTGTGCCGGCGGGGGATGAGCGGTTCGCGTACATCTCGTCGGGGACCTGGTCGTTGGTGGGGCTCGAGTTGGAGGAGCCGGTGCTGACGGACGAGGCGCGCGCGGCGAACTTCACCAACGAGGGTGGGGTCGACGGGCGGATCCGGTTCCTGCGCAACGTGATGGGGCTGTGGATCCTGCAGGAGTGCCAGCGGGTTTGGGAAGACGACGACCTCGAGGGACTGCTGCGGGATGCGGCCGGCGCACCGGCGTTCGCCGTACTGATCGATCCGGACGCTCCGGAGTTCCTTGCTCCAGGCAACATGCCGGCCCGGATCGACGAACACTGCCGGGCGACCGGGCAGGAGCCGCCGCGTTCGCGCGCCGCCGCGGTCCGGTGTGTGCTGGAGAGTCTCGCGCTCGCCTACCGCCGTACGTTGCGGGAAGCGCAGACGATCGCGGACCGGCCGGTCGACGTACTGCACGTCATCGGCGGCGGCTCGCAGAACGAGTTGCTCTGTCAGCTGACCGCTGACGCTTGTGGGTTGCCTGTGCTCGCCGGGCCGGTCGAGGCGTCGGCGCTGGGCAACGTTCTGGTTCAGGCTCGCGCACTGGGCGAGCCGTTGCCGGACCTGGGTGCGATGCGCGCCCTGGTCCGTTCCACCCATCGTCTGCGGCGCTACGAGCCGCAGGGAAAACCGGCCGACTGGGACGCCGCCGAGTCCCGGCTATTCGGAGCTAGGTGATCCGTATGACCGTCCTCCCTCAGGAACTCCGCCCTCTCACTCGCCGCGTGCCACCGCGCGAGATCAGTCACGACGACCTGCAACTCCTTCGCCTGCTCGCCACCGGCCTCCCGGTCGACTCCGTGGCGCGCCGGCTCGATCTGTCCGAACGAACGGTCCGCCGCCGTACTCGAACCGTCTGCGACCGGCTCGGCTTCGGCACCGCGATCGAGGCGATCGTCTGGGCCGCTCGCCGCGGTCTGGTCTGAGCTCGACCCGGACCTGTGCCACTCACCAAGCACGCACGTTCTGCCCGCCTGACGCTCGGCTGCCCTCCCGGGTCGAGCGTTCGCGGCGCTTGGTGAGTGGCGCAGGTCCGTCGCACGTTAGGCGCGGGAAGGTCGGGGTACCGGGGGTCCGAATATCGAGCCGAGGAGGAGCGATGGACGGAATGACCATTGTCTGGATCGTCGTCGCGCTGGCCGCTCTGGTCATCGTCGTCGCCGTGATCGCCGGAGCAACCCGAACCTCGTCGAAGCGCCGGGCCGAGCGGCGACAGCAGGAAGCCTACGAGCACGAGAAGCAGGCCAGAACGTCGGCCGCCCACGCGGAACGCCAGCAAGCAGCCGCCGACGAGGTCGAAGCCCGCGCCCGCAAAGCCCAAGCCATAGCCGACGAAAAGTCAGCCGAAGCCCGCCGCCTCTCCGCCGGCGCCACCGAACGCCGCGAAGCAGCCCAAGAGGCGCGCACCGAATCCACCCACCACCAGTCCCAAGCCCAAAACCTCTGGCCAGAACCCGACCGAGGCGAGTCGCCCGACCAGAATCACTGGGCGGACGGCACCCACCCCCACGACCCCCGAAACCCCAACCACACAAAGCACTAGCCCCAAGGGCCCGGCCAAACGCCGGGCCCACCCCACTCCTGCCGCCCGATTCCCGACTACGCCAGTCGCCAGGCGCCCGGCCCGCACGCTAGCCGGCCGCCTCAGCCACCGGTCCCGGTCAACCGCCAACCTGATCCCCAACTGCTGACGTTTGGTGCTTCTCACCCGTGAGACAACGGATGAGAAGCCACAACCCGCACAAGGGTGAGAAGGACCAAACGGCAGCTACCCGCACCTACCCACCAACGCAGCGGCAGCACATCAACCGCACGGCGAACGGTCGTACGGCGTCCACAGCCGGCGGACCAGTACGCCGGTCAACGGTTGTCCCGAGTGACCACGAGCTGGCGACCCCGCATCAGGTAGTCGGTCCGCGGGCGATCGCCCGCCTTTAAGACGAGGCAGATGCCTGGGTTGCCGCAGTTTGTACGGCGTGCGCAGTCGGCGGATCGGCACGCCGGTCGAGGACGGCTCAGGTGACCACGAGCCCGCGACTCCACATCAGGTAGTCGGTCCGGGCGATAGCCCCGCCTTCAAGGCTGGGCGGGTGGGAGCGTCCGCGAGCACGCGACGCAGGAGCGCGCTTAGCGGATGCGTGGGTACGACTCAGATCAAATACCGGAACTCCGGTGAGTTCGGGTTGATGCGTTCGATCTCGAGTGGGGCGGCATCCATCCGCGCCAGCAACCCGTCGAGGTCCGTCGGGCGGCTGATTTCGATGCCTACCAACGCCACACCCGTCTCGCGGTTGTTGCGCTTCACGTATTCGAAGAGCGTGATGTCATCATCAGCCCCCAACGCCTCATCCAGGAACTGACGCAAAGCACCCGGCTCCTGTGGAAACGTCACCAGGAAGTAGTGCTTCAACCCATCATGCACCAACGACCGCTCAAGAATCTCCCCATACCGGCTGACGTCGTTGTTCCCACCCGACAGCAAACAAACAACCGTCTCACCCGGCCGGACGGAAAGACCGTTGCCCAAGGCACCCGTCGACAGCGCCCCAGCAGGCTCCGCGATCAACCCGTCGGTCTGATACAGCTCGAGCATCTCCGAGCACACAAGACCTTCCGGGACCGACATCATCTCGACCCCAGCAGCCGCGACCAACGGCAGCGTCACGTCCCCCACTCGACGTACGGCGGCCCCGTCCACAAAGCTGTCCAGATGCGGCAACGTCACCGGCTCACCAGCCGCAAGCGCCGCCGCCATACTCGCCGCCCCAGCCGGCTCCACACCAACGATCCGTACGCCGGGATGCCGCTCGGTCAGCCAGGTCGCAACCCCAGCAACCAACCCACCACCACCGACTGGCACAACCAACACGTCAGGCGCCTGACCGAGCTGCTCGATCAGCTCGACAGCCACAGTCCCCTGCCCCGCAACGGTTCGCGGATCATCGAACGCCGGGACCATAGTCGCCCCAGTAGCCTCGCCCTCAGCAAGCGCCGCAGCGGCAGCATCGTCGTATGTGTCACCAGTGATGATCACCTGGATCTGCTTGCCGCCGAGCGCCGCGATCCGGTCCCGCTTCTGGCGCGGCGTCGTACGCGGAACATAGACCTTGCCCTGCACACCGAGCGTGTGGCACGTATACGCCAAGCCCTGTCCATGGTTGCCCGCACTGGCGCAGACCACACCCGCCGACTTGGCCTCGTCGTCGAGCTGGGCGACCAGGTTGTACGCACCGCGGAGCTTGTACGACCGGCCGATCTGCAGATCCTCCCGCTTCAGCCAGACCTGCGCGCCGGTGCGTTCGGAGAGCCGGAGATTGCGCTGCAACGGCGTACGCACCGCGACACCGTCGATTCGCCGTACGGCGGCCTCGATCGTTGCCGCGTCAACGGCCCCACCGGCGTTCGATCGAGCGACTGAACTACTGCCCTGCATGACGTTCCTTCCCGTGCATTTGCACGATCTTCGCCGATTCGCTCGCTGCACAAGACAATTGGCGTCCACAGTACGGACGACTGGGACACCATTGGGGAACAGACCCTTGCCCCAGGCGTGAAACGGCTCTTCACTGGGCAGTCTAGTTTTCATACGCTCACTCGGTGTAACGGCCAGGGTCCTGGACGGGATGAGCCGAGTAAAGCCGGTCAAGTGGACTGGAGGGCACGGATGGAACTGATTCCGTTCAGTCTGTGGGGAGACGCCCTGTGGTGTGGTCAGGAGGTCGTGCGGGAGGCTCCGCACGAGCAGGCGATCCGAAGCCTGTTTCCCGACCCCATCCCAGCGCGTGGCGCAGACTTGGACACCGACGCGGACCTGGTCCCGGAACCGCACAACCGTTTCGACCCCCGATCGATCGCCGTACGGGTGCAGGGGAAGGTTGTCGGCTACCTGCCGAGGGACGATGCGCACCGGTACCACCCGGTGTTGTCAGAACTGGTGGCGCAAGGCCTGCAACCGCAGGTGCCGTGCCACCTGTGGGTCAGTGAGTGGGAACCGGCGGACTGGGACGGCAAGGGCGACCAGGGCACCGAGTTCCATGCCAGTGTGGCGGTGGCCCTCGGCCAGCCGCACATGCTGGTTCCGGTGAATCTGCCTCCGCCGGGCAGCTTTCACCTGTTGCCGCCCGGCAGCGGCATCGTCGTACCGGGCAGTGAGGTGCATCCCGACGTACTCGCACCGTTCTTCCGTGCGGAAGGCGAGTGCTGGGCGTACGGCACCATGCACGCGATCGAGGAGGAGGACAGCTTCAACGACCGGCACCGGATCGTGGTCGAGGTGCGGCTGGACGACGAACCGGTCGGACGGCTGAGCCCACGGCTGAGCGCGGAGTTCCTGCCGGCCATCCACTACCTCACCGACATGCGTGCCGAGACAGCTGCCCGTGTCGCCGTCCGCGGCGACCGCATCGCATCGGAGGTGATCCTGTACGCGGCGCGGAGTCACGACCTCCCGGCAACCTGGCCGGACGGCCTGACCCGCTCCCCAGCCGCGTCCCCAGAGTGGCACTACTGGGCTACCAAGGAAGCCAACTAGGCGGCTGCGCAGTACTCACCACGCCCCTGGGTGGGTACTGCGGAGCTACTTGATCGCCGCCGCGCTCGGACGGCACCAGTTCAGCGGTTGAGGGTGGTTTCTTCTTCGAGGTGGGACAACTTCTGCGGGTTGCGGACCACGTAGAGGCCGGAGATGAGGCCGTCGTCGAGGCGTACGGCGACGATCTGCTCGATCTCGCCGTCCTGACGGAGGAGTAGGGCCGGGGAGCCGTTGACCTGGATCGGCTCGACAGTGAAATCGCCGACGACCTTGGGCAGGCCGGCCGCCAGCAACCGCGCCACGCGATCGGCTCCGACAATCGGACGCAGGAGGGCCTGCTTGACGCCACCACCGTCACCGAGGAGTACGACGTCCGGCGCCAGCATGTCGACCAGCCGTTGCAGATCGCCGGTTTCCACCGCCCAACGGAAGGCCTCGAGGGCGCCGCGGGACTCGGCCGGGGACACGGACCCGCGCGGTCGGCGCTCTGCGACGTGAGCCCGGGCCCGATGTGCGATCTGGCGGACCGCGGCCGGGGTCTTGTCCACGGCTTCCGCGATCTCGTCGTACTCGAGGGCGAAGACCTCACGCAGTACGAACACCGCCCGCTCGGTCGGCTTGAGCGTCTCCAGCACGAGCAGCATCGCCATCGAGACGTTGTCGGCGAGCTCGACGTCGTCGGCCACGTCGGGCGCGGTGAGCAGCGGTTCGGGCAGCCACGGGCCGACGTACGACTCCTTGCGCCGACCGAGCGTCCGCAGCCGGCTCAGCGCCTGCCGACTGGCGATCCGGACCAGGTAGGCCCGCTGGTCCCGCACCGAGTCGAGGTCCACGCCCACCCAGCGCAACCAGGTCTCCTGCAGCACGTCCTCCGCGTCCGCTGCCGAGCCCAGCAGCTCGTAGGCGACGGTGAACAGCAGGTTGCGGTGGGCAACGAACGCCTCGGTGGCTGGATCCGGGCCGGCCATGGGTGGCTCCTCTGCGCAGGCAACGGTGTTTTCCATCAGACACCGGAGCCGGCCGTTCTGTGACAGTTCTGGTGGGGTGGCCTGCGTCACTTCACCGTGCTGTCACGCGGATCGGCCCGTCGGCATCTTGTGTTCGTCACGACCACAACATCAGACCGAAGGACGACACTATGAACGCCCGATTCAACATGATGGAGAACGAGTGGGCCGCCAAGCTCGGCAAGCGCTTCGCCGGCCTGGCGCTGCTGCTCGAGCAGTCGACGCTGCCGAAGACCGTCCAGTTCCTGGTCCAGATCCGGGCCAGCCAGATCAACGGTTGCGGCTTCTGCATCGACATGCACACCAAGGACGCCACCGCGGCCGGTGAGACCCCGACGCGGCTCAACCTGATCGCCGCGTGGCGTGAGTCCACGGTCTTCACCGAGGCCGAGCGCGTCGCGCTCGCGTTCACCGAGGAGGGCACCCGGATGGCCGACACCCACCAGGGCGTCTCCGACGAGACCTGGGCGCACGCCCGCAAGCACTACGACGACGACCAGCTCGCCGCGCTGATCTCCCTGGTCGCCATCATCAACGCGGCCAACCGGATGAACGTCATCCCGCGCACCCCCGGCGGCTCCTACGAGCCCGGCATGTTCGCCGATTTCATCAAGAACTGAGTAGCAAGCAGAGCCCGGCTCCGGACCACCTGATCCGGAGCCGGGCCTGTGCAACCGGCGACTACCCCTATCGCCGATCCGAACCCGCCGACGGCGGGATGTTCTGGTTGAGCCGGAACAGGTTGGTCGGGTCGTAGGCGTCCTTCACCGCGACGAGCCGCTCGTACGTCGCCGGCGGGTACGACGCCCGGACGATGTCCGCGTTCGTCTCACCGGTGAAGTTCACGTACGACGCCGCGTCCGGTCCGAGTGCGGCGCCCGCGGCGCGGGCCCACTGAACCGCGGTGTCGAAGCCATCGGCGTCCGGAGTCCGCGCGACCACATTGAGGATGTACTCGTGGTCCCGCGTACCGAACGCGGTGGCATCCGCCGGAACCCGGCCCATCGCCCCACCGAGATGGTGAACGTGGAGCTCGGACACGCCGTTCGGCACCTGACTGTGCGATGAGACCAGCGCGTCGACGGTCGCCGGCCCGAGGTCGTGGAAGAACGCCGACCGGAAGTAGTTCCGCATACCGCGCGGGAACAGCGGATCGAGCAGCGTCTGCATCGCGTTGTACGGCATCGGACCGAACAGATCGGCCACCACAGGCGCGAGCTCGCGGAACGGCCGGGTCGCTGCGTCACCATCCTCCGCCTGCCCGGACCACATGCCGAGTACGGCGACGATCGGCTTCCCGTGCACCTCCTCGGGCAGGAACGGCAACGGCGGTGCGGTGGTGAGGTTGATTGCCAGCGACAACTCGTCCGGTGCCGAGGCCGCTGCCGCGCCGAATCCCCGCAGTACGTCGGCCGCCTTGTCGCCGGGGTAGAAGACGAGACCGGCGAAGACCGTCGGACCGACCTCGTACGCCTTGAACTCGAACGACGTGACGACGCCGAAGTTGCCGCCACCGCCACGCAACGCCCAGAGCAGCTCCGGGTTCTCGTCCTCGCTCGTGTGCAGGTACCGGCCGTCCGCCGTGACGATGTCGGCCCCGACCAGGTTGTCGCAGGCCAGACCGGCCCGGCGCACCAGCCAGCCGATCCCGCCGCCGAGCGTGAACCCGGCGACACCGGTCGTGGACACCAAACCCCCTGTTACAGCCAGGCCGAACGCCTGTGCCTCGGCGTCCACATCTCCCCAGGTGCATCCGCCCTGCGCCACGATGCGGCGCCGGTCAGGGTCGATCCGTACTGCGTTCATCGGGGACAGGTCGATCACCAGTCCACCGTCCGTGGTCGAGAAGCCGGGGATGCTGTGGCCGCCGCCCCGGACGGCCAGTGTGAGCCCCTCGCTCCGGGCGAACTCGACGGCCCGGATGACGTCGGCCACCCCGCGGCACCGCACGATGAGTGCGGGTCTCTTGTCGTGCGCGGCGTTCCAGATCGACCGTGCCTCGTCGTACGTAGGGTCGGTCGGGCGGACCAGCTCGCCACGAAGTCCCTCGGCGAGCTCGCCGAGCGTGGCCTCCCCGAGCGTGTCCTGCCGCGCTTGCGTCGTTGTCATCGCTACTCCTGATTCGTCCTGCCCAGGAGGTTTTCCTGGACAACACGACGCTAGGAAGACGGCCTTCGCAGTGGCTTAGCGTGCCTTAGCGCGCCGTGAGCGGACGCAGCGGGAGGGCGGCCGCACGCGCCGTACCGATGTGGCAGCCCAGCCGGGCGAACAGTTCGGACGCTGCCCGGCCGTGTCTGGCCAGTGTCTCGGTGTCACCGTCCTCTTGGGCGAGTTCGGCGGCGAGGAGCCGTATCCACGCCTCGAGGCGCAGATACCCCTGCGGATGGAAGGCCTCGATCACCTGTTCCGCGACAAGCCGGGCGGCGTTCCGTTCGCCGGCGAAGAGTTCGACGATGACGAGGTTCAGCAGCGCGCCGGCCGCGCCGGATACGTCGTCGACGGCCTCGCCGCGATCGACGGCGATGCGGGTGAGACGTCGTCCGGCTGAGGCGTCACCGGCCGCTGCGGACAGCAGCCCGAGGTTGGCCAGACTGAGGTTCTCCGCGCGGCGATCTCCCAGTTGCTCGCGGATCCGCAGCGCTTCGCGGAGATGCTCCTCGGCCGGTTCGAACAGTCCCTGGTCGCGCTCGATGCACCCCAGATGGTTGAGAGCGTGGCCGAGCCCGGCCGCGTCGTCGATGCCGGCGAACGTGTCGACCGACCGTCGTACGGCGTCCAGCGCGGCGTCCAGGTCGCCTGCCAGCCGATGGGCGTCAGCGAAGGCGGACAGAGCGTAGCCGCGGCCCTGTACGGCGCCGACCCGTCGGCCGAGCAGGAAGGTCTCCTCGAACACCGGCACCAGCGATCCGTCGACGGGCGCGAGCGGCATACACATCGTGACGGCGGGGAAGAACGGGACAGCGGTCACGTCGATGAGACTCAGCCGCCGCAGACACTCGGCAAACCGTTCCTGCGCGGGTACGACGTCCTCCCGGAACAACGCGGCCATCGCGGCCAGCCCGCGGGCGGCAGCGGCCACGGGTGCCGCCGCCAGGAAGTCGGCCCGGACCAGCCCGTTTGCGGCGATCTGCTCGATTTCATTGAGGTCTCCGCTACCGAGCAGCAGAGTGCCGCGCAGTACCTGGGCGGACACGACGGCGGCAGGGTCGTCGGACTGCGCGGCGACCGCGACCGCCTCGTCTCCGAGACCGGGGAGTCGGTCGCTCAGACCTCTCCGGGCATCGAGGGTCGCCAGCGCGAAGTACGCCCGCTCCCGCTCCGGGGACGGTGGGGCGGGCGCCTCGAGAATGCGCTCGAGCCAGCCGGCTCCTTCGGCGAAGTGACCGCGTGCCAGCCAGTACTGCGACAGGCTCACTCCGAGCAGCAGGGCTCGTTCGTGATCGTGGTGGAGGGCCCAGGCGAGTGCGGCGCGAAGGTTGTCGTGGTCGGCGTCCAGCAACTGCGGGCGTTCGACGACAACACCGGCTCGTTCGGGGTCCTGGTCGGATGCCAGTTCCAGGAAGTGCCGGCAGTGAGCGGCCTCCAGCGGTCCGATCTCCCGGGCGGCGACGAGCCGCTCCCGCGCGAACTGCCGGATGGTGTCCAGCAGGCGGTAGCGGGAGCGAGGGCCGTCGTGGTCGACCACCAGCAGGGACTTGTCGACCAGGCGGCCGAGGTAGTCCAGCACCGTCGGACCGGGGATCCGCTCGTCCGCGCACACCTGCTCGGCGGACGGGAGGGAGAAGCTGCCTGCGAACACCGCGAGCCGGCGGAACAGCACCTGCTCGTCGTCCGACAGCAAGGCGTGGCTCCATTCGAGCGCCGCACGCAACGTCGCATGGCGGGTGATCTCGCCGTGCCGGCTCAGCAGGGGGAGCGCTTCACCGAGGCGCTCTGCGATCTCCGCCGGCTCGAGGTGCGAGGCGCGCGCGGCGGCGAGCTCGAGTGCGAGCGGGATGCCGTCGAGACAGCGGCAGATCTCGACGACGGCGCTGGCGTTGTCCGCGTCGAGGACGAAGCCGGGCCGGACGTCCTGGGCGCGCTCGACGAAGAGGCGTACGGATGCCAGGGTCCCGAGTCGGTCGAGATCATCGGTATCCGCTGGCTCCGGGAGCTCGAGTGAAGGGACGCGGAAGGTCACCTCGCCTGGAGCGTGCAGTGGCTCTCGGCTCGTTGCGAGGACGGTGACGCCGGGGCAACCTCGCAGTACTGCGCTGACGAGTCCGGCGCAGGCGGGGAGCAGGTGCTCGCAGTTGTCGAGCACGAGGAGGAGGTTCCGGGGAGCCAGGCGGGTGATCAGTGTGCGCAGGGAATCCGAGCCTGCTGCGGGGTCCAGCCCGAGTGCGGCCGCGACGGTGTCCGCGACGAGGTGCGGATCCGCCACTGGTACGAGGTCGGCGATCCAGACTCCGTCGGCGTACTCATGCAGTCGGCGAGCGGCCTCCTCGGCGAGCCTGGTCTTGCCGGCACCGCCCACGCCGGTGAGCGTGACCAGCCGGCCTCGCTCCAGCAGGCGGTGTACGTCGGCGATCTCGCGCTCGCGGCCGACGAAGCTCGTCAACGCCGGCGCGAGGTTGTGCCGGACCGTCGTCGGTGGGTCGTCGACTGTGACGCTGCCGGTCAGCAGGTCGCGGTACACCCGCTGCGTCTCAGGGTCCGGATCGGTGCCGTACGTCGTACGCAGTTCGCCACGCAACCGCTCGTACTGTGCGAGCGCCTCGGACAGCCGGCCCATCGTCGTATGGCGTCGCATCAGGCTGCGGACGGCGCGTTCGTGCAGCGGGTCGATGGCGAGCGCGCGCTGCAGGGCATCGAGAGCCTCCACGTCCTCTCCGGCCTCGGCAGCCGCGTCCGCTAGGTCGACGAGGAGGTCGCAGTAGGTTGCCCGGAGTTCCTCGCGCGGCCGCGCGGCCCAGTCCTCGAAGCGATCCTCGGGGAGGAGGTCGCCGCCGTACGCCGCGACCGCGGCGCGCAGGTCAGCGAGAGCGCCGCTCTCACGAGAGAGCGCCGCTAACTTTTCGAACGTCCGGACGTCGACCTCGACGGTGCGGTTGGCCCGCAGTACTACGAAGTCGTCGCGCAGCTCGAGCAGGCCGTCGCTCGACCCGTCGCCGGCGAGCACCCGGCGGGCGACGTACAACGCCTGATGGAGATTGTTGACCGCGGACGTCGGCGCTCGATCCGGCCACAAGGCCTCGAGCAGCACGTCCCGGTGCAGCCGCTGATCCCGCGTCAGCGCCAGCATCTTGACCAGCGTCCGCGCCTTCCGCAGACGCCAAGCCCGGCCATCGACGGGCAACTGCCCGCGATCGACCCCAAAGCCCCCAAGCAGCCGGATCCGCACCTCACCCTCCCCGAAAGAGCGTAAACACGAAACTGCCCCCGAGCACCTGTGGTTTTCTGGGCGACGTGACTGACGAGGCTCATTTCACCGCGAAGTTCCCGACCAAACGGATGGCGGCCGACTGCCTGTTCACGGACCAGGCAGGGCGGTTGCTGGTGCTCGATCCGCCGTACAAGCCGACCTGGGACCTGCCTGGTGGTGCGGTCGAACAGGACGAGTCGCCACGGCGGGCTGCCCAGCGCGAGGTGGAGGAGGAGATCGGGCTCGTGGTGGAACCTGGGGCGCTGCTCGCTGTGGATTGGGTGCCGCAGTTCGGGGACTTCACTGAGGTGGTCGCGTTCATCTTCGATGGCGGCGTACTCACGCCGTCCGAGATTGACCGCATCGCTCTCGACCCCACCGAAGCGAGTGCGATTCGTTTCGTGCAGTTGGCTGAGGCCGAGCAACTGCTCGACTCCAACCAGTACGCCCGGGTCGCAGCCGCGCTGGATTCCCTTGCCTTGTCTACGACCGCCTACCTGGAGAACGGGTCGGCGCCTCTGTGAGTTCGGGAGAATGGTCGTGTGTCGGCTGCGTGGTGGTCTGTGGTGGCGGGTGTTGTTGGTGGCGTGCTGCTGCTCTGGCTCGCGCTGATCGCCGCGCTGTGGATCGGCCGGCCGGACGAACTGCGCGTCCGTGAAGCTCTGCGTCTGCTGCCCGATCTGGTCCGGCTCCTGCGTCGCCTCGCCGCTGATCCGACGCTGCCTCGTGGGGTGCGGGTCCGGCTTTGGCTCTTGCTCGCGTACCTCGCGCTGCCGTTCGACCTGGTGCCCGACTTCATCCCGGTGATCGGGTACGCCGACGACGCGGTGATCGTCGCGTTCGCCCTCCGCTCAGTCACCCGCCGGGCAGGCACCGAGGCCCTCGACCGCCACTGGCCCGGATCCCCCAACGCCCTAGCCGCCATCCGCCGCCTCGCCCGACTCCCCTGACGTCCGTCCGCCGCCTCGCCGGGATCCTCTGAGGCGTGGCCGCCATCCGCCACCTCGCCCCGATCCTCCGACGGCGTGGCCGCTGTCCGAGGCCTCGCCAGGTTCCGACTGTCGGTGGTGGCGGTTAGTGTGCCGGGTCGTGATGGATGCTTCGTTTGCTGCCGCCCTGCGGGACTCGTACGACGCTCTTGCTTCCGAGCACGCCGACGTCGTGGCGTCCGATCTGGATGACAGGCCCCTCGACCGTGCGCTGTTCGCCGCCTTCGCGGAGCTGGTACGGGCCGGCGGCAACGATCTTGTCGCCGATGTTGGCTGTGGACCGGGCCGGGTGACGATCCTGCTGTCGGAGTTGGGGCTGGATGCGTTCGGCATCGACGTGTCGCCCGGGATGCTGGCGTTGGCTCGTCGTACCCACCCGCACCTCCGGTTCGAGGAGGGTTCGATGCTGGCGATGGACCTTCCGGATGCAGCCCTCGGCGGACTGCTCGCCTACTACTCGATCATCCACATCCCGTGGGACCAGCGCCCACAACTCTTCGCCGAATTCCACCGAGTCCTCGCACCAGGCGGCGTACTCATGCTCGCCTTCCAGATCGGCACCGAACACAACCACCGCACCGAATTCTTAAGCACCCCCATCTCCATCACCTGGTACCGCCAACAACCCACCGACCTGGCCACCCTCCTACAAGCCGCCGGCTTCACCCCCTGGACCACCACAATCCGCGAACCCCAGGACACGGAGACCACACCCCACGGCTACCTCATCGCCCGCAAACCCATTTAGTCGGGCTGCTTGATCAAATCGGTGTGTGTCGGGACGGGGTGTTGCCGGATGATGCTGTCGTGAGCGAGGACCAGGGTCGGGTAGTCCCGGAGCAGCGGCTGTTTGATGCGGTCGCGCGGTGGAACACGAAAACCGGCTTCGGCACGGACGATCTGATCGACACCGCATGTGCCGCTCTCGCGGATGGACTCGACTCGCCTGCACTGCGTGAACTCGCGGGAGCCTCGCCGCGAGACCGCTTGGGTGACCTTCAGACGCTGGTCGACACCACGTTCGAAGAGCTCGGTATTCCCCTGCCGGGAACTCTCCGGGTGGGCCAGGCCGTTGCTGCCGGAGGTGGGACCGTACGTCGCCCCGGCGTCGACGCGATCCGGTTCGAGGTGGCCGACGTACCCGATGAGTCCGGCGGTGGATTCCAGGTGCTTGTCTACGTCAACGATGTCGAGATGACGGCGGTCGGGGCCGGGCTCGGGATGGATCCGTACGACGTACTCGTCCCCGACAACCGTCTCGTCGCCACCGCGGAGGCGCATACGATCCCGATCGCGCGGTGCGAGTGCGGCGTGTACGGCTGCGGTTCGACCGACGTCACGATCGTGAGGGATGACGATCTCGTCCATTGGGACTGGCTGTACGAAGTCCCCATCAATCGCGGAGTCACCTTCGCTGCGGCGGAGTACGACGTTCAGGTCGATCGCCTGGCGACCAACTACGACTGGGAAACGTCCGACCGGACCGCGGGGCGACTCATCCTGCGCGACCTCGACCAGCAGGCACTTCTCACCCACGGCTTGAAGCCGAGTTGGGTCGCCAACGACTACCGAAACTCAGCCGTGTTCCGGGTAGCACTCCAGCTCAGCAACACCTATCAGATCTTCGTCGACTTCCCGTGGACAAACCACACCCCGGCCGAGCTCGCACACACTGTGTGCCAGACCCTCACGCAGCACCCCCAAACCTGGGACGCAACCTGGCACGCAATCCAGCCCTCGCTAACCCACCCACCCAACATCGCAGGCCGCACGTGGCACCACGCCAACCTCTGAAACACTGCTGAGCATGAGGTCAGTCCAGGTCTTCCCGAACATGGAGCTGCCTCAGCTGACGTCCCTCCTCGACAGCTTCGGCGAACGCGCAGGATCAGAATGGTTCGAAGCCGAACACCGGCTCGAGGTCACCCTGACCCGCCACGAATCAGCCCAAGACCTGATCCAAGCGCTGGAGGACGAGGGCTCATTCTCTGCACCCGAGCTGGATGCCCTGCGGCAGGTGAGTGATGAACTCGCGGGCGCTTGGGTCGAGGTTCGTGTTTCCGGTCGCGGGGACTACCAAGCCGAAATGCGTGACCTTGTCGAGCGTCTCCTGGCCGAGGGCGGGTACGCATTCGACGACTGCTCGGACAACCTTTGGTCACTCGACCAGATCCGGCATGGCGGCTCGAACGGCCAGCGCTTCCGGGCCTGATCGAACTGGCTGACAGACGCACTACCCGCCGGCGCTCAGATGGCCCATGTTGTTGACTTAGGCAACGGAAGCCTCATACTGCAGATGAGATCTCCGCCCATGGTTTGACCGCGTTGTCAGACAGGGGGACGGGCATGGTCATGCAACGGGTTGGTGCGCGGCTCGCGGGAGCGGCTGTCGCAGCTGGAGCGTTGACGGTTCTGATCGGGGCGGGGGTGCTGATCTCCAGGCCCACCGATGCTTCCTGGCCGGCCGGTGCCGCGTTGGCCGCTCCGCCGGGGAACAACGGCACGATCAAGATCGACGGCGTGGACATCGACGGCGGTCCGCCCGACAACAATCCGCATCAGGGTTGCACGTTCGCGATCGAGTTCTACAACTACGACGAGGGTCCGTACTCCGCGCAGGTGATCTTCCAGGACCAGGCTCCCACCGCGGACGGCGGACTGCAGGTGGTGTCGGGCAACCTGGACCCGTTCATCGGCGGGGACCCGGCCGGCGGCGGTACGGACCTGGACGCCAGGGAGATCTACACGCTGGCGTTCACCGGGCAACCGCAACCGCAGCAGGGCTACCACGTGAAGGTCACCGTGACCGCACCTGGGTCGCAAGGCAACGACAGCAAATCAAAGGTCTTCTGGGTCGAGGGCTGCGACGCCCCACCAACCACGCCGCCCACCACACCTCCCACCACGCCACCGACGACGCCACCGACCACGCCGCCCACGACGCCGCCGACCACTCCTCCCACGACGCCTCCGACCACACCTCCCACCACGCCTCCGACCACGCCGCCCACGACATCTCCGACCACGCCGCCCACGACACCTCCGACCACGCCGCCCACGACACCTCCGACGACGCCGCCAACGACGCCTCCGACGACGCCGCCAACGACGCCTCCGACCACTCCTCCCACCACGCCACCGACCACACCTCCTGGCTCGACGCCGCCCACTACACCTCCGACGACGCCTCCGACGACGCCCCCAACCACGCCGCCGACGACACCGCCGACCACGCCTCCGAGCAGTCCGTCTTCAGGGACGTCGTCCAGTGCCCCTTCGGGCAGTTCGTCGGGTGCGCCATCGGGCACACCGCCGGCGACCCACCACACTGAACGTCCGCACTCGCCGGGTGTGCCGACGGCGGTGAATGCTGGACTCGCCGGTCCGCCGACCCGGTCCGCGGCCACGGCGGCGACCGACGACCACTCCGATGAAGCAGGCGGAATCCTGATGACGATCGGCGGCATGCTGCTCGCCGGCGGCTCGATCACCGCGCTCCGCCGTACCGGCCGTCACTCCGGCTGACGGCTCGACGACGACGTACCGGTGGCCCTTGTCATCGGCAACGTTCCGGCGACGCGCCGGTGAACACGAGGTTCGCCGGCGCGGGCCGAGATGCAGTTGTACACAGGGGCTGTGGACAACTTCCTTCACTGCGTGGCCAATCGTTACCGAACCACCTTGACTGCTGTGATGGGACCGAAATACTTCTCCTGGACCATTCCCTGCACCGTTCGAGGACAGACATGACCCCCGTGGGTACCCGTTCCCGTGCCGCGAGCATCTTCGCCGCCGCCGGCGCGTTGTCACTGCTGCTCGGCGGGGCAGCTCTCCTGGTAGCGCCGTCGGCCAACGCCGACCAGTCGGCTGCCGCCAACGGCCATGGCAACCCGCCAGGCAACAACGGCACGGTCAAGATCGAGGACGACGAGCTCCAGAGCGACCAACCGGACAACAACCCCCACCAGGGCTGCACGTTCGTGGTCGAGTTCTACAACTACGACAAGGACGCGTCGTTCAACGCCACGGTGACCTTCGAGGACCAGGCGCCGACCGCGGATGCCGGCCTCCAGGTGGTGTCCGGCAATCTGCACCCGTTCATCGGTGAGGATGCGGCCGGTGGCGGTACCGACCTCGACGCCAGGGAGACGTACACGCTGAAGTTCACCGGTCAGCCGCATCCCCAGCAGGGCTACCACGTGAAGCTCACCGTCAACGCCCCCGGCTCGAAGGGCCACGACGTCAAGCACAAGGTCTTCTGGGTCGAGGGCTGCAACACCACCACCCCGCCCACCAGCCCGCCGACGACGCCTCCGACCACGCCGCCCACCACGCCGGAGACGACTCCGCCGACCACGCCTCCGACGACGCCTGAGACGACCCCACCGACGACGCCTCCGACCACACCGGAGACGACCCCGTCGGAGTCTCCGTCGACCCCGCCGTCGGAGTCCCCGTCGACTCCGCCCACCGCGACCTCGTCGACTCCGGCCTCCGACGTACCGGGTGGCTCGGAATCGCCCACTCCCGGTGTGCCGACCGAGGTCGACGCCGGTCTCGGTGGCGGCTCGACCGGTTCGCTTGCCGGTAGCAACAGCCCGTTCAGCCTGGCAGGTGGTCTTCTGCTCGCGGCCGGTGGCCTGATGCTTGCCGGTGGAGTGGTTGTCGGTCTCCGGCGACGCGGAAGGCACAGCGCCTGATATGAGTTCTGCCCGCCGTCGCGGCCGTCGCGCCCCACTCCGGTGGAGCGGGGCGGTCGCGATTGTCGGCGCGGGCGTGCTCGCGGCTGGTGCGTACCTGCAGTTCAATGACGACGACGCTGGTACGTCGCCGTCACCGACGGGCTCTGCTTCGCCGGCAGCAGCGGTTGCGGGACGCTCGAACGAGGCGGTCGCGGAACCACCCCGGGCAGTTTCGTCCGCTGCTGCCACGACCTCATCGACCGGCCGTGTCCCGGCGGCTCGCGCTGGACGGCCGACCAGCCTCACCATTGCGCAACTCGACGTCAAAGCTCCAGTCGTCGCCATCAAGGCCGCACACGGTGCGCTGACACCGCCATCAGATCCGTCGACGGTCGGTTGGTGGTCAGGAGGCGCACAGCCCGGCGGCGCGCGTGGTTCCGCGGTCATCACCGGGCACACGGTGCACAACGGCGGTGGGGCCTTCGACAAGCTCGACCGGCTGGTCCCCGGGTCCGTCGTCGTCGTGTCGACGGCACGTGGTCAGTTGCGTTACCGGGTCGCGACGGTGACGACGTACCGGAAAGCCGCACTCGCGAAGCGGGCGACGCAACTGTTCGACCAAAGTGTTCGTGCTCGGCTGGTGCTCGTGACTTGTGAGGACTGGAACGGCAAGGTCTACCTCAGCAACGTCGTCGTGCTCGCGCTGCCGATCACGTAGCTCCTCGGTCGTGACGGCCCATGGGTTGAGCGGTCTGTTCGGCGCCGATGTGGATCGGGCGGTTTCGTAGGTAAAGGTCGCGGAGCAGGCAGATTTCGGCGCCGTGGTGGAAGACTTCCAGGCTCGTGTACAGGACGAGCCTTGCTATTGGTGCGTCTGCGAATTCGGGTGGGGCTGTCGGGCCTTGCGGTTGGGCGAGGCCTGCTGCGCCGAGGCTCCGGACGCCCTTGACCCACAGGTCGTGGGCGTCATCGAGTTGACGGAGCGCTTCTTTGGCTGTGCCCGCATAGTTGAAGGTCGCGATGTACGTCGGCGGGCCGTCAAAGTGGGTCCCGTTCATCTCCGCGAATCCAACGATCAGGTGGGCGAGACGCCAGGCGATGGTGGTCACCGGCTCCGGGTCTTGCGGCTCACCGTAATCCCAGGTGAAGTCTCCCGCGCCGAATGACATCGCGGCCGAGCTCGCTCCTCGGCGGCTGATCGTCCAGCAGTCGGGAACCGGCTGCCAGTAGTACTCGTCATCGGTCAGGCCGTCGAGTCGGGGCCGCAGCCGATGTCGCCAATGCGACTCGAGCTGATCGACCAACTCGCCGTTCCAGTCGACATCCATCGCCGGATCGTAGCCGCAGTACCCGGCGCCGCTCCGCTCATCGGCCGACGACTGCGTTCAACCCGGAAACACGACTCGGGTGCGCCGAACCGGTCGCCGTGCAGCGGGCCGCGGCCGCCACTGCGCTCTCACTCAGCGCTGGGATCGCCGAGTGTGGCGCCGTCGGGCCAGGCGCGGTTGCCGGCGCGGTTGCCGACACGTCGACGTGCATGGCATGTCGCAACGGGCGAGCGCAGAGATCGCCCGCGCGAAGTCGAGACGCCGTTGCTGCAGCCGCCAGATGCCGCGGGTCAACCGCACGGTCAGGCAGCCATCGGCGATCGTCAGCAGCGTCCCGAGTCCTCGAGGCCCGGGACCTGCGCGACCGCCGCCGCAACCTGGGCCGCCGCACCGAGCGACGCGACGCGGAACACCGCCGTCGGTCCGCCGTGCAGTACGACCCAGTCGTCCACACCCTCCGCGGCAGGGAACTGCCGCCACCCCTGCTCGCTCATCTCAGCCTCCGTCAGGGCTGGAACAGCTTCCACTGGCCCTCGGAGACGACGTCGACGGCGCCGTCGACCACCTTGATCGCGGTGTCGTCGTCGATCGCGTACGTCGGCGCAGGGATCCTTGCCGCCCACTTCTCGGCGTTGGCCACGGATGCGTCGAGGTGCCACGGGTGCTCGAAGTGGGGGATGATCCCGAAGTCGACGAGTCCCGCTCCTTGTCCCGTGACCAGGATCCTGTCGAGGTCACCCTCGGGCGTGGCGAAGACGATGTTCTCCGTCTTCAGCGGTCCGTCGCTCGAGCGGGGCGGGTCGACGAAGGTCTCGATGAAGGTGGAGGTAGCGGCGATGCTCCCGGCGCTCACGCCCACGTAGACCGCCTCGGAGCGCAGCGTCGGCAGGAGATCGGTCAGACCGGAGCGCCGCATCCAGCCGGCGAGAAACAGGGGGTCGCCGCCCCCGAACAGCAGTGCGTCGGCGTCGCGGACCCCCGGCATCCAAGTGTCCTTCTCGATGCTTGGCAGCGCCGACAGTTCCAGGATCCCGAGCGATTTCCAGCCCAGACCGCACAACAACGACGAACGCTTGCCGGCGATCGTTTCCCACGCCATGCCAGGGCCGCCGGGAAACGGGAGGAGGGCGGTGGGGATGAACAGGGCGTTGGACTCGGCGATCGGTTTGCCCAGCAGGTCAACCAGCGCGTCGCGGATGCTGTCGTTCTTGATCCCGCTCGACGTAAGGAGAGCTCTCATGTTCTACCTTCCTGAGTTGCCGGCGCGTAGTACGGCGACAGTCAACGACATCCGCGACGCCACCGCCAGTAGAGCTGCCACACCAGGTCAGTGAAGTGGCCGCATCATCCAGTGCACGCACTGTGCGGGGGCATAGCCGAGCTGCTCATTGACGTGGCGGCGGCTAGTTGTTGCGGCGGGCGATGACTCGGGTGAGGCCGAGGGTGCGGCCGGCGTCGGTGTGAAGCATCTGCGCTTCTTCCTGTCCCGGCGTACCGCTGTCGTGGTCGCAGGCCTCGTTCCACTGCAACCAGTCTCGCCACCCGTCGGGCAGGCGATCGGCGACCTCGACGGTGACCAGGCCGGTCTTCTCCCAGTGCCGGCGCCACCAGGCGGGGCTGTGCCACGCGCAGAAGTCCCATTTCCAGTACGGCGCAAGGTGTGGTGGGGGAAGCGTCTCGTACTCCTGGGCGAGACCGGGCTGAACGATGCCGATCCGGCCGCCGCGTTTCACGAAGCGTGAGAAGTAGCCGAGGTAGAGATCGTCGGTGCCGAAGTAGTGGTAGGCGCCGATGCTGACGAGCGCATCGAAGAAGTCCTCGGCGAACGGCAGGGCATGGGCCTCGGCATAGACGGGGTGAACCTGGTCTTCCACCTGAGCCTCGGCCGCGCGGCGCAGGTTCTCGCCGGGCGTGATCCACAGGTCAGTCGCCCACACCTCAACGCCGAATTCCTTCGCCAGGAAGATCGAGCTCAAAAGCGGTGCCACATCCCAGGTCGAGCACCCGCATGCCGGGCTCGAGCGGCATGAGATCGGTCAATGCCTCCGCCTGCCACACAGGGTTCGGCCCCATCGCCCCGTCAATCATCCACCGAGCCGAGTACCCAGCAGACCGCGGATACCGCTCGTTCTTCAACAGCCCTTCAAGCTCCCCATCATCCACGCGACCGGAGTCTCAAGGAGCACCACCAACCAGGCAACCAGTTATCCACGGCCGGTTGGCGTTGGCTTGGCGAGGCGACCGGACTATTATCTGATTAGATAAGGGATCTAGGAGTGTCAAAGATGGACAAGGACAGTCAGGCGGTGAGCGAACTGCTGAACCACGCCCTCGCCGAGAGCGGGCTGTCCCAGGCTGCGTTCGCCACTGCGCTCCGCACTTCTGCTCCCCGCCTCTCCACCTATCGTTCTGGCAAGACCAAGCCCACGGCGCAGTTCGTCCTGCGGGCTGGGCGGATTGCTCACGCCCTACACAGGGCGCGTGAGTATCGGATTATGACTGCCCCGGCTACAGCGACAGCCATTCGCGAGGCGAGTGATGAGGAATGGGCGTGGCGGATGTTGCTCCAGGGCCGCGACCACCTGCGCTTGCTGCTTCGCCGTCACGATGGTTCCGAAGCAGCTTGGGAGGCAGCGCCGGGAACGACTGGTCAGGCGGGCTTCGATACGCTGCTCGCCGTCCTGACTGCCCACGAATTCGAGGCAGCGGGCGAGGATCCACCCGAATGGACCAAGGTCGAGGTGCTCTCGGATCCATGGGTCCCCGAGCATCCGTTCCTGGACCGCGACGAGATCATCGAGCAAACTCCGGACTACCTGGCGCGGGCCAACATCTTTGTCCCTGCTCGTGACCTGGTGACTGCGTGAGCGACACGCGCAACGAATTCACAGCCGGCGAAATCGTCGACCTCCTGTCTGAGCTCGACAAGCGACTCAAGACGCGTGGCACCTCTGCATCGGTCTTTGTCGTCGGAGACGCCGCGATTGCCGTCACCTCGAATGACAACCTCGCCGTACGGAGGACATCGACGCCATCATGCGCGACGAGGTCGTGGTCGACGAAGCTCGCGCAATGGCAAGCCAACGCAAGCTCCCCGAAGACTGGCTGAACACCCGAGCCACTCCGTGGATGCCGCCACTGCCAGAAGGCGCTTTGCAACGCGGTGATGGGCCTGGTCTACACATCACGTACGCCGCCGACGAGTTTCTGCTGGCCACCAAGTTGGTTGCCCAGCGCCGCAAAGATGCTTCCGACATCGTCGCTCTCGCTGGGCGTCTGCACATGGAGAATGCGTCGGCTGACGAACTTGAACAGGTGATCTACCGCTAGTACACCGACGAGGACTCGCTCGAGTTCATTCTCGACGGCGAGGACATCGAGCGTGAGATACAGCTTCTGGCAGTCAGGGCCGAACGACTGTTGGCAAATCATCGGTCCGTCTCGACACGCGCGATGCCAACTGATGGGACTGGTTCTCCAGCCGTACGTCGTCAGGACCGCACGACTTCTCGCGAGCGAAGCCAATCGGACTGAGGAGGGCCATGGATGCGGCGGTCGTTAGCGTTCAGCTGCCACGGCGAGGGCTGTTTCGTATTCGATGGCTGTGATGCGAACGACGCCGGTGTCGAAGTCGGCCTTTGCCTTCTCGGACGGGGGGATTCGCGGCAGCACTGTTTGCATCGGCACGGGTGGGTCCCATTCCTCGACGTGAGCCAGCAGCACTCCGCGAGTGGAATCGCCTGGATACCCCTGCGCCTCGGACGGTGTCCAATCATGGACAGCCGAGGCAAGCTCTGCGCGGCCGATGAACACCCGCTCGGGTGCGCCTAGATAGATGAGAACCTGATCGCCGGGCGCAAGCGCATCGGCGTGCGCCTCGTCGGCATCGACGCCCCACATACTGGCTCGCAGGAACCCAGCGGCCAGCTCGCGCACGGCTTGGCCGTCGGCCTTGACGAGGTTGAACAGGTACTGCGCCACCCTCGGGATCGTACCTCTGCGGATGGCCCCAGGACCCCAGAGATCCGACCCCGTAAATTCTTTTGGTGTCGGTTGTCGGATCGACCGGAGGCCGTTCGTAGCGTTGGTGGAGGCGGACATGGGGTCCGCTGGAGCCGGAGGAGCAGACATGCCCGAGTACCTCATCTACTTCAACCAGCAGTGGGTGGGCGACCACACCGAGGAGTGGTTCCGTGGGCGCGGCCCGCTCGCCATGGCGGTCGTCAACGAAATGAAGGCCGCCGGCGTGTACGTCTTTGCCGGGGGACTGGAAGAGGAGGACGGCCCGGTCTACAACGCCGACCCCACCAGTGGCGAGGTGTTGATCACCGACGGGCCGTACGTCGAGACCAAGGAGTTTCTGGGCGGGTTCGCCCTGGTGGACGTGCCCGATGACGAGACCGCCAAGATGTGGGCCGGCAAGATCGCGGAGGGCTGCGGCTGGCCTCACGAAGTACGCCGCTTCAAGCCACAACCCAAGACCGACTAACCCCACCGCCATGGTCCTCACCACCGGTGAGGACCATGGCGCCCCCGAGCAACAGATCCGAGTAGGTCACGCGTGGCCGGGCAACCATGGGACACACTGACGGCGTGGACATCTCAAAGGGTTGGGAGTTCCGGGCGATAGTGGTCGAGGGCGACCCAGTTGATATCGCCGGCACCAACCCGTGGAAGCTTGAGTGGGAGCCTGTACCGGTGGGGGGCGTAGTGGTTGCCCACCCGACCTACCCCGCCCAGCGGCACACCATGAGCGGCTACACGCTCTCAGGAGTTGAGCCCGCTGCCTTGTTCGCAGCTGGTGAGTTCTCTAATGGTGTCTGGGGCTTCTACGAGCCCACGCAATCGATGCGGGACTTCTTGTTGTCCCGCATCCAGTGAGCCATCGCTCCGCGACGTCGTCGGACATCGACTTCGCGAGTCGGTGATGCCCGCTCATCGGGAGTCCGTACGTCGCGTGTCTCGTGGTTGATGTGTCGGGGCGGGCCGTTAGCGTCGCGGGGGTGCCGCATAACCCGCCGCCGGCCAGACCTCTTGGCCCAGACGCTGAGGGCCAGTGGGTCCGCCGCTGGACGTCGCCGGAGTGGACGCAGACAGCAGATGCTTGGGTTGGTCGCCGCCTCGCCGAGCGGGGTCGTCGGATCAGCGGTACGCCGGTCACCTATCGGGCCCGTTTCTGGTCTGTGGTGCGCTGCTATCCGTCCGTCGAGGGGCTGGTGTGGCTTAAGGAGAACAATCCTGGCCATCGATTCGAGGCCGGTTTGGTCGCCGCGTTGGCCCGGCTCGCGCCGGATGACCTGATCGCGCCGATCGCAGTCGATCGTGAACGCAGTTGGCTGCTCACGGACGATCAGGGTACGACGCTCACGCATCCTGACGTCCGTCATCAGCCGACGCGCCGCATCGTCGTACGCGCGCTTGCCCATCTTCAGTGCGCCCTCCTCGGCCGTCTCAACGTGGCCGACCACCCCGGGATCATCGGGCTTGCACCGAGCGCGGCAGGCGACCGAGTGCGGGCCGTGGCCCAGGAATGGGCGTCGTTGCAGCCCGGACATCCGCTGCGGCCCGAGCCAGACATGCTGAAACGAGCTGAGCTTGCCGCTGAGGTGTTGGATCGACGTACGGCGTACCTCAGCGACATCGTTCCGCTCGACCTGGAGCTCAACGATGTGTACCCCGCGAACATCTTCGCCGACCGCTCGACCGGCGTACTCCGGCCGCGGTTCTTCGACGTCGGCAACGCGATCTGGGGCCATCCGTTCGTCTCGCTGCACGGCTTCCTCGACTCAGTGGTCGAATGGACCCGAGCGCCCTTGTCTCGTACGGACCACGACGAACTGCTCGACGTCTATCTCGCGGCATGGCGTGATCACCTCGACGCCGACCCACGGTTGCTGCGAGACGACATCACCGCCACCGAGGCGCTGGTCGGTGTGCACCGGCTCGTGTCGTGGTTACGCCTGGTCCCGTACGCCGATCCGATCGAGCTCCGAACCCGGGCCGAGATACCACGGCAGTATCTGGCCAGGGTCGCCGAGCTGGCCGGCTAGTACTGCGCCTCGGCCAGGGAAACGAGTTCGGCGTCAATTGGCTCGTCGGGGCAGAATCGTCGTGTGAAGAAGCCAGACGCGGAACCCGTGGTCGCACGCAACCGCAAGGCTGCCCATGACTACCACCTGGGCGAATCCTGGGAGGCAGGGATCGTGCTGCAGGGGCCGGAGGTGAAGGCCCTTCGTGCCGGGCGCGCGTCCCTGGTCGGTGGCTTCGCCCAGGTCGAGGACCGGGAGCTCTGGCTGCACGGCGTACACATCCCGCAGTACTCCCAGGCCCGCTGGTTCAACGGTGGCTCCCGCCGCAAGCGGAAGCTGCTGCTCCACCGTGCCCAGATCGACAAGATCGAGCGCAAGATCAACGAGGGCAGCCTGACGATCGTCCCGCTGACCCTCTACTTCAAGGACGGTCGCGCCAAGGTGGAGATCGCCCTCGCCCGCGGCAAGAAGACCTGGGACAAGCGCCACGCCCTAGCCGAACGCGAGGCAACCCGAGAGGTGGAACGCGCAGTAAACCGCCGCCTAAAGGGCCGCTCCGACTGACGTTGGGTTACCTGATGTGGTGCTCGAGCCATTCCTGCGAACTCACCTGTTTGCCGTCCACTGTCGGTTGCAGGGCGTGGAATGCCGCCCGGTAGCCGGTCAGGGACGTGGCACTCGCCACCCAAAGTTCTCCCGGCCGGATGTTGAACACGTCGGACGGCCAATCGTGACGGTTGACCCCCCAGAAGTCGGTGAATGGACCGGCTTCTGGGGTTTGTACCAGGAAGAGTTCGACCATGATTCCCTCGGTCTCGAAAGCCCGCTTGTGCGGAAATCCTTGATCCATAAGAGACCGATCCGGCCGAAGGGGCAGTCACTGGTTTGTCCTCGATCGGGTGATGTGTGACGGATGTCCGCCAGGTGATCTGCGACAGTGCGAAGACGCGGGTCGCGGCGTGGCCGGATTGGTCTCGCGGCGTCCTAGTCTCCTGTCATGGGTACGAGCAGGGTCGAGTTCCGTGGGCAGTCGTTCTGGACTCGTGATTCGGCGGTGAGTGTCGTCCTTGCGCTGCTCGTGGCCGAGCTTGACCCGCTGACCACGAGCGAACCTGAACTCGATGCCTTGCTGGACCGATGGGCGCTGAACGCTGCGCTCTGTATCACGGGCGCGGTGGATGCAGCGCTGGACGACTATGTGACAAACGATCACCTCGTCGAACTCATCCGCGCCGCGATTCCGCCGATCGATGGCCGCCTCGCCAGCGATGATGCCCTTGTCGAGGTGACAGATCCCGCCTTCGTACGTCGTGCCGCCGCTCTCGGTGTGGACCCGCCGATCGACGCACCTGCGGCGCTTGCTCCGTGGGCTCATGAGGGTCTGGCTGTGCTGGACCAGTTGCTCGCCGGCCAGCTTCCCGAGGTACGGGGCGGCTATTGGTGGGTAGACGACAATGGCCTCCGCTCGACTCGCGGGCGCGACTAGTGAGCGTGTGACAGACGGTCGTCTGGCGTCATCCGAAGTGCTCGATGGACATCCCCAACGTCGCGGACGGCTTGGACATCCTCAGGATGCAAGCATTCCGAGTGCTGCGAGGAGTGCCCGGGCTGCGTCCTCGACGAAGACGTCGCGTCGACGCAGGATCTCCTCGATGCGCTCGACAGGGTCAACGGCCAAGCCAGACTCGAGCGCCCAGTCACGGAGCAAGGCAGCGGCGACTGTCGCCGTTGAGCTGTGGTCCCGGAGCATCCCGCACACTCGGCCGAACTCGAGTTCCGACTCCTTCTCGAGCTCCTCGAGCGCCGCCCCCTCGAGCATGTTTGCCCGCGTCGTCGAACGGGGCGTACCCCGGGAAGATAGATGAGGCGTATGGGCCTGACCCGTTTTGACGGACATCCGAGATCAGGAGCTTGTGCTCCGGAAGGATGTTCATCATGGAGCCCATGGGCAAGAAGAAGCCGCGGCCTCG
>NZ_SJKB01000012.1 GCF_004331465.1 Kribbella pittospori
CTCAATCACCTGACGCTCCCGCACGTCCAACCGCCTACCCGGCATCACTACCTCCAGTCACCACACAAAGATCATGTGCAACAACCGGTTGAGGCCAAGGGCGATGTGGCGACCAACCGGTGCACAAGGTCGGCTTGTCGGACTACGGGGTGAGGTGGGGGGATAGGCGGTCGGCGATCAGGTGGTAGCCGTCGGGGCCGGGGTGGAGGTCGTCGGCGTACAGGGCGAGGGCCTCGGTCCTGGTGAGGATGTCGCGGCCCTCGATGAGGCGTACGCCGGGATCGACCCGGGCGCCGCGCTCGACGCAGTCGCGGATGTCGTCGAGGGTCAGGCCGACCGCATTGGGTTTGCCCTCGAGGTTGGGGGCGAGCAGGGGAGTGATGACGACGATCGGCGTCTTCGGGTGACCCGCACGGACGGTCGAGACGAACGACTCGACCTGGCCGGGCAGCGTGCGGCCGCTGAAGGTCCCGCCGCCGTAGATGTTGACGCCGAGGCACATCGAGATCAGTCGCGCCGGAGTGTCCCGGATCGTGCGGGCCGCGATCGGATCCAGGTGGCACTCCCCGGCGAAGCCAAGGGCCACCAGGTCCCAGCCGTGCCGACGGGCGACCAAGGCCGGCCAAGTCTCCGAGGGGCCGTAGGCGCCGCTGCACTGAGTGATCGAACTGCCGTAGGTGATCCAGCGCGGTCCGCTGGGGGCCACCGGCTCGGCATCGCCGTCGAACGTGAGCCCGCGGAAGCCGATCATCCCGGCCTGGGGCAGCCAGATCTCCACCTCGGCAGGCCGTCCCGGCAGGTCGGCAGTCAGAGTCTGCTCGCCCTCCCGGACCTCGCAGCGCCGATGCAGCTCACCGTCGACCAGGACGTCCACCGGTGCCAGATTCGCGTAGATGCCGAGCGCCGCCCGGATCTCCAGTCGCACCGAGGAGGCCGTCGTACTCCAAGAGGCCCGGACGCCCGCGGGCGTGGCAGCGCGGTCCCAGAGGCGGTGGCCCTCGCGGTCCGGATACCCGGTCCAGTCGGTCAGGTGGAAGTCGTGGCCGCGCGGGTCGAGGCGCCAGAACGTCGTCCAGCCGTCGGAGTCGGCCTCACGATGCTGGTACCCGGTCCAGAGGGCCTCGGTCATGTTCGCGCTCCTCGGATGCCCCGGAGTGACCGGGCGACAGGCTGTGCGGCGGCGGACGTGAGGCGGGCGACGGCGCGCGCACCGAGGCTGGCGTCGACGTGGGCGAGCATGACCGCGGCGGCCGTGGCGGCGTCTCCGGCCGCGATCGCGTCGACCATCGCGAGATGCTCGGCGTGGGTGCGGTCGAGGTCCTCCTCGGTCCGGCCGTCCTCGAGGGCCAGCCTGCGGTACCGGTCCGCTTTGTCCCACAGCCCGTCCAGCGTCTGGACCAGCAACTGGTTGTGCGAGGCCGTGTAGATCGCGATGTGGAACTGCCGGTGCGTCGCCAGCTCGGACGACTCCGGGTCGGTACGCAGCGGCAACAGCTTGTCGGCCGTCTCCCGGATCCGGTCCAGATCCTGCCGGGTACGACGCTCCGCCGCGAGGCCGGCCGCCAACGGATCCAGCGACCGCCGGATCTCGACCAGGTCGCGCGCCTCCTCGGCGGTCAGCCGGGTGACCCGGGCGTCCCGGTGTGCGTCGAGCTCCACCAGGCCCTCGGTCATCAACCGGCGCAGCGCCTCGCGCAGCGGCGTCGTACTGATGCCGAGATCGCGGGCCAGCGCAGCCTGCTGGATGACCGATCCGGGCACCAGGTCGCCGCGCAGGAGTTGGTCGCGGACGAGCTCGTAGGCGACCTCGGCCTTGGTGGCCGTCTTGACCTCGGACACAGGCGAACCTCCGTGGTTATAACAGGGCTGAGGCAGAGAATACCTTGAGATCAAGCCTTGAGACGATCCCTCAGGAGATCTTGACGTAGAAGGTTATAACGACTCACACTCCTTCTCATGGCTGATCACTACCGGCTGGGCGTGCTGCCCGGCGACGGCATCGGACCCGAGATCGTTCCCGCGGCCGTCCAGGTGCTCGACGCGGCGCTGGCCGCCACCGGTGCCGAACCCGTCGAATGGGTTCCGCTCCCGGTCGGTGCGGCGGCGATCGAGACGCACGGCAGCGCGCTGCCCGACGTCACGGTCGAGACGCTCGACAAGCTCGACGGCTGGCTGCTCGGCCCGCACGACAGTGCGGCGTACCCGGCCGAGCACCGGGCCAAGCTGAACCCGAGCGGGTTCCTGCGCAAGCACTTCGACCTGTTCGCGAACATCCGCCCGGCCAAGGCCTTCGAGGGGACGCCCGCGCTGGTGCCCGGCCTCGACCTGGTCGTGGTCCGGGAGAACACCGAGGGTTTCTACGCGGACCGCAGTACCTATCGCGGCACCGGCGAGTTCATGCCGACCGCCGACGTGGCGATCGCGATGGGCATCTTCACCCGCCCGGCGATCGAGCGGATCGCGCGCCAGGCCCTCGAACTGGCGAGCCGCCGGCGCCGGCACCTGACGATCGTGCACAAGGCCAACGTGCTGCGCACCAGCACCGGCTTCTTCCTGGAGATCTGCCGCGAGCTCGCCGCCGGGTACCCCGAGGTCGAGGTGGACGACTTCCACATCGATGCGATGACCGTGCACCTGGTCCGGCACGGCGCCGACTTCGACGTGCTGGTGACCGAGAACATGTTCGGCGACATCCTGTCCGACCTGACCGGCGAACTGGCCGGCTCGCTCGGCATCGCGCCGTCGATCAACGCATCCAACGACCGCGCGATGGCCCAGGCCGCGCACGGCTCGGCGCCCGACATCGCCGGCCGCGGCCTCGCCAACCCGACCGCGATGATCGCGTCCGGCGCGATGCTGCTGGACTGGCTCGGCAGCGAGCACGCCAAGCAGGCGGCGACGCTGGTCGATCGCGGACTCCGTACGGCGGTCGCGAGCGGCGTCCGTACCGCGGATCTCGGCGGCACGGCCGGTACGGCGGAGTTCACCAACGCTGTCGTTGCTGCCATCAACGAGTCGGCATGACCGCCCGGACCCAGTCCCTGCGGGGCGTCGCTCCCGATCACCTGCCGCGGACTCTGCGCATCCTGCTGGAGAACGCACTGCGGCACGGCACCGCGAGCGACGTACTGCGGAACTGGGAACCGGGTGCGGTCGGTGAGCTCGAGGTGTTCCCGTCCAGGGTCTTCCTGCACGACACGAACGGCGTTCCCGTGCTGGCCGATCTGGCCGCGATGCGGGACGCGATGGTGGCTAGCGGCAACGATCCGGCGCTGGTCGATCCGCTGATCCCCGCTGAGTTGGTGGTCGACCATTCGGTGATCGCGGATACGTTCGGCCGGCCGGACGCCCTGTCGTTGAACGTCGCGCTGGAGTACGAGCGGAACGCCGAGCGGTATCGCTTCCTGCGCTGGGGTCAGCGCACGTTCCAGCAGCTGAAGGTGGTCCCGCCCGGCGCCGGGATCATGCACCAGATCAATCTCGAGCACCTGGCCCGCGTGGTCGAGGAGCGCGACGGCTGGGTGTTCCCGGATCTTTGCCTGGGCACGGATTCGCACACCACGATGGTCAACGGGCTCGGCGTACTCGGCTGGGGGATCGGCGGCATCGAGGCCGAGGCCGCGATGCTCGGTCAGTCCGTGTCGATGGTGCTGCCACCGGTTGTCGGCGTCCGGTTGTCCGGCGCGCTGCCGATCGGGACGACCGCGACCGACCTGGTGCTGACGATCACCGAGACGCTGCGTGCGCACGGCGTGGTCGGCAAGCTGGTCGAGTTCGGCGGTCCCGCGCTCGCCGGTCTCCCGGTGCCGGACCGGGCCACGATCGCGAACATGAGCCCGGAGTTCGGCTCGACCGCGGCGTACTTCCCGATCGACGACCGCACGCTGGAGTACCTGCGCTTCACCGGCCGCCCGCCGGAGAAGGTCGCGCTCGTCGAGTCCTACGCCAAGGAGCAAGGCCTCTGGCACGACCCTTCCGTTGAGCTCCGATACGACGAGTACGTCGACATCGACCTCGGCTCCGTGGTCCCGTCGATCGCTGGACCGCGCCGGCCGCAGCAGCGCGTCGCCCTGGTTGACGCCAAGCAGGCAGCGGCCTTGGAACTCCCCGTCGGTCCGCGTACGACGGACGTCCCGGGTCACGGCGCTGTCGTCGTCGCGGCGATCACCTCGTGCACGAACACGTCCAACCCCTCGGTGATGGTCGCCGCCGGGTTGCTGGCCCGGAACGCCGTGGAGCGCGGTCTCACCAGCAAGCCCTGGGTGAAGACGACCCTGTCGCCTGGTTCGCGGGTCGTGATGGAGTACCTCGGCGCGGCCGGACTCACGCCGTACCTGGAGAAGCTGGGGTTCCACCTGGCCGGGTTTGGCTGCATGACTTGCATCGGCGCCTCGGGTGCGCTGATCGACGAGGTCGGCGAGGCGGTTCGCTCGCAGGATCTCACCGTCGCGGCCGTGCTGTCGGGGAACCGCAACTTCGAGGGCCGGATCCAGTCCGACGTCCGATTGAACTACCTCGCTTCGCCGCCGCTCGTGATCGCCTACGCACTCGCGGGCCGGATGGACATCGACCTGCTCACCGAACCACTCGGCACCGACCCGTCGGGACAGCCCGTCTACCTGAAGGACATCTGGCCGACCGGCATCGACGAGGTGATCGGCGCGACCGTGACTCCCGACCTCTTCGACCACGCGTACGACGACCTGTTCGCGGGCGACGAGCGGTGGCAGGGACTGGACGCGCCGGCTGGGGAGACCTTTGCGTGGGGCTCCTCGACTTACCTACAGCAGCCGCCGTACTTCGGTATGGAAGCGAGTCCTGGTGACCTGATCGGTGCCCGTGCACTCGTGCGGTTGGGTGACTCGGTCACGACGGATCACATCTCGCCCGCTGGGGCGATCCCGCCGGACAGCGTTGCCGGTCGATATCTAGGGGTGCCGCGACACCAGCTGAACACCTACGCGTCGCGGCGCGGCAATCACCTGGTGATGATGCGTGGTGCCTTCGGCAACGTCCGGCTCCGCAACCAGCTTGCCGAGGGCGCCGAAGGTCCCGTCACCCGTGGACCCGACGGCGAGCTGACCTCGATCTACGACGCTGCCGAGGCCTACCGTGCGGCCGGCGTACCGATCGTCGTTGTCGCCGGCAAGGAGTACGGCACCGGATCGTCTCGCGACTGGGCGGCGAAGGGTCCGGCGCTCCTAGGCGTCCGGGCGGTGCTGGCGCAGTCGTTCGAACGCATCCATCGGTCGAACCTGGTCGGCCTCGGCATCCTGCCGCTGGAGTTCCTGCCGGGCGAGGGTGACGACCTGACCGGCGACGACCCGATCGACATCCGCCTCGGCGAGGACGGCTTCGCCACCGCGTCCTCCGCGGGCAAGACCTACCGGCTGCGGATCCGTCTCGACACGCCGCGTGAACACGACTACTACCTCCACGGCGGCGTGCTGCCGTACGTGCTGCACCGCCTGAGCGAAGGACAAGCCCAGTGATCGTCTCGATCAACCCTGCCAGCGGCGAGCAACTCGCCACCTTCGACCCGTACGACGCGGACCGTGTCGACCGGATGCTCACCGCCGCGGTGGTTGCCCAGAGCAACTGGCGGTGGGCCGAGGTTCAGCGGCGTACCGAACTGCTGGAGTCCCTGGCCGCGACGCTGCGGGACCGCAAGGCCGAGCTGGCCGCGCTGATCACCAGCGAGATGGGCAAGCCGTTGGCCGAGGCGGCCGCCGAGATCGAGAAGTGTGCGATCAACTGCGAGTACTACGCGACCAACGCCCAGGGGTTCCTGGCCGCGGAGACGATCACCGCGGAAGGCCGGGTCGAGGCCGACCCGCTGGGCGTCGTACTCGCGATGATGCCGTGGAACTACCCGTTCTGGCAGTTCTTCCGGTTCGTCGCTCCGGCACTGGCCGCGGGCAACGGCGCGATCCTCAAGCACGCCAATTCGGTCCCACGCTGTGCGCTGGCGATCGAGTCGGTACTGCGGGATGCCGGAGTACCGGATGGTCTGGTCGGGGTGCTCCTGGTCGAGACCGACCAGGTGGCCGGTCTGATCGCGGACGACCGGATCGCGGCGGTGACGTTCACCGGTTCGACCGAGGTCGGCAGCATGATCGCCGAGCAGGCTGGTCGGGCGCTGAAGAAGCAGGTGCTCGAACTCGGCGGCTCGGATCCGTTCATTGTCCTGGCCGACGCCGATCTGGAGCTTGCCGCGACCACCGCGGTGACCGCGCGCTTCCTGAACACCGGCCAGAGCTGCGTCAACGCGAAGCGGTTCATCGTCGAGGAGTCTGTCGCCGACGAGTTCGTCGCCCGCTTCTCTGCCGCCGTCGGGCGGCTGGTCCTCGGTGATCCGGTCGACGATGGGACCACGATCGGCCCGCTGGCTCGGGCTGGCCTCCGTGACACGTTGCACGACCAGGTACGCCGTACCGTCGACGCCGGAGCGACTCTCGTGCGTGGCGGGGAAGTAGCCGATCGGGCTGGCTTCTACTACCAGCCGACCGTGCTCGACCATGTGCTGCCGGGGATGGCGGCGTTCGACGAGGAGACGTTCGGCCCGGTCGCGGCGATCACGCGGGTGCGCGACGCCGACGAGGCGATCCGGCTGGCCAACCAGACCGAGTTCGGGCTGGGCGCGTCGTTGTGGACCACGCAGGAACGGGCGTCCGAGTTGGTCCGTCGCCTGGATGCGGGCGCGGTGTTCGTGAATGCGATGGTCGCGTCGGATCCGCGGCTGCCGTTCGGCGGGACCAAGCGGTCCGGCTACGGCCGCGAGCTCGGCGCGCACGGGATGCGCGAGTTCATGAACCTCAAGACCGTCTGGTCGGCCGACCCGGCGCCGCGGCTGGTGATCAAGCCGGACGACGTCGAGGTCTTCGACCGTGGCAGCGGCGTACGGACCGTCCCGTACGTCGGCGCCTGGAACAGCGAGTCGAACAAGATCACCACCGGTACGACGGTCTTCGCGGTCGGCACCCGGATCCCGCTGCACTCGCACAACGTCGAGGAGTCCGTGCTGGTGTTCTCCGGTCAGGCGACCGCGGTGATCGGCGACGAGCGGATCGACCTGGAGGCCGGCGACGCGACCTGGGTGCCGGCCGGCGTACCGCACCAGTTCACCAACCGCGGCGACGGCGAACTGACCATCTACTGGGTGTACGGCGGCCGCGCGGTGACCCGGACGATGACCGCGACCGGCGTCACGGTGGCGCATCTCTCAGCGGCCGACCGCGGAGCCGTTGCCGCTTCAGGAAAGTAACGAATAGACTCATGTAACAGGTGATGCAGATTAACCAAGGTTACGCTCACCTTACCCGGAAGGACGTATGGAGATGACCGCGGAAGTTGCGGAGACACCGTCGGAGATCCACCACTCGCACCGCGACGTGACCGGTGGCTGGCTGCGGCCGGCGACGTTCGGCGTGATGGACGGCCTGGTGTCGAACTTCGCCCTGGTCGCCGGTGTGGTCGGCGGCGGGGCGACCGGCAAGGTCGTGATCATGACCGGGCTGGCCGGCCTGGTCGCCGGGGCCTGTTCGATGGCCTCCGGTGAGTTCACCTCGGTCTCGTCGCAGACCGAGCTGATGAAGGCCGAGATCGAGGTGGAACGGCGCGAGCTGCGGATCCACCCGGAGGAAGAAGAGCGCGAGCTCGCGATGATGTACGAGGCGAAGGGTCTGCGCCCGGAGCTCGCCGCCCAGGTGGCGCGCGAGCTGACCGTCAACGCGGATGTGGCGCTCGACGTCCACGTGCGCGAAGAGCTCGGCGTCGACCCCAACGACCTGCCGTCGCCGTGGGTGGCGGCAGGGTCCTCGTTCGCCGCGTTCGCCCTTGGTGCGCTGGTTCCGCTGATCCCGTTCCTCTTCGGCGCCGCATCCGTCCTGCCCGCGCTGGTGCTGAGTGCGATCGGTCTGGTCGTCACCGGCGGGATCGTCGGCAAGATCACCGCCCGCCCGTTCTGGTACGGCGGTGGGCGGCAGCTGCTCCTGGGTGGCTTGTCGGCCGCGGTCACGTTCGCGATCGGACTGGCGGTTGGGACCGGGTTGTCATGAACCTGCTCGTCACGGCCCTGGTGAAGCAGGTGCCGAAGGGTGATCACAGTGGGCGCCTCGACGCCGACGGCCGGCTCGATCGGGCCGGCGCGATCACCGAGATGAACCCCTGGTGCCGCCGGGCCGTCGCTCAGGCGGTCCGGCTGGCCCGGGAGTCCGGCGGGCGCAGTACTGCGGTCACCATGGGTCCGCCCGTGGCGGCCGACGTACTGCGTGAGGCTCTGGCCTGGGGAATCGACGACGCCGTGCATCTGACGGATCCTGCCTTGGCCGGATCGGACTGTCTTGTCACGGCTCGCGCGCTCGCGTCGACTGTTGCGCTGCTCGATGAACCGCCGGACCTGATTCTCGTTGGCGCCAGCTCGGTCGACGGCAGCACCGGAGCGGTCGGTGCGATGCTCGCGGAGATCCTTGGTCTGCCCTTCACTGGCCCGGTCCTGACTCTAGAGCCGGACTCCAGTGGTAAGCAGCTGCGGACCACTGTCCAATACGACACCGGCACTGAGTCCGTCGTAGTAGACCTGCCTGCCGTTGTCGCGGTCGCTGAACGCTCCTGCGATCCCTGCAAGGCGCCGCCCGAGACCTGGTCGCCGACGGCCGTGATCCGCCAGGTCACCACCGCCGACCTCGCCCCAGCCGACTGGGGCCTCACCGGCAGCCCGACCAAGGTCGCCCAGGTCCACCCCGCCCCCCTTACCCGCGACCCCGTCATCTTCCGAGGCAACCCCCAAACCCAAGCCACCCGAGCCATCACAGAACTCCTCTCCCGAGGCTCCTTCACCCCCAAAACCGCCGCCCCGTCCGCTTCCGCAACCGTCCCCGACGCACCCCACCAGGCGGGAGCTGAGGTGGTGGTGTTGGTCGGGCCGGGACCGGAGGCGGGGACTCGGGCGTTGCTGGGCGCGGCGGCGGCTCTTGCAGCTGAGGTCGGTGGAACTGTCACCGCAGTAAGAACAGCCGACAGCACCGACGACCTCGCGCGGTGGGGAGCTGACTCGGTGGTCATGCTCACCGGCGACGAGCCCCGACCTGTCGCCGCAGCACTCGCGAACTGGATCGCGGACCGTGAGCCATGGGCGGTACTCGGCGCCGCGCTCCCGTGGGACCGCGAAGTGCTCGCCCGACTCGCGGTCGCCTCCGAGGCCGGGCTGATGTCGGACCTGATCAGCCTGAGCGTCACCAGTGGTACGACGCCACGCCTGGCCGGACTGAAGCCGTCAGGCGGCGGCACCCTCGCCGAGATCATCAGCCACGGCTCACCCCAGATCGCCACCCTCCGGACCGGCCTGCTCCCACTGCGCACCCCGCGAGCCGACCGCACACTCAAGGAACACACGCTCCCCGTAGCCGAGGACCCCGCGCTGCGCCGAGCAGAACGCCGTACCGGCAACGAAGGTGACGCGCTGGACCGGGCCGAGGTCGTCATCAGCGTCGGCCGAGGCGTCTCACCCGACACGTACGCCGAACTGGAGCCGATGCGCGTCCTCCTAGGAGCCGAGCTCGCCGCCACCCGGAAGGTCACCGACCAAGGCTGGATGGCGCACGGCCGGCAGATCGGCATCACCGGACGCAGCGTCGCACCACGGATGTACGTCGCGGTCGGACTGTCCGGAAACCTGAACCACCTGGCCGGCGCAAGCCGGGCCGGGACAGTAGTGGCCATCAACACCGATCCGGCGGCGGAGGTCTTCGCGCACTGCGACGTCGGTCTGGTCGCGGACTGGCGGGAGGTGATGCCGTTTCTCGTCGAGGGGATCCGGAGTCGTGTCAGCGGATAACCTGTCCGGCATGGCAACCCGTCGTACCAAGCCCAAGAGTCCCGCAGCGGAGAGCTGGCTGCTGCTCATCTACAAGGTGCCGAGCGAGTCCTCGCGGGCGCGGGTGGCGGTGTGGCGGGAGCTGAAGCGGCTGGGCGGGTTCTATGTGCAGCAGGCGGTGTGCGTGCTGCCGGACCGCGACGAGCTGCGTGCCGGCATGGAGAAGGTGCGGGAGAAGGTGACCGAGCTGGGTGGCTCGAGCGTCTTCCTCACCCTGACCGATGTCGACGACGACGCCCGCGAGCAGTTCGTGGACGGCTTCCGCGGCCAGTCCGCGAAGGAGTACGCCGAGATCGTCGAGGAGTGCGAGACCAAGTTCGTCAAGGAGATCGAGTTCGAGCGGTTCCGGGAGAACTACACCTTCGAGGAGGCCGAGGAGATCCGGCAGGACCTGGAGAAGCTCCGCCGCTGGCTGACCAAGGTGGAGGGCCGGGACTGGATGGATGCCGAGGGCAAGGACCTGGCCCGGGCCAAGGTGGCCGACTGTGAACGTCTGCTGGAGGAGTTCGAGGCGGACGTCTACGAACGCACCGAGGGCACGGTCTAGGCGCTCTCGGTCCGGTTGGTGCGCTTGCGGGCGCGCCGTTGGGCCGGCAGGTTCAGGGCCACCTCGTCGGCACGGGAGAAGCCCATCAGCTCCTCACGCAACTGGTTCATCCGGTCGGTCGTCTCCAGCGAACGGTTCTGGTCCCGTGCCGCCACGGCGATCACCAGTGCCTCGAGCAGGATCAGCACGGTCGCCTGGCTGGTGAACGTCCCCGGACGGCTCATCGGCGCCGACAGCACAGCGTCGACCTGCTCGCGCAATGCCTCACCGAGAGTGTCGGTGATGAGGATCGCGCGGGCACCGACCTCGGCGCACAGGTCGAGGATGACGCGGGTCTCCACGATGATCCGGTTGTGCGCGATCACGATCACCACGTCCTCCGGGCCGAGCATCAGCAACCGGTCGGCCAACCGGTAGCCGGTGTCGGTCGCGGTCCGTGCGCGGCGGCCGATGCGGGTCAGGTGCGTCGCGGTGTACGCCGAGATCCCGTCCAGGCCGGCGAAGCCGCAGATCACCGTCTCGCGGGCCCGGTCGATCAGCTCGACGGCGTGCTCGAACGCCTGCGGGTCGATCGAACGTTCGGCTTGCTGGAGCCGCTCGACGTGGTCGCGCAGGGTCGCGGTGAGGATCCCTTCGGCGCCGTCGTCGAACGACTCGAGGCTGTTGCTGAGCCGGTTGGCGGGCGTCAGCAGGGCCTGCAGTTCGCCCTGTAGCGATCGCTTCAGGCCCGGTAGGCCGTCGAAACCCAGCGCCTTGGCGGTCCGGACGACGCTGGCGTCGCTGGTGCCGGTGGCTCGCCCGAGCTCCTCGGCCGAGGAGAACGCGGCCTCCTGGGGATGGGCCGACAGGTACTCGGCGATCCTGCGCTCGGTCGCCGTCAGTGCGTTGATTCGGCTCGCCACCCGCTCCGGCAGGGTGGGTGCCTTGGTCTTGGCCACGGTGGTCCTCCGGCTCCCAGTTGTGCCTGTCAGTACGCAGATCATGTCACCCGGATCGGTTTGTCACCGCCAGGTAAACGATGACGCGACCCGTTGACAGCGATTGTAGCAATCACTACCGTCAGACGAATATTCGTAGTGAACACAACGAACAAACGGTTCGAGTCAAGTTCCGTCCACTCCCTGGAGCGACTTCCGTGTCACAGCTTCCGACGATCGACATCTCCGGCGCCGACGCCCGCGACCGCGGCCGGCAGTACGGCGAGGGCGCGCGTTCGCTGATCGAGCGCTCGCTGGCGTTCTACGCCGAGTCCGTCCCCCGCGCCACCGGGCTGCCCTGGGCCGAGGTGCTGGAGCGGGCGCCGCGCTGGGTCCCGGTGATCGAACCGATCGCGCCCGACCTGCTGGACGAGGTCCGTGGCATCGCCGAGGGGTCCGGACGCACCTTCGCGGAGATCCTCGCGCTGAACAGCCGCGGCGAACTGACCCGGGGCAACCCGTTCGAGGACAGCGCCGCGACGGAAGAGCGTGACGATGGCTGTACGTCGTTCGCGATCCTCCAGCAGGCCAACCCGCTCGGACACGTCTGGGCCGGACAGAACTGGGACCTGTGGGCCGGAGTAGCGGACACCGTCGTGCTGCTGCGGGTCTCGCAACCGGGCAAGCCGACCGTGATCGGTCACGTCGAAGCCGGCCAGCTGGCCCGGCACGGTGCGAACTCGGCCGGCCTCGCACTGAACGCCAACGGTCTCGGCGCCGGCTTCGGCTCGGGCCTCAACGTCCCCGGCACGTTCGTACGCCGGATGGTGCTGGAGAGCTGGGACATGTACGACGCACTGCAGGTGGTCTTCAACGCCAAGCAGAGTCTGTCCAGCAACCTGCTCCTCACCCACCGCGACGGGTTCGCCATCGACGTGGAGACGACACCCGGCCGAAACGGATGGATGTATCCGACCGACGGGTTGCTGGTGCACGGCAACCACTTCCAGGCCTTCGTCCCGCCCCAGATCAATGAGACCTACAAACCGTTCTCGGTGGATTCGCTCTACCGGGTGCCGCGCGTCGAGGAGGGCCTGCGTCAGGTCCGCACCGACGGCACCACCGAGAAGGCTGTCGAGACCATCGTGCAAACGACGATGAGCGACCACTTCAGTCACCCCAACGCCGTCTGCCAGCACGTCGATCCGCGCCGGCACGAGCTCGACCGTTACGCCACGATCGTGTCCAGCCTGGTCGATCTGACCACTGGCGCCTACCGGCTGACCCCCGGCCTGCCCTGCAGCAACAGCTACCAGCAGGCTCCCTGGAACCTCTACGACGGACCCGGTCTCTCCGACCGGCCGGACGTCGACGACCCGGCGCTGTCCCTCGCCGTGGCCGGATGAAACCCACCCCTGCAAGGCATTGTCGACATCAGGAGCGAATGCCATGGTCCACCGATCCTCGAGCTTGCGGCGCATCCTCGCCGCCGCCACTCTGACCGCTGCTGCTGCCGCGGTCGCCCTGTCCGGCTGCGGCGCCGCGGCCTCACCCTCCACCGGCGCGGCGCCGAACGCCGACCGCGCCGCGGCTGCCGAAGGCGTCAGCCCGGATGTCAACCTGGAGCAGTGCGGGAAAGCGACCCGTACCGTCAAGCACGACCTCGGCACCACCACGATCACGGGCAACCCGGTCAGGGTGGTGGCGCTGGAGTACTCCTTCGTCGACGCCTTGGTCGCAGTTGGTATGTCGCCCGTCGGTGTCGCCGACGACGACCAGCCGAAGCGGATCATTCCCGCCCTGCGTGACAAGGTCGGCGAGTACAAGTCGGTCGGCCTCCGGGCGACACCGAACATCCAGGTGATCACCGCGCTGAAGCCGGATCTGATCGTCGCCGACAGCGGTCGGCACAAGGCGATCTACGCCCAGCTGTCCAAGATCGCGCCGACCATCGCCTACGCCAGCCTGAACGGCAACTACCAGCAGGTGCTGGACAGCGAGATGTCGACCGCCATCGCGCTGAACAAGTGTGACGAGATGAAGACCCGGCTCGCCGAGCACGCCAAGTTGATGACCGACCTGAAGGCCAAGGCGCCCGAGGGCGAGAGCCGCAAGGCGCTGTTCGTCCGCGCCTCGGAGAAGGGCTTCACCGGGTTCCCGCCGAAGGGCTACACGCCGGGCGTTCTGTCGGTGATCGGGATCAACTCGTCGCTGCCGGACGACTCCGGTGACGCCTCGGTCTCGCTGACCCTCGAGACGCTGGTCGCGAACAAGCCGGACGTCATGTTCATCGCCGCCAACGACGGACCGACGCTGCGGGACCAGTGGACCAAGAGCCCGCTGTGGAAGGAGATCCCCGCGGTGAAGAACAACGCGACCTTCGACGTCGACCCGAACGAGTGGTCCCGGTCGCGCGGTCTGATCGCCTCTGAAGTGGTCGCTCAGGAAGCCGTCAAACTCCTCTACGGGAAGTGACATGTCCTTGTCCGTGGGCACTGCGCCCAAACCTTCCGAGGACGCCGTCCACAAGCGTCCGAAGATCGTCACCAACAAGCAGCGAGTCACCTGGGTGACCCTGGTGCTGCTGGTGGTGGTCGCGGCCGGCGTCGCGTGGGGACTGTCGATCGGCAGTCAGCACATCTCGCTGGCGCGGCTGCCGGGGGCGCTCATCAAGGCCGACCAGCCCGATGAGCTGATCCTCCAGTCGATCCGGCTGCCGCGGGTGGTGCTGGCGCTCTGCGTCGGCGCCGCCCTGGCGGTGGCGGGCGCGTTGATGCAGGCCGTCGCGGCGAACCCGCTCGCGGCGCCGGAGATCATGGGCGTCAACGCCGGTGCGGTCTTCGTCGTCGTCCTGGCGATCACCGTGGTGCCGTCGCTGAGTGGTGCGCCGACGATCCTGCTGGCGTTCGGCGGTGCGGGCGTGGCCGGTGTGTCGGTGATGTTGCTGGCCGGTTCGGGCAGTGGCCGGGTCAGTCCGGTCCGGCTCGCGCTGGCCGGTGTCACGGCCAGCAGCCTGTTGATCTCGCTGACGCAGGTGCTGATCATCTTCGACGAGAACTCGACCGACAGCGTGCTGTTCTGGCTGGTCGGCGGCGTCAACTTCGGTACCTGGCAGGACGTTCGCAACCTGCTGCCGTGGTTGGTGCTGGGCTTGATCGGTGCGTTCGCGATGGCACGGCCGCTGAACCTGCTGGCGCTGGGCGATGACATGGCGCGTGGTCTCGGCCAGAACGTCGAGCGGACCCGGATGCTCGGGTCGGCGCTGGTGATCGTGTTGTGTGGCGCGGCGGTGTCGGTGGCCGGCCCGGTGGCCTTCATCGGACTGATCGTGCCGCACATCATGCGCCGGATCGTGGGTTCCAGCTACACCGTTCTGCTGCCGCTGTGTGCGGTCGGCGGCGGCGTGCTGGTCCTGTACGCCGACATCCTGTCCCGCTACGTCAAGCCGCCGTTCGAAGTACCGGCGGGTGTGGTGACCGCCCTGATCGGCGCACCGATCTTCGTGTACCTGGCCCGTCGGCAGAAGGTGACGACCTCATGAGCAGCACGGCGATTCTGGCGCAGCACGTACGCCGTACCTCGCTGGCCAAGCGGCATCCGGCTGTCCTGATGGGGTCGCTCGGTGTGCTGGCGATCGTGCTGAGCTTCTACAGCCTCAGCGTCGGTGCCACCGACGTCTCCATGGGTGACGTCTTCAACGCGGTCATCGGTAACACGAGTGACCAGGCAGCGCAGATCGTGGTGCAGTTCCAGCTGCCGCGAGTGTTGCTGGCGTGGCTGGTCGGCATCGCGCTGGCCGTGTCCGGCGGCGTCATGCAAGGCGTCATCCGCAACCCGCTCGCCGCACCCGATGTCGTCGGTGTCACCAAGGGAGCCGGCTTCGCGGGCATGCTGTTGCTGCTGGCGATTCCCGGTCTCCCGGTGTTCGCAGTCGTCCCGGCCGCCTTCGTGGGTGGCCTGGTCGCAGCGGCGTTGGTGTACCTGCTGGCGTATCGCCGCGGGGCGACGCCGGTGCGGATCGCGCTGGTCGGTATCGCGGTCAGCGCCGCTTTCGAGGCCGGTATCCGGTTCCTGCTGGTGCGGAACCCACTGGATGTGAGTGCCGCGTTGATCTGGCTGACCGGCAGCTTGTTCGGACGGTCGATGAGCTCGGTGCTGCAGATCCTCCCGTGGGTGCTGGTACTGGTGCCGCTGATCGTGATCTGGGCGCGCAAGCTCGACGTCCTCGGCCTCGGCGACGATCTGGCCGCCGGACTCGGCGAACCGGTCGAGAAGACGCGCCGGGTCTTGCTGCTGTTCGCGGTCGCGCTGGCCTCGGCCGCGGTGGCGGTGTCCGGCACGATCGGCTTCGTCGGACTGATTGCTCCGCACATGGCTCGCCGCGTGTTCGGCGGCCGGCACCTGGCGTCGATCCCGTCCGCCGCGTTGTTCGGCGTACTGCTGATGCTGGTCGCGGACATGATCGGCCGCGGCCTCGCACCGCCCCTCGAGATCCCGGCCGGCCTGGTGACAGCGGTCGTCGGTGGCCCGTACTTCCTCTACCTGCTCGTGAAGACCGGAAAGTAGGAACCGCCATGCGTCTGCAGGCACAAGGCGTCCAGCTCGCCTATGACCAGAAGGTCATCGCCCAGGACCTGACCCTGACCATCCCGGACGGGAAGGTCAGCGTGCTGATCGGTCCCAACGGCTCCGGCAAGAGCACCGCGCTGCGGGCCCTGGCCCGGTTGCTGCCACCGGCCAAGGGGAGTGTGATCCTGGACGGGAAGTCGATCCAGGACACACCGACGAAGGAGGTGGCCCGGCTGCTCGCGATCCTGCCGCAGGTGCTGGTCACGCCCGAGTCGATCTCGGTCGAGGACCTGGTCTGGTTCGGCCGCCACCCGCACCGCACGTCACTCAAGGTGCCCAGTCAGGCCGACAAGGAGACCGTCGAGTGGGCGATGGAGGTGACCAGTACGGCGGAACTGCGGCACCAGCACGTGGACCAGTTGTCCGGTGGTCAGCGCCAGCGCGTCTGGATCGCGCTCTGCCTCGCGCAGGGCACGGACCTGATCCTGCTCGACGAGCCCACGACGTACCTGGATGTTGCCTACCAGCTCGAGGTGCTGGACCTGTTGCACCAGCTCAATCAGGAGCAGGGTAAGACGGTGGCGATGGTGCTGCACGACTTCAACATGGCGGCGGAGTACGCCGACCACGTGTTCGTGATGAAGTCCGGGAGCCTCGTCACCCAGGGCACGCCGGAGGACGTGTTCACCTGCGACACCATCCGGGACGTGTTCGGGGTGGAGTCGAAGGTGGTCCCGCACCCGGTCAGTGGCAAGCCGATGTGTATCCCGCTGCGAGCCGGCCTCCGGGCCCAGCTCTCAGTGGCAACCGGATAAGGAGTACTGCATGACGTTGAGCCCCGCGGAAGCGGCCGAGCGGTCGGAACGGGTCGCACCGAAGCTGCGTGAGCACCTGCCGCTCACGCCGTTCGTCCGCTACGGCGCGTTCAGTGACGAGCTCGGCGCCGAGGTGCTGGTGAAGTCCGAGCACCTGCAGCGCACCGGCTCGTTCAAGGCACGCGGTTCGATGGCGAAGATCCTGACGCTCACCGACGAGCAGCGCCAGGCCGGTGTGGTGACCGCCTCGACCGGGAACCACGGACTCGGTGTCGGCAACGCGCTCGCGACCCTCGGCGGGCACGGCATCGTCTACCTGCCGGAGAACGCGTCGCCGAGCAAAGTTGCCGCGCTACGCCGGCTCGGCCTGGAACTACGGGCCGAGGGCAACGATTCGGGCGTGCTCGAACCGAAGGCCCGGGCGTACGCGGACGAGCACGGCCTGACCTACGTGCCGCCGTACAACGACCCGGACATCATCGCCGGGCAGGGCACGGTCGCGGTGGAGATCCTCGAGCAACTCGGCGGTGAACCGCTCGACGCGGTGGTGGTCGCGGTCGGTGGCGGCGGACTGATCAGCGGCGTCGCGTCGGTGCTCAAGAAGCACCTGCCCGGCATCCGCGTGTACGGCGCTTCGCCGGTCCGCGACGACGCGATGGCGGCGTCGGTCCGAGCCGGCGAGATCATCCAGGTTGACGCCCAGGACACGCTATCCGACGGTACGGCGGGCAGCGTCGAGCCGGGCAGCATCACGTTCGAGCTGTGCCGCGAACTGGTCGACGACTGGGTGCTGGTCAGTGAGGACGCGATCAGCGCGGCGCTGCGGATGGTGATCGACACCGAGCACCAGCTGATCGAAGGCTCCGCCGCGATGGCCTTCGCCGCCACCCGGGCCCGGCGTACCGAACTCGAGGGCAAGCGCGTCGCCGTGGTGTCCTGCGGCGGCAACATCTCCGCGTCCACGCTGGTGGCCGCGCTGGCCTGACCCTCCCCGCCGATGCACCCGAGGTGACTCCCTGATCACCTCGGGTGCTTCGGCATGCCCGCGGCCGGGTGCAGCCCGACGGACGAGACGTTCCGTTGACACTCCCGGATCTGTGTAACTATCGTTTCGTGCAACAGATGTTGCAACTGACTGAGGGATGGTGAGAGATGGACGCGGCAACGTGGGGGTTGATCGTCGCGACGTTCGTCGCGTGTTTCGTGGAGATGGTGGAAGCCACCACGATCGTCATGGCGATGGGCTACACGCGGAGCTGGAAGTCGGCGCTGGTCGGTACGTTCGCAGCGCTCGGTGCGCTCGCGGTGGTGACCGTGGCGGCCGGCTACGCGCTGGCGAACTGGCTGCCGGAGTCGGCGCTGCAGTTGGCGATCGGCGGCCTGCTGCTGATCTTCGGCCTGCAGTGGTTGCGCAAGGCGATCCTCAGATCGTCCGGGCGCAAGGCGGTCCACGACGAGGACGCGATCTACCGCGAAGAGGTCGAGGCGGCGAAGGCGGCCGGTGAGAGCAAGGGCGGCCTGGATCTGTTCGCCTTCATGGTCTCGTTCAAGGGCGTCTTCCTGGAGGGCATGGAGGTCGTGTTCATCGTGCTCACCTTCGGCCTGAACGCGGACAACATCCCCGGCGCCAGCCTGGGTGCGGCCGCGGCCGTGGTGATCGTGCTCGGCATCGCGATCGCGCTGCGCCGGCCGCTGTCGATGATCAACGAGAACCTGCTCAAGTACGGCGTCGGCCTGCTGCTCGCGTCGTTCGGGACCTACTGGGCGGTCGAGGGCATCGGCATCTTCCGTGACGGCCGCGAGAGCCTCGACTGGCCGGGTCACGACCTGATGATCCTGGTCCTGCTGGCCGCCTGGCTGCTGCTCAGCCGGATCTTCGTGAGCGTACTGCGCAAGCCCGCCGTACCGGCGCCGGTCGTGGCCGGCGACATCCCTGTGGAGGTGAAGAAATGAAGTTCCTGAAGGCCTTCGGCCAGTTCTGGTACGACTTCATCATCGGTGACGACTGGAAGATCGCGGTCGCTGTCGTGCTGTCGCTCGTCGTCCTGTTCGCGGCCATGACGGCCGGACTGTTCGGTGACACCGGCCTGACCCTGCTCGGCGGCGCACTGATCGTCGTCGCGTTCAGCATCAGCCTGGCCATCGACGTACGACCGAAGAAGCGCTGAAAACCCAAGCCCTGTTGACGATCGGCCCCGGCCGCGCCTGTGCGCGACCGGGGCCGTCGTACGTCCGAAAGCAGTGCTCTGTAGCAATCACAACACCTATTCAAAATCTCGTAGTATCTGCTACGGTGAGGCGAGGCGCCGATCCATCCGTCCCCGAACCGGAGGTCCGACCGTGACTCCTTCCCAACCTGAGCAGGTGAGCGTGCCGTGATGCGCGACACCGCCGAGACCGTGCTGGCGCTGCTGCCCGCGGACGTGCAGTACGGCGACATCCGGGTGGTCCGGCGCACCCACGAGCAGGTCCTCGTCGAGCTGGACGGTCCGGGCGAGGTCGGGTACGACGACTCGCTCGGCCTCGGGCTCCGGGTCCTGATCGGCGGCCAGTGGGGCTTCGCCGCCACCCACCGGCTGGACCCCCGCGGCCTCGACGCCGTGATCGCGCAGGCGGTCGGCCAGGCGCGGGCGACCGGCGGAGGCGGCCACGTGAACCTCGGTGAACCGGTGACGACCCGGGCCACCTGGTCGTCGCCGATGCGGATCGACCCCTTCGAGGTCCCGCTGAGCACCAAGCTCGACCTGCTGTCCGCCACCGTGAAGGAGGCGTCGACCGCGGGTCCGCTGGTCCAGCAGATCGAGGCCTCGATCGACTTGTACCGCGACGAGAAGGTGTTCGCGAACACCGACGGCGCCCTGATCGAGCAGACCCTGACCGAGAGTGGCGGCGGCCTGATGGTGAACGCCGGCAACGGCGACGACCTGCAGCGCCGGTCCTTCCCGCAGGGCGTCCCGCGACAGATCCGCGGCCAGCGTGGCGACTTCGCCACCGCCGGCTGGGAGCACGTCGAGTCGCTCGGCCTGGTGGAGAACGCGGCCCGGGTCGCGTCCGAGGCGGTCGCGCTGCTGACCGCTCCGCAGTGCCCGGACGAGGTCACCACACTCATTGCTGGAGGCAACCAGTTGGCCATGGTGCTGCACGAGTGCGCCGGCCACCCGATGGAGGCCGACCGCGCGCTCGGCACCGAGGCCAGTCTGGCCGGCGGTACATACGCGACGCCCGAACGCCGGGGCAATTTCCGCTGGGGCTCGCCGATCGTCTCGGCGTACGCGGACGCGACCATCCCCGGTGGCCTCGGCTCCTTCGGGTACGACGACGAGGGCGTGCCGGCGCAGCGCACCCAGTTGGTCAAGGACGGCATCTTCCTCGGCTACATGTCCGGCCGGGAGTCCGCGGCGGCGCTTGGCGATCAGCCGACCGGAGCGTCCCGGGCCGACGGCTGGCAGCGGCTGCCGCTGGTGCGGATGACGAACATCTGCCTGGAGCCGGGGGAGTCCTCGCTCGAGGAGATGATCGCGGGCACCAAGCGCGGCATCCTGGTCGACACCAACCGCGGCTTCTCGATCGATGACCAGCGGATGTCGTTCCGCTTCACCACCGAACTCGGCTGGGAGATCCGCGACGGCAAGCTCGGTCGGCTGCTGAAGAACTGCAGCTACCAGAGCGTGACCCCGGAGTTCTGGGCCGGACTCGACGCACTCGGCGGACCGGACGAGTGGAAGGTGCACGGCGTCCCGTCGTGCAACAAGGGCGAGCCGCTGCAGGTGGCTCATGTCGGTCACGGCACCGTGCCGGGACGTTTCCAGAACGTGCAGGTGGGACGATGAGCATCGAGCGGACAGACATCGAGCAGGCCCTGGAGATCCTCGGCCCCGGCAGCCGGCTGGACGTGCTTGGCGAGAACGCCGACCTGCTCCGGTACGCCGAGTCCGAGATCACCGCACAACACAGCGAACGCAGGCTCCGCGTCCGGGTGAAGGTGAACCGGGACGGCCGGATCGCCGGTGGCACGCTGGAAACCCTCGACCCGGAAGCCGTGCGTGTCCTCGCCGATCGGCTGAACGCCGCCCTCGCCGAGCTCCCGCCGTCCGACTCGACGGACAGCGCGTCCGATCAGCCGGTAGCGGATGGTGAGCAGGTGCCGGTCGAGCCGGCGAAGTCCATTGTCGACTGCGACCCCGCCGTACGGCATGAGTGGTTCAGCACCGTGCGCGACGGTCTGGATCCGGCCGCGCGCCTCGGCGGTGCGATCCGGTACGACGTACTGGACCGTGTCGTTGCCGACTCGACCGGGCTGTTCCGGTCCGAGACGTTGACCAAGGCATCGATCCAGGCGATCGCCAAGCAGGACGGGCAGTCCGCGAGCGTCAAACTGGTGCACCGCGATGCCGACCTGATCCCGGTCGGCGACATCCCCGGTCGGCTGCGTGAGGCGTTGCGCCCCTTGCCGGTGCGCGAGAAGTTCCAGGGCAGCTGCCGCGTGCTGCTCAAGCCGTCGGCAGTGAACACGCTGATCGCGACCTTCGGACTGTGGGCGCTAGGTGCGCAGCACTACGCGAGTGGGCGGTCGGTGCTGACCGGGCGGTTGGGCGAGCAGGTGGTGAGTGAGAACCTCACACTGGTCGACGATGCCACTGATGCATCCGGGCTGCTCAGCGGGTTCGATGCTGAGGGCAACGTTCGCCGCCGGACGCCGCTGATCGAGCGCGGGGTGCTGACCGGACTGGTATCTGACCGGCGGCGCGCTGGCCTGACCGGGGGAGTTCCGACTGGTCACGCCGTACCGGATGGTTGGCGGTTCGGCGGTGACCCGGTTCCGTCACACCTACTCCTTGACGCCGGTGACGCGACCGAGGACGAGTTGCTTGCCGAGTGCGGTAGCGGACTGGTGGTGAACCGGCTCGACTACCTACGGGTGCTGCACCCGAAGCAGACCCTCGTCACCGGTACGACGCGAGACGCGACCTACTGGGCCGAGGACGGCAAGGTCGTCGCATGGCATCCGCAGTTGCGGTTCACCTTCCGCATGGACGAGGTGCTGAACGCCGTACTGGCTGTCGGCGCCGTCCGCGAGATCGGCGACCAGACCTTCATGGACAGCGTGGTAACCCCGTCTCTGCTGATCGAGGCCGGACCGCTCGTCCTCACCTGATCCAGCAGCGCCCCGTGTGTGTACGTGCTCAAACCGCGGGGCGCTGCTGCTCCACCTCCTGGAGGCTTCATGCCGACGGTGACCACGCTTCTGACCGGTCACTTACTGACCTCGAACCAGGGCAACCCGGCGTTCTGCTCGGTGCTTCTGGTCGAGGACGGAAACCAGCGCGTCCTGTTCGACTTCGGGCACGTCGGCCGTCGCCGGCACCTGCTCGAGGCGCTGGCGAACCGGGGCCTGGCGCCAGGCGACCTCGACCAGGTGGTGCTGTCGCACGCGCACTGGGACCACGCGCAGAACGTCGACCTCTTCGCCGGTGCGCAGGTCTTCGTCCATCCTGCCGAGCTGAACCATCTGCCCGACGCTCCGATCGTTCCGCGCTGGACGAAGGCGATGTTCGATGGTCTGGAGCTCCGCGAGGCGGTCGAAGGGCATCAGGTGATGCCGGGCGTCGAGATCGTGGAGCTGCCGGGGCACACTCCGGGCTCGATCGGGCTGTCGGTCTCCACCGCCGAAGGAACCGCCGTACTCGCGGCTGATGCGGTTCCGACTCTGGCCGTCCTCCGAGCCTGCCGGGCATCGGGCAGACCGTACGATCAAGAGCGCGCGGATGCTTCCGTCGAACGCGTCGCGGCGCTGGCCGACATCGTGTACCCGGGTCATGATCAGGCGATCCGCGTCGACGAGAGCGGCGAGTTCTCCTACGCGGAGGAGCCGATGCCGTTGGAATTCAGGGTCCCGTGAGCAGAGGAGTTGCCGTGGACACCATCCCCGAGCGGACGCCGAGCATGCTCGAGGATCCGCCTGAGCTCGACCTCGGTACGGCGGCGCGACTGCTGCGGTCCGAGTACGGCCTCGACGCCGAGGTGACCGAGCTGCGCAGTGAGCGCGACCGGAACTTCCTCGCCGACGCCGACGGGCAGCGGCTCGTGGTCAAGGTGTCGAACTCCGGCGACGATCCGGAGCAGATCGCGATGGAGTGCGCGGCGATGGACCACGTCGCGGTGGTCGATCCCGGTCTGCCGATCCCGCGCGTGGTGCCCAGCATCGACGGCCGCGCGGTGGTGATGGTCGACGCCGCTGACGGCCGCAAGCATCAGGTCCGCGTGATGACGGTGATGCCTGGCCAGGTCGCCGATCTCGCCGCGCTGCCCGAGTGGTTCGCGGCCGACTTCGGGGCCGTGGCTGCTCGGCTGACCCGCGCGTTGCAGGGCTTCGGACATCCAGCGGCGTACCGGCGGCTGGACTGGGATCCGCGGATCGTCACCAGCCTTCGCGCGTACGCCGATCGGCTGCCGGAGGAGCATCGCCGTGAACCGATGCTGAGACTGCTCGATCGCTTCGACGGACTCGATGCGGCGACGCGGGCGCTGCCCGGATCGGTGCTGCACGGCGACGTGACGTTGAGCAATGTGCTGATGCAGGACGGCGGCATCACGGGCGTGATCGACTTCGGCGACATGCACCACACCGCACGTGTCGCCGAGTTGGCGATCAGCCTGACCTCGTTGCTGCGGGAATCCAACGATCTGTGGGCGGACGCCGGCCGCTTCCTGGACGGGTATCAGCGAGTGCTTCCGCTCGAGCCGGCAGAGGTGGAGCTGATCGGTGAGCTGGTGCTCGCCCGGTCCGCAGCCAGCGTGCTCATCTCGGCTTGGCGTGCGCCGCTCTATCCGGCCAACGAGGAGTATCTGACCAGCTTGGTAGCAGGAAGCTGGCGGATCCTCGACCTGTTGAGCGCTGTGGAGCCAGCCGAACTCGCGCAGCGCTTCCATCGCCTGTGCGGCACCTCGCGGGTCGCTTCCGCACAGGCCGCCGATCCCACCTTGCAGGTGCGACGCGAGGCCGCGCTCGGCGGTGAGTTGTCGCCGCTGTTCTACCGGCAGCCGTTGCAGGTCGTGCGGGGTGAGGGCGCGTGGATCCACACTGCCGACGGACGGCGGTATCTCGATGCCTACAACAACGTTCCCGTCGTCGGGCATGCGCATCCGGCCGTCGTACAGGCGCTTTCGCGGCAGGCCGCCGTACTGAATCTGAACTCGCGGTACCTGCATCCGAACGTGGTCGAGCTGGCGGAACGGTTGGTCGCGTCGATGCCTGCCGGGTTGGACACCTGTGTGTTCGCGAACTCGGGGAGCGAGGCGAACGACCTGGCCTGGAGGATGGCGCGAGTGGTGACCGGTCGTGACGGTGCGATCGTCGCGGATCTCTCGTACCACGGGGTCAGTGAGGCGACGGCGGCGTTCTCGACGAACACCTATCCGGCGTCTGCGCGGCCGGCCCATGTGGCTGTGTTCGAAGCGCCTCGGGATCCTGCGGATGACGGAATGGCGGCTGCACAGCGAGTCCGGAGCGCGCGCGGTGAGCTGGGGCGGGCGGGCCACGACCTGGCGTTGCTTGCGGTGGACAGTGTGTTCAGTGGTGCGGGGATTCTGATGCCGGGGTCGTCGTTCATGCGGGGGTTGCAGGACGAGGCGCGGGCGTCCGGCGGGTTGTTCCTCGCCGACGAGGTGCAGGCCGGATTCGGTCGCGGCGGGCAGAACCTGTGGCGGTTCCAGGACTTCGGGCTGACGCCGGACTTCGTCACGCTCGGCAAGCCGATGGGCAACGGGCATCCGGTCGCGGCGCTGATCACCCGGCGCGAGATCGCGGAGGCGTTCGTCGAGGTGGACGAGTACTTCAGCACCTTCGGGGGAAACCCGGTGTCATGCGTCGCCGCGCTGACCGTGCTGGACGTGATCGAGCAGACCGGCCTGGTTGCTCGCTCCGGTGAAGTCGGTGCGCAGTTGCGGGCCGGGTTGGAGTCATTGGTGCCGGATCTGCCGGTGCGCGGGCAGGGGCTGATGGTCGGAGTGGAGATGCCGGGTGCCGGCGACTTCGCCGAGCGCTTGCGGGACAACGGCGTACTCGTCGGGACCACGGGGCCTGGCGGGGGAGTGCTGAAGATCCGGCCGCCGCTGATCTGGGAGTCGTCGCACGTGGAGGTATTCCTGTCGGCATTCGAGGCGGCGCTGCGTTAGCTTGGGCGGGTGCGTGAACTCGTTGTGCTGGGCACCGGAAGCCAGGTGCCGTCTCGCGAACGCACGCAGAACGGGTACTTCCTGCGCTGGGACGACGAGGGATTCCTCTTCGACCCGGGCGAGGGGACCCAACGGCAGATGCTGTACGCCGGGGTCTCGGCCGGTGCGATCACGCGGCTGTGCGTCACGCACTTCCACGGCGATCACTGCCTCGGCGTACCGGGGATCGTGCAGCGGCTGTCACTCGACGGGGTGTCCCATGCGGTCCACGCGCACTATCCGGCGTCCGGGCAGACGTACTTCACCAGGCTCCGGTACGCCGCTTCGTTCTTCGAGCGGGCCGAGTTGCTCGAGGAACCGGTCGAGGACGACGGGCTGCTGTCGGTCGGGTCGTTCGGTCAGCTCTGGGCGCGGCGTCTGGAGCATCCGATCGAGTCCTTCGGCTACCAGTTGATCGAGCCTGATGGGCGCCGGATGCTTCCCGACAAGCTCGCTGCTGTTGGCATCGCAGGCCCCGCCATCGGCCAATTGCAGCAGGCCGGTTCGCTGGACGTCGACGGACGGGTGATCCGGATTGAGGACGTCAGCGAACCTCGCCCGGGCCAGCGCTTCGCGTTCGTCATGGACACCCGGCTCTGCGACAACGTCCTCCGCCTCGCGGACGGCGCGGACCTTCTGGTGATCGAGTCGACGTACCTGTCGTCGGAGACAGAACTGGCCCGGCGCTTCGGCCACCTGACTGCGCGTCAGGCCGCCCGGGTCGCAGCCGAATGTGGTGTGCGGAAGCTGGTCCTCACCCACTTCTCCCAGCGCTACCTGGAACCCGAACGCTTCCACGAGGAAGCCGCCGCCGAGTTTTCCGGCGAGATCGTGGTCGCCTCCGACCTCAGCCGGACCGTGGTCCCGTCCCGCCGCTAGCTCGGGCTTGGGCGAACAGTGCGTGACGAGCTGGCAAACAGGGCTCGGCTCCGGTGACGGCGGTCCTAGCATTGCCCGCGAAGCATTGCTCACCAATGGAAATTGCCGATCACCCAGGAGCGACCCCTCGTGCGCACTCCCCGTCCACTGCCGGCGGCGATCGCACTGGTCGTTGTTGGCGCGGTGGTGGCGGTGGCGGTGTGGCGGCCCTGGTCAGGCTCCGCCGACGCGGCCGGTGGCCCGCCCCAGATCACCGTGTCCCGCAGTCAGTGCGGGCAGGGCTGGAGCGGCGCGAAGACCGGCCGGCAGACGATCGTCGTACACAACACTGGCGACGCGGCCGCAGAGGTCGACCTCGTCGAGGTCCGCAGCAACAAGGTGTACGGCGAGGTGGAGGGCCTGGGCCCGAACACGAGCGCGCCGATGGACGTGCAGCTCGCCGCCGGGCAGTACGCGATCCGCTGCCTGATCGAGGACACCGACGCCATCACCGGTCCGACGGTCACTGTCGCGGGCGACGCGAAGGGCGGTCCGGCCGTGGTCGCCGTCACCAAGAACGACATGTTGCCGCTGGTGAAGCAGTACGAGGCCGCGGTCGCCGGCGGCGTCGCCGATCTGGCCGTCAAGACGGACAAGCTGCGCGCCGATGTGGATGCGGGCAACCTGGCCGCCGCCCGGGTCGACTGGCTGCCTGCGCACCTGGCGTACAACTCGCTCGGCGCGGCCTACGACGCGTTCGGCGACTTCGCCGACAAGATCGACGGATCCGCCGGCTTCCATCCGTTGGAGAAAGGCCTGTGGCGCAACGCTTCCGCCGCCTCTCTGAAGCCGATCGCGGACCAGTTGGCCGCCGACGTCCACGGCTTGCAGCATGACCTGCCCAACGAACAGGTCGATCCGAACGATCTCGGGCTGCGCGCCCACGAAATTATGGAGAACGCCCTCCAGTTCGAGCTGACGGGCGAGAACGACCAGGGCAGCGGTACGTCGCTGAACACCGCGCTGGCCAACCTGAACGGTACGGCGAAGGTGCTGGCCATCCTCGACCCGGTGCTCGAGCCTCGTGACCCGGACCTACCCCAGGTGCAGAAGTGGGAGGGGCGGGTGCGCGCGCTGCTGACCGCGCACCGGAGCACGGCGGTCGCTCAGCTGGACCAGACCACCCGGGAACAGCTCAACGGTGCGGTTGGCGAGCTGCTGGAGCTACTCGCGCCCGTCGCCGCCCTCTGCGAAGTACGGAGAAGTTCATGACCGGCGTCGGCCGTCGATCCTTCCTGCGTGGCGCGCTTGCCGGGGCCGGCGCGGCTGCGGTGACCGGGCTGACGGTGTCCGCCGACGCGGCGACGTCGACTTCCGTGGCGTTCCACGGCGTACACCAGGCCGGTATCACCACCGACCCGCAGAAGCAGGCGATCTTCGCGTCGTTCGACGTGATCGCCGCCAACAAGGGCGAGCTCACCGACATGTTCACGATATTGACCGACCGGGCGCGCCTGCTCACCGCGGGCGGTGCGCTGCCGCCGCTGGGGATCACCGCCCCGCCGGCCGACTCCGGCGTACTCGGCCCGGACATGCCCGGCGACGACCTGACGATCACCGTCGGCGTCGGGGCGTCGCTGTTCGACGAGCGGTACGGCCTCAAGGATCGCAAGCCGGCGAGGCTGACGGCGATGAAGGAGTTCCCCAATGACAGCCTGGACGACAGCCAGTGCCACGGGGATCTGAGCCTGCAGTTGTGCGCGTCGGAGACCGACACCGTGCTGCACGCGCTGCGGGACATCGCCCGGCACACCCGCGGCGCGATGCAGTTGCGCTGGCGGGTCGACGGTTTCCAGAGCCCGCCGCGGCCGTCCGGCACGCAGCGCAACCTGATGGGCTTCAAGGACGGCATCGTCAAGCCTTCGTTGGCCGACCATGACAAGCTCGTGTGGGTCGGCAAGGCCAACACTGAGCCGGCGTGGACCGAGGGCGGCAGTTATCAGGTACTGCGCCAGATCCGGATGCTGGTCGAGTTCTGGGATCGGGTGTCGGTCGGCGAGCAGGAGAACATGTTCGGCCGGCGGCGGGATTCCGGCGCGCCGCTGGACGGCAACAGCGAGAGCGACATCCCCAACTACCCGGCCGACCCGACCGGCGGCGCGATCCCGTTGACCAGCCACATCCGGATGGCCAACCCCCGCACCGCGGACACGGCGGCCAGCCAGTTCCTGCGCCGCGGCTACAACTACGACAAGGGCACCGACTCGGTCGGGGACCTGGACATGGGACTGCTGTTCTGCGCGTACCAGCAGGACATCGCCCGGCAGTTCGAGGCCGTGCAGACCCGGCTGATCGACGAACCCCTCGTCGACTACATCCGGCCGGTCGGCGGCGGGTACTTCTTCGCGCTTCCCGGTGTACGGGACAGCAACGACCACTTCGGGCGGTCGTTGCTCGCATGAGTTACTCAGGAGGAGAAGGCATGCGTGCAAGACTTCGTGTCGCAGCCACGGCCACTGTGGCCGCGGCCAGCGTGTTGCTGGCCGGCTGTAGCGGCGGCGACACCAACCAGGTGGCCAACGCCGCCTATTCGTACAAGCCGGCCCAGCCGGCCACTCCGATCCAGCACGTGGTGGTGATCTTCGGCGAGAACATCTCGTTCGACCACTACTTCGGCACCTACCCGAACGCGACGAACTCCGACGGTACGCCGTTCAAGGCCGACCGGCACACGCCCAAGGTGAACGGCCTGTCCAAGCAACTGCTGACGCACAACCCGAACGCCTACGACCCGAAGCGGTTGGCTCCGTCGCAGGCGCTGACCTGCGACCAGAACCACGGCTACGGTCCGGAGCAGAAGGCCGTCGACGGCCGCAAGATGGACAAGTTCGTCGAGAACACCGAGACCGACAAGTGCACCGGCCAGCCCGTGCTGTTCGGCGAGCCGGGCCTGGTGATGGACTACTACGACGGCAACACCGTCACCGCGATGTGGAACTACGCCCAGCACTACGCGCTGAGCGACAACTCGTTCGACACGGTGTACGGCCCGTCCACCCCGGGTGCGCTGAACCTGATCTCCGGCCAGACCCACGGCGTCCAGGCGATGGACCCGAAGACCGGCAAGCCCACCACGGACGCGTACGCCGTACAGTCGCCGGACAAGAACGGCATCGGCACCGTCACCAACGACCCCGACCCGTTCTACGACGACTGCTCCAACAGCAACGGCAAGTCGACGAACAACCTGGCCGCGATGCACGGGCAGAACATCGGCGACCTGCTCAACCAGAAGCACGTCACCTGGGGCTGGTTCCAGGGCGGCTTCAAGCCGACCAGCACCGCCAACGGTAAGGCCGTCTGCGGCGCACAGCACACCAACGTCGGCGGTATCGCGGCGCTGGACTACAGCCCGCACCACAACCCGTTCGAGTACTACAAGTCGACGGCGAACCCGAAGCACCTGCCGCCGACCTCGGTGCAGGCCATCGGTCGCACCGACCAGGCCAACCACCAGTACGACACGTCGGACTTCGACGCGGCCGTGGCGGCGAACAACCTGCCGGCAGTCAGCTTCCTGAAGGCCGGCGAGTACCAGGACGGTCACGCCGGCTACTCCGACCCGCTGGACGAGCAGGCGTTCATCGTCAAGGAGATCAACCAGCTGCAGAAGTCCAAGGAGTGGTCGTCGACCGCGGTCGTCCTGGCCTATGACGACTCCGACGGCTGGTATGACCACGTGAAGTCGCCGACGGTGAACGGCTCCAAGGACGCCGCGCTCGACCAGTCGGCGCTGTGTGGCAAGGCTCCGGTGTCCGGCGGCTACGCCGACCGCTGCGGCTACGGCCCGCGCCTGCCGCTGCTGGTGATCTCGCCGTACGCGAAGACCAACCACGTCGACCACTCGCTGACCGACCAGACCTCGATCCTGAAGTTCATCGAGGACAACTGGCGGACCGGCCAGATCGGCGACCACTCGTTCGACCAGCGCGCCGGCAGCCTGAACGGCATGTTCGACTTCCGGCACCCGAGCAGGCAGAAGCTGATCCTGGACCCGAAGACCGGAGCAGTCGTTCACTAAAGGTGATCGGCGAGGAAGTCGTCGATCAGGCCGTTGACCTCCCTGGGGGATTCGAGGGCGGCCAAGTGTGCCGACTGTTCTAGAACGACGAAGCGGGCGCCGGGGATGGAGTCGGCCATCTCCTCCGTCTCGAGGACCGGGAAGGTTGCGTCCTCGGCGCCCGCGACGACCAGAACCGGCGTGCGGATCTGCGCGAACAACTCCCGTTGGTCCGGCCGCCGCGGGACCACGCTGGTGACCGCGTGCCTCCCGGAGGTGATGTCCACCCGTCGCGCCAGCTCGTTGACCGTGGCAACAACATCTGGCTTCTCGCGTTTCGTCGTCGGACCGAGAAACGCGTCGCGGACCGGGTTCTTCAGCGGTCCGCGGATCCCGCCGAGGAGCTGAGCCGTCCGCGTCAGTACGCCGTACTCGAACTTCTGCCTGAGGCCGGCCGGTGACGCGGTCGCATTCATGAGTACGGCGATGCCGGTCCGATCCGGGTGGAGTGCGGCGAACGTGCCGCCGATCATGCCGCCCCAACTGTTGCCGATGACATGTACTCGGTCGACGCCGAGCTCGTCGATGATCGCGCGGATCACCTCGGCGCACTGCTCGAAGCTGAACGGTCCGGTCAGTGCCGAGCTCCCACCATGTCCCGGTGGATCGACGAGCACGACCTGAAACCGGTCGATGAAGTGCGCTGCCTGAGCCGACCACAGCGTGCCGTCCATCAACAGGCTCGGCCAGAACAGCATCGCCGGCCCCTCGCCGCCGACTCGCAACCGGATCCGCCCCAGCACGGTCTCGACGTACCGATCCTCCACCCCAGCGAGCAGCATGACTGAACGCTACCGCTCAGTCCGGCGGGACCGCGGCACTCAGGCGAGTCGTCAACTCTTTGACGTGGGCAATGAGTTCCGGCGGTGACTGGACCTGGAACGGATAGCCGAGCAGGCCGATGTGCAGGACCAGTTCGTCCAGCGAGTTGGCGCCGGTGTCGACCTGCGTCGTACTCGCGTTGATCGGTGTCACCGTCGCGACGCTCGGCGCGAGCCGATCCGCGATGACCTCCACCGGCGCCTCGATGATGAAGCGTGCCTGGTAGCGATAACCACCCGACGCGACTCCACGCGCGGTCGCGTCCAGATCGGGAACCTCGCGTGCCGTGAACCGCGGCCCGGTCGGGATCCGCGGCTCCAGCCGATCGAGCCGGAACGTACGCCAGTCGTCCCGGTCGAGATCCCAGGCAACCAGATACCACCGTCTCCCGGTGTGCACCATCCGATGCGGCTCCGTCGTACGACGTCCCGCCGTACCGTCATGGCTGCGGTAGTCGAACCGCAGCCGCTGCCGATCGCGACAGGCCTCTGCCACCGCGAGCAACACCTCCGGCCGCACAGTCGCTCCGCCCGACGGCATGACCGCGACTGCCTGTAGCAACTTGACCCGATGCCGCAACCGAGATGGCAGCACCTGTTCGAGCTTGGTCAGCGCGCGGACCGACGACTCCTCGATCCCGGCGACGCTGCCGGTCGCGGCCGCTCTGAGTCCGATCGCGACCGCCACCGCCTCGTCGTCGTCGAGCAGCAACGGCGGCAGCGCAGCGCCGGCCCCGAGCCGATAGCCGGCCACCCCCGGTACTGCGTCGACCGGGTATCCGAGGTTGCGCAGCTTGTCCACGTCCCGGCGGACGGTCCGGACGCCGACGCCGAGCTCGGTGGCCAGGTCGGCTCCACTCCAGTCCCGTGGGGACTGCAGCAGCGACAGCAGCTTGAGCAGTCGAGCGGAGGTTTCCAGCATGCTCAGATTCTCTCATCCAGTTAGGACTGAAGCTGTCCTAACTGGATGAGAGAGTTGAAGCATGATCAAGCCATTCAGCATCGACATCCCGCAGAGCACCCTCGACGACCTCGCTACTCGCCTCGAGAACACCCGGCTGCCGGCCGCGCTCCCGGGGGACGACTGGGACACCGGCGTACCGGTGTCCTGGCTGGCCGAACTGGTCGACTACTGGCGAACCGGCTACGACTGGCGCGCGGCGGAGGCGGAGCTCAACGCGTATCCGCAGTTCACGACCGTGATCGACGATCAGCAGATCCACTTCCTGCACGTGAAGTCGCCGGAGCCGGACGCGCTTCCGCTGATCCTGACGCACGGCTGGCCCGGGTCGGTCGTCGAGTTCCTCGACCTGATCGGGCCGCTCACCGACCCCGTGTCTTTTGGTGGGGTGGCTTCGGACGCGTTCGATCTGGTGATCCCGTCGCTGCCCGGCTTCGGCTTCTCCGGACCGGTTTCGAAGCGCGGGTGGACGCGCGAGCAGATCGGCCGCACCTGGGCCAAGTTGATGGATCGCCTCGGCTACGAACGGTACGGCGTACAGGGCGGTGACATCGGGGGTGCGGTATCACCTGAGGTGGCACGGGCGGCCAGCGAGCACGTCGTCGGCGTACACACCAACGGTGGGCCCTCGTTGCCGCCGTTCCCGCTGAGCGACGACGAGCTGAAGACGCTGACGCCGCTGGAGCAGGACCGGATCGCGCGGATCGGCGAGTTCATGCAGAAGGAGTTCGGCTACATCGCCATCCAGTCGACCAGGCCGCAGACGTTGGCCTACGGCCTGGTGGACTCGCCGGTGGGGCAGCTCGCCTGGATCATGGACAAGTTCCGTGCCTGGACCCACCCGATGGAAACGTTGCCTGACGCAATCATCAGCAGGGACCGGCTGCTGACCAACGTGATGTTCTACTGGCTCACTGGTACAGCGGGCTCCGCGGCGCTGGTCGGGTACGCGGAGCAGGAGCCGTGGGGAGCGCACAAGGAGAACTCCGGCGTCCCGACCGCAGTCCTGGCCACCGCCCATGACGTAGCAATCCGCCGCTACGCCGAACGCGACAACACCATCACCCGCTGGACCGACCTAGACCACGGCGGCCACTTCGCCGCCCTGGAAATCCCCGACGTCCTACTCACCGACGTCCGCGACTTCTTCCGAGACCTCCGCTAACCCCGCCAACCCCCCCCCCCCCCCAACCCCAACCCCAGCCCCCAGCCCTCGCCGGCCCCGCCCACCTAGGCGGCCCGGCCGGGCCGGCTGGCCTCCCGCCCCCGGCCCCGCAGCTTCCCGCCGCACCGGCCCCAGCACCGCCTTCGCGCCCCCAGTTCCGGCTCCGGCTTCGCGGCGCACCGGCCTCCCGGGTCAGGCGGCTTCCCGGCGTACCTGCTTCCCGGCCTCTCGGCCCGGCGGCTTGCCGGCGTACCGGCTTCCCGTCCCCGGCTTCGCGGCTTCCCGGCCTCGGCGCCGGCTTCCCGTCCCCGCCCCCGGCTTCCCGTCCCCGCCCCCGGCTTCCCGTCCCCGCCCCCGGCTTCCCGGCGTACCGGCTTCCCGCCTCCCGGCTCCGGCTTCCCGCAGCCGCGCCGGCGGCTTCCCGGCCCACTGCGGCAGCCCGGCGTCACTGCGCCTGCTCGGCTCCTTCGGAGCGAGGCTGATCGGCGCCAAGCTCGAGCTTCTGGTTCATCGCTCCACCCCTCCCCTGGTCCATGCACAGTAGGGCCGCAGGGGAGTTCTGTGATGGTCCTGGAGGCTTCCCAGAGGTACGGTGCGACGGTGCGCAACGATGTTCTCGACGACTTCGTCCGCGCGGATCGCGAGCGGGGCCTGGGTGTCTACGGGATCCACCTTTACCGCGAAGGCGAACCGCCGGTCGAGCATCGGGTTCGATCCGATGACCGGGTGAACCTCTACTCCATCGCGAAGACGTTCACCGCGGTCGCGGTCGGGCTCGCGGAGGCTGAGGGGCGCCTCACTCTCGACGACCGCCTCCTCGATCACTTCCCCGACCTCCGGACCATGGCTGCCGACGGGGTCGAGAACGTCACCTTGCGGCAACTGATGACGATGACCAGTGGCACGAGTCATGAGTGGACCGCCGACGAGCGTATCGACGCTGCGGATCTGCTTGAGGAGATCGTTGCCGCGCCGCTCGACGCTGTGCCCGGGAGCCGGTTCGCCTACACCGGTTCGGGTGTGTACGCGGTCGGCCGGGTCGTCGAGCGCGCGACCGGCGCCGACGTGCGTGCCTATCTCCTGCCACGCCTGTTCGCACCGCTGGACCTGCACAACCCGCCGTGGCACACCTGTCCCCGCGGTTATCCGTTCGCCGAAAGCGACCTCTTCCTTCGCACTGAGGAGCTCGCGCGCTTCGCCCGGCTGCTGCTGCAGGAAGGTGAATGGGAGGGCGCACAGATCGTGCCGGCAACCTACGTCCAACGGATGGCTGCCGAGCGCGTCGACACAAGCACTCTCGACTGGGGCGAGCGGTTCACCCTCGGCTACGGGCTGGGGGTCTGGATCGATCGAGCCGGTGTCTACCGGATGGACGGCAGCTACGGCCAATACGCTCTCATCAGCCCCGAGGCACGGACCACCGTCACGGTCACCGCACACTCCGAACTGGAGGTGGAGCTACTCGACGCGATCCACGAGCTGATCCTCGACCGGCTCAAGTGATCGAGCTGCGAGGTAGTGGGGTCAACGCGTCGAAGGCGCGCAGGGTGTCTTGTAGGTGGGCTGGACGCTGGGGGTCGGGCCAGTTCGAGAGTTTGACGCAGACGGTGCGGGTACGGCGGCAGACGTACAGCATCTTGGCGTGGATCCCCAAGCAGAGCAGGACATTGCCCTGGGCGGAGGGACGGAACCAGAACTGATTGCGGTACCAACCGCCGGGGAAGGCTTGCGAAGTCTCGGTGACGTCGGGGGTGGTCGAGAATCGATCCTTTCTCGACACCTCCGACAGGTGGCCGGCCAGGACCTCGACATGCCGGGGGCGGACTGTCGAAAACGTATTGCAAAGTCGGAGTGTCCAACAACTCCCTGCAGGCCCTTTTCCATTCACTCCAGGCGTGACGGCCACCGATCTCGACTACCGCGCCGCGCTGCTGTCATCCGTCTGCGGCCTACGTCGACCTCGCCGCCCCTACCGGCGCACCGAGGCTGCCGGCCCCACAGCTTCCGACGGCGTACGACGGACGGTCTGAGCCCGCCGAGTCTCCGCCATCTTTACCACCCGTTTGTCAGTCCGAGGATGCGGCTCCCGGGTGGTCGCGGTGATCGCCCTTCAGGGTCTCGACCGCGCCGAGCAGGCTGCCCAGGTCGGTCTCCTCCAGCTGGACCTCCTCGGGGTCGACCAGCCACTGGCTGGGCGGTTCGGGATCGGTGTCGTCGCCTCTGCTCTTAACGATCAGGTCCAAGTCGGCCTCGACCTCGACCTCCAGCTCGTCCAGCACCGGGTCATCCTCCTCGGCTACCCAGAACTGATCTTCGCTGCTCATCGACTCACCCTCCAACGTGTAGTTACGCCGCGTGCTCGGGTAAGACCAGGCGGACTCCGTTAACCGTGGCTCTCAAGATCTGCCCCGAGCCGGTTGCCTTCGCCAACCTCTGTGTCTGTGAGCGGCGTGGTCCTTACCTGAGGCCCGGTGGACCATTGGCTGGCGAAACGACGAGTACGCCGACCTCACCCTGCTGCGAGAGAAGAAGGCCTGGAGCGGCCGGCTCGCCTGGCGGCGTTGTCGAAGGGACGTCTCGGCATGGCAAGGATCACCACCCAAGACGAGATCCGACGCATGTCCCGCGTTCGTCTTCGCCTCGGCAACCTGCACGATGGAGGGAAGCAGCAGCAATGCCATCGCTGTCACCCTCGTCACCGCTGCTCGTTCGAGGGGCGTGGGGTGTCCGCCTCGAAACTGGACGTGGAGCTCGGTGTCGCCCTTGCCGGCCGGGGTCCCCGGGCGACCTGCAGGCGGCATCTGGTCGGCCCTGTCGACGTCGAGCTGGCAAGCGCAGTCGAGTCGATTCCGCCAGCATCAGGCATGCCGGGCGGGAGCCGGTACGAACCCAAGTGGGACGGCTACCTTCACTGAACTAGTCGAGCTCCCCTCGTTATAGTTCGGCGGCCTGGCCGTCTTTTCCTACAGCCCAGCAACTGCCATCTGCGCAGGCCAGCGGACCGCTACTGGCTGATCCTGCGCCACCCGCGGCCGGAACTCTGCAGCCGCCCCAGCGGGTACTCGGAAGACGTCGTGTGCCGCACCGACTCAAATACTCTCGTCGACCTACACCTGAACCGACTGACCTACGCCGCCGCGATCCGCGCCAACCACCTTGAGCTGCTCGGCCCGCCCCATCTCACCCGTCAGTGCCGAAGCTGGTTCGTCACGAGCCCCTTCGCGCCCTTCATCCCGCCAATGCCGACGAAAGTCCTGCGGACACGGCCGGCCGGGCCGCCCTCGAGCTAGATCGGCGGCAAGCAGGCCGATCCACTCGGCCGGCCATGTCACGTCTTTCGCGCGGTGGCGCGCTCGCGGTAGGTGATCCAAGACGCAAACGCGGCGGACAGTGGTAGCACGATGACCGCGGCGAGCCAACTGTCGACGTAACCGGACACCAGAAATACCGGCACTGCCACCCAGGACAAGGAAGAGCAGATGTGCAGAGAATCTTTGCTCCGACCGTCAGGTCCTTCGCCCAGAACTGGAGCAGGCCCCAGCGAAACGCCCGGAGCGCCCGTACCGGGTCAGCGTTCTCGCCGGGTGGTGTGCAGCGGGACGACGCGCCGATCCCGGCCGGTCCGGACGGCGAGACACCTGGCGCAGCCTGGTCGCGTGTCCCCGGGTCGTTGGCGATGACGACCGGGTTGTCCTTCGTCGGGGTGACGTTGAAGTCCTGGCCTCGCAGCTCGTCGGCGTTGCTCTCGTCCACGGCGAACGGTCCGCCGGCTCCCCGGCGTACCTGCTTCCCGGCCTCTCGGCCCGGCGGCTTGCCGGCGTACCGGCTCCCACCCTGGGCGCCGCGGCTTCGGGGTGCACCAGCTTCCCGCCCCCGGCTCCGGCACCGGCGGCGCACCGGCTTCTCGGCCTCGGCCTCCGGTCGGGCGGGGGGCAGCGGGTAGTGGTCAGTCGAAGTCGGTTGAGGTGGTGAGGTGGGACCAGGTGGCGGCTTCTTCGGCTCGGGATTGGGAGGCTCGGTCTGCGTGGGTGAGGGCGTCTTTGCCGAGGAGGAGGCGGAGGGGCGGGGTGTCGAGGGCGACGATGTCGAGGATGGCTCGGGCGGCCTTGGCTGGGTCGCCAGCTTGTTTGCCGTCGGTTTCCAGCCGGAAGCGGTTCATCTCGCCCACCGTCGCGTCGTAGTCGGCTCCGACGGGTGCGATCGCCATCGACGAACCGCCCCAGTCGGTCCGGAACGCGCCCGGTTCGACGATCGTCACCTTCACCCCGAAAGGCTTCACCTCGTTGTTCAGCACCTCCGAGAACCCTTCGACCGCGAACTTCGCGGTCTGATACGCTCCCATCCCCGGCGTACCACCAACCCGACCACCGATTGACGAGAACTGCAGGAAGTGCCCGCTCCGCTGCCCACGGAACACCGGCAGCGCAGCCTTGGTCACATTGACGACCCCGAAGAGATTCGTCTCGATCTGCGCCCGGAAGTCCTCGTCGGGCGTCTCCTCGATCGCGGCGCTGTTCGCATAGCCGGCGTTGTTCGCCACCACATCGAGCCCACCGAACTGGTCCAGCGCGGCCTGTACGGCGTCCCGCGCCGCAGCCGCGTCCGTCACATCCAGGGCAATCGCCCGCACTTGATCGCCGTACTTCGCGACCAGATCGTCAAGCTGCTCGGGCTTGCGGGCGGTGGCGACGACTCGATCGCCGGCGGCGAGGACTGCCTCGGTGAGGGCGCGCCCGAGCCCGCGGGAACTGCCGGTGATCAGCCAAATCGTGCTCATGCTCGTTCCTAACTAACCAAACGGTTGGATACTTCATTAAGCTAACCTCGCGATCTCGAAGAAATCAACTAACCGGTTGGTTGGTACGCTGGACGCATGCAACAACGGAACGCCGATCGGACCAGGACGCGAATCCTGGCCGCCGCCACCGAGGAGTTCGCCGCGCGTGGGATCGCCGGGGCGCGAGTCCAGCGAATCGCCGAGGTCGCCGGGTGCAACAAGGCGATGCTCTACGCGTACTTCGGCAGCAAGGACGGGTTGTTCGACGCGGTGTTCACCGTGTTCGTGGAGGCCTACCTCGAGGAGGTGGGGTTCGATGTGATGGATCTGCCGGCGTACGCGGGGCGGGTGTTCGACTACTTCGAGGAGCACCCCGAGCACCTGCGGTTGTCGGTCTGGTACCGGTTGGAGCGGCCGGAAGGGCAACCGTTGGACGCGATTCTCGCGGTCAATCGAAGCCGGCTGGACGATCTCGTGCGGGCTCAGCGGCGACGGGCCGTGCCGGGGCAGTTCGCTGCGGTCAGTCTGCTGTCGCTGATCCAGGCGATCGCGACGAGTTGGTCGTCGATGAATCCGGAGTACGGCACCGGCGTACCGAGCCGGGCGTTGCGGCGCCGGGCGGTCGTGGAGGCGGTGGAAAAGATTCTTAGCTGATTCATTGGCTGGCCCGATGGTCTTCTCAGTCTGGCGCGCTCTACTCGATTGCAGAGAGAACTGGCTGAGGAGGGCAAGGGGAATGAACGAGGGCGCGGAACGGCAGCAAGCTGGACAAGAGCCTACGCAGCAACCGGACAGCTGGCAGGCCAGTCCGCACCAAGCGGCACCACAGGCCCCGCACCAGATGGAACCACAGGGTCCGCAGCAGGCAGCAGCGCAGCACGTCGCCCAGGAGGTCGGACCGCAGGGTCCGCAGCAGGCGGGCGCACAGCAGGCACCGCATCAGCAGGCAGAGGCGCAGGGGCCCTACCAGGACGTGGTGCAGCAGCAGGTAGAGGCGCAGGGGCCCTACCAGGACGTGGTGCAGCAGCAAGGCTCGGGACAGCAGGGCGCGCAGCAGCAAATGCCGCAGGCGGGGCAGGGGTATCAGGGGCAGCAGCAGCCGGCGCAGCAGTATGCCGGGCCGCAGCAGGCCGGACAGCAGCAGCCGGGGCAGCAGTACGCCGGGCCGCAGCAGTACCCGGGACAGCAGAATGCGCAGCAGCAGGCGGGACCGCAGTACGCGGGCCAGCAGAGCGCGCCGCAGCAGGCGGGACAGTCTGCGGGGCAGCCGCCGTTTGGGCAGCAGCACGTGGGACAGCAGTACCCCGGGCAGCCGCCGTATGGGCAGCACATGGGACAGCAGCATGCGGGGCAGCCGGCGTACGGGCAGCAGCATGGTGGGCAGCAGTACCCCGGACCTCACTACGCGGGGCAGCCGCCTTATGGGCAGCCGCCGTACTACCCGTTCGGGCCGCAGGCTCCGCGGCCGGGGCGGCGGGGGCGTCGGTTGCTGGGGGCGGGCGCGCTCGGGCTGGCCGCCGTACTGGTTGCCGGATCTGTTGCCTGGGGCATCGGTCGGCAGGCGGGCGGGAACGGGTCGCAGCTCTCGCAGCAGCAGTTCAGTGCATCGGCGGTCGCAGCGAAGGTCTCGCCCGGGCTGGTGGATGTGAACACGGTGCTCGGGTTCGAAGGTGCTCGCGCCGCCGGGACCGGGATCGTGCTGAGCTCCGATGGTGAGGTGCTGACAAACCATCACGTGATCGAGGGTGCAACGTCCATCACCGTGACCGACATCGGGAACGGCAAGACGTACCAGGCGGGTGTTGTCGGGTACGACGACCAGCACGACATCGCCGTACTCAAGCTGAAGGATGCGTCCGGGCTCGAGACCGCGAAGATCGGCAACTCGGACAAGGTGGCGCTCGGCGACCAGGTGGTCGGGATCGGGAACGCGGGTGGTACCGGCGGTACGCCGAGCTACGCGGCCGGCAAGGTGACCGGTCTGAACCAGGCGATCACCGCGACCGACGAGAACGGGCAGGACCCGGAGAACCTCACCGGGCTGATCCAGACCGACGCGAACATCCAGGCCGGCGACTCGGGTGGACCGCTGGCGAACGCGTCTGGCGAGGTCATCGGTGTCGACACTGCTGGGTCCGGTGGAAACAACGGCGGGCAAGGGCGGCCCGGCCAGGCGGCTGCGACCACTGGCGGCTCCACGATTGCAGTTCAGGCGGCGAGTACCAGTGGCTCGGCAACCGCGACTCAGGCGGCGGATGGCAACGGGACCGGGAACGACAATCCGTTCGGCGACGGCTCGCAGGACCCGTTCGGCAACGGGAACGGCGGCAGCTTCGGTGACGGGTCCGGCGGCAACGGGTTCGGCGACGGCTCGGGTGGCAATGGCTTCGGCGATGGTTCGGGCAACGGCAACGGCTTCGGCGATGGCTCGGGCGGCAACGGTTCGGGCAATGGCAACGGTGGTTCCGGGAACGGGCAGGGCCAGAGCACGACTGAGGGCTTCGCGATCCCGATCAACCAGGCGATGGACATCGCGGACCAGATCCAGGACGGCAAGGCGTCGGACGCCGTACACATCGGTGACTCGCCGATGCTGGGCATCTCGGTGGTTTCGAACGCCGACGTCACCGGCGCGGCAGTCGGCGACGTGATCGCGGACGGCAAGGCCGACGACGCCGGCATCGCCGCCGGCGACGTGATCACCTCCTTCGCCGGCCACGCGGTCGACTCGGCCGACGCCCTGTCGAGCCTGCTGAACAAGCAGCACCCCGGCGACAAGGTCGAGGTCGGCTGGACCGACCAGTCCGGTCAGCAGCACAAGGCCACGATCGAACTGATCACCGGCCCGGTCCGCTGACCAACCCCCAATCCGGTCCGCCCGCAGTGCACCCCTAGCTGCCGGGCGGACCACCCCGATCGGGCCCGGAGCACCTCCCTCTCCCCCAGAGGACCCGGGCCCGATCCCCCTCCACAAGACCCCGATCCCGCAACGGGACCGGGGTCTTTGCTGTGTACGACGGAAGGCCCGCCCGGGCGCACGGTTGGCGGCGGTGGACCCGGCGAGCCCCACCCACTCCTCACTCCACGCACAGATATGCCTGAGGGGTGGTGTGGCTCCCGGCGACCGGACTCCGGGCTGAGGTGCCGGGTCGTTGGTGGGTGTACGAACCCGCCCGGCACACAGGTGGCGCGGTGGGGTGCTGCGAGACCGGCACCCCACGAGACCTCCCCATTCCTCACCCAGCGGAGATGTGCAGGGGAGTGGTGTGTGGAACCCCACGCGCGTCATTGCCTACAGATGCCCGGGTGCCCGGCATGTGTGCAACCCACCTCTCACGCCACCGGACTTCATCACCCGTCTCATCAGTCCGAGCGGGATGCCGGGGGCGGCGACCGCACTCCGGGCTGAGGTGCCGGGGTGTTGGTGGTGTGTGCGGTCCCGCACGCTTGACCCGAGCGCACGGCTGCCTCCCGTGGGGTGTGGAGCCCGCACTCTCGGCTCTCGGCCGAGCTGCCTCCAGGGGCCTCACTCCGTGCGCAGTTGCGTGGGGGCTTGGAGTGCGGAACCTGGCAGACCTCATCCGGCGCCGTGTGCCGGGGGAGGGTGATTGGTGTGGGACCGGCATCCGGTCTGCTACTGCGCGGTGGCGTGTGGGGGTTGGTGTGAGCGAGGTCATAGGTCAGACGTGGGGATGGGTGTTTGGGGAAAACAACTTTCGGTGGGGGCGGGGTTTCGTTAGTCTTGCTAAGTAAACATGCGTTCACTGCTGTGAGGATGTGTTTTGAGCGTTCGTCCTGCCGCCCGTCCGCGGCTGATTCTTGCCGCGCTCGCTTCGTGTGGCGTTCTTGTTTCCGTCAGCCAGACCATCGTCGTACCGCTGCTGCCCGAGCTCCCGGGGATCACCCACAGTCCGGTGTCGGATGTGAGTTGGCTGATCACCGTGACTCTGCTCACCGGGGCGGTGTTCACCCCGTTGCTCGGCCGGGCCGGTGACATGTACGGCAAGCGCCGGGTGCTGCTGATCGCGCTGGGCTCGATGGTGATCGGTTCGTTGCTCTGTGCAAGTAGTTCGGACCTGACGGTGCTGATCGTCGGCCGCGCGTTCCAGGGGGCCGCGGTCGCCGTCGTACCGCTCGGCATCAGCATCCTGCGCGACGAGCTGCCACCGAGCCGCGTGATCCCGTCCATCGCGCTGATGAGCTCGACCCTCGGCGTCGGCGCGGCCTTCGGGATCCCGGCCGCGACCCTGGTCGTGCAGTACTCGAACTGGCACACCATGTTCTGGATCTGCGTCGGCATCGGCCTGTTCGACGTCCTCCTGGTCCTGCTGATCGTCCCCGAGTCCGCGGTCCGGACCAGCGGCCGCTTCGACGTACCCGGTGCCCTCGGACTGAGCGCGTTCCTCGTCTGCCTCCTGCTCGCCGTGTCGAAGAGCAGCACCTGGAGTACGACGACCATCGTCGCCCTGTACGCCGTCGCCGTACTGCTCGTCCCGTTGTGGGGATTCTTCGAACTCCGCACCCGCAGCCCGCTGGTCGACCTCCGAGTGTCCGCGCGCCCCGCCGTACTGTTCACCAACCTCGGCGCCCTGCTGATCGGCTTCTCGTTCTACGCCAACTCGCTGTCGACCGCGCAGCTCGTGCAGGAGCCGAAGTGGACCGGGTACGGCCTCGGCGCGTCGATCGTCGTCAGCGGCCTGTGCCTGCTGCCGGGTGGTGTCGCGATGGTGCTGCTGTCGCCAGTCTCGGCCCGGATCTCGTCCGCCCGCGGACCGCGGTTCACCCTGATCGTCGCGTCGATCCTGATGGCGCTCGGGTACGTCGTCCGGTTCTTCACCAGCAGCAACATCGCGGGAATCGTCATCGGCGCGACGGTCGTCTCAGCCGGTACCGCGGTCGCGTACTCGGCACTTCCGGCCCTCATCATGCATGCTGTGCCCGTGACCGAAACCGCCGCGGCGAACGGCCTCAACACCCTGATGCGCACGATCGGCTCCGCGATCTGCAGCACGATCGTGGCGACCGTGCTGGCGAGCGTGACGATCGCCAGGGACGGCCAGGTCGCGCCCGCGTTGTCGGCGTACCTGATCGTGTTCGTCATCGCCGGAGTGGCCGCGGTGATCGCGGCCGGTCTGGTGACGCTCATCCCGGCCCGGCGGCAAACGCCGGTCCATCTAGAGGCAACAGCCAGTACGACGGCGAGTACGACGTGACCGACCCGGGGCGGATCGCGATCCTGCGGGCGGCGCGCCGGGCGTTCGCGCTGCAGGACTACAACGCGGTCACGCTCCGCGGGATCGCCGCCGACGCGAACGTGAGCGCCGCGCTGATCGTCAAGCACTTCGGCAGCAAGGAAGCACTGTTCGACCGCGTCGCCGACTTCAGCGAGGCCGCCGAATTGCTGCTCGCCGCGCCCGACGAGGAACTCGGCCGACATGCCGTCCTGACGCTGGTGAACTACCGCCGTACGAATGGCCTCGACCTGCTGGTCCGGGTCGTGTTCGCGGCCGGCAGCGGCAACGAGCGCGCCCTGATCCGCGAGCACTTCCGCGACCAGGTCACCCGCGGCTTCGCGGCCCGGCTCACCGGCGAGGACATCGACATCCGCGCCGGCCTGATCACCGGCCAGCTCCTCGGCCTGGGTGCCGCCATGTCGATCGACAAGACCGGCCCGGTCGCCGCCGCCGACCCGGACACAATCGCCGACCTCTACGCTCCCGGTATCCAGGCCCTGATCCACTGAGCGCTGCAGAATCATTTCCCGGACAGGAATCTCACTATCTGGGCAAACGTCCTGAATTCTGTGACCGACGCCGCTAACATGGTGCGGCCAGTCCGAGAGGCGCTGCAACGGACCGCCGGGTCCGCCACGCTCGACTGGTGGCTTCGACTGCAAGGGCGCCTCCGGAGTCACTCTGGAGGGGACGGCAGATGACGGAAACTGCGCTACGGGAACTGCTGGATCAGCGGATCGCAGTACTCGACGGCGCCTGGGGCACGATGCTGCAGGGCGCCAAGCTGAAGCCCGAGGATTTCCAGGGCGACCGGTTCGGCAACCACACCCACGACGTCACCGGTGACCCGGACGTGCTCGCCCTGACGCGGCCCGACGTCATCCTCGACGTGCACCGTCAGTACCTCGCGGCCGGCGCCGACATCACCACCACGAACACCTTCACCGCGACGAGCATCGGGCAGGCCGACTACGGCCTGCAGGAGTACGTGCGCGAGATGAACATCGCCGCCGCCCGCCTCGCCCGCCAGGCCGCGGACGAGGCCGGTGGCCGGTTTGTGGCCGGCTCGATCGGCCCGCTGAACGTCACCTTGTCGCTGTCGCCGCGGGTCGAGGACCCGTCGTACCGGGCGGTGACGTTCGAGCAGGTGAAGGCCGCGTACGCCGAGCAGATCGCCGCGCTGGCCGAGGGCGGCGTGGACCTGCTGCTGATCGAGACCATCTTCGACACCCTGAATGCCAAGGCCGCCGTGACCGCGGCCCGCGAGGTCGCGCCGGACCTGCCGCTGTGGATCTCGGTGACGATCGTCGACCTGAGCGGCCGGACCCTGTCGGGCCAGACGGTCGAGGCGTTCTGGAGTTCGGTCGAGCACGCCAAGCCGCTGGTCGTCGGCGTCAACTGCTCGCTGGGCGCCGCCGAGATGCGCCCGCACGTGGTGGACCTGGCGCGGTTCGCCGACACGTACGTCGCCTCGCACCCGAACGCCGGCCTGCCGAACGCGTTCGGTGGGTACGACGAGACGCCCGAAGAGACCGCCGGGATGCTGCAGGAGTTCACGCAGGCCGGGCTGGTCAACATCGTCGGCGGCTGCTGCGGTACGACGCCCGCCCACATCGCGAAGATCGCCGAGGCGGTGCGCGACCTCCCGCCGCGGACCGTCGTACCGGCCGATCACACGACGCGGTTCTCCGGGCTGGAGCCGTTCAAGATCGGTGCGGACACCGGGTTCGTGATGATCGGCGAGCGGACCAACGTCACCGGCTCGGCGAAGTTCCGCCGGCTGATCGAGGGCGACAACCACCAGGCCGCGGTCGACGTGGCGCTGGAGCAGGTGCGCGGCGGCGCGAACCTGCTGGACGTGAACATGGACGCCGACCTGCTCGACAGCGAGCAGGCGATGACCACGTTCCTGAACCTGATCGCGACCGAGCCCGAGGTGGCCCGGATCCCGATCATGATCGACAGCTCGAAGTGGTCGGTGCTGGAGACCGGGCTGAAGTGCGTGCAGGGCAAGGGCGTGGTCAACTCGATCAGCCTGAAGGAGGGCGAGGAGGAGTTCCTCGAGCGGGCCCGGCGGATCCGTGACTACGGCGCCGGTGCGGTGGTGATGGCCTTCGACGAGCAGGGCCAGGCCGACACCGTCGAGCGCAAGGTCGCGATCTGCGGCCGAGCGTACGACCTGCTCACCGGGATCGGCTTCCCGGCCGAGGACATCATCTTCGACCCGAACGTGCTCGCCGTCGCCACCGGCATGTCCGAGCACAACGGCTACGCGAAGAACTTCATCGACGCCCTGCCTTTGATCAAGGAACGCTGTCCGGGCGTGCACATCAGCGGCGGGATCTCGAACCTGTCGTTCTCGTTCCGTGGCAACGACATCGTCCGCGAGGCGATGCACTCGGCCTTCCTGTACCACGCCGGCAAGGTCGGCCTGGACATGGGAATCGTGAACGCCGGCCAGTTGGCCGTCTACGAGGACATCCCGAAGGACCTGCTCGAGCTGGTCGAGGACGTCATCTTCAACCGGCGCGACGACGCCACCGACCGGCTGGTCAGCTTCGCCGAGAACGTGAAGGGCAAGGGCACCAAGCGCGAGGTCGACCTGACCTGGCGCGAGGGCACCGTGCAGGAGCGGCTGTCGCACGCGCTCGTGCACGGCATCGTCGACTTCATCGAGGAGGACACCGAGGAGGCGCGCAAGCAGCTGCCCCGTCCGCTCGAGGTGATCGAGGGTCCGCTGATGGCCGGTATGAAGATCGTCGGCGACCTGTTCGGCGCCGGCAAGATGTTCCTGCCGCAGGTGGTGAAGAGCGCCCGGGTGATGAAGCGCTCGGTCGCCTACCTGGAGCCGTTCATGGAGGCGGAGAAGGAGCAGGCCCGGCGCGAGGGCCGCGCCGAGATGGTGCGCGGCCAGGGCAAGGTCGTGCTGGCCACGGTCAAGGGCGACGTCCACGACATCGGCAAGAACATCGTCGGCGTGGTGCTGGGCTGCAACAACTACGAGGTGATCGACCTCGGCGTGATGGTGCCAGCGGCAAGGATCCTCGACACGGCCGTTGCCGAGGGCGCCGATGCGGTCGGGCTGTCCGGCCTGATCACGCCGTCACTGGACGAGATGGTTGCCGTCGCCGCTGAAATGGAGCGGCGCGGACTGAAGCTCCCGTTGCTGATCGGTGGCGCGACCACGTCGAAGCAGCACACCGCGGTCCGGATCGCCCCGGCGTACGAGCGGACCACCGTGCACGTGCTGGACGCGTCGCGGGTGGTCGGTGTGGTCTCGGACCTGCTCGACGACGAGCGTTCGCTAGAGCTTGCCCGTAGCAACAGTATTGAGCAGGAGCGGCTGCGCGAGCAGCACGCGAACAAGCAGCGCAGCCCGTTGCTCACGCTCGCCCAGGCCCGCGCGAACGCCGAGCCGGTCGAGTACGGCGAGCTCCCGGTGCCCGCGTTCACCGGCCTGCGCCGGGTGTCACCGGACCTGGAGACGCTGCGCGCGATGATCGACTGGCAGTTCCTCTTCCTGGCTTGGGAGTTGAAGGGCAAGTACCCCGCGATCCTGGACCAGCCGGTGGCGCGCGAACTGTTCGACGACGCGAACACGCTGCTGGACGAGATCGTTGCCAACGGCTCCTTCACGGCCGAAGGTGTGTACGGGTTCTGGCCGGCACACAGCGAGGGCGACGACATCATCCTCGACGGCTTGGACGTGTCGTTCCCGATGCTGCGTCAGCAGACCGAGAAGCCGGCCGGGCGGCACAACCGTTGCCTGGCCGACTACGTCGCGCCGTCCGGCGACCACCTCGGTGGATTCGGGGTCGCGATCCACGGCGCCGAGGCGCTCGCGGCGTCGTACGAGGCGAACAACGACGACTACCGGGCGATCATGGTGAAGGCGCTGGCCGACCGGCTGGCCGAGGCGTTCGCGGAGTGGATCCACCTGGAGGCGCGGCGGGCGTGGTTCGAGCCGGACGCCGAGCCGGTGCTGGAGGACCTGCACGCCGAGCGGTTCCGGGGCATCCGGCCGGCCCTCGGGTATCCGGCGAGCCCGGACCACACCGAGAAGCAGGAGCTGTTCCACTTGCTCGAGGCGGAGAAGCTCGGCTTGGGCCTGACCGAGTCGTTCGCGATGACTCCGGCCGCCGCCGTCAGCGGTCTGATCTTCGCCAACCCGGCGTCGCGCTACTTCAGCGTCGGCCGCCTCGGCCGCGACCAGATCGAGGACTACGCCGTACGCCGCGGCCTGTCTGTCACCGAGATCGAACGCTGGCTCCGCCCGAACCTGGCCTACGACCCGGAGTGACGGGATGACGGTCACCCTGCGCCCCGCCACCTCCCGCGACGTCGAGGCCGTTGCCGCGGTCTGGTACGCCGGGTGGGGCGACGGGCATCTGGGGCATGTCCCGGACGAACTGGTTGCGGTGCGGACCAAGGAGTCGTTCTGGAGCCGTGCCGCGGAACGGGTGGCCGACACCACGGTCGCGGTCGTGGGTGACGACGTCGCGGGACTCGTGATGGTGGCGGGCGACGAGGTCGAGCAGGTGTACGTCTCGCGCGACCACCGTGGATCGGGAGTAGCCGGGACGCTACTCAGTGAAGCCGAGCGGCAGGTGAAAGCCAACGGACACAGCGAAGCGTGGCTTGCCGTGGCCACCGGCAACGCTCGGGCGCGACGCTTCTACGAGCGCAGTGGCTGGAGCGATGGTGGTGCGTTCGACTATCCGGCGAGCGTCGGGTCGGGGACAGTGCCGGTGCCGTGTCATCGGTACGTCAAGCCGGTCTGACGCGGAGGATTCCCCTGCACTTGGGGTGTACGGCGGGTGTATCGGCTCCGAATGGAGTTAGTTTGCCTTGGCAAGCGTTCCCGTTCCTGGAGAGGTCACCATGGCAATCCGTTCCTGGCGCCGGCCGTCGCGCCGGCTGGTTCTCACCGGCGTCGCCGCCGTCGCCCTCGCGTCGGTCGTCGGCGGGGTCGCGTACTCGGCCGGGGCCGCCTCGCAGCAGCCGGCGATTCAGACGTCGACGCCGCGCACCGAGCGGCAGGTCACCAACATCGACGTCCTGCGGCAGCAGTTGCGCAACTACTACGGCGACCCGCTCGGCACCGGTACGTTCGCGGCGGACAGCAACTACGCCAAGGAGGCCAAGTCGGCGGCCGCGTCCGGCAAGCGCTGGATCTCCGCGCCGCACCACACCAAGAAGACCAAGGCGATCCTGCTGGACGTCGACGACACCTCGCTGGCGACCTGGAACTACGAGATCTTCAGCAACTGGGCGTTCAACCCGGCCACCAACGCGGACTACGTGCTGAACCAGCGCTTCCCCGCCGTACCGGGAATGGTCGACCTGGTGAAGACCGCGGAGCGGGAGGGCTACGCGATCTTCTTCCTGACCGGTCGCGGTGCCGCGCAGGAGCAGGCGACGCTGGGCAACCTGACCGAGGACGGGATCGGCGTCGACGCCGGCTTCCCGAAGCCGACGGCGTTGCGCGACGGTGAGGACGGCCTGTTCACCAAGCCGGCCGTGGCCGACTACCCGGACTACCTGCAGAAGGCGTGCGCGAATGACCCGAACGGATCCTGTACGACGATTCACTACAAGTCCGCGACCCGGGCCCACATTGAGTCACTCGGCTACGACATCGTCGCGAACTTCGGCGACCAGTTCTCCGACCTGAAGGGCGGCTTCGCCGACCGCACTTTCAAACTGCCGAACCCGAACTACTACCTGCCGTAAATCAGCGGGGGAGAACGCCTTGCAAGAGCGTTGTGACGTGCTCGCGCAGGGTGGGTTCGAACTCCATCCGCAGCGCCGAGATCGAGGGATCCGCCTCGAAGGCGGCGAGCAGGGCCGGGGTGGGATGGGCGTGCGTCCAGACCGCCCCGGCCAGCATGCTCGCCGGCGGGATGAAGCGCCGCGCGCCCTCTTCGCCCATCTCCGGTAGCGCGCCGACGGCCAGCTCGACCATCCGTTCGTAGCCGACCGCCGCCGCGCGCTTGAACGCGATCGCGGTGTCGGTCGAGATGTTGCGCTCCAGCACTGACGCCTGCGTGCTGATCAGATCGCAGAACACCGGACGCCCGGCCAGCGTGCTCACCACAGCGTCCACCAAGAGCTCCGCCCGCTTGTCGACGGACGCGTCCGGCGGTACGGCGGCGAGCGCGGTCGCGAGGTCCTCCACCCAGGCCGCGAGCTCGGAGCTGTTGAGCTCGAGCAGGACAGCCTCCCGCGACTCGAAGTACTTCAGTACGTTCGACTTCGCCAGGCCGACGCGACGGCTCAGCTCGTTCAGGCTGACGTCGCTGACCGGCATCTCCGCCAGCATCGCCGCCGCGGTCGCCAGGATCGCCTCCCGCCGGACGGCTCGCTGCTCCTCGCTCCGGGCCCGCTGGAATGTCGTCACGCTCACAGTCTACAGACCGCTGGTCTGTTGTTATCGTACCGCCGGTCTGATAACGTCAAAGCCATAACAGACCATCAGTCTTTTATGGAGGAACCGATGTACGTCGTACCCGACCAGACCGGCAAGCTCGCTGTCGTCACCGGCGCCAACAGCGGCACCGGCAAGGAGGCCACCAAGCGCCTCGCCGCCGCCGGTGCGCGGGTGGTGATGGCGGTCCGGACCGTTGCGAAGGGCGAGGTCGCTCGGGCCGAGATCCTGGCCGAGCACCCGGACGCCCAGCTCGAGGTACGGCGGATCGACCTCGCGGACCTGGCGTCGGTCCAGGAGTTCGCCGACGGCCTGAGCGCAGACGAGTCGCACCTCGACCTGCTGGTGAACAACGCCGGCGTGATGACTCCGCCGACCCGCAACGTCACCAAGGACGGGTTCGAGCTGCAGTTCGGCTCCAACTTCCTCGGCCCGTTCGCGCTGACCGTGCGGCTGCTGCCGCTGGTGCTGGCCGCACCGACGCCGCGGATCGCGACCATGAGCAGCGGGACGGCGAACTACGGCCGGATCCATTTCGACGACCTGCAGTGGGAACGTCGCTACCGCTCGAACCTGGCGTACGCGCAGTCGAAGCTCGCCGACCTGATGATGAGCAACCACCTGGCCAAGCTCGCCGCCGACCGCGGATGGAACCTGCTCAGCGCAGCCGCGCACCCAGGCTTCACGCGCACCAACCTGCTCACGGCCGGCGCCTCGCTGGGTCGTGACCACCTTCCGCTCGCCACCCGGATCGTGCACCGCCTCAACGCGCTCCCGTCGCAAGGTGTCGAGATCGGCACTGAGCCGCTTCTGTTCGCCGCAACCAGCCCCGACGCCCAGTCCGGCGCGTACTACGGCCCGTCCAACTTCTTCGGCCTCGTCGGACCCACCAAACTGGCCGCCGCGCCCAAGCGTTCCCTCGACGTCGAGGACAACGCCAGGCTCTGGTCCGCCGCCGAGCAGCTCACAGGTGTTGCGCTCCCGCAGTCCGGTCCTATCCTGCGCAAATGACCCAGTGGTCGAGCGGTGAGATCTACGAGTCCTACGTGGGCCGATGGAGCCGGCTGGTCGCGGCCGACTTCGTGAGCTGGCTGGACCAGCCCGCCGGCCTGCGCTGGCTCGACGTCGGCTGCGGCACCGGGGCGTTGACCAGCACGATCCTGCGTACGGCGGATCCGGCCTCGGTGCTCGGCGTCGACTCGTCGGCCGGCTTCCTCGAGTACGCCAAGCAGAACGTCCGCGACGAGCGAGCGAACTTCGAGGTCAGGTCGGCCGCCGAACTGCCGGATGGTCCGTACGACGCGGTGGTCGCCGGGCTCGTCCTCAACTTCGTCCCCGAGCGGGTCGAGGCGCTGCGCCGGATGCGGGAGATCGGGTCGACGGTCGGCGCATACGTCTGGGACTACGCCGACGGCATGCAGCTGATGCGGAACTTCTTCGACGCGATGATCGAAGTCCGTCCACAGGATCGCGAACACGACGAGGCGGTCCGCTTCCCGTTCTGTACGGCGGAGGGCCTCGAAGGACTGTTCACCGAGGCCGGGTTCACCACGGTCAGCACGCGGGCGATCGTCGTACCGACGGAGTTCGCGTCGTTCGACGGTTACTGGCAGCCGTTCCTGGGTGGTCAGGGGCCGGCGCCGGCGTACCTGCGCAGCCTGGCCGAGCCGGATCAGGAGACGCTGCGGGAGGCGGTGCGTGCGCGGTTGCCGATCGAGACGGATGGCTCGATTCGGCTGACAGCGCGGGCGTGGGCCGCGAAGGCGGTCAGCTGAGGTAGTCGGACCGGCGCAGGCCGAAGAGGAGGTCGTCGGTCCACTCGCCCTTGAACCAACTGTTCGACGGTCGAAGGCCTTCCTGCCGGAAGCCGAGGCGTTCGAGTAGCCGGGCCGACGCAGTGTTGCGGGCGTCGCACTCGGCTGAGACCCGATGCAGCTTGCGCTCGATGAACAGCTGATCGAGGAGTCCGCGGACAGCCTCGGTCGCGTAGCCGTTGCCCTGGTGCTCGGGTGCCAGGGTGAAGCCGAGTTGGGCCTGCCTGAGGTTCTCGTGCAGGTTGAGGCCGATGTCGCCGATCAGTACGCCGTCCAGGTCGACGGCGTACTGGAACCAGCCGGGCTCCAGCGGATCGCCGTTCGCGAAGTCGTCGACCATCTTGAGCGCCTCGGCCAGGGGGAGTGGCGCGTCCCACGACTGGTAGCGCGCAACGTCCGGATCTGACCGGTACGCCGCGAACGCCTCCGCGTCCTCGGGGGTGAAGCGACGCAGGCCCAGCCGCTCGGTGCGCACCAACATCGGGCCATCATGTCAAAACCGCGCCCTCGGCTCCGTCGTACCAGTGAGAGAGGGGAGCGCCGATGAAGTTCCTACTGATCCTTCAGGGCGACGGCGAGCGGCCGCTGCGCCGCGACGAGTTCGAACGGGCCGCGTACGACGCCGGCGAACTGGTCTGTGGCGAGGTGCTGGCCGACCCACAACTGGCCGTGTACATGCCCGATCGAGTGGCTCCGGCCGCCATCGACGCCTACTACTTGATCGACGTGGAGAGTCGCGAGCGGGCGGTCGAGCTCGCGCGTCTGCTGCCGGACTGCCGGCGTGCCGGGCGATCCGTCGAGATCCGTGCAGTGATGCACTCGACCGCCGCGGATTTCTAGCGCACGACCTTGAACCAGAGGTTGGTGGCGAGCTCGTTGTCCGTCACGCTCAGGCGTTCGAGGGCGACGGTCCGGCCGCCCGGCTGGTCGAACAGGCGTGTGCCGTCGCCGAGCATGACGGGGACGAAGAGCAGCAGTACTTCGTCCAGTTCGCCGGCTTCGATGCACTGCTTGGCGACGTTCGCGCCGATCACGTTGACGTACTTGTCTCCGGCTGCCTCCTTCGCCATCGCGATCGCCTTCGCGAACTCGTCGACGTACGTGACGCCTGACTCGGGACTAGTGGGCGGGCGGTGCGTGAGTACGAAGAGCGGGCCACTCCAGCCGCCGCCGAACGCGTGGCCCTCGCCGGCTTCGCCCTTGTGCGGGTCGTCCCCGTCGTGCGACCGGCGCCCGGCCAGGATCGAGCCGATCCGGCGGATCAGATCGTCGACCTCCGGGTTCGGACCGAGGTACGGGCGCATCCACTGCATGTCGCCGTCCGGGCCGGTGATGAAGCCGTCCACCGACATCGTCACCGAATACAGCACCTTCGCCATGAGTCCTCCTGCTCGCTCGTTGGTTGGTTCTTGTTGAGACGAGCGAGCAGGAGAAAACTCATCGGGACGCGGGGCCGACGTCCGACGGAGTGAGCGGGCGGTTGATCGGAGCGGCCTTGCTGTACTCGTCGGCGCCGACATCCGCCGTGCCGGTGCGCGGCTGACCGTCGACGTCCTTCGGCACGTTCGGGTAGCTGTTGCTTGCGGCGTTGATCGCGGGACTGGAGGACGTCAGGCGGCGGATGCCGTCGGCGCCGGCCGCGAGCTTCGGGTCCTTGCGGGAGAATCCATCGACCGGGATGTTGCCGTCGGCAGCGGCGCCCCAGCAGAGGTTGCCGGACCACGCGATGCCGTCCAGGTAGGGCATCGACACCAGTTGCTTGCCGGAGTCACCGACCAGCAGGTTGTCGGTGATCGAGCAGCCCAGTGGCGGCAGGGTCCGCTGTGATTCCCCGCTGATCGCCGTACCGCAGGACAGAACGGTGTTGAGCGCAATCGTCACCCGGTCCGGAGCGTCGTTTCCCTGGCGGCTCTCCGGTGAGTCCTCCGGCTTGTGGTCGCGCACGTTGCCGCTGCCGAGCACGATGCCGGAGCCGCCGATCTGCTCGGTGTAGTTGTTCACGATCAGGTGATCGTTGCCGTAGATCCGGATTCCGTTGCTCCCGGCAAGGATGAAGTTGCCTTCGACCCGGGATCGGTTGCCGTGCCGGAGCACGATGCCGCCGAGGCTGTCGCGGATGGTGTTCTGCCGGATCGTGTTGCCGGACGACTTGACCGAGATCGCCTCCGGGTCGCCGTTCGCACGCTCGAACAGGTTCTGCTCGACGAGTGCGCCGGCGTCGCTCAGCGAGCGGCCACTAAGACCAAGCCGGATCGGTTCGCCGCCGTTGTCGCCGGCGAAGGTGTGGTCGGAGAAGTAGTTGCGGACGATCCGCACACCGCGCGCCATCCCGTCCGACCCAGGTCCCTCGACTCCGAGGAAGATCCCCAGCGTCGACTTCCCGTGGAAGTGGTTGCGCTCGACGGTGGTCGAGTCGCCGCGGACCATCAGCCAGTGCATCCCCTCGATGTCGGCGAGTTGAAGGTCGTTGCGGCTGATCGTCACGTGCTGACAGGTGGTCGGGACCTCGAACGTGGTCCGTTGCTTCAGCGTGAACCCGTTGACGGTCACGTACGACGAGTCGCCGAACACGAACCCGCGGTTCCCGGTCAGCATCACGCCACCTACCGTTTCGGCGCGGATCACGATCGGGGCGCCGGCGCTACCGCGCTTGCCCTGGATCGCGATGGTCTCGTCGCCGGGAACGTCGTACGTGCCGTTGGCGACGACGATCTCGCTGCCGGGACGGGCTGCCGCGATCGCCTTCCGGAGCTCGTCGAGCGTCCGGGCGCGGACAGGGCGGACCTGGGTAGTTGCAGTGGCTGTCGCGGGCAGCGCGGTGGCGGTGAGGCCGGCGCCGAGGGCGGTGGCCAGGAAGGTACGGCGATGCATGGCGTCCTCCGGGGGTGACTCGGGGCGGGGTCCGGATCTGGCTGCCCAGTCTGTGGTCGATCGGCGGACGCTGGCAAGCGTTTACCAACGAAGCTGCGCGGATCTCCCGTGGGGCGGGACGGATGGGTGCCGGGTTCCGCGACACAGCCCCGGTGCGATCACGTCAGGTAGCGCCGGTAGCCTTCCGGCAATCGGCCTTTTCGGATTCGGGAACGAGGTGGATCGGGGCGATGCCGGAGCGGAACGAGTCGCGCCAGGCGCTGCCCGACGTCGAGCTCCACCGGCCTTCGGAAGCCCGGCTCTACGACCTGTTTCTCGGCGGCAAGAACAGCTACGAGGTGGACCGCCGGCTGTTCCAGGAAGTCCTGGAGATCGCGCCCGAGGCACCGGACCTGGCCCGGGAGAACCGGCGCTGGCTGGGCGACGCGATCCGCTGGATGATCAGCGACGACGTCCATCAGTTCCTCGATCTCGGGTGCGGCCTGCCGGCTGCGCCGAACACCCACGAGGTCGCGCTGAAGGCCGATCCGCGGGCCAGGGTCGTGTACGTCGACAACGACCTGATGGCGATCTCGCACGGTCAGGCGCTGCTCGCGGACGACCGCAGCACGTTCTTCGCGGGCGCCGACCTGACCGACCCGGAGTCCGTGCTCGAGCATCCGGTCGTCACCGAGGCGCTCGACCTGAATCGGCCGGTCGGCATCATTCTCGGGCTGGTGCTGCACAGGATCCCGGACACCAAGCAGGTCCGGCGGTTGGTCGCCGACTACCTGGCCGCGGTGCCGCCCGGGTCGTACCTGGCGATCACGCATCCGGTGAACTCCCGGGACGGCAGCCGGCTGGGCGAGTTCGCGACCGCGGTCGAGGAGAAACTGAAGGAGTCCTTCCCGGCCCTCAGCTTCCGCGCTCCCGTCGAACTCGCCGAGATCGTGGCTGGTCTCGAGCTGATCGAGCCGGGTCTGGTCGACCTGAGCGGCTGGTGGCCACCCGCCGAGCAGAAGCTCAGTCCGACCGGCGCTGCCCTGCTGCTGTACGTCGCTCTCGCGCGCAAGCCCTGACAATTCGCTGGTGGATCGACCCGGGTCGCACCGATGATGGGTCACATGTCTGCTCAGGCTGCTGCTGCCGCTCACTGATCACGCGGTTCCCCGCCTGATCACGCCCGTCCAGGTGGCGGGCCCCTTCAGCGTGCAGTCCACCAGCCTTGGAGCTCTTCTCATGCACCCCACGTCATCATCGGCGGCGGTCGAGATCGCGTGCGACGAATCGGGGTTCTCCGGGAGCAATCTCCTGGATCCCGAGTCGCCCGTGATCACCCACGCCAGTGTGGATCTCGACGTACCGGAGGCGGCCGAACTGGTCGCCGTACTGCAATCCCGGTTCCGCCGTCGGGGCACCACCGAGTACAAGTCCAACCTGCTGCTCCGGCCCGAGCAGCGACCCGCGCTCGAGTGGTTCCTCACCACGCTGCGCGGGCACGCCCATGTCCACGTCATCGACAAGACGTCGTACGTCGCGAGTCGGGTGATCGAGTTGCTCGTCGACGAGCCGTCGTACGGCGATGGCACCCGGATGGGACGGGATCACGGGGATGCCGTGGCGGCGTTCCGGGATCGGACCGACTTCCTGGACGCGTTCCTCATCATGACGCGGACCAAGCGATTGCGGCTGCTCGACCATGCCGCGATCGACCGGTTCTTCGCGTTGCTGCCGACTGATGTGCCCGTCCTCCGCGAGGTCACGCGGGCGAGGGTCGAGGAGGTGCTGCTGCGGTTGATCGACGACGATCGTTCGATCCCGCCTCCGCTCGAACCGATGGTGCCCGCGGTGGCCGACACGGTGTTGTTCTGGAGCGCCGGGCAGCGGTCGGTCGCGGTGGTGCACGACGAGCAGAGCGCGCTCACGCGAGGTCGGATGGCGCGGCTCGGTGCCTTCCTTGCCGATGCCGTCGCGCCGGCACCGCCTCCGCTCCTCAGCCTGAAGCAGGTCGACTCCAGGCACGATCCTCGAGTGCAGGCGGCAGACTTCCTGGCAGGCATTGCCCGCTGGCTCGCTACCGACCCGACGCCGGTCCCGGCCCTGACCGAGCTACTCGATCCGTATCTGCCGGTCTGACGCCCGCGCGGTCGTCGGCGGATGGCGGGTTGTTTGCTGGCTGGCGGGTTGTTGGGCGCCAGCGGTGAAACAACCCGCTAGTGAGGGCTGGAAACCCGCGACCTTTGCTCGGCGAGGAAGGCTTCCCAGGTGCGGTGGCCGGTGGTGGCGCCGGTCAGGGTGAGGTTTCCGCCGGCGCGGTAGACCTTGCCGGCCTTGCCTGGAACGCGAACCGGCATCGACAGCCGGTGCTTTCCGGTGGTGCGCAGGTAGTCGCGGGCGAGCTCGCCCAAGCTGTAGACCTTCGGGCCGACCAGGTCCGGGACGAGGCCGGCGGGCTCGCCCAGCGCCAGCTCGACGAGCCGCGCCGCGACGTCGCGCCCGTCCACCGGCTGGAACCGCACGCCACCGGGGATCGGCAGCACCGGGAGCTTCGCCATCATGCGCGCGGTGTTCCAGGCGAAGTCGTGGACCTGTGCGACCCGCAGTACCGTCCACGGCACCGAGGACTCCCGCACGGCTTGCTCCGCGCCGAGCTTGGACTTGAAGTACGTCAGCGGGAGTTGGTCCACCGCGGTCACCGAGATGTGCACCAAATGCTTCACTCCGGCCCGCTCGGCCGCCCGCACCAGATTCCGCGTGCCGACATCGTCCCCCTTCGGCCCACCCGCGAGATGGATCACCACCTCCACGCCGTTCAGAGCGTCATCGATTCCGTCCCCCTGCAACAGGTCCGCCACCACATGCTCGACCCCGTCCCCAACCTCCTTCGGATGCCGACTCAGCACCCTGACCGTCCACCCCGCTTCCACGACCAGCGGCACCACCAGCCGTCCCAACGTCCCAGTCCCACCCGTCACCAACATCACGCCCACAATTCCTCCACTCATCACGACCCACCTCCGGGCCCCACCCCTCTGACGTAGCCCACGAGACAGATGTGACTGGACGATGACCGCACAGCCATTCGCAGCCTGTGGTGTCGGTAACACTCGGGACGCCCGGAGCGATGGTGCCCGTGACGAGGGGGGAACCATGGGCTTACTCGATCGACTGATCGGACGCCGGACCGTCGTACACCCGACAGAGGTGCGGTTCACGGTGTTCGGCGGAGATGACGACCTCGAGGTCGTGGGGGAGAGCCACTATCAGGATGCTTTGTGGGCCATCTGTGGTGCCCGCGTAGGTCAACGGGTTCGCGAACCGATTGTCGCGGTCCTTGTGCCCGAGCCGCAGAATCCGTACGACGAGAATGCCATTGCGGTGTACATCGGCCAGCACGTGGTGGGCTACCTGGACCGGGAGACGGCCGCGCAGTACGTCGCGGACATCCATCGATTGATGACCCTGCACGGCACGCACATCGCCTTGGAAGGCGTGGTCGTCGGAGGTGGCTATCGGGACCACGGACCGGGATTCCTTGGCGTCTGGCTCGAGCATGACCGGCGAGACTTCGGCGGTCAGCGTGCACCCCGAGGCAACGCGGAACATCCGGCGATGCGCACAGGTTTCACCGAAGCCTGGCTCACGGACGCCGCCGACGACTCCTACGACTTGTCCTGGTACGACGACCTGCCTGACGCGGACCGGCCGGCGATCGCGATGCTCCGCGACCTCCTGGCATCGGATCCGGATCCGATCGATCGGCACTTCCAGTTCGCCGAGTTGGAGTCCCGGCTCTACCGCTGCCGCGACCTCTATACGTCCGCGCTGGACGAGTTCGACGAAGTCTGCCGTGCCCACGACGCCGAGATGGAAGGCATCTGCCGGGCCTTCATGACGAAATGGAACAAGATCCCGCTGCTCGAGACCTATCGGCAGATGGCGATTCGCCAGCAGAAGAAGAAGGACTGGCAGGAGTGTTTGGCGTGGACGGAGCGCGGCCTGAGTCTGTACGGCGAGGCGGCGGCGCGGGAGGACGCCGTCGAAGATCTCCAGAAGCGCCGCAACCGGGCCTTGACCAAACTAGAGCAGGCTGCGCGGCCCGAGAAGCCGAAAGTTGTAGCCCGGCTCGGTGAGATCACGCTTCTGCCATCTGCTGTCGATGCTCCGGCTCCGGCTCGGTCGGCTGACTTGGAAGTCCTGGTCTGCACTCGGTGCGGATCCGAGTTCGAGAGACTCCGGGTGCGCGGCCGCAAACCCCGGTTCTGTCCACACTGCAGCGCGTCCTGACGGAATACTCGCCGTACGGACCTAGCTGGATGCCGGTCCGCAGCAAAATGTCGAGGGGTGATTTGGGGTTCCGACGTTGGTGGTGATGGCGCATCGTGCGTCGTACGCGAGGAGGTTGTGATGAAGTACCTGATCCTGATCTATTCGAATCCGGAGCCGTGGGGGCATCCGACGATCGACTTCACCGAGGTGGGGCGGGCGATTCCGGATGATGAGCGGGCGGCGATGCACAAGGAGTTCGAGGAGATGCTGGCGGAGATCTCGGAGTCGGGGGAGTTCGTGACGGCGCAGGCGCTGGGAGCGCCGGCCGAGTCGACGATCTACCGCGTCGGCTCGAAGGGCCGCCGGGTGGCGACGGACGGGCCGTACGCCGAAGCCAAGGAGCAACTGGCCGGCTTCTTCCTGATCGACGTCGCGTCCCGGGAACGGGCCGAGGAGCTGGCGTCCCGCTTCGCCGGTCCCGGAGACACTGTCGAGTTGCGTCCGGTGATGTGACGGTGCCCGGGATCCGCCTCTGCTCGCCGACGATCAGCTGCCCGAATGCGCTCGAACTGGCGGCGTTCTACGCAGACATCACCGGTGGACGGATCGCGTACTCCGACGACGTCTGGGCGACTGTGGACGGACCCGGGGGCCGGATCGACTTCCAAAGCGATCCGGCCTATGTCCCGCCGACCTGGCCGGAGCCGACGGTTCCGATCCAGTTCCATCTCGACTTCGACGTCGACGACCTGAATGCCGCGGCGTCCCAGGTCCTGGCTGCGGGCGCCACCAAGTACACGCACCAGCCCAACGCCGACCACTGCCTGGTCTTCGCCGACCCGGCCGGTCACCCCTTCTGTCTGTCCACCTGGGACCCGCTCAGCCCGTGACTCCGGTCACGGCCGCAGGTATGGCTCCGGTCTCTGTCAGGTCTCGCCCAGCGAGACGTGACGTACGACGTACCGCCAGGCGTCCGGCTCGCCTACCCTGATTGAACTTACCGAGAGTCAGGAGGGGCGAGCTGTGACGACTGTCGTCCTGATGGGTCCACCGGGTGCCGGCAAGGGCACGCACGCCGACAGGCTCGCCGAGCAAGCCGCCGTACCGGCCATCTCGACCGGCGACATCTTCCGCGCCCAGGTCGCCGCCGGGACGGATCTCGGCCGGAGAGCCCAGCAGTACCTCGACTCCGGTGCGTACGTACCCGACGACGTCACGATCGCGATGGTCCGCGAGCGGCTGGCCGAGGACGACGCCCGATCGGGCTTCCTGCTGGACGGCTACCCCCGCACCCTCGAACAGGCCGCCGTGCTCGACGAACTCCTCACCGCGCAGGAACGCCGCCTCGACGCGGTCGTCGTCCTGCGGGTCGACCAGGAGGTCCTGGTCCGCCGCCTGCTCCGGCGAGCCGAGATCGAGCATCGCTCCGACGACACCGAGGACGTGATCCGGCGCCGCCTCAAGGTGTACGCCGACCACACCGTCCCGCTGATCGAGCTGTACGGCGACCGCGGCCTGGTGCACGAGGTCGACGGCGACGGCGAGGTCGCCGAGGTCCGCGAACGAGTCCTCCAGGTCGCCTACCGCCTCACCCTCGCCGAACGCCCCATCCCCGGCGCCTGAACAGCCGCGCCTGTCCGAGCGCGCGGCTGTCCTGTCTTGGTGACGTCAGTTGCGCCAGACCGGGGCGACTGACTTGCGGTAGTTGCGGCCGAAGATGCCGTTGATGATGGTGAGGACGGGCTTGGGGACGGTGCCGGTGATGGCGGCGGATGCCTCGGGGTCGGCGCCGTCGAGGGCCCAGGCGAAGAACGTGCCGCCCTGCGCCGGGCTGACCTTGGAGAACTGCCGGCCCATCGCCTTCATCTCGGCGGTGTCCTTCTTCGCCAGGTACACCCCCTCGATCTCCGTCTCCTCGTGATCCAGGTGCAGCACGGTCACCCGCTGCAGCTCCTGCATCGCGGCCAGTGCGGTCGCCGCGTCCTCGGCGCTCGCAGTACGGCGAAGGGACGCGATCGCGTCGCGGGTCTTCGCCAGCGCGGCCGCCATCGTGTCGTGCTCGGCATCCATCTGGGTCAGCACGTCCCGGCTCACCCCGATCGATTCCAGGGCCGGCCAGGCGATGTCGTGCTCACCTTCGTGGTGCCGTACCAACTGCTCGTCGAAGTTGGCCCATGCGGTCGCGAGCTGCTCGGCCCGCACCTGATCCCCCGCGGAGAACGCCCCCAGCGCGTCGACGAACCGCTGCAGATCCCGGCGGAACGCCGCGTGAATCGCTTTGTTCATGCTCATCTCAGCCATAGCTCGGAGTGTAGGCTGAAGGACGCTTGAAGTGGGGGTGTCCGGATGGGTACGACGGTCGAATTCTCCGGGACCGTACGCCGCTGGAACCCTGACAAACCGGGTGGTCTGGCCGTGGTCGACGTACCAGATGATTGCGTGACGCAACTAGGCGGCCGCAAGCAGCGACGGGTGACCGGGACGCTGAACGGTGCGGAGTTCGCCGGCAGCACGATGCTGGTCGCCGGTGGTGGATTCTGTGTCGGGGTCAGCAAGGCTGCGCTGAAGGCGGCGAACGCCGCGGTCGGCGACGACGTCGAGGTCGTCCTGCAGCGGGAACAACCGTAGGCCGGCGCCGGTTGTCGCTGAATATGCATGGTGAGTACAAGGTTCCGGGCGGCAAGCTCGTTGTTGCCGATCTGGATGTGATCGATGATCACATCCGGCAGGCGCAGATCAGTGGGGACTTCTTCCTCGAGCCCGACGACGCGCTGGAGCGGATCAATGGTGCTCTTGCCGGTCTCCCCATTGCCACGCCCGCGGCGCAGGTTGCTGCCCGCGTGCGTGCCGTATTGGGGGACGGAGTCGAGATGCTCGGGTTCTCGCCCGAGGCCGTGGCCGTTGCCGTACGGCGGGCGCTGACCGGGGCGACCGGTTGGCGCGATCACGAGTGGGAGTTCGTGCACGACGTACCGCGGGAGCCCGCGCTGCAGATGGCGCTCGACGAGGTGCTGGCCGAGCAGGTCGGTTCCGGTGAGCGGCCGCCGACGCTGCGGGTCTGGGAGTGGGCGTCGAACGCGGTCATCATCGGCAGCTTCCAGTCCCTGCGCAACGAGGTCGACCTGGAGGGCGCCGCCAAGCACGACGTGACAGTGGTACGGCGGATCAGCGGTGGCGGAGCCATGTTCGTTGAACCAGGCAACACCATCACGTACTCGCTTTACGTCCCCGAGTCACTCGTCTCCGGGCTGTCGTTCATCGAGTCGTACGCATTCCTCGACGACTGGGTGATCGGCGCGCTGAACGATCTCGGCATCGCGGCGACGTACCAGCCGATCAACGACATCACCTCGCCCGCCGGCAAGATCGCCGGCGCCGCGCAGAAACGGTTCGCCGGTGGAGCCGTCCTGCATCACGTCACGATGGCCTACGACATGGACGCCGGGAAGATGCTCGAGGTACTGCGGATCGGCCGCGAGAAGCTGTCCGACAAGGGAACGACGAGCGCCAACAAGCGGGTCGATCCGCTGCGCAGCCAGACCGGCCTCGATCGCGCCGAGGTGATCGACCGGATGGCCGCGTCGTTCGGCAACCGCTACGGCCTTAAGTCAGGCACGATCGACAAGGCCACCGTGGATCTCGCCGAAGAGCGCGTCACCACCAAGTTCGGCACCGAGGAGTGGCTCACTCGCGTCCCGTGATCGGTACGGCGTTTCCACTCACGCGGACTCTGGTGTCGTCGGCACGCAGTTCGACCTGGATGCGGCTCGGGCGACCCAGATCGTCACCCTGGTGCAGTGTCAGCACGACCGGCGGTTCGACGAGCCGGCGCTCGCGTAGATAGGCGCCGAACGCCGCAGCCGCGGCGCCGGTTGCCGGATCCTCGACCACACCGCCGACCGGGAACGGATCGCGCACGTGGAACACAGTCGGGGACTCGCGCCACACCAACTGCAAGGTCGTCAGATCCCGCTGCAGCATGTAGGCGAGCAGCCGATCGAAGTCGTAGTTCAGGTCGGCCAGTCGTTGCCTGGTCGACGTACTCACGATGAGATGCCGCGCCCCGGCGTACCCGATGGCCGGCGGCAACTCAGGATCGAGCTCGTCCTCATGCCAGTCGAGGATCTCGAGTACGTCGCTGATGTCGTCGATCTCCTCGACGTGCGGCTCGACGCTGGTCAGCGTGGCCCGCAGTCCGTCCGGTGATTCCTCGACCACGACGGGCACGAGCCCGGCCTGGGTCGAGAAGACGAGCTCACCGGGACCGATCCGCTCGGCCAGCGCGACCGCGGTGGCCACGGTCGCGTGCCCGCAGAACGGCACCTCGGCCCTGGGGGAGAAGTAGCGCACCGGGATCACCCCGTCGCGACCTCCGGGACCGCTGGTCAGGAAGGCGGATTCGGAGTACCCGACGTCGGCGGCGATCGCCTGCATCTCGGCGTACGTGAGCCGGCTCGCGTCGAGCACCACTCCGGCCGGGTTGCCGCCGGCCGGGTCGGACGTGAACGCCGTGTACCGCAGCACTGTCATCCGGTCATCCAATCATTGCCGCTCCAACCGGACGAAGGTCGCGCTCGGATCACTGACCATCTCGGTCACCTGGAACGCCCCCAGCGCGTTGGCCACGTCGTCGAACAGATGCTCGCCGCTGCCTGCCAGGATCGGCGCGATCACGAGGTTGAGCTCATCGATCAGACCGGCCCGCAGGTACTGCTGGACGGTGTGGGCGCCACCGGCGATGACCACGTCCCGGCCACCGGCGGCCTTCAGCGCGCGCTCCAGCACGGCCTCGATCGGCTCGTCGGTGAAGTGGAACGTCGTACCGCCCTCCATCGGGATCGACGGCCGCAGGTGGTGGGTGAGAACGAAGGTGTCGTGGTGGTACGGCGGGTTGTCGCCCCACCAGCCCGTCCACGACTCGTCCTCCCACGCACCACGCTGCGGGCCGAACATGTTCCGTCCCATGATCGTGGCGCCGACACCTTCGGCGTACCCGTCGATCCGGTCCGCCCCGAGCCCGCTCTTGCCGGCGGCCCTGTCTGCCTGCGCGACCTCCATCCAGTCGTGCACCTTGTCCATGCCGTCGCCGAACGGCGCGTCCAGCCGCTGACCGGGACCGGCCGCGATCCCATCGAGAGTGATCGTGAAGTTGTGGACCCGAACCCTTGCCATGACAATCCCCTCAGTCTCTGTGCGGTCCTGCGTACACCCCCAGGTCGGAACCGCCCCGACCGCCTTGACATGGGTCAGTCTGTCCAATCCAACTGCCCCTCCGGAATCCCCAACCCCCGCCCAAACTCCTGCGCCTCGGCCCGCGCCGCCGTGTCACCGCGCTCGTATCGGAACACTCGGCCCGGGAACACGACGAAGACCTCCCGCGCGTCATGGAAGTCGGCGTACCACCCCGGCTGGTCCAACGCCCCGGCCAGCGTCTCCGCCAGCACCTCGGCCCCCTCGTCCTCGACGCCGAACTCCAGCACCGACCACACCGCCGCCTGACTCGGCGTCGCACTCGCCACGGCGTACCGACTGATCTTCCGCACCACCAACGGCACGTCCGAAATCTCCACCCCAACCCGCAAACTCTCCAAAATCAACGCACCCTCAAACACCCAGCCTCCTCTCGACTTCTGCAGAGGAGGCTAGGGGTGCCCGCCGACAGTTACGCGAAGAGTGGGATCTGGGCGTTTTGCGGGGTGGCGCCGTAGGAGGCGATCACCTTGTTGAGTTCGGACTGGTAGTACAGCGTGCCGAGGCCGAAGACGAACATCAGCAGCAGGCCGACACCCGCGCTGCAGGTGACCGGCAGGCCCGCGGCCCGCTGGGTGTTGGCGATCCGGTTGCCGGTGTTGAAGTACGACACGAGCGGCGCGACGAACGTCCAGCCGAGCAGCAGCAACACCAGCATCGGCCCGGCCACCGGAACCACCCGGCGACGGTCGAACTGCGCCATCTCGGCGTGGATCTTGTAGTACCACACGAGGTGATAGATGCCGAGCGTGATCAGCGGCAGCCCGAGCCACACCCCGACCGGGTTGCGCTGCTTCATCTGAAGTCCTTGTGCCACCGGTGCACCGGCGCGTCCGGGCAGCACGATTTCCTGCGACATGATTCCCCCTCCGAAGAAAACTTCTGGCAGCTGGTTCCCCCCGGCTGCCGGAAGTCGGTCAAGGCCGCTCAGACTAGTGGTCCTCACGCATCGTGACTACCGGCGCGGTCAGTTTGTTATCTCCGGCCGGCCGGGACCCGTTTAGCGTGGGGTGGTGGAGCGGATCGGGTATGTCATTTTGTATGTCGAGGATCTCGGGGCGTCGGTGGAGTTCTATCGGGATGTGGTCGGGTTGCCGTACAAGTTCACCGATGCGGGGTATGCGGAGTTCGGGACCGAGGGGACGCGGTTCGCGTTGTTCGAGCGGCGGCGGGCGGAGTGGTTGACCGGGCGGACGGTCTCGCCGGGGGCGGCCGGCGAGGTGGTGGTGATGGTCGACGACGTGGACGCGTGGGCCGATCGGCTCGCGGCCCGCGGAGTCGAGGTGCTCAGCGGGCCGGCCGATCGGCCGTGGGGACATCGGACCGCGCATGTCGCGGATCCGGACGGCTTCGTGGTCGAGTTCGCCCAGGAGATCCCGCGGCTGCGCGGCCGCCGCGTGTGAAGTTGGTTGTCAGAGGCAACTGTGTCAGCGGTGCCGGTTCTGGTACTGCCAGCGACGACGGTGCGCACCGCTGATCAGGAGGATCCAGAACATGCCCCACACCAGCCACGGCGCGGCCAAGGTGATCGCGGTGATCACCAGCGCGATCATCAGGATCGGAGCGAGCATCACGAACGGCGGTGGGCCTTGGCGCCGCCGCGGCTTGGCGGTCCGCGGCGACCACGGTCCCTGCGCGCCCTGGAGGTCGGCCGGGTCCGGGAGGTCGTCGAACAGTGGCTCGAGGTCGTCGGAGTACCGCGCCCTGGTCGCCTGCTCGCTGCGCTCCTCGAACTCGGTCTGCGTCAGCCGGCCCGCGACGAAGTGGTCGCTGAGTACGGCGACGGCCTGGTCGCGTTCGGTGTCGCCGATCCGCAGTGGGCCGCGGCGCCGCTCCGGCGTGCGGTCAGCGGCATCGTCCTCGCGGGGATCCAGCTTGCGCCAGTCCGGCCCGCCCCAGTCGGGTCCACGCCAATCGCGACCGTGCCAGTCGCGGTCCTGCCAGTCGTGGTTGTGCCAGTCGTGGCGGCGGCGGCGGCCGCGTCGGTCGGCGTCGCGCGAGTCGGGGTCGCGCCATTCCGGCAGGGGCGAGCTCATGACCGGTCCTGCTCGTCGTCCGGTCGCTCGTCCGCGAGGATCCCGTACAGCTTCCGCCGCAGTTCGGCCAGCGCGTCCTTCGCGCGCGCCTGCTGCTCCGGCGTGCCGGTCGCGAGGATCTGCCACATCGCCGTCGCCACCTGGCCGAGCAGCGGCTTCAGCCCGTTCTCGTCGTCATCGCTCGGTGCGCTCATCGCCTCCCACGGCGCGGACACCTCGTCGGAGTGCTCGGCGACGTACGCGCGTCCCTCGTCGGTCAGCGTGAAGGTACGGCGGCCGACCTCGGCGTCGGCGGTGACCAGGCCCTCGTCCTCGAGCTGCTGCAGGGTCGGGTAGATCGACCCCGGGCTGGGCTTCCACACGCCGCCGCTGCGCTCGGCGATCTCCTGGATGATCTGGTAGCCGTTCATCGGCTGCTCGGCCAGTACGGCGAGGATCGCCGCGCGCACGTCACCGCGCCGAGCCTTCGGCCCACGCCAGCGCGGCGGCGGACCCCACGGCGGGCCGAACATCTGGCCGCCACCGCCGAACATCCCCCACTGCCCGGAGAACGGCTGGTGGTGTCCCCGGTGACCGCGCCGCCCGGTCATGGCCGCGTGCAGTTCGTCCTTGATGTCGTCGACAACTGAGTCGAAGGCTGAGCAGTGCTGTGCGAGTTTCTGCCACGGCCAGCCCGCGGCGTACGTCGATCCGGTCATCCCGACCACCCGTCTCTCAGGAGAATGCGATACGTCGACGATATATCGCGACACATCGCAACCCAAGGGGATCGTGCCCAGGGACTTCGGCTCAGGACGTCAGCTTTCAGGACGTGAGCTTGAGGTCCGCCACCGTGGCGACCAGCAGCAGCGAGTCACCCTCGACGGACACCTGCTTCAATGCTGCGTCGAACGGAAGCTGTGGAAAAGCCAATCCACGGGCCAGTTGGGACTTCACCGCGTTGCGCACCACCGACGGGATGGAGTCGGACATGCCGTCGACGCCCAGGGCGATCCGGCGGCCCTTCACCTGCGGGGTGACGGCCACCTCCGTGTTCAGACCGCCGACGGACAGCCGCGCGTGCAGTTTGCCGTCGACGATGCGGAAGCTCAGACCCTTGATGCTGGTGGTGCTGGCGGCCAGCTTGGTCAGCTCGTCCGGCGACAGGCGCACCCGCATGGCGGTCGAGTCGACCGTGACCGCCGTACCGGGCTTCTGCTCGAGCAGAGCTCGGGGCACGTGTACGCCGGACATCTCCACCACGAGATCCTGAGCGGCGACGTCGTTCGAGAAGGTCGGTTGCTTCATCGTCAGCGTGACCGATGAGAACTTCTCCTTGGCCAACTGCGGGAGGAACCCGAAGCCGCCCACCTCGACGGATGTGTCGGTGGCCTCCACGTCGTACTTCGCCGCCTGGTTCTCGGCCATCGTGGCCAGCCGGTTCTCGGCCGCCCACTCCGCCGCTCGGTCGACCGCGACCGCCAGTACGCCCAGCACGATCACCGTCACCACCAACCGCCGCAACCAGCGGCCCGATCCTCTGGATCTCATTCCTGCCCTTCCGACAACGGCGGATCCGTCGATCCGCACAGCCTAGGGCTCAGACGTTCGGGACACGGATTCAGTTGGCGACGGCTGCGCGAAAGCCGGCGATGGTTTCGCGCAGTGCGTCGTCGGTCGCTGTGGGTTTGATGCTGAAGGCAACAGTTGTGGCGGTGGAGTCGACGACGAACGGGCGACGCCACTGGTACTGCGTCTCGATCATCTCGCGAGCGTCCGGGTTGAAGAGTCCGCCGATGCGCAGCGCGACGGCGGGCATCGCGGAGATCCGGGCCGCTGGTGCTCCGGCGAGCTCGGCCGTGCGGGTGGCGAGAGCGCGGATCGACATCGGGTCCGGTGTCGGTACGTGCCACGCTCGTCCCCAGGCGGTCTCGTCTGCGGCTGCCGCGACGAGGGTCTGGGCGACGTCGCCGACGTACGTCCAACTGTGGAGCGCATCCAGATCGGCGGGCGCCGAAGCGCGCTTGCCTCGCAGCACCTTGGGCAGCACCAGAATGGTGAACGGCGAGACCGCGCCGGCACCCAGGTAGTCCGAACCGCGCACCTCGGCCGTCCGGATCCGGCCCGCCTGATGTGCCGCCAACGCGTCGGTCCAGAGCTTGGCCCGGACCTGTCCCTTGACGGAGTTGGGCTGCAGGGGAGTGTCCTCGGTGATCGGCCCGTCAACCTGGCCGTAGGCGTACAGGTTGCCGGTCGTCACCAGCACAGCCCCGCTGACCTCGGCCGCATGCACCAGTGCGGCTCCCAGTGGAGGCCAGTCGGTCGGCCATCGGTGGTACGCCGGACCTGCGCACGAGTACAGCGCCGCTGCGCCTTCGGCGTGGCGCGCCAAGGCTTCGGCGTCGCTAGCGTCCGCCGCAACTCGCTCGATCTCGCCGTTCTCTTGAGAAGGTCCGGGCTGGGGAGCGCTGCCGCTGCGGGTGATGAGGCGGACCTGCTCACCCCGGGCAGCGAGCAACCGAGCCGTGGCTGAGCCGACCGGACCGGCGCCGACAACGACGTGCAGGGACATGGCGGACAACCCTTCGTGACTGATGTTCTTGATCGAGAACAGTGTTCTCTAATGAGTTCACTGTACTCCATCCTGTGTCAGACTGATCCCATGTCCGCACCGTCCCTGCGCGCCCGGGTCCGCTCGGAGATGAGCCAGGAGATCAAGGACGTCGCCCGTCGGCACCTCGCCACGGACGGCGCCAACCTCTCCCTACGCGCCGTCGCCAGGGACCTCGACATCGTCGCGTCGGCCCTCTACCGCTACTTCCCGAGCCGCGATGCCCTGCTCACCGCGCTGATCATCGATGCGTACGACGCTCTCGCCGCCGCCGCGACCACCGCCGAGTCCGCCGTACCGCGTGACGACCTCCGCGGCCGCTGGCTCGCCGTCTGCCGCGGCGTCCGCACCTGGGCGCTGGCCCACCCGGCCGAGTACGGCCTGATCTACGGCAGCCCGGTCCCCGGGTACGCCGCTCCCCAGGACACCGTCGAGCCGGCAACCAAAGTGATCCTGCTCCTCGCCGCCATCGTCACCGACGCCGGCGACCGCCTCCGCTCGCTGACCGCATCACCACTCACAGCACCGCTCCGCGCCGACCTCCGTCGCCTGATCCGCGAACGCAAGGGCGACATGCTCGAGGAACGACTCGACCGCGTCCTGGTCGCCTGGACGCACCTGTACGGCGTACTCAACTTCGAAGTCTTCGGTCGCCTCGACGAGATGATCGAGGCCCGCGCGCAGTACTTCGATCACCACATGATCCTGATGGCCGACCTGACCGGCCTCCCCGCGTGACCGCCGAGACCTTCGCCGACTACCGCGGCCTCCTGTACGCCGTCGCCTATCGCGTGCTCGGCAGCGTCGCCGAGGCCGAGGACGTCGTACAGGACTCCTGGCTGCGCTGGAGTCGCGTCGACCCGGCCACTGTCGACGATCCCGAGGGCTACCTGGTCCGAGTCGCGACCCGCCTCGCCATCGACCGTCTCCGCAGTGCAGCGGTACGCCGTGAGTCCTACGTCGGACCGTGGTTGCCGGAGCCGATGCTCACCAGTCCGGACGCGGCCGACGACGTCGTACGCAACGACTCGGTGTCCACGGCGATGCTGCTCGTCCTGGAAGCACTGTCGCCGACCGAACGCGCCGTCTTCGTTCTGAACGAGGCGTTCGGCTACAGCCACAACGAGATCGCCCGCATCCTCGGTCGCCAGGACGCCGACGTACGGCAAGTCGCGCACCGCGCGCGCAAGGCGGTCGCAGCCCGCCGGCGCCGCTACGACACCGACCAGTCCACGCAGCGGCAGGTGACGGAGAAGTTCCTGGCAGCCTGCCTCGACGGTGACGTGAAGGCATTGATGGAGGTGCTCGCGCCCGACGTGACCTTGATCAGCGACGGCGGCGGACTCACCGGCGCGCCACGCAAGCCGATCCACGGCCCGGAGTACGTCGCGCAGGCGTTCATCGTGCTGTCGCGGCGGCGCCCCGAGGGTTCCCGCGTCGAGCTCCGTCAGGTCAACGGAGCACCGGGCTTCGTGATCACTTCAGGAGGTACGGCGGTCGTCGCGGCGACGTTCTACCTGGTGGATGGCGCGATCGACACCATCCACGTCGTCAGCAACCCGGAGAAGCTGACCGGCGTGAGCTGATTCACTGTCACGTCTCGGCACGCTGTCTCGTCCGTGGGGCGCACCAATCACCCCACGGAACGGAGCCATCGTGTTCGCCGCCTACCTCGCCGCCACGCTTCTCGCCGCCGCCCTGACCGGCAGCGCGGCCATCGCCAACCTCATCGGCCACGACTACCCGAAGTCCCAGGCCGACGTGGTCGGCGTGCCGTACTCCTGGATGCTCCCGCTCGGATCACTCCTCGCGGCCGGCGCCCTCGGCTTGCTGGCCGGCTTCGTCGTACCGACCCTTGGCACCCTCGCAGCCGCGGGCCTCGTCCTGTACTTCGTCGGCGCCTTCGCAGCCCACCTCCGAGCGCACGACCGCCACTTCGGCCCGTGGTCGCTTTACTTCCTCAGCTCCCTGGCCGCCCTGGCCACCGGCCTCATCTACCACTGAGCGCCGGTCATCCCTCGACCTTGAAGGGATCGTGCTCGGCCAGCAGTTTGTCGAGTCGCGCCTGGTCGACCCGGGTGGTGACCTCGGACAGTTCGTGCCGATCCCGCACCACCTTGCACAAGGTCACCGTCGACGTGACGACGTACAGCAGGCCGATCGCGAGGAAAGCCCGGATCCACCCGGGCGCGGGCAGGTAGACGACCCCGAGCCCCATCGCCGTCAACGAGGCGCCGAACGAGAGAAGTGCCTGCCCGTAGAACGCGGCAGTCTGCGAAGGCTGAATTGTTTTCGTCATGCGGCAATCGTCAGCGCATCCCGCCCGCGCCACATGCGCTGAACTACTCAACCGCGAACGGCATCAGGGTATGGCGCGGAGCAGGCGAAGCTCGTCGCGAATGGCCGGCGGCACAGGCAGCCGGTACGACTCCAGCGCTCTGGCGTAGGCGGTCAGCGACGCGGCCAGGCGGCTGGCGTCGCTGCTGGGCGCGCTGCCGCGGCGTGGAGCGCCTCGAGTCACCTGATTGGCCGCCCGAGCGGACCTGACTTCGGCGAGGAGGTGCAAAAGGTCGTGATCCTCGGCCGTACGGCGCGAGATCCCGGCGAGCACAGGTCCTGATCGAGTCGTCATCGGCATCGCCTCATCGCCCGCCGGTTCCTGACATGCCGCCTGGAATGCCATCGTTCCGGAGTCCCGCCAGCCTACCCCTCTGGACTGAACGCGCTGGTGGGGGTAACTTACAACGTAAGCATACAACGTAAGTATGCGGCGAGCCGGCGGAACCGGCGTCTTCAGCAGGGGGAATCACATGTTGGCCATCACTCAGGCGGTGTACGGCGAGACCGATGTTCTCGAGCTGCGCGACATCGGGCAGCCCGCCATCGCCGCTGACGAGGTGTTGATCCGCGTCCGCGCGGCCGGCGTGGATCGTGGCGTGTGGCACGTCATGGCCGGCCTGCCGTACCCGGTTCGCCTTGCTGGGTACGGCGTTCGGGCGCCGAAGAACCAGGTCCTCGGCATGGACGTGGCGGGGATCGTGGAGGCGGTCGGCGCCGACGTGACCAGATTCCAGCCGGGTGACGAGGTGTTCGGCGTCGGCAAGGGTGCCTTCGCGGAGTACACCGCTGCCTTCGAGCGCAAGCTCGCGCCGAAGCCGGCGAACCTGACCTTCGAGCAGGCGGCCGTCGTACCCATCTCCGGGATGACTGCCCTGCAGGGCGTGCGTGATCAGGGCGAGGTCGCGTCGGGTCAGCAGGTGCTGGTCACCGGTGCATCGGGCGGCGTCGGTTCCTATGCGGTGCAGCTGGCCAAGGCGTTCGGGGCCGAGGTCACCGGCGTCTCCAGTGCCAGCAAGCTGGATCTGGTGCGGTCTCTCGGCGCGGATCACGTGCTCGACTACCGGTGCGACGACTTCGCGGCGGGACTGCAGCGGTACGACGTGATCCTGGACATCGCCGGAAACGCTTCCCTGTCACGGCTTCGGCGTGCTCTCACCCCGAAGGGGACTGTCGTCATCATGGGTGGCGAGAACGGTGGACGCTGGCTCGGCGGCACCGATCGCCAGATGCGCGCGGTGCTGCTGTCGCCGTTCGTCAGTCAGCGGCTGCGGACGTTCATCAACTCGGAGAAGGCCCAGCACCTGCTCGACCTCACACCGCTGCTCGAATCCGGCGCGGTAGTCCCACCGATCGACCAGCGTTTCCCGCTGAGTGAGGTCCCGAAGGCCATTCAGTACCTGCTCGACGGCCACGCCCGCGGAAAGGTCGTCATCACTCTGCCGTAGGTGTTTCCGCAGGGGTGGGGAGTCCAACGAGTTCGGCGCTGACCTGCCAGAGTCTCGTGGCGGTGGCTTCGTCGTAGCTGCGGTCGGAGGACTTCGTGGTCGCAGACTTGGCGAAGTACCGGCCTGTCACGTGCTCCAGTTGCGGATCGGATGCGACGTAGATCGAAGTGGCGGCGCCTTGAGCAGGGCGCTTCATGAAGGGTCGCAGCAGCGGCACCAACAGTTGCTGGGCGCGGCCGGGATCCTCGCCGCCGAACCCCGTGCTCACCAACCCCGGGTGCAGTGCGTTCGCCGTCACGGAGGTGCCCTGCAATCTCCTGGCCAACTCGTAGCTGAACAAGACGTTTGCGAGCTTCGACTGGTTGTAGGCGCGTGACCCTGAATAGTCCCGCTCATTCTGCAGATCGTCGAAGTCGATGCGGCCCATCGACTGAGCGTTCGACGCCACCGTGACGACGCGGGCCGGTGCGCTCTGCCGCAGCCGGTCGAGGAGCAGATTGGTGAGCAGGAACGGCGCGAGGTGGTTCAGGGCGAAGGTGTGCTCGAGTCCGTCGGCAGTGACGTGCCGGGTCTTCCAGTAGCCGCCGACGTTGTTCACCAGTACGTCGAGCCGCGGCAGCTTCCGCAGTACTTCGTCGGCCACTCGCCGTACCTCCGCTTGCGCGGACAGGTCCGCGACGAACCCGTCCGCTTGGCCTACTGCGCGGATCTCCCGTACTGCGTCGTCAGTCCGCGCACTGTCCCGGCCGATGATCGCGACGTGCGCCCCCATTGTCGCCAGGCCGAGCGCGGTCGCCTTTCCGATGCCTCCGGTAGCGCCGGTGACCAGTACGGTCTTGCCAACCATCGATGTGGCCATGCGACTCCGCCCTCGCTGCAATGCGCTCAGCATGTGCCCCTGGCGCCGGCCTGTCCATCGACAGGCGACAATCGGGAGATGGCCAAACGTCGCGACCGCCAGCCCGTGGTGTCTCAGTCGTCGCCCTGCCCCTGCGGTCTGGATGCCACGTACGGCGACTGCTGCGGCGCGCTCCACCAAGGGAAAGCAGCAGCCACCGCCGAGCAGCTGATGCGATCCCGCTACACCGCCTTCGTCGTACGCGACGCCCGCTACCTGCTCCACACCTGGTCAGCCGACACCCGACCACCAACACTCAACTTCGCCGACGACATCCAATGGACCGGCCTCGAAATCCTCACCACCACCGCCGGCACCCCCTTCCACACCGAAGGCACCGTAGAATTCCAAGCCCACTTCACCCACAACGGCATCCCAGAAACCCAACAAGAAAACAGCCATTTCACCCGCGAGAACGGCCTCTGGGTCTACCTGAAGCCGCTACCGGCGTGATGATCATGGCCACGAGTCACGGATCCGGCGACGAGGGGCCGGCGGCCATGGAGCCCGCCGGCTGTCTGCGGCGGAGCATACGGAAGACAGCGATGCTGATGTAGGCCAGGATCACCGCCAACACCAGACCCATCCAGAAACCAGTCGCCGCCGAATAGACACCCACCAGAATCCAGCCGACGAACTGGACCATGAACACCGCAGAAGTCTGCCGGTTGGCCTCCGCGTTCGACGGCCGATCGGCATCCTCGGCCGCGAAGAATCCCATCCGGTCAAGCCGAATCAGGACAATGACGCGCGTGGCCAGGCCGCAGGTCGGCACCGCCCAAATTGCTGCCGCAGGCCACAGTCTCAACACGAGAAGCCATGCGGTGAGCCCTGCGAATGACACGGCGAGCGCCAACCGCACCGCAAGCTGCACACGGAAACTCGACCGCCTGGTCATCCCTCGCCACCAACCCACATCGCCGGGCCTCCGTCGAGAAGCAACTTCTCCGCAGCAGGTACCCGGCAGGACGTACAGCAATCCCGGTCGATACGGCGCGAAGTAGTTGACGTCAGCCGTCGGAAGTTCGAACCCCGAGGGACCACAAGCGAGTCGTGAGTTGGTGGGTCAGATCTCGCGCCAGGTTTCGGCAAGGGCTAGGGCGGCGGAGCTGCCGAACCAGCCTTCTGGGTGGTGGGGTTCGCCTTGGGCGGGGATGCCGTTGACGTGGACTGAGGCGGCGGCGCAGGGGCGGGCTATGGCTGAGGTTTCGAAGCCGGTCAGGTGGGTGACTACCTGGAAGGTGTCCAGTACGTCGCGCCATTCGAGGTCGATCGTGGTGGTGGCGGTGACGCAGGTGATGCGGTAGAAGCGGTCGCCGTCGGAGACCTCGACGAATCGGGCCGGGATCGGTGGGTTGGTCTCGATGCCGCGGCCGCGGATCGTGTCGTAGTCGTGGTAGAAGTGCTCCCAGACGTATTCGGCCATTTCCGGGTTGTCGGCGTACATCCCGATCGGTGCGTCGGAGCCGAGTCCTGACCCGACGGGATCGGCCCAGATCAGCAGCGCGCGGCCCGAACCGACGGGGGAGTAGCGCGCTGTCCACATGCTCACCAGTACGACGATGTCGTCGCCGCCGGGGCGATACAGGATGATCATCGGGTTCTCGCCGGCGATCTTGATGCCGCGCTGGATGATGGGCTCGACCATGCTGCCTCCTGACCTGCGGTGCGTCTCCGGTCGCCTCGAATGCTCCCACGGCGCGGACCGGGCGACGCCCGCGTCCGATACGCTAGGCTCCGCGCGGTTGGCCCCCGTAGCTCAGGGGATAGAGCAGTGGTTTCCTAAACCATGTGCCGCAGGTTCGAATCCTGCCGGGGGCACCCACCAAACGTGCAGGTCAGGGGATGATTGGGCGCGCAGAGGCCCATGAAGGACTGGCGATCGTGGGGCCAAACGTGGGGCCGAAGTCGTGGCGACCTTTGTTGCCTGCAGTGGATACGGCTCGAAGTCGCTCCTTCCTTGTCCGTGGTGAAGGTGAAGTTTTCCGATGCTGTGGCCTCGCTGCGGCAGCGTCGCTCGCCACCTGACGCGGGTCCGGAGCTGGTCGACCAGCGGTGATGCTGGCGATGGCAGGGAGGCGATCAGCGATGTCGGCGTCATGCGCGGGACACGTGACACGCCCTGGGGGTTCGGCGTCCGCCGCTTGCGGGGGGACGCCGAACCCGGTGGGTGGTTCAGGCGCAGGAGAAGGTGTCGCGGGATACGACGACCCTGCCGTTGGCGTTCATCGTGAGTTTGCCGGCGAGCCGGAGGTCGAGGACGGATCCGTCGGTGCCACGGAGGGTGCTGCGGAGGCGGTACTGCGCGACGCGGTCGACCTCGCTCTCCTCGGTGAACGCGGTCACCACAGCGTTCACCTTCTCCCGGTAGGTACCTGCGAACGTCGGCAGACTGGCATTGTCCGGAATCAGCTCGACCCGGCCGTCGATGACGCCGTTGACGTGGAACTCGCCCTCCCGCTGACCGCCCGGCGGGATCACCAGCCGATACCCGCCCGCCCGGACTTCGTGGAAGGTGCCCGGCCAGGAGACGCACGGGCCCTCACCGGGGGCGAAGTGCTCGTAGGCGTCGTAGTCCTCGATGACGAACGCGTGCTCGGCTCCGCCCGCGGACGCGGGAGCGGCGGTGCCGCCGATGAGGGCGAGGGCGCCCAGCGCGATGGCCAGCTTCTGCTTCATGGTGGCCCCTTCAGCCGAGTACACAGGTGATGGCGGCAGCGACCAGGGCGGCCGCACCGAGGATGAGCGCGATCACCGTGACGGGGCCGAAGGAACCGACCCGCCGCCGATGCTCGACAGCCAGGGCGACGGTGACCGCGCCGAACACCAGCGGCCACCCCGACCAGAAGACCGCGTACGTCGCGGCTGCCGCGATGCCGAGGCCGAGCGCGGTCCCGGCGAGCCGGCCGGGAGAGCCCGCGCGGGCCCGCAGGCCCAGCCATACCGCGATGACGCCGGCAGCAACCACGATCCCGACGTACAGGGCGATCTCGGCCATGCTTGTTTGTGGGCCGTTGTCCGGGTCAGCATTGAGGTTGAAGACCTCGCCGGCCGTCATCGCGAGGCCGTAGATCGCTGCGCCGGTCAACGCGGCCCACAGCGGATTGAGCACGTCGAGTCTGTGTGACGCGCTCGTGGTGGTAGTCATGGGAACCCCCTCGGGTCTCGGAAGTGCTTGCTCCGAGCGCACCACCATCGACCGGCGGGACGGATCTGTCACGGGACGCGGGCAGGCCGGGAGAGTTGCCCGGATCGACCGGGACCGCCGTCCCAGGACATCCGGCCCGATCGGGCGCACACTTTGGCCATGGGGACGGTGCGTGACGACGATCGAGTACGCCGACTGGGCGGCTGGTTGCTGGCCGGGCTGACCCTCGTCCTCTTCGGGACGGTCCCGCTGTCGCTGTCCGGCGGTGTCATGTCTCGTCCGAACGTCGTCTCTCCTGGTCCTGATTGGTGGGCCGGTTTGATCGTCGCGTGTTTCGCACTCTCCGGCGCCGCGCTGATCCAGCTGCGGCCGGGGAACTGGATCGGCTGGATCCTGGTCGCCTCCGGGCTGCTCCAGGTGACCAACGTGGCGCTCGACGCCTACGCGACCCGCGCGCTCACCGATCCCGACCACTCGCTGCCGCTGGGCCTTGCGGCGGCGTGGTTCGCGTCCTGGACGTGGATCCCGTCGCTGCTCCTGCCAGTCATCGTGCTCCCGCCGCTGTACCCCACCGGCCGGCCGGCCTCCATCTTCTGGTCGTGGCACCTGCGGGTGGCGCTCGTCGGTATCGGGCTCATCGTTCTGGCGGCTGCGACCGGCCAAGGTGGCGTCGATGACACCGTGCGCGGGACACGGCTGCCGTGGGATGCGCCAGCGTGGTGGGCGTGGATCGTCGGATTGTCGGCAGCCGGACTCCTGATTTCGACGGCCGCCGTCACGATGGTCGGGACCTTGGTGCGGGCGATCCGGGCGAAGAGCCCGGAGCGGCAACAGTTGTTGTGGCTGCTGAGCGTCGTCGCGGCCATGATGGCCACGGTCTTCACCGACTACAGGGTGCTGTTCGCCGTCGCCTATGGGCTCGTCCCGGTCGCGGTGACGATCGGCGTGCTGCGCTACCGGCTGCTCGGCATCGAGGTCGCCCTTCGTCGGACCTTGCTCTACGTCCCGCTGACCCTCCTGGTCGCCCTGGTCATCGGCGGACTCACCACGGCTCTTGCCCGGCTGGTCCCCGAGGGACCGCTTCCGCTGCTCGCCGCGTCGGCCGTCGTGGCCGTTCTGGTGATCCCTGTGGCCGCCCGGCTGCGGCCGCTCGTCGATCGCCTGGTACTGGGCGACCGGGCCGATCCGCTCGCACTCGTGGATCGGGTTGGCGCCGGACTCGAAGTCGAGCATGACGATCCGGTCGCTTCCATGCTCGAGGCAGTCGCCTCAGCCGTCGGTACGTCGTACGCGGTGGTCCGAGACCTTCACGGTCGACTGGTCGCTGAGGTGGGGTCGTCGGAGGGCGCCGGACTGGACGTGCCGCTGCGGCACAGGGGAGCCCAGCTCGGCACGCTCACCGTTGGACCGCGGCGTGGAGCGACGCAGGTGACCGAGCAGGACGCGCGGTTGGTGACAGCCTTGGCGCCGCATCTGGCCGTCGTCTTCCGCTCAGCACGACTCGCCGAGGAACTCGCCGTGGAACGGACCCGCGTGACCGCGGCAACCCTCGCCGAACGCGACCGGCTGCGCAGGGATCTTCACGACGGGCTCGGCCCTTCGCTCGCCGGTATCGCACTCGGTCTCCAGGCGGCCGGCACCGCACATCGGACCCGACCCGATGCCGTGCCCGACCTGCTCGAGCGGACTCGCGCGGAGGCCGAGCTCGCGGTCGGTGAGATCCGCCGCGTGCTCGATGGGCTGCGACCCACCTCGCTCGATCTGCACGGACTCGAGGGCGCAGTGCGCGACACCGCGTCGTCCCTCGGTATGGGACAGCCCGGCGGTCTCGCCTTCGACCTCCAGACGGACGCGTTGCCTCTCCTGTCGCCGCGGGTCGAGGAGGCGGCGTTTCGCATCGTCGCCGAGTCTCTGACGAACGTGGCGCGCCACTCGGCTGCCTCGCACTGCACGGTTCGGCTCAACAGGTCGAACGGCGACCTGCGGGTGCGGGTCTTCGACGACGGCTGCGGACTGGCCGCCGGAGTCGGCTCGGGGCATGGGCTCGACTCGATGCGACAACGTGCGGCCGACATCGGGGGAGAGGTGTGCGTGGAACTGGCGAAGCCGCGCGGGACGCTCGTGACCGCAGTACTGCCGCTGGAGGCACCATGACGATCCGCGTGGTTCTGGCCGACGACCACCCGATGTACCGCTATGGGCTGACCGCGGTGCTCGAGCAGGCCGACGGGATCGACGTCGTGGCCAGCGTTAGAGACGGTGCCGCGTTGGTCGATACGGTCCGGGACCTGTCGCCCGACGTGGTACTCACGGATCTGTCGATGCCCGGTCTCGACGGAGTTGCCGCGATCACGCAGCTACTGGGTTTGCAGCCCGAGCTACCGATCCTTGTACTCACGATGCACGAGGACGACGCGCACGTCTTCGCGGCCTTGCGTGCGGGCGCCCGAGGCTACCTGGTCAAAGGCGCAGACGGTGCCGAGATCGTCCGCGCGGTGTACTCCGTCGCCGCCGGCGAGGCGGTGTACGGCGGGGCCGTGGCCCGGCGGATCGTTGCCTTCTACTCCGGCCGCGAGGTCGAGTCGCCGGTCGCGCGCGCCTTCCCGGACCTGACGCCCCGCGAACGGGAGGTGCTGGAGCTGTTGGCGACCGGCTGCCGCAACCACGAGATCGCCCGACGCCTGGGCATGTCCGACAAGACCGTCCGCAACCACGTCTCCCAGGTCCTCACCAAACTCCAGGTCCCCGACCGCACCGCCGCCGCCCTGAAAGCCCACGAATCGGGCATTGGCGGCTAGTTCAGCTCGAGCAGTTGCGTGCGATGATGCCAAGGGAGTGGTGGGCAAGCCGCACTGGCTTGCCCAAGGGGCTCACGTGTGGTCAGTCGTTCACCGTCTCCGCGTTGAAAGGTAGCCCGCCGATCGATTAATGGTTGGCCAGCGAGAACGATCCCCCGACATCAACCGCAGCTCCCGGTGCACCCATGTCCGGGGTCGACGCGACCAGGTCCGCCGAGGCGCTGGCGGGATAATCGTTCGTCTGGCGGGGCCGCCGGGGCTGAGGATGAGTGCGATGACTACTACTTCCTCCCGATCGGTTCGCTTCGTCGAGATGACCAGTACCGCGCTGAGCGCGTTGCTGGCCGACGACCGCCCCGCGGCACAGACCGAGCTCGGCTTCCTACTCGGCGACGAGTTCCTCACCAACAGGGCCAAGTGGCTCTGGCAGTACCGCCTCGATCAGCTGACACGGGATCCCAGCACTTTCGGGTGGCTCGTCAAGCTGGTCGTAGCGGACGGGATCGTGGTCGGCTATGCCGGTTTCCACGGTCCACCGGACGAGGCCGGCATGGTGGAGATCGGCTACACAGTCGACCCGTCGTACCGGCGACAGGGTTTCGCCAAGGCGATCGTGACCGCGCTCCTGGAACGTGCGGCGTCCGAACCCGCGGTACGGACCGTGCGGGCCACGATCAGCCCGACCAACCAAGCATCGCTGGCCACCATCGCCGGCTTCGGCTTTGTCGAGAACGGCGAACAGTGGGACGAGCAGGACGGCCTGGAGCTCATCTTCGAACGCCCCAGCGGCTGACACGACCTTGGCCAGCAGGCCTGACCGAGGCCCTCTCGTCGCGGCTTTGAGCTGGGGGTCATTGTCTGGCCATGCCCAGACCATCGTGTTTAGGCGAGTGCTCGGAAGCGCTCGCTGGCTAGGAGAGGTCGGGGACGTTCGGGTTCTCGAAGGTGAGGATGTAGCGACCGCAGCCGCAGTAGAGTTTGCCGTTCACGATCGTGCGCGGGAACCCGCACTTCCGGCGCCAGTCACGAGGCGTGTCATCTCCGGGTCGTCGTGAATCTCCCATACCGTCCCTGGACTGTCGGCCGCCCCTTCGGCCCGAGCTGCACCGGGTGATACGGCCTCGGTCGATACACGGCCAGCTCGACGGCGCGCAGCTTTCGACCGGAGGCCGGCTGCTCGCGAGGATCACCTTCACTTCCTGCACCACTCCGCCTTGCTTGCAGTCCTCCCGGTGCTCCAGAGAATCTCTTGTTGGCGGCGCTGTCCGCCAATTAGCAGACAGCTGGCGGCCCCGCTCGAGCGATCGACACGCTCCGGCTGGCACGTGATGATGTTGGGGGGCGAGGTCGATGGCGCGTGTTTGTGATCGTTTCCGGCAGCGCGGCTTGTGGGCTGCTGTAGCGGTGCTGGCTGTTGTGGTGCTTGCGGTCCTTGGCGTGGTTGTGTGGTCGACGCGGCCGGAGCCAGTCGGCTCGCCGGCGCCGTCTGGGCCGTCTGGGTCGGGTGTGACGGCCGCGGATGGGTCCCGCATCGTCGCGGTGCACAGGGTGTCGCAGCGGATGGTGGATCTGACGATCGACTCCGTGGCGGTCGGTCGGGAGGTCGCGGTGCGACTGTTGCTGCCGGCACGGTACGACGCTGATCCGGGGAACCGTTGGCCGTGCTGTACCTGCTGCACGGGTGCTGCGACGGTTATGCCAGCTGGACCCGATCCACCGATGTCGAGGCGCTGTCCGCGGGCAGCGACATCCTGGTGGTGATGCCGGACGGTGGTCGAGTCGGCTTCTACTCCAACTGGGTGCACGGTCCGCGATGGGAAACCTTCCATCTGATCGAGCTGCGCCAGTTGCTCGAGCAGGCATTTCGGGCCGGGACTCGGCGGGCAGTGGCAGGTGTGTCGATGGGTGGCCTCGGCGCGATCGACTACGCGACATATCAGCCGCGCCTGTTCTGCGCGGCAGCTTCGTACAGTGGTCTGCTCAACACCTTGGGCGATGGCGGCCAAAACGCGCGGGACCTGCTTGGCCTGATCGCGAGTGAAGGTGAGAACCCGACAGCGCTGTGGGGTGACCCGCGGGCCGATGCGGCCCGGTGGGCCGCGCACAACCCGTACGACGTCGCCGAAGGGCTGCGCGGTACTGCGCTGTTCGTTGCTGGCGGCAATGGTCAGCCAGGCGCATTCGACCCGGCCAGCGCGGGGCCTGACGGGGTCGAGCAGTTCGTACATCGCCAGACGGCCGATTTCGTGCGGCGGATCATCGACCTGCGCATTCCCGCCACGATCGACTTGTACGGGCTCGGCACTCACACCTGGCCGTACTGGCAGCGGGAGCTGCACCGCAGCTGGCCCCTCTTGACCACCGCCCTCGGCATCCGTGCGTCCGGGGCTGGCACGGCCACGCCCGTCGATCCGGCGACCAGGCGAGCCGGTGCCCCTGGATGCGGTACCAGCTGACCGATCGATCCTGCGAATCGAACGCGCGCTGCACCAGCGACTCGGTCGAGGACGCCGACCGATCTGGCCGGACCGGTCGAGGTAGCGCTGACGCGCTCGGTGGACGATCCTGGGACCGCGCGCTGCCTGGCGGTTCGCGCTACGAGGTGAAGTGGGATGGCTACCTTCACTGAACCTGTCGAATGCCGGTCCCTCTCAGGCGCCAGTTGCCTACTCGGCGGCCGCACCCATCCATGTTCGGCTCGCACTGACTGCGGCAGCGTTGCCGCGTTCATCAGGCGGTTGCGCGTACTGCGGGCGCCCCGGCCGGTAGACCTGGAGCGCTCTGCCCTTCGGGACGCGCGCGATTCGACCAGGTCAAGCGCCTCCCCGGGCCGCCGTGGGGGAACGGCCGCGTGCCCTGGAGGACGACCACCGGGAGGACGAGGAGATTCTCGTCGACGAGGTCGTCCGGCTCGAGTGGTGTACATGACGCGCGCCAGGGGATTTGCTGGTCTTGGGACCACCGGCAGATGTCCGCCCGGGTCGGTGATCCCGCATCGGGGCAAAGATGCCGCTGGCTGGCATCAATCCAGGCAGAGTCGCCCGGTCCGCGCTCTGCTCGAGAGGGGGTACCCGTGCTGCCGGGGCATTCGGTGTCACCGAACGTCGTCCCGTGGCCGGGGCACAGAATGGAGGGGACCAATGCGTAGGTTCACACTGGTGGTCGGCATCGTTGTCGCAATCGCGTTGGGCGGAATGCCGTCAGCGGTCGCCGCCGATCCTGAGGTCAGCCGCTTCAGCTTCACCGAGTCGTTCACCGACGGCGACTTCTGCGGCACCGGCGAGGCGGTGGAGGTCTCCGTCACCGTCAAGGGAACGGAGTTCCTGGCACCCAACCAACCGGTCGACTATCGCAACGTCACGGTGGTGAAAGTCGTCTACACGAACCCGCAGAACGGCGCCACCGTCGTACGACACGCAGCCGGACCGCTGTCCCAAACGATCGTCTCGGGTGACCCGGCGGGTGTGCACACGGTCGAGCTCATCCTCGGCGGGCTGTCCGGGCTGCTCCGTACCGCCGACGGCGCCGTCGTGCTGGGCGCCGGCTACATCGTCTTCCGCGAGACCTTCAACGGCGACGAGTTCATCAGCAGGGAGATCCTCGTCAACAGGGGACCGCACCCCAACCTCGAAAGCGACTTGGCGCTGTTCTGCGAGGTCACGACAGAAGCCTTAGGCCTGGCCTAACGGCCCGCCTGCGCACCCACAAGCTCCGCCCAGCGACGCAGCGGGCTGCAGCGCTGGTGCGGCCCGCTCGGATGTCACCGCAGGCGGGGCAATGCCACCTGTCGTCAACCACTCGGTCAACCGGGCTGTGGCCGGCGGCGCCCGGTGCGGCGACAGCAACCCGATCGAAGGCCGGCCGGTCGTTACGGGGTGACGATCGCGAAGGCGTGGTCAGGTTGGTCGAGGACACCGAGTAGGCGTTTGAGGGCGCGGGGTCGCCGCTGTGGTCGATGCCGTCGAGTCCGCCGCCTGCGAGCATGCCGAGTAGCTGTGCCTTGGTGAGGGTGGCCGTGAGGTCCACTTTCGCGGTGGTCTTCGGGTCGCGTGTCTGGATGAACGCGCCGTTGGACAAGGTGGTGCGGATCGTCTTGCCCAGGTCGGTGAACTGCCAGTCGATGGTGAGGGACTCACCGGCGGCACGTGGACCGTCGACGCGAATGGCGATGGTGTCGAACAGCTGCTCGACGGCAAGTGAGGCGGCCATGCCAGCGCCTGGGTCCATGGCCGGTGGAGTGATGCCTTCGCGCAGTTCGAGCGCTCCGGCGAGGCAGAAGTTGCGCCAGGTCGGGTTCTCGGATCCGAAGCCGAGGTGCTGGTAGACGTCTGCGAGGGCGTGCTTGGCGCTGCTGACCATCAGGTGCGGCGGCTCGGGTGGCCGCCCAGGGCGTCTCGGATTCGGTTCCAGCGTTTGTCGTAGGTGGGGCCGAAGCGTTTGCGGGCTCGTCCCTCCTTGCGCTCGCCGTACCGGCGTACTGCCCAGGTCGAGCCGGGTTTGGCCAAGCGGAGCGCCCCGGCAAAAGCCACAAAGGGTACGACGATGCCGATCAGGCCGGTGGCCAGTTTGCCTTTGAGGAAGCAGAGGATCGCCATCACGAGGTGGACGCCGACGGTCGCGAAGTAGGTCCAGCGCGCGAGCTCGCCGCCGGCACGTTCGGGCTCGGCTCCGATCGGGCTGGTCTGCATCAGGAGAACGACACCCAGCGCCCCGCCCAGCAGGATTGCGTCGATGGACTTGCGTCCCTCCGGTCCCCAGTACACGTCGTCGAGATGAAGCCACAGCGCGAACTCGTCGAGCGTCAACGCCGCCCCCGCCCCGAACATCACCGCGAGCACCTCGGCCCAGGGAGACGCCGGGGCGTAGCGGAACTGCAGGAGCCCGGAGAGCAGCACCAGCAGGATTCCCCAGACCTGGTGGTGGATGTGGATACCACCGATGTGTACGTCGGACAGGCCACCGTCATCAGGCTGCGCCGAAGCCTGCTTGGCGCGGATGCGTCGGGTGATGGCCCGGGCGACGGTGAACGTGAGGAGGAAGGCGAACAGCGCCCAGGCGGCCTGCGCCCGGCCAGTGTCGACAAGTTCCCGATACCAGTGCACCTACATCACCCGTCATACATCGCTGGAGCCAGTCGCGAGCAGTACGACGCCGACCACCGCCGCGACGATCAGCACCACGCACGCCACGGCCTCGGCCCGGTTGAACGCCCGCAGGCCTTCTTCGCGGCGGGCCAGGAGGTACAACAACGTCCCTGGCGCGTACACGATGGATGCCAGGAGCAAGTACTTCGGGCCCGCGGCGTACAGCATGAAGATCGAGTAGAGGACCGCGACGGCTGCGATCACCCGTTGCTTGCGCCGCTCCGGCTCGTCGGCCGCTGTGTAGGTCTCCCTGGTGATGGTCAGCTTGAGCGCGTACGCCGCCGCCAGCAGGTACGGCACCAACGACAACGCGGTGTCGAGCTTCAGCATGAAGTCCAGCGCATCGTTGACGAACAAGACCAGGATGAGCACCAACTGAACGGCGAGGGTCGTCGTGAGCAGCGCGGTGATCGGGGTCGCGTGCACGTTGTCACGGGTCAGGAACTTCGGCATCACCCCGCCGCGCGCCGGCATGTACAGAACCTCCGCGTTGATCAACGTCCACGCCAGGTACGCGCCCTGGACGGAGATGATTACGCCGATGCTGATGAAGTCCGATCCCCACGATCCGGCGACGGACTCGAGCACGCCGCCCATCGACGGCTGCTTGGCCTTGGCCAGATCGGCTTGCGGGAGTACGCCGTACGAGACCAGCGTGACCGACGCGAAAACGGCCAGCACACTGACGAAACCGAGGATCGTGGCCCGCCCGACATCCTGGCGACGGCGGGCGAACCGTGAGTACACGCTCGCCCCCTCGATCCCGAGGAAGACGAACGTGGTGACCAGCATCGTCTGTTTGACCTGGTCGAACACCGCGCCGACCGACCGCTCGTCACCGCCCCAGAAGTTGTCCGCGAACGTCCCGGCTTCGAAGGCGACGGCAACGATCACGATGAACGTGAGGATCGGCAGAAGCTTCGCGATCGTGACGATCCGGTTGACGACGGTCGCCTGCCGTACGCCGCGCGCGATCAGGAAATGGAACAACCAGACGAGCGCCGACGCCAGCACGACGGCGAGGAAGGTGTTTCCTTGCCCGAGGCCCGGGAAGAAGGTGCCGAGCGTGGTCATCGTGAAGACCATGAAGAAGACGTTGCCCGCCACATTGCTGGCCCAGTAGCCGAAGGCCGCGTTGAACCCGGCATACGCACCGAACCCGGTCTTCGCGTAGACGTACACGCCGCTGTCCAGGTCGGGCCGGCGTACGGCGAGCGACTGGAAGACGAGGCCCAGCATGAGCATGCCCGTACCGGCGATGATCCACGCGATCACGGCGCCCAGTACGCCGGTCGCCTCGCCGAATTCGCCGGGGAGCGTGAAGACCCCACCACCGACCATCGAGCCGACGACCATGCCGGTCAGGGTGAGGACCGAGACCTTCTGGACTGCGCTTGTGTGGCGGGTGGTCACAACGGCCTCACGCCCTAGCCGCTCGGCCGGACGAGCGGGAACAGGATGGTGTCGCGGATCGAGAGCCCGGTCAGGTTCATCACGAGACGGTCGATGCCCATCCCCATCCCACCGGTCGGCGGCATGCCGTACTCCAGCGCCTCGAGGAAGTCCTCGTCGACCTGCATCGCTTCCGGATCGCCGGCGGCGGCCAGCAGGGACTGGGCGACGAGCCGTGCACGCTGGTCCACCGGATCGACCAGTTCGGAGTACGCCGTACCTTGCTCAGCCGCGAAGATCACCAGATCCCACTTCTCCGCCAGCCGCGGGTCCGACCTGTGCGGCCGGGTCAGTGGCGCGTTCTCCTTCGGGAAGTCCTTGTAGAACACAGGTGTCGTCGTCGTGCTTTCACACAGTTCTTCGTAGATCTCTTCGAGCAGGGGTCCCCACGTGGTGTCGCCGGCGTACTCGAGTCCGAGCTTGTCCGCGTGTCCGCGCAGCTTCTCGATCGGTGTGTCCGCGGTGACTTCCTCACCGAGTGCTTCCGACACCGCTTCACAGATGCTCTTGACCGGCCAGTCCCCGGACAGGTCGTACTCGACCGTCTTCCCATCGGCATCGGTACGGCGTGCGAGCGGCGAACCGTACACGGCGGTCGCCGCCTCCTGGATGAGCTCCTGGGTCAGGATCCGCATCGTGTTGTAGTCGCCGTACGTCTCGTAGACCTCGAGCGAGGTGAACTCCGGATTGTGCTTGAAATCCACGCCCTCGTTGCGGAACTGCCGGCCCACCTCGAAGACCTTCTCCATTCCACCGACCAGCAGTCGTTTCAGGTGCAGTTCGGTGGCGATCCGCAAATACAGATCGAGGTCGTAGGCATTGATGTGGGTCTCGAACGGACGTGCGTTCGCGCCGCCGTGGATCGACTGCAGGACAGGCGTCTCCACCTCCGTGAACCCGCGCGCATGCAGGGATTCACGCACACTCCGTACGACGGTCGCCCGCGTGTATGCGATGTCGCGCGCGGCCGGGCGAACGATCAGGTCGACATAGCGAGCCCGGATCCGGGCGTCCGGATCGGTCAGTCCCTTGAACTTGTCCGGCAGCGGGCGGATCGCCTTGCTCGTCAGTCGCAGGGACTCGGCCCGGACCGAGAGCTCGCCGCGCAAGGTCGTGATCACCTCGCCGGTGGCGCCCACATGATCACCGAGGTCGATCTCGTGACGCCAGAAGTCGAAGGTCTCCTGGCCGACGGCGGCCAGGTCGACCATGAGTTGCAGGTCACCGCTTCCGTCGCGCAGCTTGGCGAAACCCAGCCGTCCGTGGTCGCGTTTGAGGATGACTCGCCCCGCCACCGATACGCGGGTACCCGTCGATGTCCCCGGCGGAAGCTCTCCCGCTTCGGCCTCGACCTCCGCCATCGTGTGCGTCCGCGGGTACGTCACCGGGTAGGGATCGATGCCACTGGCCCGGATCCGCTCGAGCTTCTCCCGGCGTACCCGCACCTGTTCGGGCAGTTTCTGCAGAGACATCGCCTCGGCCAGCGGATCCGGCGGCGCGGGGATCAGAGCGGCGACTGCGGCGGCGTGGTCGGCATCGGCGGTGTCCAGAGCGGCCTCGCCGTTCTGCCCGGACTTGCCGCGCAGCATCGTGAGGCTGGGACGAGTGAGGAACCCTTCCGCACTGCCCGCGGCCGTCCCCACCCGTGGCAGATCCGAGGTGTACTCGAAGCACATGAACCGTGGCTGCCAGACGGGGAGGTACTTCGCGTTGGAGCGGTACAGCGACTCCAGCTGCCAGTTGCGGCTCGCCAGCAGGAGCGCCTGACGCCACAGCCGGGCAACCGGTCCGGCACCGAGCTCCTCGCCTCGCTCGAACGCCTCCCGGAACATCGCGAAGTTGAGCGACAGCCGGCCGATACCGAGCGCGGCGCCCTGCTCGGCGAGCCCCGCGACCATCAGCTCGACGAGGCCGTTGTCGGCGGTCGGGTCGCGACGCATCAGGTCGAGGGAGAGGCCGGTCCGGCCCCATGGGACGAAGCTGAGGAATCCGCGCAGGTTCCCGTCCGCGTCATCCGCACGCACCAGAACGCAGTCACCGTCGAGTGAGTCCTCCAGACGGCCGAGCGCCATCGAGAACCCCCGCTCGTCCCCGCCGTCGCCGCGCCATGAGCCGGCCGCCACACTGAGGGCCGCGAACTCGTCGGCGGTCAGAGCGGAATGTCGCATGACTCTCGTGGTGTAGCCGCGACGCTGCAAACGGGACACCGACTGCCGGACCGCCTTCATGCCCGGCCCGTTCAGCGAGAACGTCCGCAGGTCGAGGACCGCCTCGTCGCCGATCTCGTACGCCGACAGCCCGGCCTCCGCGTACGCGGCCGCACCCTCCTCACCCGCGCCCATCACCGCCAGCGACAAGCCGTTCGACCTCGCGTTCTCGCGCCACTGCGCGATGGCCGCCGGCCAGTGCTCGGGATCGCCCACCGGATTACCGCTGCCGAGGCTGACCGATCCGATCGAGCGGTAGGACACACCCGCCCGAGCAGTCGCCGGACTGCCGGTGTCCCAGATGACCGACTTGTCCCGGCGGGTCGCGAAGTACCCGAGGGAATCGGTGTCGCCGAAGTCTCGCAGCAGAGTGCGGATCCTGGCCTCGTCGGCGACGTCCAGCGTCCGGGTCTGCTTGGGCGCCCGAAACAGCAGTTGCGCCGAGATCAGTACGACGCAGGCGCCCGAGATCCCGATCACCCCGTGCACCCAGAACGGTGCGGTCACCGCATCGTCGGGATCCGCCCAGCCGACGTCGGTCAGCATCTCGGAGAAGACGAACTGTGCAGCGCTCGCGAAGTCGCTCGCGTTGCCGAACCGGTGCACCAGAGCGGCGCCGCCGATCAGCACCACCGCGCCACCGACCAGGAACGAGACGATCGCCAGCAGCAGGCTGCCCGGCACCCGCCTGGCCGCGAACTGGGGCCGGGCTCGCCACGCGATGACGAGCACTCCGGCGATCAGCACGAAGCCGGCGAGCTGGATCAGCGAGCCGCCGTCGATCAGGGAGGCGATCCTCGCGAGCTCCGGGAGGACCAGCCACCACAGCACCAGCAGCCACCACGCGGCGAGCAGCCTGCGTCGCAGCGCGACACCCATAGCTGTGAGTAATGCGGCGTAAACTAGGCTCGGCACAATGGGAATCGTGAGCATCGAAACGATGTCCTCGGCCCCCGCGAAGTAATTCCGCCACGGCGGTACGAGCGCGACAATTGCGGCCAGCGCGGCGAATACGAACATGGCGGCCGCGAAACGGTCCGGCCAGCGATCGTCGAGCGGTTTGAGAACACCAACCGAGCGAGTCCGGGCACGCGATTCTGCTGGCAGCGCAGCAGTATCCACCGTTGTGCTCATGCCCACCCCTGTGCAACGCAGCAATGCGACAGCGCACATCGCTTCCCCGATCACGACGGTACACGAGACCGTTGGTGACGTATACCTACGTGAACGACTCGCCCGGGCACGTTTGGTGACGGTGCTTTTAGTCAAACGTATTGACCCGCGGAATTCCGGCGTAGCCTCGGCACATGATTGCCGGTCTGCTGGGAGCCTTTGCAGCAGCCGTTTGCTACGGGGTGGCATCGGTACTGCAGGCAGTCGCCGCACGCCGTACCGAGACCGTGGAGGGCCTCGACCCGCGGCTGGCGCTCCGGCTGTTCCGCTCCTGGCCGTACCTGCTGGGAACCGCGCTCGACGCCTTCGCGTTCCTGCTGTCCATCGCAGCGCTGAGATCGCTGCCGCTGTTCGTCGTGCAGTCGATCGTGGCGAGCTTCCTGGCGGTCACCGCCGTTCTCGGCGCGATCTTCCTGCACATGCCGCTGACCCGGTCCGACTGGATCGCCCTGCTGGTTGTACTCACCGGACTGGTGCTGGTCGGCCTGTCCGCAGCAGAGGACCGCTCGGTCTCGGTCAGTGAGGCGGAACGCTGGGGTGTGCTGGTTGCGGCCGTCGTTCTCGGAGTACTGGCGGTGCCGCTGGCCCAGATCAAGGGCGCCCCGGGTGCAGCCGCCCTCGGCGCGCTGGCCGGCCTCGCCTTCGGGGCGGTTGCGGTGGCCGCCCGGATCCTGCCCGGCTCGCTCCATCTCGACACGTTCGTCAGCGATCTCGGCACGTTGTTCACCGATCCGTCGATCTATGCGCTGGTCCTGGCCGGCGGGATCGCGCTCCTCACGTATTCGACGGCCCTGCAACGCGGCAGCGTGACACAGGCGACGGCGCCGCTGGTGGTCGGTGAGACGGTCGCACCTGCTCTGGTCGGGCTGCTCATGCTGGGCGACATGCCCAGGCCCGGCTGGGGGTGGGTCGCGACACTGGGGTTCGTCCTCGCCGTGGGCGGCGCTGTCGGCCTGTCGAGGAACGGTGACTTGGCCCAGCACGAGCCCCGGCGGCTAGCCGGTGAGGGCGCGGACGCCTAGGTGTCCGGCGATCGAGGCGTAGCGCTCGGCGTACAGGGTGGTGCAGCGGGACGAGGCGCAGCCGGAGCCGGCGAAGGTGATGCCGCGGATGGTCGCGGTGGTGCGGCCGGGCGCGGTGTAGACGGGGCCGCCGGAATCGCCGCCGATGATCGCGATCTGGCCGCCTCGGGTGGCGCGGATGACGTACGTCGTACAGCCGTCGGTGTCGCAGTACTTCGCTGACTTCGAGAGGACTCTGAGGCCGCACAGCGACGTACTGAAGCTGCCGGACTGACACACGGCCGTGCCGACACCCGGGTCGGCGCCGCCGGTGACGGTACGGGTGTCGACCGGGTCGCCGGGGCCGTCGGTCCAGATCTTCGGTCCGTACGTGCTGCCGGTGAGCAGGGACTGATCGTAGTCGGGGTAGTTCGTCCGCACGGATGTGGTGCCGTAGTAGTTGCTGCCCGACTTCCACACTGTGCCGACCCCGCCGCAGTGGCCGGCGGTGACCGAGCCGCGTTGCCCGTTGGAGCGTCGTACGACGGAGAATCCGGCCGAGCAGTTCTTCAGGGCCGAGGTGATCCGGGCACCGCCCCAGTGGCCGCCCTTCGGCGTGTCACTCAGCCGAGTCGTCCGCTCCAGCGAGCTGGCGACGGCTTGTACGCCGTTCAGTCCGCGCAAATCGTCGAGTGACGCGGGCGAGGTGCTGGCCTGGTCGTACTCGACGACGATGTCCTCGGTAACCGGGTCCAGATCGGCGGCGAACGTCGTACGGCTCGCGTCGGAGGACCACGAGCGGGCGCCGACCGCGTTCCAGGCGTCGGAGATCGCGCGGACCGAGCGGCAGCTGCGCTCGAGGCCGACCATCTGCTTGCCGGCCGTGGGGACGCTGCGGGCGATCGCGGCCTGGTACTTCTTCGAGTCCAGCACGGAGCTGTCGACCACGACCTTGTAGCCGGTCGTGGCGGAGCCGACCACGCCGATGACGCCGGCGCTGAGCCCGTACGGCAGGCCCGACTTGGGCCGGCCAGTGGCGTCCAGGGGCTCCAGGGACTGCACGGCGACCGAGATGCCGTCGCCGAGCGCCTCGCCGAGCGGGCGGGCGTCGGTCGAGGATGTCGGCTGTGCCAAGCGCTTGGACTCGACCGAACTCACGCTCGGCTGAGCGTGCGAGCAGGCTACCGCTGCCGTCGCCGCATCAGGCGTGGCTGTAGCGGTGAGACCGACTGCGAGGAATGAAACGGAGCCAAGCGCGAGCAGCGGGACGGTTGCTGTGAGTCGCACAGAGCTCCCCAATCGGTGGACGGCCTCGGTAAATCGTCCGGTCCGGGACTCCGTTCAGTCAATAGCCGATCACCGTCCGCAAGCAAATTCGACTACCGTGTGCGAGCGTAACTCGCAAGTTGACGCCCGTCGGGGGCGAAGAACCGGAGCGTGTCGGCGTCCAGGGCGACCCGCTTGGCCGCCTTCAGTACGCCGGTGTGCGGCACGTTCTCGCAGCCGACCATGCGCTGCGGACCGACCGTGGCGGTGAACTCGCCGCGCTGACCGATCGTGTACGTCCCCTGGAGTCCGTTGCAGCCGTCGGACCCGGTCCAGGTCCCGTCCGGCACGAGCACGAGCACCGGATCCTCGGGTCGCGCCGCCTTCAGCGTCTTGAGTCCGTCCATCTCGACCGGTCGCCAGGTCCCGGCCACGCTCTGGGCCGAGAGTTGCGACTGGACCTTCGCGCTCGGCGTCGCCGAGGCCGTGCCGGCCGCGACCGGCGACTGCGAAGGCGCGTCCCGGCCGGCCAGGTTGAAGCCGACGACGGCGATCGCGGCCACCGCGACGGCGGCGGCTCCGGAGGCGATCCAGGTCCGGCGCTGGGCCTGCCGGGCGCCGGTGGTCGCGCGCTCGGTCAGGTCGGTGACCGGCGGCACCGAGGCCGCGGCACGGTCGAGGGTTGCCCGCAGGTCATCCTCGAGATCGGTGTTGCTCACGACAACCTCTCATCAACACGGTGGGACTGCCTGGTCCGTCGCAGCGTGGCCAGCGCCCGGCTGGCGGTCGCGCGGACGGAGGACGGTTTGATGCCGAGCAGGTCGGCGATCGTGTGGTCGTCCAGGTCCTGGTAGTAGCGCAGGACCAGCACGACCCTCTCCCGGGCCGACAACCTGGCCAGCGAGCGCCAGAGGTCGTCGGAGTTCACGATGTCGGTGGCGGGGTCGGGCACTGTGCGTTCGGCGTCGATCTCCGCCGTCGGCGCCTCGGCGAACGAGCGCCGCCGCGTCATCGACAGGTACGCGTTGATCAGGATCCGCCGGACGTAGTTGTGCGGATCGTCCGCCGTCCGGACCTTCCGCCAGGCCCGGAACGCCTGCATCAGCGCGATCTGCGCCAGATCCTCCGCTCGCTGGTAGTCGCCGGAAACGGTGAAACCGAGCCGCACCAGTTCCTGTCCGCGGGCGGACACGTACTCCTCGAACTCCACTCGCCGCTCCCTGGCCGGGCGTACAACACCTCACACCTATTAGACGCATCGAGTGGCTCAGGGTGCTGCAACCATTCACACACAGTTGGATCTCACCGCGGCTGCTGGACTAGACCGCCTAGCCCAGCAAGAACTTGCGGGCCTCGTCCTGCCCGCGCGGATCGCGTTGCACACCGTGCCCACTACCCGGTACGACGACCAGCTGGGCCGAGCGCGCGTTCGCCTGCTCCCAGCGAGCCCACTCGACCGGACAGAACAAGTCGTTGCTGCCTTGGAGGATCAGCGTGCGTGGGGTCAGTTGTTGCGCCTTCGGGTACGTGGAAGTCCTCGCTGCCGGCCAGCGCAGGCAGCCCTGGATCATCTGCTGTTCGCATACGGTGCGCAGGTCGTACGGATACAGCTGCTTCGGATCCAGACGGCGTAGAGCTGTCTCGAGTGCTTGGCTGCGGGCGGACTGGCTGCGCGTCGACTGGCCGGTCCACGGGAAGCGCAGGTCCGAGCAGAGTGTGGCCATGTGCAGTCCGGCGGACAGAGTGTCGTACGAGAGGCCACTGCTGGTCGCCTGCTGGAGGAAGTCCTTCAAGCCGGAATCGTCGCCGTTGCGGGCGGCGTGCAGGATCGCCGGGATGCCTTTCAACGAAGGGTTGACGGTGTTGAGGCTGGAGACGGACAAGCTCTCCATCAGGTCGGTGCCACTCACACCGTGCTGCACCAACCAGGCCAGGTCGGTGACGGGATCCGTCGTACAGGCAGGATCTTGGCGGCACGCGGCCTTCAGGACCGTGCCGGTTGTTGCCATCAGGTCGACGGCGAGTGGGTCGAAGCCCTTGTGCGGGACGATGGAGTCCAGCACGAGCGACCGCACACGGTCCGGGTACTTCAGTCCGTACTGCGCCGCCGTGAAGCTCCCGTACGACGTACCGTCCAGCGTGAGGCGATCGACCTCGAGGTGCTGCCGGAGGATCTCGATGTCCTCGACGGTGTCCGGGGTGCCGTAGTACCCGAGTCCAGGGCCGATCCGTTGTGCGCACTCGTCCACAGCCTCAGCGGGTGCTGTCAGGAAGTCCGAGCCGCCCACAGCTCTTTGCAGAGCAGGGCAATTGATGCCTGGCGTACCCGTGCCGCGTTGGTCGAACATGACCAGCCTGTACTCGCGTAGCACCTCAGGAGCGAGGTACGCGCGGACGCGAGCCAGGAGCGGGACGCCCGGTTGGCCGGGGCCGCCGGTGAGCATCAGGAGCACGCCACGCGGCGCGTCCACGTTGTCCGCGGCCGCTACGGCCAAGTCGAGCGACGGACCGTCCGGCCGTTGATGGTCCAGCGGTACGCGGAGCGTCGTACACGTGAAGCCGGAAACCCCTGCGCAGGAAGGGGTTTCCGACGAGCAGGCTGTGCACACGAGGAGCAGCGCGCACAGCAGTCGTAGCAGTCGCATGCACCCCTCCCGGAACGAACAGCGTGCAGGTTCGGGAGAGCGCTGACAAGCCGCCGCTGCCTGCCTTGCGGGTCGACCCCAGGGAGGGACCCGCAAGGCAGGCGCGGGTTGACCCCGGTCCGGACGGCTTCGGGGTGCACGTCCGGCGCAGGGTCAGCGCAGGCCGAGCGACTTGATCAGCTCGGGTGTCACTTGGCGTGGAGCCGGCAGCACGCCCGGCTTGCCCTGGCCCTCCAGAGAGGTCGCCACCAGGCGACGGCAGCCGAAGGCCTCCGCGGTGTAGGACAGGACGCCACGGTCGTTGTCGGTGAACCGCAGGACGTAGGTCGGGCCGAGCTCCTTCGTGCAGAAGGTCGGCTTCTTGGCCACGGGCTTCGGCGCGTTCACCAAGGCGAACAGTTCTGTCGCCTGCTTGGCGGTGCGCTTGGTGGTGCCGGTCGCGTAGGCCTGCCCGGACGCCTTCGCGTCGTACTGGCAGATCGTCACGCTGACCGGCTGGAACAGTGACGTCGCCGCGCCCTTGCCCCACACGACCTTGTCGGCGGCCGCGCGGACGGCTGCGATCATGTCGGGGCAGTCGGTGCTGGGTGTGCCGCTGGAGGTGGGCGACGGGGTTGGGCTGCCGGGGGTGGTCGGCGTATCGCTGGGCTGGGCGGCGGGCGGGGACGTGGAGCTCTCGTCACCGCAGGCGGCGGTGATGCCGAGGACAGCCACGACGAGCGTCGCACCGATCAGGCCCCGTGTCCGTAATGCACTCACGACTCGGTCCTTCCGGGTTGGCAAGGTCACCCATGATGGTCGACCGGGGCCACGTCATGCGTGCCGGAACATCACGGCGGCGCGTCGTTCCGGTCACGCCGCCGGATCGTTCGGCAACCGAGGCAGACCTGTAACGTGCACGCGCTGGTCGCCCGTCCCGGGTTGGGGACTGCCCCGGAATACCAAGGGGCCCGGTGTGCACAGGCCCGGTAATCTTGGGGGCATGACGAGCCCGTACGAAGACGACGAGCCGCTGCTGCCGGACCAGACCCGTGACGACGATCCGCGCACCTGGGGCGACAACGACTTCGGCAGCGACGACGACGAGCGCATCCTCCGCGAGGTCCCGCCCCACCACGAATGAACACCGTCCTGCTGATCCACGGCGGCCTGTGGGACGCCATGGACGCGAAAGCCTTCTGGGGTACGACGGGGGTCATCGACGGACTGGCGTCGCACGGGGTGACCGTGCTGGCGCCGGACCGTTTGAAGCGGCCGAGTGGATGGGACGCCGAGGTCACAGCGCTGGGTGAACATCTCCAGAACCTCCGATTGCCGCCGGGGGACAGCAGACTGACGGTCGTTGGCGCATCCAACGGATGTGCGGTCGCCGCGCGGCTCGCGATCGAACATCCGCATCTCGTCGACCGGTTGCTGCTGGCCTGGCCGGCGACCGGTGGGGATGCGGTCGTGGATGCGCGCACACGGGCGGGGCTGATCGAGGTCGGCTGCCCTCCTGAGGTCGTGGACGGATTGCTGGCCGGCGAGACTCTGCGCGGTGTGACCGACGCCGAACTCACCGGGCTCGCGCGAATCCCGGTGGCGGTGCTTCCGTCAGTGCCGGAGAATCCCTCGCATCAGCGCAAGACGGTCGACGCATTGCTGCGGTTGATCCAGGGGAGTCGTGAGCTGGCCGGTAGCGCGGAACCGCCGCTGCCCACCTTCCCGCCGTACCTGGACCAACTGGTGCGAACGATCGTGGAGTTCGTGAACTGAGGGGACGGGCGTGGAGCTTCGGGGGTTCACCAGCGGGTACGACGGTCTGGTCGCGAGCTGGGCTGTGGATGCGAGCGAAGTGGGGTTACTGTCCGGGCGGGCCGAGTACCCGTTCCCGGCGGAGTTGACGTCGAGTTGGCGCAAGGCCGACCCGGACATCGAGTCGTACCTGCTCTTCGACGGAGATCGACCGGTCGGCTACGGGGAGGTCTGGCTCGACGAGGAGGAGGACGAGGTCGAGCTGGCGCGGATCATCGTGGACCCGGAGGTCCGCGGTCGGGGGTTCGGTCTGGAGTTGGTGCGGGCGTTGCTCGAGCCGGCCGGCAAAGCCGGGTTCTCCGAGGTGTTTCTGCGGGTGCGGCCGGAGAACGCAGTCGCGATCGCGACCTACCAGCGGTCGGGGTTCGTGGACGTGCCGGCGGGCTTGATGGACGAGTGGAACGCGGAACAGCCGGTGGCCTACCGCTGGATGCGGTACGCCGGGGACTGACGACGCGGGACTGACGGCACCGGGGACTGACGACCCGGGGAGAAGGTAGGCGCCTGGCGAGCTCAGGGGCTGAGGTTTGTGCGCCTACCCGCTCCCGCAGAGATCAGAGCGAACGGGAACGCAGCAGGTCGCGGATCTCGGTCAGCAGCTCCTGGTCGGTGGTCAGCGGGTCCGGCTCCGGCTCCTCACCGCGGGCCCGCCGCTCGGCGAGCTTGTTCAGCGGCATCACGATGACGAAGTACACGGCCGCGGCCACGAACAGGAAGTTGAGCGCCGCCTGCAGGATCAGGCCGATCGAGAACTCCGCGTCGTTGATGGTGAAAGCCCAGACACCGCTGATGTCCGGCTTGCCGAAGATCGCGGCGATCAACGGATTGATCAGGCCCTCGACGACCGCCTTGATGACCGCGCCGAACGCTGCGCCGATGACGACGGCGACCGCGAGGTCGACGACGTTCCCGCGCATGATGAATTCCTTGAAGCCCTTGAGCATGTGGGTGCCTCCACGAAGCAGGTGATGTACCCGAGACAAGGTAGGACCGCACAGCCGCGAGGGCGAGGGAGCGCGCCGGGGCGACCACGCATCGTGTCGGCACATGTTCGACTGGTGATCAGCTCGTGTCGGGTGTCAGCGCGACCGTGATGCGCGAATTGGTTGTGGCCTGGGCCAGTCTGGTCGCAACGTCCGGTGTGGTGGCGACGACGATCAGAGCGCCGGAGGACGTCGTACGCGGGTTCGGTAGCGCGACCACTCGCACGGCTCGAGCAAGCAGATCCGCCGACTCGGCTGCGCTGCTCGTCGCGGCGTACAGGTTCAGGTGATCGCCGACGCGGAGGAGTGCGGTGATGTCGGCGTCGTCGATGCGGAACGGGTAGGCCAGTGATCCCGGTGGCACCGAAACAGGGCCGAGGAAGCGCGCGTCGGTCAACGGCTCACCGGATCTGACCGGTCCGCTCAGAACGCGCGCGGTCAGATCCGTGCCGGGTTTGAGCGCACCATCGGGCACCGCGCCGATGGGCAGGTCGAGTGTTCGGAGATCGCCGTCGGACGGCACGGCTCCGCCGGTCAGGTCGCGCGCTGCGGCCAGCACGGCGACGGTCGGCGGTGGTGGAGGGGACAGGGCGACAAGGCCGAAATACACAGCAGCCGCGGCAGCCGCGCCGGCGAGAAGCCGGCGATGCCACCGAGCGGCGCGCAACAGGTCACGAAGGAGCGAAGGGAGTTTCATGCCGGAGAAGGTACGAGTTTCGCCGGCGGCCGCCCTTCAGTTGTCCACAGGCAGCAGGTCAGGCAGCGCTGGTGCTCGTCGAGGACGAGGACGACGAACCGTTGGACGACGAACCACCCGACGACGAGCTGCCCGAGGAGCCACCCGACGACGAAGAGCTCGACTCCGACGAGGAGGACGAAGACGAGGACGACGAAGAGGACGTCGAGGACTCGGACTTGGCGGCCGGGACGCTGCTCTTGCCGGACGAGCGGCTGTCGTTGCGGTAGAAGCCGGAACCCTTGAAGACGACACCGACGGCGTTGAAGACCTTCCGCAGCGTGCCCTGGCACGCCGGGCAAACGGTCAGCGCGTCGTCCGTGAAGCTCTGTCGCACCTCGAGCGCCTCACCACAGTCGGTGCACTGGTACTGATACGTCGGCACGTTCGGTTCCCTTCAGGCCGCTGGCACTCCTACTACTCGACTGCTAATAATGCGCCAGCGGCCCGAAGTATTCCAACTCAGGCCTGTCGGCGGACCGTGAAGTTCCAGCAGCCGGCGATCACGTTCCGCACCTGGACGGTGTCCACCGCCGGGTCGGCGAACAGCTGTTTGAGCTCGACCTCAGCGGTCCCCGCCGCGGCCAGCACCCCGTCGAGCATCTGCCCCGAGGCGTCGTACGGGCGCAGTACCGACCGCCGGTCCCGGAAGTCGGCCGGGTAGCCGTCGGACGCGGGACCCCCACAGTCGGACAGGTGGACGAAGACCGGTCCGACCTCGGCGTACGGTCCGCCGGCCGTCATCGGCCGGTGCGAGACCAGCGCGATCCGGTCGCCGGCCGGAGCGATCGTCAGGCAGCACCGCAGCGGTTCACCGCCGCCGGAGGTCAGCGGAATGATCGGATTGCCGAAGTCGTCGTGGTCGTTGCAGCGGATCCGGTCCAGGTCGGCGGCCGGGACGGCGACGTATTCCAACTCTGTGTTCATGCCGATGGAACGCAGAGCAACGCAAAGTTGTGAGGGACCCCATTTGGGGTGGACGGCGGCATTCTCTACGGTTGGGTCCGTGCGTCGCCTGCTTCGAGTCCTCGTCATCAGCGGAATCGCCCTCGCCACGGTCCTCCTGGTGATCGCCGGGACCGTCGTCTTCGTCGTGCGCCATTCCTTCCCGACCTACGACGGAACGATCGAGCTGGACGGTCTCGATGCGGAGGTCGAGGTCGTCCGCGATGCCCAGGGCATCCCGCAGATCTACGCCGACAACCCGTCCGATCTGTTCGCCGCGCAGGGGTACGTGGCCGCGCAGGACCGCTTCTTCGAGATGGACTTCCGCCGGCATGTCACCGCCGGGCGGCTGTCCGAACTGTTCGGCGAGAGCGCTCTGGAGACCGACAAGTTCATCCGCACCCTGGGCTGGCGCCGGGTCGCCGAGAAGGAGCTGGGTCTGCTCAGCCCGTCCACCCGGCAGTACCTCGACGACTACGCCCGCGGAGTGAACTCGTACCTCTCGACGCACAGTGGTTCCGGTCTGAGCCTGGAGTACGCCGTACTGTCGCTGAAGGGCACCGACTATCGCCCGGAGCCGTGGACGGCGGCCGACTCGCTGGCCTGGCTGAAGGCGATGGCGTGGGATCTCGGCGGCAACATGGACGACGAGATCACCAAGACCAAGCTGCTCGCGTCGTTCCCGGCGCAGAACGTCGAGAGCCTGTATCCGGACTACCCGTTCGACCGGAACCGGCCGATCCTCGCGACCGGTGCGGTAGACCGCGACGGCCAGTTCAGCACCGCGCCGGTCGACTCCGAGCTACGCCGCGGGATGCTGACCAAGGACCTGCTGAAGTCCCTGGACTCCGTGGACAAGGTGGCCAAGGGACTCCCGCAGTTGCTCGGCCAGGGCGACGGGATCGGATCGAACTCCTGGGTCGTCTCCGGCGACCACACCACCACCGGCAAGCCGCTGCTGGCCAACGATCCGCACCTCGGCGCGACCATGCCGGGGATCTGGACCCAGGTCGGCCTGCACTGCAACAACGTCAGCCGCGCCTGTCCGTACGACGTCTCGGGCTTCAGCTTCTCGGGTCTGCCCGGCGTGGTGATCGGCCACAACAACGCGATCTCCTGGGGCTTCACCAACCTCGACCCCGACGTCCAGGACCTGTACCTGGAGCGCGTCGAGGGGAACAAGGTGCTCTACAACAAGCGGTGGAGTGCGATGGCGACACGCGAGGAGACGTTCAAGGTCGCCGGCGAGGACGAACCGGTGAAGATCACCGTCCGGGAGACCCGGCACGGTCCGCTCATCTCCGACGTCGGCGACGACCAGCGCGAGATCGGGGAGATCGTCGCCAAGCGAGGCAAACAGCCGCAGGCGTACGCCGTCTCACTGCAGTGGACCGCACTGACTCCGGGCCGCACCGCCGACGCGCTGTTCGCGATCAACCGGGCCCAGAACTGGACCCAGTTCCGGGCCGCGGCGAAGTCGTTCCAGGTCCCCTCGCAGAACCTGGTGTACGCCGACACCGACGGCCACATCGGCTACCAGGCGCCCGGGCTGATCCCGATCCGCAACTCCGGCCGCGGCGACTGGCCGGTGCCGGGCTGGGATCCGAAGTACCACTGGAAGGGGTACATCCCGTTCGACTCGCTGCCGACCGAGTTCGATCCGGCGGACGGCGTGATCGTCACCGCGAACCAGGCGGTGGTGCCGCCGACGTACAAGTACTTCCTGACCGACAACTGGGACTACGGCTACCGGTCGCAGCAGATCACCGACCGGATCAAGGCAGCCGGGAAGCTGGACGCGAACGCGATGGCGTCGATCCAGTTGGACACCAAGAACCGGGTGGCCGAGATGCTGGTGCCGTATCTGCTCCGGATCGGCATCGACGACAGCTTCGACCGGCAGGGCCAGGACACCCTGAAGAACTGGGACTTCACCCAGCCGGCGGACTCCGCGGCAGCGGCCTACTTCAACGTGGTGTGGCGCAACATCCTCGCGCTGACCTTCCACGACCAGCTCCCGGAGAGCACCTGGCCGGACGGCGGTTCGCGCTGGTTCGAAGTGATCCACACACTGCTCGCTCACCCGAACAGCAAGTGGTGGGACAAGATCGGGACGCCCCAGTTGGAGAGCCGCGACGACATCCTGCGCGAGGCGCTGGTCGAGGCCCGATCCGAGATCACGCAGAAGATGGCGCGGGAGCCGGCGAACTGGCAGTGGGGCAAGCTGCACAAGCTGACGCTCACCAACCAGACGCTCGGTACGTCGGGCATCGGTGTCATCGAGCGGATCTTCAACCGTGGCCCGTACGAGCTCGGCGGCGGTACGTCGCTCGTGGACGCGACCTCCTGGGATGCCGCCGAGGGCTACACGGTGACGTCGACGCCGTCGATGCGGATGGTGGTCGACCTGGCCGACTTCGACAAGTCTCGCTGGATCAACCTGACCGGTGTGTCCGGGCACGCGTTCTCGTCCCACTACACCGACCAGACCGAGCTGTGGGCACGTGGTGAGACATTGCCCTGGGCCTACACCAAGGGCGCCGTCGAGGAGAGCCGGAAGGATCTCCTGACCTTCACCAAGCCGGAGCGTTAGCCTCGGCGAACAGTGCCTCCGGCCAGGTCCACAGGGCACGCTGGGTCAGCAGGATCGAGATGGTCCCGTCGGCCGGCGTGGTCGACCACAGCGTCCCCAGACCGCCGGCCCAGCCGTACCGCCCGCCGCCGACGGACAGCCCGTAGCCCCATCCGGTGTCCGGTCCGAGGAAGTCGGCAGCGGCAGTGCGCTGCGCCGGCGTGAGCTGATCGGTTGTCATCTCCGCGACCGCAGCAGGAGACAGCACACCGTCGCCGTCGGCCAGCAGCATCCGGGCGAACGCATGGAAGTCGTCGACCGTGGAGATCAGCCCACCACTCGCATCCGGGAAGGACGGCGGCACCAGCCACTGGCTGTCCGCCGCCGCGTCCAGAACGTCCTCCCCGAGGTACGCCGTCGTCAGCCGCGCCGGGTCCGACGCGGTGAACCCGGTGTCCCGCATGCCGAGCGGTTCGAATATCCGCGCCCGTAGGAACGTCTCCAAGGGCTCTCGGGTCGCCCGCGCGATCAGTACGCCGAGCACGTGTGAGCCGGTCGAGTACATCCACCGCTCACCCGGCTGATACTGCAACGGCAGCGTCCCCAGTCGCCGCATCCACTCGTCCGGCTCGAGCCGAGTACGCGGTACCGGCGGTCCGAACGTGCGCAGCTCCAGTTCCTGCTCGCGTTCCCGCAGCGCCGGATGGTCCGACTCGCCCAGTCCGTGCCGGAAGGTGAGCAGGTCCCGCAGAGTGATCGGCCGCTCCGCCGGGACCGTGTCGTCGAGTGGTCCGTCCGGCTGCCGCAGTACGACAGGATGCGCCAGCTCCGGCAGTAGCTCGTCGACCGGTGCGTCCATGGACAGCCGGAGTTCGTCGACCAGGATCATCGCCGCCGCGGCGACGATCGGCTTGGTGAACGACGCGACCCGGAACAGGCTCTCCCGCTGCATCTCCGGACCGTCGAACGCGAGCTTGCCGAGTACGTCGACCCGGGTCTCGTCGCCGCGACTCACCAGCGAGATGAGACCTGGGAGGACACCGGTGTCGACGTACTCGCTGAGCATCAGCCCAGTCCACCAGCGAACGGCATGTCCCGCCACTGTGTTGCGAACATCCGGATGCCGTCCGCCAGGTCCGGCAGTCGCGGCACCAGCGGAGTACACACGAGGACCTGCATGACCCGGGCGGTGTCCATCACCCGCTGCACAGCTTCATCGAGCTGGGGGCGTCCCAGTCCGGCCGCCGCCTTGTTGTACACCTGGCCGAGCTCCGGGCCGAAGCCCGCCTGGTCCCACTCGATCGGGCCGAGCGTCGTGTCCTCGAAGTCGGCCCACAGCACTCCGTCCTTCGTCGGGATTCGGTTGTACGACGGAGCGTCGCCGTGGATCGTCTGGATCGTGGCCGACGGGAAGACCGCCTCGAACGCGGCTCGGCTCGACAGCACCGGTCCCAGCACGGCCCACTCGGCCCGTGCCCGGTCCACGTCGTCCTGCTCGAGCAGCCCAGGCACCGCCTCCAGCGTCTCGATGCCCGACGGCACTGCGAGCAGGGGAGTCAGCCACGGCAGCTCCCGCGGGTAGTCCGCGAGGATGGCGTGCAGTTCGGCGGCCCGGACCGTCCCCGCGATGTAGTCGGGTTCGACCGACTTGTCCTCCTCGACGTACTGCCAGAACGTCATGGACAGCCCGTCCTTCTCCACTGGCTTCCGTGGCACGAGCGGGCTCGGGGCGGTCACCGGCTTGCCCTGGTCCACCAGCCACCCGGACACGTCCAGCTCACGCTGCTGACGTACTGCGGTGGCCTCTCTTTCCATCAGGTAGTCCGGCAGGTTCATCGGCACGCGTGCGACCACAGGGGACGGCTTGAGGTGCACTACCACCGAGAAGGCGCTGTACAGGACTGTCGGGTCGGTGACCGTCAGGCCGAGGTCACGTCCGGCTGTGGCTGCGGCTTCTACCGCGGTCTCAGTCATCCAGAGATCCTCGCAGCGGGATCAAGTGGTTTGGCGTGAGCGCAGCGTGCACCGGATGGTCGTGGTCGTCGGCTGGAAGCTTGTCGACGACTTCGACGTCGTACACCGCGGCCCAGATCGGCGTACCGGGTCTCACTCGCGCCAGTGCCCGGTCGTAGGAGCCACCACCGCGTCCGAGGCGCACGCCGTCGCGGGCGACCGCCACAGCGGGGCAGATCACCAGATCGGCGGTGGCGATGGCGTCCGGGCCCAGGTCCACAGGCGGCTCGGACAGACCAAGCCGGCCGGGGACCAGATCGGCCGCTCCCGGGGCGACACCCCATCCGAGGTCGTTGTCGGCGTACAGGATCGGCAGCAGGACGTCACGGTCGGTAGCCAGCAGCCAGTCGATCAGGGCACCGGTCTGCGGTTCGAGGCCCCTGGACACGTACAGAGCCACCCGCCGGGCGCTGTGCACAGCCTGCAACGAGCGGGCACCGGCCAGCAGGTCCCCTGCGGACGATCGAGTGCTGCGGGCAGCGAGGAAATGGGACCGCGCAGCGGCCTTGGACGCGAACACCTACTGATCGTAGGCGGCGTGACGCGGTTAACACTGTGATCACCACGCGTCCCCTAGTGTTGGGACATGAGTGAGGCAGGTCTACGACAGGCGCAGGAGAAGATGCGCGCGGCCGGCACTGCCGACGTCGCGATCCGGGTCTTCACCCACTACTACCGGTTACTCGAGTCCGGTCAGCACGGCACGATCCGCGAGGACGACATCGAGCCGGTGGGGGACCTGCCGCATCTGGACCACCTGGACACCGACCCGGCGGCGCTGCGGGCCGCACTGGCCGAGACGGTGGTGATCAAGCTCAACGGCGGCCTCGGTACGTCGATGGGTGTCACCGGCCCGAAGTCCGCACTGCCGGTCAAGGACGGACTGAGCTTCCTCGACATCATCGCCCGGCAGATCCTCAGCACCCGGCGCAAGTACGACGTACCGCTGCCGCTGGTGCTGATGAACTCGTTCCGCACCACCGAGGAGTCGCGCCAGATCCTCAGCGAGTACGACGGTCTGGCGATCGACGGACTGCCGCTGGACTTCCAGCAGAACATGGAACCGAAGCTGCTCGCCGACGATCTGACGCCGGCCGAGTGGGAGCCGGACCCAGAGCTGGCCTGGTGCCCGCCGGGTCACGGCGACCTGTTCACCGCACTGGTTGCCTCCGGCACCCTTGACGCCCTGCGGGAACACGGTTTCCGGCATGCGTTCATCTCCAACGCCGACAACCTCGGCGCCACCGCGGACCCTCGGATCGCGGCCTGGATGGCGGAGCACGACGTACCGTTCGGGATGGAGGTCTGCCGCCGGACCCGATCCGACCGCAAGGGCGGACACGTCGCGGTGCGCAAGTCCGACGGGCGGCTGATCCTGCGCGACAGCGCGCAGGTCGCGGCCGAGGACACGAAGTACTTCCAGGACGTCACCCGGCACAGGACCTTCAACACCAACAACCTGTGGATCGACCTGGACCGGCTGGCCGAGCTGATGGAGGGGCACGACGGGATCCTCGGGCTGCCGATCATCGTGAACCGCAAGACCGTCGACCCGGCCGACCCGTCCTCGCCCAAGGTGATCCAGCTGGAGACCGGGATGGGGACCGCGATCGAGACCTTCGAGGGCTCGCAGGCGGTGCTGGTCGACCGCAGCCGGTTCAAGCCGGTGAAGACCACGAACGATCTGCTGGTCCTGCGCTCCGACGTCTACGAGCTGGACGAGGCGGGCGACCTGACCACCACGCACGAAGGCGACGAGCCGTACGTCGACCTGGATCCGGAGTACTTCAAGATCCTGGCCGACTTCGACGTCCGGTTCCCGGCCGGGCCGCCGTCGCTGGTCCGCGCGGACCGGCTCGAGGTGCGCGGTGACGTTGCCTTCGGCAAGGATGTGGTGGTGGTCGGCGACGTCGAGCTGGAGGCGCCGGCCGGGGAACGCCGGGTGATCCCGGACGGGGCCGAACTCCGCGCCTGACACCACGAGCTGGGGGGAACTGGATGGACGACCTGCTGATCCGGCCGCTGGAGCCGTACGACACGGACGAGGCCGCGCAGGTCTGGTGGCGATCGCGGCACGCGGAGCCCTCGCTGTTGCCGCCGGCGATCCACACCTCGACGCAGGTCGCGGTCTGGTTCGCCGAGGTGTTGCTGCCGGACGCGCAGACCTGGGTGGGGCTCGACGACGGCCGGATCGTCGCGGTCCTGACACTGGACGGTGACGACCTCGACCAGTTGTACGTCGACCCGGACGCGGCCGGTCAGGGCGTCGGGTCGACGCTCGTCGAGCTCGCGAAGGATCTCCGGCCGGGCGGTCTGGCGCTGTGGACCTTCCAGACCAACACCCGGGCGCAGTCGTTCTACGCCCGGCACGGTTTCACCGAAGTACGCCGTACTGACGGCGCGGCGAACGAGGAGCGAGCACCCGACATCCGGATGACCTGGGGTCGTCATCCCGAGGCCCTCACCTAGCCCTCAGTCGGCATTCTCACGGCATCCTTCCGGAACTGGCCGCGGAATCGCGGCACCCGTGGATTAGGGTCGGGCTCGTGAGACGGAGTGTGGATGAGCATCTCGAGGCCGTGCTCGGCAGGGTGACGGCCCTACCGGCGTTCGATCAGCCGCTGATGGAGGCGCTGGGGCTGGTGCTCTGCGAGGACGTCGTCTCGGGGGTGAGCCTGCCCGGATTCGACAACTCAGCGATGGATGGGTACGCCGTTCAGGCTGCCGACCTGGCCGGGGCATCGCAGGACAACCCGATCATGCTGCCGGTGGTCGGTGAGATCAGGGCCGGCCGGAGCGAGCCGATCGTGGTCACGCCGGGGACGTGTGTGCGCATCATGACCGGCGCACCGATGCCGCGGGGTGCGGACAGCGTCGTCCAGGTGGAGTGGACCGACGGCGGGACCGTGAATGTGCGGATCGCGAAGCAGCCGACGCTCGGCATGTCTGTCCGTCGGGCCGGTGAGGACGTGCAGGCGGGCGAGCAGGTTCTGGAGCGCGACACCGTGCTCGGGCCGCGGCAGATCGCCGTATTGGCCGCTGTCGGCCGGGCGCGGGTGAAGGCGCGGCCGCGGCCGCGAGTGGTTGTGGTCTCGACCGGAGCGGAGCTGAAGGAGCCGGGGAGCAGGCTGGGCGAGGGCCAGATCTACGACTCGAACAGCTACACGCTGGCTGCTGCGGCGCGCGAGGCCGGAGCTGTCGTCTACCGCGTCGGCATCGTCGACGACGACCCGAAGAAAATCATGGACACGTTGTCCGACCAGCTGGTTCGCGCCGACCTGGTGATGACCACCGGCGGCGTGAGCATGGGCGCGTACGACATCGTCAAGGAGATTCTCAGCAAGACCGGCACGGTCGATTTCCCGCAGGTCGCGATGCAGCCGGGCAAGCCGCAGGGGTTCGGTGTGCTCGGTGAGGACGAGGTGCCGATCTTCACGCTGCCGGGCAACCCGGTGTCGGCGTACGTGTCGTTCGAGGTGTTCGTCCGGCCGGCGCTGCGCAAGCTGATGGGCCAGATGCCGTACCGGCGGTCCACGGTGCAGGGCGTGTCGCTGGACGCGTTCAGCTCGCCGTCGGGACGGCGGCAGTTCGTCCGCGCCGCGGCCAGGTCGGGCGACCAGGGCTGGATGGCCAGTACAGTCGGCGGGCACGGTTCACACCTGCTCGGTGGGCTGAGCCGTGCGAACGCGCTGATCGTGGTGCCGGAGGACGTGACGTCGGTCCGGGCCGGCGATCAGGTCGAGCTGTTGCTGCTGGACGAGGAGACCGGATGACGGAGGACCCGACGGGGCTGACCCACGTCGACGAGACCGGGGCCGCCCGGATGGTCGACGTCTCGGCCAAGGACGTGGGGAGCCGCCGGGCAGTTGCCAGCGGCAAGGTTCTTGTCTCGGCCGAGGTGGTGACCGCGCTACGCGGTGACGGCGTACCGAAGGGTGACGCACTCGGCGTCGCCCGGATCGCCGGGATCATGGGCGCGAAGCGGACTCCTGACCTGGTTCCGCTCTGCCACCCGATCGCGATCACCGGAGCCAAGGTCGACCTCGAGGTGGTGGACGACGCCGTACTGATCACCGCGGCGGTCAAGACGACCGACCGCACCGGGGTGGAGATGGAGGCGCTGACCGCGGTCGCCGTCGCCGGGCTCGCCGTGATCGACATGGTGAAGGCGATCGACCCGGCCGCCGTTCTGTCCGACGTCCGCGTCGAGCTCAAAGAAGGCGGTAAGACCGGGCACTGGGAGCGGCCGTGAGGGCTCTCGTCATCAGCATCTCGAACCGCGCCGCCGCCGGCGTCTACACCGACACCACGGGTCCGGTCATCGCGGAGCGCCTGGCGGAGTGGGGCTTTGAGGTTTCCGGTCCGCAGATCGTGCCGGACGGTCCGCCGGTCGGTGATGCGCTGCGTGCCGCGGTCGAAGCGTCGTACGACGTGGTGCTGACGACCGGCGGCACCGGAATCTCGCCGACCGACGAGACACCCGAGCAGACCGCCGCTGTGATCGAGAAGGTTGTGCCCGGCATCGCCGAATCGATCCGGGCGTATGGCGTCGCGAACGGCGTACCCACTGCTGCTCTGTCGCGTGGGCTCGCCGGAGTCGCTGGTGCGACGGTCATCGTGAATCTGCCAGGGTCCCGGGGCGGTGTGAAGGACGGACTCGCCGTACTGCAGCCGCTGCTGCGGCACGCCGTCGACCAGGTGCACGGCGGCGACCATGTCAGGACGGACACCGACTGATGGCGATCGTGCACTGGCCTGTGGAGCTCCAGCACGGGCAGGTCGCGCTCCGTCCGTTGCGCGCAGGCGATGGCGGCGAGTGGGCGGCCGCACGCCAGCGCAACGTCAGCTGGCTACGCCCGTGGGACGCCACCCAACCGCCTGGTGCGGAGGACGGTGCGCGGACGTTCCGGGCGATGGCGCGCGACTGGAACCGGCAAGCGCGGTACGGGCGGATGCTCCCGTTCGTCATCACGTACGGCGGCGCCGCGGGCGTCGGACCGCGGTCGAAGTGGCCGCTGGTCGGGCAGTTGACCGTCTCCGGGATCACCTACGGCTCGGCGCGCTGGGCGAACCTCGGCTACTGGGTCGACGAGCAGTACGCCGGCCGCGGCATCGTGCCGACCGCCGTCGCGCTCGCCGCCGACCACTGCTGGTTCACCCTCGGGCTGCACCGCATCGAAGTGGCGATCCGCCCCGAGAACAAGGCAAGTCTGCGCGTCGTGGAGAAGCTCGGCTTCCGGTACGAAGGGGAGCGGCCGCGGTTCCTGCACATCGACGGGGACTGGCGCGACCACCGCATCTTCGCGTTGAACATCGAGGAAGTCGGGCCCGGTCTCGTATCGCGTTTGCCCTGACTACGCTGCGTACTATTCACATCAGTCACACGAGTCTTCTTGCGACACACCGTCTCACGTACCTCATCTGGCCCCCCGTGCACCTTAGCGTCGTCGCATGGGGACGACAGGGCTGATCTATGTGGCGATCGTCGCCGCGTGGGCCGCTTACCTCGTCCCCATGATCCTCAAGCGCGGCGACGAGGCGCGGCGCCGCCCGGTGTCGTCGTCCGCCGATGCACGCGTGCTCTCGCGAGACCCGTCCCGGCCGCGGTACGTCGTACGTCCCGCAGGTGCCGTGGACGACAAGGGATCGGCTTCGGCCGAGGACCTGCCGCCACCGACGCGGTACGTCCCGAACCGAGCCCGCCGGGTGGCCGCCATGCGCCGCCGGCGGGTGCTGTCGATCCTGACCCTTTCGCTGTTGTCGGTCACCGCGCTGGCGGGTCTGCAAATGCTGCTGTGGTGGACCGTCGCGATCCCGGGTGCGCTGATCGTCGGGTTCGTCGTACTCACCCGGATCCAGCTGCGGCGGCAGGCGCGGTCGCGGGCCCGACTGGCCGAGAAGCGGCGGGCACGGGCCCAGGCGCGGCACGACCGTGGGCCGGCCGGGAAGCCGGCGCCCACTCCGTCTCCCGACCAGGAGCCGACGATCGAGGTCAAGCTGCCCGAGCCGCCGGTCGAGAAGCCCGCACCGGCCGAAGGTCTGTGGGATCCGGTGCCGGTGACGCTGCCGACGTACGTCATGAAGGAGAAGGCGCCGGACCGCACCGTCCGCACCATCTCCCTGTCCGACGACGAGGTCTTCTCCTCCGCCCGCACCACCGACCCGGCCGACAAGCCCGCCCTCCCCGAGCCCGTCGAGAAGCCCCTCGAACCCGAGGTCAAGCGCGCGGTCGGAGACTGAAACCCACTCGACAACCTCGGTTTTAACCCGCGACCATAGGCGTGTTAGAGTTTCGCGGTCGCCAGGAAACCGGCGACCAACTCGGGGCTGTGGCGCAGTTGGTAGCGCGCTTCGTTCGCAACGAAGAGGCCAGGGGTTCGAATCCCCTCAGCTCCACGAAGTCGATGGGCGAGGTGTGCGGCGCTTACAGCGCTCGCCGCCTCGCCTTCGTCATTTGTGCGGCAGCGCTCCGCCCGCCGCAAGCGGGGGCTCCGCCACCCGCACCCCGCACGCCTTCGCTCCGCTCGGCTCCGTGGTTGATCGCCGCGGTTCAGGGGGCGTCAACTGTCCGACCTCCACGCAGCCGCTATGCGGGCTCCTACGTTGCGTGCACGCCGGCTGCTGTAGCTGGGGTAGGGACATCAGTGAGGCGTCACGGGTCAAGGGGCGAATTGTCGTGGGTGGTGAAGCCAAGGTCTGCGACGGAAGGTGGACCCTCGGTATCCCAGACTCTGGCGTAGGCCCCTGCAACGAGTGGCCAGATCTGTTGGAGGCCGTCTTCGACCGACTCGATCTCATCGGCCAAGTCTCCGGACACGACGAACTCGTGGGGGATGACGCGACCGGCCGCATCTTTCCGCTCCAACGGATCGGGAAAGCGCAGCGCGACCTGCCCGGCGGCACGGCGCCACGTCGTCGGCTCGTCCTTGAGATCCGCGAAGCTGCGTTCGTAGTCGAGAAGTGGGTCGGACCGCCCTCCATTGAGGAGGAACCGGAACCCCCAGAAGCGCCCTCGAGTAGCCCAGATGAGGCTCCCGGGTAGGTCCTGAACGCTCACTTGAGGCTCCTGATGAGCAGCTTGTCCTTGACGCCTTGGTCGAGGTCCAACTTGAACTGAGTGAGCGTTGCGGTCAGGAAGTCGTGGTGCTCCCGGGCCTGGGCATTGATCTGCCTGAGTTGCGCCCCGGCGATCTTGGCGGCCGCAGTCAGGGCAGGGAGCGCGGCCATGCTCGCGAGGGGGCCGACCTTCGGCAGCTTCGCCACCAGCTTGTCGACGCCAAAGGACTTGCCGCCCACCAGGACCGCAGCCAGGGTCTCCGCGCCGTCCGCCAGGGTGTCCAGCACCTTCCTCGGGATCTCCATCCGCTCGTTCCACTGAACCCGGCGCTCCAGGGGAAGCATCGAAGCCACCGGCAGGATGAGGTCAAGCCCGACCCGTTGGGTCACGTCGATCTCCACCGGCTCCGCACCAGCCGCGGAGAGTTCGAACTTGGCCGAGGAGAGCAGCATGAAGTCCTCGCCCACCGACAGCGCGTCAGGCGTGTCCACGAGGTCCTTGAGTGTCGAGCGCAGGTCGTCGATGTGATCGGCGGCCTTCTCGATGACGAGGTCGCGGAAGGAGTAGATGTCCCAGTCCGGAAAGAGATCCGCCTTCGAGAGTGCCATGATCCAGATGCGCGGGAACTCCACCAGGCGGTCCTCGTCGGCCAGCAGGTCGTCCTTGAGTCGCAGCAGGCCTTGGCGGAAGTTCGTCAGGAGCGACTTGAGGTACCGCTCTTCTTCGCCCGGGTAGTCCAGTAACTTCTGGCCGTCCACCAGCAAGAGCGCGACATCGGAACCCAGCAGTGACCGGAACGTGTCGACACGGCGATTGGCCTCTTCCTCGCTGCTCGGCGACTCCTCGAACCAATCCCCCGGATAGTCGTGCCATGCGAGTCGCAGGGTGTCGAAGGGTCGCGTCCTCGCTTCGGCGTTGTCACCGCCCTTGAGCTTCACCGAGAAGTAGTAGGTCGTGGCCGCGAACCGGGTCGCCAACGGCGCCCTCCCGCGGTCTCTCATGCCGAGGTAGTTCCGGTAGAGCCGGTTGCCCTGCCCGGTGTCGTCTGCGACGAGGTCCCAGAGGTCGTTCGAATATGAACCCTCCTGAGTCGGGCCGAAGAACGATGAAACAAGCACCGTCTTCCCGGAGCCGCTCTCTCCGAAAACGGCGATGTGCTGCTCGCGGATCCTGGGGTATTTCGCCATGGCGCGAAGGTACCTCACCCCTTCGCCCACACCCGGATCTGGAAGGCCCGTCGGCCCGCGGGGTGTTGAGGGTGGTGACGGTTAGCCGCGTGGGGTCGTGTGTGCATCGACGTGGTGGAAATGCCGCGCGTGAGGTGCGGGTGGCGTTTAGGGTCTGGGGATGGTTGATGGGTGTGCTACGCATGGGTCGTTGGCGGGGGATCTTCGGGGATTGGGGGTTCGGGCCGGCGGGGTGGTGTTGATGCATTCGTCTTTGCGGAGTTTGGGGTTTGTGGCTGGGGGGCCTCAGGCCGTGGTGGAGGCGTTGGTGGAGGTGCTGGGGCCGGAGGGGACGCTGGTGGTGCCTACGCATACGCCGGACAACACGGATCCGGCGCATTGGGTTAATCCGCCGGTGCCGGAGGCATGGTGGTCGGTGATTCGGGAGGAGGCGCCGGGGTTTGATCCGGCGTTGACGCCGGCTGGGCGTGCGTTGGGGCGGTTGGCGGAGTTGGTGCGTACCTGGCCGGGGGCGCGGCGGAGTAGTCATCCGCAGGTTTCGTTTGCTGCGTTGGGGGCGCGGGCTGATGAAGTCGTCGAGGGGCATCGGCTTGATGATGGGCTGGGGGAGTCTTCGCCGTTGGGCGCGGTGTATCGGTTGGATGGATCGGTGCTCTTGCTCGGGTGTGGGCATGAGCGCAACACGTCCATGCACTTGTCCGAATGGCGCAGTCCGAAAGCGCCTCGGCACGTCGTCGGATCAGCGATCAAGCTGGCGGACGGGACTGCTGTGTGGCGGGAGTGGGAGGACGTCGACGAGGACGAGGGTGACTTCGGTCAGATCGGGGCAGCGTTCGAGGCCGCCGGCGGAGCACGGGTTGGCAAGGTTGGAGCGGCTACGGCACGGCTGATGTCGCAGCGAGCAGTCGTCGACTTCGCGACGGACTGGATGGCCGAGCACCGCGCCTGATTATCCTGGCGCCTGGACCGTTTGGCCGATGGGGACGCTGTTCAGGGCGTAGCCGTACGCGGCGTCGCCGACTCGGGGCATCTTGTTGTTGTCGAGGAGGTACAGGATGTCCTCGCCGACAGGCCAGTAGCGCCGGAGGTGCTCGGGAGCACCCGTGTCGAGTTGGTAGACGGTGGCGCGTGGGTCCAGTCCGGTGCCGCGGGCGACGGTCCAGGTTCCTTCGTGGGTCTCGCGGTCGTTGCCTACGCCGACCCGGAGTACGGAGATGAGGTACGTCGACGGTGCGCCCGCGGCGTCGCGGTACAGGACAACGCCCAGCTTCACCCGTTGGCACTCGGCCACAGGCGGTTCGTCTATCGCGCACGGGACGTGGTTCTCGAAGTCTGCGACGGCCGGATCGCCGCTCTGGTTGGTCAACGGATACCACGGGCCGAAGGTCTGCGGCGCTTCAGGTCCACGACTGACCAGCGCGATCACCACGGCTACGACAGCAGCGAGTGCGACCGCGCCGACGCCGATCGACACCCTCGGATGCTTCCAAAGCAGCCCACCCACAGGCATGCATTCACTGTACCGACGTCAAGACGTCAGTCGTGGGTCGTTCGTACGGCGCATGAGGAGGGACTGGCCTACTTCGGTGGTGAAGCCCCAGCGGCGGTAGAAGGGGATGAGGTCCGGTTGGCAGACCAGCTCGAGGCTGCGGACGGTTTGCAATCGGGGGTGGTTGACGATGGCGTTCATCAGGGTGGTGCCGTGGCCGGCGGTGCGGTGATGCGGAGAAACGACCACGTCGAGGATCAGGGCGATGTGGGTGTAGTCGGTGAGGACCCGGGCGAAGCCGGTCAGACGGGGATCGGCGAGGGCGAAGACGATGTCGGACTCGCGCAGGATGCATTCGGTGTCCGGCAGGGTCCGGTCCGACATCCACCAGGCGGAGTGGAAGAGGGTCAGCAGCTCGGGCAGGCGGTCGGGCTCGACCTTGTGCAGTACGTCGACCATCGTCTCATTCTGCGACAGCAACTAATCTTGACTCATTCCAGAAAAGGCGCAAGACTGCTCAACGTGCCGACGACCGACGAGCTCCAGCAACTGTTGCGGGGTGTCTCGTTGCGGGTGACCCGGCCGCGGGTGGCGGTGCTGACCGCGGTGTACGCGCATCCGCACTCCGACACGGACTCGATCATAGGGGCCGTGCGCAACGAACTGCCCGAGGTGTCGCACCAGGCGGTGTACGACTCGCTGCACACGTTGACGGCGGCGGGCCTGGTACGGCGGATCCAGCCGCTCGGGTCGGTCGCGCGGTACGAGTCGCGGGTAGGGGACAACCACCACCATGCCGTCTGCCGGTCGTGCGGGGCGATCGCCGACGTCGACTGTGCGGTCGGGCATGCGCCGTGCCTGACCGCGGCCGATGATCGCGGGTTCGTCATCGACGAGGCCGAGGTCATCTACTGGGGCCTGTGCGCCGACTGCTCGTCCATACGCAGTACCTGACTTCCTGTTGAAAACGTCCAGTCCTGGAAGGAATCCGATGTCCGAGAACCACGAGCCACTGCCCGGCGAGGCCACCGAGGAGAGCCGCGGCGCCGAGACCGCGGGCGGCTGCCCGGTCGCGCACGGCCAGGGCACGCACCCGACCCGGGGCAACGCCAACCGCGGTTGGTGGCCGAACCAGCTGAACCTGAAGATCCTGGCCAAGAACCCGGCGGTGGCCAACCCGCTGGGCGAGGAGTTCGACTACGCCGCGGCGTTCAAGACCCTGGACCTGGCCGCGGTGAAGTCGGACATCGCCGAGGTGCTGACGACCTCGCAGGACTGGTGGCCGGCCGACTTCGGGAACTACGGCCCGTTCATGATCCGGATGGCCTGGCACAGCGCCGGCACGTACCGGATCAGCGACGGCCGCGGTGGCGCCGGCGCCGGTCAGCAGCGGTTCGCGCCGCTGAACAGCTGGCCGGACAACGGCAACCTGGACAAGGCCCGCCGGCTGCTCTGGCCGGTGAAGAAGAAGTACGGCCAGAGCCTGTCCTGGGCCGACCTGATGATCCTGACCGGGAACGTCGCGCTGGAGACGATGGGCTTCAAGACCTTCGGGTACGCCGGTGGCCGCCCGGACGTCTGGGAGCCGGAGGACGACGTCTACTGGGGTCCGGAGACGACCTGGCTGGGCGACGAGCGCTACAGCGGTGACCGCGACCTGGAGAAGCCGCTCGGTGCGGTCCAGATGGGTCTCATCTACGTGAACCCGGAAGGCCCGAACGGCAACCCGGACCCGATCGCCGCGGCCCGCGACATCCGCGAGACCTTCGGCCGGATGGCGATGAACGACGAGGAGACCGTCGCGCTGATCGCCGGCGGCCACACGTTCGGCAAGACCCACGGCGCCGGCCCGGCCGAGAACGTCGGCGCGGAGCCCGAGGGCGCACCGATCGAGCAGCTGGGCCTGGGCTGGAAGAGCACCTACGGCACCGGCAAGGGCGCGGACGCGATCACCAGCGGCCTCGAGGTCACCTGGACCACGAAGCCGACCCAGTGGAGCAACGACTTCTTCGAGATCCTGTTCCGCTACGAGTGGGAGCTGACCGCGAGCCCGGCCGGCGCGCATCAGTGGGTGGCGAAGGACTCCGAGGAGATCATCCCGGACGCGTACGACGCGTCGAAGAAGATCAGGCCGACGATGCTGACGACCGACCTGTCGCTGCGCTTCGATCCGACCTACGAGCCGATCTCGCGTCGCTTCAAGGACAACCCGGAGGAGTTCGCGGACGCGTTCGCGCGCGCCTGGTTCAAGCTGACCCACCGCGACATGGGCCCGATCGCGCGGTACCTCGGCCCCGAGGTTCCGACCGAGACACTGATCTGGCAGGACCCGGTCCCGGCCGTCGACCACGAGCTCGTCGGTGCGGACGACATCACCGCGCTGAAGGCGCAGATCGCGGCCTCCGGGCTGTCGGTCGGCCAGCTGGTCTCGACCGCGTGGGCGTCGGCGTCGACGTACCGCGGCAGTGACAAGCGGGGTGGCGCCAACGGTGCCCGCATCCGCCTGCAGCCGCAGAGCGGCTGGGAGGTCAACAACCCCGACCAGCTCGCGCAGGTACTGCGGACGCTCGAGGGCATCCAGGAGAGCTTCAACTCCGCGCAGACCGGCGGCAAGAAGATCTCGCTGGCCGACCTGATCGTGCTCGCCGGTGGCGTGGGTGTCGAGGTGGCAGCGAAGAATGCGGGCCACGACGTCGCCGTACCGTTCACTCCGGGCCGCACGGACGCGTCGCTGGAGCAGACGGATGTCGACTCGTTCGCCGCGCTCGAGCCGGCCGCGGACGGCTTCCGCAACTACTACGGCAAGGGCAACCGGCTCCCGGCCGAGTACCTGCTGCTGGACAAGGCGAACCTGCTCACCCTGAGCGCGCCCGAGCTGACTGTCCTGGTCGGCGGACTGCGCGTCCTCGGGGCGAACTACAACGGTTCGTCGTACGGCGTACTCACCGAGACTCCTGGTGTGCTGACCAACGACTTCTTCGCGAACCTGCTCGACCTGGGCACGGAGTGGAAGCCGGTCGACGACAGCCAGGAGACCTTCGAGGCCACCGTCAACGGCGAGACCAAGTGGACCGGGACCCGGGCCGACCTGGTCTTCGGCTCGAACTCCGAGCTCCGGGCGGTCGCCGAGGTCTACGCCAGCGACGACGCCAAGGCGAAGTTCGTCCAGGACTTCGTCGCCGCCTGGGCCAAGGTGATGGACCTGGACCGCTTCGACGTCGCCTGATCCGCAACTGAACGACAAGACCGGCTCCCACCGCGACGATGGGAGCCGGTCTTCTGCTGTCCAGCCGGGAAGAGCTGCCTTGTGAGGGGTGTGGGGGCGTGTCAGGCTGGCGGGGTTGTTGTCGGGCGGAAGGGGTCTGTCATGCGGTTTCATCATGATCGGGAGCCTGCGGGGGACCTGACGTTCAGTGACGTGTTCCTGGTGCCGAACCGGTCCAGAGTCACGTCCCGGCTGGATGTCGACCTGTCCACGAGTGACGGCAGCGGTACGTCGATTCCCGTCGTCGCGGCGAACATGACGGCGGTGTCGGGGCGGCGGATGGCGGAGACGATCGCGCGCTGTGGCGGGCTGGCCGTGATTCCGCAGGACATCCCGGTCGACGTCGTCGCCGAGGTGGTTGCCTGGATCAAGGAACGGCACACCGTGCACGACACCGCGCTGGTGCTGCCGCCGACCGGGACCGTGGGCGAGGCGCTCAACCTGTTGCCCAAGCGCGGTCATGGTGCGGTGATCGTGGTCGACGACGGCCGTCCGGTCGGCGTGGTGACCGAGGCCGACTGCGCCGGCGTGGACCGGTTCAGCCAGCTCGACGGGATCATGTCGCGGGAGCTGCTGACCCTGCCGGCCGGCACCGATGCGGAGGCCGCCTTCGATCAGCTGCACGACGGCCGGCACCGGCTCGCGCCTGTCGTCGATGCGAACGGCAACATCGTCGGCATCCTCACCCGCCAGCGCGCGCTCCGCGCCACCCTCTACCAGCCGGCTGTCGACGCGAACGGGAAGCTCCGGGTGGCGGCGGCCATCGGGATCAACGGCGACGCCGAGCAGAAGGCGAAAGCCCTGCTCGACGTCGGGATCGACGTGCTGGTCATCGATACCGCGCATGGTCACCAGGAGCGGATGCTCGAGGTCCTCGAGCAGGTGCGCGCCCTCGGTCCCGACGTACCGATCGTCGCCGGGAACGTTGTCACCGCAGAGGGTGTCAGCGATCTCGTCGCGGCCGGCGCGGACATCGTGAAGGTCGGCGTCGGACCGGGTGCGATGTGTACCACGCGCATGCAGACGGCGGTCGGTCGTCCGCAGTTCTCCGCCGTACTCGAGTGCTCCGAAAGGGCCCGTGAGCTCGGCAAGCACGTCTGGGCGGACGGCGGCGTACGGCATCCGCGCGATGTCGCGCTGGCGCTGGCCGCGGGTGCCTCGAGCGTGATGATCGGCTCCTGGTTCGCCGGGACGTACGAATCGCCCGGCGATCCGCACCGGGACAGCGACGGCCGGATCTACAAGGAGAGCTTCGGGATGGCGTCGGCTCGCGCGGTCCGCTCCCGGACCGCCGACGACACGCCGTTCCAACGGGCTCGCAAGGGCTTCTTCGGCGAGGGCATCTCGACCGCGCGGATGTACCTGGACCCGGAGCGGCCGAGCGTGGAGGACCTGCTCGACTCGATCGTGTCCGGCATCCGCAGTTCCTGCACGTACGTCGGCGCCGCGAACCTGGCTGAGTTCCACGAGCGCGCGGTCGTCGGTCTGCAGACGGCGGCCGGGTACGCCGAGGGCAAGCCCCTCGACACCAGTTGGTGACCGACGCACCGAATCCCGTCTCCCTGGCCGACGGAACGGTGGATACTCGGTGACCTGACGTCAATGCGATGTCCTGGGGTGAGTTGCAGATGCCAGTCGACGGGGAGGACAGGTCGCCGGGGGTCCTGCGGGTGGACGCGGAGACGGCGATCATCCTGCGGGAGGCGTACCACAAGATCGAGTCGCTCTACCGGGCGTCGCACTACGGCCTGTTCGACTACGTCCGCGCGGTGGCCGGGAAGATCACCACGGTCGACACCTTCTACGTGGGCTTCCTGCACGGATCCAACCGGGTCCGGTACCCGTACGGCTACGACAGCGGACAGTACGACGATCCCGCCAGCCACATCTACGGCCCGAACGGGCAGACCGCCTGGCTGCTGCGCCAGCGTCAGACCTACCGGTTCGCCTACGACAACGGCGCCGCACTACAGGCTGGTGTGCCGGCCGGCGACGTGACCAAGCGGTCTGAGGATGCGGTGACCGTGCCGATGTTCCGGCCGGGCCGCGCCGGTGGACCGGACGAGCTGTTCGGCATGATGTCGATGCACAGCTATCGCCCGAACAGCTACGACGACAACGCCGTACGGGCGTTCGAATGGCTCGCTGGAATGACTGCCCGCGTGCTCACCCGGGAGGCGGAGGACCGGGAGGCGCTGCGGCTGCTTCCGGCCGGGGCCGAGTCCCCGAATGTGCTCACGTCGGACTCGGTGATGGAGTACCTGTCGAACCGGATCGCGATCCTGAGAGCGCTTGCGCACGAGGCGATGGCGTCGACCGACGTGGCCGATCCGGCCCGGGACTCGCTCGGAAAGCTGATCAAGGAGGCCGAGCAGACGCAGTCCGAGCTGATCGAGATGATGCTCGACGCGGACGACGGACCCGAGCAGCGGTTCGGGCTGCTGACGCCGACCCAGCAGAGTGTTGCGCTGCTCCTCGCCGACGACCCTGGCAACACCCGGATCGCGACCGAACTGGGCATCTCCGTCAACACGGTCAAGTCCCACCTCAGAACGATCCTGAGCAAGTACGAGCTGGCGAGCCGCGCCGAGGTGGCCGCCGACGTACGCCGCTATTTGGCCCGCTGACCAGGCAGGACCGCAAGTTTCTGACCGCGGCCCAGGACTCGTAAACGACTACATCATCCCCGGGATGAGATTGAGGGCACAACAACCTCATGCCGTGGGCGATAGGCAGGTCCTGACACGAAATGGCACGGTGTAGTCAACGGGGGGAGGGAGAGGACGCCAGAAGAACTGCCGGGGGGTCGCCGATCTCAGAGGGGGCTGTGGGATCGGCAACGCGGGGGCTCACAGGAATTGGCGTCCTGATCTGGTCGCGGGTGGTGAGGAGAGTTCGGCCGAGGCTTGGGAGGGCGACTCGGGAACTCGGACCCCACCACCCGCGACTTCTCTGTGTAATCGGCGTGCGCGGTCTTGCGCGCGGTGAGAGAGTCGGGGCGTGCCGAGCACCGCGCCAACGGAACCCAGGGCCGTCGAGATCGCGTGTGACGAGTCCGGGTACGAGGGCGAGAAACTCGTCGGTGGCGTGACCGACGTGTTCGCGCACGCGAGCGTGCGGCTGGACGAGCAGACCGCGGCGGCGTGTGTCGCCGAACTCCGGGCCCGGATCAAGTCGCCGGCGACCATGTACAAGGCCGGCCACCTGCTCCGGTCGAAGCATCGCGCGGTCCTGCTGTGGTTCCTCGGACCGGACGGCCCGCTGGAGGGCAACGCGCACGTGTTCCTGGTCGACAAGACCTACTTCCTCGTCTCCGGGCTGGTCGACTTCCTCGGCGCCCGATCCGAGACGATCCGGTTCCTGTACGACGCCGGCCGTCGTACCGAGGAGGCGCGGGGCTTCCTGGAAGCGGCCAACGACTTCGTCCGGGCCGCCGACGAGTCGCCGATCCCCCGGCTGGACCCGTTGATGCCGGCGATCGTCCGGGCGGTCGAGTTCTGGACCGACGGCGGGCAGGCGGTCGCGATCGCGCACGATCGGCAGACCACGTTGTCGGCCGAGCGGGTCGGCCGGTTGCAGGAGTCGACCGAGGGATTCGTCGCGCTGGAGCAGGTCGACTCGTTCAGCGACCATCGCATCCAGATCGCCGACTTCCTGGCCGGGATCACCCGCAAGATGGCCTCCGACCAGTTGCGGGGCGCCGACGACGCTGAGGTGAGTGCCCTGCTGACGCCGTACCTGGACAAGGCGTCGGTCTGGCCCGCCTGGGTCCGCCTGGCGGACTAGCACCTGGCAATATCCCGGCGGCGGCGTCATAGTCGAGTGATCGATTGAAGGGTCGACATCGTGGAGGCAGACAAGTCCGCCCCGCTGAGGGTCGACGCGGAGACCGCGATCATCCTGCGCGAGGCATATCACAAGATCGAGGCGCTGTTCCGGGCCGACCACTACGGCCTGTACGACTACGTGCGGGTGGTGGCCGGCAAGATCGCGCGGGTCGACACGTTCTTCGTCGGCTTCCTCCAGGGCAGCAGCCGGGTCCGCTATCCCTACGGCCACGACGACGGCCGGTACGTCGACCCGGACACGCACAACTTCGGGCCGAACGGCCAGACCGCGTGGCTGCTGAAACGGCGGACGACGTACCGGTACGCCTACGACAACGGTGCCGCGCTGCATGCCGGCGTACCGATCGGTGACATCGGGCGGCAGTCCGAGGACGCGGTGACGGTGCCGATCTTCCGGCCGTCCAAGGATGGTCCGGACCAGTTGTTCGGGATGCTGTCGATGCAGAGCTACGAGCCGGACAGCTACGACGACAACGCCGTCCGGGCGTTCGAGTGGCTGGGCGGCGTGGTGGAGCGGGTGCTGACCCGCGAGGGCGAGGACCGGGAGGCGCTGCGGATGCTGCCGGCCGGCGACGCCGGACCCAACCTGCTCACCTCCGACCACGTGATGGAGTACCTGACCCACCGGGTCGCGTCGATCCGCGAGATCGCGGCGGAGGCGCTGAGCGAGTCCGAGCTGGCCGCGGCGGTGGAGGGTTATCTGCACCGCATCGTCGACGCGACCGAGCACATCCAGTCCGAGCTGATCGAGATGCTGATGGACACCGACGAGGGTCCTGAGCGCCGGTTCACCAGCCTGACCAAGGCCCAGCAGAACGTCGCGGTCCTGCTCGTCGACGGCCTCGACAACGACCAGCTCGCGGCCGAGCTCGGGATCAGCCTCAACACGGTCAAGACCCACCTCAGCGCGATCCTGCGCAAGTACGGCATGGTCCATCGCGCCCAGGTCGCCGACGACGTCCGCAAGTACCTCGCGCGGTGACCTCTCGACATAATTGATGACATGAAGTAACTTCCGGCTGCCGGTTAATTCCGAATTCTTCCGCCGCCCCTGGGAGGGTCTCGTGGTGTCTGATCCCGTGTCGCGTCGTACGTTTCTGGCCTCGAGCGGGGGATTGCTGGCGAGCCTGACGCTGCCGGCGGTACTGCCGGACCAGGCCGCCGCGGCGCCGGCGGCCCCGACGGATCTGGCGCGCTACCGGCCGGTGCGGGCTTCGTCGAGTACGTACGCCGCGACGCCGCCGCAGTTCGCGGTGGACGGACTGGCCGTGCCGGGAGTACGCGGGTCCGGGTGGCGGGCTGCGGGGTCAGATCCGCAATGGATCGTGGTGGATCTGGAGGACCGTTGCCGGGTGCAGGCGGTGCGGCTGACGTTCGAGGCGACCGCGCAGGACCCGGCGTTCGATTTCTCGGGTGGTAACCCGTACGGGAACACCACCGGGCAGGAACTGCTGTCCAGCTCGCCGTTGGACTTCCGCGTCGACACCTCGACCGACGGCTCCTCCTGGCAAACCGTCCACCAAGCGACCAACAGCCCAGGCGGCACTGTCGACATCACGCTGGATTCCGCGGTCACAGCGCAGTACGTCCGCCTGACCGGGACCCGGCAGGCGAACACGAACTCCCTTGGTTTGAACGGTTTCCAGGTGTACGGCACCACCGATGGACACCGCCCGCCGGCGACGGGCTGGACCGACTGGGGCCGGCATACGGACCGGCCGCCGGCGTTGCGCAAGGCCGCGGACGGCACGTTCCCGATCGAGTCCGGCTGGAACCTGACGATGGACGACTTCGCAGGTACGACGGACGGCGCCGCGCTCGCGCAACCCGGGGTCGACACGTCCACGTGGCTGCCCGCGACCGTGCCGGGCACCGTGCTCGGATCACTCGTGGAACAAAGGCATTTCCCCGATCCGGTCGAGGGGATGAACAACCTCGAGATCCCGGACGCGCTCAGCCGGCACGGGTGGTGGTACCACCGCAAGTTTGACCGGCCGTCCGGCTCCGGGCAGCGGGCCTGGCTCGAGTTCGACGGGATCAACCACCAGGCCGACGTCTGGCTGAACGGGACCCAGGTCGGCACGGTGAAGCATCCGTTCGCTCGAGCGGCGTTCGACGTCACCACGGCGCTGAAGGCGAAGAACGCGCTGGCCGTGAAGATCACGCCGATGCCGCACCCCGGAACCGCTGGTGACAAAGGCGATGCGGGCCAGGCGTTCGTGCAGTCCGCCACGTTGTACCTGGATTCGCCGACGCTGCTTGCAGCGTCGGGCTGGGACTGGATGCCCGCCGTCCGCGACCGCGCCGCCGGGATCTGGAACCACGTCCGCCTCCGCTTCACCGGTGACGTCGTACTCGGCGACGCGCGCGTGGTGACCAAGGTACCGAGCGTCGACCGCGCGAGCGTCGCGATCACGATCCCGGTCCGCAACGCGGCGGCCGCCGCCCGAACCGTCACGGTGAAGACCGCGTTCGACGGCCGGACGGCGAGCAAGACCGTCACCCTCCAGGCCGGCGCCGCCATGAACGTTGCCTTCGACACCGTTACGGTCGAGAACGCCAAGCTCTGGTGGCCCAACGGGTACGGCGATCCGACCCTGCACGAACTGTCCGTCACCGCGACGATCGGTGGCAGCACCAGCGACAGCCGGACGACGACGTTCGGCATCCGCGAGTTCGACTACAGCTACGACCTGCCGATCGTGATCGATCCCGCGACCAACAGTGCGGCGCAGACGGTGGGCCTTCCCCGCCAGACCGCTCGCTACCTGCGGATCCAGGGACGGCGCCGGGCCACCGGCTGGGGCTACTCGCTGTGGACCCTGGCGATCAAGGACTCGTCGAACCCCGACATCGACCTGGCTCGGGCCGGTACGGCGACCGCCTCGTCCGACGACGGCAGTCCGGCTGCGCAGGCGATCGATGGCAACGACCGCAGCCGGTGGTCCTCGCAGTACACCGACGACCAGTGGATCCAGGTCGACCTCGGTACGTCGAAGAGCTTCGACCGGATCGAGTTGCTGTGGGAGACGGCGTACGCGCTGCTGTTCACGATCCAGGTGTCCGACGACGGTTCGGAGTGGACCGACGTACAGGACGTCAGCAATGCACCGGTGCCTTTGAAGATCAGCGTGAACGGCGTGCGGGTGTTCTGCCGCGGCGGCAACTGGGGCTGGGACGAACTGCTCCGCCGGATGCCCGAGGACAAGCTGCGTGCGGTGATCGGCATGCACCGGGACATGAACTTCACCATGATCCGCAACTGGATCGGCTCCAGCACCCGCGAGGAGTTCTACCAGGCCTGCGACGAGAACGGGATCCTGGTCTGGAACGACTTCTGGGAGGCCGGTCCGTTCACCGACGACCTGCCCGGGTACGTCGACATCGCGCGGGACACGATCGTCCGGTACCGGACCCATCCGTGCATCGTGATCTGGTGTGGTGCCAACGAGCAGCACCCGCCGGCAGCGATCGACGCGGGCATCGCCGCGGCGGTACGCGAGGAGGACGACGAGATCCTCTACCTGCCGGACTCGGCCGCCGGGTTCGTCTCCGGGCACGGTCCGTACCACTGGGTCGATCCGGCCAAGTACTTCGATCCGAACACCTACGACACGTTCAACTTCGGCTTCCACACCGAGATCGGGATGCCGACGATCCCGGTGGTCGAGTCGATGCGCAACCTGGTCGGTCCTGACGATCCCGGCTGGCCGATCGGTACGCCGTGGTACCACCACGACTGGTCGACCCATGGCAACCAGCGGCCGGAGACGTACCTGGGCGCGATCGACGAGCGACTCGGATCGTCGAGCGGGCTGGAGGAATTCACCCGCAAGGCGCAGTTCGTGAACTACGAGAACATGCGGGCGATGTTCGAGGCCTGGAACGCGCATCTTTGGACGGACGCGTCCGCGCTGCTGCTGTGGATGTCGCACCCGGCCTGGCACTCGACTGTTTGGCAGACCTACGACTACGACCTCGACGTCAACGGCAGCTACTACGGTGCCCGGAAGGGCTGCGAGGCGATCCATGTCCAGGCGAATCAGATCGATTGGTCGGTCGTGGCGGTCAACCACACGACGAAGCCGGTGACAGCGAAGGTTGTCGCCGAGTTGTACGACCTCACGGGTGCGCGACTCGCCACTCACACCGACGATGTGGTGGTTGCTGCCAGCAACAAGACCGAGAGCTTCGAGGTCGCGTTCGGTGCTGAGCTTCCGGACCTGCATTTGCTCCGGCTCACGCTGTCCGACCCGCAGGGCAAGGTGTTGTCCGAGAACACGTACTGGCGGTATCGCAAGGCCACGGACGTCCAGCAGATGAACGCGCTGTCGGTCGCGAAGCTCGACGTGCGGTCGACGACAAGCCGCGGCAAGCTCACTGCGACCGTCCGCAACACTGGTCGGACGGTGGCCGCGATGACCCGGCTGTCGCTCCGGGATCGCTCCGGCAACCGCGTACTGCCCGCGATCTACTCCGACAACTACCTTTGGTTGCTGCCAGGGGAGTCCCGGACGATCACGGTGACCACTCCGAGCTCGGCCTCCGGCCTGAAGCTGGAGGCCGAGCCCTTCAACGACTAATAGGAGCGGGCGACGAATGCGGTCAGGCCGCGTTCGTCGTCTTCAGTCGGGAGCGTGCCGTCTGGGCGCTGCAGGCAGCGGACCGTGATCCCTGCCGTGGCGAGTCTGTCCTCGCCGTCTTCACCGACGACGTCGTACGGCAGGCTCGCCCAGCCGGTCGTCGCCACCTCCAATGCCTCGTCCACGGTGGAGACCGCCGTGGTCCGTGCGATCTGGCGCGCGGTCGCGTCCGCCAGCAGTTGAGCCTGGTCCGCTTGCATCGCCGCAACCATGGTCGAGGTGAGGTCCGGCAGACTGACGGTCTCCTTGCCGGAGCCCCGCAGCCGGCGTGCGACCGTTGCCACGTTGCCGTCCAGGTCGCGGGGTCCGAGCTCGATCCGGACCGGGACGCCTTTCAGTTCCCAGTTCACCGCGCGCCGGCCGAACGGCTGGTCGGTGCGATCGTCCACCTCGACGCGCAGGCCGGACGCCGTCAGCTCGTCCGCGATCCGTCGAGCGGCCGAGACTGTCTCGTCTCGGACGGCGAGTACGACGACCTGGGTCGGCGCGACGACGGGCGGGACACGCAGCCCCGCGTCGTCACCGTGCACCATGATCATCCCGCCGACCAGGCGCGTGGTGCTGCCCCACGAGGTGGTCCAGGCGAGCTCGCGCTGCCCGTCGCTCGACAGGAAGCCGATGTCGAAGGCACGGGCGAAGTTCTGGCCGAGTTCGTGGGACGTGCCCATCTGCAGGGCCTTCCCATCACCGGTCATGGCTTCCAGCGTCATCGTGTTGATCGCCCCGGCGAACCGCTCCCTCCGCGTCTTCCGGCCGGGCAGCACCGGGATCGCCAGCACGTTCACCATCACGTCGCGGTAGACGTCGTGCAGGATCCTGGTGGCGAACGCGCGGGCATCCTCGGCGGTCGCATGCGCGGTGTGGCCCTCCTGCCACAGGAACTCCGTCGTCCGCAGGAACAACCGTGGCCGCAGCTCCCAACGGACCGCGTTGGCCCACTGGTTCAGCAGCAGCGGTAGATCGCGATAGCTCTGGATCCACTTCGCCATGTACTCACCGATGACGGTCTCCGAGGTCGGGCGGACCACCGCCGGCTCCTCGAGTTGCTTGCCTCCGGCATGCGTCACCACGGCGAGCTCGGGACTGAAGCCCTCCACGTGCTCGGCCTCGCGGCGCAGGTAACTCTCGGGGATCAGCAGCGGGAAGTACGCGTTGGCCGCGCCGGCCGCCTTGATCCGCTCGTCCAGTGCCGCCTGCAGCCGCTCCCAGATCCCGTACCCGTACGGTCGGATGACCATGGTCCCCCGCACCGGCCCGTTGTCGGCGAGCTCGGCTTTGGCAATCACATCCTGGAACCATCGGGGAAAGTCCGTTGCCTGAGTAGCAAGCACGGATCGGGTTGCGGTCATGTGTCGTGAGTTTAGGAGCAGTAGCCGAACGCCGCCGCCCAATTACAGCTGAGCGCCCGGTGACCGATGGGTCACCGGGCGCTCAGAACTTCAGATCAGAGCGAGGCCAGTGCGTCGTTCCAGGTCTTTGACGGGCGCATGACGGCGGCGGCCTTGGCTGGGTCTGGCTGGTAGTAGCCGCCGAGGTCGACCGGGCTGCCCTGGACGGCGATCAGTTCGTCGACGATCGTCTGCTCGCTCGCCGTGAGCACCTCGGCGAGCGGGCCGAACGCCTTGGCCAGATCGGCGTCGTCGGTCTGCTTGGCCAGCTCCTGCGCCCAGTACAGGGACAGGTAGAAGTGGCTGCCGCGGTTGTCGATGCCGCCGACGCGACGGGTCGGCGACTTGTCCTCGTTCAGGAACGTCGCAGTCGCCCGGTCCAGGGTGTCGGCGAGGATCTGGGCGCGCCCATTGCCGGTTGCCTGGGCCAGGTGCTCGAAGCTCGCGGCCAGGGCGAAGAACTCACCCAGGCTGTCCCAGCGCAGGTAGTTCTCCTTGACCAGCTGCTGCACGTGCTTCGGCGCCGAGCCGCCCGCGCCGGTCTCGAACAGCCCGCCACCGGCCATCAGCGGCACGACCGACAGCATCTTCGCGCTGGTGCCGAGCTCGAGGATCGGGAACAGGTCGGTCAGGTAGTCACGCAGTACGTTGCCAGTCACGGAGATGGTGTTCTCACCGCGGCGGATCCGCTCCAGCGAGAACTTGATCGCGTCCACCGGCGCGAGGATGCGCAGGTCCAGACCCTCGGTGTCGTGGTCGAACAGGTACTTCTGGACCTTGGCGATGATCTGAGCGTCGTGAGCGCGGGTCTCGTCCAGCCAGAACACCGCCGGGTCGCCGGTGGCCCGGGCCCGGTTGACGGCCAGCTTGACCCAGTCCTGGATCGGCGCGTCCTTGGTCTGGCAGGCGCGGAAGATGTCGCCGGCCGAGACGGTCTGCTCCAGTACGGCGTTGCCGGCCTCGTCGACGAGCCGGACGGTGCCGGTGGTCTGGATCTCGAAGGTCTTGTCGTGCGAGCCGTACTCCTCGGCCTTCTGCGCCATCAGGCCGACGTTCGGGACCGAGCCCATGGTGGACGGGTCGAAGGCGCCGTTCGCGCGGCAGTCGTCGAGCACGACCTGGTAGATCCCGGCGTAGCTGCTGTCCGGCAGGACCGCGAGCGTGTCGTGCTCCTGGCCGTCCGGGCCCCACATGTGGCCGGAGGTGCGGATCATGGCCGGCATCGACGCGTCGACGATGACGTCCGACGGGACGTGCAGGTTCGTGATGCCCTTGTCGGAGTCGACCATCGCCAGGGCCGGTCCGGCGGCCAGCTCGGCGTCGAAGGACGCCTTGATCTCGGCGCCCTCGGGCAGCGAGGCGATGCCGTTGAGGATGCCGCCGAGCCCGTCGTTCGGGGTCAGGCCGGCCTTGGCCAGTACGTCGCCGTACTGCGCGAACGTGTTCGGGAAGAACGCGCGGACCACGTGGCCGAAGACGATCGGGTCGGAGACCTTCATCATCGTGGCCTTCAGGTGGATCGAGAACAGCACGTCGTCGGCCTTGGCCCGGGCGACCTGCGCGGTGAGGAACTCGCGCAGCGCGGCGACGTGCATCACCGACGCGTCGACGACCTCATTGGCCAGCACCGGCACCGACTCGCGCAGGACGGTCGTGGTGCCGTCGTCGCCGACCAGCTCGATCCGCAGCGAGCCGTCGGCCTCGATCACGGCCGACTTCTCGGTGGAACGGAAGTCGTCCTGACCCATGGTGGCGACGTTGGTCTTGGAGTCGGCCGACCAGGCGCCCATCCGGTGCGGGTGGGTCTTGGCGTAGTTCTTCACCGAGGCAGGGGCGCGGCGGTCCGAGTTGCCCTCGCGCAGCACCGGGTTCACCGCGGAGCCCTTGACCTTGTCGTAGCGGGCCTGGATCTCCCGCTCCGCGTCGGTCTTCGGCTCGTCCGGGTAGTCCGGCAGCGCGTAGCCCTGCGCCTGCAGCTCCGTGATCGCGGCCTTCAGCTGTGGGATCGAGGCCGAGACGTTCGGCAGCTTGATGATGTTGGCTTCCGGCGTCCGGGCCAGCTCGCCGAGCTCGGCCAGCGCGTCCGCGATCCGCTGGTCGTCCTTCAGGTACTCCGGAAAGAGGGCGATGATCCGGCCCGCCAGCGAGATGTCCCGGGTCTCCACCCCGACCCCGGCCTGACCGGCGTACGCCTGGATCACCGGGAGGAACGAGTACGTGGCGAGCGCCGGAGCCTCGTCGGTGTGGGTGTAGATGATGGTCGAGTCGGTCACCACGTGCTCCACTTCAGGTCGGCAAGCTCCGCCCCCACCCTAATAGGCGGTTCGCCCGACCCAGACCGGACGTGTCCATGCTCACGCTCCGTCGAGGTCATCGGGATGCGCGAGCTTGATTCCGGCCGCCGTGGTGACCGCGCTGGTGAAGGTCAGGGTGTCGATCGGGGAAGAGGCGGCCACGGTCGCGCCGGTCAGGGCGGTCAAGCCGCGGGCGGCGTCCCAGGTGCAGTCGACGAAGACCGCCCCGGACGCCTTGACCTGGGAGAACTCGGCCCCGGTCAGGTCGCAGGAGCGGAACACGGCGCCGGTCAGGTCTGCGGAGACGAAGTCCGCGTTCTGCAGTCGGCAGTCGGAGAACTCCACCTTCACGAACTTCGCGAACCGGAACGAGCCGAAGTCGAGCACACTGTCACGGATCGTGGCGTGCTGGATGCTCATCCCCGGCCCGGCGAACCCGGTCAGCCGGGACGACGTGATCGCGACCCGGGTGAGGGCGGCATCGGACCAGCGCGCGTTCGCGACGTCGCACTGGGACAGCTCCGCGTCGACCAGGATCAGCTTGTCCAGGTCCGACCCGGCCAGCTTGGCGCGGGTCAGCCGGCACCCGCTCAGCTCGAGATGCTCGGCGACGAGATCGCTCAGATCCACGTCCTCCAGCGACAGGTCGAGCAGCCTGTCCTCGTCGTCGAGGTCCTCCGGCGTGGGCGAGGCGGACTCGAGCTGGGTGCGCAGCCGGGGCGCGGCGATCTTCATGGAGTGACCGTAGCCAGAGCCGTGGACAATTCAGTTCGAGCGCAGGTAGTGCGCCGCCGCGCCGATCAGTGCCGAGTGCTCGGTGTCCTTGGTGGGCGCGACGTCGAAGCTGAATACCTCCGCCACGATGTCGAAAGCTCCCGAGATCGAGCCACCCAGCACGGTCTTCGTCACCCCGAAGCGGTCCAACCAAGGGGTGAGTGCGGTCGCAAGGTCACTGAAGGATGTGAGCAGGGCGTCCTTCGCGGCGGCGTCATCGGCTCGCGCCTGGTCAGCGATCTCCTTGACCCCATGCGCTTCGGTACCCGTGCTTGCGAAGTACCTGCGCAGGATCGCCCGCCCCGAGATCGAGTCCTCCAGCGGCTTGCCGTCGTACTCCGTCTTGTAGAGCTCACCGCCGGGCGGGACGGTGTCGCCCTCGCGGACCACGTGGCCGTCGGCCAGGAACGCCGTACCGACGCCGGTGCCGATGGTGACGCCGACGCAGCGCTCGACGCCGCGGACCTCGCCCGCGGTCCATTCACCGACCGCGAACGCCTCGGCGTCGTTCATGAACATCAGCCGGTCCAGGGCGAGCTCCGCGCGCAGGCTGTCGCCCAGGTTGTACCCGTACAGCTGGTCGAACTTGTCCTGGCCGCGATACCAGGCGACGCCGGTGGCGAAGTCGAACGGACCGGGCAGTGCCACCGCCAGACCGTTTGCCAGCGGCAACTTCCGGGCCGCCGCCGCCAACTGGGCGACGACCACCTCGGCCGCCTGCTGCGACTCGAGCTTGGCTCGCTCCACCACGTTCACAGACCAGTCGTCCGGCGACACGACTGCCGCCGTCACGTGACTGCCCCCGATCTCCAGCACCGCTACGTCCATCCGGTCATCTTGACAGCAGCGGGGTGTCGATCGAACCGGAAGGACTCCCGCTGGGACATCCGCGGCCGGCTCGGCGAGATCGCCGTACCGTGCACTGAGGGGAACCAGTCGGCAGTCCTGTCCGTAGAGTGTCTGGTACGAGTGACACTCGAGGGGATCGGGAATGCACGCCGAGAGCAGTGCGACGCCCGTGGTCGCGGCGCTGAGCGTCGTGGTCGCGGTGGGCGGTCATGCGCTCGCAGGTGGCACCGTCGCGTTGCAGTTGGTCTCGCCGCTGCTCGCCCTGACCGCGGTCTGCTGGCTGCTAGGTGAGTACCTCGCCGGCGAACGCGCACTGTCCGTGGTCGTTCTCGCGGCGATCCAGCTGTTCGTCCACGTCACCCTCGACGCGGCCCACGAGCCGATGGCCATGCCGATGCACCACGGAGGGATGCCACAGGGGATCGGCGGCAGTCTCGTCATGACCGCCGCACACCTGACCGTCCTGGTAGCCGGCGTCGTCGCGATCACCGGCGCACATCGCTGGGTCCACCGGGTGCTGCGGATCTTCGCGCGTCTCCTGCCCCAGCTGCCGATCCTGACCCCAGTACGCCGGTACGCCGCCGTACTGCTCGTCGTGCCGGCATCACCGCGACTGGCTCAGCGGTGGCTCACCTCGAACGTCTCGCGGCGCGGGCCGCCGGTCATCGCTGTGGTTTCAGCGATGTCCTGACCGGCCGCGTCTGCTTTCGCGGCCGGGTTGTCCCGCGTGTTTCCGCGAAAGGTTCTCATGTCCAAGAAGTTCGCCCTGCGTGCTGTCGCGATCGCGGCGGCATCCACGCTTGTTCTGGCCGGCGCCGCCACCTCGGCGTCGGCCCACGTCACGGTGTCGTCGCCGGACGCCAAGCCCGGTGGGTACGCGAAGCTGGTCTTCCGCGTGCCGACCGAGTCCGATACGGCCGCCACCACGAAGCTCGTCGTCTCGTTGCCCAAGGACCACCCGTTCGCCAGCGTCGGCGCGCAGGTCAAGCCCGGCTGGACGGCGGTGAAGACGACCGAGCAGTTGCCCGCGCCGGTCAAGGTCGGCGACGTCACGCTGACCAAGGCGATCACCACCGTGACCTGGACCGCCACAGCCGGAGGAGTCCCGGCAGGCAACTTCGACGAGTTCTCCTTGTCCGTCGGGCGCATTCCGGACGGCGTCGACGCGTTGAGCTTCCCCGCAGTGCAGTCCTACAGCGACGGTGAGGTGGTCAAGTGGGACCAACTCGCCAAGGAGGGTGCTGAGGAGCCGGAGCACCCGGCGCCGACGCTCAAGCTGGCAGCCGCGATCACACCGGTCGCGGCAACGACGTCGGAGACCGAGGACTCGTCGGATCCGCTGGCTCGGATCCTCGGTGGCGCCGGCCTTCTGCTGGGCCTGATCGGCCTGGGCCTGGGGCTCCGGTCCCGCAAGCCGGCCGGATCCGAGAAGGCGTAGTCGTGCGCCGACTGATCGCAGTACTGGTGGCGTCGCTGCTCGCTCTGGTGGTTTCCACCGGGGTGGCGGCGGCGCACGCCAAACTCGAGTCGATGACCCCGGCCGACGGTTCGTCCATGGCCGCACCGCCGACCAAGGTGGTGCTGACCTTCAACGAGCCGGTCGGCAGCAACGGCACGCAGGTGCAGGTCAAGTCGCCGTCCGGGAAGAATGTGGCCACCGGCGACGTGCAGGTGATCGACAACACCGTGACCCAGCCGGTCGGCGCGATGGTCGACGCCGGTAGGTACCAGGTCGACGCCCGCGTGGTGTCGGCCGACGGCCACCCGATCACCGTCAGCGGATCGTTCTCCGTCACCCACGCCGGCCACCCGGCCACCCAGCCGGGCGGTACGCCGACCGCCAGCCAGGACAGTGGTTCGAACACGGTCACGATCGTTGCCCTGTGCCTGGTGATGCTGGTCGTGGTGGCGCTCGCGATCGTCATCGTGCGCCGTCGGCCTGCCTCGCAATGAGGTCGGCGCGACTGACCGTCGCGGGCGGGATGGTTGCCGCTGGCATCGTGGTGATGGTGGTCGCCCTGGTCGCGGCCGGCGGTGCGCCGCAACAGTTGCCGGATGGTCTCATCGGTGCCGGAATGTCTTTGTCCTGGTCGGTTCCGGTACTGCGCTTCGTCGCCGACGCTGCCGCGATAGCAACGGGCGGTGCGCTGGTCGCCGTCGTACTATTGCTTCCAGCAACTGATGGGGTGTTGGGCCCGAAGGCGTTGCGGGCCTGCCAGGACGCGGCGATCGCGGCCGCGGTCTGGGCGGTGGCGAGCATCGGCGGGCTGATCACCTCGGCCGCGGTGATCCTGGGGATCCCGTTGTCGCACCTTGCCGAACACGCGTCCGTGGCGGGGGAGCTCTTACAGGTCAGGGCTCTGGCGGTGGCCGTCGTACTGACGGCGATTCTCGCGGTGGTCCTGAGCGGCTGCCGGACGGTCCGTGGCGCGTGGTTCGCGGTGCTGCTCACCGCAGCGGCACTGACCGGTCCGCTGCTCACCGGGCACGGCGCGATCGAGCGGACGAACGTCTGGTCCGTGCTCGCGACCACCTCGCTGGTCGTCCACGTCTTCGCGGCGACTGCCTGGATCGGCGGCCTGGGCGCCGTACTGCGGTATGCCCGGGATCGGCAGGCCGTCGAGCGCTTCAGTCGGCTCGCGCTGGTCTGTGCGATCGCGATGGGCGTCACCGGATTGCTCACCGCGGAGATCCATCTCGGCGGGCGGGAGGACGGCTGGGCGCTGATCACGCAGTGGGTCACCAGCGGGTACGGCGCTCTGGTTTTCGCGAAGACCGTGGCGTTCGCGATTCTCGTGGCGGTCGGGTGGTGGCATCGGCGTACGACGCTCCCGGAGCTGGCGGCCGGGGATCCGGCGGCGTTCCGGCGGCTGGCGGTCGTCGAGCTGCTGATCATGGCCGGGACCGTGGGCTTGGCGGTTGCCCTTTCGCGCACGCCGTGACGTGCGGACTCGGTGATATGTCAACAGCTGTCCGTACAATGGGTGGATGACGGAACCACGGTGGCTGGATGCGCGTGAGTCGCGCCTCTGGGAGTCGTACCGGGACGCGCATCGCGAACTGATGCGCGCCCTCGAGGCCCGGCTGATCGCGAACTCCGGGCTCTCCGGCGCCGACTACGCCCTGCTGCATCCGCTGTCCGTCGCGGAGGACGGCGTACTGCGCACCCGCGACCTGGGTAAGTCCGTCGGCTGGGAGCGCAGCCGGTTGTCGCACCAGGTCAGCCGGATGGAGAAGCGTGGGCTGGTCACTCGCGAGGAGTGCGAGTCGGACGCACGTGGCTCGATGGTCCGGCTCACCGGCCTCGGCCGGAAGGCGATCGAGGCGGCTGCACCGGACCACGTCGAGGCCGTCCGCAGCTACTTCTTCGACCACCTGAGTCCCGAGGAACAGAGCCAGCTCAGTGTCCTCCTCGAACGCGTCCTCACCGCGGTGCCGGCGAATCCGTGCGCGACACCGGACTGCGACGAATAGATCACATCCGACCGTCTCGTGAACCCTTGGGTTGACATGTCATCTCGATTGGGTATTTTGGTGATGCATCACCAAAGAGCCTTCGGGCGCCCCTCTCTTCGTGAAGGAACAGTCATGCCCAAGATCGCGATCATCCTCGGCAGCACCCGCCCGGGCCGCAACGGCGAAGCCGTGGCGCAGTGGGTGCTGGATCTCGCCAAGCAGCGCAGCGACGCCGAGTTCGAGCTGGTCGACATCGCCGACTACAAGCTGCCGCACCTCGACGAGGCCGTGCCGCCGTCGATGGGTCAGTACAGCCAGCCGCACACGCACGCCTGGGCCGAGAAGATCGGGTCGTTCGACGGGTTCGTCTTCGTCACCCCGGAGTACAACCACTCGACGTCCGGCGCGCTGAAGAACGCGATCGACTTCCTGTTCAAGGAGTGGAACGACAAGGCGGCCGGCTTCGTCAGCTACGGCGCCGTCGGCGGCGCCCGCGCGGTCGAGCACCTGCGCCTGGTGATGGGCGAGCTCAAGGTCGCCGACGTCCGCAACCAGGTCACGCTGTCGCTGGCCACCGACTTCAAGAACTACTCCGAGTTCGCCCCGGCCGACTTCCACGAGCCCGAGGTCCACGCCATGCTCGACCAGGTGATCAGCTGGAGCAACGCCCTCGCCAGCGTGCGAGTCCCCGCCGCTGCCTGATCGTCCTGCTTCTCCAGCCCGTCCCGGTGCTCTCTGCGCCGGGGCGGGCTTTCTGGTGGTGACTCCCGGTATTCAGACGTGACACGCCGTCACGGAGAGCAGTCGGGGGACGGGGTCGGAAGAATGATGGCGTCGGGTTCGGATGCGCGCTGGATTTGACAATCGTTTTCACTAACGTGAGGATGTGGCGCGTGTCCGATGCTCTGAACAGACGCGGGTTCCTGGGGCTGGCCGGTGCGTCGGCACTGGCCGGACTGACCGGTTGCGGCGCCGATGGCGAGGCCGCGGCCCAACCGAAGAACGGCGGCCGGCTGCGGGCCGTGTACGCCGGTGGCGGTGCCAAGGAGGTCCTCGATCCGCACGTCCAGAGCCTGTTCGTGGACATCGCGCGGCACAAGGCGACGTACGAGAAGCTGGTCGAGCTCGGGCCTGATCTGAAGCCGGTTGGGCGGCTGGCCGAGAAGTGGGAGCACGACGGCGAGGCGACGACCTGGCGGTTCAGTCTCCGGGATGCGACCTTTCACGACGGCGGGAAGCTGACCAGCGAGGACGTGCTCTACAGCCTCGCCCGGATCGCCGACCCGGCCGTGCCGGAACGCGTCGCTCAGTCGTCGCTCGCGACCCTGGACCTGCGGCGCAGCCGGGCCGTCGATGCGCGCACGGTCGAGCTGACGCTGACCGCGCCGAACGCGGAATTCCCTGCCCTGCTGGCGGGAATCGGGACCCAGATCGTGCGGGACGGCTTCAAGGATCCGGCGAAACCGGTCGGGACCGGCCCGTTCCGGTTCGTCTCGTTCGCGGCCGGCCGGTCGATGATCGCGAACCGGTACGACGACTACTGGGACGAGCCGGCCCGGATCGAGGAACTGCACATCCTCTCCGCCGACTCCGAGGCTCGGGCGAACGCCGTACAGGGTGGACAGGCGGAGTACGCGAATGACATGACTGCGACGTTTGCGCGGACCGCGTCGGCCGGTCGGACGGTGCGGATCGTGGCGGCGAAGGCCAGCACGATGCAGGCGTTTGTGATGAAGGTGGATCGGCCGCCGTTCGACAATCCGGATGTGCGGATGGCGTTCAAGCTGCTCGCCGACCGGCAGCGGTTGGTCGACGTGGTGCTCGCGGGTCGTGGTGAGGTCGGAAATGACCTGTTCGGCAAGGGGTATCAGTACTATCCGGCCGACCTGGCGCAGCGGGAGCGCAACGTGTCGGAGGCCAAGGACCTTCTGCGGAAGACCGGGTTGGTGAACAAGGAGATCGAGTTCCTGACCGCGGATGCATCGGCTGGGTTTGTCGAGTCGGCCACGCTGTTCGCGGAGCAGGTTGCTGAGGCTGGGGTGAAGCTCAAGATCGTTCCGGGGAGTGCGCAGACGTACGCGAAGGACCTGCTGACGAAGGGGGGCATTGGCAACCATCGGTCCGGTGCGATGCCGATTCCGCAGTACGTCACTGATCGGCTGCTGAGCAAGTCGCCGTTCAATGTGACGCATTGGCGCCGGGCTGGTTTTGACGCTGGGTTTGCGGCTGCGCAGCGGTTGACGGATGAGGGTGCGCGGTCGGCGAAGTACGGCGAGCTGCAGGGGACGCTGCGGGACGAGGGCGGCATTCTTGCGTGGGGGCTGCCGGATTATCTGGTCGCGGTGTCGGCGACGGTGCAGGGGGTGCAGGCGGTGCCGCCGAACACGCTGGACTCCGGCCGGTTCGACAAGGTGTGGCTGGCCTGAATGCGGTCGTACGCCGGACAGCGGGCGCTGCTCGCCGTCCTTCAGCTAGGTGTGCTGTCGGTGTTGGTGTTCGTGCTGACTGCGTTGCTGCCGGGGGATGCGGCGGACATGCGGTTCACCGAGACGCTGACGCCGGATCAGGTGTCGCGGCTGCGTGCTGAGCTGGGGCTCGACCAGCCTTTGGTGGAACGGTTTGTTGGTTGGTTCGGCGGCGTGGTCAGGGGTGATCTGGGTACGTCGTTGATCAGCGGGGGGCCGGTGGTCGACATCGTGAAGAGCTCGGTCGGGGCGACGCTGGTGCTCACGCTGGCCACGCTCGCGGTCGTCGTGCCACTGGCTGTTGCCCTCGGCATTCTTATGGGGACGCGGGAGGGCGGGCGGCTCGATCGGGCGATCACGTCGGTGACGCTGGCGTTGAGTGCGATCCCGGACTTCGTGATCTCGGTGCTGCTGGTGGCGGTGTTCTCGCTGAAGCTCGGGTGGTTGCCGGCGACCTGGATCGGCGGGTCGCTGCTCGCTTCGCCGGTGTTGCTGGTCCTGCCAGTTGCGGTGCTTCTTGGGCGCACGGTCTGCTTGCTGTCACGCCAGGTGCGCGCGGGGACGATCACGGCGCTGACCGCGGAGTACGTCGTACAGGCGCGGAGGCTTGGGGTCCCCCGACGACGGTTGCTGCTCCGGCACGTGCTGCCGAACGCCGCGGTCCCCGGCGTACAGGAGCTGGCTCGAACTGGCGACACGTTGCTGGGTGGGGTCCTCGTGGTCGAGGCGATCTTCGCCATCCCCGGCTTCGCCACCGCCTTGGTAGACGGCGTCGAAACCCGCGACGTCCCAGTGGTCCAGGGCCTGACCCTCGTCCTAGCAGTAGCCGCCCTCCTCCTCAACCTAGCCGCCGACCTCCTCTGCAACCGCCTGGTCCCCCGAACGGAACTCCTCCGATGAACCGCACACCTGAACGACGGGTCGTCGCGTCTGACCCGGGTGACGTCGCCAGCGGTCGGCGGCGCCTGCGTGCCGGGGTGCTCGGACGTTTGCGAGCGCTCGGTGGGCGGCGCGCGGGTTCTGGGAGGGCGGGGGGTGACGGACGGCTTCGGGTGGTCCGTGGTCGGGTTTCGGGTGTTGTGGGGGTGGGGTTGGTTGGGGTTCCTGTGGGAGTGGCGGTGTTCGGGCCTCTGGTGCGGGTTGGGGTGGGGGCGGGGTTGCCTTATGCGTCGGATGGGGTTTTGGGGACGGATGGGTTGGGGCGGGATGTGCTGCAACTCCTGCTGGTGGGTGGGAGGACGGCTCTGGGGATGGCGATCGGGGCTGTGGTGATCGCGTACGTGATCGGTGGGTTGATTGGGTTGGTGGCTGCGTCGACGCGGCACCGGTGGTTGGACGAGGGGTTGATCCGGCCGCTCGACGTACTGCTGCCGTTGCCTTCGCTTCTCGTGATCAGCGTGGTCGCGGTCGGGTGGCGGGCGTCGGCGCTCGCGATCACGTTGGCGGTTGCCTTGGTCAACGTCCCGACGGTTGCCCGGTTGGTCCGGGCGGCTGCGCTGGACGCTGCGAGCAGTCCGGTGGTCGAAGCCCTTCGGATGCAGCGCGAGTCCTGGTTCGCCATCCACCTCGGGTACGTCGGGCGGTCTGTCCTCGCCCCGGTCGCCGCCGACCTCGGCACCCGCATCACCCTCGGCGTGTTCCTGGTTGCCTCCGTCAACTTCCTCGGCTTGGGCCTCAGCCCCACCGCCCCCGACTGGGCGGTCAGCATCTCCCGCAACCGCGAAGGCCTCCTCCTCCAACCCTGGTCCGTCCTGGCGCCGGCCCTCCTCCTGGTCTCGTTCACCCTAGGTTTCAACCTCCTGGCCGACCGCCTCCTCCACCACACCCGCCGCCCGACCGAGGCCACCCGATGACCACCCCACCCCCCGATCCCCCATCTGCTGGGCTGACCCATCCGTCGGTGGGTTGGCCCATGGGATTCCGGTTGGCCAACCCACCGTCTGCTGGGTCGACCCAGCAGACGCCGCAGGAGTCGGGTGGGACCGGGCGGCGGGACGTGGTCGTGCGGGTGAGGGGGCTGGGGGCTTTTGCTGGGCATGCCGTTCTGGTGGATGGGGTTTCGTTTGTGGTGGGGGTGGGGGAGGTTACGGCGTTGGTGGGGGCTTCGGGGTCGGGGAAGACTACTTCGGCCTTGGCGTTGTTGGGGGAGGTTGGGGAAGGGGTTCGGCTGGAGGGGAGGGTGGAGGTCGGGGGAGAGGTCATTGTTGATGGCAACGGAGTGACGGAGGCGGCGGCGGGGGTTCGGGGGCGGGTGGTGGCGTATATGCCTCAGCATCCGGGGAGTGCGCTCAATCCGGCGCGGCGGATCGGTACGACGTTGCGTGAGCTCGAGGGGCTGCATCACCGTGGGGAGTCGGTGGTCCCGGGAGCCCTTAGGGCGGCGCAGTTGCCGGCGGATCGGGAGACGTTGCGGAGGTTTCCGCATCAGTTCTCGGGTGGGCAGCGGCAGCGGGTCGCGCTTGCGCAGGCGTTGACGTGCCGCCCGAAGGTACTGGTGCTGGACGAGCCGAGCACCGGCCTCGACTCGATCACCCGCCTGCAGTTGGTCCACGAGCTGAGAGAGCTGGCCGCCGACGGGCTCGGGATCTTGTTGCTGAGTCACGATCTCGACCTGGTCCGCGCGCTCGCCACCCGCGTCGTGGTGCTGTCCGCCGGCCGAGTGATCGACTCCGGCGGTCCCGACGTACTCCCAGAAGCACCCGACCTCGAGCGATCGGGAACCACTGCCGCCGGGCATCCGTTGCTCCAGGCAATGAAGCTGTCCGCGTCGCTGCGTCCCCGCGGCCGCGACCCCATCCTGCACGAGATCGACCTCGCCGTCCGCCCGGGCGCGTGCGTGGGCGTCGTCGGCCGTTCCGGTAGTGGCAAGACCACGTTGGCCCGCTGCCTGGCCGGCCTGCACGAGCGCTACACCGGCGGCCTCCTCCTGGACGACGAACCGCTACCCGTCCTACGCAAGCGATCACGCCCCCAGAACCGCCGCGTCCAGTACGTCTGGCAAGAGGTCCGCGGCTCGTTCGACGAGCGCCGCCCGGTCGATCAGCAAGTCGCCCGGACAGCCCAACGCCTCCGGGGCCTCGACCCCAAGCAGGCCCACGCCGAAGCCGTCGCGACCCTCGCCCGCCTCGGCGTCTCCGCGATGACAGCAGCCCGTACGCCGAGCCGCCTCTCCGGTGGTGAGCTGCAACGGGCCGCCCTCGCCCGGGCCGTCCTGGCGCACCCCGACGTACTGATCTGCGACGAGATCACCACCGCGCTCGACGACCGCGGTACGGCGCTCGTCGTCGAACTGCTGACCGAGCTGAAGGACCGCGGTACCGCGCTGATCTGGATCGGCCACGACCTCGGCCTGGTCGCGGCGGTCTCCGACCACGTCCTGGTGATCGATGCCGGCCGCGTGGTCGAGCAAGGACGACCCGCGACCGTCATGACCGAACCGCACCACGAACTGACCCGGCGGCTGGTGAGGGCCGCCTCGATCGGTCACCCACAATCTCCGCCCGTGCTGACAATCGACACGAGGAGCGAACCGCGCCGATGACGCGACTGCACGACCACCTGGCGGAGGCGATCAAGGACCCGGATCCGATCCGGGTCGGCGATCATCTGATCTGCCTGCGGTTCGAGACGATGAAGGTGTACTCCGCGCTCGGCGCCGTCCGGCACCTGCTGGAGACCGGCGCGGTCCGGCCCGGCGACACGCTGATCGACAGCTCGAGCGGGATCTACGCGCATGCGCTGGCGCTGGCCTGTCACCGGTACGGGATGAGGTGCCACATCGTTGGCTCGACCACCGTTGACCGGACGCTCAAGATCCAGCTGGAGATCCTCGGCGCGACCGTCGAGCAGGTGCCGTCGTCGAACAACCTGCAGCTCGACCAGAACCTCCGGGTCCGCCGGATCGGCGAGATCCTGCGCGACAACCCGTCGTACCACTGGATGCAGCAGTACCACGACGACATCCACTACCTCGGGTACGGCGCGGTCGCGGATCTCGTGGCCGAACTCGTGCCGGCCGGCCCGCTGTGTCTCGTCGGAGGGGTCGGGACCGGCGCGTCGACGGGTGCGATCGCGGAGTACCTGCGCGATCGCGGCCGGGACGTGAACCTGGTCGGCGTACAGCCGTTCGGCAGCATCACCTTCGGCGCCGGGCACACCCAGGATCCGGAGATGATCATCGCGGGGATCGGCAGCTCGATCGAGTTCCGCAACGTCCGGCACGAGCTGTACGACCGGCTGCACTGGGTGTCGTTCGACTACGCGATGTCGGCCGCGGTGGACCTGCTACGGACGTCCGGGGTGTTCGCGGGCCTGTCCGCGGGAGCGGCGTACCTCTCGGCGCTGTGGGAACACAACTGCGACAGCAGCCGTAAGCATGTGTTCCTGGCCGCCGACACCGGGACGCGGTACGTCGAGTCCGCGTTCGCCCGGCACGCCGACGCCCGGCCGATGGAGTCGATGCGACCGCGCGAGATCGACTCGCTGGACCAGCTCGCGGTGCCGTGGTCGGCCATGTCGTGGGACCGCCGGGAATCTGCCTGGACACGGCGCGAGGAGTTTCCATCTGCGACTCCGTCGCATTAGTGTTTGGCCTGACCGACGACCGAAAGGCTGGCCGATGACCGCTTCCGTGGCTGCGCTCACCTCGTCTGTCCTCGCTGGTTCCCGAGGTCCGGCTCCGTCGACGCTGTCCGTGACGAGCGCGTTCTGGCTGCATCACACGACTCGGCTGCCGGGCGCCGAGGTGACGTACCGGAACTACTACGTCCTGCTCCGCGTCGGCGAAGTCTTCGGCGCGTGCTCGTTCGAGGCCGGCGAGCTCGATCCGTCGTACTGCGCGGATGCGTCCGGCGTGTCGCTGGACGAGTTGATCGCGGATGGTCCGTTGCCGGTGAGGATCGCGGCACTGGACGCGTATCTCGCGTCGGTGGAGCCGCATCATTCGGCAGCCGGAGCCGAGGAGATCGTGCTTCCCGCCGGTGCGCCGGACGTCCGCGCACGGGCCCGGGATGCGGCGGTCGCCGGGCTGCTCGACGTTCGACCCGGCTGGAAGGTCGCGCTGATCGGGGTGGTGAACCCACTCGTCGACGCGATCACCGAGCGGGGTGGGATCTGCTTGCCCTGCGACTTCAACCTGCGCGAGACCGCGTCCGGGCTGCCAGTTTCTCGTGACATGACTGAGGTCATCGACGCCGCCGACGCCGTCGTGGCGACCGGGATGACCTTGTCCAACGGGAGTTTCGACGTACTCCTCGATCGTTGCCGCCAGCAATCGAAGCCACTGGCGATCTATGCGCAGACCGGGAGTGCTGTGGTCCGCGCCTTCCTCGGCTCCGGAGTCACGGCCCTCTCCGCCGAGCCCTTCCCCTTCTCCCAGTTCAGTGCCCGCTCCACCTCCCTCTACCGCTACCCCACCAGGACGGACGCATGAGCAGTGTCGTCGGCCGGCGGCCGACAGAGGTGCCTGGGGATCTGTGGATGGTACGGCGGTTGTGGCCGTTCCTGGTGGCGTCGGCGGTGAGTTTGATTCCGTTCACGGTGTTCGGGATGTACCTGGTGCCGATCGCGGCCGCGGCTGGTGGGGATGTGGCGGAGATCGGCGGGTTGCGGGGGCTGGGTGGATTGGCCGCGTTGGTGGTCGGATTCTTGGTGGCGCCGTTGATCGATCGGTTGGCGCGGGAGTTGGTGGCTGCGGGTGGGCTGGCGTTGCTGGGGGTCTCGGCGGCGCTTGGTGCTGTGGGCAACGTGTTTGCGCTGGCGGCGTTCTGTTTGTTGATCGGGGCATCCACCTCGATCCTTGCGCCGTCGATCGGTGCGGCCGCGGCCGACCGGTTCACGTCCGCGGCGGCGGCAGGGCGGGCCGCGACGCTGGTGTCCGCGACCACCTCGATGATGGCGATGCTGGCTGCACCGGTTCTCGCCGTACCAGGACTGCTGTGGGGTTGGCGAGGCAACCTGCTCGCCGCGTCGACCGTCTCGTTGGCGTTGTCGGCTGCGTTCTTCTGGCGTGGCCGCGGCCGGAAGGCGCCGCTGCGGGTGGGCGGCAACCAACGGATCAGCTACCTCACGACGTACCGCGAGTTGGCCCGGATCCCCGGCGCCCTTCCGCTGCTCGTCGTCGCGATGCTCCGGACGGCCGCCTTCATGGGATACCTGGCGTACCTCGCTGCCTTCTACGACGAGAAGTTCGACCTTGCACCAGGCTGGTTCGCACTCGTCTGGTCGCTGAGCGGCGCGTCGTTCTTCCTCGGCAACCTCCTGGCCGGCCGCCACATCGCGCTCGAACGTCCGTGGATCGGCCCGGAGAAGATGTTGCTTATCGGGCTCAGCGTCGCGCTGACCAGCGTTGTCCTCTTCTACTTCTCACCGACGCTTCCGCTGACTCTCGTCCTGACCGCACTCCTCGGTGCCAGCCACGCGACCGTCGCCGCCTGCGTCACCACTCTTCTGGTCCGCCGCAGTGGAGATCTCCGCGGCTCGGCCCTCAGCGTCAACGCCGCCGGGATGAGCCTCGGCACGTTCCTCGGCGCGGCCATCGGCGGTCTCGGCCTGGGCCTCGGCGGGTACCCGGGCACCGCGCTGGCGTTCTCCGCGATCACGCTGCTCGCGGTCCTGTTCGCGGTCCGAGTACGCCGTACACCGAGCCTGACCTGACCCCCGGCGGTCAGGGAATCGATCCGGAAGATTCAGGCTCCGTTTCGGGCCTGTCTCGATATATCGTTCGGTCTTATGGAGAACCTGCCCGACCGCCAGAACCCGCATGCGCGCCTGCGTGCGTCCGACACCGATCGCGACCAGGTCGTCGACGTACTGCGGGAAGCCTTGATGTCGGGGCGGTTGACTCAGGACGAGCATGCCGAGCGGCTGGAGCAGACGCTGCAGGCCAAGACCCTCGGTGAACTGGAGCCGATCACCAGTGACCTGGTCATCCCGGGTGGGACGACGCCGCTGCCGAGCCCGATGGCCCAGCCGGTCACGTCGAACAGCCCGGTCCCGATCGAGGAGCCGGCGAACCCGCAGGACAGCTTCGACACCATGCTGGCGATCTTCGGCGGCGGTGAGCGGACGGGCCGCTGGCGGGTGAAGCGGCGTACCAATGCGGTCGCGGTGTTCGGTGGGCACGACCTGGACATGACCGACGCGGTCTTCGAGGGCCGCGAGGTGACGATCTGGGCGTTCGCGGTGTTCGGCGGGATCGACATCACCGTCCCCGAGGGGGTCACCGTCCGCAACGAGGGCGTCGGCATCTTCGGCGGTTTCGGAGCCCGCGGGAGCGACGACCCGCACCCCGACGCGCCCGTCGTGGTGGTCAAGGGCCTGGCTCTCTTCGGCGGCGTCGGCGGCCAGTCGTCCGCCAAGCGTCACAAGAAACGCTTCAAGAACCACGGCGAACTCGGCCATTAGTCCCCAACCACACCGCTTCACTCGAGCGGAGATCCCCTGGTGTTGTGAGTTGTCCACCGGTATGCGAGGGGAGAACCCAGAACCGCTGGGGATGTCTGCCGGTTGCGGCTGAATCTGTGAGCGGGCAAGGAGCGGCGTACCGATCGACAGGTAGTGCACCTGCGGTACGCCGTACACCGGACGCCGCGTTCGCTCAGCTGCACCGCGAGTCGCCAGGTACTACCTGTCCAGCTGTACGCCGGCTCAGATCCAGGATTTGAACCACATTCGGCTGAGCCAGTCGGAGTGGGGGAGGACCTTGTCGGTGAGGATCGGCCAGATGTAGGCGAAGTTCAGCACGACCAGTACGACGAAGGCGCCGACCACCGCGCTGCCGATCAGGCGGCGTGGTGTGGCGTTGCCGAACGCCGATCTGGCCGGTCCGAGGATCTTGCCGAGGACCAGCGCCAGCGCCATCACCGTGAACGGGATCATCGTGACGGCGTAGAAGAAGAAGATCGGTCTGTCGTCGAACGCGAACCACGGCACCCAGCAGGTGACATAGCCGACGATCGGTATCCCGAATCTCCAGTCCCGCGAGCCTATCCACAGCACCAGGGCCGCGATCAGCGCGAGTGCTCCGCCCCACCACAGGATCGGCGTACCCAGCGCAGAGATCACCGACAGGCAGTTCTGGCCGGCCGGCGGGTTGCAGCCCGGCGTCCCGGGCTTGATGTCGTTGACCGCGTCGAACCCGATCGGGCGGGCGATGATCGGCCAGCCGGCCGGGTTCGAGGCGTACGGGTGGGTGGCGTTCTTGATGTAGTCACCGGTGTGGAACGCGAGCACTTCCTGGTGGTAGTGCAGCAGCGATCTGAAGTCGTCCGGGACGATCTTCATCACGCCGGTCGCCGGATTCTTGGACGCGTAGTCGTGGTCGTAGGCGTTGTCGTGCAGCAGCCAGCCGGTCCAGGTGGCCAGATACGTGACGCCCGCGACCAGCACGATGCTGATGAACGCCGGGATGCCGTCGACCAGCACGGACTTCAGAAACGCCAGCCGTACGCCGAGCGCGCGCCGGGCGCCGTAGTCCCAGGCGAAGACGAGAATGCCGAAGCCGGCCAGCACCCAGATCGCCGACCACTTGGTGCCGAGCGCGAGGCCGAAGCAGACACCGGCCAGGATCCGCCAGGGCCGGAACAGCAGCCAGCGGCCGAGTCCGCGGCGCTCGCCGTCGGGGACCGGGGTGTCGAGGGACCTCGCGTGCCGGCGCCGGGTCCAGTCCCGGTCGGCGACCAGGCAGGAGACCGCGGCCACCAGCCAGAACGCCAGGAAGATGTCGAGCAGCGCGACCCGGGACATCACGAAGTGCAGGCCGTCGACCGCGAGCAGGATGCCCGCGATGCTGCCGATCAGGGTCGACCGGGTCATCCGCCGTACGGTCCGGATCACCAGCAGCACGGTCAGCGCGCCGAACAGGGCCGGCATGAAGCGCCAGCCGAACGTGTTCATCCCGAACAGTTGTTCACCGGCCGCGATCATCCACTTGCCGACCTCGGGGTGCACGGTCAGGCTTGGGGTGTCCTTGAAGACGTCCAGGTTGCCGGCCAGGATCGCCTTGTCCGCGGCGCCCTCCGGCTGGTCGATGAACTGCCGGGCGTACCCGAACTTCAGCAGGCTGAAGGCGTCCTTGGCGTAGTACGTCTCGTCGAAGACGAACTTGGCCGGGTCGCCGAGGTGCCAGAACCGGATGAACGCGGCCAGCGCGGTGATCGCCAGGGTGGCGATCCAGCCGCCCTCGAAGTCGCGCGGCATCGGCGAGTACAGGCGTTCCTTCAGCGGTGGCAACCGTCTCCCGAGTACGTCGCGCCCCAGCGTCTCCCGCCCGGTGGCAGCGTCCGCACGGCGCGCGGTTCCGTCCTCGATCACAGCAGTCACGCCCGCCATGGTACGGACGCCCCGGTCACTCCGCCTCAAGGACTGTGCATCTCGACAGGACGTCTCGGCTGGAGAGGCCCCGCCTGAGCGGTGCTCAGGCGGGGATCGGACCTCCCGGAACCGACACCTCCTGTCGAGATGCACGCGCCCTAGACTCGGCGGCATGACCGGGCGATTGGTGTTGGCGGGGACTCCTATCGGGGACGTGCTGGACGCCTCGCCGCGGCTGGGGCGGGTGCTGGGCGAGGCGGATGTGGTGGCCGCCGAGGACACGCGGCGGTTGCGGCGGCTGACTTCGGAGCTGGGGGTCGTGGTCGCCGGCCGGGTGGTCAGCTACTTCGAGGGGAACGAGCGGGAGCGGACGCCCGAGCTGCTGGACGCGCTGACCTCGGGGCAGACCGTCGTGGTGGTGACCGACGCGGGGATGCCGAGCGTCTCGGATCCCGGATACCGGCTGGTGGCCGCCGCGATCGACGTCGGCGTGGAGGTGACCGCCGTACCGGGGCCGTCGGCGGTGCTGACTGCGCTGGCGCTGTCCGGTCTCCCGGTGGACCGGTTCACGTTCGAGGGGTTCCTGCCGCGGAAACCCGGGGAGCGGGCCCGGCGGCTGGCGGACCTGGCGGACGAGCCGCGGACGATGGTGTTCTTCGAGGCGCCGCACCGGCTGACCGCGTCACTCGAGGCGATGGCGGAGGCCTTCGGCGCGGATCGTCGTACGGCGGTCTGCCGGGAACTCACCAAGACGTATGAAGAGGTCAAACGCGGCCCGCTGGACGAGCTCGTGACCTGGTCCAAGGACGGCGTCCGGGGCGAGATCACGGTCGTCGTGTCCGGCGCGGACCCGAACAAGGTCCTCACCCCGGCCGAGCTCGCCGCGGAGGTCGCCACCGACGAGGAGGCGGGTACGCCGCGTAAGCAGGCCATCTCGGACGTCGCCAAGCGCTTCAACGTCCCGAAACGCACCGTGTACGACGCCGTACTGGCCGCACGAGACCCTGGTAAATAGCCCTGGCCCGCGGCACTACCCTTTTACCTATGTCCGAGAAGGCCTATTACGTCACCACCCCGATCTACTACGTCACGGCACCGCCGCACATCGGCAGCGCCTACACGACGGTGGCCGGGGACGTCCTGACCCGTTGGCACGCCCAGCGTGGCGAGCAGAAGTGGTACCTGACCGGTACCGACGAGCACGGCGAGAAGGTGATGCGCAGCGCCGAGGCGCAGGGCATGTCCCCGCAGGCCTGGACGGACAAGCTGGTCGAGGAGTCCTGGAAGCCGGCCTGGGTCGACGTCGACATCGCGTACGACGACTTCATCCGGACCACCGAGCAGCACCACACCGAGCGGGTCCGGGAGTTCTGGCAGAAGCTCTACGACAAGGGCGACGTCTACAAGGGCGAGTACGAGGGCCTGTACTGCGTCGGCTGCGAGGAGTTCAAGCTGCCGACCGACATCCGCACCGACGAGGACGGCACCCAGCGGTGCATGATCCACGGCACCGAGCTGGAGAAGGTCTCCGAGACCAACTACTTCTTCCGGCTCTCGGCGTACGCCGACAAGCTGCTGGAGCTGTACGAATCCCAGCCGGACTTCGTCGCGCCCGCCAGCGCCCGGAACGAGGTGATCGCGTTCGTCAAGCAGGGCCTGCAGGACCTGTCGATCACCCGGTCCACCTTCGACTGGGGCATCCCGGTGCCGTGGGACGAGGACCACGTCCTGTACGTCTGGATCGACGCGCTGCTGAACTACGTGACGGCGGCGGGCTACGGCACCGACCCGGAGCGGTTCGAGCGGCTGTGGCCGGCGAACGTCCACCTCGTCGGCAAGGACATCCTCCGGTTCCACGCGGTGATCTGGCCGGCCATGCTGATGGCCGCGGAGGTCGCCGTACCGAGGCAGGTGTTCGCGCACGGCTGGCTGCTGGTCGGCGGCGAGAAGATGAGCAAGTCCAAGCTGACCGCGATCGCGCCGCACGAGATCACCGACCACTTCGGGTCGGACGCGTTCCGGTACTACTTCCTGCGCACGATCCAGTTCGGGTCGGACGGGTCGTTCTCCTGGGAGCACCTGAGCGCTGTCTACACCTCCGAGCTCGCCAACGGCCTGGGCAACCTGGCCAGCCGGATCGCGGCGATGGTCGGGAAGTACTTCGACGGCGCGCTGCCGGAGCCGACGGACCACGGACCGGCCGAGCAGGCGCTGGCCGACAAGCTCGCGCAGACCGTCGCGACCGCGGACAAGGCGATGGACACGCTCGCGTTCCAGGACGCCCTGGCCGCGATCAACGAGCTGGTCGGCGCGATCAACGGCTACGTGACCGAGCAGGAGCCGTGGAAGGTCGCGAAGGACGAGTCCCAGCGGGACCGCCTGGCGACGATCCTGTACTCCGCCGCCGAGGCGCTGCGGGCGGTCGCCGTACTGCACAACCCGACGATGCCGAAGTCGGCCGCGAAGCTGTGGACCCTGCTCGGCGCCGAGGAGAAGCTCGGCCAGCTCAAGGACCAGCGCGTCCAGGACGCCGCCACCTGGGGCCAACTCCCCGCCGGCGCCACCCTGACCAAGGGCGACGCCCTGTTCCCGCGTCTCGAGGAGAGCTAGGCGGTCGCCGTCGCGTGGTAGAGGGCGGCGGCCTGGGTCCGGGTGGTCACGGCCAGTTTGGTCAGGATGTTCGCGACGTGGAACTTCACCGTGGACTCGCTGATGTGCAGGTCGTCGGCGATCGAGCGGTTGCGGTGTCCCTGGGCCAGCCGCTCCAGCACCTCCAGCTCGCGTGACCCGAGCGCGATCAGCGGATCCGAGGTGGTGGTCCGGGCCTCCGGGTGGGTCCGGAGGGTGATGCGAGCAGTGATGCCCCAGCCGGGTACGGCGTCCAGGTCCAGGTCGCCCTCGTGCAGGCGGAGGCGCTCGGCCAGCTGCCCGAGATCGAGGACGTCCTCGATCCGGCCGGGTCCGTCGTCGCGGACGGTCGAGCGGAGCTCGGTCCCGGTCCACTGCCAGCCGACCCGGATCCGCCGTACGCCGTCCTGGGTGAGCATCGCCAGGATGACGGCGCGGACCGCGACCCGAGCGGTATGGGCGACGCCGGCCGGGATCAGCTGATCGTTGCCAGGGGCATCCAGTTCGAGGTCGATCGGGCCGTGCCGGAGCAGGGCGCGCAGAGACTCCGCGAGCCGGTCGAACGCCTTGCCGGCCGGCTCCTCGCCGCTGTACACGAGGTCGCGTTGGGTGTCGGTCCGTAGGTCCGCCAGGCCGTTCAGCGCGAGCTCCACCACCATCGTGCGGGCCGAGGTGTCGTCGATCCGCTGGTTCCGCAGTACGCCGAGGAAGGTGGCCAGCGATGCCGCGTGCGCCTCACCGAGCTCGGCGGCGACGTCGGCGCGGGCCTCGGCCACGGCGCGGTTCTGGGCCAGTACGCCGGGCTCGCGCTCGAGGGTCAGCTGGTACATGTGCGCGGTGACGACGTCCCACAGCGCCTGCAGCGTGGTGCCCGCGGTCGTCGGCGTCTCGTCGTCCCGGATGAAGACGACCACCGATCCGCGTGGTGCCCGGTCGCTGGCGACGGCCAGGACGTAGTGCTTCGAGCCTGCGATCGGTACGACGCCCTGCCACGGGTGGCCCGCGGTCACGGTGCCGAGCAGGCCGGCCAGGTCCGCGCCGGTGACCGCCTCGGCCAGGCCGGGTTCGCCGTACGCCGTGACAGGTGTGGATGCACACTGGGAGGCGAGCTGGGCGACCGCGCGGTGCGGGATCAGTTCCGTGGTCGCCGCGGACAGTCGCTCGAGGATCTCCGCCGCCGGTCCGTCGATGATCTGCGCCGCGGTGGTCAGCAGTTGCGCCGGGTCTGCCGTCTGCATGCCGATCAGCCTACGTCGGTTGATGCATCCACCCGAGCCCGTCTTTCGGCCGGTGGACAACTACCCGAACGGCCAGTCGGCGTTACCGCGGCCTGCCGGAGGCTTCGTTCGAAGCCATTACATCGACGAGTGGAGGCAGGGATATGCAAGCGGTGGTCTTCGAGGAGTTCGGGGGTCCCGAGGTACTGCGGGTCCGGGACGTGGCCGAGCCGCACGCCGGCCCGGGACAGGTGCGGGTCAGGGTCCGCGCGGCCGGAGTGAATCCGCTCGACTACAAGGTCCGCAGCGGCTGGGCGAAGGACTTCATGGAGGTCACGTTCCCGGCCATCCCAGGGCTCGAGGTCGCCGGGGTCGTTGACGAAGCCGGGGACGGCTTTGCCATTGGGGACGAGGTGGTCGGATGGTCCTCGACCGGCTCGTACGCCGAGCACGCGGTCGTCGCGAATGTCGCCCGCAAACCGGCCGATGTGAGCTGGGAACAGGCGGTCGGTGTCCCGATCGCGGGTCAGACCGCGCAGGGAGTCCTCGACGAACTTGGCGTCAAGGCCGGCGAGACGCTATTGCTGCACGGTGCCGCGGGTGCGGTCGGTTCGGTCGCTGTCCAGCTCGCCGAGGCCGCGGGCGTCACCGTGATCGGTACGGCGTCGCTCGGCAACCACGACTTCCTCCGCTCGCTCGGGGCGATCCCGATCGAGTACGGCGACGGTCTGCTTGACCGGGTGCGCGCGGTCGCCCCGGACGGCATCGACGCGGTCTTCGACTGCGCCGGCCTGGGTGGTCTGCAGGAGTCGATCGAGCTGCGCGGCAGCACCGATCGCATCGTCACGATCGCCGACTTCGCCGCCGGGCAGCTCGGCGTCACGGTCTGGATGGGCAGCACGGCCACGCCCGAGGCAGCGCGCGCCGTCCTGGCCGATCAGCTCCAAGCCGTCGCGGACGGCACGCTCACAGTCCGGATCGCCGAGACCTTCGCCCTGGCCGACGCCGCCAAGGCCCAGGAACTCAGCGAATCCGGCCACGCCCCCGGCAAAGTCGTCGTACTCCTGTAGCCCGGACCTGCGGCACTCACCAACCTCAGCAGGCAGCTCGCCGCTCCGCGTGCGCAGGCACGCTCCCGGCCGGCAATCGCAGGTTGGTGAGTGTCGGGGATCCGCGATCCGCGCTGCCAAACCGGTCGCCGGTGACGTGGCCCGGGCTCTACAGTCGGCCGCATGACCAGCATCCTGTCCGCCGTGGCCTGGCCGTACGTGAACGGTCCCAGGCACATCGGCCATGTCTCCGGCTTCGGTGTTCCGTCCGATGTGTTCAGCCGGTACCAACGGATGGCTGGGAACGACGTACTGATGGTGTCCGGGACCGACGAGCACGGTACGCCGATCCTCGTCCAGGCGGAGCGGGAAGGCGTCACCCCGCGGGAGCTGGCCGATCGGTACAACCGGGTCATCGTCGAGGACCTGCAGGCGCTCGGGCTGTCGTACGACCTGTTCACCCGGACGACCACGCGCAACCACTACGCCGTCGCGCAGGAGTTGTTCAGAACCGTTCACCGCAACGGATATCTTGTTCCGCGGACCGGGATGGGCGCGATCTCGCCGTCGACCGGCCGCACGCTGCCGGACCGCTACATCGAGGGCACCTGCCCGATCTGCGGGTACGACGGTGCGCGCGGCGACCAGTGCGACAACTGCGGCAACCAGCTGGACGCGATCGACCTGCGGAACCCGCGCAGCCGGATCAACGGTGAGACGCCGGTGTTCGTGGAGACCGAGCACATCTACCTGGATCTCCCGGCTCTGGCCGATGCCCTCGGAGCCTGGCTGCGGACCCGGACCGGCTGGCGGCCGAACGTTCTCAAGTTCGCGCTGAACTTGCTGGACGACGTACGCCCGCGACCGATGACGCGGGACATCGACTGGGGTATCCCGGTGCCGCTGCCGGGCTGGGAGGACAACCCGAACAAGCGGCTGTACGTCTGGTTCGACGCGGTGATCGGCTACCTCTCGGCGAGTATCGAGTGGGCCCGGCGCAGCGGTGATCCGGAGGCCTGGCGGAAGTGGTGGTCCGATCCGGAGGCGCTGTCGTACTACTTCATGGGCAAGGACAACATCACCTTCCACGCGCAGATCTGGCCGGCCGAACTACTCGGCTACAACGCGTCGCCGGGACCGTACGGCGTACTGAACCTGCCGACCGAGGTGGTCAGCAGCGAGTACTTGACCCAGGAAGGACGGAAGTTCTCCTCCTCGCGGTCGGTGGTGATCTACGTCCGCGACGTACTGGAGCGGTACGGGCCGGACGCGTTGCGGTACTTCATCGCCGTGGCCGGGCCGGAGACGCACGACTCCGACTTCACCTGGTCGGAGTTCGTCCGCCGGAACAACGACGAACTGGTCGGCACCTGGGGCAACCTGGTGAACCGGACCGCGTCGATGATCGCGAAGAACTTCGGCGCGATCCCGGCGGCCGGCGAGCTGACCCCGGCCGATCGCGAACTGCTTGCCAGCAGCAAGGAAGCGTTCGGGACGGTCGGCGATCACCTCGGGCACCATCGGCTCCGGCTCGGGATCAGTGCGGCGATGAAGAACGCCGCGGACGCCAATCAGTACCTCTCCCAGCAGGCGCCCTGGAAGGAGACGGATCAGGAGCGGAAGGCAACGATCCTGCACGTCGCTGCCCAGGTGGTGGCCGACAGCAACCGGCTGCTCGCGCCGTTCCTGCCGCACTCGGCGCAGCAGGTGCACGAGACGCTGGGCGGAACCGGGACGTTTCAGCCGCAGCCGGAGGTTCGCGACGTCGACGACCTCGACGGCGGGCCGTCGTACCCGATCATCACCGGCGACTACTCCGCGCAACCACGCTGGGAATCGGAGCCGGTCGTACCGGGAACTCCGGTACGGCCGCCGACGCCGGTGTTCGCGAAGCTGGGGCCGGAAGTGGTCGACGAGGAGCTGGCGCGACTCGGGTGACGCTTTTCTACAAGACCGTAAGGAGCGACGGTCGTACGGTCGAAGCAGAAAGGAGCTGATGACCAATGACCGGCTACCTGGCGACTGCCGAGACCGACATCGCGGCGACTCCTGCGCAGGTCTGGGAGGTGCTGACCGATCCGAAGCAACTGAAGCAGCTGTGGTTCGGTGCCGAGGTGGACACGGACTGGCAGGTGGGCAGCCCGATCACCTGGACCGGTGAGTTCGAGGGCAAGGCCTACCAGGACAAGGGCGAGATCCTCGAGGTCGAGTCCGGCCGCCTGCTGCGGCTGACGCATTTCAGCCCGTTGACCGGACAGCCCGACGTACCCGAGAACTACCACACGCTCACCTATGAGCTGACCGGCGACGACGCGACCCACCTCAAGCTCTCGCAGGACAACAACGCGAGCGAGGAGGAGGCGAAGCACTCCCAGGGCATGTGGGAGATGCTCGTGGCCAAGGTCAAAGAGGCTGCCGAGGGTCAGTAACCTGGGCAACATGTCTGCTGATGGTGTGGAGGTCGACCGGCCGACCCGGGAGCGCGCAGCGATCGGGGAGGACGGCCGGTCGCGCGACCGGCGTCGCCCGGCGCTGCCCGACCCGCTGCCGATGAGCGTGGTCGACGCGCACTGCCATCTCGACATCGCCGACGGCGAGGACGGCGCGTGGCTGAGCCCGGCCGAAGCGATCCGGATGGCGTCGTCCGTCGGCGTCACGCGGATCGTCCAGGTCGGCTGTGACCTGCCGGGCGCGGTCTGGGCGGTCGAGGCCGCGGAGCAGTACCCGAACCTCATCGCCGGCGTCGCACTGCACCCCAACGAAGCGCCGAAACTCAAGGCAGCAGGGGAGTTGGACAGCGCGCTGGCCGAGATCGAGCGGCTGGCGCAGACCTCGGACAAGGTCCGGGTGATCGGCGAGACCGGGCTGGACTACTTCCGCACCGGCGAGGACGGGCGGGCCGCGCAGCACGAGTCGTTTGCCGCGCACATCGAAATGGCGAAGCGGCTGGACAAGACACTGATGATCCATGACCGTGACGCGCACGACGACATCCTGAAGATCCTGGACCGTGAGGGCGTGCCGGACCGGCTGGTGATGCACTGCTTCTCCGGCGACACGGAGTTCGCCCGCAAATGCGTCGAGCGGGGTGCGTTCCTGAGCTTCGCGGGAGTGGTGACGTTCAAGAACGCCCAGTCCCTGCGTGACGCGCTCGCCGTGACCCCGCTCGACCGCGTCCTGGTCGAGACCGACGCGCCGTACCTGACGCCGTCTCCACATCGCGGCCAGCCGAACGCGTCGTACCTGATCCCGCACACGGCCCGAAAGATGGCCGGCGTACTGAACATCTCGGTCGCCGAACTCTGCGGCGCCCTGAGCAACAACGCCGACCGAGCCTTCGGCGGCTCGTGGTAGCCGGTGATCTTCTGCTCGGTTGGGCGGCTGGTAGACAGTGCTCATGGAGTTCAGTGAGGTAGTGCGGCGGCGCCGGATGGTGCGGAACTTCGACCCGGACCGGCCGGTGCCGGCAGAGGTCCGGGAACGGATCCTCGAGAACGGTCTGCACGCCCCGTCCGGTGGCTTCAGCCAGGGGTGGGCGTTCCTGACGCTGGAGGGCGACGATCGCGAGCGGTACTGGGGAATCGCGGCCGCCGACGCCGACGAGAAGTATGTGGGATGGCTCACAGGATTGCGCCGGGCGCCGCTGCTGATCCTCGCCTTCGCCCACAAGGACGCGTACCTCGATCGGTACGCCGAAGCGGACAAGGGCTGGACCGACCGCGACGAGTCCCACTGGACGGCGCCGTACTGGTACGTCGACACCGGGATGGCGGTCCTGCTGATGCTGCAGACGGTCGTCGACGAAGGCCTGGGAGCGTGCTTTTTCGGGCCTCCTGCGGACAAGGTGGCCAAGCTGTACGACGAGTTCGGGGTGCCTGCCGGGTTCGATCTGATCGGCCTGCTGGCGGTCGGCCACCGGGCCCCGGACAAGCGCTCCCCGTCGCTCAAACGAGGCCGCCGCAACACCGCGGAAGTAGTGCATCGAGGGCACTGGGGCAATCACCTGGCGTAACTGGCCCATTACACTATTTTGCGACTCGCCGACGAGAGGATTGGCGCTTCCGGGACATCTTCGTTACTGTCTCGTGATATTGGCCGGGATCGGGGAAGGTTCCGGGCAGCGCGCCCCTCGGCGATGACCGTGGTCCCCGGGCCCTGAATTACCCGGAGTTTGCGGCCTTACGCCAGCGCTGTCCGACCCCGTGCCCGGGTGGCCCTACCTGGGAGCGTTAGTGCGTAAGTCCATCATCGCGGCCGTCGGTGCGACGGCTGCGTTCGCTGTTGCGGGCGGTTCCGTGGCGTATGCCGCGAAAAGCAAGACCGTGAGCCTCTCCGTCGACGGCCAGGTGCAGAAGGTGCACACCTTCGGTTCCACCGTGGCAGACGCCCTGAAGGCCGAGAAGGTTCAGATCGGCGAGCACGACGTCGTCGCCCCGTCGCCGGATTCGAAGTTGAAGGACGGCCAGGAGATCGCGGTGCAGTACGGCCGCCAGCTGGTCGTCAATGCCGACGGCACCAAGAAGGCGTTCTGGACCACGGCCGACAGCGTGAACGAGGCGCTGGCCGACCTGGGTCTGCGCTACGACAGCGCAGCGGTGTTCTCCACCAGCCGGAGCGCGCCGATCGGGCGCCAGGGCCTGGAGCTCGTGGTGAAGACCCCGAAGACCGTGCAGATCGTGCGGCAGGGCAAGGTCGCGACCGTCAAGTCGATGGCGTCGACCGTCGGTGAGGCTCTCACCGGCGCCAAGATCGCCTGGGACTCCGACGACCGGATCAGCCCGGCGTCGACCACCGCCCTCAAGCCCGGTGTGAACCGGGTCGGGTACGTGAAGGTCGACGTCAAGAAGGTCACCAAGACCCTCGCGATCGCGCACGGGACCGACCAGACCAAGTCGGCCACGATGCTCGAAGGCACCAAGAAGACCACCACGAAGGGGACCGACGGCTCGAAGGCGGTCACCTACGTGTACACCTACCTGGACGGCAAGCTGACGACCAGCAAGGTGCTCACGACCAAGGTGGTCACCGCGCCGGTCGACGAGAAGGTCCTCGTCGGCACCAAGGCGAAGCCCGAAGAGCCGACGCCGACCACGGACACCGATCCGCCGGCGAGCGGCAACACCGGTGCCTGGGACCGGATCGCCGAGTGCGAGTCCGGTGGCAACTGGTCGATCAACTCCGGCAACGGGTACTACGGCGGACTGCAGTTCGACCACGGCACCTGGGCGGCGTATGGCGGTACTGCGTACGCCTACAACGCGAACGGTGCGTCGAAGGCGCAGCAGATCGCGATCGCGGAGAAGGTCAAGGCCGACCGCGGTGGGTACGGCGCCTGGCCGGTGTGTGGCAAGCGAGCCTGACACACTGACGGGGTGACCTCGTCTGATTCATCCACTTCCGCCGGACCGAGACTTCTCGGTCCGGCGGAAGTGCGTTCACTGGCCGCCGCGCTCGGCGTCCGCCCGACCAAGCAGCGCGGCCAGAACTTCGTCATCGACCCCAACACGGTCCGCCGGATCGTCCGCGCGGCTGAACTGTCCGACGGAGAGACGGTGCTCGAGGTCGGTCCCGGACTCGGGTCGCTGACGCTGGCATTGCTCGCTGAAGGGCATCCGGTCACCGCGGTCGAGATCGATCCGGTGCTCGCGTCCGCGTTGCCGTCGACGATCGCGACGTACGCCCCGCACCAGGCCGGCGACTTCACGGTGATCGAGGCCGACGCGATGACGGTCGGTCCCGAGCAGATCGGGTCGCCGACGGCGTGTGTCGCCAATCTGCCGTACAACGTCGCCGTACCGGTGCTGCTGCACCTGCTCGAGGTGTCGCCGTCGCTACGGCACGGGCTCGTGATGGTCCAGTCCGAGGTGGCCGATCGGCTCGCCGCACCGCCCGGTTCGCGGACGTACGGCGTACCGTCCGCGAAGGCCGCCTGGTACGCCGAGGTCCGCCGGGCCGGCCCGGTCGGGCGGAACGTGTTCTGGCCGGCGCCGAACGTCGACTCGGGGCTGGTCGCGTTCGAACGACGGGAGCCGCCGGCGACGAGCGCGAGCCGGGAGGAGGTGTTCGCGGTGATCGAGGCGGCGTTCTCGCAGCGGCGCAAGACCGTCCGCTCGGCGCTCGCGCGGTGGATGCCAGACCGCGAGCGCCTCGACGAGGTGTTCCGGGTCACAGGCATCGATCCGGGCCTGCGCGGCGAGATGCTCGGAATCACCGAGTTCGCCGCCCTCGCGGGTGCAGGTCGCGGGCAGTCACCTGTATGAGGCACCTAGGGCATGTCGCGGTCTCCCGCGCGTGCTGCGCGGCACTCGGCGGGCACCTCGCGGCACTGGTGCAAAGGTCACGATGCTGGAGCATCGCAACCTTCGCCCCAGCACCCCGAGGCACTCCGCCGAGCACCTGCTCGCGACTGCGCGGGAGACCGCGACATGCCCTAGCCTGTCCGCGTGTCACCTTCTGCTGAGGTCACGGTGCGGTCGCCGGCCAAGATCAATCTCGGTCTGTCGGTCGGTCCGCCGCGCCCGGACGGGTATCACCCCGTCGCCACGGTCTACCAGGCCGTTGCCCTGTACGACGATGTGACCGCGGTGGTGCGGGACGACGACGCGGCGGTCTCGGTCGAGGCGGTCGGTGACTTCGCGGCCGACGTACCGACCGACGAGACGAACCTCGCGGTCCGCGCGGCGCGGTTGCTGCAGGCGGAGTACGACGTCGAGGAAGGCGTCGCGCTGACGATCCGGAAGACCATCCCGGTCGCCGGTGGGATGGCCGGTGGATCCACTGACGCGGCAGCGACTCTGGTGGCGTGCAATCGGCTGTGGGGCTTGCAGTTGTCGCAGACCGAGTTGCAGAATCTCGCGGCCGAACTCGGCAGCGACGTACCGTTCTGCCTGGTCGGCCACACCGCGCTCGGCCACGGTCGCGGCGAGCAGGTCACCGAGGTGATGTCGCGCGGCACGTTCCACTGGGTCTTCGCGATCGCCGAGGGCGGACTGTCGACGCCGGCCGTGTACGGCGAACTGGACCGGCTGCGTCCGCTCCGCCGGGTCGAGTCGCCCGAGGTACGCCCCGAGCTCCTCACCGCACTGCTCTCCGGCCGGGCCGACGCACTCGCAGTTGCCCTCAGCAATGACCTCCAGGCGGCCGCTCTCTCCCTCCGCCCCGAGCTCGGCGACACCCTCCAGTTCGGCCTCGACCAGGGCGCCCTCGCCGCCCAGATCTCCGGCTCCGGTCCCACCTGCCTGTTCCTCGCCGCCGACAGCCGCAGCGCCGTCGACCTCGCCGTAGAACTCGCCGAATCCGGCCTCTGCCGCATGGTCCGCCAAGCCGAAGCCCCCGTCCCCGGAGCCCGAATCCTCCCCGCCCCCGCCAACCGCTAGGCACATTCATGGACGAACTGCAGGAAGAGAATCCTGGCTGGACGCAGCCTGCCGGTCGTGGGTCGCTCGCCGGCCGGATCGAGTTCGCGGATGACTGGGACGCCGCGGAGACCAATCAAGCGATCGCCGAAGACTTCCATCGCTTGACGTGACACCGCCCTCGGCCTGGTGCTCAGCCGCGGAGGGAGTCTGGTGGGGGTGGCGCCAATGACGGGTGTACTTCTTCTATTACTGAGGTGCCGGTGGCGCCGTCGAGGCGGTGGTAGTGCTCGGTGAGGGTGAGGGTGCCGGCGGGGGTGTAGGCGGGGGTGCTGGTGACCTGGCCGGCGGTGACGGTGCCGTCGGTGGCTAGTTGGCAGTAGGTGGCGGTGATGACTCCGTCGTCGTCGCACATGCCAACGAGGCGGCCGAAGTACAGGCGGCCGCCGCCGAACTCGGCCCAGATCAGCTTGCCGTTCTGGTGGTAGCGGCCGGTCGGCGCGTCCGGCGGGTTGCCGAGCGGGCGGAAGATCCGGCCGTCGTAGTTCGGGACGTCCATGTCATCGCCCGATCAGGATCGACAGCAACTGTTCGACTCCGGGCGCACTCGCGGCCAGCCCGGTCAGCGCAGCCCGGACCGCGAGCGCGGGATCGAACCCGCGCGGCCGCAACGCCGCCGCACCCCGCTTCACGTCTTCCTCGGCCAGTACGGCGGGCACCGGCGACGTCTTGACCGCACCGTCGAGCAACGGACGCACGTACGCCTCGAACTCCCGGTACGACGCCACCGTGAAGTCACTGGCGTAGCGGTCCGGCCGATCCCACGCGAGGTAGAGCCGCACGATGTCGACGTCCTCGTCGTGCAGGAAGTCGTTCGCCCAGATCGCGTGGTTCCGGCTGGTCGAGAACTTCGAGCCGTCCAGCGTGTAGAACTCGTTCACCTGTGCCCCGCCGATCGCTTCCGGCGGCACCCCGCACGCCAGGTACACCGCCGGCCAGAACAACGCGAAGTAGAACCCGTTGTCGATCCCGTTGAAGTGCCACAACGCCCCGACCTCGGACCAGGCCCGCGAGGTCTCCTCCAGCCCCAACGCCCCAGGTTGCAGCGACTGCGCGACGCCGTACACGGTCGACAACCCGACCTCGGCGTACACCTCGAGCCGCAGACCCTCGTGCGGGCCGGTGCCTCTCAGTCCCCAGTTGGTCGGATACGCGATGGGTACGTCGGGCAGCCGGTGCTCGAGGTAGTGCGTGACGATCCGGCGGGCGCGCTCCGGGAGCTCCGCGCGCAACCAGATGTCGATCAGTTCCTGGCGGTAGTCCTCCATCGACAGCACCGGCACGTTCGCCTGGAAGGGTTTCGGCGCTCCACCGCAGCGGTTGCAGACCGGGTCCACGAGGTTCTCCGCCGAGGTGTAGCCGCCGCAACCCTCGCAGCCGCCACCCGCTGCCTCCGATCCACACCAGTTGCAGGTGCCGACGACGTACGACTGATGCAGGGTGCGTCCGCAGTCCTCGCAGGCGAGCAATGTCAGCCTGCGCATGGGGAACCGGCCGGCCTCGGTGAGGTCGGCCGCGAGAGTGGTGACGCCGTGCTGGTACGCCGTACTTTGCGGGTCGAGGAACACGTCGTACCGGATTCTGGCGGCATCCAGTGCTTCGACGATCTCGTCCCGGTACTCGGCGGCCAGCTTCTCGACGTCGACGCCCTCCTTCTCGGCGCGGGTCAGCACCCAGTTCTGGTGGACGTCGAATCCGGCGGTCGTCACCACCCGCTCGCCGCGCGCTCGCGCCGCCCGGGCCGCGATGTCCGCGGCCAGGTACGGCCCGGACAGGTGCCCGACGTGCAGCGGCCCGTTGGCCGTGGCCGGCGGCACGACGACAACGGTCACACCGGTGGAGGTGATCATGCGGCGGCTCCTACCTCGGGGCGGCAGTGGCTGCGGCAGACCCCGATCACTCTCCTCACAGGGCCGGTCGCAGTCCGCGAGATTACTCCCCGGAGCCGTCACCCGCCAGCCTGAAAACCCTTGAAAACAAGGGGCTTTCAGACCGGCGGGCGAAGCGAACGTTTGACTACGGCGTCTGGAAGAAGCAGCAGCCGCCGGTCGCGCCGGTGGACATGCCGACCACACCACCGTCGAGATCACGCGATCCGCGGATCAGGAACCCGCCCAGACCGCCGGCGACCAGGAATGCACCCCAGGTCAGCAACCACTGCTCGTCCCCGTCATCGGTCAGGAACGTCTCCGGCACCGGATGGATCCGGCGCTGCAGCACCCACGGGTTGCCCATCGCGCTGTCGAGCCGGTCGGCCCACGTCGCCGCGTCGGTCTGCCAGCCGAGCAGTACGCCGTCCCCGCCGTGCAACGAGGTGGGCTTGAGGACGAGCTCGTGCTGGTTGGCGATCGCGTACTCCCGCAGATCGGTCTGCTGCCCATCGACGGTGACCTCACCGGCACGGACCATCCGCGTCCACGGCAGGATGCGGTCGAGGACGGCGAGTTCGTCGGCCGGGTAGCGATCGCGGTACGCCTCGTCGGACAGCAGCGCGAGCGATCCCTTGCTGCCGTACAGCTCGGCGTCGAGTGGGGTGAAGATCGCGACGTGCCCGCGTTCGGCCGCCTGCAGGACAGGCTCGAGCATCTCGACCGTACCCGGCTTCAGCAGGTCCTCGATCATGAACAACCGGAACACCACGTCGATCGCCTGATCGCCCAGCCACACCCGGTCGTCCCGATACGTCAGCGCGTCCACCGGGCAGGGCACTGCGTCGATCCCCATCGGCGCCAGCATCGCGGCGCTCTTGTGCAGCTGCCGCTCGAGGTCGGGGTAGCTGTCCGGGAAGTCGGCGATCGCCATCACCGGCCGTACGCCGGTCGGCACCTTCGCCTCGGTCAGGATGGTCCGGACGACCTCCTCCATCGTCTCGGTGAAGGTGAGTCGATGCTCGTCGGTGAACTCGGCGAAGAACGGCAGCTCCAGCAGCGCCCGGTTCAGCACCGGGTTGTCCACCCCGCCGACGGTGCTGCCCATGTTGATCTCGAGCAGGTGGAAGCCCTGCTCGTCCTTGTACAGATCCGCACGACCCATCCGGCTCGGCGCGGGCCCGCGACCACGTACGACGGCCTCGGTCTGCGTCTCAGTCAGGCCGACCGCGCGAGCGAACGCCCCGAGGTCGCCGTTGAACACGCGTTCCGGCAGCCGGGTGAGCGCAGAGTGCAGTAGATCCAGGTCGGTGGTCAGCCGGCTGTACTCGGCGGCGTCCAGGAAGGCCGGGCGGCTCAGGGACCGGCCGAGGAACGTGGTGGCGTCGAGCTTCGGGTCGACCGCCGCGCGGATCGCGCTCGGCGTGGGACCCCGGTTGATGGCGGCGGCGAGATAGTCGTCCGTCAGAGACATGAGAACTCCTTGTCCTCCCAAGTGTCCTGAGTCGGAGGTGCGGCGGCGCTTTCAGCGCCCAGGCACGCACCTCGCGGCACTTGCCCAGCGCCCACGATGCTCCGCATCGAGGCCGCTGCTCAAGCACCCCGATGCACGCACCTGAACACCGAAATCTCTCGCCGCACCTCCGACTCAGGACACTGGCACCCGCCCTGGAAGTCCCGTTCCGCGAAGTATGTAACGGGACCTGGGCGGCTGCGTGGGCGGCAGGTTAATCGGCGCCGATCGCCTTCTGAAAGGGCTGACGGGAAAATCGCTCGCGACGTGCCGGGCCCGGGGTTACCATCCAAGCGTTTGCCATCGAAGGTCCTCATCGACCAGGACCAGTGACAGGAGACCGGGATGCGCCGCGCAGTGATCTACCTCGACAGGACTGATCACTTCGACGTATTCGCGAGGACCCTTGAACTCTCTGACGATGGGCATTGTGGCGCATGTCGACGCCGGTAAGACGAGCCTGACCGAGCGGCTGCTGTACGCCGCCGGTGTGATCGACCGGGTCGGCCGGGTCGATGCGGGGGACACCCAGACCGACTCGATGGACCTCGAGCGCAAGCGCGGCATCACCATCCGCTCGGCGGTGGTGTCGTTCGAGCTGGGTGACCTGAGTGTCAACCTGATCGACACCCCGGGCCACTCCGACTTCATCGCCGAGGTCGAGCGGGCGCTGTCCGTGCTGGACGGCGCGGTGCTGGTGATCTCGGCGGTCGAAGGTGTGCAGGTCCAGACCCGGCTGCTGATGCGGACGCTGGGCCGGCTGCGCATCCCGACCTGCCTGTTCGTGAACAAGATCGACCGGGTCGGCGCCCGGTACGACGAGTTGCTCGCGGACATCGCGCGGTTGCTGACGACGTCCGCCGTACCGATGGGATCGGTGGACGAGCTTGGGACGCGGGCGGCGCGGTTCTCGCCGTTCTCCCTGCAGAACAAGGGACTTGGGGAGCTGCTTGCTGAGAGCAACGATGAATTCTTGGCGCGGTATCTAGAGGACTCGTTGTCTGCGCACGACTATGCGGTCGAGTTGCGGCGGCAGGTGGGGGCGGCGCAGGTTCATCCGGTGTACTTCGGGTCGGCGATGACCGGCGACGGGGTGCCGGACCTGATCGAGGGCATTCGGTCGTGGTTGCCGCGGGCAACGGCTGGCGCGTCGGACCAGCTGCGGGCTCGGGTGTTCAAGGTCGAGCGGGGTGCGGCCGGGCAGAAGATCGCGTCGGCTCGGGTGTTCGCGGGGTCGCTGTCGTCCCGGGCGTACGTCGACGTACACCCTGCGGACGGGCCGTCGTACCAGGCTCGGCCGACGGCTGTGGATGTGTTCGAGCACGGCTCGCGGCGGTCCGTCGAGCGTGCCGAGGCTGGGCAGATCGTGGCGTTGCGTGGGCTGAAGGAGGTCCGGATCGGTGATCAGCTCGGCGTACGGTCGTCCGGGGTCGGGCAACTGTTTGCACCGCCGACGCTCGAGACCGTTGTCTCTGCACGGGATCGGATGAGGCTCTACCAGGCGCTCACTCAGCTGGCCGAGCAGGATCCGCTGATCCGTGTGCGCAAGGCAGACGACCTCACGGTGAGCCTGTACGGCGAGGTGCAGAAGGAGGTGATCGCCTCGTTGCTGGAGAGCGAGTACGGGTTGGAGGTCACCTTCAGCGAGACCAGCCCGATCTACGTTGAACGGGTGGACGGCGTCGGTACGTCGTACCGGGAGATCGGTGCCCCCGACAATCCTTGGGTGGCCGGCGTTGGTTTCCGCATGTCACCGGTTGCTGAGGGCATCGATTATCAGCTGGTGGTCGAGCTTGGGGCGCTGCCGCGGGCGTTCCACACGGCGATCGAGGAGACGGCTCGCCTGACGTTGCAGCAGGGCTTGTCCGGCTGGGAGATTCCGAATTGCCGGATCGAGCTCACGTACACCGACTACTTCAGCGCGGGCACGGTCGCCGCCGACTTCCGCCGTCTCGTCCCGCCGGTCCTGATGCAGGCGATCCACGACGCCGGCACCACGGTGATGGAGCCCATCAACCACTTCGAGCTCGACATCCCACCCGACTCGATCTCCCGCGTCCTCGGCCACCTCGCCGAGGCCCGCGGCCTGGTCGAGCACACCGCCCTGCACCCCGACCACGCCCACCTCGAAGGCACCATCCCCGCCGCCACCACCCACCCCTTCGAGTCCCACCTCCCCACCCTCACCCACGGCGAAGCCCTCCTCACCACCACCTTCCACACCCACCACCCCGTCCCCACCCCACCCCCCACGCGCCCCAGAACCGACGGAAACCCCCTCAACCACAACGAATACCTGGTCCACCTCAACCGCCAATGAACGCTGATCTACGGGTGCTGGCGACCCTCGCCGATGTGCCCGACGCTGACCTGACGGACGAGCATGTCCGCTGGGAGATCTATCAACGAGTGCTCGTGCAGCCAGAGGCCCGGCGCCACCTCCGCGCGGTCCTGCCCACCGAGCCGGTCCCGTCCCTGGCGTCGTCGGTCGTGATCGAACTCTTCAACCACATCCCACCAACCGACCGCGCAGCATGGCTCGAAGTCCTACCGGCATCCACCCGCCCGTTCGCGACCCAGCGCCTCGCCGACCTGGAACTCCTGGAGTCCCACCAAGACCTCGAGGTGTTCGACCCCGCTCCACACACGCCCTGGCTCCAACGCCAGTTGGCGGCCAACTCCATCAACCCAACGCTCCTCACGGTCCTAGCCACCACCGGCACCACCAGACGCATCCGAGCACTCGCACGCGTCCGATTGCAGGACCTGACGAAGCACTGATTCAGAAGGGTTGGAGGGTGGTGTGGATCTCGGTGAGGGTGTTGGGACTGGATAGTGCGTGGGCGTGGGCCAGGACGCAGAGTTGTTCTCTGAGGTGGAGGAGGGGGATGCGACTGCGCCAGTCGGGAGCGAGCGGGTGGAGGTCCTGGTACGCGCCGAGGAAGGCGTCGTCGTCGAGGTGGCCGTAGGTGATGAGGGTGGCAAGTTCGGCTTCGGGCCAGCCGTAGTGGACGGCGGGGTCGATCAGGGCTGGGGCGGGGAGGAGGTTGCCGTGCCAGAGGTCGCCGTGGAGGAGGGACGCGGGCTGGGGAGGGATGAGGTCGGGCAGGCGGTTGGCGAGGCGTTCCAGGCGGTGGCGGTCGTCGGGGGAGAGGGCGTTGTAGCAGTTGGGCACTTCCAGGTAGCGGAGCAGGCGGTGCTCGGCGAAGAAGGCGTGGCCGTCGTCGGTCCACGGATTGCGTTGCGGGAGGACACCCAGGTAGTTGTCCAGGTGGTAGCCGAACTTGTCCGCGGTCTGCTGGTGCTGCACGGCCAAGCGACGCCCGGCGTCACGCCAGAAATCGTCAGAGTCCGAGGGCAACGACGACGACCCGAGGTCGGACAGCACGATGAACGTCGGAGTCACCCGCAGAACCTCCGGTACGACGAACGCCCCGGGAACACCCAGCGCCTCGAGCCCATCCGCCTCCAGCGCATACAGGTCAACCGGTACGTCGTCGTGCGTCTTCACGATCGCCGACCGGCCCAGCGTCGTACTCACGCGATAGGTCTTACTCGCATACCCGCCGTCCACCGGTGAGGCGCTCACGGCGTCGCCGAGGGACAGGCCGTCGAGCCAAGCGGGATTCAGCACGTGGACGATCCTGGCACGTGCGGAGAGGTCGGCTACCCTGGGGCGCGTTATGGCGGCACCTAACTTGGTCAATCTGGAAGCTGTTTCGAAGGGCTTCGGGACCCGGACACTGCTCGACTCGCTAAGTCTTGGCGTAGGCCGGGGCGAGCGCGTCGGCGTGGTCGGGCGCAACGGCGACGGTAAATCGACGCTGCTCCGGCTCCTGGCCCGGCGGGAGGAGCCCGACAGCGGCCGGATCACTCACAATCGCGACCTCCGGCTCGGGTACCTCGGTCAGAGTGACGATCTCGACCCGGAGCAGACCGTGCTGCACGCGGTGCTCGGTGATGTCGAGACCTACACCTGGGCCGCCGATCCGCGAGCGCGGTCGGTGATGGAGCACTTGCTCGGCGGAGTGGACCACGGCGCGTTCGTCGGCACCCTGAGCGGTGGTGAACGCCGCCGCGCATCGCTGGCGAGGCTGCTGCTGACCGAGGTCGACCTGCTGATCCTCGACGAGCCGACCAACCACCTCGACATCGAGGCGGTCAACTGGCTGGCCGATCACGTGGTCGACCGCGCCGGTGCGCTGATCGTCGTCACCCACGACCGCTGGTTCCTCGACGCGGTCTGCACCGACACGTGGGAGGTGCAGGGCGGCCGCGTCACGTCGTACGACGGTGGGTACGCAGCCTACGTACTCGCGAAGGCGGAACGCTCCCGGAGCGCCCAGGTCAGCGAGACGAAGCGGCAGAACCTGCTGAAGAAGGAACTCGCCTGGCTGCGGCGCGGTGCTCCGGCCCGGACCAGCAAGCCGAAGTTCCGGATCGACGCCGCCAACGCCCTGATCGAGAACGAGCCGCCGCCGCGCGACAAGCTGGCGCTGTCCCAGTTGGCGACCGCGCGCCTCGGCAAGGACGTGTTCGACGCCGAGGACGTGAGCCTCAGCTTCGGCGACCGGCTGATGTTCGACCACGTCACGTTCCGCCTCGGCCCGGCCGACCGGATCGGGCTGCTCGGACCGAACGGTGCCGGCAAGACGACGTTCCTGAGGCTGCTGACCGGTCAGCTCGCGCCGGACCACGGCAGGGTCAAGCAGGGCAAGACGGTCCGGACCGCCAACCTGTCGCAGAACCTCGAAGAGGTCGATGGTGCGGCGACTGTTCTCGACCACATCACGGCAATCCGGCGTACGGCGGCCCTCGCCGGGCGCGGCGGCGAACTCACGTCGTCGCAACTGCTGGAGCGGTTCGGGTTCACCGGCGACAAGCTGACGACCCGGGTCTCGGACCTGTCCGGTGGTGAACGGCGCCGCCTGCAACTGCTGCGCATCCTGCTCGACGAGCCGAACGTGCTGATCCTCGACGAGCCGACCAACGACCTCGATGTCGAGACGCTCACCGTGCTCGAGGACTTCCTCGACAGCTGGCCGGGCGTCGTCGTCACCGTCACCCACGACCGGTACTTCCTCGAGCGCGTCAGCGACATGGTCTACGCGATCATGGGCGATGCCCGCGTCCGGCATTTGCCCCGTGGCGTCGACCAGTACATCGAGGAGCTCGCCGACCGAGGCCCTCGCCGTACGACGTACACGTCGTCGGCATCCGAGCCGGTGGTGTCCAACGAAGCGACGCCGGCGGACGAGCCGGTCGTTGACGCGGCAGTGGCCCGCGCGGCGAAGAAGGAACTCAACCGGATCGAACGCCAGCTCGCGAAGCTCGCCGAGGCGGAGACCAAGTTGCACGACCAGATCGCCACGCACGCGAGCGACTACGAGCGGCTGGCCGAGCTGGACACGGAGTTGCGCAAGTTGGCCGAGGAACGCGGCGAACTGGAAACCGCGTGGTTCGAGGCGGCCGAACGCGCCGAATGAGCGCGGATTCCGTTTGGTTTTCAACCGCGAAATGGCGGCGTGATCAAATCCCACCGAGTCGCGGCGCGTCCTCCGATCCCCTGTTCTTCGGAGGGCGCGCCGCGCCTACCGGGTGAGCGGGCCCCGTGCCGGCCGGCGTTGTTCGGGCCCCGAGCCCCGGACACCGCGCGGCCACTTTCGGCGGACCACCTCTTGCCGCCGAAGTCACCGTATTCTTGACGTTTCGTGGTCGGTTCGACACCGACAGTGAGGACCCTAGTGCGGGTGCTCACTCAGTGTCGATAGCCGTCCGCTACAGCAGCCTCTCGATCTCGTTGCAACTAGCAACGATCGGGACCCCGGTGAAGTGACGGGTCGTCTTTTCGGATTATTCCGGCACAATTCCCGGGCTTTCTCCGCGGCCAGAAAAAATCACGCGTGAATGTATACAAAACGGCGCCGGTCAGTGCTTTTCCAGGTCGAACGGACGGACCAGTTCGCGCAGTACCCGGGCGATCTTGGCCTGGTCGCGCTCGCTGATCGTGCCGAGCAGGGAGCGCTCGTGCGCGAGCAGATCGGCCATCGCGGCGTCGACCGCGTCGCGGCCGGTGGTGGTGAGTTGGACCAGCACACCGCGCCGGTCGCCCGGGTCCGGAAGTCGCTCGACCAGTCCGCGCGCGGCCAGCCGATCGACCCGGTTCGTCATGGTGCCGGAGGTGACCAGGGTTTCCTTGAGCAGCTTCCCCGGCGACAGTTGGTACGGCGCTCCCGCGCGGCGAAGGGCGGCGAGTACGTCGAACTCCCACGACTCCAGGCCGTGGGTCTCGAAGGCCTGGCTTCGGGCGCGGTCCAGGTGCCGGGCCAGCCGGCTGACCCGCGACAGCACCTCCATCGGCGCGACGTCGAGGTCGGGTCGTTCCCTGCGCCAGGCCTCGATCAGCCGGTCGACCTCGTCATCCATGCTTCGAGATTACGTCATCAAGAGTCTTGACATCAAGACAAGTAACAGGACTAGAGTATCTCGACATCAAGATAAATGCGTCAGAGAGGTGCTCGCCATGCGCACGTCACCGGTGTGGAATCCAGTCCAGTACGGCACGTACGCCGACGAACGCGGGCGGCCGTACGGGGATCTGGTCGGCCGGGTCCGGGCCGACTACGTCCGCACGGTCGTCGATCTCGGCTGTGGTCCGGGCGGCCTGACCGTCACGCTGCGAGAGGTGTGGCCGGAGGCAACCATCGTCGGTGTCGACAACTCGCCGCCGATGCTCGAGGCAGCACAGCAGTACGCCGATGACCGGCTGACCTTCGAGCTCGGCGACGTACGCGAATGGTCCGCGCCGGAAGGTTCGATCGATGTCATCGTGACCAACGCGACCCTGCAGTGGATCCCTGAGCAGGTGGACCTGCTGCCCGGGTTCGTGAAGGCGCTGCGGCCGGGTGGTTGGCTGGCGATCCAGATCCCCGGCAACGGCAACGCCCCGTCGCACTCGATCCTGCGCGACCTCGCCGCCACCGAGCCGTACGCGGAGTACGCGAAGGACACGTCACTGCGGCCTGACGTCCCCGGTCCGGCGGAGTACATCGACGTACTGAGTGCTGAAGGGTGTGTCGTCGATGCGTGGGAGACGACGTACTTCCACGTTCTGCAGGGCGACAACGCCGTGCTCGAATGGGTGAAGGGGACTGGTGCGCGGCCGGTATTGCAGTCGCTGCCGGACGACCTGCGGGTGCAGTTCGAGGCGGAGTACGGCGCTCGGCTGGCGGAGGCGTATCCGCAGCGGGACTACGGGACTCTGCTGCCGTTCCGGCGGATCTTCGCCGTGGCTCAGAAGAAGGAGAGCTGAGGATGCGGCTCGATCATGTGCAGGTGTCCTGTCCGCCAGACGGGGAGGACGTCGCGCGGGCCTTCTACGGGGACGCGCTCGGGATGACCGAGGTGGAGAAGCCGGAGCTGCTGAAGGCTCGGGGCGGCTGCTGGTTCAAGGAAGGTGCCGCGGAGGTGCACGTCGGCGTGGAGCAGGACTTCCGGCCGGCGAAGAAGGCGCACCCGGCGCTGGCCGTGGACGACCTGGATGCGCTCGCCGCGAAGCTCACCGAGCTCGGCTACCCGGTGACCTGGGACAACGAGACGATCCCGGGCCGCCGGCGGTTCCACACCGCCGACGGCCACGGGAATCGGGTCGAGATCGTCTGACTACTCGGTGGCCAAGGCGCCGGCGGGAGCGACCTTGGCAGCTCGCCGGGCGGGCAGGACGGACGCGAGCAGACCGGCCACCGCAGCGACCGCGGCGATCGCGACGAGCAGCGTGCCGGGTACGGCGTACTCCACGCCACCGTCGACGGTCTGACCGCCCATGAGGGCGCTGGTCCCGGTCCAGCCGTAGATCAGGCCTAGGACGATGCCCAGTGCGGCCGCGACCAGTGCCATCAGCAACGACTCGACCGCGAGCATGCCGCGCAACTGGCGCCGGGTCAGACCCATGGCCCGGAGCAGTGCGTTCTCGCGGGTCCGTTCCAGCACCGACAGGCTGAGCGTGTTGCCTACACCGACCAGTGCGATCAGGACCGAGACCCCGAGCAGACCGATGCCGACGAGCAGCAGGACGTCGAAGATCTTCGTGTAGCTGGTCCGTTCGGCCAGGCCGCCGCTGACCGACAGATCCTTGACCGTCGGGATCGACTGCTCCACCGAGTCGATCACCTGCGATCCGTCCGCCTTCGGGTCGGACGCCACCCAGAACCCGTTCACTGCGGCGTTCGGGACGAGCTTCGAGAGGTCGGCGGCCGTGATCGTCATCGGGTCCAGCCCGGTCGCGCCCTGCGCGGTGAGCGTCAACTTGTGCTTGCCGGAGACGAGCGTGATCGGCGTACCGCTCTTGATGTCCAACCCGTTCATGGTCTGGTAGTCGAGCAGCGCCGTCCCCGGCTTCAGTTGACCGACCAGCGTCGGGTCGTGGATGACCGTCCCGGTCCCGGCCTGGTCGATCCCGGTCACAGGCACCTGCTGTGCGCCGGCCTTGAGCGTCACCTGGCTCACCGGGACCACCTGCGTGATGCCCTTGATGTCACGCAGTTGCTGCTCGGCACTGGCCGGCATCTTGTCGTTGTACGCCCGCACCACCAGGTCGACCGGGTACTGGCTGTCCATCGACACGTCGAACGTCTTGCGCACCGACGCGATTCCGACACAGGTCAGGCTGATCAGGGTCACACCGATCAGCAGCGCCGACGTGGTGGCCGCCGTACGCTTCGGGTTGCGGACCGCGTTCGCGACGGCGATCCGGGACGGTACGCCGGTCCGGGCCGGCAGGGCGCCAAGCACCCGGATCAGCGCCGGCACCAGCAGCGAACCGACCGCGAGTACGCCGAGGAACGACAGCACACCGCCGGCCACACCGACGATCACCTGGCTGTCCCCTGCCCCGACGGCCAGCAGCAGGCCACCACCCGCGAGCAACAGGAAGCCGAGGACCAACCGAACCACACCGGCCTTGGACCCGGCGGCCGGAGCGGCCTCGGGACGAAGCGCGGCGAGCGGCGCGACCCGGGTCGCCCGGCGAGCCGGTACGACGGCGGCCACGATGGTCGCCGCGGTCCCGAGCAGCAGCGGCAGGAGCACCGACCACACGTCCAGGTGCAGCGGCACCGGCGGGATGCCCCATTCGAACTCGCGGGCAAGCGCCAGTGCCAACGCCGAGAGCGCGACTCCGAACACGACCCCGATCGCGGACGCGACCACGCCGACCACGCTCGCCTCCGCGAGCACTGAGGAGAACACCTGCCGGCGGGACGCGCCGACGCAGCGCAGCAGCGCCATCTCCCGGGTGCGCTGGGCGATCACGATCGTGAAGGTGTTGCCGATCACCAGGCAGGCGACGAACAGCGCGATCACCGCGAACATGCCGAACACACCGCCGAGAACGTCGATGCCGTTCGTGAAGCCCTTCACCTCGTGGTCGATCCACTCCTCACCGGTGTAGACCTTCAGATCATGCGGTACGACGTTCTGGACGGTGGCGGCGAGCGCCTCCTGGTCCACGCCGGGCTTCGCCGCGATCGCGACCGCCCGGGTGAAGCCGTCCGGCTCGAAGATTTTCACCGCGGCCGGGGTGGCGACGCCATGTGCCTGGCCGACCGAGTTCGAGTCGTCCAGCAGGCCGACCACGGTGACGTCGAACGACTTGTTGTTCCACGTGTTGAGCCGGAGCTTCTGACCGACCGCGACCTTGTGCTTGTCCGCCAGCTTGGCCGGAAGCGCGATCTCGTTCGTTGCGGTCGGCAACCGGCCGGACGACGTACCGGGCCCGGCGATCTTCGTGGTGTCGTAGAGCGCGTCGATCTCGAGAGCCTCGTCCCGGACCAGCCCGGGGTACGACGCATCCAGGTAGGCGGTGGTCAGTGAGACCACGGACGCGGCCTGCGGGACCTTGTTGACCTTCGCGACATCGGCCGCGGTGATCTCGGCGTTCTCCGGGTACACCAGGGCGTCGACGCCGCGGTACTGCGCTCCGATCGTCGTGTCGACGCCGTGTGCCGCGGACCCGTGCGCGGTCATCGCCAGGGTGCCGAAACCGACACCCAGCACGATCGCCAGACAGGCGGCGACCAGGCGGCCCAGGTGGGCGCGCAGCGAGGAGAGAATCGAACGGCGCACGTCAGGCCCCCAGCTGCCGCAGCGCGTCCAGCACAGTCTCCGGCTTCGGGTTGTGCAGCTCACCCGCGAGCTTGCCGTCGGCAAGCATCACGACGCGGTCGGCGTACGACGCGGCGAGCGGGTCGTGAGTGACCATCACCACGGTCTGGCCGAACTCACGGACCGAGCGGCGCAGGAACCCGAGCACCTCGGCCCCGGACCGCGAGTCCAGGTTGCCAGTCGGCTCGTCCGCGAACACGACCTCCGGCCGTCCGACCAACGCGCGAGCGACCGCGACGCGCTGCTGCTGACCGCCGGACAGCTCCGACGGGCGGTGCGTGAGCCGGTCCTGCAGTCCGAGTACGTCGACCAGCGTGGTGAGCCACTGCTGGTCGGGCTTGCGGTTGCCGAGCTCGAGCGGGAGCAGGATGTTGTCCTTCGCCGACAGCATCGGCAGCAGGTTGAACGACTGGAAGACGAAGCCGACCCGGTCCCGGCGGATCTTGGTCAGCTCGGCGTCCGGCAGCTGGGTCAGCTCGGTCTCGCCGAGCAGGACCTGACCGCTGGTCGGGGTGTCGAGGCCGGCCAGGCAGTGCATCAGCGTCGACTTGCCCGAGCCGGACGGGCCCATGATCGCGGTGAACCGGCCGACACCGAAGTCGACCGAGACGCCGTCGAGCGCGGCGACCGCGGTGTCGCCCTGTCCGTACACCTTGCGCAACTCGTGCGCCCGGATCGCGGTCCGCGGCGTCCCGTCCTGCGGCAACCGCCCGACCGCAAGCTCACCGGTCTGCAAAGTCATGTCACTCCTTGATTCAACTGAACCTGACGTTGGTCAAGAAGTTAGTGATTCCGCCGCCGGATCTCGTCGGACCGCAGACTGGAGTCGGAGTACTACCTGGGTATTACTTGGTCGGCCGGACCAGTCCCGTTTCGTAGCCCAGGACCACCAGGGCGACCCGGTCGCGCAGGCCGGTCTTGGCCAGGATCCGGCCGATATGCGTCTTGACCGTTGCCTCGGACAACGTGAACAGCTGGGCGATCTCGGTGTTCGACAGACCGCGGGCGACCTCGAGCAGGACCTCGCGTTCCCGGGCGGTCAGCTCGGCCAGATCCGGCCGTTCGGTCTCGGTGTCGGGCAGGGCGCCGGCGAAGTGCTCCAGCAGCCGCTTCGTCGTACTGGGGGAGACCACCGCGTCACCGGAGTACACCTGGCGGATCGCCGACAGCAGGTCCGCGGGCGGCGTGTTCTTGAGCAGGAAGCCGGCCGCGCCGGCCTTGATCGCGGCGAACGCGTACTCGTCCAGGTCGAACGTGGTCAGCACGATCACCTTCGGTGCCTGCGGCAACGACTGGATCCGCTGGGTGGCCTCCACGCCGTCCAGGCGGGGCATCCGGACGTCCATCAGTACGACGTCGCACGCGGTCACCTGGATCTTCTCCACCGCCTCGCCGCCGTCGCCGGCCTGGCCGACCACCCGCATGTCCGGCTGGGAGTCCACCAGCATGGTGAACCCGGCCCTGACGAGCTCCTGGTCGTCCACGAGGAAGACCCTGATCACGTCGTCGGTCACTGCTCGCCTCCAGTGGGAAGGTGGTACGGGAGTTTGGCGATCACCTCGTAACCACCACCCGCCTTCGGTCCGGCGCTCACCGTACCGCCCGAGATCGAGGCGCGTTGCCGCATCCCCACCAGGCCGTGGCCCGGATCCGCGCTCGGCGCGACCCCGGCACCCCGGCCGTCGTCGGTGACCACCACGGTCAGCATCTCGCGACCGAAGTCCAGCAGGACGGAGGTCCGCGCTCCCGGCCCGGCGTGTTTCAGCGTGTTGGTCAGGCCCTCCTGCACGATCCGGTACGCCGTCAGGCCCAGCAGCGCCTCCAGGTCGCGCGGCTCGCCGGTCACCTCGTAGTCGACGGTCAGCCCGGCGTCGCGGACGTTGTCGATCAGCTCGGGCAGGGACGAAACGCCCGGCTGCGGGCGGGGCTGGTTCGGGTCGAGCTCGGGCTGCTCGTCCTGCTTGAGCAGGCCGAGCATCTTGCGCATCTCGGTCAGACTCGCGCGTCCGGTGTCGCCGATCGTGGCCAGCGCCTTCTTCGCCTGCTCCGGTGACTTGTCCGCGGCGTACAGTCCGCCGTCGGCCTGGACGATCATGATCGACAGGCCGTGCGCGACGACGTCGTGGATCTCGCGGGCGATCCGGGTCCGCTCGTTGGACACGGCCAGTTTGGCCTCACGGTCGCGGTCACGTTCCAGTTGCTCCGCGCGTTCCTCGAGCTGGGCGACGTACAGGCCACGGGTACGGCGGCGTTCGCCGAACGCCCAGACGCCGAAGATCAGCGCGCCGAGGGCAACCATCATGGTCACCTGCTGGCGCCAGTCGGAGTTCGACCAGTACCGCGAGGTCGCCATCAGGACGCCGAGGCCGCCGACTCCGAGCGCGATCCGGCTGTAGCGGACCTCGCCGTACACGGAGATCGTGTACAGGGCGACGAGCAGGCCGACGTTGGCCGGCATCAACTGGGCGCCGAACAGCCACTGCACCGAGGCGACCGCGGAGACGCCGAAGAAGACAAGCTCGGGATGGCTGCGGCGCCAGATCAGCGGGACCAGCATGCCGAAGCCGAGGATGCCTTCGAACCCGGCCTGCGCGATCGACAGCAGGCCGAAGACCATGCACAGGCTGCCGGTCAGCAGCAGGTCGAACGCCTTGCTGCGGGCAGGCACGGGCCGCGCGGTCAGGATCCCCGTCATGCGGGCCAGGGTACGGCCCGGTCGCGGCCCGAGGGGTCATGCCACGGGCGGATCTCGGCGTACGACCAGAGGTTGTTACTTGTGCGGGCGGGTCGACAGCGTCGGCTTGGCTTCGAGGCCGGAGAGGCCGTTCCAGGCGAGGTTGACCAGGTGGGCGGCGACGTCCGGCTTCTTCGGGCGACGGGCGTCCAGCCACCACTGACCGGTGAGCGCGACCATGCCGACCAGCATCTGGGCGTACATCGGGGCGTTCTTCGGGTCCAGGCCACGGCGCTTGAACTCCTCGGCCAGGATGTGCTCGACCCTGGTCGCGACGTCGCTGAGGATCGAGATGAACGAGCCGGTGGACGACCCCACCGGCGAGTCCCGGACCAGGATCCGGAAGCCGTCGGAGTTGTTCTCGATGTAGTCCAGCAGCGCGAGCGCGGCCTGCTCGACCAGTTCGTGCGCGCGGCCGGCCGTCAGAGATTGGGTCACGCCGTCGAGCAGCGCCCGTACCTCGCGGTCCACGACCACGGCGTACAGGCCTTCCTTGCCGCCGAAGTGTTCGTAGACGACCGGCTTGGAGACCTCGGCGCGCGCCGCGATCTCCTCCACCGACGTCGCCTCGTACCCCTTCTGGGCGAACAGGCCGCGGGCGATGGTGATGAGTTGTTCGCGACGCTCGGCACTCGTCATCCGGATCCGGCCGGACCGCCGCGGTTTGGGTTCCGTCACGTCGAGATCACGTCAGCATCATGCCGTACTTCGGTGTTGCCGGTGGCCGAATAACCGCTGCGCACTGTTTCAGGCGGCAGCTTTCAATGGGGTCTTCGCGGTCGTGTCGACGCGGCGGGCCTCCAGGCGTTCGCGCACCGGCCAGCGGACGTCGCTGACCCAGCCCATCCGCTCGAAGAACCAGATGCACCGGGCCGACGTGTCGAGTTGGCCCTTCAGTACGCCGTGCCGCGCGCAGGTCGGGTCCGAGTGGTGCAGGTTGTGCCACGACTCGCCCTGGCTCAGGATCGCCAGCCACCACACGTTGCCGGACTTGTCCCGGCTCTTGAACGGCCGGTCGCCGATCGTGTGGCAGATCGAGTTGATCGACCAGGTGACGTGGTGCAGCAGCGCGATCCGGACCAGGCTGGCCCAGAAGAATGCGGTCAGCGCGCCCTCGATCGACCACGACCACAGGCCGCCGATGACGGCCGGCGCGAGCAGCGAGACGGCGACGAGCATCGGGAACATCCGGGACACGTGGACGACGTCCTTGTCCTTCAGCAGATCCGGCGCGTACTGGCGCTGAGGGGTCTGCTCGGTGTCGAACAGCCAGCCGATGTGCGCATGCAGGAAGCCCTTGGTGAGCGCGCCGAGGCTCGTGCCGTACTTCCAGGGGCTGTGCGGGTCGCCATCGCGGTCGGAGAACTTGTGGTGCTTGCGGTGGTCGGCCACCCAGCGGATCACCGGACCCTCGATCGCCAGCGAGCCGGCGATGGCCAGCGCGTACTTCATCGGGCGGTTCGGCTTGAACGACTTGTGCGTGAACAGCCGGTGGAAACCGATCGAGATGCCGTGGCCGGCGACCGTGTAGAAGATGACCGCCAGCACCACGTCGCGCCAGCCCAGGAATCCGCCCCAGGCGATCGGTACGGCGGCCAGCACGGCGAGGAACGGGATCCCGATGAACAACGCCAGCGCCACCTGCTCCCACGGCCGCTTCTGCTCCCCACCCAGCGTCCCGGTGTGCACGTCGAGGTCGTCGGCCTGTGCAGGGCGGGTGGGCGCCTCGGGCGCGGCAACGGGGGGTGGAGTCATGGTGGTTTCCCTCGGCTGGAGGACAGCTTACCTACGCTACCGTAACCTACGGACCCGTAGGTAAGGAACCCCTCAGCGTGTCGTCCACCCCACTCCATGGCAAACTGTCCCGGCGACCACGATCCCCCGTGGGGTAATCGGCAGCCCGCGAGACTTTGAATCTCGAAGACCAGGATCGAAACCTGGCGGGGGAGCAACCAACCTGCGGGTTCTTGTATGAACACGGACTGTGGCCCACCCCACGCGGAGCCACGCGCGCTCCTGCGTCACGTGCTCGCCACCGCCGGGAGTCGGACTTACGGGCGGGTAAGCGCGCCGGTTCGGTCGACCCACCACACCTCGACTCCCGCGGCTGCTCTTGGGAGTTCCTTCGAGCTGCTCTCCTGCAACCATGCGCGTCGTACCTCGGATGCGGATCGATCCTTCTCGAAGTCCATGTTCGATCAGCGCAGGAACAGCAGCTCGCCCCGACGGGCACCGGAGTACGCGACGGCCGGCGCAGACGACTGATGCTCGGCTGTCGCTAGCATCGTCGGCATGGCGACGCGGCTTGTTCAAATCAACATGAAGGCTCGGGACGATTCCGCGCTGGGCGGGTTCTGGGCGGACGCGCTCGGCTGGGGAGTGTCGAGCGAGGGACCCGGCGTGACCAACCTCGAACCCGAGGGTTTCGTCTACCCCGACCCCGTCGCCGTCTGTCTCGACCTCGTCGCCTCCGCGGAACCCAAGACGGTCAAGAACCGCGTGCACGTCGACCTCGCCACCACCTCGGCGGCCCATCAGGCGGAGCTGGTGGCGCGCTTGAAGGATCTCGGCGCAACACTCGCCGACGTGGGCCAGGGCGACGTCCCCTGGACGGTCATGGCCGACCCGGAGGGCAACGAGTTCTGCGTGCTGGACTGGCACGACCCGATCCGAGACACCGGACCGATCGCCACGGTCGTCGTTGACTGCGCGGATCCGCGAGCTATGGCCCGCTTCTGGTGCAACGCCATGGACTGGACCCTGCACAAGGTGACCGATCACAACGCCGTACTGCGCTCCGCCAAGGGCGTCGGCCCATACCTGCAGTTCCTCCGTACGCCCGACGTAAAGACCGGGTGGAATCGAGTGCATCTCGACCTCCGCCCGTACCCAGGTGACGAGGTGGAGGCGGAGGCGGCCAGACTGCGGACTCTCGGCGCCACGACCATCGACCTCGATGTCACGTGGACGGTCCTCGCCGACCCGGAAGGCAACGAGTTCTGCCTCCTCGCCCCAGGCTGACCCCAACCTTCTTCATCCGCCCACTACGGCCACGAGCGGTCCGATTCGGCCGGCCATTCGGTCGGGGGTCGGGGTGCTTGGAGCCTCATCGCGGAAGGGTGGACCGCTTCGCTAGCATCGCGCCGTGGCAGTGACAGCCTCTGGGGTGTTCCGACGAACCGCGATCGAGCGGGCAGATCAACGAGTCTCCTGGGAACGAACGGATCAGGCCTTCTTCTCGAGTGGGGCATGCCACGTGCTGGCCTGGACGTGCAGGGATTTCTATCCCGATCAGGGGATCGCTTTGGCGGCGATGTACTTGGGTGACTACGAGCATCCACTGCACACGTACGCGAGGTGGGGCACGTGGGCGTTCGATGCGTCGGGTTGGAACCCTGAGTCCGAACTCCTGCAGGTCAACAGCGACTTCGAGGGTCGCCCCGTCCGTCAGGTGGAGACGATCAGAAGTGACCTTCGGGAGTTCTGCGAAGAGCATGTGCACCGGCAACCGCACCAGTACTGGGCAGATCCGACAGAACGCGCACGCGCCTACGTGGCCCGATACGACCCACCCTGGCTGTAGGCCCTTCGCTCGCAGCAGACTGGGCTCTGTCAAGGATCTTGGACGGTTGGTGTGGCAGTCCTCGGCTGGACCTGAGTTCCGTTGTCGATAAGCCTTGGCCCAAGCGTCCGATCACGCCGCGGCGAGTGCGCGTAGTGGGCTTTCACGGGCACTCGGCGGTGATGAACTCGCTCAACGGGGTGACTCGGAACTTCGGGGGAACGGCGTCGTACGGCGGGGTCTCGTCGGCGGGTGGGGAGTCGTGGCGGACCTGGCCGGGCTTGACGGTCTTGAGGTCTCCTAGGGTGAACTCGGTGCCGCGGCCCGACCACTCGTGTCGTTCGCCCCAGGCGTGGATCACGTACTTGCCATCAGCGCGCAAGGCCGGCGCATCTCCCATGACCTGCCAGCCGTTCCCACCGGTCCGGATGGGGATCTGGACCACCGACTTGTCCGGGTGCTGGTTCACGTACGTCGTCCCGAGCGCGGGTGCGGTTTCCTCCGTTCGCGGCCAAGTCTGGTCGTAGAACTCGAGCTCGGCGATGTCGCCGTCGCAGTTCTGCAGCACGATCACCGGCACGCCCGCGTCGTCGACCGACATGCCGACCACACCGCGGGACTTCCGCGGTCCGCAACCGGTGATGAGGCTCGCCGCGCAGACAACCACCACCGCGGCGAGCAGAGTCGATCTGCGCATCCCGTCAGGGTAGGGCAGTGGAAGTCTGCACCCATGGATCGACAGCGCGCCGCCGAGCCGGCGGTTAAGCGGGATCTACCTGGCCGATGCTGTGGTTCAGCAATTCCAGATCGATCATCACCATCGCGATCCTGTCAGCGGCATCGCGCCCGATTCGGATCGGATAGAACCCGTCGCCCATGCCGCAGGCGACGAATACAGCGGCTGTTCCGCCCGGGGCGTCGGGAATGGCAGCGAATCCGGCATCGCCGGCCGCATCGAGCGCGGCGTCGACCCGGTCCTCGTCGTCACTGAGCAGTGCGAGCAACTCTCGCTGGGAAGCGTCGTAGAAACAGGCCGTACCGGCGTCGACGCCGACTCCAAGGACCTTGCCGTCCGATCGCTCGTCGACCCAGCTCCACGTGGCGACTGGCTCATCGCTGATCTTGAGCGTGGCCGCCGTCACGACACGGCTGTACCGGTGACTCTCCTCGGTCGAGGGCCACGTAACGACGGAGAGCAATACCGGGTAGGTGCCCGGAGGTACCTCGGCCACGACGGGCGTCGCGTCGTCGAAATGGTGAGGATAAGCCGGATCTACGGCGACGACCTGCCCCGTGGCAAGGTCCAGCTGGCAAACCTCGACAACCTCCAGCGTGGACACGTCCCGATCGGGCCATCGATGCTGCGCGCCGTGTTCCAACAGTGCCCCGGCATTCAGCCACTCATCAAAACCCATCGATCCAACCTCTCCTAGAGGCGCCTGAAGGTATCAAGGAACTGCGGATGTAACACCGGACGCGCCCCGGACAGCCGCCGTGGCATGCGATTGGGCGGGTCAGCCGAGGTCAAGTGGAGTCACCCGGCGGGCATCGCTTCAGACTCAGCACCAGATCGTGGGCGTGCCGTCGGTCGAACTTTGAGACTGGCTAGTTGTTAATGCTGGTTGATGGTCAAGACACAAGGATGCGTTCTACGAAGGCCTCTTTGCCTGCTATGTAGGGATCTCGCGATTGATGTTGCGCTGGAGCGGGTTCTGGAGGCCGGTTTCTGTCCGGGGGCGGTGGTTGAATGCGGGGATGGACGTGACGGTTCGGGCGGTTGACCAGGGGCGGTGGGACGACCTGGTTGAGTTGTTCGGGCCCAGTGGGGGGACGCGGGGGTGTTGGTGTATGGCTCGGCGGTTGCCGAGTTCGGTGGTTGCGGTAAATGGCAGCGCGGAGAATCGGGCTGCCTTGGAAGGGTTTGTGCACGACGGATCGCCGGTTGGGCTGATCGGGTATGTGGATGAGCGGCCGGCTGCTTGGTGTGCGGTTGCGCCGCGGACGGAGTACTACGCGATCGTTCACTCGCGGGCGTTGCCGATCGACGAACCGGACGATGAGTCGATCTGGGCGATCAACTGTCTGTTCGTGAAGAGTGGATATCGCGGGCGTGGTACGACGCTGCCGATGGTGGAGGCGGCGGTCGAATACGCTCGCGGTTCGGGCGCGCGGATGGTGGAGGCTTATCCGGTCAAGGCGATGCCGGGTGATCCTGGGCGCGGGGTGCTGAGCACGTTTCTCGCCGCCGGGTTCACGGTGTACGGCGAGGAACGCACCACGGCGAAACGCAACGTCGTCGTACGGCGGAGTCTGTGAACCAGCGGCCTGAGGGTCTGGGGCCGACGGCGGCTGAGGTGGCTGAAGCGGCGTACTGGGCTCGGCTTTATGGGCGCTGGGAGGCGATGGATCTGGCTGGAGTTGCCGGGTTCATGGAGGGGTTCGACCGGCCGTGGTGGGTGGTCGGTGGGTGGGCTGTCGATGCGTTCACGGGAGTGGCGCGCGGGCATGACGATGTCGATGTCTCGATCTTTGCTTCTGATGTGCCTGCGCTTCGTGCGCATGTCGGGGATCGGTGGCACCTGTGGAGTCTTGCCGGGGAGGACATGCGGCCGCTGACCGATCGGCATCCGGAGGTGTTTCATCCGGCGAGTCAGATCTGGGTGCGGGAACATGGCGATGCGCCCTGGGTGATCGACCTGCCGTTGACGCCGGATCGCGACGGTCTGTGGACGAACAAGTTCATTGCGGATCACGTTGCCCCGCTAGAAGAAGTCACGTGGGTTGCGGACGACGGGATCCGGTACCTCAATCCCGAGATCGTTCTGCTGTTCAAGGCACGAAAGCGGCGTACGAAGGACGAGCGCGATCTGGCGTGCGTCTGGCCGCTGCTGAGCGAGGACAAGCAGCGCTGGCTCCGCGACATGATCCGTCGTACCGACAACAACCACCCCTGGCTGCACCAACTCATCCAGTAGCCCAACCGGTCTAGGGGGACTCGAGGAACTTTCGGATGTGGTTGGACCAGGTGGTGGGGGTTTCGAAGTGGCACATGTGGGCGGTGTTGGGGATGACAGCCAGTTGGCTGGTGGGGAGGGCGGCGTGGAGGCGGCGGGCCAACTGGACGGGGAAGCCCATGTCTTGCTCGCCGTGCAGGATGAGGATGGGCTTGCCGGAGTCGCGGAGGATGCGTTCGGGGTCGCCGGGGCACCACGGGTGCATGTCGCCGTTGATGGCGCGTTCCTCGCTCCAGTCACCGGTGTCGGAACCTAGGCTTTCCAGCAGTTCCAGGTACGCCGGTGCGTGGTCGAGGTCCCAGACGAAGACGGTGGAGTTCCGCAGCCTCCCGCCGGCCGCGTCCTCCGCGCGCTGGCGCCGCTGGTACTCCTCCCAGCCCACCAGGTATTGCTCCGCATCGGTGTACGCCGTCGTCGACGCGAGGACGAGCCGCCGTACCTGCTCGGGATGCTTGTCCACGAACTGCATCGCCGCCCTGCCGCCGGTGGAGAAGCCCAGCAGATCCACCTGCCCGAGGCCGAGCTTGTCGATCAGCCGATACGTGTCCCGTACGACGTACTCCGGTTGAAGGTCCTCGTCGGGAAGGCCTCGAGTGCTCCGGCCGCAACCACGGAAGTCGAACAGTACGACGTGATGGTCGCGAGCCAGCGGTTCGAACCCCGGCACCAGGTAGCCGTACCCGACATCCGGCCCGCCATGCATCACCACCAACGAAGGCTTGTGTCCACGCTCGCCGAGTTCCCGAACGAACAACGTGACATCCCCGACGTCGACCAGCGCTCCGTCACCCATGCCGCCGAGCATGCCAAACCTCAGGGCCGGACTGTTGCTCGTCGGTGCGTCAGATGCTCCCGTTCGGCCGCGTTGTCGCAGGCTGCGAGGGCGACGTCGTACGCCGTCACAGCCTCCTCGGGGCGGCCGGCGCGCGCCAGGAGTTCGGCACGTACCGTGGGGAGGCGGTGGCCTGGCATCTGCAGTCCGTCGAGCAGCCACAGCCCGGCGGCCGGACCTTCGGCCTCTGCGACGGCGACGGCGCGGTTGATCCGAACGACCGGCGATCCCGTCAGGATCTCGAGTTCTTCGTACCACTCGGCGATGCGCGTCCAGTCGGTGTCGGCGGCGGTCGGCGCGATCGAGTGCTCTGCGGCGATGAGTGCCTGCAGCAAGTACGGCGCGGATGGCGCTCGCTCGGCCAACGGGGTCAGGAGGGCAAGCGCTTCGGCGATCTCGGTGGTGCGCCAGCGGCTGCGATCCTGATCGGGGAGGAGTACCAGCTTGCCGTTGTCGACGCGCGCGTCACGGCGAGAGTGCTGGAGCATCATCAACGCCAGCAGCGCGTCGAGGTCGTGGCTCTCCGGGCTGACCTCGCGAAGTACCCGAACCAACCGGATCGCCTCGCCTGCTTCACTCGCGCGTACGACGTCTCGACCGGACCCGGGCGCGTACGCCGCGGTGAACGCCAGACAGGCGATGTCGGCGACTGTCGAGATCCTTGCCTCTAGCACCGATCCTGTTGGCACCTCGAACGCGGCGCCGGCGAGGCTCTTCCGGGCACGCGTAAGCCGCGCGGCCATGGTGGTGGTCGGGACCAGGAACAGGCGTGCGATATCGCTGGTCGGCACGCCGAGTACGAGCCGAAGCGTGAGGGCGGCAGCGGCCTCCTGGGTCAGCGACGGATGTGCGGACAGCAGGATCAGTCGCAGACGTTCGTCGACTGCGCCGATCTCACCTGGTGCCGAGCCGTCGGCGATCACCCGTCGTGCGTTCTCGGTGATGCCGGCCTCGACGGCCAGCAGCGGGAGGGACTTGGCGGCGATTGCCTCGGCTCGCAACCGGTTGAGGGCTCGGCGGCGAGCCGCGGTGAGCAGCCAGGCTGGTGGGTTGGCCGGCGCGCCTCGGTCAGGCCAAGTTCGTGCCGCCGACTCGAACGCCTCGGCCAGCGAGTCCTCGGCCAGATCGAGGCGCCGGAACTGCGCGACGAGCAGAGCCAGCAGCCGGCCCCAGTCGTCACGCAGCGCTGTTTCCAACGGGGTCATTCGTCTGGTACTCCCACGTCGAGGCACTCGCGTACCTCGACGTCGTAGTCGCGGGGGAGCAACGACGCCACGTCGATGGCGGTGGCGAGGTCCGGCAGTTCCACAAGGTAGAAGCCGCCGAGTTGCTCTACTGTCTCGGCATACGGGCCTTCGGTCACCCGCTTTCCCTCGCCGTCGGGCCGCAGCGTGCGCGCATCCTTCGGTTGGACCAGCGCCTCACCACCCCGAAACCGTCCACGCGCGCGCACCGCGGCCGTGAACGCCCGGAAGTCGGCGAACACCTGCTCCCGCGTCGCGTCGTCAGCCGCATCCCACCGGGCGAAGTGATCCTCCTCGGCCATCAGGATCAGGAACCGCGCCATCAGCTCACCTTCCGTCGCCTCCAGAACAACTCTGTCACCACGATGACCCGCACCGATCCCCGAAATCGACAGCCGCTCCGTGAATACTGAGCTGGTGCATGCGGCATCGGGTCTGGAGAAGGCGACGTGGACGGACGTGGACTTCGAGGTGATGGGCTGGCACGACTGCCGGATTCACGCCCTGAGCATCGGTGAACACGAGGACGGCACGCTCCCGCCGGCGCGGGTGCTGCTCGACCTCGACTACATCGTGCGCTGGGTGGATCCGGCGTACGGGCAGGAGCATTTCAGCTTCTGGATCGCTCCGGCGACGCTGGTGTTCGACCACGCGTGGGACGTGTCCGGCGACCTCGGCCCGCTGCACGAGTTGCTGGAGATCGACGCACTCCACCGCCTCGCATCACCCGACCGAGACCCGGCTCCGCTGTGGCACCTCGAAGGCCACAACTTCGACCTCCGCCTCCGCGCCGCGACGTACAGGCAGTACTTGCGCATGCCGCCGCAACACGTCGATCGGCAGATGCTCACCGCGCTGGAGCGCGGTGGTCTCAGCTTCGCGGAGCGGTCGTTCGGTTGATCAACCCGCCCTGGCCTGAACAAACCCGAGTTCGTTGCCGTCGGGGTCTCTGATGGGCAGGTCGCGCACGTTCGCGCGGACATGCGTCAAGCGAGGAACGTCTCCGGACATCTTTGTCCCCTTTCTCCGATCCAACGGGGACAGCATCACACCGGCCGCCGACAGTTCCAGAACGTGCGGAGCATGGGGGTTTTCGAGGTGTGGCGGTGGACGAAGTTCGGGAAGGGGAAGTCGATCGGGCTTACTGGGTTGAGGTTGACCCGTTGGCCGGAGCGGGGGACGACGTACGCGGGAGCCCGAATGCCTTCAGCAGCAGGGCAATCCCGCGGGTGGGACCGTTCACCCGATGACGCAGAAGATGGTGTCGTCGGGAGCGGCCAGTACGACGAAGTCCGCGTTCGGTGGGTAGGTCCAGTCCTCGACGCGGCGGGCGCCGAGCGCGATGAGGCGGTCGATCTCGGCCTCGACGGTGGAGGTGTTGCGGTCGACCCAGAGGTCCAGGTGGGTGCGGTCGGTTTCGTCGAGGTGGAGTTCGGTAGGCCGGCCGCCTGGCGGGACGAGGAAGTCGGGGTTGTCGGGTGCAGCGCCGTACCTGAGGGCCTGGCGCCAGAACTCGGCCGCGGGGCCGATGTCCTTCACGTTGAGAACGATTGCTCCGAGAGTGAGTCCCATGGTTCGCTCCTGGTCATCCGCCGGTTCGGCCGTCGAGTGCTTCACGGATCAGGTCGGCATGGCTGTTATGGCGGGCCCTACTCGCCGACCAGTTTCAGCGCCATCCTCTCCCTCCAGGGGTCACTCCCACAGAAGCTGCGGATCCTGTCGGGTGTGAGGACGTGGCGACTGGGCGGGCCTGAGCCAGCCGCGACTGGAGTGCGCTATGCGCGGACCACTGACAGATCAGGTGTGACGGGAGGTGGAGGTCAAGGCGTCTAGAGATGTGGTGCCTGCGATTCGCGTGGGGACCAGACAGTGACTTGGAGGGGTTCTGTGCGGGAGAACAATCGGGGGACGCGCAGGCTTGCGGCGGTTCTTGGGGTCGTTGCGTGCGTGTTCACAGGCAGTTCGATCACCGCGGAAGCACAGCCGGCCGTCGTGCAGGCGGCGTTGCAGTGGACGGTGACTCCGACCGGGCGGCAGCCGGCGAACCTTGATGACATCGACAGCCGGGCGGGGGAGACCTGGGCGGTGGGTGGTGACCAGATCGACGGGTTCCAGGACCAGCGGCCGCTCGCGCTGCGCTGGGACGGCAAGGGCTGGAAGGCCACCGCGCAGCCGGTGCGTACGAACGCGACGCTTCAGAGCGTGGCAGTGGCCGGCGCCGAGAACGTTTGGGCGGTCGGCGAGGACCGTGCCGATCCCGCGACGCCCAAGCCGCTGGTCATGCACTGGAACGGCACTCGCTGGCGCGTCGTACCGGGGCCGTCTGTGCCGACTGGATCGTTCGGCACCGTCGCCATCGGTCCGAACGGCGCCGTCTGGGCGGCCGGCTGGGCCAACGTCGGTGGGCAGGAGCACGCCGTTGTCTACCGGTACTCCGGCGGATCGTGGCAGCCGCTGACGACAGGACTCGAGGGATCCATCAACGGCAACACCCTCGCCGTCATCTCCGCCAAGGACGCCTGGCTCGGGCTGAACGGCGGACTGGCGCACTTCGACGGCAATCGGTGGACGCTGGTGGACGACGTACCGGCCGACGGCTCCCAGATCCCGACCGGCATCGCGGTGGCCGGGCCGAAGAACATCTGGCTCGTCGGTGTGGAGCATGCCGCCCAGGACCGTCCGCTGGTCCTGCACTACGACGGCGTCTCCTGGACCCGGGTGCCGGCCCCGACCGGATGGTCGCAGCTGTACGACGTCGCACTGCGCAACAACCGTCCGGTCGCCGTGGGGGAGCGGTTCGAGGAGTCGGGGAACAGCATCTTCGCGAAGCCTTACGTGCTGGAGTACCGCGGTTCGAAGTTCGTCGAAGCACCGAGCCCGAAGGCCGCCTACGGCACCCTGACCGGAGCCGCCGCAGACAATGACCGGCTGTGGACGGCCGGGCTCACCAGCACCACTCCGGACGCTCCGTTCTCGGCCTTCACCGCGTTCGCCCGCTGACAATGCCGTGAGACGAGTCACGTGATCCCGCACGGCCGCGCGGAGGCCGTGCGGGAACCGGTCTGAGGAGCAAGTAGGCTTGCGCGGGCACAGTTTCGAGTGTCCGTGCCGATACTTGTTCCAGAAACTCGCAGGGAACTCGAGGAGTAGACCGCGTGACTTCCCATCGTCCCGCGGCGGTCGTCATCATGGCCGCCGGTCTGGGAACCAGGATGAAATCGGCGATCCCGAAGGTGTTGCACGAGATCGGCGGGCGCAGTCTCGTCGGGCACGCGGTGGTCACCGCCCGTGCACTCGACCCCGAACACCTGGTGGTCGTGGTCGGCAGCGGCCGGGAGTTGGTCGAGGCTCATCTGCAGGAGATCGACCCCGGAGCCAGGACCGCCGTCCAGGAGCAGCAACTCGGCACCGGTGACGCCGTACGCGCCGGCCTGACCGCCGTACCGGCCGACTTCGACGGCTCGGTCGTCGTCACGTCAGGCGACGTACCGCTGCTGGAGGCGGAGACGCTCCAGGAGCTGATCGCCGAGCACGACAAGCAGGGGAACGCGATCACCGTGCTGACCGCGCGGGTGCCCGACCCGACCGGGTACGGACGGATCATCCCGGGGGACGACGGCACCGTCGCCGGGATCGTCGAGCACAAGGACGCGACGCCCCAGCAGCGGCAGATCGACGAGATCAACGCCGGCATCTACGCCTTCGACGCGGCCACGCTGCGTGACGGACTGAGCCGGCTGACCACCGACAACGCGCAGGGCGAGCTGTACCTGACCGACGTCCTGGCCATCGCGAAGAGCGACGGCAAGCGGGTCGGCGCGTACGCGACCGAGGATGCGATGCAGACCGAGGGCGTGAACGACCGCGTCCAGCTGGCCACGCTGCGGGCCGAGCTGAACCGCCGGTACCTCGACAAGCTGATGCGTGCCGGCGTCACGATCGTCGACCCGAACACCACCTGGGTCGACCAGACGGTCCGGATCGAGCGCGACGCCACCCTCTTGCCGAACACCCAGTTGCACGGCGCGACCACGGTCGGGTCCGGTACGACGATCGGCCCGGACACGACGCTGAGCGACGTACAGATCGGTTCCGGCGCCACGATCATCCGCGCGCACGGGTCGAGCTCGGAGATCGGCGACGGCGCGAACGTCGGACCGTTCGCCTACCTCCGCCCCGGGACCAAGCTGGGCGTGAAGGCCAAGATCGGGACGTTCGTCGAGACCAAGAACAGCACCATCGGGGACGGCGCCAAGGTGCCGCACCTGTCGTACGCCGGTGACGCGACGATCGGCGAGGGCGCGAACATCGGCGCCGGCACGATCTTCGCCAACTACGACGGCGTCGCGAAGCACCCGACGCAGGTCGGCAAGCACTCGTTCATCGGCAGCAACTCGGTGCTGGTCGCGCCTCGGACCATCGCCGACGGCGCGTACCTGGCCGCCGGCACGGCGCTGACCGAGGACGTCGGCCCGGGCGAGATCGCGGTCGCTCGCGGGCGGCAGCGCAACATCAAGGGCTGGGTCGCGCGCAAGCGCGCCGGCACCAAGACAGCGAAGGCGGCGGAAGAGGCGCTGTCGGCCGATGCCGGACAGGCACCGGCGGATCACGCGGCGTTGAGCGACACTGGCGAGAAGAAGTAACGGGAGGCCGGGCCATGAGCGGGATGAAGCGAACCACCGAGAAGAACCTGATGGTGTTCTCCGGCCGGGCCCATCCCGGTCTGGCCGAGGAGGTCGTCGAGCAGCTCGGCACCGGCCTGGTCCCGACCGCGGCGTACGACTTCGCCAACGGCGAGATCTACGTCCGGTTCGAGGAGTCGGTCCGGGGCAGCGACGCGTTCGTGATCCAGAGCCACACCTCGCCGATCAACGAGTGGATCATGGAGCAGCTGATCATGGTCGACGCGCTGAAGCGGGCGTCGGCCAAGCGGATCACTGTGGTGCTGCCGTTCTACGGCTACGCCCGGCAGGACAAGAAGCACCGTGGCCGGGAACCGATCTCGGCCCGGCTGATGGCCGACCTGTTCAAGACCGCCGGCGCGGACCGGCTGATCTGCGTCGACCTGCACACCTCGCAGATCCAGGGCTTCTTCGACGGCCCGGTGGACCACCTGATGGCGCTGCCGATCCTGAGCGAGTACGTCCGGACCAAGTACGGCGACCAGAAGCTGGCCGTGGTGTCGCCGGACGCGGGCCGGATCAAGGTGGCCGAGCAGTGGTCGGCCCGGCTGAACAACGCGCCGCTGGCCTTCATCCACAAGACCCGCGACATCGAGCGGCCGAACGAGACGGTCGCGAACCGGGTCGTCGGTGAGGTCAAGAACCGGGTCTGCATCCTGGTCGACGACATGATCGACACCGCCGGCACCATCACCAAGGCCGCCGACGCGCTGTACGCCGAGGGCGCCGCGGGCGTGGTGATCGCCGCGACGCACGCGATCTTGTCCGGCCCGGCGGTGGACCGGTTGAAGAACTGCCAGGCCAGCGAGGTGATCGTCACCAACACGCTGCCGATCGCCGAGGACCGCCGGTTCGACAAGCTCACCGAACTGTCGATCGCACCCCTGATCAGCCGAGCCATCCGCGAAGTCTTCGAGGACGGCTCGGTGACCAGCCTGTTCGACGGCCGCGCCTGACGGTCAGGCGTTGATCCGCCGGCCGGACAGCTTCCCGCTGCCCGACTCCACCACCTGGGTGTCGCTGCCGGGAGCGAACACGGTGAACCGGTAGGTGGCGGTGAGCGTGCCACCGGACACCTTGCCCTTCAGCCGCACCCGGGCTGTCGGCCCGACGGAGTCCGGCCCCTGCTCGCCCGGGAACCCGGTCCAGAACGTTGCCTGGAACCACTTGCCGTGCCGCGACCAGGTCCCGGTGAACGGCGGTCCGGCCGGGCTGATGTCGTGGGTCACGATCACGCCGCCGTCGGCGAAACTCACCACCACCCGGATCTTGTCGGGCGTGCCGTCGTCCTGCCGCACGCACATCCAACTGCCGAGCAACCCGTTGTCGGCCATGGCCGGCGTTGCCGTCGCCAGTCCGGCGATCGCCACACCACCCGCCGCGATACCCGCACCCCTCAGCGCCTGGCGGCGCCCCATTGCGTTCTCACCCATTGGAGTCCCCTCCCCAGAGATCCGCTGTTCCTTCCACGCTGCACCCGGCACCGGTCTATGACAACGGTTCGGCAGGCCTGACGACGAGGGGTAGCGCGCCGCCTCCTCGCTGTACTAAACGGCAGCGGCACGACGCCACGCGTAGTAGGCGATCGCAATCGCACCGGCAGCCATCGGGATCTGCACGGTCAGCCCGATCCATCCGTTGCCTGGGACGACGAAGCTGATCACGACGAACAGCACCAGCACCGGGACCCAGCGGGGTACGGCGTGCGACCGCCACAGCCCGACGACCTGGACGACGGTGCCGAGGGCAGCCAGCAGTGCGCCGCCGAGCATCGGCCCGAACAGGTGCAGCAGGTCGTCGTTGGCGGCGACCATGACCGGCGTACCGGCTGTGGCGTCCACTCCGGTGGCGACGTAGTACGCCGCGGCGAGCCCGCCGACACCGACTGCTTGGAACGCGATGCCGATCCACATCATCAGTCCGCCCGCGGTGGCCCAAGCGGCCCCTCGGGCGCGGACGAGGTAGGCGGTGAGGAACGCCTGGGCCGGCACACCCAGCAGCGCGCCCACCGCGAGGAGCACCAGCAGTCCCCACCAGCGGTCCCGTAGCGGCTGGATGTCGGTATAGGCGTAGGTCTCGCCGCCGGCGGCCGGGTCGGGCCACAGCACACCGCCAGGCATCGCGATGAGGTTGCTGATGGTGAGCACCAGGCCGACGAGGCCGATACGGCGGCGGAGTACTGGTGAGGCTGCCGGAGCGATATCCGGGCGGACTGTTTCGGTGGACATGCGGACCCCCTGCGAGAGAAATCGGACAGTTCCAGCGAACGTCCGGGGCCTGGGGTGACACATCGGAGCGGGTACGGACCCTGGCCTCCGTGCTGGCTCGGAGCCGTCCGGCGGTCCGCAGCCTTACTCTGACGACATGCGGTGGCCGCGGTGGGTCGCGCTCGGTACCTTCCTGCTCGTCCTGACGATGGTGGCGGGGAGCTCCTGGCTGCTGATCGTGTACCGCACCGGTCCGCACACGGTCCGGAACTTCGTCGGCCTGGCCGCGATCGGGACCGCGATCGCCGTTCTCGGACTCGCGGTCAGCCGGCGTGAACCGATCAACCCGGTCGGGGCGATCCTCGGCTGGATGGGCGCGATCGCGGTCTTCCTGACCGGACGCGATGTCTACTACAACGCCGTGGTCCACGATCCCGGCCGGCTGCCGTTGGACACTCAGGTCGTCGCCTGGCTCGAGGAGAGCGGCTGGTGGCTGCTGGTCGCGGTCGCGTTCCTGCTGCTCTACTTCCCGACCGGGCACCTGGTGAGCCGTAGATGGAGGCCGGTCCCGCCGGCCTTGCTGCTGCTCGGTGTGGGACAACAAGTCTTCGGTGTCTTCGCTGCAGAGCCCTTCCTGCCACCTCTGCAGGACCTGCCCCGACCGTACGAACCGCTGTCCGGAGTACTGCGGATCGTCAGCGACGTGGTGTTCTTCGGCTTCCTGGCCGTGTGCCTGGCCACCGCGGTCGCCGTGCTGATCCGGGCCCGCCGGCCGACCGGCAAGGAGCGTGCGCAGCTCAAGTGGCTGTCACTGGCCGGACTGGCCGCTGTGCTCTACCCGGTGGTCTGCGGAGCCGAGATCGTCGTCACCGGACACACCGGCATCGTCGCGACGGTCTTCGGCATCGTCGCGCTGGTCAGCCTCCCGGCGTCTGTCGCGGTCGCGATGCTCCGGCACGACCTGTACGACGTCGACCGGGTGCTGGCCGACACCGTCACCTACGGCATCGCCACGGTCGTCCTTCTCGGCATGTACGCCGTGGCCGCGGGCGCACTGGGCCTCGTACTCGGCCGCGACTCTGCGGTGGTTGCGGCGGCCGCGACCGCGGTCTGCGCGCTGGCGTTGTCTCCACTGCGCTCTCGCTTGCAGCGCTCGGTGGACCGGCGGCTCTACCCGCCGCGTCGTGCTGCTCTGCTGGCGATCGAGGACCTGCAGCGGCGGATCCACACCGAGCAGGCGCAGCCGGAGGAGCTGGAGTCCGCACTGCGCACCGCACTGCGCGATCCGGCGCTGCGGGTGGGTCTGCTCGTCCCCGGAGCATCCGGCTTCGTCGATGCGGCGGGTACGCCGGTCAGCGGACCACAGCTGGTTCCGGTGACGCTGGGTGGTGCGCAGATCGGCGTACTGGCGTCTGAGGCGACCAGTCCCGCCGTACTGAAGGCTGTGGCGGCTGGGGCAGCCAGTCTGGTCGAGGTGACGCGGTTGCGGGCCGAGTTGGCTGGTGCGTTGCGTGAGGTCGCGGCGAGCCGGGCGCGGCTGGTGCAGGCGGGCGATGCTGAGCGGCGGCGGCTTGAGCGGGATCTGCACGACGGGGCGCAACAACGGCTGGTGTCGCTGGGCATGGCACTGCGGTTGGCGCAGCGGCATCTGGACGACGGATCGGTCGATGTCGACGGGCTGCTCGATCAGGGAGTCGCGGAGCTGACCACAGCGGTCGCCGAGTTGCGGCAGATCGCGCACGGGCTGCGTCCGGGGAGCCTCGACGACGGGTTGCACGCGGCCTTGAGCGCGATCACGCAATCGCTGCCGATCCCGGTCCGGCTGCAGATCCCGTCCGACCTGCCCGAGGAGTTGGCCACCACGGCGTACTTCGTGGCAGCGGAGGCCGTGACGAACGCCGCGAAGTACGCGAACGCGACGTCGATCGCGGTTCGGGTGGCGCGGTCGACCGGCGAGGTGCGGGTGCGGATCGAGGACAACGGGTGTGGGGGAGCGGCACCTCGGCCGGGTTCGGGACTGAGTGGACTGCTCGATCGGGTCGCGGCGGTCGGCGGGTCGCTGGAGCTGCGGAGTCCTGTTGGCAGCGGTACGACGGTTGAGGCGGTGCTGCCATGCGGATCGTGATCGGAGAGGACTCGGCGTTGTTCCGGGAGGGGCTGGCGCGGTTGCTGGCCGACGCCGGGCACGAGATCGCCGGCCTGGCCGTGGACGCACCCAGTCTGCTGACCACAGTCGCCGAGACGACGCCGGACCTCGCGGTCATCGACATCCGGATGCCGCCGGACCACACCGACGACGGTGCACGCGCCGCCCGCCGGCTCCGGATGCAGAACCCCGAGCTGGGCATCGTGCTGCTGTCTCAGCACGTCGAGACCCGGCACTCCGTCGAGCTCGTCGCGACGGGCCGCTTCGGTTATCTGCTGAAGGACCGCGTGCTCGCGGTGGATCAGTTCCTCGACGCGTTGGACCGGGTCGCGTCCGGCGGATCGGCGCTCGACCCCGAGGTGGTCGCCCGGTTGATCGGACGCCAGCGCGCCGACGACCGGCTCGCGCCGCTGACCCCGCGTGAGCGCGAGGTGCTCGCGTTGATGGCCGAGGGATGCACCAACGTCGGCATCGGTCGCCGCCTGTTCCTGACCGAGCGAACCGTGGAGACGCACATCGGCAGCATCATGGCGAAGCTCGGGCTGATCACCAACGACGAACAGCACCGCCGGGTGCTCGCCGTACTGGCCTATCTTGGTGGGCACTGACCGCTCTCCCAGAGGACTGGCCCATGCGAATCGCTGTCTTCCATCCCGGTGCGATGGGCTCGAAACTCGCGGCCCAGTTGGTCGCTGCCGGGCACGAGGTGCACTGGGTGCCGGAGGGACGGAGCGAGGCTTCCGCTGCGCGCGCCGCAGAAGCCGGCCTGATCGGTACGCCGTTCGCCGATGCAGTGGGTGAGGCCGAAGTGGTGCTCTGCTCGAGCGCTCCCCAAGGCGCGGTGGACATCGCCAAGCAGGTCGGCAGTGCGGGCTTCGGCGGTCTCTACATCGAGGCGAACCCGCTGTCGCCGATGTCATTGCGCGAGGCGCAGTCCGCCGTGCCGGAGGCGACGTTCGTGGACGCCGGTGTGGTTGGCCCACCGCCGACCGGTGGACCGAGTCCGACACATCTGATGCTGTCCGGTGCTGCTGCTGATCAAGCGGCCACGCTGTGGGCCGGTACTGCGGTCACCGCAATGGTGGTCGGCGCGGAGCCAGGTGCAGCCAGCGCAGCCAAGTCGTCGTACGCCCTCTACAACAAAGGCAAGGCAGCGCTCGCGGTGCTGGCCTTCCAGTTGGCCGAGAAGCACGGTGTCACGGAGGCACTGACGGCGCAGCAGGTCCGCGCGGACGCGGGCTCGCTCAAGGACCCCGGGCTACCGGAGCAGTTGCGGAGCGTCGCCTGGCGCTGGGGACCCGAGTTCGACGAACTCGCTGCGACGCTGGACGCCGCCGGTCTCGAAGGCGATGCGGCCCGAGCACTCCGTCAGGTCTGGACCAACCTCACTTAAGCCTTCGGAAAAGGGTCACCGGGAGTGGTGGCGGAGTCGGAGCAAAGTGCCTGGGGGAACGGATTTCCCGTCTGGGCGCAGTGGTGGGTAGACTGTTTTGGTTGCCTCGGCGAGGGACGCCCCCCGAGAACTGTTGGGCGCGGCTCCGTGATCGACGCGGTGGTTCGTTGCCTGACGCCTTCTCCGGGGTCACAAAGCGCCCGCTGAGGCCGCAGCCGAGTTCCACCTAGTCAACTGATCACCGCAACGCATTTGAGGAGTTCATCTCGTGGCCGAGGTCAAGATCCAAGCCGAAGCGCGCACGGAGTTCGGCAAGGGTGCTGCCCGCCGAATCCGCCGGGACAACAAGGTTCCCGCCGTCCTGTACGGCCACGGCAGTGACCCGGTGCACATCACGCTGCCCGGTCACGACACCATGCTGGCCCTGAAGACGGCCAACGCCCTGCTGCTGATCGAGGTCGCCGGTGGCGAGAGCCACCTGGCGCTGCCGAAGCAGGTTCAGCGCGACCCGATCAAGGGCTTCATCGAGCACGTCGACCTGGTCATGGTCCGGCGCGGTGAGAAGGTCCAGGTCGACATCGCCGTGCACCTCGAGGGCGAGGCCGTCAGCGACACGCTGGTCGTGCTGGAGCAGCCGAGCGTGCTGGTCGAGGCCGAGGCGACCCACATCCCCGACGGGGTCACCGTCTCCATCGAGGGCCTCGATGTCGGCGCCCAGATCCACGCCTCCGACCTGCCGCTGCCGGCCGGTACGACGCTGGCGATCGAGCCCGACACCCTGATCGTGAACATCACCCAGGCGCAGACCGCCGAGCAGCTCGACGCCGAGCTGGCCGACGCCGAGGCCGAGGCCGGTATCGAGCGCGACGAGCCGGAGGCCCCGGCCGAGACCGAGGAGCCCGTCTCCGCTGCCGCGGAGTAAGGTCCTCACTGCACACAGCAAGATTTCTGGAGGGCCGGGATCCGTGGCGGACGACGTGTGGTTGGTCGTCGGACTGGGGAATCCCGGCCCTTCGTATGCGCGCACCCGGCACAACATCGGTCACCTGGTGGCCGACGAGCTGGCCGCCCGGACCGGCGGCAAGTGGAAGCAGCACAAGCAGGTCAAGTCCGAGGTGATCGAGACCCGGATCAGCGGGATCCGGACCGTGCTGGCCAGACCCCGGTCGTACACGAACGAGTCCGGTGGGCCGGTGTCCGGGCTGCTGAAGTTCTTCAAGGTCGAGCCGGCCAACCTGGTCGTGGTCCACGACGAGCTGGACATCGACTTCGGCGTACTGCGGTGCAAGTTCGGCGGTGGGGACAACGGGCACAACGGACTGAAGTCGATCCGGAAATCGCTTGGCACCGGTGAGTACTATCGAGTCCGGTTCGGTGTGGGTCGTCCGCCGGGCCGGCAGAACCCCGCCGACTTCGTCCTGAACGAGTTCTCCTCGACCGAACGCAAGGACCTCCCCTTCGCGGTCGACCGGACCGCGGACGCGGTCGAGTCGCTGCTCACCGACGGCCTCGATGTAACCCAAGGGCGGTATAACTCGTGAAGCTGAGCGGTCTGGTCGACACCCTGATCACCGATCCGGTGGTGGCCCAGGCCGTTCGTGATGCCCGGAGTTCCACCCAGCCCGACGGCGTCACGACGCTGGACCTGAGCGCACCGGGCCCGATCCGGCCGGTTCTGCTGGCTGCGATCGCGTCCGAGCAGAAGGGCGCCGACCGTCCGGTGCTCGCTGTCACTGCGACGTTCCGGGAGGCCGAGGAGCTCACCGAGGCGCTGCAGTGCCTCGTCGAGCCCGGCACGGTCGCCTACTACCCGGCCTGGGAGACCCTCCCGCACGAGCGGCTCTCGCCCAGGTCGGACACGGTCGGCCGTCGGCTCGCCGTACTGCGTCGGCTGGTGCACCCGGATCCGTCGGACGAGACCACCGGGCCGATCAAGATCCTGGTCGCGCCGGTTCGATCGGTGCTGCAGCCGCAGGTCGCCGGACTGGCCGACCTGAAGCCAGTGCAGTTGCATGTCGGCGACTCGGTCGAGCTCGAGGACGTCGTCGAGCAGCTGGCCGGGGCGGCGTACCACCGGGTGGACCTGGTCGAGCGGCGCGGCGAGTTCGCGGTCCGCGGCGGCATCATCGACGTCTTCCCACCGACCGAGGAGCACCCGCTGCGGGTCGACTTCTTCGGCGACGACATCGAGGAGATCCGGTACTTCGCGGTCGCCGACCAGCGGTCCCTGGAGATCGCCGAGCACGGACTGTGGGCTCCTCCGTGCCGTGAGTTGCTGCTGACCGACGAGGTTCGCGCCCGGGCCGCCGTACTGGCGAAGGAGCACCCGGAGCTGGCCGAGCTATTCGAGAAGCTGGCCGAAGGACATGCCGTCGAGGGCATGGAGTCGCTGGCTCCGGTGCTGGTCGACGAGATGGAGCTCTTGGTCGACTTGATGCCGGCCGGTACGCACGTCGTGGTCAGCGACCCGGAGCGCGTGCGGGCTCGGGCGCACGACCTGGTCGCGACCAGCCAGGAGTTCCTGGAGGCGTCGTGGGCGGCCGCTGCCGGTGGTGGCGAGGCCCCGATCGACCTGGGCGCGGCGGCGTACATGGCGCTCGGCGACGTCCGGGAGCATGCGCTGGCCAAGGGCCTGGCCTGGTGGAGCCTGTCGCCGTTCGCGGCCGCTCCGACCGACGCGCCGGAGCTGCGGGACTCGATGGGCGAGCGGATCTCGTTCGACATCGACCTGGACGCCGGTGCGGTCCGGAGCCGGGTGATCGCGGCGCACGAGGTCGACCCGTACCGCGGTGAGACTGCGGCCGCGGTCGAGGACGTCCGCGCCTGGCTGCGCGACGGCTGGCGGGTCGTCTGCGTCACCGAGGGCCATGGTCCCGCGCAGCGCCTGGCCGAGGTCTTCTCCGAGGCTGAGCTGCCGGCCCGCGCGGTCGACGGGATCGAGGAGATCCCGGCGCCAGGCGTCGTACTGATCTCGCAGGGTCAGCTGGACCACGGATTCATTGCCGAGGGCATCAAGTTCGCCGTACTCACCGAGAACGACCTGGCCGGTCAGCGCTCGGCGGCCGAACGGCGTTCGCAGCAGCGGATGCCTTCGCGCCGGAAGAAGACGATCGACCCGCTGGAGCTGCAGCCCGGCGACTACGTCGTGCACGAGCAGCACGGCGTCGGCCGGTACGTCGAGATGATGCAGCGGACCGTCGGCACCGGTGCCCAGCGCGCCACCCGCGAGTACGTCGTGATCGAGTTCGCGCCGAGCAAGCGCGGCCAACCCGGCGACCGGCTGTACGTGCCGACCGACCAGCTCGACCAGGTCACCCGGTACGTCGGTGGCGAGCAGCCGTCCCTCGACAAGATGGGTGGCGGCGACTGGGCCAAGCGCAAGGGCCGTGCGCGCAAGGCGGTCCGGCAGATCGCCGGCGAGCTGATCAAGCTGTACGCCGCCCGCCAGGCGACCAAGGGCCATGCGTTCGCCAAGGACACCCCGTGGCAGCGCGAGCTCGAGGACGCGTTCCCGTTCGTCGAGACACCGGATCAGCTGGCCACCATCGACGACGTCAAGCACGACATGGAACGCATCACGCCGATGGACCGGATCGTGTGTGGCGACGTCGGCTACGGCAAGACCGAGATCGCCGTACGTGCTGCCTTCAAGGCGGTGCAGGACGGCAAGCAGGTCGCCGTACTGGTGCCGACAACGCTGCTGGTGCAGCAGCACTACGCGACCTTCGCCGAGCGGTACGCCGCCTTCCCGGTCAACGTGGCTCCGCTGTCGCGGTTCCAGACCGACAAGGAGGCCAAGGCCACGCTGGACGGGCTGGCCGACGGGTCGATCGACGTCGTGATCGGCACGCACCGGTTGCTGTCGGGTGAGGTGAACTTCAAGGACCTCGGGCTGGTCGTCGTCGACGAGGAGCAGCGGTTCGGCGTCGAGGCCAAGGAGCAGCTGAAGCGGCTGCGGACGGCGGTCGACGTACTGACGATGTCGGCGACGCCGATCCCGCGGACCCTGGAGATGTCGATCACCGGGATCCGGGAGATGTCCACGATCGCGACGCCGCCGGAGGAGCGGCACCCGGTGCTGACGTTCGTCGGCGCGTACGAGGAGGGCCAGGTCACCGCCGCGATCCGGCGCGAGCTGCTCCGCGAGGGCCAGGTCTTCGTCGTCCACAACCGGGTCAACACGATCGAGAAGGCAGCCGCCCGGATCCGCCAGCTGGTCCCCGAGGCCCGCGTTTCGGTGGCCCACGGCCAGATGAACGAGCACACGCTCGAGAACGTGATCCAGGGCTTCTGGGAGAAGCAGTCCGACGTGATCGTCTGTACGACGATCGTCGAGTCCGGCATCGACATCTCGAACGCCAACACGATGATCGTGGAGCGGTCCGACCTGCTCGGCCTGTCCCAGCTGCACCAGCTCCGCGGCCGGGTCGGCCGTGGCCGCGAACGCGCGTACGCGTACTTCTTCTTCCCGCCGGAGAAGCCGCTCACCGAGACCGCGCACGACCGGCTGGCCACGATCGCGCAGCACGCCGATCTGGGCGGTGGGATGGCGGTCGCGATGAAGGACCTGGAGATCCGCGGCGCCGGGAACCTGCTCGGCGGCGAACAGTCCGGGCACATCGCCGACGTCGGCTTCGACCTGTACGTCCGGCTGGTCGGCGAAGCGGTCGCGGAGTACCGCGGTGACACCCAGGTCGAGGAGCCCGAGGTCAAGATCGAGCTGCCGATCGATGCGCACCTGCCGCACGACTACATCCCGTCGCAGCGGCTGCGGCTGGAGATGTACCAGCGGCTCGCGGCGGTCCGAGACGACGAGGGCATCGCCGAGCTGGTCGAGGAACTGCATGACCGGTACGGCGACATCCCGCAGCCGGTGCTGAACCTGATCGAGGTGGCGAAGTTCCGCAACCACGCCCGCCGGGCAGGGCTGCACGACGTCACCCTGCAGGGGAATCTGATCCGGTTCGGACCGGTCGAGCTGCCCGATTCGAAGGTGCTGCGGCTGAACAGGCTGTACCCGAAGAGTCTGGTGAAGCCGCAACTGCGTACGATCCTGGTGCCGAGACCTGCCACCCGGCCGGTCGCCGGTCAGCCGCTCCGTGACCAGGAGTTGCTGCAATGGTGCACCCGGTTGATCGATGACGTGATCGCCGAGCCGATCGGGGTGCCGGCGTGAACCTGGACGGAAGACACGAGGAGATTCGGTGAGTACATCGCGACGGCTTCGGGCGATCGGTGTGGCAGCGGCCATGGTGCTGCTGGCCGGCGGCTGCGCGGCGGGAACGCACCCGGGTGCGGCGGCTGTGGTCGGCGGGACCGAGATCAGCGTCGGCGACGTCGACGAGACCTCGCGCGCGGTCACCAATGCTCTCGGCCAGGACTTCACCGCCGGCGTCACGCTGAGCGAGATGGTCAACTCGGTGCTGGTGTCCAAGGTCAGCGAAGAGAAGTCGATCTCGGTCAGCGACGCCGAGACCGCCCAGGCCGCGAAGCTCGTTGTCGGCGACGAGACGGCGTTCCAGAAGTTCCAGGCGAATCCGGTGTCGCGCGACTTCCTGAATGATGTCGCCAAGGCGGCGGTCGCCACCATCAAGCTCGGCGGCGGCTCCGGCGTGAACGACCCGCAGGCGCAGCAGAAGCAGCAGGACGGCATGGCGGTCGTCAAGGACGCGTCGAAGAACATCGACGTCAGCATCGCGCCGCGGTTCGGCCAGTGGACCGACGGCGCCATCGACGGCAAGGTCTCCGGCTCGCTGTCCGAGGAGTCCGACCAGGCCAAGGCGAAGCGCCAGGCCCAGGAACAGCAGCAGCAACAGCAGCAGGGCCAGGGCTGAGGCTCCCGTATGACCACTGGTGGGATCAAGGTGGTCCTCACCAGCCCTCGGGTGGCGCCGGGCCTGCTGACTCGCGCCGCCTGGCAGGTGCTGGGCGACGCCGACGAGATCGGCGCCTCGGGCGGTCCGTCACGCCCTGACGTCCAGGCCGTGGTCGGCTCCGGGCTGGTCGTGACCCAGGTCGAAGGCGGCGTCGGCGAGGCGTGGACCTGGCTGTCAGCCGCGGCCTCCTCAGGCCGTCAGGTCGCCTGGCTCGTCGGTGAGGACGGCGAGCCAGGTCTACTGCGAGTCGTCGCCGACCAGGTCAGCCGTGAGCCGCGGCCGTCGTACGACGTGGAGATCCTGCACGGCTCGTACGACGTACCCGGCGCTCGACTCATCGACCTCGTCCGCGTGATGGACCGCCTCCGCCGCAACTGCCCCTGGGACCAGGAACAGACCCACGAGACGCTGGCGAAGTACCTCCTCGAGGAAACCTACGAAACCCTCGAAGCCATCGACACCGGCAACCGCCCCCACCTCCGCGAAGAACTGGGCGACCTGCTCCTCCAAGTAGCCTTCCACTCCCGCATCGCCGAGGAAGGTCTTCCCGACGATCCCGATGACGCCTGGACCGTCGACGACGTGGCCGGCGACATCGTCGAGAAGCTGATCCGGCGCCACCCGCACGTCTTCGGCGACGAGAAGAACAAGGACCTAGTCGCGGTCGAAGCCAACTGGGAGACCATCAAAGCCGCCGAGAAGCAGCGCACGTCCGTCCTGGAGGGTATCCCGTTGGCCCTCCCGGCCCTGGCCCTGGCCGACAAGATCCTCGGCCGAGCCGCCAAGCTCATCGCAGAAGACGCCTCCACCCCGCCCCCAACCACCGACGCCGATCGAATCGGCCAGCAGCTCCTCGCCCTGGTCCGCGAATCCCGCGCCCTGGGCGTAGACCCCGAACAAGCACTCCGCGGCGCGGTCCGGTCGCTGGCAGACCAAATCCGCACCGCGGAGCAAAGCTGACTATCTAAGAGACCGCTACTAGATCGGTCGCGGTCGCCTTGAGCATGGAAGCCGTGCTCAAGGTGCATAGCCCGTAGACGATCGGCGTCTCACCCTCGAATGACACACCGAGCAGCGAAGCGTCTCGCCGCTCAACCGCGAGCGCATGCCGCTCCTCGGACACGAAGCCGATCCACGAGTACGACGACGTACTGCGCGGAAAGATCTCAACCCCAGCCGGCACGGAGACATGCGCGTTAACCATCGTCAACGCCTCGGTCACCTTCTTCCCCCTGTCAATCCCGATCACGCTGTGAGCCTGCCAAACCTGGATGTGGTCCGGTGCCAGGCCCTCAGTAAGTCCACTGTCGGCCGCCAGCTTGCCCCCCAGCAGCTGATCGACATGGGCCGTCAGCCACAACGGTCCCACTCCCGCAACCCGCCCAGCAGGCAGGCTCGTCAAGTCGTCTACCCCATGAATTCGCACCGTTGGCGAACTCAGCACCCCCGGGTGCGTGCGGTTCTCCTGGGGAGAACGCACACAAGCCAGAACCTCCCGCGATCCATTCCACTCGCGAGTAATCGTCAGCGCCAACACGGGCTTGTATCTGACGACAGGTTCGGCAGACCCCGGCGTAAGCACGAGCGCATCGAGCCACTCACGCGGTACCCGCCCGAGGTCATGGTCAACACCAGTAGTGTCCATCACTCCTCAATCTCTAAGCGTTCAAGTTCTGAGAAGAACCATTTCTTCTCCTCTGTCACGGCAGTCACCAGGAAATCGTTGAGACCTCGGACCGAGCTCTGTAGGTCTCGCCGACTGAATGCCCTGCCAGCTGCATCGTCCTGGAGCGCCGCTTCCAAGAGACCGACGCTTGCGTCCCAGCCGTCGGGTTTCATGGATTTCTCCATCTCTTCGGCGCCTTCGATCGAGGCACCTGACGTCTCGTCCTGGTAGGCGCGAGGCGTCAGATCGAGATGGAACAGTCTGGGGACAACCGGCATCATCCGGCCGTGCTTGTCCGTCTTCTCAACGATCCAGAGTGATTCAGGCAACGGTATTTCCTGAATTGCACTGGCCGGCACATCGGCACCGTACTCGTCCAGAAGGCCGTGCCTGGCGGCACGGATGAATATGTCCGGCTTGATGATCGCGTCAGGATGGTCTGCGATGAACTTGCGTCGCGCCGACTGACTGTTCGAAGTCGATCGGGGACCGCGTTCTCCGGTTCCTGTAACGTCCTCGTCGGATATGTGAGTACTAAAGAGCTGAAACTTCTTCGATTTGGGATCCTTCGGCAAAAGGATCCTGCGCTCCAATGGGCGACCGGCGCGTTCTGCCACACCGTGGATCAACACCAATGCCACCCCAAAGCCGAAGCGGCCAGTAGTCTCGTCCCCAGCGGCGGCTTCCGACCGCTCGGAGTCGGTCCCGAGTTGGAAGTAGCTGGACAGCCTGTGCTCGGCAATAGGGGTGGCCGGAGTCGATTCGGTAGCTCGATCGACGACGACTACCGCCTTCAGGTGTGTCAGCGTCTGGTCGTCGGAAGTCAGCTTGCTGAAGTGATCTTGGATCAACCGGATGAAGGACTGATCTCGGGATACCGCGACAGGCAGTGCGCCGAAGTTCGGCTCGATGTTCGGCAGCGACGGCCAGACAGCGCACTGGATTCCATCGGCGGCTCCGACGAGTACGAAGGACTGCCGGATGTCGTCCGATTCGTAGAGTTTGATGTCGAACCCGAGGGCGGCGTCCGTCGGACGAAGACGCCCGCCGATTGCGAGAGCCTCGAAGATCCTGGTGATCTGATTCTGTACAGCCCAGGCGGGCACTCTGGTCCCAGCCGACCCACGTAGTTGCGCTTGACGCGCACGGGTCGGGAAGACGATGTTCACCCTTGATGGCAGATGCGGGCGTGCGTCGTGAAGGAGACCTAGGATGTCGAGCTCGTCAGCGACGACGATCTCGAGCCGGTCCAGCAATGGAGCCCTGAGGAGGGCCTGGAGACGGGCGTTTCGGGTGTTCGGGTGTACTTCCACTGGTGAGGACGTGAGCTGCGCCTGGGTGAGCATCTCGAGCTCGGGGAGATCCAGCGTTTCGGCGAGGTTAACGGCGAGATCCAGCGAGAGATCCTGATTCTCGCGCTCGATCCGGTTGATCACGTAACGGGTGACTCCGACTCGGACGCCGAGCGCTTCCTGGCTCATCTTCCGCTTCTTGCGAGCGACGCGGATCTGGTCGGCGATCGTGCGTCGGAGTTCGCGAGGATCGTCCGGGCCAACGGGTATCTCGGTCATCGTCGTCTCCTTCTGAGAATCCTCGAGTCCTGACCGCGCCCTCGCGCGTTGACACTAGGGGAGCCGTGAGACGGTGTGCAAGCGACGCGCTGGAGTGTGCATCAACCGTGACTCGCCTCGTTGCCGCATCATTCATGGCAGGCCGCAAGCGACTGTTTAACATTGTGCGCGAAGTGTGCGCCTGTGCATAGAGCATCCGCACGCCACGCACATTCTGGTTGACCCGTCTGCACAGGGCCTCTACTCTCAAGAGTGAGGCTCCAGCACGCAACGAAGCGTGCACGCAAAGAGAGGCGACCCGGTTGCAGCCGAGTCGCCTCGCATCACAGACAAGCCGTCGACTTCAGCAAAAGTGAGGGTCGAGCCAGTGATGACACACAAGCCTAACGCATGTCGCGCGATGTGCAACATAGTGCGCGCAAATCGATTCAACGAAGCGGCGGCGTCGGTCTCGGCGTTGCAGGCATCGGGTCGGCGGCTCTCGCTCCGCGGCTCCACACAGCACCTCCGGTCGCTGCCGACCGGAGGTGCGTGATGAGAAGCAGGCGACGTAGCGGTAGCGGAAGATATCGCACAGCGCGCCGGCGCCCACGCGGTCGTCGTGGCGAGCCGGCGGTCGTCGGCGGGGACGGCGGTGGTCACAGTCGTGGACTCTCGGTGTGGTGATCGGGCTGCTGGCCGCGATCGTCGCGGTTGGGGGCGCGATAGTGGCCGCGCGGAGAGACAAAGGCGTCGTGCCGCCATTGGGCGGGACGATCGTCTTTAGCGCGCCTACTGCCAACCAGGGGGCTGTGCGGATTGATGGGGTAGCTCGGGGGATGGTCGAGCAGGCCGGGGCTGCGCATCAGGGGGTGCGCTTGGTTCGGGTTGAGGGGGATGGGGCGATTAGTTCGCGGGTTGTGGATATGACTCCTCGGCTGGACGGGAAGCCGGATGGGGAGCCGTTGAAGGTTCGGGAGCGGGCGGCGGAGGAGATCGCACGGTCGGTCTCGAGGCTCGAGGTGGAGCTGAACGAGAAGAGTTCATTGGTTGGTGGGGAGGCGTTGTTCGCGGGGCTGTCTCGAGTCCGGATCGATACTTCTCGGCCGGTGATCGTGTTCTCGGCGGGGTTGGATACGGCGGATCCGGTCGATTTTCGGAAGCTTGCGTTTGATGTGGCGCCGGCGGGTCTCATCAAGGACTTGAAGGCCGCGGGTGAGTTACCTGCTCTGACAGGAGCCGTGATCACATTCGTGGTGCTGGCCCAGGTGGGGCGGCAGGAGGCGTTGCGGCGGCCGCAGGTGGTCTATCGGGAGAGCGTGTGGAGCGGATTGCTTCGCGCGGCCGGGGCGTCGACGGTCAAGTTCGAGTACCCGGATGCGGTGCCGTCCAGTTCGCGCCTGGTTGCGCCGACTGTCGCGGTCCCTCGGGCTCCGGACACGCCGGTGGCGGTGAAGAAGACGGGGAAGACGCGGGAGAGGACGTGCACGTTGAGTGCGGCGACCTACTTTGCACCGGACAAGGCGGTCCTGCTGGATCGTCAGGCGACGTTGCGGGCGCTCGGACCGTGTGCTCGCTCTATCGGGGCAACTACCCAGGTGTCGGTCGAGGGCCATACGTCCTCGACGGCCAAGCGGCCGAATAACCCGGTGGCGATCAAGCTCAGTACTCAGCGGGCGCAAGTTGTGGCCGGTTTGCTGGTTGAGCTCGGAGTGGCGCGGAACCGGATCGATGTCAAGGGTTACGGCAATGCGAGGCAGCCGTTCCCTGACCCCAGCGACCCCAGGAATCGCTGTGTGGTCGTTCGCTTCAACAGCACGAGATGACAGGAGACGGACATGGCCACTCAGGCGATTCCGTTGCCGGACCATCCACACGAGAACAACCAGGGACCGCAGTACACGCGACGCGAAGCCGTCCGGGCGGGCCTGTGCACGAAGGCGGAGTACGTCATCGCCGCCACCTACTACGAGTACGTCGTACGCAACCACCGGACTGCCGGGACACCGCCGAACGAGTGGGAGCCGCAGGCGGTGGTCGGCCGCCAGCTCAGCGCGCCGTACGAGCGTGATGCGCATGATCTGCTCGTCATGCGCCTGAAGAACCAGGCCGATCCCGGCCTGGACGCGATCGACCGGCTGTGCGACGACATACAGACCACGATCGATGCTGCTGGCAAGCTTCCGGAAGATGTGAGTACGCCGGAGACGAACAAGGTGTACAGCGGACGGGCAGCCGCAGCTCGGGTCGAGCAGCTGACCGATCGGGTCGAGGCGGACCGGGCCGATGGCTACCGCCACCATGACCGGGCGCCAGCGTGGCTGCGATTCATCTCGCATGTTGCGCCGTGGGCCGAGGCGCTCGGATTCCTTGCCTTCCTCACCTATTACCTGAACGTGCCGATCGTCAGCCCGTGGCGGGACTGGATGGGCTGGACGTTCTCGTTGATCCTCGTCGTGTACATCATGCTGGGCCAGACCTGGCTGGTGGACCACGCGGCCCGCGCTCACAACCACGCGCGGGAGGTCCAGGCCGACGGACAGAAGCACCAAGCGGAGATCAGCCGGCGCCACCGGCTCGGATACCTGCTGGTGACCGCGGCGATCGCGATCGGCATCACCACGGCCCTGATCGAACGCGGACTCGACACGCTCGGACGGGCCGAGACCGCGGTGACCGTCGTCATGGTCATGCTGGCCATCACAACCGGCCTCTTGATGCCTACCCTCGCGTTTCTGGGAAAGGCCCTCGATGGCAGCAAGGTGTCGCGTGAGCGGGACGCGCTGTCGGACGACCTCGACGCGGATCGAGAGCGGTACGACGTACTGGTCGATGAGGCCGAGTCCGACCTTGCAGTCGCGAGGAGCCTCGATCGAGAACTGGTCGAGAAGGTGGTCCCGGCCATCCTTCGCGACGTACAGAACGTGGTCGACGAGGCGTGGGCGCCGTACAACTTCCTTCGGCTGCAGCTCGGCGGATTGTCGAACGCGCCCATCCACAACTCGACTGCCACCGAAGTTGAGCTGGCTACCGGTTCTCGGACCCGGCCGCCGTTGTACAACGGCATCCCGGGCGCCGAACCGGTGAGCCTGCAGCCGGTGATCGACCGGGACAGCCAGCTCGCAGCGCTGCGGGTGCGGTTGGAAGAACTCACGCTGCGACTTCGGCAGCTTCCGCCACACCCGTGGGACCACTCGTCGGCGGATCGGATCACTGTCCTCGAGCCGTAATTGGAGTGCGGGTCATCGGCGCCACCTGGCAAGGTGGCGCCGGTGGATGTTGCTGGGGTGCTGGTGGAGCGTTGGGAGTTGAAGCCGACGCAGGTGGAGGGGCTGACCGGCGGGATGAATTCCGCTGTGTGGCTTGCTGCTGCGGATGGTTGGCGGGTGGTGGTGAAGTCCGTCGATGTGGGGGATGGCGCGTTTGAGCCGGGGCTGGAGTTGGCTGCGCGGCTTGGGGATGCGGGGCTGGTGACTGGGCGACCGGTGGTGAGTCGGGCGGGGCGCGCGGTTGAGCGGGTGGGGGATCGGCTGGTTGGGGTGCTGGAGTTTGTTGCCGGGGAGTCGCTGGCGGCGAGTGTTGAGGATCAGCGTGCGGTTGGGGAGTTGCTGGGGCGGGTGCATGGGGTGTCGGCTACGCCAGCGGGGGAGTTGGGCGACTGGCTTCGGCTGGTGACGCAGTTCGATGAGTACTTGGATCTGGAGGAGTGGATCCGGCCGGCGGTTGAAGGCGCGCTGGAGGGGGTGCAGGCGCTCGGTGGGTTGTCGTGGGCGTGGCTGCACGGGGATCCGGCGGCTGAGGCATTCCTGCGGCAGGCCGATGGTGAGGTCGCGTTGATCGACTGGGGTGGGGCGATGCACGGGCCGGTTCTGTACGACGTGGCGTCGGCGGTGATGTACGCCGGGACGTCGGACCACGTCGTACCGGCGTATCTCTAGCAGCGGCCCGAGCTCAAGGATCAGGTCGACACCGGCCTCGCGGCCTTCCTCCGACTCAGGTGGGCGGTCCAGGCCGCGTACTTCGCCTGGCGCTGCTCGACCGACGTCCGTACGGGCATCGCCGACCCGGCCGAGAACCGCAAGGGCCTCGCCGACGCCCGCCGCGCTTTCACCTCCGAGGAGCACTGACCGTGGACGCACAACAGGCTGGCTGGGCCGGACAGCCGGAGGACATCGCCTGCGTGGGGCCGGACGGCGACTTCAAGCTGCGGGCAGGGGCGATCGTTCGCGACCGCGACCGGATCCTGCTGTGCGCGGTCGATGACCTGGACGGCTGGTTCCTGCCCGGTGGGAAGGTCGCGTACGGCGAGACGGCGGCGGACGCGGCGGTCCGCGAACTCCGTGAGGAGATGCAGCTCGAGCTGACCGTCGGTGAGCTGCGCCTGGTCACCGAAGACATGCTGACTCTGAACGGCACGCTGCATCAGGAGGTCTGCTTCTACTACGAGTTCGCCTGGCCGGACAGCCTCTCGCCGGACGCCGCGCAGGACACCGTGGAGCTCGCGCACAGCTTCCGCTGGGTTCGCCGCGCCGACCTGGGCGGCGTGGATCTCCTGCCGCCACAGATCCGGGACCACCTGATGGAGGACCCGACCGAGCTCCGCCACCTGTCCATCGATCGCAGGAGCTCAGACGCCGGCTAGATCCCGCCGGATAGCGGTCTCGGTCGCAACCCAGTTCTTGAACAGATAGCGGTGAGCCACCACGGGCTTGATCGCCGCGATCACGTCGGGCTTGTCGTCGACGAAGTGGGTGATGGCGAGGTCGGCGCAGTGGATCGCCTTGTCCGGGCGGCGCAAGCAGAAGCGAACGTTGCCGTCGGCAATCCCGGTCCGCTCGAAGAAGCGGTGATGCCGCAACCATTCCAGCGACCGCTGCTGCACCCGCGGCCCGCACTTCGACACCAGCCATGCTTCGTCGAACAACGGCACCAACCGCGCGATCGCCTCGAACCATCCGGTACGGCGGGAGTCCGCAGCATCGCCGCGGTGTCGCCGGAGAAGAACGAGGTATCCCCGGATCCCGACGATCCGTCGATGATCACTCGTCCGATATCAATCCCCAATCTCTTCATACCTCAAGGCTCGCTCGCCACAGCACTTCAGCAGAACTAGTAATCGGTACAGCAGCTATAGTTTCTGTCAATGGCTCTGGTGGCTGAGGATCTCGAGGCGTTCGCGGTGTTCGCGCGGCACCGCAACTTCACCCGCGCCGCGGAGGAGCTGCACGTCAGCCAGCCGGCGCTCCACACCCGCATCCGCAAACTCGAGCAGCGCCTGGGCAAATCCCTGTACGTCAAGCAAGGACGGCAGCTGCACCTGACGGACACCGGCGAGCGGCTGGCCGCGTTCGCGAACGACACGAACGACCGGGCCGCAGACTTTCTGCGTACGCTCGACGCGCTACCGCCACGCCCACTCGTGCTGATGGCCGGCTCGGGCGCCTACCTCTATCTCCTCGGTGATCCGATCCGGCGGATCCTTGCCAAAGGCCACGAGTTGCGGCTGCGCACCGGCGATGCGGCCGCCACCTTGGCCGCGGTCCGTGACGGGTCGGCTGACGTCGGAGTCACCGCGCTCACGGTCCCGCCCGACGACGTCGACTGCGACCTGCTCCAGCAGTTCCCGCAGACCCTGATCACCCGCTCCGATCATCGCCTGGCCGGCCGGCGGAGCGTCCGGCTGAAGGACCTGCAGGACGAGGCGCTCGTCGTACCGCCGAAGGATCGGCCGCACCGGCAGCAGTTGGAGCGGAGCATGCTCGACCAGGGACTGCGGTGGTCCGTGGCGGTCGAGGCCGAAGGATGGGAACTGCTGGTCCACTTCGTGCGTCTCGGGATAGGACCGGCCGTCGTCAACGGTTCGGTCCGTACGACGGGTGCCGTCCGGAAGATCCCGGTCAAGGATCTGCCGCCGGTCCGGTACTACATCGTCACGCGAGCCGACCGGAGCGAGAGGGTGCACGAGCTCAAGCGGATGTTGTCGTGAGCAGGGACAGCCGGAGGATCTCCAGGCTGCTCAGGCACACAGCAGGTGAGCGCGGTCTCACGATGAGTGCGGACGGGTGGTCGGCGATCGCCGACGTACTGGCTGTGCTCGAACTTACCCGCAGTAAGTTGGATGCCGCGGTGCGGGACAACGACAAACAGCGATTGCAGGTCGACGGCGAGCGGATCCGGGCCTGTCAGGGGCACTCACGCGCAGGGATGCCGGTGACACGTGAAGCCTTGGAGAACAGTTGGGAACGGGTGTACCCCGACGACCTGCTCTGGCATGGGACCAATCGGCAAGCGCTGCCGGCGATCCAGCGCGAGGGTCTCAAGCCGGGACGACGTACGCACGTCCATCTCGCGCCGTCCAGCGACAGCCAGGTCGGACGGCGGACGAGCGTAGAAGTCTTGCTGGGCGTGGATCCACGCAATCTGGCGGTCTATCGGGCGCCCAACGGAGTGTTACTGCCACGGGAGGTACCGCCGGATGCGATCGTTAGGGTCGACGCGGTCCACTAGGGTCGGTGGTCTGACGGCTAGGCTCGGGACCGATTCGTCATCGAGAACTTGGGAGTCAATGTGGCCACCATCGAGGCCGTCGGCGCCCGCGAGATCCTCGACTCGCGCGGCAACCCCACTGTCGAGGTCGAGGTTCTTCTCGACGACGACACCGTCGCCCGGGCGGCCGTCCCGTCGGGCGCGTCCACCGGCCAGTTCGAGGCCGTCGAACTGCGTGACGGCGACAAGGCCCGGTACGGCGGCAAGGGCGTCCTGAAGGCCGTCACGGCCATCCTGGAGGACATCGACAAGGAGATCGTCGGGTACGACGTCCACGAGCAGCGGCTGATCGACCACGCGCTGCTGGACCTCGACGGCACCCCGAACAAGGCCAAGCTGGGCGCGAACGCCATCCTCGGCGTCAGCCTCGCGGTGGCCAAGGCCGCCGCGGACAGCGCCGGCCTGCCGCTGTTCCGCTACGTCGGCGGCCCGAACGCGCACGTCCTGCCGGTGCCGATGATGAACATCCTGAACGGCGGCGCGCACGCGGACAGCAACGTCGACGTGCAGGAGTTCATGATCGCCCCGATCGGCGCGGCCACCTACGGCGAGGCGCTGATGCAGGGCGCGACCGTCTACCACGCGCTGAAGGCGGTGCTGAAGGAGCGTGGCCTGTCCACCGGCCTCGGCGACGAGGGCGGCTTCGCGCCGAACCTGGCCAGCAACCGCGAGGCGCTCGACCTGATCGCGGTCGCGGTCGAGAAGACCGGTCTGCAGCTCGGCAAGGACATCGCGCTGGCGATGGACGTGGCCGCGAGCGAGTTCCACACCGACGGGGTGTACGCGTTCGAGGGCGGCAAGAAGTCGGCCGACGAGATGATCGCGTACTACGCCGACCTGGTCGCGTCGTACCCGATCGTGTCGATCGAGGACCCGCTGAACGAGGAGGACTGGGACGGCTGGAAGGCCATCACCAGCGAGCTCGGCACCAAGACCCAGCTCGTCGGCGACGACCTGTTCGTCACCAACGTCGAGCGGCTGCAGCGCGGTATCACCGAGAAGGCGGCGAACAGCCTGCTGGTCAAGGTGAACCAGATCGGTTCGCTGACCGAGACCCTGGACGCGGTCGACCTGGCCCACCGCAGCGGCTTCACCTGCATGATGAGCCACCGCTCCGGCGAGACCGAGGACACCACGATCGCGGACCTCGCGGTCGCGACGAACTGTGGCCAGATCAAGTCCGGTGCCCCGGCCCGGTCCGACCGCACTGCGAAGTACAACCAGTTGCTGCGGATCGAGGAGGAGCTGGACGACGCCGCGGCGTACGCCGGTCGCTCCGCCTTCCCGCGGTACCAGGGCTGACCCAGGAGGAATCGAGACAGCATGCCGTCCCGTCGGGAATCCGGTGCACGACCCGGCTCGCGTCCGTCGAGCCGTACCCAGTCGCGTCCACCGGCCCGGCGGGGCGACCAGCCCAAACGCCGTACGACGGGAACTGCCGCGGGACCCGCCCGGACCCGGGGCTCTCGCAACCTGACCGGCCGGGCGGCCGTCGTACTGCTGGTGCTGGGTGCGCTGATCGTGTCGTACGCGCAGAGCCTGCGGGTCTGGTTCGACCAGCACCAGCAGATCACCGCGCTGCAGCAGGAGATCCGGGACCGGGAGAAGCGGGTCGGCGAGCTGAACGACGAGATCGCCCGCTGGAACGACGACGCGTACGTGAAGGCGCAGGCGCGGCAGCGGCTCGGTTGGGTGATGCCGGGCGAGGTCGGCTACCGGGTGATCGGCGCGGACGGGAAGCCGGTCGGTGCGCCGCCGGAGCCCAACACGCCGACGGACGGTACGGCGGACGCGCAGAAGCCGACCTGGTACACGAAGCTCTGGGGCAGTGTCGAAGGCGCCGGCAAACCGCCCGCCCTGCCGGCCGCAACCCCGGCCAAACCCACCCCGAAGCCGATCATCACACCCAAGGCGAACCGGTGAGCGTCAGTCCCGAGGACACCGAGGCGGTCAGCAAGCAGTTGGGCCGCACTGCCCGCGGCATCCGCTCGATCGCGCACCGCTGCAGTTGTGGCCTGCCCGATGTCGTCGAGACCGAGCCGCGACTGCCGGACGGTACGCCGTTCCCGACCACGTACTACGTGACCTGCCCACGACTGGCGTCCGCGATCGGGACGCTCGAGGCCGAGGGCATGATGAAGGAGATGACCGACCGGCTCGGCACCGACGCGGACCTGGCCGCTCGCTACCAGGCGGCTCACGAGTCGTACCTGGCTCATCGCGAGTCCATCGAGCATGTCGAGGAAATCGACGGCATCACCGCCGGTGGCATGCCGACTCGCGTCAAATGCCTCCACGTCCTTGTCGGCCACTCCCTGGCCGTCGGCCCCGGCGTGAACCCCCTCGGCGACGAGGCCCTAGCCGCCCTGGACGACTGGGGCCGCCGAGGTCCCTGTGTTTGAGCGGGTCGCCGCCGTTGACTGCGGGACCAATTCTCTCCGTCTGCTGATTGCGGACGTGGTGGATGGCGAACTGAAGCAGATCGATCGGCGGATGACGATCGTGCGGCTCGGACAGGGTGTGGATGCGACCGGTGCGTTCGCGCTCGAGGCGCTGGAGCGGGTGTTCAAAGCATCCGACGAGTACGCCGCCGTGATTCGATCCGCCGGCGCGACCCGGACCCGGTTCGTGGCGACCTCGGCCGCACGGGACGTGAGCAACCGCGACAAGTTCTTCGCCGGCATCTCGGATCGGTTCGGTGTCGAGCCCGAGATCATCTCAGGTGCCGAGGAGGCCGAGCTCAGCTTCCGCGGGGCAACCGGCGGTCTGGCGGCTCTCGCCGTACCCGGGCCGTACCTCGTCGCGGACATCGGCGGCGGATCCACCGAACTCGTCCTGGGCGACGCGAACGGCGTGATCGCGGCCGAGTCGCTCGACATGGGCTCGGTCCGGATGACCGAGCGGCACCTCGCCTCCGACCCCGCGACCGCCGCCGAACTGGCCGCCGCCACCAACGACGTCGACGCGCTCCTGGCCTCCACCATCGTTCCGATCACCGAGGCACGCGCCCTGATCGGGACCGCCGGCACGGTCACCACCGTCGCCGCGGTGGCGTCCAAGCTGACCGAGTACGACGCCGAGCGGATCCACCACTCGCGGATCTCGGGTTCACTGCTGCGCGAGACGACGTACTGGCTGATGCGGTCGACGCGCGCCGAGCGCAGCAGCGTCCCGGTGATCCACCCGGGCCGGGTGGACGTCATCGGCGCCGGCGCGCTCATCCTGCAGCGCCTGTACGACCGGATGGCCGTCGGCGAGGTGATCGTCTCCGAGCACGACATCCTCGACGGCGTCGCTCTCTCGATCGGCTAATCGGCCGCGCGGGCGCGTACACCGTCGAGCGCGATCCGGAGCACGCGTTCGCGCTGCTCGTCGTCGACGAACCCGGCGGCGGTCAGGCCGCTGATCATCCGGAGCAGGTCGTCGAAGGACACGTCCTTGCGCGCCTCGGCGGCCTCTTGCGCCCGCTCGAACAGCGGCGTGCCGGCGGCGTACATCGCGTCCCGCGCCTCACTGAACTCGGCGGCCTCCCGGTTCAGCGACTCGTGGATCGCGCGCTTGGTCGCGGCGTACTCGACGAATCGACGGACCCAGGTGGCCAGCGCGTCCCACGGCGGGAGGTCGGCGGCATCCTCGGCGGCGAGGCACAACTCCTCGATCTCGCCCAGGTACACCGCCCGCAGCAGATCCTGACGGGTCGGGAAGTTCCGGTACAGCGTGCCGATCCCGACGCCGGCCTGCCGCGCGATGTCCTCGAGCGACGCCTCGGTGCCCTTGGTGGAGAACGCGTCCCGGGCAGCGGCGAGCAGCGCGTCGAAGTTCCGTCGCGCGTCGGCGCGCTGCGGCCGTCGTACGTCGACCCGCAGGGCCGGCCTGGTCTCACTCACCATCCGATCACCCTATCCATCGTGCGGCATACCCGTTGCAAGCGGAGGCAACCCTCCGCTATAGTGGAGGCATACCTCGACTTTACCAGGCCGGGGAATTCCCGCGCCGCGGGTGCGGCGCGCTCACACCCTTTCGAAGGACTTCTGCATGCCTGGAAATATGTCCTCACCACGAGTGACGCTGGCGGTGCTGGCGTCGGTCGTGGCCGCTTTCTCGATGCTGCAGTCGCTGGTGAGCCCGGCACTGCCCGTCATCCAGCACGACCTGCACACCAGCCCGAGCACGGTCACCTGGGTCTTCACGGCGCTCCTGCTGTCCGTCTCCGTCGCGACGCCGCTGCTCGGCCGGATCGGCGACATGACCGGCAAGGAGCGCACTCTGTTCGGCGCGCTGATCGCTCTCGCGGTCGGCTGTCTGATCGCTGCGCTCGCCCCGAACATCGGCGTACTGATCGCGGCCCGGGTCGTCCAGGGCGTCGGCGGCGCGGTGTTCCCGCTGTCGTTCGGCATCATTCGCGACGAGTTCCCCAGCGAGCGCGTGCCGTCGGTGGTCGGCGTGGTCTCCGCGATCATCGCGGCCGGCGGCGGACTCGGCATCGTGCTGGCCGGCCCGATCGTGGAAGCGCTCGGCTGGCGCTGGCTGTTCTGGATCCCCCTGATCCTGATCACGGTCGCGTCGGTGCTGGTACGTCGCTATGTCCCGGAGTCGCCTGTTCGTGTGCCCGGCCGGATCGATTGGCTGGCCGCCGCGTTCCTGTCCGGCTGGCTGATCGCTCTGCTGCTGCCGTTGAGTGCTGGGCGGCAGTGGGGTTGGGGTTCGCCGCGGACCATCGTGCTGTTCGCCGCTGCCGCCGTACTGCTGGTCGGCTGGATCACCGTGGAGCTTCGGTCGCGGAACCCGCTGATCGACATGCGGATGATGCGGCTGCCGGCGGTCTGGACGACGAACCTGGTCGCACTGCTGTTCGGTGCGGCGATGTTCGCGGTGTATGCGTTCGTGCCGCAGTTCATGCAGATCCCGAAGGCTGCGGGATTCGGGTTCGGCTCCAGCGTGACGCAGGCCGGTCTGTTGATGCTGCCGATGCTGGTCACGATGGCCGTCACCGGGTCGCTCAGTGGTCCGATCACGCCGTACTTCGGTGTGAAGTCCCAGGTGGTCTGGGGATCGGCACTGATCCTGGTGGCCTCGCTCGCCTTCGCCGAACTCCACGACGAGCCGTGGCAGGTCGCGCTCTGGACCGCGGTGTTCGGGATCGGTCTCGGGATGGCCTATGCGTCGATGACGAGCCTGATCGTGCAGAACGTTCCACGCGAGCAGACCGGCGCGGCGACCGGCATGAATGCCAACATCCGCACCATCGGCGGCTCGATCGGCACAGCCCTGGCCAGCTCCATCATCACCGGCCACACCCAACCCTCCGGCCTCCCCACCGAAGCAGGCTTCACCGACACCTTCCTCCTCCTGGCCACCTTCGCCGCAGCCGCCGTCCTCCTGGCCCTAGCCATCCCCACCCACCATCGAACCCCCCGTCCCACCCCCACCCCCATCCTCGAAGAGGTCACCAGCTAACCCATCAACCGGCCCACGCGAGATACCTCGCGTGGGCCGGGGGCAGGAATCGGTCGGGGGTTAGCCTGAGCGGGTGAAGCTTCCGCACCCGTTGACGGGGGAGTTGTTCGAGAGCCCGGTTCCGCCGGGGACGGGGTGGCCGGAGGATCCCGCCGTACGTCGTACTCCGGTTGCGCGGGATGCGGACGAGGTGGTCGCGCTGACCGAGACGCAGGACCTCCGGGAGTTGGAGGCGCGGGTCTCGGTGTGCCGAGCCTGTCCGCGACTGGTGGAGTGGCGGGAAGAAGTTGCTATCGGCAAGCGAAAGTCCTTTGCCGGCCAGCCGTACTGGGGCCGGCCGATTCCTGGCTGGGGTGTCGCCGAGCCGCGGATCCTGATCGTCGGCCTCGCGCCTGCGGCCAACGGCGGCAACCGCACCGGTCGCGTCTTTACCGGCGACCGCTCGGGCGACTGGCTGTTCGCCGCGCTCCACCGTGTCGGCCTCGCCAACCAGGCGACCAGCGAACACGCCGGTGACGGTCTCCGCCTGATCGGCACCCGCATGATCGCCGCCGTCCGCTGCGCTCCGCCCGCCAACAAACCAACGCCGGAAGAACGCGACAACTGCGCGCCTTGGTACCGCAAGGAACTCGAGCTGGTCCTCCCGACCACCCAGGCCATCGTCTGCCTCGGCAAGTTCGGGTACGACGCCCTCCTGAACGGCCTGGCTGCCCTCGGCACCACCATCCCCAAACCCCGCCCCAAGTTCGGCCACGCCGTGGAACACGAACTCGAAACCCACCACGGCCAGGTCACCGTCCTGGGCTGCTTCCACCCCAGCCAGCAGAACACCTTCACCGGCCGCCTGACCGAAGCCATGCTCGACGCCGTCCTCGACCGCGCCCGCACCATCGCCGAACTCTGACCGGTCCTACACTGGCGCCGTGGATTTGGACGACTACCAGAAGGCCGCGCTCCGGACGGCTGCTCCCCGCGAGAAGAAGAACGAGTTTCTGCATCTCGTGCTCGGTCTGGTCGGGGAATCTGGTGAAATCGCCGAGAAGGTCAAGAAGATCATCCGTGACCACGACAGCGACCTGTCGGCCGTGGACGTCGAGGATCTGACCAAGGAACTCGGCGATGTCATGTGGTACGTCGCAGTGCTCGCCGACTACTTCGACATTCCGCTGAGTGAGGTCGGCGAGAAGAACATCGAGAAACTCGCCAGCCGTCAGAAACGCTCTGTGCTGGGCGGCAGCGGCGACAACCGCTGAACTTACCTGGAGGACGAACGTGTTCAGTGTCTACGGCAAGATGACGGCACACGACACCGGGACTCGTTCCGATCGGGTCGTGTCGGCCACCAAACACATCATGTCTCTGGTGGCCGGAACGCCAGCAGGTGCCTACGGCGATGTCGCTTACCTCTACAACGGCGGCAACGCGTCAGCCGCAGACAGCCTTGTTTAGGAAGTCGTCCACCGCAGCGTCGGGGTTGGTCTTGAAGGTGGGGGTGACGGCGATGGTGACCTGGTGCCGGCCGTCGCGGCTCGAGAAAGACCAGGACTGGTACGACAAGGCGTCGCCGTCGTTGCCGTAGAGGCGGATACCGCACGTCGTGTCTCGCCAGGACAAGCCGAGGCCGTAGGCCCTGGTCTCAGTGCCTGCGGTCTTCATCTCCTCGAAGAGGTGCGGTGGCAGCAGGCGACCGCCGAGGAGTGCGGTGAAGAAGCGGGTGAGGTCGGCCGTCGACGAAATCAGTTCGCCACCGGCGCCGAACAACGACGGGTTCATCTCGGTGAAGTCGACGAGCTCCACGTCGTTCTCGCTCCGCTGCACCGGTAGGTAGCCGTGCGGGTGCGGCCCGCGGATCCGGGTCGACGTACCCGGCATCTCGGTGTCCTTCAACCGCAGCGGCTTGATGATCCGGCGGTCGATCTCGTCGGCGTACGAGTGGCCCGTCGCCTTGCGGACGATCTCGCCGAGCAGCGTGTAGTTGGTGTTCGAGTACGAGAAGGCCGAGCCCGGCGGGTCGACCTGCGACGGCTGCGCGACGGCGCGCTCGATCAGCTCGCTCGCGCTCCAGGTCCGCCACCGATAGTTCAGGAACTCCGGACTTGGCGGCAGCGTCAAAGTCAGCCGGTAGTCGAACACCCCGCTGGTGTGGTTGAGCAGTTGCCGCAGGGTGATCCCGTCACCACCCGGTACGACGCCAGGCAGCCACGACTCGACCTTGTCGTCCAGCCGCAGTGACCCCTCATCGACCAGTTGCAGTACGACGGTCGCCAGGAACGTCTTCGTGATACTCCCAGCCCGGAACCGGCTGTTGACCGGGACTGACCGCGTCGTACCCAGCTCGGCCACACCGCTACTCCCACGCCACACGTGATTCCCGTCGCGCACCTCCGCAACCGCGCCCACCGCGACAGCATCCGCAACGTCATCCAGCTGCTTCTGCAGCCCAGCCGGATCCCGTTCCGCCGGCGCGGCAACGGCAGCGGCAGGCACCGCAACCACCGCCGACACAGTTGTAACCGCTACCAACGCCCGAAGTGCGCGCCTCATCCCCAGCCTCCTAGCTCAGCAATCCGTGCCCGCCACCCTTCCGGACCGGCGCAGGCCGAAGCACCCGGGAACGCCCCCGAATCTCTGCGGGTCGGCCCTGGTTCTAGGCGGGCTCGTCGTCCGGGAAGCCACCTAGTTGCTTGAGGACTTCCAGCCAGTCCATCACCACATCGGCTTCCACCATCACGCCGTTCGCGAACCGATTCATGCTGGTCCCGACGAACCGCACCCGCCGACCGGTCGGGGGTACGCCGAGCCACTCGCCCTGATGCGTGCCGTGATAGACGAACTGGCTCGCCATCCGGTCACCCTCGACCACCCGGCTGACCACGATGCCCGCGTAGTCGGGGAAGGCACTGCGGATCCGGCCGATGCCCTCGCGGAAGTCCGCCGCCAGCGCCGGCCCCATCAGCGTGTCGAAGGCGCCGGGATCACCCGCCCGATCGCATCGGTGATCGCGTCGTCGATCCGCACCATCTCTTCGCGATCCATGCCTGCTCCCACCCTGCCCCGATTCATCTGCTGTGCAGCTAGGACGCATCCCGGACTCCGGCAAGGCCGAACGCCGTCTCGGCGGCACGAGCTCTTGCGGTTCTGTGACGGGTGGCGTGAGGCCTCGGCGTACGGCGCGGACTGGGTCACCATGAGGGGGTGAGAGGTCGCTCGGACGAGGGATGTTTCGGTACGTGAGATCACTCTCCAGAGGGTTTGTGAAAGTTTTCACGAGCAGATAACCTGAAGTAGACATTAAGTCGGACGACACTCAGGGAGAGTGAGCCGCATGACAGCCCAGGTGCCGCACATCCTCGTTGTTGGAGGCGGTTACGTCGGGATGTACACCGCGTACGGCCTGCGCCGCGCGGCCAGGAAAGGCCGGATCCGGGTCACCGTGGTGGACCCGCGGTCGGTGATGACGTACCAGCCGTTCCTGCCGGAGGCGGCAGCCGGCTCGGTGGAGCCGCGGCACGTCGTGGTGCCGCTGCGCAAGACGCTCAAGGGCTGCCGGGTGGTGACCGGCCGGGTTACCGGAATCGACCACGCGAACAAGGTCGCCAAGGTGATGCCCGAGGAGGGACCGGAGTACGAACTGGCCTACGACCAGGTCGTGGTCGCACTCGGCTCGATCGCCCGGACGCTGCCGATCCCCGGGTTGGCCGAAGAGGCGACCGGGTTCAAGAACGTCGAGGAAGCGATCGCGCTGCGCAACAAGGTGCTGGACCGGCTGGACGTCGCGTCGTCCCAGCCCGACCCGGCGCTGCGCAAGTCCGCGCTGACCTTCGTCTTCGTCGGCGGCGGGTACGCCGGTGTCGAGGCGTTCGCGGAGCTGGAGGACATGGCCCGCTACGCCACCCGGTACTACGACAACATCAAGCCCGAGGACATGCGCTGGGTGCTGGTCGAGGCGACCGGCCGGATCCTGCCCGAGGTGGGCACGGATCTGGGCAAGTACACGGTCGACCAGCTGCGCAAGCGCAAGATGGACATCAAGCTGGAGACCCGGCTGGAGTCCTGCGAGAAGGGTCACGTGATCCTCAGCGACGGCGACGAGTTCGACGCCGACACGATCGTCTGGACCGCCGGTGTGAAGGCGAACCCGGCGCTGGCCGGCACCGACTTCCCGCTGGACGAGAGGGGCCGGGTCAAGTGCCTTGCCAACCTGCGGATCGAGGGCGTGGAGGACGCCTGGTCGGCCGGCGACAACGCCGCCGTACCTGACCTGACCTCGGAGACCGGTGCGTACTGCGCACCGAACGCGCAGCACGCGGTCCGCCAGGCGAACCGGCTCGCCGCGAACATCCTCCGGGTGGTCGACGGACAGCCGCCGCAGGACTACAAGCACAAGTACGTCGGTTCGGTCGCGAGCCTCGGCCTGCACAAGGGCGTCGCGCAGCTGTACGGCGTGAAGGTCAAGGGCTGGCCGGCCTGGTTCCTGCACCGGACGTACCACGTGTCGCGCGTCCCCACCTTCAACCGGAAGGCCCGCGTCGTCCTCGACTGGACGCTGGCGCTGTTCTTCCGCCGCGAGGTGATCTCGCTCGGCAGCCTCCAGATGCCCAACGAGGAGTTCCGCCGCGCGACCCGGTCCTGATCAGTCGTGACCTGGTCCTGATCAGTCGTGCAGTAGGCCGGCGTCGTGGACCAGGAGCGCGATCTGGACGCGGTTGTTCAGGTCGAGCTTGGTCAGGATCCGCGAGACGTGGGTCTTCACGGTCGGCACGCTCAGATAGAGCGTTGCGCTGATCTCGGCGTTGGACTTGCCCTCGCCGACCGCAACGGCGATCTCGCGTTCGCGGTCGTTCAGGTCGGAGAGGCGGTCCTGCGCCTTGGCCTTGCGCTGGTCCTGGCCGGACGCTGCGACCCGGGTGATCAGTCGTTTCGTGACGGCTGGTGACAACACCGGTTGCCCACCGGCCACCCGCCGTACCGAATCGACGATCTCGGCCGGCGGGGTGTCCTTGAGCACGAACCCGGCGGCCCCGGCGCGGAGCGCGCGCAATACGTGCTCGTCGGCGTCGAACGTGGTCAGGATGACGATTTCGGGCGCGCCCGGGCGGCGTCGTACCGCTTCCGTCGCGGTCAGGCCGTCGGTTCCGGGCATGCGGATATCCATCAGTACGACGTCCGGAGCCAGCCGATCGATCAGGCCCTGTACGCCGCTGCCGTCGCTGGCCTCACCGACTACACGAATGTCGGGAGCGCCGCCGAGCATCAGCTTCAGCCCGGCACGCAGCAGCGGATCATCGTCGACAATGAGGACCCGGATACTCATGCCGGCCACGGTAACCAGGCGAAGAGGCGGAACTCGCCGTCGGGGGTGCGGCCGTGCTCGATCCGTCCCTCGACCAGCGCCGCGCGTTCGGTCAGTCCGATCAAACCCTGTCCATCTCCTCGTCTCCGCTGCGGCGCCGGGTTGCGTACCTCCACCGACAGACCGTTGCCGGGGGCACCGATCACGCTGATGGTCAGCTTCTCACCCGGCGCGTGCTTCATCGCGTTGGTGAGACCTTCCTGGACGATCCGGTACGCCGTACGTCCGACGTGGTCAGGCAACGCGCCGGGAGCGTCGAGCGTGAGGTCGATGGGGACTCCCGCCGTACGGGACGCCTCGACCAGTTGGGGGAGATCGGCGAATGTCGGCTGCGGGAGCTCTCCGACGGGGGCCCGCAGTACGCCGATCACCTCGCGGAGGTCCTGCAATGCCTGATGGGCGCTGGCGCGGATGATCTCGGCGGCCCCGGCGACCTCTTCGGTGGATGCGTCGGGGCGGTAGGCGAGAGCCCCGGCGTGCACGCTCAGAAGCGAGAGCCGGTGGCCGAGTACGTCGTGCATCTCGCGGGCGATCTCTTCCCGGGCACGCATCTGGCCCTGCTCGGCCTGCAGCTTGGCGACGGTCTCGGCGCGATCGGCCCGATCGCGAAGCGTCTGGAGCAGCTGGCGGCGGGATCGGATGTAGAGACCCCAGCCGGCGACGGCGACGTAGATCGACGTCGCGGCGATGACGATCGCGGCGTCGTCGTTCTGGTTCTTGATCTGGATATAGGCGAACAGGGAGATCGAGTTCACGGCGAACACCAGCAGCGTGGCTCGCCACGGTTTGTACACGGCGACCGACAGGATCAGGATCAGCGTCGCTGCGCTGGCCGTGTCGGAGAAGATCGAGACCACGGCCGCGATCAGAGCCAATTGGACCGGCCAGCGCCTGCGGAACCACAGGGTCAGGCACAGCGCCATCCCCGCGTAGAAGTCCACCGCCAGCATGGCGGAGCTGATGCCTTCCTTCTGACTCTGGTCGTACAGGACCAGGCCGAGCAGGACCGCGACGACGAAGACGATGCTGTCCACGATCCATTCGCGCGTACTGCGACGATGGTTCGCGGACTCGGTCATGACACGAATGTAGCGGTGCGTAAGCGTTCTCCGGGCCGATGGCGGCTGTCCGGATACCGAAGTCGGTGTGATCGCCTACTTAGGTCGGCGGTAGGTTGCCGGGCATGAGTCAGCTCGCCGTCACCGTCATCGGCCCGGACCGCCCGGGCATCATCGCGGACGTCACCGAGGCCCTCGTCGGTACCGGGGTCAACCTCGAGGACTCCACCATGACGCTGCTGCGCGGCCACTTCGCCATGATGATCGTGTGCTCAGGCCCGTTCGACGAGGTCAAGGCCGCGCTCGAGCCGCTGCGGGGCGAGCTGGTGATCACGGTCCGCATCATGGGCCCGGAACACGAGCACGCACCGATCGGGCCGGCGTACATGCTGAGCGTGCACGGCGCCGACCGGCCTGGGATCGTTGCGGCGGTCACCCGGATGATCGCGTCCGCCGGCGGGACGATCACGGACCTCGCGACCCGGCTCAGCGGGGAGCTGTACGTGCTGACCGCCGAGGTCGAGATCCCGCCAACCGCCGAGCTGGCATGGCTCGACCGGGCGTTGGAGATCACCGCGGAGGAGCTCGGGGTCGGCGTCACGCTACGGCCCGCGGAGAGCGACGACCTGTGAGCGTGGCACATCTCAACCAGACCCTCGCCAGCTGGAGTCCTGCCCAGCTCGGTATCACCGGCGACATCCTGGAGGTCGTACGGGCGCCCCACCCGGTCCTCGCCACCGAAGGCGCGACCGTGGATCCGCTCGACCCCGTGATGGTCGCTCTCGCCTCTGACCTGGTCGCAACCATGCGTGTTTCACCCGGCTGCGTTGGGCTGGCGGCTCCGCAGGTCGGGATCGCGGCGCAGATGTTCGCGCTGGACGTGACCGGTCATCCGAAGACCCGCACTTGCCACGGCGTCTTCGTGCTGTGCAACGCGGTCGTGGTCGAGTCCACCCGCCAGGAGAAGGGCCGCGAGGGCTGCATGTCCGTCCCCGACTTCACCGGCGACGTCAAACGCGCCACCCGGCTGACCGTCACCGGCGTTCTCCCCGGTACGACGGATCACGTCACGATCTCCACCGACGCCTTCGAGGCCCGCGCCCTCCAGCACGAGATCGACCACTGCAACGGCCAACTCTTCCTCGACCGAGTCGCCGGCGCCCACGCCGTCTACCCGCGAAAGGTCTACCAGTAACTTGTAACCTCAGTCCCACACCGTGGCCCGGGTGGCGGAACGGCAGACGCAGCGAGCTTAAACCTCGCGGCCGAAAGGCATACGGGTTCGAATCCCGTCCCGGGCACTGTGGTCTGACCCACGCGTGCTCCGCAGGCGCTCTCTCGTCGCTCCGCTCCTCGTCGCACCTGCTACGCCCGCTCCCGCCCGCCCCCGGCTTGGCGCCGTCCTTTCCCTTGCCGGCTTGCGCCGGCACCTGCGGGCTGCCGCCCGCTACCTCCGGCTACCGCCGGGCCTGCGCGCTTCCGCGCGACCGACAGCCCCGGTGCTCCGCGTTTCTCGTTCCGAGCGAGCACCGGGCGTTTCGCGATCGAGCGACAGGACTCGCGCACCGGTCGGTTGACCAGATCTCAAGCCATCGAGGACCTCGACACCATCACACGAAGTCGTTGTCGGGAACGACCGACAAGCCGGTCTGGAGGCGGGTACGGCTCGACCGGCAGCAGCGAGTCGAACCCGAGCAAGCGCAGCGGGGGTCGTCGGGTCGATGCTCGCACTGCCCAGCCGCAGGACGGTTCGGATGTGTTCGCCGATGTGCCGCTCGAGCACCCGCCGTCGCGGCAAACCGGGCTTGGCGTGGGACCAGGTGAAGCTTGGGACGTCGAGGTACGGCGACAGCAGTTCAAGCCGAAGGTCAGTTGCGAGCCACCCGTGTGATCCGGGGCTAGAGCGGCGGTTCGTCGCCTCCTGACAAGTTTTCTTTGACTTCCAGACGGCCGCCCGGGGGCCGAAGTGCGCCGCCATGGGAGGTCGGGCCGCCTGCCCTCCGCTCCCGCTCGCTCAGCTCCGGGCGGGGCCCTTGGCTTAGCGCGCACGTGCCACCAGGGTGTTGGGTCGACGACAGTAGAACTCGCCATCAACGATCGACACCCTGTCGATGTGGTGCTCGCCGAAGCTGCCGGCGACCGCCTAGCCCAATGACCCGAGTCGCCCGGCTTCCCGTGGGCTCCCGCATCGCCCCGCTAGCAATCATGAAAGGGATGGTCCGACTCGGCGCGCGTCAAGAGCGCGCCTCCGGCGCGTCCCTCCGGGACCTTCGACCCTTGACCCACACCGCACCGAACCTCAGGTTGGCAGCTATCGGGGCGATGCGGGAGGTCTGCCCGTCCGGCTTGACGCGTAACCGTCATCATTTTGATGCCCGCCTCAAACAGCAGAATGGTCGCCTCATGGCGACATCAGCTGTCCCACAGCGGAGACAAGATCTCAATAGCAGCTGACGTCGTCGCCCACTTGGTCGGAACCCAATGGACCATCCAAATTCCGTGGCCGCGCTTCCACCACAGGATCCACCGATCGCATTCCAGTTGATCCCCCGAGGATGGCGGACACTCAAATCCGACCAGGACACTTCCATTCGGCAACGATCGCGTTTGGTCACCATCTGGCTCACGGCGCTGGGGATACTTGGCCCAGTAGTAGCCATTCCAGCCCGGAGAGAAGACCTTCGACGCAAGCCAAGCGCCCGATCTACTCGAATAATCCAAGGCTGTTATGCCGAGGTACCCGCCATCGGCAAGCTTGATTTCCAAGATGCCGGACTCGCGCTCATGCATTCGGTGAATTGGATCCGATGATCTCGGTCGAATAGTCGAACCTGGCCAAGCAGTCCGTGCAGCGGCGTCGCTCGGTAAGCAATCGATGGCCGACGAATCGGGCCCGCGGCGCGACACCAACCAGACGCCAGTGATAGCCACTACGACGATCCCGACAGTCGCAAGCGACACACAGCGTCGACTACAGCGACGCAAGGTATGAGGCAGATCTGTCCTGGTTGACGGCATGGCCCAACAGTAAACGGCATCAGGCCACCTCATCGGTCCACCTGAGGCGACCGTCTCCGAGGCACCTTCCTGGTGGGAGATTTGGGAGACCACAGCGCGTCAGAACGCCCAATAGCCGAATCAAACAGGCCGCAACCAGGAAGGCCAAAACGCGTTAGCCACAAGGGATCGAGCCGTGCGAGCGTGCACACCACGGCGCGACCCTCGCCCATGGCATGGAAGGGGTCGAACTTGTCATGCTGAACCGTCCAGGAGCTTCGCTACTGCGATCGTCAGCAGCTGTAGCAGCGCCGGCCAGACCAGGACGATGGTTATCGTCATCACCGCGACCATGCCGAACGCCCACGCCATGCGCACACGCCTCGCGGTACCAATCTCAGCCTGGATGGCATCGAACTGGGCGCGACGATCAACGTCTACGGACTCATCTGGCTGATAACGCCAGGTCGCGAGCTCTCCGATCACCGACACGATGTGTTCCACGGCCTCGGGACCGAGAACCGCCGGCCGCTTCTTCAGCCAACGAACCAGACGCCGAGCATCAACGACATCGACACCGGCCGGTGGCTTCTCGATGTGTAGCCGTTGCGGATCGTAGACCGCGATCACCGGCCGAATGGGCACCGGCCAGCCGAGCGCCTTGCCGAGCAGCTTCGCAGCCCGCCTTCCCTCGAACTCAGAGTTGCGAATGTGGTCTGTGCGGGAGCCGGAGACCAGGAATGTGTGCCCCGCGACCCATACGCGCTTGCCGGAGTGGTTCTTGGTGTTCACGGTGAAGACTCCGGACGGACCCACGACCACATGGTCGATATCTGCGCCCCGCCCAACAGGAACGGCGTGCAGTACAACCCACTTGGAGTCCAGGCGCGACAGCAAACGTCCGACCGCGATCTCACCGAGCGCACCGCGAAACCACGCATAGCCGTCCGTACTCAATGGCCGTACTCCGAAGAACCGAGCGACCCGACTACGCGATCGAATCGATCCCGGCTCCGTGCAAAGCATGTGAATCACCGCATGACCCGGTGCGCGCTCTCGCAGCCCGACCACCTGGCCCGTGGGAACGAACCTCTGCTTCGATGTCATCAATCCCAACCCCCGTTGTAGGACCTATCGCCCGTACGGCCGCACTCGTTACGGCTACCGGATCAGCCGCGCTCACTCTCGGTTGCTCCAGCGGTTGCAGTTCAGCTGCGTTCGCTCTCGTTCGGATGGCTCGCGCCGGAAGGCGGCCAAGGCGACGAGCTGCCGCCGACCTGGGCGCTAGCGCGACCAACGGCCTGTGCTGGAAGCGTGGCTACCGGACGTGGAACGTCCGGAATGTGGTGTACGTTCCGAGATATGTCCGAGTTCAGGATCAAGGCGCTGGCGCCGGAGACGTTCGATGACTTCGCCGCTCTTGTTGAGCGGAACAAGGGCATGTTCGCCAGCTGCTGGTGCACGTGGTTCCATCCTGACTGCGAGGAGAGGGGCCAGACCGCTGAGGGGAACCGGGCTCTCAAGCAACGTCTGGTCGAGGACGGGATCGCGCACGCGGCGCTGGTGTACGACGGCGACCGGGCCGTCGCCTGGGCGGAGTACGGATCACCCGAGGAGCTGCCCGAAATCCATCACCGCAAGGAGTACCTCGCCACTGCCGAACGCCTGCCCGACTACCGGGTCACCTGCATCCTGGTCGAGCGCGGCTTTCGCGGTCAGGGCCTGGCAGCGGTCGCACTGCGCGGAGCCGTCGAGCTGATCGCGCAGGCCGGCGGCGGCATGGTCGAGGGCTACCCGCACGACACCGGCGGGGTCCGGAAGAAGAACTCGTCGTTCCTCTACAACGGCACCCGCACGATGTACGAGCGCGAGGGCTTCACGTACGACCGGCCCAAGGGCCTGGGCAACTGCGTGATGGTGCGCGAGGTGGACCCGAGTACGCGCGACTGAACCACGACATTCGTCCGCCAGGTGATCTGCGACAGTCGAGAGCGAAGATCGTGGCAGGTGCGGGCGTTCTGCGGAGGTTGGCGAGACCTGGACGCGACGAGGGGGAGTGCGTGACGCTATGTGTCGGCTTCGATGAACTGGCGCAGCTTCACGAAGCTGTCCGTCCACCCGTTCTCGTGGAGCGTCAGTCGTGCCCGGGTCGCGAAGTCGCCTTGTGAGAGCGCCAGGTGCGTGGCGCCTTCGATGGCGTGTAGAGAAAGCCTTACGAGCGTCTCTTGGTCATCAGGGTCGGGTTCTTCCCAGCGGAAGGTGTAGGCGAGCACGCTCGGCGGGTCGATCTCAAGGAACTCACCCGCCAGGTGAAACAGCTCGCCGTCGGGTGGTTGCATGCCGAAGCGATAACCGCCGCCGACGTGGAGGTCTAGCTCGATCTCGGGTGTCGTGAACCCCGATGGTCCCCACCACTTCGACAATGCGGATGGATCGGTCAAGGCCCGGAAGATCTGGTCGCGCGGGGCGTCCAGACTGCACGTCAGCTCCAGGGCCAATCGGTCCGGTACACCTTCCATGGTTCCACTCTCCCATGGCCCTGCGCTGCTAGACCGGGGTTGGCGGTGAACACAGCCCGATGTTTGCCGAGCTCCTCCGATGGCTTGATGATCTGGTTGGCCGATCGGTGCGCGACTCCCGTCGCTCGATCGCGAACGGCCGGGTGCTCACGCGGAACTAGAATGCGGAGCACCTGGGTTGTCGGTCGCGCTGTAGCGCGAGGGTCGCAGGCGCGGCGGCGGCAGCCGGCAAGGGGAAGGAGGGCGATGAGCCGGGGTGGGTGGGAGCATGCGTAGCGGCCGCGACGAGGAGCGGAGCGACGAGGGAGCGCCTAGCGGAGCACGCGAGGGACTGCATCAGTTGGTCGAGGGAGCGTCTCTTCAGGTCAAGTTGAAGTGTTCCGGCGAGACAATCGATGGGGTTGCCTGGGCGAGCAGAGCTGGCATCTCTTCGACGGTGAGGGCGACGAGGTTGTTGCAGTTTGGGTGGGCGCACTCGCAATCGAATGTGTAGGTCGCCTGGTGGTGGTTGCGGGCTGACTGGAGTCTTTCGGTTGCTTGGTTGGCTAGTTGGTGGTTGCTGATGCGGATCAGGGACTGGCGGGATTCGGTGGTGTGGGCTGCGGGGGAGGAATCCAGGTTTGCGGCGAAGGTTTGCTCTACTGCGGTGAGGGTTTGCTCGATGGTTTGGCCGTCGACTGCGATGGTGGTTGCGTTGGTGCCCTCGAGTTGGCTCCGCACCAGGTTCCATCCCCAGAGCTGGCCTTCGTGGTCACCGCCTGGATGTCTGCGTTCTAGTCTTGCTAGCTGTTCGTCTCGGGATGGCATCAGCCATACTGCGTTGTTGGCGACGCCGGCCATTGTGGGGGTTACGAAGGCGCCTTCGACTACGACCGATGCATTCGTGGGGAGTGCGTGGATGTCTTGCAGGATCATTGGTTTGCGGTCGAAGCTTCCTGGGCCGGTGCCTAGGACGTGGAGTCCGGCTGCGGCTGCGCGTCTTTCGTGGTCGAATGCGTGGGCATCTACGCTGTACCAGAGGAATCCGTGTTTTCGGGCGAGTAGGCGGCTCACTGTGGTCTTGCCTGCGGCCGCTGGACCGCCTACCCAGAAGATCGCCGCTTCTTTACTCATTGAGGAGAGTCTAACCTCAGCGGCTGGCCGGGATACTGGTGATATGCGACCACCGCTTGTTCTCACCGGGGGGCCGGCTGTTGGGAAGAGTTCGACGGCGCGGCTGCTGGCTCGGTTGCGTCCGCGAGTGGCTGTCATTGACGTTGACGACGTACGCCACATGGTTGTCAGTGGCCACGCGGCCCCTTGGGAAGGGGATGAAGGACGACTACAGCAGCGGCTGGGAGTGGAGAACGCCTGCGGCCTGGCTCGCAACTTTGTTGCGCAGGGCATCGAGACGGTGATGGCGGATGTGATCACTCCGGAGACGATGTCGCTGTACCGGCGGTGGCTGCCGAACGCCGTTGTCATCCGCCTGCAGGTGACGATGGATGAAGCACGGCGACGAGCGATGAGCCGCACGCAGTACCTCACGGATGAGGAGTTCGAGAGGCTTCACCTGGAGGACGCGCGGCATCCTCCGCCCGCGGATCATCATGTTGATGTCACCGGGCACGACATCGACGACCAGGTTGCGGCGATCGCGGCGCTCTGGAGTCAAGTCTCAAGCCGCTAGGGAGGCACCCGTCAACAGGTGTCCAGTAGGCCGAAGTGGCGCAGGGTGCGCTCAGCGACCTCGTGCGGCTCGAGCGTGCTGGTATTGATGACCAACTCGTCCAGATCCGCGGCCTCGAGGCGGGCGGCGATCTCGTCGCACCGCTCGAGGTGCCACTCCAGCGCCGATCGCTGGCTCGCGCTGTAGCGGCCGCGCAGTCGTTTCCTGATGATGCCGGGATCGGCGGTGAGACGAACCATGCGAATGCGGCGCTCGACTGCGGCTGCGTACCGCTCTCGATCAGCTGCGGTTGAGATCACCCCGCACATGACCAGCTGGCGTGGCCCTGCGGATTGATAGCACTTCCAGACTGCGGCGATGTTGTGAGCCTCGATCAAAGCGTTGTCCGGATCGGCGGGCGGCCAGGAGCGGTGGAACCAGTCAACGTCCATCAGGCTGAAGGGCGTACCTGCTGTCGCGAGCAGATCCCCGACATGCTCGAGGGCGGATGATTTGCCGGCTCCGAATCCACCGTTCAGAAAGATTGCGTAGTCGGACTGTGTCACTCCGACTCGCCTTCCAGGGCCAGGCGGTAGCCGCTGGGGGTTTGGAGGAGGAGGCGGCGGTATTTCCAGGTGGGGGTGGGTTGGTTGACTTCCAGTTCGTACTGGAGGCCGGCGGCTTTGCAGCGGTCGGCGACGGCGTCGATGTCGGAGACGGCGATCTGCCAGGTGAGGACGCTGGGTGGGTCGTTGTCGCCGGTCGCCTGCTGGATGCCGAAGTGGATCGTGTCGGTGCCGAAGGCGATGAAGTCCGGGTACTCCTCGCCCTCGTAGATGACCGGCAGTCCGAGCTTCTCGTAGAACTCCCGTTCGGCGGCGAGGTCGGAGACGTTCAGTACGGGCGCCAGTCGGGTGAACAGCGGGTCGGCGGACATGGGCTCAGTCTCCAGTCCCGAGGCGGTACACGGACACGTGGCTGGGCGAGTCGGCCGTGAACGCGGAGCCGGACCAGTCGGCGTGGCGGGACTCGAGGGTGAAGCCGGCGAGTTGGGCCATGAGGTCGAGCTCGGCAGGCCAGATGTAGCGGTGTGGGGTGCGGAAGAGCTCGGCCTGGGTGCTGCCCTCGGTGAAGTGGAAGTGGTGCGAGACGACGTGCTGCTTCAGTACGTCGTACGTGTCGAGGAGGATGTAGCGGGACTCGGCCACGCCGACGGTGGCGGGCGTTCCGGGTGGGAGACGGCGCAGTTCAGGGACCCAGAGTTCGATCACGAAGCGGCCGCTGGCGCTGAGGTGGCGCGCGGCGTTGCGGAAGCAGGCGACCTGCTCCTCCTGCGAGAGCAGGTTCGAGATCGTGTTGAAGACCAAGTAGACAAGGCTGAACTCACCCGGCACCCGTACGGCGGACATGTCGCCGGCGACGACCGGGATCGCGTCCTCATCGACCTTGGTGCGCAGCTGCTCGATCATTGCCGTCGACAACTCGATCCCGCTCACCGGTACGCCGCGCTCCGCCAGCGGAATGGCGACCCGGCCGGTGCCGATGGCAAACTCCAGCGCCCGCCCGTCACCCGCGAGCTCGGCCAACCGATCCGCCGTCGGCCCCAGCACCGAGTCAGCGAACATCCCCGTCCCAGGAGTGTCGTACCGCTGTGCCGTATCCGTGTCCCACAGCTGGTTCTGATGCGAGGCCTTCGACCACTGCATCACGTCCTCCTCACCGTCCTCCCCGACCTTCGTGAACCCGAGCCGGTCGTACAGCCGGCGCGCGTCCGGGTTGTTCCGCTCGACACGCAGCTCCAGCGGTACGCCGCGGGCCGACGCCTCGGACTTCAGTTCCGCGATGATCGACGTACCGATGCCGTGGTTCTGCACCGACGGATGGAGCTGGATCCCGTTCAACTCGACGGCTTCGGGCGTACGGCTGACCCGCAGCCGGCCCGCGGAACGCCCATCGACCTCGACCACGCACAAAGCCGACGGCCCCTCGGCCAGCTCGGCGGACCATCCGACGAACCCCGCCCGCCACGCAGCCTCGTCGAAATCCGCCGGAAACCGCCCCTGCGCCCGAGTCGCCTCGAGCACCACGTCGGTCAGGAACTCAAAATCTGCCGGCGTGGCCGGCCGGATCCGATAGGCCATGGCAACCCAACCTAGGCCCGGCACCGCGGATCGGCCACCCGATTTCATCCGAGTCTGATAGACGTCTGTGAGAAGGGTTGATCGGGCGGGGTGCGGCGAGCATCAATGGAGGTGTGGAGAGTTACCGCAATCCCGTGCTGGCGGCCTCGCTGCTCGCACCGCCTGCAGTCTGCGCACTGCTGACGCCGTTCCGCGACAGCTTCGACAACGCCAACGCCGCACTGCTGCTGGCTGTGGTGATCGTGGCAGTCGCCGCCTTCGGGATCCGGCGGGCCGGCGTACTCGCCGCGGTGTCGAGCGCAGTGTGGTTCGACTTCTTCCTGACCGTGCCTTACAACACGTTCACCATCGACAGCCGCGACGACGTCGAGACCACGATCCTGCTGGTTCTGATCGGTGTCGTCGTGAGCGAGATCGCGATCTGGGGCCGTCGGCAACAAGCCCGGGCGTCGCGCCACCGCGGCTATCTCGATGGTGTGATCACGACCTCCCAGGCCGTTGCGACTGGTGGGTCAGCCGATGATTTGATCGACCACGTGCGGGCGGAACTGACCGCCGTACTGGGGATCGACGGGACGAAGTTCGTTGCCGGGGACAAGCAGACGTCAGCGCCGCAGTTGAATGCGGATGGGACTGTGACGCGCGGCGGGCATGTGCTCAAGGTCGAGCGTGACGGTCTGCCGACGAACTCCGAGATCGAGCTTTCCGTCCACCACGCCGGCGCGACCCGCGGCCGCTTCCTCCTCACCGCCGCTGCCCGGATCGCCCGCCCCGATCTCGAGCAGCGCCTCGTCGCGGTGGCCCTGGCCGACCAGGTCGGCGCCGCCCTCTCCACCCAGGAACCCCTCCACCCGCACCTCTGACCGGCCTGCGGGAGCACCACGTCCCGGGTGGCCGCCCGGCAAGGCGTCGTACCTGCCCATACAGGTACGACGCCGAGCCGCGTCTACCTGGCGCCGCGGCGAGTCGTACGTCATCATGCGCTGGTGGATGAACAGCAATTCGCCGACCGGGTCGGCGAACTGGCGGCCCGGACGGGCCACTCGGCACCCCCGATCACGTGGGTCGAAGGCACAGACAAGAGGATTGCATCTGGATGGCGCCGCCGGGTCCGGTCGGCCCGATGGCTTTGTGCACCATCACGCTGAGCGAGGTGCTCGGACGGGAACAGGTGCGTGAGGCGTTGCAGTGGTACGACGACCAGCCGTACCGGCCGGATCTGTGGTGGAAGCGACGTAACCTGCGGTGGCTTCTCAGCGGCGCGCCGGCGACTCCGGCGGACCGCTTGAGGTGGATTTCGCGCAATCCCATCCGTGCCTGATTGAGTTGTGCAACCGTTTGCCGGGTGGGGGTTTCGGTTGGGGAACAGACGAGTGATTCTCAGATGTTGTTAAGGGTGGGACCGTAGTATCTCGCTACGGCCCCGGATGTGGGTCACCAGGAGGATTGACAGACATGCAGAGCAGTAACCCGGTCCTGAACCGGTCGAGTGCGTTCGCGCCTGGCCAAGGCCAGGCCTATCCCGGGGCAGCTCCGTACGGTCAGCCGGGTCCCTACCAGCAGCCGGGCCAGTACGGCGGCCCGGGTATGCCGCCCCAGCAGTACCAAGGCGCGCCGGCCGACAGCCGCCCCATGACCATGGACGACGTGATCGTCCGGACCGCGGCGACGCTGGGCGTCGTCACGGTCGTCGCCGCGATCGCCTGGAAGACCATCCCGACCAGCGTGGTCACCCCGGCGTTCCTGGCCGGTGCCCTGGTCGCGTTCGCGCTGGCGATGGTGCTGTCCTTCTCGCGCCGGGTCAACCCGGTGCTGGTGATGCTGTACGCCGCCGCCGAGGGCGTGTTCCTCGGGATCGGCAGCAAGTTCATCGCGAACTGGGTCGGTGACTCCGGCATCATCGTGCAGGCGGTGCTGGCCACGCTCGTGACCGCCGGGCTGACGCTCGCGACGTACAAGTACTTCGCGATCAAGGTCACGCCGCGGTTCACCAAGATGGTGATCATCGCGACGATGGGCTTCGCCGGTGTGCTCGTCCTGAACCTGATCGCGAGCCTGTTCGGCTTCAACTCCGGAATCAGCGGCTTCGGCCCGATGGGTCTGCTGTTCGCCGCGCTCGGCGCCGGGCTGGCGGTCTTCAACCTGATCCTCGACTTCGACATGATCGAGCAGGGTGTCCGCCACGGCGCCCCGCAGAGCGAGGCCTGGCGGGCCGCGTTCGGCCTGACCGTCACGCTGGTCTGGCTGTACTGGAACCTGCTGCGCATCCTCGCGATCCTGCGCGGCGGCGACTGACCTTACGCTCATCACGACATCCGAAGGGCCGGCCCAGGTGGACCGGCCCTTCGGCTTTTGCAGTACTTCGGGATTCCGGATGGGGATCGTCCGGATGTTGCTCTAGCCTCAGGCCATGACCGAGGAACGCGTGACCGCCGCCGAGCTCGAGCAAGCCGACTGGCGAGTGGTTGATGGTGGGGCGAGTGCTTGGTACGACGCGCCGACGCACAGCGCGGGAGCGGCGCTGGTCGACCGGATCGCCGCTCTGACGGGCGATGGCGCTCTGCCGGATGTGGACCTGCGAGTCAATGGTGTGCGGGTGCGACTCCGCGGACCCGCTGAGGCTGATGTGGCGCTGGCCGGTGGGGTCTCGGCGGCGGCTCGGGAGTTGGGTCTGGTGGCGGATCCGGCGGCGTTGCAGGTCATGCGGCTGGTGATCGATGCTGCGGACATACCTTCGGTGAAGGCTTTCTGGCAGACCACGCTGGCTTATGAGCCGGTCGGTGCGGACGGTCTCCGGGATCCGTTGCGGCGTGATCCAGCCCTGTCGTTCCGCGGGCTGGATGAGCCGCAGCCGCTGCGCAACCGGATCCACGTCGACGTCGGCCGGGAGCCTGCGGCGGTGGACGCGGTCAAGGTCGCAGTCGGTCAGGAGTCGTTCGGCGCGTACGAGTTGACGCTCGCCGACGCCGAGGGCAACGAGGCCGACGTGGTTCCCGGTGGTGAGCTCTCGGAGGAGACCACCGACTGGCTGACGATCTTCGGCGCGATGACGTTCTACCCGACCACGTCGGCCGAGCAGGCCGTCAGCCTGGTCGCGGCGGTCGCCCGGTTGGCGGACGACAGTGGTGTGCCGGTCCTGATCGACGTACGTCCGGACGGCGTCACGATCGACAGCGGAAAGGACCTGTGGGAGGACGACGAGGGCGCACCTCGGCCCGCGTTCGTCGACCTGGCCGCTGGGATCCAGAAGGCGGCCGGTGAGTTGGGACTCTCCGCCGATCCCACGCGCCTGCGCTTCGTCCAACTCGGCTTCGACGCGCTCGACGTACCAGCAGTCCGCGCGTTCTGGACAGCCCTGCTCGGCTACGAGCACGACCCGCGTCAGTTCCTGTCCGACATCTACGATCCGCGCCGGATCAACCCGGTCCTGTTCTTCCAGCAACTAGACCCAGCCGACAAGCCCCGCCACCACCACCGCAACCGCCTCCACCTAGAACTAGCCGTCCCCCACGACCAGGCCCGGTCCCGCATCGATGCGGCGCTAGCAGCCGGCGGCCGAGTCGCGCCCGAGAACCCACACCTGCTCACCGACCCGGAAGGCAACGAGGTCGCCGTGCTCACCGACCTGTGACACCCCCGGAAACGGCGAAGACCCGCCCTTCCACCTGAAAGGGCAGGTCTTTTGAGGTTCTCCTTCGGGGGTCAGCTCATTCGCCGGTGCGCCCGGACCAGGTCGTACTCGTGAACGATGGCGGTTGCGTGCCCATGCGCGAGGGCGTACTCGCTGGAGAGCCATCTCACTCGGTCATCGAAGCGCAGGAACGACGGTCCGTCGTTCATCAGCTGGAACCACTCGGTCATCTCACGTCCGGTGCATCTGGGCACCCTCTCCACCAGACGCTGATGCGTCTCCTCGGAGTGGCTCAAGCCCATCTTCGCCTCCCGTCATCGGGGTACCGCGTAGTTATCGACTGTGCACCACGAGGACACCCGCAGGCAAGACTTCCGCTATGAATGTCCCCGCTCAGCGGACGCACGAAATCGTCCCAACCCGCTGCCGCCGTTAGCTTCCGACCGGTACGGCGTCGGTCGTCTCGCTGGTGTCCTCGTCGACCCGGTCGACCTCGGCCTTCGGGTGGCGGCGGCGGTGGCGCAAGGAGGCCCATTTACCCCGCGGGCCACGCTCTCGTCCGGCGACTTCGGTCGCGGCGACTTCGGTGCCGGCCGTCCGGGCGGCCTGGACGGCGGCCTCCGCGATCGGCAGGATCGCCTCGCCCCGGAACGGCTCCGGATGCACGAACGACTCCGGCCCGACTCCCATCGCGGCGGCGACCGACGGCAGCAGCGCGGCGGACGCGGCGGCGTACCCGGTGGCCGAGGGGTGGAAGTTGTCCCGGCCCCACATCGACGGGTTGGTCCGGAACACCTCGCCGAGCAATGAGCCCAAAGACACAGTCCGGCCGCCTGCCTCGACCACTGCGATGGTCTGAGCGGCGGCCAGCCGGTGACTCCAGGACCGGGCGACCTGCCGCAGCGGCGGCATGATCGTCCGGACCACACCCAGGTCTGGGCAGGTGCCCACCACCACCTCACAGTTCGCGGCCCGCAACCTGCGGACCGCGGCGGTGAGCAGCCGAACGGAGGTGGAGGGCGGCATCTTCGCCTTCACGTCGTTCACGCCGATCAGGATGACCGCGATGTGCGGCCCGGCCTGCAGCGCGGCGTCCACCTGCGCGGCGAGGTCGGTCGACTTCGCGCCGGTCTTCGCCACGTCGACCAGCCGCACCGGCCGATTGGCCAGGTCGGCGAGGCCGGAGGCAAGCAGCACCCCGGGAGTCTCGTCCGGCGACTCGGTGCCGTAGCCGGCGGCACTGGAGTCGCCGAGCATGGCGAACGTGATCGGTCTTCCTGGATACCGGCCGTACAGGCCGTCGCCCGGAGTGGGGTAATAACGCATCGGCCCGATCACGCGCTTCGCGTACTCGGCCTCAGCGGTCAGTACGCCGTACAACGTGGCACCGATGAGTCCGAGTCCCCCGCCCCCGAAGGCTGCGGCCTGGGCCAGTCGCTTCGCGGCCCGGGCTCTTGTCATGTCTCCAGGATTACACGCTGTGACAGACAAGCAAGTGAAATACGGCAAAGACGCGCCCAACTCTCCACCAGCAACAGCACTACAGTTAGGACGTGCGCTACGCGAACTCACTCCTGGACCTGGTCGGCAACACCCCACTCGTCAAGCTGGGGAGTACGACCGACGGCGCCAAGCCGCTGGTGCTGGCGAAGGTCGAATACTTCAACCCCGGCGGCTCGGTGAAGGACCGGATCGCGGTCCGGATGATCGAGGCCGCGGAAGCCTCCGGCGAGCTCAAGCCGGGCGGCACGATCGTCGAGCCGACGTCCGGCAACACCGGGGTGGGGCTGGCCATGGTCGCCCAGCAGAAGGGCTACAAGTGCGTCTTCGTCTGCCCGGACAAGGTGAGTGAGGACAAGCGCAACGTCCTGAAGGCGTACGGCGCCGAGGTTGTGGTCTGCCCGACCGCGGTGGCACCGGAGCACCCGGACTCGTACTACAACGTCTCCGACCGGCTGGTCCGCGAGATCGACGGCGCCTGGAAGCCGAACCAGTACGCCAACCAGAACAATCCCCGCTCCCATTACGAGACCACGGGTCCGGAGTTGTGGGAGCAGACCGAGGGGAAGATCACCCACTTCGTCGCGGGCGTCGGCACGGGCGGCACGATCAGCGGCACCGGCAAGTACCTGAAGGAGGTCTCCGGCGGCCGGGTGCAGATCATCGGCGCGGACCCGGAGGGCTCGGTGTACTCCGGTGGCACCGGCCGGCCTTACCTGGTCGAGGGCGTCGGTGAGGACTTCTGGCCGGAGACGTACGACCGGGACATCTGCGACCGCGTGATCGAGGTCTCGGACGCGGACTCGTTCGCGCTGACCCGGCGGCTGGCGCGCGAGGAAGCGATGCTGGTCGGCGGCTCCGCAGGCATGGCAGCGGCGGCCGCGATCCGGCTCGCGCACGAACTCGACGATCCCGAAGCTGTCGTCGTGGTCCTGCTGCCCGACGGCGGCCGCGGCTACCTGACGAAGGTGTTCAACGACGACTGGCTGGCGCAGTACGGGTTCCTCGCGCACACCCGGCAGGGCGTCACGCTCGGTGAGATCCTGGCCGGCAAGGACGGCAGCTTGCCGCCGATGGTGCACACGCACCCGCACGAGACGATCGCCGAGGCGGTCGAGATCCTGCGCGAGTACGGCGTCTCGCAGATTCCGGTGGTCCGGGCGGAGCCACCGGTGATGGCGGCCGAGGTCGCCGGAGCGGTGTCGGAGCGGACGCTGATGGACGCCCTGTACTCCGGCAAGGCCCGGCTGGCCGACATGGTCGAGCAGCACATGGACCCCGCGCTGCCGTCCCTGGGTGCCGGCGAACCGGTCACCCGGGCGGTCCAGTTGCTCGAGGACCGCGATGCTCTGATGGTTCTGGACGACGGCAAACCGGTGGGCGTCCTGACCCGTCAGGACCTCCTGGTCCACCTGTCCGCCGACTGACATCCGCGCGGTGCATGACCGCGCTGGCTGACTCCCCACCGGGGGAGACTTATCGGTCTACGACCGAGGGCACGATGGCGAGCAGGACCGTGACCACGATGCCGATCACGATCGCCGCCGCTCCGGCAATCTGAAGAATTTCCATACCTCAAGAATCCTTCAGCGGGGCCGTTCAGACATCGGCCCTCGGACCGGTCTTGCCTTCATCCCAAGGTCGTACGCCGGAGCCCGGCTACTCCTACTTCGGGAGTGCGGGTAAACCCCTAATGGACCAGCACGAAGTCGGCGGGATCCAGCCGCCGGGTACGGCGCCAGTACGAGACCGTGAACTCCGGCCAGATCGTCGAGTTGCGCCCGGCCGCGTCGAGATACCAACTGCTGCAGCCGGACTGCCAGACGGTGTCGCCGAGCTCCGCCTGGATCCCGCTGACGAACCGCTCCTGCGCTTCCTCGCGGACCTCGACGTACGACGCTCCGCGGCGGCGGAGCAGGTGCAGGGCCTGCATCACGTAGCGCACCTGGGCCTCGATCATGAACACCATTGAGGAGTGGCCGAGCAAGGTGTTCGGGCCGGCCAGGAGGAACAGGTTCGGGTAGCCGGCGACGGTGATGCCGAGGTGCGCGCCGATCCCCTCGCGCTTCCAGTGCTCGGCCAGGTCGACGCCGTCCTTGCCCAGGATCGGCATCCGGGTCAGGTTCGCCGACACGTCGAACCCGGTGCCGAGCACGATCGTGTCGCAGGGTCGTTCGATCCCGTCGGCGGTGACCACGCCGGTCGGGGTGACCCGGGTGATGGGGGTGGTGACCAGGTCCACGTTCGACCGGGACAGCGCCGGGTAGTAGTCGTTGGAGTAGAGGATCCGCTTGCAGCCGATCTGGTATGTCGGCGTCAGCCTGGCCCGCAGGTCCGGATCGGGCACCTGCTTGCGGAGATGCCGTTTCGCCTGTAATTCAAGGCCTTTCATCAACTTCGGGCTGCCTGCGAATCCGACGCCGCGGCCCTCGAGACCCCAGTAGATGGCATTGCGGATCAGGCGCTGTCCGGCTGGGAACCGTTCGTGCAGCCGGCGCTCGCGGGGGCCGATTGCGCGGTCTGGCTTGGACATGACCCACGGCGCGGTCCGCTGGTAGACGTCCAGTTGCCCCGCTTCCGAGGCGATCCGCGGCACGAACTGGATCGCGGACGCGCCGGTCCCGATCACCGCGACGTTGCGACCGCGCAGGTCGTGCCCGTGATCCCATTGCGCCGAGTGGAACGTGGTACCCGTGAAGGAGTCGAGGCCGGGGAGGTCCGGCCGCTTGGGTTCGTGCAGGCTGCCGACGCCGGTCACCAGGGCCTGGGTCTCGATGGTCTCGTCGCCGTTCACGGTCACGGTCCACCGGCCGGTGGCCTCGTCGAACGCCGCCTCGGTCACCTCGGCGCCGTACCGGATCTTCGGGGTGATGCCGTACTTGTCCGCGCAGTGCTGGAGGTAGCCGAGGATCTCGTCCCAGGGCGCGAACATGCGGGTCCAGCGCGGGTTCTGCTCGAACGAGAACGAGTAGAGGTACGACGGGATGTCGCAGGCGCAGCCGGGATACGTGTTGTCCCGCCAGGTGCCGCCGAGCGCGGCGGCCTGCTCCAGGATGACGAAGTCCTCGCATCCGGCCTGCCGCAGTTTGATCCCCATGCACAGCCCGGCGAACCCGGCCCCGATGATCACGACCTCCGTCATACCGACGAAGGTTACCGGCGAGTCTGTTGGACCTCCAGCACTCATCAACGGGCGTCAGCGGGCGCGCTCAAGCGTGGAGCCGGGCCGATCGGTCACGTTGATGAGTGTTTGGCGTCCGCCAACCGGTGCAGGATTTCGCCGGCGTTCGCGATGACCAGGGTGTCAGGATCCTCCTCGAGGGCAGCCAGGTCGACGCTCGCCGGATCCAGGTAGCCGAGGTTGGCGCCGCGGACGACGTCCTCCGGGATGCCGGTGGCCAGGGTGACCTGGACGCGGAGGTGCTCGCCGGTCGCCGGGTCCCAGGTGCCGGCGCCGCGGAGGTGGGTCGAGTGCGCGAGCACACCCCAGTGCAGGTCGCGGAACTTCTCCCACTGGCCGATGAAGTAGTCGCGGCAGTGGTACCCGATCTCCTCGATCTCCGGGTGCATCGCGGCCAGCCGGGTCACGTGCGGCGCGTACAGGATGACCTCGCCGCCGTCGGCGACGACCGGCTCGACCTTGTAGAAGCCCTTCGCCGCGGTCCAGATGTCGGCGTACTTCGCCGGCATCATCGAGACCACCCGCCGGACCGGCTGGTCCAGGTAGCGGATGTGGGTGTGCGCGGAGATGTCGGCGGCCGCGCGCCACGAGGACGCGGTGTCGCCGAAGGCGATCGCGTGCAGGGAATCCGTGCCGGACTGGGCGACCACGGACAGCGCGAGCTTCTCCGCCGGGATCAGCGACGCGGCCTCGTCGATCAGCGCCCGCACCGGCGTGATGCCCGGCGTACCGATGATGTGCGCGCTGGTGATCAGGGCGCCGAGCCAGTGCGACAGGTCGATCACTTCCTGGCCGGCGACGCCGGGGAAGAAGTACTTGTTGCCGCCGGAGAAGCCGACCACCTCGTGCGGGAACACCGGGCCGACGACCAGCGCGACATCGTGCTCGACCACGGCACGGTTGAGCTTGACCGGGACCTCGTCGCGCAGCATCTCGTCGGAGATCTCACCGACCCGGTCCGCGCTGATGGTGCCGAGGTCGACGAACGTGTCCGGCTTCCACCACTCGTGATTCAGTACGCCGTCGTACTCGCCGCCGAGGTGGTCGCGCAGCTGATCCGGCGTCATCTCCGCATGCGTGCCCAGGGCAACCAAGGTGGTGAGCTTGCTGACCCGGCCGTCGAGGGCCTGGTGGACCGCCTTCATCAGCAATGGAAGCGGGCAGCTCCGGGTCGCGTCCGGGACGATCACGCAGACGCTGCGCCCGTCCAGTCCGGCCCCGGCCAACGAGTCGCCGACGAAGCTCATCACCTCGTCGTCGGTCAGGACCTGGCCCACTCCACCGATCACCGCCGCTGTGCTCACACTCCGACCTTACCGAGCCCTAGGGCACGCCTCTCGGTTCCCTGCGTGCTGCGCGGCACTCGGCGGGCACATCGCCTTGCGCTGCACTCCGCCGAGCACCTGCTCGCTACTGCAGCGAACCGAGAGGCGAGCCCTGACGCCCGGTTCAGCCGTTGACCGGTGGGTGGCGGCGTTGCACGATCGGGGTGGCACCTGGGGGAGCGGGAGCTAGTGCAAGGGGGAAATCAGCATGTCCGACACGATCGAACGGCCGCCGGGGGCGCGACCCGAGGGATTCGGGGGAGTGGTCCTGCGGTCCGGGGACGCGGCGTACGACGACGCCCGGACGGTGTTCAACGCGATGGTCGACAAGCGGCCGGCGATGATCGCGCAGTGCGAGTCCGCGGCCGACGTCCAGGCGGCGGTCCGGTACGGCGTTGCCCAGAACCTCGAGATCGCCGTCCGCGGCGGTGGGCACGGCGTCGCTGGGACCGGAGTCACCGAGGGTGGTCTGGTCGTCGACCTGCGGCGGCTGAACGACGTACAGATCGACCCGGAAGCTCGGCTGGCGCGGGTCGGCGGCGGCGCGACGTGGGCTGACTTCGACCGGGCCTGCCGGCCGTACTGGCTGGCCACGACGGGCGGCCGGGTGTCGACGACCGGTGTCGCCGGGCTCACGCTCGGTGGCGGATCGGGCTGGCTGGAACGGAAGTTCGGGCTGGCCTGCGACGCCTTGGTGTCGGTCGAGCTGGTCACTGCCGACGGGCGATTGATCATCGCGGACGAGACGAAGAACACCGAGCTGTTCTGGGCGTTGCACGGTGGTGGCGGGAACTTCGGGGTCGCGACGTCGATGACGTTCAAGCTCCAGCCGTTGCCGGCGGTCACGCTCGCGATGCTGATGTGGCCTGCCGATGCCGGTCCGACGGTGATCGGCGCGTACCGGGATCTCCTCGAGCAGGGGGCGCCGGAGGAGCTCGGCGGCGGAGCGATCTATCTGACCGCGCCGCCCGAGGACTTCGTGCCGCAACACCTGCAGGGCAAGCTCATCGTCGCGGTGGGCGCGGTCTACGCCGGCAGCGAGGCCGAGCTGCGGGACGCGCTCGCGCCGATCTTCGCGCTCGCGCCAGAGGGGCAGATGGTCGCGGAGATGCCGTACGACGTACTGCAGTCGGCGCTCGACGATCCGCCCGGGTTCCGCAACTACTGGTCGGCCGAGCACCTGTCGTCGCTGCCCGATCCGGCGATCCAGGCGTTCTGCGATCGGGTGGTGGACATGCCGTCGCCGTCGCCGTCCCAGCAGTTGCTCGTGCCGTGGGGTGGTGAGGTACTGCGGGGCGCGGACAAATGGCCGCTGCCGCACCGCCAGGCTGCCTGGGTGGCACATCCGTTCGGGCTGTGGGCGGATCCGGCCGAGGACACCCGCGGGATCCGCTGGGCGCGGGATCTGTGCGCCGACCTCAAGGAGTGGGCGACCGGGTACGTGTACCTGAACTTCATCGGCAACGAGGGGCAGAACCGGGTCATCGCCGGATTCGGTGAGGCGAACTACCAGCGGCTGTCCCGGGTGAAGTGCGAGTACGACCCCGAGAACATCTTCCACCTGAACCAGAACATCGAGCCGGGCTGGCCGGGCTAGGCGTTCACCGGATCGCGCTGCCGGGACCACTGGAGGTGTACGACGGCGGCGTACGTGATGGCGGCCAGCGGGGCTGCCCACAGCCGGAAGAACGGTAACTGGCCGGTGACCGCGGTCGCGGTGAAGATCACGCCGAAGAGGATCGCGCCTGTGGCGGTGCCTCGCCGCCGGCTCTCGAGCGCCGTGCTGGGCAATGGACCCATGTGGCGATCGAGGGCGGTGCACAGCGCGCTGAGTCCGGCGATCGTGGTGACGACGAAGAGGACGCCGCCGACGATCTCGCCGAGCACGATCGCGACCGCGTTGAAGAAGACCAGCACCGCGACGGCGATGAGAACGTCGAGGGCTCCGAAGGTCAGCTGGTTGCGCTTCCGCCGACGGAGATCGACTCCGTCGGCGAGCCGGGTCGGACCTGGCTCGCCGGCCAGCCGCTTGATGGTCAGCACGAGGCCGGTCACCAGGACGACAAGGATCAGTACGCCGAGGACGGACAGCACCGTCGATCGGGTCGTCGACATGTACTGGCGTACGTCGCCGCCGCCGAAGTCGCAGCTCGCCGACGGCGGGAACCAGGACGTGTGTACATCGATCGTGTGGTCCGGGCTGCCGCCGTGGAGCTTCTTCGCACACGCCTCACTCGGATCGAACCAGCTCGGCATCGACGTCGACACCGCGATCGCCCACCCGAGGCCGCACACGAGCCCCAACCCCAGCAACAACCCTGCCTGCCGCCTCACCCAATCCACATGCCCACCCTCTCATCCGGCCCGCAATGGTTGACGCCCGCCGGAGCCCGCGGGTTCAGCGTCTTCTCCCGGAAGCACATGATTTCGGTCCCTGGTGGACGGGAGCTGGATGCCGTTCACTGCAAGGAAAGGGAGGGGATCATGAGCGAACGGGATGACTTTCTGGACTGGGTGGGGACGCAGCTGCGCGAGGCCGAAGTTGCCCTTCTCAACGGTGATGCCGGGCCCCGGCGGGCGATCTGGTCGGTGCGCGATCCGGTGACGGTGTTCGGTGCCTGGATGACGGGAACGACGGCGTCCGCGGCAGAGGAGATCTTCGGGCGGCTGGAGAAGAACTTCACCGACTGTACGTCGTACACCTTCGAACTGCTCTCGGCCGACGTCAGCGGGGACGTTGGGTACACGATCGGCTACGAACACGTCGGCGTGAGGTGGGAGGGGGAGCCGCGCCAGTACACGCTGCGCGTCACCCAGCTCTACCGCCGCGAATCCGGCGCCTGGAAGGTCTTCCATCGACACGCGGACGATTCCTAGCTCGTACTGTCGCGGAGGTAGTCGGTCGTCGAGCGTGGCGTGATGCCCCGGCTGCGCAACGGTTCGTCGTCCCAGGGTGCGTCGTGCAGGTCCTGGAGCAGGCCGACGCCCAACGCCGACGCCATCCCGTCGTTGGAGCGACTGAGGATGCGGACCATCACGCGGACGACGGACCGCGGCATGTGCTGCACTTTCACACGCCGGCCGGCGAACTGCTCAGCGATCGCGACTGTCTCGTTCCGGCTGAGCGCCTCCGGTCCACCGAACTCGATCAGCTCGGGCGGATCGGGCTCGACCGCGACCGCCGCGACGAGAGCTGCGACATCGTCTGTGCTCACCCAGCGCTGCTTGGCGTCGCCCTTCCCAACGGTCGACACCTTGCCGTTGGCGATGTCGAACCGGCCCGGTGGTGCCAGATGAATCTCGTGGAAGGCGTCCGGCCGCACGATGACCGCCTGCATGCTCGAGCCCTTCAGCCGCTTTTCGACAGCCAGCTTGGCGCGCTCGATCGGTATGCCGAGCCCCGCCTCGACACCGGCGTACGAAACGTAGACAAACCGCTCCACACCGGCCGCTTCCGCTGCGTCGACCAGCGCAACCATCCCCACCTCGTCGACCTCGTGCAGCGACGGCCCCGGTACGCGCGCCAACAGTCTCGCGATCGCAGTCGCAGTGGCGACAACCGTGCTGACCCCCTCACACGCCTTCCGCAGACTCGCGGCGTCCGTCAGATCCCCGCGAACCACCTTCGCCCCAACTTCTTCCAGCCGACTCCCGTCCGACTGCGGCCGCACAAGGCAAGCCACCTCCTGCCCAGCCCCCGCCAACAGCCGAACAACCCGCCCGCCCAAGTCACCCGTCCCACCCACAACCAGCAACATCAACCCCACCCCCTACCCCGAAGGTGCCCCCCAACCCCCACTCATGCAACCCCTCAGCCCGTCTCAGACCGGTTGCGGTCGGCAACTAGGTGCTAGGGGACTCGAGTACGGCGAGGTCGCGCTCGGCGTAGAGGCGGTGTTGCCATTCCTCGTTGAGGAGTAGGAGGAGGATCTCGCGGACGGGGTAGTTGTCGGGTGGGGGCCAGCCGGGGCCGGCGACGGGGGTGGTGTCGGCGTTCAGGGCGTCCTCGGTGAGGTTGTCGACATATCGGCGTACGACGGCCATCCGGTTCTGACGCAACTCCAGGACTTCCTCGAGGGACGGACGTACGTCGCGATCCCGTGGAACGCCGGGTGTGTCCGCCATTTCGTCGAACGGCAGATCGAGCGGATTCCATGGTGACGGTTCACCCTGGATCACTCGACAGATCCACGCATCCGTGGCGAACGCGAGGTGCCGCAGCGTCTGGATGAACGACCACTCCCCATCCACGCTCTCGTGCAGCAACTCCGGCGGCAGCTTCCGGGCCCGCGCGACCGTCCCGTCCCACAGCTGCTCGACCACATCCCACGCCTCGCGGAACCCGGGTACGTCGGTCGGCCGCATCTTCACGCGATCGGGATACCGCCGGTCCAACTCGTCGCTCACATAGGCCTCAACCTCGACACCGTTGATCACCAGACCCTCGATGGCCCCGTCGATCCGCACCTGCTCGAGATTCATCCCGCGCATCACCGCACCACGCAGCTTCACCCGCTCGAACCGCGCGCCACGCAAATCCACATCCCGAACCACCGCACCCCGCAGATCCACCTGCTCGATCGAATTCTCCATTCCTCCAACCTAAAGCTCATTCCGGACACCCCCTTCCGGAACCTCAACAAACCAAGGAATCCGGCCAGGTCCATCGCGAGGTCTGGTCGCGTCTGATCGGGCGGGTTAGATTGCGAGCAGCGTGGGGCCTGGGGGACTGGTCTGTTCGCTTCGTGGGGGAGTCATGAGTGTTTTCCGTCATCATCCCTATCGTCGTCGTGGCGTCATCGGCGTCGCCGTTGTGCTCGCTCTGGTCGCCGGGCTGCAGGCGCCGGCGAGCGCCGTACCGAGCGACGAGCATTACGCCAAGCAGCTGGTCAAGAAAGTCGACGGCAAGAATGTCGAGAAGCACCTCGCCGCGTTGCAGTCGATCGCGAACGCGTCCGGCGGGACTCGTGCGGCCGGGACCAAGGGCTACGACCTCTCGGTTGCGTACGTCGCTCTCCGGCTCGACGCCGCGGGGTACAAGGTCCAGCTCGATCCGGCCAACTTCGTCGAGAGCTGGACGGAGAACAGCCCGCCGACGCTCGCGGTAACGGGCGGTACGACGTACGTAGCGAACGATCAGTTCTTCACCTTCCAGCCATCGCCCTCAGGTGACGTGACGGCGCCGATCCAGGCGGTCGACCTGGTCCTGCCGCCGACACCCACCCCGACGTCGACGAGTGGGTGCGAAGCGTCGGACTTCGCCGGGTTCGTGGCCGGCCGGATCGCGCTGGTCCAGCGCGGCACGTGCCCGTTCATCACCAAGGTGCAGAACGCTCGCGACGCCGGAGCCGCGGCGATCATCGTCTTCAACGAGGGCCAGCCGGGCCGGACGGATGCGGGACCGCTCGACCTCGGTGAATGGCGGCTCGGCATCCCGATGGTGTACGCCGACTTCTCCGTCGGCACCGACCTGGCCAACAACCCGGGCGCGGTCGTCCATCTGAAGGTCGACGCGAACCTGCAACTCGGCACCGACTACAACGTCATCGCCGAGACCACGAAGGGCGATCCGGACAACGTGGTCATGGTCGGCGCCCACCTCGACAGCGTGCCGGAAGGCCCGGGGATCAACGACAACGGCTCCGGTGCCGCCGCGATCCTGGAGACCGCGCTGCAACTCGCGAAGGTCCCGGTGAAGAACAAGGTCCGGTTCGCGTTCTGGGCCGCCGAGGAGCTCGGGCTGCTCGGGTCGGACCAGTACGTCGCGAAGCTGTCCGCGGCCGACCGGGATCGGATCCGGCTGTACCTCAACTTCGACATGATCGCCTCGCCGAACTTCGCCTACAAGCTGTACGACGGCGACGACTCCGACGCGGTCGGCGCACCGGCCGGACCGCCTGGCTCGGCTCAGATCGAGGACCGGCTGGAGACGTTCTTCAACAGCCACGGCCTCGGTCACGTCGGAACCGACTTCGACGGTCGCTCCGACTACGGCCCGTTCATCGCGGCCGGCATCCCCGCCGGCGGCATCTTCACCGGCGCCGAGGGCGAGAAGACGCCTGAGGAAGCCGCCCTGTTCGGCGGTACGCCGGGAGTCGCGTACGACGTCTGCTACCACCAGGCGTGCGACACCATGACCAACGTCAACGCCACCGCCCTGGACGTCAACTCCGACGCCATCGCCGACTCCACCGCCCGCTACGCCTTCAACCTCACCACCATCCCCGACTAACCCCAGCCGCGTCTCCACCCCGCCCCCGATGCGGGGTGGAGACGCACCCCTTCGCGGGGTCAGACGAGTGACTTGGTGAACATCAGGGTGGCTTCGTCGTCGAGGCGTACTGTGTTGCCGGGGGCAACTGGTTTGTTGTCGTACATGAGGCCTCGGCCGTCGGGGAGGTAGCCGCGGCGGACGTACATGCGTTGGGCCTGGCCGTAGTCGGCGTACAGACCGACGCCGATCCCGACCACCGCGGATCGCTGCGCCACCAATGCTTCGGCGGCGTCCATCAGTCCGCTCCCGATCCCGCGGCGCCGGTACGGCGGCAGCACGTTGAAGTCCTGGATCTCCGGCAACCCGTCGAAGTACGCCGACTCCCACCGCACCGTCACATAACCGACGAACTCCCCATCGACCGTAGCCACCAACACATCCCGCACACCGGCCGCCTGCTCAGCCAAATAGTTCTCATACTGCTCAACCGGCTTGTCCCACCCAATAGCCGTAAACGCCCCGGAGATCACCACCGGATCCCCCTCCCGCAAACCCCGAATCCCAACACCCACCACAAACCCCTTCCACCATCCCGACGTTCCGCAGCGTAACCACCACCATCCGCAGCCGCCACGCAATTGAGTAACCGGCGCCGAGTTGGTTGCTCTCGGCGCCGGTGTGGTTGACGGGGGACGTCAGCGGGTGGCGCGGGCGGCTTGTTCTATGACTTTGGTTATGGGGCTGGGGTTGGAGATGAGGCCCAGGTGGCCGGCTTTGATTTTGGTGATTTTGGCGTTGGCTCGGGTGGCCATGAAGAGTTGGGCGTCGGGGGTGATGATGCGGTCGCCGGTGCCGAGGACGTACCAGGACGGGATGGTCAGGTACGCCGGCGTACCGGACGGTGTGTTTCCGGCGCTCAAGGTCAGCGGGCGCTGGGACGGGTAGAGGAGCTCGGCCTCGTGGCGTGGGACGCCGGACGCGAACGACGTCAGGAACGTGTCGCGCTTGAGGTAGAGGTCGACGTCACCGGCGGGCGCACCCGGGTACGGGACGAAGTCGAAGACGGTGGTGGGGTCGACGGCCAGTGCGGAGTCGGCGCCGGCCAGCGGGAAGATCGTTTCTCCTGCTGCGGGTGCGAAGGCGTCGACGTACACGAGCGCCTTGACGTTCGGGTTGCCGGTCGCCGCGTTGGTGATGACGGCGCCGCCGTACGAATGGCCGACCAGTACGACGGGTCCGGACAACGTGGACAGGAAGCTCCTGATGGTTTCGGCGTCGGTGGTGAGGTTGCGCAGCGGGTTCGGCGGCACGCGGACGGTGTAGCCGTCGTTCAGCAGCCGGCTGGTGATCTTGGACCAGCCGGAGCCGTCGGCCCAGGCGCCGTGGACCAGCACGATGGTGGGTTTCGGGCCGCCGGGGTGTGACGCCGCCGCAGGGGTTATCGCGGTCAGCACCAGTCCCAGCACGGCGGCGAGCACGGTCAACACACGGAAGAGAGGTGATCGGTTCCTGTTCATCGACAGGTCCTTTCGTCAGGCGACTGTCGCCGGGAGGGCGTGCGAGCATGACGAAGTCAGTTGATGAGTGTGGTGGTGCCGGGGGAGGGCGCTACTAGGACTGGAAGAACTCCAGCAGGTCGGCGTTGACCACGTCGGCGTGGGTGGTCGGCAAGCCGTGGGGGAGGTCCTTGTACGTCTTCAGGATCCCGCTCTTCAACAGCTCGGCGGACCGCGGGCCGGAGGCGACGTACGGAACGATCTGGTCGTCCTCGCTGTGGACCACCAGCACCGGGATACCGATCTGCTTCAGGTCCTCGGTGAAGTCGGTCTGGGAGAACGCGACGATCCCGTCGTAGTGGGCCTTGGCCCCGCCCATCATTCCCTGGCGCCACCAGTTCTGGATGACCGCCTCGGAGGACTCGGCGCCGGGTCGGTTGAACCCGTAGAACGGTCCGGACGGCAGCGCGCGGTAGAACTCCGAGCGGTTCGCCGCCAGCTGCGCCTGCAGGTCGTCGAAGACCTCTTTGGGCAGGCCGTCCGGGTTGGCGTCGGTCTTCAGCATCAACGGCGGTACGGCGCAGAGCAGCGCGGCCTTGGCGGCGCGAGCCTCACCGTGCCGGGCGAGGTAGTGCGTGACCTCGCCGCCGCCGGTCGAGTGGCCGACGTGGATGCAGTCGTGCAGGTCGAGATGCTCGACGACCGCGGCGAGGTCGTCGGCGTAGTGGTCCATGTCGTGACCGTCGCCGGTCTGCGTCGACCGGCCGTGACCGCGGCGGTCGTGCGCGACGACGCGGTACCCCTGCTGCAGGAAGAACAGCATCTGGTTGTCCCAGTCGTCGGCCGACAGCGGCCAACCGTGACTGAAGACGATCGGCTGACCGCTGCCCCAGTCCTTGTAGAAGATCTCGGTACCGTCGCTGGTCGTGATCATTCCCACTGTGGTGCCCCCTCGAAGTGCGTGACGAAGTCGGCCCCGGCCTGGAACGGCACGCGGGACCAGGAGCCCGGCACCGAATCGTCGTCAGCCCGAAACCCTTTGTCAGCAACGGGTTTGGTGACCTCACCACCCCCACGCCACCCTAGCCGCCGACGGCCGATCTGAGGAGACCCCAAAGTAGAGGACACCTCCTGGCCGCTACGGCTCCTAGGGTCGAAGCATGACGACGAACGAGCAGGTTCTGACCGGTGAACGGGCCGACATTCTCGACTTCCTTGCGAAGCATCGGTACTTCCTGCGGCACACCGCGGAAGGTCTCACCGACGAGCAGGCGAACACTCGCAGTACGGTCAGCGCGCTGACCGTCGGCGGGTTGATCAAGCACGTCACCGCGGTCGAGCGGATGTGGACCAGCTTCGCCCAGACGGGTCCCGGCCAGGACGCGCCCGAGGAGACCGAGTTCACCCCGGAAGCGATCGCCGAGTGGGAGAACCAGTTCCGGCTCACCGACGGCGAGACGCTGGCCGGCGTCCTCGCGGAGTACGAGAAGGTCGCCGCCGCGACCGACGACCTGGTCCGCACCCTCGACCTCGACGTCGCCTACGAACTCCCGGCCGCGCCGTGGCAGCCACCGGGCGTGTTCTGGACGGTACGTCGGGTCTTCCTGCACATCACCGCCGAGACCGCGCAGCACGCCGGCCACGCCGACATCATCCGCGAGACGATCGACGGCCAGAAGACCATGGGCTGACGGCCCGAAATCACTCGACATGGATGATGCCGCCCGGCGTGGCAGCGGCAAGGGTGGTGCGAAGTCCACCACCACACTCGGAGGGATCCGTCATGGGGCCTACGCTTCCGGCCTTCACGCCGCTCGAGGACAGTCTGTGGTTGACGTTGTGCTGCCGCGCACTCGACAACCGCAGGCCGACGCCGGTCCTCGGCGATGCCATGGCCGACCAGATCGTCCGTACTTCGGGTTACGACTACGAGAAGCTCAAGATCGACACCAACCTGCTCCTGAACGCGACCATCCGGGCGAAGAAGATGGACGAGGTGGCGTCGAGGTTCATCGACCGTCACCCGGATGCCGTCGGTGTCGACCTGGGCGCCGGCCTCGACACCCGCCAGGAACGGCTCGCCCCGCCGGACACCGTCGAGTGGTACGACGTCGATTTCCCTGAGGTCGTCACCGCACGCCGTGAGCTGATCCCGGAGCGTCCGCACACCCACAACATCGCTGCCGACGTGAACGAGAAGGGCTGGCTGGACGCCGTACCCTCCGACAAGCCGGCGATCATCGTGGCCGACGGCCTGTTCGGGTTCCTCAGCCAGGACGAGGTGACCTCACTGCTGGACCGGCTGGTCGAGCACTTCCCGAGCGGCAACCTGGTCTTCAACAGCTACACCAAGTTCGCCGTCTGGGCGGCCAGGCACTCACGCGGCACCAAGACGGTCGCGGACCTGATCAAGTTCCCCGGCGTCGACAACCCGCGCGACTTCGAGCAGTGGAACCCGAAGCTGCAACTGATCAAGGAGATCCTGATCAGCCGCGAACCCGAGGTCGCCCAGTTCCCGTCCGTCCTCCGCCTCTACTACAAGGCCCAGGCCCGCAGTACGGCGTGGTCCCGGAAGGGAACCATCGTCCTGCACTACCGCTTCTGAACAAGCCAGGTGATGGACAGGACAGTGACGAGCGCCGGGCGGTTAGGGTAGCCTCACCTGTGTGATTGTCTGCCACTGTGAGGTCGTCAGCGACCGCGACGTCGTCGAGAGCATCGACCGCGGCGCCCGGACGCTCGCGCAGGTGTGCGGGGCGACCGGGGCGGGACGGAACTGTGGTGGCTGTGTCTTCTCGTTGAAGCGGTTGTTGTGCCAGCATGGGAGGTCGGTCTCGGCAGCCTCAATCACGGAGGTGGCAGGTGCAGCCGGTTAACCCACGCGTCGTCGTACTGCTCAACGAGGCGCTCACCCTCGAGCTCACGGTCATCAACGGGTACTTCCTCGAGGCCAGGATGCTCGACAACTGGGGATTCGGGCGGCTCGGCAAGGCCTTCTACGACCTGTCGATCGACGAGATGAAGGACGCCGATGCGCTGATCAGCCGCATCCTGTTGTTCGACGGCCACCCGAACCTGCAGAAGCTCGGCGCCGTGGCGGTCGGTGAGGACGCCCAGGAGATGCTCCGGCTGGGGCTCGAGGGCGAGCTCGCCGCGGTGGCGCAGTTCAACGCCGGCGCGAAGGAGTGCCACGACCTCGGCGACCACGGCACCGCGGCGGTGTTCGAGGAGATGGTCCGCGACGAGGAGACGCACGTGGACTGGTTCGAGTCCCAACTCGACGCGATCGAACGCGTCGGCGTCCAGCAGTACCTCGCCCAGCAGATCGAGCCTGGCAAGTCACCAGGCTGACGGAGTGGCCACCCGTTTCCTGTACCTCGTCCGGCATGCCGAGGCGTTGCCGGATCAGAGTGGGTTGAGCGAGAAGGGCCGCCGTCAGGCCGTGCTGCTCGGTCAGCGACTGCAGGACGTTCCCTTTTCGACTGTTCATCACAGTCCGCTTCCGCGGGCAGTTGAAACCGCGCGCCTGGTCCACCAAGAGCTCAAGAACGACGTCCCGCTGGAGGCTTCGGACGCAGCCGGAGACTATGTCCCCTACGCTCCGGCGGAGGACGAGTTGCCGGCGGACTCGGCTGACTTCCTGCTGCGTTTTCTTCAGCAGTTCACCGCCGAGGAGCTCGAGAGCGGAGCTGAGCTGGCGCGCGTCGCCCTGGAGCGGTTCACGGGGCCGGTGGACGGCAACGACGTACAGCACCAGTTGCTCATTACCCACAACTTCCTGGTCGCCTGGCTGGTGCGGCACACCCTGGACGCGCCGAAGTGGCGGTGGCTCGCTCTCAACCACTGCAACGCGGCACTGACCGTCCTCCGCTTCGCGCCCGGCCGCCCCTCCTCGGTCCTGATCTACAACGACATGCGACACCTACCCACCGACCTACGCTGGACCGGCTTCCCCACAGAGCTGCACGTCTGAATGGCCCGGTGCCACCGCCTTCGACAGGCAGGGCAGCCGAGGGCGCCACCCATCAGGTGGCGCCCTCAGTTGAATTCACTGACTCAGCTTGGTGATTCTGGTGTACCAGTTTCCGAGACTGGTGCGCGTGCCTCCACAGCTGCCGAAATTGGCCAGGTCGGGCGAAGGGAAGTACTCCGCCAGCGTGCACGTCTGGCCGATGTACTCCGACGCCAACCAGATGTTGGCCCCGTCGGTCACGGCGGCGCCGTAGTCACCCCATCGGGTCCGCGGCGGATCCCCGACGAACGCCTTGTACGACGTGAAGCCGTCAGCCGGCCCGAGCCCCGCGGCCGCGAGGTGGATCGGCCCCACCGACCCCCTCTCGTCGATCCGGACGTAGCCCGCACTCGGGAAGTTGGTCTCGCCGAGAACCGAGAAGGCGATCGCTCCCTTGCCGGCCGGGGTGAAGGCGATGGCCGGCATCGTGAGGTTGTTGTTCGCGAGCGCGATGTAACCCTGCTTGGTCACTCGCCCCTGGATCTTGCCGGCGCCGTTGATCTTCGGGCTCACCGCGAACCAGGCGATCCCCGCCTTGAGTTCGCCGTTCACCCTGACCGCAGTACCGGAGGAGCCCCACAAGGTCCCGTTGACGTACCAGGTCTGCTGCATCCGCGAATCCAGCGAGTCCGGCGTCGACTCCACCTCGTCGTGCGCGGGCTCGTCCGCGGGCAGGAAGAACGCCTGCCAGCACCCCGGACCGAACGGTGTCGGCATCGTGGTGTCGTTGATGCACTCCCCGAGCGGGATGTCGCCCGGCTTCTGGTCCGATGCCGGCGGAACGACGTACGTCTGGCTGTTCGTCAGCCGGCTCGTGATCCCCAGCGCCGGTGCCGCGGTGTTCAGCGACGCGGTGTTGGTGATCGCCCAGATGCCCAGGCGGCGCGCGGTGCCGGTCGGGTTGCCGGTCTCGCTGCCGTCACCGGCGATCGTGCTCAGCGCGTACTCCGTGCCGTTCCGTTCGCTGGAGTACTCCCCGGCGGCGAGTTGGCGGGCCAGACGGTGAAGCCGGGCGAGCCGTCGACGGCGAGGTTCTCGATCGGGGTCATGTTGATGCTGGCGGGATGGGCGGCGAGCTGTACCTTCGAGAACGCGAAGACCTGCGCAGCGTTGAAGCCCGGCCCGAACAGGTCGTACTCGTTGCTCGTCACGTACACGCCGTTGGCGTCCTGGCCGATGTGCGGGTAGTCCTGGAAGCACGGGCCGTGGACGACACCGTCAACGGTGCAGCCATGGTCGGGCGTGCCGTCGGTCCCGTCGTTCTGCGCCGGCACGTGGTAGATGGTCCAGGTCCCGAGCGGGTTGCCGGTGTTCGAGACGGCGAGGTCGATCGTGTTCTTGCCGGTGAAGTCGCCGTTCGGCAGGCTGCCCAAGGTGGTGAGGACCACCATGAAGCGCTGGTGGTCCGGGTCGTACAGGCACACCGGGTCGATGACCTGCGGCCCGATCACGCCGGTCGTGCGGGTTGATCGCGGGCGGGTAGCCGAAGAACGTGTTGAGGTCCTGGACCCCGCTCAGCGCGGCTGCGTTCGCGGAACTGCGGACCCGCAGGACGCTGTTCACCGCCTCGACGACGAACCCGTTGCCGACACACAGCGCCTGGTCGGGCGGTTCGAGCGAGAACTGGTTGCCGCCGTTGGCGAGGCGCTGGTCGCGGTGGGTCAGGCCGTTCACGCTCGCCAGGACATCCGCGTTGGAGCCGGCCACGGCGCTGGACGCGACGACCGGTGCGTCGAGCGGCTTCTTCGGGAACTTGCCGTTCTTGAACCCCGGGCGCGGACGGGTGAACTCGCCGGCCTCGCCGTCGCCTTCCTCCTCTTCCCTGCCTCCAGGCCGCAGCTCCGGCTGCTGAAGGCCGTCCACTCCGAACGGACGTGTCTGGATGCTCGTCGTTCCGCCGCTCGGGATCGAGCGGGTACCTCCGGCGGGCGCACCCAACGAGATCGTCGGGGTGATGAGGCCGGCGGAGATGATCAGGGACGCAGTTACCAGGCCCAGCGCTTTGCGCCGGGTCATCTGAGAGGTGAACTTCATGGGTGCCTCCATGCTGGTCGCGTGCCACCGGAGTGGCGACCGAACGTCAGCACGTCGGCACCCGCGATTGCAGTGGTCGACCTACCTCACCCCCGAGCGGCCCGTTCGCCAGCTCCACCAGCCATTTCAGACCCCATCCGACGCGAAGCGCAAGAACTCGGGACCTACTCGCCGTCCAGCCAGGCAGGCATCCGTTGCCACTACGTGCAAAACAAAGGGCGCCACCGCGCGGGTGGCGCCCTTCACTTGGTTCAGGCCGGGAACGGCACTCCGGTGTTGCTGTGGCAGCGGTAGCCGTTGGGGTTCTTGAAGTCGGACAGGTACTGCTGGTGGTAGCCATACCGCCCGGGCGATAGAACGCGCGGCAGACGCTGCTGGGGCGCAAGTAGCATGCACTGGACCAGGCCAGCCGACGTTACGCGGGTCGGCTGCGGGCAGCGGTAGGGTCTGCAGATGGCAGATTCAGTCGAGGAGACGGCGCGTGCTCTGAACCGTTTCGACACGGTGGTCGGCAACAGCGGGACAAAGTGGGCGTTCGACCCGAACGACCGGATCGGCGAACCTGGCGGCTTCGGAGAGGTGTTTCGCGGACGAGGCTCCCACGGCGAAGCAGTCGCAATTAAGCGGGTCCGGATGCCGTCCGGCGGTGGAGTCGGCTTCGAGCGCTTGCGCGAGCGTGAAGTCGAGATTGGCCGATTGATCGCCGATGCAGGCTTCGAGGTTAAGCACCTCGTGGCACCACTGGACGTTGGGCGCTCCGGTGACGACTTGTTCATTGTGATGCCGCTGGGCGACTCATCGCTGGCCGCCGCGCTCCGAAACGGGGGACTTGACGCGGCCGCGAAGCTGGACGCAGTTGGCCAGGTGGCCGACGGGCTGATGGAACTCGCCCAGCTGAGCCTGCTCCATCGGGATCTTAAGCCTGGCAACGTGCTTCGCATCGGTGAGCGGTGGAAGCTTGCCGACTTCGGAATGGCGCGCGACCTGCTGGAGTCGACGGCGACCTACACCTTTCGAGGCGGGGGTACATGGCCGTACATGGCGCCGGAGGTGTGGAACAATCAGTCGGCCACGGTAAAGACCGACCTGTATGCGTTCGGCGTATTGGCGTACGACGTTTTGACTGGCGGTAGTCCGTTCAGAGGCCCGGATGAGCACGACTTCCGTCGTCAGCATCTGGAGGTTGCGCCGCCAGCGCCGAACACTGGCCGTCCTGCACTCGACAGACTTCTCCTGCGACTTCTCGCCAAAGGTCCGGCGCAGCGACCGCAGGACGCCCGCGATGTCCGCGACAGACTGCGCAATATGTCGATAGCTCGGACCAACGAGTACCCGGATCTCCAGCAAGCAGCCTTGTCGGCGCAGATCCGAACAACCGCGGCCGAGGCCGAGCGGCAGCAGCAACAGGCACAGGCCCGACGCGCGGCCGAGCAGATGAGGCAGGCCGTCGCCGATCTCGATGACATCATCGCTTCAGCGGTCGACGAGGCTCGCTCCGAGCTGCCCGAGGTAGAGCTGAAGACCGGCCCGGCCGCTCGCGTTTCAGCCATCCAAGCAGGCGTGAGGTGGCGACTGTCCTTCCAGGAGGCTCATGTCGAGGTCGCCCTCTGGTCAGATGTCCAGGACTTTCTCGGCGCGGACGATCCCTATGTCATCGGAGGTACCGTGACGATCGCTACTGCGGGTGGTTGGATCGTTGCGAATCTGGTCTGCGAGCGGTTGGGCGACCGCCTGGTCTGGTCGGCTCTGGAATTCCGAGCCAGCGGATTCGCCAGCGCCAGCTATGAGTTGGGGCCGATCGACCGTACGCATGGCTTCGCCCGGCCGCGGTTCATCGAACAACGGCCGTACATGCTCCGTGCCGCATTGCACATCTGGAATGTCACGACGAGCGCACTGACGCCAGATGTCCTGCTCCGGTTCCTCCGCACGGCCATCGACCTCAGTTGAACCGCTCGCGAAGACCTCTGACTGGTCTCATCCGACGCTTGTCGTCATCAACTAAACCGAGGAGAGGGCGCCGCCGGCTCGGTGCCCACTCTTCGTCGCTAGTGCCGCGCGTCGTTAGTTGATTTACGGTTGGTGGTTGGGATGATGAGGCATGGCGAATCGTCCTGCTGCTGCGTTGGTTCTGCGTGAGGGTGACG
>NZ_SJKB01000013.1 GCF_004331465.1 Kribbella pittospori
CCGACCAAAACCCCGACCAAGCCACGAGGCGCCCGCCCCGGCAACCGGGACGGGCGCCTCACCCTGCCACTTGACAAGAACTCACTCCATATCAGCTGTGCTGGCACTCGGCATCCCGGTGCTGGCACCGGTGGCTACGGCGGCGGCCGCACCGCCTGAGCAGTGCCTACAACATCCGATGGCCACACTGCCCGAGCTGACAGCGTTCGGCCCGAGTGCCGTCGCACCCGGCGGGCGGTTCGTGTCCGGGGGCGCCGAAGCGGCGGCCGACCGGCAAACCGCAGTGCAGTGGATCGACGGCGTACCCGAGAACGTCGGCATGGTCGCCGAGTACACGTTCGCGTCGGATGTGAACGACGCCGGACAGCTCGTGGTCCTGGGAAGGACCAGGGGCAGCTACAGGAGCTTCATCTACGACGATGGCACCCTGCAGAACCTGCCGACACCGCCGGGTTACACCCAGGCCGTCGCCAGATTCATCAGCAACACCACGGGTGTCGTGGCCGGCGTCACCTACTCTGATGCCTCGAAGTTGCGCGCCGTCATCTGGGGTGCCGATCATCAGCCGCACGTCCTGCCGGTCCCGGACGGGTTCGATGACGTGACGGTCAACGACATCGACGAGGACGGGACGGTCGTAGGGTCCGTCATCGCCCGGGATGGCGACGTCGTGTCGGCAGCGTACTGGCTCCCGGACGGGACGGTCACGCTGCTGCCGGGGACGTCGTCGTCCGAGGTGACAGCAGTTCGTGATGGTGTTGCCGTGGGCACCGATTCTGGACAGGCGGTGCGGTGGGTGCTCGGCTCGGGAGAGCCGGGTACGCCGTTCGCCGCCGGCCGGCCGGTAGCGATTGCGGGTGATGGGACCGTGCTGATGGAGCACAGTGTGATCACGCCCGACGGCGTCGAACGGCAGCTGGAGCAGAAGCATCCGGATGAGTACGGTGTGTGGGCCGCCGGGATCGATGACAACCATCAGGTCTACGGGCTCGAGAACGCCTTCACCGGTGGAGCGGTGCGGTGGGACTGTAGCTGACAGACGAGACCGGCCCGGCCGGTGCCAGGGCCGGTCTGTTGGTGTCAGTCGCCGTTCAGTGGGTCCAGGTCGGCGACGACGCCCCAGCGGAAGTTGACGGGGTCGGGGAAGGTGCCGTTGACCTTGCCGCGGCTCTGGATGACGGTGGCGGTGCCGTTGGCGTGGCCCACGGCGTACAGGTAGCCGGACTTGGTGTCCTTGTCGATGCCGAGCAGGAGGGTGCTGTTCACGCCGCACTTGGTCGCGGTCAGTTTCTCGAAGCCCTGCCAGGTGCCGGCGCGGACCTGCTTCACGATCGGTTTCATCGGGGCCGTGGTGGGGATCCGGATGGTGTAGAGCGAACCGCCGCGGAGGTTCGCCAGGAACGTGTCGTACGTCGGGGTCTTGCTGATGAGCGCCATCGACTTCACCGCGCCGAACCCGGTCGCCGAACCCGTGAGGCGCCAACTCGAGCCGATGTTCCACCGGTACAGCGTGCCGTCGCTCCGCAACCCGTAGGCGGTCTGACGGTAGACGGTGAAGTTCACATCGGCGTACTGCGACACCTCCAGCGCGGTGTAGTTCGTCCAGCCGCCACCGATCCGGGTGAGCTTCTTTTGCTCCGGCTCGTTCGTCGAGTAGAAGCTGCGGTACAACCCGTCGCCCTGCACCACCCAGCCCGACACGTCCACGCCCGGGATGTTCGGCTCATGGATGAACGTCGTCGCGAGCCGCACCTGGCCGGGCTGATAGATCCCGGGCGTGGTGCCGGTCGCGCTCTTGCCAGGCGGAGTGGTAGCCGTAATCACACTGCCGGCGTCCGTCCCATTCGCCGTAATCGACTCGGCAACCAGACTGCACGCAGCGGCCGTTCCCTCCGCGGCCGCTACACCCGCCTGAGCCGGCACCCCAAGCACCGCCGCAGCAGTCAGCACCGACGCCCCAGCCAGACCCCCAACAAACCGTCGCATCACAGCCGCTCCCCGCTCTCGAGTGCCTCTATACACATCGATGCAAGAGCAACCAAAAAGGTTGCAACCGGCCTCAGTCCCCGTTGAGCGGATCGAAGACGCCACGCCAACGGAAGTACAAGTTCTCAGGGAACGTCCCCTGGACCTTGCCAAGACTCTGGATCACCGTGGACGTCCCATTCGCGTGCCCTCCCGGGTCCGCAGTCGCGGAAGTGGCTCGATCGCACGCCACCACAGTGTTTTCCGTTGAGGAGCACGCGACGGCAGGAGCGCGCGTACGAGGGGCGCGTGGGACGCCCGGCGGAGGAGGGACGACGGAGCGAACGTGCCGGGCGCGGGGGTTTCTACGGGGTGAGGGGATTGTGGCGCAGTGGCGGTTGGACGGTGGGGACCTCGTCGGGCCAAGTGAGTTCGGAGAGCCACATGGTTCGGCCGCGGGGGTCGGTGCCGGGGGACTCGGGGTGCCAGGCGTGGTAGACGAACCAGTCGCGTCCGCCGTGGTGGAGGACCATGTTGTGGCCAGGCCCAGCGGCGTCCGGGGAGGAGGACAAGATGGGGTCGCCGGACTTCGTGCACGGGCCGGTGGGCGACGAGCAGCGCGCATGACCGACGGCGTACTCGGCGCGGTCGAAGGCGTTCGCCGAGTAGAAGAGATGGAAGACGCCTGACCGTTCCACCATGTACGGCGCTTCGACCAGCGCACCCTCCCACGGGAGGTCCTGCTTGATCAGCCGATGCACCGGACCGGTCAACGAAAGACCGTCGGGCGACAGTTCCGACGCGTAGATCCAGGTGTCGACGCCGATCGAGTTGCCGTCGTTCTTCCAGTACAGCCAGCGCCGCCCGGACGAGTCCTGGAACGGCGACGCGTCGATCGAACCGCCCTCGTCTGCCTGACAAATCAACGGTTCAGACGATTTGTCGACATATGGACCTGTCGGCTCGGACGCGACCGCAACCCCGATGCACTGCCGGCCGAAGGCAGTCCCGTGAGTCGTGTAATACATGACGTACCGATCGGGCCCGTGCACCGAAATCTCCGGCGCCCAGACCCGACCCGGCGACGACCAATCCGGCAACGACGGCAGAGCGTCGCCGACCTGCTCCCACGCCACCAGGTCGGCAGACCGCAGAGTCTGCACGTTCCCCAGCGGACCGTTGGTCGCGAAGGCGTAGAAGCCGTTGCCCACCGCAATGATGGCTGGGTCGGCGAAGTTGCCGTCGTAGACCGGATTGGTGAATCCCACGTGTCTCCCTACGTGCTCTCGCAGAACCGCACGAACTACTTGCTCTCGTAGAACCGCAGATAATCGAACGTCGCCACCGGCGCCGGGTTCGCACCGGTGAACTCACCATGTGCATACAACCCCAGCTTCGGCGTCTGCCCCGCAGGCAGCACCCACGACGCACCCCACGTCCAGTTCTTCCCATCCACCGAAGTCCCAGCCCGGTAGACATTCTCACCAGCAGCGTTCTTGCTATACGCGATCCGCATCCACAACGTCGACGCCGACCGCCCGATCGCCGCCGCACCGTACGTAGTCGCACCATCCGACGGTCGCGCCACCAACTCACGCCCGTACTCCGTCTGCCGTGTCTTCCAGATCGAGACGGAGCCAAGCCGCGCGAAGTCGTCGTCGTTGAGATAGACGATCATCCCGGCCTGCTGATAGTTGCGTACGTCGTCCGCACCGAGGTCGAGGTGCAGTTTGGTCTCGGCGATCCAACTGTTCCCGGCCGGCGTCTGGTGGAACAGCAACCCCGCGTTGTTCCCACTGCCGACCATGTCCGCGTTCTCCAACGGCCACGATAACTTGCCATCAGCAACAACCGCGTTGGCGTCCTGACGCACCCACGACCACTCGTCACCCAGGTCCGACGAGAAGTCGTCCCCAGCCAACAGCTCCCCGGTCCGCGGTACGTCGGCCATCCGTCGTACCGGCTCCGCCACCGGCCGGACGGTCAGGTTGTCGACCTCGGCCGACCCGAGCCACCGCACCGGCGCAGCCCGAAGCTTCAGACCGGGTACGGCGAGCTGCGCCTCGGCGTACACGTCACCTAAACCGGCGTCGTTCACCCGAGCAGACACAGTCGTACCGGAGACCTGCACGCTCAGCTTGTTCCATTGCGACCGGTCGAAGTCGGCCGGCAGCGCGGCCGAAGCAGTCCGGTGTCCCGCCACAACCGTCACCTTGCCGCCAGACACAGTAGCGACGACCTCGTTGCCGAGCACCGTGCTGAACGAACCGCCCAAGAGGACGTCGGCCTCGACACGGAGCGAACCACCCGGCGCGGACTGACGCGTCTGCGCAGCACCGGAAATCGACGCCGTCGGTCCGCCCAAAGCATCACCAGGTTGCCGGCCGGCACCAACCAGACCGCCAGCCGGATCGGTCGAGTCGATCCCGAGTCCGGACCCGGTCGTCGGCGCGGGCACCGGGCCCTCGGACGGGCCGAGACCGGCTCGGGTCCGCGGCCAGCCGTCGATCCAGTCGATCCGGTCGATCAGCATCGGCCGGCGGTTGACGCCGAGCGGGTTCGTCAGCCACGGCGTACCGCGGTCGATCGCGTGGTAGACGATGTGGTCCTGGCCGGCCGCGTCGGTGATGAACGCATGGTGGCCGGGTCCGATCCACTTGTTGCCGTTCTGCGTGATGACCGTCGTACCGCCGACGTGCGAGTCGGTCAGCGCGACACCGTCCTTGTCGAGGAACGGGCCGCGAGGTGAGCGGGACCGGCCGGCGAAGACCGAGTAGCCGGTGCTCGGGCCGGCGCAGCAGTTCATCGACGAGCCCATGAAGTAGTACCAGCCGTCGCGGTAGACGACGTACGAGCCCTCGTAGCGGTCGCCGATGGTCACCTGGGTCGGCGTACCGACCGAGTGGAGGCCGTCCGGCGAGAGTTCGGTGACGGAGATGCCGCCGTTGAAGCCGCCGTAGTACAGGTACCGCTTGCCGTCGGCGGCGGTCAGCAGAGCGGGGTCGATCGTGCCGAGGAAGCCGCCGTTCCCGTCCGATCTCGGCGCGACGACCGGTCCGTCGGTAGCGGTCCACGGTCCGGTCGGGGTCGGGGCGGTGGCCACGCCGATCGCAGGATCGCCGCCGGCGTTGGCCGTGGTGTCGGTGACGGTGAAGTACATGACGTACCGGCCGCCGAAGTAGCGGATGTCGGGCGCCCAGAAGAACGAACCGGGCGCGGCCCAGGCCGGCTTGGTCGCGTCGGTGAAGACGGTGCCCAGATACTCCCAGGAACCGAAGTCCTTGGTCCGGGCCATGTGCATCAGGCCGAACGGGCCGTTCGCGACCAGCGGGTCGGAGGTGGCGTAGGCGTACCAGTAGCCGTCCCGGCCCTGGATGATCGACGGGTCGGCGAACGTGTCGGCGAAGCTGGACGTGATCGGGTTGGTGGTCTTCACCGCGGGGTCGGGTGCAGCCGTGGCGGCCGTCGTACCGGCGGCCAGGGCAGCCACAGCGCAGACTGCGGCGAGGAATCTTCTCGGAGGCACGGGCGGGTTCCTCTCTGTTTGGTGCATCAGCCTTCGTCGGTGCGGAGGCGGATCAGGTGCCACGACGCGGGCGGCAGCGTGGCGGTGCAGTTCCCGTCGACGACCTCGGTGCCGTCGACGGACCGGGGCACCACCCGGTCCGGGTCGTCCGCGGTGTTCGCCGCGGCCCGGTCGTCGTCGTACAGGGCCAGGTGCTCGACCACACGCAGACCGCGGCCGAGCGGGATCTCCAGGTCGACCTTGTCGGTCTCGCTCCGGTTCACCACGAAGATCGCGGTCTCGCCGGTGCTCTCGTCGTACGTCGCTGTGCTCCACAGCGCCGGGATGCGGCCGAAGGCTGCGGTGTCGATCTCCGGTCCGTCGCCGATCGCGGTCTGCAGAACGGTCGGACCGGCGTACCGGGCGGTCAGTGCGAAGGGGTGGAAGGTGGTCTGCCGCCAGGCCCGGCCGTCCGGCTCGGTCCGGATCGGCGCGATCACGTTGACCAGTTGCGCGAGGCAAGCGATCTTCACCCGGTCGGCGTGCCGCAGCAGCGTGATCAGCAGGCTGCCGACCACCACCGCGTCGTCGACCGTGTAGGTGTCCTCGATCAACGGGCTCACCTCGCGGATCCCGAGGCCGAGCTCGCCGGGGAAGTGCCGCTGATTCCAGACATTCCATTCGTCGAACGACAAGGTGATCTCCGTGTCGCTGCGCTTCAGCGCCTTCACGTGATCGGCGGTCGCGACCACCGAGGAGATCATCCGGTCCATCTCTTCGGCCGCCGCGAGGAAGCTGGCCTGGTCACCGTCGTGCGGTTCGTAGTACGCGTGCAGGCTGATGTGGTCGACCAGGTCGTACGTGCGTTCCAGCACGACCCGCTCCCACTCACCGAACGTCGGCATCCCCGCATTGCTCGAGCCGCACGCGACCAGTTCGAGACCGGGCTCGACCCGGCGCATCGCGTTCGCGGTCTCCTCGGCCAGCCGGGCGTACTCCTCGGCGGTCTTGTGGCCGATCTGCCACGGGCCGTCCATCTCGTTGCCCAGGCACCACACCTTGATGCCGTACGGCGCCTCGTGGCCGTTGGCGACCCGGCGATCGGGCAGCTCCGTGCCGGCCGGGAGGTTGCAGTACTCCAGCAGCTCGACCGCTTCCTTGATCCCGCGGGTGCCGAGGTTGACGGCCCAGATCGGCTCGACCTCCGCCTTGCCGGCCCAGGCGACGAACTCGTCGGTCCCGAACTGGTTCGGCTCGATCGCCCGCCAGGCCAGGTCGAGCCGGCGCGGCCGCTGGTCCTTCGGCCCGACGCCGTCCTCCCAGTCGTAGTTCGAGACGAAGTTCCCACCGGGGTAGCGGATCGTGGTGACGCCGAGCTCGCGGACCAGCTCCAGCACGTCCTCGCGAAAGCCTTCCGGGTCGGCGGTCGCGTGGCCGGGCTCGTAGATCCCGGTGTAGACGCAGCGGCCCATGTGCTCGACGAACGAGCCGAACAGACGCCGGTCGAGCGCACCGACCACGAACGCACGATCCACGACAAGGCGTGCCACGAGGCCTCCCAGCGAGTGTTTACAACGTTTAACGTGGATGTCTACAACGATTGATATCCGGTGTAAAGGGTTCACCCCCTGCGGGCATGACACACTCAGGCGACAGGCGGTGACAGGAGGTAGGGATGGCGACCAGGCTGAGCGACGTGGCCGCACGGGCCGGCGTGTCGGTGAAGACCGTGTCGAACGTCATCAACGACTACCCGCACATCACCGCGCACACCCGGGCGAAGGTCGAGGCCGCGATCGCCGCCCTGGACTACAAGCCGAACGTCAGCGCCCGCTCGCTGCGCAAGGGCCGGTCGGACTTCATCGCCCTGGCCATCCCCGAGATGGCCTCGCCGTACTTCGCCGAACTCGGCGCGGCGATCAGCCGGGCGGCGAAGCGGCGTGGCATCACCGTGCTGATCGACCAGACCGAGGGCGAGGCAGCGGCCGAGAAGCTTGTCCTTGACGGGATGCGCGGGCAACTGATCGACGGCATCATCTTCTCTCCGATCACCACCGCCCCGGCGAAGATCGGCACGGCCGGTACGGCGAAACCCCTTGTCCTGCTGGGCGAACGGCCCGCCGGTGGCACCTTCGACCACGTCGCGGTCGACTCGGTCCAGGCATCGTACGACGCGACCACGCACCTGATCTCGATCGGCCGGCGGCGGATCGCGGCGATCGGGGTCGGCGGGGGAGCAGGCACCGGAGCGGTCCGGCGGAAGGGATACCGGAAGGCCCTGAAGGCGGCGGGATTGCCGCACGACCCGGCGCTCGAGCTGGCCGGGACCGGCTATCACCGCGACGACGGCGCGGCCTCGATGCGTGAACTGCTCGCGTTGCCCGGGCGACCGGATGCGGTGTTCTGTTTCAACGACCTGCTCGCGCTCGGCGCGCTGCGAACGCTGGCCGACGTGGGCCTGTCGGTGCCGGGGGACGTCGCGGTCGTGGGCTTCGACGATATCGAGGACGGCCGGTACCACTCGCCGTCGTTGACCACGATCTCGCCGGACAAGGAGTGGCTGGCGCGCAACGCGGTCGATCTGCTGCTGGAGCGGATCTCCGGCAACGGTGAGGCCGCACGCCGCGACCTCACCGTTCCGTACACGTTGGAGATCCGCGAGACGACCGCCGGCTGATCAGCGGCCGGGGCTGATCAGCGATCGGGGCTGATCAGCGATCGGGGAAGCCGGCAAGCTGCTTCGCGAAGGCGACCTGCACCTTCTCCCGACGGCCGGCCAGACCGAGGACAGCGTTGCGGACCGGGCGCAACGGGCGAGGGAGGTTCGCCAGCCGAGTCAGCCGGTGGGCCAGCCCGATCACCCGGACGGCCTCGGCGCGGCTGTTGGTGGCATAGGCGTCGAGCTCCGACTCATCGTCGCGGGTCAACGCGACAGAGAGCGCGTCGGCCAGGACCATCGCGTCCCGCAGACCGAGGTTCATGCCCTGCCCACCCGCTGGGCTGTGAGTGTGCGCGGCGTCGCCGGCCAGCAGCACCCGTCCGGCGCGGTACTCATCGGCCACCCGTTCGTGGATCCGGAACCGGGAACCCCAGATCACCTCGGTGACCTTCGGTGCGCTCTTGCGCGGACCGCGGCCGACCAGCAACTGCTGCGCGTACGCCGCGTCCGGGTGCTCCGGCGCGTCACCCACCTCGGCGACCAGCCGGAACGAACCGTCCGGCAGTGGCGCGACCACGAGCAGCCCGGCGTGGGAGAAGTACAACGCGACCTCGTCGACCGGCAGTCCGCCGTCGACGCGGACGTCGACCAGGCTGCAGGACAACTGCAGCGTGTTGCCCGGCATCCGCAGTCCGGCCAGCTCGCGGATCGTGCTGTTCATGCCGTCGGCGGCAACGACGTACCGCGCCTTGATCACGTCGCCGCTGTCCAGGGTCACCTCGGCGCCGTCCGCGGTCTGGGTCAGGCCGGTTGCCGCGTACGGACGAAGTACCGAACCGCCGAGCTCCTCGAGCCGCTCCAGCAGAACCCGCTCGGTGAGGTACTGCGGGAGCATCACGATGAACGGGTAGTCCGTCGGTAGGTCGCCGAAGCCGACCGGGACGAGCCGTCGGTCACCATCGCGTACGGCGAAGTCCTCCAACTCCAGGCCCAGCTCGACCAGGCGCTTGGTGACGCCGATCTGATCCAGCATCTCCAGCGTCCGCGGGTGGATCACGCAGGCCCGGGAGGTGTTCGCCCCCTCGGCCTGCCGGTCGATCACGACCACCGAGTGCCCCTGCAGCCGCAAGCCGGCCGCCACCGCGAGCCCGACCGGACCCGCACCCACCACCACGACATCCGTACGCTCCGGAGTCATCGTTGCTCCTTCCGAGGTTTATCAACGCTTGTTGACTTTTACTGTAGGAGCGCCCAGGAGAAAAGTCAACAAGTGTTGGCATATGCTGGGGGCATGGCGGAACGGAAGTCGGACCGGACCCGGGCGGCGATCCTCGCGGCGGCCCGGGAGCGCTTCGGCGCGGACGGGTACGAGCGGGCCACGATCCGGGCGATCGCGGCGGACGCGGCGATCGACCCGGCGATGGTGATGCGGTACTTCGGCAACAAGGAGAAGCTGTTCGCGGCGGCCGCCGAGTTCGATCTCCGGCTGCCCGACCTGCGCGACCTGCCGCCCGAGGAACTCGGCGACGCGCTGGTGCGGCACTTCGTCACCCGATGGGAGGGCGACGACACCCTCCTGGCGTTGCTGCGTTCATCGGTCACGAACGAGGCCGCGGCCGACCGGATGCGCGGCATCTTCGCGGCGCAACTCGCGCCGACGTTGCGCGCTCTCGCCGTCGAGGAGCCGGCCGTCCGGGCCGGCCTGGTCGCGAGTCAGACCCTCGGGTTCGCGCTCTGCCGCTACATCCTCGGAATCGCGCCGATCGCCACGATGTCCCACGATGAGGTGGCCGCGTGGCTCGGCCCGACCATCACGCGCTACCTGACGTCGTCGGCGCCCTGATCCAGCCAAGCCTGCGTGGCCGGAAGGGCCTCCTCCAGCGGCGGGAGCTGTGGGTGCCATTTCAGTTCCCACTCGAGGGACAGCGGGTAGTCCGTGCCGTCGAGGACCTGCAGTAGGTCCCGGATCGGGTAGTCGCCGGCGCCCATCGCGACCGGGCGGTAGTCCTGGCTCGAGTCGCTGTCCTTGATCTGCACGAACTCGATCCACGGCTTCAACAGTTCGTACGCCTCGGCCGGGGTCTCACCGTGCGACCAGGTGTGCGCGCTGTCCCAGATCACCTTGACGTTGTGGCCGGGAACGTCGTTGTCGAGCAGCGTGAGCAACGCGGCCATCTTCCGGCCGGCCGAGTGCGAGTCGTGGGTCTCCAGCAGGATCTGCGCGTCCCGGGGAGCGGAGGTGACCCGGTCGAGCGCCCTGATCTCACCGGCGCTGGGGCCATCCGTCGTACCGCTGTCGACATCGCCGGGGAAGACCCGGACGCCGCGGGCGCCGAGGTCGGCGGCGAGCTCCAGGTGCGCCTCGAGTGGCTGGTCCTCGACCGCGCAGAGCTTCACGTAGCTGCTGACGGCAAGGATCTCCAGGCCCGCGTCCTCGATCCGGGTCCGCAGCTCACGGCGTTCCGACGTACTCAGAACGGTGTTGGTGAACTCGTCCGGCGCGGTCCGCAGCTCCAGGCCGGAATTGTCGTTGCCTTTGGCAAGTTCCAGGACGTGGTCGAGTGGTGCTCCGGGGCAGCCGAGCGTGGAGAAGGCGAATCTCATACCGCTATCAGATCAGACCCAGCGTCGCCGCGGGTGAGTGCGTGGCGTGGTGGGCTGCTCAGGCTCCTGCTCCGGCTGCTGCTGCTCCGGGGTGTAGTACGCCTGCTGCTGGTACTCCGACGGCTGCTGCTCGGCCTGCGAGTAGTCCGAGGTGTACGGCGACCCGTAGGACTCCGTCGCGTAGTTCGGGCTGTAGGTCTCGTAGGACTCGGTGCTGCCGCTGTACTCCGTGCTGTACTCCGACCCGCTGTACGACGTCGGGCTGTAGGAGTCGTACGACGGCGTCTCGTAGCTGCTGCTCGAGTAGTCCGACGCCGGGCTGCTGTTGCTGTAGCCGTACTCGGTCGACTCGTAGTTGCTGGTGCTCGTGTATTCCGAGCTGTACGACGAGTAGTCCGAGGCCGGCTCGTACGACGTCTGGTAGCTCGAGGACGAGTCGTCGTACGACGAGTTGTAGTCCGACGTGTAGCTGGTCTGCTCCGGCGTGTACGTCGGCTCCGGGCTGTACGACGACTCGGGCGTGTACGTCGGCTCCGGCGTGTAGGACGGCTCGGGTCCGTACGACGGGACCGGCGGGAGCGGCTTGGACGGGGTCAGGAAGTCGTCCTGTTGCTGCTGCCCGAGGGCCGGTGCCGACGGCTCGTAGTAGCCGGAGGAGCCCGACACGTGCGACGACGGCATCGTGTGCGCGGACGGCGCGTGCACCGAGTGCGAGGCGACCGTCGGCTGCTCGATCGCCGACGGGCTGTCCACCGCGACCCGAGCGGCCCGGCGGCCGGCGCGCGCAACTGGCGCGGGCTCAGGCTCGGGTGCGGGTTCGGCCTCCACCGGGGAGGTCGTCTGGGTGAGGTAGTCCGAAGTGCTGTCGTACGTGTAGGGCTCGGAGTAGTTGGCGGCCCAGGACGGCTCCGGCTGGGCCGGCTGCTGCGGCTGGTAGCTGTACGGCTCGGGCTCGACGACGGTCAGCGGCGGAGTCTCGTCGCGCCAACTGCTCGGCTGCGGGCTGCTCGGCTGCGGGCTGCTCGGCTGCGGGCTGCTCGACAGCGCGTCGTCGCTGCCGCCGGCGCCCAGGTAGTCGCTCCAGCTCGTCCGCGGACCCGGCTCCGGCTCGTAGCTGGTCTGCTGGGCCGGCTGCTCGTCCCGCCAGGTCTCCACCGCGTTGAACTGCTCAGTGGCCGGACCGCTGTCGACGTCCTCGTTCTGCCAGCTCTCCACGACCGGGGCGAACGGGCTCCACTTCGGAGCCTCCTCGACGGGCGCGTCACCACCGAACGCGGCCGGCGCTGCCGGACCTGCGGCGAACGGGCTGCTGCCGACGGGGAAGTCGCCCGCCGCAGCACCGTCACCCGGGAAGCCTGCAGGGGCCGGCGCAAACGGGTTGGCAGCCGGACCGCCACTGGCCATACCGCCACCGGCCATCTGCAGCTCCCGCCGGCGCGCCGCCGGAGGAATTGCCGAGGCCGCGATCGGCTCGGAGATGGCGGGCTGCTCGTCGGTGTCGTCGTTCGCGTACGTCGGCACCGCCATCAGCTTCGGCTCGCGCTGGTCCCACCACGGCACCCACTCGCGGGTGGTCTGCATGGTGTTGATCCGGCGGATCACCATCGTCGCGGCGACCGCCGACACCGCGGTCAGCACCAGCGACGCCGTACCGGCCAGGGCGATACCGCGCAGCGACCCGACGGTCGCTTCCATCCACATCAGGAACCGGCGGACGACCACGTCGAACGCGAGTGCGCCAATCCAGGCCACCCACCACACGGACGTGAGAGCGGGAGTCCTGAACCGGCGCAGGTCATCGGCGTACACCGGGGTCTTCGGATCGCTCGCCAGCCAGACGTCGTCGACGATCTGCTTGGGATACCACAGGTTCGGTCCGGGACAGAACCAGCTGGCCAGCACCCAGCCGTGGCTGCGGCGATGGTCGGCCTGGCAGAAGACCTCGGAGTTGACCCGGGCCCGCCACAACCAGATGACGAAGACGACCGCGGCGGCGACGGAGATGATCACGTTCGGGACCGCGGTGACCTTGGCGATCGCGTCGGCGCGGTTCAGGTCCGCGTCATCGACGTTCGGCATCCCGCCGAGGTAGCGGTGGACGACGCCGTAGGTGTTCCAGTCCGACCAGGTGGACAGCAGGTGGGTGATCGTGGAGGCTCCGAGTAGACCGATGGCGAGCTTGCCGACCGTCCCTACGTGCTGGAACTCCTCGGCTGCGTGCGGCTGCCAATCTTCCTGATCTGGGGAGGACAAGACAAGGACTGCTGGCTGCGGGTGGCTCACGTCGTGCGTCCCTCGCGTTGCTGGAACTCCGTCTGTTCGGCGTCTCGGCCAAATCCTGCCCCCGCATGACCGAGCCACATTGATACCACGAAGTAGGTACGCGTGTGCAGTCGGTCCCAGCACAGAGGGTATCGACTTAACGTGTTCTTTTCGTCCGCCCATCACCTCTTGTAACGAGGCATTCGACCCTGCGTGACGGTTTGGTTTACCGCGCAGGAGGTTGGAAGCCGGTCTCCTGCTGGCCGGCCGCCCACCACGGCACCCACGGCCGCTGCGTCTGCAACTCGTCGATCCGCTGGATCAGGATCACCCCGAGAACGGCGGCCGCGGTCGTGAACAGGGCGGAGATGCTGGACAGGATCACGTTCGTCCGCAACTGCCCGACCTCGGTCGCGCCGCCGAGCACACCGCGCTGCACGATGTTGCCCGTCACCAGTCCGACCACCCAGGTCAGCCACCAGGCCCACACCAACTGGGTGCCGGGGATGGTCTTCAGCGACAGCGTCTGCGGCGGGGTCCGCGGGTCGCTGGCCGCGACGATGTCGTCGACGACCTGCTTGGGGTACCAGAGGTTCACCACCGGGCAGATCCAGCTGCCGAGCACCCAGCCCCGGGTGAACCGGTGCTCGCCGCGGCAGAACATCTCCGCGTTCCACCGGACCCGCCACAACCAGACGATGAACACCGCCGCCGCTGCCAGCAGCGCCAGCGCCGAGACGATACCGAGCGAGCCGGAGATCAGATCGGCCTCGGCCAGCTGATCCGGGTCGTCGCCGTACTCCTTGAGTGTCTGGAACGAGTACCAGTCGGACCAGGCGGTGGCCCAGGTGGTGGCCGTGACCACACCGATCAGGATCGACGCGGCCAGCCCCATCGCGCGCTCTGAGCTGAACCAGCGGTCCAGCGGCGGCTGCTGCGCCTGGCTCGGCATGGATCAGAAATAGCACAACACCGCGTGACCGGGCGAGGACATCACGTCGCGGACCCGCTGGTGTCGGTATCCGTCGCCGGTGGTGTCGGTATCCGTCGCAATTCCGCCGGAAACTGTCGGTGCCCGGCGCGAAGATGGGTGGCATGCGCTGGTCCGTGGTCGATTCACCCATCGGCGACCTCTCCCTGGCCGTCGACGAGGCCGGGCTGTGCCGGTTGCATTTCGGGCGCGCCGACCGGCCCCTCGAGACCGATCCGCTGCTGACGGAGACCCAGGAGCAACTGAAGGCGTACTTCGCCGGCGAACTGCAGGAGTTCACCGTGCCGCTCTCGGTCCGCGGCGGCTCCGAGTTCGAGCGCGCCGTCTGGGCGCAGCTCTGCCGGATCCCGTACGGCGAGATGCAGACGTACGGCGAGGTCGCCAAGATCGTCGGGGACGTGGGAGCCGCCCGGGCCGTAGGCACCGCCTGCAACCGGAACCCGATCGCCGTCGTGATGCCCTGCCACCGGGTCGTCGGCGCCGGCGGCAAGATGGTCGGCTTCGGCGGCGGGATCCCGCTGAAACGGCACCTGCTCGAGCTCGAGGCACGGATCGCTCTCGAGACGCTGTGGACCTGACGATCAGGCACACGATCAGACACACCGTCGGCACGCTGCGAAACCTGACGAAGATCTGACACCGGGCGACGCGTGCGAAAGCGCGGTAAGGGCTACTGGAGGACTACCGTTGCTAACAGCGATCGGATCGTCACGCTTGAAGCGAGCGATTCAGTCGTCACCAACCCTGCCCCGGAAGACGCATAGATGACCAAAACCCGCTCCACCGCACACCTCCACCCCGACCTGAGCGCACTGATGGACAAGAGTGCCGAGGAATGGTCCGCGCCTGAGATCCAGAACGCGGCCCGCTCGGCCCTGCAACTGCACGCCCCCGACCGCGAACCACTGACCTGGGTCAAGCGCTTCGGCGTCCTGCCCTGGCTACACCGCAACGATGCCGTCTGCCTGCACTGCGGCGGCACCTATCCGTGCATCACGCACCGCTATGCCACCCAGCTCCTGTCGGCCGGCCGCTACACGATGACCAAGCCGGACCATGACGACGAGCACGATGAGCAGGGCGAGCAGCACGCCGATGACCAGGATCCGCGACCGAACTGACGCCGTACGCGCAAGGCGCCGTCAGCAAAACGAAGGCCGCGAACCCCAGCCGGGGTTCGCGGCCTTCGCCGTTGCGGTGTGTTTGTCAGGAGTCGGACGGCTTCGGGTTGCTCGTCTTCCGCGGCGTGGCCGCCTTCTTCGTGGTGCCGTTGGCCGCCGCGTTGACCTCGGTGTCGTCAGTCTTCTCCTCAGTCGGCTTGGCGGGCTCCGGCTTCGACTCGACCTTCGGACCGTCGACCTTCGGCGACTCCGCCTTGGCCGTGTCCGTCTTGGCCGTGTCCGTCTTGGCCGTGTCCGTCTTGGCCGTGTCCGTCTTGGCCGTGTCCGTCTCAGGCGTGTCCGTCTTGCCGTTCGACGACGCGGCGGTGTCCGGACGGGACGTCGTACCGGCCGGGGCGGAGCTGTAGTCGCGGCCGCTCGTCGGGGTCGACTGCCAGGCCGGCTCCGGCGGGGTCAGCAGCTTCTTCACGGCCGCCGCCGCCAGGGCCCCGAAGCCCAGGAACAGCACGACCTTGCGGAGCCTGTGGCTCTTCTTCTTCGGCGCGTCGATCTCACCGTTGAGCGCGGCCTTGGTGGCCCTGCCCCGGCGCGAGGTCTCCTGCACGACCGGCTCGGCCGCGGCCGCCAGCGACGCCAGCGCGGCGGTCACCTTCGGCAGTACGTCGTCGTTGAACCGCTCGCGCGCCTTCTCGGCGGCCTGCTCGGTGGCCGGGCCGACCTTCGCCAGCGCGTCGTCGATCATCGGACTTGCCTTCTCCACCGCGACTCCGGCGTAGTGGGCGCCGCGCTCGACGGCCTTCTCGGCGTACGGCGACACCTTCTCCCGTGCGGTGCCCACGGCCGGCCCGAGGTGCTCGCGGACCTGGCCGACAGCCGGCCCGATCTTCTCCGACGCCGACTCGGCGAGTGGCTTGACCTTGCCCTTCGCGGTCTCCACCCGGCCCTTGGTCTTCCTCGAACCCACGATTCCCTCCTCGGTGCCGTCCGTCCCCGGACGGCGTTCCGGCCCATCGGCGACATGGACGCTGTGCTGATACGGATCTGGACATTTCCGCTCTGGTTTGCATCGTACGACGTACCCAGCCGACAAACCGGCCTTCCTGTACCCACTACCGGCCGGTTCGATCACACTGCCGGCCAGCCGCTCCGCGTCCGGTTGGACTCACATGACAGGATCGAGGGGTAAGCCGTTTCTGATGAGGAGTGAACACCCGTGGCCGAAGAGCTGTACGCGACCCTGCAGACGACGAAGGGTGACGTCGTCATCAGGCTGTTCCCCAACCACGCGCCGAAGACGGTCAGCAACTTCGTCGGCCTGGCCGAGGGCACCAAGGAATGGACCGACCCGCAGACCGGCGCGCCGAGCACCGCGCGGTTCTACGACGGCCTGACCTTCCACCGGGTGATCGACGGATTCATGATCCAGGGCGGCTGCCCGCTCGGCACCGGCACCGGCTCGCCGGGGTACTCGTTCGACGACGAGATCCACCCGGAACTGCAGTTCGACCGGCCGTACCTGCTCGCGATGGCGAACGCCGGCATCCAGTTCGGCCGCGGCACCAACGGCTCGCAGTTCTTCGTGACCGTGGTCCCGACGCCGCACCTGAACCGCAAGCACACGATCTTCGGTGAGGTCGCCGACGACGAGTCGAAGAAGGTCGTCGACGCGATCGCGACCGCGAAGACCGCACCCGGCGACCGGCCGATCGAGCCGATCGTGATCAACAGCGTCACCATCGAGCGCAAGAACGCCTGATTTCCGCGGTGGGCCGGGCCGTCGCGCCCGGCCCTCCGCGCCTCTTGGGAGGAACCCACCCGCGTGACCGAGACCGTTTGCTACCGGCACCCGGATCGGCCCGCCGGGGTCCGGTGCCAGCGCTGTGACCGGCCGATCTGCCCGCAGTGCATGAACAGCGCCTCTATCGGCTTCCAGTGCCCGAGTTGCTTCAACGAAGGCGTGAAGTCGGTCCCGCGCACCCGGACGTCGCTCGGCGGTGTCGCCCGCGTCAACGGGCAGATCGTCACGATCGTGCTCCTGGCGCTCAACGTTCTGGTCTTCATCGCCGTGCGCACCGGCAGCAGCCGGGTCGTCAACGACCTGGTGCTGGTCCCGTTCCTGGTGGATTCCGAGCCGTGGCGGCTGCTCACGTCGGCCTTCACCCACGTGCAGATCTTCCACATCTTCTCGAACCTGTTCATGCTCTGGCAGCTCGGTCCGCCGCTGGAGCAGATGCTCGGCCGGCTCCGGTTCTCGATCCTCTACCTGCTGTCCGCACTCGGCGGCAGCGTGGCGGTGTGGATGCTGGCCTCCCCGGTCTCCGCGACGCTGGGCGCGTCCGGCGCCGTACTGGGTCTGGTCGGGGCGATGCTCGTGATCAGCCGGGCCCGCGGCCTCGACATCACCTGGATCATCGCCTACGTGGCGATCACGGCGGTCATCTCGTTCACCATCCCGAACATCTCCTGGGAAGGTCACCTCGGCGGGTTCGTCACCGGCGCGGCCGTTGCCTGGATCTTCCTGCAGATCACCAAACACCGCCGCAGCAAAGCCCGCACCTAGACGGCCGTGTGGTCGGTCCGCCGCGGGCCGAACTCCTCCTGGTCGTGGTTGACCGGCCGGCCGTCGAGGTGCCAGCTCCAGGTGGTGGTCGGCGTGATCCGCAGGTACGTGCCGTCGCCGAAGCGGCCGTCCCGCTTGACGACCTCGGCCGTGCCGTAGACGCGGAGGAAGCGCGGTGACCACGGGTTGGTCGAGACCAGGTCGTCGATGACGAGTGCCACCTGTTCGTGGCCGGCTTCGACGTTGCGGACCTTGCGCGTCTTCGCCGGGTCGACCCCGCCGACGTAGAAATAGTGGCCGTCGTACTCGAATCCGACCGGTACGACGTCCGGCTGACCGTCCGGGCCGACGGTGGCGAGCCGGGCCAGTGGCTGGGACTTCAGGTACGCCAGTTCTTCTGTCGTGAATGCCATACCTGCTAAAGTACAACGGTCGTTGTAACTACGCCAGGAGACACCATGCCACAGGCCGGGAAGCGGCAGGAGGTGCTGGCCGGTGCGTTGACCGTGTTCGCGCGGGACGGGTACGCGCGGGCGAGCATCGACGTGATCGCGGCCGAGGCGTGCGTCTCGAGCCGCACGCTCTACAACCACTTCGGCGACAAGGCCGGGCTGTTCCGGGCGGTGATCCAGGAGAGCGCGACGCGGGTCGCCGCCGCCCAGCTCGCGATCATCGAGCAGCACCTCAGTCACGTCACCGACCTCGAGGCCGACCTGGTTGCCTTCGGCATCCACTGGCGTACGCCGATGCCGGACTACGCCGAGCACTCGGCACTCGTCCGCCAGGTCAACGCCGAGGCCGGTCACATCCCCCAGGAAGCCGTTGACGCCTGGCAGGAAGCCGGACCTCTCGCCGTACGACGTGCTCTCGCCGTACGACTGGCCGTCTTCGCAGCCGACGGCCTGCTGCGGATCGACGACCCGCTGCGGGCGGCTCTGCACTTCTCCCTCCTCATCTCCGGCGCCAACCCGTCGTACCGCGGCGGACCGATGACGCCGGACGAGATCACCGAGGCCGTCACCACCGGAGTCCACGCCTTCCTGCACGGCTACGCGAGCTGACCGTTCAAATCGCAATCAATCGGCCTAGGCCACAACTTTCCTTCGGTTGTCTGAATCCAGATGACAGGCGGGCCCGGATGCTCGTCTAATCAGGTGACGTCCCGACGGGGGACCAGAACTGGTAAGGACATCCACATGAGCCCACGCGCAGTGGACAAACGGGCCCGCCCGGGCAACGAGCGGTATCTGCCGCCGCCGTCAACGCAGCAGCAGGCAAACGTCGCCGAACTCGTGCCAGAGGTAGTGCTCATTCAGGGCGGCGGTGTAGGCACGCTGGACGGCGTCGGGCCCGGCGACCGACTCCAGCAGGAGGAGATGCGAGGCCTCCGGGGCGTGCATCCCCGTGATCAGGCCGTCGACAACGCGCGACGGGTGGTCCGGGCCGAGGACAAGATCCGTCCAGCCGTTTGACGGGCTGACTGTGCCCTCTTGGGTGACGGCTGACTCGATGGCTCGGACCGCGGTGGTGCCGACGGCGATCACGCGACCGCCGTTGGCCCTGACCCAGTTGACGAGGCGCGCGGTGTGCTCTGGTACGTCGTACCGCTCGGGCAGCGGTGGTTCGTGGCTCTCCAGGGACGAGACACCGCAGTGCAACAGGATCGGTGCGATCAGAACGCCCTGCGCTGCGAGGTGACTCACCAGCTCGAAGCTGAACGGCCTTGCGGCGCTGGGCATCTCCGCACTACCAGGCTCGCGGGCAAAGACAGTCTGGTACGACGCCAGCGGCCAACGCTTCCCGACGTAGCTGTAACTGATCGGCCGGCCGTGCCGAGTCAGATAGCCAAGCACGTCGGCCACCGGCGGCTTGGCACGCCACAGACGGTTGGACTCCGACTGGTACGGCGCCAGCAGCGTCAGCACGCCCTCGGGCATTTCCACCTGGTCGCCCGCCGTACCTCCGAGCATCGGTGCGCGGTTGCTACGGAGTTCGACGACCCAGGTGCCGTCGTCGAGCGCGGTGGAGAAGTGCACGACGACAGGTGCCACCCCGGCGCCGGTGATCCACGAGCCGTCCACTGCCGCGGGCAGTGTGCCGGAAGTGTTCACCAGCAGCAGGTCACCAGGCCGCAGATGTTCACCGATCCGGTCGAACCGGGTGTGCGTGATGGTCGACCCCTCCGCGACCAGCAGCTTCACCTGATGCCGCGAGAGCCCTCTGGCCTCGGGTGGTTCGGAGGCGTTCAGCGAATCGGGCAGGACGAAGTGAGTCTGTGGATGGACCGTCACGGCGCCACCGCCGCGGCGAAGTCGGCTGCTCGGTACCGTCCACTCGCCGGCCGGCTGTCCAGCAGTTGAAGAAATGCCGGTACTACGGTCGCCGGCTCAGGCCGGTCCGAGATGTCCTCACCGGGGAACGCGGCCTGGTGCATCGCCGTCCGGAGGTCGCCCGGATCGACGGCGTACACAGCAAGCGAGGGGTGCTCGGCGGCCAGCACTCGGCTGGCGTGGTCGAGCGCGGCCTTGGCCGAGCCGTAGCCGCCCCAGCCTTCGTACGCCTCGACCGCGGCGTCGGAGCTGATGTTGAGCAGCACACCGGCTGCTGTAGTGAGTGCGGGCAGCAGTGCCTGCGCCAGTGCGATCGGCGCGATGACGTCGACCTCATAGACGCGGCGCAGTTCGTCGAGGTCTGCGGCATCCAACTGCTGCAGGGGACTCGGGCCGAGATAGCTGGCGTTGTTGACCAGTAGGTCGAGCCGGCCGAGCTCGGCGACGGCATCGACCAGGTCGGCACGGTGTTCGGGGTCGGTGATGTCGCCCGCCAGCGGGACCACGTCGGTGCGGCCGGCCAGCGCGTCGGCCGCGTCCTTGAGGGCGTCGGCGCCGCGGGCGTCGATCACCAGCGCCCAGCCGCGGTCGGCCAGGCCGTGCGCCAGCGCGAGTCCGAGGCCGGCGGACGCGCCGGTGACGAGAGCGACAGGACGGTTGGCGGATTCAGGTGTCATGTCCGCCACTGTCATACTTCAAGTCGACTTCAGGTCAAGAGGATCCCTGGATTGAGGACGTGGCTGGGATCGAGCACCTGCTTGACGGCCCGGAGAGCTTCGACTGCCAGCGGGCCGATCTCCTCGGCGTAGGCCTCTCGATGGTCGGTGCCCACGCCGTGGTGGTGGCTGATCGTTCCGCCGGCAGCCGCGATCGCCTGGCTGGCCGCGGCTTTCGCCGTACGCCATTGGCCGATGGGATCGTGGGTCTGCGCGGAGATGACAGTGAAGTAGAGGGAAGCACCGGTGTCGTAGACGTGCGAGACATGGCACAGCACTAACGGCGGAGTGCCTTGGTCGGTCAGGGAGCTCACAAGTGCCCCGGTGACGGCGGCCTTAAGTGCGGGCACCTTGGACCAGAACGCTGCGGTCTCGAGCGTCTCGACCAACGCCCCTTCGTCCAGCAAGGGATCCCGCAAGTACGGCGCCCGGTAGCGGCCGACCCGCCAGGTCTCGCCAGGCCCTTCGCCGACGTTCTGCCCACCGGCTGCGGTCAGCACATCTGCCGTCGCCTGTGTGTACGGACCGTCGAACCCAACAATCGCGAGTACGCCGCCCGTCCCGCCGCCGAGCACATCCGGATCCGCGAGGTTCACCGCGGTCTCCGCTTCGTCGGACAACCGCAGTACGGTCGGCAACGGCCCGTCCTGCGCCAGCCGGCGGATCGCGGTCAGCCCAGCCTCGAAGTTCTCGAACCGCCAGCCCTCGAAGTGCCGCTCGGTCGGTCGCGGCCGGATCCGTACGACGACCGACGTGATGATCCCGAACGCGCCTTCGGACCCGAGCACCAACTGCCGCAGATCCGGACCGGCCGCGGACATCGGCGCGCGGCCGAGCTCCACGGTCCCGCGCGGAGTCGCCAGCGTCAGCCCGACCACCATCTGGTCGAACCGCCCGTACCCGGCCGAGGACTGCCCACTCGACCGCGCCGCCGCATAGCCGCCAATGCTCGCGCCCTCATAGGACTGTGGAAAGTGGCCCAGCGTGTAGCCGCGGTCGGCGAGCAGCGACTCGGCCGCCGGACCGCGCACGCCGGCCTGCAGTGTGGCGGTCCGCGACACCTCATCGACCTCGACGAGTTGGTCCAGTCGCCGCAGATCCACGGTGACGAAGCGCCGTGACGCCGCCAGCCCTCCCACCACCGACGTACCGCCGGAGGACGGCACCACCGCCAGGTTGTGGTCCGAGCACGCCGCCAGCACTGCGAGCACCTCGTCGTGGCTCCCTGGGTACACCACCGCGTCCGGCATGTCCGACGTGTCGCCGGCACGGTGCCGCAGCAGATCCGGAGTGGAGTAGCCGCGGGTGTGGGCCCACCGGGAGTCCAGGTCCGTGGTCACATGCTCGGCCCCGACCACTCCGGCCAGGAAGCTCAGCTGCTCGGCCGTCAGCCCGGGCCGGTCCACCGGGTCCACGGGACCCGCGGCAGGGCGTCGTACGCCGAGATGCTTCAACGCATCCACGGCCGCGGCGGGGAGGTCGACGGGGTGGGCCGGATCGCCCCAGCGTCCCGGCGTGAGTTGCACAACAGGGAGGTCCGATTCGGTCAAGGTGGGCTCCCTTTCGGTGCACCTGCGAGGTAGCGTCCGTGGGAGGTGGAACCCCCTGGCTCCCACCTCCCACGGACAGTTCCGGGACGGCAGAGTCGCTGATACACTCTGACGTGTGATGTCTCAGCGTAGCAGCGACCAAGAGCCGGAGACCAGCGCGCGTCCGGCGCCCGCGAACGCGATCGGCGAGGAACGGATCCTGGACGCGGCCTATGAGCTGCTGCTGGCGATCGGGATGCGCCGGATGACGATGGCCGACATCGCCCGGCACGCGGAGGTTTCGCGCGCGACGCTCTACCGCCGCTGGCCGAACGTGCAGGCCGTGGTCGCGGCGCTGATGACTCGGGAGTGGACCACCGCGCTGATGTCCGCGTTCCAGCCGGACGCGGCCGACGGTCGGTCCCGGCTCGTCGAGGGCGTGGTCGAGGTGGTCGCGAAGACCCGGGTGCATCCGCTGATGCGGAAGATCATCGAGCTCGATCCGGAGTTCCTCACGCCGTACCTGCTCGAGCGCCGTGGCAGCAGCACGGTCGCCCACCTGGCGCTGGTCGAGGAGGGCATCAAGGCGGGGCAGGCGGATGGCTCGATCCGGACCGGCGACCCGATGTGGCTGGCTCGGCAGATCATCCTCGTGTCCCTTGCCTCGGCGGTGTCCGGTCCGGTGATGGCCGCCAAGGACGAGTACTCGATGCTCGACGAGCAGCTCCGGGAGATGCTCACCAGGTATCTGGCGCCATGATCGACCGGGGCGGTGGGGCGGGGAAGCCATTCAGCACCGTGGGCAATGCCAGCTTGAACGCGGCTCGCCGTGCCCGCGAGCTGGACTGGCTGGAGACCACCGGCAAGGTCGACGTCCTGGTCATCGGCGGCGGAGTGACCGGTGCCGGCGTCGCTCTCGACGCGGCTGCCCGCGGACTGTCCGTCGCCCTGGTGGAGAAGCACGATCTGGCGTTCGGCACCAGCCGGTGGAGCTCGAAGCTCGTGCACGGCGGTCTGCGCTACCTGGCATCGGGCCACGTGGGCATTGCCTACGAGAGCGCGGTCGAGCGCGGCATCCTGATGAAGACGACGGCGCCGCATCTGGTCCACCCGGTCCCGCAGGTCGCGCCATGGTTGCCACAGGCAAAGTTCGCGCAGGCGGCGTTGCTGCGTGGTGCCTTCCTGGGCGGCGACGTCCTGCGCACGTTCGCGCGGACCAGCGACGACTACCTGCCGCACTCGCGCCGGGTCAGCTCGGCGGAGATCCTGCGGTACGCGCCGACGCTGCGGCCGGACGGCATGCGCGGCGGCTTCCTGACCTGGGACGGGCAGTTGTACGACGACGCCCGGCTCGTGGTCGCGATCGCCCGGACCGCGGCGCAGTACGGCGCTCGCGTGCTCACCCGGGTCGCGGCGACCGAGGTGACCGGCCGAGGCGCCGTACTGGTCGATCAGCTGACCGGGCACCGGCTGCAGGTGGACGCGTCGGCGGTGATCAACGCGGCCGGGATCTGGGCCGATCAGGTTGCCTCCGGCATCAAACTGCGCCCGAGCCGGGGGACGCATCTGGTCTTCCCGCAGTCCGCGTTCGGCGGGCTGTCCGCCGTACTGACCGTGCCGGTGCCGGGTCAGTTGCGCCGGGTCGTGATGGCGATCCCGGCGCCGGACGACCGGGTGTACGTCGGGCTGACCGACGAGGACGCGCCCGGTCCGGTGAGCGACGTACCGCGGGCGACCGAGGCGGAGATCGACTTCTTGCTGGACACCATCAGCCATGCGGTGCAGACGCCGCTGACCCGGGCCGACCTGCTCGGGACGTACGCCGGACTCCGGCCGCTGCTCGACACCGGACACCACAACGGCGAGCACAAGACCGCGGACATCTCCCGGCGGCACGCGGTGATCACCGGTGCGGACGGACTGGTGACGATCGTCGGCGGGAAGCTCACGACGTACCGGCGGATGGCGCAGGACGCGCTCGACGCCGCCCTCGACCAGTCCGATCTCGCAGTACGACGGCCGTGCCTGACGCACCGGATCCCGCTGGTGGGGGCGGCCGACCGCGTCAGGTTGGCGGCCGTGCGGGCGCCGTCGCGGTTCGTCCAGCGGTACGGCGTGGAGGCGCCGGAGGTGATCGCCGGAGCGCCGGGGTCGCAGGAGCCGATCGCGCCGGGGCTGCGGACGACGTACGCCGAGCTGCTGTTCGCGGTTCGGCATGAAGGCGCACTGACGGAGGACGACGTACTGGACCGGCGGACGCGGATCGGGCTGTCCGCGGCGGACCGGGAGCTGGCGCTGCCCGCGGTCCGGGAGGCGTTCGCGGCCGTGTGACTCTCCCAGGGCTGAGCTAGCTTGGCTGCGGGGAGGTGGACAGGTGTCGCAGCCGTATCCGTACCAGCCGGGGCCGTATCAGCCGATGCCGTACCCGGCGCCACCGCCGCGTTATCGGCCGTTGCGGCGGATCGCGCAGGTCAGCATCGTGCTGATGGGGCTGACCTGTGTCGCCGCGGTGATCCAGTCGGTCCTGCTCTGGCGCTCGTACGACGACGTGAAGCGGTTCGTGTACGGCTTGCTCTCCGAGGAGGAGATCGACCGCGGCGTCCGCTCGATCGCCGGCAGCGGCCCGCTGCTCGACCTGGTCGGCTACCTGCTGCTCGGCACGGCCATCATCTTCATCCTGTGGCTCTGGCAGGCCCGCGAGAACACCGACTTCATCACCTCGCCGTTCGGCCCGAAGCCGTCGGACCTGAGGCCGCATCGGCTCGTGCAGGGCTGGGTCATCGGGTCGTGGTTCTGCCCGATCGTGCAGTTCTGGTACCCGTTGCGGATCGTCGAGGACGTGGTCGCCGCGAGTGAGCCGCGGGACCAGCCGGGTGCGTCGCGGACCGGCGAGATGCGCGGGCTGCTGTACGGCTGGTGGGCGGCGTGGACCGGGTTCTGGGTGATCCTGGTCGGCGGTGGCGGGGTCGCGCTGATCGGCTTCATCGTGTGGATCGTCCGCCTGGTCGACGCGGCCGATGCTGCCGACGCGACCGGTGAGTACGTCGATATCTACGATCTGCAGGATTTCATGGTCCGGGTCGCGCTGGGCGTCAACATCGGCTTCACCATCGCGACGGTCCTGCTCATTGCAGCGGGGGTGGCCGCGTCAGTGTTGCTGCTCCGCGTCAGCCGATGGCAGCACGACCAGGTCGCCCTTCCGCCGGTTGCCATGGCGCCACCGCCGCCTCCGCAGTACGCGCCGCGCTACACCAACCCCGGCCCGACGTTCCCGTCCTACCGACCGCCGCCCTAGAGCCGAACTCTAGAGTCGACACAGTACGGCGGTGGCGTCGTCGTACCGCTTGCCGCGGAAGGTGTCCGGATGCGCCGCCTCGTCGTACGTCCAGACGCGGTCGACCAGCGTCGCCGGGCCTTCCGTCTCGAGCAGGTCGAGCAGGTCCTCCCACGAGTGCCCGTAGCGCTCGGTGTACCGCGCCGCTCCGTCACTCAGTACGGCGATCAACTCGACGTCCCCGCGATCCGTCGTACCGGTGAGCGCCTCGTACGCCGCCTTGGGCTCGGTGCTCGCGGCCCAGAACCCACCCGGCTGGTTGCGGAGCCGGCGGACCGCCTCGAACGTGTACTCCGGCAGGAGGTCGACGCGGTTGTCGCTGTGAACGGTGATCGCTCCATCCGGGGCCTGCACGACCAGAGGCGAATCGGCCAGGACCAGGTGTTCGACGTGATCCGGCCCGGCGCGGAACATCGCGACTGTGGACGACGGACTGTCCGGGTTGGTGAGGTCACAGGTGCCGGCGTGCACGGCGCAGACGGCCACGATCGCGTCGGCCAGCACCTCGGGCAGCGGTGCGGACGACCGCGAGAGGAGCGGTACGGCGAGCTCGCGGGCCAACTGAGCGACCAGCCAGGCGACCGTGTGCCGGCAGCCGGAGTCGATGCCTTGCCCGGCAGTCGCACCGTCGAGCACGACGGCGAAGTCAGGTCCGGTCAGTACGAGGTCCTCGTTCACTGCGGGCGGTCGCCGATCCGGCGCAGGCAGACTGATCGAGCGAATCTCCACCCACCCATTCTCCCTTCCCACCCGAACGGCCGCGGCTGGCTAGGGCTGGGCGGCCCAGCTGTCGGTGAGGGACTGGTCGAGGGAGATCTTCGGCGACCAGCCGAGGTGCTTGCCGATCAAGGTTGTGTCCGCCTGCTGCCAGGCGACCACCGGTGTGCCGTCGTGGATGTCCTCGACGATCCGCGCCGGCTGACCGCTCAGCTCGAACAGCTGACCGGCCACGTCCCGCGCCAGCACCGCCCGCCCGGTCCCGACGTTCAGCACCGGCGGCACCTTGACGTCCGTGAGAACGACAATGACCACCGCCTCAGCCACGTCCCGCACATCGACAAAGTCCCGCCACACGTCCAGCGACCCGACCTCGATCAACTGCCGGCCGCGCAGATCCCGGATCACCCGGCCAGTGAGCGTGCTCTCAGGCGCACCGGGCCCGATCACGTCGAAGATCCGGAGTACAACGGCATCCGCGCCGTTGCGCTGGGCGCGGAGAACCAGTTCGGAGCCGGCCAGCTTGGTGAGGCCGTACGGACCGGCCGGGCGGGGCTCACCCTGCTCGTCCTGGCTGGTGCCGTGCGAGGCACCGCCGTACTCGGCGGCCGACCCGAGCTGGACGAACCGCGCGTGGCTGGCGTTGTCCCGGACCGAGGCGAGGAGCGCCTCGACGGCCGTGACGTTCGCACGGACCAGAGTCGCCGGCTCACCGAGTGTGGCGCCGGCCGCGTTGATGACCACCGTCGGCTTGTACATGCCGATCTGCGTGTCCAGCGCATAGGAGTGCATCGTGGCCAGGTCGCACAGCCGGTGTGGCTCACCCCGGCTCCGGCTCAGACCACGGTGCTCCACCCCGCGGTCGGCGAGCAGTGCGCAGATCCTGGCGCCGAGGAAACCTCCCGCGCCGAACACCATCACCCGCTCAGTTCCGGTCACGCTTCCATCGTGCGGCCCGTATTTGTCGGTGGGCTGAACGTTGGCCCTCGTCACCATCACAACTAGGTCGTGGCTGGTCATCTCGGCGTACACGGGTGTCGGTACGGCGTGGCAGGGTGGGGGCTCCGGCGAGCGGGTGGAGGGTGAGCGATGGCAGACCGAGGGCACGTGCCAGTGCCGACGGAGTCGACGATCCGGGACTGGGACGACGCCGATCCGTCCGGGCAGACGTACGAGCGGGTGCTGTTCATCGACAGCGACTTCACCGAGCTGGAGAACCGGGGCGGGACGTTCCAGGAGTGCACGTTCCGCGGGGTCAGGTTCAACGCCTCCACCCACACCGACGCGGCGTTCGTGAACTGCACCTTCGTCCGGTGCTCGCTGTTCGACGCCACGTTCACCGGGTGCAAGCTGCTCGGCAGCTGCTTCGACGACTGCACCTACAACCTGCTGAAGGTGTCGGGCGGCGACTGGTCGTTCGCGGGGCTGCCGGGTGAGGACCTGCGCGGGACCGAGTTCACCGGCACGAAGTTCCGTGAGGCGGACCTGACCGGCGTACGGGCGGGGAAGGCCGTACTGCGGGATCTCGACCTGTCGGGCGCATCGCTGCATCGGGCCGACTTCACCGGGGCCGATCTGCGCGGATCCGACCTGTCCACGCTCGACCCGCTCACGGTCGAGCTGAAGGACGCACGGGTGGACATCACCCAGGCGATGGTCATTGCGACCTCCCTCGGGCTGGACGTACGCCCCTGAGCCTGTGGATATCTCCGCGTAGTCGCGTAGTTATCCCCCGTTTTCATCCACAGCCTGTGGATAAGTATTCGGCGTGTCCTCACCGGGCCCGCGCCGCCGCCCGGAAGCCGGTGGGCGGTTTCGCCACCTGAATCGGCCGCGGGACGAGTCGGCCACGGCGGTGCCGGGCCGGTTGGCGCCCGCGGACGACGATCATCGCGGCGTGCTCGACGACGTACGGACCGGTGACCAGGCGGCTCGAGCGGGTCAGCGTCTGCAGACCGGCGACCAGGCCGACGCCGGCGAAGGTGCCCAGCGTGTTCGCGATCAGGTCATGCAACTGGCAGGAGCGGCCGAGCTGGGGGATCAGCGCCTGAACCGCCTCCACCGACGCGGACAGCCCGATGCCGGCGGCGAGTCCGTCGACCGGGCGTCCGCTGGCGAGCGCCAGCATTCCGGCTGTCGGCACGAACAGCAGGACGTTGAGCAGGCCCTGGAGCGAGGTGAGACCGCCGGTGGTGGCCAGGTGCGTTCCGCACTGGCCGACGCTCCCCAGCCGGTGCGCGGTCGGGCTGAGCGTCGCCGCCAGGACCAGAGCGAGCGCTGCCGGCAGGCAGAAGGCCGCCAGCCGAGGGACCAGATCCCCCGGCCGCCGCAACGACGAGAGCGCGACCGGCAGTGCCATGCCGGTCAGCACGAGCCAGGTGTCCAGTAGGTGTGGGATGCCGCGATAAGTCTCGAGCACTCGTCGGACCCTCCCGTGGTCGACCGGCTGACTCGAACGCTTTCTCGTCGATCTCTTCCACATCAGACGATCTGTCGTCCGATCCCACGCTCGCCAGAGGGGTCCGGACATCTGCACGCACCCGCAAACAGTCCGTGACAATCCGTGCACAAACTGTCACGGAAGGAAGGTGCTCTAGGCAACGATCATTTGCTCCACGGTCGTCGGCGGCCCGCTCGCGGTGGAGCCAGGATCAACCGATCGGTTGAGTCGGGTCGGGCCGGGTGAGCGATGTGGGGGAGGGGTGCAGCGCGCGACGGTGGGGTATGGAGATCAAGGGAAAGCAAGCGGAGATAACAGTGGAACTGGAGGAGCCGCGGGCGGCGGCTGCGCTGCGGGCTGCGGCGTACAACCGTGGTCTCCTGAAGCCTCCGGGTTAGCGGCGGTATTGGGCGACGGCGGTGGCCGTGGCCTCTTCGCCGTCGGCCGTGAGGCCGGTGATCACCCCGTCGACGTCCGCCTCCGGCCGGTTCTGGCTGAGCTTGAACTTCGCCTCGATCCGCTTGATCGCGATCTCCACGCCGACGATCGCCCGCAACTGCCCGCTGACGAACTTCTCCGGCGCATCGTCCACCGACCACGGCTCCGCCCGGCCCGCCTCGTGCAGATCGGACAACCGCCGTACGACGTTCTCGACCCAGGCCGGGTCGTCGTACACGGTCATCGTCCCGTGCACGTGGGCGGTGATGTAGTTCCAGGTCGGGACCACTCGGCCATGTTCGCGCTTGGAGGCGTACCAGGCCGGCGAGACGTACGCGTCCGGCCCGCGCACGATCACTAGCGCGTCCCCGAGCACGGGCTGCTTCCAATGATCGTTGTTGCGGGCGAAGTGCCCGAGCAGGACGTTCCTGGAGCGGTCGTAGATGAACGGCAGCATGGTCGCCACCAGTCCGTCCGGTGTCATGGTCACCAGGTCGGCGGCGCGGTGGCGGGCGAGCAGTTCGTGCACCGCCTCGTCGTCGGCGGCAAAGTGCGCGGGAACATACATGCAGGGATCCTTGTCGGTGGCGAACACCCTCAGTCTCCCTGGCGCCGGCCGCCCGGCGACAGGTCCATTCCGGTCAGGCTTCGCCCAGGCCACTCAGTGCAGGACTTCGTGCGTCCACTCGGCGCGCGGCTGGATGTGCAGTCGCCAGTACTGCTCGGCGATGCCGTCCGGGTCCCACGCCCCACCCGGTGCAACCCCTCCGGCGACCGTGACGGTGGCCGCGTGGACGCCCGAGGCGCCGTACTGCTGGTCGAGCAATGTCACCAGCGTGCGGACGCCGGCCTTGCCCAGCGACAGGCTGGCGTAGTCCAACTTCGGCTCGGGCATCCCGCCGGTGATGATGAACGTGCCGCTGCCGCGCTCCGCCATCGCCGGTACGACGTGCGCCGCGGTGGTGATCGCACCGACCACGTTGACCGCCCACGCGTCCAGGTGCTCCCGCGCGGTCAGATCGCCGACCGCGTCCGGCTGGATGATCGCGGCGTTGTAGACGACCACATCCGGTACGCCGTACTCCTCGGCCACTCGATCGAGCGCGGCCCGCAGGCCGACCTCGTCCGTGCTGTCAGCGGTCACCGTGAACACCTCGGCACCCGGCAGCGCATCGGCCGCGGCCTTCAGCGTCTGCTCCGACCGCGCGATCAGCCCGGCACTCATTCCCTCCCGCACGAACCGCTTCGCCACCGCGACGCCGATCCCCGGCCCGACTCCGACAATCACCACTCCTGCCATGCGTCGACCGTACGACCTGACATCAATGTCAGAGTCAAATGGTCAGGCTCGGAGTTTGGCGGCGAACTCGTAGTCGCGGCGCCAGTCGCCGGAGGGCGCGAAGATCACGCGTTCGGCGCCGGCTGCGGCGTAGGCCTGCAGTTGGTCGGCCGCGCGCGACGGGTCGGCGTCGAGCTGCGGCGCGACGACGGTCGCCTTCAGCGGCGGACGGTTGTGGTCCGCGGCGAGTTTGTTGATCTGGGCAAGGTTCGCCCGGACCTCCGTCGGCGACATCGCGATCGTCGCCCACCCGTCGCCGTACCGGGCGGCCCGGCGTATGGCCGGCTTACCGTTGCCCGCGACAACGATCGGGGGTACTGCGGACCCCGGTGCGAGCTTGGCCTCGAGCCCGTCCGCGAGCACCGCGGATCGTCCGGCGATCAGATCCGGCAGCACCTTCAATGCCTCGTCGGTGAGCCGGCCGCGATCCGCGAACTCCACGCCCGCTGCCCGCCAGCCGATGTCACCGTGGGCCGGATTCCCCGTCCCCACACCGAGAACGAGCCTGTTGCCCGACACCAATTGCAGCGTGTTCACCTGCTTCGCCGCCCACGCCACTGGCCGCAGCGCCAGCAACATCACGTTGAAACCGACCGTGATCCGCTCCGTCACAGCCGCCGCGGTCGCCAGCACGACCGAGCTGTCCAGCATCGGCCCACTCGCGATCAGATGATCCGTGGACCACACGGAATCCAGCCCGATCTCCTCCGCGAACCGGGCGCTCTCTCGTACGTCGCCCAGGATCGGCCGCGACGGATCCGGCGTGGACGTCGGCAGGATCACTCCGAACTCAAGTCCCATACCTGCCGCAACTCGTCCCTCTCGGCCGCTATTCCAGTGCCGTGGGATGCTGGGGCATGACCTCGGTGTTCGCCGACGCCAACCGCGTCCAGAAGTCGCTGCGCACCTTCGCCGCGAGCAGCACGGGGGCCTGGTTCTTCAGCCGTACGGCGCACCATCTCGATCGCGCACTGGCGCGGGCTACGAAGGGCCGCAAGACAGTAGCCGGCGTCCTCTTCGGCGTACCGACGGTTCTTCTGACCACAACCGGCGCCAAGACCGGGCAACCGCGGTGCGTGCCTGTGCTCGGCGTACCGTACGGCGCCTTCCTCGGCCTGATCGCCTCGAATTGGGGCCAGGCGACGCATCCCGCTTGGTACTACAACCTGAAGGCCAACCCCGACGCCGAGGTCTCCGTCGACGGCACCGCTCATCCGGTCCGCGCCCGGCTGGCGACCCCCGCCGAACGCGACGAGATCTGGTCCGCCGGCCTCGCCTACTACCCCGGCTGGCGCAACTACGAGGTCCGAGCCGGCAGCCGCCACATCGAAGCCTTCGTCCTCGACCGCCGCACACCGTGACGCGATCGACGCCGCACCAGGTCCCTTAACCCTCCACCGGCCAGAGCACTTCGATCAGATGGTCGTCAGGCAGCAGGTTCCAGGTGGGGTTGGTGTGGTAAATCCAGCGCGGTAGCCCGACCCGGATCAGGCCGGCCTCGTCTGTCTGCTGGATGAGGTGCTGGACAACGGCCTGGCCTGCGGTCAGGTGAATGTTGTCGCGGTACACGACCGACACGGCCTCGGTGGCAGGCTGCACGATCGCCTCGACGCGTCCCATCGCCGTACCGAGGCGATCAACCGGTACGACGCCCTCGCCTCGGACCAGGCCGGCATCGTCCGGCTCGCCAACACAGATGTACGGCGAGCCGGCCTGCTCCAACTGTTGTGCCTCGCGCACGCGGCGGATCTCCTCCAGGTCCACTCCCGCGCCCGACTCCGGATCCGTCGAATCCCAGACGGCGCGGATACGCAGCACCGGCTGCGCGAGTAGTGACCTCCGCACCATCATGTGCGTCATCCTCACCCCTCACCCAAGGGCAGGGTCAAGAATCCTGAGATATTCATTGACAGGAATATTCTCTATAGTGAATACTTCGAGGCATGGACCAGATCGCATCAGCTCTCGGCGACGGCGCGCGGTGGCGCATCGTCGAGCTGCTCGCCGAGCGGCCGCGGTCCGTCGGGGAACTGGCCGAGCTGACCGGCCTGCGCCAGCCGCAGACCACCAAGCATCTCCAGACCCTCGGCCGGGCCGGCCTCGTCACGGTAACCCCGCTCGGGCAACGCCGTGTCTACGCGCTCGAGGCCGCACCACTGCGGTCCTTCGAACGCCGACTCGGTGAACTGGTCGGAGCGATCGAGGCGCACGCGGGCGACCGAGTCGTGATCGCGCGCCACCGGGCCTCCATCGACGCCGAGTCCGCGATCGCGGACCGGGAACGCTGGGCGGACGGACGGACCTTCTCGTTCGAGCGCTTCCTGGCCGTGGCCCCGGAGGTCGTCTGGCAGCACTGGGTCGATCCGGACCTGCTCGCAAACTGGTGGGCGCCGCCGTCCGTCACGATCGCCGACTGCATCCTCGAGCCGGAGCCGGGCGGCCGCGCGGTCCTCGACTACCGCGACGGCGAGCAGCTCTACCGCTCGCGCGGACACGTCCACACCGCTGACGAAGCCTCACATCTCGTCTTCGATCTGAGGTTGCTGGACGACTCCGACGCGGTCTCCTTTCACAGCGAGTACGACGTGCGGTTCGCAGCGGTCCCCGAGGGCACCCGGCTGCAGGTCGACGTACGCATCAACGAGACGACCGTCGACGCCGTCCCGTACATCGCCGGCATCGCGACCGGCTGGGGTCAGGTCCTCGACAACCTCACCAACCGCATCAACGACAAGGGAGCAGACAGATGAGTGAACGCAAGGTACGAGCCAACATCAGCCTCACCCTCGACGGGCGGTACAACGGTCCCGGCGGCCCCGGCGATCTCGGCGCGATCGTCCCGTACGCCGTCACCGACGTCGCTCGCGACCACCTCACCCGCATCTGGGAAGGCGCGACGACAGCACTGCTCGGCCGAGTGAACGCCGAGGGCTTCATGGGCTACTGGCCGCCGCTCGCCGACGACGAGACCGCCGACCCGCGCGATCGCGGCTACGCGAAGTGGCTCCGCGACACCGAAAAGGTCGTCCTCTCGACCACGCTGACCGAGGCCCCCTGGGAGCGCACCCGCATCGTCAACGCGCCCACCGCCGACGTCGTCACCGAACTCAAGTCCGCCGGCGAAGGCGACATCCTCGTCAACAACAGCACCACCGTCATCAAGGCCCTCCTGGCCGCCGACCTCCTCGACCGCCTCTACCTGATCATCACCCCCGAAATAGCCGGCGACGGCGACCGCCTCTTCGACAACAGCCTCCCCGCCTCCAAATGGACCCTCACCCACCAAGAAACCGGCGACCTAGGCGAACTGGCCCTCATCTACAACCGCACCCGCTGACCCAAGCCGGGCTTGGTTGCTCGGAGGGAGTAGGTGACTGGGAGGTCCTGGCCGCCGATGGGGAGGCGGTACCAGCCGTCGGGGTCGCGGACGAGCACACCTGAACGATGTTCTTGTTCGTCGCGGAGGTACTCGGTGAGGTCGTCGACGGCGAGGCCCGCGCGGACCGCTGCAGTGACGATCTCGCCCAGGCCGTGCGGATACCCGACCGACGGTTGCGAGATGGGCACGTCTCCACCGGCGTACGTCCCCTCCCACTGATCGACCTGGGCGGCGCCGCCGAGGTACGCCGTACCGAACGCCACCGGTGCCACCGCGTCGACCATCAGCATCAACGGATGCACCTCGACCACAACGAGTCTGCCGCCGGGGCGCAGTACGCGAGCCGCGCCGCCGAACCACGCGTCCAGCGACGCGATCCAGCACAGCGATCCGTACGACGCGAATACCAGGTCGAACCGGCCGTCCAACTCCTCCGGCAACTCCTGGGCGTCCGCCTGGACGAAGGTCGCCGCAAGGCCCGCCCGGGAAGCCAGCCCTCGCGCGAACTCAACCGCGGCCGGCGAGAAGTCCACGCCGGTCACCCGCGCGCCTTCTCGCGCGAACGACAGCGTGTCGAGCCCGAAGTGGCACTGCAGATGCAGCAGATCCAGACCGCCGACCGGCCCGACCTCCGACCGCACGATCGAGGTCAGCGACGACCGGCCCGCGAGAAGTCCGTCGATGTCGTAGTACGCCGACTCTCCGGTCGTGTGGACCTCGGTCAGCCGATCCCACAACTGCCTGTTCACCTCAAGATCCGCGTTCTCGTCCGTCATGCAGCCCACCATGACGACCTCGGGCTCCGGTGTCACCCGTTGACGTGTCGAGGTTGTCAGGCCTAACCTGACAGACATGTCAGGGTGGTCCTGACAGATTGGGAGAGCATCATGCCGGACAACGTGATGCGTTGCTCGTTCTGCGGGAAGGCCAAGGATGAGGTGAGCCGGCTCATCGCCGGCCCTGGCGCGTTCATCTGCAACGAGTGCGTCGTCCTGTGTGAACAACTCATCGGCGGGCAACCCATGACGACATTCCCGCCACTCGACGGCAAGACCAACGACGAACTCCTGGCCGAGATGGTCCAACTCGACGCCTCCCGCAATCAGGTCGAAGCCGCCGTCCACGATCGCGTCCAACTCCTCCGCACCCGCTCCGTCACCTGGGCCAAAATCGGCGAGTCCCTAGGCACCACCCGCCAATCAGCCTGGGAACGCTTCTCCAACGAGGAATAGCTCCCGTCAGGGCACGGAGGGCGAGCGGGCTAGGACATCAACAGTGAACACCGAATGGGAGAGGAGCCGGGCATGGTCGGACCGACCGGTTCACCGATGGGCAAGACCTATCTGTCGACCGCGGTGACGGAGGATGGCAGTCCCAAGCAGTTGGTCGCGAACACCCGCATCCGGCTGGAGTTCGCGAAAGTGCCCAACCCGAACGAGGAGGGCCCGCGCGGCTATGACACCCTCAACGCCTACGCCGGGTGCAACAGGATCGGTGCGGACGCCGCGCCGGTGAGTTACTGACCGACGGCAGGTTGTGGATCGACGGATACTTCACGACCCAACAGGGCTGCGAACCGCCACTCCACGCCCAGGACGAATGGTTGACCTCATTTCTGGTCAGCAAGCCCAGCTGGCATCTGAACGGCGACCAGCTCACCCTCACATCAGCCGGTACGACGATCAGTCTGCTGGACAGAAAGATCGCCGAACACGACTTCCCACTCGACGGGACCAGGTGGAAGGTGGACACCGTCATCATCAAGGACGGCGACCTCCGCCGTCACCACCATCGCGCCGAGGCGGCATGGGTCACCTTCGACGGCGAACGTCTGACCGGCTGGACCGGTTGCAACGAACTCTCCGGCACCGTCACCCGCACCAGCACAGCGCTGACCTTCACGGACGTCGTCACCACCGACCGCGCCTGCACAGGGGAAACCGCCGAGGTGGAGACCGCGATCCTGACCACCCTCAGGGCCGATGTCACCTACACCATCGACCACAACTGCCTGACCCTGCTGACCCCCACCGGAACCGGCCTCGACCTCACCGCAGTCCGCTGAGCTGAGGTCAAAGTCCTGCACAACGCTGGGTTTGGTTGTCCTGCTTGGAAGGCTGGCGCAGGCCCCGGTCGGAGCTGATGTCTCGGGTGGCGGACGACAGGGCCGCGACCGGTCGAGCTCGGCTTTCAGTTGAGGGCAGGGTTACCACTCGTCGGCTGCGCGCAGTGGGTGCTCGCGCAGGGAGGCTTTGAATGCCGCGCTGCGAGGACCGACCGATCGTGTCAGGAGGACGTCATCGGAGACCCAGGTACTCCCGTCCTCTCCGGCCACGATCGTCGCACCGGGCGCAAGCTCCCAGCCGGCTCGACTGTAGAACTCGACAAGGTGGGGGCCACACGTCAGGACCCCCACGTCTGCCTGGCCGGCGTCGATGCGGGCAACCGCAGCGGCAACCAGCCGTCCGGCCCAGCCCTCACCTCGAAAGGCAGGGAAAGTCAGCACCGCTGTCGGGCTCTGCACGACGTACTGCTCTTCGTCAACCGAGACGGTCGTAGTGATGATCTCCAGGTGGCTCACGAGCTGAGACCCAGCCGCGTACAGCAGGTGGTGAGGCCTCAGGTCCGGATGAGAGGTCCAATCACGGAACCGGTTCGGTCCGGTGAATCCGTCCGGCCAGGTGATGCGCAAGAACGACAGGACCTGCGCCTTGAGAACCTCCGGCAGATGGTCGTCGGCATACTCGCAGAAGTCGATGTTCGTCTGCACGTCCTCAGGGTTCTAGTCTCACGGCACGCGCCGCAACACATTTACCGTGAAGGGCCTCTCTCGTCGGGCGGGCAGGCGAAGCCCATACCTGGGTTCTGAGGGGCGGCAGCCTGCCGCAGTCACAAGCCGGGCGACGAAGGAGTCCGGCGCAAGCAAGGAACGGGCGGGGTGGGAGCGACTGCGCAGCACGCGACGACAGGAGCGCGCGTAGCGGGCGCGTGGGGGAGATACGCGAAAGGCCGGTCTCCCAGTGGAGACCGGCCTTTCGTGTGGTGGAGACGAGGGGACTTGAACCCCTAACCCCTGCCTTGCAAAGGCAGTGCTCTGCCAGTTGAGCTACGCCCCCGTGGGGGTATTGGTCAGCGGCCCGGGGTGACCGGGTCGACGGCCTCGGCCCAGAGGTCCTTCTCGGCGCGGGACTGCTGGGTCTTCTTGTAGGCGAAGTATCCACCGATGCAGGCGACCAGCACCAACAGAATCTTTTTCGGCACCGGGACTCCTCGGATCGGGGTTCGCCATGGGGATGGTGGGCCTAACTGGACTTGAACCAGTGACCTCTGCCTTATCAGGGCAGCGCTCTAACCGTCTGAGCTATAGGCCCGCGTTCTGCGGGATCGAACCCGGGAGAGATTACCGCACCAAGTGCCCCTCTCCCAAACCGGTTCCGGTCAGGCCCGCGCGGGGCCCGACCGGAGACGAAGGTACGCCGTCAGTCCTCCGACGCCAGCGTGACTTCGAGGCCGCCGAGCAGCGTGGCGGCGATGTTGTAGAGGAAGGATCCGAGCGTCGCGAGCGCGGTGATGATGAGTACGTCGGCACACGCCAGCAGCGTGGTGAATCCCATCACCTTTCCGGTGTTGATGTAGTTCTCGATCCGGAACGGTTCGGCGGTCGGCGTACCCAGAACTTCCTGGACCGTGTTGTTGATGTTGTCGAACACCCCGGCCGCGCCGATCGCGGACCAGACGATGAACACCGCGACCCAGGTGACGATGCCGAACGCGATCGACAGCAGGAACGCCGTCTTCATCACCGACCACGGGTCGATCCGGGACATCCGCAGCCGGGCCTTGCGGGTCTGCGGCCGGTGCGATGCCTTCGGCGTCTTCTGGGTCTTGGCCGCGAGCCTGCTCTCGGTCTTGTCCGGCTTGGCGGTCTTCCCCGACGAAACCGGCGAGACCGACGCAGCCTTGTCGAGCACCGCCTGACGCGCGGCGCTGAGCCGGTCACCCAACGTCTCGGTCTTGGCCGGCTCCTCGGTCAACCCGTACGACGCTGCCGCCGGCCCGGTGGCTCGCGGTGCACCCGTCGCACCGGGGGACCAGGGCTCAGGGCGGCCCGGCGTACTCGGACCGGGCGCTACCTGGCCCGGGCGCTGCTGCTGCGGGCGGACCGGCTGCTGCTGAGGCGGCCGAGCGGTCTGGCCAGGCAGTGGAGCGGCACCCGGCGCTGAGCCGGGTCGCTGCTGCGGCCGGTACTCACTGGCCCGCTGGCCGTTCGGAGCACCTGTTCTCGGCTGGCCGTTGGAACGACCGTTGGAGGCCGGGTCGGCCGGTGGGGTGGACTGCTCCCGGCCCTGCGCCGGCCGCTGGGTCTTGGAGCTGTCCGCCGCACCGTCTGGCCATGTCGGCCTCGCGCGGTTGGTCATCAGTCACCCTCCTGGCCGGCTTCGTCGTCTTCGACGGTAGCCGCGCCGTCGACGTCCGTCGAACGCTGGTCACCATTGTTGACGCCCTCAGGGGTGGATTCGGTTGTCGATCCGTCCACATCCTGGGCACCTTCGGAGGGTGTACCCGCTTCGGCCGGGTCCGATACCTCGCCGTCGAGATCGCCGTCGAGATCGCCGTTCACGGTCAGATCGGTGTTCCGGGCGATTGCGACCACCGCGTCGGACTCGCCGACGCCGGCGAACCGGACGCCCATCGTGTCGCGGCCCTTCACCGGCACGCTGTCGACCCGGCTGCGGACGACCTGGCCGCTGGCCTTGATCGCCAGCACCTGGTCCTCGGCGACCACGATGATCGCGCCGACCAGCGAACCGCGCTCGTCGTTCAGCTTGACCGCCTTGATGCCGAGGCCGCCGCGGCCCTGCTGGCGGTACTCCGAGACCCGGCTGCGCTTGGCGTACCCGGCGTCGGTGACGGTGAAGACGTACTGCGTCTCCTCGTCGGCGCCGGCCCGGATCACCGACATCGAGAGCAGCTCGTCGCCGGAGCGGAACTTCATCCCGGTCACGCCGGAGGTGGCCCGGCCCATCGGGCGGAGCTGCTCGTCGTTCGCGGTGAAGCGGATCGACTGGCCCTTGCGGGACACCAGCAGCAGGTCGTCCTCGGCGGTGGCCAGGTCGGCGCCGATCAGCTCGTCGTCCTCCTCGCGGAAGTTCACCGCGATGATGCCGCTCTGCCGGGCCGAGTCGTAGTCGGTCAGCGCGGTCTTCTTGACCAGGCCCCTCTTGGTCGCGAGCACCAGATAGTCGGACTGCTCGTAGTCGCGCAGCGTCAGTACCTGCGCGATCTGCTCGTCCGGCTGGAACGAGAGCAGACCCGCCACATGCGAGCCCTTCGCGTCCCGGGCCGACTCGGGCAGCTGCCACACCTTGGCCCGGTAGACCCGGCCCTTGGTGGTGAAGAACAGCATCCAGTGGTGGTTCGTGGTGGCGAAGAAGTGGCTGATCTCGTCCTCTGCCCGTAGGGCAGCGCCGCGGACGCCCTTGCCGCCACGGTTCTGGGTCCGGTACAGGTCGGTCTTGGTCCGCTTCGCGTACCCGCCACGGGTGATGGTGACGACGACGTCCTCGTCCGGCACCAGGTCCTGCACCGACAGGTCGCCGTCGGCCGCGATGATCTCGGTACGCCGCTCGTCGCCGTACTTGTCGACGATCTCGGCGAGCTCGTCCTTGACGATCGACCGCTGCCGCTCCGGGCTGGCCAGGATGTCCTCGAGGTCGGCGATGATCGCCTCGAGCTCCTGCAACCGCTCGATGATCTTCTGCCGTTCCAGTGCGGCCAGCCGGCGCAGCTGCATGTCCAGGATCGCCTGGGCCTGGATCTCGTCGATCTCCAGCAGCTCGATCAGGCCGGTGCGGGCCTCGTCGACGTCGGGGCTGCGCCGGATCAGCGCGATCACCTCGTCGAGGGCGTCCAGCGCCTTCACGTAGCCGCGGTAGATGTGCGCGTTCTTCTCGGCCTCACGCAGGCGGAATCGGGTCCGCCGCTGGATGACCTCGATCTGGTGGTCGATCCAGTGGCTGATGAACAGGTTCACGCTGAGCGTGCGCGGTACGCCGTCGACCAGCGCGAGCATGTTGCAGCCGAAGGTGTCCTGCAGCTGCGTGTGCTTGTAGAGGTTGTTCAGTACGACGCGCGGCTGGGCATCCCGCTTCAGCACGATCACGAGCCGCTGCCCGGTCCGCGACGAGCTGTCGTCGCGGATGTCGGCGATGCCGTTCACCTTGCCGGTGTTCACCAGCTCGGCGATCTTCTGCGCCAGGTTGTCCGGGTTGACCATGTACGGCAGCTCGGTGACGACCAGGCTGGTGCGGCCCTTCGAGTCCTCCTCGATGTCGACGACCGCGCGCATGGTGACCGAACCGCGACCGGTGCGGTAGGCGTCGTCGATGCCCTTGTAGCCGACGATCAGCGCGCCGTTCGGGAAGTCCGGGCCCTTGATGTGCTGCAGGCAGGCGTCGAGCAGCTCCTCCGGGGTCGCGTCCGGGTGCGCCAGCGCCCAGTCGACCGCGGCCGCGACCTCGCGCAGGTTGTGCGGCGGGATCTGCGTCGCCATCCCGACCGCGATACCGGACGAGCCGTTCACCAGCAGGTTCGGGAAACGGGCCGGCAGGATCACCGGCTCCTGCGACTTGCCGTCGTAGTTGGGCCGGAAGTCGACCGTGTCCTGGTCGATGTCGCGGACCATCTCCATGGCCAGCGGCGCCATCCGGCACTCGGTGTACCGCATCGCGGCCGCCGGGTCGTTGCCCGGGGAACCGAAGTTGCCCTGGCCCTGGATCAGCGGCGCCCGCATCACCCACGGCTGCGCCAGCCGGACCAGGGTGTCGTAGATCGCCGAGTCGCCGTGCGGGTGGTACTGACCCATCACGTCACCGACGACGCGAGAACACTTGTTGAAACCACGGTCCGGCCGGTAGCCGCCGTCGTACATCGCGTAGAGGATGCGGCGGTGCACCGGCTTCAGGCCGTCGCGGACCTCGGGCAGTGCGCGGCCGACGATGACCGCCATCGCATAGTCGAGGTACGACTGCTGCATCTCGGTCTGCAGGTCGAGTGGCTCGACCCGGTCGTGGCCCGGAGTGGTGGGGGTCTCGGTCATGAAAAGCTCGTCCCGTTCAAGTCAGTACGTCGGTCGATGGCGCCAGTGGATCGTGGCCCGGGGCAACGGGCCACGGATCCATCAGATGTCGAGGAAGCGAACGTCCTTGGCGTTGCGCTGGATGAAACTGCGCCGCGCCTCGATGTCGTCGCCCATCAGCGTCTGGAACGTCTCGTCGGCGCGGACCGCGTCGTCCAGGGTGATCTGCAGCAGCACCCGGTTCGCGGGGTCCATCGTGGTCTCCCACAGCTCGTTCGCGTTCATCTCGCCCAGACCCTTGTAGCGCTGGATCGGGTTCTCCTTGGGCAGCTTCCGGCCGGCCTCGGCGCCGGCCTCGAGCAGTCCGTCGCGCTCGCGGTCGGTGTACGCGAGCTCGTCGGCGTGGTTGCTCCAGCGGATCTTGTACAGCGGCGGCTGTGCGGCGTACACGTGCCCGCGCTCGATCAGCGGCCGCATGAACCGGAACAGCAGCGTCAGCAGCAGCGTCCGGATGTGCTGGCCGTCGACATCGGCGTCGGCCATGATCACGATCTTGTGGTAGCGGAGCTTGTCCTCGTCGAAGTCCTCGTGGATGCCGGTCCCGAGGGCGGAGATGATCGCCTGGACCTCGTTGTTCTGCAGGACCTTGTCGATCCGGGCCTTCTCGACGTTCAGGATCTTGCCGCGGATCGGCAGGATGGCCTGGAACTTCGGATCCCGGCCGCCCTTCGCCGAGCCACCGGCCGAGTCACCCTCGACGATGTAGACCTCGCACTCCTCCGGGTTGGTCGACTGGCAGTCGGCCAACTTGCCGGGCAGACCGCCGCCACCCAGTAGACCCTTGCGGTTGCGAGCCAGGTCGCGCGCCTTGCGGGCCGCGATCCGGGCGCTCGCCGCGGCGGTCGCCTTGCGGATGATCTCGCGACCCTCCTGCGGGTTCTGCTCGAACCAGGCGCCGAGCCGGTCGTTCACGACCCGCTGGACGAAACCCTTGACCTCGGTGTTGCCGAGCTTGGTCTTGGTCTGGCCCTCGAACTGCGGCTCGGCGAGCTTGACCGAGATGATCGCGGTCAGGCCCTCCCGGATGTCGTCACCGGTGAGCCGGTCCTCCTTCTTCTTGATCATGCCCTGGTCCTCGCCGAACGAGTTGACCAGCGAGGTGAGCGCGGCCCGGAAGCCTTCCTCGTGCGTCCCACCCTCGTGGGTGTTGATCGCGTTCGCGAAGGTGTGCACGGACTCCTGGAACGAGCCGCTCCACTGCAGCGCGACCTCGAGGCTCATGCTGTTCTCACCGTTGGCCGCGGCCTCGAACGAGATCACGTCGCGGTGCACGGTCTCGCGGATGCCGGTCAGGTACTTCACGTAGTCGACCAGGCCGTTGTCGGCCTTGAAGGACTGCTCGACCGGGTGGCCGTCCTCGGTGTGATCCGGACGCTCGTCCCGGATCACGATCTCCAGGCCCTTGTTCAGGAAGGCCATCTCGCGGAACCGGGTGGTCAGCGTCTCGTAGGAGTACGTCGTGGTCTCGAACACGTCCGGGTCGGCCCAGAACGTCACAGTGGTCCCGTTCGAGTCCGACGTACCGATCTCGGCGAGGTCCTCGTCCGGGACGCCGTGGGTGAAGGACTGCGTGTACAGCTTGCCCTTCAGCTTCACGTCGACGCGGAGCTTGGTGGACAGCGCGTTCACCACGGAGACACCGACACCGTGCAGACCGCCGGAGACCTTGTACCCACCGCCGCCGAACTTGCCGCCGGCGTGCAGGACCGTCAGTACGACGGTGACGGCCGGCTTGCCCTCGGACTCGACGATGTCGACCGGGATACCGCGGCCGTTGTCCTCGACGCTGACGGCGCCGTCGGGCAGCAGGGTCACGACGATGCGGTCGCCGTACCCGGCCATCGCCTCGTCCACGGCGTTGTCGACCACCTCGGTGACGAGATGGTGCAGACCACGCTCACCGGTGGACCCGATGTACATCCCTGGACGCTTCCGGACCGCGTCCAGACCCTCCAGGACCTGGATCGCACTCGCGTCGTACTCGCGGTCCACGACGTTCGACGGGATCGCGTCGAGCATCGCGGGAAGTTCACCGCTGTCGGGTGCGACGGTGCCGATGGGGTCGGCGGACTGGTTGGCGTCGATCTCGGTCGGCTCGTCGGTCACCGGTGGTTGTCCTCCTCGGACCCCGCGTTCGCGAGGCATCGCTGCACAGTGGAAGCCGCCCCCTACAGTGTTGTCAGAGGCGCGGCTCGCTCTACAGGCTCTATCTTACCTGTCGACCGAAGCAGAACCTGCCACCAGGCGCCTGAAACTCGGGTCAGGGCGTCTTTTCGCCCTCCTTTCCATGTCCCCTCTCGCGGGTGGGGTGCCTGAAAGCGCTCAAGGCCGCTCAGTGGCCTCCGGCCGGTTCACCACTGACCGTCTGGGAACCGAGACGATCCGCACCGGTACAGACCGGTTCAACGGACTGGGGCGAGCGTGGACGAGGCGGTCCGTCGCGCACCCCCATCGCCCTTAGGATCGCTGCCGTGGAAAGTCTCGACGACGTCATCGACGCCATGATCGCGGAGCGGGTGATCCACCGGCATCGGCGCAAGTGGCTGATCGCGATCGCCCTCGTCGTCGTCCTGGCCCTGATCGTCCTGGCCACCGGTGGGTGGAAGGAGAAGAAGGGCCGGACCGTGCCGACGCTGACCGCGCCGGTGACGGTGACGTCCGGCAAGTGGGAGTACAACTTCACCAAGGCCGAGATCGTCCAGCACCCGAAGAAGGAGTACTCGCCGGCCGAGGCCGAGCTGCTGGTGTACTTCGACCTGAAGAACATGGACGACGAACAGGACACCAGCGACTCCCTCGACGGCCGGCTGCTCCGCCTGGTACCCGGCGACGGCAAGGATCTGGTCGAGTCCAACGGGGCGACCTGCCGTGGACAGCTGGGCTGGGTCGTGGTCTTCGGTCTCCCGCCGGTCAGTTGCGTCACCAAGTTCGAAGTACCGCCGGACTTCACCGCGGACATGGTCGAGATCGGCGTCCTCGGCGAGCGGTTCGAGTCCGACCAAGGCTTCCTCGGCGCGAACGAGGACCCGTACTGGCAGCAGCCGGAGGCGGATGCGGTGGTCCAGGTCAAGCCGACCGTCGTCGTCGACAACGGGGAGAAGAAGTGAAGCTGTATCGCCCCGCCACCGTCCTGGTCGGTGTCCTGTTCATCCTGCTCGGTGGACTGACCCGGCTCGCCACTCCGGACCACGTGTACGAGAAGCAGAACATGGAGGTCGTGCACGGCACGATCGGCGAGAAGCTTCCGTACGGCGACTCGTCGGTGACCATCACCCGGATGAAGTTCGCCAAGACGGTGCTGGAGAGCGGCGCCAGTGAGGACGACGAGCCGGTCGAGACCGACGGCGTGTTCATCGCGCTCGAGTGGGACGCCGTCCGCGGAGTCACGGAGCCGCTGTCGGCCAACCCGACGCTGCGTGCCGACGGCGGCACCATCTACCGGCCGCTCGGCGTCACCGAGTCCGGCGTCGACTTCCCGGATCCCGGGTTCGCCCAGATCGGCGCCGTCGTCTTCGAGGTCAACCCGTCGGATCTGAAGGGCCTGACGCTACGGCTCGATCCCGCGCCGCTGTACAACGTCCTGTACGTCGCCATCGACGTCGACCTCGGCATCCCGAGTGAAGAGGTGGCTCAGCGGCTCGTCGACGGAGCCGAGGCGCAGTACGTGTTCGGGAACCGCGAGGTGAGGGTGGCGTGAAGATGACCAGGCACCGCGCGGTCCGGTGGGGTGTACAGCTCGCCTTGATGCTCGCGCTGCTGTCGACGAGTTCGTTCCTGATGCTGCGGGACTACATCGACAACGACGAGGAGTTGTTCGACGAGGGCCGGGTCACCGAGGTGGTCAAACAGGGCCCGGTGACGATCGGCAACGTCGAGTGGAAGCTGGACTCGCTGGAGACCTACACCACCCTCGTCAACGACGAGGGCGAGGAGATCTCGCTCGACGACAGGCCGGCCGGCTCGGTCATCGTGGTCGCGAAGATGACCGTGAAGCCGCTCGACGGCCTGTACATGAAGGAGAACGGCTTCAGCTGCTCGGCCAACCTGCGCGACGACCGCGGCAACCTCTGGCAGACCAAGCAGCCGTTCAAGTTCGCGCTGCCGACGTACTGCACGAACGAGGACCAGCCGTTCTACCGGAACAAGCCGGGGTTGCTCGCCGGGGTGTACGTCGTCCCTGAGTCGGCAGTCCCGCACCTGACCGGCGTCGTCGTACAGAACCTGGAGGAGCGCCGGCGCGTCATCCTCACTCCCTGAGGTCAGCCGACGATCAGGCGTTGACCGGCTGCTTGGCCGCCTCGTTCGTCTCCGCCTTCGCCGCCTCTGCCTCGGCGGCCTCGGCGCGGCGCTGGGCGCCGACCGAGATGCAGAGGTCGAACGCCGCCGCCAGCAAGGCGATCCGCAACGGCTCGAAGATGAGGCTCTGGCCCAGGTTGGCGATCTCGTGGACCATCAGTCCCCAGTGCATGCTCTCCGGTCCGACCGCCCGCTGGATCAGGACGAACGCCCAGTCGCTGCCGAGCAGCCAGAACGTGTAGACCATGCAGACGACGCCGAGGAACACCGGACCGACCCGGACCAGCAGCCGGAACGCGTTCAGCGTCGGGTAGAACTTCTCCCGCAGTCCGCCGAGCACCAGGTTCGGGGCTTTGTTGGTGAGGGCAACGATCCGGTTCTGCTGCGGTGCCTCCTGCTCGAGCTGACCGCCGAAGCGGCGCTCCACCCGGGTGCCCTTGAAGACGCCGCCACTGGTCAGCACCCGGTGACCGAAGACGACGGTCGTGATCGCGAGCCAGGTCAGCGGCTCGGCGACGCCGAGCTTGAACAGCGGCCAGAGGCTCTCCCAGAAGAAGCCCCAGAGGAACTCGATCCCGGCCGGGATCGGGATGTGGATCCCGGCGAAGAAGTCCTTCAGCCCGTCCCACCAGTCCAGCGACCAGTACCAGAACGTCCGCTCGCTGATCCAGCCCTTGGCGTCGTCGACCGCGAACGGCGTGACGACGACCGTGATCAGCAGGAAGAACGCCTCGGCCCAGACCTGGACGAACTTCGCCGGCCGGCTCGGCCAGCGGTCGTCGACCGCCTCGATCACCCGGCGCAGAACCAGCAGGATGACGATCGCCGGTAGGTACTTGTGCCACTGACCGCCGCCGAGCTCGAAGAAGGCGGCGCCCGACTGCAGACCACGCTGGACGTTGTTCGTGGACGTCAGCGATCCGATCTGGTCCTCGAGGAATCCCCAGGCCGACCACACCGCGACCAGCGGCAGCAGGGTGACGGCCAGCAGCTCCATCACGCCTTGCTGCGTCGGGTCGGAGGTCTCCTCGCTCTTGTTGGACGCCGCGTCACGCCAGCGGTAGAGCGAGGTCGCGCAGGTCCGGATCATGCCGACGGACGCGGCGATCTGGAGCAGCACACCGATCGAGAACACTCCGGTGCCGAGGCTCGAGTGCGCGTGCTCGTCCAGCCAGATCGCGGCCTCGACGCAGGCCTTGAAGCCGAGGAAGCCGGCCAGCCACCACGTCGTCAGGGGCAGGAGGTTCCGCCACCAGAGCCGGAAGGTGTCTCCGATCAGCTGGACCATCTCGCGGAAACCATCGACGATCGTGCGCATCGCGCCTGATCCTAGGGGCTTTGCGGGTCGCTGGGGGAATCGGTCAGCCGTAGGTGTCGCGGGGGCCGCGGCCGCCGCGGATGGTGCGGGGACCCTTCCGCCAGCTGGGGGTGTGGGGTCCCTGGACGTTGACCTGCGTGACCGTGCCGTCGCCCAGTTCGGTGTTGAGGCGGCGGACCAGGTCGGGGGCGAGGAGCTTGAGCTGGGTGGCCCACGCGGTGGACGACGTACGCACGGTGAGCACGGTGTTCTCGTACGACTCCGGCGTACAGTGCTCGGCCATCTCCGGACCGACGATCGACGGCCAGCGCGCCATCACGCCGTGTACGGCGACATCGACCTCCCAGCCCTGGTCGCGCATCAGCCGGCCGACCGTGTTGGTCAACTTCTGCGGATCCCGGTCGTCCGGACGCGCGCTGCTGATCTGGGCGCCGTCGATCCGCGGCCGCCGGCGGGTCCGCTTGACCGGCTTGATCGGGCCGTTCGCAGCCTGCTGCTTCAGCCGCCCGGCGAGCGATTTCGCCAGGTCCAGTCCCTGCTTGTCGTGGTCGGCTTCGTCCGGACGCTCCGGAGCCGCCTCGCTCTCGAAGCCGCTCTCAGAGGAATTCCGGGGTTCAGGCACGCCGCACGGATCCTTCACCGACATCGAACCGGATGCCGCTGAGCTCAGCGGGCACGTCCGCGCCGACCGCCGCGGTCACCAGCACCTGCTCGGCCGGCGCAACCAGCTCCGCCAATCGGTCCCGGCGCTGCGTGTCGAGCTCGGCGAACACGTCGTCCAGGATCAGCACCGGTTCACCCCCGTCGGATCGAAGCAGTTCGTACGACGCCAGCCGCAGCGCGAGCGCGAACGACCACGACTCACCGTGACTCGCATACCCCTTCGCAGGCAAGTCCCCGAGCCCGAGTACGACGTCGTCGCGATGCGGACCGACCAGCGACACCCCTCGCTCGAGCTCGTCCTGCCGCTTCTCCCGGACCGTCGCGCTCAGCACCTCGGTGAGTTGCTCCCGCGACACCACACCGGGCTCGAGCAGGACCGACGACTTGTACTCCAGCCGCGCATTACCCTTGCCTCGGGCAACAGCGTCGTACGCGCCGGAGACCAGTGGACGCAGGGATTCGAGCAACTCCAGCCGGGTGGCGAGCAGTTCGGACCCGGCCCGGACAAGGTGCGAGTCCCAGACTTCGAGCGTCCGCAACTGCCCCTCGGCGGCGCCCGACCGGTTCTGCCGACGGGCCATCGAGGCGCTGCGCAGCAACGAGTTCCGCTGTTTGAGCACGCGGTCGTAGTCCTGCCGTACGCCGGCCATCCGCGGCGATCGCAAGGTCAGCAACTCGTCCAGGAAACGGCGTCGCTCGGACGGATCGCCCTTCACCAGGGCGAGGTCCTCCGGCGCGAACAGCACCGTGCGGAGCAGACCGAGCACTTCCCGTGGCCGCGGCACCGGCGAACGGTTCACGCGGGCCCGATTTGCCTTCCCAGGATTGATTTCCAGCTCGACGACGACGTCCCGGTCGTACTGGCTGCGGATCTCGGTCCGCACGATCGCCCTGCTGGCCCCGGCCCGGACCAGCGGCGCGTCGGTCGCGACCCGGTGTGATCCGAGGGTCGCGGTGTAGTGGATCGCCTCGACCAGGTTGGTCTTGCCGTGGCCGTTCGGCCCGACGAAGGCCGTCACGCCCGGAGCGAGCTCGACCTCCGCCTGCGCGTAGGACCGGAAGTCGAGCAGACCCAGGGCGGTGACATACACCTCAGTGCTTGGGCGGTGTCGCGTACGACGGGTCCGCGGCCTCGGCGCCCTTCACCGCGTGACCGCCGAACTGGTTGCGCATCGCCGCGATCGCCTTCATCGCCGGCGAGTCCTCCTGCCGGGAGGCGAACCGGGCGAACAGCGCGGCCGAGATGGCGGGCATCGGCACCGCGTGGTCGATCGCGGCCTCGACGGTCCAGCGGCCCTCGCCGGAGTCGTCGGCGTACCCGCGGATCTTGGCCAGGTGGTTGTCGTCCTTCAGCGAGGCGACCAGCAGGTCGAGCAGCCAGGACCGGATCACGGTGCCCTCGCGCCAGGACTCGAACGCCTCCGGCACGTTCTCCACGACGTCGGCGGCCTCGAGCAGTTCGTAGCCCTCGGCGTACGCCTGCATGATGCCGTACTCGATGCCGTTGTGGACCATCTTCGAGAAGTGGCCGGCGCCGACCTTGCCGGCGTGCACGAAGCCGAACTCACCCTCGGGCTTCAGCGCCTCGAAGATCGGCATCACGACGTCGACGGTGTCCTTGTCGCCGCCGCACATCAGGGCGTAGCCGTTCTCCAGGCCCCAGACGCCACCGGACACGCCGCAGTCGACGAAGCGGATGTCCTTCTCGGCCAGCTGAGTGGCCCGGCGGGTGTCGTCGGTCCAGCGGCTGTTGCCGCCGTCGATCACGATGTCGCCGGGGGAGAGCAGGTCGGAGAGCTCGGCGACGACCGCGTCGATCGCCTGCACCGGCACCATGATCCAGACCACCTTCGGCTGGCCGGGCGCGGTGAGCTTGCCGACCATGTCGGCCAGGTCCTTGGCGTCGGAGATGTCCGGGTTGTGGTCGACCCCGACCACGGTGTGGCCTGCGTTGCGGATCCGCTGGCGCATGTTGCCGCCCATCTTGCCGAGACCGACAAGGCCGAGCTCCATCGTGAATCCCCTTGTTCTGTTGGCTTTCAGCTGTTCAGGCGAACCGGCATCAAGACGTACCGGAACTCGCTGATCGGATCACCGTCGAAGTCCCGCACACCGGTCAGCTCGGCCGGCTTGGTCGCCTGCGTGAAGGCCAGGTGCGCGACCGGCGTACCGATCGCGTTCAGGCCGTCGAGCAGGTACGTCGGGTTGAAGCCTACGGTCACCGGTTCACCGGACACCCGCGCCTCGATCGACTCGGACGCCTGGGCCTCGTCACCACTGCCGGCGTCGAGCGTCACGGTGTCGTCGCTGAACGTCAGCCGGACCGGCGCGTTCCGCTCGGCCACCAGGGCCACGCGCTTGACCGCCTCGACCAGCGTGGCGGTGTCGATCCGGACCCGGGTCGCGATCGCGGCGTCGGTCGGGATGATGCCGCGGACCTTCGGGAACTCGCCGTCCAGCAGGCGGGTGGTCGCCCGCCGGTTGCCGCCGGAGACCTCGCCCTCGAAACCGACGATGCCGTCACCGGTGCCCGGCGCGGCCAGCGACACGATCACGTCCGATCCGGTCATCGCCTTCGCGGTCTCGGACAGCACCCGGGCCGGCACCAGCGCGGCCGCGGACGCATCGGGGGACTGCGGGTTCCACTCGAGTTCGCGGATCGCGAGCCGGTAGCGGTCGGTGGCCAGCAGGGAGATCGTGGATCCCTCGATCTCGACCCGGACACCGGTCAGCACCGGAAGCGTGTCCTCACGCCCGGCCGCGGTCACCACCTGCGAGACCGCCTGGGCGAAGACGTCGGCCTTGACCGTCCCGCTCGCGGCCGGAAGCTCCGGCAGAGCCGGATATTCCTCCGTGGGAAGCGTTTGGAGCGTGAAGCGCGAACTGCCACACGTGACTTGGGCCTTCGCACCGTCGACGGCGATGTCCACCGGCTGGTTCGGAAGGCTCTTGGAGATGTCGGCGACCAGCCGGCCGGAGATCAGGCACTTCCCGCTGTCGGCCACCTGTGCGGGCACGGTGACGCGAACGGAGGTCTCGTAGTCGAAACCGGACAGGGTGATCTGCCCGTCCTCGGCCTCGACCAGAAGGCCGGCAAGGATCGGGACGCTGGGACGACTGGGCAAGCTGCGCGCGGCCCAGGCCACCGACTCGGCCAGTACGTCGCGCTCGACGCGAAACTTCACCGCTGGGTGCCTCCTGATTCGGCTGTGTGCCAGGCAGATCCTGCCACGGACAAGTGTGCTCTGCGCCAATCGGGCGTGACGTGGCGCTTCGGGCGGGTCGCGTCGGCGTCGTTCCGGTGGTTCTGCGTGCTGCCCCTCATTGTGCTCCGAGGACAGCCTGACAGGTGCCGCAAGCCGGCGCGAGACCGGGGTTTTCCCCAGGTTGGGCCGCTCGATCGTTTTGTGGACTGGGAACTCTCTACAGATTCCATAGGGTTCTTAGCACCGGTGGATACTGTGGAAAAGCCCCGAGTTCGCAGGTCAGACGTGGTTTTGCCCTGTGTACGCCGTGTGGATGAATCCCGGTCTGGCTGAGGACGCCTGGTGATGACGAATTCTGTCCCCACAGCCAATCCACAACACACAGCGATGTGTCCACGGTGATACCCACAGTTATCCACAGGAGTATCCCCAGCCTGTGTGGTTCCGGTGACCGCGGCGTAGCCCTCGGCGTACAGAATTCTGGACGCGGTCACCGGCCTCATTGCTGCTTCGCTTGGTGCTTGATCCGGTTGGTCAGTTCGGTCACCTGGTTGAAGACGCTGCGCCGCTCCGACATCAACTGCCGGATCTTCCGCTCGGCGTGCATCACGGTGGTGTGGTCGCGGCCGCCGAACTGCTGACCGATCTTCGGCAGCGACAGGTCGGTGAGCTCGCGGCACAGGTACATGGCGATCTGCCGCGCGGTCACCAGCACCCGGCTCCGGCTCGAGCCACACAGGTCGTCGATCGACAGACCGAAGTACGACGCGGTCTGGCCCATGATCATGCTGGCCGTCACCTCGGGCTTGCTGCCTTCGGGGATCAGGTCCTTCAGCACGATCTCGGCCAGGCTCAGATCGACCGGCTGCCGGTTCAGGCTGGCGAACGCGGTGACGCGGATCAGTGCGCCCTCGAGTTCACGGATGTTGGTCTGCACCTTCGAGGCGATGAACTCCAGCACCTCCGGCGGCGCGGTCAGCCGCTCGGTGGCCGCCTTCTTCCGCAGGATCGCGATCCGGGTCTCCAGGTCGGGCGGCTGGATGTCGGTGATCAGGCCCCACTCGAACCGGTTCCGCAGGCGGTCCTCCAGCGCCTCCAGGCGTTTCGGTGCGCGGTCAGAGCTGATCACGATCTGCTTGTTCGCGTTGTGGAGGGTGTTGAAGGTGTGGAAGAACTCCTCCTGGGTCTGGATCTTGCCCTCGAGGAACTGGATGTCGTCGATCAGCAGGACGTCGACATCGCGGTACCGGCGCTGGAACTGGGACGCCTTGTCGTCGCGGATCGCGTTGATGAAGTCGTTGGTGAACTCTTCGCTCGACACGTACCGGACCCGGGCACCGGTGTAGAGACTGCGGACGTAGTGGCCGATCGCGTGCAGCAGGTGGGTCTTGCCCAGACCGGAGTCGCCGTAGATCAGCTGCGGGTTGTACGCCTTGCCCGGCGCTTCGGCGACGGCGACCGCGGCCGCGTGGGCGAACCGGTTCGAGCTGCCGATGACGAAGGTCTCGAAGGTGTACTTCGGGTTCAGCCGCGCCTCACCCTGCGCCTCGGTGGCCGGCTGGGGCATCCCGTTCGGCGGCGGGGCGACCGAGCCGAGCTGGTGACCGAACGGCTGCTGCTGCGGCGCGGGACCACGCGGCTGCTCGTAGTGCTGCGGCGCGGGCTCCTGCCGCTGCGGCGGGCTGAACTGTGGAGCGTTGTTGTTCGGTTCGCTCAGCGCGGACTGGATCGTCGGCTGGTACGCACCGTCGGTCCGCAGCGGCTCACGTACGACGGGCTGCGGCGGCGCCTGCGGTTCGCGCAGTTCGGGGTCGAGCGACGGGTCGACCGTCACGGCGATCCGGATGTCGCGGCCGAAGCTCTCCGACAGGATCCGCTCGAGGTCGGGACGCAGCCGGGTCTCCAGTTGGCCGCGGGTGAAGTCGTCGGGCACCGCTACGATCGCGGTGCTCTCGTGCAGCGTCACCGGGCGGGAGTTGGTCAGCCAGGCACGCTGGTTCGGCGGGAGGCCCGCGAGGACTCGGGTCCAGGCATCACCGAGGTCCGTCACCGGACCGGGTCCTTCGGCTCGAGGCTCGGCAACCCCGGGCCCACCGATCTGCAGCTCGGGCACCCGAACCTCAGCAGTGCCGCTCTCATTGTTCGCACGCCCATCACCCTCGTTCCGCACCGGTCCTGCTCCGTCCCCGTACACGGGGCGATCGTTTCCTGGCGGTTCAGCCGGTCCTCGTGCACCGGCCCAGTTGTTGCTGGTCTCACCGGAGTACCTGAGATTGCCGACCACCGGTGCGGCACCGAAGTACGCCGTACCCGCTGGAGGCTCTGGAGTGGGCGCCGGCGTCGGTGCCGGGCCGGTCGGTAGATCGGTGGCTGCTCGCTCCAGCTCGGAGCGGTACCCGTAGCCCTGGTACTGCGGGCGGTAGCCGGACGCGGGGAGCTCGGGGAGGGGAATCGGAAGAGAGGGGCTGAGGTGGTCGGCCGGATCGGTCCGCGGCGCCGGCTCTGGGGCCGACGGAATCTCGGACCGGAAGTCCGCCGCCGGTTCCGGCCGCAGATCGTGTCTGCCGTCGCCGGTGTATTCCACCTCTGTGAATTCCGCACTGGCGGAATGGTCCTCGACCACGCGTTGCTCCCCGAATCCATCGCTGCGGTGGCCGGCGCGTTCCGGGTTGGACCCGTTCGGCGCGACCGTTAGACCCGACACCCGTGCAGCCGGTGCGTCGCCCGTTCCGGCTCGGCGCGGTTGCCGTTGTCCGCAGTCGGGCGCCGTACTTTCCACACGGTTGTCCACAACTGTGAACGACGCGTGGAGCAGGTTGGTTACCGATCGCGGGGTGTGGGACCTCTGGTGTGAGGGGGAGACGCTAACAAGGTTGCCCAGCCTGCTTCAAGCCGTCATCCACAGGCTATGAACAGCAATTTGGGGGAAACGTCCGGCGTGTCGGGTGGACGCCGGAGCGTAGTCGTGTTGAAGAGATCGCGGTCGGTGACCATCCTGACCACTGCGTGACGACCCGTTGACTGCCCGTGTGGCCACTATTCTGTCCACAGGCCTGTGGATAACTATGGGGACGGCTGGTTTGACCTGTCCACAGGCGGCCACGTACCGTTGATCAGTCGGTGTTGAACCGGCCCTTTTGTGCTGCGCTCCCTGCTGGACCACACTGGTTCCTGAGTGGCGTGTGTGCAGGACTGCACCAGCGGCAGATCTATCAGTGGATCTGTCGATCATTGTGATCTCGAGTAACCGGAGTCATTCCAGTGAGCAAGCGGACGTTCCAGCCGAACAACCGTCGCCGGCACAAGAAGCACGGCTTCCGTCTTCGGATGCGTACCCGTGCCGGGCGCGCGATCATCGCCGCCCGCCGTGGCAAGGGTCGTCAGCGCCTCGCGGCCTGACCGACCTCCTCGACGGTGACCACCTCGTGTTGCCCGCGTCGAACCGGTTACGCCGGTCCGACGACTTCCGCCGCGCCGTCCGATCGGGACGGCGTGCCGGGCGGCGTGCGGTGGTCCTCCATCTGTTGGTGCGGGACGACCGGGCGGACGACGCTCCGGCCGCGCCCGCTCGCGTCGGATTCGTGGTGAACAAGGCGGTGGGTAACGCGGTTCTGCGGAACCGGGTCCACCGTCGTCTGCGTGCTGTCCTGGCCACGCGGCTCCCTGATCTACCGGCCGGCAGCCTGACCGTCGTCCGCGCCCTTCCGTCGTCCGCTTCGGCGTCGTACGACGAACTGGCCGCGGACGTCGACGGTGCGCTGCGGCGGATCCTGGACCCACGATGAGGATCAATCCCGTGAAGAGCGGGATCATCGGTTTTCTGAAGTTGTACCGACTGACCATCAGCCCGCTGTACGGGCAGGTGTGCAGGTTCTACCCGAGTTGTTCGGCGTACGCCCTGGAGGCGGTCGAACGCCACGGTGCGGTGCGCGGTTGCTGGCTGGCGGCGAGGAGACTCGTGCGCTGCCACCCGTGGAACCCCGGCGGCTACGACCCCGTTCCACCCACAGATGTCGACCAGCGCGGAGAGTCGATCTCCGCCAACCAGCCCGGACCGTCCACCGACGCCGGGCCTGTGCAGCGAGGTGCTTGAGTGACTCTTCTGGCCATCCCCGAACTCGCGTTGTGGGACGGGATCGTAGACCTGTTCAACGCCGTTATGACGCCGTTGTACTGGGCCGTCTCGGCGTTGCTCGTCGGCTGGCACTGGGTGTGGAGCCAGGTGCTCGATCCGAACGGCGGCTGGGCCTGGGCGTTGTCGATCGCCGGCCTGACCATCGTCATCCGCACCTTGCTGATCCCGCTGTTCGTCCGGCAGATCCGCTCGAGCCGGAACATGCAGTTGCTGCAGCCGAAGATGAAGGAGCTGCAGAAGAAGTACGGCCACGACCGGGAGAAGCTCGGTCAGGAAATGATGAAGCTGTACAAGGAGACCGGGACGAACCCGTTCTCCTCGTGCCTGCCGCTGCTGCTGCAGTCGCCGATCTTCCTGGCCCTGTTCCGGGTGCTGGACTACGCGGCGAACGGCAAGGCTCACAGCAAGATCATGGAGCCGTACGTCGAGTCGCTGCAGCACGCCAAGATCTTCGGCGCGGAGATCTCGCAGACCTTCCTGAAGGCCAGCGGTCCGGGCGAGAACAACGTCAAGATCGTCGCGATCGTGCTGATCATCCTGATGACCGCGACGATGTTCACCACGCAGCTGCAGCTGATGCGCAAGAACATGCCGAAGGAAGCCCTCACCGGCCAGGCCGCGCAGATGCAGAAGATCATGCTGTACGTCTTCCCGGTCTTCTTCCTGATCGGTGGCTTCAACTTCCCGATCGGTGTGCTGATCTATTGGTTCGTCTCCAACGTGTGGACGATGGGTCAGCAGTTCTACGTGATCCGCCGCAACCCGGCTCCGGGCACCCCGGCGTACGACGCGATGGAAGCCCGCAAGCGCGAGCACAACCTGCGCGCGGGCAAGCCGGCCGACGAGGGCCTGGCGTCCGCCGACGGTACGACGGAGCCCGGTTCGGACCGTCGTCCGGCACAGCGGCAGCAGCCGAAGCGGCAGTCGCGCAGCGACCGCAAGGGCGGCGCTCCCGCCGGCGGTGCTGCGAGCGGCGCCTCGGACTCCGGCGGTTCGGCTGACGATGCGAAGGCCGCCAGTAACGGGCAGGCGTCGAACACCCAGCCGAACGCGGCGAAGAAGACTCAGGCCGGTGCTGCCAAGAAGCAGCCGGCCGGCAAGAAGAGGACGGCTGCCAAGCGCCAGCCGGCGGCGAAGTCTGCCGCCCAGAAGAAGGCTGCGCAGAAGAAGTCCGGCGGATCACGCTGACCTGCCTGCGCTGATTCCTCTTCCTGCTTGTGTATGACCTGGGTCCCCGTGGGGCGGATCTCGACATTGTGAAGGAGTGGCCGTGAGCGACGGCATGCAGAACAACGAGGCGACAGGGGAGTCCACCGACTCCGCTGCCGATCGTCTGAAGGCGCTCGAGGCGGAGAGCGACATCGCCGCCGACTACCTCGAGGAGTTGCTGGACATCGCCGATCTCGACGGTGACATCGACATGGACATCGACGGCGACCGTGCCGCGGTCTCGATCGTCGGTGCGGAACTGAACAACCTGGTCGGCGAGAACGGCAAGGTGCTCGAGGCGCTGCAGGAGCTCACCCGGCTGGCCGTGTACCGGGAGACCGGTGAGCGGTCGCGGCTGATGCTGGACGTGTCGAACTACCGGGCGAACCGGAAGGCCGAGCTGGAAGAGGTCGGCCGGAAGGCCGTCGAGGAGGCGAAGGCGACCGGTACTCCGGTGCGCCTGGACGCGATGACGCCGTTCGAGCGCAAGGTCGTCCACGACGTGGTGGCCGCCGCCGGCCTGACCAGCGAGTCCGAGGGCGAGGAGCCGCGCCGCCGCGTCGTCGTCCAGCCGTCGTGATCCGATGATCGCCGGACGTGTGACGTTGTGACCGAACCTGTTTCACGTGAAACGCCGCCGCTCGTGGAGAAGCTGTATCCACGGGCGGCGGTCCGGCTTGCGGCGTACGCCGAACTGCTGGCCACCGAAGGAACTCTCCGCGGATTGATCGGCCCGCGCGAGGTCCCGCGGCTGTGGGATCGCCATCTGCTGAACTGTGCCGTCCTCGAGCGGCTGGTCCCCGAGGACTCGACGGTCGCCGACATCGGCACCGGCGCAGGCCTACCGGGCATCGTGCTCGCTCTCGTTCGTCCCGACCTCCACGTGTCGCTCGTCGAGCCGTTGCTCCGGCGCACCACGTTCCTCCAGGAGGCGGTCGAGTCCCTCGGACTCGACAACGCCACCGTGGTCCGCGCACGGGCCGAAGAACTCCCGCCGGCGTCGTACGACGTGGTGACTTCCCGGGCCGTCGCCCCCTTGGGCAAACTGGCCGGGTGGTGCCTGCCACTGTGCGTCGAAGGGGGGCTGATGCTGGCGATGAAGGGCTCGTCCGTCGAGGAGGAACTGGACGCCTCCGAACGCGAACTCGAGGCCCTCGGAGCCGAGCTGTGGCACATTCACCAACTCGGCGTCGATGAACTGGCCCAGCCGACGACAGTCGTGAGTATTGTGGCCGGACGTGCTGCAGGGGGATCCCGGCACGGAAGACGCGGGAGGTGAGTGGGTTGGTGAGTCGTGCCCTCGGATGGCCCGAGAAGAGCACCGGGGAAGCCAAGAGTTCCCAGGCGATCGGCTGGCCCGCACAACCCGCTTCCAACTCCCAACTGCTGACCGCAGACGCCGAGCCGGCGAGCGACGAGTACCTGCCGCCGATCGACAGTTCTGCTCTCCGGTCGGTCGCCGCGACCGGTCTCGACCAAGCATCCGCTCCTGACGAGACTCCCGTTTCACGTGAAGCCGGGGCGCCAGGAGATGATGGTGTTTCACGTGAAACGGCATCGCTGGTAGATGCCGACGACAACTTCTCCGAGTCTCCACCGCCTGTGGATGACGACCGCATGAAACTGCCTTCGCACGCGGGGATTCGTCCACAGAAGCCTGTGGATGAACCTGGGGGCACACCCGCCCCGACCCCTACCGACATCCTCTTCGGGCCAAGTCCCGCACCTATTGGAATGGGCGCTATGACTGCCGCACAGATCGCCGCGCGGGCCACGTCGGACGAGCTTCAGCGACGACTTCTCGAGACTCCGATCGCCGCCGCCACCGAACGGACCCTGCTGGTGAATGAAGGACGCACTATGGGCCGCGAGTTCCCGCTGCCTGCCGAGACCCGGGTCTTCGTTGTCGCCAACCAGAAGGGTGGCGTCGGCAAGACCACGACGACCGTGAACGTCGCCGCCGGCCTGGCGCTGTACGGCGCGCGGATCCTGGTCATCGACCTCGACCCCCAGGGCAACGCGTCGACGGCCCTAGGCATCGATCACTCTGAAGGCACTCCGGGTGTCTACGAGGCGGTCATCGAGGGTGAGTCGCTGGGCAAGCTGCTCCAGCCGTGCGCCGAGCACCCCGGGATCATGGTGATCCCGGCAACCATCGACCTGGCCGGTGCCGAGATCGAACTGGTCAGCATCGTGGCCCGGGAGAGCCGGCTGAAGCGTGCCCTCGACGCGCACCTGGCCGAGACCGAGGCCGCGGGAGAGAAGTACGACTACGTCTTCATCGACTGCCCGCCGTCGCTCGGCCTGCTGACGGTCAATGCGCTGACCGCCGCCCGCGAGGTGCTGGTCCCGATCCAGAGCGAGTACTACGCGCTCGAGGGTCTGTCCCAGCTCCTCCGCCACATCGACATGGTGAAGTCGCACCTGAACCCGGGTCTCGACGTCTCCACGATCCTCCTGACGATGTACGACGCCCGCACCAAGCTGGCCGGCGAAGTCGCGGCCGAGGTTCGTGGCCATTTCCAGGACGCCGTACTGCGGACCGCCGTACCGCGCTCGGTCCGGATCTCGGAGGCACCGAGCCACGGGCAGACGGTCCTCGCGTACGACCCGGCGTCCGCCGGAGCGCTCTCCTACTTGGAGGCCTCCCGTGAGATCGCCATGCGCAACAACACCTGATCCGTCGACGGCCCTGGCCCGCCCGGCGTACTGGGACACCGGTTACGGTTGCTCCAGCAGGATTCCTGGGCGGGCTGTTTCACGTGAAACGGTGCTCGGTAGGACCGCAGGACATCAGCAGGTTGTCGAACTCGAGGGAGCGCGATGAACACCCGACTCGGACGCGGACTTGGCGCGCTGATCCCCAGCACGCCTGCTCCTGGGAGCACCGCCACCCTCGGCAGCAAGTCCAGTTCGATTCCGGGAGCACCGCCGGCCGCACGGCCTGAGTCGGAGCTCGCCGCGGTGCCGGGTGCGGAGTTCGCCGAGATCGAGGTCTCGAAGATCACCCCGAACCCGAAGCAGCCGCGCAGCGTCTTCGACGAGGAGGCGATGGAGGAGTTGGTCCACTCGGTGAAGGAGATCGGGCTGCTGCAGCCGATCGTCGTACGCCGACTGGAGCACGACAAGTACGAACTGGTGATGGGCGAGCGCCGCTGGCGCGCGACCCAGGAGGCAGGCCTCGCCACAATCCCGGCCATCGTTCGCGACACCTCGGACGACGTGATGCTCCGGGACGCGCTGCTGGAGAACCTGCACCGGAGCCAGCTGAACCCGCTCGAGGAAGCAGCGGCGTACCAGCAGATGCTCGACGACTTCGGCTGCACCCAGGAAGTCCTCGCCACCCGGATCGGCCGCTCCCGCCCGCAGATCTCGAACACCCTGCGCCTCCTGAAGCTCCCGGCCGGCGTACAGCGCCGCGTAGCCGCAGGCGTCCTGTCCGCAGGTCACGCCCGCGCCCTGCTCGGCCTCCCCAGCGGCGACGCCATCGAGCGCCTGGCCCAACGCATCGTCGCCGAGGGGCTCTCCGTCCGCACCGTCGAGGAGATCGTCGCCCTGGGCGACATGAACGCCGACGACGCCACCCCCACCCAACGCCGCCGCAACAAGCCGGTCGCCCCGCGCCTGGTCGACCTGGCCGACCGCCTCTCCGACCGCTTCGAAACCCGCGTCAAAGTAGACCTAGGCAAAACCAAGGGCAAAATCACCGTAGAGTTCGCGTCCCTGGACGACCTAGAACGCATAGTCACCCTCATGGACCCCAACAAGCAGACCCCGTAGGTCGCACGGGCAGCACCACCTTCGCGGGCGGCACCCGAGGGATCCGGCGCCAGCACCACCTTCGCGGCCAGCACCACCTTGGCGGGCAGGACCACCTTCGCGAGGCAGCACCAGCTCGCGGCCAGCACTCCTCCTTCACGGTCAACACCAGCCCGCAGGTCCACCACGCCGCGGGCCGAACAACCACCGTCGCCGCCAGCACCACCACCGTCGCGGCCATCACCACTTCACGGGAAGCACCACCTCACCGCGACCACTCCCGTGGGCACGCCCCATCTCGCGGCCACATCTCGCTGGCACGGCCACCACTACGCCGCGACCACTTCGCGGGCGCGACCACATCTCGCAGCCACCACCTCGCGGACACGACCACCACCGTCGCGGGCAGCACCCGGCTACCACCGCCCCACCTCCACGGCCGCCTCCCGTGCCGACACAACCGCACACCGCCCCGCTCCACGCGAGGACTCCCAAGACCAGCGCCCCAAAGCCACGCCATGTACGCCGTCGCACAACGCGACCCTCAACCCGCCACCTACCGACACGGCCGGGCGGTAGACGATCTCCAGCAGTGGGTCGGTCGCAGTGACCGGGTCACGACCTGCGCCACAAGCGCCAAGGCGACTCCGGACCACCCCCCCGTAACCCACCACCCCGTGACCCGCCGGCGTTAGTCACCTCCACCGACTCGGCCCCGGCGAGCGGCCCCTCGCACCACCGTCATGCAGCGGACTGACAAGGGCGCCGAGACCGCCACCTCCCAACCACACCAACACCCCAGTCGTCCCACGCGACCGCACCAACCACGGCGCCCACCGACGACCCCACGCCGCAGAAGCTCCGATCGCCCCGACCCCCGCCCGGCCCCCCCACCCCGGCCCCGGCCGAGCACCCCGCCCGGTCGTCCACTCCGCCCCGCTCGTCCGCGCCGGTCGCCCACCCCGCGCCGGTCGCCCACCCCGCCCCGGTCGCCCACCCCGCCCCGGTCGCCCACCCCGCCCCGGTCGCCCATCCCGCGCCGGCCGTTCACTCCGCCCCGGCCGTTCACTCCCACCGGTCGTGCATCCCGCCGCGGCAACTGCCCGCGGCTCTGACCCCCGGCCACGATCCTCCGGAGCACGACGGGTCGGCGCTCAGTGCCCGACCCAGCTCGGCCGGGCAAGGCCGGCGTCGCCTGATCCGGCGCAGCCAGGCAAGACCGGCGCCCACCCGCCCCGGTCCACGAGGTCCTCGGCGCCGAGATCCCCACCTACGGACTTCCCGCCGATCGGGGTGCCAGTCAGTCCTCCTGATGTCCCGAAGGACAGGAGGTAGGCACGAGCCCAGCTCAACGTGGCGCCGGGAGCGGACCAGGCTGCAAGCCGACTGACCACCACCCGTCCTTCGGTACGGCGTTCGCGACGAAGACCTGGGTCGGAAGACAAGCGCACTTACAGAACCCACCTCGCCCGGCGCGAGGTCCGAAGTACACCGGACCTCGCTGGCTTCATGTCCACGCCCGCACTCTCTAGCTAGCTCGCTTCGACCGCGGCCGTTCAGCCGGTCGAGTGGAGGTCAGACTGGACGTCGTTCGGCCCCTCCAAGTGGACCGAGGCACGTGAGCCGTCGGCCCGAGGCCACCGCCGCCGGGGCTGCGTGGATGTCTGCAGCGCGGCGACAGGCTGACCTCGAGGACGACTGCGCTTGCCAGCGAGGCGCGCCGCGCCGCTCTGCAAACTCAGTGACGACTGGTCGTTCCTCGGCACGGTCGGAGGTCCGGGAGACGGCAGGACTGAGCAGCTCGCCGAGCAGCCGGCGTCTCGGGTCGGAGGAGTAGAGCGAACTCGCTCGGCCAGATCTCCGCCAGCCAGTCATCGAATGTTTCACATGAAACATCAGTCCAGCACCGGCTAGCCGACTCGCCCGCGGCTGCTTGTCCGACGCCTCAGGATCTGTCGAAGACGGGGGCGGAGCCGGACGCAGTGCCCCCGGGGACGGCGTTCGGGCGGAGGAAGGCGGTAGGGGACTACCCGCACCTCGTACGAGCGAGGCCTGTGGCATGACGCCTCCTGGCGTAGACGGCAGCGGACTCCAGGTGAGGAGGCGGCGGCAGTTGCCGAGATCCTTGGTGCCTGCGGTCGGCGGAGTCGTCGTCCTTGGTACGGCAGACGTCGGCGAAGTCCGGGGCGGACGGGCGACGGCAGTTGCCGAGGGCACCGGCGCCTGGGGGGATAGCGGAGTCGTGCAGCCTGGCTGGTTTCATCTCGACCCCGCACTCGCTAGTCAGCCTCGGCCGCGGCTGCTGACTCGGTCTCTGGGTGCACCGAACGACGGGTAGTCGTCGGCTGCGGACGGCACAGAGCCTCGTTCCGGCGAGTGTTGGTCCGTGGCCGGGCTGGGACTACCCGTTCTCCGCGCGGGCGGACGCTGGCGGAGGGCGGGCAGCCGGGCGCGGGGTGTTGCCGAGGGCATCCGCGGCTCACGGCCGCGGAGTGTCGACGCCGGATCCGCGAGGTCGGCCTGGCCGAGCGAGGCTGTGCAGCGGGCGGGAGTGGGCAGCGGGCGGGAGTGGGCAGGTGCTCGGCAGGGACCGTGAGGAGAGCTGAGGTGTGAGGGGGCGCTGCGCATCAGGAACCCGGGCGAGAAGGCCGACAGGTCGGAACCTCGAACGGCCGTTGGGTCGGCGAGGCTGGCGTCCGGAACTGCCGGATTCCTCTGTGTGCGGGATTCTTAGCGAGGTGCGGGGCTGCCGCTTCTAGCCGTTGGCGTCGAGAGCAGGGCGGCGACACGCTGCGCGAAGGTGCTTAGGATCGCGTTGGGGGAGGAATTCTGGGGGTTCGGGTGCGGGCCTGGTCTCGAACCGATCCGCGCGGGATTTGTCGACAAAGCTATTTGGGGACTTGCGGCGAATGTTTCATGTGAAACATTCGGGCGTGGGCGGCTTTGATGAGGTGGCTGGCGGGGAGCTTGGCGTCGGTGAGGGCCTACGGCGAGGGACCAGTCGATCGCCCCAGTTGAGGCGTATCAGTCGAGGCCGGTCAGGTTCTCCCAGTACACGGAGGGAAGAGGCGCGTACCGGGAGCCGCGGTCGCCGATGTCGGGCTTGCGGACGTCGACCGAGTTGGTGGCCGCAGTGGCATTTGAGTGTGTCATCGAGATCGTGATGGCCGAGGTGTCGAGGCGCGGTGGCGTCGGCGCCGCGACAGGCCTAGGGGAGCGCCTCGTCGACACGGGAGCAAGCTAGCTGAGAACTTGTCGCCAGGTGACCTCACGAGGCGACAAGACCCCGTACGTCCGATGGCAAGCGAAGCGCGGCAGCTCGAGCTTGGCGCCTATCGGGGACTGTCAGACACAGACTCACCAGGATGCGAAGGGCGAGGCCGATTGTCCCAGGCGTGCGTGGCTAGCTGGTTTCAGCTGGCGCGGTTTGCCTGGGTGATGTCGTTGAGGGCTTGGCACGAGGGACAAGCTGAGGCCGCCGCGAGAGGGCGGCTGCGGGATTAGCGGCCTACAAGTTCGTGGGTGGTTTTGCGTTCGGCGTAGAAGGAGAGGAAGGGGATGGTGCCGGCCAGGGCCATCAGGACCAGGCGGGGGAGGGACCATCGGACTCGGCGGAAGAGGTCGAAGGTGCCGAGTAGGTAGATGACGTACAGGAAGCCGTGGAGGGGGCCTACGACGTCCATTGCGCTGGGGTCGTCGGCGAGGTACTTCAGGGGCATTGCGACGAACAGCAGCACCAGCAGCATGACACCGACGATGTAGGCGATCACGCGATACCGGGTGAGTGCACCGCGGACGGCCGGCGTGAGTGGCTGCGGGGTGGCGGAGGTGGCGGGGTCGGCTGGTGAGGTCACGCTGAAACGGTACCGCTCGACTCCACAGCCCCACCGGCCCGGTCACCTTCACCAGTAGGCCGACCACCGGACCGACCATCGGTCCTGTCATGCGAGCCGTCATCGGACCCGTCTACCCCATCGGCCCGGTCACCTTCACCACAGGCCCACTACTCGACTCACCATCGGTCTCTCGTTCAGACCCGGCAGACTTCGCGGCTTGGTCGCCGTCATCACCAGGCCGACGACCGGATCGACCAGCGGTCACCTCACACGAGCCGTCATCGGACCCGTCTACCCCATCGGTTCGGTCACCCTCGCTACCAGGCTCATCACCGGATCGACCATCGGTCCCGAGATCGGTCCCCTCAGCCTCCGCGTCTGGGTCCCCGTCGCTACCAGGCTCACCACTGGATCGACCATCGGTCGTGTTATGCGAGCCCTAGTCGGATCGGTGAGCCGCAGTGGCCCGGGCGGCTTCGCCAGGCTGACGAGCGGACCACCATCAGTCCAACGGGGTCCCGTCAGCCTTCTGCGTCTAAGCCCCCATCGCCAGCCGGCTCACCTCCGGATCGACCTCGGTCCTGTCATGCGAGCCCTAGTCGGATCGGTGAGCCGCAGTGGCCCGGGCGCCTTCGCCAGGCTGACGATCGGACCCGTCAGCAGTCGCGTCGTCCGAAGCGTCGTCGGACCTGTCAGCCCCACCGCCCCCGGCGCCGTCACCGGCGGGCTCACCGTCGGACCCGCCATCGGTTCCGTCGGCTGAGTCGTTGGGCTCTGCTTCGGTTCGGTGGGCGTCGGTGACCATTCGCCACCACATCCAGAGGGTGAAGGCGGCGAAGATCCACCATTGGAAGGCGTAGGCGACGTTGCGGAGGCCGGCGTGGTCGGTGGGAGGCGGGGGCGGGGGTACTACGGCTGGGGCGGGGGAAGGTACGGCGCCGGACTCGACTGACGACTGGATGACGAAGGCGTCGTACAAGCGGTAGTCGACCAGGTGGACGATCGTTGGGATGCGTAGCGAGGACAGGACGCGGCCCTTGGCGGCGTCGGCGGAGGAGTCTTCGGCCTCGGAGGCCGTGACCGTTCCTGTCAGCTTCACCGGGCCTGTGGGTGCCGTCGCGGCCGGATCGTTGACCGAGGCAACCCAACCGCGGACGACCATCACGGCACCCGAACCGTCAACCATCAGAGGGGTTGCGACCCAGAACCCGTCCCGATCACCCTGCCGCCGATCTGCGATGAAGACCTGATCCGCACCGGGCGCCCAAGTACCGCTCACGGTCACGCGCCGGCCGACAGCCTTCGACGGGAGACCCTCGTCGATCGAGAAGAGCGACTGCAACGCGACCGGCTCACCCTCGGCTCGCTTGGCCGTGGCCGCGTCGGTCTTCGACTGGTACACGTCCAACTGCCAAACGCCCAGCACGGACATCACCGCAGCAATGGCCAATGCCAACAGCAACAATCCGGACCACCGCGGCGTCAGCACCGTCCGCCACAGCGGCCGTCCATCCATCAGGACCTCAACAACGAGCCGCGGCCGCAGCCAGCAGGTCGCGGCACAGCACACCCAGCTCGATGCCCGCGGCCTCGGCTGCCAACGGCACCAACGACGTCTCCGTCATCCCTGGAGCGACGTTGACCTCCAGGAACCAAGGCACTCCCGAAGCGTCCACGACCAGGTCCGACCGCGACAGATCGCGCAGCCCCAGCGCCTCATGGGCCGTGACCGCCGCCGAAGCACACGCGGCCGCGACGCCATCGCCCAGCTGAGCCGGTACGACGAACTGCGTCGCGCCGGCGGTGTAGCGGGCCTCGTAGTCGTAGAACCCGGAATCCGGCCGGATCTCCACCGCAGGAAGCGCGCGCGGCCCGTCGCCCGTGTCGACCACGGTCACCGCGATCTCGGTCCCGTGGATGTACTGCTCGATCAGGGCGACCGGCCCATAGGCGTAGCAGTTCACCATCGCCGATGGCAGCTCCTCGGCCGACCGCACGATCGACGCACCGAGCGCCGAACCACCGCGGGCCGGCTTCACCACCAGCGGCAGCCCGATCTGGTGGATCACCGCCTCCATCAGCGCGGCGGCGCCCAGCTCGCGGAACGTCTCGTGCCCGAGCACCACAGACGAGGGTGTCTGCAGTCCGGCAGCGCCAACCATGGTGGACGCGACCGGCTTGTCGAAGGCAGTCCGGCACGCCGCCGCGTCGGCGCCGACGTACGGAACGCCGTACAGGTCGAGGACCTGGCGGAGCGCGCCGTCCTCGCCGGTGACGCCGTGCAGGACGGGGAAGACCGCGTCCGGCGGATCGTCGCGGAGCCGTTCGACCAGGTTCGCGTCGACGTCACGCTGCTCGACCTCGACGCCGACGCTGCGCAGGGCGTCGGCGACCCGTCGGCCGGACCGGAGCGAGACGTCCCGCTCGTGTGACAGTCCGCCTGCCAGTACCAGCACTCGACCCAGATCACTCATCACAAATATCCCGATCACTCGTGGGCGACTCCGGCACGGTCGCCGGTCCCGAGGCCCACTGGAACGGTACCGCTACCGCGTCAAGGACCCCCGGCCGCCCGCAGATCCATTGCGCAACCTTTGCGCACTGGCTATCAGGTCAGCTCCGGACCCGGGGCGTCGTACCCGTGCCCGGCGCCGGGTGGCAGCGGGCCGAAGGTCTGCCGGAGCTCGAGCTCCTCGTGGATCACCGCGGCCAGCCGGCCGACGCCTTCGGTGATCCGCTCCGGCGTCGGATGACAGTACGACAGTCGCATGCACTGCGACCCGAAACCGTCGGCGAAGAAGGCGGTTCCCGGTACGTAGGCCACCCGCGCGGTGACCGCGCGCGGCAGCATCGCCTTCGCGTCCAGCCCGTCCGGCAGGGTCAGCCAGACGTAGAACCCGCCGCCCGGCCTGGTCCAGGTCGTTGCCGCGGGCATCTTTTCCGTCAGCGCCGCCAGCATTGCGTCGCGGCGCTCCCGATACATCTCCCGGAACTGCTTCACCTGCCCGAGCCAGTCATGCCGGGTCAGGTACGACGAGATCGCGAGCTGACTGAAGACCGGTGGGCACAGGGTCGCGGATTCCTGCGCCAGCACGAGTTTCTCGCGTACGGCGTGCGGCGCGACCGCCCAGCCGACCCGGAAGCCCGGCGCGAACGTCTTCGAGAACGAACCGAGGTAGATCACGCCCTCGCGGTCGTCGGCACGCAGCGCCCGCTGCGGCTCACCGTCGAAGCCGAGCAACCCGTACGGGTTGTCCTCCAGCACCAGCAGATCGGCGCGCTGACAGATCTCCAGCACGCGCGAACGCCGCTCGTTGGACAGCGAGACACCGGCCGGATTGTGGAAGTTCGGGATCGTGTAGAAGAACTTGATCCGCTTGCCGGCCGCACGCACGGCTGTGATCGCCTGCTCGAGCGCCTCCGGTACGACGCCGTCGTCGTCCATCGCGACGTGGACGACCTCGCACTGGTACGCACGGAAGACACCGAGGGCACCGACGTACGACGGAGCCTCGCAGATCACCACGTCGCCCGGGTCGCAGAACACACGGGTGACCAGGTCGACGGCCTGCTGGCTCCCGACCGTGACGACGACGTCGTCCGGGTGGGCGTCGATCCCCTCCAGCCGCATCACGTCGCAGATCTGATCCCGCAGTACCGGATCGCCCTGGCCGGAGCCGTACTGCATCGCCACCGCACCGTTGTCGATCACCAGGTCGCGGACCGCGCCGCCGACCACGTCGAGGGGGAGTCCACCGATGTTCGGCATGCCGCCGGCCAGCGAGACCACCTCGGGCCTGCTGGCGACCGAGAACAGTGCCCGGATCTCGGATGCGGTCATGCCCTTGGTCCGTGCTGCGTACCGGTCGACGTAGTTGTCGAGACGGGTCTGCCGGACATCAGGCACGTCAGCACTCACTGAGCCACTCCATGGACGGTGATCGAGGGAAGTCACCAGGCTACGCCGCGCAGCCCGAGTGTGCCTGGGCTGTGGAACGGCGTGACCTCTCACTACCATGCCTTATAGGGGCAGGTTCCGACCATGCCGCGGATTGGCTGCTGAGACAGTCCGCGGTCGGGTGCGGCCTGAGAGGTGGAGCGGAAGGCAGGAATCTGGGATGAGCGTGGGCAAGGCTGCCGGCTGGACGCTCGGCGGACTGCTACTGGGTGTGCTGGCCGGTTTCGCCGGCGAGCTCTTCCGGCGGCAACCGGCCGCCAAGGTGCAGCAACGGTACGTCGCCCCGGAGGCGACCGAGACCCCGGACGTGCGGGCAGCGGCTCCCACTCCGGCTCCGGCGGCCCGATGAGCCGCAGGGGGACACCCAAGGTGACGAAGCTAACAGGCAGGACGCCGCCCCACCGGACACCGGGCACCGCGGACCGGACGCGCTGATGGCCCGACGGCTGGAACCGCTGACGCTCGCCAATCTCGGCGAGCTGCCGGTGCCGTGCCGTGACTGTGTGTTCTGGGAGCTCGACCCGGTCGCCGCCAAGCAGGCCGACCGCAACGGCGACACCGGCCTCGAGAAGGAGGCCTGGCTGTCACAGCTACTGCTCGACTGGGGTACCGCGGGCGTCGTCCTGTACGTCGACGACGAGCCGGCCGGGTTCGCGGTGTACGCCCCGGCGACGTACCTGCCGAGGATCCAGGCGTTCCCGACCGCGCCGGTCAGCCCGGACGCCGTCGTACTCGCGACCGGGCGGATCCTGCCGCGCTACCTCGGCCTCGGACTGGGCAAGATCCTCGTCCAGGCGGTGGCGAAGGATGTGCTCAAGCGTGGGTTCCGGGCCGTCGAGGCGTTCGGCGACTCCAGGTGGGACGGGCCGGGCTGTGTCTGGCCGACCGAGTTCCTCCGTGCGGTCGGCTTCGGCGTCGTCCGCGAGCACCCACGGAATCCCAGGCTGAGGCTGGATCTGCGCTCAGCGGTGACGTGGCGCAGCGAGATGGAGGCCGCGGTGGAGCGGCTGATGGGCGCGATCAGGCCCGAGCACTCACCGCCCAAGCCGGTCACGGTCCGGGACGCCCTCACCCGTACGCCGAGTCCCTGAGGCGGGGTCGCGATGATCTGGCGTTTCCTCGCGGACGTGATGGTCGTGGTGCACGCCGCGTTCCTGCTGTTCTTCGTCCTCGGCGGATTCCTGGCCTGGAAATGGCCCAAGGTGATCTGGGCGCACCTGGCCGTCGTGGTGTGGAGCGCCTCGATCGTGGTCTTCGACTACGAGTGCCCGTTCACCGACGTGGAGAAGTTCTTCCTGCGCAAGGGCGGCGAGACTCCGTACGAGGCGGGGTACATCAACCACTACCTCAACGGCACCCTGTGGCCGCAAGGCCAGACACCGGCCGCGGAGAAGGTCGGCTTCGCCCTCGTGGTCATCTCCTACGTCGGCTTCTTCGTCCTGCGGCACCGTCGGAACACCAAGCTCAGGGGACAGTCAGTGGGACCCCGGACGTGATCGGGTCCCGGCATCCCCATACTGGAAGACGTGTCCAGCACCAGTACGCCGGTTGACGCGTACCTGACCGCACTCGGCAAGGCGCTGCCCGGCCCGCGCCGGCGGAAGGCCGACCTGCTCGCCGAGGCGCGGGACCACCTGGTCGACGCGACCGAGGCCTTCGAGGCCGACGGACTCGACCGGGACGAGGCCGAGCGCGAGGCGGTGGCCGACTTCGGTGAGCTGTCCGACGTCGTCCCCGGCTATCGCGCCGATCTCGCGGTCAGCCAGAGCCGGCGGACCGCGATGATGCTGTTCCTGGCGCTGATCATCCAGCCGATCGTCTGGCAGGAAGGCGTCTGGAGCTGGAACCAGGACCCGGCGACGCCGAACCCGGTGAACGAGTTCCTGCAGTCGTTCGTCCGGACCGTGGGCATGTTCGCGATCGCCGGCGCGGTCGTGGCTGTCATCGCGGCCGGCATCGGCCTGCGCAACGCGTTCGTCCGCCAGCACCTCACTCGCGTTACGGCAGTCTTCGCCCTGGTCAGCGCCGTCGTGATCAGCCTGATCGGTGTCGCCATGTCGGCGACCGGCGGTCGCACGCCCGACCTCCCCGCGTTCGGGGTCGTCGGGGCGTTCGTCGTTCTGCCGCTGGCGTTCGTCGGTCTTCAGGCCGGCCGTTGCCTACGCCTGGCCCGGGCGTAGAACGCCTTCCACCACAGCCCGGAAGGTCAGCCACTCCTGCTTGCCTGAGGCAAGCATCTTCTGGCCGGCCGAGGTGAGCTGGTACGTCCGCCGCTTCCGGCCGCCGACCGTGCTCCACTCGCTGGCCAGGTAGCCGGCCCGCTCCAGCCGCCGAAGCGCCGGGTACAGCGTGCCGGTGGGCAGGTCGAGCTCGCCGCCGCTGCGCTCCAGCAGGGCTTCCATGATCGCGTAGCCGTGCAGCGGTTCGGGCTCGACGACCGCCAGGATCATCGGGTCCAGGTGCCCACGCAGCGCATCCGCCTTCATGTAGCCAGTCTACTCATATGCCTGCTACTGTCGAGAGGCAACATGTAGTCAATCTACTTATCAGGATGTGAGGAGGCCCGGCGATGACCGTGGACACCCCAGTACGACGCCCGCCCCGGAAGGAGAGTGGACGGCCCGGATTGCTGCACCGGGTGTCCGGGTGGTCGATGCGGCACGCCGGACTCGCCCTGCTGCTCTGGGTGGTCGCCCTCGTCGCGGTGACCGCCGCGTCGACGGTGGTCGGCGACAGCTACAAGAACGACAACTCGCTCCCCGGGACCGACTCCCAGCGTGTGACCGACATCTTCCGCGAGCACCAGCCGCAGGGGGAGACCGCCTCGGTGCAGATCGTCATGCATGCCGACGGCGGACTCCAGCCCGAGAAGCCGCGAGTCCTCTCGATGCTGGCCGCTGTCGGCGGCCTCCCGCACGTTGCGTCGGTGGCCGACCCGTTCACTGCTCCCGGATCACTCTCACCAGACGGGCGTACGGCGTACTCGACGGTGAGTCTGGATGTCGCCGTGGCGGACATGCCGATCGAGGACGTCCGCTCGATCATCGAGAAGGCCCAGCAGTTCCGGGTCCCCGGTCTGACCGTTGAGGTCGGTGGCGACCTGGCACGATCGGCGGCGGAGAGTGCGGGTGGTGCGTCCGAAGGTGCCGGCATCCTGGCCGCGCTGGTGATCCTGGTGTTCCTCTTCGGATCGTTGCTGGCGGCAACACTTCCGCTGCTGACGGCGTTGTTTGCGGTCGGCAGCACGCTGGGGCTGCTGGTGCTGGCCTCGCACTTGTTCACTGTGCCCGACTACACCGCACCGGTGATGATCCTGGTCGGACTCGGTGTCGGCATCGACTACGCGTTGCTGATCTTCTCCCGCTACCGCCATGAGTTGCTGAAGGACGGGACCGACCGCGCGACCGCGTCGATCGTCGCCCTGGACACCGCCGGCCGTTCGGTGATGTTCGCCGGCTGCACTGTGGTGATCGCGCTACTGGGCCTGCTGGCGTTGGGACTCGGTTCGCTGCAAGGCGTCGCGCTCGGTGTCACCCTGACCGTGCTGATGACGATGCTCGCCGCGGTGAGTCTGCTGCCGGCGCTCCTGACGCTGTTCGGGAAGCGCATCGAGCGGAGTGTTCGCAAACATGCCGCGAAGCAGCGCCGTACGCCGGGGGACGGGTGGCGGAAGCTGGCGGCCGCAGTGCAGCGTGGACCGTGGGTGCCGCTGGTCCTCGGGACGATCGCGCTGGTCGCGTTGTCGTTGCCGGCGCTGGACATGCGGCTCGGGTTCGCGGATGCCGGGACGGACGATCCGGCCAAGACCAGCCGGAAGGCGTACGACCTGCTGGCCCAGGGATTCGGGCCGGGATTCAACGGTCCGCTGGTGGTCGTGTCCGAAGGCGACCAGGCCGCAACTCAGGCGCTCGGCCGCACTTTGACCGCCGATCCGGACATCGCCGCGGTCACTCCGCCGCAACTGACACCAGATGGCAAGGTCGCGACTGTACTGGCGTTTCCGAAGTCGGCACCGCAGGACGCAGCGACCAGTGACCTGGTCGAGCGGTTGCGGAACGACACCCTGCCAGGGCTCGAGTCGCAGACCGGGGCGACGTACCTCGTGGGTGGTGCCACCGCTGCGGCCGACGACTTCGCGTCCGCGGTCAGTAGTCGGCTGCCGATCTTCGTGCTGGTCGTGGTCGGATTGTCGGCACTGTTGCTGATGGCGGTGTTCCGGTCCGTGCTGATCCCGCTGAAGGCCGCGGTCCTGAACCTGCTCAGCATCGGCGCCTCGCTGGGTGTCATCACGCTGGTCTTCCAGCAGGGCTGGTTCGGTGCGCAGCCGGGTCCGATCGAGGCGTTCGTGCCGGTGATGATCTTCGCGATCGTGTTCGGGCTGTCGATGGACTACGAGGTGTTCCTGGTGTCCCGGATCCACGAGGAGTGGCGGCGTACCAAGGATGCGAAGGAGGCCGTCCGGGAAGGGCTGGCCAACACCGGCAGCGTGATCACTGCGGCGGCCGCGATCATGATCGTGGTGTTCGGCGCGTTCCTGCTCAGCCCGGACCGGATGCTGAAGCAGTTCGGGCTCGGGCTGGCGACGGCGGTGCTGCTGGACGCGGTGCTGATCCGGTGCGTCATGGTCCCGGCCATCCTGCGGCTGTTCGGCGACCGCGCCTGGTGGCTGCCGCGCGGACTCGACCGAGTGCTCCCGAAGATCGCTCTCGAGAAGGACTGAACCGATGAGGCGGGCCGACCCTGCGCGGCCCGCCTCGGGTGGTCATTCGGTGGCGGCCACTCCGATCTTGTGGCCCTGGGCGTCGGCGAACACGCCGAAGCTCGTGCCGGGCACCTGCTGCATCGGCTGGACGACGCTGCCGCCCAGCTTCTCGGCGCGCGCGAGGGTGTCCGCCACGTCCTCGACGGACACGAAGAACAGCACCTCGTCCTCTGCGCCCTGGCGCGGACTGATCGCGACGTACGGTCCGTCCGGTGTCCCGGTGTCGATGAACGTGTAGCCCGGGAATCCGCCCTCGGACGCGATCTTCCATCCGAACAGGTCCGCGAAGAACTGACGTGTCGCGTCCGGGTCCGCCGATCGGATCTCGGTGTGGACGACTGGATGTGCCATGAGCCCCTCCCAACTGAATGACGTCCCACCCGGCGTGATCGCCGGGCGAGTAGCGCTCATTCAGATGACGAACGGCTCACCCCGGAATCGACTAGACCGTCAGTTGGCCGAAGCGGAGCATGCCGGTGGCCGCGTCCTGCTCCGGCGGGAGGTACACGCGCTGGATGGCGACCACGATGGCCTCGGCGATCACGTCGCGGAACGCCGGGTCGGCCAGCCGCGCGGAGTCGTGCGGGTTGGTCACGTAGCCGATCTCGAGGCGGACCGCGGGCATCTTGGTGCGCCGCAGCAGGTCCCAGGTCTTGGCATGGGTGCGGCAGTTCAGCAGGTCGGTGCGGGCGACGATCTCGCGCTGCACCAGCCCGGCGAACTGCTCGCCGACGCTCGACGAGGCGCCGTGCAGATCGTTGCCGTAGTAGTACGTCGCCACACCCTGGGCCTCCGGGTTCATCGACCCGTCGGTGTGCAGCGACACGCACAGGTTGGCGTCCGTCTCGTTCGCGAACGCGGCCCGGGCCAACTCGTCCGGACCCTGATCCCGTCCCCGGGACAGATACGCCCGTACGCCGGTCGCACCCAGGCGACCCTCGATCCGGGCGGCCAGGTCGTACGCGACGTCGGACTCGCGCAGGCCGTAGCCCTCCCAGCCGTGGTCGAAGCCGCCGTGACCGGCATCGATCACCACGGTCTTGCCGGACAGCCGCGGGCCGGCGGCGCGAACCGCCTCGGACGCGCGCAACGCATCCGGCCGGCCGCCCGTCGCCATCGGCTTGATCCGCTGCAGCGCCTTGAACGTCGACGGGCCACAGGTGCCGTCACCCGGCAGGCCCATGTTGCGCTGGAAGTCGGTCACCGCGCGCTGCGTGTCGGGTCCGAAGATCCCGTCGATCCGGGCGACTGCGAAGCCGAGCTCCTGCAGCTTCGCCTGCAGCGCCAGTACGTCGTCACCGCTCAGCGGGTGCGAGACGACGTACGTCAGCAGCCGGTCGCCCAGCCGCCAGCGTGCGTCGTCGATCGCGCGGTACGTCTGCGGGCCGACGACCCCGTCGATCATCAGTCCGCGTTGCTGCTGGAAGCCCCGAACGGCGTGCGCGGTCGCTTCGTCGTAGACGTCGTGACCGCCCGTCAGCAGTCCCAGCCGCTGAAGCTTGCCGATGATCTCGGCGACCGCCTCACCGCTGTCGCCGATCCGGTACACGCCGTGGGGGCCTTCCATCACAAACTGCTCCTTGCCGTGGCGGACGGGGTCCTACCGATCGTTCAGGAGGTGAAGTCGGCCAGCTCCTTCAGCAGCGCCGCCTTCGGCTTGGCGCCGACGATGGACTTGGCCAGCTCACCGTTCACGTAGACGTTGATGGTAGGGATACCCGTAACACGGTAGTTGCTCGGGGTGACCGGGTTCTCGTCGACGTTCATCTTCAGGAAGGTGAGCTTGTCGCTGTGGTCCTGCGCCAGCTCCTCCAGGATCGGGGAGACCTGGCGGCACGGTCCGCACCACTCGGCCCAGAAGTCCACCAGCACCGGCTTGTCGCTCTTCAGCACGGTCTGGTCGAACTCGGCGTCGGTGACGGCGTTCATCTTCTCGCCCACGGGCGTAACTCCTTCAGTGGTTGTGAGGTTCAGACGGAGACGGGCTCGGTGGCCGCGGCAGCCGCGGCGGTCGCCTCGTGCTCCAAGGTGGCCAGGAAGCGCTCGGCGTCCAGGGCGGCCGCACAGCCCGTGCCGGCGGCGGTGATCGCCTGCCGGTAGGTGTGGTCCACCAGGTCGCCGGCGGCGAAGACGCCCGGCAGGTTGGTCTCGGTGCTGCCATCGCGGACCAGGACGTAGCCGTCTTCGTCCAGGTGCACCTGACCCTTCACCAGCTCCGAGCGCGGGTCGTGCCCGATCGCGATGAACAGGCCGGTCACCGGCAGCTCCCGGGTCTCACCGGTCACGGTGTCCCGCAGGGTGACGCCGGTCAGCTTGTCGTCGCCGTGGATCGCGGCGACCTCGGAGTTCCAGGCGAAGTCGATCTTGTCGTTCGCGAACGCCCGGTCGGCCATGATCTTCGACGCGCGCAGCTCGCCGCGGCGGTGCACCAGCGTGACCTTCTTGCCGAACCTGGTCAGGAAGGTGGCCTCCTCGACCGCGGAGTCGCCACCGCCGACGACGGCGATCTCGTGCTCACGGAAGAAGAACCCGTCACAGGTCGCACACCAGGACACGCCGTGGCCGGACATCCGGTCCTCGTCCGGCAGGCCCAGCTTGCGGTAGCCGGAGCCCATGGCCAGGATGACGGTCTTGGCCCGGTGCTCGGTGCCCGCGGAGTCGGTGACCACCTTGATCTCGCCGGTCAGGTCCACCGAGACGATGTCGTCCGCCACCAGCTCGGCGCCGAAGCGCTCGGCCTGCTGGCGCATCTCGTCCATCAGCGCGGGACCCATGATCCCCTGCGAGAAGCCGGGGTAGTTCTCGACGTCGGTGGTGTTCATCAGTGCGCCACCGGCCGTGACAGAGCCCTCGAACACGAGCGGTTCGAGGCGGGCGCGGGCGGCATACACGGCGGCCGTGTAACCGGCCGGACCGGAGCCGACGATGATGACGTTGCGAACTGCGGAGTCGCTCATGCAGGCGTTTCCTCGTGTCGTCGAGACTTGTACGTCGTACTCAACGGATCCTAGAGGCCGACCATTCCCACGGTACCCATCACCGGGCCGTGGTACCGCATTGCCGTCTCAGCGGTTGCGCAGTGTCACCGAAGTGTCGTAGAAGGGGCTGGCGACACCCCCGGATTCGCTACATCCGGTCACCACGAAGACCTGGATGTCCTGGGTCGACCCGCCCTGCAGACCGATCACGGTCGCGCGCTTGCCGTCGACCTTGGCTGGCTGCACCAGCCGGAGCTGCGGGTTGGGCCGGCCGGACGCGAAGTTCTTCGCGCAGGCGAGCTCGTCCGCCGAGCCGTTCAGCAGTGTGCCACCGGAGTTCTCCAGCCAACGCTGTGCGTCCGGGCCGACATCCGAGGTGGAGAGCGTCGGCGCACCGGTCGGCAGCGCGGTCGTCGGAGTCGTATCGGCCGTGTTCCCGGGCGCGTTGTCCTTGATCGCGAAGACCACGCCGACGCCGATCGCCGCGACAACCACGACGGCCGCGGCCGCACCCAGCAACTTAGGGAGGTGGCGGCGCGGCTCCTCGCGGATCTGCGCGAGCGAGTGCACACCGATCGTCGACGAGCGCATCATCGACTCCGAGACGATCACCGCGTCGAGGTGCTCGGCGACGTCGGTCGGCATCGGGATGTCCGTCCGGCCCTCGTCGGCCAGGTCCGCGGACAGTTGCAGCAGTGCGTCGAAGGTCTGCTGACAGTCCGGACAGGCCTTCACATGTTCACGAGCCCGGTGGGCCTCGGGTGCGGGTAGCAGGTTCTCGATCAGGTCGGCGATGGTGTCCGGATCCAGGTGCTCGAGGTGCTCACTGGTCGGAAGACCGGAATCGGTCATCGGGAACTCGCCTCCTCACGGGAGGTGCCCAGGATCGGGCGCGGTGTGCTCATGGCTGATGTGCTCCGGTCGAGGCATCGGGCAGCGTAGCCGCCAGAACATGGCGACTCCGCTTCGACGGTGTACCCACTCATTCGGTTCCCACCGCTTCGGCAGCAGTTTTCGCGGGTACGTCGGGCGCCTCGGAGCCGGACCGTGTGGTCTGCCAGTGTCGGAGCAGTGGCAGCAGCCGGGCCCGGCCCCGGGCACAGCGGGACTTCACAGTGCCAGGCGCGCAGCCCAGGATCGCGGCGGCCTCCTCGATCGAGTAACCCTCCATGTCGACCAGGACGAGTGCACTGCGCTGGTCGGAGTTGATCTGCTTCAGCGCGTTGAGTACGTCGAGCCGGCGTTCGCGGACCTCGGCCGGGTCGTCCTCGGCCGGTCCGGCCAGCTCGGCGGCGCGGTCTTCGTCCTCCGGCAACGGGTCGGCCGCCCGGACCTGACGGCGACGGATCCGGTCCAGGCAGGCGTTCACCACGATCCGGTGCAGCCAGGTGGTCACCTTGGCATCACCGCGGAACGAGTCGGCCCGGCGGAACGCCGAGATGAACGCCTCCTGCAGTGCGTCGGCGGCCTCCTCCGGCTCACCCAGGGTGCGGATCGCGACGGCCCACATCCGGTCCCGATGCCGTCGGACCAGATACCCGAACGCGTCCGGGTTGCCCGCGACGTGCAGCCGGAGCAGCTCGTGGTCGTCCAGCTGGTCGTAGCTGACCGGACCAGCCGGCGCGGCCGGCCGGCCGACGGGTTCAGGCGGCCCGATCCGACTGATCTCGGGTGTCATTTCTGGATTGTGACCTCCGAGATCTCGCCCCGGTACCCGCCGCCGTCCTTCGGGATCTTCGTCAGCCACACCAGAACATACTGCGTCTGGGTCGGCGCCGACGGTGTCAGGGTCGTCGTCCCCTCGGGCTGGTCCTCCTCGGTGGCGACCGGCGTCCAGCCGCTGACCGTGGTCGGCGACTTGGACGTGTCACCCTTCGGCACCATCAGCTCCAGGCTGGTCTCGTCGCCCTTGAGCGCGACCAGCACCTTGGACACGGCTGTCGGCTCGCCGAGGTCGTAGATGATGCCGACGCCTTCCTTCTGGCCACCGAAGTTCGGCTTGTTCTTGTACGACATGGTGGTCCAGCTCGTGTCCTGCTTGCCGTCGTAGGACTTCCCGACGTCGTCCGGGTGCTCGTTGCCGTTGCCGTCCGGCGGCGGGTCGAAGTCCTTGGCGCTGACGATCTTGGCCGGTCCACCGGTCGCGGACGGCGTCGTACTCGTGGCCGGCGGCTTGCCGGCGCCGCTGTCGGTGCCGTCGTCCTGGTCGTTGTTCATCGCGCCCTTGAGCAGGAACTGCGCCATTGCGACCACGGACAGCAGCGCGAGTACGGCGAGCAGGATCAGGATCCGGCCGCCCCACGAGCCCTTCGGCTTCGGCTTCGGGTCGTCGGCCCGGCGCCGACCGTTCCCGTTCGACGGCGGTGGCTGCCGCAGCGGCCGGGTCTCGGCCGCGGTCGAGTACGCCGAGTGCGTCTCGTGCCCGTTGCTGCTCTGGTACGCCGGCGGTGTCGGGTCGAGAGCCGGCGGCGTTGTCTGCGGCACCACCTGGGTGGCGTCGTCGATGCTGCCGTTCTGCCGGGCGACCTGAACGGTCTCGTCCATCTGGTTCGGCGGCTCGTGCGAGCTGCCGACGACACCGGACAGCGCGGCGGACAGGCCGGCGGCGCTGGTGATCGGCGGAGTGTGGTGCCGCGGCGGGTTGCTCAGCAACCGGTCGCAGATGTCGTCCAGGGAGCGCGGCACGCCGGCTCGCACCTGGCGCGGACTGAGCAGACGACCGTGCTCGAACGGCGCCGGCTGCATCCCCCAGGCCGGGCCGGGGCCGGGCCAACGGCCGGTGAGCGAGGCGTAGAGCAGCTCACCGAGCGCGTGGATGTCGTGCTCGGGCGAACCCGGGCCGGTGGACCGCAGCGCTGCCTCGGTGGCGAGTCCGACGACCTTGATCGCGCCCGCGTCGGTGACCACGACGGTCGACGGGCTGATCGAGCCGTGGGACAGACCGGTGCGGTGCAGGTTCTCCAGCGCTTCGGACACCTCGCGCGCGAGCCAGCCGGCTTGCTGACCGGTCAGCGGCCCGGTCGCGAGCATCCGCTCCAGCGGACGGCCGCCCGCCCACTCGCGGACGCAGTACGTGACGCCGTCGTGCATGTCGCAGTCGAGCACGCGCAGGAAGCGGGGGTCAGCCGCGGCGGCCGCGCGCCGGGCGGCATCGAAGAGCAGGTTCGTCCGTGGGTCGCCGACCGGCAGGATGTCCACGACGACTGCCCGACTGAGTACCTCGTCCACTGCCCGCCACACCCGGGCACCGTCGATCTCCGCGAGTAGCTCGGCGATCCGGTACCGGCCGGCAAGCAGGGCACCAGGACTGACGGTCTGGTTCGACACGGTGTCTCTCGCCCTCCTCGATGCACTGGTCGGCCTGCGTCTGGCGCCCCGGATCCGGTCGGCGGGGACCCGGTCACGATCAGCTGGCGGCCTGACCGCAGCCCCATCGTAGTGCCCCCCTGATCCCTCAAGTGGTGCACGAGTGCACAAGCCACCGGGTTCAGCGGCGTCCGGGCAGCTTCGATGTGACCATGGACACCACGTCGTTGACTTCGTGGATCCTCAGTACCCTCGCCACCCCGGCGTACACCGGGAGCATCACGACGGCGGCCACCGCGAGTTCGAGGAGCGCGCCGAGGGGTCCGGACCACTCCACCGCCATGCCGAGCAGCCAGATCACACCGCGCCCGGCCAGCACCGCGATGACGGCGGCGATCACCATCGCGAGCAGCGGCAACCCGATCCCGGCGCCGTGCACCCGCGGGACCTTCCGGCGAAGGACGGGCCGGGACAGCAGTACGGCGACCAGGTACGCCAGCGCGTACGCCCCGCCGAGGACCACACCGCTGAACCGGAGGTTCTGCTGGTCCAGCACCACCCGGACCCCGATCACGGCCGCCGCGATGTTCGTCGCCGCGATCACGCACTGCAGGAAGAAGGGTGAGCGGGTGTCCTCGAACGCGTAGAAGACGCGCAGCTGGAAGTACTGCACGGTGAACGGCACGATGCCGAGCGCCAGCGCCATCAGCGTGTACGACATTAGCGTCAGGTTGTTCTTGCCGGAGCCGTAGCCGGCGATCACCGTGACGATCGGGTACGCGAAGGCGATCATCGCGGCCGCCGCCGGTACGACGATCGCCAGCGTCTGCCGGATCGACCGGGCCGACAACCGTTCCACTTCGACCAGGTCGCCGTCGGCCGCGAGTGCCGACATCTGCGGCAGCGCGGCCGTCGCGAGCGACACGGTGACGATGCCGTGTGGCACCAGGATGATCAGCATCGCCGTGCTGTAGGCGAACAGACCCGCCTTCGCGCCCGGGTCATGCGACGCGGTACCCGCGATGGCGAGCCGGGTGACGACGACCAGAGTCACCTGGTTCACCGCGACGAACAGTACGGTCCAGATGCCCAATCGGGCAGTGTGACCCAGACCGGTACCGCGCAGACCGAACTTCGGCCGGTACAGATGCCCGCTCGCCCTCAGATACGGCAGCAGCACCAGAAGCTGGACGGCGATGCCCACCGTGTGCCCGAGACCGAGCAGGAGCTCCTCGCCGTGGCTGTAGGTGGGTGGGGTGTCGCCGGTGCGGTAGATCAGCATGAAGATGACGATCGACGCGCAGGCGACGACGTTGTTCGCGATCGGCGCCCACATCATCGGGCCGAACCGGCGTCGCGCGTTCAGCACCTGGCCGACCAGCACGAACGCGCCGTAGAAGAAGATCTGCGGCAGACAGAGCCGGACGAACATGATCATCGACGCGCGCTCCGGCGCCCGGGACGGGTCGTGCAGCTCCGCCGGCATGTACAGCTGGGCGATCGCGGGTGCGAGCAGGACGCACGCGACCGTGACAACGGCCAGTACGACGAAGCCGAAGGTGAGCAGCCGGTTGGTGAAGTCCTGGCCGCCGTCGTGGTGGTTCTTGATCGCACGCACCAGTTGCGGCACCAGCACGGTGTTGAACACACCGCCGGCCAGCAGGATGTAGAGGCTGTTCGGGATGGTGTTCGCGGCGGTGAAGATGTCGGCCCGCAGGGCGGTGCCGATGGCAGCCGCAAGGAGGGCGATCCGGACGAATCCGAGCAGGCGGGACAGCACCGTTCCTGCTGCCATCACCGCCGCGGAGCGCAGGGTGCGGTCAGCCATCCTTCGAACCGACTCCTTCTTTCAGCGACGAGTCCGGCGCGGCGGGTTCCGGTACGGCGTTCGCCTCCGGGCGATCGTGCTCCGGATCCGCGGCGGCCTCGGGGAGTTCGTCCCCGGTCGTGGTGTCCAGCGGAGCCGGGTGCAGCGGGTCGGGGGTGGCCTCGGTCGGCGGGTCTGACGGGTTCCGGCGCTCGGTCCGGATCCGGCGATAGATACGGACGAACGACGTACCGAACAGCAGAGCGCAGGCCGCGCCGACCAGGACCCAGCCGACGCTGCCGTACTGGCTGGCCTGGATCAGCAGCTCCTCGGAGTCCCCGACCGGGCGCCCGGACGACGTGATCACCTGCGCGTTGGCGCGGATCAGGCCGTTCTGTTCGGCGCTCGCGTTGATCCGCGGCGTCCACTTCTGGCCCGCGGCCAGGATCCGGCTCTGCTGAGGTTCGATCCGCAGGTCGGTGCGGTTGGCGGGCGTCACCACGACCGCCACGCGGACCGACCACTGGGTGCTGTTCGTGATGGTCAGCGGGAACGTGCCCTTGCTGCCGGCCAGGTTGACCTTGATCTCGCGGCGCTCGCCGTTGACCGGGTTGTTGACCAGGTGCACCTTGTTCAGCTGCAGGTTGACCGAGCCCAGCTCGACCGCGGCGAAGTCCCGCGCCTCGTCCGGGAAGCCGCGCCAGCTGGTCGAGGTGGAGCGCAGCAGGGCCTGCGGCATGACCTGGAGCAAGTCGTCCGGGTTCGCCAGCAGGTTCTGCATGGTCGTGATCGCTTCGTCGAGCTGCTTGATGCCGTCGAGCTGGGGACCGGTCAGGCCGCCGTTCGACTTCGGCGCCGCGGGCGCTTTGGTGGTCGGCGGCTTCGGCGTACTCGCGACCGCCTGGGCCACGTCGGTGGCCGTGATCCACGGCAGCGTCAGACTCCCGGCCAGTGCGGCAGTGGCCTGGCCCTCGACGTCCCAGCCGCGCGGCGGCAGTGCGACCACGGTAGCTGGGTTCTTGTCCTTGCCCTCGGAGGCGATCAGTGCGGTCTCGGCGGCGAACCGCTGCCGGACCTGGAGCGGGGTGTCGTTGCTGTCCGCATCCGGACCGCCACTGGTGAGCTCGGAGTCCGCGATGACGGTGCGGACGGTGCGGTTCGGGCCTTCCGGGGTGATGACGTCGTACACCGGGCTGTTGGTCAGCGCCGGACGGTTGTCCTCGGACCAGGAGGAGCTACTGACCAGGTTCAGGTCCTGGTCGGTGGCGCCGGCGAAGCCGCCGGACGCGGCGGCGAGGTAGCGGCTGGCCGCGGCACCGCCCTCGAGCCAGAGACCATTGGTGAAAGCAGGGGCCAGGTTGTACCGCTCGGTGGTGGTCCGTGCCTGCGCGACCAGCTTCTTCAGTGGTTCGCCGGCGTCGAGCAGGCCGGCCACGTCCGGATCGCCGTACGGGAGCAGGACGACCTGGTTGCCGCGGATGCGGCTCGCCTCGAACTCCTTGAGCCACGCCGCCGCGGTCGCCTGTCCGGTGCCCTTGGTCGTCCGGCCGCCTGACCCGACGATCTCGTACCCCTTGGCCATCTGGCGGACCTCGTCGAGCATCGCGGGATCGACGAGCCAGGTGACGGTGTGCTGCTTGCCGAGGGCGAGCAACCGGCCGAGCGACCCGGTGGGGGACAGCGATTGGGCCAGCGAGTCGTTCGTGAACCGCGGCCCGCCGAGCTGGGTCGGCCGGTGCCGCAACGGGATGACGAGCGCGGTGTTCACCTTGCGGGTCAGTGGATCGGTGCCGATCACCGGCATCAATGTGCGAGAACGGCCGATCGTGACCCGGTCGCTGTCCGGCGGCTGACCGCGGAACACGACGCCGACGACGTACGCACCGGTGCGGTCGGAGATCCGCCACTGCTCCCACGGCACGGTGAGGGTGAACTCCGCCGAGGCCTTCGGTGCCAGCGGCTGCTCGAACGGCTGGAAAGCCGTTCCGTCGGTCAGGTTGGCGCAGCTGTCGCGGTCCCGCATGGCGACGTCCTGTTCGGCGGGCACGTCGGCGATGTCGGCCGAGCTGGACAGCCGGGTCCGGTCGATGCAGGCGAGCGCCTGGGGCTCGTCGAACGTCACCGAACTGGTGTTCGTCACCCGGCCCTTGATCACCACGGGCATGCCGGGTTTCGGTGCCACCGGCGTGAACGAGTCGATGCTGACGTCGACAGTGAGGTCGTCGCCGGGCGCCGCGACGGTCGGCTGGACGCCGAGGAACGCTGCGCAGGCAACAACCAGCAGGCCCGCACCCGCCGCCGCGGAGAGCCTCAGTCGCCGTCTGAACACGCCGTCACCGTAACCTAGTTCCCCGTGTCACCCTTTGCCGACCAGTCAGCCTCCGCCGGATCGTTGTCCGCCGTCCAGCAGCAAGCGGTCCAGTCGCTGCTGCGGATCGCGCCGGTCGTCGACGAACTCGGCAGCCGCTTCGCCGCCGCCGGCCACGAGATCGCCCTGGTCGGAGGACCCGTCCGGGACATTCTCCTGGGCCGGGGGAGCAAGGATCTCGACTTCGCCACGTCAGCACACCCGGACGTGGTCGAGCAGTTGCTGTCCGGCTGGGCGGACCATGTCTGGGACATCGGCAAGGCGTTCGGCACCATCGGCAGTCGTAAGGGTGAGTGGGTTCTGGAGATCACGACGTACAGGTCGGAGTCCTACGATCCCACCTCGCGCAAGCCGGAGGTCGCGTACGGCGACAGCCTCGAGGGCGACCTGGCCCGGCGCGACTTCGCCATGAACGCGATGGCGGTGCTGCTCCCGTCGCACCGCTTCGTCGACCCGTACGGCGGCCTCGCGGACGTCGCGAGCAAGACGATCCGTACGCCGGGCACCCCGGAGGACTCGTTCTCCGACGACCCGCTGCGGATGATGCGGGCGGCCCGGTTCGCCGCACAGCTCGGCTTCACCCCGGACCCGGCGGTGGTGGCCGCGATGACCGCGATGGCCGAGCGGATCACGATCGTCTCGGCCGAACGGGTCCGCGACGAACTGGTCAAGCTGATCTGCTCCGACCACCCGCGGATCGGTCTCGACCTGCTGGTGTCCACCGGACTGGCCGATCACGTCCTGCCCGAGCTGCCCGCGCTGCGGCTGGAGGTGGACGAGCACCACCGGCACAAAGATGTGTACGAGCACTCGCTCACCGTCCTCGACCAGGCCATCGACCTCGAATCCCGCCTCACTGTTCCGACGCCCGATTTCGTCGTCCGGTTCGCCGCACTGATCCACGACATCGGCAAACCGCGGACCCGGCGCTTCGAGGGCGCGGGCAAGGTGACCTTCCACCACCACGACGTGGTCGGCGCGAAGCTCGCCCGCAAGCGGATGAAGGCGCTGCGCTTCAGCAACGAGCAGATCGACCAGGTCGGCAAGCTGGTCGAGCTCCATCTGCGCTTCCACGGGTACGGCACCGGCGAGTGGACCGATTCCGCCGTACGGCGTTATGTCCGCGACGCCGGCGACCAGCTCGACCGGCTGCACATCCTCACCCGCGCCGACTGCACCACCCGCAACCGGCGCCGGGCCGAGGCGCTGCGGGCGGCGTACGACGATCTCGAGGCGCGGATCGAGCGGCTCCAGGAGCAGGAGGAGCTCGATGCCCTGCGCCCCGATCTCGACGGCAACCAGATCATGGAGATCCTCGGCATCGAGCCGGGCCGCGAGGTCGGCGAGGCGTACAAGTTCCTGATGGACCTGCGCCTCGACCAGGGCCCGATCGGTCCGGAACGCGCTCGCGAAGCACTCCTGCAGTGGTGGTCCGAGCGCTCCTGAGCGTTCCCCGCGTCTGTTGACGGCGGTACCGTCGGTGGATGGAGTGGCTGTTGGCTGCCCTGGGGGGCGGTGGGTTGGCCCTGGCGGCCCGCTATCTGTGGGTCCGGCGGGGGTCGCGGCGCCTCGATCGCGCCGAGCTCGAGCAGATCCGTGTGCTCGCGGATGACGATGTCACGTTGCTGGGAGAAGAGCTCCGGCGGCTGGGTGAACGCGTCGAGGGCCGCGAGCTCGGTGCCGAGGCGCGGCGCGACTACCAGCAAGCTCTCGACGCCTACCAATCCGCGCAACGATCGGTGCGGGAGCTGAAGTCGGTGGACGACATCAGCACCATCACCGACACACTCGCCGGCGCGCGCTACGCGATGATCTGCGTTCTGGCTCGAGTCGATGGCCGGCCGATTCCGGAGCGCCGGGTGCCGTGCTTCTTCAACCCGCAGCATGGCCCGTCGACGACGGACGTGGTCTGGACCTGGCCGGGTCGAGGCACTCGCACGGTGCCGGCGTGCGCACAGGATGCGGCCCGGGTGAAGGTGCACGACGATCCCGAGATTCGGTATGTCCGCTACGGCACGCGGCGGGTTCCGTACTGGGAGGCCGGCACGGCTGTCGCGCCGTACGGCCGTGGCTACTTCACGCACGGCGGAGGCGCGACCTTCATCGCGTTGGCTGCGTTTGAAGGTCAGTCCGGTGCGCCCGGCGGCTGGGGAAGCTGGGACGGCGGGATCGGCCACGGCGGGTTTGACGGAGGCCACGGCGGCTTCGATGGTGTCGGCGACGGTGGCGGAGGCGGCGACGGGTGAACGCCTGGAACCTGCGTGGTCTGCTGGGGGCACGACGCGCCAACACTCTCGCCCTGATGCGGATGCTCGCTGAGGAGGACGTCTCGGAGTTGGGCGCTGAGGTCGGCAGCCTGTCGACCCAGGCGATGGACCGTGACAGCCGCCGCAATTACGTCGGCGCCCAGCAGGCGTACGCCGCCGCGAGGGGAGTGCTGGCCGAACTACAAGGCAACGAGTCAATACACGCCGCCACGGAGGCGGTCGCGACGGGACAGTACGAACTGCTCTGTGTCCGTGCCCGTCTCGCCGGAGAGCCCGTTCCCGAGCGCCGCGTGCCATGCATCTTCGACCCAAGACACGGCCCATCCACCACCGATGTGCTGTGGAACCAGTCGGATCAGGGTCGGCTCCCGGCCTGTGCCGATGACGCTGCCCGGCTGGAGGCCGGCGACCAACCGCTGATCCGCGACGTGGAGTACACCGGACTCCGGATGCCGTACTGGCAGGTGGGCGCCGCCTTCGCGCCGTACGCGACCGGGTACTTCGGCTCCGATGCAGCCGGCGCCGGTCAGCAAGCGCTCACGCTGTTCGAGGGACGAATTCACACTGCCGGTTAGATCGCCTGTGGTTGCAGCGCTGCGTAGGCCTTGGTGATTGTGTCGTGTGAGGGCGGGTGCGCGGTGTACGCCGTGGTGCCTTGCTTGGTGGTGATGGACGCGACCGGGAGGGCCGGGTCGATGGAGTTGGTCAGGTAGGCGGCGTCGTACGACGGGAGGTCGGCGAGCGGAATCGGGGTGGTGCCGAAGTCGGGCAGGCCTTGTTGCAGGAGTTGCTGGCGGATGCCTGGTAGGACGGGCGCGGCCGGGAAGACGATCGTGGTGCCGTGGGCGAAGCAGATGTTCCAGATCGAGGCTTCGGAGATCTCGCCGGTGGCGGTGTGGAAGATCGCGTCGTCGTACCCGGCGGCCTCGGCCTGGTGACCGTAGTACACGAGGTCGAAGGTGCCGGTGTGCTTGAGATGCGGGACAGCGCGCTCGTGCTCGAACGCGAGCAGGCGCGGCGGACGTACGCCGGGCTCGATCGGTGGACTGACGCGGATGAGCAGACTCGGCTCGCCGTCGGAGGCGAAGACGTGGACACGGATAGAAAGGTCGCCGGACCCGGCATGGTCGAGTGCGGTCCGAAGGTCGGCGCGGACACGATCGGCGGCCACCGGGCGGCCGAAGACCTCCCGGGAACTGCGGTCGAGCCGGTCGAAGTGCAGGTCGAGACCGTCGACCCGGCCGGCCCGGACCTGCAGCGAGGTGAAGTGTCCGTAGCTGGTTGCCCGGAGCAACGCAGCGTCGACGGTGCGGAGCGGTTCGCCGTTCAGCAGGAGCAAGTCGGTCACACCGCCAGTCTGACCTGAGCGGACCAGCGGGCCGTCTGGTCTACCCTCGCGCTGTGGACGTCTTGAGCATCATCGGGTGGGGCGGATCCGCGCTGGTCGTCGCGTCCCTGCTGCAGGCGCGGATCCTGCGACTGCGGGTGCTGAACCTGATCGGCTGCGTGATCCTGGTCGGGTTCAACCTGGCGATCGGGGTGTGGCCGATGGTCGGCATGAACGCCGTCCTGGCAGTGATCAACGTGGTGCACCTGTGGCGCCTGCTCCGGCACCGGCACGACGAGGCCGAGTACCAGGTGCTGCAGGTCAACGACACCGACGCGTACCTGGGCCACGTGCTGGCGCAGCACGAGAAGGACATCAGCCAGTTCAACCCCGGCTTCACACCGAGCGCCAGCCCGTACGCGTTCCTGGTCCAGCACGGCGACCGCACCGTCGGCGTGGTCCTCGCCCACGACGCCGGTAACGGCCGGGCCCAGATCGACCTCGACTACGTGCTCCCGAAGTACCGCGACTTCACCCCCGGCGAGTTCGTCTACCGCCGCAGCGACGTCTTCACCGACCACGGCTTCCACCAGGTCCTCGCCCCACCCCGCATGCGCGAGTCCACGCCGTACCTCAACAAACTCGGCTTCCACCCCGAAGGCGACAACCTCGTCCTGAACCTCTAGCGACTCTGACCAAAGTTGTATAGCTGTACTTATTATAAGTATAGTTATCAAACATGAGGAAGCCTGAGCGCATCTTCGCGCGGGACGCCGAATGGAATCACCTGGCCCGGTTCGCGAGCCGGACCGCGGACCGTCCACAGCTGGCCGTCATCAGCGGCCGGCGTCGACAGGGCAAGACCTTCCTCGTGCAGGCGCTGGCCGAGGAAGCGGCCGGTCTGTACTTCGGCGCGACGGAGGCGACGGAGGCCGAGTCCCTGGCTCTGTTCGCGACGGCGGTCGGCGCGCACCTGGAAATGTCCGCTCCACCGCGGTTCAACCGCTGGGACGACGCCATCCGGTTCCTGTTCACGACCGATCCGGCCCGTGGGCCCTTCGTGATCGACGAGTTCCCGTACCTGAGCAAGGTCTCGCCTGCACTGCCGTCGATCTTGCAGCGCGAGATCGATCACGCCGTGTCCGGCGGGCGTCCGACCTCCGTGCTGCTGTGCGGTTCGGCGATGTCGGTCATGGGTGGACTGTTGTCCGGCAACGCTCCGCTGCGCGGCCGGGCGAGCCTGGAGCTGGTGGTCCGGCCGTTCGACTACCGGTTGGCGGCGGAGTTCTGGGACTTGGCCGATCCGAAGCTCGCGGTGCTTGTGCACGCGGTGGCCGGCGGCACCCCGGCGTACCGGAGGTTCGTGGACGACGACATCCCGGCGTCGGCGGGCGACTTCGACGACTGGATCCTGCGGACTGTGCTCAGCCCGGTGAACCCGCTGTTCCGTGAGGCGCGGTATCTGCTGGAGGAGGAGATGGATGTCCGCGACAGTGCGCTTTACCACTCCGTGCTCGCAGCAGTTGCCGCAGGCAACAGTACGCGCGGTGGGATCGCGAACTACGTCGGCCGGAAGGCGACCGACATCGGGCACCAGCTGACGGTCCTGGAAGACAGTGGCCTGCTGCGACGCCGGGAGGACGTCTTCCGTGCCCGGCGATCCACCTATCACGTGGCCGAACCGCTGGTGGTCTTCTACCAAGTGGTGATGCGGCCGCAGTGGGGACTGTTGGAGAGCGGCCGGGCCGAGAACGTCTGGGAGGCTGCAAGAGCACGGTTCTCCTCGCAGGTCGTCGGCCCGCACTTCGAGCAGCTCTGCCGGGACTTCGCGCTGGCGGCACCGCCGGAGCTCTTCGGCGAACTGCCGGGACAGATCGGTGCCGGCGTCGTGCCGGATCACAGCCGGCGCAGCCAGATCGAAGTGGACGTGGTGGTGCTGGCGCCGACTGTTCCCGGGCAGCGGCGCAAGCTGCTGTCGCTGGGTGAGGTGAAGTGGGGCGAGGTGATGGGGCGGCGGCACGTCGAGCGATTGGAGCGGGCCCGGCAGTTGCTGTCGCGGAACTACGACACCTCGGAGACGAAGCTCGCCTGCTACAGCGGCGCCGGGTTCGAGCCGGGTCTCGACTCGGAGGTGCTCACAATCGGACCCGACCGTCTCTACAAATCCTTCGCGTAGCAGAGGGAGGCCGGTTCGTTCTCGAACGGCGGGTACGGCGGGGTGGGGGTGTAGCCGTGGTTCGTGTAGAGGGCGATGGCTTGGGTCTGGTGGGTGCCGGTCTCGAGGCGGAGGCGGGTGACGCCGGTGGCGCGAGCCTGGGACTCGACCGCTTCTAGGAGGATCCGGGACAGACCCCAGCCGCGTGAGGACGGTTCGACGTACATGCGCTTGATCTCGCCGAGGCCGGGGGCGACGGGCTGCAGGCCGACGCAGCCGACCGGAGTTCCGTCGAGGACGAGCAGGGTGAAGGAGATGTCGGCGTGCAGCGCGACGAGCGGCTGGTCTTCGCCGTACATCGCGGCGAGCTCGGCCTGCTGGGCGGTGGTCAATGCGACCAGCGTGGGGTCGGTGCCAGGGACCGACCGGAGTTCCAGTCCCTCGATCTGCTCCGTCGTCATGCGTCCGGACGGTAGCAACCTGGCATGACGCTGCTGTTTCCGTTTCCTCTCCGGCGCTGCGGACGGGCGTGAGGCAAACCCGGGCAGTCCAGGTCCGGACCCGCCACGGGCAGCTCCACGCTCGAGGTTCTGACGAGCGTGGAGCTGCTCTTGATGGGCTAGGCGACTCGGACGGGTTGGTAGGTGAGCAGGGCGATGCTCGCGCCGATTGTGCGATTGTCGACAAGGCGCAGCGGCTTGACGAGAGCGGTCTCGCCGAAGAGGCGATCGCCGGCCCCTACGACGAGCGGGTAGGTCATCAGCCGCAGCTCGTCGACGAGGTCGTGCTCGATCAGCGTGCGCGCGAGGCGACCACTGCCGTAGACCACGATCTCTCCGACCACCTGGTGCTTGAGACTTGCTACCTGCTCGACCAGGTCGCCCTTGAGAACGGTCGAGTTGTCCCAGTCGGGTCCTTCGAGGGGCGAGGACGAGACGACGTACTTGGGCAGGCTGCGCAGACGGTTCGCCCAGGCATCGGTCCGGGTCGCCCAACCGCGGGCGACAAACCACTGGTAGGTCAGTCGCCCGAACAGCAGGGCCTCGGTCCGCATCGCCTCCTCGATCTCGACCTTGGCCCATTCCTCCCGATCCCGGTCCGTGATGCAGGTGAACCAACTGCCGCGCCCGAGGCCCTCGTCACCGGTCGCGTCCTCGATGACGCCGTCGACCGAGACGTTCTCGCTGACGATGATCTTTCCCATGTCGTGCTCCTTCGTCGATTTGTCGCTACGACTGGTGCAGACGCCGCGGTGACGGAGAAGGGGGCGCCCCTTTCTGGGCACGGCCGGCGTCTGTACAGCTGTGGAAGCACCGGCGAGGGCGAGAGTGGAGTCGATGAGAGCCGATCTGATCAGCAGGGCGCAGGCCGGGGACAGCGACGCGTTCCGGGCGTTGACCGAGCCGCACCGCCGCGAGTTGCACGTGCACTGCTACCGGATGCTCGGCTCGTTCCAGGACGCCGAGGATGCTCTCCAGGACACCCTGTTGTCGGCCTGGCGAGGTCTCGGCACGTTCGAGGGCCGCGCTTCGATCCGCACCTGGCTCTACCGGATCGCCACGAACAGATGCCTCAGCGCGCTGCGCTCGGCCAGCCGGCGTCCGGCCAAGGAGTGGGACATCCCCGGCATCGAACCGCCCGAGCCGACCCGGCTCGGTGAAGTCGCCTGGCTCGAGCCGTACCCCGACGAGCTGCTCGAGGATGCGATCAATCTGCCGCTCGGCCCGGAGGCCCGCTACGAGCAGACCGAGTCAATCTCTCTGGCTTTCGTGACGGCTCTGCAGTTGCTGCCGCCGCGTCAGCTCGCCGTTCTCGTCCTGCGCGACGTGCTCGGATTCCACGCGCGCGAGACGGCCGACATGCTGGACACGACCGTCGATTCGGTCAAGGGCGCACTCAAGCGGGCGCGGGTCGGGCTGCAGCAGCGCCGGTCTGACTCGCCGGTTGCAGGATCGCCTGCCGAGGATGCGCTGGTGGCGAAGTTCGTCAGCGCGTACGAATCGGCCGACATCGCTGCGCTGGTGGATCTGCTGACCGACGACGTGTTCATGTCGATGCCGCCGCTGCCGCTCGAGTACCAGGGCCGGGACATCGTGGGCCGCTTCTGTTCCGACTTGTTCGGGACGGGTCGCCGGTTCCATCTCGTACCGACGCGGGCCAACGGGCAGCCGGCGTTCGGGATCTACCTGCATGCTCAGACCGGCGTCCGGCACGGCACCGGGCTGCTTGTCCTCACGGTTGCCGGCGACCGGATCTGCGCAATGATCCGTTTCGAGAACAGTGTTTTCCCGTCGTTCGGACTGCCGCGATCACTGCCCGGACCGCGGGACCTGGGATAGAGACGGCGTGGTGTGATGAGCGCGTGGAATCGCTGGAAGAGATCGCGGCCGATGTCAGGGCCGGCAAGTTGGATCCCGTTGAGCTGGTCCGTACTGCGCTGATCCGGGCCGAGGAGACAGCCGAGACGAATGCCGTCGTTCACGTCGACGCCGACGGAGCGCTGCAGCGCGCGGCACGTCACGACCGGAGTGGAGCGCTCGCCGGTGTGCCGGTTCTGGTGAAGGAGATCGTCGAAGTCGAGGGATGGCCGTACCGCTGCGGGTCCGCGGCGATGGACGAGGTCGGGCAGCAGGATGCTGACGTCGTACGCCGGTTGCGGGCGGCCGGCGCGATCATCATCGGGCTGAGTCACACGCACGAGTTCGCGTACGGGTGCACGGGTACGTCGAATCGGCTGGGGCCTTGCCGCAATCCGCATGACTTGTCGCGGATGACGGGTGGGTCCAGTGCGGGTGCTGGTGCTGCGGTCGCGGCCGGGGTGGTTCCGTTGGCGATCGGGACGGATACGGCTGGGTCGGTGCGGATCCCGGCGGCGTTGTGTGGGGTGGTTGGCTTCAAGCCGGCGTACGGGACGCTGTCGGCCGACCGGGTGTTCCCGTTGTCGCAGAGCCTCGACCACGTCGGCGTATTGACGTCGACCGTTGCCGATGCGGTCTATGCGATGTCGGTGCTCTCTGACAGTGCGTTTGCTGACGCTCGGCCCGCGCGGCTTGGTGTGGTGACCAATCCGGAGTACCTCGACTTCACTGACGAGGTTGGTGCGGCGTGGACGGCAGCGCTGGGTCGTCTCTCGGCTGCGGGCGTGGAGTTGGTCGACGTCGAGGTGCCTGATTGGGGAGACAGCTTTACTACTGGTGCTCAGATACAAGGCCCCGAGGCGGTGGCGAATCACGCTGGACGGTCGATGGCGCAGTACCAACCCGACGTGCAGGAGCGGCTGCGCGAGGCGGCCGAGGTCACGCCCGCGGAGTACGACGCCGCCCGTGTGAGAGCGACTGCGATCACGGCTGGGATGGAGCGCGTCCTCGCCGGGGTGGACGCCGTACTCACCCCGACCGTTCTCTGCACCGCGCCGCTGATCGCCGACGTGGCCACACCCGAAACGAGCAAGGCGATTCGATCCCAGCTACTCAAGAACACCCGCCTCGCCAACGTCACCAAACACCCAGCCGTCAGCCTCCCCCTCCCGACCGAGGGCCTCCCCGTCGGCCTCCAACTCATCGCCCCCACCAACAACCAAGCCGCCGCCACCGCCCGCTGGATCGAATCCCAACTGTCCTCAGAGGGTTCGCCCTGAGGAGAAATCGGTTGCAGTAACACTTCGGTGTGGGAAATTATCAACCACAACCGATAGCTCGGTGTGTTGTTACCGCCCCAACCGAGGAGTCCTGTGAAGTCCCGTGCTGGTCGTGTCCTCGCGAGCGCGCTCGCGCTGTCCGCATCCATCGCTGTCGTGACCGCCGGCAGTGCGTTCGCCGACGAGCCGCCAGGCGGGATCGTGTGGGATCACACCTACACGGCGCCGGGCGTGAAGGTGTACGTCGAAGAGCACGGCGACATCATCTCCGTCTGCGACACAGCGGAGAACGGGCACGCGGCCTGGGTTCTCGTCACAGACAGAGTCGGCGTCCAGTTCCGGGTCACCTCCTACAACGGAGTCGGTAGCTGTGCGGAGTCCCGGGCCAACGACGGCCTGGGGCACGACCTGTACGAGGGCGACCGGATCGACCTCCATCTGGACGGCGACGGCGACGGCGCCGGTGCCGCCTACAAGGCCTTCGTCAACGACCACTGAGCCTGTTCGGCCAATCCCGATCCGAAGAGGAGCACGTCTTGAAGTCATATCTTGGTCGCGTCGTTGCGGGCTCGATCGCACTCGCCGCAGCCACCACCGTCCTGACCGTCGGTCATGCTTTCGCATCCGAGCCGCCGGACGGCATCGTCTGGGATCACACGTACCGGGCGGAGGGTGTGGTGGTGTACGTCGAGGAGCACGGCGACATCGTGTCCGTCTGCGACACGGCGGCGAACGGCCATTCGGCCTGGGTCCGCGTCCAGGACCGCGTCGGCTACGAGTACCGGATCGCGGCTACTCACGGCAAGGGCACCTGTGACACCGCCCAGGCCAGCGACGGCGGCGGTCGCAACCTGTACGAGGGCGACAGGATCGGCCTCGAGTATGAGGGTAACGGCGACACCTTCGGCACGTGGGCGGAGTGGGTCAACGACCACTGATCCGGTGCCGGGGTGGAAGGTTGCGGACTTCCACCCCGGCGACCGTGGTCAGCGGTAGAGGCGGAGGTCGGCGAGGCTCCACCAGTGATCGCTGGTGGCTGTCGATGTGACGCGGATGTACCTGGCGAGGGCCGGGTGCAAGTTGACGGTCGTCAGCTGGCCGGTTGAGTTGCCGGTGGTCGGCTTGGTCCAGTGGGTGCCGTCGTTGCTTACAGCAACGTTCCAGCTCGCCGCGAAGTCGCCGAGCTGGCCGCCGCTGTCGAGGGCGAGCTGGCGGAAAAAGCGCGGCGAGCCCAGGTCCACCTGCAACGATTGGCCGGGGGCCTGCGCCTCCTTGCTTGTCCACACCGTCGAGCCGTCAGCGTCGATCGCCATACCGGCCTCGGCGCCGTTGACCGATGCAGTTGCCGTCGCGCCTTCGAGTGAGACCGGCTGCGTCACGTCCGCCGACACCCGTCCCCACGTGAACGTCGCGATCGAGCCACCCGGCAGTTCGTACTCGAAGGACCTGTCGCCGACGGCCACCGCGAAGCTCCGGGGGTCATCGTTCTCGTTGTGTACGACGAGAGCCGTCGTACCGTCCGGGTTGCGGAAGGCCGCCGACATCAGTTGCCCGTTCCACCCTGTCGTCCCGTACGACGTACTGCCGATCCGGACCGCGCCCGCCTTCACGAACTTCGACAGGTGGCCGATCGTGTAGTACTCCGCATCGGTCGTCACCGAGCCGTCCGGCTGCAGCGTGACCAGGCCGGTGCACGTGTCGCAGCCGCCGAGGTGCGGGCCGCCGGTCGAGTCGAGCGCGATGTTCCAGTTGACCACCGACTTCGCCCAGTTGCGGGTGGTGCCGAGCATCAGGTTGCGCGCGTGCCAGGTGAGCGTGCCGCGGAAGATCTGCGGCGGGGTGTCGTCCGGCCCGTGCGATCCGGAGCACTCACTGAACCAGATGCCCTTTGACGGGAACGCGTTGTGCAGCGCGGTCTGCGCCGAGGCATCACCGGAGTAGCAGTGGTAGGCCGTACCCGCGATCCACTTCGCCGCCGGCGACTGCAGCAGCTTGTACGGGTAGTCGGTCTCCGGGTCCTCGCCCGGCGGAGTGGACTCGATGTCGCCGGGGTGCGTGGTCCAGTTGTGGTCGTAGCCGAGGATCTTCGTGCGTGGACTCGCCTTGCGGAGCAGCGGACCGAGCGCCGAGATCACCGCGGCCTCCTGCCGGACGGGCATGTCCGTTCCGGGGTACGCGCTGGGCTTGCGGTTCTGCGGCTCGTTCTGCACGGAGATGAAGTCGACCGGGACGCCCGCCTTGGCGTACGCCTGGACGAACTTCACCAGGTACCGCGCATAGGCGTCGTACACCGCGGGGTCGTCCTTCAACCGGCCGCCGATGAGCGAGTCGCCGGTCTTCATCCACGCCGGCGGGCTCCACGGGGTCGCCATTACCTTCAACGTGGGGTTGAGTTGCTTGGCGCGACGGAGCAGGGGGAGTACCTGCTGCTGGTCGTGCGCGATGCTGAAGTTCTTCAGCGGGAAGTCGGTCTGGCCCGCTGGTACGTCGTCGTACGTGTAATGCGCGGCCTCGGCGGTGAAGTCGGACGAGCCGACAGGCTGGCGCAGGAAGCTGACGCCGATGCCCTGCTTCGGGTCGAACAGCTTGCGCATCGTTTGCTCGCGGTCTTGCGGACTGAGCCGATACAGCACGTTGGCGGACGAGTCAGTGATCGAGGCGCCGAAGCCGTCCATCGTCTGGTACGACGTCCGTGGGTCGACCGTAATCGTGGTCAGGTCGCTGGCGCCGCGCTGGAAGGCGACCGAGGGTCGCTCGTGTAGGAGTTCCGCGCGGTCTGGGGTCGTGACCCAGACACGCGCCTGGTCGGTCGGTGCGTGCCCGGTCGTGGGATGTGCCCGTGCGGAAGGGACGCTCAGCGAAGTAACTGCCAGCGCCAGAGCAACCCCGAATGCCTGCGTCCTCATCGCACTCCTCACACCGACCCGGCAGAAACGGCCACAGACAACGCTTCCCCACAACTCGTGTCAATATGCGGGGCCCGTGGGTTCGTCCCCACGCGGCCGCTACGCGCGCTCCTGTCGTCGCGTGCTCGCGGTCGCTCCCGCCCGGGGTGTTGCGCTGCCGCCGCCCGACTACGGCGTGGTTCCGCGACCATGTGGACTGTCTGGCAACTGTTGGACCCGGGGTGGGTTGTCGGCCGCGGAGCATGGTCGGGGAGTGCTGTGGGTTTGTCCCCACGCGGCCGCTGCGCGCGCTCCTGTCGTCGCGTGCTCGCGGTCGCTCCCGCCCACCCGAGGTGTTGCGGCTATCGCCGCCCCGACTACGGCGTGGTTCCGCGAACCTGTGGGCACTCGGTCAACTGTTGGACCCGCGGCTGTCCCCACGCGGCCGCTGCGCGCGCTCCTGTCGTCGCGTGCTCGCGGTCGCTCACATCCGCCCAAGCTGTTGCGGCTGCCGCCGCCGCGACTACGGCGTGGTTCCGCGACCATGTGGACTACCTGGCAACTGTTGGACCCGGGGTCTGGTCGTCGGCTCCGGTTGACTCCTGTGGCTTGCCTGCACGCGGCCGCTTGCGCTCTCGTCCTCCTGTGCTCGCGGTCGCTCCCGCTGCTCAGTTGGACAGCAGACGTGCGGCACCGCTGATCAGCGTCTTGGCACGTCGGATGGCGGCTCTCGCCTTCGCGGCCCCGACATAGATCATCCCGTAGTGCGCGCCGTCCTTGATGTCGAGCAGTCGGCGCAGAGCTTGCGAGAGCTCCTTGCCGTGAGGGCCGGCCTGAGCTACCAACTGGATCGCTTGCCTGTGGTCCTGGCCGCGTGAGCGCCGGCCGAGCGTTGCGCAACAGGCAGCGTCGGCAGCAGCGATGCCCGCAAGTACGGCGAGTGCAGCCACGACATTGTCGTTGGCCAGTTCGTCGTCCTCGCAGCCGACGAGCTCGGCGACTTCGAGGAATGCTCGTGCCTGGCTAAGTCGAACGGTGGCTTGCGCACGGTTGCAGTCTTCGGTTCTGCCCGGCGGGGTCAACGCGGGATCACCTCATGAGCGATCCGGTTACGGAGGTCGAGGAAGTCCGGCCCATAGATCGTCACGGCATCGCGGACCCAATCCTTGACGATCGGTTCGCCTACGTGGAGGTGGTCGGCGAGTTCGGCTTCGGTGAGTTCGTAGGTCTGCAGGTGATTGCCACTCCAGGCGTAGACCTGTTCGCCGAGTTCATCCCAGTCAGGCGGCGGGTCATCGGCGAACTCATGCACGAGAAGGAGGTCGACGTCGCTGTGCAGATCACCGTCGCCGCGGGCTGTCGAGCCGAAAACGCTCGCATGCACCGGCTTGGGAGACCACTGCTCGATCGCGTCACGCATTCGTTCGAACAACCGCTGGCGCAGTTCCGTCAGCTCCAGTACGACGTTTGCGGCCAGGTGCTGCCGGTTCAGGGCGTACTGCACGCTGGCACCAACCTCTGTCGCGGTCACCAGCCCGGTGCTGGTCAGACGCCGCAGGACCTTGCGCGTCCCTGACTCGCTTCCGCTGGCGGCAAGCTGATGGATCTTTCGGCCGGTGAGCGGTTGTGCTGTCCGAGCAAGCACGGACAGCACTGAACCGTCGAGCGACGGCACCACCGTGCTGATGGGCTGAGACATATCCACATCCTCACTATAGTGCCGATATCAGTAAAATAGTGAGGATATCCGTACTAAAGTGCGGATTGGTCGCCCTGCACCTCAGCAGTCGCGGACTGCCGCACGGGTTGGTTGAGCACCTGCGGGCGTGCGGCCACCAAGTCCGATGTTCGGAAACAAAGGGCCACCAGGCGACGACAAGTTTCCGGGAAGCCGTCCCGATGTACTCGGTCACGAGGTTGGTGACAGGCAGGCGATTCGGGCCGGTGGTCGGGGGGAACCCGGCCTCGTACGGGACCTGGTGGCGGCGCGGGATCTGCGTGGGGGACGAGCCACAGCCGTTCCGATCGTTCTCTACAGTTGGCGACCCCACCTCGGTCCGACAGTTGTTCGAGGGTCCACAGGGTTCGCGGAAGCACCCGCAGTCGGGGCGGCGGTAGCCGCAACACTTTGGGTGGGCGGGAGCGACCGCGAGCACGCGACGACAGGAGCGCGCGTAGCGACCGCGTGGGGAATCAACCACAGCAGTCCCGAGTGTCCACCTGCCCCGGGACCACGCAGTAGTAGGGGCGGCGGTAGCCGCAACGGCTTGGGCGGGTCAACGCGACCGCGAGCACGCGACGGCAGGAGCGCGCGCAGCGGCCGCGTAGGGGGCGACTACAGCTTGCGCAACAGGTGGAGCGCTTCGATGGCGTGGGCGACCAGTTCCTTGTCGGTCGTCTGCCGGTCCTTCTCGGGAAGGCCGGACCATTCGATGGCGAGGTCTTCGGTGTACGCGAGCCACGCATGCACCCGCATGTACTCGCTCGAGGCGGGCACCTCGGCGACCTCAGGAAGGCCCAGATACGTCAGCACACGCTTCGTCAACCCAGCGCGGGTCTCGTCGTACACCTTCACCGCGTAGTCATCCCCGCCGGCCGCACCGCGCACGAAGGAGATGTACGCCGTGCGCCGCCGGGTGATGAAGGCGACGAACTGGATCAGCATCTCGTGCAGTTGTTCGTCGGGCGGGAGGGAGTCGTCCGGTTTGGTGACGCGCAGGAGGCGGCGGCCGGCGGCTGAGATGACGGCGACGTAGTAGTCGCGCTTACTCGGGAAGTAGTGGAACAGCAGGCTGCGGGAGATTCCGGCCTGCCCGGCGATCGCGTCGATCGACAGCTCGTGGATCGGCTGAGTGCGCAGCATCATCAGGCCGATCCGGACCAGTTGCTTTCTGCGGTCCTCCGCTGTCAGTCGGTGATCCATGCTATTGAGCATTGCTTAGGGGCTGAGCTACGGTCAAGGCAACCCGAAGGAGTCTTGATGGGATTCGAACCTTCCGCCCGGGCGAGTGAGCTGATCGGCCGGGTAGCGGAGTTCATCCGGACTGAGATCGAGCCGGTCGAGGCGGAGTTGCAGGCCGCGACCCAGGCGGCCGCCGATCCGTGGCAGCCGCAGCCTGTGTTCGCGGAGCTGCAGGCCAAGGCTCGCAAGCAGGGACTCTGGAATCTGTTCCTCCCGCCGGCCGAGCCCGGCAACGAGCAGTACGGCGAGGGCCTGCCCAACCTGGACTACGCCCCGATCGCGGAGCTCACCGGCCGGTCGTTCCTGGCGCCGTACGTCTTCAACTGCAACGCACCCGACACCGGCAACATGGAAGTGCTGCTCCGGTACGGCGACGCCGAGCAGAAGAAGCAGTGGTTGGAGCCGCTGCTCGACGGCGCGATCCGGTCGGCGTTCTGTATGACGGAGCCGGACGTCGCGTCGGCGGATGCGACCAACATGGCGGCGACCGCGGTCATCGAGGGCGGCGAGGTCGTCATCAACGGACGCAAGTGGTGGAGCACCGGCGTCGGTCACCCGGACTGCCAGCTGCTGATCTTCATGGGCCTCACCGATCCGGACGCCCCTCGGTACGCGCGGCACACGATGGTGCTCGTTCCGCGGGACACCCCTGGTGTGAAGGTCGAGCGTTTGCTCCCGACGATGCACCGGTACGACGAGCCACACGGGCACGGTGAGGTGTCGTTCACCGATGTCCGCGTGCCGGCGTCGAACATCCTGGTCGGGCCGGGACGCGCGTTCGAGATCGCGCAGGGACGGCTGGGTCCGGGCCGCGTGCACCACTGCATGCGGTTGATCGGTCTGGCGGAGAAGGCGCTCGAGCTCGCGCTGGAGCGCGGCACCACCCGGACCGCGTTCGGTAAGCCGATCGTCAACCTCGGCGGCAACCGGGAGCGGATCGCGGACGCGCGGATCGCGATCAACCAGGCCCGGTTGCTCGTGCTGCACACGGCGTACCTGCTGGACACCGAGGGGCTGGCGGGTGCGTTGAGCGAGGTGAGCCAGATCAAGGTCGCGGTGCCGCGGATGGCGCAGGACGTGATCGACATGGCGATCCAGTTGCACGGTGGCGGCGGGCTGTCGGACGACTTCCCGCTCGCGGCCGCGTGGACGAGTGCACGGGCGTTGCGGCTGGCGGACGGGCCCGACGAGGTGCACCGTGGAGTCATCGCCAGGCTCGAACTGGCGTCGTACCTGCCCCGGGAGGTCAAGTGAGCCGCGTCCTCGTCACCGGCGGCGCCAGCGGGCTGGGCGCCGCGCTGGTCTCCCGGTTCGTTGCCGAAGGCCACCAGGTGCTCTGCACGGATGTCGCCGAAGAAGGGCCCAAAGACTATCTGCAGCTGAACGTCCGCAGCCCCGAGGACTGGGCCGCGGCGGTCGAGTGGTGTGAGCAGAACTGGGGCGGCCTCGACATCCTGGTGAACAACGCCGGGATCGCGACCGGCGGCCGGATCGACGTCGAGACCCTCGACGAGTGGGACCGAGTCGTCGACATCAACCTGATGGGTGTCGTCCGCGGCTGTCGTGCGTTCACGCCCGTCTTCAAGCGGCAGCGCTCGGGGCACATCGTCAACACCGCATCCGCGGCCGGTCTGGTCCACCCGCCGATGATGAGCTCGTACAACACGGTCAAGGCCGGTGTCGTCGCGCTCTCGGAGACGCTGTCGCACGAGCTGCACCCGTACGGCGTGAACGTCTCGGTCGTCTGTCCGTCGTTCTTCCGGACGAATCTCGGCGACTCGATCCAGGGCGAGGACACCTCGATGGCCGCCACTGCGCGGCAGCTGATCGAGAAGTCGCCGCGGACGGCGGACGACATCGCGGCCGGTGTGATCACCGGGATCAAGAAGAAGCAGTTCCTGATCATCCCGGATCGGCCGGCGCTGATGGCGTGGCGCACCAAGCGGTTCGCCCGGCCGCTGTACGACCGGCAGATGCGCAAGATCGCCGCCCGGGCTCGCGAGCGCGCCGAGGCCGCCGCTCGTGGGTGATGGCGCGCGGGCGGTCCGCGAGGAAGACGCCTTCGACGTACCGGCGGTGGACCGCTGGCTCCGGCAGCAGACCGAGCTGCCGGCCGGGCTGCCGGAGGTCAAGCAGTTCTCCGGCGGCGCGTCCAACCTGACCTATCTCTTGCAGTACGACGGCCACGACCTGATCCTGCGCCGCCCGCCGGCCGGGACCAAGGCCAAGGGCGCGCACGACATGGGCCGCGAGTACCGGATCCAGGCCGGCCTCAAACCGGTCTTTCCGTACGTCCCGACCATGGTTGCCCACTGCAACGACGACGCGGTGATCGGTTCCGAGTTCTACGTGATGGAGCGGATCGCCGGCACCATTCCGCGGACGTCGGCGCTCGGCGTGGACCTGACCGCCGACCAGACCCGGCAGCTCGGCTACACGCTGATCGACACCCTGGTCGAGTTGCACGCGGTCGATGCCGACGCCGCCGGTCTGACCGACCTCGGCCGCGGCGCGGGGTACGTCGAACGCCAGGTCAAGGGCTGGTCGGATCGGTACCGCAAGGCCAAGACCTGGAACGTGCCGAGCTACGAGCGCGTGATGGCGTGGCTGGCCGAGAACCAACCGGCCGACGTTCGTACCTGCGTCATCCACAACGACTTCCGCCTCGACAACGTGGTGCTGGCACCGGACGACCCGCTCCGGGTGGTCGGCGTTCTCGACTGGGAGCTCGCGACCCTCGGCGACCCGTTGATGGACCTCGGCAGCGCGATGGCGTACTGGGTCCAGGCGGACGACGACTGGGCGTTCCGCCGGTTCCGCCTGCAGCCGTCCGACGTACCCGGCATGCTGACGCGGGACGAGATCGTCGCGTACTACCTCGAGCGGTCCGGACTGAAGCCGGAGAACTGGGCCTTCTACGAGGTGTTCGGGCTGTTCCGGCTGGCGGTGATCGCGCAGCAGATCTACTACCGCTACCACCACAAGCAGACCCACAACCCGCGGTTCAAGACCATGTGGAGGCCGGTCAACCTGCTCGAGTGGCGCTGCCGCCGGATCATGCGGCGGGCCTGATGGCCGTCATCTACCTCGTCCGGCACGCTCAGGCGTCCTTCCGTCAGGCCGACTACGACCAGCTCTCGCCGCAGGGTGAGGAACAGGCGACCGTGCTCGGCAAGGCTCTGCTCGCCCGTGGGGTGACCGCGGATCTGGTGCTGCGCGGTTCGATGCGGCGGCACGCCCAGACCGCGGCGCTTGCGCTGGCCGAAGCGACTGCGGAAGAGGACAAGGGGTTCGACGAGTTCGATCACACCGAGCTGATCGTGGCGCACAAGCCCGCCTACAAGCGGCGTGCGGTGATGCTGGCCGACCTCGCGCGGACCGGGCACCCGGAGCGTGCCTTCCAGCAGATGTTCACAGCCGCCACTCAGCGCTGGGTCGAGGGCGGTGACGGCTACACCGAGACGTTCCGTGCCTTCTGCGAGCGCTCCGAGGCCGCAGTACGTCGTACTGCCGAGCGACTGGGCAAGGGCGAGACCGCTGTGGTCTTCACGTCGGGTGGTCCGATCGCGGCCGTGGTGAGCCGGCTGCTGTCCGGCGGCGACCAGCTGTGGTCGCGGCTCAATCCGATCACGATCAACACCGCGATCACCAAGGTCGTGTCCGGCCGGAGCGGGCTGACTGTGGTGAGCTACAACGAGCACGGGCATCTCGACGGCACCGAGTTGCTCTCCTACAGATAAGGCTCCCAATGAGACGGAACATCTTGATCACCGGCGCGAGTGCCGGACTGGGGGAGGAGATGGCCCGGCAGTTCGCTGCCAAGGGCCACAACCTGGCGCTCACCGCGCGCCGCGAGGACCGGCTGGAGGCACTCCGGGCCGAGCTGATCGAGCGGCATCCCGGGCTGACCGTGGTGATCCACAAGCTCGACGTCACCGATCACGAGCAGGTCTTCGAGGTGTTCCGCAAGGCCGATGCCGAGCTGGGTCAGCTCGATCGGGTCATCGTGAACGCCGGCCTCGGGAAGGGCGCACCGCTCGGCACCGGGCGGTTCGACGCGAACCTGCAGACGGCGGAGACCAACTTCGTCGGCGCACTCGCCCAGGCCGAGGCGGCGATGGAGCTGTTCCGGGCGCGGAACGCCGGGCACCTCGTGTTCATTTCGTCCGTCTCGGCGGTGCGCGGGTTGCCGAAGACGGTCACGACGTACGCCGCGACGAAGGCCGGTGTCGCCGCGCTGGCCGAAGGGCTCCGGCTGGAACTGCTCCGCAAGCCGATCAAGGTCAGCACGATCTTCCCGGGCTACATTCGCTCGGAGATGAACGAGCATGTCACGAACACCCCGCTGATCGTCGACACTGTTCCCGGCGTACGGGCGATTGTCGCGGCGATCGAGGCCGAGAAGGCGACGGCGTACGTGCCGCCGTGGCCGTGGAGCCCGCTCGCCCGGGTGATGCGGTACGCACCACTGCCGTGGCTGAAGAGGATGATCTGATGCGTTGGGGCTTGACCGTTCCGTTGACCGGTGTGCCGTTGCGCGACCACCGGCCGCTGGTCGCCGAGCTGGCGTCGCTGGGCTACACCGATCTGTGGTCGGCCGAGGTGGCCGGGGCGGACGCGTTCACGCCGCTGGTGCTGGCGTCCGAGTGGGATGAACGGTTGCGGCTGGGGACTGCCGTCGTACCCGTGCACACGCGGGGTCCGGCTGCGTTGGCGATGAGTGCGGCCGCGTTGGCGGAGTTGGCGCCGGGGCGGTTCGTGCTCGGGATCGGGGCGTCGTCGGAGACCATCGTGACCGGGTGGAACGGGATCGCGTACGACCCGCCGCTGGCGCGGACCCGCGACGTACTGCGGTTCCTGCGGCAGGCGTTCGCCGGAGAGCGGGTGGATGGGGAGTTCGACAGCTTCACCATCCAGCGGTTCCGGCTGGAGAAGGCACCCGACGTACCGCCGGCGATCATGCTCGCGGCGCTGCGGCCGCAGATGCTGAAGCTGGCCGCGCGGGAAGCGGACGGCGCGATCACCAACTGGCTGTCGGCCGACGACGTACGGCAGGTGCGGGCCGAGCTCGGGCCGGACAAGGAACTGGCCGCGCGGATCTTCGTCTGCGTCACCGAGGACGCGGAGATGGCGCGCAACATCGGCCGCTACCTGATCGCGACCTACCTGACCGTGCCCGGGTACGCCGCCTTCCACGACTGGCTCGGCCGGGGCGCCGCGATGAAGGAGATGCGCGAGGCCTGGGCCGCGGGCGACCGGAACGCCGCGATGGCCGCCGTACCGATCGAGGTGCTGGACGACCTGATCGTCCACGGCACCCCGGACGAGTGCCGCGACCACATCGGCCGGTACGTCGCCAACGGCCTGGACACCCCGATCATCGCGACCCTGCCGACCGGCACCGACCTGCTCGACACCGCCCGCGCCCTCGCGCCGCTCAGCCTGGGCTGACCGAGAAGGCGCGGACGCAGATCGGCTCCGGCGCGAGCTGCTGGATCACGACGATGCCCGACACCGTCGAGCCTTTGGTGGTGCCCGACAACTGGACGACGAACGTGATCTGCTGACCGATCGGGGTCGGCCCCGCGGCCAGGCGGGTCGGCGGCTTCAGGTACTGCTGCATCAGGAAGGGGATCACCTGCTTCGCGCTCCGGCACGCCAACGCGGTCGCCGCGTTGGGGTTGTTGGCGTTGAGCTGAGCAACGAAACGCCGGGCCACGCCGGCGACGGTTGCCGCCGGCTTCGGTGCGGGTGACTGGGTCGTCGACGGCCTGGTCGTCGGCTTGCCCGTGGGCACCGGGATCGTCTTGGTCGGGAGCTTGATCGACGGGTTGGGCGTGTTGACCGCGACCGAGGTGACTTTGGTGGGTGCCGAAGTGGGCGTCTGCCGGCCGGAGATCAGCCTGGCGACGAGGACGCCGCCGGTGATCAGGACCCCGACCAGGAGTGCCACGAGCAGGGTGATGATCAGACCGGCTCGGTTCTTGCGAGGTGGTTGTCCGTAGTTGGGCGCGGCCGGTCCGCCCGGTGGGTAGCTCACCTACTCAGTTTCGCCAGACGCGGGGTCAGCTGAGCCGGTGCTCGGCGAGCCAGGTGGTGGCGCGGCGGTTGGAGGCCTGGGCGAGCCAGGCGTCCTGGACGATCTCGGTCAATTCCTGCTTGGTGAGCTCGCCGATCCGGCTCGCCCGGACGAGGACCGACGGGTGGCCGTCGAAGTGCGGGGTGGTGAAGAACGGGTTCGATTCGTCCGACACCAGCGCGAGCTTGTCGTCCTGGGACTCCACCCAGAACACGATCACGTCGTCGTACCGCTCGCCCGTGTCCGGGTCAAACGCGTCCGGCCGCGCCGTCCGGAAGAACACGAACGACTTCCCGCCGACCTGGTACACCGGGCGTTCGCTGTCGGTGTCCTTCTTCCAGACGGTGACATGCGGCATCCCGAGCGCCACCTCATGCACATCCGCCACTCGCGCTCTCCGCCCGGCCACACGCCGAGTTAACCAGGTAGGCAAACGGATCGCGAGGGGCACTTGCTGCATTCGGCCTTACGTCGTCTGGAGTCGCCGATCTGGAGGTGGGCGAAGCTCATGGACTGGGTTGGGCGAGTTGTCGAGCAGGATTCGCTGGTGCTGGCTGGTGATGGCCAACTGGTAACGCTGCCGGGCCGGTCTGCCGGCCCGGAGCCAGATGCGGTGAGCTGATTCGACCTCATCCCAGAGATTGCGCGGGCCGCCTTGGGTCACGATCCCTTCGCTGAGGCGAGCCCAGGATCCGTCGAGGTGGTACGCGACAGTTGCGGCGACGGTCTGCATGACGCGCACGCCTGGCTGAGTGAGGTCGAGCCAGAAGCGGGCCGCGTTGTCGCGATAGATCGCCGCGTCGTACTCGTAGTCGCGGGTTGTCCCGTAGCTGGTGACAGCTGTCTGGAGGAGGTCAGCGACGGGCTGCTGACCCTCCTGGTGACGCAATGGCATGAAGTAAGCCGCCTCCGGCAGGAAGGTTCCACTCGCCACCGCGCTGTCGGGATGCTTGGTGATGCGTGCAAGGCCTGCGCCCAGTGGAGTAACGATCGAGCCTGTGGGCTTGAGCTGGGCCAGCCAGGCCTGTGGGATGAAGTCCAGCCGACAGGTTGCGATGATGTGGTCGTAAGGGCTTTCGGCGGCATACCCATCGATGCCATCGGTTGCCGCGAGCAACGGGTGGTAGCCGGCCGAGGACAGGTGCCGGCGAGCGTCGTCGACCAACTGGGTGTCGATGTCGACGCTGACGACGTGCCCGCTAGCGAGTCGCTCGGACAGGAGTGCAGCGTTGTAGCCGGTTCCGGTGCCGATCTCGAGGACAGCTTCATCACCGGTCAGCTCAAGAGCTTGGAGCATGGCGGCCATCAGACTGGGCGCAGTGGACGACGAGGTGATGTCGTCTCTCGTCACGAGGTGTGTGTCGGTATAGATCGTGGAAAGCCACACGTCCCCCGCGGACTCTTCGATCACCGACGGTCCATCGTCCGTGTTCTGGTAGAAGCGCGGAACGAAGAGATGGCGGGGTACCGCGGTGAACGCGGCCTGCCAGCACGGATCGACGATCGCACCGGCCGCGACGAGCGAATCGGCCATCATCGCGCGCAGCTTGATCGCTTGTTGGTCGATTGCCTGGTCACGTTGCGGGCTCATCGGCTGCCAGTCTCCAACATGTCGGCGATCGCCTGCGCGATCGGCGTCCGCAGCTGCGGAACGAATGCCCACTGCCCGTTCGGATTGGCTTCGAGGAATACCCAGCCGTTGGGACCGACCCGGAAGTCGAGTGCCGCGAAGGTCAAACCGAGCCGGTGCAGCAGATCGAGTACGGCGGTCCTAACAGCCGTCGGCACGTCGATGAGCCGGTAGGTGACGTTCTCGTGGTGGGCACGGATATCAAGAGGTCCGTCCGAGCAGGTCGGTTGTATCTCGGCGGCGAAGAGCCGGTCGCCGACGACGGTGAGACGTACGTCGATCCCGTCGATGAGTTCTTGGAACAGGTGGGCGGTGCTGGCGATGCTGGGGTCGCTCCAGTGCTCTTCGGCGACCTCGGAGGTGTACAGGACGCCACTTCCCGATTCGTCGTCGATGGTGACCATCGTGGCTAGAGACTTCGTGATGATCCGGCCACCGACATCGCCGGCGAAATCGCCGACTGCGGCTGGGTCATTGGTGACCAGGGTCGACGGGATTTGCAGACCGCAGCGAGAGGCGACTGCTAGCTGGTACGGCTTTACCCGGGCGTCTGCCATCGCAGCAGGATGGTTCAGCCATCTGACGCGCGGCAGGCCAGCCAGGACGCCGGGCAATCCGTGCCGTGCCTGAGAGACTACGAAGTCCTGGTCGGACGTCGCGAGGCCGCCCGGTGGGCGAAAGTCCGAGGGCCGCCGGTAGTAGATGGCCCGCACGGATCCGAGATCGATGCCACGTGGCGCACCGGTCAACGATCCGTTCCACGACAGCCCCGGGGCACCGAGGCGGGCAGTCATCGTCATGGCCGCCGGAAAGTTTCCTGGGTCGCAGCGTACGAACTGGGTTCCGCGGCTGTTCAGCTCGTTCAGGACCACGTCTGCGGTCGGGTCGTCATCGTGGGTGAGGACCAGGATCCGCGGGGGCTCAGTCATCGAGATGGTCCTCCCTACTTGTCGTCGGTCATCCAGTCGACGGTGAGAACGTCTTTGCCGTCGGACTCGTACGACGTCATCGTGGCAGCCATCGGCATCACCTCACTGGTGGGGACTCCGCCCACCAGTCCGATCTGTCGCTGCGGGCAAAGAGTCACCTCGGGCCGCGTGAACCTGGGGCGGCCGGGTGAGTAAACGACGAACCGGAGACCGAACGGACGCCCTATCGCCTGCGGCGGGCGGCTCCCACCGGGGTCGAGCGCGCTGAGCGGGAATCGATCGTGTTCTCTCCACATGGTGTACTCCTTCGAACGGTTCGGTGAGCTGCCTTCAGGGACAAATGGCCGGGCGTCGCAGGGAAGGTGATTGGTCTCGGCGGACGGACGCAGACGCAGGGGTCGGTACGCCCGCCCACCGGGCTCTGGCGGAGCTTGAGCTCCAGGTACTTCCGCGGGGGACTGGGATCAACGCGGGTCTGCGAGGGTTAGTGCAGGTGACGCGCTCGCTGCCACCGCATGGGCATGCGTCTCGCGATGCAGGCGTTGCACCTTTGTCTCGCTGTCGCCGACTGCGCTCAGATGTGCCTGGGCCAGCACGATGACCGCGGGAATTTTGCGCCGCTTCACGGTCTTGATGAGTTTGTCGAAGGCGGCTGGATCGGTGTGCAGGTGCTCCACGAACACCTTTTGCAAGAAGAATCCTTGCTGCCCGGCGAGAGTGGCGAGACGTTCCTCTGCTTGGACGAGTTGATCGCGAGTCATGGACCGGTAGTGCCGCAGGTACCCGACCGCGGGTGTGAGTGGGTCCGTCATGTCAGCCCTCCTCGGTCATGGCGAGTGACTCTGTGCACGGTCGCTGGTCACTCCACGGTGGCGCCGCAGGAGGCGGAGCCCAACCAGCGATCGCGCTGTGTAGTCAATTATCAACATCGTGCGCAGGAGGAAGTTGCACACTTCGTGCAACCGGCACGTCACTCGGCGAGCACGAACGCCAGGACGCCGGTAACGTCATGTCTGTCATCGCTTCTCGTTCCGGACCGGAGAACACGGCATTGTCGTCAGATCGCAGCCTCAGCACCGGTGGTCGCATCGCGGCGTATCGGCGCCTGAATCGCCTGACCCAGCGAGGCTTGGCGGCCCGAGCAAATGTTTCTCATAGCCTGCTGACCAAGGTTGAGACCGGCTCCAGACCCGCCTCGCAGGCATTTCTCGCCGCATGTGCACGGGCGATGTCGATCCCGGTCACCCATCTGACCGGTCAGCCGTTCATCGAGGAGCAGACCGAGGACCGGCTCGCGGGTCCGCTCACCGACTTGCGGGCCTCACTGGAGAACTTTGACCTAATCCTCGATGACCTGCCGGTGAGATCGCTCGCCGAGATCCGGCCCGACGTGCACGAGGTGGTCCTAGCTCGCCGCGACGCGAAGTACTCGCAAATTCTGGGTCGAGCGCCAGCCTTGATCGACGAGTTGGTCCAGCAGTCGCAGACGCTGATCGGTCGTGATAGCGAGCAAGCTCACCACCTTCTGGTTCAGGTGTACCGTGCGGCTGCCGACGTTGCCTATGGCCTTGGACTGGTCGACCTCGTCTCCCTGTTGCTCACCCGCATGGACTTCTCCGCCTCCCGTTGTGGCGATCCCTACCAAGTTGCCACATACCGCTACATGCGTGCCTACTCGACCTTCACCACTGGCCGCCACGAAGTAGGCCGGAAGATCATCCAGGCCGCGCTCGACGATATCGATACCGGTATCCGTGCTACCGATCCGGTCGCGGTGTGCGCGGCGGGCAATCTCCGTTTACGCGCTTCGATCCTGGCCACACGCCAGGGTGACGCCGACACCGCCCGCGGTGAACTTGCCGAGGCCAAGCAACTGGCGGACGTGCTCGGCCGAGAGGTCAATGGCAGCGATCTGGCCACCGGCTACGCAGGCGCCATGTCGTTCGGTGCCACCAACGTCGCCATCCACGCGGCAGCGGTCGAAATGGAACTCGGCAACCACGGCAGAGCCATCAGACTTGCCGGGCAGGTGCACGTGCCGGAGGACTATCCGCCAGACCGGATCGGACACCATCACATTGACACTGCTCGCGCGCAGTTATGGACGGGCGACAACGCCGGCGCCATGACATCGCTGTTCAAGGCCAGGCAGGTCGCACCACAGAAGGCCAGATATCACCCCAGCGTTCGTGAGACTATCGCCGGCGTCGTCCACGCAAGCCGCCATCTGCCCGACACCCTGATCGGCTATGCCAACTGGGTCGGCGTACAACTCTGAATCCGCGTCGGGCCGCAGCCGCCACTTCATGGGCAGGCCGACTTCTCTGTAACAGTACCCAGCGCAGGAGTTCCTCGTGAGCAAACGCACCCTCATACTTGTCGCCTGCGGCGCTCCGCTCGCATCGCGCCTGGCAGATGGTGTAAGAGCGGCCCGTGAACGGGACTGGGACCCCTATGTCGTCCCGACCGACGCTGCGATGCCATGGCTGGAGGAACAGGACCTCGCCGACGTCCCAGTCATCGTCGGCAACCGGAGGCCTCACGAGCCAAGGCGGACGCCCACGGCTGATGCCGTAGCCGTGGTGCCGGCGACATTCCATACCCTCAATGCGTGGGCGACCGGAAACGCCTCCACCTATCCGCTCACGACGTTGTGTGCGGCTCTGGGCTCGCGTACCCCCACAGTTGCTGTGCCGTACGCCAGTCATGAACTAACCAACCATCCTGCTTGGCCCGCCTCACTCGCCGTGCTTCGTCATGCGGGCGTGCGGGTCGTCGATCCGCACGATGGTTCGTCCGGATCGTTGGAACCCGTGACGGCCGGAACTGGCTCCAAACTGGTCGATGGGTTCCGCTGGGACTGGGTGTTCGAACAGATTGCCCTCGCAATCAGAGGCGGCCACGCTGGTCGCGAGAGCGAATGACGTCAGTCACTCACGTGCTATCACAGGATGTGCCGGGACCCAGATCGTGAAGACTGATCCGTTGCCGGGGCTGCTCGTCACGGTGATGCGGCCGCCGTGGGCTTCGGCGAGGTGTTTGGTGATCGCGAGGCCCAGGCCGCTGCCGCCGGTGGTTCGGTTGCGGGACTGCTCGGCGCGGTAGAACCGGTCGAACAGGTGGGGTAGGTGCTCGTCCGCGATCCCGGTGCCGTTGTCGGTGACGGTCAGGTTGTAGCCGTCGGCGACACGTCGTACGCCGAGCACGACCTGGCCGCCGGTTGGCGTGAAGCGGATCGCGTTCGAGACCAGGTTGCCGAGGGCCTGGCGGATCCGGGCGCTGTCGACGGAGGCCGGAGCAGAGTCGGGTACGGCGGCCGTCAGCGATACGCCGGCGGTCTCGGCGGCCGGTCGATGCGCCGACACCACCTGCTGCGCCAGCTCGGACAGGTCCCGCGGAGCGCGATGGAGCCGGAGCATGCCGGCGTCCGCGAGCGCGAGGTCCTGCAGGTCGGCGACCAGGTGCTCGAGCAACCCGGTCTCCTCCAGCAACGACGTCACCAGCTCACGATCCAGCGGTACGACGCCGTCTTCGGACGCGACCAGATAGCCCTTGATGTTGGCCAGTGGGGTCCGCAGTTCATGCGCGACATCGCTGACCATCGCCTTGCGCTGATGGTCGTGCTGCTGGATCGACTCCGCCATCGCGTTGAACGCATGGCCGAGCCGGGCCACCTCGTCCTTCCCGGTCACTGGCACCCGGGCCGCGTGGTCGCCGTTCCGCATCCGCTGGGCCGCGCCGGTCAGCGCCACGATCGGACGGACCAGCCGGCGCCCGGCGAAGATCATCACCAACGCTGCGATCAGCAGTACGCCGAGCGCGGTCGCCGCGGTCCGCAGCATGCCCTCTCCGGAGAACACGTTGAACGTGCTCTTCGCACCCAGGTACAGCTTGGCCTCCGGAGCGACGTACGGCGTCAGCGCCTGCGACCGGGCCTCCGTGGTGCAGGCGACGAACGAATCGGTCACCTCGGTCTTGTCGTTCGGCAGCACCATCCGCAGGCCGCCTTCGGTGGCGACCTTGTACGTCTGGCCGGCCTTGCCCAGGCATTCGGTTGCCCGGCGCACCTCGTCGTCGTTGACCACCTTGGCCTTCGCGCTCGGCGCGTTCAGCCCGGCCGGCACACACTTGTCGGTGGCTTCCTGGCCGGGCTTCGCGAACTGCATCACGCTGACGCCCTCGGCCGACTTGCTCGACTCGATCATCACCTGCGGCGTAGCGCCCGTCCGCGCCACGGAGGCGGGCTTCCCCTCCGCCCGGTAGCAGGCGGCGGCTTGGTCGGCGAGTTGCTCCCGCTCGCGCCGTTCGTCGTCGGTCAGACCCCAGCCGAAGTACAGCGGCGGCAGCGGCGCAACCGCCGCCGCCGTGATCTTCTGGGTCGCGTTCGCCGCGACGGCCTTGCGCAGGCCGTACACGCTCATCGTCCCGCTGAAACCGCCGCCCTGCGCCCGCGCGTCGATGGTTGCCGCGGGCACCGAGGGGAGCTCGGGCCCGGCGCCGAGCATCCGGGCCGAGTCCGCGATCACGGTGCCGTCCGGCTCGGTCAGGGCGACCCGCCGTCCGAACTGGTCGGCGAGCCGGTGGACCTCCTTGTCGACGCCGGCCCAGGTCGGGTGGTCGGCGGCGTACTCGGACAGCGTGTTGAAGACCTCGCCGTCGACCTGCAGCTGGCCGGTGTTCGCATCGATCTCGCCCTGGAGCTTCTCCGAGGTGCTGTAGGTGGCAAGCACCGCGGTCGCGATCACCGCGCCGAGCGCGACCGCGAGCGACAGGCCGAGGAAGCGGACCAGCACACTACGACGCATCCGACGTCACCACCTTGTCCGCCAGCTTGTAGCCCACGCCGTACACGGTCTTCAGGTACGCCGGTGTGCCGGGCAACGGCTCGACCTTCTTGCGCAGGTTCATCACGTGAACGTCGATGGTCCGGTCGAAGACGTAGTGGTCGAACCCGAACGCATGCTCCAGCAACTGCTGCCGGGAGAACGCCCGTCCGGGCGAGGCTGCCAGGCAGGCCAGGATCTTGAACTCGGCCGGAGTCACGTCGAGCAGGCGGCCGGCCAGCCGGACCTCGTGCCGGATCGGGTCGATCTCCAGCTCGCCGACGCGGTACACCTCACCCTCGGCCTTGCTCCTGGTGCGCCGCAGTACGGTCCGCACCCGGGCCACCAGCTCGCGCGGGTTGTACGGCTTGGTCAGGTAATCGTCCGCGCCGAGGTCCAGGCCGAGCAGCAGGTCGTCCTCGGTGGACCGCGCGGTCAGCATGATGATCGGTACGTCGCCGTCCGCCCGTAGTACCCGGCAGACGTCGAGGCCGTCGACCTTCGGCATCATCACGTCGAGCACCAGCAGGTCAGGGCTGCGCCGGCGGGCCTCGTCGATCGCGGCCCGTCCGTCGTGCACGACGACGGTCAGGTGCCCCTCCCGCTCGAGATACCGCCGGATCAGCTCCGCCTGCTTCAGGTCGTCTTCGGCGACGAGAATCCGCGCTGGCATGGCTTCAATGTGAACCAGATTCATGAGAATCCGATGAAGATCGACTGAGAGCATCGGGTGCAAACGGCTCCTTCACAGGTTCTTCACGGCCCCGACGGCACGCTCCAGCCCTATGAGAACCTCACGAAAAGCACTCTCCTTGGTGGCAGTCCTGGCCTTGGCCGGCTGTGGGAACGGGCAGGACCCGGCCGCGGTCGGCGATCAGAAGAGCGACAAGAGCCCGCTCGCGGAGTACATGGGTGAGGGGTTCGTCAGCTCGGGCAGCGGCGGGATGCGGATCTCGGTCCGTGCCGCCGGACCGCAGGGGTCGTCGGAGGAGGAGCTGGCCAAGCAGCGCAAGGTCGAGGACGCAACCGTCGCCTGTATGAAGGCCGCCGGGTTCGACTATGTCGCCGTACCGCCGGAGTCGCAGCCGAAGAGCAAGTTCAACGACGCGTTCAACCTGCCGGAGGACAAGTTCGCCCAGCAGTACGGCTACGGGATCAGCACCATCGACTGGTCCAAGGCCGGCGACGACGACAGCAACCCGAACACCAAGATCCGCAACGCGCTCTCTGCCAATGCCAAGAAGGCGTACGACACGGCGCTGAACGGGCCGAACGCGACCGCGAACGGCGCCGTCGTGGTCGCCCCGAAGGAAGGCAGCGGCCCGGCGAGCAGCGGCAAGCAGGACCTGGGCTGTCGCGGCAAGGCGGTCGAGGAGGTCTACGGCAAGGGCGAGGACCGCGGAGCCGAATTCCAGAAGTACGAGTCCCTGTTCAAGGATCTCGAGGCGCTCCGGAAGCGGATCGAGGGCGACCAGCGGGTGGTCGACGCGACCACCGCCTGGGCGGACTGCCTGGCTGACGCGGGCCACTCCGGCTTCAAGAAGCTCGACGACCCACGCGAGTCGATCACCAACAAGCTGAACGAACTGACCGGCACCAAGCCGCCGACCGGCAATGCGCCCGGCAAGACGGTGATCCAGGGTCCGCCGTCGTTCGACAAGGTGGACTCGGCCAGGCTGTCCGAGCTGCGCAAGTCCGAGATCGACCTCGCGGTGGCCGACCAGAAGTGCCGCGCGTCGACGTACGACGAGTCGTACAAGACGGTGCAGTACGCGATGGAGAAGGAGTTCGTCGACCAGCACAAGGCCGAGCTGGAGGCGTACCGCGACGGAATGGCGAACCGGTGACCGCATCGCCCAAGTCGCGGCGCCGGGTCCTGGTCGGGGTGTCCACGGTGGCGGCCGTCTCGCTCGGGGTCGGCGTCGTGGCCGGCACCCGGATCACCTCACCGGAGGACGCGGCGGCGAAGACCGCGGCACCGAAGGCGTCCCAGATCACCGTGCCGGTGGAGAAGAAGGCGCTGTCCAGCAAGGTGGTCGGCCGGGGTGACGCGTCGTTCGACGGCGCGGTGAACATCCGGGTCGAGACGAGCGGACTGACCACCCCGGCGATCGTGACCGGCAAGGTGCCGAAGGTCGGCTCGACCATCACCGAGGGGAAGGCGCTGCTCGAGATCACCGGCCGCCCGGTGATCGGCCTGGCCGGCGTACTGCCGATGTACCGCACGCTCACGCCGGGCAGCAAGGGACCGGACGTGCTCCAGCTCGAGCAGACCCTCGACCGGCTCGGCCTCGACCCGGGCACGGTCGACGACGAGTACGACGGCAGCACCTCACGGGCCGTGGAGCGCCTGTACGAGAAGGCCGGGTACGACGCTCCCGAGCCGGACAAGCAGCTCACCGAGGCAGTCGATGCGGCGGACAAGGGCGTCGACGCGGCGAAGAACGCGCTCCGCCAGGCCCAGGCGGCGTTGAAGCAGGCCAAGGCCGCGAAGGCCAAGGACCTGAGCGTCCAGCAGGGCGCGGTCGACGACGCGGAGGAGAACCTGGACGACGCCGAGGACGAACTGGCCGACGCGCAGTCGAAGGCGGGTACGCCGCTTCCGGTGTCCGAGGTGGTCTACGTGAAGACCCTGCCGCGCCGGGTCGACGACGTGAAGGTCGAGCGCGGCGGCACCGTGAACGGCGTGGTCATGTCGGCCAGCGGTGCCTCCCTGGTCGTCACGCTCAAGGTCGACGCACAGACCGCGGAGCGGCTGAAGGCGGGCATGACCGCGAGCCTCACGCTCGGAGACGGTACGTCGGTCGCCGCGAAGGTCCGCCGGGTCACCCGCAACGGCGAGCAGTACGACGTCGTGGTCGGGCCCAACACGCTGACGGCGAAGCAGCTGGAGCAGCTGCGGGACGCGAACGTCCGGGTGACGATCCCGGTCAAGAGCACGAACGGCAAGGTACTCACGGTCCCGGTCGCGGCCCTGTCCGCCGGCTCGGACGGCGGATCGCGGGTCGAGGTGCTGCGCGACGGAAAGGTCGAACTGGTGCCGGTGACGGTCGGATTGTCGGCCGACGGGTTCGCGCAGGTCAGCCCGACTGGCGACGCTTCGCTGGCCGACGGCGATCAGGTGGTGGTCGGACGATGACGGCCGTGGCTTTGCCGGCGCCAGTGGTCGAGATGATCGGCGTACGCCGGTTCTTCCCCGGACCACCCGAAGTACAGGCGATCCGGGACGTCGACCTGATCATCGGCCAGGGCGAGTATCTGTCGATCGTGGGTCCGTCCGGATCGGGGAAGTCGACGCTGCTGCATCTGCTCGGGCTGCTCGACAACCCGACCGGCGGGGTCTACCGGCTGGACGGGGTCGACACGATGAGCCTGCGGGAGCGGCGTCGCGCCGTACTGCGGGGTGAGCGGATCGGATTCGTGTTCCAGTCGTTCCACCTGCTCGACCACCGGACCGTGCTGGAGAACGTCGCGCTCTCGATGGTGTACGTCGGGGTGCCGCGGCGAGTGCGGTTGGCCCGGGCGCGCGTCGCGCTGGAGCGGGTCGGGCTCGCGCATCGGATGGAGTTCGCGCCGACCACGCTCTCGGGCGGTGAGCGGCAGCGGGTCGCGATCGCACGAGCCCTGGTCGCGGAGCCGAGCCTGCTGCTCGCGGACGAACCGACCGGAAACCTGGACAGCGCCAATGCGGAGGCGATCCTCGCAGTGTTCGACGAGTTGCACCACGAGGGGATGACGCTGGCCGTCATCACCCACGACGATCACGTCAGCCGCCGGGCCCAGCGCCAGGTCCGCATCGTCGACGGAACCCTCCAGTGGTAACCCCAGCAGGCCCCCCGGATCCCGCCGGCGGGCCGTCCACCACCCGGCGTACCCGCCGGCGCCTTCGCAGCAGACCAGCAGTACGAGATCTGTTGGACGAGGCGCTGGCGGGCGTCGCGGCCCGGCCCACGCGGTTGATCCTCACGACCTTAGGAACAGTCCTGGGGATCGCCGCCCTGGTGGGAACTGTGGGGCTCGGGCAGACGGCGGCTGGGCAGATCACTCAGCGGTTCGACCTGGCCGCGGCGACGCGGGTCGTCGTACAACCGGACGACAAGGGCGGGCAGGAAGGCGAGGCTGCGTCGCAGTTGCCGTGGGATGCGCCGGAGCGGATCCAGCGGCTGAACGGCGTGGACGCGGCCGGCACTGTCAGCAACCTCGACATCGGCGACGACCTGGTCCGCAACGTCGCCGGTCTGAACGGTGGCGAGGGCAAGGCGCTCCAGGTGATGGCAGCGTCCGCCGGTCTGTTCGACGCGGTTCGCGGCGTACTGGCCACCGGACGGTTCTTCGACGCCGGCCACGATCAGCGCGGCGACAAGGTCGTTGTGCTCGGCAAGCACGCGGCCGAGCGGCTCGGCATCAACCGGGTCGACGCGCAACCGGCCGTGTTCATCGGCGACGAGCCCTACACGGTGATCGGCATCCTCGAATCCGTCACCGGCCGGGCCGAGCTGAACGACGCGGTGATCATGCCGAACGGTACGGCGAAGACGGCGTACGACCTGGAATCGCCGGACGCGGTCGAGATCCGGACCCAGGTGGGCGCGGCGCAATTGATCGCCGGTCAGGCTCCGATCGCGATCCAGCCGAACGACCCGAGCACGCTGAAGGTCGACGCGCCGCCGAAGCAGGGCGCGGTCCGCAAGGGCGTCGAGTCCGACCTGAACGCGCTGTTCCTGCTGCTCGGTGCGGTCGCGCTCCTCGTCGGCGGCCTCGGCATCGCGAACGTCACGCTGCTGTCGGTGCTCGAACGCATCTCCGAGATCGGCCTGCGCCGCGCCCTCGGAGCCGCCCGGCGGCACGTCGCGATCCAGTTCCTGGTCGAGAGCGTGATCGTCGGTTTCCTCGGCGGACTACTCGGTACGGCGGTCGGCGTACTGCTCACCGTCGGAGTGTCGTGGGTGCGGGACTGGACCCCGATCCTCGACAACCGGCTCGCGTTCGGTTCACCCCTGCTGGGTGCGTTCATCGGCCTGGTCGCCGGCACGTACCCCGCCTGGAAGGCCTCCGCCATCCAGCCCATCACCGCGCTGCGTGGCACCTGACCCGTCCCGGCTGAGCCGTGCGTAGACGAAGGCCGTGGCGGCAAAGCCGAGGGCGACGAAGGCGAGTACGGCGTACGACTTCCCGCTGTCGGGCAGGATCACCGCACCGAGCGCTGCCGCGGAGACCTGCCCGACGTTGAAGATCATGTCGTAGAGCGAGAACACCCGGCCGCGGTAGACATCGTCGACACCCGTCTGGACGAGGGTGTCGACGCTGATCTTCACGCCCTGCGCGCAGAAGCCGGTGAGGAACCCGGCGACGATGATCGCGGGCTGCGTGTAGAGGCCGCCGGGCATCGCGGTCACGACGGCAGCGGCGACGAACAGCAAGGTGATCCACTGCCGCAGCGTCATCACGCGGGTTGCCCACGGCGTGACGAGCGCGGCGATGAACAGGCCGGCGCCGAGCGTGCCGGTCGCGATGGCGAGCGCACCGAACGCTTCGTCGAGCCGGTCGGGTCCGTAGAAGTAGTTCCGGTACAGCAGGATCATCGCGACCGTGATCAGCCCGAAGAAGAAGCGCAGCGAGCCGATCGCGGCCAGTCCTAGCGCAGCCTGCTTGCGCTGCCGCAGATGCCGGCCGCCGTCGACGAGGCCTTGGGCGATGCCGCGGACGGCCTCGACCACGCCCGGCTCGTCACCTGTCAGATCCGGGCCGAGTTGATCGCGCCGCAGCCTGAGCGCCAGGAACGCGGCGGTCAGGTAGACGATCACGGTGAGTCCGAGCACGGCGAGATCCGAGTCGACGATCAGTTTCACCCCGGCGCCGACTCCGCCGCCGATCAGGAAGGACGCCGTACCGGAGGTCGGGGTGACGGCGTTCGCCATCACCAGCTCGTCCCGCTCGACCACGTGGGGGAGGCCGGCGGACAGCCCGGACAGCAGGAACCTGTTCACACCGAGGGTCAGCAGCACCGCAAGGTAGAACGGCACGCCCGCGTTGCCCACTGCAACGATGGCGCCGATGCCGACGACCAGGACCGCCCGGGTCAGGTTGGCGCCGAACAGGATCTGCCGCCGCGACCACCGATCCAGCAGTACGCCGGTGAACGGCCCGAGGATCGAGTACGGCAGCAACGCCACCGCGAACAGCCCTGCGATCGCGCCCGCGTCCGGCGCCCGCTCCGGTGAGAACAGCACGTACGACGCCAGCGCGACCTGGAACACCCCGTCGCCGAACTGCGACGTCAACCGCACCGCGAACAGCCGCCGGAAGTCGCGGCGCCGCAGCAGCGTCGCAAGATCCCGGATGAACCGCACGCCTGAACTGTAACCGCCGGGCCAGCCGAGCACGGCCGGCTCAGGCCTGCTCAGTCGTCAGCTGGTCGGCCCAGTCCTCGGTCGGGTGGCTCAGTCGTCGGCTGGTCGGTGCAGGCGCTCGGCGGCTGTCTCGCCGCGCTGGCCGACCGGGACCACGCCGGCGACCTTGCCGAGGCCGATCGGCGGCATGTTGCCGTAGATGGTCTCGATGTTGCCGGCCGGGACGATGTACGTCTCGTGCCAGATGCCGGCGCCGCCGCCCTTGAACGAGTTGCGGAAGTAGTCCAGCCAGGCCGGGCGGTGCGTCCGGTTGCTGTCGTTGGCGAACGCCTGCAACTTCTCGACCGACTCCCAGTACTGGATCATCGTCACGCCGCGCCACGTCGGCAGTGCCCGGAACCCGAGCAACCCACTGTCCGGATCCTTCGACAGCTCCCGCAGCATCGGGCTCATCGCCCTCCCGACCGGCAACCACGCCTTGAGCGCGCGCAGCGAGTTGATCCGGAACCCGATCAGAAACACCACGATCTCGCCCTCGTACGCGGCCGTCTGCCGCCCCTCGATCACACTCATCCCTGGCCCCTCCCCTTCAGCTCAGCAGATAGTCCACCAGCGCCACCGGATGCCCGAGCATCGGAAAATGAGCACCGGCCGTCTCATCCGGCGTGAACCCCAGCCGCTCCCGCGTCACCCGCCGCAAGAAGTCTGCCGGAAACAACAGGTCGTCCCGCCCGATCACCGCCCGCGTCCGCACCTCCGGCCACCGCTCGATCGCACACGGATCATTCATCGGCCCGTCACTCTGCTCCCGCAACTCCCGCCGCGCCTCGGCGGCGAACTCCGCGGGCAGATCGTGGAAGAACGTGTCGACGTCGTTCCCGACCCAGTCGTAGCCCGTCGTCCCCCACCACTCGCTGATCCGCTCACCGGGCGCGGGGACCATCCCCGCGACCAGCACGAACTCCCGCACCGGCAGCCGCTCACATGCCATCGCACCGGTGAATCCGCCCAGCGAGTGCGCCACCAGGACGACCTCTTCACCGGCCGGTACGGCGTTCACCACGGTGTCGACGTACTGCGCCAGGCCGGCCGCCGGATCGTCGCACGGCAGAGCGACCGGAGTCACCGTATGACCGCGACGCCGCAGTTCGTCGGTGACCGGGTGCCAGTGCCACGGCGTACACCCGGCGCCCGGAATCAGGACGTAGTGCATGGCGGTCACCTTATGGTGGGCGGATGGATCGGACGTCGTTTCCGCATTTTCTGGCGATCACGTTGCGGTGGAAGGACAACGACGTCTACGGGCACGTGAACAACGTCGAGTACTACAGCTTCTTCGACACCGTGATCAACGACTTCCTGGTCCGGGCCGGCGGGCTCGACATCCACCGTGGCGAGGTGATCGGCCTGTGTGTGGACTCGCAGTGCACCTTCAAGGAGTCGCTGGAGTTCCCGGGCACGGTCGACGCGGGATTGCGGGCCGGGCAGCTGGGTAACTCGAGTGTGCGGTACGAGATCGGCCTGTTCCGCGACGGCTCGGACCAGCCGGCCGCCACCGGGCGGTTCGTGCACGTGTTCGTGGCGCGGGAGGACCGCCGGCCAGTGCCGATCCCGGACCGCATCCGCCAGGCCTTGGAAGGGATCACCGGATGATCGTGCGCGGCGCCGTACTGCGAGAGATGGGTCTGCCCGGTCCGTACGCCGAGTCACGGCCGCTGCGGATCGAGGAGCTCGAGCTGGCGCCGCCGGGTCCTGGTGAGCTCCTGGTCCGGATCCGCGCCGCCGGGCTGTGCCACTCCGACCTGTCCGTGATCGACGGCTCGCGACCCCGCGTCATGCCGATGCTGCTCGGGCACGAGGCCACCGGTGAGGTCGTCCAGTCGGAGGCTCCTGGGTTCGCTGTCGGTGACAGCGTGGCCTTCGCCTTCGTACCCGCCTGTGGCGAGTGCGGTGCGTGTGCCGAGGGCCGGGCGGCGTTGTGCGAGCCGGGTGCCGCCGCGAACACAGCCGGCACGCTGCTGTCAGGCGTACGACGCCTGGACGGGGTCCATCACCATCTCGGGGTGTCCGGGTTCGCCGACCACGCGGTGGTGTCGGCGCGGTCCGCGGTGAAGATCGACCCGTCGTTGCGGCCGGAGATCGCGGCGTTGTTCGGCTGCGCGGTGATGACCGGCGTCGGCGCGGTCGTCAACACGGCACAGGTCCGGGCGGGGCGTAGTGCGGTGGTGTTCGGCCTTGGCGGTGTCGGGCTGTCGGCGCTCCTCGGCGCTGCGCTGGTCGGTGCGCATCCGCTGGTCGCGGTGGACGTCGTACCGTCGAAGCTTGCCTTGGCCGAGTCCCTTGGCGCGACGCATACGGTTCTTGCAGGTGAGGGCGCCGTCGAGGAAGTGCGGGAGGCAACCTCAGGAGGAGCCGACTATGCCTTCGAGACCGTCGGGAACGCGAAGGTGCTCGAGCAGGCGTACGCCGCCACCCGGCGCGGCGGCACCACGGTCACGGTGGGGTTGCCGCATCCGTCGCAGACCTTCAGCGTGCCCGCGGTCAGCCTGGTCGCCGAGGAGCGCACGGTGAAGGGTTCGTACCTCGGCTCGTCGGTTCCGAGCCGCGACATCCCGCGGTACATCTCCCTCTACCAAGCCGGCCGGCTCCCGGTCGACCGCCTGCTCAGCGCGACCGTCGGACTGGACGACCTCAACGAAGCTTTCGACAACCTGGCCGCCGGGACCTCGGTCCGTCAGGTATTGCTCTTCTGAAGGTTCTCGGCGGCCTTCAGGAAGGTCTCCGACTCGCGGGCGCGGGCCTCGGGAGTGAACTCATCCCCAAAGTCCTCGGGGGCCGCGACCTGCCGGAGCTCGAGCGTCCCGGTGTTGCCGTCGTCGGCCGCCAGGCACCGCCAGCCCCACTCGACCGCCTCCTCACGGGAGGCCACCTCGATCAGGCAGAACCCGGCGATCAGCTCCTTGGTCTCGGCGAACGGCCCGTCGACCACCCGCCGCTTGCCGCCGCCGTCCAGCTGCATCCGGAAACCCTTCGAGCTCGGCAGCAGACCCTCGCCGGCCAGCAGGACGCCCTTCTCGGCCATCTCCGCCATCACCAGACCCATCTCGGTCAGGCTCCGCTCGCTCGCCAGTTCGCCGCCCTCGGACTTGTCCGAGGCCTGGAAAATCATCAGGTACCGCACCGGGAACCCCTCCCAAGTCGCTGTTAAATCCTGGGAAGAATCTAGACCCGGCGGCAACCCTTCAGGCAGGCTACGCACAGTGTGTTCACGGGCACCGCTCGTGAGGTATGTCAAGTGAGACACGCGGAGTCCCTGAGGAGGACCCCAGTTATGCAAACCCGCCCCCGCCGCATCGGTGCCGTCATCGCCGGTGCTGCCGTCTTCGGCGCGATCGCCGTCGTCGCCGGTAATCAGGCCGACGCCCAGCAACCCGCCCCCACCCCGATCGACCAACTGCTCGGCCAGGAACTCCAGGGCAAGTCCGCCCTCGGCCGGATCCAGTCCCGCGTCAACGAGCTCGCCGACCGCAACGGCATGCAGGCAGCCCAGCTGGAACAGATCCTGGCCACCGACAAGACCAGCTGGCTGGACCGCGACGGCAAGCTCTTCTACCGCGAGCCAGTCTCCGGCGCCAAGCAGTCCGCCACGGCACCGTCCCCGCGCTGGGCCACTCGTGCAGTGTCCGCGGCCACCGGGCCGGCGTTCGAGCTGCACAGCAAGCCGGGATCCAACCGGGTCATCTACCTGGACTTCGACGGCCACACCATCAGCGGTACGGCGTGGAACACGAACGGCAAACCTGCCACCGTGAATGTGACGGCGTACGACACGAACGGGAACCCGGGCACCTGGAGCACCGCTGAGCAGGACGTCGTCCGTGACGTCTGGGCCCGAGTGGCCGAGGACTATGCGCCGTTCGACGTGGACGTGACCACACAGCAGCCGGCCGCGGCGGCGATCACCCGCTCCGGCGCGTCCGACCAGCAGTACGGCACCCGCGTGGTGATCGACCCGACCACCTGGTACCAGTCCGGCTGCGGTTGCGGCGGCGTCGCGTACGTCGGTGTGTACGACAACACCAGCCAGCACTCGTACTACCAGCCGCCTCTGGTGTTCACGAAGGGTGTCGGCACCGGCGCGAAGAACATCGCCGAGGCAGCGTCGCACGAGGCCGGTCACAACGTCGGCCTGAGCCACGACGGTACGGCGTCTGTCGGGTACTACGCCGGTCACGGTGCCTGGGCACCGATCATGGGCGTCGGCTACTCCAAGGCGATCAGCCAGTGGAGCAAGGGCGAGTACACCGGAGCCAACAACAAGGAAGACGACTTCGCCGTCATCGGCCAGAACGGTCTGGCGCTGCGTGCCGACGACCACGGCAACACCACCGCTGCCGCCACCACTCTCACCCTCGGCACCAGCGTGAACGGCATCTACGCGAACGACTCGGACGTCGACATGTTCCGGATCGACCTGTCCGCCGGCACCTTCACCTTTGCGGCGAACTCGGCTGCGTCCGGGGCGGACCTGGACATCAAGCTCCAGCTGCTGAACTCGTCCGGCACCGTCGTCGCAACTGCCGACCCGGCCGCTGGCCAGTCCAACTCCGCAACTCCGACCGGCCTGAGCGCGAGCATCAGCCGGCAGGTGACCGCGGGCCGCTACTACCTGCGGGTCGACAACACCGGCTACGCCAACCCGGCGAACACCGGCTACTCGACGTACGGCAGCCGCGGCGCGTACACGGTGCGCGTCAGCTGAAACACCTGAGTCACCCGGGGCCGTCGTTCCCACCGAGATCGACGGGCCCCGGGTCATGGGGGGACCCGCCCGCCCCGGGGGGAATCTGGTGAGGAGATTCCTGAATGAAGAGCAAGTTCCGCCGCACCGGCGCGCTCGCCTGCGCCGGTGCTGTCGTGTTCGGAGGCCTGGCCGTCGCGGCCGCTACTCAGGCCGACGCAGATCAGAAACCGATCGACCAGTTGCTCGCCGAAGCCACGCCCGGCAGTTCGGCGCTCGGCAAGGTGCAGTCGCGGCTGGACGAGATTGCCCAGCGAAACGGTCTGGCCGAGGAGCAGTTGCAGCGCATCCTGACCACCGACAAGACCAGCTGGCTGGATGCCGATAGCAAGTTGTTCTTCCGTGAGCCCGGTCTCACGGCCGCCCAGAAGGCACCGGAGGCGTCGCCGCGCTGGGCCACCGAAGCCGTTGCCGGTGCCACCGGTCCGGCGTTCGAGCTGCACAGCAAGCCCGGGTCCAACCGGGTGATCTACCTGGATTTCGACGGTCACACCATCACCGGTACGGCGTGGAACGCGTCCAAGGGGATCGATCCGGTGAACGTGTCGGCGTACGACACCGACGGCGATCCGGCGAACTACAGCACCGCCGAGCAGGACGTCGTACGCGAGGTGTGGGCTCGGGTTGCCGAGGACTACAGCACCTTTGATGTGGACGTGACCACGCAGGAGCCGCCGCAGTCCGCGATCGACCGGTCCGGTGCGTCGGACGAGCAGTACGGCACGCGGGTGCTCATCGATCCGGACACCTGGTACCAGTCCGGGTGCGGTTGTGGCGGTGTCGCGTACGTCGGTGTCTATGACAGCACCAGCCAGCACGACTACTACCAGCCGGCGCTGGTGTTCACGAAGGGCGTCGGCACCGGTGCGAAGAACCTCGCCGAGGCTGCCTCCCATGAGGCCGGCCACAACGTCGGGCTGAGCCACGACGGCACGTCGACTGTCGGCTACTACCAGGGCCACGGCGCCTGGGCTCCGATCATGGGTGTCGGCTACTACCGCGGCATCAGCCAGTGGAGCAAGGGCGAGTACGCCGACGCGAACAACACCGAAGACGACTACGTGGTCGTCGGGTCGCACGGCCTCGCTCTGCGCGCCGACGAGGCCGGTGGCACGACCGGTGACGCAGCCGCTCTGAGCGTCGGTACGCCGGCGTCCGGTGTGGTCGCGGCCGAGGACGACACGGACGTCTACCGCGTCGACGTCAGTGCCGCAGGCAACTACACGGCGACCGCGAGTGCGGCTGCGGTGGGCGGCGACCTCGACATCAAGCTGGACCTGCTCGACAGCGCGGGCTCTGTCATCGCCTCGGCCGACCCGGCGTCGGGCCAGAGTGACGCCGGTACGCCGACCGGCCTCGGTGCGAGTGTTACCAGCACCCTCCAGCCGGGTACGTACTACCTGCGGATCGACAACGTGGGCTACGGGGACCCCGTGAACACCGGGTACTCCACCTACGGCAGCCGCGGCGCCTACACCCTCGGCATCGCGCCCTCCTGATCCCTGTGGCTGGCCGGTCTCTGGCGGACCGGCCAGCCTCAGGCTCTCAAGTCAGGTGCGAGACGGCGAGATGAGCAAGGGCCGCGGACTGGTGAGCCAGAACGTCGTCATCGAAGCGGACGATGCTCGAGTGGTTGGACGGAGCCTCGTCCTCGGAGACGTCGTCGGGGCGGGCGCCGAGCATGATGAACGTGCCGGGCACCTCGGCGAGGACCATCGAGAAGTCCTCGGCTCCCATCAACGGGTTCGCCAGTGGTTCGACCCGCTCTGGTCCGAGCAGGTCTGTGAGCTTGGTCTGCGTCTCCGCCGTACGTCCGGCGTGGTTGATCGTGACCGGGTACTGCCTGAGGAAGTTCGCGTCGACGGTGCAACCGTGGGCCGAGGCGATTGATTCGGCCAGCGCCGGTAGCTCGTGGGAGAGCTGATCGAGGCTCGCGTCGGAGAGCGTGCGCACGGTGGCGCCGAGCTTGGCCGAGTTGGGGATCACGTTGATCGCGACCCCGGCGGAGAGTTGCGTCACGGTGATGACGACCGGGTCGAACAGGTTCACGCGGCGCGTCACGTAGCTCTGCAACGCCAGCACGATCTCGGCGACGACCGGCACCGGGTCGATCGACTTCTCCGGCTGTGAACCGTGCCCGCCCTTGCCGTGCACGGTGATGTACAAGCGGTTCGAGCTGGCCATCATCGTGCCGGGCCGGGTCTGGAAGATCCCCTTGGCGGCCAGGGCCCACACGTGCACGGCGTACGCGGCGATTGGCTTCTCGCCGCTGGCGTTCAGCACGCCTTCCCGGATCATGTACCCGGCGCCGCCGAGTCCTTCTTCACCCGGCTGGAACATGAAGATGACGTTCCCGTGCAGCTCCTCGCGATGCGCACTGAGCAACTGCGCGGCACCCACGAGGCCGGCCGTGTGCAGGTCGTGGCCGCAGGCATGCATGTTGCCGTTCTCAGATGCGTAGTCCAGGCCGGTCTCCTCGATCACCGGCAACGCGTCCATGTCACCGCGGAGGAGGACTGTCGGGCCCGGGTGCCCACCTCGCAGTACGCCGACGACCGACGTCACCTCCCGCCCGGTCGTCACCTCCAACGGCAGCCCGGCGATGGCGTCGAGCACCAACCCCTGCGTCTTCGGCAACTCCAGCCCGACCTCAGGATTCCGATGCAACTCCCGCCGCAACTCGACAACTCCCGGCGCGATCCCCGCACTCTCCCGCACCAAATCCATCAGCCACTCCTCACAGGTAACCCAACCCCGGAGCCACCGTACCCGCCCCGCCCCTCCCCACCCCCACCAGCCAACCCACCCCGACACCAACCACCCGCAGCGCTCACCCCGGGTCCCGACCAGCAGCCAACCCACCTCGACAGCAGCCACCCGCAGCGCTCACCCCGGGTCCCGACCAGCAGCCAACCCACCTCGACAGCAACCACCCGCAGCGCTCACCCCGGGTCCCCACCACCAGCCAACCCACCCCAGCCCCAACCACTGCAGCGCTCACTCCACAGATCCCCACCACCGGCCAAACCGCCTCACCGCAACACCAATCGCTGGAGGCCAGGTCGGTGCGCCGGGGCCAGCCATCCACCCACCGCAAGGGCAGGATTGTTCGTGTGGGTTGGGCTGGGATTCTGCTTCACTACTTTGCATGGGGCTGGACAGTCGCATCGTGAGCGGGCCGATCGGGCCGCTCCTGCAGATCTGGTCTGCGGAGTGTGACAGTTCGACGCCGTTCAGTTCGCTCGCCTCGACCACCGCCGGGATCGGGTTCGCGCGGATCGGGGGCACCTGGGCAGTGCATCTGCGCGGTCCGGCGACCAAGGCGACGACCATGGTGTGCTCGCCCGACACGGAGTTCTTCGGAGTCGATTTCCGCCTCGGGGCGTACCTGCCGATGTTCCCGCCGGCCGGGCTCACCAACATGCGGGACGCCGTGCTGCCGACGCTCGCGGACGGCCGCATCCTGCTCGACGGCCAGGCCTGGGAGATGCCGACCGCACAGAACATCGACGTCTTCATCGACCGTCTCCAGCGGGCCGGCCTGATGGTCGTCGACCCCATGATCGAGGAGTTGCGGTACGGCGGCTCCGTCCGCATGGTCTCCAAGCGCACTGCCCAGAGCCGCTTCGTGCGCGCCGTCGGCCTTCCGTTGCGCACCTTGGAGTTGATCGAACGTGCTCGGCGAGCCGTCCGGTTGCTGCACGCGGGCAAGACGATCGCGGAGGTGACTGTGGAGGCGGGCTATTACGACCAGCCGCATCTGACCCGATCGCTTCGGCAGATGATTGGTCACACCCCGGCCGAGGTGGCGCGACGCAGTGTGGTCCTGGGGCTGTGAGTTGCTCGTCATCGACGGGTTCGCCCGGCTGCGTTTCCGTACAAGACGGGTCTGGTCCGAGTAGGTAGCCTCCGTCGCCATGAGACTCATCGAATCGACGTACATCTCGCTGGACGGCATGGTCTCCGGCGACGCTTTCTGGGGCGCGCAACAAGGGTTTCAAGGCGACGCGCACACCGAACACGCCGCGAAGGTGCTGAACTCTGCCAGTGCACTCCTGATGGGACGGGCGACCTACGACGTCTTCGCGATGTCCTGGCCCGAGCGTGACGGCGTGCTGGCCGACGTGATCAACCCCCTGCCGAAGTACGTCGCGTCGCGCACCCTGACCGACGCGTCCTGGAACACCGAGGTCCTGCAAGGCGACGCCGTCGAAGCCGTCGCCCAGCTGAAGGCGTCCGGTGAGGGCACGCTGCTCAAGTACGGCACCGGCTCGTTCAGTCGTGCGCTCGTCGAGGCAGGGCTGCTGGACGAGCTGCAGCTGTGGGTACACCCGTTCGTCGCCGGCTCCGGGGAAGGCTTGCTCTCCGGAATCACGACCACGCACCTGGACCTGTCCGCCGTCACCGAGGTCGGCAATGGCGTAGTCATCCTCACCTACACCCCGAAGGCCTAGGCACCGACTCAACTACACCCCGAAGCTCTAGGCACCAACGCTCGCGCAGGCGCTAGTCGGCAAGGCTCACCGACAAGCAGGCCTGTCTTGGTCGAGCCGGTGAAGGGTAGGCGTCGACGTGCAGAGGGACGAGCAGTCGGCGCCAGGACTACCGCTGAAGCCGCCGGGGCTACCGCTGAGGCTGCCGGGACTACGGCTGAGGCTGCCGGGTCTGCCGCTGAAGGCGCCGGGTCTACCGCTGAAGTTGTCGCGGTATGGCGGCCTGCCTTGGGATGGCCGCGATCTGGGGCGGTGGTAGAGCGGCCGGGGTCGGTGATGGAGGGGCGACGCCGGAGAAGGCCGATTGATGGGGTGATGGGACGGATCTCTCCGTGGCGTGGGGTAGCGAGGATGGGGTGAAGGTCAGGCGTTCGGGGGTTGATGAGGCGGGAGTGAGAGCACCCGGGGCCGGGGGCAGCCGGGGCAGGAGTTCGTGGGCGCAGGAGTCCGGTGAGTAGTGGGACTCGACTTTGTGGATCTCGTTGGTGAGGGCGTGGAGCATGGCCCTCGTGGTGGTGCGGGATCGGTCGGCCGCCAGACCGACGGGGGCGAGTTCGAAGGTGTCGAGGTGGGCGAAGCCTTGGCGGAGGATGGCTTCCAGGTGGTCGCGGGTGCTGGTGCCCGACGGTTCGAGGTCGGGGAGGCGGGTGGAGTTGTAGACGAGGGTGGTGAGGAGGGAGAACTGGCCCTCGGCGGTTTGCTGGTTGAGGGCTCGGAGGACCTCGCCGGGCTGGAGGTTGCTGCGGGTCTCCAGGTCGGCGGCGAGGCCGCGGACGGCGGGGACGAAGGCTGCGTAGTAGCCGCCACCCCGGGCGTCTTCGATGCCGGGGGCAACTTTGTCGACACCTAGGCGAGTCAGGTACTCGTTCAGGTGGTCCTGCGCCCAGGCTTCGGCGACGCCTTCCTCGAGTTGGCGGCTGCCGGGACGCATGAAGGCGCCCCGAGCCGCCTCCTGCGTCGCGCCTGCCGGACCGAGGAAGTGCGCGTGTTCGTGTAGCAACGTGGCGAGCGACTCGCGGTACCGGACGAGGTCTGGGAGCGGTTGCTCCTCACCCGCACGCGAGTACATCTGCCGCAGCGGATCGAGGATGCACTCGCTGTCCAGGTACAGCGTGCCGTCCCAGTGCGCGAGGCCGAGGACTTCACCGACTGTCTCGACCACCTGCCCGTTCCACGCAGTCTGACCGGCGCCGGACACCTCGACCGCCACCTGCCCACTGCGCGCCAGCAACTCATCCAACGAGCCCGGTGGCGCGGCAACTACGGAGGCCGTCATGGGCGGGAGGCCGTCGCCAGGCGGATCAGGGAATCCGCGGACCTCCGGAGGTTCGCTTGTTCGTGGGGGTTGTCAGTCGTGGACGCGAGACGGCGTAGCTCCGTGACGAGCCAGTCGGTCCGCGCCTGCCGCTCCGCCGGTGTCGAGCGGCTTGGTGCAGCAACGTCGGGCGGGTCGACGTTCAGTGGCGCGTAGGTCGGCTCCGCGTACGTCAGCTGAGTGTGGTCCGGATGGGTGTGGTGCGGCGGGGTGTGGCTGGCGTGCTCCATGGTTTGTCCTCCCGAGGTCTGATCTCGGCGGAGAACATATGGAGATTCGTACCTGTCCCAGCGGCGGACTTCTCAGCTGTGGATAACTCAGAAGAGCGTCGGAGGTTCGAGCTCGACAGGCTCGGGGAGGGGCGCAAGATCAGGGACGACAGCGCGGACGTCGCCGTAGAAGCGGCGGGCGAGGTTCAGGGCCTCCACGTTGTCGGGGGTGTGGAGGAAGATCGTGGGTGAGCGCCCTTCGCCCAGCCAGTTCACGACCAGGTCGACAAGGTAGGTCCAGCCCTCGATGGTTTCGGCGACCGAGTCGCGGCCGATGTAGCGGACGATCGGCCCAGCAGTCAGCGCCCGAGTACGCCGTACCACCCGTGGCTTCTTCATCCATGCGTCGCGCTCGGCGTAGCTGGTCGGCCGACGTCCGAAGAGCGTGACCGTGTCGAACGGGATCCACTCGGCGTCGGCTCGGGCGAGGACGCGTTCCAGGTTGGTGGCCGCGCCGCGGTCGTCGAAGAAGTCACGGTGGCGGACCTCTACGGCGTACCGGTAGTCACGGGGTGCCTGGTGCAGGAAGGCGGCGAGGGCGCCCAGGTCGGTGGGGGAGAACGAGGCCGGGAGCTGGATCCAGACCGCGTGGTTGCGAGGGCCGAGTGGCTCGATCGCGGTGAGGAAGTTGCGGAGTTCGGCGTCGACGTTGGTGAGGCGGCGTTCGTGGGTGATGAGTTGCGGGAGCTTCACCACGAAGCGGAAGTCGGGCGGCGTCTGTTCTGCCCAGCTCGCGACGGTGGACCGGGACGGTGTTGCGTAGAAGGTGGTGTTGCTCTCGACGGCGTTGCACCACGATGCGTACCACTCCAGCTTCGAGCGGGACGGTTGCGGCCATGCGGGATGCGTCCACTGCGCACACCCCACATGCAGACGCATGAGTTCAACCTATAGAACGGCCCGGAAGCCGGCTCTGCGGCCGGCTCCCGGGCCTGACGTGCTGCCCAGCAGATCCCCCGTGACGCGAGCCCACTGCACGGCGGTGCCTCAGCGGCCGGTTACACCACCGCTGGCGGGTCCGATCCGTCGTCTTCGCCGGCCGGTGCCGGCGAGGCATCCCGCCAGGGGACCCGACGTTGGCGGCGTACCAATTCGCCGGGCTGGTGGGGGTGCTTAGCGCTCGACCTCGCCGCGGATGAACTTCTCCACCAGGTCGCGGCAGACGTCGTCGGCGTACTGCTCCGGCGGCGACTTCATGAAGTACGACGACGCGGACAGGATCGGGCCGCCGATGCCGCGGTCCTTGGCGATCTTCACGGCGCGGATCGCGTCGATGATGATGCCGGCCGAGTTCGGCGAGTCCCAGACCTCGAGCTTGTACTCCAGCGACAGCGGTACGTCGCCGAAGTTGCGGCCCTCGAGCCGGATGAACGCCCACTTGCGGTCGTCCAGCCAGGCCACGTAGTCGGACGGGCCGATGTGCACGTTGCGGGCGTCGATCTCGTCGCGCAGCTGGGACGTGACGGACTGGGTCTTGCTGATCTTCTTGGACTCCAGCCGCTCGCGCTCGAGCATGTTCTTGAAGTCCATGTTGCCACCGACGTTCAGCTGGTAGGTCCGGTCGACGGTGACGCCGCGGTCCTCGAACAGCTTGGTCAGCACGCGGTGCGTGATGGTGGCGCCGATCTGCGACTTGATGTCGTCGCCGACGATCGGTACGCCGGCCGCGGTGAACTTGTCCGCCCACTCCTTGGTGCCGGCGATGAAGACCGGCAGCGCGTTGACGAACGCGACACCCGCGTCGATCGCGCACTGCGCGTAGAACTTGGCAGCCTGCTCCGATCCCACCGGCAGGTAGCAGACCAGTACGTCGACCTCCGCCTCGCGCAGCGCGGCGACCACGTCGACCGGCTCGGTCTCGGACTCGGTGATGGTCTCGCGGTAGTACTTGCCGAGGCCGTCCAGGGTGTGACCGCGCTGCACCGTGACGCCGGTCGGCGGCACGTCGCAGATCTTGATCGTGTTGTTCTCACTGGCGCCGATCGCGTCGGCGAGGTCCAGACCGACCTTCTTGCCGTCGACGTCGAAGGCGGCGACGAACTGCACGTCGCGGACGTGGTAGTCGCCGAACTGGACGTGCATCAGACCGGGCACGCGCTCGTCGGGCTTCGCGTCGCGGTAGTAGTGCACGCCCTGGACGAGCGAGCTGGCGCAGTTGCCGACACCGACGATCGCTACGCGGATCGAGGTCATCTGGAACTCCTTCAATTAGGCGGTTGGTGCAGGTCAGGGGGCCGCTGTTGCCGCCGCTCGCCGTCGATCAGCTCGTTCAGCCAGCGGACCTCGCGCTCGGCCGACTCCAGGCCGTGCCGTTGCAGCTCGAGGGTGTAGGCGTCGACTCGCTCCGCGGTCCGGGTCATCGCCGCCCGGAAGTTGGCCAGCCGCTCCTCCATCCGGGCCTTGCGGCCCTCGAGGATGCGCAACCGGGTGGCCGGATCGGTCCGGCCGAAGAACGAGAAGCGGACGCCGAACGTGTCGTCCTCCCAGGCCGACGGACCGGCATCGTGCATCGCGTGCGCGAAGTGGTCCTTGCCGTCGGCGGTGATCGTGTACACGATCTTCGGCCTGCGGCCCGTCCCCGGCGTACCGGGGTCGGCCGTGATCAGGCCGTTGCGGAGCATCGCCTTCAGACACGGGTAGAGCGACCCGAACGACAGCACGCGCCCCCAGCCGAACTGGGCGTTGACGCGCTTGCGGAGCTCGTAACCGTGCATCGGCGCTTCATGCAGCAGACCGAGTACGGCGAGTTCCAGGACCCCACTGCGGTTTCCCATGACCCACCTCCCACGGTCTAGTTTGTCATGACCTGATGTATCGGTTCGATACATCGCTTCGCCACTGTAAGCAGAGCCGAGGACTGTGGACAACTCCTGACAAAGCCGCCCTTTGTCAGCTTGATCACGCGGCACGCCGAGAAACCTGTTACGTCAGGCGCCGATCTGCGTTAATCGTGTGACACAGCGTCGTGGTTCAGGAGCGGAGGGTCATGGCCGACAGCCATGCGAAGCACGCGAAGCAGGACGTCGAGAGCGGTGCGGACGGCGGAGGCCCGCTGGCCCAGGTCGCGCTGCGGTTCACCGCCTTCACCGAGAGGTGGTTGCCGGACGCGTTCGGGTTCGTGCTGGTCGGCACCTTCGTGGTGCTGCTGTTCGGGCTGGTCACCGGTGAGCCGCTGCTCAAGCGCCCTGACGATCCGGCCGCGACCAAGGGCTTCGGCCTGGTCGACGCGTGGGGCCTCGGGTTCTGGAGCCTGATCACCTTCACGCTGCAGATGGTCATGATCATCCTCGGCGGGTACGCCGTGGCGACCAGTGGACCGGTCGCCCGCTTGATCGCTCGACTGGCCAGGATCCCGCAGACGCCGCGGACCGCGGTCGCGTTCGTCGCCGCAGTAGCCATGCTGGCGTCGTACCTGAACTGGGCGTTCAGCCTCGTCTTCGCCGCGATCCTGGCGCGTGAGGTGGCCCGCAACGTGCCGAAGGCGGACTACCGCGCGCTGGGCGCCATGGCGTTCCTCGGCCTCGGCACGGTGTGGGCGCAGGGGCTGTCCGGCTCGGCCGCGCTGCAGGTGGCCAGTGCGAGCAGCAGTCCGGCGCCGGTGCAGGAGGTCATCAAAGCGAGTGGTCACGCCAGCGGGCTGATCCCGCTCAGCGACACCATCTTCACCTGGCAGGCCGTGCTGGCGACCCTCCTGGTGTACGTCGTCGGCGTCGCGATGGCGTGGATCATCGCGCCGGGCGAGGACAACTCACGGACCGCCGAGCACCTCGGCATCGAACTGCGGCCACTCGTCGGCCGCGGATCGGCGTACAACGGTCAGCGGGAGGAGAACGAGACCCGCAGGCCGGGGGACTGGCTCGAGCACTCCCCGCTGTTCAGTCTGCTGATCGTGCTGCTCGGCGCGGTCTACCTGGTCCGCTACTTCAGCGGGAAGAACTTCTTCAGCGCGCTCGACCTCAACACCGTCAACCTGATCCTGTTCCTGCTCGCCCTGCTGCTGCACTGGCGGCCGTGGCGGATGGTCCGCGCGGTCCGCGACGGCGCGCCCGCGGCGGCAGGCGTCCTGCTGCAGTTCCCGCTGTACGGCGGGATCTTCGGGATGATCGCGTACACCGGCATCTCCGCGCGGCTGGCCGGATGGTTGGTGCAGGCAAGCAACCAGTTCCTGTTCCCGCCGCTGGTGGCGATCTACTCCTGCATCCTCGGCATCTTCGTGCCGAGTGGCGGGAGCAAGTGGGTGATCGAGGCGCCGTACGTGCTGCAGGCCGCCAACGAACTGAAGGTGGACGCCGGCTGGATGGTGGTGGTCTACGACCTCGGCGAGGCGAGCGCGAACCTGCTGCAGCCGTTCTGGATGCTGCCGACGCTGGCCATCCTCGGCCTGAAGGCGCGCGACATCATGGGCTACACGTTCACGATGTTCCTGGCCTGCTTCCCGGCGGCGCTGATCGCCGTGACCTTGCTCGCACCGCACGTCACCGGGTGAGCCGGGAGGAAATCGCTTGCTTGCGCCGGGAAAGATCTGGGTAAGGCCTGGCCCGGCGCGCGCCCGGGTGACCGCTCGGCTTGTTAGCATCCGGAGCGGATTCGGGGCCGTTACCACACCCACCGTAGTCTGTGGGGCAATGACTTCCGCGAGATCGTCGAGGATTGCACTGTGAGTGAAGCTCGTAGAAGGGCCGTCCCGGCCCGTAAGCCCAAGAGGCACTGGGCGCTCCGGGTCCTCGGCTGGCTGGCCGCACTCTTCTTCGTCGGCATCATCGGCGCCGTCGCCACCTTCTTCATCGTGTACCAGACGACGGACATCCCGGACCCCAACAAGGAGTTCGCGACCAACACGACGACGGTCACCTTCGCCGACGGCAAGCAGCCGCTCGGGTCCTTCTTCGAGCAGAACCGGCACTCGGTGCCGCTGTCACAGATCCCGAAGCACGTCCAGGACGCGGTCACCGCGGCCGAGGACCGCACCTTCTGGACCAACCCCGGCATCTCGCCGTCGGGTATGGTCCGCGCGGCGTGGAACATCGCCCGCGGCGAGCAGTTGCAGGGTGGCTCGACGATCACCCAGCAGTACGTGAAGGTCATGTACCTGACCCAGGAGCGGACCGTCTCCCGGAAGTTCCAGGAGCTGTTCATCGCGACCAAGCTGAGCCGGTCGCAGGACAAGAGCAAGACCCTCGAGGGCTATCTCAACACCGTCTACTTCGGCGAGGGTGCGTACGGCATCTCGGCGGCGGGCGACGCCTACTTCCAGACGCCGGACCCGCGCAAGCTGACCGTGCCGCAGGCCGCCTTCCTGGCCACGGTGCTGAACAACCCGACCTTGTTCGACATCGACGACCCGGACCCGCGCACCAGGAAGCGGATCGTCGAGCGCTACCACTACGTGCTCGACGGGATGCGGCAGAACGGGACGATCACCCAGGCGCAGGCGACGGCGTACGGCAAGGCGCTGCCGAAGATCAACAAGAAGCCGAAGAACGACCGCTACAAGGGCCCGAACGGCTTCCTGCTCGACATGGCGCGCAAGGAACTGCAGCGGCTGGGTTTCGACGAGGACCAGATCAGCGGCGGCGGTCTGAAGGTGACCACCACCTTCGACCTCAAGGCGCAGAACCAGATCGTCCTCGCCGGGACGAAGGAGCTGCCGAAGAAGCGCAACGGCCTGCACGTCGGCATGGCCTCGGTCCGCCCGGGCACCGGCGAGCTGGTCGCGATGTACGGCGGCCCCGACTACCTGAAGAGTCAGTTGAACTGGGCAACCAGACCGGCCCGGCCCGGATCCGGGTTCAAGCCCTTCGCGCTCGCTGCCGCGCTGAAGGACGGTACGTCGGTCTGGGACATCTTCCAGGGCGACAGCCCGATCGAGATCCAGGGCCAGAAGCTGAACAACGAGTTCGACGAGGACTACGGCGACGTCACCCTGCTCAAGGCGACCGAGCAGTCGATCAACACCGCCTTCTACGACCTGGTCGACAACAAGATGGAGAACGGTCCGGCGAAGCTCGTCGACGCGGCCGAGGCGGCCGGCATCCCGAAGACCAAGGCGCTCGAGATCGGCCGGAACAACCCCTCCACGGTCCTCGGCCCGGACCCGTACGCCTCGCCGGTCGACATGGCCAACGCCTACGCGACGTTCGCCGCCGACGGCATGTACGCGCCGGTGCACACGATCAAGCAGGTGGCCGGTCCGGACGGCAAGGTGCTGTGGAGCGAGAAGAGCCTGGACAAGAAGAAGGTCCGGAAGTTCGACGAGAACGTCGCCCGGATGGTCAACTACGCCCTGCAGGACGTGGTCGAGAAGGGCACCGGTGAGGACGCCAAGGAGCTGGACCGCCCGGTCGCAGGCAAGACCGGTACGGCCGGTGGTGTGGCGGTCGAGCACCGCAAGGCCAACGCCGCGTGCGACGGCTGCAAGGACGGCGAGGACACCCTGACGTCCTGGTGGACCGGGTACACGCCCCAACTGTCCACGTCGGTGCTGTACCGCGCCGGCGCGTCCGGTGAGGGCGACCTTGACCCGTACTCCAGCGACGACGCGTTCTTCGGTGGCGGCTGGCCGCTGAAGACCTGGCTGGCGTTCATGGACCCGGCACTGGCCGGTCAGCCGGACGAGGGCTTCCAGGAGCCCGACGAGGACGAACTCAAGGACAGCCCGACGCCGACGATCACGCCGTCGAGGACTCCGACCAGCACGCCACCGGCGCCGCCGACGAACACTCCGCCGGCACCGCCGACCAAGACGCCGAAGAGCACCCCGACGAACACCCCGACCGACAAGCCGACGAAGAAGCCCACCCGGACACCTCCGGGCTGGCCGTTCCCGACAGGCACGCCCAACACGCCGGACGCACCCGGCGGCGGCCAGTAGCCGGCCCCGTGTTCGAGCGGACGGCCGGCGACGATGGCAAGCCCGGCCGGGCTCGGCGGGCCCGGGCCGACGGGGTTGGCTTGTCGCGTTGGCTGCCGACCGCGATGGGCCGGGAGGTGCTCGGGTGGTGGCTGGTTACCCGGGCAGCGCTGTTCATGCTGTCGGTGTCCGCGCCGCTGCTGTTCAACCGCGGCACCGACTACCCGAACGTCTGGCGAGCCTGGCTGCAGTGGGACGTCTGGCACCTGAAGGCGGTCGCGGAGTTCGGCTACAACAACGGTGAGCCGTCCGGCGCGCCGTTGGCCGCGTTCTTCCCCGGGTTCCCGCTATTGGTCCGGATCGTCAGTTGGACCGGGATCGGCTACGTTGCCGCCGGCATCGTCGTGTCCGCGGTCGCCAGTGCTGTCGCGGGCGTGTACCTGGCGCGACTGGCGCAGTACGAGTTTCCTGAGCTGAAGGGCCTCGGCCCGTACGCGGCGATGATCTGGTACGGCGCTCCGGTCGGTGTGTTCCTGGCCGCCGGGTACACCGAGGCCTTGTTCTGCGCGTTCGCGTTCCCCGCCTGGCTGGCGGCACGACAGGGCCGGTGGGCACGGGCGGCGATCTTCGTCGCGCTGGCCTCGACCGTGCGGGTGTCCGGCATCTTCCTGGCGTTCGCCCTCGTGGTCGAGTTCGTCACCTCGAAGAAACGGGAGTGGCTGTCGCTCCCGTGGCTGGCCCTGCCGGCCGTCCCGGTGCTCGCCTTCATGGCGTACCTGAAGCAGATCCACGGTTCCTGGTTCGCCTGGCAGGAGGCGCAGGAGAAGGGCTGGGCGCGCGAGTTCACCTGGCCGTGGACCTCGCTGATCCACACGATCGAGGCCGCGACCAAGGGCCACTTCTCCGCCGACCGCAGCGACTGGACCTGGATGTTCCGGGCCGAGCTGGTCGCGCTCGTCGTCGGCCTGCTGCTGCTCGCCTGGCTGATCCGGCGCCGCTCCTGGGGTGAGGCCGCCTGGGTCGCCGCCACGGTCGGCGCGTTCTGTACGTCGTTCTGGATCTACTCGCTCACCCGGGCGACGCTGCTCTGGTGGCCGCTGTGGATCGGCCTGGCGGTCATGAGCCGGCGCAGACTCTGGCTCGGCCGCCTCTACCTGGCCCTCGCCATACCCCTGGCCGCGATCTGGGCGGCCGCCTTCTTCACCGGCCGCTGGACCGGCTGACGAGGCTCGTTCACGCCTGAACCGTCCGGCATGTGGACAGTTTGCGGGGGAGGCAACCCCTGAGCGGGCTTGGACGTCGTTAGGTGTGAAGGGGTGGCAGTCCGGGCGGGGACCGCCACCCCTCTCAAATGTTCCGGCGGAACCTTTCAGGGGCAGGCTCCGCCGAGAATCGTCCAGCGTGGGCGGCGGCCGGTCAGGCTGCCGCCCATACTGCTGCCGGGCGGCATGCAACCGCCGCCAGTGGTCGGCCAGTAGTCCAGGGTGGAGATCGCCGACGACTGAGGGGGCCGGACCGTGATGGATCGGGACGCCGAGTTCCTGGAGTACGCAGCAGCGCACCGCGGCCGGATGCTGCGGACCGCCCGGCTGCTGACGTCGGGGGACGCGTACTGGGCCGAGGACCTGGTCCAGGTCGCCCTGACCAAGCTCTACGTGCACTGGACGAAGGTACGGCGAGAGGACGGCGCGGCCCGGTACGCGGACCGGATCCTGGTGAACGCGTTCCTGGACGAACGGCGCCGGCTCTGGCGCCACCGGGAGGGCAGCACCGACCACCTGCAGGATCCGGACCCGGCACCCGGCCCGGACCAGGCGGAGCGGCTGACCGTACTGCAGGCGCTCGCCAAGCTCCCGCGCCGCCAGCACGCCGTGGTGGTACTGCGGTACTTCCGCGACCTGGACGTCCAGGCGACCGCCGACCTGATGGGCTGCTCGACCGGCACCGTCAAGTCCCAGACCTCGCACGCCCTCACGAAGCTGCGCGATCTCCTCCGCGACCCACTGGAGACCTTGGAGAGCCTGCGATGACCGATCTCAAGGATCTGCTCGACGATGCCGCCGGCGCCGAGCCCGGTGTCACCGACGCTGACCTGTCCGCCGACCTCAACCGCGGCCGCCGCGCGCTGCGTCGCCGCCGAGCCACCGGCATCGCGGGTGGTGCCGTCGCCACCGCACTGGTGATCGGTGTCGGCTGGTCGCTGCTGCCTTCGGGTACGGCGACGGACGGCTCACCCGAACCCGCCGGACCGACCACCGCCGCAGCCCCTACGCCGACTCCGATGCCGTCGCGGTCCCCGGGCCAAGTCATCGGTGGACTCCCCAGCGATCACCGGCCGCCTGCACCTGTGCCGTCCACCCCGGTGGCGCTCGTGGCCAACACCAAGGCGTTCCCCGGGCCGATCACCTGCGGCCTGATCCCGCAGGGCTGGGCGGTCAAGCTGGTCGGGACCAAGCAGAACGGCGATCCCTCACAGCAGGACCTGACCGATCCGAACCTGCAGAACCCCGAGCAGTACCACGCGGAGAGCCGGTACATGCGGATCCGCGCCTCCCAACTGATGGACGAGGGCGAGGGCCTCACCGCGGACAAGTACTCGACTCCGTGGACCGACCTGCCGAAGGTCCGTGCGGGCAAGAACGAGGCGGTCATCACGCCCGGCAACAGCCGCAACGGTCGCCGCGAACTGTTCGTCCGCCAGGGCAAGAGCATCCGCGTCGTGGTCGTCAGCAACAGCGCGTACAACCTGGGCTGGGACCAGGCGACGCTGCTGCGGTTCGCCGGTTCCTGCCACTACAAGAAGTGACAGGAACCGGCGAACTCGATCAGCCGTAGTTGCGGTCGATCGACTGCGACGGAGTCGGGCTCGGCTTCGTCTCGGCGGCCCGCTTGTCACTCGGGTGCGTGCCGGCCTCGACGCCCTTCAGCGTCCCGAGCAGTTCGACCTCCGACAGCGTGACACCGGCGGCGCCCGCCGCTGGTGTCAGCACCAGCCGGTACTGCGTGTAGGCCTTCGGTGAGGCGATGCTGAAGGCCCGGGTGGACGACGGCCAGGGCCACGTCTGCCCGGTACGCCGGTCCACCGCGGACCACGTCGTACCGTCGTTGGACCCTTCCAGCACCCAGGCGGACGGAGCCGCTCCGGTGGCACCGCTGGTCAGCGTGTACATCCCGACCGGACGGCCCTGCGGGAGCGCCACCGTGATCGTCGGGGTCGCGCCGGTCAGCGTGACCTGGGTCTTGGAGTCGTTGTCGGTCAGCGCGGTCACGTCCGCGTCGCCGGCCCCGATCACCGCACCCTCGTCCTCGGTGGAGTCCCGCCACGTGCTCGGGTCCTCGCCCGGGGTGGTGATCGACGGCGGGGCGTCGTTGCGGCCGGTGCCCCACCGCGACGGCTGGTCGCTCATCTCGAACTCGATCTTGCCGCCGTTCGCGATCAGGTCGTGCGGCAAAGCGGTCGACGTCCACTTCTTGCCGTTGACCTTCACGCTCTTCACGTAGATGTTCTTGGCGCTGTTGTCCGGCGCGCTGATCGTCAGCTTCTTGCCGCCGGCCAGCCGCACCGTCGCCTTGGTGAACAGCGGCGACCCGATCGCGTACGTCGGCGAGCCGACCTGCAACGGGTAGAACCCGAGCATGCTGAACAGGTACCACGACGACATCTCGCCGTTGTCCTCGTCACCCGGGTACCCCTGCCCGATCTCGGACCCGAGGTACAGCCGCGACAGCACCTCGCGCACCTTCTCCTGTGTCTTCCACGGCTGACCCGCGACGTCGTACATGTAGGTGATGTGGTGCGACGGCTGGTTGCTGTGGCCGTACTGTCCCATCCGTACGTCGCGCGCCTCGAGCATCTCGTGGATCGTGCCGCCGTACCCGCCGGTGTGCAGCGCGTCCTCCGGCGTACTGAAGAACTCGTCGAGCTTCTTCGCCAGGCCGTCGCGGCCGCCGTACAGGGCGGCCAGGCCGGCGCCGTCCTGCGGGGTCGAGAACGCCATGTTCCACGCGTTCGTCTCGGTGTAGTCGTGACCCCAGTCGCGCGGGTCGAAGGTGCTCGGCGAGCTGCCCCAGACACCGTCCGGGCCCTTGCCCTGGAAGAAGCCGAGCGCCGGGTCGAACAGCGTGACGTAGTTGCGGGCCCGGTTCAGGAAGTACTTGTAGTTGTCCAGGTACTCCTGCTTGCGCGGGTCGTTCTTCTTCGCCTTGTCGTACAGCGCCTTCGACATGTTCGCGATACCGAAGTCGTTGATGTAGCCGTCCATCGACCAGCTGAAGCCCTCACCGGTGGTGTTGGCCGTGTAGCCGTTGAACGTCGCGAGGTCCATGCCCTTGCGGCCGACGTTCTGCGACGGCGGTACGGCGGTCGCGTTCTTGACAGCCGCGTCGTACGCCGCCTGGACGTCGATCCCCTTGATGCCCTTCAGGTAGGCGTCCGCGAAGGCGACGTCGGAGCTCGTGCCGACCATCAGGTTCGCGTAGCCCGGGGACGACCAGCGGGAGATCCAGCCGCCGTCCTTGTACTGCTGGACGAACCCGTTCACCAGGTCGGCCGCGTCGTCCTGGGAGAGCAGCGAGTACGCCGGCCAGACGGTGCGGTAGGTGTCCCAGAAGCCGTTGTTCACGTACGTCTGCCCGGCCACGATCTTCGATCCGGTCGTGGTCGGGGTGTCCGTACCCACCTTCGGCGAGGTCGGCGAGGCGTAGGTGATGACCGGCTGCGACGCCGTACCGGTGTTCTCCGAGCCGTTGTTCGGGTAGAGGAACAGGCGGTAGAGGTTCGAGTACAGAGTGGTCAGCTGGTCGGCCGTCGCGCCCTCGACCTCGATGGTGCGCAGTTTGGCGTCCCACAGTTCCTGTGCGGTGTCCTTGACCTTGCTGAACTTCGCATCGGCGGGCAGTTCGAGCTCGAGGTTCTTCTTCGCCTGGGCCGTGCCGATCAGCGAGGTCGCCATCCGCAGCCCGACCTGCGTCACCTTCGGGCCGAACGAGAAGTAGCCACCGACGGCCGCGCCGCCACCGTCCGACAGCTTGCCGGAGGCAACCACCTCCTGGTCGACCATGCCGTACACGAACAACCGGCCGGCGCCGGTCGACAGTCCGCTCTTGATGTCGCTGAACCCGGTCACCACACCGGTCTCCGGGTCGAGCGTCAGGCCGCCGCTGTTGTTGACGTTGTCGAAGATCAGCGACGCCTTGCCGGCCGGGAAGCTGAACCGCAGCATCGCGGCGTGATCGGTCGGCGCGATCTCGGCCGCGTTGCCGTTGTCGAACGTGACGCCGTAGTAGTACGGCCGGGCCACCTCGTTGTCGTGGCTGAACGACCAGGCCCGCGCCTTCCGGTCCGCGGTCGGGGTCGCGGCCGTCGACGGCATCACCTGGAACGTCTGCCGGTCACCCATCCACGGGCTGGGCTCGTGGCTGATCGACAGCGCCTGCATCGTCGGCTTGTTGTCCTCGTTGTTGCCCTTGGCATAGTCGTACAGCCAGGACGTCGAGCCGGCGTTCGTCACCGGCGTCCAGAAGTTGAAGCCGTGCGGTACGGCGGTCGCCGGGAAGTTGTTGCCCCGCGAGAAGCCACCGGTCGCGTTGGTGCCGCGGGTGGTGAGTGCGAGGTCCGACGGGTGCTTGGACGCGGTCTTCTGCGCCGCGGTGTCGGGGTTGATCGCCTGCGCGATCCGCAGGTCGTCGACCCAGCCGCGGAACTCGGCCGGTCCGGACGGCTTGTCGTAGCCGATCAGGATCCGCTGGATCGTCTTGCCGTTCGCCACAATGCCGAGGTCCGCCTCGACGTTGTTCCACTGGTTCGTGGACAGGCCCTTGGCGTCGCCCTGCCCGCGCGGGCTGAGCTCGAAGCCGTGGTGGTCCTTCGCCTTGAGATCACTGAGGTACGTGCCGTCCGAGAACGCCAGGTCGATCGCGGCGTACGTGCTCGGGTAGCTGAGGTCGCCTTCGGTGTGCTCGGGGAAGATCTTGTACGAGAGCCGGGTGTCCTTGCCGACCTTCAGATCGACGTCGGCGATCTTGTTCCAGGTGTAGCCACGGCCCTCAGCGGTCTGGTGGCCGGCGTACCGGAACGATTTGACGCCGGTGAAGCCGACCCGGGCGCGGGCGTTGTAGGCACTGGTCGGGCCGGAGTCCAGCCGTGACTCGGCGACCGGGCCGGGTGGCGGCAGCGGCGCGCCGTTGGACAGGTACCAGTCGGCCAGTTGGACGATGTTCTCGCCGTGGTTCAGCGTGACGTCCAGCTTGAAGAACTTGTACGCCGTCTCGTTCGTGAAGCTGTACTCCTTGGTCTGGAACCGGGTCTCGAAGCTCTCGCCCGTCCGGGTGTCCAGGGTCGTCCACGTCGTTCCGTCGTTCGAACCGGACATGGTCCAGTTCTGCGGGTCGCGGCCGTCGGCGTCGTTGGCCGAAGTCAGCGCGTACTTGCGGATCACCACCGGGACCGAGGTCTCGTAGACCAGCCAGCCGGTCGGCTCGAACACCAGCCACTTGGTGAACTTGTCACCGTCGGCCACGTTGGTGGCGATCTCGCCGCCGCCGGTGTTCTCGCCGTTCGCGGTCACCTTCGTGACCTTGTCCATCTCGCTACCGCCGATCCCGGTCGGCGTCGGCCCGCGGACCCCGTCGGTCCGCGGCTTCCCGTCCGGCCCGGTCTCGACCGCATCGGTGTACCCAGGCTGCGGCTGACCCGGTTCGAACGAGGTGAAGAAAGAGGATCCGGTCACCACCGGCTGATCCTGCACGGTGCCGGCTGCCGGTGGACCGGCATGCGCTGACGTCATGGCAGACGACATTGTCACAACTAGCCCGAGAGACGCGACGAGCCCCAGAGGGCGGCGGAGATCCATCTACGCTCCTTGCACGGCCGGACCGGCGCGGCAGCCCAAGCTGCCCGCCAGTGGAGTACGCGGCCCCGATGACAAGGTTGTCAGCCCGCGCCCGGGGCGATCCTGCCCATCATGATCACCCGCGGTCAAGGGTTCGTCGCGCACTGTTCGCCCGTGTCTCGGGTTTGGTCGGTCGGCGGTAGGTTGAGGGCATGGATGAGCGTGTGCTGGTTACCGGGGCGGCCGGGTTTATTGGGCGGGCCGTGGTGGCGGCGTTGCGGGGGCGGGGGGTGGCGGTTACTGCTGTGGATCGGGAGCCGCCGGACTCGTCGTGGGACGACGGGGTGCACGTGGTGACCGGGGATCTGGCGGAGCAGGAGACGTGTGTTGCGGCGTTCGAGACACGGCCTACCGCGGTGGTGCATCTGGCGGCGTTGACGTCCGTGTTGCGGTCGGTGGATGCGCCGATGCAGACGTTCGCTCAGAACGTGACGATCACGCAGGTGTTGCTGGAGCTGTCCCGGGGTAGCGGGGTGGACCGGTTCGTGTTGGCGTCGACCAACGCGGTGGTGGGGGACGTCGGTACGTCGACGATCACGGCGGACTTGCCGTTGCGGCCGTTGACGCCGTACGGGGCGACGAAGGCGGCGTGCGAGATGTTGCTGTCGGCGTACTCGGGGAGTTACGGGATGGCGACCGCGGCGCTGCGGTTCACGAATGTCTACGGGCCGGGGATGTCGCACAAGGACAGTTTCGTGCCGCGGATGATGCGGGCGGCGCTGTCGGGGACGGGCGTGCGGGTGTACGGCGACGGGCAGCAGCGGCGGGATCTGGTGTTCATCGACGACGTGGTCAGCGGGATCCTGCTGGCGCTGGACAGCAAGTACGACGGGCGCGCGATCATCGGATCAGGTCGGTCGGTGTCGGTGCTCGAGCTGATCGAGACGGTGCGGACGGTGACTGGCTGCCCGGTGCCGGCTGAGCACATCGAGGCGCCGGCGGGGGAGATGCCCGCTGTGGTTGTCGACATCACCAATGACCTTGGGTACGCGCCGACGGTGTCCTTGAAAGACGGGCTCGCCCGCACATGGCAGTACTTCTCCAACCAGTGATCAATCAACTGCGCCGCCCCCTCGCTTCGCTCGGGGGCGGGCGAGAGACATTGAGGAAGCACTGGCTGCTGGTCGCGCTGCTGGTGCTGGGGGCCGCGCTCCGGGTGCTGGCGACGGTCGCGTACCAGCCGGCGATCTTGTACGTCGACTCGGTGCGCTACCTCGACGACATGCACAGCCTGAAGCCGGATCAGCTCAACCCGATCGGCTACTCGCTCTTCCTGAAGCCGTTGACAGCGCTCGGCGGCGTCACCTTCGTGGTGATCCTGCAGCATGTGATCGGCCTCGCCCTCGGTGTCGCGATCTACGCACTGTGCCGCCGCCTCGGCGTCTATCGCTGGCTCTCCGCACTGGCGGCCGCACCGCTGTTGCTGGACGCGTACCAGGTCCAGATCGAGCAGAACATCATGGCCGAGACGCTGTTCGACGTACTGCTCGTCGGTCTGCTCTGGCTGCTGCTCGGCTGGGGTGCCCCCGGCTGGAAGCGTGCGGCCGCCGCTGGGCTGATCCTCGGTGCCGCGTTCGTACTGCGCACCATCGGCATCACTCTGCTCGTTGCCGTCGTCATCTACCTCGTCGTGGTCGGCTCCGCCTGGCGGACCAGTTGGCGCAGGGTGCTCGGCCGGAGCGCAGCGGTCACCGCTGTGTTCGCGGTCGTGCTCGGCGGCTACGCGACGTACTTCCACTCGCAAACCGGCCGGTGGGGCTTTTCCGGCGCCGAGAACCAGGTGCTGTACGGCCGGACCGCCGTCGTCGCCAACTGCGCGAAGCTGCCGCTGAACGATGGCACCCGCCTGTTCTGCCCCAAGGAACCGCTCGGGCACCGGCTGGGCGTCGACAACTACGCCCACGACCACTACGGCGACCCGAACTGGCCCGGACCGCTGCCTCCCGGTACGACGAAGCAGCAGCTGGCCACCGACTTCAGCATGCTGGTCATCCGGCACCAGCCGGCCGACGTGGCGTGGGCTGCGCTGAAGGACTTCTTCAAGGGGTTCGCGCCCACGCGCACCACCTCGCCGGACGACGTGCCGCTCGACCGCTGGCAGTTCCAGCTCACCTATCCGAACCTCAGCGACCCCAACACCGCCAAGGCCGCGGTGAAGTGGGGCGGCACTGAGCCGCACGTGAACACCGGGCCGGCCAAGGTACTGCGCGCCTACCAGCTGCACGGCGGTTACACCCCGGGCCTGCTGCTCGGTATCGCCGGACTGATCGCGTTCGCTGCGGCGTTCGGACTCGGCCGAGCGAGGACATCACGGCTCCGGTCGGCCGCACTGCTGCCAGTCGCGGCCGCAGTGATCCTGCTGCTCGGGTCGGCGGCGTTCGAGTTCTCCTGGCGGTACCAGCTGCCTGGTCTGGTCCTGTTCCCATTCGCTGGTGCGCTCGGGCTCACCGCCCTGCTCGGCCGGAGTCAGCAGCGCGCGCCGCTCGCGCAGTACCCGGACAAGGTCGACTCGGCCGCGCTGGATGACCTCCGTGAACGGCACGGTGACCCGGCGTTCGCTCCGCTCGTCGTGGTGATTGCCGCGTACAACGAAGCAGGCGGCATCGGTCCGGTCCTGGAGCACATGCCCAAGACCTGCGCCGGCCTCCCAGTCGACGTACTGGTCGTGGTCGACGGCGCGGAGGACAACACCGCCGAGATCGCGGCCGAGCACGGTGCGTACGTCTGCGTCGCGCCGGTCAACCGTGGTCAGGGTGCTGCACTGCGGCTCGGTTATCAGATCGCGGCGCAGGGCGGAGCGCAGTACGTCGCGACGACGGATGGCGACGGGCAGTACGACAACGACGAGCTGCCGGTGCTGCTCGCGCCGATCCTGGAGGGCCGGGCCGACTTCGTCACCGGCTCCCGGCGACTCGGTCAGGAGGACGCGGACAGTCGCCTGCGCTGGGTCGGTGTGCGCGTGTTCGCCGTACTGGCGTCGATCCTGACTCGGCGGAAGCTGACCGATACCTCGTTCGGGTTCCGGGCGATGCGGGCGGCGCTCGCGTGCTCGGTGACGCTGAGGGAGCCGCAGTACCAGTCGTCCGAGTTGCTGCTCGGTGTGCTGGCCGGCGGCGCCCGGGTGGTCGAGCTGCCGATGACGATGCGCCGCCGTGGCGACGGGAACAGCAAGAAGGGCCCGGGCCTGGTGTACGGCGCGAACTACGCCCGCGTCATGACTGGGACGTGGTGGCGGGAGTACGTACTGCGGCGGCTTCCGGCTTGGCGAACACGAACCGGTCGAACAGCACGAACTTCAGGGTGATGATTGCGTACGGCAACAGCTCACAGGTGCGGTCGGCAGCCTCATCCTGGCACTCGGGCCACGCCGAGCACTGTCTGTCCGAACGGGACCGGGACCACTGACTCCACCGCCCGCGTCACCGGTACGACGAAGCGGTCGTAGATCGAGACCAATCGCGGGTTCGGCTTGGTGCTCCCGCCCCGACGAACCGCTGCCCACCAAGCGATCCCGCCGAGCAGGTTCACCGGCTTGGCCAGCTCAACCCGCAGTCCGGCCCGCTCGAACGCATCGCGCAGCGTGGCCGGCGTGTACCGGCGGAAATGGCCGACCCGGCGGTCGAATTCGCCGTACAGCTGCTGGTAGCCGGGCACCCACAGCACGATCGTGCCGCCGGGGATCACCAGTCTGGACAGCGATTTCAGCGCCGCGGCGTCGTCCTCGATGTGCTCCAGCACGTTGATCGCAACGATCGAGTCAACCGGCTTGCCTACCGAAAGCTCGCCACCCAGCGCCAGTTGGCGCGCCTCCACCTCCGGCCGGTCGGCGAACCGCTCAGCCAGCAACTCGACCGCATCCGGGTCCGCATCGGTGAGCACCAACCGGTCCAGACCGGTGAACTGGGAAGCGAACTCGCCTAGCCCGGCGCCCACCTCCAGGACCGTGCGCCCGCAGTGCGGCGCGATCAGGTCGTACTGGTAGCGGCGGTACCGCGGCTGGTCGGCGCCGCCCTGCTCGAGGTCGCGTCCGGTCGCGTCGCTGAAGGCTCCGGTATGTTCCCGCATCTTGGCAATTGTGCCCTCTCCCCGCGAGGCTGTGCCGGCCGGGACGAATTGCCAGCAAATTCTCAGCCGCCGAAGTGGAACTGATCACGTTAGGTTTGGTTCACGCCGGGATAGGAACAGGTACAACGGCAACTTTTCTCTCTACTGCGAAGGCGGAACCCCTCGTGCGCGTACTGGTCCTCGGTGGTGATGGTTACCTTGGGTGGCCGACCGCGCTCCACCTGTCCGATCGTGGTCATGACATCGCTGTACTCGACAACTTCGCCCGCCGGGGCTACGACACCGAGCTGGGAGTGCAGAGCCTGGTGCCGATCCAGGATCTGGACGCCCGGGTCGCCGCCTGGGAGGAGGTGTCCGGAAAGCGGCTCACTTCGTACGTCGGTGACCTGCTCGACGCGGACTTCGTCTACCGGGTGCTGAGCGAGTTCGAGCCGGACGCGATCGTCCACTTCGCCGAGCAGCGGGCGGCGCCGTACTCCATGATCGACCGGGCACACGCGGTCTACACCCAGCACAACAACGTGGTCGGCACGCTGAACCTGATGTACGCCATCGCCGAGACGAACCCGGACATCCACCTGGTCAAGCTCGGCACGATGGGTGAGTACGGAACGCCGAACATCGACATCGAGGAAGGCTGGCTGGAGGTCGAGCACAACGGGCGCAAGGACCGGATGCTCTACCCGAAGAAGCCGGGCTCCTTCTACCACCTGAGCAAGGTGCACGACTCGCACAACCTCGAGTTCGGCTGCCGGATCTGGGGCCTGCGCGTCACCGACCTCAACCAAGGCGTCGTCTACGGGCAGCAGACCGACCAGACCGTGCAGGACGCGCGGCTGGCGACGCGGTTCGACTACGACGCCGTGTTCGGCACCGTGCTCAACCGGTTTGTCATCCAGGCCGTGCTCGGCGAGCCGCTGACCGTCTACGGCACCGGCGGCCAGACCCGTGGCCTGCTGGACATCCGGGACACGGTCGAGTGCATCCGGCTCGCGGTCGAGAACCCGGCGGATGCCGGCGAGTTCCGGGTCTTCAACCAGATGACCGAGAGCTACTCGGTCGCGCAGATTGCGGAGAAGGTCGCGGAGTGCTTCCCCGGCCCGGTCCAGGTGGAGCACCTGGAGAACCCGCGGGTCGAGCTGGCCGAGCACTACTACAACGTCAAGCACACCGGACTGGTCGGCCTCGGCCTGCAGCCGCACCTGCTGTCGGAGACGCTGATCGAGTCGATGTTCGACATCGTCTCCGCCAACAAGGACCGCGTCGACGCGGCTGCCCTACTACCGACCGTCCGCTGGCGCGGACATCTCAAGGCCTAGACGAAGAAGCAGAAGATGTGGCCGACCGGGTCGGCGTACACGCGCACGTCGGGCTGCGGCTGGAACTCCATCAGCCGCGCCCCGGCGTCGATCGCGCGCCGGTGCGCCGTCTCCAGGTCGTCCACCTTGAAGTCCAGGTGCAGCTGCATCTGCTGCTGCTCGCGAGAGCTCGGCCAGGTCGGCGGCCGGTACGTCGGCTCGCCCTGGAACGACAGCTTCGTCACTCCCTGCGGGCCGATCGCGGTCGCCCAGCCCTCCTCGTCGTCGCCGAGCTCCCAACCGAGCAGCCGGCAGTAGAAGCGGGCCAGCTCCTGCGGGTCCGGCGCGTCGAGTACAACACCCATCAACGGAATCTTCTCGTTCATCCATCGCAGGTTAGGCGCGCCCACCGACAAGCAACGTCGGGATCGCGGCCAGGAAGCGGTCCCGGGCCCCTCGATCAGCCTGTTCGGCGAGCCACGCGCCGGCGTCGTCCTGCGTGATCAACGCCTCCTTCACCGCCGCGGCCGCCGCCATCTCCAGCTGAGGCGCCATCACCGAGTGATCCGTCACCACCTCGGTCCGTACGACGACCTCGACGTCCTGGAATCCGGCATCGAGAAGCAGATCCCGGAGACTGCGGGCCGCCCGCGGAGCCACCGAGCGTGACTCGAGGCCGAGCAGTACGACGTCAGTCAGATCCTGGTCGGCGCTGTCGATCAGCAGGAAGCCGTAGTCCTGCCCGCCGAGCACGATCCGTCCGCCCGGCCGGACGACCCGTCGCGCCTCCGCCACGGTCGGATTCGGGTCCTCGAGCAGATGGAACAGCCGTACCGCGCGATAGCCGTCCATCGACTCGTTCTCCAGCGGCAGATCATCGGACCGTGCCACGTGAAACATCGCACCGGGCACACGGGTCCGGGCGGCGTCGATCGCCTCGGGATCCGCGTCCAGGCCGGTCACCTTGAGGCCCTTCTTGGCCAACTCGCTGACCGCATGCCCGGCGCCACAACCCACATCGACGCAGGTCGCGCCCCGCTTCAGGCCCAGCAGCCGGTACGACTCCGCCCGGAGCTCCGCTGCTCCGGCCCGTTCCTCGATCCGCTCCAGAAAGCTCATGACCTTACGCTGCAACTTCAGGTCCACCTGAAGTCAAGCCGCCGGAGGTTGTCACACATCCGGGGGAATCTGCGTCAGGCTGGGTGGCGGGACCGTCCCGTCGATGTCGCAAGGCAGGAGCAGGGTCGTGAAGTTCGCGAAGACCATCGTGTACGTCGAGGACGCCAAGGCGTCGATCGAGTTCTTCGAGCGTGCGTTCGGGTGGAAGGGGACCTACTGGGACCAGGGGGCGGGAGAGGTGGACGCCGGCGACACCAAGATCGTCTTCGCCACCTACACAGTCGGCCAGAGCCACCTGACCGACGTCGGCGCGCCCGGCGCAGTCGGCTTCGAGCTCGGGCTGACCAGTGAGGACGTCGAGGGCGACTTCCAGCGAGCCGTCGACGCCGGCGCCGAGCCGCTGAAGGCACCGGAGAAGTCTCCGTGGGGGCAGGTCACGTCGTACCTGCGCTGCCCCGACGGCACCGTCATCGACCTGGCCTCGCCGGCCTAGGCCGTTTCTAGTCCATCGACACCTTGTCGAAGCTGGTGGTGGTGAAGCGGACGTCGACACCGACCGTGTCGCCGACCGCGGGCGGCGCCACCGACGAGGGCAGGAAGAGCATGCTCGCCTGCATATGCGGCGGCTCGGCGAACCAGCGCTGCTTGCCCTCGATCGTGAACGGCGACAGCGCCATACCGGCCGCGTCCAGGCTGCCCTTCGCCATCGCGATCGCCCGCTGGCGGACACTGGCCGCCGCGGTGGGAGCCTCCAGGCCGACACCGTGCGCGGTCCCGCCCGACACCACCAGGATGTGGCCGTCACCGCTCACCCGGCGCTGCCGGTAGCCGACCCGTTCGCCCCGGCGGACCGAGTGCACATCTAGTACGGTCGCCCGCACGGTCAGCGCGCCGCGGTCACCCAGCCAGAGGGCGGTGCCCATCCGCAGCTTGACGTTCTCGCCGATGTCGGCCAGCTTCTGCACCGGTACGTGCGACACCCACAGCGTCCCGCGCCGGACCGCCTCGGCCGCCTTGCCCAGCTCCTGCGCTTCCCTGAGGTTGGCCGACGTACCGCCGGCGCCCATCGGGAAGTGCAGCGACCAGCCCTCGAACCGGATCCGGTCGAGTGCGTTCAGCAGCATCGTGTGCCGCAGTTCGCGGGCGCCGATGCCGTGCCGGCGCATCGAGGTCTGTACTTCTATCAGCACGCGGCTGCCGGCCGGGATCGACACCAGGTCGGCCAGCCGGCTGACGGTGTGGATCACGTTCTTGCTCTGCGGCACCTCGTGGAACGGTCGCCACGGCGACAGGACGACGATGTCCTCCCGCGGGTCCGCCGGCACCTCGAAGTAGGTACCGACCGCGACCGTCCGGGCTCCGAGGGCGCGCGACTCGGCGATCAGCCGGGGGTTGCCGAATCCGTACCCGTTGCCCTTGGCGACCGGGACGATGTCGGGGTTCCACGTGGAACGCAGGTGTTCGCGCCATCGATCGGAATCGACGTGCAGGACTAGGGGCATGGTGTCAACGCCGTCTCATGTAGAGGTCGAATGCGGTGTAGAGCGCCTTGTTCAACGGCAGATCCCACTCACCGACGTACTCGACGGCCTCGCCGCCGGTGCCGACCTTGAACTGGATCAGCCCGACGTGCGGGTCGTTCGGGTCCAAGGTGTCGGTGATGCCCCGTAGGTCGTACACGGACGCGCCCGCGGCGAGTGCGTCCGCCATCATGCGCCACTGGATCGCGTTCGATCCACGGACGTCGCGTTTGGCGGTCGAGCTGGCTCCGTAGGAGTACCAGGAGTGACCGCCGACCCGGACCCAGATCGTCGACGCGACCAGGTCGCCCTCGTGATAGGCGTTGTAGATCCGGAAGTCACAGCAATCGGCCGGCTGGTTCGCCATCGCGTCCAGCATCTTGACGAAGTACGGCAGCGGCCGCGGCGTGAAGTGATCCCGCTCGGCGGTCTCGACGTACAACTGGTGGAACGCCTTCAGGTCCTCCGGACCGCCCTGCGTCACCTCGACGCCGGCCTTCTCCGCCTTCTTGATGTTGCGCCGCCAGAGCTGGTTCATGCCCTTCAGCAGGTCTTCCTGGGTGCGGCCGGCCAGCGGCACCTGGAACACGTACTGCGGCTGCCCGGCAGCGAACCCCTCGCCGGCCTTCGGCGCCTTCCAACCCAGTGCTCGCAGCTGCGCGGCCACCGTCGCACCGGACGGCTCGATCACGTCCGCGCGTACGTCGCCGAGCTTCGGCTGCTGGCCTCCGGCGATCGCATCCTTGATCGTCTTCGCACCCCACCGCCGCATCGCCACCGGCGGACCCATCCGTACGCCGAACGCTCCGTGCTCCTGCAGATGTCCGGCCAACGGTCGCAGGTAGCGGCCCAGGTCGACAGCGTCCCAGTCGATGACCGGACCCTCTGGCAGATAGGCCAGGTAGCGCTTGACCTTGGGCATCTGCCGGTACAGCACCAGTCCGGCGCCGACCAGCTCCGCCGGATTGGCCGGGTCGTACCAGCCGAGTGACTCCGCCTTCCACTCACTCTTCACCGCCGCCCACCCAGGGGTCTGCAGGAAGCTCGCCGACGGTTGCGCCGCGACGTACGCCGCGTGCTCGTCGGCCGAGATGGTCCGGATGCTCAAGTCACTCACGGTCGGTCAGGTTACCGGCCCGGAGCCTCAGACCGTAGCCGAGCCGGTCACCTGATCAAACCTCAGCTGTTGAGCAGCTCGATCGATAGATCCCACAGCCGGGCGGCGGATTCCGGATCGAGCGCATACGCCGCGACACCGGTGTTCTCGCCCGGGACGTTGGGCAGAGCCTCGTTGTTGTCCTCGAAGTACCGGCCGGTCACGCCCTGCACGAGTGGCGACGCGGCCAGCAGTACCGAGGTCGCCGCGCCCTGCTCGACGGTCTTCCAGCGGTACTCCGTCTCCCACTGCGTCAGCACGTCCTGGGCAATGTGCCGCTGCAGCGCGGTCCGGATCCCGCCCGGCATCAGGGAGTTGGCGACGATGCCGTCACTCGCCCAGCGCTTGGACGCCTCGACCGCGAACAGTACGTTCGCCGTCTTCGACTGCCCGTACGACGACCACGGCTCGTACGGCCGGTGCTCGAAGTGAAGGTCGTCGAGGTGGACGTCCGAGCGAAGGTGGGCGCTGGAGCTGACCGCGACGATGCGTGCGTCGCCGGCCGCCGCGAGCGCGTTGTGAAGACCGAGCGCCAGGCCGAAGTGACCGAGGTGGTTGGTGGCGAACTGGTGCTCCCAGCCTTCGGGAGTGCGGTTGAGCGGCTCGGCCATCACGCCGGCGTTGTTCACCAGGATGTGGAGTGGGCCGTCCCAGCCGGCCGCGAACGCCTTGACCGACTCGCGGTCGGCGAGCTCGATGGGCGCCACGAAGACGTGGTTGTTGCCGGTCGACTCGATGATGCCGGCCGCGGTGCGCTCGGCGGCGGCGGTGTTGCGAACGGCGAGAGTGACCTCGGCGCCGGCCGTCGCCAGGGCGCGGGCAGTCTCGACGCCGATGCCCGACGCGCCGCCGGTGACGACCGCGCGGCGACCGGTCAGGTCGACGCCGGCGATCACCTCGGCAGCGGTGGAGTCATAGCCGAAGGGGGTGGTGATTCTGCTCATCAGGTCTGTTCCTGTTCTGCGAGCTACGCTTTAACCGGAGGAACCTCCGGTAAATCCAGTTAACCGGAGGGGCCTCCGATTAACAAGTCCGCTAAGTTCTGGGGTCTGAGGGAGGGGACATGACCGAGCGTCCGCTGCGTGCCGACGCCCAGCGCAATCGCGACCAGATCCTGGCCGCTGCCGCGCGGGCGTTCTCGACCTGCGGCCTCGAAGCGACGCTGGACGGCATCGCCAAGGACGCCGGCGTCGGCATCGGCACGCTGTACCGGCACTTCCCGACCCGCGAGCTGCTGATCGAGGCGGCGTACCGGAACGAGCTGGCGGCCATCTGTGCCGCCGCACCCGAACTGCTCGACTCGAGGTCCCCGGCTGGGGCGCTCCGCGCCTGGATGGATCGCTACATCGACTACATGACCCGCAAGCTCGGGATGGCCGACGCACTCCGAGCCGTCATTGCTTCCGGCGCCAACCCGTACGCGCAGAGCCTCGAGCTGCTCGTCGGCGCCATCAAGCCGCTCCTCGAGGCCGGCGCCGCAGCCGGCGAGCTGCGGTCGGACGTCTCCGCCGAGGACGTCCTGGTCAGCATCAGTGGCGTCGCCCTGGCCACCGGCAAGAACCGGGACCAGGCGGATCGCGCGCTCAACCTGCTCATGGACGGCCTGCGCTACCGGTCTGCCTAGGCTGTGCAGGTGCAGAAGGTGGCGCTGGTGACGGGGTCCGCGTCGGGGATCGGGGCGGCGACGGCTCGGCGGTTGGCCCACGACGGGATGGCCGTCGCCGTTCATTCGCGGAGCAGCGGGGAGGCCGGGGCCGCGTTGGCGGCGGAGTTGGGAGGGTCCTACCACCAGGCCGATCTCGAGGACGACGCCGCGGCGTCTGGATTGGTGCCTCGGGTGCTGGCCGAGCATGGGCGGCTCGACGTACTGGTGAACAACGCGGGGATCAGTTGGCCGGTGCCGCACGCGGAGCTCGATGGGTTGTCCGCGGCTGACTGGCGACGGCTGCTCGACGTCAACCTGATCGCGCCCTGGTTGTTGTGTACGGCGGCTCTGCCCGCGCTCCGCGAATCGGGTGGATGCGTCGTCAACGTGACGAGCCACGCTGGTGTGCGGCCGAAGGGAAGTTCGATCGCGTACGCCGCCAGCAAGGCCGCACTGAATCACGTCACCAAGTTGCTGGCGGCCGCGCTGGGACCCGACGTACGGGTCAACGCGGTCGCGCCCGGACTCGTCGACACACCACTCACCGCGTCGTGGACCGAGGCGCAGGAGCTGTGGAAAACCTCCAGCCCGATGCGCCGCGCCGCCCAGCCGTCGGACGTGGCGGACCTGATCTCGTCACTTGTCCACAACACCTACATCACCGGCGAAGTCGTCCTCCTCGACGGTGGCCTCAACCTGCGCTAGGGCGCGTCTCCCGACCCCCCGCCTACTGCGCGGCACTCGGCGGGCACCTCGCTGAGCTGGAGCGAAGGGCACGATGGAACCACATCGAACCCTCCACTCCAGCTCACCGAGGCACTCCGCCGAGCACCTGCTCGCTACGGCGTGGGATCGGGAGACACGCCCTGTTCTGTCGGAGGCACCTCCTACGATCGCGGGATGTCCTTGGGTCGAGACTTCCGGCGGCTCTGGGCCGCTTTCGCAATCAGTGCACTCGGCAGTGCGGTAGGAAACGGAGCTCTTCCCCTCGTCGCGGTGCTCGCGTTGGACGTCTCGACCTTCAAGGTCTCCCTGCTCGCGGCGCTGTCGACGCTCGCCGGTGCCGCCCTCGCGCTCCCGATGGGCGACTTCATCGAGCAGCGGCACAAGCGGCCGGTGATGATCGCGTCGGACCTGATCCGGTTCGGGGCGCTGGCCTCGGTGCCGATCGCCGCGGCGCTCGGCGTGATGACGTACACCCAGTTGTGCGTCGTCGGCGTCATCCAGGCCGCGGGCCTGATCGCGTTCACCGCCGCGAGCGGTGCGCACCTGAAGGCGCTCGTGCCCGCGGCCATGCGGGGCGAGGCCAACAGCAAGTTCGAGCAGACGACCTGGACGACGCTGACCGTCGGTCCGCCGATCGGCGGTGCGCTCGTCAGCCTTGTCGGCGCGACGGCCTCGCTCGGGGTCGACGCGGTCTCGTTCCTGCTGTCGGCCCTGGGCATCCGCCGGATCCAGCAGCCGGAGCCGGAGCCGGTGGCGCGGAAGGAGAAGCGCGACATCACCGCCGGCTGGCGGTACATCCTCGGGCACCGCGGATTGCGCGCCCTGTTCTGGAACTCGCAGCTCTTCGGCGGTCCGGTGATGATGGTGTCGCCGCTGCTCACCGTGCTGATGCTGCGCGACCTGAAGCTGGAGCCGTGGAGCTACGGAGTGGTCCTCGGAGTGTCCTGTCTGGGCGGCATCATCGGTGCGCGGATGGCGCCGCCGCTCACCCGCAGGCTGGGGCTGCACAAGATGCTGTTGCTGTTCGGTGCACTGCGAGCGGTGTGGGTTCTGCCGTTGCCGTTCGCGCCGGCGGGTGTGGCCGGGCTGGTGTGGCTGACCGTGGCCGAGGCCGGGATGCTGCTGATGGCCGGTGCGTTCAACCCGTCGTTCGCGACGTACCGGATGGAGGTCACCGAGGACGGGTACATGGCCCGAGTGCTGACCGCCTGGTCGATCAGTTCGCGCTGCGTCCAGCCCGCGTTCATGGCCATCGGTGGTGCGCTCGCCGCGGTGATGGGGTTGCGTGGGGCGATGGTCGTGGCCGGTGTGTGCTGCCTGTTCAGCGCGGCCGTACTGCCGTGGCGATCGGCTACACCAGCTCCATTGCCTGAGCCAGTCCAACGATCGGTCCCATGACGCCGTCCGGCTGCGCGTCGAGGTAGGCGATCGCCTCGTCCGGCGGCAGCACCAGCACCTCGGTGACCTGCTCACCGTCCTCGGGGTTGGTCGGCTCCTGCTCGATCACGACGTCCGCGACGACAGTGGCCCAGTAGGAGATCGGGTGCGGCAGATGCGGACGGTACGGCGCCGGCCGGCGATGCACCGCCCGATGCGCGCCGAGCCACGTCATCGGACCGGCCAGCCGGGCGCCCGCCTCCTCCAGCAGCTCACGATGGACGAGTTGCTCGATCGTCTCGCCCGGCTCCCGGGTGCCGCCGGGCAGGAAGCGCCAGCCCAGGTCGTTGCCGCAGACAACGATCCCGCCGGCGGTCCGGGCGACCACGTGCACGTTGCTGATCAGATCGTCCGGTGGCTCCTCGGTGGTGAACCGGACATCGAGATCACCCCAGGTCCAGTAGCCGGGTGCGAAGAGTTCGGGGAACCGCTCGGCCCAGGTCTGCATGGGCACCATTCTCCGCTACGCCGCGAGCTCCCGGCGTACCAGCAGTTCACAGCGATGATCCGATCCGGACCGAGAATGGACGGATGGACAAGACTCTCGAGCGGGTGGCGCTGGTGACCGGTGCGAACAAGGGGATCGGCCTCGCCGTCGCGGAAGGACTGCTCAGGCTGCGGATCACGGTCTTCCTCGGAGCCCGCGACCTCTCCCGAGGAACGACGGCTACGAAGGCCCTCGTCGCTCAGGGTCTCGACGCACGCACCGTGCAACTCGATGTCACGGATCAAACCTCGATCGAGGCCGCGGCGGACCTCATCACACGCGACGCCGGGAAGCTCGACATTCTCGTCAACAACGCGGGCATCGTCGTCAGCCATGCATCGCCGAGCGAGACCTCGGTCGACGAGCTCCGACGGTCCTACGAGACCAACGTCTTCGGCGTGGTGGCAGTCACCAACGCAGTCCTGCCGCTGCTGCGCAGATCCTCGGCAGCGCGCATCGTCAACCTCACCAGCGACCTCGGCTCGCTCACGCTCGCGGCGACCACGGAGAACTTTCCACCCCTGCTCGCCTACAACTCCTCGAAGACCGCACTCAATGCCGTCACTGTGGCCTACGCGAACGAACTGCGCCCCGAGGGGATTCTGGTCAACGCCGTGTCACCGGGATCCGTCGCGACCGATCAGAACGGCCACACCGGCCTGCTGACGACCGAGCAGGGAGCCCGCCTGCCGATCCGGATGGCAACCCTGCCCGCCGGTGGTCCGACCGGGACCGCCGTCGCCGCCGGCGAAGACCTCAGCCACCATCCCTTGGTCTGGTAGGTGGATCGATCGGCAGGTGGTGCTTCGGCCGCTGCGCTACTGTCACCACCATGGCGGCCTCGGAACCGGATCCTGTGCGGGCGCGGCACACCACCACTCGGTTGCTGTGGGCCTGCGCTGTGCTCACCGTGCTGGTCGCGGTCTTCCAGCTGGCGGGGATCCTCAGCGGCAACGGTGAGTACGACGCACTGGCCTGGGTCGGCGTGGGCGTCACGGCGGTGTGCTTGCTGGCGCTCGTCGGCATCTACTGCCTGTGCGCTCTGGACCGGCTCAGCCTGCGTACGCGTGTGTTCCGGTTCGATCTGTTTCAGGTGACGACCGTGCTGCTGCTGGTTGCGATCGTTGCTGGTGTCCTCGTGCCGACCAGGAATACGACGGCACTGGCGCTCCTGCTGCCGTGGGGATTGACGTACTGGCTGCACAACCTGAACCAGCCGGCCGAATAGCCCTACTTCAGGTGGGCTCGCAGGTAGTCGATGTCGGCCTTCTGACCGTGGTCGGCATTCGGCGTCTCGACGACCACCGGCGCACCCGCCGCCTGCACCACCGCGACGATATCGGCCGGGTCGATGTGACCCTCCTCGAAGTTGCTGTGCCGGTCGGCGCCGGACCCGAACTCGTCCCGTGAGCCGTTGGCGTGCACCAGGTCGATCCGGCCGGTGATCGCCTTCACCTTCTCCACGATCGTCGGCAGCTCCTCGCCGGCCGCGTGGAAGTGGCAGGTGTCGAGGCAGAACCCGACGTTCTCCAGGCGGTCGTTGCCGGATGCTTGGACCGCGTCCCACAGCCTGGCGATCCGGTCGAGCTGGCGGGCCATCGCGTTCTCGCCGCCGGCGGTGTTCTCGATCAGCAGCGGCACCGGCAGCTGGGCGCGCTCGATGCACTTGCGCCAGTTGTCGAACCCCGCCTCGGGGTCGTCCTCGTCGCCGACGTGGCCGCCGTGCACGATCACGCCCTTGACGTCGATCTCGGCGGCCTTGTCGAGCGTCTGCTGCAGCAGCTTCCGGCTCGGGATCCGGATCCGGTTGTTCGTGTTCGCCACGTTCAGCCGGTACGGCGCGTGCACGTACAGGTCGATGCCCCCAGCGGCCGCGCGTTCCTTGAGCGCTTCCTCGCCGTCGGCGTACGCGAGCTTGGGCGCCTTGTAGTCCTGTGGGTTGCCGAGGAAGAACTGCACCAGGTCGGCGCCCCGGTCGGCCGCCTCGGCCAGCGGGTCTGCCTGGTCCACGTGCGCACCGAGTTTCACAGTCATGGGACCCACCCTAGAGCCGTCCACAGACAGTTCAGGAACCCCATCCCGCAGATCTGGTGACAGGTCGCGACTCTTGCGCAGGAGGCTGCACCGGTCGGCCTTCGAACTCGGTCGACAGCACGATGTGCGTGTTCATCTCCCCGTGCTCGCCGAGGCGCTCGAACAAGCCCTCCAGATGACTCATCGAGGTGACGCGGACCCTCAGCATCGAGCAGGAGTTGCCACTCAGTTTGTGGATCTCCAGTACCTCGGGGAAGTCCTCCGCCCGTGTGGTCTTCAGCAGGCAGCGCCCGGTCGTGCAGCGCATCTGGACGAACGCCGACAGCGGCTGACCGGCCCGGGCCGGGTCCACCTCGGCCCGGTAGCCGGCGATCACGCCGGACTCCTCCAGCCGTCGTACCCGGTCCGCCACGGCCGGCGGCGACAGGTTGACCCGCTTGCCCAGCTGGTTGAACGACAGCCGCCCGTCGGCCTGCAGTTCGGACAGGATCTGCCAGTCGGTGGAGTCCAGCTCACGCTCCTGAAAGGTCATCTCCCCAGAACACCTTCGACTTCGCCGGTGTGCAAGGCCGAACGCCTTACTTCAGACATTGAGCCGCGGCAGCAGCCTTCCTAGCGTTGTAGGCATGCTCATCCCCATCGTTCTGGCCGCGGCGCTGATGAACGCCGCCATGATCGCGGCGAGCGCGGTGAGCACCATCTTGATCTCCGACCGGTTGAGCCCCGGCCTGGCCGGTCTCCCCAACACAGCCGGCGTACTGGGTACGGCGGCCGGTGCTATTGCTGTCGGCTGGTGGACCGCTCGGCTGGGGCGCGCTCACGCGCTCCGCATCGGGTACGGGTTCGCTGTTGCCGGCGCAGCGCTGACAGTGCTCACCGCAGTCGGTGCACACGTGGCGCTGCTCTTCGTCGGCATGTTCCTGCTCGGTGCTGGGAACGCTGCGAGCCTGCTGTCCCGGTACGCCGCGGCTGAAGCCGTAGCAACCCCTCGACGCGCGTCAGCGATGAGCGCTGTCGTCTGGGCCAGCACCGCCGGTGCAGCCGGTGGCCCATTCCTGATGGCTCCGTCCCAGACCTGGGCGTTGGCCATCGGTCTTCCTGCCCTCGCCGGCCCGTTCCTGGTCGCGGTGGCAGCCGTCTTCGGTGCTCTCGTTGCCGCCAGCTATATCCGGGTCGTCCACCCCGCGGACGAGCCGGAGCAGGAGCGGCACGAGCAGTCCGTGGCGTCTCGTCGTACGCCGGTCCTTCTTGCCGCTGGAGTGATGGTCGTCGGGCATCTGGTGATGGTGGCGCTGATGTCGGCGGTCCCTGTCCACGCTCACCACCTGGGCGACGGTCTCGGCGTGCTGGGCGTCATGTTGTCCGCTCACACCCTCGGCATGTTCGCGCTGTCTCCCCTGACAGGCTGGTTCATCGACCGGTGGGGTCCACGGCCGGTGATGGTCGCCGGACTTGTCCTCCTGGTGTCGTCCGCCGTTCTGACCACTCAGACCGGTGCGATGTTCACGCCGGCGCTCTTCCTCCTCGGCTATGCCTGGAACCTCTGCTACCTGGGCGGCAGCGCCCGCCTGCTCGGTACAGCCCTCGAAAGCAAGGTCGAGTCCTCCATCTGGGCCATCTCCGCCCTGGCTGCGCTCACCTCGCCCTGGCTGTACACCGTCGGCGGGTACGCACTCCTGTCGGTGATCTCGGCAGCTCTCGCGGTATCGCTGCTGATGCTCGTGGTCCGGCGTACGAGACCCGAGGTCGTCAGTCGGTGACGGAGAGTTAGTGGAACAGGCCTGTGGATATGGTCAAGCAGGCGTCCGGACGCTGGTATTCTCTTGGATGTGGCCCGGTCCATCGACCGGGCTCGTTGCTTGGCGCCGACGGCAAGTGTCGGCGTGAAGCGAATCGCATCGCCCTCCTGCCACGGAGAGACCGTGGCCGCCAAGTCCGAAGGAGGTGGAGTTCGCGCATGCGTCGTTATGAAGTCATGGTGATCCTCGACCCTGAGCTCGATGAGCGCACCGTGGAGCCGTCCATCGACCAGTACCTGAACATCGTCCGCAAGGAAGGTGGCACGGTCGAGAAGCTCGACATCTGGGGTCGTCGCAAGCTTGCCTATGACGTGAAGAAGAAGTCCGAGGGCATCTATGCCGTCGTCGACCTGACCGCCGAGCCGGCGGTGGTGAAGGAACTCGACCGTCAGCTCACGCTGAACGAGTCGATCCTCCGCACCAAGGTCATCCGCCCGGACCAGCACTGACCCTGGGGTCGTCAGCAGCCATCGGTACTGTCGGCACCAGCCGGTACTGATAGCTGTAGACAAAGACACACCCGATAGCAGGAGGAACGGCAATGGCAGGCGAAACCGTCGTCACACTGGTCGGCAACCTTGTCGACGATCCTGAGCTCCGGTTCACTCCGTCCGGTGCCGCCGTCGCGAACTTCCGGATCGCGTCGACGCCGCGGACGTACGACCGGCAGACAGGTGAATGGAAGGACGGCGAGTCGCTGTTCCTGAGTTGTTCCGTCTGGCGCCAAGCCGCGGAGAACGTGGCCGAGTCGCTGCAGCGCGGTATGCGCGTGATCGTGCAGGGCCGGCTGAAGTCGCGTTCGTACGACGACCGTGAGGGCAACAAGCGCACGGTCTTCGAGATCGACGTGGACGAGGTCGGACCGAGCCTGCGCAGCGCCACCGCGAAGGTGACCCGGGCGATGCGCTCCGGTCCCGGCGGTGACGGCGGCGGCTTCGGTGGTGGCGGGGGTGGCAACCAGGGTGGAGGCAACTACGGTGGCGGCGGCCAAGGTGGCGGCGCCCCGCAGAACGACCCCTGGGCAACCCCGCAGGGTGGCGGCAGTGGTGGTGGCGGCGGTCAGGCTGCCCCGCAGAACGACCCCTGGGCCAGCCAGGGCGGCGGCTCGATGGAGGAGCCTCCGTTCTGATCCGGCGCTCCGGGTCGTAACCATGTAAGACAGACCATTCCGGCACGTGTGCCGGGCTCTGGAAGGAAGAGAGCACCACAATGGCCAAGATCATTCGGAAGCCGAAGAAGAAGGTTTGCGGCTTCTGCAAGGACAAGGCGACGTACGTCGATTACAAGGACACCGCGCTGCTGCGCAAGTTCATCTCGGACCGCGGCAAGATCCGCGCCCGCCGGGTGACCGGGAACTGCGTGCAGCACCAGCGCGATGTGGCCACCGCTATCAAGAACGCTCGTGAGGTGGCGCTGCTGCCGTACACGAGCACGGCTCGCTGAGGGAGGCCCGAACCATGAAGCTCATCCTGGCGCAGGAGGTCGAGGGCCTCGGAGCCCCCGGCGACATCGTCGAGGTGAAGGACGGCTACGGCCGCAACTACCTGGTTCCGCGCGGCCTGGCCATCGGCTGGACCCGCGGCGCCGAGAAGCAGATCCAGTCGATCAAGCGGGCGCGTGACGCCCGGGCGATCCAGGGCAAGGAGCACGCGAGCGAGGTCAAGAACCAGCTCGAGCAGCTCAACGTCACGCTGGACGTCAAGGCCGGCGAGACCGGCCGCCTGTTCGGTTCGGTCACCCCGGCCGACATCGCCGGCGCGATCAAGTCCGCCGGCGGCCCGCTCGTCGAGAAGCGCGCGATCGCGATCGCGTCGCCGATCAAGAGCACCGGCAAGCACCAGGTCTCGGTGCAGCTCCACCCCGAGGTGGCCGCCACGGTCCGCCTCGAGGTCGCGGCCGTCTGACCTCAGCAACACCCAAGGCCCGCATCTCCCTCGGGGGATGCGGGCCTTGTCGTGTTCTGCTCAGCCTGGGGTGGGTGTCGGCCAGGGGAGCGGCTTGGGGTCGTTGCCCTCGCCGCTGTTCTCCGGCTTGGCGACCTTCGGCCACTTGACCGGTCCCGGATCCGATTGGTTGCCGCCAGCATCAGGTGGGGCGACCCGCGGCCATTGCACCGGACCGGGATCGTCGTCCGCCATCACGGGCCCGGCCGGCACCAGCAACGCCACCGTCACCAGCACCGCACCAAGCAATCGGTTCACTTCTTGTCCAACGCATACAACGTCGAGTCGTGCACCACGAGCGCACGCCCACCCGTGACACCCCACGGCCGCGCGGTGTCGGCGGGAAGAGTCTGACCCTTTCCGCCAGGGGTCGTGGCGACGAGATCGCCGCCGACCATCCCGTAGATCGTCGTACCCGTGATCGAAACCGGCTGGAAGTCGGTGTACCGCGCCGTCGACTTGTGCGCGAAGTCGATCACGCAGTTGCCCCAGGCAGCGACCTTGCCGGCCTGGTCCGGCACCCACTGCCAGCTCTCGACGTCAGCCTCCTTCGCCACCGGGCAGGTGGCGAGGATCGCGCCGGTCGTGGTCGAGTGCACGACGGGGGTCACGATGTCCTTGGTGGCCGACTTCCACAGCACCAGCGCGCGGCCCGGGCTGGCGGCGACCACATGTTCGATGCCCTTCGACCCGGACGGCGCCTTCGGGTTCACGGTCTGCAGACCCTTGTCCAGCTGACTCGCGAACAAAGGACCGGTGTACCGCGCCATCAACGCCTTGTCGCCCTCGGCCAGCAGGACCGTGGACAGGCGTGGCTGGTTCGGCACCGCCTTCAGCTTGCCGCCGGTCACCATACTCGCACCGGCATCGCCCTCGACCTTGATCAGCGGCGACGTCCCGAAGAACTGCACCTGCGCCTGGTCGGGCAGTTCCACCGAGGCGGCACCAGCACCGCCGCCGGCCCAGTAATACAAGGCATCCGGCGCAGCCACGGCGAGCACCGACTTGGAATCGATCGTGGTGTAGACCGGGCTCTGCGCGTCCTTCGGCACCTTGTCCTGCCAGAGCACTTTGCCGTTGCTGTCGAAGACCGCGACCTTCTCGTCCGGCGTGAGGATGGCGACCTGCTTGCCGTCCGGTGACACTGCGGGCGCCGACTTCGCGGCGATGTCGACCGTCCAACTTGCCTTCGTCGACCAGCCCGGTGGCACCGGTCGGGCCGAGAACTGGTCCGGGACCACCTTCGGCTCCGGTAGCGTCGGGACCTTCGGTGCTTCCGACGGCTTGGACACATCGCTGTCGCCATCCCGGAGCACCGTGAAGTACAGCGTCGTACCTGCGATGAGTACGACGGCCAGCGCGATGCCGGCGATCACCGGCCAGCCCGGCCTGCGGGTGCCGCCGCTGCTGGTGCTGCTGCGGCTCTCCGACTCCACAGCGTCGACCCGGCCGTCGGGGTGGACGATCAGCGGCCAGGACGAACCGTCTGCCTCCACTGCGGTCGCGCGTACCGGCCGGCCGAGTTGTCCGGCCCGGTCGCTCACGACGGCGATCGCGGCCTGCCGTGGATCTCGGTGGTTGCTGACCGGATGGGTCCGCCCGGCGATGGTGACCTCGGCGTTGCGGTCGTCGTACAACCGGATCGTCACCTTGGGCCAGGACGGGATCTTCTCAGCCACGGCGACCTCTCATTCCCGCCACAGATCTCCCTCGTTCATCCGACTACGCCGCCCCCGTTCTAGCATGTGCAGCGACCACCGCAGGCCAGAAATCCGGGCCTGCGGGACTCTGCGGGCCCGGCCCGGCTCGACTGCTCCGGCCAGGGAGTGGCGGGCCGCAAGGCCTGTGGATAACTCACGCAACCGACATCCGGGAATTGAGAGAATACGGTGAGCGACAGCTTGTCACACACCACGAAAGGAGGGGCCATGACACAGAATCCATGGGATCGGCAGTCAACGACTTCAGGTCCGCAACAGTCACCGCCGGGTCCCTCGCCGCAGCCCGCGGGCGGGCCGTCCGCACCTCAGCACGGTGTTTCCGCACCGGCCGAGGACCAGCGGCTGCCGAAGTTCGCGATTCCGGCCGCGGACACACTCTGGTGGGTCGGTGTGCACGGTGGCGCCGGCGAGACCACGATGTCGCTCCTCCTTCCGGGGAGCCGGGCGGCGAACCATCGCTGGCCGATCCCGCCACCACCGGTGCCGACCCCGGTCGTCCTCGTCGCCCGGACGCACGGTTCCGGTCTGCGGGCCGCCCAGCGGGCCGCGGTCGAGTGGGCGTCCGGTGTGGTCCAGGGCGTAGCCGTGCTGGGCCTGGTGCTGATCGCGGACGCGCCCGGGCGACTGCCCCGGGTGCTCGACGACTTCGCCGACATCGTCGGCGGCGGCGTGCCGCGGGTCTGGGACATCCCCTGGATCGAGGAGTGGCGCCGAGGGGAGGCTCCGACGCCGGAGAACACCCCGGACGAGGTCTTCGAAGTCCTCGAATCCATCTACGCACTGCGCGCCGCGAACCCTGCGGACTATCCCGCCCCGTACTGAAAGGTCCCTCCGCGATGATGCTGGCCCATCTGATCTCGGACACGCATGCCCTGATACCGCTCAGCGGTGGCGGCACCCGGCCACCCGGCGGCGAGAAACTCGAGCTGGTGATCGACTGGGTGCGCTGGATCGCCTTCGCCATCTGCGTTCTCGGCATCCTGATCGCCGGCGCCATGATGGCCGTCGGCCAGCGTCGCGGTGAAGGCGGTGAGCATGCCGCCCGGCTCGGCTGGGTGCTCACCGCCTGCATCGTGATCGCATCCTCGACGCTGCTCGTCGGCGCCCTGCAGTGACCCATGGCTGCTGACGCAGTCCGCGGCGCCCCGCGGACGTACGGGAACTGGCGGCAGCCCGCCTCGGCGGGGATCGCGGGCCTCGGTTCGCTCGGCACCGCCCTCATGATGGGCGGGCTGGTCATGACGATCATGGCCACGATGGCCGGCGGTCTCGTCGGCGCGATCGTCACGCTGCTGATCGTCGGCGTCTGCCTGCTCCTGCTGACCACCAAGGACAAGCACGGGCTGTCCGCCCTGCAGCGTCTCTCCACCCGGATCGGATGGGAACGAGCGAAGATGGCGAAGCACAACACCTACCGGTCCGGCCCACTCGGCCGCCCCGCGTGGGGCACCTTCCAGCTCCCGGGTCTGGCCGCCGCGTCCCAGCTGAGCGAGTTCGAGGACTCGTACGGACGGCCGTTCGCGCTGCTGTTCTACCCGAGCACCCGGCACTTCACCGTCGTCATCAACGCCGAGCCGGACGGTGCCTCGCTGGTGGACCAGGAGCAGGTGGACGTCTGGGTCGCGCACTGGGGTCAGTGGCTCGCCGCGCTCGGCCACGAGCCGGGCATCGTCGCCGCATCGGTGACGGTGGAGAGCGCGCCCGACACCGGCATCCGGCTGCGGCGCGAGGTCGGCAGCAACATGCTGGACGGTACCCCGGCCATCGCCCGGGCAATGCTCACGGAGGTCGTGCAGACGTACCCGGAAGGCTCAGCGCTGATCTCGGCCCGAGTCGCTCTGACGTTCAAGGGCACGGACCGGAGCGGCAAGCGCCGCAAAGAGGAGGACATGGGCCGTGAGCTCGCGTCCCGGCTGCCTGCTCTCACCCAGAGCCTCAACGCCACCGGTGCGGGTGCGGCTCGTCCGGTGACCGCTCAAGAGTTGTGCGAGACCGTCCGCATCGCCTACGACCCGGCGTCCGCCGTACTGATCGATGAGGCGCGGAGCCACGGGGACGTGCCGGAGTTGCAGTGGACCGACGTCGGTCCGGCCGGCGCGCAAGGGTTCTGGGACAAGTACCGGCACGACTCCGCCTGGTCGGTGACGTGGCAGATGACCCAGGCGCCGCGTGGTGAGGTGTTCTCCTCGGTGCTGTCCCAGTTGGTCGCGCCCCATGCGGACATCGATCGCAAGCGAGTCACCCTGCTCTACCGTCCGCTGGACGCGGCCACTGCGGCCCGGGTGGTCGAGGCCGACAAGCGCAACGCGTCGTTCCGCGCCACCACTTCGAGCCGTCCGTCGGCCCGGACAATGACCGAGGCCAGGGCGGCGGAGCGGACCGCGCAGGAGGAGGCGCGCGGCGCAGGACTGGTCAACTTCGGCATGGTCGTGACCGGCACGGTGATGACCGCGGAGCAGATCCCGGACATGATCGCCGCGATCGACAATCTGGGTGCCACCGCCCGCGTCCTGCTCCGGCCGGCGTACGGCTCGCAGGACTCCGCCTTCGTGGCCGGGTTGCCGCTGGGCGTCGTACTGCAGAGCCATCTGTCCGTCCCGGCCGGCATCCGGGAGGCGCTGTGAGGGCCGCCGACCCGGTCCGCACCGGCAAGCGGCCGATGTCGCGCGGCTGGCCCGGTGCGGGCCGCGGCTACTCGACGTACCTCCAGGCTCCGGCCGAGTGGCGCGGCACCACAGTCCAGGTCTGCGGACTCTGGCCCTTCGCCGCAGGCACCGGCAGTCCCATGGTCGGCGTACCCATCGGCCGCAACATCCTCTCCGGCGCCACCCTCTGCTGCGATCCGATCAACTGGTTCACCCGAGCCAACCTCATCTCCAACCCGTCGATGTTCGTGCTCGGCAGGCCCGGCCTGGGCAAGTCCACGGTGGTCCGTCGGATGGCGTTGGGGCTGGCGGGGTACGGCGTGCAGCCGTTGGTGCTGGGGGATCTGAAGCCTGACTACCGAGACCTGATCGAGGCGCTGGGTGGGCAGGTCATCCGGTTGGGGCGTGGCCGCGGGCATCTGAACGTGCTGGATCCGGGGGAGTCGCGTACGGCGGCGCAGCGGCTGACCGGGAAGGCGCGCGAGGCGATTCAGGCCGATGCACACGGACGCCGCCACACGATGGTGTCGGCGCTGATCTCGATCATGCGCTCGGCGCCGCCGACGGACCGCGAGGAGACGATCCTCGACGAGGCGCTCAAGGTCCTCGACGAGCGATCCACCGGTACGCCGGTACTGCGCGATCTGCTCCAGGTCGTCCAGGACGCGCCGGACCGGGTCCGCAACGTCGCCCTGGATCGCGGCAGCCTGGATCGCTACCGACAGATCACCGAGGGGCTTGAGGCATCGCTGATCGGTCTGGTCGGTGGTGGCCGGCTGGGCGAGATCTTCTCCGCGCCGACCGACAACCCGATGCGGCTCGATCGGCCGGTCGTGTTCGACGTTTCCTCGATCGACGACTCCGAGACGAACCTGCAGGCCGCCGTACTACTCGCCTGCTGGTCCTACGGGTTCGGCGCGGTTGCGGTGTCGCAAGCGTTGGCGGACGCCGGCCTCGAGCCGCGACGGCACTACTTCGTCATCCTCGACGAGCTGTGGCGCGTGCTGCGCGCCGGGCGCGGTCTGGTCGACCGCGTCGACGCGCTGACCCGGCTGAACCGTCAGCGCGGAGTCGGTACGGCGATGATCTCGCACACCATGTCCGACCTGCTCGCGCTCGAGAACAGCGAGGACCGGATGAAGGCGAAGGGCTTCGTCGAGCGGTCCGGCATGGTCGTGTGCGGCGGTCTGCCGCGCGCCGAGATGGAGAACCTGACCGAGGTCGTGCCGATGTCCGAGGAGGAGCAGAACATGCTCATCGGCTGGCAGGACCCACCCGCCTGGGATCCGGCGACCGGCGTGGAGGTCGCGCCACCCGGCCGCGGCAACTTCCTGGTCAAGGTCGGCGGCCGTCCGGGCATCCCGGTGCACGTCAGCCTCACCTCGGTCGAGCGCGAGATCAACGACACCAACAAGCTCTGGAGGACCGACCCGGTGCTGGAGCTGCCGCCGCCTGACCCGGCCACCCGCGTGCTCGCGCGAGCGGGAGGCGACGGGTAGATGGCCGACGGCAGGCGGAGTACCGGACCGGGCGTGCTGTCCGCCGAGACGATCCTGGTCTTCATCGGCGTCGGCGTCTTCACGATCGGCGTCGTGGGGATCTGGGGAGCGCTCAAGACTGCCGCTGCGATCGACGGAACCCAGACGGTACCGGACCCGATGACCGCACTCGTCGATCTGATCGACGGCCAGCTGCAATGGTCGACCGCGGCCACCGGGGTACTGATCCTCGAGGTCGTAGTGCTGCTGGTGATCGCGGTCGCCGTCCTCGGCTTGAGGCGTCGGAGCGGTGGCGGCCGGATGGACCGGCAGGCGCACCTGATGGCGAAGCGCTCGGAGATCTCGAAGCTCACCCGCGCGGGTGCGCAGGGGATCGCCGACAGGCTCGGCGCCGGCGACGCCGGTCCCGGCATCCCGATCGGCCGGACTGTCCGCGACGACCTGGAGGTGTTCGGATCCTGGGAGGACATGCACATCGACATCTGGGGACCGCGGACCGGCAAGACGTCGTCCCGTGCCGTGCCCGCGATTCTGGATGCGCCGGGCGCGGTGGTTGCCACCTCGAACAAGCGCGACCTGGTCGACACCACCCGCGGTCCGCGGCAGGAGCGAGGTCCGGTGTGGGTGTTCGACCCACAGCAGGTGTGCGAGGAGCCGCCGACCTGGTGGTGGAATCCCCTCACCTACATCACCGACGAGGTGAAGGCGCGGGACCTGGCCGGGCACTTCGTCGCGTCGCAGCGCCGGGAGAACGCCCAGACCGACGCGTTCTTCGATGCCGCCGGCACCGATCTGCTGGCCGGACTGCTGCTCGCTGCGGCGGTCGCTCGGCGCCCGATCACACAGGTCTACAGCTGGCTCGCTGACCAGCGGAACGACGAGCCCGAGCGGATCCTGCGCAGTACTCCCGGCCTGCAGTTGTCAGCGGACGCGCTGGCCGGTGTGATCAGCGCGCCCGACAAGCAGCGCGCCGGTGTCTACGGCACGGCCCAGCAGAGCGCCCAGTTCCTGGTCAACCACAAGGTCACCCGATGGGTTGTCCCGCAGGGACAGAACGATCAGCGTCCGCAGTTCGATCCGCACGAGTTCGTCCGCCGGGGCGGCACGCTCTACAGCCTGTCCAAGGAAGGCGCCGGTACGGCGGGACCGCTGGTCACCGCGTTGACAGTGGCCGTCGTAGAGGCGGCCGAGCAGTACGCGAAGAGCTGCCCGATGGGCCGGCTGCCGACGCCACTCGTCGGCGTACTCGACGAGGCCGCGAACGTGTGCCGATGGAAGAACCTGCCCGATCTCTACAGCCACTTCGGTTCCCGCGGCATCGTGCTGATGACGATCCTCCAGTCGTGGGCGCAGGGGACGGAGTGCTGGGGCGAGCGCGGCATGGACAAGCTGTGGTCCGCCGCCAACATCCGCGTGTACGGCGGCGGTGCCTCGGACGCGACGTTCCTCGAGAAGCTGAGCAAGCTGATCGGCGACTACGACATCACCACGAGCTCGGTGTCGTACAGCAAGGGCGAGCGCGGCATCAGCCGGCAGATCCAGCGGCACCACATCCTCGAGGTGTCCGACCTCGCCGCGTTGCCGTCCGGCCGCGCGGTGGTGTTCCCGTCCGGCATCCCGGCGACGATGGTGAAGACGGTGCCGTGGTTCGCCCGGCCGGATGCCCCCGCGGTGGAGGCCTCGCTGGCGAAGTACGATCCGGGAGCGACCGGCGCCCGTACGCTCGAGCCCGCTGTGCCGGTCGGCGTCCCGGTGTGGGAGCAGAGCGAGGAGCAACGTGGTGGATGGTGAACAGGAACTCTTCTACCCGCACGTCGCGGCATTCGTCGAGGACCGGTTGATCTACCTCTACACCCGTCGGCTCGGGCAGCAGTTCGTCTGGTGTCCGGAGTGGTTCCGGCACGCCGAGGCACTCAGCCGGCTGGACTCGCTCTGGCGTGCCTGGGAGCACCTGCGGCTGGATCCGGCCACCGGGATGTCAGCCTGGTGGCGCGACCACGCGGACCCGCAGATGTCGGTCCTGCTCGACCCCGACGGTCCGTTCGCGGCGTGCCGAGGTGCCCATACGGAGTACCCGATCCCGCCGCTGCCGGTCGAGGACCCGCCCGCCGGACTGTTCTTCGACCAGCGGCAACCGAATCTCCGGGGGATCTGACATGTGGAAGTGGACCAACCTGCTGCTCGCCTTTCTCGTGGAGCTGGTTGCCTTAGGCATCTTCGCCTGGTGGGGTTCGCAAGCAGCGGACAACACCGGGCTGCGGATCGTGCTCGCCATCGCACTGCCCGTCGTCGCGGCAGTGATCTGGGGCCTGTACGCCGCTCCGACCGCCAAGCGGGGTACGCCGGTGGTGCGGACCGTGGTGAAGGTCCTGGTGTTCGGCCTCGCCGGCGCCGCGCTGTGGAGCCTCGGTCACCCGGTGCTCGGCGTCGTCTTCGTGGTGGTCGTCGCGGCGAACCTGCTGATCATCCACGTGCAGAAGCTCAGCCCGGACACACCGACGCGCAACGTCAGCGAGTAGCGCCGGTCACGAGCCAGGCGTCGCTGCGTTCGCGCGTCATGAGAGTGAGCAGCCGCAGCAGCATGAACCCGCCGAACGCCCACCACAACGCGACGATGCCGCCGTCGAACCACAGCACGCTCAACGCCAGCGGCACGTACAGCACGAGCGCGATCACCCCGGCCACCGCCAGATACGGACCGTCTCCGGCGCCGATCAGTACGCCGTCCAGGACGAACACCACGCCGTTCACGGGTTGCCACAACTCCGCGACGATCAGTACGGCGGCGAGCGACTGTCGTACCTCGGGATCGGTGGTGAACCACGGAACGTAGATGTCGCGCAGACCCCAGAGCGCGAGTCCACCGACGAATCCGGAGACCAGCCCCCACCACATCATCCGCCGAGTGATCGCGCGGGTGCCGGCTACGTCGCCTGCGCCGAGCGCCCGGCCGGTCAACGCCTGTGCCGCGATGGCGATGGCGTCGAGTGCGAGCGCGAGGAACGACCAGAGAGTGAACGCGACCTGGTGCGCGGCGACCGACGTCGTACCCAGAGCGGTGGCGACGAACGTGAGCAGGATGAGTGCCACCCGCAACGTCAGGGTGCGGACGATCAGCGGGATTCCCATCTGCGCGGACGCGAGGATGCCCGGTCTGTCCGGTCGCAGCTTGGCGCCGTCGCGTCGGGCGCCGCGAACGACCACCACGACCAGCGCAACTCCGGCCGCCGTCTGTGCGAGCGCCGTACCCAAAGCCGAGCCGGCGATGTCGAGGTCGAGGCCGTAGACGAGCAGGACGTTCAGGCCGATGTTGACGAGGTTGGCGGAGATGGCGACGACCATGGGCGTCTTGGTGTCCTGCAAACCACGCAGTACGCCGGTCGCCGCCATCAGCAGCAACATGGACGGGATGCCGAAACACGAGATGCGCAGATAGATGACGGCGTGATCTGCTACATCCGGCGACGGGTCGAACGCGGCGATCGCGACTGGAGAGAGCAGCAGTCCAGCGATCGCCAGTACGACGCCCAGCAGCAGCGCCAGCCAGAGTCCGTCGATGCCCTGGGCCAGTGCGCCGCGGTGATCACCCGCGCCGATCCGGCGAGCCACTGCCGACGTCGTGCCGTACGCGAGGAACACGCAGATCCCGACGAGCGTCTGCAGGATCGTGCCGGCGATGCCGAGTGCGGCGAGTTGCGGCGTACCCAGGTGGCCGACGATCGCGGAGTCGGCGAGCAGCATCAGCGGCTCGGAGACCAGCGCGAAGAACGCCGGGACGGCGAGCCGCAGGATCTCGCGGTCCTGGGGACCGATCAGTCGTCGCAGTCCTGCCCGGCTCGGCTCAGTCACCGCGCCGCCGTCGCCAGCGCGCGGTATGTCATGAGCATGCGGCCCATTGTGCCTGACCTGGGCTGTGCACAGACGGCCGGATCCCACAGTCCGGAAGAAGGTCGCCGACTTTTTCTTCTCCACAGTTGTGAATGGGTGAAACCGCAGGTCAGGGTGATGTTTTGGATCCCTTTCCACAGATATCCACAGGATTGTGCCCAACCTGTGCACACCCGATCACGGGGTTTCCCACAGCTCGTCCACACCCCCTGTGGACGACCGGCTAGCACCCGGTGACCAGACCGGCGTACGGTCGCGTGTCTGGCGCCGTCCGCAAACTGTCGGTGGCTGTGTTTACGGTTCGATCAGGTGTTCGAATCCCGGCCTACGATGGTTGGGGTGGCGCGTCGGTGGGCGGACGAGGAGGTCGGGCGAAGTGAGCGTGGCGGAGTTCCGCGGGGGGCAGGGCGGCGGCCAGGAAGAGCGCAGCCCGGAGATGGGCTTCGACCGCACGCCGCCGCAGGATCTGGCCGCGGAGCAGTGTGTGCTCGGCGCCATGATGCTGAGCAAGGACGCGATCGCCGACGTGATCGAGACCCTGCGCAGTACTGACTTCTACCGGCCGGCGCACGAGATCGTCTTCGACGCGATCACCGACCTGTATGCCCGTGGTGAGCCGGCCGACGCGATCACGGTCGCGGCCGAGTTGAACCGTCGCGGCGAGATGGCCCGGATCGGCGGCGCGCCGTACGTGCACACGCTGGTCGCTTCCGTCCCGCTCGCGGCGAACGCCGGGTACTACGCGCACATCGTCCGGGAGAAGGCGATCCTGCGCCGCTTGGTCGAGGCCGGCACGAAGATCGTCCAGCTCGGGTACGCCGGTGAGGGCGAGGTCGACGACGTCGTCGACGAGGCGCAGGCGGAGATCTACTCGGTCACCGAGAAGCGGACCGCCGAGGACTACGCGCCGCTGAAGGACATCATGGAGGGCGCCCTCGACGAGATCGAGGCGATCGACTCTCGTGGCGATGCGATGGTCGGCGTACCGACCGGGTTCACCGATCTGGACGAGCTGACCAACGGCCTGCACCCCGGCCAGATGATCATCGTCGCCGCGCGTCCCGCGATGGGGAAGGCGCTCGCGCTCGACACCCCACTGCCGACGCCGACCGGCTGGACCACGATGGCGGAGGTCGCTGTCGGCGACCAGTTGCTCGACGCCGACGGACTGCCGACCACGGTGGTGGCGGCGACCGAGGTCATGGTCGACCGGCCGTGTTTCCGGCTGTCGTTCTCCGACGGCAGCACGATCGTCGCCGACGCCGAGCACCAGTGGCGGGTCGAGGACGGCGGCCGCCCGGTGGTCTGCACGACCGCCGACCTGTTCACGGCGATGTCAGCGAGTCCCGGACTGACACCGCCGATCACCGGGTCGGCGCCGCGGCAGATCACCGGGCACGGCTTCCCGGCCGCGCTGGCCGGCGAGGGCGAGCGGCGGGTGGAGTGGATCCACCAGGTCGACAGTGTGCCGGTGCGCTGCGTCGAGGTGGACAACCCCGACCACCTGTACCTGGCCGGCAAGACGATGATCCCGACCCACAACTCCACCCTGGGTCTCGACCTGGCCCGCTCGGCGTCGATCAGGCACGGTCTGACCTCGTGCATCTTCTCGCTGGAGATGAGCCGCAACGAGATCACCATGCGTCTGCTCTCCGCCGAGGCCAAGGTGCCGCTGCACCACATGCGCAACGGCAAGATGACCGACGAGGACTGGGCCCGGCTGGCCCGCAAGATGGGCGAGGTCTCCGAGGCGCCGCTGTTCATCGACGACTCCCCGAACCTCACCATGATGGAGATCCGCGCCAAGGCCCGCCGCCTCAAGCAGCGCCACGACCTCCGCCTGATCGTGATCGACTACCTCCAGCTGATGACATCGGGCAAGAAGGTCGAGTCCCGCCAACTCGAAGTCTCCGAGTTCTCCCGCTCCATCAAGCTCCTCGCCAAAGAACTCGAACTCCCCGTAGTTGCCATCTGTCAGCTCAACCGAGGCTCCGAGCAACGCTCCGACAAACGCCCCATGGCCTCCGACCTCCGCGAATCCGGCTCGCTAGAACAGGACGCCGACGTTGTCATCTTGCTCCACCGGGAAGACGCCTACGAGCGCGAATCCACCCGCCCCGGTGAAGCGGACTTCATTGTGGCGAAGCATCGTAATGGGCCGACGGCGGATGTTGTTGTTGCGTTCCAGGGGCATTACTCGCGGTTCGTGGACATGGCGCACGACGGCTGAGCGGGTTCCGGGGTACGACGGATGCTCGTCCTGCTGGTGGTTGCCTGTGGCTACGACCTGGCGGGGCTGGACCTGGGGTCTACGCAGTGGTGCTGCGGGTCGTGGTGCGGTCGGCGAGGGTGAGGGCGAGGCCTAGGAGGGGGCCGAAGGGTAGGGCGAAGCCGATCCAGTAGAAGCGTTCGGCTGAGAGTAGGACGAGGAACAGCCATCAGGCTTGGTGGTTGCCGGTCCAGAGGAGTACGCCGAGGGCTCCTTCAGCCGCGCAGACCGCGATGAAGCCGGCTACGCAGGCGAGAACTGCTGCTACTCGGTTCACAGAAGCCCCCTCCTTCTGCTGCGAACCATTACCACTAGGAGTAGACGCCGCGCAGACCGTGTACTTCAACTACCGCACGAAGGACGAGCTCGTCCGTGCGTTCCACGAGTGGATGGTCCTGGAGGCCGGCTGGACCAAGCGCCGGTGGGTGAGCTGGGCAACGGAGACCCTCGGCAGTCAGCTGGTCGGGTGATCAGCGGTTTTTCCAGCGGTGGGCTGAGATGGACTCCTGGGCTAGGAGGCGGAGGGAGGAGATGAGGGTTTCGCCGAGGATGGTGCCGATGACTACGGATTCGGCTAGTTGGTCCCGGGTGGGGTTGGTGGTGACGGCGTCGATCTCCAGTTCGGTGAAGCGTTCGACGGCGTCGGCGTAGGCGTCGAGGAAGCCGACCAGGTCGTCCTGGCCGAGGGTGCGCAGGGCGGCGACGGTTTCGATCAGGGTGGCAAGGGCGGGGGCCTCGGGTTCGACGGACCAGCCTCGGCGGGTGATCAGTTCGGTCACCTGAGTGGTGGCGGCCGCGCGGGCCTCGTCTGACGCGGTCTGTTTGCGGGTCGGCGTGAGCGCGCGATGGGCTCGGCCGATCTGTTCGTGCAGAGGTACGTCGTCCGCGTCGAGCGACTCGAGGATCTCCTTCACCTGCGCGAGCGGGACCTGGGCCAGCTCGACCAGTGCCCGGATCAATCGCAGCCGGCGGACGTGGCGCTCGCCGTACGACGCCTGGTTCGGGCTGCTGAGTTCGCCCGCCGGGAGCAGGCCCTCGCGCAGGTAGTACTTGATCGTCGCCACCGGGACCTCGGTGGCCCGGCTCAGTTCCCCGATGCGCATTCTCGCTTGCCTTCCTGTTGCCTGTGATGGATAGTATCAGTATCCATAAGCGGATACTTTCACTATCCATGTAAGGAGATGGGGCAGATGATCCCCCTTGTTCTGGTCGTGGCGACGTTCGGCTTCCGGGCGCTCGGCGCGCTCGGGGTCCGGCGGTTCGCGACCTGGCCCATCGGCGCGGCGCACGCGATGGCAGTCATGCTGGTGTTCACCGCGAGCGCGCATTTCGTCCCAGCCGATGTCACGGTGATGCCGAACCACGCGGACATGGTGCGCATGGTGCCGCCGTTCCTGCCGTTCGCGGATGCCCTGGTGTACGTCACCGGCGTACTGGAGTTGCTCGGCGCGGCCGGTCTCGTGCTCACCGCGACACGTTGGGTCGCCGGGTATGTCTTGGCCGCGTTGTTCGTGGCGTTGCTCCCGGCAAACATCCACGCCGCGGTCGCCGACGTACCGTTCGCCGGCGGCGAGGCGACCCCGCTGTGGCAGCGGATCCCCGAGCAGATCCTCTACCTGGCGGTCGCGCTGTGGGTCGCCAAGACCACCAAGCCCATCGCGGCACAGCAAAAGGAGTTGGTGTACGCATGACCGAGGCGTCGCGGATCATCGCCGGAGCGATCCTGCTCACGATCGTCACGATCCAGTTCGGCGGCTACTTCATGACCAAGATCGTCCGCGGCCAGGTTCCGATGACGGACTTCCAGAAGTCGTTCGCGCGAGCCGGCCACGCACACGCCGGCGTACTCGTGATCCTCAGCCTGGTCGGTCTCCTGTACGTCGACCAGACCAGCCTGTCCGGCGCCATGCTCTGGGTCGCCCGCCTGGCGATCCCGGTCGCGACGATCCTCATGTCCGGCGGCTTCTTCGCCTCGTCCGCCGGCAAGGACCGGACTCAGCCGAACCAGTTCCTCTGGGTCCTCTGGCTCGGCGCCGCGTCGCTCGCGCTCGGCGTCCTGACCCTCGGCATCGGCCTGATCGTCGCGTGACCTCAGCCGGCTGCGACGGTTCGGGCCGGCTGGGTCGAAGCGATCGCCGCGCCCGCCCCGAACCCCTCGGCGCGGGCGGCGATCCGGTCGCCGGTGATCGCGACGGCATGTTCGAGGTCGTCGCCGATCACCTCGCAGCCCAGGGCAGACGCCAGTACGCCGTCCTCGTCGTGCACCACCTGCACCCGCGGCAGCGGGGCTACTTGCCGTAGGCAACCAAGAAGACTGTCGGTGGTATACCGAGCGAGCGGCCCGAGCTCGGACGGATCGCTGGACACCAGGGCGATCGTGACCGCTCCGTCGGTCGACCGTACGACGTCCTCCGCGGCGGCGAGGCGGTTGAGTCCGAGGATGACGACGATGCCGGTGCCGAACTCCGCCGTACGGCGAAGCACCTCGTCGGTCACGGATGGCGGCGACCAGGACTCGTGCGCCGGCCGCACCGGGGGCGTGGTTGGTGGAGGTCTCCAGAGATCATCGACGTCGAGGTCGGCCAAGCCCGCACAGGCACGAGCGACGGCGAGCGGCTGGACGAACCCGGGGGCCGAGGCCAGTTGCGTCGCACCGGTCAACAGCGTGAGCGCGAGCCGCGAGACCTGGATCCGCCGACCGAGTTCGCCAGGGCTCAGCGCGTCGAGGGCGAGGCCGAGGAGGACCGCGTTGAAGCCAAGCAACGAGGCGTACGGCGTCCCGAAGTCCGCCAGGTCAGGCTCTGCACCCGGGTGTTCCCGGTCGAACCACGACGACGCGAAGGCGGCCAGCCCTTCGGTCGGCGTGCTCACCGCTCGGCGTGCACCCCGGCCCGGCCGGTTCTGATCAGCGAGGGCGGTCAGGTAGAGCGCGCGCTTGCCGGCGAAGTTGGAGTACACCGCACCACGGGTCAGGTCGGCGCGGTCGGCGATGCGGTCGATGGTCGCGTCCCGGTAGCCGTGCTCGGCGAACTCCGCCCGCGCCGCGGCCAGCACCTTCGCACGGTTGCGGAGTTGCAGTTCCGCCCTGCTCAAGCGGCTCACGGCCACCACTCTAGCACTCAGATGTTGCTATCATCTGGATGACGACGACATCTGAGAAGGCGGTAGGGGATGGCAGCCGAGGTGCTGAAGTGCACGTTCTGCGGCAAGACCCAGCACCAGGTCGGCAAGCTGATCGCCGGCCCCACCCCGCTGTGCATCTGCGACGGCTGCGTCGAGCTCTGCAACGAGCTGATCGCCGAGGGGGAGCTCAGCGACATCAGCGACGACCTGCCCGCCCGGGTGCCGAAGCCACGTGAGATCCGTGAGTTCCTCGACGGCTACGTGGTCGGTCAGGACGACGCGAAGAAGGCGCTGTCCGTTGCCGTCTACAACCACTACAAGCGGCACCGGAGCAAGCCCGGCGACGTCGAGCTCGGCAAGTCGAACATCCTGCTGATCGGCCCGACCGGTTCCGGCAAGACCCACCTGGCCCAGACGCTGGCCCGGATGCTCGACGTACCGTTCGCGATCGCCGATGCGACCGCCCTCACCGAGGCCGGGTACGTCGGCGAGGACGTCGAGAACATCCTGCTCAAGCTGATCCAGGCCGCCGACTACGACGTCCGCAAGGCGGAGACCGGCATTGTCTACACCGACGAGATCGACAAGATCGCGAGGAAGAGCGAGAACCCGTCGATCACCCGCGACGTCTCCGGCGAGGGCGTGCAGCAGGCCCTCTTGAAGATCCTGGAAGGTACGACGGCCTCCGTCCCGCCGCAGGGTGGTCGCAAGCATCCGCAGCAGGAGTTCATCCAGATCGACACGACACGGGTGCTGTTCATCGTCAGCGGCGCGTTCGCCGGGCTCGACGAGTTGGTTGCCCGGCGCACGCGACCGTCCCGGTTGGGCTTCGGCGCCGCGGCCGAGCAGGCCACCACAGCGAAGGTCATGCCGGAGGATCTGGTGAAGTTCGGCCTGATCCCCGAGTTCGTTGGTCGGCTGCCGATCGTCACCAGCGTGCCCGCGCTCGACCGCGACGCGCTGGTCCGGATCCTCACCGAGCCGCGCAACGCGCTGATCAAGCAGTACCGCAAGTTGTTCCGCCTCGACGGCGTCGACCTCGAGTTCACCCCGGACGCGGTCGAGGCGATCGCGGATCTCGCCCTGCTCCGCCGGACCGGCGCCCGCGCACTGCGCGCGATCCTCGAAGAGGTCCTGCTCCCGGTGATGTACGACGTACCCGGGCGTGACGACATCGAGCGGGTGGTCGTGGATCGCGACGGAGTAGAGACCAACGTCAACCCGACGCTGGTGCCGCGGACTCCGCCACGGCGGCGAAGGACCGCGTAAGCCGTTCGCCGACGTCCGCGATCATCGACGCGACCTCCGGCGTTGCCTCGTCAACGGTGAACTCGGCGCCCAGGGCAACGATCGGCACGACCAGGGAAAGCACCAACGACGCGGTGTCCGCGCTGAAGCGGACCACGCACGCGTCCGGTCCGGCCGGCTCGACCGTGCCGCGAACGACACCCTCGAAGGTGTCGACCACGCGCTCGGCCGGGAGCTGAACGGTCAGCCGAACCGCGTGCCGGTACTGCGCGGCTGCAAACGACTCGACCAGGTAGGTCGCCGCGTCCGGAGCCGGCAGCACCCGTGGCGTGAACCGGTGCAGTACGGGCGTCACCTCGGAGATCCGGTCGACCCGGAAGGTCCGCCAGTCGTCGCGCGCCGGGTCGAAGGCGAGCAGATACCACCGCCAGGTCAACGTGAGCAACTGATGCGGCTCGACCCGCCGGCGGGCCGTCGTACCCTGATGGCTTTGGTAGTCGAAGGCAACGATCTCGTGGTTGCGGCAACACCGCGCGAGTACGGCGAGAACGCCAGGATCCACCTGCGCGACACCCGGCCGGGGAACTGCCTCAGCAGCAGAGCCGACCGCAGCCAGTTGCGGTCGCAGTCGCGCCGGCAGCACCTGCTCGAGCTTGGCGAGGGCTCGCATCGAGCTCTCCGCTATCCCGCTCACACCACCTCCCGCCGCGCCGACCAGGCCGAGGGCGACGGCCACCGCCTCATCGTCGTCGAGCAGCAGCGGCGGCAGCGTCGTACCAGGACCGAGACGGTAGCCACCGGCGGTCCCGGTCGTGCCCGTCACCGGGTAGTCGAGGGACCGCAGCCGGTCGACGTCGCGTCGTACGGTCCGCTCGGTGACACCGAGGCGTTCGGCCAGGTCGCGGCCGGACCACTCGCGGCGGCTCTGCAGCAGGGACAGCAACCGGAGCATGCGGCCGGGCAGTTCTTTCCGGGTACTCACCCGACCAGGATGCCTTGCGGACAAGATGTGTCCGCAAGGGATCCTAGCGTCGGTTCCATGATGTTGACGAAGGAATCGAACGGATACGACCAGGCGCGGCTCGGGTTCCAGCGGCGCGACCCGCATCGGCCGGACGTGATCTTCCCGGTCACGAGCGCGGTCGAGGTCGAGGAAGCTGTGCGGTACGCGGCCGAGCACGACCTGCGCCTAGCGGTGCAGGCGTCCGGGCATGGGCTCGCGAAGGGTCTCGATGGCGGTGTGTTGATCGCGACGGGCGCGTTCAACGGCGTCCGGGTCGATCCCAAGCGGAAGACGGCGTGGTTCGAGGCCGGTGCGACCTGGCAGGACGTGATCGAGGCGACGGCGCGGTACGGTCTCGCCCCACTGTCCGGCAGCTTCCCGGGAGTCGGCGCGGTCTCCTACACGCTCGGCGGCGGCCTCGGGTTGATGGCGCGGTGGTACGGGTACTCCGCCGATCACGTCCGCCGGATCGAGATCGTCACCCCGGACGGGGTACGGCGGAATGCCGAGGACGACCCGGAGCTGTTCTGGGCGCTGCGCGGTGGCGGCGGCAACTTCGGCGTGGTGACCGGGATCGAGGTCGATCTGTTCGACGTCGCCACGCTGTACGGCGGCAGCCTGTACTTCGACTTCGTGCAGAACCCGACCGTGCTCGAGGTCTGGGCCGATTGGACCCGGACGGTCCCCGACGAGGTGACCTCGGCCCTCGCGCTGGTGCCGCTGCCGGACGTCCCGCCGATCCCGGAGCCGCTGCGTGGGAGGTATGTCGCCCAGGTCCAGCTCGCGATCCTCGGCGAGGGCGGCGTGGATTTGATCAAACCGCTGCGCGCCATCGGTGAGCCGGTGCTCGACACCGTCGGCCAGCTTCCGTACACCGAGTCGGGCAAGATCTTCGCCGAGCCAGAGCGCCTGGACAGCTACCGCTCACGCAACGCCCTGCTCAGCCACCTCGACCCGGCTGCGCTCGCGACGCTGCCGAAGCTCGCCGGACCGGACGCGTCGGCGATGTGCGTGATCGGCATCCGTCACCTCGGTGGAGCGCTCAGCCGTCAGCCCGACGTACCGAACACGATCGGCCACCGCACCGCGGCGTACTCGCTGACTGTGCTCTCACCAGGCGAGGACGACGTAACCGCCTTGCACCGCAGCATCCTCAAGCCGTGGCGCGGCGTCACGGTCGGCCGCCTGCTCAACTTCTCCGCCGGCCCGCTGACCGGCGACGAGATCCGCGAGGCATTCGACCCGGGGGACCACCGTCGGCTCACCGAGCTCAGGAACAGGTACGACGCCGACCGCCGGCTCGCACCGAATCACGAGCTCTGAGCAGCGCGCTGGAGGATCTCCTCGACCAGCCCGGCCTTTGGTTCGACGTAGGCCGCGCGGTCGGTCGTGAGGAGGTGGGCCAGCTCGCGCTTCAACGCTGCATACCGCTCTCGATCGCCGGCGTCGGCGCGCAAGTGGTCGCGCAGCAGCATGTGGTCGAGATGCGCCTTGTTGCCTTCGACAACTACATACAAGTGGTGGTGATGCGCCGCATCCGCAGGGAGTGTGAACGCCTCCCGTCCGGGGATGCCGAGGTCGCCCTCGTGCTGGTAGCCGGCAGCAACTATCGCCGCGACGGTCGGCGGCACCAGGTCAACAGCTGGGACCACCACGTCGACGTCGATGATCGGCTTGGCGGCGAGCCCCGGTACGGCGGTGCTGCCGACGTGCTCGATCGTGTGCGGGATCCCCTCCAGGTAAGGCGTCAGCCGGGACCGGATCTCCGCGAACCACACCGGCCACTGCGGGTCGTACTCGACCACCGACGCCGGAGGGATCACAGCGCCGCGGTGACGTCGATCTCGACGAGCTGGCCCGTGAAGCCGAGCTGTGCGACGCCGAGCAGGGTGCTGGCGGTCGTGAACGCCGGTGCGAGCGGCGACGCGTTGAGCTGGTCCCACACCGCCCCCAGGTCGTCGCGGTCGGAGCTCGCGACATAGATGACGGTGCGTACGACGTCGTCCGGGGTGGCACCTGCGGACTCGAGCGCGATCAGGATGTTGCGGATCACCTGCTCGGTCTGGCCCTTGAGGCCGCCCTCGGCGAGCTCGCCGGAGGGCTGCAGCGGACACTGGCCCGCCAGGTAGATCAGGGTCTCGGCCCGGACCTTGGTCACATGGTGATAGCCGGGGGTCGCGTGCAGTCCGTCGGGGTTGCTCCGCTCGATCGTCACCCCCCGAGCAAACGCGACCCACCCCACCCGGTCAACGGAATTACCGCGGCCAGATAGGGATCAGGCGTTGATCCGCTGCCCGATGGTGGAGGAGAAGAGGTGCAGCTTTCCGGGCCTGGAGGCTGGCGGATCAGGCCCGGCTTTCTCGGCGTTCCGGCAGAAGGAAGTCGGGCCGGCGTGACTCCCATGGCAGCGGCGGTGGTTGGTTGCCCAGCAGGTAGACGCCGTACGCCGGAAATGGTTCTGCCGCCGGGCCGTTGCGCAGACCGCGTCCGCGCACCGTCCGACCCGACGGCAGAACTACTACTCCGAGTGCGTCCTTCTCCCACGTCTGCACCCGGTCACACTAGTCAGGGGTTCAGCCGCTCCTCGGTGGAGGACGAGAAGAGGTGCAGCTTCTCCGCGTCTGGGGCGAGGTGGATGAGGCTGCCCTTTTCGGCGTTTTGGCGGGTGCTGATGCGGGCGATGATCTGCTGGTCGCCGGTGTGTTCGGCGGTCCCGTAGAGGAAGGCGTCGGAGCCGAGCTCCTCGACCACCGAGACCGTGACCGGCAGGCCCTCGTCGGCGAAGTGGAGCGCCTCGGGCCGGACGCCGATGGTCAGGGTCTTGTCGTCGCCGGCCTTGGCCAGCAGGGCGCGGTCGATCGGGACCAGGTAGTCACCGATCAGCGCACCGCCGTCGGCGATCTTGGCCTCGATCAGGTTCATCGCGGGCGATCCCATGAAGCCGGCCACGAACTTGTTCCGCGGCTTGTCGTACAGGTTCAGCGGGGTGTCGACCTGCTGCAGTACACCGTCCTTCAGCACCGCGACCCGGTCGCCCATGGTCATGGCCTCGACCTGGTCGTGGGTGACGTACACGGTGGTGACGCCGAGGCGGTGCTGGAGCTCGGCGATCTGGGTGCGGGTCTGGACCCGGAGCTTGGCGTCCAGGTTCGACAGCGGCTCGTCCATCAGGAAGACCTGCGGGTCACGGACGATCGCGCGGCCCATGGCGACGCGCTGACGCTGACCACCGGACAGCGCCTTCGGCTTGCGGTCGAGGTACTCCTCGAGGCCGAGCAGTTTGGCCGCCTCGGCGACGCGCTTGGCCCGCTCGTCCTTGTGCAGGCCCTGCATCTTCAGGGCGAAGCCCATGTTGTCGGCGACCGACATATGTGGGTAGAGCGCGTAGTTCTGGAACACCATCGCGATGTCGCGGTCCTTCGGCGGGCTGTTGGTGACGTCGCGGTCGCCGATGTAGATGGATCCCTCGTTGACCTCTTCGAGCCCGGCCAGCATCCGCAGTGCGGTCGACTTGCCCGATCCGGATGGTCCGACCAGCACCATGAACTCCCCGTCCTCGATGTCGAGGTCGAGCTTGTCCACAGCGGCGATGTCGGTGCCCGGGTAGACCCGGGTAGCTCCCTTGAACGAGACAGTTGCCATATCGCGCTTCCTTCCTTCGCCGGCAGGAACGTGCCGGACGATCCGTTGCAAAGGCCCCAGGTCTGGGGTGGCTTGCCTTGGTGACGCATCACCGAGGCACTCAGTAGAACGAGCAACTACTCGTTTACATTCCCGGCCGATGGATCCGCAACAGCATTGACAAGCAAGTTTTTTACGTACAAACTTTTTTGTGTGATCAGAGACGTGATGCACCTGGAGCAGCTCGAACAGGCCGAGGCGCTGTTCAAGCCGCAGCGGATCGAGGTGCTGCGGCGGCTGGCCGAGCCGCACACCTGCGGCGAGGTGGCCGAACAGCTCGGGCAGACTCCGCAGCGCGTCTACTACCACGTCAAGCGCCTCGTCGAGGCGGGACTGGTGACGCAGGTGGACGAGCGCAAGGTGCGCGGCGTCCACGAAGGCATCTACCAGGCGACGGCGCGTTCGTACTGGCTGTCCCCGCGGCTCGTCGGCCGGATCGGCGGCCTCCGCCGGACCCAGGACGAACTGAGCCTCGGCTACCTGCTGGACCTGATGGAAGAGGTCCAGACCGACATCGCCGCGCTGGACCGGACAGCTCCGGAGCTGCCGTCCATCGGGGTTTCCGGTGAGATCCGGGTCCCACCGGACCAGCGGCGCGAGTTCTTCCAGGACCTGCGCAGCACGCTGCAGGACCTGTTCGAGCGCTACGGCGGCTCCGAAGGCGACGCCTTCAAGCTGGCCGTGGCGTGCTACCCCAAGGGAGACCAAGATCATGACTGAACCGCTCATCCTTCAAGTTCGCGCCCGGGCCGGCATCGACGACGTACGGCGGGCGCTGACCGACCCGAAGGCCCTCGACCTCTGGCTCGGCGAGCACTCGAACGTCGACCTGCCCACGACCTTCGAGTTCTGGGGCCGCTACATCCCCGAGGGCGATGCCCCGCACCAGCGCGTGCTGGGGTACGACGGCCAGACGCTGAAGCTGGCGTGGACACTCGACGGTGAGGAGACCACCACGGAGATTGCGCTGACCGCCGAGTCCGACGACGCCACGCTGATCCAACTTACTCAGAGTCACTTCGACTTCGCCGACGCGATCAGCCGGGCGTCGATCCGCGGCGTACTGCAGACCTTCTGGTCGCTCGCGCTGGCCAACCTGGTCGATCACCTGGAAGGGCGCGCGCTCACCACCCGGCCGGACTTCACCTCGGCCGAGTTCACCGGCGAGGCGCTGATCGACGCGCCGATCGCCCAGGTGTACGAGTCGCTGACCACCTCCGAGAAGGCGTCGGCGTGGTTCGGCTACCCGGTCGGGATCGAGCCGCAGGTCGGCGGCCGGTTCGCGATGGGCGGCTTCGACGCGGGACCGGGCGCCACTGTCGTCGGAGTCGTCGAGGGCCAGAGCATGTCGGTCGACTGGGGTGACTCCGGCATCAGCACCTGGGAGCTGGCCGAGTCCGACGGCAAGACCCGGCTCACCTTCGTGATGAGCGGGTTCGACGAGGGCAACCCGCCGTACGCTGCCTGGCTCGGCTGGCTCAGCGGGGTCGCCGCACTGCGCCGCTTCAACGAGCAGAAGAACTGGCAGTCCATCTGGGTGGGTTAGATGGTCGCCTAGAAGGAGCAGGTGCTCCCGGCCGAACCCTCGTTTGAATCGACAGATGGCGAGCGTGAGGCTGGGAGCATGTCTGTCATGACCAGTTCGGGGGTGTCGAGCGGCGCCCGCGTCCGGTTCGCGCATGCGCCGGGGTTCTGGGTGATCGCCGCGGCGTTCCTCATCACCCTGGCGTTCTCCACCGTGCCCACTCCGCTCTACGCCATCTACCAGCACCGCGACGGCTTCCCGACGTACGTGATCACGGTGATCTTCGCCAGCTACGCGGTCGGGGTGATGGCTTCGCTCTATCTGGCCGGGCATGTCAGCGACTGGCTCGGCCGGCGCCGCATCGCGTTGCTCGCCGTCCTGGCCGAGGTGGTGTCGGCGGTGATCTTCCTGGTCTGGCAGGACGTGCCCGGTCTGCTGATCGCCCGCTTCATCTGTGGCATCGGCATCGGTGTGCTCACCGCGACCGCGACCGCGCATCTGTCCGAGCTGCGGCAGATCGCGCGTCCCGCCGAGGACCCGAGCCGGTCGGCGCTCATCTCGAGCATGGTGAACCTCGGCGGGCTCGCGTTCGGTCCGTTGGTGGGTGGTCTGCTCGCGCAGTACGTGGCGTCACCGCTCGAGCGCCCGTACGAGGTGTTCCTCGGGCTGTTGCTGCTCAGTGCGGTCGGGATCGCGTTGGTGCCGGAGACCGTTGAGCGGTTGGAGGAGCGGCCGGCTTATCGGCCGCAGCGAGTCGCCGTGCCGTCCGCCTCGAAGCGTCTGTTCTTCGCGTCGGCGATCGGGGCGTTCGCGGCGTTCGCGATCTTCGGGCTGTTCACGTCGCTGGCCCCGACATTCCTCGGCGGAGTGCTGCACCACAGGGCGCCGTTGCTGGCCGGGGTCGTGACGTTCGTGGTCTTCACCGCCGGCGCGGTGAGCCAGGCCGTGTTCGTCCGGTTCGAGCGCGGCAACCAGCTCCGGATCGGCCTCGCCCTCATGTCGCTTGGCCTGATCGGTGTCGCGACCGGCGGCCTCATCCCCAACCTGGCGGTGTTCGTCGCCGGCGGCGTCGTCGCCGGTGCCGGTGCCGGCCTCGTCTTCCGTGGCGCCGTGGCCACCGCCGCCTCGCTCGCCGGTCCCACGACCCGCGGCGAGGTCCTCGCCGCGCTCTTCCTCATCGCGTACGTCGGCCTCGCCATCCCCGTCCTCGCCATCGGCCTGGGCATCGCCCTCCTGCCGGCCCAGGTCGCCCTGCTGGTCTTCTCCGCGATCATCCTGCTTCTGGTCAATGCCGCCGTACTCCGGATGCTCGCGGCCACCAGGTAGGTCAGTTGTGGTCGTGGTGGACGAACCAGATGCCGCGGGCCGGGACGGTTCCGAGATTGCGGAACAGGTGCGGGACGCTCGAGTTCAGCCCGAGTGACTCACCGGCGTGCAGCATGAAGGTCTCGAAGCCGAAGGTCACTTCGAGCTCGCCCTCGATCAGGTAGCCGTACTCGAACCCGTCGTGGCGCAGCATGCGTTCGTCGTTCGTCGAGCTGGACCCTGGCGGGTAGACGATCTCGATGAAGTCCAGCTGGTGAGCCGTGTTCGTGGCCAGCTGCTCCCAGACCACCCCGGTGTCCATCACCAGTCGGGTGCGGTTGCCAGGCGACGTCACCGACAACCGGCCCATGCTCCCGCTGTCCTCCCAGACGTGTTCCAACGAGCCCAGATCCGAACGCCGGATCGGCTCCGGCTCCTCTTCCGGCGCCGCGATGTCCGGTGCCGCGACGTCCGGCTCGGCTGGGGCGGCGGCTTCCGTGCCCTCGAAAAGATGGTCGATCGAGACGTCGAGCGTCTGCGCCATCGAGTACAGGGTCGCCACCGACGGCTGCGACTTGCCGTTCTCGATCTGCGACAGGAACGACGGGGAGACGCCGAGCCGCCGGGCCAGCTCGCGCAGGGTCATGCCCGACTTCTGCCGTGCCGTCCGCAGCCGGAGCCCGAGGTTCACCGCCGTCGCGTCGTCCGGACTTCGCGGTACGAGAGGTGAGGTCACTGCGGCTCCTTCGGTGATGGTGGCGGGATCGTTCTCGGTCGTGCTCACACCAGCACCATGCCCCCGTCGATCATGATCACCTGGCCGGTCAGGTAGTCGGAGTCGGCCGAGGCGAGGTACAGCGCGGTGCCGAGGATGTCCTCGCCGGTGGCGACCCGGCCGCGCAGGATGTCCGCGGCGAAGTCGGCCATCGCCTGACCGGGCTTGTCCGCGTCGCCGATGTTCATCAGATCCTCGTCCAGCTTCGTCCACAGCGGGGTGTCCACCACGCCCGGGGCGAAGGCGTTGCAGGTGATGTTGTGCTCGGCCAGTGCCCGGGCCGCCGCCTGGGTCAACGCGTTCACCGCGAACTTGCTCGCGCAGTACGGGGCGAACGAGGGAAATCCCTGCCGACCCGCGATGGAGGACGTGTTCACGATTTTGCCCTGCCCCAGGGGCACCATCCTGCGGGCCCCCTCCTGGATGCCGATCAGCGTGCCGAGCGCGTTCACGTCCATGATGGCGTGCCAGTTCTCCTCGGTCACATCCATCAGGTGCATCGGCTGGTTGAAGCCGGCGTTGTTGAAGAGCACGTCCAGCCGGCCGGTCTGCTCGACGAAAGTGTCGAAGGCAGCGCTGACCTGGTCGCGCTTGCTCACGTCAGCGGTGAGCGGGATTCCGGTCAGGCGGGCCGCGGACAGCTCGGCACAGACCTCCTTGGCCGCCTCGGTACTGCGGTCGAGAACGCCTATCGTGGCACCTTCGCGCGCGAGGCCCAGGGCGAAGACGCGGCCCATGCCGCTCCCCGCACCGGTGATGACGATGTTCTTGCCGGCCACTCTTCCGGACATGCGCTCCTCGTTCCTGTCAGTTCGCGCCGAGAGTGTCGCGGACCCAGTCGATCTCGCGGCTGACGTACTCGTCGATGTCCCCGGTCTTCAGGTGCTCCGGCAGCACGTCCCAGGTGTAGGTCTCGATCTCCAGGTGGTCCGACAGGGGCGTACGCCGATGCAGGTCCAGCGCGGCCTCGATCGACGAGCGGGTTGTCCGGAAGCCACCGATCTCGTCGAGGAACACGGGGACGTGGAAGTGGGTCCGCCACTCCCGCTTGCCACCCGGGGCGTCGTACCAGGACTCGATCGCGTCACCGAGGTTGAGGAAACGCGTGAGCTGCCCGTCGCGGCGCTCGGTGGTCTGGCTCAGGTAGATCGTGTCGGTGAACTGCTTCAGGTCCTGCACTGTCTCGGCGGTGACGTCGGGGACCCACAACGCCGCGGCCTCCTGCAGCTTGAAGATCGGGATGCCGGCCGCGACCAGTGACTCCAGTGCGGCCGGGATGTCCTCGAACTCGACCGACTGGTGCCCGATGTCGAACACCACACCGAGATGCCGCCGTACCAGGCCGATCGCCGCCGACACCGGGACCGACGCCCATTTCGCCAGTTCCTCGACGCCAGCCCGCGAGTAGATCCGTTCCTCGAAGTAGCGCACCGTCTCCTCGGTGGTCTCCAGGAAGCAGAACGGTTCCGGTTCGAGTGACAACTTCACCCGGCGGCCGGTACGACGTTCCACATCGATCAGATGGGCGACCGCGCGGAGCAGGTTCGTGGTGAAGCGGTCGATGAACGCCGGCCCGTCGACGTTCGGGCGAAACGCCAGCGGAGCCGTCTGGATCGACGGCTCGACGTCTGACTCGGTGATGTCCACCAGTACGTCGGCGACACCCATCGTGTAGCGGGTGCGGTCCTCGGTGGCCCAGTCCGGCTCGTAGACCTGCTCCATCACCGACCGGCCTTTGAACGGGCCGTGCGGGAACGCGTTGACGGTATAGACGTACAGGTCCTGCGAGCGAAGGAAGCTGAGGAAGTCAGCGCGCTCGCCAGGTTCGGCCAACAGGGTCGCGACCGAGGCGCCGGACAGTCGAAGCGACAGTCCCATCGGCGCATCCGGCGACACTCGCGCCTTCACCGCCGGCACATGCCGGGCGACGCTGTCCCGCATCTCGGCCCAGGTGTCGCCGGGGTGAACGAGGGTCGAGTAGGTGAGGTGACCGAGCCGGTCGCTGAGCTTCATATGGTCGCCTTCGGGCCGATGGGATGATCAGTAATACTGAACAGCAAGCTCGGTAATCGCGTCAAGATCCGCCCACTTGTTCACTAATTGTCAGTTTCGGTGAGGTTTCAGGAAGTTTTCACCGACATCTTGTGAACACATCGAGCCATATGTACAGTCCCAGCAAACATCGGCCCTGGAGACTGTGAGGTGGGAGTATGGCCGTCGAGGCACCCGAGCACCGCGCGATCGACGCCGGGCCCCGGTTCCGCATCTCTCGCGGACTTCTGACCGTGAGTGCGGCGCTGATCCTGCTCGTCATCGCAAGTGCAGTGCTGGCTCCCACGAGCGTCGACCACAGTGCTCTGCTCGGCATGTTGCCGTTCGCGGCCGTGCTGGCCATCGTCGGTATCGGGCAGACGCTGGTCGTGCAGCAGGGCGGCATCGATCTGTCGGTTCCAGGCGCGGTCTCGCTGGCGGTCGTCATCACCACTCATCGGCCGGCCGGGGACGACGACAAACTGCTCGGTGCCCTGGTCTTCGGACTGGCCGTGGCGATCGGGTTCGGCGTCCTCAACGGGGTGCTGGTCGGTTGGCGCCGGCTCAACCCGATCGTCGCAACGCTGGGCGTCAATGCCTTGATGTACGCCGCGGTCCTGAGCATCTCGGGTGGTTCGCCCCGGCGTACCACGGCACTGCTTCGCAATGTCGCCGGTGGCGTCACGTTCGGGGTGCCGAACTCCGTCTACATCGCGGTCGTCGTGGTCGCGATCGCCGCAGTGGTCATGAAGACCACCATCGGCGGCCGCCGCTTCGAGGCGATCGGAGCCAACCCGGTCGCCGCGGCCGCCACCGGCCTGCCCGTCACCTGGTACCGCGCCGGCGCGTATGTATGGGCCCAGATCCTTTACTGGCTTGCTGGCGTACTGCTGGCCGGGATCATCGCCCAGCCGACGGCATTCCAGGGCGACGCCTACCTCCTGCCGTCGATCGCCGCAGTGGTCCTCGGCGGTACGTCGTTACTCGGCGGCCGCGGCTTCCTCGTCGCCACCGCCATCGCCGCAGTGTTCCTCAGCCAGCTCGAGCAGTTCGTTCTCGCTCTCGGCGTCTCGTTCGCGATCCGAACCCTGGTCGAGGCGGCCGCTCTCACCGTGGGCGTCGCGCTCTACACCGTCGACTGGGCCGCCGTACGTCGCCGGCTCACGTCCACCCCTCAGCTGCCCCTCAGCACGGCAAGTTCCAGGAAGGGAACCTCGTCATGATCCGATCCGCTCGCCGCGCGCGCCTCGTCGCGTTGCTCGGTGCCGGTGCCGTTGGCCTCGCTCTCGCGGGCTGCGGCGGTTCCGGCAACGCAGACACCTCCACCAAAGCAGCCGCCGCCGGTGACGCTCCCTCCTGGTGTGGGAGCAAGAAGGCCGTCCTCGGCATGACCGACGGCTTCGGCGGCAACAGTTGGCGACTCGTCACCACCGCGGCCGCCAAGGCGGAGGCGGCCAAGTGCCCGAGCATCACCGGCTTCGAGTACGCCGACGGCCAGGGCGACACGCAGAAGGCCATCGCCGACATCCAGGGGATGGTGGCCAAGGGTGTGAACGCGCTCGTCGTCTTCCCCGACGCGGGTGAGGCCGTACTGCCGGCGATCCGCAGCGCCTACAAGGCCGGTGTCGTGACCGTGCCCTATCGGGTCGACCCGGGTGGCAAGGCCGGCGAGGACTACGACGTGTTCGTCGACACCAACTTCGCCGACGCCGGCAAGAACTGGGGCGACTGGATCCAGAAGATCCTGCCGGACGGCGGCAACGTCCTCTTCCTCAGTGGCCCGCCCGGGAACAGCCAGGGCCGCAAGGAAGCCGAAGGGCTGCACTCGGTACTCGATGCCACCGGCAAGTACAAGTTCATCGGCGAGCAGCCGTTCGAGGTCACCAACTGGGATCCGGCCGAGACGCAGAAGGTGCTGACCGCGGCGATCTCGCAGAACGCGGACATCGACGTGATCGTCTCCGACTTCGGTCCGTCCCTGGTCGGCGCGCTGCCGGTGTTCGAGCAGAGCGGACGCTCCATCCCCGCCATCGCCGCCTCCGACGGCAACGTCCTGTCCTGTTTCTGGCAGGACCACAAGGCGAAGAACCCCGACTTCAAGCTGTTCACGGTCTCGACCCAGAACGACCACTCGCGGCTCGCCGTGCAGCACGCCGTCGCGCGGGCGACCGGTGGCGAGGTCCCGGCGTCCTCGACGTTCCCGTCGGTGGTCTTCGAGGACTCGACGTCCAAGGACAAGCCCGTGCAGTGCAAGCCGAACCTGCCCGATGACGTCTATCTGTCCGCGGAGATGAGCGGCGAGGAGCAGGCGAAGCTCCTCAAGTGACCAGCGATCGAACCCCTCACCCGGAGGACGCTGTGGTGATCAACGAGACGAAAGTCGCCCCGGAAACGACCGCCGACGACACGGCAACCGCGACGCGGCCCACGCTGTCTCTGCACGGCATCTACAAGTCGTACGACGCCGTCGCCGCGCTGACCGATGTGTCCCTCGAGGTCAAGCCTGGTGAGGTGCACGCGCTGCTCGGCGAGAACGGTGCCGGCAAGTCCACTCTGATGGGAGTGGCTTCCGGCACCACCACGCCGGACCAGGGCAGCATCGCCGTACTGGGTGAGACCGTCGACGAGCTCACGCCCGGACGGGCGTCCGAGCTGGGCATTGCCATCGTGCACCAGCATCCTGCGGTGCTTCCCGACCTCACGGTTGCGGAGAACATCGCGGTCGCGGTGCCCGGGCGCTTCCTCGACGACGGGCCGGATCGGCGCGCCGCGATGCGGGCGCTGCTCGATCGGGTCGGGTGCGTCGCACATCTGGAGGATCGGGTCGGTCATCTCAGCATCGCTCAGAAGCACCTGCTCGAGCTGGGCAAGGCGATGGCGATGGAGCCGCGGTTGCTCATCCTCGACGAGCCGACAGCCCCGCTGGGCAAGGAGTCTGTCGGGCGCCTGTTCGACCTGGTCCGCTCCGCGGTCGGGCAGGGAACTGCCGTCGTCTACATCACGCACCGCCTTGCCGAGGTGCGCGAGCTCGCCGACCGGGTCACCGTTCTGCGGGACGGACATCATCGCGGGACGGCCGTGGTCGCCGAGGTCACCGACGACGAGTTGCTGGCCATGATCGTCGGCCGGCAACTGGAGTACACCTTCCCCGCCAAGCGGCTGGGAGTCGACGACGAGCAGCCGGTGCTGACCGTCGACGGACTGTCGGGCGACCGGTTCTCCGACGTCTCCTTCACCGCGCGGCGCGGCGAGATCATCGGTGTCGCCGGGGTCGTCGGGAACGGTCAGAGTGAACTCCTCCGCGCTCTGGCCGGCCTCGACGGACACGACGGCACGCTGACCATTGACGGCGCCCGCCTCAGTCACCGGCAGTTGCTGCGGTCGTCGGCGTACCTGCCGGCTGACCGGCATCAGGAGGGACTGATGATGTCGCTGTCGGTGCGGGAGAACACCGCACTCAGTGCGCTCGATCGGCTCGGCCCGTCCCGCTTCGTCAACCGGCGGCGCGAGGTCGAACTGGTCGGCGCGGAGGTGGCCGGGCTCGCGGTGAAGACGGCGACGCTCGAGTCGCCGGTCACCAGTCTGTCCGGCGGCAACCAGCAGAAGGTCGTGCTCGCCCGGTCGCTGCTGTCCAAGCCCGCCATCCTGCTCGCCGACGAACCCACCCAGGGCGTCGACGTCGGTGCGCGTGCTGAGATCTACCGGATCCTGCGGGAGGTCTCCGACAGCGGCGTACCGGTCATCGTCGCGTCCTCGGACGCCAAGGAGCTCGAAGGACTCTGCGACCAGGTGATCGTGCTGTCCCGCGGACACGTGGTCGCGTCGCTGGCCGGTGCCGAGGTGACCGAGGAGCGGATGGTTCGCGCCGCGGTCGAGTCGACTACTCACACCCGCACCGAGGAGCAGCGCGCCGATAGGCGTCGGCTGAGCCCGCGGTGGCGGCGCAAGCTCGAGGGCGACTACGTCCCGGTCCTGATCCTGGCCGCCGTGATGCTCTGCCTCGGGGCCTACATCTATTCCCGCAACGAGCGCTATCTACTGCCCTTCAATGTCACCTCGGTGATGCTGCTGGTCAGCGCGCTCGGTTTCATCGCCCTCGGTCAGACGGTGGCGCTGATGACGGCCGGCATCGATCTGTCCGTCGGACCACTCGCGGGTTTCCTCGTCGTGGTCGGTTCGTTCTTCCTCACCGAAGGACATTCCGGTACGGCGGTAGTCCTCGGACTGATCCTGATGGCCGCACTCGCGGCTCTGGCGGGTTTGGTCAACGGCTCGCTGATCAGATTCGGGAAGTTCACCCCGGTTGCGGCGACGCTGGCGACGTACATCGCCTTGCAGGGGTTCAGCTTCCTCTTGCGGGACAAGCCCGGCGGGCTGATCAGCCGGACGGCGACCGACCTCGTCACGACCACGATCGGCCCGGTCCCGCTGGCCTTCGTCGTCCTGGTCGTCATCACGTTCGCGATGGAGGTCCTGCTCCGCACCCGCCGGTGGGGACTGAACATCCGCGCGGTCGGCTCGGACGAGGAGTCCGCGCGACGGCTCGGTGTGCGCACCACCCGCACGGTCGTCACGGGGTACGTCGTCGTGTCGCTGTTCACCTTCCTCGGTGCGCTGATCCTGCTGTCCCAGCTCGGCATCGGCGATCCCGCGCAAGGAATCGGCTACACGCTGACCAGCATCACCGCCGTGGTCCTCGGCGGGACCAGTCTGCTGGGTGGCCGCGGCACCTTCGTCGGCACGCTGCTGGGCGCCGGCCTGATCGTGCAGCTCCTCAACGCGACCACCTTCCTGGGACTCACCCAGACCTGGCAGTACCTCTTCCAGGGCGCGCTGATCGTGATCGCGGCCCTTGTCTACAGCCAGGTGCGAGGTAGCGGCCGCAAGGCCGAGGGCGTCGCACACTGACCGCACGGGATCTCCCGTCGCCGACTACGAAAGGACATCGCCGTGCGAGCAGCGCGTTACTACGGTAAGCAGGACATCCGGGTGGAGGAGGTCGCTGAGCCCCAGGTGCGGGAGCCTGACGACGTACTCGTCGAGGTCCTGTACTGCGGCATCTGCGGGACCGACCTGCACGAGTACGCCGTGGGGCCGATCGTCACCCCGACGACTCCGCACCCACTGACCGGGGTGACACTCCCGCAGACCCTCGGACACGAGTTCTCCGCCCGGGTCGCCGCGGTCGGCGCAGAGGTCCGTGAGGTGACTGTCGGCGACCGGGTCTCGATCATGCCGGCCATCGTGTGCGGCCGTTGTCGCTATTGCCGCCGCGGTCAGGGACACCTGTGCGTGCAGTTCGCCTGCACCGGCCTGAGCGCCGAGACCGGTGGGCTCGCCGAGTACGCCGTAGTGAAGGAGTACCAGGTCGCCAAGCTCCCCGATGAGGTCTCCGATCTCGAGGGCGCGATCGTCGAGCCCGCGGCGGTCGCGGCGTACGGCGTCGAGCGGGCCGGGGTCACCGGTGGCGACATCGTCCTCGTCACCGGCGCCGGGCCGATCGGCATCCTGTCCGCGATGTACGCCGCCGCGGTCGGGGCATCGACGGTGATCATTTCCGAGCCGAACAAGAACCGCTCCGCGCTGGCCGCGTCCCTCGACATCGGCCCGGTGGTGGACCCGACCACCGGCGAACTCGACGAGGTCGTCGGCCAACTCACCGGCGGCGACGGCGTCGACCTCGCCATCGAGTGCTCCGGGAGTACGCCGGGCCTCACCTCGTGCGTCGAGCAGACCCGCAAGCGTGCCGCCATCGTCCAGACCGGGCTGCACACCAAGCCGGCGACGCTCGATGCGATGGCGCTGTCCGCGAAGGACCTGACCCTGTACGGCAGCTGGTGCTGGTGGATGACCGACTGGCCGCGGATCATCCGCATGGTTGCCTCTGGCACCTACCCGGTCGGCCGGGTGGTCACCGCGGAGATCGGCCTGGCCGACGTGGTGACCAAGGGATTCGACCCGTTGATCGACCCGCAGGGAGACCAGCTCAAGGTGCTGGTCCGCTCCGCTTCCTGACCCTCCCCTTCCGAAGGAGAATCCGATGAGTTCGTTCGGCGACATGCACCACGTCGGCATCACGGTCCGCGACCTCGAGGCCTCGCTGGCCTGGTACGAGCGGATGTTCGGGCTGAAGCCCGAGTTCATTGCCCAGGGCGACGGTCCGGAGCTGTCCGCGGCGGTCGGCGTACCTGACACCAAGCTGCGGTTCGCGTTCCTGCGGTTCGGCAGTTGCGTGGTCGAGTTGCTCCACTACGACAACGAGCGGGAGGACACCTTCGACCGCTCGAACGCCGACGTCGGCAGTGCCCATGTCTGTATCGACGTACCCGACATCCAGCAGTCGTACGACGACCTGCGGGCCAAGGGCGCCGAGTTCCTGGCGCCGCCGCTGCACATCGGCGACGGGCCGCTCGAGGGCTGTGCCTTCGTCTACTTCAAGGACCCCAACGGCGTGACGCTCGAGCTCTTCCAGAGCAACGGCCGCGGGCACTGACCGGCCTTCGAAGGAGTGTCATCCATGAGTGAACGTCGCGCGCTGGTCGTCGGCGCCACCGGTCTGACCGGCCGGAACGCCGCCGAGCAGCTGGCTCGATCCGGCTGGCAGGTGACCGGGGTGTCCCGCAAGCAGGGTATGGACACCGAAGGTGTCCGCACGCTCAGCGCCGACATCACCGACCCGATGTCGATCGCCGCGGTCGCCCGCGAGGTCCGGGCCACGCACCTCTTCTACTGCACGTGGTCGCGGCAGGAGACCGAGGCTCGCAACATCGAGGTGAACGGCGCGATGCTGCGCAACGTCCTCGAGACCACCGGGCGGACCGGCACGCTCGAGCACGTCTGCCTGGTGACCGGGCTCAAGCATTACCTCGGTCCGTTCGAGGCGTACGCCCAGAACCCGGCCAAGCCGCCGTTCCACGAGAGCCAGCCGCGACTGGACTACGAGAACTTCTACTACATCCAGGAGGACATCCTCTGGGACGCCGCCGCGCGGTTCGGCTTCGGCTGGACGGTCCACCGGCCACACACGGTCATCGGTTACACCCTCGGCAACGCGATGAACATGGGCGTGACCCTGGCCGTCTACGGCACCCTGGCCCGGGAGACGGGCATGCCCTTCGTGTTCCCCGGTTCACCTGAGCAGTACGACGGGACCACCGACATCACCGATGCCCGGCTGCTGGCCGAGCACCTGGTCTGGGCGGCCACCACACCTGAGGCGGTCAACGAGGCGTACAACGTCACCAACGGCGACACCTTCCACTGGCGGCAGATGTGGGAGGCGGTGGCGGCCGGCCTCGGAGTCGAGCCGACGCCGTACCCCGGACATCCCGCTCCACTCGAGGACCGGATGATCGGCGCCGCGGCGATCTGGCGACGGATCGCCGGCCGGGACGGTCTCGTCGAACCCAACGTCGACCGGCTCGTGTCCTGGTGGCACACCGACAGCGACCTCGGCCGGACGGTCGAGACGCATGCCACGATGGCCAAGAGCCGCGAGGCCGGATTCACCCGGTCCCAGGACAGCACGCGATCGTTCCTCGACCTCTTCGACCGGCTTCGTGCCGAACGCGTCATCCCGGCGGTCGAAGCATGAGGGCCGTCCAGTTCCAGGGCGTGGACACGCTGGCCCTGGCCGACCTCGACGTACCGCGGATCGGCGCCGACGAGATCCTGGTCGCGCTGCGCTCGGTCGGGATCTGCCACTCCGACTTCGAACTGCTCGAAGGGCGCTACATCATCCCGTTCGGGTACCCGATCATCCCCGGCCACGAGTGGTCCGGCCAGGTCGCCGAGGTCGGGCAGGACGTCACCGGACTCGCGGTTGGCGACCGCGTGCTGGGCGAGTGTGTGATCGGCTCGGAGCACTTCGGCTTCTCGATCTCCGGAGCCGCCGCGGAGTATTTCGTCGCCCGTCCCGAGTGGCTGCACAAGGTTCCGGACGAGCTCACCGACAGCCAGGCCGCGCTGGTGGAGCCGTTCAGTTGCGCGTACTTCGCGACGATGCGGGCCGGCAACGTCAACGCGAGCGACACCGTCGTCGTCTTCGGCGCCGGTCCGATCGGGCTGAGCTGTGTGGCTGTCGCCGCCACGATCGGCGCCCGGGTCATCGCGGCCGAACCCGACAAGACGCGTGCCGACCTGGCTCGCCAGCTCGGTGCCGAGGAGGTCGTCGACCCGACGTCGGACGGCTTCACCGATCAGGTGCGGGAACTGACCGGTGGCCGGGGCGCCGATGTCGTCATGGAGGCGTCCGGTCAGCCGGCCGCGATGGCGGCCACGTTGGAGGTTGCCGGGTTCAACGGCCGGCTGGTCAACATCGGCATCGACGTCGGTCGCAGCGCCACCGCGAAGCTGGGCCTGATCCAGTCCAAGCAACTGCAGATCCGCGGCACCATCGGGTCGCCGGGCGTCTGGCCGGAGACCTTGCGGTTCCTGGCCCGGACCGGTCTCGATCTCACCCCGATGATCACCGGCCGGTACCCGCTGGACCGAGCCCCTGAGGCGTACGCCGCGGCACGACGTACCGGCGAGAACGTCAAGGTGCACATCGAGAACGGCGGTGCCGGGTGAAAGCCGTCGTCCTGCACGCCGCGGGAGATCTTCGCATCGAGGAGCGCCCCGAACCACCGGCTCCTGGCCGGGGTCAGGTGACGCTGCGCGTCACCCGGGTCGGTCTGTGCGGCACCGATGTCAGTGAATACACGAGCGGACCGATGATGACTCCGCTGCAGACTCGGCACCCGATCTCGGGCGTGCTCGGGCCGGTGGTGCTCGGCCACGAGTTCATCGGCGTCGTAGAGAGCGACGGCGAACGCTTCGGAGTCGGTGACCGGGTCGCGGCCGGCGCCGGCGTCTGGTGTGGAACGTGCGCGTGGTGCGAGCGCGGCCAGACCAACCTCTGCCAGTCCTACTGGACCTACGGCCTGTCCGCTGATGGCGGGCTCACCCAGCACATCACTGTTCCCGAGGCGATGCTGCACCCGATCGCTCGCCATGTTGCTGACGACAACGCTGCGCTCGCCCAACCGCTGGCGGTCGGCCTGCACGCGGTCGGCCGCAGCCGGATTCAGCCTGGCGACGTCGAGGTCGTGCATGGTGCCGGCGCGATCGGTTCCTTTGTCATCGCCGGTCTGAAGGCTGCCGGGGCCGGAGCGATCGTTGCCGTGGACATCGATGCCGGCAGGCTCGAGACGGCCGCGAAGCTCGGCGCAGATGTGACCGTCGACGCCTCCTCGACCGACCCGCTCGACGTACTGCGTGAGCTGTCCGGTTCTGCGTTGGCTGACGTCAGCGTGGAAGCAAGCGGCGTACCCGACGGGCTGAGTCGCGTGCAGCGGCTGACCCGGCGCGGCGGCACCGTTCTCCTGGTTGGCCTGCCCAAGGGGCAGGTGTCGTTCGTCGCCAACGACCTGATCCTCCGCGAGATCGACGTCATGACCACCGTGGCGCATGTGTGCGACCAGAACCTGCCGGCCGCGCTGGCGCTGCTGGCCGAGCGTGACCTGGCCTCGCTGCTCGTCGAACGTGTCGTACCGCTGGACCGGGTGGTCGAGGCTTTGGCAGCGACGGCCGGTGGCACTGCGCGAGGGAAATTCCTCGTAGACCCGCAGGAGTGGTCATGACGCTTCGGGTCGGCTTCTGTGGTCTCGGCCGGATGGGTACCGAGATGGTCACTGCCCTTACGCGGCAGGGGTTTGCGGTGACGGTCTGGAACCGGACCGCGGCGCGTGCGCTGGCGGCCGCCGATCTCACCGGAGCCGAGGTGGCAGACACTCCGGCGCTGGCGGCCAAGAACGCGGACGTCGTGGTCACCATGCTCACCGACGGCGACGCCGTACTCCGGATCCTCGAGGGCGTTCTCGCCGGAGCCCGGCCTGGCTTGGTCGTCGTGGACTGCTCGACCACCGGGGCGGACGCGGCCAGACAGGCCGCGGACAGGTGCCTCGACGCAGGTGTGGGGTTCGTCGACTGTCCGGTGAGTGGCAGCACTGTCGTCGCCCGGGAAGGCAAGCTCGGACTGATGGCAGGCGGCGATGCGGCCGTGATCGATCGCGCCCGTCCGGTCCTCGATGCGCTCGGCACGGTCGTGCACGTCGGACCGACGGGTGCCGGTGCCGCAGCCAAGGTGGCCGTCAATGCACTGCTGCATACCTTCAGCACCGCGCTGGCCGAGTGCCTGGTCACCGCTCGCGCCGCGGGCGTCCCGCCTGCGGCGCTCTTCGACGTACTCGCGGTAGGCGTGCTCTGGAACCGCTTCCTCGACTACAAGCGACCCGCCTTCACCGACCCCGACCAGACGGCGGTCGCCTTCGACCTCACCACCGCGACCAAGGATCTGGGCCTCGCGGCCCGCGCCGCCGATGACGCCGGCCTGCGGGAGTCCGTCGTACGGCGGGCGCTGGAACTGCACCGGCAAGCACTGGACGACGGGCTCGGCGACCGGGACATGGCCGCGATGACGGCCTGGTTCGCGGCCGTCGCCGAGCCGGCCGGCGAAACAGAAAGGAACTGACGTGGGTATCCACACCTATGGCACGAACGCGGTCGACTGGGAGCAGCGGCTCGACCTCGACCGGTTGCGCACCGAGCGGCTGGCCAAGCTCCGGGCCGAGCTGGACCGCTCGTCGCTCGGCGCCCTGCTCGCGTTCGACTTCCCCAACATCCGCTACATGACCGCGACCCACATCGGCACCTGGGCGAACGACAAGCTGATCCGCTTCTCGCTGCTGGTCCGCGGCGCCGAGCCGATCGTCTGGGACTTCGGGTCGGCGGCCCGCCACCACCAGCTCTACAACCCGTGGCTCGACCACGCCGGACCCGAATCGGCCGACGCCGTCCACGGCCCGCACCACGGGGCTTCCAAGCCGAGTGGCGCCCGGGCCGGGATCTCCACGCTGCGCGGCGCGTTCCACCCGGGCGCGGGCATCGCGGAGGAGGTCGCGCGCAAGATCAAGGCCGAACTCGAGCTGCACGGGTTGCTCGACGAGCCGCTCGGCGTCGACGTCATCGAACTGCCGATCCTGGCCGCCCTCCAGCAGGCCGGTATCCAGGTCACCGACGGCCAGCAGGTCTTCCTCGAGGCCCGGCGGATCAAGACCAAGGACGAGATCGGGCTGCTCACCCAGGCGGCCTCGATGGTCGACGCGGCGTACGACCAGCTGTACGAGTTCCTCCGGCCCGGCGTTCGGGAGAACGAGACCGTCGGACTTGTCAGCAAGGCGCTCTACGACATGGGGTCGGAGTTCGTCGAGGGCGTGAATGCGATCAGCGGCGAGCGGTGCGCCCCACACCCGCACGTGTACTCCGACCGGATCATCCGCCCCGGCGACCCGGCGTTCTTCGACATCCTGCACAGCTATCTGGGCTACCGCACCTGCTACTACCGGACGTTCGCTGTCGGCAGTGCCTCACCGGCGCAGCACGATGCGTACAAGATCTGCCGGGAGTATATGGATCAGTCCATCGCGCTGGTGAAGCCCGGGGCGACCACCGCCGACATCGTCTCGATCTGGCCGACCGCGCAGGAGTTCGGCTTCGCCGACGAGGAGGCCGCGTTCGCCCTCCAGTACGGCCACGGCGTCGGATTGTCGATCTGGGAGAAGCCGATCTTCAGCCGGCTGGTCTCCCTCGACCACCCGGAGGTGCTCGAGGAGGGCATGGTCTTCGCGCTCGAGACGTACTGGCCGGCCCGGGACGGCTGGTCCGCGGCCCGGATCGAGGAGGAACTCGTCGTCACCGCCGACGGCTGCGAGGTCATCACCAAGTTCCCCGCCGAGGACCTGCTCGTCGCCGGCAAGCGCTACTACACGACCGGTGGGATGCTGCCGACCCGGCGTGAGGCGCAGTCCCACCTGAACACCCCCGTCTTCAACGGAGAACTGGTATGACGCTGCCACTCGAACGTCATGCGTACGGCGAACACGACATGGTGCTGCCGGCCGGCAGCCACACCAGGTACGACGACGCCGAGATCGACCGGGACACCCGGCTGCTGATGTACCGGCGGCTGCAGGAGATGCGCCAGTTCGAGAAGCGTGCGTACGACCTGTTCATGCAGAACCTGGTCAAGGGCACCACCCACCTGTCCCTCGGGATGGAGGCGGTGGCGACCGGCTTCGGTACGGCGATGCGCGCGGACGACTACACGTTCGCGACGTACCGCGGACATGCACATACCCTCGCTCGCGGCGTACCGATGGAGGGAGTCCTTGCCGAACTCCTTGGTCGCTCCAACGGACTGCTCGGCGGGAAGGGCGGATCCATGCACCTCACCAGCGTCGAGCACGGCGTGATGGGTTCCTACGCGATCATCGGGGCGCACCTGACGATCGCGAACGGCGCCGCCTGGTCCGCGCAGTACCGGGACAGCGGTCAGGTCGCGGTCTGCTTCTTCGGCGACGGCACCACCAACATCGGTGCCTTCCACGAGGCACTCAACTACGCCGCGGTCTTCAGCCTGCCGGTCGTCTTCGTGTGCGAGAACAACCAGTACATGGAGTACACCGCGATCTCGGACATCACCGCCGTACGGCGTCCGGCGGCGGATCGGGCCGGTGCGTACGGTCTCGAGCCTGTGGTTGTCGATGGCAATGATGCGGACGGCTGCCTGCTCGTCGCTCGCGACGCGCTCGCGCACGCCCGCTCCGGGCTGGGGCCGGTGCTGGTCGAGGCTCTGACCTATCGGCATGGCGGCCACTCGCGGGCCGATCCCGGCAAGTACAAGCCGTCCGGGGAACTCGAGGCGTGGCTGGAGCATGACCCGTTGAAGGTCTACCGCGGCCGGCTCGACCGGCTCGGGTTCGCTGGCGCAGAGCTGGACGAGATCGAGCGCCAGGTCGGCGAGGCTGTGAACGCGGCGACCGAGGCGGCCAAGAACGGACCGTTGCCGGACCCGGCATCGGCGTACACCGATGTGTGGGCGGACGGAGGACACTCGTGGCGCAACTGACCTATCGAGATGCGGTGGCCCGCGGCATCGCGCAGGAGATGCGACGCGACGAGCGGGTGGTGCTCGTCGGCGAGGACGTGGCCGGTTCCGGTGGCGTGTTCAAGACGACCGTCGGGCTGCTCGACCAGTTCGGCCCGCGCCGGGTGATCGACACCCCGATCTCGGAACAGGCCATCCTCGGTGCGGCCATGGGCGCCGCGATGACCGGGCTGCGGCCGATCGCGGAGATCATGTTCTCCGACTTCTTCGCCGTCTGCTGGGACCTCGTGGTGAACCAGATGGCGAAGACCCGCTACATGACCAACGGGCAGGTCACGATCCCGCTGGTGGTGAAGAGCGGCAACGGCGGAGCGCTCCGGTTCGGCGCACAGCACTCGCAGTCGATCGAGAACTGGGCGATGGCGGTGCCCGGGATCAAGGTAGTCACTCCGTCGTGCCCGGAGGATGTCGTCGGGCTGATGGCGGCCTCCGTACGCAGCGACGATCCGGTGTTGTTCTTCGAGCACAAGGGTCTCTACGCCAGCAAGGGCGAAGTGCCGGATGGTGTGATCGAGGATGTCCTCGGTACGGCGAAGGTTCGTCGGTCCGGTGACGATGCAACCATCGCGGCGCTCGGGCTGATGGTGCCACGGGCTCTCGCGGCGGCCGAGCAACTTGCGGAGCGCGGCATCAGTTGCGAGGTCATCGACGTACGGTCGCTGATCCCGCTCGATGCCAAGACGATTCTGGAATCGGTCGGGCGGACCGGGCGGCTGTTCACCGTCGAGGAGAATCCGCGTGCCCTCGGTTGGGGTGCGGAGATCGCGTCGATCGTGAGCGACGAGGCGTTCTGGGATCTCGACGGGCCGGTCATGCGCATCACCACGCCGCACGTGCCGCTGCCGTCCGCGGACTCGCTGGAGGATCTCGTCATCCCGTCGGTGGATCGGATTGTCACCGACATCGAGAAGGCGATGCAGGCGTGAGCGTCACCGCGCCCCGGCACCGGGACAGTCCGCGGGTACGCCGCCTGGCCCGCGAGCACGGTGTCGACCTCTCGGAACTCCGGCCCTCCGGTGCGCACGGTCGGGCGACACTGGCCGACGTACGAGCGTTCGTAGCTGCGCCTTCTGTGGATCCGGTCGTGTCGGCTCCGGTCAGGGTCGAGCGGTTGTCGCGGCGGCGGAAGGTGATCGCGGAGCGGATGCACCGGTCGCTGCAGGAGTCGGCGCAGCTCACCACCGTCGTCGAGGTCGACCTCACGCACGTGGCCACCGTCCGCGCAGCGGTGAAGGACGAGTTCCGCACCCGGTACGGCGTTTCGCTGTCCGTGCTGGCCTTCGTCGCAGAGGCCGCCGTACGGGCGCTCGCCGATCATCCGGTCATCAACGCCCAGCTCGACCTGGCGGCGGGGACGGTCACCTATCCGTCCGCAGTCGGACTGGGGATCGCAGTGGACACCGAGGAAGGACTCGTCGTCCCGGTGATCCGCGGCGCCGACGATCTCAACGTCGGCGCGCTCGCTCGCCGGATCGCGGACCTCGCCGCCCGCGCGCGAAACGGTACGGCGGCGGCCGACGACTTCTCCGGTGGGACGTTCACGATCACCAACACCGGCAGCCGGGGCGCGCTGTTCGACACACCGATCCTCAACGCTCCCGAGTCGGCCATCCTCGGCCTCGGCGCCGTCGTACGCCGGCCGGTCGTCCTTCGCGGCACCAATGGCGAGGAGCTGATCGCGATCCGGTCGATGGCGTATCTGGCACTCACCTACGACCACCGGTTGGTGGACGGCGCCGATGCCGGCCGCTACCTGGCGTCGGTCAAGGAACGACTCGAGAACCCGGGCCGGTCCTGGGCGGACAGTGTGGGGGTCACGCGATGAGATTCCCTAGGTCAACCTCAGGGCGCGATTTGCATGGCGCCTCCGTGGAGCTGGGGGTTGTAGGTGGTGTGGTTTTGCCAGCAGCGCCAGATG
>NZ_SJKB01000014.1 GCF_004331465.1 Kribbella pittospori
CCCACCGGCTGAACACCCGCCCACGACAGACCCTGGGATGGAAGACTCCAGCCCAAGCCCTCGACGAGGCGCTGCGTGCAACAACTGGTTGAAACCGCCGCCGCGACGTGGCTTGGTGGGTGCACAAAGTCGGATCGGGGGCGTGGCATGCTCGGGTCAGTACTGCGCCCGCACCGCGCGAAGAGGTGAGACGTGGATCCACGGTTCGACCTGCCGCTGTACACACGTGCCGAGGTGGCGCTCCAACTGGGATTGCCCGCGACGACGCTCGGGGACTGGTTGCGGTCGGGTGCGCTGGAGGCGGGCAGCGGTGGACGCGGGGAGCCGACGATCACTTTCGCTGGGCTGGTCGAGACACACATGCTGCGACAACTCAGGTACGCCGGGTTGTCGCTCCAGGCGATCGGTGAAGCGGCAGTCGCGCTGCGCTCCCGCGCCGGGCGGCACTATCCGTTGGCGTGGTCCGGGCTGGCGCACGACGGCCGGGATCTGCTGATCGAGATCGCCGCCGAAGGCCGCGAACAAGGCTGGGAACGCATCCGCGATAGTCAAGGCGGCCTGCCCGGCGTACTGTGCCGTGGGTCGGCCGCGATCGGCTGGTCCGAGGACGGGTACGCCGGAACGCTGCGGCTGGTCATCTACCACGACGTGGATGTCGTCGTGGATCCGGAACGAGCCGGCGGACAGCCCCTCGTCGAGGGCTCCGAGGTCCGCGTCGAGGACGTCATCGATCGGGTCCGCACCGGGGCGACGTACCGCGAGATCGCCGCCAAGTTCAGCCTCGAGGACTTCGAGGTGGAGGCCTTGGTCCGCCCGCACATCCGGCCACCGGCCTTCCGCAAGGCCAGCCACACCCGGCCCCAGGCCGACTCCTTGCTGTGAGGGGACATCTCGACAGGACGTATGGGGCTCCACGTGCTGCCACTGCCGCGAGGACACGCCCGCCGGGCGGCCGATGCGGGCGACACCTCCTGTCGAGCGGTACGCCTACCGCTCGTCCTTGATCCGCTTGGCCTTGCCGAGGGAGCGTTCGAGGGCGTGGGGAGGGAGGACCTCGACGGTGGCGGTAACGCCTACTCGCTCTTTGATGCGGCGGGCGAGGTGAGCGCCGGCGGTCGTGGTGTCGGTGAGGCCGGGTGCTGCTTCGACCTGGACGGTGAGTTCGTCGAGGCGGCCCGGGCGGGTGAGGACGCAGAGGTAGTGCGGGGTCAGGCCTTCGACCAGGAGGATCTGTTCCTCGATCTGCGTGGGGAACACGTTGACGCCGCGGACGATCATCATGTCGTCGGTGCGGCCGGTGATCTTCTCCATCCGCCGCATCCCGGGCCGCGCCGTGCCTGGGAGCAGCCGAGTCAGGTCCCGGGTGCGATAGCGCAGTACCGGAAAGGCTTCCTTGGTCAGCGTGGTGAAGACGAGTTCGCCGATCTCGCCGTCCGGCAGTACCTCGCCGGTGACCGGGTCGATGATCTCCGGGTAGAAGTGGTCCTCCCAGATGTGCAGGCCGTCCTTGGTCTCCACACATTCCTGCGCGACACCCGGCCCCATCACCTCGGACAGGCCGTAGATGTCGACGGCGTGCATCCCGGTCCGCTGCTCGACCTCGGTGCGCATCTGCTCGGTCCACGGTTCGGCGCCGAAGATGCCGATCCGCAGCGAGGTGTCCCGCGGATCCATCCCGCGCGCTTCCATCTCGTCCACGATGGCGAGGAAGTACGACGGCGTGACCATGATGATCTGGGCGCCGAAGTCGCGGATCAGGTCGACCTGCCGCTCGGTCATCCCGCCGGACACCGGTACGACGGTGCACCCCAACCGCTCGGCACCGTAGTGCGCCCCGAGGCCACCGGTGAACAGACCGTAGCCGTAGGCAACATGGCACACATCGCCCGCACGCCCACCGGCCGCGCGGATCGACCGCGCCATCAGGTCGGCCCACGTATCCACATCGCGTTGGGTGTACCCGACCACCGTCGGCCGTCCCGTCGTACCCGAGGAGGCATGCACCCGCACCACTTCGGACCGCGGTACGGCGAACATCCCGAACGGATAGTTGTCGCGCAGGTCCGCCTTGGCCGTGAACGGCAACCGGCTCAGATCCTCCAGCGACTTCAGATCGCCCGGCGCGAAACCGACCGCATCCAAGGCCGCGCGATAGTGCGGGACCTGCGAGTACGTCGTCCTGACGGTTGCCTGCAGCAACGACAGCTGACGGGACCTGAGTTCGTCGACGGACAGCCGTTCACCGTCGTCACGCAGGTTCTCGGGACAGGGATCGCCGAGCATCACACCACCTACCGATCAGGGACGGGCGAGCAGGGTCGCGATGCCCTGACCGACTCCGATGCACATGGTTGCCAGCGCGTACCCGGCGTCGCGGTGGCGAAGCTCCAGGGCGGCGGTCAGAGCGAGGCGGGCACCGGACATCCCCAGCGGGTGGCCGAGGGCGATGGCGCCGCCGTTCGGATTGACGTGCTCGGCGTCGTCGGGGAGGCCGAGCTCGCGCAGTACTGCCAACGACTGGGACGCGAACGCCTCGTTCAGTTCGATCGCGCCGATGTCGGACAGCGCGACGCCGGTGCGGGCGAGCAGTTTGCGGGTGGCGGGCGCCGGACCGATGCCCATGATCCGCGGCGGCACCCCGGCGGCCGCCGTACCGACGATCCTGGCGAGAGGAGTGACACCGAGCCGCGACACCGCCTCGCCGCTCATCACCAGTAGCGCGGCCGCGCCGTCGTTCACGCCCGACGCGTTGCCGGCGGTAACCGTTCCGGGGCTGCGGAACGGCGTCTTCAGCCCGGCCAGGGCTTCCAGTGAGGTCTCCCGCGGGTGCTCGTCGGCGTCGACGACAGTCACCGCACCGCGCTTGCCGGGGACGGAGACCGCGACGATCTCCTCGGCCAGCCGCCCGTTCGCCTGGGCCTTCGCGGCCCGCTGCTGGCTGCGCAGCGCGAACAGATCCTGGTCCTCGCGCGACACGTTGAACTCCGCGGCCACGTTCTCCGCGGTCTCCGGCATCGAGTCGATCCCGTACTGCGACTGCAGCACCGGGTTCACCAACCGCCAGCCGATCGTGGTGTCGAAGATCTCCGCCTGCCGGGAGAACGCGGTCGTCGCTTTCGGCATCACGAACGGCGCCCGCGACATCGACTCGACCCCACCGGCGATCACGATCTCGTTGTCACCGGCAACGATCGAGCGGGCCGCCGAGGCGACCGCGTCCAGACCGGAGCCGCAGAGCCGGTTGATCGTCGTCCCCGGAACCTCGACCGGGAGTCCGGACAGCAGCACCGCCATCCGCGCCACATTGCGGTTGTCCTCGCCGGCCTGGTTCGCGCAGCCGAGGATCACGTCGTCGACCAGCGAAGGATCGAGCGCGCTGTGCCGGGCCAGCAACGCGGACACCGCATGCGCGGCCAGATCGTCCGGCCGGACAGTCGCGAGCGCACCGCCGTACCGTCCGATTGGCGTGCGCACGCCGTCGACCAGGAACGCCTCACGGGTCATGACTCCTCCTCCGAGGCCAGGATGGTGCCGGACAACTGACGGCTGCGGCCGCGGAACTCGGCGATCACGTCGTCGCCGCGCCGAACCGTCACGTCGTAGATCGCGTTCCGGCCGAACGCCGTCCGCTCGTGTGCCTCGGCGACGAGCAGGTCCCCGCGCCGGGCCGGGGCGACGAAGACGATGTCGCAGGCCTGCGCGACGGTCACCTGGTTGCGCGAGTTGCAGGCGAACGCGAACGCGGAGTCGGCCAGGCTGAACACGAATCCACCATGCGCGATCCCGTGCCCGTTGACCATGTCCTCGCGCACCGGCATCTCGAGCCGGGCCGTGCCCTCGCCGACGTCGACCAGCCGCATGCCGAGGCCGGCGCTGGCGGTGTCCTCCGCCCACATCGCCGCGGCCACGCGGGCCGCCAGCTCGTCACCCATGGATTCGCCCCATCGAGAACTAAGGTTGTGACAACCTATCTCTGATTGTGCCGTTGACTGTAACATCGCAGTCATGACCACCACCGGTACCGATCGGCTCGCCACCCACCGCGAACGCTTGGACGCCGCCATCGCGGCCATCCGCGGCCGCGGCTACCACTCCGCCTTCCCGGAGTCTCCCAGTCCCCGCGTGTACGGCGAGACGGCGGCCGCCGACGGCAAGGCAGCCTTCGAGGCCCATCTGAGTACGACGTACGCCCTGGAAACCCCGGGGTCGCGCGGCACGGTCATCACAGAGCAGTCGCCGTTCGGCATCACGATGGACGTCGCCTACCCGCGGACGGTCGAGGACGGGCTGGACGAGCTGGTGGCAGCGGCTCAACAGGGCATCTCCGACTGGCGCAAGGCCGGGATCGACGCCCGGACCGGGGTCACGCTGGAGATCCTCGCCCGGCTGCACCAGCGGGTGTTCGAGCTGGCCAACGCGGTCCAGCACACCAGCGGGCAGGCATTCGTGATGGCGTTCCAGGCCGGCGGCGCGCACGCGCTGGACCGGGCGCTGGAGGCGGTCGCGTACGCCTACGAGGAGATGCACCGGTATCCGGCCGAGGCCACCTGGGAGAAGCCGGCCAAGGGCGACCCGATCCGGATGGAGAAGACGTTCACCGTCACCGGCCGTGGGGTCGCGCTGGTGATCGGCTGCAACACGTTCCCGACCTGGAACTCGTGGCCCGGCCTGTTCGCGTCGCTGGTCACCGGCAACGCCGTCGTGGTCAAGCCGCACCCGCTCGCGGTCCTGCCGCTGGCGATCACCGTCGAGGTCTGCCGCGAGGTGCTCGCCGAGGCCGGCTTCGACCCGAACCTGGTCACCCTGGCCGTGGAGCACGCCGGTGACGGCCTGGCCAAGCCACTGGCCCAGCGTCCCGAGGTCAAGCTGATCGACTTCACCGGCAGCACCGAGTTCGGTGAGTGGCTGGAGCAGAACGCGACCCAGGCGACCGTCTTCACCGAGAAGGCCGGCGTCAACGCGGTCATCATCGACTCGACCGACGCTTTCAAGGCGCTCTGCGGGAACCTCGCCTTCACCCTGTCGCTGTACTCGGGCCAGATGTGCACCACGACCCAGAACATCTTCGTCCCGGCCGGCGGGATCGAGACCGACGAGGGGCACAAGTCCTTCGACGAGGTCGGCGCGGGCATCGCCGGCGCGATGGGCAAGCTGCTCGGCGACGACGCCCGGGCGGTCGAGATCCTCGGCGGCATCGTGAACCAGGCCGTGCTCAGCCGGCTCGAGCTGGCCCCGGAGTACGGCGAGGTCGTGCTGGAGTCCCGTGCGATCCAGCACCCGTCCTTCCCGGACGCAGTCGTGCGTACGCCGCTGCTGGTCGCGATCGACGCCAAGGACGACGAGGTGTACGGCCGCGAGTGCTTCGGGCCGGTGTCGTTCCTGGTCCGGACTGCGGACACCGCGGAGTCCATCGACCTGTTCCGCTCGACCGTCACCGAAGGCGGCGCGATGACGGCCGGGATCTACTCGACCGACCCGAAGGTGCTCGACCAGGCCCGCGACGCCGCGCTCGACGCCGGGGTCGCCCTGTCGGAGAACCTGACCGGCCCGGTGTTCGTCAATCAATCGGCTGCTTTCAGCGATTTCCACGGCACCGGCGCGAATCCAGCCGCCAATGCGACATACACCGACGGCGCTTACGTTGCGAGTCGCTTCCGCGTCATTCAATCTAGGCGTCATGTCTGACGCTTCGGATTCCGAGAACCTGCGCGAAGTACTCGCCTACTACGACACCTGGCTGGCGTTCAACCAACGCTTCCAGCGGGTGCCCGGGGTCCAGGCCGCGGTGTACGCCGGGAACGGCGTCGCCTTCTCGGTGGCGTACGGGATGGCGGACGTCGAGGACGACGTACCGCTGACCGAACAGCACCTGTTCCGGATCGCGTCGCATTCGAAGACGTTCACCGCGACGGCCGTTTTCCAACTGGTCGAGCAGGGGCGGTTGCGGCTGGACGACAAGGCGTCTCAGCACGTCACCGAGATTCTCGGTACGCCGCTCGGTGAGCGGACCGTCCGTGAACTGCTGGCGCACGCCGGTGGGATCACCCGGGACAGCGACGCCGCCGACTGGTGGCAGCTCCAGACCAAGTTCCCGGACCGGGACGAGCTGCTGGAGGTACTGCGGCAGGAGTCGTCGGCCGTGATGCCGGAGAACGAGCGCTTCAAGTACACGAACATCGGCTACGGACTGCTCGGTCTGGTGGTGGAGGCCGCGTCCGGGACGTCGTACAACTCCTATGTCCAGACTGCGATCGTGGACAAGCTCGGCCTGTCCGGACTCGGACCGGAGCTGGATCCGGCCCGCCTCACGGAGTACGCCGCCGGCTACAGCGCACTGTCATACGCACCGGACCGGGTCCCGATCGAGCACGTCGACACGCGCGCGCTGGCCCCGGCGACCGGCTTCTTCGGCAACGCCCGGGATCTGGTCACCTACTTCTCCGCGCACCTGCCGGGCGACGACCGGCTGCTGACGGACAAGTCGAAGCGCGAGATGCAGCACCCGCTGTGGCAGACGTCGGAGGACGACTGGCCGAGGTACGGGCTGGGCATGCATCTTGCGAAGACCGGCAACCGGCAGCTGATCGGGCACGGTGGTGGCTACCCGGGGCACATCACCAGGTCCATGTTCGACAAGTCGGCCGGGATCGCGGTCTCCGTCCTGACGAACTCGATCGACGGTCCCGCAGGGCAGTTGGCCGAAGGATTCTTCCGGCTGCTCGATCTGGCCGAGTCGAAGGACCGTCCGGGTGACACGGCCGATCTGGCCCGCTTCACCGGTCGCTACGCCAACCTGTGGGGTGTCAGCGACATCGTCCAGCTCGGCGGTCGCCTCTACGCTCTCGACCCGGCTCAAGGCAATCCCGCCGACAAGCCGACTGTGCTCGAAGCCGACGGTGACACGCTGCTGGTGACCGAGGACGGCGGCTCCGGCGCCTACGGTCAGCGGTACCGGTTCACCTTCGACGCGGATGGCCGGCCGGAGACGGTTCGTCACGCCATGGGTCTGCTGAGCCACCCGATCGACCGTTTCACCCTGCCGCCCCGCGTGACCGCGCGGTAAGTACCGTGCGGGTATGACGATCCACGGCGATCACCCGTTCTTGCCGCCCGAGTCCGAGCGCAGTCCGGTCCGCAGGCTGCGCGGGCGGCTGCCGTCGCCGGTCAGCCTGTGGACCAGCTCGTACGACGGGAAGCGCGCGGGGCTCACGGTGTCGTCCATGCTGGTGGCCGATGGCGAGCCCGGCTACGTGATCGGGTTGATCGACCCTGACTCGGACCTGTGGGAAATGTTGCGTCAGGCAAGGACCGCGGTCGTCGCCCTGCTCGGCGCCTCGCATCAGCAACTGGCCGATGCATTCGGCTATGTCGCGCCGGCTCCGGGCGGCCCGTTCCGGCTGATCGACTGGACGGACACCGAGTGGGGCCCGGCTCCGGCCGGTGTCACCACCTGGGCCGGCTGCACCCTGACCACGCCCGACCCGCCCGAGGTCGGCTGGGCCCTCCAAGTCCAGCTGGAGATCGCCCACGTCGAGCTTGCCCCCGACGAGGTCCCACCCCTGGTCCATCGCAGGGGCCGCTACAGCACGGCTTAAGCTGGCGGCATGCGTGCCACGATGATTCATGCCCCGTTCGACATCCGGCTGAGCGACGTACCGGATCCGAAGATCGACGGGCCGACGGATGCGCTGGTGAAGATCGTTGCCTCATGCATCTGTGGCTCGGACCTGTGGCCGTACCGGGGCGAGAACCCGGTGGCGGAGCCGCGGCGGATCGGGCACGAGTTCGTCGGGATCGTCGAGGAGGTCGGCGCCGAGGTGCGCACGGTCAAGCCCGGCGACTTCGTGATCACGCCGTTCGTGGTGAGCGACGGCACCTGCCCGAACTGCCAGGCCGGGTACCAGACGGCCTGCCAGAACCGGGTCGGCTACGGCACCGACCTGGCCGACGGCGGCCAGGGCGAGTACGTCAAGCTCCCGTTCGCCGACGGCACGCTGGTGGCAACACCCGAGGTGCCGGACGACGCACAGATCCCGTCGCTGCTCGCGCTGTCCGACGTGATGGGCACCGGCTGGCATGCCGCCCGGGCCGCGCGGGTGAAGGCCGGCGACACCGTGGTGGTCGTCGGTGACGGTGCGGTCGGTCTGTGCGGCGTACTTGCGGCCTCGCGGATGGGGGCCGAGCGAGTCGTCGCGTTGTCACGGCACGAACCACGTCAAAAGCTTGCCGTCGAATTCGGTGCCACGGACATCATTTCCGAACGCGATGACGCGGCGCGGGACGCCGTACTCGAACTGACCGGTGGAGTCGGCGCGGACGCGGTGCTCGAGTGTGTCGGGACCGGGCAGTCGATGACGACGGCGTTCGATGTCGCCAGGGCCGGGGCCATGGTCGGGTTCGTCGGGGTGCCGCACGGGGTGGAGCCGCCGATCGGCGTGATGTTCCGGCGGAACGTCGGTCTGGCCGGTGGGGCCGCTCCGGTTCGCGCGTACCTGCCGCGGTTGATGGCCGACGTACTTGCGGGCGAGATCGACCCGGGCAAGGTCTTCGACCTCGAGTTGCCGCTGGCGGAAGTGGCCGAGGGCTACAAAGCCATGCACGAGCGGCGGGCGATCAAGGTTCTGCTGCGTCCGTAGGAAAGTTTCGCGCAACGCGACTGATCAAGGTGCCGATCGGGCACCCGATGTGCGCGCTCTCACACTCGTGCGGCGCGCGGGGTCACGGCTGCGCAACGCGCCTGCGCGGAGCGTTGACACTCGGCGGGCCGCGTGCCCAGAGTTGGGCCGTCAAGGGGGCATCGTTGTCACAGGCGGCTCCACCCAAGTGATCGGAGAGTGAACATGCGTGGTCTGAGTAAGACCCTCGCGGTGCTGAGTGCGGCGGGTCTTCTCGCGGTCAGCGCCTGCGGGAACAGCGATGACGGCGGCGGCGGCGGGGATTCGGCGGCGAGCAAGGACGTCACCGTCTTCACCTGGTGGGCCGATGGCGGCGAGAAGGCCGGTCTGGACGGCATGGTCTCGGTGTTCAACACCGACTGCAAGGACTTCAAGTTCGTCAACTCCGCGGTCGCGGGTGGCGCCGGGTCGAACGCCAAGCAGGTGCTGGCCAACGACCTGCAGGCGGGTAAGCCGCCGTCGACGTTCCAGGCGCACGCCGGCGCGGAGCTGAAGGACTACATCAACGCCGGCCAGGTCGACGACGTCAGCCAGTTGTACAAGGACTACGGGCTGGACAAGGCCTTCCCGCAGAACCTGATCGACAACCTGACCGTCGACGGCAAGATCTACTCGATCCCGGCCAACATCCACCGCGCCAATGTGGTCTGGGCCAACCCGACGGTGCTGAAGAAGGCCAGCATCGACGGCACCAAGGCTCCGGACAGCGTGGACGCCTGGATCGCGGACATGGACAAGCTGAAGGCGGCCGGTGTGAAGGCGCCGCTGGCGATCTCCAAGGGCTTCGCGCAGGAGATGCTGGTCGAGGCCGTGCTGCTGGCCGACCTCGGGGCCGACAAGTTCAGCGGCCTGTGGGACGGCAAGACCGACTGGGCCGGTGCGGACGTGACCGCGGCACTGGAGAAGTACAAGAAGCTGCTGACCTACACGAACGCCGACCGTGAGGCGATCGACTGGCCGGACGCGCTGCAGTACGTGAACAAGGGCCAGGCCGGCTACACGCTGATGGGTGACTGGGTCGCCGCGCAGCAGCTGGCCGACAAGGTTCCGGACTCGGCGTACACCTACTGGCCGGCTCCGGGGACCGCGGGAAACTTCCAGTTCCTGGCGGACTCGTTCACGCTGCCGACCAACGGGGCTGACCCCGACGGTGCGAAGTGCTGGCTGAAGACCGTCGGCTCGGCCGAGGGCCAGAAGGCGTTCAACACCAAGAAGGGCTCGATCCCGGCCCGTTCGGACGCGCAGCCGGCCGACTACCCGAAGTACCAGCAGACCGCGATGGCCGACTGGAAGAGCAACAAGATCGTGCCGTCCTGCGCCCACGGTGCCGCCTGCACACTGGGTCAGAACAACGACATCCTCTCCGCGCTCAGCCAGTTCAGTGGCAGCCCCGACGTCGCCAAGTTGCAGACGGCGCTCGCCAATGCGATGAAGACGAGCTGATGCGCGACGAGTTGCGGATCCGGCCTGGCTGGGAGGACTGAGCATGCACGGAAGAATCCGCACCTGGGGACCTGGTGCCCTGGTGCTGCTGCCGACCGTGCTGTTGCTCGGGTACTTCGTCTACGGGCTGATCGCGTGGTCCTTCAACACCTCGCTCACCGACCGGCACACGGCCCGCAAGGGCCCGGCCAACTACGTCGGCTTCGAGAACTACGTGAATCTGTTCCACGAGGACCGGTTCCTCAACTCGCTGAAGAACCTCGGCGTGCTCACGGTGGCGTTCATCGTGGGCACGCTGATCTTCGGCCTGCTCTGGGCCCTGCTGCTGGAGAAGGGGGTCACCGGCGAGGGTGTGTTCCGGTCGATCTTCCTGTTCCCGATGGCGATCTCGATGATCGCCTCGGGCGTGGTCTGGGGCTGGTTGCTGAATCCGTCCCAGGGTGACGACGCCCGCGGCCTGAACCGGCTCTTCGCGATTCTCCATCTGAACTTCCTGGAGAATCCGTGGTGGACCGCGGGGAGCAGATGGACGACGATGGCGGCCATCGCCCTGCCCGCGGTCTGGCAGATGTCCGGCTACATCATGGCGCTGTTCCTGGCCGGCTTCCGGGGCATTCCCCCGGAGCTGCGCGAGGCCGCCCGGGTCGACGGTGCGAGCGAGTTCAAGCTGTATCGGTACGTGCTGTTCCCGCAGCTGTCGCCGATCGCGCTGTCGGCGCTGATCATCCTCGGCCACATCTCGCTGAAGCTGTTCGACCTGATCTACGCGATCACCGGGCCGAACCAGTTCCGCACCGAGGTGCCGTCGATCTACATGTGGAACACCTTGTTGCGCAGTGATCAGGCCAAGGCGGCCGCGATCGCGATCGTCCTGCTCGCGTGCGTCGCCGTACTCGTCATCCCGTACCTCTCATGGACCGCCCGGCAGGAGGCCAAACAATGAGCGCCGCAGAAGCCGCCACCGGCCAGGCCGCCGCGGCGCTCACCCGCAAGCCGCGGCGCGGTGCGATCGCCGACGGTTCGACGCGACGCAGCCGGACCTTCCGGTACCTGTTCCTGCTGCTCTTCCTGTTGTTCGTGCTGACCCCGGTGTACGTCGTCGTGGTCACCAGCTTCAAGACCGCCAGCGACACCACGGCCGCCGCGCAGTGGTCGTTGCCGGAGACCTGGACGCTGGAGCCGTGGAGCAAGGCGTGGGACGTACTACGGCCGTACATGATCCGCTCGCTGTCGCTGGCGATCCCGGCCGCGATCATCTCCTCGATGATCGGTTCCGCGAACGGGTTCGTGCTGGCCCGCTGGCGGTTCCCCGGCGCGAACATCGTGTTCGCGTTCATCCTGTTCGGGATGTTCATCCCGTACCAGGCGGTGATGCTGCCGCTGCGGACGACGTTCACCGAACTGGACGTGACCCGGGGTGTGCCGACGCTGATCATCGCGCACTGCATCTACGGCATCCCGATCTGCACGCTGATCTTCCGGAACTACTACGCCACGATCGTGCCGACCGAGATCATCGAGTCGGCCCGGGTGGACGGCGCCGGACTGGTCCAGACGTACGCGCGGATCATCCTGCCGATCTCGATCTCCGGGTTCGTGGTGACGCTGATCTGGCAGTTCACCTCGGTCTGGAACGACTTCCTGTTCGCCCTGTTCCTGACCCAGCAGAACAACGGCCCGGTGACGCTGGGCCTGGCGGCGCTGTCAGGCGGCCAGAAGGTCGACTACGCGGCCAGCATGGCCGGTGCGCTGATCACCTCGTTCCCGACCCTGCTGGTGTACATCCTGCTGGGCCGCTGGTTCATCGGCGGCCTGATGGCGGGTGCCCTGAAGGGCTGACCGGCAGTACGACGTACGACGCGGCCCGTGCTACTCCAAGCACGGGCCGCAGTCGTCCGGTGACGGCGTGTCGAGCTCGTTGTCCACAGGACGCGCGCAGGGGCCTGCGGCGGACTGGGACTGGACGGTAATGTCGCGGACGTGACCAAGTCACCGCGAGGCCGGGACGGACGGCGCAGCCACCTGCGGCTGGTCGATTCGGCGCCGGGCCCGACCCACGGACCCACGGCTGGTGTCGACGTCGACACCACGCCGAGCGTCGCCGTGCTGGAAACCCTGCTGGAAACGCTCTCCCTGGACCTCGCCGCCGCACCGCCGGCGCTGCACCCGGTGATCGCCGAGGCCTCCGTCGCGCGGTCCGCGGCGATGCTCGCCGATCAGCTCTGGCCGGCCGGGAGGCCGGACGAGATCGGCGAGGTCGAGCGGTTCTTCTGGGCCGATGCCGCGCGGGTGCTCGGTGAGCGCCGCGACCTCGAATCCTTTGTCCTGCTGACGAGTCTGGCTCGCACGGTCGGTCCGGCCGGCCGGTTGCCGCTGCAACGGGCACACCTGTCCCGGCTCCGCACCGAGGCCGAGGTTCCGGACTGGGTGACCCGGATCGCCGGATTCCGGCTGACCAGCGCGATCGTGTCCGAGGACATCAGCGGTGACGGACTGAGCGTCGTACTGGACTACGACGACGACCACCATCCGCACACCGTGGTGGTGTTCATCGACAACAACCTCGGCGCGATCGTGAAGGACGTGTTCGTCGGACCGCCGGTGGACCGGGTGCTGGAGGCGTACCAGCGCGGTGGCCGGGTGACGATCCGGTCGGTCCGCCCGCCGACCGCGGCCGGGATCATCCTGCAGGCGCTGGGCGAGACCAACGACTACGACGATCCGCCGGTCAGCGAGGACTTCGAGTTCTTCTCGGCCCTGCTGGTGAACCGGCTGACCCAGTTGCCGGAGCGCCCGATCCGGCCGCCGGTTCGCCCTCTGCTCTCGCCGAGGCAGCGGGATCAGTTGGTCGACGATTTCCTTGCGTCGCCGTACGGCGCGGGCCTGTCTGGCGACGCGGGCGACATCGTGCGGCTGTGGATCGACCACGCGGTGGACCACACCGTCGGCGGTCCACTGCGGGTGAGCGCCGTACTGGTCGAGTTGTTCCTGGCGCACTGGCTGCCCCGCAAGGTGCTTGCCGACAGCACCTACTTCGAGGCGGTGCCGGTGGTGGTCAAGGCCTGGCTGGGGTTCGCGGGGGACCGGACCCAGTTGGCGCTGGACGCCATCGACGAGGCGGTTGACGCGGTGGATGTGTGGACGCCTGCGCTGGAGGCCGCGGCGATGGTCGACCCGGTCGGCTCGAAACCGGGCGAGCGGGTCTTCCTCGACGACACCACCAACGACCTGGAGGACGCGTACCGCGCCCTGTCCGGTCTCGGCTCACCGCCACAGCCGGATCTGCATGGCCTGGACAAGTCCCAGGCCGCAACCCTGTCCGTTCTCGCCCCGCACGCCTGGCTGATGGCCGGCGAAACCCTGGGCAACGCCTACGCTCCCGACGCCTTCGACATTGCCGAACGCCTCGTCCGCGAGGCCCCCGACCTGCTCGCCAAGGCCCGCCTCTCCACCTGGCCACGCGCCATCGTCTGGCTCCTGGCCCACCGCCACCGCCTCGTCGGCCCTGGCGAACCCCTCACCCCCTACGCCCTCGCCGCCGACCTCTCCTCGTCCCCCGCCACCCTCCGCAAGACCGCCAAACTCCTCACCGACACCCTGGTCCTGCCCCGCTGATCCGGATGGTGGGCCGCCCGCGGGCGTTCTTGGGTCGCGGCGGACAATGGCGGCATGCATGTGCGTGCGCCGGAGCTCAAGGGTCGTGGATGGTTGAACACCGGAGGGCGGGAGCTGTCGCTCGCGGACTTCCGGGGGCGGTTCCTGCTGCTGGACTTCTGGACGTTCTGCTGCATCAACTGCCTGCATGTGCTGGACGAGTTGCGGCCGCTGGAGGAGAAGTACGGCGACGCGCTGGTGATCGTGGGGGTGCATTCGCCGAAGTTCGCGCACGAGGGCGAGGAAGCGGCCGTCCGGTCCGCGGTCGAGCGGTACGAGGTCGGCCACCCGGTGCTCGACGACCCGCAGCTGGTGACCTGGCAGAACTACACCGCCCGCGCCTGGCCGACGCTGGTCCTGGTCGACCCGAACGGGTACATCGTCGCGCAGTACTCCGGTGAAGGACACGAGCATGCCCTCGACGCCCAGCTGGCCGAGCTGATCGAGGAGCACGAGCGCGCCGGCACACTGACCCGGGGCAAGTCGCCGTACGTCGCTCCGGCGCCGGAGCCCACCGACCTCCGCTTCCCGGCCAAGGTCGTTGCCTTGGACAATGGTTTCCTGGTGGCGGACGCCGGAAACCACAGCATCGTCGAGCTCGCCGAGGACGCGACCACCGTCGTACGCCGGATCGGCACCGGCGAGCGTGGGTTCGTGGACGGCGGCGACTCGCAGGCGCGCTTCTCCGAGCCGAACGGGCTGACCCTGCTGCCCGACGACGTGGCCGCGCGACTCGGGTACGACGTGGTTGTCGCGGACACCGTCAACCACGCACTCCGTGGGATCGCGTTGCAGTCCGGCGAGGTGACCACACTCGTCGGCACCGGCAAGCAATGGATGGACGGTGACGGGACCGACGTACTGAGCTCGCCCTGGGACGTCGCCTGGTGGCAGGACAAGGTGTGGATCGCGATGGCCGGAGTCCACCAGTTGTGGACGTACGACCCGTTCACCAAGGTCGCAGAGGTTGCCGCCGGCACCACCAACGAAGGTCTGAAGGACGGCGCCCCGGCCGAGGCATGGTTCGCGCAGACGAGCGGCCTCGCAGCGGACGGGGACCGGCTCTGGCTGGCCGACTCCGAGATCTCGGCGCTGCGCTGGATCGACACCGAGGTCCACACAGCTGTCGGCACCGGCCTGTTCGACTTCGGCCTGCGCGACGGCAAGGCGAGCGAGGCCCTGCTCCAGCACCCGCTCGGCGTGACCGTCGTCCCGGACGGCTCGATCGCGATCGCCGACACCTACAACGGCGCCGTACGACGCTATGACCCGCGCGCCGACGTGGTCGACACGATGGCCACCGGACTGGCCGAGCCCAGTGATGCTGTTGTCGTGGGCAACGAACTGCTGGTGGTCGAGTCGGCGGCGCATCGGCTGACCCGGATCCCGCTGGGTGCGTCGGCGAAGGCGGACGAGTTCAGCACCAGGACCCAGCGGCCGCCGATGGATGTGATGGGTGGGGACGTGACGCTGGAGGTCGTCTTCACACCACCGCCGGGGCAGAAGCTGGACGATCGATACGGACCGTCGACCCGGCTGCTGGTGTCCTCGACGCCGGAGAACCTGCTGCGCGAAGGCGCCGGCGACTCCACCGATTTGAGTCGCCGGCTCGTCATCGACGAGCGGGTCGGGGACGGCGTACTGCACGTGGCCGTCCAGGCGGCTTCGTGTGACGACTCGGCCGAGGTCGAGTTCCCGGCCTGCCACATGCATCGCCAGGACTGGGGTGTCCCGATCCGCGTCACGCCGGACGGCGCGGTCCGGCTCGAACTGGTGCTCTCAGGCGCTACCGCCTGAGAACTACTCCTGGATGTCGCGGTGGTGTTCCTCGACGACGCGGTACTCCTCCTCGACCGCGGGGTCGATCGCGTCGGTCTCGACGCGACGGCGCCGGTTCGTGATGTAGAAGGAGAGCATGATTCCGGCCAGGCCGGCGAGCATCAGGATGTAGCCGACAACAGTCAGGTCGACAGCGTCCCACGAGTCCCGGACCGCGAACGCCAGGATGGCGCCGACCACCATCAAAAAGATCCCCACACCGATGCTCATGCGCGTCCTCGCTTCGCTCCGGGCGCCCATGAGACACGAGGTGCGCAGTCCCGAATGATGTGCTCGCTTCGCTCGCCCATGTCGAGCCTCCTAGTGAAGTCGCTCTACACCCACGACGCTACTCCGCGTTGGCGGCGTTATCCATCAACACCCGATGTCGCTTGCGCCACCCCATCTGTACCCGGAGGGTAAACACGGACCGTCAGCGCGCGTGGAGCTCGATGTCGCCGGAGGTGGTGGTCGCCTCGAGAGTGTGGGACCCGCCGGTGTCGTTGCCGAGCTCGTTGCCGACCTCGCCGCTGCGGGTCTCGGTGCTGACCTTGTAGCCACCGGACGGCGCGGAGATCTCGATGTCGCTGCTGGTGCCCTTGGCCCGTACGTCGTTCGCCTCGGCCAGGTCGAGCTCGATGTCGCCGGAGGTGGTCTCGACGTTCACCGGGCCGCCCTTCAGGCCGCGCGCCTCGATGTCACCGGAGTTCGCCGTCACGTCCAGCTTGCCGGTCAGGTCCGACACCTCGACATCGCCGGAGGTCAGGTCGAGCCTCACGTCACCGCTGATGTCGCTGAGTTCGACCTTGCCGGACGTGGACTTCGTGTCGACGCCGCTCACTCCGGCGATGGACACGTCGCCGCTGCCGTTGTGGCCGATCACCTTGGTACCGCGCGGGACGGTCACCTCGAAGTCGGCGCTGCACTGCCAGCCGCAGTCGCCGTCGAGCTTCAGGGTGCCGTTGTCGACGGAGTACGCGTCGCCGTGCTTCCACAGCCAGTACTTGCGCTTCTCCTGCACCGTGGTCTTGTCGTCGCCGGACACCCTGATCGTGACGTCGGCGTTCTTGGCGGCCAGCTCGACCGTGGTGATCCGATCGTCGATCGTGTGGGTGTCGTCGGAGTCCCGGTCGCCGAAGGTCCAGAACGCCAGTCCCGCCGCGACCACCAGAAGCACAGCCCCCAGTTGCTTGCTCTCCGCCATCGTCCGCCTCTTCTTCTGCTGCCCCGCCACCTTGTCGGCTCGACAGTAGGCCGACCGGCGGTGCCGCAGGATCCGGCAGATCCCCCGGCGCGTCCCTGAGGGCTTCCTGAGGTCACCCCCGGCGTACGGCGGGGGACAGGGGACGGCCCTGGCTCGGACAGGGGAAGCCAAGCCAGGGCCGCTGTGTTGCCACGGGCAGCAACGCTCCTACAAACAGCCGTTCCTCACCAGGGCAGATCGTGGGGCAACCCGGGGCAGATCATCTGCCCGGGCCTCCGGCTCGACCCGCGCAAGTGGTCGAGCCGGAGGGGTTCGGGTCAGAAGGCGGATTCGGGCAGGTCCATGATGTCGAGGTCGGTGAGCTCGGCCTTGATCCGCTCGGCCCGGACCGTCGGCATGGTGGAGCGGACGAACCACTGGGCCGCGGCCACCTTGCCGGTGTAGAAGTCGAGGTCGGCGGCGGAGAGCTCGCCACCCAGCTTGTCCAGCGCGACCTCGGCCTGCCGCAGCATGAGCCAGGAGCAGACCACGTCGCCGAGCACGTACAGGAGTCGTGAGGTGTTCAGGCCGACCTTGTAGATGTTGCGCGGGTCGCCGTTCTCCGCCTGCGGGTTGCTGGCCATCAGCGCCTGGCCCATCACACCCAGGATCTTCTGGGCGTCCTCCAGGCCCTTCGCCAGCAGGCCGCGCTCCTCCTTCAGCCGGCCGTTGCCGGCCTCGGAGGCGACGAAGCCCTGGATCTGCTCGGCCAGGTGGCCGAGCGCCTTGCCCTGGTCCTTGATGATCTTGCGGAAGAACAGGTCCTGGCCCTGGATCGCCGTGGTGCCCTCGTACAGGGTGTCGATCTTGGCGTCCCGGACGTACTGCTCGATCGGGTAGTCCTGCAGGAAGCCCGAGCCGCCGAACGTCTGCAGCGACTCGGTGCCCAGCAGGGTCCACGACTTCTCCGAGCCATAGCCCTTCACCAGCGGCAGCAGCAGGTCGTTCACGCCCTCGGCGACCACGTCGTGCTCACCGGCGTACCGGGCCTGCTCCGCGCGGTCCTGGTACGTCGCCGTGAACAACACGAGCGCGCGCAGCGCCTCGGCGTACGCCTTCTGCGTCATCAGAGACCGGCGAACGTCGGGGTGGTGGGTGATCGTGACCCGCGGCGCGTCCTTGGCCGGCTGGGTCAGGTCGGCGCCCTGCACGCGCTCCTTGGCATACTCCAGCGCGTTCAGGTAGCCGGTGGACAGGGTGGCGATCGCCTTGGTGCCGACCATCATCCGCGCGTACTCGATCACCTGGAACATCTGCGCGATGCCGTCGTGCACCTCGCCGAGCAGCCAGCCCTTGGCCGGTACGCCGTCGCCGAAGGTGATCTCGCAGGTGGTGGACACCTTGATGCCCATCTTCTTCTCGACGTTCGTGACGAAGGCGCCGTTGCGCTCTCCGGTCAGCTCGCCGGTCTCCAGGTCGAAGTCGTACTTCGGGACCACGAACAGGCTCAGGCCCTTCGTGCCCGGACCGCCGACGCCGTCGATGCCCTGCGGCCGCGCGAGCACCAGGTGGATGATGTTCTCGGTCAGGTCGTGCTCGCCCGAGGTGATGAACCGCTTGACGCCCTCGATCTGCCAGCTGCCGTCGTCCTGCAGCGTGGCCTTGGTGCGCCCGGCACCCACGTCGGAACCGGCGTCCGGCTCGGTCAGCACCATGGTGGCGCCCCAGCCGCGCTCGATGATGTGGTGCGCGATCTTCTGGTCGCGCTCGGTGCCGTTGCGCCAGAGCACGTGCGCGAAGTTCGGGCCGGCGGCGTACATGTGCACCGGCGGGTTGGCGCCGAGCACCAGCTCGGCGGCGGCCCAGCGCAGCGACGGTGGGGTCGGCTGTCCGCCCAGCTCGGCCGGCAACTCGAGCTTGAACCACTCGGCGTCCATGTAGGCGTGGTAGCTCTTCTTGAACGCCTCGGGCATCCGGACCTCGTGGGCCTCGGGGTCGAACACCGGCGGGTTGCGGTCGGCCTCGGTGAAGGACTCGGCGAGCTCGTGCTTGGCCAGCCGGTCGATCTCCGCCAGCACCTCACGCGCGGTGTCGACGTCCATGTCGGCGTACGGGCCCTGCCCGAGCACCGCGTCACGGCCCAGGACCTCGAGCAGGTTGAACTCGATGTCCCGCAGATTCGACTTGTAGTGGTTCACAGGGTTCCCCTACCTCTTCGCAGCGCCATACTCACGAGTAACTTAAGTATATACCGGCCGGTAATGAAGGCAAAGTGAGATTAGGTGTGAGGTGTGACCACGACACTGATCTACGAGACCCACTCGACCACCCTGGACAACGAGCGCGGCATCTCGACCGGATGGCTGCCGGGGCAGCTGTCGCAGGCCGGGATCCGGGAGGCGATCGCGATCGGCCCGCGCCGGCGCGACGTCGATGTCGTCTTCAGCTCCGACCTGCGGCGGGCCGTCCACACGGTCGAGCTGGCCGGCCTGAGTGTGCCGCACTTCCAGGACTGGCGGCTCCGCGAGTGCAACTACGGCGAGCTGAACGGAGCGCGGTCGGGGGCACTCGAGCCGCGGGTCGGGCGCGTCGACACGCCGTTCCCCGGCGGGCAGAGCTATGCCGACGTCCTCGAGCTGACCCGCTCGTTCCTGGCCGACATCAAGCGCTGGTACGACGGCCAGAAGGTGCTCGTGGTCGCCCACTCGGCGAACCGGTGGTCCTTCGAGCACCTTCTGGGTAGTCGTGCGCCGCTCGAGGAGCTGATCGCCGCCCCGTTCGACTGGAAGCCGGGCTGGGAGTACGAGTTCTAACTCATGGGGTGTACACCGCTGCGCTGCCGTAGAGCTTCTGGGTGAACGCCGAGATGTAGGTGTGGGTGTCCGCCGACGTCAGGTTGTAGGTGAGGAAGACGCCGTACCCCTCGTCGACCGTGCGCTGGGCGAGGCCGGCGGCGGTCGACGAGCTTGTCGCGGTGTACGAGACGGCGGCCGGAGAGAGGCGGGCCTTCGACGTCGGGCCGCTCGGGACGCCCCAGGTGCCGTAGTACGGGTTCCAGGCGTAGTTGAAGGTGTTGGCGATGCTCTGGCCGTTGTACGTCAGCCGGTCCGCGGCCGGGCCGATGTCGTAGAGCGTGATCAGCTTGTTCGGCAGCTTCTGGCGGAGGGCCTGGACCAGGTAGACGAAGGAGAAGTCGTTCGGCTGGCCGGTGCCGTTGTTGCCGTACTCGGCGTACTCGTCGTCGAAGTCGATACCGTCCAGGCCGTACTGGTTGACCGCGTCGGCGAGTTCCTGGGCGAACGCGTCGGCGGCCTGCTGGGACGGGAAGTTCGCGAAGCCGGCGCCCTGGTGGTTGCCGAGGATCGACAGCAGGACCTTGATGCCCTTCTGCTGCAGCGGCCGGACCTGAGTGGCCACGTTGTCGAGCACGTTCTGCACGTTCTCGTTGAAGGACAGATAGGCCTTCGTGCCGTCGTAGTTGATGTTGGCCGCGAAGATCACCGCGACGTCGAACACCTGTGCGCCACCGCTGGCCAGCGTGTACTTCGCGACGTTCGTCATGGGTTCGTTGTTGACCTCGACGTACACCACCGAGATCGGGCCGGGCTTCCGGGCGCGGCACTTCTTCGGCTGCGCCTGGGCCGGCAGTGCGACCCCGGTGGTCGCCGCCGCGGTGCCCGCGGCCAGGGCTGACAACAGGGTCCTTCTCCGCATGAGCTGTGGACTCATCGATCGACTCCTCGTCAAAGGTGGGCGGTGCGCTATATCGGTTAAGTTCAATTCGCCGCCTGGCGGAAGGCGCAGGCGGCGAGTGGAGATAAACCGGTATAGCGTCACCGATCATCGATCGGCGCTCACCCGGTGTCAAGGCCTCCGGGACGGCCGCGGTACGTCGATGGTGACACCAGCGGCGCGGGGAAGGTTGCATCCGGGTCGCGGTGCTGGTGACTGATAGACCAAGATGGATCCAGGGGGCGGGAGAAACCTACGGGGGTCAGGCAGGAGAGGACCCGAGGTGAGCACTCCAGCAGCAACCGGCCAGGTCGGTACGGCGCGGACGCGGCGATCACTGGTCGCCGGGACGGTCGGGAACTTCGTCGAGTGGTACGAGTTCGGCGCCTACGGGTTCTTCGCCACCGTGATCGCGGCGAACTTCTTCAGCAGTACGTCGACCAGCGACGCGGAGAGCCTGATCAAGACGTACGCGTCGTTCGCGCTGGCGTTCTTCTTCCGGCCGATCGGGGCCGCTGTCTTCGGCCGGGTCGGCGACCGGATCGGCCGGCGGCCGACGCTGATCCTGGTGCTGCTGCTGATGGCCGGGTCGACCACGCTGATCGGCGTACTGCCGACGTACGAGACTGTTGGGGCGGCTGCGCCGTGGCTGCTGACGCTGGTGCGGGCGCTGCAGGGGTTGTCGGCCGGTGGCGAGTTCGGTGGCGCGGTGTCGATCATGACGGAGTTCGCGCCGAAGACGAAGCGTGGACTGTACGGCAGTTGGCAGTCGTTCACGGTCGCGCTCGGACTGCTCGCGGGGGCGGGGCTCGCGGCGATCCTGGCGACGACGTTGAGCGAGGAGGCGCTGAACGACTGGGGTTGGCGGGTGCCCTTCCTGGTCGCGCTGCCGCTCGGTCTGGTCGCGCTGTGGCTGCGGCTCAAGTTGGAGGAGACGCCGAACTTCGCGCGGGTCCAGGAGCGCGACCCCGAGCCGGCCGCGCCGGGCGAGGTGGCGAAGGCGATCGCCCTGGGCATCGGCCGGCTGATGGGCTGGTCGGCGGCCGGCTACACGTTCCTCGTCGTGATGCCGTCGTACTTGCAGGCCACCCTGAACGCGACGTTCCAGCAGGCGCTCGTCGCGACGGTGCTGGCGAACCTCGGATTCGCGGTGTCGATCCTTCCGGCCGGGTGGTTGAGCGACCGGATCGGGCGGCGGCCAGTGATGGCGACCGGTGCGGCGCTGGTCGTCGTGCTCGCGTTGCCGTTGATGAATCTCTTGCAGGACAAGGATTCCGGGAACGCGGCCAAGGGGATCGCGGTGTTCGTGGCCGGGCTGGTTGTCGGGCTGATGGCCGGGCCGGGGCCGGCGATGCTCGCGGAGATGTTCCCGACCCGGGCTCGGTACACCGGCCTCGGGCTGGCGTACTCGCTGTCGAATGCGGTGTTCTCCGGGTCGGCCGGACTCATCATCACCGAGTTGATCAAGCGGACCGACAACATCGACATTCCGGCCTGGTATGTGATGGTGACGTGTGCGGTGAGCGTTGGCGCGCTGCTCACCTTGCGAGGAGACGACCACCGACGGGAGTTGCGGGACTGACATGCGAGTCATCGGCCTGATGTCCGGGACGTCGTACGACGCCATCGACGCTGCTGCGGCGGACCTGCGGCTGGACGGGGACGAGTTGGTGCTGACCCCGCTCGGGATGCTCAGCCAGCCGTACTCCGACGACCTGCGCGCCGCCGTGGCCGGGTCGTTGCCACCGGCAAGTACGTCGATGGAGCAGGTGTGCCGGCTGGACACGCGGATCGGGCAGGCGTTCGAGGATGTCGCTCGGCAGGCGGTTGAGCAGCTGTGTGGTGGGTACGCCGATCTGATCGTTTCGCATGGGCAGACGGTGTTCCACTGGGTCGACGGCGGCACGGTGCGCGGGACGTTGCAGTTGGGGCAGCCCGCCTGGATCGCTGAGGCGACCGGCATTCCGGTTGTGTCGGATCTGCGAGCCCGTGACGTTGCGGCTGGCGGGCAGGGTGCGCCGCTGGTCAGCATCATCGACGTGCTGTGGTTGCGCGGGCGGTCCGGCGTACCGATTGCTCTGAATCTTGGCGGGATCGCGAACATCACCGTCGTACATGGTGAACCTGTTGCCTTTGACACCGGCCCGGCGAACGCGTTGATCGACGCGGTGGTGGCCGAGCTGACCGGTGGGCGGCTCGGGTTCGATGCGGATGGGGCGATGGCTGGGCGTGGGCAGGTGCATCCGGAGCTGTTCGGGCGGTTGATGGCCGAGCCGTACTACGAGCGGGCGGCGCCGAAGAGCACCGGGAAGGAGTTGTTCAATCTTTCCTATCTCGCTCGGGCATTGGACGGACTGCCGGATGTGCCGGCGGACGACCTGGTCGCGACGGTGACCGCGTTGACGGCCCGGACCGTGGCGGACGCCGTACGACGGTATGGCGGGACCGAGGTGATCGCGTCCGGGGGTGGGATCCGCAACCCGGTGCTGATGCATCTGCTGGCCGGGGAGCTGGGGGCGGTGCCGTTGCGCAGTACGGACGAGCTGGGATTGCCGTCGGCGGCGAAGGAGGCGTACGCGTTCGCCGTACTCGGGTTCCTGACGGCTCACGGGCTGGGTGGGACGGTGCCTAGCTGCACGGGGGCGCGGCACTCGAGTGTGCTCGGGTCGATCACCCCCGGACTGCGGGGACTGCCTGGGGCTGAGCCCGACGTGCGGCCTCCCGTGCGCCTCTTGATCCAGTGACCCCACACTAGGACTGTGACGAGGTTGTTCGTGGTGACAGGTGCACCCGGGGCCGGGAAGACCACGGTCGTGCCGGAGCTGGTCCGGCTGAGCCCGGGAAACATGGTCGTGATGGACATGGACGAGTTACTGGACGATCACGGCCGGTTGCTCGGGATCAACATCGCCAGCCCGACCGCGGCGCCGATCTGGCCGGCGTACAACGCCCTGTGGCTGCGCATCACCGAGCTGATCCGGCGGTCCGGGATCCCGGTCCTGCTGCTGTCGCCGCTGTTGCCGGCGGAGCTGCCGGAGGGCCGATGGCTGCATCTGGACTGCTCGGATGCGGTACGCCGGAAGCGGCTGGCCGGGCGCGGTTGGCCCGAGGCGCAGATCGAGGAGGCGCTCGCGGACGCGGCCGAGATCCGCAAGCACGTACCGCGCTCGGTGCGCGGCGACGTGTCGCCGGAGCGGTCCGCGAGAAGCATCCTCGACTGGATCCGCGGCGAGCGCTTCGGCAAAACCCTGAGCCTCTGGGGCCGGCTCCGCAGTTGACGCCCATCGACGGTGGTCGCGGAGTGGGGTGCCGGGCTGGGGGTCGCGGAGTTGACCCTTCGGGTTGGGTGCCGGGCTGGGGGTCGCGGAGTTGACCTTCGAGTTGGTTCAGGGGTGAGGGTCGCGGCATGACTTCGAGGTTGACGATCAGTGAGTTCGCCCGGCTGGTGGGACTGGCGCCGAGCGCCCTGCGGTTCTACGACGACTGCGGCCTGCTCCCGCCCGCGTCCGTGGACGGCTCCAACGGCTACCGCTACTACGCCCCGTCCCAGCAACCCCGCGCCCGCCTCCTGCGCGATCTCCGCGAGATCGACCTCCCGTTGGCCGAGGTCCGCCTGGCCCTGGACGCCGACCCCGCGGAGTTGGCGAGCCTCGTCCGCGCACACCTACGCACCGTCGAGGCCAAAACAGCCGCCGCCCGAGCCGCCGCCGAGCACCTCCTCACCCACCTGACAGCCGACCACACCCGGGTAGTCCTAGGCGGCCCTGAATTCGCCAGCGCCATCCGCCAAGTCGCGCCAGCCGCGGCAAACCCCACGAGCACGTGGGCCGCGTCACCCGCGCCCGGCCCGGCGTCGACCGCCTCAGCCGAGACGGCATCACCCGCGCCCGGCTCGGCGCCGTCCGCCCAGCCTCCGCGCTCGAGCGCCGCCTCGGCTACCACGACGTCCGCCACCTCGGGCATCGCGAGCTCAGATGCCGGCTCCTCTGGTGCAGCCTCCCGGGTTGCCTCCTCCAGTGGTGCCTCGACCTCCACTTCCTCTGACGCGGCCTCGGCCTCCACCGCCGCTGATCCCGCGATGTTGGCTGCGCTTGATTGTGTGTTGGTTGAGGTGGGGGCGGATGAAGTGGTGTTTGTGGCGACGGATCGGTATCGGTTGGCGGTTCGGACTGTGCGGCCGGTGGAGTTTGGTGGGGCGGCGGGGCGGGTGCTGGTTCGGGCGGATGAGCTGGCCGGGCTGAGCCGGTGGGCGGCTGCGGGTGAGGTGGTCGAGCTCGAGATCCGCGGCGAGGGTGCGGTGATCGTGCGCGACGGGGAATCGCGCGAGATCGCGTTGGTGGACGCGGAGTACCCGGCGTACCAAGGGATCCTCGACGGCCTGGCTCCACCGGTGTGCCGGGTGGTCGTGGATCGGGCCGCGCTGCGGGCGGCCCTGGAGGGACGCGAGGTTGTTGCCTTTGACATCGGCTCGGGGGAGTTGCGGATCGATGGTGGCGAGCCGCTCGAGGTGATCGGATCCGGCGCGGCGCGGCTCGGGTTCACCGCGTCGTTGCTGGCGGCGGCGCTCGACGTGAGTGTCGGTCCCGACGTATTGCTCGAGATCTGCTCCCAGGACCGGCCGGTCGTCGTACGTTCGGCCGACCAGGGCACGTTCACCACGCTCGTCATGCCCGTCCGGCTGGACGGGTGAACCGGAGCTACTACGGCTGGCTGGCAGGCTCCACACTCTCGGCGTTCGGCGACAGCGCGCTCTTCTTCGCCCTCGGCTGGGCGGCGACCGGGATCGCGCCGCACGTCGCCGGCCTCGTACTGACCGCCTTCTCCCTGCCGCGCGCCGTACTCCTCCTGCTTGGCGGGGTCCTCGGCGACCGCTGGGGCCCACGCCGCATGCTGCTCGTCTGCTCAGCCGTCGTCGGCACCTGCTGCTTCGTCCTGGCCGCCGTCGCATCAAACGTCACCGCTGCGCTGTTGCTGGTGACCGCAGCGGTGGTCGGAACGGTCGACGCGTTCGCACTACCCGCGGCGGGCGCTCTGCCTCGGCTGTTCGTCACAGAGGAGGAGCTGCCGAGGGCGATGGCTTTGCGTACGTCGGTCACGCAGATCGTCACGCTCGGGGCCGGACCGATCAGCGGGGTGATCGTTGCCGTTGTCGGTCTGGTGGGTGCGTTGGTGGTGGATGGGGTGACGTTCGCCGTCCAGTTCCTGGTGCTGCTCGCGATCAGACCGCCGTACGACGTGAGTCCTCAGAGCGCACCGCGGTCGGTACTGCGGGAAGCGGGGGACGGGATCCGGGTGGCTTGGCGGGATCCGGTGCTGCGGAGCGTGCTGCTGGTGGTCGCGCTGGTCGCGGCGTTCGTGCTGCCGGTGCGGTCGTTGTGCGTGCCGTTGCTGGCCCGCGCAAATGGTTGGTCCGCGTCGGAGACCGGTGTGGTCGTCGGTGTGGGCGTGGCCGGCGGGTTGATCGTGACCCTGCTCGTTGCGCGGTTCGGAACCTTCTCGCGCCCAGGACTGGTCGGCGGACTGGGGTGCTTGCTCGCGGCGGCCGGGATCGCGGGTCTGGGCGCGGCGGCGTCCGTTCCGGTCGCGGTCGGTGTCACGTTGGTCCAAGGTGTTGGCATCGGGATCTTCACGTCGCACATCGCGCCGGTGTTCGTCCGCAGTACGCCGCGTTCGCACCTCACGCGACTGCAATCGCTGCTGTCGTTGGCGCAAACGATCCCGCTGCTCGGCTCCACCAATCTGCTGGCTGCACTCGACATCCAGGGCGCGCTGGTCCTGTCCGCGGTCGCGACCGCGGTCGCCGGGGGCGCACTCCTCCGTCTCGAACCGATCGCCGCGGCAGAGCGTCGTACCGCAACATGACGATCATCTGGGTGAACGGGACGTTCGGCGCGGGGAAGACGACGACGGCCGGGAAGCTGGTCGAGCTCACCGAGGGAACCCGGCTGTTCGACCCCGAGTACGTCGGCTACATGTTGTCGGCGAACCTGAAGGACCAGCAGTTCACCGACTTCCAGCAACTGCCGCCGTGGCGCACCCTCGTCCCCGTCGTCATGGACGAGGTCGCCCGCTTCACCGGTCAGCACCTGGTCGCCGTACAGACAGTCCTGGTCGAGGACTACTGGCGCGAGATCTCCACCGCCCTCCACGCCCTCGGCCATCCCGTCATCCACGTCCTCCTCGACGCCGACGCCGAAACCCTCCACACCCGCATCGACGCCGACCCCGAAGGCCAAGACATCCGCCCCTGGCGCCACGACCACGTCGACGAATACCAGTCCGCCCGCACCTGGCTCCTCCCCACCGCCGACCTGGTCATCGACACCACCAAACACCCAGCCAACTCCGCAGCCACCCAAATCAAGGAGGCCGTAGCCTTGTAAGACACTATGTCTTACATTGGATGCATGGCAGACACCATCACGATTCGTACGGATGCAGAGACCGAGCATGCGCTGGACGTGCTGACGCACGACGGCAGTTCGCGATCGGCGGCGATCAGGCTGGCTCTGCTCGAGGCCGCCCAGCGCAGAGAGCGTGCCGCTGCGATGCGTCGCGCCGTACTGCGGATGCCCCTCGGCGAGCCCGACGGTGTGGATGTCGCGGCCGAGATCTCGCGTGACCGGGAGGGCGAGCGGTGATGATCTACCTCGACTCGGCCGCCATCGTGAAGCTCGTGCACGCCGAGTCCGAGTCACAGGCCTTGCGCGACTGGCTCGACGAACGAGCCGATGTCGCGTGGGTGAGTTCGGTGCTGGCCGAGATCGAGTCGGCCCGCGCGCTGGCCCGGCACGCGCCGGAAGCCGTGACCCGGCTCCAGTTGGTACTCGACCTGATGGACCTGGTGGAGCTGGATGCCGGTACGCGCATCCTCGCGCAGACCGTGAAGCCGGCAACCGTCCGCAGCCTGGACGCGATCCACCTGGCCACCGCCCTCCGCATCGACCCACAGATCACCTCGTTCGTCACCTACGACAAACGCCTGGCCGACGCCGCCCGCTCCGCGGGCCTGACGGTCGACCTACCGGCCTGAGCTCAGTTCCTGGGTTCCAGTGGGTACGGCGATCGGCCGGTGAAATGGCGCGGGTTCCCGTACTCGAGGTTGTCCTGGCCGCCGAAGTTCGTGTGCACGAACTGCTGAGATGACGCGGCGCGGCTGAAGTAGCCGGCTCCGTACGGCGCGAAGCCCGGTCCGGCGTCCCAGTACGGGACTCGATGGCCGCCCTGTTCGGCGTAGCGGATCGACGGCTCCGTGCCCGCAGTGATGCGAGCGGCATCGTCTGCACACGCGGGGAGCTTCCGGGTTCCGCGTCCTGGCTCGGTCCACAGCACGTCGGCAACCGACGGACCGTGTTGTGGGTCGAAGAAGCACGGCACTCGGCGCTCAGGCACCGGCTGCCCGGCGATTGTCGCCGTGTAGCGCAGTACGGCGTACTGCGCGTCGGCCAGCGTCTGCGTGATCGCGCCGGCCGCGGCTGGGTTGCGGAGATCCCGACTCGCCTCGAGTGCGGACGAGTATGCAACCCCTGCCTCTGCGTAGTCCGCCGAGTCACCCGCCGGCAACTGCCGATACTGCTCTCCGAATCGGGCAACATCGTCCGTCACCATCGCGCGCAACGACTCCAGCAGTTCGGCCGACTGCTGCAGTCGCAGGTGCTGACGCCACGCGATCCACCCTGCGATCCCGATCCCCACTACCCCCAGGCTGATGTACAGCCACAACATCCTCCAACGGTACGCGCTTCTGCGGTTGGTATCAGGCCATTGACAGCATGTTGTCGACATGACAGCATGTTGTCTATGAAGACAGCTTATGTGGGCGTGTATGAGACGTGGGCGGACTGGGAGATCGGGTATCTGCTGGTTGAGTTGCGGACCGGGCGGTTCACGGGGGTGCCGTGGACGGTGGTGACTGTGGGGGAGACGGTCGAGCCGGTGGTGACGATGGGTGGGATGCGGATCGTGCCGGACGTGGCGTTGGCTGACGTTGAGCCTGATGAAGGCGATCTGCTGGTGCTGGCGGGGTCGGGGCAGTGGGATGACGGGCGCGGGGACGAGTTCGCGAAGTTGGCGCAGCGGTTCCTCGACGCGGGCATTCCGGTGGCGGCGATCTGTGGCGCGACGGCTGGGCTGGCTCGGGCGGGGTTGCTGGACGAACGCAAGCACACCAGTGCGGTGAAGGAGTACCTGCAGGCCACCGGCTACCAGGGCAGCGACAACTACGTCGACGAGCGAGCGGTCATCGGTGGGGATCTGATCACGGCGGGACCGGACTCGCCGGTGCAGTTCGCGCGGGCGACGCTGCAGCGGCTCGGCCTCGCGGACGATCGCAAGCTGGATGCGTACGAAGGCGTGTTCCACCGCGCCGACCCATCGGCGTACCCGATCCTGGTGGGATGACGGTTCCACCTCGCAAGGATTGGCCGCAGCCTGGGCCTGCGACGGAAGGTGGTGTGCTGTTGACCGACGTCATCCTCGCCACCTTCCGGCTGAACGCCCGGCTGATGGAGGCCGCCCAGGACCTGGCTGCGCACGGCGGGCTGACCGCCGCGTGGTGGCAGGTCCTCGGCGGCGTCCTGGACGAGCCGCGGTCGGTCGCCGAGGTCGGCCGCATCATGGGCGTGAGCCGGCAGGGCGTCCAGCGCATCGCCGACCTGCTGGTCGAACGCGGCCTGGCCGAGTACCAGCCGAATCCGGCGCATCGTCGCGCGAAACTGCTCGCCTGTACCGAGGCCGGCTACTGGGCGATCCGGCAGATCGCCGTCGCCCAGCACCCGTTCGCCGCCAAGCTCAGCAAGGACGTTGCCCTCGACGATCTGCGTACGACGCTCGACACCATGCGGACCCTGATCACCAGGCTGGAAGAAGCCTGACCGTCAGACTGCGCCCGTAGGTGTGCCGCGTCGTGAACGTCAGCCGCGTCCCTGTCACCGTTCGCGTGACCTCTACGCCGGGGTCCGCTGACTCGGGCCGGAGGTACTGCGCCCACAGGTTCACCGTGATCGTGTCGCGCTGCGTGGTCGGGTCGGACACGGCGACCGTGCTCGACCGATCGGCACGCCGTTGCAGCAACACGGACGCAGGCCCGTCGATCGTCAGCCCTGGCAGGTTGTGGTGACCGGAGGTGAACGTGTTCACGCCGGTCAGCCGCAGCCCGAGATGCTGGATCGCCTGCAGCCGTGAGGTGTTCACCAGTACGGCGATCCGCCCGTGCTGGTAGCCGCGCAACGCGGATTCCGTTGCGTTAGGCACCAATGCGTACGCGAGCGATCGCGTCGTGTGCGCCGGCTGCGAGACGGTCAGGCCGAAGACCTGCTTGGTCACGGCCGTGTCCGGATTCGACGTCCGTACCACCCGCCGGCTCCGCGTGACCGCCTCGAGCCCGACCGACACCTGGCTCGGCTGCAGGAAGTAGTACCCGAGCGCCACCCCACCATCCGTGTACCGCAACCACCGCGGATCCGTCGTACCCGTCCCAGTCCAGTCCCGCCCGTCCCGACGTACGCCGGTGATCGCAACCGGCGCGCCCGGCGCCGCGATGCGAGTGTCGAGAGTCGTCGTCACGGCCCGGGACTTGTCGCCCACCCCGGCTGCCAGAACGACGATCTCGTCGTCGAGCATGAACCACGACTTGGTCGCCGACGCGTTCTGATAGACCACGAAGTCGTCCGGCAGGATGTCGCGCGACGCGTACGCGAAGTCGTCCGACTGCACCCACCCAGTCGCGCCGTACGCACCGAGCGTCGCCCCACCGGAGTACACATTGGTCCCGACCGGGAAGTACACATACGTGTTCTGCGACTCCGACGACGAGGTGAAGTTCAGTGGGTGCGACGGGTTGTCGTAGTACGGCGTCCCGTACAGCTCCGGGATCGTCTTGCGGGTCTCGACCGGCGCGGTCACACCGCCGAGCGCGTACGGCGAGACGGTGGTGTAGTAGTCGATCCCGAACGCCTGCGTCTGGTCCTGACCGGCCAGGTAGAGGTAGTGCGCGCCGTCGCCCTGGAACCACGGCATCAGGTTCTCGCCGCTCATGTACTCGTACTTGCTGACCCGCTCCGAGTTCCGCGCCAGCGCGAACGCGAAGCCGGGCCGGCGGTGCACGGTCCGGTCCATCGCGTTGAACGCCGTACTGCTCGCGGCCGGGTTGAGATCGGCCGGCACGATCGCCGGGTCGGCCTGGATGTCGGCGTACCGGGCGACGCTGACCGGCGAGACGAAGCTGGTCGGGTTGATCGTCGGCCGCGACGTGAACTTCGCGAACGACTTCAGCCGACCGGCGTCGTCACCCGTGGCGTAGTCGGCGAGGTCGACGATCGCCTCCACCACGACGGCCACGTCGGCGTACCCGGTGGTGGTCCGCGAGACCGCGCGGCCCTTGACGATCTCCATCATCCAGCCCTCGAAGATCAGCGGCGCGAACCCGTCCTCGACCCAGCCCTGCACCACGCCGACCAGATCGTCGCCCTGCGCGTACTCCGTCCCGTCGAGCACCTTGATCGTCTGCACGACCCGGCTGAGCAAGCCCTTCCCGTAGGAGCCGGTGTAGGCGACGGACGCGTGCTGGATGAACGAGCCGTCGGCGTAGTACCCGTCGGTGACGCCGTGCTGGAGGTTGTACGGATCGACAGTGGCGAACACGGTGAACTGGTCCTGCAGCGCCTTCCGGATCCGCGCGTCGTCGCCGGTGAGCGCGCCCTGCAGCACCCGGTTCGCGGTGATGTCGACGAGGTTGGCGCCGGTGTGGAAGCGTGAGTCGAGGTCGACGTCGCCGTCCTTGCCGTTGCGCAGGTACGCGTCCATCGAGGCGACGTACGTCGAGACGAGCCCGGCCGGAGCGTCGATCAGGGCCAGCGTCTTCGACACGAACGTCGAGATGCCGATCTCCCAGGTGAACCAGTTGCCGTAGTACCCCTTCGACTGGTCGCCGTAGTAGTTGTCATGCAGCCAGCCGAGCTTCTCGGCGACCCTGGCGCGGACCTGCTCGTTGCCCTGCAGGTCCGACGCCGGGCCGGGACGCCGGAAGGCGAGCGCGATCTCGTAGAGATGCTGGTACGACGCGCTGAGATTCGGGTCGCTCGTGCCGAGAGAGAGACCGGCGAACAGTTCGCCCGCGCCGGCGGTGTCCAGCGCGGCCAGCCAGGTCCGGGCGGTGTTGTCGAGGCTGGTGAGCTTGGCTGCGACCTCGGTGCGCGCGTTGGACTCCGGCGTACCGGCGTAGATGCCGATCGCGTTGGTGAGCAACTGGCCGGGGTCGGCATCCATTGCAGTCATGGTCTCGGCCGCGCGCGCGGCAGGTGCGGGGTTGACCGCGGTCAGCAGCGCGGTGGCGGGTACTAACGACAGCAGGCGGCGACGGGTGATGTCCACTGGTACTCCCGGGCGGATGGGAAAAACCTCACGCCCGGAGTCAACCAGCCGGAACTATCCTTCAGCAACCGTTTGCCGCTGACTAATCAGGAACGCGGCTCAGGACCCTCCGGCGCCGACCAGCTGGCCGTCCATCGAGATGATGCGGATGGTGCCGCCGCTCGCCTTGGTCGGGATGACCAGCGCGACCTGGTGCAGGTAGTCCTGGTGCAGGGTCTGCGTGTACTTGACCATGCTGCTGAACGCGGTCGCCTCACCGCTGGTCCAGTACGCGTTCGACCCCGGCTCGACGCGCTGCAGGTACTGCTCGGTCAGTGCCAGGAAGACGAGCGCCTCGCCGGACGACGTGATGAAGGTCAACGGCTCGCCGGACGGGGTGAAGGTGTCCGAGACGCTCGCGATGTACGACTCCTTGGTGTCCGCGATCTTGGCCTTCGCCCGCTGCTCGAGGAGCTTCGCCGACCCCGGTGAGGGGACGAAGTACTTCGCCTGCGCGGACTTCGCGCCGCCGGACAGGTACGCCGCGAGGTTGGTGGCAGCAGAGGTCGGCAGGCTGTACAGCTTGTCGAGGTCGGCCTTCTGCGGCGTCCGCAGTCCCTCCATCGGCGGCAGCTTCATCGCGGCCGACGGGTAGACCGAGTTGGTCAGCAGCCACGGCGTACCCGCGCTCTGCCGCTGCCAGACGCCGAGCTGGCGGCTGTCCGGCGCACCGGAAACGCCGGAGCTGACCACGAACCGCATCGGGTACGACCCGAACTCCGGAGCGCCGATCTGCGGATCGGTGTAGGTGAACGGCTTGGTCGAGTCCTTGCCGGCCGCGTCGAGTTTGCGGCTGATGACGAACCCGGCCCGGGTCTGCGCCAGCGTCGGATCCGCCTCGATCGTCTCGGACAGCTTCGCGTCGCGGTTCGCGTTGGCGCGGTTGTTGAGCTGGTTGTACTTCGCGACGACGGCCTGCGCGTCGGCGAGGGTGACGGCGGGGCGGATGTCGGAGGCGACGATGCTGTTCTTGGCCGGGAGCAGACCGCAACTCGTTGTCGTGAGCAACAAAGCGCCGCTGGCGAGGAGTGCGGCCGTCTTCCGGACCGCTTCGTCGCTCTTCTCGAATTCCGGCGACTCCACCAGAGACACGGTCTCCGGCTCGACGACCGGGTCGTCGTACGTCTGGACGTGGTCGTCGTACGCCGGGGCGCCTGCGCCGACCGGAGTGAGGAGGGCGGGGGACTTGGCGCGGGCGACGGCGGCGGGGGACATCAGCATCGGGGCGGCCGGGATGGGTTGCTTGGCCGGCTTCGGCTGGGGTGTCGGGTAGGTGACCGCCGGGAGGCAGACGGGGATCTCCTCGGTGATCGGCTCGTCGGCGGGCGCACGGTACGCCCGGGGATCGGTCGGGACGGGCGCGAACGGGCTGACCCGCTCCGGCGCGAAAGGCGAGACCGGCTCGGCGACGGCCGGAGCCGAGGCGGCCGGAGTTGCGGCGGCCGGCGCAGAGGAGACCGGCACGGACCGAGCTGGAGCTGGGACGGAGGCGATCCGCGCGGGTGTGAACGCTGGGACCACAGTGGCCGGGCGGCGGCGGAAGGCGAGGGTCAGGCCGAGGGCGAAGAGGACGATGCCGGTGCCGAGGACCAGTAGGCAGATGCCGAAGCCACGGTGCACCTCGACGCCGAAGCGAACGTCGGTGTCGACCGCCGGGCTGCCGTCCGCGTTCATCACCACAACGTCGAACTTGCCGTCCTCGATCGGCCACGCGATCGACCGCGGGCCGTTGCCACCCGACTTCGCGACCCACCAGTCGAGCTCACCGGGCGGTGTCAGCCGCGGGATGCCGCCGCGCATCTGCTGGGTGCTGAACGTCGACGGAACGTCGTACCGGATCACGCGGGTGTGTGCCGCGCCGGCCAGGTAGTTGGAGACGTCCAGGTCCTGCCCGACGCCGACGAACACCGGCTTGTCGCCGGTCGCGGTCACGTGCAGGGTCGGGCCGTGCCGGTCCAGCAGATCGGGCGCGGTGATGACGGCCAGGCCCTTGCTGGTCAACGGCTGACTGCCGGTGGAGATCGTGTTGTCCGGGCCGACCAGCCAGAAGGCGGCCGCGGCTCCGGCGAGGGTGACGACCAGGCCTATCAGGGTCAGCAACAGGCCCAAGGCGGTGCGGGCGAAACGCATGAAGAGGCTCCCGTTGGTACGACGAACCCAGCCCGCGGCGGGGGGACCGGGCAACGAGCACCCACGCGGGCCCTCTCCGGGTCCCGCTGTTCACCCGTTGCCATTGACTAACTGATCCAACAAGGATCTGTTACTGTTTCGTCATTAACGAATGACGGTTCACAAACTCGGAATGGTGGGGGATGGCTCGGCCGCGGCTGGTCAGCGACGACGTGATCCTGGACGCCACTCGCCAGGTCCTGGCCGAGCTGGGACCGGTGAAATTGACGCTCGCAGCGGTTGGTTCCCGCGTTGGTCTGGCGGCTCCGACTCTGGTGCAGAGATTCGGCTCCAAGCGCGGTCTCCTGCTCGCCTCGGCCGCCCGATCGCCGGTGATGGTGCTCCGTGCGGTGGAGGAATCCCAGGCGCGCAACACCTCCCCGCTGGCGACCCTGCGGGACTTCGCGCTGACGGCCGTTGCCCACATCAAGCACCGCGAGGAGCTCGGCAACGGGCTCGGGTTCGTCCAGCTCGACGTCGCCGATCCGGAGTTCCGGGAGCACGCGCTGGCGCACTCCGCCGCGATCGTCGACAGCTGCGCCCGGTTGTACCGCGCGGCCCAGGAGGCCGGCGAGCTGCGCCCGGATGCCGACGTACTGGCTCTTGCTCGCCACACCCTTGTCTGTTTCAACGGCGCGCTGCAGGTCTGGGCAGTGACCGGCTGGGGCTCGCTGACCGAGTTCCTCTCCGAGCAACTGGACCTGATGCTCGCGCCCTACCTCACCGAGCCCGTTGGCTGTGCCTGACTAGGGCTCGGCGTCTTCGCTACTCACCGGCAGTCTCAGACGCAACAAGGCGCCGCTTTGGCACGGCAGGGCTTCGGCCGTCCCGCCATGAGCCTCGGCGACCTGTCGGACGATGGCCAGGCCTAGTCCGGATCCGGGGTGCGCGCGGGCAGCGGGTGAGCGGTAGAAGCGGTCGAAGACGAATTCGAGCTCGCTGTCGGGGATCCCGGGGCCGGCGTCTGCGACGTCGAGGGCGCCCGCCTTGACGCTGATCAGGATCCGGCCGCCGGACGGGCTCCATTTCACGGCGTTGTCGACGAGGTTCGCAACGGCGCGTTCAAGGGCGTCGGGATCTCCGTGGACGAGGGTGGGCGCGCAGGTCAGGTCGAATTCGATCTCTGCTGCCCGACGTGTCGCGCGGGCCGCGACGCGCTCTGCGACGAGGTCGAGGCGGACGTCTTCGGTGTGGAAGGCGGGTTGGCCGTAGCGGGCCAGGTCGATCAGGTCATTGATCAGGGTTCTGAGTTCGCCGGCCTGGCCGAGCGCTTCGGCGGCGAGGTGTGGGGCCTGTGCGTCGGCCAGGTTTTCTGCCAGCAGTTCGAGGTTCACGGTCAGGCTTGTGAGTGGCGTGCGCAGTTCGTGCGAGGCGTCGGCCACCAGACGGCGCTGAGCGCCGACGGACTCGTCCAAGGCGGCGGTCATCCCGGCGAACGCGGAGCCGAGCCGGCCGATCTCATCCTGGCTGTCGGCGGGGATCGGGATGGCAAGGTCGCCGGTCCTGCGGATCAGTTCGACGGTCTCGGTGAGTTGGCGTACCGGGCGTAGGACCCGGCGTGCGGCCAGGCGTGAGGCAAGAGCCGCCAGGAGTCCGGCGGCCACCGTCGATCCGGCGAGCAGCCAGGCGAGTTGGCGCAGGGTGGGTGCTGGATCGGATTGCGGGATCGCTGTGCGCACGAGCGCGCCGGGTGTTCCTGGGAATCCGGCGGTGTAGACGCGGTACTCGATGCCGTTGTAGACCGCGTTACGGAAGTAGGCAGCGGCAGTTCCGTTCGCGACGGCGACGTCGCGGCCGGTGATATCGACGAACTGCGTCGACGGCCCGACCTGGACCGGGTTCGGCACGATCTGCAACTGGGTGCTCCCTATCCCCAGCGGAGCGGTTGGGAAGGCCGACTCGTTGGACGTCCCCTTGAACTTCTCCTTGATGGCTTTCGCCACGTCCGGTGCCTGGCCGGCCGCCTCCACCAGGGAGCTGTCGATCCGGCCGCGGAGGCTGGCTTCCACCGCCGGATACAGGACCACCGACACGAGTACGAGGGCGCCCGCGACGATGGCCCCGCCGGCGATGGCCAGTCGGGTGCGCAGGTTCATGGCTCCTCGCGCAGGACATATCCCAGGCCACGTACCGTCTGGATCAGTCTGCTGCCGCCGTCCGCCTCGAGCTTTCTTCGCAGGTAGCTGATGTAGACCCACAGCGCGTTCGACTCCGGGCCGAAGTCGTAGCCCCAGACGGACTCGAAGATCTGGGTACGGCTCAGCACCCGCCGGGGATTGCGCAGGAACAGCTCCAGCAGGGACAGCTCCGTCTTGGTCAGCTCCAGGCGTCGGCCGGCGCGTTCGGCCCGGCGGCCGCTCAGGTCAAGGACGACGTCGGCGAACTGCAGCACTTCGGCCCTTGCACCGCTGCGTCGCAGCAGAGCTCGAAGTCTGGCCCGCAGTTCCTCCAGAGCGAAGGGTTTGGCCAGGTAGTCGTCGGCCCCCGCGTCGAGCCCGGCGACCCGGTCGGTGACCAGGTCCCGGGCCGTGAGCATCAGGATCGGTGTGTCATGCCCGCCCGAACGCAGCGTCCGGCATACCTCAAGCCCGTTCGGTTCGGGCATGAGTACGTCGAGCACCACCGCGTCCGGGCGGAACACGCCATGCTCGGAGAGGGCGGACGCCCCGTCAGTGGCGGATGCCACGTCGTAGCCGTCCCGCCGTAACGCATGCTCCAACGACCGTCGCACAGCCGGGTCGTCGTCCACGACAAGTATCCGCATGGTCGTCCATCCTCGCCGTCGATCATGAAGTTGTGATGATGTGAGGATGCGGCGGCGGTCAGCCGTTGGCCAGTGACTGCTTCAGATCCCCCAACGCGGTCGTGAGCCGGGCGGCGCTGACCCCGAGTGAGCCCGCGATCTGACGGAAGGCCTTGGACGTCGGATCGATTCCACCGGGAGCCGACACCAGAGCGACCAGGGCGGCTTTGGCCTTGGCTCGATCGACGCCGAGCGCCCCCGCCAGACGTGCCGCCGCGGCGTTGGACGCGAACGGCGAGTTCCGCGGGTTCTCGACCTTGTCGCCCTTCTTTTCGTCGCCGGGACGGGGGCGCCCGGGCTTGAGAAGCAGCGGTTCAACGGCGGCCTTGACCCGCGAGACCGGCAGTCCCAGGTTGGCCGCGACCGCCGCGACGAATGCCTGCGGCGTCACTTTGCTCGTGCCGGCCAGTGACCTCTTGGCCGCGGTCAGCGCGGCGGTGAGCCGATCGGTCGTCACCCCGAGCTTGGCCGCGATCGCGGCGAAGTCGGCATCCGCGGCCGCCTTGGACTTGTCCTCCACCTTTGCCGCGGCACCGGATGTCGCGGCGCCGGGCTTGGGATCCGGACCGGACGTCGCCGCCGACGCCGTACCGGTCGTGGCCAGCGCGGCGAGCGTTACCGTGGCCACGACCAGCCGTGGGCGTTTCATCATCGTGAGTCCTTTCGTCCAGTGATCGCGCCGGACGAGAACCGGCGCCCTGGCAAGAACTCAAACAGCACGGCCTCAGCTGTGGTTTCAGCGAGCTTTAGAGCTTCCTTAGAAGGGCCACGTACCGACGCTGCACGGCGGCTGGCAACAGTTGCCGAGGTCTACAGACTGGCCGGTGAGATTCCGGCGAAACTGGAGGAAGGGGTTCAGGTCGGCCTGAGAGCGGGTGACGGGAATCGAACCCGCGCTGTCAGCTAGGAACCTCGGCTGCCCAACGTTTCGCCGACTCGAGTTCAGAGAGTGGAAACGCTCGTGCCTGTCCGGGCCACAAGACACTCAAGAGCTTGATCGCCGGGCCGGCCCAGCGCGCATTGGTCACAACTGCCATTCGCTCGAAAGCGGCGGGGTGCCGCAAGCCGAGTTTCAGGTCCTCCCAGACGGCCCCGCCCTCGTAGTCATCGAACTCTGGACCCAGGACGTAGACGACACGGACCTTTCCGTGCTCGGCGATGGCCTTGTTGATGACCGGCACGAGGACGTTCTCGTAGTCCTCCTTCTCCACATCGTCGACGGCCTCGAACCCGAGGACGCCAACCGGCATGTCATCCAGAACACGGATCATGTCCATCACTTTCTGAGGCTCCACCGGCCTTGTCAACGCGGCCGCACGTCGACGTCTACGTCAAACGCACGCCTGAAGCGTTCGTTTCACCGGCGTCAGGGCGCATAGTTGCGCAGGTCAACATTCCGGAGCGTCGCTCGGGCAATGTCAGAACTTGTTGCGGACGGTTGCGGGAGGGTCCTGGCGACGGACTCGTGGCGGCATCGGGCACGTAACGGGCACGGCGGCCGAGTCAGCCCGCAGAAATGATGAGACCCCGGGTCAGAATCCTGCCGCTGGCCTGGGGTCTTGTGGTGGAGCGGGTGACGGGAATCGAACCCGCACTGTCAGCTTGGGAAGCTGATGTTCTGCCATTGAACTACACCCGCGCTGCCTGGCGGTGGGACCAGCAGGCGGTGAAGAGCATAGCCGATCGGGCGGGCCGCGGGCACGCCGGGTCCGGCGCGGCGGACCGGTTGGTCGCTGCCGGATCAGCCGAACGGGACGAAGACGATGCCCGGTGCATCGAAAAGACGTGTGCGGGCGGTTTGCGCGAGGGGTTCTTGGGGAGTTTTCCACAAAGGGCACGCTCAGGACTGGGCAGGTTGGTCATCTTCTGGCAGATTAGAACGTGTTGCCGGGGGCAACATTTGACGCAACGTGAGGACACGGTCCTCGGGACCGGACAAGATGGTTGCGGGGCAACTGGATGAAGGGGTGAATGGTGGCAACAGACACGAGTGACGCGCTGGAGAACCTGGAGAAGGAGCTCGTCACATTGGCGCGGCGGCTGCGCAGCCTGCAGCGGACGCTGTCCGACGAGGCGCACCCGGACCTGGAGCCGGCGCAGTACGCGTTGCTGAACCACGTCGAGGAGTTGGCGCCGGTGCGGATGGCCGACCTGGTAGCGGCGCTCGAGGTGGACAAGGGCCCGGTCAGCCGGGCCTGCGCACGACTGGAGGAGGAGGGTCTGCTGAAGCGGGCCGCCGACAAGTCGGACGCGCGGGCGACCCTGCTGACCCTGACCGCGGCCGGTAAGCGCAAGCTGACGGCGGCCCGGAAGAAGCGGCACAAGGTGATCGAGGATCTGCTGAAGGACTGGTCGCCGGCGCAGGTGAAGACCTTCGCCACCCAGGTGTCGAAGTTCAACAAGCTGGCCGACTGATCGTTGCCTGAGGCCCGGGTTTCGGTGCGCCGCAACGGTGCCGGAACCATCGCCGGGACGGTCTGGTGGTGAGGTCACGCCGGGGAGCTGAGGGCTCCGGACGATCCGCCACCAGCCACCCGAACAGGCCGGCCCCGGCATTCCCGGGGATATCCGTGCGACGTGCGCCTTCTCCCCTCGTGTACCAGGGGAGAAGGCACCATTCGAGGGGTTATCCCCTCGAATGGTGCGCGGTCGAAGGCCGGCGTCGGCTGGGCGGATCAGTGGGGCGCTGCTAACGTGCGACCGTGCTGCTCTCCGACCGTGACATATTGGCCGAGCTCGACGCGAAACGGGTCCAGCTGGATCCGTTCGATGCTGCGATGGTGCAGCCGTCGAGTGTCGACGTGCGGCTGGACCGGTTCTTCCGGGTGTTCGAGAACCACAAGTACCCGCACATCGACCCCGCCGAGGAACAGCCCGACCTGACCCGGCTGGTCGAACCCGACGGTGAGGAGCCGTTCATTCTGCATCCCGGTGAGTTCGTGCTGGGATCGACGTACGAGCAGGTGACGCTGCCCGACGACGTGGCGGCGCGGCTGGAGGGCAAGTCCTCGCTGGGCCGGCTCGGGCTGCTCACCCACTCCACCGCCGGCTTCATCGACCCGGGCTTCTCCGGGCACGTGACGCTGGAGCTGTCGAACGTGGCGACGTTGCCGATCAAGCTCTGGCCCGGGATGAAGATCGGCCAGCTGTGCTTCTTCCGGCTGTCGTCCCCGGCCGAGCACCCGTACGGCTCGGCGAAGTACGGCTCTCGCTACCAGGGCCAGCGCGGCCCGACACCGTCGCGGTCGTACCAGAACTTCCACCGCACGGACGTCTAGCAAAGGAATAGCCCCGGGGTTTCCGGGGCTATTCGTTCCAGCTATGTCAGGCCGTCGGCTTCAGGTAGACGAGGACCGACTGGAGGTCGCCGGAGCCGTAACCACCGCCGGTCGGCAGCTGTCCGTAGACGCCACCGTACGGCGACACCGCGACCGGCGACGCCGGCTTGCCGTCGTAGAGGCTCATGTCACTCCCGCCGGCGGACCTACTGTCCGACGGAGTGGCGCCGGACGACGGAGAGTCATTGCCCGACGGAGAGTCATTGCCCGAGGGAGTGTCGCCGGCCGACGGGCTGTCGTTCGAACTCGCGCTCGGGCTGCCCGACGTCGACGCGCTCGGCAGGTCCTGACCCGTCTTCGCGTCCAGCAGTACCGGCTGCTTCTCGGTCTGCACGTACACGACGCCGTGGAACGCCGCGGTCACGCGAGGCACGACGCGCCCTGCGGACTCGCTGGTGAAGCCCCACTCCTTCTTGCCGGTGTTGTCGTCGAAACCTAGGATCTCCTGCGGACCGGTCGCCGCGGCCTCTGTGCAGACGATCGAGCTCACCTGGTCCCAGGTGCACGCGTAGCCACCAGAGTCCCGAGCGGACAACCCGGGCGCCGACTTCACCACGGTGCCGGTCGACAGATCGACCGAGAACAGTGCGGCGGTCTCGCTGATGGTGGCCCCGGCGTACACCGTGCCGTAGAAGAACGCGTGCTTGGCGCCGCCGGTGAGCGGCGTCAGGAAGCCCTGCTTCAGCGGGATCTGCTTCGTGACCTTGCCGGTCGCACCGTCGATGAGCAGGACCCCGGCATCGCCGGCGTCCGTCTTGCTCTCGGGATTCGCGCCCGCGACCACACCGTTGTGTACGGCGCCCGGGAGGACCGCCGGCACGACGGTGGACTTCTTCGTCTGGGGGTCCGCGTACACCGTCGCGTTCTGCGTCTTCACGATCAGATTGCCCCGGGCGGTGACACCAATGGCGACCTGGCCGGTCTGCGGATCGTACTGCAGGTTTGTCAGACTCGGCATGCCGGCCGCGGCGACGCCGGTCCCGTTCACCGTGCTCACCGGCGTGGACACCTCGGCGAGCTTCTGCCCGGACGCCACGTCGATCCACTGGACCAGCACCAGACCCTGCGGTTTCTGCGTGCCGTTGCCCTTGTCGGCCTCCGCGTAGGCGATCACCGCGGCGTCCTTGCCGTTGACCTTGACCGCGATCGGGTCGGTCGCGTCGCTGACCACGGTGGTGTCCGCCGCGGTCGACTCGATCTCCCAGATCTTGCTCGGGTCGACAACGTCGTGGCCGGTGAGACCCCGGTAGTTGGCGACCAGGGCCACCTGGCCGACCATGCCGAGCTTGGGATCGTCGTACAGCTCCCGCCCCTTGAAATCGGGCACCGGGTAGGCCGCGGCGGTGGTGAAGGCCTTGGGAGGATCGAACGACGGGACCGCCGGTGTGGCCGGAGTCGAGGCCTGTTGGCCGTTGTTGTCGCTGCCGGAGCTTGATTCAGAAGCTTTGTCGTCACCGCCGCTGCAGCCTGCCAGCAGCACGACCGCAGCGGTTGCGGTGATCAACGGACGCAACATCGTTGTTTCTCTCCCCAGTTGTGAACCAAGAGTGACGGCGTGAACGCTAGCAGCGTCCGCGGGTCCGAACCGTCACCAAACCCAGACGTTGCAGCAAGTTGCAAAGGGCGGCCGCCGGGCCGTTGATCGGCGCGCCGGTCATCGGACGACCGACAGGCCGGTACCGCGGTGGCCGGACTGCGGCTCGGCCAGGCGGCGCTGCGAGTCGAGGCGGCGCTGCGGGTCCAGGCGGTCGGCGATCCGGCGCAGGACGCCGGCCAGTTCGTAGCGGGGTCCGCTGGTGCGGGGCCGGGCGGCCTTGCGTCCGTGCCGCTCGGCGCGGATCTCGGCGGCGCGCAACTGCTCGTTGACGCGGTGGCGGGCTACCTCTTGGTGTTCGGTGATCATCGTCCTGCTCCCCTCTGGATGGTTTTCGGCAATGCTTCGCCCAGGTCCCGCCGGGCCGTTGCCGGCGGGACCTCCTGGGTGATGGGTGTGTCAGACCTTGGTGACGGTGATGTCGCCGGAGACGGTGCGGGCCCGCAGCATCAGCGCGCGGTCGCCCTCGGCCGGCTTGTCGCTCGGCTCCAGATCACACCGGATCCGTCCGGTGACCGTCTTCAGGTCCAGGTACGTCGGGACGCCGTCGGGTACTCCGATCTGGACGTCACCGCGGGCCGTCTCGGCCTGGATGCTCGGCGCGTCGGCGATCTCGACCGTGACGTCGCCGGAGCCGGAGGTGGCGACCGAGTGGTCGCGGATCCGCTCGATGGTGATGTCACCCGAGCCGACCTTGACGCTGGCGGGTCCGGCCACGTCGCCGACCCGGACGTCGCCGGAGCCGGTGCTCAGCCCGACCGCGTCGCCGGCCTCGGCGATGTTGATCGACCCCGAGCCGGTGCTCCCCCGGACCGCGCCCGCGACGTACTCGGCCCGGACGTCACCGCTGCCGGTGGTGACGCCGAGGTCACCCTCGACCCGGTCGAGCCGGACGTCGCCGGAACCGGTCGACAGTCGCGCGGTGGCCAGCGGCGCCCGCGCGCTGATGTCACCGGAGCCGGTCTTGATCCGGGCTTCCATGGTCGCCGGGGTGGCGATCCGGACCTGGATCTCCGGTCCGCGGCGGACATTGCGCGGGCCCTCGACGATCAGTTCGCCGTCGCGGATCGCGACGAGGACGTCGTCCTCGGTGCCACTGTCGACCTCGAGCGAGACCATCGTCTCGGTGCCGTCGGCCGGCACGATCTCGACCAGGCCGGAGCCGATCTCGATCCGGAGCTTCTCGATCTTGGTCGCGTCCTCGACGATCTGCTGGCTGAAGCCGCTCACTGGGCCCACCCCGTCATCCGCTGGCCCGGGCCGTGGCCGCCACGGCGACGGCGATCCTTGTCCCGGTCACGGTCGTCGCGGTCCCGGTTGCGGCCGCGCCGGCCGCGCTCGGGTCCGAAGACGCCCTCCTCGCCGAAGGGGCCACCGGGGCCGAACACGCCGTCCGGTCCGAAGACTCCGTCGGGTCCGAGCGGCCCGTTCGGGCCGAGCGGTCCATCCGGACCGAACACGCCACGCGGCGGGCGCGGGGGCCGGGGCGGGCGGTTGCCGCGGCGGTTCCGGTCGCCCAGCTCGGTCATCACGGTGCGCATCAGCCACGCGTTCGAGGAGATGCCCTCGGCCGCGGCGGCCTCGTCCACCTTGTTCTTCACCGACATCGGCAGCCGCAGCGTGATCCGTGCGGTCGGCTCGTCGGCGTCCAGGGTCACCTGGTCGGTGTCCTCGGTCTCGGTGTCGTCGTCGGTCTCGTCGTCCGTCTCGTCGGGGCCGGTCAGCTGGCTCGGGGCCGGCGTGACCACGAACTCGGGACGGCCACCGGCCATCCGGAGCTCGACCGAACCGGGGGACAGCTCGCGGCTGATCTCCCCGGCGGCGTCGGACAGGGCTGAGATGAGGGCCAGGCGGCCCGCGTCATCCAGCGTGGCCCCGAGGCGCTGCGCCACGGAGCGAGTTTGATCGTCGGCCAGGGCGGTGGCGTTCTCCACGCTTCGCCGGACCGATTCGAGATAGTGGTCAAGTTCCATGGCTAGAACTATGACGTCATCGTGACGTCACTGTCAACCCCTTCTGATGTCATGACGTCGTCATCGTGGCGCCAGGGCAGAATGTGGGCCAGTCGAAGACCGGGAGGAACAGTGTCCAGAGGAGTACTCGTCACAGGCGCGTCCAGGGGCGTCGGCGCCGCGGCTGCGCGGGCGTTCGCGCGGGCCGGCGACCGGGTCGTGCTGCACTGCCGAGGTGCGGTCGACCGGGCCGAGGAGGTGCGTGCGAGTCTGCCTGGCAATGGTCATGCGGTGGTCACCGCGGATCTCGGTGACTCGGCCGCAATCCCTTCCCTGGTTGACGAATCGGCCGCTGTGCTCGGCCGGATCGACGTGCTGGTGAACAACGCGGCGCTGTTCGTCGACGAGCCGGTCGCGGGGTCGCGCCGGATCGGGCATCCGCTCGCGGAGACGCCGTACGACGAGTGGGTCGCGGCCTGGCGTCGTACTCTCGCGGTGAATCTGGAAGGGGCGGCGCATGTGACCTGGTGCGTAGCTCGGCAGATGCTGGACAAGGAGCCTGCGGAGGGCGGCCGGCGGGGTGCGATCGTCAACGTTGGGTCACGCGGCGCTTACCGAGGAGAGCCTGACGTGCCTGCGTACGGCGCTGCAAAGGCGGGATTGCACGCCCTCGGGCAGTCACTGGCGGTATCGCTGGCGCCACATGACATCACCGTGACGTCAATTGCGCCCGGATTCATCGCCACGGACATGACCGAGTCGTTCCTGGCCGGTCCCGGCGGCGACGCGATCCGGGCGCAGAGCCCGTTCGACCGCGTCGCCACCGCCGAGGAGGTGGCAGACGCGATCTACTGGCTCGCATCTCCGCAGGCGACCTGGTCCAGCGGCTCCGTCATGGATTTCAACGGTGCCTCATACCTTCGTTGACAGCTGTCTCGCAGTGCCCCGACAGGATTGAAAGATGAAGAAGTGATGGGAGGGCACTAGCTCCCGTAGACCTCGAGTTCGACGATGCGGGAGTAGGCGTGGTCGTTGCTGTCCAGGCAGAGGATGCGTACGGCGTCCGCCTGGACCGGATCGAACGTCGACGTCACGTGCCCGAGGGTGTTGCCCCGGACCTGGGTGACGGTCTGCCAGTCGCCGCTGCCGCTGCGGACCTGGACGTCCCAGTCCCGCAGTCCGTTGGTCAAGGCCGGGTACTTGTTCGAGTCGAGCGTGTAGAGCTCGACCCGGTTGATCGTGGTCGGCGCGGCCAGCGCGACGTCGTAGTTGTCGGGGAACACCGCACGCGTGCCGTCGTTCCAGCCGGTCAGGGTGTCCCAGTGCTCGGAGTCCTTGTCGCCGTCGAGCGCGCCGCAGAGCGTGAAGTTGCCGTGCGTCGACGATGCGGCGGCCTGCTCGCCCAGTGCGACGTTGCTGCCGGGGTCCTTCGAGGGCAGCGGATTCACTGTCACCGGGACCGTCAGTCGCGTCTTGTCGACCTGGAGATCGATCGTGTAGCTGCCGGGCTTGGTGTCCCGCGGGACGCGGACCTCCACCGGCGCGGACACCGGTTGGTCGGGGTCGACGGCCGGGAGCCAGGAGGAGAACAGTTCCCGGGACAGTTGCAGCGGACCACTCGGGTCCAGCGTCAGGTCGGCGTACCGGTCCTCGCGGCCGGTGTTGGTCATGGTCAGCGTCAGGTTGCCCGGGAAGCAGGGCAGGCCGACCACGTTCAACTGCTGCGGATCGGTGCTGACCTGTACGTCGGTTGTTGCCTGAGGCATCGAGCCGGACGTGATCAGGGTTGTCGCGGCCACAGCTCCGAAGGCGATGGCCGTCTGCCAGCGAATGCTCATGCCTGCACCTCCGAGATGCCTGAGCGGCCGTCCTCGACGAAGAGTTTCGCGCGGGTGGTGACGGCGCCGTTCTGGACGCTGACCTTGTCGACGACGCGGTAGTCGGAGATCCACCGCTGTGGGGTGATGGTGCAGCTCACGTACCCGCGCTGGAAGTTCCCGAACTTCAGGTGCGGGTTCTCCTTGAGCAAGGTCGCGCCACCCGGGTCGAGGTCCATGCCGTCGATCCCGGACGTGATCGACGTACCGACGAACTCGGCGCCGACGGTTGCGGAGGCCGGATCGGTGAAGTCGAGCTTGAGGTCCGAGGCGACGCTGCGGTGCAGGTCGCCGGCGATCGAGACCAGGTTGCGCACCTTGCGTTGCGCGGCGCCACCGAGGACCCGGTCGCGGGAGGCTTCGTACCCGTCCCAGGTGTCCATCGGGACCAGGACCTCCGGGCCGTCCTTGGTGTCGAGCCGGGCGATCGCGGTCTGGTGCGCCATCACGTTCCAGCGCGAACGCGACGCGGTCCAGCCGTCGAGCAGCCACTTCTCCTGCGCGGCACCGGTGATCGTACGGGCCGGGTCCTTCGACTCCGGACCGGGCGCCTTGGTGCCGTCGCCGTTTGCCTGGTCCGAGCGGTACTGCCGGGTGTCGAGCACGCTGAACTCCGCCAGCCGGCCGAACTGGAATCGCCGGTAAAGCTGCATGTCCGGGCCCTTCGGCAACTGCGCGAGCCGCAGCGGCATGTGTTCCCAGTACGCGCGGAATGCGTTGGCACGCCGTACCAGGAACTGCGCGGGCGGTGCGCTCGGGTGCGCCTCGTCGGCCCAGTTGTCGACCACCTCGTGGTCGTCCAGCGTGACGATCCACGGCGCGACAGCGTGCGCCTGCTGCAGGTCCGGATCGAGCTTGTACGCCGCATACCGCTGGCGGTATTCGTCCAGCGTCACGCACTGCTGCGTGATGTAGGGCTCGTTCGAGTCCGGGCGGATGCCCCGGTCGATGCCGAACTCGTAGATGTAGTCGCCGAGGAAGAACACGACGTCGTGGTCGCGCTTGGCCATGTCGGCGTACGCCGTGTACCAGCCCTCCCAGTTGGCCTGGCAGGAGGCAAAGGCCAGGGACAGGCTGGAGAGGTTGGCGTCCGCCGGCGGTGCGGTCTTGGTCCGGCCGACCGGGCTGAACCGTCCGTTCACGCGGAAGCGGTACCAGTAGTGCCGCCAGGGACGCAGCCCTCGTACGTCGACGTGCACCGAGTGACTCGACTCGGCCCGAGCCTGCGTCGTGCCGTGGCGGACGATCCGGCGGAACTGCTCGTCCTCCGCAACCTGCCATTGGACTTCGACCGGGCGGCGATCCATCCCGCCGAACGGCGCGAGCGGCTCCGGCGCGAGCCGGGTCCAGATCACCACCCCGTCCGGCAGTGGATCACCCGAGGCGATCCCGAGAGTGAACGGATCTCGCCGGTCGGTGCGGCCGGTGGCGCCGGCCATGGCGCTCCCGATCTCGGGAAGACTGCCGGTCAGCGCCAGTCCGGCCGCCGCTCCGGTCACGGTCAGAAAGGTTCGTCGAGTACTACCCACGCGCAAGCTCATCGGCACCAGCCCACCCGATCATCCGTCGGTGATCACTTCTGGAACAGGTAAGTTTCTACCTGCGCAACATGAGGTTACGAGAAGTTCTCACCGACGAATGTGATCTGACCGGATCCGGCCTCAGCGCACGATCTTGCTCGCCGGCGGCGCGGTGATGCTGACCGGCTTGTTGTACTCCGACATCGTCATCACCATCGACACGCCCATCAGCGCGAACGACATCCGGCGGACCAGGTGGGCCTTGTCCATCCCGAGCGTGTAGGTGAGCGTCTTCGGGACACCGGCCGGGACCTTCTTGCCCTGGGCCGCCAGCGCCTTCGCCGTGTTCACGGTGACGTCGTACCGGTCGAGCTTCTGGCCGCCGATCGTCTCGGTGCGGACGAACTTCAGGCTCGCCATGCTCGAGTCGAACGACTTGTAGATCTTGGTCGGGTCGCCGCCGTCGAGCAGTTGGCTGAGCTGCCCGGTCTGCTTGCCGGCGATCTTCACGAACTTGCCGGCCGGCGTGGTGCCGGGGATCGACACGTACAGGATGCCCTTGACCAGCAGGACCTTCGCGGTGCCCGTGCCGAATGCGGCGCCGGTCATCTCCATCGACATGCCGGCCGGCTTCGTGGTCTGGACGCCCTTCATGCTCATCAGGGTCGTGCCGTTGCCGGTCATCGTGCCGACGATCTTCCACGACTTCTGCTTGGACAGCGCGGTGGTCATCGCCGGGACGAAGGTCGTCCGGTTCAGGTGCACCACCGGTGCCTGCTTGAGCGGCTCGGCGGTGGTGTTCGCCGTCGGCGTCGCGGCAGGCATCTTGCCCCAGTCGCGGCCGGCTTCGGGCTTGTCGTTGTTGCCGCAGGCGGCCAGGCCGAGGGCCAGTGGCAGCGTGGCGACGGTGGCCACAGCGGCACGGAACTTCATGAGTCTGCTTCCTCCCCAGGTGATGCGAGCATCGGATCTTAAGGCCCGCATCACCTGCGAGGGAAGTTATTTGCAGCTTCCTGCACTCAGCCGCGCTTGACCGAGGCAAGGAGCAGCTGGGCGACGTCCTGGACCTCGACGGACTCGCGGGCGGTGCCGTCGGCCTGCTGGGCGGTGAGGCCGTCGGACAGCATCACCCGGCAGAAGGGGCAGCCGGTGGCGATCCTGTCGGCGCCGGTGGCGACCGCCTCGGTGGTCCGGTTCAGGTTGATCCGGCTGCCGATCTTCTCCTCCATCCACATCCGGGCACCGCCGGCACCGCAGCAGAACGACTTGGTCTTGTTCCGCGGCATCTCGGCGTACTCCGCGCCCGGAATGATGTCGAGCAGTTCGCGCGGGGCGTCGTACACCTGGTTGTGGCGGCCGAGGTAGCACGGGTCGTGGTAGGTGATCTTCTGGCCGTTGAGGGTGCTGTCGGCGGGCGCGACCGGAGTCAGTTTGCCCTCGCGGACCAGACGGTTCAGCAGCTGGGTGTGGTGGATGACGTCGAGCTCGACACCCAGCTGGGAGTACTCGTTCTTCAGCGTGTTGAAGCAGTGCGCACAGGTCGAGACGACCTTCTTCGCGCCGGTCTCCTTGAAGACCTCCGCGTTCTGCATCGCCAGCTGCTGGAAGACGAACTCGTTGCCGGACCGCCGGGCCGGATCACCCGTGCAGGTCTCGCCGTCGCCCAGTACGGCGAAGCTGACGCCGGCGATGTTCAGCAACTCGGCGACCGCCTGCGTGGTCTTCTTCGCCCGGTCCTCGAAGGCGCCCGCGCAGCCGACCCAGAACAGGTACTCGACCTCGTCCAGCGTCTCGACGTCGGCGCCCACCTGCTTGACCTCGAACGGCAGGTCCTTGGCCCAGTCCATCCGGCCGGACGGGTTCATGTTCCACGGGTTGCCCTTGTTCTCCAGACCCTTGAACAGGCCGTTGAGCTCGGACGGGAACGACGACTCGATCAGCACCTGGTAGCGGCGCATGTCCATGATCGCGTCCACGTGCTCGATGTCGACCGGGCACTGCTGCACGCACGCACCGCACGACGTACACGCCCACAACGCGTCCTCGTCGATGACCGCGACGTCCGCGGGACCGACCAACGGCTTGTCCTGCTCGGCCAGCACCAGCTCGGGCAGCGACTTGCGCTCGTCGTCGGACGACGCCAGCAGGTACGGCGCTTTGGCGTACGCGTGCTCGCGCAGGCCCATCATGATCAGCTTCGGCGACAGCGGCTTCTCGGTGTTCCAGGCCGGGCACTGCGACTGGCATCGACCGCATTCGGTGCAGGTGGTGAAGTCGAGCAGACCCTTCCAGGTGAAGTCCTCGACCTTGCCGACCCCGAGCGCCGCGTCCTCGTCGAGCTCCTCGATGTTCTCGAAGTCGATCGGCGCGCCGTTGACCATGATCGGCTGCAGAGCGCCCAATGCCAGACCGCCGCCATCACTAGTAGCAGGCTTGCGCTTGAACCAGATGTTCGGCCAGGCCGTGAACCGGTGCCAGGCGACACCCATGGTGGCGTTCAGCGAGATCGTGATCATCCAGGCGAACGAGATCAGGATCTTGATCATCGCGACCAGGTAGACCGTGTTCTCCAACGCGGACACGCTGAGCCCGCCGAAGAGCGCCTCGCCGACGAAGAACGTGCTCGGGAAGTGGAACTTGCTGCCCGCGCCCAGCTCGTACTCCAGACCGCGCAGCAACAGGATGCAGATCAGTACGCCGAGGATCGTGTACTCGACGTAGTACGCCTGCCAGGCGGTGGATCCGAAGAACCGGCTGTAGCGGCCCTTCTCGCCCTTCGGCAGGTTGCGCAGCCGGATCGCCATCAGCCCGATGATCGAGACCAGACCGGTCCAGGTGAGGAACTCGCTGACCCACTCGAAGACGAACCAGTGGCCGATCACCGGCAGCGCGTAGTGCGCGTCGAACAACTGGCCGAACGCCGTCACCAGGCTGAGGAACAGTCCGATGAAGCCGAACGCGACGAACCAGTGCAGTACGCCGATGTGGCTCCACTGCAGCATCCGGGTATGACCGAGCGACTCCTTGACCAGCGTGGTGGTGCGCTGCCCCGGACTGTCGGTCCGCCCGGCCGGCTGGCCGAGCTTGATGACGGACACCATGTGCCCGATCGTCTTGCCGAACAACGCGACCCCGACCGCGGCGACCGCGAGCGAGACGACGATGGCGAGGATCTGCATACCAGCGATGTTATTGGTTGGTTACCCGCGAGTCATGTCGGTGTCGGGCTCGTCACGCCAGAGATGTGATTGTGCCCTCACCGATACAGAGGTTCCGCGGACTCTAATCGACCAACCGCTCCAGCCGGGCGGCGACGGCGGCGCGTCGCGGATCGTCCGGCGGCAGTCCGGCGTTGAGGGACTCGAAGATCTCCTGGTCCTCGGCGCCGGTCGGTGTCTGTGCGAAGCGCCACAGCAGCTCGGAGTCTTCGGCGTCGAGGACTGCGCGGCGGAAGGTAGCGTCGAGTTCGTCGCGCTCGGCGCGCAGGGCCGGGGCGTCGGAGCGAGCCAGCAGGGGACCGGCGTACAGCTCCAGCGCCGCGTGCAGATCGCCGTCCCGGAGAGCCGTCTGTACGTCGGTCACGTCGCCGGTGACATCGGCAACGATCCGGTACGGCTTGGTGTCGAGGACACCGCCACCGAGCAGGTTGCGCAGTCGGTGCATCTCGGCGCGCACAGTTGTCGGATTGCCTTCGTCGCCGTACAACTGCAGCATCAGCTGCTCCGCGGTCAGCCCGGACGGATGCAGAAGAAGGAGTGCGAGTACTTCGGCCCGCCGCAGCGTCAGCGCGATCTCGCGGCCGCCGACGACCGCGATCGGCTGACCGGCGCCGAGCACCTTCAGCCGGAGTGACGGTCGGCCGCGGCGGACCGGCGTACCGGGAATGCGGAGCAGGAAGCCCTCGTCGAGTGGTTCGATCACTCCCTCGCGTCCGTCGCCGAGGTCGATCCGGTCGGCGCCGTCCGGCACGACCAGCCGGTCGGGCAGCCATTCGAGGGGCTGCACCGCGAGCACTCTCCCGGTCGGAGTGAGCAAGGCACCGGGCGCGTCGCCGAGCGCCATCAGGTGGCGCATGTTGCGGGCGCGCAGCATCTCGTCAGCCGCGGCCATCCGGACCCGCAGCTGTCCCTCCGCGAGCTGAGCGGCGGCAGTCACGAGCGCGACCATCGCGGGATGGACTGTGCGCAGCGGCCCGGAGACGTCCACCGCGCCGAGCAGCTTGCCGGTGTCGGGGTCGTGGACGGGCGCGGCGGCGCATGTCCACTCGTGGATCCGACGGACCAAGTGTTCGGCCGAGTGGATCTGGACCGGCTCTCCGACGGCGAGCGCCGTACCCATGCCGTTGGTGCCGATCTGCTCCTCCGACCACACCGCTCCCTCCGACAGCGCGATCCGGTCGGCCTGACGCCGTACGTCGGCCGCACCCTCGCGCCACAGGATCGTGCCCTGCGCGTCGGTGATGATCATGATGTGCGACGCCTCGTCGGCGATCGTGGTCAGCGTCTGCCGCAACACCGGCAGCACGGCGCGGAGCGGATGGTTCTCCCGGATCGACTCGACGATGTCGTGGTCGACGATCACCGGCGGCGCGTCCAGCTCGGGATCGACCGCGGCCGCGAGCGACCGTTCCCAGGACGCGGCGACGAGTGGGCGCGGCGCGTCCGGTGCACGGTTCCCGCCGAGCACGTCGTCGTACAGCTGGCTCAATCGGCGGGCCTGCTCCGGTGCATCCATGCCGCCTCACTTCACGCTGCAACGTCCGTGCAACGTCGGTCGACCTAGGTTCGGTCCACCGTCGGGTTTCCAAGGAGGACCTATGACGATCTTCGCAGCTCCCGGGCAGGATGGCAGCCCGGTCACCTTCAAGTCCCGCTACGAGCACTTCATCGGTGGCGAATGGGTGCCGCCGGCCAAGGGCCAGTACTTCGAGAATCCCACGCCGGTCACCGGCGAGAACTTCACCGAGATCGCGCGCGGTACGGCGGATGACGTCGAGCGAGCCCTCGACGCCGCCCACGGTGCCGCGCCGGGCTGGGGACGGACGTCGCCGGCCGACCGCGCGAACATCCTGAACAAGATCGCCGACCGGATCGAGGCCAACCTCGAACTGCTCGCGGTCGCGGAGACGTGGGACAACGGCAAGGCCGTGCGGGAGACGCTGGCCGCCGACATGCCGCTGGCGATCGACCACTTCCGGTACTTCGCCGGCGCGCTGCGGGCCCAGGAGGGGTCGGTCTCTGTGGTCGACGACGACACCATCGCGTACCACTTCCACGAGCCGCTCGGTGTGGTCGGGCAGATCATCCCGTGGAACTTCCCGATCCTGATGGCGACCTGGAAGCTCGCGCCCGCGCTGGCGGCCGGCAACGCCGTCGTACTGAAGCCGGCCGAGCAGACGCCGGCCTCCATCCACGTGCTGCTCGAGCTGATCGCCGACCTGCTGCCACCCGGCGTACTGAACGTGGTCAACGGGTTCGGTGTCGAGGCCGGCAAACCGCTTGCCTCGAGCAACAGAGTCGCCAAGATCGCGTTCACCGGGGAGACCACGACCGGCCGCCTCATCATGCAGTACGCCTCGGAGAACATCATCCCGGTCACGCTGGAGCTCGGCGGCAAGAGCCCGAACGTGTTCTTCGACGACGTCGCCGCGGCCAAGGACGAGTTCTACGACAAGGCGCTGGAGGGCTTCACGCTGTTCGCGCTGAACCAGGGCGAGGTCTGCACCTGCCCGTCCCGGGCGCTGATCCAGTCGTCGATCTACGACGAGTTCCTCGGCGACGCGACCGCGCGGACCCAGGCGATCAAGCAGGGCAACCCGCTCGACACCGACACGATGATGGGCGCGCAGGCCAGCAACGACCAGTACGAGAAGATCCTCGCCTACCTGGACATCGGTAGGGCGGAAGGCGCGAAGGTCGTCACCGGTGGCGCTCGCGCGGAGCTGGATGGTGACCTGGCCGGCGGGTACTACATCCAGCCGACCATCTTCGAGGGCGACAACAAGATGCGGATCTTCCAGGAGGAGATCTTCGGGCCGGTCGTCTCGGTGACCCGGTTCGACGACTACGCCGACGCGATGAAGATCGCGAACGACACTCTGTACGGCCTCGGCGCCGGGGTCTGGTCGCGCGACATCAACACGGCGTACCGGGCCGGGCGGGAGATCCAGGCCGGCCGGGTCTGGACGAACTGCTACCACGCCTACCCGGCGCATGCGGCGTTCGGCGGCTACAAGAACTCCGGCATCGGCCGGGAGAACCACAAGATGATGCTCGACCACTACCAGCAGACCAAGAACCTGCTGGTCAGCTACAGCCCGTCGAAGCTCGGCTTCTTCTGATGGTTGTTGAGAAGGTGCTGCTCACGGACGAGGCGGTGGACCTGCTTCGCCGTCTCACCGCGATGCACGGTCCGCTGATGTTCCACCAGTCCGGTGGCTGCTGCGACGGCAGTTCGCCGATGTGTTACCCGGACGGGGAATTTCGAACGGGGTCGGCGGACGTGCATCTCGGCGATCTGGTCGTCGACGGCGTGGACCGGCCGATCGCGTTCTGGATGTCCGCGAACCAGTACGAGTACTGGAAGCACACCCAGCTCACTGTGGACGTGGTGAAGGGCCGCGGCAGCGGATTCTCGGTGGAGGCCCCGGAGGGCGTCCGCTTCCTGATCCGCTCCCGCCTCTTCACCGACCAGGAGTACGCCTCCCTCGGCTTCCTCTGACCGAGCCCCGGCCGTCCGGTGGCGTTGCCGGACGGCCGGCGCTCTTACTCGCCGAGTACGGCGCGGTAGATGGCGGAGCTGTCTGCGTCCGGACACTCCTGCTTCAACCGGAGGATGGTGAGGCGCTGCTCGGGTGTGCAGTCGCGGAGCCGGAGGGCGTCGGCGACGTGGGGACGGTCGACGACATGTAGCCAGAAGGTCAGGTCGATCTTCCAGGTTTGCGTGTGGAGGACGGCGTAGAAGCGTTCGTCGGTGATCGCGGGGGTCGGGCGGCGGTCGCCGCGCTCGTCGCGGAAGTCGACGGTCTGGAGGTCTACTCGCTGGGCGAGGGTGGTGAGGCCGGTGAGGATGGTCGCAGTGGTGGCGTTCGGGGCGTCGAACATGACGTCGAGGTCTCGGACGACCATGAGTCCGGAGAGCGCGCTGCCGATGAGCACCGGCTGCCAGGGGAAGGCGGTCTGCAGGTCGAGGCGGGTGAACAGTTGCTGAGCCTCGGCCTGGAGAGCCTGTGCGCGTTCGACGAGCGACATGGCTCGACGGTAGGGGTCAGGGCGTTGTGACCACCAAGGGTTTTCCGAGTACGGCGGTGCCGTCGACGGAGAGGGCGGTGCCGTCGACGTGGAGGGTTTGGACGTTGATGGTGCCGGTGTGGCAGGTGAGGGTGAGGGTGGTGGCGGACTTGGTGGCTACGCCCCAACCGGTGGGGGTGACGAAGGGGACGGTCCAGTCGCCGTTGCTGCGGGTGATGTCGAGTGGGGCGAAGGTGAGGGTGGCGGTCAGGGCGTTGTAGCGGTAGCCGGTGAGGGCTTCCAGGACGGACCAGCCGGCGGCGTTGCGGATGTAGTGGTCGCCGCATTCGATCGGGTTGAACGGGTTGCGGCGCGTGCCGTCGTACCGGTTCCACAGGCCCTGCAGGATGCTGAGGCCTTCGTCGATGAGGCCTTCGTAGAGGCAGTGGGCGGCGACCTGGTACTCCGAGCCGGTCCACACCTCGTCGCAGTACCGAGTGGGCACGTCGGGCCTTCCGCCGTGCGGCCACGTGCACATCAGGAGTCCGGTGTCGTCGCCGTCGGCGAACACGCGGTACGGGTGCTCGAAGTCCGCGAAGCCGGTGCGCAGGTTGTGCCGCAGTACGTTGCGCAGCGCGGTCTTCACGTGGTCCTGCGGCAGCAGGTAGCCCAGGTCGAGCTGGTGCGCCCACCACTGCCCGATCAGTTGGTCCGCGAGGCATCCGTCGCCCCACTGGAAGTCCGGCTTCTCCTCCGGCGACAGGATCTGCCGGTAGTACTCGCCCGTGTAGAGGAGTTCGTCGTACGCCTTGCTGCCGGCCTCGAAGAGCGTGCGGTACTCCTTCGCGTCCTCACCCAGCAGCAGTGCCATCTCCTCGGCCGCGCGCAGTGCGGCCAGCCACAGCGTGCCCATGAACGAGTTGACGCCACACAGGTCGATGTCGTGCGTACTGGGCTGGATGCCACGCAGTACGCCGGTGCCGTCGGCATCCCACTTCGTACGGATGTGGGTGAGCAGTCGCTGGACGTTGGGCCAACGACTCCGCAGCCAGTCCAGACCGGCACCGTGTCGCACCTCGCGGTACGTCTTCAGCACGTTGCCGAGCATGCCGTCGAGGGCCGGCTCCTCCGGACCGCCGATCACCACGTCCCACAGTTGCCGGTGGTACGTCGGTGCGATCACCCGGTGCGGGATGTACCCCTCCGGTCCCTGCATCACGTCGTACTCCGTGTCTCGCATGTTCCGCTCCAGCGCGGGGAACAGCCGGGACAGCGTCTGCTCGTAGTTCCACACGTGGGTGCAGTTGAGCGGGCAGGACCCGCCGTACCGGCCGCCCCACATCACTGTGGACGCGCCGAGCACGCCCTCGAAGCCGAGCACGGTTCCCTCGGCAGTCTGGAAGACAGTGGGGCTGCGTACGTCGGCCACCAGCGCAGCGAGCCGTGAGCCCGCCTCACCAGGCAGAGTGCTGGACTCGAAGGCGTCGGCCCAGGCAGTACTGAGTGCCTGCAGCGAAGGCCAGCTTGCGATGAACGACTCGGCCACAGCGACGGCGTCCGGCGTACGACGGGTGTACGCGTTGCCGAGCCAGAAGCGGCTGTGGCCGTAGTCGTGCCGCGGCCCGAACTGGTTGAAGTCGACATATCGGTTCGGGAAGTGCCACGCGATCAGGAACCGCACCTGCGTCGTCTCACCCGGGTCGAGGTGGAACGGCACGGCCAGTCCGCCGTTCCACGTCGTCCCGGGTGAGCTGGCCCCGCTGACCGGCGTCGTCGGACCGTTGAGGAAGGCAACGAATTCCTCAGGCCGGGACCACTGTGCGCAGGTCAGCGCGCCGGCGCCGTCGGTGGTGAGCACCAGTTGTCCCGCGCCGGAGTGGTCCGCGGGAAGTGTGGTGTTCTCCAGGACCAGCGAGGTCCAGTTGTCGTGGCGCCGGATCCGGTTGGTGTTGCCGCCGTACAGGCTGTTGGCGACACCGTCGATCGCCGTGACGCCGTCCCAGCCGACCGAGTTCTGCAAGGCGCCGGCGAGTTTGCCGTGCACTGCGATGTCTCCGGGGTTGTGCAGCGTGAACGTGAACGCGGCCACGGGCTGGGAGCTCGCCTCGGCGTCCGACGGCACCAGCGGGTTGAACACGTCCATGCTGACGTCGATCGGAAGGTCGGTGTCGAAGTCGACGCGTGCGCCGGGGTACGTCGCGGTCACAGTAGGCTCGCCGACCGGCCGGAGCAGCTCCTGCAGTCGTGCCTCGCCGGATGGTACGACGTCGTCGGTGACCAGCGGGGTGCCGGAGGGAGTCAACGAAGGCCCTTGCAGCACACGGATCTCGTCCACCGGCGGCTCGACCCGCGACAGCCGCAGCGCGAAGAAGCTGTCCGGCACATGACCCTCGTGGTTGCCGATGTTGTGCAGCTGCCACTGCCGCAGCGCACCGTTGCCGGCCAACGCGAGCGTGCCAGTGCCCAGACCGCCCAAGGGCAGGGCGAAGTGCCGAAGGTTGTCACCGGTGTAGCGCATGATTCTCCGTCCATGTACCTGCGGAGGCGAACAACGCCACCGGGCCGGGGGCAAGCAGAAGCAGTGAGGCTGTCACCGACGTACCGAGCAGCAGCGCGACGAACGCCAGTGCGAGTACGCCGAGTGGGACCAGTGGTGCACGTGCGACCAGGCTCAAGGCGGTGAACCACAACGCCTTCCCTCGCAGCTGACCGGTGACGCGGAGGCTGAACGCGTAGCACGAGGCGAGCAAGGCCAGAACGGTCGCACAACCGCTGACGGCCAAGGGGATGGCGAAGACCGGACCGTTGTAGATGGCCTGGTTCAGCACGGCCAGCGCGGCGATGACACCTGGGACCAGAGCCACCTCGAGCCCGGCAAGCCAGTGTCGGCGCAGGTTACGCAGCACGAGCAGGACGCCGCCCCGATCGTCACGCACCACCGAGTCGGCGGTGGCGACCACGGCCGCCCACACCGGACCGATCAGCAGTGCGCCGAGCAACACGCTGACCGGGGACAGTCCTGGACTGAGCAGGACTACGAGGCCGGACGCCGTACAGACGAGGACTCCGGCCGCGGCGAGCAACGGGAGCTCGTGCCACAGTGCGCGAAAGGCGGCAGGCAGGTGGTCGGTCATGCGCGCAGGCCGGTGGTCGCGATGGAGGCGATGAACGAGCGCTGGAAGATCAGGAACAGCACGAGGATCGGCAGCACCACCAGAGTGATGGCCGCGAACAGGACCACGGCGGGGCCGCCGCCCATCGCGCCCTGCAGCGAGACGAGGCCGACCGGCAGCGTCATCTTCTCCGGTGACGACAGGAAGATGTACGGCCAGAAGAAGTTGTTCCAGGACGCCTCGAAGACGAAGATGCCGAGGGCTGTCAGGCCCGGCCGGGCCAGCGGCAGGATCACCCGGAACAGGATCCAGAAGTGGCTCGCGCCGTCCATGATCGCGGCCTCGTCCAACTCGCGGGGGATCGAGGCGATGTACTGCCGCAGGAAGAAGATCCCGAACACGTTCACCAACGCCGGCAACCAGATCGCCACGGTCGTGTCGACCAGGTGCAACCAGCGCATCATGATGAAGATCGGTACGACGGTCAGTTGCACCGGTACGACGAGCGCCGCCAGCAGCACCGAGAAGATCTGGTCCCGGCCCGGGAACCGCAGCCGCGAGAACGCGTACGCGGCCAGCGCGCTGGTCAGTAGCGCACCGGCGGTCGTAAGCACCGCGATCTGCAGACTGTTCCACGCCATCTGTGCGAACGGGATCAGCTCCGGCACCTGCTGGAAGTTCTGCAGCGTCGGCGGTCGCGGGATCCACTGCGGCGGCAACTGGAACGCGTTGATCGGTTCGGCCAGCGCGGTGGTGATCAGCCAGACCAGCGGCGCGATCATCAGCAGCCCGCCGAGCACCAGGACGAGGTCGAGCAGCCGGCCCTTCACAGGTGCACCCACCGGCGGCTGAGCCGGAACTGGAGCCCGGTCACGATCATGATCACGACGAACAGCACCAGCGAGAGGGCGGCGGCGTACCCGATCTCGAAGGACTGGAAGCCCTTCTCGTAGGTGTACTGCACGATGCTGCGGGTCGCGCCGTCCGGGCCGCCCTGCGTCATGATCACCATCGGATCGAAGATCTGGAACGCGCCGATGAACGTGATCACGGTGGCGAAGAAGATGGTCGGCGACATCACCGGCAGCGTGACGCTCCAGAACCGCCACCACGCGTTCGCGCCGTCCACCCGGGCGGCCTCGTGCAGCTGGGCCGGGACCGTCTGCAGGCCGGCCAGCAGGATGATGAACGTGTAGCCGATGGTGTGCCACCAGTCGACCACGATCAGCGTCGGCAACGCCCAGGTCGGCGACGCCAGCCAGTTGGTCGTCGCCGAGAGGTAGTGGTTCGCGATACCGAAGGTCGGATCCAGCACGTATTTCCAGATCAGCGCGACCGCGGCCCACGAGACCAGGAACGGGAAGAAGAACGCCGTCCGGACGAAGTACTTCGTTCCGCGGGTCATGGTCCGGTGGACGCCGAGCGCGAGCAGCATGCCGATGCCGATATGCGTGATCACCGAGGAGATCGCGAAGACGAAGGTGTTGATCACCGCGCGGATCGTCGCGCCGTCGGTGACGAGCTGGCGGAAGTTGTCCAGCCCGGCGAATTCCGGCGTACTCAGCAGATCCCAATGGAACAAGCTCAGACCGAACGCGGCGACCAGGGGCGCGGCGACGAAGACGAGAAAGAGCAGTACGGCGGGACTGATGAACAGATAGCCCGGCAACCAGTCTCGCCGCTGAGGTTTCAAACGAGTCCCTCGAGCGCGGTCTGCGCCTTGCCGAGTGCGTCGGCCGGCGACGCGTTGCCGGTCAGCACCTGCTTCCAGCCGTCCTCGACCGCCTTCTGTACGGCGGCGCCCTTGTCCGGTGACGGGATCGGGGTCGCGTAGCTGAGCGCCTGGTAGAGGTACTCCGTCCCCTTCGGTGCGTCAGTGAGGAACGACTCGCTGTTCGCGATCGACTTGCGGGCCGGGACGATGGTGCCGCCGAGTTGCGCGAAGAACGACGATCCCTCGGTCGAGATGAGGAACTTGATGAAGGTCCAGGCGTCGTCCTTCTTCTTCGACGCCTTCATGATCGGGTAGCCGTTCCAGCCCACCGGTGAGCCCTGCTCGACCCTGGTCGGCCAGGGCACGATGCCCATCTTCGCGGTCGCCTTCAGGTTGCGGATGCTGATGATCGGCCAGCGCCCGCCGCCGAACATCGCCAGCTTGCCCTGCGCCGCCGCGGTCGTCGCGTCGAACGTCCCACCGGGCGGCGGCGACAGCTTGTCGGCGACCAGGGCCCGGTTGAACTCGGCCGCTTCGATCGCTTTCGCCTCGTTGTACGTCGGCTTGGACCAGTCGTCACTGAAGCTGCTCGTCCCGTTGGTGAGCAGCCACGGCATGATCGCGGCGAAGTACTCCGGGCCCGCGGCGTACCCGAAGGCCCCGGTCTTCGCCTTGATCTGCTCACACGCGTGCCGGAAGTCGTCCCAGGTCCACTTCGCCGTCGGCTCCGGTACGCCGGCCTTCGCGAACAGGTCCTTGGAGTACCACATGCACATGGTGTTGAACTCGCCCGGCAGGTAGTAGGTCTTGCCGTCGGTGGAGCTGTACTTCTTGTTCCACTCGATCAGGTTCGGGTCCATGTCCGCGTAGTACTCGTCGATCGTCGACTTGTCCTTGGCGATGTAGTCGTCGAGCGGAGCGAGCAGGCCCTTGGACGCGAAGAGCCGCTGGCCCTCGGTCGCCACCTGGATCACGTCCGGCACCTGGCCGCCGGCCAGCCGGGTGGAGAGCTTGTTGAAGAAGTCGCCCCAGTTCGACAGCGGGATGCCCTCGGCCTTGAGCTTGATCTCGGGGTGCTTCTCGCTGAACTTCGCGAACAGCTTGTTCCAGGTGGCCTGCTGTTCGGCCGTTCCCATGTAGACGAACGACAGCTCCTTGGTGCTCGATCCACCGCCGCCGTCACTTCCTCCGCAGCCGGCCAGTGCGGCGGCGAGCGCCGTACCACCGGTCGTCTGGAGGAAACGTCGCCGGCTGAGCAGGGACTGGTCCATCGGAACGCCTCCTGGGGCGGGAAATCGATTTCTCGACAGCATAGGCCCGACGGCCGAAACCGTGTCAAGGGCAGGCCCTGGAAAAGTCAGGGGGAATCCTTCACCGCTGCCGGGTCGCGGAACTTCCCGCCAGGACAGGGAAAATCAGGCCGTCCGGCGGTCAAACCCATGACATTTGTCCTGGGTCCGATCGCTGGCCTGCGATGCCTGCCGCGGCAGACGATTCCTGACACCCACCCACGCCGGTCTCCGCCCTCCGCCGAAGGGTCCGGGGCGGAGGCCTGCCTTGCTCGAGGAGTTCTGTTGAGGCAACGGATTCTCGTGTCCGCCCTGGGTGCCGGCGCATTGGCCGTCGCAGGGCTGACAGCACAAGGGGCCGTCGCGGCCCCCACGTCGTACACGGCCGGCAAGCACGCCGCCAAGGTCTGTTCGGCGACCACGGCCAGGCACACTGCGAGCTGCAACGCGATCAAACTGGTCGATGCGAACGGCGTCGCGCCGGCCGCGACCGCACCCCCGGCCACCGGACTCACGCCGACCGGACTGCGGGACGCGTACAAGCTCAACGGGCTGAGTGCCGGCGGCCGCACGGTCGCGATCGTCGACGCCTACGGCTACCCGAACCTGGAGCGCGACCTCGGCGTCTACCGATCCCAGTTCGGCCTGTCCGCCTGTACGACGGCCAACGGCTGCCTGCGGATCATCGACCAGAACGGCGGTACGGCGCTGCCCCGGTTCAACGCGGGCTGGGCCGGTGAGCAGGCGCTCGACGTCGACGCCGTCTCCGCCGCGGCACCGGATGCGAAGATCGTGGTCGTCCAGGCCAAGTCCGCCAGCTTCGCCGACCTGGGGACCGCCGTCGTGACGGCATCCCAGCAGCCCGGGGTCGTTGCCATCTCCAACAGTTACGGCGGCGGCGACGCGTCCGACGCCACCTACGGCCACTACTACAACCACCCGGGCATCGCGGTCACCGCGTCGACCGGTGACGACGGCTACCAGGGCGGCAGCTACCCGGCGTCGTCGTCGTACACGACGGCCGTCGGCGGTACGTCCCTTGTTGCCTCAAGCAACTCGCGGGGCTGGAGCGAGACGGTGTGGGCCGGCGCGGGTTCGGGCTGCTCGACGTACAACACGGCGCTGAGTGGCGCAGCGTCGTTCGGTACCGGGTGCGCGAAGCGGGCGATGGCCGACGTGTCCGCGGCCGCCGACCCGGCCAAGGGCGGGATGGCGATCTACTACCCGACCAGCAAGACGGCATCGACCTGGGCGCAGTTCGGCGGCACCAGTGAGGCGGCGCCGATCATCGCGGCGGTCTACGCGTTGTCCGGCAACACGAGCGGCTACGCGAACGCGGTGCCGTACGCCCACCCGGGCTCGCTGTTCGACGTGACCAGCGGCAGCAACGGCAGTTGCCCGACGACCCAGTGGAGCAACGCCCGCGCCGGATGGGACGGCCCGACCGGTCTCGGTACGCCGAACGGCGCCGGGGCCTTCTGATCGAACGGGCGGACCCCACCGTGATCGGGGTCCGCCCTCCCGGCTGGGCGACACTCACCGCAGCCGGTGGCTGGCTGGGTGCGACGATTTTCCTGTCGCTCCTAGTACTGTTCCGTGCACGAAGGACAACCCTCGTCTCCACGCGAATCCGGTGAAATCTCTTCCCCGGACTGTCGGCCCGGCTTAAGGTCAGGCGCGGACGGATCGTGGAGGGCGACCCGCGCAGACACTTTCGATGGAGCGTTTCTGTGACCACATCACGCAGACGGCGGGGGCTCTTGGCAGCAACCGCGGTCTCCGCCGCCACCGTGCTGGCCGTGACCGCCGCCGGCGGCGCCACGGCCGCGCAGACGGCCGGCCCCAATGAGGGCAAGGGCAAGGCTGCCCAGTCCGAGAACACCAAGGGCAAGGAGCGCAAGGGCAACTACGACGCCCGGACGCCGAACGCCAAGACCACCACGACCCGCTCCGCCAAGGTCGCGGGCCAGGAGTCGGCGGCGTCGGAGAAGTTCCGCGAGTCGCTCGGCACCCAGGGTGTCGTCGAGTTCGACCCGAACACCGGGACCCCGGCCCAGGTCTCCAAGCTGAACGGCTTCCTGACCGGCAAGAGCGCGAAGAAGGCGACCGACGTCGCGCTGGGCTACGTGAAGGCGCACCCCGAGGTCTTCAAGCTCTCCGCCGCGGACCTCGGCACGCTGAAGCTCCGCAAGGAATACGTCGACGACCTCGGTACCCACCACATCTCGTGGATCCAGACGGTCGACGGCGTCGAGGTGTTCGGCAACGGTCTGAAGGCCAACGTCACCAAGCACGGCGAGCTGATCTCGCTGATGGGTTCGCCCATCGCCGGGCTGGCGTCCCAGGCTCAGGCCCGGTCCGCAGCGGCCGCGCCGAAGGTGTCCGCCGCAGCGGCCCGCACCGCCGCCGCCGAGGACATGGGCGCCACTGCGAAGTCCGCGACCGCGAAGACGACCGGCGCCGACGTCAAGTGGAGCAACGGCGACTCCGCCCAGCAGGTCTGGTTCCACACCGCCGACGGGCTGCGCAAGGGCTGGCTGACCTACGTCAACGCCGGCGGCATGAACGTCTACAGCCACGTCATCGACGCCCAGACCGGCTCCCTGCTCTACCGCAAGGACCTGGTCAACGAGGGCAACGGCGACGCGCTGGTGCAGGACAACTACCCGGGCGCCGCGAAGGGCGGCACGCAGCGGGTCGAGAACCTGATCTTCAACAAGTGGCTGCCGAAGAACGCCAAGACCCTGCTCGAGGGTACGTCGGTGGCCGCCTGGGCCGACGTGAACGACGACAACCAGCCGAACAACGGCGAGACGGTCAAGGTGCCCGGCACCAAGACCGGCGCCGAGTACAAACTGGTGCCGTTCACGACCACCGCCTCCTCGTTCTGCTCGACGTCGTTCGTCTGCACCTGGGACCCGGCCAAGCCGGACTCCTGGAAGACGAACATGAACCAGGACGTCACCAACGCGTTCTACCTGGCCAGCAACTTCCACGACTGGCTGGCGAAGCCGCCGATCAGCTTCACCCCGGCGGCCGGTTCGTTCGACGCAGCGGGCGGCGACCCGGTGCACCTGAACGCGCTGGACGGTGCGGCGACGGCTGCCAACGGCGGCCCCGACGCGAACCACATCGACAACGCGAACATGTCGACCCCGCCGGACGGCATCTCGCCGACCATGCAGATGTACCTGTGGCACTTCCCCGGGACGACGGACGCGCAGGACCCGTTCGTGCCGGCCAGCGGCGCGAACGACGCGAGCGTGCTGTACCACGAGTACACCCACGGTCTGTCCAACCGCCTGGTCGTCGACGCCACCGGCAACTCGACGCTGAACAGCATCCAGGCCGGTTCGATGGGTGAGGCGTGGAGCGACTTCTACGCGATGGACTACCTGGTCTCGCACGGACTGGAGAAGGACACCACCGCTCCCGGTGAGGTCCTCGAGGGCAAGTACGTCGCGGCCGGTCAACTGTTCCGCACCCAGGCGATCGACTGCCGCGTGAAGGCCGTCAGCCCGAACTGCATCCAGCCGGACGGCTCGAAGGGTGGCTACACCTACGGCGACTTCCCGACCATCGGCGGGACGCCAGAGGTGCACGCCTCCGGCGAGGTCTGGGCGCAGACCCTGTGGGACCTGCGTGAGCGCTTCGGCCGTAGCTACGCGGTCAGCCTGATCACCCGCGCGATGGAGCTGTCGCCGGCCGACCCGACCATGCTCGACATGCGCAACGCGATCGTGCAGGCCGACCTGGTCGCCAGCGGCGGCAAGAACGCCGACACGATCTGGACCGTCTTCGCCAACCGTGGCATGGGCTGGTACGCCGGTGTCATCGACGGCGGCGACTCGTTCCCGGCGGAGGACTTCCACAAGCCGCCGACGGGTGCGACCACGACGCTCAGCGGCACGGTTCTGGACAAGGACACCGGTGCTCCGGTGGCCGGCGCGCTGGTCTACATCGGCGGTCACTCCTCCGGCTACGCCGGCGACTACGCCGCCTCGACCAACTCGAAGGGCGAGTACAAGATCATCGGGGTCGCGCCGGGGACCTATCCGAAGGTCGTCATGTCCGCTCCGGGCTACGAGTTGCTGGTGCAACCGGCAACGGTCTCCAAGAGCGGCTCGAAGTCGAACTTCGCTCCGCGCCGCAACTGGGCCGCGAGCTCCGGCGGCGGCTCGGCGGTCGGCTTCAACGGTCCGGACTTCAGCCCGCAGTGTGGTCCGGGGATGGCGATCGACAACGCGCAGGGCACTGGCTGGGGCAGCACCACCGGTGACGACGCCGGTACGCCGACCAACCAGATGATCGAGAAGCACGTCGACATCAAGCTGTCCGGCAAGGTCAACGTGACGGCGTTCAACGTCGACCCGTCGAACACCTGTGGTGACGCGGGCAGCGCCTCGACCGGCGGCTACCGGATCGAGACCTCGGTCGACGGCACCACCTGGGCGGTCGCCCAGCAGGGCACCTTCACCGCGGCCAACCGGGGCAAGTACAACCTGGTCACTCCGACGGGCAACGCGACCGGCATCCAGTACGTCCGGTTCGTGATGACCAGCCCGCAGGTGCCGGACTTCGCGACGAACTGTCCGGACGGTGCCTTCAGCGGTTGCCAGTTCACCGACATGACCGAGATCCAGGTCTTCGGTACGAAGTAACCCGCACCACCCGCGAAGGCCGGTCGAGCACCCCGCTCGGCCGGCCTTCCGGCGTTCTCACATCGTGGACGATGAACAGTAAGTGTAGTGAGTTAGTCTAGTTTCGAGCGCGTGGAGATCGCAGCCGGGAGATCGTCGCGTCGCTCAGGTGGGCGGCGCGGCGACCGAGCCGCGCTCGATCAGGGTCGGAGCCACCGTCGTCCGGCGGACGCGGCGGTTGGTGTCGACGGCGGAAGTGACGCGCGCGACGACGTCCGCGACCAGCTCGGCGAGCGGCCAGTGGAACGTGGAGAGCGGCGGCGTGAGCAGTTGCGACATCGGTTGGTCGTCGTACCCGAGCAGGGACAGGTCCTCCGGGACGCGGAGTCCGAGCTCGCGGCTGGCGGCGTACACACCGAAGGCCATCGAGTCCGCCAGCGCGAGGATGCCGGTCGGCCGGTTGCTGCCGGAGAGCAGCTCGCGGGCGACCTCGGTCGCGCCGGCCAGGTCGTGTGGGCACTGCAGGATACGGACCTTGAGCTTCAGGCTCACGCCGACGCGTTGAGCGATCTCCTCGGCCGGGCGCTCGACCTCGAACCGGCGGGTCGGACTGAGGACCGCGACGCGTCGGTGGCCGGCCTCCGCGAGCCGGCCGAGCGCGGTGCTGACGCCGGTCTCGTTGTCGAACACCACCTCGGATTTCGCCTTCGCGCCGGGCAGTGCGTCGCCGATCGCGATCACCGGCGCATGCTGCGCGATCGCGGCCCAGCCCTTGTCGGCCGGGTTGATCGGGATCACCACGATCGCGTCCGCGCGGTGGTCGACCAGGTGCTGGGCGAGCTCGAGTTGGCGGTCCGCATCGCCGGCCGAGTCGATGATCCAGGCGTTCCGGTCCGGGGCGAGCAGCTCCCGGCCGAGTGCGGCGGCCAGCCGCTGCTGCCACAGGTCCTCGAGCGAGGCGCACAGTACGCCGATCGAACCGCTCCGGCCGGACGCGAGCGCACGCGCCACCGGGTCGGCCTGGTAGCCGAGTCGGTCGGCGGCGTCCTGGACTCGCTGTCTGGTCTCGGGAGTGCCATGCAGGCCGCGCAGCGCGTAGGACACGGCCGCCATCGACAGTCCGGTCTCCGCGGCGATGTCCTTGAGGGTTGGCCTGCGGCCGGTTCCGGACATGCCCTGCAGCCTAGACCGCGCAGCGGACAGAAACTTGACAAGCGGCTCTTTGAAGCGCTTCACTCTAAGAGTCCTGAAGCGCTTCAATCTGATCAAACCGCCGAGAGGAGGAGCCGATGATCGACGTCCACCAGCACCTCTGGCCGGCCGAGTTCGTCGACCGGCTCCGAGCCCGCTCCGAGCCGCCGTACCTCGACGGCTGGACGCTGCACACCGCGACCGAAGCGCCGTACGAGGTTGATCCGGCCGCGCACGCGGTGGACAAGCGCGTCGCGCTCGAGCAGGACACGGGTACGACGCTTGCGGCGGTGTCGCTGTCGAGCCCGCTCGGCATCGAGCAGCTCCGCGACAACGCACTACTCGATGCGTGGCACGCAGGTGCGGCCGTGCTCCCAGAGCCCTTCAAGGCTTGGGCTTCGGTGAATCTGATCAAACCTGACGTCGACGGTCTCGGCGTACTGCTGGCTGACGGTTTCCTCGGACTCCAGCTGCCGGCGCATGTGCTCACAACCCCGGCCGGGTGGGCCGAGGTCGGCGAGTTGCTCGCTGTCGCCGAGGGGTCGAACAAGCCGATCCTCGTCCACCCGGGCACGGCCCGGACCGACTGCGAGGTGCCCGGGTGGTGGGCGCCCGTCGTCGACTACGCGGGCCAACTGCAGGCCGCATGGTGGGCCTGGCACGCGTACGGCGGCCGCCACCAGCATCCGCGGTTGCGGCTGTGCTTCGTGGCCGCGGCCGGACTCGCCCCCGTCCACCACGAACGCCTGGCCGCCCGCGGCGGCCGGCTCGGCACGATCGACCCCAACCTGTACGTCGACACCTCGAGCTACGGCCCGCAGGGGATCGACGCGGTCGCGCGGGTCCTCGGCATCGACCAGGTCGTGCACGGCACCGACCGGCCGTACGCCGGGATCACCGACCTCCGCCAAGGCGGCGCCGCGACCGCGGTGATCCGCCACGCCAACCCACACCGGCTCCTGTACGGCGTCAATCCCGGGGCCGGGAAACCATCTCCTGAGAGGGGAGTGCAGTGACTGCCCAGCCGATCACCGACGTTCCGAACGTCCCGGCGCGCCAGCCCAGCCGGCTTGTGGATCTCAACAACTGTCTGTCGCTGGACAACCTTCCGGGCCGCGACCTGGATGCCGCCGAGTTGTCCGAGCTGGCCGCGTCGGTTGCCGCGCAGCCGCACCTGTGGGAGGACAAGGTCGGCTACAGCGACGAGGAGCGGGTGTTCGCCTCCCTGCACCGGGACGCGAACGTCGACGTCTGGCTGATCTGCTGGACGCCGGTCAACGACACCGGCTGGCACGACCACGACGTCTCGTCCGGCGCGGTTGCGGTGGCGAAGGGCAAGCTGGTCGAGCACAACCTCGCGATCGGCACCGACTCGGTCGAGACCGAGGTGACGGCCGGCGATGTGTACGGCTTCGGCCCCGACCACATCCACCGCCTGACCGGTCTGGACAAGGGCAGCGTCACCGTCCATGCCTACAGCCCGCCGCTGTGGCGGATGGGTCAGTACTCGGTCAAGGACGGCGTACTCCGTCGCGTCTCCGTCTCCTACGCCGACGAACTCCGGCCGCTCGACTGAGGCCATATTCTCTGACTAAAGTCAGAGAATGGAGATCGCCCCGGTCAGAAGATTCAACCGGATCGTCACCGAGCGGGTCGGCGCGCTCAACGACGCCTACCTGTCCCGGGACCGTCCGCTCGGGCAGGCCCGGGTGTTGTGGGAGATCGGCTCTGACGGTTGCGACGTACGGGCGCTGCGGACCCGGCTCGGCCTCGACTCCGGGTACCTCAGCCGGTTGCTGCGGTCACTCGAGGAGGACGGACTGGTCCGGGTCGAGCAGAGTGGTGCGGACGCGCGGCTGCGCATCGCACGGCTGACCAGGACGGGGTTGAAGGAGCGACGGCTGCTGGACAGGCGGTCCGACGAGTTGGCCGGGTCGATCCTGGCGCCGTTGAGCGAACGCCAGCGGGATCGGCTCGTCGCCGCGATGGACGATGTGTCACGGCTGCTGACCGCGTCGATGGTCGACGTCGGCATCGTCGATCCGCGGCGGCCGGAGGCGCAGCTGTGCCTGCGCTCGTACTTCGACGAGTTGGGCGAGCGGTTCGACAACGGGTTCGATCACGCGCGCAGCATTTCGGCGGAGGACGCCGAGCTGACGTTGCCGGCCGGCCTGCTGCTGGTAGCGACGCTGCATGCCGAGCCGATCGGCTGCGGTGCGTTGAAGCTGCATGGTGAGGAGCCCGCGGAGATCAAGCGGATGTGGGTGTCCCGCGATGCCCGCGGTCTGGGACTGGGACGGCGGTTGCTCGCCGAGCTCGAACGCGAGGCAGTCGCCCGCGGTGCGAGCGTCGTACGGCTGGAGACGAATCGGTCCCTGACCGAGGCGATCGGTCTGTACCGCGCGTCGGGCTATCAGGAGGTTCCCGCGTTCAACGCAGAGCCGTACGCCCATCACTGGTTCGAGAAGTCGCTCAAGGCCTAAGAGGGCGGCAGAGTTCTCAGACGCCCTCTGGTGTCCGGGGAGGCCCCGATCTCCCCGGACACCAGGTGGACTACGGCTTGCGGAGTACGCCGATCAGGCCGTGGGTCTCCTGGTCGAGACCCGCGGAGAACAAGAGGGCGTCGGTGCCGCCGGTGGTCGCGGTGCCCTGGAGCAGAGCCCAGAGACCGTCGATCGCGAGTGTCTTGCCGGCCGGTGTGCGGACCTGGCCGTTGGACTTGTAGCGGCCGTGCGACTTCGGCTGCAGGATGTTGATCCGGCCGTCGCCGAAGTTGCCGACCAGGAGCGTGCCGGCCGGCTCACCCCACGCGGCCGGAGCCATCGCGAGGCCCCACGGCGCGTTCAGCGAGTCGCGGGATGCGACGCGGCTGACGAACTTGCCGTCGACCGTGTACTGGTCGACGAAGCCGAGCCCGCGGCCGGCGACGCTGCGGCCGGTCTTCGGGTCGGGCTTGGCGTAGGCGACGAAGATCTTCCCGTCCAGCATCTGCACGTTGAAGGGGGCGTAACCCTTCGGCAGCGAGCGGTCACGGAACGCCCACCACGGCAGCTTGACCGGGTTGAACGCGTTGTCGAACACGTCGATCCGGCCCTGCGCGAAGTTGGCGGCGTACAGCTGGGTTCCGGCGGTCGCCGTCGCGACGGCCAGTCCGGTGTAGGCGGCGCCCGGAGTGGTGGCGACGATCTGCGCCGCACCGATCGTCGGGCTGACAGGCGGGCCCCAGGCGGCGATCTGGCCGGTCAGGGTCGCGAAGATGAACCGGGCCGGAGCGCTGACGGTCCCATTGGTGAGGACGAAGCCGGTGCCTGGGTTCGAGACCTGGCCGGTCGGCAGAGGCATCGTCACGCGGACGGTGGGCACCTTGGTGGCCGTGGTCGAGCCCGGCGCGGACGAGTAGAGCGTGGAGCTCGAGGTCCCCTGGTTGGACACCCACAGCGGCGTCGTCGCGCCGAGTGAGAGGCCCCACGGGTTGACCAGGTCTGGGTCGAGCAGCGGAGCCTTTCCGGGGAGGTCGGACGCGAGGTTCACCTGCTGGACGGCGAGGTGGCTCGATCCGTGATGGTCCTGATGCGCACTGGCGGTCGCTGGGGCGACCAGCGCGAGACCACCGATGAACGCGGTCGCAACAGCGAGTGGACGGCCCTTCGAGCGAAGCGACATGTCACTTTCCTGTCGGTTGAGGTGCGGAACACCATCGATACGGCCCGATGGGCTAGGCGGTTCAATCCGGCGCAGGGTAGACATGGGCAAGCAGCAACGTGGGAGGGGGAAGGAAACTGTGGCGGAGCTTGCGATCCAGCAGCTGAACCCGGCGATCCTGCCGCCGGCGACCGGGAACTACACACACGGCGTGGTCGTCGGTGGGGCCGAGCGGACGGTGTTCGTCAGCGGTCAGGTGCCGTGGGGCAACGAGCACGGCCGAGTGCCGGAGAGTTTCGAGGCGCAGTGCCGGATGGTCTGGCGCAACGTGCTCTCGGTCCTCGCCGAGGCGGGTATGGGAGTGCTGAACCTGGTGAAGGTGACGACCTACCTGTCCGACCGGCAGTTCCGGGCACTCAACTCGAAGATCCGTGAAGAGGTCCTCGGTCAGCACGCACCTGCGCTGACCGTGATCATCTGCGACATCTACTCCGAGAACTGGCTCCTCGAGATCGACGCGATCGCGATGGCCTAGTCCAGGTCTGATGATCCCGCCGGATCATCAGACCTGGACTGCTCGGTCAGGCCCAGGTTTCGGCGTGGGTGGCGACGCCGTTCGGGGCGATGAGTTCGGTGACGACGTCCTCGGCGTCCGCGTCGAGGGGCTCGAACGGGAGCTCCGGTACGACGTACGCGCGGGCACCGGCGACCATCTCGATGCCGGGCAGCTCGAACCAGGCCTCACCGACCTCGCGGCTGATCTCGTAGATCGCCTGCTCGGCCGAGTCCACCGGCTCGTCCTCGCCGCCGTCGTCCACCTCGGCCGGGTGCCGTTCCTGCGCCGCGCGGCCGGCGTCGAGCAGTGCGTCCAGGTCGACCACGCGCAGGTCGAACCGCGACACCACGCTGATCACCTGGTCCTGCTCGGCCTCCTCGTCGTCCTCGTCGTCGACCGAGTCCTCCAGCAGCAGCGGCGCCGTACCGGTGTGCTCGAAGACCGCGTCGTTCCAGCCCTCGACGAGTTCCTCGAGGGCGGCGTTCTGTTCGTAGAGCGCGGACTGCTCCTCGGTGCCGGTCATCGCGAGCAGTGCGTCCGTGTGGGCCTGGAGACGCTCGGCCAGCCGGCGGCTCGCCTCGGCCAGCGCCTCCCGGGTCTGGGTGGAGAAGAACTGCTCTGCGGGGGCGGTGATATCGACTTCAGTCACGTGCTGTTCTTCCCTTGTCTGTGCGTGGGGCTGTGCCTGGATCTGGGATTGCCAGGCGTAAGTATGCGGACAGAACCGCCACGGGCGAAGTCGGGTCCGCAATGAGGACCTGCGAGTACCTGTGAGAACCCTGTGAGAGCTGTCAGAGCGGGTGTGAGAGGCCTGCGAGAACACTCCTGAGCGGGCAGCTAGCGGTGTGCAGTGGCTTCATGAGCACTTTAGCTGTGAGGCGGTGCCGTCATGTCTGACGTCATCTATCTCGCCGTCACCGTTGTCGTCTTCGCGGCCGTCTGGCTCGCGCTGCGTGGAGTGGAGAAGCTGTGAGCGCCGAGAACATCGCCGGCCTGGTGGTGGCCGTGGCTCTGGTCCTCTACCTGGTCGCCGCCCTGATCTTCCCCGAGAGGTTCTGATGTCCGACACCGCAGCCGGCCTGTTGCAGGCCGGCTTCCTCATCCTGTGCCTGGCGGCCGTCTACCGCCCGCTGGGTGGCTACATGGCGCGGATCTACACGTCCGACAAGGACCTGCGGATCGAGCGCGGTACGTACAAGATCTTCGGCGTCGACCCGAAGGCCGACCAGACCTGGGGCGTCTACGCCCGCTCGCTGATCGCCTTCTCCGCGCTCAGCCTGATCCTCCTCTATCTCCTGCAGCGGCTGCAGAGTCACCTGCCGCTGTCGCTCGGCCTGCCGAACGTCGAGTCCGGACTGGCGTTCAACACCGCGGCGTCGTTCGTCGCGAACACGAACTGGCAGTCGTACTCGCCCGAGGTGACGATGGGCCACCTGGTCCAGTTCGCCGGCCTCGCGGTGCAGAACTTCGTCTCCGCGGCCGTCGGCATCACCGTCGCGATCGCGCTGATCCGCGGCTTCACCCGGTCGAAGACCGACCGGGTCGGGAACTTCTGGGTCGACCTGACCCGGACGGTACTGCGGGTCCTGCTGCCGATCGCGATTCTGGGCACTCTGGTCCTGGTCGCGATGGGCGTCGTGCAGAGCTTCTCCGGCGGCCACGAGGTCACCTCGGTGGTCGGTCAGACCCAGACCATCCCCGGCGGCCCGGTGGCCAGCCAGGAGGTCATCAAGGAACTGGGCACCAACGGCGGTGGCTTCTACAACGCCAACTCCGCGCACCCGTTCGAGAACCCGAACGGCCTGTCGAACCTGTTCGAGATCTTCCTCGAACTCGTCATCCCGGTCGCCCTGACCCGGACCTTCGGCCTGATGGTCAAGGACAAGCGGCAGGGCTACGCGATCCTCGGCGTGATGGGCACGCTGTGGGCGGCCTTCACCTTCGCGGCCACCTTCTTCGAGAACCAGGGCGCCGGTACCGCGACCCAGGCCGCGGGCGCCGCGATGGAGGGCAAGGAGACCCGCTTCGGCGAATGGGCCTCCGCACTCTTCGCCACGAGCACCACGGGTACGTCGACCGGTGCGGTCAACTCCGCGCACGACTCGTTCACGCCCTTGGGCGGAGGTACGGCGTTGTTCCACATGATGCTCGGTGAGGTGACACCCGGTGGGACCGGATCCGGCCTCTACGGCATGCTCATCCTCGCGGTGCTGGCCGTGTTCGTCGCCGGACTGATGGTCGGCCGGACACCGGAGTACCTGAAGAAGAAGATCACCGCACGCGAGATGAAGCTGGTCTCGCTGTACATCCTGACGACACCGACCGTCGTGCTGGTCGGCGCCTCGCTCGCGATGGGGCTGGCGGCGGCGCGCGCCTCGATCTTCAACACCGACGGTCCGCACGGGTTCTCCGAGGTGCTGTACGCGTTCACCTCGGCCGGCAACAACAACGGCAGCGCCTTCGGCGGTCTGAGCGCGAACATCCCGTTCTACAACACGGCTCTCGGCCTGGCGATGCTGCTCGGCCGGTTCGTCCCGATCGTGTTGGTGCTGGCGCTCGCCGGCTCGCTGGCCCGGCAGCAGCCGGTGCCGGTGACCCAGGGCACCCTGCCCACCCACAAGGCCCTGTTCGTGACGCTGCTGGTCGGCACCGTCCTGATCGTGACCGGCCTGACGTATTTCCCTGCTCTGACTCTAGGACCCCTCGCGGAGGGACTGTGACCACGCTGGTGAGGACCCCTTCCCCGGGTGCCAAGAACGACACCGGGAAGGTGGAGAAGAAGGCGCCGTCGGGTCTGTTCGACCCGAAGATGCTCTGGACATCCCTGCCGGACGCGATGCGCAAGCTCGATCCGCGGGTGATGGTGAAGAACCCGGTGATGTTCGTGGTCGAGGTGGGTGCGGTCGCGTCGACGATCTTCGCCTTCACCGACTCGAGTGTGTTCGTCTGGTGGATCGTGGTCTGGCTCTGGCTGACCGTGGTCTTCGCGAACCTGGCGGAGGCCGTCGCGGAGGGCCGGGGCAAGGCCCAGGCCGAGACGCTGCGCCGGGCCAAAACCGAGACGACCGCACGCCGGCTGCTCGGCGACCGCGAGGAGCAGGTCCCCGCGACCCAGCTCCAGCTCGGCGACCTGGTCGTCGTCGAGGCCGGCCAGATCATCCCCGGCGACGGCGACGTCGTCGAGGGTGTGGCCAGCGTCGACGAGTCGGCCATCACCGGTGAGTCGGCGCCTGTCATCCGCGAGTCCGGCGGCGACCGGAGCGCGGTCACCGGCGGCACCAAGGTGCTGTCGGACCGGATCGTCGTGAAGATCACCACCAAGCCTGGTGAGAGCTTCATCGACCGGATGATCGCGCTGGTCGAGGGCGCGTCGCGGCAGAAGACGCCGAACGAGATCGCCCTGAACATTCTCCTGGCGAGCCTGACGATCGTGTTCCTGGTCGCCACGGTCACGCTACCGACGTTCGCGGCGTACGCGAAGACGGATCTGAGCATCGTCATTCTGGTGGCGCTGCTGGTCTGTCTGATCCCGACCACGATCGGCGCGCTGCTGTCGGCGATCGGTATCGCCGGCATGGACCGGCTGGTGCGGCGCAACGTGCTGGCGATGTCGGGCCGCGCGGTCGAGGCCGCGGGTGACGTGAACACGCTGCTGCTGGACAAGACCGGCACCATCACACTGGGAAACCGGCAGGCGTCGGAGTTCATCCCGGTCCAGGGCGTGACCGACACCGAGCTGGCCGACGCGGCGCAGCTGTCCAGCCTGGCCGACGAGACGCCGGAAGGACGGTCGATCGTCGTACTGGCGAAGACCGGGTACGGGCTGCGCGAGCGGCACACCGGAGAGTTGCCGCACGCAACCTTCGTCGAGTTCACCGCGCAGACGCGGATGAGCGGCGTGGACGTTGACGGCCGGCAGGTCCGCAAGGGTGCGGCCGGTGCGGTGAACGCCTGGATCCACAGCCACGGCGGCAGCGCCGACCCGAAGCTGGGCGACATCGTCGACGGCATCTCCGCGTCCGGCGGTACGCCGCTGGTCGTCGCCGAGAGTGTGAACGGGACAGCCCGGGCGCTCGGGGTCATCCACCTCAAGGACGTGGTCAAGGAAGGCATGCGGGAGCGGTTCGACCAGATGCGCGCGATGGGCATCCGGACCGTGATGATCACCGGTGACAACCAGTTGACTGCGAAGGCGATCGCCGAGGAGGCCGGGGTCGACGACTTCCTGGCCGAGGCGACGCCCGAGGACAAGATGGCGCTGATCAAGAAGGAGCAGGAGGGCGGGCGGCTCGTCGCGATGACGGGTGACGGTACGAACGACGCTCCGGCGCTGGCCCAGGCCGATGTCGGCGTGGCGATGAACAGCGGTACGTCGGCGGCCAAGGAAGCCGGCAACATGGTCGACCTCGACTCCAACCCGACCAAGCTGATCGAGATCGTCGAGATCGGCAAGCAGTTGCTGATCACCCGCGGTTCGCTGACCACGTTCTCGATCGCGAACGACGTGGCGAAGTACTTCGCCATCCTGCCCGCGCTGTTCGCGGCGGCGTACCCGGGCCTGGACAAGCTGAACATCATGGGGCTGCACTCGCCGGAGTCGGCGATCGTGTCCGCCATCGTGTTCAACGCGCTCGTCATCGTGGCCCTGGTCCCGCTGGCCCTGCGCGGCGTCCGCTACAAGCCGTCGTCCGCGTCGGCGATGTTGCGCCGCAACCTGCTGGTGTACGGCATCGGCGGGCTGATCAGCCCGTTCATCGGTATCAAATTACTGGACCTGGTGATCTCCCTGATCCCCGGTCTACGGTGAGAGGTAGTTGTTCATGGCAAGCAATCTGCCCGGCTCGGTCCGGCAGTTCGGGGTCGCACTGAGGGCGGTGCTGTTCTTCACCGTGCTCCTCGGTCTCGCGTACCCCTTGGTGATGACCGGTGTGTCCCAGGTGGTGTTCCACGGCAACGCGAACGGCTCGATCGTCCAGGTCGCCGGCAAGGACACCGGCTCGGACCTGATCGGCCAGGCGTACACCCAGGACAGTGGGAAGAAGGACGCCGACGGCAACGCGATCATGGTCGCGGACCCGAAGTGGTTCCAGACCCGGCCGTCCGCGGTCGACTACGACGGGAAGGGGAGTTCGGCTTCGCAGCTCGGCCCGAACAACTCCGACCTGCTCGCAATGGTCGAGGAGCGGCGGAAGACGGTCGCGGCGCTGGAGGGTGTCCAGGAGGCCCAGGTCCCGCCGGACGCGGTGACAGCCAGTGGCAGCGGTCTCGACCCGGCGATCAGCCCGGCGTACGCCGCTCTGCAGGTCAACCGGGTCGCACGGGAGCGTGGCCTGGACGTCGCCAAAGTCCAGCAACTGGTCAAGGAGAACACCAAGGGCCGCACCCTGGGCTTCCTGGGTGAGCCGTACGTCAATGTCGTCACGCTGAACAACGCGCTGGCGTCGAACTGAGATAGTCGAAGCATGAGCAAGAGCGGCCGTGGGCATCTGCGGATCTACCTGGGTGCCGCGCCCGGCGTCGGGAAGTCCTACAAGATGCTGGGCGAGGGTCAGCGCCGGCTGGCCCGGGGCACGGATGTCGTGGTCGGATTCGTCGAGACCCACGGCCGCGAGCACACCGCGGAGATGCTCGAAGGACTGGAGATCGTGCCGCGGCGGATCATCGACTACCGCGGCGCCAGTTTCACCGAGATGGACCTCGACGCGGTGCTGGCCCGGCGGCCGGAGGTGGCGCTGGTCGACGAACTGGCGCACACCAACGTTCCGGGCAGCCGCAACGAGAAGCGCTGGCAGGACATCGACGAGTTGCTCGCCGCCGGGATCGACGTGATCTCGGCGGTCAACATCCAGCACCTCGAGTCGATCAACGACGTGGTCGAGAAGATCACCGGCGTACCGCAGCAGGAGACGGTCCCGGACCGGGTGGTCCGGGCCGCCGACCAGATCGAGCTCGTCGACATGACCCCGGAGGCGCTGCGCCGCCGGATGGCCCATGGCAACGTCTATTCGGCGGACAAGATTGATGCTGCCCTGGGCAACTACTTCCGGGTCGGCAACCTGTCCGCTCTGCGCGAACTGGCGCTGTTGTGGCTCGCCGACCGGGTGGACGTGGGCCTGCAGCAGTACCGTGCCCAGCATGACATCGACTCGACCTGGGAAGCCCGGGAACGTGTCGTGGTCGCACTTACCGGCGGCCCCGAGGGTGGGACCCTGATCCGGCGTGCCGCCCGCATCGCCGCCCGGTCCTCCGGTGGAGACCTGCTCGCCGTTCACGTCGCCCGCTCCGACGGGCTGACCGGCGCCGACCCGAAACGCCTCGCCGAGCAACGCATCCTGGTCGAGAGCCTCGGTGGTACGTACCACCAGGTCGTCGGCGACGACGTACCCGCCGCTCTGCTGACCTTCGCGCGGGCCGAGAACGCGACCCAGTTGGTGCTCGGCGGCAGCCGCCGGTCCCGGTTCGGTGCGCTGACCGGTCCGGGGATCGGTACGTCGACGATCCGGGACTCCGGCGACATCGACGTACACATCGTCACGCACTCGCAGATGGGCCGCGGCCGGCTGCCTCGGTTGCGCGGGAGCCTGTCCACTCGGCGCAAGGTCGAGGGTTTCGTGCTGGCCGTCGTACTGCCGCCGCTGCTGGCGCTGCTGCTCGGGTTCGGCGGTGACAGCCTCAATCTGACCAGCAACGTGCTCGCGTTCCTGCTGGCCGTGGTCGTGGTCGCGCTGGTCGGCGGGTTGTGGCCGGCCATGGTGACCGCTATCGGTGGGACCGTCGTACTGAACTACTTCTTCACGCCGCCGACGCGCACGTTCACCATCGCCGAGCTGAACAACGTGCTCGCGCTGGCGATCTTCGTGCTGGTCGCGGCGATGGTGAGCTCGGTCGTCGACCGGGCCGCCCGCCGGACCAGACAGGCAGCCCGGGCGGCGGCCGAGTCGGAGACCCTTGCGACTCTGGCCGGATCCGTGCTGCGAGGGGAGACCGCGCTGCCGGCACTGCTTGAGCGGGTTCGGGAGGCATTCGGGATGACGAGCGCCTGTCTGATGGAGCGGATCGACGACGACGAGCTGACCGAGGTCTGGCGGCCGATCGCCTCGGCCGGTACGCCGACCTGCCGCCGGCCCGAGGACGGTGACGCCGAGATCCCGGGGCGGGAGGACCTTGTCCTGGTGCTGCAGGGCCGGCAGCTCGCCGCGGACGAACGCCGGCTGGTTGGTGCGTTCGCCGCCCACGCGGCCGCCCTGGTCGACCGCGCCCGGCTGAGCGCTGCGGCCGCGGAGGCCAAGCCGCTGGCCGAGGCGGACAAGCTCCGTACGGCGCTGCTGCGCGCGGTCGGCCATGACCTCCGGTCCCCGCTGGCTTCGGCGAAGGCGTCGGTGACGAGCCTGCGCAGTGACGATGTCGACTGGAGCGAGTCGGAGCGGGCTGAACTGCTGGAGACGGCCGACGAGTCGCTGGACCGCCTGTCACGGCTGGTGGACAACCTGCTCGACCTCAGTCGCCTGCAGGCCGGCGTACTGCCTGTCTTCCCCCGGCCGATGGCGCTGGACGAGATCCTGCCCGGCGTACTGGCGGAGCTCGGTGACGACAGCGAGAAGGTCACCGTCGATGTCCCGCACACCTTGCCCCTGGTCGAGGCCGACCCGGCTCTGCTGGAGCGGGTCGTCGCGAACCTGCTGGCCAACGCGGTCCGCTACTCGCCGCCCGGCCGGGCTCCGTTGATCACCGGAAGTGCCCTGGGGGACACCGTCGAGATCCGGGTGATCGACCGTGGACCGGGCATCCCGCGCGAGGACCGGGACCGAGTGTTCGCGCCGTTCCAGCGGCTGGGCGACACTGACAACACGGTCGGCGTCGGTCTCGGGCTGGCGCTGGCGCGTGGCCTCGCCGAGGCGATGCACGGCACCCTGCAGCCCGAGGACACTCCGGGTGGTGGGCTGACGATGGTGGTCTCGATCCCGACCGCGAACCTGCGGCCGGCCGACGCCCCGATCCCCGGATCGCGCGAACGCTCCGAGCCGGAGGTGTCATGACCAGAGTGCTGGTGGTTGACGACGAGCCGCAGATCGTGCGGGCGTTGCAGATCAACCTGAAGGCCCGCGGCTACGAGGTACATCTGGCCGGCAGCGGTACGGCGGCTTTGAAGGTGGCGGCGCAGCACCCACCCGAACTGGTCATCCTCGACCTGGGGTTGCCGGACTTCGACGGCGTCGACGTGATCCGCGGGCTGCGTGGCTGGACCGAGGCACCGATCCTGGTGTTGTCCGGCCGGACCGACAGCACGGACAAGGTCGAGGCGCTGGACGCCGGCGCGGACGACTACCTGACCAAGCCGTTCGGGATCGACGAGTTGCTCGCGCGGATGCGCGCCGTACTGCGGCGCAGCAACATCGCCCAGGACCAGCCGGTGGTGACCGTCGGCGGGATCCGGGTCGACCTGTCCGCGAAGCGCGTCACCCTCGAGACCGGCGAGGACATCCGGCTCACCCCGACCGAGTGGCACCTGCTCGAGGTCCTGGTCCGGCACCCCGGCAAGCTGATGTCGCAACGCCAGCTCCTGACCGAGGTCTGGGGTCCCGGGTACGAGAACGCGAGCGGCAACCTGCGCTTCTACATGGGCCAGCTCCGCCGCAAACTCGAGCCCGACCCGGCGCGCCCCAAACACCTCCTCACCGAACCAGGAATGGGCTACCGCTTCGAGCCGTGAGAACCCTGGCCGCCCGCGCGCCGGCCGAGGTACCTCTTCGCCACGCCCTACGAATGCGGCGATCGCCAGCGTCACCGGCAGGGTCAGCCCGATCGCGGACGCGCCGCCGAGGGCGAGCACGAGCACGATCGCCTCCGGCCCGTAGGCCACCGGGGCCATCGCGTCCAGCGACAGCTCACAGGCTCGGCGCGAACTCCAACAGCCGCCTCACGCGGTCAGTAGGCGCGGATCCCTTCGACCTCGAGGGAGACGATGTTCGGGTTGTTGCCCGCGTGGCCCCGGCCGCCGCTGCCCGGCAGGATCGCCAGGTGTACGCCGGCCAGGTCGGTGTGATGTGCCTTGCCGTCCAGGTGGTCCCCGATCCACTGGCGGACCTCCGCCGAGGACTCGCCGAGGGCGAGGTCGGCGGTCAGTTGGAGGTGCGCGAGGATCCGCGCGACCATCGCCTCGTTCACGGTCTTGCCGAATCCGACGTACGCGTTGACCCAGGAGGCGTTGCCGCCGACGGTGTCGCAGTACCCCTTCTGCTCCTGGGCCGTCCCGCAGATGCTGTACGAGTCGATCGAGTAGACCTCGGTGCCCCTGGTCTGGGAGCAGGCGGTGACGTGGATGTCCGGTTTGACCTTGCAGGTGAAGCCCTTGCTGCGCGCGGCCTGGGTCACCTTCGCCACGGTGGCCTTGGTCTGGCCGTCCAGCAGGATCTTCGGGCTCGTGCCCTTCGCCGTCAGCGTCAGGTCGTGCCGCGTGTTCCCGTCGCCATGGCTCTGCCTGGCCTTACCCCAGCCGATGCGTGGTTCCCGCTCCTTGGAGGTGCGCAGGATGGCGGCGTCGGCGGGCGGGAGCAGCGTCGAGGTGACCGCGGTCATCGCCGCTTGGTAGAGCTTCGTCGTCTCATCGGCCTGATCGAAGGTGTCCACCTTGAGGTGCGCGTAGGTGACCGCGTCGTCCTGCGCCTGCAGGGTGACGACCTGATCGCCGTCGGACAGCGCCGGCTCGGCGAAGCATCGGACCACCAGTACCGGCTCGGTGAGGCTGTCCGAGCAGGCGAACCCGGCCGAGGTCAGCGCGGAGACGACCGCGTCCAGCTTCTCCGGACGACCGGCAGTGGGCGAGGGACTGGAGGACGGCTCGACCGACGATTTGGTGCTGGACGTCGGTGTGGGGGCGGCCGCGGTGTCGTCGCGTGATTGGACGAAGAGATACGTCCCCACTGTCGCGAGGATCGCGAAGATGAGGCCGCCGACCAGGATGCCGATCAGCAACCCTCGCCGCGGTCCGGGCCCGGGCGGCGGTGGTGGTAGTTGCTGCCACTGCTGTTGGTACGGCGGCTGCTGCGGTGACCACTGCTGTTGATAGGGAGGCTGCTGAGGCGGGCGGGGAGGACCCCAGTTCGGCTGGTCCGGGCTCATCGTCGGTCTCCCTCCCGTGGATTCGGCCACAGAATGGCACGGTGGTGGGGGCAGCGGATGTCCGTTTCGTTCAAGACCGAAGCGTCGTACTACGGGAAGGTAGAGCCATGGACACCTTCACCGCTGGTCGTGATTTCGTACGCCGGGAGGCCCGGCTGGTCGAGAATCGGCTCTTCGCCACCGTCTTCGAGGACGCCGATCCGCAAGGGGTGGTCGAGGCGCTGCGCGGCTATCAGAACGCCGACGGCGGCTTCGGCCATGGACTGGAGCCGGACAAGTTGGTCCCGGACAGCCTGTCGCTGGACGTCGAGGTCGCATTCAGCACCCTGCTCGCCTCCGGCGCCCGAGACGACGAGATGGTTCGCCGGGCGGTCGACTGGCTGGCCGCGACAGCGACCGCTGACGGTGCGGTCTCGCTCTGCTCGCCGGCCATCGAGGGATACCCGCGTGCTGAGCACGTGTCCGAGTGGACCTACCAGCCCAGCGTCAACCCCACTGCGGGCCTGGTCGGACGGCTGTACAAGCTCGGCTTCGAGCACCCGTGGCGCGAGCACGCAGGCGCCTGGTGCGCGGCCCAGTTGGCCGAGGCTCTCCCCGAGGACGCCCACGGGCTGCACGAGTCGCTGGAGTTCCTGGAACACACCGACGATGTCGACCTCGACCGCATCCGCGAGTGGCTGCCGAAGCTCCAGCATTTCCGGGCCGACGCCGCGGACCCGGCGTACGGCGTGACTCCGCTGCACCTGGCGCCGACGCCGGACAGCGTCTGGCGGCCGCTCTTCGACGACGCGCAGATCGAGGCCCACCTCGACCGCCTGATCGCCGATCAGCAGCCGGACGGCGGCTGGGCGATCACCTGGGAACCGCCGAGCCAGGCCGCAACCCTCGCGTACCGCGGCATCCTCACCGTCGGCGCGCTCAGCACGCTGAAGGCCTACGGCCGGCTCTGACCGGCCCTTGAAGGCACGACGGCCCTCCACGAAATTCGTGGAGGGCCGTTGACGTTTGTGCCGTTACCGCTCTTCGCGGAAGTCGACGTGCAGGCGGACCGCCGGGTCGTACTTGCGCATCACCAGGCGGTCGGGGTTGTTCCGCCGGTTCTTCCGGGTGACATAGGTGAACCCGGTCCCCGCCGTACTGCGGAGCTTGACGATCGGGCGGAGGTCATTGCGCTTGGCCATGCTGGTTCCTTTCGTACCGGGCGCAGCTCAGAAGCTTTGGGCTGGTTATCGTTTTCAACAAGACGGGACACTGAATGATTCCGGTGACGCTGCTGACAGGCATCAACGAGCCGTTCCGGGCGGCCGTGGCGGGCAATCTGCTGGCTGCCTCGGGCCTGGCGGGCGTGCTGGTCGAGTACGACGTCAGCGGTCTGGCCGGTGGATCGGTGGTCCGGATCGCGCGGACCGCGGCCGGGGTGATCGACCGCGAGGTGATCCGGATGGAGCACCCGTGCGTCTCCTGCGCGATGCGTGACTCGCTGGTCCCGCTGCTGGTCAGCATCGCGGCGGTCGACCGGTACGACGTCGCGATCGTGTCCGTCCCGGGTGCCGGGGACACCGAGGCGCTGGCCGCTGAGATCGCGCGGGACGCCGCCGGGGAACTGGAGATCGACGCGATCATCACGACGATCGACACGGTCAGTGTGGTCGGCGATCTGACCGGGGAGCGGTTGATCCAGGAGCGCGGCATCCCGACCGCCGCCGAGGACGGCCGGGCCATCGCCGAGGTGATCGTGCGTCAGTTGGAGTCCGCGGACGCCGCCGTACTGAGTGGCGACGGCGACACGGCTCGAGCGCTGGTACAGGCTGTCAACCCTCGGCTACTCATCCGGACCACGCCGGCTGGGCTGCTCGGCGTATGTCTGCATGATCCGGATCCGACGGAGCCTGGGTCGATCAGCGCGCCGTTGGAGGGCGGTCCGGTGCAGACCGTCGTCTGGCAGTCGGACCGGCCGTTCCACCCCGAGCGGCTGTACGACGCGTTGGAGGATCTGGTCGCCGGTACGGCGCGGGGCCGGGGGACCGTCTGGATCGCGACGCAGCACCGCCACCGGCTCAGCTGGGACAGCTTCGGGACGAACATCGCGATCGGCGTGCTGGGTCCGTGGCTGGCTGATCTGCCGGCCGACCGGTGGTCCGCGGTCGGGCAGCAGCACCAGGCCCGCTCGGCGCTCGAGTGGAACGCCGAGCATGGCGACCGGGCGTCGTACTTGTCCTTCACCGGGATCGGTCTGGACGTGCGGGAATTACGGGAGCGCCTGGATGGTTGTGTCCTTCGTGCGGATGAACCGGTCCACCCCTTGACCGATCCGTTCGCCCCTTATCTGGAAGGAAGTGCGGCTGCATGAAGAAGGACATCCACCCCGACTACCGCCGGGTCGTCTTCCGGGACAAGTCCGGCAACTTCAGCTTCCTCACCGGTTCGACGCGCGAGAGCAACGAGACGGTCGAGTGGCACGACGGCAACACCTACCCGGTGGTCGACGTCGAGATCTCGTCCGCGACGCACCCGTTCTACACGGGCCAGCAGCGCGTGATGGACACCCAGGGCCGGGTGGAGAAGTTCAGGAAGCGCTACGGCCAGAAGTAACGCCGGCCTTCCCAGCCCGTCGCCTCACCGAGGCGGCGGGCTTTTGCTTGCCGCTGGTGTGCACAAGGACAGGAGGTAGTCCCCCGGAAGCCCGCTCCGCCGAGCGGCGTGAGCGTGGTCGCGTTCTCCCGGGCGAGACACCTCCTGTCGTCGTGCACGCACGTCTGCTGTCTCGGATCTCAGACGCTGACCTGCGCGCGGCGGCTGTCCCGAGAGCCGTGGGCGGTCTCACACTGGGCCCATGGAACCGGTGGAGGTGTCGGGTGCCGGGCTGACGCCGCTGGAGGCCGTCGCGCTCGCGCAGCGGCGGACGGTCGTGCGGTTGAGCGACGACGCCCGGAAGCGGATGAGTGAGTCCGCGGCGGCGGTGATCGAGGTGGCCCGGCGGCGGCCGGTGTACGGGCGGACCACCGGGGTCGGCGCCAACCGGGACGTGCTGACCACGGACCCCGAGCACGGCGCCCGGTTGCTCGGATCGCATTCCACCACCGGTACGACGTCGTACCCGAAGGACGTGGTCCGGCTCGGGCTGCTGATCCGGGTCAACCAGCTGGCGTCCGGTGGGTCCGGGCTCGATCCGGACGTCGCCGACGCGATCGTTGCCCTGCTCAACGATGGCGAACTGCCGGACCTGCATCGCGGCGGTGCGATCGGCACCGGGGATCTCGGCCCGCTGGCCGAACTCGGGCTTGCACTCGGCGAGGTCATCGACGGCACCAGCGCGCTGCCCCTCCTGTCCAGCAACGCGATCACGCTGGCCGAGTGCTGTCTTGCGTACGTCGAGGCCTCCACGCTGATCAACGTCGTACCCCTCGTGGGGGCGTTGTCGCATGTCGCGCTCCGGGGCAACGCCGAGGTGTACGACGTCCGCGTGCACGAGGCCCGCCCGCAACCTGGCCAGGTGCGCGTGGCCCGGCGGATGCGCGGACTGCTGGACGGCCTGCCGATCCCGCCGGCCCGGATCCAGGACCCCTTCGGTTTGCGGGCCTTCGCTCAGGTGCTCGGCCCGGCCGTCGACCACGTCGATGCGCTAGGCAACAGCTTGCGGATCGACATCAACGCGTCCGCGGAGAACCCGCTGGTGGCCGAGGACACCGTGCTGCACAACGGCAACTGGCACGCGATGCCGATCGCCCTCGCTCTCGACTCGCTCCGGCTCAGCCTGCACAGCGTCGCCACCCTGTCCACGTCGCGCGTCGCGAACCTGGTCGACCCGGAGTACACCGGGCTGAGCCGCTTCCTCGCCAGCGGTGCGGAGGCGAGCTCAGGCGTGATGATGATCGAGTACGTCGCCCACGACGCGTTGGCCGCGGTCCGGTCCGCAGCCCAGCCGGCGACCCTCGGTACGGCGACCTTGTCACGTGGAGCCGAACACCACGCCAGCTTCGCACCACAGGCCGCCGTACTCAGCGCTCAACTTCTCGACGCACTCCGGGAGGTGCTCGCCAGCGAACTCGTCACCGCCGTCCGCGCGATCCGCCTGGCCGGGCTGACACCCGAGGACCTCGCACCGGCGGCCGTCGGCCCGTGGCTGGCCGACGCGTTCACCGCGCTCCCACCCGACCTCACCGACCGCTCTCTACGGGAGGACCTGGAGATCGCCCGCGGCCTGATGACCCAATGGGGCGACCGCCAGGTCGAACACCCCGCCGAATCAGGCTAGAGCTGCCCGAGATCGAACGCCGCAGCCATCGCCTTGAACCCGTCGGCGTTCGGGTGCAGGTGATCGCCGACGTCGTACGCGGGCAGCATCTTCGTCGGCGCCGCTGGGTCCCGTACCGCCTTGTCGAAGTCGACGACGCCGTCGTACTCACCGGACGTGCGGATCCAGGTGTTCAGCGCCTGGCGGTCCGCCTCACCCGCGGGCGAGTAGTAGCCGGCACCTTCGTACGGCGTGAGCGTCGCACCGATCGCCTTCAGTCCGGCCTGGTGCGCCCGCTGGATGAACTGCCGGTGCACCGCGATCAGGTCGGCCGGGTCGGTCGCCCCGAGGCTGCCGCCGATGTCGTTGATACCTTCCAGCAGGACCACGGTCCGTACGCCGGCCTGCGCGATCACGTCCCGGTCGAACCGCGCCAGCGTCGAGTCACCCGCCGTACCCGCGTTGCTGAGCAGACGGTTGCCGCTGATGCCGGCGTTCAGAACGCCGAGCTCGCGGGACGCCGGCTGGGCCAGCAGCCGGTCGGCCAGCTGGTCCGGGTACCGCAGATTCTGGTCGACCGGCGACACCACGCCGTCGGTGATCGAGTCGCCGAACAGCACCACCGAGCCGCGCACCCGGCTCTTCACGTCGACGCCCTCGATGATGTAGCGCGCGGCGCCCGGAATCGCCTGGTACTGCGAACCATCGCCGGAGGTCTGGTCACCGGTGGCGGAGAACCCGGTCGCGAACCCGGCCGGATGCTGCGTGAGCGGACCGGTCGGGCCTGGGCAGTACGTGCTGATCACCAGGTCGGTGTCCTCCGGTACGACGACGCGCACCGGATCGGACACCCACTCGGCGCCGACCGGGATCGTGACGGACGCGCGGCCGCCGAACAACACCGGGACCAGCTTGCTCGGCTCGACTGTCGGCGTACCGGCAAGCTCGTCGGCCCGCGGAGTGACGGACGCCTTGCCGACGACGAGTGGAGACGTCCCGTAGACGTTCGACAACCGCAGCCGCAGCTCCGAACCCCCGACCGATACATGCGCCACCTGCCGCAACGTCGTATCCGTGACCCCGGTCGCCGACATCCCCGACGTACCCGGCGGAGTCACAGCGACCGACCAACTCCCAACCCAGTCCGCAGGAGCCCCGGCCGAAGCCGTAGGACCAACCGCAACAACAAGCAAAGCCACCGCAACCACAAGCTGCTTGACGCGACGCATGAGACCACCTTCGTTTGGGCGGATACGTGAGGTGTTCCCCTCGATCTCACCCGCAGTCGCCAATCCCTCGCAACCGGTCATCGACGAACGGTCGAACCGCTGCGCTGGACGGAGAGGTCAGCCGTGGAGGCGGCGGGTTAGGGCTGTGGCGGCTTGGCGGATTCGGTGGGCCAGGAGGTGGCGTTCGGAGGGGGGTACGGCGTCTGTGCGGAAGGTGACGCTGATGGCGGCGGCTGGGTGGCCGGAGTGGTCGAGGGCGGCGCTGGCGACGGAGGCCAGACCAGGGGTGATGAAGGAGTCCTCGACCGCGTAGCCCTGGCGTTTCTCGTCGGCGAGGAGCCGGCGCAGTTGGGTGAGAGTCTGCGGCCCGTGGTCGGTTCGGCGTACGAAGCTCTCCGGGTTGGGGAAGAGCGCGCGGACCTGGGCCGGTGGGAGCTCGGCGAGCAGAGCGCGGCCGGAGGCGGTGAGAGTGGCTGGGAGACGTACGCCGACGTCCGTGACGAGGGTGACCGGACGGGGAGGCTGTTCCTTCAGCAGGTAGACGAGCTCCCGCCCGTGCAACACCCCGAGGTGCGCGGTCTGGCCGACCTCAGCCACGAGCTGGGCCAGCAGCGGACGCGCCAGCCGCTCAAGCGGATCGTGCCGCAGGTACGCCGACCCGATCTCGAACGCCGCCACACCGAGCCCGTACCGCTTCTCCTCCGGCAGGTGCACGACGAAGCCCTCGTCGATCATTGCCCGCAGCAAGTGGTACGTCGACGAGCGCGGCAGGCCGACCGCGGAGGCGATGCGCTCCATCGGCACCGGACCGGGCTGGGTGGCCAGGAACGTCAGCACCCGCAGAGTGCGGGTCGAGGCGGGAACGTTGCCGCTCACAACGGCAGGGTAACCGCCCAGGTCTCAGATTCCGGACGATTGGTGCTTCTTGGCGCGGCTCCGCCTCAGCCAGAACCGCACTCCCTCGCCCCCGACCGCGAGCGCGAACAGTCCGCCGGCGATCGCCCAGTCGATGTCCTCGTCGGCCCCGGACAGCATGATCCCGACGCCGACCGACAGTACGGCGAAGAACAGCAGCGAGATCATCAGCCGGTTCACAGCGTCTTCTCCGCGGTCCACGAGGCGCCCGTCACCCGGTAGCCGAGCCACTCGTTCACCGCGAGCATCGGCGCGTTGCCCGCGTCGTTCCCGGTGTGCGCGGTGACGAACCCCGCGTCCCGGGCGCGCGCCAGCGCGGTCGACTTCACCACCTTGGCCAGCCCACGTCCTCGCGCGGCCGGGATCGTGCCGGTCAGGTTCGACCAGAGCACCCGCCGGTCCGGATCCGCCGTCGTCGTCACGAACGACAACACGGTCTCGCCGTCGACCACCGCCACACTCAGATCGCGGCGCAGATCCGGGTGATCCCAGGCCGTCGCAAGCCATTCGTCGTACGGCGGTGAATCCGACAGGCCACTCGGATCGCCATCGGCGACGGCCATCGAGGCGAGCCAGATCTGCCGCGGCTCCACCTGGTCGTAGTCGACAACCCGCAGGCCGTCGGGTGCGGGCAACGGCGCGGGTACGGCGCTCAGGTCGGCGCTGGAACGGCTCATCCGGCGACCGATGACGAAGCCGCGCTTGGTCGCGAACTCCTTCGACGCGTCGTCGTCGCTGACCACGATCAACAGAGATCCGGCACCGGCGCGCACCGCCTCGGCGCCGATCGCGTCGGCCATCGCACTCCCGATGCCCTGCCGGCGCAGCTCCGGCGGCACGTGCACCGTGATCCGGACCCGCGGCTTCTCCTGCTCAGGATCGGGGAGGTACACGTTCCCGTAGCCGACCACGTCCGGTCCGTCGACGGCGATCAGCACGACCCTCGTCGAGCTGTTCCGTAGCCCGGTCTCGACCCCGCGGGCCGTCATCACCAATTGCGGCATCACAGCGGCCCAGACCCGGGCGATTCCTACCGCATCCCCCGGCCTCGCCGTCCGGATCTCGAACACCATCCCTTGACTCTAGTGGGACGCGGGGTCCATGGATGTCTCAGATTCGAGACAGAAAGTGCACGGCGCTGCTGTCGGTTCGGAGTGCCGCGCGGTGCAATGAGCAGGTGAACGACGTGAAGAACACAGCCGAGGTGATCGTCGGCACCGGACCGCTGGCACCCGCCGACGTCGTCGCGGTGGCGCGGTACGGCGCACGGGTACGGATCGACGACCAGGCGCTGGAAGAGATCGCGAAGTCGCGCGCGGCGATCGAGGCCCTGGCCCACGCGGACACTCCGCACTACGGCGTCTCGACCGGCTTCGGCGCGCTCGCGACCCGGCACATCGCGCCCGAGTTGCGAGCCCAGTTGCAGCGCAGCCTGATCCGGTCGCACGCGGCCGGCTCCGGACCCGAGGTCGAGACCGAGGTCGTCCGGGCGCTCGCTCTGCTGCGCCTGTCCACCCTCGCCACCGGACGCACCGGCGTGAAGGTCGAGACAGCCCAGGCGTACGCCGGTCTCCTCAACGCCCACCTGACTCCGGTGGTCCACGAGTACGGCAGCCTCGGCTGCTCCGGTGATCTCGCGCCGCTGTCCCACGTCGCGCTCGCGGTGATGGGTGAAGGCCCGGTGCGTGATGCCGAGGGCAACCTTCTCCCAGCAGGCGAGGCGCTGGCGGCGCACGGTCTGACACCGGTCGTGCTGGCGGAGAAGGAAGGCCTCGCGCTGATCAACGGCACGGACGGCATGCTCGGCATGCTGGTGCTTGCGCTGGCCGATCTCGACCGCCTGTTCAAGACCGCCGACATCGCCGCCGCGATGAGCGTCGAGGGACAGCTCGGCACCGACCGGGTGTTCGCCGAGGACCTGCAGGCGCTGCGACCGCACCCCGGCCAGGCCTTCGCCGCGGCCAACCTGCGCGCGATCCTCGCCGACAGTGCCATCGTCGCGAGCCATCGCGGCCCGGACTGCAACCGGGTCCAGGACGCCTACTCGCTGCGGTGCTCGCCGCAGGTGCACGGTGCGGCCCGGGACACCGCCGACCACGCCGCCACGGTCGCCGGCCGCGAACTCGCCGCCGCGATCGACAACCCGGTCGTCCTGCCCGACGGCCGGGTCGAGTCCAACGGCAACTTCCACGGCGCCCCGGTGGGCTACGTGCTCGACTTCCTCGCGATCGCCGTGGCGGACGTGGCCGGCATCAGCGAACGTCGTACCGATCGCTTCCTCGATGTCGCGCGCAACCACGGGCTGAACGCGTTCCTGGCCGACGATCCCGGTGTCGACAGCGGCCACATGATCGCGCAGTACACGCAGGCCGCGATCGTCTCCGAGCTGAAGCGGCTCGCCGTGCCGGCCAGTGTGGACTCGATCCCGAGCAGTGCGATGCAGGAGGACCACGTCTCGATGGGCTGGTCAGCCGCACGCAAGCTGCGCAAGGCGATCGACGGGCTCCAGCGGGTGCTCGCGATCGAGATCCTGACCGGCGCGCGGGCACTCGACCTGCGCGCGCCACTGACTCCGGCCCCGGCCACCGCCGCCGTCCGGTCCGCCCTGCGCGAGTACGTCGAAGGGCCGGGCACCGATCGCCATCTGGCCCCAGAACTCGAGCACTCCGTCCGCCTTGTTGCCGACGGCACCTACTTGTCCGTAGTCGAGGCCGTCACCGGCCCACTGAACTAGAAAGGCTGGATCACCCATGTCCGGACCCCGTCCCGTGCGCGCACCCCGCGGCACCACCCTCACCGCCCGCGGCTGGCAGCAGGAGGCCGCACTGCGGATGCTGCAGAACAACCTCGACCCCGAGGTCGCCGAGCACCCCGACGAGCTGGTCGTGTACGGCGGTTCCGGTAAGGCGGCCCGGGACTGGAACTCGTTCGACGCGATGGTCCGGACGCTGACCACGCTGAAGGACGACGAGACGATGCTGGTGCAGTCCGGCCGTCCGGTCGGCGTACTGCAGACGCACGAGTGGGCGCCGCGGGTGCTGATCGCGAACTCGAACCTGGTCGGCGACTGGGCCACCTGGGAGGAGTTCCGCAAGCTGGAGGCGCTGGGACTGACCATGTACGGCCAGATGACGGCCGGGTCGTGGATCTACATCGGCACCCAGGGGATCCTGCAGGGCACGTACGAGACGTTCGCCGCGGTCGCGGCGAAGAAGTTCGGCGGCACGCTGGCCGGCACCATCACGCTGACCGCCGGCCTCGGCGGCATGGGCGGCGCGCAGCCGCTGGCTGTCACCATGAACGACGGTGTGGCGATCTGCATCGACGTCGACTCCTCCCGGATCGACCGGCGGATCGAGCACCGGTACCTCGACGTCCGCGCCGACTCGCTCGAGGACGCGCTACGGCTCGCCGAGGAGGCCAAGAAGGCTCGCCGGCCGCTGTCGATCGGTGTCCTGGGCAACGCCGCGGTGATCGTGCCGGAGCTGCTCGAGTTGGGCGCGCCGATCGACATCGTCACCGACCAGACCTCGGCGCACGACCCGCTGATGTACCTGCCGGTGGGGATCGACTTCGACGACTGGTCCGCCGCCCGCGAGAAGGATCCGGCCGGTTTCACCGAGCGCGCGCAGGCCTCGATGGCCCGGCACGTCGCCGCGATGGTCGGCTTCCAGGACGCGGGCGCCGAGGTGTTCGACTACGGCAACTCGATCCGCGACGAGGCGCGCAAGGCCGGGTTCTCGCGCGCGTTCGAGTTCCCGGGCTTCGTGCCGGCGTACATCCGGCCGTTGTTCTGCGAAGGGAAGGGCCCGTTCCGGTGGGCGGCGCTGTCGGGCAACCCGGCCGACATCGCGAAGACCGACGCAGCGATCCTGGATCTGTTCGGAGACAACGAGCATCTGACCCGCTGGATCAAGATGGCCGGCGAGCGGGTCGCGTTCCAGGGTCTGCCGGCCCGGATCTGCTGGCTCGGCCAGGGCGAGCGAGACAAGGCCGGCGTCCGGTTCAACGACATGGTCGCCTCGGGTGAGCTCGAGGCCCCGATCGTGATCGGCCGGGACCACCTGGACACCGGCAGCGTGGCCTCGCCGTACCGCGAGACCGAAGGAATGCTGGACGGCTCGGACGCGATCGCAGACTGGCCGTTGCTGAACGCAATGGTGAACGTCGCCAGCGGCGCGTCCTGGGTGTCGATCCACCACGGCGGCGGCGTCGGCATCGGCCGGTCCATCCACGCCGGCCAGGTATCGGTTGCCGACGGCACCGACCTGGCCCGGCAGAAGCTGGAACGGGTCCTGTCCAACGATCCCGCGATGGGTGTCATCCGGCACGTGGACGCGGGCTACGACAAGGCCGCGGAGGTCGCGGCCGAGCAAGGCGTCAGGATTCCGATGCAGGAGTCCTGAGCCGGGATCATGTGACAGCGTGCGACCATGGCATTCTCCACCGTTATGGTGCACTTTCCCGGGGAACCGGATACCGGCCGACCGCGTGGTTTCGGTCTCCGGTTCCGCTAGGGTCTTTCGGGCGACCGACGACGAGCGCGAAGGGGCGCCATGATCGAGTTCGAGGACGTCACCAAGCGGTATCCGGACGGCACCGTGGCCGTCGACAACCTGTCCCTGCGGATCCCGAGCGGTCAGATCACCGTGTTCGTCGGGCCTTCGGGCTGCGGCAAGACCACGTCGTTGCGGATGATCAACCGCACGATCGAGCGCACCGGTGGGCGCATCTCGATCGACGGTGAGGACATCAACACCAAGGACGCCGTGACCCTGCGGCGCGGCATCGGCTACGTGATCCAGCACGCCGGCCTGTTCCCGCACAAGACGGTGGTGGACAATGTCGCGACCGTGCCGAAGCTGCTCGGCTGGGACAAGCGCAAGACCCGCGCCACCGCGATGGAGTTGCTCGAGCGCGTCGGTCTCGACCTCAAGCTGGCCGAGCGGTATCCGGCCCAGCTGTCCGGTGGCCAGCAGCAACGAGTCGGCGTTGCCCGCGCGCTCGCGGCCGACCCGGCGGTCATGCTGATGGACGAGCCGTTCAGCGCCGTCGACCCGATCGTGCGCAACCAGTTGCAGGAAGAGCTGCTCCGGCTGCAACGCGACATCGGCAAGACCATCGTGTTCGTCACCCACGACATCGACGAGGCGATCAAGCTCGGCGACAACGTCGCAGTACTGCGCACCGGCGGCAAGCTGGCCCAGTTCGCGCCGCCGGCCGAGTTGCTGGCCAACCCGGTCGACGACTTCGTCGAGAGCTTCATCGGCAAGGATCGTGGTTACCGAGCCCTGACGTTCGTCACCGCGGACGACCTGCGGCTGTCCGACGTACCAGCGGAGCTGACGGTGGCCGAGGACGGTACGCCGGTCGGCTGGCTGAACGGATCGGACCAGCTCGAGCCGGTCGGTGCGACCTTCCATCGCGGCGACTCGTTGCGGGCCGCGATGGACGCCGTACTGACGTCTCCGGTCGGGAAGGGCGTGTGCGTCGACGACTCCGGCAAGGCCGTCGGCGTGGTCGGGTACGAGACGCTGGCCGAAAGGCTGCGGTCGTGACGTGGATCGCTGACAACTGGTCGCTGATCTGGGAACAGTTGCGCGAGCACCTCTATCTGGCGCTGGTGCCGATGGTGCTCGGGCTGATCATCTCGATCCCGATCGGGTACATCGCCACCCGGTACAGCTGGCTGGCGAATCCGCTGGTCGCGCTCGGCGGTGTGCTCTACTCGCTGCCGTCGATCGCGCTGTTCATCGTGCTGCCGGCGCTGATCGGGACCAAGGTGCTGTCGGCGGCGAACATCATCATCGCGCTGACGATCTACGCGGTCTCGCTGCTGATCCGGAACGTGATCGACGGACTCCGTTCGGTGCCGGAAGACGTTCTCCAGGCCGCAGTGTCGGTGGGCTATGGGACCCTGCGAAGAGTGCTGACAATCGACCTGCCCATCGCTGTCCCGGTGATCATCACCGGGGTGCGCGTCGTCACGGTCGCGAACATCTCGATGGTGAGCGTCGGCGCGATCATCGGCATCGGCGGGCTCGGTGAGTTGTTCACGCTCGGCTTCCAGCAGGACTTCCTCACCCCGATCATCGTCGGCGTGGTGCTCTCGCTGCTGCTGGCCCTGCTGTGTGACGTGCTGCTGGTCGGGCTGCAGCGGGTGCTGACGCCGTGGGCGCGGGCGACCGCACCGATCAAGGAGGTGACCGTATGATCCAGGGCCTCCTCGACTTCCTCACCGATCCGGCCAACTGGTCCGGCCCTGAGGGCATCATCCATCGGCTGCTGCAGCACCTGGCTTACACGGGCCTGTCACTGCTCATCGCGGCGGTGATCGCGTTCCCGATCGGCCTGCTGATCGGGCACACCCGCCGCGGCGCGTTCGTCGCGATCAACACCGTGAACGCCTGGCGCGCGCTGCCGACGCTCGGCCTGCTGACGCTGATCGTGCTGCTGATCGGCATCGGCGTGGTGCCGGTCATCATCGCGCTGGTCGTCCTCGGCGTACCGCCGATCATGGCCTCGACGTACGCCGGAATCGCGGCCGTGGACCGAAGTACCATCGACGCCGCGCGGGGGATGGGCATGACCGGACGGGAGATCCTCACCAAGGTGGAGATCCCGATCGCGCTGCCGCTGATCATCTCCGGCGTGCGCAGCGCCACCCTGCAGATCGTGTCCACCGCGACCGTCGCGGCGTACGTCGCACTCGGCGGCCTGGGGCGGTATGTGATCGACGGGCTCGGCGTCCGCGACTTCCCGCAGATGCTGGCCGGCGCCTTCCTGGTCGCCGTCCTGGCCATCGTGCTCGACCTGCTGTTCGCCCTGGTCGCCCGCTACGCGGTGTCGCCCGGTCTCACCGGCCGGCTGCGCAGAAGCAGCACCACGACCACGACCTCGACCGCTCCGGCACCGGCCGGCGCGAACTGAGAACGGACCCTGGAGGACCCCGTGTTCAGAAGAACCTTCATCCGCAGTGCCATTGCCGCGTCGGCGGTCTTCGCCCTCGCGGCCTGCGGAGGTGGTGAGGACCCGCTGTCGAGCGGCAACGACGCCGGCGGCGGATCGGCCCCCGACAAGGTCGACTCGATCACGGTCGGGTCCGCCAACTTCGCCGAGAGCCAGTTGCTCGCCGAGATCTACGCCCAGGCGCTGGAGGCCAAGGGCGTCAAGGTGACCAAGAAGCTCAACATCGGTGCCCGTGAGGTCTACATGGCCGCGATCCAGGACAAGTCGATCGACCTGCTCCCGGAGTACACCGGTGCCACCTTGGTCTACTTCAAGAAGGACGCCACCGAGAACGAGGCCGAGGCCGTCTACAAGGCGCTGCCCGGCGTACTGCCGAGCGGCCTGGAGGTGCTGGACAAGTCGCCGGCCGCCGACGAGGACGCGATCGTGGTGACGAAGGCCACCGCGGACAAGTACTCGCTGAAGTCGATCGGCGACCTGAAGCCGGTGAGCAACACGATGCTCGCGGGTGGTGGGCCCGAGTTCAAGACGCGCGAGGCCGGCCTGGCCGGCATGAAGGACAAGTACGGCGTCGAGTTCAAGGAGTTCAAGCCGCTCGACCCGGGTGGTCCGCTGAGCCTCAAGGCGCTGCTGGACAACACCATCCAGGTGACCCAGTTCTTCACCACGCAGTCGTACATCAAGGACAACAACCTGGTCATCCTCGAGGACCCGGAGCACATCCACCTGCCGAACAACGTGGTCCCGCTGATCCGCACCGACCACAAGAGCCCGGACGTCGCGTCCACGCTGAACGCGGTGCAGGCCAAGCTCACCACCGAGGGCCTGACCGACATGGTGAAGCGGATCGACGTCGGCAAGGAGAGCGCTGACGCGGTGGCCAAGGACTGGCTGTCGAAGAACCCGCTGTCCTGACCTTGAGCTTCGAACAGATGTGGGCGGCGCTGGCCGCCATCGGCAAGGACCCGTCCACGGGCGGGTACCACCGAGGCGGCTGGACCCCCACCGAACGCACGGCGACGCACTGGTTCCAAGACCAGTGCGCCGCCCGAAACCTGACCCTCGAATCCGACGGCCTGGGCAACCTCATCGCCTGGTGGGGGCCTTCCGGCCAGCCAGGTGTAGTCACCGGGAGTCATTTGGATTCGGTGATTGAGGGTGGGGCTTTTGATGGGCCTTTGGGGGTGGTTTCGGCGCTGGCGGCTGTGGATCTGTTGCGGCGCGAGGGGTTCACGCCGAGTGTGCCTATCGGGGTGGGGGCGTTTGTCGAGGAGGAGGGGTCGCGGTTCGGGATGCCTTGTTTGGGGTCCCGGGTGGCGGCCGGCGTGTTGCCTGCCGAGAAGGCGTTGGGGTTGAAGGACCGCAGCGGCGTGACTCTCGCGCAGGCGTTGGAAGCGGCAGGGACGGATCCGGCCGGCGTAGGACCATCGGCGTTCCTCGACCGGATGGGCACGTTCATCGAGCTGCACGTCGAGCAGGGCCGCGGACTCACGGCACCGGTCGGTGTGGCCAGCTCGATCTGGCCGCACGGCCGCTACCGGTTCACGTTCAGCGGCGAGGCCAACCACGCAGGTACGACGCTGATGGAAGACCGCCACGACCCGATGCTCACCTACGCCATGACCGCCCTCGCCGCGAACAAGCAGGCCCGCCTCGCCGGCGCCCGCGCGACCTTCGGCCGGCTCTCCGTCGAGCCCAACGGCACGAACGCCGTACCGTCCCGGGTCACCGCCTGGCTCGACGCCCGAGCAGCCGACGACGCAACCCTGAACTCGTTGCTCGCAGCAATCACCAAGCAAGCCACCGAACGCGCCGAGCGGGACGGTACGACGCTCACCGTCACACCCGAGTCCGTCTCACCCATCGTGGACTTCCCGGCCGACCTCCGCGACCGCCTGGTCGGCGTACTGAATGGCGCACCAGTGCTCCCAACAGGCGCCGGTCACGACGCCGGCGTGTTCTCGGCCGCCGGGATCCCCACCGCGATGCTGTTCGTGCGGAACCCGACCGGCATCTCGCACTCCCCGGCCGAGTACGCCGAGGAGGACGACTGCCTGGCCGGCGTCGAGGCCCTGGCCGCCGTACTGCGGGATCTCGCGAAGTGACGTCGTACTGGTGCGCGCGGGCGCTGCTCCCGGGCGGCATCGCCGACAACGTGCTCGTCACCATCGTGGACGGCCGCTTCACCGCGGTCGAGACCGGCGCGGACCCCGGCGACGCGACCCGCCTCGACGGCCTCGTCCTACCGGGCCTCGCGAACTGCCACAGCCATGCCTTCCACCGTGCGCTGCGCGGCCGCACGCAGACCGAGCGCGGGACGTTCTGGACCTGGCGCGAGCAGATGTACGCCGTCGCCTCGATGCTCACCCCGGAGTCGTACTACGCCCTCGCGCGAGCCGTGTACGGCGAGATGCTGCTCGCCGGCATCACCGCCGTCGGCGAGTTCCACTACCTGCACCACGCCCCCGGCGGGCGCCGGTACGACGATCACAACGCGATGGGTACGGCGCTGATCGCGGCGGCCCGCGACGTCGGCATGCGCATCACCCTGCTCGACACCTGCTACATCGCCGGCGGCATCGACCAACCGCTGAACTCGGTCCAGGAACGCTTCAGCGACGGCGACGCCGCGAGCTGGGCCGCCCGTGTCTCACTGCTCACCGGCTCCGACGACGTCGTGATCGGCGCGGCCGCCCACTCCGTCCGTGGCGTGCCGCAGGAGCAGCTCGGCGCAGTCGCCTCGGCGTTCCCCGACGTACCACTCCATATCCATCTGTCCGAGCAGGTCGGGGAGAACGCCGCCTGCCTGGACGCGTACGGCCGGACCCCGGCGCAGGTGCTCGATGAGGCCGGGTTCCTCAGCGGCCGGACGAGTGCCGTCCACGCGACCCACCTCACCGATGTCGACGTCGGGTTGCTCGGCAGTTCGGCGACGTACTCGTGCTTCTGCCCGACCACCGAGCGGGACCTGGCCGACGGCATCGGCCCGTCAGTGGCGCTGCGCGACGCCGGGTCGCCATTGACGCTCGGGTCGGACAGCCACGCGGTGATCGATCTGTTCGAGGAGATGCGCGCGGTGGAGCTTGACGAACGGCTCGCCTCGCGGGAGCGCGGCCATTGGTCCGCGTCGGAGCTGCTGAAGGCCGCGACGACCGATGGTCACCGGTCACTCGGGTTCGCCGACGCCGGGATGATCGAGGTGGGTGCGCGCGCCGACCTGGTCGCCGTGCGCCTCGACAGCGCCCGTACGGCAGGCACCGGCGGGACCGTGGAGACGGCGGTCTTCGCGGCCTCGGCCGCGGACGTGACCGACGTGATCACCGGCGGCCGGCATGTAGTTGCTGGAGGCAAACACATGACGATGGACGTTACCGCCGAGCTCGAGGCGTCGATCGCGGCGGTGACGGAGTGACGTCGCTGCTGCTGACCGGCATCGGTTCGCTGGTGACCAACGATCCCGCTCGCGGTGGATTGCTCGGCGAGGTGCGCGATGCCGCGCTGGTGATCGAGGGCAGCACGGTCGCGTGGGTCGGATCGCGGCGGGAGGCGCCGGCCGCGGACGGTGCGATCGACGTCGGCGGACGCGCGGTGATCCCGGGCTTCGTCGACTCGCACTCGCATCTGGTGTTCGCCGGTGACCGGGCCGAGGAGTTCGCCGCCCGCATGACAGGTACGCCGTACTCCGCCGGCGGGATCCGGACCACGGTCGCGGCGACCCGGCAGGCGACCGATGAACAGTTGACCGCGAACGTCGCCCGGCTCGTCACCGAGATGCGGCGGCAGGGGACCACGACGGTCGAGATCAAGTCCGGGTACGGCCTGACGGTCGCGGACGAGGCGCGGGCGCTGGAGATCGCGGGACAGTTCACCGACGAGACGACGTACTTGGGTGCGCACGTCGTAGCGGCGGAGTACGCCGACGATCCGGCGGGCTATGTGTCGCTGGTGACCGGGCCGATGCTCGAGGCGGTCGCCGGGCATGCCAAGTGGGTCGATGTGTTCGTGGAACGCGGCGCATTCGACGAGGACCAGGGCCGCGCGATCCTCGAGGCCGGCCTCGCTCGTGGTCTGGGCGCCCGAGTGCATGCGAATCAGCTCGGCGAGGGGCCGGGTGTCCAGCTGGCCTGCTCGGTCGGCGCTGCCGCGGCTGACCACTGCACCTACCTCACCGACGCGGACGTCGACGCCCTCGAATCCAGCGGAGTCGTCGCCGGGCTGCTCCCCGCGATCGAGTTCTCCACGCGATCGCCGTACCCGAATGCTCGCCGCCTCATCGACGCCGGCGTCACCGTAGCCCTCGCAACCGACTGCAACCCAGGCTCGGGCTACTCCTCGTCCATGCCCTTCTGCATCGCCCTGGCAGTCCGCGAGATGCACATGACGCCCGACGAGGCCCTCTGGTCCGCCACCGCCGGCGGCGCCGCCTCCCTCCGCCGCACCGACGTCGGCCATCTGACCCCCGGCGCTCAAGCCAACCTCACAGTGCTCGACGCCCCCACCCACCTACACCTCTCCTACCGCCCCGCCGTACCCCTCATCTCCCAAACCTTCGTAGCCGGCCGCCCGGGGTGAGTCGGACCGCCGCCACTCACCAAGTCCACCCGCGGTTGAGGCATCACGCTCGGAACCGCGTCTAAGCTGCGTGGAGTTTGAGCTTGGTGAGTGGCTGGTGTCCGCGCGTCCGCTCGACGGCCGCCACCACCCACTCACCGTCGTACATCACGTCCTCCCAGCTGAAGCGAAGGATCCGCCAACCTCGGACGGCCAGGTTCACGTGCCTGCGGCAGTCCCTAACCAGCGCCCGGCGGGTGCCGTGATGTTCGAACCCGTCGGCCTCCAGGCCGATCCGCTGGCCGGGATGCGCGAGGTCGAGCCGCGCCGAGAACTCATCGTCCTGAACCACCAGTTGGGGCACGAATCCGTCAATCCCCGCGTCGATCAGCAAGGCGCGCAGCGCTGACTCCAGCACCGATTCCGCCCGTCCGTCAGCAAGCGCGACGATCTGCTGGATGCGGCGCCGATGTGGTCCGCGGAGCTTCGCCGCCCCATCCAGGATCTCGTCGTGGTCGACGCCTGCACGCAGGGCAGAGTCGGCAACCGCGAGTGCCTCGGCCAGCGGCAGGATCCGGATGCAGTCGAGGACGGTCCGGACGGGCGTCGTCGCGTCATCCAAGGAAGCCACATCTGCCCAATGCAAGACGCACGGGAGTCCGGTCCGACGTCGAACTCGGCCTGGAGGCAGGGTGACATGCGGCAACGGTGGCAGGTTGATCACCCCGAAGCCCCAGTGGTCTGCCGCGCTCAAGTGAGACACGACGCCTCCGTGGCTGCGTGCGGCCGTCAAGGCGGGTGGCGCCTCCGGCAGAGCGTAGACACCTTTCGCGACGCGGCGAATCTGTCCCGCCGCCAACGCATCCCGGATCGCCCGTGCGGACACCAGGGCGCGTAGATCGGCGAAGGTCGAACTCCCGCTGCGTCTGCCGAGTACCTCGGCCACGTCTGCCACGACCCCATGATGGTGGGCTGCGGCGGACCGGCGACGTGGGTTGTCCACAGGCGGACCGCCCGCACTCACCAAGGGCTCCCGAGGCGCCCGACACCGCCTGCTCCGAGCGCGCGGCTGCACGCGGCGGCCGACTTACTGAGTGGTGGCGGTCCGCAAATCAGATGCGGTCGTCCCCCGGCGCCGTCATCCTGGGGGTATGGACAGGGAGTTGAGGGTTCGGTTGCGGGACGCTTTCACGTGGCGTACGGATCGGGGCGTGTGAAGTAGTTACGCCGACATCACCGGGTGGTGGCGGGACGCCGGGTTGTTGCGGGAACTGGGGCCGGCGTTGGGGAGTTTGTACGACGTGACGCCTACGGTCGTGGTCGGGCCGGTTTCGCGGGGTGCGTTGGTTGGCGCGTTGACGGCGGCGGCTCTTGGGGTCGGGTTCGTGGAGATGCGGAAGAACCAGGCGCCGGCGACCGACAGCGATCGGTGGGTGCAGCGGACGACGGCACCGGACTACCGCGACCGCCACGTCGTGTTCGGCTTCCGCCGGGACCTCGTCCGGGCTGGTGACCGAGTGCTTCTGGTCGACGACTGGGCGGATACGGGCGCAACCGCGGTCACTGCCCGCCAGTTGGTGGAGGACAGCGGCGCGCAGTGGATCGGTGCGGCCTGCATCGTCGATGCCCTCACCGACGCCAGATTGCGCCACGACCTCCCACTGCGGGCGCTGCTCAACATCCGAACGCTGTGATCAGAGATCCTTCGCCATGAGCGCCATGGTGGCGCCGGTGGGCAGGCGTTGCTTGCCCACCTCGGTGTACCCACGGGACGCATGGAAGCCCAGACCGGCCGGGTCGGGCGGGTCGGAGCGGACCCGGGCGACAACCCGGTCGAACGGCTTCGCAGCTCGCTCGATCGCGCGGTAGACCGCCGTGCCGATGCCACGGCGGCGGCGCTCCTCGGCGACCACTATCCGCTCCACCAGCAGGAACCGGTCGGCGTACGTCGCGGCGAACCACTCGAACTCGAGCCCGTCGTACGCCGACCCCGGCGTGAAGGTGAGGACGAAGCCGACCGGACGGCTGTCCTCCTCGACCACGACAGCATGAGCTGCGATCAGGCGGAGCCAGTCCAGCCGGGCAGGTCCGAGCGGCTCGACCAACCCTTCCGCGGTGGCATTCAAAGCAAGCACCGCGGCGTCGTCAGCGGTTGTCATCGGGCGGAGCTTCACGGTGAACACCCTCCCACGGAAAGCCTTGTCCAGGGCAGGGGTCAGTTCGGGTCCACCCTGGCCTCTCCCTGGCCGTGACCCGGAAAATCGGGGGTCGCCTTGGGAATGACCCACGGGGTGTGCAATGTTGAGCCAGGTGTACTCAAGTTTGTTCGGTCACGGATTTGAATCCGAGGCGGTCGAACGGCAACATTGAGTCTGCATCACTCAAGTTTCCGGGGGTGCGGGGGTCGTCCCCCGGACTCACTCAGTGTGGAGGTAAGCACATGGCCCGCGCGGTCGGTATCGATCTCGGTACGACGAACTCCGTCATCGCCGTACTGGAAGGTGGCGAGCCCACCGTCATCCCCAACGCCGAGGGAGCGCGCACGACGCCCTCGGTGGTGGCTTTCGCCAAGAACGGCGAGGTCCTGGTCGGCGAGGTGGCGAAGCGCCAGGCCACCACGAACGTCGACCGCACCATCCGCTCCGTCAAGCGTCACATGGGCGAGAGCTGGAACGTCAGCATCGACGGCAAGAAGTTCACCCCGCAGCAGATCAGCGCGTTCGTGCTGCAGAAGCTGAAGCGGGACGCCGAGGCGTACCTCGGGGAGCAGGTCACCGACGCGGTCATCACCGTGCCGGCGTACTTCTCCGACGCGCAGCGCCAGGCGACCAAGGAGGCCGGCGAGATCGCCGGTCTGAAGGTGCACCGGATCGTCAACGAGCCGACCGCGGCCGCGCTGGCCTACGGCCTGGACAAGGGCACCGAGCAGACCATCCTGGTCTTCGACCTCGGTGGTGGCACGTTCGACGTGTCGCTGCTGGAGATCGGCGACGGCGTCTTCGAGGTGAAGGCGACCAGCGGTGACAACCACCTCGGTGGTGACGACTGGGACGCCCGCATCGTGCAGTGGCTGGTGACGCAGTTCAAGAACAAGAACGGCACCGACCTGTCCGGCGACAAGATGGCCATGCAGCGCCTCACCGAGGCCGCCGAGAAGGCCAAGATCGAGCTGTCCGCCGCGGCCGAGACCACCATCCACCTGCCGTACCTGAGCCTGACCGAGTCGGGCCCGCTGCACCTGGAGGAGAAGCTCTCCCGGGCCGAGTTCCAGAAGATGAGCAACGACCTGCTGGAGCGCGCCCGCGCCCCGTTCAAGGCCGTCATCAAGGACGCCGGCATCGACGTGTCGAAGATCGACCACGTCATCCTGGTCGGCGGTTCGACCCGGATGCCCGCGGTGGCCGACCTGGTCAAGGAGCTGACCGGTGGCAAGGACCCGAACAAGGGTGTGAACCCGGACGAGGTCGTGGCCGTCGGCGCCTCCCTGCAGGCCGGTGTGCTGAAGGGTGAGGTCAAGGACGTCCTGCTGCTCGACGTGACCCCGCTGAGCCTGGGCATCGAGACCAAGGGCGGCGTGTTCACCAAGATCATCGAGCGCAACACCACGATCCCGACCAAGGGCTCGGAGATCTTCACCACCGCCGAGGACAACCAGCCGTCGGTGATGATTCAGGTCTACCAGGGCGAGCGGGAGATGGCGCGCGACAACAAGTCGCTCGGCAACTTCGAGCTGACCGGCCTGCCGCCGGCGCCGCGCAACGTGCCGCAGATCGAGGTCACCTTCGACATCGACGCGAACGGCATCGTGCACGTCAACGCCAAGGACCTGGCCACCGGCAAGGAGCAGCGGATGACCGTCACCGGCGGTTCGGCGCTGCCCAAGGACGACATCGACAAGATGGTCCGCGACGCCGAGCAGTACGCCGAGGAGGACCGGCTGCGCCGCGAGGCCGTCGAGTCCCGCAACCAGGCCGAGGGGCTGGTCTACCAGACCGAGAAGTTCCTGTCCGAGAACGAGGACAAGGTCCCCGACGACGTCAAGACCGAGGTCAAGGACGGCGTCGCCGAGCTGAAGAAGGCCCTCGAGGGTGAGGACGCCGACGCGATCAAGGCCGCGTCGGAGAAGCTCGCCCAGTCCAGCCAGAAGATGGGTGCCGCGATGTACGCGAACGCCCAGGCAGCCGGCGGCGGCTCCGAGGAGAGCGCGACGGCGGACGACTCGGCGAACAGCAGCAGCAACGACGACGACGTCGTCGACGCCGAGATCGTGGACGAGGACCGGCCGCAGGACAAGACGGAGGACAAGTGACGGATCGACCCACTGGCAGCGAGTTCGGCGACGGCGAGCCCGTCGTCCGGGACAAGCGCCGGATCGACCCGGACACCGGCGCGCTGCGGGAGCCTTCCGAGGCTCCCGCACCGGGCCCCCAGCCGGGCATGCCGGGCACCCCGGGCGCACAGCCGCCGCGGGATCCCTCGGACTTGATCGGCCCGTCTGCCCAGGAGGCACTGTTGACCGAGGCGTTGGCCGAACGTACGGCGGACCTGCAGCGACTGCAGGCCGAGTACGTCAACTACAAGCGCAGGGTGGACCGGGACCGGGAGGCGAGCCGCGAGCTCGTCATCGGCACGGTGCTTACCGAGTTGCTCGGGATCCTGGACGACATCGGCCGGGCCCGCGAGGCCGGCGAGCTCGAGGGCGCCTTCAAGGCGGTCTCGGAGTCGCTGGAGCGGGTCACCGAGAAGCTCGGCCTGGTGCGGTTCGGCGAGAAGGGTGACACCTTCGACCCGCGCATCCACGAGGCCCTGCTGCACAACTACTCCGACGAGGTGGACGGCCCGACCGCGACGATGGTCATGCAGCCCGGCTACCGCCTCGGGGAGCGGGTCCTGCGGGCGGCCCGGGTGGCCGTCTCGGAACCGACCGAGCAACTACCTGGTGACGCCACGCAGGACGGCGTACCGGCGGAGAGTGCAGATGACGACCAGGCCGCGGACAAGTCCGCGGAGTAGGCGACACGACGGGAGGGGAGGCGTCGGATGAGCACGAAGGACTGGCTCGAGAAGGACTTCTACAAGGTTCTCGGCGTCTCCAAGACCGCCGAGGCCGATGAGATCAAGAAGGCCTATCGCAAGCTGGCGCGCAAGTACCACCCCGACTCCAACGCCGGGGACGCCAGCGCCGAGGCCAAGTTCAAGGAGGTCTCCGAGGCGTACGACGTCGTCGGCGACCCGAAGAAGCGCAAGGAGTACGACGAGGCGCGCCGGCTGTTCGGCAGCGGCGGCTTCCGGATGCCGGGCGGCAGCGGACAGGGCGGCGGCGGGTTCAACTTCGACGTCGGCGACCTGTTCAACCGCGGTGGCAGCGGAGGCAGCGGCGGTGGCCTCGGCGACATCCTGGGCGGCATGTTCGGCGGTGGCGGCCGGACCACGACCACCTCGTCGACGGCCCGGCCGCGGCGTGGTGCCGACATCGAGACCGAGGCGTCGATCGAGTTCGCCGAGGCCGTGAACGGTGTCACCGTGGCGTTGCGGATGACCAGCGACGAGCCGTGCAAGACCTGTCGCGGTACCGGCGCGAAGTACGGCACGGTGCCGAAGGTCTGCCTGAAGTGCGAGGGCACGGGCATGCAGACCTCGGTCCAGGGCGGCGTGTTCGCCATGACCGAGCCGTGCACCGAGTGCAAGGGCCGCGGCCTGGTCGTCGACCAGCCGTGCGAGACCTGCCACGGCTCCGGCCGCGGCCAGTCGAGCAAGACCATGCAGGTCCGCATCCCGGCGGGCGTGCAGGACGGTCAGCGGATCCGGCTGAAGGGCAAGGGTGCGGCCGGCGAGCGAGGTGGCCCCGCGGGCGACCTCTACGTCACCGTGCACGTGCACACCCACCGGATCTTCGGCCGCCAGGGCGAGCACCTGACGCTGAACGTCCCGGTGAGCTTCACCGAGGCGGCACTGGGTGCCGAGATCAAGGTGCCGACCCTGGACGGTATGCCCGTCACGGTCCGGATCCCTGCTGGTACGGCGAACGGCAGCAAGCTGCGCGTCCGTGGCAAGGGCTCGGTCCGGCGGGACGGCACGAAGGGCGACCTGCTGCTCACCATCGAGGTGCAGGTGCCGCACGAACTGACCGAGGAGCAGCGCGCCAAGCTGCAGGAGTTCAACTCGGCCTCGGAACACCCTGACCTGCGGGCCGGGCTGTTCGGGAGTTCCTGATGGGCCTCCCGTTCAGCCAGGTGCCGACCTGGGACGACCGCACCCCGATCTACGTGATCTCGGTGGCGGCCCAGCTGGCCGGCATGCACCCGCAGACTCTGCGCCAGTACGACCGGCTCGGCTTGGTCACGCCGAGCCGGGCGTCCGGCCGCGGCCGGCGGTATTCGGCGTACGACGTGGCGAAGCTGCGCTACGTGCAGCACCTGTCCCAGGAAGAGGGCGTCAACCTGGCGGGAATCCGGCACATTCTCGCGCTACAGTCCGAAGTGGAGGACCTGCGCAAGCGGGTCAACCAGCTCCTGGCAGAAGTCCAGCGGGGTGTGGGTGTGTCCCGGCAGAGCAGTAGCAGCCGGGTCTTCTCGGCCGGTCCGGCCGGCGACGTGATCGCCATGGGCCGGCAGCAGACCACGACCCGGTGGATCCGGACCCAGCCGCTCGAGCTGGGACCGCGCTGACCGGCGCCGCCACACCGGCCACGGGTCAGCCGCTGACCCCCTCCGACCACCGGAGGTGTTCCGATTCCCCCCTCGGAGCCTCCGGTCCGTGGAGGCCGTCGTCCCCCCGACGCCTCCACCGCCGAAGGTGTGCTCTCCCCCCAGCACCCTTCGGCCCCCGCAGGGTGGTCCGTTCCAGGACCGCCCTGCGGTTCGATCACAGCAGCAGCCCCCGGCCGGACCGGGGGCTTCTCGCGTTCATCTGCCGGTCACTCGCGGCCCTCGTCCGGCTTGGCCCGGCGGCATACCCTGGCGGGGTGACGCTGAGCCTGCAGACGGACCGGCTGCTGATCCGGGACTGGGAAGAAGACGACGCCGACGCCGCGCTCGAGATCTACGGCTCGCCCGACGTGGCGCCCTGGCTGTCTCCGGCCATCGACAAGGTGACCGACGTGGCCACCATGCGCCTGATCCTGCAGGCCTGGATCGAGGCCCAGCCGAACTTCGTCCCGCCGGCCGGCCGGTGGGCGATCACCCGCCGCGACGACGGCGAGGTCGTCGGTGGCCTGCTGATCCGGCTGCTGCCGCCGTACGAGGAGGATCTCGAGATCGGCTGGCAGTTGCGGCCGAGTGCCTGGGGCAACGGGTACGCGACCGAGGCCAGCCGCGCGCTGATGCGGTGGGCGTTCAAGGACGGCTCGACCGACGAGCTCTTCGCCGTCGCCCGCCCGAACAACAAGCGCGCCATCGCGACCGCCGCCCGGCTCGGGATGGTCTGGGTCGGCGAGACCGACAAGTACTACGACCTGACCCTCCAGGTGTACCGCATCCGCGCAGCCGAGTTCACCAGCTGAATGGGGGTGGCCGCAGCCACCCCCATTCGCGCTACTTCAGGCCGTAGGCCTTGGTGATCTCCTGGAACAGTTTGTTGCCCTTGGCATCAACGGCGGTGATGCGGAACGACGGTGACTGCTTGGCCGTGACAGTCGTCGTGTATTGCGCTGAACCGGTCTGCCGCAATGGCAGGCGGGTCCACTGCTGGCCGTCGTACGACAGCTCCAGCTGGACGGTCTTGAACTTCGCCGACTGGGAACCGGCCTGGTGCCTCAGACCGAGTCGGACCTCGGTCGGCTTGCCGGACTGCACTCTGCTGAGCGGATCCGCGGCCGGTACGTCGAGATCGGCCAGCACGAGCGGCATGACCTCGTCCTCACTGCCCTGCGTCCGGAACGTCCACTCCGACTGCACCCGGGTCGAATACTGCCAGAACTCGTGCTCCCGCGCGGTGTCCATCGTGATCTTGTAGTCGGCGCTGTCGGCCGGCACATCGGCCCACAGTGCGGAGGCCGGCTCCGACGCGACCACGAGACCGTTGCGCTCCACCGTCAGCACAGTGCCCCCGACGTCGATGTCACCCATCTCGTCCGGTCCGTGCCGGTACGGGTTGATCACGACGGACAGTCCACCGTCGAAACGTTGTACTCCGGCCAGTGGCGTCGCGGCCACCGGGAGACCGGAGTTCTGCACCGGCGCTACCCAGCGGGCCGAGGTGTGCTGACCGGCGCGGTAGACGCGCTCGGTGCTCGACACACCCATCAGCTGGTCTCCGCCGTTGTTGAGCGCCAGTGTGCTCGACCAGCGGATCTGGTCGTTCCCGAGGATGTACGACGTACGCCGGGCCGGAGTACTGAACGCCGGTGCGAGCCACCCACCGAAGATGAAGCCCGCAGGCGTGGTGGCGTACCGCGTCTCCGAGGTGGGCATGCTCTCGGCGTGCGACCCGAACACCTCGTCGACCCTGGCGAACTGGTTGGGCTGGGCCGTCACCGTCGGGTTGGCAGGCACCTGGTTCCGCCAGGGGATCGCCAAGTCATAGACGTACGGCGTCGCCGCCTGGCCGATGATCCGGACCGTGCCCTGGTGCTCGAGCAGGCGACGGACAGTCTCCCGGGAGGTGCGCATCGCCGGGATGGTGGCTGCCTCGCCCTCACCGGTCGCCCAGTAGGCGTTGACTCCGTTGTCGCCTGCCACATCGGGGTTGTAGAGCAGCGCGGCCGCCGCGCCCGCGTCCTGGGCGGCCTTGACCAGCTTGCCGTTCCAGTCCTCGTCCTTGAACTTGATCACCGCAAGCTTCCCGCGCACGTCCTGCAGGTCCTCGCTGACCTGGAGGTCCTTCTCTCCGGTGAACCGCGGACCGAAGTAGTAGTCGAGCACGGCGTACTGGTCCTTGCCGGCAGTGATCCGGTACGGCGGAACCTCCAGCCGCGACGCGGTGGCGAACTCACTGGTCCCCGTGGCCGGCTTGCCGACCGGTGTGGCCGTGAAGACCCGCGGTGCGCCGGTGGTGCTGATGGAGTTGCCTCCGGTGGGAATCCCAGCGGTGTTGAACCGGGTGTAGACCGCACCGCGCTCGCGAGCCGTCAGACCGGACTGGCCCTTGACCTTCAGATCGACCGGCTTGCCGCGCCGCGCATCGAGGGTGACCGTGGCGTCCTTGGTGAGGTTCGCCTCTGGGCCGACAGCCAGGTCGAAGTGCTCCAGTTCGCTGTCGGTCGCTTCGCTGAAGAACACCACACTGGCCTCGTACTTGCCCGGTGCGAGGCGGGCGGTGGCAGTGCCGTTCTGCATGATCACGCCGCCGGGGATGCTGACCGGATCGCCGTCGAGTCTGCTGATGGCGACCTGACCGGCGCCGGGCGCGCCGGTGCGAGTGATGCCCTTGATGGTCAGGTTGTAGAGCTCGGGCTCCGCATACCAGCCGTACGTCGTGACGATCGGGTCCGCACCTTCGGCAGAGGCGCTGATCCGGCCGGAGAACGTGCCTGCTCCGGCGGCAGCGCGGTTGGCGGTGACCGTCACTGTGGCCTCGCCGTTGGCCGGGATAGTGAGGTGGTCGGTGCTGAGCTCGACGGCGGCCGGACCGGCGGTCAGTTGCAGGGAGACCGCCGTACTCGTGGGGTTGCGGTAGGTCAGGACGCGGCTGACTTCGTCATCGGCCGGGTAGGGCCAGCTGAGGCGGCCGAGCTCCAGCTCACCGGAGTCCACTGTCACGCCGGCGTCGGTGGCCTGGTCCGCGTCTACTCGACCGGCGCCTTGCTCGTCGACGGTGTTGTTGGGCTGTGGGTCGGCAGTGGAGATCAGACGTTCGCGGAGCTGGCTGAACGACCAGTCCGGGTGTGCCTGCGCGAGCAGGGCCGCCGTACCGGCCACATGTGGCGTGGCCATCGACGTACCACTCAGCTTGGTGTAGTTGTCGTCGACCGGCTCGCCGAGGCTGGTGCCTGCGGCGCGGGCCGCGACGATGTCGGTGCCTGGTGCCGAGATCTCCGGCTTCAGCGCGCCGTCGCCGTACCTCGGGCCGCGGCAGGACCTGTCGCTGACCGAGCCGTCGCGCAGCAGGTTGCCGACGGCCAGCGCGTCGTCGGCCGCCGCGGGGGAGGTGACGGTGGCAGGCTCGGGTGCGAAGCAGTTGCCTGCAGCAACGACGAAGAGGGTGCCGGTGTCGCGGCTGAGCCGGTTGACCGCCTGGGACAGGTCGTCCGTGCCATCACTCGGTTCCCCGCCGCCCAGGCTCAGGTTGACCACATCCGCGCCTTGCGCGGTGGCCCACTCCATCCCGGCGATGATCCCGGAGAACTCACCGCTGCCGTAGTCGTCGAGGACCTTGCCGTTCAGCAAGGTGGCGTCGGGGGCGACGCCCTTGTACTTGCCACCCGACGCCGCGCCGTTGCCGGCCGCGATGCTCGCGACGTGCGTGCCGTGGCCGTAGTGGTCGCCGGCGTCCTCGGTAGGGGTGAAGTTCTGCGAGGCCGCGATGCGGCCGGCGACATCCGGGTGCGTGGCGTCGATGCCGGTGTCCAGGATGGCGATCTTCGAGCCCTTGCCGGTCAGGCCGCGCTGCCAGGCCGCAGGTGCGCCGATCTGCGGAACGCTCTGGTCCAGGCTGACCTTGACCTTGCGGTCCAGCGTCACGCGCTCGACCTGCGGGTTCTTCCAGAAGGCGGTGGCCTCGGTCTTGGTGATCGCCGCGGCCCGTGCGCCGATGCTGTCGAGAGTCCGGCTGCTCGCCGCGCCCGGGATCGTTGCCTGCTTGGCGCGTGCGGTCGCGGTGGCCTCGGAGCCGGCGTAGTGGACGATCACTGGCATCGTGGCCGAGTGCGCATCGTCACGCTGCTCCGCGATCAAGGTGGTGACGTCGAACAGGGACCGGTCGAGCTTGCCGCTGGTGACATCAGCAGCGGCTGCCGTCGGTACGACGTACGTGTGGCCGCCGGACAGTGTGGTGATCGCGGAGTCGGAGCTGCTGTGGCGGTCCGGCTCGAACACGATCGCCGGCGGGCGTCCGGCGTACTGAGTGACCTGGATGCGGTCGCCCGTGATCAGAGTGATGCGCGTGGTGGTCGCCGCGGACCCGGGGACCGGTTTGGCGCTCGCGGGCAGGGCGACGGTGCCGCTGAGGGCGACAGCTACGCAAAGGAGTGGAATGGTCCAGCGATGTCTTCGCAAGGAGAGCCTCCGGGGCGGAACGGGCACAGGGTTTCCACGACGGAGGACGCCGTACCGAGGCCGAAGGTTCTGTCCCGACCCTGAGATTTCCCCGGGATTTCCCAGAGTTGAGTGGAATGGACTCAAGTTTGGATAGGTTGTACCCAGTGTTTGCTGTTGCTTGAGCTGAAAGGCTGGAACCCCTATGGACGTTCAGCGGTTGACGACGCTGGCCCGGGAAACCCTGTCGGTCGCGATCCGCCAGACCTCCTCGGCGGGCAATCCGACCGTCGAACCCATTCATTTGCTCTCCGCGCTGCTCGCGCAGCCCGAGGGGACGACCGTCGGCCTGCTCGAGGCCGCCGGCGGTGACCTCGACGCGGTACGCCGCCGGACCGCCGAGCAGTTGAGCCGCCTGCCGAAGGCGAGCGGCGGCAGCGTGCAGGCGCCGAGCCTGTCGCCGAAGACCGGCGACGTCCTGAGCCAGGCGGAGCAGCGGGCCCTCGGGCTCGGGGACGAGTACGTCTCCACCGAGCACCTGCTGATCGCGCTGGCCAGCGTCGAGGGCAACGCCAAGACCGCGCTCGGGGTCACTCCGGACGCGCTGCTGCAGGCGTTCGACCAGATGCGTGGCAACCGCCGGATCACCTCCCCGGAGGCCGAAGGCACCACCAAGACGCTGGAGAAGTACGGCGTCGACCTGACCGAGCGGGCCAAGGACGGCAAGCTCGACCCGGTGATCGGACGTGACTCCGAGATCCGCCGGGTCGTCCAGGTGCTGTCCCGGCGTACCAAGAACAACCCGGTGCTGATCGGTGAGCCCGGCGTCGGCAAGACCGCCGTCGTCGAGGGCCTGGCCCAGCGGATCGTGGCCGGTGACGTGCCCGAGTCGCTGCGCGGCCGTCGGCTGATCAGCCTCGACCTGGGCGCGATGGTCGCGGGTGCGAAGTACCGCGGTGAGTTCGAGGAGCGGCTCAAGGCCGTACTGACCGAGATCAAGGACTCCGACGGCCAGATCATCACGTTCATCGACGAGTTGCACACCGTCGTCGGCGCCGGTGCGACCGGCGACAGCTCCATGGACGCCGGCAACATGCTGAAGCCGATGCTGGCCCGTGGTGAGCTCCGGATGATTGGTGCCACCACCCTGGACGAGTACCGGACCCGGATCGAGAAGGACCCGGCGCTGGAGCGACGCTTCCAGCAGGTGTTCGTCGGTGAGCCGTCGGTCGAGGACTCGATCGCGATTCTGCGCGGACTGAAGGAGCGCTACGAGGCGCACCACAAGGTCGCCATCTCCGACTCCGCGCTGGTCGCCGCGGCCACGCTGTCGCACCGCTACATCACCGGCCGCCAGCTGCCGGACAAGGCGATCGACCTGGTCGACGAGTCCGCGTCCCGGCTGCGGATGGAGATCGACTCGTCCCCGGTCGAGATCGACTCGCTCCGGCGTACTGTCGACCGGCTGAAGATGGAGGAGCTCGCGCTGTCCCGCGAGGAGGACCCGTCCAGCCAGGAGCGACTCGGGCGGCTGCGCGCCGACCTCGCCGACCGTGAGGAGGAACTGCGTGCGCTCGAGGCCCGCTGGGAGAAGGAGAAGTCCGGCCTGAACCGCATCGGTGAGGTCAAGGAGCGCATTGACGAGCTCCGCGGCCAGGCCGAGCGGGCGCAGCGCGACGGCGACTTCGAGACCGCCTCCCGGATCCTGTACGGGGAGATCCCCGAGCTGACCAAGGAGCTGGAGAGCGCGTCGGAGGAGCCCGAGGTCGCCGAGGGACCGGACGCGATGGTCAACGAGGAGGTCGGCCCGACCGAGATCGCCGAGGTGATCGCGATGTGGACCGGCATCCCGACCGGCCGGCTGCTCGAGGGCGAGACCGGCAAGCTGCTCCGGATGGAGGACGAGCTGGGCCGCCGGCTGATCGGCCAGCGCGAGGCGGTCAAGGCCGTGAGTGACGCCGTACGACGGGCTCGCGCCGGCATCTCCGACCCGGACCGGCCGACGGGTTCGTTCCTGTTCCTGGGCCCGACCGGTGTGGGTAAGACCGAGCTGGCCAAGGCGCTCGCGGACTTCCTGTTCGACGACGAGCGCGCGATGGTCCGGATCGACATGTCGGAGTACGGCGAGAAGCACAGCGTCGCGCGGCTGGTCGGTGCCCCGCCCGGTTACGTCGGGTACGAGGAGGGTGGCCAGCTCACCGAGGCTGTCCGCCGCCGTCCGTACTCGGTGATCCTGCTCGACGAGGTGGAGAAGGCGCACCCCGAGGTCTTCGACATCCTGTTGCAGGTGCTGGACGACGGTCGGCTGACCGACGGCCAGGGTCGTACGGTCGACTTCCGCAACGTGATCCTGATCCTGACCAGCAACCTGGGGTCGGCGTACCTGGCGGACCTGGGGCTGGACGACAAGGCCAAGCGCGACCAGGTGATGGCGGTCGTGCGGCAGTCGTTCAAGCCGGAGTTCATCAACCGGCTGGACGAGATCGTGCTGTTCGACGCACTCGGCAGCGAGGAGCTGACGCAGATCGTCGCTCTGCAGATCAAGGCGTTGCAGCGCCGTCTGGCCGATCGCCGGATCACCCTGGATGTCGACGAGGGCGCGATGGAGTGGCTGGCGATGACCGGATACGACCCGGTGTACGGCGCTCGTCCGCTCCGCCGGCTGGTGCAATCTGCCATCGGTGACGAGTTGGCCCGGAGCCTGCTCAACGGCAGTGTCCGGGACGGCGACACCGTCAACGTCACGCTGAACGAGGCAAAGGACGCGCTCGACGTCAGTCCTGCCTGAGTCGTTTGAATGCTGGGCCGGCCGTGTGCCGGCCCAGCTTCATGTTGTCAGGCCGGTCTGTAAGTCAGAGCGATGACGCCGGTTGGCAGCGTGGTCTGACTCACGAGCTCGAGCTCGGTGCGCGGCGCGCCGTCCGGGAACAGGCGGGCGCCGGTGCCGAGGACCAGCGGATGCACCATGACGTCCAGTTCGTCGACCAACCCGTTCCGCAGCAGGCTGTCGAGGAGCGTCGGGTTGCCGTACATGATGATGTCCCCGCCGGGCTCGGCCTTGATCCGCTTCAGCGCGTCGATCGCGTCGCCCTCCAGCAACGTTGCGTTCCAGGTGAGGTCCCCGGTGAGCGTCGTGGAGGCCACCAGTTTCGGCATGCTGTTCAGTCGTTCGGCGTACGGCCCTGACGCGTTCCCCCAAGCCGCGGAGAACATCTGATAGGTCCGCCGGCCGCAGAGAAAGTAGTCACACGCCGACAGTTTGTCCGTCGACCGCCGGACGGCTTCGTCGTCGAAGTAAGGCATGGCCCACCCGCCGTGCGGTGTCCCGCCGAATCCGCCGGGGTCCTCGGCCACACCGTCGAACGTCATCAGGGCCGACGCGATGATCCTGCGCATGGTTCTCCTTCCAGGAGGTTCGTCTCATCCGTGTAGACCCTCGAAGCGGCACAAAGGAATCGGAGAGAATGGTCCGGTGACACGGGCTGACTGGGTGAACACCACGCACGACTGGGCTGGATCGGTGGATCGGGAGCACCTGGCTCAGATCCGGGATGACGTCGAGCGGTACGCGCCTGGCGGTCTGCTTCACCTCGTGCTGGAGGTCGTTGCCTACCCCGACGACGAGGCCGAATCCTCGGGGCGACGTGGTGTCTGCACGATCACGCTGCATGCCGATGGGTCGATCACGGTCGCGGATGATGGGCGCGGGACGGACACCCGGGTCGACGAACACGGGCAACCGATCAAGAAACCGGTCATGGCCACGCAAGACCTGCGCTTCTTCGAGGATCCGGACGCGCCGCTCCTCCCCGACGGGCACCCACGCTGCGGCATGTCAGTGGTCGCCGCCCTGAGCGATCGCCTCACCCACACCAACCGCCGGCTCAACGGCTCCTGGACCCAGCGCTACGAGTACGGCGTACCGGTGACCGACCTCGACCCCATCGACTCCGACGGCACCACCGGCACGTCGGTCCACTTCCATGTGCCGGCCTTCGCCCCACTCACCCCAGCCGGTCTACGTCCCCACCTGACGTTCTCCCACCTGGACATCACCATCAGCGAGTCCTAGTGCGTTGCGCGGAAACTTTTCGCCGCCTGACGGCATTTTGTTTCCGCGACCTAGAGGTTCTTGCGGAAGAAGTAGTTCGTGTGACCCGGCGGGTAGTCGTGTTTGACGCCGTACTGCTCGTACCCGGCCCGCCGGTAGAACTCCGAGGCCAGAGCGAACACGTGCACCGGCTCCGACTTCAGGTTCGCCGGCTCGAACCGCTCCCGCACGACCCCCGAGCGTTTCTTGTTGTACTCGACCAGTCGATCGACCAGCGCCTCCTCGAGCCGCGGGTCGGCACCGATCCGCAGGTCGAACCTCGCAGCAGCGTCCACACCGCCACCATCACCGTCGCGTCCGCCAGTGGGCAAGACATTTCTGCGGCCGAGCGGTACGGCTTGGGCGGATCTGCGAGGATCAAGGGTGGGGGCTGGTGGAAGGAACTCTTCAAGGCATGACCGAGCAGGGCAACAACTCCGGCGAGGAGCCGGGCCGGGCTGGGCGCGTGGACGGTCCTGGTCCGTACCAGGGTGTCTTCGGTTCAGCCGACGGCCTCCCCGGTCCGCCGCCCGGCTCGACGCCGTACGGTGATCGTCCTGGTTCGTACGGCGATCGTCCGGGAGCGTACGGCGGTGTGTTCGGCGCCGGCCCAGCGGCGTACGCGCCAGTGGCCCCGCCCAAGCAGGTGACGATCGCCGCGGTCATCTCGCTTGGCCTGGGCGTGATGAGCATCCTGCTGGCCGGTCTCGCGCTGACGTCCGCGGGTGAGCAGATCTCCGAGGTCCTCACCGGCACGAAGGACGCGCAGGGCGTCGCCGTTGCGGCGGCTGTGATCTGCGCCTTCATCTACATCTTGCCGGCGATCTTCGTCCGCAAGCGTCGCGCGTGGGCGCGAATCATGCTGATCGTGGTCGCTGCGATCGGCATCGTGGGTGGACTGGTTGCGCTGCCCAGCGGCATCCTCGGGCTGGCGATTCATGGCACCTTGCTGTTCCTGATGCTCCAGCAGCCGACCAAGCTCTGGTTCCACCACCGCTGACCTTTCAGCACCGCACCCGAAGGACTTCATCCGTGGAGATCTGGATCAACCCGGCCTGTTCCAAGTGCCGCACCGCCACCAAGGCCCTCGACGGGGCCGGCGTCACGTACACGGTCCGCCGCTACCTGGACGACCCGCCCACCGCGGAGGAACTGACCGAGGTCCTGGCCCGCCTCAACCTCGAACCCTGGGACCTCGTCCGCCACAACGAACCCGACGCCAAACCCCTCCGCGACCTCCGCCGAGACCCCGCCAACCGCGCCACCTGGATCGAAGCGATGGTCACCCACCCCATCCTCATCCAACGCCCCATCCTCACCGCCGACGACGCCACCACAGCCATAGCCCGAGACCCCGAAACGCTGTCCCGCTTCCTCCCCTGACAATCTGCCCCACCCTGCCCCCACCTGCCCCAAAACACCTGTGGACAAAGCCCGCGCGGCGCCGCCGGTTTCATGAACAATCCGATGAATGCCGAGCACGCCCCCGCCCGAGTTCAGTCTGTCCGCCTGGGTCGACGAGTCCGCTGTCATCGGACCGGCCGGGGGCTTCGGCACCTACACGATGGCGGCGGTCGTCGCTGATCCCGGACAGTGCGATGATCTGCGCCGCGAGGTGTCGGCTCTGACGATCAAACCCGGCGTTAGGCTGCATTGGGTCGCTGAGTCGGTGAAGCGGCGGGACCTGATCGCGGAGGCCGTCGCACACCTGGACATCGCCGCGATCCTGACGGTGGGTACGCCGATGGATCGGTCGCGGCAGGAGCGTGCTCGCAGGTGTTGTCTCGAGCGGCTGCTGTACGAGCTGGATCAGTTCGGTGTGTCCGAGGTCTGGCTGGAGTCCCGCGCGGTGCCGCAGGACAAGCGCGACCTGCGGCTGGTCGACAGTGCGCGCCGCAAGAGGCTGATCACACCCGACTTGCAGGTCGGGTTCGCCAAGCCGTCCGCTGAGCCGATGCTCTGGCTGCCCGACGCCGTCGCGGGTGCGATGTCGGCGCTCGTACTCGGTGAGGATCGCTGGCTGACGGCGATGACCGACGTGGTCACGGTCCACCAGGTCGTCGTCCGTTGAGACTGGCCCGGAAAACGCGAAAGCTGGGGCCCGTCATTCCGGCGGGAATCCCAGCTTCACTTCTCACCCGGCAGCGCGGGGCGAGCTGATGACAGTCTGTCACACCATCGCACCGGATGTCATGCGGGATCCGGGTCAGAGGTTTTGGAGGCGGGTTAGGGCTTCTTGGAGGATTTGGGGTTGCTTGCAGAAGGCCCAGCGGACCAGGGGGCGGCCGGGGTCGGGGTTGTCGTAGAAGACTTGGTGGGGGATGGCTACTACGCCGGCACGTTCGGGGAGCATGCGGCAGAAGGCGATGCCGTCGGTGTGGCCCAGGGGGCGGATGTCGGTGGTGACGAAGTAGGTGCCGGCCGGGCGGTGGACCTCGAAGCCCAGGGCGGCGAGGCCGTCGCAGAGGAGATCGCGGCGGGACTGCAGGTCGGCGCGCAGGGCGTCGAAGTACTCGTTGCCCAGGGCAAGCGCATTGGCGACGGCCGGCTGGAACGGCGCACCGGACGTGAAGGTGAGGAACTGCTTCGCGGTCGTCACCGCGGTCACCACCTCAGGCGCACCGGTGACCCAGCCGATCTTCCACCCGGTCACCGAGAACGTCTTGCCCGCGCTGCTGATCGACACGGTCCGCTCGGCCATTCCGTCGTACGACGCCAGTGGTGTGTGCCGGAGTCCGTCGTACACGAGGTGTTCGTAGACCTCGTCGGTGATGACGACCAGGTCGTGCTCGATCGCGACCGCGCAGATGCCGCGCAGTTCGTCGTCGGTGAGGACGGTGCCGGTCGGGTTGTGCGGTGAGTTGATCAGCAGCACCTTCGTGCGTGGCGTGACGGCGGCGCGGAGTTCGTCCAGGTCGAGACGGTAGTCGGGGGCGCGCAGCGTGACCGGCACCCGGCGACCGCCGGCGAACGCGATCCCGGCGGCGTACGAGTCGTAGTACGGCTCGAGCGCGATCACCTCGTCGCCCGGCTCGACGAACGCGAGCAGCGCGGCGGCGACCGCCTCGGTCGCGCCGGTGGTGACCAGGACCTGGGTGTCAGGGTCGTACGACAGGTCGTAGAACCGCTTCTGGTGGTCCACGATCGCCTGCCGCAACGCGGGGATTCCGCGCGCCGGCGGGTACTGGTTCGCGCCCGCACGGATCGCCGCGATCGCGTCCTCCAGCAGCGAGTCGGGCCCGTCGGTGTCAGGGAATCCCTGCCCGAGGTTCACCGACCCGGTCGCCACCGCGAGCGCCGACATCTCGGCGAAGATCGTCGTCCCGAGCCCGTCCAACCGCACAGCGTGTTCGCGCATGCCCCCGACCCTAACCCTGTCACCCGGCAAGATCGTGGTGTGCGCAACGACGAACGGCTCACCCTCCTGGCGAACGCCGTACACATCACGCAGGCGATTGTCGACCACATCACCCCCGCCGACCTGACCCGGCCGACGCCGTGCGGCGAGTACGACGTACGCCGCCTGCTGGAACATCTCATCGGCTGGCACCAGGTCTTCGCCGCCTGCGCCGTCGGTCATGAGCCGCCGTTCGCCGACGGCTCACCCACTTACACGCTCACCGACGACCCGGCCCGCGACCTGCGCGAAGCCGAGCTGGTCGCGAACCTCGGCCAGGCCCCGGCGACGATCGACATGCCGTACCGCGGCGAAACCCCGGTCGAGCACCTCATCGAGGAACTCGTCGCCGAGACCGTCATCCACACCTGGGACCTCGCCACCGGACTCGGCCATTCGATCCGGTACGACGACGCGACCGTCGCGCTCGCGCATGCCGGCCTGACCCGGATGCTCGCCGAGTCTTTCGCCGAAGAGGGCTTCCGGCCGCCGACCGATCTGACGGCGTCAACGGAGTTCGAACGGCTGCTGGTCCGCAGCGGCCGCTAGCGATCTCCGACGCAGGACACTAGCCGGCGTTCTCGACCATGTGGTGCAGCCAGGCGCGGGCGGCCGCGCGGTCGGCGTCGCTGAACGAGGCCTCCAGGTCCTCCTCGACCTTGCGGACGGCCGGACCCACGTCGATCAGGCGCTGCTCGCCGCCCTCGGTGAGATGGACCTGCTGCGTACGCCGGTCCTTCGGGTTCGGCCGCCGTTCGAGCAGCCCCGCGCGCTCCATCCCGGTGATCAGTTCGTTCGCGGACTGACGCGCCGTACCCACCTCGCGGCCGACCTCGGCGACGGTCCGCCCCGGCACCTTCGAGACCAGTACGAGTACGCCGTACTGCTGCACGGACAGCCCGTGCTCGTCGAGGGCGTCGGCCAGCGCGGAGCGCATGCTCAGCCAGGCGTGCCGGACGAGGAAGGTCACGCAGCCGGTCGGGTCGTCGAGGTCCATACACCCAATTCTGCCGACAAATATGATTGACAGGTTCCTGACAAACGAGGCAAACTCGAAGCCTCGTCAGGGTCCTGTCAATCATAGGAGACTTCGTGTCCTCGATCGAGCCCGCGCGGCAACGCCGCATCCTCACGATCCTCGTCGTCTCGTCCCTTCTCATCTGGATCGACTCCACCGTTCTGGGTATCGCCCTCGAACGGCTCGCCGACCCCGTCGAAGGTCTGGGCGCGACGCCGGGCCAACTGCAATGGGCGATCGGCATCTACTCACTGCTCTTCGCCACCGCTCTCTTCGCGGCCGGCGCACTCGGAGACCGCTACGGCCACCGGACTGTCCTGATGCTCGGTCTGGTCGTGTTCGGCGCCTCCTCAGCGTGGGCGGCCTGGGCGGACGGTCCAACCTCGCTGATCATCGCCCGCGCCACCATGGGCCTCGGCGGCGCGCTCCTCGGCCCTACGTCGATGGCCATCATCGGTTGGACCTTCCCGCCCGAGCGCCGCGCCGGTGCGATCGCGGTCTGGTCGTCGGCGGCCGGTCTGGGTGTGGCCGTCGGTCCTGTGCTCGGCGGCCTGCTGATCGACCACTTCTGGTGGGGATCGGTGTTCCTGATCAACCTGCCGATCGTCGCGGCCGGCCTGCTCGGCGCCCGCCTCGTCCTCCCGAACCCCAGAAGCCCGCAGCGACGCCGGCTCGACCCACTCGGCCTTGGCCTGTCGACTCTCGGCCTGCTCGGCTTGTCCTACGGTCTGATCGAGGGTGGCCACCAAGGCGGCTGGAGTCGCTGGCAGGTGTGGGCAAGCATCGCCGCCGGTCTGGTCCTGCTGGCGGGGTTCCTCTACTCGGAGTGGCGTGAGCACGAGCCGAGCTTCGACCCGCGGCTGTTCCGCAACCGTCGCTTCGCCGCCGGCAACCTCGTGCTCGCCGGAGTGTTCCTGACACTGACCGGTCAGAGCTTCTATCTGGCCTTCTACTTGCAGGGTGCGCGTGGCATGAGCGCTCTGTCGGCCGGTCTGATGTCGTTGCCCAGCGCGGCAGGCGTCGTACTGGGCTCACCGCTCGGTGCGCGGCTGGCCGGTCGCTTCGGTGTCGCGAAGGTGTGCGGTACGGCGTTGGCGGCGTTCGCACTGTGCCACGCGCTCAACCTCACCTACCTGGTCGACACCTCGCTGGTGTGGGTCGGTCTGGTCGGCGCTCTGGCCGGGCTGGCGATCGGTGCGACTGTGGCGCCCACGACGGCGGCCGTGATCGCGACGCTGCCGATGGATCGCATCGGTGCGGGGTCGGCGGTCAACAATGCGATCCGCCAGGTTGGCAGCGTCCTCGGTGTTGCCGTACTCGGCACGATCGTGTCGTCGACGTACCAGCACGCGATCGCCCCGTCGCTGACCGGTCTGCCGGCCGACGCGCGTGACGGGGCCTCGGTTTCCGCCGAGGCCACGCGTCACACGGCCGGAGCCATCCACCGCCCGGACCTGGTCGGCGCCGCGAACGACGCGTTCCTGCACGCGATGCACACCGCCGCCGTGGTGGCGGCCTGCTTCACTCTCGCCGGGGCGATCGTGCTGACACTGGCCTTCCGCCAGCGGGTCAGTTCCACGCCGAAGGCGGTGGAGGCGGTACGACGGTAGGCCGGTCCTCGCACCAGGTCGCGCCGGACCAGCCGCCGTCGTTCCCGGCGAGCAGCCGTACGTCGAACTCCGGCGGACCGTCGAAGTGGAAAGTCCCGCAATTGTTGACAAACGGAGCGCCGACATTCCGCGCGTCGACATTCTCGAACGTCGCCCAGCCGCCGACCCGGGCGTTCACCACGTTCGTCCCGGTGCCGTCGACCTTGATGTTGCGCACGGCAACGTTTGTGATCGCGTAGTCGTCCTTGACCGGCCAGTCGACGACGAACATCATCGCGTTGTACGTCGAGTCGAGGAACGAACTGTCGGTGATCTCGATCGTGCCGGACATCGTCGACTGCAAGGCGTACAACCAGATCGCGCCGAGGCCGAGATCCCAGTTGAGGTCGCGCGGACCACCCCGGACCGTGGTGTTCCGTGCGAATCTCAGCGTCCCCTCGAAGGGGGTCGCGTTGAACCGCGAGCCGGCGTGCAAGGTGCTGCCCTCGCGGATCGGGTCGGCGACCAGGTTGTCGGTGACGGCGTTGTCGCGCCCGCCGTAGATGGCGATGTTGTTGGCGAGTACCGGTGTCTGGACCGTGTTGTGGTCGTAGATGTTGTCGTGGTTGACCAGGCCGTCGGGGTTCGACTCGGACCACATCGCGAGGCCGTCGTCGCCGCTGTTGCGGACGAAGTTGTTGGTCGCCCGGACGTTCGAGACGCCGAGGTGCAGGTTCATCCCGTCGGCGATGGCGTCGGTGATGACGTTGTTGCGGATCAGCAGGCCGTCCATCGGACCGTCGAGCCAGATGCCGACCTTGGTGTGGTGCAGGTACAGGTTCTCGATGGTCGAACCGCCGCCGATCGCGCCGCCGATCCCGTTGACCTGATCGGTGTCGATGCGTTCCCGCACGTCACTCTCGATCGCGAAGTCGGACAGGTGTACGCCGGTGCTGCCGCCATCGTCGGCGTACTTCCCGTAGAAGCCGGGGGCGCTGTGAGTGGACTTGTCCGGCGCGGGTTCGTCGAGTGGCAGGACCTTGCCCTTGATGATCGTCCACCAGTTGCCGGCGCCGCGGACGGTGACCTCGTCGACGACGATGTGCCGGTTGACCTGGTACGTGCCGGGCGGGATGAACACCGATAGGCCGAGGCGCTTGGCCAGTGCAATGGTGCGTTCGATCGCGGGCGCCGCGTCGTACCGGCCGGTGGGGTCGGCGTCGAACAGCCGCACCGACAGGGACCGGGGTGGTTGCTTGAGCGATGCTTTGACGAGTTCGAAGTCGGCGAGGTCGACGACGTACCAGGCGGCTGGGGTGTTTCGCGGTACGGCGAATCGGACGCGGTCGCCGGCCTGGTAGGTGCGGTCGAGCAGGAGTCGTTGTTCGTCGTAGAAGTGGTTCGGGCGGAACGGTTTGGCGACCGGGTCCGGTTCGGGCTTCCACCAGCCGGGGATCGGGTCGACGTTCGGGTCGTTGGAGAACGGATACATCCCGTAGAGCCAGGCGTACTCCGACGTGAGAGTCATCGTGCGCTTGTGCTTGCCGTTGACGGTGACGTCCAGTGGGGCACGGAGGCCGCCGCCGGTTGGCGTGTCCGGGATGCTGTAGCGCAGGGTCAGCGCGTTCGCGGGGTGGGTCAGGGTGAATTCGACGTACTGCTGGGGTTGCAGTCGTACGGCGGTCCGTCCGGAAGCTTCGGCCGGCAGGGTGTAGGCCTCACGGCTCGGGCCGATCTTCTCGCCGGTGAAGTAGGCGTTCTCAGCTTCCTGCTCGAGGAACGGGACCTGCGCGCCGCGTCTCGCGACGAGGGTCGGGTCGAGGCCGGCTCGGGTGATCCGGGGAGCTGAGGGAGCGGCGATCGCTGGGGTGGTGAGGGCGGCGGCGAGAAGGGTGGTCGTCAGTACGACGGCCAGGGTGCGCAGGTGTGATCGGGACATTGGCGGATCCCCTCCGGACGAATTGTCTGGAGGGTATGTAGATCTGTGCAAAATGTCGACAGGCGGGAGAAAATTTCTGTCAGTCGGCGGGGAGTTCGGGTTGGGGGGCGGGGCGGAGGGCTCGGAGCCAGAGTTCGGTTTGGGCTATGTGGGCCGAGGCGGCGGTGGCGGCGGCCGAGGGGTCGCGGCGGGCGATGGCGGCGAGGATGGCGCGGTGGCCGCGGTCGCTGGTCTGCTTGATCGCGGCGAAGTCCTCGCCCGGCTCGAAGATGCGGTAGTGACCGCCGCGCCCGCGGATCACGCCGGTCAGCGCGGTGACGGTCGGATTGCCTCCCGCCGTACAGATCGCGCCGTGGAACTCGGCATCGAGATGCTGGATCTCGATCGATTCGGTGGTCGACTCGAGCCGATCGAGGATGTCGCTCAACTGCGCGGCCAGCTCGGGATCCTGCCGCGCGGCCGCGGCGGCGGTGGCATGCGCCTCGAGCACCCGCCGTACCTCCAACAACTCGAGCACTCCCTCGAGCGGGATCAGCTCGACCGACAACGAGAACCGGCTGATGATCTCCGCCGGATCCAGCGCCGACACATACGTGCCCGACCCATGCCGCGACTCGATCACCCCAAGAGCAGCCAGCGAACGAGCCGCCTCACGCAACGAGCTGCGGGACACCCCGAGGTGGTCGCACAACTCCGGCTCCGGCGGGAACTTCGCCCCCGGCCCGAGCTGACCGGATGCGATCATCTGACGCAGGCCGGCCAGCGCCTTGTCGGTGGCTGCCATTCGCTACCTCCCTGTCCCCGCAACTCAGGTGTGCAGCGTAAGTCCTCAGACCACTCGCGGTCACATCGTGCGGTGAACGGGGGTTGTACGGCGGCGCAACGACCAACTCCTCAGATGTCAGCGGGCGCGACCATGGACCGGAGAAGAGCCGGCAGATCCCACGCATGCCACTGCCGCGGAGCGATCCGCCGGTACGGCGTCCCGTCCGCGAACGGCTCTCCCGACATCCACACGGTCGTCATCCCGCGCTCGTGCGGCAGCGTGAGGTTGACCTCGAGATCGTCGACCATGGCCGCCCGGGTCGGGTCGATCGCGAAGCGGCTCAGGAACGCGTCGAGGCTCTCCGGATACGGCTTCGGGATCAGGTCTCCGGCGAGGATGTCGAAGACGCCGTCGAAGTGGGTCGTCAGCCCAAGGCGTTCGAGCGCCTGCTCGGCGTGGTAGACCGAACCGTTCGTGTAGACGAAGCGACGCCCGGGCAGCGCTTCCAATGCGGTGGCAAGAGTCGCGTCCGGGGTGAGTACCGAGTAGTCGATCCGGCGCTCGAAGCCGAGGAACTCGTGCGGGTCGATGGCGCGGGTGATCATCGCGCCGCGCAGCGAGGTGCCGTACTCCGCGACCAGTTCGGCCTGGATCCGCCGGGCGCCGACGAGGTCGGTGTCGTAGAAGCCTGCGACCGTCGACAGGATGCCGTGCGTGAGTTGCTCGGCGAGTGCGGAGCCCGCTGGGTACAAGGTGTTGTCGAGGTCGAGGATCCAGGTGTCGAGGTCCGGCGGCATCTGGCCAGGGTAATGACAGACTGGGTGCGTCACCCGACGGGAGGATCGAACGTGCCGACTGCGCTCATCACCGGACCTGCGACCGGGATCGGCCGGGCCTTCGCCGACAAACTCGCGGTCGAGGGGTACGACCTGGTGCTGGTGTCGCGGGACGAGGCGCGGCTGAAGGAGGTCGCGGCCGACCTCACCCGCCTGCACGGTGTGGCCTGTGAGGTGATCGCCGCCGACCTGACCGATCGGGATGACCTGGCCAGGGTCGAGGAGCGATTCCGGACCGGGCCGATCGAGGTGCTGGTCAACAATGCCGGCTTCGGGCAGAAGAAGCCGTTCTGGGCGAACTCGGTCGAGACCGAGGAGAAGCAGCTCGACCTGCTGGTGCGTGTGGTCCTGCGGCTGACGCACGCCGCCGTACTGCCGATGATCGAGCGGGGTTCGGGTGCGGTGATCAACGTGTCGTCGGTGGCCGGGTTCCTGCAGCGTGGTCCCTACAGTGCGCACAAGTCGTGGGTGACGACGTTCTCGGCCGGGCTCGCGATCCAGCTGCACGCCAAGGGTGTCGCCGTGATGGCGTTGTGCCCGGGCCTGGTGCACACCGAGTTCCACGACCGGATGGGGATGGACAAGTCGGTCATCCCGTCGTTCATGTGGCTGAACGCGACCGACATGGTCGACGCCGCCTGGAAGGATCTCATGCGCGGAAAGGCGATCTCGATCCCGAGCCTCCGCTACAAACTCCTCATGGCCGCCGCCCGCTACACCCCCCGCACCCTCATCGCCCGCCTCTCCACAGTAGGCCTGGACGGTCGGCGCCGCTGATTTTTGGTGGCCTCTGGCAACGACTCAGAGCTTTTCGGCTACCTCGGTGAGTACGGCGAGGGTTGCGGTGACGAGAGGGTGGTCAGCGCGGCCTGGGCGGACGGCGGCGTACACGCGCCTGGTGGGGACGGGGTCGGGGAGTGGGCGGATGAGCGCGAGGGTGGGGGCGGGTACGGCGAGGCGGGGGACCAGGGACACACCGCCGCCGGCGGCGACCAGGGCGGCGACGGCTCGGAAGTCGTCGGATTGATGGACGATGCGGGGCTGGAAGCCGGCTTGTTCGCAGGCGAGGACGACCACATCGCGGATTGGATTGCCGGGTGCGGTCATGACCCAGTCGTCGCCTGCGAGCATCGCCAGCTCGATCGTCTCGTGGTTTGCGGCCGGATGTGATGGCGGCAGCACTGCGACGAAAGGCTCGGCGTACAAGGGGATCCGGACCAGGCGCTGGTCGTCGGGCCGCGGCGAACCGCGGTGTTCGACGGCGATCGCGATGTCGACGTCGCCGTCCAGCAGCTGGGTGATGCCTTGATGGCCTTCGGCGTCACGGATGACGAGGTCGAGGCCGGGGTTCGTCTCGCGGAGTCGGGCGAGGGCGGGTGCGACCAGCAGAGTGATCGCGGTGGCGAACGCGGTGATGCGGACCTCGCCGGTGCTGCCGTTCGCGTGCAGCCGCATCGCCTCTTCGGCGCGCTCGACCTCGGTGAGGATCGTGTCGGTGTGGGCCAGCAGCAGGCGGCCGGCCGAGGTGATCGCGACCCGGCGGCCACGCCGTTCGAGCAGTTCCTGGCCGACCTCGGATTCCAGTGCGGCCAACTGCTGCGAGACCGCCGAGGGCGTCAGGTGAAGCACCTCGGCGGCCGCAGTCACGGTGCCGTGATCAGCAAGCGCGCGCAGCACTCGCAGTCGTCGTACCTCGATCACGAACCTCAGCTTCGCACAGCTCCATGGCAGATCCGTTCGGGCCGGCCGTGGATGAGACCAGCGTCAGCGCCGCCACCTTGGCGACAGGAGCCTCCTCGGCAACGGGCGCTGCCTCGGCGACGGGCGCCGCCTTGGTCACGGTGGTCGGTCGCTGCATCAGCCGGCGTAAGGCACGCAGCGGGCGCAGGCGTGGACCGCGCGGTATGTGCGGGACGACCGGTGCGTTCGGCATTGCTGAGTGGGTCTGCTCGTGAATCGACTTGACCACGGAGAAGGGGATGTAGTGCATGGTGATTTCCTTTCGACCCTTCAACGGTAGGAACCACACCCTCTATACGTCCAATGGATTCTTTTCGCAGAGTTGATGTGTTTGGTGCATGATCTCCTGTATGGAACTCCGTCAGCTCAGGTCGTTCGTGGTCGTCGCCGAGGAGATGAACGTGGGCCGCGCGGCGACCCGGCTTCACCTCACCCAGCCGTCGCTCAGCCGCCAGATCGCCGCACTCGAGCACGACCTGGGCGTCGAGTTGTTCGCCCGGGTTCGGCGGCGTTTCGTGATGACGGCGGCGGGGGAGACGTTCCTGGCCGAGGCGAAGGATCTGCTGCGGCGTGCCGATGAGGCGGTGCGGGCGGCGCAGCGTACACAGCGCGGGGAGCTCGGGACGTTGCGATTCCGCTTCGTGCAGTCGGCGACGTTCGAAGTACTGCCGCGGATTCTGGGCGGATTCCGTGCGGCGTACCCCGAAGTCGTGCTCGACCTGGAGTCGCTGACGACCTTGCGCCAGACCGAGGCGCTGCGTGACGGCCGCATCGACGTCGGCCTGCTGCGTCCGAACACACCGGCGGCCGGGGTTGGTACGTCGCACCGATCGTCAGGTGAGCGAAGCGGCGGGACCGCCGTCGTACAGCTTGCGCCCGGGCTGGCGTCGCGAGTGGTGTCGTCGGATCCGCTGGTCGCGGTACTGCCCGCGCGGCACCGGTTGGCCAAGCGCAAGCGTTTGCGACTGGAGGAGCTCGCCGAGGATCCGTTCGTGTTCTACTCGCGAGCCAGCGGACCCGCAGTACACGACACGATCGTCAGCTTCTGCCGGGTGGCCGGGTTCACGCCGCGGGTCGAGCAGGAGGCGACCGATGTCCAGACGATCGTCTCGCTCGTCGCCGCCGGGCTCGGGGTCTCGTTGCTGATCAGCCCGACGCCGCCCTCGAACCCGGACGCGGTCGTGTATCGCGAGTTGTCCGACGACCTACCACCCTGGCAACTCTCCGTAGTCTGGTCGCCGGACAACCGATCACCGGTGCTGGCCCGGTTCCTCGAGGTGCTCTAAGGGCTCAGCCGAAGACGTCCGGGTCGCCGCCGGTGCGTACGCCGGTCTCGAGGTCGGCGATCGCGGCCATGTCGTCGTTGTCCAGCTGGAAGTCGAACACCTGGAAGTTCTCCTGGATCCGGCTCGGGGTCTTCGACTTCGGGATGACCACGTTGCCGAGCTGCAGGTGCCAGCGGATGACCACCTGCGCCGGCGTCCTGCCGTGCTTGTCGGCCAGCGTCTGCAGGGCCGGCTGAGTCAGCAGTTCGCCTTGCGCCAGCGGACTCCACGCCTGGGTGACGATGTCGTTCTCCGCGTTGAACGCGCGCAGTTCGTCCTGCGGCAGCGCCGGGTGCAGCTCGATCTGGTTCACCGCGGGACGGATCCTGGTCTCGTCGAACAGCCGCCGCAGCGCCGGTTCGTGGAAGTTCGAGACGCCGATCGCGCGCACCCGCTTGTCGGCGTACAGCTGCTCGAACGCCTTCCAGGTGTCGACGTACTTGTCCCGCTTCAGCGACTGCCAGTGGATCAGGTACAGGTCGACGTACTCCAGGCCGAGCAGGTCGATGCCCTTGTCGAACGCCTTCAGCGTCGAGTCGTAGCCCTGGTCGTTGTTCCACAGCTTGGTGGTGATGAACAGTTCGTCGCGCGGCAGGTCCGACGCGGCGATGGCTCGCCCGACGCCGGCCTCGTTGCCGTAGGCGGCCGCGGTGTCGATGTGCCGGTAGCCGGCTTCGAACGCGGTCGTGACGACGTCGGTGACGATCTCGTCCTCGACCTGCCAGACCCCCAGGCCCAGCTGCGGGATCTCGACGCCGTTGTCCAGAGTGATGGTGGGGACTGTGTTCATTTGCCTATTCCACCGGGTCCATTGGTTCTGGCCCAGTCATCCGACGTGTGACAACAACCTCATTCACCCGCCGTAACCACCTCGTACGTCTTCGCCTCCGGCTCCAGGAACCGCAGCAGCGCGGTCCCTTCCCGCTCCAGCTCGGTCAGCGTCTTCTTCAGCGTCCGGCCGAACGGCGTCAGCGTGAGAGTCGCCACACCGCGCTTCTTCTCGGCGTTCCACAGCCCCGCGACCAGGCCGTCGACGGTGTACGTCGATTTGACCCGCAGGTTCTTGGTGAACACGGCCGGCCGGTGCTCGTCGGCGATGATCCGCTCGCGTTTCGCGTGTGCCAGCAGCAGATTGTCGAACTCCGGCAGGAACCGCACGGGGACCGCGGTGTCCGGATCTGGTCGCGGCGCATCCGGTACGTCGTACAGCGTCTTGCCGGCCTCGTCGGTGAACGTCTCCAGCTCGAGTGCGTCGAGGAGTGGCTTCGCCTTCTGCAGTCCGGACCAGGTCTGGAAGTCGGCGGGCGTGGCGGGTCCGAACGCCTGCAGGTATCTGGTGACGAGTTCCTGGGCCTCGGCCTTCGCGTGGAGCTTCCCGCCGATCCAGTCCTCGGCTGGGGTGAAGCGCGCGTTGGCCGGCCAGCTCCAGCGGGCGTCGGTCGGCCACATCACCAGCGGGACGAGCATCCGGGTGCAGAACCCGAGCGCCCGTTCGTTCACCGCCGGGAACTTCTGCTGCAGCGCGTCTCGCACCTCGGTGAACGTCAGCGGCTCCTTCGCGAGCAGCTTCCGCGCCGTCGCGACCACCTTGTCCGGCTCGAGCCCTTCGCCCCGATCGCCGAGCACCCGCAGCCCCGCCTCGAGCACCGGCGCGACCGTGGTCCGGAACCGCAGGTAGTCCGCCGCAGTCACCAGATGCAAGGTCCCGCGGAACATGGTCGCCCGCACCACCTCACGCCCCTGCACCGCCGCGTCGAGCTGCCCTTCCTCGAACCCCTCGACCCGCGACCACAACCCGACGTACGGATGCTTCGGCTCCTGCCCCTGCATCCCCACCAACCGCCCGACCGCGTCCACCACCGACACGTCCGCCCGCTCAACCAACATCTGCCGAGCCAACGTCGCCCGATTGACCGCCCGCCCACCCATAACCACCATGCCCGCATCCTGCCGGACCCCGTCGACAAAAGTCAGGCGACCACCGCGTCCGTCAGCCGCGGCCGGGCGACTCGACCGCGAGCGAGTTGCGCCGGCAAGCATCCGCCAGCCGATCGTCGTACGTGACAACGAGATCGACGTCGATCAGCACAGCCGTCGCCAGGTGGAGAGCATCCAGGCTGCGCAAGACCAGCGGCTCGATCCGCCGGGCAACGCTGATGACGTCTGAAGTGAGTGCGCGTTCGTCGACACCGCACGGGAGACATCGACCCAGACGAGCAACGACGAAGTCAGCAGATCGCCCTCCGCGCACCGGCTGTCGAGGAGTCCACCAGATCGTCGGACTCCTCCTCAGCGATCACTCGCTTGATCAAGGGCTGCTGTCGAAGCAGAACCGCATCAGAAACGATCGTCCCGGTCGAGCAGATAGAGGCTGGTGGTGCCCTTCGGGAGTCCAAGCCGCGGCATCACCTTGCGATAGGCGACGCGGGCCGGGCGCACCGCCTGCGAAGCCTTCGCCTGCTCTCGATCGCTCGTTGGGGTCTCGTCTCCGATCAAGTGCAGATACCGGCCTCCCGGACGATGGCCTGTTGGGATCGGCCGGTGCGCTCAGCCTCTGCCCGGAGCGCTGACGCTACTTCGGGCGTGAGCCTCAGCTTCATCGCCATGTGAAAGGTGACGTGGCGCGGGTCAGGGTTTGCGGGCTACGCCTACCCAGAGGCTGCAGCTGATGTCGGTGAAGGTGCGCTTGGCTACCAGGGCTTCGGTTTCGTCGTCGGGGTGCCAGCGGAAGGGGGCGGAGACGCCGGGGGCGACCAGTTCGAGCCCGTCGAAGAAGCGGGTGACCTCTTCCTTGCTGCGGACCTGGGCGTCGCCACCGTCGGCCTTGTAGACCTGGATCGCCTGCTCCCACAGATCCGGCGCGAAGTCCGGCGTGCAGTGCGAGAAGATCAGGTACGACCCTGACGCGAGCGGCTCGACCAGTTGCTTGACCAGGTCGTACGGCTTGAGCGCGTCGGGCAGGTAGTGGAAGACGCCGACCAGGCTCAGCGCGACCGGCTTGCTCAGGTCGAGCAGGTCCTTCACCTCGTCCGACTCCATGATCGACTGCGGGTGGATCACGTCGGCGTCGAGGTACGCCGTCCGGCCCTCGGGCCGGCTCGTCATCAGGGCGCGGGAGTGGGACAGCACGATCGGGTCGTTGTCCGCGTAGACGACGTGCGCCGCGGGCACGGTCTCCTGTACGACCTCGTGCAGGTTGGGGCTGGTCGGGATGCCGGTGCCGATGTCGAGGAACTGTGTGACGCCCTGCTCGGCCACGTAGCGGGCCGCGCGGTGCATCCACATCCGGTTCGACATCGCCGCCGTACGGAACCCGGGGAACGCCTCCAGCAGATGCTCAGCGGCCTGCCGGTCGACCGCGAAGTTGTCCTTGCCGCCCAGGAAGTAGTCGTAGACGCGGGCCGGGTGCGGCCGGTCCATCCCGAGTCGTGTCAGGGTGGATTCGTCGCTCTCGCCCATCGAGGAACTCCCTACTCCGGTGCTGTTCGGTACGGTGCGATCGTAGCTGATCTGCGACAGTACGTGACCGGCAGCGTGTCAACCTTTGCCGGAATCGAAGGTAGTCCTCAGGCCAGCGCGGCGCGGGCCTCGATGAAGGCGGCGATGGCGCGTTCGACGTCCTCGGTGGAGTGCGCGGCGGACAGCTGGACGCGGATGCGGGCCTTGCCGTGCGGTACGACGGGGTAGGAGAAACCGATCACGTAGATGCCGAGATCGAGCAGCTTGTCGGCGAGGCGGCCGGCCTGCGCGGCGTCGCCGATCATCACCGGCGAGATCGGGTGCTCACCGGGCAGTACGTCGAAGCCGGCCTCGGTCATCTTGGTGCGGAACAACTTGGTGTTGGCGGCCAGCTTGTCGCGCAGAGTGCTCGAGCCACCGATGAGTTCGAGGGCCTTCAGCGAGGCCGCCGTGACCGACGGCGCGAGGGAGTTCGAGAACAGGTACGGCCGGGACCGCTGGCGAAGCAACTCGACGATCTCGCGCCGGCCGGAGACGTAACCACCGGACGCGCCGCCGAGCGCCTTGCCCAGCGTGCCGGTGACGACGTCGACCCGGTCCTTCACTCCGAACAGGGACGGCGTACCTGCGCCGTCCGATCCGACGAAGCCGACCGCGTGCGAGTCGTCGACCATCACGAGGGCGTCGTACCGCTCCGCCAGGTCGCAGATCTCGTCGAGGGGAGCGACGTACCCGTCCATGGAGAACACGCCATCGGTGGCGATCAGCCGGTAGCGCGCGTCGGCGGCGTCCTTGAGCTGAGCCTCCAGGTCGGACATGTCGCGGTTCTTGTACCGGTAGCGCTTGGCCTTGGACAGCCGGATGCCGTCGATGATGCTGGCGTGGTTGAGCTCGTCGGAGATGACCGCGTCCTCGGCGCCGAGCAGGGTCTCGAACAGACCGCCGTTCGCGTCGAAGCAGGAGCTGTACAGGATCGTGTCCTCGGTGCCGAGGAAGGTGCTCAGGGCACCTTCCAGGTCCTTGTGGATCTGCTGCGTCCCGCAGATGAACCGTACCGACGCCATCCCGAAGCCCCACTGGTCGAGCGCCGCGCGGGCCGCCGCGATCACCTCGGGGTGGTCGGCCAGGCCGAGGTAGTTGTTCGCGCAGAAGTTCAGTACCTCGTTGCCCGAAGCAACCGAGATCAGGGACTGCTGGGGCGAGGTGATCACCCGCTCGGACTTGTACAGCCCGGCATCCCGGATCTCGCCGATGGCCGCCGTCAGGTCGTCCCGCATCCGCCCGAACATCAGTGCTTCTCCTCCAGAGACTCGCTTGTCCAGTCCATGATCACCTTGCCGCAGTGCCCTTGCCGGGCCACGTCGAAGGCCTGCTCGAAGTCGGCGTACCCGAACCGGTGGGTGATCACCGGCGTCAGGTCCAGGCCGCGCTCCAGCATCACCGACATCGAGTACCAGGTTTCGAACATCTCCCGGCCGTAGATGCCCTTGATCGTCAGCATGTTGAGCACCACCGTGCTCCAGTCGATCGCGATCTCGTCCGCCGGCAGCCCGAGCATCGCGATCCGGCCTCCGTGCGTCATGTTCGCCAGCATGTCCCGCAGCGCGGCCGGCCTCCCGGACATCTCCATGCCGACGTCGAAACCCTCGCGCATGCCCAGGCTGCGCTGCGCGTCGGCGATGGTCTCCGAGCCGACGTTCACCGCCCGGGTGACGCCGATCTTGCGGGCCAGATCCAGCCGGTACTCCGACAGGTCGGTGATCACCACGTTGCGCGCACCGGCGTGCAGCGCAACCGCCGCAGCCATCACCCCGATCGGCCCGGCTCCGGTGATCAGCACGTCCTCGCCGACCAGCGGGAAGGACAGAGCAGTGTGTACGGCGTTCCCGAACGGGTCGAAGATCGCCGCGACGTCCAGGTCGACGGGGTCCTTGTGGACCCACGCGTTGCTCGCGGGCAGGGCGACGTACTCCGCGAACGCGCCAGGCACGTGGACGCCGAGGCCGCGAGTCTTGATGCAGAGGTGCCGGCGGCCGGCGCGGCAGTTGCGGCAACGGCCGCAGACCAGATGGCCCTCACCGCTGACCAGATCACCGACCGCGACGTCGCGGACACCGACGCCGATCTCGACCACTTCGCCGCAGAACTCGTGCCCGGTCACCATCGGCACCGGAACGTTCTTCTGCGCCCACGGATCCCAGCTCTGGATGTGCAGGTCGGTGCCGCACAGACCGGTGCGGAGCACCTTGATCAGTACCTCGTCGGCCTCGATCTTCGGCTCCGGGACGTCCTGCAACCACAGACCGGGCCGGGCCTCAGCCTTCACCAGCGCCTTCACGCGCACCTCCACTGACGACGATCGTCCACATCGTCGTCCCGGGCAACCACCGGCGTCCATCGACACGTCGTACACAGCCTGTGCAGTTGATCTGAACATCCGCCTGGACTCCCGGGTCATCTAAGCTCGACGCCTATGAGCTACGACCGGGACGGACTGCTGGAGCAGGTGAAGTCGAAGGCCATCGTGCACGGCCGGGTGACGCTGGCGTCGGGGAAGGAAGCCGACTACTACGTCGACCTGCGCCGGATCACGCTGGACGCGGCCGCCGCGCCGCTGATCGGCCCGGCGATGCTCGAACTGACCAAGGACCTGGAGTACGACGCTGTCGGCGGACTGACCCTCGGCGCCGATCCGGTCGCGATGTCGATGCTGCACGCGGCCGCGCAGCAGGGCCGGACGCTGGACGCGTTCGTCGTACGGAAGGCCGAGAAGACGCACGGCCTGCAGCGCCGGATCGAGGGGCCGGAGGTGAAGGGCCGCCGGGTGCTCGCGGTCGAGGACACGTCCACCACCGGCGGTTCGGTGCTCACAGCGGTCGAGGCGTTGCGCGAGGCCGGGGCCGAGGTGGTCGCGGTCGCGGTGATCGTGGACCGCTCGACCGGCGCCAAGGAGAAGGTCGAATCGGAAGGCCTGCCGTATCGGGCCGTGTTCGGTCTCGAGGACCTGGGTCTCAGCTGATGAGCGGCGTCAGCCCGGTTCTGCTGATCCTGGTCGCGCTCGTCGTCGCCGGCGGCATCTTCTACTTCAACTACCTGGCGGCGAAGAAGCGGCGCGAGCTGTTCGCCGGGTTCGCCTCGCAGCAGGGCTGGTCCTACCTGCCCGACAACAACGCGCTGGCCGGGCAGTGGTCGGGTACGCCGTTCCAGACCGGTGACAACTGGCGGGTCAAGAACGTGCTGTCCGGTGCGTACAACGGCCATCAGATGGTTGCCTTCGACTACAGCTACCAGACGCATTCCACCGACTCGAAGGGCCGTCGTACGACGACCACCCACAAGTACGGCGTGGTCGTGGTGCAGTTGCCGGGCGCACTGCCGCACCTGGAGGTCACCCACGAGGGGATCTTCGGCGGCGTGGTGGCGAACGCGCTCGGGTTCCGCGACATCCAGTTCGAGAGCGAGCAGTTCAACCGCGCGTTCCGGGTGAAGGCGGACGACGAGCGGTACGGGCACGCGGTGGTGACGCCGCGGATGATGGAACTGCTGCTGGCCCGCGGCGAGATCGGCTGGCGGATCGAGGGCAACTCGCTGCTCGGCTGGGACAAGGGCGACCACAACCCGACCGAGGTGATGAACCGCCTCACCCTGCTCCAGCAGGTGCTCGAGCAGGTCCCGCCGTACGTCTGGCGCGACTATGCCGGCGTCGACCCTCGCGTACAGCCACCGCAGAGCTACTGACAGTACGGCGGACCCGAGGACCCGTAGAGTCGCACGCAGCATCACCGACACTCGGGAGCAGGGCATGACCTTCGTCATCATCGCGGTCGTCGCGATCATCGTGATTCTGGGAATCGCGCTGATCGTCTCGTACAACCGCTTCGTCAAGCAGCGGAACCTGATCCAGGAGTCCTGGCGCCAGATCGACGTCGAACTGCACCGCCGGTACGACCTGATCCCGAACCTCGTCGAGACCGTCCGGGCGTATGCCGCGCACGAGCGGCACGTGTTCGAGGAGGTCGCCCGGCTGCGGACCCAGGCGGTGAACGTGCAGGGCGCCCCGCCGGAGCAGCGGGCCGCCGCCGAGGGCGAGCTGTCCGGTGCGCTGCGTCAGATGATGATTTCGGTCGAGGCGTACCCGCAGTTGCAGTCGAACCAGAACTTCCTGAACCTGCAGCGCGAGCTGACCGACACCGAGGACCGGATCGCGGCCGGCCGGCGGTTCTTCAACGCGAACGTCGGCGACTACAACACCCGGGTCGAGGCGTTCCCGTCGAACCTGATCGCGAACGGCTTCAAGTTCGAGAAGGCCGGGTACTTCGAGGTCCGCGACGAGCAGGTGCGCTCGGTTGCGCAGGTGTCGTTCGGCACGATCGGCTCGGTCGCCGGTGAGCAGGCTCCGCCGCAGATGCAGGCCGGGCCGCAGTCGTCGGGCCAGATCCAGCCGGAGATTCCGGGTGAACAGGGCAACTACCCGCCTCAGGCGCAGCCACCGGTGGGCGGCCCGCCTGCGGGTTCCCCCAGCCCGCAGGACGGACAGCCGCCGTTCACCGGTGGCCACTAGGCACCGGTTCCCCGTAGTCCAGGACCCCCGAACCAGGACTCCCTACCAGTGCCAGACCCGGGTGCGACGGCGGTCAAGTCGCCACTCCCGGGTCCTGCCTCCCCCCGGTACCTGAGTCAACTGTGACCGACTGAGATACATCCGGCGTACATCGGCCTTCACGCCGGGCACAGGGGATGACACCATAGGTCGGTTCATCACGGAGAGGGCACAGCAGTGGACAGTCTGAGGTACGCAATCCTCGGACCGCTGCGCCTTGTTCACGTCCAGGGCCAGCCGCTGCGCGCAGCCAAGCCGCGGCAGTTGCTGGCAACGTTGCTTCTGCACCCCAATCGGTTCGTCTCGACCGATCTGATCGCCGACGCGCTCTGGGAGAACAGCCCGCCGCGGTCGGCCGTCGCGAACATCCGGACGTACGTCCGGGCGCTCCGCGGCGTCCTGCAGGAGGCCGGGCTGCCGGCGCCGATCGACACCTCGGCCGCCGGGTACAGCATCGAGGTCGGTGTCGACGAGCTCGATGCCAGCCTGTTCGAGACGCTGCTGGCGGAGGGTGGCCACCTCCGAGATGCCGGCGACAGCCGCCATGCCATGCAGGTGCTGTCCCGGGCGTACTCGCTCTGGCGCGGACGCCCACTCGAGGGCCTGCCGATTCCGGCGGCCTGGGAGGGCTCGATCGCCCGCCTGGAAGCACAGCATCGCGGGCTGGTGGACACCCTGCTCGACCTACGGCTGGAGCACGGCGACGCGAGTGGCGCGGCCGTCCTGCTCAGCGCGCGTCTCACCGAGGACCCGTACGACGAGCAGCTGTGGCGGCGGCTCGTCGACGCGCTCCTGGCCGCCGGTCGTGTCGGTGAAGCGCGGGCGGCGTACAACAAGGCGGTCCAGACTCTCGCCGACGAGCTCGACATCAAGCCCGGCCCTGAGCTCGAAGCCGCCGGCGCCCGTGCCGAGAACGGCCGCTCCGCCAACTGGCCGAACCCGGGCATCCCCTCGGTCCGAACGGCGGAACCCGAGGTCGTACAACCGGGTCCGATGGCGGCGCCTGAGCTGACCGATCCGCAGCGACCGCCGAGTCAGCTGCCCCTCGACCTGGCCGACTTCAGCGGCCGGGAGGAGCAGTTGGAGCAGCTGCGTGATCTGGTCTGCGGCCGCGACCCGGTCCGTCCGCCGATCGCCGTCATCTCCGGCGCGCCCGGGACCGGCAAGACCTCTCTGGCCGTCCGGCTGGGTCATCTGGTCCGGGATTCGTTCCCGGACGGGCAGATCTATCTGGACATGCATGGCGCGACGCAGCCGCGTGATCCGGCCGGAGCCCTCACCGACGTACTGCTCAGCCTCAACCTGCCCGACTTCGCGATCCCGGCCGATCCGGAGCGCCGGTCGGCGATGCTGCGGTCCGAGCTGGCCAGCCGCCGGGTGCTGATCATCCTCGATGACGTCGCGACGGCCGGCCAGGTGACTCCGCTGATGCCAGGCACCGGTGCGTCCGCGGTGGTCGTCACCAGCCGGAACCGGCTGATGGATCTGGCCGGCGCGGACAACCTGCCGCTGGGCACGTTCGACGACGGCGAGGCGGCCGAGCTGCTCGAGTTGGTTGCCGGTGCAGGCCGGGTCGACCGTACGTCGACTGCCGCCGAGGAGATTCTGACCGCGTGCGGGAACCTGCCGCTGGCGATCCGGATCGTCGGCAGCCGGTTGGCGCAGCGGCCGGACCTGAGTCTGCGTGAGCTCGCCCGGCGGCTCGGTGACGAGACCTCGCGACTGGACGAGCTGAGCATCGGCGAGCTCGCCGTCCGCACCAGCGCCGACCTCAGCTACGACGCCCTCAGCGCGGAAGAGGCCCGGCTGTACCGGCTGATCGGTCACTTCGCCGTCGGCGTCTTCTCTGCACGCGCGTTGGAGGCGGTGGCCTCGCCGGCCTCGGTCCGCCGCAGCCTGGACCGCCTGATCGAGGTCAACCTGGTCCGGATCAGCTCGGTCGACCACCGCGGTACGGCGCGCTACCGGGTCCACGACCTGCTCCGGCTGCATGCGATCGGTGTCGGCGACGACGAGCAGAAGGCACAGGCGGTCCGGGATGTCGAGACTGTGCTCGACGCGATCCTGAACAAGATCCGCCGGGCCAACGCTGCTTTGAACTTCGAGTACTTCGGTGTCCTCGAGCACTACGGACCGCTGGATGCGCCCGATCCCGCGCCGTTCACCGAGACCGACGCGATCGCGTGGTTCGACAGTGAGCGCAGTACGTTCGTGCCGTCGATCCGTGCGGCCGCGCAGAACGGTCTGCACGACTACGCGTGGCGGATCGCTTGCGCGTGGGCGCCGTACCTGGACATGCGGGCTGGGTTCGACGACTGGCACGGGTCGCACCATCAGGGCCTGATGAGTGCCATCTCCTGTGGGGATCGCCGCGGTGAGGCGATCATGCACCGCAACCTCGGCCAGCTCGCGCTGTACCAGGACGACTGGGACACCGCCTGGCACCATCTCGACGAGGCCGCGCGTGTGTTCTGCGAGATCGGGGACCGGCTCGGGACCGGCGTCACCGCCGTCGGGATGGGCACCTGGCTGCGTGAACGCGGCCGGCGCGACGAGGCTCTGGTGCAGTACGAGGCCGCGATCGAGGCGTTCCTCGAGGCCGGCAACGCGAACGGCGAGGCACTGGCGCGGACCGCGGCCGCCAACATGTGGCTGCATCGCGACGACACCGACACCGCCGGCCGCTATCTCGCCCAGGCGTTCCTGCTCGCAGTACGGCGGGTCGACAGCCACCGCGAGGCCAAGGTACGGCGGCGGATCGCTGCGCTCCGCGTGCAACAGGGGCGGTCCGAGCAGGCGGTGCGCCAGTTGCGGCGTGCGCTGGAGATCTTCAACGGCATGGGTGACGACCACTGTGCGGCGTACACGCGGTCCGAGCTCGGTAGGGCGTTGGTGGCGCGCGGCGAGGTGGCGGCGGCGCGGAAGATGCTGCTGGATGCGATGGATATCGGTCACCGGCTGGGCGATCGCAGCGTCGAGGGTCAGGCCGCGCAGCAACTCGGGCAGCTGTACGTGTCCACGGGCAATCTCGACTCGGCCCGCCGTACGCTCGACCGCGCCGCGCGGGTGTGGCAGCAGGCCGGAAACGACGAGCAGGCAGCCGAATGCCGCCGTGAACTGGCTGCCTTCGACACCGGAGTAGCCGCCGGCTGAATGTACGGCGGCTGTATCCGGCTTCGGCAAACTCACTGGCACACGACGGCACAGGCCGGCGGGTTCGGGGGAATCGGGGGATGGAACCTATGGCCTGGGGGGAGGCAGCTGTGGAGCGCCGGATCGTCCCGCGGGTGGCGAACCCGCGGGACACCGAGGCGGCGCTGAACTGGCAGCTGGAACGGGTGGGATCGACGGCGTGGCAGGACTGGACGCTGAAGTTCCAGCGGATGGCCTTCGGTTACGCGCACGACAGCGGTTGGCAGGATTCGGCCGACGCGGTGCGGTGGCTCGACCACCATGCCCTTCTGCACGAAGGGACGGCGCCACGGGGGGCGCTGGTCTGGTACCAGGCGGTTGACCGGATCCGTGTCGCCTGCGCGGTCGGCTCGGGTCAGGTGGTCGGTCCGCTGCCCGCCGGGTCGGTGGAGGTCGCTACGCTCAGCGATCTGAGCTCCGACTGGGTATGGTCGGACCCGCACTTCCCGTTCGCCCACTGAGGCCGTGTCCGAGGAGGTCTCCTGTTCGACCAGCCAGTCACCGTCGATGGTGACTGGCGCGTGGCGCGGTGTGCCCAGGGGGCTGTTGTCACCAGCCCGTCGATCGATCGGACTCTCGACCGTCCGGTCGTTCTGCACCAGCAGCCGTACGTCCTACCGCCAGATCTCGCCGCCATCAAGCCGACCGTGCTCGCACTGGACCGGTCAGGCCCTCTAGCGCCGTCGTTCGACGGTCTGAACGCCGGACTGTGCGACGACCTCGATCCAGCCGGCGGTGTGGCCCAGCTGAGGCCGGTCCGGTACTTCGACACCATGGCCTCCACCTACCTGGCCGGTGAGCAGTGGCGGAGTGGGACGTTGGCCGGGGTGGACACTGACATCACTGCACACCTCTTCAACAGCGACGGTCGACTGATCCCGTTGCGGGACAACCAGCTGAGCAACCAGATCGGGGTCTCGACCGTCGCTCTGACCTCGGACGGCTGGATGGTGCTGCACCACCAGGGCCTTGGAGCACGGTCGTCCCCCGGACTGGTCGCGCCGAGCGGCTCCGGAAGCCTCGAGCCCAAGGACATCGTGGGCCGGACGCGCCTGCCCGACGCGGTCGGAGCCGGCATGGAGCGGGAGCTGCGCGAGGAGCTCGGCCTCCTCAGCGCGCCCATGAGCGAGGTGCGCATGGAGACGAGCGTGCTCGGCTTCGGCCGCTGGCTGGAGAAGGGCGGCAAACCCGAGTTCTACGGCATCACCCGAATCCACGCCGAGATGGCAGACCTCGACGTACAAATCGACGAATCCGAACGCGAGTACGTCGGCAAACACGAACCGATCCCGCCCGCCGACGTTGCGCGCCTACTCGCAGGGGAGCCCTTCAGCGCACTCAGCCTCGGAACCCCGTCCGTCCCGCTCGAAATGTGCCTCGGCCTGATCGTCAGTCGTTGAGGTGGTTCGTGGCGGCGTGCTTCGGGGCTGCCGGGGTGTCGGAGGGTGGGGTGTTGCGGGCGCGGCGCTTGGCGAGGAGGTATTCGACGAGCATTGGGATCAGTGAGATCAGGACCAGCAGGATCAGGGCCGACTCGAGGTGGTCGTGGATGAACTTGACCCGGCCGAGGGCGTGGCCGAGAAGCGTGATGCCGGTCGCCCAGAGGACCGCGCCGATGCCGGTCCAGAGGAAGAACTTGCGCGGGTCCATCTGGCCGGCGCCAGCCACGATCGTGATGAAGGTCCGCACGATCGGCACGAACCGGGCCAGCACCAGCGCGCGCGGCCCGTACCGTTCGAAGAACTCGTGCGTCTGCTCGATGTACTTCGGTTTCAGGAACCGCGCGTTCGGGTTCTTGAACAGCGTCGTCCCGAGCGCGCGGCCGATGTAGTAACCGGACACGTTGCCGAGGAAAGCAGAGACGGTCAGGATCACGCAGGCCAGCCACAGCGGTACGTCGATCGTGCCGTGCGCGATGAACAGGCCGACGGCGAACAGCAGTGAGTCACCGGGCAGGATCGGGAACAGCAATCCGCACTCGATGAACACGACCGCGGCCGTGCCCCAGAGGGCCCAGTCACCCAGCCAGTTCAGCAGGTACTCCGGGTCCATCCAGTTCGGCATCAGCATCGCGACGAGAGAAAGCACGCGGACAGGGTAGCGTCCCCAGCTGTGCAGGAGCTGACTGGAGAACTTCGCGGAGCGGACATGGTCGGGCCGAACGAGGTCGGCGTCGGCCCGTGGCAGGGCGATTGGCCCGACGATCCGCGGCTGGATCCTGAGCTGCTCACCAACGGTGACCGGCGCAATGTGGTCGACAAGTACCGCTATTGGACCCTCGACGCGATCGTCGAAGACCTGGACCAGCAGCGGCACCCGTTCCACGTCGCGATCGAGAACTGGCAGCACGACCTGAACATCGGCTCGGTGGTCCGGACGGCGAACGCTTTCCTGGCGACCGAGGTGCACATCGTCGGCAACCGGAAGTGGAACCGCCGTGGCGCGATGGTCACCGACCGCTACCAGCACGTCCGCCACCACCCGCGCCTCGAGGACCTGGCGTCGTACGCCGCCGAGCGGGATCTCCCGGTGATCGGGATCGACAACCTGCCCGGCTCGGTCGCGCTGGAGACGTACGACCTGCCGGCCGGGTGCGTGCTGCTGTTCGGTCAGGAAGGTCCGGGGCTGACCGCCGAGGCGCATGCGATCTGCGCCGACGTCCTCTCGATCGCGCAGTTCGGATCCACCCGTTCGATCAACGCGAGCGCGGCCGCGGCGATCGCCATGCACGCCTGGGTCCGCCGCCACACCTTCGGTCAGGAGACCTGATATGTGGGCTGACCACGCGATCTGGTGGCAGGTCTATCCGCTCGGCTTCACCGGTGCCGAGAAGACCGCGGGGACGACGGTCGTGCATCGCCTGCCCCAGTTGGAGAACTGGCTCGACTACGCGGTCGAGCTTGGTTGCTCAGGGCTACTACTCGGCCCGGTGTTCGCTGCGGAGACGCATGGCTACGACACCATCGACCACTTCCGGATCGATCCTCGGCTCGGTGACGACGCGGACTTCGACCGCTTGGTCGCGGCCGCCCACGACCGGGGCCTGAGGATCGCGCTGGACGGTGTGTTCAACCACGTCGCACGGTCTTTCAATGGGCCGGACGAGTGGTTCCGGCATCGCCCGGACGGCTCGCTCGACAATTTCGAGGGCCACGACCACCTTGTCGCGCTGGATCACAGCCGCCCCGAGGTGGCGCAGTACGTCTCCGAGGTGCTCAGTCACTGGCTCGAGCGAGGTGTCGACGGTTGGCGGCTGGATGCGGCGTACGCCGTACCGCCGGAGTTCTGGCAGGCGGTGCTGCCGCGGGAGCGATTCCCGGAGGCGTGGTTCTTCGGTGAGGTGATCCACGGCGACTACGCCGACTACGTCACGAGGAGCGGGCTCGACTCGGTGACGCAGTACGAACTGTGGAAGGCGATCTGGAGTTCGCTGAACGACGGCAACTTCTTCGAGCTCGCCTACGCCCTGGAACGGCATGACGCGCTGCTGGACACGTTCGTGCCGCAGACCTTCGTCGGCAATCACGACGTCACCCGGATCGCGACCAAGCTGGACGACGAGCGGCACCTCGGTCACGCGCTCGCGATCCTGTTCACCGTGGCTGGTGTGCCGAGCGTGTACTACGGCGACGAGCAGGCCTTCCGCGGGCTGAAGGAGGACCGCCTCGGAGGCGACGACGCGATCCGGCCGGAGTTCCCGGCGACGCCCGCGGAGTTGGCTCCGCACGGCCGGGCGACGTACGAGCTGCATCAAGAGCTGATCGGCGTACGGCGGCAGCACGCGTGGCTGACCCGGAGCCGGACGAAGGTCGAGCATCTGACCAACCGGGCGATCGCTCTGCGGTCTGCCAGTGGCGACGAGTCGGTGCTGCTTCTGCTGAGCGTCTCGGACGAGGCCTACGACTTTCCTGTCGAGGTAGGCGACCAGCTGACCGTGCCGGCGCACAGCTGGAGATTGTTGACGGAACGCGTAACCCCCGGCGAGGGTGCCGCGTTGTCCCAGTGACAGAAGTGAGGCTTCTCGACCAAAGTCAGCCCCAACTCGGGCGGGGCGGCATGCATCGTCGGTGTCGTACTGGGTTTGTGACGGGAACAGGGGGTAGTTGATGAGTTCTCTGTGGGACGAACTGATTCATGAGCTCGGGACCGTGCGTGCCCTGAGCGCTGCTGCACTCGAGGCGCGCACGGAAACGTCGCGGGTGGCGCTGATCACCCTCCTCGACGCCGAGACCGCCGAGATCTCGGCGATCCTCGATCAGATCCTGCGGGAGGCCCAGCAGACCTCAGCGGCCTAGCAACTGCGTGAAGGCCTGCTGCAGGGTCTCGGTGGCGTCGTCGGGGAGCTCGGACGCGCGGAAGGCGATGTGCGCGTCCGGGCGGACCAGGAGACAGCCGTGGTCCGGGATCTCCCGCGCCCGCGACCAGTCGCCGTACAGGTCCTCCAGTTCGCGGCCCGGCCCGATCACGTACGGCTCGATCGGTACGCCGAGATGCTCGGACACCGACTGTGCGGCCTTCACCCACGCCTCGCCACCGATCCCGGTGAGCAACGTGAACCGGCCCTTGCCGGCCACGTCGAGGGTGCTGACGGTCTCCGAGCCGCGGGTCAGCCAGCAGTGCGGGATCCGGGCACCCGGCCAGGTCGTCGGGTGGTAGTACAGCTCCGCGTCCCGCTCGTACGCCGGTTCCGGCGTACCGTCCGGAATCACGGCAGTCGAGTGGTACCGCTGGCCGAGCTCGACACCGTGCGCGTTGAACTCGTAGTCCTTGAGCTCGATCGCCGTCCGCAGTTCGTCGCGCTGGGCGGCGCCCTCCGGGGTGTCGTCCTTCAGTGATTCGATCGTCCGACCGGCCGGTGCGTCCGGCGTCATCCCGAGCGCGCGGAAGATCTGGCCGAACTGGGTCCGGCTCTTGTTGGCCCGCTCGACGATCTGCTGCGCGATCGGCGTCCGCTCTGCGTCGTACGTCTCCAGCAGGCTCGGATCCGCCTGGCCGCGGAGGACCAGCGCGAGCTTCCAGGCCAGGTTGTACGCGTCCTGAATGGATGTGTTCGAGCCGAGGCCGTTGCTCGGCGGGTGCCGGTGGATCGCGTCACCCATGCAGAACACCCGGCCCTTCGAGGCCTTCTCGGCGTACATGTGGTTGACACTCCAGACCGACGTACTCTTCAGCTTCACGTCGATCGTGTCGTCACCGACCAGGTTGTGCACGATCTCGGTCGCCATCGCCTCGTCGACCACCGGCGCGGGCTGGGAGATGTCGTAGCCCCAGACGATCAGCCACTCGTTCCAGGGCCGGACCATCCGGACCAGGCCGGCCCCGATCCCGCCGATCTGCGCGCCCGGCTGGAGCACCCAGTACAGGACGCTCGGGCGATGGGCGACGTACTTGGACAGGTCGGCCTCGAAGACGATGTTCATCGAGCCCTCGATGTCCATCGCGCCCGCCATCGGCAGCCCGATGTCCTGGGCGACCTTGCTGCGCCCGCCGTCCGCGCCGATCAGGTACTTGGCACGGATCTGGTACGTCTCCCCGCTCAGCCGGTCGCGGACCGTCGCCGTGACCCCGTCATCGTCCTGCTCGAGCGACACGTACTCCGTGTCGAACCGGACTCGCGCACCACGGCCGGCCGCCGTACTCACGAGGATCGGCTCGAAGAGCGTCTGCGGCAGGTCGCAGGGGAGGGTCGGGCTCGCCTCGGTGTAGTCGGCCAGCCGGCGCGGGTGGGTGCCCCAGGTGCGGATCCGGCCGATCTCTTCACCGGCCAGGCTGGTGCAGAACGCGGTCTGGCCCATCAGGTGATGCGCAGTGCCCTTGTCGATGATCTGGTCCTCGATGCCCATGTCGCGCATCAACTCGACCGTGCGCTGGTTGGTGATGTGGGCCCGCGGAGTGTTGGCGGTCCAGCCGTAGCGGGTCAGGACGATGTTGTCGATGCCGTACGTGGACAGGAACAGCGAGGCGGCTCCACCGGCTGGGCCGGTGCCCACGATGAGAACATCCGTCGTGATCACTGCTGCGCCTCCTCGGTGGTCGCGAGAATCAGGTCGTAGTTGACCGTGTAGAAGGGTTCGTCGAAGGTCTTGCCGTCCGGCGCCGTCCCGGCCGGGTGCTCGACGAAGTCGGCGATCAGGGAGTCCTTGACGCCGAAGACCGCGTCGCTCGCGAGGTACTCGTCACCTCTGGCGAACACGTGGGTGATCAGCCGGGCGTAGCCGGGCGCGGTCACCATGAAGTGGACGTGGGCCGGCCGCATCGCGCCGCGGCCGCCTGCCCTCAGCAGCTGGCCGACCGGTCCGTCGTCCGGGATCGGATAGGCAACGGGTCGCACTGCCCAGAACGAGTAGTTGCCCCCAGCATCGGTTGTCAGGTGGCCGCGGTTCTGTGGACCGCTGGTCTCCTTCTGAACGTCGTAGAAGCCGTCCTCATCGGCCTGCCAGGTCTCCACGAGAGCCCCGGCGATCGGCTCGCCCTTGGTGGTCAGGACCCGGCCGCTCACCAGGCACGGATGTCCGGGAGCGCCGTTCGAGATGTCCCCGCCGAGCTCGACCTCGGGCGAACCGTCGACGAAGAACGGCCCGAAGACGGTCGACTCGGTGGCGCCGGTCGACTTCGGGTTGCCGAGGCCGACCGTGAGCATCGACAGTCCGAGTACGTCGGCCAGCAGGACGAACTCCTGTCTGGTGTCGGTCGAGATCTGACCGGTCCGGGTCAGGAAGTCGATCGCGGTGAAGTACTCCGCCTCGGTCAGCTTCACCTCCCGCGCGAACTCGTGCAGGTGGCGCACCAGCGCGCTCATCACCTCCCGCGTTCGCGGGTCCTGGCTGCCGTCGAAGCTGGCCACCACCGCATCGGTCAGGTCGTCGCCTTGCAGATCCATCCGGTTGCTCCTCATGCCTCGATCACCATCGCCAGGCCTTGGCCGACGCCGATGCACAGCGTCGCCAGGCCGAAGCCACCGCCGCGCCGCTTCAGTTCGTGCGCGAGCGTGGTCAGAATGCGGGTTCCCGAACTGCCCAGGGGATGCCCGAGCGCGATCGCCCCGCCGTTCACATTCACCTTGTCCCGGTCCAGCTCGGGCCATTGCTGCAGGCAAGCAAGGCTCTGGGCCGCGTACGCCTCGTTGAGCTCGACCAGGGTGAGATCGCCCCAGCCGATGCCGGCCTTCTTGAGCGCCTTGTTCGACGCCTCGACCGGCCCGATCCCGAAGTACTGCGGATCCACCGCGTGCACTGCCCGGCTGACAATCCGCGCCATCGGAGTCCTGCCCAGACGGCCGGCGGTCTCCTCATCGGCGATCAGTACGGCGGACGCGCCGTCGTTCAACGTGGATGCGTTGCCGGCGGTCACCGTGCCGTTTTCGCGGAAAGCCGGCTTGAGCCTGGCCATCACCTCGGGGGTGCCGCCGTCGCGGATCGACTCGTCCCGGGTGAGCGGCTGGCCCTTGATGGCGAGGCGCTCCCACGGCACGATCTCCGCGTCGAAGGTGCCGGCCGCCCACGCCTTGGCGGCCTTCTCGTGGCTCGCCAGTGCGAACAGGTCCTGTGCTTCGCGGGTGACGCCGTACTTCTCAGCCAGTCGCTCGGTCGCTTCACCGAGCGAGATCGTCCAGTCCTTCGGCATCTTCGGGTTGACCAGCCGCCAGCCGAGGGAGGTCGACTCGGCGGTCATGCTGCCGTGCGGGTAGGCGCGTTCGGGCTTCGGGAGTACCCAGGGTGCGCGGCTCATCGACTCCACGCCACCGGCGATGACCAGGCTGGCGTCGTTCGTCTCGATCGCTCGGGCGGCCTGGATCGCGGCTTCGAGGCCGGATCCGCAGAGGCGGTTGACGGTCGTACCGGGGACGCTGGTTGGGAAGCCGGCCAGCAGTGCGGCCATCCGGGCGACATCGCGGTTCTCCTCGCCGGCGCCGTTCGCGTTGCCGAGGAAGACGTCGTCCAGTTCGGCTGGGTCGATGCCTGTCCGGCTCGCGAGCTCTTGGAGGGTTGCGGCGGCGAGGTCGTCGGGTCGTGCGGCCGCGAGTGCGCCGCCGAGCTTGCCGACGGGTGTGCGAACCGCGTCCAGCAGGAAGGCGGATCTCATCGGGTCGCTCCTTCGGGCCGGGTTCCGGCCCATGCGCGGGTGAGGATGTCGGTTACGAGCTCGGGCGGGGCTCCCTGGAACGTGCGTGCGGCTTCCTCCGCCTGGTCCTCGGTCAGGCCGAGGTCCTTCAGGTTGGTGGGGATGCCGGCGTCGGTGAACAGGTCGTACAGACCGGTCGCCAGGTCGTCGGTCCCGAGTGCCGCCTCGAGCCGTGCCTTGGCCTGCGGTACTTCTGGTGCCTTGACGCGGGTCACTTGGGGGAGGACCGCGGCGTGGGTCTCGGCGTGCGGGAGGTTGTAGGTGCCGCCGAGGAGATGGCACAGCTTGTGGTGCAGGCCGGTGCCGGCTGTCGCGAGTGCGGAGCCACCGAGGCAGGCGCCGTACAGAAGGTTGCTCCGGGCCTCGATGTCGGCGGGGTCTTGGAGGACTGCTCTGAGTCCTGCTGCGAGGGCACGGGCGCCTTCGACGGCTGTTGTCTCGGTGATCGGGTCGGCCTTGGGTGTCCACACCGCCTCGACACAATGCGCGATCGCGTTGGCAACACTCGCCGCTGTGACCTTCAACGGCAGATGTTGACTGAGCACCGCGTCGTACACCACGACCTTCGGCAGCACCTTCAGGTCGGTGCCGGTGGTCTTGCTGCCGGCGGACGTCTCGCCCCACACGGGCGTCATTTCCGACCCGGCATACGTGGTCGGGACCGCCACGATGGGGAGCTCTCTCGTCAGTGCTACTGCCTTCGCGAGACCGATCGCTGAGCCACCGCCGATCGCGATGAGTCCGTCGGCGTCGATCTCTCGCGCCTTCGCTCGGGCGTTCGCCGCGACCTCGGTCGGCACGTGCTGGGTCACGCCGTCGATCCGGCCCGCGAACCGATCCTTCAGCTCGACCTCGACCACATCTGCCGCGTCTCGCGCCGAGTTGGTCGCGACCACCAGAACCCGCCGTACTCCGAGCAACTCAACCTCGGCGGCCACCTGATCGAGAGACCCGGGCCCGAACACCACTCGCCCGGGGAAGAACGTGTGCACGAAGTTGCTCGTCATCCACGATCACCCCTGGGCCTTGCGACGTACCGCACTCGGACCGCCTCACGCATCGACGGCCTCCCGGTCGCGGAGACGACGCAGTGCTGTCAGCTCCACCTCGGACGGTGGCTCGACTTTTTGGATGCTGTCGGCAACCTTTAGCGGCCAGCCGGTTGCTTCACGCGCCTGCTCGACGGTCACGCCCGGGTGCAGGCGGGTCAGCGCCAGCTCGTTGGTGTCCGGGTCGGGCTCGAGCACGCCGTGGTCGGTGATGACGAGGGTCGGACCGGCGCCGGGAGCTTGGCGTTCGCGGCCGGTTGGGCCGTACCCGACCGAGGTCACGAAGTCGACCTGCTCGACGAACGTCCGCGGCGACTGCTTGACGATCACGATCACCCGCCCGGCTGCCGCCGCGATCTCCGGCGCTCCACCCGCGCCCGGCAGCCGGGTCTTGGGGTCGCTGTGCTCGCCGATGACGGTCGTGTTGATGTTCCCGAACCGGTCGATCTGCGCCGCGCCGAGGAACCCGACGTCGATCCGTCCCGCCCCGACCCAGTAGTTGAACATCTCCGGAACGGACACCACCGCGGTCGCGGTCGCGGCCAGATCGTCGTCTCCGATCGACAACGGCAGCCGGCGCGGCTTCGCGTCGATCGCCCCGGATTCGTAGACCAGCCGGCAGTTCGGCGCATGCGTCCGCCGCGCCAGGTTCGCGGCCAGATTCGGCGGCCCGACCCCGACCAGACACACATCCCCGTCCCGCAGTTCCCGCGCCGCCGCCACATTCATCATGTCCGCGCTACTCCACTCAGACATGCGCCTCCACCCCCTCGACGCGGGCTGCGGGCAGCCCGTTCTCCTGCGCCCACCGTAGGAACGCTGCACGATCGCGCGACACCGCATCCCATTGCTGGTAGAAGTCGTTGTCGCGCACGGAGTACCCAGCGGCGTACGACGGCCACGCCCCACCCGGCACGACGCTCACCGCGGACAGCACCCAGTTCGGCAGGATCACCGCGCCGGTGTGCTCGGGGAACTCGTCGACCACCTCTTCGACCGTCACGATCGCCCGCTCCGCCGCGAGCACCGCCTCGCGCTGCACCCCGGTGATGCCCCACAGCATGACGTTCCCGTCCCGGTCCGCCAGTTGCGCGTGGATCACCGCGACATCGGGATTGACCGCCTTCACCGCGGCCAGTTCCTCGCCGGTGAACGGGCAGGTGACCCGGCTGATGATGTCCCGCTGCTCCTCGAGATCCGTGCCGCGGTACCCCCGCAGTACGGCGAACGGCAGTCGCGCGGCACCGGCGACGTACGCATTGGCGAGGCCGGCGTGGCTGTGTTCGTGCACCTTGAGCCGGTGCGGCCAGTGCTTCTCGACCGCGTCGCGGAGCCGGTGCAGTGAACCGACACCTGGGTTACCGCCGTACGAGAAGACGAGCTCGTCCGCGACGCCCAGCCCGATCAGCTGGTCGTACACGAGGTCGGGCGTCATCCGGACCAGGGTCAGGTGGCGCCGGCCCTGCCGGGCGATCTCGTGCGCGGCGGCGAACGGGATGAGGTGGGTGAAGCCTTCGAGCGCCACGGTGTCGCCGTCGTGGACGTGCGCCGCGATCGCTTCGCTGAGAGGAACTGGACGTGGCATGCGGGCTCCGCTAGGATTTCGCTGAGCGAAAAGTTCTTCTTTCAACGAAAAGTAGGCTAGCCGATGGCTGGTGAGACGTCTACCGGGACCTTCCTGCAGGGGCTCGAGCGTGGGCTTGCGGTGATCCGTGCGTTCTCGGCGGATGCGCCGTCACTGACGCTGAGCGAGGTGGCGCGCGATGTCGGCATCACGCCGGCGACGGCGCGGCGGATCCTGCTCACGCTCGGCGAACTCGGGTACGTCCGCAGTGACGGCCGGCGCTTCTCACTCACCCCGCGGGTGCTCGCACTTGGTTGGGCGTATCTGTCTTCGCTCGATCTCGGCGAGTTGGCCGGGCCGTTCATGGAGGAGCTCAGCGCGAAGACCCGCGAGTCCTGCTCGATCGCGACGCTCGACCTCCCGGACATCGTGTACGTCGCCCGTGTCCCGACCAGCCGGATCATGACCGTCGCGCTCGGGGTTGGCGCGCGGCTACCGGCGTACCCGACCTCGATGGGCCGCGTCCTGATGGCCGGTCTGCCGGAGGAGGAGCTGACCACTTACCTGTCGATGCTGGACGCTGAGTCGCTCACACCGCGGACGGTGACGTCGCCGGACAAGCTCCGCGACACGATCAACCGTGCGCGAGTCGACGGGTACGCGTTGGTCGACCAGGAGCTCGAGCTCGGCCTGCGCTCGATCGCCGCCCCCATCCGCAACGCCCGCGGCCGAACCATCGCCGCCCTCAACGTCTCCGCCCACGCCTCCCGCTCCACCCCCGCCACCCTCCGCACCGACGTCCTCCCCCACCTCCAAGCCGCCGCCGCCCAAATAACCACAGCCCTAACCCACCGCGGCCACCTCTAACCCACCTCTAACCCACCTCTAACCACCGCGGGCGCCCACCTCCAACCCACCGTGCCCACCTCCGACCCGCTGCTGCCACCTCTCGCCGGCCGCGGCCACCTCCGACGCGCCGCGGCCACCTCTCGCCGACTGCGGCCACCCCCGGAGTGCGATCCCGCGTCCCGGCGTCCGCTCAACCCTTAAGGTCGGCGAGGATCTCGAGGTAGTGGGGGTTGTTCATGATGCCGATGATGTTGCCGAAAGGGTCGACCACGAATGCCGTGCGGAAGCCGCTGTTGTTGCCTCGCTCAACGATTCCTTCGAGCAGGGTTGCCCCGTGCGCCAGTAGATGGTCAAGCTCGCCCTCGAGGTCGTCGACGTGCCAGTGGACGATCGCGCCGGCCGGGCCGTGGCTGACGTCATGCCGCGCGTATTTCGCATCGATGATCCCCAGCTCGCACTGGAAGTCCCCGAACCGGAACTCGACGTACGCCGGCTCCTCCACGGACGGCACCGCGTAGTACGCCTCGATCCCGAGCAGCTTCGAGTACCACTCCCGCGCCGCCTTCACGTCGTCGGCGAAGAAACTCACGGTCGCAAACCCTCGCATCATCGTCCTGCCCCTTCCTCGGTTGCTCTTGACCACAACCCTCCCAGCCAAACTGCTCACCAAATGAGCACTTTCCTGAGAGATCTTCGAAGGAGTTGCTGACGAACTGCGCGAGCGACCTGGGGTCAGTCGGTCTGCGTTACCTTGCGGAGGCCTCGCGGGGCGTCGGGGTTCAGGCCGAGCTTGCGAGCCAGGGACTCGATGGCTCGTTGGGCTGGGATGACCAGAGCCAGGGGAGCCAGGGTCTCGGGAAGGTCAGGCCCCGGCAGGTTGACGTCGCAGCGGGCGGCGAAGGTCGGGTCGCCACCGATGCCGAGGATCTTGCTGCCCTTCTCGCGGACGATGCCGGCCAGTTCGATCATGCCCGGGAGCGCCGGGCCTTCGCCGGCCGCGACCAGGATGGTGACCAGGTCGGCGTCGACGACCGCGATCGGCCCGTGCTTCAGATCGGCGTACGAGAGGCCGCGGACCGGCTGCAGGCAGGTCTCCTCCAGCTTGAGTGCGACCTCGAGCGTCGTACCGAACGTCAGTCCACGCCCGCTGGCGAGTACGTCGTGCGCGCCGGCGAGCAGGTCCGCGGCGGCCTCGACGGAGTTCTCCAGCATCTTCGTCGCGGCGTCCGGGACCCGGGCGATGTCCGCGTCCAGCGTCCCCGGCCTCTGCGCCAGCGCGTCGACGGCGACTGTGATCGCCGCGAGCTGCGTGGTGTAGGTCTTCGTGGCCGGGACCGCGAGCTCCTTGCCGGCCTGGGTGATCAGGGCGACGTCGGCGGTCGAGGCCAACGGGCTGTCGCCGTCGTTCGTGATACCGACGATCGCGGCGCCGTTGCGCTTGGCCCACTCGGCCGTGTCGACAATCTCCTGGGTCGCACCGGACTGGCTGACCGCGACCACCAGCGAGTTCGAGAGGTCGAGGTTGGCGCCGTACAGCGTCGCCACGGACGGAGCGGCGAGTGACGCCTGGCGGCCGGCGTGGATCTCGGTCAGATAGCGGCCGTACACGCCCGCGTTGTCCGACGATCCACGGGCCACGAAGATCACGTGCCGGCGCCCCGCGGCCAGCCGGGTGATGTCGTGCCGCAGCGGCAGCACATGCTCGAACGTCGCGGCCAGGGCGGCCGGCTGCTCGGCGATCTCGCGCGCCATCTGGGTTTCTGGAGCGGGGACAGACACCACTGCGATCACTGGTCCTATCTGGTCTTAACAGGTATGCTGCGCACGATAGCAGTGAGCGGCGCTCCGGGGCACCCCCGAGGCCCGCCCAGGTCTGGAGGATCGAGAAGCGATGGTGGCGACCAAGCGGGCCCAGGTCCGATCGGTACTGGAACGGCTGATCGATGTCGAGCTGCATCCAGGGGATCCGATCCCCTCCGAACGCGCCCTGGTGGACAAACTGAACGTCTCCCGGGTGACCGTCCGGCAGGCGATCAGCGACCTGGTCGAGTCCGGCGCGCTGGAACGCGTGCACGGCAAGGGCACCTTCGTCACCGGCCCACAGGTCGACTCCCAGTTGCACCTCACCTCGTTCTCCCGGGAGATGCGGGCCCGTGGCCTCGAGCCCGGGACGGTGGTGCTGTCGGCCACCGAGATCGAGGCGTCCGACGAGACCGCGAAGGGCCTGCGGGTCGCCAAGGGCACCAAGGTGATCCGGGTCGAACGGCTGCGCACCGCCGACGCCTCGCCGATGGCCTACGAGGTCGGCTACTACCCGTCCGCGCTCTTCCCCGGCCTGCTCGGCCGTGAGCTCGGCACCCTGTACGACGTCTTCGCCAGCGAGTACGACGTCGTCGTCACCTCCGGTGAGCAGACCGTCCGGGCGGACAACGCCGACGGTCATGTCGCCCGGGTCCTCGGGGTGGCCAGGCGGGCACCCCTGCTGGTCCTCGAGCGAACCACCTTCGCCGGCCGCAAGGTCGTCGAGCTGTCCTGGTCGGCCTACCGGGCCGATCGCTACCGGCTGCACATGGCCCTGACCCCGCGCGGCCCGAGAACCGGGTCCGCCTGAATGGCCGCGGCCGGACCCCGGACGGACGTCCGGCCGCAACGAACTGGATCCGTCCTGTTCATCAACTGGTCTACATCTCTGCCGATCGCTCCCCGGCCGCCTGGCCGGTCCGGCAGGCGGGCCGCCGGATACGACGAGGTACCGGGCGGCAATACTGGAGCTCGACCCACAAGAACTGTGTTGTGAGGAGTACCGCGAGACATGCCTATTGCCACCCCTGAGGTCTACGCCGAGATGCTGGACAAGGCCAAGCAGAACCGCTTCGCCTACCCGGCCATCAACGTCAGCTCCTCGCAGACGCTGATCGCCGCGATCCGCGGTTTCGCCGAGGCGGGCTCGGACGGCATCGTCCAGGTCTCCACCGGCGGCGCGGAGTACCTGTCCGGCTCGACCGTGAAGAACATGGTGACCGGCTCGGTCGCCCTGGCGGCGTACGCGCACGAGGTCGCCAAGAACTTCGGTGTGAACATCGCGCTGCACACCGACCACTGCCCGAAGGACAAGCTGGACGGCTTCGTCCGGCCGCTGCTGGAGATCTCGGCCGAGCGCGTCGCCCGGGGCGAGAACCCGCTGTTCCAGTCGCACATGTGGGACGGCTCGGCCGTGCCGCTGACGGAGAACCTCGAGATCGCCAAGGACCTGCTGGCCAAGACGGCCGCGGCGAAGATCGTGCTGGAGATCGAGGTCGGTGTCGTCGGCGGTGAGGAGGACGGTGTCGCCAACGAGATCAACGAGAAGCTCTACACCACGGTCGAGGACGGACTGGCCACGGTCGAGGCGCTGGGCACCGGCGAGAACGGCCGCTACATCACCGCGCTGACCTTCGGCAACGTGCACGGCGTCTACAAGCCGGGTGCGGTCAAGCTGCGTCCGGAGATCTTGAAGGAGATCCAGGACCAGGTCGGCGCGAAGGTCGGCAAGGAGCGCCCGTTCGACCTGGTCTTCCACGGCGGCTCCGGCTCGACCCTGGAGGAGATCCGGGCCGCGGTCGACCACGGTGTGGTCAAGATGAACGTCGACACCGACACGCAGTACGCGTTCACCCGGCCGGCCGCGGCGCACATGTTCACGAACTACGACGGTGTGCTGAAGGTCGACGGGAACGTCGGCAACAAGAAGGCCTACGACCCGCGCGCGTGGGGCAAGGCCGCCGAAGAGGGCATGGCCAAGCGCGTCGTCGAGGCCTGCGAGAGCCTCCGCTCGGCGGGTACGGCGATCAACGCCTGACATCAGATCCTCCTGAAGGGTCGTCGTCGAGGGGCTCACCGCTGCGTGCGGTGGGCCCCTTGTCACATGCGGGCACGGGCGAGGTCGAAGTGGCGGACGCCGGTACGGCGGGATGCTCGGGCGAAGGTGGACCGGACGCGGTCGATGACGGCTGGTGGATCGTTGAGATCGGCCCAGGGGATCCAGCAGTGCTCGATCGGAAGTGGGGCGGACGGGTCGGGGATTGGGGTTGGCGCGGCTGACTCGTCCTCGTCCGGCTCGAAATCGTCGTACCAGAAGGGGAAGCGCGGCTCGAACTCGAGCACTGTGCGTTCTTCCGGGAACCAGAGGGACGTGGTCTCGGGCTGACCTGGATCGGGTGTGTCCGCGTCCGGGGCCGGGAGCGCTGATGGGGTGGGGAAGCCGGCTCCGGCGAGGATGAAGCGCAGCCGTGATTCAGCCACCGACGCCGAGTTCGTGCAGGCGAGGGACGTGATCTCGACCGAGCGTTCGTTGCCGTGGTCGTGGGCCGCGCGCTTCAGCGAGCGTCTGGTGACGAGACCGGCGTACAGCGCGGCGTCGGCCAGGACCACGGCCTGCGTCTTGGGGGCGGTCGCCGCCACCTCGGCAACTGCGCGGGCCGGGGAGACCATCCGGAGCTTGTTCCACAGCTGGATGCCTGGGCCGACTGGATCGCGAATGTGACGGTGCACGCCACCGACGCAGCCCGGGCGCCCGGCCGGCGCGGTCACGTGCACGCGGGACAGGTCGAGCCCCCAGACCGGTAAGGCATGCAGGGCCGCGGCCGATTGATGGCTGGCATAGACGTTGGGTCCGCCGGAGCGGAGGACGCGCGACACCTTCCGCAGATGCAGGACTTCCTGAGTGATCAGGATGAGCGACCGGCGCTCGGCATACGTGCCCGGCCGGATCCGGCGCCAGCCGCCGGTGTCCAGCAAGGAGTCGATATCCGGATCGGGGTAACCACACGCCCGAGCATCAGCCCGAGTGAACACTCCACCCCGAATCGAGGCCATCACAGCAAGTTGAGGATTCATGCCCTAGAACCTGCCGCGATCAGCCCCCTCCACGAACCACGACTTCGAACCTGTGGAGAACCTGGGGATCACAGCCGATGCCGAACCCACACGTTCGGCTCCACATACCGCACAACCAGCCTCGACGTCGCACTGCACGGAGACGAGAGCACCAGGAACCTCGACCGAGCCGTCCTGGTCGAACGGCAGGCCAGTCCACCGACGCCATTCCTCCAGCGACCCGGCGACTACCCAGGACGTCGGAGCCAGGCCGACGATCTCCCCACCGGCCCGGACATGTGTCCGGAGCCACGGATCGAACGGCAGACCGTCCGCGCGAGTCCGGGCGGCGTACTCCTGCATCGGCGTACGGGCTCGAGCTGTTTGCGGCTCGGTCGGACCGGCGCATGGAGCTGCCCAAGTCCAAGGTCGGCGGCAGCGTCCCGGAGAGCGGCCAGGAGGTGGCCGGCTACTCCCTGACCTTGGAGGTCTTGGGCGACGCTGATGTTGAGCGCGCAGGCGACGTCCGGTTCGAGTCCACGCCGGGCGTCCGCGAACGCCCAGACAACAACCTGTTCCCACCCTCCGGCCGGAAGCTCTCCGCGACTCCTCAGCTGTACGGCGTGGGCGTCGCCGACGACCACACCGTCACTCGTTGTCGCCACCAAGCAGGTCGTCGGGAACGTCTCGAGCGTCTGCCAGAAGTACGCCTCGGACACCCGGTTGTGGCGCATGAATTCCGGCCAACCCGCGACGTCGACCTCCGCGCCGGCAAGCTCCGGCCGCTCAGCGACCGTGGAGATCTCCAGGAGCTGTCCGGACGGTAGTTCAATGCGCCTGGCAGCAGGCATGAAAAAAGCCCGTCATGTTTGTATGACGAGCTCGGCGCGGGTTGGTACCCAGGGTTGCCAGAGGAGCGGCATGCCGGCCTCGGCGGGTGTGCGGTTGCCCTTCCGCTCGTTGCAGGTGGCATGGGCGGCCACGGCATTCAGCCACTCGGTGCGACCGCCCCTGGATCTGGGTTGAACATGATCCATGGTGTCGGCGTTCTCCAGGCCGCAGTACGCACACCGGAACTTGTCACGCCGGAGCACACCGTGCTTGCTGTACTTCATCCGGCCGGCCGCGTAGCGCCAATGGGTGACGACGTACCGGACCAGGCGCAGAACGCGCGGAACCGGAAAAGGGCCGATGGTCCGCTCTCCGTGCGCCTCTTCCACCACTGCGACCTCTCGGACCAGCATCCGGATGGCGTGCTGGATCGAGACGGTGTGCAGCGGCTCGTATGACGCGTTCAGGACTATGACGCTCATCCGGTGCCTCCTTCCGGCCGTAGCTGGGAACCACGGCGGCATTGACGCAGGGTCTCAAGCATCCGTGGCCGGTCGGTGAACGGTCAACGGATTTCGTCAGACGGTCACGTGCCGGTTCGGCTGCGTGATCGGCGAAGATGTGCTTATGGAATTGAACAATCTGCTCTCAGGTCCACCCGAGACACTACTCCCAGTCGACCCGGCCGCGGCGGAACTCGCCGCCGGGGCAGCTGCGGCGGACGTCGCGGCCAAGTTCCCCACGTCCTCGCTGGCCTGGGCTGTGCTGGCCGAGGCGGCCCTGGCGGACGGCCGCACGATCGAGGCCTACGCGTACGCCCGGACCGGCTACCACCGCGGCCTGGACCTGCTCCGGCGCAACGGCTGGAAGGGCCACGGACCGGTTCCGTGGGAGCACGAGCCGAACCGCGGCTTCCTGCGCTGCCTCGCCGCGCTGGGCAAGGCGGCCGCGCTGATCGACGAGAAGGACGAGGCCGAGCGCTGCGCCACGTTCCTGCGTGACTCGTCGCCCACCGCGGCCGATGCGCTGAGCTGAAACCTGGTTGTCGGGCTGGTGACTCGGCGGCATGATCCGTCGGGTGACCAGCCCGTATGCGCAGGACGGATACAGAGTCGGCTTCGACTGGGGACCGGTCGGTGCGAAGGTGGTCGCCGGCAACCTGGTGGCTGTCGTGGACGTGCTGTCGTTCACGACCGCAGTGACAGTCGCCGTCGATCAAGGCATCGACGTGTACCCGTACCGCTGGCGCGACGAGACGGCCGTTGCCTATGCCAAGCAGTACGACGCGCAGCTCGCGGTCGGCAGGTCCGATGCGGGTCCGGGCGACATCAGCCTGTCGCCGGTCACCATCCGTCAAGCGCACGGAGTCGAGCGGCTGGTCCTCCCGTCGCCCAACGGTTCGACCATCTCGCAACAGCTCAGTGACAGCGGCGCCACAGTGATCGCAGTGTCACTCCGCAACCGGACCGCGGCGGCCACCTGGGTGAACGAGCGATGCGCCGAGGAGCCAGACCTCAAGGTGGTCGCGATCGCGGCAGGGGAGCGGTGGACGGACGGATCGCTTCGGCCGGCTGTGGAGGACCTCTGGGGTGCCGGTGGGTTCCTGAGCGCTCTGCAGGTAGGTGGGTTGTCACCGGAAGCCCGAGCGGCGGTGGCGGCGTACGACGCTGTCGCCGACGAGCTGTCCGCGCTGCTGTACGACTGCGCCGGCGGTCGCGAACTCACGCAGTACGGCTACCCGGACGACGTGGCGATCGCGGCGGAGGTCGACACGAGCCAATCCGTCCCCGTTCTGAGGGACGGTAAGATGAGCGCGTCAACCTGAGCTACGACTTACTGCCCGTTGATAGAGCCGGTAGGCGGCGCGCGTCCCCGCTTCCTGCCCGAGATATGGACGGTTGTAGGCGGACTCGGACGGACCGGTGCAGCAGGACGCCCACGGTCGGTCCCCGCCCCTCCGGGCAGCGGAAGGTACTACCGTGCCGGCACTCACCGGGCGGATCCGCACGCCCGCAGCGACCTACGCAGAGGTACTGCGTACTCCCGGGGCGTGGAAGTTCTACCTAGCAGCGGCACCGGCTCGCATCGGTATCGCCATGACCAGCCTGGGCATCGTCTGGCTGGTCCACAGTTCCACCGGCTCGTACGCCGCGGCCGGCAGCGTGACTGGTGGATTCGCCGTCGCTGAGGCACTGGCAGGCCCCCAGGTCGCACGCCTGATCGACAAGTACGGCCAGACTCGCATGCTGCCGATCACCCTGCTCGCCCACGGCTTGGCGGTGGCTCTACTGATCGGCCTCACACTGCAGTCAGCGCCGCTGCCGGTGCTGGTCGCTGCTGGCGTCCTCGCCGGCGGATCGCTGCCGCAAGTAGGCGCGCAGACCTCGGCCAGGTGGTCGCATGCTCTCCGTGGTCGGCCTGGGCTGTCCTCGGCGTACGCGCTGGAGTCCCTCGGGACAGGCGTCGCCTTCATGGTCGGCCCGGCCCTGGTCGGTACGGTCAGTAGCCTCGCCAGTCCGGTCGCAGGATCGATCCTCGCGACGACTCTGCTGTTGGCCGGCGGGCTGTCGCTGTCTGTGCAACGCAGTACGGCGCCGCCACCGGCAGCGCACGAGCGTGGGACCGGCAAGGCGCGGCTGATGCGTCCGACCTTCCTCGGATTGATCGGGACCAACATCGGCATCGGTCTGTTCTTCGGCAGCATGCAGGTCTCGGTGACGGCGTACGCGCTGAGCACAGGCAGCCCGGGACTCGCCGGACCGCTGTACAGCGTGACCAGTCTGGTCAGTCTGTTCGCCGGATTGGCTTACGGCGCACGGCGTTGGCGGACTCCACCGCTCACCCAGCTGGCGATCACTCTGGCCGGTCTGGCGTTGACCTGTGTGCCGTTGCTGATGGTCGAAACGCCGCTTCAGGCAGGTCTCGCGTTGGCCCTTCCGGGCTTGGCGATCGCGCCGTTCCAGATCCTGTCCGCAGTACTGACACAGGCAGAGGTGCACCCCGCCGTACTCACGCAGGCCTTCACGTGGCTGAACTCCGGCTGCGCCGCGGGAATTGCACTCGGCGCAGCGTTCGCCGGCCACATCGTCGACGCCCACGACCCGCACTACGGCTTCCTCCTGGCGTTGCTCTCAGCAACAGCCGCTGCAGTGGTCGCCGTCGTGATCAGGGTTGGTAGGTGATTTGGCGTTCGGCTGCGGCTCGGGCGGCGTATTCGGCTGGGGTCAGGCCGATTTGTTGCTTGAACTCCTTGGAGAAGTGGGCCTGGTCGAAGTAGCCGAGGGAGGCGGACAGTTCCGCGAGCTCGGCTACTTCGCCCTGTGCCAGGAGCTCGGCTCCGTCGTGCAGGCGGTAGCGGCGGAGCACCCACTTCGGGCCGACGCCGACGTAGCGGCGGAAGAGTCGCTGCAGGGTGCGGATCGGGATGTCGAACTGCTCGGTGATCTGGTCCACCCGGGCCACCGAGCGGTCCGCCGACATCGCGGTCACGATCTCGCGGACCAGCTCGTACGACGCGTCCGGGGAAGCGAGGTGATCACGCAGGAACGCCTCGAACACCGCACGCCGTCGTACGTCGGACTCCTCCGCGAACATCAGGTCCGCGAGCCGGTCGCCGTCGGGGAACACCGCGGTCAGCGGCAGCACCTGGTCGCGGAACGACGCCACGTCCAGCCCGGTCACCGCACCGAACCCACCGGCCCAGAACTTCACCCCGAACGCTCGCCCGCGGCCGACCAGCTCACGCTCGAACTTGCGGGTGCAGATGCCGTTGACGAACGCGCCGCCGGGCTGCTCGAAGGTGACGTTGACACTCGGGAACGGCAACACCTCGGCCGTGTACGGCTCGTCCAGGTCCCACTCGACGATCCAGTACCACTCCACGAAGCGCCCGACCTCAGGCCCTGCGGCGAGGCGGTGGAGCGAGCGGTGCCGGGCCTGCTCGCGCGGATGCAGGATGCCCTTCTCGCTCTCCGGCGGAGTCGTCACCAGTGGCTGTCGCTTTCTTACAAGACCGGTACGGCGGCCAACGGATTGACTACCGACATGACGGAGAACACGGTAAACCCCATCCCCGACGGTTATCACTCGCTGACGCCGTACCTGGCCGTGCCGGACGGCCCGAAGGCGATCGAGTTCTACGTCGAGGTGTTCGGGGCCGAGGTGATCAGCCGGCAGGACATGCCGGACGGGCGGGTCGGTCAGGCGGAGCTGAAGTTCGGGAACTCGATGCTGCAGTTGAGCGACCAAATGCCGCAGATCGGGCTGCAGGCACCGAACGGCGAGTGGGTGCACTCCTCGCTGGTCCACTACGTGCCCGACGTGGACGCGACGTACGCGAAGGCGGTCGCGGCCGGGGCGAAGCCGGTGGAGGAGGTCCAGACCTTCATGACCGGCGACCGCTTCGGCACCGTGATCGACCCGTTCGGCCACCGCTGGGCCATCCTGACAAAGGTCGAGGACGTGTCGCGGGAGGAAGCGGATCGGCGGGTGAAGGAATGGCTGGACTCCAACCCGGGGGAGCTGCAGTAGGCGGTCGGGATTAAGGCGCGCTGACCGGCGAGCTCAAGCCGCCGGCAGTGCAAAGATGCCGTTATGGACCCGGCCGCCGTCTCCCCCTGGCGCCGACTGACGCGGGCGGCCGTCTACGCGGTCGTCGTCGCCATCCCGCTGGCGATGCTGGCGTTCCTCGTCCGCACCAAGTACGACCCGCTGGTGACCTTCGACCAGAACCTCATCGTCGCCGCGACCGACTACACCCGCGGCCACCCACGGTTCCGGACGTTCGTCGACACGTGGGAGCTGATCAGCCAGCCCTGGGTGATGTTCCTGTTCCTGGGCCTGCCGGTGAGCCTGTACGTCTGGTTCGGCAAGCACCTGCGGACGCGGGCCTGGTGGGCGCTGGCGACGATGGCCGCCGGCTGGGCCATCGCGGGCGTGCTCAAGTTTCTCGTTCGCCGTACCCGCCCGCAGATCGACGACGCGTTCGCCCAGCACGCCGGATTCTCCTTCCCCTCCGGTCACGCCACCAACAACGCGATCGTCGTCACGGTGGTCGTCCTGTTGATCTGGCCCCTCGTGGGTACCGGTCTGCGGAGGCTGCTGGTCGGCCTCGGTGCGGTTTGGGTGATCGTGACGTGTGCCGACAGGCTCTATGCGGGCGCCCACTTCCTGTCCGACGTCACGGCCGGTGTGCTGCTCGGGTGCGGGCTGACGGTCGCGTCGTACGCGGGCTATCTGGGCTGGAGGCCGCCAACCCCCACCGACGGCACGACGGAAGGTTCAGACTGATGGCGTTCCTCAGCGGCTGGCAGGAAGACACCTCCCGACCCACCGCCAAGGAGGCGGGCCGTGACCTGGCGGTCCGCGCGCTGGCGCCTCTCGTGGTGTGGTGGCTGGTCGTGGTCGGGATGGGCTGGCTCCTCACCGACGGCCCGCTGAAGGACCTGGGCGTCTCCGAGAACAGCGTCAGCAAGAGCTTGGAGTCGTCACGCACGGCGTTCGGTGACGCGGTCACCCTCTTCTTCTCGTGGACGGGCGCGACGGTCAGCATCCTCGGCGTGTGCCTGGTCGTGGTCGTGCTGGTCTGGCGGCGGACCAAACAGTGGTGGTTTGCGGTCGTGCCGCTCATCGCGATCAGCCTGCAGGGGATGGTCTTCTTCTTCACCCAGCTCCTCATCGTCCGCGAGCGCCCCGACGTCGAGAAGCTGGACAACTCGGCGCCGACCTCCAGCTTCCCGAGCGGGCACACCGGTGCCGCGACCGCGCTGTACTTCACGCTGGGGCTGATGGCCCTGCGGATCACGAACCGGGTGCTCCGCACCGTGGTGGTCAGCGTGTGCGTGGCGGTCCCGTTCCTCGTCGCGACGGCACGGCTCTACCGGGGCATGCACTTCCTCAGCGACGTGGTGGTGGCCATCCTCAACGGCTCGGTTGCGGCCCTGCTCGCCTGGTGCTGGCTGCGTCGCAGCGATGGGGAGGATCAGACCCGCGCGTAGCGGGCACGCGCGAAGGAGTACACGCCGTACGCCGCCAGGCCGAGCGCGATACCGAGCAGAACGACCGTGCCGGCGGGCAGGTCCCGCATCGATCGAAGGCCTCCGTCCAGTCCGGTCGCCTTGCCCGCCCGCTGCTGGATGGCGGCCGTGATGAAGAGGATGCCCACGGCCGCCAGTGCGATGCCCTTGCCGATGTAGCCGACCCTGGCGGCGAGGACCACCCCCCGGCCCGGGTGCTCCTGCAGGTCCTGGAGGAACCGTTCCCGCCAGCCCTTGTCCACGTGGTAGGCGGCGATGCCGATGATGGCGACGCCGACCAGACCGACGACAACCCGGCCACCCGGTGCCTCCATCAGGGTTGCGGTGAATTCCTCGGTCTGTTGGCTGGTCGACGTACGACCGCCCGAGGCGAGCGTGAAGGACGTCCATGCGAGCGCGCTGTACAGCACGAGCTTGCCTCCGGCCTTCGCCTTGTCGGACGCCTCGTACCGGGTGACGAGCTCAGTGAGCTGCCAGAGGGCGAGCAGGGCGAACCCAGCCGCGATCACCCAGAGCAGGACCTGGCCCACCGGCTTCTCGGCGAGTGTCGCCAGCGCCCCCGACTGGCTCGCCTCCTGGCTGCCGCCGCCGAGAGCGATCTGCGCGGTCAGGTAGGCGAGCAGCAGGTGCAGGACGCCGCTGGCGGCGTAGCCGAGGCGAGCCCCCCACTCGACCACGGGGTGGTCACCGGCCCTGGCTGCGGCCCTCTTCGCCGAGGCGCTCCCCCCGCCGGGCCGATCGCCACTGCTGTTCATGATGTTCTCCCTCGCCTACGTGTACCGGCCACCGCCGCTGGTAAGCCTCGCAGGCGTCGTGCAACAGTACGCGGGTGAAGGCTAAGGGTCCTGAGATCGTCGTTGTCGTCAACCCGACGAAGGTCGAACTCGCCGACGTGCGCGAGGTTCTCCAGGACGCGGCCGCCGTGGCAGGCGTCGAGGCGCCGACGGTGGTCGAGACGACCGAGGACGATCCCGGCTTCGGCCAGACGCGCGCGGCCGTTCGCGACGGCGCCGGTCTGGTGTGTGCCCTCGGGGGCGACGGGACCGTGCGGGCGGTGGCGCAGGAGCTCGTCGGCACCGGCGTCGCGATGGGTCTCCTTCCAGGCGGTACCGGGAACCTGCTGGCCCGCAACCTCGGCCTCCCGATCGACTCCCTGGCCGAGGCGGCCGCCGCGGCCTTCTCCGGCCGGGACCGCACGATCGATGTCGGATGGTTGGTCGTCGACCCCGTCGAGAGCCAGCGCGCTGGTGACCTGCGCACCGGCGCGGACAACGTCCACTGCTTCACCGTCATGGCCGGGGTCGGTTTCGACGCCGAGATCATGAATGACGCGCCCGAGGGCGTGAAGGACAAGGCCGGCTGGGCGGCGTACGTCGCCAGCGGCGGCACGCACCTGAAGGACGACCCGTTCGCGCTCGACCTGGTGGTGGATGGGCGCATCCCGGTCACCGGCCAGGCCCGCGCGGTCGTGGTCGGCAACTGCGGCGAGCTCACCGGCGGCATGGTGCTGCTGCCCGATGCCGAGGTCGATGACGGCCGGCTGGACGTGGCGACGGTCAGCCCCGAGAGCCTGACCGAGTGGATCGGGGTGGCCTCGCGGGTGCTGGCCGACCGGGGCGACGGACCGTCGCTCCAGCGTGATCGGGGTCGTGACCTCATGGTGCGAGTCGACCCGCCACAGCTGTGCGAGGTCGATGGTGACGTGCTGACCGAGGCGAGCCGGCTGCGCTTCGCGGTGCAGCCCGCCTGCCTCGTGGTACGCGTCGGTCGAGACAGCGCCTGACGGCACGTCAGGGAACGAGACAGCGGCCCGCCGGAACCGTCCCCTGCGGCAGTTTCGGCGGACCGCTGACTAAGAGTGTGCACGTGATCACGCTCAATGGCAAGCCGTCGATTGATGAAACAACTACTTGAAGTGAGCGTTTCAAGGCGGTGAACGGTGGGCCGGCCGGTGGACCGGGGTCCGGTAAGCTTTGGTCGCAAGAGCCTGGATGCGTTGCCGGATGAATGTCCGGTGAACGTCTCCGGGCTTCACCGTTTCCAGCGTCCGGCAGTCGCGGAGTCGTGAGGCCGTCAGCCGGCGCGTGAAGAGGAGGGCTGAGATGCCCGCAATCGTGCTCGTCGGCGCCCAGTGGGGCGATGAGGGCAAAGGCAAGGCGACCGATCTGCTCGGCAACACCGGCGCCGTGATCGACTACGTGGTCAAGTTCAACGGCGGCAACAACGCCGGCCACACGGTCGTGATCGGCTCCGAGAAGTACGCGCTGCACCTGCTGCCGAGCGGGATCCTGACTCCCGGCGTCACCCCGGTGATCGGCAACGGGGTGGTGATCGACCTCAACGTGCTGTTCGAGGAGCTCGACGCGCTGCAGGCCCGCGGCCTGGACACCTCGCGGCTCGTTGTCAGCGCCGGTGCGCACCTGATCTCGCCGTACAACCGGACTCTGGACAAGGTGACGGAGCGTTTCCTCGGCAGCCGCCGGATCGGCACCACCGGCCGCGGCATCGGACCGACGTACGCGGACAAGATGAACCGGATCGGTATCCGGGTCCAGGACCTGTACGACGAGAAGATCCTCGAGCAGAAGGTCACCGGCGCGCTGGAGCAGAAGAACCAGCTGCTGGTGAAGGTCTACAACCGGCGTGCGGTCGAGATCTCCGAGGTGCTGGACGAACTGCTGGGGTACGCCGAACGCCTCCGGCCGATGGTGGCCGACACCAGCCTGCTGCTGAACAAGGCGCTGGACGACGGCAAGACGGTGCTGATGGAGGCCGGTCAGGCGACGCTGCTGGACGTCGACCACGGGACGTACCCGTTCGTCACGTCGTCCAACGCGATCTCCGCCGGTGCGTGCACGGGTGCCGGCATACCGCCGACCCGGATCGATCGCGTGATGGCGGTCGTGAAGGCCTACACGACGCGCGTCGGCGAGGGTCCGTTCCCGACGGAGCTGCTGGACGCGGACGGCGAGTGGCTGCGGCAGCAGGGCGCGGAGTTCGGTACGACGACCGGCCGGCCGCGCCGCTGTGGCTGGTACGACGCGGTCATCGCCCGGTACGCCGCCCGCGTGAACGGCGTCTCCGACTTCGTCCTCACCAAGCTGGACACCCTGACCGGCCGCGAGAAGATCCCGGTCTGCGTCGCGTACGACGTGAACGGCGTACGGCACGAGGAGATGCCGATGACGCAGACCGACTTCCACCACGCGGTCCCGGTCTATGAGGAGTTCGACGGCTGGTCCGAGGACATCACCGGCTGCCGCACCTTCGAAGACCTCCCGAAGCAGGCCCAGACCTACGTCCGCGCCGTCGAGACCCTCAGCGGCGCCCGCATCTCCGCCATCGGCGTAGGCCCCGAACGATCCCAGATCATCCAGCCCTGACCTCAGTCTGCGGCCACCTCGCACGCCGGGGTGGCCGGCAGTCATACCGTGGTCATACTATGGCCGGGTGACGGTGAAGAAGAAGACTCTGTCGTTCGACGAAGAGCTGTGGTCGGCGGTCGAGCGGCGGGCTCGGGAGGCGAACACGACGCCGTCGGCGTACGTGAACGAGTTGGTCGCCAAGAGCGAGCGGCTGTACCGCGGCCTGGAGGCGATCTCGGACTGGGAGTCTGAGCACGGCGCTCTGACTGCGGATCAGCTCGACTGGGCCGACCGAGCGCTGGCGGACGCTCAGCGCGAGGCGGCCGACGGCGGCGAGTCGGACGACGGTAAGGGCACGAAGGCGTGACGCAGCTGGTCTACGACGCCGGTGCCCTCATCGCCGCGGAGCGGAACGACCCGCGGCTATGGGCGATTCATCTGCGCGCTTTGATGCGTGGTGTCGAGCCGAGCGTGCCCGCCGCAGTGCTGGCCCAGGTCTGGCGCGGACACAAGCAGCGTGGTCTGCGTCGGCTGATCGACGGGTGTGACGTCGTACCGCTGACACAGGAACTCGCGACCCGGGTGGGCGAGCTGCTGGCCGTCGCGGATCGGGCCGACGTGGTTGATGCTCAGGTGGTGGCGTGCTGCTTCGAGTCGGCGGCGATCTGTGTGACCTCGGATCGGGGCGACATCGCACACCTGGCGGAGGCGGCGCGTACCGGAGCCTGGCGTGGCAACACCCGATGGAAGGTGCCGATCATCTCCCTCTGACCTTCGACCTCAGCGGCCGATGAAGGGGAGGTCTCGGATGAAGGGGGCATCTCGGAGGTCGTTGAGGGTGGGGCGGTCGATGGTGGGGGTTTCGATGGGGGTGCGAGCCCAGGTGGAGCCTTCGCCTTGGGTGGCTTGGTAGAAGGTGAGGGCGCCGATCGCCAGGAGTACGGCGGCGATGGTGGCGGAGAGCCAGTGCCGGCGGAAGGTGTTGCGGGCGGCGATGTGGGCTCCGCGGCGAAGTGAGGTGCCGCCGGGGCCCCACCAGGCGGTGACGAGTGCGGTGAGTGCCGCGGAACCGAAGCCGAAGGCTGACAGCGGCTGCCAATCCAGACTGTTGGCGGTAGCGAGCACTCCGGTCACGACGACGCCGACAATCCCGCCCATGACGACGGGCAGGATCAGGCAGGGCAGAGTGACGAGACCTGCCATGACCAGCTGCAGCGGTGTGGATGCTGCCGCGACTACGCTGTCCGAGCGGCCGGACCGACCGCGCATCTGGCGGCGTCGCATGAGCGCAGTACTCGAGCGGTCGACGGTCCGTGCGATCACGAACAGCACGATGGTGAGCAGCGAACCCAAGCCCGGGTAGAGCGCAATCAGCCCGGTCAGCGCCACCATCAACCCGACGATGACCGCAGTACGCTTCCCGGTCGGCGGAGTCTTCTCCGGCCGGGGTGCCTGTGGCTGTGGCGAGCGCTCCTGCTGTGGAGCAGGTTGCTGGTACGGCGGACCGCCCTGCTGGTACGGCGCCGGCACCGGACTCTGCTGCTGGTACGGCGAGGGAGCCCCGTAGTACGGCGCGACGCCCTGCGGACCGCTCTGATACGGCAACGGCATCGCCGCAGGCGGCGCCGCGGTAGGCGTCGGGCTGTAGTTCACCGGATGAACCGGCGGAGAAGCCTCCGGCAACGGCTGAGCCGCCTTCTTGGCCGCAGCAGCCTCACGCAGCTTGTCGCGGATCGGAGCGAACGCCGACAGCGGCGGAATCACCGACGGAACGAGCTCCGCCACGTCAGTGGGTGAGTGCTCGTCCGACGGCATCTCACGAGTCATCAGCGCGGTCGGCGGGTTCAGGTGCACAGTCTCGGGCGCCGGCGTCTCCTTCGCCGGCAGTGCGTCGCGGCCCTCGGCGTACCGGTTGAGCCCCTCCATGATCTCGACCTGCGTGGGGCGGTCGTTCTTGTCGGGTGCGAGCGCCGCGGCGAGCAGTGGCTTCAGCCGCGGGTCGAGTCCGTCCAAGTCGGCTTGTCCGGTGTGCACGCGATGCAGCACAGCCTCGAACGGTCCCTTGCCGAACGGCCGCCGTCCGGTGGCCGCGAACGCCACAGTGGCCGCCCAGCCCCACCAGTCCGCCGACTCCGACACCATCTCGCCCTCGATGAGCTCCGGTGCGAGGTAGCCCGGCGTACCGATCACCAGACCGGTCTGGGTCAGCCGCAGGTCGTCGGCGGCCTGCGCGATGCCGAAGTCGATCATCACCGGCTTGCCGTTGAACATCATCACGTTGCCGGGCTTGAGGTCGCGGTGGATCACACCGACCTGGTGGATCGCCTGCAGCGACTCCGCCAGGCATCCGGCCAGCGGCAGCCACTTGCGCGGAGTCAACGGCCCGCGTTCGTCGACCTGCTCGTCCAGCGGCCGTCCCGGCACGAACCGGGTCACCAGGTAGGGCTGGTCGCCCTCCAGGTCGTGGTCGAGGATGCCTGCCACGCCGGGGTGGCTCACCTTCTGCAGTGTGGTCGCTTCACGCTGCAACCGGGCCCGTGCGATCGGGTCGTGCGCGACGTGCGGGCGCAGTACCTTGAGCGCGACCTCCTGGCGCTCGGGTCCTTCGGCCAGGTAGACGACACCCATGCCGCCCTGTCCGAGCCGCCGGATCAACCGGTACGGCCCGACCAGTTCCTCCCCCACCTCCTCGACAGGCGCGGAAGGCGGTCCCCCTGTGGCTGACATGCCATCTACGGTACGTCGGCAGCAGACCAAGCCGGCCGGATGACCTCTGAGGTAATCGTCTCGATTCGGCTTCTGCCGGAGGCTTGTCGCAGCGAAACCATCCGAAAGAATGAGGAGCCAGTCACCATGACCGCGTACGCGATCGCCTACCTGCGGAACATCAAGTTCGGCGACGACATCATCGAGTACCTGCAGCGCGTCGACGCGACCCTGGCGCCGTACGACGGGCACTTCATCGTGCACGGCGATGACGCGGAGCCGATCGAGGGCGAGTGGAGCGGTGCTCCGATCGTGATCGAGTTCCCCGACTACGACCACCTTCGCGGCTGGTACGACTCGCCGGCGTACCGGGAGATCCTGCACCTGCGCACCGACAACGCCGACAGCACCGTCGTCTTCGTCAACGGCTGCGGTCGCGACCACAAGGCCACCGACGTGCTGGTCTGACCTTCGTGGCCAGATCCTTGCGAACACCGTCGTCTCGGCCACTGGCTGGCGTCGCTGCCGGACGGTTGGGTAGAGCCATGCGAATCGAGATGCTGGTGTTCGACGGTGTGGACGAGATGGACGTGATGGGCCCGTTCGAGGTCTGGAGTCATGCCCGGCGGCAGCCGGAGTTCGACATGGCGCTGGTCGGTCTGGACGGTCCGGTCGAGGTGACCGGGCTGCACGGCCTGCAGTTCAAGGCGCCTGAGGGTCTCGGTACGCCGGACGCACTCTTCGTCCCGGGCGGCGGATGGATGAACCGGGCCGAGACGGGCTCGTGGGCCGAGGCGCGGCGTGGAGTCATGACGGCGAGGATCGCCGAACTCGCGCCCTCGCTCAGCCTGATCGCCTCGGTCTGCACCGGCGCGATGCTGCTCGCGGAGGCCGGGCTGCTGAAGGGCCGCCCGGCCACCACGAACCGCGGCGCCTGGGCCGAGCTGGAGGAGTTCGGCGCGGACCTCAAGACGAACCGCGTCGTCGACGACGGCGACCTGATCACCGCCGGCGGCGTGACCTCCGGCATCGACCTCGCCCTGTACATCGTCGAGCGGGTCTGCGGTGCCGACGCAGCCGACGGGATCGCGGGTGCACTGGAGTACACCCGCGACCGCGACGTCTACGTTGCTTCAGGCAACTAAGCCTGCACGAGCTCCGGGTAGAGAGCCGTCAGATCGCCGGAGATCGCGGCCTTCGCGCCCCGGGCGGTGTCGTCCGCGAGGACCTCGTGAGCGCCGGCCTCGATCCCGTCGAGGGCCTGCTTCGCGATGTCCTCGGGGCGGGACTTCGGTGCCGTGACAGCAGCGGCCATGTCGGTGTCGACGTACCCCATGTGCAGGCCGGTGACGCCGATGCCGCGGCCGAGCAGTTCGAGCCGAATCGCGTTGGTCTGCGACCAGAACGCGGCCTTGGTGGCGGAGTACGCGCCGTGTCGCGCCACCCAGGACAGTGCCGAGTGGGCGTTCAGGATGTGGCCGCCGCCGTTGCGCTCGATGATCGGGACGAACGCCTTGGTCAGCTCGAGCGGGCCGAAGAAGTTCGCCTCGAAGACCGCGCGGATGTCGTCGATCGGCGCATCGAGGTAAGTGTCCGGCGAGCTCGCGCCGGCGTTGTTGATCAGCACGGTCACGTCGGGGGCCACGGCAGCGAGGGTGTCGATCGATGCCCGGTCGGTGATCTCCAGCGGCAGCGGCACCACGCGCGGGTCGGCGCTCGGCTTGGGGGTGCGCGCGGTCGCGTAGACCTTCGCCACGCCGCGGTCGAGCAGGTCGTCGACGATCGCCTTGCCGATGCCGCGCTGGCCGCCGGTGACCAGGACGACGGCGCCTTCGAGTGTGGTCATGTCGCTGCTCCTGAGAGTGGGAAACCGATCTGTTTCCATGACTGTAAACCGATCGGTTTCTGAAATCAAATCCAGCCGGTACCCTCGTTCCATGACCACCTCGACACCCCGCGAACGCCTACTCGAGGCCGCGGGCGAACTCTTCCACCGCGACGGCGTCAACATCGGAGTGGACGCGCTGTGCAAGGCGGCCGGGGTGTCGAAGAAGTCGATGTATCAGCTGTTCCGGTCCAAGGACGAACTGATCGCGGAGAGCCTGGCCAGCCGCGGCCCGTCGTACCAGGCGTTGCTGCATCCGGGGCCGGAGGACGAGCGCCCGGCCCGGGACCGGATCCTGACGGTGTTCGAGCGGCAGGACGAATTGGTTGCCCAGGGCGACTTCCTGGGCTGTCCCTACGTCAGTACGGCGGTCGAGCTGAAGAACCCGGAGCACCCGGGCTCGGTGGTCGCCCGGCACTTCAAGCAGCACCTGACCGACTTCTTCCACCGTGAACTCGTGAAGGCCGGCGCCGAGGATCCGGGCACGCTGGCGATCCAGCTGACGATGATCTTCGACGGCGCGAGCGCCAGGGCGGTCGTCCGCGCCCAGAATCTGGGCGGCATCGGCGTACTCACCGCCGCCGCGCTGCTGGACGCTGCCGGGGTGCGTTCGAGCGAGCTGGCCACCCGGGTGGGCTGAATCGCCGATCGCCGAGGGTAGTGGCCGCCGGTTCTGAGGCGTGCGCGGAGGTGGGACAGATTCTCACTTTGTTCCACTGAGCTGGGAAAAGATCCCGGTGCGTTCCGTCGCCGACGGGGTATTGACGTGCTCACCGTCCGTCGTCAAACTTTCGAAAAGACCCTGCGCTAGTGGGGGAAGCGCAGGTGTCTACCGCCCCGAAGAACAGGACATCCGCCCATGCGAAAGAAACCCCTGGTCCTGGCCGCTGCCTGCGCAGCGCTGGTCGCCGGGACACTCAGCAGCCCAGCAGTAGCCGCTTCGAAAGCCGAGCCCAGTGCCGTGCAGGCGCCCGCGACGTTCACCCACCCAGGTGCCGGATCGAGCCGGGCCCAGCTGGACTTCGTCCGGGCCAAGGTTCAGGCCGGCGCGCAGCCGTGGACGAACGCGTTCAACCAGGCGAAGAACAGTTCCTACGCGTCGTTGTCCCGTACGCCGAAGCCGCGCGCGGTGGTCGAGTGTGGGTCGTACTCGAACCCGAACTACGGGTGCACCGACGAGCGTGAGGATGCGATCGCGGCGTACACGGATGCGCTGCTGTGGTACCTCACCGGCGACGATCGCTATGCACAGAAGGCGATCCAGCTGATGGACGCGTGGTCGGCGACGATCCGCGATCACACCAACAGCAACGCGCCGCTGCAGACCGCGTGGTCGGCGTCGTCGTGGCCGAAGGCCGCGGAGATCATCAAGCACGTGTACGGCAACTGGCCGAACGCCGGCCGCTTCGCCACCATGCTGCGCAACATCTACCTGCCCGAGATCATCAACGGCTCGAACTCCAACGGGAACTGGGAGTTGAGCATGACCGAGGCGATCCAGGGCATCGGAGTGTTCCTCGACGACAAGGCCGTGTACGACAAGGGGATCGCGCTGTTCCGGCTCCGCGTCCCGGCGTACGTGTACCTGGAGTCCGACGGTGCGCTGCCGAAGACGGTGCCGAGCCAGCACCTCGACACCCGCGACAAGATCGTCAACTACTGGCAGAAGCAGGGCACGTTCGTGACCGGTCTGACTCAGGAGACCTGTCGCGACTTCGTCCACACCGGCTACGGCATCTCGTCGATCTCGCACGTGCTGGAGACGGCGCGGATCCAGGGCATCGACATGTACCCGGAGTTCGGCGAGCGGCTGCGGCAGGCGCTCGGCTTCCAGTCCAAGTGGGAGCGCAATCTCGAACCGGTTCCGTCCTGGCTGTGCCAGGGAACGCTGAAGCGTGGTCTCGGCCCGATCACCGAGGTCGGGTTCAACGCGCTGCACACCCGGCTCGGGATCGCGATGACCAACACCCAGGTCATCACCGAGTCCCGCCGTCCGGCCGGGTCGAACAACCTCTTCGTCGCGTGGGAGACCCTCACGCACGCGGAGAACCCCGCCTGACAAGCTTCGGGAGGGCTGAACCCATCTGCCCTTCAGCTCTCCCGGATCACCACCGGCCGGCCACGTATGACGTGGTCGGCCGTTGTGGTCAGACCTGGGCCTCGCCGCGCTTCCAGTAGCCCTGGAACGAGATCGAGGGCTTCGCCATCCCGGCAGCGTTGACCAGGTGGCGGCGTACCGACTTGATCATCGACGACTCCCCGGCGACCCAGGCGTAGTCGGTGTCGTACGGCAGTTCGGCGCCCTTCAGGGCCTCGAGCAACGAGTTCGGCGGCGTGATCCAGGTGACGTCGGCGGTGCCGGGGGTCGGCAGCGGGCGGATGTCGCCGGCGTCCGGCACCTCGACGAAGACGGTCGCGTGGGCGGTGGCAGGCAGTTGCTCGAGGACGCCGGCCAGTGCGGGCAGGGCGGTCTCGTCGGCAACCAGGATCCGGCGGACGCTGGTGGCCGGCGGGACGTAGTCGACGCCGGAGTGCAGCAGCCCCCTGATGCTGGTGGTGTCGACCGCGAACGGGAGGATCAGGCCGATCTGGTCACCCGGCTGCGCCTGGCTGACCCACGCCGAGGCGGGTCCGTTGACGCCGTGCAGGACGAACTCGATGTCGAGCTCGGCGACCTCGGGCCGGAGCGCCCGGATCGTGTACGTCCGCATGATGAAACGCTCGTCGACCGGTTGGGCGCACCACTCCGGATACCACTCGGGACCCGACGGCAGCTTGATCTCGCTACCGTTGGGCGGTGTCAGCAGCACCTTGATCCGCTGGTCCGGACCGGCGGTCACCACGTCGGCGATCCGCGGTGCGACGAAGGTCACGCGGCGCAGGTGCGGGCTCAGGTCGTCGACCGCCGCGACGGTCGCCAGCAGCGAGTCGAACTCGATCGGCCGCTCGAGCACTGTGGTCATGTCCGGTTTCTCCAAGGGGAGCGCAGGGGAGGCTCAGATGCGGACCCGTGGACGACCGGGTTATTCTGAGGCGTCTAGAGGTTAGCCTTACCTAAGAGGGTCTCAAAGTCCAATGCCTCCGCCCAGTGCTGTCGCCCGATCCGCCGGCCGTGACACCTCTGCTGATGCTCCGTCACGCCCGCGGCGGACCCGGCGGACCACGCTGGTCGCCGGGCTGATCCTGTGTGTCGCCCTGCTGATCGTGGTGTCGTTGCTCAGCATCGCGGTGGGTTCGAAGCAGATCCCGTTCTCCACGGTGATCGATGCCCTGCGCCACTACAACGAGGCGAACACCGACCACGTGATCGTGCACTCACTGCGCGTTCCCCGGACCGTGATCGGACTGCTGGTCGGGGCGGCGCTCGGGTTGTCGGGGGCCCTGATGCAGGGAGTCACCCGGAACCCGCTGGCCGATCCCGGCATCCTGGGCGTCAACGGTGGTGCCGCACTGTTCGTTGTCGGTGGCATCTATTGGTTCGGGCTGACGAGCCTGACGTCGTACGTCTGGCTCGCGTTCGTCGGGGCGGCAGCGGCGTCGGTAGTGGTGTATCTGCTCGGGTCGCTCGGTCGTGAGGGTGTGACGCCGGTCAAGCTGGCGCTGGCCGGTGCTGCGATGACGGCGATGCTCGGGTCGCTGACGACCGCGTTGCTGATCGGTGATGTCGACACCTTCGACCAGTTCAGGTTCTGGTCGGTCGGGTCGCTGGCCGGCCGCAGTTCGGATATCGCCGGGCAGGTCGCGCCGTTCATCCTGATCGGTATCGTGCTGGCGCTGGTGTCGGGGCGCGTGCTGAACGCGTTGTCTCTGGGCGACGACGTCGCGAAGTCGCTCGGCCAGCGGGTCGGGCTCGCGCGGTTGTTCGTCGCGGTGATCGTCGTACTGCTCTGTGGCGCTGCGACCGCGGCCGCGGGACCGATCGGTTTCATCGGGCTGACCATCCCGCACGTGGCGCGGTTGGTGACCGGACCGGACTACCGGTGGATCCTGCCGTACTCGATGCTGCTGGCGCCGATCCTGCTGCTCGCATCCGACATCGTCGGCCGGATCGTCGCGCGGCCCGGTGAGCTGCAGGTCGGCATCGTGACCGCAGTCATCGGCGCGCCGTTCTTCATCATCCTGGTCCGTCGACGGAAGTTGGCGGATCTGTGATGACCACAGCCGAAGCGGTTCAGATCATCAGCCGGGCGCGGGCGGCCCGGCAGGCACGGTCGCTGCTGGTGATCGTGGTTCTCGCGGCCATCGTGTTCGTGACCTTCTGCGTCTCGCTGTCTCTGGGTGACTTCAAGATCCCGGTCGTCGACGTGGTGAAGACGCTGTTCGGTGGCGGCGACAAGGCGACCGATTTCATCGTCAACACACTGCGGTTGCCCAGGGCACTCACCGGCCTGATGGTCGGCGCCGCCCTCGGCATGTCCGGCGCGATCTTCCAGAACATCGCCCGCAACCCGCTCGCCAGTCCCGACATCATCGGCGTCACCTACGGCGCCAGCGCCTTCGCCGTCTTCGCGATCGTCACGTTGGGACTGACCGGCGTTGCGGTGTCGGCCTTCGCGATCGTCGGCGCCGTAGTGACCGCGTTCCTCATGTACGTACTCGCCTGGCGCCACGGGGTGTCGAGCTACCGGCTGATCCTGATCGGCATCGGGATCGGTGCGATCGCCACGAGTCTCACGTCGTACTTGTTGACCAAGGCAAGGGTCGAGATCGCCCAGCAGGCGTTGATCTGGCTGACCGGCAGCCTGAACGGCCGGGACTGGTCGAACGTCCGGTCGATGGGGATCACCCTCGCGGTGCTGGCTCCGTTGACGGTGTTCATGGTCCAGCGGCTGCGGATCCTGCAGCTCGGCGACGAGACGGCGTACGGGCTGGGCCTGCGGGTGGAGAGTTCGCGGCTCGGGCTGATCGTGATCGGGGTGCTGCTCGCGGCGGTGGCGACCGCTGCGGCCGGTCCGATCGGGTTCGTTGCGTTCGTCGCGCCGCCGATCGCGCGGCGGCTGACCCGGTCGCCGGGGCCGGCGATGATCGCCTCCGCGTTGCTCGGCGCGCTGGTGGTGGCCTTGTCCGATCTGATCGCGCAGCACGCCTTCGGGGACACCCAGTTGCCGGTCGGCGTGGTGACCGGTGTGGTGGGCGCGCCGTACCTGATGTTCCTGCTGGCCCGGTCCAACCGGGTGGGGAGTGGTGGCTGAGAGATGGAGAACCTTGTGGAACACAGCCTCGCCGCCGACGGTCTGGCGGTCGGATACGACCAGCGGGAGATCATCCACGACCTGACGGTGCGGATCCCGACCGGGAAGATCACCGTCATCGTCGGCGCCAACGCGTGCGGCAAGTCGACGCTGCTGAAGGCCCTGGCGCGGTTGCTGAAGCCGTCACGCGGGAGCGTCCTGCTGGACGGCAAGAGCATCCAGTCGATCCCGACCCGTGAGGTCGCGACCAAGCTGGGACTGTTGCCGCAGTCACCGACCGCACCGGAGGGGATCACGGTCGCCGACCTGGTCGGGCGCGGGCGATATCCGCGGACCCGGTGGATCCGGCAGTGGAGCAAGACCGACGACGAGGCGGTCGCGGCCGCGATGACGTCGACCGACGTACTCGAGATCGCCGACCGGCCGATCGACGAACTGTCCGGTGGTCAGCGGCAGCGGGTCTGGATCGCGATGGCGCTCGCGCAGGAGACCAACATCCTGCTGCTGGACGAGCCGACGACGTTCCTCGATCTGACGCACCAGTTCGAGGTGCTTGATCTGCTGGTCGATCTGAACAAGGAGGACCGGACCATCGTGCTGGTGCTGCACGATCTCAACCAGGCTTGCCGGTTCGGGGATCATCTGATCGCGATGAAGGATGGTGCGATTGTGGCCGAGGGCAACCCTGGGGAGGTGATCACCGAGGAGGTCGTGCAGGACGTGTTCGGGCTCGGGGTGAAGATCGTTCCCGATCCGGTGGCGGGGACTCCGATGGTTGTCCCGATCGGCCGTCATACGACTCGCGCCGACGCTCATCCCGCCGCGGTCTCATCAGATGCCGGTGTCGTCTCAGGTGCGGGTGCCGCCGGGGTTGCGGGTGCTTCCGCGGCCGGGCCCGCTTCCGGGGCTGCGGACGCTTCCGGGGTCGCTGGTGTTTCCGCGGCTGCCGGGGTGTCGCCGGCTGCTGCTGCGCTGGCGGCGTCTGCTGCTGCCGACGGGGTCTGCCGGCCGACGGACCGCTGACTCGCCTCGGCGTTCAGAGCAAGACGCGGAGGCCGTCGTACGCGACCTGCCAGGCGGAGAGGTCCGCGGTGAGTGCAGACTGCGACAGGTGGGTGAGGACGAGCTTGCGGCAGGTGAAGCTGTCGCGGTGCCGGGTCAGCGCCTCGAGGTCGAGGTGCCAGCGGATCGGCGCCGGGCTGTAGCCCTCGCAGAGAAAGAGATCGACACCATCGGCCGCATCGAACAGCGCATCGGTCCATTCGGTGTCGCCTGAGTACGCCAGCGATCCACCGGACGTTTGCAGTTGTACGGCGTACGCCGGGGCGCCGGATGCGTGACGTACTTCGAACGGGGTGATCCGGACGTCGTCGACTTCCTGTGGATGGCGGTCGACGTGGTCGACGACGTGGACCTGGAAGCGGCGCTGCACCTGGGACGAGCCGGGGTAGAGGGTCTCCATCGCGGTGGCGAGCCGCTCGCTGGTCCCGGGTGGTCCGAAGACGGTGAGATCCTCCGTCCGCCGACGGAACTGTCCGTCGAGGATCAGGAACGGCAGCCCGCCGAAATGATCGCCGTGCAGGTGCGTGACGACGACGGTCCGGATCTCGTTCGGATCGAAGTCCTGTTGGCGAAGTGCGGTCAGGCTGGTCGCTCCGCAGTCCACCAGGATCCGCGTGCCCACCGCGATGCACGTCTGGAAGCGCCCGCCTGCTCCGAACGCATCACCACTTCCGACCACCGTCACGTCCATGGCCTCACCCTGCCATGGCTCGTGATCCGTCAGTGGCGCGGCGTCACGCGTACCTGGTAGAGGATCAGCCCGGCCAGCAGCGCACCGAGAGTGCCCAGGGCGAGATCGCCGAGGGTGTCGGTGTACGCGGACTGGAGTTCGGGGGAGCTGTGGATGAAGGCGAAGTACTCGCCGACCTCCCAGACGACCGCCGCGGTCGCGCCGAAGCCCAGGGCCACGAAGGCTGTCAGGCCGCGGGAGAGATTGCGCGGCGCGAAGGCGAGCAGGACGCCGGCGGTGAGGAAGCCCCAGAGGATGAAGTGCATGGCGTCGTCCCACCAGTCGACCGTGTCGAACAGGTTGAACCGGTTGCCGATCAGGTCGATCAGCCACGGCAACGTCATCAACAGGTCGGCGGTCCAGGGGAAACTCTGGTGCAGCTTGCTCTTCGTCCGCCCGTACGCCAACCACCACAGCGGCAGGATCATCGCGCCGATCGGGTACACGACCAGCCGTGCGGTCGATGCCTTTCCCTTGATCCCGCTGAGATCCGGCCAGATCAGTGCCGACAGCAACAAACCGAACAGCAGCACCTTCGCGGCCAGGGCGGCGTATCGCACCCAGCTCACTCGCGTCGCGGCAACTGTCGTCGCAGTCATCGTCGTCATGCCTCTCAGTCAAACCGACCGCTGGGCGAGGCGGATGAGTACAACTACGCGAAGGACCCCCGCGATGTCCGCCATTGTGGCGGATCGCGGGGGTCCCGAACAGCGGTCGGCATCGCCGGCCGGACCTGCGGTCCCAGCCGGCTGATGCTGAGGGGACGGGCCTGGCTCAGCTGACGCTGATGAGGTCCACGACGAAGATCAGGGTCTCGCCGGGCTTGATCGAGGCGCCCGCGCCACGGTCGCCGTACCCGAGGTGCGGCGGGATGACCAGCTTGCGCCGGCCGCCGACCTTCATGCCCTGGACGCCGTTGTCCCAGCCCTGGATGACCTGGCCGACGCCGAGCTGGAAGGCCAGCGGCGCGCCCCGGTTGTACGACGCGTCGAACTCTTCGCCGGTCGAGTGGGCCACGCCCACGTAGTGCACGTTCACCCGCGACCCGGCCTTGGCCTCGTCGCCGTCGCCCACGGTGATGTCGGTGATCTCGAGATCCGCCGGCGGCGGACCGTCCGGAAAGTCGATCTCTGGCTTCTCAGTCATAGCCACCAGCTAACCAGACCTCCGCTCGGATCCGCGCGCCCAGGGTCCCTTGCGGCAGGAACTTTCATCGCTTGGCAAACGTGGATGGCGCCCAGACTGGGGCGTCGTACCTGGTGGAGGAGGTACGACGCGCCCATCTGCTAGCGAGCGAGCACCTCGCGGAGTTTGGTCGCGAACTCCTCGGGTTTGCCCGGTTGGCCGTACTCGTCTCCGAGGAATCCGGCGTGGTTGCCGGGGAAGACGACTGGCTCGAGGTTTAGGCGCGCCGCCGCTGCCAGGCCGCCACGACCGGCCAACTGGTTGCCGGATTCCTCGCCGACGCCGATGACGATGCGGTCCTTGGCCTTGTCCAGGGCGTCGAAGTCGGGCTGGTACGACGTACAGCCGCGGATGTTCTGACCGAGGAGGGCGTCATCGCGGGTGCCGTCGTCCTCGGTGGGGAGGCCGAACATGGCGGGATCGGGGGCCGGCTGCTGGGTGTAGTCGGCCGGGATCTCGCCGTCGTAGCTCACGATCGCGATGAACTTCGCCATCCCGGCGCCCATGCCGTCGCGCTGATACGTCTGATAGATGTCTTCGCAGGCTGCCAGCGCTGCCTCGCTGTCCGGCACGACGCCGGCCAGCGGCGGCTCGTGCGCGACGAGGGTGTGGAGCAAGTCGGGTCGCTTGGCGGCCAGGGCCAGCGAGTTCACCGCGCCGCCGCTGCTGGCGAACATGTCGACCGGGCCGACGTCGAGCGACTCGATCAGCGCGATGAGGTCGGCGGCGTGGTCGTCCGGTGTCAGCTCGCCGGCACCGTCGCTGCGGACGCTCCGCTCCACCCCGCGCGGGTCGTAGGTGACGACTGTCCGATCGGCGAAGTGTGACGCCAGGGTCGGGAATCCACTCGCACCCATCGGTGAACCGATCACCAGCAGCACCGGCTGGTCGCGATCGGCGAGATCACCACGGACGTCGTACGTCAGGGTGGCTCCGGGGACGTCGAGCGTGCGGGTGACAGGGTCCGGCATGACAGCTCCTCTGGTCCGGCCCATCCCCACCGGTTGGGCTCGTGAGGTGAGCCTAGACCGGGTTCAGGTGACCGGAACAGGTACGCAGAGTGCACCCATCCGGCACTAATCTCGCACTCTGTGCTGAAGAAACTCGCTGTCGTGACCGCCGCTGTCCTCGTGGCCGCCGTCGTACACCCGGGGAGTTCCGACGCGAGCACGACGGCTGAGAACTATGGGCAGTACTCGCTGATGTTCGAGAAGTCGGCCGGGCAGTACTGGGCCGGTCAGGCCGCGGCGGGCCAGTGGGCGTGGACGCCGCTGAGCGCCACCGAGTCGGACATCTCCTGGGGCGACCCGAAGGCCTGGCCGCCGAAGTCCGCCGAGCACTTCATCCACGACGGCGAGTGGGTCCTCCTCGACGGCTACAACGACGGCGCCGGCCGCCCGCTCACCCAGATCCAGCGCGTCACCTCCGAGGAGATCGGCGACGCCGCCTGCAACAACCTGCAGCCGATCCCGTCAGCTGGAGGCCGCCAGCACTACGTGAAGTGGACCATCCCCGCCGCGGGCTACTGCCTGGACGCGTCGGGCACGATCAAGCCGCCGAACGGCTCCACAACAGTCAACTTCCGCCACCTCCAGAAGTGGCTCCCGCCGCACCCCTGCTCCAACCCGTACTTCACCGGCCAGACCTGCATCACCCAGTTCGAGCAGTGGTGGGACGACAACAACCACGACTACTCCCTCCAGCTCTCCCGCACCCTGGAGATCGCCCGCGGCAAAGGCATGGCCTTCACCAACCGCACCACAGTCCCCGTCCCCTGGAACGCCGACGCCCGCTACTACTGGCACTACTAGGTCCGCCCTTGGCGCAACCGAACGAACCGCTCGCGCAGGCAGAAGACCGGCTCTCTCCCTCCACAGAGCCGGTCTTCTTGTCTGCGGTCAGCTCGACAACTTGCCTTCGAAGTGACTGCCCTCGTAGTCCCAGCCAGGAGCCACCTCGAGCTGCAGCGTCGAGGACACGTTCGCCTTTGGGATCGCGAATCCGTATCGGGCTGTCTTCTTCTTGCCGGGCAGGATCGATCCCTCGAACCCACCGCCCAGGTTCTGGTCCGTGTCGAAGACCGATTCGGCTTGATCCCCGTTCGGTCCGCTCGCGAGCTTCACGTCGACGAGGCCCGTGTCGAAGGTGTTCGTGGAGCCGTTCTGAAGCGTGACCGTGGCGATGACTCCGACGTCACCGGGCTTGCCGCCGGCGGCGTACTGACTGATCCGGAACCGCTTCAGGCTGGTGACCTGCACCTTCATCCCGTCGCTGTATTCGAACCACTGCGTCGCCCCGACCTTCGCGACGCGATCCTCGTCCGTCGGGGTAGCCGTCGGCTCCTCGCTCGCCGGAGGATCGGCCGGCGACGCGGACGTCTGGGACTCCGACGGTAGCGAAGCTGTGGTGGACGCCTCGGCCTTGGTCGCCGTGCTCTCCTTCGTCGCTTCGTCGAGCCCGTTCGCCAGTACGGCGGCACAACCGCCCGCCAACACGACAAAGGTCATCGTCACCACGATCACGGTGTTGCGCAGTGTGTGCCGCTTCTTGACCGGCTGTTGCGGCGGACCGGGCTGGTACTGCGAGCCTTGCTGGTACTGAGACATTCTTGTCCCCCCAATTTGTTGGATTGTTGAGTGCCGAAAGCGGAGTAGCTGATGAGCGGACTCCAGGTGAGCCTCCGCACGCTCAGGCGGCGCCTGCTCGCTGTTCCGGGATCATCTGGGCGCGGCGGCGAGGTCTGCTCGTATGGCTGCGAGGTCCGCAACCTTCGAGTACAGGTGTCGCAGTTCAGAGATCGTCGGAGAGAGCTCATACGCGTGCTGGTGACAGGCCCGGCTCAGGGCGTTCCACGCATACTCCGCCGTCCGGTTGAACCCCGTCTGGTCAAGCGCATGCAGGACCGCGAGCCTCGATCGCATCCGGACCGGGAACGGCATCGGTGCGATGAGCTGTTCGCAATAGGCCTCGATCTCGGCCTCTAGCGCCTGCCTGATGAGGAAGGCGGCGATCCTGATCCACCCAGGTACCACCGCCTGCTCGCCGTCCAAGATCGCTTGGGCGTACTCGAGTTCGCCGGTCACTTCCGCTGCCTCAGGATGTCGTCGACCGTCTGGCGAAGGTCATCGACTGCACCGTCGGCAGAACCAGTCAGCCCTTCGTGCACACCCTTGCGGCAGATCCCCAGGGTCCGGCTGCGGTGAGCGGCTCTCTGCCAATTGGTCAGGCTGAAGGACTTCGCGCCGAACATGGCGAGCGCGACTTTGCCGCTCGTCGTCGACGCCGACTCCCACGCGGCCTCGACCTTGTCTCTAGGCGTGCCCTTGCTGAGCTGTTTGGCGAAGTGCACCTCGTGGGCGGCAGCCTCGACGGCCAGCCGTACGTACCCCGGGACTGCCTTGCTGATCACCGCGGACGGAACATTCTCGTCGGCCAGCAGTTCGGCCACGTCCTTGATGTAACGCTGAGCCGGCGACTGGCAAGGCACAACCTGGACCTTGGAATCGACGCCTCGCTCGACCTGGACGATCCTGGCCTTCGGCGCTGTACGGCGTACCGACTCGGTCAGTCGATCATCGTGCGAGAACACGATCACCTGGCGATCCTTCGCGTACTCGACCAGAACCTCGGTCAGACCGTCGACCTTCTCCGGATCCATCGCCTGAACCGGGTCGTCCAGCACGACGAACCGCAGGGGACTCGCCGACATGGTTGCCCGCGGCAAGAACAATGCCATCGCGATGGCATTGAGTTCTCCCTGGCTCATCACCGGCAATCCCTCGGCCGGCTCGCCGTCGACACGGGCCGCAAGGTTCACCGTGCCGCGGCTTCGTTGTCCCGACAGGGTGATCGCGTCGAGATCGATGTTGCTCTCCCTGCGGAGATGACTCCAGATCCACTTGGCCTTCTCGGCCAGTGGTTCGAGCCGCTGGTTCCGCAGCTTCTCGGCGTTGACCTTGAGCCAGGTCTGCGACGCCCTGGCGTCCCGCAGGTCCTGGTCGCTCGCCTCGGCGGCGCGCCGAAGCTTGACCCACTCCGACACGTCCACGGCAACTTCGCGCCAGCTGTCGTCCCTCTGGCTTAGCTTCGCTGCGGCTTCATCCCGGAGGCGGGTCAGGACGTCTACGACCGGCCCGATGTTGGTCGCGAGGTGTCGAGACAGTTCCGCGCCCGACGCGGGCGCATCCCGCCAGGCTTTCAGCGCAGCGTTCGCCTCGCCGAGCGTTGCCAGCTTCAGTTCGTCGTCAGCCGCAGGTAGCGCAGGTACGTCGATCAGCCCGCGAGCCGCTGTTCGCCGTGCAGCGAGGTCATCGCGAGCGGAACGAAGAACGGCGACAGACGCGCGGTCCGCGGCCAGATCGGCCTGCGCACGCCGGTGCCACTCGTCGTCCAGCACGTTGCCGCTGCAGACCGGGCAGGTCTGATCTCCGTGCTGGCTGTGAAACTGCAAGGCCATTTCGATCAGCCGGCTGCGGGTGTCCGCGCGAGTAGAGGCGTCGCTTGCGAGCTCCGCCAACTGCTGCACGGCCTTCAGCAGTTCGTCGGCCGCGGACTCGACCGCCTGCCGATCGGGCACTGTCATCTCGCTGAGCGCACGAAGGTGCTCGCCGACCCCATCAGCCGTCACGGAGCTGAGCGCCGTGCTCATCACCAGAGTCAGATCGGGCTTCTGCTTGCCAAGCTGGATGGTGACCGTCCGCGCCCGGACGTCGTCGACGTTCTCCAGCCTGCCCTTGAGCGCGCTCTTGGCTGCGCTTGCGTCGTCCGAGGCGGCCTTCAAGTGCTTGACCTGGTTGGTGAGCCGATTGATACCGTCGGCGATCTGGTCGAGACCGAGAATGCTCTCCAGCGACCGGTACAAGTCGGTCTGTGTTCCCTCGAGGCGCTGACTGAGTTCGTCGTAGGAGAGGATCGGACGGTACAGCTCGAGGGCCTCTCCCCAGCCGAGTGCACCAACGCCGGTCGTCCGGGGCTTGCCGTGCCGCTGAGTCCAGACGCAGCCGTCGTTGAGACCACCGTCCGCGGCCCAGTCGACTCCGATCTCAGTGGGGCCGTGCCCTTCCTCGGCAAGTGCGATCCGGATGCGTGTGCTCTGCACCTGGTGCAAGTTGCGCCACGCGTTCGTCCAGAACGGCTTCTTGCCCTTCCAGCGGTAGCTTTCGCCTGTCAGCGCGAACTCCAGAGCTTCGGAGAAGCTCGACTTCCCGGAACCGTTCCGTCCGGCCACGACAGTCAGGCCTGGGCCGGGGTGCAGGTCGAGGCAGGCCTCCGCGCCGATCCCGCGAAAGCCTGACACGGTGATTGATGTCAGGAACGCCCCGACCGGCTCTACCTCCGTACTGGCCGCGTTTGCCGACTTGTCCGTGGTGCTCGACTCGCCGGCAGCGCCGAGCTCATCCGCGAGAGCCTCGTCGCTCTCCATCGCGGCGAGAACCAGCATCTTCTGACGCTCGGTCAGCGTCAGGTCCTGATCGGCCAGGACCACGACGGTGTCGACGACCGACTCGTCTCCCGGCCCAGGCTGCTGATCGTCGGCCTTGTCGTCTGTCATTGCACAACCCCCTGGTCTTCGTGAACGACATCATCACAACATTGTCTGTGAACCATGTCAACATACAATCAGATTTGGCATGTGTACACGGAGCTCGTTCTCGGTTAGTGTCGGTACACGGAAACGGGACCAGGAGGTGACGATGGATCGACCGGACGCCGAGAGTGCTGAGGGCGCCACAGGCACTGTGTCTTCGGTTGGCATTGCGCGTCTCGCCGGCGTTGGCCGGGCCGCAGTGAGCAACTGGCGTCGGCGATACGCCGACTTCCCTGAGCCCGTCGGGGGAACGCCGACGAGCCCGTCGTTCGATCTCGCCGCGGTTGAGCAGTGGCTGACGGCGCAGGGAAAGCTGCCGGAGGTGAGCGGTCCCGACCGCGCATGGCGGGAGATCGCGGCCGCGTCCGATGGGCCCGACCTTGGTGGAGCTCTCTGGCTCGCGGGCTTGATGCTGTTCCATCGATCGGTTGGGAGTGATGCAACGAGTTCTGTCCCGGCACCGAGTTCGCTCGCTGCATCGGTCGGCAGGGTCAACCGGGCTGCCGAAGAACTGTTCCGTTCGGAGTTGCCCGATAGCTGGCTGCCTCGGCACTTGACCGTGCTTTCTGCCGCTGCGGGAGTGGCCGGCGACCCAGTTGAGACCTTCGAGCGCTTCTACGCCCTGTATCTCAGAGCGAGGGGCGCGGCCTCTGACTATGTAACGCCGGTACGCGTTGCGCGGCTGATACTGTCCTTGACCGACATCGCCACTGGCGCCTCGAGCCCGTGCCGTTCAGTCGCAGACGTCATGGACCTCGCCTGTGGGACGGGATCGCTGCTGGTGGAGGCAGTTCGTGGCGGTGGCGGCGTACGAGTCTTCGGCCAGGATCTCGATCCAACGGCAGCATGCATCGCACAAGTCCGCCTCATGCTCACATCGAAGGAGCAGTCCGCGGTCATTCGGGTCGGGGATTCGCTGCGGGCGGACGCGTTCCCGGGGGAGCGTGTCGACCTCGTCGTCTCGAATCCACCATTCGGCCTGCACGACTGGGCCGACGATCAGCTGGCCTTCGATCCGCGCTGGGAGTACGGCGGTCTTCCGCCGCGGACTGAACCCGAATTGGCGTGGGTGCAGGATGCGCTGGCTCATCTGCGCCCTGGCGGTCAGGCCGTTCTGCTGATGCCGCCAGTGGCCGCGTGGCGGTCCGCCGGCCGAAGGATTCGCGGGGAGTTGCTGCGCCGCGGCGTTGTGCGGGCGGTTGTCGCCCTGCCGTCAGGCCTTCTTCCCGCGACCTCGGTTGGGTTGCACCTCTGGGTGCTGCGGCGACCGGCGGATGGTCAGGTTGCCGATCGTGTCCTGATGGTCGATGCCTCCCGCATCGAGCAGGCGACAGCGGAGGCTGTGATCGAGCTTGCTGTGCCGGCCTGGCGATCGTACGAGCGTGAACCCGCGTCGGTCGACGAGCAGGCCGGACTCGTGAAGCTTGTCCCGGTGATCGACATGCTGGACGAGGAGGTCGACCTCACGCCTGCTCGACACCTAGCAGTTTCCGATGACGAACGGCGTGATCCGACCGAGTTGTTGGCCTCGGGCGAACAGGTGCTTAAGCAGCTGCGCGAAGTCGCGGCGAGCCTGCCGACACTCTTGCCTGTGGAACAGCCTGCAATGTCGGAGGTCCGTGCTCTCTCACTGGATGAGCTCGTGCGCATCAGCGCCGTTGGAATCTTCCGTGGGCATTCCCGCCTCAGCGTTGATGCCGAAGATGTATCTGAGCCTGGCGTCACGGGTGGAGATGTTGTTCGGGGCGGCGGGCCAAGCGGTCGGGCACCGGGGACCGCCGTACGGATCGAGGCCGGCGACGTTCTCGTGCCGGCGGTTGGGTCGTCCGTCGTCGCGCGGGTGGCGACCGCGGAGCAGATCGGCGTACGGCTTGGTCAGAATGTCAGCCTCATCCGAGCCGATCCGGCGAGGGTCGACCCGTGGTTCCTCGCGGGGATGGTGACCGCGCCGACCAATCGCCGGGAGGCGACGCGCCAGGCTTCCGGCACCCGCGACATCGTGCGGGTGAACCTCAAGCGGCTCCAGGTGCCGTTGTTGCCGATGGACGAGCAACGACGGTACGGCGAAGCCTTCAGACGACTAGTGGAGTTCGACGCGATGCTGGACAAGGCGGCTGACGAGACTCACCGACTGGTGAAGGAGCTTTCGGCGGCGCTCACCCGCGGGAGCCTTGTGCCGGAGAGCAGTGCATGAGATGACAATGTGTAGTCGCCGGAGGTTCCGCTGTAACGGTGCGGAGCGTGCGAGCGATCGAGCTGATGAGACGAAAGACCGGGGAGAGGGAATCTGTTGAGCGACACTACGCCGAAGAATCTGGCGAATTTCATCTGGCAGGTCGCAGACCTGCTGCGGGGGGACTACAAACGTTCGGACTACGGCAAGGTCATCCTTCCGTTCACCGTCCTCCGCCGACTCGAATGCGTCCTGGAACCGACGCGTGATGCAGTACTGAAGGAGGCCGAGAAGTGGGCCGATCGCAATGTTGACCTTGCTCGGTTCCTGACCAGGCAGTCAGGTCAGAGTTTCTACAACCTCACAAAGCTGACGCTGACCTCAGTCGCGAACGCGCCCGACGACTCGGTCGCCAACCTGAATGCTTACGTCAACGGGTTCTCGCCGAACGCACAGGCAGTCTTCGAGAAGTTCCGATTCGCCGAGCAAGTCGCCTACCTTGCCGAGGCCGGTCTTCTTCATCTCGTCGTTGCTCGCTTCGCGGACGTCGATCTCCATCCGAACCGCGTGTCGAACCACGAGATGGGTTATGCGTTCGAGGAACTGATCCGGAAGTTCGCGGAGGCATCGAACGAGACCGCCGGTGAGCACTTCACGCCCCGCGAGGTCATCAAGCTGATGGCCGGCCTCCTCATCGCTCCCGACCTCGCTGACCTGCAGGTTCCGGGCATGAGTCGCAAGGTGTACGACCCGGCGTGCGGGACCGGCGGCATGCTGACCGCGGCGGAGGAGTTCATCCTCTCGCACAACACGCAGGGACAGGTCTTCTCGTTCGGCCAGGAGCTCAACCCGGAGTCCTGGGCGATCTGCCGTTCCGACCTGATGATCAAGAACCAGGACCCGGACAACGTCAAGCTCGGCAACTCGTTCACGAACGACTTGTTGCCGCACGAGAAGTTCGACTACATGCTGTCCAACCCGCCCTTCGGTGTGGAGTGGAAGAAGGCCCAGGCCGAAATCGTTGACGAGGCCAACGACCGCGGCATGCTAGGTCGCTTCGGTGCCGGTCTCCCGCGCATCAACGACGGCTCCCTGCTGTTCCTCCAGCACATGATCTCGAAGATGCGCCCGGTCGGCGAAGGTGGCAGTCGGCTCGCGATCGTCTTCAACGGATCACCGCTCTTCACCGGCGCGGCAGAGTCCGGCGAGTCAAAGATCCGCCAATGGATCCTCGAGAACGATTGGCTTGAGGCGATCGTCGCACTGCCGGACCAGCTCTTCTACAACACGGGCATCTCGACCTACTTCTGGATCCTCACGAACCGCAAAGCACCCGCCCACCGCGGCAAGGTCGTGCTGCTCGACGCCCGCGAGTACTGGGCCAAGATGAGGAAGTCGCTCGGCGACAAGCGCAAGTACATCACCGACCAGCAGATCGAGGAGATCCACCGCCTGTATGCCGACGCGCTCTCGGTAGCCGACAACCCGGACCACGAACTGCACGGGAAAGTGAAGGTCTTCCGCAACGAAGACTTCGGCTACCACCGCATTACCGTCGAGCGCCCACTCAAGCTCCGCTTCGAGGTCACCGACGAGGCACTCACCGATCTTGAGCTCAACCTCAAGTCGGGCAAGACAACCGCGAAATACGAGGACCGCGACGCACTGCTCGCGGCGCTGAAGAGCATGGTAGGCAAGGAACCGTCGTTCAATAGGACCGAGTTCGCCGCCTCGCTCCGATCCGCCCTGTCCGACCTGAACAAACTGCCGGCGCCTGTCGACAAGGCGGTATGGAACGCAGTGTCGGTCCGTGACTCAGAAGGCCAGGTCCAACTCAAGAAGGGCCAGCCCGAACCAGATCCAGAATTTCGCGACTTCGAGAACATACCGCTTGAAGAGGACATCGACGCCTACCTTGAACGCGAAGTCCTCCCACACGTCCCCGACGCCTGGATCGATCACACCAAGACCAAGATCGGCTACGAAATCCCGTTCACCCGCCATTTCTACGTCTACACCCCACCTCGCCCCCTCGCCGAAATCGACGCCGAACTCCGCGAACTCGAATTCGAGATCCAAAAGCTCCTCAGCGAGTCCATCTCATGACGTGGTCTACAGTTCCGCTTCGGAGAGTGGTCGACTGTCTAGACGGACGCCGAATCCCACTAAATGCCGAGCAAAGAGCAAGCCTTCACGGCGAGGTGCCGTATTGGGGCGCAAACGGCGTCTTGGATCGAGTTTATGGCAGTCTGTTCAACGAACCGCTCGTTTTGTTAGGTGAAGATGGGGCGCCTTTCTTTGAGGTGGGAAAATCCGTGGCGTTCTACGTCGAGGGTCCCATATGGCCAAACAACCATATTCACGTGCTTCGTCCACGAGCAATCGAGCCCAGGTTTCTAGCGTACTGTCTGAACTCGGTCGATTATGGTTCCTACATTACCGGATCGACTCGGGACAAGCTCACTCAAGAAGATCTCCTCCGTATCGTGATCCCATATCCAACATGGCCGGAGCAGCGGCGCATCGCAGACTTCCTTGATGCCGAGATTCGTCGGATCTGTCGGATCGTTGAGCTACGTCAAACGCAGGATGCCCTGACGCAGGATCGACTCCAAGCGATTCGGGATGGCCGGGTAGCGGCACTGTACGAGAAGTACGGATCGGTTCCGCTCAGACGGTTGATGCGGTCGATCGAACAGGGCTCCAGTCCGCAATGCGACGCGGTTCCTGCGGCAGACGAGGAGTGGGGAGTTCTCAAGTTGAGTTCAGTCAAGAGCGGGAGATTCATCCCCGGTGAGAACAAGCGACTGCCAGAGGGCGAGTTGGGGCAGACGGCATCGTCAAATGTCGTCCATGTCGGTGACGTCCTTGTCACGCGCGCAAATACGCCAGCGCTCGTTGGGGATGTTGCGGTCGTCGACGTCGGCGGCCGATTCCTGCTGCCTGATCTAATTTATCGCGTCAACCTCGGTGCTGACGCGGATGCGCGATACATTGCTCAAGTCGCACTTTGTACGCGAGTTCGAAGCTTGGTCTCGGCGCAGGCGCGGGGATCATCGCAGTCGATGGTCAAGCTCCGCGGGGAGGACATCCGAGAGTGGCCGATCCCGCCGGCCCCGATCGCTGAGCAATTGTCATTCATGGATCAAATCGAGCAGGCGGGCTCGCGCGTTGCAGCCCTGCGGAGCGCCCTTGCACGCCAGATTTCAGTTCTTACTGAACGGCGGCAGGCGCTGATCACGGCGGCGGTTACCGGGCAGATGGACGTGACGACGGCTAGGGGAGTTGGGGTGTCGTGAGTCGGGGGCATTCGGAGCTGGCGTTTGAGGAGGCTGTGGAGGGGGCGCTCCTTGCGGCAGGCTGGGTGAAGGGACGTGGTGACACGTATGACCCGGAGTTGGGGTTGGATCCTGGGCAGTTGATGCCGTTTGTGCAGGCGGTGCAGCCGGAGGCCTGGGAGAAGCTCGTTCAGTTTGCAGGCGGGAAGCTTGATGTTGCTGAGCGCGACTTCGCCAAGGTTGTTGCGAAGGAGGTCGATCAGCGCGGTGTGCTTGATGTTCTGCGGAACGGGATCAAGGATCGTGGCGTTCGCGTCCGGCTTGCATACTTTCGGCCGGCGCACACCGTTGCTGACGATGCGCTTGCGGAGTACCAGCAGAACCGGCTGTCGGTTACTCGCCAGCTGCAGTACAGCGCTGACTCGACCAAGGCGCTCGACCTCGCGCTGTTCGTGAATGGCATTCCGGTGGCTACGGCGGAGCTCAAGAACCCGCTGACTGGCCAGACTGTCGAGGATGCGAAGGAGCAGTACCGGGGCGACCGTGACCCCAAGGAGTTGCTGTTCGGGCGGCGTGCGCTGGTGCACTTTGCGGTCGATCCGGAGTTGGTGTTCGTCACGACTCGGCTGCGGGGCAAGGACACTGTCTTCCTGCCGTTCAATCAGGGGACAGGCGGTCCTGGGAACGTCGGCGGCGCGGGGAACCCGGTCGTTGCTGACGACGGCTCCGGCTACAGGACCGCTTACCTCTGGGAAGAGACGTGGCAGTTCGACAACTGGCTCGACCTGCTGAAGCGGTTTCTTCACGTGGAAGACCCGAAGACCTCCATTGCACGCGGTCGAGCGATTGGTCGGAGTAGCGTCCACGGCCGGTCGCTGATCTTCCCGCGCTACCACCAATGGCATGCCGTGCGTCGACTCACCGAGCACGCCTCTCGCCACGGCTCCGGCAACAACTACCTCGTCATGCACTCAGCCGGCTCCGGCAAGTCGAACACGATCGGCTGGCTGGCGCATCGGCTGTCGACGCTGCATGGGTCCGCCGAGGTGGGTGCTCTGGATGATGACGCCGTACGCGGTAGACGCATCGCGGCGAACGAGCCAGTGTTTCACAAAGTTGTCGTGATTACCGACCGCTCGGTGCTGGACAAGCAGTTGCAGGACACCATCTACCAGTTCGACCACACGCCGGGTGTTGTGGAGCGCATCACCGGCATCGGTGGATCGAAGTCGCGCGAGGTCGCCGACGCTCTGGCCAACACGGCTACGAAGATCATTATCGTCACCGTGCAGACCTTCCCTTATGTCCTCGAGGGCGTCTCCAGCCTGGCCGATAAGCGCATCGCGGTGATTGTCGACGAGGCTCACTCGGGTCAGTCCGGTGACTCGGTGACTAAGCTGAAGAAGGTGCTGCGGGGTCTCGGCGCTGAGGAGTCTGGCGATGATGAGGACCCGCTGACCTCGTCGGCGATGGCTCGCGGTCGTCATCCGAACTTGTCGTACTTCGCGTTCACCGCGACGCCGAAGAGCAAGACACTGCAGCTGTTCGGGATCGATGATGCCGTCGGCAACAAACGCGCCTTTCACATCTACTCGATGCGGCAGGCGATCGAGGAAGGCTTCATCCTCGACGTGCTCCGGAACTACACGACGTACCAGACCTACTGGAAGATCGCGAAGGATGGCGCCGAGGACATCGAGGTGAACCCGGAAAAGGCCGGCAGCGAGTTGGCCCGTCTTGTGTACCTCGATCCCGCCACGATGCTGGCACATGCCGAGGTGATCCTGCGGCATTTCCAGGCGAACGCTCGTCGCCAGATGGGTAGTCGGGCCAAGGCGATGGTCGTGACGCGCTCGCGGGAAAGCGCGGTGCGGATGTACCAGGCGCTGCGCCAGAAGATCGACGACCTCAGCACTTCTGACCCCGGTGTACTCGTTGCGTTCTCCGGGAACCTGACTGTTGACGGCGTCGAGTACACCGAGCCCGGGATCAACGGCTTGTCCGAAAGCGAGTTGCCAGACGCATTCGCCTATACCCGTGCGGACGATCCGAACGCCAGAGCGCGGACTGGTGACAAGGGCGGTGCCCCGGCACGCACCGAGTACCGGATCCTTGTTGTCGCCGACAAGTATCAGACCGGGTTCGATCAGCCGCTCCTGACAACGATGTACGTCGAGAAGCCGCTGGCCGGAGTTGCCGCCGTACAGACGTTGTCGCGACTGAACCGCACCCATCTGCTCAAGAGCCAAGAGGATCTGTTCGTCCTGGACTTCGCCAACGAGGCTGACGACATCCAGAAGGCGTTCAAGCCGTACTACGAGGAGGCCGTCACCACGCCGGTCGATCCGAACCTGCTGTACCAGAAGCAGCGGGCCGTCATGGATCACCAACTTATCCTCGAGTCGGAGTTGGAGTCCTTCGCTGAGGCATACCTCGAGTCCCAGCCCGGCTCGGTGGTCGAGGACGGGGGCCGCAACTGGGAACGTAAACATGCCGGCTTGTATCGACACATCGATCCGGCAGCCGAGCGTTTCGAACGGCTGACCTCGGACGATCGCGAAGCGGCGGAGCTCTTCCGGAGCGATTTGTCCGACTACGTTCGCAAGTACGGGTTCTTGGCTCAGGTCATGCAGTTCACCGACGCCGATCTCGAACGGCTGTACTTGTACGGCAAGCACTTGCTCAATCGCCTGCCCTCACGCCGTAGCCCGGGCCTCGACATCGGCGACATCGATCTCACGCACCTGCGTGTGAGCAAGACAGGGCAGCACGACGTCGGTCTCGAACCCGAGGGTGAGCAATTGTTGCCGGGGTTCGACGAAGGTGGCGCCGGCATCATGCGAGACCCCAAGACGGCGCTGTTGTCCGAGCTCATCGAAGACTTCAACAACCGTTACGGCCTTGGTTTGAGCGACGCCGACAAACTCATGTATGAGGAGCGCGTCACCGCGGCGATCGAGGATCCCGACCTTCAGCAGGCTGCGCTTGCGAGCCGCAACGAGGGCGACTTCGAGATGCCATTCAACAAACGCTTCCAGGACATCATGGTCGAGCGCGCCGAGGCGGATACCAAGTTCACAGAGAAGTACTTCTCCGACAGCGAGTTCCAGAGCCGTCTCACCCGGGAGGCCCGCAAGGCGGCGTACCGGATGATCCGTCGGCGGCACAATCTGCCGGAAAGCAGCTGAATTGCCGCGCGTGGACGCGCAGCGTAGTCGGCGTCAGACTGTTCAGTGATACCTGGGGAGGAGATGGCGTGCCTGAGCAGTCGAGGGTCATCGCCGGTCGTTATGAGCTAACAGCGCCGATCAAGCGCGGGGGGATGGGGGAGGTCTGGCGGGGGTACGACACGGTGCTTGATCGCGATATCGCGGTCAAGCTGATCCGGCCTCAGATCGTCGCGTCCGATGAGGACCGCGAGGAGCTGGTGGGGCGGTTCCGGCGCGAGGCTCGCGTTACGGCCAAGGTCGAGCATCCTGGCGTGCCTGCTGTGTACGACGCAGCGTTTGACGGCACCACCGATCAGCTGTTCATCGTCATGCAGTTGGTGCATGGTGTGTCCGTCTCCGACGTGCTCGCGGAACAAGGAGCGGTTTCCGCGGCCTGGGCTGCCTCGATCGGCGCCCAGATCTGCTCGGTCCTGAGCTATGCCCACGCGGTGCCGATCGTGCATCGGGACCTGAAGCCTGGCAACGTCATGATCGCGCGCGGTGGAGTCGTGAAGGTGCTGGATTTCGGCATCGCCGCACTGCTGCGCAATGACGTCACCAAACTCACCTCGACCGGGCGCGTGGTAGGTACGAAGCCGTACATGTCTCCAGAGCAGATCCGGAACTTGCCGGTCACGCCGCAGACCGACCTGTACGCGCTCGGTTGCCTCCTCCACGAGATGCTGAGTGGACAGCGGGCTTTCGACGCCGAGGACGAGATCGCCTTGATGTACCAACATCTCGAAGAGCAACCGAGGCCGCTGCGTGAGCTGGACCCCAGGATCCCCGGCGAGCTTGAGCAACTGGTATTCGATCTCCTTGCCAAGCATCCTGCCGATCGGCCGGAGAACGCGTGGGTCGTGTATGACAGGCTTTCTCCGCTGCTACCTGCGATCGACAGGACATCGCCGGACGGCGAGCAACCCGACGGCGTCATCCCGGACCCGACGCGACCCTACCGACGCCCGGCGGCACCACGACCGCGACCCGCCGACCGGCCGGAAGCGCCGGTGCCGGCGTCGTCAGTTCACAGGGTTGACAATGCCCAGATCGAAGAGGCATTGGCCGCGGCGGAGTCACTGATCGACGAGGAGCGCTTCACGCAGGCGTCCGACCTGCTGAGCGAGCTACTGCCGGGCGCATCGTCGACGTTCGGGGCCGAGAGCGCGGCCGTTGTGGACCTCAGAGTCAGAGTAGCCGCGGCGTTGTTCCTGGGTGGCGACTACCGCAGGGCTGCACCAGAGTTCGACGCACTGGCCGTCAGCGTAGCTAAGCTCGACGGCCCTGACAGCGAGGAAGTGTTGGACTATCGCCGACAAGCGGTGGTGTGTCGCATCGCGCTTGGCGAATCAGCTCGCGCATTGGCTGAGCTCGAATCGATCTTGAGCGCCTACGAGCGTGTTCGTTCGGACGGGCGTGAGTATCTCGAACTGAGGCTGAGCCTCGCTCGCCTTCGGCTGGGGGTCGGGCAGGATCAGCTCGCGCATCAGGAATTGCGCGAACTGTCCCGGGACGCCCGCGATCGGCTGGGGGGCACCGACGAGCTGACGCTCGAGATCGCGGCCTTGCTGGCACGCTTGCAGAACGAGTCCGATGACTGAGCCCGAAGCAGCCACGGAGCTCGAATCCACCACCCTCGACTGCGACGAGCACGTTCCCTGTCCAACATTCAGGAGCCGACGATGGATAGCGAAATTCAGCTGATCAGTGACGACGAGGGATTGGCGGTCATCGGAGATCCGACCGCTGTCGAACGCTTCCTCGTCTCCGAGGGACTGCCATCGACGGATCTCGGACTGCAACGGCTCGGATCTGTGCTCAGTGCAGGCGCTGCAACCGCACAGGCAGGTTCCGAGATCGCGGCCAACTCTGGTCGCTGGGTGAAGCTGACCAAGGAGTCCGCGCAGCTTGTCCAGAAGCACGGGCTGAGAAAGAACCCGAAATCGGGGCTCAGTACCGGCGCACTGAAGGGGAGCCACGGCCAGATCAAAGGATTCGCCGAATTCGCGAAGGGCCCCGGAGCACTTCTGACCAACCCAGCGGTTCTGGCTGGTGCCGCTGGGATCATGGCGCAGCTTGCAATGCAGCAGGCCATGAACGAGATCACCGACTATCTGGCCACGATCGACGAGAAGGTCGACGACGTGCTGCGCGCGCACAAGGACGCTGTACTGGCGGACATGATCGGCGTGGACTTCGTGATCGAGGAGGCCATGACGATCCGAGAGCAGGTGGGACGCGTCTCCGAGGTCACGTGGTCGAAGGTGCAGGCAACCACGATGACGATCGCACGGACACAGGCCTACACGTTGCGTCAGCTCGACGCACTCGCGGAGAAGACTGAGCGCGCCGCCAAGATCGGTGATCTCGCCAAGACGGTCAAGGAAGCCGAGTCCAAAGTTGAGGAATGGCTCGCCATGCTGGCCCGCTGCTTCCAACTGCAGGACGCGATCGCCGTGCTCGAACTCGACCGAATCCTGGATGCGTCCCCGGACGAACTGGATCGGCATCGCCTCGCCCTCCGCGCTGCCCGCAATAATCGGTTGGAACTCATCTCACGAAGCACCGAGCGCCTCATGGCCCGCATGGATGTGGCCGCTGGCACGGCCAACACCAAGGTGCTGTTGCACCCGACCACCGCCCGGGAGGTGGTCGATTCGAGCAACCAGGTCGCGAACACAGTCGTGGTCTTTCACGGGCGGCTTGGGATCGAGCGCGGTCGACAGTCGTTGGACGCGAGACGATGGGTGGACGCGGCCACAGAGGTGAGAGACAAGGCGCTCGATGCGGGCGCGGACGGCGTCGATGCCGCCAGGCGCCTCGGTGGCGATACCTTCGACCGGGCCAAGTCGGCGACGGGCGGACTGTCCAGCCGGATCGCCGAGCGGGCACGTCGTATCCGCAGGGACGCGGATGGCGACGAGGAAGACTGAGTGAACCATCGCCAGGTGGGCTCTTCGTTGGGCGGTTACGGGCCAGACCTGCATCATCCAGTTCGAGCAGTGGTGGGACGACAACAACCACGCCTACTCCCTCCAGTTCTCCCGCACCCCTGGATTCACCAACCGCACCACAGACCCGTCTCCTGGAACGCCGACGGTCGCAACTACTGGCACTACTAGGCGTAGTCGGACATGAGGTTGGTTGCGGTGAGATCACTGGGTCGGCTCGGTGATCCTTGGCCAGGGAGGCGCACGGATTCCTTGGTGGTGCCGGGGTGCGGACATGCCGCACTCACCAACCTGCCCGCTGGCCGGCCTCCACGCTCGAGGTGGGCGTGGCGACCTCAGCCTGTGGGTGGTTGGTGAGTGGGGCGGGTCCGCCCGGGACGCGACGATTCGGTGTGTTGCGGTCCGGCTGGTCTCGGTGTGGGTGCCTGACGCGACATTGTGCACGGAGTGGCCACGCGGGACGGCTTGGCCTCAACCGGTTGTTGCACATGATCTTTGTGTGGTGACTGGAGGTAGTGATGCCGGGTAGGCGGTTGGACGTGCGGGAGCGTCAGGTGATTGA
>NZ_SJKB01000015.1 GCF_004331465.1 Kribbella pittospori
CCGACCAAAACCCCGACCAAGCCACGAGGCGCCCGCCCCGGCAACCGGGACGGGCGCCTCACCCTGCCACTTGACAAGAACTCACTCCATATCAGCTGTTGGGCGGGGCGGTAGCTGACGGATCGGCGGCTACGCAGAATTCGTTGCCCTCGGGGTCGGCGAGGACGAACCAGGTTTGGCCGAACTCTTCGTGTGCTGTCGGAGTCAAGCGAGAGGCTCCCAGCGCTTCCAGGCGGGTCACCTCCGACTCCACGTCGTCGACAAGCAGGTCGAGATGCATTCTGTTCTTGACGGTCTTGGGCTCTTCAACCTGTTGGAGGGTGAGAGCGACATCGTGCCCCTGCAGCGAGACGTACCGGCCTTCAATGACGCCGACCACTGCGAACCCCGCGGCGTCGCGCCAGAACCGCGTCATGCGGTCCAGGTGAGCGCAGTCGAGGGTGAACTCGATCCTCACATCGACATTCTCCACCGGCGAGACGGCTCCGGCGACGACCGAGGCGGGGACATCCGACACCGGCGAGACACCGAAAAGGCGGCCGAGCGTGACGCCTGCGAGCGACGTTCAGTCCAGTGGTGCGGACCAGTCGGCGGCGGGTAGGAGGTCGCGGACGGTCGACGTTCGGTCCCGGCCCAGGACCACCTCGGTGTCGAGGTTCGACGGGTCGATCTGGCGGATGAACTCTCGGCAACGGCCGCACGGCGGTACGACGTGCACCGGGTCTCCGGCCGCGCCCTGCCAGACCGCCACGATCTTGACGATCTTGTACTCACGGGCAGTCACCATCGCGGCGATGGCAGCGTGCTCGGCACAGAATCCCGTCCCGGAGGCGGTGTCGATACACACCCCGACGTACACGTTGCCGGCGTCGGTGACGAGAGCCGACGCCACATCGCCGAAGACTCGATCACCGACCAGGTGAGGATGGAGTACGGCGGCGGCCGCCTCGATCAGGCTGTCGTTGCTTTGAACGATCACGCACGGAACCTAGCGGCCCTGTCCGGCTCGAGGCGATGGGATTTCGCCAGTGGCCCAGGTCAGAGGCACGATCCTCTGTCCTGGGCCGTTCACTTCCGAACGTTCAGGCGGTCTCGGGGGCGGTTGCGTACCGGAACCGTCGTACCTCGTGCGGCCAACCGCACGCCACCGCGATCTTTCCCGCCCACAGCCGCGCAGCCTCCTCGTCCGCCACGTCGACGACGGCGAAGCCGCCGAGGTACTCCTTGGTCTCGACGTACGGACCGTCGGTGAACAACGGGCTGCCGCTCGAGGCGTCGACGCTGAACACCGGGGCCTCGTCGTCCAGGCCGCCGGTGAAGATGAGGACCCCGGCAGCCTTCATCTCTGCCCTCAGCGCGGTGGTCCGCTTGGACGCCTCACGGAAATCGTCGTCCGTGAGATCGGGCACCCATTCGTCGTTGAATGCGATGAGGTACTCCGTCATGTCTCCTCCTTCAGCAGGGCGGCCCCTCCGGCCACTCTCCACCTTCTCCACGAACGGCGGCAGCCCGATCCGACACCGCAGCAGAATCTTCGTCCGCTGTGGTTGGTCAAGGAGCCGACGCGTCCGTAGCATCGCCGGAATGTCGACGTGGACCACGCCTGAGCGCCCCGAGCCGCCGAACAACCCGATCGACGAGCGGGCCGCGCTCGACGACCGCCTCGAGTTCCAGCGCACGACCTTGCTGCTGAAATGCGGCGGGCTCACACCGGAACAACTGGCGCTGCGGTCGGTGCCGCCGTCGACGCTCTCGCTGCTCGGCCTGGTTCGGCACATGTCTGGAGTCGAGGCCTGGTTCCACGCGTACGACGGCCAGCCGGACCACCTGTTCTACTGGGACTATGCGCCCGGCTCGAAGGACGGCTTCGAGAAGGTTGACATCGCGCGCGCCGCCGACGACCTGGCCAGCTATCAAGCGAGCGTCGCCCGCTCGCGTGCAGCCGTGGCCGGGCGCAGTCTCGACGAGGTCATCCCCGACGAGGACTACACGCTGCGGTGGATCTACCTGCATATGATCGAGGAGTACGCCCGCCACAACGGCCACGCGGATCTCCTCCGCGAACGCATCGACGGCGCGACAGGCGAGTAGCCCAGGCTCTCGCTGAAGTACCGCGGGTCAGTTGGGTACCCAGCAGAGGCAGAATGGGTGGCCGGCCGGGTCGGCGTACACCTGAACACCGCGTGCGGCTGTCCGATCGTCGGCAGCCTTCAACAGTCGCGCGCCCAGGCTGATCACCTGCTCATGCGCCGCGTCGTGGGCCTCGAGCCCCTCGGAGTAGAAGTCGAGATGCATCTGCTGTGGCGCACCATCAGGCCAATCCGGCGGCACGTGGTTCGGAGCGGACTGGACACCAAGCGTCCACTCGCCATCAACCCAGATCGCGCGCCACCTGTCGCCCCACTCCTCGACAGTCCCACCCAGGAACGCCGCCCAGAACGCACTCTCCGCATCAATATCCGCAGCGTCGAACACGATCATCCGATGTTTGATCTCCATGCCAGGCAGTCTGGCACCACGCAGTACGTCGCCCACGCGACCAGCGCACCGGACTGTGGCCGGACCCTGCCATCATCTGCGGCATGAGTGACTGGGAGCGGTTAGTTGCCGCGGTGCGGGCAGGTCCTGCTGTTTGCGCCGGACCACAGCTTCGAAGGAGTCACGGAGTTGCCGGGGTGCCCGCCGTACTCGCTCCTCACCATCGACAGCACGCCGGACCTCGCGACGTGGATCGAGGTCTGCGCTGAAGCGTGGAGCGTCCTGGGCTAGGGTCGGCGGGGTGGGTTGGGTTGGGGTTGGGACTTCGCGGTTGGTGGTTTTGCGGGGGAATTCTGGGTCGGGGAAGAGCACAACGGCTCGGGCGGTGCGGGAGCGGGTTGGGCGTGGGGTTGCGTGGATCGAGCAGGATTATCTGCGGCGGATTCTGCTGCGGGAGCATGATCGGCCGGGAGCGCCGAACGTCGGTCTGATCGACCAGACTGCGCGTTATGCGCTGGAGAACGGCTATCACGTGATGCTGGAGGGGATCCTCTACAGCCCGACGTACGGCGACATGCTGCGGCAACTGATCGCGGATCACGTGGGCCGGACTGGTGTGTACTACTTCCAGCTCTCGTTCGAGGAAACCGTCCGGCGCCACGCGACGCGCCCGCTGGCCAAGACCGTCACGCCGGAGCAGATGCGCGACTGGTACCAGCCGTGCGACCTGCTCAACGTCCCCGGCGAGCAGGTGATCGACCCGTCCAGCAGCCTCGACGAGACCACCGGCCGCATCATCACCGACCTCGCCTGGACAACCGGCGGCCGCGCGGCCAACCCACTCGACTGAGCTCAGCGCAGCGCAGGGAACCAGGGGTGGTCTGGAGCGATCCGGTTGCGGAGCCAGTGACGGCGGTCGGCGTCCAGAAGGACCGCGACGTCGGCGAAATCGTCGTTGTCCTTGGGCCGGCCACCGCGTGACTTGAACAGGAGCACGATTTCTGGCGCGAGGTACGGCGTACCGTCCGGCGACATCAGCGTGATCTCGGTGAGCGGCTTGCGGATGGTGCCTCGGCCGCGATGGAAGACCCACTCGTCGGCGTCGGACGCGGCGAGCAGGATTTGGATCGGGCACGGGTTGGCGTCGTCGGGGAAGACGAGCGCGTCGGGGCCGGGGGTGAGTTGTTCGCCGGGCTCCCACGGACGGCGCGTATCCGACTCGGGGTGCTGGACCATCGGACGCGGCTTGGTGAAGGTGGCGGCGACCTGATCGAGATCGCGCGCTAGAACTAGTACATCCACGTCGCTGTGCGGCCGACGTACCCGGCCCGCGAACAGATCCAGCGCCCACCCGCCGGCCACCCAGTACGAACCCGGATAGCCGTCGAAGAGAGCACGAACCGCCCGCAACTGATCAAACGAATCCACAACAGGACTCCTCGCATGAGTTGGTTGCGGTGAGCCCCTAGTGGGTCAGAGCCGCCCGGGGAGATCGGCGAGGCGGCACCGCGCAGATAGACCGCATGTGCACCACCTCCTTCACGCTCTGACTCAGGCGGCAGGCTAGCAGCGCACCGCGCCCACCACCCAGGCAATTACCGGAAGTGGTCCGCGGCTTCCTGGACGGTGCTCCGTCGGGCGGAGTGCTGCTCGCCGTCGATCAGTTCACGGATGATGTCGGCGTGGCCGGCGTGCTGGGCGGTTTCGGCGACCATGCGGATCAGGAGTACGCCGAGGGTGGTGTCCTGGCCGCCCTCGCTCCAGTGCGCCACGTACCCGGGGCTGTCGAGGTCGAGCACGGCGATCGTGGCGTCGGAGTGCGCCCACGCCTGCCGTACTCCAGCCCGGCCAGGTGCTTCACCAACCCCAGCAGGTTGGTCCCGCTCGGAGTCAACGGCCGCCGCCGGTCGTACTCCGACAATCCGTCCAACTTCCCGATCATGATTGCGCGGCCCGCCTGCAGCACGCGCCCCAACTCCCCACACACCGCAGGCTTCCCCACCTCAGACCCACCCGTCACATTCTCCACCACCGCGGCAGTCGAGCTACGGGTTTTGGCGGAGGAAGGCGACGCCGTCGATGGTGGCGGGGGCGGTGGAGGTCGAGATGATTTTGATGGTCCCGGAGCGGTAGGGGGTGATGGGGAGGTAGGTGACCTTGCGGGCTGTAGTGGTGGCGGCCAGGGAGACTGTGCCGATCTTGACGTTGGCGTGGTAGATGTCGACGCGGCCTTGGCCGGGGCCGTGGATGGCGACGAGGGCGATGCGGGCACCGGCCTCGGCGGTCTTGGTCAGGTAGGCGCCGTTCGCCTTCAGGATCGACGTGGTGCCCTGGAACGCGAGCGTGCTGGTGGAGCGGGTGACGGTGCCGGCCGACGTGAGCGCCCGGTCGTCCTGCGGCGCCACCGAGCAGAGCTGTGACGACCACGCGGTCGTGTTGCCCAGGTAGTCCCGCGCCCGGACCATGAAGCACTCTTCCCAGCCGAGCCGCGGCGTGTACGCGATCGACCGGATCTTGGTCTTCTGCCAGGCCGGCGGGTAGATCCAGGCGCCCAGCGCGTTCCCGGGCGATGCGACCTTGTAGACGATGTCGTACGTGTCGACGTCCGTGTCGTCCTTGTAGCCCCAACTGAACACCGTCGACGCGAGCTGCACCCGGTCCCCGATCCGCAGGGTGATCAGGCCGGGCGCCGTACCGTCGACTTCGCTGCAGTACGACGTACTCCACGCACTCAGGTTGCCCGCGTAGTCACGTGCACGGACCTGCCAGCAGGTGTCGGTGCCGAGCGGCGCGGTGGTACTCGCAGCGGTCCCCTTCAGCCCCTGCCAGCCTGCGGGCTGGGTCCAGGCGCCGTATGGCGAGGTGCGGTTGGGACGCTTCTGGGTCCGCAGGTCGTAGGTGGCTACGCCGGACGCGGGAGAGTTCGGGTCGGTGGGGTCGGTGTACGCCCACTCGAACGAGAGGCTCGTGTTGTCGCGGATCCGGTCGCCCGCGGTCGCACTGGTCAGCACCGGCGCAGTGGTGTCGGGCCGCTGCTGCGGATCGGCGGCCAGCCAGGTCAGACTGATCACCCGCGCGCGGTTCTGCGCGTCGGCGTACACGATCTTGGTCGCACCGGAGCCGTCGGTGCTGAGGCTGGCCGGTGCGGTGCGGATCGGTCCGTAGAGCCGCTGGCCGAGGGACTGGTCGTTCAGATCGGTGACCAGCAGGTTCCCGGACGCGGTCTGGACTGTGAACCCGTTGCCGACCTGGGCGTCGGCGGCCACGATCAGGTTGCGCGGGGCCTCCGGGCCGTTCACGTCGACCAGTTGGTTGCAGCCGCTCAGCAGCGCCCAGCGTCCGTTGACGCGGCCCGGACCGACCGTGCACGCGCTGGCGACGAGGATGGTCTTCTCGGTGTTGGCACTCAGGTCCTTGCCGACCAGCTGACCGGGCTCAGTCACCTTCCACACCGTGCTGTCTGCCATCGCGAACGGCGGGGCGTAGTCGGCCACCTTCGCCTTGGTGGCGACGTCGTACACCTCCGCAGTGGCGGCGTTCGGCGTACGGTGTGACACGAGCTTGCCGCCCTTGCCCAGCACGACCTCATCGGTCGCGGGGAACGTGAGTCCGCCGACCTTCGCCGTACCTGCGTCGAAGGTGAGCAGCGAGGAGCCCTCCAGCTGGAGTGGCTTGGTGTCGTTGGAGCCGCCGGTCGCGGTCCAGGTGGTGCCGTTGTTGCTGGTCTCGTAGACCGCGTGGCCCGTGCTGTCCGACACGACCACACGTGACCCCGACAGGCCGACATCAGCCACCGTGCGGCCGGCGACCAGCGTCCCCTCCCCCAGGTGCTCTGGCGGATCGGCGGCCATGACCTGATCGGCAGCCAGCGGAACGAGTACGACGACGCAGGCGGCGGCAGCCACCTTGACCCGCAGATTCAACACAAGACTCCCCCTCGCGGCGCTCCCCAGCACCTCTACACAAGGGGGCACCCTAGCCACCAACCCCCAACCAAGGGAAGTCGCCCCCTACAGCCAAAACCGTGTGACACGTGGCCGGGTGGGAGGAGATGCTGGAACGTTGGTCAACGGAAAGGGACGGATGCAGGCGGGGATTTCGGTTTCGGCGGGGGAACTGCCGGAGGTGTTGCTGCATGTGGCTGTGGTGCGGCCGGTGTTCTTGTGGGGTGCTCCGGGGATCGGGAAGAGCAGTCTGGTACGGGCGTTCGCGGAATCGCTCGGACTGGAGTGTGTGACGCTGCTGGGGACCCAGCTCGCGCCTGAGGACCTGATCGGCGTACCGCAGATCGTGGACGGGCGCAGCCGGTTCGCACCGCCGGTGGCGATCGCGCGGACCGAGCCGTACTGCCTGTTCCTGGACGAGCTGAACGCATCGTCCGCCGAGGTGCAGAAGGCGTTCTACTCGCTGATCCTGGACCGCCGCATCGGCGAGTACGAGCTGCCGGAGGGCTCCGTGGTCATCGGGGCCGGCAACCGAGCCACCGACAACGCTCTGGCCCGGCCGATGGCCAGTGCGCTGATCAACCGCCTGGTGCACGTCCACCTGCGCGCGTCCGCGTCCGACTGGCTGCTCTGGGCCGGTACGGCGGGCATCCACCCGTGGGTGCTCGACTACCTCCGCAACCGCCCGGACCATCTCTGGACCGCGCCGCCGAAGACCGAGGAGCCGTTCTCGACGCCGCGGAGCTGGCACATGCTGTCGGACGCGCTGCACTCGTACGGCGACGACGTGTCCGACGAGACCCTGCGGGTACTTGCCTTCGGCACCCTCACCGCAGCCCACGCGTCCGCGTTCCGCGCCTTCGTGAAGACGGTCCGGAACGCCTTCGGACTCGACGCCGTACTGAAGGGCGAGACCGGCTGGCCGGCCGCACCGGAGGACCGCGACCTCCTCTACTTCCTGGCCGAGACCTTCCGCGCCCGCCTCACCAAGGAGCTGGCCGCCGACAAGGCATCGGCCAGCCCGGCGGCTCGGCAGCTCGCGCACCGCGGCAAGGCGCTGCTGGTCGAGCTCGCCGAGATCTCCCTCGAGGTGGCGCAGCTGGTGATCGCGGCCGACGACGGCGGCCGTCCGGTTCTCCCGACCTGGTTCCTGGTCGAGGTCAGCCGCGACCTGCCGCGGCTGGTAGCCGCACGTGCCTAAGCGGACCACCGGAGCGGTCGGGACGAGTGGGACCTGGCCCTGGGCTGGTTCGTCTCGTCGTACCCGCTGCTCGGAGCGATCGCCTCCAGCATGACGATCGTGGCGGAGGCCGAGCTGGCTCGCGGCTGGGACATCCGGGTGGCAGCGGTGAACGCTGCGGCCGGCGAGATCTACGTCAACCCGCTGATCGCGATGACCCAGAACGAGTGGCGGTTCGTGATGGCGCACGAGATGCTGCACGCGGCACTTCGCCACGGCGACCGCGTCGGCGGCCGTGACCCGTACCTGTGGAACGTGGCAGCCGACCTGGTCATCAACGGCTGGCTGCTGGAGATGGGCGTCGGCACCATGCCGGACGGCGCCCTGCACGACCCGGTGCTGAAGGGCATGTCCGTCGAGACCGTCTACGACCGCATCACCACGGACCTGCGCCGCTACCGCAAGCTGGCGACTCTGCGCGGTGTCGGCCTGGGCGACGTACTCGGACAGCCGCTGCCGCATCCAGGAGAGGCCGCACGAGCAGCCGGACTCGACGACATCTACCGGCGCGCACTGACCACCGGCCTCGCGTACCACGACTCAGCCCGAGGCACTCTGCCTGCCGGACTGGTCGAGGAGATCCGCGCACTGGATCACCCGCCACTCGAGTGGGACGCGCAGCTCGCGCGCTGGTTCGAGGAGCACGTCCCGGCCGTCGCACGCGTCCGCACCTACGCACGCGCCTCCCGCCGCCAGTCCGGTACGCCGGACATCCCACGGCCAGGGTGGATCCGCCCGGTCGAGGTCGAACGGCTCCCGACGTACGGCGTGGTCCTGGACACCTCCGGATCGATGGACCGGGAGCTCCTCGGCAAGGCACTCGGGGCGATCGCGTCGTACTCGCGGGCACGGGATGTCCCTGCGGCTCGGGTCGTGTACTGCGACGCAGCGGCGTACGACGCGGGCTACGTGCCGGTGGACGACATCGCGGGCCGGGTGCAGGTGCGCGGCCGCGGTGGAACGGTGCTGCAGCCCGGGGTCGACCTGCTGGAGCGAGCGGATGACTTCCCGGTGGACGGGCCGATCCTGCTGATCACCGACGGGCAGTGCGATGTGGTCCGGGTACGGCGGGAGCACGCGTGGCTGATCCCGAGTGGTGCCTCACTGCCCTTCACAGCCAGGGGTCCTGTGTTTCGCGTGCAGTGAACACGCTCTGCTGGGGGCGAACACCCGTAGTCGCACGACTCTGCTGAGTGACAGGTTGCTTGGCATGGCATGGGTCGTGAGGGGCGAATTCCGCAAGCTGTGGATCGGGCAGTTGGTGTCGGCGTCGGGCAGTGCGATCACCACTGTGGCGCTGCCGCTGGTGGCTGTCGTCACGCTGCAGGCGTCGGCGCTGCAGATGGGTCTGCTGTCCGCTCTGACCATCGCGCCGCACCTCGTCTTCGGTCTGCCGGCCGGGGTCTGGGTCGACCGGTGGCCGCTGCGCCGCATCCTGATCGTGACGGACCTCGGCCGCGCCGTACTGCTCGGAACCATTCCGTTGGCGGCGGCAACGGATTCGTTGCGCATCGAGCAGCTCTACGTGGTCGCCGTACTGACCGGAGTGCTGACTCTGCTGTCGGACACCGCGTCGCTGACCATGCTGCCGTCGCTGGTGCCGCGTGAGGACCTGATGCGGGCCAACAGCGCCGCTCTGCTCAACCTGAATCTGGCCTCGACCACCGGTCCGTCGGTGGCCGGCTTCCTGGTACAGCTGGTGACTGCGCCGTTCGCGATCCTGGTCGACGCCGTGTCGTACCTCGTCGCCGCTACGGCGTCGTACCTGATCCGCGAGCCGGTACGGGCGTCTGTGGAGCACACCCGAGCGCGGCTGACCACCGGGCTGCGGGCGATCTTCAGTGACCGGATCCTGACGTCTCTGACGTTGTCCGCGACCACAGCTGCCCTGGCGGGCGCGATGCAGGGGCCGCTGGTCGTCCTGTACCTGGTGCGTGAGCTGCACTGGTCGCCCGGGTTCGTCGGCGTCGCTCTGACCGCGTTCGGTGTCGCTGCCGTGGCAGGGACCTTCGGCGCCACCGCCTGGTGCAGCCGGGTCGGCATCGGTCGCGCGTACATCTCCGGCGTACTCCTGGCCTCCCTGAGCGGCGTTGCCCTGGCCACGGGCGTCACTCCGATGATCTACGTCGCTCAGGCGCTGTCCGGGCTCGGTATGTCGCTCTTCGGTGTCCCCCAGCGCACTCTCCGTCAGGCTCTGGCCCCGGCCCACCTGCTCGGTCAGGTCACCGCCACCTGGCGGACGCTCGTGATCGGAGGCCAGGCCGCCGGCGCCGCCACCTCAGGCGTGCTCGCCACCGCGATCGGCATCCGGCCGACCCTCCTGCTGGCCACTGCAGGCATGCTCCTCGGCGTACTGGTCGCGCTCGTCTCCCCGCTGCGGACCTTCCGTTCGCTCCCGGCCACCGACCCGCAGCCGCGATCGATGGCTGAAGACTGATTGCGAAACGTGATGAGTGTGACGGCTGCTACCGCGTGGGGCGGGAGGCGCTTATTGCAACAAGTGGTAATTCATCCATGGGGAATGGAATTGAGAGGACAAGCGCTTACCTGGTGAGCGATACTGGAAAGTGCGCCGTTTTCCGGTCGCGAAAACCCCTTACCGAGCATGATGGGAAGTGCGCCCGTCCAGATGCCGTCCGAGCACCCTGCCCAAGCGCCGTCGATCGCTGCCCCTACCACCCGAGTCCCTGCACGCAGCCGCAACCTCTGGCGGCTCCGGCCCTACCTCCGGCCACACCGCTGGCGCCTGTCGGTGATGTTCACCACCGCCATGCTGGGTGTGGGCGTCAGCCTTACCGTTCCCCTGGTCACCAGGGCCATCATCGATGGCCCGGTCACCCGCCGCGAGCTGGACCTCCTGGTCCCGCTCGCGTTCCTTGCCCTCGGGCTGAGCCTCGCCGAGGTCCTGCTGGTCTGGGCCCGCCGGTGGGCGCAGTCCCGCACCGTCAGCGACCTCGAGGCCACCCTCCGGCACGACCTGTACGTCCGGCTCCAGTCGCTGCCGATGGAGTTCCACACCCGCTGGCAGAGCGGTCAGCTGCTGTCCCGGGTCACCACCGACCTGTCCATCATCCGCCGGTTCATGGGCTTCGGCCTGCTGTTCCTGGTGATGAACATCCTGCAACTGGGAGTCGTCACCATCCTGCTGCTGCGGCTGTACTGGCCGCTCGGCGTGGTGGTCCTGCTGGCCGCGGTGCCGATCATCACGCTGTCGCTGAAGTTCGAGAAGAAGTACCTCAAGATCTCCCGCAAGGTCCAGGACCAGCAGGGTGACCTGGCCACCCGGGTGGAGGAGTCGGCGCTCGGCTTCCGGGTGATCAAGGCCTTCGGCCGGCGCGGGCACGTCCAGCGGCAGTTCGACGACGAGGCGCTCACGCTCTACACCACCGAGGTGGAGAAGGTCCGGCTGGCGTCGCGGTTCTGGAGCTTCCTCGGCGTGATCCCGAACCTGACCCTGGTGATCGTGCTGCTGCTCGGCGCGCTCGCGGTGGGCCGTGAGGCGATCACGCTCGGCACCCTGGTCGCGTTCATCACGCTGATGCTGTCCCTGATCTGGCCGGTCACCTCGCTCGGCGCGATCCTGGCGATGGCCCAGGAGGCGATGACCGCGGCGGACCGGATCAGCGAGATCCTCGACACCTACTCGGTGATCGAGTCAGGTCCGGACGAGCTGGTGAACTCGAAGGGGCACCTGCGCTTCGAGCACGTCGGCTTCCGGTTCTCCGACGACTCCACCGAGATCCTGCACGACATCAACCTCGACCTCACCCCCGGTACGACGCTCGCCCTGGTCGGCGCGACCGGGTCGGGCAAGACCACGCTCACCGCGCTGGTCCCCCGGCTGTACGACGTGACCGCGGGGCGGATCACCATCGACGGGCACGACATCCGTGACCTGTCGCTGGTCTCGCTGCGGACCGCTGTCGCCTCCGCGTTCGACGACCCGACGCTGTTCTCGATGAGCGTCCGGGAGAATCTGACGCTGGGCCGGCCGGACGCCTCCGAGGCAGACGTCCAGCAGGCGCTGCAGGTCGCGCAGGCCGAGTTCGCCAACGAACTGCCATGGGGTCTGGAGACCCGCGTCGGCGAGCAGGGCATGTCACTGTCCGGCGGTCAGCGCCAGCGGCTCGCGCTGGCCCGGGCCGTGCTCGCCAAGCCCGCCGTACTGGTCCTCGACGACACGTTGTCCGCACTCGACGTGCACACCGAGGCCCTGGTCGAGGAGGCACTGCGCAACGTGCTCTCCGAGACCACCGGCATCGTGGTCGCGCACCGCGCGTCGACCGTGATGCTGGCCGACAAGGTGGCCCTGCTCCAGAACGGGACCATCACCCATGTCGGAACCCATCACGATTTGCTCGAGCAGGTCCCGGCGTACCGGAACCTGCTCGCGGCGGAGGAAGAGGAGGTGCACGCATGACCACGACCCAGCAGACACCTCCTCCGGAGGAAACGAAGGACGACAAGTCGCAGCAGGACACCTGGCGGGGTCAGTTCGACGAGGACCCCGACCGGGAGTTGTCGAGGGCAACGACCGTCCGGCTGAAGGAGGACTCCCGCAAGCTGCTCGGTGAGCTGCTCCGGCCGCACGCCAAGCTGATCTGGCTGCTGGTCGTCATCGTGGTGGTCGAGAACGGCGCCCGCCTCGCGGTCCCGTACCTGGTCCACCTCGGCATCGACAACGGCATCCCGCCGATCCTCGCCGGCGAAGGCGCGCAGGAACTGATCACCGTCGTGTCCCTCGTCCTGGTGATGGCGCTGCTCCAGGCGTGGACCCGGCAGCTGTTCCTGATGCGGTCCGGCCGGCTCGGTCAGACCATCCTGCTCGGTCTGCGCAAGCGCGTGTTCGACCACTTCCAGCGGCTCAGCCCGTCGTTCCACGACAAGTTCACCTCTGGCCGGGTGATCTCGCGGTTGACGTCCGACGTGGGCGTGATCGACGAGATGCTGGCCAACGGGTTCGACGGCCTGGTCACGGCAGCATTGACCCTGATCGGTACGTCGATCCTGCTCCTCACGCTCGACCTCAAGCTCGGTCTGCTCGCGCTGCTGTCGTTCCCGGCCCTGATCCTGCTGACGGCCTGGTTCCGGAAGCGGTCGGCGGTCGTGTACCGGCAGACGCGTGAGGCCGTCGTACTCGTCATCGTGCACTTCGTCGAGTCGATGACCGGGATCCGCGCGGTCCAGGCGTTCCGCCGGGAGCCGCGCAACGAGGAGATCTTCCACGGCGTCAACGACCGGTACCGGCAGGCCAACCTGAAGTCGTTCCAGCTGAACGCGATCTTCATGCCGTCGATCAAGGGCGTCGGCAACATCACCATCGTGGCGATCCTGGCGTACGGCGGCTACCAGGCGTACCACGGTCACGTCACGGTCGGCGTACTGACCGCGTTCCTGCTGTACCTGCGGCAGTTCTTCGAGCCGCTGCAGGACATCTCGCAGTTCTACAACACCTTCCTGTCCGCGAGTGCCGCGCTGGAGAAGCTCTCCGGCGTGCTCAACGAGACGCCCGACGTCCCCGAGCCGATCGAGCCGGCCAAGCCCGGGCGCGCGCGGGGTCACCTCGAGTTCCGCAATGTGCGGTTCAACTACGTCGACGACGTACCGGTGCTGCCCGGTCTCGATCTGGACGTGCCGGCCGGTCAGACCCTGGCCATGGTCGGTACGACGGGTGCCGGCAAGACCACGATCGCCAAGCTGGTGGCGCGGTTCTACGACCCGTCCGACGGCCAGGTGCTGCTGGACGGGATCGACCTGCGGGACCTCACCGAGGACGATCTGCGCAAGCGGGTCGTGATGGTGACGCAGGAGAACTTCCTGTTCACCGGCTCGGTGGCCGACAACATCCGGTTCGGCAAGCCTGAGGCCACCATGGAAGAGGTGGTCGAGGCGGCCAAGGTGATCGGCGCGCACGAGTTCATCTCCGCGCTGCCGAACGGGTACGAGACGTCGGTGGAGAAGCGCGGTTCCCGGCTGTCCGCCGGCCAGCGGCAGCTGGTCGCGTTCGCCCGGGCGTTCCTCGCGGACCCCGCCGTCCTGATCCTGGACGAGGCGACCTCGAGCCTGGACATCCCCAGCGAGCGGCTCATCCAGCGCGCACTGCGGACCATCCTGGCCGACCGTACGGCGATCGTGATCGCGCACCGGCTGTCCACGGTGGAAACCGCGGACCGGGTGATCGTGCTCGAACACGGCCGCATCATCGAGGACGGCGCCCCGCGCAACCTCATCACCACCGGAGGCAGCTACGCCGGCCTCCACCAAGCCTGGGAAGACTCCCTGGCCTAGCCCCTCCCCGAACTGCCCTCGGTCTGCCCAACAGACCGAGGGCAGTTTCGTTTCTAGGGGTAGCCTCCGGGGGTGATGAGGTGGTTGGAGGACGGGTCTCCTGAGGCAGTTGGCGCCGCGTTGAAGGAGGTTGCGCCTGGGTTGGGGGATTGCCCGGTCGTGGTTCGGGAGGCGTTGGGTGAGGGGGATCCGCTGTGGTGGGCGGGGAGTGCGGTTGTTGGTGGGCGGTTCGTGGCGAAGTTCGCGTGGTCGCGGCAGGCCGGACTTCGGCTGGCGCATGAGATCGGCGTACTGGAGGCCTTGGCGCGTGAGCCGGGCATTCCGTTCCTGCCGAACGTAGTTGCTAGCAGCACCGATCCACTGCTCCTGGTGACCGAGCTGGTGCCGGGCAAGTCGCTGTTCGAGGTCGTGGACTCGCTGGACCGGGACGACGTGGGCCGGCAGCTCGCGCAGTTCCTGGCTGCCTTGAACCAGTCAGCGACCCGTGTCGAAGCCGTTCTCGGTGAGCTTCCTCCCGCGATCCTCCAACCAGCCACAACCGACGACCTGCGCGACCGGTTCCCGAAATGGGCTCGCCCGGATCAGCGTCCGGCTGTCCTGCGGTGGTGCGACTGGGCGGACGACGTACTGGCGACGCCGGGCCAGAACGTGCTGGTCCACGGCGATCTGCATGGCGGCAATCAGGTCTGGGACGGCGACCACCTCCGCGCGGTCGTCGACTTCGAGACCGCCGGCCTGGCCGAGGCGGAGTACGACCTGCGCGCCTTCCCCGGAACAGGTCCGGGCGTCGAACTGCTGACCGCAACCCTCCACCACTACAACCAGCTCACCGGCCACGAACTGTCAGCCGAGCACGTGATGGCCTGGCACCTACGCACTGCCCTAGGCGACGCACTCTGGCGTAGCGAAGCGGGCGTCGCGCTGCCGGATCATCGAACACCGCACGCCTGGGTCGACGACCTCGCCCAGCGATTCACCGCACTGGGCATCAACCCGACCTAGGCCTCCACCAGTTGGACACGGCAAGCGGTCGCGAAGTCCGACAGGTCAGACCGCATCCGCGCCGACCGCCCAGTGTCTAGCGATTCGTTCTGTCGGAGCAGGTCGGTAGCGTGACGGACATGCTCACGACCCTGGCGGTGGAAAACTACCGGTCACTGCGCCGCGTGGTGATGCCGTTGCGTGGGCTCAACGTCGTGACCGGCGCGAACGGGACCGGCAAATCGAGTCTCTACCGAGCGCTTCGCCTGCTCGCCGATGCCTCGCGCAATGGAGCCGTCGCCGCATTGGCTCGGGAGGGCGGTCTTCAGTCGACGCTGTGGGCTGGGCCGGAGCACGTGCGCAAGAATCGGCCGGTGCAGGGCACTGTGCGGACCGGGCCGGTGAACCTGCGCCTGGGATTCGCGGGCGACGACTACGGCTATCTGATGGATCTCGGCCTGCCGGTGCCACATGGTTCCGTGTTCGATCTCGATCCGGAGATCAAACGGGAAGCCCTGTGGGCGGGGCCGTTCCTGCGGCCGGCATCGCTGCTGGTTGAGCGCGTCAACCGCGAGGTACGCATCCGCGCCGGCTCGGGCGAGTGGTTGCGCGGTGGTCACCAGCTTCAGACCTTCGACAGCATGCTCAGCGAGTTCGCCGATCCGGAACGCGCGCCGGAGCTGCTGACCGTGCGGGAGCGGCTGCGATCCTGGCGCTTCTACGATCACTTCCGCACCGACGCTGACGCGCCCGCCCGTCGTGTGCAGATCGGCACGCGTACGCCGGTGCTCGATCCGGACGGCGCCGACGTCGCGGCCGCGTTGCAGACGATCCGGGAGATCGGCATCAAGGGTGCACTCGATGAGGCGATCGAGCTGGCGTTCCCGGGCAGCACCCTGGCGATCGTCAACGCTGGTGGGCGGTTCGAGATCTCGTTCCGCCAGCACGGGTTGCTGCGGCCGTTGTCCGGGGCCGAGCTGTCCGACGGGACGCTGCGGTACTTGCTGTGGGTCGCTGCGTTGCTGACCCCGCGACCGCCAGAGCTCCTAGTGCTCAACGAGCCCGAGACGAGCCTGCATCCGGACCTCCTGCCGGCCTTGGCGAATCTCGTCGTCACCGCCGCGAAGGAAGCGCAAGTCATCGTCGTGACGCACTCCCGGCCGTTTCTCGCCGCACTGGATGCGCTCGACGACCTGCACACGATCGAACTCGTCAAAGACCACGGCGCCACCACGATCGCCGGCCAAGGTCCTCTCGACGAACCCGCATGGAAGTGGCCGACCCGCTAGGCGGCCGATGGGAGGTCTATGACTCGAGCGGTGGCGGTAGCAGTGGCGACGATCTGGTTGTCGGCGCCATGGAGCGTTCCTTCAAGCGTGGCGTGGTCGTCGACGCGGGTGACGACCCGGCCATGCCCAACCAGCCTGCCCATGCGGGCCGGACGAACGAAGGTGGTGTTGAGGTCGAGGGTCTCGATGAACCGGCCGGGCGGGAGCGTGGCCAGCAGCGCCGGGCCGACGGTGTCGTAGAGCATCGCGGCGAGGAAGGCGCCGAGGACCTCGCCGAACGGATTCGTGAACGCCTCGACCCCGGCGAACGCGACGGAGATCGTGCCCTGGTCCGGATCGGCCTCGATCAGCTCGAACCCGAGCGTGCGCGCCGCCTGCGGTATCGGCGCCCGCCCTTCCACGCCGTCCCAGAACACTCCGGTGCGCGTCATCCTTGCCTCCTCTGATCGACTCTCGCCAATAGCGAATCATAGATTCACTATTCATGCTAGGTTCTTCGTGTGCCACAGGTGCTGAAGGACGACGTCCGGTCCCGGATCCGCGTCGCCGCACTCCGGGCGTTCGCCGTCCACGGGTACGCCGGCGCGACGATGGCCGGTGTCGCGGCCGAGGCCGGGATGGCACCGGCGAACCTGTACCGCTACTACCGCAACAAACAGGAGTTGTACGACGCCGTCGTACCGGACGAGGTCGTCAACGCGCTGGAGGAGGTCGTCGGCCGCCGGGTCGAGGACTTCGCCGCGCTGGTGAAACGCGACGGCACGACCACGGATGTCGCCGACGAGATGATGCAGTTCTGGTTGCAGTACCGGCTCGAGTCTGTCGTGATCCTCTCCGGTGCGGCCGGGACACGGCACGCGGACGTCGTTGCGCGCATCAACAGCCTGTCCGTGGACGCGCTCGTCAACGCGCTGCCGGCCGACGCGGTTGCCCCGGGCGACCTCGACCTGTTCGAATCCATCTGGACGAACACCTCGAGAACCATCGCCCGGATCCTGCTCCACAACGAGACCGAGGCGGACCTCCGCGCCACGATCACCAGCTTCTGGCGCTACCAGGTCGCCGGCCTGACCGCCCTCCTCCGCCACCTCGCCCAGCGCTAGGTCGTCAGGAACGGGTGCGGCGCGAGGCCGCACCCGTCCAAGTCACCAGTCCTTGTTGGTGGCTTTGAGCTCGCGGTCGCGCATGATGGCCTCCTCGGTTGATGTGACAGGTTGAGATCCGAGCCTGGCAGCGGGCACCTTCACTCTGCTTTCACGGCCGGCCCGGCCGGCGGTACCAGCGATCTTCACGGCAGGGCCCGGCCGGCGGTGACAGCGATCTGAAAGTGGCGCGGCCTAGCGTCGGCGCATGGCCAGCCGCCCGACCATCCGCGAAGTCGTGGGCGTGGCCGAGTTCCGTGCGTTGTGGATCGCGCACGCGCAGTCCCGGCTCGGCGATCAGCTCGCCCGAGTCGCGATCGCCGTACTGGTCTTCGACCGGACCGGTTCCGCCGCCGTCACCGCGTTGACGTACGCCCTGTCGTTCCTGCCGCCGTTGGTCAGCGCCCCGTTGCTGACTGGACTGGCGGACCGGTTCCCGCGCCGTACGGTGATGGTGTTAACCGACCTGAGCCGCGCGGGTCTGGTGGCCGTGATGGCGATCCCCGGCCTGCCGGTCGCCGTACTGGCCGCACTGCTGATCGTCGTGGTCGGACTGCAGCCGCTGTACAGCGCTGCTCGCAACGCGATCCTGCCGAGTGTCCTCGAGGGAGATCGGTACGTCGTCGGAGTCGGTCTCGCGAGTGCGACCGACAGCATCGTCCAGGTGGCTGGATTCGCCGCGGGTGGATTGCTGGTCGGCCTGACCGGATCGCACGTCGCGCTGGGGCTGAACGCGTTGACGTTCCTGGTCTCGTCGACTGTCGTCCGGTTCGGCGCGAGTCTCCACCGGCCACCGGACGCAGCGGAGCCGATGACGGTCGGGCGGTCGCTGTCCGGAGGGTTCCGGGTGATCTGGGGCGACCGTCGGCTCCGCAGCCTGCTCGGCTTGCTGTATCTGTACGGCTTCTACATCGCACCCGAAGGACTCGCGGCGGCCTACGCGGCCGAGGCAGGCAGAGGTGAGGCCGCGGTCGGTCTACTGATGGCCGCGGACCCTGTGGGCGCTCTCGTCGGGTCGTTGCTGCTGACCCGCTGGATGCCTGCGCACTGGCGGATCCGGTCGCTGACACCGCTCGCGGTCGCATCCGGGATCCCGCTGGTGGTGAGTGCCGCCGTCCCATCAGTGCCGGCAGCGATCGGGCTCTGGACACTGGTCGGTGTGCTGTCGTCGTACACCATGCTTGTCACGCCGATGTTCGTCCGTCTGGTGCCGGATAGCCGACGAGGGCAGGTCATCGGGCTTGCCTCGGCGGGATTGCAGGCTGTCCAAGGACTTGGTGTTGCTGCCGCCGGTGCGGTGGCCGGCCTGACCTCACCGGCAACCGCGGTAGGCATCATGGGTGCCGCCGGCGCGTTGCTCGCCATCTTCGCCGGTCGATCCTGGATCGCTGCGGCAGACGGGGCAGCAGAGGTGCCATGAAATTGCTTGAGGCAACTATCACGACGACGCGGTCTCCCGACGGAAGGCCTCGACCGCGGTGGGGAGGGTGTAGAAGAGGCGGTCAGGTCCCAGGCGATCGAGGAAGCCGGCGGCGTTGAGGTCGTCGCGGAGGTCCTGTTTGACGCGGGCCAGGGCGAGGACGATGCCGCGGGTGGTGAGTTCCTCGCGGAGGGAGTCGAGCGCATCGATCGCGGTGATGTCGATCTCGACGTTCGCCTCGGCATTGAGGAGCAGCCAGCCAACCGGCGCGTCGGCGTCGTCGACCGCGGCCATCGCGCGGCGGCGGAAGTCCTCGGCGTTCGCGAAGAACAGTGGCGAGTCGTAGCGGTAGACGACCAGGCCCGGGACCGGCCTCGCGTCCGGGTAGTCGTCGATGTCGTGCATACCGGCGATCCCCGGCACATAGCCCAGGATGCCGTCATGTGGGCGGGCGACGCGACGCAGTACGTCGATCACGGACAAAGCGACCGCGACCAGGACGCCGTACAGGACATCCAGACCGATCACGCCGACCGTGGTAGCGATCGCCAGCAGGAACTCGCTGGTGCGGAAGTTGGCGATGCGGCGGAACTCGGCCAATTCGATCAGCCGTAGGGCGGCGAACACCACGAGCGCGCCGAGTGCGGCGATCGGGAAGGTCGACAGCAATGGTCCGGCGAAGAGCAACGTCGCGACGATGACGGCTGCGGCGACCAGTGAGTACACCTGACTCTTCGCGCCTGTCGCCTCGGCGAGTGCAGTCCGGCTGCCGCTGCTGCTGATCGGGAAACCACGGACCAGGCTGGCGGACACGTTCGCCAGGCCGAGGACGAGGAGTTCACGATCGGGGTCGACACGCTCTTGGCCACGGGAGGCGAACGCACGGCCGGTCAGCACCGTGTCGGTGTAGCCGACGAGGGCAACGCCGAGGGCCGGCAACGCAAGCAGACCGACGTCCGCGACCGTGATGTCCGGCAGCCGCGGAACGGGCAGACCGCTGGGCACGTTGCCGACCAGGGTCACTCCCTTGTCACCCAGCCCTGCCGCCCACGTCACCAGGGCCGCGAGCGCGACCACGATGAGCGGGCCGGGGAGTCGCGGCGTCCAGCGGGCGAATGCGAGCAGCAACCCCAGCGAGGCCAATGACAACACCAACGGCGCTGTCTGCCATTCGTCGTACAGACGGATCACAGACAGCACCTCGGCGGGCGGCGAGTCCCCGGTCACCGGAGCACCGGTCAGGCGGCCGAGTTGGCCGGTCATCATGATCACCGCGATGCCGGTCAGGTACCCCACCAGCACCGGCTTGGACAACAGATCCGCAAGAAACCCGAGCCGCGCCAGCCAACCCAGCACGCAGATGACGCCAACGATCAGAGCGAGTACGGCGGCCAGTGCCGCGTAGCGAACGGGATCACCTGCGGCAAGCGGTCCGATCGCGGTAGCCGTCAGCAGCGCGGTCGTCGACTCCGGACCAAGTGACAGCAGCCGCGACGAGCCGAGCAGGAAGTACAACAGCAGCGGCCCGATTGCCGCCCACAACCCAGTCACCGCCGGCAACCCGGCCAACTGCGCGTACGCCATCACCTGAGGCACGAAGTACGCCGCCACCGTGACCCCAGCAATCAGATCCGGCCGCAACCAGCCCCGCCGATACTCCCGCAGCGTCGCCACCCCGGTCACCGACACAGACCATCTACCCATGCCCATCCCCTACCCACGCCCTGGTCGACGAGAGCACAAGTACAACACCGCCACCCCACCGAACCACCGAGCAGTTGAGCTGTGTCCCCGCCTCCTGCGATACGAATCCCAGCCCCCACACCGAGCTCTGCGGCATCCGAGTCCTCGACAACGTGGCCTGAGGCCCTCAGCTCACGAAGTGCTGAGGGCGGCGGGTTCGGCAACTGTGGCCGGTGCGGTGTTGGTCCGGCGGCCGCGACTCAATGGCGCCGACAGTAGTCTGACTACGGTCCGGTGAAACGCGCTGCGCGCATGAAGCGAGAGCAATGAGATGAGACCACTTCGCTACTCGATCAACGTCACGCTCGACGGTTGCTGCCATCACGAGGCAGGGCTCCCGCCCGACGAGGAGTCGATGCGCTACTGGACCGCTGAGATGGAACGAGCCGATGCTCTGCTCTTCGGCCGGGTGACCTACGAAATGATGGAGTCGGCGTGGCGGCAGCCGGCCACGGGCACGTGGCCTGACTGGATGGGTGAGTGGGAGATCCCGTTCGCCGAGGCCATCGACCGGACGAAGAAGTACGTGGTGTCGAGCACGCTGAGCGGGGTCGATTGGAATGCCGAGCTGGTCCGAGGCGACTTGGGGCAAGCGGTTCAGCGGCTCAAGCAGGAGCCAGGCGAGGGCTTGTTCGTGGGTGGCGTGACGCTCCCCCTGGCGTTGGCAGATCTGGGACTGATCGACGAGTACGTGTTCATTGTTCAGCCGGTCCTTGCCGGACACGGTCCGACGTTGCTCGCCGGTCTGCGCGAGCGCATCCAGCTCGAGCTCGTGGATCGCCAAGAGTTCCGGTCGGGGGTGGTCGCCCTGCGACACCGGCCCACGCGCGTAACGGCTTGACGTGATCTGTCCTGGCACCTTGGTCGCTGCCTCGCACAATCACACTTGCCCCGACCACACTCCCCATCACCCCACAGCCCACCGACGCCTTCAACCGCGGGCGGCAACCCCCAGCTCGCCGCGGACCTTGGGCACGGCTCGACCACCTCGACGGTCGCCACGTGGTTGGTGGGTGCACAAGGTCACGTGAGGACCAACCACACCTCCACCCCGACCACACCCGCACCCCACCCCGACAAACACAGCCACCGACACCTTCAACCGCGGGCGGCAACCCGCAGCTCGCCGCGGACCTTGGGCACGGCTCGACCACCTCGGCGGTCGCCACGTGGTTGGTGGGTGCACAAGGTCGCGTGAGGACCAACCAGACCTCCACCCCGACCACATCCCGACCCCGCATCCACAGCCCACCGACGCCTTCAACCGCGGGCGGCAGCGCGCAGCTCGCCGTGGACCTTGGGCACGGCTCGACCACCTCGGCGGTCGCCACGTGGTTGGTGGGTGCACAAGGTCGCGTGAGGACCAACCACACCACCACCTCAGTACCCCAACCACACCCCGCGGGGCAGTCCCGACTACCTCGGGTCGGGTTTGACGGATTCGAAGCGGACCAGGATGAGGGAGCCCACAGCTGAGAGAAGGAAGCCGGCAATCGCGGCCGGCCACCAGCCGGCGCGGACGGCGTCGTCGAGGACGAAGACGCCGACGGCGGCTGGGGTGATGGTTTGGAGGGCGATCATCGGAGTGGTTGCCAGCGTCACCGACCCACGCTGCAACGCGAGCGAGTACAGAATGAACGCCATCGCCCCACTGATAGGCAGCGTGTACGTCGTAGGGCTGCGAAACAACTCCCCCAAAGACCCGTCCTGCAACAACCGCGCCGAGATCGCGACCCCGGCGTACCCAAGCCCCGCCAGCAAACCAAGCAACGCAGTAGACACCCCATGCTGCGACCGACTAGCGAGCGCCCCGAGGATCGCGATCGCGACGAGACCGACGATGACCCCGATCGTCAGCCCGTGATGCTCCGTGTTCTCCCCCGCATCCCCCGCCGACACAGCCAGCAGCCCAAGCCCGACGCAGACCGCAAGCACAGCAGACCACTCGAGCGCACTCAGCTGATCCGACATCAGCCGGGTCGCGAGCAACGCGGTCACGACCAGACTGACCGCGATCCCAGCCTGCGCGAGGTACAGCGGAAGGAGGCGAAGGGCAACGAAATGCAACCCAAACCCGGCCAGATTCAGCACCAACGCACCAACGAACGCCGGCTGTTTGAGCAACGCGACCACGAACCCGCCGAGCCGCCGCGGATCCAGCTCGGACTCGGTCGGCACCTTGCGCGAACCGACTGCCTGCAGGATCGAGGCGATACCGAAGAGCACCGCGGCGCCGAGCGCCGCCCCCAGACCTAGGAGCACTAGGCCATGCCTCCTGGCCCCGCGTCGTCGCGAGCAGGTGCTCGGTGCGGTAGCTCGGCGTGCTGGGGCGAAGGTCTCGATGCGGCGCATCGTGGCCTTTGCACCAGTGCGGCGAGATGCCGTGCCGAGTGCCGCGCAGTAGGCGCGGGGTCAGGAGGCATGGCCTCAGACGGCCTTGCGTCGGGGGACCCAGAAGGTCATGTAGAGGCTCAGGACCGCGTAGTACAGGAGGTAGGCCAGCGAGACGGCGACCACGATGGTGTTCGGGTCGGGCATCTGGGCGAGGAGTACGGCGTACGACGCCAGCCAGATCGCGGTGGTCAGCAGGTTGAGCGACCGGAACGCCTTGGTCCGGGACGGGTAGACGTACTTGACCGGGATGAAGACCAGGATCGAGCAGACGACCAGGATGATGCCGGTGGTGACCGGGCTGAGGCCGAGGACGACGACGTAGAAGGCGACCACGTTCCAGTAGCTGGGGAACCCGAGGAAGAAGTGGTCGTCGGTCTTCGCGTCGACCCGGCAGAACTGGTAGCTGGAGGCAAGCAACGGCAGCGCCGCGAGCACCGCGCCGAGGGCGCCGGTGGGGAGGTAGTCGCCGGTCCAGAGCAGCACGATCGGGGCGAACGCGTAGGTCAGGTAGTCGACGATGTTGTCCAGCATCGCGCCGTCGAACCACGGGATCGTCTCCTTGACCCGCAGCCGGCGGGCCAGCATCCCGTCGGTTCCGTCGATCACGAGTGCGGCCAGGCCGAGCCAGAGCGCACGGACCGCGTCCCCGTCGATGGCGGCGATGACGATCAGCAGCGCGAGCACCGTTCCGCTCGCGGTATAGGCATGCAGTGCCAGTCCGGCCAGACGCAACCGCGTCGACCCGACGAACGGTTCCTGCACCGCGTCGTGTGTGGTCAGGACGACTCCCAGAACTCGGTCGACGCAGCGCGCCGAACTACCGAGCCCAGCGTCTCACAGTCCCCGGACCGCTCTGAGCAGCCTGTACCGTTCCGCGACCGAACTGTTCACAGACTTTACTGGGATCGCCTCGGCCCTGCGTGACCGACGGCGACCTGAAAGGTTCGCCGCCGGTTCCAGCGTGGCGTGGCTCAGTTACTGACCGGGTCCAGCAGGAACAGCGGGATCTTCCGGCTGGTCTTGGTCTGGTACTCCGCGTACGGCGGGTACGCGTCGACGGACCGCTTCCACCACTCGTCGTACTCCGCGCCCTCGATCTCGCGGGCGACGTACTCGCTGGTGACGTCACCGTCCTGGAGGGTGACCTTCGGGTCGGCCTTCAGGTTGTAGTACCAGACCGGGTTCTTCGGGGCGCCGCCGAGCGACGCGACAGCCGCGTACACGCCGTCGTTCTCGACCCGCATCACCGGGACCTTGCGGATCTTGCCGGACTTGGCGCCGCGCATGGTCATCAGGACCACCTTGCGCCCGATGATGTCGACGACGTCCGTGGTGCCGGCGGCGTGGACCTTGTCGACCTGGTCGCGGACCCAGTCGGTCGGGCTCGGCGCATAATCCTCGTTGCTTGCTGTCATGTCACCAATGGTAATGGTGACGCATCACCATCACCAGTCGAGGCGCGTCACGGCGTCACAGGGTGGGCGCGAGTTCGGCGAGGGCCGCCAAGCCGGCCTCCCAGGACAGCGCCGACTCCTCCGGGTGGGAGGAGGCGGGCGATTCCAGCCGGTCGAAACCGGACTCGACCACACCGAGCCGCGCGCCGTCGCCTTCCGGAGTGAGGGTGAATTCGACCAGATTCGCGTTCCCCGGCGCTGGGTCGGTGTCCGCCTCGACGGCGTACCGGTAGGCGAAGCGGCGGCCGGGCTCGACCTTCTCGACGAAGCCGAGGTACCGCCCGTGCTCGTCCCACTGCAGCACGATCCGGCCGCCCGGCTTCAGGTCGATCTCGGCCCCGCCGAACGCGTACCACCGGGTGAAGGTCTCCCCCTGGGTCAGCGCCGCCCACACCTGATCGGGTCGCGCCTCGACGTACACCTCACGTTCCACCCTGCTCTCCATGGCCACCACCCTGCCAGCGCCGGTAGTCACAGACCAGCCGGTCGGGGTTCACGGCGCGCAGGACTGCAACTGTCTGGCGGTCGCGATGGTGGCCTCGATCCAGCGCCGGCGCAGGAAGTGCGCCTTGAGCAGTCGATGTACGCCGTCCAGCACGACCAGACGACCCCGATACGCGACCAGGTTGATCGGGTGGTCGAGGTCGGAGTCCATCACCCGCTGGTAGCTGGCACGGAAGTTCATCGGGGTCTCGGCGACCTGGTTCGGGGTGATCTTGAACCGTTCGCCGTCGAGCTGCCACAGCGGCAGGTCGAACATCCAGACCAGGTCGGCGATCTCCACCGGTTCGACCTTCAGGTCGAGCGCCCACAGCTTCTCCAACTGCCAGCGGTCCGGCGGGAACGCGTCCCGGACCGCGTCCGGCATCAGCGCGACCAGTTCCTCGAACGACACGTCCGGCGCCGCCCGGTCAGCATCCTTGTCGAAGCCCTCGCTCGTCACGATCGAGCAGGCTACGCCATCACGAGCGCACGCCTACCCGTGGGCCAGGCGGTGGATGATCACGATCGCGGAGTCGTCGCCGGGACCGCCGGCGTTGTCCACCAGCTCGCGGGCACCGCCCAGAAAGCCCTGCCCGACAAGGCGTTCCGCGTGCCCGGCCAGCCGGTCGGTGCCACGGCCGATGTCGCGGCGGGGTGTCTCGACCATCCCGTCGCTGTACAGGAAGAGCGCGTCGCCGAGCTTCAGCTGCCCGTGGTTCACCGCGAACTCCGGCGCCTCCATCAACCCGAGCAACGGCCCGTCGGACTCGCGCGTCTGCCACCGCCCGGCCCACGCATCGAACAGGATCGCAGGCGGGTGACCAGCGGTCCGTACGTCGAAGTCGCCGGTCTGCAGGTCGACCGCGACGTGCACCACGGTGGCGAAGTCGTCGTCCCAGTCCTGCCGGCGGATGTAGCGGTTCGCCGACGGCAGGAAGTCCTGCGCCGGTACGACGCCGAGCAGCCCGCCGAACGCACCGGACAGCAGCAGCGCCCGGGTGCCGGCGTCGATTCCCTTGCCCGAGACATCGACCAGCGCGACCTCGAGCACCTGCTCGTGCGTCGTCGACACCACGAAGTCACCGGAGAACGTCGACCCACCGGCCGAACGGATCGCCACCTCGAGCCGCCAGCCGACCGGAACCTCGGGCAGGTCGCTCTGGGCGTTCAGCGTGTCGCGCAACTCCATCAGCATCGACTCGCCGCGGGTCCCCGGAACGCCGAGCTGGCTGCGGACCTTCGCGTTCGTGATCACGATCCAGCCGATCACCCCGAGGACCAGCACGAACCCTGTCTTCGGCAGTTCCTCCGGCCGGGACATCACGACGAACGAACTGACCGTCAGCGTGAACAGCGTCAGCACGAGCAATTGCTTGAAGCGCAGCAACAGACCGCCGAGCAACAGCGGGATGATCAGCGCCGACGCCGGGAAGTGCTTCTCCCAGCTCAGGCTCGCGACGGCGAAGACCACTGTCATCAGCAGGATCGCAGCGAACGCCATCGCGTGGGACCGGCGCGCACGACGGACCAGCGCGTCGACCCGGCGGCCGACCCGTCGCACTACTCCAGCGAGACCGCCGCGCCAGTTCATGGTGTGAAGAAGATAACGGCACTCCCTGGTCCGCGCATCACATCGTCATACAACTGTTGGCTGCCATCACTTGCGCGTGAGACCGGTCCGCTGGCACTTGGGGCACCAGAAGAGGTTGCGCCCGGCCAGGAGTTCGGTCCGGATCACCGAGTGACAGACGAAACACCGCTGGCCCTGCCGGCGGTAGACGTACACCTCGCCGCCATGGTCGTCCTGCCGCGGGTCACGGCCCATCGCCTCGGGCGTGTGGTCGTCGGCAACGGTATCGATCCGGCCGGTCTCGACGCCGTACTTCATCAGCTCGAGCAGGTCGTTCCACATACCCTGCCATTCGCGCTTCTTGACCAGGTCGCCGCGAGTCATCGGGTGCAGCTTCGCGCGGAACAGCACCTCGGCGCGATAGACGTTGCCGACGCCGCTCAGCACCTCCTGGTCCATCAGCAACCGGCCGATCGGCAGCTTGCTGCGATGGATCCGCTTCCACGCGAGCTCCGGGTCCGCATCGTCGCGGAGCGGGTCCGGCCCGAGCCGCGCGATCAGCACCTCGCGCTCGCCGTCGGTCAGCACCTCGCACACGGTCGCCCCGCGCAGATCGGCGTACGACGTTGCGTTCTGCAGGCGGAGGCGGACCTGACCGACCGGTTCGGGTATCGGCGCTGTACCGAAGTCCACCTTGCCGATCAGGCCGAGGTGGATGTGCAGCCAGCCGGCGCCCTCGAAGTCGGCGAGGAAGTGCTTGCCGTGGGCCTCGGTCTGCCGCAGGACGTGCCCGTTCAGCAGCGCGGCGCCGTCGACGAACCGGCCCTGCGGACTGGACGCCTGGACCGGGCGGCCGCCGAACGCGTCCCAGATGTCGCTCGCCAGGCGGTGCAGGGTGTGACCTTCAGGCATGATTCCTCTTATGGGGATGACCAATGGAACGCAGGGCTCGTCGGGAGCCAAGGGCCGCAGCGGTCCGCCCACGCCGGCCGTGGTCGGCACGGGCCGCTCGATGCGGGCCCGCGACGTCTCCCGTCCCCGCCGGCCCGTCGACCGCCGCCCGGCCAAGACCGGGACAGCCGCCGACGCGCCCGAGGATCACGACAGCGGCGGCAGTTCGCCGGTCGACTCGTAGCCCGACAGCATGTCGATCCGGCGGGTGTGCCGCTCCTCGCCGGAGTAGTCGGTGGCCAGGAACGTCTCCACGAACCCGGTCGCCTCCTCCTCGGAATGCATCCGCGCCCCGACGCTGATCACGTTGGCGTTGTTGTGCTCCCGGCCGAGCCGCGCGGTGTCGGTGCTCCAGGCCAGGATCGCCCGGACCCCCTTCACCTTGTTGGCGGCGATCTGCTCACCGTTGCCGGAGCCACCGATCACGATGCCGAGGCTGCCCGGCTCCTCCACCACCGCCACCCCGGTCCGCAGGCAGTACGGCGGGTAGTCGTCGACGGCGTCGTACACGGCGGGGCCGTGGTCCACGACGTCATGCCCGGCAGCCGTGAGGTGCTGGACCAGGTGGTTCTTCAATTCGAAGCCGGCATGGTCAGAGCCGATGTGGACTCGCATGGCCAGAAGTCTCGCATCAGCTCGCAGTCCGCCGTACGCCGCCCGGCACGGTCAGCGCCGCCGTCAGCGCCGTCACGTCCGTGTAGGCCTTGTCGTACTGCGTTCCGCGCGGGTGCAGGGTGAACACCGCCACGATGGTGCGATCGTCCGCCCCGACCGTCCCGGTGGTGTGCAGTGCCTCGCTCACCAGATCCAGCGGAACGTCGACCGGCTTGGCCTTGTCGGAGCCGTAGCCGCTCGAGCCGAGGAACCCCGACCAGCCCTGCTTGATGCTGAAGTCCGGGTCGAACACCGACGCGATTCCGAAGTACTGATCGAAGCCGTCGGTACCGAGGCGGGTCGGCTCATGCAGCAGGCCCATCACGTACTCGCGCACCGGCGCCGGAGCCTCGTCGAGGATGTGGCGATAGATCCGGACCGTGTCCGCGGCGGTGATCGAGACGTAGCCCCAGAAGCCCGGGTGCGTGACCGGAGGCCCGGCCGTGTGGGTCAGGCCGAGCCGCCGGATCATCCGCTCGACGATGCCGGAACCACCGAGGTGATCCCAGTAGTAGCTGGCCGCGTCGTCGTCACTGCTACGCAACATGACCTCGAGCCGGGCCTGGTCCTCGGCCGATACGTCGTACGCCGGTCCGCGGTCCCAGAGCAGGTCGAGCACGATCAGCAGCTTCACCACCGACGCCGACCGGAACCGATGGTCGGCGTTCTGCTGCTGGACGAACTGCCCGGTCCCGCGGTCGAAGACAGCGATCCCCGCTGTCAGTCCCGGGGGCACGGCCACGGTCTCGGGAAGCTCGTCACGCAACGTCATCTGATACCTACTCACCGCTGGAGGAATTGCTTGGTGAGTAACCTTCACCAACCGGGTGGGGCGAATTCAAGCCTTGAATCACAGACCGAATCAGTCGAAGATCGGGCCCCGGTCGCGGGTCCGCTTGATCTCGAAGAAGCCCTCGGTGCCGGCCACCAGGCGGACGCCGTCCCAGAGCTTGCCGGCAGCCTCGCCCTTCGGCGCGGGCGTGACGACAGGGCCGAAGAACGCGGTGCCCTCGACCGAGATCACCGGCGTACCGACCTCCATCCCGACCTGGTCCATGCCGGCGTGGTGCGACTTCTTCAGCGCGTCGTCGTACTTGTCGGTGTCGGCGGCCTCGATCAGCGACGCAGGCAGGCCGACCTCGGCCAGGGCTTCCTGGACCACGTCGCCCTTGCCGTCGCCGATGCCGCGGCCCTCGATGTGGATCCGCTTGCCGAGCGCGGTGTACAACGGCAGCAGCACCTCGTTGCCGTGCGCCTGCTCGGCCGCGATCAGCACGCGGACCGGACCCCAGGCGTTGGTCAGGAAGCTCTTGTACTTGTCGTCCAGATACTCGCGGCCATCGTTCAGGACGGCCAGGCTCATCACGTGCCAGGTCGTCTTCACGTCCCGGACTTGCTCGACCTCGAGCATCCAGCGAGACGTCATCCAGGCCCAGGGGCAGGCCGGGTCGAACCAGAAATCGGCGGGGGCAGTCATGTTCTCGATCATACAAAATCGAACAATCAGGCACCGGTTTGGTATCCATCAGCAATGTCGCGGGGAAACCGTCGGCGAAGCCTGGAGCCAGGTGCATAGGATGCCGACATGCCTGGAACCAACCTGACGCGCGACGAGGCGCGTACCCGTGCGGGCGTGGTCAGCGACGTCAGCTACGCGATCGAACTGGACCTGTCCAACGCCCCGAGTGGCGCCCCGACGTACCCGTCGGTGACCACCATCACGTTCGCCGCCGAGGCGGGCGCGAGCAGCTTCGCCGACCTGATCGCGGAGAAGGTCCGCGAGGTGACGCTGAACGGCCGCGCGCTCGACCCGGACACGGTGTACGACGGCGCGCGGATCCAGCTGGACGGGCTGGCCGACCGCAACGAGCTCCGTGTCGTCGCGGACTGCCTGTACTCGCGCACCGGTGAAGGGCTGCACCGCTCGGTCGACCCGGCCGACAAGGAGACCTACCTCTACACCCAGTTCGAGGTGCCGGACGCCCGCCGGGTGTTCGCCACCTTCGAGCAGCCGGACCTCAAGGCCCCTTTCACTTTCACCGTCTCCGCACCGGCCCGCTGGGTCGTCATCTCGAACGCTCCGGCCCCCGAGCCGACGCCGTACGAGGGTGAGAACGGCGAGGAGCTGGCCCGCTGGGAGTTCCCGCCGACCGAACGGATCTCGACGTACATCACCGCCGTCGTGGCCGGGCCGTACCACGTCGTCACCGACGTGTACGAGGGCGCACACGGGTCGTATCCGCTGTCGCTGCTGTGCCGTCCGTCGCTGAAGGACGCGCTGGACATCGACGACCTGTTCGAGGTGACCAAGCAGGGCTTCGAGCTGTACGAGCAGGCGTTCGGTACGCCGTACCCGTTCCACAAGTACGACCAGGCGTTCGTGCCGGAGTACAACATGGGCGCGATGGAGAACGCGGGTTGCGTGACGCTGCGGGACGAGTACCTGTTCCGCAGCCGCACCACCCACGCGGAGATGGAGAGCCGCGCCAACACCGTGCTGCACGAACTGGCGCACATGTGGTTCGGCGACCTGGTCACGATGACCTGGTGGGACGACCTGTGGCTGAACGAGTCGTTCGCCGAGTGGGCCAGCCACTGGGCGCAGGCGGTGGCGACGACGAAGTACGCCGGTGCCTGGACGACGTTCTGCAACGCGCGGAAGAACTGGGCGTACCGGCAGGACCAGCTGCCCTCGACGCACCCGATCGCGGCCGACATGGTCGACTTCCACGCGGTCGAGGTGAACTTCGACGGCATCACCTACGCCAAGGGCGCGTCCACATTGCGGCAGTTGGTCGCGTTCGTCGGTGAGGACACCTTCATCACCGCGCTCAAGGAGTACTTCGCCGACCACGCCTTCGGGAACACCGAGCTGACCGACCTGCTCAAGCCGCTGGAGAAGGCCTCCGGCCGCGACCTGGACGACTGGACCGAGCGCTGGCTGCGGACCGCCGGGGTGAACACGCTGCGGGCCGACTTCGCGGTCGACTCCGAGGGTGCGTTCACGTCGTTCGCGATCGAGCAGACCGCGACGGAGAAGTTCCCGGTACTGCGGCCGCACCGGCTGGCGGTGGGTCTGTATCGCCGGACCGACGACGGACTGGTCCGCACCGAGCGTTTCGAGGTGGACATCGACGGGCCGCGGACCGAGCTGCCCGAGCTGACCGGCGCCACCCAGCCTGACCTGGTGCTGCTGAACGACGACGACCTCACCTACGCCAAGATCCGCCTGGACGAGCGGTCCCGGGCCACGCTGGTCGAGTCGATCGACCAGCTGTCCGAGTCGCTGCCGCGGGCGCTGGCCTGGGGTGCGGCGTGGGACATGACCCGCGACGCGGAGATGCCGGCCAGCCAGTACGTCGGCATCGTGCTGCGCGGGATCCGGGCCGAGACCGATCTGACCGGCGTACGGTCCCTGCTGTCGCAGGCGACCAGTGCGATCAATCTGTACGCCGCTCCGGCGAACCGGCCGGCACTGCGGACGCAGTTCGAGGAGACGCTGGCGAGTCTGCTCGCGGATGCCGAGGCGGGCAGCGACCACCAGCTCGCATTCGCCCGGGCCTACAGCTCGGCGGTGTTCTCCGACGCCGGCGCAGACCGGCTGACGGCATGGCTGGACGACCGCGACCTGCCGCCCGGTCTGGTCGTTGACACCGACCTGCGCTGGACGCTGATCGTCGCACTGGCCCGGCTGGGCCGGATCGACGCGGCCGAGATCGACGACGAGCTGACCCGCGACACCACCATCACCGGTGGCGAGCGTGCGGCTCAGGCGCGGGCAGCACGGCCGACCGCCGAGGCCAAGGAAGAGGCGTGGCGGATCGCGGTCGAGTCCGGGGACACCCCGAACGAGACGCAGTTCCGGACCATCCTCGGCTTCCAGCAGCCTGGCCAGGAGGACCTGCTCCGGCCGTACGTCGAGAAGTACCTGAGCGCGGCCAAGGACGTCTACACCCGGCTCGGCTCGTCGATGGGCGAGAACGTGCTGGTCTACCTGTCGCCGCGGCACCTCCCGGAGCAGTCCACCCTGGACGCGCTCACCGGGTGGCTGTCGGCCGAGTCGTCGTCAGTCGACGCCCCGACGCTGCGCTACGTCACCGAGGCCCAGGCCGACCTGACTCGCGCGATCGCGGCCCAGGCGCGCGACGCCGGCTGACCCGTCCACCGCACAGCGCCGGCCCCACTGCGATGTGCGGCCGGCGGTGTCGTGGTCGCCCTGGTGACCTGTAGAACTGATGGGGTGCCCGCTTCTGACCCCGCCCTGGCCGGTGCGGCAGCCGTTGCGCTGACCGGACTCGCAGAGGCGTACCGCCCGCGTCCAGTCACGCCGCTGATGCCCTGGCGGTACCCGCACCGGCTCGTGAAGCCGTACGTCATCACCGCGCGCGGACGGCAGTGGGACGACAACATGGTGGAGGTCGCCCAGGCCACCGCCACCCGGCAACTCGAGTTCGACGATGCGATGGGCGCGCTCGGTCTGGCCGTGGTCGTGCTGCATCTGGGCGACGACGCGATGTACCTCGTCGTACAGAGCTGGGCGAAGGACTTCCAGTCCCGGCTCAGCATCTTCAGCGGGATGGAGGCCGACGATCTGCGCCCGGCCCCGATCGGCGCGGGTGCGTGTGTCTGGGAACAAGAGGTGCTCAGCCACGAGCGCGCGTCGTACGTGACTCACATCCTCGGTGCCGGGGTCGACATCGACGCCTGGCTCGAGGACGCCCTCGACACCCGGCCGCAGCCCAAGTTCGACGGCATTCCCTCCGGGACCTAATCGAGTCACCACTCCGATGCACCGAGTGAGTATCAAACGATTGCTCTTCGGCACATCGTGAGGACTCATGCGCGGACCGCTATTCCCTTGTGCAGAAGGAGATTCTCGCCACCTGAAGAAGACTCACTTACTCGCTGGTTCGGTTTAAGCTGCGGGTGCATCAGCCGATTGCGGGGAACTGTGGGGAGGGGCCCTTGCCGTGACACCCGTGGATCACCGCAGGCCGCCCGCCCGGGCAGCACGGAGACATCACAGCCCTTCACGGCGCCGCGAGACCCCCGCGGAGCAGCCGCGGAAGGCCCAGCGGTCGCACAGCGCCATCGGCGCGTCGATCGTGGCCGCGGCCGCGATGCTCGCTGTGTTCGCGTTCATCCTGACGCGGGGATCGACCGGGCCGACGACCGACGATGGTCTGCGGACGGGCGCCGTACCGAACGGCGCCGCCGCTCCGGCCGATGGCGTTGCGACTCCGAGTGCGGATCCATCGGCCAGTACGGCGAAGGCGGATCGCAAGCCGCCACCCAGTACGCCGGCACCGAAGACCCGCGCCAGTACGCCGGCGGTCAACACCGGCCCGACCTCGCCGGCCTTCAAACGCGGCCAGTGGATCGCGGTCCTCGACAAGTACCCGACCGACGTCGGTCTGGAGGCCGACACACTCGCGAAGGGTACGGCGGCCAAGCTCATCGCGGCCGGTGTGCCGGCGAAGGCCATGCTGGTCAACGGTCAGTACCCCGGGCTCGCGGACAGCTCCATGGAGCCGATCACCGACAGTTGGGTCGTCTACCTGGGCCCGGGTTCGTCGTCGGAGCAGGTCCTCGATCTGTGTTCCGAGCCGAAGACCCAGCGCGCGTACAGCAACCCGGCCTGCCCGACCTACGAGCCGGCGGCCGCTCCCGGCAGCTGAGGCGGTGGGTCGGTCGCGAGCCGCGCATGCAGGTGCGAGTCGTGACGCTCTCCGTTCGCCTCGACGAAGTAGTCCCGCATGGTCCCTTCCAGCTGGAACCCCGCCCGCGTCGCGACCCGGCATGAGCCTTCGTTGACCAGCGAGTGGTCCAGCGAGAGGCGGTGCAGCCCGAGACCGTCCGACGAGAAGGCCCACCGGGCCGCCGCGTCCAGTGCACGGGCACCAAGCCTGCGACCGCGCGCTGATGGGCTGACCCAGTAGGCGACGACCGCCTGGTCAGGCACCCGGTTGACGTCCCGGACCGAGACCGTGCCCACCACCTGGTCGGTCGCGGCATCCGCGATGGCGAACACCGCACTGCCACGTGCCCAGCCGTCGACCCGCGGCTCCAGCCACCGTCTTGCACGCAGGTCCGCCGGAGTGCGGATCACCGCAGTACCTCCGGTCCAGCGCAGGATGTCCGGATCGCGCAGCGCGTCGGCCACCGCAGCCTCGTCCGACAGGACGAACGGACGCAGTACGACGTCGCCCAGCTCGATCCGGCGTGGCTGGAGCGCCGGGCTCACTGCTGGTGCGGCTCGTTCGCGTGCAGCAGCGTCGGCTGGTGTGCGTGCGTGCCCAGCTGCTGGACGCCGGTGACCAGACCGCCGGTCAGGTCACCGGTGGCGAATGAGGTCTGCATCGTCAGCGCGGCCAGACCGGCTGCCGTGTCCGACAGCTGCCGCTTGGCGAGTGCTCCGGTGACGATCTCCAGGCGGCGCCCGGCCGGGTCGACGTACACCAGGACCGTGTGGTCCGGGTCCTCGAGCTCGTTCAGCAGCTCCAGCGCGAACGGGCGGGTCTCGGAGTCGGCTCCCCCGACGTACACGGAGAAGTGCAGGCCGGAGACCTCCTCGGCGTGCCGGACCGCGCGCTCGATGTCGTAGAGCTGGTCAGGGGTGAATGCGTCACCAGCTGGCACTTGCGCCTCCGGTCGTGCGGGCGACGCCGGTGCCGGCGGTCGCGGGGGTCCCCGGCGCACCGGGCAGCTCGGGCAGGTGGGCCGGGTCCGGCTTGGCCGGGGCCGGACCGTTGATCCAGACCGGCGGAGCCCACCAGGACAGGCCTGGGCGGTAGCGCGGGCCCTTCGCGATCGACGGCGCGAAGACCAGCAGCGCCACCACCGCGATGACCAGCGCGGGGATACCGACGAACACCAGCACGGTGTGGCCGGAGAGCAGAGTGATCACGCTCCAGAGCCTAGTCCCCCACCCCTCCACAGTTGCCTCGGGGCTCACCCCCGAGGCAACCATGAAGAGAAGGAGAGACGAAGAGATTCAGCAACCACCGCAGTTGCTTCCCTCTCCAACGCAGCGCGAAGCGCTGCTGGTTCTTCAAGCAACCATCGCAGTTGCTTGCTCTCCAACGCAGCGCGGAGCGCTGCTTGTTCTTCTGCTCAGCAACCACCGCAGTTGTAGTAGGTGATGTCCCAGTGGTTGCCTTCGTTGGCGTAGATGTTGCCGGCACCGGAGCGCCACTGCTGGGCCCCGTCACCACGGTCGGCGATCCGGGTGAACGTGCCGCGGATGTAGTTGCTGACACAGGTGTAGATCGAGATGTCGACCTTGTAGCCGTTGCGATGGCTGTAGGTGCCACTGGCGTGACCGACCTCGGTCCCACCGGTGATGTTCACCGCGCAGCCACTGGCCTGCTTCAGGGTGCGTACGCCGTACACGGTGGAGTCGTTGATGTTCGTGAACGACGTACAGGTCGGGTTGTTCCAGTCCGAGCAGCCACCGCTGGACGACCAGGTGATGCCGGCGGCGCGGAAGATCGCGGCCGCCTGCGAGTGCGTCATCTTGGTGAGTGCGGACGCCTGGTCGACGGCAACGACCGCGGGCAGCAGCCCGGCGATGACGGCGACGACGGGGATGAGGACACGACGGAGCACTGACTTCATGGGGGACACTCCTCGAAATACGGGGCGGTTATTTCAAGGAGTGCACTTCCCACGAAAGTAATTCACGAAACGTGCCGTTGAATCAGAAATTAACGTCCGAACACTGGTAGAAGGCGTTCGCCGTGTCGTTGATGGTCCAGACCGCGAGGATCATGTGCCGTCCGGACCGGTTCGGCAGCGTGCCTGGGTGGCTGACGTCGTTGGCCGGCCGACCACCGTTCATCGGCACCGTCAGGAACGGATTCAGGTCGAGCGCGGCGCGGGTGAGTGGGGCGTTCTGATCCCACGCCTGCTTGGTGATGTAGTACTTGAAGTCGGTCGTCGAGTGCGGTGCGGTCAGGTGCCAGTTGAACGTGTAGCTCGCACCCGAGGTGAGCTGAGTGGCCGGCCACGCTCCCCCGCGCTGGTCATCCAGCTCGTGGAACTGGGCCAGGCCGGCGGAGCAGAGCAGACCGTCCGCGGGCCCGGACGCCGGGAACCCCTTCGGCGCTTCGGTGCTCTGCGGCTCCCACTGGATCGCGCCGCAGTTCTGAACGGTGCCGTTCGCGCAGTGCTTCGCGCGACTGATCGGCGTGGTCGTGTACCCGTGCCCGTAGGCCAGCGGGACGGAGGTGCTGACCGCCAGCGCCAATGCGCCGACGGCGATTCCGGCCAGGCTGAGCTTGCGTGCTCGCAGCATGCCAGGACTCCTTCAACTGTTGGGGCGGTGAGACAGCGAAGGAAGGCGCCTTCTTGTTGACACATAGAAAACAACCGTTCAAATCTATTGTCAACGGTTCGTAAGCGACCGTGTACAGAAAGCTAGATATTCAGGGCGCCGATCAGTCGGCGGAGGCGCTGGTTGTTGGGCAGGTCCTCGATCAGCACCGGCTGGCCGTCCGGACCGCCCAGCGGCACGCGCCAGTTCGGGTACTCGTCCGTGGTGCCCGGTTGGTTCTGAGTACGGCGCTCTCCGACAGCGTCGGTCAATGCCACGCCGACCAGCTTCGCCGGCGTATGAGCGACGTACTGGTGGAGCGCCTCGACGATGCGCTCCACATCGCCATCGCTGTTGCTGAGTAGATGCCGCTCGCGGAGAGCGTTCAGCCACGAGTCGCGCTCCGCCTCGTCCACTGCGAGCTCCTCCTCGACCGGTCTGGTGAGCAGACCGAGCCGGTTGCGCAGCTCGACGTGGTCACCGGCGAGATAGCCGGCCGTCGGAGGCAGGTCGTGGGTGGTCACCGTGGCCAGGCAGAGCTCACGCCAGCGCTCCGGTGCCAACGGGTTGCCGTCCCGGTCCCGCTCGAACCACAGCACCGACGTACCGAGGATGCCGCGCTCGGTCAGGTAGTCACGCACCCACGGCTCGACCGTGCCGAGATCCTCGCCCACCACGGTCACGCCGGCACGCGTCGCCTCGAGTACGAGGATGCCGACCAGCGCCTCGTGGTCGTAGCGGACGTACGTACCCTCGGTCGGCCGCTCCGGCGACGTCACCCACCAGAGGCGGAACATGCCGAGGATGTGGTCGATCCGAAGCCCTCCGCCGTGCCGCATCACCGCCCGGACCAGATCCCGCCAGGCGGCGTACCCGGTCTCGGCCAGCGCGTTCGGCCGCCACGGCGGCTGCGACCAGTCCTGACCCTGCTGGTTGAACGCGTCCGGCGGTGCACCGACATGGATGCCCGGCGCCAGCACGTTCTGCAGCGCCCAAGCGTCCGCACCATCCGGATGTACGCCGACAGCCAGGTCATGTACGACGCCCAGCGACATGCCCGCGGCCGTCGCGCGCGCCTGGGTGCGGGCCAGCTGCTCGTCCATCTGCCACTGCAGCCAGCAGTGGAACTCCACTGCGTCCGGATTCTCGTTGCGGAAGGCAACAACAGCCGGTGCGGCCGGCTCCTGCAGTTCCTCGGGCCACTTGCTCCACTCCGGCCCGTGCACGTCGGCGATCGCGGCCCACGTGGCGAAGTCGATCAGCCCTTGGCTCTCGCGGTCGCAGTAGGCGCCGTACTCCGCGATCCGGCCGATCGACGGCCGGACGCCGAACAGCAACTGCAGCGCCTCCCGTTTGGCCGCCCAGACCGTGTCCCGGTCCAGTGCGGTCGGGTCCTCGCTCAGCGCCCGCGTCTGCAGGCTGAGCGCCCGGACGCGATCCCGCTCCGCCGGCGCAAGGTCGCCGTACTCGTCGATGTCCTCGATCCGCAGGTAGATCGGGTTGGCGAACCGCCGCGAGGCCGGCAGGTACGGCGACGGCTCCATCCGGCCGGACGTCTCCGCGGCGTGCAGTGGGTTCACCAGCACGAAGCCGGCGCCCAGATCGTTCGCGGACCAGGCAGCCAGGTCGGCGAGGTCATGCAGGTCACCGATCCCCCACGACCGGCGCGAGCGAACCGAGTACAGCTGTAGGACCCAACCCCACGTACGTCGCAGGTTCTCCGGCTCCAGCTTGCGCGGCGTGACGATCAGCGTGCCGACCGAGATCTCCGGACTGGTCCCGACCCGCGCGCAGAGCCGGTGGTACCCGAGCGGCAGGTCGCCCGGCAACTGGAACGTCGCCTCACCGACCTGCACACCGTCGATCCACTCCGGCTCGACCCAGTGGTCCTGCTGCGGGATGTCCCGCCGCTGCCCGCCGTCCTCCAGGTCCACCCACACCTCGGCGCTGGACCCATGCGGCAGGTGAACCGCGAACCAGGGCGTCCACCCCTCCCGCATCACCACAGTGGCGGGCAAAGTACGACGCCAGCGCGTCTGCTGGTGCTCCGCGAGCGCATCAGCCGCCTTCTCCGGCGTGGACGCGTCCACCCCCAGCGCGGCGAGCACAGCGGCGACGACCTCGCTCGAGACGATCACATGCTCGCCCTGCCAGTTCCAGTACTCCGTCGCCACCCCATGGGCAACCGCTAGCTCGACAAGGGCCGGAGTAGGAGCAGTCACCTCAGCGAGTCTGCCGCATCAACCGCCGTACCGCGTAACGCCGCGCGCCGCGTTCACTGGTTCGCGTTGGAGCGGCGACGACTCAGCAGCAGTACGGCGAACAGCAGTGCGGCACTGGCGACGACCAGACCGATGGCCACACCCGCGACGTTGTCGGTCAACTGGTAGAGCGCGGTCGGCCAGATGACCAGCAGGATCGCGCAGCCCACCACGGCGTACGCCGACGCGTGCCGGCGACCGTACGCGACCAGCAGGGCGGCCGGACCGGCCGTGCCGACGGCCAGAGCCATGATCTCGCCGCGCTCCTGAACCAGCCAGCAGATCGACGAGCTGAACATCGCTGCGCCGGCCAGCGACCACGCGGTCACCTGGTCCCGCACCAGGCCGAGCAGCGCCATCACGAACGCCACCAGGATGAACCCGGTCCCGGCGATCCCGGCCGTGTTGGTCGCCGTACCGTTGTCCGGGGTGAGCACGTCCGCGGTCAGCACCAGGACACCGACGGCCAGGATCCCGAACGTTGCTACAAGCAACGAAGAGCCGGCCAGCCACCACACCCCGATCGCGACCAGCGCCAGCGCCACCGCGACGCCGACGACCCGCCCCGTCTCCCCCTCGATGGCGACGTACGTCGCGAAACCGGCCACGCAGCAGCCGAGGGCCGCCAGCGCCGAACTCAGCTGGTCCTGACGGCGCAGCAGCGCGAGGATCGCGGCAGCGCCGAGCAGGACGATCGCGGCGCTGGTCCCCGTGGTGACGCGGGCGGCGTGGCCCATCTCACCCCAGTTCGCGATCGTCAGCAGCGCGACCGCTCCGAGCAGGAGTGCGCCGCCGATGTAGCCGAGCACCTCGATGAGCGCGCCTGCGTGCGACACGACCGGCGGGGCCTTCGGCTTCGGTGGCTGGGCGGGAACTTCCGGCCGGGCCCGCCCAGGATCGGCCAGTGCGGCGGTGACCTCGGCGTCCGCGGCATCCCGCAGAGCGTCGGCCTGGTACGGGCGCAGCACACCAGCGCTCACGAGCCGGGACAGCTCGTCATCCAGCCGGCTGGGCATGCGATCGCGTCTCCCTTGTCAGCCTTACTAAGATCGGGCGGCGAGATGCCTATTCTGACCAGCTACCTTGTGTCCTCGATCAGTCACCCCCTGTTTTCGCTGCCGGAGGCCTTCCCGACGTTCTTCCGGATGGGCAACGACGGCAAGCTGGAGGTGACCGACCAGATCATCATGGTCCCGGCCCGGATCGCCGGGCTGATCATCGGTTTCTTCCTGCTCCGCTGGGTGCTGCACAAAGTGATCCGCCGGTTCGCCCGCCGGACCGGGAACGGTGCCGTCGCCGGCGTGCTGGCGAAATCGAAACGCGGCCAGGTGTTCGTCGAGAACACCCTGGCCAACGAACGCCGGACCCAGCGGGCCGAGACGATCGCCTCCCTGCTGTGCAGTGCGGTGACGATCGTGCTGACGTCCATCCTGGTGGTGATGGTGCTGGCCGAGCTCGGATTCAACATCCTGCCGGTGATCGCGTCCGCCAGCATCATCGGCGTCGCGCTCGGCTTCGGCGCGCAGACGCTGGTGAAGGACTTCCTGGCCGGCGTGTTCATGATCTTCGAGGACCAGTACGGCGTCGGCGACCTCATCGACATGGAGAAGGCGACCGGCGTGGTCGTCGCGGTCGGGCTGCGCATCACCACACTCCGGGGCGAGGACGGCACCACCTGGTACGTCCGCAACGGCGAGGTCCTCCGGGTCGGCAACCTGACCACCCGGGACCCGCGCAGCTCCGGGTCGTCCGGCGTCGGCAGCGCGACGGAGAAGGAAGAGGCCGAGACCGAGGCAGCAGAGGTCGAGGCGGCGGTCCAGGCTAAGGGCGACGAAAGTGCGGCGAGCGGAAAGCAGGACGGAAGCCGAGCTTGAGATAGAGCCGCTCCGCGTCCGACCCCTCGACCACCTGCAGCGTGAGCCGCCCACCGGCCGCGTCCCGGCGCGCCTGCGCGAGCAGCGTCGAGGCCAGCCCGCGTCCCCGGTATGCCGGTTTCGTGGCTACCGCGTAGATCCCGGTCACCGGTCCAGACCGCAGTACCAGCGTCACCGACGCCGGGTCGCCGTCGACGCGTAGTACGTAGAGGGACTGCTCCGGCGCGGAGTAGTTCTTGACCGCCTGCTCGCGGAGCATCGCCCGCCACCACTCGATGTCAGGATCGTCGTCGTCGAGGAAGGCGGCACCCTGCACCTCGGCGAAGGCTCGCGCGTCCTCGTCCGTGTCGATCGCCGGCAGCGGCTCACCGTCGACGGCTTCCGGCGGGGCCTCCATGTGCACGAGGACCTCGGCAGGCTCGAACCCGGCCGCCGTCAGGCGCTCCTCCCAGCCCTCACCGCTCCACGGCACCAACCGCACGGTCGCCGTACCCTCCGGCAGGTCTGCGTCGGCGGTTAGCGGGATCCACGCCGAGAACTCGCTCGCCTCCCCGACCACCTCGATCCCGGCTGCGGACCGCCGTACCTCCCCGCGATGCGCGGCGAGAAAGGCGAGGTGGTTGTCGAGCAGTTCGGCATCGTCGCGCACTGACGCAGTATGCCCAGCACCGCGCGGGACTGTCTCGCAGAAACACGACACCGACCAGGCGCAACTGCTCCTGGTCGGTGTCGGGTGGAGCTGTCAGGCGGTGAAGGTGACGTCCAGGGTGATCGGGACGGCGGACAGGGCCTGGGAGACCGGGCAGTTCTTCTTCGCGGTCTCGGCGAACTCGGCGAACTCGTCGGCGGTGATGCCGGGGACCTTGCCGTTCACGGACAGCTTGATGCCGGTGATGCCCTCACCCGGCTGGAAGTCCACGTCGGCCTGGGTGTCGAGCGACTCCGGCGCGTTGCCCGCACCGGCCAGCGCGTGCGACAGCGCCATCGAGAAGCAGGTCGAGTGTGCGGCCGCGATCAGCTCTTCTGGGCTGGTCTTGCCGTTCGCCTCGTTCGCCCGGGAGGCCCAGGTCACGTCGTAGGTGCCGATCCCGGACGACTCCAGGGACACCTTGCCGGCGCCCTCCATCAGCGAGCCTTCCCAGTGGGCCTTGGCCGTACGAGTGGTAGCCATGCTCGTGTTTCTCCTTCGAAGAGGGGGGTCAGCGGCCGGACACGTCGATCGCGCCGGGGTACTGCGGTTCGTCGGTGTTCACCATGCTCTGCGCCGCCATCACCATGTACGTCCAGATCTGGTTGTCCTGCTCCGGCGTCAGGGCGATCTCGTCCAGGGCCGCGCGCATGTGGCCGAGCCAGAGGTCCCGGGCGCGCGGGGTGACGGCGAACGGGGCGTGCCGCATCCGCAGCCGCGGGTGCCCGCGCTGCTCGGAGTACGTGCGTGGACCGCCCCAGTACTGCTCCAGGAACATCCGGAAGCGCACCTCGGCCGGACCGAGGTCCTCCTCCGGGTACAGCGCGCGGAGTTCGGGGTCGGCGGCAACACCGCGGTAGAACGCGGCCACCAGACGGTGGAAGGTCTCCGCCCCACCGACAGCGTCATAAAAGCTCTGCTGGTCACTCATGTCCGTTCCAGTGTCTCAAGCCGTCTCAACGTGCTTGAGCAGGGCTGCCCGTTCGGACGCCGACAGGGGACGTTTGGCGTGGGTGTCGGGGTCCGTGGCGACGAGTACCGACACCGCCTTGGCGTACACGTCCTCGCTCTCACCGCTGCGGTCGACGATCCACGAGCCGAGCGTGTACGACGTCGTACCGACCGCGTCGACCCACACGTCGACGTCGTACGGCGGGTGCCGCAGCATGATCGGGCGCAGGTAGTCCACGGTCTGGCTGACCAGGACCACCGAGTGTTCGGCGAACACGTCGCCGGTGACGCCCAGGACCTCGCCGAGGAACGCGATCCGCGCCTCCTGCAGGTAGTCGAAGTACCGGACGTTGTTGACGTGGTCGTACGAGTCGATGTCCGACCACCGGACCAGAACTGGATGGGTGTACTTCATGCGCCCACCAGCTTCGACAGGGCCTCGCGCTCGACCGGGCTGATCCGGCGCAGGCGGTTGGCGGCGAAGTCGAACGGCACCAGGCGGGTCCGTGCCTCGACGTACGTCCGGCGCTCGGGCTCGGCGTCGAGGATCTCGTAGTCCACGGTGAACGAGGCGGCCTTGATCTCGCTGATCCACAGCTCGATCCGCACCGGCTCGGGCCGGAAGTGCAGCGGTGCGCGGTACTCGACCTCGTGACGGGCCACCAGCAGGCCGGTCTCCAGGTCGTCCGCACCGAGCTCCTTGGCGGTCCGGAACAGGAAGTCGACGCGGGCGTCCTGCAGGTAGTCGACGTACCGTCCGTTGTTCACATGCCCGAGGGCGTCCATGTCACCCCACCGCAGCGGGCAGTAGTAGACATGGCGGTTGTGATGATCCACACGGCGATCATCGCATCCGGAGTACTTCCGGCGTGACGGAGCGTGGGTAATGTCATCTCCGGCAGCAGCACGGAGCGAAGGAGCAGCGCGGATGACTGATCAGCGGGTGGCGATCGTGACCGGGTCGGCCCGGGGAATCGGCGCGGCCGTCGCGCTGCGGCTCGCCAAGGACGGGAACGCGGTGGCGGTCCTCGACCTCGACGAGGGCGCCTGCGCGGGCACCGTCAAGGCGATCACCGAGGCAGGCGGCACGGCGATCGCGATCGGCTGCGACGTCAGCAAGTCGGACCAGGTGACCGCCGCCGTCGAGCGGGTGGTCGCCGAGCTGGGCGCGCCGACGGTGCTGGTGAACAACGCCGGCGTACTGCGCGACAACCTGCTGTTCAAGATGTCCGAGGACGACTGGGACACCGTGATGTCGGTGCATCTGCGCGGCAGCTTCCTGATGTCCCGCGCCTGCCAGGCGCACATGGTCGAGGCCGGCTACGGCCGGATGGTGTTCCTCTCCTCCACGTCGGCGCTGGGCAACCGCGGCCAGGCGAACTACGCGTCTGCGAAGGCCGGTCTGCAGGGCCTGGCGAAGACGCTGGCGATCGAGCTGGGCAAGTTCGGCATCACCGCGAACGCGATCGCGCCCGGGTTCATCGAGACCGACATGACCGCGGCCACCGCGGCCCGGGTCGGGGTGGACTTCGAGGAGTTCAAGAAGGCGAACGCGGCCGCGATCCCGGTGAACCGGACCGGCAAGCCGGAGGACATCGCTGCGGCGGCGTCGTTCTTCTGCAGTGAGGAGGCCGGGTTCGTCTCCGGCCAGGTCCTGTACGTTGCCGGCGGACCCCGAAACTGAGCACAGCATTGAGGGAGTTGCAGATGGCGCAGTCGTTCACCGGTGTCGACGAGGTCGTGCACGCGGTCGGCACCCAACTGGGCGAGAGCCAGTGGCTGGAGATCACCCAGGAGCAGGTGAACACCTTCGCCGACGCCACCGGCGACCACCAGTGGATCCACGTCGACGTCGAGCGCGCCAAGCAGGGCCCGTACGGCGGGACGATCGCGCACGGTTACCTCACCCTGAGCCTGATCGCGCGGTTCGGTGACGAACTGTTCTCGGTCAGCGGCGTCACCGCGAAGCTCAACTACGGCGTCAACAAGGTGCGTTTCCCGGCCCCGGTCCCGGTCGGCACCCGCGTCCGCGCGAGCGCCTCGATCTCCAACGCCGTCGAGACGCCGGCCGGCGTCCAGGTCTCCCTCAACTGGGTCATCGAACTGGAGAACTCGACCAAACCCGCCTGCGTCGCGGAGACCGTCGTACTGCTCGTCCCCTGACTCCCCCGCCCCACCCCACCCTCCCCACGTCCTCCGTGTCAGCCAGCCAGAGGGCGAGGGGGCAGGGAGAAGGTGTGGGTCAGAGCGGGCAGATGAGTACGGCGTGGGTGGCGACGCGGTCGTAGCCGAGCCACTCGTTGACCGCGATCATCGGGGCGTTGCCGTCGTAGTTGGCGGTGTAGGCGCCACGGACGCCGGCCTCGGCGGCGCGGTGGAGCGCGGCGCACTTGACCAGCTTGGCCAGCCCGCGGCCGCGATACTCCGGCATCGTCGCGGTCATCTGGGACCAGATCTTGGTGTGATCGCCGTTGCCGAGGGTGAACGCGATGATCTCGCCGTCGTACAGGGCCGCCGTACTGAGGTCGAGCACCATCGACGGCGAGTTCCAGATGCCCTCGAGCCAGTCGTCGTACGGCCGGGTGGTGATCTTGGCGTCGCCAGGTTTGGTGCGCTGGGCAACTTCGTCGGCCTCGTACAGCTTGCGCGGGTCGACCTGGTCCAGCGCGACCAGCTCCACTCCGGTCGGGGCGCCCGGGACGTCGGGTGCCTTGGGTGGGTAGATGCCTGCGTAGTGCACCTGCCGGGTCTGCCGGTAGCCCCAGCGGGCCGCCCATTCCACGGTCGACGGGTCCGCGAACACCCGCGCGGTGGTCGCTCCGGCCGCGCGCAGGTCCTCGTGGGTTGCCTCCAGCAACTTCGCACCGATCCCGCGGCCGCGGTGGTCCGGCCGGACCAGTACTCGCAGTTGCCCGTCGAGCGGATCCGACCCCGCGATCAGCGCGGTCGACGCCCAGCCCACCACCTCGCCCGCGTCCACCGCGGCGAAGGTTCCCAGTCCCAGTTCGGGCGGAGCCTGCAGCCTGCGGGTCAACGCCGTCCGCGTGACCACCAAGTACGGTGCGAGGGCATCGTGCAACGCGATCGCCCCTTCGACATCCCCCGTTTCGGCAGCCCTGATCTCCATGCGAACTCCTTCAGCGAAGTTCTCCGGAACATAACCCGCAATCAGGTGCAGACCGGATACAGACCCGATTACAGCTGTGTCTCAGCCGTTTCGTTCCGGGGACCGAGCACCAATCGCGCGCCCGTCACGTCGAACGTCATCCTGTACCGCTCCAGGTACCCTGCCCCAACCAGCCCGTCGTGAACGATGTCCTGAAACTGAACCCTGGGTGACGATTGAGCGGTTTCAGGCGCACCCGCCAGGTGCACGCTGCCCGGAATCGTCACCCAGTGCCGCGTCCACTCGTAGCCGGTCTCGTCGGTCCCGGTCCGCGTCGTCAGCCCCGGGGTCTCGAGACCCACACCGCAGTCGGCCATGAACCGGGTGTCGAGGATCAGGCTGTCCGACCCGGTGTCCACTTCGACGCAGATCTCGCGCCCACTCGGCAACACCAGTTGGGTGAACGGATCCACCGACACCGAGTCCCGCCGTACGTCGAGCGGAACGTCGGGACCGTCAGCGTGGAAGCTCTCCCGCGGTCGCACGGTCAGCGTCATCGCGTCCGGATCCGTGGTGACCGTGTAGTTCTCGAAGAAGCCAGGACCGAGGATCCCGGCGAAACCGTTCGGATCGTCCGCATCCCCGAGGTCGGCGACACCGGCGACATGCCCGTCGACGGAGTAGTCACCAAGCGCGAGCATCGGCAGCCGGACGAGCGGCGCCTCCACCTCTTGGCCCGACATCCGCCGCCCGGTGTACGTCTGGCCGGTCGGCTGAACGTCGGCGCGACTTGCGATGGCCGAGGCAACGACCGTGATTCCGATGCCGGTGTCAACGAGGAAGCGGTACTCCGCATCACCGAGCCGCACGCGTACCCGGACCAGGTGCTGCACCCGGTCGAAGCTGATGGTTGTCATCTATTCGGAGAGGGTGCGCAGGAGGCCGTACTCCGTCTGGACGCGTTGGTAGCCGAGCCAGTTGTTGATGGCCAGCATCGGGCCGTTCTCGTCGTCGTTCGAGGTGTAGGCGGCGGTGATGCCGGCGTCGGCGGCGCGACGGAGCGCGACCGACTTGACCAGCTTGGCCAGACCGCGACCCCGGTGCGCCGGGACGGTCCCGGTCATACCTGACCAGGCACGATCACCGGCTGTCTCGATCACGGTGAACGCCGCCATCTCGTCACCCGCCATCGCGGCCACACTCAGCGACTTGTCCAGGGCCGGGCCGTTCCAGATCTCGTCGAGCCACTCGTCGTAGCCGACGGCATCGATCGGCGAATCACTCGGCTCGTCCAGCGACGCGACCGTGTCGGCGGTGTAGACCTGGAGCGGATCGACCTGGTCGAACGTCACGAGTTCGATGCCGTTCGGAGTCGGCGGCTGCGCAGGGAGCTTCCGCGGGTCGACGCCGGAGTAGTGCATCAGCCGCGTCCCGTCGTACCCGAGGTTGCGGGCGAACTCGAGGCCGTCGGGATGGACGAACGCCCGCACCCGCACAGCGCCTACTTCACTCAGGTGCTGATGCAGCCGCTCGGCCAGCGCACTGCCGATGCCCTGCTTGCGATGGTCCGGGTGGACGTAGATGGACAGATGGCTCTGGCCCGGACTGCTGGTCCAGACGTTCAGACCGGCTGATCCCCAGGCGACCAGCTCACCGCCGGACTCGGCGACCAGCGCCAGGAACCGCTCGCCCGGCGCCTGCACAGTGATCATGTGCCGCGTCGCGGCCGGCGACATGATCTTGTACGAGTAGACCGCACGTCGTACCTCAGCCACGGCGTCGGCGTCGTCGCCAACGGCCTGCCGGATCACCACCGGTGTCGTCATGCCCGGACCATAACCAGCCACCCTCCGCGTCGCCACGGAATAACGGGCGAACAGCAACGTGATCGCAACAGGTGCGCGCTCCGGACGATTCGGTGGTGGAACGCCGGGGCATTAGAGTTGCCCGGTGCTGTCGGACTGATCGCCCCGACCGCCGGAAGTGCCATCGTGCTGGGACACGACGGGGTCACCGGCGGCGGGGAGTCCGAATCCTCTTGACACCCCCCGGGTGCGTCAGGGGTAAATAGCACCTATGGAGATTACCGATGGCGCTTCCGCAGCCCGGGTCCTGGCCGGGCTGATGGTGTCCGACGGACCCCGGCCGGAGTACGCGGAGGCCTTCGCCCCGTTCGCCCCACTGATCGGCAGCTGGGACCTCGACGTCGCCTGGTACGACGAGACCGGTGCGGTCACCCGGTCGACCAAGGGCGAGTGGCACTTCGCCTGGGCCCTCGACGGCCGCGCGGTCGCCGACATCTGGATCACGCCGAGCCGGGCCGCCAGGTCGGTCGACGGCGACGGCGAGTGGGGTCTGTCGATCCGCATCCACGACCCCGAGCTGAACGCGTTCCGCTCCACCTGGATGGGCCCGAAGGCCGCGTTCGTGATGCCGTTCGTCGCGCACGCGACCGAGGACACCATCACGCTCGAGTCCCAGACCGCCAAGACCCGCTGGGCCTTCACCGGCATCACCGAGACCGGCTTCCACTGGCGCAACGAGGATGAAGGTGCCGACGGCAACTTCATCCTCCGCCAGACCTTCGTGGCCAGACGTCAGCCGTAGGTCGCGACCGCAGCGGTCGCCAGCTCCAGCAGCCTGGTCCGCATCTCGACCGGCTCGACCACTTCGACGTCGCTTCCGAACGCGAGCAGTAGGCCGGATGCGGCCTCACGGACACGGAAGTGCAGAGCGAGGTGCGGCCACTCGTCCTCCGCGGGCACTTCGCGGATCCTCGTCCCCTTGGCCACCATCGGCGTGGCGATCCGCCGGATCACCTCGACGCGCTCCGGGTGAACCCGCACCTCCACCTCGACGCCGACCGGAGCGTGCTGCTCGAGCCCGGACCGCAGCCGCTCCCACTCCGCCCGCACATCCAGTCCGTCCGGTCGCTCAGCGGCCTCCTCGAGGATGTCGGCCTCCTCGACCCGGGACACGCGATACATCCGCGCCGCACCACGATGCGCCGCGACGAGATACCACCGCCCGGCCTGCTCGACCAGCCCCCACGGATCGACGGTACGGCGTTGATGCCCTTCACTCGCCGACGCGTACTGCAGTCGCACCCGTCTCCGCGTCACCACCGCTTGCCGTAGTACCGGCAGAGCCCCGGTGTCCTCGGCCTCCGCGAACCAGCGGCGCCGATCGACCACGATCGCACCCGACAACGCATCAGCGTCGTCCTGCAACTCCAGCGGCAGGGTCGCCGACAGCTTCCCCATCGCGGACTGCAACGCATCGCGCAAGCCGAGCTCGTCGGACAGTGCCGACCGCCCCGACCATGCGAACAACGCCTGCGCCTCCCGCGGCGTCAGCCCGCTGACGTCAGCCCGATACCCCGGCAGCAGCACGCACCCACCGTTGCGCCCACGCTCGGTATAGACGGGTACGCCGGCCGCCGACAACGCCTCCATGTCGCGCATCACCGTCCGCGTCGACACCTCCAGCCGCTCGGCCAACTCCCGCGCACTCAACCGCGCATGCCGCTGCAACAGCAGGATGATCTGCAACAACCGGTCGGCTCGCACGGGTTCAGAATATGCGACAGAAGATGTCGCATATACCCCGCGAGGCGCACCCTGCTCGGCAGCCCTAGCCGACGATCCCGCCGTTGAGGGTGAGGCCGCCGTCGATCGTGATCGTCTGACCGGTGATCCACGACGACTCGTCCGACAGCAGGAACCACACCAGCGAAGCGACGTCCTCCGGCGTACCCAAGCGGCGCAACGGGTACGTCGAGGCGACCTTGTCCTCACGGCCTTCGTAGAGGGCTCCGGCGAACTTGGTCTTCACCACCGCCGGAGCCACCGCGTTGACCCGGATCTCCGGTGCCAACTCGAGGGCCAGCTCGGCGGTCACCCGCGACACCATCGCCTTGGTCGCGCCGTACCAGCCGATGCCCGGCGACGGCGCCAGACCGGCCACCGAGGACAGGTTGACCACGGCGCCGCCGTGCGCCCGCATCCACGCGTCCCGGCATGCCTTCACCCAGGCGATCGTCGCCAGCACGTTGGTGTCGACCATCTTGGCCGCGACGGCCTGGTCGACGTCGAGCAGCTTGCCGTAGATCGGGTTGATGCCGGTGTTGTTCACCAGCAGATCGACCGACCCGTACGTCGCCACCGCCGCGGCCACCACAGTCGCCCGATGCTCGGGATCCGCGGCCTTCCCGGCGACCGCAAGCGCGTGCTCACGTCCGCCCAGGGACTCGACCGCCTGGTCGAGCGTCTCCTGGGTGCGACCGGTAATGACGACACGCGCTCCATCGGCCACCAAGCGATGCGCGACTGCCAGCCCGATCCCCCGGGACGCCCCGGTGACGATCGCCGTACGGTTCTCCAGACCCATCAGCTGAGGCGCTCCAGGACGACCGCCATGCCCTGGCCGCCGCCGACGCACATGGTCTCCAGGCCGAACTGCTTGTCCTCGAACTGCAGCCCGTTCACGAGCGTGGTCATGATCCGCGCACCGGTCGAGCCGAACGGATGCCCGAGCGCGATCGCGCCGCCGTGCACGTTCAGCCTGTCCTCGTCGATCCCGAGCTCACGCGCCGAGCCGATCACCTGGACCGCGAACGCTTCGTTGATCTCGACCAGGTCGATGTCGTTGATGCTCATGCCGGCCCGGGCCAGCGCCTGCTTCGACGCCTCCACCGGACCGAGCCCCATGATCTCCGGCGACAGACCGCTCACGCCGGTCGACACGATCCGCGCCAGCGGGGTCAGGCCGAGCTCACGGGCCTTGGTGTCGCTCATGATCACGACCGCGGCTGCGCCATCGTTCAGCGGGCAACAGTTGCCGGCCGTGACCGTGCCGTTCGGCCGGAACACCGGCTTGAGGCCACCGACACCTTCCAGCGTCGTCCCCGCCCGCGGTCCGTCGTCCTTGCTCACCACGGTCCCGTCGGGCAGCGTCACCGGGACGATCTCGCGCTCGAAGAAGCCGTTGCCGATCGCCTTCTCGGCCAGGTTCTGCGAGCGAACGCCGAACGCGTCCTGCTCGGCGCGGGTGATGCCCCTGAGCGTCGCCACGTTCTCCGCGGTCTGGCCCATCGCGATGTAGACGTCCGGGATCTGCCCGTCCTCGCGCGGGTCGTGCCAGGTGTCGTTGGTCTCGGCGTACTTCTCCGTCCGCTGCACCGCGTCGGTGAAGACCGGGTTGAACGAACTCGGGTCGCCGACCCCGGCCGAGCCGAAGTTCTTGTACCGCGACACGCACTCGACGCCGGCGCTGACGAAGATGTCGCCCTCACCGGACTTGATCGCGTGGAAGGCCATCCGCGCGGTCTGTGTCGACGAGGCGCAGAACCGGTTGACCGTCGTCGCCGGCGTGTTGTCCCAGCCGAGCTGGATCGCGACCCGGCGGGCCATGTTGCCGCCGTGCTCGTCGTGCGGCTCCGCACACCCGAGCGCCAGGTCCTCGATCTGGTCCCCGGTCAGCCCGGCCTTGCCGACCGCCGCCTGGATCATCTGTACGGCGAGGTCGTCCGGCCGGATCGTGGTCATCGATCCCTTGTACGCGCGGCCGATCGGCGAGCGGGCCGTGGACACGATCACTGCTTCAGGCATTCCGGGTCCCTCCTAGAGGCCGAGGTCGCGGCCGATGAGTTCTTTCATGATCTCGTTCGAGCCGGCCCAGATCTTCGTCACCCGGGCGTCCCGCCAGGCGCGGGCGACGCGGTACTCGTTCATGTAGCCGTAGCCGCCATGCAGTTGCACACAGGCGTCCAGGATCTCGTTCTGTACGTGCGCACTCCACCACTTGACCTTGGCCGCGTCCACCGCAGACAGCCGGTCCTCGTCGTGCGCGACGATCGCGTTGTCGACGTACGCCTGGGTGACCTCGGCCTTGGTGACGAGTTCGGCGACCAGGAACTTGTTGTACTGGAACGAGCCGACCGGCTGGCCGAACGCCTTGCGCTGCTTCACGTAGTCGATCGTCTCGGCCAGGATCTGGGTGGCCTGCGCGATGTTCGACACCGCGGCGCCGACCCGCTCCTGGGCCAGCCGCTCCATCATGTGGATGAAGCCGCGGTCGACCTCGCCGAGCACGTTGTCGTCGCCGACGAACACATCAGAGAAGAACAGTTCCGACGTACCGGACTCGGTCTGACCGACCTTGTCCAGCTTGCGGCCGCGGGCGAAGCCCTCCATGCCCTCCTCGATCACGAACAGCGTGATGCCCTTCGCGCCCTTGGAGGGATCGGTGCGCGCCGCCAGGATGACCAGGTCGGCCATGTCGCCGTTGGTGATGAAGGTCTTCGACCCGTTCACCACCCAGCCGCCGTCGGCCTTCTTCGCGCTCGTCTTCAGAGCGGCCAGGTCGGAGCCGCCGGACGGCTCGGTCATCGCGATCGCGGCGACGTACTCACCGGAGCAGAACTTCGGCAGCCACCGCTGCTTCTGCTCCTCGGTGCCCAGATCGACGATGTACGGCGCGCAGCAGTCGAAGTGGATGCCGAAGCAACTCGACAGCGACGCGGAGACCTTGGACACTTCTTCGGCGAACACCGCGTTGAAGCGGTAGTCGCCGACGCTCGAACCGCCGTACTCCTCCGGCACGTCGAGGCCGAGGAAGCCCTGCTTGCCGGCCTCCAGCCAGGCGGCCCGGTCGACCGTCTTCTCCTCGAGGAACTGCTCCATCCGCGGCACCAGTGAACGGTCGCAGTACTCCTTCGCACTGGCCCGGAAAGCGTGGTGATCCTCGTTGAAGATGACGCGCTCCATCTGGCCTCCCCGAGGTGTGAGATTGGTGCCTAAGCGCTTGCTTAGCTTCACGCGTTCGGTGCATGGTGTCAACGTGTCCGCAGTCACCAGTCCCCTGGTTTGGGAGCATGTCCAGCCGGCCGCCGCACGCCGGCTGCTGACCGGCGCCGTCGACGCCTTCGCCGAGCGCGGGTTCCAGGCGACCACCACGCGCGACATCGCCTCCCGCGCAGGGATGAGTCCGGCCGCGCTCTACGTGCACTACCCGTCCAAGGAGCGCCTGCTCTTCGAGATCAGCCTCTACGGCCACAACGCGGCGTTGGAGGTACTGCGTTCCGCCGACACCGGCTCGACCCCCACAGACCGCCTCCGCTCACTTGTCTCCGCCTTCACGGCGTGGCACGCGCAGCATCACACCATCGCCCGCGTCGTGCAGTACGAGCTGGCCGCGCTGTCGCCCGAGCACCTCGCCGAGGTCGCGACCATCCGCCGGGCCATCTCCACGCAGATCGAGCAGGTCCTGGCCGACGGCGTACACGACGGCTCGTTCGCGGTGACGGACCTGCCGGGCACGACACTCGCCGTACTCTCGCTGTCCATCGACGTTGCCCGCTGGTACACGCCACACCGAGGAGACCCCGAGGCGTTGGGCAAGCTGTACGCCGACCTCGCACACCGGATGGTCGGCGCCTAGGTCTTGGCACAGAAAGACCCCGCACCCACCTGGTGCGGGGTCTTTCTCACGCTATGTCGGCCAAGGTCAGGCCTGCAGAGCCGCCTGGACGTCCAGGTGGATGTCGACCTTGTCACCGATCAGGAGCTTGCCACCCTCGAGCGGCACGTTGAAGTCGATGCCCCAGTCCTTACGGCTGATCGAGGTCGAGGCCTCGAAGCCGATGATCGTCTGGCCGTAGGCGTTCTGGTCCACGCCGAGGAACTCGACCTCGAACTCGATCGGCTTGGTCACGTTCTTGATCGTCAGCTCGCCGGCCAGGATGTAGTCGTCACCCTCGGGCTTGAAGGCGGTGCTGGCGAAGGTCATCTTCGGGCTGTTCTCGGCGTCGAAGAAGTCGCCGGAGCGCAGGTGCCCGTCGCGCTGCTCGCTGCGGGTGTGCACGGACGCCAGCTCGACGGTGACGCCGGCGGTCGACTCCTCCAGTGAGTCCTTCACGACGATCTCGCCGGCGAACTCCTGGAAGGTGCCGCGGACCTTGGTCATCAGGTGGCGGACGGTGAAGCCGATCTCGCTGTGCGCGGTGTCGAGGGCGTAGGTGCCGGCGACCAGGCCGGGGATGCTGCTGGTCGGGGTCGTGCCGGCATTGATGGTCTCGCTCATGGGTTCCTCTCGAAGGGGGCGTACTGGTCGGGGGCGACGCAGCCCAATGGTTCAAACTTCAACATCTTGCTGCGACAGTAGACAGTAACGGTTTAAAAGTCAACTACATTCCCGGTACACTGATCCCGTGACGACGACGACTGAGACCCGGTGGCTCGACGCCGAACAGCAGGTGGCGTGGCGTGCGTACCTGCTGGGGACCGCACGCCTGATGGCCAAACTGGACGACGACCTGCGTCAGTTCGGCCTGGGTATCAACGACTACGAGATCCTGGTCCGGCTCTCCGAGGCGCCCGACCGGCGGCTGCGGATGGCCGACCTGGCCGACCGGCTGCACCAGAGCCGCTCCCGCCTGACCCACACCGTGGGCCGGCTGGAGACCGCCGAACTGGTCCGCCGTACGTCCTGCACCAGCGACAAGCGCGGCGTCTGGGCCGAGCTGACCGAGGCCGGTCTCCAGTTGCTGGAGCAGGCCGCGCCGTACCACGTCGAGGGCGTCCGGGAGAACCTGGTCGACCTGGCCAGCACCGAGGACTTCGCGGCGATCGGCCGCGTCTTCGACGCCGTGTCGGAGCACATCGGCCAGCGCTGACCCGCTGACAATCGCCGGCCCGATCGCTTCGGGCCGGCTTCTCAGCGTGCTGCCGCGCTGATCTCCAGGGCCAGTTCGTCACGGTCTGCCCCGCGGTAGGCGAGCATCGAGTCACGCATCCGCCGCTTCACCGGCGGCAGGTGGTTGACCGTCCGCATCGCTGTGCGCATCCCCGCCAGCGCCAGCCGGCCGATCACCGGCTTGTAGACCGGGTCGTCGGAGGTCATCTGCGCCCGAGACTTCAGTACGGCGTCGAAGCCGTACTCGATCATCTTCGCCTCGTACGCCCGTACCGCCGGGATCAGTTCCTCGCGACTGTCACGCACCTCGATCAGCTGCCGGCACAGGTTCACCGCGTCACGCAGTGCGGTGTTCGCGCCGACGCCGCGACCTGGCGTCATCGTGTGGATCGCGTCGCCGAGCAGCGTCACGTTCGACGTCCGCCACAGCTCGAGCGGGACCGAGGTCCAGATGTTCACCGGGAAGCAGGTGCCGGGATCGGCAAGCTCGAACAACCGCCGCAGATTCGGATGCCAGTCCGGGGTGAGGCGGAGCGCGACGTCGATCAGCTCCTGTCCTCGCAACTCCATGATGTTGTCGGGCATCGTCTCCCTGGTCGCCGACAGACCCCAGTTGATGTAGTCGCGGGTGTTGTCGAACTGCAGCCCGGGCCAGCGCCGGATCAACTCCTCGGTGTTGTCGCCGATCCCGCGCTTCACGATGCCGTCGCGGTCCCACTGGAACTCCATCACATGCAGGATGCAGGCCAGCCCATGCGGCGCATTGACCATCGAGATGCCCTCGAACACCTTCGGCGGCACCAGCTTCGCACTCTCCGCGGTGATCGGCAGCTTCCCCGCGATCGCGATGATGCCCGTCTCCTCGGTCTTCGCGTGCGGCAGGTACTGGCGTCGTACCCGCGAGCCCGAGCCGTCGGCGGCGACCAGCAGGTCACCGGTCGCCTGAGTGCCATCCGCGAAGTACGCCGTCACCTGGTCGCCGTGCTGCTCGAAGCGGGTGAACTCCTTGCCGAACTCGACCACGTCGTCCAGACCGGTCAGCAGCACCTGCCGCAGGGTCATCCGGCTGATCGACTTCTCACTCTCGACCGGGTCGGTCGACTCCGGCAGGTCGAACGACAGGACCTCCTTCAGGTCCTCGGTGAGCATGTTGAAGTACTTCGGGTCCCGCGCCTTGGTCGCCACGAACGTGTCGTACAGATCCGCCGGCAGCAACGCGTGCAGCGCCCGGCTGCCGTCCGGGTCGATCCCGACCCGGTAGCCGTGCAGGCCGTCGGTCCGGAGCGCGTCCCGCTCGAACACGGTCACGCCGATGCCGGCCCGCTTCAGCCCGTGCGCCAGCGCCAGCCCGCCGGTCCCTCCACCGATCACCAGCACCTTCATCGCTCTCTCCTTATCTCGGTTCTTCAAGTATCTCGTGAATTCGAGTATCTTGGAGATCCGAGAGAAATGCAACCCCTATGCTGAGGTGGCCATGACCAGTGCCAGAGAAGAGCTCGCCGGCGAGATCCAGGAGCGGATGATCCACCTGATCGCGAGCGTCGTGCTGTTCAACCACGCGGTCTCCGCGAAGGTCGGCCTCGGCGCCAGCGACTCGCAGTTCATGACGCTGCTGCAGACCTACGGACCGCTGACGCCACGGGAGCTCGCCGAGCACACCGGCCTCACCTCGGGCACGGTGACCGGCGTCATCGACCGGCTCGAGGCACACGGCTTCGTCACCCGCCGACCGGATCCTGGGGATCGCCGCAAGGTCGTGGTCACGCCGTCGATGGAGGCGATCCAGGAGAAGCTCGTCCCGCTGTACGCCGAGCAGGCCGAGCGCATGCACGCGGTCCTCGCGTCGCGAAGCAACGACGAACTGCGGACCATCTCCGCCTTCCTCGCGGACGCGGTCGGCAACTCGCAGCCGGTCAAGGATGTTTTAGCCGATAGCTAAAGCCTTTGATGCCACTGCAGCGCACCCCGGAGAATCTCGTCGCGTGACGGACATCCACGAAGACGGCCGGGCCGGCATCGACGCGGCGCTCGTACGGCGACTGATCGCGACGCAGTTCCCGCAGTGGGCCGGCCTGGCGGTGACGCCGGTCAAGGTCGACGGCTGGGACAACCGGACGTACCGGCTCGGCGAGGATCTGACCGCGCGCCTGCCGACGCACGAGAGCTACACGGCCGCTGTGCACAAGGAGCACGAGTGGTTGCCGAAGCTGGCTCCGGTCCTGCCCGTGCCGATCCCCGAGGCGGTCGCCAAGGGCTCACCGGGCGAGGGGTATCCGTACCACTGGGCCATCCGGCGATGGCTGAACGGCGCGACCGCGTCGTACGAGACCGTTGCCGATCTCAACGAATTCGCGCGGTCGATCGCGGGGTTCATCCTCGCGTTGCAGGGCGCGGACGCCACGGGCGGTCCGGCAGCGGGCGCGCACAGCTTCTACCGCGGTGCGCCGCCGGAGTACTACCACGACGAGACTGTCGAGGCGCTCGGCGTACTGAAGGGACGGATCGACACCGACCTGGCCCGCGAGGTCTGGGATGCGGCGCTGGCGGCGTCCTGGGACCGGCCGCCGGTGTGGTTCCACGGCGACATCGCGAGCGGAAACCTGCTGGTGCAGGATGGCCGGCTGTCTGCCGTCATCGACTTCGGCACCTCAGGCGTTGGCGACCCGGCGTGCGACCTGGTGATCGCGTACACGTTCTTCTCCGGCGAGTCCCGCGTCGCCTTCCGGGAGGCCGTCGGGCAGGACGCCGGGACCTGGGCGCGCGCCCGTGGCTGGGCGCTCTGGAAGGCCCTCATCACGACGGACCTTCCAGTCGTCGAACGCGTTCTGGCGGACTATCAGGCCGGCTAGACGAAGGCCGTCACACCTTCGTACTCCGCGAGTGGCGCGGCCCCGATGGCGTCGTACTGCAGGATCACCAGGCCGCTCGGCGTCACTTCGTGCTCGGTGATCTGGAGGCCGGTCGGCGCACTCGGGTGGTTGAGCAGCCGGCGCCCGGAGCCGATCACGGTCGGGGCGACGACGAGCCGGAGTGTGTCGACGAGACCCGCTGCCAGCAGTGCGTTACCGAGGCGGGCGCTCCCGTGGATCTGGAGTTCCCGTCCTGGCCGGGCTTTGAGTTCGCCGACGGTCTGGACGGGATCACCGCGGAGCACGGTCGTCGGGTGCCAGGCGCCTTCGGCGAGGGTGCTGGTGACGACGTACTTCGGCAACGCGTTCATCCGCACGGTGAACGGGTCGTCCGGGTCGGTGATCTGCGGCCAGTCACGGGCGAACGCCTCGTACGTCCGGCGGCCGAGCAGCAGTCCGTCGGCGAGATCCAGCCAGTCCGACGTACGCCGTACGAAGGCCTCATCCAGGTACGGCACGAGCCAGCCGCCACGGGTGAAGCCGTCGCTGGTGTCCTCGGTCGACGAGCCAGGACCTTGGCTGACCCCGTCGAGGGTGACAAACTCCGTGAGTACGAGCTTCATCGGGCGGCCTCGTGCTCGGCGAGGGTGGCGAGTTGTTTGGTGACCGTGCCCCAGCCTTCGGCGAAGCCGAGCTCCTGATGGCGGGCACGGGCCGCCGCGTCGCCGTGGCGGACGAGGACCCGGTAGTCGGTGCCGTCCTGGTGCTCCGCCAATGTGATCTCGGCCGTCATCAGGACCGGCGCAGGTTGTGCGGGGCGCCAGGAGCTGTCGAGCGCGGTCGTGAACACGATTCGCTCGAGCTCGTCGACGACCACGAAGCAGGCGTCCAGATGTGGACCGAACTCGGTGCCGTCACCGCTCAGCTGCGTCACCAGCGCACCGCCGGGACGCGGCTCCAGTCGCTCCACCCGGCACACGGCCGGCGCCGGAACCCACCACTTCTCGAAGCGGGACGGGTCGGTCCACGCACGCCAGATGACCGCACGCGGCGCGCGGATGACGCGGTCCACCGTCAGGTCGAGATCGGGGTTCATGACTGCTCCTCCATCGGATCGGTGACGAACTGTTCGAGCCGGTCGGTACGGCCGGCCCAGATCCGGCGCTGTTCCGCGAGCCAGTCGTCGACCAGCGCGAGCCGGTCGCGGTCGAGCACGCAGGTGCGCACCCGGCCGACCTTCACCGTGCGGATCAGGCCGTTGCTCTCCAGCGTCCGGACGTGCTTCATGAACGACGGCAGGGTCATCGGGAACTCGGCGGCGAGCTCGCCCACACTCGTCGGTCCGCGGCCGAGGCGCCGGATGACGCTGCGTCGGGTCGGGTCGGCGAGCGCGACGAACACCCCGTCGACCTCCGCCGAATACTGTGCCATGCGGCTAAGTATTGTCACTACCAACACTTAGGTCAAGGGCTAAGTGTTTGAGCGCATCACTGCGCGGGCAAAGGATTGCCGTAGTGCCGCGAGCGCCTTGGCGTCTCGGCGACACCTGAGCAGAAATCCGCACCGCCCCCGGAGGCCTCTCATGACGACACGTCCAGGCTCGACTCGGTATCCGAGGTCGATGCGCCGGCGAGTGCTACTCGTTCTGGCAACGATCCTCGCTCTCTGGCCGCTCGCACCCGCGACCGCCACGACGACGGTTCCCCCCGTCGAGACGACACGCCCCGCACCCCGCGGCGCGGAGGTCGTCGCCGTCACGCAGGTCGCCGATCGGCTGGTCGACCTGTCGGTGCGGTCCCAGGCCCTCGGCGGCCGGACCGTCAACGTCCGGCTGATGACACCGGACGGGTGGAATCCCGCCGACCGCAGCCGCCACTGGCCGACGTTCTGGCTGCTGCACGGCTGCTGTGGCGACTACACCTCGTGGACGGGGACCGACATCGCCACGATCGACAGTCTGCGGAAGGTTCTCGTGGTGATGCCGGAGGCCGGCTGGAACGGCTGGTACAGCAACTGGTGGAACTACGGCGCGGGCGGCGACCCGGCGTGGGAGACGTTCCACACCGTCGAGTTGCGGCACCTGCTGGAACGCGACTGGGGCGCCGGAGCCAACCGCGTCGTGGCCGGGCTGTCCATGGGCGGCCAGGGCGCACTGCTGTACGCCGCTCGGCATCCGGGGATGTTCCGCGCGGTGGCGGCGTACTCCGGCTCCGCGCACCCGCTCCTGAACAACGAGTCCGTCAACCGGATCATGGGATTCTTCGCCGGCCAGGGCAACGACCCGCTGCGTGTCTGGGGTGATCCGGTCGCACAGCGAAGCATCTGGGCGGCGCACGACCCCTACTACCTCGCGCAACGCCTCAAGTCGCTACCGGTCTATCTGTCCTGCGGCGACGGCACGGCGGGTCCGTTCGACCCACCCGGCAAGACGGATGCGCTGGAGGCCGACTTCAACCGTCAGAACCACGCTCTCGCCGCACAACTCGACCGCGTGGGCGCGAAACACCTGACGACCAACTTCTACGGCCCGGGCACTCACGGCTGGGCCTACTGGCAGCGCGAACTCCACGCCTCTCTCCCCATGCTGCTGTCCGCCCTCCACGTCCACTGATCCCACGCAGACCAGTGCCCCACCTCGCGGACGAGGTGGGGCACTGGGTTCAGCGTTTCAGTCGCGGGTGAGCTTGCGGTACGTGACCCGGTGCGGGCGTGCAGCCTCCGGACCGAGCCGCTCCACCTTGTTGGCCTCGTACGACGCGAAGTTGCCTTCGAACCAGAACCACTGTGCCGGGTCCTGGTCGGTGCCCTCCCAGGCCAGGATGTGCGTCGCCACCCGGTCCAGGAACCACCGGTCGTGGGAGACGACCACGGCGCAGCCCGGGAACTCGAGCAGCGCGTCCTCGAGCGACTGCAGGGTCTCCACGTCCAGGTCGTTGGTCGGCTCGTCGAGCAGCAGCAGGTTGCCGCCCATCTTCAGCGTCAGCGCCAGGTTCAGCCGGTTCCGCTCACCGCCGGACAGTACGCCGGTCGGCTTCTGCTGGTCCGGGCCCTTGAAGCCGAACGAGGCGACGTACGCCCGGCTCGGCATCTCGAAGTTCGCCACCTTGATGTAGTCGAGCTCGTCGGAGACCTGCTGCCAGACCGTCTTCTTCGGGTCCAGGCCGCCGCGGGACTGGTCGACGTACGAGACCTTGACGGTGTCGCCGAGCCTCAGCGTGCCCGCGTCCGGCGTCTCCTCGCCGACGATCATCCGGAACAGCGTCGACTTGCCGACACCGTTCGGGCCGACGATGCCGACGATGCCGGCGCGCGGAAGCGAGAAGCTCAGGCCGTCGATCAGCTTGCGGTCGCCGAAGCCCTTCTCCAGCTTCGAAACCTCGAGCACCGTGCTGCCCAGCCGCGGACCCGGCGGGATGTTGATCTCGTCGATGTCCAGCTTGCGGGCGCGCTCGGCCTCGGCCGCGAGCTCCTCGTACCGCGCCAGGCGGGACTTGCTCTTGGTCTGGCGGGCCCGCGCGTTCGACCGGACCCACTCGAGCTCGCGCTCCAGGATCTTCTGCCGCTTCGCGTCCTTGCGACCCTCGACGACCAGGCGCTCCTGCTTGGTCTCGAGGTACTTCGAGTAGTTGCCCTCGTAGCCGTAGGTGCGGCCGCGGTCGAGCTCGAGGATCCATTCGGCGACGTTGTCCAGGAAGTACCGGTCGTGGGTGATCGCCAGGACGGCGCCCGGGTACTTCTGCAGGTGCTGCTCCAGCCACAGCACGGACTCGGCGTCCAGGTGGTTGGTGGGCTCGTCGAGCAGCAGCAGGTCGGGCTGCTGCAGCAGCAGCTTGCAGAGCGCGACCCGGCGGCGCTCACCGCCGGACAGCTTGTCGACGAGGGCGTCGGCCGGCGGGCAGCGCAATGCGTCCATCGCCTGCTCGAGCTGAGCGTCGACGTCCCAGGCGTTGCGATGGTCCAGCTCGGTCTGCAGGTCACCCATCTCGGCCAGCAGCGTGTCGTAGTCCGCGTCCGGGTCGGCCAGCTCGGCGGAGATCTCGTTGAAGCGGTCCAGCTTCTGCTTGGTGTCGCCGACGCCCTCCTCGACGTTCTCGAGCACCGTCTTGCCTTCGGTCAGCGGCGGCTCCTGCAGCAGGATCCCGACCGTCGCGTCCTCGGCCAGCCGGGCCTCACCGTTGGAGGGCTGGTCGAGCCCCGCCATGATCTTGAACAGCGAGGACTTACCGGTGCCGTTCGGCCCGACCACGCCGATCTTCGCGCCGGTGAGGAAGTTCAGCGTGACGTTGTCGAGAACGACCTTGTCGCCGTGCGCCTTCCGGACGTTGCGAAGCGTGTAGATGAATTCCGCCATACCCCAGAGCCTATGTGCTCGGGCCAGCCGGATCCCAATCAGCCCTGAGTTGTCCACAGATCGTCGGATCGGGTGCCGACCAGGGTCGCAACACGTGCATCTTCTCGGGTGACAGCGCATCCGGATCGGACGAGAGGTGGCGATCATGAGTTTCGGCGAGACCTATGTGACCGTGCTGGGCTGGGTCGGCAGCGAGCTGCAGTTCAAGGAGGTGGGCGGGCAGAACGCGGTGGTGTCGTTCCGGGTCGGTTCGACGCCACGGCAGTACAACCGGACCCACGACACGTACGTCGACAAACCGACGACCTGGTTCACCGTCGAGTGCTGGAGAGGCCTGGCCCAGAACGCTTTCGAGTCGGTGCAGGTCGGCCAGCCGATCATCGTCACCGGCCGGCTGCGAACCCACGAGTGGACCGACGACGCCGGCGAACCACACAGCCGGGTCATCCTCGAGGCCTTCTCTCTGGGCCACGATCTCAACCGGGGCACGACGACCTTCAGCAAGAATCCACCCCGCCCGGAAGTCTCACGCTCGGGCGCGTTCGCCTCTGTCCCGACACCTGTGGCCGCCTCGGATCCGACCGAGACGACCGCGTCGCCGTACCCGGGCGACGAGTACTCGGCCACTCCACTGCCCCTGACTGCCGCCGCCCGGGAGGCCGAGGCGGCCTGATTATCTCAGTCTTGACTTATATAAGCACCGAACGGCATTCTGGGCTCCACATCAGCCCCATCAGGAGAGGGAACACCCGTGATCGACATCCTCGAGCACATCAACGCGGTTCATCGGGAGGTCAGCCGGACCGGGGAGACGGCCACCGTGCTGATGCGTCGCTCGTACCAGGCCGAGCCGGAGGAGCTGTGGGACGCACTCACGACCCCGGAGCGGATGAAGCGCTGGTTCTGGCCGGTCACCGGCGACTTCAAGGTCGGCGGCAGCTTCCAGCTCCAGGACAACGCGGGCGGCGAGGTCCTCGAATGCGAGCCACCGAAGCGTTTCAAGGTGACGTTCGGCGGCCCGACCAGCCTCCTCGAGCTCCGTCTCATCCCGGGAGCCAACGCCTCCACCGAGCTGGAGCTGGAGCACACGGTCAGCGAACTCCCAGCACCGGGCGGCGCCGGCGCCCTGTACGTCGGCCCCGGCTGGGAAGGCGGCTTCCTCGCCCTGGCCATGTACGTCGATGGCACATTCCCCACGGACCGCAGTCCGGTGGAGGTCGCGGACGACCCGGTGATGGTGGACTTCAACGAACAGTCCGTCCGCGCCTGGATGGTCGCGGTCCGCGAGTCGGGAACGACCACCGAAAAGGACCTCTACGAAGCAGCCGAGCTGTCCATGAACCAGTTCGCCCCCGGCCGAGAGCTCTAGCCCTGCGGTCGCGCCCAACCCGCGACGGCACGTGGGTTGGGCGGCTCACCTTCGAGCAGTGCCGAGGGTCCGGTGCGTCAGCCCCGGCCGATAGTTCTGTGTGTCAGCCTCGGGTGGTCGCGCGGGTCCGGTGCGTCAGCCTCGGGCGGTGGCGAGGCTGTCGCGGCAGGTGGTGTAGGCCTCGAGCTCTTCACGAGCCGGTGCGACCACATGGCTTTCGGCGACCTTCTCGAGCTCGGCCCGAAGGGCCTTCTCGGCCGCACGAGCCCGACGGGCGGCGCCACTGGTCGCGAACAACCGGCAGACGAACGCCAGCGCTATCCCGAGGACAGCACCACCGACCAGCATGATCCACGCGTATGGGATCCCGCCGGCTTTGGGCAGCGGCGGGTCATCCAGCCCGGCGATCCGCGCCACGAGGAGAGCGGCCAGCCACACACCACCAGCGAGCGTCACCGCAAACAACAACCACTGCACGAACCGGGCCGCACCCCACCAACCGGGATTGTTGGCGATACCAAGGTCCGTCCGCGCGACCGCCTGGTCGAGCTCGTCACCGAGCGACTCCTCACGGCGCCGGATCGCGGAACGCACCGAGTCCGCCCACGGCCGGGACAGACCTTCCGCAGCCTTGTTCGTGATCGTCCGCACCGCAGTATCCATCCGGGCACGCTGCACAGGTGTTGCTGCAGGCAACGAAGCTCGCGCGGTCGCGACCTCGTTGGACGCGGACCGACGCAGCTCCTTGCCTTGTTGCCTCGACACCTGATCCAGCTGCAGCCGTCGCAACGGATCCGGCTGGAACCGTCCCAACCACTTGGTGAGCGGCCATCCCGCCGCGGCACTGGCTCGCTGCAGGTAGGAACGCCGTACGGCGTCAACCACCACCGGCAGGCCGCTCGCGTCGGACAACGCCTCGACCAGCTCGGTGATGTCGCCCTCGGCGATCTCCGGAGTCTTGGCATCGCCACACTGGCTCGCCATCCGGTCGGAGACGCGATCGACGTCAGCGGCCAGACGCTCGCGCGCGGACCGCTTGTTGCTGACTCTCTTGACGAGCAGGCCACGGACCTCGTCGAGCCCGTCGCCGCTGACCGCGGACGTGGCAACGACCGTCGGCGACTTCAGACCGTCCGCCTTCAGCAGCCGTTCCAGGTCGTTCAGGCAGCTCTTCCGCTGGTCCGGGCTGAGCTTGTCGATATGGTTCAGCGCGAACGCCATCACACCGGAGTGCGACGCGTACGGCTTGATGTAGCGGTTGTGCAGCGCGGCGTCGGCGTACTTCTGCGGGTCCACCACCCACACCAGCATGTCCACCAACTCGACCAGCCGGTCGACGATCAGCCGGTGCTCTACCTCGGTCGAGTCGTGGTCGGGCAGGTCCAGCAGAACCAGACCGTCGAGATCCTCCGACTGCTGTTCCTCCAGCGAGCTGCGGTGTTGCACCTGGTGGCGCCGCGGGATCCCGAGCCAGCTCAGCACCTCACCGGCCGGCTCCTCACCCCAGACACACGCAAGCGGCATCGAGCTGGTCGGCCGGCGCGTCCCGATCGCAGCCAGGTCGAGGCCGGTCATCGCGTTGAACAGCGATGACTTCCCGGACCCGGTCGCACCGGCCAGCGCGACCACGGTCAGCTCGCCGGACATCCTGAGCCGTTGACCGGCCCGGTCCACGATCTGCGTGGCCTCGGTGAGGACCACCTGGTCCAACCGGCCCTGACCTGCCTTCGCGGCTGCTTCCAGCGCGTCGATCTTCATCAGGACATCGGTCGCGGCCCGCACCGGGGCCTCGACCGTATCCACTGTTCCCGTCACGTGCAGTCCTCCACCGCGCGCGCGGCCTCGGTCAGTTGCCTGGCTGCCTCAGCGTCGACCGGATGCTGGTCGAGGACAGTCAGATAGCGGGCGAATTCGGCATCCATCAGGGCATGAACCTTACCGTCAAGTTCTTCCCTTGCCTTCGCCACCATGCTCCGAACCGACTCGTCGCCGAAGACGGCCTCCAGCAACCTCTGTCCGACGACTGCGCTGCCGACGCCTGAACTCGCGTCGGCACCGGTCGGGATGTCCGCGTCACTGGCGAAAAGCGCCACGACCAGCGAGAGTGCCAGCCCGTTCACCCCGTACTGCAGGAGACGTGCGGTCCCGCGCTTCTCGGCGCCCTCCTTGCGGATCAGGTCGAGCACGAAGGCCTGCCACTCGCGGACCGTACGCCCCGCTGCGGCCGCGAAGTCTTCGGACATCGCACCGAGCTCAGGGCCACCGGCTGCGAGCAGCTGTCGACCGGCTGCGGTCGACTGCCAGGACTTCTCCGCACGTTCGGCGGCGGCCGCGGCATGCTCGACCAGCAGTGACTCCAGACCGGACTCGACCGCGTCGTTGAGATCCCGGGTCGGCGGTGCGGACTTGGTGCCGAGCGTGGCCTTCACCTTGTCGCGGAACCGCCCGACGTTGGACTGCAGACCCTTCAGCAGTTCGCCGGTGCCGACGAACTCCTGCCAGCGGGCGAGCACCTCGCCGCGCAGCAGGGTGCCGTCCTGGGTCGCCTTGGCGATGTCCTTCACCGCTTGGTCGTACGCCGACTCGACGGTCGAGCGCAGCTCGATCACGGTGTCGGCCTGCGCCCGGACCGCGGCCGCGAACGGCGGGGTCGTCTTCACCATCGCGGTGACGGCGCCGTGCAGGGTCCGCCGGACGACTGCCGACCGGGCCTCCGCGTCCGCGGCCAGGTCGACCAGCCAGTCCTTGATCGAGGCAACGGTCTCCGCCGGCAGCATGCCGTTGCCGTCGACAACGATCTCCTTGATCGAGAACAGCGGCGAGTCGCCGAGACCGCGCTCGAGCAGCATCTGGGCAAGGTGGCCGGTGATGTCGTCGATCGTCTCGGCCGGAGCCCGGTCCAGTACGACGGCGACCGCCGTACTGCGGTCCGACGCGCTCTGCAGGAAGTCCCACGGGACGGCGTCGGAGTACCGGGCTGCCGTGGTCACGAACAGCCAGAGGTCCGCGGCGGCGAGCAGCTGTGTCGCGAGATCACGGTTCGCCTCGACGACCGAGTCGATGTCGGGTGCGTCCAGGATCGCCAGGCCGCGCGGAACGGTGTCAGCGGCAACCAACCGGAGCTGGCCCGCGTCCTCCATCCCGCCCGGGCTGTCGGCCGCCGTACGCGCCATCCCCGGCAGCACCCGGTCGCCGACGAACCAGTCCGCGTCGCCCGGGTGGTGGATCAGCACCGGCGATCGGGTCGTCGGCCGCAGTACACCAGGTTCGCTGACGACCTTGCCGATGATCGTATTCACCAGTGTCGACTTGCCCGCACCGGTCGAGCCACCCACGACCGCGAGAACCGGCGCCTCCAACTGCACCAGCCGAGGCAGGATGTAGTCGTCCAGCTGATCCAGCATCGCCTTCTGCTGCTGCCGCGCCTCGTCAGCCCCCACCACATCAATCGGCAACCGACTCGTCGCCAGCGCGCCCCGCAACTTCATCAGCGCCGTAATCAACGCCATAGCAGCCTGCTCAGCCGCCAACCGCTCAGCCAACTGCTCCGCAGTCAACTCCTCAACTTCTTCTGCCTCCGGCTCCCCAGCTTCGTCCCGCTCCCCCGCAGCCGCGCCAGCATCCCGCTCCCCCGCAGCCTCGCCGTCCTGCCCCCCGGCAACCGCGTCACCCTGCTCCCCAGCAGCTTCGCCGTCCTGCTCCGCAACTTCGCCGTGCTCCGCGCCAGGATCCTGCGCCGCAGCCTCGGTGTCCTGCTCGCCCTCGGGCTGCGCCGCGGCCGCGGCGCTCTCCGGTCCGCTCTCGTCCGACGCCTCCGCGTCACCAGCAGCAACGCCACGCTCAGACGCGTCCTCGCCAGCCTTCTCAGCCTCAGCGGCCGGAGCCTCGTCCGACTCCTGCTCGCCGCCGGTCGCCTGCTCGCCGTCGGTCGCCTGCTCTTCGTCGGCTTCCTGCTCCTGGCTGGTGTCCTCGCCCGCAACGGCCTCAGCCGACGTCTCGCTCACACCGTCGCCTGCAGCAGCCTCCTCCGAGGCGCCCTCTGCAGACCTCTCAGCCGCGTCGCTCGCGTCGGACCTCTCAGTCCCGTCCTCGGACTGTCCAGCTGCTGCGGTCGAGTCCTCAGACTCACCACCGTCGTGCGAGTCCTCAGCCGGTACGTCGTCCCCGACCTCCTCCGCATCAGCCCCAGCAGCCGAACCACTCTCGGAGGACTCCTCCGCACTAGCCTCAGCAGCCCGACCACCCTCGGAGGATTCCTCCGCACTGGCCTCAGCAGCCGGAGCGCTTTCGGAGGACCCGTCCGCGTTGGCCTCGCGAGCCTCAGCAACTGGATCACCGTCGGACGATCCATGGGCGGCGTCTTGCTCGGGCTCCTGCTCCCCGCCAGCTTCCTGCCCTTCAGCCGCGGCAGCGCCGTCCTCGGGCTTCTTGGCCCTGGCGCTCACGCCGGACTCAGCACCGTCTTGCGAGGCCTCAGCCGCAGCGTCTTCGCCGGACACCACAGCAGCCGCGTCAGCCGACTGCGCGTCTCCGGGCTCCAGAGCAGGCTCAGCGGACTCCGCGTCTCCGGCTTCCGCCAGGGCAGCTTCAGCGGCCGGAGCGCTCTCGGAGGTCTCCTCGGCAGCGTCAGCCGCGTCGGGTTCCTGCTCCTCGGCAGCGACAGTCGCGCCGGACTCCTGCGCCTCGGAAGCGTCATCTGTGTCGGGCTCGTGCTGTTCGGCCGCCTCTGCAGGCTGCTCGTCGGCCGGAGTCTCGTCGGAGGTGCCGGCTTCGGTGGCGTCGTCTGACTCACCTGCCTTTTTGGGCAGGCCGACGATGATGTTTCCGTACTCGAGGGGGAATCCGTCCGGGGACTCATCGGGCTCGTAGACCACGCCGACCGTCGGCCGCGACCGGTTCTCAGGCGGTACGTCGGCACGCTCGGCAGACCTGTCGGCCGTGTCAGCGACCTCGGCCTCGGGCTGCTCGGCTACCTCAGCCGCCGTCTCGTCGGTCTCCCCGTCCTCGGTGGCGGCCTCCGTGGTGTCGGCCTCAGACACCTTCTCTTCGTTGTCTGAGGAAGCATCGGCCGCGCCGTCCGGACCGGACCCGTCCGACTCACGGGCAGCCTCGGCCGCGTCAGGCTGCGTCTCAGCGCCGGCGGTCGTCTCAGAGGACGACCCCTCGCCCGGAGCAGCACCAGTCGCAGCGTCGTCGCCCTGGCCGGCAGCCTCGGAGTCCGGCCGGGCCTTCTCAGGCTCCGGCGCAGGCGGCGCGGCGCCCTCCGAGCCAGGCGGCGCGGCGGGCTCTGCGGCAGGCTGCGCGGCGGGCTCCGGGGCGGGCGGCGCGGTGGGCTCCGCGGCAGGCTGCGCGGCAGGCTCGGGCTGGGACTTTCGGCGGCGGCGGCGCCAGAAGCCCTTGCCTTTGGCATCCGAGTTGGAGATCAGGTTCGCCAGCTCCTGGGCAGGCTGATCCCGGCCCGGAGCCTGCGGCTCCGAACCTTCACCAGCTGCTGACCTGGTGTCAGCCACGACGTCCGCCCACGGACACAGGGTGCCCGGTCGGACAGCGCAGAAGCAAAGTCATCGTCATCCCCGTTTGGCGGCGTGGACGGGTGGCATCACTGCGATGGTGGATACGGACCGTATCCTCCCGGCGGTCCTTGCTGACCAGGGGGTCCCGGCGGGTAACCAGGCTGGCCCCCTGGGTAACCGGGTTGCCCCGACGGATACCCCGGCTGAGGGGGCGGATAACCATCCTGTGGGCGCTGATATCCACCTGTTCCCTGACCCGGGTACGGCGAACCTCCAGGCCCACCGGGCGCACCCGCTCCCGGCTGACCGGACCCTTGCTGACCAGGCCCCACACCCCCGGGCCCAGCACCCCCAGGCACCGGCGCCCCCTGCATCGGCCCACCAGGGCCAGGACCACCAGGCATCGGTCCACCCGGACCACCCGGCATCCCCGGCCCAGGCATCCCCGGCCCCGGCACCGGCTGGAACTGCGGCGCAGCCTGAGCGAACGCCGGCATCGGCGGGAACGGCACGCTCGGCCGCCGCTCCCGCAGTTCGTCCAGCAGTTGCTTCTCGGTCTGCAGCGCGTCCGGCCCGATCACCTGGCGGACGATCTTGTCCCGCAGGTACGCCAGCTCGGTCGCGTTGTGCTGGAACGCCTTGGCTGCCGTTTCCGCCTGAGCCCCGTACCGCTTCGCGTTCTGCCGCAGCGCCTTGCGCCCGCGCAGCGTCGCGATGAGTGGTACGTCCTGTGGGACCAGCCAGCCGAAGCGCACGTAGTCGTAGAGCCGGGACGCGATCATCTGTCCCTCGCGGGACCGCATCACCAGCGCGAACACGACCATGCCGATGAAGATCGGCACCATCAGGAAGAGGTAGACGGTGATGAAACCGCCGCCACCGGCCCAGCTGGCGCCGCCGTTCCAGAGTCCGTGGGCAAGCACGGCAGCCAGGTACCCCACGATCGGGGCGAGATACCGGACGGCGGTGCTTCGATGCCTGATCGCGACCCCGATGCCGATTGCCGTGAACGACGTGAAGAGTGGATGGGCGAACGGCGAGATCAGGCCGCGGATCACGAACAGCACGAACGCACCGCGCAGACCCGCGTCGCTGCCGGCCTCCTCGGACAGCTGGTTGAAGATGCGGCCGTAGTACAGGATGTTCTCGGTGAAGGCGAAGCCGACGCCCACCATCCCGGCGTACACGAGGCCGTCGATGATGCCGTCGAACTCCTTGCGGCGGACCAGCGCCAGCAGCAGGATGACCGAGCCCTTGGCGAACTCCTCCACCGGCGGCGCGACGAAGACGGCCGAGCGGTTGCCGCCGCTGCCGGTCTCCTCGAGCAGGTTCGAGACCTCGGTGTTGATGAAGATCGCGGCCAGGGTGGCGATGAACGCTCCCCAGCAGAGCGCGAACAGGATGTACTTGGTCGGCTCCGGCTCGTAACGATCCAGCCACAGATACAGCGCGATCACCGGGATGACGGGCACGAACGCGAAAACCAGTCCCCAGGTGAAGCCGCCCGCGCCGGTCGACTTGACCACGATGCCGAAGATCACCAGGCCCGCGATCGCGAAGACGACCGCGATCACGATGCCGATCAGGATGCCCTGGTTGCGCCGCTGGCCGGGGACCGGATGCTTCCCCAGCACGTTCGGCTGCGGGTAGGGTCCGCCGGGCGAGTACGCCGACCCCGCCGCGGGTTGCGGCGAGCCGGCCGGGCCTGGTGAGGGGTAACTCATGCCCGCAGCCTAGTTGGAGAGCCCTTCACACGGCAGGACAGCCCACGCAGCGTTACCCGGATGGAACGACAAGCGTGTACTTCGCCCACCCCCGAACCCCCGGAACCGGGGAACCCAGAGGCGCGATCGCCCATCCATCTGAGAGACTCTTCCGTGCCACGCGCCCGTAGCTCAGCTGGATAGAGCGTCGGACTTCTAATCCGTTGGTCGCAGGTTCGAGTCCTGCCGGGCGCGCCAAACAAAACTGCAGGTCAGACCGTGGCACGCTCTGAAATGTCCAGGACCGCACCGATCGGCGTGGGGCTATACGTGGTGCGAACCAGGGATAAAGGCAGTCAACTGGTGCGGTTCAGTCCCGTCCGAGGCGGCGCGTTGCGCGATCAGGAGACGCCAGAGGGGCCAAGGTGGAGCGCCCAACTGGACGTACGACCTGGCCCTCCGGTGGCTCCTGGCAGGACCTGACTGGGCTGAGCGGCGGGCGGGAAGACGGACCCCGACCACTCCGACGTAGCCGGCCAAAATCGGCCTCGTCATCCCGGAGTCGTGAGGTCCCCGCCGGAGGCGATATTGCTCTTGCTCAGGGAAGACACCGAGAGCGGGCGCGGGCGGTGAACGGCCGGAGGCCGCCGGGGACTGAGGTCAGCGGGGGGCATAGGTGAGGATCACGGACCCGTTCTGCAGCCTCCTTTCGTCGGTGAGCCTGAGGTGGAGCGTCGAGGTGTCCACGTCTTCGAACAGCCGTCGTCCTGTGCCGGCCACGACGGGTCTGATCCAGAGGTGGAACTCGTCGATCAGGTGGTCTCGCACGAGCGTGTGGTCGAAGTGGGTGGTGCCGTACTTGATGAGATCTTTGCCGGGCTGGTCCTTCAGCCGGGCGATCGCGCTGGATGGGTCGGGCCCGAGCAGGGTGGCATTCCATGCCGTTTCGGTCAGTGTTCGAGATGCGACGTATTTGGGCATGGCGTTGATGAGGTCAATGTAGGGGTTGCCGGCGGTGTGGCCCCAGTTCGCGTAGAAATTCTCGTAGGTCAGCCGGCCCATGACGAACGCGTCGTAGTTGCCGAGCTGCTCCATGGACGACGCCGCGTCCTCGGCGTCGAAGTTGGCCCACCGTTCAGGCGCTTCGATGACACCGTCGAGCGAGACAAAGGTCGATTCGATCAGCTTGCGCATTGTCGTTCTCTTTCTCGAGTGGATGATCTTGTGATGTGACGCGATCCTCGGGCAGCCTTCTCAGCGACATCGACGTTTGCCGAGGAAGCCGACCAGCGAGGCGCCCCACACTCATCGGGGAAGTCCTTTTCAGCGTCGCTAGCGCTCCACCAGCGGCCGGGCCTCGATTGCCCGCGCAAGGTCGTGGCAGTCTCGAGCGGTTGGAGCTGCGCGCTGCTCCGAGCGTGGGGGTCCTGCGCCAGTGCTCTGTGGTCGGCGACCACGGCCTCTTGCTCGTCCTCGGACAGCGCCTCGTGCTAGCCGGGCTTGTAGTGGATCAACATCACGTACTTCATCTGAACCTGCTGAGGGTCGGGATCTACCTGCGGGCTCAAACGGTGGCCGGGTCGGGCTCTTCGGGCGCCGCCGTCGTCGTTGATGCGGTAGCGGCGACGGCCAGGTCCAGTTCGCGCTGACGAACGAGCGCGAAGGTGATCGGCACGGCGGCCAGGCCGATCAGGCCCAAGACGATGAACGCCCAGTGGAAGCCGCCGGTCAGTGCGGCCGGGGCCGCGCGGCCGTGGTGCAACAGCGTCCCGGTGCGGTCTGCGGCGACGGTCGATGCGACGGCCACACCGATCGCTCCGCCCAGCTGCTGGGTCGTGTTCAGCAATCCGGAGGCAAGTCCGGCCTCATGCTCAGCGACGCCGGCGAGGGCAGCGATCGACACCGGGATGAACGCGAAGGCGGTGCCGATTCCGGTAATGAAGAACGGCCCGGCAAGGTCGGCCCAGTAGCTGCCGTGCACCGGTACCTGCATGGTCCAGAGCACGCCAGCGCCGATGAGGGTCATACCGAAGGCCATGACCAGCTTGGCCGAACCCCGCGTCACGAGCGCCTGCGATAGGCCGGCGAACGCGACGGAGGTGAGCGACGCGGTGAGCCACGTGATGCCGGTGCGCAGCGCCGAGTAGCCGAGCACCTGCTGCATGTACAGGGTCCCGATGAAGATATAGGCGAAGAAGCTCGCACCCAGCAGGAAGCTGACCGCGTTGGCCCCGGCGAGCGTCTTGAGCCGGAAGATGCGCAGCGGCACCAGCGGGGCTTGCACGCGCGACTCGATGACCAGGAACGCGACCAGCAGCGCCGCCGAGGCGGCCAGCAGCGCGACGGTCCTGGTCGAGTCCCAACCGACCTGTGGCGCATTGGAGATCGCATACACCAGTAGCACCAGGCCACCGGTCACCGAGCCCGCGCCGAACGGGTCGTACCGTCGCCGCGCCGTCTCGAGGCGGCTCTCCGGCACGACGCGCGGCACCAGGATCAGGACCACAACACCGATCGGCACGTTGAGAGAGAAGATGTACTCCCAGCCGGCGAACCGGATGAGCAGGCCGCCGGCGATCGACCCGAAGGTCGCCCCGCCGGCGCCGAGCGCACCCCAAATACCCAGCGCCTTGTTGCGCCCCGCGCCTTCGCCGAACATATTCATCACGAGCGACAGCGCCGCGGGCAGAACAATCGCCGCGCCCATTCCTTGCACAGCGCGCATCGCGATCAGGAACGAGTCCGTTGTCGCGAGCGCGGCCGCCAGCGAAGCAGCGGTGAAGGTGCCCAGCCCGACCATGAAGACGCGGCGCCGGCCGAGAAGATCGGCGGCTCGGCCGCCGAGCAGCAGCAGCCCGCCGAAGGCGATGCCGTAGGCGGTGACGACCCATTGCAGGTTCGATTCGGAGAAGTGCAGCGAACGACCGATGGTCGGCAGGGCGACGTTGACGATGGTGAGGTCGACGATCGTCATGAAGAACGAGACGGCGAGCAGGGTGAACGCCCGCCAACGGTTGATCTGGTTCATGGCTGTCTCCGTGAGAATGGGATCGTCACGATGCGGTGGCGAGTCCGGCGGTGGTGAGCAGGTAGGCGGTGTCGCCGAGGTTCGGGTCGGTGGCCAGCTCGACGATTGCTTTGCCTACCTGCTCCGGGGTGAGGGCCGGGCCGAATCGTTCGAGTGCGGTGGCCAGGTCGAGTCCTTGCCGGGCGGCGTAGGCGGCGACACCGGCTGCGCCGAGGTCGGTCGCGGGCGTCAGTTGCGGGCGTACTGCGGTGAACTTGATCCCCAGCTCGGCCCGCTCAGACTCCGTGGCGGCGTAGGAGGCGATGAATCGGATGGAGGCCTTCGCCCCTGCATACCCGCCGCTGAGCGGGGAGCCGGCGACGGCGGCACCGCTTGAGAACGCGATGACCGTGTTGCCCGGGACGAGCGGGCGGAGCAGCGCTTCGCGGGTCCAGTTGAAGACCTGCTGGACGTCGACGTGCCAGTTACAGCTGAACGTCTCCCAGGTGTGCTGGTGGATCGGCCGGGTGAGCGGCCTCGCGCCGGCGTTGAGCGCGATGGTCCGCGGCTGGTAGGCGTCGATCAACTGGCCGGCGACGACCGGGTCCGCCGCGTCGGCAACGACAGGGGTGAAGCTCTCGCCGAGTTCGGCGCGCACCTCGTCAAGCTGGGTGCGGTCGCGGGCGACGCCGATGACCTGCGCGCCGGCGAGGGACAGGGCACCGGCGACGCCTCGACCGAGACCTCTGCTGGCTCCGGTGACGATGGCCGTGGAACCTGATAGGTCTTGAGTGAGCATATGGTCTCCTAAGTCTTGGTTGGGTGGCAGCGGACTTTCTTGCACTTCGCCGGGACAGTCGGTCCAGGTCGGGCGGGTCACGTGGGTGTCGATGCCAAGTCCGCGAGTTCGACACCGGGTGAAGCCAGCCCGCTTTACCGGCGGCGATGGACCGGAGCCGCAGGACCGGAACTCATGGGGAGTGGCCGTGCCGGTCTGCCGGCGCGGCGAATACGATCACGGGCCGCCTGGCTTCGGCGGGCCGCGCGTCCGCGCTGTAGCGGGGCTGAGCGGACCGAGCGCGGCGTTGTGGGGTGAAGCGCACGTACCAGCGCAGCAACAGACCCATGGTCAGCAGGTAGAAGGACTGCATCGCCCAGATCGGGCCGGGCGGCAGGTTGAACACGTACAGGCAGTACAGCAGGTTGCCCACGTTGTTCATCACCAAGTAAGCAAGGCTGTACGAGGACAGGTCACGGGTCCGGCGGGCCTTGACCAGCATCGGCAGGTTGCTCGCCGCGAAGATCACCGAGGAGACCGTGCCGGCCACCAACGCCAGACTCATCATCACGCACCTCCTTCCGCTGAGCTGTTCGTCAGACGGGTGTCGAGGCTGGCGGTGCGGTCTCGACACAGGTGCAAGAATGCGATCCTCGGAGGTAGCGATGCAGTACGTGATCCTGATCTACAGCAACCCGGCGTCCAGGCAGACCTTCGACGCCTTGCCCCCTGCTCGACGCAAGGCGGGCCTGCACGCGTTCCGGGCCCTCAACGAGCAGCTGACCAGGTCCGGGGAGATGCTCGCCACCGCACTCCTGGCCGACCCGTCGCTGACCAAGCAGGTGCACGTCAGCCACGGCCAAACCGTGACCGGCGACGGCCCGTTCGCCGAGGCCAAAGAGCATCTGGCCGGCTTCTACCTCATCGACTGCGACGACATCGATACCGCGATCGCGTACGCCGCCCAAGTGCACGAGGCCGCAGCCGGGGTCGACCTGATCGAGGTGCGGCCCGTGATGACCTTCAACGCGGACGAGATGTGATCATCGGGCGCGAACTCGAGCAGACCCTGCGCGAACAGACCCCGCGGGTCCTCGCCGTGCTCGTGCGCCGCTACGACGACTTCGCCGGGTGCGAGGACGCGGTCCAGCAGGCGCTGCTCGCCGCCGCCGAGCAGTGGCCTGCCGCCGGGGTGCCGGCCAACCCGACCGGCTGGCTGGTCAGGGTGGCCGCGCGCCGCTGGGTCGAGCAGTGGCGCAGCGACGCCGCTCGCCGCCGCCGGGAAGAACTGGCCGCGAGCCGACAGCCACCCGGCCCCAACCCAGTCCCGGACACCGAGGACACACTCACCCTGCTGATGTTGTGCTGCCACCCGACCCTCACCCCGGCTTCCCAAATCGCGCTCACCCTGCGGGCCGTCGGCGGCCTGAGCACCGGGGAGATCGCCCGAGCCTTCCTGGTGCCCGAGGCCACCATGGCGCAGCGGATCAGCCGCGCCAAACAGGCCATCAAAGCCAGCGGAGCCCAGTTCAGCACTCCACCGCCGGAGGAGCTGCCCGACCGGCTAGCCGCGGTGCTGCACGTGCTGTACCTGACCTTCAACGAGGGTTACACCGCGACCTCCGGCAAAGCGCTCACCCGGGTGGACCTCACCGCCGAGGCGATCCGACTGACCCGCCAGCTGCACGACGCCCTTCCCGACCACGGCGAGGTCACTGGCCTACTCGCCCTGCAACTGCTCACCGACGCGCGCCGACCTGCCCGTGCCCGGCCTGACGGCGCCCTGATCCCGATCGCCGAGCAAGACCGCGCCCGCTGGGACACCCAGGCCATCACCGAAGGCACCGCCCTGATCCGCGGCGTGCTCGCGTCCGCGCCCGTCGGTCCCTACCAGCTGCAAGCCGCGATCGCCGCCCTCCACGACGAAGCGGCCAGCTATCACGACACAGACTGGCCCCAGATCCTCACCCTGTACCAGCTGCTCGAGAGCCTTGCCCCCGGGCCGATGATCACCCTCAACAGGATCATCGCCCACGCCATGGTCAACGGCCCTGCCGCCGGGCTGCAGGAGCTCGCCGCCGCGGAAGCCGACCCCGCCCTGGCCGATCACCACCGGACACACGCCGCCCGCGCCCACCTGCTCGACGAGACAGGCGACACAGACACCGCCCGCGCCGAGTACCAGCTAGCCGCACAACGCACCCTCAGCATCCCCGAACAGCTCTACCTGCAAGCGCGCGCCGCAGCACTGCCTCACTGACCGTGCCCACCTGCGGCAACATCGCCAACGTGATCTTGGCATTGGGCCCTGCGCCACCGGTACCTCGCGGATCAGAGCTCATTCGCCGCCGGAGACGTCTTCGGGTAGAAGGTCAGTCCGGGGCAATTGTCGCGCCCTTGACCGGCAGACCCTCGGTACCCCTGGGCTTGACGAGTTCATTGAAGGAACCCATCCCACTTCAATTCGTAGCGGGATCCGCCAGGTGTACCGTGCTGGCCGGGCAGCCGCTCGACGGCCCGGGCCAGCTCCAGTCCGACCGGCCCGTGCAGGTCGGGTGCCAGCTTGCACCTCCCAGTGTTGCCCTAGGCAAGCGCTTCGCGCCACCCCGCACTGTCTCAACCCGCGGGTTGAGTCCGGACCGCTTTCGGGCGAGGTGGAGCCACCTGTCGGAATCGAACCGACGACCCTCTCATTACGAGGAGGAACGACAGCGCCGCATCTGGCCTCTACCAGCAACTTCCCATCGCTTTCTTCGCACCACGGCCAGATGTCCCGCATGAGTTGACACCAGCTCGCACCACGGCCCACACCACGCCTGAGGCGCACCGTAGGCGACTGTGGACAACTCGCCGCGTTGCTGGGCATGACAAGGCGAATCAGGTCCAAGGTGTCACGCCATGCGCCTAAGCACGACTCAGCCGTCGAGCACCTCGCGCAGCCGGGCCGCGAACGAGTCCGGGTCGCCGGTCTGGCCATACTCCCCGCCCAGGAAGCCGCCATGGTCGCTCGGGAACCTCGTCGCTTCAATCCCAAGGGCATCGGCAACGCACATCGCGCCGCGTTGAGTGATCAGACCGTCCGACTCAACGCCGTACGCCAGCACTACCCGCGTCGGGGCAGCTTTGATCGCGGCATAGTCGGGCTCATATCCCGTGGTGTTGACGATGTGGCCGCGACCGAGCATCGGGTCCGCCCGTGAACCGTCGTCCTCCGTCGGCAACCCGAACTGGGCCGGGTCAGGAGCCGGCCGATCGGTCCAATCGGCGGGAACCTCGCCGCTCAACATGATCAGGTCCAGGAACTTGGCCATCCCCGGACCCAGGCCATCGCGCTCGTAGGTGTCGCGGACATCGTGGATGGCTGCAAGCGCTGTCTCGCGGTCGGGTAATGCCGACACGAGCGGCGGCTCGTGGGCTACGAGGGTGCGAACCACGTCAGGATGCGCCGCGACGAACGCAAGCATGTTCACCGCGCCGCCGCTGCTTGCCAGCACATCTACAGGGCCGGGACCCACAGCGACCTGGATAACCCGGTGGATGTCGTCGGCGTGCGTCTCCGGGGTCGGATCCGTATCGGTGGTGAGTTTGCTGCGCTCGCTCTGCCGCGGGTCGTAGGTGACCACGGTGCGGTCGGTGAAGTGCCCGGCCAGCGTAGTGAAGCCGGCGGCGGCCATCGGCGAAGCAACCATCACCAGTGGAGTCTTGTCCGCATCGCTGCCGGGGCGGACGTCATAGGTCAGTACGGCGCCCGGTGCGTCAATCGTGTGGGTCGTGGCTTCGGTCACCTTGGTCTCCTTCGTCCGCGTCGGCTCTATGCTGCCCCCGTACCCGTGCAAAGGCGAGGCGCGCAGTCATCGGAGGATCCGGGTAGTTGGAGCGGCATGCATCAGCGCTCCCGTGCGCGGTCTATCGCGGTAGTAGGGCTCTGGCCTTGCGTCAGCGCGTGTCGCAGTCCCGAAACTGTAACTCGCGGCCATCGCGACGACCCATACCTCTCGCACGCTCGGTCGACGCTGTTTCAGGTAGTAAGGAAGAGCTCACGATGAGGGCTGCGGAGCTCGTAGCGGTCGATCAGTTCCTCGGCCGATAGCTGCGGCTCGCGGGCGCTGCACCAGCCAGGCTACGGAGTCATGGCTGATCCAGCCCAGGTCCATCAGCACCCGCCACCGGTGCTGGATCGAGCGCCGATGCGAGCTATGCAGTCGAAGCGGCGCCAAGGCAGCATCCATCGTCAACAGGTCATCAGCGGTCACCTGGCCGATCGTCTTGCCGGTGTGGACCAAGATCTTGCCGAGCGTGTGCCGGACTCGCTTGCTGAGCGTGGTGCTGTCGAGCAGCTGATCGATCCGCGCGCCGATGGTCGCCGCGTTGCCGGCTCGCGATATTCGCCGATCGTGTGGAACAGGCCGACTTGGCGGCCCTGCCGCCAGGAGTAGGGACGGGCGCATGATGTCGAGGATGATCTCGACGGGTCAAGCCGCCGTCAACGAGTCGCGCTGCGGCTTGGCGGAGGCCGGTGCACGATGGTTTGCCAGTCCTCGTTCCCAGCTCGTCGGCGCCCTTTCGCCGAGGTTGCGGCATCGAGCAGCAACCACCGGTCGCACCGCGGTGGCGGCTCGAGCCGGACGGCGTGGGCTGCCTGGTCACCCACGTGTACGACTGGCGGGAGTTCACCCATCTCGACATGATCGACGAGTTACCGGTGGTCGGCGCCGATGGTCTGCAGGAATCGCTCGATCGTCTGGCTGCCGCCATCTGCGGTTGAGCCAACCGTCAACGGCGACAGAAGCCGGGCCGGGATGCGGCCGGGGGGTCCTCTCAGTTCCCGCTATGCGCCTGGCTTCTCTCGCCCGGGACGAGTCAACGCGATCGGCCAGGGATGCGGGAGGGCCTGACATCCCCAGCATCCGGGACCAGCGCGCCCGTCAGCGGAGCGACAGTGGCAGGCATCGATGCCGGAGGGCAGCTACGGCGTAGGTGATGGGCGACGATGTCGGGGAACCGGTCGCTGATGTCGTTGCGGTTGCGGGTCGACAGCCGCGCCTGATCACCGCGGCGGACGATCGCGACACGACTACTTGACTGACTCTTCTGGGTGCCAGTTAGTGCTACGCGTGTGTCGGAACAGAGCGTGGCGTGGCAGTTGCGGTGGCGGGGCGCCGGCGGACGAACGCGCCAGCACGCCCCGCCACCGGGGTGTGCTGAGGCAACCTACTTGCTGTCGATGTCGCCGTCGGTTTCGATGCGCTCCTTACGCACCTCACCGGAAACGGTCTCCTCGTCGGTGCGCTGTTCCTTGCCCAGTCGGACCCGCTCAACCGGCTCGGTATGTGTTCCGACCACCGGCTTCTCCTCGTGAAGGACGACCTCGTGTTCTTCCTCAGAAATCTCCGGTCCTGACGTGGCCGCATCGATGTTGGCGTCGGTGATCGGTTCACGCTCTACCACCGCCCGCTCGCGCTGTACCGGCACCGTGGTCTGCACCTGCTCCGTCTCCACGTACTTGCGCAACCGGACCCGGCCGGCCTCCTGCCGCTGGGTACCGACGTCGAGCCGCTCCTCCGACCGCGTCATCGCCTGGTCAGTGGTCGGACCCGAAGTATCACGGCCCACAACATCGTCACCCGCGTTCCCGCTGTCATCGCGGTGCCGCTCGGCCCGCGCGGCATAGCCAAGGCCGTAGTACTCGAACAGCAGCTGTTCGTCCTCCTCCGACAGGTGCCCATCGTCGGGACTGACGTTCGGTGCGTCCTTGACCCGCTCCTTGGTGAACGGCACCGACAACCCCGCGTCGGTCAGCATCGCCTCGACAAGCGGAACAAAGCTTTCACTCATCCCGAACAGCCCGGTGTTCACGGTAGCGAAGTCCGGCCTGCCTGTCTGGTCGTCGAGAAACACCTGGCCCACCCGGCCGATCTTGTCGCCGTCGCTGCCGTAGGCATCACGACCGATCAACCTCTGCACCTGATCCTGGTCAATCATGAGCTACTCCCCACATCTTCGGATTAGGTGCGGAAGGTACCCGCCAACTTCTCGTCTATCCCCATCGCATAAGTTCGTGGCCATCCACTCTGTGTGACGACCCAGGACCTCCAGCATGGGCGAAAGCGAGGCTTCGACGGCGCGGACACGATCACCAACCGTCCCAGCGCCTCGCATGCCAGGTGTCGATCAATCGCCGCTCCGGTCAGGCGCTGAGGAGGGGCGCCACCAGGTCGGCGATGTCGTCCAACTCGCCGGTGGCGTGGGCTTCGCGGCGGTAGCGGTAGGAGTTGTGTTCGGCGGTGGTGCCGTCGGGGTTGGGTGATGATCTGGTCGACTCTGTACCACTGCGCGACGGTGGCGCCTTGGCTGACTTGGCGCTGCTTGCCGCCGCCGGCGGCGAAAGGTTCGGAGCTGTTGCGCCAGCGGGTCTTCCGGACGCCGTTGTCGCAGTAGGTCTCGATGTCGTCAACGGGTGCCATCGTGTCTTCCTCCTGCTGCTGGCGGTTCCCAGCGCACTGGGCTGACCCGGATCGCCGGACCGACCCGGATCGGCACGGCCTGCGAGCCCCGCGGCTGCGGCGAAGGAGCGCTGGGCGCAACTGCCTGGGCCAGGGTCCGGTCGTAGGCGGCGCGGCGGATCGGGTCGCGCAGGGTGGCGTAGGCGTTGAGGAGATCCTGCAGGCGCCGATCGGCGTCGTTGCCGGACTTGTTGCCAGCGTCGTTGTCGGGGTCTGGTGTGCGGGTGTCGGGGTGGAGTTGGCGGACGAGTCCGCGGAAGGCGTGGTCGAGGTCGTCGTCGGAGGCCCGACGGTCACGCCCAGGGTCGCGTACGGGTCCAGCGGCGGTGCGTTCATGGCAGCGGTCCATCGGTAGCGTCGGCGTCAACGATGTAGACAGGGGGCGGGGGTGGGCCTTGGGCGCATGAATGGTCAGTACGCCGTTGGTCAGCGTGGCGGTGATCTTGTCGCCCTGCACCGGCGCCGGAAGCTCGATGGTGTGGTGTATCGGCCCGGTGCGCCGGGTGTGTCGGCGCAGCGGCCCGGTATGGGTGCGCGCCGGGATCCGGCCGTGCACGATGAGGTGCCGGTCGTTCCACTCCATGATCACGCCCGGAGCCGCGGCGCCGGGGAGGTCGACCTCGAGCTCGTCGGCGGTTTCCTCGACGTCGACTCCTGGCGGCGGTTCGCCGCCAGGAGGTGCCGCGATCCGCAGCAGCAGAGATGACTGCTTGCGAGCACTGATCCCCGCGTTGCTGGCGCTCGACGTCGACCGACTGGTGATCGAGTCGTGCAGCCAGGAGCGCGACAATCAAACCATCGGGCCGCTTGCTGACCAACTCGTGGCCCGGGGCCGGTTCGCCTGGCTACTGCCTGGGCTAGCTCAAGTGTGTACCCCTTCGCGTTACACAAAGCCGCTGAGCATTTGGGTGACCCGGTCGGCGACCGGCTGCGCGACTCCCCAGCCGGCTGCACTAGGCGATGCTGACCCGGCCGCTGGGCGGCGATCACCGCCCGGTTACGCTCTGTCCGTCCTTACGGCCGACGCCGGTCTAGACGAGCGCGTGCGAGTCTTCGGGCTCCAAGCCCCGCAACAGCTCCCGCAGGTCCACCTCAAGTCCGCCATCGTGCAGGGCAACGTCCGTGCGGAAGGCGCCCTCGAGCGCCTTGAACGCCGCCTCGAGGTCAACATCGATCTAGGGCGAGAAGGTCGGGCCAAACATCGCGAACAACTTGCCGAAGAGCCCGTCGACCGTGACGAACCAACGTTGCCCGCCCGAATTGAACGGCAAGTAGTGATGCGCTCCAGCACCGACCGGCATATAGCTGAGCGACGTGTCCGAAAGCTCTCAGGCGTGAAGTGTCGACACGAGCGCGTCGCGTTCGAAGTCGCGGGGTTCCACGTTCATCGGGACGCCTGGTCCGTGTATGGCGCCATGTCCATGCTCGGGTAGCGGCATTGCACGTCTGCGAGCGTCTGGTCGTCCCAGTAGGGGTCGCCGACCGAAGGGAATCCGAACAGTTCGCGCTCACGGGGCGTGGCCCGTTCCATCGTCTCGGTCCAATGCGGGTTCTGTGAGTGGACGGGCCATTCCGTCCTGCCGGTCCATCTTGATCCCCACACCTCGTAATTGACCTCGAGTACGAAGCGGGCGCGACGGACACCGGTCATGTTCGATCCGCGATGCAGGATGTCCGTGCGGAACGCGAAGAGGCTGCCGGCGGGCCCGGTCACGCTCACCTCGACGTCGGCGAACGCGCCAAGCTCGAGGCCGGTTCCGCCGGCGAAATTCTCCCAGCCGTGGAGTTTGTCTGTTGGCCAATAGGGGCGTTCGGCGCCTGCCGCAAGTGGGACGATCTTGGTTGGTCCGTCGTCTTCGTCGATGTCGGACAGCAGGATGTAGGACCTCAGCTGGCGTCCAGGGTCGTCGCGTCTGGGGACCACGAGTGTGTGGTTGATGAAGTCGCGATGGTGCGGCTGTTCGTAGTCGATCGCGCCTGCATATTTCGCCCATAGGTCTGCGTCGTAGAGGTGGAGGTCCGCCGATCCGAGGAATCGCTCAGCCAGATCCACCAGGTCTGGGTGGAACGCGAGCCGGTTCAGATCCCAGGACTGCCACGGCGCCATTCGACTCCCGGCGAACTGGCTGGCCGCGTATTCCTGATGGGCTGACGGGTCGGCGAAGTACTCTGCGGGGCGGGGGTAGCCGAAGCATTCATATCCACCGGGATGGACATGCTGTTCCCAGAGTGCCTCCTGAGCGGCCTTCAGCTCTTCAGGGGCAAGGAATCCGGGAACGATCGTGAAGCCATGCTCACGCAACTCGTTGAGATTGCGGTCTGGAACCTGCATGCGAAGTAGCACCCTTCCGGGACTGCGCCATCCTCGCGGGGCTCGGGCGCAGCACGCGACTGAACTGGATAAGGGACTCAGTCAGTGCGTGCTGGCCGGCCGGGCGGTGCCGGATGTCCGGCACTCCAGTTCTTCTGCATGCGCAGGACGTTAGCAAGAGTCCGCGCGTGGCAGCTAGGCATTATCGATGGCTTCGGAGTGAGCTCCGCAAACCCATTCGTCGACAGCGCGGGTCCAGCCGTGGCCCACGAGCCACAGCACGACCGCGTCAGGCATCTGTTCCAGTTCGCCGGCCGCGAGGTGTCCGCCGAGCATCACCGTCGAGTTGCACCCTCCGCACATGGTGATGCGGGCCCGGTGAGGTTGACACCGCTCGCAGTGCCAGCGTTCGACGACGGCGGTGGTCGGCTGGTCCGGCTCTGGCCACACAGTGTCGAGGCCTTCGCGGTGCAACTGCAGGCAACACGAGTCGCCACGACTTCGGCCCCACGTTTGGCCCCAACGATCGCCGGTCCTTCGTGCGCCTCTTTGCGCCCAAGCAGCCCCTGACCTGCAGGTTTGGTGGGTGCCCCCGGCAGATGTCGCAGGACATCGGGTCGTCAGGTGAGGCAGCGGTCGGCGTCGAGGGGCTGGCCGGCCGCGGCGAAGAGCTCGGCGGCTTCGAGCAGCCGGCGACGCGCGCCGTCGCGGTCACCTTCGGCGCTGTGCAGATGTGCTCGTGCCTCGGCGATCGCGGCCTGCCACGCGGTGCCCTTCCACAGTGCAGCGGACTTCTCGGCGGCGGCGAGGTACCGGCGAGCGTCGTCGAGATCGCCGGCGTCGGCGCAGGCAGTCGCGGCGGGCACTGCGAGCATGATGGAGCAGAAGGTGCAGGAGTCTTCCTGGCCAAGGGCGGCCGTTGCCTGGTCCACGGCGGCCCGGGCACTGTCTGCGTCCGGCGCCGCGCGGATCATCGTCCCGTACACGCGCTGCAGTAGATGCAGCGCGATCGACGACCAGCGAGCGAGCGGAAGCGCTCGGTGCAAGAGTCGCCTCGCCTCGGCAGGGTCACCCTGCTCGAGGCGCACCTCGGCGAGCCGCTGCAGGCTGTGGGCCTCACCCGCGGTCGAGCCGATGTCGTGATGCAGTTGTGCGGCCTCGGTGAGCTCGGATTCGGCGAGGGTCAGGTCGCCCGAGAGCAAGGCAGCCTCGCCGCGCAGCGCGGTGGCGAAGGCGACAGCCCGCAGAACGCCGGATCGCTGTGCCGACTCGCGCAGGGTGGCGGCGAGCGCTAGCACCTCGGCGTACGGCGTCGGTCCGTACAGCAGGAACTCCGCCACGCAGAGGTGGCTGTCGAACATCGACCGGGCCAGGTCCGGCCGTCGCGCGCCGGCACGCAGTTCCACAGCGAGCCGGCCGAACCACTCCCCGCGCAGGTGCGCGACCAGGCCCTGCAAGGAGATCAGGTCGTACATCCGCCAGTCGCCGGGATCGGCCACTCCGATCCGGCGGCGTGCCTCGTCCGCGGCAGCCTCGGCCGCTGGGAGATCGCCGGTCAGGTACGACAGGATCCCGCGCTGGAGCAGCAACGCGGCGTCGTCGGCCGATCCGTTCGGCTCCAGACCTTCGAGGGCTTCGGCCGCAGTCGCGTAATCGCCGGCGAAGGTGGCGGCCCGCGCCAGCCGTGGCAGCAATCGCCGCTGCTCGGCGGGGTCGACGGTGGCGCCCAGCGCCTCCCGGTACGCGAGGATGGCGCCTGCGTCACCGGTGGCCATCAGCATGTCCGCGCGGAGAGCGAGCATCGGCCCGCGCTCCGGGTCACGGACCTCCTGCCGCACCGTGTCGATCAGCGCGAGCGCATCGCGGTAAGCCCCGATGGCCGCGTCTGTGCGGGCGGCCTGCAGCAGGAACGGTGCAGCAGCACCGACGTCGCCGGCCTGCAGCAGCTGATAGCCGATCCGCGCGGGTGAGGCGCCGAGGCCGCGCAACACCTCGGCAGCATGACGGTGCAGCGGGAGGAGCCGGTGCGGCGGCAGCCCGTCCAGCAGCGCATCGCGCACGAGCGAGTGCCGGAAGCGGTAGCCGGCACTGGTCTGCTCGATCGCACCCGCGGCGAGCGTGTCGTCGAGGAGTACATAGGCGCGCGCCTCCCCGACGCCCGACAGGGCGACGTACTCGTCGGTGTCGAACGCACCACCCAGCACTGCAACCCTGATCAGCGCGGCGGTCGCGTCGGCGCCGATGCCGCGGAGCACCAGTGCGCCCATCGGACCGGCGCGGTCGTCGCCCACCCTGGCGGTGCGCGCAAGTTCTACCGCGGCGAACGGGTTGCCACCGGACAGCTTCACCACTCGTTCGAGCAGCACCTGATCCTCGCCGACGGCCCGGCCGGCCAGCTGGCGGATGTCCTCATCGGCCAGCGGACCGAGGTCCAACGGCACGGACGTGCCGCGGCCGATCAGGCTGCGGCGCATCGCGTCCATCGCCGGCCGCAGCGGCCACGGCCGGTGCGCGACCACGATCACGATCCTCTCCCCGACCGCGCTCCGGGACAGATAATGCAGGAGGCGCAGGCTGGCCTCGTCGGCGTCGTGTGCGTCGTCGACGACGAGCACTGCGCCGCCGCTCGAGGACGCGAGCCGCAGCAGTTCGGCGGCGCTGACGAACAGTCGCTGGTGGCGGCTCTCGCCGTCCCAGTCCGGGGAGGCGCCGCGCAGAGCCCCCTCGATCTCGACGCGGTACTCGTCGGCCAGGCCGTCGAGCAGAGCAGGATGGCGCCGGCACAGATCCGCGAGCGCCTCGAGCACCGGCGCGTAGGGCCACGCCCCCTCGATGGCGGCAGCCGTGCCGAAACCGACGCGCAGCCCGTGCTCTTCGGCTCGCCGGTCGAGCCAGCGCAGTACGACGGTCTTGCCGATGCCCGCGGGCCCGGACACGAACAGCGTCCGGCCCTGGCCATTGCTCGCGGCAACGATGAGCCGGTCGATCCGGCCGAGTTCGGGAGCGCGGCCCAGCGGCGGCCGCCGGCCCTCGGCGTGCGGGACGTCCAGGGCGAGCAGCTCGGCGCGCAACGACGCGACAGCCGGACTCGGGGTGACGCCGAGCTCGCCGCGCAGCGCTCGCTCAAGCCGTTCCAGCTGTCGCAGCGCTCCACGCCTGTCACCGCCGCCGGCGAGCTTTCGCGCTACGGCCAGGCTGGCGTCCTCGTCGGCGGGGTCGGCGCTGGCGAGATCCTCCCAGCGACCGGCTCGACGCAGTACCTTCTGATGCAGCAGGCGCAATCGCTCCCGCGGTTCCTCCAGCCACGCCTCGTACGAGTCCTCGGGCAGCAGGTCCCCGGACCAGAGATCGGCCGCGGTAGCCGCCTCGCGGCCTGGCCCGTCTGTGGCGGCGAGGGCCTGCTGGGCGGACCGCTCGAACACCTCCGCATCGACCACCACTTCGACGTCCGGGAACAGGGACACGATGTCCCCAGCCAGGACCATCGCCCGCGGATCGCCGAGCGTGCGCCGGGCGTAGTGAGCGGCCTTGTGCAGCCGTGCCGCCGCACTGTCGATCCCGTCACCGGGCCACAGTGCGTCGATCACCTGCTCACGGTGCAGCGCCCGGCGCGGCGCAAGCGCGAGGAGCTTGACCAGCGCGGCCGCCTGGCGGCGACGCCACTCCTCCGCGGGAACGGCCCGCCCGTCGACCCGGACGGCGAAGCCGCCCAACAGCTCGATCTCGACGCCCATCGCTACTCCTATCGGCAACTGTAATCGCGCCGGCCCTGTCAGGCGATGCGCGAGGGGGCAGCGTCGAAACCGCGGATCGCTTCGACCTCGTCGGCCATCACCGAGGACAGCCCGCGCAGCAACCGGCGGGCCTCTCCGAGGTCCCACTCGTGGGAAGCGAGACGGTCGACGATCGGCTGCATCGGCAGAGCCAAACAGTCCCGCCGGGTCTGGTAGCCGGTCAGCCCGGACCCGGCGTCGTCCTCCGATCCCGATCCGGCAACAACGGCCTCCGCCAGCAACTCCGCGTCGCGCAGTGCGTCGGTGATCCCGTGAGTGGAGAGCGGATCTACCCAGCAGCCGGCATCCCCGACGAGCGCCCAACCACGCCCGTAGGGTCGACGCAGTCGCGCAGGCATCCCGCGGAAGAACCGCACAGCGCCGTACGGCGGTGCTGCCGTGAGGTCGGCAAGTCCGCCGTCGAGCCGCTCCAGCAGCCTGTGATGCGCGGCGGCAGGCCCTCGGTCGCCCGCAGCCTTGGCGAGCACGTCCGGTGGACCGCCGACGAACACGCACGCGAGACCGTCGTTCGTGGGGATGACCCCAGCGGACAACGCGTCGCCGTAGTACCAGTGATAGCCGTCCAGGTCCGCGGCTGGCCAGTACCCGTAGGCGTACGCCCCGGCGTTGGCGCCCGCTGCAATGGTCGGTGCGGCCACCCGAGCGGCCACCGCAGAGGCGCGTCCGTCGGCGCCGACAACGAGTCGCGCGTGATCGGTCCAGGTGGCCCCGCCATGGTCGCGCAGCACCGCTCCGACGACGCGGCCGGTGGTATCGCGGGCCAGGTCTTCGACCGCCGTCCCGAAACGGAACCGCGCGCCGGCTTCCTCCGCGGCGTCGACGAGGATGGCGTCGAGGACGGTACGACGTGGCGCGTACAAGGCGTCCACACCGGCATACGGCTTGAGCGAGACAGCCAGGGACTCCGCGCCGTAATGGAACGTCGCCCGGCGCACCGCAGGCGCGCCGCTGGCAACCACACGGTCGAGCAAACCCCAGCGTCGCAGTTGCAGGACGCCGCCGCGCATGAGCGCATGCGTGGACACGGTGTCCGAGCCTCGGCGGCCGCGGTCCACAACCAGCACCCGCAGGCCGGCGCGGACGAGTAGCAGTGCGGTCGAGGCGCCGGCGACGCGGCCGCCGACGACGATGGAGTCCCACTCGGTCGAGGAGCCCGTTGCGGTCATGGCAGTACTCCGTTCGGTTGGTGGACCACCACACCGCCGACCGTAGAAACACCGCCTTCCCCGAACCTTCCCCACGACTCCTCACCAAGAGTTGGGCCGAGCATGTGCTTGGCTGCATTCATGCGTGAGCCGCCGGAGGTCGTCTCAGCCGAGGCGGTCCTCGATGCCGTCCGAACGGGCTGGGCGATCGACCTCGACGCGATCGAACATCTGCCGGTCGGGTTCGGCGCGCACCACTGGCGGGTCTCGTACGGCGGGATGCCGCGGCTGTTCGTCACGCTCGACAGCCTCGGCCGACGCCACTCGGCGGAGTCGCTCGAGGCTGCTTACGCCGCGGCGGGCGAGCTGGCCGCGAGCGGACTCGAGTTCGTCGTGGCATCCATACGCAATCGCCAGGGTCACTACACGGCTCCGCTGGCCGGCGGCAGTCTGAGCTGTGTGCCATGGCTGGACGGCGAACCGGTCGGCTCAGGCGGCATCGACAGCGACCGCCTGGCTCAGCAGAACGCAGAAGCGCTCGCGCGCCTGCACGCCGCCGCGCCTCCCGCGGGCATCCCGAGCTGGCATCCCCGGGTCGGAGAGGACTTCGGCGACTCCTTGGCCGACCTGCTGCGCAACCCATGGCAGACCGGCCCGTACGGCGAACCTGCCCGGACTGCCCTGGCCCAGCGGATCAACGCGATCCGACGCTGGACCGACAGCTACCACGAGCTGGCTCGCCGGGCCGCAGACCATCCGTGGGTGCCGACGCACGGTGAGCCGCACACCGCCAACCAGCTCGTCACCGATCAGAGGGTTGTCTTCGTCGACTGGGAATCGCTGGCCCAAGCACCGCGGGAACGTGACGTGGGCACCCTGGTCGACTCCGGATACGCCGAACTGGCCGCTCCGAACTGGGAGATGATCGAGCTGTTCGACCTGGAGTGGCGACTGTCCGAGCTGGCGGAGTACGCGGACTGGTTCGCCCGGCCGCACACCGCAACCGACAGCGACCGAGTCGCCTTCAACGACCTCACCGTGGAGCTGAACCGACGCGACTGGACGCGACCCACCTAGTCGTCGGCCTCTGCGTGCCATGACCGCCAGAGTTTGCCGTAGACGCGTCCTGCGCTGACGAGTTCGTCGTGGGTGCCGAGCTCGACGAGCTCGCCGGCTTCCATGACGGCGATCCTGTCGGCATCGTGCGCGGTCTGAAGGCGATGGGCGATCGCGATCACGGTACGACCCCGCAGTACGGCGGCCAGCGATTGTTCTGTACGGCGTGCTGTCCTGGGGTCGAGTTGTGCGGTCGCCTCGTCGAGGATCAGGGTGTGCGGATCGGCGAGGACGACTCGTGCCAGCGAGAGTTGCTGGGCACTGGCTCCGTCGAGGGTGGTGTCGTCGCCGATCTCGGTGTCCAGCCCGTCGGGGAGGTCGTTCAACCACGCGGCTCCGACGGCGTCCAAGGCGGCGTACAACTCCTTGTCGGTCGCGTTCGGTCGTGCGATCCGCAGGTTGTCGCGCAGCGTGTCGTGGAAAACGTGATGGTCCTGGGTGATGAGTACGACGTGTTCGCGCAGCTCGTCGGGCGGCAGGTCGGCAACCGGCGTACCGCCGATGGTCACTGACCCGGTGTGCGGGCGGTCGAGGCCGGCGAGGAGCCGTGCCAGCGTCGATTTCCCTGCCCCCGAGGTGCCGACGATGGCCAACCGTTCTCCGGGTTGCACCGACAGATCAATTCCGTGCAGCACGTCGCGATCCTCGGTGTAGCTGTAGTGAGCGTTGCTCACCTGGATACGGTCGCCGTCCTCGGCGGCGCCGGCGTGCGTGGTTGGCCGGGGTTCCTCGTCGGGGACGTCGGCCAGACCCTCGACGCGGGCGTAGGAGGCGCCGGCGCCTTGTAGTTGTTCGATCCAGAGCATCAGGGTGTCGAGTGGGCCGACGAGCTGGCGTAGGTACACCGTTGCCGTCACGACTACACCGAGGCTGACCACACCATTGGCCTGCAGGGCGCCGCCGACCAGGAGAACTCCGACCACCGGCAGTGCCAGTGACACGTCTGCCCACGGAAACAGCACCGTTCGCAGCCACAGTGCCCCTAGGCGTGCGGACCGGGCTTGAGTGACGGCGGATTCTGCGGCCTGCGCTCGGCGGTCTCCCAACCCGAGCAGTTCGATCGTCCGGGCGCCTTTGGCGGTGCTGGCGACGACGTCCGCCAGTTCTGCTCCGGTCGCTGCGACCGCCAGATAGACCGGTCTGGCACGCCGCAGATACCAGCGCACGGCCGCCGCGACGCCGATCAGGCAGGCGAGCCCACACAGTCCGAGCAACGGATCCAGGACGACCACGGCGACGACGAGGAACAGGGCGTGGACGAGGGCAACGAGTACCTCGGGTACGGCGTACCGCAAGGTCATGGCCACCACGGATGCGTCGGTGCTTCCGCGGGCGATCAGGTCGCCGGTGGGCAGATGGTCTGCGACTCGTGGCGGTAGTGCCAGGGTGCGTTTCAGGAAGCGTTCTCGAACACGTGCCGCTGTGCGTTCGCCGAATCGGTAGCCGATCTTCAGCGCCCACCAGGTCAGGGTTGTCTGCACGATCGTGAACACCAAGGCGCCGAAGGCGAGACGGTCCACCCGGCTGAGCACATCACTGCCGCCGGCTTGGATCGTGTCGATGATCCGGCCGAGCAACCATGGCCCAACCAGGCCCGCTGCAGCGGCAAGCCCGTTGACACAGACGATCCCGACCACGGCGCCCCTGTCCGCGCGCAAGTCACGCAGCGCCGCAGCACGGACCTCGCGGGTGCCTGCGATCGGCAGTTGCCTACTCATCGTTCTCCTGATCGCCCTGTGCACGGGATACCACGTCTCGATAGCCGCGATCGCTGCGCAGGAGTTCGGCGTGTGTCCCGACTGACGACGTCTGACCGTCGACCAGGACGATGACTTCGTCGGCGCGGTCCAGTACGAGCGGTGACGTCGTGGTGATCACCGTCGTCGAGTCGCGCCGGGCTTCGCGGAGCCGGTCGATCATGGCTGCTTCGGTGTTGGCGTCGACCGCGGAGGTGGGTTCGACTGCGAGCAGGACTTCAGGTGCGGCATAGATCGCCCGGGCGAGTTGAATCCGTTGCCGTTGGCCACCAGACAGGTCACTCCCGCCGGCCGCGATCGACGCGTCCAGACCGCCGGGCAACGCCTCCACGACGTCCTCGGCCACGGCCGCGTGCAGGGCGGCACGGATTCGGACGTCGTCGGGTTCAAGGCGTCCCGCAACGATGTCGCGGACCGTGCCGGCGAACACCTCGGCGTGGTTGTCGGCGACAACCAGCCGGCGCCTGAACTCGTAGCGGGCAACATCATCGATCCGTACGTCGGCCCAGGTCGCACCGGCCTCGGGGTCGGTGCTCAGCTGCCCAAGCCTCTCGACCACAGCGACTGCCTCCGCCGGGCGGGCAGCGACCAGCGCGGTGAACCGTCCGGGATAAATCACGACGCCCGATCGCGGATCGGCCAATGGGCCTCCGTCAGTGGGAATCACCCCGTCGCGGTCGTTGTCGCGTGTGACCGGCAGGTTGAGCAGATCGATGATTCGCTGACCGGCCACCCGCGCACGAGCGATGTCACCTCCGCCCTCGATGAAGGCCGACACCGGTACGACGAGCACGGCGACGTAGCCGTAGACGGCAACAACGTCTCCGATGCTGATGTCACCGGTCGCAGCCATGCGCGCCGACAGCCACACCACCGCGGCCAGGAACAGCGCCGGGAGTCCGGTGGACAGTGCGCCGACCCAACTCGAGGGCCCGGCGACGCGGTAGCCACGATTCACCAGTCCTTGCGAGTCCTGTCCGTACCGCTCGGCGACAACGCCCTTCCCGCCGAGGCCGTTGAGCACTCGTAGCCCGGCCAGGACATCGACCAGGCGGGTCGTCAGCCGCCCCTGATGCACGCGGTACTCGCCGCCGGTGCGCTCGATGCGCTGCAAGAACGGGCCTACTGCGACAGCGAGCAGCGGAACGCCGGCGAGCACGACCGCGGCCAGCAGTGGCGAAATGGTGAACAGCACGACCGCGACTACGGCGTACGCGACCACCGCGCCGACGCCGGGACCCGTGACAGTCAGCGCCATCGCCACCGTGTACACGTCGGCGATGCCAACCGTCACCACCTCTCCAGCGCTCACGCGACGCGTCAGAGAGGCGCCCAGGCGGGACGTGTGCCACACCGTTGCCCGGACCGAGCGAAACGATGCGTCCATCCGGATCTTGGTCATCGTGCGATGCCGCGCGATCCCCACGAGCGCGTTCAGCACGCTGACCACGAGCAGGAGCAGAGCCCACCAGACGAGGGCGGCCGTGTCTCCGGCGACAAGTCCGTCATCCACCGCACGGGACAGCACCCACGGTGGCACCGCCAAGCCGACCATCCAGAGGGTGCCCAACAGCGCACCTGTCGCGACCCGCCGCGACTGCGATCGAGTGAGCCAGAAGAGGAAGCGCCAGGGGCTGGTCAGATCACCGTGTGTCGGCGGGATCCACGTCTCGGTCATCCGGTCCAGCCAGTGGCGAACGGCAGCCATCCGCCACCTCCGCTGCCGTGCACCGCCGCTGGCCATGCGCAGATCCTCGCAGCAATACCCCGGCCGGGGAAACGAATTTGTGATTCGATTCACAAATGCCGCAGTACCCGGAGCCGGGCGAAGCGGTGGCCCTGAGCAACTAAGTGGCCGATCAGGTGGCCCGCAGCCGAATCATCCGCCCGGGATGGTTGGGGCCGGTCGGGGTGGCGATGAGTCTGGAGGCGCGTGGTCTGCAGCTCGAGGAGGGACGTTCGGATGGCCGAGCCGGATGGGGACACGACCGACTGGCGCGAACTGGTGGCGGTTGTGCTGCTGTCGGTGACGGCCATCCTGACCGCTTGGTCGGGGTTTCAGGCCAGCAAGTGGGGCGGGGCCATGTCGATCAGCTTCTCCCAGGCCTCCTCGGCCCGGATCGAGGCGTCCAGACTGGAAGGCGTCGCCAACCGGAAGATGACGATCCAGGTGTCGCTGTTCACCCAGTGGCTCCAGGCCTACCAGGCCAAGGACGCCGAGCTCACGAGCTTTCTCCAGGCACGCTTCCCCGAGCCACTGGCGACGAGCTTCCCGATCTGGACGCAGTCCAGGCCGCTGCAGAACCCCGACGCGGCGCCGACCCCGTTCGAGCTGCCCGAGTACTCGATCCCCGAGCTGAAGCAGGCACAGCAGTCGGACGCCCGCGCGGACGAGAGGTTCGCGACGGCGCTGCGCAACAACCAGCGCGGCGACAACTACACGATCCTCACCGTCGCGTTCGCGACCGTGCTGTTCTTCACCGCGCTGTCCTCGCGGATGCGGCGACGCCGGTATCAGCTGGCGTTGCTCGCGATGGCAGGCCTCGGCTTCGCCATCTCGGCCGGATTCCTGTTCTCCTTCCCGATCCTCATCTGAGGTTCTGTATTTGCACTGGTGGGGGTCGCACCGGGGTGAAAGGCTGGGTGGGGTGAGGACCTACGGGCAGTACTGCCCGATCGCGCGGGCGTCCGAACTGCTGGCCGAGCGCTGGTCGTTCATCATCCTGCGCAACATCGTGCTGATCGGCTGCCGGACCTTCAACGAGATCGCCGACGGCGCTCCTGGGTTGTCTCGTGGCCTGCTGTCCAAGCGGTTGCGGGATCTGGAACGCGCCGGCGTACTCGAGATCCGTCCGAAGCCCGGCGGTCCGGGCTCGACGTACGAGCCGACGCAAGCGGGCCGGGAGCTGTCGGAGGTCATGCTGGCTCTGCAGCACTGGGGATCGCAGTGGGCGGAGCTGACACCCGAGCACGCGCATCCGGGCATCGTGCTGTGGGGCTTCGTGAACAGCCACCTCGATCGCGGCCGGCTTCCCGACCGCCGGGTCCTGGTCCGGTTCGACTACGCGACGCTGTCGGGGCCGGGCAGCCGCGGCTGGCTGCTGATCGAGCGTGGCGACGCTGAGATCTGCGAGAGGCACCCCGGCGGAGAAGAAGATCTGGTGGTCGTGGTGAGCGATCCGGTGGCGTTCGCTCGCTGGGATCTCGGAGAGCTCGAGTGGGGCGACGCCTTGCGGTGCGGGGCGATCGAGGTTCGTGGACCGCGCGCGCTGGCGCGGGCACTCCCCACCTGGAAGCGCCGCGTCGACTGAAGCCCACAGGTCGGCAGGGGTTCAGACACTGCACTTCTTGTGTGGTCCTGCCGACGGCAGCATCGACGCATGAGCAGGTACCCAGTGGTGGTGGTTGGAGCTGGCCAGGCGGGCCTGGCGGTGAGCTACGAGCTGACCGCCCTCGGGATCGATCACGTGGTGCTCGAACGTGCGCAGGTTGGCCAAACCTGGCGGAGCCTGTGGGACAGCTTCTGCCTGGTCACACCCAACTGGACCATGAGTCTGCGTGGCGCGACGTACGCCGGTGACGACCCGGAGGGCTTCGTCCCGCGCGACGAGATCGTTCGATACCTGGAGCGGTACGCGTCGAGCTTCGGTGCGCCGGTTCGCGAGGGTGTCGCCGTGGACAGCCTCGAGCCCGGACCCGACGGCGAGTTTCTCCTCCGCACCTCGGTCGGCGAGCTGCAGGCCGCGACAGTTGTTGTGTGTACGGGCGCCTTCCAGCGACCACACCGCCCCGAGGTGGTGGCCGGGATCCCGAACGACGTGACGGTGGTCGATGCCCATGACTACCGCAACCCTGCCGCTCTTCCGCCGGGGAAGGTCCTGGTCGTCGGAAGCGGTCAGACCGGCTGCCAGCTCTCCGAGGAGCTGCACGAAGCGGGTCGCGACGTGTTCCTGGCCTGCGGACGGGCGCCCTGGCTGCCGCGCCGTACCGGCGGCCGCGACATCGTCAGCTGGCTGAAAGAGACCACCTTCTTCGACACCCCGCTGAGTGCCCTGCCCTCACCGGCGGCTCGGCTGGGCGCCAACCTGCTGGTGACCGGCCAGCGAGGCGGCCACGACCTGAACTACCGGACCTTGCAGGAGACGGGCGTACACCTCCTGGGCCACTTGGCCGGGGTCGAGGACCATCGGGCGTACTTCGCCGCTGACCTCGCCGACTCGGTCGCTTTCGGCGATGCGCGGTACGCCGACCTGCGCAGGCTGCTCACCGAGCAACTCCCCGCCAAGGGGATCACGGCACCCGAGCTGCCCGACCCACCGCCGTTCCACGCCGACCCGCCGTTGGAGCTGGATCTCAAGGGGTTCGTGGTGATCGTCACCTCCGGGTTCCGCCCCGACTACACCCGCTGGGTGCGGTTCCCTGCGTTCGACGCCATGGGCTTCCCGCTCACCGACGACGGTGCGAGCACGCTGGTCCCGGGCCTGTACTTCTGCGGCGTCCACTTCCTGCGCAAGCGCAAGTCCGCGGTGCTGTTCGGCGTCGGCGAGGACGCTGCCATCGTGGCCCGATCAATCGCCCGCCAACAGTTACAACCCCAGCCCGTCTAAGAACCTGTACAGCCTCGCCCTTGCGTCCTTTACTGGCGGTAGGCGGCACTTGGGCCGTCGTCCGTGCTGGGAGGGCTTGTGGCGCGGGGTGGGATGAGATGGCCGGTTCGCGCGCTCGTAGCGCTCGCCAGCGGCTTCATGCTGCTCCTCGGCGGAGCCTGCACGCGCCCGGACGACAGTGAGCCGGATGTGGCCGCACACCCGGTCGGTGCTTGGCCGCTGCGTGGCAACCTGACCGGTGACCGCGCGCTGTTGGACGCGGCAAGGGAAAGGCTGGAGGCGGAAGGACACTCACCCGGCAGATGGCTGCTCGCTACCCGGGTCGAAGGCCTGACCCTGCTCGTGGCCGAGACACCGGCCCACGACGGATCGCATGTCGCTCTCTATGGCCGGGCCGGTACTCCGGTCCCGGCGATGCGAATCGTCGACCTTGGCAAGCCGACGAACGCGTCGTCGATCTCGCTCGGGATCGACAACACGATCGCCGCGATGGCCCTGGTCGTGCCCGCTCCGAACGTCACCAGAGTGGCGATCAAGTCCGGCGTTGGCCCTGGAGGCGCGCCGATCATGGTCGACGTCCCGATTCGGGACGGTGTCGCGGCGCTGCCGCTCAAGGGGCAGCGGCCGGCCAACACGCTGATTGAACTCGATGTAGGCGGGCAGGTGGTCGGCGCGCCGCCCGAGTTGCAAGCCTTCGACGTGGACGATCCCGTTCAGGCGCAGCCGGACTTCAAGCCTGGACTGGAGACAACACCGGCTTCAGATTCGTACGGGAGAAACTACACGGCCTTGTGGTCGTTCGTCGGGTTGCTCGCCTTTGGTGTGGCGGCGTGGTTGGCGGCGAGCCGCCTCCGTAGTCGCCTGTCGATGCGCCCGGCCGATGGGCGGTGGTCGCGGGCAGCTCTGGCGGCCATCGTGCTGGCCTTGGTCACGCCGCTGGTGCAGTGGGCCGCGTCCGATGCGATGTACGCGCTGGCGTATTCGGACCCGTCATTTGACGCGTCCGGTCTCTTCCTTCAGGTCGTGCCCGCGGTGCTGGTCAGCGCTGCGGGGGTCCGCTCTGCACGTACTGGGCTCCGCGAGGTCCACGGCCAGACCAGCGGCCGCGCCCTGGCGATTTCGGCGACAGTCGTTGCGTACGTCGCCGCAGGCTTGATGCTCGTGGTGGCACTCTTGTCCCTCATCGCCACAGCCGGTCAAGGAGGATGACACGCATCGTGTTACCTGTGTCAGCGCGGTTGAAGCGCAGGGTCGCCGTTGACTTCCCGGCGGCTGGGTCGGCGGAAGAAGTCGTGCGGCTCCTGGCGAACGGAGCCGACTCCGAACGCGTCCAGGCAGCCATCGTGCTGGCTGCCCAAGGCGACATCCGCAAGATTCAGTGGGGGATCAAGGAGGCGTCCATTGACTGGCGCGACGTCCTCGTCAGCGGCGGGCTGGCCGATCAGGATTGGGCGGTAATTCTCGATCGACAGCTTGGTCCGGCGACCGGTTGATCGTCAGTTGGCTGTGAGCTTCTGAGTGATCGCGTCCCGGCTGGTCTCTGGGTCGTCGGTGTGGTCGACGCCGAGCTCTGCGAGAAGGCCGAGGGCGGTCTGCCAGTGCTGCCTGGCCCCGGCCGGGTCGCCCAGGACGGAGTACGCCGCGCCGAGGCCGTCCTCGGCCCGCGCGAGATCGGCACGCAGTCGCTTCCGCTCGGCCAGGAGTTGAGCCTGCCGGTGGTGCTCGAGCGCGGACCGGCCGTCACCGAGGTCGACGTACGCGCGTCCCATGCCCTGGTGTGCCTCGTACTGCCAGTTCCGGTTCCCGGTGCGGACCGCTACCGCGAGCACTTCGCGGTAGGAGTCCAGCGCGGATGACGGGTCGCCGCTGCGGCGGCGGGCGTTGCCCAGGTTGTACATGCCGGCGAGCTCGCCGATGGGTAGACCCTCCTCGCGCGACAGTGCCACCGCACGGCGGAACCCGTCCACGGCTGCGGCTGTTCGGCCGAGCTCCGCGTCAGCCCGGCCACGGCCGATCAGGGCGTCGACCTCCCGCGCCCGGTAGCCGACTCGCCGAGCCAGAGCGAGGGCCTGGTCGAAATGGCTCACGGCCGTCCGGTACGCGCCCTCGCTCAACCGGGCATGGGCCACAGTGGAGTGCGACTCCAGCTGCCCCAGCTCGTCGCCGGCGTCCTCTGCCAGCCGCAGTGCGCGGATGAGGTGCTCGTCGGCATCAACGGGGCTGCCGCCGTACTGCACTGTCGCAGCCAGCCCGATGTGCGCCTCCACCTCCACCAGAGTCAGTCCGTCCGCGGCGGCAAGCGACAGCGCCTGGGCGAAGTGGTCGGCGGCGCCCTGGTAGTCGTTCTGGCGCCGGCGTATCCGGCCGATGTCCCCGTGCGCCCTGGCTGCGGCGGCCCGGTCGCCCAGATCGTCAGCGGACTCCAGCGCCAGCAGGTGCAGTACGTCGGCCTCGCCGAGCCGGTCGCGCATGATCAGCCGGCGGTGCACCAGGCCGGCCAGGTCGCCCACGTACCGATGCAGCTCGAGTTCGCGGGCGGCTCGGGCAGCGGCCACCACGTTCGGCAGCTCGGTGTCGAGCCATCCGTTCGCCTGGTCCGCGGTCCAGTCCGGCGGGTCCACCACGTACGGCGGTTCCGGTCGGCGACTGCGGGTGTACGGATGGGCCAGATCCATCGCAGCACTCGCCCATGCGCAGTAGTGGTCGAGGAGTCTGGTCAGCGCAGCCGACCGGTCCTGCGCAGTCTCGGTGGCCTGGGCGTGCCGGGCCGCATGGGCGCGGGTGAGGTCGTGCAGGCTGTACCGCCCGGCCGGGCCCTCGTCGAGCAAGTGCAGGTCTTGCAGCGTCTCCAGCGCTGAGCGGGCGGCGACATCATCAGTGCCGAACAGCGCTGCGGCCGCTCCGAGGTCGATATCCGGGCCGGGGATCAGGCCGACCAGACGGTAGGCGCGCCGGGTCGGCTCGTCCAGGGCGGCGTACGACAGGTCGAGGGCGGCGGACACTCCGAGCGTTTCGTCATCGAGCCGGTCGAGTACGGCGGCACGTTGCTCCTGCAACCGTAGTACGAGGTCGGCCAGTTGCCACGAGGGCCGGGACCGCAGCCGGGCCGCCGCGATCCGCAGCGCGAGTGGCAGTCGGCCGCAGAGCTCGACCACCTCGGTCAGCTGATCGGAGCTCGGCCCTGTGGACTCCGAAGCACGGGCGAACAGGTCGATGGCTTCCGGCCGGGGCAGTGTGCCGAGCCGGATGGTCGCACCCCGGTCGAGGCTCGCGAGCGTGTGGCGGCTGGTGGTGAGGACCTGGCAGGTCGCAGTGGCCGGCAGCAGCGGCGCGACCTGACCGGCGCCGGCCACGTTGTCGTACACGAAGAGCAGCCGTCGGTCGGCGACCAGGCTGCGGAACAGACCCGCGCACTCCTCGACATCGACCGGGAGCTGATCGCCCGGCACACCCAGCGCCCGCATGGTCCGCGCCAGCGCCTGATCCGGTTCGAGCGGGTGCATGCGGTCGCTGAACCCGTGCAGGTCGATGAAGATCTGGCCGTCGGGGAAGTCCGGCGCCAGCAACCGGCCCGCCTGGACCGCGAAGGCCGTCTTCCCAACCCCCGCCATGCCTTCGACAGCAATGACGGACCGGCCTTCGGCGACGCGCGCGTGCAAGGCGGCGAGCTCCTCGTGCCGGCCGACGAAGTGCGAAGGGGCGGGCGGCAACTGGTGCGGCCTGTCGGGGACCGTGAGCGTCGCTCCGCGCGCGGCGGCCGCCAGCTCGAGCGACTCGTCGTCGGTCAACCCGAGAACCTCCGCGACCAGCCGCAGGGAGCTGCCACGCGGCCGGACGGACTCTCCGGTCTCCCAACGCCGCAGGGTCCGTGGATCGAGACCGGATCGCTGCGCGAGCTCTTCCTGGGTGAACAGGGCGCGCTCCCGCCACCTGCGCAGCAGCTCCCCGAAGGTCGACGGACCGGTCACACCTGCCTCCCCGTCGCAGTTTAGGGCGCAGGAGGTCACGACCGGCCGCCGCTGCCGTGAGGCCTGCCGGAAGTGTCCGCAAGATGTCCGGTCGACGACCTGGGACCGGTGCGTGCCGCCGTGAAGAGTCGATCAGGACGCCAGCCACCCCGGGAGGACAGATGCACGCCCACCACTGGACGACCAAGTCCCGGCACCGGACCAGCCAAGGCACGATCGGGTACCAGCACTGCACCTGCGGCCGCTGGCGCATCCACCGCGACACCACGGTCCACGCCCCCGAGACCGTGGCGATCCTGTCGGCCGTCCCACCATCCGACCGACTGCACTGACCGGAACGCAGGCCCGGCGGCCATCCCTCCACGCCGCCGGCCCTCGCCGCGTGGGCTTCAGCCCTTCAGTACGTCGTACACGAGATGTGTGACGCGGTCGCCCTGGACGACCTGCGACGGGTTGTCGAGCATGAGCGGCTCGGACAGCGGACCGGTCGCCCAGAACGGACGGCCCGAACCGAAGACCACCGGGACGAGATTGACGACGACCTGGTCGATCAGCCCGAGCCGCAAGGCCTGTCCGCCGATCTGGCCGGCAGCCACATCGACGATGCGGTCTTCACCGGCGTACTCCCGCCCCGCCTTGATGCCTTCCTCGACGCTGCCGACGAAGGTGAACGGCGCCGTACCGGCGTGCTCCCAGTCCTTCGGTGGTTCGTGCGTCACCACGAAGACATGCTCGCCGGCGGCCGGTACGCCGTTCCAGCCGTTGGTGAGGTCGAACAGGCGGCGGCCCATGATCACGCACGCGATGCCCTTGTAGTGGTTTCGCGTGAAGTCGGCCGATGCCTGGGTGGTGCTGACCTTGTCGTCGCTGCCTTCGAAGGACCAACTCACGTCCCCGTTGCTCAACCAGTCGAACAGCGGTCCGACGCCGTCGCTGTCGTCGGCCATGTAGCCGTCGAGGGAGACAATCGCTCCCATGATCGTCTTAGCCATCAGACCCTCCCAGGTGTGCAGGTAGTGGATCTGACGATAGGAGCACGGCCGCCCGCTCCGAATCAGTCAGACGACTGGTGCTGTCGTACGCGACGGGTGGTGCGGATGGGCTACGGCGTCAGTCCGGCGAGCTGCGAGCGTCTGCTGACGCCCAGCTTGGGGTAGGCCTTGTAGAGGTGGTGACCGACGGTGCGTGGACTGAGGAACAGCTCGGCGGCGATCTCCCGGTTGCTCATGCCCTGCGCGGCTCGGCGTACGACCTGCAACTCCTGCGGGGTGAGCTGGCCGGCACCACCGATCCCGGTCGCCGGCTCCGGAGCGGTGTCGCCGAGCGCAGTCAGCTCGGTGCGGACGCGTCGTTCCCAGCCGTACGCCGCGATCCGCTCGAACGTGCTGAGCGCCTCCATTAGTTGTGCCCGGGCCGCCGTACGACGGCGATTGCGTCGCAGCCACTCGCCGTACGCTAGACAGGTGCGCGCGCGGTCGTACGGTCCACATTCTTCGAGACGCAGCGCCGCCTCGAAGGCCTGCTGCGCCTGGCCTCCCTCGCTGAGTAAGGCCTCGCACCGCAGTACGAGCGCTTGTGCCGCGGGGTTGCCCGATTCTGTCGCCCACTCGATCAGCGCCGGGAGGTACCGCCGCGCACGATCCGTCTCACCTGCCCGTACGGCGGCCTCGACGTGATCGGGGATCGCGCGCACGGCCACGTCCCGGCCGGACGGTCCGTCGCAGACTCGCTCGAGACGGTCGAGTGCGGCGGCAGGCTGGCCGGCCATCAGATCCACCAACGCCAGGCCCCAGGTCACCAGAGCTGCCGACATCCGGTGCTGCCTGGTGTCGCCCAGCACCAGGTCTGCCTGCTCGCCGGCTGAGGCGTCGCCGCGAACTGCGGCAAGCCAGGCCGAGATCGACGTCAGTACGACGACCTGCAGGTCGTGACCGAGGTCGGTCGCGAGCTCGATCGCTTCGGTCACCGTCGCTTCCGCGTCCTGGAAGCGGCCGGTCACCAACTGTGCGAGCGCGAGTGGTTCCTGCGCATACGGCAGCCAGCCGAGCGCGCCGTCAAGGCGCAACGTGGCGACGTGGCTTTCGAGCAGTTTGAGCGCCAGGGTGTCCTCCCCGATGAGCACGGCCATGTACCCGGCCGTCAGCCGGTCGAGCGTGGCGTCCAGCTCAAGGGCAGCGGGCAGCAGCGTCCGCATCGAGGCGACCGCGGGCTTGACGTTCCCGAGCAACAGGTCGCTGAAGCCGATCAACGCCTCGGCCAGGCCACCGGGGACGGACTGTAGTTGCTCAGCGCAACGACCAAGCAGGACAGGATCGGCCGCGTCACGCGCACACCACGTAGCCTCGGCAAGGATGGACACAGCACGGTGTGGGTCGGTCGAAACGATCGGTACGGCGGCGGCCAGAGACAGCGCACTCGCCTCGGCGGGAGAGATGCGCTCGTACGCGACCTGGGCCCTGATCCAGTTGGCCTCGGCCCGTTCGCTGGGTTGTCTGGTCAGCGCGCCGCCGGCCGCGGCCAGCTCGGCCGCATGATCGAGCCCGCCCGCGTCGTACGTCGCTCGAGCTGCTCCGACGAGACGCCTGGCTCGGTCGGCGCGGTCGTTGCTGAGCTGTGCGGCCCGTTCCAGCGCTCGCGCCGCGGACGCCGGGCCGCCGCGCCCGACCGCACGGAGCGCGGCGCGTTCGAGCTCCGCGGCGGCCAGGTCATCGGTGCCACCGGCAGCGGCGGCGAGGTGCCACGCGCGCCGGTCGGCGTCACGCGGGTCCGAGAACGACTCCGCCAGCGCTTCGTGCGCGGCCACCCGTTGGGCGAACGGCGCGTCCTGGTAGACCGCCGATCGGATCAACGGGTGCCGGAACTCGACGGAGTCGGAGGTCACCCGGACGAGTCGCTCCTGCTCGGCCTGCTCGAGGTCCGCGGCAGCCAGCCCCAGAGACGCGGCGGCGGCCAAGAACGCCTGGAGCTCTGAGGTGTGGTCGGCGGCGGCAAGTAGCAACGCTCGCTGCGCGTTCTCCGGCAAAGCGCGGACCTGCAGGCGGAAGTGCTCCTCCAAGCGTCCACTCGCAGGCAGCGGTGCGACTGGCGCTGACGGACGATCGGCGCGATCGCTCGCCGCCAACTCCAGGATGGCCAGCGGATTCCCTTCGGATTCCGCGAGGACACGCTCGGCTGCCTCGCGCGGCAGCGTACGAACGCTGGCCAGCAGACGAGTCGAGTCCGGTTGATCCAATCGTTTGAGGGCGATGCTTTCCAGCCCGGCGGCAGGGAACGGTCGGTCGCCGTCCCGCGCGGCGAAGATCATCGCGACCGGGTCGGTGTGCAGGCGCCGTACGGCGAACAGCAGTGCGTCGATCGAGGATCGGTCGAACCAATGCGCATCGTCGACCAGGCACAGCAGCGGCCGCTCCTCAGCCAGGTCGGAGAGCAACGTCAGCACTGCTGCTCCGACCGCCGGCGGTCCACCCGGCAAGGTGCTCGCGCCGAACGCGGTCCGCAGTGCCTGACCTTGACGACCCGGCAACGCGTCGAAGCGATCGGCGAAGCGAGCAAGCATCAACTGAAGTCCGGCGAACGGAAGCTCGGCCTCGGACTCGATGCCGACGACCCGCAGTACCCGCATGCCGTCAGCAGCAGCCGCCGCATGGTCGAGCAACGCGGTCTTGCCGATCCCCGCCTCGCCCCGCACCACCAGCGACCCACACCGGCCCTCACCGGCCTCGGCGAGCACCCGCTCCACCGAAGCCCGCTCCACCGCCCGCCCCACCAGCATCGCAGCAGCGTAACCCCAACAACGGGCCCACATGTGCGAGCATGATCGCCGATTCGACTCCTGCCAGGCACGCCAGATCGGAGCAGCTGTGTCCACTGTTACCGCTGCGGAATTCACTTGGCCGCTAGGCGACGACGCCGTACTGATCCCGCGGACGGCCGCGATCGCGGAGGCGCACTTCGCTCTGGTGCAGGCCAACTATCAACGTCTCGCGCAGTGGTTCGGAGACGCGTACCAGGAACCACCGGTGCTGGAGGAGACCCGCGCAAACCTGGTGGAGGCTGGGCAGGGCTGGCTGAACGGATCGTTGCTGCCGCTGTCCATCGCGGTCAAGGCGGACAACGGCTGGCGCCTGGTCGGCTGGGCCCAACTCGAGATCAACCGTCAGGCGCGTTCGGCCGAGATCGGCTACTGGCTCGACACCGACTTCGTCGGCCGTGGACTGATCAGCCGAACCGTCACCGCCGTACTAGACCACGCCTTCGGCCCACTCGCCCTGCTCCGAGTCGGGCTATGCACCACGATCGACAACACCCGCAGCCGCAACGTAGCCGAACGCATGGGCTTCACCCAGGAAGGCGTACTCCGCGAAGCCGCCGCCTTCCCCACCGAACACCGCGACCTCGTGATCTACGGCCTCCTGGCCCGCGAATGGCGGTCGACGACCAGAGCTGACGCCACGCCGCGCCGCTAGCGTCAGCTCTGGTCTCTTCGGTGGAACAGGGTGCGGTTGCGCCATGGGTTGTTGTGCCAGTTCCTTGCGTGGATGAGGCCGACGGCGAGCAGGCCGACCGCTGCGGCGGCGTACCCGGGCAGTGGGTGGCCGGACACCTGGGCGTAACGCCAGGAGATCGCGGCGATCACGAACGCCACCCAACCGACCACGACGTTCACCGTTGCGGATTGCCCGAACGGCGTTGGGTTGGTCCGTCCGGTGCTGCCGAGCATGAAGTACGGAAGCCCGTTGCCGATGAAGAAGCCGGCCACGAGCGCGAGCAGGACCGTCGTCAGCATCAGGCGTCGCCCGCCTGGTGGCGAAGAAGCGGGAGCAGTACGTCGTCCACGAGTCCGGTCAGGAACTCGTCGTCCAGCGGCTCACCGGTGACGAACGCACGCGAGAACAGCATCGCCGAACTGAGCTCCGCGAGCAGCGCGCGGTTGATCGCAGCCGGCAACTCACCTCTGGCGACCGCTCGATCGATGGCTGGGTCGAACGCCTGCCGTTTGTCGTCGACCATCCGCGCTCGTACCGTCCGCGCCAGTTCCTCGTCGTGATGCATCGCCGTCAGCAGCCCGAGCAGCAAACCGGAGTCCTGCCCGGTCAATCCGTCGCGCATCCCCTGCAACGTGCCCAGCACATCGGCGCGCAGATCCCCCGGATCCGGCCGCTCGGCCATCCGCTGCCCGGTATGCCGCTCCACCGCGGCCACCACCAACTCAGCCTTACCCGACCACCGCCGATAGATGGTCGCCTTACTCGCACGAGCCCGCAACGCGATCGCATCCATGCTCATCCGGTCGTACCCGATCTCAGCCAGCAACCCCAACGTCGCCCCCAGAATCGCCTCCTCCCGAACCTCACCCCGCACCACCCACCACCCCAAGTGAACGAAACCGTTTCGTTCACATTATCACCGCGGGGTCAGGTGTGGTTCTTCTTGTAGGTGGTTGTTTGGGGGCAGGGGTGGAAGTCGATGGATTGGTAGAGCTTTGCGGCGACGGGGTAGGCGGGGTCGCCTCGGGGGTTGACTATTGCTTGGGTTGCGCCGGCGTCCCGCAAGGCTGTGAGGGCGGCGAGGTTGACGGCGGTGGCGAGGCCTCGGCGGCGGTGGGCGGGGTCGGTTCCGACCGGCTCGATCAGGCCGACCTTGTTCGCCTCGTCGAGCCAGGCCAAGGAGGTGGAGACGAAGTTGCCGTCGTGATCCTCGACGACCCAATCGAGCTCGTGCCGGTACGGCCAGGCGTTCATCACGGATTGATAGGTGTCCGCAGACAGCGTCGAGCCGAAGTCGGACCAGGTCGCGCGGTGTCCCGCACTGCGTCGTTCGGCCTCATCCGGGCGCACGTGACGAAGCAGGTACCCGTCGGGACAGGACGGGACCGCGACCGACGCGAGCGACCTGTGGTGGTGCGTGACGAACGGTGCCTCTACGTCAGCCCGGTAACCAGCGGACTCGAGCGCCGCGGTCAGGTGTACTTCGGTCTCGAGCACGGAGCAGGTGAGTTCCGGCGCAGAGGCGACCTCTTCGAACCAGGCAATGACATCCGCCGCCAACTCAAGACGGGACACGTCGGTCACCAGCGACAGGTGTCCAGGAAGCTCCACCCATCCCCAAGCGACAGTCTCGCCGTTGTCCTCCCACAGCGAGGTCCGCCATGTGGATTCGACGCCGGGAACAGTACGGCGTTGCCACGCCAGATCACCGATATGCCAGTTCGAGTCGACGGTCCAGAGACGTTGAACCAGCCGCTGCATCGCCCGAAGGTCGTCAGCTCCACGGAAGTCCCGGCGACTCGTCATGGCTCGTAGTGGCGGAAGGTGAAGAGATGGGTGCCGGGGACAAAGGGCTGAGGAGTGCCGGTGTAGCGGTGGACGCCTACACCGAATCCGACAGCAGGGTCGGAGAGGTAGAGGCGTTCGAAGTCGCGCGATTCAAACCAGGAGCAGATCTCGGGCACCAGATCGGGGTCGTCGCGGTGGCGGGTCCAGATCACGGGAGCACCAGAGCCACACAGCTGCGGGAGCGCAGCGATCGTGCGCTGGATGTCTTCGTCGCTGATGTTGCCGAAGATTCCGCAGGCCAGCACGATGTCCGCGGGCACCATCCCGGCGTACTGATCGATGAGGGCAGCGTCGCCTGCGCGGATCTCGACTTGATCGAGTCCGAGTGCGCGAGCGGCTGAGGCGGCACGGTCGGCGATCTCGGGGTCGAGCTCGACCAGCCGGGCATGCACATCACCGCGGCGTGGATGATCGGCCAGGACCTCGAGTACGTCGCGGCCTTGGCCGGCGCACAGGCTGACGATGCGCAGCGGTCCGGCAGCGCAGTCCGCCAAGGCGGACCGGAGCTGTGTCTGCACGACCTTCAACCGCTGGGACAGCACCGACCCCGGGTCGTCGTACTCGTCGTGCCAGGCGGACCAGTCCATGCGCTAGCTCCTCTCAGGAACTTCCTATCAAGTTCTCAGTGCAATCACGGGCCGATCGCGGAACCCTGCCCGTCCCAGCTCCGTTGACGGACGAAAGTCCGCCAGGCGAAGGGACGACAGCATGACAGGTACCGCCGACACGATGACGGCCGAGGAGCTGACGTACCCGAACGACTCGGTGGTCGTACTCGCCGGCATTCCAGGAGCCGGCAAGAGCACCCTCCTCGACCGCCTCTTCCCCGAAGACACCGACCGCGTGTACGACTCGGGCCGCCTCCGCGATCGCTGGCTGCCGGTCCTCGGCGTACTCCCCTACCCCTGGTGGCGGCCGCTCCTCCATCTCACGTACTACGCGATCGTGCTCAACGCGATGCGCACCGGTCCCCTGCTCGTGCACGACTGCGCCACCCGTCCATGGGTACGACGCCTCATCGGCTGGCGGGCACGCCAGACCGGGCGGACAGTGCATCTGCTCCTGCTCGACGTACCCGATGACATCGCCCGCAACGGACAGCAGGCGCGCGGACGCGTCGTACGCAAGGGCAGCATGGCCACGCACTGCCGTCGCTGGCCGCAACTCCTCGACCAGGCAGTCGCCGACCCCACCGAAGTCATCCCCGGCGCGGCCTCCGCCGTCGTTCTCGATCGCGACCAGGCCAACCGGCTCGAAGCGATCAGCTTCCGTTGAGGCCGGCCTCCAACCCGTCCAGGATCAGATCCAGCCCGTACTCGAAGTCCTCCACCCGCCCGGATCGCATCACGTGGCCGATCACCTCCACGACATGCGGGAACTCCTCGGCGGAAAGTCCCGGGAGTACGTCGGCCGACACCCGCGACGCCTCGTCGGCGGCGAACGGCAGATTGAGCTGCTGCAAGGTGAACCCGTAGAGGTGACTGTCCAGCGTGTGCCAGGCATCCAGCGCACCCTCGATCGTGAAGCCGCCCTCGCGGAGCCGACCGAGCGTCGCGTCCAGGTAGCGCGTCATCCCCAGGCCGATGCTGTACCGGGACATGATCTGCATCGCCGCCCACGGATGGGCGACCAGCACCTCGTGCGCCGAGATCGACCGCCGCCGCATCGCCTTCTTCCAGTCGGTCCCGGCAGGCGGTACGTCGATGTCGGTCAGCACCAGGTCGACGATGCCGTCGAGGATGTCGTCCTTGTTCTTCACGTGGTTGTAGAGCGACATCGCCTCCACGCCGACCTCCTGGCCGAGCCGCCGCATGGTCAGCGCGTCCAGGCCCTCCTTGTCGGCCAGCGTGATCGCCGCCCGCAGGACCCGCTCCCGGTTCAGTGGCTCGCGCCGTACCGCCATTCCGATCCTCTCGCCGACCGTGGGACTTACATCGTAAGCGTACAGAGTAAGCCGAGCGTCGCAGGAACTGTCGGTGCCGGGTGATTGAGTCGTACTTCGACGTTGGGGAGGAATGGGTGTGAAGGTTCGGGTTGCTCGCGAGGTGCTGGCCGAGGCGGTCGGATGGGTGGCGAAAGGGCTGCCGAGTCGGCCGAGCGTGCCGATCCTGGCCGGGATGGTGGTGGACGCGGAGGACGGTCAGGTGACGCTGTCCGGGTTCGACTACGAGAGCTCCGCGCAGGTGAGCGTGCCGGCGGAGGTGGCGGACGGCGGGCGAGTCCTGGTGTCGGGTCGTCTGCTGTCCGACATCTGCCGAAGCATGCCGAGGGACTCGGTGGATCTGAGCGGCGACGCGTCCCGGGTCCAGGTGGTCAGCGGGAGTTCGCGCTTCGCGCTGCAGACCCTTCCTCTCAACGAGTATCCGGCGCTGCCCGAGCTGCCCGGGGCGAGCGGTGTGGTCAACGGAGATGCGTTCGCGCGCGCCGTCGCGCAGGTCGTGAGCGCGTCCGGCCGTGACGACACGCTGCCGGTGTTCACCGGCATCCGGGTTGAGCTCCGCGGATCGACCATCTCGTTGCTGGCGACCGACCGGTACCGGCTGGCGCTCCGCGTCATCGAGTGGGAGCCGGCCGACCCGAGCGTGGAGGCGAACGCATTGGTGCCGGCCCGGATGCTCCAGAACGTCGCCAAGGCGATGGCCGGCCACGATCTCACTCTCGCGCTCGGTTCAACCCGCACAGGGGACGGGTTGATCGGGTTCGAGGGTGGCGGCCGGCGGGCGACGGGCCGGCTGATCGACGGCGACTTCCCGAAGGTCCGCAGCCTGATCCCGGCCGAGTCCGCGATCACCAGCACCGTCCAGGTGGACACAGCCGCGCTGCTCGAGGCGGTGAAACGAGTCGCGCTGGTGGCCGAGCGGACGACCCCGGTGCGGATCAACTTCGCGGACGGTACGGCGACTCTCGATGCCGGGACAGGTGAGGAGGCACAGGCATCGGAGTCGGTGGAGGCGACGATCACCGGCGACCCGGTCTCCACCGGGTTCAAGGCGGAGTACCTCCTCGATGCGCTCGCCTCACTGGGGATGCCGATCGCGCACTTCGCCTTCACCCAGCCGCTGAAGCCCGCGAACCTGACCGGTCTCCGCGCTCCCGACGAGACTCCGACCGGAGACTCGGCGTACATCCTGATGCCGATGCGGCTGCCGACTTGATGTCAAAAGCGGCTCAGGCGGATGCCGACGGCAATCATCCGTAAGTAGGACGCCGGATCAGGCCATGGGCTGACGATCGGCGGCGGTCGATGCGGTCTAGTGGTGGTGCCCCGCGCCACCACCTGGAAGGACGACTGTGGACTCGCCGAAGGCCCGGTTGCACGAGATCGATCTGCTGCGGATCCTCGCGGCCGTCGCGGTCATGACGTACCACTACCTGTTCTCGGCGTACGCCGGCGGCCTGTCGGCGATGCAGTTCCCCCATGCCGACATGGTCGCCCGGTACGGCTACCTCGGAGTCGATCTGTTCTTCACGATCAGCGGGTTCGTCGTGCTGCTGAGCGCCTGGGACCGCACGCCGCGGTCCTTCGTCGTCTCCCGCGCGGTCCGGCTCTACCCGGCGTACTGGGTGGCCGTCACGCTGACAACGATCGTGTCGATCTCGCTCAGCCAGGGCCGGTTCCCGGTCTCGCTGCCGCAGTACCTGGCCAACCTGACGATGGTCAACTCCCTGCCGAACATCGAGAACGTCGACGTCGTCTACTGGACGCTGTGGGCCGAGGTGCGGTTCTACGCGATGATCCTGATCCTGACCTGGTTCGGCATCACCCGCCGCCGGGTCACGATCTTCCTCTGGGCCTGGCTGGCCGCGACCTTCGTCTTCCAGGCCGGTCTGTTGCCGCACGCAACCGACTTGGTACTGAACACCCAGTTCTCGCACTACTTCATCGCCGGTATGGCGCTGTGCCTGATCCACCGGTACGGCCCGACGCCGCAAACGCTGCTGATCGTCGCCGTCTCGCTCGGCAACGCGATCTACCGCGGCATCGGATTCGGCGACCGGGTCGGCATCCGCTACCACACCGAGATCCACCAGCCGGCCGTGGTCGCGATCATCGTGGTGATCTTCGCCGTCATGCTGGCCGTCGCACTCAAGTGGACCCACCGGCTCGGGCGGCCGTGGTTCGCCGTCCTCGGCGCACTCACCTACCCGCTCTACCTGGTCCACGCGCACATCGGCTTCATCGTCTTCGAGCGGCTCGGCGACCAGGTGAACCACATCCTCCTGATCGCCGCCACGATGCTCGCGATGGTCGGCGTCGCGGCCGCCCTGCACTACGGGGTCGAGCAGCCGCTGGCGCCGCGCCTCAAGCGGCTGCTCGAGCGTGTCCTACCAGGCGCCCGCCGTCAGCCGGTTCACGCGGTCACGAAGTAGTCCGTCAACACCCGCGCCAGCGTCTCCGGCGGAAGCGTGTGGAAGGTCCCGTCATGCCCCTCCGCCGTCCCGTTCGGCAGCGCGGCCGCGGTCTGCTTGACCGCGGCCTGCAGCCACGCCGGACTGTCGTTGCTGTACAGCGCAAGTGTCGGCAGTTCGATTGTCGACAACAGCTCAGTCGGTACGGCGCTGTCCCCCATCTGCAGGCCGTCGTACACAAGCGTGTGCGCGATCGCCTCGAGCCCGGCCCACATCGGCGTCTCCCGGATCTGATCAACCACCTCCTTCGGCTGGCCGACCGCCTCCACCATGAACAGCTCGGCCGCACCGCCGGGGTTCCCGGCCGCGACGTACTCCTGCAGGCGCTCGATGTACCGCTCCGGCGCCGGTGGCGCACCGTCGACCCGGAACGGCGGCTCCATCACCGCCTGCTTCTCGAACGGCAGTCCGGCCTGGAACAACACCATCGACCCGGACGAGTACGCGCAGGCGAACCGCGCGCCGGTCGCCGAGCGCACCGCGTCGAGGTCCTCCCACTCGCGCTCGACGGCGTACGTCGGTGCATCGCCGGAGGCGCCACGGCCACGCCGGTCGTAGTTCACCACGGTGAACGTCGAAGCCAGCGCCTCGGCGTCCGGCACGTACCGCGCGCGGTCGGTGAACCCGCCGGCCACGAGCACCAGCACCGGCCCACTCCCGTACGTGTCGTACGCGATCTCGGTGCCGTCCTTCGAGGTGACCTTCTCCATCACCCACACCCCTTCACTGTTTGGGATCCCTGCCAACCGTCGAACGAACGCAGCGTGGAGAGACACCCCACTGGATGTGATCCACATCACAGGACACCAGCGACCGGCCCGAGCCCTATCCGCGGCGGACCCACCTCACTACAGTTGGATTATGTATACAGACGACTGGTATGCGGTCCACCGCACGATGGGTTCCTGATGCTGCTCCGCCAGCTGGAGTACCTCGTCGCCCTCGCCCGCGAGAAGCACTTCGCCCGGGCTGCCGACGCGTGCTACGTCTCCCAGCCGTCGTTGTCCGCCGCGATCCGCAAGCTCGAGCAGGAGCTCGACGTACCGATCGTCCGGCGCGGCCGCCGCTTCGAGGGACTCACCCCCGAAGGCGAGCGGGTGCTGCTGTGGGCGCAGCGGATCCTGGCCGAGCAGGACGCGCTCCGGCACGAGTTGTCGGTGATGCGCGGCGGCCTGACCGGCACGCTCCGGCTCGGCGCGATCCCGACCGCGATGCCCGTCGTCTCCCTGCTCACCACCCCGTTCTGCGAGCGGCACACCAGCGCCCGGGTCACCCTCGAGTCGTTGTCGTCGCGCGACATCACGCAGAAGCTGGCGGAGTTCGATCTCGACGTCGCAATGACGTACCTCGACGACGACACCCTGGGTCAGGTCCGCAAGACCCCGTTGTACGAGGAGCGCTACCTGCTCCTCACCCCGCAGCACACCGAGCTGGGTGAGTTGCCGGTGGCAACCTGGGCACAGGTGGCCGCGCTGCCGCTGTGCCTGCTCTCCCCCGACATGCGCAACCGCCGGATCATGAACGGCTACTTCACCGACGACGGCGTCGTCGCTTCTCCCGCGATCGAGAGCGACACGGTCTCCGGTCTCTACAGCCACCTGCACGGCAACCACTGGTCGACCGTGATCTCCCACGCCTGGCTGCACATGTTCGGTGTGCCCGAGGGCATGCGCGTCGTACCGCTGAAGAGCCCGGCGCACGGGCCGCGGGTCGGACTGGTGATCGCGGCCCGCAGTCCCGAGCCCGTGCTGGCCCGCGCACTCCTCGACGTTGCGCGGCAGGCCGGCGTACACACTGCTCTGGACGATCTGCTCAACGTGCACTTGATGGGTTCTGGCTATCTCGACATAGCGAGCAAGTCTTTGACCGTCGGACCGTGACCCGGCGACTGTGGAAGTCCCTTCCAAACAAGGAGAATCCACACCATGGCCAAGATCATCTGCGTCCTGTACGACGACCCTGTCGACGGCCACCCGACGTCGTACGCACGTGACGACATCCCCACCATCAACGGCTACCCGGGCGGCCAGACCGCACCCACGCCGAAGGCCGTCGACTTCACACCGGGCGAGCTGCTCGGCAGCGTTTCCGGTGAGCTCGGGTTGCGAGAGTTCCTGGAGAGCCAGGGCCACACGCTGGTCGTCACGTCCGACAAGGAAGGCCCGGACTCGGTGCTCGACCGTGAGCTGGCCGACGCCGATGTGGTGATCTCGCAACCGTTCTGGCCGGCGTACCTGACGCCCGAGCGGATCGCGAAGGCGCCGAACCTCAAGCTCGCGATCACGGCCGGCATCGGCTCCGACCACGTCGACCTGGACGCGGCGATCGAGCACGGCATGACCGTTGCCGAGGTCACCTACAGCAACAGCATCAGCGTCGCCGAGCACGTGGTGATGATGATCCTCGGCCTGGTCCGCAACTACCTGCCGTCGCACCAGGTTGTCCTGGACGGCGGCTGGAACGTCGCCGACTGCGTGGCCCGGTCGTACGACCTCGAGGGCATGCACGTCGGCACGGTCGCGGCCGGCCGGATCGGCACCGCCGTACTGCGGCGGCTGAAGCCGTTCGACGTGAACCTGCACTACACCGACCGGCACCGGCTGCCGGAGTCGGTCGAGCGCGAGCTCAACCTCACCTTCCACCCGAGCGCGGCCGACATGGTCCCGCACTGCGACGTGGTCACGATCAATGCGCCGCTGCACCCGGAGACCGAGGGCCTGTTCGGCGAGAAGCTGCTCAGCACGATGAAGCGCGGCACCTACCTGATCAACACCGCCCGGGCGAAGATCGCCGACCGGGACGCCATCGTGAAGGCACTGGAGAGCGGTCAACTGGCCGGGTACGCCGGCGACGTCTGGTACCCGCAGCCCGCGCCGGCCGACCACCCGTGGCGGACCATGCCGCACCACGGCATGACCCCGCACATCTCCGGCTCGACCCTGTCCGCCCAGACCCGGTACGCCGCCGGCACCCGGGAGATCCTGGAGTCGTGGTTCGCCGGTACGCCGATCCGCGACGAGTACCTGATTGTCGACGGTGGGCGACTGGCCGGTGCCGGAGCGCATTCGTACTCGACCCGCGTGTAAGCGGCGTCACGTCGTACGTAACCGGGATCACGTGAGACGCGGGCATAACCGGTGAGTACGGCTGGTTGGATGTATACAGAAGCCAGAATTCAAGGAAAGGGCAACAATGATCTTCACCCGTAGGTTCGGCGCTCTGGCGGCTCGTCCGCAGTTCCCGGATGCCCCGGAGCTGCAGCAGGAGCTGAACACCCCGGTCGACCTGGACGCCGAGCTCGCCAAGCTCACCGGCGACCAGACTCGCACCGCTCACGACGACCGTCCCCACGCCGACGAGTCGGCGGCGTAACCCGGTCGCCCTATGAGGTCATGGATGCAAGGCCCCATGACCACGCCGGTGCCGAAGGCCCGGCCAAAGGCGCGGCACTTGGTAGACTGTCTACCAAGTGCCATGCCTTTGTCAGCGCAAGTTCCGGGAAGGACCTCATGACCACCATCAGCGCAGGCCCAGGGGCGGGGGCGGAACCGGCCGGTGTGCGACACGTCAAGCGGCCGACGCCACTGCGTGAGTCCGTCTACGAGGCCCTGACCGAGATGATCATCGACGGCACCCTCGAGCGCGGCCGGCACCTGGTCGAGGTCGAGCTGGCCGGCATGCTGGGCGTCTCCCGCCAGCCGGTCCGCGAGGCCCTCCAGCGGCTCAACAACGAGGGCTGGGTGGACCTCCGGCCGGGCTTCGGCGCGATGGTGCACGTGCCCGCCGAGGACGAGGTGGACCAGTTGCTCGCGGCCCGTGCCGCCCTGGAGTCGGAGTCCGCGCGGCTCGCGGCCCGGCACGCCTCGAAGGACGACGTGGCCCGGCTCAAGGACCTGTGCAAGGTGGGTACGGCGCTCCAGGAGGCCGGCGACATCGACGGCGCGGTCCGGACCAACGGCGAGCTGCACAGCCTGATCACCCAGATGTCCGGCAACAGGTTCCTGGTGGACTTCGCCGGCCAGGTCGACCGCCGGGTCCGCTGGTACTACACCCCGGTCGCCCCGGTCCGCGGTGGCGCCTCCTGGCGCGAGCACGCCCGGCTGGTGAAGGCGATCAGCGAGGGCGACGAGGACAAGTCCGCGCAGATCATGCGCGAGCACACCGAACACACCCGCAAGGCCTACCACGACCTCCAGGCGGGCGCCGAGCCCGACGAAGCGCCTGCCGAGGCCGCCCCCCGCCGGCGTCGCCGCGCGGTGAACTGACCGCGCGGGCGAGCGGTGAACTGACCGCGCCACCGAGCGGTGAACTGACCCCGCGGCCGGACGCTGAATCACCCGCCGGGGGTGATGGCCCTCGGTCAGCCGGCGGATGAGGATTGGCTGCGATTGCCGGTGAGGATCGGCTGCGATTGCAGTTCGATGCCCGGCATCGAGGGAGGCCGGCATGACACTGACGTCGACGGGTTCGCAGGCACCGGTCGCGGACGTACTGGTGATCTTCGGGATCACCGGTGATCTGGCCAAGGTGATGACGTTCCGCTCGCTGTACCAGTTGGAGGCGCGCGGTCTGCTCAGCTGCCCGATCGTCGGGGTGGCGGCCGACGACTGGACCCTCGACCAACTGGTCGAACGGGCCAGGACGTCGATCGAGGGCACGGGTGTCACCATCGACAAGGCCGTCTTCGACCGGTTCGCGGACCGGTTGTCGTACGTCGGTGGCGACTTCACCGAGGCGTCGGTCTACGAGCGCGTCGGCCAGGCGATCAAAGATGCCCAGACACCGGTGTTCTACCTGGAGATCCCGCCGTTCCTGTTCGGCCGGGTGGTGCAGGGACTGTCCGAGGCCGGGCTGACCACCGGTGCCCGGGTCGTGGTCGAGAAGCCGTTCGGCCACGACCAGCAGTCCGCGCGGGACCTGGCCGACCAGCTGCACCAGTACATCGACGAGTCGCAGCTGTACCGGATCGACCACTACCTCGGGAAGATGGGACTGGAGGAGATCCTCTACCTCCGGTTCGCGAACGCCGTCCTCGAACCGGTGTGGAGCCGCAACTACCTCGACTGCGTCCAGATCACGATGGCCGAGGACTTCGGAGTCGAGGACCGCGGCCACTTCTACGACCCGGTCGGCGCACTGCGCGACGTGGTCGTCAATCACCTGATGCAGGTCGTCGCGGCCGCCGCCATGGAACCACCGTCACGCGGCGATCCGACCACGCTGAAGGATTCGACCACCGCGTTGTTCCGCGCAGTCGAGGAAGCCGACCCGGCCCACTACCTCCGCGGCCAGTACGACGGCTACCTCTCCATCGACGGCGTCGCGAAGAACTCGACCACCGAGACGTACGCCGCACTCCGGCTCAACATCGAGAACTGGCGCTGGGCCGGCGTTCCGTTCTTCATCCGCACCGGCAAACGACTTCCGGTGACCCAGACCGAGCTCCGGCTGGTCTTCAAACGACCACCACGCCTGGGCTTCGGACCCCGCGGCCACATCGCCGAGCCCAACCAGCTGGTGGTCAGGCTCGACCCGACAACCGGAGTGCGGATCCAAGTGGACGCCCATCGCGCCGACCTGGCCCGGATCGCGCCGATCGAGCTCGACATGGAGTTCGGCCAAGAAGGTGGCGAAGGCCCCACGCCGTACGAGGTGCTGTTGCATGCGGCCATGACCGGGCAGAGCACCCGGTTCACCCGCCAGGACGCCGTCGAGGAAACGTGGCGGGTGATGCAGCCCTTGCTCGACGCACCGACGCCGATCCACCCGTACAAACCGGGCACCTGGGGGCCGGCCGCGGCCGGCGAAGTACCGGCCGGATACGGCGGCTGGCGGACACCCTGGATCCCGAACTGACAACTAGGTCCGGGCCGAAAGTCCCTGGCGCGTTCAGAGAGCTGGCGTATCGTCTGCCATGTGCAGGGGCCGGACACTGGTTCGGGTGCAGCCTCCGTTCCCGTTGCACCACCGATCGTGACCCCTGGGGGCCACAGCGTGGGGTCAGGAGTGCGTGGTGGGCGTGAGCGCCTGGTACCGCGGACCGCAGTCATCGATCGCTTGATGGAATCGCACGAGCCGGTGGTCGCCGTCGTGGCGCCACCCGGCTACGGCAAGACGACAGTGCTGTCCCAGTGGACCGATCGGTTCGGGCCGCGGGTGGCCTGGGTGTCGTGCGAACGGTCCGACAACGACCCGGTCGCGTTGTGGACGGGCATCCTCGACGCCCTCGACCAGATCGAGCCGGTCGGCAGGGACGCGCGCGCCTTGCTGGCCGCGTCCGGTGGCAGCGTCGACGTCGTACCCCGGCTGGTCGAGTCGATCAGCGCGTTGCGCGCGCCGGTGCTGGTCGTGCTCGACCACGTCGAGGAGATCACCAGCCCCGACTGCTCGACGTCGATCGCCGAGTTCGCGTTCCGGGTACCCGCCGGCTGGCGGCTCGCGGTCGCATCGCGGGACGCGCTGCCGCTGCCGCTGTCCCGGCTGCGGATGGGCCGCGGGATCGTCGAGATCGGTGTCCAGCACCTCGCGATGGGCGGTGCCGAGGCGGCTGCGCTGCTGCGGTCGGCCGGCGCCGAGGTACCCGTTGCCGAGGTCGACGAACTGGTTCGCCGTACCGAGGGCTGGCCGGCCGGTCTGTATCTCGCCGCGCTGGCGATGAGGTCCGGTTCGCCGGTGACGGGCTTCGGCTTCACCGGTGACGACCGGCTGGTCGACGACTACCTGCGGTCCGAGCTGCTCGCGCGGCTGTCCCCCGACCAGGCGGACTTCCTCGTCCGTACCTCGATCCTCGACCGCATGACCGGGCCCCTGTGCGACGCCGTCGTCGGCGGGAAACAGTCGGCCCGGATGCTCGTCGACCTCGAACGCCACAACCTGCTGGTCGTCCCGCTCGACCGTCGCGGCGAGTGGTACCGGTATCACCATCTGCTGCGCGAACTCCTCCAGGCCGAGCTCCGGCGCGGCGATCCCGATCTCGGCAGCGGGCTGCACGCTCGCGCCGCCGACTGGTACGAGGCGAACGGGATGGCCGAAGCCGCCGTCGGCCACGCCGCCGCGGCCGGCGACACCGAACGAGTCACCCGGCTCGTCCTCGAACTCATGCAACCGGTCTGGGCCAGCGGCCGGGTCGACACCGTGCGCGGCTGGATGGAACTCCTCGACCGCTACCCGCCGGGCCAGCACTACGCCGCGATCGCGGCACACAGCGCATTGATCTTCGCCCTGCTCGGCCGGCCGCGGGAGGCAGAACGCTGGGTCGGTGTCGCCGAGAGTCTGCCCGTGAGCGGCACGCTGTCCGACGGCACGACGGTCGCCGCGACCCTCGCGTACATGCGAGCCAACCTCTGCCGGCAAGGCCCCGCGGAGATGCGCACGGACAGCGTCCTGGCCCTCGACGGGCTCAGCCCGGCCAGCCCGTTCCGCGCGACGATGCTGCACTCGGAGGCGATGTCCTGGTACCTCGAGGGAGACCTCGAGCGCGCCGATTCCGGGTTCATCCATGCGTACGACGTGGCGACCGGCTTCGGCGTCACCCCGCTCGCGGCCCTGATCCTGACCGAGCGGTCCCTGATCGCGACCGAGCGGGGCGAGCGAGCCGCCGCCGAGGCGATGCTCAAGCGTTCCCTCGAACTCGTCGACACCGGACACTTCGAGGCGTACTGGACCAGCGCCCTGGTCTTCGCGGCCGCCGCGCACGCAGCCGCCCGCCGTGGCGAGATGCGCGAGTCCCGCCAGTTCGTTCGCCGTGCCGCCGAGCTACGACCGCTGCTGACCTACGCCCTCCCCAGCGTGTCCGTCCAGACCCTGCTCGAGCTCGCCCAGACCTACATGGCCCTCGTCGACCCGTCGGGTGCGAGTGCCGTCCTCGAACAGGCCGACAACATCCTGCGCCGGCGGCCGGGACTCGGCATCTTGCCGGCGGCCATCGGGAAACTGCGCAACCGCGTCGATCAGATCATCGTGGCCGCGTCCCCCGGGATCTCCGCGCTGACGACGGCCGAGCTGCGGCTGGTCCGGCTCCTGCCGACCCACCTGTCGTTCCCGCAGATCGCCAAGCAGCTGTACGTCTCGCGGCACACCGTCAAGTCGCAGGTGCAGTCGGTCTACCGCAAGCTCGGCGTCTCCTCCCGCGGGGAGGCGGTCGAGATCCTGGCCGAGATCGGCATGCAACGCTGAGGTCTAGGGCGTGTCTGCTGACTCCGCGCCGTCGCGAGCAGGTGCTCGGTGCGGTGCATCGGCGTGCTGGAGCGAAGGTCTCGATGCGGAGCATCGTGGCCTTTGCGCCAGTGCGGCGAGGTGCCGTGCCGAGTGCCGCGCAGTAGGCGGGGAGTCAGCAGACACGCCCTAACCGAGTCGCTCCAGCAAGTGGTCACCGACGCGCAGCGCGTTCGCCATCGCGGTCAGCGCAGGGTTCACCGCGCCGATGCTCGGGAAGAAGCTGGTGTCGACCACGTAGAGGTTGTCGAGCTCGTGAGCCTTGCAGTCGGAGTCCAGCACCGAGGTCTCCGGATCGTGCCCGAACCGGACGGTGCCCGCCTGATGTGCGCACCCCGCGACCGGGATGTCGTTCTTCATGTAGATGCTGCGCGGGATCAGGTGATGCGGGTGCATGCCCAGCTTGCCCAGGTTCTTCTTGACCCGCTTGTACAGCTGCTCCATCGGCTCGCCGTTGTTCGGTGTGTGCGACAGCACCACGTTGCCGTCGCGGTCGAGCGTCACGCGGTTGTCCGGATCCGGCAGGTCCTCGGTCGACAGCCAGAAGTCGACGGCATGCTCGGCGACGTCGCGCAGCGCGAACGTCGGCGCCAGCAGGGTCTCGACCGGCTTCTCACCGCGGTACATCGGTGCCGACGACTTGCCCACCATCTGCAGGTTGCCCATCGGGTAGTCGAAGTCGGCGTCGCCGAAGTAGTAGTCGTTCATCCCGAGCGTCTTCTGGAACCGGGTGTCGTTCTCCTCGGTCGAGACCGCCAGGAAGGCACGGCTGTTGTGGAAGATGAAATGGCGCCCGACCTGGTCGGACCCGTTCGCAAGCCCGCGCGGATGCCGGTCGTTCGCGCTCGCGAGCAGAATCTTGGCCGAGTTCACCGCACCGGCCGACAGGACCACGATGTCGCCGCTGAACCGTTGCTCCGCACCGTCCACCTCGGCGACGACCGCCGTCACGGTCCGGCCGGTCGGGTCGGTCTCGAGGCGCCGTACGACGGTGTTGCGCAGCAACGTCACGGTGTCGTGCTCGATCGCGGGCCGGACGGCGATGACGTCCGCATCCGCCTTCGCGTGGACCAGGCACGGGAACCCGTCGCAGGTCGCGCACCGGATGCAGGCGCTGAACGCGGGCCGGCTCTCGTCGATCATCACCCCGCACGGCGCATGGAAGGGGTGCAGCCCGACCGCGGCCATGTCGTCGAACAGCTTCTGGATCCGCGGCTCGTGCGAGACCGGCGGATAGGGGTACGGAGCCGAGGCGGGCGGATCCGTCGGGTCCTCGCCCCTCGCACCGTGGACCTGGTAGAGCTGTTCGGCCCGGTTGTAGTACGGCTCCATCACGTCGTACCCGATCGGCCAGGCCGGCGAGATTCCCCCGTGGTGCTTGAGCTCGGTGAAGTCGCGCTCGCGCAGCCGGTACAGCGCGGCGCCGTAGAACTTGGTCGCGCCGCCGACGAAGTAGTGCACCTGCGGCTGGAACGGTTTGCCGTCGCTGTCGAACCACTGGTCCGGCGACACGTAGCGATTGTCGACGAACACCGCCTCGGCATCCCAGTTCTCCGCCTCCCGCGGGAGCCAGTCACCACGCTCCAGGATCAGAACCCGCCGTCCCGACGGCGCGAGCGCGTTGGCGAGCGTGCCGCCACCGGCGCCCGATCCCACGATGATGACGTCGTACTGCTCGGCCATGACCTTCTCCTCAGTTGCTGCCGGCCGAGGTGGTCGAGTCGCCTCGGTCGACGATGATGTGCGGGACGTCGGCGGAGTCGTCACCCCAGGCGATCCGCTGCGGGGCGGTGGACCACTCGACGGTCGCGGCGTGGTCACGGTCGAAGTAGTCCCAGGCCCAGGACATGAACGCGTCGGTCTTGCTGTGCGCACCGCTCAGCAGCATCGCGTGCACGCCGAGCCAGGCCGCGAAGGCGAGCGGGCCCTCCATCTGGTGCCGGTGCCGGCCGACCTCGGCGACGGCGGCGTTCCGGCCGATCATCGCCATGATGCCCTTGTCCTTGTAGTGGAACGGCTTGGCCTTGTCGCCGTGCACCTCACGCAGGATGTTGTCGGCGGCCCACGTACCGGACTGCTGCGCGACCGAGCCCAGTTGCGGCAGGATCGTGCCGTCCTTGGCGGGGATGTTCGCGACGTCGCCGATCGCGTAGACCTGCGGATGCCCGTCCACGGTGAGGTCAGGCTGTACGTCGATCCGCCCGCCCCGACCGGTGGTCAGTCCGGTCGCACTCCCCACCACCGAAGCGGCCGACTCGCCGCCACCCCAGATGACGGTTTGGGTGGCGATCGTCGACCCGTCGTCGAACTCGACCCGGTCCGCGTGGACCGCGGCCACTCCTGTCCCCAGTCGCGGATCGGCGCCCTGCCGGGTGAGTCGCTCGTGCGCGTAGTCGTGCGACTTGTCCGAGAACGCGCCGAGCAAAGCATCACCTCGGTCGACCACGGTGATCTTCCCCGGCTTCGAGAGCCGTTCCGTGGCCACCAGTGCGGTCATGAGTTCGGTGAGCGCGCCGGCGATCTCGACTCCGGTCGGACCGCCCCCGACCACGACGACATCGAGGGCACCCTCGTCCGGATCGGTGGAGCGGATCGTGGACTGCAGGTGCCGCCGCAACCGCTCGGCGTCGGCGACGGAGTACAGGGCGAACGCGTGCTCGGCGGCGCCCGGAACCCCGAAGTACTCCGGTCGCGCGCCGGCCGCGATGACCAGGTGTGAGCCGGTGATCCGCTCGCCGTCGGACAATGTCAGAGCGAGGTTCTCGACGTCGATCTCCGCGACATCGGCGGTGTGGATCCGGACGGTCGGATGTTCGCGGAAGATGGCTCGGTGCGGCCGGGCGATGTCCTCGGCCGGAAGCTGCGACGTGGCGACCTGGTAGAGCAACGGCTGGAACTGGTGGTAGTCGTTGCGGTCGACCAGCGTGACGCGGACACCCTCGTCTCCGAGGCGGTGTGCGCAGGCGACTCCGGCCAGCCCGCCGCCGAGTACGACGACGTGCGGGCTCTCCCTCTGCTCGGTCACAGTGACAGCTCCTCCCGGAAGTCGGCCAGGATGATCCGGCCGGCCGCCCCGATCAGGGCGAGATGCGAGAACGCCTGCGGGAAGTTGCCCAGGTGCCGGGCCCGGTCCACTTCGTACTCCTCGGCGTACAGGCCGAGCGGCGACTCGATCCGCAGCAGCCGCTCCAACTGGCTCCGGGAGCGGTCGATCTCGCCGATCATCGCGAGCGCGGAAACCAGCCAGAACGAGCAGATCAGGAACGTGCCCTCCTTGCCGGACAGACCGTCGTCGGTCTCGTCGGTCTTGTAGCGCAGCACGAACCCGTTCTCGGTCAGCTCGGTGTCGATCGCCTCGACCGTCGCCCGCATCCGTTCGTCGGTGCCCGGCAGGAAGCCGAACAGCGGAGCCAGCAGGATCGACGCATCCAGCGCGTCGGTGTCGTAGTGCTGCCGCAGCACACCGCGGTCGCTCACCCCGTGCTCGAGGATGTCCTCGCGGATCTCCTCGGCCGTCTTCGCCCACAGCTCGGCGAGGTCCTCCTCGTTGCGGATCCGGGCCAGCTTGGCCGCACGGTCCAGCGCCACCCAGCCCATCAGCTTCGAGGAGACGTAGTGCTGCGGTTCGCCGCGGGCCTCCCAGATGCCCTGGTCGGGATCGCGCCAGGTCGCGATCGCGCACTGCGCCTGTGACTGGACCAGCGGCCACAGCCGGCGTGGCAGCCGCTTGCTCCGGATGGTGTGCAGGAGGACCGAGTCCAGGACCGCCCCGAACACGTCGTTCTGCTTCTGGTCGTAGGCGCCGTTGCCGATCCGCACCGGGGCGGCGCCTTCGTAGCCGGTGAGGTCGTCGCGGGTCGACTCGGCCAGGTCGCGGCGCCCGTCGACGCCGTACATGATCTGCAGCGCGCCGTCCGGGTTCGGCTCGAGGTCGGCCATGAACTGCATGAACTCGTCGGCCTCCCAGTCCAGGTTGAGGTAGTGCAGCGCCTGCAACGTGAACGTGCTGTCGCGCATCCAGGTGTAGCGGTAGTCCCAGTTGCGTTCGCCACCCGGTGTCTCCGGCAACGACGTGGTCAGCGCGGCGACCGTCGCTCCGGTCGGCATGTAGGTCAGGCCCTTGATCGTGAGCGCCGAGCGTTCCACCGGATGCCGGAACCGGTGGTCGGGGATCCGGGCCCGGGACAGCCAGTTGCGCCAGAACCTGATCGTCGCGGCGATGCGTGCCTCCGCGTCGGCCAGGTCCGCCGGTGACTCGAGTCCGTCCGCCCAGGACAGGGCGCAGTACGCCTTCTCTCCCTTGGAGATGACGTGCCGGGCCCGGGCGGAGGCACCCTCGATCCCGATCTGCATGTCCGTACTCAGCCGGAACGTCTGGCCGGCCCCGGACGCGTCCGCGGCGTGCGCGCTGCCGTCGGCCATCGTCCACTCGGCCGGGATCCGGCCGTAGTCGAACGCGGGTTCGCAGACGAGTTCGATCTCCACCGAGCCGTCCAGGCACTCGACGGTTCGGATCAGCATGTGATCGGCGTCGTCGTCGGCCGGCGGGCGGGTGTGCGGGGTGACCAGGTCGGGGCCGCGCGACGGACCCATGGTCAGCGCGTCGTGCACGAGCAGCCAGCCGGCCGGCGTGTGCCACGTGGTCGTCATGACGTTCGTGCCCGGCACGTAGATCCGGGCGGTCGGCTGGTTGATGCCGTACGGACCGAACCGGAACGACCCGGCGCCACGGTCCAGCAGGTTGCCGAACGTACTCGGCGCGTCGAACGCGGGCGTGCACAGCCAGTCGACCGATCCGTCCGGGGCGACCAGTGCGCCGGTATGGCAGTTCGACAGGAACGCGTAGTCGGCGATCGGCGGGAACGGTGAGGACGAGGTCATGGCCGGGGCTCCTTCGCAGTCGCGGGCCTAACCCCCACCATCGGCCGGTCGAACGGAACGACGAATCACCCGCCGGAGGTGATTGGACGGTCACCGACGTCCTCGGTCCCCTCCTCGGGGAGCAGTGCACGCTGGTCGAGCACGTAGAGCAGGACGAAACCAGGCACGACGATCACAATGGCCAGCCCAACCGCCACGAGCAACGTCGCCAGCGTGCCCTGGGGAGCGGCAGCCGCCGAGACGGTCAGGCTCTCCGGCAGGAGGTACGGCCACTGGGCGATGCCCCAGCTGATGATCAGTCCGGCCACCGCGAGCGCGGCGAGAACCCGCGCACCACGGCCCGCGTACCGAATCAACAGCACCAGCGCGCCCAATCCGCACAGCACACTGAGGATCACGCCCGGAAGGGCTCTCGACGTCAAGCCGTCGAACACATGCGACGCCTTGGCGTTCAGGACGACCAGACCGGCCACCGCGACCACCGCCGCGACGATCGCACTCACCAGCGCCCGGCGGCGGAAATACTCGCCCATCGTGTACCTGCGCAGGCGCCGGGAGTCCCAGACGAGGTACACGGCCGCCAGGTACGCCGACACCACGACCGCGAGCACTCCGGTCACCAGCGACGTCGGGTTCAGCCAACTGTCCACCGGGTCACCGGCCTCGCCACCCGATGGCACCTGCCCCGACGCGATGCCACCCGCGATCGCACCCAGGCAGAACGGCACGAGCACCGACGACAAGGCGAAGGCACCACCGAAGACCCGCCGGAACCGCAGCGTCACCACCGACTTCCGGAAGGCGAAACTCGCGCCGCGCAGGACGATCCCCAGCGCGGCCACGGTGAGCGGTACGAACAGCGTCAGCATGATCGACTGGTACGCAGCCGGGAAGGCGGTCCAGGTGACGACAAAGATGAAGATCAACCAGACGTGGTTCGCCTCCCAGACCGGACCGATCGACTGCTCGATCACCGCGCGCGGTTCCGCGCCGTGCTCGGGGCCGCCCGCGGTCAGGTCCCAGAACCCGGCACCGAAGTCCGCTCCACCGAACACGGCGTACGCCGCCAGGGCGAGCAGGAGCACGACCGCGATCGCAGTACTCACGGTGCCCGCTCCTCGACCACCGCGGGCTCCTGGCCGACCTGTTCGGCGTCCTCCCCCAGGCCCTCCTCGACGGCGGCCTCCTCCACGGCAGCGTCCGGCGCGGGGCCGTACGGCGTGTCACCCTCGACGAAACCGCCCGCCCGGCGGAAGCGCCGGCTCATCCCCCGCAGCACCAGGATCGTCGTGACACCGAGCGCGGCGTACAGCACGAAGACGGCGATGAAGGTGATCCAGACACCGGCGTTGGCGGTCGCGGCCTCCTCGACCTTCATCCGGTTGTAGACGATCCACGGCTGCCGGCCGACCTCGGTGACGATCCAGCCCGCCTCCATCGTGATCACAGCCAGGACCCCGGCGCAGGCCGCGGCGCGGAGGAACCACCGGCTCCGGGGCATCCTGCGGCGGAAGAGCCAGGTCAGGCCGTACCAGACCGAGAGCAGGAACAGGGCCGTACCGAGACCGACCATGACGTCCCAGGCCAGGTGGACCGTGTTCGTCTCCCGGATCGTCGGCCGTTCGTCGACCGGCACGGTGTCCAGACCCTGTACGACGGTCGACTTGCCGCTGCTCGGATCCGACAGCCAGGACGCGAGCCCGGGGATCGGGATGCCGCCGGAGATCGTCCCGTCGGCGTTGAGCCGGCCGAGCAACGTCTCCGGTACGTCGGAAGCCGTCGTCGGCACCAACTCGATCGCGGCGAACTTGACCGGCTGGTTGTTGTACACCCACCGGGCCAGCGAGTCGCCGACCCCCATCTGGATCGGCGTCATGATCGCGGCGACCGTGAACGCGATGGTGAACCCGATCCGGTGGTACCGGTCGTCGCGGCCGCGCAGGATCCCGGCCGCGTAGATCGACGCGACCAGGAACCCGCCGACGAGGTACGCGGCGATCAGCATGTGCGCGGCCTGCAACGGCATCGCGTCGTTGAAGATCACCTCGAGCGGTTCGACCTGGGTGATCTCGCCGTTCGCGTTCATCGTGAAGCCGGCCGGCGCGTTCATCCAGGCGTTCGCCGCGACCACCGAGATCGAGCCGAAGATGCCGGCGATCACGATCGGTACGCCGGTCCAGAAGTGCGCCCACGGTTTCAGCCGGCGCCAGCCGAAGATGTAGATCGCCACGAAGATCGCCTCGGTGAAGAAGAACAGCCCCTCGAAGGCGAACGGGATGCCGAACGCATCGCCGTACACGCCCATGAACCGCGGCCAGAGCAGACCGAACTCGAAGCTCAGCACGGTCCCGGTCACCGCACCGACGGCGAACGTCACGGCCATGTACTTCGACCACCGTTGCGCCAGCACCAGCGCGTCGTGGTCGGCGCGCCTGATCCCGCGGTAGTTGGCGATCAGCGTCATGAACGCCCACGACACCCCGAGCGGCACCAGGATGATGTGGAAGGCAAGTGTGAACGCCATCTGCGCACGCGCCCACGGGACCGGGTTCACGGCGGCCGCGACGACCAGACCGGTGACGCTCTCCCCCACGATCATCCGAGCCCTCCTTGTGCCCCGGCGCAGTGATTGGTCAGATCAGGTTGAGATCCCAGGCCCGGCGGACGGCGTCGTTGCGGCTCGACACCGAGAGTTTCCGCAGGATGTTGCGGACGTGCGTCTTCACCGTGTTGACCGAGATGAACAGCTCGGCACTGATCTCGTGGGTGGTGCGCAGCGTCGAGAGCAACCGCAGTACGTCGAGCTCCCGCTCCGACAGTTCCTCGAAGACCGCTGCCGGGTCGTCGGCCGGATCCGTGTCCGTGGTCTGGGCCGGGCGCAGCCAGCCGGCCAGCGAGCGCAGCCCGGCATCGTTGCGGATGACCGCCTGCAACCGCTCGGGGGTGTGCGTGAACGGGCGGCGGATCCGCTCGCCGCGAGCCAGCAGCAGCGCCTTGGCGACCCCGGACCGGCCACTGCGGACATTCCCCCCGAGCCATTCGGCCTGCGCGTGATCCAGGAGTTCCTGCACTCGCTGCGATGCGGTCGTCGTCCGGCCGTGGATCACGTCGTTCGCCCCGGCCCGGTCCAGACCGACACCCACCGCCTCGGCGTCGATGTACCCGCGCAGCCAGCTGTCCGGCGGCTCCGGGTTCCTCAGCGCACACCGAGCACCGACCCAGTCGCCCCGGTCCCGCAACAGCCGCACGCGCAACAGCCAGCACACTGCGCTCAGCAGGCTGTCGTCCTGCGTCTCGCGGAGCCGGCGAGCGCGGTCGAGGGAATGCTGGGCCTGGGCGAGGTCCTGACGTTCGAGCGCGACCCACGAGTGCGCCAGATGTGTTGCGGCAGGACGCTCCGCCGCGGCGACGGACTCTCCGGCGAGTCGCTCGGCGGTGTCCGCGAGGGCTTGTCCGCGGGACAGATGCCCACGGCAGGCTTCGGCGAGCGCCAGCGTGGCAAGGCATCGCAACCGGAGATCCTCGCAGCCATCCGCAGCGGCCGTCCGGACCGCGTCGGCGAGCGCAGCACACGCAAGGTCGAGGTAGCCACCGCGGAGGTACGCCGTACCTTCCGCACTCAGCACCAGCGCCTTCAGTACGTCGTTCCCGTGCGCGGCCAGTTCCTCCCGCGCCCCACGTGCGGCGAGCAAGGTCTGGTCGATACTGCTTGACCCGTGGTGCATCAGTGTGGTCACGACAGCGGCCGACACACGCCATCCGCTGTTGACCGGCGGGTCCTCTGCACAGCGCGCAAGGCATCCCGCGGCCGCGGCGACATCGTGGTCGGCGAGGGCGATCGCGGCGCGAACGAGCTGCACGTCAGCGGAGTCCAGGTCTGGCATGGCCGACAGACAGCCGGCCAGCTCCGAACCCACCCGGGTCGGCAGCAGCAAATCACCAACGCCCAGGCCGTTGACGACGAAGCCGGCGACACGTTCCCAGTTCCCCGTCTCGGCGGTGTGCCTGACGGCCGGCAGCATTCGGCCGTTCGCGCCGTACCAGTCCGCGGCCTGCCGCTGGAGGTTGCCGATCGCGGCGGGCAGCGTGCGGTCCAGTTTGGTGCGAAGGAATTCACGGAAGAGCGGGTGGATCCGGTAGTGACCAGCGCGTCCGGGCACCGGTCGGACGAAGGTGTTGCCGATCGCCATCCGCCGCAGCACCTCGTCCGCGTCCGGGCGGTCCGTCAGCGCGGCACCGAGCTCCGGGATGACGTCGTCGACGAGACTGATCCTGAGCAGGAAGTCTCGATCGTCCGCGGCGAGATCACCGAACACCTCCGCGGCCAGGTAGTCGGTCGAGAACCCCGTCGGCAGGGTCCGATGGTCACCGGCACGGAGTGCCAGCGCCGCCAGCCGTACTCCGGCCGCCCAGCCCTCGGTCAGGTCGAGCACGTCCCGAGCCGCTGCCTCCGGCTGCGTGATGTCGTGCAGGCCGAGCAACGCTTCGACTTCTGGACCGGTGAGAGCAAGGTCGTCGGACCGGAGCTCAGCGAGCCTGCCCTCCAGCCGGTACCGGTGCAACGGCAGCGGCGGATCTACCCGGGTCGTCATCAGTACCCGGAGCCGGTCCCCGGTCGTGTCGAGCAACCGGCCCAATTGCTCGAAGACCAACGGCTGCTGTACCCGTTCGGCGCCATCGAGTACGAGGACCACCGGTCCGTCAGGAAGCAGCAACTGCTCGGCCAACACGTCGACCTCCGCACCCGTTGGACAGCCGGTGTCCGCGACCCCGGCGCCGGCTTCGGTGAGCGCGCAGCGCACATCCGGGATGAACGTGTCGTCACGGTCGGCCAGTGAGAGCCAGGCCACCTGTGCCTGTCGGTGGCTCCTCGCCCACGCCGCCGCCAGCACCGTCTTGCCGGACCCGGCAGGGGCGCTCACCAGCGTCAGCGGAGCCTCCCGAACGGCCTGCGAGATACGGTCGAGCAACCGTGGCCGCTGGACGACGAGGAAGGGCGGCGCCGGCGGATGGATCCGACTGAGCGGGATGGCCGGTTCGATGACGGATCTCAGCGCGGGCCTACCCGCCGTGTGCGATCCGATCCGCTCCGCACGCAAATCCACCCTCATACCGCGGCCCCCTCCCGCCAGCCTGCCCCGCACCGTCCGGCAAAGAGCGGACGGTGCGACCCGGTCCCTTTTCGACTGTGGGGTTCCCGGCGGACACCCGGCATCGCCCCGATGGGGTGAAACCGAATCCGGCGAAGGGCGAACGGTAGCCCGCAACCAGAGGCTGGCTGCGGGCTACCGGCGGGGGATTCCTTCAGGCGACACGCTTCTTGCGACCACGTCCGGTCGCGGCCTTGCGTGCCTCGAGAGCGGCGGCGAGATGGGCGTACTGCTCCACCGTCCGCCGTGCATAGATGTTGCGTTCCAGGATGTGCGGCCACCAGTGCCGCCCGATCTGCTCGTGCATCCACAGGAAGCCGATCGCGAAGCCCATACTGACCAGGGCCCGGAACGCGAGGAACTTCCACGGGTCCGGCGGCAGGCCCGGCGTACCGGTCACCACCCATTCGGTCACGACGGAATGCACCAGCAGGGAGAGCGGGAAGGCGATCACCCAGTAGACCGCCGCCGGCGCGAACACCCCGGCGGGGATCTTGCCCATGCCCATCAGAACGGAGTACCCGGCACCGAAGAGCATCAGCGGGACGCCCAGGCCGAGCCCGGTCGCGACCGCCCAGCCGAAGGGCTGGCCGACGAACGCGGCCAACCCTCCGGCGATCACTCCGGCTGCGGCGCCCACCGAGACGGCCGGCACCGAGAACTCCGCGAGCTGCTTCAGATCAGCTGTCTGAGTCATGGTCAGCTCACAACCACACCGAAGCGGATCAGGCTGTAGAACAGCATGCCGAGATAGAACACCGCGCCGAACCCGATGATCACGTTGCGCACCGGCCCGGGCCGGATCGGTTTGGGCAGCAGCTTGTTGTTCACCAGGAGCAACACGATGCAGTAGGCACCCATCGCGAACGTGGACAAGAAGGCGAGGATGTCCAGGATCCCGGCCGGACCGTCGGCCGGACCGAACAGCAGGATCAGGATCCCGAACGTGATCACGCCCCACAGGAACCCGGCGTACAGCTTCGACATCGAGAACCGTTTGGCCCCCGGCACGAAGTAGTACGTCATGTCGGCCTGACCGCGGGAGAACGAGTCGAACAGACCCAGGGTCGCGTTCAGCCCGATCAGCGCGATGAAGGCGAAGAACAGCGTGCCCAGGATCGGGCTGCCGGCCGACGCGAACGCGTCCGACATGGCCGACAGGGCCGCGTCCCGGTCACCGCCCTCGATCAGGCTGGCCACGTCCGGGTTCGTCCGGGCCGCCGACATGGCCAGCACGGTGAACGAGATCGTGACCAGCATGGTGATGCCCCAGAACAGCAGCAGGGCGTCGAAGGTGACCCACTTGCGCCACCCCTTCCACTTCTGCATCTCGGCCGGGTCCTCGGTGTCGAACATGAAGCCCCGCGACGGCATCGACTCGGCCTGGTCGGCCGACCGCAGACCGCGGATCTTCGGGATGTGCGACCCCATCGCCGCACCGCTGTCGCGCAACTGCAGCGTGTACCACATCTGCTGCATACCGGACGGGCCGGCGAACGCGATCGAACCGACCACGATCGGGAACCAGGCCTCGGACAGTGCCTTCTCCGGGAAGAACCCGAACGCGAACATGCCCTGCAGGGTCTGGCCCAGATCGTCCCAGTTGCCCACGATCGCGGCGATCACCGACGTACCGACGACGAGCAGGCCGATCAGCAGACCGAGGAGTTTCTCGAGGAAGTTGTAGATCACCGACAGCAGGCTGAACAGCACACCGACGAACACCAGAGCCACGCACGCGGTGACCTGCCAAGGTATGCCGGTGATCTCCTCGAAGGCAGCGGCCCCGGCAGACAGATGCCCGGGCCACATATAGATCAGGATCGCCGCGACGTAGAAGAACCACATCATCGGTTTGAAGACCCGCGCCGCGCCGAAGAAGATGCTCTCCCCGGTCGCCATCGCGTACCGGGCCATCTCCAGCAGCACGAACGCCTGCAGGGTGACGCCGACCAGGAACAACCAGCGGATGTCCGGGCCGAACACCAGCACCAGGCGGGGCCACATGTAGGACTCACCCATGCCCACGCCCAGCGCGACCAGGAACACGGTCGGACCGAGGATGTGCATGGACGGCGGTGCGTCCGGGAGCTTCCGGATCGGCATCGGTTCGAGCCGGCCGGCCTTCCAGACCTTCTCGGTGACGGCCGTCGAGGCCGGCTCTTCTGGTACTTCTGAGGTCTTGCTTGTGACGTCCAAGGCGGACTCCTTAGATCGACGCCAGCTTGGCTTGACGCTCCCCCGTGCACTCCCCCCTGACCAACAGCATCACCGGCTTCCTCCGAACAGGTTGGGGACTTTCAGGAACCGAGCGGCCCGGCGTTGCGGGCCCAGCGGTACTTCGCACCGAGCACCTGGACCGGTGTCTCGGTGGTGTACGGGTAAGCGACCACTCCGTGATCGAACAGGTACTGACTTGCTTCCTCGACCTCGACGTCACCGGACACTGAGGCCACCACCGGCTTGTCGATGCCCTTGGCGCGATACTCCTCCACCACCTCGGCGACCAGCTTCGCGAACACCATCGGCGGCGTCACGATCGTGTGCCAGTAGCCCAGGATGAGCGCGTGGATCCGCTCGTCCTCCAGCCCGAGCGCGATCGTGTTGCGGTACGTCGACGGCGGCTCGCCACCAGTGATGTCGACCGGGTTGCCGGCGGCACCGAACGGCGGGATGAACGTGCGGAACGCCGCGTCCAGGTCGGCCGGGATGTCCATCAGAGTCAGGCCGGCGTCGACACAGGCATCGGAGAGCAGTACGCCGGAACCGCCCGCGCCGGTGATGATGACGACGTTCTCGCCCTTCGGCGTCGGCAGCAGCGGGATGCCGCGGGCATACTGGAGCATCTCGTTCAGCCCCGGCGCCCGGACCACACCGCTCTGCCGCAGGATGTCGTCGTACACCTTGTCGTTGCCGGCCAGGGCGCCGGTGTGCGAGCTCGCGGCCCGCGCGCCCAGGTCGGTGCGGCCGGCCTTCAGGACGACCACCGGCTTCTTCTTCGACACCCGGGCCGCCGTCTCGGCGAACGCCCGGCCGTCCTTCAAATCCTCCAGATGCATGGCGATCAGGTTGGTGTTGTCGTCGCTCTCGAAGAACGTCAGGAGGTCATCCTCGTCGATGTCGGCCTTGTTGCCTACCCCAACGATCGCGGAGACGCCCATCCGGCTGGACCGGCTGAAGCCCAGGATCGCCATCCCGATCCCACCGGACTGCGACGACAGCGCCACACTGCCGCGGACGTCGTACGGCGTACAGAACGTCGCGCAGAGGCTCTCCGGCAGGTAGTAGTAGCCGTAGATGTTCGGGCCGAGAATCCGCACGTTGTGTTTCTTGGCGATGGCAACGACCTCGTCCTGCAGTTCCTGCTCGCCGGTCTCGGCGAACCCGGACGGGATCAGGATCGCGCCCGCGACACCCTTCTGGCCGCACTGCTCGAGCGCTCCGGCGACGAACTTGGCCGGTACGGCGAACACCGCCACGTCGACATCACCGGGAATATCGGTGATGCTCGGGAACGCCTTCAGCCCGAGAACCTCGCCGCCCTTGGGGTTGACCGGGTAGATGTCCCCGGCGTACCCGCCGTTGACCAGGTTCTTCATCACCGAGTTGCCGATCTTGCCGGTCTCGTTCGACGCCCCGATCACGGCCACCGCACGCGGCTTCATGATCCGCGTCATCGCGGTCAGGATCTCCTCCTGGCTGTACCGCTCGACCGGCTTGCCGGCCTCGGCGTCCACGATGATCCGGAAGTCCACCGCGGTGGCACCGTCCGGCCCGGCCAGCACCGGGTTCAGGTCCACCTCGGCGAACTGCGGGAAGTCGTTGACCAGGTCCGACAGCCGCTGGATCAGGTCCGCCACCGCGTCCTTGTCGACCGGCTTCGCGCCGCGGACGCCGTTCAGCATCTCGTGCGCACCGATCCCGTCGACCATCGCGCGGGCCTCGTCGCCGGTCAGCGGGGCGAGCCGGAAGGTGACGTCCTTGAGTACCTCGACCAGGACGCCACCCAGCCCGAACGCGACCACCTTGCCGAACGTCTGGTCGGTGACCGCGCCGACGATGACCTCCTGCACGTCACCGCCGGTGACCAGCATCTTCTGCACCTGCACACCGACGATCTCCGCGTCGGCCTGGTAGGCCTTGGCGTTGGCGATGATCTTCTCGTACGCCGCCTTGGCCGCCTCGGCACTGTCGACGCCGACGACCACGCCACCGGCATCGGTCTTGTGCAGGATGTCCGGCGAGACGATCTTCAGCACGACGGGGAAACCGATCTCGGCCGCGAGACCGGCGGCTCCCTCGGCAGTCGTGGCCAGCCCCTCACCCGGCGTCGGGATGCCGTACGCGTCCGCGACCAGCTTGGCCTCGGGCGCGCTCAGAGAGGTGCGGCCGTCCGCCAGAGCCTGGTCGAGGATGGTTCGGACTGCTGCCTTGTCATAGGTCATGCCTGCGCTCCTTCAGGGATGCGGGGAGAGGTCGGCGTCAGATGACGCCGGCTGCCTTGAGTTCCTCGAGCTCGGCGGTGTCGATGCCGAGCGATCCGTAGACGACGGAGTTGTGCTCGCCGAGACCGGGCGAGGTCTCGACCTGGACCGGGGAGTCGGACAGCTTGAGCGGGCAGCCGACGGTCTTGAAGCTGCCCCGCTGCGGGTGCTTCACCTCGACCACGGCGCCGAGCTCGGCCAGCGTCTCGTCCTCGATCAGCTCGCGGGTCGACATGATCGGCCCGCACGGCACGTTCAGGGCGTTGAGCTTGTCCATCACCTCGAACTTGGTGTGCTGCTCGGTCCACTGCTCGATCAGCGCGAACATCTTGTCGAGCTTGTCCAGCCGCGCGGCCGGCGTCGCCCAGTCCGGGTCGTCGGCCAGCTCCGGCTTGCCGATCAGGTTCGCGATCGGTGCCCAGCCGGGCGGCTGGACGATCACGTAGATGTAGTCGTTCGGCCCGCCCGGTGCGCACCGCAGCGCCCAGCCGGGCTGGCCGCCACCGGAGGCGTTGCCGGACCGCGGCACCTCGTCCTCGAAGTTCTCGTTCGGGTACTCGGGCAGCGGACCGTGCGTGAGCCGCTGCTGGTCGCGCAGCTTGACCCGGGTCAGGTTGAGCACGGCCTCCTGCATCGCCACGCTCACGCGCTGGCCCTTGCCGGTGTTGGTCCGCTGGAGCAGCGCGGCCAGGATGCCGGCGACCAGGTGGATGCCGGTGCCCGAGTCGCCGATCTGCGCGCCGGTGGCGGTCGGCGGGCCGTCCTCGAACCCGGTGGTGCTCATCGCACCGCCCATCGCCTGGGCGACCACCTCGTAGGCCTTGAAGTCCTCGTACCGGCCGGGGCCGAAGCCCTTGATCGAGGCGTAGACCAGCTTCGGGTTGATCAGCTGCAGCCGGTCCCAGGTGAAGCCCATCCGGTCGATCGCGCCGGGGGCGAAGTTCTCCACCAGGACGTCGGCGTCCTTGACCAGGTCGGTGAAGATCTCCTTGCCCCGCTCGGACTTCATGTTCAGCGTGATGCTGCGCTTGTTGCAGTTGAGCATCGTGAAGTAGAGGCTGTCGACGTCGGGGATGTCGCGCAGCTGCTGGCGGGTGATGTCGCCGGTGGGCGCCTCGAGTTTGATCACATCGGCGCCGAGCCAGGCGAGGAGCTGGGTACAGGACGGTCCGGACTGCACGTGCGTCATGTCGAGTACACGGACCCCGTCGAGGGCCTTGCTCATACTGGTCCTCCCCTACTTGTACATGGTCTGGTTCATGGTTCCGGGCGCGTACGCGTCCGGGTCGACCCACACGTTGATGAGCGAGGGCAGCCCGGACTCGCGGGCCCGCTGCATGGCCGGCCCGATCTCCTTCGGGTCGCGGACCTCCTCGCCGTACCCGCCGAGCATCTTGGCGAATTCGTCGTACTTCACGTCGCCGAGCGTGTTCCCGATCCGGCCGCGGTCGTGGCCGTACTTCGCCTCCTGGCCGAAGCGGATCTGGTTCATCGACGAGTTGTTGCCGACGACACCGACGAACGGGAGCTTGAAGCGGACGAGCGTCTCGAAGTCCCAGCCGGTCAAGGAGAACGCGCCGTCGCCGAAGAGTGCGACCACTTCCTTGTCCGGTCGCGCGTACTTCGCCGCGAGGACGAACGGGATGCCGACACCGAGGGTCCCGAGCGGGCCCGGGTCCATCCAGTGGCCGGGCGACTTCGGCTGGACGACGCCACCGGAGAAGGTGACGATGTCGCCGCCGTCGCCGATGTAGATCGAGTCCTCGGTGAGGAACTCGTTGATCTCGTGCGCGAGCCGCAGCGGGTGGATCGGGTTCGCGTCGGACAACTGCCGCGGCAGCCGCTTCTGGTACGCCGCGTCCTCCTCGGCACGCAGTTCGGCGAACCAGGCCTTGCGGTCGACCTTCTTGACCCGGCCCGACGCCGCCTGGGTGACCGCGGCCAGGATCGCGCCCGGGTCGCCGACCAGGCCGAGGTCGATGTCGCGGTTCTTGCCGACGGTGCGGTAGTCCATGTCGATCTGGACCACGGTCGCGCTCTTCGGCAGCCGGCGGCCGTAGCCCATCCGGAAGTCGAACGGCGTACCGACGATCAGGATCAGGTCGGCGTTGTTGAACCCGTACCGCCGGGACAGGTGGAAGTGGTGCGGGTCGCCGGGCGGCAGGGTGCCGCGGGCCGAGCCGTTCATGAACACCGGGATGTCGAGCGTGCGGGCGAACTCGGTCGCGGCCTCGCTGCCGCGAGACGTCCAGACCTGGCTGCCCAGCAGGACGACGGGCTTCTCGGCCCGGGCCAGCAGGTCGGCCAGCGCCTCGACGTTCGCCGGGTCGCCGATGCTCTTGGTGGAGGCCCGGTAGTGACCGGCCTCCGGGACCGTCGCCGAGTCGACCGGGACCGAGTTGTCCAGGATGTCGCGCGGGATCTCCAGGAACGACGGGCCGGGCGCGCCGTTGTAGCACTCACGGAACGCCATCGAAACCATGTCGGCGGCGCGCGCGGTGTGCGGCACGGTCGCGGCGAACTTGGTGATCGGCGTCATCATGTCGACGTGCGGCAGGTCCTGCAGGGACCCCATCTTGTGCTGGTTCAGCGCGCCCTGGCCGCCGATCAGCAGCATCGGGCTCTCCGCACGGAAGGCGTTCGCGACGCCGGTGACGGCATCCGTCGTACCGGGGCCGGCGGTGACGACCGCGCAGCCGGGCTTGCCGGTCACCCGCGCGTAGCCGTCCGCGGCGTGCGCGGCGACCTGCTCGTGCCGGACGTCGACGACGGCGATGCCCTCGTCGACACAGCCGTCGTAGATGTCGATGATGTGACCGCCACACAGGGTGAAGATCACGTCGATGCCCTCGGCCTTCAGTGCCTTGGCGACCAGGTGTCCACCTGAGATCGTCGCCGGCTCCGGCTTCGGTGAGTCGGCGGCTGGTTGGGTCTCCGACACTGTCTGCGCCATCTGCAGTCATCTCCTCGGAAGGGCCGGGGTGCGGCTTGTTGGTACAGCTTCGTCTGTAGATTGCATACCGTATGGTGTAGTCGTAGTCTTACCCCAGCCCATAGTGGTTGTCCAGAGCTCGGCGCCAGGAGGCTGGGATGACGATTCACGACGAACTCGCCACAACCCGTCAGGCCGTGCGGGCGCTGGAGAAAACCCTTGTGGCGTTGAGGAATCGGCTCGGCCCGCATCTCGACGTACTGCGGCTGCTCGACGACCTCGATCGGTGTTCGACCGACCTCCGCCGGCTCGAGCAGCAGGTGGGTGCACCCCGCCGGCAGGAGCTCGTGGTGATTCCGGACGGTGACTACGACCACGGGCTCTGGGGAGCCGGGGACGTCGATCACGAAGGAGTCGGAGGCCCGGGCCGACGCGCTCCGTAACGAATCCGGGCCCCGCAGACCGTGTCTGCGGGGCCCGGATCTGCGACGGCAAGTATCAGTACGAGCGAATCGCCTCGACGACCGCATCGAGGAACTGCATGGGCCGGACCAGGTCGTCGTAGTCGATCGGCGGCCGGCGGGTCTTGGCCATCTCCAGGAACGCACGCAGCCCCGGTTCGACGTACGACGGGCCGAGGACGAGCTCGCGAGCCGCCAGGCCGTACCGCCCGACGACCAGACCGTGGAACGGGACCCGCCCATCCGAACTCGGTCGCACGAACTGCACGACGACCCTGATGCCACCGACGTCGGCGCCCGCGACGATCGTGTCGGCGAACTTTTCCACGCTGACCTCACCGACGGCGCCGGGCGCGAGCCTGAGCGCGACGTCGACCGGGTGGATCCCGTAGAAGTAGATGCCGCCGTACTCACTGTCCGGGTCTGCCGGACCGGTGGTGATTACCGTCTGCGGTGCACCGAGCGACGCTGCCTGCTCGGCCAGCGCGTCTGTGTCCGGCACCCAGCGCACAGCCGAGGAGGAGGTCAACGGTGCATCGTGTTCGCGCGCCGCGGCAACGATCGCCCGGGCATCGGCCCCGGTGCAGGCGAGCGGCTTGTCCACGAACACCGGCAGACCTTCGGCCAGGAACGGTACGGCGTGCTCCCGGTGCAGACCGCCGTGCCGATCGGTGATGATCACGGCGTCGACCAGACCCAGCAGGTCGGTCGGTGCGTCGACAAGCCGCTCGAGCTGCCCGGTGACGCGGAGCTTCTCGTTGCGTTCGCTCGCGCCGCCACTGAGGGCGACGACGCGGGTGTCGGCCGCCCTCCGCTCGACGTTCAGGTAGTCGATGATGTGGTCGACGTGGGAGTTCTCCGTCCCGATGATGCCGATGCGCACGTCAGTCTCTCCCGGTGAGCTGGACCGGACGACCGGTCCGGGCGGATTCGTAGCTGCCGAGCACCACTTCGAGTGCACGCCGGGCGTCCCGGGTGCCGATCGCCGGCGCGCGGCCGTCGCGGACCGCCTCGATGAAGTCGAGGTACTGATCCCGATGGGCATCGGCGACCGACGTCGTCCCGCTCGCCTGCCCCGCCGGCACCGCACCGGCAGTCTCGAAGGCGATCAGGTCGTCGTTCTCGATCACCGCGCTGCCGCGGTCGCCGTACACGGACAGCCGCACCGGGCGGCCCGGGTACGCCGACGTGGTGGCCACGATCGACCCGATCGCGCCACTGCGGAACCGGACGGTCGCCGCCACCGTGTCCTCGACCTCGATCCGCTCGTGCGCGAGCCGGTCGCTGTACGCCTGCACTTCGACGGGCTCGCCCAGCATCCACAGCAGCAGGTCGACGACGTGGATGCCCTGGTTCATCAGCGCTCCGCCGCCGTCGAGCGCAACCGTGCCCCGCCAGCCGCCGGAGTCGTAGTACTCCTGCGAACGCCAGAAGGCCGACTCGGCCAGTCCAGTGGTGATCCGGCCCAGTCTGCCATCGGCGACAGCCTGGTGCATGAAGGCCGGGGCGTACTGGAACCGGCGCTGACTGATCACGGCCACGGTCAGTCCGGTCTGCTCCTCCGCATCGATCAGCCGGTCGGCCGCTGCCAGGGAGACGTCGATCGGCTTCTCCACGATGACGTGCTTCCCCGCCTCGAGCGCGGTGATGGCGTTGTCGGCGTGATACCCGCTGGGCAAGCAGATGCTGACCGCGTCGATATCCGGCCGGGCGCAGGCCTGCTTCAGATCCGTCATCGGCTCACCGCCGTACTTGCCGCTCAGAGCCGCCGCTCGCTCCGCCTCCACATCGACGATCGCGATCAACTCCGAGCCCTCGGGGAGGGACGTGATCAGGCGGGCATGGGTCTCACCGATGACTCCGGCACCCACCACAGCGAACTTCATCCGGCCTGTCCTCTCTGTTGTCCGTCGGTCCACGGCAGCACGGCTTCACCGGCGTCGGCGCTCTGCTGAGCGAGTAGCGCGACCCGCGTCGCCACGAACCCCGCCGCCGTACTCGTCTCGGGCTCACGGCCTGCCGACAGGGCGTCCAGCGCCTCGGCCGCCGGGCGCCGGCCGGGCGGCAGCTCCACCTCCCAGGGCGGCCGGTCGGTGGTTGCCGCGATCAACTTGTTCTGCGCCCAGAACAACTCCGCCGTGCCCTCGGTGCCGGTGAGTCGCATCCGGTAGTCACCGTGGTACGGCGATGCGGCGGGTGTCAGCCAGTTGACCTCGATCGTCGCGACGACCGGGCCGGCTCCGAGCAGCAGCGATCCGTGCAGCGCGAACTCGGGATCGGTGCTGTCCGCCAGCCCGGCGACCGTTCCCTCGGTCGCTCCGGACAGCAGCAGGACGAGGTCGATGTCGTGGACGGCGAGATCGCCGAGGATCCCGCCGTACCCCTTCCTGCTGAGGAACCAGTCCGGCCGGGTCGGCCGGTTGAGCTTGTGCGGACCGGTCGACGCGACCTGCACCAACTCCCCCAGCGAGCCGTCGGCCAGCAGCGCGCAAGCGGCCAGGGTCTCGGGATAGTGCCGCTTCTCCAGCAGCAGGGAAACGAAGCGGCCGGTTTCGCGCTGCGCGGCCTCGATCGCGTCGAGTTCGGCGAGCGTCGTACAGAGAGGTTTGTCGGCCAGCACGTGCGCGCCGGCGCGGAGCGAGTCCACGATCGCCTCGGCCCGGTCCGCGTAGATGCCGGCGATCATGACGACCTCGGGCCGCAGTTCGTCGAGCAGCCGCCGGTGATCGTCGTACGCCGGTACGCCGAACTCAGCGGCGTACCGGCCCGCCGTCGCCGGATCCGGATCCGCGACAGCGACCAGCACGAGATCCTCGCGCAGTGTCACCTCGTCCAGCGCGTACCTGACATGAGCGTGCGCGGCGCCGATCACGGCCAGCCGGAGGGGTGCGGGCATGGACCGAGTCAACCCTGCAACCGGTTGCTACGTCAAAGGTCAGACCGGCGCCTGACCGCCTCCCCCGATCGACGGCGCAGCGGTGACAGCGGAGCCGGCCACCGCCAGACACTGTTTCAGCAACCCGCGCAGCCGTACGTCGTCTGCGGCCCGGGCCGTGACGGATACGGCTTCGGCAGCGTGCTCGGGAGCGACGAACGTCCGGTAGAACGACTCGCTCCGGCAGACCCGATCCAGGATCGGAAACCACCAGCGCGCCGATCCCGCCAGGTCCTCCTGCCCGGTGAGGAAATGGACCGCGGTCTGATGCGCCCTCGAGAGCCTTCTCCGCTCGTCCGTCGTCAACTCCCCGCCCACCAGCGCTGTGGACACGCACAACGAGACCAATCGCGCGGTCGGTTCGAAACCGGGCTGCGCGGTGCCGAGGAAACTCGGCGCCAGCGGCAGCAGCGCACGGCGCCCGGACGAGCTGCTGTGGTCGTGGACCGCCCTCGCGACCGCGCTCAGAGTGGGATGCACACAGGTGGGCCGGTCCGTCCAGGGCTCACGGGCCAGCCTCGACACCAGTTCCATGACACACGGATCGGACCGGGCGACCTTCCCGTAGCCGTTCACTCGCCGGACCGCACTGTTCCGCTGACCGGCGTACCCAGCTGTGGCCGGACCGGTAGTGCCGGTCGCCCGGGTTGTTTCAGCAACCGCACACTCAGCGCAGTGATCACGCCGAGTAGCCCGGCGCCGAGGAACAACGGCCGGTAGCCGATCTCGGCGATCAAGGACGCCGTAACGCCAACTCCGACCAGTCCGCCGACGGCCTTCGCGGAGTACAGGATCGCCTGGTTCTGCAGCAGGCTGTTCTCGCCGAAGAACTCGAGCACCAGGTTGGCCATGATCGCGTAGAACGCGCCACCACCGAGACCGGCGAACATCGCGCACAGCACGAAGACCCAGCCCGCCCCCGCCTCGCCGGCGACAACCAGGCCGACGTGGGTGAAGCCTTCGACCATGAGTACGGCGGCCAGCACCCGACGCCGGCCGAACCGGTCCGAGAGGTTACCGGCGAACGACCTGCCGAGACCGTTGACCGCGGCAAGCATTCCGGCGGCGAAGCCCGCGACTGCCATGCCCAGCCCGGCCGTCACCGCATAGCTCACGACGAAAGCGATACCGAACAACGACAGCGCCGTACACAGAGCGAGCGTCAGCCACATCAGCGGCAGCGCGCCGGTCCGCATCGCCTCGGCCGGACGGTAGTGCCGGACCGCGGGCGCGTTGTGCGGGATGCTCCGGTTCAGCTTCCGGTCGATGGCCCACGCCTGCGCGTCGATGTCGGCCGGCCACCAGTGTCGCGGCGGGTCCTTCAGCAACCCACCCGCGGTCACCACGATCGCAACGGCGACGATCGCGGTCAGATCGAACACCAGTCGACGCCCGCCAGGTGAGTCGACCAGCGCCAGCAACGCGATACTCGGTACGGCGCCGACCGCGAAACCACCGGTGACGAAGCCGATCGTCGCAGTACGACGGTCCGGGAACCATCGGGCCGACGTGGTGATGCAGGCGGCGTACACCAGACCTGCGCCGCTGCCGCCGAGCAGCGAGTAGCCGAGGACGACAACGAAGTAGCTGCCCGCATGCGCGAGCGTGGCGAGCCCGATCGCCGCGAGCACACCTCCGACGATCACCAGTTGCGTCGGTGTGGCACGGCGTACCCGGTGGGCCCAGGCGGCCGGGATGGCGACCAGGGCCTGGCAGGCGACGAACACCGCGAGCAGCCACATGGTCGGGGCGAAGCCCCAGCCGCGGTCGGAGTCGAGGCCGAGCGCGGCGGTGCCGAAGCTGTACTGCAGGGGGCTGATGGCAACCATGCAGGCCCAGGCGGCCCACAGTTGCCAGCGCCGCGAATGTCCGGTCAGATCCCGGGCCTCCTCGCCGATCCGGTACCGCCGGCCGTAGACGTCACGCACATCCCGGGGCTGCACATTTGACGGCGCCACCCCACCGTCCCGGCCGGGGGGCATCACGTGATTCATATCCGCCTCCTGACTACTGCATACCGTATGAGATCTGTGGTACCCCTCCGCGTCCGCGTTGTCCAGAGCTCGGAGCTCTTGTGAACCGGAATGCATACAGCATACAGTCGCCATACGACCGGCAGCGATCGAAGGACTTCCCATGGACCTGATGGAGTACCAAGCCAAAGAACTCTTCGCCCGGCACGGTGTTCCGGTGACGCTCGGACGGGTGATCGACGACCCCGCCGACGCCGCCGCTGCAGCCGCGGAACTCGGCGGCCGGGTGGTGGTGAAGGCGCAGGTGAAGACCGGCGGCCGCGGCAAGGCCGGCGGCGTCAAACTGGCCGCCACGCCTGACGAAGCGGTGGCGACGGCCGGCGAGATCCTCGGCATGGACATCAAGGGGCACACGGTCCACCGGGTGCTGCTCGCGCCGGCCGCGGACATCGCCGAGGAGTACTACTTCTCCTTCCTGATCGACCGGGCCAACCGCAACTACCTGTGCATCGCCAGCACCGAGGGCGGTGTCGAGATCGAAGAGGTCGCGCACACCAACCCGGACGCGATCGCGAAGGTCGCCATCGATCCGGCCGTCGGCGTCGACGACGCCAAGGCCGCCGAGATCGTCGCCGCGGCCGGCTTCCCGGTCGGCGCGGAGCACGTCGTCCGCAAGCTGTGGGACGCGTTCATCGCCGAGGACGCGTCGCTGGTCGAAGTGAACCCCCTGGTCAAGCTGGCCGACGGCACGCTGGAGGCCCTCGACGGCAAGGTCACGCTCGACGAGAACGCGGCGTACCGGCATCCGGACCACGCGAGCTTCGAGGACAAGGCCTCCGCGGACCCACTCGAGGCGGCGGCCCAGGAGAAGGGCCTGAACTACGTCAAGCTCGACGGCTCGGTCGGAATCATCGGCAACGGCGCCGGGCTGGTCATGTCCACGCTCGACGTCGTCGCGTACGCCGGTGAGGCACACGGCGGCGTGAAACCGGCGAACTTCCTCGACATCGGCGGCGGCGCGAGCGCCGAGGTGATGGCGAACGGACTCGGCATCATCCTGTCCGACGCGCAGGTGAAGAGCGTGTTCGTGAACGTGTTCGGCGGCATCACCGCCTGCGACGCGGTCTCCAACGGCATCGTCCAGGCACTCGAACTGCTCGGCGACCAGGCCGACAAGCCGCTGGTCGTCCGGCTGGACGGCAACAACGTCGACGAGGGCCGCAAGATCCTTGCCCGGGCCAACCATCCGCTGGTGACCGTGGTCGACACCATGGACGGCGCCGCCGCCCGCGCGGCCGAACTGGCCGCCGTCGCGGCACAGAACTGAGAGGTGGGACAGAGATGGCGATCTTCCTGACCGAGAAGAGCCGGGTCATCGTGCAGGGCATGACCGGCTCCGAGGGACAGAAGCACACCAGCCGGATGCTTGCCGCCGGCACCAACATCGTCGGCGGCGTGACACCCGGCAAGGGCGGTCAGTCGGTCGACTTCGCGAAGCGCTCGATCCCGGTCTACGGCTCGTGCGCGGACGCGGTGAAGTCGACCGCTGCGGATGTGTCGGTGGTGTTCGTGCCGCCTCGCTTCACGCTCGGCGCCGTGACCGAGGCCGTCGACGCCGGCGTACCGCTGGTCGTGGTGATCACCGAGGGCGTGCCGGTCCAGGACACCGCCGCGTTCTTCGCGCGTGCACAGGCCGCGGGGACCAGGGTCATCGGTCCGAACTGTCCGGGGATCATCAGCCCGGGGCGTGCGAACGCGGGCATCATTCCCGCCGACATCGCGGGTCCCGGCCGCATCGGCCTGGTGTCGAAGTCGGGCACGCTGACGTACCAGATGATGTACGAACTGCGCGACTTCGGGTTCTCGACCGCGATCGGGATCGGCGGTGACCCGATCATCGGCACCACCCACATCGACGCGCTGCAGGCCTTCCAAGAGGATCCGGACACCGACGCGATCGTGATGATCGGCGAGATCGGTGGTGACGCCGAGGAGCGGGCGGCCGCGTTCATCAAGGAGAACGTGACCAAGCCGGTCGTCGGTTACGTCGCGGGCTTCACCGCGCCGGAGGGCAAGACGATGGGCCACGCCGGCGCGATCGTGTCCGGTTCGTCGGGTACGGCGGCCGCGAAGCAGGAGGCCCTCGAAGCTGCCGGCGTACGCGTCGGCAAGACCCCCACGGAGACCGCTGACCTGATGCGCGCCGTACTGGCGGTGGAGGAGGTCGGCGTATGACGGCGATCGGCTTCATCGGGCTGGGGATCATGGGTTCGCACATGGCGACGAACCTCGTCCGGGCCGGCCATTCCATCACCGGGTACGACGTCGTACCGGCTGCTGTGGATCGGTTGGCGCAGGCCGGCGGGAAGCCCGCGGCGGACATCGCGTCGGCGGTGGCTGGGGCCGAGGTGGTCATCACGATGCTGCCGGACTCGCCGCAGGTGTCGGAGGTCGTGCTCGGGCCGGGTGGTGTGTTGTCCGCCGTCCAGCCGGGCGTGCTGTTGATCGACATGAGTTCGATCGCGCCGGAGACGTCGCTGGCAGTGGCAGCCGCTGGAACAGAGCGCGGTGTGCGGGTGCTGGACGCGGGCTCGAGGTGCTCGCCGGCGGCCTGGCCGGCAACCGCATCCTCGACCTCAAGGCGGCCGGCATGCTGGCTCGCGAGTTCGAGCCCGGCTTCCGGATCGACCTTCACCACAAGGACATGGGCATCGCGCTGGCTTCGGCGCGCGCCGCAGGCGTCGCTCTCCCCGTCACCGGCGTCGTCGCTCAGCTGGTAGCTGCGGCCCGGGCCCAAGGACACGGATCCCTGGACCACTCCGCGCTACTCAAAGTCGTGGAGCAGCTCTCAGCCCGCTGATCACGTCCGGGGCGGCGCCGTGCTGCCCCGGACCACCAGCTCGGTCGCCACAGAGACCGGACTGTGGTGGTGCTCCCCCGCCTGGATCTCGCTGATCAAGGCGTCGACGCTATGACGTCCCACCTCTGCGAACGATTGGCGGACGGTGGTCAGTGGAGGCCAGAAGTGCGCGGCTTCCTCCATGTCGTCGAAGCCGACCACACTGACATCGCCAGGTACGGCGCGGCCGCGCTCGTACAGGGCACGCAGCAGACCGAGGGCCATCTGGTCGTTCGCCACGAACACCGCCGTCACGTCGTCATTGGCAGCCAGGGCGCGGCCCGCGTCGTACCCGGAGCTGGCGGTCCAGTCGCCGTCGTGCACTGGCGGCACCTCGCAGCCGTGGTCGAGCAGGGTCTGCTCCCAGGACTGCCGGCGCCGGTCGGCCGCGAACGACGTCGGCGGGCCGCCGAGATGCCAGACCGTCCGATGTCCCAGCTGCAGCAGGTGTTCCGTGGCAAGCCGCGCGCCCTGCGCCTGGTCGGTGTCGACGATCGGGTAGTCGTAGTGGGCACTCGAGTCGACGACCACGACCGGCAGACCGTCCGGCAGTTGTACGCCGGCCTCGTCCAGCGTGTGCGCCTCGATCAGGATGATCACGCCGTCCACCGCCTGCTCCCCCAGCCGGCTGAACGCGTTCGTCACCGCGCGCTGACTGACGTCCAGCACGGGCAGCAGGTTGATCGAGTAGCCACTCATCGTCGCCGCTTTCGCGATCGCGTCGAGGGTGCGCGTCGTACCGAAGCTGGACAGCTCGAACACAATCGCGCCGATACTGCGGAACTCGCCGTTGCGCAGCGCGCGGGCGGCGCCGTTCGGGCGGTAGCCGAGCTCGCGCATCGCGGCCCGGACCCGGTCCCGGGTCACCGCGTCGACGTTGTGCCGGTCGTTCGCGACCCGTGACACCGTCTGCCCGGACACGCCGGCCAGCCGGGCCACGTCGGCCATCGACGGACCGCGCCGCCGTCGTACCAATGGATCCTCCGCTGCCATGACCCTCCCTCGCGTTGCCTGGAGTCTAGACATGTTGACGTAAACACGCTACCGTCACGCCGTCGATGTTGACGTCAACATTGCGCGCGTCGCGGTGACGCGGGAGCGAGAGGAGGTCGACGGACGTATGGCGGAGTCCGTGGCCCACGACCACATCAGACCACTGCGCGCGACCGGCACCCGGCGGCGCCGAGCCGGCCGGGACGGCAAGGGGTGGCTGTTCGTCGGCCCGTTCCTGGCCGTGTTCGCGCTCACCTTCCTGGCCCCGATCGGGTACGCGATCTACCTCAGCCTGTTCCGTGAGCAGGCGTTCTTCGGCGGCCGGGTGTTCGTCGGGCTGGACAACTACGTCGACGCGATCCAGGACTCGAAGTTCTGGGAGGCGTTCGGCCGGGTCGCGGTCTTCCTGGTCGTCCAGGTGCCGGTGATGCTGATCCTCGCGCTGCTGGCCGCGCTGGCCATCGACAGCGCCCGGCTGCACGCCGCGAGCTTCTTCCGGATCGTGATCTTCCTGCCGTACGCCGTACCGGGCGTGGTCGCCGTGTTGATGTGGGGCTACATCTACGGCAACAACTTCGGGCTCGCCGCCGACCTGAACGACCTGTTCGGCACCACCGCGATCCAGCCGCTGAGCGGGTCCTGGATGCTGCCGTCGATCGCGAACATCGTCACCTGGGAGTTCGTCGGCTACAACATGCTGATCTTCTACTCGGCGCTGCGCACGATCCCCGGCGAGCTCTACGAGGCGGCCGCGATCGACGGCGCCGGGACGTTCCGCACCATCCGCGCGGTCAAGCTGCCGGCGCTGCGCGGCGCGATCGTGATCGCCACCATCTTCTCGATCATCGGCAGCTTCCAGTTGTTCAACGAACCGAACATCCTGCGCACCCTGGCGCCGAACGTGATCACCACGTACTACACGCCCAACATGTACGCCTACAACCTGTCCTTCGCCGGGCAGCAGTTCAACTACTCCGCCACGATCGCGATCGTGATGGGCGTCATCACCGCGATCATCGCGTACGTCGTCCAGCTGCGCGGATCCCGGGAGGCCCTGTGAGTACGACGATCTCACCGCTGCGCCCGAAGCGGTCACGGCTGCTGACCGGCGTGATGGTGGTGTACCTGGTCTACACACTGGTGCCGCTTCTCTGGTTGTTGCTCAGCGCAACCAAGACCCAGGCGGACCTGCTGTCCAGTCCAGGACTGTGGTTCGGCAAGAGCTTCGCGTTCTTCTCCAACATCAAGGACACCCTCACCTACAACGACGGCATCTTCCTGCGCTGGCTCGGCAACACCGTGCTGTACGTCGTCGTCGGTGCCGGTGGGGCGACACTGCTCGCGACCGCGGCCGGCTACGGCCTGGCGAAGTACAAGTTCGCCGGCCGCCGCGCCGTCTTCGCGGTGCTGCTGGGTGCGGTCGCCGTCCCCGGGACCGCGCTGGCCGTGCCGACGTTCCTGATGTTCTCGAACCTTGGGCTGACCAACACCGTCTGGGCGATCATCATCCCGTCCCTGGTGAGCCCGTTCGGGCTGTACCTGATGTGGGTGTACGCCACCGACGCCGTACCGCACGAGCTCCTCGAGGCGGCCCGGATCGACGGCGCCGGGGAGGTCCGGACGTTCTTCACCGTCGCGCTACGACTGCTTGCCCCGGGCATCGTCACCACTCTGCTGTTCGCGGTGGTGTCGACGTGGAACAACTACTTCCTGCCGCTGATCATGCTCAGCAAACCCAACCTCTACCCACTCACGGTCGGGCTCACCCAGTGGAGCAACCAGGCAACCGGCGTGGGTGCCCGCCCCATCTACAACCTGGTGATCACGGGGTCGTTGCTGACCATCGTGCCCCTCGTGGTCGCCTTCCTCCTCCTCCAGCGGTTCTGGCAGTCCGGCCTGTCCGCGGGCTCGGTCAAATAGTTCGGGGTCAAGTGAAAGGGAACACCATGAAGTCACATCGGCCACATTGGCACCGCATCCGGCAGCTGGTGGTTGCCGGAGCCGCTCTCACGGCGCTCGGGGCCGTGGCCGCCTGCGGCGGATCGAAGACCGACAGCGGCAGCGGGAGCCAGACCGCCGGCTCCCCCGACGCCGTCAACGCGGCACTGGAGAAGGGCGGCACCATCACCTACTGGAGCTGGACGCCGTCGGCCGAGGCGCAGGTGAAGGCGTTCGAGGCGCAGTACCCGAACGTCAAGGTGAACTACGTCAACGCGGGTACCGGCAACGACCACTACACCAAGCTGCAGAACGCGATCAAGGCCGGTTCGGGCGCTCCGGACGTGGCCCAGATCGAGTACCAGGCGCTTCCGCAGTTCGCGCTGCCCGGCTCGCTCGTCGACCTGAACCAGTACGGCTTCAGCCAGTACGAGTCGGCGTACACCGCCTCGACCTGGGCCGCCGTGCACGCCGGCAGCGGTCTCTTCGGCCTGCCGCAGGACTCCGGGCCGATGGCGTTGTTCTACAACAAGGACGTCTTCGACAAGTACGGCCTGACCGTGCCGAAGACCTGGGACGAGTACGTCGCCGCGGCCAAGAAGCTGCACGCGGCCAACCCGAAGGCCTACATCACCAACGACTCCGGTGACGCCGGCTTCACCACGTCGATGATCTGGCAGGCCGGTGGTACGCCGTTCAAGACCGACGGCAAGAACATCAGCATCAACCTGGCCGACGACGGCTCGAAGAAGTGGACCGGCACCTGGAACCAGCTCGTCGAAGGCGGCCTGGTCTCCGCGATCCCGGGCTGGACCGACGAGTGGTTCAAGGCCCTTGGCGACGGCACCATCGCGACCCTGCCGACCGGTGCCTGGATGCCGGGCGTGATGGAGGCGTCGGTCAAGGCCGGCGCGGGCAAGTGGCGGGTCGCCCCGATGCCGACCTACGACGGCCAGCCGGCCACCGCGGAGAACGGCGGCAGCACCGAGTCCGTCCTGAAGCAGAGTGCAAACCCGGCACTGGCGGCCGCCTTCGTGCGCTGGCTCAACCACGACGAAGGCGTGAAGCCGTTCCTCGCGAGCGGCGGCTTCCCGGCGACCACGGCGGACCTCAAGGACCCGGCGTTCGTCGGCAAGGCCAGCGCCTACTTCGGCGGTCAGAAGATCAACGAGGTGCTCACCGGCGCGGCCGGCACGGTGGTCAAGGGCTGGACCTACCTGCCGTACGAGCTGTACGCGAACAGCATCTACGGCGACACCGTGGCAAGTCGTACCAGGCCAAGTCCGACCTGGACGCCGGCCTGAAGTCCTGGCAGGACGCTCTGGTTGCCTACGGCAATCAGCAGGGCTTCCAGGTGAACGGCTGACCTGTGTCCCACTTCGCGATCGGTGAGTCCGACTTCCTTCTCGACGGCGCGCCCTTCCGGATCCTGTCCGGCGCACTGCACTACTTCCGGGTGCACCCGGACAGCTGGGCCGACCGGATCGAGAAGGCCCGCCTGATGGGGCTCAACACCATCGAGACGTACGTCCCCTGGAACGCGCACAGTCCCCGGCCCGGTGTCTTCGACACCACCGGGATACTCGACCTCGAGCGATTCCTGCGGGAGGTGGCCGCGGCCGGCCTGTACGCGATCGTCCGGCCGGGTCCGTACATCTGCGCGGAGTGGGACAACGGCGGCCTCCCCGCCTGGCTCTTCCGGGAGCCGGGCGTGGGGGTGCGCCGCAACGAACCGCGCTTCCTGGCCGCGATCGAGGAGTACCTGGACGCCGTACTGCGGATCGTCCGGCCGCTGCAGGTCGACGAGGGCGGACCGGTCCTGCTGGTCCAGGTGGAGAACGAGTACGGCGCGTTCGGCGACGACCAGACCTATCTGAAGGCGGTCGCCGAGATCATCCGGAACGCCGGGATCACGGTGCCGCTGGTGACCGTCGACCAGCCGGTCGACGCGATGCTGGCGGCCGGCGGACTGGACGGCGTACTGCGGACCGCGTCGTTCGGGTCGCGGGCAGGTGAGCGGCTGACGACGCTGCGGAAGCACCAGCCGAGCGGGCCGTTGATGTGCATGGAGTTCTGGGACGGGTGGTTCGACTACTGGGGCGGGCCACACCATACGACCAGCGCCGCCGACTCGGCGGCTGAACTCGACGCGCTGCTGGCGGCCGGTGCGTCGGTGAATATCTACATGTTCCATGGCGGCACGAACTTCGGGCTGACCAGTGGGGCCAACGACAAGGGCGTCTACCGGCCGACGATCACGTCGTACGACTATGACGCGCCGCTGGACGAGGCGGGGAACCCGACCGCGAAGTTCCACGCCTTCCGCGAGGTGATCTCGCGGTACGCGCGCGTCCCCGACGTTGTCCCGGCGTCGGGGGTGCGGGCGCCGGAGACCTCGGCCGTGCTCGGCTCACCGGTCCGGTTGCTTGCGGATACCTGGGGTGACTGGTCTCCGTACGACGTACTGCCGACGCTGGACGAGCTCGACGCGCGGTTGGCGTTGTTCCGCACCGAGGTCGCCGCGGAGGAGCCGGTGCTGCTGAGTGTCGGGGAGGTGCGGGATCGGGCGTATGTGTTCCTGGATGGTGCTCCGGTCGGTGTCCTCGACCGGGAGCGGCACGATCGTGCGCTGATGCTGCCGCGTGGTGGGCGGCTCGAGATCGTGGTCGAGGATCAGGGGCGGGTGAACTACGGCCGGCGGATCGGCGAGCCCAAAGGGCTGATCGGTCCGGTCCGGGTGGGGTCGGCGGAGCTGACCGGGTGGTCGGTGTGTGCGATCGATGTGGAGGCTGTGCCGCTGTTGTGGGACTCCGTGCGGCCGGATGTCAACGGTGTCGGGCCGACGGCTTGGCGGGCGTCGTTCGAGGTCGAGGAGCCGGTGGACCACTTCCTCTCGACCGTTGCTTGGGGCAAGGGGATTGCCTGGGTGAACGGGTTCAACCTCGGGCGGTACTGGCGGCGGGGTCCGCAAGAGACGTTGTACGTGCCCGGTCCGGTACTTCGTCCTGGCCGCAACGAACTCGTCGTTCTCGAGTTGGACGTGATGGCTGAGCCGGTGGCGCACTTCGTAGCCGGGCCCTCGCTCGGGCCGCTCGAACTGTAGGTGGAACAGGTGGGTCCGGCGTCGCTGTAGCCGGACCCACCTGGCTCAGGAATGCACCGCCGGCGCGGGGGCTGAGGTCGGGGCGTGGGCCAGCGACGGGCCGGTGCCGATCTTGCTGGCGAGCAGGTCGGCGACGGCGTGGACCGCGCGCAGGGTCGGCGCCTTGGTATCGGTGAGGTCGGCCAACTCGACGACCGCGGCGAGGATCACGTCGAGCTCGAGCGGTTTGTCCTTCTCCAGGTCCTGGAGCATCGAGGTCTTGTGCTCCCCGACCCGCTCGGCGCCGTTGATCCGCTTGTCCACCGAGATGTCCGGGTGACAGCCGACCGCGGCCGCGATTTCCAGCGTCTCCTCCATCATCAGCCGGATCATCGCCCGCGTCCCCTGGTGCTGGGCGATCTCCACCATCGTCGCCCGGGCCAGCGCGCTGATCGGGTTGAACGCCGCGTTGCCGAGCAGCTTGATCCAGATGTCCTTGCGGATGTCCGCCTCGACCGGGCACTTCAGCCCACCCGCGATCATCGCCTCGCTGAACGCCGTACACCGGTCCGAGACACCGCCGCCGGGTTCGCCGATCGAGAAGCGCGTGCCTTCCAGATGGCGTACGACGCCCGGCCCTTCGAGCTCGGTCGAGCAGTAGACGACACAGCCGACCGCGCGGTCGAGCGCCAGCACCTCCGTCACCGAGCCGTCAGGGTCGACGGACTCGATCCGGCGGCCCTCGTACGGTCCCTTCAGGCCGTGGAAATACCACCACGGGATGCCGTTCTGGGCCGCGATGACGACGGTCTTGTCATGCAGCAACGGCTCGACCAACGGGCCGGCGCTGGCATACGAGTTCGCCTTCAGCCCGAGGAAGATGTAGTCGACCGGACCGACCTCGGCCGGGTCGTCGGTGGCCGGCGTTCGTGCCTCGAAGTCGCCGCGCGGACTGAGCACCTTCACACCGCCGGAGCGGATCGCGTCCAGATGGGCGCCGCGGGCAACCAGGTGGACCTCCGTCCCACCGCGATGCAAAGCCGCGCCGACGTACGCGCCGATCGCACCGGCGCCGAGAACCGCAACTTTCATGGCTACCTCCTCAGTCCCTCGGGCCGAAGTTCAGTCCGACCAGCTGTACTCCGGCGTCGCGGATGGCGCGCTCGAACGCGTCCACCTCGGCGTCACCCGGTAGATGAGTGTCGAACGGCCACCAGAACTCCACCGCAGCGAATCCGGCGGCGCGCGCCGCGGCGGGCCGCTCCAGCAGCGGGAGCTCGGTGAACAGGATCGAGCAGTTGACGGCGAACCGTGCGGTGTCCATGCGTGTCCCACCTTCCGGAGGGGCTTGGTATACCGGATACAGTAGGCGGGCGCCTGTATCCGGTCAAGACATGACGCAGATCACATCCTGGGTAAGCGCTCGCCCGATGAATCCGGGCCGTCCCGGCGGTACGTACCCGTGTCAGTTCCTCAAGACCAAGGGAGTACGTCATGGGACGCGTCATCGTGATCGAGTTCGTCAGCCTGGACGGTGTGGTGTCGGATCCGGACGGATCGGCCGGTACGCCGGGCGGCGGCTGGGCGTTCCGGCACGGGCCGGAGACCGTCGCCGGGGACAAGTTCCGCTTGGGCCGGGTGATGGACGAGGGCGTGATGCTGCTCGGCCGGACCAGCTGGCAACTGTTCAGCCGGCTCTGGCCGAACCGCACCGACGAGTTCTCCACCCGGATGAACAAGATGGCCAAGGTCGTCGCGTCGCACACGCTGACCGACGTGTCCGCCTGGTCCAACTCGAGCGTGCTCGACGGCTCGCTGACCGACTACGTGCGCACCGAGACCCGCGACATCGTCGTCACCGGCAGCCTGAGCGTCGTCCACGCACTCCAGGCCGCCGACCTCGTCGACGAGTACCGGCTGCTCACCTTCCCGTCGATCATCGGCACCGGCACCAAGTTGTTTCCGGACCTGGAGTCACCGGTGCACCTGCGGCTGGACTCGGTCGACCAGGCCGGCGCGGCCACGCTGGCGACGTACCAGCGGTCAGAGAGTGGGAGCTAGCCCGAACGCCGCGAAGACGGCCTCGTCCTGGAAGACCCGGTTGTGGCTGATGCCGGCCGCGGTGACGGTGAAGACATGCAGGGTGTGCAGCCTGTGAACCTCGCCCTCACCGCGGTAGACCGCGATCCCGGCCTGGCCGTTGGCCGCGATCGGGAACACCCGCCAGTCGGTGCCACGCAGCGCGAAGACCCGCGCCACGAACCGCAGGTGGTCCTCGCGTCCGGCGTACCAGTTGTAGAACGGCGGCATCTCCAGTACGACGTCCGCCGTGAGCAGCTCGGCGAACGCGGCGACGTCCGCCTTCTCGAACGCGGCGATGTACTTCTCGACGAGCTGCCGGGAGCGCGGGTCATCGGGCTCGAGTACGTCGTCCTCGGCCAGTCCGGTGTCCGCCAGCTTCCCGCGGGCGCGCTGGAGCGCGCTGTTGACCGAGGCCGGCGTCACCTCGAGGGCGGTCGCGACCTCAGCCGCCGACCAGTCCAGTACGTCGCGCAGGATCAGTACGGCGCGTTGCTTCGCGGGCAGGAACTGCAGTGCGGCGATCAGGGCGAGCCGCAGGCTGCCGCGCTCCCCCGCCACGGCGGCGGGGTCGTCCGGGAACGGCTGCAGCCACGGCACCTCCTCACCACGGACAAGTGCCCCCTCCGGATCCTCACCGCGGGCGACCAGTCCTGACGGCAGCGGGCGGCGTCCGCGGTTCTTCAGCTCGGTCAGGCAGGTGTTCGTGGCGATCCGGTAGAGCCAGGTGCGCAGCGACGCCCTGGTCCCGTCGTACTGGTCGAAGGCACGCCAGGCACGCACCATGGTTTCCTGCAGCAGGTCCTCGGCGTCGTGGATCGAGCCGGACATGCGGTAGCAGTGGTGCAGCAGTTCCCGCCGGTACGGCGCTGTGCTCGTCTCGAAGCTCCCGTCAAAGGTCACTGCACCATTGTGTTGGCAGGATGGGGCGATGACCTGGCCGCGGACGGTGTGGATCGGCGGGGCACCGGGAGCGGGGAAGTCGACGATCGCGCGGGATCTTGCGCGGTGCTCGGACCTTCCGCTGCATCCGGTGGACCTGTGGACGTACGACCATGTCGGGCGGATGCCACCGATGCGGTCGCTGGCTGAGGATCTGGCCGACGGGCCGGAGTACGCCGCCGACGCGTTCGTGCGGATCGCGCGGACGCGGCTGGAGCTCGTTGCCGAGGACGTGCGGGCGCGCCGGCTGGGCGACGTACCGGCTCTGGTGGAGGGGCCGCAGTTGTACCCGTCGATGACCGATCAGTCGGTCATGGCAGCGGTGTGGTTGGTGCCGGACGCGGAACAGACGCGGCGGGCGCGGGAGGAGCGGCTGGCCCGGGCTCACGATCCGGAGGGGCGCGCCCGGTTGGAGGGTCTGCTGGCGCGGGACGCCGTACTGGCTGACCGGGTACGGCGTGAGGCGGCGGAGTACGGGCGGACGCTCATCGAAGTACCGGCCACACCGGATTGGGCCGCGATCGCTCGCGGGGTGGAGTCTGCACTGGGCGAGCTGCCGCGGCTACCTGCAGGTCCGGCGTTGAGCGCCCAGCGGCAGTTCGAGAACGCGGCCGCGTGTCGTCAGGGACGACTGTGGCAGGCGGACATCGGACTGGCCGAGCTGCCGCCGTACCCGTTCGCGTGCGAGTGCGGCAGCTCCGGGTGCGCCGAGACCTGGTCCGGGACACCCGACGCGTACGACGCTGTCGACGGGCTACTCGTCACGCACTAGGAGTGTGTCGCGTCGTCACGCACTAGGAGTGGGTTGCGCGGAGGGCCAGGGCGAGCTCCTCCAGCGCCGGCAGCGCGTCGATGATCTGCCGGGCCGACTTGTCCGGGAGCTCGTCGAGGCAGGCACCGATCGCCTCGGTGCGCAGCAGTTTGACCCGCTCGTGCACCTCGCGCCCGGCCTCGGTCGCCTCGACCTGGATCACCCGCAGGTCCTCCGGGTTCGGGTCGCGCTGGATCAGGTCGAGCTCCGTCAGCCGGCCGACGACCCGCGACAGCATCGTCGGATTGACGCCCTCGAGCTGCGCCAGCTCGGTCAGGCCGAGCGGACCGCGGAACGCGATCAGGCCCAGCACGGACGCCTGGGTCGGCGTCAGCCCTTCGCCGGTGGCCGTGGCGTTGAGCTCCCGCGCGAGCCTGGAGATCACGCCGCGGAGCCGGCTCAACGTCTCGGTATCCGTCATGTCACCCCTTTATTGCCTGCCGGCAAGCAATGTAATCTGTTCATCGATGGAATCGTCGAGTGCACCCCAGCAGATCGCCGAACCGGCCGCGGACGAACCACTGGCCCACCGGCGGGTCGTCTTCGGCATCGTCTCGATCGCTCTCCTGATGGCTTCGATTGATCAGACCATAGTGGCGACCGCGCTCAACGCCATCCGCGGCGACCTGAACGCGGAGCTGACCTGGAGCGGCTGGACGATCACCATCTACGCGCTGGGCCAGATCATCGTGATGCCGCTGGCCGGCCGGCTCGGTGACCAGTTCGGCCGGCGGCGGATCTTCCTCGGCGCGGCGGTGCTCTTCACCGTCGCGTCACTGCTGTGCAGCCTGGCTGACAACATCTACCTGCTGGTGGTGTTCCGGGCCCTGCAGGCGATCGGCGGCGGCGCCTTCATGCCGACCGCGACCGGCATCGTGTCCGAGCAGTTCGGGCGCGACCGGGACCGGGCCATCGGCATGTTCACCTCGATCTTCCCGATCGGCGGCATTCTCGGCCCGATCATCGGCGGCATCATCGTCACCTACTGGTCCTGGCGGGAGATCTTCATCGTCAACGTGCCGATCGGCGTTCTGCTGATCGTGCTCGGTCTGCGGTTCATCCCGCGCAGTGTGCCGCAGCGCGCCGCCCGGGTCGACGGGTTCGGCGCCGTCCTGCTGGGGCTGACCATCCTGTTCGGAATGTACGGGATCACGCTGCTCGGCGGGAACGGCGCGACGCCCGCCGATCCGTTCTTCATCGGCGCCGAGGTGATCGCGATCGTGCTCGGCGTCCTGTTCGTCCGGCACGCGAACCGCCGGGCCGCGCCGTTCATCCCGATCTCGTTGCTGCGCGGGCGTGGCTTCGGGGCGATGAACGCGATCAACTTCCTGTTCGGCGCGGCGGTGCTGGGCTTCGGCGCGCTCGTTCCGCTCTATGCCGAATCGCGGTACGGGATCCAGCCGCTCCAGGCCGGAACGTTGCTCACGGCAAGGGCCGTCGGAATGATCTGTGTGGCAGGCCTGGCTGTCTTCGCGCTGCGCCGGACCGGGTACCGGACGCCGATGATCGGTGGGTTCGTGCTGGTGGCGGCCGGGATGACGGTGATGTCGCTCGCCCCGCACGGATTGACGCCGTACGCGTGGCTCGCGCTGGCGGCGGGGATCACCGGCATCGGGATGGGATTGTCGATTCCGGCGTCGAACAACGCCAGTCTGCAGCTGGCGCCGGCGCAGATCTCGGCGATCGCCGGGCTGCGCGGGATGTTCCGGCAGTCGGGTGGAATCGTCGCGGTCTCGATCACCACCGCGCTGCTGGCGCACGCCCAGAACGGCGGCCTGGCCCAGGCCAACAGCTTCGTCGTCTTCGCCGTCGTACTGCTGCTGATCCTGCCGCTGACGCTGTTCGTGCCCGACCACCGTGGCTCCTGGTGATCACGCCGCGGACGCCCAGGTGTGCTACGGTTTCCAGCGGTTGCAGTTTTGCAGTTCCACGTACGTTCAAGACGCCCGCGGATTTGTGATCCGCCGGGCGTTTTCTCATTCCGGGCCTGATCGAGGCCTTGTGTGGGAGGGCTGGTTGCGGCAACCGACACCCATCAGGACCCACAGAAGGAACAAGATCATGGCCAGCGGCACAGTGAAGTGGTTCAACAGCGAGAAGGGCTTCGGCTTCATCTCCCAGGATGACGGCGGCGCCGACGTGTTCGTGCACTACTCGGCGATCGCGTCGAGCGGCTACCGCTCGCTGGACGAGAACCAGAAGGTCGAGTTCGACCTGACCCAGGGCCCGAAGGGCCCGCAGGCGGAGAACGTCCGCCCGCTCTGACCTGAGCAAACAGCAGCCCCCGGCCGAGCTTCGGTCGGGGGCTGTTGTCATGTGGTCCAGAGGTACTCGCCGTCGTCCAGCTCGTCCGTGCGGGTCAGCCCGGCGGCCGTGGTGACGGCTGCCGACGCGGCGTGGTCCGGGTGGACGTGGGCGATGATGCGCTGCATGCCCTGCGCGTTCAGCCAGGCGACCAGACCCTGAGCGGCCTCCTTCGCGTAGCCGCGTCCCTGCCAGTCGGTGCCGATGACCCAGGCGATCTCCGCCGTACTGCCGGTGACGCTGGCCTGGACGTAGCCGACGAGCTCGTCGTCGTGCTGGATCACCCAGTTGAGCCAGTGCTCGTCGGGACGTCCCGGTCCCTCGAGCTGGCGCTTGTAGCGAGCCTCGATGCGTTCGACCGACGGCGGTTCACCACCGATGAAGGTGTACAGCGCCGGGTCGGCGAGCACCTTGGCCATCTGCGCGGCGTACTCGACCTTCAGCGGGAGCATTGCCAGGCGGGCGGTCCGGAAGGGCGTGATCACGGCTCAACCGTAGCGCCGCGCATTCGTGTGCAGGTCGAACTGCGGACTCCGGTGGCCGTCCGCCTCGTACGGCGCCACCCGCTCCTCGTAGTGCAGGTAGGTACCGGCTGCCGCCCCCAGCCGGTCCCCTGTCTCCACGGTCTCCCCCTGGCGGACCGTGACATCGCCCAGATGGTCGTAGACGTGCCAGATGGCGTTCGACTCGACCACAACCTCACCAGCACCGGCCTGGACCACCACACCGGCCAGGGTCGCCCTGACCGGCGTACCGGGTTCGGTCCGGTAGTCGCGACCGGAATGACCCGCGTCCCCGAACTCGCGGACCACCACAGGGTTGTGCACCGGCGCAGCCATCCTCAGATCGTGCGGCGGAACCTTCAGGCAGCCTTAAAGCCGGGCCGGCACTCCCGGATAGGGCGCCGGCTCGACTTCGAGCTCAGCCATCCGCTGCACGTAGGTGCGGTACGCCCGACGGGCCTCACCGTGCGCACCACTCGCCTGGAACGCTGACACCAGGCCCAGATGCGCGCGCTCGTCGTACTGATCCCGTTGCAGGATCCGCAGCAGGTACCCGGCCGCCGCGTCGGGGTCACGCCGGCCGCGCTCGGCCAGCACCCGCGCGACCCGCACGTAGAGCGCCCGCGCCTCCTCCCGCATCCCCGCGGCCCAGTCCGCGAACACGTCCTCCTCCAGGAAGTCCCCGCTGTACGCCGCCTCGGCTGCGCGCAGCAACCGCAGATCGCCGGTATTGAGGCCCTCTCGCGCGTCGTGCAGGAACAGCTCCACATCCACGGCCGCCTGCTCGCCGTCCAGCCAGATCGTCGCCCGGTCCGCACCGACGAAGCCGTCCGCCGGGTACCTCTTATTCGGATCTAGCACCGAGCGGACGGTCGACAGCGCTACCGAGAGGCGTGGTGAGGCGACCGACTCGTCCTGGTCCGGCCAGAGCAGATCCAGCAACTGCACACGGGCGACCGGATGGCAGCGGCGGGCGACCAGGATCTTCAGTAGGTCGCGTGCCTTCTTCGACGGCCACTCCCCGAGCTGGATCGCCTTCCCGGCCCTCAGTACGCGGAAGCCACCCAGGCACTCGATGCGGACCGGCGCCGGACCGGTCGCGTCACTGGCCGCCAGCGCAGCTGCCGCGTAGCGGGTTGCGCCTGCCGCCAGGAACTGCTGGTGTGCGCGCAGCGCGAGCTCACGACCTTCCGGACCATTGGTGCGCCCGGCAAGCATCAGTTCGGCCCGCGCCTCTCCGAGCTGGTCGCCCAACTCACTGCGGATGTTCAGCACCTCGTGCAGGACCTCGCCGCCGCCGGCTGCGGCGTACAACTCCAGAGCGTCTGCCAGACCTGCTCGGTCGCGCCGCTTGCGGCTGATCGCGGCGGCTTCCTCTGCGGTGGCCGCCGCCTCGGTCTGGTTGCCCGCGTGCAGGGTTACCCAGCCGAGAGCGACCAGTGCGCCGGAGAGACCGAGGACAGGCCCGTAATCGACGGCCTGGCGTGCCAGTGCGGCCAGCTCGGCGGCTCGCTCCGGCTCCTCCACTGCCAGGACCCTCGCCAATCCGGCCAGCGACGGGACGAGGGATTGCATGTCCCTGGTCTCCTCAGCCATCGGGATGGCTTCCTCGAAACAAGCTCTGGCCAGGGCACGGTCGCCACGCTGGCGGTAGACCTCGCCCAGTACCGACAGCGGCTGAGCGACTCGCTTGGACTCGAGCTTCTGGTACAGCGCGCGGGACGCCTCCAGCTCGCCGATGGCCTCGTCCAACCGGCCGAGTCTGAGCAGCGCCTCACCGCGGTTGTTCAACGCCAGCGCCCGGAACACCGCGAAGCCCGCGCGATCCGCGAGCTCCAGTGCGATGTCCAGCTCCTTCAGGCCGAGTGCGTAGTCGCCTTCGGAGATGTGGTGCGAGGAGCGGTTCACCCTGATCCGGATCGCCTGCAGCAGGTCGCCCGCGCGCTCCGCATGTTCGAGTGCCCGCACGTAGTGGGATGAGTTGCCACGCGGGTCGCTGTCCACCGCGGCCAGCATCGCGAGGACGGTGTGCACGATCGCCAGCGCCCCGTCGTCGCCGGATACTTTCGCGGTTTCGTACGCCGTGGTGATCAGCGCGCGGCACTCCTCGAACTCGCCACGCAGCCAGTGCGCACCGGCCCACCAGGCTTGCAGAAGCGCCTCGTCCGTCGGGTGCCGCCCGTCGATCCGTCCACGCTGGTACGTCGCGATCGCCACGTCCGTCTGGCCGCGCAGGTGATGGATCAGGCCCAGCCGCCAGGCGATGGCGACCGGGATCTCGCCCTCCGGCTCGATGATCCGGTCGAAGCACTCCATCGCGCCCTGCCAGTCACCGAGGACCTGCCGGGCTTCGCCTTCCAGCTGATCCATCGCGGCGTCGCGCAGCTCAACGGGCAGGGCGCCGACGGATGCGACCACGGTCTCGGCCATGCCACCGCTGACCATCGCATGCCCGCTTTCAGTCAACATGCGGGCCGCCCTGGCCGCGTCGACGGCCTGGTAGCACGCCAGTGCGTCGCGATGCTCCCCCACCGACTCGAACCACTGCCCCGCTTGCAGCGACAGTTCGGTCAACTCCTGCTCGTCGACGACCAGTCTGTCGGCGGCGAAGTTCTTCACCAGCGGATTGAGCTCGTAGCCGTCGTCCTCGCCGGCAGACACGAGCAGTCCGCGCGTGCGGAGCTGCTGCAGCGTTTCCGCGCTGTCGGTAAGTCCGATCGCCTTGCACAGCTCCGCACCGAACCGGGGTAATACAGCCACGCCGGCGACCAAGCGCCGTACTGCTGGAGGCTCTGCCGCGAAGACCTCCTCGGCCAGGTAGTCGTAGAGCGGACCGTCCGAGCGGAGAGCCCGGCGGAGGCGGATCGCGCGCTGGTCGGCTGGTGCGGTCCGCAGTGCTTCCACGGCGAGACGTACGGCGGCCGGCCAGCCGTGGACCGCGGACTGGAGTGGCTCGGCGAGGTCCTCAGTGCCGTCGCCGAGGACGTTCTCCAGTACGGCGAGGGTCTCGGCGACTGTGAACGCGAGGGCGGTGGCGTCGATCTCCAGCACCTGGCCGCGGCCGCGGAGCCGATCGATCCCGAAGGGCATCGGGGTGCGGGAGGCAACGACCACGTGCAGGTTCGGCGGGGCGGTACGGATCAGGCCCTCGACGAGCTTGGTAGCGGGTGCGGCCGGGTGCAGCTCGTGCAGGTCGTCGAGGACGAGCACCAGGTCGTGACTGAGGTTCGCGTCCAGCGCGTCGGCGAGCAGAGCGGCGTACGCGAGGGCTCTGGTCTGTTGCTCGGCGTCGGCGTCGGGCCCGCGAGGGCTCTGCAACTCGGCCGGGATGGTGTCCAGTTCGGGCACTTGCCGCCGGAGGGCGCCGACGAGGCCGGACACCATCGCGGACAGCGAACCGTCCTCGGCGCGCACGGTGTGCCAGGCACAGGCTCGTCCGGCCGCCCATGAGCCCAACAGCGTCGACTTCCCGAACCCAGCGTCCGCCACCACCGTCAGCAGCCGTCGCTGAACCCCTTCATCCAGCAACGCCACCAGCCTCGGCCGCCCCACCGCCCCAGACTCCACCCGCCTCACCTCCCCAGATCCCCAACAGGACAGCACCCTCCAGACGTACGCCGCAACCGTGCTAGCCCTGATCCAGTTGCTGAATTGGCAAAAAGATGAGGTGGAGCATCGGTCGGCGGTTGAGACTGGAGGCATGGTGGAGATTGATTGGGCAGAGCAGGCTGGACGGTTGCGGGCTTCGGCAGAGGGGGAAGCGGGCTGGAACAGGGAAGTCGCGACCAGTCTCGTCCGTGAGAGCGACAAGGTGGCGGTGGACGTCGGCTGTGGTGGCGGCGGGATGGCCAAAGCACTGGCTGAAGCTTTGACGGCCGGTGCGACGGTGGTAGCGATTGACTCGGACCCGGACGTACTGGAGCAGGCTCGCGAGCACACGGCAGGCGCCGTTCGGTGTGAGCTGGCGTCTATGGATGACGGTGCGGAGCCGTTGCGTAAGGCAATCGACGCACCGGCTGACCTGATCTGGGCGGCCGCCGCAGTACATCACGCAGCCGACCAGCAGGCGGCGGTCGACGCGCTGGCGTCGCTTCTGGCACCAGGCGGGCGGCTTGCGCTTGCGGAGGGCGGTCTGCCGGCCCGCAGCCTGCCATGGGACCTCGGTGTGGGCGAGCCCGGACTCGAACTGCGGCTCGATCACGCGCAGGACCGCTGGTTCAAGGCGATGCGTGAGTCGCTCCCGGGCACAGTGCCGATGCCGTACGGCTGGACCGACGCGCTCTCCCGCGCCGGCCTGACCGGCGTCACGACGCGCAGCATCCTGACCGAGACGCCGGCTCCGTTGTCCGACGAGGAGCGCGAGAGCGTCGTCACCCAGTTCCGGCACCGGGTCGAACGCCTCACCCTCGACGCCTCACCCACACATGGGCACGGGCATGGTCACGGTCACGTGAGCCCAGGCGACGGTGAGTGGTTGAGCCCGGAGGATCTCGCCACCTGGGAGCGGCTCCTGGACCCGGACAGCGACCAGTACCTCGGCCGCCGTACCGATCTCTTCGTCCTCTCCGTTCGTAGCATCCACCTCGGCCACGCACCCCGCTGACCACCCTCCAGATCCACGCCACGCCGGGAGTTCGAGCATCCGGGCGCCAAGGTGTCGGCGGCTCGCCGTAAGGTGGGTGCCCATGAACGACCGGCTGGTGTGGATCGACTGCGAGATGACCGGCCTCGACCTGGCGGCAGACGCCCTGATCGAGGTCGCCGTACTCGTCACCGACTACGAGCTCAACGTGCTCGGTGACGGCATCGACCTGGTGATCGCACCACCACCAGGCGCCCTCGAGCAGATGGGCGACTTCGTCCGCGACATGCACACCGCCTCCGGCCTGCTCGACGAACTCGCCACCGGCATCCCGCTCGCCGACGCCGAACAGCAGGTCCTCGACTTCATCTCCGGCTACGTCAAAGAACCCCGCAAAGCCGCCCTGGCCGGCAACTCCGTCGGCACCGACCGGACCTTCCTCGTCCGCGACATGCCCAAGGTCGAAGCCCACCTGCACTACCGCAACGTCGACGTCAGCTCCATCAAGGAACTCGTCCGCCGCTGGTACCCGCGGGTGTACTACGCCACCCCCGCCAAGACCGGCAATCACCGCGCCCTGGCCGACATCACCGAGAGCATCGAAGAACTCCGGTACTACCGCCGGACCGTGTTCGTGCCCCAGCCCGGACCCGACTCCGACACCGCCCGGGCCGCCGCCAGCCTCATCAGCGACCCCGTCGGAGACTCCCAGCCGGCCTCCTGAACAGGGCCGTCCGGGCCCGATTTCATGTCCCCGGACATCGTCGCTATGATTGCTCAGCCGTCGCACTCGGACGGCAATGGTGGGTGTAGCTCAGCTGGTAGAGCACCTGGTTGTGGTCCAGGTGGTCGCGGGTTCGAGTCCCGTCACTCACCCGAAGGCGAGGGCGACCTGTGTCTGCGGAGAGCGCAGACCTGGTCGCCTTCGGCATTTTGTGCGGCTGCGCTTCGCTTGCCGCGGAGTGGGGGCTTCGCCACCCACACCCCCACACCCCGGCCGGGGTTGTCGGTCGGCCATCTGCGGTGGTCGGGGTTGCCTGTCGGCTTCTGCTGTGGCTGATGTGGTTTGTCTGTTTTGTGTTCGGGCTGGTGGGATGGGGCTGTGAAACTCTCGGGGTCTGTGTGGTTTGGGTATGGGGTTGTTCTTCTTGTGACGTTCGTCGTTGGGGTTCTCGCGTTCTGTGTTTGGGTGCTTTCTTTGGTTTTCTGACCCTGGGGGTGTGATCTCGTCGGGGGGTCGGTGCGTCTTGTGGGGTGTAGGCGTCGACGAGAGGCTGGGGATGGCGGGTACCGAAGACTTCGAGGAGTTTGCTCGGGCGGGGATACCTCGGTTGTACCGGACGGCTTGGTTACTGACTGGCGACCGGCATCATGCTGAGGATCTTGTGCAGGACACGCTCGCGAACATGCTGAAGACGTGGGCTCGGATCGACAATCCGGGGGCCTATGCGCGGACTGCGATGGCCCGGACGTTCATTTCGCAGCGGCGGCGACGGAGTTGGTCGGAGCGGCCTACTGCTGAGCTGCCTGAGCAGGTCGAGCGGGTGGGCGATGTCGAGCTTCGAGTCGCATTGCGGGAGGCGCTGGGTGAGTTGGCGCCGTTGGATCGGGCTGTGCTGGTGCTGCGGTACTTCGAAGATCGCAGCGTTGAGCAGGTCGCGCTCGATCTCGGAAAGAACGCCAGCGCGATCACTACGCGGACGGCCCGGGCTTTGGACCGCCTGCGCGTGGTGCTGGGTGACAACGCCGTACAGCTGATCGCCCACTGACCCAGAGGAACATGATGAACAACCTGAACGACACGCTGCCCAGCCTGATGGACCGGGCCACCGAGAACCTCGAGCCGGTCAGCACCGACCTTCTCGACCGGAGCGTCCAGCAGGGGCTCCGGCTACGCCGCCGGCGTACGACGCTGCTCTCCGTGACCGGAGCGGGCGCCGTACTGGCCACCGCCGGACTCGTCGCGGGCGGGATCCAGCTGCTGGGTACGCCGTCCGAGGCCTCCGTCGCGGGTACGCCGGTCCCGATCGTGACCCCAACCCCGCTCGCACCGGCCGCGGGGACGCCGCAGCAAGCTCTGGCGACCCTCAAGCGTCTCATCGCGGCGCCCGGCCGCACGCTGTCCGAACCGACGGTCCGTGGGGGCGCGAAGGAGGGCTTCATCGCCGCGTCGTACCTCGTCGACGACGGCAACGGCGCGTCCTTCGTCGAGGTCCTACTGGCCGCCGACGGTACGGCGAACCCCTGCTTCGACAGCGGCCCCGGCTGCAGCACCAACCCCGATGGCTCGAGCATGTACTCCTCCTCCGACGAGCCGGAGTACTCCGACGCCCGGAACGAGCAGTACGGCGTCCTCCTCAACCGCGTCGAGCTGTCCTACCCCGACGACCGCTACATCGGCCTCGTGAGCTACAACGGGCCGGCCGAGAAGGGGATCAAGCACACCCGCGCGAAGCCGCTGTTCACCGCCGACCAACTCGCCACCATGGCCCAGAGCACGAGCTGGAAGTTCCCGGCGCACACGGCCGTCAAGCCCATGAAGGGCGACAAGCCCTCGACCACGCGCAAGGGCAGGTAGCTGAAAGGCCCGGCTGCACAGCGGCCGGGCCGCTCACCGTGGGGTGATGACGACCTCGGCCTCGATCTCGACCGGGATGTCGAAGGGGAGGGCGGCGTGGCCGACCGCCGATCGGGCGTGCTGGCCCGCTTCCACACCCCACAGCTGCAGGATCACGTCCGAGAAGCCGTTGATCACCGCCGGCATCCGGTGGAAGCCCGGCGCGACGTTCACCATCCCGAAGACCCGTAGCCAGGCAACGATCCGGTCCAGGTCGCCCAGCTCCCGGCGCAACGAGGCGAGCATCGACAACGCGGTCAGCGCGGCCGCGTCGTACGCCTGCTCTTCCGTCACCTCCGCACCGACCCTGCCGAGCGGTTCCGGCAGCTTCCCGTCGGCCGTGAGTGGCCCGTGACCGGAGACGTACGCGCGATCGCCGTACACGCGGACCCAGGGGAAGGGCAGCGTGACGCCGGGCAGCTGCATCGGCTCCGGAAGCGTGAGTCCCAGCTCGGCCAGTCTCTTCTCGATCTCCATGGAGTTTCCTCAGGACGGTGGTCGGATGATGCGTTGCTCGATCGCGCGGGCGACGGCGGCGGCACGGGTGTCGACTTCGAGCTTGGTGTAGATGTGCGACAGGTGGGACTTGACCGTGGCCTCGCTGACGAACAACTGGCGGGCCATCTCGCGGTTCGACCGGCCGGTCGCGAGGAGGCCGAGGATCTCGACCTCGCGTTCGGTGAGCGTCGGTCCGGGGCGTTTCACCAGCCGGGCCGCGATCGCGGGCGCCAGGATGACCTGGCCGCGAGCAGTGCCGCGGATGGCGCGGAACAGGTCGTCGGGCGGTGCATCCTTCAGGAGGTAGCCGGAGGCACCGGCGTCGATCGCGCTCATGATGTCGGCCTCGGTGTCGTACGTCGTGAGCACCAGGACCTGCGGCGGTTCCGGCAGCGCCCGCAGCCGCGCGGTGACCTCAGCACCGCCCGGCCCGGTGCCCAGATTGAGATCCATCAGTACGACGTCCGGCCGAACCGCGGCGACCAACTGCTCGGCACTGTGCGCGTCGGACGCCTCGCCGACCACGGACAGGTCCTCCTGCCCCTCGACGAGCGCACGCATCCCCGCACGGACCACCGGATGGTCGTCGACGAGCGCGACCCGGATCATGAGCGCACCAGCGGGACGGACGCTGCGAGCGCCGTACCCTCGCCTGGCTCGCTCTCCAGCACCAGAGTGCCGCCTAGCCCACGCAGACGATCGCGGATGCCGGCCAGGCCTCGTCCACGATCCGGATCGGCGCTGCCAGTGGGGTCCGGCAGTCCACGGCCGTCGTCGCGGACGTCCAGTACGACGGCGTCCGGCTGATAGGTCAGCGTCACCACGGCTGTGCTCGCAGCTGCATGCTCCAGCACATTAGCCAGTGCACCACGTGCAGTCCGTAGCAACGCGGTCTCGATCTCCGCGCCAAGCGGCACCGGCGTCCCGTGCACCTGGACACGAACCTCCACACTCGCGTGCGCGGCGAGTCGCTCACAGGTCTGCCGCAACGCATCCGGCAGCGCGGGCTCCCCCAGATCGCTCGCCAACTCCGCCGGCGCCAGGTCCTGGACCACTCGGCGTACCTCGTCCAGTCCGTCGCGAGCAGTCGCCGCCGCCTGGGCAGCGTGCTCGCGGGCCGCGGCAGGCCGGTCGTCCCACTCGTGTTCGGCGGCCTGCAACAGCAGATTGATGCTCGACAGCCCTTGAGCGACGCTGTCGTGGATCTCCCGCGACAGCCGCGCCCGCTCGGCCAGTACGCCGGCCCGGTGCTGCGCATCGGCCAGATCGCCCTGCGCGGCATGCAGATCGTCCAGCAACGCCTGCCGCGCGAGCGCATCCCGCTCCAGCGCTCGATACGCACCAACAGCGAGTACGGCGACGCAGACCGGCCCCAGCACGATCGTCGGGTCAAGCCGGTCGGTCATCCGCGTCCACGTGACCACTGTGGTGGCGACCATCCCAGCCACCACCGCACAAGCCGGCCAGAACGGCAGCACCCGCAGCGCCACGAACGACAGCGGTACGGCGCACCACGCGAACGACGGCGCCACCAGCACCAGACCGAACCAGACCGCCACCAGCAACGCCAGCCACAGCCGGCTCGGCAGCAGTCGGTGCGCGGCATAGGTGGCCAGCAGCACTGCGGCCCCACCGAGCACCCAAGGCGCTCGGTCCCCGAACCCATGGCCGGACAGGTACCGCACCGCGGACGCCACCACCAGCACGACGAACGCCGTGTGCAGCGCCGTCACCAGCCCGCTGGCGGGGCCCAGGATCCCGGCAGTCCAGGCCGGCGCACGTGAAGTGGTCCCTGGTGTAGTCATGGTTCAGCCGATGGTAGGCCCGGTCAGCCCGCAATCGAATCATCCGAACGGCTACTCGATCGTCCCCGAACGCCCGTCGTACCCGCGTCCTCCGTCGACCAGGCTGGAGGCACAGTCCACGACACTTGATGCGAGGTACTCATGTCCGTCCGTTCCCTCTCCGCGACTCTCGCGCTCTCCGCCGTACTGCTCGGCGTCGGCGCGCCGCTGGCGTCCGCCCGGACCAGCACGTACGAGCTGCCCGGCGACCCGGTAGCGAGCGGCGGGTCCAAGTTCGAGGGCATCGGGCACGACGTACGCACGCAGCGGTTCTACGTGTCGGAGACGACCGGTGGCGAGATCCACCGCGGGTCGCTCCGGTCCGCCGCCGCGACCGAGTGGTTGCAGGGAGACGGCACGGACGGCCGCTGGACCGCGCGCGGAGTCACTGTGGACTCGCACGGACACGTGTACGTCGCCGGTGGTCCGAACGGCATCGACCACCCGGGCGCGCCGGACCTGTGGGTGTACGACCGCGACGGCAAGCTGCTGGCCGCGCTCCCCACCGGCGTACCGAATGCGTTCCTGAACGACCTGGTGATCGGACCGGACGGAGCGGCGTACGTCACCAACTCCAACGCGCCACAGGTGTTTCGGGTCGCCGAGAAGCACGGCCGCTGGACGATCCGGACCTGGGTGGACGCGACCGCGACCATCCCGACGCAGAGCGGGTTCAACCTCGGCGGGATCGTGCTGTCGCCGGACCGCCGCGCGCTGGTCGTGGCCCAGGGCAACGTTGGCAAGCTGTGGCGGTTCGATCTGCGGACCGGTCGGGTGTCGACAATCGACAGCGGTACGGCGGACCTGGTCAACGCCGACGGTCTCGTCCAGGACGGTCGCACGCTCTGGGTCGTGCGGAACTCCTCCAGGGTGCTGACCACGCTCCGGCTGTCCCAGGACGGTCGTACGGCGCAACTGGTGAACGCCACCGCGACCGACCCGCAGAGGGTGTTCACGACCGCGAAGCTCGCGCAGGGCCGGCTGCTGCTGGTCGACAGCAAGTTCGACGAGCCGGTCGGGCTCCCGCCGTACCAGGTGGTCGCCCTGACCCCGCCGCGCCGATGACCCGCCGTCGCCCGATCGCCGTGGCTGCCGTCATCCTGATGACGACAGCCACCGGCTGCACGACCGCTTCAACTCCTACACCACAGTCCACGCCGACTACCTCAAGGACTTCCGCCGTGCCGACCGACGACACTCTCGACACCCAACTCATCGCCGCCGCCTGGAAGAACGACGTCACCGAGGCCCGCCGCCTGATCTCCGCCGGCGCCGACGTCAACGCGGTCGACGACACCGTCCAGAGCGCCTTCCTGATCGCCGCGAGCGAGGGCTACCTCGACCTCCTCAACCTCACCCTCCAGCACGGCGCCGACGTCGCCGGCCTCGACAGCTACCAAGGCACAGCACTCATCCGCGCAGCCGAACGCGGTCACGCGCCCATAGTCGCCCGCCTGCTCCGCGCCGGTATAGCCGTCGACCACGTGAACCGCCTCGGCTGGACCGCCCTCCACGAGGCAGTCCTCCTCGGCAAGGGCACCCCGCAGTACGTCGACACCGTCCGCCTCCTCATCGCCGCAGGCGCCGACCGCGACCGCCCGGCCGAACGTGACGGAGCCACCCCAGTACAAGGTGCGCAGAAGCTAGGTCAGACCGCGGTAACCGCCGTACTCACTACCGCGCGCCCGACCTCCGCAGCCTCCGCCCTACTCGCCGCAGCCATGGCAGGCGACGCGAACAAGACCGCCGCCGCGCTGGCAGCAGGAGCGCCGCTCGAGTCCCGCGACGACAACCGGCGTACCGCTCTCCTTCTCGCGTCCCTGAACGATCGCGTCGACGTCGCCCGGCTCCTGGTCGGCCTCGGCGCGGACCCCGACGCGCAGGACGACCGCCGCGACTCGGCCTGGCTCGTCACCGGGGTCACCGGCAGCGTGGCGATGCTCGAGACGCTCCTCCCGGCGAACCCGGACCTCAAGCTCCGCAACCGTTTCGGCGGCATCTCGGTGATCCCGGCCAGCGAACGCGGTCACGTCGACTACGTCCGTCGCGTCGTACAGACCAAGATCGACGTGAAGCACGTCAACGACCTCGGTTGGACCGCACTGCTGGAGGCCGTGATCCTCGGCAAGGGCACCGAGCCGTGGCAGGAGATCGTCCGCATCCTCCTCGCCGCCGGCGCCGACCAGTCACTGCCCGACGGCGACGGGGTGACGCCACTCCAGCACGCGCGCAGCCGCGGATACGACGAGATCGCGGCAATCCTGGAGGCCGCGGCCTAGTCGTGGTTCAGACACCTCGACGGAAGGTCGAACCACCTGAGGTGATCGAACTCGGAATTCACCGTGCCCTCATGATGGATGCTCTCCTCCTGGCAGGTGGACAGCAGATCCCGCGCCTCGGCGAGGTAGTCCTGCAGCGCCGACTCCGGCGCCGTGGTGTCGTGGCGCGGGTAGCGCAGCGTCCCGTCGGCGTCGTACCCGACCTCGGACAACCGCAGGGGCGGCTCGACCGCGCCGCGATGATGCCGCCACAACCCGTTGGTGGGATCGAAGCGGTAGTCACCGAGCAGCCGCCAGCCATCCCGCGCGACCAGCTTCACCGCCTCGACGACGTAGGTGAAAACGGCCTCCGAGATGAAGTAGTTGAAGTTCACCCGGACCCAGCCCGGCTTGATCCCCTCGCAGCCGTGCATGACCTCTTCTTCGAACTCGTGCGACTGCACCAAATCAATCCCGAGCAGTGTGTGCCCGTACGGGCCTGCACACGAACACCCACCGCGCGATTGGATGCCGAACAGGTCGTTCAGGAGCGCGACCACGAAGTTGTGGTGCAGGAACCGCCCGGAGGGTGCCTTCACCACGAACGACACGATCGACAACCGCTCGGCATCAAGATTGCCGAGGATCTGGACCTTCGGCTCGGCCTTCCAGGCCTCGACCGCGCGGCGCAGGTAGGAGTCCTCGTGGGCGCGGATCACGTCGATGCCGACCGCCTGCTTCAGCTGGAACGCGAGGCCGGCCCGGATCGACCCGATGATCGCCGGCGTGCCGCCCTCCTCGCGGTGCACCGGGTCGTCGATATAGCGATGCTCCAACTGGTTCACGTACCGCACCGTCCCGCCACCGGGGACGTCGGGGACACGGTTGTGGAGCAGTTCGCGCCGGGCGACGAGTACGCCGGGAGTCCCGGGACCGCCGATCAGCTTGTGCGGGCTGAGGAAGATCGCGTCCTTGTAGGACAGCGGGTCGACCTCGCGGCCGGCGTACATGCCGATCTCGACGTACGGCGCCGCGGCGGCACAGTCCCAGAACGACAGAGCGCCGTACTGATGCAGCAGAGCCGAGACCCGCTGCGTGTTGCTGACGATGCCGGTGACGTTGCTGGCCGCGGAGAACGACCCGATCTTGAGCGGGCGTCCGGCGTACTCGACCAGTCTCTGCTCGAGCTGTGGGATGTCGATGTGGCCGTCGTGGTCCTGGCTGATCACGACGACGTCGGCGATCGACTCGCGCCACGGGAGCTCGTTGGAGTGGTGCTCGTACGGCCCGATGAAGACGACCGGCCGCTGGTCCCGCGGGATGTGGTCGGTCAGGTGGTAGGTGTCGTCGAGCTCGGCCGGAATGCGCAGGCCGAGGATCCCGATCAGCTTGTCGATCGCGCCGGTCGCGCCGGAGCCGCAGAAGATCACCGCGGTCTCGTCGTCGCCGCCGACGCAGTTCAGGATGATCCGGCGGGCGTCCTCACGCAGGCGAGTGGTCTGCAGACCGGTGCCGCTGGACTCGGTGTGGGTGTTCGCGTACCGCGGCAGCACCTCCTCGCGGATGAAGTCCTCCAGGAACGTGAGCGCGCGCCCGGAGGCGGTGTAGTCCGCGTACGTGACCCGGCGCGGACCGTACGGCCCCGGCATGACTTGGTCGTCCCCGATCACCGACGCCCGGATCCGCCGCAGCAAGGGCGTATCCGGCGGCGGGGTGCCCTGCACCGTCTCCGATCGCTCCCCCTGGATCGTCATGGCGTCAGGGTAAGGCTGCGGAGTGACCTACGTCTCGTGTCCGGATCGCGTGCTGTGGATAAGGTCGGTGCCAGTCGACGGCGAGGGAGTTGGGATGACGTTTTCCGGCGAGCTGTGGGACCGCGGTGGCGCTTCGGTGTACGACGAGATCGTCCGGCATCCGTTCATCACCGGGCTGATCGACGGGACCCTGGACCACGACGCGTTCCGTTACTTCATCCTCCAGGACAGTCACTATCTGCGCGCCTACTCCCGCGCGCTCAGCCTGGTGGCCGGGCGCGCTGTGGACGAGGACGCGGTCAGCATGTTCGCGCTGCACGCGGCCAACGCGATCGCGGTCGAACGCTCGCTGCACACCTCACTGCTGGGCTCGCTGGGCATCTCCCCGGCCGATGTCGACGCTGTGGGGTCCGGGCCGACGACAACGGCGTACATGTCCTATCTGACGGCGGTTTGCGCGACGGGGACGTACGCCGAGGCCGTGGCCGCCGTACTGCCCTGCTACTGGATCTACCGCGACGTCGGGCGCGAACTGCTGAAGCGGTCGTCGCCGGATCCGCTGTACCGGCAGTGGATCGAGACGTACGGCTCGGACGAGTTCGACGCGGTGGTCGAGTCGGTGCTCGCCGTGACGGATGGGCTGGACGTCAGTGCCTCCGAGCGGGAACGATGTCATCAGCACTTCGCCACAACCTGCCGCTACGAATGGATGTTCTGGGACGCCGCGTACCACAAGCTCGATTGGCCGGTCGGATGATGGACTTCTACGACGTCGTGATCGTCGGGGGCGGGCACAACGGCCTCGTCGCCGCCACCTACCTGGCTCAGGCCGGGCTGACCACACTGGTCCTCGAGCAGCAGCCGCACACCGGCGGCGCCGCGGTCAGCCAGCAGGTGTTCCCCGGCGTCGACGCCAAGCTGTCGCGATACTCGTACCTGGTCAGCCTGCTGCCCGACAAGGTCGTCGCCGACCTGGGCCTCGGTCTGGACCTCCGCTCCCGCGCGGTCGCGTCGTACACCCCTGTACGCCGCTCCGGCCGCGACCTCGGCCTCCTCGTCGAACGACCGGAAGGCCCTGCGACCCGCGCCTCGTTTGCCGCCCTGACGGGGAGCGACGCCGAGTACGACGCTTGGACGTCTTTCTACGGCTCAGTGGGCTCACTGGCCGCTGCCGTCGCGCCCACTCTGCTTGAGCCGCTGCAGTCGGCCGCGGAGATGCGCTCCCGGGTCGACGCCGCGCTGTGGGACGAGTTGGTCGAGCGGCCGTTCGGTGAGTCGGTGGAGCGGCGGTTCGCGGACGACACTGTGCGCGGCGTGGTCGCGACGGACTCGGTGATCGGGACGTTCGCCGGGCTGCACGACGAGTCGCTGATCCAGAACCGATGCTTCCTCTACCACCTGATCGGCAACGGCACTGGCGAGTGGCGAGTGCCGGTTGGCGGCATGGGCGCGGTGACGGACGCTCTGGCCGCTGCTGCCCGGCGGGCCGGTGCGTCGCTGGTCACCAACGCGTCGGTGACGTCCGTCGAGGCGGACGGCGTACGTGGGTCGGTCACCTGGCTGGGCGGGGACGGGGAGCGGTCGGTCGACTGCTCATACGTGCTGTCGAACGTCGCTCCGGCCACTTTGGATGCGCTGCGTGGTCGCCCTGGGGGTGATCGACCTGAGGGGTCGCAGCTGAAGATCAACCTGCTGCTGTCGCGGCTGCCGGCGTTGAAGTCGGGCGACGATCCGACGCGGGCGTTCGCGGGGACGTTCCACATCGACGAGGACTACAGCCAGCTGGAGTCCGCCTATCAAACGGCTGCTTCGGGGGCGCTGCCGTCGACGCCGCCGTCCGAGGTGTACTGCCACTCACTGACGGACCCGTCGATCCTCTCGCCCGAGCTGGTTGCCTCCGGCCACCACACGCTGACCGTGTTCGGGGTTCACTTCCCGGCCCGATTGTTTGCCTCCGACAACGATGTGGCGCGGGCCGAGGCGGCTCGCCGGGTGCTGGCCGGCCTCGACTCCTACCTGGCCGAGCCGCTCGAGGACTGCATCGCCCGCGACTCCAACGGCAACCTGTGTATCGAGGCCAAGACGCCGTACGACATCGAGGAATCCGTCGGCATGCCGGGCGGCCACATCTTCCACGGCGACCTGCAGTGGCCGTGGGCCACCGACGACGCCGACACCGGTCGCTGGGGCACCGAAACCGACGTCGCGAACCTCCTCCTCTGCGGCTCCGGCGCCCGCCGAGGCGGCGCCGTCTCCGGCCTCGGCGGCCACAACGCCGCCATGACCATCCTCACCCGTTAACCGATTTCGCATCTCCCCCGCCGCCCTGCTACGATCCTCATCGTTCCAAAGCACCACAAGCGCCGCTAGCTCAATTGGCAGAGCAGCTGACTCTTAATCAGCGGGTTCGGGGTTCGAGTCCCTGGCGGCGCACAAAAGCCCAGGTCACGCGAGTGTCCTGGGCTTTGGTGTGTCCAACGCGGGCCCTTTACGGGCCCCTTTGACTCAAGAGGTCTTTGCAGGGATCTCCCACGGGCGACCTCGGGTTGGCCTCGACTCGCTCATTTGATCGTGACTGTGTGTCACATCACAACGTTTCGCGACGCTGCCGAGCTCTCGGATTCACTGCCGCCTCCAACGTTGAGCCTCCAACCATCGCACGGGTTGGAGGCATGACATGGCCAGGCCACCACTGCCCATCGGAACCTGGGGAAGCATCTCCACCAGCGTCGAAAGAACTGATGGCAAGGGCAAGCCTGCTGCATACCGTGCCAAGGCGAAGTTCCGCGACCACGACGGATACGTCCGTCCGGTCTCCGCGTTCGGCAAAACCAGGACGGCCGCGGAGCGGGCGCTGCTGAAGAAGCTCCAGGACCGCGCCAGGACGAACCAGTCCGGGGACTTGACCGCGATGCACAAGATCAACTACCTCCTCGATCTCTGGGAGAAGAGATTCGAGGGGATGGTCGCCGACGGGACACGCTCACCCACCTCTCTCGACACCTACCGGCGCTCCCTCAAGAACCACATCCGCCCAGCCCTCGGAGAACTCCGCATCGGCGAAGCCAGCACCCCACGCATCGACACGGTCCTCACCAAGATCAAGAAGAAGGCCGGTGCACCGACCGCCAAGACCTGCCGAGCCATCCTGTCCGGGGCTATGAGCCTGGCCGTCCGCTACGGCGCCGCCTCCGTCAACCCGGTCCGCGAAGTCGACACCATCGAAGCCAATCCCAAGAACCCACCCCGCGCCCTCACCACAGAGGAAGTCACCCTCCTGCGGAGGAGCCTTGCCGCCGACGAACGAGCCGTCCAAGCCGACCTCCCCGACCTCGTCACCTTCATGCTCGGCACCGGCGTCCGAATCGGCGAATCCCTCGCCGTCCTCTGGTATCAGGTAGAGCTTGAGGCTGGGACCGTCGAGATCACCCACACCATCGCCCGCATCCCCGGCGAAGGCCTCCTGCGCAAGGTAACCAAGTCAAGAGCCGGCGAGCGCGTCCTCAGCCTGCCCAACTGGGCCATCTCCATGCTTCGCGCCCGACACGCGGCTGGCATCCGCCTCGACGACCCGATCTTCGGCGACACACTCGGCGGCTTCCGCGACCCCTCCAACAGCCGCCGTGCCATCCGCACCGCTCTGTCCCCCGTCGGCAGCACCGCCCGCCGCGACCTCGGCCTCACCCTCCGAGCCCTCCGCCGCGAAACCGGCATGACCCGCAAACAGGTCGCCGACGCACTCACCTGGCCCCAAACCCGAATCGAACTCGTCGAAACCGGCCGCATCAAGGTCGACCACCAACTGGTACGGACTCTCGTGGCGACCTATGGCGTGCAACTGGACAATCTGCACGGCCTGCTCGCCCAGGTCCACGATGCCGCCCAACCCGCCGAATCAGACAAGCTCGCCTGGATCCGATCCCACGCACTCCGCAAAACCACCGCCACTGCGCTCGACGGGGCCGGCCACACCGCCCGCCAGATCGCAGACCAACTCGGCCAATCCAAGGTGTCCATCACCCAAGACGTCTACCTGGGGCGTCGCGCAGCAAACCCAGCCGCCGCCGAGGCCTTGGAGCATGCATTCGACGACCCTGATCTCCTCTGAGGACGGACGGATCCGAGGCCTGCGTGATCCTTCGTGTTTCTGCCGACGCCAGTGGGATGGTGTGGCAGTCTAGTCAGGTGACGGATGCCACGCTGGTTCAACTCTTCGACGATCTGGCTGATCGGACGCGCAATCCACATATTTCACACTTGGGTACGTCTGATGAGCGGGAGGACTTGGGCGACGAACCGCCGAGCGATGCTGACCTACTGGCGGAGCGGCGTCTCTTGGGCGCAGTTGCCCTCGCGGCGATCTCGATCATCGACGAGTGCATCGCCGACATGCAGACCATTGGCGTAGTCGAAATGGATTCTGACGGGGAACTGGATCCCAAGACCTACGCCGACACGTTCGTTTGGGACCACTTCCCACCTCGGTTGCGGGCCTCATATGATCCGCAGTTCTTCGCCAAGGTCCTGGTCTGCGTTGTGAAGGTCAGCCACGATCTCGCTAACCCTGCAGCTGGCCGACCCGCCTGCATCGCCGAGGAGATCATCGTCAATGCCATCTGTAAGTACGCCTACGCCTTGATGGATGAGGCGGGCCTCGACTACGACGAGGACCTGGAAGAACTACTTCTGGACGACGGGGATTTCGAGTTGCTGTTCAGCAAGGACATGGACGGTCTCGAGGAGGACCCTGCGAAGCAGCGCTCCCTGGGGATGTGGCTTCCACCGGTCGAAGACTGGTTCACTCCGTTCAACAGCGATCGGGTCGTGCATCCGTACGCCGAGACCAGCGCAACGACTCCGCGAGTCCACGACCTCTTCCACCTCCTAGACTCCGACGAACTGCGCGCGCTCGCCCGCGAGCCGGACGTGGTGGATGCGCCCGCTCCGATCACGGGGCTGCCTCCAATCAGCGAAGTCGTGAGTCTCGCCCGTCAAGCGACGATCGGAGACGCAGAGACCTGGGTGGCCGACGACTCCGATGCGGAGTACAGCTATAGCGCGCTGATCGAGGTCTCCCAAGTTGCGAACTCTGGATGGCTCACTTGGGAACCACATGAGTCGGCCGACGTCGTGCGTTCCGATGCCGTGGTCCGCTTTGCCACACACCGACACTACCCGGTCGGGGCAGATCAACCGTGGGCTGAGGTAGCGATGACGAGTGGCGTCATCATGCACATCCCGTTGGCAGCAGTCGTCTCCTACCGACCAGACCCCGCAGTCTATGAGCGGTGGAACTCGATGTGGTCCCCGCTAGAGTCGTGAGCACGGTCGTCTCTGCCAGTTAGGCGCTGATGATTGCATCGACGCGCTCGAGTACCCCGCTGACCCCGCCGTGCGCGGCGTACGGACGCGCCAAGGATGCCATCGCTTGCAGCCGATCGGCAGCCCGCACTGAGTCGGTAGCCAGAGCCATGTCAACGGCCTGATGCCCGGCTGCCGCTGCACGGTCCGGCTGGGCGTCGAGGACGTAGCCAGTGGTGATGCTGATCGCGTCAAACGTGCGTACCCGGCCATTCCCCTCGTACGCCGTTCGCCGAGAGCACCACCACTCCCCCGATCCCAGGGACGGCCCAGGTATCTGGCGGGACCTCACAAGCGGCACCGAGTCCCAGATCACCGCTCCCGCTTCGACTCAAAGCGATGGCGTTTCGTCTGATGGACTCAGGTGAGCGTCTGGCAGCGATACCGATGGCCGCATCCGCTTGCGATGCCCGAGATAGTCGGACAGGGGCCGGGTCATCATCAGTGCGTCGTGAAGGCGCTGTAGGCCGTCAGGCGATCCATACAACGCGCGCGCCGAGTGTCCGTCCGGGAGTTCGACAGCCCAGACGCGAGGGAAGTAGCGGGTAAGGTCGTCCAGGAATCCGACCGCTGCGCGTTGGCCGGCCTTGTCGTCGGCGAGCACGACTATCGCCGTGTCGGTGGCAGCGTGCTGGCCGAGGATTCGAGCCTGACCTGCCGAGAGCAGGGAGTCGCACAGCGGGATCCCCGCCCAGCGGCACATCGTGCGTCGACTGAGCTGTTCGATCGCGATGGCGTCCAGCGGATCGTTGACTAGTACGGGGGCTGCGCCCTCGGACAGAAGGTCGAGTTGTTCGGTGACCCCGATGAGGCATGCAGAGCGTCGGTGTACCTGCGTTGCCGGCGACGTCGCGTAGTACGGGGCGCCCACACCACTTCGGACGCCGACGAAGCCGACCGTCTCCAGGCGATCGTTTCGGGCCGGGAACATGACCTGGTCGCGAAAGCGGTCGACGGTGCGTCCCTCGGGGTTCAGCAGCCCCAAGCCGGCGCGCCGGACGCTGTCGAGTTCGAGGCCCTTTGCTCTCAGATGGTCAACCAGCCGGGAGCGTGCGTCCGGCGCCTGTCCGACGGCCCAGCCCGAGCCTGGATCTAGGAGTTCACCTGCGCCTCCACGGGTCAGGTACTCGCGTCCCCATCCATCCGTTGCTCGAAGCAACTCCCGGCGGAAGAACCTTGCAGCTGCGCTGTTTACCTCGATCAAGCGTCGCCGATCCGCAACTGTCGGGACGGAGTTCGGATCACGCGGTCGCCGCGTCACAACGTCCCCGTAGGAAGCCGATTCACGTTCATGAACTCGACTTTCGATCCGACAGTGTCAGATCAGAACCCCGCTCCGGAGATCCAGGACTCCGGCGACCAGATCAGTCCTGAGAGGAGCCGAACGCCAGCAGAGGCACGTTGAACAGGTCAGGATTGCGCGGCCGCGAGAAGGCCGGCGCCGCCACCTCAATCAGGTACATCTCAGTCAGGAACTGGATCTTCGCGCCGAGCAAGTGGCTTGTGTGCGCGGTCACGGAATGCGCCTTGAGTCCGACTGAGACATGGATGTGAGGCAGGACCGTGCCGGATTCCTCGTCGTACGCGAGGGTGCCCCCACCGACCGCCTCCACATTCTCCAGGTGCACGGAACTCCACACCGGCGCGTCGGGGTTCTCGAGCTTCTCGCAGGTCCCGACGAGTTGGACGTCTCGCATACCGGCGATGAACATCGGGATGAAGCCCTGCCGTACGTCGTACTCCGCACAGAACTCGGCCAGCGCGGTGTAGAAGTCATCGCCGTGGTCGAAGTGGACGGCGAAGGTTCGGCCCATGGTCAGTTCAGCGGCGCGCAAGCTCAGCTCCTCGAAGATCGTCGATGTGAGCAACGTAGCGAACCGCAGTATTCAAACCGCGGGTGGACAGCAATCGACTCCGAGGATGAGCGATGTCGTCAACGCCGGCGATCGCGAGCTCTTCACACCGTCGACGGAACCATCGCCAGGGCACGTCTAGGTAGCTGGCAAACGCCGCGAGGCGCCGCTCCGATGTCGGTTGAGCGATCAGGGAGTCAGAAGCGAGGTGATCATCGAGGTCTCGGTACGTCGATCTCCGCGGCGGTGGCGCGCTCGCGTCGACGTACCAGAGCCCGGATCCACCCAACCAGTTAGCGACGATCGCTTCGTTGCCGAAGACGAAGCCCTCCACAGCGCCATGCTCCGGCTCCGGGCTCAGCTCCACCGTGATCCCAAATGCCTCCATCAAAGCCACGGCGAGCAAGAGCATGACCCGCTCGTAGCCCGGCGACGCGGCTACTTCCTCCGCGGGGATGCAGAACCCTCGCCGCATATCCGAGAACCAGCGCGACGTGCGGCGAAGGTACTCGAACTTGTGAGACCACAGCAGCCAAGCGGATGCCTCTTCCCCACGCTGCTCGCGCGTCCAGAAGAGTGGCTGGCCGGACAGCCGACCTAGGTGCCGAGTGATGTGGCGCGCGCAGAAACGCGAGCCGAGCCATTGGCTCGCGACCGGATTAAGCATCGGTAGCTCAGTGTGCGCGATCTCGGACCTAGACCTCTTCTCGTGGTGTGACAGTACTGTCTGGCTCTTGGCGAGCGCAGCGTCGTCGGCCAGGAGTGCGGTGTCGGCGTTGGCGGTCGCCCAGATGATCCCGATCGTCAGGTCATCGATCACGTTCGCCGATGAGACCGGCTGTGGGCCGGTACGGCGTCCGGCTCGATCCACGAACCGCCGACCGTCAGCGATGTAGGACCGCTGATCCCGATCGATGGCCAGCACCAAGGACCTACGATCCGGACGGTTGAGGGACGTCGTCATGTCCTTGCCAGTCTCAACCATCAACCAACTCGAGTCGGTCTTCTCCGCAACGTAATAGTGTGCCGCGGCCTCGACTCCGGCGTACGACCTCCCGGCCGGCAGACGCAGCGTGCCGACAGATCCCGCGACTGGATGGTCACCCGAAAGATCCAGGATCGAGACGATCGCCTCTGACTGCTGAGAACGCTGCGTCCGCCGCTTCTGGAAACCGAGTTCGGCTGGGTCCGGCATCTCGAGCACATGGCAGAGAGCCGCTCGCACGTCTGCAGACGGCCAGGAGTACCAGCCGCGCTCCCAATCCGAAATCGACTTCGAAGTGACTGCCGACACCCGCCCCGTGGCGTGGTAGATCTCGGCGTTGACAAGCTCTGCGAGGGTGGCCTGGGACAACTCGCCACGCGCCCGCCTGAGCAACTCGTTCGGTAGCCGCTCCCGATCAGCCATGGTCACTCCCAGCGATTACCGCCGGCCGGTACTCGTCGCGCCCGGTACGCCGTGGCGCAAACCGGATCTGGTGGCGATCAATGCCGATGTAAGCCACCGCAAGCTGATGGCCGCCGAGCCGCTCCAGGATTCGGATTCGGACAGTCGCGTCAAATGATCGAGGGAGCCGTCGCCGCCCGCTCAGGATCACCAGGCGGCCGCCTCGGAGTTGGCCGGCCTGCTCGAAGATCCAGCGCTCGGCGATGCTCCTCGCTGTCGCCTTGGGCGGCCTACTGAACACACCTGACGTTGCAACGGCCACGGACCACTGGCCGTCTCGGCCTCGTGTCGCGATCTCGAACGCGTAGCTTCTCCTGCCCCGCATGACCCTCCTAGGCATCGTGAAGGAAGGATGCCTCGAAGACCCAGGACAGGGTTACGGCGTGAGCCGACATCTCGGGGATGTCTCGCCTCGCGTCAAAATGTCCCTAGATGTCCTAAGTTAGACCTTGTGCCTAACGAGCGACTGCGAGCGGCCATGGTGGAGAGCGGCTTGACCCATCATGCCCTGGCGGAGGAACTGGACGTCAACATCAAGACGATTGAACGATGGGTCACGGGCGACTATGTCCCGTTCCCACGCAATCGCCACAAGTTGGCCATCCGGTTGGGCCGAGACGAATCGTATCTCTGGCCTGACGCCCTCCCCCGCGATCGAGCCGCTGCTGTGTCGGAGAGCGAGATCGTCAGGGTCTATCCGCATCGCTCGGACGTGCCAACTGATGAGTGGCGCCAACTCTTCGACTCAGGCACCGAGGAGATCGGCGTGCTCGTCTACGCGGGCCTCTTCCTGGCAGAGGACGCACAGGTGCAGCGGATCCTCCGCAAAAAGGCCAAGGCCGGCGCTCGGGTACGGATTCTGCTCGGCGACCCGGAGGATGCGCATGTCGCGGAGCGCGGAGAAGAGGAGGGTGTCGGCAATGCGGTGGCGGTCAAGATCCACAACGCGCTCGTTCTCTATCGAGGTCTGCTCGACCTCCCGGGCATCGAGTTCCGGCTTCATCGGACCGTCCTGTACAACTCGATCTATCGCGCGGATGACCGCCTGTTCGTGAACACCCACGTGTACGGCGTACCCGCCGCGCAGGCACCGGTCTGGCACCTCCGGAAGGTTCCCGGTGGTGAACTCGCCAGTCACTACCTCGACAGCTTCGAGCGAGTCTGGAACGAAGCGACCCCGACGACGGAGGCTTGATGCCGAAGCGAATCGACTACTACGACGACCCGAACGCCCCCGCCGCCAACAGCATGATCCCCTCCGTCAACGTCGTCATCGAGAATGACGCCGGCGAGATCCTCATGATCCAGCGCTCCGACAACGGCAACTGGGCCCTCCCCGGCGGCGCGATCGACCTCGGCGAGTCGATGTCGCAGGCCGGCGTACGCGAAACCAAGGAAGAGACTGGCATCGACTGCGAGATCGTCGACGTCATCGGCATCTACACCGACCCCAAACACATCATCCTGTACACCAGCAACGGCGAAGCGCGCCAGGAGTTCTCCATCCTCCTCCGCGGCCGAGCCACCGGCGGCCAACCCACCACCAGCAGCGAAAGCACCAAAGTGCACTGGGTCCCGCAGGCCAACCTCAGCACCCTCCAGATGGACGGCTCGATGCGGCGCCGCATCGCGCACTACCTCGAACCAGGCGCGACCCTGTACTTCGACTAGCCTCCGGCAGCTCCAAGCCTCCGCTGCACGTTCGCCGCCGCCCGCATCAGCGCCGGACCGGATCTCACGACTGACCGATGAACAACATGCTCACTGGGATACCTCATGAGGATCTCGCTGAGCCGTTCCTCGACAGTCACCGGGCAGCCATCGACATCGGCCGTCATGTCGCAGTACGTCAACGCCTCGAGCAACTCCGAATCAGGCAGATCGAACTCGTCCGCCAGCTCAGGAATCCCCCGCTCACCCGCCTCGACCAGGGCACCACTGTGATGCGCGACAAGCCGGCACACCACATCGTCAGCCACCACCACATCCCGCAGATACCGAGCCCCATCAAGCGGATGGAACCCCGTCGCCCGGACAACAGGCGAGTACCCGATGTCATGCAACCAGGCAGCCACCTCAACCAGCTCCGTCCGCTCCCCCAACAACCCAGAAAGACTCCGAGCCCGTCCAGCCACCCCCCGCGTGTGCTCCCACCGTCGCCCCAACTCAGGTTGAAGCAGCCTAGCGGCCATCAACTTGACTGACTCGACATCCATCACACCCCAGACACTACGACTTGGTACTGAGTCCGTGCACAGCCGCAACCCTGCGGGCGGCCCGCCGAGGGACCGCGAGGTGTTGTCGAGGCTCTGGAGGCGGTTGTGTGCGCATGTGGTGATGGATCTACAGGCATGGATCCGGGCCGCCTGCGGGGAGGTATCTGGCGAGAGGCTCGTTGCCATCAGTTGGTCCGCTCGTTAGCTCAAGTGCGGCAGTAGCCGACGCCGCCGGGTGGACACCCGGGACTGGCACGATGCGGTGCAGCGGTGCTGGGTCGCTGCGCTGGGCAATGGAGGCGATTGTGGTGACCACGCGGGACCGTGCGCTGCGCCGGATGCGCGGCACGCGGCGCGACCGCGACCTAGCACGAACGCCTGCCATGGGCCGCTGGTGCTTCAGGCGGGTTTGGCAGTGATTGCGGCGGTGTGCGGCGCGGTACTCCTCTACCTGTTCCTCGCCTGGCTGCTCGGCGTGGCGCCACGTCCTGATGAGGCGACCTCCGATCAGCAGAAGTTGCTCGCGGACATGGTGAAGATCGCCCTCGGGCTGGCAGCCGGCGTTGGAGCCGCCGTCGCTCTCATCGTCGGTTACCGACGCGCACGAGTCGAGGAGGCCGGTAGCCACCGCGACGACCGTCGGCTGTTCAGCAGCCGATACCAGGAAGCGGCCGAGCTCCTCGGTCATGACAAGGCTGCCGTCCGGCTCGCTGGCATCTACGCGATGTCGCGACTCGCGGATGACTGGTCCGAACAGCGACAACAGTGCATTGACGTGCTGTGTGCGTACTTGCGGCTGCCGTACGACCCCCCGAATAGCGATCCCGGCGAACGGGAAGTCCGGCTCACTGTCATCCGGCTCATCACCGCACACCTGCGACCCTCCGCCACGCGCCCGTGGCGCGGTCATGACCTCGAGTTCACCGGAACTGTCTTCGACGGCGGGGACTTTCGTGATGTGGAGTTCTCCGGCGGTAGCGTCGACTTCGGCGGCGCTGTATTCTCGAGCGGCACCGTCAGCTTCGCCAACGCCGTGTTCTCGAGCGGCACCGTCAACTTCGAGAACGCCGTGTTCTCCGGCGGCACCACCGAAGTCGGCGCCGGCACCGTGTTCTCTGGCGGGCCCGTCGACTTCGACGCTCCGTCAACTTCGGCTTCACCAAGTTCTCCGGCGGCACCGTCACCTTCTTCAGCGGCTTCTCCGGCGGCGAAGTCAACTTCGTCGGCACAAAGTTCTCCGGCAGCGCCGTCCACATGAACGCACAGTTCTCCGGCAGCACCGTCTTCTTCGCCGACGCTGAGTTCTCCGGCGGCCGCGTCACTCTCGACAGCAACTTCTCCGGCGGCCGCATCAGCTTCGTCAGCAAAGTTCTCCAGCGGCATCGTCGCCTTCGGCGGTGCTGATTTCTCCGGCGGCATCCTCGACTTCGACAGCGCAGAGTTCTCCGGCGGCGACGTGGACCTGACCCAAACAGTTCTCCTGCGCGGCGGCACGGAGCCACAGAACCTTCCTTCAGATCCTCCCGCGAATCTGAGGCTACCGGGCTGGATGAAGCAGACCTGACCAAACGGTCACCAGATCGCCAATCGCCGAGCTACACGAACGCGTACTTCCACCACGCGACCGAAGTGCGATCGGAGTTCGAGCACGCCGGCTTCGACGACGTCACCGTACTGCGCGTCGAGGGCCCGGCTGTCTCCCGCCTGGTCACGGCATCCCCGGGCGAGGCGGATCGGGCCGGTCGACATACCTCGCCGCGGCGCTGGTGCGGACGATTGCGGCGATGCGCGCTGCACCGCGGCCGGCGCTGCTACCCGAAGGTGAAGGCGGAGGCCGCGGCCCCCGGCGCGTGGAATGTGACCTCGATGGTTCTTTCGCGGACTTCACCTTGTTGACGGATGAGCTGATAGAGCCGTCCCTCGTCGACGACCCGCTCCGCCTGGCTGAGCGGTGAAGCGATGAGCGTCGGGTTCGGCTGGCCAGTGACCGTTGCTGACCGGCCGGACCTGCTTGCGCATTCCCGCTGTGGCACGACCATTTGATCCGTACAGCCCGCATAGCCCCGCTCGCAGAAAGCCGCGGTCCCAGGGCTGTAACGCAGGTCTCGATCGTCGAAAATGGTGGACTCGCATCCGCACGAGTGTTCTTATCGCAGTGCTATGGATAGCAGTGTGGTTGTGACAGAAGACGAGATCGCCGAGGGCCTCGGTCGGCTGGGCCTGGACTCGACATCATCGGTGCTCGTTCACGCGTCGTTGCGGTCATTCGGTCGAGTTGACGGCGGGGGTGAAGCCGTCTGCCGGGCTCTGGTCGGAACATGCGGGACGGTGATGATGATCTCCGGCACTTGGGACCTGACCGGCGTGCCCGCACTCCCCGGCCTGGTTCGGCCACACAACGCTTACTACAACGCAGACACGTGGGCAGCCTTCGATGACGCGCTCGGGAGCGCAGTACCGTTCACGTCGGGCTTGCCGGTCGACAGCTGGCTAGGACGGGTCTCCGAGACTATGCGGCTGGGCTTTGCGCACGAGCGGAGTACACACCCGTTGTTCTCCTTCCTGGCGGTCGGACCCATGCGCGACGGCTGATCGAGGCCCAGCGGCTCGAATGGCCCCTCGGACCGATCGAAGCTCTTGCTGAGCTAGGCGGGCATGTACTGCTCCTCGGCGTCGGCCACACGTCGAATACGACGATTCACCTTGCTGAGCAGCATCTGGGCCGGTCACGGTTCTATCGGTACGCCAAGGTGGCACCGGGGGCATGGGCGGAGCTGCCAAATGTCTCAGGTGAGAGCCACAGGTTCGATGAGATCGAACCTGAGTTGAGGCCGGTCACGACCGAGGTACGCATCGGCGACTGTCGTGCTCGACTAGCTCGCGGAACCCTTGGCCCATTGGGTGATCTCGTAAGCCGCGTTGCCAGGCTCCGGTTGGCCGCCTGAGCTCAACTCGGTCGAGGTCAGCTTTGGGGCCAGGAACGCGAACGCCGTGCCGCCATCTCGCAGCCGGATGACGAGTCCGAAGTAGTTGAACCGCGCAGAGACCACCTCCGATCGGCGAACCCTTCGTCCGCCGACCGGGTAGCGGATGACCAGCTCGTGCGCCGTGATTCGGACTGTCGGCCGGATGACCGTCACCGTCATGACTCCGAACGCCAGGAGCGCTGGCCACATTTCGCGAATGGGCCAATCCTCGCTATCTACGATCGTGACCAGCGTCGCGCCGAGGAAGGGCAGGCCGAGGAAGATGCGGGTCCACAGGTTGTTGCCCCAAACCTGTTCCTGCACCGTTCCCTGTCCGTACTTGTCGGGCTGCTTGTCATCCACGGATGCAGTGTGACAGCAGGACCGTGCCAGCGAAATGCGCAATCGCCATGCCTGCCCCGTCCCCCTAATGACTGGGTAACAGGTCCCGGGTGGCTGTTGACGTCTTCCCGTCCCTTGGCCGGTTAGGCCTTCTATCAGGCCGACGCGACTGACGTCCGGGGCCTGTTCGCAGGCGCTGTATCGGCTCGGCGCGTCGGCGATGTCTTCGGCATGCCGGCCGGAAGTGTTGGTCGTGGTTCGAGCCCGCCCGCACGGTCGATACCTCGTTCACCGGGAGCCTTCGAGCTCTGACTCGCAGACCGGGGCCGTGAGGGTTGCTGGGATCGCGAACGGCTCATCGGAGGGAAGACCGCAGAGTCTCGTCATTAGGGCGCCGCGCGCTCTCGCCAGGGTCCACGAACCGGACCGAACACAGCCACGAGGAGGTGCAGACGGGTGAAGATGTTCTGCGGGATCGACTGGGCCGAAGGCCATCACGACATCGCGCTGATCGACGATCTTGGCCAGTTGCTCACAAAGAAGCGCATCAACGAGACCGCGGCCGGGTTCGCCGAGCTCACCGCGATGCTGGCCGAGGCCGGCGACACCTCAGTGGACCCGATCCCGGTGGCGATCGAGACCCCACGCGGTCTGCTGGTCGCGACATTGCGAGCGACCGGGCGCCCGGTCTATTCGATCAACCCGATGGCCGTCGCCCGCTACCGCGAACGGCACACCGTCAGCCGGGGCAAGTCCGACCACGCCGATGCGATGACGCTGGCCAACATCCTGCGCACCGACCAACACATCCACCGCCGGATCCCGGCCGACACTCACCTGGCCCAGGCGGTCGCAGTACTGGCCCGTGCACACCAAGACGCCACCTGGCGCCGCACCAAGGCCTCCAACGACCTGCGCTCGTTGCTCCGCGAGTACTACCCAGCATTCCTCGAGGCATTCGCCGGCAAGACAGCCAGCAACCTGGCCACGCCCGAGGCCCGCGCGGTGCTGGCGATCGCCCCAACCCCGGCCGCGGCTGGGAAACTGTCGAAGGCCCGGATCGCTTCCGCGCTGCGCCGAGCCGGACGCCAACGCCGCATCGACACCACCACCGCACAACTGCACGCCGCCCTCCGCGAGCCGCAACTGCGACAGCCCGACCTAGTCGAGCAAGCCATGGGCCACCAGGCACTCGCCCTACTCGCAACCCTCGACACCGAGTGCCACAACGTCGACGAACTCGGCCAGGCCACCGCCGAGCTGTTCCAGCAGCACCCCGACCACGCCATCATCACCAGCTTCCCCGGCCTGGCCGACAACACCGGCGCCCGGATCCTGGCCGAACTCGGAGACGACCGAACCCGCTTCACCGACGCCAGATCAGTCAAGGCCTACGCCGGATCCGCACCCATCACCTGCGCCTCCGGCCGGTCAATCTCGATCACCCACCGCCGCGTCAAGAACGACCGCCTCGCCGCGGCCAGCTGGGCCTGGGCCTTCGCCGCCCTCGCCCACGACGAGCACGCCAACCGCCACTACCGACATCGACGCGACCACGGCGACCGCCACCCAGCCGCACTACGCCACCTGTTCAACCGGATGCTCGGCCAGCTCTACTTCTGCCTCCAAACCGGCCAGCACTACCAACCCCACAAAGCCTTCGCGGCACCTGCAGCTTGACCTCCAAATCTAATCGGAGGTCTGATAGCTGCCAAACCCAGGCCAGCGCGGCGCGTGGCAAGAGTCGGCTTGCCGATCCCGTAGGGACGCGAAGCGCTCTAATGGGTGCGTGTCGTGCGGCTCGCGGCCACCGGTTTGGATGATCACTTTGGCGCCCGGAGGCTTGGATCTCTTCGTCAAGAGGGTGACCCCGGCCGGTGGCGGGCGCAGACTGCTGCTCGAGCCGCCGGCGGGATGACCACTCAAGCGCTCGGAGACCTGGATCTGTTCGTCAAGACGGTGGCCCCGCCGGTCGCTGGAGACCGCAGACGGCTGGTGGGGTGTCGCGCCGTGAGCGCTGTCCATTAGGGCGCCGCGTGGCCTCCG
>NZ_SJKB01000016.1 GCF_004331465.1 Kribbella pittospori
ACCTGGAAGTTAAGCCCGACAGCGCCGATGGTACTGCGACCGGGAGGTCGTGGGAGAGTAGGACGCCGCCGGACATTCACACTGTTAAGGGCCACCCCACAAGGGGTGGCCCTTAACATTTGCCCAGGCACCTTCAGCACCCTCACTCATCGAGCAGTTGTTTGCGGTGTGCGGTGTAGGACCACCACGGACGGGCCGGCTTGCCGTCTGCTTGGTCCACTGCGGACATGACGGTGTCGAGCAGGCACGGATCCAGACGCTGGCCGTCGGCCTCGCACATTTCTTCGTAGATCTCGACGGGATCGCGCCCGGCCAGCTCGCTGATCTGGGTGATGCCGGTCCGTTGGAAGTAGCCGGCCACCGCCTTACCGACATTCATGAGGTCGGTGAGATCCGAGCGAGGGCTCGAGGCGGTCCTAGTGCGCTGAGTAGGAGACATACGTCGATCCTGCCTCGCAGTCCCGACACCGTCTTGAACGATTCGGACATTGCCCAACTAGCGGTCCCACGCAGTGCGTAGGGTTCGGGGGTGGCTGTGATGACGTTGACCGTGGGGTTGCCGGGGGCGGGGAAGACTACGTGGGCTCGGCGGCTCGAGGCGGAGCGGGCGGGCGTTCGGCTGACTCCAGATGAGTGGATGGACGCCTTGTTCGGGACGAGTGAGGTCGACGGTCGGCGGTGGGTGTTGGAGTCCGAGATGCTGTGGGGTGTAGCGGCTCGAGTGCTCGAGCTTGGCGTCGACGCGATCCTGGACTACGGATGCTGGTCCGAGGAAGAGCGGGATCTGTTTCGGACCCGGGCCCACGACCTGGGTGCTCGCACCGAGATCGTCGTACTGGATCTGCCGTTCGATGTGTTGTGGCAGCGGATCGACGCGCGGAATGCCGCGTTGCCGAACGGGACGTTCCGGATCACTCGCGAGGAGTTGGATCAGTACAGCGCCTCGTTCGACGTACCGGGGCCGGCTGAGTTGGCGCGGTGGGATCGGGCCGTCGTACTGACGGAGTAGGGCCTACGCCTCGGGGGCGATGCCGACGAGCGCGGCGGCGGCGCAGATGTGCACGGGCGTGAGGTCGGCGGGGGCGACCGGGGCCTGGAGGAGCGTGCCGCGTTCGAACGGCGTGAGGTCGATGTCGATGCCATAGGCACCGGCCACCATGCCGCGGACGTACGTCAGCCACCCCACCATCGGGATCCCGCGGCGGAAGACGCCGGCTGCTGCGGCCAGTTCGGTGTCGGCGATGCTGGCCCATTCGGGTTCCCAGATCGAGACGACGGCACGGAGGACCTGGGCGAAGCGGTCGGATTGAATGAGCGCGTCCTCGTCGCTCCAGTGCAGGGTGAGCTGATCGGAGACGGTCGTGAGCGTGCCGCCCATGGAGAGGTCGAACAACCACGGGAGCTCGCCGGTGCTCTGCAGGTGCAGCCGGGTCGTGCTGGACCCGTTCGCGAGAACCTTGGTGGTTGCCTCGACCATCTCCTGGAGCGGCGTGGAGCCGTCGGCCTCGAGGACGTGGTACCCCCAGCGCTCGTCCTGGGTCCAGACATGTGCGTCGGGAAACGCGACGGCGACTGCGGTCAGGGTGCGGCCGACGCGGAGGGCACGGTGTTCGACGGACTCGTCACGGTGGTTCCACTGGGCGCGGAGAAGCCACGATGCCATTCACGCCCTCCGCTCGTCAGCCGGTCGTCGGACCTGCCCAGCAGACGGTACGCCGGTAGTCGGACGCTTGGCCAGGGTTCCGCCTACTCGGTGTGAGCAGTTGCGGCAGATCCCCAGAGAAGTCACCGACCCAGTTTGCTGCACCGGGTGGTCAGGCCCGACCGCGGGGGTGCGGTTTTGGAAAGTACGCGGCCGAAGTCGGCCGGCAGCGCTCGGTCCAGACCTCCGGTCAGGCGGCAGCGCGTTCGCTGACCGGGCGGCGGCGGAGGTTCGCGCGCTGGATGGCCGGGGGCTGGTAGGCCATATCGAGGGCGCCGACATCGGTCCCGGGCGGGACGATCTCGTCGATCCGGTCGAGGACGTCGTCGGTCAGCGTGACATCGAGGCCGGCGAGGAGGTCGTCGAGGTGCTCCATCGTGCGCGGCCCGATGATCGCCGACGTGACGCCGGGATGCGCGATCGCGAACGCCAAGGCCAGATGGGTGAGCGGCAGCTTGGCGTCCTCGGCGAGCGCGATGAGCTCCTCGACGGCGTCCAGGCGGCGCTCGTCGGTCAGGTGCCGGAAGCCGAACTGCGACCGGTGCGTGCTGTTCTCCTGGTTCTTGCGGTAACGGCCGGTGAGCAGGCCGCCCGCGAGCGGGCTCCAGACCAAAGTGCCCATACCGAACTGCTGCACCACCGGCAGGACCTCACGCTCGATGCCGCGGTTGAGGATCGAGTACGGCGGTTGCTCGGTGCGCAGCCGGGTCAGGCCGCGCCGCTCCGCGACCCAGTGGGACTGGACGATGTCCGAGGCCGGCAGCGATGACGTGCCGATGGCCCGGATCTTGCCGGCCCGCACCAGGTCGGTGAGCGCCGACAGGGTCTCCTCGATGTCGGTCTCCGGGTCGGGCTGGTGAATCTGGAACAGGTCGATGTAGTCGGTGCCCAGCCGCCGCAGCGAGCCGTCCAGGGCGCGGATCAGCCAGCTGCGTGAGGCGCCTGACCGGTTCGGGACGAAGGGAGTGGCGCCGGTGGGGTCGTAGTTCACGGGGAAGCGCGCCTTGGTGGCGAGTACGACGTCGTCGCGGCGCCCCTTGAGCGCCTTCCCGACGATCTCTTCGGACTCGCCGTGGGAGTACATGTCCGCCGTGTCGACGAAGTTGATCCCGGCATCCAGCGCCCGATGGATGATCCGGATCGAGTCGTCGTGGTCGGGGTTGCCGGCGGCACCGAACATCATGGCGCCGAGTGCGAAGGGACTGACCTGGATGCCGGTCCCGCCGAAGGTGCGGTACTGCATAGGGATTCTCCTGAGGTGGTGATCGTGGGATGTGAAGCGCCCGTCGATGCCGTAGGCTAGGCAGAAGCGGAACACTATTCCGGAACTATACGGAATGGCTTTCCGGAAAAGCAAGGGAAGGAGCCAGGTGACCGAGAAGACGGCACCGCGCCGGATGCGGTCCGACGCCCAACGCAACCTCGGTTCGCTGCTCGAAGCAGCGAAAACCGTCTTCGCCGACTCAGGCGTGGACGCGCCCGCGAAGGAGATCGCTGATCGGGCCGGCGTGGGAGTCGGAACGCTGTACCGGCACTATCCGCAGCGCTCGGACCTGGTCAAGGCCGTGTTCCAGCGCGAGGTGGACGCATGTGCCGAAGCGGCGCCGGCGCTGGCCGCCGAGCACGAGCCGGTGGTGTCACTCGCGAAATGGCTCGACCGGTTCACCGAGTTCATCGCCACCAAGCGAGGACTCGCAACAGCGCTTCATTCCGGCGATCCGGCGTTCGACGCGCTGCCCGACTACTTCATGCAGCGACTCGGACCCGCCCTCGGCGGACTGCTCGAGGCAGCGGCTGCCGCCGGCGAGATCCGCCCCGACATCAGCCCAAAGGACCTGCTCTACGCCGTCTCCACGCTGTGCATGCCCTTGACCGACGAGGGACCGGCGTACAGCCAGCGCATGGTCGGGCTCCTGGTCGACGGCCTCCGCTACGGCGCCAACCCAAGCAGGTGACGCCGAGATCGTGAGGCTGAGAGCGTCACGCCTTCAGGAGTTGCTCGCTCAAGTCCCACGGCCTCCGCACCGCGTGCGCAGGGAAGCCGGCGTCACGGGGTCAGGGTCGCGAGCTCGAGGGTGGGGGTTGGACCGCGGTACGACGTCAGCCAGGTGCGAAGGAGCTCGACCCGCGCGGCGTAGTCCTCGTTGCCCTTGACAACAGGCGCCTGGTTGTAGGCCATGGTGTCGGAGCTGCGACGGAGCTTCACGTACAGGCGGGACGACGCCAAGGCATAGCGCTCCATGTCGTCCTGGAGGGCTCCGATGACGGTGATGTTCCGGTCGCGACCGATCTGTTCGAACAGGGCGACGGCCTCACGGCGGTGCTGGGAACCGAGGTTGCGGCCGAGCTCATCGAGGATCAGCAGCAGCGGACGGTCCGAACCACCCGCCAGGGCGGCGGCGCAGACGAGCTTGACCGCCTTCTCGTCCATCTGCGCGGTGTTGCCCTTCACGTTGAACGCGGAGTACGGGCCGCCTTCCGAACGCCGCCACTTGGGCGTGACCGTCCAGCGCCACGGCTTGTCCGGCTCGGCCGGCGGGTCAGGCTCGGGGTACTCGAGCTTCGCGCCGTACCCGCCGTACTGCTGGTCGAGGCGGTCGAACTCCTGTGACACCAGCCGAAGCCGCGCTTTGATGCCGTCGGCAAGGGATGCGCGGTGGGCGCGGGCAGTGCTCTCGGCCTCGCCGAGTCCTTCGCGGGCACGCTCGAGCGCGGCGTTGCGTTCGGCGCGCTGGCTGGCGATCTGCTGTTGCTGCAGGCTGTCGAATGTCTCGTGCTGCGCGAGGTGACTGCTCAGCGTTCGGTGCAGCGCTGGGACCAGCCCCACGCGGGTGCCGAGCGTGCCGTTGGTCCAGCCGTCCGGGCCGTTCAGGATCTCGAAGAGCTCGGTCGGGATCTCCTCCCGGGACCGTGCGTTCGGGAAGCAGCGGCGGATGACATCATCGAGTTGCGTGCAGGCCTGGTGGTTCCAGTCAGCAGTGGTACGACGTTGCGCGTCGTCAGGCAGTCCGAGGATGAATTCCTCCGCCTCCGCTGGCGCCGTGCCCCACGCCGTGGCTCGCGTGGTCAGGTCGAGGGAAGTCTGCTCCTCCAGCAGTGTCAGACGGCGCGCGGCCAGGTCGTCGAGGATCCGCTCGTGGTCGCGGCGGGTCGCTTCGAGGTTCTTCAGCCGTTCGTCGCGGACGAGCTGCTGCCCGGCCGCTGCCTCGGCGGACTCCTTCGCCGCCTGGAGCTGCGGGGCGAGCGAATCACGGTCGTTCTCGTGCCTGTCGATGGAATCGCGCAGCGCGAGGATCTGCTCCTGCACCGACTCCGCATCGGCCAGCGCGCGGGCGGCCGCCGTACGACGCTCTGCCTGCTCGACTCGTGCACGCGCTTGGTCAAGCGCTGCGGACGCAACGCCGCGCGCCTCGACCGCGGCCTCGACCCGGCGGCGGGCAGCCTCGATGCGCGCGGTCCGACCGGTCAGCGGCTCGTCGAACTGGCCGACCGCCACGACGCCGGCGACGTCATCGATGTTCTCCTTGGTTGCGCGTTCGCCGAGCACAACGAAGAACTCGTCCAGCTTGAACCGCTTGTCCGCTGACTTCGGCCCGCCGCGCAGACCCTTGCGTCCATCGGGCCGATTCGCCAGCACCAGCAGGAATCCGGCGTACCCGGCCTCCGCGAGAGCAGCCGACGCGACCGCCGCATCACCGGCGTCGATGACGACAGCCTCGCGGTAGGGCGCCAGTCGCGGCTCCCACTCGGCACGCGCGGACGATGACAGCTCGGTGATGTCGGTCAGCGCACCGCACTCGATGCCCGCGTTCTCCAGCACCTGCTGCTGCGTCGCGGACACGGTCTGACCGCTCTCGGCCTCGCGCAGCTCGGCGGCCGCGTAGTCGACCGCGGAACGCGCCGCGTGGTCCCGCCCGATGTGCTCCTCGAGTACGGAGCGCGCCTCGGTCTGCTCGTCGGCCGCAGCGGCGAGGTCACGCCCGTCGGCCGAACGCCCCGCCTCCAGCAGCCGCCGATGCTCCTGGCCGAGTCGCTCGAGCTGCTCGCGCACCGAACGCTGCGCAAGGTCGAGCTCTCGGTCGCGTGCATCGAGCTTGTCCCGCTCCTGGCGCGTGAGTTGGACGTCGCGCAGCAGTACCTCTTCATTGCCGAAGGCATCGATCTCGTGGTCGACCGCCTCGCGCCGCGCCTCCTGCTCCGCAACCCGCTCGTCGAGTACCGCGAGCTCCTGAAGGATCTCGCTGTTGCGCGCGTCGCCGTCGATGAGGTGCCGCGCACACCGCGCTCGCCAGGACTCCTTCGCCGCGGCCAAAGCCTCACGGGCCGCGCCGCGCTGGAGGATGCCGGCCTCGACGGTCGCCATCTCCTGCTCCCACCGCTGCAGGTCAGCCGTCGCCTGCTTGGTTGCCTCGCGCTGGGTGTGTTCGGCCGAGCGATGCGCTTGCTCCTGCTCGAGCTCGTGGTCGAGTCCGGTCAGCGTCGCGATCGCATTGAAGATGCGCGCCGGGCCGAGCTCGTTGAGCGGCTCGGCGAGCAGGTTCGCGGTCGGGCTGGATCGCACCGACGTCGACAGGAACGAGACACAGCGCACCTGACCGCCGTACAGAACCGTGGACAGCTTGTTCGCGTGAAAGTCCGTGCGGCCGTTGGAATGCGGCAGGGCTGCCCACAACGCGTCCGCTCCCGCGGCCCGCTCGGCCTCGGTCGCGCCGTACGGGACGTGCAGGCCGTTCTTCCAGCGCAGATCGATGTACGACGCCTTGCGGTTGATCCGGATCCACACAGTGATCGCGGCCGCCTCGAGCTCGTCGAGATCGGTCAGCTCGGGATCGGAGAAGACGCCGACGATGTACCCGCGGTCGACGTTGGACCAGTTGCCCTCCTGCCCAGCCGCCTCCGCCGTGAACAGCAGCTCGGCCGCTCCGGGCGCGCCGCTGGTCAGCCGCCACTGGTCGTCCGCATGCAGCAGGCTGAGCGCCGCGATCCAGGACGACTTGCCGGCGCCGTTCGAATCGGTCGGCCCCTGTCCGGCAACCGTGACGAGGCCCTGCCCGACCATCGGAATCGGGTGCGTCGACAACCGCGACAGATCCACGACCTGTACGCCGAGCAGCACCTTGGAACCGAGGATGTCGAAGGGACCGTCCTCCACTGCGCTACTCATACCGCTCCTTCTTCCACACTGCTGTCTTGCTGACTGTCAGGGTCGGCGATCGCTGTGCCGTTGCGGGCTCGGATGGCTTCGGCGATCGGGCTGGCCGGTGCCGCGGCGAGGATCAGCTGATCCTGCAGTCGGCGCCGCGCGGCCGGTGTGAGCCGCTGGAGTTGCGGACCGGGAATGTAGCTCGGCCCGCCGGAATGATCGCCGGAGAGCTGGATCAGACCGGCCGCGCGCAGGCGTTGCAGTGCGAGCCGTCGTTCCTCGCCGCTGATCCTGGTGGTCCGCAGTTCGTCGACTGTGGTTGGGCGGGCCGACTTCCAGTTGTCGCCGGTCAGGATCCCTTCGCTACGGGGGATCGCGACAGAGTGGATCAGCACGAGCACTAGGACGGCACGATCCACCACGGACAAGGGCTGCCAGCCCTGCGTGGTCAGCGCTGCGGCGATGTCGTCGGCGTAGCCGGAGGTCCAGTGCGTGCCGTCGACATGGACGAGAGTGCGACCGATGAGCTTCAGCATCTTCTGGACATGTCGGCGAAGCGTGACGTCTCGGAGGCCGGCCAACTGCACCTCTGCTACCGGATGCGCGGCGTACTGCACCGCGCTGAAAGCAGCCAGCACCTCGTCGCGGGACCGGTCGCTCAGATCCTGCAGCAGCGGATCGAACAACACATGCTGCTCACTCATCCGACACCTCCGTACGAGGCGTGTCGGCTGCGGCTGGGAGCGGGTCTTCTGGGGTTGGGGCGACTGCCGGGGTGGTGAGGACCGGAGGGGGTGGGTCGGGGAGGTGGCGGCACAGGTCGCGGAGGGTGGATTGGTCGGTCGGGGTCCAGGTGATGACGCGTGGGCCTAGGCGGACCTCGCCGGCCTTCTCGTTCCACAGCAGCCAGTGCGTGGCGTGCAGACGTCGGAGGCTGCCGATGATCAGGGTGAGATCACTCGACTGCTCAGCCCGGCCCCGCATCCCGGCGTACACGGACCTGATCTGGGCGAGCGTCCCGGTCGAGCCCGGCCAGGCTGGTCCACTGCGGTCGGTCCAGCAGCAGGCGACGCAGATCGCGAGCACCCGCGCAGTCTCGTTCGGCTGCTCGACGGCGACCGGGGGAGTGCCCAGCTCGTCCAACACAGCATGGCCAGCGCCGGACGGCATCGTCGGCACCAGCCACACGCTGGAGCCATCCGGCGAGGCAGCCCGGGTCAGACCGGCCACGGCGGGCGTATCGGGCGGCACCTCCAGCGGCCCGGCGGACTGCACCTTCGCCCACCACAACGCGTTGTACAGCCGCCGCTCGACGGCCTCGGACGGAGTGCTCACCGCGTCACCCGCCGGAACACACCCTCGGTCGCCCAAGGCGTCCCCGCTGCCGGATCGATCCGCATCCCGTCCGACCACACCAGTTCGTAGTCGAGCTCGTCGTGGAGATGCGCCGCCGTCAGCTCAGCCAGCACGCGCCGCGCCGTGATCCAGTCGCCGGCATCGTCCACGACCTCGACGACGTCGACCGACGATCGCCCGGCCAGCACGCGCTCGGCCTCGGCGCGCAGATCCTCCCGATCAGTCGCGGCCGCGGACTCAGGCGCGTCGGCGTCCGCAGTCGGCCGCGGTGGCGCCATGCGCGCAGTCCCGCTCCGCCGTCCCGTCTCGACAGCCTCGACCATGGTCTGCGGCGAGAAGTCCGGCGCGGCCGCATCGAACAGCAACCCGTCCAGCACCCCCGCGAGCACCTCCGGCTCACTGCTTCGCGTGAACGTCAGCCACGTCTCGATCGGCAGCAGTCCGAGTGCACGCGTCGTACCGGCTCTCTCCACCAACCGCCCGGCCGCTAGTTGTACGGCGTCGGCGTACGCGGCCAGCGCCATCCGCAGCGACGTACACGCGCGATGCAGGCTGGGCCAGCGGTCCAGCACGATCCGGTGCACCTTCTCAGCCTGCTCGATGAGGCGTTCGTTTCCCCACGCGAGCTGTGCGTTCTCCCGCAGTTGTGCGGTCGTGCTGGTCGAAACCAGGATCGCGAGCTCGTTGCCGAGCAGCCGGAACACCTTCGTCAGCCGCTCGATCGAGGCTCTGCCTTCGTCCTCGGTCGCACTGGGATCGCTGACGCTGTGCGCCTCGAGCGTGAGCAATTGGTGCAGCTCACCCTGACCGCCCTGCACCGACATCCGGCGGAGGAACATCAGCATCACGTACGGCGCGAACGCGGCCCGGTGACGCAGTTCGTTCGGGCGGTCGACGAGTTTGGTGATCGCGCCGTACTGCCGCAGGACCTCGAAGCGGCGCACGATCACGTCGTGCGGGTACGCCCGGCAGGCGAGCGTCGCCTGCTCGACTGTTAGGCCGTCGCTGCCGGCCTCGGCGAACGCGTCCAGGATCGCTTGGTCGACGTCCAGCAGGTCGGGGTCGACGATCATCGCGCCGGCCTCGCGAGCAAGCACCGCGAACACTTGACGGTAAACCCGCAGTACGGCCGCCTCGGCCTCCGCGTCCAGCAACGTCGCGTCCATCGCCTGCTCCTCCCGTGTGGCTTCGCCCCCGCGAGCGACCGGCAACCAGAGAAAGGACTCTAACCACCCACACCGACAGTCCAAAACCGGGCTGCCTCAGACCTGTGGACAAAGGCAAGACGGCGGTTGGGTGGGGGCACCGACAGTCCAAAACCGGGCTGCTTCAGACCTGTGGACAGGGGCAAAGCAGCGGTTGGGTGGGGGGCACCGACAGTCCAAAACCGGGCTGCCCGGAGCCTGTGGACAAGTCCGTGGGCACTCTGGACAGAGCCTGTGGACGACTGATGCGCGAAAACCGGATGACGGGTGGGAAGGCCGCTGCCTACGATCCTGGCGTGGAGAGAATCCAAAGCATCATTGGTTGACGCGGTCCAGGTAGACCGCGTCCATACCACGGCGCCTTAGGGCGTTCGCCACGCCGGTGCGGAACCCATCACAGGGTCCCCGGCGAGCTTTCTCGTTCTCTCCGTACCGGAGTTACGCACATGACTGTGCCGCACGCGCGTCCGATCGGCGCGCAACACCCCCGTGTCCGCGACCTGCTCACCGTCCGCAAGGACGCCTCACCCGGCCGGATCATGGTCGAAGGCAGCTGGGAACACGACCGCCTACTCAGCACCAACACCACGATCGAGGCCTTCTTCTGGTGCCCCGAGGCCAGTACGCCGTACGCCGTCCGCCGCATCGCCGAGCGCGCCGGCGAGGTGTACCGGATCTCGGAGAAGCTCCACAGCCGGCTGTCCCGCAAGACCCGCTCCGACGGCCTGATCTCGATCGCCCGGCTGCCGGTGTGGAAGCCGCAGTCCTTCCGCTTCACCACCTCCTCTCTCGTCCTTGTCGCAGACGGAGTCGAGTACGCCGGCAACCTCGGCACCCTCATCCGCACCGTGGACGCGGCGAACGCCGACTGTCTGGTCCTCACCAGCAGGCGGGCACGGCCGAGCCACCCGTCCGTGTACTCGGCCAGCCGCGGGACGATCCTGTCGACACCGGTGCTGGAGTTCGACGACATCGCGAGCGCGGCGGCGTGGCTGCGCGGCCACAACTTCCGCGTCCATCTCGCCGACCCAGCCGCCGGCGGGAGCTACCGCGGCGTCGACTACGACGGGCCGACCGCGTTCGTTGTCGGATCGGAGGGCAGCGGGTTGTCGAAGGAGTGGCACACGCAGGGCTTCGGAGCGGTGTCGATCCCGATGCTCGGCAAGGCCGACTCGCTGAACGTCGCGCTGTCCGCGGGCATCCTGCTGTTCGAAGCGCGGGCTCGAAAGGACGGCTGGTGATCGGCCAGGCAGAATTGCACCGCCACCCAACACGAGGAGTGTGAGACGTGCCGTTCGAACCAGGCGAGGTCGTCGCCCCGTCAGATCCGCGCATCGTCCTGGAAGGCCAGTGGGGTCAGCAGCCCGGGGTAGCGATCACCGTCAACTCCGGCTCGCGGATCTCGTTCTCGTTCGCCGGCGAGAGCGTGCAGTTGCTGTTCGACACGGCCGGACTGACCGTCGCACCGCACCTGTGGATCACGATCGACGACGGTGAGCCGGCGCTCCATTTGATCGAGGACCCGGTGATCGAGCTGACCGCACCGACGGGCCGGCATCAGGTCGAGGTCGTGGTCAAGGACGTCAACGAGCACGTCAACAGGTGGAACCCGCCGTTCGAGTGCGCGGTGGTGTTCGCGGGTTTGTTGCTAGATGTGAACTCTAGAGTCCGGCTCAGCGGGCGTCCGGGCGGTCCGCGGATCGAGTTCTACGGCGACTCGATCACGCAGGGAGTGCGGTCGTTGAGTACGCATTCCGAGTCGGAGGGTGCCGACGGTACGACGACATACGCGTATCTCACGGCCCGTGCGTTCGGCGCGACGTCCCACCAGGTCGGGTTCGGGAGCCAGGGGATCATCAAGCCGGGGAACGGCGAGGTGCCGCCGGGGCCGGAGTCGTTCGGCTGGAACTTCGCCGGCTCGCCCGCCGAACGCGTCACCGCGCCGGACGTCGTCGTACTCAACCTCGGCGTGAACGACGAGACCCTGGAGCCGGAGCCGTACGCCGCTTACGTGGCTCGGGTGCGATCGGCGTACCCGGAGACGACGATCGTGTCGCTGACCCCGTTCAACGGCAAGCACGCCGACACGATCGCGGCGGCCGTCAAGTCGCTCGACGACCCGAACGTCGTCTGCATCGATTCGACCGGCTGGATCACCGAGGACGACTGCACCGACCTCGTTCACCCCTCGGTCGCCGGGCACCGCAAGATCGCCGACCATCTCATTCCCGCCCTCGAGACCCACACGTCCCTTCGTCGCAGATGATCACCGCGGACGACCTCGAGTCAGCGGTCGCCGACCTCGTCCAGGCTTTGCGCCCCGCAGTGGACGCGAACTGGAACGCGCCGGCCGGGTCCATCGAGTGGACCTGCCGCGCGACAGCCGAGCATCTCGGGCAGGCGCACTTGCACTGGGCGTCGCAGCTCGCGGTGGGAGCGCGGACGCAGTACGTCCGCTGGTCCGCGCGGGCGCAGGAACTCGCCCCGCCCGCCGGCGTACTCGACTTCGTGGAGGCGGCGGGGAGCATCCTCGCCTTGGTGGTTCGCGCGAGCGCGCCCGACGTGCGTGCGTTTCATCCGTGGGGGATCGGTGATCCGGAGGGCTTCACCGGCATGGCGTGCGTGGAGGTACTTGTGCACGGCCACGACCTCACCACCGGCCTCCGCTGCTCGCTCACCCCGCCGCCTGACCTCTGCGAACGGGTCCTGACTCGGATGTTCCCGCATGAGCCGCGCCCGAGTGCTGATCCCTGGCTCAACCTCCGCTGGCTGACCGGTCGCACGGCGATCCCCGATACCCCGCCGCCCGCGTCCTGGAAATGGCGCCCGACCCCTCTCGCGGAGACCTGGGATCCCAACCCGACACCCGCCCCGATGCCGTTCACCCCACTGCGCCCATCCTGACCTTCGGGCACCATGGCGGTATGGCGGAGAAGTTCACGAGCGTGGACGAGTACATCGCGTCGTTCCCGGCCGATGTCCAGGAGATCTTGCAGGAGGTACGCCGTACCATCCACGCCGTCGTCCCGGACGCGGGCGAGAAGATCAGCTACCAGATCCCGACCATCACCCTCGACGGCAAGTCGCTCGTGTACTTCAGCGGATGGAAAGAGCACATCGCCCTCTACCCCATCCCACCCCTCGACGACGCCCTCTCCGCCGCCATCGCCCCCTACCGCTCCGGCAAAGGCACCCTCAAGTTCCCCCTCAAAGACCCGATCCCCTACAACCTCATAACCCGCCTAACCCAAGCCTTCGTGTCCGCCCGGACCGAGTGACAGTCAGCCGCCGTAGGTGGGCGCCATCGCCTGTGCAAGAGGCAGGAGCTTGGCTGGTGAGATGTCGGGAACTGCGGCGACACTGACGAACGTCTGCTGGCCGATTCGATAGGCCAGGTAGCCGTCGGACTGCTGCCAGCCTTCGGTGCCTACGCTCACGGGATGCACGCCGACGGAGGCCGCTGTGCCCGCGTCGTGCATGTATCTGAAGTTCAGCGCGGGATCGGAGCCGACGCGGCCTGCGCGGCTGTAGACCACGTGGTTGTTGGAACCCCACTGGCAGTAGGCGAAACCAGCGACGAGGTTGTCTCGTCGCACGATGGCCTTGCCGGCGAGCGCCTTCTCGGCAGCCGCTGTCCCGCGCGTGCACTCCGGACGTTCGATCACGGCCTTCGCTGCGGGAAGTCCACCAGCCAAGGTGGTGATGGCCTTTGCAACGGTTCGGAGTTCGTCGATCCCGCCCTGACCGTCGCTGTTCTCCTTCAGCCGGACCAGCCGGTCGTTGCTGCGGACGACGATCCATGGTGCGGCTGCGGCTGGGATCACCGCCCACGACTCCGGCCCGACTCCGCCGTCGACTGGCGCTGTCACGTAGGCGGAGCCGCGGAGCTCCTGTGCCTCGGCCTTGCGGAAGTCGACGTACTCTGCGGCCGTCACCGGTAGGACCGAGAGGGCGACTCGGATCCGGTGGCTGGACCGGGCGGTGTCGATCAGCCAGCAGTTGTCGGACAGCGGGGCGCGGGACCACGGCTCTGAGTCTTCCGCCTTCCAACTGCCAGCCAGCGTCGGCTGGACCCGCTCGCAGAGGTTGCCGGATCGCTCGATCGGGTTGGCGACCTGTTGTTGCGCGTCGGAGGATTTGCAGGCGGGCAGGCTCAGTGCGGTGAGCGCGCAGGCCAGGATGGTGATGGCTCGACGCATGTGTTGCACCCTGCCCAGGAACGTACGTCGGGGTGCAGCCTAGGGCTTTAGTCGGTGAGGAGGTCTTGGGGGTCGGGGGAGGGCGGGCGGGTGAGGGTCCAGTCATTGAAGTGTTGGTCGAAGCGGTACCAGAGGGCGTCGGGGCCGAGGCGGAGTTGGGTCTTGCCGGCGGTGACGCGGTTGGCTTCGATGGTGGCGCCGGGGAGAGCCTGGGCTGCTTCGGCCAGGGCGGCTTCGTCGATGTCGGTTGGGGTTTCGACGGTGGCGGAAAGGCCGCCGGGGCCGCCTTCACGCCAGGCGACGGCCCAGCTGGTGAGTTGACGCGCTGGTACGCCGGCCCGGTGAGCCAGGTCGGCGAGCTCCGGGGTGCCGAGCAGGTGGGAGGCACGGCGAGCCAGATCCTGGTCGGAGGTGAGGCGCAACCCCGCGTCACCGTCACCGGATGCGAACTCCCAGGCTCTGTGCGCCGCATCTGTGGCAAGGGCGATCAGATCACGTATGTCGACACCCGACGAACGAGGTGGATCCAACGCCCGCACTGCAGCCGGCGATCCAGGCGCCCCCATCGGCCGAGGCGGAACCGGCACAGCCACCCCGCCGTACCCACCAGCACCAGACGGAGTGTGACCAGCGGAGTCAGAGGTGACGTCGTCGGCGGACCGGCCAGAGGTATCGGACGAGGCGTTCTCAGGCGCGGCACGGCCAGACACGTCGGCGGCGGCGTTGTCTGCGCCGGCGCGGGTGCCAGAGATGGGGCTAGGTGTGGCAGGGTCGGCGGCGGCGTAGTCGGGAGCCGTGTCCCCAGAGGTGTTGGAGGTGGCGGGGTTGGGGGTCGCGCGGGTGTTGGGGGTTGTGAAGGATTTGGCGAAGGCGGCTATGGCTGGGATGCCTGGGGGTGGGGGAGTTCGGGGTGGGGTGGTGGGGGTCGGGCCGGTTCGGCGGGAGCGGAGGGTGTTGAGGAGTTCGTCTTTGCGGCGGCCTCGGAGAAGCAACAACGCGAAGGGATCGTCGTCCAGCGCGTCGGTGACCAGGTAGCAGACGGCGGCGGAGTGTTTGCACGGTACGGCGAAGTCTGGGCAGCTGCAGTTGGTCAGCACCTCACCTGCACCCGGCAGCAGGTCCAGCCCGGCGGCATGTACATCGTCGACAACCTCGGGCGGGAGTTCGCCGTCGAGCAGCGCCGCCACTCGGCCGATCTGCGATGACACCACCTCGAGTACGGCGTCCCACTCGGCTGAGGTGAATGCGCGGATCCGCACCGTCACCTGGTACGGCGTGACTCGGCTGCCCTGCACAACTGCGTCGACCGAACCCGGCGACACCGTCAGCTCCAGAACACTCCCGCGCCGTGCGTACGAACGCCCCCGCGAGAGCCGGCCTGGATCCAAGCGAGCGCGATGCTCCAACGCCTCCAGCCAGGCCCGCCCCCACCAGGTCGCGCCGAACGGACGCCGGCTCCCCGGACCCTTCGCCGCCGGCAGCCCCGCGTCCTCACCTGAACGCCGCCACCCCTGCCAAGGCACCCGCTCATTCACGAGCCAACTCCAGTCCCGGACGTCCCGGTGCCCGTCGGGTCGGCTCCGGGCTCGGGCCTCCCGCCGGTGGACGGGCCAGCTCCAGGCGCGGGTGTCCTGGTGGTGGACGGGTCGGCTCCGGGCGCGGGCGTCGCGGAGGTCGGCGGACCGCCTGCAGGTCCGGGTGTGCTGCTGGTGGTCGGGGTGGCTGCGGGAGGGGATTTGCCGATGGCGGACGGGTTGTAGGCGCTGGCTGAGCCGGACTTCGCTGGGCCGGTTGAGAGTTCGACTAGTTCGGTTAGGTCTGCGTCGGAGAGCTCGCTTAGCCAGGCTTCGCCTGAGCCGACTACCGCATCCGCGAGATCGCGTTTGGCTGCGATGACTGTGGAGATCCGGTCTTCCAGGGTGTTCTCAGTGACGAGTCGGTGGACCTGCACGGGCCGATCCTGGCCGATGCGGTAGGCGCGGTCTGTCGCCTGGTCCTCGACGGCCGGGTTCCACCAGCGGTCGTAGTGGACGACGTGCGTCGCCTGGGTGAGCGTCAGCCCGACGCCGCCGGCCTTCAGCGACAGCAGGAACACCTGTGCCTCGCCGGCCTGGAACTGCTGGACCATCTGCTCGCGCTTCCGCACCCCGATCCCGCCGTGCAGGAACAGCGTCCGGACGCGGCGCGCCGCCAGATGTGCCTCGATCAGCCGGCACATCTCGACGTACTGGCTGAAGATCAGCACTGATTCGCCTTCGGCCAGGATCACATCGAGCAGTTCGTCGAGCGCGGCGAGCTTGCCTGAACGGCGCTCCAGCGGTCCGGGCTCGTGCAGGAACTGGGCGGGGTGGTTGCAGACCTGCTTCAACTGCGTCAGCAGGCTGAGCACGAGACCGCGTCGCGCGATCCCCTCCGCGGACTCGATCTTGGCGAGCGTCTCCTTCGCGACGGCCTGGTACAGCGTGGCCTGCTCGGTCGTGAGCGGTACGACGACGTCGTGCTCGGTCTTCTGCGGCAACTCCGGCGCGATCCCGGGGTCGCTCTTGCGCCGCCGCAGCAGGAACGGCCGCGTCACTCGGGCGAGCCGCGCGGTCGCTTCCTCGTCGTGATACCGCTCCACCGGTACGGCGACGTCGTGGCGGAACCGGTCGAGCGTGCCGAGCAACCCCGGCGCGGCCCAGTCCAGGATCGACCACAACTCCGACAACCGGTTCTCCACCGGCGTCCCGGTCAACGCGATCCTGGTTGCTGACGGCAACGTTCTGAGCGATCGCGCGGTCCGCGACAGTGGGTTCTTCGCATGCTGCGCCTCGTCCGCGACCGCCAGTCCCCAGAACACCTCACCGAGCACTCGGTGGTCCTGTCGCACCACGCCGTACGTCGTGAGCACCACCTCATCCGGTGCGAGGTCGCTCAGACTCCGTCCAGTGCCGTGATACCGCCGGGTCGTCACGTCCGGTGCGAACCGGGCGAACTCCCGCTCCCACGTCCCGAGCAGCGTCGACGGACAGACCACCAACGTCGGTCCGCGACCACGCCCGAGAAGCTGGAGGTGCAACGCGATCACTTGGATCGTCTTGCCCAACCCCATGTCGTCGGCGAGGCAACCGCCCAGACTGAGATCCGCGAGATGCGCCATCCACGCCACACCGCGCCGCTGGTAGTCGCGCAACGTCGCCTGCAACCCGGCCGGCTCCTCGAACGGCGCAGGCTCCTCGGCCGTCCGCAACCGCGCGAGCATCGAGGCCAGCGACCCGTTCGCGTCGAACGCAACGAGCTCACCGTCCACCTCGATCGTCCCGGTCAGCGCAGCTCCGAGCGCTTCGGCTCCGGTGAGTTTGCGAGTCCCACCACGCCGCAGCTTCTGGACCAGGTCGTGATCGACCCGGACCCACCGCCCACGCATCCGGATCATCGGCCGCTTGGCCTCCGCGAGCGCCGCAACCTCCTGCTCGGTCAGCTCCTGCCCGTCAAGCGTCGGCCGCCATCGGAACGCGACCAGATCGGTCAAGCTGAAGTCGGGCCCGGTCACCGCTCCGGGCGTCGGCGTCGCGACCGTCCCGCGCACAGCCAGCTCGCCTGCGAACAGCTCGGTCGGCCAGAGCACCTCGATCCCAGCGCCCTCCAACGCCGTACTGCCCTCGGTCAACTCCTCCAGCGCCTCGTCGTCGATCCCGACCTCCGCTGGGGCCGCGTCCCGCAACGCAGCACCCAACGGCGGCCAGACCCGAGCACCGCGCCGCAACGCCAGCAGCAGATCGGTCTCCGCACGCTCCCCAAGAGCAGCCAGCACAGCTGCTGGCGCACTCCACACGTCCGACACATCCATCAGCAGGCTCGGATCCACACCACTGCGCAGCTGCAGCACAGCGCGGAACTCCTCGGCCGACTCCGAAGGCGGCTCGATCCGCAGCACCAGACGCGCCCCGGCCTCCTCGCTCAGCGCGGTCTCGTCCAACCAGGACGTCGCTCCGGTCACCTCCACCGGATCAACACCAGCAAAGGCCGCCGCACCAGGACGTACCGCGACCGCCGCGGCCGACGTCCGCACGACGGTGTCCGCCAGCGCGTCCCAGAACGACCGCACCAGCGGCTCCGGATCGACCAACCGCACCGGCCGCGTCCCCTCGATCGGCAACGCATGCCCGTACGGCGGCATCGCGGCACTAAGGTTCCGCAACCAGCCCCGGTCCAGCGGATCCAGCGGCGCCACCCGCCAAGCGCCGTACCCACTCGGGCTTCGATCCGGGACGAGTCGGCCGCGCGCGATCAACCCCATCCCCGCGAACGCCGCAGCCCGCCACGCCTCCCAGCTGACCGAACCCTCGAGCGGCCGACCGATCCACTCGAGCACCTCGCCGATACTCAGCAGGCGAGCCGGCACGGTGGTACGCCGAACCTGGGATCCCTTCGGCAAGACCAGATCCACGGTCCCGTCGGCCGTCTCACCCGTCGCCGAGAGGTCGCCGTACAACGCCAGCCGGCCCGCACGCGGCGGGTCGGCGGGGACGAAGACGGCATCGAACATGCCCTGCACAGTACGCCGGACCACCGACAACTTTCCGCCCGTCGCCGACGGCCTGTGGACAACCTCCGGAGTTGACCTGAACCAACGTTGAGGTTGCAGGCTCGGAGTCATCCAGAGCGAAGGAGTGAGCATGCGTGCAGCAGTGGTGACCGAGTTCGGCGGGCCTGAGGTGATCAGGACCCAGGACTGGCCGGATCCGGTGCCGGCGGCCGGTCAGGTGCTGGTCGAGGTCGAGGTGGCCGACGTGATCTTCGTCGAGACCGCGATCCGGCGTGGCCAGCACAGTCAGTTCTTCGACGTCACCCCGCCGTATGTCCCAGGCGGTTCGCTGGGCGGTCGAGTGCGGGCGGTCGGTCCGGAACTCAGCGAAGACTGGATCGGCAAGACGGTGGTCGGCCGTGCGGTCGGCTTCGGCGCCCACGCCGAGCTTGCGCTCGCAGCCACAGACGGTCTGGTCAAGACGCCTGCCGGACTCAACCTGGAGACCGCGGTCGGAGTCTTCGGCGACGGCTTCACCGCTCTGATGCTGGAGGAGCTCGCACCGCCGATGCAGGGCAAGGAGGTGCTGGTCACCGCATCCGCGGGTGGGATGGGCCTGCTGCTGACCCAACTAGCGCACAAGGCCGGCGCACATGTCGTCGCAGCGGCCCGCGGTCAGGCGAAGCTCGACCTCAGCAAGGCGCAGGGTGCCGACGTGGTGGTCGACTACTCCAAGCCCGGCTGGGACAAGTTGGTCCTCGATGCAACGAACGGCGCGGACATCGTGTTCGAAGGCGCCGGCGGTGAGCTCGGCTCGACCGCCTTCACGGTCGTCAAGGACGGCGGCTGGTTCTCCGCACACGGCGCCCCGAGCGGCGGCTTCGCGACGTACGACGCCGCCGAGGCGGAGCGCCGGGGCATCACGGTGAAGGGGATCGTCGATCTACGTGCCGACTCGACCACGACGACGGTCACCGGTGCAGATGTGCTCGCTCGAGCCGTAGCCGGAGACCTCGTGCCCGTGATCGACCAGGTCTACGACCTCGACCATGTGGCTGACGCCCACACTGCCCTGGAGCAGCGCACGCTCCTGGGCAAGGCCCTGATCCGAGTGGCTCAGTCGCCGACCGGCTGATCGGTGTGGTCGGTCACCGCAGGCGGGTTCGGGCGGGCCGCGACGATCCGGTTGCGCCCATCCCGCTTCGCGGTGAGTAGCGCGTTGTCGGCGGCCAGCACCAGCTGGTCCATCGTGGCGGCCACCTCCGGGTACACCGCTGCGCCGAACGACGCCGGAACTCCGCTGATCACTGCGGTGGTGTCCGTGCTGGTGTCCACTGACACGCTCAGCGTGCTGAGCCGGTCCCGGATCCGCTCGGCCACCTCGAGCACCTCAGTCTCCGTGGCTCCCGGCAGCAGCACAGCCAGCTCGTCTCCGCCGACCCGCGCGACCAGATCACCCTGCCGGACCTCCGCACGTACGCTCTCGCCGACCGCACGCAGCGCCTGATCTCCGGCGGGGTGGCCGTAGGTGTCGTTGATCTCCTTGAACCGGTCCAGGTCCAGCATCAGCAGACCGACCGTACTGCGCATGGTCTCGGCCCGCGCCAGCTCCGTCGGCACCGCGTTGGCCCAGTACGCCGGAGTCGCCAGACCAGTCTTCACGTCCGTCCCAGCAGCGCGCTGGAACTGCGGCAGCAGCAGATCGCGGTGCAGTGCGAGCACCGTCACCATCAAGATCGGCACCACCCATGGGTACGACGCCTGCAGTCCGGCAACTGCCACACCGAGGCCTAGACCGGCCACCACTACGAGCTGATCCGATAGGTCACCCAGCGCGCTACGGGCGGTGGCGTCGGGGGAGGAGAGCAGGATCGCACCGATCACCAGCGCGAAGTTCACCAGCCACCACGTGGTCGCAGCGGCCACCACGACCAGCAGGGTCCACGGACCGGTCGGCACTCGCGGCTCGTTCAGCAGACCGCCGGCGCGGAGCACTGCGGCTGCGGCTCCACTGGCGAGGATGAACGTGCTGGCCGAGAACACCTTGCGGTGCGCGATCGTCCGTCCGTAGACGCGGAGCCACGAGTACCCGTACGACACCACGACGAGGGCGACGACCAGGCTCAGCGGGAGCAGCAACAGGCCGGCGAACACCCACAGGCTCTTCAGGTTGGTGTACGGCGAAGTGTTCGCCGCCATCTCGCGTCGGCGCTCGATTCCGCGGGCAGACTCCAGGTGAAGCACCGAGGCGACCGCCAGTACCGCGAAGGCGACCCACTCGGTCGGCCTGACGCCGGTCCGGGCGCCGGAGACCGTCGAGGCCACAGCCAAGGCGGTGATGACGACTGCAACGGCCTCGACGCCGAGCACGTAGCTCAGTGCCGGGCGCGGCAACGACCAGAGCTTCCATCGGCGGGGTGGCACCCACTTGCTCCGACCGATCAGAATCATGGTGGCCTCACACGGATAGACCTGAACGGTTATTCCTGAATAGTAACTGCCTGTTCACGCGAGGTCATCCCCGACCCGCAGTTATTCCATCTGACGGATGGCGAAGGAAGGACAGCACCATGTCGAAGATCAGCACCGGGAACGAGTGGCTGCACGGCGGCAACGAGTGGTTCACCGGGGGCGGCAACGAGTGGTTCCGCGGGGGGAACGAGTGGCTGCACGGCGGGAACGAATGGTTCACGCAGGGTGGCAACGAGTGGCTGCACCGGCCGGGCGGATCCGGCAACGAATGGTTCACCACCGGCAACGAGTGGTGATTCCCGCGACCTGACCGAAATTTCTTAACCGATATTTTACGGAGCCGGTCCGGAGGTATTTCCCCTGATTCTCCGGCGGCTCATCCGGCACCCATTTCCATGACGCCGGACCGGGAACGGCGGGCGCGTGCCCAGGCGGCGCCCGCCACCGCGGCTGCGACGGCTCCCGCGGTGCCCATGACGCCCAGCGCGACCGACGGTGAGGACTGATCCGCGACCAGTCCCGCGAGCAGGATTCCGATCCCCTGGCTGCTCTTCAGAGCGGTGCTCGCGACGCCGAAGGCCTGACCACGCTGGGCGTCCGGCACCGCTTGGACGAACGCCGCACTGGTCGGCAGATGATAGGCCGACGCCATGCCCGACACCGCCCACAACACGACAGTGGGCAGCAGACCTGGCGCCATGAAGCACGCGATCAGCGGCACACAGGCCAGCACGGCCAGCGGCCCGAGAAGCCGCATGCGTTTGTCCGGCTCCCACAAAGTGATGAGCCACATGCCTGCGACAGCGCCGGCCGGGCTGGCAGCCAGCAGCAGACCGGCTGCCTTCGGCCCACCGCCGATCTCGTTCGCATACGGGACTGCCAGGCCCTCCACTGTCACGTAGAAGCCGGCGATCGTGGCCAGGATGACCAGTGCGCGGAGCTTCGGCGTACGTATGACGAGTGAGAAGCCCGCAGTCATGTCCTTGAAGTAGCTGCCGTGTGACTCGTCTGCAGCACGCGGCGGCGCCGGACGACGTCGTACGCCGACAGTGATGAGTACTGCGGACAGTAAGAAGGTGGCGGAGTCCAGGAGCAGCCCACCGGACGTTCCGACAGCTACGACGATCACACCGCCGGTGCCGAAGCCGAGGACCTGGCTGAACTGGACGACCATGTCGTTGGCGGCCTTGCCCAGCACGTAATGATCGCCCGGCAGTACGGCGGGGAGCGTGGCAGCTCGTGCGGCGTTGAACGGTGACCCGAATGCTTGCAGTCCGAGCAGGAGCAGGATCACCACCAGTAACGGCAACGCCTTCACCGCCATCGCCGCAACCAGGACTGCGCGAGCCAGGTCGGTGACGATCATCACAGTACGGCGGGGATACCGATCGGCGAATCCGGCCAGCAACGGACCGAACAGCAGGTCGGGGATGTAGGTCAGGGCATAGGTGAGTGCGGTCAGCCCGGCGGACTCGGTGCGGTCGAAAACCAGCACAGACAGGGCAACGCGGGCCAGCTGGTCGCCTGCGACGGACAGTACGCCGGCCAGGAACAGGGCCCTGAACTCCGCATGTCCGAACACATCGCGCCAGCGCGCGCGTTCGATCACCCCGCCCTCCATACCTACGACCCTAACCACAATCCGTTGCGTGACACCTGCCGCCTGTAACTGAAAGGGTTTCCCTGCACCGGGTGCGGCCTGGGTCAATGGTTTGATCACGGCGCATCAGTGCCAGATCGTGATCCCGGTGGCGCAGCGTTTGGATGAACGTTCTACTCTGGAGACCTCCGGTACCGGGGTCTGGGCGGGGCGGCCCCGACCCTGGTACCGGAGCTCTTCTTGTGCGGACCCTCTGGGGTCCCGAGTCGCCCGGCGGAAACTGTCGGTGGCGACCGGTAGCGTTCTTCTTGCCAGGGGCGGCTCCAGGACGTGCTTCCTTCTCCTTCACCAGGCCATGTAGCGCGTCCGCTCTCCGCCCCTGGCCTTGTCATCCATGACGCCGAGACATGACCAGACGCCCAGCCAGCGGGGAGGCCGCGATGCCGGAGCACGCCTCGGAGCAGACCCAGGCAGCTGTCCTACTCCGCCGCCGTCGGCTTGTCGACACCACGGCACTGACCCCTCCGGTCCGTCGCTCCGCATGGCAGTGGCTACGCCGGCCGCTGACCATCCAGGCCGGGCTGTCCGCGTTGCAGGCCGACCTGATTCAGCGCGGCTTCCTCCTGTCCGTCGGTCTGTACCGGTACTGCGCCTCCCTGTCCGCTCCCGCGCTCGCAGGGTTCGGCGGCAGGTTGCTGGACCTGCTCGACGCGGAGTCCGGTCACAACGCTGAGCATGTGCCGCTGTTCCGCGGATTCCCCGAGAGCGTGCCGGGCAACACCGAGACCTTCTACGTGAACCGCGTGTTCGCGCGACTGCTGCAGGAGCCCGAGCAGCCGTGTGTCTTGTGCGGAGACACGAAGTCGGTGCACGCCGTCTCGCCCTGCGCCCACCTGGTCTGCCGGACTTGCTGGGACGGCTCCGAGCTGAGCGCCTGTCCGCTGTGCCTGCGGCGGATCGATCCGCTCGACCCGTTCCTCAAGCCGTCCTTCCACGAGGTGCAGCCGGCTCACGTCCGCTCCGATCGCCTTCGCCTCCTCTCGCTCGCGCAGTCCGCCACCACCAGGACGACAGTCCACGACCTGCTGGTACGACGCTCCCCGCTGTCCGCCGTGGATCGCGCGGATCTGCAGGTGCTGTTATCCGGTGCGGATCCGTCCTGGCTGCCGGACGACATCCCGGTCCGCGAGACCCGGGCGCTCGTCATCGCGCATTTCCTGGCCGACCATCCCGACCTGATCGATCGGGCCGGCACGGCAACCGACGTACTGCGGGTGTTGCATGCGCTGATGGATGCCGATCCGGGGTTGAGGACGCCGCCGGCCCGGCGGAAGTCGTTGCCTCGGGCAACTCGACGGCTGGTGCTTGCGCGGCTCGACCGACTGCCGGCCGAGCACCTGGTCGAGGACATGCTGCGGCACGAACGCGCGTGGAAGCGGATGGCGGAGAACTTGCATCCGTTCGAGTTCGCGACCCGTCACCCGGTGGCGGCGCTGGCGTTCGCGATCCTGCGTCGTACCGATCTGGATCTTGGTACGGCGGCGGGGCGGGCGGTGCTGGGCGAGGCTTCGCAGCATCCGTTCGTGCGGCTCGAGGGCAAGCGGCTCGCGACGAGCACGTTCGCCTCTCGCGTCGAGGGTGCGTTGGCGGACGGGCGGCCAGGCCATGCGCTCGACCTGCTGCGTCAGCGGCCGGGTGAGTTGGTGCGTCGCCTGGTCCAGTTGGCGCGCGCGTTGCCGCCGGATCAGCACGGCGCGTTGGTGGACGCTCTGGCGACGGCCGTCTCGGACGTGTCGCCCGTGGTGATCACTGCCGCGATCGGTCAGGTCCGTACGCCGCCGGGCGATCTGCGGTTGTTCTTTCCGCGCGGCGGGACGGCGCGGATCTGGACGTCGGTGGACGAGCGCGAGCCGCTGCCCGCCGATACTGCTTCCGCGCTGACCGACGTACTCGTGGGTGAAATGTTGCGCCGGGCAACGGCTCTGCCGCGGCTGCGGCGGGTGTTCCTGGACGAGGAGCTGGCGCGGCTGGCGGCCCCAGGTTCGGAGCGGAACGCTTCGTCGACGTTGCGGCGGATGACGCGGGGGAGTGCGGTGCCGATCCCGCCGGACGAGTTGCTGCGGCTGTTCCTGCACTGGGTCGAGCCGTCCGGCCGGCGGGTGGATCTCGATCTGTCGGTTGCGGTGTTCGACGAGGAGTGGGCGTTCGTCGGACTGTGCGACTACACGCGGTTGCGGTTCGATCAGGACGCGCTGGTGCACTCCGGCGACCTCACGTCCGCGCCCGCGCCCGGTGGTTCGACCGAGTTCGTGGATCTCGACCTGGGCGCGGTGCGGCGGGTCGGCGGGCGGTATGTGCTGCCGGTGGTGTTCAGCTACAACGACGTACCGTTCGACGAACTCGAGCGCGGGTTCGTCGGGGTGATGCGACAACCGACCGGCCTGTTCGACCCGGCTGCCGTCGACGAACGCTTCGATCTGGCCGGGCCGGCGAAGATCCTGCTCCCGTTCGGCGTCGACCTGCACACGAAGGAACTGCGCTGGTACGACGTCAACCTCGGCGCGGCCGGCTACGGGCACAACATCGCGCGGTACGGCGGTCACATCGCACTGATGGCGGCGACGCTGGAGGACGTGCACGGCTCGGGCGATCGGGTGAGCCTGTGGGAGGTCTGCTGCTGGCATGCGGCGGCCCGCTCCGACGAGGTCGTCGTACGGTGCGCCGACGGCTCGGTCGTCGGGTACGTGCGTGATCCCGCCGAGGATCCGGCTGCCTTCGCTCGCCGCCTGACGGCCCGCCTGGAGCCGGACCGCCCGTGGGACGAGGATGCCGCGAACCGATCCGACTTCGCCGCGGTGCTGACCGGCAATATCACTCCTCGCCACGGCGCGCAGGTCTACGCGTTGCACCCACACCTGCTCGATTCCGCGGCTCACACCTTGATCGACGCTCCGCAGCTCCTGAGCGCGCTGGCCCCCGACACGCGGGCGCACGCGCCGCTCCCCACCTGACCGGGTCGCGCTTCCTGAGAGATCCCTGTGACGGTTCTGACAATTCCGTGACGTTGCCGCGTCCGGTTCTTTGGGATGCCCGGGGTACGGGAGTACAACGGAAGTGACTGCGAAGGGAGCCACGCATGACGTACGACGTGGTGGTGCTCATCGAGCGGGAGATGAGCGAGGGCGACGCGCGCCGCGTTGCCGCCCTGCACGCAAGGTATGAAGAGTCCGTCGACTACCACCTGCTCGTCTCGAGTCAGCCGGAGAGCGGTTTCGGTGGGCCGCTGGCGTTGCTCGGGGCGACCTTCGACGACGTGGCCGGCCTGCCTGGTCCGGCGGTAGCCCGGGCGGCCAGTACGACGACGACGCTCGCGGACCCGTTGTTCGACCTCGGCTCGGTGATCGAACACAGTTCGCGTCATCTGCGCGGCGCGAGCGGATACCCGGTGAACGTCTCGATCACCCACGGCGAGGTGCTGCTGGCGCTCAAGACACTGGTGAAGACCACAAACAGCCACGAGGTCGTCGTGGTCGCCTGGCCCGAGACCGCCGCCCGCTTCCTCTGCTCCGACTGGACCACCAGAGCCCGCAAAACCCTCAAGGTCCCCCGAGTTCGAATCCTCGAACACGACACCTGAGCCGAATGACGGGTTGTTTCACCGCTGCCGTGATGTAACCGGCCAGCGGTGAGACAAGCCGTTATCCACATCCGCAAGATTCACCATCCCGGGCGCTCGGGAACCCGGCATGTTCTGGAGCATGAACACCAAACTCATGCTCATCGCCGCTGGCCGGGGGGATTGGTTCACGCGAGCAGACGCGTGCGCCGCCGGGTACACGGACGTGGACATCCGCCGGCGGGTGACGGCCGGTCGATGGATCAGGCTCACCAGGGGTGCGTACGCGCAGCCCGGTTCCGAGGTCGCGTCCATGGCCGCGTGGGACCGGGCGGCTTGGGCGCACCGACGCGCCGCGAATGCCGTCTATCAACGCTTGGCGGGTCGCGCCGTTGTGAGCCATCAGTCGGCTCTCGTGTTGTACGGCGTCCAGGTCTCGGAGCTCGATCTACGCCGTGTGCACGTCACCAGGGTGTCCGGGCTGGGCCGATCCGGCTCGACGGTGTGTCAGCATGCTGCGCGTCCGCCGGTCGGCGAGTCGGTCGAGCAGGACGGCGTACGCCTGACTCACGGCGCACGAGCGATCGTGGAGGCCGTCCGCGCAACCAGTTACCCGGTTGCGGTGTCGGTGGTGGACCAAGCGTTGCGACGCCGAGTCGCCACGGCCGAACAGTTGACGACCGCCTTGAGCCTGTTCGACGGCCGGCCTGGCAACAACACGGCGACTCGCGCGGTGCTGTTCGCAGACAGCCGGTCGGAGTCGGTCGGTGAGTCTCGGCTGCGGGTCATGCTGGCTGACCTGGGCTTGCCGGAGCCGATGTTGCAGGCCGAGATTCGCGACGAGCACGGTGCTCTGGTGGCGCGGGTCGACTTCCTGCTCGCGGAAGACGGCGTCGTCATCGAGTTCGACGGCGCCATCAAGTACGGCGACGGCACCCCGGAGACGCTGATCGCGGAGAAGGTCCGGGAGGACCGCCTCCGGGATCTCGGCTACCAGGTCGTCCGGGTCTGCTGGCCGGCCCGCCCGCTCGACCTCCTGGCCCGCATCCGTCGGGCCATTGGGCGAGCGCGGCCGGGATCGATAGCGGGTTATGTCACCGCTAGTCAGTAGTTGTCCCGCCATCCGTCAAACAACCCGCCAGCGACACCGGCCCAGGCGGCGTCAGCGGGTGGCGGGCTGGTGGGGGAGGCGGACGGCAACCGTCGTCTGGCCTGGGTGGGAGGTGATGGTGATGGTGCCGCCGTGGTGTTCGGTGATGATGCGTTGGGCTATGTCGAGGCCTAGACCGGTGCCCTTGCCGACGTCCTTGGTGGTGTAGAAGGGCTCGAACGCGCGTGCCGCGACCTCGGGTGGCATGCCGGGGCCGGTGTCGGTGAACTCGACCACGATCCGGTCGCCGTCTGTCCGGGTCGTGATCCGGAGCGTCCCGGTGCCGTCCATCGCGTCGACCGCATTGTCGATCAGGTTGGTCCACACCTGGTTCAGCTCACCCGCGAACGCATCGATCCGCGGGACGTCAGCGCCGTACGCACGGATCACCTCGGTGCCGTCGCGGAGCTTGTGGCCGAGCATGACCAGGGTGCTCTCGATGCCCTCGGTGACGTCGATGGTCTGGATCGACCCGCGATCCATCTGCGAGTACGACCGGACCGCGGCGACGAGTTCGGTGATGCGTCGGGTCGACTCCTTCACCTCGCCGAGCAGAGTCGTCGCAGCGAGCGTGCTCCCGACCCACTCCAACCCAGGCTCCAGAGCATCACCCAGTACGTCGGCCGCGCGCTCGCACCACTCGACATCGGCACCCGCCGCGGCCAGCGGCGGTGCGATCAACCAGTCCCGTTCGACCTCGTGGTCGGCCAGCCAGTCCGAGATGGTGTTCTCGTTGTCGGCCAGGTCGACCGGATCGAGAATCGCCGCCCGGGAGCCGAGCTCCAGGCGCAACGAATCCAGTCGGCCGAACTGATCCTCACTCACTTTCCCCGCGAGACCGCGCAGTGATGACAGCAAGGAGGAGCAGGCCGTGTCGAGAGCGCTGACCGAACGCGAAGCCGCCGCGGCCGGATTGTTGATCTCGTGCGCGAGCCCCGCGGCCAGCGTGCCGAGCGTGATCAGCGCATCCCGCTGCCGAGCCGTCGACTCGATCGCCCGCGCCGTCCCGTAGACACCCTTGATCAGGTGCCCGCCGAGCGGGAACCAGACATCGATCCGCTCCCGCAGGAGGTCGGTCGGCACCCGCAGTACCCGCCCCTCGGCGATACCGCGGCCGCTGGCCAGATAGACGCCGTGGTCGTCCCAGGCGCGGAATCCGCCGGCCCACCGGCCGGGGACGTCCATCTTGCCCATCACGGTGTCCTCGCGACCGATCTTGCGGTGCAACGCGATCGCGCCGTCGACGAGCACCCACCAGAAGTCCGCCGGCTCGCCTTCGTGGAACAGGTCGGCGCCCGGTTCGATCGGCACTGTCGTGCTGCCGTCGATCAGCTCACCGAGTTGAGCGTCGGTCAGTCCCGCAAAGATGGCGAGGTCGCGCAGATCGTCGACGTTCATCAGACTGTCGCCAGGTAGCGGTGGACGAGGTAGACCGACATCGCGCCTTCGCCGACGGCTGACGCGACCCGTTTCATCGAGTCGAGCCGTACGTCGCCGGCCGCGAACACACCCGGCACGCTGGTCTCCAGCGCGTACGGCGGTCGGGGGAGTTGCCAGCGATCCTGCCCGATCAGCTCCGGACCGGTCACCACGAAACCCTTGTCGTCGCGGAGCACCGATTGTCCGAGCCACTCGGTCCGCGGCGAGGCGCCGGCGAACACGAACAGCCAGCCCGACTGCACCTCCTCGACCCGGCCGGAGGCCCGGTCCGCCAGTGTCAGCCCTTCGAGATGGCCGTCGCCGCGGCAGCCCACCACCTCCGTGCGGCAGCGGATCTCGATGTTCCTGACCTTCGCGATCTTGTCGATCAGGTACCGCGACATCGAGCTCTCCAACGCCTCCCCACGCACCAGCAGCACGACCCGCTTGGCGTAGCGCGCGAGGTTCAGGGCCGCCTGACCCGCTGAGTTCGCCGCGCCGACGATGTACACCTCCTCGTCCTGGCACTGCGTGGCCTCGCTCGCCGTCGCTCCGTAGAACACCCCGCGCCCGGTGAAGTCGGCGAGGCCGTCGACGTCCAGGCTCCGGTACGAAACGCCGGTCGCGACGATCAGCGCCCGCGCCTCGATCTCGCCCGATCCCTCGAGCAGTACGGCGTGAACCGGGCCGCGCGACTCGACACCGACAACCGATCGAGCCAGCACCATCTCGGCGCCGAAGCGGGACGCCTGGGCGACGGCCCGCTGCGCCAGGTCGGATCCGGTCAGCCCACGCGGGAATCCCAGGTAGTTCTCGATCGCCGCGCTCAACCCGGCCTGACCGCCCGGCGCCTCCCGCTCGACGATCACGGTGCTCAGCCCCTCGGACGCCGCGTACACAGCCGCAGCTAGTCCGGCGGGACCGCCTCCGACGATGCAGACGTCGTACAGCGGCTGCTCGGCTCGGGTCCGCAGGCCGAGGGCGGACGCGAGGTCCATCGCGGACGGTGCGCGGAGCGTGTCTCCGTCGGGGATGAGCACGATCGGCAGGTCGGCGTCCGTCGCGTTGGCGAGGTCCTGCAGCCGTTGAGCCTCGGCATCGCGATCGACGTCGTACCAGCTGTACGGGACGTGGTTGCGGGCCAGGAAGGTCTTGATGTCGTGCGCGCGATCCGACCAGCGGTGCCCGACGACGCGTACGTCGGAGGTGTGCTCGCGGTTGGCGTGGCGCCAATCGCCGAGCAGGTCGTCGATCACCGGGAACAGTTGGTCCTCGGGCGGATCCCACGGCTTCAGCAGGTAGTAGTCCAGACCGATGTCGTTGATCGCCTTGATCGCGACGTCGGTGTCGGCGTACGCCGTGAGCAGCAGGTACTTCGCGGTCGGCGCCTGCTCGCGGGCCCGCTCGAGCAACTCGATGCCGGTCATCCCCGGCATCCGCTGATCGGTGGCGATCATCGCGATCGGCTGGTTGCGCAAGGCGAGCTTGGTCAGGGCGGCGAGCGCCTGGTCGCCCGACGTCGCCTTGACCACGAAGTAGTCGTCGCCGTACCGCCGGCGCAGGTCACGAGAGATGGCTGCCGAAACCATCGGGTCGTCGTCGACGGTGAGAATCGCAGGTTTGGTCACGTAGTGCCCCCCAGCAGTGGACCGATCCCGTGGTGCCCCCCAGAGGACCGATTCCGTAAGGATGCCACGAGATCCCCCTGACGCGGCAGGGAAAGTTGCCTCAGTCCTCGATCAGGGCGCGCAGCGTTTCCCGTTCGGGTTCGGGCACATACCCGGCGTAGTAGTCGTACATGTTCTGCCGCGCGATCCGCGCCGCCGCGTGACCGTCACCCGCGCGGATCGCCTCCACCACCTCGGCGTGATGCTGCAGCGACTCGAGCATCAGGGCCCGGCTGTTCGAGGCGTGCGCGATCTTGTCCGAGATCAGGCTCAGTACGACGCCGCGGACGACCTCGTTGCAGGTCTGGATCAGCGAGTTGCGGCTGACCTGGGCGATCACGTCGTGGAAGGCGAGATCCGCCTCGCTGAACGCCGCGAAGTCGACATCGATCGCGGCCCGCATCGCCACCAGCGTCTCCTCGATGTCGGCGAGTTGCTCCGGCGTCCGCAGGCGGGACGTGACCTGGATCGCGGCGCCGTCCATGATCATCCGGAACCCGATCAATTCCGCCAGGGTCAGCTCGTCGACGCGGGCGAGCCGGACCATCTGCTTGCGCAGCGCTGACTGGGAGAACGGCAGGATCTCCGGCCCGTTCGGATCGCCGGGCCGCGACCGTACGACGCCGTTGCTCTCGAGAACCCGCAGAGCCTCGCGCACGGTGGAGCGGCTGACCGCGAACTGCGCCACCAGTTCCCGCTCACTCGGCAGTCGCTGACCCGGCGCGAGATCACCGCGAGCGAGCGCGTCCTCGACCTGTTCGACGATCCGCTGGTACGCGCGCACCGGTTGCACCGGCTGGAACTGCGGACCCTTGGTCATCCGGTGCACCCCAATCGTCTTGACAGACCCTTGTGTTCCGACAAACCTAGTGGCCCACTGATACCTAGTCCACTGGTCGGACCAGTCACAGCTGGACGGCGAATCGGCCGTACCGCGTGGCCGCGGTCGCGCGAGCGGACCGGGATGGTCAGAATGCGGCGACAGCTCGAGGCACTGGAGGAGTTCGCGTGAAGTCCCCTTTCAACAAGTTGGCGCTGCCCACCCGTGCGGTCGCGTTCGCCGCTGCGGCGGTCCTGGCCGTGACCGCCTGCTCGGCCGGATCCAGTACGTCGTCCGGTAGCTCACCCGGCGGCGATCAGTCGCTGTCGATCGGCCTGGTCGCCGAGCCGGCCAGCCTCGACTTCACCACCACCGACGGCGCCGCGATCCCGCAGGCACTGCTCGGCAACGTGTACGAGAGCCTGGTCAAGCAGGACGACTCCGGCAAGATCGTGCCGTCGCTGGCGAAGTCGTGGACGGTGTCGCCGGACCGCAAGACCTACACGTTCGATCTGGTCGACAACGCGAAGTTCACCAATGACAAGCCGTTCACCGCGTCCGACGCGGTGTTCAGCATCAACCGGGTCAAGACGGCCTGGACGACCTCGCTGAAGGCCGCGATGGACGTCGTGTCCGGCGTGAAGGCGCTGTCGCCGACCCAGCTCGAGGTGACGCTGAGCAAGCCGAGCAACGACTGGTTGTTCCGGATGACGACCCGGATCGGCGCGATGTTCTCCGAGAGCGGCGTGAGCGCGCTGGCCACCCAGCCGATCGGCACCGGGCCCTACAAGTTCTCCAAGTGGACCCGCGGCGACTCGATCGTGATGGAGCGCAACGACGCCTACTGGGGCTCGAAGCCGTTCTTCAAGCAGATCACGCTGAAGTACTTCAAGGATCCGACCGCGCTGAACAACGCGCTGCTCACCGGCACGATCAACGTGATCGGCACGGTCCAGGCGCCGGAGGCACTCAGCCAGTTCACCAGCAACGACAAGTACCAGGTGATCGAGGGCACCACGAACGGCGAGGTGCTGCTGTCGTTCAACAACTCGCGGCCGGTCTTCAAGGACGTCCGGACCCGGCAGGCGATCCGGATGGCGATCGACCACAAGGCGTTGCTGGACACGTGTTTCGCCGGTCGCGGCAAGCTGATCGGCAGCATGGTCCCGCCGACCGACCCGTGGTACGAGGACCTCACGAGCATCGCGCCGTACGACCTGGCCAAGGCGAAGTCGATGCTGCAGGCATCGGGTGCGGCCGGCAAGACGCTGCTGCTCCGGCTGCCGACGTTGCCGTACGCAACGTCCTGCGGCCAGGTGGTGAAGAGCCAGCTGGAGCAGGCCGGGCTGAAGGTCAAGATCGACCCGCAGGAGTTCCCGGCGGCGTGGCTCAACACGGTCTTCAAGAACGCCGACTACGACATGTCGATCATCGCGCACGTCGAGCCGCGGGACCTTGGTGCCGTGTTCAACGCGACGTACTACACCCGGTACGACGATCCGACGCTGCAGCAGTATCTGGCCGCGGCGGACTCCGGTGACGAGGCCGCGCAGGTCGACAACATGAAGAAGGCGGCGCGGCGGCTGTCCGAGCAGGCCGCCGGCGACTGGCTGTTCCTGCTGCCGAACCTGATCGTCGCGGACAAGGACATCAAAGGCCTGCCCCAGAACGCGATCACCGAGAACTTCGACCTGTCGAAACTGGCGAGGTGACCTGAGTGATCCTCCGCCTGATCGAGCGCACCGGTGTGCTCTTGGTCAGCCTTGCGGTGAGCTCGGTGCTGGTCTTCGCGTTCATGGCCGTGCTGCCGGGCGACCCGGCCCGGGTCGCCCTCGGCGTCAACGCGTCCGAGCAGGGTGTCGCCGAACTGCGCCAGCAGTTCGGCCTCGACCGGCCGCTCACCACGCAGTACGTCGATTGGCTCGGCGGACTGCTGCACGGTGACCTCGGGACGTCGTACGTCTCAAAGGCGGAGATCGGTCCGCAGGTGTTCGACCGGCTGCAGGTGACGCTGCTGCTGGTCCTGGCCGGCATGATCATCGCGCTGTTGATCGCCGTCCCGGCCGGGACTCTGATGGCGGCGCGGCACCGGAAGATCTCCGGCCTGGCACTGTCCGCGGTCTCACAGATCGGCGTCGCCGTACCGGCGTTCCTGGCAGGAATCCTGCTGATCATGCTGTTCGCGGTGAAGCTCGGCTGGCTGCCGGCGAACGGCTGGACGCCGCCGGCCCAGGATCCGGCCATGTTCCTGCAACAGTTGATCCTGCCGGCGTTGGCGCTCGGGCTGGTGCAGGGCGCCGTGCTGACGCGGTACGTGCGCAGCGCGGTGCTCGACGTACTGCGGGAGGACTATCTGCGGACTGCGCGGGCCAAGGGTTTGCGGCCGTTCCAAGCGTTGTGGCGGCACGGTCTGCGCAATGCGGCCGTGCCGGTCGTGACGGTGCTCGGGCTGCAACTGGCGACGCTGCTGATCGGTGCGGTCGTCGTGGAGCGGGTGTTCGTGATCCCGGGGCTCGGCAGTCTGCTGCTGGATGGAGTGTCGAACCGCGATCTGCTGCTTGTCCAGGACGTGGTGATGGTGCTCGTCATCGCCGTACTGCTGGTCAACTTCCTGGTCGATCTCCTGTACGTCGCCCTGGATCCGCGGCTGCGAGTGGGGTCGCGATGAGGCGGCTGAACCCGAGTCTGATTGCCGGCGGCGTGATCGTCGGGGTCATCGTGCTGATGGCGCTGGTGTCGTTCGTCTGGACGCCGTACGACGCGACGTTCGTGGACCCGTCGATCCGGTTGGCGAAGCCGTCGTGGGAGCACTGGTTCGGAACCGACAAGTTCGGGCGGGACGTGCTGAGCCAGATCATGGTCGGCTCGCGGACCACGCTGTTCGTCGGCGTGGTCGCGGTGGGGGTGGCCGCGGTGATCGGCGTACCGCTGGGGATTCTCGCCGCGATGGTGCGGCGGTGGCCGAGCGAATTCATCATGCGGGCGAACGATCTGGTGCTGGCGTTCCCGGCGTTGCTGCTGGCAATCATGTTCGGAGCCGTCTTCGGGGCGAGCACGCTGACCGCGATGATTGCCATCGGCATCGCTTCGGTGCCGTCGTTCGCACGGGTGATCCGGAGCGGCGCGTTGCAGGTGATGCGGACCGAGTACGTGTTGGCCGCGCGGGCGGCGGGACGGCAGCCCTGGCCGATCGCAGTACGGCATGTGCTGCCGAACGTGACGAGTCTGATCACAGTGCAGGCGTCGGTGTCGTTCGCGATCGCGGTGCTGGCCGAGGCCGCGCTGTCGTTCCTCGGGTTCGGTACGCCGCCGCCGACTCCGTCGTGGGGGCGGATGCTGCAGGAGAGTCAGGAGTTCCTGTTCAGTGCGCCACGGTTGGCGATCTTCCCGGGAGTGGCGATCGCGATCGCCGTACTCGGGTTCAACCTGCTGGGCGACGGGCTGCGGGACCGGTTCGATCCGAAGCTGGAGGACCGGCGATGAACGACGTACTCACCGTGCAGGGGCTGACTGTGACGGTACGGGACAAGACGCTGGTCTCGGATGTGGACCTCACCGTCGGGCCGGGGGAGCGGGTCGGGCTGATCGGCGAGTCGGGCTCTGGGAAGTCGCTGACCGCCTTGAGCGTGCTCGGTCTGCTGCCGGAAGACGTCGTTGCCTCGGGCTCCGTACGGCTGACCGGCGTCGACCACGACCTGATCGGCGCGGACGAACGACGGATGTCCCGCGTCCGTGGCCGCGAACTCGCCATGGTCTTCCAGGAGCCGATGACCGCCCTCAACCCGACCATGCGAATCGGCGACCAGATCGCCGAAGCGATGCTCATCCACCGGACGCGGCCCGGTCGCGGTGCCGCCCGGGCCGCCGCTCTCGAACTCCTGGAGCGAGTCCAGCTCCCCGCGGATCTGATGCGCGCCTACCCTCATCAGCTGTCTGGTGGCCAACGACAACGAATTGTCCTGGCCCTTGCCCTGGCCAACGATCCGGCGCTGCTGATCTGCGACGAACCGACAACTGCACTGGACGTCACCGTGCAGGCGCTAGTCCTGGACCTCATCGTCAAGGGCGTCGTCGCTCGCTCATCCGCGCTGTTCTTCATCACGCATGACCTCGCCGTCGTCGCCACCGTCTGCGAACGCGTCCTGGTCATGTACGGCGGCCGCGTTGTCGAGTCCGGCCCGGTCGGGGAGGTCTTCACCAACCCGCGCCATCGCTACACCCAAGGCCTCCTCGCGGCCTCGGACCTGGACACCGCCGACCGGCGTCTCCCCACCATCCGCGGCAACGTCCCAGCTGCCGGCCGGTTCCCCAGCGGGTGTGTCTTCCGCACCCGCTGCCCCCACGCCACCGACATCTGCGCGACCGCTCCCGAGTGGTCCGGGACGAGCGCGGACGGCTTCGCCTGCCATCACCCAGCCGAACCGGTGGCGACTCCTCGACTGCCCGCGGGAGGCGCTCATGCCTGAGATCTACCGCGAACACGTGCCGGCGGCGCACGATCAAGAGGCCGCCCCGGCCATCCAGGTCGTCGACGTGGTCCGCGACTATCCACGTCCTCGCACCTCATTGTTGCGTCCGGCACCGGTCGTGCATGCTGTCCGCGGCGTGAGCCTGGACGTCAAGCAGGGTGAGCGATTCGGCATCGTCGGTGAATCCGGCTGCGGCAAGTCGACCCTGCTCCGCATCATCGCCGCCCTCGACCAGCCCACCTCGGGTCGTGTCGTTGTCGAAGGCACCGACATCACCCGTCTCCCGGAACGCCGGCTGCGGTTCCTCCGCGAGAACCTCCAACTCGTCTTCCAGGATCCGATGAGCTCGCTCGACCCCCGGATGCGGGTCCGCGACATCATCGCCGAACCACTCGTCGTCCAAGGACATCCCGCCTCCGGAGAACGTGTTCGCGAACTGCTGGAGGCGGTCGGTCTGTCCGCAGGTGCGGGTGACCGCTATCCGCATCAGTTCTCCGGCGGTCAGCGTCAGCGCATCTCGATCGCGCGCGCCCTCGCGCCGCGGCCGCGGATCCTGATTGCGGACGAGCCGGTGAGCGCTCTCGACGTCTCCGTCCGCGCCCAGGTGCTCAACCTGATCTCGGACCTGGTCGACGAACTCAACCTCACCCTGGTGTTCGTCTCCCACGACCTGTCCGTGGTCAAGCACGTCTGCGACCGCGTCGCCGTGATGCACGCCGGCCAGATCGTCGAGACCGGCTACACCGGCGACGTGTACGCCGCCCCTCAGCACGCCTACACCCAGCGCCTCGTCTCGGCCATCCCGACCCTTCAGCGGGCGCTCTCCGGTGCAACCACGTCCGACCTGCTCGCGACGAAGGGAGAACCAGCGTGAAACTGCCAGCCGGCCTGCCGATCGGTGAGACCTGGATCGAGGCCCCGTCCACCGCCCCGGTGATCTTCCCGTACGACGGTTCCACGGTTGCCGACGCGCCCGTGGGGAACGTCGAACTGGCCAGCCAAGCCCTCGACCACGCCGTCGGTGTGCGCGAGACGGTCGGCCGGCTGCCGTCGTACCTGCGCCGGAAAGTCTTGCAGAGCGTGCATTCGGCGGTCCTGGCCGAACGCGATGCCTTCGTCGACCTGCTCATCCTGGAGACCGGGAAGCCGATGGTCGACTGCCGGGTGGAGATCGATCGGTCGCTGCTGACCCTGGAGACGGCGGCCGAGGAGGTGGCGCGGCTGCACGGGGAGACTGTGCCGCTGGATCTGCTGCCGAGTGGGGATGGGCTGGTCGGGTTCTGGGTACGGAAGCCGATCGGGGTGGTCGTCGGGATCACCGGGTTCAACTATCCGTTGTTGCTGGCGGCCCATAAGATCGCTCCCGCATTCGCGGCCGGTTGCCCGATCATCATCAAGCCGGCGCCGCAGACTCCACTCGCGACGTTGTGGCTCGTGCATCTGATGCGCTCAGCCCTGCTCGAGGCGGGAGCGCCGGAGAGCGCCGTACAGCTGGTCACCGGGGGAGTGGATGTCGGGGCGACGCTCACCACGGACCGTCGGGTTGGCGCTGTCTCCTTCACCGGGTCGGCTGCGGTCGGTCACCAGATCGCGCGTGACGCGGCGCCTACCAAGGTGCTCCTTGAACTCGGGTCCAATTCGGCGCTGGTGGTTGCCGCCGATGCCGACCTGGACGCGGCCGCCGACGCCATCATCCGAGGCGGGTACTACGCCTCGGGCCAGGCCTGCATCTCGGTCCAACGCGTCATCGCCGTCGACTCCATCCACGCCGCCCTCCTCGACAAACTCAACGCTCGCCTCCCCTCAGTAGTCGTAGGCGACCCCCGAAACCCCGAGACCCGGGTGTCCGCACTCATCGACCCCAAGTCCACTGCTCGAGTCAGGACGTGGATCACCGAATCCCGGACCGCAGGTGCCGCCGTCGCCTATCCGAGCACCGACACCGCCACCGAGGTGCTCGGTCCGACGGTGTTGACCGACGTACCGGCCGGGCAGCTGGCGTGGGATGAGGAGATCTTCGGGCCGGTGATCGCCGTACGGTCAGTGCCTGATCTCGACACCGCGTTCCGGACCGTGAACGAGTCGCGCTACGGGCTGCATGCCAGCGTCTTCACGTCCTCGCTCGACACCGCGTTCACCGCGATCGACCGGCTCGACGTCGGTGGTGTGGTGATCAACGAGGTGCCCGGCTTCCGCTCCGACGTCATGCCGTACGGCGGAGTGAAGGACTCCGGCATCGGCCGCGAGGGACCGCGCTTCGCGATCGAGGAACTGACCACCACCCGGATGGCCATCATCCGCCCGCGCCCCTGAGAGGTGAACCCGCCCGTGACCGACTACGCGAACCTCTTCCGCCTGGACGGCAAGCACGTCCTCGTCATCGGCAGCGGCAGTGGGATCGGCAGGGAGAGCGCACTGGCCCTCGCCGCCCACGGTGCCCGCGTCACCTGCGCCGACCGTGACCTCCCCGCCGCCGAGCAAACCGTCGCCCAAGGCAACGGACTCACCGCGTACGAGTTGGATGTGCTCGACGACGACGCGATCACCCGGGCGGTCGCCGAGCTCGGGGACGTCGACGTACTCGTGTTCACCGCGGCGACCAACGTGCGCAAGCGGATCCTCGACTACACCGGCGAGGACTTCGACCGCGTCGTGGCGCTGAACCTGCGCGCGTCGTTCCAGCTGGTGCGTGCCTTCGGCAAGCAGATGGCGGAGCGGGGGAGCGGCAGCATCATCGGGTTCAGCTCGATCCGCGGTACGACGGTCGAGCCGGGCCAATCGGTGTACGCGGCAACCAAGGCCGGGCTCGTCCAGCTGCTGAGGACGGCAGCGGCCGAGCTCGGTCCCCGCGGCGTACGAGTGAACGCGATCGCGCCGGGCGTCGTCGAGACACCGCTCACCGCCCAGATCAAGGCGAACCAGGCCTGGTACGACGCCTACGCGCAGAAGGGAGCGCTCGGCCGCTGGGCCGGCCCGGAGGAACTCGCCGGCGCGGTCGTCTACCTCGCCTCCGACGCCGCCAGCTTCGTCACTGGAAGCGTCCTGGCCGTGGACGGCGGCTGGACCGCAGTCGATGGCCGCTTCGATCCGCCCAACTGAGGAGCATGCATGACTCTCGCTGACCTGACTGCGACCGAGCTGGTCTCGAAGTACCGCGATCGTGCGCTCTCACCGGTCGAGGTGATCGAGGACGTGCTCGCGCGGGTCGAGGAGCTCGAGCCGCGGATCTGCGCGACGTACGCGCTCGACCCGGACGGGGCCCGCGCCGCGGCACAGGAGTCCGAGGGGCGCTGGCGTGACGGCACTGCCGGTCCGCTGGACGGCGTACCGGTCACCGTCAAGGAGAACATCGCCACGCGTGGCACCCCGGTCCCGCAAGGCACGGCGGCGACTGAGCTCATCCCGGCCACGGAAGATGCACCGGCGGCAGCGCGTCTGCGGGAGGCGGGAGCCGTCATCTTCAGCAAGACGACGATGCCGGAGTACGGGATGCTCTCGTCCGGCGTCTCCACGTTCCATCACCTGACTCGCAATCCGTGGGATCTGTCGAAGACCGCCGGGGGTTCGAGCGCCGGCGCCGCGGCGGCTGCGGCGGCTGGCTATGGTCCGATCCACGTCGGCACGGATATCGGCGGATCGATCCGCCTGCCCGCCGGGTGGTGCGGCATCGTCGGCATCAAGCCCACGCACGGCCGGATCGCGGTCGGCAACCCATACCCCGGCCGGGCGATCGGCCCGCTGACGCGTACGGCGCGAGACGCCGCGCTGGCGTTGTCGGTCATGTCCGGGTACGACTCGCGCGACCACACATCTTTCCCCTCGACCCCAGAGAGCTACGACGACAGCGCTCTCCCTGATGGTCTCCGCGTGGCTCTCTTGCTGGATGCCGGTTTCGGACTGCCCGTCGACCCCGAGGTCACCGCAGCAGTCTCGGCGGCGGCCGCCGTATTCGAGAAGGCCGGCGCGACCGTCGAACCGATCGGCCCGATCATCACCCGCGAGATGCTCGACGGCCTGGACCGCTTCTGGCGGGTCCGGTCAGCCGTGGACATCGCCGCGCTGCCCGAGGACCGCCGCGCCAAGGTCCTCCCGCAAATCCGTTCCTGGGTGTCTACGGCGGGCGACCTGTCCGGTTTCGACGTCTTCCACGGGTACAGCCAGATGGGCGCCATGGCGGCCGCGGTCACCGCGATCTTCACGTCGTACGACGTCATCTTGTCGCCGGTGGCTCCGATCACGGCGTTCCCGGCCGAGCTGGCGTACCCGACCGACGATCCGTCGAAGCCGTTCGAACACATCGCGTTCACGGTTCCGTACAACATGTCAGCGCACCCGGCGACCACGGTGAACGTCGGCTGGTCCGCCGCGGGCCTGCCGATCGGCGCGCAGCTCGCCGTACCGCATCATCAGGATCTGACCGCGCTCGGTCTGGCCGGATACCTCGACAGCCAGCGGACCGAGCGGAGAAACTGGCCCATGGGGTGAGGTGATGGACGGATCGATGTCGACGCTAGGTGAGGGACGGCAGCGAGGCCTGGTCTCGCACTGCTACCGGATGCTCGCCTCCATCACCGAGGCCGTCGAGGTCGCCGAGTCCGCGCGGGGGTCTTACGAACTCGCCACTCGCGAGTGCCTGACCCGAGCGGCTAGCCGTCCGCTCCCCACTGACCTCGCCGCCGCCAGCGACGATCCGGAAGGCGAGCTGCATCAGCGGTCCGAGGTCCTCTGGCTCGAACCGATCCCGAGCGACCTCGCCGATCACCACCCGATCGACCTCGGCTACATCGCCGCGCTCCAGCGCCTCCCCGCCCGCCAACGAGCGGCCACCCTGCTGCACAACCTCGAAGGCTGGCCGCTCAGCCAGGTCACCGACCTGTTCGGCCCGGTCGAGCTCCCGCCGCTACACGCTCCGATGCCGTCGGTGACCGACGACGCTCTGCTGGCCCGCTACCGCGAGGCGTTCGAGCAGTACGACGTACCTGCGATCGTCACGTTCTTCGCGGACGACGCGGTCTGGGAGATGCCGCCGTTCACCTCGTGGTTCCGGGGTCCGCGCAACATCGGCCGCCTGATCTCCACCCACTGCCCGGCGAAGGGCCCCGGCGACCAGTTGATGGTCCCGATCCAGGCCAACCACCAACCCGCGTTCGCCGTCTACATGCGCGACCCGAAGGACAACGTCCACCGAGCCTTCCAGATCCAGGTCCTCGCCCTCACCGCAGTCGGCATCGTCCACGCCGTCGCCTTCTTCGACCTGACCCTCTTCCAGTCCTTCCACCTCCCCGAACTCCTCACCGGCCTCCCACCGAACCTCTACGACGGCACCCCTCGACCCCACGTCGAGCGCCTCCCACGACACTCCTAGCCGCTGAAGGAGTCGCGGTAAGTACTGGGCGGAACCCCGACGTGCGCCTTGAAGAGCGTCCGGAAGTTGGCCGGTGTGCCAAGGCCGCAACGTCTCGCCACGGCGGTCACCGTGAGGTCGGTGGACTCCAGGAGTTCGCGCGCGTGGCTGAGCCTGGCATCGAGGAGCCAGCGCATCGGCGGCTGTCCGGTCTCGGTGTTGAAGCGACGGATGAGGGTACGCCGGGACAGGCCGGCTTGCTGTGCCAGTTGGTCCACAGTGATTGCCTCATGCAGGTTGCTCAGCGCCCACTCGTACAGCTCCGTCAGCCCATCCACCGGCCGCACGGGGAGGTCGATGTACTGCGCCTGGCCGCCGGTGCGATGCGGTGCGGCGACCAGCATGCGGGCTCGCTGGTTCGCTATCCGCGCCCCGAAGTCACGGCGGATGAGATGCAGACAAAGGTCCAGTCCCGCGGCGACTCCGGCCGAGGTCAGTACGTCGCCCTCGTCGACGTACAGCACCTTCGGCTCCACCGTGATCCGCGGGTACTGCTTGGCCAGAGCGGCAGCGTGCCACCAGTGCGTGGTGGCCCTTCGTCCGTCGAGTAGGCCGGCGGCGGCAAGGGCGAACGCGCCGCTGCAGATGGAAACCATCCGCGCACCTCGAGCCGCCGCCGACGCCAGCGCGTCGCAGACCTCGGCCGAGGGAGGCCCCGGCTCGGCCTGACCGGGAACGATGACGGTGTCGGCGGACTTCAGACTGTCCAGCCCGTGCTCGACGAAGATCGCCGGGCTGCCGTGCACCAGAACGAGTCCCGGCTGTTCGGCGCACACTGTCAGTGTGTACGGCCCGTCCGGCCAACTGCCGAAGACCTGCAAGGGAATCCCGAGGTCCAGCGCGAGGACGTTGCCGAGGACCAGCACGACCACATGGTGTGGGGCCATGGCACGATCCTAGCGGCGTACGTCACGGGTGCCACTCACGATCCGGGCCAACCCGTACCTACCGTCGCACCATGAGCATCCCTGCCCTACCCAACGGATCAGTGGCCCGCGCGGCCGTCGAGTACGTCCGATCGTTCGAGAGCGAGCCCGTCGCCAACCACAGCATCCGCAGCTACTTGTTCGCCGTCCTGCTCGCGGAGCACGAAGGTGTCGACGTCGACACCGAGTTGCTCTTCTACGCCTGCGTCCTGCACGACCTGGGCACCTCGGCGTCGGCTCCCGGCAAGCAGCGCTTCGAGATCGAAGGCGCCGACCTGGCCGCCGACTTCCTGACCAACCATGGCTATGGTGCACCTGAGACGGACGCGGTCTGGGAGGCGATCGCGCTGCACACCTCCCCGGGCATCGCCGAACGCCGAGGAGCGCTGGCCTACCTCACCCGCGGAGGCGTTGGCGCAGACTTCGGAATCGGGGTCGACTTCGTGACGGACGCACAAGGCGAAGCGATCCACCGGCGCCACCCGAGGTTGAACCTGGCCACTGTCCTGGTCGATGAGATCGTCCGTCAGGCCGCGGGTTCGGCTCAGGCAGCAGCACGCTTCACCCTCGCCGGCGAACTCTCCCGGGAACGAGGGGTGCTCGGCACCCCGACGAGCTTGGAGCTCGCGGCCGGCTCCTCGCGCTGGGGAGCCTAGTACTCGCCGTAGACCTGGACCTTGGTGCCGATCGGGGTTTCTTCGAAGATGTGGTGGATTTCGGGGCGGAGGACCCGGACGCAGCGGTGGCTGGCGGGGTAGGGCTTGACCAGGGAGTTCACCCGGGAGCCGTGCAGGGCGATGCCGGGACGGTCCTTCAGGAAGTAGAGGGAGTCGTACATGTACGCGTCCTCGTACAGGCTGCTCTCGTGCGCGCCGGCCCACTTGCGCCAGACCTTGCCGGTGCGGTTCGGGGTCTCGTAGCCGGGGCCGCCGGTCGACACCCACACGATCCGCTTGTAGGTCTTCCCGACGATCTGGTACAGCACCTGGCAGGTCTTGTTCACATAGATGCCGGGGGCACGCGTCGGCACTGGCGCCTTGGTTGCGTTGAGCACCGAGTACGCGTCGGTCAAGTTGAGCCCGGCGCGGTTGACCGGCAGCCCGTGGGTCTCACGCCACGCGCACAGCGCCTGCTTCGCCCGCACGGTGATGTCACCGTCGACGTCGCCGACCGGGTACCCGAGCTTGTCGAGTTGCTTCTCCACCCGGAGCGCGTAGTACTGCGGCTTCTGCTTCACCTTCTTCGGCTTCGGCGTGGGCTTGACCGTCGGCGTCGGAGTCGGTGTGGCCGAAGGCGTCGCGCTCGGCGTACTCGACGTACTGGTGGCGGAGGAAGGCGTGTCGGATGGGCTGGTTTCGCTCGCGGCCACGTCGGAACACCCGGCGAGCACGAACGACAGAATGACCGCACCGGCCACCAGACCACGTCGACGCGACATGATTCCCCTCTCCCTCAGCACTGTTCAGAGTCGCAGAACCACGCCGCACAAGGCGGTAACGCAACGCCGAAACGCTAGTACTCCGAGGGGCCGTCCGCGGGACGTTCCGCCGGGGCCGTCACCGAACTGTTGTCGACCACCGGTCCCGGGTCGTCCCGCAACCTGCTGTACAAGTACCCGTCCTGGTATTTCCCAGCCCGGAACTCGCACGCACGGATCACACCCTCGAGCCGGAAACCCGCCTTCTCCAAGGACTTCTGCTCGGCCACGTTCTCCGGATGCGTCGCCGCCTGGATCCGCATCACCGGCGTGTGGAAGAACAGGTAGTCGGTCAGCATCGCCTGCGCCCGCCAGCCGATCCCGCGACCACGGTGCTCAGGCAACAAAGCGATCCCGATCTCCCAGTACTTCGTCCTGCCCTCGAACGACCCCGATCGCCAGCTCACCATCCCGGCGGTCTCGTCGTCCGCGCGAACTATCAGCCGCGAGTCGTCCGCGCCGAGGAAGCCGTCCTCGGCGTACCGTCGGGCCGGCCCCTGGGCGTCGCGGAAGCCGCTCCAGTCGAGCCCGATCAGCCACGGCTCCACCCCGAATCGCCGGAACAGGTCAAGATCGCCTTCATCCACAGGCCGCAGCTCGATGCGCATGCTGACAGACTAAGTGTCCCGTAAGCGATGTAGCTTGGGGGACACTAGGCGGATGGAGTTCCGCATCCTCGGTCCGCTCGAGATCGTCGTCGACGGTCGCCCGGTCCCGACGCCCGCACCGCGGCTCTGCACGCTCCTCACCACCTTGCTGCTGCGGCCGCATCGCGTCGTCCCGGTCGGCGAGCTGATCGACCGGTTGTGGGCGGGCGAGACCCTGCCCGCGAACCCGACCTCCTCGATCCACACCTACGTACGCCGGCTGCGCGCCATCGTCGGCTCGCACGTCCTGCAGACCAGTCCCGGCGGGTACCTGCTGGCCGCCGAGGCTGCCGATCTCGTTGCCTTCCGCTCCTATCTCGCCAAGGCCGCCGACGACCCGGCGCGGAAGATCGAGCACCTCCAGCGAGCGCTGGACCAGTGGCGCGGTGAGCCGCTCGCGGTCGAGCATCACTACGCCGTCGGGCTGGTCGAGGAGCGGCTGACCGCACTCGAGCAGTACTACGACGCGCGGTTGGCGCAGGGCGATCACGCCGACTTGTTGCCCGAGCTGCGGGAGTCGAGTGCCAAGGAACCGCTTCGCGAGCGCTTCAGCGCGCAGCTGATGATCGCGCTCTACCGCTGCGGACGGCAGGCCGAGGCGTTGTCGGCGTACGACGAGATCGCGCAGCGGCTCGTGGACCAGTTCGGCCTCGACCCGAGCGACGAACTGCGCGAACTCCGGCAGTCGATCCTGACCTCGGCCCTCGACGAGTCGTCACCGCCATCGGGGGACTGGACCCGGCAGAACCAGCTCCCGCTCGACATCCGCACCCTCGTCGGCCGCGACGACCTGATCAACGATGTCGTGAAGCTCGCAGCGCAGACCAGCGGCGTACCGATCGTCGTGTTGACCGGCACACCGGGCGTCGGCAAGACCGCGCTCGCGGTCCGGGTCGCGCATCAGTTGGCGTCGTCGTTCACCGACGGGTTGTGGTTCGTCCGGTTGCGTGGAGCATCGGATCAGCCGCGCCGGCCGGACGACGTACTCGTCGACTTGCTGCGATCCTCCGGCGTCGATCCGCGAGCGATCCCCGACGATCTCGACGCCCGCGCCGCCGCGTTCCGCGCCCGTCTCGCCGGCCGCCGCGTCCTCCTTGTTCTCGACGACGCCCGCGATGCCGCTCAGGTCCGTCCGTTGCTACCTGGTACGCCGGGCAGCGCAATCCTCATCACGAGCCGCAGTACGCTCGGCGGCCTGGTTGCCCTCGAGGGCGCGACCAGCCTCAGCGTCGGCACCTTGGCTCCCGACGACGGGGCGTCGCTGGTCACCTCACTCCTCAGCCGTCGGGACACCGTCGGCCTTGACGACGCGGTGGCCGAACTCGTTGCGATGTGCGCTGGTCTGCCGCTCGCGCTCCGCATCGCGGGCGCCGTCGCGACCCATGGATCCGTGGCCGGCCTCGTCTCCCGCATGCGTGTGGCCGGCACACTCCCACTCCTCACCATCGACAACGACACCGCGGTCAGCGCCGCCTTCACCACGTCGTACGACCTCCTGGAACCCGCCGTCCAACGCGGTTTCCGCCTCCTGTCTCTCTTCCCCGGCCCCGAGTTCGGCGAAGGTGCTGCCGAAGCCCTCATCGGCCGTCACCACGCCGATGTCCTAGCTCGCCTGGAATCCGCCGGCCTCCTGCAGCCGGTCGGTCGCGGCCGCTACGTCATGCACGACCTCGTCAAGGAGTACGGCGTCCACCTCGGGACTCCGGAGCTCGAGGCCTGGAACGCCTTGTGTGCTTGGTACATCGGTACGGCGGACTTCGCGGTGCATTCGTTGCTCCCGACAGCGGTCCGGTTGCCGGTCACGTCGTACCAGCGCGTGCCGGTCGATGATCCGACGGACTGGCTCGAATCCGAGCTGGTGAACATCGAGGCCGTCGCCACGCGGGCTCTCGTCGTGGGGCCGCCCGACACGGCCTGGCTGCTCGCCGACATCCCGCGGCCGTACCTCTATCAGCACAGCCTGACCGACCTGTGGCGCAAGCTGGTCGAGCTCGGCGTCACGTCCGCGCCGGACGACCCACTGGCTCGGGGCGCGATGGAGCACGCGCTGGGGGTGCTGGCGCGGATCACCGGCGACGCCGAGAGCGCGACCGTGCACGGTGAGAAGGCGATCGGGCTGTACCGGTCGGGTGGGTTCGTCCTCGGCGAGGCGGCGTTGCTGTGCAACCTCGGCCTCGCCTCCAACGATCAGGGCCAGTTGCGCAAGTCCGCGGACCTGCTCGCCGCCGGGATCGAGCTGTTCCGTTCCATCGGTGAGGTCGACCGCCTGCCGATCGCGTTGCTGAATCAGTCCCTCAACTATCTGCATCTCGGCCGGTTCCGGGACACCATCGAGTGCGCGACCGAGTGCCTGGCGCTGACCGCAGCGGGCGACTCCCCGGTCGTGCGGGTCAATCGAGCGGCGGCGTACCTCGATCTCGGGAGGTACGACGAAGCGGCGGCCGACCTGGCCTCGCCGCCGGACGGCAGCCGCCTGGACCTGATCGCTTGGAAGCTCCAACTGGCCGAGTTCCACCGGCGGCTACACGACCACGCGACGGCGCTCCAGCATGCGTCGGACGCGCTCGTGGACAGTCTCGAGGTCTCGTCCAACTACCACGAATGCTTCAGCCGGCTCGTGATCGGCGAGATCCACCTGCACGACGCCGACCACGCGGCGGCCCGCTCGTACTTCGAACTGGTCGACACCGCGGCCGGCAAGTCGGGCTATGGCACGATCCTGGCCGACGTCCACTACTGGCTGGCCGAATGCACCTTCCGCGAGGGCCGTACGGCGCTCGCTCACGAACTCGCCGCCGCAGCCCTCACCGAACTCCAGGCTGTCGAGTACTGCGTCGGCACCTACCACGCTCACGACCTGCTCGCTCGCTGCGATGCCGCGCTGGGGCGGGACGACGACGCCGCCCTCCACGCTGCTGCCGCGGCGCGAATCCATGAGGAGACCGGCTACCTCCCCGGCTGGTGAATTCGGCTTACTCTCGTGACTAGGGGAGGGGCTATGGCTGGGCAAACGGTGAGCACGCCGGACGGTCGGAGGCTCGAGGTGTGCGTGTGGGGCGATCCCGAGGGCGCGCCGGTGTTCTGGCTGCACGGGACGCCGGGGAGCCGGTTTTTTCGGCATCTTGGCGACAGCTATCTGGATCATCGCCTGCGGGTCGTGACCTACGATCGGCCGGGGTACGGGCTGTCCACGCGGGTGCCGGGTCGACGGGCTGCTGACGTGGCGGACGACGTACGCGCGATTGCGGATGCTCTTGACCTGGACCGGTTCGGGGTCGCGGGAGTGTCCGGTGGCGGGCCGGGCGCGTTGGCCGCTGCTGCTCTGCTGCCGGACCGGGTGGTGCGGTGTGCGGTCGTCGCGGGGCCTGCGCCGTTCTCAGCTGACGGGCTCGACTTCGCTGCCGGCATGGCCGAGGACGAGTGGCACGAATGGCAGCTGGCCGTCGAGGGGGCCGCGGCGCTCGAGCCCAGTTGGCGCGATTTCCGGGGGTGGCTGGAGGTGGGCCTGCCCGGCGTAGCGGCCGACTACCGCTCGATCCTGATGGAAGCGTCGTACGAAGCCGGGCGGCAAGGCTCGGCGGGGTACATCGACGACTGCCTGAGTCGGGTCGACGACTGGGGCTTCGCCCTCGAGGACGTGCGCGCACCAACGCAGATCATGGTGGCGCGCGACGACACCTCGATCCCGGTCGCGCACGGGGAGTGGCTCGTACGCCGGTTGCCCGCCGCCGAACTGATCACGGTCGACGGCGGCCATCTCGGTCCTCGTCACGAGCCGGAAATGCGACTACTCGCGTGGGTCGGTCACGGGACCCCGTAGCTGTTACAGCCCGAGGTCGCGGAGGAACTCCGGCTTGTACGCCTGCATCACGACGTACCGGGGGTCCGGCACCTCCATGCCCTTGTTCTTCGCCGCGTCACTGGCCGCGTCGTGCTCGCCGACCGGGACGTTCGGGTCGGTCCACTCCTGCTCGGCCGGATTCCACCGGGTCACCGTGTACTCGGCGATGATGTTGTCGTCGGCAACCAATGCCTTGGCGGTCCGCTCCGCCTCCTGGGCGTCCTCGAGGGTGTGCGTGTACAGCAGCATCCGGTTCCCGTCGCGCGTCACCGTCACCTGACCGCCGAGCCGCTTCCGCGCGTCGTCGTCCAGATCGTGCGCCCGGAACCGCTCCCAGAACGTCAACCCGTGCTCCTCGTTCCCGAGCACAACCTCAACCCGAAACTCCTCATCCGCCATAACCACACCCTATCGACCCCGGTCGGTGCGCTTCGATCCCACCTGGGCGCTGTCCTGAGAGTTGGGACAGGTGAATCGCGTTGGTTCGATCGACTAGACTTCTGAGTCATGGAGCTGAGGCACTTGGAACACTTCGTGGCGGTGGCCGAGCAGAAGCACTTCACGCGGGCGGCCGAGGCGATGTCAATCTCGCAGTCCGGCTTGTCTGCCTCCATCCGTGCGCTCGAGCGGGAGCTGCGCGCCCCGCTCTTCCTCCGGAACACCCGCAGCGTCGAGCTCACCGAGGCCGGGCGTGCCCTCCTGTGCGAAGGGCGCCGTACGCTCGCCGCCGCCGAGGCTGCCAAGGACGCGGTTGCCGCGGTCCAGGGGTTGCTGCGCGGTCACCTGACTGTTGGGCTCGAGCAGTGCCTCGGGGTGGTCGACGTACCGGCTCTGCTCGCGAAGTTCCGCTCCGCGTACCCGGGCGTCGAGATCGAGGTCCGCCAGGCCGGCTCCACTCCGATGCTCGACGAACTCGCCTCCGGCCGGCTCGACATCGCGTTCGTTGCCACTGCCGGTGACCCGGTCGACGGCCTCGACCTCCGCCCGCTGTCCACCGAGTCGATGGTCCTCGTCTGCGCCCCCGACCACCGCTTGGCGTCGGCGATCGCCGTCTCCCTGGACGACCTGGTGGGGGAGTCGTTCGTCGACTTCGACCCGACCTGGGGAGCCCGCGCCATCTCCGACCGCGCCTTCGCCGCCGCCGGTGTCGCGCACCCGGTGACCATCGAGGTGAACGACGTACACACCCTCCTCGCCCTGGTCGCCCACAACCTCGGCGTGGCCCTCGTCCCCGAACGCATCGCCGCCAAACGAGGCGACCACATGACCGTCCCGCTCACCCCCGGCAGCGCCTCCGACTGGCAGGTCTCAGTAGCCATGCCCACCAGCCCCGCCGCCTCCCTGGCCGCCGACGCCCTCATAGGCATGCTCCCCACCACCGCCGGCCACAAATAAGCCCGGCCACCCCTGACCCCATCCCATCCACCCGACACGGATGGGTGAGCCCACGAGATGGTGGGTTCACCCACCGGATTCCGCTGGGTGAACCCACCGTCTGATGGGTCAACCCATCAGACCGGGGCCGCCTACCAGGCGTAGTCCTCGGGGGCGGTCTTGTAGCCGGGGAAGATTTCGTCGAGGCGGGCCAGGGCCTTCTCGTCGAGTTTGACGTCGACGGCGCGTACGGCGGACTCGAGCTGCTCCATCGTGCGCGGGCCTACGATCGGGCCGGTGACGGCGGGCTGGTGCAGCAGCCAGGCGAGTGCGACCTCACCGGGCTCGTGGCCGAGCTCGGCGGCGAAGGCCTCGTACTGCTCGATCTGCGGACGCAGCCGCTCCAGGGTCTCCTTGGCACGACCCTCGAGCCGGCGTACGCCCTCGTTCTCCTTGCGGATGACGCCACCGAGCAGACCGCCCTGCAGCGGCGACCACGGGATCACACCGAGGCCGTACTCCTGCGCGGCCGGCAGTACCTCGCGCTCGACGTCGCGCACGAGCAGGTTGTAGATCGACTGCTCGCTGACCAGGCCGATGTAGTTGCGCCGCGCGGCTGCCTCCTGCGCCTGCGCGATGTGCCAGCCGGCGAAGTTGGAGGATCCGGCGTACAGGATCTTGCCCTGCTGGATGGCGACCTCGATCGCCTGCCAGATCTCGTCCCACGGGGTGTTCCGGTCGACGTGGTGGAACTGGTACAGGTCCACGTAGTCGGTCTGCAGCCGCTTCAGCGACGCGTCCAGCGCGCGCCGGATGTTCAGCGCCGACAGCTTGCCTTCGTTGGGCCACCCGTCGCCCATGTCTCCGTAGACCTTGGTCGCCAGCACCGTCTTGTGCCGGTTGCCCGGGTCCTTGGCGAACCACTCACCGATGATCTCTTCGGTCCGCCCCGGGTAGATCGCCCGCCCGTACCCGTTGGCGGTGTCGAAGAAGTTGATCCCCTTCTCATGCGCCGCGTCCATGATCGCGTGCGCATCCGCCACCTCGGTGTGAGGGCCGAAGTTCATCGTCCCCAACACGATTCGACTGACGTTCAGTCCCGTACGTCCAAGCTGAGTAAAGTCCATACCTCCACCCTCCCGCGCGCCCGCTAAGACTTCCAACAAGAGAATCAGCTCAGTCCCATCACCAGAGCTTCTGAGTCAGCCGTGGGCGCGCGCCGCCTCCGACAACCTGCTCCGCACCGCCTCGGTCGGCTGCGCCCCGCCTTCGGCCAACGCGTCCAGGAGTGCGCCCACGAGCGCAGGATCCTGGGTGTGTTGAAGGTCGAGGTTGAGTTCGCGGTTCTCGCACGTACGCCGGAGCGCTGCGAACACCGGTGCACCCGGCTCCCGGAGGAGGCCGCCGCCGGCAACGACAGTCACCGGCTCCTCGAGTCCACAGCTGCCGGCCAGGCTGACGATGTAGTCGGCGAGGCGCGATGCCTGCGTGTCCACCAGTTGCGCCACAACAGCGTCGTCCTCGATCAGTGCCAGAACCGACGGAGCATGCGCGGCCAACGTCGCGAAGCTGAACGTGTTCTCCCGCTTGGTGGTCAGCTCGAGCATCTCCTCCGGCGTCGACACACCGAACAGCGGGGGCAGTACGGCGGTCAGCTTCGTCGACTCGCCCAGCCCGAGCTCGGACAGATACACAGCTCGCAACGCCTCGCCGACCAGGCCCGCGCCGCCGAGCGGATGCTGCAGCCACCACGACAGCGCCCACTCCTTCGCCGGACCCCTGCCCGCCAGCGCGGCACCGGTGCCGAGTACGACGGAGATGCCCTGCCCATCGAGCCGCCCGCACCGGATCAGCGCGAACCCGTCGTTCTTGATGCTGAGGTCACTGAAGCGGGGCTCTAGAGTTGCGCTCCAGAACTGCGCGTCCGCCGGCCAGTCGACACCCGCCAAGCGGAACGCAGCGTGCTTGATGTCCGACGGGCTGAGCCCTGCGGAGTCGAGCACGTCGCCGACGAGACTGAGGACGACCGCCTTCGCAGCCTCAGCCCCGGCTGGCGCGTAGATGTCGCCGACGCCACCGCGGGCGAGGCCGACGAGCTCACCATCGGCCGTCGTCAACCCCGCCCAGGTCTTGGTGTTCCCGGCGTCGACAGCAAGAAAGACGTCCTTCACTGAAGAAGTCTTTCCGGCAGGTACGCCGCATGCGCCGCGGCCATCTCGTCGTACAGGTTCTCGGCGATGGACAGGTCGGGCACCAGCGGGTTCGCGACCAGCGCACGGATCGCATCGGCCCGCGTGCCTTCCCAGGCAGCCTTGGCGACCAGCATCTGGTAGTCGGCGAGTTGACGCGTGATGCCGCGGACGGCGAGCGGCAGCGGCTGCTGCGGCTCGATGTGGCAGCCCTTCCGATCCACGCTGCAGTAGACCTCGACGACGGTCTCCGCATCGAAGCCGGGCAGTGCATTGTCGACATTCGGAAGGTTGACAGGCAGACGCGCACCCGTGTCGTTGTAGTAGGCACTCATCACGTCGATGGCCAGTTCGAGTTCGTGGATCCCGCCCCGCGACCGGGCCGGGTCGAGGTGGGGATGGCTGGACTCAGCCTGTTCGCGGTAGTGATCCCAGTACCCCGGAACCGCATCCATGATCACTTCCGACCGGGTCCGGGGCGCGGCCTGCTGATCCCTGAAGACCTCGTTGCGGAAGTAGTAGTAGTTGAAGTAGTCCGACGGAATGGACCGCATGACCACGGCGAGGTGCAGTGCACGCTTCGAGTTCGGATCGAGGGTCGGGTCGTCCTTGCGGCGTTCCCACGCTGCGTCGAGCAGGGGCATGACGTCTTCCCCGTCGTACAGGTGTTCGTAGCTCCAGCAGTTGTGGTTCACGCCGGCCATGGTGACCTTGGCTCGCTCGGGGTCGAGCCCGGCGGCCCTGAGGACGACCGGCGGGAAGACGATCGGCCCCTCGCACATCGAGTAGATCGGTACGGGCGTGTGGTCCGCGACCGCCTGGGAGACGATGTTGACCGGGTTGGTGTAGTTGAAGATCACCGCGTCCGGAGCGACGGCCTGCAGGTCATCGGTGATGGTCCGCATGTCGTTGATGGAGCGCAGCGCCATGAAGAATCCACCAGGACCTTGCGTCTCCTGACCGATGACACCGTGCTTGATCGGAATGCGTTCGTCGAGCGCGCGAGCGGCGAAGTTCCCGGGACGGTAGCTGGTCAGCACAGCGTCGACGTCGGCGAGGCCGGCGCGCTGGTCTGTGGTCGCGGTGACAGTGATGCCGTCACCGCCTTCCGCGGCGAGTTTCTTGGCGATCTTGAGGACGGTCTCGAGGCGCTCCGGGTCCTTGTCGATCAGCACCACCTCGGATCCCGCGAACTCCGGCCCGTGCCACAAGAACGACGCCATGGTGCCGGCCGCTCTGGAGGATCCTCCGCCGATGTAGGCCATCTTGATTCGAGCCATGTCCTATGAGACCCCTTCTCGTTCTGACTGTGCGGCTTGTTCATCTGCGTAGATGCGGGCGTTGTGGCAGTCGTGCACGATGGTCGCCGGCCACGCCGGGTCATAGCTGTCGGCCCGGCGGATCCGGTCGAAGGCGTACGCCTTGTTCGGTCCCCACAGCAGCATCACCACCGAGCGCGAGAGCGCCGCGAGTTCCGCCGTACCGATCGTGACGCCGTACGTCGGGACGTCCTCGAGCGACAGCAGACTCGGGAAGGTGGACACGTTGTCCCTGCGGGTCGACTCCGGTAACTCGACGACGCGGGTGGGTGCGTTCCGCGGCGTACCCGGCCCGTTCAGCGCGACGTGTCCGTCGCCCTGGCCGCTGGCCAGCAGGAACACGTCGATGCCACCTCCATCGATGAGTTCCTTCTCGAAGGCAGCGGGCTCGTTGGGGTCGGGCGCGATGAGATGGGCCGGGCGCAAACCCAGGTCGGCCAGGGGGTCGAGCAGGTTTCGCTGCGCCCATCCGAGGCAGCTGTGCGGCGTATCTGCGGAGAGCAGCTTCCAGTCGCCGGGTCGTCCTGTGACGTACTCGTCCATCATGACGATCCGCAGATTGTCGACAATCAAACCACTTTCGTGCGCGAGCCGGTCCAACGCAGCCGCCACCGGAGTCGCACTACGACCGGCCGGAAAACCGACGACGTACCTCTCCGCAGTGGCGAGCTGTTCCAGGATGTGCTGCGCGATGACCTCGCCGATCTCGGCGGCCGAGGGCATCACGGTGATAGGTGTCGCCACGTCACTCCTTGACGGCGCCGGCCATGACGCCGCTGATGAACTCACGCTGGAAGAACAGGTACAGAGCCACGACCGGCAACGAGACGATCAGCGAACCCGCCGCCATCAGGTTCACCTGCAGGACATGGCGGCCCTGAAAGGCGCCCAGGGCAACGGTCGCGGTCTGCTTCTCGGGGTCGCCGAGGAAGATCAAGGACAGGAAGAAGTCGTTCCACGTCCACATGAACGACAAGATCACCAACGTCAGCACCGCGGGGCGGGCCATCGGAACGAGGATGCGCCACAAGGTGCTCCACACGCCGGCTCCGTCGACGGCCGCGGAGTCCATCACCGAGCGAGGCAGGGCTCTGAACGTCGCCCGCATCCAGTAGGTCCCGAACGGGACGCCCATCCCGAGCTGAATGATGACCAGTCCCAGCCAGGAGTTGGTCAGGCCGATCTGCTGGAACTCGTAGTACAGCGGGATCACGATCACCTCGGTCGAGACCATCATCCCCAGCAGAATGACCGGGAACAGGAACCGCTCGCCGACCACTCCGAGGACGCCGAACGCGTAGCCGGAAAGGATCGCGAGGAGGGTCTGTCCGATCACAGCGGACACCGTGATGACGAGAGACGCGTACATGGAGTGCGCGAGGTTCCCGTCCCGCCAGGCCGCGCTGAAGTTGCTCCAGGCAACATCAGTGAAGTCCAGGGCGCCGGACGTGTTGGGGCTGAGGGAGGTCAGCAGGAACCAGGCGACCGGGAACAGCACCGCGACGGTCAGCGCGATGACGATCACGTAGTTGGAGACACGTTCGAATCTGGAGATCATCGGTCTCTGTTCTCCAGGATCCGGGTGATCGCCACCGCGATACCGAGGCACAGCGCGGCCAGGACGACCCCGGTCGCCGAGGCCTTGCCGACATCGGGATTGACGAACGCCAACTGGTACAGGAGTAGCGCCGGGGTGGTCGTCGCGTCCCCGGGCCCGCCCTGGGTCGTGATGTAGACCATGTCGAACGTCCGCAGCGCACCGGTGATGGTCAGGGTCAAGGCGATGGCCATTTGTCCCCGGAGGCTGGGAAGGGTGATCAGCCAGAACTCCTGCCATCGTGTCGATCCGTCCAACCGTGCGGCCTCATAGAGCTCGTCCGGGATGGCGAGGATGCCGGCCAGGAACAGCACCATGGTGAATCCGAAGCCGCCCCAGACTCCGATCATGCCGAGCGACGGAAGGGCCCAGGTGAAATCACCGAGCCAGTTGCGGGTGAGGCTGTCCAGGCCGACCCAGCGCAACACCGTGTTCAGTGGGCCATCGGGCGCGTAGATGCGTTTCCAGATGATCGCCACGACAACACTCGTCAGCACCTGCGGGAGAAAGAGGAACCAGCGGTAGATGCCCTCGCCACGGATCTTCGCCCGGCTGAGCAAGGCGGCACTGATCAACCCGAGGCCGAGCGGGATCAGGCCGAACATGACGATGAGCACCAGCACGTGCCCGAAGGCGGCGTACATCCGTGGGTCACGTCCGAACTCCAGATAGTTCTGCAGTCCCATCCAGGTCGGCTCGCTGACTCCGTCCCATTTGTAGAAGGAGTAGTTCACCGTCTGGATCAACGGCACGAGGACGATCGCGCCGTACAGCAGGAGGGCGGGGGAGAGGAAGAGCAACCCGATCCAGCGCCGTTTGCGGGTCTGTCGCGAGACGGCTCGCGTCCTTGGCCTGGCCCGGACGCTCAGACGTGAAGTCTGAACAGTCATCGCGCGTTCTGGAACTTGTCGTAGTCGGCCTGAACCGCCTTCACCAGGGCGTCCGGCGTACTCCGTCCGGCCAGCAACTGCTGGACCTGTCCACCGAGGGTGTCCAGCATCGACGGCGTGGACCAGTCGAAGTACGGGACGTAGCCGTTGTCCTTGTCCAGCGACCGCTGACCGGTGATCTCCGTACCGAACTCCGGGTTGTCCGCCGGCGCCTTGACGTCGTTCAGGAGCGGCAGGAAACCGTTCTCGACGACGAACTGCGCGGCCTCCGGACCGGCCAGAAAGTCGAGGAACGAAGCGGCGACATCCGGGTTCTTGCACTTCGAGCCGAGTGCGACCGCGGTGGACGCGCCCGTACCGACGACCTTCCCGCCCGTGACCTGCGGGAGTTGCACGTAGCCGTACTGCTGCTTCTGGGCGCCTTGGAAGGCCAAGGTTCCGGTGTACTCGAAGCGGAACGCGGACTTTCCCTTGAGGAAGGCGTCGCCGGCGTCGGCGAACTGGATGCCGGCATGGTTCGGCGTCAGCCAGCCCTTGTCCTGGTACGACTTCAGCCGCTCCGCCGCGTCCTTCAGACCAATCTCGTCGGCCTTCACCGAACCGGTCGAGTAGACGAAGTCGTTGATCTTCTTCTGATCGCCGAACAAGTCCTGCAAGGCCAGCAGGATCGCCGTCGACGACCCCTTGTCCTGAGATCCGTAGCCGATCGGGATGACGCCGGCAGCCTTGGCCTTCGTACAGGCATCCTCGAACGACGCGAGGTCGGTAGGCACCGTGGCACCCACGCGCTCCAGGATTGTCTTGTTGTAGTAGAGGCCGATCAGCGACGAGCTGGCGACCGGCGTGGCGAACAGCGAGCCCGAGCCCATCTCGGTGCCGTCTGCGGTGAACTGGGTCTGACGCAGGATCGTGCTCGGAAACTTGTCCCAGCCGAACGACTTCGAGTAGCCGTCCAGGTTGAGGACGAGCCCGGCCTTGGCGAGTGTGCCCAGGGACTGCCACCCGTTGTTGACCGTGATGATGTCCGGCGGGTTCTTCTCCTTCAACCGCAGGTTGGCCGTCTGGGTCAGCTGACCCCAGTCGACGGACGTGCGCTTGATCGTCACGTTCGGGTACTTCTGCTGGTACGCCTTCACCGCGTTGGCCACCCACTTGGCGGAGTCACCGCCCCAGAAGTCCAGCATCGACAGCGTCACCGTGCCGGCCGCAGCGACATCGATCGATTTCGCCGGTGTGGTCGGAGCGTCGTTGCTCGCCTTGGTGCCCTGAGGCGCGCAACCAGCCAGCGTGAACAGGCCGAGTGCGGCTCCCGATTTCAACACCGTTCGCCTGGTGACCATCGTGACTCCTTCGTCTGTTCCCGTGACTTCCGGCCACCCTACGACTCTGAAACCAGTTATGCCAGTCCCAACCAGTTCTGGATTGTGAGCGCACATGGGCCTGAAACTGGTATAGTGGCGGCCGTGACAGCAGCAGAGCCAGCGGTCGAACGGGTCAAGAAACGGATCCAAGACGGGATCGTCCGCGGGCGCTACCCGAGCGGCAGCCGACTGCCGAGCGAACGGCAGTTCGCGCTCGAGACCGGCCTCAGCCGCATGACCGTCCGGGCCGGCTTCCAAGCCGCCTCCGACGAGGGCCTGATCGTCCCGTCACCCCAACGAGGCTGGTACGTACGCGACCTCGTACTCCGTGAGCCCCCGAGCCGGCTGCAGTCCTTCACGGAGATGGCTCACGAACTGGGCTTCCGCCCCAGCTCGGAAATCCTCGACCACCGCGAACGCCCAGCCACCCTCGACGAGGCCCACCGCCTCCACCTCGCCCCCACCGCCCCCGTCGTAGCCATCCGCCGCCTCCGCGGAATGGATGACCGCCCCGTCACCGTCGAGGACCTGGTCATCCCCGTAGCCATCGCCCCCTGGCTACCCACCGCCGACCTGACCAACGCGTCCCTCTACGAACTCTTCTCCACCCACGGCATCGAGTTCTCCTACTCCCGCTACACAGTCCAAGCCCAAAACGCCGACGCCCCCCTCGCCGCCCTCCTCAACCTCCCCGCAGGCGGCGCCATCCTCGTAGCCACCGAAATAGCCTTCGCCCAAGACACCACCACCCCCCTCCTCTCCGGCACCAACCACTACAGAGGCGACGCCTACCAATTCACCGCCGACCTAACCCGCTAAGACGTCGTGCTAGTGGGGGCGACCTCCAGCAGGAAGGGCGATGACTGCCACGACTCTCAAGAGACACGGATCGGCGACATCCCGCACAGCGCCCGGCCTTACGTCGAGGCAGCCAGCAACGAGCGGATCACCGAAGACCAGACCGCCGTACTGCCTGACAGTGCAGCCAAGAGCATCCGCGAAGCAGTCATCGAGTACGAGGCAGTCGAGACCATCGAGGCCCGCTGCGCGAAAGACGCCGATCGCCTCGAATGCCTCATGCAAGCCGTCGAGTACGGCGAGGCCGGCTACCAACGCGTCGACGGCTGGATCGAGTCATCCCGCGCCAGGATCCAAACCCCCTTCGGCCGCCGCCTAGCCGAAGCCGCCCTCCAAACCTCCCCACTCGCCTGGCGCGACCGCTGACTCACGTCTCGACCAGGATCACGCAACCACGGAAGCGGCCTGGAAGACCTCTGTGGGCATGGGATGGGTTAGGTGCCACGTGATGGCGATGGGCCGCTCGCCGGTGTGGGTTGTGTATGTGGCCGGGCCGAGGAAGAGGTAGGGGTCTGTGGCTCCGTCGGTGCGTTTGTGTTGCCGGGCGAAGATGAAGATGTCACTGCCACGCTCGCGGTGATTCAGGTAGCGCTGTCCGGTGGGTGAGTCGATCGCGGTGTTGCTCTGCGACTCCCAGTGGAACAGCGTCGGGCTGATCGCATAGTCCTGATACATCGTCGTGGGGGAGTAGTCCGCCTCGGACTTGGTCAGAGTGACGAGGAACGCGTCGAGATTTCGCTCGTGTGAGAACAGCACCCCAGACTGGAACGTACTCGGCTTGCGCTGCAGGTTGGCGTAATCGAGCGCGGCCAAGATTTCCTCCCGCTGGTACCGCGCATGCACGCGGAGGGGCAGGTGGCCGAGCCGACCGCTGAGCTGGAAGGCCCGATGCCGCGCGTGATCCATCGCGAAGTCGGTGATCTCCAGCAACTCGTCGCGCAGGGCAGGCTCTTGGCGCAGCGCATCGATGCCTTCCGCGTACGACGCGAATCCGCCGCCGTCGGGCCAGAGCGAGAAGAACAACATCCGGGCGAACGCACGGTGGGCTGGGTCCAGTTCGTCGTACGCCGGTCCGTCGTCCTGCAAGAGTCGTCGGTAGACACGGGCTCGGTCCGGGTCGTCGACATGGGCGAGTGCGCGTACGCGTCGGAGAAGAGCTTTCTCACGACTCGATCCGGAGCGTGTCTGGAGTCCGGCGTCGCGGCGCAGACTGGTCCAGCTACGGCCGGGGCGCAGTACGTCGCTGAGCTCCGTACCGGACTCCTGGAGGAACGTCGGCAAGGTCTGGTCGCCCTGCGCACGGAGCTCTTTGACCATATCCTGCCAGCGGCCGGCAATCTGGCTGCGAAGGTTGGACAGGACTACCTCTTGCGCGACCTTGTCGAGCACGATCTGGCAGCCGGACGGCAGAAACGGGAACCCCTGCTCAACCTGGCGTTCGAGGCCTTTCCGCGTCTCGCCAGTCAGTGCGCGGAAGCGCAGGTCGAAGCGGAACTCCTTGCGTTGGTGTCCGACAAAATCGAGAGCCGTGAGCACCGGCTTGCCTTCGGATTGGCGAAGACCTCGGCCGAGTTGTTGGAGGAAGACGGTTGGGCTTTCGGTCGGGCGCAGGAAGAGGACGGTGTTGACCTCCGGGAGATCGAGGCCCTCGTTGAAGAGGTCCGCGGCGAAGAGCGCATTGACGCGGAGGTCCTTGAGGTCTCGCAGCGCCTGATCCCGTTCGGCGGTCAGGGTCTGGCCAGACACGGCGCGTGCGGGGATGCCCGCCTTGCTGAAGACATCCGCCATGTACTCGGCATGAGCGACCGAAACGCAGAAGCCGAGCGCTCTCATGGTGCGTAGGTCTGTGAGCTTGTCGCGCACCTGGCCTAGGACGATGGCCGCGCGTCTGTCGTTGCCCGTGTACAGCTTCTCGAGTTGCTGCTCGTCGTACCTGCCACGTTTCCACTGCAGGTCGGCAAGGCTCGTGTTGTCGGAGATCCCGAAGTAGTGGAACGGGCACAGCAGATCTGCAGATAGCGCGTCCCAGAGGCGAAGCTCGACCGCCGTTCGTCCGCCGAAGTACGTCAGCAAGTTGAAGCCGTCGGTGCGTTCAGGCGTCGCTGTCAGCCCGAGTAGTTCACGAGGCTGAAGATGATCTAGTAGTCGGCGATACGTGGGTGCGGCCGCGTGATGGAACTCGTCCACCACGACGATGTCAAAAGTGTCCGCGGGCATCGTCGTGACGTCGTACGAGGTGAGCGCCTGAACCGAGGCAAAGACGTGTCGCCACCGCTCGGGCCGCGCTCCCGAGAAGTACTCCTCGCCGAAGGTGGCATCGGCAAGGACCTCGCGGTACGTGCGGAGTGATTGTTGCAGGATCTCTCGCCGGTGTGCGACGAAGAGGAGCGACGGAGCCGGCTCGCCGCGTCGAACGGCAGCGTCGCGAAGACGGCGGTAGTCGAGCGCCGCGATCACCGTCTTACCTGTGCCGGTTGCCGCGACGACCAGGTTGCGATGGCGGTCGTGAACCTCGCGTTCGACCTCGATCTCTTCGAGCATCTCGGCTTGGTACGGCCGCGGTCGTACCTCGAGGCCGGCGAGCGAGATGGTGACTCGGTCTGAGGACTTGCGATTGCCTGCCTCGGCCAGCGCATCGTCGAGGCGATCACGGTCGCGCTCTGGCTGGTAGGACTCGAACGTCGAATCGTTCCAGTAGGTATCGAAGGTCGCGCCGAACTTATTCAGCAGACCCGGTGTCGCAATCCGCGAGAGACGGACATTCCACTCGACGCCATCGAGCAGAGCCGCTCGCGAGAGGTTGGAAGACCCCACGTACGCCGTGTCGAACAGGGTGTTGCGGCGGAACAGCCATGCCTTGGCATGCAGCCGAGTGCGAAGTACGTCGTACTGGATCTTGACCTCGGCACCGAACTCGTTGACGAGTCGGTCAAGCGCAGTGCGATCCGTTGCCCCAAGATAGGTGGTGGTGATGACGCGAAACGGCGCGCCGCGGAGCCGGAGACGTTGGAGCTCCGGCTCGAGCAGGCGAAGGCCGTACCACTTCACGAACGCGCAGATCAGATCCACCTCGTCCGAGGTATCGATCTCGGCTCGCAACTCCGGGCCCAGCGAGGGCTCACCGTGTGCGTTGGTGAGCAGGGCGGCATCGGAGAGCGGAGTGCTCGGCCGCGCCTCGCTATAGGTAGTGGCACCAGGCCGCACCGGCGGATGCAGAGCATGCAGTTGCCGAAGCTGCCCATCGGGTAGCTCCTCGCCATCCACGGCAAGGCGCTGCAACAAGTCGTTGACCAGTGCAACACGCTTCTCCTCGTCGCGAGTGTTCCCAAGCGCCCGCAGTACGGCGTCCCGCACATGCCGAGCCAGCACCTCCGGCTGATCCGCCACATCAACATCGTGCAGCCTCGCGACCAGCCCATCCCCCTGCCCAATCGCCGCAAGCAGCCCATTAGTTACCAGCGCGTCATAGATCCCTGGCTCCATCGCCCTATCACCCCTCCGAGAGGAGCTTGCCAGACGACTACGACATTCCACCGCCGAACGAGCGTGTCCCACCTCCGAAGGCCCACCGCAGATCGGAGATCCAAGTGCTTGACCTGTCAACGAGGAGGTCGGGTACCTCGAACTATCCAGCCATGGAGAGGTTGTCAGGGCAGTGGTTGGTGAAGGCAAGGACATCCTGTACGGGCGTCTGCTCGACCAGATCCGACGCCTCGCGGAGCCGGTCGTGGGTGCGGCCGCGTCCTGCGCGTCCCGGGGCAACTAAGTAGGTGACCTAGGCTTCGGCATGTAGCGGGGTCAGTCCGTGCCTGCCGCAGTTACTCGCGAACCTACGCAAGCCTTAGCCCAAGACAGCGGCGTTGATCTCCTGGACCTCTTGTGCGAGGTCTGGGAGCTCGAGAACCTCGACGCCGGCCGCTTCGAGAAGCTCGACCCCTTCGCAGTCCACAAACGTTGATGGTTCTCGCCAGGCCAGGACTACCCGGCGGATACCTGCGGCGAGGATGAGCTCCGTGCAGGTCCGCGGACGTGAGGCTCGTTTGCTGCAGGGTTCGAGGCTTGTGTAGATGGTGGCGGTGGAGAGGCGCGGGTCGTCGTCGGCGACCTTGGTGAGCGCAACTTCCTCGGCGTGGTCGTGTGTGTCGGTCTCGCGGGAGTACCCAGTGGCCAGTACTTCGCCGTCGGCGCTGACGATGATGGCGCCTACACAGAACGCGGTCGTGGTCGGTGGGCATGACCGTGAGAGATCGATCGCCTGCTGGAGCCAGTTGCGATCGTCGAGGTTAGGCATTTGCCTGCTCCCTCGGGAGATAACGGAGGAGTACGACGTCCCCGATCTGCTTGACCTCGACCAAGCTCATCCGATTGGACGGGCTCTGGGGGAATCGGGCGTCACCAACGAAGCGCGGCGCACCGCTGTCGCCGACGAAGAACGGGGCGATCACCAGCTGAACCTCGTCCGCGAGACCCGCAGCGAGGAACTGGGTGTGCATGGTGCCGCCGCCCTCGACCATCAATCGCTTCACACCGCGTTGGGCGAGATCGTCGAGGACGAATGCGAGATCCACCGCTGCGCCCGCGTCGACAACCGTGCTTACGCCGCCGACAGCCTCTATCGCCTTGGCGGCGACGGCCGATGGGACGTAGACCACCTTGTCGACGTCGCCGCTAGCGAAGAACTTCGACGCCGGCTCGAGGTCACCACTGCCGCTGATCGTTACCTTGATCGGGGACTCGGTGAGACCGCCATCGAGACGGTGCTTGCGACGCTCGTCTGAACGGACGAGCAAGCGGGGATTGTCCCGGCGAATGGTGTTGGCGCCCACCAGGATCGCGTCGACCCCGGCACGGACCTCGTCGACTCGGTCGAAGTCCTCATCGTTCGACAGCAGGAGTCGCTGGTCTGTGTTGTCGTCAATGTAGCCGTCCACCGATGCCGCGACGGACAGTAGGACAAAGGGACGATCAGGCACGTGGTTCTCCTTGGTCGGCGTGGATGATGGTGTCGAGCATGTCGACGAACTCATCCGTCATCCGCTCGATCTCAATTGTGGTGGCCCCTGGCCCCAGCTGTGCACACTGGTCCAGGGTTGCAAGAGCGTCCGGAGGCATCCAAGTGCTCAGTGCAGGATTGCGTCGCATGTGTTGAAGGACAGCTTGCGCCGTACCTCCGGTGGCTCCGTAGGGAAGAACGCGCTTGCCCACTGCCACGGCCAGGTCAGCCTCGGCGCGAGTGCCTGCGCCGCCGCCGACGATCACGACGTACTCTGCGTCTGCGATTACATTTCGGCGACCGAATATCGCCACGGCTCCGCGCAGGCCGGGCGGCTGGTAGTGATCCGCTATGTGAGTCATGACCTCGATACCGACCCCGACCGGGCCGTGATTGACGCGCAGACGCCTGACCATGACAAGTCTGGCCAATGCGCGCACCGCAGCGTCGATCGCCACATTGTTGACGTGGTCGGGCCGGCTGCCGCAGATGGCGATGCGGACGCTTGTCATGTCGGAGTCATCGAGTCGACGTCGATCGGTGCGGCCGGTTGAGCCGGCCTCCGACGCAGACATCTCACGCTCGTCGAGTACTGAAGACACCAGAGCGTTCGCAGGTGCCAGTCCCATGAGCACTCGAGCGCTGTCAGGCAGCCGAAGTCCTTCGGCGATCCGGGTCAGAACGCCGATGTCGGACACCTGACCATGACGCGTGCCGCGTACCCAGTTGGAGACATCCGATCGGTCGTGCTCGGTAAGCAGTGCCAGTTGAGTCTGCGTGCAGTCGTCGAACTCGGCTAGGTAACTTCGGAACAGCGCGCCCATGTCGCGCCGAGCCAGAGCGGTCTGAACGTCGTTCTCTCGCCAGAAGGACGATGGCACGGCGTCCGGATCGAACACCTTTCGGCGGGTCACTCAACCCTCCCTGTCGCGACCTTCACACACCGAGGGTAGCGGGATGATCCCATCCCGTGGACTGGTCCCACGGTATCGGTCGATTTCGCTCTGTAGCCGCTGCCTCAAGCATGAGTCGTGATCATCCGCGCCGACTCTGGGGAGCAGAACACATGAGGACCATGAATCCGTCCACTGTGCGGCGGGAGGGACAGGTGCCGTTGCTCTACGGCGCGCACCCGAGGTCTGGCCTGCCCGTGAGATTGTCGGTGGATCGAACGCTGCGACTGAAGGTAATCGATGCCTGTGGTATGACCTGCACCTTCTGCCACAACGAAGGCACTCCGGTCGTTGCGGACAATCTTGGCAGGCCGCCCGCTGAGATGACTGGAGCAGGACGATCAGGTCGGGTTTCCATCTATCTCGGAACGAACGGTGCCAGGTTTCTGCCCGCGACCGTCGTACCGGATGACAGTCTGTTCGAAACGTTGAGGCTCCTGCGTGACGCCTTGCGCGTCGACGAGCTGCACCTGACCGGCGGAGAGCCGACATTGCATCCGAAGCTAGCTGAGGTCGTAGCAGTCGGAGCGCGCGCCGGGTACAGGGTGTGTGCGACGTCTAACGGCGAGAACGGGGCTCGGGCGCTGCCCGCCTGCGGCGAGGCTGGCCTTGAGCGAGTCAACTTTTCGATCTTCGGAACCACTGCCGCAGAGCTCGCCCAAGTGCAGCATGGAAGGTATGCCAATCCGCAACGCGCGGAGCGGAAGATCCGGGCGTTGCAGGATGCCATCCAGGTGGCCATCGCTCATGGCATCGCGGCCAGCGCGAATATTGTCGTGCCGAACTCGAACCACGTTCCTCGAGTACACCGGCTTCTGACCGAGTACTCGCCGTCCATTTCAGTCAGACTGCTCAACTCGCTGGATGATGGCGAGGAATCGGTTGAAGCCATCCACCAGCTACTCAGCGAGCTGAGGGCAATTCCCATTGGTATCAGCATGACCGCTGGCGCTTCGGGCTGGCGGACGGCGTACCGACTGCCATCTGGGAGAGTCGTCTACTCCAAGCAGATCCGGCCTGTCCGACTACCTGACACCTGTGTGGGATGTCAGTTCAACACAGGCACCGACTGTGAGGAGGGGTACTACGGGGTGCGGCTCTATCGCGATCGTGATGGCACCTACCAGGTGGGTGTCTGCATCCAGCGCATGGACCTGTGCCTACCTGTGCAAGAGTTCATCGAGAGTGACCTCCGCCAGGAGATTCTGTCGTTGCGTGAGACCGAGCTTCGGAAGCTAGCGGTGAAGTATGGCGCCGAGGGAGAGGGCTGGGGCTGAAATGCCGATTGAGTTTGAGGCGAAAGTGCTCGATGTCGAGCCGGATGAGCTTGCGGAGAGGATTCTTCGGCTGGGTGGGCGGCAGGTGGGCGATCGGCTGATGCGGCGGTATGTGTATGACGTGGTGGCGGGGGATGTGTCTCGGTGGATTCGGTTGCGGGATAGCGGTGCGGCGGTGACGTTGAGCGTGAAGGAGATTGCGCATGACGGGATCGACGGGACGTCGGAGACCGAGGTCGAGGTTGGGGACTTCGAGGGTACGAACGAGCTGTTGGGCCGGATCGGGTTCGAGCCGAAGTCGTACCAGGAGAATCGGCGGATGAGCTTCGAGCTCGAGGGGGCTCAGTTGGAGATCGACTGGTGGCCGCTGATTCCGCCGTACCTCGAGATCGAGGGGCAGTCCCGGGAGCATGTCGTCCGGGTCGGCGAGGCGCTGGGCATCTCCGCGGACGAGCTCACCGGGGAGAACACAGTGAAGGTCTACGCCCGGTACGGGATCGATCTCGCGGAGATCTCCGAGCTCCGATTCCCTGAGTGAGGATCAGCAGAATCCGGCCGGTTCGGATCACGATGTAACGGATGGCGGCCGGCGAACGATCTTGATAGTTGTGGCCGTCGCCCGGGGAGGGTGGCGGTCCTCCTGTGCGGTCGTGCGGGAGGCGCTGGGGAGGGTGGGGGAGTTGCGGTTTGTCGTGCCTGGGGTCGACGCTCTGCGTCAGATTGTCGGTGCTGGCTCCTAGCCTCGGTTTCACGCTGATCACGTCGATGACCGAGGGGGGCTCGTGACAGTTCAGCATCCGGAGTTCGAGCAGGAACAGAAGTACGTCGAGCATGCCTACGATCTGCTCGATCGAGGGCTCGCCGAAGCAGAGCAGAACATCGTGAACTTCGACGCCCTGCACCGGTCAACGGCGCATGCGCTGAACCGGGCGCTCGCGATCCTGCGGAACTCGCGTGGCTCCGGGCAGCTGGTATTCGGGCGGATGGATCGCGAGGGTGAACAGCTCTATATCGGGCGCCGGCGGGTGTACGACGAGGAACGCGATCTGGTCGTCGTCGGATGGCACGCGCCAGCGGCCGCATCCTTCTACGATGCGACGCCTCAGGATCCTGGCGATCTGACGCTGAAGCGGGTCTTCATCGAGGAGGACCGTCGGCTCCAGCGCATCGTCGACGAGGTCATCCGCGCGTCGGCCGAGTCGATCGCGACCAGCGAGGGCGACGCGACCATCAGCGATGCCCTGCTCCAGGAGCTTGATCGCTCTCGCGACGGAGCCATGCGTGAGGTCGTCGCGACGATCCAGGCCGAGCAGTATCGCGTGATCCGCCACGAGAGCGATGGCGTTGTCGTCGTGCAGGGCGGTCCTGGCACCGGCAAGACCGTGGTCGGATTGCATCGCGCTGCCTGGCTGGCGTTCAACCGCCCGGATATCCGTCAGCAAGGCATGCTCGTGGTCGCTCCGAGCTCAGCCTTGCTGACCTACTTCAGCGGTGTTCTGCCGTCGCTCGATGTTTCCGATATCGATCAGATGGACCTCGAGTCCCTGTACGGCGGAGAGGCGCGGGCTACCGCGATAGAGACCGCTGAGGCTGCGCGGGTCAAGGGCAGCGCCGAGATGAGCGTGGTGCTCCAACGCGCCTTGCAGCAACGCATCGGTTGGGATGAGGACGAACTTCTGCTTCCGCTCGGCGCCGACCGAATCCGGATCCCGGGTGACGATATTCGCCAAGTGGTGGATGACGTACGGGCGCGGACTTTGCCGCACACCGAGGCCAGAGACGTCCTTCGTCAGGCGATGTCGGCGCTTGCGTCCAAACGGCACGCCGAGGATCAGCGCCTGCAGAACCGTCCTGTCCGCGCAACCGAGGCGACGATCCGCAGATTGTCGGCCTTTAACAACGCCCTTGACCGGATGTGGCCGACGTTCACTCCTGAGGAGTTCCTTCGAAGCCTGTACTCGACGCAGAGCTGGCTGACGGCGGCTGCCGACGGCATCTTGACGAGCGATGAACGTGCACGACTCTTCCGGTCCACGCTGGATGGTGAGGCCTGGACTCGCGCCGACCTGTTCTGCCTCGACGAAGCGTCGTACCTCCTGAACGGCGACGTGATGACGTATGGGCACATCGTCCTTGACGAGGCTCAGGACCTCTCCCCGATGGAGGCGCGTGCGTTGGCGCGACGCTGCCCATCCGGCTCGTTCACAGTCCTCGGCGACCTCGCTCAGGCCACCGGAGTGTGGGTTCGGGACAGCTGGGAGGAGCTGACGAGTCACCTGGCGGACTCCCGGGCCTCGATCAACACGCTCTCGGTCGGCTATCGGGTGCCGGCACTCGCGTTGGAGCTCGCTGCTCGCCAGCTTCGGTTGGTCTCGACGGAGCTGACCCCGCCGCAGTCGATCAGGGCCGGGCGAGGTGAGCCACAGATGTGGCAGACGTCGGACGATGAGCTGTTCGACGACGTCCTGGACCTAGCAGGACGATATCGAGCAGAGGGCCTGACGTCGGCTGTCATCGTGGCCGACTCGCTGTACGACCAGTTCTTGGATGCTGCGGCCGGCCGCGGTGACAAGCTCGGCGATGGACGCGACGGCGATTTCGCCTTCGAAGCAACGCTGGTGCCGGTGAGCCTGTCCAAGGGCCTCGAGTTCGATGTCGTGATTCTCGCCGAGCCTGCCCTCGTTGCCGCCGAGAGCGTCCAGGCGGCTCGGCAGCTGTACGTCGCGATGACCCGCTGCACGCAGCAGCTCGACATCGTGCACAGCGCGCCGCTGCCGGCGGGTTTCGCGGAACTCGCCGCCGATCAGCCGGTTGGCGCGATCGAGACGCCCAGTCTCAGTGAGTTGTTCAGTCTGCTCACCGAGCAGGATCAGGCGCTTGTGGAAGCACTAGTACGACGCCTGGTTGTGCGCGGCGGGAGTGCGGTGGAGATGGATGAGGAGTTAGCTCGATGACGACGACAGAAGCCGAAACGGGTCTGAGCGACAATCAACGCCAGCAGCTGCTCAAGCAGATCACCCGGTGGCGGGAGGATCTTCTCAACCTCGACCGCCGCCAGAAACTCGTCTACTTCAGCCATGCCCGCACTGCCTCGCTCGAGATCATCGACTCCGAGCTCGACGACGTACTCGACCGGCTCGACAATGGAACCCGCTTGGACGCGGCTGAGAGCGAGTCGTCGGACGAGGAGGTGGACGACCACATCTCACTCCCGTTGGCGTCCGGCGGTCTGGTGGTCAAAGACAAGACGCCAAGCAAGCTGCGGGCGGCGTGTCGCCGATTGGATCAGGTGTCGAACCAGGTCTACGCGGACCGCGGATTCTGGACGCTGTACGCAGGCATCGGCATGCTGCTGTGGATCGATCCTGACACCGGCTCACCGGTGCATAGCCCCCTTCTGCTCTGTCCGGTCAAGCTTCAGCGGAGTGGCAGCCAGGCGCCGTACACGGTTGTGCGGACCGAAGACGAGATCGTCGTCAACCCGGCGCTGCGCCTGAAGCTGGAGAAAGATTTCGGCATTCATCTGAGCGAGCTCGATCCAGACTGGTTCGACGTCTTCGAGGTGATCGACGACGTGCGCACGAAGATCGCGGCCAAGGACGGATGGTCCGTGCACCATCGGGTTGTCCTGACCACTTTCAGCTTCCACAAGGAGGCCATCTATCGCGATCTGATGGACCATCAAGACGTCCTGCTCGCCCATCCGATGGTGCAGATGGTCGCGCTCGGCGACTCCGCACCGAGCGCAGGAGACTACTCGTTCGAGGTCATCGAGGACGACGAGTTGGACCGGGTCGTCGAACCCGAGAAGCTGATGAGCATCCTCGACGCCGACAGCACGCAGCGGCGATGCATCATCGCCGCCCGAGACGGTCGAAGCTTTGTAGTGGATGGCCCTCCCGGCACCGGGAAGAGCCAGACCATCGCCAACATCATCTGCGAACTGATCGCGACCGATAAGACGGTGTTGTTCGTCAGCGAGAAGGCTGCGGCACTCGATGTCGTCCGCAACCGGTTGACGAATGTCGGTCTCGGCGACTTTCTTCTCGAGTTGCACAGCCACGCCGCTACTCGGAAAGAGGTCGTCAGTCAGCTCGGCCGGGCTCTGACACAGCGGGCGAAGGTCAAGGGCCAGATGCCCGAGGCTGATCGGCAGTCGTTGAGGTCTGTGCGGGAGCGACTCACGGACTTCGCCTCCGCGATGAGCGAGGAGCGCGACCTGCTCCACCAAAGCGTCTACGAAGCTCTGGGTCGCTTGATGGAGGTCAGAGAAGACCAGGTCGGGTCACTGACGAGGTCAGAGGACTGGGCAGGCCTGACCGCGGTGCAGCTCGATCACCTCCTCGAGCGCGCCGGTCGCCTCGCACGGGCCTGGCGGCCGGTCTCGCAGCGAGACAACTTCCTGTGGCGAGAGCTCGTGGTCGATGCGCCGACCCCGGCCCAGACAGAGTCGACGCGCCGAGCGGCTGACGGCGCGAGTGCGGCGGCTCGTGCACTGTCGGATCGGATGCGCGCCGTCGACGAGAGCCTTGCCTTGTCGATGCCCCCGACGGTCACGGCGGCGACTGACCGCGTCGAACTACTCGAGCTTCTCGGGGCGAATCCGTCGGCTCCTTCGTCCTGGCTCCACCTGGCGGATCTGGCATCGCTTCGAGATCGAATCGGCGAACGACAGCGAGTCTCGGGCGAGTACAAATTGGCCAAGGATGCGCTGACGGCGATCGTCGGCGCTGCCTGGCAGGACGTGGATCCGGATTCGCTGGCGAGTGCGCGCAGCCTGCTGGATCGCCAGCTGGCGCCACTTGACGCATGGTGGCCCGATGCGTCGACCACGGTGGAACAGCTTCGTGAAGTACGGCGGCTGCAGTCCGCAACTCCGGAGATCCTCGAGACCATTGCCAATGACGCTCGTCAGCTCAGTGCCCTGCTCGGCGTACGAGCTGATGACGTCTCCTTCCAGCGGGCGATGGAGCTGGCTGAGCTCGCGGCGCTCGGCGGTCGGCCGGCACGCCCGGAGCGCGAGTGGCTGAACCCGGCCGTGCAGGCCGCGCTGGATGAGTCCAGTCGCGTCCTCGCTGAGTTGGTCGAGCTCGTGAATCAGCGGCGAGCGGCGATCGAGAAGGTGTTTCGTCCCAGTGCGCTAGAGCTCGATCTGGCGGGACTCAACGTGCGTTTCTCTGGCGTGCACACCGGACTGCGGAAGTTCAGCAAGGCGGCCCGCGCGGATCGCAAGCTCCTTCGCAGTGTCGTCGTCACTGGCAAGGTCGACAAGGGCGTTCTGGCGCGCCTGGATGAGGCCGTCGACTGGCAGCAGGCTGAGCTGCGCCTCGCCCAGAGCGAGGAGACGTACGCATCTCGGCTGGGCAGCTACTACCGGCGTACCGAGACGGACTTCAACCGTTTGGCCGACGCGATCGCGACCGCGCATCGAGCAGTTCAGTTGGCGGCGGGCGATCTCAACAATGATGCGATGGCGCGGCAGCTCACTGCCGACGGAACGCCCGATCCTCAGCTTCTCATCGTTGCCGAACGACTGATGCGTGCTGGGAACGACTGGATCCAGGAGGTGCGCGGCTGCCGAGGCGACATCGCGGCAGCTCAGCTCGGGCAGTTGCCGCTGCACGTCATCGCCGAAGCAGCTGTGGCAGCTGTGAACGGCACGGCAGTGGGCTACGCCGCAGCTGCGCAAGTGACACGAACTGCTGGTCGTAACCTGTCGCTGAGGCAGGTGGTTGCGGCGCTCGAGCGGGCGAGCATTGTCGCCGATCGCGATGCCATGCTGCTCGATACGTTCGAGCAGGACCGCATCGACATCGGCGCGCTGTACGACGGTGCCGCAACGGACTGGGCCGAGTTGGCCGGCGCGCTAGACTGGGCCGACCGAGTTCGCGACCTCGCAGGCGGTGCCGTCAGTCAGCTCTCAGCGGATCGAATGAGCAGCCCGACGATCGAGGCCGCTGAACTCGCGGAGCCGATCGAGCGCTGGGCTGAGGCCAGCCCCGCATTGACCTCATTGTTCAGTAATGGCTACGGCAAGGAGCTGCAGCGAGAGCTCGAGGAGGATCTCGCTGCGGCGGCGGACCTACTGTCCGAGATGACCCGATCCGCGCTGACCGACATCGGCGAATGGACTGCCTACACGACCGAGGTCCGAGCGCTCGAGGACGCGGGGCTCGGTGAGATCGTCGGTGCGCTCCATGTGCGGCGAGCGTCGGCGTCAACGATCGTGACGAGCATCGAGTACGCCGTACTGCAAGCTTGGGTCGAATCGGTCATGTCGTCGGATGCGCGCCTCGCCGAGTTCCGGTCGACCGATCGGGATGCTCTGGTGAGACGCTTCAAGGATCTGGATCAGCAGCTGGTTCGGTCGACCCATGTGGCGGTCGCCGAGGCGTGCAATCGCAGGCGTCCGAAGACCATCGGTGGTACAGCCGCAGGTGTGATTCAGCGAGAGGCGCAGAAGAAGACCCGCCACCTGCCGATCCGCGAGCTGCTGTCGAAGGCCGAGGATCTCGTTCAGGAGCTGAAGCCGTGCTTCATGATGAGTCCGCTGTCGGTCTCCCAGTTCTTGCCAGGATCGTTCAGCTTCGATGTCGTCATCTTCGATGAGGCATCGCAGGTCCTTCCATCGGACGCGGTGAACTGCATCTACCGTGCCAGGCAGCTGATCGTTGCCGGCGATGAGAAGCAACTTCCCCCGACCGCCTTCTTCACCCAGGCAATCGATGAGTCCGAGGACGACGAGGGGCTCGACGATTTCGAATCCGTTCTCAAGCTCTGCAAGACGAGCTTCGCGTCACTGCCGCTGAGCTGGCACTACCGCAGCCAGCACGAGAACCTCATCGCCTACTCGAACTACCGGTTCTATTCGACGGACGGGTCGGACCTTCGGCAAGGTGCTCTGCAGACCTTCCCTGGCGCGCGTTTCGAGGCACCCGACCTCGGCGTCGAGTCGTTTGTCGTGAACGGCGTGTATCGACGCGGATCGTCGAGGGACAACCCCATCGAGGCCGAAGCCGTGGTCGACAGAATCCTGCATCACCGGCGGCTGCACCCCGAGCTGTCGATTGGCGTCGTGACGTTCAGCAGCGCGCAGGAGGAGACGATCACGGCCGCCATTGATCGGCGCTCCGCGGACGAACCGCTGCTCCAAGGCTTGCTCGATAGTCACGATCGGTTGACCGGCTTCTTCGTCAAGAACCTCGAGAACGTCCAAGGTGACGAGCGCGACATCATCATCTTCAGCATCGGCTATGGCCCGGATGAGAACGGCAAGTTCACGATGTCCTTCGGGCCGCTCAACACGAACGGCGGCTGGCGCAGACTGAACGTCGCCATCACCCGTGCCCGGATGCGGGTCGAGGTGGTGAGTTCGTTCCGGGCGGGCGAGATGCACGAAACCTCCAGCGAGGGGGTTCGCCATCTGCGCGGATACCTCGACTTCGCGCAGCGTGGACTGCCGGCGCTTGCCCTGGAGCTGGCTCCGGATGAGCTGGATGTCGAGAGCGCGTTCGAGGCCGATGTACAGAAGGTGATCCAGTCGTGGGGGTATGACGTCGTTCCGCAGGTGGGGACAGCTGGCTACCGAATCGATCTCGGAGTCCGGCACCCCGACCGGCCGGGGGAGTACCTTCTGGGCGTTGAGAGCGACGGTGCGGCGTACCACTCCGCGAAGGCCGCACGTGACAGAGATCGGTTGCGCGCCGCGGTGTTGGAAGGCCTCGGCTGGCAGCTACACAGGATCTGGGGCCTCAGCTGGTACAGGGATCGTGACGGTCAGATTGCCCGATTGCGCAGGGCCATCAACGAGGCCCTGGCAGGCGTACAGCGTGATGAGGTGCTGTCGGTCGCCGCCCAACCGGTTGAGATGGAGGAGATCGACCTCGATCAGGCTCCCGAGTGGACTGTGACCTATGACGCCTACTCTGAGGCCGCGCCGTACACGTACTACGAGCTCTCGAGTGTCGAGTCGCGTGAACCGTTGCGGACCTATCTCATCGGCCTACTCAGGCATGAAGCTCCGATCCATCGCGACCTGGTCAACAAGAGAATCAGAGCGGCCTTCAACGTCGGCCGGATCGGTTCGGCGATCCGCGACAACATCGACTTCGTCGCTCGCCGATCCCACGTGGACGGGAATCGCATCTCGCTCGACGCTCATGGCTTCTACCGGCTCGAGCAGCTGTCCGCAGTGACCGTTCGAGTGCCTGGGAACGAGGACGACATCCGCCCTGTTCAGCACGTGCCGGCTGATGAGCTGGATCTGGCCGTGGTCGGCACGGTCGCGGACGCCGTCAGCGTCGATGAGGCCGAGGTGATCAACGCCGTACGCCGCATGTTCGGTTGGCGCCGCAGCGGTGCCGACATCGTCGCCGCCGTCCAAGCATCAATCGCCCGATGCGTCGAACACGGCACCATCGAACACACACCATCAGGCTCACTCCGTATCGCCTCCGCCTGAGGCCTGCTGAGCGAAGCTGGCAATGATCGTCTAGGCAGTGGCCACTCGCGGCCGCTGCATGCATCCTGAACCACAGGGAGGTTCTGGGGGCTGCCATGATCGCGGCGCTGTACGTTGCCGAGCGAGGGAGGGCCAGGGATCGATGGCTATCTACGAGCGTCCGGTTTGGGAGTTGCTGGAGGAATTCGCTCGACAGCGCTCGGAAATTTCCGGCTGGGGGATGTCAACGCGTGGTTTCAGACTCGCTATCCGGCTGTCCAGGAGAGCACACTGCGGGCGCACGTGCAGCGGATGACGGTGGGGACTGCCTCGGAAGGTCTCCCCAAGCTGTTCGTTCGGGTCGAGCATGGGCTCTATCGGTGGGCGGGCCTCGGTGAGGCGCCGGCACAGCCTGTCCCATCGTCGGCAACGCCTACGGTTCCCGCCCACGCGGACGTCGTATTGGTGACCTGTGTGAAGAAGAAGGGATCGGTCCCTGTGGCCGCCCGGGATCTCTACATCTCGGCGTTGTTCAAACGGCAACGGCTCTACGCCGAACGGGCAGCTGTGCCCTGGTTCATCCTCTCGGCGGAATACGGGCTGGTTCGGCCCGACGATTGGATCTCGCCGTACGAGCGTTATCTGCCGGATTGTTCGTCTGACTATCAGCGTGCATGGGCGGCCTGGGTGGCTGCGAGGCTCGAACTTCTGATGGGCGGCCTTCGGGGAACCCGGGTCGAGATCCATGCCTCGTCGCTGTATACCTCCTGCATCACACCTGAGCTGACGCGACTCGGTGCCTTTGTGAGCGCGCCACTGACAGGACTCTCGCAGGGACGGCGTCTGAGCTGGTACGACGACCACGCGGCGCCGCAACCGGGCGTACGGCCGAGAACGCTGTCCTCGACGAACCGTCGTTGTCGGCGTTAGCGACTGCGCTCGAGGCCAAGCTGAAGGATGCCGCATCGGCTCGACGACCAGCTGCCATCCGTGCGGCCGGCCGAACGGAGCTCTCCGCTCCCGGTATGTACAGCTGGTGGGTCGATGACGCCGGAGCCGACGATCTGTCGAACGGGTTGGGCCTGACGGCGCCGCCAGGTCTCATCTACGTGGGCCAGGCCGGTGCTACTCGCTGGCCCAGCGGCCGGCGCTCGATGAACACTCTGTGGTCCCGGTTGGTCGGGATGCACCTCGACGGATCCGCGGACTTCTCGACGTTCAGGCTGACTCTCGCTTCGATCCTGCGAGAGCCGCTGCGGCTGACTCACTTGGATGACTCATCGCTGACGACTTGGATGGAGGACCATCTCCAGGTCGCCACGGCTTCCGTTGACGACGGTGATCGCTTGATGGCGGTCGAGAGAGAGGTTCTCGCTCGTCTGGACCCACCACTCAATCTCGCTGGCAGACCCCCGACGCCACTGCGGCGGCAGCTATCGAAGCTGCGGAAGCAGGCGGGCCCTGAGCCTGTCGCTGACGGCTAGATCCATCGGGACGTCTCCCTTGCTATTGCGGAAGTTGATCTTCCGCGATTGGTGGGATGGTGGGGGGATGTTGGAGACGTCGGTTCGGTTGTTGCGGTTGTTGTCTTTGTTGCAGGTTCGGCGGGATTGGGCTGGGGCGGAGTTGGCGGGGCGGTTGGGGGTTTCTACTCGGACGTTGCGGGCTGATGTGGAGCGGTTGCGGGGGTTGGGGTATCCGGTTGAGGGGCGGCCGGGGGTGGCGGGTGGGTATCGGCTGGGGGCTGGTGGGGAGTTACCGCCGTTGTTGCTGGATGACGAGGAGGCGGTGGCTGTTGCGGTGGGGTTGCGGACCGCGGCGGCTGGGGGTGTGGCGGGGATTGAGGAGACGTCCGTGAGGGCGTTGGTGAAGTTGGAGCAGGTGTTGCCGTCGCGGTTGCGGCATCGGGTGCGGGCGGTTGCGGGGGCGACGGTTGCTGTGGGTGGAGGCGGGCCGCGGGTTGATGCTGAGGTGTTGACGGCGATCGCGTCGGCGATCCGGGATCGGGAGCAGGTGCGGTTCGACTGTGCCGGCGGGGCGGGCGGTGGGGTCTGGGGGACGGCGGAGGAAGGGGGTACTCCGCGCGCGGACGATGCCCACGACGGCGGGAGCGCGGGTGCTCGGGGCGACAGTGCGGCCGGCGTTCGGCGAGCGGGAGCGGCTGGCCCTCAGGATGCGAGTGCGGGGACGAGCGTTGGGTACGACAGTGGGAGCGCGGGTGCTCGGGATGCGAGTGCGGGGGCGAGCGTTGGGTACGACGGTGGGAGCGCGGGTGCTCGGGATGTGAGTGCGGCCGGCGTTCGGCGAGCGGGAGAGGCTGGCCCTCAGGATGCGAGTGCGGGGGCGAGCGTTGGGTACGACGGTGGGAGCGCGGGTGCTCGGGGTGAGAGTGCGGCCGGGGTTCGGCGAGTGGGGACGGCTGACCCTGAGGACGTGAGTGCGGCTGGCGTTCTGCGAACGGGGGAGGCTGGGCTTCAGGATGCGAGGGCGGCGGATGGTGCGGGGACGGGCGTTGGGCATGACGGTGGGGCGACGCGTCGCGGCGCTGGGGGTGGGGAAGGGGACACGCAGAACGACGTACGGTCGCCTCGGGTGGTGGAGCCGCATCGGTTGGTGGCTTGGGGGCGGCGGTGGTATTTGGTTGCTTGGGACAACGGGCGGGAGGGGTGGCGGACGTTTCGGGTGGATCGGCTCCGCCTGAAGACGCCTAACGGGCCGCGGTTTGTGCCACGCGAGTTGGACGAGGGAGACGTGGAGGAGTTCGTACGGCGGTCTGTGGGGGAGGCGTCGTGGCATTACCGGGCTCGGATCCGGGTGGCGGCGTCGAGTCTGTACGTGCGGAACCGGATGCCGATCCCGATCGAGCCCGAAGTGGTTGACGACAACACATGCATTGTCGAGATGGGTTCGGACGATCCGCATCAGTTGGCGTTGTGGTTGGGGTTGCTGGACGCGGACTTCGAAGTACTGGACGCGCCAGAGTTGGCCGAGGCGGTCCGCGCGGTCGGCGATCGGTACCACCGGGCGGCGCAGGCGTTCGGCTGACGCGTCAGTGGAGCTCGGGGCGAGCCTGGACCAGGAGGTGGCTGAGGTCGTAGCCGTCTTCGTCGGTGGCCACGGCGACCAAAGCGCGCCAGATGTCGACGGGGATGATGGCTGCTTCCGGCTCGCCTTCGTCGCCGAAGACGAAGGGCTCGGTGCTGCCGGCGCGGAAGAGGCTGAGGAGGTCTGGGAGGTACTTCGACGCCTCGGCGGTGGGCTGTACCCAGACGTGCGCGCCGTCGGGGAGGATGTGGGGCGCTTCGTTGAAAGGCATCGAAATCCTTCCGGTTGGGGGACGTCTTGATCAGGATAGGAGTCGTGAAGGATGCGACGCCGGAGTTATCCACAGGCCGGGGAATGGGGCCGGACGCAACCGTTGGAGGAGCTGGGATGGGCGAAGGGCGCTGGGTCGAGGTGCGGGTGTCGACTCATCACGGGGTAGATGAGAAGAAGTGCGTGAAAGCCCTCCAGCAGTTGCGCAAGGAACTCGCGGGGGAGGAGCTCCCGACGCAGGACGTCGTTGAGCCGTCAGATGGTTCGGTAGCGATCGCGGTGGCGTTGATGGGCGCGGGCGCAGAGCAGACCGTGGTCGCCTTGCTGGGGGACTGGATCCGTCGGCGGAAGCATCCGTGGACAGTGACCCTGACGCTGGAAGGCGATTCGATCGAGGTGGACCGCCCGACATTCGAGGAGCGCGAACGGGAACTCGCGGAGTTTCTCACCAGGCATTAGCCGAGCGATCGTTTGAACGTCCGACGCGACTGGAGCGAGTCGTTGTCGGCGTGGGTAGTGCGGCGTAGCGTCAATGAGGGGATGACGTACGGGGGTGGTTCGGGGTTCGAGGGGTCCGTTCGTGGCGGGGCCCGTGATAGGAAGCTCTGCCCGGACCTCCCTCCAGAAGGGTGGAGCCCAAAGGAGCCCGGAGCGCGATGAGCGCTCCGGGCTCCCCTTCGTATCTGCGTGGCCAGCGGATCGCAAGTGGATAGCTACGGACCGTTGCCGGATGAGCGCGGGCCGGGGATCATGTGGTCGGTGTCATGGGAGGGGTTGGTCGTGGGGGTGTGGGTGGTCGTCGCGGTAGTGGAGGACGATCCGGAGTTGGCGGATCGTGGGATCAGGCAGTTGCGGCGTGAGTTGGTCGAGCACGAGTTCGAGACGCGGGCCGTTCAGCAATCGGCGCCGGAGGGAAGCAAAGGAGACCCGGCCACGGTCGGAACGATCGCGGTGGCGCTGGGCGGTGCCGGCGGCGCGGTGTCGGTGCTGATGGCGGTTCTGAAGGACTGGCTCGGGCGCCGGAGCGGCTCGCAGGCGATCAAGCTGACCATCGGTGAGGACTCGATCGAGCTGGATCGGGCTACGGCCGGGGAGCGACAGCAGTTGATCGAGGCGTTCCTGCGCAAGCACGAATCGAGCTGACGTGGGGCGTCGGCGGGCGTTGTTGGTGGCCACCTACGACTACGCGGATACCGGGCTGAGACGACTGACCGCGCCGGCCCAGGATGCGGAGGCGCTGGCTGAGGTACTCGCGGATCCGGTGATCGCCGGGTTCGACGTACAGATGTTGATCAACGAACCCACGCACCGGGTGGGTGAGGAGATCGCCGCGTTCTATGCCGCCAGTGAGCGCGACGATCTGACGTTGCTGTACTTCAGTGGCCACGGTCTGAAGGACGACAACGGCCGGCTCTACCTGGCGATGTCCACGACCAGGCGCGACAACCTGCGGTTCAGCGCGCTCTCGGTGCAGTTGGTGGACGAGGCGTTGCAGGAGAGCCGGTCCCGGCAGAAGATCCTGATCCTGGACACCTGCTACAGCGGTGCGTACGCCGTTCAGCAGTACGCGAAGGCGGATGCGGCGATCCACACCGGCGAGGCACTGGGCGGCCGAGGCAGGACGGTGCTGACGGCAACGGATTCGACGCAGTACGCCTTCGAGGGCAGCACGATTCACGGCCAGGCATCGCAGTCGGTGTTCACACGGCACCTGGTCCAGGGTTTGCAGAGCGGGGCGGCTGACCTCGACGAAGACGGCGACATCACGGTCGACGAGTTGTACGACTATGTCTATCGCGCGGTCGTCGCCGAGCAGCCGAACCAGCGGCCGAGGCAGTTCGCCGAGGTCGAGGGTCGGACGGTGATCGCGGCCAATGCGCACTGGACCCTGCCCGAGCGGATCACGACGGCGCTCGACAGTCCACTGCCTGCCATCCGGCAGACCGCCATTGAGCCGCTCGGCCAGTTGCTCAGGGCAAGCAACGACCAGGTACGCCGGATCGCCGGAGGCCGGCTCGAGTACCTTCTCGACGACGACAGCCGGGCCGTCTCGGAGACTGCCCGAGCCGTCCTGGACGCACCCGCGAGCACGGGCAGGCCGGCGTCGCCGATGCCAGTACGACGTCCGACCGGGCCAACGTTCAGCGCCGCGGCCAAGGCTTCCGCCAGACGGTGGCGAAGCCGGCTCCGCCCACCCGATCTGCCGTGGCAGGTGTTCGTCTCGAGTTTGGTCGCGGCCGGCACCGCGATCGCGGCCGCAGCCGTGGACTTCAGCTGGTATCTCGTTGCCGTCAGCATCGTCATGTGTTGCGCGGTGGCACGCTCGGCCAAACCGGCCTTCGCCGCAGGGCTGACCGCTCCGGCTCTCTTCGGCGTCGTCCTTGCACTCGGCTGGCTCGTGCATTGGGTCCCGGGAACGCCCACCCACGAACCTGTGCCCGCCGCGATGATCGGCATCGCCCACGTCGCCTGGCTGACAGCCGGCATCGAAGGCGTGGTCCTCCTCCGCCGTACCGGCGACCTGACCGCACGTCGGCAGATCCTTCTGCTGGGTCTCGGAACAGTAGCGGCTGTACTGATCCTGGTGATCCTGCTGTACGACTACCGCCACTCGAGGATCCGGCCTCTGTACCCGGCGATTCTAAGCGTCCTCGCGGCTGTGCTCGCCATGGCCGGTCCACTGGTCCGGTCGCGGTCGAAGGACTTCGTCGGCGCATGGGTGCTCGGCGGCTTCGCTGCGTGGATCGGACTGCTCGAACGTCCCGGCAGGTTCACTTCCCCGGAGATCGTCGTCGGGGCCTTGTTCGTCGTCTGGCTGATCCTCGGGATCGCGGCGTACCGAAACAAGTCGGAGGGTACGCCGATCCGCCCGTGGGCGATCGCGGCCGCCTTGCTGGCCCCCGTCGTACTGGGTGGGGCGGTTGTGGTCGCGGTACCGCCAGGTCCGGTAGCGCCGGTGGCGCTCGGCCTCGTGGTCAGTCCGGACAACGACTACCTCTACGCCTCCGATATCGCCAACGACAGGATCGTGCGGATCAACACGACGACCCGAAAGCAGGTTGGCAAGTCGCTCGCGGTCGGGGACCAGCCGAGCCGGTTGGAGCTGTCGCCCGACGGCTCGAGGTTGTACGTCAGCAACTCCGGAGCGGGCTCGATCTCCGTGGTCGATGTCTCCGCCTGGAAGCTGATCGGTAGTCCGATCCTCGTCGCTCCCGGCCCGACCAGCCTCGCGCTGAACGCCGCGACCCATCGGCTCTACGTGCTCAGCCCGCAGGCCGAGACGATCACGGTTGTGGACACAGAGGCGATGGCGACGATCGGTGGTCCGCTGGCGAGCGGCCCGGCCCCATCGGATCTTGCCGTCGACGAGAACGGCGGCCGTCTGTATGTCGCCGCGAAGGACTCCGGGACTGTCGCGGTGATCGACACCAAGACGAGGCAGGCCGCACGAAGCCCGATCAAGGTGGGCGCAGAGCCCATCGACCTCGTGCCCGGCCCGAACGGATCCCTGTACGTCGTCTGCGGTTCGACGTACTCCGTGATCAATACCGCCGTGGAGATGTCGCGGCCGACGCCGTTCCCTGTGGAGGGTAGGTTGCGCACTGCCGGGGTGAGTGCGGACGGCGAACACCTCTACTTGCTCGGATCCGAGAACAACGAGGATGTCCTACGAGTCGTCGACGTCGGCAACCGGGAGGTCGTCTCGACGGTGCGGGCCGATCTGGACCTGGCGGTTTGGCTCGCGGTCAGTGGGGACGGTCAACGCATCTACGTGAGCCGGCTGTACCGGCCCGGCATCCTCGTCTTCGACACCGTCGGACCGAAGCACGTCGGCACCATCGAACTGAACTGATGAGCCGGCCCACCAGATGGTGAGCCGGCTCGGGTCGGGTCAGAGGTTGCGGAAGAAGGTGCGGAGGTCGTTGGTGACCTCGTCGGGGCACTCGAGGGTGGCGTAGTGGCCGCCTTTGTCGAACTTCGACCAGTGGACGATGTTGGTGTTGTCGCGATCGGCCAGCGGGCGGATGGTCTTGAAGTCGTCGGTGAAGACGGCGACGCCGGTGGGGGCGTGGTTGATCTGGGGTTCGGTACCGGCGTGCGCCTCTTCGTAGTGGTAGCGGCCGGCTGCGGCAGAGCTGTTGGTGAACCAGTACAGGGAGACCTCGGTCAGGATCTGGTCGCGGGAGACCAGGCTGGTGCCGTCGCCGAAGTTGTTGAAGAGTTCGTTCCAGGCGAGCTGCCCGACCGGTGAGTCGGAGATGCCGACGGCAACGGTCTGCGGCCGGGTCGCGTTGATCGCGTTGTACCCGCCGACCGACTGGAACCACTTCAGGTGCTCGAGCGCCGCGTAGTCCTCGGGCGTGAACTTCTCGAACTCCGCCGGGTCGCCGGACGGGAACGAGAACAGTTGCAGCACGTGCAGACCCAGGAAGCCCTCGGGGTTCAGTAGGCCGAGTTCGCGGGAGACCATCGCGCCGCCGTCGGAGCCATGAGTGCCGTACGACGAGTAGCCGAGCCGGCGCATCAAGGTGTCGTATGTGCGAGCGACCCGGGCCATCGTCCAGCCGCGGTCCACCAGCGGCGTACTGAAGCCGAAGCCCGGCATCGACGGTACGACGACGGAGAAGGCGTCGTCGGCGGATCCGCCGTACGCGACCGGATCGGTGAGCGGGCCGATCATGTCGAGGAAGTCGACGAACGACCCCGGGTAGGTGTGCAGCAACAGCAGCGGCGTTGCGCCCTCGACCTTGGACGGCACGTGGATGAAGTGGACGGTCTGGCCGTCGATCTCGGTCAGGTAGTGCGGGAAGGCGTTCATCCGCGCCTCCTGCTCGCGCCAGTCGAACCCTTGCTGCCAGTGGTCGACCATCTCGCGAAGGTAGTGGTTCGGGGTGCCGAGGTCCCAGTTGTCGCCGGGGGCCGGCTCGGGCAGCCGCGTCCGCGCGAGGCGGGCGAGCAGATCGTCCAGGTCAGCCTGGGCGATGTCGACGGTGAAGGGCCGGATGCTCTCGTTCGTGGTCATGGCTTCACCGTAGAATCCATATAGGAACATTACGTTCCTGTTTGTGCGATGATTTTCTGCATGCTCGAAACCTCGTCGCGGTTGCTGTCTCTGCTGGCGTTGCTGCAGGCCCGGCCGGCGTGGACCGGCACGGAGTTGGCCGAGCGGTTGGAGGTGACGACGCGGACGATCCGCAACGACATCGACCGGCTTCGCGAGCTCGGGTATCCGGTCGATGCGACGCGCGGTGCCGCTGGGCACTATCAATTGGGCGTTGGTGCCAAGCTGCCGCCGTTGCTGCTGGATGACGAGGAGGCGGTCGCGGTCGCTGTCGGGTTGCGGACGGGGGCTGGTGTTGCCGGGATGGCGGAGAGCAGTGCGCGGGCGTTGACGAAGCTCGAGCAGGTGCTGCCGCATCGGCTCCGGCGGCAGGTGAACGCGATCAGCAGCACGATGGAGAAGGGTCCGGATAACACCGGCTCCAACGTGGCGGATCCGGAGATCGATCCTGGGGTGCTGACGGCTATTGCGGCCTGCATTCGGGATGAGCATTATCTGCGCTTCGACTATGAGATCCCTGTGGATGTGCCGATTCGTGGTCCGGGGTCGGGGGTTGGGGGCGAGCTGCCGATTCTCGTTGAGCCCTATCGTTTGGTCAGCTGGCAGCGGTACTGGTACCTCGTCGCGCGGGATGAAGCCGACGTATGGCGGACTTACCGGGTCGACTGGATGTCGTTGCGGATGGCAACAGGCCGGCGATATGTGCCTCGGCCGATGCCGGGTGACGACTACACCGAGTTTGTACTGCGAGATGTTGCCACCACCGGGTGGAAGGTGCACGCGCGGATCACTGTCTTCGCTCCTGCGCAGGAGGTCTTGTCCCGGATCCATGCTGCCGTTGGGATTGTGGAGTCAGTGGACGACAACACCAGCGTCCTCGTCACCGGCGCCGAGACCCTGGAGATCGTTGCCGTCTACATCGGAATGCTCGGCCTCGACTTCCACGTCGACGGTCCGCCTGCCTTGATCGATCACTTGCGAACGATCGGCAATCGCTATCTGAACGCTGTTCGGTAGGGGCTCAGGGGTGGTCTGTGCCCAGGCCGGCGTTGCGGGCTTGGATTATGGCGGTGGAGCGGTCGGCTATGCCTAGTTTGGTGAAGATGGCGGAGACGTTGTTGGCGACTGTTTTGGGGGCGAGGTCCAGGCGGGTGGCGATGGCGGGGTTGGAGAGGCCGGCGGCGAGGAGGTTGAGGATCTCGCGTTCGCGGGTGGTGAGTTCGGGGAACGGGTCTGCCGTGGGTGGTGGGGCGGAGAAGAAGCCGAGGACTCGGCGGGCGATGCCGGGGCCGAAGATCGCCTCGCCGGCGGCGACGGCTCGGATTGCGCGGGCGATCTCTTCCTGTTCGGCGCCTTTGACCAGGTAGCCGCGGGCGCCGGCGCGCATCGCGGCGAAGACGGAGTCGTCGTCCTCGAACATTGTCAACACGAGTACGGCGACTTCCGGTGCGGAACGGACCAGCTCGCGGGTGGCGGCGAATCCGTCGAGGTCGGGCATCTGCAGGTCCAGTACGGCGACGTCCGGTCGGCTGGTGATGACCTCGCGCACTGCCTCCCGCCCGGTCTTGGCGACACCTACCACCTCGATGCCCGGCAAGGAGGTGAGCAAGGCGGCAAGCCCCGCGCGGACAACCGGATGGTCGTCAGCAAGCACAACGCGGATGATCTCGGCGCCAGGCGAAAGCTGGTCGGCGGGTGGCGTCATATCAGCTCCAGACGAAGGTCAGACCGGGGTGGCGGAACGGGATGGCGTCGGCTCCGGGCGAAGCCGGTCTCCGCCGCGGGATGTCCGAGCGGGTTCGCTGCAGGTGACGGCGAGGCGGGGCGTCATGTTGGGGTTAGGGGGAAGTGGGCTTGGACTTTGCCGCCGGTGGGGGTGGGGCCGGCTGCTACGTGGCCTCCTAGTTCGGTGGCTCGGTCGTGCATGGCTTGGAGGCCTACGCCTGGGCGCCAGGCGCCGTTGGGTGGGCCGTTGTCGGTGACTTCGACTTCGAGGTCGGGGCCGCAGCGTAGAGCTAGTACGGCGCTGGTCGCGTGCGAGTGTTTGACGACGTTGTTCAGCGCTTCGGTGGCGATCCGATAGGCGGCGACCTCCAGAGCCGCGGGCAGTGCGGGCAGGCCGTCGGCCGAAACCTCCACGTGGACGAACGCGCCGTCTGCGCGGAAGGACAACTGGTCGGCGCGTTGCCGTAGTGCTCCGACCAGGCCGAGTTCGTCCAGCGCGGGTGGTCGCAGATTGTCAACAAGCCTACGTACGTCAGCGATCGCGGTACGAGTATCGGCGCGCAGGGTGGCCAGGAGGTCCGCCGCCTTGACCGGATCAGCCGATACCAGGTTGGCGGCCGCGTCGGCAGTGAACGCCACACCGGTGAGCGTAGGGCCGAGGCCGTCATGCAGATCGCGGCGGATTCGCCGGCGCTCCTCTTCCCGTGCGGAGACCAGTTTCTCCCGGGAGGACTGCAGTTCCGTCGACAATCGGGTTGCATGCACGGCCGCGGCGAGCGGTACGGCGACCAGCGCGAGGACGTCGCGGTCCGTCGACGACACCGTGGATTCGCCGGACCGCAGGCCGACCTCGAGCGTCGCGACCACACGGCCGCCGTACTCGAGCTCCAGCGGTACGACGGTCTGCGGTGGTATGCCGTCCGTGGCAACAGTCGTGTTGTCGACAATCAGACCGACGTACGGGAAGCGGAGGGCGGAGCGAATGGCGGCGACGACGCCGGGGAGGCCGACGGACAGTTGTTCGCCGACCCGGGACGCGACGCGGGCGGGATCGCGGCGGTCGCCGTACAGGGCGCGGTCGACGAGACGCTGGAGGCGGGGAAGGATCGGCGCGAGGATCAGTGCGAGGAGCACGGTGATCGCGGCGGATCGGCCGACGTGGGACGAGATCAAGGTGCCGAGCAGCGCGGCCAGGGCGGAATAAGCGCCGATGGCAACCAAGGACAGCAGCGCCCAGGTCAGTGCGCGGGAGACGACGAGCCGGATGTCGAGCAGTTGGTACCGCACGATCGCGACCGCGACGGAGATCGGGATGAGCGGGATTGTCAACAATACGAAGATCGGCGTTCCGGCGACGAAGGACCACGGCGTGACGAAGAGGAGCGCGATGACGGAGGCCAGCAGCAGCCACAAGAGTTGCCGGCGGCCCATTTCGTCGGCGCGGCGGTAGCGGACGAAGAGACAGACGATGGCGAGCAGTATTGCCACCAGGTTGCGCAGTTCGGTCGCCGTCCACAGCGGCCCGAGGGCGTCGTACGACGGGATGGTCAGGTAACCGGTCGATACGCCGGGGGAGAGGGTGTCGCCGCTGCCGACCATCTCGAGAACGAACAGGGGTGCGGTGACAATGATGCCGATCGCGGCCCAACGCCACCGGGGCGAGAGCAGATGGCCGGTGGGGAACAGGAGCAGGGCAAGCGGGAGGAACAGGCCGATCGACCACGGCCACGCGGCCAGGGCGACGGTGACGGTCACGCGCTGAATCGCGCTGTCGTCCGGGAGGGCCACCGCGAGCGGTCCGCCGAATGCGGTGGTGGCGTGACCAATGCCGTCGGCGATGAAGAGCCAGCCGATCGGGTTCGACGGCCGGTGCCAGGCGATGACTGCGCCGCAGAGTCCGAAGGTCAGGCCCATCAGGCCGTTCGTCACCACGAAGGCGTCCACGGCCTCCGACCAGCTCAACCCGATCGCTACGGCGATCGCCACTCCGGCGACAACCTCGGCGACGGCGAACGCACCCAGACCGCCCGCGAGCAAGCGCCTCGACGTGGAGCTGGATGCGTTCATACCGGCAGTGTGCGCCCGGAGGTGTCCTGGCGTCTCGGGAACGCGATCCCGGATCGGCCGGGGAGCTGCCTGGACCGCTGGGAGCGCAACCCCAAGCGCAGCGCCAGGCCGGGGCGTGACGGTGGAGCGGTCAGAACCTGTTGAGGGGGTAGCGAGATGTCTGGAACGAACAAGGCCGGGCTGGTTGTGCTCGGGCTGCTGTCGGTGGTGGATCTGTTCACGCCGCTGCTGACCGATGGGGAGCACCCGCCGATGGAGATCGCGGTCGGTGCGGCCGTGGTCGGGCTGGTCAGTCTGGTGATGGTCGGCTTCGCCTGGCAGGGACAGCGGTGGGCGTTGGCTCCGCTGATCACACTGCGGATCGCGTCGGCGCTGTTCGCCGTACCGGCGTTCTTCGCGTCCGATGTCCCGGCGCCGGCCGTCGCCGCCGCGGGAATCGGTGTCGCACTGACGATCGTCGGTGTGATCGCGGTACTCCTGCCGTCGCGTGAGTTGGTCGGTGCGCGATGAGCCAGACGATGACACGTACGACGGGCACCGACGTACGCCCCGTCCAGCGATGGGTCGCGGCTCTGATCCTGCCGATCGGGCCGGCCGCGATCGCCCTGCTGCGGTACTTCCTGCCGTACGACACGGTGGACGACGTGTCGACGATCGTCACGAAGATTGTCGACAATCTTGATCGTAGTTCGATGGTGATCTGGCTCGGATTCATCGGGATCCTGACGCTGGTGCCGGGTGCCTACGCTGTCGGCCGGCTCACTCGCCGGGGGGCTCCGTGGCTGACCGCGATCGCGCTCTTCCTGGTCGTACCGGGGTATCTGTCGCTGCCGTGGACGGCGTCGAGCGATCTGTTCACCTGGTCGGCGGGGACGGCGGGGCTGGACGTCGCGTCGATCACCAAGGCGGTCGACGTCACGCACGGATCGATGAATCTGGCGGGTGCGATCTTCGTCTTGGGGCATGTCGTCGGGACGGTCGTGCTGGGGATCGCGATGTGGCGGTCGCGGATCGTGGCTCGGTGGGCGGCGGTGGCGGTGATGGTGTCGCAGCCGATCCACTTCATCGCGGCGATCATCGTGCCCAACCACACGCTGGATCTGTTCGGCTGGGGTCTGCAGGCAGCCGGGTTCGCCGCGGTGGGGTGGGCGATCCTTCGGATGACCAACGACGAATGGCAGCCGTTGCCCTGAAGGGCCGTGTCCTCAACGGCCTTCAGGGAAAGGGCTTCGGGGGCGGGCTCGTCCGGCGCTACTCTCGGCGTACTGAAGGGGGAGATCAGATGACTGAGACTCAGGTGCCGGACGAGCCCGTGGTCGACGCGACGCGGGGGAGCTTCAAGCTGACGCACGTCGCCGAGCAGAACATCGAGCGGCAGGCGTTCATCCTCGACGTGATGGCGTCGCGGCCGGCCGTGAAGACGCTGAAGACGTGGGCGCTCCGGAAGTTGGCGCCGGCGGTGGGGGAGACGGCGGTCGACGTTGGTTCGGGCACGGGTGAGGATGTGGTCGCCTTCGCGGAGTTGGTCGGACCGGACGGTCACGCGATCGGCGTCGAGCCAAGCCCCGGCCTCCGCACCGAGGCAACCCGGCGGTCGGCCGGTGTGCAGGTGGAGTACGTCGACGGTCATGCGGAGGCGCTGCCGTTCGGGGACGAGTCTGTGGATGTTCTCCGGTGTGAGCGCGTCCTGCAGCACGTCGACAATCCGACTGCAGTGGTAAAAGAGATGACGCGAGTACTCCGTCCCGGCGGCCGGATCGCGCTCATCGACACGGACTGGGCGACCGCGATCATCCACCCGGCCGATCCCGACGTACTGCAGCGAATGGTCGGCTACTTCCTGTCCGAGTCCGCGAACCCGTTCTCCGGAAGGCAACTCCGCGGCCTGCTGGCCGAAGCCGGCCTCGAGATCACCGGCGAGACCGCGTCCACCTGGATCGAAGCGCAGGAAGGCGCACGCCAAGGCTTCATCGCGATGATGCATCTGACCGCCGCCCAGGCCGGCGTCATCACGCCCGCCGAGGCAGATAACTTCGCCCAGGGCCTAGCCGAGGCAGCCGACCGAGGAGCCTTCCACATGTCCCTGACGATGTACGCCGTCAGCGCACTCAAACCCCGTGCTGTTTGAGGAAAGCGACCGTCCGGGCCATCGAGGTCGGCCAGGCCGGGCCGAAGGCGTGTTCCTCGCCGGGGTAGGTGTACATCGTGGCGTCCTTGCCGGCGGCCTTCAGCGCGGCGAGAGTCTCACGCGACCAAGAGATCGGGCAGGTCGAGTCCGATGTGCCGTGGTGGATCAGGACGGGTTCGGTGACCCGGCCGAAGAAGTTCACCGGTGACACGTTGCGCCAGAACGTCGGATTCCGGGCCGGCTCGCCGTACGTGCGCACGATGGCCGTGGCGACCGGCCGCTCATCCCGGGTCCAGCGATTGAAATTGTCGACAGTGTCGGAACTGACCGGCGCGAAGACAACGCCTGCCTTGACCAGCCCGGGTTGTGCGACGAGCACGTTGTAGGTGATCCCGCCGCCCATCGACCGGCCGAGCAGTCCGATTCGCTCCGGATCGACGTACTGCGAGGTCCGGAGCGCGAGGACCGCGTTGATCACATCCTCGGTGTAGCCCAGGCGCAGGTTGAGTTCGGCACGTGGGTCATCCGTCGACTGGGCGTGGTTGCGGTAGTCGGTGTGCAGTACGACGTACCCGCGGCGCGCGAGGTAGTCCTGCTCACGCATCAGGCCGCGGCCGTTGGTGTAGACGGCCGGGTCGATGTAGCCGTGGTTCAGGACGAGGGCAGGGTGTGGGCCGGGCGTCGTCGGCACGTTCATGATCCCGGAGATCGTCAGCCGGCCGCTGGAGTACGTCACGTGGTAGCGCGTGTAGGCGGGATTGCGCGCCAGTACGCGGACGAGGCGGAGGTTGCCTCCGTCGTACTTCTTCGCGATGAGCGACTGCAGTGAGACGGGATGCGGCGCGGTCGTCGGCGGAGGCGTTGGCGCTGGGGTGGAGCGAGTGGACGACGGAACAGCGGATGGCGTGGCCGAGGTCGAGGTGGCCGTGCTCGGAGTGGACGCAGGGGGTGCCGCGTTGTCGTCGCTGGTACACGCGACCGCGGCCGTCGTCACGAGTGCGGCGACTCCCGCCCACGCCATCCGCCGGTTCATGTCATCCAGTCTGCCGTCGTCCGCCGCGAATCCGGCGAAAGATCCGGCAACGATTGTCGGCGGGGTGTGTCCGGCCCGATCCGGCCTGTGATCAGCCGTAATTCAAGGCGAAGTACAGAATGCACGATTACTGCCGCGTACCGTGAATCGTTCGCGCTTTTCCGCGCGCCGTGGCAGCATTTTGGGCCGGACGGTCGATTGTTCAAGTTGGGGGACTTGAAATATGTCGCGAGCCAGACGGGCACTACACCGGGAACGGCGGCCGATGCTGCTGGTCGTCGTGGGGGTCATCGCTGCCGTCGTCATCGCAGCAGGCGTGGCCATTGCGCAACTCGGGTCGGGTGACGAGCCGACGGTTCAGCCTCCGCCCACTGCTGACCATTCCGCACACAATGCGAGCCATCCGGCGCCGACAGTGAGCGTGTCGAAGCCGGTGCGGAATGTCACCGGCGGAGCGCCCGCAGATGCTTGTACTGCGGAGATCCGGACGACTGAGGCGGTCGTTGCTGCCGCGCGGAAGGCGGCTGGGCATTGGCGCGAACACGTTCAGGCTCGGACCGATTTACTGAGTGGCAGGAATTCCGAAGAGGTGACTAAAGCGATCTGGAAGCGGACTCGGCTGGCCGGACCAGGAGATATCGCGGCGCTGAATGCTGCCGTGACCGCGCAGGCCAGGGCTGCGGGTGGGTGCGCGAAACTTACCGGGAGTACGGCTGCGGCCTGCAAGCAGCGGATGGTGGTCCTCAGCCGGGTCGCGACTGCCGATCGGGCGGCTGCCGCCGACTGGGCTCACCATCTGTCGATGATGGCTGCTCACGCGGCAGGCGACTTCGGTTCGGAGCACGCGCAGGAGCTGTGGGTCGCCGCCTGGTCCTCCGCTCCGAAGAACCTCAACGCAGCGACCCGAGCCAACGCCGACCTCGCCACGGCCCCAGTCTGCCGCCCAGCCTGAGCACGCGACCCTCGCCCGGACTGAGCGGAGGATTGGCGCCCAGCCTGATCAGCCGACCGGCTGGGCCACTGGACGATTAGTACGGCGGACAGGACCAGCGCGCCGCCGAGCCACTGGATCGGTGTAAGGACCTCGCCGAAGACCACGGCCGCCGCGATCACCGTTACGACCGGTTCGAGGATCGACAGGATCGAGGCGACCGACGGGCCGACCCGGCCCATTCCAGCGAAGAACAACAGGATCGCAGCGACCGTACTGACGAATGCCAGCGCGCCCAGCCACAACCACCCGGCCGGCGCGAAGCCGAGAGCGGTGCCGCCGCGCATGAGCCCGGTCAGCAGGAACGTGCCGAACGCCCCGCAGCAGACCAGCGCGGCAAGCGCGAGCGGGGAGATGTCGACCCGATCACCAACCAGGATGTAGCCGGTGTAGACAATCGCCGCACCCAACGCCAGCAGCGCGCCAACGATGTCGAACCGACCAGCCGCCGCCCCACTGAGCACCAACCCGATTCCGGCCAGCGCCAAGCCCAGCGCCCAGACCCGCCGCCGCGATGCCCGCTCTCGTCGCAGTACGACGGCGCCAGCCATGACCAGCACGGGGTAGACGTACAGGATCAGCGCCACCAGCGACGCGTCGATCCTGGCCAAAGCGGAGAAGTACAGACCGGCCTGCGCCGCATAGCCAAAGACACCCATGCCCAGACCGGCGAGCACAGCCCGGCGGGGGAGATTGCGAAGCGCGCCGCGGGCCAGCGCGATCGCAAGCAGCACCGCACCGGCGAGGCCGAAGCGGACGAGCAACAGCGCATCGACCGACACACCAGCGTCGTACGACAGCTTGCCGAACACGGCCATCGCCCCGAACCCGGCGGCGGACAGAAGACAGAAGAGGGCGCCCACGGCATCGATGGTCAGGCCAACCGATTGTTCACGTCCATCGCGGCTTCATGGACAGCATCGTGTAGCTATTCTGAACAGATGCTGGATCTGCATCGCCTCAGACTCCTGCGCGAAGTCCACGGCCGCGGCACCGTGCACGGCGCGGCCCGCGCCCTCGGCTACACGCCGAGCGCGATCTCGCAGCAGTTGTCCGTGCTGGAGCGGGAGGCCGGGACGCCGCTGCTCGAACGCATCGGGCGCAACGTCCGGCTGACTCCAGCCGGTCAGGTTCTGGTCCGGCATGCCGCCGCGCTGCTCGAGGGCGTGGAGGCGGCAGAGGCGGAGCTTGCCGCGGTCGCCGCGGGGCGGGTGGCTGGGGTGGTTCGCGTTGCGTCCTTCCAGTCCGCGTTCCTGCGCATCGTCGCCCCGGCCGTGCAGGCCCTGGCCGCCAGTCATCCCGAGATCCGCATCGAGGCGGCCGAGGCCGAAGTAGAGCAGGCCGCCCCGGCACTCAGGCTGCAGCAGTTGGACGTGGTGATCGGCGACGAGTACGACGGTCAGCCGCGGGCCATACATGCCGACCTGGTCCGCGAGCAGTTGCTGCGCGAAGAGATCCGCGTCGTGCTGCCCAAGGATCATCCCGAGGCTGCAGCCGACCGGGTGTCGATCGCACGGCTGGCCGACGTTCCGTGGGCGTCTTGTCAACCCGGCACCGGCCATCGCGAGATGCAGGTGCGGGTGTGTCGGGAGCTCGGCGGATTCGAACCAGATCTGCGCTACAGCTCCGACGACTTCCTGATCCTGCTCGAGCTGGTTCGTACGACGGGTGCCGGCGCGCTCCTCCCGGACCTGGTCCTGGGCCACGGCAAGCCGTCAGGAGTCGCCGTCAAGCTTCCGGCTGAGGGTTCCGTCGGCCGTGAGGTCTTCCTGCTGACGCGCCGTACCCAGACCCCCGCGGTCGCCGCCGTCGCGGACGCCCTCCGCAAAGCTGCCGGCGAAAGCCTTTAGATCCAAGCCAGGCTTGCGATCGTGTCGGTCGTCGGCTTGTACTCGCAGGCCGCGACGCCCTGATAGCCCGCGGCCTTCAACGCATCCAGCGTCTCGTCGATCGGCAGCGAACCTGAGCCCGGCTCGCCGCGCCCCGGACTGTCCGCCAGCTGTACGTGCGCGACGTCAACCGTCGACGCCGTCGCGACCAGATCGACCCCGTTGCTGCCCAGATGGAACGTGTCGAACAGCATCGACAGATTGTCGACATCCTGCAATCGACCGAGCACCGCGAGTACGTCGTCCGCGGTGCACAACGGATAGCGGCCGTTCAACCCCTTGGTGAGCGGGTCGATCAACACCGTGCCGCCGATCGCGGCTACCCCAGACGCCGCCGACCGGATCGCATCCGTCGCGCACAAGGCCTGCTCCGAAGGTGACCAGCGATCGTCGAGCTGGCCGTAGAGCAGGTTGAACAACCGGCACCCGGTCCGTTCGGCGATGGCCACCACAGCCCGGACGTTGGCCGCGAGTTGATCCTGCCGATCAGGGTGTGAGGCAACGCCGCGCTCCCCGCCAGGGATGTCGCCGCCGTAGAAGTTCAGCGCGCCCAGCGACACTCCTGCCACCTCAACGGTCCGCACGAAGGAGTCGATCTCGGCCACGGACGGATCGGGTGCGGCGAACGGCCACCACGACTCGACGACGCGGAATCCGGCTTGCGCGGCGGCGGCGTACCGGTCCGGATAGGGCAGCTCGGTGAAGAGCATCGAGACGTTCGCGCTCAGCTCGTGACCCCGGTAGTCCATGACGAAAAGGCTAACACCAGCTCTTGCCAGTCGTGCACTCTTGTCTGACAATCTTAGAACCCGACGACTCCGGAGGCGCGATGCACACCGAGCCCGAGCAGCAGGCCCCAGCCGCCGATTCCGATCCGGACTGGCCGTTGGCGGCCACGCGGTGGGCCCAGATCACGTTGGCCGAGGACGATCCCGCGCACTTCGACGCGGACTTCTGGTTGCAGTTGATGCGCGACAGCAAGTCGAACGCGACCTGCATCAGCGCCGGCGGGTACGTCGCCTACTACCCGACCCGGCTCGAGTACCACCACCGCAGCAAGTACCTCGGCGACACCGACCCGTTCGGCACGTTGGTCGAGGGCGCGCGCAGCCTCGGCATGAGCGTGATGGCCCGCGTCGACCCGCACGCGATCCACGCCGACGCGGCCGAGGCGCATCCGGAGTGGCTCGCTCGCGACCGTGACGGGAACCCGATCGAGCACTGGGCGTACCCCGGCATCTGGCTGACCTGCGGGTTCACGTCGTACCACCGGGAGTTCATCACCCAGGTGATCCGCGAGATCGTCCGCGACTACGGCGTCGACGCGGTCTTCGCGAACCGGTGGGAGGGGTACTACGGCATCTCCTACAGCGAGGCCGCGCGCAAGTCGTTCCGCGACGAGACCGGCCTCGAGTTGCCCGCCGCCGAGTACGCCGAGGGCTGGCCGGAGTACGTGGCCTGGCGCCACCGTCGACTCGGCGAACTCGTGGGCATCTGGGACCAGGCGGTCCGCGATCTCCGTCCGCACGCTCGCTTCGTCCCGAACCTGGGTGCACTCGCCGCGCGCGACCTGGCCCAAGATCTGGCCGAGCCACTCGCACCGCTGTTCATCATCGACAAACAAGGCCGGCATGGGATCGAGGCGCCCTGGGCCGCGGGCCGCAACGGCAAGCGCAACCGCGGCGTCTTCCCGGATCGGCCGGTTCGCCTGATCACCTCGGTCGGCCCGGAGCACCAGTACCGCTGGAAGGACTCGGTCGCGCCGGGCGAAGAGGTGAAGACGTGGATTGTTGACGGATTCGCCCACGGCGCGCTGCCCTGGTTCACCAAGTTCAACGCGAGCGTGCCGGACCACCGCTGGGTGCAGCCGATTGTCGACGCGTTCAATCTGCACGCGACCGTCGAGCCGGTACTGCGCGACCTGCGCATCACCGCCGAGGTGGCCCTGCTCGACCCGACCCGCACGGGCCAACTCCACGCCGGCGATCACGATCACGAGGACGGCTTCTACCACGCACTGGTCGAGGCACGGATCCCGTTCGAGTTCGTCTCGGACCAACTCCTGTCCGCTGAACGACTCAGCCCGTTCAAGCTCGTCGTACTCGCGAACGCGGAGCAACTCAGCGACGATCAGTGCGCAGTCCTGCGTGAGTACGTCGCCCAGGGCGGTTCACTCGTGGCGTCGTACCAGAGTTCTTTGTACGACGAACATGGGCACGCGCGGGCGGACTTCGGGCTCGGTGACGTGCTCGGGGTTCGGTTGAGCGAGTCGAGTCGTGCGGTGAAGAACAACTACATCGCGCTGATGGACGAGCATCCGCTGAACGCGGGCTTCGAGGGAACAACCCGCATCATTGGCGGCACCAACATCCTGGGCGTCGAACTCCGCGTCGAACTCCGGGCCGAATCCGCAGTTCGAGCCGACGGTGTCGAGGCGACCGGGGTCGTTCCGTGGAGGTTCATCCCCGACTTCCCCGACCTGCCGATGGAGGAGGTGTATCCGCGGGAGGCGCCGGACCGGCCCGCGGTGATCTGCACCGAGAACGCGAACGGCGGCCGGACGGTCTACTTCCCGTTCAACCTCGGCGCGATCTTCTGGGAGGCACTCCAGTCCGACCACGGCCGGCTGATTGCGAACGCGGCCAGTTGGGCTCTCGGCAAAGCACCGGAGGTGACCGTCGACGGCGCCGGCCTGGTCGACGTCGCGGTCCATCGCGGTGACACCGGCGTGGCCGTTGCCTTGGTCAACCTGACCAACCCGATGGCGATGCGTGGCCCGATCCGCGAGACCCTCCCGCTGCCACCCCAGCGCGTGTCGATCGCCGTACCCGATCGGCCGGTGAAGGCGTGGTTGCTGGTCGCCGGAGTGGATGTCGAGCCGACGGTCGTGGACGGACGCGCGGAGATCGTGATCCCGACCGCAGGTCTGCTCGAGGTCGTGCATGTGGATTGGGGCGACGCATGAGGATCGGCTTCATCGGTCTCGGCGTGATGGGTCGTCCGATGGTCGACAATCTGATTGTTGCCGGGCACGAACTGTCCGTTTACCGCGGCCGGACCGATGTCGAGGCGCACGTGTGCGCGTCGGGCAAGGAGGTCGCGAAGCGGTCCGAGGTCGTGATCCTGATGGTCCCGGACACACCGGATGTCGAGTCGGCGCTGTTCGCGCCGGGCGGCGTCGCCGAAGGGCTGCAGGCCGGCTCGCTGGTGATCGACATGAGTTCGATCTCGCCGACCGCGACCATCGGGTTCGCGCAGCTGATCGAGCGGTTGGGCTGCGACTACCTGGACGCGCCGGTCTCCGGCGGTGAGGTCGGAGCTCGGGGCGGGACGCTCACGATCATGGCCGGCGGACGCCCGGAGGTGTTCGAGCGGGCCCGGCCGATCTTCGACGTGCTCGGGAAGAACATCACGTTGATCGGCGGAGCCGGCGCCGGGCAGACGGCGAAGGTCGCCAACCAGATCATCGTTGGCCTCACCATCGAAGCGGTGGCCGAGGGCCTACTCTTCGCCCAGCGGGCCGGAGCGGATCCGGCCGTGGTCCGGCAGGCGTTGATGGGTGGGTTCGCGAGTTCACGGATCCTCGAGCTCCATGGCGAGCGGATGGTGCAGGAGACCTTCGAGCCCGGGTTCCGGATCCGTTTGCACCGCAAGGATCTCGGGCTCGCCGTCCAGACCGCCGCCGAGCTCGATCTGGCCCTGCCCAACACCGCCGCGACCCAGCAGTTGATGAACGCCGCGATCGCTGACGGCGACGGCGATCTCGACCACTCCGCGCTGTACCGCACGCTGCGCCGGGGGCCGGCATGAGGCTCTGGTGGCAGGACCCGTTCCGGATGTTCCAGACCAACCTGCGCGAGATCGACGCCGGGCTCGACGTCGAGAAGGTGCTCGACTACCTGGAGGAGTTCGGCGCCGATACGTGGTTGCTGAGCGTCGGCGGGATCCTGTCGAACTACCCGACCGACCTCGACTTCCAGACCCGCAACCCGCACCTGGCCGAACGTCCGTCCGGCGACCTGGTCGGCGACGCGGTGAAGGCGGCTGCGCGGCGCGGGATCCGGGTGATGGGCCGGATGGACTTCTCCAAGATCGACCACCGCCGGGCCGAGGCTCACCCGGACTGGTGCTTCGTCGGACCGCACGGCGCGCGCCAGGTCTACAACGGCCTGACCAGCGTCTGCCCGAGCGGCGACTACTACCAGGTGAAGCTGTTCGAGGTCCTCGACGAGGTCCTCGATCGCTACCCGCTCGACGGCTTCTTCTGCAACTGGATGTCGTTCAACGAGGTCGACTACAGCCGCGTGGACCACGGCGTCTGCCACTGCGTCTCCTGCCAGGAGCGGTACGACGGTCCGCTGCCGGACGGGCGGAATTCACCGGGCTATGAGGAATGGCGACTGTTCTCGAAGACAGTTCTCGCCGACCTGACGCAGCGGATCCGGGATCACCTCGCGGCACGCCGGCCCGAGGCGCCGCTCGTGCTCGGCGACCAGGCCGACATCGTGTTCCACGAGGCGAACAACGCCGTCGGCCGTCCGCTGTGGCACCACCGCACCAGCGAGGCCGTCAGTGCCGCAAAGACCTACCGGCCGACGGTCCCGGTGCTGACGAACTCGGTCGGGTTCGTGGACATGCCGTACCGGATGGCGAGCGAGGACCCGCAGCACTTCGCGCAGTACTTGCTTCAGGCAATCGCTCGCGGCGCGAACCCGTCGACGTACATCATGGGGACGCCGTCGGACAATCCGTACGCGTGCCTGCAGGTCGCGGGGGACTTGACCAGGTTCCATCGCGATCATCAGGAGGTCTATCGCGATCTGGTGCCGGCGGCCGAAGCCGTGCTGGTCAGGCCGAAGGAAGGCTCGTTGCCGGAGTTCCAGGGTCTCTATCTGTCCTTGCTCCAGCGGCATGTCCCGTTCGATGTGCTGCCGCAGGAGCGGCTCCACGATGTCGACCTGGGCCGCTATCGGATGGTCGTGCTTCCCGATCTCGGACCGGTTGATCTCGGGAGCTATGCCGGCGGGATCGTGGCCACGGGTGCCACCGAGGTGGCGCGACTGCCCGTACGACGGCTGGCTGGTTACGAGACGGAAGAGGACACACGCTCGCTGCATCTCGAGGGCGGGGTGCCGGTATTCGGCGCGTTTCAGGTCGTGGAGCCGCCAACTGATGCAGCAACAGGATTGCGCGCGTTGTCGAGGGCGCCGTACGGGCCGCCGGAGAAATGTCACGGGCACGCGCAGCTCGAGCATCCGGGGGTCGTCAGGCTGGGAAACACAGTGTTGTTTCCGTGGACCATCGGGCGCTCGTACCGCGAGGTCGGGCTGGGTGTGCATCGGGATCTCTTTGTCGACGAGGTGATCACGGCCGGAGGGACGTCAATGGAGACGGACCTGCCGGAGCAGATCGAGATCGTGCTGGGCCGGTCCGCGGCCGGGACGGTCGTGCATCTGCTGAACAGATCGGGGGATACCGACCAGCGGTTCGCTCCGCCCGTCCCCGTCGGTCCGGCGCGGCTACGGCTGCCGGACGGCGTGCGGGAAGTCGAAGCGCTGCGATCCCGTGAGCACCTGCCGGTGACCGACGGCTGGGTGCAGCTACCAGAGATCGGCTTGTTCGAAGTACTGATCTGGGTGTGAGGAGAGCGAGATGGATCGTCGAGGATTTCTCAAGCTGTCACTGGCCACAGGACTCTCGGCGGCCGCGGTGGCCGGGTGTAGTGGTGGTAGTGGTGGGCCGTCGGGTGACGGCGGGAACGTGACGCTGCGCTATGCGTGGTGGGGCAACAACATCCGGCAGCAGAACTACACCAAGGCGCTGAAGCAGTTCAGTACGGCGAACCCGTCGATCGCGATCGAGCCGGAGTTCGCGGAGTACACCGCGTTCCAGGAGCGGATGACGACCCAGATCGCGGCGCGCGACGTACCGGACATCTTCTGGATCGCGTCGCCGCAGGTGATGACGTACCACAAGAGCAAGCTGTACCGGAAGCTGGACGACATCCCGACGCTGAAGTGGGATGACTACAGCAAGGAGGACCAGGAGACGTTCAAGCTCGCCGGCGAGCTGAACACGTTGCCGTTCGCAATCTTCACGCCGGTGATCCGCTACAACGAGACCGTCACCAAGGCCGACGGGGTCACGATCCCGGCCGAGGGACCGGGCTGGACCTGGGACCGCCTGGCCGAGCTCCTGGTTGCCTACAGCAAGAACAACCCCGGCAAGCGGAAGGGTACGCCGTACGCACCGGACCACGACCTGACCTTCGAGGCGTGGCTGCGGCAGCGGGGTGAGCAGCTGTGGACCCAGGACGGGCAGGCCGGGTTCACCGTCGACGGACTGGCGAGCTGGCTCGATTGGTGGGAGAAGCTGCGCAAGGCCGGCGGCGCGCTCTCGCTCAGCGAGCAGGAGGGGATGGGCCCGGACTGGGCGCAGGTGGGGAAGAAGGTCCTGGTGAACTTCGGCAACTCCAACCACATCATCGACGACGCGAAGATGTTCCCGAAGGAGAAGTTCCGGTTGCGGGGCGGCCCCGATCGCACCGACCGCGGAGGCCGGGCACAAGTACCTGTACTTCCCGCGGATGGCGATCTACCAGCGGATCGACGACGGCAACCTCGAGGCGGCCGGCAAGGTCCTCGACTACAACGTCAACAATCCGGAGATGCTGAAGACCGTCCGGCTGACGATGGGCGCGCCGACGAACCCGAAGGTGGCCGAGCAGGCGAAGGCGTTCGCCAGCCCGGACGAGAAGGAGATGCTCGCGGTCGTCGAGAAGGAGCGAGCCGCCGAGCGCAAGCCGCGGTACGAGGCACCGCCCGGATCGAGCACCTGGCGGACGACGATGACGCGGATCTGCGAGGAGATCGCGCTCGGCAAGACGAGCGTCCCGGACGGCGCGAAGAAGTTGCTCGATGACGTGAACGCCGGGATCAAGCGGGCCGCATGAGGTCGCGGTCGGCGTTCCACCTCAACCGCCAGGGGAGGGCGGCGCATGTCTTCCTGATCCCGTGGCAGCTGGGTTTCCTGCTGATCACCGCGGTGCCGTTGTTCGCGTCGCTCTATCTGGCGTTCACGAACTACGACATCCTGAACCCGCCGGAGTGGACCGGGCTGGAGAACTTCCAGCGGATGATCCACGACGACCAGTTCTGGGCGTCGGTGAAGGTGACCCTGATCTACGTCGTGGTGTCGGTGCCGCTGCAACTCGGCTTCGCGTTGCTGCTGGCACTGATCCTCGACCGCGGGCTGAGCGGACTCGCGTTCTACCGCAGCGCGTTCTACCTGCCCTCGCTGCTGGGCTCGAGCGTCGCGATCGCGATCCTGTGGCGGGAGATCTTCGGCGACGACGGACTGATCAACAAGGGTCTGGCGCTGATCGGGATCCACGGCGAGAGCTGGCTGCAGAATCCAAGGACCGCCCTGGCCACGTTGATCGTGCTCAACGTCTGGACGTTCGGTTCGCCGATGGTGATCTTCCTGGCCGGCCTGCGGCAGATCCCGGACGAGCTGTACGAGGCGGCGAAGGTCGACGGTGCTGGAGTGTGGCGGCAGTTCACCCACGTGACTGTCCCGCTGCTCACACCGATCATCTTCTTCAATCTGATATTGCAGACAATCGGCGCATTCCAGACCTTCACCCAGGCGCACATCATCAGCGGTGGCACCGGCGGTCCGGCCAACTCGACGCTGTTCTACACGCTGTACGTGTACCAGCAGGGATTCGTTGCCTTCGACATGGGCTACGCGTCCGCGCTCGCGTGGGTGCTGATGGTGGCGATCGCCGTGGTCACCGCACTGCACTTCCTGGTCTCGAAGTACTGGGTCTTCTACGGAGACAGCTGATGGCGACTCTGACCGCAGGTGAGGTGATCAGCAGCCCGGCACCGGTCCGGCAGGGCCGGTTCCGGTCCGTCCTCAAGCACACCGGGCTGCTGGTCTTCGTGGCGTTCATGATCTATCCGCTGGTGTGGATGGTGGTGAGCGCGTTCAAACCGCCCGAGCAGATCCTGACCGAGCCGGGCATCATCCCGTCCGACCTGACGTTCGAGAACTTCAAGGCAGGCTGGCATGCGCTGAACCGGCCGTTCTCGGTGTTCTTCGTCAACTCGCTGATCGTCACCCTCGGCTCGATTGCCGGCAATCTGTTCTCCTGCTCGTTGACGGCGTACGCGCTGGCCCGGCTGCAGTTCCGGATGCGGAAGGTGTACTTCGCGATCACACTGGCCTCGGTGATGCTGCCGTTCCACGTGCTGGTGATCCCGCAGTACATCTTCTTCTCCCAGCTCGACCTGGTGAACACCTACTGGCCGCTGCTGATCCCGAAGTTCCTGGCCACCGACGCCTTCTTCGTCTTCCTGATGGTGCAGTTCATCCGGACCCTGCCACGCGAGCTCGACCGGGCCGCCTGGATCGACGGCGCCGGCCCGTTCCTGACCTTCTGGTACGTCGTCCTGCCGCTGATGCGGCCGGCGCTGGTGACCACCACGATCTTCACGTTCATCTGGACGTGGAACGATTTCTTCGTACCGTTGATCTACCTGACCAGGACGCAGGTGTTCACCGTGCCGGTGGCGCTGAACTCCATGGTCGATTCCGAGACCCAGAGTGGGGTGGGCATGCTGTTCGCGATGTCGTTGCTGTCGCTGGTTCCGATCCTGATCTTCTTCGTGGTCGCGCAGAAGTACCTGATCCGCGGGATCGCCACGACGGGGCTGAAGTGATGAGGATCGTTGTGGTGGGCAAAGAGTCGCCGGTGTACGTCGAGGCGGCCGCCGGCGCCGAGTTGCGTTTCGTCGACTCCCTCGACGATGCGTCGGACCTGTTCGGTGAGATGGAGGCCGTGATCGGCCGGGTGCCGCCGCCGGTGCTGGCGAAGGCGCCGAAGCTGCGGTGGGTGCACAGTCCGTCGGCCGGTGTCGACGCCGACCTGACGCCGGAGATGCTGGCGTCCCCGGTGGTGCTGACGTCGAGTGCGGGCAACGGCGGCATCTCGCTGGCCGAACATTCGCTGCTGCTGATGCTCATGCTGAACCGCGACGTGCCGCGCTGGATGCGCGCCCAGGCGGAGCACCGCTGGGACCACTTCCTGCACAGTGAGTTGGCCGGTCTGACGGTCGGGATCTACGGCCTCGGCAACTCCGGGATCGACCTCGCGCTGAAGGCGAAGGCCTTCCACATGCGAGTTCTCGGCGTACGTCGGCGCCCTGAGCAACCATCGCCGAACGTCGACGAGTTGTGCTCACTCGACCGGTTGCTGGCCGAATCGGACTTCGTCGTGGTCACCGCACCCCGGACGCCCTCGACGGCAGGGGTGTTCGACCGGGACGCGTTCGCGCGGATGAAGCCGTCCGCGTACTTCATCTGCATCTCGCGCGGTGGGATCGCGGACGACGACGCGTTGCTGGAGGCGTTGCGGACCGGGCAGATCGCGGGGGCCGGGCTGGATGCACACGGCGTCGAACCGTTGCCGCCGGAGAGCCCGTTCTGGTCGTTGCCCAACGTCATCGTCACGCCACACAACGGAGCCACCAGCACCGGTACGAGGCGCCGCAGCCAGGAGATCGTGGCCGAGAATCTGCGTCGTTTCGTGGCCGGCGAGCCGCTGCACAACATCGTCGACAAGTCCGCCGGATATTAGTGCCACGCCCGTACACTTGCCTGACCAGTTGGATTCCACAGGGGGTGCAGTGAGTACCGAAGCGCGCCTGGAGCTCGGGCCGTCCTCGCTGACCGATGCGCTGTACGAGTCGGTTCGCAAGCGGATCGTGAACGGCGAGATCCCGCAGGGCGAGAAGCTCACCGAGGTCCGGCTGGCCACCGAGTACAACGTGGCCCGGCCGACCGCGAAGGCCGCGCTGGAGCGACTCACTGCACTCGGCCTGCTCCGGCGTACGGCGCACAAGACGGCTGTCGTCCCGGTGCTCGACCAGGCCGAGATCCGGGATCTGTTCTTCAGCCGGATGACGATCGAGAAGGCGGCGGTGTCCGCGCTGGCCGTGACCGGTGAGGTGCCGGCCGACGCGGCCCGCGCGCAGGTGGCGATCGAGTACGCCGCTCGCGACCGTCTCTTCGAGAACCAGGTCGAGGCGGACATCGCGTTCCACACCGCTTTGGTCGCCGCGGTCGGGAGCCGGCGGTTGTCCCGGATGCACGAGCTGATCATCGGCGAGGTGCACCTGACGATGGGCCAGTACCAGGCCCACCGGAAGGCTGCGCCGACCACGGTCGCCGAGGAGCATGCCGCCATCCTCAAGGCGATCGAGGATGGCAATCCCGACGCTGCCGCCGACCACCTTGCGTACCACCTCGAGCAGGCCCAGGGCCGGCTGCTCACCACCCTGCAGCAGGCGTCAGACGAGGTCGTGCCGCAGTAGGACGGTGCGACCGTCGAACGCGCGGGTCTCGGCCAGGCGCAGGGTACGGCGGTCGGTCGGGTGGTAGACGGGCTTGCCGCCGCCGAGGATCACCGGGTGCACGATCACGTGGTACTCGTCGACGAGACCAAGCTCGGTCAACGCGGCGGCGACACTCGAGCTACCAGTGATCAGGATGTCCTTGCCCGGCTGGTCCTTGATCGCCCTGATCTCCTCGGCGGTCCGGACGATCCGGGTGTCCCAGTCCGCGCTCTCCAGCGTGGTCGACAACACGACCTTGGGCGTCGTACGCCAAACCGGCGCGAACGCGACCGCGTGCTCGTCCGGGTTCATCGACTCGGCGTTCGGCCAGTACGACGACATCAGCTCCCAGACCTTGCGTCCGTACAGGAAGGTATCGGACCGCTCCGTCAGCCCCATCGAGTACTCGCCCAGCTCCGGACCGAGCTCGGCCCAGTCGAACTCGCCGTTCGGCCCCTCGATGAACCCGTCCAGCGACTGGTGCACGTAGTACATGATCTTCCGCATGATGTCCTCCAGGTTTGATTGCTGTTACGAACCCTGGTCGGACCCATCCGAGCGACTTTGACAATCCCGGGCACGAGCAGCTTGGCGCGCGACCGCAAGTTCCCGAGGGATTGACGAATTTCGGCCGGGCAGGCAGGCTCGGGTCGAACGGGCGGGTCTGGGGGAGGGCCGGCTGCCCGTCGGGGGTTCAGACGCTCTCTGGGGTGAGGTTTCGCGCAACGCTCGACGGTGACGACCGGTCTGTGCGGCGCCGTGCTGTTCACGCGCGCCGCTCCGCGACACAGCGACGGGCCGGGGAGCCGAGATGGGCACGATCGACAACTTGAGGGAACGCACCAGAGGGCAGGTCCTCACGGGAGGTGACGAGGGGTACGACGAGGCGCGCCGGGTGCGCAACGGCATGCACGACAAGCATCCGAGGGTCATCGTGCGGTGTGAGAACGCCGGCGACGTGATGGCCGCGATCGACTTCGCACGCACGAACGAGCTGGACCTTGCGATCCGAGGCGGAGGGCACAGCGTCCCCGGCTTCGGCACCGTCGAGGACGGCGTGGTCATCGACCTCAGCGTCATGCGCGGGGTGCGGGTGGATCCGGCGACCCGGACGGCCCGGGCAGGCGGCGGCGCCACGTGGGGTGATCTCAACGACGCGACGCACGCCTTCGGGCTCGCGGTCACCGGCGGTGTCGTGTCCACGACCGGTATCGGCGGACTGACCCTCGGCGGTGGAATCGGGTACCTCGCCCGCGGACTCGGGTTGTCCTGCGACAACCTGATCTCGGCCGACGTGGTGACGGCGGACGGACAGTTCGTGGTCGCCAGCGAGAAGGACCACGAGGACCTCTTCTGGGCGCTGCGCGGCGGTGGCGGGAACTTCGGTGTGGTCACCGCGCTCGAGTACCGGCTGGCGCCGGTGACGACGGTCTACGGCGGCCCGATGTTCTTCGAGCTGTCGGACGCGACCGCGGTCGTGTCGGGCTTCCGCGACATGATCGGGGACGCACCCGAGCAGCTCGGCGGGTTCCCGGGATTCCAGATCGCCCCGCCGCTGCCGTTCATCCCAGAGGACCGGCACGGCGACCACTTCGCGCTGATCGTGGGGTGCTGGGCCGGTGATCCGGACCGTGGCGAGGAGGAGATCTCGCGGTTCCGCGAGTTCGCGCCGGTGGTTGCCGAACACGTCGGGGCGATGCCGTACCCGGCGCTCAACAGCGCTTTCGACGCGCTCTACCCGATGGGTCTGCAGCACTACTGGAAGGCGAGCTTCGTCCGCGAGCTGACCGACGAGGCGATCCAGACGCACCTGCGCCACGCACCCAAACTGCCGTCGGTGCACTCGACCGTCCACATCTATCCGATCGACGGCGCCGTACACCGGGTGACTCCGGACGGCACCGCGTTCGCCTACCGGGACGCCAACTTCGCGACGGTGATCGCGGGGATGTGGCCGGACGCGGCGGACAACGAGGCGAACATCGACTGGGTGAAGTCGTACTACGACGACATCGCACCGCACTCCGAGCCGGGCGGCTACATCAACTTCATGGCCGACGACGACCAGGGCCGGATCCGCGACAACTACAAGCAGAACTACGACCGCCTGGTCGAGGTCAAGCGCAAGTACGACCCGGGCAACCTGTTCCACCTCAACCAGAACATCGTGCCCTAGGCAACAAACGGCCGGCGCCGTACGACGGTTCGTCGTACGGCGCCGGCCTGGTTCGCTCAGAGGGTGAGCAGCCGCTGGAAGAAGGCGCGGTACTTCTGCAGCGCCGAGCGCAGGTCCTCGGTCGACGGCTCGCCGTCGGACCACTGCTTCTCCAGGCCCTGGTGCTGGCGTTCGAAGGACTCCGACAGGCGCTTGAGTACGTCGTCGACGAGGTTGTCCGCCTCGCTCACCGCCTTGCGCGGATCGTCGACGAAGCCCTGCTGGATGACGTCCCACCGGCTCCGGTAGTCGACCATCAGGTCCGAGGCCAGCAACGGCTCGTCGGCCGTCGGCGCGTCCACGGCCGGTTCACGGCTTGCCGTCGTACGGGCGTCGTCGCCGGTCATCAGGCGATCGTCATCAGTCGTGCCGGTCATCAGGCGATCGTCATCGACCGTGGCGTCCATGCGACGGTCGTCCATCGGCTCGCTCATCCGGCGGTCGTCGGTCGGCTCTCCGATCAGGCGATCGTCATCGGTCCCGTCCATCCGTCGCTCGCTGATCGGCTCGCCGATGAGGCGGTGGTCGTTGGCCGGGTCGCCCATGGTGCGGTCGTCGTCGGTCGGGTCGTTCGTGCGGCGGTCGTCGTGCATGGTCATGCTTGCTCCTTGGCGTCGGTCGGTTGCACGCGCCGGCCTGCGGTCGCGTCGTCGCTGTCGGCCAGCAGGGCCTCGACCAGCGAGCGGTAGGAGGTGACGGCCTGGCGGAGTTGTTCCGTGTCGGCCTCGCCGCGCTCCTGCGCGACGGCGATCCGGTGGGCGTCGCGATAGTGCGCCGCGACCTCCGGATGTTCCACCGAGATGTCGTTCACGCGCTGGTCGAACGCGTCGACCGGGTAGCCGGACTCGCGCATCATCCGCAGTACCAGCTGATCGGCGTCGGCGACCGCGGCCGCCGGCCGGTCCACGAAGCTGTGCTGAACCTGGGTCCACTCGACCCGGTAGGCCTCGGCGGACTCGTGGCTCAGCGGCGTGATGTCGAGCTGCGAGACCCGGCGTTCACGCCCGCGCAGTTCGCGTTCGGCGCTGCGCCGGTCACCCGATTCCTCCACACTGCGCTCGTACTCCGGCCCGAACCGCTCACGCAGTTGGCCGGAACGTCTGCGCTGGTAGGCGAACAACAGCGCAGCCGCCGCGAGTACGACGACGACTATCACCACGATTGTCAGGACGGTACCCATCAGACCTCCAGTCCGATTCGACAGTGCGGACCTGCGATCTGGCGCGACCGATCGCGAGGACCTGCAGCAGGCGGTCCCCAGCGCCGCCTCACATCCCCGAGGCCGAACCGGTACCCATGAAGTGCGCACACAAGCATCCAGCCGGCCCACCGTGTGCGGGTGGCCGGCTGGATGCGAGTGGAGCGGTCAGGCCTTCGGCGCCAGCTTGTGCACGACGATGCCGGACTTGAAGGTGGTGGTGCCGAGCAGGTCGAGGTGGGTGACGTCCACGCCCTGACCCTGGAACATGGTCTCGCCGTCGGCCACCACCGGGAAGATCCAGAAGTGGTACTCGTCGACCAGCTTGTGCTCCAGCAGCGTCTTCGAGAAGGAGCCGGTGCCGAACTTGATCAGGTTCCCGCCCTCGGTCTGCTTGAGCCGGGCCACCGCCTCGGCGGCGTCCCCCTCGAGTAGCTGGGCGTTCCAGGTCGTCTCCTTCAGCGTGCGGCTGGCGACGTACTTCGGCATCGCGTTGAACGCGTCGGTGTACGGGTCACCGCTGCGCTGCGACCAGGCCTCGGCGAACGCCTCGTAGGTGGCGCGGCCGAGCACTTGAGCGTCGACGCCGTCCATCAGGGCCACGGAGTAGGCGGAGTGCTCGTCGTCCCAGTACGGCGTACTCCAGTTCTGCGGGTTGTCGATCGCGCCGTTCAGGGTCATGAAGGTGGATTCGATCAGCTTCCTCATGGGTCTTTCCCTTTCTTACTGTTGGTAAGGACGCTTCAAGCGCGCGTCCCGGAGCGCTTCGGCCCACCAGACGAGCTGGTCGAGCATGATCTTGGCGCCGGCTTCGTAGCCGGCGGTAGGCCGGGGCCAGTCACCGTCGGCGGTGAACTGCTCCCAGTAGCAGGGCAGGGCAACGGTGTTGCGGATGGTGACGGCCTGGAGCTCGGTGAAGACCTGCCGCAGTTGCGCGGTGGCGCACCGGCCGCCGGACTCCCGGCCGTAGCTGACGATCGCGACCGGTTTGGCGTGCCACTCTTCGTAGTACCAGTCCAGTGCGGTCTTCAGCGGTGCCGGAAAGCTGCAGTTGATCTCCGGAGTCACCACCGCGAACGCGTCCGCGGCGGCCAGCCTTGGTGCGAGTACGGCGACCTCGGACGGCGTCTCGTCGTCGGTGTCGGGCAGTGTCGCCGGCAGAGCGGCGGTGGCCAGGTCGACCAGGTCGACCTCGAACTGCTTGGCTGCCTGCCGGGCCAGCCAGTGGGCGACGGTCGGTCCGAAGCGGCCGTTGCGGGTGCTGCCGATGATCACTGCCAGTCGCATTGTTCTGCCTCCTTTCCGGTGCTTCAGACTCTGCCGGATCGCGTTTACGGTTTCTTTCCGGTCACTGCCGGCCGGGTCGGAAAGATAGGGTGCGGCCATGCGCTTCGGGGTGCTCGGACCGGTCACCGCCTGGACGGACGCGGGGGAGCCCGTCACCATCCCAGGTCTGAAGGTGCGCGCCCTGCTGGCCGACCTGCTCGTCCACGACGGCCGCCCGGTCCCGGCCGACCGGCTGATCGACGACCTGTGGGGTTCGGATCTGCCCGGCAACCCGTCCGGCACGCTGTCCGCCAAGGTGTCGCAGCTCCGCCGCGCCTTCGAGGACGCGGAGCCCGGCAGCCGGGTCCTGGTCAAGTCCGGTCCGGCCGGCTACTCGATCACCGTCGACAGCTCGACGTACGACGCCTTGACGTTCGCTGAGCGAGTCGACGCTGGCCGGCTCGACGAGGCGCTGTCACTGTGGCGCGGTCCGGCGTACGCCGACTTTGCCGACGAGGCCTTCGTGGAGACGGCTGTCGCGCGGCTGACCGAGCAGCGGTTGGCAGCGCTCGAGCGGGCTGACGTGCCGGTGAGCGAGCTGTCCGTGCTGGTTGCGGAGCATCCGCTGCGTGAGGGCTTACGGGCCGCGCACATGCGGGCGCTGTATCGAGCCGGGCGCCAGAGTGAGGCACTGGAGAGCTACGAGCACTTGCGACAACTGCTGTTGGACGAGCTGGGATTGGACCCGAGTCCTGAGTTGGTTGCTCTGCAGCAGTCGATCCTGACGCAGGACCTGCCGAACGCGCGGACCAACCTGCCGGCGCAGCTGACCGAGCTGGTCGGACGTTCGGAGGCGCTGGCGGAGGTGAGCTCGGGCCTGCAGTCTTCGCGGCTGGTGACGCTGACTGGGCCCGGGGGAGTCGGCAAGACGCGGCTGGCGCTGGCGGCTGCCGCATCGGTGGCGGACCGGTTCCCAGATGGCGTCGTACTGGTTGAGCTGGCGGCTGTGACGCCTGCAGCTCGCTCGGTGCGGAACGCACTGACGGACGCCGTGCAGGCGGCTCTGGATCTGCGGGACAGCGCCGGTCCTGCTGACGCTGTGGTTGAGCGGCTGGCGGCTGTGATGGGGACGCGGCTTCTGGTGCTGGACAACTGCGAGCAGGTCGTTGCTGAGGTTGCCGACCTGACTGATCGCCTGTTGGCGGCCGCGCCCGGTCTGCGCGTGCTGGCGACCAGTCGTGAGCCACTCGGTCTGGCCGGTGAGGTGGTTTGGACTGTGCCGCCGCTGGAGGTGCCTTCGCCTGCGCTCGGGTTCGAGGCGGTGGGTGAGTGCAGTGCGGTGCAGTTGTTCGTCACTCGCGCGGCTGCAGCGTCTCGTGACTTCACGTTGTCCGCAGAGACCGTTGCCGACGTGTCCGTGCTGTGCCGGCGGCTGGACGGGATCCCGCTGGCGCTGGAGCTCGCAGCGACCCGGGTCCGCGCGCTCGGCGTTCGTGGACTGGTGGCGCGGCTCGACGACCGCTTCCGGCTGCTTGCGACCGGGCACCGCGGTGCTGCGCCGCGTCAGCAGACGCTGCTCGCGATGATCGACTGGAGTTGGGAGCTGCTCGATCCGGAGGAACAGTCCGTCCTGCGGCAGCTCGCCGTACACGCTGATGGATGTACGGCGGAGGCTGCGGCGGCGGTGTGCGGAGAGGCCGACGTACTGGATGTGTTGATCCGTCTCGTGGACCGGTCGCTCGTCGTACCGGTCCATGGGGTGGAGGGGCCGCGGTACCGGTTGCTGGAGTCGGTGGCGGAGTACTGCGTGGAGAAGCTGCGTGCCGCGGGTGAGCTGGAGGCGGTACAGCAGCGACACCTGGACTACTACGTCGAGCTGGCGGAGTCGGCTCGTCCGCATCTGTACGGCGGGGAGCAGAGCCGGTGGTTGCAGTTGCTGGACGAGGACACTGCCAATCTGCGGACCGCACTGGACCGGGCAGTGGCTATCGGGCGGCTGGATCTGGGTGAGCGGTTGGTGGATGCGCTGGCCTGGTACTGGTTCCTGCGTGGGCGGCTGGCCGAGGCGCAGCGGTCGCTGGAGGCGGTCCCGGGATCTCCTCGGGTCGAGGCGTGGCGGGTCGGGTTCCTGTATCTGCAGGGTGACCCGCGAGCGCCGGGCGAGCGAGACCGGTGGCTGGAGACGGCCGACGCACGTGGGCAGTGGTGGATCGCCCACACTGGAAGCGATGTGGGTGATCTGGCGACCCCTCTGGCGTTGCTGGAACGGTCTTTGAAGAGTTTTGAAGCGGACGGCGACCAGTGGGGTGTGGCGGCCGCGCTGGCGTCCCGGTCCAAGCACTCACACGTGCGGTCCGATCTGGCGGCAATGCACGCGGATGCTTCAGAGAGTGCTCGCATCTTCCGGTCATTGGGGGATCGGTGGGGCATGCTGCAGGCGTTGAGTTGGCTCGGTGCGCGTGCGGAGCGCGCGGGAGACTTCGCTGAGGCGGAACGCCTGCAACTCGAGGGCCTCCAGTTGGCCGAGGAACTCGGGCTCTGGCCCGAGGTCGCCTCGGCCTTGGGTGGTCTCGGCTGGACGTCGATACGACAAGCTCGCTACGACGACGCGCGGTCGCAAGGTGAGCGCGCGTTGCGGCTCGCCACAGAGCAAGGACAGCGGGCAGCGCAGGCACTGGCCGAGATCGTGCTCGGCTTCGCCGCCCGGCGCAGTGGCGACCTCGACGAGGCCGAGCGGTGGCTGCGGTCGCTGGTCGACGCGGCCCGCGGGCAGAACGAGCCGGTGCTCTACCTGTCGATGGTCCTCGAGGAGCTGGGCTTTCTCCTCGAGCTCCGCGGCGAGTACGCCGAGGCGCTGGAGTCGCACAAGGAGGCCTTCCGGATCTCCGAGGAGTACGACTCGCTCCGCAGCATGTGCTGGGCGTTGGAGGGCATCGCTGCCTGTCTCCCCGACCGGACAGTCGCTGCCAAGCTGCTCGGTTCCGCCGCCGCGACCCGGGCCACCGATCCGCAACTGGCGGCCACGGTCGACCTCACGGACCTGGAACGGGCCATCGAAACCGTCCGCTCTGCCTTGGGCGACGCCGCCTACGCAGAGGCCTACGCGGCCGGTGCCGCCTTCACACCCCAGGACGCGTTCCACCTCCTCTAATCCAGTTGGCCACCAGATGTTCTGTGGTTGAGATTATTTGCCCAGCGAAGTAGTTTTGCTGTCGACGAACCATCCCGACAGGCAAGGTGAACCATGGACTACGGCCACGAGCTGGTCTTCGGCACGTTCCTGACCCCGACGGTCGACAATCCCGGGCGCGTGATCGCGCTCGCCCAGCTGACCGAGCAGGTCGGCCTCGATCTGGTCAGCTTCCAGGACCACCCGTACCAGCCGCGTCTGATGGACGCATGGACCCTGCTGTCCGTGGTCGCCGCGCAGACCCAGCGCGTGAAGGTCACGACGAACGTCGCCAACCTGCCGCTGCGCCACCCGGTCGTCCTGGCCCGCAGCGTCGCCACCCTCGACCTGATCACCGGCGGCCGCGTCGAGCTGGGTCTCGGCGCCGGCGGTTTCCTTGACGCCGTGGCCGCGAACGCCGGCCCGCGCCTGACCACCGGCCAGAGCATCGCCGCGCTGGAGGAGGCCATCGCGATCATGCGCGAGGTGTGGACTCCGACCGGCGGCGGCATCCGGTTGCCCGGCAAGCACTACCCGGTCGCCGGCGCCAAGCGCGGCCCGCAGCCCGCGCACGACGTGGAGATCTGGCTGGGTGCGTACAAGCCGCGCATGCTCGCCGTCACCGGCCGGCTCGCCGATGGCTGGCTGCCAACCAGTGCGTACGCCGGGCCCGACGAACTGGCCGCGATGAACAAGATCATCGACGAGGCCGCCGTGGATGCCGGTCGCGATCCTGCTGCGGTACGGCGTCTGTACAACCTGTCCGGTCGGTTCGAGGGCAACGGTGGATTCCTGCAGGGACCGGAGGAGCTGTGGATCGACCAGCTCACCGACCTGACACTTGGCGAGGGGATGAGCACTTACATCCTCGGCTCCGACGACCCCGATGACATCCGCCGGTTCGCCGAGGTGGCCGCCGGCGTCCGCGAGTCCGTCGAAGCCGCACGCTCAACCGGCCAGCGCGTTGAGGCTGTTGCTACTCCGGTGCGGACCGACGGGTTCAGTGTCGTACCGACTCCACCTCCCGCCGTACGACGGAGCGCCGTACAACTGCTGGACGAGTCGGAGCGACCGACCGGTCCGGCGCTTGATCCGTCACGGACGTATACGCCGTATCAGCTCTCGTCCGGTCAGCATCTGATCGAGGTGCACGATCATCTGCGGGCTGAGCTGGAGCAGATTCGCGACCTGGTCGAGCAGGTCGCGGCCGGGTCGCTCGGCGTCGGGCAGGCGCGGTCGCACATCAACACGATGACGATGCGGCAGAACAACTGGACGCTCGGCACGTACTGCGAGTCCTACTGCCGGCTCGTCACCACGCATCACTCGATCGAGGACGCTTCTTTGTTCCCGCACCTGCGCCGGGCCGACCCGGAGCTCGCGCCGGTCGTGGATCGCTTGCAGGAGGAACACCGCATCATCCACGACGTCCTCGAGGGCGTCGACAAGGCGCTCGTCGCTCTGGTCGACGGCTCCGGCGACCTCGACGGTCTGCGGGCGGCAGTCGATCTCCTGGACGACACGCTGCTCTCACACTTGTCCTACGAAGAGCGTGAGCTGGTCGAGCCGCTGGCACGGCTCGGCGTGATGTGAGGTCGTTACTTCGCCTCGCCGAGCAGTGAGGCGAGGATGTCGAGCAGGCGGAGGGTCGGGGCTTCGCCGAGCAGGCGCGCGGCCGAGGTGGCGGGCTCGGCGATCAGCCGGACCTGGAGGAGCTTGAAGTCGCGGATGTTGGCCGGGTTGACCAGGTCGCGGTGGACGGCCGACAGGAACTCGGCGCCGGCGGCGGCGTTCGTGTACGTCATCCGGATGAAGCTGTCGCTGACGGGGTAGAGGAACGGCCGTTTCAGGTGCAGCAGCTTCGACTTCTTCGCCTGGCCGAAACCACGGTGGCCGGAGAACTTCTCGTCCAGCGCCATCGCCGCCTCGAACAGGTCACTGCCCGGCGCCGCGTCCTCGAGCCGCGCGTCGACCGGGATCGCGGCGAACTCCTTCTCCGCCTCGACCTCCAGCAGCCACGGGATGTCCTGCGCCCGCAGGTCCGCGCCGATCACCATCGTCCGCCCCAGGTCCGACAGCGTCACCTGGTTCGGTTCGGCGCCACCGACCAGCGTCATTCCCGGCAGACCGTCGTAGTACCGCAGTACGGCGCCGTTCGTTTCGGCGTACAGCCGTAACTGGGCGATCGCCTCGTCGACGACGATCTTCCGAGTACCGATGTTCATGAGCCACACCCTCACACTCTTGGTGGCAGACCCGCCAGCGGGCGGACCATCATCCGAACGAATCCTCACTCCGTTTCCGCAGATCGTAGGCGACCCCGCGCTCACCCACACCCCAGGGTCACTTCCCGTGATCCACAGCCGGTAATCATCGGCTCGCCGGAGGCTCCGTCTCCATCGACTCTCAGTCGCAAAAGCTCAACTGCGCGTGGCGGGAATGCCTTGTGGGACGTGGCTGCCGAGGTAGGCGCCGAGGACGGGCCAGGGGGTGGTGAAGAGGAGGAAGAAGAAGGTGAGGCCGCCCAGTGCGTCCTGTACTGCGGCTTGGGCGTTGGGGATGCCGGAGGCGGGGGAGTCGCCGTCCAGGATCCAGACGCCGGCTTCGTCGTACCAGCGGATGGATTCGGGGATGGCGACGGTGAGGATGGCCAGGAGGGAGGCCAGGAGTACGGCGGCGAGGAGGCCGGTGCGGTCGCCGGCGAGCATCAGTCTTGATGCGGCGAACGTGATGAGTGCGAAGAGGATTGCTGACGCGGCACCGACCAGCAGCGGTCCGCGACCCCAGCCGGTGCGTACGGCGGCCTAGGCGCAGCCGAAGGCGAAGTGGCGGCGTTCTCCTGGATCATCGATGCTGGCGAGCTCGGCGCGCATGGCACTGCCCAGTCTGCGCTCGCGCCGTGCCGTCCGGCCCGTCGACCAGGAGGTGAGGCGGGCGGGCAGATCTGGGCCGGTCGCCGCTCGGAATGAGTGGTAGGCGATCGCGGCTGCAGCTAGAGGCCACGGGGTTAGCAGGACCGCCACAGCCGCCAAACATCGTCAGGCACCTGCTGCTTGCGGCTTTGGTGTGCGGCCGGGCTTTGCGGCTTCGCGTCGGAGGGCCGCGACGTACTGCGCGCCGTCCGCTGACAGCCGATACAGGTGACGCGCCGGGCGTCCGAGTGGCGGGTCGTCTTCCCAGCGCGCATCAAGGTGCCCACGAGCGGCGAGCCGGATCAGGATCGGATACACCGTGCCCGCCTTCAGTCCGGTCGCCCGGCACAACTCATACCCATGCACCCACGCCGCCGGCTCTTCCGCCAGCACCCACAACACCGCCAACGTCTGCCCCGAAGGCCGCCGAATCCGCCCCACCTTCCCAATGTCTACCTATATAGACTTAACTGTCAATTGACGCCGCGATCCGAGTGGCGAGCGCTGGCTCCAGGGGGTACGGACGTTCCTCAGGGAGCTCGGATTGGGCTTCGCTCGACGTCTGCTGATGGATGCGGTGCATGACTGGGGTGACGTCCTCGATGGCTGTGATCCAGTCATGCACGTAGTGCTGTACGGCGTCATGGGACAGACCGATCTGGATGGAGCGGATGGTGGGTTGGGGCCTTAGGTCGAGGGTCTGCTCCGGGTCCCACTGGATCCGGACGGGAGAGGTGGCGAGGGTTGTGCGCCTAGCGGTACGCCATCCACAGGAAGGACGGCTTGATCCAGGTCATGCGGGTGCGGCTGAAGGGTGGGACGAAGGTGCCGGCGGCTAGGGCGGGGTCGGCGATTTCGGGTGGGTAGGCCTGGTAGACGGCGATGGTGGTGTCGTCGTAGAGCGCGCGGATCTGGCGGTACCTGACTGCAGATCCTATGGACTTGAGGGTTGTTGTGGTGGGCAACGGGTTGTAAATGGGTTGAGGGCGGGGGCGGGGGTGCCCATGATGGGCGCATGACTACGACGACTGTGGGTGTGTTGCTGTTGAACTTGGGGGCCGGATCGGGCGCTCGGGTCCAGCAGCAGGCCGGTCGTTGGGAAGGATCCAGCTTCGGTCAGTCGTGACCGCGGCGTTGGTCGCCGGGCTGTTGGCCGGGTATGGCATCGCCATGCCGGTCGGGCCTGTGGGGACCTATCTTGTCGCGCTGAGTGCGCGGAGTTCGTTGCGAGTCGGGGCCTGTGCTGCGTTGGGGATCGCGTCGGCTGACGGCATCTACGCGCTGGTCGCCGCGGTCGCAGGGTCCGCGTTGGCGCCGCTACTCGTGCCGATCGTGATGCCGTTGCGCTGGGTCTCTCTCGTGGTCCTGCTGGGTCTCGCCGCGATGGGAGCCATCAGGGCGGTACGCCGGTACCGCGCGCACCGGCTGACCGGGATCACCCAGGAGATGCCAGTGGCCGGACGTACGGCGTACTTCGGGCTGCTCGGTATGACGCTGCTCAGTCCGATGACGGTGATCTACTTCGCAGCCTTGGTCCTCGGCGGATCCGGTTCGTCCGATCCAACCGTGGTCGAACGCGTCATCTTCGTACTGGCCGCGTTCATCGCCTCCGCTTCCTGGCAACTCCTACTCGCCTCCGGCGGAGCCCTACTAGGCCGCGCCCTCACCGGGCACCTCGGCCGCCTACTAACCGCCCTAGCCTCCACGACCCTCATAGCCGCCCTAGCCATCCGCCTGGTCGCGTAGAGGTCCGGTCTACTGCCAGGTGGCGGCGTCGGGGTTGATGTTGTGGGTGCGGGCGTTGGCGTCGATGGACTGGCGGAACCAGGTGGCTAGGCCGGGATGGATCGCGTTGTAGTGGGCGGCGTAGGCCGGGTCGGACTCGAACATGCGGCCTAGGCAGACCTGCATCTGCCGGGTGAGCGGGAAGTACGACGCGAAGACTTCGCGGTGGCGCTCGACCAGGTGGTTCGCTTCTGGGCTGCCGGGGGTGACGCCGGCGTCGATCGCTTCCGCGAGGGCGCGATCGAGGTCGGCGACGGCGTTGGCGATGGCCTGCCATTCCTCCGGTGTGCGGGAGGCTGAGCGTTCGGCGTACTGCTGCCACTGCCTCGTGTCTCCGTAGCGCTCACGGGCCTGGGCTGGCCAGTCCGGGTTCCAGTGGGGGCCGAGGATCGCGGCCTGCTGCTCGATGGTCAGCAGCAGGCCGCGCTCGTGGGCGTCGATCATCCGATCCAGTCCGGCGCTGAGCTGTTGGAGGCGGGCGATCCGTTCTTCGATCTGGTCGCGCTGCGCGCGCAGGGCGCCGGGTACGTCTGCGGTCGAGTCGTCCAAGATGGTTCGGATCCGGTCCAGGCCGAGGCCGAGCTCGCGGTAGACGACGATGCGCTGCAGACGTTCCAGATCACCAGCGGTGTAGAGCCGGTAGCCGCCGGCCGTACGCAGCGACGGTCGCGCCAGACCGATCTCGTCCCAGTGGTGCAGCGCGCGGACCGTCACGCCCAGCCGAGTCGAGACCTCACCAACGGTCAGACCAGCCGCGTCCGAGACCCGGCTGAGGTTGGCCGCATTCGAGACACGACTGAGGCCGGCCGCGTCCGAGGCACGGCTGAGGTTGGCCGCGTCCAGGGCACAGCTGAGGTCGGCCGCGTCCGGGGCACAGCTGAGGTCGGCCGCGTCCGGGGCACGGCTGAGGTTGGCCGCGTCCAGGGCACAGCTGAGGTCGGCCGCGTCCGGGGCACGGCTGAGGTCGGCGTCAGTCGCATCAGGCATGCCCCTCATTGTCGCCGCCGCCGGTGCCCGGCGGGGTGATTCCGACGGCTGCAAGGTCCCGCGCCTCCTGACTGGCCGGATCGAAGGGCTTCGCCGCGGTGAAAACAACCCGTGCGTTCTCGGGCGTGATCACCGTGATGTCGCGCGTGTTCCAGGGCGTATCCCGTGGCCCATCGACAGAGTCCGGCCGCAACACCCGACAGGCCTCAACAACGGAATCAACCTGACTGAGCACGCACGAGAAACTAACGCTCATCACCGGCCCCCACCCCGGCCCGCTGTCCGCCGACGCCAGCTCCGGCCCGCTGTCCGTTAGTGCCGGCGCGGGCGCGCTGTCCGCTCGAGCCTGACCTGGCACGCTGTCCGGCGCCTGCGGCTGCATGCTCTCCGCTGGGACGAGGAGAACGTCCTGGAAGGCCCAGCGACGCAGGTGCACGATGCTTCCGGGGATGCTGAACAGCTCGATGAACCCGAGCCCACGAACCCAGAAATCCGTCGATGCCGCCAGGTCGCTTGTGGGGATCGTGACGAATGCGGGCATGGCATAGATGCCACGGAACGGCTCCGGCGGAACCGCATCCGGGCCGGCGTCGGGCACAGGACTCATCTCGAACGCGTCGTAGTAGTCGCTCATGCACCCCACCCTCCAGCCTCACGCTACGTGAGGGTCAAGCCAGATTCGCGGATCTCGCCCTACCTCCGGGTCCCGCCTTGTCCCCGGTCCCCGTCCTGTCCCCGGTTCCGCGCCCCGTGCCCGGGTCCGCGCCCGTGCCCCGGGTACCGTCCTGTCCCCGGGTCCCCGCCTTGTCCTCGGGTCCCGTCCTGTGCCGGGGTCCCGCCAACCGTGCCCGGGTCCTGTTCTGTCCTCGGGTCCGCGCCCGGTGCCCGGGTCCTGTTCTGTCCTCGGGTCCGCGCCCGGTGCCCGGGTCCTGTTCTGTCCTCGGGTCCCCGCCCTGTCCTCGGGTCCCCGCCCTGTCCTCGGGTCCCCGCCTTGTCCTCGGGTCCCGTCCTGTGCCCGGGTCCGCCCCGTCGCCGGGTGCCGCCTGGGAGGGTGGTGTGGGCTTGGGTCGGGGTTCTTCGGGGAGGTTAGAGGCGGCGTTCGGTGGCTGTGGTGGGGTTGAGGAACAGGAGGATGGGCGTGGCGGTGTTGGGGAGGATGGCTGCGTACGCCTGGAGTTGGGGTGCGTAGTAGGCGACCCGGCTGTCCAGCGCTGCGGCGGGGATGGCGTCGGTCTTGTAGTCGACGATCGTGAGGCGGCCGTCGTCCTCGCGGTAGATGAGGTCGACGAAACCCTCGAGGATCGTGCCGTCGGGCTGGACGGTGCCGACGTACGACTCGCGCCAGTGCTCCCGAGCGGCGGCGCGTTGAACCACCTCGGATGCCAGCGCCGAACGCGCGAGCGCCGTGACGACATCGGCGTACTCGAGGACACCTTCGGCAAGGCACTGCGCCGACACCGCGGCCTCGAGCCCGGCGCCGTTGCTCAGGTCAACCACCTGGAGTACGCCGTGAACCGCGCGACCGATCGCGGTGCCGTAGCGGCCCTTCGACCACGGCGGCAGCTCGAGATCGCGAGGCGCCTTCGCCGTCCCAGGATCCACCTCGGCCAACGCGACATCAGGCCCGGTGCCCTCCAAACCGGAGGCGCTCTGTGCAGAGCGGGCGCGACTCGCGGCGCGGGCCGCGGACACGCGCGTGTCCCACTCGGTACGGGCGATTGGCGGAGTGACGTCGGCCGTAGTCCGCGGATCGCGCACGACCGGCGCCGGGCTCTCGAACAGCGTCCCGTGCGGAGCCTCAACCCCGCCGGCGGAAGCGAGGAGCTCCGCGTTGCTGGAGTGCTTGCGGTTGCCGGAGCGATGCAGCGAGACGACGAGATGGTCGCGGGCGCGGGTGGCCGCGACGTACAGCAGCCGGCGGCGTTCGAACCCGTCCATCTGCTCGTCAACCGGCTGGACGAGGTCGAAGTCCTCGGTCTGCACCGACGACTTCAGCTTGACCGCATAACCGCCATCCTGCGGCCACAGCACCTGCACGCCGCGCTGCCGGTTCGGCGCCGCGGTCATGCCGGACAGGATGACGATCGGGAACTCCAGGCCCTTCGCAGCATGGATCGTCATCACCCGCACCGCGTCCGCGTCGGTCTCGGGCAGGACCGCCTCGGCGACTCGTGACGTCTCCTCACCTTGGTGCGCGGCCCAGGCGAGGTACGAACGCAGGCCGCCATGCTCAACCTCGGACCACGCGCGAGCCTGGTCGACGACGAAACGGATCCGGCGCCAGGCATCGCGCGCTCGCGGGCCGATCGCGGCCACCTCGAGCATGCGGCGATCGGCCACGATCTTGGCCAGGACCTCGCTCGGGGTGAGCCAACGCGAGGCGTAGTACGTCCGGCGGAGCCACTCGATCGCCTCGCCCACCGGATGCGTGAGCAACTGGTCCGGGATCGGCGCGGTCAAGGTGAAGGAGCCACCAGAGCGCTTCCACACGAAGAGGTCGTCGTCGCCGCACCCGAACAGCGGGGAACGCAAGGTGGTGACAAGCGCAAGTTGGTCGCTCGGATCACCCAGCGCCCGAGCACAGGCAAGCAGGTCGCGCACCTCGGCGGTCTGGTAGACAAGCGAACTTGCCTCGGCGCGATACGGGATGTCCGCGCGATCAAGGGCATCCTCGAGGAACGGCAGCGACGTACGGGCTGGAACCAGTACGGCGATGTCGCCGGCCTCGGCCGCCCGCCAGACCCCGGCGCGCTCGTCGTACACCTGCCAGCCGTCACGGAGCGCCTGCTCGATGACGGCGGCAACGTCGATGGCTTCCCGCTCGCGCAGGACGGACGCCTGTGCGCGGGGAAGGTCGGCATGTGGCTCGGACCCGAGGATGGTGACGGCAGGACCCGAGACGGACTCGTCGTACTCCACCGGTGCCGCAGCCTCAGACACGACGTCACCGGGCCGCCGGAAGGGAAGAACGGCCGCGAGATCAGTGACCTGATCGTCATCCTCATCACCAAAGCCGAGGAGCGACAGCTGATCGCCGCTGACACTGGATGGTTGTTCGGTCTTAGGTATGGACGGTTTCCCGGTCGGACCGCTCCGATGCGGCGACAGCGACTGGTACGACGGCTGAGCAGCCTCCTGCGGCTGGATCAGCGTCTCGAAGACCGTGTTGATCCAGGTCAGGATCGGCGGCACCGTACGGAAGTTCGTCGTCAGCGCGACCGTCTCACCCAGCAGGTCCTGCGCCGTCAGGTACGTCGCGATGTTCGCCCGACGGAAGCGGTAGATCGACTGTTTCGGGTCGCCGACCACGAACAGCCGGCCCTCCGGTACCTCGACGTCACGCCAGTCCTCGGCGTCCGCCTCCGCGCCGCCCGCGATCCGGACCGCCAGCTCGATCTGAATCGGATCGGTGTCCTGGAACTCGTCCAGCAGCAGCCGCTCGTACCGCTCCTGCAGCGCCGACCGCACCGACGGCTCTCGCCGGAGCAGATCGCGCGCCAGCACCAGCAGGTCGTGGAACTCGAGCCGCCCCTCGGCCCGTCGCAGCTCCGCCGACTCCAGCACCCGCTCCGCGATCCAGTGCGAAAGGTGCCGAAGGCAAGCATCCAGCAGCAGGTCGACCAGGGAGTTGGCCACGTCGACGACCGCGGAGCAGTCGTCGCGCACCTTGGTGATGTCCGGCCAGTTCTCCTTGCGCCCGATCCGGCCGATCTTCAGCCCCCGCAACGACTGCAGGATCGCCAGCTGCCGCTCCTGGTCGGTCGCGGCGTCCAGCATCACCCCGAGCTCGCGGAGGTAGTGCACCTTCGGCAGCAGCCGGTCCTCGGGATCCATGCACGCCTCGGCCACCCCGCCGATCTGCGCGGCGGCCGCGATCAGACCGCTGAGATCCGGCATCGCCACCAACTCGGGCGGCTCCACCAGTACGCGCTCGGCAATGAGGTCCCAGTCGTTGCCGAACAGCCGCGCCAGCGATCGCAGATGCTTCAGCTCGACGCCGACCGCCATCGCCAGCAGCAACGGCTCGGCGATCGAGTCGTCGTCCAGCAACTGCTGCTGCAACTCCGCCCAGCGTTCCTCGAAGGCGACCGACGACCCGACCTCGTCCAGTACGTCGATCAGCGGCGGCAGGCCGGCCTCGATCGGATGCGCCAGCAGAAGTTGCTGCGCGAACGCGTGCAACGTCCCGATCGACGCGGAGTCGAGGTCGTCCAACGCCTCGTCCGCCTGCGCCCTGGCCGGTCCCTTCCGCGCCTTCTCGAACTCGACCCGCAGCCGGTCGCGCAGCTCCGCCCCGGCCTTCTCGGTGAAGGTGACGGCCGCGATCGTCCGTAGCGGTACGCCGTCCCGGAGTACCAGCGTGGTGACCCGATCGACCAGCGCGTGCGTCTTCCCCGACCCGGCGCCCGCCTCGACGAACAGTGTCGACCACGTGTCCGACCGGATCCGCTCGCGGGCCGGCTCGTCCAGCAGTTGCTCACTCATCGCCGGCCTCCTCGTACACGACCGGGTCGATCAACCGGACCAGACGCTCCAACGCCGGATCGTGGCGCTTGCGGTCCCACCGCGCCCGCACCTCGCTGTGGCCGAGGCCGTCGGGGTTGCAATACGGACACTGCACCCAGAGGAAGTCCGGGATCTCCGGTGCCTTCGGCGGGAAGAACCCGGCCGCGATCGACGACACGATCACGTCGAGGGTGTCGACGTACCGCGCCTCGACCTCCGGGGTCAGCGGCACCGGGATCCGCTTCCCGCCGCGCCGGACGAACCAGTACGACGCCTCGACCGGGGTCGACTGCTCTCCCAGGCGAGCGCGGGCCGCATAGGCGTACACCGGCAGCTGCAGCTTCGTCCCGCCCGCGACCGGGTCGGACTCGATCGCCTCGTACCGCGAGAACCCTCCGGTCTTCACATCCGTGACGTAGATCGTCCCGTCCTGACCGAGGTCGACCATGTCGGCCGAACCGCGGAGCAGCACGCGTCCCGATGGCACCAGGATCTCGACCGGCGGCTCGCCCTCGAACCCGAACCGCAGCTCGCTCGCCACCACCGACGCATCCCGCAGCGAACGCCATCGCTCGTCGTCGGCGAGCAGCTCCATCAGGTCGTGCAGGATCCGCAGCCGCTCGCGCTGCCACAAGCGCGGATGCCCGGTCAGCCCTTCCGCCTCGAACTGATCGGCCAGGTCCGCACCGATTGCCAGCAGCAAGCTCCGCTGCTCGGCCGACCACGGCTCGCCGTACCCGGGCAACGAACCGGCCAGCCGCGAGACGAACGCATCGAGACTGTTGTGGATCAGGTTGCCGATCTGCAGTGGCGAGATGACGAGCAGGTCCTCCGGCGCCTCGAGCGGCTCCACCTGAAGCAACCGCTCGACGAAGTACGCATGCGGGCAGGTCGCGTACGCCTCCAGGGACGTCGGCGACGCGATCCGGTCCTCCACCGCGTACTCCGGCAAGCCCGGCACCCCGGACAGGTCGCCGTCGAACCGAGTGAACGCGTTGCTGCCACGCCCTCGCAGCAGCTCGCGCGCACGTACCAACACCGCGTCGTTCAGCCACAACCCAGCCGCCGCCGACCGGACCTGCCACTCCTGCTCCGTCGCAGGGATGGTTGCCGTCGTCAACGATCCCGCGTACGACGCCGACGTCCGCAGTCGGTCGCCGTACTCGCCCTGGTCCCACTGTGTCGCCGCGAGTGCGTGATCGCCGGTCAGCGATCGCAACGACCCGAGCAACCAGCGCGTCGGCAATCGCCGTGAGGATCGGCGCAGATCGCCACGTGGGAACGACGCCACCACCTTCCGAGACCCGGCAGAGAACGCAGCCAACAGGTGCCGCTGCTTCTCGTCCAGCCGATCCCGGAACGACGCCAACTCCGGCGCCGCGGCCTCGCGAACCCGATGCGGAAGCAACGCGTCCTCGTGCACCCGACCCGGATACAGATCCTCCGACAGGCCGACGACGTAGACGATGTCGGCCGACAATCCGATGCTCGCGGACATCGGCGCCACCAGTACGCCGGTGCCGAATGTGCCGACGCGGGGGAGCGACTGCTGCAACTCCAGATCCAGTACGTCGCGCAGCACCGCGAGGCTGGCCGGCGTACCGAGCTCGTCCAACGTGGACAGGCCTTTCAGCGATCCCTCGACCGCCGCAGCGGCGTACTGCTCCTCGATCGGGAGGGACGAGTAGTCGCCGAGCAGATCGTGGAAGAGTTGCAGGACGCCGTCGGCCAGCTCGGCCCACGTCTCCAACAGCGTGAGAGCACCCAGGCGACGCCGAAGCTCTGAAGCGAAGGCATGCAACCGCTCGGCCCGCTCCGCGTTGTACCGCGCGCGCCGGATCGCGGCCGGCCGTGAATCCTCGGCGGCCTCTTCCTGATTCGCCGTACGACGCTCGGCCTCGGCGTACCGAGCCAGACGCGTATCCCAGTCGTCGCCGCGAACCACACCAGCGGCCCGAGACATGCGCTCCCACTGCGGCACCGGGATCCGCTCTCCGGTGAAGTCGCGCGTCGGCGCGTTGGCGAGCGCACGGAACACATCGGCCCGTGGCAGGTCGTGGTCGACGAGCGCCAGCACCTCGAGCAGAGTCCGTGCGATCGCCCGCTCGTGCACCGGCCGCGTGCCGGGACCGTTGACCTCGATCTGCGCCGCGGCGAGATGCTCGTGCAGGAGCCGTGCGTACGGCGCCGCGGCCGTGTACAGCACCGCGATGCGATGGGCCGGAGTGCGCTCCAGGGACGCGACCACATCGCGAACCACACAACGCACCTCGTCGTCGGCATCGGACGCATTCAGGATCTCGGTCGCGACCGGGTAGTTCTTCGAGATCGACGTTGGCAGATCGATGCCGATGCGTTCCAGCGAACGCCGCACCGCACGGTCCGCCCGCCGTACGTCGGTCAGACCGATGATGACCGTGAGGTCTGCAGCCGCGGCGCCGAGCTCCTCGACGAAGGCGGCCTCGGACTGGGTGAGCTCCTGGGGCAGATACAGAACCAGAGCCCCCAGCTCACCGACGATCGCGGGGTCTGCGGCGACGCGTGCAGCCGCGGCGCGGAGTAGATCGGTCTCGTCGTACCAATCCGCGCCGAGCTCTGTGGTGACGTGGCGGTGGAGCCGGACCAGGTCGGGGCCGAGCACGGATGCACCGGCGACGTTGTCGAGCGCCGCATCGGTCAGGTCGCGGAGCTCGCGGTGGGCTGACGCAAGCGCTTGGATCGTCGATGGATGCTCGGCGACGTCCTGGAAGATCCCGGGCGCCTTCGAGAGCGCGGTCCGCCAGGTCGCGGCCACGATCGGACGCGTGGCCGGCCGACGCGGCGACAGCACACCGGCCGCGAGCTGCTCGGCCAATCGCTCCAAGGTCGCCAGATAGAGGCCTGCGATGCCGGACAGCGCGAGCCGGCGGCGGGCGATGACCCCGGACAGGTTGTTGGGCAGCAGCAGCGTGACGGGCTTCATCGGATCGTCGGCCTTCAGCCGCGCGACCACGGCCTGCAGGCACTCCAGCGCGGCCGCACCGTAGGCCGTGCTCTCGATCCGGGTGCTGCTCACCGAAACCCCCGATGCGTTGACTGTCACCGCAGACGGTAAACCCTGGCACGGACAGAAAGATGACGGGGCGCGAAACGCCAAGGTTTCTGCAGGGTTCGCGACCGGCTCGCACAATGAAGGAATGACCAGGGAGACGACGATCGCGCGGGCGCTGCTCGTGCTGGTCTTCGCGCCCGCCGGCGGGCTGTTCGGCAAGGCCGTCGCCGACGCCGCGCAGGGCCGCGAGTGGTGGCCGTGGCTGGTCGCCGCACTGATCTGGCTGGTCGTGTCGGGACTGGTCGCGATGGCGGTGTCGAACCGGTTCGACGAGCACAGATAATGCTCCGATGGCAGCCGCTGTGCATCATGTCGAGATCTGGGTCCCGGACCTGTCCCGGGCACTGAGGAGTTGGGGCTGGATCCTCAACCGGCTGGGCTGGAAGGACGGTGACGGCTGGCCCGGCGGGATGACCTGGACCGCACCCGACGGCAGCTATGTCGTGGTCGAGCAGAGCCCAGCGATGTCCGCCGAAGAGCACGACCGGATGCGCCCTGGCATGAACCATCTCGCGCTGAACGCGGCCGGTCGCGCCGAGGTCGACTCGATCGTCGGCGAAGCCACCCGGAACGGCTGGACGCTGATGTTCGCCGACCGGCACCCGTACGCCGGCGGCCCGCAGCATTACGCCGCCTTCCTGCACAACGAGGACGGTTACGAGCTCGAGATCGTCGCCCCCGAGTAACTGGGCCGGAGGGTGAGACTACTGATGCCTGGAGTGACACCAGGGACTGTTGGTGTGACATGGTTACACCAGGCAATCAGTACGGTCGCGGGGCAAGTGTGGAAGGACGGTGCTCGTGACGGAGAAGCCTGACGGGGGAAGTCCGCCCGGACCGGTTTCGCCGGAGCTCCTGGAAGCGCGGATCCGCGGTCTCCAACACGCTCTCGGGCAGTTGCTGGACAACGCCCACCGGCTGACGTACGGCGAGCACCAGCGGGCCGTGCAGCTGCATCGTCAGTTACAGGAGCAGACCACAATCGCCCGTCGTGAGTCCCGCGGGCTGGTCGATGCCAAGACAGCCGAGGCACTGGCCGAGGCCGAGCCGGCTGCACGCCTACTCGCGGACCGACTCGCACCCGGTCTCGCGGCAGTCCCCCCGAACGACGCCCGCTGGCGCTCGCGCCAATTGGTCGGCGCAGGCGTCCCGTCGTACATCCGGGTGGGTGAGCTGGACGCCGGTACGCCGGTCGTCGCGCCACTGCTGCGGACGAACGGCTGGAAGGTGACCGCCGACCGCAACGAGTCCGCCCGCCGGCTCCTGCAGAGCGTTGCGATGCGACTGGTCGCGGCCGCCGAACCGTTCCGGATCAGGGTGGACGCGTACGACCCGCATCTCACCGGCATGATGGGGCTGCTCGGCCACCTGACCACGAAGTACCCGCAATTGGTGCCCAGGGCAACGCACACCGCAGAGCAGCTGCACGGTGTGCTGTCCGGACTGGTCGATGTGTCGTCGCTGCGGGCCAGCCGGCAGGCGCAGCTCGGGCACAAGCGGTTCGAGGACCTGATTCGGGAGACCGGCCGGGTGACCGATCCGTACCGGCTGGTCATCCTGTTCGACTACCCGGCCGGCATCGACACGCTCGCCCAGCGCGACCTGCTCCGGTTGGCCGCGACGGCCGGCGAACGCGGCATCTGCTTTCTGGTCCACCACGACCCATCGACCTCGGCGGAGTCCGACGTCGACACCAAGCAGTTGCTCGATCACCTCACCTCCGTTGCCATTGCCAACAACAAGGTCGAGGTCGCGCAACTGCCCGGCGTACCGGCGAAGCTCGATCCGGCGTTCGACGCGAACGTTGCCGCCGGCATCTGTGACGTGATCGCGGAGCTGGCGGAGATCGCCGTACTGCCGACGATCGACTTCGACCGGACCCTGCCGGACCGCTCCGCCTGGTGGCAGCCGGTGACCGACGAGCTGAACACGGTCATCGGGTACGACGACCGCACGCCGGCGCTGGTGCGGTTGCGCAGCGGCAACCCGGCGCTGCCGCACGTCCTCGTCGGCGGTGCGGTCGGTCAGGGCAAGTCGAACCTGTTACTCGTGATGATCCACGGTCTGGCCGCGCGGCACGATCCGGTGGATCTGGAGATGTACCTGCTCGACTTCAAGCACGGTGTCGAGTTCTCCGCGCTGGGTCCGGCGGGGGAGCGGGAGCACTGGCTTCCGCATGTGCGCGTGCTGGGGATCCACAGCGATCGGGAGTTCGGTCTCGCCGTACTGCGGCACCTGTCCGACGAACTGGCGCGGCGCAGCGAGATCTTCAAGTCGCACGGGAACGTCGCCGACATCGCAGAGCTCGAGCCGGGACCGGACCGGCCGCCGCGGATCCTCGTCGTACTGGATGAGTTCCAGGTGCTGCTGGAGGACGACGACGAACTTGCCGACGAGGCGGCCAAGCTGTTGGAGCGGTTGGTGCGGTTGGGGCGTGCGTACGGCGTCCATGTGGTGCTGGCGACGCAGACGATCGAGGGTGTGAAGCGGCTGTCGACGCGGCGGGACTCGATCTTCGGCCAGGTGCCGTACCGGATCGCGCTGAAGACCACGCCGGCCGACTCGCAGGCGATCTTGCGGAGCGGGAACACGGCTGCGGCCGAGTTGCAGTTCCGTGGTGAAGCGGTGCTGAACGCGAACTTCGGGTCGCCGGATGACAACCAGCATGTGCTGGTCAGCTTTGCGGACAAGTTTGTGCTGGACGATCTGCGGCGTGAGCTGTGGCTGCGGGCGGGTGAGGCGGCGCGTCCGCCCCGGGTCTTCCATCTCGCGGAGCCGGCTCGGTTGGCGGAGACGGCTGCGGCGGTGAAGCCCGAGCTGGGGCGGCCTTGGACTGGTTTGCCGATTGCGGTGACCGAGGAGCCTGTGCAGGTTGAGGTGCGGGCTGAGCCGGGTGCCGGCGTACTCGTGCTGGGTGATGGTCCGGCTGACGCGCTCGGAGTCCTGAGCGGTCTGGCGTTGTCGACTGCGGCTGCCGCGGTGGATCCGCCGCGGTTCATCTTCATGGACGGTACGAACTCCGCGCCTGCTGTTGCCGAGGGCAAGGACGCGCTGGTGCAGGCGTTGCGGCAGCTCGGGTGCGAGGTCGAGACGGTCGACAAGCACGACGACGTCGTACCGCGGCTGTTCTCCCTGCGGGACGCGGTCCGCAACGGGCAGGTCGGTGAGACCTATCTGCTCGGGTTCGGCTTCCACGGCGTACCGCGGATGCAGCTGCACGCCGACGGGTACTTCGAGAGCCCGGCGAACGCGCTGCAGGACATCGTGCGGGACGGACCGGCGCAGGGGCTCGTCACCTTCGGGTGGTGGAACCGGCTGCACGTCTGCACCGAGCAGCTCGGGTACGGGCGTGCCAATGTGGCGACCCACCTCTTCCTCCGGCACCCGCAGGACGGCGTACGTGCGGTGTGCGGTCCGCTGGTGCGGTGGGCTTCCGAACCGCACCGCGGGTTGCTGTGGGACGGGCTGCATCCTGAGGCGCAGATCGTCGTACCGTTTGCCGCACTGCGGTCCGACGAGGTGGACCGTGCAGTGGAGCAGGTACGGCGATGAAGACGGAACAGCAGGTGTGGTCCGAGTACGCACGGGCGTTGCGGACGGTCGCAGGGGCCCGTGCGGACGCGCAGCAGGCGCAGGACCGGTTGACCGCGCACAAGACGAAGGCCGAGGCCGCTGCGATGGCCGAGGCCGAAGCCATGGCCGAGCGCGGGAGGCAGCTGGAGGCTCGGCTGAACACACTGGCCGAGAAGGCCGCGGCCAGCCTGCAGCGCGCCGGACTGCCCGCGGACGGGAAGCGGGCGAACGTCGCACTGCCGGAGATCCGTGCGCTCAACGACATCGAGACCGTGGCCGCGCGCCTCACCAAGCAGCTGGGTGAGGCGGTCGACACGCTCGAGGAGGTCCGCGCCCAGGCCCGGGAACTGCAGGAGCGACGCAAGCGCCGTACCATCAGCGCGGCTCTGACGCTGGTCGGGTTCCTGGTGGTGTGGGTGGTCACCGGATCGTTCCTGGCCGGGGTCGAGGCTGCGGCCATCGCCGCCGTCACGATGCTGGCCGCGTCCCGGGTGCTCGGGTTGCCGCGACTGCCCGGTGCCCGGTGGTGGGGTTGGGGCGGCGCGGTGGCGGTCGTCGTACTGATGGCCGCCGGGCTGCCCTGGTGGATCGCGATCCTGGTGCCGGTGGTGGTGTCCGGTACGGCGATCGTGCTGCCGAAGAAGCGCAACTAGTTCAGGAGTGGGTTCAGGTGTCCGATGTACAGCGGCTCAAGGAACAGCTGCACCAGGTCTCGATGGAGGCCAAGCAGGCGGCGGGCGGCCTGGCCGGATTCAAGCTGCGCTTCACCCAGCACAGCCAGCAGGTGGAGAGCCTGATCGCGGGTACGGCGACCGGCGTCGACCGCGACATCACCGAGATCCTGGAGGCGGCCGGCAAGGCCGTCGAGCAGGCCGCCGAGGCGCTGGAGATCGCCTCGGCCGGATGCAAGAGCTACGCCGACCAGATCTGACCCATGGCGTCGGACCTGCAGCGGGTCGCGCGGGGCTTGGTCGAATGCCTCGATGAGGTGCCGCAGGTGGTCAGCCACCTGCAGCGCACCGCCGACCGCTGCCGCGAGAACGCCGCCCTGGCGATCGCGGCGTCCCAGGGCCGCGCGACTGTCGCTGCGCAGCAGTTGGACGCGGCCGCTCGGGCCTGCGAAGCCGCTGCGCACTACTTGTCGATGGCGCCGCCGAAGGCCCGGGCCTGGGCGGACCGGCTCGTCGGTGGCGGCCGTGGGACCAACCGGCCGTCGTCCGACTCCGCCGACCGCAACAAGCTGACCGGCGGCACCGGCGACCTGGCCGAACGCGACTCGAAGGGCCGCACCAAACGTCTCACCGCCACCTTCGACGACCTCGAAACGCCGGAGGACAACGAGCCACCGCTCATCACCGTCGCCCGCAAGGCGTTCGAGAAGTTCCGCAAACAGCGCGAGAAGGACGACGAAGACCCTCAACCCGACGAGCCCCTCGAAGTGGAAATCACCGTCGCCGAAACCGGCGAACTGATCATCGAGGAACGCAACGAGGACGAAGACAAGAAACGCAACGACCACCTGCTCCAGGACTTCGAGATCGCCGTAGACCTCACCAAGGCCGTCGAACAACTCCTCGCCGCCATGGCCGAGTCCGCCGACCACCAATGGCAACAAGCCACCCTCACCATCCACCCCGACCGGGTAGAAGCCACCTTCGCCTACCCCGAGGAAGACCGTCCCCAGCCCATCGTCGTAGACATCAACCTCCCCCCGCTCCTCGGAGACGCCCCCGACTTCGACCCAGCCTTCGATCCCGGTCCGAAAGGTCCCGAGTTCGTGCCCCCGCAAGGAGAATCACACCAGGCACAAGATCAGCAGCCCGGATGTGATGGCGCGCAAGAGCGCTGACGATGTCGGCGTGATCATCGAGTTCAAGACCCAGGACAGCGGTTCGTCGAACGCAGTGACGCGAAGCATGCTCAAAGCCAGCGGACAGGCCGGGGAACGAGGCGAGGTCGTCATCGATGGCCGACGGGTCGGACTGACCCGGGAGGTCGCCTGGAGATCGTTCCGGAGGGCGTGCAAACAACCGCAGAAGGCAGTGGCTGACATCGTTCATGTCATTCTCGGTGACGGGCAGTTGGTCACCTTCACGAAGGAGCAGTGATGTCTACGACTGACGACATCTTTCTCGCCTCGAGTGGATCACTCGAGAGCACGGTTGCCTGGCTGTCGACTGTGCTCCGATTGCGGAGTCTCGAGGATCCTGCCCTGAAAGCTGACGAGTACCTGTTCTCCGCGGGTGCGCGGACCGCCGAGGGGGCGGTCGTCTTCGTCGTCGAGCCGAACGCGTACGGTTCCGTGGATCCTGAGCCCGAGGATGTGTCGGCGATCGACCGCTACACGGCGGCGGTGGAGGTTCGTCTTGTGGGCGCGAAGGACGAGGAGGCGCAGGTGGCGGAAGCACGCGCGGTCTTCGACGAGGTGGCTGCCGGACAGCCCGATGTGGCGATCGTTCTGAGCCACAACATGTCTCACCTGGCCGCGGCGTACCTCCCCGGTGCCGGAGTCCAGACATTCCCGCCCGGCACAACCCTCGACGCTCCAGACATCGAGACCTGGCGGGACTGGGTCGTGAGCTGATGTCCGCTGTGGACTGTCTGTTTGTGGCGACCTCTGGTCTGCCGGAGGAGGTTGCCGAGTGGCTAGATCACCCCGGATCCGCCCGACGACGCGGTGTGGCGGGCGTGGGTTGTTGGGTAGGGGTGGCGGTCGACCGGGTGGGCGGCGGGTGGGGTTTGAAAAGTTCTTGGGAAGTTGCGTCATGAAGGGTTGGTGGGGACGTCACTACCTGTGAAGCCATCCCCACAGGGAAGTGGAAGTGATCGATGTGAACCGCAGATCGATGGCGCTGGTGGGAAGCACCGCAGTGGTTCGTCCGACGCGCCGGGTGCGTTGAGATGTCCGCCGGCGATCCAGTACCGCAACGTTGCCGCGTACGAGTGTGGTTCGGGGACCACGTCGTCGCGGACTACCGGGCGGAGGCCGAACTGGCCGAACGCTACGCCGAAGCCATGTCGCGCCGGTTCGCCGGACTGCGCGTGACCAGCGAACCGATCCCCGACACCGATCAAGGCCCGGGCCGCGTGCTGCCGGGCGAACGGCTCTGGGAGGTAGCCCCGAAATGACGACCCGTCGCTTCCGGCTGATCCGCCATCACGACGTCTCCGGTGTCAGTGGCACCGGCCCCGTCGCCGAAGGTGTCCAGTTCACCGACGGCGCCGTGGCGCTGCGCTGGTACGGCGACTATCCGACCACGACCGTGTGGGACGGCATCGAGTCCGTCGTCGCCATCCACGGCCACGGCGGGGCCACCGTGGTCGAGTGGATCGACCCCGAGCAAGGCCCCGATCCTGACCTGAAGCTGCCACCCCGCGAGACTCTCCCGCCCCGACCGTGGCCGGATCTGCACTCCGCCCCCGAGCCACAGGACCCCGACCCGCTGCACAGCGACCGCGACCTCGGTGCGCACGGCGGTGCCCCGCCGGCCGGTGGGTCGTCGTACCGGGTGTTCCGATGAGCCGGACCGGGTCCGGCGCCGCGGACCCGGTCTGAAACGGGCGGGCCGGTGCCGAGCCTCCCTTCGGCACCGGCCACCCATTCCCTGGGACCCAGCCGGACTCGCGATACGGCTGGGGCTGAGTCCCCCCCGGAGGTCAGCTCATCTCGAAGGACTGGGCCACGTCGAGGTTGTAGAACGTGGCCGGCCCGTCGCACAGCTCCATCATCTTGGCCGCGTAGTCGCCGGTGTCGGCGCGGCCGGAGTTCTCCATCGCCTCCTCGTACGAGGCGAACTCGACGATCGCGAAGTAGCGCCCGGGGTCGTCCCGGTCGGCGCAGGTGATGCCACGCGTGGGGGCGGGGCCGTCACCCTGTGCTTCGCGTTCCTTGCGGTACTGCTCGTTGAGTGCCGCGACCTCGTCCGGTTTCGACGTCCGGTACTCGATGATCTGTACGAACCCTGCCATGTCTCCCCCTTGCCCTGGGCACCCACCCCAGGTGCCTTCAAGGCCGACACTGCGCCTGGATCGTCTGCTCCGCAAGAGGTCACGGCTTACGGTGACCTGACGCCCGCGACGGATCACGAAGGGTTCGCTTCTGCCCTCGGCAGAGGAAGTGGGATTTGTCGGCGGCGCCTGATTGGCTTGTCCGCGTGGAGATTCTGATTCTCGGTGGGACTGCCTGGCTGGGTCGTGAGATCGCGACGCAGGCGGTGGCGCGCGGGCACGCGGTCACCTGTCTGGCACGCGGGGAGAGTGGTGAGGTCGCCGATGGCGCGACGCTGATCGCCGCCGACCGCAGCAGCCCGGACGCGTACGACGCTGTGCCCGATCAAGAGTGGGACGCGGTCTTCGAGGTGTCGTGGCAGCCCAGGTTCGTCCGTGGTGCGTTGGCGGCGTTCGGGGCGCGGACGAAGCATTGGACGTACGTCTCGTCGGTCAACGCGTACGAGAAGTACGACACGCCAGGCGCCGACGAGTCGGCCGTACTGCGGCAGCCGACGGGGGAGGACACGCCAGGCCGGGAGCTGTACGGCGAAGCGAAGGTCGCCTGCGAACTGGCGTCGGTCGAGACGGTCGGGGACCGGTTGGTGATCGCCCGGGCCGGACTCATCGGTGGGCCGGGGGACAAGAGCGACCGGGCCGGTGCCTGGCCGGCGCGTGCGGCTCGTGCGCCGGAGGAGCCGATGCTGGTGCCGGACACGCCTGACCTCGCGACCTCGGTCATCGACGTCCGCGACCTGGCGTCGTGGTTGCTGGACTGTGCGACGGAGGGCCGGACCGGGACGTTCGATGTCCGCGGCCCGATCGTGCCCTTCGGGGAGTGGATCGAGCTGGTGCGTGAGGTCGGTGGTCATACCGGACCGGTCGTGCTCGCGCCGCGGGACTGGCTGGTGGAGCAGAAGGTCGAGCAGTACATGGGGCCGGACTCGCTGGCGATGTGGATCGTAGAGCCCGGGTATGAAGGGTGGTCGAGCCGGAGCGGTGAAGCGGCGCTCAACGCTGGGCTGACACATCGGTCGCGACGCGAGTTCCTCACCGACGTGCTGGCCTTCGAGCGTGAGCTGGGGCTGGATCGCGAGCGTCGTGCTGGGCTCAGCCCGGCCAAGGAGCAGGAGTTGATCGAGTCGCTGCCGGAGTAGAGAGTGGGCGCATGCGCTTGGTGCTGATCTCGGACACTCATCTGCCGATGCGGGCCAAGAAGCTGCCCGCGCCGGTCTGGGACGCGGTTGAGAGTGCCGACGTGGTCATCCACGCCGGCGACTGGGTGAACGTCGCCCTGCTGGACGAGTTGGAGAGTCGTGCCGAGCGACTGATCGGGTGCTGGGGCAACAACGACGGGCCGGAGCTGCGAGCGCGGCTCCCCGAGGTTGCGCGGGTGACGCTCGACGGGCTGTCGGTCGCGGTCGTGCACGAGACCGGATCGGCCAAGGGCCGCGAGGAGCGCTGCGAGAAGGCGTACCCGGGCGTGGACCTGCTGGTGTTCGGGCACAGCCACATCCCGTGGGACACGACCAGCCCGGGCGGTCTGCGCTTGCTCAACCCCGGATCGCCGACGGATCGGCGCTCGCAGCCGTACTGCACCTACCAGACCGCGACGATCACCGCCGGCCGGCTGGAAAAGGTTGCCCTGCACAACCTTTAGCGGTTGTTGCGGTGAACAACGACTTCGGCCGGGCGTGAGAAAGTTTCCGCCGTACCACCGAGTTACGGCGAACTTCTCACACCCGGCCGATGGTTCAGGCGTTGGCTGCTTCCTTGACCCGGGTCTTGAGGCGGTCGCGCACCTCTTCCGGCGTGTAGGCGCGGCGCTTCCGCTCGCCCCGCGCGATCACCACGCCCGTCGCTGCCACGCCGACGAGCCCCGCAAGTCCTACCACCTTCCATACCTTCATGCGGACTAACCTAGCTGCGTGGAGAGCCGGATTTCACTGGATGACGCTACGGAACTGACACGAACAGGTGACATTTGGCTGTTCCGCGGTGCGAGCACGGCTGATCGCGCCATCCAGCTGACCACCAACAGCCCGGTGAACCACGTCGGCATGGCGATCGTGATCGAGGACCTGCCGCCGCTGATGTGGCACGCCGAACTGGGCCGTTCGCTGCCGGACATGTGGAGCGGGACCCACCATCGCGGAGTGCAGTTGCACGACCTGCGGGACGCCGTACTCGTATGGGTGCGCAAGTACGGTCAGCAGGCGTGGATGCGGCAGCTCGACCATCCCGTCACGCGGTCGATGGAGGACGCCGTACTGCGGACTGTCGCGCGATTGGACGGTACGCCGTTCCCGTCGACGGCGCGGCTGGCATCCCGATGGGTCCGTGGGCGGGTGCCCGCGTTCCGCCGCGGGTCGCGGGAGTTGGAGCTCGAGTCGGCGTACTGCGCTGAGGTAGTCGCAGTGACGTACGAGGAGATGGGATTGCTGCGCGGGCTGCCGGCGAACTGGTACGACCCGGGACGGTTCTGGAGTGGCGACGAGCTCGAGCTGGCGCAGGGTGCGCGGCTCGGGGACGAGATCGCGGTCGACATCCCGGCGGAGTGATGCGGCCGAAACTGTCCGTGGCGTGTGATTGGGTTGTTCTGGGTCGGTAACCGAGCCGGAGGAGGGCCCCACGGATGTACGCCGTCATCGACACCGAGACGACCGGCTTGCTGCCGAGTCATCGGCATCGGGTGATCGAGATCGCCGTGGTGCTGCTGGATGCGCGCGGCCGGGTCGAGCACGAGTGGGTGACGTTGCTGAATCCGCAGCGCGATCTCGGACCGCAACACATTCACGGGATCCTGACCGCCGACGTGCTGGCCGCGCCGGAGTTCGGGGACATCGCGCGTCAGCTCGGCCAGTTGCTTGCGGGTCGGATGGTTGTCGGGCACAACGTTGAGTTCGATCTGGGCTTCCTGCGGGCCGAGTTTGCGCGGCTGGGATTCGCGGTGCCGCTGATCACCGAGCGGTCGATGTGCACGATGGCGCTGGCCGGGTATCTGTATCCGGGCGCGAAGCGGACGCTCGGCGCGTGTTGTGCGGCGGCCGGGATCTCGATCGAGGGATGGCACTCGGCGCTGGCGGACACGCGGGCGACGGCGGAGCTGTTCGGCCAATACCTGCAGTCGTTTCCGGCGCCGCCGCCGTGGCAATGGGCGTACGAGGAGATCCGTGGACTGCGGTGGCCGGCGTTGCCTGGCTCCGACGTCCCGCCGACCGTGCGGCCAGTGCACGCCGGTGGACGGCACGGGTGGATGAGTCGACTCGTCGATCAGTTGCCCCGCGTCCCCGAGCCGCCGCAGGCCGACTCGTATCTGGCGCTGCTCGACATGATCCTCGCCAACCGCGAGATCACCGCGGCCGACGCCGACCAACTCGTCCAGGCCGCGACGGACCTCGGTCTGACCCGATCCCAGGTCGACGAACTCCATCGGTACTACGTCTCCGCGCTCGCGGGGGCATCGTGGGACGGCGGTCAGATCACGCCGGAGCAGCGCAGCGACCTGGACCGGGTGGCCGTGATGCTCGGGCATCGGGCATCCGACGTGGACGACGCGCTCCTACGAGCCAGCGCCGGGCGGTACGTCGTACCTCCTCGTCCTGGGGCGAACGGGTTTCCCCTGGGGAGCACGCTGGTGTTCACCGGCGACATGGTCGAGCCGCGGGAGGTCTGGTGGGACCGCGCGGTCGCGGCCGGCTTCTTGCCGCAGGAGTTCGTCCGGCCCGATACGACGTTCGTCGTGGCAGCGGACGTGGACAGCCTGTCGGTGAAGGCCCGGGCTGCTCGCGACCTCAACATCCCGATCATCTCCACCGAGGACTTCCGCCGGCTCATCCCGCCCGAGCCCCAGCGCCGGGCCGGCTGACCGGCAGCGACCGGCGGATGCGGGTTAGGGTTCCGGCGTGGAATCGAGCGAGCTGGGCCGGCGGATCTACGCGACTGCTCATCTGACCGGGGAGTTCGTGCTGCGGTCGGGGCAGGTCACGGGGGAGTACTTCGACAAGTACAGGTTCGAGGCTGATCCGGTGCTGCTGGATGCGGTGGCCGAGGCGATGGTGCCGCTCGTGCCGGCGGGGACCGAGGTGCTGGCCGGGCTCGAGATGGGTGGCATTCCGGTGGTCACGGCGCTCGGCCGGCACACCGGGCTGCCGTGTGCGTTCGTGCGGAAGGAGGCCAAGGCGTACGGGACCCGACGGCTGGCCGAGGGCGCCGAGACCGCCGGCAAGCGGGTGACGATCGTCGAGGACGTTGTCACGACCGGTGGTCAGATCGTGCTGTCCACGCATGACCTCCGCGCGCTGGGCGCCGAGATCACCGATGCCCTCTGCGTCATCAACCGCAACCCGACGACCCCGGCCCCACTCACCGAGGCCGGGCTGACGCTGCACGCTCTGCTGACCTCGGACGACCTGACTCCAGGCACCAACTGATTCGACAGTGCCAGGAGCGGCCGCGAGGTCAGTCCTCGGCTTCGGCGGTTTCGCGCTCGACTTCGAAGCGGAGTTGCTTGCCGGAGCGGATGCGTTCGATCGCGGCCAGGCAGGCGTCCTCACTCATGTGAACGCCGATCTCGCCGAGCTTGTGGCGCAGCACCAGCGCGGCGTCCTCGGCGGAGCGCGAACTCGACTCGTTGATCGCCTCGATCGTTGTCTGGGTGAGCTTCTCGCGGATGTCCGGGTGAACCTCGTGGATCTCGTGCGTGATTCTGAACTCAGTCATCGCGACTCGCTCTCCCTTTCGCCCGCGGGCCGGTCTACCCGACACAAGCGTAGTGGGCCGGACCCGCTGGGGAAGCTCAGACGAGCACTCGATTTACGAAAGTTTCAAGCCGCGTGGCAAGCCGCTCCGCCCGGACCTCCGGTGACGCGGTTTCGCCCTGCGGTACGTCGACTTCGCGCAGACCGCGGACGTACAGCGAGCAGGCCAGATCCGCGCAGATGTACGTCCCGACCGTGTTGCCCTCCCGGCCCGCCGTACCCGCCCGCCGCGCGGCGAACAGCGCCACGTCGGTCACGTGGTGCGCGGTGTTGCACAGGTCGCACAGGCCGGTGCCGCGCCGCGGCTTGCCAGTCGCTTGGGTGTTCACCGCGATCCCGGTCACGCCGCCGTCGCGCCGTACCACCAGATAGCCGCGGTTCGGCGCCTTCGGGTCGCGCCAGCCCAGGAAGTCCAGCGACTCCCAGGGGAGCGCGGTGAAGCCGGGCGGCGGCCTCATCGCCTTGACCAGGCTCTTGGTCGAGTTGACGAACGAGCGTCTGATCTCCTCGACGCTGAGCGGTTCCATCACAGTTCTCCGATCCTTCGACCTGCCATGAGACCCGCCCGGCCCCTGATCCCGCAACCGAATATCTACCCATACGGTTGCTGGCGGCAACGGTCAGCTGTCGACGTACGCCGCGGTCCGGCCGTCGTCGTGGTTGCGCAGATCGACGCCGAAATCGACCGACGCCTTGAGCCGGAGCAGCAGCGAGACGTGGTCACTGCCATCCTGGGCGTCGCCGCAGCTGAGCGTCAGGTCGGTGCCGCCGGACTCGTCCGGAACCAGCGTGAATGTCCAGGTGCTGCCGAAGTACCGCAGTCGGTAGAACCGGTCCTGGACCGCCTCCTCGACCCGCCCGTCGTCGGTGCGCCCGTCGGGCAGGACGAACCGGATCACCCCGTCCGCCTCGCCGGCCTCCACCGCCCAGAACCGCGACCGGCCCGCCGGCGTACTGAGCGCGCGGAAGACGTCGCTCGGACCCGACCTGAAGTGCACCTTCCAGTGGGCCAAGACCCATCCCTCCTCGACTGACGACCAATTCTCTGCCGGGCCCGGACACGCCTCGAACTGAGGGTAGACATCTGGGCGCATTAGGTGAAAAGTGGACTGTGCAAACTTCAATTAGTTCTCTGGAGGAGCCTCGATGGCCAACCAGTACGCCGCACTGACCGGCGACTACACGTTCGACACGGCGCACTCGCGGATCGGGTTCGTCGCCCGGCACGCGATGGTGACGAAAGTACGGGGGTCGTTCAACGAATTCGAGGGCTCGGCGCACCTCGACGGAGACAACCCGGCGAACTCGTCCGGGCGGGTGACGATCCAGGCCAAGAGCATCGACACGCGCAACAGCCAGCGCGACGAACACCTGCGCAGCAACGACTTCCTCAACATGGACGAGCACCCGGAGATCACGTTCGTGTCGACCTCGATCAAGCAGACCGGGGACGAGACGTTCACGGTCGCCGGCGACCTGTCGATCCGTGGGGTGAGCAAGCCGGTCGAGATCGCGTTCGAGTTCACCGGCTCGGCGACCGACCCGATGGGCAACGAGCGGGTCGGCCTGGAGGGCTCGGTCGTGATCAACCGCAAGGACTTCGGCGTCAGCTGGAACGCGGCGCTCGAGGGTGGCGGCGTGCTGGTCAGCGAGAAGGTCACGCTGGAGATCGAGGTCTCGGCGATCAAGAACACCTGACCGCGCACAGCACGAGAACAGCAGAGGTCCCGCGACACCCCTCCGCGGGATCTCCGCTGTGTTGAGGTGCGGTCACGATCGGGGCGGGCGCGGTTGGGTCCGGCCGGCCGGTGGGGAGACTGGAGGTGAGTGCCGGCGAGGGCGTGTCTCCCAATCCCACGCCTACTGCGCGGCACTCGGCGGCCACCTCGCTGAGCTGGAGCGAAGGGCACGATGGAACCACATCGAACCCTCCGCTCCAGCTCACCGAGGCACTCCGCCGAGCACCTGCTCGCTACGGCGTGGGACTGGGAGACACGCCCTGGGTCGAGGGGTCCGCCGATGATCGACACGCGATGGAAGCGGTGGTTGCTGCCGCTGTTCGGGCGGCGGCGGGCCGGTCGCCGTACGCCGGAGTCGTTCCGGCCGCGCGGGACGAGCTCACGGGTGAGCCGGCTGGCAGCGCGCTACGACGCGGAGGTCGACGAGGCGCTGCAACGGTTGTGGCCGAAGGCGCGGATCTATCACGATCGCGAGTTCACCCGGGACCGGGCCGACTTCCTGCTGGTGGTGCGCGGCCGCGGCGTGATGGTGGAGACCAAGGTGAAGAGCGACCCCGGCTTGTTCCGCGGGTCGACGTTGCCGCCGTTGCTGGACCGATTGCAGCGCGATGGTCGGCGGCTGGTCGTCGTACTGAATCAGGGAGATCCGACGCCGGCGCGCGAGTTGATCGCCGCGAAGCTCGGGGACAAGGGCTGCGTGGTCGTGTGGTCCGGTCCTGAACATGACGCCGACCTCAAGGGTGCCGTGGAGGGTCTGCTGCAACAGATGGTCCGCCACCCGTAGCTGACAACGCAGCAGCGCGGAGAGGGTGCCTCTCCGCGCTGCTGCGCTCCGGTCGCGAGGTGTGCCGGGTGGCAGCGAACGGAGACGGTGCCCGGGAGGCCCGGGGTATGAGTCAGCAGGCGTTGGGAGTGGTGGTGCCGCCGTCCACGACCCAGCGGCCTTCGAGTTGCTGGACGCGCATCTGGTCGAGCCAGCGCGTGGGCGTCTTGGCAGGAATGACCGAGCGGCCCTTGGCGTCGACGGTGCGCGCCGCGGTGGTGTCGTAGCAGGCGGAGATGATGACGCCGTTCGCTGCGAGCGTGCGCTTCGCCCACAGCACCTTGGTGGTGCCGGTGTTGTGCAGCTTCTTCGTCCGGAAGTACCTGGCCTGCGCGCTGATCGCCTGGAAGACCTTCGGTGTCATCACCGGCTGGAGCTGGGTGATCGTGCGGCCGCCGCTGCGCATCATCTGGTCCAGCGCCGAGCGGTAGTCGTAGTAGGCGTTCACCACCGGGTCGCCGGCTCCCGCGACCTGTCCGGCCAGGCCCTCCTCGGTCAGCCCGTGCTTGGACGCCTTCTTGGCGCCGGATGCCGAGGCGGCGACGTCGGCGCTGCTGTCGGTGCCACAGCCGGCGAGCAGCAGAACCGGGATCAGCGTGGCGGTCACCGCCAGGTTCCGAATGCGCATGGTGTCCGAACCTCCAGTCGGGCGCGGCGTGGCCGCTCGCACCATCGGACGCTCAGGATGTGTACTGAAGTCGTTGACGCCGTTCGGCACTGACCGTGTAACGCCGCCGCACGGACCGTGGTCACTGTGACCTGGATCACACGGTGCCCCTACCGCGGTACTGGATGCGAGTTGGCTCCCTGGCCGGATGTGCCGGCGACCGCTGATTCCTAGCCTCGATCTCAGGACCTGAGACCGAGGGAGCGACGATGACGGACACACAGACCACCGGCGGGCTGCCCGCAAACAGACCGCTATCCGGGCACCGATCTCGCCGGCTGCTGCGCTCGATCGGGTACGACGCTCTGCTCGTGCCGACCGGCGTGCTGACCATGGCCGACGCGGTGATGGGGGAGAAGGACAAGGCGTACGGCCGATGGTCGAAGCTGGCCAGGCTCCAGCAGCAAGAACGGCGGCCGGGGACTGTCTCGATCTTTGGGCACGGGTTCATGAGTTCGGTCCTGGGTCTGCTCGGCTGGTTCCTCGGCCTGCTCTGGGTGATGTCGGTCGTCAGAGGCCCGTTCTACGGGTTCGTGGAGGACGGGCCGTTCGGACCAGGCACCTGGGGTGGCCCGACGAAGGCCGGGGCCTGGGCTGTGCATGCGGCGGTCGCCGTGCCGATCATCCTCGCGCTGCCGTTCGTGCTCCACGGGATCGCGATGCTGCACCTGACGTTGATCCGGCGGCTCTACGGCCTGCGCACCGGCCGGTGGGTGCTTCCGGCAACTATCACCGTGTGCGCCGGCGGGCTGCTGTTCTTCTGGGCCTGGATCGAGCAACTGTGAAAGAGTCCGATCGTGACCGGTGAGCAGCAGGTCCTCGGCCCCTGGCCGCGTGGACGCTGGGCCTGGGTAGCGGGTTTCGGTGTCGCCGCACTGGTGGTGCTCACGGTGATGGACCTCGGCCAGCACTACGACGTACCTCTCGGAGCTGTGCTGGCGCTCAGTCTGGCGCGTGGGCTTGGACTTGCGCTGGCGTGGCCGCAGCCGCGGGCCGGGCTGGTCGTGTCCCTGCTGGTCACGGCGATCACGGCCGCCGTGACCACACCGGTCAGCGCGGACGAGCCTTGGCCGTGGGCGGTGACCGCGGTGTTCGGTTACTCGTTCGTCCTCGCGATCACCGGTGCGCGCGCCATCGGGCGTCGAGAGCTGGTTGGCTGGTGGGCGGTCGGCCAGGTCGTTGGTGTGGTTGCCGCGCTGCTGTCGCCGGACCGCGCTCGCTGGCCCGGGCTGCTGACCGCAGCCGTGCTGACGGCGATTGCCGTCGTGGTTGCCGACCTCCTCCGCTCACGCGCGGAGACCAGCCGCCGTCTGGTCGAGCAGGAAGGCATCAGCAAGGCCGAGCGCGCAGAGCGGGCGCGGCTGCAGGAGCGAGCCCGGATCGCACGCGAACTGCACGATGTCGTCGCCCACCACCTGTCCGTCGTGGTCGTGCGCGCCGACAGCGCGCCACACCGGTTGCAGGATCTGCCGGACGACGTACAGCAGGAGTTCGCGGCCATCGCTGAGGACGCGCGCTCCTCGTTGACCGAGATGCGTCGCGTACTCCGGTTGCTCCGAGACCAGCCGCTGGAGCAACCACCCATCGGCGAACTCGGACCGCAGCCCGGACTGGAACAGCTGGACGAGCTCGTCGCCAGCACCCGGCGAGCAGGTGCTGACGTCCAACTCGAGTCCGCGATCCCTGACGGACTCGATCCGGCCGTCGAGCTGACGGCGTACCGGGTGATCCAGGAGGCGCTGAGCAACGCCGTACGCCATGCGCCGGAGGCCGCGATCAGGGTGAAAGTACGGCGGTCAGGCGGCGACCTGGCCATCAGAGTCTGGAACAGTCCCGGAACGGCTGAGGCGACGCCCGGGAGCGGGCACGGACTGGTCGGGATGCGGGAGCGGGTCGCGCTGGTCGACGGTGTCGTGAGCACCGGTGCGACCCCCGAAGGCGGTTATCTGGTCGAGGTGGCCTTACCGGTCGGGGAGGTGGTGGCGAGTGGCGATCAAGGTGCTGGTGGTCGATGACCAGGAGGTCGTGCGCGCCGGGTTCAGCGCGTTGCTGGCCGCCCAGCCGGATCTCGAGGTCGTCGGGCAGGCCGGTGACGGCGCCGAGGCGATCGAGCTGACCAAGTCCCTCGAGCCGGACGTGATCCTGATGGACGTCAGGATGCCCGTGCTCGACGGACTGGCCGCCACCCGCCGGATCCTCGCGGATGCGACACCGGGCCAGCCGCCGCGCATCATCATGCTGACGACCTTCGACCTCGATGACTACGTGTACGCCGCGCTCCGAGCCGGTGCGAGCGGCTTTCTCCTCAAGCACTCATCGCCCGATGAGCTGGCCGCGGCAGTCCGCGTGGTCGCGGCCGGCGACGCGCTGCTGGCTCCGTCCGTCACTCGCCGCCTGGTGGAGGATTTCGCCAAGGTCCAGCCGGTCGTCCCGATCACCCCGGTCCACCTCACGCCGCGGGAGACCGACGTACTGCGGCTTGTCGCGCGCGGACTGACCAACCGGCAGATTGCGGACAAGCTGGTGCTGGCCGAACAGACGGTGAAGTCGCATGTGAGCAACATCCTGACCAAGCTGGACCTGCGGGATCGTGCACAGGTAGTGGTGTACGCCTACGAAGCCGGTGTCGTGGTGCCGGGCCCACGACGGTGAAAGGAACGTGTGGATGGACGTCCTGGAGCGGGTACGGGCGCTCTGCCTCGCACTACCGGAGGTGACCGAGCGGCCGAGTCACGGCGAACCGACCTGGTTCGTCCGGGACAAGAAGGTGTTCGTCATGTACGCCAACCAGCACCACGACGATCGGGTTGGCTTCTGGTGCGCGGCGCCGCCCGGCGTCCAGCAGTCGCTGGTCGAGGAGGATCCGGAGCACTTCTACCGGCCGCCGTACGTCGGTCACCGCGGCTGGCTCGGCGTGTACCTGGACGTCGAAACGATCGACTGGGGGCACCTCGAGGACATCGTCGAGAACGCCTATCGCCAGATCGCGCCGAAGATCCTGATCGCCCGGCTGGACGAGACCTAGTCCGTCAGCGCCACGTCGGTTTGCTGCAGGTGCGGGATCTCCGGGCTCCACAGGTCGGCGTGCTCAGGCGACGACCATGCCCACAACCGGACCTGGGCGTCGCTCCGACGGCCGAAGACCGCCCGGAACAGCTCGTACGACGAAGTCCGCGCCTCAGCGGCGGGATCGCCCGACCCGAGCTGATAGGTCCCATCCGGTGTGACGATCGAGAGCGACCCCTGCACGCCCTCCGACGGTGGATCCGACAGCAGCCACTCCAGCGTGCCGATCCACAGCTCCGACGGTGGTCGCTGCCCGGTCCCGAGCGCTCCGTGCAGGTCGGCCTCGTGCGTCCCGGAGTCGACCCACGGGTTGCACACGAGCGGATTCGAGGTCGTCTCGTCGAGGATCACCCGCTCAAGCGCCGGCCCGCTCTCGGCCCACTCGTCGAGGATGGCGTCGATCGGCATCGAACGTCGTGCGTCCACTTGCACCGCGGTCCAGGGCGGCCGAGGCGCACCCTCGACGTTGCCCGCGGCGAAATCGGCGGCCACGCCGGCGAGGTGGGACACCAGGTTGTGCACGGTCCACTCCGGGCAGGCCGGCACCATGCGGTCCAGGTCGGTCGCGTCGAGATCACGGACGGCAGCGGTCACCCGTTCCCGGGTCGCGCGGTACAGCTCTGCGCTGGTCGTCGAGTCCATCACTACCTCCTTTGCTCATGATGACGAACGAACGCGCTCCGGATCGACAACTTCGCCGGATAGGGTGACGCGATGGTGAAGGGTGGGGTCGGGCCGCGACTGGCCATTGCGTTGGCGTTCGGGAGTTCGGGCGCCGTCATGGTGCTGGAGCTCGTCTCCTTGCGGCTCGTGGCGCCGTACATCGGGCTGACGCTGGAGACGAACACGGCGGTCATCGGCGTCGCGCTCGCAGCGATCGCGACCGGTGCCGCGCTGGGTGGTCGCTTCGCGGACGCGGTCCCGCCGGTCCGGACGCTCGGTCCGCTGATGATCTTCGCCGGTGCGCTGGTGATGCTGGTCCTTCCGGTCGTGCGCTGGACCGGTGAGGCGTTGCGCGGCGGTGGAACCGACCTGGTGTTCCTCGTGCTGGCGATCGCACTGTTCGTGCCGGCGTCGCTGCTGGCGGCGGTGACGCCGATGGTGACCAAGTTGCGGCTGGAGTCGCTGGCCGAGACCGGCACGGTGGTCGGCCGTCTGTCGGCGTACGCGACTGTCGGCGGGATCGCGGGCACGGTGCTGACCGGGTTCGTGTTCGTGGCGAAGACTCCGATCAGCACGATCGTGCTCACCCTTGGCGGTCTGCTGGTCGTCGCCGGAGGCGCGCTGACCGTCGTACTGCGAGGTCGTCAGGCGGCTGTGAAGCCGGTGGCGCTGGCGCTGATCGGTGCCACGCTGACGATCGTCGCGCCGCGGCCGTGTGAGGTGGAGACGGCGTACCACTGTGCTCGCGTGGTGGCGGATCCGAATCGAGAGGGCGGGCGGACGCTGTACCTGGACCAGCTGCGGCACTCGTACGTCGACCTGGACGACCCGACGCATCTGGAGTTCGAGTACATCAAGAACTTCGCGGCCGCGATCGACGGCAGCTGGCCGGCCACCAAGTCGCTCGACGTCCTGCACGTCGGCGGCGGCGGTCTCACCATGCCGCGGTACCTGACCGCGACCCGGCCGGGCACCCACAACAAGGTCTACGAGATCGACTCCGCGGTCGTCGAGCTCGACAAGAAAGAAATGGGTGTGCGGACCGGACCGGATCTCGAGGTCGTCGTCCGCGACGGCCGGCTCGGCGTGCGCGACGAGGCGACGGACAGCCGCGACCTGGTGATCATGGACGCGTTCAGTGGTCTGTCGGTGCCATGGCACCTGACGACGCGAGAGCTGATCGCCGACGTACGCCGGGTGCTGCGTCCGGACGGGGTGTATCTGATCAATGTGATCGACTTCGGCGAGGCCGCATTCCTGAAGGCGGAGATCGCGACGGTCGCTGCCGAGTTACCGCAGGTCGCGGTGGTCGCGCGCAAGGACGAGCTCGCCGGGCAGAGCGGCGGCAACTTCGTGCTGGTCGCTTCGGACCGGCCGATCGAGCTGGCGGCGATCGCGGCCAAGGTCGAGCCGGCGATGCAGGTGCAGCAGGACCTGACCGGATTCGTCGGCAACGCGCCGGTGCTCACCGACGACTACGCGCCGGTCGATCAGCTGCTCACGCCGTACGTCAGCTGAGACACGGGCTGCCGGAGTTGTGCTCCGGGGCGCGGGCTTGTTGCATGAGGTCATGCACCCACGCGCAGGCCAGCCAGCTCAGCCCGAGGACCTCGTCGATGTCGAGGCGATGCTGACGGCGTACGACGAGATCACGCCGGATGTGGACAACCCCGCCCAGAAGGTCGTCTTCGGGACCTCGGGCCACCGTGGCTCGAGCTTGGACGGTGCCTTCAACGAGGCGCACATCCTGGCCATCACGCAGGCGATCTGCGAGTACCGGGCCGGTGAGGGGACAGCAGGGCCGCTCCTGGTCGGCCGGGACAGCCACGGCCTGTCGGAGCCGGCGTGGCGGACCGTGCTCGAGGTGCTCGCGGGCAACGACGTACAGACGCTCGTCGACAGTTCGGACCGACTCACGCCGACGCCCGCGGTGTCGCACGCGATCCTGCGGCTCAACCGCGGTGCCGGGGCCGGTGCGGACGGCATCGTCATCACGCCGTCGCACAACCCGCCGCGGGACGGCGGGATCAAGTACAACCCACCGCACGGCGGCCCGGCGGACTCGGACGCGACCGGTTGGATCGCGGCCCGGGCGAATGAGTTGATCGCCGGCGGCAACCGCGAGGTACGACGTACGCCCTTCGACCAGGCCAGGTCGCAGGCGGGGGAGTACGACTATGTCGGCCACTACGTCGACGACCTGCCCTCGGTGCTGAACCTGGACGCGATCCGCACGGCCGGGGTGAAGATCGGCGCCGACCCGCTCGGTGGCGCGAGTGTGGACTATTGGGCAGCGATCGCTGAACGGCACGGCCTCGACCTGACCGTGGTGAACCCGCGGGTCGACCCGGCCTGGTCGTTCATGACGCTGGACCACGACGGCAAGATCCGGATGGACTGCTCCTCGCCGTACGCGATGGCCTCGCTGGTTGCCCAGCGGGACCGGTACGACGTGGCGACCGGGAACGACGCGGACGCGGACCGGCACGGCATCGTCACCCCGGACGCCGGACTGATGAACCCGAACCACTACCTCGCCGTCGCGATCTCGTACCTGTTCGCCAACCGCCAGTGGGGTACGGACGTCGCGGTCGGCAAGACCCTCGTGTCGTCGTCGCTGATCGACCGTGTGGTCGCCGACCTGGGCCGCCGGCTGTGGGAGGTCCCGGTCGGCTTCAAGTGGTTCGTGCCGGGACTGATCGACGGCTCGGTCGGTTTCGGTGGCGAGGAATCGGCGGGCGCGAGCTTCCTGCGCTTCGACGGCACGGTGTGGACCACCGACAAGGACGGCATCCTGCTCGCATTGCTGGCCAGCGAGATCACCGCGGTCACCGGAGAGACGCCGTCGCAGGCCCACGCGAAGCTGGTCGAGCGGTTCGGCGCCTCGGCGTACTCGCGGGTGGACGCTCCGGCTACGCGCGAGCAGAAGGCCAAGCTGTCGGCCCTGTCCGCGGACGCGGTCACCGCGACGGAGCTGGCCGGTGAGCCGATCCTGGACCGGATGACGAGTGCTCCCGGCAACGGCGCCGCGATCGGTGGGCTGAAGGTGACCACCGAGTCCGCGTGGTTCGCGGCCCGGCCGTCCGGGACCGAGGACCTCTACAAGATCTACGGCGAGTCCTTCAAGGGCGCCGACCACCTCGAGCTGGTCTTCGAGCAGGCCCGCGAGGTGGTCTCCAAAGCCCTCGGCTAACGCACGAAGGAGTCGAGCAACCGGTCCAGATCCGCGGCGGGATCGTTGGTGAGCCCGCTGTGGATCGGACCGGGGTGTACGACGGTACTGCGGGGCGCCGCAAGCCACCGGAAGCGCTCGCCGATCCCGGTCGACGCGGCCGGACCGACGGCAGGATCGCCGGCGCAGATCGCCCGGATGTGCTCGAGCGACGCACACACCACGTCCACGTCGACGGCCGGATCGAGCGCCTTCAGCCGATCCGGATCGACATCCCACGCGGCGCCCAGGAAGTCCAACCCCCGGCAGTAAAGCACCGCACCCACATTGATGAACTCACCACGCTGGATCCGCGGCGCCGCCCGCAGAATGACGTAGTCGAAAGGCACGAGTTCGCTCATCGCGCACCACCCGGAATCCAGGCGGACCGCTCGTCCAGCCGTGCGGTCAGGTAATCGAGGTACCGCTCCCGATCGCCGTCCTCCAGCCACTCGTCCGGCACCAGCCCGATCACCTCGGTCAGCAACTCCGGCGTGATTGCACTCGCCAGTTCCGCGTCCACCCCTGGTACGTCGGGCGTCGCGACCGAGAACACGTGGTCGGAGGCGTCATACGGGAGGGTCGCGAACTTCTCGGCCGGCATCCAGGAGTGGTGGAAGTACAACGCGGCGCCGTGGTCGATCAGCCAGAGGTTCTTGTGCCAGACCAGCAGGTTCGTGTTCCGCCAGGACCGGTCCACGTTGGCGACGAACGCGTCCAGCCACAGGATCCTGGCCATCGCCTGGTCGCCGGGGTTGCCGGCCGAACCGTCGTACCCGAAGGAGCCGGGCAGGAAGTCGACGGCCAGGTTCAGCCCGGCGCTGCGGATCAGAAGTTCCTGGATCTCGAAGTCCGGCTCGGACTTGCCGATTGCCGGGTCGAGCTGGATCAGCTTGAGCTCCGGCACGCGCAGGCCGAGGCGGCGGAACAGTCGCCGACGATGATCTCCGCGACCAGTGCCTTCGGGCCCTGGCCGGCGCCGTGGAACTTGATCACGTACGTGCCGAGATCGTTGCCTTCGACAACGCCGGGCAGCGAACCGCCCTCGCGCAACGGCAACACGTAGCGTGTGGCGATGATGGTCGGCAGAGTCACGCCGCAGAGCCTAACCGGTTTGCCGTCGGGTACCGGCCGAGGGTGAGGCTACCGTTCTTCGGGGTGGAGGAAGAGTTACTGCTCGTGTCCGCCACCGGTCATCCGCTCCCTCGCAGCAAGGCCGTCGTGGCGGGCGTGCAGGATCTCGATGTCGAGCTCGAGCTGACCCGGGCCATGGTCGAGATCAACACGCCGGTCTGCGAGACGTCGACCGAGTTGCGTGCGCACTTGTCCGACATGCGTTCGAAGCTGGCCGACGCGGCCGCAGCTGAGGGCGCCCGGCTGCTGGCGATCGCCGTACCTCCGCATGGACAGGCGGCCCAGTCGATCACCCGGAAACCGCGGTATGAGGAGTTGGCCGGGCAGTGGGGTCTGCTGGCGCGCGAGCAGGGCGTGTGCGGTTGTCACGTCCATGTCGACGTATCCGGCAAGGAGACAGCGGTCCGGGTCAGCAATCACCTGCGGCCGTGGCTGCCGGTGCTTCTCGCTCTCACCACGAACTCACCGATCTATCTCGGCCAGGACACCGGCTTCGCGAGCTGGCGGTGGTTGATGACGACTCGGTGGCCGTGCGCCGGTCCGCCGCCGTACCTGGAGTCGGTCGAGCACTACGACGCCTTGGTGGCAATGCATCTGGCGGCGGGCACACTGATCGACGAGCGGATGGTCTATTGGGATATCCGGCCGTCCTCGCATCTGCCGACGGTGGAGGTTCGGGTCAGCGACGTACCGCTGACTATCGATGAGACCGTGCTGCTGGCCACCCTCATTCGTGCGCTGGTGATGACTGCCTTGGACGACGGCACGAACGGTCCGACGCTGGAGCCGGAGGTACTGCGGGCGGCGTACTGGCTGGCCGCACGCGACGGGATGACTGGCAAAGGTTTGGATGTTCGCACCGCCGAGTCGCTGCCGATGGCGGAGGTGGTTGGGCGATTGCGGCGGCACGTGGAGCCGGCCTTACAAGAGCTCGGCGCGCTCGACCTGGTGACCGACGGCATCCAGCGAATCCTGACCGACGGCAACGGCGCCGTGAAGCAACGGCAGGCCTTCCGCGCCGGCGGCGATGTCACAGACGTCACCGAGATCACTCCGGCTTCGAAGAATTGACATCACGCTTTCACAATCCCTGCAGTATGTCGTTATGCCGAGAGCAGATTCAGCCCCTGATCCGGCGGAAATTCCGTTGTTGGCGACCTGTTGCCGAAGTACGGTCCGGTGGTCATTTTCCGCTGAAGGGGACATCAATGATGAGTTTTCGAGGAGCCGTGAGGGTACTCCTTCCGGCTGTTCTGTTGTCCGCCGCCGTGCTGCCGATCGGCACCACGGCGCAGGCATCGACGTGTTCGGTCCCGAGTCTGGGGACGCTGACGCGTGCGGATCTTCCGGCCGGGACCTCCGTCGTCGACTGTCAGGCCACGGGGCGTGTCCTGCGGGTCGGCAACGCAGGCGTGGAGATCCCGGCTCCCGGGCACGGAGTGGGGGTCGCGGCCGTTTCCGCGACGGGAGCCGAGCAGGTCTTCCAGGTCTCGGTCTCCGACGACGGCCGGATTTCGTACCCACAATTCACCGAGCACAACGCCGACGGCGCCGGCATCACGGCGTCTCCGTCGGCCTGCAGTGACGGCGCCTATTCGCTGACCGGCACGGAATGGTTCGGCACGAAATACAAGTGGTACATCGGTGACGGTGGAATGCCGGGAGCGTTGTCCCAGTCGAAGGCGCAGGCGGCCTTCGCCGATGTCATCAACAACATCACCGGCAGCTACAACGACTGCGGGTACACCGACCAGGTGAGCGCCCTCAGCCAGTACATGGGAACAACGACGTACGAGTCCGACATCTCGTCCAGCACCACCTGTACGGAACGGGATGGCGAGAGCACCTGGGATGCGGGCAACCTGTCGACCGGCGTCCTGGCGGCCACCTGCTGGTGGTACCAGCCCTCCGGCCAGGCCACCAACCTCACCGTGGAAGCCGACGTGCGCTACAACACGACCGACTACAACTTCACGGACAGCCCGAGCACCTGCACGTCGCAGTACGACGTCCGCGAGGTCGGAACGCACGAGGCCGGTCACGTCTTCGGTCTGGGGCACGTCGGTTCCGGCCACACGAATCTGACCATGTACACGTCGTCAGGCACCTGTGACACCAAGGAAAGGACCCTCGGCAAGGGGGACGTGCTGGGACTGCGCGCTCTTTACTGACGGGCGACTCCCGGTAGAGCATCGCTCTACCGGGAGTTCTCCGGCCTAGTGCCTCAGGAAGTCCTCGAGGCCGTGGAGGTCGTCGGTGTTGATGTGGTCGACGCCGGCGGCCTTGAGCTCTGTCCAGACTGCTTCGCGGGCCGCGCCCGGCACGTCCGGCGTCTCCCAGAAGCGCACCCGGTAGCCGGCGTGGTGAGCGGTCACCACGATGTCGTGCAGCTTGACCTGCTCGTCGGCCGGCATCGGACCGACGCCCTTCCAGGTGAACACGTTCGACCAGTTGTCACTCACCAGCGGCATCAGCCAAGCGGGCATCCCCGATTGCAGGTCGCCGAGCCGGCCGTCGTACCCGGCGTACCGGACCTTCTGTGCCTTCAGTACGTCGAGCGGCCGGTTGCCACTGATCACCGAGGTCACCGCGCCCTTGAGTACGCGCCCGTTGATGAACACCGTGCTGATGCCGCGAAACTTCTGCAGCGCCTCGTCCACCGCGGCGTACGTCGACGGCCCGTCGCTCTTGATGTCGATGAGCAACTGGAAGTCTCGGCCATGCTTGTACACCTGCCCGTGGTTCTCCCACACCCGATCGGCCAACGGCTTCAGATACAGGCTCTCCAGCGTGCGACCAGGTACGACGTCATCCAGGTCGTGCGCGACCCGCAACTCACCGTCGACCAGCCATACGTCCGCCTCGACGCTGTTGAACCCACGATCCAGTGCATCCTGCAGCGGACGCCGGTGGTCGTAGTCGTTGTGCGCATGCGCCGACGGCAGTGCACGGAACGCCGGAGCGTCGTACGCCTTGGGAAGCCTGAAGCCGTTCTCCTGGACGACGGAACGCAGCCGGTCGGGGTAGTCGGTGATGATCCCGTCGACACCGTCGTCGATCAGCGACTGCATGGTCGGCGGGTCGTCGACGGTCCACGGGATCACCTTCATCCCGGCCTTGTGCGCCGACTTCACCATGTCCGCGGTGACGTACGGCCGGTAATCCGGGTCGGTGACCTTGCCGTCCTGCGGGAAGCCGTGCACCGGCGAGATGGCTGACGCGCCGAACGATTTCGTCGCCTTGACCAGGTCGCCACCGAAGTCGTCGATGTCCAGGCCGCCCAGCCACGGCGACTTGCCCGGCTGACCGACCTGCAGGAAGTCGAAGTTGGTCAGCGCGACCAGCGGCAGCTCCGGCGCGACCTGGCGCATCCGCATCAGCGAGCCCCAGTCGAAGCTCTGGATCGTCACCTGCCGGCCGATCTTCGCCTTGCGGACCTCGCGCGCGACGACCTGGACGAACTGCTCGCGCGGCGCGGTCTCGGACGGTGCACCCGCCTCGACCTTGGTCTCGATGTTCAGCTTCACGTCGTTCGCGTGGTAGCGGTGCACGAGCGCGAAGATGTCGCGCAGTTCGGGCATCCGGGCGCCCGGATCGGGCTGCTGACCGGGGAAGCCGGCCTGCGGCAGCGAACCGCAGTCGAGTTGCTTGACCTGCTTCAGCGTCAGCGTGTTGATGAACTTGCCGACGTACGGGTACTCCGCGTCGTTCGGCGTGTACGGCGCGGTGTCGCGGCACTTGGACCCGGTGACCTTGCGGTCGTGGGTGACCACGGCGTACCCGTCCTGGGTGATCTGGACGTCGAGCTCGAGCGTGCTGACGCCGAGTTCGAGACCGTGCGAGAAGGACGCGATGGTGCTCTCCACGGTGAGTCCGAGCCCGCCGCGGTGAGCCTGGACGTCGAAGTCGCCACGGTGGGCGGAGGCCGGTACGGCGACCAGTCCCTGGGCGACCAGACCGGCAGCGAGGGCAAGCGGAAGCAGCGCGCGGGGGAGGCGGCGCATGAGGGGTTTCCTTCCGGAGGGGTGGGCGGACGTCCCCGAGGCTGGCTGCCGCAGGGATACCTGTCCCTTCGTGAAGGTAGCCGAGAAAAGGCCGACGGGTGACCGCCGCGTGTCGCCGCCCGACTACGGAGCGCGCTCGTGAGTACGGCTACTCGTACTGGAGCGCTTCGAGTGGGTTCAGGCGGGCCGCGCGCCGCGCCGGCCAGATGGCGGCGAAGATGCCGACCACCACCGACACGATTGCGAAGATCACGAGTTGACCGGTCGGAATCGTGAAGGTGATCTCGTCCAGCCGGGATGCCAGCAGCGACGCGAGAACGAGACCCAGCACGATCCCGATCACCGCGCCGATCAGGGCGGTGATCACGCTCTCCTGCCGGATCATCCGCTTCACCTGCAAGCGCGTCAGCCCGATCGCGCGCAACATGCCGAGCTCCCGCGTCCGCTCGAAGACGGTCAGTACCAAGGTGTTGACGATGCCGAACAGACTCACCAGGACCGAGAGCGCGAGCAGGACGTACAGCACGTTCAGGATGCTCTTCACGTTGTCGGTCTGCGCCTTCTTGAACGCCTCCCGCGTCATCGCCTTGGCGTTCGGGAAGGTGCTCAGCGCGCTGTCCAGGGCTGCCGTGTTCTCCGCGGTCACACCGCCGCGCATGTTGACGAACGTGTAGATGTTGAGCGGTTGCGACGTGGTCGAGTCGAACGTCTCGGTCGAGATCGTCACGTTGCCGAACGGCGATCCGCCGGCCGGCGGCCGGAAGACGCCACGGACCTGGAGTTGCAGGATCTTCCCGGTCGCCGTCTCCATCGCGAAGCGTGAGCCCTGCGAGAGCGCGTGGTTGTCGGCGTACTCGGCATCGACGATCGCGCCGTCGGCACCGAGCTCGCCGAGCGACGCCTGCGAACCGGACCGCCAGTCGAACGTGAGCAGGCCAGGCGCCTCGGCATCGACGGCGGTGATGGTGATCGTCTTGTCGAACGCCTTTGCCTGACCGCCGCGCACGCTGGTCTGGGACTCGACGCCCGGTACCTCGGCCACCGCGGCCGCGACCGTCGGTGGCAACGGACTGAAGTTGTTCTGCGCGGTGATGGCGTAGTCGGCGCTGAAGATCCCGTCCACGGCCTGCTCGAACGGCTTGATGATGCCCGCCCCCAGGGTGGCAACCAGTGTCACCAGTGCGAGTCCGATCATCAGCGCGGCGGCGGTCGACGCCGTCCGGTGCGGATCGCGCCGGCTGTTCTGGCCGCCGATCGCGACCGCGGGTCCGTCAGGGAGTACTCGCGGGAACTCGGCGGGCCGCCCTCGGAGCCGTCGTACCACCCAGAGCGGGAACAAGAAGAACGGCCAGGCGATCGCGGTCAGTACGACGACCGCCCAGCGGGCGACGGGATCGGACACGGCGGCGAGCGGCCGGACGAGTCGGGCGGAGAACAGGGCGATGCCGATGAACAGCAGCAGTACGCCGGCACCGAGCAACGACAGCAGTGTGCTGGTCGACAATCCGTCGACGAACAATCCGACCAACACGAGAGCGATCCCAGCCACGGCGAGCAGGGCCGCTCCCAGTGGGCGGAAGCGATGCAACCGGCCGGGCGCGAGCGTTGCGCCCTCCCGGACCGCGGCGATCGGAGGCACCCGGGTCGCCCGCCAAGCAGGTCGAAGGCTGGCCAGAACGGTGACCAGTACGCCGACCACCAGCGCGACGATGATCGTCCGGGTCCGGAAGACCAGGCCGTTGTTCGGCAGCGTGAAACCGACCGCGTCGAACAGCCTGAACAGCCCGGTCGCGATCGCGAGCCCGAGGAACAGCCCGACCACCGCCGAGACGAGTCCGGTCACCAGCGCTTCCAGGACGACGGTGCCGAGGATCTGGCGACGCGAGGCGCCGAGAGTGCGCAGGGTGGCGAACTCGCGGGTCCGTTGGGCGATCGTGATCGACAGGGAGTTGGCGATCACGAACGAGCCGACGAACAACGCGATCCCGCCGAACACCAGCAGGAAGGTCTGCAGGAAGCTGAGGAAGCCGCTGGTCCCGGCCGCGTCCTCGGCGGCCTGGTCCTCGGCGGACCGGACCTGCGTCGCCTCGGGCAGGATGGGCCGCACCGCGTCGAGCAGTTGCTGCTCGGTGGTTCCGTCCTTCTTCGCGATCAGGATCTGGTCCAGCTTGCCGGACTTGTCGAACAGACGCTGCGCGGTGCCGAGCTCGAACCCGGCCAGCGTCGCGCCGCCGATCGACGACACCGCGCCGAACTCGACCAGCCCGGCGATCCGCATCTGTTCGGCCGGCCCACGCGCCTGTACGCCGATCGAGTCGCCGGCCGCGAATCCCTTCTCCTGTGCGCTGTGCGTGTCGATCACGACCTCGCCCGGCGCGGGCCAGGAGCCGGAGACGAGGGTCAGCGAGTTGAACTGCGGCAGCGCGGGATCCACGCTGAAGGCGAGGTTCGGCGCGCCGCCGAAGACGATCGCCTTGCCGTCCTTGCCGATGAGTTGCGCCTCGCCGGCCACCGAGCCGCCGGCCGCCCCGACCTCCGGCAGTTCCCGGACCTGCGTGAGCAGACCGGCGTCGAACGGCGGTGCGGTGACGGTCCCGTCCTCCTCCGCCTCGAACGCCGTCTTCCCGGTGATCGCGGCATCCGTGTTCTTGTAGTTCTCGGTGAAGATCGAGTCGAACGCGGACGTGATCGAATCGGTCAGCACGTACGTTCCCGAGATCAGCGCGACGCCGAGCACGACGCCGATCGCGGTCAGCGCCGAGCGGAGCTTGCGGGCCAGCAACCCCTGGACCGCGAACCGGATCACTGCAGGTCCAGCGTGTCGATGATCTGCAGGATCTCGTGCTGGCTGGATCGACCGGTCTCCTTCACGATCTCGCCGTCGGCCAGATACAGGACCCGGTCGGCCATCGCGGCCGCCCGGGCGTCGTGCGTGACCATGACCGTGGTCTGGCCGTATTCGTCGACCGAGCCGCGCATCAGCGCCAGGATCTCGCCGCTGGTCCGCGAGTCCAGGTTGCCGGTCGGCTCGTCGGCGAACACGACCGTCGGCCGTGACACCAGGGCCCGCGCGATCGCGACCCGCTGCTGCTGGCCGCCGGACAGTTCGGCCGGCCGGTGCTCGAGGCGGTCGGCGAGTCCGACCCGCTCGACCAGATCCTCGAAGTACTGCGGATCCGGCTTCGTGCCGGCGATCGTCAGCGGCAGCACGATGTTGTCGCGGGCACTGAGCATCGGCAGCAGGTTGAAGAACTGGAAGATGAAGCCGATGTGCTGACGGCGCAGCTTGGTCAGCGCGTCGTCACCGAGGGTCGTGATCTCGATCCCGTCGATCTGCACCGAGCCGGAGGTCGGCCGGTCCAGCCCGGCCAGGATGTGCATCAGCGTGGACTTGCCCGAGCCGGACGGCCCCATCACCGCAGTCAGCTGTCCTGGATCGATCTGCACGCCCACGCCGCGCAGGGCACGGACCTCCGTGTCGCCTTCGCCGTACACGCGGACGACGTCCTCGGCGTGCACAACCCCGGTGTTCGTGCGTGCTGCTGTCCCCTCCGTGCCGATCATCGCCCCTCCCGACGGATCAGCGGCCCCCAGCCGATCGAATCGGTCCCCGGTCCCGAGTCTGCCCTCTTCCGGCGGTCAGATCCAGCCCCGCCGGGCGGCGTGGAAGCCGAGCTGGAGGCGGGTGTCGGCCGAAACCAGGTCCATCAGGGCACGCACCCGGCGCTGGACCGTGCGCATGGACAGGTTGAGCTGGTTGGCCACCGCCTGGTCGGTCAGGCCGGCCAGGAGCAGGCCGAGGATCTTGGCGTCGAGCTCCGGGAGACCGTCCGACGAGCCCTCGACCATGCCGTTCGTGCCGAGCACCAGTGGCAGCCCGTCGCGCCAGACTCGGTCGAAGAGGGCGAGCAAGGCGTCGAGCATGCCGCTGCTGTGCACAATCAGCGCACCGATGGCGCCGCCCGGTCCGGACAGTAGGGGCACGAGCGCGATGCGACGATCCACAATCAGCAACCGAAGCGGCAGTTCCTGGACGACGCGAACCTCTTCACCGGCGTTCAGCGAGTCGGACGCGGCGGCGAAGAACCCCGGGCGGTCGAACGCGCTCCGCTCGATCATCACGCGGTAGCGGACCCCACGGGTGACGGCGGCGTCCTCCTCCTTGTTGTCCTCGGGCGGAACCACGGCGATGTCCGCCTTCACGAACCCGAGGACTTCTTCCCGCGCCGACATCTGCAGCTGGGCGAACCGCTGGCCGACCGCGTTGGCACCGCGTACGACGTCCACGACATCGCTGATCGACCGCTCTGTGTCCGTGCCCCGGTAGACCTCGGCCAGCGACTCGATCTCGCGTTGCGCCCGCCGCAACTCCTCCTCGCGCTGGACCGCGAGTGCCGCGAGCGCGACCGAGGGCGGCGAGGCGACGTACCGATCCGTGCCGCTGCTCGACCGCGCGGCCAGGCCGAGTGTCTCCAACGACGCCAGCGCCCGCGCCGCTTCGACCGGGTGGCAGGTGAGCCGGCTCGCCAGCTCGACAGCGTCGTACGACGGGACCTCGACGAGGGCCCGATAGGCGAATTCTTCGGAGTCATCCAGTCCGAGCACGTCGAGCACGATGCCTCCCAGCAGACGGCGATGTGGCGGCTGGACCCTGGCGGGTACCTGAATTGTCGCAATCTTGCCAGCACAGCCACCTCCTTCGCTGGCGGTTTTGCGATGGACTGACCGGCGACAATCCGTCCCGAAGGGTGTCCTCCCCATGTTTTTCCGCTTCCTGGCGCGTAAAACCCCAGCCCGTCGCTTTCTGACCGGTGCCGCGGCCATCGCGTTGCTCGCGGCCGGCGCGGTACCCGCCGCCACCGCCACCCCGCCCAGTCCGTCTAGTCCCACTGCCCGGCCGAGCCTGCCGGTGCAGGTCGACGCCGCCAAGGTCGTCACCCTGATCACGGGGGACAAGGTGCAGTTGTCCCCGGCCGGCTCCGGACGCAGCAACGTCCGGTTCGTCCCCGCCGACGCCTCTCATGCCGGCTACGAGACGCGCACAGTAGGCAAGGACCTGTACGTCGTACCCGACAGCGCCGCCCGACTGGTGAACAGCGGCAAGGTCGACCAGGCACTTTTCAACGTCAGCGGCCTGATCCGGCAGGGGTACGACGACGCGTCCACCAACCAGATCCCGGTCATCGCGACATACAAGCCGACGGCACGGGCCGCTCAGCAGGCGGTCCCGGCCGGGTCCACCCGCACGCGCACCCTGCCGTCGGTCGGTGCCGCCGCGCTGCGGACCGACAAGACACAGGCTCACGACACCTGGCAGTCCCTCTCGACCGGCCGGGACGTCCAGAAGCTCTGGCTCGACGCGAAGGTGCGCAAGACCCTCGACCAGAGCGTCCCGTACGTCGGCGCCCCGCAGGCCTGGGCGGCCGGGTACGACGGCACCGGTACGACGGTGGCCGTGCTCGACTCAGGCGTCGACGCGGAGCACCCGGACCTGGTCGGCGCGGTCAAGGCGCAGCAGAACTTCACCGACAGCCCGGACGTCGCCGACCACGACGGTCACGGCACCCACACCTCGTCGACCGTGGCCGGTCGCGGCGTGGCGTCCAACGGCAAGAACAAGGGTGTTGCCCCGGGCACGCAACTTCTGTCGGGCAAGGTCCTGAACGACTTCGGCAGCGGCGAGCTGTCCTGGATCATCGCCGGGATGGAGTGGGCCGTTGCCGAGGGCGCCGATGTGATCAGCATGAGCATCGGTACGTCGGAGCCGGTCGACTGCACCGATCCGATGGCGGCCGCGGTCGACCGGATCAGCGCGGAGTCCGGCGTACTGTTCGTGATTGCAGCCGGCAACCTCGGTGGACCGGCCGAGGCCATCACCAGCCCGGGATGCGCAGCGTCGGCGATGACGGTCGCGGCGACCGACCTGACCCAGACCACGGCCGACTTCTCCAGCCGCGGACCGGTGCTGAGCAACCACGCGGTCAAACCCGACATCGCGGGACCGGGCGTGGACATCACCGCGGCGCGGGCCGGTGGACGCGGCGACCAGGCGTACGTCGACATGAGCGGTACGTCGATGGCGACGCCGCACGTGGCCGGTGCCGCGGCGATCCTGAAGCAGCAGCATCCGGACTGGAACGGTCAGGATTTGAAGGCTGCCTTGCAGAACTCGGTCCGCTCGGAGAGCAAGGTCGGGATCTATGAGCAGGGCGCGGGGGAGCTCGACGTCGCTCGGGCGGTCGCTTCGACTGTGACTGGGCCGAGCACGGTCGACCTCGGGACCTTCGCCTGGCCGCACACTGCGGCGCAGAAGGTCACAAAGCAGTTCACTTATCGCAACAGCGGGACCTCGCCGGTGACGCTGACGTTTGCAACCGATGCCCGCGGCAACAACGGAAAGCCGTTGCCGGACTCCCTGATCCACTTCGATGCCACGTCGCTGACGGTGCCGGCCGGTGGAACTGCCGACCTCCCGGTGACTGTTGACCCGGCAGCCGCTCTGGACTACGGGCTGTACGGCGCGATCAGCGTCCGCGTGGTTGCTACCGGCAACGATGGTCGGACCGTGGTGACGCCGTTCGGGTTCTACCTCGAGCCGCAGTACGTCGACGTCACCTTCAAGCTGATCGACCGCGACGGGAAGCCCGCCTCGTCGATCAGTTCGCTGGACGTGTTCGACCTGGACAGCATCGCGGCGCAGCGGGTTGGGTTCGACGGCGCGGACCGCACGCTCCACCTGCGGGCCGGCACGTACTCGCTCGCCGCAACGATCGCCCACGACGGCGCGGACGGATTCGTCGACTCGTACGCCTTCCTCGGCGACCCCGAGATCACGCTGACCGAGAACACCACGATCACATACGACGTACGGACCGCCGCTGAGGCCAAGGTGACGACGCAACGCCCGAGCGAGCGCCGCGGCGGCAGCCTGACGTACGGGCGGGTGATCGACAACTGGATCCTCGCGTCGAGCCGCAGCTTCGGCCCGCAGGTCTCGGCGATCTACCTCGGGACGACGCCGGAGGCGCGCCGGGGCACCTTCGAGGTGATCGAGGGGTGGCAGTACGGATCACCGGCCGGCGCCAAGTCGCCGTACCTGTACAGCCTGGCGTTCACCCATGAGCAGCAGGTCAAGGGGAAGCCGGAGCATCGGCTCCGCGATCGCGATCTGGCCACGATCGATGCGACGTACTACACGCCGGGGAAGCCGTACAGCTACTCCGAGTACACCGACGTGTGGCGACCGTGGAGCATCAACCTGATCCCGACCGGGACCCGGGGAACTGTGGCGGCGCCGACAAAGGTGCAGCATCTGGTGACCGCCGACCCGGACACCAAGGTGACGCAGATGGTGGGGCATGCGGATGCGATGTCGTGGCCGTTCGCGACGCTCATGACGTCGACGGCGACGGCGTACAGGCCGGGGACCCGGCACAGCGAGAGTTGGTACAAGGCAGGGCTGCGGCCGAGCATGGTGACCGATCAGACGACCGGGCAGAAGTACGCGCCGGCGGCCCGCGACGGGAACACGATCTGGAGCAACTTCCCGAGCTGGGCGGACACGCAGCCGGGTCACTTCTCGCAACAGGGCTTCCTGGATCTCGGCGGGACGGAACTGCTGGCGGACGGGGTGTCGCTGGGTAAGTACGGGTTCTACGGTCAGGGCGTCTGGGACGTGCCGGCTGCTGCGACGAACCTCGAGCTCGTGTACGACCTGAACCGGTGGCAGCGGGGCGACTACAAGTGGGAGTCGCCGTCGACCGTCCAGACCCGGTGGAAGTGGAAGAGCTCGTCGGCTGACGCCGGCAAGCCGTTGCCGCTGCTGTTCCCGGACTACGACATGGCGGTCGACCTGAACGACCGGGCTCCTAAGCTGCCGATCTTCCCGATCACGATCACGGCGGAGTCGGGGTACTGGTACAAGGCCGGACGGTTCACCTCGGCTCAGGTGTCGGCGTCGTACGACGATGATGCGACGTGGGTCCAGGTCCCGGTGGTGAACCTCGGGAGCAAGGCAGTGGCCCTGGTCAACAACCTGAAGGCGACCGACTTCGTCACGCTCAAGGTCGAGCTGACCGACTCCAACGGCACGTCGGTCACGCAGACGCTGAACCATTTCTACGGAATCCGCTAGAAACGGCGGAACGCCCCCGGGTCGTTGCCTTGACTCGGGGGCGTTCCATCTGTAGCGAAGTTTGTGGCATCGGACCGGGAAGCGCCTCACGGCGCGTGGCCGCTCGCAGCGGCTTATTTTGGGACCCGGGGCTTGCACCGGCCCGACACCTCGAACAGTGTAACGGGTGCCAAACCCCTTGTCCCGTTGACATCTCGGGCTTCAAGACGCCATACCACCCGAACCTCAACTGTGCAACCACAGCCTGGTTCTGGCGCGTTGCGATGGGTTGCCGAGGGGGGTGATTACCAGAGTTGGCCGGCGCGTTGCTGCGGGTTGCGCGGCGTGCGGTTACCAGAGTTGGCCGGCGCGTTCGGCGCGGGCCGCGGTCTGCAGTTGGTCCGCAGTCTCGACCAGCTTCGAGGCCGACAGCACCCGGTCATGCCCGTCGTCGGCAAGGTGCGCCCGCCCGGTCGCCACGATCCGCGCGAACGCGGCCGCCCGGTCCAGCGTGGTCGCGAAATCACCGGTCGCGACACCCCGCAGTACGGCGTCGACCATGTCCCGCACCTCGGTCGGCCCCGGCGGCTCGGCGACACCTGCCACCACCGCGTGCACCTCGGCGTACTTCCGCCCGGCGGCGAACTCGTACGACACCTCTTCAGCGTTGGAGTGCACCCACGACCGCAGCAGGTACAACCGCCACAGCGCACCCGGCAACGAGTCCGACGGCGCATCCGACCACAGCTCGGCCAGCTCATCCAGCCCGTAGTCGTCCGCCAGTTTCACCACGCGGGCATGCACCTCCGCGTCCTCCGAGTCCCGCACACCCCGCACCAGTAACTCAGCCGTCCGATGCGCCACCTCAGTCACCGTGGCCGGATCAGCAGCCCCCGGCAACGACTCGAACAACTTGTTCCCCGGCATGATTGGACGACGCGGATCAGAACTGGCCACGCCCCCATGATCCCCGACCCCGCCCACCCCCGCACACCCACCCGGCCCGCCGCGGTGGGCGACGTGCGTCACGTACGGTGATCCGGGTGTATGAGGTGCAGGGGTGGTTCCGGCTGTGGTTCAGCTTCGATGACGACGAGGAACTGGATCGGGAGGCGGAGTTTCTTCCGGAGCTGCAGGAGTTCGCGCAGCGGTTCGCGGGGTCGAACGTGGAGGTGCGGTGGCCGCGACTCAACGGCAGCTACTTCCTGACGATCGCCGGCTACACCAATCGGCCACGGACGGACAGCGATGACCTGCACACCCTGCTGACGATGGCGAGCTCGGGACAATCACCGCAGCCGCCCGCGAATTCGGAGTGGAGGCCTGAGGCGTGCGCGATGACTTGCAACCGCGCGTCCTCATCGGCCGCGAAGCCGGCGATCACTGTGCCATTCGGGTCCTAGGTCGGCTTCACGCACGTGCAGATGACTACTGGGACGGCAACTGGCTGATGAGCTCGATCGATCTCGTGATCGGTCCATTCGATGGGACCGTTCCTGCTTCCTTGCGAGCCGAGGAGCTGACCACCTTTCGCGACCAACTCGGCGTTCTCCATCAATCCCTCACCGGTGCAGCGGTGCTCGACTCAATGGAGGAGTGGCTGCACCTCGTCGTCTCCGTGACGTCGTCCGGGGCCGTGGAAGTCACTGGGAAGGCACGCGACAGGCTCGGCAGGGCGAACGAGCTTCTGTTCCAGATCGACGATCTCGACCAGTCGGACTTACCCAAGATCATCGAGGCGCTGGACGAGGTCGGGGCCCTCTTTCCCGTCATCGGTCACCCCTGACCGCGAGGGTTGAGTATTTGCTGGAGGGACGGCGGTCGTTGAGGTTCGCGGCTCACGAACTCGGGAGTGGGGGTCTGAGGGGTCGCTACAGTCGAGGGTATGGCAGGTGCTAAGGGTGGGCAGGGGAAGCTGGCCAAGAACCTGGTCAAGTACGGCGTGCGGTATGGGCCGTTGGCGGTTGAGGCGTTCCGGCATGGGCGGGAGCCGGCTCAGCAGGCGATGCAGGCGGCGCTGGCGAAGCGGTCCGCGCGGAAGAAGGCGATCGAGCACGCGCTGACGGTGCGGGACGGGTCGCTGCTGAAGGTGATTCGCGAGGGGCAGGCGATCTTCTTCGTGTTCTCCGGTGATGCCATCGTCACGACGTACCCGGCCGTCCCGCAGAACACCTACCCCGACCTCCTCCGCCACGCCGACCTCGACAAACGCGAACCCGCCGCCCTCCTGGCCGCCCGCAAACCCAAGTTCACCCCCCACCTCCCACACCTCCGCCGCCGCTGACCCTTCCCCCCGGCGCCCCTCAGCCACCCCGTGGGCCGTTGGCCGCAGCGGTGCACAGGATCCTGAGGACCTTGCACACCGCAGGACCTGTCGGCAGTCTCCGCATGGTGTTCGAGGCCGCGCTGTGTGCTGCTCGTATGCGCAGGCGGCGCGCAGATGGACAGGTAGTGGCGGCGGATGTGTGGTGCACCTGAGCGTGCGCTCGTTCTGTGTACGGCGTATCGCGGGTGCACTACCTGTCGATCTGCACATCGCCCAGCAGGCGACGGGCTGCGTCGAGGAAGGTTGATGTGGGTGTAACGCGGGGGACTCGGTGGGGCAACAGAGGGGGTGGAGGGTGGGACGTCTACGAGGGAGGCGTCTGCATGCTTTGGAAGATCAGGACTGAACTTGCCGATCGGCCAGGTGCGTTGGCTGAGCTCGCTGCGCGGTGTGGGGCGGATGAGATCAACATCCTGAGTCTCGAGGTGTTCACGGCTGAGGGTGGGGCTGTTGATGAGTTGGTGGTTTCGACGGGCGTTGGGTGGACGGCGGAGGCGTTGACGGCGCTGGCGGCTGAGGCGGGTTGTCGAAGTACGACGGTTCGGCCGTGTCAGGCCGACGTACTGAGTGATGGGCCGACGCGGTACCTGCGTGCCGTGCTGCGGTTGATTGATGACCCGGTGTCGGTGGATGACGAGTTGGGCAACCTGCAAGGGTTCGACGAGTACACGCCGGCAGAGTGGGCGCGGGCTGATGTCCTGGTCGAGATCGCCGGTCGGCTGGCCGAGCGCCTGCAGGAGACCGAAGGTCCCCGACCAGGCAGCGGCGAACCTGAGCTGCGTACGGCGACCGTCGACGACGCTGAGGCGGTCGTCGCGATGCATGAGCGGTGCTCGTTCGAGAGCCGCACCCGGCGCTACCACGTACCAATGCCGAAGTTGACCGCCCGCACCGCCCGCCACCTGTCCGCACCGGCCGGCGGCGTCTCGATCGTGGCGATTGTCGACGATGCCGTCATCGGGATGGCGACCGCCGCGCCCTGGGAGGAGCTCGGGCGTACGACGATGGAAGTCGCCGTACTGGTCGAGGACGGATGGCAGGGACGTGGTCTCGGCGCGCAACTGCTCCGCAGGGTGATCGGTGCGGCACGCAACCTCGGCGCGGACCGCGCGGTCTGTGTAGTGCAACCGGAGAACGTCGCGATGCTCCGCACGATCGAAGGTCTGCGGATGCGGACCAGAGTGGTCCAGGACAGCGACAATCTGATGGTCACTGTCGCGCTGTCCGACCAGAGCCTGTCGCATGCGGTGGATCGGCCGCCGGTGCAATATCGTCGGAGTCGTGCCACCCCTTCCCACTGGTCGCAACCCGCACGGGCTGCTGGTCAATCTGCCCGCGAGCACGCGCTCGCCGCTCTTTCAGCTGTTCAGCCGATTCCTGGTCGCGCTGGGTCTGCTGACGGTGATGGTGCTGATCGTGGTGGTCGACCGTGACGGCTACAAGGACAACTACGACGGTGACGTCGGGCTGATCGACGCGATCTACTACGCGACCGTCACCCTCACCACCACCGGGTACGGCGACATCACGCCGGTGACCCCGAGCGCGCGGCTCGTGAACGCGTTCATCGTCACGCCACTGCGGATCGGGTTCCTGGTGGTGCTGGTCGGCACGACACTGGAAGTCCTGGCCAACGAGGGTCGCCGCGTCATGCGCGACACCCGATGGAGGAAGCGCATGAAGGATCACACCGTCGTCGTCGGCTACGGCACCAAAGGCCGGTCCGCCGTCCAGACGCTGATCAGCAACGGGGTGAAGCGCGACAGCATCGTGGTGATCGACCCGCGGGCGCAGGCGATCGGCGACGCCGGCAACGACCAGATGGCCGCATTCCACGGCGACGCGACGAACCGGAACGTCCTGCGCCGGGCCGAGGTGATGACGGCACGCGAGGTGATCGTGACGACCGACCGTGACGATGCGGCGGTCCTGGTCACACTGGCCGTCCGGCAGTTGAACCCGACCGCGCACATCGTGGTCGCGGTCCGCGAGGAGGACAACGTCCCGCTACTGCGGCAGAGCGGGGCCGATGCGGTCGTCACTTCGTCCGAGGCGGTCGGCCGGTTGCTCGGCTTGTCCGCGGTCAGTCCGAACCTGGGCGAGGTGATGGAGGACCTGCTCACGTACGGCGAGGGCCTCGAGGTCGCCGAACGCCCGGTGCTCGGCCGCGAGGTCGGCAAGCCCCCGTCCGCGGTGCCGGACCGGGTGGTCTCGGTCGTGCGCGACGGCAAGGTGCACCGGTACTACGATTCCAACGTCTCGGTGCTGGCCGCCGGCGACAAGCTGATCGTCGTTCGCCCCGCCAAGGAAACCCCCTGGGCCGAACGCCCCGGCGCCGACGAGCAGGACGAGTAGGCCCTTCCGTCGCACTGTCGGCCTGCTTAGAGTCGTACTGCCTGGGAGTCGAGTCATGGCAGGGGGCAGTCATGAGGTGGAGCAGGGCGGCTGGGGTTACCGGCGTTTTTGTGCTGGTGTGTGCGGGACTGACCGGCGCACAGAGTCAGGCGGCGCCGCCGGGGAACGAGTGGGTAGGTCCGTGCGTCTCGGAGGACAGCGTCGTGCAGGCGCGAGGTGGACCGCGCGAACCGGATCTCGGGCAGGTCGCGCAGGATCTCCCGGCCTCGGCGAAGGGTCAGGCGAAGCCGGGGTTCAGGGCGACCGTGCCGGTGTACTTCCACGTGGTCACGGACGGTTCGATCGGCTCGCTCACGTCGGCGCAGATCGCGGCCCAGATCGACGTACTGAACAACACGTACGCCGGTGGTGAGGGCGGCGACCAGACCGGCTTCAGCTTCAAGCTGGCCGGCGTGACGCACACCGACAATGCAGCCTGGTTCTACGCGAACCCGGGCGGCACCAACGAGCACAGCATGAAGCAGGCACTGCACACCGGTGGGCCGGGCGACCTGAACCTGTACTCGACGACAGCGGGCGACTACCTCGGCTGGGCCTACCTGCCGGACATCGTCACCAAGCCGGGCCAGGCGTACCTCGACGGCGTGGTGATCGACTGGGAGTCCTTCCTCGGTACGTCGACCACGTACGCGGGCCGCTTCGACCAGGGCGAGACGTCCACCCACGAGGTCGGGCACTGGCTGAACCTCGAGCACACGTTCTTCGGTGGGTGCAACGCGAAGGGCGACTTCGTCGACGACACTCCGGCGGAGAAGACGCCGACCAGCGGTTGCCCGGCCGGCAAGGACACTTGTAAGGCACCCGGCCTCGACCCGATCCACAACTACATGGACTACTCGTACGACTCCTGCTACACCGAGTTCACGCCCGGCCAGTCGCAGCGGATGGCCGATGCGTGGCTGCTGTACCGATCGGGTGCCTGAATCGGCGTGACGTTCGACCGCGGCATCATCGTCCGGGCCGCCGCTGCACCTGCATCCCACGCACGCCGAAGGGTTCTACGTGCCGGCCGGTGAGTTGACCGTGCAACTCGGGGACGAGGTGCTCACCGGCGGGCCGGGGACTTGGGCGTGCGCGCCGAAGAACACTCCGCGCCCCTGACCGCGCCGGCGGCGCCGCTTTGCTGGCGTCGACTCCACTTTGTGCATGGGATCCGTACGACGAGCGCCTTGGCCTCAACCGGTTGTTGCACATGATCTTTGTGTGGTGACTGGAGGTAGTGATGCCGGGTAGGCGGTTGGACGTGCGGGAGCGTCAGGTGATTGAG
>NZ_SJKB01000017.1 GCF_004331465.1 Kribbella pittospori
GCGCTGGGTGGCCCAGCCACTCCCCACCACCCCGGCGAAGCCGGGTGCTCTTCCCCCGGCGAAGCCGGGTGCTCTCAGGCTCGGCGCTGGGTGGCCCAGCCACTCCCCACCACCCCGGCGAAGCCGGGTGCTCTTCCCCCGGCGAAGCCGGGTGCTCTTCCCCCGGCGAAGCCGGGTGCTCTCAGGCTCGGCGCTGGGTGGCCCAGCCACTCCCCACCACCCCGGCGAAGCCGGGTGCTCTTCCCCCGGCGAAGCCGGGTGCTCTTCCCCCGGCGAAGCCGGGTGCTCTCAGGCTCGGCGCTGGGTGGCCCAGCCACTCCCCACCACCCCGGCGAAGCCGGGTGCTCTTCCCCCGGCGAAGCCGGGTGCTCTTCCCCCGGCGAAGCCGGGTGCTCTCAGGCTCGGCGCTGGGTGGCCCAGCCACTCCCCACCACCCCGGCGAAGCCGGGTGCTCTTCCCCCGGCGAAGCCGGGTGCTCTTCCCCCGGCGAAGCCGGGTGCTCTCAGGCTCGGCGCTGGGTGGCCCAGCCACTCCCCACCACCCCGGCGAAGCCGGGTGCTCTTCCCCCGGCGAAGCCGGGTGCTCTCAGGCTCGGCGCTGGGTGGCCCAGCCACTCCCCACCACCCCGGCGAAGCCGGGTGCTCTTCCCCCGGCGAAGCCGGGTGCTCTCAGGCTCGGCGCTGGGTGGCCCAGTCGCGGATTAGTTCTATGCGTTCCTTGAGTTGGATTGAGGAGGCGTGGGCCGCGGCTGGGCCGCCGAGTTTGCGGCGCAGGTCGTTGTGGATGACGCCGTGCGGCTGACCGGTCCGGTGGTGCCACGCGGCGACCAGGCCGTTCAGCTCGCGGCGCAGCAGCGCGACCTGCTCGTGCGTCGCGAGCTCGGTCGGCGTCGGGTCCTCACGCTCGGACGACCCCGGCCGCTGCGACCGCTTCTGCGCAGCGATCGACTTCGCCTGCCGCTTCCGCAGCAACTCCCGCACCTGATCCGGCTCCAGCAATCCAGGCAGCCCGAGAAAGTCCAACTCCTCGTCTGACGCCTGATCCCCACCGGTCCCGTAGTCACCACCGTCGAACACAACCCGATCGAAACTCGCATCCGACCCGAGCGCCTCGAACTTCGCCTCCAGGTCGTCGCTGGCACCCTCAGCCTGGTTCGCCTTCGCCAGCAGATCGTCCTCGAGCGCGAAGATGTCGCCATCCTCGTTCGTGTTCTTCCGCCCGAGCACGTGGTCCCGCTCGACCTCCATCTCAGCCGCGAAGCTGAGCAGCCGCGTCACCGACGGCACGAACACCGACGCCGTCTCACCCCGCTTGCGGGCCCGGACGAACCGCCCGACCGCCTGCGCGAAGAACAGCGGCGTCGACGTCGGCGTCGCGTACACACCGACCGCCAGCCGCGGTACGTCGACACCCTCCGACACCATCCGGACCGCGACCATCCACCGCGACTCGTCGGCGGAGAACTTCGCGATCTTCTTGCTCGCCGCCTTCTCGTCCGACAGCACGACGGTCGGCGCCTGGCCGGTGATCTCGCGCAGCGTCTTCGCGTACGCACGGGCCGTGTTCTGATCGCCGGAGATGACCAGCCCGCCCGCGTCCGGCATGTGCCGACGGACCTCGGTCAGCCGCTTGTCCGCAGCCGCCAGCACGGCCGGCATCCACTCGCCGGCCGGGTCGAGCGCCGTACGCAGAGCCTGCGCGGTCAGGTCCTTCGTGAGCGGCTCACCCAGCCGCGCCGCGACCTCGTCACCGGCCTTGGTGCGCCACCGCATCTCACCGGAGTACGACATGAAGATCACCGGGCGTACGACGTGATCCTGCAGCGCGTGCCCGTAGCCGTAGGTGTAGTCCGCCTTGCTCCGGGCGACCCCGTCGTGGGCGGTCTCGTAGGTCACGAAGGGGATCGGGTTGTCGTCGCTGCGGAACGGCGTACCGGTCAGGCAGAGCCGACGGGCCGCGGGCTCGAATGCCTCCCGCACGCCTTCACCCCAGCTCAGCGCGTCACCGCCGTGGTGCACCTCGTCCAGGATCACGAGCGTCTTGAACCGCTCGGTCCGGACCCGGAAGGCGAGCGGGTTCGCCGCGACCCCGGCGTACGTCACCGCGACACCCTGGAAGTCCTTGTTGGTCTTGCCGCGCCGGCCGGCGAACGCCGGGTCGATCGCGATCCCGGCCTTGTCGGCGGCCTCCGCCCACTGGACCTTGAGGTGCTCGGTCGGCGTCACCACCGTCACCCGCTCGATCAGCCGCCGATGCAACAGCTCGGCGGCCACGGTGAGGGCGAAGGTGGTCTTACCTGCTCCGGGCGTCGCCACGGCGAGGAAGTCCCGCGGCTGGCTGTCGAAATAGAGTTTGAGTGCCTCTGCCTGCCAGGCCCGCAGCTTGCTGGCGGTACCCCACGCGGCGCGATCCGGATACGCCGGCGGAAGCACGGCTGGTCCAGCTGGCACGCTCGAATCCACGGACGGCATACTCCCCCGTTAGTCGACTGTCGGCCGTGCAGGAACGTTACCTGACTTCGCCGACAAACCCCGACCGGCGTGTCGCAGTACGACCGGTCTGTGGAGAAAGTTCCCGGGTCACCTGGTGTGTCGGCCTACACTCGGGGGCATGAGTACGCAGCTGACCCCTGGGGCCGAGACGGTCGTCGACGAGCGGACGCAGCCGGCGCCGGCAGAGCCCGGCGATCACGAGCGGTTCTCGCACTACGTGCCGAAGGACAAGCTGACCGAGGCGATGGTGATGGGGACGCCGGTCGTCGCCCTGTGCGGCAAGGTGTGGGTGCCGAGCCGGGATCCGCAGCGCTTCCCGGTCTGCCCGGAGTGCAAGGAGATCTGGGACTCGCTGAACCCAGGCGACGACGAGGGCGGCGAGTAGGGCCCGCCCAGGCGAGAGGCCGCGCCGAGCCGCGCGGCCTCGACCCGAGATGCGGGCGCCTCAGTTCTGCGTGGGATCGTCCGGGTACGTCGCCAGGTACGCCATCTGATCGTTCTGGCGGCGCAGGACCCGGCGCCACAGCGTGTCCGGGTGCAGGCTGAACACGTCGTCGGGTTCGGACTCGACGACGTACCAGGCGCCCTCGGTGATCTCGCCCTCGAGTTGACCGCTGGACCAGCCGGCGTACCCGGCGAAGATGCGCATCCGCTGGATCGCCCCCTCCAGCAGCGCCGGCGGTACGTCGAGGTCGATCAACCCGATCCGGCCGAAGCACTCACGCCAGCCGGGCGGGTCGGCCGTCTCGATCACCTCGGCGACGGCCAGCGCGCTGTCGGTGCCGACCGGGCCGCCCATGAACAGCACCCCGGGTTCGTTCACCGTGGTGGACCAGTCCGGCAGCACCCGGTCCACGGCCAGGTCGGCGGCACGGTTCACCACCACCCCGAGTGCGCCGTCGTCGTCGTGATCCAGCAGCAGGATCACCGACCGGCGGAAGGGCGGCTCGTCGAGCAACGGGGTCGCCACCAGCAGCGAACCGGTCAGAGTCGAGGCCGTCATACCCCCATCATGTCGTGCGCGACGCCCGTGGACCACGGAACACCCGGAACCCGAGCCAGGCGCCGAGCGCGACGCCGATCAGATCCGCGAGTACGTCGAACGGGTCGCCGTCGCGCTGGGGCAGCAGGAAATACTGCGCCAGCTCGCTGACGACCGCGTTCGCGACCAGTGCCCCCAGCAACCAGCGCGCCGAGATCCGCAGCTTCAGCCCGAGGAACGCGACCGACCCGAACAAGAACATGTGCGCGAACTTGTCCGCCATCGGGATCCCGACGTGCGGACCCGCCTCCCGCGGCGCATAGACGCCGTACAGCTGCAGCAGGCAGGCCGCCACGAACGCGACCCGCCACGCCCACACCGCCGCCCGCGAGCCGGTGTCCCGAGTCACCGTTGCAGTCACTACAGAACCGGGGAGTCGTCCGGGAAGTTCTCGTGCGCTGGTGCCTTGCCGCCGGCCGCGTCGCGGACGGCGTGCGCCACCATGTTGTGCACCTCGGGGTGGAAGACGCTCGGCACGATGTACGTCGCGTTCAGCTCCTCGTCGGTGACGACACCGGCCAGCGCCTTCGCGGCGGCCAGCTCCATCTCGATCGACACCTTCGACGACTGCGCGTCGAGCAGACCGCGGAAGACGCCGGGGAACACCAGCACGTTGTTGATCTGGTTCGGGAAGTCGCTCCGCCCGGTGGCGACCACCGCAGCGTGCTCACCCGCCTCCGCGGGGTCGACCTCCGGCACCGGGTTGGCCAACGCGAACACGATCGCGTCGTCGTTCATCGTGGCGATGTCCGCACCGGTCAGGATGTTCGGCGCCGATACCCCGATGAATACGTCCGCCCCGGCCAGCGCGCCCTTCAGGTCGCCGCTGTACTTGGCCGCGTTGGTGTTCTCCGCGATCCACCGCAGCTCCGGCGACAGGCCGTCGCGCTCCGGGTGGATCACGCCACCGATGTCCGCTACGCAGGTGTCCTTGACCCCGGCCGCGAGCAGCAGCTTCAGGATCGCCGTACCGGCGGCGCCCGCACCGGACATCACCACCCGCACGTTGCTGATGTCCTTGCCGACGACCCGCAGCGCGTTGTACAGCGCCCCCAGTACGACGACCGCCGTACCGTGCTGGTCGTCGTGGAAGACCGGGATGTCGAGCTCCTCACGCAGCCGGGCCTCGATCTCGAAGCAGCGCGGCGCGGAGATGTCCTCCAGGTTGATCCCGGCGAACCCCGGCGCGATCGCCTTCACGATCGACACGATCTCGTCCGGGTCCTGGGTGTCCAGGCACAGCGGCCAGGCGTCGATCCCGGCGAACCGCTTGAACAGGGCCGCCTTGCCCTCCATCACCGGCAGCGCGGCCTTCGGGCCGATGTTGCCCAGGCCGAGGACGGCCGATCCGTCGGTGACGACCGCGACGCTGTTGCGCTTGATGGTCAGCCGGCGCGCGTCCTCGGGGTTGTTCGCGATCGCCAGGCAGACCCGCGCGACACCCGGCGTGTAGATCATCGACAGGTCGTCACGGTTGCGGATCGGGTGCTTGGCCTCCATCGAGATCTTGCCGCCGAGGTGCATCAGGAACGTCCGGTCCGACACCCGGGCGATCTCGACGCCGGGTACGGCGCGCATCGCCTCGACCAGGCGGCCGGCATGCTCGGTGTCGGCGGCGGCGCAGGTGACGTCGATCCGCAGGCGCTCGTGGCCGGAGGCCGTCACGTCGAGCGCGGTGACCAGACCGCCGGCCTGCTCGACCGCGGTCGTCAGCTTGCTCACCGTCGAGCCACCCGCGGGCACCTCGAGGCGAACGGTGATGGAATACGAAACACTCGGCAAGGCAGTCACGCCGGTGATCCTCTCACGTCACTGGTAAGGCTCCGAGGTTCCGTACGTTAAGTGCATGAGAGAACGCTGGGTAATCCTTTACTCGGGCGGCTAGTCTCTCCCTCAGCGAAGGGAGGATCGGTGCCGACGATCAGTGATGTGGCGGCTCGGGCCGGGGTGTCCACGGCCACCGTGTCCCGGGCGCTGAACGGCAAGGCCACGGTCGACCCGGACCTGGCCGCGCGGGTCCGGACGGCCGCCACCGAGCTCGGGTACCAGCCGAACGGCCCGGCCCGAGCGCTGCGCCGCCAGGAGGCGGCCGTGGTCGCGCTGATCATCTCCGACGTGGAGAACCCGTTCTTCACCGCGCTCGCCCGCGGCGTCGAGGACGTCGCGCACGAGGTCGGCTACTCGGTCGTGCTGTGCAACTCCGACGAGAACGCCGACAAGGAGAACCGCTATATCGACATCGCGATCCAGGAGCGGGTCGCCGGCGTCATCCTGTCCCCCAGCGGTACGGCGACCAGCGTCGCCAAGCTCGCAAACCGGGGTACGGCGTACGTCGCTGTGGACCGCCCGCTGCCCGAGCAGGACAGCGACGCGGTACTCGTCGACACCCGGCAGGCCGCGAAGCAGGCGACCGCACATTTGATTGCCCAAGGCTACGAACGGATCGGCTGCATCACCGGACCGGCCGGGGTACGGACGGCCGACGACCGGCTGGCCGGCTACCGCGACGGTCTGAAGGCGGCGAAGCGCCGAAGCACCACCCGACTCGTACGTCGCAGCGAGTACAAGGCAGCCGGGGCACATCGTGCGGCCCTCGAGCTGCTGTCCCAGGCCGAACCGCCGGACGCGCTGCTGATCGCGAACAGCGCCATGGCGGTCGGCGTACTGCAGGCCCTTCAGGAGCGAGGCATTCGGGCCGGCCGCGAGGTCGGACTGGTCGCATTCGACGACGCACCGTGGGCGGAGCTGGTGGATCCGCCGTTGTCGGTCGTCGCACAACCGGCGTACGAGATCGGCACGGTGGCGGCGCGGCTGCTGCTGGCCCGGATCGCCGACAACAGCCGCCCACCGACTACCACCACCCTGGGCGCCCGCCTGATCGAGCGCGCGAGCAGCGTGCAGCTCGACAGGAGGTAGGCCGGCTGCGCCGCCCGTCCCCCGCGTGACCGGCGACGACACAGCCGCCTGAAGCGGGACACCTCCTGTCGAGCTGCACGGGTGTCAGCCGGTCGGGTTCTCTTCGGCGTAGATCTTCGCGGCGTTGGAGGCGTCGATCAGCCGGGTGGGCAGGGTCTGCGACTTCTCGATCGTGCCGCAGTCGACCAGGATCTTCTTCGCCGCGGCGATCGCTTCCTTGCCGTTGGTCGGGTAGGTGAAGGTGGCGCTCAGCCGGCCCTGCTCGACCGCCTTGATCCCGCCGGACGGGATCGGCAGCGCGTCGATGCCGGTGAACTTCATCTCCTTCTCCCGGCCGACCGCCTTCGCGGCCAGGTACGCGCCCTCGGCCATCGGGTCGTTGTGGGAGTAGACCACGTCGATCTTCGGGTTCGCCTTCAGCAGCGCGTCCATCTGCGCCTGGCCCTTCTCCCGCAGCCAGTCACCGCTCGCGGCGGCGATCACCTTGACCTTCGGGTTGCCCTTGATGCCGGCCAGGAAGCCCTCGTGCCGCTCGGCCTGCGGGGTGGCACCGGCCAGCCCCTTCAGCTCGACCACGTTGCCGCCGTCCGGCAGCAGCTTCTCGGCGATGTACTTGCCGGCCTCGGTGCCGATCTGCACGTTGTCGCCACCGATGAAGCCGGTGTACGCGTCACCCTCGACCTTGCGGTCCAGCACGATCACCGGGATGCCCTTGTCGTAGGCCTTCTTCACCACCGCGGTCAGCGGCTTGGCCTCGTTCGGGCTGATGATCAGCAGGTCGATCTGCTGGGTGATGTAGTTCTCCACATCGGCGACCTGCTTGGCGTTGTCCTGCGCCGCGTCGGCGAACTTCACCTCGAACTGCGGCACCGTCGCCGCGGCCGCCTTGATGTCGTCGTCCATCCGCTGCCGGTACGGCTCGGCCACGTTCGCCTGGCTCATCCCGATCGTGTACTTGCCGTCGGCCCCCTTGCAGGACTTCGACGCACCCGCCTGCGGGCTGTCCGACGTCCGTTCGTTGGTCGTGCCACAGCCGGCCAGTACCAGGGCGGCGATCGCCGCGGCAGCCAGCGGAATCTTCACAGAGCGCATGGGAACCTTCCTCACGAGGTGGGGCGGAGTCGTTGCAGCGCGGCCGCGGCCACGATGACGAGTCCCTTGATCAGGAGCTGGATGTTGGAGTCGATGTTGTTCAGGGCAAGGATGTTGTTCAGTACGCCGAGCAGCAGCGCACCGGCGACCGTCCCGGCGACCGATCCACGGCCACCGGCCAAGCTGGTCCCGCCGATCACCACAGCAGCGATCGCGTCCAACTCGTAGCCGATCCCGTCGTTCGGGCTGCCCTGATTCAGTTGGACCGCGTGCACGATGCCGGCCAGCGAGGCGAGCAGTCCGCAGATCGCGAAGACCGCGATCTTCACCCGCACCACAGGTACGCCGGACAGCCGCGCGGCCTTCTCGTTGCCGCCGACGGCGTACAGATGGCGGGAGAACGCGCTGACCCGCAGGAACACGACGGCGGCGATCGCGACCACCGCGAAGATCAACACCGGGATGGGCACCAGGCCGCCGAACGTCCGCTCGCCGAGGATCGCGAACGAGTCCGGTGCCTCGTGCGGCCCATCGCCGTACGCGATCGCGACGCCTTGTCCACCGGACCAGATCCGGGCGAGACCTCGGGCTATCTGTAGACCGGCGAGTGTGACGATGAACGACTGGATCCCGATCATCGCGGTCGCGACGCCCTGCAACGCACCGAAGACGAGGCCGATCGCGAGCACGAGTACGACGGACGGCAGGAAACCCCAGTCGTTCTCGACCATCAGGACCGCGGACCCGACCGCGGCCAGCCCGAGCACCGCACCGACGGACAGATCGATGCCGCCGATCAGGATCACGAACGTCATCCCGACCGCGATGATGCCGATCTCCGACACCGCGCGGACCACGTTCGCGAGGTTGTCCGCGCTGATGAACAGGATCTCGCCGTCCTTGCGGGGCGAGAAGATGATCGCCGCGATGAACACGGCCAGCAGCCCGAAGACACTCTGGAACCGGAACAGCGTGGCGACCACTCCGCCGGAGCTCTGCTCCACCGGCGTCGCCGTGGCTGTCTCGTCCTGTACGGTCACTGGGCTCCTCCCACTTCTTCGAACACTTCGCCCTGTCCCATCGCGGCGGCGAGTAGATCCCCTTCGCCGGAGTCCGCCGTACTGAACGAGGCCACGTCGCGCCCGTCCCGCAGTACGACGACCCGATCGCAGACGCCGACCAACTCCGGCAGTTCGGACGAGGCCAGCAGTACGCCGATGCCTTGCCCGGCCAACTCACCGAGCAGGCGGTAGATCTCGGACTTCGCGCCGACGTCGACGCCACGGGTGGGCTCGTCGAGCAGCAGCAACTTCGGCTCGGTCAGCAGCATCCGCCCGAACACGACCTTCTGCTGATTGCCGCCGGACAGCGTGCCGACCTCGTCCTGCAGACGGCCGAACTTCAGCCGCAATCGGTCCGCCATCCGCACCGACGCGGCCCGCTCCATCCGCCGCACGATCACCCCCAGCCGCCCGTACGACGGGAGGCTCGAGACGACCGTGTTGGCGAGGATCGAGTGGAACAGGACAAGCCCGGATGCGCGCCGGTCCTCGGGGACGAAACCGATGCCGTGGGCAAGTGCCTGGCGTGGTCGGCGCGGGTGGATCTCCTGGCCCCGCAGGAGGATTCGGCCGGTCCGCGTGCCCGCCGGGGCGACGCCGTACAGGGTCTCGAGCAGTTCGGTGCGGCCGGCGCCGAGCAGGCCGGCCAAACCGACGATCTCGCCGGACCGAACGGTCAGCGAGATGCCGTCGGGGTCGCGGCGGCCGGGTCGCGGTCTGCGGGCCTTCAGAGCGAGGTTGTCGACGCGGAGGAGTTCGTCGCCGGTGTCGGTGTCGGGAGTGGTGAACATGGTCTGCACCGGGCGGCCGACCATCGCCTCGACGACCTCGGCGGTGCTCAACTTGCGCGGGTCGAAGCTGCTGACGATCTCACCGTTGCGGAGGACGGTCGCGCGGTCGGCGACCTGGGCGATCTCCTCCATCCGGTGCGAGATGTAGACGATGCCGACGCCGGACCTGCGGAGTTCGCGGATGACCTCGAAGAGGCGCTCGACCTCGGCGGTGGTCAGCGCCGAGGTTGGCTCGTCCATGATCAGGACGCGGGCGTCGAGGGAGATCGCCTTCGCGATCGTGACGAGTTGCTGTTCGCCGACGCGCAGTTCGCCGACCGGGCGGCGCGGGTCGAGCTTGACGCCACTGCGTTCCAGCAGAGCGCGGGCCTCGCGCTCCATCCGGCGGCGGTCGACCGTCTTCAGCGCGGTGCGGAGTTCGCGGCCGAGGAAGATGTTGTCGGCGACGGACAGGCCGGGGACCAGGTCGAGCTCCTGGTGGATCATCGCGATTCCGGCCGACTGCGCGTCGGTGGGTCCGCCGAAGCCGACCTGTTGGCCGTTGATCTCGATCGTGCCGTCGTAGTCAGTGACGTCGCCGGACAGGATCTTCATCAGCGTGCTCTTGCCGGCACCGTTCTCGCCGAGCAGTGCGTGCACCTCGCCCGCGCCCAGGGTGAAGTCGACCTCGCGGCAGGCCTGCACACCGCCGTACCGCTTCCCGATCCGGACCATCCGGACCAGAGCAGCGCCGTCGGCCATGACACCTCCGCGACCCGGTGAGTAATCGATTTCCCGGACGCTAGACCGCGCCCTCCCAGCCCGTCAACCCCTGACCGACTGTCCGCACCAATCCGTAACCCAGCTTCGGCTCCCACGGCACCCTTTCGAGCAGGGTCGAAGGGTGGCGGACCGCTGGCACTGCACAACGTCCACCGCTCAGGCGAACCGCTGCCCGCGCGAGCGTGAACTCGCGCGGGCGGCGATCCTTGTTGAGTGCCTGGCGTCCGGGCTAGCTCCCCGAGACACTCACCTTGGCGAACAGGGGTCGGCCGCTCGGGGGCATGACGAAGTTCTGGACCCGGGAGCGGTGGGCCGAGTTGGAGGCGAGGTCGGCGGGGAAGATGCCGACCGCGTCGGTCCAGAGCATCTGGCCGGCCTGCTCGTAGAGCTTCGGGCGTTGCGCCTGGTCGACGGACGAGCGGGCGTCGAGCAGCAGCTTGTCGACCGCGGGGTTGCAGTAGCCATTGCGCTTCGCCGAGCAGACGTAGAGCCGGGCCAGGGTGTAGTCCGCGTCGCCGGTGCCGGTGACGTTGGTCTGCAGGTTCATGTCCCAGTTCAGCTTGCCGAAGTCCTCCAGCCACTGGGCGCGTTCCTTCTCCAGCGGCTTCACCGTGACGCCGATCTTGGCCCAGTCCGAGATCATCGCCTGCGCCAGCGCCCGGATGTTCGGACCACCTTCGAGCGGCCACTGCATCGACGTACTGAACCCGTTCGGGTAGCCCGCCTCGGTCAGCAACTGCTTCGCCTTCGCCGGGTCGTACTGGTACGGCGCCAGCTTCGGCGCACCGATGACACCTTGGGCCAGCGGCGCCTGCGCCACCGACGCCAGGTCACCGAACAGGTCCTTGACCGTGCCCTCGAGGTTCAGCCCGTACCACATCGCCTGCCGGACCCGCTTGTCGTTGAACGGCTTCCGGTTGGAGTTGAACCAGTCGAAGTAGTACGTCCAGCTCGGCGTGGTCTCGTAGCTGATCCCGCTGCTCCCCTTCACCTCGCCGACCTGGTCCGGCGGGATCTGCGTGAGGACGTCGACCTCGCCGTTCTCCAGCGCGGTGATCCGGCCGGCGACCTCCGGGATGTTGACGAACTCCAGCTTGTTCAGCTTCGGTGCGCCATCCCAGTACGTCGGGTTGGCCGCCAGCTCGAGCTTCTCGTCAGGCTGGAACGCAGTGACCGAGAACGGGCCGGTCCCGACGGGCTTGTTGAAGAACCCGTCGGTGTTGATCTTGTCCGCCGGCCCGATGAACAGCAGCGTGAGCGAACTCAGCAACGTCCCGAGCGGCTTGCTCGTCTTCACCGTCACCGTCTGGTCGTCGGTCGCCGCGAACGACGTCACCGTCGCGTAGAGCGGAACGAGCGGGCCGTCGAGCTTCTTGTGCCGCTCGTACGACGCCACCACGTCCTTGGCCGTGAACGGCGTACCGTCGGAGAACTTCACGCCGGACCGGAGCTTGAACACCCAGGTGTCCGGATCCGGGTTCTCCCAGGAGGTCGCCAGGACCGGGACGATCTTGCCGTCCTCGACCCGGACCAGCGGCTCCATGATCTGCTGGATCGCGGTCTGCACGGCCTCCTCACCGGCGAACTTGTGGGTGTCCAGCGACACCGGGAACATGGCCGGCGCGTAGCGCAGGATCTGCTCGCCGCCGCCGTCGGCGCTCGGCTCGCTGGCCGGCGAACACGCACTCAGCGCGGCCAGGGCGGCGACGGCGACCGCCGCCACGATTCGCTTCCTCAACACGGGATTCTCCTTTGCAGGGCAGGGGTCACGAGGCGGTGTCGCTGGGAGGCCGCGTGAAGGTGTAGGTGGCGACGACCGGGTAGTGGTCAGAGGGCGCGCGGCCGTCGTGGAAGAAGTCGACGACCTCGCTGGTGCGGGCGGCGAGCGGGCCGCGGGCGAAGATCCAATCGATCGCCTTGGGTGGTGAAGCGAGCGGTGACAGCCGGGTCCCGATCGGACCGGTGGCCACCGTCGGCACGACCGGGTGGGTGACCGGTGAGTGCCGGCCGAGTGCGGTGAAGCTGTCCAGGAACCCGGCGTTCCCGAGCTCCCATTGCGGTGGGCCGATGTCGTTGATGTCGACGGTGAACAGGCATGCGCCGTCGCCGGCAAGCCGCTCGAGTGCTTCCGCGATGGATCGGGCCTGGGTGACGCGGCGGTTGCGGTGGTCGGTCCGTTCGTCCGGGTGCCCGGGCCAGGTCAGATGCGCCGTACTGAAGATCAGCTCGGGGCCGTCGGTCGGGCGGAGTCGAACCCAGAACAGGCGTGCGTCCGGCGACAGGATGCCGACGTCCTCGGCGCCGTACTCGATGGCCGTGAAGAGGTCGCGGCGCCACCAGAGGTTGCTCTGGGTCTCCCAGCCGGCTCCTCGGTCGACGCGTTCATGTCCGGGCAGGACGTCGTCGATCAGTTTGCGGGTGGACGGGCGGAGCTCTTGTACTGCGAGCAGGTCCGGCGGGCGGGTCGTGAACAGCGCGGTCAACGCATCCTGCCGCTGCTCGAGGTGGAAGTCCGCCCACAGGTTGTAGGTCATGGTCACGAAACTGAAGTTGCTCAAGGCAATCGTCATGCCGGCTGCTCCTCGGTGGAGGCGGTCCCCGAGGTCGGGACGTTGTACGCCGTCAGCGTTGTTACTGCGAGTAAGTCGTCGACCTGGATGGTCGTGAGCGAGCAGTTCACCGGCGGATCCAGCAACACCTCGCCACCCGGTGGCAACCGCAACGTCGACGCCGTCGCAACCCTGATCGGCCCACCATGCGTCACCACCAGAACCCGCCGCGCCCCCGAGCTAGCGATCTCCCGGATCGCCTCCCAAACCCGCTCCCTCAGCTGAGCGAACGTCTCCCCACCCCCGCGCGCCACGTCCTCCCCCCGCCCAAACGCCTCAACCACCCCAGGCTCCGCCGCATAAACGTCCGCAAACGTCCGCCCACCCCAAGCCCCCACGTCAATCTCCCGCCACCGCCGATCGACTCGAACCCCCGGCCGACCGCCGCACTCCGCGTCCCCCGGCTGCCGCGCATACGCCAACCCCGCCGCAGCGCCCACCACGTACTCCGCACCCGCCGCACCCCCGCCACCCGCCGCAGCGCCCACCACATACTCCGCAGCCACCGCACCCACGCCATCCGCCGCAGCGCCCACCACGTACTCCGCACCCGCCGCACCCGCACCATCCGGCGCATCCGCGCTACGCGAGCGGCCAGTGGTGCCCGCCGGACCCGCGCCGCCTGTGGCGTCCGCGGTGGCGGCGCCGGCCGCGTTCGCCGTACCCGGGCGATCCGGTGCGGCCGCGGCGTCCGCCGTACCCGTCGCGTTCGCCGTACCCGCCGCGTTCGCGGTGCGCGCCCCGTCCGCCCCGTGCGCCGTACCCGCCGTGCCCGCCGTACCCGCCGTACCCGCCGTCGGGAGGCTGTCGAGGTAGGGCTGGAGGGTTTCGGTTACGCGCTGGAGGTCGCTGGCGACGATTTGATCAAAGACATGTGATCGCAGGTACTCGGCGGCGAGCTTCGCCTGCTGGTGGCCGAGTGCGCTGAGGCCGGTGCCCATCTGGCCCTGGTAGCGGTCCTCGGCGTTCCAGAGGGACTCGCCGTGGCGAAGCAGGACAAGTTCAGTACGGCTCATCGGCTCACTCCCGTGAGTTCGGTGCGGCTGAGTCGGCGCATCGCCGTGAACGCGCGCGGTGCGGACGGGTCCGTCGGGCGGCTCATCGGGTGGCTCCGGCTAGGTCGGTGGCGAAGTGGCAGGCGGTGGGGTGGCGGTCGAGTCTCGTCTCGAGCGCCGGTTCTTGCTCGGCGCAGATGTCTTCGGCTTTCCAGCAGCGGGTGCGGAAGCGGCAGCCGGACGGTGGATCGGCGGGCGAGGGTACGTCGCCGCCGATGATGATCGGTTCACGTTCCGGCTTGGTCCACGGCTTCGGGTCCGGGACCGCGGACAGCAACGCCTGGGTGTACGGATGCAGCGGCCGCTGGAACAACTCGTCCTGGGTCGCGGTCTCCACCACCCGCCCGAGGTACATCACCGCGACTTGATCACTGATATGACGTACGACGGACAGGTCGTGGGCGATGAACAAGTACGCGAGTCCGAGGTCCCGGCGGAGGTCCGCGAGCAGGTTGAGCACTTGGGCTTGCACGGAAACGTCGAGCGCGGAGACTGCCTCATCGCAGATGACGAGCTTCGGCCGGAGCGCGAGCGCGCGGGCGATGCCGATCCGCTGCCGCTGGCCGCCGGAGAACTGGTGCGGGTAGCGCTTGGCGTGATCCGGGTTGAGACCGACGCGTTCGAGAAGGTCGCGGACTTCGGCGCGGTGTCGGTTGCGGGGTACGACGTCGGGGTGGATCTCCCAGGCCTCGCTGATGATCTGTTCGACGGTGGCGCGTGGATTGAGGGAGGCGTACGGGTCCTGGAAGATCATTTGCAGTTGCCGGCGCACCCGGCGCATGGATGCTTTGGGCAACGAGGTGAGTTCCTCGCCCTCGAACACGATGCTGCCGGAGCGCGCCTTCTCCAGCCCGATGATCGTCCGCGCCACCGTCGACTTCCCCGACCCGGACTCCCCCACCAGCCCAAGCGTCCCGCCGGCCGGAATATCAAACGACACCCCCGCCACCGCCTGGATCTCCCCCACCACCCGCCGCAACAAAGCCGACCGCAACGGAAAAGACGTATGCAAATCCCGCACCGACAGGAGAGGCGCGGCGCCCGCCGGCTGCGCCGGCGGGATGTATGAGGAGGTGGACGAGGCCTGGGTGCTCGAAGGACGCGGGGTGGTCGAAGCCGGAGAGGCAGCGGCGGACGCCTGAGCTGCAAACGCCGAGGCGGCGGAGGAACCCGAGGCAGTGGTGGATGCCGGGGCAGTGGTGGATGCCGGGGCGGTGGTGGATGCCGGGGCGGTGGTGGACGCCGGGGCGGTGGTGGACGCCGGGGCGGTGGTGGACGCCGGGGCGGTGGTGGACGCCGGGGCGGTGGTGGATGCCGGGGCGGTGGTGGATGCCGGGGTGGGAGTCGGGTTAGGGGGCATCTGTTAGGACTCCTTCCGGGTGGTGGCAGGCGGTTTGGTGTTGGGGTGGGCGGGTGGGCAGGGGGCGGAGGTTGGGTTGGTCGGTGGTGCAGAGGTCGTCGGCGTACTGGCAGCGGGGGTGGAAGGAGCAGCCGGTGGGGAGGGACAGGAGGTCTGGTGGGGAGCCTTGGATGGGGGTGAGGCGGTCTCGGGGGCCGTCGAGGACGGGGACCGAGCCCATCAGGCCGGCGGTGTACGGGTGTCCGCTGTGTTCGTAGACCTCACGGATCGGACCCGTCTCCACGACACGACCGGCGTACATCAGGACGACGCGGTCGGCGACGTCGGCAACGACTCCGAGGTCGTGGGTGATGAGGACGAGGGACATGCCCTCCTCGGCCTGGAGCCGGGCGAGCAGGTCCATGATCTGCGCCTGGACGGTGACGTCGAGCGCGGTGGTCGGTTCGTCGGCGATCAGCAGCCGCGGCGACAACGCGAGCGCCATCGCGATCATCACCCGCTGCCGCATCCCGCCGGAGAACTGATGCGGATAGTCATCCAGCCGCTTCGACGCCGCCGGGATCCCGACCCGCTTCATCAACTCCAACGCGGCCGCCCGCGCGTCACGACGCGACGCCCCGCGATGCCGCCGGAACATCTCCCCGATCTGCGCACCCACCCGGAAGACCGGGTTCAGCGAACTCAACGGATCCTGGAACACCATCGCGATCTCGCGTCCGCGCAAACCCTTCGCAGCACCAGGCGTCAGCAGATCGCGCCCGTCGTACGTGATCGACCCACCGGCGATCCGCCCGGCCGGCTTGGGCACGATCCCCATCACCGCCTGCGCAGTCACGCTCTTCCCGCTGCCCGACTCGCCCAGCAGCGCGACAGTCTCGCCAGCAGCAACCTCGAACGACGCACCATCGACAGCCGTCACCACCCCACCGGACGTGTCGAACTCGACCCGCAGATCGCGCACACTCAACAAGACCGTCATCACAGACTCCTCAGCCGCGGGTCGTACCGGTCCCGCAGCGCATCACCGAGTACGCCGAGCGAGACCACCAGGAACGCCAGCGCGATCCCCGGAATCGTCGAGATCCACCACGCATCGGCCAGATAGTTGCGCCCGTTCGCGATCGTCACGCCCCAACTCGGCGTACTCGCCGGCGTCCCGAGACCAAGGAAGCTGAGCGACGCCTCGGCCAGAATCACGTGCCCGATCTCAACCGTCGCCACCACCAGCACAGGCGCGACGCAAGCCGGCAACACCGACCGCGAGATCAACCGCCACGTCCCAGCACCCAACGTCCGCGACGCATCGACGAACTCCCGCCGCCGTGTCGCCAACGCCTGCCCTCGCGCGACCCGAGCGAACGTCACCCAGTTGGACACAGCCAGGACGATCACGACGTTCACCACCGAAGGTCCGAGCAGCGCCGCAATGAAGATCGCCAGCAAGATCGAGGGAAACGCCAGCTGAATATCGGCCAGCCGCATCAGTACGCCGTCCAGCCAGCCACCGAAATACCCGGCCGACAACCCAACGGTCACTCCGATCGACCCGGCGAGAATCAGCGTCGCCAGCCCGACCGCGATCGAGATCCTTGCCCCCTGCAACATCTGCGCGAACAGATCCTGACCGACCTGATCGGTGCCGAAGATCGCGTACGACCCATCGGACAACCGGCTGAACGGCGGCCGCAGCCGGTCCGAGGTCCGAGTGTCGACCGGGTTGTACCGCACCAGCCACGGACCGAAGAGCGCAGCCAGCACATAGATCGTGATCACCACGAAGCCGAAGCGAATCCGGGCCGAGCCGGACCGCCCGCGCCGTTTGCTCTTCACCAGCGGCGCGGTCGCGGTGGTGAGGTCGAGTTCGGTCGAGGTCACGTCAGTCACCAGCCAGACGGACCCGCGGGTCCAGGAAGCCGTAGAGGAGGTCGACAAGCAGATTGATCACCACAAAGATCGTTGCCACCAGCAAGATCGAGGCCTGGACGACGCCGTAGTCGCGGCGCCCGATCGAGTCGATCAGCAGCCGGCCGACGCCCGGCCAGGCGAACACGGTCTCGACGATCACGGTCCCGCCGAGCAATGCGCCGAACTGCAGTCCGACCACGGTGACGATCGGGATCAGCGCGTTCCGCAACGCGTGGACGAGGATCACGATCCCCTCGCCGAGCCCTTTCGCCCGAGCGGTCTGCACATATCCGTCGTGCACCACCTCGAGCAGACCGCTGCGCGTCAATCGCACCAGGATCGCCAGGAACGGCAGCGCAAGCGTGATCGTCGGCAGCACCAGATGCGACCACGTCCCCGACCCCGCGCTCGGCAGCACCTTCAGACCACGCGCGAACACCAGGATCAGCACGATCCCCAACCAGAACGACGGTGTCGACTGCCCCATCAGCGAGAACACCGAGATCGTCCGATCCACCCAACTGTGCGCCCGCAACGCCGCGATCACCCCGAGCGGCAACCCGATCAGCAACGACAGCAACAGCGCCGTGGTGGCCAGCTGGATCGTGGCCGGAACCCGTTGCAGCACCAGGCTCATCGAGTCCGCGTTCAGCCGGAACGACTGCCCGAAGTCCAGGTGTACGACGTTCGCCAGGTACGTCGCGTACTGCTGGATCAGCGAATGATCAAGCCCGAGCTGAGCCCGCAACGCGTCCACCTGCGCCTGATCCGCATCCGGCCCGAGCATGATGTACGCCGGGTCGCCGGGAACCAGCCGCAGTACGACGAAGATGATCGTCACCGCACCCCACAACACGAACAGCGAGAACACCAACCGCCGGACGACGTACGCCCCCATCAGACGCCGCTCCGCAGTACCGACACCACGCGCCGTACCTCCTCGATCGAACCCGCCTGGATCAGTTCGGCGCCCAGCGCCCCCGCGCACTGCCCGTCGTTGTCCCGCACCGGTACGGCGACCATCCGCGGTAGCGAGGCGACCGGCCGGGAGTTGTGCGCGAACCCGGACACCCGGATGCGCTGCAGCGTGACGAGCAGATCCGGCGTACCCGTCACCTGGTCGGCAGGTAGAGCGGACAGATACGCGCGGCCGAGCGCACTGCGATGCAGCGACACCGCATGTCCCGGCTCGACCGGAGCGGCACTCGCGCTGCCCGCCACCGCGGAGACCTGCAACACCCGACCGGCCAGCTTCGGCAGCGGCTTCGCCAGCACGACCAGCCGGCCGAGCCGATCACCGAGATCAGCCAGCGCTCGCTCCGGCCCGCTCCGCCCGTCGGTCGTACGACGCAGCGCCGCGAGCCCATCGAGAGCGGTGTAGCGGTGGTCGTCGACCCGGCTCGCCAGGCCGTGCTCGCAGAACGTGACCAGGATCCGGTGCACGGTGCTCTTGTGCAGGCCGACCGTGCCGGCCAGTTCGGTCACGCCGTACGGCCGGTCCTCGCGGTTCAGCTCCGCCAGCACGGTCAGGGCGCGGCTCAGCGACTGCATGGTGTCTCGATTCCGTGAACGTTAACGGTAGCGTTAATGCACCGTAGAAGCGTGTTATTTAGGTGTCAATAGACCACCGTTGCTCAGGACGGAACGGCCCGTTGACGGTCGATTCCCGTGAACGTTAACTTCACTGACCATCCACCTGATCCATCCTTTGGGAGGCACTGCGTGACGACATCCGATGTCCGGAGCGCGCTGCTGGCCGCCGATCCCCGCCTGTCCAAGTTCTCGCCGTTGCCGCGCATCCTGGCCTTCGACGAGTTCGACAGCGGGACGCACGGCTGGTGCGAGCTGCTCGGCAACTACAACGGCCGCGGCGACCTGAGCACGGTCGACGACCACATGCGGGACTTCCGGCCGCCGCAGTTGTCGGCCTGCAACTTCTTCGACATCGGCACCCACGGCGCCCTCAGCGGGACCTACGCGCTCAAGCTCGCCACCCGGCCGCACAAGGGCCACACCGCGGTCGCGATCCGCCGGCTCACCATGAGCGGCCGCGGACTCGTGCAACTCGAGACGTACTTCGCCTTCAAGTCCGAGGCGACCCTCGGCGGAGGCTCGGAGCTGGACACTTTCGGCGACGTGCAGTGGGACGGAAACACCCACCCGTCCGAGGCACAGTTCGGTGCGTTCACCGTCGCGACGGATCTGTGCGGCGACGGCGGGCTGCGCTACCACACGGTCGCGCGGTACCAGAACACCGATATGGACAACCACTTCACCCGGCGCTGGATGGCTCCGACCGTCCCGGAGCCGACGCCGCGCGAGCACTTCGAGGGCAAGGTGAAGCTGGAGTACGCCGCCGACTTCACCGCGCCCAACCCGGAGGACTGGCAGCAGTTCGGCGAACCGCAGGAGCTCTGCTACAACGAGGTTCCGACCAAGGTGAACTGGCACTACCTGCGCTGGCTGATCGACACCGACAAGCGCCGGAACGTCGAGCTCCAGGTCAACGACCGGGTGATGGACATGAGCGACGTACCGGTCCCGCCGTACGAGGAACGCTACGAGACGCTGGAGAATCTGCTGAACTTCTACTTCTCGGTCCGCACCCACAGCAGCGTCAGGAACTTCCTGTTCCTCGACTCCGTCCTCATCTCGGTTGATTGGTAGGCCCATGCGACAGTCCATGACGGCGGTGCTGGAACGCGACACCACGTTCGACACCCGCTTCGCCACCGAGCCGTACGAGGTCGCCTGGGCCGGTGAGGCGCGCTGGTTCGTCCACCACGTCGGCGGCGACGGCACGGCGACGTACCTCACGCAGGTCTCGCCCGACGGCATCACCTGGTGCGATCTCGACGCCACCGAGCACCGGGTCGGGCCGGGGCAGCTGATCAGCTGGCCGGTCAGCGGGTTCGGCCACTGGCTACGGCTGCGCGCCAAGGTCGACGGCTCGGTCCAGGTGCGGATCCACCTGGCTGTGAAGGCTTAAGCTGCCCGAGGGGGTGAAGATGACGGAGGCACGGCGCCCGACGTTGCGGGACATCGCGGCAGCTCTCGGGCTGTCGGTGAACACCGTCTCGCGTGCGCTCGGCGACAAGGACAGCGTCAGTCCGAAGACACGCGCGGCCGTGCAGGCCGAGGCGGCCCGGATCGGCTACGTGCCGAACACGCTGGCGCGGTCGCTCGTGCTCGGCTCGGCGATGACGCTGGGCCTCGTCATCACCAACCCGTCCAACCCCTTCTACGCCCAGTTGATCAGCAGCATCGAGCTCCGGGTTCGCGCCCAGGGGTACTCGTTGCTGCTGCTGGTCACCGACGAGAGCGCGGAGAATGAGCAGCGTGCCACCGAGGCGTTGCTGCGGTCCGCTGTCGACGGCGCCGTGGTCGTGCCGGTCCAGGCTGAGTGGGACCACTGGCGCCGCGTCCGCGACGCCGGCATCCCGTTGGTGTTCGTCAACCGTGATGTGCCCGAGCTCGATTGCGACATGGTCGGGGTCGACAACGAACGCGGCACCTACGAAGCAACCAGCCACCTGATCGCCGGCGGCGCGCGCCGCTTGCTGGTGCTGGAGGAGGACCTGCCGATCACGACGACCGCCGATCGTGTCGCCGGCTTCCGCCGAGCGATGTCGGACGCCGGTCTGAAGGTCAAGGACGACACGATCCGCGCCGTGCCGACCAAGCGGTACGACTCTCTGGCCTTGCCGTGGCAGCCGGAGGAGGCGTACCGGTTCGCGCAGACACTGCTGAGCGACCGTCATCCGGATGCGATCGTGACCGGGAACGACTACTTCGCCCTGGGGTTGCTGCGCGTGCTCGCCGAGCGCGGCCTGGCCGTCCCCGACGACGTCGCGATCACGGGGTACGGCGACCACCCCTACGCGGCGTACCTGCAGACGCCCCTCACCACGGTCCGCCTCCCCGCCGCGGAAGTCGGTACGACGGCTGTCGACCTGCTGCTCCAGCGTCTGCGAAACCCTGGCACCGAACGCCCGAGGAAGACACTGATCCGTCCCGAGCTCGTCGTTCGCGCTTCTACTGCGAGTCCAGCCAGGCTCTGACCGACTCGTTGTGCTCGCCCAGCTGTGGCGGCGGCAGGTTGCTCTCGCGCGCCCCGGCGTACGGCTGATCGTCGAAACGCAGCGGCGGCCCGGGGAGCTGGATCCGGCCGAGCGTCGGGTGGTCGACGTCGACCAACAGTCCCTGTGACAGCGTCTGCTCCCACTCGTACACCTGCTGGAAGTCACGCACCTTACCAGCCGGAATCCCCTTCTCCGCAAGGCGTTCCAGCCAAACATCCGCCGACTCGTGCGCGAACGCCGCCTCGATCGCCGCGGTCAGTTCGTTGCGATGGGCAACCCGTTCCGCGTTGACCGCGAACCGCTCGTCGTCCGGATCCAGCCCGACGATCGGAGCGAAGGTCCGCCACTGCCCCTGGCTGCCGACCGCGACCTGGACGATGTCGTCCGCCGTCGAGTACATCCCGTACGGCGCGATCTGCGCGTGATGGTTGCCGACTCGCTCGGGCAACTCACCCGCGACCGTCCACTTCGTCCCGTGGAACGCGTGCACGCCGATCACCGACGCCAGCAGGCTCGTCCGCACCACACGTCCCTTGCCCGTGATCGATCGCTCATGCAGAGCCGCGAGCGCACCATAGGCGCCGTACATCCCGGCCAGCAGGTCCGCGATCGGTACGCCGACCTTCGTCGGCTCGACCGCACCGGTGACGCTCATCAGACCGCCCTCGCCCTGCGCGATCTGGTCGTACCCGGCCCGCCCGCCGTCCGGCCCGTCATGCCCGAACCCAGTGATCGACAGGATCACCAGCCCCGGGTTGAGCTCGTGCAGCCGCTCGACGGAGAACCCGAGCCGGTCCAGCACCCCCGGCCGGAAGTTCTCGATCAGTACGTCGGCCCGCCCGACCAACTTGGTCAGGAAGTCACGACCGTCGTCGGACTTGAGGTCCGCCGTCACCGACTCCTTGTTCCGGTTCGCGGACAGGAAGTACGTCGATTCGCCCTCGACGAACGGCGGTCCCCAGCCCCGGCTGTCGTCCCCGTCGCTCGGCGTCTCCACCTTGATCACGCGGGCGCCGAGATCTCCCAGCATCATCGCCGCATGCGGCCCGGCCAGCGCCCTGGTGAGATCGACGACAACGACATCGGAGAGAAGGTTCTGCACGACGACGAGACTAGTGCCCTGCGTCGGGGACTAGGCGGTGACCTTGCGGGCGAGCGAAGCCAGGCGGTGGGTGACGTCGCGGGGGCGTTCCTGCATGAGCATGTGACCGGCGCCCGGATACATCCACAGCCGGGCGGTGGGAAGCTCGGCGGCCATCCGGTTGGCGTGCCGGGGCGGCAGCAGGCGGTCACGGGTGCCGTGCATGATCTCGACCGGCAGTTGCTCGAGCACCTTCAGAGCGTGATCGCGCTCGTGCTTGAGGATCGCCTCGAAGAATCCGCCGTACGACGGAGCCGGCAGGCTCGCGAGATCCGCGAGGAACAGGTCCACCTCGGCCGGGTCGGTCTTCTTCCCGAACACCAGTTGCCGCAGGGCGGGCCGGCGTACTCGGACCGACACGTCCAGCGGCCGCGGTCCCCGGAGCGCACGTCGTTCGAGCCGAGTGCTGAGCAGGTTCATCGCGCGCGGCGCGAAGACGGCCGCTGTCGAGTCGAACCGCTTGGGGAGGCCGAAAGCGCCCTCCGCGATGTGACCGGACGACGTACTGACCAGCGCCGCCGCCGCGATCCGCGAGCCGAACAGCTCGGGCCGCTGATCCGCGAGCGCCATCAGCGTCATCCCGCCCATCGAGTGACCGGCGTACACGACCGGACCGTCGCCAACGACCGTGTCCAGCACGGTCTCGAGGTCGTCGGCCAACTGCTCGATCCGCATCGACCCGGCCGGAGCGGCGTCGGACCGGCCGTGACCACGGTGGTCGTAGGTGACCACACGGACGCCGTTCTGCCCCAGGATCCGCGGCAGGTCCTCAACCTGGTTGTGCCACGACCGCGTCGAGCAGGTCCAGCCGTGCACCAGCAGGACAGTCACCGGCGCATCCGGTGATCCGGTCGTCTCGACGTTCAGCCGTATGCCGTCGGTCGTGGTCACACCGGACCGTTCCGCCTGGATCGTCACGCACTCTCCCGTTCCCATTCGCCGGCGGCCAGGTGGGCGGCGCGCAGGCGCCCACCGCGGGCGCCGCGCCCGACCAGCCAGGCGATGCCGGCGATCTCGAGCAGACCGACCACGCCGAGCAGGGCGTAGCCGCCGTTCCACATCCATCGTGGCACGTCGGTCCGCTCCTCCCGCCGCAGCACCTGCTGCTCGTTGACGAACTCGACCGTCTGCCCGTTGGACACCTGCACGGCCGGCTTGTCGATCGCCAGGTCCTCCGGCGCGTACACCCACATCGCCACCAGGTCGCGCTGCCCCCGGTGCAACCGGATCATCGACTTCCACCTGCCGAACATCGGCAGCGCGTCCGCCGACCGATAGGTGCCATCGGCCACCTTCACCATCGGGTGCGTCACCAGCCCGCCGCCCTGCCAGGCCATCGCCTCGAACCACCGCGCACCGTCGGCCGCATCACCCGGCTCCAGCTTGACCGTGACGTACGCCGTCGGCTCGGCCCCCGTGGCCACCCGCTCCAACGACACCGTCCCGGTCACGCCCGGCTCGGCGGACCGCGGTACGCAGAAGAACACAGTCGCTGTGACTGCGACCAATCCGACCGCGCCCAGTTGATGGGTACGGCGTACCGCCTCCGACCGCGCGTTCCGGATGCCGATCGCACGCTGCTCTCCCGCGACCTCGGCGTACCGGGTCGCCAGCCAGGCGCCGACGAGCCCGGCTCCGATTCCGGTCACAACGCCGTACCCGAGGGCCGACGGGAGCATCGACGACGGCCATGCGATCGGCATCCAGATGTGGCTCCAGGTGTACTCCGCGACCACGCCGACGGTCCCGATCAGTGCACCGGCGACGGCACCGAGGCGGAAGCGATTCTTGTTGCCGAGGGCAAACGCCACCAGCTCGACCAGGACCGCCTCGACGATGAGCAGCGGGAAGTGACCGAGGATCTCGCCGAGCGGTTGGTCGACCGCCCAGGCGATGCCGCCGCGGATCACGAGGTACACGGCCAGCGCGGCGAACGCCGTACCCGGACCACGTCGCGCCCGCAGCACCGTCAACGCCAGCGCGGCACCGAAGACGATCAGGATCGGCTGCAGGATCAAGGGAAACTGCGGAACGCCGTAGTTGAACTCGGTGCTGAACAGGTCCCACGCGATCAACAGAGCGCCGACCGACACGATCTCCTGGAACAGGCGGCGCTTGTTGATGCCAAGCAACTGCTCGACCTCGGCGAGCGCCAGCAGCCGCGCGAAGATCGAGAAGACCACGCCGCCGATCATCAGCAGGTGGGTCGGACCCCAGAGCGTGACGTCCTCGCCGAAAAGGCGGTGCCACAGGTCGTCCAGCGGGAAGCCGACCAGCGCGAACGTCCCACACACGGTGACTAGCGCGGCGCTGCACGGGATCCGCCAGCCCTTGGTGAGCTTGATCGTGCGGGCCGGCAGCGGCTTGCGGGCCAGGGCGATCGGCAGGACGCCGGAGATGATCACGCCGAGGATGCCGAAGAAGATCGGGTAGTGCGCCGGCGTACCGAACGGGCCGGTGTCGCGGCCGCGGTCGATGTGCACCGCGATGTCCCACCAGACCCCGAAGGCGCAGGCAAGCAGCGAGACCGCGTGCAGGTACGGCGTCAGCGCGGCCCATCGGGGGACTCCGTCCAGTCTCCCGATGGTGTCCGCAAGCCGTCCTACCAGCGTGACGCGTCCGGTCCGTTCCCGCCACAGGAGGACGGCGAGTGCGACGTACATCAGTCCGACCAGGCCGGTGACGATCGCGATCTGGTCGAACGTCGCGGTTCCGGTGGCCAGCGGGATCGCCATTCGACGGACTCCTTCATCACTCATGCGCCATGGCTGATGTAACATCCTCTATGTAACGTCGGATCTGGAAGACTGTCAACCGTGGAAGCACACGACGAGGAGCTCACCGTCGATCAACTCGCCGCCAAGGTGGGGATGACGGTCCGCAACGTGCGCGCGTACGCCGGGCGCGGCCTGATCCCGCCGCCACGGCTGGTCGGGCGGACCGGGTACTACGGTCACGACCACGTCGCGCGGTTGAAGCTCGTCCAGGAGCTGCTGAGCAAGGGCTACACGCTGGCCGCGGTCGAGCGGATGATGGGCGAGCTGCCGGACGGCGCGATGGCGCTCGGCGTCTTCGAGACCCTGGTGAACCCGTGGACGCCGTCCGAGCCGGAGGTACTGGACGAGTTCCAGCTGGCCGAGCGGGCCGGCGTACCGCACGATCCGGCGGTGATCACGCAGCTGGTCGAGCTGGGGATCGCGGAACGGCAGGAGGACGGCCGGCTCCGGATCCCGAACCCGGACCTGCTCCGGACCGGGCTCGAGGTGATCAAGCTCGGCGTCCCGATGCAGGCGATCTTCGAGATGCTGCCCAAGCTGTTCGCGCAGGCCGACGCGGTGGCGAAGACGTACGTCGAGCTGTTCCGCAGCACGGTGTGGCGCGAGTTCAGCGACGCCGGGTTGCCCGCGGAGGGGTGGCCGGAGATCCAGCGCACCCTCGAGAACATCATTCCGCTGGCCGGGCAGGCGCTGGTCGCGGCGTTCCGGGAAGCGATGGCGCGCGAGATCGAGGTCGTCGCCTACGAAGAGCTCGGCGTCGACCCGAAGGCCCTCCCCTCAACCGGCTGACCCAGGCCACCTCGCCAGGAAGCCGTTAGTTCAGGGTGAAGCCGCCGGTCCAGTCGACCTTCTCGCCGACCGCGAGGGTGAGCTGGACGAAGCCGATCGCCTCGAGCTCGCGGGCCCGGGACAGCGCGCCGGCGTCGACCGCGCGCAGACCGCCACCGGTGATCACGCCGGCCAGTTCGGCCTTCGCGTCGGCGTCGTCACCGGCGATCAGGACCGTGGTCGCGCCGTCGCCGACCTTGCCGGACGACAGGGTGGCGGCGAAGTTCGTGTTGAAGGCCTTCAGCACCTTCGAGTCGGGCAGCGCGGCCGCGATCCCGGCCGCCGCGGAGGAGTCCGCCGGTACGACGAGGGAGTCGAACGTCTCGAAGTTCAGCGGGTTGGTGATGTCGACGACCGTCTTGCCGGCCAGCTGGTCGCCACGCTCGGCGAGCACCTGCTGGACCTCCGGGTACGGAACCGCGAGGACGACGATGTCGCCCGCGACCTTGTCCTGGTCGTTGCGGCCGAGCAGCTGGACCGCGTGCCCGCCCTTGCCCGCCAGTCCGGCGATCGCCTGACCCATGGTGCCGGTGCCGATGATGCTGACGTGTGCCATGACCTTCTCCTCGGTGAGTGTTCAATAGTTGTTGCTACAACTATAGACCTTGACAGTTGTTTCTACAACCATTGGCTGGGAGAATGTTTCCGTGACGACGAAATGGCTCGATCAGCCGGAGCTCGCGGCCTGGATCCGGCTGGCCTCGGTGCTCGAGCTGCTGCCGGGCGCCCTCGACTCCCAGCTCCGGCGCGACAACGGACTCACCCACTTCGAGTACTTCGTGCTCGCGATGCTGTCCGAGGCACCGGACCGGACGCTGCGGATGACCGCGCTTGCCCAGCACACCAGTGCCACCCTCCCCCGCCTGTCCCACGTCGTACGACGGCTCGAGGACCGCGGACTGATCGAGCGCTTCCCCTGCCCGACCGACGCCCGCGCTACGAACGCCCGCCTGACCGACGCCGGCTGGGACAAGATCCGTGAGGCCGCTCCGGGCCACGTTGCCACCGTCCGCGAGCACGTGATCGACGCGCTCACCCCCGAGCAGGTCAATCAGCTGACCGCGATCACCGACGCGATCCTTACCCGGCTGGACCCTGAGGGCCGGATGTCGGACGTCTACCGCCGCCACGACACGCCCTAGGACCCCGGCATCCTCCCTTAGACGCTCTGAGGGTCTGCCTAAGGGCTGTCTGGGTGGCGATCTCGGTAGTTCTCCGCATGTGCGCGAACGTCTGGGTTGGGACTGTGTATCTACCAGACGTCCTCAGTCCTCAGGAGTGCATGATGCGCCAGATCCAGATCCGCCGGAAGCCGAGCCGGCGGACGACCACCACCCGCCGTACCACCACGACGTTGCTGGACCTCCGTACGCCGTCCGGCCGCCCGCTACCGTTCTGATTCACCCGTCCCGCCCGGAAATGTCCACGATCATGAAGCTCAGACTGCATGTCCACCACGCCTTCACCGGCGGTTGGGTCGCCGACATCGACGACGACCTCGACCGTCAGCCCGACGACCCGTTCTGGTGCGTCGACCAGTGGCCGACCCTGCAAGAGGCGCTGGCCGCCGGCTGCGCCCGCCTCACCGAGCTCGCCGCCCACCCCAACCCGACCCGCGTCAGCGCCACCCTCGCCCTCGCCGCCTGATCATCAGGAAGGTGGGAAGGCCAGTCCCAGGAAGAGCCTTCCCTTACGGAGCGTGGCGGGCCGCGTGACAGTGGTGGCGAACGAGGGAGAGAGGACACCTTCAGTGGTCACCACACTTGACACCTACCGGCTGCTCGGGCGCTCCGGGCTGCGGGTTTCGCCGCTGGCGCTGGGCACGATGACGTTCGGGCCGGATTGGGGCTGGGGCGCGGACAAGGACGAGGCGCAGCGGATCCTGGGCACGTACGTCGACCGCGGCGCCAACTTCGTCGACACCGCGAACATGTACACGAACGGGACGTCCGAACAGCTGCTCGGCCAGCTCACGCAGGACCGGCGGGACCAACTGGTCGTCGCCACCAAATACACCATGTCCACCCGGCCCGGCGATCCGAACTCGGGCGGCAACCAGCGCAAGAGCATGATGCGTTCGGTCGAGCGCAGTCTGCGTAACCTGCAGACCGACTACATCGATCTGCTGTACCTGCACTCCTGGGACTTCACCACCCCGGTCGAGGAGATCCTCCGCGCGATGGACGACCTGGTCAGCCAGGGCAAGGTCCTGTACGCCGGCATCTCGGACGCGCCGGCGTGGCAGGTGTCGCGGATGCAGGCGATCGCCGATCTGCGCGGTTGGGCTCCGCTGGTCGCGTTGCAGATCGAGTACAGCCTGGTCGAGCGGACCGTCGAACGGGATCTGATCCCGATGGCGAGGGAGATGGGGCTCGGCGTACTGCCGTGGTCTCCGCTGGCGAGCGGCGTACTCACCGGCAAGTACACGACCGCCGATCTGGATCATGGCGGCGGTCTTGCGGGCGTTGCCGGGACGCGGAAGAACGTTGCTGCAGCCAACAATTCGCTCACCGAGCAGGGGTTGCGGATCGCGGACGTGGTCAAGGCGGTTGCCGAGCGCAACGGGTATCTGCCGGCACAGGTCGCGATCGCTTGGGCGCTGCGGAACCCTGGGGTCACGTCGCCGATCATCGGCGCGCGTACGGCGGCGCAGCTGGAGCAGAATCTGGGCGCGCTGGAGGTCGAGTTCAGTGATCAGGATGTGGCGGAACTGGAGGCTGCGAGCGCGATCGAGCTGGGCTTCCCGCACGCCTTCCTGAATCTGCCGATGACGCGCTCGGTCACCCTGGGCGGCCTTCAGCTCGAGCCGGCTCCGATCCCTCGCTGACCTCTGCTGGTCCCGCCGACTCTGTGGGCTTGGCCGGAAGGTCGCCGAGATCCGGGTCCCAGTCGTCGTACTCGTCGTCCGGGGTCTCGGCCTCGTGGCGGCGGGCGATCCGGATGAAGGCGGCGATCAGCAGCACCGGACCGAGCACCATCGCGGTCTCTGGGATCCCGCCCATGTGGAGTGCGATCATGACCCCGTCACCAATGCGATCCCGCCCGCGGTGAAGGCGACCATTGCCGCCAGCATCGGGTACTGGGCGCGCCTCAGCTGCCGTCGGCGGAAGAGCTCGGCAGCGCGATCGTGCGCGGACACCACCCCGAGTACGTGTCCGAGCACGATCGCACCGGTCTGGACCCCCGCGATGAACCCGGTGCTGAGGAACGCGTAGTCGATCCGCATCCCGCTGGTCCCGAGCAGGTCCCATCCCCGCCCGAACGGATCCGTCGCGAGCAGCAGCCCCTCTTGGCCCTGGAACATCGCGAACGAGAAGTAGTGCGCAACGGCGTACCCGATCGCGATCGGCACCAGCGAATGCACGAACGCTCCCGGCAGTCCGGCTCGCCCGACCACACCCGGCCGGATCCGGGCCGCACCGGTCGTCCGCGACGCCAGCAGGAACAACCCGGTGACGATCGCCACCGCGGCCATCAGGCCAAGCATGTGTACGACGATGTGCTGGGTACGACTGAGGTCGCCGGTCAACCGCGTCCACGCCGACCAGCGGGAGATCCCGTCGAAGGCGGTTGACCCGAGCAACAGACACAACAGGCCGACGATCCCCGGGTGCTGAGGCACCGTGGCCAGACCGGCCAGCGGGTTCCGCAGTTCCAGGCGACGGTCGGTGCCACGGCCGATCGGACTCAGTCGCGCCAGGACTTCGGCGTACACCTCGAAGCTGTCACCGATGCCGAACCAGGCCGGTCCATAGACGATGCCTGCGGCAACATTCACTCCCGCGTACATGGTTGCGAAGATCGCGACGACGATCGACTCGGAGCCGTCCGGATACGCAAGCTCGAGCCAGAGGAACCCAGCGAGCCCCGCGACCGCCGGCCAGTAGGCGATCCCTTCGGGCAACTTCCGGTACGACGTCCTGGGCGCGAAGCCCGCGATCGTGCGGAGCGGATTGGCCAGGCGCCAGATCGGGCCGAACACCAGTGAGAGCGGGATGATGCCGACCCAGATCCACACGTACAGCCAGGTCGGCGCCGGGTTCAGATCCGGTTCGCTGCTGCCGAACCAGGCGGAGCCGAGCAGCAGCGCGAGCGCCGCCAACCCGGCGAGCTTGAGCAGCCAGCGCGTCGGCCTCGCATCGACCAGCCGGGTGAGGCGGTCGAGTGACTTACCGGCAGTAACTTCGAAGCGCGGCCGCGACCAGAACGCGGCAAGGGCGAAGAACGAGACCGCAACCGCGGCTCCGGCGGAGTAGATCGCCAGCCACAGCGGCACCGGCAGGTCCCCTCGCCCGCCGATCCCGTGCAGCGGCAGCAAGAGCACCAGCACGGGATCGCCCTCCGATCAGCCCAGTTATCTGACTGATCGAATGTAACACGGTTGATGTCACATAGCGAGAGTCTGATACTCGGCGGGGTCGAAGCGGCGGGTCAACTGGCGGAACCGGAAGGTGAACGACGGCCAGAGCGTGGTGTTGCGCCCCTCGGAGTCGAGGTACCAACTGGTGCAGCCGCCTCGGGTCCAGACCGTGTTGCGCATCGAGGACCGGACGCCGTCGACGAACGCGCGCTGCACCTCCGGCCGCACCTCGACCCGCTGCAGCCCCTCGCTGTCCATCGTCTTCAGCGCGTCCAGGATGTAGGCGATCTGCGACTCGATCATGAACACCATCGAGCTGTGGCCGAGGCCCGTGTTCGGTCCGATCAGCAGGAAGAAGTTCGGGAAGCCGGAGACCGCCGTACCGAGATGTGCCTCCATGCCGCCCGACCACGCGTCACGCAGCGACAGGCCGTTGCGGCCGTGCACCATGTCCATCACCGGCAGGTCGGTCACCCGGAAGCCGGTGCCGTAGATGATCGTGTCGACCTCGTGCTTCACACCGTCCGCTGTGAGGATCCCGGTCGGGGTGACCTCGGTGACCCCGTCGGTGACGACCTCGACATTCGGCTTCGTGATCGCCGGGTAGTAGTCGTCGGAGATCAGCACCCGCTTGCAGCCGAGGGTGAAGTCGGGCGTCAGCTTCGCCCGCAGCAGCGGGTCGCGGACCTGGTGTTCGAGGTGCTTCTCGGCCACCTTCTGCGCCTGTTTCATGATCGACGGCAGCTTGGCGAACCCGAGCACCATCGACTCGCGACCCCAGTAGATCCCGGCCCGGATCGCCTTCTGCACGAGCGGGAACCGGCGGAACACCGCCTTCTCGACCTCGGTGATCCTGCGGTCCGGCCGCGGCAGCACCCACGGCGGCGTCCGCTGGAACAGGTGCAGCTCCTCGACCTCCGGCTGGATCGCCGGCACGAACTGGATCGCCGACGCGCCCGTCCCGATCACCGCGACCTTGCGGCCGCTGAGGTCGAGGTCGTGGTCCCACTGCGCCGAATGGAAGACCTCTCCCTCGAACGACTCGATGCCCGGCAGCTTCGGCACCGACGGCTCGGCCAGCGGCCCCATCCCGGACAACAGCAACTGGGCGGTGAACTCACCCTGACTGGTCCGGATCCGCCACTGCCCGTCCTCCCAGGATGCCGCCTCGACTGCGTGGCCGAAGCGGATGTGCCGGCGAACACCGAACCGGTCGGTGACCTTGCGCAGGTAGTCCTCGATCTCGGGTTGCGGGGAGAACGTCGACGACCAGTCCGGGTTCGGCGCGAACGAGAACGAGTACAGATGCGAGGGCACGTCACAGCGACAGCCCGGATAAGTGTTGTCCCGCCAGGTGCCTCCGACGTCGTCCGCACGCTCCAGGACGACGAAGTCGTCGTAGCCGGCCTGCTTGAGCCGGACGGCCATCCCGATGCCGGCGAATCCGGTCCCGATCACCACGATCCGGTGATGCCTGGTCTCCCGCGCGACCTCGTCCGCCATCGAGCCCTCCAGCCTCAGGACAACAACTTACTCCCAGTAAGTTACTCGGAGTCAGTTAGAGTGTGCAAGTGACGTCCACCACGCCCAAACCACCCCCAACCGCACCCAGGACCGGCACGGAGAGCGGGGTGGTGGATGGTGTCGAGCCGCCGAAGCGGCGGCGGAATCGGGCTGCCCGGGAACGCGAGATGCTGGAGGCAGCCGAGCGGATCTTCGGCGAGCGCGGCTACCAGGGCACGTCGATGGACGACGTCGCGGCCGAGGTCGGGGTCTCGAAGCCGCTGATCTACCAGTACTACGGCTCCAAGGACGGCCTGTTCCTCGCCTGCCTCGCCCGCCTCCGCGCCCAACTCCTGGAGACCGTGTCCGACGCGGTGATGGCCGCCACCGACGCCGAGGACGCGCTGTACGCCGGCTTCGTCGCCTGGTTCCAGTTCCTCGACGACCACCCGCAGGCCTGGTCCGTCCTGATCGACGAAGGCATGCTCAGCACCAACCCCGCCGCCGGACCCGCAGCGGCCGCCACCGACGAGGTCCGCGCCGCCTTCATCGAACTGATCTCCGCGATGGTCCGGATGAACCTCCCACCCGGTCGCACCGCCGACAACGACGAGATCGAGATCATTGCCCAGAGCATCTCCGGCGCCACCGAACGCCTGGCCATCTGGCGCAGCCGGGTTCCCGCCCCACCCACTCCGGAGAAGGTGGCCCGGACCCTCCAAGACCTCCTCTGGCAAGGCCTCCAAACCCTCAGCACCACCTGACCAGCGGTACCGTGCCGCGGTGGATCTGTTCATGGAGGCATGGACAGCGTTGCGTACGGCGGTCGCGGAGACGCCGGACGAGGACTTCGGGATGCCGTCCGGCTGTGCAGGGTGGTTGGTCCGGGATCTCGTGTGTCACCTGGTCATCGACGCGCAGGATGTGCTGATCACCCTGGTCACGCCCGCCGAGTCCGAGCCGACGCGCAACGCGGCGACGTACTGGGAGGTCTCGCACACACCGCCGACCGGTGACGATCCGCTGGACGCGCTGATCCCTCGACTGGCTGCCGCGTACGGAGATCCGGGGTTGCTCAAGTTCCACCTGGACGACCTGGGATCTGCCGCGGGACGGGCCGCCGTCCTCGCTGATCGGGGTGCGCGCGTGAGCACCAAGGAGCAGGTGCTGATCGTTGAGGACTACCTTTCGGCGTACGTGCTCGAGGGGACGTTGCACCACCTCGACCTGATTGCGCACCGGCCGTCGGCAGCCGCGCCACCGGCCGAGACGCTCGCGGCAGCGCGTGCCCTGCTCGAGGAGATCGCTGAGGCACCGTTCCCCAGGGAGTTGTCCGACACGGATGCGCTGCTGATCGGGACAGGGCGGCGTACGCCGACCGCTGCGGAGGAAACCACCTTGGGCGGCCTGGCCGCGCGCCTTCCGCTCATCCTCAGCTGACGTGCACGGCCGGCCTTCGCTATTCCTCAGCCGGCCTTCGCTTCTCCTCAGCTCGACAAACTAGTCGGCTTTGAAGTCGGCGAGGAGTTCCGCGACGAAGTCGTGGACGCCGCTCACGGCCTCAGGATTGCGGGTCCGGTAGTACGGGGTCGCGATGATCGTCAACGACAGGACCCAGGCGCGGGCCCGTGCCCAGGTGTCGTGGTCGACCTCCATCGCCTCGCGAAAGGCGCGCCGCGAGTCGCCCTTGAAGGTGTACCACGCGGCGAGCAGATCGGCCGCCGGATCGGCGGCCCAGGCGGTGCCGAAGTCGATCACCGCCGACAGCTTGCCATCGGCAACCAGTATGTTGCCGGGCATCAGATCACCGTGGATCCACCGCGGTGAACCGTCGAAGGTGTCCGACGCCAGCGACTCCTCCCAGGCGGCGAGCAGGAGTCCGGTGTCGAACTCGTCCCGCAACTGCTCGACCGCTTCGCGGAACAGCGTGTCCCGCGGGGCCAGCGGCGTACCGCGGCTGAACGGATCGTCCGGCGGAACGGGGGCACCGGTCGTGTCGACCTCCTGCAAGGCGTGAACGAATCCGGCCAGGTCCCGTGCGGCGGCCACCGGGTCGGCGAGCCGGTCCAGTTCGAAGGTCTCACCCTCCAGCCACCGGTACACGCCCCAGGTGAACGGGTAATCCGCCGCCGGCTCTCCGAGCGCCAGCGGCGCCGGTACGGCGAGCGGCAGATGCGGAGCCAGCCGCGGCATCCACGTCAGATCCTTCTCGACCTGCCCCTGCGTCGACGCGGTCCGCGGCAGACGGACCGCCAGGTCATCACCGACCCGGAACGTCACATTGTCCGTGCCCGACGATTTGACCACCTGGATCGGAAGGCCGGCCCAGCTCGGGAACTGCTCCGCCAGCAGACGCGCCACCAGCGACGCGTCGATATCGACCTCGTCGTCGTGCAACTTGCGAACCTTGGACACGGCACCGGAGCCTCACAGTCCTCCTTCCACAGGTCAACCCAATTCCAGCGGAGTCGAAATGTTCAACCATGAGCCGCCGAACTACGACTGCCCGTTCTGCCGCCTGGCCGCCGGTGGCGGAGACCACCTCACCACTCAGAACGACGTCGTACTGCGAACAGACCGCGCCCTCGCCTTCGTAGCCTCCCGCTGGTGGCCCAACAACCGCGGTCACGTGCTCGTCGTCCCGACCGCGCACCACGAGAACCTGTACGACCTCCCGGCATCCGACGGCCACGCCGTACACGACGTCGTCCGCGCGATGGCCATCGCGATTCGTCAGACCTACGACTGCGAAGGCATTTCCACCAGGCAACACAACGAGCCGGCCGGCTACCAGGACGCCTGGCACTACCACGTCCACGTGTTCCCGCGGTATCCCGGCGACAACCTCTACAACACCCGCCACCTCGCCGACCCCGCCAGCGTCGAGGATCGGCTGCCCTACGTACGTCGTCTGAGCGCCTATCTGGCCGGGGTGCGGGAGGACCCTGAGGAACGACCCTGAAACCCGGCTGACGGATGTCATGGGTGGGTCGTGACGAGCGATCCAGGGGCGGAACGGCGTACTCGCGGAAGCTTTCAGGTATGACGACAACGAGTGCGGTCAGCCTGACGGGCGTGACCAAGAAATACGGGGCGGTGCAGGCAGTCGCCGGGGTGGATCTGACCATCCGGGCCGGCGAAGTGGTCGCGCTGCTGGGGCCGAACGGGGCCGGAAAGTCCACGACGATCGAGATGCTGCTGGGGTTGGTACGGCCGGATCAGGGCAACGTACAGGTGTACGGCGGTACGCCGACCGACGCGATCACGAAGGGCCAGGTCGGGGTGATGCTGCAGAGCGGCGGCATCATCGAGGACGCCAAGGTCGGCGAACTCCTGAACCTGGTCGCGGGCCTGCACACGAACCCGATGCCGGTGCAGGAGGCACTTGAGAGTGCCGGCATCGCGGATCTGACCGACCGGAAGATGAAGGGCCTGTCGGGCGGGCAGAAGCAGCGTGTGCGGTTCGCGATGGCGATCCTGCCGCAGCCGGACCTGATCGTGCTGGACGAGCCGACGACCGGGATGGACGTCGAGTCGCGGCGCGACTTCTGGGCGTCGATGCACGCCGAGACCGCACGCGGCCGGACCGTGCTGTTCGCCACGCACTACCTGGAAGAGGCCGACTCGTACGCCGACCGCGTCGTCCTGATGCGCAACGGCAAGGTCGTTGCCGACGGCACCTCGGCGCAGATCAAGGCGAGCGTCTCCGGCCGGACCATCCGCGCGACCGTCCCGGGCGCCGATCTTGCGGCGCTCGCGTCGCTGCCAGGTGTCCGCAACGTCGAGACCCGCGGCGACGTCGTCCTGCTGCAGTGCGCGGACTCCGACGACACCCTGCGGTACCTGCTGAACAACACCCCCGCCCACGACATCGAAGTGACTTCCGCAGATCTCGAGGACGCCGTCCTGGCGATCTCCGCAGGCAGCGCCATTAAGGAACGGGAGACCCTCGCATGAACCGCGACTACCTGATGTTCGACATCCGCCGCACGCTGCGGAACCGGCGGGTGCTGATCTTCTCGATCCTGATGCCGTTGGTGCTGTTCATGATCTTCGGCCTGACGCTGCCCGACGACGCGAACGAGGGCGGGATCTCCGCGATCGCCTACGTGATGGTGAGTATGGCGATGTTCGGCTCGATGTCGGCCGCGATGAGCAGCGGCGGCGTGATCGCGGCCGAGCGCGACGGCGGCTGGAACCGCACCCTGCGGCTCACCCCGCTGAAGCCGCAGGCGTACGTGACCACGAAGGTGATCCTGTCCCTGCTGCTGGCGATCCCGCCGCTGCTGGTCGTGTTCCTGTTCGGCCTGATCGTCGGGCACGTGCACCTGGACGCCGGGCAGTGGGTGACGGTCGCGCTGGTGTCGTGGCTGGGTGCCCTGCCGTTCGCCGCGATCGGCCTGGTCATCGGGTACGTCGCCAAGCCGGACAGCGTGCAGCCGATCACCGGTCTGGCCACGATGCTGATCGCGGCCTTCGGCGGACTGTGGCTGCCGGTGGACTCGATGCCGTCGCTGATGAAGCACATCGCCCAGCTGACTCCGGCGTACTGGACGAGTCTGAGCTCCCGGAGCGCGTTGACGGACAACGGCCTGGACATGCAGGCACTGCTGGTGGTGCTCGGCTGGACCGTCGTACTCGGGTTCATCGGCCTGCGCCGGTACCGCGCCGACACCGCGCGGGCCTGAGCGACGCTAGTCTGAGCCAAGGCATACCGTGACCACCATGAGTCGGACGCCAACCCTGCTGGATGCGCTGGCCGAGCGCGAAGACCGCTCCGGCCCGGGCCGGTGGGGTTGGCTGGCGGCCGGGGTCTGGCTGTTCTACCTAGCTCAGCCGTTCCAGGAGATCGCGTCCACCCAGCATGGCGCGATGCGGGTGTTCGGCCTGGCCACGGTGATCCTGTTCGCGATCGCGTACCTCGGGTTCTTCGGCTGGCTGCGCCGAGTCGGCCTCGGGACCGGCGCCATCCCGATGTGGCAGCGGCTGGCATACCTGGCCGGGATGCTGGCGCTGACGTTCCTGATGCTCCCGACGGCCGGCCAGAAGGCACTTACCTGCCTCGTCTACATCGCGGCAATCGCGGTGATGGCGCTCGACGTCAAGGTCGCGGTGCCGCTCGTGGCCGTGTTGCTCGGCGGCGCGGAGCTGTCGATGCGACTGGTGCCGGGCTGGACCGACGACGGCAGCTACGGCTTCGCGATCTTTCTCGGCGCGCTGGCCGTGTTCGGGATGCGGCGGGCGATCCAGCGCAGTATCGAGCTGACCAGGACCCGCCAGGACATGGCCAAGCTGGCCGTCCAGGAGGAGCGGAACCGGTTCGCCCGGGACCTGCACGACATCCTCGGCCACTCGCTGACCGTGATCACGGTCAAGGCCGAGCTGGCCGGCCGGTTGATCGAGGCGAACCCGGACCGGGCCGCGGCCGAGGTGGCCGATGTGGAGAGCCTGGCCCGGGCGGCGCTGGCCGACGTACGCGCGGCCGTCGCGGGGTACCGCGAGCTCAGCCTCGCCGGTGAGCTGGTGTCGGCGCGGGCCGCGTTGCAGGCGGCCGAGATCAAGGCCGACCTGCCGACCACCGTCGACGAGGTGCCCGAGGACAACCGTGAGCTGTTCGCCTGGGTGGTCCGGGAGGGCGTGACGAACGTCGTACGCCACTCCGGCGCGAAGCGATGCACGATCCGGATCACCGCCAACCAGATCGAAGTACTGGACGACGGGAAGGGGCCGACGCCCGGCGGCGGCGCGTCCGGGCACGGCCTGGTCGGGCTGCGGGAACGGGCGGACGAGGCCGGTGCGAGTGTGCAGGTCGGCCAGGCGCCTGGAAGCGGATTCCGGCTGGCTGTCAGAGTTGGCCCGTGAGTATCCGACTGCTGATCGCGGACGACCAGGCGCTGGTCCGTGGAGCCCTGGCCGCGCTGCTGGACCTCGAACCCGACCTGGATGTGGTGTCCGAGGTCGGTCGCGGCGACGAGGTGATCGCGGCCGCGAAGGCAACCACGCCGGACGTTGCCCTGCTCGACGTCGAAATGCCCGGGCTGGACGGTATCGACGCCGCCGCCGCGCTGCGGACTGCCGTACCGGGCGTGCGGGTGCTCATGGTGACGACCTTCGGCCGGCCGGGATACCTGCGCCGCGCGATGGAGGCGGGTGCGGCCGGTTTCGTCGTCAAGGACACGCCTGCCGCGCAACTCGCGGACGCCGTACGACGGGTGCACCAGGGGCTGCGTGTCGTCGATCCGTCACTCGCCGCCGAGACGCTCGTCGCGGGGACGAGCCCGCTCACCGGCCGGGAGTCCGACGTACTGCGGGCCGCCCGCGAGGGAGGCACCGTCGCGGACATCGCCAAGGACCTTCACCTGTCCGAGGGCACCGTCCGGAACCACCTCTCGGCCGCGATCGGCAAGACCGGTGCCCGGACCCGGGCCGAAGCCGCCCGCATCGCCCTGGACAACGGCTGGTTGTAACAGGTCGAGACCTCTAGGGTTGCCCTAGGGTGTGTCTGATGGTCCCGCGCCGTAGCGAGTGCCGCGCAGTAGGCGTGGGATCATCAGACACACCCTTGGGGAGGGATCTGCATGTCAGTCGAGCAATTCAGTGTGCGGGGGCGGTTGGCGGACACCGGTGAGGGGATCACCGGTGACGAGTTGCAGCTCGCGGCACGTAATCACGGGATGCCGATGGAGGCGTTGCGGTACGACGTGACGCCGGCCGGGCTGCACTACGTGCTGGTGCATTACGACATCCCGATGACGAACGCGTCCCACTGGCGGCTCACCGTCGACGGCTGTGTCGAGCAGCCGTTGTCGTTCGGCCTGACCGAGTTGCGCGCGATGGGTCGCCGTACCGTCCGGGTGACGTTGGAGTGCGCAGGCAACGGACGCGCCGCGTTGCAGCCGCGGCCGATCAGCCAGCCGTGGCTGACCGAAGCGGTCGGTACGGCGGAGTGGACCGGGGTGCTGCTGTCCGATCTGTTGCGGGCGGCCGGGATCCGTTCCGATGCCGTGGATGTGGTGTTCACCGGTGCGGACCACGGGGTCGAGCGCGGGATCGAGCAGGACTACCAGCGTGGGCTGACCCTCACCGAGGCGATCGACTCCGGCGCGATCATCGCCTGGGAGATGAACGGGCAGCCGTTGCCGCCGCAACACGGGTATCCGCTGCGCCTCGTCGTACCCGGCTGGTACGGGATGGCGAGCGTCAAGTGGCTGCGGTCGATCGAACTGATCGACCACGCGTTCGAGGGTTTCCAGAACGCGGTCGCGTACCGGCTGCGCACCGGACAGGACGATGCGGGCGCGCCGGTGACCCGGATCGAGCCGCGCGCGCTGTTGATCCCGCCCGGGTTCCCGGACTTCATGAGCCGGCACCGATTCGTTGCCGCAGGCACCATCACGCTGGAGGGCCGGGCCTGGTCCGGCTGGGGGCCGATCGAGCGGGTCGAGATCAGCACCGACGCCGGTGTCACCTGGCAGACGGTCAAACTGGATGCCCCCGGCAACGACGAGTACGCCTGGCGGGCCTTCACCCATGACTGGGAGGCCACACCCGGCGAGCACGTACTCACTGTCCGCGCGTACGACGCCAGCGGCCGCGAGCAACCGATCGAGGCCCCGTGGAACCGCGGTGGTTTCGCCAACAACTCGGCCCAACGGACCAGCGTCCTCGTGACCTGATCACTCCGCGTGTCGCTGGCCGATTCCGCGGTTCGCCCGTTCCATGCTGGAGACGTACACGGTCTCACTCCAGGGAGTGGTGCGGTGAACGAGCTGGGAACGGAGATCCACTTGCACGCGCGGGTGTTTCGGACCGCGGGCGAGTGGTATGCCGACATCGAGGACGAACTGGATCCACAGCCGGACAACCCGCTCTGGTACGGCTCCTACGAATCCCAGCGCGCCGCGATCGACGCGGCGTGCGCGCGGATCGCGGCGATGCACCTCGCCTGGTCGCGCGAGACCGAGGTATCCGCTGTGTCGGCCTGAGTGGACTTGACCTTCACGTAAGGGTGAAGGTTCAGGCTCGGGGCATGACCACACCAGTCGCCGGGCAGGAGATCCGGCTCAAACGTCGACCCACCAGCACCAGTCTTCCCGGCATCGAGGACTTCCAGCTCGCCGACCAGGCCGTCGGCAGTCCGCGCCGGGGTGAGGTGCTGGTGCAGAATCTCTTCCTCTCCCTCGATCCGATGATGCTGGCGCTGATCCAGGGCCGGCCGGGCCTGCCGATGCCGGCGTACGAGGTGGGACAGGTGATGTACGGCGCCGCGGTCGGGAGGGTGCTGGAATCCGGGGATCCGTCGCTGTGGCCCGGCGATCTCGTCGTCCATCAGTTCGGCTGGAGACAGTACGCCATAGCGCCGGCCGGCCGCGTCCGCAAGGTCGACGACCTGAACGCGTCTCCGTCGGCGCACCTCGCCTCCGGAGTCGTCGCGTACGCGGGATTCCGCCTCGCCGGACTGCGCGAAGGCGACACGGTGTACGTCTCCAGCGCGGCGGGCGCAGTGGGCAGTCTCGCTGGGCAGCTCGCCAAGCTCCTGGGTGCCGGTCTGGTCGTCGGCAGTACGGGCTCGGCCGGCAAGGTCGCCAGGGTGCGTGAACTCGGGTACGACGCTGCCTTCGTCCACCACGACGGCCCGATCGCGGACCAGCTCCGCGTGGCCGCTCCCGACGGGATCGACTGCTACCTCGACCTTGCCGGCGGCAACCATCTGGCCGCCGCGGTCGAGGTCATGAACCCGCGCGGACGGATCGCTCTGTGTGGTGCGCTCGAGCAACAGCTCACCGGCGTACCCGGCCCTGGCCTCGATGCGTTCCAGCTGATCGCGAAACAGCTCACCGTGCGGGGGCTTCACGATCGGCGCACACGCCGACCTCGCAGCGGAGTTCGCGCCGCGGTACCGAGACTGGTTACGCGACGGTTCTCTCCACCTCACCGAGAGTGTGGTCGACGGCCTGGCGAACGCACCGGCCGCGCTGCTCGAACTGCTGGCAGGCCGGAGAATCGGGAAGACAGTCGTGCGGGTCTGACGTTGGATCCCGGTGTGATGATCGGAGAGCTCGCGCGACGGACCGGAACGACCACGCGCACGCTGAGGTTCTACGAGGAGCAAGGCCTGCTGGAGTCCGACCGGTCCGGGAACGGCTACCGGAGGTATGCACCGGACGCCGAGGTGCAGGTACGCCGGATCCGGGACCTGCTCGCCCTCGGCTTCACCGTCGGCGACGTCCATGATCTGATCGGCTACCTCGACCGCGACCTGCCCGAGGTGTTCGAGCCGGCGCCGTGCTGCGCCGAGGGGTTCGTCATCGGCGCAGCACGGGTGGCGGATCTGACCGAGCGTATCGACGCGCTGACCGTCCTGCGCGAGAAACTGCTCGGCAAGATGCCCTGGTTGCGAACCTGAATCACTCGGGCTCGTTGGCTGACTTCCCGCCGATCCGGTACGGCGTGGTGACGCCCTCGTACATGAGGTGGGTCATCAGGCCCTGGGAGGCGTGCGGGAGGTTGTGACAATGGTCCATCCAGACACCGGGATTGTCGGCGACGAACGCGACCTCGTAGGTCTCGTCGTTGCCGACCTCGAGGGTGTCGATCCACCACGGTGAGCCGGTGGCCTTGACACCGTTGCGGGACAGCACGACGGCGTGGTGACCGTGCAGGTGCATCGGGTGCGCCTGACCGCTGCTGTTGGAGATCTTCATCCGTACAACGTCGCCCTCGGCAACCATGTACATCGGTACGTCGGGGTACTTGTGCCCGTTGATCGTCCACCACAGCCCCGGCACCCCGTCGAGGAATCCCGGCCGCCGCCCGATCCGGTACTCGAAGTTCCGGTCAGCCTTCGCCGGGTCGAACCCGAGCGCGTCCGGCGTACCGTACTTCAGCAGATCGACCGTCTCCCCCGGCAACTCGGCCGACGGCGGCTCAGTGCCTGCCGGACCGATCCCGACCGACACGTTGGCCGCGCCAGCCACCAGCCGCATCCCACCCGCGGGCACCTCGGCCTCGAGGTCGACGCGAGCGCCGGCCGCCAGCGCGTACGCCGCGGTCACGGCCGTAGGACCGTGTACGTCGCGACCGTCCACGGCGACCACCTTGTACGGCGTGCCGATCAGACCGACGCGCAGGATCGAGTTGTCCGTGTTCACCACCCGTACGCGGGCCGTCGTACCGGCCGGCAGGTCGACGTGCTGCGAGCCCGTCCGCCCGTTGATCGTCCGCTTCCCGTCGTACGTGTGGATCGCGGCCACGACCTCACCGGGCTCCTTGGGCGCGATCACGATCGTGCCGAACAGGCCGCCCTTGACCTCGTCGGCGGAGACCTGGTGGGAGTGGTACCAGTACGTCCCGGCCTGCTCGGCGCGGAAGCGGTACACGTACTTCGCACCGACCGGTACGGCGTCCTGCGTCACGCCTGCGACACCGTCTTCGGCGTTGGGTACGTCGATCCCGTGCCAGTGCAGGGTCGCGCCGTCCTTGACGGATTCGTTGACCAGCGTGACCTGGACCAGATCGCCGACCTTCGCCCGGATCAGCGGACCTGGCGAGGTTCCGTTGAGCGTGTAGCCGTCGACTGTCTCGCCACTCGCGAGCTGGAACTTCTGCTTCCGCGCCGTCAGCGTCACCGCTACATCCGGCATACCGGTCTGCGGGCCGGTGAGGTCGGCGACGTTCATTCCGTGGTGGTGCTCGTGCCCGCCGGAGTCCGGTCCGCCGCCGAAGTCGGCGTACCCCATCTCGGTCGGGGAATAGTCGCCGGGGACCAGGCTGGTCGCCCAGAGATACCCCAGCGGTACGAGTACCGCCAGGGCGATCCCCAGAGCGATCAGCCGGCCCCGCAAGCGGCGCGGTTTCGCCTCAGCCACTGGTCACAGTCTGGCTGGGTACGGCGGCCCGTCGTGCAGCAGCACCCGCCACACCGGCGATCGCCAGACCGTTGATGCCGTGCAGGACGCCGAGCGCCGGCAGCCCGAAGGACACCACCGCGAGAACGAACTGCAGTGCGACCAGGCCGACCACGATTCCGGCCAGGGTCCGGCCGCGCGGGACGTCGGTCAGGAACGACACGATCAGGAAGATCAGCGCGAGCAGACCGATCGCCGTACCGGCGATGCTGTGGTAAGCCTGCCCGAAGTTGCTGTAGTCCGCCCCGATCGTGGTTCCGTCGTCGGCGTCCTTGGCGATGGTGAAGCCGGCCAGCGCGATCGCCGCCACCTGCAGCACCACCGCGATCGCGATCAGCAGACCGAAGGTCCGGTACGTCGCCCTCATGCGCGACGCTCCTGCCGGCGCTTACGGATCACGATGACCGCGGCCACGATCAGCGCGAACAGCAGGATCGGCGGATGCCCGCCGCCCACCGTGCACCCGATCCCCGCGACCAGCCCGATGATCCCGAGCACGATCAGCACCGGCAACGGGATCTTGCCCAACGGTCCCCGAGCAGCCCACTCCGGCCGCCCCTTGCCCCAGCCGCCCTTGCCGCGTCCGCCCGGCCCGGTCGCGCCGGCGGCGTTCTCCGGCGACGTCCACGGCGGCCGCTGCCAGCCCCACGGACCGGTCCAGCCCTCCTGGCTCGCGCTCGCACCGCCCTGGTGCTCACCCGGAAGGTCCGCGAACAGCCCGGCCAGATCGGCGTCGGTCTTCGCTTCCAGTGCCTGACCGACGCGCTCGGTGTGCTCCTCCGCGCTGAGCCGGCCGGCTTCGTAGTGCTCGCCCAGACGCCTGATCGCGTCCTCGCGTTCGCTGTCGCCGATACGGATCGGTCCGCCCGGCCTCTCGTCGTTCATGACACTCCTCGGTGCTCGACTTCTGCGATTGCACCAAGCGTGTCTTTCAATCCCCTGTCACCGCGTCGCCTCAGCGGCGACACCTGACCTACCCCCGCAGGAGCACCCTGCGCCCACCGACGCAGTACGACGTACTCCCCCGGGCGTACACCCCGCCCGGGGGAACCCTCACCGGCGACCCCCGCTCCACACCCGCCGGGCGGCCCGGGCGGGTGCGGAGCGGCGTGGGTCAGGCCGTGGCGGCGAGGATCTGGTTGACGTCGTCGTTGGCTTTGGCGAGCGAGCTCGGTTCGGCCTCGAAGGACATCACTGCGTCCATCGCCGGGGTCATCACCGCGGTCACGTCCGCGGCGTTCGGGTTGGCCGGGTACGGGAACACGTCACCCGCCTCGACCGGTTCCAGGAACGGTGTCACGTCCCAGCCGCTCTTCGCGAACGCGGCCTTCGCCGCCGGCATGCTCGCCGCCACCGCCGGGAACACCACACCCGCCTTGGCGACGATGTCCTGCGCGGTCTGCGAGCCGAGGAACTTCACCCAGGCCCACGAAGCCTCCCGACGGGTGGTGCCTGCCCAGATGGTGTCCGCCAGCCCGTTCATCATCGACATCCGCTTCCCTATCGGGCCGATCGGCAGCCGGGCCAGTTTGGTCTTCACCTGCTTCAGCCCGGCGTACGTCCCCAGCATCCACGACCCGTTCGGGGTCATCCCGTACTTCCCCGCACCGAAGGAGGTGGTCACGTCCACCCCGGACTTCGCCTGCGCGTACGTCGGCATGTACCCCTTGGTGATGAGCCCGCGCCACCAGCCGATCGTCTCGGTGAACTTCGGGTCGCCGTAGAAGAACTTCGTCCCCCACGGCTCGCCCTCGGAGTACTTCCAGCCGTTGATCGCGGTGTACCAGCTCCAGCTGGTCTGGCCGTCGCCACCACCGGCGTCGGCGTACCCGAGGCCGTAGACCTTGACGTCGTCCTTGTCGAACCCCGGCTGGTCGCCGCGGCGGCCCTTGGAGTCCACGGTCAGTCGCCGCACGATCTGCTCGAGGGTGCCGCCGTCCTGCGGGTTCCAGGTCATCGAGTTCAGCTGCTCGGTGCTGATCCCGGCCGCCTCGGTGAACGCACTGTTGTAGAAGTAGACCTCGGTGTCCCAGTCCTTCGGCAGTCCGTACCGCTTGCCGTCGGCCCCGATCCAGCGATCGGCCAGGCCCTTCTGGTAGATGCTCAGGTCAACGTTGTCCTTGGACACGAAATCGTCGATGGCCAGGACCTGGCCCTTGTCCGCGAACAGCGGATACTTCGAGGAGTGCCCGGTGAACACGTCCGGCGCGGTGTCGGAGATGAACCCGGTGACCAGCTTCGGCCAGTAGTCGTTCCAGCCGTACTGCTCGATCTTCACGCTGTACTGCGGGTTCTGCTCGTGGAACACCTTCGCGCACTCGGTGTACATCGGCAGCTGGGCGGAGTCCCAGAGCCAGTAGATGACCTCGCCCTCACTGCGGGCGGCGGCACCGTTGTTGCATCCGGCCACCGCAGAGGCGGCGAGGCCGGCCAGTCCTGCCTTCAGCAGGGTCCTTCTGGACAGAAGTGTCATCATTTGATCCCGGAGAAGCCGATGGAGTTGGTGATCCGCTTGGCGAACGCCAGGAACAGCACGATCATCGGCAGCGCCGCGACCAGCGTCGCTGCCATCAGCCCGGCCCAGTCCGGTCCACCCTGCGGAGTCTGCGACCGGAACACGCCGAGCGCGACCGTGAGCACGCGGACGTTCTCCTGCTGACCGACCAGCAACGGCCAGAAGTAGTCGTTCCAGGAGTTGATGTAGGTCAGGATCGCCAGCGTCGCGATCGGCGCCGCGCTCATCGGGATGATCATCCCGAAGAAGATCTTGCGGTGCCCGGCGCCGTCGATCATCGCCGCCTCCTCCAGTTCGCGGCTGATGCCGAGGAAGAACTGGCGCAGGAAGAAGATCGCGAACGGCGTCATGAACGCTCCCGGCAGGATGATGCCGGCGAAGCTGTTCAGCAGCCCCAGGTTCTTGATCAGCACGAAGTTCGGCAGCGTGGTGAAGATCGGCGGCACCATCAGCGCGGCCAGGAACAACGCGAACACCTTGTCCCGCCCGGGCCAGCGCAGCCGCGCGAACGCGTACGCCGCCATCGCGCTGAAGAACACCTGGCAGACGGTCGTGACCGTTGCCACGACCAACGAGTTGCGCAGGTACAGCCAGAAGTTGACCGAGGCACCAGAACCGCCCTGTGCCTGCGCCTCCTGGATGGTCGACAGCCCGAGCACCCGCTTGAACGCACCCAGTGTGGTCTCCACCGGAAGCAGCGAGTTCGGGTGACCGGCGAGCTGGGTGTTGTTGGACAACGCCGTACGCAACATCCAGTAGAACGGGAAGATCGTCAGGATCAGCAGCACGGCCAAGCAGACCCATGCGACGATCCGGCCCGGATTCAGTGGCTTTCTCATGCGAGGTCACTCTCCCTTGCCCGGAGCAACCGAAGCTGCAGCAACGAGACCACCGCGAGAATGGCGAACAGCACCAGCGCCATCGCCGACGCGTACCCGAAGTCGAACCGGGTGAACGCTCGCTCGTAGATGTAGTAGTAGATGACCCTGGTCGCGTTGATCGGACCGCCCTGCGTGGTCACCGCGACGGTGTCGAAGATCTGGAACGACCCGATCATGGTGACCACCAGGACCATCACCAGAACGGGTCGCAGCAGCGGCAGCGTGATCCGCCAGAACGACTTCCACTCGCTCGCCCCGTCCACCTCGGCCGCCTCGTAGACGTACGACGGGATCGTCTGCAGACCGGCGAAGACCAGCAATGCGGTGTAGCCCATGTGCCGCCAGACGTTGATGCCGGCGACGGTCGGGATCGCCCAGTGCGAGTCGCCGAAGAACGCGACCGGGTCGATCCCGATCCAGGCCAGGCCCTGGTTCACGATGCCGACCTGGAAGTCGAGCATCCAGTACCAGACCAGCGCGACGACCACGTTCGCGACCAGGTACGGCAGCAGGATCGCCGCGCGGACCGTGATCGACTTGGTCAGCCGGTACATCAGCATCGCGATGCCGACCGCCAGGACGGTCTGGACGCCGATGTTGATCACGACGTACTCGACGGTGACCACCAGCGCGTTCCAGAAGAAGCTGTCGTGGATCATCCGCCGGTAGTTGTCCAGCCCGTTGAACTGCGGCGCGGTCAGCAGGCTGTACTCGGTGAAGCTCAGGTACGCACCGCGCAGGGTCGGCCAGATGTAGAACACGACGAAGCCAAGGGTGGCCGGGGCCAGGAAGATCATCGCGACCTTCAGGTCCCCCAGGCTCCGCCGCCGGGCAGGCGGCGCCTGGGTATCCCCGCGACTGTGCTGTCTGTCAGGTGGAGCATTGGTTGTCACGGTCACGGGGATCTCCTTTTCAGTCGGCGATCGACTGGTTGGTCAGTCGATCGCAGTCACATCCAGCAAGATCGCGTTCTCGGGCCACTGCGCGGGAACGTGTACGCCGACCGCCGCCAGCGCTGCGCCGTTCAGCTCCACCTGTCCACCGTCGGCCGACCACGCCGCCGCGCGCGACTCGGGCCCGGGTGTCACGGTCTTGTGCACCCGGTAGGTCCGCTGCGGGTCGAGGCCAGGCAGCCGGACCCGGCCGACGGCCGAGGTGACCGATTGCGTCAGCTGTACGGCGGCGTACACGGCGCGCGAACCGTCCTGCGCGACGACGCCGTGCAGCAGGAAGTCCTCCGGACCGCGGTCGGCTCGGACCACCTTGCCGGTGTGCAGCAGCGGCCGCAGCTCCTTGTGCAAGGCGACCCAACCGGCCAGTTCCTGGCGCTCTTCCGGCGAGGCGGACGCGATGTCCCACTCGATGCCGAAGTGGCCGAACAGTGCGGTGATCGCCCGGAACGACAGCGTCTGCGTGCGGCCGGTGGTGTGCGCCCGCGGCGGGCCGACGTGGCAGCCGATCAGCTCCGGCGGCAGCAGCAGCTCCGTGTACCGCTGGATCGTCTGGCGCTCCAGCGCGTCGTTGCTGTCGCTGCCCCAGACGCGGTCGGTGCGCTCCAGGATGCCGAGGTCGACCCGGGCACCACCGGACGAGCAGGACTCGATCTCGAGTCCCGGGTGCCGGCGCTTGAGCTCGTCGATCAGCCGGTACAGCGCGAGCGTCTGCTCGTGGATGCCGGCCGTCCCGGTCAGTTGGTTGCCGCCGTCAACGAAGTCGCGGTTGTGGTCCCACTTCAGGTACGCGATGTCGTACTCGGTCAGCAGCGAGTGGAGCCGCTCGAGGATGTAGTCGTACGCCGCCGGTACGCCGAGGTTCAGGCCCTGCTGATGGCGTGCGGTCGGCGGCATTCGGTGGCCGGTGGCAAGGATCCAGTCCGGGTGCTCGCGGGCCAGGTCCGAGTCCGGGTTCACCATCTCCGGCTCGACCCAGAGGCCGAACTGCAGGCCGAGACCCTTCACGTGGTCGACCAGCGGGTGCAGGCCCTTCGGCCAGATCCCCTCGTCGACGTACCAGTCGCCGAGCCCGGCGTGGTCGTCGCGGCGGCCGCGGAACCACCCGTCGTCCAGCACGAAGCGCTCCGCCCCGACCTCGGCGGCCGCGTCGGCGAGGGCCTTCAGCTTGTCCAGGTCGAGGTCGAAGTACACGGCCTCCCAGGTGTTCAGTACGACGGGACGCTCTGTCCGCGGGTGGACGGACCGGGACCGCAGGTGCTCGTGGAAGCGTGTCGACACCTCGTCGAGGCCGACGCCGTACGAACCGTAGAGGCACGGCGTGCTGTAGGTGCCCTGCGGTTGGACGCGTCCCTCGCCGGGGAGGAGTAGTTCGCCTCCGCCGATCACGGCGTACCCGCTCATGCCGCGCTCGGCGTACGAACGGTGGTTGCCGCTCCAGGCTGTGTGCACGGCCCAGACCTCGCCTTCGCGGAAGCCGAAGCCTTTGGTGCCGGTCATCAGCAGAAGGGTTGCGTCGGCGCCGGTGCGGCCGCGGCGGTTGTCGCGAACGTGGGCGCCCTGCGTGAACGCGTGCCGCTGCGGGTGCCGCTCGCCGATGTGCCGGCCGGTCAGGTCAAGCAGCTCGGTCGCCTCGGTCGGGACCGGTAGTGCGAGCACCAGCCCGTCGACCGTGTACGGCGTCCCGCCGGTGTTGGTGAGGTCCGCCTTGGCCCGCACGAGGCCGGAGTCGCTCAGCTCGATGGTGAGGCGGAGCTTCAGGGCCGCATCGGCGTCCTCGGCGTCGACCTGCACCGTATTGTCGGTCTGCGCGACGCTGGCCAGCCGGAAGCTCGCGGAGAAGTTCTGCCCGTCGCGGTGACCGCTCAGACCCGGCAGACCGAACCAGCCCGCCGAGTACTCCGGCACGATCGCGACCGGAAGGTTGTCGTCGAGACCGTTGCCGTCCTGTACGGCGCCGGCCCCACGCCTCAGTTCCAGCAGAGCCCGCTCGTTCAGCTCACCCAGGTCCGCGCCCCAGTGCAGCACGGACGGAAGAGTGGGACCCGAGCAGTCCAGCACCAAGCTGACCCCGGCAGCGCGGAGCTGCAGCACCTCGATGTTCGACACTGTTGATTCACTCTGCTTTCTGATTGATTTCAGGACGGAACTATTTACCCCGTCAGCCCAGATGTCAATGCTTCACGAAGTTAAGTAAATACCCTAGGGCTCCATCCCGGCTCTTTACAACGAAGGAAGACCCGCAGGGTCAGACGCTGAGCCGAACCCGCACCAGCAGGTCATGCAGCGCCGCGTCTGCCGTCGGCCGATCGGGAAGCTCGCTCACTGCTTCCGCATCGTCGAGCACGGACTGCAGTTTGATCACATCTTCGGTGAGGCGCTCGATGCTCGGCCCGGCCAGCGGCGCATGCTCCGCCTCGGCCTTGGCCGCCATCAGCTCAGGCAGGTACGACGGCGCCTCGGGAAGATCGAGCAGCTCACGGAGATCCGCCCGGTCGGCTCCGGTCCGCATCAGGAGTCGCGGGACGGGAAGCCGTACAGGTGAGCGCCGGACACTGTTGCGAACAGCAAGTGGTACGGCTGTTCACCCATGATGGACCGCAGCTCGGCGTAGTCGAGCTGCCGCAGGTCACGTGTTACCGAGACTCCTCCTGCGGACCGAACGGAGCCAGGAGTCGATGCGAGCCACATCGGGGGTGGCCGGTAGAACCGTTTGTTGCAAGGCCTTGTCGAGGTCTTCGTGCAGGGTGAGGCGCCACTGCTCGACCTCAGGCCAAGGCAGTTCGCCACGCCGTACCGCCAGCAGCCGCTCGCGATACGGACCGGCATCGACGACTAGCTTTGCCTCCAGCAACAGAGTGCGGGCCGCGAGCAACAACCGGATCAGGTGCATCACGTGCTTCCACTTCGGGGCACCGTCGCGGCGGATGTCCGTCTCCAGCTTCTTGAACTGGCTCAGCACATAACCGGAGTACGTCTGATATACGAGCTGCGAAAGAAAGGCACCGCGGAGCTCAAGCAGTTCCTCCCCCAACGGCGTCTGCCGGACCACGAGCGGCGAGTGGATCACCTCGAGGACATTCGGGTTGGCCTTCAACGCCAGCTCACAGAACCGTTCGACCTCCCAGGAGAACCACTCCTCCTCGGGGCCGTCGACGTGCGTCGGCGGTTTGGCCAGCGACCAGAACGACTCGGTCGGCGCGACATACACCCCGCGGGTGTCCGTGTCCGACGTCTCGGTCTGCAGCCCGTACGCCCTCGAACCGATGACCGCCGCGTAGATCGTGTGCTCCAGCACCAGCCGGTCACCATCCGGCTGATCCAACTCGATCGCCTCGTCCTGGTACGCCGTACGCAGACTCAACTCGTCGCGGCGGGCAACCGTCTCCCGGCCGTCGGCGAGCCGCACCGTGTAGCGACCGTCCGGGGTGATGCCGGCGACCCGGCCGGTCGCCCCACGGTGCGCCGTACCGCCGTGGTCGTCCGGCGCCGCGACCCGGATCACCACCTGCGTCCCCACCGGCAACTGCGGCCCGACCAACCCCATGCCGCTCATCGTTTCATCAGTGCAGTTCACTCTATTGACAAATTTTTCTGTCAAGGAGAGATTGGGCGCATGCTGGGATACATCGAGGAGCCGGAGAAGCTGCGTGTTGCGCTGTCGCCGATCCGGCGGCGGCTGCTCGAACTGCTCCGCGAGCCGTCGTCGGCGACCCAGCTCGCGGCCGCTCTGGAGCTGCCCCGGCAGCGGGTGAACTACCACCTGCGCGAGCTGGAGAAGGCCGGATTGATCGAGCTCGTCGAGGAGCGGCAGCGGCGCGGATTCATCGAGCGGATCCTGCGCGCGAAGGCCGCGACCCTGGTGGTCGATCCGGCCGTGATGGGTCACGCGTTCACCGAGATCCAGGACCAGTACGCCGCCGAGCACCTGGTGGACGTGGCCGCCGGCACGGTCCGCGACGTGGCCCGGATGCAGAGCGCGGCCGACGCCGACGGCAAACGGCTGCTCACGTTCACGCTGGAGGCCGAGGTGCGGTTCGCCGAACCGGGCGACGTACACCGCTTCACCGATGCCTTGACCGAGGCGGTGCGGCGGACCATCGAAGAGTTCGACACTGAGAGCGGGCGGCCCTATCGCCTGATCGCCGGCGGCCACCCGGCATCACGACGTACCGAAGGAGAAGAAGGATGAGCGAGGAGACACCGCGGATCGTGGTGACCGTGGCCGCGCCGGCCGAGGCGGTCTGGGACGCGCTGCGGAACAAGGACAAGATCCGGCACTGGCACGGCTGGGAGTACGAAGGCACCCAGGGCGGGCTGGAGGAGGAGATCGACCTGATCTACTTCACCAAGGTCGACGACAGCCAGGCCGGGACGCTGATCCTCGGGGACGGCGACCGGTTCGTGGTCGAGCCGGTCGAGGGCGGATCGCGGATCACGCTGACTCGGTCGCCGCGCGGCTCCAATCCCGACTGGGAGGCGTACTACGACGACATCACCGAGGGCTGGACGACGTTCGTCAACCAGTTGAAGTTCGCGCTCGAGCAGCACCCGGACGACGAGCGGCGGACGCTGTTCTACGTCGGCACCGGGGCCGCCTCGCTGACGACTTCACTGGGTATCGATGACCGGCCGGTGGGTGCGCCGTACGAGCTGGACCTGGTCGGCGAAGCGGTGAAGGGCGAGGTCCTGTACACATCGGAGCACCAGGTCGGCCTGACAGTCGATGCCTGGGGCAACGGTCTGCTCGTGCTCAGCTACATCCCGCCGGGCGAGCTCAAGCCGGAAGGCTCGGCGATGGCGATCCTCAGCCTGTACGGCGACGTCGACCGGGACGCGCTCGACTCGCGCTGGAAGACCTGGTGGGAGACGCACTACGAGCCGGCCAGCCTGCCCGGTACATGACGACAGGAGGTGTCCCGCCCGTTGCGAGGTCGTCAGGCGTGGCCGACGGCGGGAGCCTGCCAGACCTGGCGACACCTCCTGTCCACCTGCACCTGACGCGGCGGTGACAGGGCGCAAACGTGCCAGTACTCTCGGTCTGTCTCTAGCGGTTACTTCTGAGTACCTTTCTTGCCACGGCGGTCGCCGCCCCGCGGCCGCCCTCCGGCGAGAGAGGTCTTCCGGTGAACATTCCGTCCCGCTCACTCGTGCGTCGAGTGTCCACGTTCCTCGTGCTCTCCATGACCGGGCTCTTCCTGGTCGCCACCCCCGCCCGGGCCGACGGTCCCGGCTCCGGGACGCCGTACGTCGTCACCCTCGGCGACTCCTACATCTCGGGCGAGGCGGGCCGCTGGGCCGGCAGCTCGAACAATTCCGAGGCACGGGCCGACGCGCTCGGTGCGCACGCCTACCACGACAACGCGAGTCGCACCGCCGAGCAGATCCCACGGTGCCATCGCAGCAGCTCCGCCGAGGCGTTCATCGGCGGTGGTGTCGGCGGGCTGAACCTGGCCTGCTCCGGCGCCAGCACCGCCACCAGCACAGGTGACGACTTCAAACCTGGCATCGACTTCTACGACGACGGCGCCGGGCATCTCGGGCAGGCGAAGATGCTGCAGCAGTTCGCGGCCGGCCACAACGTGCGGCAGGTGGTCGTCTCGATCGGCGGCAACGACTTCAAGTTCGCGTCGATCGTCACCCAGTGTGTGACCGACTTCCTGCTGTCGCCGTCCTGGTTCCCGGACTACTGCAAGGACGACTCCTCGGTCGTCGCCAACTTCACGTCGGCCAACGTCACCGCCGTACGCGGGAGGATCGCGACCGCCTTCCAGAACGTACGCACGGCGATGCGGAACGCCGGGTACGGCGACAACGCGTGGACGCTGCTGGTCCAGACGTACCCGTCACCGATCCCGGGCGGGAGCGGGTTACGGTACGGGCAGAGCGGCTACACGCGGCAGAGTGTGGGCGGCTGCGGGTTCTGGAACGCGGACGCCGACTGGGCGAACAACACCGCGCTCGTCACCATCAACAACACGGTCCGCGCGGCGATCGGGCAGTCCGGGCTCGGGAACGTCCGCCTGCTCGAGCTCCAGTCGGCCTTCAACGGCCGGCGGTTGTGCGAGAGCTCGGTCGGTCTCTACGAGGAGGTCGGGCTGAGCTCGTGGACCCAGCCCACGGCGGTCGACAAGACCGAGTGGATCAACCAGATCCGCACGGTCACCACGGTCGGGTCGAACTACTTCATCCAGGAGAGCCTGCACCCGAACTACTGGGCCCAGCTCGCGCTCCGCTCCTGCGTCCGCCAGACCTACACCCAGAACCGCGGCGGCACCTGCACCATCTCCGGCACCGGCCTGCTCAACGGCGAGCCCCGGATGACGCTTGGTTAGTGCAGTAGCTCACCCGGTACGGCGGCCCCGTCGGGTCGCCGTACCGGCGGTTGATTAGGCTCGGTGCGTTGTGGGTGCTCTGGACCAGGTGAGGGTGGTACAGGCAGAATCGCGCAGACGAGTCGGCTGCTTCGTGGGGTGTTAGGGCGTAGTGGAAATGGAACATGCGCTGTCGCTGGACGGCCAGCGCTGGGATCTGTCCGACGGTAGCGACTCGATCACCATCGGGCGCGCCTCCAACGCCGACATCCGGTTGACGGCCGACGACCAGATCTCCCGCATCCACGCCCGCCTGACCCGCTCCGGCAGCACCTGGACCCTGATCGACGAGTCCCGCAACGGCACCGCCCTCAACGGCCGCCGCCTGGCCGCCCCCACCCCCCTCACCAACAACGACCAAATCCACATCGGCCGCTCAGTCCTGACCTTCCACGAAACCCCTTCCCCGGCTGGTGCCCCACCAGCGGACGGTGCACCCGCCTCCTTCACCCCCGCGGAAGCCCCGCCCGCCTCGTACTCCCCCGCGGAAGCCTCGCCCGCCTCCCTCGCCCCACCCGCGGAGGCGCCGCCCGCCTCGTTCTCCCTGCCTGAGCCGCCCCCGGCCGCCGAGTACCCCCCGCCTGCAGACGCGCCGTATCCCGCCGACGCCTACCCGGCGCCCGCGAACGAGCAGTACGGCGCGCCTTCGGACCAGCAGGACGCCGCGTCCTCGAACCAGCAGTACGCCGCGTCCTCGGACGATCAGGACGCGCCCTCGTATGAGCAGCACGGCGCTCCCTCAGATGATCGGTACGCCGCGCACGCGGACGACCAGTACGCCGCGCCTGCGGAGCAGTACTCCGCGCCCGCCGACCAGTACTCCGCGCCGGCCGACCAGTACTCCGAGCCCGCCGCCGACCTGCATCGCGCTCCTGCGGAGGACGCGTTCTCAGGACAAGCAGATGGTGCGTACGCCGCGCCCGACCAGCCGTCGTACCGCGAGAAGAACGCCCCGCAGTATCACCCCGACTCAGCCGAACCTCCTGCGGCGGCACCTTCGGGACCCGCCGAGCGGCCGCAGGTGGCCGACCGGTTCTCCCTCGCAGAGCCCCTCGCGCTCGGCGACCCAGCCGCGTACGCCCCGGTCACTCCCCCCTCCAGCCGCGCGGACCGAGGCCAAAACCCCTTCGCCCCACCCGAGGCTGAACCAACCCCAAGCCCGTACGCACCCACCCCCCAAAACCAGCAGCCGACCCCACCCACACCCCCCGACCCCGACCAGGACGCAAACGCGTTCACCCCACCCAACCCCGCCGACCGACGCCCCACCCTCGCCGACCGTGGCCCAAGACCAGTCACCCCGCCCAACCCCAACCAGCAGCCAAGCCCCATCACACCGCCCGACCCCGGGCCGGACCCAAGCGCGTACACCCCACCCGAGGCCGACCGGGGCAACAACCCCTTCGCACCACCCGAGGGTGTGCCGGGCAGTTTCCCACCAGCTGAGGCCGAGCAGGGCGCGAGCTCATCTGCCCCAGCCCAAGGCGAGCTCGGCGGCTTCGCGCCGTCCGGGGGCAAGCAGGGCGCTAGCCCGTTCGCCCCAGCCCAAGGTGAGCCCGACGGCTTCGCGGCGGAGCGTGTGCCGGGCGGCTGCGGATCGGGCGAGGGTGGGCAGGGCGCGAGCTCGTTCGCTCCAGCCCAGGGTGATCCCGGCGGCTTCGCGCCGTCCGGGGCCGAGCAGGGCAGGAGCCCGTTCGCCCCGGCCAAGGGTGAGCCCGACGGCTTCGCGTCGGCTGCGGGTGTGCCGGGCGGCTCCCGACCGGGTGAGGGCGAGCACGGCGCGAGCTCGTTCGCTCCAGCCCAAGGTGAGCCCGGCGACTTCGCGCCGCCCGAGGGCGGGCAGGGCGGGAGCCCGTTCGTTCAGGTTGAGGGTGAGCCGGGTGACTTTGGGTCGGGCGAGGGTGGGCAGGGTGTGAGCCCGTTCGCCCGGGCTGAGGGTGAGTCGGGCGGCTTCGCTTCGGGCGAGGGTGAGCGTGGGGGGAACCCGTTCGCGCGTGATGGGGCTGGGCAGGGTGTGAGCCAGTTCGCTCCGGCTGACGGTGGGTATGAGCCGTCGGCGGGTGATGAGGGTTTTGGTGGGGTTACGGGTGAGGGGGTTGCGGTTGGGGGTGGGGATTGGGGGGCTTATCCGTCGGCGGACAATCCGGAGCCGGCTCGGTCGCCGTGGGCTGGTGGGATGACTGTGCCGATTCAGTTCGATCGGTCGCAGGCCAATCGGAACGAGTCGGCCGGCTGGCCGGACACCGGTCGGGCCGAGGATCAAGCAGGCGTCGCCCCAGCCGGCGGAGCGCAGACATCACGCGGAGCGGCGGGCGCCCGACAGACATCGCGTACGCCGCAGCCTCGGCAGGCGTCACCGAAGGCGGAGGCACGCGCCGCGAAAGCGAAGGCTCGCCGACCGGCCGACGCGGATGAGGTCGGCCAGGTAAGGCTCGGCCGTGTACTCGCGGTAGCAGGCGCCCTCCTCGCGCTCGGCCTCCTGATCAACCTCGTCGTCACCTTCTTCTCATCCGGCCCCGGCGGTCCCCTCCGCTGGCTGGTGCCGCCAGTCATCGCGCTCATCACCGCGATGGTCGTCGCCCTGATGGACGCGCTCAGCCCGCAGGAACGCTCCCCCGGTCGTCTCAACGTCTCTGTGATCGTCGCGATCGTCGTCGTACTGCTCGGCGTCGGTGTCGGCGGGTTCGCGCTCACCGCGGCAGCGCAGTACGCCGCCGGCTACCTCACCGGTAAGGAGTCCGGCGAGGACCGCCTGGTGAAGCCGGTCGGGAAGGGATTCGAAGGCCTGACCGTCACCGTCCAGAATGTGACGTACACGAGCCACTTCACCCGCGTGCAACTCGCGATCAAGAACGCCGGTGATCAGTCGATCGCCCTGCCGCGCGACAGCAACGTCGCCCTCACCGGCCCGGAGGGCAACGCGATCCGCGCCGACGACTCCCGTAGCCAGTGGCCGGGCAAGTTCCCGGCCGGCGGCACCAAACACGGCACGATCACGTTCAAGGGCCACCTGCCGGACAATCTGGAGACCGCGACCCTCACCCTCAAGTCCGGTGAGCCCCCGGTCGCCCTCGGTATTGCCCTCAGCAACTGACACCCACGGAAACTGTTGCCCCGGGCAACCCGAAGAAATTCGCGTGCGCACTTACATCGATTATTGATACGGTTCCCAGCATGGCGGCAGAGGTGGATGTCGAGCGACTGACCACAGCCATCGAGGACTTCAACCCGATCTTCATCCGGTTGCCCTCGGTGCGCAGGTTCAACTTCTCGACCCTGTCGGTCCTGCACACGTTGTCGCGCAGCGGCCCGCTCCGGCTGACCGACCTGCTGGCGACTGAGCAGCTCAAGCAACCGGCGCTGACCAGCCTGGTCACGAAGCTCGAGCAGGACGGACTCCTGCAACGGCGCCCCGACCCGACCGACGGCCGCGCGATGCTGCTGTCGCTGACACGCGCCGGCCGGCAGGTCGTACGGTCCCGCCATACGGAACGGGTCACCAAGCTGTCCCGCCTGGTCGACCGGCTGACCCCCGAGGAGCGCGACATACTCGCGAGCTCCATCGACGTGCTGAACCGGCTGACCGAGATCGCCGCTGAGGAGCGACTATGACCAGCTTTCCCTGGGAACCAACCCCGATCCACGTCCCCGACGACGTCCTCGACGACCTGCGCCGCCGGCTGACCGCGACCAAGTGGCCGCTCGACGCCGGGAACGACGACGGTTTCTACGGCGTACGTCGTACTCAACTGCAGGCACTGGTGGAGTACTGGGCGGACGGGTTCGACTGGCGTGCCGCCGAGCGCGCGATCAACGCCTTCGAGCACTACCGCGTCGATGTGAACGGCGTACCCGTCCACTTCATGCGCAAGCCCGGCGTCGGGCCGGCCCCGATACCGCTGATCCTGAGCCACGGCTGGCCGTGGACGTTCTGGCACTGGTCGAAGGTGATCGGCCCGCTCGCGGACCCGGCGGCGTACGGCGGAGATCCGGCCGACGCGTTCGACGTGATCGTGCCGTCGCTGCCCGGCTTCGGGTTCTCGACGCCGCTGACGAACCAGCCGGACATGAACTTCTGGAAGATCGCCGACGTCTGGCACGACCTGATGACCGGCGTCCTCGGGTACCCGAAGTACGCCGCCGCCGGGTGTGATGTCGGTGCGCTCGTCACCGGGCAACTCGGCCACAAGTACGCCGATGAGCTCTACGCGATCCACATCGGTTCGGGCCTGAAACTCACGTTCTTCAACGGCGACCGCGGCTGGGACCTGAGCGGCGGCAACCCGATCCCGCCGAACCTTCCGCCCGCGATCCACGACCGGATCATCGAGCTGGAACGGCGGTTCGCGGCCCACCTGGCCACGCATGTCCTGGACCCGAGCACCCTCGGCTTCGGCCTCGCCGACTCACCCGCCGGCATGCTCGCGTGGATCCTCGAGCGGTGGCTGAGCTGGTCCGGAGGCGACAAGGCGTTCAGCGACGACGACCTGCTGACGAACGCCACGATCTATTGGGCCGGCAACGCGATCGACACCTCGATCCGCACCTACGCCAACAACAACCGCTACCCGTGGACGCCGTCCCACGACCGTACGCCGGCCATCGAAGCGCCCACCGGCATCACGTTCGTCGGCTACGAGGACCCGCCCGGCGTCAGCACTCCCGAGGAACGCGTCCAGAACTTCCTGAACAGCGACCGCGCCGAGTGGTACAACCACGTCAACCTGACCGCCCACCCGGGCGGCGGCCACTTCATCCCGTGGGAACTCCCCACCGAGTGGACCGACGACCTCCGCCGTACGTTCCGCGACTATCGCTGAGTGACGCGGAAGAACTCGGCCGTCCGGGCGTCTGCGGGCAGGTAGCTCTCGACGGCGATCTCGTCGAGCGTGATGTCGAAGGCGGTACCGAACGTGGTGATCGCGTTGATCAAACAGAGCTCGGTACCGCGGTGGTCGATGCGGATGGGCAGCGCAATGTCCGCCGGATCGGGTGCAGGCGCGACGTCATCCGGTCCGTAGGCGATCAACTCGTCGTACAGCTCGTGCAGTACGGCGTCGCCGGTGGCGGCGGCCTGCCGGGCCAGCCGAGGCAGGAGGTAACCGCGCACCTGGGTGAGGTTGCGGATGCGCGGCGCCAGACCTTGTGGGTGCAGGCCGAGTCGCATCATGTTGATCGGCGGTTCCAGCAGCTTCGGGTCGGCGCCGTCGAGGAAGACATCCAGGGCGTCGTTGGCGAGGATCAGGTTCCAGCGGCGGTCGACGGCCAGCGCCGGGTACGGCTCGTGCGCGCGGACGAATCGCTCCAGCGCTTCGCGAAGACGGTCCATGTCGGGGTCGTCCAGCGGACGTTGGTGGTAGACCGGCGCGTGGCCGGCGGCGACGAGGAGACGGTTGCGTTCCCGCAGCGGTACGTCGAGGTGTTCGGCCAGGTGCAGCACCATCGGGCTGCTCGGTATGGTCCGGCCCGTCTCGACGAAGCTGACGTGTCGTGCGGACACATCGGCCTGGATCGCGAGATCGAGCTGACTCAGCTTCCGCCGCTGCCGCCACTCCCTGAGTAGCGCACCTACCGGTCTGTCCTCGCTCACGTCCCGAGTATCACCGGCGTGGGGTGGGCACTGCCATTACCACCCTTGTCATCGACACCGACCGATGTCATCGGCAACGGTCTGACACATGACAGCCGAACAGAACAAGAAGCTGGCCGTAGACGCATTCCAGGAGTTCGCCGCGGGCAACATCGCGCCGCTCCGCCCACTTCTGCAGGAGGATTTCCTCGAGCACAGTCCCGGCAATCCGTCGGGCCGCGACGCCTTCCTCGATTTCATCGCGACCGCTCCGGTCGCCTCGGCTCGGCTCGACCTGCGCCGCGTCATCGCTGACGACACTCATGTGGTGATGCACTACCTGATGACGACCGCGGACAATCCCCGCGGCGTGGCGGTCACCGACATCTGGCGCTTCGAGAACGGCCAGATCGTCGAGCACTGGGACGTCGTACAGCCCGTGCCCGACGCCGCGGAGATTCCGAACGGGATGGTCTGAGAGACGGCATGGACTAAGAGCTAGCCGGCGAGTTCGGCCGGCGAAGGAGCAGTACACCGAGCACCAGTAGCCAGATCGTCCACAGGTAGCTTCCGAGCAGGCCGCCGAGGTCCCAGACCGGGAAGCTCGGGATCGCGGTGGCGAGGATGTCGCCTTGGTTGGTGAAGTACAGGACGCTGGCGAGCAGCCCCAGCCAGCCCGCCCACCTCGGCATCACCTTGGTTCGCAAGATGATGATGCTGACAGTGACCGACCACGCGATGCCCAGGAGTTGTCCGAGGTGTTCGCCAAGTAGCGCGCCGCCGTACTGATGCTGGGCGGTCCACGCCGCGGCAACCGCCGTACGCGTAGCTGTGTCGCCGTTGACGTACGTATCGGCCAGCGGCGGTACTACGAAGACCCAGCGCAGGAATCCGATCAGCGCCAGCAGCACAGACGCCGCGCCCGCCCAGGTGGCGACCCGCAGGGCCGCGTCGTCCCGGCGCTTCAACGCAGTTGGTAGCAACAAGATCGGTACGGCGAGGATCGCGTACGTCCATGCGACCGCGAACCACGTCCAGACCAGGCTCGTGCCACCGTCGACGTACTCGGGCAACACCACATCCGCCGGTTGACGCAGGATGTCGGGCCAATCGAATGTCATCGACAGCACAGTCGCGGCCACCATGAAGGCCACGGTCGCCGCGATGAAGAAGATCCCGGTGACCTTCGCTGTTGTGATATTTGATCGAACTGCTGGAGCCTGCGCGATGTCGATCTGTTCGGCTTCCTCGTCGCGTTGGTGACCTCGTTCGACTCTGTCCATGCCGATCTCCCCCTTGGCGCGGCCACGGCTCCGGTCTGCCCGGGCGCCCCCCGACCCCACCGCTTTCAGCATGCGCGCCGGTCCCAGCGCTGTCCATGGCGCCTCGATCCATGAGGCTTGTCCGGTTTCGCTGCGTGGTGTGTGGGCGTAGCTTCGGAGGAAGTCCTCGTGGAGGGTGACAACGTGACAGCCGCCGACAGCACACGAACTGGTGGTGTCGTGCGGGGCTTCATGCTCGGCGAGGGGGCGGACGCCGTCGTGGACGCGTTGGATGCCATCTTTCCTTCCGCCAGCCCGCGAGTCGCCGGCGGCCAGCCGTCCACCGGGGCAGTGAAGATCGAGACGACGCAGTGCGGACCGTTGGGCTCGGATCGATGGCAGATCGGCCTGGGGTGCGCGGTGGACACCGAGCCGTACAAGGAACCGCTCGTTGTCTGGTTCTCGCGACCGGCCGTCGCGACTGTCCCGAGCGGCGAGTTGCGGGTGCCGGCGGTGGCTCGCTGATGCGTGCACCGGACGACTCGATGACTCTCGAGTTCCCGCCGTTCGACTCGATCGGGACGCGGGTCAGCTACCGCGATCTCGAGGAGGCCGCCGAGTCGGCGCACGGCGTACCGCCCAATGACTTCTGGCTCGGCACCGGGCTGCCACTCAACGCCCGGCTCAGCGCGTACTGGCAGTCGGTGAGCCACTACGTCCACCGCGTCCTGACCGACGTAACGTCGTCCGCCGAGAGTCCGCTGGTCGCCCAGCAACTGCACACCCACGTCGTCGCGTCGATGCTCGCGGTCTTCCCGAACGCGACGCTGCGGGTCTCGTACGCACCCTCACCCGGCTGGGTCACACCGGCGTCCGTACAACGAGCCGTCGACTACATCGACGCGCACGCTGCCGAGCCGATCGGCGTCAACGACATCGCTGCGGCCGTCGGCACGAGTGCCCGCGCACTCCAGTACGCCTTCCGTAGGCATCTGGAATGTACGCCGTTCGAGTACCTACGACAGGTACGCCTTGAACGCGCGCACCGCGACCTGCAGACAACCGATCCCGCCAGCGGCGTCACTGTCGCCACGATCGCCTACCGGTGGGGCTTCTCCCTCCCCCGGTTCACCGCCTCCTACCACGCCGCCTACGGTCGCAGCCCAGGCCGGACCCTCCAGGAGGGTTGCTGAGCTGCGATGGCTGTCGTCTTCGAGAGCACCACTATCGACGAGATCGAGGCCTTTCTGTCCGAGACGTACACGCGGGTGAACCTGTCCGGCCTCAACGGCGTACCGACCCGGACCCGCATCGCGCGCACGTTCCTCCCCGGCCTGACCAGCGACGAGTTCCAGCTCGGCGCCGACCTCACGTATCGCGCCGATCCGCTCGACAACTACATCTTGTGCAGCCTTCGTTCGGGTGGAGTTGAGATACCGGAGTACTCCGCCGGCCCGGGCGACGTACTGCTCCTGCCTCCTGGAGAGCGTGGGCTCACGGGCAGGCTGCGGCACCCGCGGGAGCTCGTCCTCATGCTCGATCCCACCGTCCTGCAGCGGGTCGCCGCGACCGCACTCGAGGGGCGGAGGCCCGCGGCGCTCAGCTTCCATGGCCACCGGCCCGCCACCACCGCGGCTCGGCGGCAACTGCGGGACGCGATCGACTACGTGCACACGCAGACACTCACCAACCCGGCGCTCTTCTCCGAACCCCTCATTTCCACGACCATCACGCAGTTCCTCGCCGCGATGGTCCTGGCCACGGTCCCCAACAACACCAGCACCGACCCCAATACCGAGAGCCGCCGCGACGCCCACCCCGCCACTCTCCGCCGCGCCATCAGCTACATCGAAGTCAACCCCCACCGCGACCTCACCATCGCCGACATCGCCACCGCCGCCGGCGTCACCAACCGCGCCATCCAACTAGCCTTCCGCCGCCACCTCGACACCACCCCGCTGGCCTACCTCCGCCAAGTCCGCCTGGCCCAAGCCCACGCCGATCTCCAGGCCGCGGACCCCACCCAAACCACCGTCACCGCCATCGCCGCCCACTGGGGCTTCCACCACCCCGGCCGCTTCGCCAACCAGTACCGCACCGCCTACGGCCAATCCCCCAGCACCACCCTCAACAGCTGAACTGCGGTGGTGGGGTTCGTGGTTCATCCCGAGGACTGAGTCGTGGATCTGGGCAGCAAATCGGCAACCAACTGAACACCTTTCCACGACTCGACGAGTCCGGGCACACGACGAACGCGGTTGCGTCGGGGCTCACCCAGCACACGCAAGAAGGCCGGTCCCGAGGGGACCGGCCTTCTTGTAACTCTCAGGGGTGGAGGTGGCGGGAATCGAACCCGCGTCCTTCGGCGGTGTTTCAAGGCTTCTCCGGGCGCAGTCTGTTAGACGTTTTCTCAGCCCCAGCGCTCTCACAGACACGTCGCTGACAGGCTCAGTCACTGTTGATGTCCCACACCAGCCCCGTGACCGGGCTAGTGCAGCAAGCTCCCTAAATGAGGCCAGGAGCCGGGGCGGGAGCATCCCCGGGCTGACCGCTTCTTTAAGTGCTCAGGCCGTCAGGCGGCGAGAGCGAAGCTACTGCGCTGAGTATTGGCAGTTATTGGTTTCCAGAGATCGTTTACGAGATAACCCTGGATCCTCGGCCCGCTTCCCTTGGAACAGACGTCCAAAGTCGAAACCGTTCACCCCCTGTTGAGTTGTCAAACTCCCACCGGTCCCGAAGGGCGGTGGAAGATCCACACTATCAAGTCCAACAGGCGACCCGCACCTGACATTCCCGTTACACACGGTCAGCGGCCGGCGACGCCTCGGGCGCGCGCAGGAAGATCACCGCCGCCCCCGCGACCATCAGCCCGGCCAGAGCGATCACCCATCCGGTGGTCCATCGGAGCAGCAACGCCCCCACAGCCGCACCAACCAGCATCGCAGCGATCGACCCCAGTCGGCGGTGAGGCTTCACGGAGCGTCCGTTGCCGAGCACGCTGTCGGCCGCCAGCCCCGTCAGTGTCAGCGTCAAAACCGTCGTCGTCATGTCCCGCGGCGCCACGTGCCGGACGGTCGCGTTCTGCAGCCCGAAGCAGGCAGCCAGCGCCACGATCAGCACGTACGACGTCCCGCCCGTCTCCTCGAGTACGCCGACGCCGACGAGCAACGCGCACAGCCACAACACGATCGCCTGCGCCCCGAACGCCGACGCCAGCCACCGCCGAGGCCGCGACTCCATCACCCGTGCCGCCCGCCCGCCGGCGAGGGACCCGAGCACGAACCCGAACACAGCCGCGATCGGCGGACCAAGCCGGAACCCGGACTCCGGCGACACCGCGAACCCGAGGAAGACGACGTTCCCGGTCATGTTCGCGACGAAGGTATGCCCGAGCTTCAGATAGCTGACCGCGTCGATCAACCCGGTGGCCGCGGTCAGGCCCAGGAACGCCGTGACCTCCCACCGCGCCCCGACAGGAACAGCCATGCCTGCCAGGGTAGAGGCACTACTTGATCAGACGCAGCGTGAACGGGTAGCGGAAGTTGCTACCGACCGCGGTGGCGAGGCCGCCGATCCCGGTCAGGACGAACCACAGGATGCCGAGGATCGGGAACAGGAATCCGGTGAAGCCCTCCGTCACCCCCGTCATGATCCCCAGCAGTGCGAACGCCCCGAACGCGCTCAGCTGGAAGTTCAGCGCCTCCACCGCGTGCTTGCGGACGGCAGGGTTCCGCTGGCCCGAGGTCGCCACCACGATCGCCGGGCCGACGAAGAACGTCGGGTACCCGAGCCAGTGCGCGACGGTCCCCATCCCCCGGCCATCGCCGGAGTACTGCTGCACCGGCGCCGGCCTCGTGAAGGCGGCGGGTGCGTACGTCGGGACGGGCCGGGACACGAGTCCGTCGAAGGTGCTGTTGAGTTCGGCACGGGTGCGGGCCTTCAGAGCCAGCTCCAGCCGGGTGTCGAACTCGGCGTGGTCCAGCCGGCCGTCGGCATACATTTCTTTCAGGATCTCGACGGCGCGGTCCCGTTGGGCCGGCGTCACCAGCAGGTCTGAAGTGGACATGCATCCACTCTGCGCGCCGGAGGCCGTCCGCCCCATCGGGAGCAGCCCCCAGCCACCCCTGAGCCGACCCCAGGCAGCCCTCAGCCCTGCCGCCCTGGCTCCTCAGCCCGGCCGCCCCCGGGCCTCATCAGTCGCGGCGGCGGGTGCGCTCCGAGAGGGCGCGCCGGGCCTCGCGGTCGGCCTGGCGCTCGGCCAGCGCGTGCCGCTTGTCGTAGTCCTTCTTGCCTCGCCCGGTGGCGAGCTCGACCTTGGCGTACCCGTCCTTGAAGTACAGCGACAGCGGGATCAGCGAGACGCCCTGCTGCTCGACGGCCCGGATCAGCTTCTGCACCTCGTCCTTGTGCAGCAGCAGCTTGCGGGTCCGGCGCGGCTCGTGGTTGGTCCAGGTGCCGTGCTTGTACTCCGGGATGTGCATCCCCTGCAGCCACAACTCGTGACCGCGGACGGCGGCGAACGCGTCGACGAGGGAGGCCCGGCCTTGCCGCAGGGACTTCACCTCGGTCCCGGTCAGCACCAGCCCGGCCTCCACCACGTCCTCGATGTGGTAGTCGTATCGCGCCTTCCGGTTCTGCGCGATCGGCTTCTGCCGGCCGGTCTGTTTCACCATCCGACCAGTATCTCAGACCGTCTACAGCCACTTCATGGGATTAACCACGCGACCGTCCTGGTAGACCATGAAGTGCAGGTGGCAGCCGGTGGAGTAGCCCGTGGTCCCGGCGTACCCGATGATCTCGCCCTTGCTGACGTGCTCGCCGACGCGCGCCTTGTACCGCGACAGGTGGTTGTAGACCGTCGTGATGGAGCTCCCGTCGATCACTCCATGCGAGACGAACAGCCGGTTTCCGTAACCACCGTTGTAGTACTTGTCCGTCACTCGCCCGCTCGCCGCAGCGCGGATCGGCGTACCGCAGGGGGCGCGGAAGTCCGTGCCGTCGTGCAGCTTCCAGTAGTGCAGGACGGGGTGGAACCGCATTCCGTACGGCGATGTGATGTAGCTGCTGACCGGATAGCTCAGCCCGCCGCCTCCGGGGTCGTCCGGAATGTTCCGCGGCGGCCGGCCTTCCTTGCGAGCCTTCTCCCGCTCGGCCTTCTCCCGGGCCGCCTTCTTGCGGGCGGCCGCGGCCTTCTCGGCCTTCGCACGGGCGATCAGGATCTGCTCGACCCGGCTGCGCTCGGCGACGAGAGCGTTGTACTGCGCCTGTTCGGTGTTCTTCTCGCGCTCCGCCGCCTTGAACGCGACGAGCTTCACCTGGGCGACCGCTGCGGCCTCAGCCTTGTCGGCCGCGACCTGCTTGGTCAGCGCGGTGACCTGCTTGACCGTCCGGGCAGCTTCGGCCCGCGCCGCGGCCGCAGTCTTCTCGGCCAGGGCGACCTTGGCCCGCTTGTTCGCGAGCTGCGCCTGCGCGTTGTTCAGATTCGTGATCGCGTTGCCCTGGATGCCGAACACGTTCCGCTGCACCTGCATCCCGGTGGCGATGTCGGCCGGCGACGCACCACGCAGCGCGATCGTCAGCCCGACCAGGCCGGTCTGCTGCTGGTACGCGGATCTGACCGCGCGACCGGCCAGGGCCCGCTTCTCGATGATCTGCTGCTCGCCCGCCTCGACGTCGGCCACCGCCGACGTCAGCGCCTGCTCGGCGGCCTGGAGCTTGCTCGCGGCAACCACATCGGCGGCCTTCGCGGCCGCCAGCTGGCCTTGTGCGGCGGCGTACTTGACCTGGACGACCGTGTACTTCGCCTCGGCCTGGTTGTACGCGGCAACGGATTTGCCGAGCTGGTCGGACGCCTCGGCGAGATCGGCCTTCTGCGCACCGATCTGCGAGTCGAGTTGCTTCTTCTTGGCGGCTGGATCGGGCGGGTCCGCCTGGGCAGACGGAACCGCCGCCAGGACTCCGGCGGACAGGGACAGGACAAGGCAGCAGGCGGCAACGACCGTCTGCCGTCCCGGCGGTCTGCTACGTGATCGCTGGTACGGCGTGGCGGTGGTGCCGGTGCTGTCGTCTCGCTTGATGCTCCCCCGCTCACGCGGGTTCGCACCGGGGAAGTGCGGGACCACAGGTCGACCCCTTGCTCTGGGTTGAGTTGTCGTGCGGTGCTGCTATTGCACGATAAGTCACCCGGGTCAGACTTTGAGGTATTTCCGGGTTGTCAGGAATGTCGGGACGACGGCGAGGATCAGTCCGACCACCACCATGATCAGCGTCGCCCGGAAGGTTTCCGCGGCGCCGACCCATTGCCAGACCCGGAATGTCTCCTCGGCCCGTTGCATCACGACGACGTACACGAAGACCCACAAGGTGCCGCAGGCAAGGACTGCGCCGATCAAGGCGGCCAGCACCGCCTCCAGCAGGAACGGCAGCTGGATATAGAAGTTCGACGCGCCGACCAGGCGCATGATGCCGATCTCCCGTCTCCGGGCGTACGCCGCCAATCGGATCGTGTTCGAGATCTGCATCAACGCGGCGACCAGCAGCAGTCCGGCGGCGACCAGAGCGCCGACTTGCAACCCGTTGAGTGCCTTGAACAACGGATCGAGGTACTGCCTGAGGTCCTGGACCGTATCGACGCCGGGTAGGCCGCTGACCGCGCTGACCAGGTTCTGATAGCGCTGTGGATCCTTCAGTTTGACCCGGAAGGACTCCTGCATCTGGTCCTCGGTGACCGTGCTGACGATCGGCGAGTCCTTGTACAGCTTCTTGAACGACTCGAACGCTTCCTTCTTCGACTCGCCGAACACGCCGTCCGGTGCGGTGTCCGGGTTCGACTCGATCACCTGGCGGATCCGGTTCTTCTGCTCCTGGGTCACCTCGGCGCCGGCGCAGCCACGGCCGCCGGAGTCCTTGGTGCACATGAAGACCGAGATCTGGATCTTGTCGTACCAGTTCCCCTTCATCAGGTCGACCTGCTCGCGGGCGAGCAGCGCGCTGCCGAACAGCGACAGCGAGACCCAGATGGTGACGACGACCGCGATCGTCATCGAGAGGTTCCGCTTCAGACCGATACCGAGGTCGGAGAGGATGTAGTTCAAGCGCATTCTTCAGTCAGTCCCTGTACTCAGGCAGCGGTCTCAGTGCTGGTAGCCGTAGACGCCGCGCGACTCGTCACGGACGACATGACCGTTCTCCAGCTCGATCACGCGCTTGCGCATCTGGTCGACGATCGACACGTCATGGGTGGCCATCACGACCGTGGTCCCGGTCCGGTTGATCCGGTCGAGCAGCTTCATGATGCCCACCGACGTACCGGGGTCGAGGTTTCCGGTCGGCTCGTCGGCGATCAGGATCATCGGCCGGTTCACGAACGCGCGGGCGATCGCGACCCGCTGCTGCTCACCGCCGGACAGCTCGTCGGGGAGCCGGTCCTCCTTGCCGTCCAGACCGACCAGCTCGAGCACCTCGGGGACCGTCTTGCGGATGTGCGACCGGGGCTTGCCGATCACCTGCAGCGCGAACGCGACGTTCTCCGCGACGGTCTTGTTCGGCAGCAGCCGGAAGTCCTGGAAGACGGTGCCGATCTGACGGCGCATCTGCGGGATCCGCCAGCTGGCCAGCCGGTTCAGGTCCTTGCCGGCCACCATGATGTGACCGCGGGTCGTCCGATGCTCACGCAGGACCAGACGAAGGAACGTCGACTTGCCGGACCCGGAGGTGCCGACCAGGAAGACGAACTCGCCTTTCTCGATCTCGACGTTGACGTTCAGCAGAGCGGCCTTGGACTGGCCCTCGTACGTCTTGGACACATTCTCGAAGCGGATCACGGGTCTATCCGGCCGTGGTCGGGAACAGGGAGCGACGCAACGGTAACCACCAACGCACCGTACGCCACCGGAGCGGCCGTCGATCAGTGTAGGTGGTCCCGGGCGTGCCGCCGACCAGGCGTGCCGCTCCGAACGCGTGCGTCCGATAGACGCACACTCCTCCCAGCAGTTCCTGAGAAGAAAAGAACAAAAGAAGAGAAGAGAAGGAATGGTGCCGCCGACCAGGCGTGCCGGTCCGAACGGGTGCGTCCGATAGACGGTGTACGACGTCAATCGTTGTACTGCGGCGAGCCGAACTCTCAGGCGGGAGCCGGTGACGCGCCGTTGCCGTTGTCGGGGCGTGCACCCGCGATGCGGGCCACTCCCGGTTCGGGTTTCCGGCCGGCCTTGCGCGCGGCCTCCACGTGCAGGCGGGCCAACTCGACGGCCTGACGGGAGACCCTCACGGTCTTCTTCTCAGCCATGCTCCTCGTCTCCCTCGACGACCTCGATATCAGCATCCGCAATATCAGCGTACGCGGCCGGGCCGACCCGGTCGATCGCTACGGACGCGGTCAGCGCGGCGACCAGGTCGTAGTCCTCGGCCTGTAACAGCTCCGACCGCATCAGTGAGCGCAGTGTCACGACGCCGGCCTCCGTGCCCGACTCGTCGCCCTCGAGGATCTGCTCGACCGCCCACCGGACCATCCGCATCGTCTCCTCGCGGTGCCGCCAGACATCTAGCTCACGATCCGACTTCCGGGTCAGGTAGGACCCCAGGAACACACCGAGGAGCGCCAGCAGCGGGCTCAGCACGGTCATCACCACACCCACGACCGAGATCCAGGTCGGAATCATGGACACGCCCCGCCACTCACAAACGTCCTCCCAAACCCGTGGTGATGACCGGTCGATGATGCTACGAAGGAGCATTCCACCCGGCACCGACAGAACCGCCGCCAACCAACGACCAAGGATGACAAGGAGCAGTGTCACCGTGACCGAACCCGACGCGTACGACGTGTTCGTGCAAGGCACGGTGTTCCTCGACATCGTGCTCACCGGCCTGGAGTCCACGCCGACCACCGGGACCGAGATCTTCGCCGAGGGCATGGGCTCCTGCCCGGGCGGGGTGGCGAACTTCGCCATCGCGGCCGCCCGCCTCGGCCTGAAGAGCGGTCTCGCGGCCGTCTTCGGCGACGACGTGTACGCCGACTTCTGCTGGCGGACCCTGGCCGACCAGGAGGGCGTGGACCTGTCCCACTCCCGCCGGATCGGCCACTGGCACTCCCCGGTCACCGTCTCGATGTCCATCGACCGGGACCGCGCGATGGTCACCCACGCCCACGAGGCCCCGGGCGACCCGAGCAAACTGGTCGGCCCGGGCCTGAACACCCGGTCCGCGATCGTGCCGGTCGCCGACGAACTGCCCGGCTGGACCGTCGAGGCACGAGAGTCCGGAGCGCTGCTGTTCGGCGACGTCGGCTGGGACCCGACCGACGAGTGGTCCCCCGCAGTACTCGACGTACTGGAGGGTTTCCACGCGTTCACCCCGAACGCGGGTGAGGCGATGGCCTACACCCGCACCGACACGCCGAAGGCCGCGCTGCACAAGTTGGCCGATCGGGTCCCGCTCGCGGTGGTCACCAACGGTGCGGACGGCGTACTCGCGATCGACTCCGCGACCGGCGAGGAGGAGCAGGTCCCCGCACTACCGGTCCGGTCCTACGACCCGACCGGTGCGGGCGACGTCTTCCTGGCGTCACTGGTCCTCGGCACCCTCCGCGGCTGGCCGCTGGCCCACCGCCTCGCCTTCGGCAACCTGTGCGCGGGCCTGTCGGTCCAGCACTTCGGCGGGTCGCTGGCGGCCCCCGGCTGGGGCGACATCATCGACTGGGTCCGCGACCACAGCCGGCACCGTCCCGGAGGGGTCGACCCCGACATCCTGAAGCACTACACCTTCATCGGCGACGTCCTCCCAGAAGGCCCGGTCCCGATCGTCCGCCGAGCGTCGGCCACCATCGCCCGCCTGTCCGACGCCTGACCGCCAAACCGTCACTGCGACGACCGCCAGCAGTACGCCGCCGGCCAGGAACCCCTGGGTCGGCGACGCGCGGTCGATCGCCATGCCTGCAAGCACCGAGCCGGCCGAGCTGCCGAGGTTGTTGGCTGTGTTGATCCATGTACTCGCCTCGGTGCGCTGGTGTTGCGGGGTGACGTCGTCTGCTGCCAAATAGGCGACCACGAACAGCGGTGCCACGGCGAGCCCGGCGACCGCCATCACGACCCCGAGCACGACCAGGTTGGGCGCAAGCGACGCAGCCGACAGCCCGATGGCGAGTACGCCGATCAGCCCGGCGAGGTGGATCGGCCAGGACCGCGTGTGTTTCCGGCGCGCCCAGAGGAGTCCGCCCACGACACTGCCGAGGCCAATGCCCGCCTCGACGTACCCGGCCGCGCCGGGGTTGCCGGTTCGCTGAGCGACACCGGCGACGCACAGGTAGGCGACGCTGACGCCCGACGCGGTGACCATGATGACGAGCAGGATGCGCCGCAGCGGCCGGATCGTGAGTGGCCCCAACGGATGGCGGTTCGGCGGCGCCGCGGTTGTGTGGGTCGTGACCGGGCTCGTGACCATCAGGACGGTCCCGGCGAGCATGAGGACGGCGCAGCAGGTGAGCGCCGACCCGGCGGACGCGACGCTGATCAGTACGCCGGCGAGCAGCGGACCGCCTAGATACAGCGATTCCTCGCACACGGCGTCGAGTGCGTAGGCCCGTTCCTTCAGGTCCGTGCCCTCGGTGAGCAGCCGCCAGCTCGACCGCATCGACGGTCCCAACGGTGGCGCAAGGAGTCCCGCCGTACCAACCAGCAGCAGTACGACGCTGTCCGCCGTACGAGTCGATGCGACCAGAGCGACGGATGAGCCGGCAGCCAACAGCGGCAGGACGCGACGCTGGCTGAAACGATCGACAAGGCGGGCTTTGTACGGCATCGACAACGAGGCGAGGCCGAACAACGCGACGGCCGTCCCGGCCGTCGCGAACGAATCGGTGGACTGCTGGACAGTGAACAACAACGACAACGGGAGCAGACCGTAAGCCAACCGCCCGACCAACGCCGGCACAAACGTGCGCAACGCCAACGGCAGCAACAAAACATCCCGGTAGCTCCCGGCACGAGAAGTGCCGGACATGACTTCGCTCCTAGAGATCCAAACGGAATGGGCTCAACCGCGCCAACCAGCGCAGGAACCCTCTCTAGTCACAGGAAGAAGACATGCCGCCGAGCGTACCTCAGTCGAGCGTTCCTCGCGGGGACACCCACAGGTGGGGCTGGCCGGTGACGGCGGAGATGTGCTCGAAGTCGGCGTCGTAGTGCAGGATCACGGCGCCGTGCTGCTCGGCGACGGCCGCGGTCAGGAGGTCGATCACCCCAGCGGCTCGGTGATGGCCGCGGGCAGCCATCCGGACCTGCACCTCGCGGGCACGCTCGGCGATCGCCTCGCTGATCGGCAGATTGACATACAACGATCGCCGGCGCTCGCCGATCGTCTTCACGCCGGAGTGATCACGGCCCGAATAGCCGGCTTCCAGATCGACGGTCACACAGGTCGCCGCGGCCCGGTCGACGATCAGCCCGGCGATGATCGATCGCACCGCCGGATGCCGGGCACGCGCCTGCGCCGAGGTGTCGATCAGGTAGAGCTTGCCGACCGAGGCGACCGGGCTCAACGACGCGCCTCACGCATGATGTCGGGGTCGTCGATGTCCGGCCCGGCACCGAGCGCGAACGGGTCGTCGAGGAGCGCCTCGATCCGTTCGCGTCGTCTGGCCACGAACTCCAGGGCGGCGTTGACGGTGTCCTTCTTCGTCACTGTCCCCAACTCCTTCGCGGCCAGCGCCAACGCCTCGTCGTCCAGATCGATCATTGTCTTCATATATACGACCGTATGTCTTCGTATATATACCTGGATATCGCCCGGCGCGCAAAGTGACCAGATCGTTGCTGGGTGGAATACCGACCCGGTCTCGGTCGTAGGGTCTTCCGTGGTGCGCGGGCTGTGGGACTGCGCGGATGGAGGACTGTGATGGTGGGTGCTGGGATCAGTCGGCGGCAGATGCTGGTGGCGGGTGGTGGGTTGGCGGCGTTGGCGGTGGCTGGGTGCGGGTCGAACAGCGGTCGGCCCTCGGGTGGCGGGAGTGGGGACAAGCCGACTCTTCAGCAGTGGTATCACCAGTACGGCGAGGCCGGGACGCAGCAGGCGGTCGAGAAGTACGCGAAGGAGTACCCGGACGCGACGGTCAGCATCCATGGTCGCCGGGCGACTACGACAAGAAGACCGCGACCGCGTTGCTGACCGACCAGGGCCCGGACGTCTTCGAATACGTGAACGGCCCGACGATCGACATGATCAAAGCGGGTCAGGCGGTCGAGCTGACCGACCTGCTCGGCGACACCAAGGACGACTTCACCCCGTCGTTGATCGCCCGGATGTCCTACCAGGACAAGCTTTACGCGATCCCGCAGGTCACCGACATGCAACTGCTCGTCTACCGCAAGAGCCTGCTCAGCGCGGCCGGCATCCAGCCGCCGCAGACGGTCGACGAGCTACTCGCGGCCGCGAAGGCACTGACGACGGACAAGATGAAGGGCCTGTTCGTCGGCAACGACGGCGGCGTCGGCGTGCTCGGCGGACCGGCGCTGTGGTCGGCCGGTCTGGACTACCTGACCGACGACAACCAGTTCGGGTTCGATGACCCGGCCGCGGCCGAGTCGCTGCACAAGCTGCGCGAGTTGTTCACCTCGAAGACTCTGTTGCTCGGGGCACCGACCGACTGGTCCGACCCGTCCGCGTTCACCCAAGGGCTGACCGCGATGCAGTTCACCGGTCTGTGGACGTTGCCGGTGATCGAGAAGGCGTTCCCGGACGACTACGGCGTACTGCCGTGGCCGAAGCTGAACGCGACCACCGGCAAGCCGAGCGTCCCGGTCGGGGCCTACGGGTCGTGCGTCAACGCGAAGTCGAAGAACGTCGACGCGGCGAAGAAGTTCGTCCAATGGCTGTGGGTCGGCCAGACCGACAAGCAGCTCGACTTCGCCCAGTCGTACGGCTTCCACATCCCGGCGCGCAAGAGCCTGGCTGCGAAGGCGGAGAAGCTGAAGTCCGGCCCGGCCGCCGACGCGGTCAAGTTCGTCAACGAGAACGGCCACGCCCAGACCCCGATCCTGTGGTCGCCCAAGTCCAGTTCGGCGTACTCCGATGCGCTCAACCGGATCATCCGCAACGGATCCGATCCGGCCACCGAGATCAAGGCTGTGAAGTCCGTGGTGGACGCGGAACTCAAGCGCATCTCCGGCTGACCGGATGGCAGAGTGGGTGCATGATCACCGTGCACCCACTCACCGACGACGACCGCGAGCTCATCGAACTGGCCCGCCGGACTGTGGACGCGAACACCGACGGACCGGACGGCGTCTACACGATGGGCGCCGCGGTGCGTGGTGTGGACGGACGGATGTACGCCGGGATCAACCTCTACCACTTCACCGGCGGCCCGTGCGCCGAGCTGGTAGCGCTCGGCCGAGCCAGGGCGGAAGGCGCACGCGAGCTCACCACGATCGTAGCCGTAGGCAACGAAGGCCGCGGCGTCGTCGGCCCGTGCGGCCGCGACCGGCAGATCCTCGTCGACTACCACCCAGGCATCCGCGTCATCCTGCCAACCGCCGAGGGCGTCGGCTCCGTAATGGCCACCGACCTCCTCCCAGGCGCCTACCGCTGGACCCCGAACCCCTGACGCTCAGGCCAGCCGGACCTCGCCCTCGCGGAACCACCAGGTGATCGGCTCGGCGGTCAGGATGCCTGCGCGGACGGCGGGATCCTCGGCTGCGTGGCGGCGGGCGTCCTCGATGCCGACGCGGTAGAGACACAAGCCGCGCAGGGTCTCGTCGTCGTGGTCGCGGAAGGGGCCGGCGGCGCCCATCACGCCTTCCTTGCGACGTGAATCGAGGAAGGCGAGATGCGCCTGCTGGATCCGGTCCTGCTCGTCTTCGGGCAGGACCGGTGGGTCGGTCGGGCGCCGGAGCAGGACGAGCGTGATGCTCTCCATCCCGGGCCGCGGCGGCGTACTCACGCCTGCACCACCCGCTCGGAGAGCATGAAGGTGTTGCCGTCGGGGTCGTAGAAGGTGGCGAGGCGAACCTCGTCCGCGACCAGCCGCGTCTCGCCGTCGAAGCGCGTCCCGTGCGACTCGAGGTGCTCCCGCGCCTTGTCGATGTCCCGTACGCCGAAGGTGACGACGACCCCGCCGTCGGTCTTCGGATCCTCGACCTGCCCGATCCCGATCGAGATCCCCGGCAGCGGCGTACTCAGCTCGGCCCACCCCCAGGCGTCCAGCCGGTGCACGACCTCGAAGCCCAGCGCCTGCTCGTACCAGCGCAGCGACCGCTCCAGGTCGACGACGTCCAGGGCACACACCGCGCGCCCGTCGTACTCGATCCCGCTCATAGTCCTGTTTTTATACTAAGCTTACTTTCGTGTCAACGCTCTCCCGCCTGCTCCATCTCCGATGGGCCGTCCCGGTGCTCGCCGAGTTGCATCGCGGGCACGGCGGACGCTTCGTGAACCTCACACACACGCTCGGCATCAGCCGGGAGTCACTGCGCCGTACGCTCGCCTTCCTGACGGACACCGGCCTGATCGAGCGCAATCCTGGACACGGGCACCCGCTGCGGCCGGAGTACCTGCTCACCGCTGAGGGCGAGCAACTCGGCGAACCGTCCGTCGCGCTGACCGATCTGCTCGTTGAGCTCGACCTGGAGGACGTCGGCCTGCGCAAGTGGTCGCTGCCGATCCTCGCCCTGCTCAACCAGGAGTCCCGGTACTCCGAGCTGCGCGCAGCTCTCCCCAACATGTCGAACCGCGCCCTCGCCCTGGCTCTGAAGGACCTCGCGACCGCCGGCCTCGTCTCCAGGACCGTGACGACCGACTACCCGCCCGCGACGCTGTACGGCGCGACCGCCACCGGCCGCCGCCTGGCCCAAGCAGCGGAACGGCTTCAGAACGCCGGGATGACGTCCTTGCCGTAGGCCGCGAGCGTCTCCTCCTTCCCGTCGTGCTGCAGGTAGACCGCGAACTGGTCGACCCCGAGCGCCTTCAGCTCGCTCAGCCGGGCGATGTGCTGGTCAACCGGGCCGAGGATGCAGAACCGATCGACCACCTCGTCCGGGACGAAGGCAGTGTGAGTGTTCCCCGCACGCCCATGCTCCGCGTAGTCGTAGCCCTTCCGGCCCTCGATGTAGTCGGTCAGCGCCTTCGGCACCGCGCCTGACGTGCCATAACGACCCACGATGTCAGCCACGTGGTTGCCAACCATCCCGCCGAACCAGCGGGTCTGTTCGCGCTGGTGCTGCAGGTCATCCCCGACGTACGCCGGTGCCGCGACGCAGAACTTGATGGCCGCCGGATCACGGCCGGCCTCCTCGGCAGAACGACGTACTGCGGTGATCATCCACTCCGCGATGTCCGGGTCGGCGAGCTGCAGGATGTAGCCGTCACCGACCTCACCGGTCGCCGCCAATGCCTTCGGTCCGTACGCCGCGACCCACACGTCCAAGGCGCCCTTGTCGACCCAGGCGAACTTCAGTTGCTGGCCGCGATACTCGACCGTCTCGCCACGGGCCAGCGCTCGGACCACGTGGACGCATTCCTTCATCTGGTCGATCGTGCCGGGCTTCGCGCCGAGCGTGCGCAGGGCGGAGTCGCCGCGCCCGATCCCGCAGATCGTCCGGTTGCCGAACATCTCGTTCAGCGTGGCGAACTGGGACGCGATCACGGTCCAGTCCCGGGTGCCCGGGTTCGTCACCATCGGACCGACGATCACCCGCTGCGTGGCGGCCAGGATCTGGCTGTAGATGACGAACGGCTCCTGCCAGAGCAGGTGCGAGTCGAACGTCCAGACGTAGTCGAACCCCGCGTCCTCCGCCTTGCGCGCCAGCTCCACGACCGCGGACGCCGGCGGATCACACTGGAACACCACTCCGAAGTCCACGGCTTTCCCCCTTGTTTACTGCAGGTACGACGACAGGCCGCGCCGCAGGAACTTCCCCCGGCCCTTCCGGCCATGGTAGTTGCCGTCGGCCACGATCACCTCGCCGCGCGAGATTACTGTGCCCACCCGGCCCTGGATCTCGACCCCTTCGTACGCCGAGTAGTCCATGTTCATGTGGTGCGTGTCGACGCTGATCCGGGTGGTCGCATTCGGGTCGTAGATGACCAGGTCCGCGTCCGAGCCGGGCGCGACGATCCCCTTCTGCGGGTACAGCCCGAACATCCGGGCCGGCGTCGTCGCGATCGTCTCGACCCAGCGCTCCAGCGACAGCTGACCGTCCACGACGCCTTGGTAGATCAGATCGACGCGATGCTCGACGCCGCCGATGCCGTTCGGGATCTTCGAGAAGTCGCCGACGCCGAGTTCCTTCTGGTCCTTCATGCAGAACGGGCAGTGGTCGGTCGACACGATCGCCAGATCGTTGCTCCGCAACCCTTTCCACAGGTCCTTGGCGTGCGACTCGTGCTTGCTGCGCAGCGGGGTCGAGCAGACCCACTTCGCGCCCTCGAAACCGGGCGCGCCGAGCTGATCCTCGAGGGTGAGATACAGGTACTGCGGGCAGGTCTCGGCGAAGACGTTCCGGCCGGCGTCGCGGGCGCTTGCGACCGCCTCGAGGGCTCCGCTCGCGGACAGGTGGACGATGTACAGCGGGCAGTCCTTCGCCACCTCGGCGAGCGCGATCGCACGGCTGGTCGCCTCGGTCTCGAGCGCGGCCGGGCGGGTGATGCCGTGGTAGATCGGGTCGGTCTCGCCGCGGGCCAGCGCCTGCTGCACGAGGACGTCGATCGCGATGCCGTTCTCCGCGTGCATCATGATCATCGCGCCGTTCTCCCGCGCGGTCTGCATCGCCCGCAGGATCTGGCCGTCGTCGGAGTAGAAGACCCCGGGGTAGGCCATGAACAGCTTGAAACTGGTGATTCCCTCGTCCGCGACCAGTTGGTCCATCGCCTTCAGCGCGTCGGTGTCGACGCCGCCGAGGATCATGTGGAACGCGTAGTCGATATGACAGTTGCCGTCGGCCTTGGCATGCCAGGCGGCCAGGCCGTCTTGCACGACTTCACCTGTCCGCTGGACGGCGAAGTCGATGATCGTCGTCGTACCACCCCACGCCGCCGCCTGGGTTCCGGTGTCGAAGGTGTCACTGGCCGCCGTACCGCCGAACGGGAGCTCCATGTGCGTGTGCGCGTCGATCCCGCCCGGGATCACGTACTTGCCTGCAGCATCGATCACCTCGTCCGGAGTGATCGACTGACTGAACGACGGATCCAGCAGGGCAACGATCTTCTCGCCCTGGACCAGGACGTCCGCAACCTGCGTCCCGGTCGGCCCGACGACGGTCCCACCCTTGACCAGCAACGTCATGCCGTATTCCCTTCGAGACGTTTCGTCCTACGGTTTGGTCAGGTCGCCGTACGCGTCCGGGCGGCGGTCGCGGTAGAACTGCCAGCGGTCGCGGACCGTGTCCAGCAGGCTCAGGTCCAGGTCCCGGACGATCAGTTCCGGATCGTGGTCGTGCCCGACGTCCCCGACGAACTTGCCCTCGGGGTCGACGAAGTACGACGTGCCGTAGAAGTCGTTGTCACCGAAGTCGGACTCGATCCCGACCCGGTTGATCGCGCCGACGAAGTACTCGTTGGCCACCGCCGAGGCCGGCTGCTCCAGCTTCCACAGGTACGCCGACAGTCCCCGGCTGGTCGCGGACGGGTTGAACACGATCTTCGCGCCGGCCAGGCCGAGCGCGCGCCAGCCCTCCGGGAAGTGCCGGTCGTAGCAGATGTACACGCCGATCCGGCCGACCGCGGTGTCGAAGATCGGATAGCCGAGGTTCCCGGGGCGGAAGTAGAACTTCTCCCAGAACCCCTTCACCTGCGGGATGTGGTTCTTCCGGTACTTGCCAAGGTATTTGCCGTCGGCATCGATCACGGCCGCGGTGTTGTACAGCACTCCCGGCTGCTCCTGCTCGTAGACCGGCAGCACCATGACCATGCCGAGTTCCTTGGCCAGCGCGGCGAACCGCTCGGTCGTCGGCCCTGGCACGGACTCGGCGTACTCGTAGAACTTGGGATCCTGCAACTGGCAGAAGTACGGCCCGTAGAACAACTCCTGGAAGCACAACACGCGTACGCCGGCCGCAGCCGCCTGCCGCGCGTACTCCTCGTGGGCCTTGATCATGGACTCCTTGTCACCGGTCCATGACGCCTGCACCAACCCAGCCCTGACAACCTCCGCCACCAGAACCTCCCCAACTAGCCGAGCACCCATGCTCCATCCGCGCCCCCACAACCGTCAACGGATGCGGAAATCGGGCCCTCAGATCGTGACGGTGCGAGAAGCTTCGGCGAGGACCTGCCCAGCGACTGTGGCGTGGCTGGGCGGCAGGTGAGTGGTGTAGAGGTGCGAGCCGACGCCCTGGATGATGTGGAGGTCGCGGGCCAGGTGGGCAGTCATCTGGGTCACGGCTGAGCCTGTTGCCTCGTCCTCCCGGACGCCCATGGCGGGCGCGAAGGCGCGAGCCCGGATCAGGCCGCGGGATTCGTCCAGCCAGGCCCAGAGATACGAGTGGCCGGCGGAGTACGACGCTGGGTCGGCGGCCAGGACGGCCTCCGCAGACTCGAGTTGCTGCCAGTCCCAGTCGCTTCCCCAGGTGGTGTCCGCTCGTACGGCGAACAGATCGCCCTGCCGCGTGACCGGGATGTCACCGACAGGCACTCGCAACTTGTCGACAGAGTGCCCCTGGGAGTGGAGCCACCAGGAGATGCCGACGGTCGGGTGGCCGGCGAAGGGCATTTCCGTGGTGGCGGAGAAGATGCGGATCGTGCCGGACGTGGCATCGTCGACGTACACGGTCTCGCTGTACCCCAGCTCGGCGGCCACCCGCAGCCGGTCCGCGGGCGGTACGAGGGCACCGTCGACGATGCCGAGCGGGTTGCCGAAGCGTCCGTCGGGGTCGGTGAAGACCCGGACGACGTCGACCGGGATCAGGGTCAAAGACTCAGAAGACGGCGATCGCGGCGATGACCGCGATCAGCACCACGGCGGCTCCGACGACAGCCAGCACCCGGCCGTTCATCTTGGGTTCGGTGGTGGCCTCGGCCTGGCCCTCGTTCACGAAGGCGCGAAACATCTGGGTGTTCGCGCCCGGGTCCTGCTCGTTCTCGACGTTCTGCGGGACGTTCTGGTCAGCCATGGCCCCAGACCCTACCTGGCGCCGGTGAAGCCACCGCAGACGCCCGTCAAAGCCTGACGAAGACCTGATGTACCATTTGGTACATGCGCTTCGATCATTCCATCACGGTCCAGGCCCCGCAGGAGCGGGTCTGGCAGGTGTACAGCGACGTTGAGCGGTGGCCCGAGTGGACGCCGACCATCGACTCGGTCGAGCGGCTCGACGCCGGCCGCATCCACATCGGCGCCAAGACCCGGATCCGGCAGCCGAAGCTCCCGGTCGCGGTCTGGGAGGTGACCGATCTCAAGGAGGGCGAGTACTTCGAGTGGGTCTCGAAGGCTCCGGGCATCCGGACGATCGGCGGTCACCGCGTCGTCGGTACGCCGCAGGGCACGGTGGTGACGGCGACGATCATCCACGAAGGCCCGATCGGCTGGATCTTCGGCAAGCTCTACGCCCGCCTCACCAAGAGCTACGTCGAGACAGAGGCAGTGAAGCTCAAAGAGGTGAGCGAACAGACGTGAGTAGGCAGTCCCTGCTGGCCGGCGCCGTCGAGCACTTCGCGAAGAACGGGATCGGCGACGCCAGCCTGCGCAGTATCGCCGGCTCGATCGGCACCAGCCACCGGATGCTGATCTACCACTTCGGCTCCCGCGAGGGCCTGCTCGCCGAAGTGGTCCGGACCGTCGAGCAACAGCAGCGCGACCTGCTGGCCGAGGTGCTGGCGACCGATCTGCCGGTGGAGGAGCAGAACGACCTGTTCTGGCGCCGCGTCACCGAGGCGGCCTTGATCTACGGTCCGCTGTTCTTCGAGCTGAGCGCCCACGCGATGCAGGATCGCCCGCACACCGAGGCACTCAAGGCGGATCTGATCAATGTCTGGCTCCCGCCGGTGATCGAGCTGTGCATCCGCGCGGGCATCCCGCCCGAGGAGGCACCGGCGTACGCGCGGCTCGGTCTGGCGGCGTCCCGTGGTCTGCTGTTCGACCTGCTGCTCACCGGCGACCAGGTCGGCGTCGACGAGGCGTCCGCGCTGCTGAACCGGCTGTTCAGTCTCCGGGCTCTGTAGGCGTCGCGACCCAGCCGGCGACTATCGGCAGCCGCGACTCCCGCAGTACTGCGGTGAACGCGAACGGCTGGTCCAGTGCGACCTCGAGCCGGCGGGCCTGGCGCGTCGGCATCGAGGCGCGGACCATCGCCATCGAGGTGACGGCCGCGGCCTCGAACCCGGTCGCGAAGAACCGCGCCAGCACCTTCTGCTTGGCCTGCCCGACGGCGAGCGGCACCGGACTGATCGCACTGAAGTGGCCGTGCTCCCCGGGGTCCGTGGTGACCGTGGTCAACCCGAACAGCTCACGCAACTCCAGCAGATCGTGCTCGGCCTCGACGTTGAACGACGGCAGAGTCAGCTTCAGATCCGGCCGCGGCGCCGTGGTCTGCCCGACCTTCAACCCTGGCGCGAGCTCCGAACCGGGCTCCCCCTGATCGATCAGAGCAGTCCCAGGAACGCCGTCAGCCGGACGCGCCGCAGCACCGAGAAGACCCGCGAGCACTTCCGGCTGCGATCCAGATCCAACCCCGAGCAGTACGTCGACATCCGCGTCGCCGCGAACCGTGATCACGGTCAGGTCGTCGTACCGCCGTACTGCGTCGAGGTCGCTGTCGACGCGCTCGAGCCAATGCCACCGGCCGCCCGCCCACGGCCCGGCCTGGACGTTCTTGATCTGCTCGGTGAACGGGCGGACCCAGGTCGTGCGCAGGGACAGGGCCGAGGCGAGAACGAGCATGACGTCAGGGTTGATCTCGACCGGCATCTCGCGGATCAGATCGTGAGTGTGCTCGGCCGCCCAGGCATCGAGCTTCGGCTTGTCGACCGCGGCGCGACCGGTGAGCGTTCCCATCAGCGGCGCCGGTACGACGCTGTCGAACGTCTCCGCGAGCTTCAGTTGCTCATGCACCCAGACACCCAGCGCCGCGTGCAGATCGGCCGAGCCCTCGATCGCCCTCACCAGCGCGAGGGCCCGCCCGGATCCCGCCTCCGCGTCGACCCCGGCGGCCTGGGCCAGCTCGGTCCGGCCTGGTTCATCCGCGGCCGTCGCCAGGATCGCGAGCAGCGGCCACAGACCGAGCCCGGACACGACTGTGTTCCCCGCCGGAAGCGTGCGGGCCCAGCGTGCGGTGAGGTCATTGACTGCGCGCACCACGTCGGCATCCATACCCTCCACACTGCCACATCGAGATCGCAGACAACGACACTGGTTTTCATTTCCGTCGGACTTTCTGTCAGGATGCGGCGGGTGACCGATACGGCCGAGAAGTGACCCCGGCCGCGGCGATCGCGTTCCTGCTGTCGGCACCGGCGATCAACCCCGTCGTACTTGTGTCCACCGCGGTCGCGTTCCCCGGTCAGCCGAAGGTGGTGGTCGCTCGCGCGGCGACCTCGCTCGCGGTCCGACGGCGATGTCGCCGCGCTGACCGTCGCCCCGGCCAATCCCTACGAGTAGTTCACCCAGCCGGCGACGACAGGTACGCCGGTCGGCCGGTGCACGGCGATGAACCCGAACGGCTGCACCAGCGACACCAGCAACGCCTTCGCGCCGGGCATCGGCGCGGACCCGGCAGCCATCGCCATGGTCGTGACGGCCGCCGCTTCGAAGCCGGTCGCGGAGAAGCGAGCCATCACGGCCTGCTTGGCCTGGTCGATCGCCAGCGGCTCTGAACTCAGGCCGGGGAAGTGCCCCTGGCTGGAGTCCATCGCCGACGTCAGCCCGAACACCTCCGGATGCTCGAGGAGATCATGCTCGGCATCGACCTCGAAGTACGGCAACGACAACAGCACCGACGGCACCGGCGACATCGACTCGACCACTTCCAGAGCCGGCGCCGACCCTTCAGCTGCCAGCAGCTCCGACCCACTCACGCCACCGTCGCTCAGCTCGAGCGCGGCAGCCAGTACGGCGGCCCGCCCACGACCGGCCTCACCGACAACAAGCCGTACGTCGAACTCCCCGGTGCCGACGACAGTTGCCACAGTCAACGGTCCGGCAGCGCTCTCGTACACGCGCACGCTGTCGAGGTCACCGTCGGACCGGCTCAGCCACCGCTGCCCCTCGCGCGGATACTCGTTGAACGGCAGCACCCACTTGGTCCGCAAGGCCAACGCGGACGCGAGCACCAGCAGCACGTCGGGCGTCAACTGGATCGGCATCCGCTCCAGCAGTCCGTCCGTCTGCTCGACCACCCACGCATCCAGCGTCGCCTGATCGGTCAACGTTCCGCGGACCTCGGGCGGCAGGAACCGGTCGACTCCCGGCTGCAGCGGGATCTCCGGCCGCGTCCACAGACCGAGCGCCATCCGCAGCTCGGGAGTCTGCAGCAGGCCGTCGTACGGTCCGCCGGCGGCTTCGACGAGCTCGTCACGCGCGGGTCCGACGGCCAGTTGGGCGAGGATCGCGAGCAAGGGCCGGACGCCGAGACCGGACAGAACCGTGCTGCCCTCCCCGGGCAGCTGCTCGATCCACCGAGCGGTCAGGCGACTGACCTGCTGCGCATCCATCCGGTCAACTGTCCTGGACGTCGGTGAAGTGCTCGACGTGCGGCGGGTTCGCGAAGTGCGGACCGATCAGGCCGCGCCAGACCCCGAAGGAGTCGCTCGCCCGGAACGTCTCGTGCGCCTCGACGGAGTCCCACTCGACCTGGAGCACGAAGCGCGTCGAGGTCTCGATACCGCGCGACATCCGGATGGTCCGGCTGCCCTCGGCGTTCTCGATCTGCTTGCGGGCTTGCAGATAGGCGGCCGCGAACGCGTCTTCCTGGCCGGCGATCACATCAATCAACGCGACTTCGAGCACCATGCGGCCAACCTTCTCACACCAGCTCGGCCTGCACCGCCTGCTCCGTGTTCTCCTTCGCCCGAGTGCGGCGCCGTACGACGGTGCATGCCATTCCACCGATCACCAGGACTGCCGCGGTCGCCTGCTGGAGGCCGACCGCCTCACCACGCCACAACCAGGCCGCGGCCATGCCGACGATCGGCACCAACAAAGAGAACGGTGCGACCGTGCTCGCGTCGTATTGGCGCAGAAGGTAGCCCCAGGCACCGAATCCGAACAGCGTTGCGGCAAAGGCGAGGTAGCCGATCGCCCCGATGCCGGTCAGGTCGATGCCGCGTAGCGCGTCGACATCCGTCCGTGGTCCCTCGGTGAGGAGCGACAGCACGAACAGCGGCACGACGGCGACCGCGCTGACCCAGACCATGAAGCGCAAGGTGTCCTGTGGCTTGGCGTAGCGGGTGATGGTGTTGGACACGCCCCAGAACGCTCCGGCGACGATCACCAACGACAGTGCGCCGAGCGGTGCGGCCAGTCCGCGGTCGAGCATGATCAGCACCATCCCGAGGCAGGCGATCGCGATGCCGATGACCTGGGCCTTGCGCGGCCGCTCCCGCAGTACGGCGATCGCGAACAGGACCGTGAAGATCACCTGGCATTGCAGCACCAGCGACGACAGGCCGGCCGGGACGCCGTGGTCCATCGCGGTGAACAGCAGCCCGAACTTCGCCACTCCGAGTGCGAGACCGACTCCGACGACGTACCGCCAGGCGACCGGTGGACGGCCGAGCAGGAGGATCGCCGGGACCGCGGCGAAGAAGAAGCGCAGGGCGGAGAAGAGCAGCGGCGGGAAGTCCTCGAGGCCGACCTCGATCACGACGAAGTTTACGCCCCAGACAACGACGACCGCGAGCGCGAGGAGCAGGTCACGAGGTTTCATGTGTTCCAGTCTGGGTCGGCGTACACTTAAGGACCAGCACCGATTGCTACTGCCATCACTTTAGGAGTGCTGAATGATGGATCTCGGCCGGCTCCGCGCTCTGCACGCCGTCGCGCAGTACGGGTCGGTCAACCGCGCCGCCGAGGTGCTCGGCTACACGCCGTCGGCGGTGTCCCAGCAACTGACGAAACTGGAGCGCGAGACGCGGACGACGCTGATCGAGCGGCAGGGCCGCGGCATCGTCCTCACCGACGCCGCCCGGCAGTTGGCGTCGACCGCCGCGCGCATCCTCGAGCTGGTCGAGGACGCCGAGCTGACGCTGGAAGAGCAACGTGGGCGAGCGATCGGCACGCTGAAGATCGCCGCATTCCCGACCGCCGCGCGAGGTTTGCTGCCGCATGCACTGGCGCGTTTGATCAACGATCATCCCGGCCTGGATGTCCGGGTGACCGAGACCGATCCGTTCGAGGCTGTCGCCGCGGTCAGTCGCGGGGAGATCCACGTGGCAGTGGTGCACGACTGGCAGAACACGCCGCTGAGCCTGCCGGAGGGACTGTCCCGGGTGAAGCTCGGGTCCGATCCGGCCGACGTCCTCGTCCCGGCGACGCATCGCCTGGCCGGCAAGGAGTCCGTGCGGGCGGAGGATCTGGTCGGCGAGCGATGGATCTGCCAACCGGTCGGTTCGATCTGTCACGAGTGGCTGGTCCGGACGATGCGCCGGGCCGGCGTCGAGCCCGAGATCGCCTACTCGGTCGCGGAGTACCAGACCCAGTTGGCGATGCTTGCCCAAGGCATCGGCATCGGCCTGCTCCCCCGGCTCGGCCGAGGCACGCTCCCCGACGGCGTGGTCGTCGTACCGCTGCAGCCCGCCCCGAGCCGCCGCCTGTACGCCGTCTGGCGGGCCACGACCTCCCGCCGGCCCGCGATCGCCGTCACCCTGTCCACACTCGAGTCCGCCTGGCCTGCCCGTGACACCGCCTGATCGATTGCGATCCCCGCCCGACGCAGTAGGCCTTGACCAATCCCGGCATACCGGTCACCTGAGCCTCAGCTGGAGCCGACGAGGGCCTGGAGCTTCTTCTCGGTGTCCTCGTCGGCGGCGGTGTAGACGGTCGCCCGGAACTGCCCGAGCTGGGACAGCCACAGGTTGACCGGTTCGATCCGCAGTATGCCGGCCTCGGGATTCTCGAAGACCTTGATCCGGTTGCTCGGCGCGCCGACCTCGTACCGCTCCCACAACTCGGTGAACAGCTTCGACCCGGCGAGCAGCCGCTGGAGGAGATCCTGCCACGACGGCTCACCGAGATGGTCGGCCATCGCCGCCCGGAACCCGGCCACCATGTGCACCTTCATCGCCTCGGACTCGGCGAACGTGCACCGCCATTCGCGCGACACGAACGTCGCCCAGAGCATGTTGCGCTCCTCGACCGGGATCTGCCGCAGGTCCAGCACCACCCGGCAGTAGGCCTCGTTGAACGCGAGGATGTCGTAGCGCGCACTCAGTACGACAGCCGGGTACGGCGAGACCGCGTCGAGCGTCCTCTGGACGGACGCGGGCAGGATCGCGCACTCACCGCGCGTCGGGCCGACCTGGAGCCCGGCCAGGGTGAACAGATGATTGCGCTCCTGCCGGTCCAGCCGCAGCGTGTTCGCCAGCGCCTCCAGCACCTGCGCCGACACGTTGATGTCCCGCCCCTGCTCGAGCCACGTGTACCAGGTGACGCCGACCCCCGCCAGCAGCGCCACTTCTTCCCGCCGCAGTCCCGGCGTCCGGCGCCGGCCACCCGGCGCGAACCCGACCTCGTCCGGCCGGATCCGCTCCCGCCGGCTGCGCAGGAAGACGCCCAGCTCCCGCCGCTGCTCGCCTTTGTCGACGGCAGTTCTGTCGGTGGTCAATGGCAGGGTGGTCATGTGGCCATGATGGCGCGAAGAGGAGCCTGGTGCCAGGTGCTGTCAATACCAGGATAACCAGGCTCTCACCACCAGGCTCCGAGCGCGCGCAGGCTGGAGGCATGACAGACCAGCTCCAGGCCACCGCCACCGGTGTTCCCGCCCGGCCGCGTGCCGTCGCGTCACCCCTGGGCCCGGTGGCACTGACCACTCTCCTCTTCGGCGCCTTCCTGCCGATGCTCTCCTTCTTCATCATCAACGTCGCGCTGCCGGCCATCGGCTCGGACCTGCAGGCGACCTCTGGCGAACTCCAACTCGTCGTCGGCAGCTACGGCATCGCCAACGCCACCCTGCTCGTGGTCGGCGGCCGCCTCGGCGACGGGTTCGGCCGCAAGCGGCTGTTCCTGATCGGCCTGGCCGGTTTCACCGTGCTGTCGCTGATCTGCGCGATCGCTCCGACCATCGGCGTACTGCTGGCGGCTCGCGTCGTCCAGGGCGCCGCGGCCGCCGCCATGACGCCGCAGGTCCTCGCGTCGATCACCAGCCTGCTCACCGGCGAGCACCGCGCCCGCGCGATGGCCATGTTCGGTGTGGCCGGCGGTACCGCGGCCGCGCTCGGTCAGATCCTCGGCGGCGTGCTGGTCGAAGCTAATGTGTTCGGGCTGGGCTGGCGAGCCGTGTTCCTCGTCAACGTCCCGGTCGGCGTGCTGGCGGTCGCAGCGGCGATCCGGCTACTCCCGGAGACCAAGGCCGAGAAGGCACATCGGGTCGATCTCGTCGGCGCCGCTCTGCTCGCACTGGCCCTCGTCCTGCTGCTCCTGCCGCTCACCGAAGGACGACCGCTCGGCTGGCCGCTCTGGACCTGGCTCTGCCTGGCCGCGGTCATTCCGGCTGTGGCGCTGCTCGGCCTACACCAGCACAGGTCTGAGAAGTCGGGTCGCGCTCCGCTGATCCCGCCGACGGTTCTGCGGCTCCGCGCGATGCGACTCGGCCTGCTGCTCGCAAGCGCGTTCTTCACGACCTTCGGCGGCTTCATGTTCGTCTTCGCGCTCGCCACACAGGGCGAGGCTCACATGTCTCCACTGGAAGGCGGTCTGAGCCTGTTGCCGCTGGCAGTCGGGTTCCTGATCACCTCGGTCTACGGTCCGCGGCTGCAGCAGCGGTACGGCGCCGGCCTGATCCTCCGCGGCTGGCTCATCCAGGCCGTCGGGTACGCCGTACTGGCCGTCATCACTCTCGTGGCCTGGCCGGACGTGACGCCGTGGACCCTCGCCGTACCGATGCTGATCGCCGGCTTCGGCAGCGGACTGGTCATGGTGCCGCTCATCGGCGTCGTGGTCGGTCAGGTCCCGCCGGCGCAGGCCGGACTGGGCAGCGGCATCCTGCTCACCAGCCAGCAGACGACCCTCGCCTTCGGTGCAGCCATCGTCGGTACGGCGTACCTGGCCCTGGCGGGCACGTCCTGGGGACAGGGCGGAGCACTCGCCGCGGTGGCACTGAGCATCACCGTCGTCTCACTGCTGATGACGCCTGTCACGCACCGGCTGGGTTCACGCCCCAGTGGGACGGGAGCGTAACAGCGGCGGGGAGTTTGGTGGCACGGTCGCCGCGCGCGGCGTTGACCTGAGCCTGGGTGAGGAACATCGCCCCGGTCAGGTCGGCGCCGCGCAGGTCCGCGTCGCGGAGATCCGCGCCGATCAGGTCCGCCTGCCGGAGATCGGCGTCGCGCAGGTCGGCGCCGATCAGGTAGGCACCGCGCAGGTTCGCCTTCGCGAGATCTGCACCGCGGAGGTTCTTACCCATCAGGTCGGCGCCGCGGCGCTCCTTCTTCTTGCTCTGCTTGCCGCGCACGAGCTGGCTGGTCTTCAGGAGCAGTTCGTTGACCAAGGCCCGTTCCGCGATCACGTCGACCTTCGTCAGGTCCGCAGTACTGGCCACACTCTCGACGCGCTCGATCGCCGCCAGGATCTCGGCATCGAACGCCTTGTATTCAAGGGCTTCCGTGAGATACCAGAGCAGCTCGTGGAGCTGGCGGAGGATCGGCAACGCGGCGAACATCTCCTGGCCTGGCTGTTCGCGCCAGCTCTTCCCGGCGCGGCGGGAGATCTCCTGACCGGCACCGAAGCAGTCGTAGACCGTGCAGCCCTGGAAGCCCTTCGACCGCAGCTTGCTGTGGATCGTGCAGCGGAAGTCGTCACTGAGATTGGGACACGCCTCACCGGCGGGCTTGTCGATCGCGAAGTCCGCGGACCTGCTGAACGTCAGCGCGACGCAGCAGAGGCCGAAGCAGTTGTTGCAGTCGGCCCTGAGATCTGCTCTGCGGTCAGTTTTGTTCGGCAACCGTCTGGCCGGTGCGGCGCCAGCGGATGCCGGCCTCGATGAAGTCGTCGATCTCACCGTCGAAGACACCGGAGGTGTTGCCGGACTCGTACTGCGTGCGGAGGTCCTTCACCATCTGGTACGGGTGCAGCACGTACGACCGCATCTGGTCACCCCACGAGCCCTGCACGTCACCGCGCAGTGCGTCGATCTGGGCCCGCTCCTCGGCCTTCTTCAGCGCCAGCAGCTTGGCCTTCAGGATCACCATCGCGCTGGCCTTGTTCTGCAGCTGGGACTTCTCGTTCTGGCAGGAGACCACGGTGCCGGTCGGGATGTGTGTGATCCGCACCGCCGAGTCGGTGGTGTTGACGCTCTGGCCACCCGGGCCGGACGAGCGGTACACGTCGATCCGCAGTTCCTCTTCGGGAACGTCGATCTCGTCGGTCTGCTCGAGCACCGGAACCACCTCGACCGCGGCGAACGAGGTCTGCCGGCGGCCCTGGTTGTCGAACGGCGAGATCCGCACCAGCCGGTGCGTACCCGACTCCACACTCAGCGTGCCGTAGGCGTACGGCGCCTTGACCCCGAACGTGGTCGACTTGAGCCCGGCCTCTTCGGCGTACGACGTGTCGTAGACCTCGGTCGGGTAGCCGTGCCGCTCGGCCCAGCGCAGGTACATCCGCTGCAGCATCTCGGCGAAGTCGGCCGCGTCCACTCCGCCCGCGCCGGACCGGATCGTCACCAGCGCCTCGCGCTCGTCGTACTCACCGGACAGCAGAGTGCGGACCTCGAGGGACTGGATCGCCTTGCTCAGCGAGCCGATCTCCTTCTCCGCCTCCGCCATACTGTCGGCGTCGTTCTCTTCCCGGCCGAGCTCGACCAGTACGCCGAGGTCGTCGACCCGGCTGCGCAGCGCGGTCACCCGCTCCACGTCCGCTTGCAGGCTGGACAGCCGCGACGTCACCTTCTGCGCGTTCGCCTGGTCGTCCCACAGGTCCGGCGCGGCGACCTGCTCACCGAGGTCGGCGATCTCCCGGCGCAGAGCGTCGAGATCGAGCACCTTCTCGATCGAGGTCAGCGTCGCGTCGAGCTGCTTGAGCTCCGCGTCAAAATCCAGTCCAGCCACAACCAAGCAGCCTACCTGCTAGGCGGTAGTTGCCGGTAAGGCGAGGCCGTGACGGAGTACTCCGAACACCTCGGCGACCGCTCTTTCCAACTCTGCTTGGGCTTGCTGCACCTGATCCGCGGACGCTTCGTCGGGCAGGAGCCGCATCAGCTGTTCTTCCAGGACCTTCTGCGCGGCGGCGAACTGAGCCGCGATCAAACGGTTTCTGAGGTACTGCCCCGGATTCCGTTCGTCGAGGGCTTCGGTGAGCGAGGTCTCCATCTCCGCGGCGTTCAGCCGGCGACGGGCCAGCAGGGCGGGGCTGCTCTCGATCGTCCGGACGAACTGCTTCCAGGTCGCCAGATGCCCGACCTCGAACCGCTCCCGGGTCTCGGACAGGTACGCCGCCTCCAGCACATTCACCGGATCCGCCCCAGCCGGCGCCTCCCGGACCGCGCGGGCAGGCCCCGTCCACCAGCCCGGCTCGTCGAAGAACAGATCCTCCTTGGCCGGGAAGTGATTGAACACCGTCTGTACGGCGACGTCCGCCGCGCGCGCCACCTCGGCGACCGTCACCGCGTCGAAGCCACGCTCGAGGAACAGCGTGGTCGCGACATCCGAGATGGCCTGCCGCGTCTGCTGCTTCTTCCGCTCCCGCCGCCCGGTCTCCATTGGACAGAGCGTAGGGCATCCTGTTTTACTTCATCCAATCTTGTAGTCACTACATTTTTGGAGCCAACCCAATGACGATTCTCGTCACCGGCGGCCGCGGCACGATCGCCCGCGCCATCACCGCCGGCCTGACCGCCGCCGGCCACGACGTCCGCGTCGCCTCTCGCCAACCCTCCGCCGTCGGACCTGCTGCGGTCAGCGATGCGGACGACCCGGCACCTGCACTGCGCGGCATCAGCCAGGTCTTCCTGTACTCCGATCCGTCGTCGGCGCCGACGTTCGTCGCGGCGGCCGAGGCGGCCGGCGTCAAACAGGTGGTCTTGCTGTCGTCGCTCTCCTCACAGGGCGGTCCAGACGACCCGCACGCGAAGACCGAGCGCGTGATCGGCAGCGGCTCGTACGCGACGACGTACTTGCGACCCGGTGCGTTCATGAGCAACGCGCGGTTCTGGTCGCATCAGTTCCGCGCGACCGGGCAGATCCGGCTGCCGTACCTCGATGCCGAGGAGGCGCCGATCCATGAGCAGGACATCGCCGATGCCGCGATCCGTGTGCTCCTCGACGGACCGGGTCACGGCCACGACGGTTGTGGCTATCCGATGACCGGACCGTCGTCGATGACGCGACGCCATCAGATCTCTGTGATCACCGAAGTCACCGGTGCTGCGATCGAGGCGGTCGATCTGACGCCCGACGAGGCCCGCGCCGAGATGCGGATGCGCGACGCCGGCCAGCGGGAGACGTTGCTCGCCTACTGGGCGTCTCGCGTGGGCGTTCCCCAGCCGATCGAAACCGGCGTCGAGCTCCTGACCGCCCGCTCCGGCCGGAGCTGGACCACCTGGCTGACCGACAACCCGGGGCTGTTTACCTAGGGCAGGATCGAGTCTTACCTAGGGCAGGATCGAGTCGATGTAGCCGCCGTCGACGCGGACCGCGCCGCCCGTGGTGGCGGAGGCGAGGTCGGAGCTGAGGTAGACGACCAGATTGCCGATCTCCGGCGGCTCGATCAGACGCTGGATGAGCGAGTGCGGCCGGTGCTCCTTCATGAACTGGCGTTGGGCCTCGTCCCACGGCAGGTCGTCACCGACCAACTCGTGCACGAAGTCCTCGACACCCGGGGTGTGCGTCGGGCCGGCCATCACCGAGTTCACCGTCACACCGGTCCCTGCGGCGGCCTTCGCGTAGCCCCGGGTCACCGCGAGCAGAGCCGTCTTCGTCATCCCGTAGTGCACCATCTCCAGCGGCGTCACCACCGCCGAGTCACTCGCGATGTTCATCACCCGGCCGAAGCCGCGGTCCATCATTCCCGGCAGATACGTCCGGATCAGCCGGACCGCGGACAGCACGTTCACCTCGAAGTACCGGCGCCACTCGTCGTCGTCGATCTCCAGCACCGGCTTGGCCCCGAAGATGCCGAGGTTGTTGACCAGAATGTCCAGTTCGCCGACCTGATCCCGCAGTACGTCGGCGCCTTCGGCCGAGGCGAGGTCGGCCGCGATCGCCGTCACGTCGGCGTCCGGCACCTCCCTGCGGACCTGATCCGCGGCCGCCTGGGTCTTCTCCTGGCCGCGGCCGTTCACCACCACTGCCGCACCTGCTCGCGCCAGTTCGGTGGCGATGGCCAGTCCGATCCCCTGGCTCGATCCCGACACCAGCGCCCGCCGTCCGTTCAGCTCGATCTTCATTCCCCCATGGTGCCCAGCCTGCCGATTCCCGCACGCGACGCCCCACCGATGCGGGCGCGAAAGCGCCTCAGCGGACCGGCACGATCGCGGCCGCCTCGGACGCGATGTCGGCGTCTCCCTGCCAGCCGGGCGGCTTGAACGGCAGGTCCACCGACGATGTCAGCCGCACCGTCACCGTCGTACCGGCGACGTCGGCCGACCAGTCCAGCCCCTCGAATCGGTTGCTCGCGGCAACCTGGTCCAGGTATTCGGCTGCCAGCCGACGGGCCTGCTCCGGGTCGAACTCGGCGTTCCCATCCGCCGCAGGTTGCGTGTAGATCGCCGCGAGCCCGTTCGCCGCGGCCAGTACGGCGCCGTCCGCGGTCGCGTCGAGGTCACGACGTACCAGGAACACCTTGGAGATGTCGGTCACCACGACGATCATCAGCAGGATGATCGCGGTGAAGCCGATGATGAGAACGGTCATCTGACCCTGCTCACCCTGTTGCCGTCGGCATCCGTTCATCCGTTGCCCTTGGCCTCGCGATAGTCGCCGTACGGCTCGGTGTGCGAGGCACTGAGGTGGATCGCCGGCGGCTCTCCGCCGAGGGCGTCCGGGATGAGCGGCAGCGGTACGTCGGTGGTCAGCGTGACGGTGACCGTCGACCCAGGCTCGAGGCAGGCCGGATTACAGGTGATCGTGAGCTGGTCGGAGGTCAGCTCAACACCTTGATCCTTCATCGCCAGCCGCGCCGCCTCGAACGCCCGCGTCCGCGCCTCGTCCTCCGACAACCCGGCCGGCACGATCACGAACGCCCGCCCCGCCGCCCGAGTCGCCGCGGTCGCGCCGTACGACGCCCGCTGGACATCGAAAACGGCGAGCATCACGTAGATCAACGGGACCATCAGCAACAATGCCAGCCAGGAGAACTCGACCACCGCGCTACCGCTCTCGTCCCGCGATCGGTTCATTCGCCGGTCTCCTTGACGGCATGACCTTCGACGCTGAACGCGACGCCGGGACCCCACAGCCCCAGCGGTGGCATGTGCGCCTTCACGACGACCTGCACTCCTGGTTGACCGTCGATGTCGGTCTCCTCGGACTGGACCGCATCGATCAACTGGTCCTTCACCACTCCGTCGATCAGATCGCGCGTCCGACCCTCTCCGTCGCCCGGCTGCCGATTCAGCACGGCCGCGTACGCCGCACCCTCGGACGCCGCAGCGGTGAGGGTGTTCCGGACGTACAGATAGAGCCCGACCTGCAGGATGCCGAGGAACAAAGGCACCACGAGCATCGACACCAGCACGAAGTCGACCACCGCCGAGCCGCGTTCGTCACGCGACCGGGGCGGATGCGGGCGGGCGGGGACCATCACTTGTTGGAGACGGAGTCCAGTGCGTCCTGCAGCATCTGGGCGAGTTGTTTGCCCGCCAGGCCCCAGATCACGACGACCAGCCCGGCGGTCATCACGGTGATCAGCACCCAGCCGGGGACGTCGCCGCGCTCCTTCCGTGCGGGCCGTGGCGCCATCAGCGCCACGAACAGTCTCGTCAGCAGTAGGGACATGACCTCTCCTCAGTTCATCCGGCGATCAGCCGGATTCCGACAGCGCCCGGGTAGAAGGCGAACGCGATGGTGACCGGCAGGACGAGGAACACGACCGGGACCATCATCGCGACCTCGCGGCGAGCGCCGGACTCGATCAACTCGCGCCGCCCGGCCTCGCGGATGTCCCCTGCCTGCGCCCGCAGTACGTCGGCCAGTGGCGTACCGCGTTCGAGTGCGACTGCGAGTCCGTCGGCGAACCTCGACAGCGCGAGCAGACCAGTGCGGTCGGCGAGGCCGTCGAGTGCACGGACGAGCGTCTCACCGGCGCGGGTCTCGCCCAGGACCCGCTGGAGTTCATCGGCGAGCTCGCCGCGGCACGACCGGGCGACCCGATCGAGTGCTGCCGCCGGACCCTCACCGGCCGCCACCGACAGCGCCAGCAACTCGGCCACGGTCGGCAACTCCGCGAGCAGCCGCCGCTCCCGGCGTCGTACCTGCGTGCTCAGATAGGTGTCTCTGGCAAGTACTCCGAGGACGCCCACCAGGCCGCAGAACACCAGCATCCCGATCGGATTCCCGACTCCGAACGACACCGCGATGATCGAGACGACGAGACCTGCTCCGAACGCCGCCGTACCCCACAGCACCTGCTCGATCCGGAACTCCTCGACCGACCGCTCGATCCCAGCCCGCGACAACCGGCGGCGGATCGACGCCGCACCACCGAGCAGCCGCTCCAACCTGCCGGCCCCGGCCCGCAGCGACGGCCCGAACAACCGCACGATCGCGTAGAACGGCGAACTGGAGTCGACCACACCGAGGAACACCTCCGGCCCACCAAGATCACGCAGGTACGGCGCGATCCGGTCGTCGACGGACGGCTTCCTCAAGAACGGCAAACGCCGTACGACCAGGAGCAGGCTGAGTCCGAAGAGGACACCCACCAGACCGCCGAGCAGCATCGGGCTCATCGCAGCACCCTCTCGGGCTCGGGCAACCGGCCGATCCGCAGCATCAGGCGGTACGCGATCACGCAGACCGCTGCACCCACACCGATGATCAGTGCGCCGACCGTCGAGTTGTAGCGCTGGATCACATCACCTTGGAACGACAACAACGCAAGCACGAGCCACGGCGCGGCGACCGCGACCCGGGCACCATTGACCGACCAGGACTGTCTGGACTCGAGCTCGGATCTGGTGCGGGCGTCGTCGCGGAGGAACGTCGACAGCGAACGCAGCAATCGGCCGAGATCCCCACCACCGACCTCGCGCGCGATCCGCAACGCCTCGACCACTCGGTCGCCGACGGGATCCGCGAGCCGCGCCTTCAACCGGTCCAGCGAATCCGCGAAGCGGCCCGTCGACGCATAGTCCGCGCCGAACCGGCGGAACGGTTCGCGCAACGGCAGTGGCCCGCGCTCACCCACTTGGGCCAGCGCCTCGGACAATGAAAGTCCCGCGCGGACCGCGGAGGCGATGTTGTCGACCACATCGGGCCACAGCTCACGAAACTCGGCGAGACGCTTCCGCGCGCGGCTCCGCACCAGCGCGACCGGCAGACCGCCCGACATCAGGCCGAACACCACCCCGACGGGCCATGCACCCGACACCACGAACATCACCACGAACCCGGCGACGCCGGTGATCAGGCACGCGCCGATGAATGCACCCGGCGTCACACCTTCGATCCCTGCGCTGGCCAGGAGGTCGCGGCTTCGGGCGATCAGTCGCGCGTCGGTCGCCGGTCGCGTCTCCGCCGGCACCGCGAACGTCCAGATGATCAGCAGCAGGCCGATCCCGAAGAACAATCCGAGCAGCAGTCCCATCAGCCCACCCCCCGCGGCAACTCGGTCAGCAGCCCGGACAGGGAGTACCCCGCATGCTTGAAGCGCTCGGGATGCGGCAGATGTCCTTCGGCCCGTCGCAACTGTCCGTCGGCCGTGCCGAACACCGTCTCGGTCTCGATCGCCTGCTCCTCGATCCGCCCACTGACCGCGACGATCTCTCGCACCCGCCGCTGCCCGTCCGCCCCGATCCCGAGATGGATGACGAGATCCACGCAGCCGGCCACGGTCGGAAGCACGAACCGGGACCCGATGTTCTCGCCGGCCAGCAACGGCAACGTGCACATCTTGGTCAGGGCCTCGCGTGCCGAGTTCGCATGGATCGTGCACATGCCGGGCAATCCACTGTTGAGAGCCAAGAGGAGATCAAGGCACTCCTCGCCGCGGACCTCACCGACGATCAGCCGGGACGGGCGCATCCGCAGCGATTCCTTCACCAGGTCGCGCAGGCGCACCTCGCCCGTGCCTTCGAGACCCGCCTGCCGCGTCTGCATGGACACCCAGTCCGGAATTGGCAGTTTGATTTCGAAGACCTCTTCGCAGCTGATCACGCGTTCGCTGCCCGGGATCGAGCCGGCCAGCGCGTTCAGCATCGTGGTCTTGCCGGCCTGCGTGCCGCCCGAAACCAGGATGTTCAGGCCGACTGCAACCGCGGCGTCCAGGACCGCGGCCGCGTGCGGGGTCAGCGATCCGAGCGCGACCAGGTCGCTCAGCCGGGTCGCGCGGACCGTGAATTTCCGAATGTTGATGGCTGCGTAGCGTTGAGTGATCCCGCCCAGAACGATGTGCACGCGGCTGCCGTCGGGCAGTCGCGCGTCGGTGAACGGCTGCGAGACATCGATCCGGCGGCCGGTCGTCTTCAGCATCCGCTCGACCAGATCGCTGACCTCTTCCTCGGTCAGCACCGTCGTGGTCAGCTCATGCCGGCCTTCCCGCGCAATGAACACGCGGCTCGGCTCATTGATCCAGATCTCTTCGACCGCCGGGTCATCCAGGAATCGCTGCAGCGGCCCGAACCCCGCGACGCGGTCGTGCACCTCCCGGCTGACCGCTTCCACATCCACGATCGGCGGAACCACCCCGGTCAGGCTGCGCTCGTCGTACTCCCGAACGACGGTCGCGACGATCGCGTTCACCGCCCCCGGATCCCGCAGCGGGTCGATCCCCTCCCGGCGTACGACGTCACGCACTTGGGCATCGATCAGCTCGACGGCGTCCCGGCCCGGCCGGCGCGCGGCGAGTCTGTCGGCTGCCATCGGTCTCCCCAGAAGTCCCGTCGGCGACCACTTGATCACCGTGCGCGACCATCCTGTCAAGCCTGAGGCTCACCTGCCACTCGGCTCCGGCAGGCTGTGGATAACTTCTGCCGCCGGCGGTGTAACGCGGCGGGGTGCAGGGAGCGTCAAGAGGGTGAGACAACGACCGGGAGGGTGACTTGACGCGAGCTACCGAGGATTTCGAGGAGTTCGCCAGAGCGCGTACTCCGAGGCTGTACCGAACCGCCTGGCTGCTCGCCGGTGAGCACCACCTGGCCGAGGACCTGGTCCAGGAGACGCTGGCGAAGTTGTACCGGTCCTGGCGCCGGATCGACCACGTCGAGAGCCTGCCGGCGTACGCACAGACGGTGCTGGCGCGCACCTACGTCTCGCAGCGGCGGCGGCGGAGCTCGACCGAGCAACCGAGCGCGACGCTGCCGGACCGAGCAGAGCGTCCCGGAGACCCCGAGCTTCGACTGTCCCTCCAGCAGGCACTCGCCGAGCTGGCCCCGCTTGATCGTGCGGTGCTCGTACTGCGGTTCTTCGAAGATCGCAGCGTCGAACAGGTCGCGCTCGATCTCGGCAAGACGGCCGGTGCGATCAGGACCCGGACGTCGCGTGCCCTGGACCGCCTCCGGGCGGTGCTCGGTGACGAGGCCGTCCACCTGACCACCCTCTGACCCTGGGAGAACCTCGATGACACCTCTGAACGACAACCTGCCCGACCTGATGAATCGGGCCACCGAGAACCTCGAACCGAACGCGACCGACCTGGTCGAGCGCGGCATCCGGCGTGGGCAGGTCCTGCGTCGGCGCCGGACGGCCCTCGCCGGCGCCGGCGGAGCATTCGCAGTACTGGCCACCGTCGGGATCGTTGTCGCCGGCACCCAAGCCCTCGGCGGCCGCCCGTCAGGGCAGCCTCCGTTCGCGGCGGCACCGACCCCGGCACCCACCGCGACCAGCAGCGGTACGACGCCCAGCGCCGGCCAGCAGGACGTGGCGACGAAGAAGGGGATTCTCGTCACGCTGCAGTCGCTCCTCCCACCGGGGACCAGGGTCAGCAAGCCGACGAGCTTCGGCGACGACTTCATCGGCGCATCCGTCCGGGCCGATGACGGTAAGGGGGCGTCGTACGTCGAGGTGCTGATCAAGACCGAGAAGACTCCGATCTCCTGCCCGCCGGAGCACCCTGAGAACTGCACCACCCGCCCCGACGGGACGCTCGTCATCGCTTCGACGTACGCGGGAACGGGTCTGCCGAGCGAACCACGGAGCAACTACGTGACGATCGCCCACCCCGACGGCCGGACCATCTCACTGGGCAGCGCCAACGCGACCGCCTACAAGAAGGCTGTGCCGACTCGCGCCAAGCCGCTGCTGTCGACAGCACAGCTGATCGCGATGGCCGACAGTCCGAAGTGGACCTACCCGCCCGTCGGCTGGGGCCGGGACCTCAACCGCTAGCGTCCCGAGTCGGTCAGCGGTGGACGAGGGTGTGTTCGAAGGAATAGCGGCTGGCTCGGAACAGGTGGGAGCCGTATTCGACGGGCTGGCCGTGGTCGTCGTACGTGATGCGGGTGGTGGCCAGCAGCGGGCAGCCGGGCTCCTCGGACAGGAGTCTGGCCTGCTCGGTGCTGGCGGGTACGGCGGAGATGGTCTGGTGCGCCACCTTCAGTCGCACGCCCTCGGCGCGTAGGAGCTCGTACAGTCCTCGCTCGGCCAGCGTGACCGGGTCCGTCTCGAGCATGTCGGGCGGGAGCCAGTTCCGCATCAGCGCCAGCGGCTCGCCGTCCGCCCGCCGCAGTCGCTCGATCCTCAGCACCCGGTCGCCCTGCTCGCACTGCAGCGCGGTCGCCACGTCCGCGTTCGCCGGGCTGATCCCGAACCGCAGTACTTCGGTCTCCGGCTTCCGGTGAGCCGCGGCCAGGTCGTCGTACAGGCTGGTGAGCTCCAGGGAACGCCGTACCTGGCCCGAGTGGCCGACCACCTGCGTGCCGACGCCGCGCTTGCGCACCAGCAGCCCCTGGTCGACCAGGCGCGCGATCGCCTGCCGCACAGTCGGCCGGCTCAAGCCATAGGCCTCCGCCAGGTCCACCTCGTTGCTCAGCCGAGACCCGACCGGCAACTCGCCACCCTGGATCGCCGCCTCGAGCTGCTGCGCCAGCTGCACATGTAACGGCGTACGACTGCTCCGATCAACCCGGACCTGCACGGTGCTCATGCGCAAATACTGCGTCCTGCGCCCTGATCCGTCGACCCAACACCCAGATTTGATCAGATCCCTCCGTTACCGAATCACCTGATTGTCGGCACCAGCGACCCGGATGAACGCCGGGCGGACGGCAGATGAAGGGCGGAGATCCGGGGGCGGGGCGGCGCTGGGGCGGAGCGACAGACTCCTACGCTGAGGGCTGGGGGTCGGGTCCGGATGGCGGGCCAGGGATGTTTGGTGGTGGGGGCGTGCGGGAGGATGACATCTTCGGTGTCGAATTCGCCGGCACGGTCGTGCCGCGCCCGCCGTACCGCTGACGATGAGGAGAAGCATGGAACCGCTGCGTATCGGGATCCTTGGTGCTGCCCGGATCGCGGGGAGGGCGATCGCCGACCCGGCGCGCCCGAGCGGGGCGCGACTGGTGGCCGTCGCCGCGCGCGACCGGGACCGGGCCGAGGCGTTCGCGGCGGAGCACGGGGTCGAGAAGGTGCACGCGTCGTACGAGGACGTGATCGCCGATCCCGAGGTCGAGGCGATCTACAACCCGCTGGCGAACTCGTTGCACGGTCCCTGGAACCTGAGGGCGATTGCCGCGGGCAAACATGTGCTCACGGAGAAGCCGTCGGCCAGCAACGCGACCGAGGCAGCGGCGGTGCGCGACGCTGCCGCGGAGCACGGTGTGGTGCTGATGGAGGGCTTCCACTACGTCTTCCACCCGGTGACCCGCCGGCTGCACGAGCTGCTCGCCAAGGGCGAGCTGGGCGACCTGCAGCACGTCGAGACGACCATGGTGATGCCACCGCCGCCGGACGACGACCCGCGCTGGTCGCTGCCGCTGGCCGGCGGTGCAGTGATGGACGTCGGTTGCTACGCCCTGCACGCCCAGCGCATGGTCGCGCCGTGGGCCGGTGGAGCACCCAGACTGGTCAGCGCCCGGGCCGGTGAGCGGAAGCGGCTGCCCGGTGTGGACGAGTGGTTGAACGCCGACCTCGAGTTCCCGAACGGTGCGACCGGATCGGTGCGGACGAGCATGGCGGCGGAGACGCTCGACTTCAGCTGCAAGATCGTCGGCACCCGCGGTGAGGCGTTCGCGCCCAGCTTCGTGCTGCCGCATCTGGACGACCGGGTGATCGTCACCACCAAGGAGGACCACTGGGTCGAGCAGCTCGGCCGCAAGTCGTCGTACGCCTATCAGCTGGAGGCGTTCACCGCTCGCGTTCGCAACGGTGCACCGTTGCCGATCGACGCGGATGACGCGGTCGCGACCATGACGCTGATCGACGAGTGCTACCGGACGGCCGGTCTGGAGCCTCGTCCGACGACCACGCTCTAGTCCTCCCGACGGCTGCGCTAGCTCTTCCCGGCGGCTGCGCGGGCGAAGGCCTCGATCAGTGCATGCGGTCGAGTGCCGTCGCCCGCCAGCTCCGGCTGGAACAGCGTGGCCAGGTAGAACGGGTGATCGGGCAACTCCGCGATGCGCGGATCGCCCGTGTCGTCGTACCCGCTGAAGACCATGCCGTGGTCCCGCAGTACGTCGAGGCGGGCGGAGTCGAGGCCGTAGGAGCAGTGGTACCGCTCCATCGACCGCTCGACGCCCAGCAGCTCGGCTGCGCGGGTCCCCGGCGTCACCTGGACCGGACCCTCGTGACCGTCGAGTGAGCACTCCAGCGCGACGATCAGCAGATCGTCTGCCGCCGGGTTGCTCTCGCCATGCTGCACGCCCGACAGACCGCAGACGTTGCGGGCGAACTCCAGCATTGCGTGCTGGAACCCGCCACACGTGCCGAGGAACGGGATCCCGTTCTCCCGGGCGATCCGGACCGCCGTGACCGCGCCGGCCTCGTCCTTGTACGGGCTCCCCGGCAGCAGCCAGATGCCGTCGAACCCCTTCAGCGACTCGTCGGCCTCCTCGGTCGGCACCCAGTACACGTCGAGATCGAGGTTGTCGCGTTCCTTCAACCGGTCGAGCAGACCGGGCACCCGCGCATGCGAGCGGACGTGCGGCGAGCGGTCGGCGACCAGGGCGATGCGTCCGGCGTAGGCGTTCATAGCCACCATCCTGGGCGTCCGACCGGCATCAGGGCCAACGATGATCTCTGCACTGGGCATAAGGGATACTGATCCATGTGGATCCACACCTGCTGCGCACCTTCGTGGCGGTTGCCGAATGCGGCTCGTTCTCCGCTGCCGCGGACCGCCTCGGCTATACGCAGTCCGCGGTTTCCCAGCACATCGCCGCGCTCGAACACGATCTCGGTACGCCACTCCTCCGCCGACGGCCCGTGGTCCCGACAGTCCCGGGCGAGCGCCTGCTCGAACATGCCGGCGCCATCCTCCTCCGCCTCGACGCCGCCCGCGCCGATGTCCACCGCGCCATCGGCGATCCGCCCGGCACCCTCTCCATCGCGGCCTCCCCGCTCGCAGCCGCCGACGGCCGGCTGGCCAACGCCCTGACCGAGGTACGACGTGCTCGCGCCGGGACTGCCGTCGTCCTGACGGTGCGCGGCCGCGAGGCGGTGGCGCAGGGCGTGGCAGCAGGCGAGCATCACCTGGGCCTGATCGACGGAGTGGCGGCGCCCAGCGACCCGCTCCGCTTGTTCGGGGTCGGATCGCTGCGCACCACCGCGGTGTCGCACGAGGACCTGGTAGTTGCCCTCGCCAAGGATCACCCGCTGGCCGGCCGCCGCCGGATCAGCCTCCACGACCTCGTCGACGCCCGCTGGATCGATGCCCCCGATGTCGCGGCACCGCTCCCCGATCTCCGCGCCGCCACCGAGACCGACGGCATCCGGCCGGCGCTCACCTACTCCGGCACGGATGTCGCCAGCCTGCTGGCCCTGATCGCGGCCGGCCACGGCCTGGCCGTACTTCCCTTGTCAGCAACGGGTTCCGAGGTGGCCACGGTTCCGCTGAGCACTCCCCGCCTGCTCCACCGCACCGAGCTGCTCCACGGCCATACCTCGGAACCGTCCGCCGCCGCACTGACCGCCGTACTGTCCGGCCTTTAGGCGTCGAGAATCTCCTCGAGGACAGCGCGTGTCATCGGCCGGTTGAGTACGCCGATGGCCTCACGCTCGGCGAACTCCGCCCGGTCCTGATTCTCCGGGTCGATGGCTTCGCAGATCGTGTTGTGGGCCCAGTTGAGCCAGCCGGTCACGGCGATGCCGAACGAGTTCAGTTCGAGCTTGGGCCACTCACCACGGTCGAGATACCCCTCGCGGAACGCCGCAATCGATCGGCGGTTGACCGATGGGCGCATCGCCCACTGGGTCAGCGAGGACGCGACCTCGAACTCAGGGGTCAGCGAACCGGTGAAGTCCCATTCGGTCACGACGAGCTCGTCGTTGCGGCCCTGCCGGACGGTCGAGGGCTGGAGGTTGCTGTTGCAGAGGATGAAGCCCGGACCGGTGAAGTCGGCATCGATCGTGTGCAGCTCGAACACCCCGGGGAGACGAGCTTCGAGCTGGTCCGCCCACGGTTTGCCGGCAGCCCGAGCCCGGTCGAGGAGCTGGTGCCACTCGGCGTCGGACTGCCGCCAGGTGAGGTATGGGCTGATCGGCGCTTCGCTGGGAATCGCCAGTGCGTGCAAGGTCGCGAACGTCGTACCGACCTGCCGGGCAACTGCTGTCGAGACCGGTGTCACCGGTGACGGGCCGACCTCGATCCACTCGTGGACACGCCAGCTCTCGTCTCGGACGCGCTCGATCAGTTGTCCCTGCGGACTCCGTACGGCGACCGGTGCGGACACGCCGGCCTTGACCGCAGCATCACGGAGCCGGGCGCTGATCTCGGCTTGTTCGGGCGTGATGAACGGATACACCGTGACGGCCAGCCACCGACCGCGGTCGGTCGTCAACTCCCACGACCGTCCCATCGGCGTGAACGAAACTGGGGTGGCGGGTTCGGTCGTACGTCCGAGTCCGAAGGCGGCGGCGAGTTCGTCAGCCAGACCGTCGGGAGCGACGGGGGCGTCGGCGTTCCGCCGGTCGACTTCGGCTTTCAGCGTGGGCCAGTCGTGCAGCCCGTACTCGCCCGCCAGCGTCCGCTGCGCATCGGCGAGCGTCGATCCGGCGGTGGTTTCACGCAACGCGACCAGGAGGTCTTTGGCCTGCTTACGCAGGAACTCCATGCTCGGCTTGTCAGGTAGCAGTCTCACAACGCGTCCTCTCGCTCCCGGACTCGCACGGGCCACAAGAGAGCGTCACCAACTGCGCTCAATCCAATGAAAGGTGAGGTGGCTTCCAGCCTTCCGGCGAGTCTCGACGCGTCCCCACAACGCCCCCAAGACGGTACCCAACCCCACCCCCCAGGTCAACGCCCAACACGACACCCCCGCCCCACACAACGCTCTCCCAACCAGCCACCTCAACCCCCGACCACCACCAGCACCAGCCACCCCGGCCCGGACCGGCCACCTCCCTCGCACCGGCTCCTCGGGCCCGGGTGAGGCCGGGACCGAGGAGTTCGCGAGCCGCATGGCGCGTGTTGCTACCGAGGCTGGCGGTTACTTCCTGCCCTGTTTGGTGGGTGGGATTACTGTGCCGTCGCTCGGGTTGGGTTTCGGCTGTTTGGGTTGTTTGGGTTTGCGGACTTCACGTCCGCCTTTGCTCTTCGACATGACGCACTCCGGGGCTTGGTGTTCGCTGACTTCGGACGGGCCGACCGGCCCTTCGTACGCCGCGGTACTCCTCATGCCCCGGGGGTTGTCTTCGACGCTACACCTAAGCGACAGCCCTGCCTTCAGTCATGAGTCGGGAAGCCCAGGTTGATCCCGCCGTGGCTCGGATCGAGCCAGCGAGACGTGACGACCTTCGTCCGGGTGAAGAAGTGCACCCCGTCCATCCCATGCGCGTGGGTGTCGCCGAACAGCGAGTTCTTCCAGCCACCGAACGAGTAGTACGCCATCGGCACCGGGATCGGGACATTCACGCCGACCATCCCGACCTCGACCTCGTTCTGGAACCGCCGAGCCGCACCACCGTCGTTGGTGAAGATCGCCGTCCCGTTGCCATACGGGTTCGAGTTCACCAGGTCGAGCGCAGCGTCGTACGACGGAACGCGGACGACCGACAGCACCGGCCCAAAGATTTCGTCGGTGTAGATCGACATCTCCGGAGTGACCTTGTCGAACAGCGTCGGCGCCAGCCAGAAGCCCTCGGCAGCCCCGTCGACATCACCGTTGCGCCCGTCGACGGTGAGCTCAGCGCCCTCATCGACACCAGCAGCGACGTACCCGACGACCTTGTCGCGGTGCGGACCGGTGACCAGCGGGCCCATGTCGCAGCCCCGCGTCCCGTCACCGGTCTTCAGCTTCGCCATCCTGTCCTTGATCTTGCCGATCAGTTCGTCGGCGATCGGCTCGACCGCGACCAGCGCGGAGATCGCCATGCAGCGCTCGCCGGCCGACCCGAATCCGGCGTTCACCGCGGCGTCGGCGGCCAGGTCAAGGTCGGCGTCGGGCAGCACGATCATGTGGTTCTTCGCACCGCCGAGCGCCTGCACGCGCTTGCCGTTCCTGGTGCCGTTCTCGTACACGTACTTCGCGATCGGGGTCGAACCGACGAACGACACCGACTTGATGTCGGGGTGCTCGAGCAGCCGGTCGACGGCCTCCTTGTCACCGTGCAGAACGTTCACCACGCCGTCGGGCAGGCCGGCCTCCTTCCACAGCCCGGCCATCGCGTTCGCGGCGGACGGGTCCTTCTCGGACGGCTTGATCACCACACTGTTGCCGCAGGCAACCGCGATCGGGACGAACCACATCGGCACCATGGCCGGGAAGTTGAACGGCGAGATGACCGCGCTGACGCCGAGCGGCTGACGGATCGAGTACACGTCGACCTTGGTCGACACGCCTTCGCTGAATCCGCCCTTGAGCAGGTGCGGGATCCCGCAGGCGAACTCGATCACCTCCAGGCCGCGAGTCACCTCGCCGACCGCGTCGGACAGCACCTTGCCGTGCTCGGCGGTGATCAGCGCGGCGATCTCGTCCTTGTGCTGGTTCACCAGCTCGCGGTACGCGAACAGCACCTGGGTCCGCTTGGTCAGCGACGTCTGCCCCCAGGCACGGGACGCCTCGTGGGCGACCTTCACCACCTCGTCGACGGTGGCGGCCGAGGCCAGGTCGAGCTCGCCGGTGACCTGGCCGGTCGCCGGGTTGTAGACCTTGCTGGTCCGCTCGGCGACGCCGGTCCAGGAGTTGCCGCCGACCAGGTGGGTGATGCGCTTGATCTCAGTACTCACGATGCTTCCTTACTGCATGGGGTGACAGGTTGACGACAGGCTCTTCATCCGAGGCCTTGCGGCGGTCCTCCGGGGCCAGCTCGGCGGTTCATCCGAGGACCTTCCGGCGGTCGGCCAGGTCGACGTCGACGGGGCGGCCGGAGGTGAGGGACTCGATGCCGGCTTCACAGACCGCGACCGCCGCATAGCCGTCCCAGGCGCTCGGTCCGTCGATCCCACCGCGCGCTGCGGCCTCGACCCAGCGTTGCACTTCGATGTCGTACGCACGCTCGAAGCGAACCCGGAAGTCCGACGGCATCGCGCCGCCCCACTGGCCGCCGGCGCGGGTGAACACACCCGACCCGAGCCCGATGGTCGCGCTGCCACGTTCGGCCACGGCCTCACACCGCACCTCGTACCCAACCTGGAAGTTCACGAACACCTCGACGTCGGCCATCGTCCCGTTCGCCAGCTCGAACAGGGCCAGCTGCGGATCGAGTACGCCGTCGCCGACGAGGCCGCTGGGCTTCGGGGCGTGCACGGTGATCCGGGTGATCTCGTCGCCCAGCAACCAGCGCGCGATGTCCACCTCGTGCACCATGGAGTCCCGCACGATCATCTCGCTGCGGAACGTCACCGGGGCGGACTTGTTCCGGTGCACGTTGTGGAGCATCACCGTCCGGCCCAGCTCGCCGGAGTCGAGCAGCTCCTTCAAAGCGGCGTACTCCGGATCGAAGCGGCGCATGAAACCGACCTGGATGAGCGGCCGGCCGACCTTGTGCTCCGCCTCGACCACCTGGAGCGAGGATGCCGCGTCCATCGTCAGCGGCTTCTCGCACAGCACCGGTTTGCGGTGCTCCAGGCACACGAGCAGTTGCTCCGCGTGGGCGAAGCCGGGCGACGCCAGGATCACCGCGTCCACGTCGTCCGCGGCGATCAGATCGAGCGGATCCTCGACCACCCGGACATCGAGGCTCTTCCCGAGGGCCTCGGCGCGAGCGAAGTCGGGGTCCGCGACAGCGACCAAGCGCGCGCCGGCGGTACGGCGTGCAACCCGCTCGGCGTGGTCGGCGCCCATCACTCCGACGCCGACGATGCCGACCCGGAGATCGGTCATGGCCCCTCCCTCTCCTCCTCATTGTCCGCAGGCGTGTCAACCGGCCGGGTGTCCCCCTGGTCGACGACCGCCTCGGGATTGGCGTCGCGCAGTTCGTGACTGAGCGCCTCGAGCTCGGAGCCGCCGGCCATCTCGGTGGTCAGCTGCTCCAGCGTGATGTCGGCCCGATGCGTGTCGAGCGCGACCCGGCCGAGCTTCAGAACGACGAAGTGGTTGCCGACCAGGTACGCGTGGTGCGGGTTGTGGGTGATGAAGATGACCCCGATCCCCGCGTCACGGGCCTTGACGATGTACTTCAGCACCACGCCGGACTGGTTCACACCAAGCGCCGCGGTCGGCTCGTCGAGGATCAGCACCTTCGCTCCGAAGTGGATCGCGCGCGCGATCGCGACGCACTGGCGCTGACCGCCTGACAGCTTGCCGACCGGCTGCTCCAGATCGGGGATCGAGATCCCCATCTTCGACAGCTCCTCGTGCGCGATCCGCTTCATCCGGGCCGATCTCAGCTGGCCCAGCCTGCCTGCGGTGATCTCGTTGCCGAGGAAGAAGTTCCGCCAGACCGACATCAGCGGTGCCAGCGCCAGGTCCTGATAGACGGTGGCGATACCGCTGTCCAGCGACTCTCGCGGCGAGGAGAAGTGCCGCTGCACGCCGTTCACCATCATCGTGCCGGCGGTGTAGTCGTGCAGGCCGGCGATGATCTTGATCAGGGTCGACTTGCCCGCGCCGTTGTCGCCCAGCACACAGGTGATCTCGCCCTGCCGGACCGACAGCGACACACCCCGCAACGCATGGATGTTGCCGTAGCTCTTGCCGACGTCGTGCAGTTCGACGATCGGCGTGGCCGAGCCGGTGGCCGTACCGGAATCGAAGCTCGTCGAGGTGGTCATCGTGCCTCCGCCTGCCGCTTGACGACGAGGTTGACAATCGTTGCCAGCAGCAACATGGCGCCGAGGAACGCCTTGAACCAGTCCGGGTTCCACCCGGCATACACGACGCCGAGCTGGACCATGCCGAAGATCAGCGCGCCGATCGCCCCGCCGACCACGGAACCGTAGCCACCGGTGAGCAGGCAGCCGCCGACGACCGCCGCGATGATGTAGAGGAACTCCTTGCCGACACCCTCACCGGACTGCACCACGCCGTTCTGCACGAACAGCAGCTGCATGCCGGTGAACCAGGCGAAGAATCCCACCGCCATGAACAGCCCGATCTTCACCTTCGTGACCGGTACGCCGACCGCGCGGGCCGCTGCGGCGTCGCCCCCGACCGCGAAGATCCAGTTACCGATCTGGGTCCGCTGCAGCACCCAGGCCGCGGCCGCCACGAACACGATCCACCAGACCACGATGATCTTGATCGTGACCCCGCCCACCTTGAACTCCGACGCGAAGACCGCCTTGGCGGCATCGAACCCGTCCATGTCGCTGATCGAGTTCGATGCGACCGCGCCCGAGGCCAACCGGGTGATCGCGATGTTCAGGCCCTGCAGGATGAAGAAGGTGCCCAGCGTCACCAGGAAGCTGGGCAGCCCGGTCCGCATCAGCAGCCAGCCGTTGAACGCGCCGATCGCCAGCGAGAGTGCGAGCGCGACCCCGACGCCGACCCAGACGTTCACGCTGAGCTGGTAGGCCAAGAGGCCCGCGGTCAGGCCGGAGGTCGTCACCGCGACCCCGGCCGACAGGTCGAACTCGCCGCCGATCATCAGCAGCGAGACCGGCACCGCCATCACACCGATCAGTGCGGCCTGGTACAGGATCGTGCCCGTGTTGTTGATATCGCGGAACGGCGGCGCGGCGATAAGGAAGAACACCAGGATGACGGCCGCGCCGACGAGCGATCCGATCTCGGGCCGGCTCAGCAGCCGGGCCCCGATCGATCGAGCGGAGACGCGGTCGTCCGCCGGCGCGGGCGAGGTGATGGTCGATGCCATGTGGCTGCCTCAGCGCGTTCCGGCCGTGGCGAACTTCTCCACCGCCGCGATGTTCGACTTGTCGATGAAAGCCGGCCCGGTCAGCGTCGCCTCGCCACCGCCGATGGTGTTGCCGTTGGTCTTGTAGAGCCAGATCGCGTCGATCGCCAGGTAGCCCTGCAGGTACGGCTGCTGATCGACGGCGAACTGCACCGTGCCGTCCTTGACCGCCGCCACCATCTCCTTGCTCATGTCGAAGCTGGCGATCTTGGCCGCCGAACCGGCGTCCTTGGCGGCCGTCACCGCGGTCAGTGCGATCCCGGCGTTCAGCGCGACCACGTAGTCGGCGGTCTTGTCCGCCTGCAGCTTCGAGGTGAGTGTCGCCTGCGTCCCGGGCTGGTCGGTGCCGTTGACGTTCACGTTCTCGACGTTGCCGAACTTGTCCTTGATGCCCTGGCAGCGGGCCTCCAGGCTGACGTTGCCCTGCTCGTGGATGACGCAGATGACCTTCTTCGCGCCGAGCTGCTTGAGCTTGTCACCGGTCGCCTGGCCGGCGATCCGCTCGTCCTGGCCGAAGTACCCGACCGCGCCGGTCGTCTTCCAGGAGTCCAGGCCGCCGTTGAGGACCGACACCGGGACGCCGGCCGCGACCGCCTTCTTGACGTTCGGGATGACCGCGTCCGGCTTGTTCAGCGTGACTGCGATGCCGTCGACCTTCGAGTCGATCGCGGTCTGCACCAGGTTGGCCTGTGCGGCTCCGTCCGGGTCGGCGGAGTACTGCAGCTCGATGTTGTCCTTCTTCGCGGCCGCCTCGGCACCACGCCGGACGATGTCCCAGAAGGTGTCGCCGGGACCCGAGTGAGTGATCAGCGCGACCTTCATCCGCGGGGTGTCCGCGACGTTCCCGCCGCTGCCGCCGGAGTTCTCCTCCTCCTGCTTGCCCCCGGAGGAACTGCAGGCCGCCAGCGCTGTCGCCAGTGCGATCACCGCGCTCGCGGCCACCGCCTTCTTCTGCCACCGAATCATGAGTCCAACCAGCCTTTCAGACGAGCCGCGGCCACTCCGCGGAGTTGCGTGGGACCAGAGAGTTTCACACTCTGCTGGCCATCACCTCGATTCGCCACCCCCGTGGGATCTCAGATAGGCCAACGTGCGCTCCGCGATCGGAAGCGGCACGTCGGGTCGGCAGGGGAACATGTCCTGCTCGACGATCGCGAACAGGTCACTGTCGAGCGCAGCCAACGCATCCAGCACCGGCGGCAACTCGGGTACGCCGTTCGGCGGCTCGCACATCACGCCGCGCCGAACGGCTTCGTCGACGCTGAGGCTCTCGGCCTCGACCTCGGCGAGGACCTTCGGATCCACCTGCTTCAGGTGGATGTAGCCGATCCGGTCGGGGTACTTGCGGATCAGCTCGAGGTTGTCACCACCGCAGTAGCTGATGTGCCCGGTATCGAGGCACAGGTTCACGTAGTCGCCGTCGGTCTCCTCCAGGAAGCGCTCCACGGTGTCCTGCGTGTCCACATGCCCGTCAGCATGCGGGTGGTACTGCGTCTGCAGCCCGAACTCGTCGGCCAGCCGGCGACCCAGCTCGGTCACCTGCTGACCGTGCCGTGCCTGGCCTTCGTGGTCGAGCCGGTCCTCGACGATCTCGCCGTTGTCGCCGCGCCACATCGACGGCATCACGACCAGATGCTTGGCGCCCATCGCCGCCGTCAGCTCGGCGGTCTTCGCGACGTCCCGCCAGGTCCCCTCCCATCCGTCCGGCCTGTGCAGCTGCTCGAAGGTCGTGCCAGCGGTGATCGTGAGGCCGCGCCGGTCCAGCTCGTCCTTGAGGCGGACTGGATCGGTCGGCAGGTAGCCGTACGGTCCCAGCTCGATCCGGGTGTAGCCGGCTGCCACCACCTCGTCGAGGAACCGGGTCCACGGGGTCTGCCGCGGATCGTCGGCGTACCAGACTCCCCACGAGTCCGGCGCCGTACCGATGCTCAGCGTGCCCATGTCAGCTGTCTCCCTCGACCGGAGCGACGTACAACCGCTGAGCCTTCTTGCTCTCCTCGTACTGCGCGGATGCGGCCTGGGTGGACTGCAGCGCGGACACCTCGCTGACCGGGACGTCCCACCAGGACTCGCTGTCCGGCCCGCCGATCAGCGGATCGGTCGTGACGTGGATCGCGATCGGGCCGTTGGCGGCCTTCGCCGTACCGATCGCCTTCTCGAGCTCGGAGCGGTCGTGCACCTCGATCACGTCCACGCCCAGGCTCCGAACGTTGGCCGCGAGGTCCACCGGCAGGTAGTCCCCGTCCAGCCGCCCGTCGCCGCTGCGCCTGCGGTACGCCGTCCCGAAGCGCTGCGAACCGAGCGACTCCGACAACGCGCCGATGGAGGCGAAGCCGTGGTTCTGAACCAGGACGACGATGATCTTCACGTTCTCCTGGACCGCGGTGACGAGCTCACTCGACATCATCAGGTACGACCCGTCGCCGACCAGGACGAAGACGTCGCGATCCGGTGCGCCGAGGCGGACCCCGATGCCGCCGGCGATCTCGTATCCCATGCAGGAGTAGCCATATTCGACGTGGTATCCCTTCGGGTCGCGCGTCCGCCACAGTTTGTGCAGCTCGCCGGGCATCGACCCGGCTGCGCAAACCACCACATCAGATGCCGCCGACAATTCGTTGACGGCACCGAGCACCTCGCCCTGGGTCAGGACGCCGACGGCGAGTTTCGAGGTCACCTCCGCGGGAGGGTTGTAGGTGTTGTCCACAATCTCGTCCCACTGGGTTGCGAGAGTGGACGCCGATGATCTGTACTGATCGCCCACAGACCAGTCGCCGAGCGCGGATGTCAAGGAAACAAGGGCCTCCCGGGCATCCGCGACGAGAGGAAGGCCGGCATGCTTGCCACCGTCGAAGCGCGCAACGTTGATGTTGACGAACCGCACGTCCGGATTCTGGAAGGCTGTCCGCGAGGCCGTCGTGAAGTCGCTGTAGCGAGTGCCGATACCGATCACCAGGTCGGCGTCACGAGCCAGGGCGTTGGCTGCCGTGGTCCCGGTCGAGCCGACCGCGCCAACCGACTGCGGATGGTCGTAGCGCAGGGATCCCTTGCCTGCTTGGGTTTCCGAGACAGGTACGCCGGTCGCCTCGGCGAACCGGCGCAGCGCGTCCTCGGCGCCGGAGTAGTGCACGCCACCACCGGCGACGATCAGCGGCGCCTTCGCGGCCCGTAGGAGATCTACCGCCTTGTCGACAATTGATGCCTCAGGCAATGGCCTTGCGACGTACCAGGTGCGCTCGGTGAAGAGCTCGTCCGGCCAGTCGTAGGCCTCGGCCTGCACGTCCTGTGGCAGGGCCAAGGTCACCGCGCCGGTCTCGACCGGGTCGGTCAGCACCCGCATGGCGTTCAGCAGTGCCGACGGCAGTTGCTCGGGGCGCCAGATGCGGTCGAAGTACTTCGACACCGGGCGGAACGCGTCGTTGACGGAGACGTCGCCGGCGCCGACGTTCTCCAATTCCTGCAGCACGGGGGTCGCCACCCGGGTTGCGAACACGTCCGAAGGGAGGATGAGTACCGGCAACCGGTTGACCGTGGCGAGGGCCGCGCCGGTCACCATGTTGGTCGAGCCCGGGCCGATGCTTGCCGTGCAGGCATAGGTCTGGAGCCGGTCACGGGTGCGGGCGAAGGCGGACGCGGTGTGCACCATGGCCTGCTCGTTGCGGGCCAGGATGTACGGCAGTGCCGTCGGGTCCTCGAGCTCGGCCTGCAGCAATGCCTGGCCGACGCCGGCCACGTTGCCGTGCCCGAAGATGCCCAGACACCCGGCGAACAGGCGCTGCCGCTCGCCGTCACGCTCCGAGTACTGGACGCTCAGGAATCGCACCAACGCCTGCGCGACCGTGAGACGCACCGTCATGACTGTTCTCCTCCGAAAGGCTCTGCTGCATCGAAAGGCTCTGCTGATCCGAACTGATCTGTTGCACCGAAAGGCAGGCGCGGGTCGATCTGCTGGGTGGCCCACAGGTCGCGGACCCAGCCGTGGTTCGGGTCGTCGGTGATCAGCCACTGGCGTTCGGTTCCGGGGCCGGCCATCACGTTCAGGTAGTACATGTCATAACCAGGAGGCGCCATCGCCGGACCATGCCAACCGTGAGGCACCAGCACCACATCCCCGTCGCGAACCTCCGCGAGGACGTCGATGGGGCGGTCCTCGGTGCCGTAGACCCGCTGGTAACCGATCGGGTCGTTGCCCTTGACACCTTCCGGGGCAGCGTCGGAGAGCTGGAGCTCGAAGTAGTAGATCTCTTCCAGCACGCTCTCCTTGCCAGGCTTGTGCTCGTCGTGCTTGTGCGGCGGGTACGACGACCAGTTCCCTGCCGGGGTGAGAACCTCGCAGGCGATGATCGAGTCGGCCTCGAGGACGGCCGGCGTACCGAAGTTGCGGACCTGGCGGGACGCGACGCCCGCGCCGCGTAGTTCGGTCTCCACCTGCTCGACGCCGATCCGGCGGTACGGGTAGTCGCTCGCGGCCTTCGCGTGTGGGAAGGCGATGCGGGCGCCACCCGCGCTGGTGACGGCAAGGGTCGAGTTGCGTGGGACGTACGCGAGGTCGGTCGGGCCGGCGAACACGTCGGCGCGGCCGCCCAACGGGAGGGTCTCACCGTCGACGATCACTTCGGCTGATCCGCTCAGCGGGAGGACGAGGTACTCGCAATCGCCGGTGTCGATCTCGACGGACTGCCCTGGGCGCAGGGTCGCGACGTACAAGCCGGTGTGCTCCCAGTCCTTCTCCCCTGGGGTGACGGACACGTCGAATCCCTGGTGTGACGTGGATCCGGCGGGCCTGAACCACTCGGTCATGGACGTGCCTCGCTTCCCCGTGCGGAGGTGGCTGGTTCGCGATGCTCGGTCATGCGGCGCCTCCGTGTACCAGGGCTGCGGCGTGGTCGACGGCGTATGCGACGTCGCCGTCGGGCGGGAACAGGAGCGCGCGGCCGACGACGAGTCCGCGGACCGACGGGAGGCTCATGGCCTTGCCCCAGGACGCGTACGTCTCTTCGGGAGCGACGGTCGGGTCGCCGCCGAGGAGCAGCGTCGGGAGGGTGGTCGAGTCCATGACTCGGTCCAGGTCGTCGACAACTGGGAGCTTGAGCCAGGTGTACGCGCTGGTGGCGCCCAGGCCGGCGGCGATGTTCACCGACTTGATCACCGAGTCGGCGTCAAGGACGTTCGTGACACGGCCGTCGCGGCGGGTGGACCAGAACGGCTCGACCATTGCCATCAGCTTGTGCTCGGCGAGTTCGGTGACCGCCTTCGCGCTGGCTTCGAGCGTAGCCACGGTGCCGGGGTCGCCGAGGTCGATGCGCGTCAGCATCTTCCCACCGTCGAGCCGGCGCGAGGCGATGTCGGCTGCTGTTGCGTAGGCCGTGAATCGGTCGTCGAGCTCGAAGGCGGAGCCCTGCAGGCCGCCGCGGTTCATCGAGCCGATGACCACCTTTCCCTCGAGCGCGCCTAGCAGGAGGAGATCCTCGAGAACGTCCGGTGTTGCGAGGACACCGTCGACACCCGGACGCTCGAGCGCCGTGATCAGCCGATCGATCAGGCCGGGCCGGCTGGCCATGGCGAGTCGATCGTCACGTACGCCGAGAGCACCGCGCGCCGGATGGTCAGCCGCAACGATCAGCAGGCGACCGTCCTCCCCAACGAGTTCGCGAGTCCGACGCCGCTGCCACGCATCCGCAACTCGCTCAGGATGACGCACCCGAATCTCAGTCAACTCAGCCAACCGAGCCCCATACCCCTGCGCACCCGCAGTCACATACGCCGGCGCAAGAGACGGCACCTGTCCCGCAGGTTGCGACGGCACATGCTCCGATCCCTGCCACGTCTGCTGCCCCGGTGGCTGCGCCGGTAGGTGCTCCGACCCCTGCCCCGGTGGCTGGGACGGCGGGTGCTCCGATCCTTGCCACGGCTGCTGCCCTGCCGCCGGCGGGAGCGCTCGCTCCGATCCTCGCCACGGCTGCTTGCCCTCAGGTTGCGACGGCGCCTGCTCCAACCCCTGCCCCGGTGACTGGGACGGCGGCTGCTCCGATCCCTGCCACGGCTGCTGCCCTGCCTGTGGCGACGGCGCTTGCGCCGATCCCTGCCACGGCTGCTGCCCCTCAGGTTGCGACGGCGCCTGCTCCAACCCCTGCCCCGGTGGCTGGGACGGCGGGTGCTCCGATTCCTGCGACGGCTGCTGCCCTGCCTGTGGCGACGGTGCTTGAGCCGATCCCTGCCACGGCTCCTGCCCCGATCCTTGCGACGGCGGTTGGCCTGATGGCTGCGGCGATGGCTGGGCTGGTCCTTGCGATGACGTTGGCCCCCCTGGTTGCGCCGGTGGTTGAGACGGTGGTTGCGCTGGTGCTTGCGAGGGCGGTTGCTCGGTTGAGACGTCTAGGTTGGCGATCGCGGTTGTCTGGTCGTCGGCGGGGCCGGTGGGTGCGGGCTCGTCGGTGGGGGTCGGTTGGCCGGTCGGGGTCGCAGGGTGCCACGCGGAGGCGGGCGCCTCCTGCCCCACGTCTCTGCGGGGTGCGTGGTGGCGCCCTGGACCTGGCGGCGTACCCGGACCTGGCGGCGTGGCAGGGGCTTGTGGTGTGGCAGGGCCCTGTGGTGTGGAGGGTCCTGTAGGTGTTGCGGCTGGGTGGGACTGCGCTGAATCAGTCCAGGACTCGACGGTTGGGTCGTCGGAGTACCGCGGTGCCTGTGCGACCACGGTTGGGTCGTTGGCGCCGGGACGTGCGGACGGCACCGCGACGGGTGGGTCGTTGGCGCCGGTTGGTGCGGACGGCACAGCAGCCGTCGGGTTGTTCGCACCGCGCGGTGCGGATGGCACTGCGATCGTTGGGTCGTTGGGGCCGGTGGGCCTGCCGTGGGACCCCGCAGCTGCGGGGTCGGCCCCGGGCTGGGCGATGACGGTGGTGTCGTTGGAGCCGGGGTTGGGGGTAGCCGGGTTGTGGGGGCGGGGGTGGCTGGTGTGGGCGGGCAGGGTGGGGTCGTCGGGGTGGGGGGTGGCCGGGTCATCGGGGGTGTGGGTGATGACTGTGGGGTCGTTGTCTGGGTCGGGGCTGCGGTGGGGGCGGCCTGGGGCTTCGGGGGTGTGGGTGATGACTGTGGGGTCGTTGGCTGGGTCGGGGTGGCGGTGGGAGCGGGCCGGGGGGTCGGGGGTGGGGGTGACGACTGTGGGGTCGGTGTCTGGGTTGGGGCGGCGGATGGGGATGGGGCGGCGGGAGTCGGGGGTCTGGTCGGGAGGGGTCATGCTTCATCACCCATGTGGGAGAGGACTTCCTTGGTGGTGGGCATGGCGGTGGAGCATTCGAGTCGGGACGCGACGATGGCGCCGGCTGTGTTGGCGAAACGGATGATCTTCTCCAGAGGCCAGCCGGACAAGAGACCGTGGCACAGCGCGCCGCCGAAGCCGTCGCCGGCGCCGAGGCCGTTGACTACCTCGACTGGGTACGGCGGTACTTCGACCCGCTCGTCCCGGGTTCGGGCCAGCGTTCCCTTGGGGCCTTGTTTGACGACGGCGAGTTCGAGGCCGCGATCCAGCAACGCCTGCGCGGCCTTGTCCGGATCCGTCTCGCCGACCGCGACTTCACACTCCTCACGGTTGCCAACAGCAACCGTGCAGTACTCCAGCGCCCGGCTGACCTGCTCGTGCGCCTCGCTCGGATCGGCCCAGAACATCGGCCGGTAGTCGAGATCCAGCACCGTGATCGGCCGCCGACCACGCGCTTCCCAGGCAGCGAAGTGCGCCGACCGAGATGGCTCGGCCGACAGCCCGGTCACCGTCGACCAGTAGATCCGCGCATCCCGGATCGCTTCGAGATCGAGCTCGGACGGGTTGATCACGAGATCCGGCGCCTTCGGGAACCGGTAGAAATACAAGGGGAAACTGTCCGGCGGGAAGATCTCGCAGAACGTGATCGGCGTCGGCAGCCCGTCGACCGGCGTCACGTACCGATCGTCGACGCCGAGTTCGAGCAGCGTCCGATGGATGAACGTGCCGAACGGATCGTTGCCGGTCCGGCTGATCACAGCAGACTTCCGCCCGTGCTTCGCCGCGGCCACCGCCACGTTCGTCGCGCTTCCACCCAAGAACTTCCCGAACGACGTGACGTCCTCAAGGTGCGTACCGATCTGCAGCGGATAGAGGTCCACCCCGATCCGCCCGATCGTCAGTACGTCGTCCGCCATCACACCGCCACCCGTTCATCGACTGCCAACACGGTCATTACACGGCCTCCGCGATCCCGCGCAGATGCGCGATACTCGCCCGTACGTCGACCACCGGGCCCTCGTCGGCCGGCCGGTCCGGGAGGATCGTGTCCTGCTCCAGCACGTACCAGCCGTCGTACCCGGACTTCTCCAGCGTGCCGACGATCGCGGTGAGGTCGATGTCGCCGGCGCCGAGCGGGCGGTACATGCCCTGCCGGACGGCGTCGGTGTAGGTGACCTCGCCGGCCTGGACCTTCGCGGCCCAGCCGGCGTCGACGTCCTTCAGGTGGGTGTGCTTGATCCGGGCAGTGTGGTCGAGGGTCAACGCGACGGGATCGACGCCGCCGATCAGCAGATGGCCGGTGTCCAGGGTGAGGCCGATCGACGAGCCGCGCAGGACGCGGTCGACGTCATCGGTGTTCTCGACCATGGTGCCGACGTGCGGGTGGATCGTAGCCAGCACCCCGCGATCGGCGGCCAGCGCGGACAGCTTGTCCAGGTTGGCGAGCAGCGTGCCCCAACCGTCATCGTCCAGCACCGGGCGATCGTCGTACCCCTCCTGGCCGGTCGCGGCAGCGAGGACCAGCGTGCCGGCTCCCGCGGCGACGAATCCATCGAGGGCCAGAGTGACCTCAAGAGCAGGGTCGTACGACGGATCGTGCAGGACGACCGGGACGAATCCACCGACGGCCCGCAGGCCCACATCGGCCAGGGTCTTCGCCTTGTCGGCGGGTTCGTCCGGCAGGAATCCGATCGGGCCGAACTCGGTCGCGGCGAGGCCGACGGCGCGCATCTCGGCCAGTACCGTCTCCGCGTCGTACTGCCAGCCCCAGCCGGGGACCTCGCAGACGCCCCACGAGATCGGGGCGCCGGCGATCCGGGCAGCGAGATCAGTCATCGAGCAGGTCTCCTCTTCAGGGGTTCAGGGTGACGACGCGGTTTTCGTGCCGGGACTGCTCGCACGCGTCGGCGATGCGGAAGGCGGCGAGCGCGTCGCGGACAGTGCAGGGCACCTCGCGAGTGCCGGCGGCAACCTCGGTGAAGGCGGTCAGCTCCGCGATGTACGCCGGCTGGAAGCGATCCATGAAGGTTAGATGCGGCTTGCCGTCCGGGAAGGTGACGCCGGGTTCGGCCGAGCGGAGCGCGGTGTGCTCGTCCAGCCCGACCGCGACCGAACCCAGACTGCCCAGGAGCTCCATCCGTACGTCGTGCCCCGCGCCGTTGTAGCGCGTGCCGCTGACCGCGACGAAGGTGCTGTCGTCCAGCGTGAGCAGGGCGGCCGCCGCATCCACGTCGCCGTACTCGCCGAAGAATGCCTCGCCGCGGTTGGCGCCGGTCGCGTAGACGCTGACGACCTCGCGACCGGTGACGTACCGGATGATGTCGAAGTCGTGCACCGTGCAGTCGCGGAAGAAGCCGCCGCTCTGCGGGATGTACTCGCGATGCGGCGGGAACGCGTCGTTCGTGTTGGCACGGATGTGGTGGATGAAGCCGAGCTCGCCGGACTCGACCTTGGCCCGCGCAGCCTGGTAGCCGGCGTCGAACCGGCGCTGGAAGCCGACATGCACCGGTACGTCGGACGCCTCGACCAACTCGACCACGCGCTGCGTCTCGGCCAGGTCGAGAGCGACCGGCTTCTCGCAGAACGTCGGAATGCCCGCGGCAACACCGGCTGCGATCAACTCTGCGTGCGCCGACGTGGCGGCGGCGATGACGAAGCCGTCCAGCCCGCTCGCCAGCAGGGCCGGCACGTCCGGGGCGAACTCCACGCCGAGGTCCTTCGCGACCACTTCGGCACGACTCGAGTCGGCGTCCGCGACCACCACCTGAACCACCGCCGGTAACCCCTTGAGCGTCGCGGCGTGGAACGCCCCGATCCGCCCCACCCCGACCAACCCGATCCGCATCCCCAGCCGCCCTCTCTCGTCGTACCCGGCCAGTGGCCAGGCGCAGTCAGTCGACGGCTCCAGCATGGTCCGGCGCCGCCCGCCCGGCCAGCCTTCCGGGCAGGAGAAGACGTGTCAATAGTTTGTTAGCACATTCGGACGTGCAGACATACTTACCTTGCTCGGGTACCATCCGGCCATGGCCGCCCTGCCGATCAGCATCGATCGGACGAGCCCGGTGCCGCTCTACCACCAGCTCGCCGAGCAGCTGACCGCTGCCATCAGCGGCGGCACGCTCCGCCCCGGCGACCCGTTCGAGAACGAGATCGCGATGTCGGACCGCCTCGGCCTGTCCAGGCCGACCGTTCGCCGGGCCATCTCCGAGCTGGTGAACAAGGGCCTGCTGGTCCGCCGCCGCGGCATCGGCACCACGGTCGCGAACCAGATGGTGCACCGCAAGGCCGAGCTGACCAGCCTGTACGACGACCTGGTCCGGGAGGGCCGGACGCCGCGGACCGATGTGCTCGCGCTCAGCTGCGAGGCGTACGACGACCGGGCCGCCGAGGTGCTCGGGTTGCCGCCGGGCAGCCCGCTGGTGTCGATCGTGCGGTTGCGGTACGCCGGTGATCTGCCGCTCGCGATCCTGCGCAACTGGTTGCCGCCAGCAATGAACGACCTGACCGCGACCGAACTCGAGACCGACGGCCTGTACGCCGTACTCCGGGCTCGCGGGATCCGCCCGACCGTCGCCCGGCAGCGGATCGGCGCCCGCAACGCGACCGCCGAGGAACGCCGCACCCTGCACATGTCCAAGGCCGAACCGCTGGTCACGATGACCCGGTCCGCGTACGACGCCGACGGATCGCCGGTCGAGTTCGGCGACCACTGCTACCGAGCCGATCAGTACTCGGTCGAGGTCCTCGTCTCTGATCGTTGATCAGACCCGCTGAAGGGCGCAGCGAGCGGGGCTACGAAGAGGGCCACCCGTAGCGACGAGCTGAGGGCACCCCAGACACCGTCCGCGATGTCCTGCCAACCGCTTCTGATGCCGACGACCTCGGGGTAGCCGGAGGTGATCACGTCGGCGGCGGTCCCGGCGTACGTGCTGACGTGGACGGCCGTTGCCGGCGGCAACTCGGGGACGAAGAGGGACGGGTGCTCCACCAACTCTTCAGCGCCGGGGACGGACCGGGCCGAGCCTACGATCACGTTGGTGCCGTCCGTCGATGCGGTCGCGAAGATCCGCGGCGTACGGTTCGGCGGGTCCGGCTCATACGCGTGATCCCGTAGCGCCAGCTGCAGATCGCGCCCGGCCCTCAGCGCCTGCGCCAGCTCACTCACCTGCGTTCCGTTGCCCACGACAACCCAGCCGTCGCTACGAACGGCGGCCGTGTAGTGACGCAGGTCGTCGGAGGACGCACCCGACACGTCCTGCACCACGATCGAATCGTCCGACACGACCAGCTTCCGGCCCTGTGAGGCCGCAGTACGCCCGGTCAGCCAGTACGCCGCAAACGGCACACCCTCCCGATCCCGCCCGAGCACCAACCCACGCCCCGGATACTCCACCGCACCAACGACATCCACAAGTCCACGCACGGCGTCATCCTCGCATCGCAGCGGATGACCGGATCGTCGGGCTCGGAAACCTCGTTGCGTAGCCCGATCGGTGCACCTACCGTGAGCCGGTGACTTTGGATCCGTATGGGGACGAGGAACTCGTCGAGCTGTACGACGTCGACAACCCGGCCGGGGCCGACCACGACTACTTCCGGCGGGTGGCCGACGCGATCGGGGCCACCAAGGTCGTCGATCTCGGCTGCGGCACCGGGCTCCTGACCAGAGCGTTGGTCGCGCCCGGACGCGTCGTCATCGGGATCGATCCGAGCCCGACGATGCTGAACTTCGCGCGCCGGCAGCCGGGCGCAGAGGCGGTGACATGGATCGACGGCGACGCGTCCGTGATCGCGTCCACGGGAGACGTCGATCTGGTCGTGAGCAGCGGCAACACGATGATGCATGTCTCCGACGACGACCTCCCGTCCGCGCTCAAGTCGTGCGCCGACGCCCTGCGGACCGGCGGGGTGATCACCTTCGAGAGCCGCAACCCGGTCATGCGTGCCTGGGAGAGCTGGACGAGGGAAGCGACGTACGGCGAACGGGACACGTCGGCGGGTCACCTGCGCGAATGGGTCGAGGTGACCGAGGTGGACGGTGGGCGGGTGGTGTTCGACGCGCACAACGTGTTCGACGACGGCCGCGATGCCGTGTACACCACCACCCTCTACTTCCGCACCGTCGAGGAGATCACCGCCGCCCTCGAAGACGCCGGCTTCGGCGCCATCACCATCCAAGGCGGCTGGCACGACGAGCCCGCAACCACAGACTCCCGCCTCCTCATCTTCCACGCCACCAAGCACTAGCTCCCGATCCACAGGACGGAGCGCAGCTAGCCGGACGGGGTTCCATCCGGCTAGCTGGCGAGGCGTCAGGCCTGGTTGGCGAGGAGGGTTCGGACCAGGCGGAGGCCGACTGACAAGTGGGCCAGTTCGGGGCCTTCGGTTTCGACGATTTCCTCGAGCATGGTGGCGGCTCGCGACAGGGCTGCTTCGTTCTGGTCCTGCCAGGTGATGACGCGGTCCTCGGGTTCGTCGGTCGCGTCCGTGGTGGCGAGGACCTGGCGGGTCAGGCGGGCGTGGACGGCGTGCAGGTCGTCCCGCAGTGCGGCCCGGGCCATCGTCTGCCAGCGGTCGGTGCGAGGCAGCCCGATGATGCGTTCCAGGAAGCGGCCCAGTTGCAGGCGCTCGCCGAGAGCGAGGTGAACCTTGGCGACCTCGAGGATGTCGAGGTTGTCGCGGGACGCGGTCTCGACCACGCCCAGTCCGGCGTACGCCGGGGGAAGCACCGCGATCCGGGTGGCGAACTCGGGCGAAACCCCCTTCTGTACAAGGGCTTCCCGCCGCTGCTCGAACAACGCCAGCTCGCGACCGCGCAGGATGTCCGGCAGCGCGGCGGTCAGACTCGCGATCCCCGGCGCGAAGAGCTCGATCAGTTCCTCGATGTCGACCGGTGGCCGCTGGTTGCTGACCAGCCAGCGCGTGGCTCGCTCAACCAGCGTCCGGGTCTCCAGCCGCATGTGCGTCTGCGTCGCCGCGTCGACGACGTTGTCGAGAGCAGCATTCCCGGACAGCAGCTCGGGCTGCGCGAAGATCCGGGACGCGGCCAGGTTGGCGCGTACGACGTCCTCGACCGTGCCGCCGGTCTCCAGCGAGAGCCGGTGGTACGCCGTGATGCCGGACGTGTTGACGAACTCGTTCACCACCTGGGTGGTGATGATCTCGCGCCGCAGCTGGTGGGACTGGATCTGCTCGGCGAACCGCTCCTGGATCGCCTTCGGGAAGTAGCTGGACAGCTTGTGCGCCAGGTAGTGGTCGTCCGGCAGCGACGTCTTCAGCAGCTCGGCCTCGAGCACGATCTTCGTGTAGGCGATCAGCACCGACAGTTCAGGTGAGGTCAGCCCGCGTCCATCGGCCTTGCGCCGCTTGAACTCGGCGACGCTCGGCAGAAACTCCAGTTCGCGGTTCAGCAGTCCTTGCTTCTCCAGCCGCCGTACCCAGTCCTGGTGGACGTGCATCAGGGCCGGCGCCTGCGCGGTCGCGTTGGCCAGCGCGATGTTCTGCCGGTAGTTGCTCTTCAGCACCAGCCCGGCGACCTCGTCGGTCATCGACGCGATGATGTCGTTGCGCTGCTTCTCGGTCAGGTCGCCGTCGGCAACCACCTTGTCCAGCAGGATCTTGATGTTCACCTCGTGGTCGGAGGTGTCCACGCCGGCCACGTTGTCGATGAAGTCGGTGTTGATCCGGCCGCCACCCGCGGCGTACTCGATCCGGCCCAGCTGGGTGAAGCCGAGGTTGCCGCCTTCGCCGACCGCCCGGGCGCGCAGGTCGGCGCCGTTGATCCGGATCGCGTCGTTCGCCTTGTCGCCGACGTCGCCGTTCGACTCGGTCGACGCCTTCACGTAGGTGCCGATGCCGCCGTTCCAGAACAGGTCGACCGGCGCCTTCAGGATCGCGTTCATCAGTTCGGCCGGCGTCAGCGTCGCCGGGCTGCCCTCGATGCCGAGCACCTGGCGGACCTCGGCCGAGATCGGGATCGCCTTGTCGGTCCGCGGGTAGATGCCGCCGCCCTCGGAGATCAGGCCCGAGTCGTAGTCGGCCCAGGACGACCGCGGCAGATCGAACAGCCGCCGGCGCTCCAAATACGACTTGGCCGCGTCCGGTGACGGGTCGAGGAAGATGTGCCGGTGGTCGAACGCCGCGACCAGCCGGATGTGCTCCGAGGCCAGCATCCCGTTGCCGAACACGTCACCGGACATGTCGCCGACCCCGACGACGCTGAAGTCCTCGTTCTGGCAGTCGTGGCCCATCTCGCGGAAGTGCCGCTTGACCGACTCCCAGGCACCGCGCGCGGTGATGCCCATCGCCTTGTGGTCGTACCCGACCGAGCCACCGGAGGCGAACGCGTCGCCCAGCCAGAAGCCGTACTGCTTCGCGACCCCGTTCGCGATGTCCGAGAACGTCGCCGTGCCCTTGTCCGCGGCAACGACCAGGTAGGCGTCGTCGCCGTCGTACCGGACCACGTCCCGCGGCGCGACGATGCCACCGGCAACGATGTTGTCGGTGATGTCGAGCAGACCGGAGATGAAGGTCTTGTACGACGCGATGCCCTCGGCCAGCCAGGCGTCGCGGTCAACGGTCGGGTCGGGCAGCTTCTTGGCGTAGAACCCGCCCTTCGCGCCGACCGGCACGATCACGGAGTTCTTCACCATCTGCGCCTTGACCAGGCCGAGCACCTCGGTCCGGAAGTCCTCGCGACGGTCGGACCAGCGCAGCCCGCCGCGGGCGACCGCGCCGAAGCGCAGGTGCACACCTTCGACCTGTGGCGAGTACACGAAGATCTCGTACGCCGGCCGCGGCTGCGGCAGATCCGGGATCGCCTTCGGCTCCAGCTTGATCGAGATGTAGTCACGCGGCTGGCCGTCGGCGATCCGGGGCTGGAAGAAGTTCGTCCGCAGCGTCGCCTTGATCACGGTCAGGTAGGACCGCAGGATCCGGTCCTCGTCCAGGCTCTGCACCGTGTCCAGCGCGGCCAGGATCTCCTTCTCCAGCTGGGCTGTCCGGGCGATCCGGTCCGGATCGTCGGCGGCGCCGCGGGCCGGGTCGAAGCTGACCTCGAACAGCTGGACGAGCAGGCCGGCCACGTCCACGTGGTTCAGGAACGTGTTCTCGATGTAGTCCTGGCTGAACGGCGTACCGCCCTGCCGGATGTACCGCTGGTACGCCCGCAGGATCGAGACCTGACGCCAGCTGAGGTTCCCGCGCAGGACCAGCGCGTTCAGCTTGTCGGACTCGGCCCGGCCCTGCCAGACCGCCTGGAAGGTGTCGGAGAAGAGCTTGCGCAGTTCCTCGCGCTCGTCGGTGTTCTCCGGCGCCTTCAGCCCGAAGTCGTAGATGTACACCGTCGCGTCGCCGCGGCGGATCTCGTACGGGCGCTCGTCGATGACCTCGACGCCCATGTGGGTCAGATGCGGCAGCACCTGCGACAGCGACAGCGCCGATCCGGTCCGGTAGACCTTGAAGCGGCGTTCGCCCTCCCACTCCTCGTCCAGCGGACTGTAGAGCGACATGGCCAGCCCGTTCTCGGGCGGCAGCGCCTCCAGCACGGTCACATCCTTGACGGCGACCCGGGCGTCGAAGTCCTCCTTGTACGCCTCCGGGAAAGCACCGGCGTACCGGCGGGCCAGTTGTGTCACGGCACCGTCGCCACCCTGGGCGTGCAGGGCCGCGGTGAAGTCGTCCTCCCAGGCGCGGGTCGCCTCGACCACCTTCTGCTCGAGCAGCTCGGAGTCGAACTCCCCCACGGTCTCGCCCTGCTTCATCCGGACGACGAAGTGGACGCGGGCCAGCACGGACTCGGTGACGTACGCCGCGTACGTGACGGACTCGGCGCCGATGGCGTCCTTGAGGATCTGCTGCATCCGCAGCCGGACCGCAGTGGTGTAGCGGTCACGCGGCAGGTACACCAGGCAGGACAGGTAGCGGTTGTAGACGTCACGCCGTACGAACAGCTTGACCGCACGCCGCTCCTGCAGGTGCAGCACCGACTGCACGATCGGCAGCAGGTCCTCCACCGGCGCCTGCAGCAACTCGTCGCGCGGGTACGTCTCCAGTACGTCGAGCAGACCCTTGCCGCTGTGGCTGTTCGGGTCGAAGCCGGTCAGCCGGAACAGCTCCAGCGCCTTGCGCCGCAGTACCGGCACCTGCATGACGCTCTCGGTGTACGCCGTCGACGACAGCAGACCGATGAACCGGCGCTCCAGCACCGGGTCGCCGTTCGCATCGAACTGCTTGATACCCACATAGTCCAGGTACGCCGACCGGTGCACGGTGGACCGCGAGTTCGCCTTGGTCAGGATCAGCAGCTTGCGCTCACGGGCCTTCGCGCTCACCTCGGGCGGGAGCTTGCCGGAGTTCGGCTTCGGGTCCGGCCGGAGGATGCCCAGCCCGGTCCCGGGACGGCCGCGCAGGATGCCCTGCTCGCCCTCCATGGTGAAGTCGTACTCGCGGTAGCCGAGGAAGGTGAAGTGCTCGTCGGCCAGCCACTCCAGCAGCTCGCGCGCCTCCTCCACCTCGTTCTCGCCCACCGGTAGGTCGGCCGCGTTCAGCTCCTCGGCGATCGAGACCGCCTTCTCGTGCATCTTCGGCCAGTCCTCGACCGCCTCGCGCACGTCGTGCAGCACCTTCTGCAGCGCCTGCTCCAGGGCCCGCTGGTCGGCCACGTCGGCGATCCGCTCGATCTCCAGGTGCATCCAGCTCTCCCGGACCAGATCGTGCGCGTCCGAGGGCTCGGTGTCGTCCAGGACCTCCTGCAGCGTGCCGGCGACATCCCGCCGGACCACGAACTGGGGGTGGATCAGCAGCTGCAACTCGAGGCTGTGGTCGGTGATCGCCATCGAGGCGCTGTCCACCAGGAAGGGCATGTCGTCGACGACGATCTCGACCACGGTCCGGCCGTCCGCGGACCAGCCGTGCTCCTCCAGGGTCGGGGTGAAGACGTGAACCTTCGCCGTACCCTGCGGCCGCGATGCGGCGGTCTTGTAATGGTGCCGTGCAGCGCCCAGACAGTCGGTCGGCTGGCGTTCGGCCACGTCCTCGGCGGCGACGTACCGGTAGTAGCGCTCGAGGAACGTCCTCAGCTTCCCGGGATCCACCGATTTGTCGTGCCCATGTGTTCCCGCAGCCACCGCCTTGGCGAGAACTTCCGCCTTCTGGACGTCCAGCTTGCTCTGCATTCCCCACCGTCTCCACGCGTGCCTCGGCGCCGCTCGCGCCGGACCGCACGACATTGTGCGATCACTCAGAGACTAGTCCACCTTTGTCACTGGTGTGATGTCGGGACGAGCCTGTCCAGAGCCTTGTAGATCACACTTCACGGATCGGTTGCATGGCGTATTTCACCTGTCAGCAAAGCGCAACGCCAGTGCCGGGCAGGCCAGGATCGCGCGGCGTACGTCCGGCGCGGCACCGGCGGTGATCTCCCGTCCGCGCAGCACCGGGAAACCCCATTCGTCGAGGACGACGTCGTCCGGCAACAGGGTGGCGCAGAGGCCGTGCCCGTCGCAGCGCGTCCAGTCGATCTCCAGTCTGTTCACCACTCGCCTCCAGGCACAGGCAGGACTCCGCGCACCGGCCGGCCGCAGCCGCCGCCTCCCCCGAGGTGGAGCCGCACGTCCTCGCCGAACACCTCCAACGCCGACGCGAGGAACCGCGCCGAGCCGTCCGGATGCGCGCAGGCGCCCCGCCCGGGGACGAGACCCAGGTGACGGTGGGCCTCGTGCCACCCGGCCGGCTCGCCCCGCACCAATCTGCCGAAGTCGTCGACCAGTGCCGCGAGGCCGAACACGCACGGCCCGCATTGCCCGGCTGACTGACTCGCCAGCCAACCCGCGACCCGGTGCACCTCACCCAGCGGACAGGTGTCCGACCCGAGCGCCACGATGATCCCGGCCGACGCCTCCGGTCGCTGCAGCGTCAGACCGTCGGTCCGCGCGAGCCAGCGGCCGTGGTACCCACCCAGCAGCACCGGACCGGGTTCCGCACCCGAGAACTGCAGCACGGTGTCCAGCGGCACACCGGTCGGCGTCTCGATCACACCCGGCTGCCGCACCGCGCCGTCGATCGTCAGCAACTGAGTCCCGGGCTCGCTGATCAGTCCGGTGCTGCTGAACCCCTTGGACCCCAGCCGCGCGAGTACGGCGAGCTGCGCGAACGTCTCCACGTTCGACAGGAACGTCGGCCGCCGGTGGTACCCCTTCCGCGTCGGCAACACCCTCCGCCCAGGCGGTACGGCGGGACCGCCTTCCAACGCGCTCAGTACTGCACGGGCCTCACCTGCGACAAAGCGGCCAGGTGTGTCGCTCACCTCGATCGCCACACCGTCGTCCCGCTCCACGATCGCCTCCCGAACGGAGGTGGCCGCCACCGCATCATGTACGGCGATCAGCACGTGCGGCGCACCAAGTGCGCGGGCCAGGCCGACAGCTCCGTCCAGGACCAGGTGCGGTGCGACGGTCAGGAGCAGACGGTCCTTGCGGCTCACCGGCTCGCTCTCAGAACCGTTGACGACGACAGCCTCGACGCCGCGCGCGGGGAGGTCGGCCAGCTTCAGCGCGACCGGAAACGCCGCGCCGCCGCGTCCTCTGAGGCCGACGGACTCGGCCAGCCGCGTGTAGGTCTCGCGGGTGAGGTCCGGCTGAGTCCCGTGGGTCCAGTGATGGCGCTGCAGATCCGCGCGACCCTGGTCGAAGCCCGCCAGCAACCGTGGCTCGCCGATGACCCGCACCCGGGTGTCTTGCAAGGTCGTCATCGCGTTCTCCCGGCTCGTGCGAGGTTGAGCGGCGTACTGGCACGTGCTGCCTGGCTGCGGGCGCGGTACGCACCCGCCGCGGCGACTGCACCCAGGCAGCCGAGGGTGATGGCCAGCATCCAGGGGGTGCCGCGGTCGGTGCCGGCCAGGAGTGAGTGACCGATGGACAGCAGCCAGCCGATGGATGCGGCGATGTGGATCGAGCGCCAGTGCTTGGTGAGGGCCTCCGACTTCGCGAGGCGGCCGCGGGCGGCTCCGACGACTGCGGCGAGCACCAGCCCAAACAGGGCGAGCACACCGACGACCATCGCGAAGGGTCGGTAGCCGGAGCCGAACGGCCAGACCAGGACGGTCGGACTGATGTCTACGTAGGCGTCGGCGATGACCGCGATGACGTGCGTCGTCAGCAGGACCAGACCGGTGGCTGCTGCCGAGCGGTGCACGTACTGCAGCCAGAACCGGCGGCCCGGATCACGACTGCCCGAGGTGAGGATGCCGAGCGAGGCCGACACCGTGAACATGATCATCGCGACGATGCCCGCCGCGCGGGCGAGGTACCAGAGCGTCATCAAGCTGCCACGCTCGACGCCGGCCAACCGGACAGCTCAGTGACCTCGCCGTCGTCGTCGATCAGCCGGGCCGGGTGACCAGCCAAGGTCAGTCGCCCGAGAGCCGCCTCCCCTGTCGCGACCAGCGCCGTACTGAAGGTGTTGGCCCGTACTGCGGTCGGCGCCCAGACCGACGCGGTTCGCCACCGACCATCCGCGGGCTTGCCGGTGCGCGGGTCGATGAGGTGGTGCGCGTAGCCGGTCGGCGTCTGCCAGCGTCGTACTGTCCGGGTAGAGGTCGTCAGACCGCCGTGAGCGAGGGTGACGAGTACGCCGGGGTCACCGGCACGCTCGGCGACCGTTATTACCCACGGCTTGACCGGATTGCCGGCCGCACGAAGGTCTCCACCGATCTCGACCAGGACTGCGCAGCCGTAGCGCTTGCCGAGCACCAGGGCGGCCCGGTCGGCGGTCCATGCCTTCGCGATCGCGCCGAGGTCCAGCGCACAGTCCTTCGGTACGCCGAGCAGCGCGAGCTTCCGGTTGAGCTGGACCTGCTGCCAGCCGGGGCTCGGTTTCGGGTCGGCCAGTGGTTCCGAGAAGCGTCGCCGTACCGCCTCGATGTCGTCGTCGTAGCCGGCCGCGATCACCGCGGCGCCGACCGTCGGGTCGACCGCGCCACCGCTCACCGAGGCCGCGACCAGGCTCACGTCGACCAGGTCGACGAGCAGACGCGAGACCGGGACGAGGGCGCCGGCGCGGGCGTTGACGATCGAGAGCTCGGAGTCCGGGCGGAACCGGCCGGCCGCCTTGTCGACGCGATCCATCAGCGCCTTGAGCTCACCACAGGCGGCGCCGAGAACGGCTGGGTTGTCGACGGTCAGGCGGACGGTGCAGCTCCACGCGGTCCAGGTACGCGAGGCGCTCATGATCCGTTGCTCCCGCCCTGCGAGGTCGAGCCGGACGAGGCCGAGCCGAGCCCACTCGAGCTGCTGCTGTCGTCGGAACTGGAACCACCGGAGCTGGAACCTGTGCCGGAACTGGAGCCTGAGCCGGAGCTGTTGGAGCTCACGGAGGTGCCGGAGCTGCCGCTGTCGGCCTGCCGTGCGGACACGATCGCGACGGACAGCCCGGTGCCGCCGATGCCGAGGACCGCTGTCGCGATCGCGGCCGCGGACGCCCGGCGCAGCCAGCGCCGGCGAGCTGAGTGGGACTCTTCGAACGCCTCTGTGGTGACCATGCCGCCAGCCTCGCGGCAGACCCATCAGCCGCACTCCAAGAGACCGTCAAGCCAGCATCAAGTTCTGCTGAAAGCTCTCTGAGAGGCCGTCTCAGGTCAGCAGTTCCCGCTCACCTCAGGTGGGCAGTCGTTGCCCTCGTGCTTGCGGATGGTGTCGACGATCTCGTCCGACACCTCACCCAGCACGGCCAGCCGGTCGGGCCCGAAGACGTCGACGAAGAACTCGCGGATCCGGGCCGCGTGGGCCGGAGCACAGGCCTCGATCGCCGCCATCCCCTCCGCGGTGATCGCGATCTCCGGGTACCGGGAGTCGCAGGCCACCTTCTGGATCAGGCCGCGCTTCTCCATCCGGGTCAGGTGGTGTGACATCCGGCTCTTCTCCCACTGCGTCGCCCGGCCCAGCTCGAAGGCCCGCATCCGCCCGGTCTCCGACTCGGACAGATTCACCAGGATCTCGAAGTCCGACTTGGACAGGCCGTACTCCCGCTGGAGATGACGCTCCATGTGCGTCTCCAGCGTCTTGTGCATCAGCAGGTAGCTGCGCCACGCCTTCTGCTCGTCGTCGTCGAGCCACGGTCCCTTGCCCACGAGAACCATCGTACCCGACCGGGTTGACACATCAACCAGGCGAGCTAATATCGATCGTGTTGACACATCAACCTAAGCACTGGGGAGTTCGATATGACTGAGCAGAAGCTGATCGCCGTGGTCGGGGCCACCGGGGCCCAGGGCGGCGGACTGGCCCGCGCGATCCTGGCCGATCCGTCCGGCGAGTTCGGCGTACGGGCGCTGACCCGCAACCCGGAGTCCGCGAAGGCGAAGGAGCTGGCCGCGGCCGGCGCCGAGGTGGTCGCGGCCGACCTGGACGACGAGGCGAGCGTGCGAGCAGCCTTCGAGGGCGTGTACGGCGCCTTCGTGGTGACGAACTACTGGGTCGATCGCACTCCCGAGGAGGAGGCGGCCCGGACCCGCGCGGAGATGGAGCTCCAGCAGGCCGACATCGCCGCGACCGCCGCGAAAGACGCCGGCGTCGCGCACGTGATCTGGTCGACCCTCGAGGACACCAGGCCGTTCTTCAGCGACCGCGACGACGTACCGAGCCTGACGACGGGCGCTACAAGGTGCCGCACTTCGACGCGAAGGGCGAGGCGGACGAGCTGTTCACGAAGTACGGCGTACCGACGACGTTCCTGCGGACCACGTTCTACTTCGATGCCTTCATCAACGGGATGCCGCCGGCCCGCGGCGAGGACGGCAGGCTGACGATCTCGATGCCGATGGCGGACCGGCTGCTGTCCGGCATCGCGTCCGAGGACATCGGCCGGACCGCTTTCGCGATCCTCAAGCGCGGTACGGAGTTCATCGGCGAGACCGTGAGCATCGCCGGCGACCACCTGACCGGCAAGGAGTACGCCGCCGGCCTGTCCGACGTACTCGGCGAGGAGGTCGTCTACCAGCCCCCGACCTGGGAGGACTACCGCGCCTTCCCGTTCCCGCTGGCCATCGAGTTCAGCAACATGTTCCAGTTCTACGCCGAAGACGCCGACCGCTTCACCGGCGACCGCGACCTGGCCAAGGTCCGCGCCCTCAACCCGTCCCTGCAGTCCTTCGCCACTTGGCTCGAGGCCCACAAGGACGAACTGAAGTCCGCCCAGAACTAACGATCCGAACGCTTCGAACCAGCGGCGGGCGGCTGGGATGGTCAGCGTGGCAGGCGGCGGGTGTCGATCAGTTGCTGGGCGACGTCGCGGAGTTTGGTGTTGGTGTCTTGGGAGTAGCGCCTCAGGATCGCGAACGCCCGGTCACCGTCCACGCCATAGCGCTCCATCAAGATCCCCATCGCCTGCCCGACCAGCTTGCGCGCATCCACGGCCTGATCCATGGTCGCCTCGTTGCGAGCGGTCGCGACCGCGACCGAGGCATGCCGGGCCAGGATGCGGGCGATCGCCTCGTCGTCAGTGCCGAACGCATCCGGCTCGACGCTGTACAGACCCAGCACACCGACAATGGAGGCCGTCGTCGCGAGCGGAACATCGAGCACGCTCCGAACCCCCAGTGAACGCACCTTGGCCGCCCACTCCGGCCACCGCTGATCTGTCGCCGTATCGCGGACCAGAAGCGACGCCCGGCCCTGCATGACCTCAACCAGCGGTCCGGTACCTGCCGTCATCTGCCAGCGGTAGATCTCGGCGACCATCGGATCCGTCGCCGCCGGCACCTCGGGTCGGCCACGGACCGCAAGTGCGACACCCGCATAGGAGCAGTTCAGCGCCTGCAACGCGAACTGAACCACTGCATCCACCGTCTCGCCGACGCCACCGGACTCGTGCAACTCCATCGCAAGCCGCGCGAACACGTCCGCCGGCCCACCCGCGTGCGGATCAGGCCGACCGTCCACCACCTCGCCGTCACCATCCACTGGTACGGCGTCAGCAGGCGATTCCATGCCACCATCATGCTCCCATCCGGATCTGTTGACCCGGATCATCTGGACGACCAGAGAGCGCGTCGGCAATGGGCCAGGCTGGCACGTCGTGAGGTGGCGCCACACATCGCGGCGGCCGCTGACTGCATCATCAGATCGCCGGCGTACAGGCAGACCGACGCGGGACTTGTTGTTCAGGAGCCCTGAATCAGACGATTGACCTGTTGACTGCGCAGGCGGTCAAGCCGTCGACGCTCGCGCTGCCATTTGCCGAGAGCAACCAATCTGCCAGGCGACTGCAGTCCGCGCGCCCGCGCTCTGGTGTTGTCGAGCAGGCGAAGGCTGCGACTGAGCTCCTTCAATGCCACCTGAACCGCAAACCTGGCTAACTGCCGGCCGCCCCGCAGTCAGCCCGTCATCGCTCTCGGGATCACCCGGGACACGTCCGTCGGAGTGGAGCGGGATGCGCGTGACCACGTGAGGTGATCGAGATCGACGCCGGCCACCGCCCGGCCGAGGTCGGCGGCGTACTGGCGCATGGTGCCGATCGTCGGTCCGTCGCTCCAGACGATCTGCCACTCGCCGCGACGCTGTGGCGATGGGCGGGCGCTCACGGCCACTCCGGAGCGGATGGTGAGTTGATGCACGAATCTACAGACGAGGCCGGCGTCTCCACGCGGTCGGCTGATTCGTAGGACTCTGGTACTCATGGCGGGGTTCTCCGCGACTTCAAGCGGCCGTTGCGGGCTCTTTTTGAACCTCGGCGCAAGCTCCCGGTACCCAGCTCAATCCCTTGTATTGCGTGTGTTTGGGATCTTTCAGGTGTCCGGTCCGCGCGAATCCGACGCTTCATCCTCGATGAAGCCGCGCGGGTTGCCTCCCGCGCTGGCGGCCGACGCCAACCAGGCGCTGAAGCCACCGGGATCACGACGCTCCAACTCATCGAGGCAACGCTGCCGGGCAGCCGCGATCTGCAGGTGAACTGACGGCGTACCGGCTTGCTGAAGAGCTGCGTAGCTTGCCTGCCACTGCCGACAGAGCTGGGCGGTGGACATTGTGTACTCGTCGTCACCGACGACCGCCGGCCGGAACCTCTCCCCGTACCAGCGCAGAGCACCAGGCGAGGTTGCCCAGAAGGCCAGCACCAGGAGGAAGAACGCGACGTTCAGGATCTGGCCGAGGCCGAGTACGGCGAGCCAGGTGCCGCACGCGACCGTGGCGACACGGAGCCAATGACCCGCCCTTCGTGGTTCGAGACCCGAATCCCGGATCTCGCGGTCGATGGGCAGAGTGACGCAGGCGGTGGCCGCCAGCAGAACCAGCGGAATGAGCAGTTCGACAGGGATGAGGATCGCGCCGTACACAACGCCCGGAGCAGCGCACAGGAGGCAACTTGCCAACCAGAGGCGGCGATACGTTGCCACTCGGCTCAGCGTCCTTCCGGCGTTCGCCGACAGCCATCATGTGGATCCCCCACACCTGGTGCCGCAGCAGTTCCGTAGCCTTGGGGTCCATGAGTTGGTTGAGGACGGCGCAGGAGTCGGTCGCCAGACGACAACTCGCCGCGCTTGCTGCGAGGCTCAGGACCGAAAGCTCTGACGCAATGGGATGTCATGTGCGCGCCGCGATCGACCAGCACGCCGCGGCCGTGCGTGACATCCTGGCGATGACCGCCGGCCGGGCCGGACCGATTCAGCTCGCGGCCTATGCGCGAGGCATCCAGGATGTCGCGGCGGATCGGGGGTGGCATCCAGACACCGGCGCCCCGGACTGGGTCACGCTGCGTCTTCTTGCGGCATGTGACCTGGCCCTGTCCGACCGGCGTTCTCGGATCCACAGCTTGCCGACGTTCTGAGGCCGACCCGAGGGCGCCACGCGAGCGGCGCCGCCCAGGGCGGATCGCAACGGCCCTTGTCAGGATCGCCGGAGGTCGTCCGGTGGCGGAGGAGGGGTCTGCGGCCGGTCGCCGAGGCTGCTGCCGACACCGGTCGTCGAACTGCTCGTCGGCTCGTTGGGCAACCGCTCCCACTGACTCCGTTGAGCGTCCTCACGTCCTCGTTCGTACGCCTCGTCGCGGGAACGGGCGTTCGGGAAGTCGTCCTCGGCCCGGGACAGCCAGCGTTCCCAGCGACGCTGCATGGGGCGGATCATGCCGCCGCCCATACCGACCACGACCACGCCGCCGACGGTGGCGAGAACAGCGATCAGTACCGGCGTCGTCACGGTCGTCGCGACTCCGATCTGGTTGAGCGCCGCGATCACACCGAGGGCGATCACGAAGATCTGGATCACCTTCGCGACCAGCTGTCCGTAGCTCAGGGCGCTCAACGCGCTGCCGACAAGATCGCGCAGGACGTTGGCGATGGCCGCGGCAATGACCACGATGACGATCGCGACGACCGCACGAGGCAACCAGCCCACGATCGCGGCGAGCAGATCGCTGACCGGGTTGGGCCCGAAGACTCCGAAGGCGAATTGCAGTGCGATCAGCAGGACGGCGTAGTAGACCAAGGCCGCGATGAGTCCGCTCGCGTCGTATCTGGATTGCTCGAGTGCGCGTCCGACACCACCACGCTCGACCGCGTGGTCGAAGCCGACGCGACTCAGTACGACGTCGACGATTTTGCGCAGTGCTTTGGCAATCAGCCATCCGATCAGCAGGATGACCAGGAACAATGCGAATTTCGGCAGGAACGTGATGATCGCGCCGACCGCATCGTTCCATGACTGGGTGAGATCCATGGCTTCCGCTTCCCTTCGACCAGCCCGGCCGATCTCCCCAGCGGATGTCGGGCGTCCTCGTTTGTCCGACATCCAGGTACCCTCTTTCTCCGCGAAAACGCCCGAGTTCCGGATATCCGACGAGAGACGGTGTGCTGTACCTGTTACGGGGTACCGGGCTGTGTGGTCGGAAGTGGACGACTTCCGGCATTCGGCGGCTCCCGGAGCAACCGCATCGCCTCCAGCAATTACCGGTTGGATCCCTCCCTCCGTGAGCCCACTGGACAATCGATGTACATGCATTGCCCGGGCCCGGGTACCGATCTGCGGTGAGCCAAGTGGATGGACTGGTGGCAGGCCGATACCGGCTGGGGGATTTCCTCGGTCGCGGCGGGATGGGCGAGGTCTACCGAGCGACCGACGAGGTGTTACGCCGGCCGGTGGCCGTCAAGTTGATGCTGCCGATCCCGCAGACATTGGCCGCTGCGGCCCGATTCCTGCGTGAGGCGCGTGCTACCGCCCGGATCCGTGACCCTCATGTGGTCGCGGCGTACGACTTCGGCAAGCACGGCGAGGGGTATTTCCTCGCGATGGAGCTCATGACGGGACGGACGGTCGGCGACGAACTCAGGCGTCACGGCCCGTTGTCGCCCGAACGCGCAAGATGCATTGTCAGGCAGGCTGCGGCGGGACTCGCCGCAGCTCATCGGCACGGCATCGTGCACCGCGACATCAAGCCGGGCAACCTCCTGCTGGGAGATGACGGGACAGTCAAGGTCGCAGACTTCGGCATCGTGAGATTCGCCGAGGACACAACGACGACGCTGACGTCGACCGGGCAGATCGTCGGTACGAGTCACTACCTGTCGCCGGAGCGGGCTGTGGGTAAGCCTGCCGAGGGAGCGTCGGACGTGTACGCGCTCGGCTGTGTGCTGTATCAGCTGGTGACCGGGCATCCGCCGTTCCTGGCCGACGATCCCGCCTCCATCATGTTCCAGCACGTCCAGCGGGAGCCGATCCCACCGAGCGAACTGCGGGCCGAACTGGCGGGTGAGTTCGAGGCGCTGCTGCTGTGGATGCTGGCCAAGGATCCCGTACGTCGACCGACCGCCGCCCAGGTAGCCGATGGTGTGCCTCCCCCCGTCAGCGTCGATACCACGGAGATCGCGGTCGTTTCACCACGCGGGCGGCGTCGGCCCGTGCTCGCCGGCGTCGCGGCGGCACTCGCGCTCTCGGTCTCGGCGACACTCGGCATCATCCTCGAAACCAGAGGTGTCGAGGTTCCCGTGACGAACGACCTGACCCCTGGACGCGGTGCCGCGAACCCGCCGGCGGTCACACAGACCACCGTGACGGTGAAACCCACCCCATCACGCCCTCAGACTTCAGCGCCGACCGCGAATCGGCCGCACACTCCCTCCGCCTCGAAGTCACACCGCAGAACAGGCAAGTCTTCCGAACTGGCACCGCCTGCCAAGGACAAACCGGCGAAGACCAAGCCAGGCAAGCCGAAGAAGCCGGAGCACTGACCAGGCCCTGCTACGACGGTGCTGCCGGGCGCTCGCTCGATCAGTCGGTTTCGAGCCTGTCCGGGAGAATGACATTCAGCAGCCAGCTGACCACGGTGATGATCAGCGCTCCGACCACTGCGGTGCCGAAGCCCTCGACGTGGAACCCCAGGTCGAGGCCGTCGCTGATCCAGGATGTCAGCAGCAGCATCAGTGCGTTGATGACGAAGATCAGCAGGCCCAGTGTCAGGATGATGAACGGCAACGACAGCAGCGTCGCCAGCGGCTTGACGAAAGCATTCACGAGTCCGAAGATCGCGGCGACCACAAGCAGGGTGATGACCCGGCGGGTGTCGGTCGTTCCTTCAATGGTGATGCCGCTCAGCAGCCAGGCGGCGACCGCGAGCGCGATCGCGTTCACCACGAGCCTGATCAACAGTTTCATGGCCTGCCTCCAGCTCAGCCCGGCATGGCTCTCGACGTTCGGCGCACTTGCTTGCGACCCTTCTTCTTGAGCTGGCGACCAGCCTTCTTGCCGCGCTTGCCGGCACGCTTCACGTCGTCACCGACGGAATCGCGTGGACGCAGACCGAGACGCTTCCTGACGCCGCGCTTGACCTCCTGCGGCTTGGGCATCATCAGCTGTACGCCGTACGCGTACAGCCGCATGCCGAGCGCGAACAGCGGAATGCCCAGCGGCAGCAGAAGTACCGTGACACACAGCACCACCGAGACGATCAGCACGACCGTCGCCAGCAACCACACCAGAACGGCTAAGACTCCTCGAAGTGCCCTCATTGCAATCGCCTGACTTCCTACTCGGCCAGCAGCGGTCCCAGCGGGCCGAGGTCGATATTGAGATCCGCGGCCGTGAGGTCGAACCGCTCGCGGAGGCTCGTCATGGCTTGCTCGAGGCGCATCAGGGCTTGGCCGAGCTCCTCGATCTGAGCCGGGGTGAGATCACCTTGGTCGATGCGCCGGAACGCTTGCCGTTCCATCAGCTGCCTGATCAGCTCGACGATCGTGAGCACCAGCTTGAACAGCTCACGCTCAACAGTGTCGGCGTCGGCGTCGATCCGCTCGGCGAGAGGCTGCAGTGGTTGAGTCACGACGGCGCTCCCGGACTGGTCAACGGCGAATCGGTCGCTCGGACAGAATGAATGACCGCCGCCAACTGGAGCCGGACGAGTTCGACGTCGGCGAGCGAGATCACGACATCGCCTGACAGGACCACGCCGTTGCCCAGCAGCCGGTCGAGCAGATCCACCAAGGCAACCGGTCTGCTCTGCGCGGACGGTGGCTCGGCGGCGGCGGCCTGCAGCTGCGACGTCATAGCTTCTCCAGCGTGGCGAACGAGTACGGCGGCCACGGTCCGTCGACCTCGATATCGAGAGCGGGGTACCTGTCGGAGGCCCCGTTGACGAACCCACAGAACTCCAGTGCGCGGTCGGCGTCGACCAGGAACGTTCCGTTGAGCGCCATCGTCTCGGTCCGGCCACTGAGGCGCTGATCCTGGGAAGGGAGGCGGCGGCTTGCCTCGGCGTGTGCGGCGACCTCTCCATACAACCGGTCGGCCGACACCGCCGCCTGCTCGGTTGCTTGCGCCTGGGTGTCAAGCTCGGCGCGGCGCCGGTTCAAGTAGGCGACTCCCGCGCCCATAGCGGACTCGTCGACGGACGACGGCTGCCTTCCGGGCGAGGTCTTGCCGATGGCCTCGACCGGCCGGCTGTAGGCCTTGACACTCCACTCGGATCGCCCTTCGACCCGGTCCAGCGCCGCGACCAGATTGTCGTGCAGGTCATCGATCCGATCGCGGACGCTCTGGTCGCAGCGATAGATCGTCGCGAGCCTGAACGGTGCCAGCGCCAAGCCGGCGTCGACCGATCGCCTGATCACCTCGTCGTGGCATCTGGCCGTGTTCTCGAGCCAGGTGAGGTTCTCGAGGTTCCGGCGCAGGCCGGACTCCCCGAATTCTTCGAGATCGACGGTGCTGACAATGGCCACCAGGTCGCGCCGGTCGATCGTCCTCACGATGGACCCGCCGAGACCGACCAGACCGCGCAGGCGCTGAGGGTTGACGCGCCGGCCGATCGCGTACACGTACGTGCCGGATTCAGTCATCGCCCTCGCCCTCCAGCTCGTTCACGCGCTCACGAAGTCTCTTGTTCTCGTCGGCGAGTTCCTGCGCGTCGGTCGACAGCATCGGGTCACGTGTCCACCAGTCGATGCCCATTTCCATCGCCTTGTCCACGGACACGACGAGCAGCCGGATCTTGACCGTCAGCAGCTCGATGTCGAGCAGATTCACTCTGATGTCGCCGGCGATGATGATGCCTTTGTCGAGCACCCGTTCTAGGATGTCGGCCAGGCCTTCCGGTCGTGGAGCCGCCGGGCCGATGCCGCCGTACCGGTCGGCCGGGTAATGACGGGTAGTCCTCGCTGGCTCGGTCATGTCGGTCACTCCTGGAAGCGGCCGCGGACGTACCGCTTGAGCCGTCGGTAGCCGGTCATGGCGCCGTCGCGGTCGACGTCGACCTCGTAGGTGGCCAGGATGTCGGTGGTCTCCGGAATGCGTCTCGACTCCACCACGTCGAGCTCGACCCGCCAGCCGTCATCGGTCTTCTCAGCGGCGACGATTCCCTCCACGTCGTGGCCGATCAGGCCGGCCAACTCGGCCGCGGCCGAGATGGCGACCGACCGCAACGAGGGCGGCGCCTGGCCATTACTCGATGTCCGGCTCGGCCGGCTCTTCGCGGGGGCCTTGCGGGCCGCCGCTTTCCGCGCCGGGCGGCGAGCCGGAGCGCCGTCGGGTTGATCTGACTTGCGGACCGTCGCCATGAACGATCACGCCTCTCTGTTGTGCCGATCAGCGGCTGTCAGGAGTCGCTCGATGAGCTCCTCCTCGAGGGCGTCTGCCTCGTCAGGGGTCAGTTCACCGCTCTCTCGCTGCCGAGCGATCTGGTCGAGTTGGCTTCGGATCCTGGCCGGGTCGTAGTACTGCCGCTCAGCTTCCTTCCGGATCTGCTCGGCGAGAGCCACGGTCGCCCGCACCGGAGCGAGCGGCAGGGTGAGGAGGCCGGTGATCAAGCCCATCCGTCGGTCCTCTCCGCGCCGACGAAGTCGTACGCCGCGGTCGGACCGACCAGTTTGACGACGGCCCGGTCGGCCAACTCCGCGGCGAGTTCCTCCGCCGCCTTCTCGAACCGGTCGCGGCGGCGGTTCTCGACCAGGAGTGCGACGTCGATCAACTGCTCCGGACCGCCCGGCTCCCCGACGGACAGTGCGACCGAGAACGGTTCGATACGGGCCAGGACCATCTGAGCGTCGTCCCCCCGCTTCGCTTCGAGAGCGTTCGCGACGAGTTCGCCGAGGCGGACCCGGGCCTGGTACGACGACTCCTCCGGCCGATCACGGGTCTGTTGCCGCAACCGGGCGATCTCCGGATTCTCGGCCACGATCTCGGGCAGCACACGGACCTCGTCGTACCTGATCCGAACCGTGTACTGCGAGAGTCCGGTCAGTTCCCGGAGCATGTCAGCGAAACGCAGGCTGTCGGGCTCGAGGACCTGCTTGAGCAGTTCTGAGCGGTCGTGCAGTAGGGAACCGAAGCGCACGGGGATGACGGCTCCCACTGCAGCGACCGCGTCCAGAACGCGGCTGTGTGCGAGCAGGTCGTCGCGACGGGCCAGTTGCCGGTCCGCGTTCAGTCCGCTCGTCACCGCCGCGACGTCGTCGAGCCGCACGAGCTCCACGGGTTGATCATCGAGTCCGGTCAGGCCGTCGGGCAGCCGCAGGTCCGCTGCCACGATCCCATAGAGATAGCAGCCCACCTCAGCGTCGACCACCGTCACTCCTCAGCCCTCCGGCGGCGAGCGGCGGCCTTCTTGGCCGGGCGGCGGCGAGGACGTTCCTCGTGCTCCGGCTCTTCCTCATCGTCGTCCCGGTCGCTGCCCCGGTTGCCGTCGCTGCCGAGTAGGGCCTCCTTGGCGCCGGACAGCAGGCCGCGCGTCTTGCCGGACGCACCGCCTTCGCTGATCCCTTCCACCAACTCCGGGAGGTCCTTGCCGCCCTTCTCGTACAGGTCGAGGCGGTTGGTCGCCTCGGCGAAACGCAGGTACGTGTCGACGCTCGCAATGACGATGCGGGCGTCGATCGTGAGGAGTTCGATGCCGACGAGCGACACGCGCACGTAGGCGTCGATGACGAGTCCCTTGTCGAGAATGCTGTCGATGACGTCTGCCAGGCTGCTGGGCGCCGGCCGTTCGAGATAACCTCCCGAACGGCGCTGGCCGGTGGCGGCAACGGTCATGGCTCTCCTACCTTCCGATCGACGGTCGATCCGTGGGCTCAGCTCGCGCGACGCCGCGGACGTTCCTCGGGCTCTTCTTCGTACTCGTCTTCGTCGTACTCGTCCTCGTCGTACTCGTCAGCCGGCTCTTCGTCCTCGTCCTCGTCAGCCGGCTCGTCGTCCTCGTCCTCGTACTCGTCCTCGGGCTCTTCGTCTTCGTATTCGTCTTCGGCCTCGTCGCCGGGCTCTTCGTCCTCGTACTCGTCTTCGGCCTCGTCGCCGGGCTCTTCGTCCTCGTACTCGTCTTCGGCCTCGTCGCCGGGCTCTTCGTCCTCGTACTCGTCTTCGGCCTCGTCGCCGGGCTCTTCGTCCTCGTACTCGTCTTCGGCCTCGTCGCCAGGCTCTTCCTCGTCCTCGTCCTCGTCCTCTTCGTCGTACTCGTCGGCCGGCGCCCCCGTGTCGTCCTCCTCGTCGTACTCGTCCTCGTCCTCGTCCTCGTCAGCCGGCTCTTCCTCGTCCTCGTCGTACTCGTCCGCTACGCCCTCGTCGGAGTCCTCGTCGGCCGATTCCTCGTCCTCGTCCTCGTACTCGTCTTCCTCGTCGGCCGGTCCTTCGTCCTCTTCGTCCTCGTCGTACTCATCGGCCGGCTCTTCGTCGTCGTACTCGTCCTCCTCGTCCGCGGCGGACTCGTCGTTCTCCCGGCCCTCCTCGTCGCTGACCTGCACGCTGCCGTCATGAATCTCGCCGCGCCAGCCGTCGACGTCGTCGGGATGGATGATGACATCGGTCATCACGTGCCGCCGGAAGTGCTTCAGCTCGAGTCGCGCACGGCGGCCCTGGGCGCGCCAGATGTTGCCGACCCGTTCGAACATGCCCTGCGGGTAGTACACGAGCACGAGCAGGATGCGAGTCAGCGTGGGCGTGAGCTCGTGGAACGTCACGGCGCCGTCGACATGGCCCTTCTGGCCCTGGGACCGCCACACGATCTTCTCGTCCGGCACCTGCTCCAGGATCGTCGCTTCCCAGGTCCGGTGCGACCACACGATCTTGGCCTTGAACTCGAGCTTCTCGTCGGCCTTCTGCTCGACCTTCTCGACCTTCTTCATGAATTCGGAGAAGTCCTGGAACTGCGTCCACTGGTTGTAGGCCACGTCGATGGGTACGCCGACATCGATCGACTCGATGATGTTCGTCGCCTTCGTGGCCTTCTTCCCGCCCCCGCCTTTCCCGTTCGACGAGCCCCCACCCTGGATCGCGTCCATGGCCTTGTCCTTCACTCCGATGGCCCCGCCCTTGAGGGCGCCCAGCAACGGCGAGCCCCCGGTAGCGGCCGCCTTGCCGCCCTCGGCCAGGGCCCGGCTCGTCACACCACCGTTCGACGTGAAGTCGACAAGCCGATCGGTCAGGTCGGAGATCTTGTCGGCCGCCACATCGGCGGCGCGCTCGGTAGCGGCGGCGAGGGCGTGCTGCAGCTCATCCTTCAGCCGGTCGACGGGCAGCTCGTCGAGCACGCCCGTCAGCAGGCTGTCATGCTCCTCGCTGCGCGATCCTTCGGCCATTGTCGTCACCCACGCTTCCTGGCTGCGGCCCCAGAGCCGCTGGTCTTCTTGGCGGCGCTCTTCTTGGCCGTCTTCTTCGCAGTCGTCCGACTGGTCGCCGCCTTACGGGGCGGCGCAGACGTCTTGGCTGCTGTCTTCTTGGCGGCGGCCTTCTTGGCAGGTGCCTTCTTGGCGGCGGCCTTCTTGGCGGTCGGGCCGCCCGATGCCGCCTTCTTGGCAGGCGCCTTCTTGGCCGTCGGGCCGCCCGATGCGGACTTCTTGGCAGTCGAGCCGGCCGACGACGACCTCTTCGCTGTGGAGCTACCGGACGCCGACTTCCGTGCCGTGGCCTTCTTCGCTGCCGACCCGGTCGACTTCCGGGCCGACGAGCCGTTCCGATCACGCGAGGTGGAACTCGACGTGGACTTCCTGGGCCGCCGGCGGCCGCCGGAATCGTCCTCGGACTCATCGGACTCTTCGGACTCTTCGGTGCGCGAGTCACCCGATCGATCGCGCGAACGGCCCCTGTCGGACTCCTCATCGCGCTGCCGGCGAGGACGCCGCCGTCGCGGCCGGGAAGGCTGTTCGTCGCGCTCGTCCCGAGCGTCCTCGTCCTGAGCACCCTCGTCCTCTTCGTCCTCGCCGGAGCCGTGAGAGAGCATCCGATCGGTACGGTTCTTGAGCGAATCGCTGACCCGGTTGAGCCGGTTACTCGCCGCGGTTACTGCCGCCTCTCTCCCCGCCGACACCAACTTGCCGCGGACCTGCCCGGAGAGCTTGGACAGCTCGGGGTTCTGATCCACCACCTTGGCGAGTTGCTGGACGATCGCCCGTGGATCGGTCGCGATGCGTTTGCCGGCGAGCAGGCTCCCGACGGTGATCGCGAGCTTCAGCTTCTTCGTACGGCCCAGCAGATAGCCGCTCGCCACGGCGGCCGCGACCTTCGCGGAGGTATTCATCGGTTCTCCCTACAGAATGGTGGCAGCCAGCGCGGAGCGTTTTCGCCACGTGGCATTTCGACAGAACGAATTGGAAACAGGTTATTCACACAATGCGGCGATGCGGCGCAGCATGGGAAGACTTGGGAATCTGTCATGGCGCACCTTCTGGAGAAGCACGCCGGCGTAGATCACCACTTCGTCGTCACGCAACAACGATTCGATCAGGTCGAGCATCGAATTCGACGGGAAGCGATCGTCGGAGACCTTGTCGAGCAATGCGTCCAACAGCATTTCGCGGGGATCCCGGTGGTTACCGGATTCAGGCATCTCACTCACCTCCGCATCATTCGTCGATGTGCCGATGTTCGGTCACCGACGTGTGCGTCGTGTGCGAGCGTTGGCTGATGAAGAACATGGTGATCGCGAGCCCCAGCGCTCCGGCGCCCATCAGTATGTAGCCGACCGCCGTCAGGTCAACTCCACTGATCCGGTCGGACACAGCGAATGCCAGAACACCGCCTACGGCGAGCAGGAACACAGATACACCGATTCCCACGACGACCTCCTCACGATCTCCCCGCTACGAATGAATAAGAACGCGGTACCCACGCTTACACCCCGCAAACGAAACATCATTGCGTATCGGAACGAACGCGTTTCGTAATTAATTCAGTGATGGACTACTTGAACCAAACGATTAGTTCAAGCGGGTAAATGACCAGCGACAGGCTCCGAGCTGCACGTTCTGCTCCGGCGGGTCGAGGCTGGGGGCCAGCGGCGGCACAGCTGCTCAACCTGGAGGTGCGACATGGCAGCGGAGACGAAGGACCGGCCGGCAGGTGTCCGGGCGACCGCGGGTGTGGTCCACAAGAGGAGTCCCGTGTCTGTTGCCGAGACTGTGCTCACGCTGTCGGCCGCGATCCGGGCCGCTGGAGCGATCGTGCTTTTCGTGGTGGACCACAGTGGCGAAGCCGAACGCGTGGGATCGAAGTTGCGGGACACGAAGCTGCTGGGGTTCGGAAACCCGTCGGAAGGTACGCCGATCATGGAGGCCTCGCCGGTCGCCGCGCTCGACCTACCCCTCAAGATTCTGGTCTGGGCGGATGACGACGACGCCGTCTGGATGAGCTGCGCAGATCCGGACTGGCTGGCCGAACGCCACGGCTTGGACGACGAGTTCGCAGCCGCGTTGTCGACCCCCGTCCAAGTGATCACTCAAGTCGCATCCATGGTGCGGTGACACGCATCCCCGGTCACTGGACTTGCGCGTCCCGATCTCAATGCACTGGTGGAACAGGACAAAACAGGACGTCTCCGCGGCTTGCGGGACGTCCTGTCAGCTCGTGACGTGGCGGCACATCGTCAACGGTGGCGCCTGACTGCCTTGGCGAGCTCGTTCTTCGTCATCTTCGAGCGGCCTTTGATCCCCATGCGCTTGGCATCGGCGTACAGCTGCTCTTTCGTCATGGAGGCAGCCTTCGTCTTCGAATCGGGTTTGCCGTACCGGGGCCCGCTGATATGCCCGGCCATCCCGATGCGAGGCTCGGTGTCTTCCTCCGTGAGGTATTGAGCGACGTTCTTCACTCCGCCCTTGATCTGTTCGACCTGCTGCCCGAGCTTGTCGCCCAGGCTCTCCTTCGCCATCGCCACTCCTTCATCTACAGCAGATGCCCGTCAAGTACCCGCGGCCATTCGCTGCCGAAACGTGGAGGCGAGTCATCGCCGTTCACCAGCATCCTGACTTCCGTCGCCGTGCGGCGTCTCTCGAGGCTGGAGCTGGGCGGCGAGCTGGGCACGCCACTGATACAGCTGCGCGAGCGCCTGGAGGCGGGCCAGCTCGAGGGCGGCCCGCCCAGCACGAAGGACGATCGGTCCGTCCTCACGCCAATACTCTCGCAGAGACGTCTCGAGTTGGGTCGCGCTCAGCTCACCGCGGCCCGCGCGCTGCAGTAGTTCTCTGACTACCGCGAGCCGGCCTGCCGCAGCCTGGAGCTCCGCTTCTCGTTCCCGGTCGGCGTCAACAGGGCTGTCACCCGGCTTCGTCATGTCGGCTGGATGCGCGGCGCTGCTCCCCCAGTGCGAGCGCCAAGACCCTCCAAGAGGCGGATCAGGGCGTCGAGCAGACTCTGCAGAAGATTCCCAAGGACTCCGCCGAGATCGACACCGTCGAGGAGTCCCGCGATCGCGCACAGCAGGTTGCCGAGCAGATTGCCGGGCCCCGGGATGGCGGTGATGTCCAGGACGACTTGGTTCAGCTGCACCCGCAGGCCCAGCAGGTTGAGGTCAAGCGGTCCGAGCTCGAGGTGAAGGATGGGACAGACGTCCGGCTGAGGAGGTGGTTCAGTCATGGGCCGGCCTCCGATCTAACGGAAGGATCCGTTGGTGAGACACATCAGGGGAGGTGCGCCACGGACCCGGCTGAGCCCGCACTTCGAGTGTTGGTCCGCTGCCGCGAAACGCGCAAGAACAGGCGCGTTCTTTCGTGGCCAGGAGTGGTCCGGATTCCGCATACCGGCCGATATCGGCCTGGTTCGCATGGAGGACGCAGCCGCGGGCACCGGGCGGCGACAGTGAACCGAACCCGTAAGGAGAGACCAATGGGTGTCGGAGACAAGGCGAAGAACGCTGCCAAGTCCGCCAAGGGCAAGGCCAAAGAAATGACAGGCGACGCGACGGACAATCGTGACCTGCAGGCCGAAGGCCGAGCCGAGAAGACGAAGGCGGACGTCAAGCAGGCCGGCGAAAAGGTGAAGGACGCAGCCAAGAAGTGACCTTCGCCGAGCGCGACCTCCCAGGATCCCCATCCATCGCGATGGGGATCCGCTCGTTGAACGAGACCAGGTCGCGGTGCTGTGGCCGAGCGACTGGGGCTAGCCCTTCGTGGTGTCGTGGACCGTCTGTTCCTCGGATTCGGCGTTGATCTCCGCGCCGAGCAGTACGGCGTACGCGGTCAACCACAACCACAGCATCAGGACCACGACCGCGGCCAAGCTACCGTACGTCTTGGCGTAGTTGCCGAAAGTCTCCACATAGAGCGAGAACCCGATCGAAGCAATCAGCCAGATCACCGTCGCGACCACGGCACCGACGGAGACCCAACGCATCCGCGGCGCGTCCCGATCGGGACCGAGTCGGTAGATGACGGCGAGCGCCACCGTGATCAGAACGATCGCCAGCAGCAGCCGGACCACGCCCAGCACAATCCGCAATGGCGCCGACAGCTCCGCGCCGATCGCCGCACCAAGTGAGAAGAGCGCGATCGCCAGCAGGACGAACACGATCGCCCCGAGTGTCATCGACAACGCGAGACCCTTGCGGCGCACGAACCCGCGCGTCTCCTCCGCATCGTAGGCCAGATTCACTGCCGTCAGCAGGTACCCGACGCCACCCGACGCGGTCCACAGCGCGACCACCACAGCGATGGCCAGTCCGATGCCCAAGCCCTGTCGCGGTGCCGAGGTGAAGGCATCGATCTGCTGGAGCAGCAGATCGCGCCCGGACGCCGGCATCGCAGCAGCCAGATCCTCGACCTGGTTGCGGATCTGAATCGGATCCGCAACCAGCCCGTACGTCAGCACCGCGGCAACCACCGCCGGGAACAGCGACAGGAACGCGAAGAACGCAACACCGGCCGACAACAGCGGAACCTGATCAGCCTTCGCCTCCGACCAGGCCCGCCGAAGAATCTGCCACCACCCCGCAGCAGGAATCTCCGTCGGCTTGCGTGCATCCACCCCCGGTACGCTGTCCTGCCGCTCACCAACCATCTGTGCCCCGCAACCGAACGTCGAGAAATGGCACACTTCCGTACCACCGCCGAATCGCGCTGCCGGTACCCGGCCACAAACCTCCGGCGGTCGAGGTCGAACCCGCGCCGTTCTGTGCGGTTACTCCTCCCCGGTCTGCCGCAAGTGCGCGCGCTTGGTCGATGCATGCGTACCGGCGTTGTTCGCATCCGGCTGGGTACCGGCGGCGGCATGACGATTCAGGGGTCGGTGTGGCTGGCAACCGCGACCATGCCGGAGTACGACGTACTCGATGCAGATCTGGATGCTGACGTGCTGGTTGTCGGTGGTGGGGTGATCGGGCTCACCACGGCGCTGTTCCTGCAGGAGGCGGGCGCCGATGTCGTCCTGCTCGAGGGTGGCCGGATCGGCGCGCGTACCAGCGGGAACACGACCGGCAAGGTGACGTCCCAGCACGGCGCGATCTACGCGAGCCTGCTGGATCGGCATGGACGGGACACGGCGCAGCAGTACGCCACCGCCAACCAGGACGCCGTCGAGACGGTTGCGGCTCTGGTGGATCGGCTCGGCCTCGAGTGTGAGTTCAGCCGCGCGCCCAGCTTCGTGTACACGACCGGCTCCGAGGACCTGCGCCGCGAGGCGGAAGTGGCGGCGCAACTCGGCCTGCCGGCCCACCTGGCCGACACGCAGGAGCTCGGCCTCCCGGTGCAGGCCACTGAAGTCGTCCGCTTCGACGACCAGGTGCAGCTGCACCCCAGCCGCTACCTCGCGGGCCTGGCCGCCGCGTTCACCCGCGCAGGCGGCCGGATCTTCGAACGCAGCCGTGTGACGGACCTACGCACCGACGATCGCATCGAGGCAGACACCGAGCCCGGGCGAACCGTCCGCGCGTCCCACGCAGCCGTGGCGACCCTGTTGCCGATCGGGACCGTGGGCGGCTACTTCGCCCGCACCAGACCGCACCAGTCCCACGGAATCGCCGTACGACTCCCGATCGAGGCGCCGACCGGGATGACGATCTCCGTCGACGACCCGATCAGGTCGACCAGGCCCTGGCCGGGTGGCGGCCCGAACGGTCTCATCGTCGTCGGCAGCGACCACGAGACCGGCGACCAGAGCGACACGAACGCGGCGTACCAGGGCCTGGTGGATTGGGTCGGCTCGCTGTGGAATGTCAGCCTGCAATCCGAATACCGCTGGTCCGCGCAGGACTACAGCACCCCCGACCAGCTCCCGTACGTCGGGAAAGCGCCGGGCTCGGACCTACTGGTTGCCACCGGCATGCACAAGTGGGGACTCAGCAACGGAACCGTTGCCGCCGGCATCCTGCGCGACACGGTCCTCGGTCATGACAACCCGTGGAGCGACCTGTACGACGCCGGCCGGATCGGCGACGCCCACGCGGTCGCACAACTGGTGAAGGACAACCTCAAGGTCGGCAAGGAATTCGCCGCAGGTCACCTCCAACGCGTCCTCGGCGCCGGTCTGGACCACATCGAAACAGGCGAGGGCGGTCTGTACGACGGCGACGGCCGAACCGTCGGCGCGTACCGCGACCACGCCGGCGATCTGCACACCGTCGTACCGGTTTGCACGCACCTCGGCTGCCCACTGCGCTGGAACCAGGCCGACACCACCTGGGACTGCAACTGCCACGGCTCCCGCTTCACCCCCGACGGCACAGTCCTCGACGGCCCCTCAACCACCCCCCTCAACCAGCCCGACGCCTGATCCCAATCACAGTGCGCTTCACTCGCGGGTGGTTGCGATCAGGCGTTTGGCGACTTCTCGGAGTTTGACGTTGCCGTCTTGGGAGAGGCGG
>NZ_SJKB01000018.1 GCF_004331465.1 Kribbella pittospori
GCGCCCTCGGCGGTCAGCCACCGGCCAGCGGTTCAACAAGAAGCCTCACCACACACTCCCCGAACTGGCTACTACTGAGGGGATGGTGCACCAGTGAGCTCACTGACGAACCACGAGCGGTCTGTCGTTTCGGCCGTACCGACCGGGCTGTGGATCGGCGGCGACGTCGAACCGGGGTCGCGCGGCACTCTCGACGTACACGACCCGGCGACTGGCGACGTACTCGCGGAGGTCGCCGACGCGGGCGTGGACGACGCCGTGGCTGCACTCTCCTCGGCCGTCGCGGTGCAGACCGACTGGGCGCGGACCTCTCCCCGGGAGCGCGGTGAGATCTTGCGGCGGGCGTACGAGTTGATGACAGCGCGGGCCGATGCGCTGGCGCTGTTGATGACGGTGGAGATGGGCAAGCCGCTGGCCGATGCCCGGGCGGAGGTGGCGTACGCGGCCGAGTTCCTGCGCTGGTACAGCGAGGAGGCGGTGCGCATCGCCGGTCGTTGGTCGGTGGCGCCCGATGGGAACAGCCGGTTGCTGACCATGAAGCAGCCGGTCGGTCCTTGTCTGATGATCACGCCGTGGAACTTCCCGTTGGCGATGGGCACCCGCAAGGTCGGGCCCGCGGTCGCGGCCGGCTGCACGATGGTGGTGAAGCCGGCCGCGCAGACGCCGTTGTCCATGTACGCCTTCGCAGCGCTGATGAAGGAGGCGGGACTACCGGACGGCGTACTGAACGTTGTGACCGCATCGCGTAGCGGTGAGGTGATGGAACCGCTGATCCGGGATCCTCGGCTGCGCAAACTCACCTTCACCGGATCGACTGCCGTCGGACGGCGGTTGGTCGAGCAGTCGGCCACTCAGTTGCTGCGGGTCTCCATGGAGCTGGGCGGCAACGCGCCGTTCCTCGTGCTCGCCGATGCCGACCTCGACGCGGCCGTCGAGGGGGCCATGGTGGCGAAGATGCGCAACATGGGCGAGGCCTGCACCGCCGCCAACCGTTTCCTCGTCCACGAGTCCGTCGCCGACGAATTCGCCGGCCGACTGGCGAACCGGATGGCGGCGCTCCGCGTTGGCCGCGGCACCGAGCCCGGCGTACAGGTCGGACCGTTGATCGACGAACCCGCGCAGGACAAGGTCGATGAGCTTGTCCAGGAAGCCGTCGACGGCGGCGCGAAGGTCCTCACCGGCGGCGGCCCGACGACACCACCCGGCTGGTTCTACCAACCGACCGTCCTCACCGACGTGGCGCCAGACGCGCTCTGCCTCCGCGAGGAGATCTTCGGTCCCGTTGCTCCGGTCACCCGCTTCGCCACCACCGACGAAGCGCTCGCCTTGGCCAACGACACGGAGTACGGCCTGGTCGCCTACGCCTGCACCCGCGACCTGTCCACCGCCCTTCGCCTCTCCGAGGAACTGGACACCGGCATGGTCGGCATCAACCGCGGCGTCATCTCGAACGCCGCCGCCCCCTTCGGCGGCGTCAAACACTCCGGCTACGGCCGAGAAGGAGGCCCCGAAGGAATCCACGAATACCTCGAAACCAAATACGTCGGCCTGGACACCTGAGCGAAAAAGTCGGCTGACAGGTGGGTGTCGGGGCTGCATGCTTTGGGGCATGGTGCGGGTGGCGGATGTGGAGAGGGACTACGGGGTCGTGGTCTCTGGGCTGCGGCCGCATGAGGGTGGGTTCGAGAGTGACTGCTGGGTGGCGGACGACACCTGGTTTGTCAAGATGTGGAAGCAGGCGGGCGTACCTACAGGATTGAGGATGCTGCATGAGCTGCGCGGGCTCGGGCTGCCGGTGCCGGAGGCGATTCCGGCGGTGTCGGGGGAGCTGTACGCAGTCTGCGCGGGCCGGCCGTACGCCGTGTTTCCCTACGTCCACGGTCGAGTCGGGACGGTGGACGATTGGCAGACGACCGCGCAGGCGCTGCGGCAGCTCCATGAGCTTGACGTTCGGGTGGAGCTGCCGCCGTTCAGCATGGACGAGCGACACGTCCGGAAGCTCGCCCAGCGGCTCGATCACCCATGGATCGCGGATCGGCGGGACGAGGTGGCTGCGGCCGTACGCCGGATGGACGCCGCGGTCGAGCGGGCGCAGGCCAAGACGGTGCCCGAGATCATCTGCCACCTCGACTTCGGTGTGCACAACCTGATCCTGGACGACGACGGTCAGGTCGCGGCCGTCCTCGACTGGGAACAGGCCGTCATCGGTCCCCGGGAACACGACCTGTGGATCGCGGGCGACCTGCCGGAGCTCGAGTCCTTCCTCGACGAGTACGGCGCGTACGACCTCGACATCGATCACCTCGAGTACGCCCTCCTGGCCCGCGGCCTCCGGGACATGGCCGCCCGCGTCCTCAACGACGTCGACCGGCCGGGAGTCGACACGTGGGGGTTCGACCGAATCGCCAGGCTGGACAGCGATCTGAAGCGCTTCCGCCCGTACTGCAGAGCAGCTTGAGAGACATGAGCGTCGACCGGGAGGAGCTGCTGGCGGCGTGGCGCGTCGAGGAGGAGCGGCACCGCGAGGGCTGGGATTTCTCCTACCTGCAAGGGCGGCTCACCGAAGAGGAACCGCCGTGGGACTTCGACACCTCCTGCCGTACGGCGCTGAGGGAAGCCGAACACGTTCTGGACCTGGGGACGGGCGGTGGTGAGCGCCTGCTGAGTCTGGCGGACGATCTGCCGGCGGATGTGATCGCGACCGAGGGATGGGAGCCGAACGTCCCGATCGCGGCCGCCCGGTTGGCGCCGCGCGGGATCCCGGTGGTGCGGTATGACCCGGAGACGCCCGACGAGGCGATGCCGTTCGAGGCCGGCCAGTTCGACCTGGTGCTCAACCGGCACGAGGCCCTCGATGCGCGCGAGCTGTACCGCGTGCTCGCACCCGGCGGCGTCTTCCTCACCCAGCAGGTCGGTGGCGACGACTTCACCGAAGCACACGAGATCTTCGGTAGCCCAGCGTCGTACCCGGACCACACCCTCGACAACATCGCGACCAGCCTCCGCGAAGCAGGCTTCCTGATCGAGGACAGCGCCGAGTGGAAGGGCCGCATGGTCTTCCACGACATCGGCGCCCTCGTCTACTACTTCAACCTCGTCCCCTGGGACGTCCCCAACGACTTCGCGGTCGACCGGTACGCCGACACTCTCCTCGATCTCCACCAGCGCCCACCCACGTTCACCAAATCCCGCTTCTGGCTCCGAGCGGTGAAGCCAGAGCCCTAGAATCCGCGCATGGGTGTCAGCGTGGAGGTTGGCGAGCAGAGCGCGTATCTGGCTCGGGTGGGGCACGCCGGGATGTTGTTGCTGCCAATGATCACCGGGATCGGGGAGCAGGTCCGGGCCTGGGCGGACGAGTTGGCGGGGGAGGGGATCACCGCGCTGGCGTGGGATCCGTTCAAAGGGCGCAGTACGGACAACTCGACCCGGCCGGAGCTCAGTGCGCTGTTGCAGGAGATGGACGACGACCAAGCGTTGGCCGAGCAGCGGGAGTTGCTCGACTACCTGTTCGGGGAGCTCGGCTGCACCAAGGTCGGCGTGATCGGCTGGTGCCTGGGTGGGCGGTTCGCGTTCCTGCTGGCTGCGCGGGACCAGCGGGTGGCGAGTGTGGTCGCGTTCCACCCGACGGTCCCGTCGGACATGCCGCCGCATCACACGTACGACGCGATCGCCGAAGCCGGTGGGATCACGGCGCCGGTGCTGGTGAGCTACCCGAGCGCGGACACCGCCGTACCGAATGCTGACTTCGAGGCGTTGCAGACGGTCCTGCAGGCGCGACCGGCCGGCGCGACCTTCGCGCAGTACTTCCCGGGCGCGGACCACGGCTTCTCGGACAAGGGCCGCCACGACAAACCCGTCAACGCCGACGCGTTCCGGCTGGCCTGGCCACAGGCCCTCGCCTTCATGCGAACGACGACCAGCTGACTCAAGCCGCGCGGCGGTGCGCGGTCGGCGTCGTACCGCGGACGCGTTTGAAGGCGACGCTCAGAGCGAATGCGTTCGCGTAGCCGACTCGCCGGGCGATGGTCTCGACCGTGTCCTTGGTCGCGCGCAGCTGATCGGCGGCCAGCGTGATGCGCCACCCGGTCAGGTAGCTCATCGGCGCCTCACCCACGAGTGCGGTGAACCGTCGAGCCAGCGAGGCCCGCGACACCCCGACCCGATCCGCGAGCTCGGTGACGTTCCACGGGTACGCCGGATCCTCGTGCAGTAACCGCAACGCCGTACCGGCCACCGGATCGGTCTGCGCCTGGTACCACCCCGGCGCATGGGACTCCGGCCGCGCGAACCACGCGCGCAACGTGGTGATCAGCGCAAGGTCGAGCCACCGATCCAGCACACTCTGCTGGCCTGGCGCATCCCGCTGGATCTCCCCGATCACCATGTCCGTGACGGGACCCGCGATCTCGGCGGCCGGTACGACGAGCACCGGCGGAAGCGCCGTGACGAGCCGCCGACTGACATCCCCCGCCAGCTGGTAGGTGCCGCTAGCAACCATCACCGCACCGGACGCGCGACTGCCGTACGTCCGCACGCCAAGCCGGGCGGAGTAGTCAGCCGGTGCCCCAGGCAACGGTTCGCACACGCCGCCGGGATGGATCCGCAACTGTGGCGCGGTCTCGACAGTGTCGCCCACGACGTACGGTGATGATCCGGTGAAGATCGCGACATCGCCCTCGTCCATCCGCACCGGCTCGACCCCGTTGCGCGTGACCCAACCCGACCCGCGAACCAGGGTGGCCAGCGCGAGCGGAGCCTCGTCGCGGATCTCGATCGCCCACGGCGGATCCAGGATCGTCAGGTTGAACACCCCGTCCCGGGCGCGGGTCCCGGCCAGCAGGTCGTCGAGCACGTCCATGTCCGCAGCGTACGGCATGTGAGCGTCTCGGACATTGAATTGCGCCGAACAACCATGGTTCGTCTCATCGAATCCGGCTGAACTAGAGCCATGACAACAACACCGATTCTCATCCTGGGTGGTAAGGGCAAGACCGGTCGCCGCGTCGTCGAGCAACTCGAGGCCCGTGGCGTCCCGTACCGGCTGGCGTCCCGGTCGAGCGAGCAGCGCTTCGACTGGTACGACGACAGCACCTGGCCGGCAACGATCGCCGGTGCCGACACGGCGTACCTGGCGCCGCCCGTCGGCCCGACCGGACTTGCGCAGGCCGGCCGGTTCATCAAGGAAGCTGCGGCCCAAGGTCTTCGCCGAGTGGTCCTGCTGTCCGGCCGCGGCGTCGGCAGCCCCGGTCGCGACTTCGCCGTGTACGACGGACAGCTCGACCTGGAGCACGCGGTGCAGGCGAGCGGCGCGGACTGGACCATCGTCCAGCCGGCCTGGTTCGCGCAGGGCTTCAGCGAGGACTTCCTCCGGGCTCACGTCCAGGCCAGCGAGATCCGCGTCTCCGCGGGCACTGGTGGCGAGGCCTGGATCGACACCAACGACGTCGGCGACGTGATGGCCGCCGCGCTGCTCGACGAGGCGTACACGGGCCAGGTGATCGCGGTGTCGGGCCCGCGCCCGCTCACCATGACCGAGGTTGCCGCCGAGATCTCGGCCGCCGTCGGCCGCACGATCGAGTACGTCGATGTCGAGCCGGAGGTCCACGTCGAGGAACTCCGCGAAGACGGTCTGCCCCAGGAGGAGGCCGAGGCTGTTCGCGACCTGTTCGCCGTGATCCGCAACCACCGCTCGGAGTACGTCTCCGACGGAGTCCAGCGGGTCCTCGGCCGGCCGCCGCGCGACTTCGCCGACTGGGCCCGCGAGACCGCCGCGACCGGCGTCTGGGCGGAGTGAACCTCAGGCACTCAACAACCCATGCTTCGCGGGTGGTCGCACGCTCACGCGACCACCCGCGAAGTCAGTTGATGAGTGCCGGCGGTCCGGGTCAGTGCTGCATCGCGGTCCACTCGTCGTGGGTCAGATCCTTGATCTCGCCCGTGCCGGCCTTGGGTTGGACCGTCGTACCACCACCGACGGCTCCGCCGCCGAAGATGAGGCTGGCCCAGTTGTTCTGGGCGGTCAGCGACGTCCTGGCGTTGTCGTCGTTGATGTCGGCCCTGGCTGTGTCCGCGGTGTCACCGTCACAGTTCCAGTCGATCGGGCCGCTGGCCGCACCGGACGTCGTACGGTTCGAACCGTTCGGGCACTTCCACATCGTCTTGAAGGCCGCCGCTGAGCTGCCGAGACCGGCGGACTCCTTCAGGCCGGCCTCGTTCAGCGCCGGCGGGGCGACGTTCGAATAGCCCCAGTAGAGGCTGCCGTCGGACTTCAGTACGCCGCCGAGCTGGAAGAAGTAGTTCATCACGCTCAGGTAGTTCGGCTTGTAGTTCACGTTGTCGGTGCCGCCGTGCTTCAGGCCGATGTTGTGGCCGAACTCGTGCACGAACGTGCCGACGTTGTAGTTGTCGGTCGCGTTCCAGCTGCACTTCGGGCCGACCGTGACGATGAACGTGTCGTTCGGGATGTTGAAGGCCTGGCCGCTGCTGCAGCCGCCGTCGTAGCTGTCGCCCCAGATCATGTAGTAGAAGACGGCCTTGCGCACCGAGGCGAAGTTGGCGGCCTTGATCGCGTTGGTCTGGGTGGCCGACGGGTTGAGGTCGGCGTCGTACGGGACCTGGTTGCCGCCGCCGAGGTCGTACTTCGTTCCGCGGGCGGAGCCGGCGTCGAGGTGGACCCGGATGCCGGTGCTGCCGTCCGGGTTACTGACGGGGGCGGTGGCGTAGACCTGCACGATCCGGTCGAGCGCGGCGGTGCTGGCGAGCCGGCCGTCCATGTAGTCCATCTCGACGAACAGGTCCTTCTTGTTCGGCGTCGCGCCCATCGCGGGCAGGTCCACGTCGACCACGCCGTCGCCGTTGGCGTCGTACCCGTTGGTCTCCCAGGCGTCGGGGAGTGCGTCCCCGTCGGAGTCGGTCGCGGCCACGACCTGAGGGCTGCGGGCAGACGGTTCGTCGGAAGACCGGGGTACGGCCGCCGCCGCGCTCGTGGCGGCGAGCGCGGCGACGGCCAGGGAACTGAACAGGGTGAGAAGCGCAGGGCGGGGCCTCATCAGATCTCCTTGTGGGCGGTGGGTGATCTGCCCGCTACCGTAGGTGATCCACTTCGCCTTGCGCGGCCCAGCAGAGCCAGTGGCCCAATTGGGTCAGCCGGCCGAGCGGAGCATCGACCGGATGCCGACGCTCAGCCCGAGGGCGGCTGTGACGATCGCCGCGACCCAGCCCCAGAGCACCGCGGTGGTCAGTACGTCGCCGGAGAACAGCGCTCGTTCCGCGTCGACGACGTACGAGAGCGGGTCGAACTTCGCCGCGACCTTCATCCAGCCCGGCCCGGTCTCCAGCGGCAGCAGCATCCCCGACAGGATCATCACCGGGAACAGGAACGTCTGCTGCACCACCCAGAACATCCAGTCCTGCTTGCGGACCGCGATCGCCAGCGCATAGCTGAACGAGCCAAGGCCGATGCCGAACAGCGCGAGCAACGCCATCCCGACCACCGCGCCACCGAGGTGCAGGTCGAACGCGAACGGCGTCATCACCGCGATCACGATGACCGCCTGGCCGAACAGCGGCACCATCTCCTTCAGTGCCCGTCCGATCAGCAGCGAGGACCGCGACAGCGGCGTGACCAGCATCCGTTCGTGCGCGCCGGTCTGGAACTCGAACAACAGGTTCGCGCCGGTGGTCGACGTACCGAACAGCGTCGTCATCACCAGGATCGACGGGACGAACCACTGCCAGACGCCGTCGCCGAACGCACCGCCCATCGATCCGGACAGCAGCGGCCCGAACAGGACCAGGAACACCAGCGGCTGGATCATCCCGAACAGCAACGAGAACGGATCCCGCAATACCGGCTTGAGCTCGCGCATCATCACGATCTTGATGTCGCGCACCAGACTGCGCCTCGGCTGGTCCTGGGTCGCGGTGAGGTTGACGGGGGACAGGGTGAGCGTGGTCATCAGGCGGCCTTTCCGTTGGTGTCGGCCTCGCGCAGGCTGCGGCCGGTCAGGTTCAGGAACACGTCGTCGAGGGTCGGGCGATGCACCTGCGCCGCCGCGACCGGTAGGCCGTACTGCTGGGCTGCGGTGATCAGTTCGGGCAGTGCTGCCGGTCCGTCCGCGACCCGGACACTGAGCTCGTCGCCGACGGCAACCACTTCACGGGCACCGGGCAACTTCTCGGCGAGCTCGGCCAGCTTCGGAAGGTTGCTTGGAGCAACGGCGATGGCGAGCCGGTCGCCGGCCAGCTTGGCCTTGAGCGCGTTCGCGGTGTCGTCCGCGATCACCTCGCCGTGGTCCACCACGACCACCCGCTCGGCCATCGAGTCGGCCTCGTCCAGGTAGTGCGTGGTCAGCACGATCGTCATCGAGTACTGCTCGCGCATCCGCAGGATGTGGTCCCACAGGTTGGCCCGGTTCTGTGGGTCGAGACCGGTCGATGGCTCGTCCAGGAACAGCAGCTTCGGAGCGTGCACGAGTCCCATTGCGACATCGAGCCGGCGACGCTGACCTCCGGACAGTTCGGACACCTTGCGGCCGGCGAGTTCGGTCAGCTCGAGCGCATCCAGCAGTTCGCCCGTACGCCGCTTGGCTGCGCGCCGGTCGAGTCCGTAGATGACGCCTTGACCGACCAGTTCGTCGCCGGCCCGCTGGTTGTGGCCCGCGCCGTTGCCCTGGCCGACGTACCCGATCCGGCGGCGTACGTGGCTGGGGTCCGCGGTCACGTCGTACCCGGCGACCGTCGCCGTCCCCGACGTCGGGGTGATCAGGGTGGTGAGCATCCGCAGCGTGGTGGTCTTGCCGGCGCCGTTCGGGCCGAGGACGGCGACGAGCTCGCCGGGCTCGACGTCCAGGCTGATGCCGCGGACCGCGTGCACTGTCTCGGTACGGCTCACCACGAAGTCGCGGGTGAGATGTCGGGTGCTGATCACGATGTCTCCTTCGGTCTTGGCTTGATGCCTCAGACATTTCCAGCAGTAGCGGACAGATTCTGGCCGCTTCTTCTGGCAATCTGGAGTCATGTCCGAAACCTCGGCCCGACTCCTCTCGCTGCTGTCTCTGCTACAGGCTCGCCGCGACTGGCCGGGCGCACTGCTGGCCGAACGACTCGAGGTCAGCCCGCGCACGGTCCGCCGTGACGTCGACCGGTTGCGCGACCTCGGCTACCCCGTGCGCGCCTCCAAGGGACCGGACGGCGGCTATCGCCTCGATGCGGGGGCGGATCTGCCTCCGCTGCTGTTCGACGACGACCAGGCGATCGCCGTCGCGGTCGCACTACAGACCGCGACCACCACGGTCACCGGGATCGAGGAGGGCGCGTTGCGCGCACTGGCCACGGTCCGCCAGGTGATGCCGGCCCGGCTGCGCCAACGGGTCGACGCACTCCAGGTCACGACGGTCGACAAGTACGCCGACAGACGTCGTACTGCGGTTGATTCGGACCAGTTGATCGCGATCGGGATGGCGGTCCGGGCGCACGAGGTACTGCGCTTCGACTATGCCTCACCGGGTGCGTCGGACGAGTTCGTCCCGCCGCGGAAGGTCGAGCCGCATCATCTCGTGACGTGGGGTGGGCGGTGGTACCTGGTCGGCTGGGACCTCGACCGGAAGGACTGGCGGACGTTCCGGGTGGATCGGATGACGCCGAAGACGCCGACCGGTCCGCGGTTCACCCCGCGTGAGCTGCCCGCGCCGGACGTCGCGACGTACATCTCCAGCAAGTTCAAGGGCCGGGATCAGTTGCCGTGCACGGGCCAGGCGATCCTGCAGGCGAAGGCGTCCGACATCGTCCAGTGGGCCGGCGGTGGGGCGATCGTCGAGGAGGTCACGGCGTCGAGTTGCCGGCTGACCCTGAGCAGCTGGTCGTGGACCGGCCTGGCCGCAACCTTCGGCATGTTCGAGCGCGACCTCGAGTTCGTCGGGCCGCAGGAGCTGATCGACGCCGCCCACCACCTCGCCGCCCGCTACACCGCGGCCGCCTCATGACGGCCGAGCTGATCGTCGCGGACGCGGCCGGGTGGCATGCGTGGCTCGTCGAACATCATCGGGAACCCGAGGGCGTCTGGCTGGTGCTGGCGAAGAAGAACGTGACCACGCCGACGAGCCTCACCTACGACCAGGCGCTCGAGGAGGCGCTGTGCCACGGCTGGATCGACGGTCAGCGCAAGGGTCGCGACGAGCACACGTTCATCCAGCGGTACACGCCCCGGCGGTCGCGCAGCATGTGGTCGCAGCGGAACGTCGACCTCGTCGCCCGGATGGAACGCGATGGTCGAATGCTTCCAGCGGGCCGCGCCGAGGTCGAGCGAGCGAAGACGGACGGGCGCTGGGACAAGGCGTACGGCGGTTCGAGCGCGCTGGAGATCCCCGCGGACCTGGTCGAGGCGTTGGCCGCGGAGCCCCGGGCGCAGGCGATGTTCGAGATCCTCACCAGTGCGAACCGGTTCGCGGTCGTCCACCGGGTCAACGAGGCGAAGCGGGCCGACACCAGGGCGAAGCGGATCGCGCTGTACGTCGAGCAGTTGGCGCGTGGCGAGACGATCTATCCGCAGAAGCGGACGCTCTAGAGCATGTCGAGCGTTGCCTCCTGGCCGGAGGCGAGTGGGAAGTAGGCCAGGAACGTCACGCCCTGCTCTTGGGCGTCGAAGTGAGAGATGCGGTCACGAGCCGGCTCGTAGAACACGTCGCCCGGCTGGAGAATGCGCGGTTCGTCGTCGTCGCCGGCCTGGTACTTGACCGAGCCGGTCTCGATGCTGCCGAACACCGGTCCGTTGTGGACGTGCGCGCCCGCGACGCCGTTCGGCTCGATGGTGATCCGGCGTACCTCGACCCGCCGTACGGCGAGATCGTCCGGCAACTCCTGGTCGAGCACGATGACCCGGCTGACCGGTGCCACCTCGCCTGACAGTTCTACTGGTTCACCCAACTCCGCGCAGTCGCCCTCGTGCGGGAGCTGCTCGATCGCGAGATGGGTCATCGAGGTCGTCGTGCCTGCGCCATGCCAGTGCCACTCGCCGGGCTTGATCCGGACGCGATCGCCCGTCCGGATCGCCTCCACGGGGCCGCCTTCGCACTGCACGAGCCCTACGCCTGCGGTCACCACCAGCACCTGCTCGCCGTCGTGGCGATGCCAGCGGGTGCGCGCGCCCGGGGCGAACGTGACGCTGTCGATCTGCGTCGACGGCGACGGGCCGGGTGGTACGACGCTCTCGATCCAGGCCGGGCCGGTGGTCCAGGCGTCGGAGGCGACGGTGCGGGCGAATGGTGGGCGATCGATGTCCATGCCGGGATCGTACATACCAATAGGTACAGAGCGCACGCGCTTTCTCCGGCCGGCTTCCGAGGGACCTGTCAGTACAGGACGGGGTTCAGGGGTGAGGAGACCGGTTCACCGGGTTCGTTGCCGGGCATCCAGGTGGCGAGGTCGGCCTCCTGGAAGCTGTTGACCGGCGGCGCGATCTCCATGGCGGCATCGACGTAGATGATCGTCATCACCCGTCGCGGCACGTCGGTCGTGTTCGGCGGAGCGTGGTGGAAAGTCCAGCCGAGGTGGTAGCTGACCTCGCCCAGCTCGTACGGCTCGGAGACCTCGGTGAAGTCCTGCTCGGCCAGTGCCTGCTGCAGAACCTGCTCGGACTCGTCGCTGATCGGCAGGTCCCGGCCGTGCTCGAACACATGACTGCCCGCGGCGAACGACAGCGGGCCCATCTCCATCGGCGTCTCCTGCAGCGGCACCCACACCGTCACGCACCGGTCGGTCGCGAACGGCCAGTAGTACTGATCCGCATGCCAGGGCGTGACCCCACCGCCGGACTCCTTGTAGAGCGCCTGGTCGTGGTACAGCCGGACCGACTGCACACCCAGCAGTTGCGCCGCGATCCGCGCCAGCCGCGGTGACGACACGAAGTCCAGCACCTGTTCGCTGTCCTGCCACAGGTTCATCACCTGCAGGAACGCCTTGCCGTAGGTGTCGCGCTCGTCCAGCGGCAGGTCCTGCGTGTTCAGTTCGATCACCTTGCCGGTGATCTCCGGCTCGTACGCCGCGATGGTCTCGGGGCTGACCACGTTCTTCAGCTTGACGAAGCCGTGCTCGGCGAAGTGCGCGATGTCGGACCGGCTGAGGGTGTAGTCGGTCACGAGCTCCGGGCGGGTCAGAGTCATGCCACCCAAGGGTTCCGGGGCGAGTAATCGTTGTAAAGATCAGTGATCAAATCTTTGCCCTGTCGTGTTAGCGACCCAGCGGGGTGCTGCACGCTCGGCGGCGGTACTGAGGAGAGCGGCTCGCGCTGATCGGTCACGGCGCCGAGGAGAGCGGCTCGCGCTGATCGGTGGCGGCGGTCTGGCGAGCTCGATGCCGACTCCGATTGCGGACCGGCTGCTGTCCCGACCGCGGTCAGGATTGGGCAAACCGGTCCAGCGCCGCCAGGATCAGCTCCCGCATGCCCACTCCGCCGGCGCCATGGCCGGCTTGTTCGAGCAGGTGCAGCTCGGCGTCCCGCCAGGCTTGCGCCATCCGCCAGGCGATGTCCGGCGGGCTGCTGATGTCGAGCCGCCCATGGATCAGCACCCCGGGAATACCGGCCAGCTTCCCCGCCTTGCGAACCAGCACATCCTCCTCCAACCAGGCCGCATGACCCCAGTAGTGGGTAACGAGCCGAGCAAACCGCATCCGGAAGACAGGGTCGTCGTACCGCGAGTCCGGCTTGTAGTTCGGATGCGTCGCGATGTGGGTGTCCTCCCAGTCGCACCACGCCCGGGCGGCCCTTTCCCGTATGGCGGGATCTGCGTCGTGCAGCATCCGGCTGTAGGCGAGCGCAAGGTTCCCGTCCCGCTGGTCCGCAGGTACGACGTCGCGGAACCTCTCCCACTCCTCCGGGAAGACGCGGCCCATGTTGCGGGTAACCCAGTCGACCTCACGCCGGGTCGTGTTCGTGACGCTGAACAACACGATCTCGGACACCGCCTCCGGGTGCTGCTCGGCGTACGCGAGCCCGAGCGTCGCACCCCAGGACGCACCGAGCAGCAGCCACTTCCCGATCCCGAGCTGTTGCCGGAGCTGCTCGAGGTCCGCGATCAGGTGCGCGGTGGTGTTGGTGCTGAGGTCCACGTCCGGCTCAGCAGCGTCCGGCGTACTGCGACCGCAGTTCCGCTGGTCCATGAGCACGACCTTGTACTTGGCCGGGTCGAAGTACCGCCGCCACCAGGACCCGGCACCGGAGCCTGGACCGCCGTGGATAACGACCGCCGGCTTGCCGTCCGGATTGCCGCAGACCTCCCAGTAGACGCGATGCCCGTCGCCAACGTCGAGCATCCCTTCGTCGTAGGGGTCCGTCTCGGGATACATGCACGCGTTCCTTCCCCAGATACAACAGCACTGTTGTATCAAACATCACCGGCTCTCAGGTCATAGCTGCCGGTGGTCTGAGCGCGGCCCGCGATGCCAGGACCGGACGGGTGGGCATTTGGACAGGAGGTGTCGGGCAGTCCGCAGTACACCTGAGCCCGAAACGCCCGCGCGTACGGTGTATCGCCGGTGCACTACCTGTCCGTGTGCACATCAACGGCCACGGTCGGCTGCGTGGGGAAGAACCGCGTGGGATCCGACACAGTCACCCGTAGGCGTGAGGGGGTTCACTCCTCGGGTGGAGGTGTGGTGGGCCGGGGTGGGTGGACAGTGAAGGTGTGACCACGTCGGTGGCGGTTCGGACGGTTGGGCCCAGGGTTCGGGATGTCATTGCGGTGGGCCGGCCCGCCTTCTGGGCGGTGTCAGTGGTTCCGTACTACGTGGGCATCCTGCTCGCGACCCACCGCCTGGTGCCACCGCTCGAGGAATGGCCGCGCCTGATCGTCGGTGCGGTGGTCATGGGCCCGCTGGTCTGGCTGGCAGTGCTCGCGGTGAACGATGCGTACGACCTCCCCAGCGACCGCCTCAACCCACGCAAGGCGAACTCCCCACTCCTCAACGGACGCATCACGCTGCGAGCGGCCAAGCGTCTCGCCTTCGCCGCCGCGGTCGCGGCCGTTGGGGTCAGCCTGCATGTCGGCATCGTGTTCGCGCTCGGGGTCCTGCTCGCAGTGCTCCTCGGGTACGCCTACAGCGTCCCGCCGATCCGGCTGAAGACCCGCGCCGGCTTCGACGTCGCGGTCAACGCCCTCGCCCTCGGCGCGTTCGGGCCGCTCGCCGGCTGGGCCGCGATCAACCCCGACCTCGGCGACTTCCCCTGGCTGATGGGCCTGCAGGGAACACTTGCCGCGGTCGGCCTCTACCTCCCCACGACCCTCGCCGACCTGGACGCGGACCGAGCCGCCGGCTATCACACGATCGCGGTCCGCTTCGGCGCGCGGACGACGTACCTGATCGGGTACGGCGCCTGGATCGCAGCCGCGTCGCTCTCGGTGGTGCTGGCCGCGACCGGCACGATCATTCCGCGCAGCATGCTTCCGCTGGAGTTGGTGATGGTGCCGGTCCTGGTGGCGGCGTACCCGAAGCTGATCGGCCCGCGGCAGTCGTTCAAGGGGATCATCGTGCTCGCGTCACTGTTCCTCTTCCCGTGCGGCGCATTCGCCCTGACCTACACAGGCGTTCTCTGAAAGTGGGCGAGCGCGCCCGTCTCCAGAGCTGTCCAGACCGAGCCGTCGTCATCGACTGCCAAACCGTGCGGCTCGGAGCCCTCACTTAAAGGGACCTGAGCGATGAGGTTGCCGTTGGCATCGAGTTGGGCCAGGGCGGATGCACCCCACAGGGTGATCCAGCAACCGCCGTCGTCGGTCGCCACGACTGCATGGGGCTTGGATCCTTCGGGGAGCGGGAACTCCTCGATCGTCCCGTCGGCTGAGATCCGCCCGGCCTGGTCGGCGAGGATCTCGACGAACCACACTGCGTCGGGTCCGGCACTGATCCCGACCGGTCCAGCCGCGGTGGTGGGCAGGGGATACGTGGTGACGGAGCCATCCGTGGTCATCCGGCCGATCGCGTTGCCTTGGTTGAGCGTGAACCACAGCTCGTCGTTCGCGGTGATCATCGCCGGGAATCCGCCACTGCTTCCGATCGGGTGCGTCGTGACGTCGCCGTCGACCGTGATGCGCGCCAGCTGATCCGTGTTCATCAACGTGCACCACAAGGCGTCGTCCGGTCCCACACACAGCCCGTACGGCGCTCCGCCAGCCGCGACTGCCGAAATGTTGCCCACAGCATCAATCCGGCCGATCTGGTCGTCGCCGTTGCGAGTGAACCAGACCGCGCCGTCAGGCCCCGGCACGATCACACTCGGCCGCGACCCAGGTGCATCGAGATCGAATCTGGCCGGTGCCTGTTCCGAAGAAAGACGCGCGACCACGCCGGCGTGGACCAGCGTCGTCCACACCGCGCCGTCGACGACAGCGACGCCGTACGGGCCCTCGTTCGGGCCGGCGACGGTGACCTCAGTGAGTGACAAGGCAGGTCTCCTTCAGGTCGAGGACGGCTCCGCGCCAGCGCGAGATGAACCGGCGGTCGTGACTGACCACGACGAGCGCGCCGGCGTACCGGTCGAGTGCCGCCTCCAGCTCCTCCACCAGCACGAGCGACAGGTGGTTGGTGGGTTCGTCGAGCAGCAGTACGTCGTACGGCGTGGTCAGCAGGCGGGCCAGCGCCAGTCGGCGGCGTTGACCGGTCGACAGGGCGTCGATCCGGGTCTGCAACTGGTCCTGGCGGAACAATCCCAGGCCGGCGGAGCCCGGGTGGCGAGCCAATGCGGACCGGAGGGTGTCGTCGGGCCGCGGCTCGATGACCTCTTGGCGGAGGTAGCCAATCCGGCCGTGGCGTTCGACGTACCCGGAGTCCGGCTGCAGCTCCCCGGCGAGGACGTCGAGCAAGGTGGACTTGCCGACGCCGTTCGGGCCGGTGATCAGCAAGCGCCCGCCGGCCGGGACCTCTGCCGACATGGGCAGCAGCCGGTCCTCGACCGAGGCACCGACCGCGTCCAGACCGGCGGCCGAACCCGTCGTACGGACGGATGCGGTGAACCTCAACGGTTTCGCCGGCACGGGTGGCGGAGCCTCTTCCAGGCGCCGTAGGCGTTCCTTGGCGTTGCGGATCTTGCTCCGCTCGGCCTCGTTCACCCGGCCGGTTGCCCGGTCGTACGCGACCTTGTTGTTGTCCTTGATCGCGCCGTGGTGTGAGACCCGGTCGGCCGTGGTACGGACGGTGACGCGCATCGCCGCGACCTCGTCCTCCCACTGCTGGCGGGCCTGCTCGAGGCGGGCTCGCTCCGCCGCCTTCTCCGTGAGGTAGCCCTGGTAGCCGTTGCCGTACCGCGTGACCTGATGCGTATCGCCGTCGACCTCGAACAGCGTCGACGCGACCCGCTCGAGGAAGGCGCGGTCGTGAGAGACGACGACCGTCGTACTGCGTCTCGCTCGGAGGTGGTCTTCCAGCCAAGTGGCGGCCGAGACGTCCAGGTGGTTCGTCGGCTCGTCCAGCAGGAGGATCTCCGGTGAGGAGGCGAGTACTGCGGCCAGGTGCAGCCGGGCGAGTTCGCCGCCGGACAGCTCCGACAGGCGGCGATCGCCTGGGATCGTGCTCAGCCCGAGGCCGTGGGTCGCGCGGGCGAATCGCGCATCCGCGTCGTACCCCTCGCGGAGCTCGAACACGGTCTGGAGTTCGCCGTACTCGTCCAGGACGCCGGTGCGGCCCTCGGCGAGGAGGTGCTCCAGTTCGCGCAAGCGTGACTCGATCCGGCGCAGGTCGGCCAGGGCGTGGTCGGCGAGCGCGTTCACGTCGAGGTCGAGCGGGAGCGGGTTGTCCTGGGCCAGGTAGCCGATGCTGCCGGCCGCGGTGACCGTGCCGTCCGTGGGCGGCTCGAGGCCGGCCAGGATCCGCAGCATCGTCGACTTGCCGGAACCGTTCTCGCCGATCAGGCCGCTGACCTGGCCCGGTGGGAACGCGCAGGTCACCTGGTCGAGCACGACTCGGTGGTCGTAGGACTTGGTGACGTCGTGCAGGGACAGTTGGGTAGACATAAGGATCTCCTGACGTTCTCGCGGGTTCGTTGGACTGCGAACGGCGGGTCAGAAGATCACTGGCGTCCTCCACTAATGCGACGGATGTTGCATTAAGATGATGCCATGACGGATGCGGAACGCGCAAGCAGGCCGGGTGGGCGGACGGCGCGGGTGCGGGCCGACGTGCTCGCGGCGGTCGAGATCGAGCTGGCCGAGCACGGGTACGACGGGTTGACGATCGATGCGGTCGCGGCGCGGTCCGGCGTACACCGGACGACCGTCTATCGCCGCTGGAAGACCGTCGCGGGCCTGCTCGTCGATCTGCTCGAAGCCGGCGCGGACGATGCGTGGGCGCCGGCCGACACAGGCTCACTCGAGGGCGATCTGATCGCGATCAACCGCGAGGTGTTCGCCGCGCTCACCGCCCGACCGTCCGTCACTCAAGCGGTGATCGCAGCCTCCTTCCGTACGTCGGAAGCCGCCGAAGCGCTCACCAACTTCTGGATCGACCGCTACATCCGCACGGAGACCGTCGTACGCCGAGCCATCACCCGAGGCGAGATCCCCCCATCAACCGACCCCCACCAGGTCGTCATGACCGCAACCGCCCCCCTCTACCACCAACTGGTCCTCCTCCGGCAACCCATGCGCCAACCCATGGCTGTCCACTATGCGCAGGTAGCCGCCGCGTCCGCCCGGCGCGCGGATTAGGGTCGGGGGACGGGACAGCGTGAGGAGACTGTGTTGACTGGACGGTTGGCGAACGAAGTTGTGCTGGTGACGGGGGCTGCTCGGGGGATCGGGCGGGCTGTGGCCGTGAAGGCGGCTGCGGAGGGTGCGGCCGTGGGGCTGGTCGACGTACTGGCGGATCAGTTGACCGCGACCACGGCGGAGTTGCAGGAGTCCGGGGCGAAGGCCGCGGCCGCGGTCGGGGACATCACCGACGAGGCCTCCGTGCGCCAAGCGGTGGACAAGTTGACGAACGACCTCGGGCAGCCGGTCACCGTGCTGGTCAACAACGCGGGCAAGAACGCGTACGCCGATGCGACCAAGATGACAGTGGACGAGTGGGACAGCGTGTTCGACGTGGACCTGAAGGGCGCCTGGCTGATGGCGCGACAGGTGCTGCCGGCAATGATCGCGGACCGGCACGGGTCGATCGTCAACATCGCGTCGATCCACTCGCAGCTCACCACCGCGGGGATGTTCCCGTACGCCGCGGCGAAGTCCGGTCTGGTCGGGATGACCCGGTCACTCGCGCTGGATGTTGCCGAGCACAACGTCCGGGTGAACGCGGTCAGCCCGGGCTACATCGGCACCGACCTGCTCGAGGAGTTCTTCGACACGATCCCGGGCGAACGCGAGAAGGCTCTCGGCGTCCACCCGCTCGGCCGGATCGGTACGCCGGAGAACGTCGCCGAGGTGGTCTGCTTCCTCGCCTCCGAAGCCGCCGCCTTCGTCACCGGCGCCAACTGGGCCGTCGACGGCGGTCTCGGCGTCCGCTACGCCTGACCCCCGGCCTCAGTTGGTCGGGTGGTAGGCGCAGTCGTCCGCCAGATCCCCAGGAGTGGTCTTGGTGGTCGTCGGCTTGCCGGTCGGCTTGCGAGTCGTTGCCGTGGTCGTCGGCAGCGGCTTGGGCACCGCCGCCGGGTTCAGGGCGCGCTTGATGATCTCGCGCATCCCGGCGTAGTTCGGGTTGCGCCCGTTCGGGAAGTTCTTCTTCTTGTCCAGGTCGATGTTGGTGATCTTCGCCGACTTCACCCGCTGGCCGAGGGTGACGAACGCCGGCAGCAGGTTCTGCGGAATGTCGGTCCGGATCAACTGCTCGCCGGCCTTCGCGATCGACTGGTAGTTGGCGAGCACGTTCTGCGGGGTCGCCCGCTCGACGATCGCCTTGATCGTGCAGCGCTGCCGGGCCTGCCGGGCGAGGTCCGCGCCCGGCACCCGGTAGCGGCCGCGGGCGAACCACATCGCGTCGAAGCCGCTCAGCTCGCGGTCCGGGCCGGGCTGCAGGTAGCGGCTCGGCGGGATGTCCTTGTCGTCGTCGCCCCCGACCGGGACCGGGTAGTTGATGTTGACCTTGATCCCACCGAGCGCCTGCACGAGTTGCGAGAACCCGATCACGTTGATCTGCACGTAGTAGTGCAGCTTCAGCCCGACCGCCTCGCCCACCGACACCTTCAGGATGTCGGCTCCTTCGTTGTCCGACGGACCGAGGATGCCGGGGTACTTCTGCGGGATCATCCGGTACATCGCGTCCAGGTAGAAGTTCGGCTGCTCCTTGTCGGGGCTGACCTTCGGATCCCAGAACCCGGTCGGATACTTCTCGTGCAGCGGCGAGTCTTCCGGGAACGGCATCCGCATGAAGTTCCGGGTCAGCGAGATCAGCGCGGTGTCACCGGTCTTGGTGTCGATGCTGGCCACGATGACGGTGTCGGTCCGCGCGCCGTCGCGGTCCGCGCCGTCGTCCGCGCCGAGCAGCAGTACGTTCAGCCGCGGCAACTGGTCCCAGACGTCCTTCTTCGCGGTGATCGTCGGCCGGGTCTGACTCTTCGACTCCTCCCCGCCGAACACCTTCTGGACCAGGCTGCGCTGCGCCATCAGTGTCTCCGCGCCCATCGCCGTGCTGGCCGCCATCCCGAAGCACACCAGCCCGATCACCAGCGACCCGAACATCCGCGCACCCGGTCCCGCGGCCAGCGGGCGCAACATCTTGTACGACGTGACCAGGACAAGGACCCACAGCAGCGCGACTGCAGCCAGGCCGACGACCATCCACAACAGCAGGGTCGGGTCGAGCGCCCACGCGATCACGTCGTCCCGGCGCTTCAGGCCGACGTACGCCGCTGCGGCGTACCCGGCGAGGCTGAGCATCGTCACCGCGGTGCCGAGGCGGTACCGGCGGGCGACCAGGTACGCCGTCCCTGGCAGGAGCGCGCCGAGGACCGCCAGACAAGCAGCGGCAACCGAGGTGTGCCGGCGGGGCTTGGCCCTGCGGGCTCGGGTGGAACCAGAGGCGCGGCGGGCTCTGCTGCTCGCGGACATGGGCTCCACTCGGCGGTCGACGGCAGGACAGGTGGATGCGTCCCCGGTGCGCGTCCACTTCCTTCGATTCACCCGGGCGGCAAAAAGTTGGCATGATCGTCCAGGTGACCGACATTCAGGTACGACGGGCGAAGCCGGACGACGCGGCGGCGCTGGTCCGGCTCCGTGGACTGATGCTCGCCGCGATGGGCACCGACATCGGCGGACCGGACGCTCCCTGGCGGCCGATCGCGCTGGCCTGGTTCGCCGAGCGGCTCGCGGCGCCGGACACGTTCGCGGCGTACGTCGTGGACGACCCGGCGGCCGGCGTGGTCGCGGGGGCGGCGGGCGACGTGCTCGTCCACCCGCCGGGCCCGAAGGACCTCAGCACGTACCGCGGTCACCTGTACAACGTCAGCACCGAGCCGGACTTCCGGCGCCGCGGCCTGGCGCGGGCCTGCGTCGGCGCGCTGATGGACTGGTTCCGCGACGAGACTCCCGTCGGCGTGGTCGAACTGCACGCGACCGACCTGGGCATCGAGCTCTACCGAGAGCTCGGCTTCACCGAGTCCCGTTACCCGGCACTGCGCCTGCACCTGACCCGTTGACCCACCACGGCGTCGCCCGGCTGGTGTCGCGAAGTGCGTTCGTGGAGCAGTGCACCTCACCGCCGCCGAGGTGTGCCCAGAAGAAGTCCTCGACCCACCGCACCCGTACGCCGTTCTGCCCGAGTGCCTGTTCGGTCGCGTGCCGGAAGACGTCCCGCCCGCCGAGCTTGGGCCCGTGCGGGTCCGGTGCGGCGAACTGCCGGTCGGTCAGCGACAGCCCGTTGACCAGGCCCGGCGTCATGGCCCGCAGCAGTCCGAACCCCGGAACTCGCTCGAACATCACCGGTAGGCGGACCAGTTCATCAGCACGCAGACCGGTTGCCTTCAGCAAGATCTTCAGCTGCTCGTCGATGTGCTCGGCCGCAGCCTCGTTGTCCGCCAGCCCGGTGCTGAGGACCTGGTCGACCGTCGGCTTCGACGGCGAGTTCGTGTCCGCGAACAGCCGTTGGCCGCCGCCACCCTGGCGTTGCACATCCCGCAACAGCTTCACCGCGAGTCGTGGATCCGCGACCGCAAGTGTCCAGCCGCGCTCGTTGTTCGCGCGGACCACATGAGTCGTCTCGTCCGCGTGCCCGACGATCAGCCAGGACGTGTCGATCACCACCGGCGGTTGGTACCCTTGGCTCGTCACCATCGTGATGAACCCCGGATCCGGGTGCCGCTCGCCCGACCCGTAGACGATCCGCCCGTGCGGATACCCGTCGTACGGCGGTAGTGACTCGAGGTTGCCGCCCGTGTTCAGCAGGTCGTCGAGGCCGGGGGATGCGGTCTTGCTCAGTTCCTGGACGATGCCGACGTCCGGTCCACGCAGGTCGCGGTAGAGCAACCGGCCGGCCGGGCGCGGAGTGTCGACGCCGCCGACCTCCCAGACGTTGCCGGAGCGGATCAGGATGCGGATCGTGTGCGGCCCACCGACCGCCGGCATGCTCGCCGTGGCCGGCTCGAAGGTGTCCTGCAGCCACATGTCCTTCCAGCCCTTTGGCGTACCTTCCACGAACCGCAGTTGCGCGGCCGTCGATGCCGTTGCCTTGCGCAAGCTCGTCGCGAACGGTTGCCACTCGCCCGGAACGCCGTCCGGGTACGGCAGATTGCCGTCCCACCACCCGGGTCCGTCGGTCGGTTGACCGGCCAGGACCGTCTCGGCCGGCTGAAGATCGTTCTGGAACATCAGCGGCGCGACGCGCATCCGGACCGTATCGGTGCTGGTCCGGTCGCGATCGGTGACGGTCAAGGTGACGGTGATCTTCCCGTCCCACCGGGCTGGATCGCGAACGATGTCGCGGCCTTCGAGTGCAAGCCGGACACCACGACGGAGCTCGGCGGCGGTCAGCGTGTTCGTCGCGCGGCCGTTGGCGAACACCCGTGCTTTGCCCGCCGGAGCGATCGTGATGCTCGCGGTCGCAGCGCCGGACAGGTTGCGCTGGGCATCGACTCGCAGTGGTGCCAGGTCGGCCGCATCGCGCGCACCGTTGATCCGGTCGTCGGCGCCATCGTTGCAGGCGGCAAGTTTCTCGTCGACCGCCCGGCCGGGCTTCTCCAGGTCGGCTGGGTCCACCGTGCAGCGGCGCTGGTCGTCGTCGAGGTTGGGCAGGAAGATCGCGCCGCGCGTGTCGGTCCAGGTTTCCTCGCCGGCGTCGTCGGCGCGGGTCAGCAGTCCGTCGCGGTTCACGTCTGCGGTCAGTTGGGCGCCGGGTGGCGCTCCCCAGGCGGCCATCACCGGCGTGGCGGTGGCCAGCAGGGTCGCGGCGGCGAGGCCTGCGGTCCAGCGTCTCATCGAAAGCTCCTTTTTGATACGCATGTGCTTCTTCAGGACAAGCTAACACGGCTGTATCAAAACCGGCATCCGATATCCCGGCCGCACCCCGTGGATTGAGAAGGGTTTCGGGGCACAGTGGCAAGAGGAAAGTGAGAAGACGCCCACCGGGGTGTCGTGAGGAGCTCACCGGATGCGCCGCTGGAGTGTTGTCAGGACGATCGGGTTGGCCGCCGCTGTGGTGGTCGCCATCGGGGCCCTGTACGAGTTGCCGGCCAGCCCGTTCGCCCGCCACGGCTACCCGTCCAAGCCGGGTACCGAGACCGCACAGTCGTCCGCGCAGGGCGTCGTACCGCACCTGTCCACAACAGCCGCACCTGGTGAGAAGCCGGTGCCGGCCAAGCCGAAGGCGGTGATCACCTACCTGATGCGCGGGACGCAGTCGTACGCCGTTCTGCCGGCGAATCCGGCGGTGATCGGGCGGGCCGGGACTTTGCTGACATTCCAGATCGCGATCGAGGGCGGTATCAAGGAGATCGATCGCGCTGAGCTGGCGCAGTTCGTGCGGGCGACGTACGGCGCTCCGCAGGGATGGGCGTCGCAGGGGAAATGGCGGTTCCGGCAGGTCGGGCCAGGCGAGACGCCGGACTTCAAGCTGATGGTGGTCACGCCGGAGACGCGCGACACGATCTGTGGCGCCGCGCCGGACCGCTACACCAGTTGCCGGATCGGGGATCGCGTTGTCCTCAACGTCGCCCGCTGGGTGCACGGCGTACCGAACTTCGGTGCACCGCTGACGACGTACCGGCAGTACATGATCAACCACGAGACCGGGCACCGGCTCGGCCAAGGTCACGAGCTCTGCCCGCGCCCGGGCAAGCCGGCACCGGTCATGCAACAGCAAACCCTTGGTCTACACGGCTGTACGGCGTACGCCTGGCCATACCTCAACGGCACCCGCTACAAGGGCCGCCTGGGTCAGTACGACGACCCGGTACCTCACTCCTGAATGATCGAGAGCACGTTGCCGGCCGGGTCCTTGAACCAGGCGATGAGTGGGCCGACGCCGCGGTAGATGCCGAGCTCGTCCTGGTCGTCGTTGTACCGCTCGAACGTGACGCCGCGATTCGTCAGCTCACGTGCGGTCGCCGTGATGTCCTCGACCGGGAAGTTGAGGACGGTGTACTCGGCCGGTACGTGATCCTGCTTCGGGTAGACGAGGATCGGGATGCCGCCTGAGATCTGCAGCTGCAGCATCCCGTTCTCCTCGCCGACGGTGAGTCCCAGCGTGCTGCCGTAGAACTCCTTCGCGGTCGCGATGTCGTCCACGGAGAATCCGCTGAACGCCTTGGTGTCCTTGAACATCTCGAACCTCCTTGTTGACTCCCTGATATCAGGTACGTCGAGGCTGTCGACGGCTCTTCGACACCGCGGCGAACTCAGTTGTGCAGAGCCATCTGCGGGATCGCCTGCGTGACGGTGGCTGTGACGGCGGCGGATTCGAGGCCGTCGGCAACGGTGTGCAGGAGACGAACCAAGTGGGCGGCGTCGGTCGGGCCGAGAATCCCTGTGATCACGTCGAGAACGCGGACCGTCAGGCCGTCCAGCTGGGACAGCCGCGCCTGACCCAGCGACGTCACCGCGAGCTGCGGATTGGTCCGGACCATGCCGAGGGCCTCGAGCTCGGCGATCGCCAGCTCCGCCTCGCCCGGCGTCGTCCCGACCTGCTCCGCCACGTCGTCGGCGGTGTGGCGGCCGTTCGCGATCGCGTTCAGCATCAGCGCGGCCGGCATCTTCATCCCGACCGCGTCCTGCAGGCCGAGGATGAGTGGATGCGCGTGGCCGCGGACTCGCTCGACCGCGTCGAGCAGACGGAGCGCATCGCCGACATTGCCGATCAAGTGCTCGGTCTGGACAGCCTCGAGGCCGGTGGGTTGGACCCGATCGGATGGTTGCACGACTCCGTCGGTCACTCTTTCAGGGACCGCCAGTGCCTTCGTTCCAGCGTCTTCGATGGTCACGTCTCCAGCGTACGGAGTCGTTCCGACAGCCCGGCGTGTCGTTCCTGAGGAAACCCTGTGAATCTGGACGCTTCGATCATCTACGCTCGCGGGCATGCAGTTGAACGGCAAACGAGCGCTGGTGATCGGTGGAGGCGGCGGAGGAATCGGACGCGCCGTCAGTGCGGCCTTCGGGGCGGAGGGAGCTGCGGTGGCCGTCGCGGACATCGACCTCGGCAGGGCCGAAGAGGCGGCCGAGGCGCTGCTGCAGCGCGGCGCGACGGCGTACGCCGTGAGTGGGGATGTCCGTTCGCTGCAGGACATCGAGGCGATGGTTGCCGCAGCGGTCGAAAATCTCGGCGGACTCGACGTCCTCGTCACGGTGGTGGGCGGGCAGGTCGCGTTCGTGCCGGCGGTCAAGTTGCACGAGATGGCCGATGAGGACTGGGACACCATCTATGAGGTCAACCTCCGGTACGTCGCGCGCGCAGTCCGGGCGGTGTTGCGCGTGTTCCTCGACCAGGGCAGCGGTGGTGCGATCGTCAGCGTCGGCTCGGTGACCGGATTCATGGCTGCACCGCAACAGGCGGCGTACGGCGTGATGAAGGCGGGACTGCTCAGCCTGGCCCGGACGGTCGCTGCCGAGTACGCCGGCGACGGCATCCGGATGAACGTCGCGGCGGCTGGTGCGATCGCGACCGCGGTGGCCAACGCGAACGTGGACGCAGAGGTCGTTGAGGAGATCCCGGTGGGCCGGTTCGGCAGATCGGAAGAGGTGGCTACGGCCGTCGTCTACCTGGCCTCGGACGCGTCGTCGTACATGACCGGCCAGCAGGTCGTGCTGGACGGCGGCGTCTCCGTACGCGGGCCGTTCGACTGACGATCACGACAGTCGAAAACCTGCTCGAAGAATTGGGTCCTGCCCGGTCTCGAAAAAGTTTTGCCCGCAGCCGGACAAATCGCAGTCGAGGCGTGACTTAGCGTCCGCGTCCTCCGTTGGATCTGACGTGACGGTGAACACACGGCGCACCGGCACCGCGCTCGCTCCGCGTTCCCAGGCCGCACATCTCGAAAGACAGCCAGGAGGACCAGTGACAACCGCCACCGCCACCCAGACGTCTGAGCGCCGACGCGTCCGAGTCTGGTTCGGTGAGCACGTGATCGCCGACTACAACGCCGAGCCGGCGTTGGCCGAACGGTACGCACACGCCATGAGCCGTCGCTTCGCCGGACTTCGGGTCACCAACGACCCGATGCCCGCCGTGGACCGACTCCCCGACCCCCTGCCCGGCGAGCGCATGTGGGACGTAGCACCCCGCTGAGAAAGCCCCCGGTACCTTCTCGCGTTCCGTTTCTCACCAGACAACCCACCCGGAAACGCGGCCCGGTCGAGAACCTCACCTCGATCACCCTGAAGGCATCGGTGAAGTGCTCCGCACCGGGTGTGCTTCGGCACCAGCGGCGCCCAGGCACGCACCTCGCGGCACTGGCGAGACATCCACGATGCTCCGCATCGAGGACGCCTCTCCAGGACCCCGATGCACGCACCTGGACACCGCTGGCACTCGAACCACACCCGGTGCGGAGCACTAGGCGGCAAGCGAGCGTGGGCAGTCTGCCCCTCGCTTGCCGCCGTTTCTCCCCTGCACACATGCGCCTGACAGCACCACCTGAAACCGAAGAACCACGTCCGCACCGGGATCCCCAAGCTCCGGTGCGGACGTTTCTCGTGTCAGAGGTTGGCGTAGTACTCCGGCCGCATCTGGATCAGCTGAACGTAGTTGCCGTCCGGATCGATCAATGTCGCGAACCAGCCGATGCCGCGGTCCTCCGGCTGCACCAGCCACTCCACTTCGAGCGTGCGCAGGTGCGCGGCGGTCGCCTCGATGTCGTCGACGGCGAAGTTCACGATGCACCGGCCGGGCTCGGCGGTCTTCACGGCGACGTCGTCGCGGTGCTCGATGACCAGGCCGAACCCGCCGAGGTTCAGGTTGCCGTAGCCGTCGACCTCCGCGTGGAAGCCGTCGCGGTACCAGGCCTTCAGCCGGTCGGGGTCGGCACTGCCGAGCAACATGCTGTTGAGAACGGGCTGAGCCACAGTGTCTCCTGTGTCCGTCGAGCTGCCGATCAGCTCACACGTCCGGTACGTCGGAGCCGCCCCGGCCCTCTCGACACCCTGCGATGAACTCCGCCACGATCGGGCCGAGCACCTCCGGGTCGACATCGTGCGGCTGGCCGACCATCGTCAGCCGCCGGCCGCGCGGCAGCAGGTCCGCCACGATCTGCGCGGTGTTGCGCCGCCACTCCCGGCTCTCGCCGCCATCGATCACGAGCGTCGGCACGGTGATCGCGGTGGCCCAGTGCGGCGGGATCGTGAAGTCGTCCATCAGCAGGGTGTCGTACGCCAGCGTCGGAGCCAGGGCCTCCAGGTCCTTCCACAGCGGCGCATTCCGCAACGGCGCGACCACCTCGGCCGGCATCTCCACCGCCGTGACCAGGAAGAGTTCGGTCGCATCGCCGTACCGGTCCTGCGCGACCAGTTCCTGCAGCCGGATCGCGAGGTCGATCGGCACGGTTCGGGTGTCGTCGAGGATGAACGGCGGTTCGATCAGCAGCAGCCCGAGGATCGGCACACCCTGCGCGGCCGCCTCCGCCGCGAACACGGCACCCGTCGAGACACCGAGCGCGTACGCCGAACCTCCCACGACGTCGACGACCGCGGCCAGGTCCTCCAACTCGCGCTCGACCGCCCACGGCTGTACGTCGCCACTGTCTCCGCGCCCGCGCCGGTCATACGTCGCGACCGTGAATCCGCTGGCCAGCCGCTTCGCCAGCGGTATGAAAGTCCGCCGGTCGTTCAGCGCCCCACCGACGAGCACGACGGCCGGACCGCTGTCGCCGTACACCTCGACCACAATCGGTGTGCCGTCGCGCGACACCACGGTCTCGAGCCGAGGCCGCAACGCTGCGGTGGACGGAGATCGCTGCGGGGCGGACTCGCCGTACAGACCGCCCAAGTACGCGAACAGGTCGCTGTGTCCGTAAAGCCGCGGCTCGGTGTGCTGGGCCAACCCCTCGAAGTACCGCTCGTACCGCCGCCGCGTCGCCTCCAGCTCGCCGGCCTCTTCCAACCGCTGCAGGCAGAACGCGCGGACCGTCTCCAGCAACCGATAGCGCGACCCCGACGTTCCATCCACACGGACGACGAGCGACCGGTCGACCAGCCGGGTCAGAAGCTCGGCGACCTCAGCCACCGATACGTCGTCGCCCGCGCACACTGCCTCGGCCGCGGCCAGCGTGCATCCGCCGGGGTGTGGTGCGAGCCGGCGCAGTACGGCGCGTTCGGGTTCGCCGAGCAGGTCCCAGCTCCACTCGACCATCGCCGACAACGTCTGCTGCCGACCGGGCAGACCGCGCTGGCGGTACCGATCGTCGAAGCGGTCGACCAGGCCGCGGACATCCATCGCGCCCACTCGGCTCGCGGCGAGCTCCAGCGCTAGTGGCAGACCATCCAGCCTCTGGCACAACGCCACGACCGCATCGGTGTTGTCAGCGGTCAGTCGGAAGCGTGGATCGACAGCCGCGGCACGGGCGACGAAGAGCTGGACCGCCGGGCTGTCGGCCGCGTCGTTGCCAGTCGTCGGCAGCTCCAACGGAGGAACCGGGCGCCGGTGCTCGCCCGCGATGCCGAGAGGTTCCCGACTAGTGGCGAGGATCCGCAGACCCGGCGCGCGCAGGAGGTCGGTCGCAACCTCCGCGGCGGATTCGATCACGTGCTCACAGTTGTCGAGGACAACAAGTACGTCGCCACCGGGCTCAACGGTGTCCCGGACCAGTGTCGATACCTCCGCGCCCGGTTCAAGTGCGGCCAACTCGACGAGCCAGACCCCATCGGGTGAGTCGACGCGGCGAGCGGCCGCGAGCGCGAGGCTCGTCTTGCCGACCCCACCCGCGCCGGTCAGCGTCACCAGCCGCGCCGACTCGAGCTGCTCCACCACGTCGGCGACCGCCGCATCCCGGCCTATCAACTCCGTGAGCTCAGCCGGAAGATTGCTCTTCGCCGAGGCCTTCGCCGACGGCTCCTCGGTGAGGATCTCCTGATGCAGCGCGACGAGCTCCGCACTCGGATCGAGCCCGAGCTCGTCCCGCAATCGATCCCGCAGGTCGGCGTAACTCTCCAGCGCCTCAGCCTGCCGTCCAGACCGATGCAGCGCCTTCATCTGTACGGCGCGCAGCCGCTGCCGCAACGGGTGACGCGCGACGAGCTCGGCCAGCTCGGCGACCAGTTCCTCGTGCTCACCCAGCACGAACCGCGCTTCGGCGTACGCCTCCTGAACTGCGAGCCGTTCCTCGTCGAGCCGGTCGATCGTCGCCCGGGCGAAGGCCTCCTGGGCCACATCGGCGTACGCCGGACCGCGCCACAGCGTGAGCGCGTCGGCGAGGGTGGCGGCGCGCATCCGAGCGCTGCCGGTCTGCCGGGCGCGAGTGGCGAGGGCCCGGAACCGGCCCGAGTCGACCGCCTCGGGTGCCACCGCGATCAAGTAGCCGGCCGGTCCGGTCTGCACGAGCTCGCGAGCACCCGGCTCGGCATCCTCCAGCGCGCGACGCAACTGGGAGACCCGGGTCTGCAGCGTCGCGGTTGGGTTGCCGGGCAGCTCATCGCCCCACAGATCGTCGATGAGCGTCGCCACCGCGACCGGACGACCGGCGTACAGCAGCAGGTCGGCCAGCAGCCCCCGCACCTTGCGATCAGGGAGGCGCACCGCCTGGCCGTCGTCGGTCCACGCGGTGACCGGGCCCAGCACGCCGAAACGCATGCCGCTCAGACTAGGTGCTCCAAAGGTTTTCTGAAGTGGTTCGCTCCAGGCTTGCCGCCATGACGACCATGACGAAGCAATCCGCACCACCACTCCTGCTCGCCGGCGCGATCGCCGGCCCGCTGTACGTCGGCATCGGCACCATCGAGGCGATCGTCCGCGACGGCTTCGACATCCGCAGGCACTCGCTGAGCATCCTCGCGAACGGCACCGGCGGCTGGATCCACTCGACGATGATGGTCGTGACCGGCCTGCTCACCGTCGTCGGCGCTCTCGCACTGCGTCGCGCCGGACTGCAATCACGCTGGGCCGTCGGCGGCATCCTCGTGTACGGCGCAGGGGTCGCCGCGGCCGGCCTGATGCGGGCCGACCCGGCCGACGGCTTCCCGATCGGTACCCCGGCCGGGGTCCCGGACAGCGTCAGCTGGCACGGGTTCGGTCACCTGATCGCCGGGTTCATCGGCTTCATCGGCCTGATCGTCGCCTGCCTCGTGCTCAGCCGGAGGTTCGCCCGCCAGAACGAGCGCGGCTGGTCCCGCTTCTCCCTGGTCACCGGTGTCCTCTACTTCCTCAGCCTCGTCGGCCTCTCCGCCGGCGCCGGCTCCACCGTCGGCAACCTCGGTTTCACCGTCGCCGTGATCCTCGGCTGGACCTGGTTGACCCTCCTGATGCTCCACGCTCGGACGGAGGAGGTCCGATGAAGTTCACTGCCGAACTCTTGTCCACGGGCAAGAACACCGCCGGTTTCGAGGTACCCACCGACGTCGTCGAGGGGCTCGGCGGCGGCGGCCACCCGAAGGTCAGCGTCACCGTCAACGGCTACACCTTCCGTACCTCGATCGCCCGGATGGGTGGCCGCTATCTGCTGGGTTTCAGCGCTGAACGTCGCACCGAGGCCGGCGTCGTACCCGGCGGGGTGATGGAGGTCGACGTGGAGCTCGACACGGCCGAGCGGGTGCTCGACGTACCCGAGGAGCTTGCTGCCGCATTGGCGGCGGACGCGAAGGCCAAGGAGTTCTGGGAGACGCTGAGCTACAGCAAGCAGCAGTGGCACGTGGTGCAGGTGACGTCCGCGAAGACCGACGCGACCCGGGACCGGCGGATCGAGAAGTCGATCGCGAGGTTGCGCGAGGGCCGGGCCCGCTGATGCGGTTCATCGCCGTACTGCGTGCCGCCGAGGACTACGGGTTTCCGCCGCCGGAGCTCGCGGAAGGGATCGCCGCACTTGGTGCGGAGGCGGTCCGGAGTGGGGTGCTGGTCGACACGGCCGGTCTGTTGCCGGTGGCAACCGCTACCCGGGTCGCCGTCTCCGCCGGGACGCTGACCGTCAGTGAAGGGCCGCGAGACGACGCGCTGCCGCTCGGCGCGTACGCGGTCTACGACGTCGCCACCCGCGACGAGGTCGTCCACTGGACCAAACGTTTCATGGATCTCCATCGCCGGGCCTGGCCGGGCTGGGAAGGCGAGTCCGAGATCCGCCAGGTCTTCGGCCCGGAGTCCTGACCCTCTACTGTTGCGGCGTGGACTGGCCGGCTGGGGTGACGACGGGACCGATCCGGACTGAGGATGTGCCGGCCGTGGTCGAGGTGGCGAACGCGATCGCGGCGGCCGACGAGACCGGCGAATACATGACCGTCGAAGGCATCACGGAGGCCCTCGACGACGCACCTGACTCGCTGGTCGTGTGGCTCGGCGGACGGCCGGCTGGTTACGGCCTTGTGCCCGAGTCGTCCGTGCGCGACGGCCAGGCCATCGTGAAGGCGCGGGGCGGCGTACATCCGGAATCGCGGCGGAGAGGTCTCGGTGGTCCGCTGCTCGATTGGCAGGTGGGACGTGCTCGTGAGCGCGGCGCCGACCTGGTCGACGTCGAGGTCCAGGCCGCCAACTCCGGTGCACTCGCCCTGGTGGCGAGCCGCGGCTTCGAACCGGTCCGCTACTTCCGCTTGATGCAGCGCTGGTACGACGACCAGCCGGTGACGGTCACGCCCTTGCCCGACGGTTGTGCGGTGATCGGATTCGATCCGCGCGACGACGAGAAACTGCGGCTCGCGCACAACGAGATCTTCGTGGACCACTGGGGATTCGCGCCGAAGAGCGAGGACGAGTGGAAGAAGTGGTTCACCGGCAGCCGTCACTTCCGGTCCGCACTGTCGCGGATCGTCGTCGACGGGGACCGGATCGCGGCGTACGCGCTGGGGTACGAGTTCTTGGTCGACACCGAGAAGACCGGTGTACGCGAGGTGTGGATCGGGCAGGTCGGGACTCGGCGGGAGTATCGCGGCCGTGGGCTGGCCCGCGCGGCGGTGAGCGCCGTACTGCAGGTTGGCCAGGAGTCCGGCTTCCAGCGGTCCTCGCTCGGCGTGGATGCGGACAGCCCGACCGGCGCCGGCCGGCTGTACGAGTCCCTCGGCTACACGGCCATCTCGACCGAGATCCTGCACCGGCTCTCACTCGTACGACGGAGGACGCCGGACTGATCTCCGTCGTGGGAGCCAGGTCCGCGGGACCCGGGTGAGACAGACTGAGGTGATGGGCGGACTCGAGCGGCTGGGCATCCCCGGTCCACGTACGCGGGATCGGGTGATCGACGTCGCCGTCGTTCTCGCGGTCGGCGTCGCGTCCTCGGTGCCGTTCATCAACCGTGAACCCGGAGCCGTCACCGCGCTCGGCGTCGTCGCCAACCTGGCCACCGTGCTCCCGCTGCTCTGGCGGCGCCGCTGGCCGTTCGGGGTGATGGTCGTGGTCGGCGCGGCGGCGATGGTTGTCTCGCTCCACCATCGGCCCGGGCAGAACCTGCAGTACGCCGGCCTGGTCGCGATCTACACGCTCGCCAGCCTCGGCCACAAACGGTGGCAGCGGATCGGGCTGCTCGTCGTCATCCTGGTCACGTTCCCGCCGGCGTCGCTGCTGCTGAAGCACAACGACCTGGACGAGTTCATGTTCACCTTCCTGCTTCCGGTCGCCGCCTTCCTGGCCGGATCGCTCGAACGCAGTCACCGCGAACGCGCCGCTCAACTCGAGCGGGAGCGCGTGTCGGAGGCTGCCCGGGCCGCGGCCGAGGAAAGGGCGCGGGTTGCCCGCGACATGCACGACATCCTGGCCCACGCGGTCGCGCTGATGGTCGTCCAGGCCGAGGCAGGGCCGGTCGTCGTACGCACCGACCCGGACCGGGCCGAACGGGCCTTCGACGCGATCGCGGACGCCGGCCGGGACGCGATGGTGCAGCTGCGGCGGCTGCTCGGCGTACTCAAGGCGGGCGAGGACCGGGCGCCGCAGCCGACGCTGGCCTCGCTGCCAGAGTTGGTGACGGGTACGGCGTTGTTGGAGGAGACCGGCGTACGACGTGCGATGGCGCCGGACACCGAGGTTGCGGTGTATCGGATCGTCCAGGAGGCGCTGACGAACACGGTCAAACATGCGCACGCCACGCGGGTCGCCGTACTCCTGGACTGGTCGGACTCGGGTCTGGAGTTGTCGATCAGGGACGACGGCATTGGTGGGGATGTTTCCGCGGGCGGGCATGGGCTGGTCGGGCTTCGCGAACGGGCCGCTGCCTGTGGTGGGATCGCGGAAGCCGGGCCGTTGGATGGTGGTGGGTTCGAGGTTCGGGCCAGCTTGCCCTATCTGGAAGGGGTTTCATGATCCGGGTGGTGCTGGCCGACGACCAGGAACTGGTACGCAGCGGCTTCGCGATGATCCTGGATGCGCAACCCGATTTCGAGGTCGTCGGTGAGGCGGCCGATGGTGCCGAGGCGGTCGAGCTTGTCCGGGCTCTCACGCCGGACGTGGCGCTGCTCGACGTACGGATGCCGCGCGTCGACGGCCTCGCCGCGGCTCGCACGATCTGCACCAACACCTCGACGAAGGTGGTCATGCTCACCACCTTCGACTCGGACGACTACGTGTACGACGCGCTGTATGCCGGGGCGAGCGGGTTCCTGCTGAAGGACGTCAGGCGGGACGATCTGGTGCACGCCGTACGCGTTGTGGTGGCCGGCGAGTCATTGCTCGCGCCGAGCGTCACCCGCCGTCTGATTGCCGATCTGACCCGGAGCCGTCCCCGCAGTACACCGGCTGCCGCGCTCGACGTACTCACCAGCCGCGAGCGCGAGACACTCGTCCTGCTCGCCCGCGGCCTGTCGAACGCTGAGATCGCTACTGCGCTGACCGTCAGCGAACACACCGTCAAGACGCACGTCAGCAACACCCTCACCAAGCTCAACCTCCGCGACCGGGTCCAGGCCGTCATCGCGGCGTACGAGACGGGTCTGGTCACTCCCACGAACCAGTAGTTGCCGGAAGCTCCCTCTTGTCGGCGATGTGGCGGACCGTTGCGGTGACGACGCTGGAGGTATGAAGAGACTCGGAATGGTGGCGGCCGGACTGCTGGTTGCCTATGGCATCGTTCGGTTGATCGACGGGTTGGACGGCTCGCATGGACCGGGACTGGCGTGGACGATCGGACACCTGCTGTTCCTTGCCGGGATGCTGCTGTTCGCCGTTGTGCTTGTCCTCGCTCGGGGTGAGCTGGTCCGACGGCGGGGAGTTGGAGCCGCGGCTGTCGTAGTCGGACTGCTGGGTGTGGCGGCGTTCGTCCGGGTGATCCTGGTCGATCTCATGGTCGGCTTCCGCGCCGAGGACCGGGCCGGGATGTCGCGGATCAGCGACGAATACGAACGCTGGCCCGGCAACCTGGGCATCTACGAACCGCTGTCCACCGTCGGCCCCGCGTTGTTCCTGATCGGACTGCTCGCGTTGGCGGTACTCCTCGTGCTCGACCGCCGCCTGCCGGTCTGGTCCCCGATCCTGCTGGCCGCCGGCTTCGTCGTCATCACCGTCAACCTGGACCTGATGCCCCTCGGCGGTCTCCTCCTGGGCGCCGCCTTCGCGCTAGCAGTACGACCGGCACCCACGGTCGACGCCGTACGCACGCCGGACCCTGGCAACCGACGAGACAGGTGACAACTGCCCTCCGCCAAGCCAACTGGCCAGAAACGCCTGCGGCGGCACGGCCCCACGCCGGATCCACCATTTACCCGGACTCGTCGGCCAACTGATCCCGAAGTGCAGGTGTGGTGGCGTCCCGCGAGCACTTCCGGTCTTGCCCGTCAGCCCCAACGTCTGCCCCGCCCGCACGATCAACCCCGGCCGGATCCCACCCGCGATCGCCGACAAGTGCGACCCGTAGTACCGAACCCCGTCAACCCCCACCACAGAAACCGACAACCCACCCCGATCCCGCCCCACATTCGTCGTCCCATCCCACCCGTCCACCCGCGTCACCTCATCCACCCACCCATCAACCGGCGACACAAACCGGCATCCAGCCTTCGCAAAGATGTCCGACGCCGGGTAATCGTGATGACTCTCGGACGCATCCCCCCGACACCCGCCAACTGGAAACACATACCTGGTCCGTCCAACGGGGGACTGCACCGGTGCGCTCACCGATGTCCGCTGGCCTGGCGTCGCAGCCGGCGCCGAAGTCGCCGAAGTCGTTGGAGCCGCGACTGTTGTCGTAGTCGTCGGTCCGGCAGGCTTGGTGGTCGGGAGACTGCTCGTCGGCGCCTGACCGGACTGGGCCTCGTCGAACACGCCGGTCGCAGACAGCGCGAAGAGTCCGGTGGCCGTGACAGCCACCGCAGCCACCAGGAATACCGCCCAGATGGGCCGCGTCACGAGTACCAGAAGGCGTTGACCGTTGCGGCCGAATACACCGTCTCGCAGGGAATCCCGTTCTTGTCCGCATCCATCCGCTGCGGCATGTCGTAGTACCACCAGTAGGCGACAGCCTGTGCGTACGTCGCTCCGCGCGCGGCGAGGTCACGGCACAGCAGTCCGGATCCCAGTGGAGCGGCCCCACCGATCTCCCGGCCGTTCCAGTACGCGCCGACGTCGCTGCGCGGATAGACCGTCTCGCACGGGATTCCGTTGCGGTCGGCATCCATCTGGTTCGGTTGACCATGCAGCCGCCAGTAGTCGATCGCCGCCACGTAGCTGAAGCCCTTGGCCTTCAGGTCACGGCAGAACAGCCCTGCAGGCAACGACCGTACGTCGCCGACCACCTTCGGTGGCGCAGGCACGGATGAGGTCGTGGCTTTGGCGGACGGAGCGACGGTCAGTGTCGTGACCGGCGCGGGTGCCGCGGTGGTCGGCTGCTGCGGCGTAGTGGCCGCGTCCCGCACCGGGTCGTCCTTGTTCGTCATCAGCACCACCAGCCAGATGAGCAGGACCACGATGACCCCGACGGCGACTCCGCCGATCGCGGCCAGGGTGGCGTTGCCGTGCTCGTGACCGAGGTGGCCGGTCTGGTGACGACGCGTTCGTGAATACGGTTCTCCGTTCATGATTCCCCCCGCGGCCCATTGAAGCTTCGCTACTTTGCGTTGTCCATGGGTCGGGGTTCACCAGGAGAACATCTGATGGTCCTCGGGGTGGGTGATGATCCGGCCAGATCCCTGACAAGTACTGCGGGACCTCGCGCAACCGGTCCGGGACGCCTGGTCCTCCAGCTCCAGCCCGCTGCCGGCAACGTCCTCATCCCGTTCGAGCTCCAGCACCAGCAACAGTGCTGCGCCGACCACTGAACGGCGAGCTACCGTCGGATGTGCTCGGCTGGGGCTTCGACGTCAACTTCGCGCGCCTGTTCGGCCGCCACCCGAAGCGGGGCTGACGGGCTCAGCGCCGTACGTCCCACGCGTCGGAATCCCGGAGTACCTCGGGAAGCTCGCCGATCACCCCGAGCCGCTGGGTGCACCGGGTCAGAGCGACGTACAGGTCACGCAGACCCCGCGGGGACTCGATCACGATGCCGTCGGGGTCGACGACCAGGACCGAGTCGAACTCGAGGCCCTTGGCTTCGCGGGCGCTCAGGACGGTGACGTCGAGGTCGGCGACCGCCTCCTGCACGAGCTCGACCCGGCTGCGTGACGTGATGATCCCGACCTGCCCGTACGCCGACTCCTCGGCGGCGACCTTGTGGACGTACAAGGCCTGGTCCGAGGCCGAGATGTCGGCGTGCCACGGTTTGATGTCGGTCGAGCGCACCGACTGCGGTGCCTTCGCCGACGGGTCGACCTCGTGCAGGACGTCACTGGCCAGGTCCATCACCTCGGCCGGCGTGCGGTAGTTGAGGGTCAGCTCGGCCAGCCGCCAGCGATCGCCGAACGTCTCGCCGAGCGCTGCCGACCAACTCGTCCCGCCACCGATCGACCCGGTCTGCGCGACATCGCCGACCACGGTCATCGAACGCAGCGGGCAGCGACGCGCGATCGCCCGCCACGCCATCGGCGAGAGCTCCTGCGCCTCGTCCACGATCACGTGCCCGTACGTCCAGCGCCGGTCGGCCGCGGCCCGGTCCGCGAGCGTGCGATCGTCGTCCGCCTCGTAGCGTTCGGCGAGCGCCTCGGCGTCGAGGATGTCCTTGGCGGTCAGGATCTCCGCGTCATCGTCGTCGTCGAAGTCGGTCGACCCCGAGCCGCTGAGAACGTCCAGCGCCCCTTGCGCGTAAGAGATCGCGCGCGCCCGGGCCGCCCGTTCGCGAGCCGCCTCGCTCCCGTCATCGCCGAGCAACTCGGCGGCCTCGTCGAGCAGGGGTACGTCGGACGGACTCCAGTCGGCGCCGTACCGCAGCAGATGCTCGCGCTCGAGCGCGCTCAGTTGCGGCGCGGCCAGCGCCAGCCGGTCCTCGTCGCCGTACAGGTCCTCGAGCAGCTTCTGTGGGCTGAGCAGCGGCCAAAGTTGGTCGAGCAACGCCTGCACCGCCGGCTCGGCCAGGACTTCCTTGCGCAGCTCGGACAGTTCGTACTCGTCGAGCAGGTTCTCTCCGTCGTACGGGTCGGTGGCGACCAGGTCGGCGTACTGATTCGTCAGGTGGTCGACCATCTCGGTCAGGAAGAACGGACGGGCCTGGTTGTGGGTGAGGTTCCGCGCGCGAGCCCGCTCGCGGATCTCCAGGCACACCTGCGGATCGAGACGCAGCACGGTCCGGTCGACGGTGACGTGGATGGGACGCTCCGGGATCCACTCGCGGTCGTCGACCGCCTTCGCGATCACGTCGGCCATCACCGGCCGGCCCTTCACCTCGGCGCTCTCGGCCGTCTCCGGGCGGGTCGCGGTCACGCCCGGGTAAAGCTCGGCGACGGTGACGAGACGTACGCCGTCCTCTCCGAGCGACGGCAGCACCTGACCGATGAAGCGCAGGAACGCCGCATTCGGCCCGACCACCAGAATTCCGCGCTTTTCCAGCTGTTCCCGGTGGGTGTAAAGGAGAAATGCCGCGCGGTGCAGCGCGATCGCGGTCTTGCCGGTGCCGGGACCGCCCTGGACGACCAGGATTCCGGGCAGTTCGGAGCGGATGATCCGGTCCTGGTCGGCCTGGATCGTCTGCACGATCGACTCCATCTGGCCGGTCCGCCGCGCGTCCAGCGCCTTCAGCAGGACGGCCTCGCCGATCACGCCGGTGCCGGGTTTGGACGCGTCGGCCGCGGTCCGGGCCAGGTCGAGTTGCTCGTCCTGGACGTCGATCACCTTGCGCAGCCGGGTCTGGATGTGCCGGCGCCGGACGACGCCCTCGTTCGCCACCGCGGTCGCGATGTAGAACGGGCGGGCCGCGGGCGCACGCCAGTCCACCAGCAGGGATTCGTAGTCGTCGTCATGCAACCCGATCCGGCCGAGGTGCAGGATCTCACCGTCGGCCGCGTCCAGCCGGCCGAAGTACAGACCCTCCTCGGCCGCGTTCAGCCTGGCCAGCCGCGCGTTCAGGTCGCGGATCCGGCCGTCGCGCTGGTGGAGTGCCTGCGCGTTGCGGGTCTGGACCAGTTGCTCGTCCTGCTTGCGCTCCTCGGCCCGCTCGCGCTCGGTGTCGAGCGCGGCGTAGAACGTCGTCAGGTGACCCTGTTCGGCCTGCACCGGATTCGGCAATTCCATCCCCTTGTGATAAACTACGCGCGTTGGTTCCCAGAGGTCATTTCTGACGCATTCTCTGGTAGCAGCCATACAAATCCTTGAGTTTATCCTCCTTCCCGCAGTTTTTGTACTGCCGCAGTTTTTCCGGCCCGTCCCCTGTCCCCGGATCGGCCGGTCGGGCACGATCGGAGGATGGTGTTCCACTACATCGTCCCGCCGTACCTGCTCGAGCAGCTCGAGCAAGCCGTGGACGACCCCAGCCTCCGCGCCCGCTTTCGCCAGTCGCTGCAGCACGACGCCGTACTGCGAACACGCCCGGCGGCCGGAGCCGCTGCCGCCGAGCCTGCGGCCGAAGCGGGTGGTCTGCAACGCGCCGTGTACGACGCGGAGAACCGGACGGACCTCCCGGGTACGCCGGTGCGCGCCGAGGGCGAGGACCCGGTCCAGGACGAGGCCGTCAACCAGGCGTACGACGGGACCGGCGCGACCTGGAAGATGTACAGCGAGTGCTTCGGGCGTGACTCGATCGACGGTGCCGGGCTGCCGCTGACGTCGACGGTGCACTACGACCGCGGCTACGCGAACGCATTCTGGGACGGCGCCCAGATGGTCTTCGGCGACGGCGACGGCGAGATCTTCGGCGGGTTCACCGAGTCGGTCGACGTCACCGGACACGAGCTGACCCACGGCGTCACGCAGTACACCGCGAACCTTGCGTACGAAGGGCAGTCGGGCGCACTGAACGAGAGCATCTCCGACGTGTTCGGCTCGCTCGCCAAGCAGCACAACCTCGGCCAGAGCGCCGAGGAGGCCGACTGGCTGATCGGCGCCGGACTCTTCCGGCCGGGCGTGCAGGGCGTCGCGCTGCGCTCGATGAAGGCACCTGGCACGGCGTACGACGACCCGCGGCTCGGCCGCGATCCGCAGCCGGCGCACATGTCGGACTACATCGAGACCGAGGACGACAACGGCGGCGTCCACCTCAACTCGGGCATCCCGAACCGGGCGTTCTACCTGACCGCGGCGGCGATCGGCGGCAACGCGTACGACGACGCCGGGAAGATCTGGTACACCGCGCTCACGTCGGGCACGCTCTCCGAGACGGCGACGTTCGCCGAGTTCGCCGAGGCCACGCAGGCGGCCGCGAGCGAGCTCTTCGGTGACGACTCCAGCCAGCTCGCCGCGGTCACGGGGGCCTGGCAGACCGTCGGAGTCCTCACCGCAGACACCACTCCCGCGGAGCCGCCCGGCTCCAAGCAGCCCGAGTCGGGGGTGCGCACCGAGTCCGAGTCGGAGGAGCTCATGCGCGCGGCCAAGTCGGGCCTGCCCTCCAGCAGCCCGCCCGCGCCACCTCCTTCCAAGGACTGAACGCGCGTTTGACCTCAAGCGAAGTTGAGGTATTAGCGTCCTCAGCGTGACTGTTCATCCGCTGCGGCTCGCGCTGCTCACGCGCAATGTGGACGCCGGGCGGTTCGGGACGCTGGTCACGCAGTGGTTCGCGCGGGAGATCGAACGCACCGACGAGTTCAAGCTCGACCTGATCGACCTCAGCGCCGTACCGCTCACCGAGTTGCCGCAGCGGATCGAGGACGCGGACGCTGTGGTGATCGTCACGGCCGAGTACAACCACGCCTACCCGGGCGATCTGAAGGTCGCGATCGACGCGGTCCGCCGACCTTGGTACGCCAAGCCGATCGCGTTCGTCGTGTACGGCGGCCGATCGGGCGGACTGCGCGCCGCCGAGCAGCTGCGACTGGTCTTCGCCGAACTTCATGCGGTGACGATCCGCGACTCGCTCGGTTTCCACGAGGACGACTTCACCCCGGCCGGCGAACCCACCGACGCGACCGCCCCGGCCGCTGCGTCTGCGCTGCTTCGGCAGCTGGCCTGGTGGTCCCGCTGTCTGCGCGACGCCCGCGCTGACACGCCGTACCCGGAATAGGTCGCGACGGACGGCGGTTGCGACCTGAGGTGAGCTCCGAACCGATGCCCCTGTCCGTGCTCGACCTTTCGCCGGTACCGACGGGATCGCTTCCGTCGCAGGCGCTGCACGAGACGCTCGAACTCGCCCGGACCGCTGAGGCCGCCGGGTTCCACCGCTTCTGGCTGGCGGAGCACCACAACATCCCGAGCGTGGTCAGCACGAGCCCGGAGGTGATGATCGCGGCCGTCGCCGCGGCCACCTCCACCATCCGCGTCGGCTCCGGCGGAATCATGCTGCCGAACCACTCACCGCTCAAGGTCGCCGAGACCTTCCGCGTCCTCGGCGGGCTGTACCCCGACCGCATCGACCTCGGCATCGGTCGCGCGCCCGGCACCGACCAGCGCACCGCGCTCGCACTCCGCCGCAGCCGCGAGGCGCTCGGCGCCGACGACTTCCCGGAGCAGTACGCCGAACTCCGCGCGTACGCCGAGGGCTTCCCGGCCGGCCACCCGTTCGCGCCGATCTCCGCCCAACCGAGCGACGTACCGCTGCCGCCGGTCTGGATCCTCGGCTCCAGCACGTACGGCGGTCAGGCCGCGGCGGCGCTCGGGACCGGGTTCGCGTACGCCGGTCACTTCGGGACGCTGGATCCGGCCGGCGTGATCGCGTCGTACCGGGAGATGTTCCAGCCGTCGGACCAGCAGACCGAGCCGCACGCCATCCTCGCGCTCGCCGCGATCGTGGCCGACACCGAGGAGCGCGCACAGCAGCTGGCCCGGGCCAACGCCCTCTCCATGCTCCGGCTCCGCTCCGGCCGACCGGGTCCGCTGCCGTCGCCGGAGGAGGCCGAGGCCTACCCGTGGTCGGACGCCGAACTCGCCGCGGTCGAGGAGTGGGCCGGCCTCGTCTCGGTCGGCACCCCCGATCAGGTCGCCGCCGATCTCTCCCGTCGAGCCACCTCCGCCGGCGCCGACGAACTCATCATCACCACCAACATCCACAACCCCGCGGAACGCCGCCACTCGTTCGACATGCTCGCAACCGCCTGGGGCCTGAAACCCCGCTGATTGCGGACCGCCAGCACTCAACAACGCGTGCCTAGCGGCGTCGCGCACCGCTGTCTGAGCGTGAGCCGGTCGGTTCGGGCGCAATTGATGAGTGCTGCACGTCCGGCTCCCCGCGGACGTGCTCGAAGATCAGGCTGGTTTCGGCGTGGACAACCGCAGGATCTGCGGTCAGGTGGTCGAGCACGAACTCGCGGAGGGCGTCCGGCGAGGGCGCGGACACGTGCAGCAGGTAGTCGTTCGCGCCGCTGACGTGGAAGAGCGACAGGACGCCCGGTAGCGCCGGGACCTTGCTGCGGAAGCGGTTGATCTCGTCCCGGGAGTGGGCGCCGATCCGGATCGCGATCAGCGCCTGTAGCGGCTGACCGAGCGCCGCCAGATCCACGTCGGCGTGGAAGCCGCGGATCACCCCGCGCTCGCGCAGCGACCGTACGCGGGTCAGGCACGTCGACGGCGCGATCCCGGTCGCCTCCGCCAGCGCGTTGTTCGGCATCCGCCCGTCGGCGGTGAGCAGCCGGACCAGCTCCCGATCAACCTCGTCCAGCCCGCCAGGCCCGGACCCGGGCGCGGCCCGCGGCGCCGGTCCGGGGCTCCGACGATCCTTCGGCATGGCACCACTGTAGGGGCCCTCCACAGAATCCACAGCGTGTGGATGAGCCTGTGGATGAATTTTCTTCGGAACTCTTGCGATGAATCTGCAGAAGATTCCATCCTCGGTCATCCCAGCGTCCGAGGAGGCTCGATGACCCAGCTCGACACCCGGTCAGTCCACGCCGGCCGCGACGACCTGACCGCTCTCGGCGTCCACGTGCCGCCGATCGACCTCTCCACGACTTATCCACTGCCGGATGTGGACAGCGGCGGGACGTCGTACGACGCGCTGGCGCAGGGGAACGGCCCGGACGGCGGCAGCCTCGTGTATCAGCGGCTGTGGAACCCGACCGTCGCGCGCTTCGAGAGCGCCTTGGCGGAGCTCGAGCAGACCGACGGTGCGGTCGCGTTCGGCAGCGGCATGGCGGCGCTCACCGCCTGCCTCCTCGCCACCGTCGCGGCCGGCAAGCCGCACGTGGTCGCCGTACGCCCGCTGTACGGCGGCTCCGACCACCTGTTATCCACAGGCCTCCTGGGGACAACGGTCAGCTGGGTCGACGTTCCCGGGATCGGGACGGCGATCCGGCCGGACACCGGACTGGTGATCGTGGAGACGCCGGCGAACCCGACCGTGGACTTGGTGGACATCGCCGCGGTGGTCCGTTCGGCGGGCGACGTACCGGTGCTGGTGGACAGCACCTTCGCGACCCCGGTGCTGCAGCAGCCGGCTCGGCACGGGGCGAGCCTGGTGTTGCACTCGGCAACGAAGTACCTCGGCGGGCACGGCGACGTGATGGGTGGCGTCGTCGCGGCCGGCGTGGAGTGGATCGGCCGGCTACGGCAGATCCGCGCAGTGACTGGTGGCCTGCTGCACCCGTTGGCGGCGTACGAACTGCACAGGGGACTGCAGACGTTGCCGGTGCGAGTGCGGGCGCAGCAGGCGACCGCTGCCAAGGTGGCGGACTGGCTCACCGCCCAGCCCGCCATCGAGAAGGTCCACTACCCCGGCCTCTCCGACCCCCAGGAACTCATCGGCCGCCAGCAATCGGGCCCCGGCGCCGTCCTGGCCTTCACCCTGACCGGCGGCTACGCGGCCGCCGCGCAGGTAGCCGCCTCGCTCCGCCTGATCACCCACGCCGTCTCACTAGGCGGCGTAGACACCCTCATCCAGCACCCCGCCGCCCTCACCCACCGCCTGGTCCCACCAGACGCGAAGCCTCCAGCCGGCCTGCTACGACTAAGCCTCGGCCTCGAAGACCCCGAAGACCTCACCGCGGATCTTCAGCAGGCCTTCAACTCACTACCGCAACGGGACGCGTGAGGACTCGGTCGATGATTCCGTAGTCTCGGGCTGCGTCCGGGGTGAACCAGCGGTCTCGGTCGAAGTCGGTTTCGATCCGGGGGAGTGGCTGCCCGGTCCGGTCGGAGATCAGCCGCGCCAGGTCCTCGCGCGCCTTGATCGCCTGCTCCGCCTGGGTCTTGATGTCGCTCGCCGTACCACCCATGCCCCCGGTCGGCTGATGCATCATGATCCGCGCGTGCGGCAGCGAGAACCGCTTCCCCGGCGTACCGCAGGTCAGCAGCACCTGACCCATCGACGCGACCATCCCCATCGCGTACGTCGCGACGTCGTTGGTGATGAAGTTCATCGTGTCCAGGATCGCCAGCCCGGCCGAGACCGAGCCGCCGGGCGAGTTGATGTAAAGCGAGATGTCAGCCTTCGGATCCTCCGCGTTCAGCAGGATCAGCTGAGCGCACAGCGCGTTGGCGTTCTCGTCCTTGATCTCGTCCCCGAGGACGAGGATGCGCTGCCACAGCAGCCGCTCGTAGATGTGGCTGTCCAGGTTGTTCGGAAGCTGAAACTGACTCATGCGTCCAGCCTGCGGCGAACCGTCCGGAACCGCCCGGGAATCTGCCCGTGGCAGATCTGCCCGCCGCAGACCTCGCCGAGATGGCACACTCGGTACAGGACTTCATGATGCGAGGAGGGCCACGACGTGTTGCTACGCCAGGTGATAGGGAACGTCTTCCGCCGGTTGCGGCGCGAGCGGGGCATCACCCTGCGTGAGCTCGCCGAGCTGGCCCAGGTGTCGGTGCCCTACCTGTCCGAGATCGAGCGCGGCCGCAAGGAGCCCTCCTCGGAGATCCTTGCCGCGATCTGCCGGGCACTGGACCTCGATCTGACCGACCTGCTGGCCGAGGTGCAGTTCGACCTGGCCACGGCGGTCCGGTCCACGCTGCCGGTCCGCCTGCAGACGGCCGCGATCCGGGTCGAGCAGTCCTCCCCGCAGCGCATCACCTCGTCCCCGCAGGCCTACTCCAGCACGGCACAGGCGTTCGCACTGGTCGCCTAGCTGGTGCGCTGGTACAGCAACCCGTCTGCGCAGGCCTGGCGTACGACGCCTGCACCGGCTGAGGTGCAGGCGTTCCACCAGAGCCTGCCCGGCTACCGCCCGACTCCGCTGACGCCGGTCCCCTCACTGGCGTCGGAGCTAGGAGTCGGACAGGTTCTCGTGAAGGACGAGTCGCAGCGACTCGGCCTGCCCGCGTTCAAGGCGCTCGGCGCGTGGTGGGCGATCCATCGTGCGCTGCAGGAGCGCCCTGGTCCGGTGGAACTCGTCACCGCCACCGACGGCAACCACGGCCGTGCGGTCGCGCGCCGTGCCGCAATGCTCGGTCTGCCGTCACACGTGTTCGTTCCGGACGTCGTCGATGACAAGGCGATCGACGCCATCCGGGCCGAGGGCGCGACCGTGACCGTCGTACCTGACACGTACGACGCTGCGGTCGCCGAGGCAGCGGCGTACGCGGGAGATGAGCGGCTGCTGATCCAGGACTCTGCGTGGCCCGGGTACGAGGATGTGCCTCAGCACGTGGTTGATGGCTACTCGACTCTGTTCCGTGAGATCGAGGTCGAGCCCGATCTGGTCGTCGTACCGATGGGTGTGGGGTCGATCGCCCAGGCGGCGGTCACGCACTACCGCAGTGGGTCGTCTGCTGCGGCCGTGCTCGGTGTGGAGCCCGCCAGCGCGTCTTGCGTCACCACCAGTCTGCTGGCCGGTGAGCTGGTGACGGTGCCGACCGGCAAGACAGTGATGGCCGGCCTGAACTGCGGTACGGCGTCAACTCTCGCCTGGCCTGTACTACGTGCAGGCCTCGACCACGCGGTGACAGTCGACGACGACGCCGCCCTGCAAGCAGCGGCTGACCTGCGCGGAGCCGGCATCTCGTCCGGTCCGAGTGGAGCCGCGACACTGGCCGGCCTCCGCGCGGCGCGAGAGCACCTGGACCTGAGGCCTGACAGCACGGTCGTCCTCATCAGCACGGAGGCGGCGCACTAAATCAGGTTCGTCCGGGGACGATCCCGCCTAGCCTGACGTGGTGCCGAACCATGTGAAGCGCCGGTCACCGGCGGAACCGGGGTCGATCCCGGCGGTCCTGAACATGTTCGAGTCCGAGGTCCGGTTCTATCGGGAGATCGCGCCGGTCGTCGGTGTCCGGGTGCCTGCCTGCTACGAGTCCGAGGCCAACGCCGAGGGGACGCTGCTCGTTCTTGAGGACCTGTCCGGCTGGGCACCCGGCGCGGAGCCCGTGGCGGGTGCCAAGGCTCTGCGCGACTTGCACGATCGGTGGATCGGGCGTGCGCACTTGGAGTGGCCTTGGCTGCGGCCGCTGGAAGCCGGTGCGGACCTGGTCGCCGCCCTGTTCGATCGGACCTGGCCCAGATTGGCCACGCGCTCCGACTTGTCCACTCCGGTGCGTGAGGTGGGGGAGCGGCTGGTGGGTCGTGTCCTCGACGCTGAGCGCGATGTAGCGCGAGCCGGTGAGCTCACCCTCGCCCACGGCGATGCATCGGCCCAGAACCTGCGGACCGCACCGGACGGCGTGGTCGCGTTCCTGGACTGGGAGGACGTGTCAGCGGCGCCGGGCGCGCTGGACCTGGCGTGGTTCCTGCTGTCGTCGGTGGAGCCCGAGCGCTGGAGTGAGGCGGTGGACGCCTACCGGACGAGCCAGGGATTGGCGGAGGCCATGCCGTCGACCATGGTCCAGGGCTACCTCACCATGGCGGACTACCCGGACGGCTCGGAGCCGGCCGCCGGCTGGAACGCCCGCCTGGAAGCGGCCGCTGCGCTGCTCGCCCGGGGTCGCGTGTGACCGTTCGCTACGTGGGGCGGTTCCCGGTCGACGATCAAGAGCTGTCGACCCTGCACGCCCTCGCCTTCGGGAGTGAGGTCACCGTGCAGCCGTGGGCCGCGCGGCTGGAGCGGCACGCACTCACCTGGGTAGGGGCCTTCAGCAACGACCAGCTGATCGGGTTCGTGCAGGTGTGCTGGGACGGCGGCGCTCACGCGTTCGTGCTGGACACCGCCGTCCATCCGGAGCACGGCCGGCAAGGCATCGGCAAGCAGTTGGTGCTGACTGCCGCTGCGGAGGCGAAGGCCGCCGGGTGTGAATGGCTCCATGTCGACTTCGAGCCACACCTGACGGCCTTCTACCTGGACGCGTGCGGGTTCCGCCCGACGGACGCTGGACTGCTCAAGCTGCGGGGCTGATCGCGGTCAGGCGCTCGGTCGACACGCACGACGTCAGGCAGCGTTCCTTCTGGTCGCCGAGCAGGTCCGCGGTCCAGGTGGTGAAGCCGCCATCACCCAGGCCTTCGCCGTCGCAGCCGATGCCGAGCGCCGTACCGGAGTAGTAGTTCTCGCTCTTGGTCCGCTCGGTGTCCTCGGTGAGGCTGATCTTCAGCGCCGGCCGGACCGTGTCGTCGATCCGCTCCCGCACCACGGACGGCTTGAACATGGTGAAGGTCAGGTCGGCCGTGTCACCCAGTACGTCGTGCCAGAACCGCAGGTGGTCGATCAGCAGCTCGGCCTCGGTCCGGCCCGAACCGGTGTCCCGCGCGCTCGAGACCAGCACGAACAGCTGGAAGTGCGCGAACATGCCCGGCCCCTCGAACGGCTGCGCACGGAGTACCCGCTGGCACGCGGCAAGGTCCACTCGCGCCTGCCCCGCACGACGTCGTACGGCGGCCTCGATCGCGAGCTCGTTCGTCGGGTCGCTGGCGACCTCGGTCCCGCGGATGGTGCTGACTACCTGGTTCTGGTTGATGGTCGACATCGCGGAACACGTGCCGAGTGGAGTGACCGGGGACAGCTCGATGCCCTCGAATCGGTCCGGCAGGCGCTCCCACAGGCGCTGCTGGGTCTTCACCAGCTGCCGCGGGTCGGCGGGTCCCGGTCGCACGAACCGGTCCTGCTGCCACCGCTGCAGCAGGCGGGCCGGCGTTACCTTGGCGGCTCGCCGGCGGTTCACATCCAGCAGGACCGACTGCAGTTCGGACTGGCTCAGCCCGTCGACGAGGGCGTCCCGGCTGCCGTCCGGCAGCTTCCCCCAGAACCGTTCGCTGACATCTACCATCGCTCTACTCTGACGGATTCGTGTCCCGGACCGCTCCTCATTTTGCGGGGCGGGTTGTCCACAGCTCGCGAAATCACCTGCCCGGTGCGGTGATTTCGCCGTATCTTTCAAGACATGAGATTCACGAGCCCGCACCTTTGACGTACTGACCGCCCCGACCGCCTGCCGACCAGCCTCTCCGCGCGGATTGTCGCGTTCGAGGCGCTGCAGGACTTCATCCCGCTGTATCCGCTGTACCAGTTGCTGTTCGCCGATCACGGCCTGTCGGCTGCCCAGATCTCGACGCTGTTCGTCATCTGGTCGACGACCGGGTTCGTGCTCGAGGTGCCGTCAGGCGCCTGGGCGGACACGTATTCGCGGCGCAAGCTGCTGGTGCTCGGTGCGCTGATCAGCGCGCTGGGTTACGCCGCCTGGATCACGCTGCCGTCGTTCACTGGCTTCGCCCTGGGATTCGTGCTGTGGGGAACCTCCTCGGCACTGATCTCCGGCACCTTCGAAGCCTTCGTGTACGACGAACTGGTCGCGCGGGATCGCGCAGGTCGATACGCGAGTCTGTTGGGTCGGGCCAGGTCGGCCTCCTTCCTGGCGAACCTCGCGGCCACCGCCCTGGCGACACCGCTGTTCGCTCTTGGCGGCTACACCTTGGCCGGCATCTTCAGTGTGCTCAGCTGCCTGGTTCAGGCCGTTGTCGCCCTGACACTGCCGGAGGCACCGCCGGCGGAAGCAGCCGCCGACGATGGCTCCGAATCGACGGGCGCGGCGTTCGCGTCCTACCTGGCCATGCTGCGGTCGGGCGTGACGGAGGTGCTGACCGGCCGGACGGTACGCCGGGCGGCAGGCCTGGTCGCCGTGCTGCTGGGCTTCATGGCGTTCGACGAGTACTTTCCGTTGCTCGCCCGTGACGCCGGTGCGGCCACCGGCGTGGTCCCGTTGCTGATCGCCGGAACGGTCGCCGCCCAAGCCATCGGCGGTGCGCTGGCGGGAGCGGCGTACAAGTTGCCCGAAGCAACCTTTGCGATCGGTCTGGGCCTGACCGCGGTGCTGATCGCCTGGGGTGCGCTGAGCCGGTCGGCCTGGGGCTTCATCCCGATCGCGATCGGGTACGGCGTGATGCAGTTGGTCATCGTGGTCTCGGAGGCACGCCTGCAGGACTCCATCACGGGACCGGCGCGCGCCACGATCACCTCGGTGTCCGGCTTCTTCTCGGAGGTGTTCGCCATCGCAGTGTTCGCGGGGTTCGCGCTCGGTTCGCTCTGGTTCAGCATGGCGGTCCTGGTCGCCGCTCTCACCGTGCCGGTCCTGCTGACGGCGTTCGTCGTACCGCTGGCCCTGCCGGCGCCCGTCAATTCGGTGTCCGCCGAAGCAAGGGAGACCTAGTGTCACAGTCATGAGGAAGCAGGGTGTGCTGGCCGCGGGTGCGGCGGCGGTCACGGTGGTGTTGTGGGCATCGGCGTTCGTCGCGATCCGCCATGTCGGCCAGGAGATCTCGGCGGGCGCGTTGTCGCTGGGCAGGTTGCTGGTCGGCAGCGTGCTGCTGGGTGCCTTCGTGTTCACCCGGCCGCGCCGCTGGCCGGCCAAGGGGGACTGGAAGCTGCTGCTGATCTGCGGGCTGCTCTGGTTCGGTCTCTACAACCTCGCGCTGAACGAGGCCGAGCGCCGCCTCGACGCCGGCACGACCGCGATGCTGGTGAACGTCGGGCCATTGCTGATCGCACTCCTGGCAGGTCTTCTGCTGCACGAAGGATTCCCACGCCAGTTGGTGATCGGCAGCGTCGCGGCATTTGGCGGCGTGGTCCTGATCGGCTTGTCGTCGTCCAGCGGCAGCGCAGAGACCTGGGGCGTCCTGCTGTGTCTGGTAGCTGCGGCGGCGTACGCAATCGCGGTGGTCTCGCAGAAGCCGCTGCTGTCGCGGTTGCCCGCGCTGGAGGTCACCTGGCTGTCGTGCGTGATCGGTGCGGTCGCCTGCCTGCCGTTCGCGCCGACGCTGGCGCGGGAGACCGCCGACGCGCGACCATCGACCATCTGGTGGATCGTGTTCCTCGGTGCGTTCCCGACCGCAATCGCCTTCACCACCTGGGCTTACGCGCTGGCTCGTACGACGGCCGGGCGGATGGGCGCCACGACGTACCTCGTCCCGCCGCTGACGATCTTCCTCGGCTGGCTCCTGCTCGACGAAAGCCCCGCGCCGCTGGCCTACCTCGGCGGCGTGCTGTGTCTGATCGGCGTCGCGATCTCGCGCTACCGGCGCCGGGTGGCGGCGATGCCCGCGGTCAGCGTGGCCAGCCCGGACTCGAAGCCGCTGTCGAAGTCGTAGGCGAGACCCTCGGGCCCCAGCTCACCGACGACGCGCGCGAGTACGGGTGCTTTGCCGGCGGGCAACTGCTCGACCCGGGTGATCAGGTCGGGCGCGAGGTCGAAGTTCTCGGTGCGGACCGACGCCTCGCCGAGCGAGAAGCCGTGGATGAAGTCGACCAGGGTGTTCGCCGCCTCGAAGACCTGCCGCGGCGACAGCCCCGCCCGGTCGAGCGCGCGGTAGAACGGCTCGACGACCACCACCACGACTGCCGACACCGCGGATGTGTCCGACAGCACCTGAAGCGCGAGGTTCGGGTGGGCGCGGAGAGCGTTGCGATAGCCCCGGGCGGCGTCCTTCAGTTGCTCGTCCCACGGCACGGCATCACCAGGATCGGGCTGCTCGAGTCCTGCGAAGACCAGCTCCGCCAGCCCGGCCATCACGGCCGCCTTGTTCGGCAGGTGGTGGTACAGCGACATCGGGTTGACCTCGAGGGTGGCGGCCAGCCTCCGCATGGTCAGCGCGTCGATCCCCTTGTCGTCCACGATCCGCAGGGCCGCGGTCAGGATCGCCTCGCGGCTCAGCCGCTCCTCCCCGGCGCGAGGCCGGCCGGACCGCTTGCCCGCGTTAATCATACGTCGTATGGTACATAATCATACAACGTATGGAAGAAGGAGGCGGGCGGATGAAGCCGTTGGCGGGCAAGGTGGCGCTGGTGACCGGGGCAACCCGGGCGGCCGGACGGGGGATCGCGGTCCAGCTCGGCGCGGCCGGTGCGACCGTGTACGTGACCGGCCGGACCACGCGGGCCGGGCGCTCCGAGATGAACCGGCCGGAGACGATCGAGGACACCGCGGAGCTCGTCGACCAAGCCGGCGGCCACGGCATCGCCGTACCCGTGGACCATCTCGTCCCCGAGCAGGTGCGCGATCTGATCGACCGGATCGAGCGCGAGCAGGGCGCGCTGCACATCCTGGTCAACGACATCTGGGGTCAGCACGGCGAACCCGAGTGGGACAAGACGGTCTGGGAGAGCGACCTCGAGGACGGTCTGCGGTTGCTGCGGCTCGGCATCGACACGCACGTGATCACCAGCCACTACGCGCTCCCGCTGCTGATCAAGTCACCCGGTGGCCTCGTCATCGAGATGACCGACGGCACCAACGACTACAACGCTCACACCTACCGGGTGTCGTTCTTCTACGACGTCGCGAAGGGCGCGGTCGGCCGGATGGCGTTCGCGCTCGCGCACGAACTCGACAAGCACGAGGCAACCGCCGTACTGCTCACTCCCGGGTGGCTGAGGTCCGAGGCGATGCTGGAGGGCTTCGGAGTCACCGAGGAGACCTGGCGCGACGCGACCGAGCGGATCCCGCACTTCGCGATCTCTGAGAGTCCGTCGTACGTCGGCCGCGCGGTGGCGGCGCTCGCTGCGGATCCCGACGTTCGCCGCTGGAACGGGAAGTCTACGTCCAGCGGCGAACTCGCGCAGGTCTACGGCTTCACCGATCTCGATGGCAGTCGGCCGGACGCGTGGCGCTACATCGTCGAGGTCCAGGACCCTGGCAAGCCTGCGGACACCACCGGCTACCGCTAGAGCGTGTACGGCGGACAGACGGTGTCGCCTGCTGTCGGAGTGGCGAGCGGCTGAGCGTTGTCGCCGAGTGGCGCATGTGGATGCGCGGCCGCGATCGGGATCCCCGACGCTGCCGCCAGATCCAGCACCTCCCGGCGTGACGTGACCGCCTGCGCTGGATCGCGCTCGTACACATAGGTCAGCTCAGGCCACTGTGCCTGCGCCGGATGCACCAGCACGTCACCCCCGAGCACGGCCCGCTCGGTCACCACCGACTGATGCCCGGGCGTATGCCCCGGCGTCGGCACCAACCGCATCCCCCGCAGCGCGACCTCCCCGTCCACCATCCGCAACTGACCCGCTTCCACCACCGGCCGGATCATCCGCTCGTACGTCGCCCCGCCGCGCACATGCTCGAGCTCATCACGCTGTACGACGTACTCCGCCCGTGGGAACCGCGGCGCCGACCCCTCCGCACTCCACCCCACGTGATCCAGATGCACATGCGTCAACACCACCGCGTCGACGTCATCCACACCCACCCCGGCCGACTCCAGCAGCCCCGGCAACCGCCCAGCCACCCGCAACCACTCAGCCGCCTCGCCACCAGCCGGCCCGACCCCGGCATCCACCAGCACCACTCCGGCGTCGCCGGTCACCAAGTAGCTGTGGAAGTGCAGGAGCCACCCGCTGCCCGACACATTGCCCGGCATCACGTCCGCGGTCCACGCGGCCTGCTCCTTTCCCCAACCAGGCAACGCATCCGGCACACTCTCGGGGAACACCGCCACCGCGTCGCACAACACAGTCACGTCCACGCTCGATCCCTCCTCCCCGCAGAGGTACCGCAGCGAGGGGGTCAGCGGAACAGGTACGCGTTGACCGTCGTCTCCTCGGTCGTCGTCCCGGCCGCGTCGCGCAACGTGGTCCGCAGCGACACACCCTGCCCCGTCGCCGGCGTCGGGAACGTCGCGCGGTACGTCCCATGCCCGGCCGGTACGACGGCCGCAGCGTGCCACGTGCTCCCACCGTCACCGGAGACCGAGACCGCGACCGTCGTCAGCGCCGGCGCCGACGAACCGGCCTGCGGCACAACGGTCAGCGTCGTCACCGGCGTCCGCTCGGCCAAATTGCGGCTGTCCACGGTCGGCCGGTATCCGACCGTCCACAAGGGCGTTCGACGCCCATTGGCAGACCGGAAGGTGGTCGTGTAGTCCACCCGCTCCGAGAACGCCGACACCGAAGCCCGTGTCAGCGAGGTCTGATACCGGTACGTCGCCGCGCCCCCGGGTGCCTCGATCGACCCGAACTGGTCAGCCTCGGCCACCAAGGTGCCATCGCGATACAGCTGACCGGTCTCCGTGTCAGTCGCCGTGAGTCCAGTGTGTCCTTCCGCGTCCGACATCGGATCCATCGACACGGTCAACCGGCCGTCTGCCTGCGAGGCTCCGGCGCCCGATGGCCCGAAGGCGACCGCATTCCAGCGATTTCGGTAGGTCTCGCCGGCGCGATAGGCCTTCGCCGCAGGGTCCTCGAGCGTAGTCACGGCGATCGGCTCCGGGTCACCCGCCGCGGTTTCGACCAGACCCTCCTGCCAGGGACCAGCGTCCAGATGCTCGACCACTGTGGCCGGCGTACCGAACGCGACGTCGGGATAGAACGGCGCATAGCCGTCGAGGGTCGTCGTGCCGTGCAACAGTACGTCGGTCCCGGCGCCCTGATGGACGCTCGTGTGCACGGTGGCCAGGTCGCGATCGCGCACCGTCCGTTCGTACCCGGTCGGGAAGCGCGAGCCGACCTGTTCCGCAAGCCGGTACAGGTACGGCGTGTTCCGGAAGTCGCCGTCCGCACCGGGCACACCCCACTGCGACGAGACCACAGTCGTCAGTTGGTCGGCCGGCAAGGTCGGTCCTTGGCCCAACGTGGCGAGCGAACCGCCGGGGACGGTGGCGACGTACTGCTCGATCCGGCGCTTCCCGTCGGCCGACGTGCGGAGGTAGTCGGCGCTGAGATAGGCCTGCTGCGCGTCGGTCCGAGGCAGCTTCACGCTGACCTTGCGCGCCTTGCGGGCGTCCAGGACCACAGTCGTGTCGGCGGTCAGGCGTACCGACGGCTGGACCAGCCCGTACAACGTGACGTTCGCGCCGAAGAGCTGCGAGTCGAGGGCGTACTCGCCCGCACGCAGTCGCACGGTGACCGTGCCGCTCGGATCGGTGGTGAATGTCTCGCCCGGGCGGTCGAGTGCGAAGATCGAGACGAAGGCTTCGGTGGCCGGCGTACCGTCCGCAGCGATGGTCTTGATGGTCAGGTCGTGGGCCTCGACGTCCTTCATCACGGTCAGCGGGATCCGCACGGACTGGCCCGTCGTGGTCGCGACCAGTTGACCGACGTACCGGCCGTCGGGGCCGCTGTGGTTGGTCGCGGACGTCACCTGGACCGTCGCGGAGCCACCAGCGGGGATGGTCAGCGCATCGGTGCTCAGGGTCAAGGCCGCCGTGGGTGCGGCGCCGCCGTCCGGATCGGTCAGCTCGCCGGTCAGCTGGAGGGTGACCGCGGCCGTGCCCCTGTTGGAGTACGTCACTTCCTCGGTCACCGGCTCGTCGTCGGTGTGCGGCCAGCTCGCCGTACCGAAGGAGATCGTTGCCGGGGCCGCGACGACGGTCTGGGTGATCGCCCGCGCGACATCGACCCGGCCGGTGCCCTGTTCGAAGACAGTCAGTCCGGGCGTGGGCTTCGCGGAGGCCATCAGCGCGCTCTTCAGGTCGAGAGCCTTCCAGTCCGGGTGCTGCTGGGCCAGGAGAGCTGCGGCTCCGGCGACATGCGGAGTCGCCATCGACGTACCGGACTCGCGCAGGTAGTGGTCGTCGACCGGCTCGCCGATGATGGCCTCGGACCCACGGGCGGCGACGATGCCCACGCCGGGTGCGGTCAGCTCCGGCTTGATGGACGTGCCGTCACGCCCCGGGCCCTTGCTGGAGAACGGCGCAAGCTGGTCCTCGCGGTCCACGGCGCCGACCGTCAGCGCGCCGGCGGCGCTGCCCGGCGACAGCACCGTGCCCTCGCCCTGCTCGCCGTCGTTCCCGGCCGCGACGACGAACAGCGTGCCGGTCTCGGCGGTCAACGTGTTCAGCGCCTGCTCGACCGGGTCGTCCACGGGCCGGCCCGCGTTGCCCAGGCTGATGTTGACGATCTGCGCCTTCACGTCGTTCGCGGCCCACTCCATGCCGGCGATCAGGGTCGAGTCCGAACACACGGTGTACGTGCAGATCTTCCCGTCGTACAGGTCTGCGTCCGGCGCGACACCGCGATAGCGGCCGCCGGACGCGGCGCCCGTTCCGGCGAGGATCGAGGCGACATGGGTGCCGTGACCCAGCTGGTCCCCGGGCTGGCCGTCGACGTTGAAGACGCCCTTGACCCGGTCGGCGAGGTCGGGATGGGTCGCGTCGATCCCGCTGTCGAGGACTGCGATCCGGACGCCCTTGCCGGTGAACCCGGCCTGCCACGCGACCGGCCCACCGATCTGCGGGACGGACTTGTCCAGCAGTGGCTTGCGCTTGCCGTCCAGCCAGATCTTCTCGGGTCCACTGGACCCCAGTACGGCGGCACCGGTCAGGAAGGTCGATGCCGTCCGCTTGTCGACCTTGCCGGCTGTGGCGTCGACGACATCGAGCCGGCGCTGCTGCTGGAGTCCGGTGGTCGCGGCCCGTTGCGTCGCGTGCTGGACGAGGACCGGGATCGTGGTGGTGTGCGCATCGTCGTACCCGGACTCGATCAGGCCGGTGACGTCGAACAGCCGCGGGTCCAATCGGCCGGCGGCGAGCGGTGCGCGGACATCGGCCGGGATCACGGTCAGTCGCCCGTCGACCTTGCTCATGCCGAACCCGAGGTTCTTCCGGCCCGGCCCGGGCTCCACCCCAGGCGCACCACGCTCCGGCACGACCACCCGGTCACCGGTGATCAGAGTGACGTACGTCGTGCGCCCGGCGGCGGCCGGATGCCCGCCGGCCGTCGTACTGGCGGCCGTCGTACTGGCGGATGTCGTCGTAGCCGCTGCCGTCGCCAGTGCGGCGCCGAGCAGAACAGCGACGCCTGCCCATCGCGAAGCCTTGCCTGCCATCGGACCCTCCCGGTTGTCGATCCCCCTGTAACTACGGGGTGCGCGCCGGGAAGGGTTGCGTGCTCAGGGCAGGAGGAGCCACGTGGCGAGGGTTGCCATCAGGAAGGCGATGCCGGTGTCGAGGTACCGCCAGGCTCGGGGGCGCGAGAAGACCGGGGTGAGAGTGCGGGAGAAGAAGCCGAGCGAGAAGAACCAAGTGAAGCTGGCGGCGACGGCGCCGAGCCCGTAGAACCAGCGGCCGTCGGCGCCGCGCTGGTTGGCGAGGGAGCCGAGCAGGACGACGGTGTCGAGATAGACGTGGGGGTTGAGGTAGGTGAAGGCGAGGCAGGTCAGTACGACACTGCGCAGCGCGGTGGGCGCGTGATCGGCAGGGCTGATGGAGCCGGGGTTGAAGGCTCGCTTCAGGGCGAAGGCGGCGTACAGGTAGAGGAAGGCGGCGCCGCCGTACTTCGCCGCATCGAGGGCCAACTGACTCTGGGTAAGTAGGGCGCCGAGGCCCGCGATACCGCCGGAGATGAGGAGCGCGTCGGACAACGCGCAGGTGAGGACCACCGGCAGGACGTGCTCACGGCGCAGGCCCTGGCGCAGCACGAAGGCGTTCTGGGCGCCGATCGCGACGATCAGCGACAAGGACGTGGCAAAGCCGGCGAGGAGGGGCATACCTCGACGGTAGGCAGCGGATGTGCGGACAAACCAGCTAAAGATTCTGAAGCAGCATTAGGATTGCTTCATCATGCAGTTCGACTCCGCGCAGCTCGAGACGTTCGCAGCCGTCCTCGACGAGGGCAGTTTCGACGCGGCGGCGCGGCGTCTGCGCGTCACGCCATCCGCGGTCAGTCAGCGAATCAAGGCCTTGGAGAGCCGGCTCGGTCAGGTCGTCGTGATGCGCGGTAAGCCGGCGCGTCCGACCGCGGCCGGTGAGGCGCTGCTCCGGCTCGCGCGGCAGGTCTCGCTGCTCGAATTGGAGGCGATCGTCGCGGTCCGCGGCACGGTCGAGGCGCTCCGGCTGCCGATCGCGGTGAACGCGGACTCGCTGAACAACTGGTTCCTGCCGGCGATGCTCGACCTGTCCCAGAGCCTCGACGCCAGGTTCCTGGTCCACCAGGAGGACGAGGAACACTCGGCCGAATTCCTCCGCAACGGTACGGTCCTGGCCGCGGTGACCGCCGATCCGCGGCCGGTCCAGGGCTGCCGCGTCGTACCGCTCGGCAAGATGCGATACCTGCCGGTCGCCACCCCCGAGTACGCCGAGCGCTGGCTGGCCGGCAGGCCACTCGCGGACGCGCTCGCCGAGGCACCGATGGTGATCTTCAACGCCAAGGACGTCCTGCAGCACCGGCTGATTCGCAAGGTGACCCGGCGCCGGATGGACCCGCCGACGCACGCGGTCCCGGCTCCCGGCGCCTTCCACCAAGCGGTCCGGATCGGCCTCGGCTGGGGCATGATCGAGGACGAGATCGCCGAGCCCGAGCTGGCCGCCGGCCGCCTGGTGGACGTTGCCCCCGGCAAATACATCGACGTGCCGTTGTACTGGCAGCACTGGAAGCTGGAGTCGCCCATCCTGGACGCGCTCACAGCCGCGGTGCTGCGGGCCGCTGCGGCAGGTCTTCGTACGTCGTGACCTCGATCGCGTTCCCGCGATGACTGTACGGCGGTCTTAGACGTTTGTACAAGACATTTGTATGAGACGTGCGTGCTAGGGTGGCGAGCATGGGTAACCGGGAGGCGCTGATCGAGGGCGCGAAGACCTGCCTGCTGGAGAAGGGCTACAGCCGGACCACCGCGCGCGACATCGCGACCGCGGCCGGCGTCAGCCTGGCGGCGATCGGGTACCACTTCGGCTCGAAAGAAGCGCTGCTCAACGAGGCGATGCGCGAGGCGCTGATCGGGGAATGGGCCGCCGAGGTGGGCGGTGCGATGGCGGCCCGGGAGGCCGGCGGCGGTTCACGGGAGCGATTCGTCGCGACCTGGCGCCAGGTCGTCGAGAGCCTGTCGAACCCTCGGCTGCGAGCGTTGTGGACAACCCAGTTCGAGATCCTCAGCCTCGGCGCGAGCCAGCCCGAGTTGGTGGCCGAGCTGTCCAAGATGCAGGGCGAGGCGCGCGAAGGTCTGGCGCAGCTGTTCGGGACGATCGACGCCGACAGCGACCCGGAGACGGCTCAGGCCGTCGGATCATTCATGCAAGCACTGATGCTAGGCGTGGTCGCGCTGCACCTGTTCGACGCGGACAGCGCTCCCACGGGTCAGGAGCTCGCGCGGTCGATCCGGCTCGTCGCGGATCGACTGGACGGCTGAGCTACAGCGGGCGGTGCATCACGTGCAGGCCGACGTACCCGTGCTTGGGGTGGTCGAAGGCCTCCGGCACCGTGCCGATGATGCTGAAGCCGAGCGCCTGCCACAGATGTACGGCGGACTCGTTGGTTTCCACCACCGCGTTGAACTGGATGGACCGGAACCCTTCCCGGGCAGCCCAGTCGATCATGTCCTGACCGAGCAGCCGGCCGACGCCCTCGCCCCGGGCCGCCGAGTCGACCATGAAGCTCGCGCTGGCGACATGCGATCCCGGACCCGGGCGGTTCGGGTACATGTTGGCAGTGCCCAGAACGGTGCCGTCGGCATCGACCGCGACCGTGGTCCGGCTGCGCGCGGCGCTCGACGGTGACATCCAGAGCGGGCGCGCCTGCTCCTCGGTCAGCTCCGGGTCGTACGCGTACGTCTCACGCGCGGTGACGATCTCGTGGAAGAACGGCCAGATGGCCGGCCAGTCGGCGTCGGTCGCGGTCCTGATCTGCACTGTCATGGTGCGAGAAGCATCACCCGTCGGGCGGCGGATGCCAACCGGATATCGCCGTACGCCATAGACTTCTCGGGGATGACAAACACCGTGGTCCAAGGGCTGCCGCGCTGGAGTCTGGCCGTGCCCCCACTCGCTCTCGTCGTCCTGGTCCTGTCCTGGGGTCGTGATCTGGGCACCATCCTGCTGATCCTGGTCTGCGCCGGTCTCGGCGCGGCGGTGATCGCGGCCGTCCACCACGCCGAAGTGGTCGCGCATCGCGTCGGTGAACCGTTCGGCACATTGATCCTCGCGCTCGCGGTGACAGTCATCGAGGTCGCACTGATCGTGACGCTGATGGCGTCCGGCGGCGACAAGGCCGCGTCGCTGGCGCGGGACACCGTGTTCGCCGCGGTGATGATCACCTGCAACGGCATCCTCGGCCTGTCACTCGTTGTCGGCTCGTTACGCCATCACGTCCAGGACTTCCGCGTCCGTGCGTCGACCGGTGTGCTCGCGGTGATGACCGCGCTGGTGACGCTGAGCCTGGTGCTGCCGACGTTCACGACCAGCGCGCCGGGCCCGCAGTTCAGCACGGCTCAGCTCGCGTTCGCCGGTGTTGCGTCACTCGTGATGTACGGCGTTTTCGTCTTCGTCCAGACGATCCGGCACCGGGACTACTTCCTTCCCGTCCCCGACGCGGAGGCCGAAGGCGAGGACGAGGAGGGCGAGGAGGCGCATGCGGCCGCGCCGAGTTCCAAGACCGCGCTACTCAGCCTCGGCCTGTTGTTCGTCTGCCTGATCTCGGTCGTCGGCCTCGCCAAGACGGTCTCGCCACGGCTCGAGTCAGCAGTGGAGTCGGCCGGTGCACCGCTGGGCGTGGTCGGTGTTGTCATCGCGCTGCTGGTGCTGCTGCCGGAGACGGTTGCCGCAGTACGCGCCGCACTGCGGAACCGTCTCCAGACCAGCGTCAACCTGGCCCTCGGCTCGGCACTCGCCAGCATCGGCCTGACCATCCCGGCCATCGCGGTCGCGTCGATCTGGCTGGACGGGCCGCTGGTGCTCGGCCTGGGGGCCAAGGAGATGGTGCTGTTCGCGCTGACCGTCGTGACCAGCATCCTCACCCTCGCCACCGGTCGGGCGACCCTGCTTCAGGGCGCCGTGCACCTGATGGTGTTCAGCGCGTTCCTGTTCCTTGCCGTAAGCCCTTGAGGTAGTCGATCACCGCCTGCTTGCGATCGTCGTCCGCCCAGCTGTGCTCGGCCCAGCCCAGTGCGTTGCCGTTGTAGGACGGATCGCGCAGCTCCGGATCGCTCCCGAGCTCGATCAGCTTCTTCACGGTCTCGAGGTGACCGCTGATCGCCGCCTGGTGGATCGGCGCGGATCCCGCCATCACGCTGAGGTCGAAGCCCAGGTTCTGCAACGGCTCCAGGGCTTCGGTCCGGCCGATCTCGGCGGCCCGGATGGGAAGGTACGGGTTGCGCGCGATGGCTCGCGCGACCAGCTCGGGACTGACGTCCGGGGTCTCTCCCCGCATGACTGCTGCGAAGACCTCGTGTACGTCGTCCAGCGGCGCCGCACCGCGAGCCCGCAGCAGCTCCGCGATCTCGGTGTGTCCCTGGATGGCGGCGAACTCGTAGGCGCGATGCCCACAGAAGCCCGGATGCTCGGTGCCGCGCCCCTCCGGATCGATGCCTTGGGCAAGCACCAGTTCGGCCCGGTGCAGCAGGCCTGTCGACGCCGCGAAGACGAGCTCGTCCTCCAGGAGTTGCTGCGGTGTCGGGTGGGCGGTCGTCATCCGCTGGTGCCACGGACCGCCGTCGCCCTTGCCCAGTCCGTACTCGAGCAGGAGTTCCAGGTGCACATCGTCGTACGGCGGAGGGCAGCCGGGACCGCAGTTGTACATGGTCTGGCTGTCGTTCGGATCGGCTCCGGCGTCCAGCAGCAACCGGGCGAGCTCGACCCGGTTGCGATGCGGTGGCTGATCGCCTTCGCCACGACCGAACGCCCCGGTCAACGCGGTGAACGGTGACGGCATGCCCTGCCACAGATAGCCCGCGTTCGGGTCGGCGCCGTGTTCGAGGAACAGCCGCGCGATCTCCACCTGATGCGGTACGTCGAGCCGCCCGTAAGTGATGTACAACAACGGTTGCCAGCGGTAAGGACCGCCTTCTTCCCTTGCCTGCCAGGGATCTGCCGCAAGGACCTCGCGTATGCCGTCCAGCTCGCCGGCCACCGCCATCGTGTAGATGTTGCTCCGAGCAACCTCTGGGAACTGTTCGAGCAACTGCTCTGCGGACCGCTGCCGGGCCGGATCGTCCTGCCCATAATGCAGTGTCGCGAGCCGCAAGAACTCCTCGGCGCGTTGCTCCGGGGTGTCGAGCGGACCACCGATCGACTGGCGGTGCGGGGAGCGGCTGTACTGGTCGACCAGCTCCAGATGCCGGACGATGCGCGGCCAGCTGGGGAAGCCGTAGCTGCGGGCGATCACCAGTTGCGCGTCGGCCAGCGACTGCACGGGATGGAACTCGTCGGCCAGGGCGACGGCCTCGTCGTCCCCGGCACGGACCTGCTTGAGCAGAGTCTTGGCCTGCTTGCGCAGGTGGTCCAGGTGCGGGTCGTTCGGGAGATTCCGGGTCGGCATCGCGACCTCCTCTCTACGAGCCTGCTGTCCGCGTCGTCAGGCGAGAAAGGAGGTGAACAACAACCACACAACTCCGTGATCAGGTGGGCTGAGCCCTTCCCGCGGACCGGTGGCACCCTGAGTGCCTACCGGCACGGTAACCCATCAAGGCTTTTCCATCCACCACTCGGTGAACTCGTGCGCGCGGTCGCGGGCGAGGCGGATCACCCACAGGTTGCTGAACTCGCTCGGCGGCTGGGTCTGGTACGTCGTCCAGCCGCGGACGAACCCGACACCGTCGCCGAACCCGAGCACCTCGTACTCGAACCTCGTCTCACCCGGTGCGTCGGCAACCTCCAGCCAGGCCGCGACGATCGCATCCCGGCCGACCACTGGCTCGTCGTCCGGCCGGCGGTACCAGGTCGCGTCCTCGGTCCAGAGCGCCGCGATGTGACCCGGATCGTTCGACTCCCAGGCCTTCCGGTACTTCGCGACCCACCGGTCGAGGTCCTTCTCCCGGATCCTCGTCATGCGGACATCCTGCCGCAGCGCGAGACCCAGCTCACGTCATCGCCCACTTGAACATGTTCAAAAATCGGTCGTACGCTCGGTGCGTGACCAAATTTGAACGTGTTCAGTTTGTGAGGACGTGGTGAGCATGACCGTGACGACGTACCTGATCTATCTGCTGGTCTCGGTGCCGCTGACGATCTGGGTGGCCCGGACGCTGAGCCACAACGGGCGGATCTTCCTGATCGACGTGTTCCACGGCAACGAGGACTTCGCCGACGCTGTGAACCGGCTGCTGGTCGCCGGGTTCTACCTGGTCAACCTGGGGTTCGTGACGCTGTTCCTGCGCGCCGACAAGGTCGTCGTCGACGCTCGCGGGGTGTTCGAGCAGCTGAGCGTGAAGCTCGGCATCGTGATGCTGGTGCTCGGCGTGCTGCATCTGATCAACGTCTGGATCTTCAACATGATCCGCCGCCGCAGCCAGCTCGAGACCATGACCAACCCGCCGGTTCCGCCGAACGACGTACTCCCGGCCGAAGCGCTGGCCAAGACGCCGGCCCACTACGGCTACTGACCATGCACGAGCTCACTGTCCTGTACGACGCCCACTGCGGTCTGTGCCGCCGGTTCAAGGAATGGCTGGCGGCCCAGCGGCCGGCGTCCAACGGGAGGGGAGGGGTGGTGCGCCTGCGGTTCGTCGCGGCGGGGTCGGCGAACGCGCGGGCGCTCTACCCTGCGCTGGACCACGCGGCCACGCTGCGCGAGGTGACAGTGGTCGCCGACGACGGGTCCGTGTACGTCGGCGACCGGGCGTGGATCATGTGCCTGTGGTCCACGTGGGAGCACCGCCACACCGCCGTACGGCTGGCCAGTCCGGCGATGCGGCCGGTGGCGCGGGCGATCGTCCAGGCAGCCGCCGGGCTGCGGAGCTGGGCGAGTGTGCGCGAGGGAGGTGACTACGCTGACCGATGTGACGGAAAGTGCGACCACCAAGGGTGAGCAGACCCGGGAGCTGATCCTGTCCACCGCGCTGCGGCTGTTCCGCGAGCAGGGGTACGGCAAGACGACGATGCGGGCGATCGCCACCGAGGCGGGCGTCTCGGTCGGCAATGCGTACTACTACTACGGCTCCAAAGAACATCTGATGCAGGCGTACTACGACCACCTGCAGGTGCAGCACGTGGAGGCGGTCGAGTCGGTCCTGGCGACGGAGAAGGCCTTCGTCCCGCGGCTGACCGGCGTACTGCGGGCCTGGCTCGAGGTGTCGGCGCCGTACCACGAGTTCGCGGGTACGTTCTTCAGGACGGCGGCGGAACCGAAGAGCCCGCTGTCGCCGTTCAGCGATCAGTCGCGGCCGGCGCGGGAGGCGAGCGTCGAGCTGTTCCGCCGGGTCGTCGAGGGCTCGGACCTCAAACTGCCTGCCGACCTGAAGGCGGAGCTGCCCGAGCTGCTGTGGCTGATGCAGATGGGGATCGTGCTGTTCTGGGTGCACGACGACAGCAAGGACCTGCGTCGTACCAAGGCATTGATCGATCGGTCCGTCCCGCTGGTCGACCGGCTGCTCCGGCTGACCCGCATCCCGGGCGTCCGGGGCGTGACCAATGATCTGGTCGGTCTGATCAGATCGATCAAGGCCTGACTATTCGCCGGTCAGGCCGTCGATGCGTTCCCGGAGCAGGTCGGCGTGGCCGTTGTGGCGGGCGTACTCCTCGATCATGTGGATGTAGAGGTAGCGGACGGAGTACTCGCCCTCGTGGCCCGGGCGCAGGAACGTGTCGTCCAGGGTGTGGCCGGCGGCGATCTCGCCGGACGCCCTGACGATCTCCCGGAACTCCGCGAGATCGTGCTCGGCCCGGGCCGCGTCGGCCAGGTCGAAGTCGCCGTCCGGATGCTCCGCGGTCCAGTACTTCGGTGGCGCCGGGAGCTGGGCGAGGGCCCGGTGGAACCAGTACTTCTCGACCTCGCTCAGGTGCCGGATCAGCCCGATCAGCGACAGGCTGGACGGATCCACACTGCGCTGGACCAACTGCTCCCCGGTCAGTCCGGACACCTTCCACAGCAGCGTGCCGCGGTGGAAGTCCAGGAATCCCTGCAGAAGCTCACGTTCGCCGCCGGCGGTCGGCGGATCCACCCGGTTCTCAGTCATCACGGTGCAGAACCTAGCCGTGTGACGAGCGTCCTGTGAACAAACCGGCGCGGCGCGGACCCTGCGTGACGTAGACTGTCGGTGACGGCCCGCCCAGTTCTGCCTCGGGCCGGAGCGCCTGTGACAGAGCGCGCTCGTGTCCCGTACGCGCTGTAACTCACGGGACACGCAGTCGACCACCACGCGCCGCGGCCGATGAACGGCCGCGCCGGGCAGGACGACCCCCCGACTTTCTGGAGTACTACATGGCGGCCCGCCGCCCGACATCAACGCAGTCTGCCCAAACCCCCTCCACCTCCCGCCCCCGCCGGCGTCGCCGTTCCGACGGCACCCCGCGGCCGAAGGTTGCTCAGAGCAACAAGGCCGTCACGCGGGAGGCCTACGAACAGGTCGCGGAAGTAGTTGTCCCGGACAACTTGACGTTCGCGGACCTCGGCGTACCGGCGTCCCTGGTGGCCGCGCTCGCGGCGGCCGGGGTGACCAAGCCCTTCCCGATCCAGGCGGCGACGCTGCCGGATGCCCTGGCCGGCAAGGACGTTCTCGGCCGCGGCCGGACCGGATCCGGCAAGACCTACGCCTTCGTGCTGCCCGTGCTGGCCCGGTTGGCCGCCAGCCGGACCAAGCGGCGCCCGAATCACCCGCGCGCGCTGATCCTGGCGCCGACGCGTGAGCTGGCCACCCAGATCCAGGCGTCCATCACGCCACTGACCGACGCGCTCGACCTGCGCACGATGACCATCTTCGGTGGCGTCGGGCACGGTCCGCAGATCACCGGACTGCGCAAGGGCGCCGACATCGTCGTCGCCTGCCCGGGACGGCTCGAGGACCACCTTCAGGCCGGGCATGTGAAGCTCGACGCGGTCGAGATCACCGTGCTCGACGAGGCTGACCATATGGCGGACCTCGGCTTCCTGCCCGCAGTACGGCGGATCCTCGAGGCGACCCCGACCGGCGCACAGCGGCTGCTGTTCTCGGCCACGCTGGACGCGGGCGTCGACGTACTCGTGCAGCGGTTCATGACCGATCCGATCACGCACAGCGTGGACTCGGCGCAGTCGCCGGTCTCGAAGATGACCCACCACGTGCTGCACGTTCACCCCGACACCCGGCTCCCCGTGCTCGTCGACCTGACCGCTGCGCCCGGACGCTCGCTGGTCTTCACCAGGACGAAGTACGGCGCGAAGTCACTCACCAAGAAGCTGATCGCGCAGGGCGTACCGGCGGTCGAACTGCACGGCAACCTGTCGCAGGGCGCCCGCACCCGGAACCTCGAGGCCTTCTCGGAGGGTACGGCGAAGACGCTCGTCGCCACCGACATCGCGGCGCGTGGAATCCACGTCGACGACGTCGCGCTGGTGATCCACGCGGACCCGCCGATCGAGCACAAGGCGTACCTGCACCGCTCCGGCCGGACTGCCCGCGCCGGCGCCGAGGGCACGGTCGTCACGCTGATGACCGACGCCCAGGTCCGCGACGTTCGGGACCTGACCCGCAAGGCCGGCATCGCGCCGACCATCACCAAACTCACCACCGGCGACCCACTGCTCTCCGAGCTGGCACCGGGCGAGCGCACCTTCGTCGCTCCCCAGCTCGCAGCAGCCGGAGCCGCGCCGGGCCGTTCGTCCAGCGGCCGAGGTTCGGCGGAGTCCGGCTCCGCCAGCCGCGGTGCGAGCGGTCGTGGTGGTGCGGGTGGTCGTGGTGGTGCGGGTGGTCGTGGTGGTCGCCGCCGGCGTGGCGCTCGGGGCGCACAGGCGCCCGGTGCAAACCGCCCGGGCGGCACAGGCTCCTCGGGTTCCGGCAAGCGCTCGGCTCCCGCGGCCGGCACGGCCGGTTCCAACTCGCGGTCCGCCGGCTCGACCTCACGGTCAGGCGGAGCAGCCGCCTTCTCCGCCGGCACCCGAGCCTCCCGCCGAAGCCGCTGATCGCATCCCCGGCCGTCGGCAGCGTCGGCCGGGGATGCGCGATCGTCCTCTGCCGGAGTTCTTGAAGTTGCTGTGGGCAACCGTCGGTTGGGCTGACTTCAGTCAGCCTGGCCGGCGGTTTCTGCTTGTTTGCGGGCTCGGTGGGCTCGGACCCGGCCTCGGGTGGCGCAGGTGGGGTTGGGGCACCAGCGGCGTCGGCCGGTGGGGTCGGTGAACACGCCTCGACAGTCGTGTTCGGGACACGCGGAGAGGAAGACCCGCTCGGGACCGGTCAGCTGATCTACAGCCTGACGAGCGATGCGCGCCAGCGCCTCCGCGGTCGTCCGCGGACGCGAGCGCTCCAGCCGATCAGTCACGGTCAGCACGGGCGAGTCACCCTCGAGAAACGTCGCGAGCGCCTCCACCGCCGCCGCATCAGGCGGTACGCCGTCCACCGTCGCGAGCGCGATCGGTCGCAGGATCTCCCGCAACTCCCAGGCCCGCGCCAGGTCCGCCGACGTCACCTTCCGCACCGGCCGCAGCTCCACCAGGTCGAGCCATTCCACGAACCGCTCGACCGTCGGCACCCGCTCCACCGGGTTCTCCCCGAAGTGCGTTCCGCGCGTGGCAAGCAGGTTCAACCACGTCGCGCCCAGATCCAGCCGAAACTCCAACCGATCAACCACCTGGACATCGTAACGCCTCGCCCGTTACGTTGGTAACGGCTCAACCGTTACAAGGAGGACGCAGTGATCCGCACCGTCACCGGTGATATCCGGCCGGACCAACTCGGTGTCACCGACTCGCACGACCACCTGTTCTTCAGTACGCCGTTCCTAGCCGGGCAAGAGTTGAATGACGTGGACGCAGCACTCGCCGAGACACGAGCCTTCGCCGCAGCAGGGGGTCAAGCGATGGTGCAATGGACCCCGCATGGGCTAGGACGCCGAGCTGACGCATTGCCCGGAATCTCAACCACCACAGCCGTTTCGCTGATCGCCGCGACCGGACTGCACCGCGCCGAGCTGTACCCGGACGGCTTCGTCGACCAGGTCCGCCCGAAGCTGGCCGAGATCTTCCACGCCGAGCTGACCGTTGGCATCGGCAACAGTCAGGTTCGCGCCGGGCTGATCAAGGTTGCCGGCGGCTACCATGTGCTGGATTCCCATGCCCACTGGGTGATGCGGGCCGCCGCCGAGGCACATCACGCGACCGGCGCACCGATCGCGGTCCATCATGAACTCGGGACCGCCGCGGACGCCGTACTCGAGCTGCTGGTCGACGAACTCGCCGTACCGCCGGCCAGTGTCATCCTCGGGCACCTGAACCGCTTCCCCGACCATCGAGGGCATCTCGAGTTGGCCGAGCGAGGTGCCTGGCTGGCGTTCGACGGGCCGTCGCGGGCGAATCACGCGACCGACCCGTGGCTGATCGACTGCCTGGCCGCGCTCGCCGACGCCGGGTACGCCGACCGCCTGCTGCTCGGCGGCGACACGACGACCGCTCGTGCGCGGGGTGCGACCGGTGAGGGGCCCGGTATGCCGTACCTGCTGACCCATCTCCGGCCGCGGATCGAGCGGCGGCTCGGTACCGCGGTGGCAGATGCAGTGTTCACCTCCAACCCTGCTCGCGCCTTCGACTGGAGCGCCTGAGAACCCAGTACGTTTTCGCCATGAACGTGATCGCGCAGGTGTTCGTCGTGGTGGCCGGCCTCTTCCATGTCGCGGTGTTCGCCCTGGAGAGCCTGTTGTTCCGCAAGCCGAGCACGTACCGGCGGTTCCTGATCAAGGACGAGGCCGAGGCGGCCGCCGCGCGGCCGTGGGCCTTCAACCAGGGCTTCTACAACCTGTTCCTGGCGGTCGGTGCCCTCGGCGGCCTGATCTGGGGCGGCGACGAGGGTCATGCGGTCGCGCTGTTCAGCTGTGGGTGTATGGCCGGAGCCGGTCTCGTCCTGGTTGCCTCCGACCGCCGGATGGTCCGCGCCGCGGCCACTCAGGCCGTCCCACCGATCATCGCACTCGTGCTCGCAGCAGTTCTCTGAGATCCGGGGTTGACTTAAAGGGCCCTTGAGGTCCGATGGTGCTTGGCATGACCATTACAGCCGAGCCCACGGTCGACCAGGGCCCTCCGACTCCGTCCGGCGGCGTTCTCTCGCCGCAGTACCGCGCGCTGACGGTCGGGATGGTCGCGTTGATCACCCTGGTCGCGTTCGAGTCGCTCGCCGTCACGACCGCGATGCCGACCGTCGCGCAGGCGCTCGATGGGCTCAGTCTGTACGCACTCGCCTTCGGCGGACCTCTCGCCTCCGGCGTGATTGCAATGGTCGTCTCTGGCACCTGGAGTGACCTCAAGGGCCCGACGCGCCCGCTCTGGCACGGGACCGCCTGGTTCCTGGCCGGTCTGATCATCGCGGGCCTGGCTCCGACGATGGAGGTCCTGGTCGTGGGCCGGATCATCCAGGGCTTCGGGTCCGGTCTGCTCACAGTTGCCCTGTACGTCGTCGTCGGGCAGCTGTACCCGGCCCGGCTGCGGCCGCGCATCTTCGCCGCCTTCGCGACCGGCTGGGTCGTCCCCTCGCTGGTCGGCCCGGCGATCGCGGGCCTGATCGTCGAGAACGCCAGTTGGCGCATCGTCTTCCTCGCCGTACCGGCTCTCGCGATCCCGGCAGTGCTGGTGATGCGGCCCGGGCTCAGGGGCAGCACGCACGAACCGCTTCCGGGACGCCTGTGGGACAAGCGTGCGCTGTGGGCGGTCGCGGCTGCGGTCGGCGTCGGTCTGCTCCACTACGGCGGTCAGCAGCACGGCGTACTCCAGCTCGCATTGCTCGCCGTCGGGCTCGGCGGCGTGGTCGCCTTCTCGCCGAAGCTCCTGCCGCGTGGAACGTTCATCTTCGGCCGCGGTCTGCCGTCGGTGGTCGCGCTCCGCGGATTGGTCGCGGCGTCCGGCTTCGGTGCCGAGGTCTTCCTGCCGCTGATGCTCACCCGTGAGCGTGGCCTGTCTCCGGCTGTCGCCGGTCTGGTGCTGACCGTCAGCGCACTCAGCTGGACCGCGGCCTCGTGGTACCGCGGCCGTCCGAACCAGCCGTTCTCGCACTCGGTCTTCCTGCAAGCCGGCATGGTCGCGATCGTGCTCGGCATCGTCACCGCCACGCTGACCCTGAACGACAGCGTGCCGGTCGTCGTCGGCATCCTTGGCTGGAGCCTCACCGGACTCGGTATGGGCACGGTCTTCCCGACGCTGTCCGTGCTCGTGCTGGACTACTCCGAATGCGAAGAGCAGGGCGCCAACAGCTCGGCCGCGCAGCTGAGCGACTCGTTGGCCACGGCAACGATCCTGGCGATCGGCGGTTCGCTCTTCGCCGCCCTCGAGCCGCATTCCGCACTGACGGCGTACCTGGTTGCCTTCGGTCTGCCCGCGGTGCTTGCGCTGCTCGGTGTCGTGGCGGGCCGGCGTACCGCTACTCCTTAGAGCCGGTCACCGCGATGCTGGCGCCGAGGCCGATGATCATCAGACCGCCGGTGCCGCCGACCAGTTCGAGCCGGCGCGGCGAGCGGGCGAACCACTCGCGCGCCGTGCCGGCCACCACGGCCCAGACGCTGTCCGAGCAGAGCGCGATCAGGATGAACACCAGGCCGAGGACGAGGATCTGAACCCAAGCCGGGCTGGTCGCGCCCTTGTCGACGAACTGCGGCAGCGCGGCGGCGAAGAAGACCGCGGTCTTGGCGTTGGTGACCCCGACCAGGAAGCCCTGACGCATGGTCCGTCGGCTGTTGCCCGGCTTGACCCCGCTGGTCATCGCCTCGACCAGCGACGTGCGGGTGCGGAAGGCGTGCACCCCGAGATAGATCAGGTACGCCGCGCCCGCGAGCTTCACCACGGTCAGGGCGATCGCACTGGCGGCGATCAGCGTCCCGAGCCCGAGGGCGACCGCGACCAGCATCACGGCGGCGCCGATGGTGTTGCCGACCATGGTCAGCACCGCTTCCCGGCGGCCGACCGCGAGCGCCCGGCCGACGATGAACAGCACGCTCGGACCGGGGACGACGATGATGATGAACGCGGTGATCGCGAACGCGACCAGGTGGTGAACTGACGGCATCTGCTCAGAGTAGATGCGACAAGGTCGCGCCGCACCGTGAATCCGCCGGGTGGGATGAATCACGGGCGCGCCGTGTTGCGTTGACCCCGGTATCGGGCTGCGCCTACGGTTCGGGGGACAACCTGCGGTGCCATGAGGGAAGCCGGTGAGAGTCCGGCACGGCCGCGCCACTGTGAGCGAGCTCAGCTCGTGAGTCAGGACGCTCGGGCACCAGCAGCCTTTCGAAGGGGACGCGCACTTCCCCAGGAGGTTCAGATGGCAGCTCCTGCCCGCTCGGTCGCCGTACCGGCCTATTCACCCCGGCTTCTCGCCGCCGCGCTGCTCAGCATCGGCGTACTGCTCCTGCTCGGCTACCTCGTCATGTTCGATCAGGGTGCGGTGTCGCACTCGGGCATGTACCTGCACGAGTTGATGCACGACGGTCGCCACCTGCTCGGCGTGCCCTGCCATTAACCCGATGCGCACCTTCGGATCGCTCCTGGTGCGCGGACTGATCATCGGACTCTTCGCCGGCCTACTGGCCGGAACGTTCGCGTACGTGACGGGCGAACCGCACGTCGACGCCGCGATCGCCATCGAAGAGGCCGGTGCCGCGCACACCCACGACCATGGCGACGGTGCTGAGACCGCCGCCGAAGAGGAACCGCTCGTCAGCCGCGACGGCCAGAAGGCCGGGCTGTTCCTCGCGACCACCCTGTACGGCATCGCGCTCGGCGGGATCTTCGCCGTCGCCTTCACGTTGCTGCGGCGCAAGCTGCGGACCGAACGTGATCCGTACGCCGCTCTCGGCCTGGCCGCTGCCGGCTTCGTCGGGATCGTGGTGGTCCCGTTCCTCAAATATCCACCGAACCCACCCGCGGTCGGCGATCCGGACACGATCACCCGCCGTACGGTGACCTACTTGCTGACGCTCGTGATCGGACTGCTCGCGGTCTGGGCCGGTGTCGCGGCATCCCGCTGGGCCGCTCGGTACGGCGACGTCGCCCGGCTGGCCGGTGGAGTGGTTGCCTTCCTCGTCACGATCGTGATCGCGTACCAGATCCTGCCGTCGATCAACGAGGTTCCGGGGTCGTTCCCCGCTACGCTGCTGTGGCAGTTCCGGTTCGCCTCACTCGGTACGCAGGCGACGCTGTGGCTCCTACTCGGATTCGGGTACGCCGCCGCAGTGGATCACCGGCTGTCCCGACAGAAGGTGGTAGCCGCTTGACGGCATTGACGCTGGTCGCCCACGCCCTGACCCCCGCGCTCCGTGGCCTCGTCCTCGGCGGCAACCCCGACCCGGACCCGTCCGGCCTCACCGCCGCCCACGAGCTGAACGTCGAGGCCGCGCGCGAGTTGGCGGTCGACGCGGTCTTCGCTGGTCCCGAGGTGGCCGCCGTACGGACCGCGGAGGCGCTCGGCCTGACGCCGGTCGTCGAGCCGGCGCTGCGGGACCGCGACTACGGCGACTGGTCCGGCCGCGGACTCGAGGAGTTGCTCGCAGCCGATCCACAGCGGGTCACGGCGTGGCTGGAGCGTCCGCACACAGCCACGCCAGGCGGCGAGTCGGAGAACGACGTACTCACCCGAGTCGCCGACTGGCTGGGCGATCTCGGTGAGCAGTACGGCGAACGTCGTACCGTCCTGGCCGTCGTCCACCCGTCGGTGGTGCGGGCAGCCGTCCTCTACGTCCTCGACGCCCCAGCCGAGTCACTCCGCCATGTCGACGTCCGCCCCCTCGCCCACGTCCGCCTCTCCCTCCACGAAGGCTCCTGGTCCCTCGGCCTGGGCTGATGCGCGAATCGCTGTCTGGCATCGCCAGAGTGGCCGCCAAGGTGTAAGACCGGGATATGACGCTCACCGAAGCCCGCAACCTCCTCCGCTCGGAACTGCTCGCGGTCGCGGCGCTCGTTGTCCCGGGCCAGACACCAACGGTGACGCAAGACGTCGGACCGGTCAGCCAGGAAGCCTTGTCGGACGACCGCGGCCCGGAATCGGTCTGCACCATTACCGTCGAAACCGGCGACCCGACCTCGCCCGACCCCGAAGCCCAGATCGGTTTCGCCGCCGAAACTCTCGACGGCCGCGGCTGGAAGGTCGAGGTCGCCCCGGTCGAAGGCGACCACCACCACCTCACCGCAAACCGCGACGGCTACGACCTCACCGTAGACGCCAGCACCACAGACTGGCGCCTAACCTTCACCGGCCAAACCCCCATCACCGACGACCTCTGAGGTAGCTGGTTGTCTGGGGTTGTTCTTCCCCAGGGTGCTACGCATTCGCTCCTCCGTCGCGACCGCTACGCGCGCTCCCGCCCACCCGTCGTTTCCTGGTGGGCTTATCGCCCACACTGTCCGGCCTACCGGCCGGCCTTCGGTGGCGAGGCTGCCGCCTCGCGGTTTGCGGGCTGATCGCCCGCGCTGTGCGTGCTCCTTCGTCGCGCGCACTCGACTACCCCACCACCTCTGTCCGCAAGTCAGTTGCCGGTACGGGCATCGGCGCTTGGAACAGGAACTGGTGGGACGGCAGAAGGTTCTTTCTGTTCCAGCCCTGGAGGATCCGTCGCTTTCCCCGGGGACTTCCTGCAACCCCAACCAGGCCCCGCCGCACACCAGCCCCCGGAGGGTGCGGCGATAAGCCGCAGGCGGCAGCCCAGAGGTGTGGGCGATAAGCCCACCAGCAGAGGTCGGGCGGCAAGCGCCGCCGAACCCCGGGCGGTGGCCCGGAGGTGTGGGCGATGAGCCCACCAGGGAACGACGGGTGGGCGGGAGCGCGCGTAGCGGCGCGACGGAGGAGCGGTGCGCAGCACGCCGGGGAAGGTCTTTCTCAGCTCGTCGCGGCTCGTTCTGCGGCGCTCCGGAGTACGCAGAATTCGTTGCCTTCGGGGTCGTGCATGACTACAAAGCCGGTGCCGTCGGGTTCGCGGTGGTCGTTGGCGATGGTGGCGCCGATGGTGAGGAGCCATTCGACCTCGGCGTCTCGCGGGCCGTCCGGTTCGAGGCAGAGGTGGACGCGGTTCTTGACCACCTTCTCGTCGTCGTTCTGGCCGAAGAGCAGCGTCATCGAGTCCGTGACGACTGCGGCGTACGGGTCGTCCGGCGCATCGTCGTCGGGGCGCGGTGCCCTCAGCACCTGCAGCCAGAAGCCGGCCAACTCGTAGGGGTTGTGGGCGTCGAAGGTCACCGTGCGAACGTGCGAAGTCATGCGCCGAGCGTCGCGCACGCCAGGTGCTAGCGCCACCGGATTACCCGGAACCGACGCCACCGGATGACCTACGGAACATCAGGCACTCATCGGGGATCGCGGGATCGAGGTACGGCGTGAAGCCGGCGGCGACTGCGATCTCGGTGAGTCCTTCAGGCAGCCACCGATGGACGTAGATGTTCATGGGATGGCCGCCGTACCCGGAGGTCTTCCAAGTTGACTCCTCGCCGACATGAAAGCCGACCAACAGAACCCCATCGGGCCGGAGGACCCGGTAGAACTCGGCGAACGCCTGCGGGACCACATCGCGGGGCAAGTGAATGACCGACCACCACGACACCACTCCGCCGAGCTCGCCATCGGGTAGGTCCAGCGCGGTCATCGAACCGACCCGATAGTCCAGATCGGGATGGTCTCGCCGGGCGACCTCGATCATCCCGGGGGACAGGTCGATCCCGATCACCGGTAGACCACGCGAAGCCAGCAGACCGACGACCCGGCCCGGTCCGCACCCCACGTCCAGCACCGGCCCACCTTCGGCGAGCTTGCCGAACAGGTCGAGAATCGGCGCCTCGAACGCCGGGCCGTCCTGCACGAGTTCGGCGTACGAGACGGCGACAGTGTCGTACGACGTCCGGATGTCGGCGAGATGATCGGTCACCCGGCCGACCCTAGAGCCGGCCGGGGACAGTTTCAGATCAGGCCTCGCCGAGGGTCACGCCTCGCCGAGGATCAGGCTCTGCCGAGTATCAGGCCTTGCCGAGGGTTTGCTTCTGCCGGCCGAGACCCTGGATCTCCAGTTCCATCGTGTCGCCGGGCGCGAGGTACGGGAACCGGCCGGACAGCGCGACGCCTTCCGGGGTGCCGGTGTTGACGATGTCGCCGGGGTCGAGCGTCATGTACTGCGACAGGTCGCGGATCAGCGCCGCGACGCTGAAGATCATGTCCCGGGTGTTGGACGCCTGGCGCGGCTCACCGTTGACCCAGGACTTCAGGTCGAGGTTCTGCGGGTCACCGATCTCGTCGGCCGGGACCAGTGCCGGGCCGAGCGGGTTGAACGTCTCGCAGCACTTGCCCTTGGACCACTGGCCACCGGACTGCTCGAGCTGGAAGGCCCGCTCGGACACGTCGTTCGACACCGCGTACCCGGCGATGCACGCGAGCGCTTCCGCGTCGGAGTCGACGTATCGGGCCTGCTTGCCGATGACGACGGCGAGCTCGACCTCCCAGTCGGTCTTGGTCGAACCGCGCGGCACGAGTACGTCGTCGTTCGGGCCGACGACCGTGTTCGGGGTCTTGAAGAAGACGATCGGCTGCTTCGGCGGCTCGGCGCCGGACTCGGCCGCGTGGGCGGCGTAGTTCTGGCCGATGCAGACCACCGCGCCCGGCCTGGCGATCGGGGCGCCGATCCGCAGGCCCTCGACCTCGGCGGCCGGCAGGTCGCCTGCTTCGAGCGCGGCGCGGGCTCGGGCTATACCGTCTGCGGCGAGGAAAGCCCCGTCGATCTCAGCGGTGACGGAGCTCAGGTCGTGAACGGTGCCGTCGGCGGCGCGCACGTACGGGCGCTCCTCACCGACCGCGCCGAGGCGCAGCAGTTCCACAAAGATCTCCCTGGGTGAGTCATTCCTGGTCGAAGATCGGCCGCAACCGGGCCCGGGAGGCCTCGATATGCGCCCGCATCGCCGCGGCCGCCTCCTCCGGGTCGCCCTTGCGGACGGCGGTCACGACAGTCTTGTGCTCCCGCAACGCCTTTGTCGCGATGCCGCCACCGTAGTACAGCCGGAACAGGTGCAGGTGGCAGTGTGTCCGCGCAAAGGACAGCCGGGCCGTCTCGTTGCCGGACAGCTCCAGTACCAGGTCGTGGAAGCGCTGGTCGTGCGCCGCCATCGCCCGGTAGCTCTCGTACGCCGGGCGGTCCGGTACGTCGGTGTAGCTCAGCATCTCGGCCTTGAGCCGGGCCAGGTCCTCGGTCCCGGCCCGCTCGGCAGCACGCCCGGCCGCCCACGGCTCGATGTGCAGCCGGTACTCGAACAGGTCGTCGAACTCGTCCCGGGTCAGCCGGGACGACACCCGGTAACCGCGCAGCGGCTCCTTGATCACCAGGCCGTCGGACTCCAGCCGCGCCAGCGACTCCCGGATCGGGGTCTGGGAGATGCCCAGTTCGCGGGTCAGCGCGTCGATGTTCAGCCGGGTGCCCGGCTGGACCACGCTGTCCATGATCAGGCCCTTGACCGTCTCGTAGACGTCGTCGCTCAGTACCTGTCGCTGGGGCAGGCGCGCGAGCTGCCCCGCCAGACCCACATGCGCATCCGTCACGGTCGCTCCTCCCGGGAAGCCCACATTCTGCCCCACACTTGACGGCTCCAGCGTGAAGCGGCAGCATCAGGTTGGCAATATCCTATAGGATCTGGAGTCGCCCATGACCACGCTGTCCCGCCGGATCGCACCAGTCGGGCTGCCGGCCGGTACGACGGTAACCCGGGCCGAGGCGTTCCTGGTCGACCTGGAGGTCGAGACGGTCCGGACCGATGCCGTGCAGTCCTTCCTGAAGCAGGAGACGGTCTTCGTCGAGCTGGAGACCTCGGACGGAGCGGTCGGACTCGGGTACTCCTACACGATCGGCACGGGCGGCACCGCCGTACTGGCGCTGCTGCGTGATCACCTGCTGCCGCGACTGGTGGGTGCCGACGCACGGAACGTCGAGGGGTTGTGGTCGGATCTGTTCTGGTCCACCCACGCCACGACGGTCGGAGCGATCACCTCGCTGGCCCTGGCCTCGGTGGACACCGCGCTGTGGGATCTGCGCTGCCTGCGCGCCGGTGAACCGTTGTGGCGGCTGGCAGGCGGGTTCCGGCAGCAGGTCCCGCTGTACGACACCGAGGGCGGTTGGTTGCACCTGACAACCGATGAGCTCGTCGCGGGCGCGCTGGCGTCGCAGCAGGCGGGCTGGCCGGGCGTCAAGCTCAAGGTCGGCAAGCCCCGCCTCCACGAGGACCTCGAACGGCTCCGGGCGGTCCGGGACGCGGTCGGTCCCGCACTGGACATCATGGTCGACGCGAACCAGTCGATGACGTACGCCGAAGCCAAGCGACGGGCCGCCGCGTTCGAGGCCGTCGACCTGTCCTGGTTCGAGGAGCCGCTGCCGGCCGACGACGTGACCGGCCACATCCGGCTGGCTGAGTCGACGTCGATCCCGATCGCGGTCGGCGAGTCGCTGTACTCGATCTCGCAGTTCCGCGAGTACGTCGCCGGCGGCGGTGCCGGGATCGTCCAGGCCGACGTGGCCCGGATCGGCGGGATCACGCCGTGGCTCAAGGTCGCGCACCTGGCCGAGGCGTTCAACCTGGAAATCTGCCCACACTTCCTGATGGAGCTGCACGTGAGCCTGACGGCTGCCGTACCGAACGGGCGGTACGTCGAGCACATCCCGCAGTTGCGGGCCATCACGCGGTCCGAGATGGCTGTGGTGGACGGACACGCGGTCGCTCCGGACACGCCCGGGTTGGGGATCGAGTGGGACCGGGACGCGATCGACGATCGGACAGTGGCATGAGCAGAGTCGACGCCCACCACCACGTCTGGGATCTGAGCGTCCGTGAGCAGAGCTGGATGGTCGGGCCGGAAATGGACCCGATCCGACGGAACTTCGCCGTCGACGATCTGGCTCCGTTGGCCGCGGCCGCGGATGTCACCGCGACGGTGCTGGTGCAGACCGTCGGGCTGGTGGAGGAGACGGTGGAGTTCCTGGAGATTGCTGCGAGCAACGAGTTGGTCGCGGGAGTGGTCGGCTGGGTGGATCTCACCGCCGACGACGTGGCGACGGCCTTGTCCGGGCTTGCGGCGCGGCCGGATGGCCCGTATTTGAAGGGGATCCGCCACCAGGTCCACGACGAACCGGATGTCGACTGGCTCCTTCGCCCCGAGGTCCAGCGCGGCCTCACCGCGGTCGCGGACGCCGGTCTGGTCTACGACCTCCTGACCAAGACCCCACATCTCCCCGCCGCCCTCTCGACCGCCCGCGCGTTCCCCCAACTGACCTTCGTCGTCGACCACATCTCCAAGCCCGTGATCGGTGAGCCCCTGGAGCCGTGGGCAACTCAGCTGCGTGAGCTGGCCGCACTGCCGAACGTCACCTGCAAGCTCTCCGGGATGGTCACCGAGGCATCGTGGACGGACTGGAAGCCCGCCGACCTGCAGCCGTACGCCGACGTCGTACTGGATGCCTTCGGCCCCGACCGCGTGATGTTCGGCTCCGACTGGCCCGTCTGCCTGCTGGCTGCGTCGTACGCCCAGGTGGTCGACACCGCGGAGACTCTGACGGCCAGGCTGAGTCCCGCGGAGCGTGAAGCAGTCTTCAGCACCACGGCGACCCGCACCTACAAGCTGTCCTGAGGTGGGGCGAATTCGACGCGGACTCCGAGGAGGCGGATGGGGCGGCGGAGTTCGAACTTGTCCAGCAGGGCGAGGGCGGTGGCGGCGATGACCTCGGGGTCCTGAGTGATCTCGGGGAGCTTCCGGCTCTTGATCGGGGTGTAGAAGCTGATGAACCGGACCTTGACCCAGATCCGTTGAATGCTGCGCCCCTCGGCGACCACATCCCGCGTCACCTCGACCGCGATCCGGCGCAACTGCTCCTCCACCTCGGCGCGTTCGACCAGATCCTCCGGGAACGTCTCCTCGCGACTGCGCGACACCGGTTCCCGCGGTACGTCGGTCACCTCGGTGTCGCCGAGTCCGCGGCCCAGGGCGGCGTACCAGGCGCCCATCTTCGGGCCGAATCGCTTCTGCAGTACCTCGACGTCCGCAGCGGCAAGGTCCGCGACCGTGAAGATGCCGAGTTCGTTGAGGTTCCGTTCCATTCGGCTGCCGATGCCCCACAGTTCGCGGACGGCTCGGTGGTCCATCACCTCACGCCAGTTCGCACTCGTCAGCCGATAGATCCCCTCATCCGTCGTACTGGCGTGCTCGAAGGCTGTTGCGTGCGAGCGCGGCTGCTTCGCGAACGTGGTCGCCAGCTTGGCGCGGGTCTTGTTGTCGCCGATTCCGACCGAGCAGGTCAGCGTGGTCCGTTCCGCGACCGCCGCGCGGAGGTCGGCCGCGAGCTGCTCGGGATCGTCGGTCTCCGCGCCGACGAAGCACTCGTCCCAGCCCCACACCTCAACCACCACCGGAAACGACCGCAGCGTGTCCATCACCTCGGTCGACGCGGCCTCGTAGGCGGCCGGATCGGACGGCAGGAACACGGCCTGCGGACACTTCTTGTACGCCGCCCGCACCGGCATCCCCGAATGCACGCCGTACTCACGGGCCTCCTACGACGCGGTGGCGACGACCTGCCGCGGTTGGGTCGGATCCCCGGATCCGCCGACGACCACAGGCAGACCCCGCAGCTCGGGCCGCCGCCGGATCTCCACAGCGGCGATGAACTGATCCATGTCCACATGCAGGATCCACCAGGTCATCGCGGCCCCACGTCAGAGTTCCTTGCGCATCTGCTGCGAGGTGACGGTGTAGCCGAGCGAGTTGTAGAGGCCGATCGCCGTGGTGTTGTTGCCGAACACGTTCAGATCCAGTTGGGTGTACCCGAGTCGCCGGCACTCCTCCTCGCCGGCCAGCATGATCGCGCGGCCGTAGCCCTTGCCGCGGTGGCCGGAGTCCACCTCGATGCCGTAGATGAACGGGATCCGCGGCTTGGTGCTGATCCACAGGCTGCCGATCGCATGGTCGCCGTCACAGGCCATCCAGATCAGGTTGTTCTCGCTGGCGCGACCGTCGGGGAGCAGCTTGTCCGTCTCGCGATGCGCGAACTCGAGCGCCTCCGCGGGGCTCAGGCCACGGGCCGGTCCGATGCCGGCGGCGAACGACTCGGCGTTGCGGTCCTTCCACTGCTGGAACTCGGTCTCGGTCATCGGGCGGAGGGTCACCGGAGGCGTGGTCACGTGCTGACGATAGACCCGGGGGTTTGGGGCCGGGTACCAGAACCAGTGCCCGCGGTTGTGGATCCAGCCGCGGCGGACCGATCGATGCCGAGGTGTCACACCATGACTGCGCAGCCGAGGAGCCCGTCATGAGACGGCGCAAACCGCCCGCCGGAGCGGTGGCCAAGGCCCCGGAGGGCCTACCGTCCCCGCTGCTCGAGAACTGGGCCTGGCAGGACCAAGCCGCCTGCGCCGAGGTCGACCCGGAGTTGTTCTTCGCCGCGGAGTCCGAACGAGGCCTGCGCAAACACGCACGCGAGGTGCTTGCCAAGGCGCTCTGCCGGACCTGCCCGGTACGGCGTGAATGCGGCGAACACGCCCTGATCGTCGGCGAAGCGTACGGCGTCTGGGGCGGCACGACCGAAGAAGAACGCGAGCCGGCCCTCCACGGCCGCCACCACTAGCCCCCGGGCCGCCCCGATCATTGCCTCTTGGTGCACGAACAGCGCCTTGACCGAGCTCCGCTCGCCATACTGTCCGCAGCGAGTATTACGGACAGTCGTCGCCTTGGTCGGGGAGTTCTTCATGACAGGTGGTTCTCGCGGTTCAGCCCGCCTGGGCGTTGCGGACCTCCCGGACGTTCTCGGTCCGGCCGTGATCCATGCCGAGCTCGCGCTCCCGCGCGATCATCGCGGCCGGCCGGAAGTTGAGGATGTACGCGCGGCGCTGAGTGCCGGTGGTGTTGCCGCGCGAGTAGTGCAAGGTCCGTCCGCCGTGCGCGACCGCGGATCCCGGCGGGAGCGGCACCGGCGTCGCGCCCGGCTCGTCCTCCGAGCAGTCGCACTCGATCGCGCCACCGGCGCCCGCGGACCGGTGCGGCCGGACCGGTCCGCGGTGAGAGCCCTCGACGTACCACATGCAGCCGTTGTCGACGGTCGCGTCGTCGAGCGACACCCAGATCGACGCGGCTCGCTCGTCGGGAAGGTCGACCCAGTAGCCGGCGTCCTGGTGCCAGGGCGTCGGCGTCGCCGTGTGCGGTGCCTTGGCGATCAGCATGTCGAAGTCCAGTACGGCGTCCGCGCCGATCAACTCACGGGCGATGGCCAGCGCGCGATCGTGCAGTGGCAGCGACGTGAGCTCGGGGTACAGGTCGGAGGGCCACATGATCTGCGTGATGTTCTCGGTGCCACCACTCGATCGGGCGCCCGCACCGAGGTCGGATCGTTTGTCGCCGGCCGCGATCTCGCCGGTCAGGAAGCGGTCGTAGATCTCCCGGTACAGGTCCACGTCGGCGGCGCTGAGCAGCCCGTCCAGGACGACGTACCCGTCGCGGTCGAAGAGCTGTGCGATGTCAGATCCAGCTGAGACTGTCGAGTCGGTCATGGACACCATCCTCCGCGCGTGCGCCGGCGATCGCGTTCGGAAATCGCCACCGGAGAATCGCGATGGCTGACGTCCCCGACATCGAGTCCACCAGTGAGCGGGAGATCGTGGACCTGCGCGGCCTCGGTCCGTTCGTCAGCCTCGGCCGCTACCACTACCTGGTCGCGCACGAACCGCTGCCGGAGCAGCGACACGACACGTTGCTGGTACTCGCGCTGCCACTGCGGAACGGCATCGACTTCGTGATCGACGGTTCGATCGTCAGCGCTGGTCCGGGCCAAGTGCTGCGGATCCGGCCCGGCGTCGGCTACCGGACGGGGACAGGCACTCAACCGCGCGGCGACCTGCTGTGGCTCATCCTGCGCAGCCGTGGTGAGGCCGGGCAGCCGCTGTCGCGGATGATCCACGAGCTCTGCCAGGCCGATCGTGATGTCTGGCCGGCGTCGCCGCTGAGCATCGACCTGCTGTCCCGCGTGCTTACGTCGTCGACTGCCGAGGATTGGCTGACCGGGGTCTGGCGCGAGTCCCTGTGCACTACTGCGGTGATCGAACTCGTCCGCGGCCTGTCCGACGGCGACGGCGACACCGCGGAGCATCCCGGTCTGCAGCGGGCGTTGCGATGGTTCGAGGACCACTTCGAGGAGCCGGTGACGGCCGCCCAGCTCGTCGAGGTGTCCGGGATATCCGGGACCCGCTTCAACGAACTCTTCATCGAGTCCTTCGGCACGAGCCCCAAGGACTACGTACTGCGCGCCAAGGTCACCCGGTCCGAACGGTTGCTGGCCGGCACCTCAGACAGCATCACGGAGATCGCCCACCGGCTCGGATTCTCGTCGAGCCAGTACTTCGCCTCGGTCTTCCGGCGCTACCTCGGGGTTTCCCCCAGCCAATACCGCCGCCGCGAAGAAGCGGCTGGATAGCCTGTCGGCATGGAGTTGACGTTCGAACTGGCCGAGAAGGTGCTCGCCGCGCAACCGTTCAGCGTGCTGGTCGGCGCGCGGCTGACCGCCTTCGGCGACGGTGGTGCGACTCTCGAGCTGGACATCCGGGACGAACTGCGGCAGCAGAACGGCTTCCTGCACGGTGGAGTCCTCGGGTACGCGGCCGACAACGCGATCACCTTCGCCGGCGGTACGGCGCTGGGCCCGGAGGTGCTGACCGGTGGGTTCACGATCAGCTATCTCCGTCCGGCCCAAGGCGCCGTACTGCGGGCCGAGGCGACGGTCGCGCACGCCGGCAGCCGGCAGGCCACCTGTACCTGCCAGTTGTCGACCGTCGACGAGTCGGGCAACGTCACCCTGTGCGCAATCGCCCAAGGCACAGTCATAGCCCTCCGCCGCTGAACAGCGTCAGTCGAAGAGTTCCTCGAGGAAGGATTTCTTCTTCTTGCGCGGGTACTGCTGGTTCCCGTAGCGCGGGTCGTACTTGCGATCCTTGTCGTACCGCCGGTCGTCGTCGTACCGCCGGTCATTGTCGTAGCGGCGATCGTTGTCGTAGCGGCGGTCGTCGTACCGCTTCTCCTCGTGGCGCTGCTGCGGGCTGTTGTACTCGAGCTCGGCGTCCACCAGCCGCTCCAGTTCACCCCGGTCGAGGAAGATCCCGCGACACTCGCCGCACTGGTCGACGGTGACGCCGCTGCGTTCGTAGGTGCGCATCGCGCCTCGGCACTTGGGACAGGTCAGGCTTTCCATCCAGCAACCCTAAGTGACGAAATCGCCGGAACGCCGGGCTTTCAGGGAACTCTCAGGGTCTTCGGAGCACAACTCTCAGGAGATTCGATCGGTGGCCGATACAACCCGCTCCACAAGGTGTTCCCGCCCGGCGGGCGGGTCGTACGGCTCGGGCCAGAAATCGGTGATCCGAGTGATCAGCCCGTCCGCGAGCTCGAGGTACACGAGCCCGACCATCTCCTCGTCACCCACGGTGAAGTTCATCGAGCCGGCCGCCGTGGTCCCGTCCACGATCAATCGCGTCACGGTGGCGGTCCAGTCGCCCGGATACTCCCGGTTGAACTGCAGGTACTTCGCCCGCCCCACGATCCGTTCCCGAGTCTGCGGCATCTCGTAGACCACGTCCGCACTCAGCAGTTCCGCGAACGCGTCCCACTCCCGCCCCGCCATCGTCGCGAAGTACCGGGAGGCGATCTCCCGGGTTCGCTCCGTCTCGTTTGCGCTCACTTGGTGCGGGACAGGAAGTTCTGGACGATGGGACCGGCTGCTTTGCCGCCGGAGACGCCGCCTTCGACGATGACGGCGAAGGCTACGTCGCCGCGGTAGCCGACCATCCAGCCGTTGGTGACGACCTTGCCCTTCTGGACGACCTCGGCGGTACCGGTCTTCGCAGCCACCGCGCCGTTACCGGCCAGCAGGTGCGCGGTGCCGTTGGTGACGGTCGTGCGCATGAAGGTGCGCAAAGCAGCAACAGTTGCCGCAGGCAACGGAGAGGCGGCGGCACCGGCGGCGTCCTTGCCCGGGACCAGGACCGGCTTCATCGCGGTCCCGTGGTCGACCGCCGCACCGATCAGCGCGACCGCCAGAGGGCTCGCGGTGACCGTACCCTGACCGATCATCGAGGCCGCCTCGGCGGTGTCGTCCTTCGGCGCCGGCACCGAACCGCCGTACGCCGAGATCGACAGGTCGAGTTCACGCCCGATGCCGAACATCGCCGCGGCCTTCGTCATCCCGTCCTTCGGCAGCCGCGCGTGCTGCGAGATGAACGCCGTGTTGCAGGACTCGTTGAACGCCTTCTGCATCGTGCCCGCGCCGTACGCCGCGAGCCCGTCGTAGTTCTTGAACGACTTGCCGAACACGGTGATCGTGTTCGTGCACGGCAGCTTGGTCGCCGCGGTCTCACCGCTGCCCAGCAGCGCCGCCGAGGTGACGATCTTGAACGTCGACCCCGGCGCGTACCGGCCCTGGAAGGCGCGGTTGTAGCTGGCCGGTGTCGGCCCGTTCGCCGCGGCGAGGATCTGACCGGTCGAGGCCTGGACGGCGACCAGCGACGCCGGCAGCTTGCTCGTCGCCAGCGCGGCCTCGGCCGCCTGCTGCATCTTCGTGTCCAGCGAGGTCTTCACCGGCTTGCCGACCGTGCCCTGCTGGCTGAACACCGTCTTGATCGTCAGCTTGGTCTTGCCGTCCCGCAGCGTGACCGTGCCACCCGGCGTACCGGCGAGCTGCTGCTGGAACGCGTACTGCAGGCCCGTCGTCCCCACCTGGTCGCTGGCCGACGCGCTCGGACCGGCGTTCTTCAGCGTGTCCTCGGTCGCGGTCCGCATGGTGCCGATGATCGACCGGGCGAACGTCGCCGTCGCCGCCAGCGACTGCGTCCCACCCATCGTCAGTACGCCGGGCAGCTTGCCCATGATCGGCCGCAGCCGGTTCCACTCCTCGGACCGGATCGTGATCGCCTCGACGAACTGTCCGGCCGGGGCCGCCTTCGCCCGCGCGGCCAGCTTCGCGCCGTCCACATCGAGGTTCTTCGTGAAGGCGGCGTACGTCGCCGGTGTCGCCACGGTGCCCGACGTCACGCCGACGATGACGACCGGACGGTTCGCGGTCAGCGCGACGCCGTTGCGGTCCAGGATCGATGCGCGCGCGGGCAGGGCCCGGACCCGCTTGAGGTAGTTCGCGTCGCCGAGGCCCGGGTAGATCGTGTCGCCGGAGGCCTTGATCTTCCACGCGTCGCCGGTCTTCACGGCGGACGCCGTACTGGTCCACTTCATCGTGCCGATACCGCGCAGGTCGGCCTCGATCGCGAGGTCCTGCGTGCAGTTGTTGCCGTCGGTGCACTTCGGGTCGCCCTGCGGTGTCACCTTCACGGTGTTGGCGATCAGCGCGCTGTCCACGTCGTCGAGCCGCTTGCCGAAGACGGTCGGGTTGTCGGTGAACGCCGCCGCCGCGTCCGGCTTTCCGTCCGGAGCCCAGGCCGTCACCCAGGCGTCGGCGAACTGCTTCACCACCTCGGCGGACGCCTGCTTCTCGTCGTTGGGGTCCGGCTTCCCGCCTGCTCCTGGTTTGCTGTCGGAACAACCAGCGGTGATCAGCAGACTACTCAAGCAGACGATGGCAGCGGTTCGCTTCACGTTTCCAACTCTCGCACGACGACGGATGGACACCTGGGACAGTCTTCGGCGTGTGGCTGACAGCCACGAGGGCGAAAGTACTCAACCCATGCAAGTACGACGCCGGTAGCCCCGCTGGAGTTGGCTCCGGTACGCCGTCCGTCCGCGCCGCGGATCGCCAGGACGAATCAGCACCGAGACGCAACGTGAATCACTGCGCCGGAGGTCTACCGCGATCGGGGAACGCCGTGAACGCAGGGTCACCACCGGCGTATTCTGCTCCTTTGTGACCCGCCTTGCTCTGCACAGCCGGCTGATTCCCGGCACCGAAGAGGCCTACGAGCTCGAGCACGCTCGCGTCTGGCCGGAACTGATCACCGTGATGCACGCCGCCGGGATCGCCGACTGGTCCATCTGGCGCAGCGGCAGCGATCTGTTCCACCTGGTCGAGTGCGACGACTTCGAGGCCGCCACCGCACAACTGCGCGACGACCCGGTCGACCAGCGCTGGCAGCAACACATGAGCCAGTTCGTCGAAGGCTTCGCCCAGAACCCCGAAGGCGTCGCCGGCCAATCGCTGCGGCACGTCTGGACGATGAGCGAGCAGACTGCTTAAGGCAGAGCGGAGCGCAGTTCGGCCAGCTGGTCGACGATGCCGGTCAGATCGTGGGCGATCGGCTGGATCAGTACGTGGTCCGCACCGGCGTCGAGGTGTTCGCGCACCCGCGCCGCGATCGCATCGGGACCGCCGTACACGAACAGCGCGTCGAGCAGCCGGTCACTGCCGGCGTCGTCCGGGCCGAAGCCGAGCCGCCGGAAGTTCGCGACGTACGGCGACGGCTTCGAGAAGTCGGTCAGCGAGCCGTAGATGCCGCAGATCAGGTCGCGTCCGGCGGCCGGATCCTCGGTGAGGACGACGGCCTGTTCGGGGATCAGCAGCTTGCCGGGTCCCAGTTCGGCGCGGGCGAAGGCGGTGTGCTCGACCGGGACGAGGAACGGGTGCGCCCCGTCGGCCAGTTCGGCAGCCAGGGCAAGCATCTTTGGACCGAGGGCGGCCAGGACCCGCGGGTACTGCGCGTCCGGTGGACCCTCCACCTCGTCCATCCGGGTCAGGTAGTCACGCATCCGGCTCAGCGGCCGGTCGAAGGTCTCGCCGAGCCGGTCCACCACGACCGGTGCACTCACCCCGACGCCGAGCACGAAGCGATCCGGGTACGCCGAGGCCAGTGTGGTGGCACCACCGCGCATGGCTTCCGGGACGCGGGCCCACAGGTTCGCGATCCCTGTCCCGACCACGAGCCGCGAACTGTTCGCCAGGAACTGTCCGTGCCGGGCGAAGGCCTCGCCGCCGACGAGCCGCTCACCCGTCCACAGCGATCCGTAGTCCAGCGCCTCGATCCGCCCGACCTCACCGGCGATCACGGCAGCCGGACTCGCGTCGACGACCATTGGCGGCACCCACACCCCGACGCGTCCCGCTCGCCGTACGAACCCGTCGACCACATCCGCGCGTGTGTTCACGCAGCGGACTATACCGGAGGGGGCCTCCGTTTTGTCAGGTCATTTCCCACACGAGCAACTCGGCGCCCTCCGGCCCGGCCGTGACCCGTGCTCCGTCGACGCTGGTCAGTCGTACGGCGTCCGACGTACCCAGGTCACCGGCGCCTTCCAGGCTCGCCGCCCCCTGAGCCACAAAGAGATGGACGTATCGCGCTGCCGGCAGCGCGACTGTGCCACCAGGACCTAGGCGAGCGACGGACATGCCGGCAGAGCGCTGGTTGATCCGGATCGCCGCGCTGGCGGTGTGCTGAGGGAGACCGGAGGCGATCGGGACGAGTTCGCCGGTCGTCAGATCGATCTCGCTCTGTTCGTACGACGGCGGCAGGTCGAGCTCGTCCGGCCGGACCCACATCTGGACGTAGTGGACCGGCTCGGTGCCATCGTTGCGCTCGGAGTGCTGGATGCCTGACCCGGCGCTCATCCGCTGCGCGAGACCCGGATAGACCACGCCGCTGTGTCCCTGCGAATCCTGGTGTGCCAGTGCACCGCGCAGTACCCAGGTGACGATCTCGAGATCCTGGTGCGGATGCGTGCCGAAACCGGTGCCGGGGGCAACTTTCTCGTCGTTGTGTGCGAGCAGGAACCCGAACCCGACGTTCGCCGGGTCGTAGTGCGGGCCGAACGAGAACGAGTGCCGCGAGTCCAGCCACTCACTCGCGGTCTGGAAGCGATCGTCGGCCCGCCGGATCTCCATACTCACAACGTCTAGTAATACCCCTTCTGTCCGTCCAGGAGCTCGCGCATGGTGTCGAGGTGGCCCACGTGGCGGCCCGTCTCCTCGAGCATGTGGAGCAGCATCCACCGGATCGTCGGCTGGTACTCCGGATCCGCGCCGAGGTCGTCGAGCGAGTGCGCCGCGACAATCTCGTTCGATTGCGCGCACTGCGCCTCGAACTCGTCCAGCAACCGAACCAGCGGTACGCCGTCCACGCGCCAGTCGGCGCTTTCCGGCTCCTTCTGGAACTGCGGGTTGGAGGCCTCCGGCTCACCCAGAAAGACGACGTTGAACCAGCAGTGCTCGGTCCAGCGCATGTGCGACACCAGCCCAACCGGCGTCATCAACGGCGACTCCGGAAACACCACCCGATGCTCATCCGCTTCCGACAGCCCGTCCAGCTTCCACCGCACCAGGGCCCGCTGCAGGTCCAGCCACCCGATCAGCTGGGTGCGCTCATCAGCAACGAAGGGCGGCCGTTCCCGCGAAAGAGTCATGGCCGGACGCTAGCGTGCATCCGGTGCCACTGCACCGCATTCGCCCACGAAAAAAGGGACTGCGGCCGCTCGGTGGGCGGCCGCAGTCCCAACCAGGGAGGAATGCCGTGGTGTCAGCCGGTCGGGTTGCCGTTGTCGGACCCGAGGGTGGCGGTCACCGACTGCGCTTTTCCATTGCGGGTGAAGTTGATCTTCACCTCATCGCCCGGGCGGTGCGAACGGACCGCGGCGACCAGCGCGTCCCCTGACGAGATCGCCTTACCGTCCACAGCGGTGACCACATCACCCGCTTGCAGACCGGCCTTGTCCGCCGCACCGCCGGACGTTGCCTCGCCGAGGCGTGCCCCTGAAGAGAGCCCGTCGGAAGACTGCGCGTCGCCGACCGTCACTCCGAGCCGCGCATGCGTGGCCTTGCCCTTGGCCACCAGCTCGTCGATGATCGGCTTGGCCTGGTCGATCGGGATTGCGAAGCCCAGGCCGATGTTTCCGCCTTCGGATTGTCCCGATCCGCCGGCGGTTTTGATCGCGCTGTTGATTCCGACCACCTGGCCGGCGAGGTCGATGAGGGCGCCGCCGGAGTTTCCGGGATTGATCGCGGCGTCCGTCTGGATTGCTGGGAAGACCGTCGTACTGTCCTGCTGCTCGTCGCCGGAGGTGACCGGGCGGTTCAGCGCCGAGACGATCCCGCTCGTCACGGTCGCCTCGAGGCCGAACGGCGAACCGATCGCCACCACGCCCTGCCCGACCCCGAGCTTGCCGCTCTGCCCCAGCGTGGCCGGGGTGAGGTCGGTCGCGTCGGCGTGGATCACGGCCAGGTCGGTCAGCGGGTCGGTGCCCTTGACCGTGGCCGGTACGGTCCGCCCGTCGTTCAGCATCACGGTGATCTGCGCGCCCGGGCCGCCGCCGGCGACCACATGGTTGTTGGTGACGATCAGGCCGTCCTTGCTGATCACGATGCCGGACCCGGTCGCCGCGCCCTGCTGGGACGTGACGGCGATCTTCACCACGCTCGGCAGCACCTTCGCGGCGGCGCTCTGCACCGAACCGTCCGGTGCGGCGGCCGGAGCTGCCTGGTTGCCGTTCAGCGGCGCCGTCACCGACGGCGTCGCGCTGGAGTCATTGGTCGCCGAGTACACAGCCGCACCACCCACGCCGCCCGCGGCACCAACCAGAAGAGCGGTCAGTGCCACCGCCGCCAGGCCACGCCGCTTCGGCTTGGCAGGCTCCGGCTGGTGTGCCGGCTGCGGGCCGAAAGGCGGCCAGTTCGAACCGGGAGGCGTCCCCTGATGCGTCCCCGGAGCTCCGAACTGCGGGTAGGCACTCCCACCTGAAGGGTGCTGACCCGGTCGCTGCTGACCACCGAGCGGCGCGAACTGCTGCTGCTGGTGCTGTCCGTAACCAGACAGCGGCAACTGCTGCGTCCGGTCCGGCCCCTGCGGTTGCGGGTTCTGGCCAGGCTGGTTCTGCGGCTGGTGCGGCTGGTTCTCGGTCATGACAAGTACTGTGCGGGCTGGACCTGAGAAGGCCCTGAAGATCCCGTCAAAGCAGCCGAAGAACTCCATGAAGATCCCCTGAAGGATCAGGGCGCTGTCAGCGCGTCTGGGTGGCCGCGTGCGGCAGCCACAGGGTGAACTGCGCACCGGCGCCAGGGACGTTGCGGGCGTAGATCATCCCGCCGTGCTGCTCGGCCGCGTGCTTCACGATCGCCAGCCCCAGCCCCGAACCGGGGCGGCTGCGCGCCTCACTGGACCGGTAGAACCGCTCGAACACGTGCGGCAGGTCCGACTCGGCGATGCCCGGACCGGAGTCCGTGACAGTGAGTACGCCGTCCAGCAGCCGGACCGTGACGAGTCCGGACGGTTGCCCGTCGCTGTGCGGGGTGGCCTCCTCGGGCATGCTGTACTTCGCCGCATTGTCGAGCAGGTTGGTCACTGCGCGGCCGAGCAGTCGCTCCTCACCCCACACCGGGAACGGTGTGAGCTGGACGTCCCATTCCACCCCCGGCGCACGTCGCCGTACCTTGATGACGGCGTCCTCGACCACGTTGGACAGCTCGATCAGTTCGGCGTTACGGACCTGCGGTGTATCGCGGGCCAGTTCGGTGAGGTCGCCGATCAACGTGGTCAGCTCGTCCATCTGTGCGCGTACGTCGTCCAGCAGTTGCTGCCGGTCCTCGGGCCGCAGGCCGCCGCGCTGGTCCGCCTGGGCCAGCAGATCGAGGTTGGTCCGGATGCTGGTGAGCGGCGTCCGCAGTTCGTGGCCGGCGTCGCCGACCAGCCGTCGCTGCCGATCCTGTGATCGGGCCAAGGCCGCGAGCATCGCGTTGAAGGCCTGGGCCAAACGGGAGATCTCGTCCGACCCGGAGACCGGGATCGGCTTCAGATCCTCGGTCCGGGCCACGTGCTCCGCCGCACCGGTCAGCCGGGCCAGCGGCCGGAGCCCGGACCGCGCGATCGCGTTGCCGGCCAGTGCCGCACCGATCACGCCGATCAGGCCGAAGGCCCACAGCACCACGCCGAGGTTGTGCAGCGTCCGGTCGATCGGGGCCAGCGACTGGGCCACGACCAGCGCGGAAGGCTGGTAGAGCTCAGGATTGGCCTGGCAGTTGACGCCCAACGGACAGTAGTGAGCGGGTACGGCGACCACGCGGAAGTGCGCGCCGCCGTTGCGGACGCCGACGGTCCGCAGACTGGCCTCGTTCCCCTGCGCCTGCGCGATCGCGATCTCGTCCGGGCCCATCGGTGGGATGGGGCTGTTCGCCGCCCCGAACGTCTCGCCGTCCACGCCGATCATCCCGACCCGGATGTCGCTCAGGCCGAGCGCGTCGGAGGAGACGGTCCGCAGGTTCTGCAGGTTGGTCAGCACGCCCTTCTGCGCGGCCTGGGCGACCCGGTTGGTCAGGCTGTCGTCGAGGTTCTGGTACATCTGCTGGCGCACGGTCATGTACGCCGCGATGCTCACGATCGCGACGGCCAGACCGACCGCCACCGCGGCCAGCAGAGTGACCCGGGCGTGCAGGCTGAGGGTGTGGACCTTCTCCTGCCACCAGTCCTGGGTCCGGGCCGCGGTCGCGACCATCCGGTTCCCGTTGCCATTGGCAACAGGCTCACCGGGCTGACCGGGTTGAGCCGGCTGACTGGGCGGCGGCGGTGGGCCGGAAAGCTGGGGAGAAGTTGGCGCCGGACCGGACGGAACTGCGCCCGGCGGACGGCCGGCGTACGAGGGGAAGTCTTCGGGGTGTTGCTTGCTCACGGTGGGGTGTCTCTCAGCACATAGCCGATGCCGCGGACGGTGTGGATCAGCCGGGGTAGGTTGTTGACCTCGGTCTTGCGGCGCAGATAGCCGATGTAGACCTCGAGGGAGTTGGCGGTGGTCGGGAAGTCGTAACCCCACACCGCGTCCAGGATCACCGCGCGCTCGAGCACCCGGCGCGGGTTGCGGATCAGCAACTCGAGCAGGGAGAACTCGGTCCGGGTGAGCGGGATCGGTACGTCGCCGCGGTGCACCTCGTGCGCGTCCACGTCGACCACGAGGTCGGCGTACTGCAGGATCTCGCCGCGCTGGCCGCCCTCGCCGGGCGTCGTGCTGCGGCGGAGCAGGGCGCGCAGCCGGGCCAGCAACTCCTCGAGTGCGAACGGCTTCGTCAGGTAGTCGTCGCCGCCGGCGTCCAGGCCGTCGACCCGGTCCGCGACCGCGTCCCGGGCGGTCAGCACCAGGATCGGGATGTTGTTGCCCGCGGCCCGCAGGGCCTTGGTGGTCTCCAGACCGTCCAGGCGCGGCATCATGACGTCCATCACCACGACGTCGGGCTCGACGTTGCCGATCACGGCCAGCGCCTCGGCGCCGTCGGAGGCCGTCACCACCTCGAAGTCGTTGAACTCCAGGGAACGGCGCAGCGAGTCCCGGACCGCCCGGTCGTCGTCCACCACCAGTACGCGCATCGTGCTCCCCGCTCGCCTGAGTCCGGACAGCCCGGTATGACCGTCCGCGTGTCGAGATTAGGCCGTCTCTGTGAGAAACGCCTGAGAACCCGCTGATCACTCGCCCAATCCCGCCGTACGCCGTAGGTTGCTGACTCGTGGACATCCTCGACTTCACCCCCGAGCCCGAGCAGTTCGCCTGGACCTTCGGCGGGGTGCCGCCGGTCCGCCGGATCAAGCCGGGCACCGCCCTGCGGTTGTGGACCGAGGACGCGTACTGCGGCACGTTGCGCAGCACGACGGATCTCGCCAGCGCCTCGCTGAAGATGCCGTTCGTGAACCCGCAGACCGGCCCGTTCTACGTCGAGGGCGCCGAGCCGGGGGACACCCTGGTGCTGCACTTCGTCGACCTGACGCCGGCCCGGACCTGGGGTGTGTCCGCGACCATCCCGTACTTCGGCGGACTGACGAGCACCGACCGGACCGCGACGTTGCAGGATCCGCTGCCGGAGCGGACCTGGATCTACGAGGTCGACTCGGACAAGCAGACCGTCGGGTTCCAGGCACAGGGCAGCAACCTCGAGCTGGCGCTGCCGATGGAGCCGATGCTGGGCACGGTCGGGGTCGCGCCCGCCGCGGGTGAGGCGCGCTCCTCGCTGGTCCCGGACATGTTCGGCGGCAACATGGACACGCCGGAGATGCGAGCCGGAGCGACCTGCTACCTCAACGTGAACGTCGAGGGTGCACTGTTCTCGGTCGGCGACGGGCACTACCGCCAGGGCGAGGGCGAGTCCTGCGGGACCGCGGTCGAGGGTGCGATGAACGTCGTACTGATCGTGGACCTGGTGAAGACGCCGGGACCGGTCTGGCCGCGGATCGAGAACGACGAGTACCTGGCCGTGGTCGGGTCGAGCCGGCCACTCGAGGACGCCTGGCGGGCCGGGCAGGTCGACATGGTGCACTGGCTCGGTTCGCTGTACGGACTGGACAAGCTGGATGCGTACCAGTTGCTCAGCCAGATCAGCGAGGTCCCGCTGGCCAACGTGGTCGACGTGAACTACAGCGTGGTCACCAAGGTCCCGAAGCGCCTGCTGCCGGCTGCGGACGCCTACACCGGCATCCACCAGCACCTGCGCGAGTTGGCGACCACCCTCAGCTGAACGCCGGCACGACCTCTTCCGCGAACCGTTGCAGCGGCTCGTGGTCGTACGCGACGCCCGGGATGTAGACGATGACGTACCCCACGCCGGCCTCGGCCAACTGCTCGATGTGCGTGGTGAGCTCCTTGGTCGTGACGATCCCGGCCCGGAGGTCCGGCGGACCACCACCGGCACCGATCTCGGTGAACTCCTGGACGCTGTAGCGGCCCCGGGCCTTCGCCGTCGCGGTCGCCGGATCAGCGCCGGACTCGATCGGGAACACGTTGATACTGGTCGACTTCACGATCTCGTCGTAGTCCCGGCCGAGCTCGTCGCAGTGCGCGCGCAGTACGGCCAGCTTCTGCTTGACGAGCTCCGGCCTGCCGCTGCCGAAGTTGCAGGCGTCGGCGTACTGGGCGACCAGCCGGAGGGTGACCTTCTCACCGCCGCCACCGATCCAGAACGGCGGTTGCCGGCGCGGTTCGACGTACGGCCGGTCGACCGAGTGGTACTTGCCGTCAAAGACGACGTCCTCCTCGTGCCACAGCCGGTGGATGACCTCTACGGCCTCGGTGAACGAACCCATTCGGTCCTTGAGTTCGGTCCACGGATAGCCGTACGCCTTCCACTCGTGCTCCGACCAGCCGGCGCCGATTCCGGCGTACAAACGGCCGTGGCTGGCGACGTCGACGGTGGCCGCGATCTTCGCGTAGAGGGCGGGGTTGCGATAGCCGTTGCAGCCGACCATCTGGCCGATGTTCACGCGCTCGGTGTCGCGGGCGAGAGCCGCCGTCGCCGACCAGGCCTCGAAGACGGTCTCGCGGACCGGCTCGGGGACCGTGTGGAAGTGGTCGAACAACCAGATCGAGTCCCACGGACCTGCGTCGGCGGCGCGGGCGACAGCCGTCATCGCCTCCCACTGCTCGACCGGGTCCTCGATCTCGACCAGGTCCATCCGCCAGCCCTGCGGTACGAACACACCGAACTTCATCGGATCCTCCGGGTACGACGTGAGATCGCGACACCGGTGAGGCACAAGGCACCGCCGGCCAGCGCGAGCAGAGCGGGAGTCTCACCGAGGAAGAGCCAGCCAAGGGCGATGGCGACGACCGGTACGGCGTACACCGTGGCGCCCATCTTGCCCGCGCTGGTCCGCCGCAGAGCGAACGCCCAGGTGGTGAAGCCGACCGCGGTCGGGAAGACAGCCAGGTATACCGCCCACCAGATCGTCCCGGCGCTCGCGGAACCGAGTTCGTCGATCAGAGTCCGGGCGAACGGGAGGCAGACGACCGCGCCGATCGTGCAGGCGAGCCAGGTCACCTCCGCTGCGGGAAGCCGGCTCAGCAGTGGCTTCTGCGTCACCACACCGATGGCGTACGACGCGGCCGCGGTGATGCAGAGGATGACGCCCCAGGTTTCCGCGCGGCCGGTGGAGGTCGACGTACCGATCAGCACGATGCCGCCGAACGCGACCAGGCTGCCGATGATGACCTGGCGGGGGAAGCCCTCGCCGAGAGTGAGGCCGGCAAGCAGGGCGATCAACAGTGGGGCGATGTGGACGAGCATGGCCGCGGTGCCGGCGTCGAGGCGGCGTTCAGCCTCGTTCAGCGCGAGGTTGTAGACGCCGAACCAGAGCAGGCCGCAGGCCAGCAACTGCGGCCAGTCGCGCTTGCCCGGCCAACGGCGTTCGGGGACCTCCCGCCGGGGGCGGAGGAACAGGAACGCACCGAGCAGGACGCTGCCGAGGCCCAGGCGGATCAGGGCCAGGGCACCGGCGGAGAACTCGGTGCCGACGTGCCGGATGGCGACGAACGACGAGGCCCAGAGCACGACGGTCACGGTCGCTGCTCCGGTCGCGAGGCCCTTCTGAGGCGGTGCTTCCACGATGGTTGCCACGTGATTACCCTAGAAATCGCATCCGCCGTTTCCCATGGCGAAACGAGCCGAGGAGCTGACTGATGGTTGCCGGAACGAACGCTGAAGGCGTGCAATCCCTTCAAACTGAAAAGCCGCTACTTGATGCCCTGAATGTGCGGCTGCTGACCGAGCTGACAGCGGATCCACGGCTGCGCACGACCGAGCTGGCGCGCCGGCTCGGAGTCTCGGCGCCGACCGTGCGCGAGCGGGTCACCCGGTTGGAGGAATCCGGCGTGATCCGCGGCTACCGGCTCGAGGTCGACCCGGCCGCGCTCGGGCTGCCGGTCGCGGCCTGGGTGCGGCTGCGTCCCGGTCCGGGGCAGATCCCGAGGGTCATCGAGCTGGCCGCGCGTACGCCGGAAGTCGTCGAGTGCCACCGCATCTCCGGTGAGGACTGTTTCCTGATGCGCGTCCAGGTCGCCGCCATCGCCAGTCTCGAGGACGTTCTCGACAAGTTCCTCGTCCACGGCCAGACGACCAGCTCCTTCGTCGTCTCCACCCCGGTGCCGCCTCGCTCGGTGCCGCTGGAGTGAACCCCAACCACCGCTGACAGTGGTCTGCCTCACTAGGCTGTTGGCGACTTCAGCGACCTCTGGAAGGACCCTGGACCATGGCTGCCGACAAGTCTGTCCGCAGAGTTGCCCTGCTCACCGCCGGCGGGCTCGCGCCCTGCCTGTCGTCCGCCGTCGGCGGGCTGATCGAGCGCTACACCGAGGTGGCGCCCGACGTCGAGATCATCGCCTACCTGAACGGGTACCACGGCCTGCTCAGCGGCCGATACGTCGAGGTGACGCCGGAGGTACGGGAGAAGGCGTCCCTGCTGCACAAGTTCGGCGGCAGCCCGATCGGGAACAGCCGGGTCAAGCTGACCAACACCGCCGACCTGGTCAAGCGCGGCCTGATCGCCGAGGGCCAGAACGCGCTCCAGGTCGCGGCCGAGCGACTCGTCACCGACGGCGTCGACGTACTGCACACCATCGGTGGTGACGACACCAACACCACCGCGGCGGATCTGGCGGCGTACCTGCACGAGCACGACTACGACCTGACCGTGGTCGGCCTGCCGAAGACGATCGACAACGACGTGATCCCGATCCGGCAGAGCCTGGGTGCGTGGACCGCGGCCGAGCAGGGTGCGCTGTTCGCCCGCAACATCATCGGCGAGCACAGCTCGAACCCCCGGATGCTGATCGTCCACGAGGTGATGGGCCGCAACTGCGGTTGGTTGACCGCGGCAACGGCCCGGGAGTACCGCGACTGGTGGAAGCAGCAGGAGTGGAACCCGGGCATCGGCCTGGACGCGGCCGGCTGGGACGTGCACGCGGTGTACGTGCCGGAGGAGACGATCGACCTGGACGCCGAGGCGGAGCGGCTCGGAAAGGTGATGGACGAGCACGACTGCGTCAACATCTTCCTGTCCGAAGGTGCCGGCGTGGAGTCGATCGTGGCCGAGCTGGAGGCCCGGGGCGAGGAGGTCGGCCGGGACCCGTTCGGTCACGTCAAGCTGGACACGATCAACCCGGGTGCCTGGTTCGCCAAGCAGTTCGCCGAGCGGATCGGCGCCGAGAAGACGATGGTGCAGAAGAGCGGCTACTTCAGCCGTTCGGCCGCGGCCAACGACCGCGACCTGGCCCTGATCAAGGAGTGCACCGACTACGCCGTCGACGCGGCGCTGCGCGGTGAGAGCGGTGTGGTCGGCCACGACGAGGAGCGCGGCGACGAACTGCGCGCGATCGAGTTCCCGCGGATCGCCGGCGGCAAGAAGTTCGACCCGGGCGTCGACTGGTTCGTCGCGCTGAAGGCCGAACTCAGCCAGCCCTAGCTCACCGGAGGCGGTCGACCCAGAGGTCGGCCGCCTTCTCGATCTGCGCAAGGACGTCCTCGAACCCGGCGTCGTCCCCGTAGTACGGATCCGGTACGTCGACGTCCGCGAACAACTGCACCGGGACGGCCGCGCGACCTCGCCGGGTCAGCGCGGACAGATGTCCCGAGTCCATCGCGAGCACGAGATCGCGCTCCGCGAACCACCCGGCCCGGAACTGCCGGGCCCGGTGCGCACTGCCGTCGTACCCGCGGCGGCGCAACGCCGCCGCGGCCCGCGGATCCATCGGGTCGCCGACATGCCACCCGCCCGTGCCCGAGCTGGTGACCTGTACGTCGTCGATCCCCGCCTCGGCGAGTTTGGCCCGCAGCACGACCTCGCCGATCGGCGACCGGCAGATGTTGCCAGAGCAGACGATCTCAACCCGCCTCATGTCACTTGATCTCGGCCTTGTCCGGGAGGACGGCGTTGATGATGATGCCGACGACGGTGATGATGAACGCGCCGAGCAGGGCGTTCCAGAAGCCGTCGACGTGGAACTGGACGTCCAGCTTCCCGGTGATCCACGAGGTGAGCAGCAGCATCGCCGCGTTGATGACGAAGGTGAGCAGCCCCAGCGTCAGGATGATGAACGGGAGCGACAGCAGCTTCACGACGGGCTTCACGATCGCGTTCACCACACCGAAGATCGCGGCGACAATCAGCAGCGTGAGAATCCGCCGGCCCGTGGTCGCACCCTGCAGGGTGATCCCGGCGACGATCCAGCTGGCGATCGCCAGCGCGACCGCGTTGGCGAGCAGCCTGATGACCAAGTTCTTCATGCCGTCGATCCTCCCATCCGAGCGGTAGCACCCAGGCCCGGCGCGACCCTGAGCCGACCCCTGACCTTGACACGAGAATGACCAAGTGATCTGATCATTTTCATGTTTCGACATCGGTGGGTCGCTGCAGTCGGAGTGGTGTCGTTGACCGCTGGAGCAATCACGTCGCCTGCGGTTGCGTCCGGGACACCGGATTGCAGCGCGGTGCGAACCAACTGGACGGCGACGGCCGAGCCGCACGCGGCGCCGGAGTCGCTGCTGAACGCCTACAGCAACTCCGGCAAGGGCTGGACCGGTGCGGACAGCACCTACTCGGTCCAGCTGCCCGGCGGCCGGACCGCCTGGGTCTTCTCGGACACGTTCCTCGGCCCGGTCAACCCGGATGGCAGCCGCCCGACCACAACGCCGTTCATCAACAACTCGTTCGTGGTCCAGCAAGGCAAGACGCTGAAGACCGTCACCGGCGGTACGCCGGCCAACCCGACGGCGCTCCTGGCACCCCGGCCAACGGCTGGTACTGGGTCGGCGCGGCGGCGACCAGCCACGCCGGTCGGTACCTCGACGTCACCGCACTGCGGTTCGAGAAGACCGGTCCGGGTCAGTGGGACTGGCACTGGGCCAGCAACTACCTTGCGCGGTTCGACAGCAAGACACTCAAGCTGCGCTCGCTCACCCCGCTCCCGTCAGCCGCCAACGTGCAGTGGTCCGCCTGGCTGCTGAGCGACCGCGATTACACCTATATCTACGGTGTCGAGGACCTGGGCAGCTCGAAGTACCAGCACGTCGCGCGGGTCCGTGGCGATGACCTCACCGCGAAGCCGTGGGAGTACTGGACCGGGTCCGGCTGGTCGGCGGACGAGACCGCCTCGGCCCGAGTGCTGGAGGGCGTCGCCAACGAGCACAGCGTGACGCGCTGGCACGACGGCTACGTGCTGGTCACCCACGACACCAAAGAGCTGTTCAGCAAGCGCGTCCTCGGGTACTTCTCCTGCTCGCCGACCGGTCCGTTCGTCAAGCCGGTCGAGCTCTACCAGACCCCGGAGACCGGAGCGACCGGGAGCTACGGGAACGCCAACATCATCACGTACAACTCCCACGACCACCCGGACCTGCGCCGCGGCAACCAGCTCCTGGTCAGCTACAACGTCAACAGCCTCGACGCCAACACCGACCTGTACGCCGACGTGAGCATCTACCGGCCACGGTTCGTCGGAGTGACCCTGGCCCCGGCGGGAGCACAGTGAGCTCATCGGGTGGCGTCGTACGCCGGAGCCTTCTCGACGATCTGGCCGCGTCGATGCTGGCGCTGATCGCCGACCGCAAGCTGTCGTCCGGTGACCAGTTCGAATCGGTGCGGTCACTGGCCGACCGCTTCAAGGTCGCCGTACCGACAGTGCGGGAGGCGCTCCGCCGGCTGGAGGCCACGGGCGCCGTCGAGCTCCGGCACGGATCAGGCGTGTACGTCGGTCCGCACGTCGGCCGACTGGTTCTGGCCAACCCGCTGGCTCCGACGCCGTCGGCAGATCGCCTGGTCGAGTTGCTGCAGGCGAGGGCGCTGATCGAGCCACCGGTCGCCGCACTGGCGGCGCGGGTCCGCGCCGAGAGCGCGCTGCAGCAGATGGAACGTGATCTGACCGCTGCGGCCGAGCAGATCGCGGCCGGGGACCACGCCCAGCTGGCCGAGGTCAACATGGACTTCCACCGCTCGCTGGCGCAGGCGTCCGGCAACGCGACGCTGGCCGAGGTGGTCGAGTCAGTGACGGTCGTCAACGTCCGTGAGCAGCTGGAGATCCTGCACATCCACGGCGATCGGCAGACCGATCTGGACGAGCACCGGGCCATCCACGCAGCCGTCCTGGCCGGCGACTCCGAGCTGGCCGAGCGGCTGACCCGCGAGCACCTCGACGGAGTCCTTGCCGTCATCAACGAACGTGTCAACCCGCCCCAAGACCCCAGCACCCCTGAGAGCTGAGAGGACGCACCACAATGCGACGCATCACCAATCGGAAAGCACTGACCGCTCTGGCGGTGGCCGGCGCGCTCGTGCTGTCCGCCTGCGGGGGCAATGGCGGCTCGAGTGCCGCCAAGGGCGAGGACAAGCCGGTCGACTCGCTGAAGTTCTACAACGACAAGGGCGGCTGGAAGGACGCCTTCGTCCAGGTCGGCGCGGCCAGCAAGAAGGACGTCGGCGTCGGGATGGAGCCGGTCGGCTACTCCGACTCCAACACCTACACCGCGTTCATCCGGTCGTCGTTCCGGACCAAGGAGAAGGCGGACCTGTTCAGCTGGCACACCGGCAAGGAGCTTCAGGATCTGGTGGACCAGAAGCTCGTCGCCGAGACCACGGACCAGTGGAGCAAGGCGGTTGCTGACGGCAACATCCCGGAGCAGCTCAAGCAGTACTTCACCTTCGACGGCAAGCAGTACTGTCTCCCGCTGCTCGCGGGCTACTGGGTGATGTACTACAACAAGGCCGTCTTCAAGAAGGCCGGGATCACCGAGACCCCGAAGAGCTGGGCGGACCTGATGACGGTGGCCGACAAGGTCAAGGCCGTCGGAGTGAAGCCGTTCTACCAGACCAACATCCTGTTCAGCTTCGTCTGGTTCGAGACGCTGCTGGCCGGTAAGGACCCGGACCTGTACGACGCGCTGGCCACCGGCAAGGCGAAGTACACCGACCCGGGTGTGGTCGAGGTGATGAACGAGTGGAAGAAGATGATCGAGGCCGGCGACTTCAGCGACCCGGGATCGAAGACCGAGCCACAGGCGCAGCTGAAGAGCGGCGCTGTCGGGATGATCAACTTCGGCACCTGGTTCAGCGGCAACCTGAACACGCTGAAGATGAAGGCCGGCACCGACTACGACTTCTTCCTGATCCCGAACGTGAATCCGTCGCTGCCGAAGACCTCGATGATCTTCGAGACCGGTCCGGTCTGCTCGGCCGCCGCGAGTGATCACGCCTCGACGGTGAAGAAGTGGACCGACTGGTGGGTCACGCCGCAGGCGCAGACGGCCTGGGCGAACGCCCGCGGCGATCTGTCGTTCAATCCGAAGGCCGAGGTGAAGGACCCGGGCCTGGCGGCGCTGAACAAGGACGTCGGCGGTGACGGCTACCGGCTGATCAACCGCTGGTTCGAGGCGACGCCGGTGCCGGTGGCGAACAAGGCGCTCGAGGTGTTCGGTGCGTTCGTCACGAAGCCGGGCGATCCGATGCCCGGCCTGCAGAAGATCCAGGCCGAGGCGGACGCGTACTGGGCCAAGCAGAAGTGACCTCGACGATCGAGCGGCCGGCACCCGTGAAGCGCCGTACGACTGGGCAGCAGTCGGCGCGGACGGGTGCCAGAGCCGCGCCGCTGTTCGGCCTGCCGGCCGTGGGCGTGGTCGCACTGCTGCTGTACCTGCCGTTCCTCTGGACGACGTACGTCAGCTTCACCGACTACGACGGTCTGGCTTCACCGATCTGGTCCGGGCTGGCGAACTACAAGGCGATGTTCAGCGACCCGGATCTCACCGGTGCGCTGGTCAACACGCTGCTGTGGGTCGTCGGCATGGTGACCCTGCCGGTGGTGCTCGGGCTACTGATCGCCGTACTGACGTATGGGCACAAGTGGGGCACCTGGCTGCGGTTGCCGTTCCTGCTGCCGTACGCGATCTCCGGTGTGGCCGTGGGTGTCATCTGGGGCTTCGTACTGCAGCCGGACGGCGCGCTCGGGCAGATGCTGGGGTTCTTCGGCCTTCCTGGTGCGCACACCGGCTGGCTGCAGGCCGGTCCGGGCAACACGCTGATGATGATCGTGGCCGTTACCTGGCAGGCGGCCGGTGTGAACGCACTGCTGTTCGTGGTCGGGCTGCAGTCCATTCCGGCCGAGCCGCTGGAGGCCGCTCGGCTGGATGGTGCGGAGGGCTTCCGGATGTTCTGGCACCAGCTGTGGCCGCAGTTGCGGCCGATCACCACGGTCGTCATCGGCCTGTCGATCGTCGGCAGCCTGAAGACGTTCGACGTGGTGTGGGTGATGACGCAGGGCGGACCCGGTACGTCGTCGGAGACGCTCGCGCTGTCCATGTACAAGGAGACGTTCGTGCTGAACGACTACGGGCAGGGCGCCGCGATCGCGCTGTTCCTGAGCCTGGTCACCTTTGCCGCGTCGATCCTCTATCTCCGCTACCAGTTGGGAGATTCGCGTGAGCAGGGTTAAGACTCCCTTCCTCGTTGTCCTCGGCCTGATCTGGCTCGCGCCGGTGTACCTGCTGATCGTGAACGCGTCCAAGGCCGTCGACGGCTACGACGCGGCGACGGTGTGGAAGCCGGCCGGGTTCTCGCTGTTCACGAACTTCGCGGACGCGTGGAACAAGGCCGCATTGGGCGACACGCTGGTCGCGACGACGCTGTACAGCGTGATCGCGCCGGTGCTCGCGGTCCTGATCGGTGCGGCCGCCGGATATGCGATCGTCGTACTTAAGCTGAAGCGCGGATTCCTGTGGTTCGTGTTCATCTTCGGTGGCACGATCTTCCCGCTGCAGATGATCCTGATGCCGCTGTTCTCCGGGTACGCCGACTCCGGGCTGTACGACACCCGGGTCGGGATGATCATCGTCTACACCGCGATCAGCGTGCCGTTCTCGGCGTTCGTGATGCGGAACTTCTTCACCGGGATCGCGCGGAGCGTGTTCGAGGCCGCGGTCGTCGACGGCGGCGGACTGTTCCGGATCTTCCGCAGCATCTACCTGCCGATGGCGGGTTCGGCACTGGCCGCGATCTTCATCCTGCAGGCGACGTTCGTCTGGAACGACCTGCTGCTGGGCCTGACCTTGAGTCAGTCGGAATCGGTCCGCCCGATCATGCCCGCTCTCACCGGCCTGCAGAGCACGTACGGCGGCGCCGCCCTGCCCACCGTCCTGGCCGGCGGACTCCTGGTCTCCCTCCCCACCGTCATCCTCTTCCTCGCCGCCCAACGCTTCTTCTCCCGGGGCCTCGCCCTCGGCCAGTTCTGAAAGGACACATATGTCGCAGGATCCTGGCGCCACCTCCGGTGGCGAAGTGCAAAGCGCCGCCTCCGGCGGCGGGGGTGGGGGGCACCGCACAGTCGTCGTGACCGGGGGGGCCGCCGGGATCGGGCGGGGTGCTGTCGAAAAGTTTGTTGCCGAAGGCGACCACGTGGTCGTGCTCGATCGGGACGCAGATGCGCTTGCGGCGCTCGAGAAGGAGTTGGGCGTCCGCGGGCTCGTGGTCGACGTGGGTGACCGGGGTGCGTTGGCAGGAGCTGCGGAGCAGCTCGAGAGCGTGGATGTGCTGGTCTGTGCGGCTGGGATTCAGCGGTACGGGACTGTTGTGGATACGCCGCCGGACGTCTTCGATGAAGTGATGGCGGTGAATGTCGGCGGGGTGTTCTTTGCCTGTCAGGCCTTCGTGCCGAAGCTCCCACGCGGCGGAAGTGTTGTGGTGGTTTCGTCGGTGCAGGCCTACGCGGCGCAGACGAGTGTGGCGGCGTACTCGATGGGGAAGGGCGCGCTGCTCAGCCTCGTGCGGGCGATGGCGGTGGACCACGCCGCGGACGGGATCCGCGTGAACGCGGTCTGCCCGGGATCGGTCGACACTCCGATGCTGCGGACGTCCGCAGCGCAGTTCGGTGGTGGGCGATCGACCGACGAGGTGGTCGCCGAGTGGGGTCGCTCGCATCCGCTCGGGCGGGTGGCGACACCCGGAGAAATTGCCGAGGTCATCCATTTCCTGGCCTCACCGGGTGCCGCGTTCGTCACCGGCGCGGATGTGAAAGTGGACGGCGGACTGACCGCCGGACTGGCCGTCGTACTGCCGGAGGACACCAAGTGAAGATCGTCGACATCCGCGCCACCACCGTCACGATGCCGCTCGAGGCACCGCTGCGGCACAGCAACGGCGCGCACTGGGGGCGGTTCGTCCGGACCGTCGTCGAGGTCGAGGCCGACAACGGGCTGATCGGCCTGGGCGAGATGGGCGGTGGCGGCCAGAGTGCCGAGGCCGCTGTCACCGGACTCAAGCCCTACTTGGTCGGCCATGACCCGGCCCGCACCGAGGCGCTGCGCTGGATGCTCGCCAACCCGACCGCGAGCCTGTACAACAACCGGACCCAGCTGCTGGCCGCGATCGAGTTCGCCTGCCTCGACCTGCAGGGCCGGGAGCTCGGCGTACCTGTGCATGAACTGCTCGGCGGCAAGGTCCGCGACCGCGTGGAGTTCGCCAGCTACCTGTTCTTCCGGCATCCGGCCGACGACGGAACCGGCGAGATCCGGACGGCCGAGCAGTTGGTGGAGCACGCGCGGGCGCTCGTCGACGAGCACGGCTTCCGCGTGCACAAGCTGAAGGGCGGCGTGTTCCCGCCGGACTACGAGCGCGAGTGCTTCCGCGCGCTGGCCGAGGCGTTCCCCGGGCACCGGGTCCGGTTCGACCCGAACGGCGCGTTCAGCGTCGAGGAGGCGATCCGGTTCGCCCGCGGCATCGAGGACCTCGACAACGACTACCTCGAGGACCCGACCTGGGGCCTCAACGGAATGCGCCGGGTCCGCCAGAACACCCCGATCCCGCTGGCCACCAACACGGTGGTCGTGAACTTCGAGCAGCTCGCCGCGAACGTGCTCGACCCGGCCGTCGACGTGATCCTGCTGGACACGACGTTCTGGGGCGGCATCCGGCCGTGTATCAAGGCGGCCGGCGTCTGCGAGACCTTCCAGCTCGGGGTGGCCGTCCACTCGTCCGGTGAGCTCGGCATCCAGCTGGCGACGATGCTGCACCTGGGCGCCGTGGTCCCGAACCTCGCGTTCGCCGCGGACGCGCACTACCACCACCTGCGCGACGACATCATTGTCGGAGGCAAGCTTTCGTACGACGGCGGGACGATCGCCGTACCGGAGGCGCCCGGGCTCGGGGTCGAGCTGGACCGCGACAAGCTGGCCGAGTACGCCGAACTGTTCCGCGAGCTCGGCCCCTATCCGTACGACCGCGACCCGGCCAGGCCGGACTGGTACCCCCTGCTCCCGAACACCGATTGGGCCGATCCTTCGTGACCATCCCGCGCAGCGCCGATCTGGCGAGCGACGTTCTGACCCACACGTACGACGACATGTTCAACCCACCCGGGCTGACGAACTTCCTGGGCACCGCACAGGTCGATCTGGACGTGTTCGCGGTCCGCAGCGTGAACTTCCCGCCGTGCTCGCACGGCGACTGCATCACCGGTCAGCTGTACGTCGACGGCCGGCTGGCCCGGTCGTACGGCGGCACCGTCGAGGTGGTGTGGCGGCCGGACTGCGTGGTGCGGTCGACGACTGTCGACGGGCTGGACCTGCGGTCGACCACCGCGTGTGCACCGGGTCGCCCGGCGGTCGTCGTGCAGCTGGAGGTTTCCGGGACACCAGGGCGCTCGGTGCGTCTGGGTCTTGCACTGAACAGTACGGCGACTCGTTCGCCGAGAGGCTGGCTGAAGCCGGAGCCGCCGTCGGAGCCGAACACATTGCGTGCCGACGGCGAGCGCGTCGTCGGCACGGGGGAGTCCGGGTCCGCGGTGAGTGTGCAGGGTCTCGACGTACCGGGTGCCGTGGACCGATCGATGCTCGAAGCAACGATCACGCTGGACTCGTCGGGCCGTGGCCGGTTGGCGTACGTACATGTGCTGGCGGGGGACCTGGCTGAGGCGACGGAGCACTTCGATGCGTGTGTGGCCGACGTACCGGCGGTGATCGCGGACGCGGAAGTCCTGTGGGACAAGGCGTTGGCGGACGCGTTCGACCCGGACAGCGATGGGTTCAGTGGGTCGCTGCCGATCCTGGAGACGTCGAACGAGGCGCTGCGGAAGCTGTACTGGTGGGGCGTGCTCGGGGTGATCTGGTTCCGGCGGGACAACCCGGCCAGTGTGCTCGGGCGGACGTACGACACGTTGATGCCGCGGTACTGGCAGACGACGACCTTCATCTGGGACTACAGCCTCTCGTCGCTGACGCATGCGCTGCTCGATCCGGCACCGATGCGCAAGCACATCGAGCACTGGATCGATCTCGACACGCACAAGCACTTCGGGACGGAGTGGCTGACCGGCGGACCGGTCGGCTACTGGTACTCCGTCAACGACTTTGCGATGACGCGGTTGGTCCGTGACTACGTGCGCTTCACCGGGAACTCCGGCTTCCTCGACGACTCGGTCGGCAGCAAGCCGGTCGGCGAGCACCTGTACGACTGGGCGACTGCCTGGCGTGGACTGCGTGGCGAGCACGCGCTCGCGGACTACGGCGGCATCGACAACCTGCTGGAGTGCGTCAGCAGCTACGTCCACGAGGTCGCCAGCTTCAACGCCGCGAACGTGTGGTGCCTCCGTGTTGCCGCCGAGCTCGCCTCCCGCTCGGGCGACGCCGACCGTGCCGAGTTGCTGCGCAAGGAGGCCGACGAGCAGGCCGGCCACGTCAACGACTTGTACGTCGAGGGCGCCGGCTTCTTCCACGCCCGGCAGCCCGACGGGGCCATGGTCCCCGTGCGGCACTGCTACGACTTCAACATCGTGGGTACGACGATGGCCGCCGACCTGTCGGAGACCCAGCGGGCCGAGATGGTCGACTTCTTCCAGCGGGAACTGCAGACACCGACGTGGATGCGCGCGCTCTCGCCGTACGACGCCGATGCGGCCTTCAGCCTGCGGCCGGATCACCAGTGGAACGGCGCCTATCCGGCGTGGCCGGCTGACGCCGGGCGGGCGTTGTTCCAGCTCGGCCGGGCGGACGTCGTACTGGATTGGCTGCCTGGCTTGGCGAAATCGGCCAACCAAGGTCCGACCGGTCAGGCGCACTTCGTCGAGGAGGCGGTCCCGGCCATGGCCGGTGGCGCGCGCAAGTCGCCGCCGCAGTTCCCCTACCTGATCGACTGGTCGTGCTCGTCGTCCGGATCCTGGGTCAGCCTGATCCTGGAAGGTGTCTTCGGTATCGAGGTCGGCCTGGACGGCACAGTGACAGCCACCCCACAGGTCGCTTCGTTGGACCCGGACGCACGCCTGACCGGCCTCCGCGTCGGCTCCAAGACGTACGACGTCACCGCCACCGGCCCCCGTCTGCTGGGCTGACCCACGCGCGTGTGGGTTGGCCCATCGGAATCCGGTGGGCCAACCCACCCTCCGATGGGCTGACCCATAAGACGGGGAGCGGGGCTGCCGGGGGCGGTCAGCTGGGCGGCATCGCGATGGCTTCCAGGAGGGACTCCTGGGCGCCCTCGAGGTGACGGCGGAGCTCCTCGACACATTCGTCCAGTTCGCCGCGTTCGAGCAGCCGGACCAGCTTGCGGTGGGACGCGACCTGTTGGCGCGCGTCCTGCCGCAATGCGTCCACCCGGGCCAGTGCGAGTCGTGCCTCGCCGGTGACCGAGTCGGCCGTCGCGATCAGCCGCTCGCTGCCAGTGAGCGCGACCAGGCTGCGGTGGATCGCCAGGTGCGTCTCCGTCATCGCCTCCGGGTCCGCGCCGTCCTTGGCGGTCGCGGCGAACGTCCGCATCGCCTCCCGGACCCGCTCGCGCGCGGCCTCGTCCGCGTCGAACCAGGCCCGGATCCCGGCCGACTCCAGCACGAACCGGGCCCGGCAGATGTCCGCCACCGCGTCCGGGTGAAGGATCGCGACGCTGACGCCCTTGTTCGGCTCGCGGACCGCCAGGCCCTCGGTGACCAGCATCGTCATGGCCTCGCGAACGGTGCTCCGGGCAACACCCAGTGCCTCGGCCAGCGGCTGCTCGCGCAACGGCGTACCGGGCTCGAGGTCGCCGGCGAACAGGGCGGAGCGCAGGGCGTCGACCACCCGGTCCACTGTCGTCGAGCGATCCACCCGCAGCCGTTCGTACATAGGGAGATTCTCGTCCAGGCCGGGTCCGTTGTCGCGCCCGGCACCCCCCTGTGGATAACTCACGACGTGGAAAGGCCCATTTCAGGCAGGATTTTCGGGTGGGTGAGATCAAGGTCGTGCCGATCATCGGCGGCGTCGTGGCGGCGCTGTTCCTGCCGCTGCTGATCGTGCTGGCGCTGATCGTTGTCGGCCTGGCCGGGATGGATACGGCCGAGGCGCAGTGCGATCCGGCCGGCCTGACGGGCAAGGGTAATCAGCAGCAGGCCTTCAACTTCTTCGTTTCGGCCGGCTACAGCAAGGAGCAGGCGGCTGGGGTGATCGGCAACCTGATCACCGAGTCCAGCGTCGAGCCTGCGCTGCGTCAGGGCGACGTACCGGGCACGGTCACGCATCCGGCGGACGCGCTCGACAGCCCGCTCGGGTGGGGCCTGGTGCAGTGGACTCCTGCGGCGAAGCTGATCAAGCCGGCCCGGGACGCGGGTGTCGACGACGCGACTATCGAGACGCTGGAGTTCCAGCTGGACTTTCTCAAGGACCAGCTCGACGGCGACGGGCCGGTGCCGGAGAAGATCGCCGGTGACAAGCTGAAGGCCGCCACGACCGTGGACGAGGCGACGTTTGCCTTCGGCTACCACTTTGAGCGCTTCGCTGATCGCGACGACCTGACCGGTGCCAATTGGGCCCAGCGCAAGGCAGACGCCCGCACTGTCCTGGAGCGGTACGGCGCTGGCGCAAGTGGGGGACAGTGCGACGGTGGAATCGTCGAGACCGCGCTCGCACTTGCCTGGGACACTCCTGGCCACGGTCACGACTCGAAACCGGGTTATGCAGCGGCGGAGGCGGCGTACAACGGCTCCAAGGGGTACGACGAGCTGACCGACTGCGGTGTCTTCGTGGCGACCGTGATGGTGATGAGTGGTGCCGACAAGGACTACGTACGCCGGCTCACCAGTAGCCAGCGGGCTTATGTGCGGGGGTCACCGAAGTACGAGGTGTTCGAGGACCTCACGAACGAAGGCCAGTTGCGGCCCGGCGACATCTTCGTGCACGACGGGCATACGTTCATCTACATCGGCAACTACACGGGCGGCGACGGGAAGACGTACAACGCGGCGTCGGCCTCGCTGACCGAGCACGTGCCGGAGGCGTCGCGCGTGTACTTCTCCGACTCGCGCGGCCACTACACCGTTGCCCGGCTGAAGAATGGCTAGGCGGATGTTGTTCTTCTTGGTTGTCATCGCGTTGCTGATCGGTGGCTTCGTGGTGTTCCGCGGGGACGCGGAGCACACGCTGACCATCAAGTCGATCCCGAACGACCTCACCTTGACGCTGGACGGCCGGCAGATCCCGGCGAACGGCGACGTCGCGGTGAAGGCGGGCCGGCATACGTTGACCGGTGAGCGGCATGGGTTCGAGACGTACACCGAGACCGTCGAGATCCATGCGGACGCCGGCTACAAGATGTACTTGTTCGCCGACGACTCCGAGGGACGTGCCTGGGAGACTGCACATCCCGACCAGGTGCTGGAGACGGAGTCCGACGCCGGCCGCCGGTTCGACGAGCTCAACGGCCGGCTCGAGGCCAAGTACCCGCTTCTGCAGGAGCTGCCCTTGGTCGGCCGCGGCTTCACCATCGACCAGGGCGTCTCCCGGGCTCACCCGGGAGACTCCGAGTACCTCGCCTTCTACATCAAGCTGACCTATCCCGAAGGCCGGAAGAACGCGCGCGACTGGCTCACCGGTCACGGGTACGACCCCGATGACCTCGAGCTCATCTACACGGTCAGGCCGGGAGGATGACCTCGCCGCCCGGAGTGGTGATGGAGTCCAGCGGGAAGTCGAGCGGGTTGGTCAGGCAGCGAGCGGACCCGCCGGCCTTGTGGAACTCGGTCAGGTCGAGGACGACCACGCGCAGGCCGAGTCCGGTGAGTACGTCGTGCAGGCGCGGGGAGCAGGCCGGCATGATGATCGTCTCGTTCACCACGATCGAGTTCCCGCTGAACGCGAACGCCTCGTCGTCGGTCAGCACGATCGGGTCCGGGACCAGGTCGAACAGCGCCGTCTGGCTCGCCGCGTCGAACGCCGGCGGGTAGACCATCGCGTGGGTGTTGTCGACCGGGCAGAACGGCAGGTCGAGGTGGTACATGCCCTCGTGCGCGATCCGCAGCCCGCGGACGCGGATGTTCCACTCGGTCGCCAGGTGCTTCAGGGCGTCCGCCTCGGTGCGCGGACCGTAGCCGACGACCAGGCTGTCGCCGAACACGAACGCGTCGCCGGACTCGAAGTGCGGCCCGACGCCGTCGCTGCCGGGCCGGCCGAGGGTGAACCCGTGCCCGACGAACCAGTCACCCGCAGTCAGCGACTCCTTGCGACGCGGCTCGAACCGCATGTGCGAGAGCATTGCCCGGCCGTCCGCCGCCGCGAAACCGAGGTTCATCGCGTAGACCATGTCCGGCGAGTCCGGCCGCTGCGGCAGCACCTCGACCTCGCCGTTGGCGTCCACGATCGCCTGCCGCAGCGAGTCCCACTGCTTCAGCGCCAGCTCGGGATCCGGCTGGTCGTGGGTCGACATGTAGGGGTTGATCACGTAGTCGATCCGGAAGTGGTCCGGGCGGACCATCAGATACCGGCGACCCCACTCCAGCGACTGACCCATGAACACCCTCCGATGACTGTTGAGATCTGTGTGCCAGATCCCCTGATTGTCCGACAATCAGTCAGTGTGCAGTCAAGCTTCGGTCCGCGCAACATGGGGGTTCAGGACGCCTCCGGGTGTGACCCAGCCAGGGTGGCCGGAGGGTGCGGTAAGGATTAACCTGCGGGCATGACCCCTGACAACGAGGTTCGCTTCCGCGGGTGCCTGGACGACATGGCGGCTTACAAGCCCGGTCGTCCGCCCGCGCGCTCCGACGGCCGGCCGACGTACAAGTTGTCCAGCAACGAGAACCCGTACCCGCCGCTGCCCGGTGTACTGGCTGCTGCCACCGAGGCCGCGGCGCAGATGAACCGCTACCCCGACATGGGTGCGGTCGACCTGCTCGAGGCCCTGTCGGCACGGTTCGGCGTACCGGTGAGTGACCTCGCCGTCGGGACCGGGTCCGTCGCTCTGCTCTACCACCTGCTGCAGGCTGCGGTCTCCGAGGGTGACGAGGTGGTCTACGCCTGGCGCTCGTTCGAGGCGTACCCGATCGCCGTCCAGCTGACCGGCGCGACCTCGGTCCAGGTTCCGCTGACCGCCGACGCGCGGCACGACTTCAAGGCGATGGAAGCCGCGATCACCGAGCGGACCAAGGTCGTCCTGGTCTGTACGCCGAACAACCCGACCGGCCCGGTGGTTCGTGGGGACGAGTTGATGGCGTTCCTGGACGCCGTACCGCGGAGTGTCCTGGTCGTGCTGGACGAGGCGTACCGCGAGTTCGTCCGGGAGCCGGGAGTCGTCGACGGTGTCGAGGTGTACCGGGAGCGGCCGAACGTCGTCGTACTGCGGACCTTCTCGAAGGCTTACGGGCTGGCCGGCTTCCGGGTCGGGTATGCGATCGGCCATCCCGAGGTGGTTGCGGCGATCCGGAAGTGTGCGTTGCCGTTCGGGGTCAGCCACGTCGCGCAGGCGGCCGCGATCGCTTCGCTGGCCGTCGAGGACGAGTTGCTGGAGCGCGTCGAGGCGCTGGTTGGTGAGCGGACCCGAGTCGTTGAGGAGTTGCGCGCCGCGGGGTGGGATGTGCCTGATTCGCAGACCAACTTCGTCTGGCTGGAGCTCGGCGAGGACACGGTTGCATTCGCCGAGGCGGTGCAGGCCGAGGGGGTCTCGATCCGTCCGTTCGCCGGTAACGGCGCCCGGATCTCCATCGGCGAACGTGAGGCGAACGACCTCTTCCTCGCGGTCGCGCGCGACTGGCGCAAGTGACGGCGGCGGCCAGGTCGCTGATCTGGATCTCGGGCGCATCGGCCGGGATCGGGGCGGCTCTGGCCGCGGCCGCGCCGTACCCGGACGCGCGGGTGATCGACCTGTCCCGGCGCGGCGGAGGTACGGCGGAACACTTCAAGGCCGACCTGTCCGATCCGGCCGACTGGGAACGGGTCGAGAAGCACTTCGAGGCCGAGCTCGCCGGGTACGACGGTGATCGGGTCGTGTTCATCCACAACGCCGGCACGATCACGCCGATCGGGCCGGCGCACGCGGTCGACGGCGAGGCGTACACCAGCGCCGTACTGCTGAACTCGGTCGCCCCGCAGGTCCTAGGCCGAGCCTTCCTGACCGCGACCGCCGGCCTACGCTGCGAACGCCACCTGGTGATGCTGTCCTCCGGTGCCGCCAAAACGCCGTACGCCGGCTGGTCCTCCTACACCGCCGGCAAGGCAGCCGTAGAGCAATGGGTCCGCACAGTAGGCGCCGAGCAGCCGCCCAACGGCTGCCGGGTCATCGCGGTCGCACCCGGCGTAGTCGACACCGCCATGCAATCCGAGATCCGCTCCACTGACCCGGACTCCTTCCCATCCGTAGCCCGCTTCCAAGACCTCAAACAATCCGGCGCCCTAGCCACCCCCGATTCCGCCGCCACCGGCATCTGGTCCCTCCTCAACCGCCCCCTACCCAACGGCTCCTGCATAGACCTCAGACACCTCTAGATTCGCGACTTTGTGCACGGCTCAACCACCTGAGCGGGCCGGGGGTGGTTGATCGGTGCCCAAGGTGGGCGGGTACGGCGGTGTTGAGATGGTCGTTCGGAAACAAAGTGCCGTCAGGCGGCGAGAAGTTTCCGGGGAGCGGCTCGGACATGCGAAAGCCCGGTCCGCGCTGGGACGGGGCCGGGCGTGATGCGGCGCCGGGAGGAGTGAGGCTTGCTCCCGGCGCCGCGGATGGTGCTACCGAATCAGTCACCCCACCGAGGTGGCTCTTTCGGGTCCTGCATCACTGACCAGGGAGGGTCAGTTATTCTGCGCCGAGTCCTGCTCGCAGGTCTTCAGGGTGTCAACGGAGTTGCCGTTGTTGCCCAGGCCCAGGACGCCGCTCAGGTTCGTCAGCGGGACGTTGCCGCCGATGCCGGTCGCGGAGACCTCGTTGTGGCAGGCCTGGAACGGGCCGACGTTGTTGCGGCTGACGGACAGCACGCCGTTGTCGCCCATCTTGTACCACTTGCTGTTGGCCTGCTTCGAGCCCTGCTCGCAGGTCTTGACAGCGGTGACCGAGTTGCCGTTGTTCCAGAAGCCGACGACGCCGACGACGTCGCTGGCCGGGACGTTGCCGCCGATGCCGGTGCCCGAGCCGAACAGGTGGCAGGCCTGGAACGGGCCGACGTTGTTGTCGTCAACGGCAACGAGGCCGCCGTCCTTCTTGACGCCGTACCAGCCCTTGTGGCCGTAGGCCTTGCTGGCCAGCGACGCGGCGTCGGCCAGGCCGGTGTCCTGAGCCTTCTGCTGCGTGTCGTCGAGAACGTTCGCGCTCACAACGGTAGCCAGGCCCAGCGTGGCGACAGTCGCCACTGCCGCGGCAGCGGCGATCTTGCGAGTTACCTGCATTATGCCAGGTTTCCTTTCGGGTTTGACGGATTCGTCTTAGTGGTAACGACACCTGGCGGGGGCGGTTACAAACTTTTTTGTCAGCTATTGCGTCCGTGCATGCCCTCATAGGCGGCACGTGATGAGTTCCCTGACGGCGCAGCAAATCCGCTCTGACCAGGCAACTTGCCGTCAGCCGGGACTGTCGCCGAACCGATCGGCAGTTGATGGGGAATCGGCCGTAACCGATCCCGGAGTACGTCGTTGAGTCAGCGCGGGTGACGGATGAGACCCGGTGAATCGGAAGATTGTTTTCGGCGGGCTCGGTGGTCGCCGAACGAGCAATACCATGATGAATCGGAAATCGTTGAACCATTGCCGGAGTTTCGCGCCGTGTTTTTTCGGGGCAGGGTGCCGGCCGGCAAACCATGGCCCGCTGCCGCGCGCATCGGCAGCGGTGGGAGACCCGGGTCCGCAAGGGCCCGGGTTCTTCCGTCTCCAGAGGTCAGGCCCGCAAGCGCCGCTCGGCCGTGACCACGAGCGCGACGCCGATGATGATCACCGCGCCACCGAGCAGGATCTGCCAGGTGATGTGCTCGTCGAGGATCAACCAGCCGAGCAGTACGGCGACCGCCGGGTTCACGTACGCGTAGGTGCCGATCAACGAGATGGGCGCGTTCGCGAGCAGGTACGAGTAGGCGGAGTATGCGAGCAGCGAGCCGAACACGATCAGATAGCCGAGCGCCAGCCAGCCGGATCCATCGATCCGGTCGAGGTGCACCCGGCCGGGCTCGCCGCGGACCACGCCGATCAGCACCATCGCCGTACCGCCGAAGACCATCTCGTAGAGCGCGGTCACCAGCGGATCGCGCGGCAGGCCGAGACGCGGCGCGAACCGCGAGCCGGTGGCCCAGCAGATCGTTCCGACCACCAGGACCGCGACGGACAGCGGTTTCGCGCTCGTGTTGCCACCTGACAACGCAAGCAGTGCCGCACCGCCGAATCCGATCAGTACGCCGAGCCACGTCAGACCGCGTGGACGCTCGCCGCCACCGACGCGCAACAGCATCAGCCAGAGCGGGATCGCGGCCACCAGCAGCGCCGCCAGACCGGACGGCACAGTCTGCTCCGCGATCGCGACCGCACCGTTGCCGAAGGCAAGTAACAGGATGCCGACCGTGGCCGCGCCGAGCGCCTCCCGGCGGGTGATCTTCAGCCGCCGCCAACCCGATTTGAGGCTGAGCGCCGCGGCCAGCAGCAGCGCCGCGGTGAGGAACCGGGTCGCCATCCCGAGCATCGGCGGGATCTCCGCGTCCACGACCACCCGGATGCCGAGATAGGTCGAACCCCAGACGACGTACACGACCGCGAGCGCGGTCCAGATCATCGCGCTCGAGGCCGGCCGGGCGCCGGCGTCGGGCAGCGCGGCCGGGGCAGAAGCGGCCATCCGGAGCCTCCTCGGCTGTCAGGGGTGTCATGCAAAGACGATGCTTACGCTAAGCGGGCAGGCGTCGCCGCGCAAGCCGGTTTCCAGTCAGCAATCCGCTGTTTCCCGCCAGTCCATCAGCCCGGGCAATCTGCGCCGTACTGCCGATGGTGAGGAGAGTTGGATGCGGATCGCCGGTGTCACGCTTGCTGCGATGGTCGTCACGCTGGGTGTCCAGCCGGCGTACGCCAGTGGGCTCACGGAGGTGATCGCGGTCGCCGAGACCGCGCCGAACTGGGACGACGAGGCCGGCGGCAACGCCAACGCCGACGACCCGGCCATCTGGATCGACGCCAAGCACCCCGAGCGCAGCGTCGTTCTCGGGACGCTGAAGAACGGCGGGCTGACCGTGTTCGACCTCGCCGGCAAGGAGGTCCAGCACATCGCGACCCCGCCTCCGCCGGCGCCGGGTCAGGAGCCCGGGCGGTTCAACAACGTCGACCTGGTCGGCGACCTCGCGGTCGTCACCGACCGCGGCCGCGACCAACTCAGGACGTACGCCGTCAAGGCCGGGCGACTCACCGACGCGACCACCGCCAAGCCGCCGCTCGTGTTCAGCAAGGACACTGACGAGGTCCAGGACCAGCACACGGTGTACGGTCTGGCCGCCACTGAGCTCCACGGACAGCCGGTCGTCGCCGTGACGCGGCGCAGCGAGACCCGGGTCGGCTTCTTCCGGCTTGTCCCCGACGGCCACGGCAAGATCACTTACCGTCCGATCGGCCAGGTCGACCTGCCGAGCAGCTTCCGGCTGAGCGACGGCAGCACCTGGTCGCCGTGCGAGGAGCCCGGCGACTGTCCGCAGCTCGAGGGCATGGTCTTCGACCGCACCACCAACGACCTGTACGCCGCCCAGGAGGACGTCGGCGTCTGGCGCATCCCGCAGCACGGCAAGCCCGAGCTGGTGGAGAAGGTCCGCGAGTACGGCCAGCCGGCGGCGTACGACGAGGAGACCGAGGAATGCGCGCCGACCGGGCCGGTCAGCCGGGACGCCGGGAAGTACCTCAGCGCGGACGCCGAAGGTCTGACGATCGCCTACGAGCACGGCAAGCGGATCCTGTACGCGTCCAGCCAGGGTGACTCGACGTTCGCGTCGTACCGGATGGACGGGCGGCGGCTGGTCTACCGCGCCGGCTTCCAGGTGGTCGACGGTGCGGCGGCGGACGGCGTACAGCACAGTGACGGTGCGGCCGTGACGACGCAGCCGCTCGGGCCGCGGTTCCCGCACGGTCTGTTCGCTGTGCATGACGGCGAGAACACGCCTGGTGACGGCGACCGCGAGGGCACCAACTTCAAGCTGGTCCGGCTCGAGAAGCTGCCCTGATCGCAATGCAGTTGTGACACATGTCGCCAGGGCTGCAGATTTCTGTAATATGAGCGTCGCGATATGACCAGTGGGTGGACTGGTGTCTCGTGCCAGGACCGGTTTCGGTACCGGCGTACCCGCGAGCGTCCAGACAGTTAGCGGATCAGGCAACCCGCTGGGTACGGTGTCCCGCAAGTAATACAGCCAGTCAGGCCGGTGAGGAGGTCTACTGGTAGTAGTGCCAGTGCATCAACCCTGGATCCACGCGGTCCTGCCTGCGAAGCCTCACCCGGCTGAAGGGGCCGGTCCGCGCAACGTTGCGGTCGCGGCGATCCCGCGCTCGAACCCGAGGAGTGCATGTGAGTGAGTCGGTGCCGGGGATTACCCCGGAAGTGTTCGCGCCCGTCGAGGCGCCGGTCAGTCCGCCCCAGGCCTCCGAGGAGGTCGAGTTCGTCCAGCTGCTGACGCCCGAAGGTGAGCGTGTCGAGCACCCGGACTACTCGTTCGACCTCGACGACGAGGCGATCAAGGGCTTCTACCGGGACATGACCCTGGTCCGCCGGATCGACACCGAGGCCACCGCGCTGCAGCGGCAGGGTGAGCTCGGTCTCTGGGCGTCGCTGCTCGGCCAGGAGGCCGCGCAGATCGGCTCCGGCCGCGCCCTGAACTCCAAGGACATGGTCTTCCCGACCTACCGCGAGCACGGCGTCGCCTGGTGTCAGGGCGTCGACCCGCTGCGGCTGCTCGGTCTGTTCCGCGGCGTCGACCAGGGTGCCTGGGACCCGCGCGAGAACAACTTCCACCTGTACACGATCGTGATCGGCGCGCAGACGCTGCACGCGACCGGGTACGCGATGGGCCAGCAGCGCGACCACGCCATCGGCGACGCCGAGAACGGCGAGGCGACGATCGCGTACTTCGGCGACGGCGCCAGCAGCCAGGGCGACGTGAACGAGGCGTTCATCTGGGCCTCGGTCTTCAACGCGCCGGTCGTGTTCTTCTGCCAGAACAACCAGTGGGCCATCTCCGAGCCGATCGACCGGCAGACCCGCATCCCGCTGTACCAGCGCGCGGCCGGCTTCGGCTTCCCCGGCGTCCGCGTCGACGGCAACGACGTACTCGCGACGTACGCCGTCTCCCAGCAGGCGCTGAAGCGGGCCCGGGAGGGCAGCGGCCCGACCCTGATCGAGGCCTACACCTACCGGATGGGTGCGCACACCACCTCCGACGACCCGACGAAGTACCGGCTCAGCGAGGACCTCGAGCACTGGAAGCTGAAGGACCCGATCGAGCGGGTCCGCGCGTACCTGACCCGCACCGCCGGGGTCGACCACGACTTCTTCGACCAGATCGACGCCGAGGCGGACGACGTCGCCGCCACGCTGCGGGCCGGCTGCCTGTCGATGCCGGAACCGGAGCTCACCGACTTCTTCGACACCGTGTACGTCGAGCAGACGCCGCAACTGGTCGAGCAGAAGGCACAGTTCGCCGCGTACGCCGCTTCGTTCGAAGGCGAGGTTCGGTGATGACGAAGATCACTCTCGGCAAGGGCATCAACGCCGGTCTGCGGGCCGCGATGGAGGCCGACCCCAAGGTCGTCGTGATGGGCGAGGACATCGGCAAGCTCGGCGGGGTCTTCCGGGTCACCGAGGGCCTGCAGAAGGACTTCGGCGAGGACCGGGTGATCGACACCCCGCTGGCCGAGTCCGGCATCATCGGGACCGCGGTCGGCCTGGCGCTGCGCGGCTACCGGCCGGTCTGTGAGATCCAGTTCGACGGGTTCGTCTTCCCGGCGTACGACCAGATCATCAACCAGGTCGCGAAGATGCACTTCCGGTCGCACGGCCGGATCCGGATGCCCGTCGTGATCCGGATCCCGTACGGCGGCGGCATCGGCGCGGTCGAGCACCATTCGGAGTCGCCCGAGACGCTGTTCGCGCACGTGCCCGGTCTCAAGGTGGTGTCCTGCGGCGACCCGGTCGACGCGTACTGGATGATCCAGCAGGCGATCGCCACCGACGACCCGGTGGTCTTCTTCGAGCCGAAGCGCCGCTACCACGAGAAGGCGGAGCTGGACGAGTCCGTGCCGCCGGCGCTGCCGCTGCACCAGGCGAAGGTCGTCCGCGAGGGCACCGACGCGACGCTGCTCTGCTACGGACCGATGGTGAAGACCTGCCTGCAGGCGGCCGAGGCCGCGGTCGAGGACGGCCGGCAGCTCGAGGTCGTCGACCTGCGCACCATCTCGCCGTTCGACCTGCCGACGATCTTCGCGTCGGTGAAGAAGACCCGGCGGGCGATCGTCGTGCACGAGGCGCCGTACACGCTCGGCCCGGGTTCGGAGATCGCGGCGCGGGTGACCGAGGAGTGCTTCTACCACCTGGAGGCGCCGGTACTGCGCGTCACCGGGTTCGACACCCCGTACCCGCCGTCGCGGATGGAAGAGGACTACCTGCCCGACCTGGACCGGGTGCTCGACGGCGTCGACCGGGTGATGGGGTACTGATGGGCATCCAGCACTTCCGCCTCCCCGACGTGGGTGAGGGTCTGGTCGAAGCCGAGATCGTCAGCTGGAAGGTCAAGCCGGGCGACACGGTCAAACTCAACGACACCGTCGTCGAGATCGAGACCGCGAAGTCCCTGGTAGAACTCCCGGTCCCCTTCGCCGGCACCATCGCCGAACTCCTGGTCCCCGAAGGCGAAACAGTCCCGGTCGGCACCCCCATCATCGCCGTCCAAACCGACGCGGCCGGTGACGAGACCGCGCCGGCCGACGGCGGCGCCGAGGACCTCGTTCCCACGGTCCCCGAGCCCGACAACGGCGGCCGCACCGCCGTCCTCGTCGGCTACGGCCCCCGAACCACAGAAGCCAAGCGCCGCCCCCGCAAGGGCAGTACTCCAGCACCTGTGGCCGCCGAGCCTGCGCCTGTTGTGCCTGCACCCGCACCCGAACCAGTTGTTGCCAAGAGCAATGAACCGGCAGGCTCTGTGCATGTGCTGGCCAAGCCTCCGGTGCGGAAACTGGCCAAGGATCTGGGGATTGATCTGGCCAGCGTGACTGCAACCGGGCCGGGCGGGATCATCACCCGGGCTGATGTTGAAGGGCATGTCACGGCGCCGGCGCCGGCTCCGGCTGTTGAGGTTGCGCCGGTGGTTAGTGGGCGTGGGGATACTCGGGTGGCGGTCAAGGGTGTGCAGAAGGTGATGGCGCAGGCGATGGTTGCCAGTGCTTTCACTGCGCCGCATGTGACCGAGTGGATCACCGTGGATGTCAGCGCCACCATGGAGTTGGTTGACCGGCTCAAGGGTGACAAGGCGTTCCGGGAGCTCAAGGTGTCGCCGTTGCTGATCGTCGCGAAGGCGGTCACCCTGGCAGCCCGTCGTACCCCGGTCATCAACGCGGCCTGGGACGAGCCGGCGCAGGAGATCGTCTACAAGGGCGCCGTCAACCTCGGCATCGCCGCGGCCACCCCGCGCGGCCTGATCGTGCCGAACATCAAGAACGCCGACGCGCTCACGCTCCCCGAGCTCTGCGCGGCCCTGAACGACCTGGTCGCCACCGCCCGCGAGGGCAAGACCCAACCGGCGGACCAGGCCGGCGGCTCGTTCACGATCACCAACGTCGGCGTCTTCGGCGTCGACGCGGGGACGCCGATCATCAACCCGGGCGAGGCCGCGATCCTCGCCGTCGGCGCGATCCGCAAGCAGCCGTGGGTGGTGGACGACGAGATCGTCCCGCGCTGGCTCACCACGCTGGCGCTGTCCTTCGACCACCGCCTGATCGACGGCGAGAAGGGCTCCACCTTCCTCGCCGACGTCGCCGGCATCCTCGAGGACCCCGCCCGCGCACTGATGTTCTGAGTACGCCGCAAGGCCCGGGTGGACAAACCGCCCGGGCCTTCGCACGTCACCGCAGCGTGAGCACCAACTTCCCGGTCACTCGGCCCGTCTCGCCGAGGCGGTGTGCGGCCGCAACCTCCTCCAGCGGGAACGTCCGCTCGACCCGCACCCGCAGCAGCCCGCGCTCGACCAGGTCGGTCAGCCCGAGCAGCCCGATCCGATCCGGCTCGACCAGCATCTCCGCAGTACGTACGCCGCGTGCCTCAGCGTCTCGCCCAAGTTCCTCCGGCACCCCACCGAGTACGGCGACCAGCAGCCCACCAGGACGCACGAACGCCAACCACCGCCGATCCGATTCGGTCCCAGCCAGCCCAACCACCAGGTCGAGCTCCCCAGGATCGGCCGCCGGATCGTGGTAGTCGAGCGGCTGATCCACCCCGATCGACCGCAAGAACTCATGCTTCCCCGCACTCGCAGTCCCGACCACCTCAGCCCCACGAGCCTTGGCGATCTGCACCGCCAGATGCCCGACCCCGCCAGCAGCAGCGTCAACCAGCACCCGCTGCCCAGCCTGTACGTCGCCCACCTCGACCAGACACTGCCACGCGGTCAACCCGGCCAGCGGCAACCCAGCCGCCTCCACGTGCGACATCCCCGCCGGCTTCCGCACGAACTGCCGCGACGGCGCCGTCACGTAATCGGCGTACGCCGCCGCCTCCCGCGGAAACCACGGCATCCCCAGCACCTCGTCCCCAACCGCAACCCCGCTCGCTCCCACGCCGAGCTCGACCACCACGCCCGACACGTCCCAGCCGAGCGTGTACGGCGGCTTCCCGAGATAGACCTCCTCCGCCCGCGTCACCCAGTCCACCGGGTTGACGCCCGCCGCATGCACCTCGACCAGCACCTCAGTCGGCCCCGGCACCGGCTTCTCGACCTCGGTCAGCTCGAGAACCTCTGGCCCACCGAACTTCCACTGCGTCACAGATCGCATGCCTACAGCGTCTCAAGACACAGGCGCAGGACGGGGACTGTCCTGGTGAGAGGGTGTAGCGGTGCTGGTGTTGATGGTGGTGCTCGGGGCCGCGGTGCTGCACGCGACCTGGAACGCGATGGCGCATGGTGCGCCGGACCGGGTCGCCGGGCTCGCACTGTTCGAGCTGGCCGCGGGGATCATCGGGCTGACCGCGGTGCTCGTGATGGGTCTGCCGCCGGATGGCACCTGGGGCTACATCATCGCGTCCGCCGTGCTGCACCTCGCGTACTTGGGTGGTCTGTTGGCCTCGTATCAGCTAGGTCAGTTCAGCCAGATGTACCCGCTGGCCCGCGGTACCTCGCCCTGGGTGGTGGCGGTCGTCTCGATCGTCGTACTGCATCAGGCGCTGGCGCTGGTCGAGCTGGCCGGAGTGCTGCTGATCTCGGCCGGACTGATCGCACTGGTGTTCATCGGACGGCCGGGGCGGCGGCAGGCACCGGCGCTGCTGGCGGCCTGCGGCACCGGGCTGACGATCGCGTCGTACACGGTGGTCGACGGGCTGGCGGTCCACAAGATGCCTGTGCTGACCTACATGGGCTGGGTGTTCATGCTGCAGGGCTTCCTGATGCCGCTGGTGGTGCTCGCCTGGCGCGGCCCGGGCGTGCTGAAACTGCCGCGCTCGGCGGTGCTGACCGGGCTCGCCGGTGGCGTGGTGTCGATGGTCGCCTACGGCTTGGTCCTGTGGGCCCAGACGCGCGGCACGCTCGCCGCCATCGCGGCTCTCCGCGAGACCAGCATCATCTTCGGCGCGATCATCGGTACGGTCTTCTTCGGCGAACGCTTCGGCCCGCGGCGGGCGATCGCCGCGGTGGTTGTCGTCGCCGGGATCGTCCTGATCAGCACGGCGTAGCTGAGTGGGGGTCCTGGGCGGAGGACCCCCACTCGGACCGGTTAGCGGTGTACTGCGTCGAGGGCGTCGGCGATGCCTTCACCGAAGAAGGCGTTGTTCGCCGTGGTCCCGGTGCAGCGCGCGTCGGGAGTGGTCGGGCAGGCGGTGTCGTCCGCCTCCTGGCGCAGCGCGCGCTCCAGGTCGCGCGGGCTCCACCACGGGTGCGTCGACTTCATCAGCGCGGCGACACCGGTGACGTGCGGCGACGCCATCGACGTACCGCTCATGTTTCCGTAGCCGCCACCCGGCAGGGTGGACAGGATCGCGCTGCCCGGGGCGGCGACGTCGATCTTGTTCAGGCCGAAGTTCGAGAAGCCGCTGCGCGCCCTGGCCTGGGTCGTGCTCGCCACAGTGATCACGCCGGGCAGCTCGGTCGGCATGTCCAGGCAGTTGTTGTTGATCTGCCGGGGGACCGGGGTCGAGTCGTTCGGGCTGGTGTTGTCGGTGGTCTTGTTGGCCAGGTCGTAGTTCGAGTTGCCGGCGGCCGCGACCGACAGCACTCCGCGATCCGTCGCCCAGGCGTACGCGCGCCGTACCGCTTCCTGGACCGCGCCCTGGTCGCCGTTGTCCTTGCACCAGAACTGGAACGGGTCGATGAAGTAGCTGTGGTTGGTGACGTCCATGTGGTGCTCGGCGGCCCAGACGATGCCGCAGATCGAGTACTCCGGGTAGATGAAGCCGTCGTCGTTCACCACCTTGACCGACGCGATCCGCACACCGGGCGCGACGCCGACGATGCCGACGCCGTTGCGGGCCGCGGCGACCGTCCCGGCCACGTGCGTGCCGTGTGAGCTGGTGGTCGGCCGCCAGCCACCCGCAGTGGTGTCCGGTACGCCGTTGTTCACACAGTTCACCGAGTCCCTGGCGTCGAAGTTCGGCGCCAGGTCCGGGTGGGTGTCGTCGACACCGCTGTCGTTGATGCCGACCAGCACGCCGCGGGAGCCGTCGGTGACCGCGTGGGCCTGGTCCGCCTTGATCTGGACCATGTCCCACTGATCGACCTCGCGCGGATCCGGCGCCGGCGCCGCCTCGGTCTCATCCGCCGACCCGAGCGCGGCGGCGGACTTCGCCGTACCGACTGGGCCTTCGCTGACCGCGGCGGTGCGGGTCGCGCCGACCGACTGGACCTCCCGGCCGTTCTGGCCCGCGCGCACGTCGGTGCGGAAGTCCGGGTTGGTCGACTGAGCGACGATCACCCCGAGCTGGCGGTACGACGTCACGACCGTCCCGCCGGCCGCCTGCACGGCGAGCTCGGCCTTGCGGACGTGACCGGGGGAGGCCTTGGTGTTGACCACGTAGTTCATCAGCGGCCCAGGCGCGGCCGTCGACGCTTGGTCGGACGGTACGGCGTGGGCGGTGGCGGCACCGAGTGTCGTCAGAGTGAGCGCAGTGGCAGCCAGACCGGCTGTCCAGCGGCGCGGACGGGAGCTTCGGGACACGCTGCCTCCTCGGAGCGGGGGCCTGGGTGAGGTCGGGCCAGGCTCGGTATCCCGTGACTCTAGAGCGGATTGCGAACCCGCGGAGTTCTTCATCCACAACGCAGGGGAAACCCTGCACTTGTCACTACCTACAGTCCATCTGTTCACACTCAGTTGCCCACATGCTGTGGATCGGCCTGTGGATAACTCGTGGACAAGCTGGGGAATACCGGGCGGCGGCGGTGGATTAGGTTGTGTGTAGGATAGATACAACAGAGATACCGGTCGTATGGGTGGGAGTTCAGTGACAAGCGGGGAGCCGGAGAACGGGCCGGCGAGGTCAGCGTTGCAGTTGGGCGAGGAGACCGCGGAGATCGCCCGAGTGGTGGTCGAGGCGGCGCCAGGGGTCGAGAAGATCCCGGCCGCTGAGCGTGTCTACGCCTACGTGAAGGCGGCAATCCTGGACCGGGTCTACCCGGGCGGCGAGCTGCTCACCGAAGGTGAGCTGGCCACCGCGGTCGGAGTGTCGCGGACGCCCGTGCGCGAGGCGCTGCTCCGGCTGGAGGAGTCCGGCCTGGTGAAGCTGTACCCGAAGAAGGGCGCCCTCGTTCAGCCGGTGCTGCCGCAGGAGATCGACGATGTCCTGGAGGCCCGCGAGCTGCTTGAGACGCACGCCGCCGCCAAGGTCTGGCCGCGGCGCAAGCAACTCGTCGAGACCCTGACCCAGCGCGTCGACGAGATGCGCGAACACCGCCGCAGCGGCGACGCGAAGAGCTTCCTGGAGGCGGACCGAGCCTTCCACGAGGCGATCGTCGGTGCCGCCGGCAACCAAATCCTCGCCAAGCTCTACAACAGCCTCCGGGACCGCCAGGTCCGGATGGGCGTGCCCGGCATCGAGATGCAGCCGGCCCGGATGGACAAGTCGATCACCGCGCACCAGGAGATGATCGACGCCCTCGGCGGGAACAGTGTGAAGCGGTTCCGCGAACTCGTCGTCGCCCACATCGACACCGCCTCGGCGGACCTGCGGAGTTCGCGTTGACCGAACTCCTCTTCCCCCTGGGCGGACGGCGCGCCTGGGCGGTGTGGACCACTGCTGTCCTCACCTACCTCGTGACCGTGCTGCACCGTGGTTCGATGAGCGTGGCCGGCCTGCAGGCCGCCGAGCGCTTCCACATCTCCGCCTCCGCGCTGGCCAGCTTCACCGTCGTCCAGCTGACCGTGTACGCCGCCATGCAGGTGCCCGTCGGCGTACTGCTCGACCGGTACGGCTCCAAGCGGCTGCTGATCACCGCGTCCGGACTGCTGTTCGTGGCGCAGACGGCGTTCAGTCTGGTCGACTCCTACCCGGCTGCGCTCGCGGCCCGCGCCGTACTGGGTGTGGGCGACGCACTGGTGTTCATCAGCGTGCTGCGGGTCGTCATGTCCTGGTTCCCCGCGTTGCGCCAGCCGGTGATGTCTCAGGCGACCGGAATGCTCGGTGGTCTCGGTGCGATCGTCTCGACCGTGCCGATGTCCGCGGCCTTCCATGCCTTCGGCTGGACCACCACGTTTGCCGCGGCCAGTGTGCTCAGCCTGGTGACCGGCGTACTCGTGCTGTTCCTGATCAAGGACACGCCGTACGACGAGCCGCTGCACCGGACCAAGCAGTCGGTCACCGAGGTGCGGAACAACCTGCGGCGGGCCTGGAAGGAGCCGGGCACACGGCTCGGGCTGTGGACCCACTTCACCACCAGCTTCTCCGGCAGCACCTTCGGACTGCTCTGGGGATTCCCGTTCCTGGTGACCGGTGAGGGGCTGGCGCCGACGACTGCCGCGGCGATGCTGGTCCTGCCGGTGCTAGCTGGTCTCTGCTACGGCCCACTGGTCGGACGCTACGCCGCTCGCTTCCCGTTCTACCGCTCGTGGATCGTGCTGGCCGTGATCGCGGGGTCGATGACGATGTGGACCGTCGTACTGCTCTGGCCGGGTCAGGCACCGCTGCCGGTGCTCCTGCTGCTGATCGTCGTCCAGGCGGCCGGTGGGCCCGGGTCGATGCTCGGACTGGACTACGCCCGTACGTTCAACCCGTCCACGCGGTTCGGGGCGGCGAACGGGATGGTCAACACTGGTGGGTTCATCGCCACGCTGCTGTGTATCGGCATGGTCGGCATCCTGCTCGACGCGTCGTCGGGCGGGGCGCCGCAGACCATCACCGATTTCAAGTGGGCGCTGGCCTTCCAGTACGTGCTGTGGGCGATCGGCACCCGGCAGATCCTCAGATACCGGCGGAAGGCCCGGGCCACGCTGGCCCGGTACAACCCCGAGATCTACGAGGCGCTGCGGGCCAACCAGGTCGTCCCACTGAAAGGCTAGGTCGTGTCTGCTGTCCCGCAGACACGACCTGCTGCCAGCGGCTGGCACGGGCTGAGACGGCCTGACAGCCGAGTGCCAGGCCGGTGCCAGGGCGGTGTCGCACGGTAGTCCCAGTGAAGTGATTCCACCGGGAGGAACCGATGACCACAACGAACCAGGTCGCCATCGAGGCTGTTGGCTTGGTCAAGAAATATGGCAGCACCACCGCCCTGGCCGGCGTCGACCTGAGTGTGCCGACCGGCACCGTGCTCGGGGTCCTCGGGCCGAACGGGGCCGGCAAGACCACGGCGGTCCGCATCCTCGGCACCCTGCTCCGCCCCGACTCCGGCCACGCCACCGTCGGCGGGTACGACGTCGTCCGCGAGGCCGGCCGGGTCCGCGAGATCATCGGGCTGACCGGACAGTACGCCTCGGTCGACGAGGACATGTCCGGCCGCCGGAACCTGATCATGATCGGGCGGCTGCTCGGCTACTCGCGGGAGCGGTCCCGCGCCAAGGCGGACCAGTTGCTGGAGCGGTTCGAGTTGACCGACGCCGGTGACCGGATCGCGAAGACGTACTCCGGCGGTATGCGCCGGCGCCTCGACCTGGCCGCCAGCCTGGTCGGCGACCCGAGCATCCTGTACCTGGACGAGCCCACCACCGGTCTCGACCCGCACGCCCGCAACGGCGTCTGGGAGACGATCCGCAACCTGGTGCTCGACGGGACCACGGTGCTGCTCACCACGCAGTACCTCGAGGAGGCCGACGCACTGGCCGACTCGATCATGGTGTTCGACAAGGGCCGGGTGGTCGCTTCCGGGCGGCCGGCCGAGCTGAAGGCCCAGGCCGGCAAGCAGTCGCTGGACGTCAGTCCGGCCGAGCCGGCCCACCTCGAGCGGGTCGCGGCGATCGTCGCCGAGTCGGTCGGCGTACGCCCGACCGTAGACGTGGTGAACACCCGGGTCAGCGCACCGGTCACCGACGGTTCGTCCATGCCGGTCGTGGTACGCCGCCTCGACGAGGAAGGCATCGCGGTCACCGAACTGGCGCTGCGGCTGCCCAGCCTGGACGAGGTCTTCCTCGCCCTGACCGGGCACACCGCCGAAGAGAAGAAGTACGACGCTGTCCTGGAAGGAGCGGGCCGATGAGCACCGCCGTTGTCGATGCCCCGGCCCACGCGGGCCGCCGTACCAATCCGTTCGCCTGGGTGCAGCAGAGTCTGACCCTGGCCTGGCGCAACATCGTCCGGATCCGGCAGAACCCGGAAGCCCTGGCGGACGTGACGTTCCAGCCGATCATCTTCCTGGTGCTGTTCCTGTTCGTCTTCGGCGGCGCGATCGCCCAGGGCGGGACCTGGCACGACTACCTGCCGTACCTCCTGCCCGGCTTGCTGGTGCAGACCGTCGTGTTCTCCACGATGGGCACCGGGGTGGCGCTGAACGACGACTTCGCCAAGGGAGTCTTCGACCGGTTCCGCAGTCTGCCGATCGCCCGGATCGCACCGTTGGTGGGTGCCGTGCTCGGTGACGCGGTGCGGTACTCGCTGTCGATCGTGATCCTGATGGGGACCGGTTTCGCGCTCGGGTTCCGGTTCGGGAACGGGGTCGGGAACGGCCTGCTGGCGCTGGTGATCGTGCTGCTCTTCGCGCTGTCGATGTGCTGGATCTGGGTCTGGCTCGGCCTGACCCTGAAGACCGCGCAGGGTGTCCAGGGCGTCGCCTTCCTGGTGATGTTCCCACTCACCTTCGGCAGCAACGTCTTCGTCCAGACCAGCACGCTGCCCGGCTTCCTGCAGGCCTTCGTGAACGTCAACCCGGTCAAGTACCTGGTCGACACCATGCGAGCCCTGATGCTGGGCGGCGACCTCCAGAAGCCGCTCCTCATCACCTTCGCCTGGATGATCGGCCTGGTAGCAGTCTTCGCCCCCCTAGCCATCCGCGCCTACCGCCGCCGCACCTAACCCAACCCACACCAAGGGGCCGAAGGAACCTCCTTCGGCCCCTTGGTCAGTTCAGAGGTGTTCGCCGAAGGCCAGGGGTTGGCGGGTGCAGAGGTAGGTTGCCCAGTGCAACTTTGTGGGGGTGCCGGTGGGGTCTCGGGTGATGCGGAGGAGTTCGCCCGCTTCGCGGCCGGAGACGGTGCGGTAGGTGTCTTCGGAGATGCGGGCGAAGACGGCGGGCTTGAGGTGTGCGGGGGCGCCGAGGCCGGCCGCCTCGAGGATGCCGGACTTGACCGAGAAGATGAACGGGCGGCCCTCGGAGAACCACGTGCCGAGGACACCTTCGAGCTCGGGCGGTACGGCGGTGCCCGGCATCCACGGGTCGTCGGGCAGCGGGTCGTCCTCGAGGACCTTGATCACCAGGTCGGTGGCCAGCGCGCTCGGGGCCGGTGACGATGTGGAGTTGAACAGCGCGATCCCGGCCGTGCCGGACGGGCGGTGAACGAACGTCGACGTGATGTGACCCGGCATACCGCCGTCGTGACCAACGAACACCCGGTCGCCCAGCCGCAGCAGCATGAACCCGAGCCCGAAAGCGAGCTGCCACCGCTCCATGTCAGCCATCAGCTGCACCTGGCACATCTCATCCACGGTGTCCTTCGACAGCACCTCGTCGACAGGATCGGCAACAAACATGGCCCACTTGGCCAGGTCCTCCGCCGTACTCGCCAACCCACCACACGCGTTCAGCGCACCGAGATCGAGTAGCTTCTCCTGCACCGGTACGTCGCTGTACGGCGGCACGTAGTACCCGGTCGCCGCCGGTCCGCCGTCCATGCCGACCGTCGTACGGCGCATCTCCAGCGGGTCCAGGATCCGGGCCTTGATCGCGTCGTACCAGGGCCGGCCGTCGATCCGGGCGACGATCTCTCCGAGCATCGAGAAGACCAGGTTCGAGTAGTGCACCCGGTGGTGCGGCTTGCCGACCCGCTCGGCCTCGTTCCAGCCCGACACCAGCTCCTCGCGGTCCGGAAACTTCATCAGGTCCCAGACGTCGCCGACCGGCTCGCGCTGCATGCCGCTGGCGTGGCTGAGCATCTGCCGCACGGTGATGCCCTCGTGCTTGCTCTCCGGGATCAGCTTCTCGACCGTGTCGTCCAGGCTGAGCTTGCCCTCGTCGCGCAGCGCCATGATCGCGACCGCTGTCAGCGTCTTGCTCTGCGACGCGATCAGGAACTGCGAGTCCGCCGTCGGCGGCACCCCGGGCGAACCCAGGTCGGCCGATCCGGCCCCCTGCGACCAGGCCAGCGATCCGGCCCGGGCCACGGCCCCGACGACGCCGGGCACCCGCCCCTTGGTCTGCCGTTCGGAAACGATTCGAGTGAGAGCGGTCTGCGTACCCGCGGAGATGTCGGTCACGACTGCCGACACTATGCGAAGGACGTGACAAAAGGCAGGGGGATTTGGACGGCCTCATGTGCGAGGCTGGAGGCGTGCGCATAGCGGTGCTTGGGCCTCTCGCGATGTGGGCGGCCGACGGGACTCCGCTGGACGTCCGCGGGGTCCGGCTGCGCGGATTGCTCGCCCGGCTCGCGCTGAGCGCCGGCCGCCCGGTGAGTGTCGAGACGCTGGTCGACGGCCTGTGGGGCAGTGAGGCCCCCAGCGCGAACGCCCTGCAGTCGCTCGTCTCCCGCCTGCGCGCCGGCCTGCCCGCGACCGAGTCGAGCGTCTCGGTCCAGTCCGGCCCGGCCGGCTACACACTGACCATGGGCGCGGACTGCGTCGACGCCCTCCAGTTCGAGGACCTGGTACGCCGGGGACGCGGGCTGATCGGCTCCGATCCGGAGAAGGCCCACGCACTGCTCACCCAGGCGGAGAAGCTGTGGCGCGGGGACGCACTCACCGACCTCCGCGACCTGCCGTTCGCCTCGGTCGAGGCCGACCGCCTGAACGAGCTCCGACTCGCCGCGGCCGAGGATCTCGCCGAGGCCGCCGTCCGCTGCGGTCACGCCCGCGACCGCATCACCGAGCTCGAACGCCTCGCCGTCGCCCACCCGCTCCGCGAGCGCGTCCACGAACTGCTCATCCGAGCCCTGTACGCCGATGGCCGGCAAGCTGAGGCGTTGGCGGGGTACGAACGAGTCCGGGCAACCCTCGCGGACGAGCTCGGTGCGGACCCGGGCACCCGCCTGCGCGAGCTACACGTCGCCGTACTGCGCGGGGACTCGGTGGACCCGGTGGCGACCGACGGTGTCGTGCCGGCGCCGACCGCTCCGGCACCACACAGCAACCTGCGTGCACCGATGACCAGCTTCGTCGGCCGCCGCGAGGACGTGGCCGAGCTGGAGCGACTGCTGAACAACGGGACGCGTCTGGTGACCATGGTCGGTCCTGGTGGCGCTGGGAAGACCAGACTGGCGACAGAGACCGGGCGGTCCCTGGTTGCGCAGAGCGGCGACGGCATCTGGTTCGTCGAACTAGCGCCACTCGGTGACGCCGCCGAGGTCGCGCCCGCAGTCCTGTCCGCGCTCGGTGCGACCGAGTACATCGACACTCCGCAGAGCGCTCTGGGGACGCCAAGACGGCTCCCGGCGTCGCGCGCCGCGACCGAGCGGCTGGTCGACGTCATCGCGGACCGCCGCGTCCTGCTAGTCCTGGACAACTGCGAGCACCTCGTGCAGGAGGTCGCTGCCCTGGTCGACTCGTTGCTCGCGGCCTGCCCACGACTCCGTGTGCTGACGACCAGCCGTGAGCCGCTGAGCATCCCCGGCGAGCTCCTGCATCCGGTCGGCCCGCTGGGGCTGCCGCCCGAGGACGCGGTCGACGACGAGTACCCGGCGATCCAGCTGTTCGTGGACCGGGCCCGCGCCGTACGTCCGGACTTCGCTCTGATCGACGCGAACCGGAGAGCGGTCGCAGAGATCTGCCGCCGGCTGGACGGCATGCCACTCGCGATCGAGCTCGCGGCGGCACGGCTGCGGGCGCTCACGCCGGAGCTGATCGTGGAGCGGCTGGCCGACCGGTTCCGGCTGCTGACCAGCGGCTCGCGGACCGCACTGCCCAGGCACCAGACGTTGCGTGCGGTCGTGGAGTGGAGCTGGGAGTTACTCGATCCCGACGAGCAGGCGGTGGCCCGACGGCTGTCCTTGTTCTCCGGCGGCGCGACCCTGGAGGCCGCCGAGCAGGTCTGCAGCGACCACAACCTGCCACCCGACGCGATCCTCGGCGTACTGGCGTCTCTTGTCGACAAATCGCTCGTGGAAGCGGCAGCCGGGGAGCGCTCGGTGCGATACCGGATGCTCGAGACCGTCCGGGCGTACGGCGCCGAGCAGCTCGAGCTGGCCGGTGAGCGCGAACGCTTCCGGCACGCACACACGATCTACTTCAGCCGGCTGCTGCGGCAGGCCAAGCCGAAGCTGCGGACCGGCGAGCAGATCCAGTGGATCGCCCGCGTGACCGCGGAGAACGAGAACCTGCTCGACGCGCTCCGCAACGCCATCGACACCGGCTCGGCGCGCGTCGCGGTTCAGCTCGTCTCGGTGCTGGGCGAGTACTGGAACATGAGCGGCCGTCCGTCCGAAGCGGTCGGCTGGATGGAGGCGGCTCTCGCCGTACCGGGACCGACCGCGCCGCACGACCGGGCGATGGCCCTGATGCTGTACTCGATCGGCACGCTGTCCATGAGCGAGGACCCGGGCACGGACTTCCACCGGGCGATCCGCGGGCTGGCCGAGGTGCGATGGCTGAGCCGGCGTCATGCGCACGTCGCAGAGTCCGGCGTCGGGATGTTCACGAACGCGGTCTGGGCGATGCTTCGCCGGGACAAGGCCGGGACGTTCCGTGAGCTGGAGGCAGCCCGCGAGCACGACGACCCCTGGACCCGGAACCTGGCCATGATGATGACGGCGATGTTCCGCGAGAACGACGGCGACGTCGACCAGATGGCGGCCGACCTGACCGTTGCGCTGGACGGCTTCCGTCAGCTCGGCGATCGCTGGGGTACGTCGATGGCCCTGCGCGGACTGTCCAGCTTCCAGGGCAGCCGCGGTGACCACGAGGCCGCGCTCGAGTCGGTGGAGGAGGCCCTCAGCCTGATCAGTGAGCTGGGCACAACGGAGGGAGTGTCCCAGCTGCTCGGTCAGAGTGCGGCGGAGCGGGTCGAGCTCGGCGACGTCGATGGCGCGCGTGCGGATCTGGCCAGAGCGATGCAGCTGGCCGAGGAGACCGGGTCACGCAGCGGCCAAGGGATGGCGTACCTCGGGTTGTCGCGTATCGCCTACCGGACCGGCCGGTTGGACGAGGCCAAGGAGCTGGGCGAGCGGGCGTACTCGATGCTCAACCTCGAGATGGAGCGGATGGCGCCGCAGGGCCAGGCGATGATGCTGGCGAACCTCAGCCGGGTGCATGTCGCGCGCAACGAGCTCGACGAGGCCCGCCGCTACGGCAAGCAGGCGATCGAGCTCGGTCTGTCCGCCGACGACATGCCGGTGGCGTCGATCATCGTCGAGGTCCTCGCGGACGTGGAGGAGCTGGCCGGCGAGCCCGAGCTCGCAGCCCGGACGCTGGGTATGGCGACGGCGATGCGCGGTCTGCGGTCGGTCGCCGACGCCGACGTCCGGGCCGCCTTCGAACGGCTGCAAGAGGCCCTGGGCAACGATGCGTTCGACGCCGCGTACGACGCCGGCGCGTCGCTGCCCCGGGACCAGGTAGTGCTCGAACTGCGGAAGCGGGTCAGCTCGTCATGAGCTGAACGGCCAGCTCACGCAGCGACTGCTGCACCGTCTCCTCGGGCGGTCGCGGGTCGGTCAGCATCCAGTCGTAGACCACTGTGTTCACCGCGCCGAAGAAGGCCAGCCCGAGGAACCGGAAGTCCTTGGGCTTGATCTCGCCGCGGCCGACCGCGGTCTCACCGAGGTCCCTCACACTGCCGATCAGCAACTCCCGGAAGGCGATCCGCTGCTCCTCGACGGCCGGACTGGTACCGACCACTTCGACGAACGAGATCCGGGCCTGACGCAGGTCGGCCATGATCGTGTGCAGGTAGCTGTCGACGGCCGCGGTGATCCGCTCGCCGACCGGCCGGTCGGCGGTCCGGCGCAACGCGTCGCCGGTGGTCCGCACTGCCAGCTCGATCACCTGCGCGTGCACTGCGAGCAGGACGGCTTCCTTGTTCTGAAACTCGTGGTAGAAGTGCCGGGTGGAGACTTTCGCCTGTGTACACAGGCGTTCCACCGATGTCGCGGGATAGCCTTCGGTCCCGAACAACTCCAGCGCCGCGGCGAGCAGTCGCTCCCGGCGCGCAGCCTTCCACTCCTCGACGGACCGCCCGGAATAACGGCGTACGGAGGGTTCCCTCATCGCACCTCTTGTCGCTACCCCGTGCCAGATGCCGGACATCTTATCCACCACTCGGCGCCGCTGTAACTGGGTTACCGAGGTGGGCGGTGATCCGGTGAAGACCACCCACCCCGGGTCTCCGGATCAGTTCAGCTTCTCGTAGCCGGTAGTGCCGTCCAGCAGTTCCCGGATGATGTCCAGGTGCCCGAGGTGACGGGCGGTCTCCTCGATCATGTGGCCCAGGATGTACCGCGACGATGCGTGCCCGGAGTCACGGACCACAGCCCGTTCGACGTCACCCAGGTCGAAGCCCGCGATGATCTCGTTCGACCGGGCGCACTCGGCGTCGTACTCGTCGAGCAGTCGGGCGAGCGGTACGCCGTCGACGAACATCTCGGCGTCGGGATGTCCGCCCTCCTTCCACGGGGTCTGCCCCTCGTCCGGCGTACCGAGGAGGTTCTCGGTGAACCACGAGTACTCGACCCAACGCAGGTGCGCGACCAGTCCCGCAACCGTGGTGAGTGGCGAGGTGGGCAGCAAGCTGCGATGCGCATCGGCCTCGCTCAGGCCCTCGCACTTCACTCGCACCAGCGAACGCAGATGATCGAGCCAGCCGGTCAGCTGGGTCCGTTCGTCCGCTGTCAGTGGCGGCCTCATGCCGCGTCCTCGTTCGGACTGGTGTAGCCGGTGGTGCCGTCGAGGAGTTCCCGGATGATGTCGAGGTGGCCGACGTGGCGCGCGGTCTCCTCGATCATGTGGCAGAGGATGTAGCGCAACGACGCGGCCTCACCCTTCGCGGCGTACGGGCCTTGTTCGAGCGCATCCAGCGAGTGCGCCGCGATGGTCTCGTTGGAGCGCGCGCACTCGGCGTCGTACTCGTCCAGCAACTGGGCGATCGGTACGTCGTCGACGAACATCTCGGCGTCGGGGTGACCACCTTCTGTCCACGGGGTCTGGCCGGTGTTGGCGACGCCGGCCAGGTTGAGCTGGAACCACGAGTACTCGTTCCAGCGCAGATGGGCGACCAGGCCGGCCATCGTCATCAGCGGCGACGTCGGCAGAAACTTGCGGTGGGCATCTTCTTCACCGAGCCCCTGGCACTTCATCCGGACGAAGGAACGTTGCAGGTCGAGCCATCCGGTCAACTGGCCGCGCTCGTCGGCGGTCAGCGGCGGACGCTGTACTTCGGTCATTGAAAGCTCCTGTACTGATGTGGAGCCACCCGGTCTCAGCCGCGGGTACGGCGGACGGGCAGCACGACGGTCGAACTCGACATCGCGCTCACCTCCTCTCCGCCAGCAGCACCGTACACCCCCACTTTGTGCACCCACCAACCGGATTTCCGGTCCTTGGCCTCAACCGGTTGTTGCACATGATCTTTGTGTGGTGACTGGAGGTAGTGATGCCGGGTAGGCGGTTGGACGTGCGGGAGCGTCAGGTGATTGAG
>NZ_SJKB01000019.1 GCF_004331465.1 Kribbella pittospori
TCTTCGACAACCCCTCCATCAAGAACCGCACGAACTGCATCGAGGCGTTGCTCCACAACGGACAACACAACCAGCACCAATCCCGGCCTCCTCGAGTCCAACGCCCCACGGAGACGTCGTACTCAGGCTGCCGAAACATGCCCACGTTGCACATCAACCGGCGCACGAATGTCGCGCATCACCCGGCACAGGACACGGGCTTGCATCGCCAGACTGCCGAACTTGGCTCAGGTAGATCAAGGGTGCGCTGCCTCGATGACCCAAAAGCTCGGCGACATCATCGTCAAGTAGAAGTCGAGTGGCGCTGGTCAGATGGGCGCGGTGCAGCCGGTCGACGGGGGATCGGACGCACCCGTAATGAGCAGGTCAACCGGCTGCTTGCTAACGGATTTGCTAACAGGCGGTGTGGATCGCGGCGCACGGGCATGGACGAGGGAGCCGGGTTCCACGCTCAGCGCGGGCTCGCAGGTAGGTGGCATGGAGCCGGATGGACGGGCGGTCGGCAACTTTCAATCTCAGGGATCGGTCCCCCGGGGTGCCCCCTGAGTTGCCCCGAGGAGGACGATGAACAGCCGTCAAGGGCCCGCGCCACTGAACACCATCCGTGGTCCGGCTACGGGATCGTCGGGCTGTTGTCCCAGCACAATGGACTCGTAATGAGTCGCTCATGGCCGTGAGGCCAGGCCGGCGAGCATGGTCATGTCGGCCGCCACTTCGGCCTGCTGATGTGCTGACACACGACCGAAATTAAAGGGGCACTGATGCCCTAGTAAACAGCCTCTCTAGGCCTCAGAAGTCCCTGTTCGAAGGGACTCTGGCCCCACGAACCGACCCTTTCCGACTCCATTTCGCACCACGAATGATCCCACGGCGGGGATGGATCGCAGGCCCACGTCGTCGACGGGCCACGCTGTGGCGAGGCACAGTCGAGGCTGATGTGTTGACCGGACGAGCCTCCTAGGTCCGCGTGACCCACGTGACGGTGCCACTGACCAAGGCGATGGCGAATCCGATCATAGTCAAGGTCGTCATCGCCGACGGGAACGCGAGGCGCTCATCAACCTTGTGCGAAACCGCCATCCGCGCTGATCCCAGCCTTGCTACACCTATCGAAGGTCGATATATTCCCATCGCAAGCCGATGGGAGGACGGGCCATGGGAAAGCTGACGGTGCGTGCGCTGCGCGGCGTGCTCGTGGTGGTGCTCGCCGGCACCGTGTTCGTACAGGCATCGATGGTGTGGGCGTTGGCCACCGACCCTGAGGAGGGGTCGGTCCCGCTGACCCCGCTGCGCGTGATCACGATCCTGGGCATGGTGTCGGTCCAGGTCGCCCTGGTCTGTGTATGGCGGCTGGTGACGATGGTGCGGCGCGGAACTGTGTTCTCCAATGCCGCCTTCCGGTACGTGGACGTCATGATCGGCGCGATCGTGGCGGCTGCCCTCGTGTGGTTCGCGGTCACGATCCTCAATGCGCCGGGCCAGCGTGCCGACCCCGGCGTGACCGTCATCATGGGCGGGGTTGGCGTGGCCATTCTGGGGGTCGCGCTCATCGTGCTCGTGCTGCGGCTACTGCTCGCCCAGGCCGTCGCGCGCGACGTCGAAGCGGCGCAGCTGCGGGCCGAGTTGAACGAGGTGATCTGATGCCGACGCCCGACATCGCGCAGGCTGAAGTAGGGCTTCCACCCGGGAGCCGCACTTGCACCCCATCTGACCTTTCTGCCAACGCTGTTTGACTCCAGTTGGTCACGACTGGCCCCACGCCGTCGACGCATCGGAGGAGCTGCTAACCGACCTGACCTGGGCGTTCAGATAGCGGTCGTGATGGTGGACGTCGTGCGCAGACTCAACACTGCCAGATCGCCCGGCCTGTCTTCACATAGATCGTCTTGCCGGTGGTCATGTCAGGTTGTGTGACCTGTGCCGCAGGTACTGCCATGTCGTTGGGACCGCCCTGGAGCCGGATGACCGGTCCCCGGTCGGCGGGCGCCGAATCTTGTATCTCCACCGGCGTCGAGGATGTCCTTCACCGCCGGCGCTCCTTCTCCACTTAGGCGGTAAGGGCGTTGTCACCCGCGGGAGGCCGCCGCAGGTTGCCGGTGTCTTGGGCTAGCTCGCAGAGCGTTCGGAGCTCTTGGCGTTCTGTTGCGCGGCTTCGTCTCGCTCCGTTGGCGTGACGCAGATGTGGTCGACCGAGGTGGCCTCGCGCCAGACGAATCCCTCGACGCAGGAGCCGTCGCCCCGGTCTCGGTGCTCATCCTGGTGTGCCTGGTTCTGCTGCAGCGCTTGCTCGTGCTCAACCGACGTGACGCAGACGTTGTCGTCGGCCGTCGCGCGACGCGGTTCGAAACCGTCTCGGCACCCGTTCGAGCTGCCGGCGATGCCTTGGCCGACGAGCCCGACGACTCGGGAACCGTTCGGGAGCTTGACGATCACCTCGGCGCTCCGGTCGCCTTCGGCCGATGGGGTGAACTTCAGCCGGATCGAGCAGGCTGTGCCAGGTTTGAGTGTGCCCTTGCATTGTTTGGTGATCCGGAAGTCGTCCTGATCACGGCCGTCGAGGGTGGCTCCGCTGACGCTGACGGTTGTGGTGCCTGCGGGTTCCAGTCCGAAGCGGCAATCCGACGTGCTGTGCACCTCTGTCGCTTTGCACTCCACCTGGTCTGGTGCCGAGAGCGAGGAGGTGTTCCCGGACCTCGAGCCCGAGCTCGATCCGGGAGCCTTCCAGAAGGTGCCGTCCCGGTCGGCGACGGGTGACTCGCCGTCCCGGAGTACGTCGGAGATGGTGAAGCCGCTGACGGTGAGCAGAAGGGCGAGCGCTGTCAGAAGGACGATGCTCAAGCCCCGGCTCGCGCCTCTGCCTCTGGTGGTGAACACGGCCGTGATCAACGGTGCGATTCCTGCGCCGACCAGTGTGCCCGGACGCCCGGCGTCGAAGAAGCCGGTGAGCACGGTGCCGACAACAGACGCCAGTACTGCGAGCATCAGTTGGATCGCGCCGAGGGCTCGTGAATCCCTCATCTGCTGACCAGACGGCCGATCGGTCGACGTTCGCATCGCCATAGTTCCCCCCAGCTCACAGCCCTACGTTGAGATTCACAGCTGCACTCAGGGGTTGCCAGCCCTGCGAGTCACTGAGTGACACAGCGGTTACGTTTCGGCTGGAACGATCCGCGGGGACATGTCATCCTGTCGTCGCACGGTCCTGCAGTGACTGGGGGAAGCACATGGACGATCGCACTGTCGCGGGCCGCGTCGCCGCGATTCTCGACGCTGTCGCCGGTGGGCAGGACCACACACCACTCGCGAAACTCGCGGCCGAGACGGGCATCCCCAAGCCGACCGTCCGGCGGATTGCCAACCAGCTTGTCGATCTCGGGATCCTCGCTCGTACGCCGAACGGCTACCGCCTCGGCCTGCACCTGATCGAGCTTGGCCTTGCGGCGGCGTCACAGCTCGGTACGGCGGAGGTCGCGGCACCCTATGTCCACGAACTGCATCAACGGACGCGCCAGATCGCCTGGGTAGGTACGGTCAACTCGGACTCTTTGGTCTTCATCGACACGGCCTTCGCTCGCGAACACGCCTCAGCCGTCGCCGCCGGCGATCTCGGCCGGATGCCGATTCCCATGACGACGGCGACCGCCGGCGGGCAGCTCATCCTTGCGGCGCGGCCTGACAGCCTCGGGCCGATCCTGCGCCGGGGACTGACCCGATTCACTCGCTACACCGTCACCAACCCGCGGGCGTTCTTCGACCGCCTGCAGCGCGTCGCCGAAACCGGTGTGGCCCACGAATACGAGGAAGTCGGCCTTGGCTGGTGGTGCTGCGCGACGCTGGTCCCATCCCCAACCGGAACCTACATCTTCGGCCTCACAGCGGAGACCCGCGGCATCTCACCGGCCCGTGGGATGCCTCAACTGCAACGAATCGCCCAGCAACTCGGACACGAACTGACTCGTCCGCAACCTGCGGATCGGGTCACTCAGTGATACGCAAGCATTCTTCCGTCGATGTGCACCCGGCCAGACTGACTCCGTCGGCGCAGACACGTGTGGGGGTGCACCATGGCGAAACAGAGCTCAGGAGGGCGGCGTCGAACGTGCAACGGCGGCTTGGTGCCGCGGGCGGCCAGTCGAAGTACAGGGTCGCGGCCGGTTCGAGGTAGTGCGCGATGCGGCGCTGCATCGACGCGTCCATCTGGAGCGTGCTGAGGTCGGCCTGGGGGACCCAGTGCACCTTGGTGCTTTCGCTGCTGGTGGTGGGTTGGCCGCCGGTGGCTCGGCCGCGGAGGAGGATGGAGAACTCCTGGCGGGCCTCGCCGTTGCTGGTGTAGAGGATGATGTGTTTGGGGTCGGTGTAGATGCCGATGACGTCGACGATCTCGCAGTCGATGCCGGTCTCTTCTTTGGTTTCGCGTACGCCGGCCTGCGACATGGACTCGCCGAGGTCGATCGCGCCGCCGGGCAAGGCCCAGTTGCCGTTATCGGAACGCTGGATCAAGAGGATCTCGCCGGCGTCATTCTCGATGACGACGTTGACGGAAGGGACCATGCTGTTGGCGGCGGGGGCGTTGGGGTCGTCGTAGTAGTCGATTCGCTTCGGCATCAAGCCTCCGTCATCGGGGTCGCTTCGTTCCAGACTCGCTCGAAGCTGTCGAGGTAGTGGCTGGCGAGTTCGCCGCCGGGCATCTTTCGGAGGTGCCAGACCGGTGCCTGCGCGGCGGGTGCGCCGTACACGTGAGTGTTCACGAACAGGCGGTCATCCGCGCGGTAGATCGAGTTGTACAGGACGGTCCGATGGAACCGGAACTCGATGCCCGGGAGGTCGAGCAGGCTGCGGTAGAGGACGAGCGCGTTGTGGATCTTGGCCGCCACCGCATTGCCGACGCCTTCGTCCACCAGGCGGCCGCCTCGGAGTTGGCCGGCCTGCTCGAAGATCCAGCGCTCGGCGATGCTCCTCGCTGTCGCTTTGGGCGGCCTACTTCGAAGTCGATTTCGGATTGAGAGCGCGGCTGGTGTTCCTGGCCATCGAGTATCGGCACGGCCGATCTCGTCACAAGACGGCTGTCTTCGTCCGTGGCATGCCACCCGGCCGTACTGGTGTTGAGGTCGGTATGGCGAGGTGACCGTCACTGTGGATTCAAGGGCAGTCTGCTGGCCACGTCATTGGCAGGGGTGTCTGCCTAGGACGCCAGCGCACGAGCACCGCCAGCGCCTAGTTCCCCTGGTTTGCCGCTGGTGACACGCTTCTTACCGGCGACCCTAATGGGACGCCCGGGCGAGAGTGGTGAGGTTGATGGTTCCCACCAGCAGGCTCGGGAATGCGCTACGCGGCTTGCAGTTCGGCGACGAGTTTCTCGACGCGGTCGCGGATGTCGTCGCGGACTTCGCGGACGACGTCGATGGGTTGGCCCGCGGGGTCGGTGAGTTCCCAGTCTTCGTAGCGTTTGCCGGGGAAGATGGGGCAGGCGTCGCCGCAGCCCATGGTGATGACGACGTCGCTGTCGCGGACCGCTTGGGTGTCGAGGAGTTGGGGTGTGCTGCCGGTGATGTCGATGCCGACTTCGCGCATGGCTTCGATGGCGACGGGGTTGATCTGGTCGGCTGGTTCGGAGCCTGCGGAGCGGATTTCGACGGTGTCTCCGGCGAGGTGGCGCAGCCAGCCTGCGGCCATTTGGGAGCGGCCGGCGTTGTGGATGCAGACGAAGAGTACGGCGGGTTTGCTCACGTGGATGCCCCTGCTTTGGTGGTGTCGGTGTGTGGGGTGACGACGTCGTCGGCGGCCTGCCCGGCGTTGGGGTAGAGGACGACGACCAGGGCGGCGCCTAGGATGGCGCCGAAGGCCTGGAAGACGATGAAGAGGGGCACCGAGCTGGGTGCGATTCCGGCGAAGGTGTCGCTGAAGGCGCGTGCGATGGTGACGGCTGGGTTGGCGAATGAGGTTGACGAGGTGAACCAGTACGCCGAGCCGATGTAGGCGCCGACTGCGAGCGGTGCGAGGTGGGCGCGGCCGGACCAGGCGAGCGCGAAGATCAGCAGGATCAGGCCCGCGGTCGCGACGGTCTCCCCGATGTAGAGGTGGCCGGCTGATCGGTGGTGGGTTGACCAGGAGATCGCGGCTTCGCCGTACATCAGGTTCGCGAGGATCGCGCCCGCGATGCCACCGGCGATCTGGGCGGGCAGGTAGGCGGCGAGGTCGCGGCCGGGCAGGCCGGTGCCGGAGCGTTGGCCGAGCCACCAGTCGACCACGGACACGACGGGGTTGAAGTGGGCGCCGGAGACCGGGCCGAGCATGAGGATCAGCACGGCGAGCCCGAGCGCGGTCGCGAAGGAGTTCTCCAGCAGTTGCAGCCCGACGTCGCCCGGTGAGAGGGATGCGGCGGCGATTCCGGAGCCGACAACGACGGTGACCAGGAGTCCGGTGCCGAGTCCTTCGGCGAGCGCTTTGCGCCAGAGGCTCATGCGCGGCTCACCGGTACGGCGAGTTCGTCCAAGAGCACCCGGACGCGGCGTTCGATCTCGTCGCGGATCGGGCGTACGCCGGTGACGTCGAGGCCGTTGGGGTCGTCCAGGTCCCAGTTCTCGTAGCGGGTGCCGGGGAAGATCGGGCAGGCGTCGCCGCAGCCCATGGTGACGAGGACGTCGGCGGCGCGGACGATCTCGTCGGTCCACGGTTTGGGGAACTCGGTCGAGATGTCGATGCCGCGTTCGGCCATGGCGGCGATCGCAGCGGGGTTGATCTCGATTCCGGGTTCGGAGCCGCCGGACCAGGCGACGGCGTTGTCGCCGGCCAGTTGCTGGAAGAATCCGAGTGCCATCTGGGAGCGGCCGGCGTTGTGCACGCACAGGAACAGCGCGACGGGTTTGCCGTCGTCGTGGTGGCCCTCGACGCGGGCGAGTGCGTGGAGGCGTTGCCGGGCGAAGCGTTCGGCCAGCAGGGGCAGGAAGTTCGGGATCGTGCTGCCGGTCGCGAACCGGTCGTAGCTGGAGTGCAGGAACCGCTCAATCGTCTCGGTGCCGTAGATGTCGGAGAACTCGTCCGTGAGCCGTGCGGCGGCGGTGTTCAGTGCGAGCTGCTGGTCGATGGACAGGTCTTCGCGCCGGTGCCAGGTCAGTTCGGTCATCGGGTGCTCCCGGTGGTGTCTGCCGCTTGGGGTGACAGGGCGGGTGCCAGCCGATCGATCCGGTCGGCGAGTTCGGAGTAGGCGGCCTCGAAGGCCGCGTCGGTATCGACGGGTGCGGGGTCGGGGATCGACCAGTGCAACCGGGCTCGCTGCTCGGGCGGCAGGTGTTCGTGGGCGTTGTCGCACACGGCGATCAGCAAGTCGTCACGCCGTACGACGTCACTGAGGTGCACCGTGCGCCAACCGGAGGTGTCCAGATCGTGGCGGCGGGCAACCTTCAACGCACGGGGATGGACCCGCTCGGCTGGTTGGGTTCCTGCCGAGACAGCAGGCACGTGACTGCGGCGCGACCAGATCGCCGCGGCGAGCTGCGACCGAGCCGAGTTCTGCGTGCAGACGAACACCACCCGCTTCGCCGCCAGCAACGCCGGGGTCGCGATCGCGGTCAGCGCGTCGGGTTCGAGCCGGACATAAGTACGTCGACGGTCGCCCTCGGATCGGGTGCGCATGACCAGGCCGGCCTCTTCCAGCACCTTCAGGTGATGGGCGACCAGGTTGGTCGGCAGGTCCAGCGCCGTACCGAGTTCACCCGGAGCGGCGTCACCGGCGACCAGGGTGTCAACGATCGCGAGCCGCGCCGGATCGCCGAGCGCCGCGTGGATCCGGGCTCGCTCTGCCAAGGTGAATCGCTCAGTGTCCATTGACTCAATGATCACTGAGCTACCTGAGGAGGTCAAGCGACAGCACCTCGGTCGAGCCGAGGCACATCGGGTCAGCTTGCGGCCGAGGCCTCGGGGACCGTGAGCAGGGTCGAGATCCAGCGCAACCGGTCGGGCACGGGCCAGTAGTAGACCCAGGTCCCGCGCCGCTCGCAGTCGACCAGGCCGGCCTCCCGCAGCACCTTGAGGTGATGCGAGATCGTCGGGCCGCTCACGTCGAACTGCGGTGTCAGGTCGCACACGCAGATCTCGTCACCGGCAGACGTGATGATCGAGAACAGCCGGAGCCGGATCGGATCGGCCAGCGCCTTGAACACCGCCGCACCCTCGACCGCCCCGACCGGATCCAGCGCGGCGTCAGAGATCGGCGCGCAGCAACCGCTACTGGCGAGGGGTGTCAGCACGATCTCCTGTTTCGACATGGATCTATCTTGACTCCTGTCTAATCACGAGGCAAGCTGACTGTTGTTTCGATGAACTTCTAGACAGCGGAATGAGATGGGGACGGGAATCATGATCGAAGCTCCGGTGGTGGTCATCGGCGCAGGCCCGATCGGCCTGGCCGCGGCGGCGCACCTGGCCGAGCGCGGGATCGACTTCACGGTGTTGGAGGCCGGCCAAAGTGTCGCGGCGGCGATCGGCGAGTGGCGGCACGTGAAGTTGTTCAGCCCGTGGCGCTACGACATCGACTCGGCCGCGCGTCGGCTGCTCGAACAGGCCGGCGGCTGGACCGAACCCGAGCTGGGCGTGCTGCCGACCGGTGGTGACCTGATCGACGACTACCTCGAGCCGCTCACCAAGACCCCGGAGCTGTCGGGGCGGGTCCGGTACGGCGCCGAGGTCGTCGCGGTGACCCGGGTCGGGTTCGACCGGATCCGCACCGCAGGCCGCGAGGACGCGCCGTTCCTGGTTCGGTTGGCCGATGGCGCGGAGCTGCTGGCCTCGGCGGTGGTCGACGCCGCCGGCACGTGGCGCCGTCCGAACATCCTGGGCGGTTCGGGGATCCCTGCCCGGGGTGAGGCCGCGGCGTCCGGCCACATCGCGTCGGCGCTGCCCGACGTACTCGGCCGTGACCGTGAGCGGTTCGCCGGCCGCCGTACTGCGGTAGTCGGTGCCGGGCACTCGGCGTCGACAACGCTGCTCGAACTGGGCGAGCTGGCCGAACAGGTCCCGGGCACAGAGGTGCTGTGGGTCGTTCGGGGCACCGACCAGGCGCGCACCTACGGCGGCGGCGCGGCCGACGAACTGCCCGCCCGCGGCGCGCTCGGCACGCGGTTGAAGAAGCTGGTGCAGTCCGGCCGGGTCGAGCTCGTCAGCGGCTTCCGCACCGAGGAACTCGCGCTGACCTCGGACGGCCGGGTCGAGCTGATCGCCGGGGACCGGCGCGTGGTGGCCGACACGGTGGTGAACTCGACCGGATTCCGCCCCGACCACGACATGGTCGGCGAGCTGCGCCTCGACCTGGACCCGATCCTCGGATCGACGCGCGCACTCGCTCCGCTGATCGACCCGAACAAGCACTCCTGCGGAACCGTGCCACCGCACGGCGTCGACGAACTCGCCCACCCCGAACCCGGCTACTACGCCGTCGGCGCGAAGTCCTATGGCCGGGCGCCGACGTTCCTGCTCGCAACCGGCTATGAGCAGGCCCGCTCCGTCGTCGCCGCCCTGGCCGGGGACTGGGAGGCAGCGCGCGACGTCCAGCTCGACCTGCCCGAGACAGGCGTGTGCTCGTCCAACCTCGCCTACGGTGACAGCGACTCGGAGGCGGCCGGCGGCTGCTGCGGCCCGGCACCACAAGCCGTCGAGATCACCGCACCCACCAGCCGCGGACTCGCCACCGGTATCAGCGGCGGCCTACTCACCCTGATCGAGGACGCCCCCACCAAGCAGTCCGGCTGCTGCAACTGATGACAGCCACCACCTCCGCGACCGGGACCAACCTGCCCGGTCGCGAAGGTATCCGGCGAGAAGTCATCGCCGCCCGTAGAGACTTGAGGAAGTTCAGTGAAGGTAGCCGTCCCAGGTGGCAGGTGCCCCAGCGCTGGCTGCCCAGGTCGCCGTCGCCGATCTCGAGCAGGTCGCCACGTGCACGGCCGAACCAGCACGCGCGGCCCGGCAACGCGGCCCCGCAACGCGGCCCGGCAACGCGGCACGATAGGGCCAATAGGTTGGGTCGGAGGAGGAGTTCGATGCGGTTCGGGTTGGACGTTCCGGTTAATGGAGCTTTTGCGGATCCGCGGTTGTTGGGACGGCTGGCGGGAGAGGCAGAGCGGGCCGGGTGGGACGGGTTTTTCGTCCAGGACATCCTGAGCTCGGTGGACCCGGTCGCGGATCCATGGGTCGCGCTGACCGCGGCTGCGCTCGCGACCGAGCATTTGGCGATCGGATCCCTGCTCACACCGCTGCCGCGACGGCGGCCGTGGGAGGTTGCCAGGCAGGCAGCGACGCTCGATCGGTTGAGCGGCGGTCGGCTGATTTTCGCGGCTGGGCTCGGAAACGCGGAGCAGGACTTCACGCCGTTCGGCGATCCGTGGGATCCGGTGGTTCGTGCGGAGCTGCTCGACGAAGGACTCGACATCATCCGTGGGATGTGGTCGGGGGAACCGTTCAGCTACAGCGGCAACCACTTCGAACTGAACGAGGCGCTGTTGCGGCCGAGCCCAGTGCAGGCGCCGCGGATACCGGTCTGGCTAGCCACGGGCTGGCCTCGGCGCAGGCCATTGCGCCGGGCTGCACGCTGGGAGGGCGTCTATCTGATGACAGTACGGCAAGACACCGGGCAACTGCTCTCACCGGACGACATCACGCAGATCGCCAATTTCCTCAGGGAGCAACGCGGCGACGGTACGACCGGCGACATCGCCTTCAACCCTGAGCAGGCCGCAGACGCCGCACGAACCCGAGACCATGTCCAGGCCTTCTCGGAAGCCGGCGCAACCTGGTGGATCGACATGGGCCCCGACGGCGGACCCGACGCCTACCTCACCCACATCCGCAACGGTCCACCACAGCCCTGAGCAAAACTGACGCCCCGCAAGTCTCGGTGGCGATGTCGTACAGCACTTCCATGTGATGCCGACGATGCGGTTCGCCCCGTCGCACTTGCTGTAACGCCAGACGCCGGCCGCGCCACCAGCAGACGCCCAGATCTCAGCTCACGTCGCCGGACGGCACCCGATTCGGCGGCGCCAGCGCGATCCCCTCCGCCTTGTCCTTCGAGCGAATCGCGTCCTCGCAGCGGCCAAGTTTCACGATCATCACGCCCACGGGGGTGCTCCCGGCTGCCAGTCAGGTAGCTGTTCGACTTGTTCCTGGGTCGACTCCCGGCCGCTGTTACGGCCGGTTGCCGTGTCCGGCATCGGTTGCTCCTGCGTCGATGGTCGTTACCTCCACCCCTGGAACTCAGTGGAAGCCTGGATCTGCAGGACGGTTGGGTGCCGGTCGGTGAGGCCCGCCGCAGCCTCCGGACCGCTCTGGTCGAAGCCGGCTACCTGCCAGACCAGCAGCTCGATTGAGCGACGTACGCCGCCTGAGGAGGAATGTCCGGCTCGTGAGGAAAGGTCCGGTGGCGGTCGTGACACTGGGGAGGTATGGCTATGGAATCTGTTGCGAACTCGGTGCAGTTGCCGCCGTTGGACAATCCGAACGAGCGGTCGGCGGTCGGTGCGGAGCTGCAGGTCGTGCTGCAGGATCTGATCGATCTGTCGCTGATCGGCAAGCAGCTGCACTGGAGTGTGGTTGGGGCAGCTGCGCATAGTGTGCACCTGTTCCTCGACGAGTTGGTGGGGGAGTGGCGCGAGCTCGCGGACGTTGTCGCTGAGCGAGCGGTGACGTTGGGATTCGTCCCCGATGGGCAGAGTTCGGCAGTGGCGGCCGGATCGCGTGTCGAAGCTGTCGAGGTGCAGTCGTTGGCTGATCACGCGGTGGTCTGGGAGCTCGGTCGGCGGGTCGCGGCGGTGGCGGAACGGATCCGTGAGCGGCTGGGCTCGATCGGTGCGGCGGATCTGGTGACGCAGGACGTGCTGATCAAGGTGGTCGGGATGTTGGAGAAGCACCAGTGGCTGCTGCGTGTGCAGCTGGGGCAGAAGGCCTGATGGCCGTCACCAGGGGATTCCTCGGTCGGCGGCCTGCCGACTCCGCACGCGTACCTCCCGGGCAGTACCTGACACGGGACTTCCCGGTGCTGTCGGCCGGGCCGACCCCGTACACGCGACTGGACACGTGGGACTTCACGGTCCGTGGACTCGTGAACCGGCCGGTCTCGTGGTTGTGGCAGGAGTTCCAGGAACTGCCCCACGAGAAGTTCACCGTCGACATCCACTGTGTGACGAAGTGGACGAAGCTGGACACGACCTGGTCGGGTGTCTCGCTCGACACCTTGCTCGATGCTGCCCCCACGCAGGCGTCGCATGCGGTGGCGTTCTGCGACGGCGGCTACACGACGAACGTCCCGCTGGCGGATCTGCGGGGTGGAAAGGCCTGGGTCGTCGACGAGTACGACGGCCGGCCGCTCGACCCGGAACACGGTGGGCCGGCACGACTTCTCGTACCGCACCTGTACTTCTGGAAGAGCGCGAAGTGGATCCGTGGCCTGGAGCTCCGTGCAGCGGATCAGCCCGGGTTCTGGGAGATGTTCGGCTATCACAACTATGGAGACCCGTGGAAAGAGCAGCGCTACCAGGGCGACTGACATGGCAGACCGCGACGGTGGTCTCGATGACCGTCGAGACTCCGCGGGTGACCACCATCGCGCTTGCCATGCAGGATCGGCCCGGGCACCGCGCGGGTCAGCACGTCGACGTACGGCTGACGGCACCCGACGGGTACCAGACGGAGCGGAGCTATTCGATCGCGTCGGCACCTGAGGACGCGTACGTGTCGCTCACCGTCGAGCGACTCGACGACGGTGAGGTGTCGCCCTATCTGGTGGACGAGTTGCGACCAGGTGACGAGCTCGAGTTGCGGGGCCCGGTCGGCGGATACTTCGTCTGGGACAACGAGTTCGGTGGTGATCCGTTGTTCCTGGTCGCGGGCGGATCCGGACTGGCTCCCTTCCGGTCGATGCTCCGGCATCACCGCGCGAGCGGCAGCGGGGCGCCTGTTCGCGTGCTGTGTTCGGCGCGGTCGCTGGAGTTGTTGATCTACCGTGAGGAACTCTTCAAGCTGGCGGCCGACGACTTGGTCGATGTCTCGGTCACGCTGACTCGTGAGGTCCCGGACGATTGGCGTGGCTATCGCGGACGCATCGACCTGGCACTCCTGGCCACCACCGGATGGTCGCGCAAGGAGGAGCCGCGCACCTACATCTGCGGACCGACGGCATTTGTCGAGACCGCGGCCGCAGGCATGGTTGCTTTGGGGCATGACCCGGGCCGGATCCGGACCGAACGCTTCGGCGGGACAGGAGTGTGACGACGATGCAACCTCTCGATGGCAACGCGATGGCGGGCGTCATGCATGACCTCTTCGGGCGAGACATGACGACCATGGGATACAGGTGCACCGGTTGTGGGAAGACCGGTGTGGTGGCCGAGATGGCGGTGTACGCGTCCGGGCCTGGCACGGTCGCTCGGTGCAGGGACTGCGACACGATCCTGCTGATGCTCAGTGAACGGCGTGGCATGTACTGCATCGATGCGCCGGGACTGACAGAGCTGATACTCCCGCCCGTCTAGTCCTGATTAACGACAACCTGCTGTTCACCCTCGACGTGGAAGGTGCCAGATGACGATCCAGACCCCGCCCGACCCGACCGCAGACGAGATGGCCATGCACCTGCCGCAGGCCATCAACAGGTTCCTGCGTGAAGCAGATCCGCAGCACAAGGCGAACGCGCACGACCTGCTCGCGGCCTTCGCGCCCGACGCCGTTGTGATCGACAACGAGAAGACCTACACCGGTCACGACGAGATCCACCACTGGCGTGAAGCGGAGTCCACCAAGTACACCTACACGGCCATGGCGACCCACGTCGAGAAGTTCGATGACGGCCACTACGTGGTCACCAACCGCCTCGAGGGCGACTTTCCCGGCGGTGTCGTCGATGTCATCTACCGCATCAAGCTCGCCGATGGCCTCATCACCAGGCTCGAGATCGCTCCCTGACTCCTCGGCATCTAACATTCGCGATCCGACGGAAGGGCCAACAGTCATGAGTGAGAGCTTCGAAGGCCGCAAGATCGTGGTCGTCGGCGGTAGCAGCGGTATCGGTCTCAAGACCGCGGAGAATGTGATGGCAGCGGGCGGCTCCGCAGTGATCGTCGGTCGCCCCGGGCAGAAACTCGACGACGCCGTCGCAGGTCTGTCCAGGTCGGGCTCCGCAGGGGCGATCCCAGCCGACCTGACCGACTGGGACCAAGTGCTCGACGCCCAGAAACAACTGGCGGAGAACCACGCCGATGCCACGCTCCTCGTCAACTCAGCGGGCCTGGTCCGGCTCAAGACGTTTCTCGACCACGACGTCGCGGACTACGACTCGTACCACGACCTCAACCGGGCGACGTACTTCCTCACCCAGACCGTCGTCCGAGGCATGGTCGCCGGCGGCCGGGGCGGCGCGATCGTGAACGTCGGCGCGATGTGGGCACACCAGGCCCTCGCCGCGACGCCGTCATCGGCCTTCTCGATGGCCAAAGCGGGCCTCCACGCACTCACGCACAACTTGGCCATCGAACTCGCCGGCAACGGCATCCGGGTGAACGCAGTGGCCCCCGCCGTCACTGACACGCCCCACTTCGACTGGATTCCCGCGGACCAGCGCGCAGCCACGCTGCAGCAGATGGCCGGTCTACACCCGCTCGGCCGCGTCGGTGCTCCACAGGACGTGGCTGCCGCGATCATGTTCCTCCTGTCTCCGGCCTCGGACTGGACCACGGGTGCAATCCTCAACGTCGACGGCGGTGTCATGGCCGGCCGCAACTGATCCCGACACGAACCGACGGGACCCGCGCTGTACGCGCGGGTCCCGTCCGGAACTCTGACTCGAGAACTTTCCGGATGCGGCTCAGGCGCGAAATGGTGTTCGGTCATGGCCGAGGCGGTCGGTCCAGGTCGAAGGCCACGTCAGCCCTCAACGCCCACCCCGAACATGCCGACGTTCTCGACCCGGCACACCCCGGTGCACACATATCCAGGCACCGGAACGCGCACTGAACGTCCGGTATGGCGCCTGCACGCCCGCCGCACGATCTCGAGCCCACGGCTGCGGACCTGGCGGCTGAAACTGATCCGCCAGGCGCGCCGGCCGTCGGGCGGTCCTTATGAGCGAACTCGGATGATGGTCTTTCCCTTGGTGCGTTCGGTGGAGTTGAAGGTGGCTACGGCATCGTCGAGGGCTGCCACGGTGCCGATGTTCGTGCGTAGCCGTCCGTCGCGGACGCGTTGGACGATCTCCACGAGCTGGGCACGGTCGGCTTCGACGACGAAGTCGATCGCCAGGCCGTCCGCGGGGCGTGACTCGGGTGGTCCGACGACGGTGACCAGGGTTCCGCCGGGGCGAACGAGTGCTGCGGAGCGCTTCTGGACGTCGCCGCCGATGACGTCGAACACCAGGTCGACCCCGCCGACATCCTCCAGTGACTCACTGTCCAGGTCGACGAAGGCGTGGGCGCCGTAGTCGAGCGCCTTCTCGCGGTCGGCAGCGCGTCCGGTGCCGATCACGTACGCGCCGAACTCACGCGCGAGCTGCGTCACCATCGTCCCGACCGCGCCGGCCGCGCCGTGGGCGAGCACGGTCTGACCGGCTTCGAGGCGGCCGTGCTGGAACAGTCCCTGCCACGCGGTCAGTCCGGAGATCGGCAGGCTCGCGCCGACCGAGAAGTCGACGTCGCCGGGGAGCGGCGCGAGGTTGCGTGCCTCGATCGCCACGTACTCCGCGAGCGTGCCGTCGCGGTGCCAGTCCGCGAGGCCGAACACCCGCTGACCGACGGACAGTCCGGTCGTGCCGTAGCCGAGCGCGGCGACGACGCCGGCCAGCTCGTGCCCGGGGATCGACGGTGTCCGGTCGCGGTCGGCGCGATCGATCCACGTCGACGGCCAGGTCAGCTCGGTCGGAACGTAGCCCGAGGCGTGGATCTCGACGACCACATCGTTGATCGCCGGCGACGGCTGGGGACGCTCGGCCAGCGTCATACCACCCGTCCCCGCATTCTCGTCCGCCACCACAATTGCCCTCATCCGGCACCTCCCCGTATCCAGCTCTCGCTTGCACCGCATTTGCGGTTCACACGCGTTGGCGGCACCACACCCTCGACGTCTTACCACACAGGTCGAGTTCGATGCGGGGCGTGCGACTCCCGAGTCGCACGACCACTAACGGTCATCAGAACGGGCTGCTGACCCGCGTGATGTCGGGTGCGATGAGGCGATGGAGGCGCTGTCCACCGGTGCCGGCAGCCACGTCGTCCTCGGGCATCGGTGCGTTGTCCGCGACGGTCTGGGCCTATCACAGGTGGCCCGGGCGTTCGAGGCGTGGTTCCTGATGTCTGCACGTACTTCTGCGAGCGCGTCCATGCGGATCTCGATTCGTGGGGAGTAAGAGTGGCGCAGGGCGGCGACACCGTCTAGCTGGGACGAGGTCGGCGTACTCGGCGCGCCTTCGTATCAGATCGGCCGACCTTTCCGAGTTCGTACGGCGCGGTATCCGAGGGAGCCAGGAGGTCAGTGATGGCGGCGACGATCGGCATCGTGGGCTCCGGTGCGGTGGGACGGGCGCTCGCCGCTCATGTCGTCGCGTCGGGGCGGAACGTCGTACTGTGCAACAGCCGCAGTCCGGCGACACTGGAATCCGCGGTGGACGACCTCGGCCCCAGGGCGAGTGCCCTCGAGACGAGTGCTGTTGCGGCCGCGGACCTCGTCGTCCTCGCGATCCCGTGGCACGTGGTCGTCCCGTTGCTCGAGCAGCTGCCGCCGTGGCACGGCCGGACCCTCATCGACGCCACGGCGCCCGCGAGCCACCTTCGTCTGCCGCAACCGCACGACCTCGGCGGGCTTACCTCGAGCGAGCTCGTCCAGGCATCCGCCGCCGGCGCCAGGGTGGTCAAGGCGTTCTGCACGTTGCCGGCTTCGGTCCTCGCACTGCCGCCCGCGAACGCAGCCGGGCGGCGGGTCATGTTCCTGTCCGGCGACGACGCGGAGGCCCGCGCGGTGGTCAGCGTACTCATCGACGACATCGGCTACGCGCCCGTGGACCTTGGGAGCTTGGCTGCTGGCAGTGCGCTTCAGCAGCCCGGGGGTCCGTTGGCCGGCTTGGATCTGCGGCGTGCGGACTGACGGCTCAAACAGGACGATGGCAACCCGTCGACGAGAAGCTGACGGCGAACCAACGGATGGTCTTTGTCGCGCTGGTGCTGAACGGGATGCCCACCGACGTACTCGCCGATCAGCTCGGCGCGACGCACAATGCCATCTACAAGATGATGCCCGTCGCAGGCTGCGCCTCGCTCTGATCGAGGCCGGCTACCTACCGGAACAACAGACCGCATGACGGTGCAGTAGGAGATCGTCGGACGAGGAGACCCTTATGGCAATCGTGAACCGCGGGTTCGAAGGTAGGGGCGGCTCAGATGATCAGCGGCTGCCACCTGGCCAGCATCTCACCGATGGCTTCCCGGTGTTGTCGGCGAGTGTGACGCCACTGATCCCCAAGGACAAGTGGGAGCTGACGGTCACGTCGGAGACCGGCACGCAGCGAACCTGGCGATGGCACGACCTGCTCGCCCTTCCGTTGGAGTCGCCGGTGGTCGACATCCATTGCGTCACCAGATGGTCCAAACTCGGGACCCGCTGGGAAGGAGTACCGGTCGATGCCGTCCTCGCCGATGTGGATACCGAGGCGACACACGTCATGGTCAGCTCGTACGGCGGCTACACGACGAACCTGCCGCTGACCGACTTACGTGGTGGGAAGGCCTGGATCGCCTACCGGTACGACGGACAGGAGCTCGCCGCGTTGCACGGCGGCCCGGCCCGTCTACTCGTACCGCACCTGTACTTCTGGAAGTCGGCCAAATGGCTCAACGGATTGCGACTGATGCTCCGCGACGAGCCCGGCTTCTGGGAGGGGGCCGGCTACCACAACCACGGCGATCCCTGGCGCGAGGAACGCTACGAGTTCGACTGAGACGGGTCGGGCATCACCGGTCTGGCCGGCCGCAGCGTCGTACGAGAGGCCGTGTCTCGACAACGTTGCCGTCACCGTCGGGTGAGTCGCGCTGAGATGCAAACGGCATCCCGAGATCCAGCAGTGCCGCTGGATCTCGTCGGCGAAGTGTTGCAGGCAGTCCTCCAACGCGAAATGTCGGCAGCCTCTTCGATCTCTGCGCAAACCAGTCGCCAAGGCCATGAGCCCGCCCTAGGTTGTAGAGGTGGCTCTACGACTGGAAGCAGTGGTCTTCGACGTGGCCGACGCGACCGCGGTGGCGGCCTTCTGGGCCGGGCTGCTCGACCGAGAGGTCCGCACGGAGCCTGGCGGCGCGTTTGTACCAGGTGACAAGACGCAGGTCGGGCTTCGCTTCGTCACCTCCGACACCGTGCAGGTTGGCCCGCGACAGCTGCATCTGCACCTGACCAGCACCAGCCTTGAACACCAGCAGCGAACCGTCGAGACAGCGCTGCGCCTGGGCGGCCGCCACATTGACGTGGGCCAAGGACCCGATGTCAACTTCGTCGTACTGGCCGACCCTGGCGGCAACGAGCTCTGTGTGATCGAGCCGGGCAACAACTATCTGGCCGGCACCGGCTACCTCGGCGAGGTCACCTGTGACGGAACACGAGACGTCGGCCTGTTCTGGCGCGACGCGCTGGGCTGGCCGCTGGTGTTGGACGAGCAGGAGCAGACCGCGGTCCAGTCGCCGCTCGGCGGCACCAAGATTTCATGGGACTCATGGGGCGGACCGCCGATCCAACCCAAGAACGCAAGGAACCGGCAGCGCTTCGACCTGGTCACCGCGGACCCCGCCAGGGAGGCGGAACGACTGGTCTCACTCGGTGCGACCCGTCTTGCCGACCGGTCTGACCGCGTCGAAATGGCCGACCCGAACAGCAACGAATTCGGCCTCCACACAGCCTGAGTCGCAAGTCACCGTCTCCAGCCGCGCGCCGGTCAGGCATCCGCGTAGAGCCCTACCAACCCCCTTCCCCTGGTGTCTGGGTCGACGGCGACCATGTCGATCTCTCCAATGCCGCGGCCGGGGTTCAGAACGCATCCGTCCCCGCATGCCCATCACCGGCGCGTCGTTCAATAGTCCGGTCAGCGGGCTGGTGCTGTTCTGCGCCACCAAGATGCGTTCTGCCACCCTCTACCGCGTTCTCGCGGCGGCTCCTCGTGCTCATCGCCGCTGCTCTGGCAGCGCACCACCTCGACACTCTGCCTACGCCAGACCTGGCTAACGCCGTGCGGATCCCGGTCGGAGTCGCCGCGGGACTGGCCGTCGGCGTCGCCGCTGCGCTTCGGGGCGTGGCTGGCCGGCGAACTGCTCATCCCCACCATCGTGCTGCTGTTCGGCGTTGCCATCACCGTCGCCGACAGTCTGTCCCTTGCGGTGTCGTTACCCCACCATGCTGGTCGCGTTCGCCCGCTACAGCAGCTTCACCAGCCTCCGCGCCAACCTCGGCTTCGTCGTCGCGATGACGGCCGGAACCATCCTCGGCGGCCTGCTCCTCGGCCTGGTCTCCGCGAGCGTCCTCATCCCGTTACTCGCGCTCTTGCTGATCCTGTCGGCCGTAAAGGCCTGGCGGCACTGACCTACCGTATAGCGCACGGTTCAGATACCGCTCGTTGCCAACGCACAGCATCGACCTGACACAGACCGACGTCGAGACACCGCCGACCTACCGACCCGGGCCGGGATGGCACGGTTACGGGTCGCGTCTCCCCGCCGGCCTGCAGGCTGGCCGGTACCACTAGCAACGGGAGTGCCTCGAACTCCGACTCGAACCCCGCGCGGTAAATCCGGCTCTGACTTGGCGAGTTGACGCCAGCTCGGCCGACTCGATCCACACCCGGATCAGGGTGGAGCTGACGGACTAGTCCGCGAACGGTCCGACCCGCGGCCGACGCGGAATTCTGCTAAGGATGGAGTGTTGATGAGATTGTCCTTCTCCACACGACGGTTCGGTGTTGCGGTGGCCGTTCTGGCCGCCGGCCTCGCGTTCGGCACCACCACGTCGTCGGCGTCTGCCGGCCCGGACGGCGGGCAAAGCGCGGCCGCAGCGACAGCTTTGGCGTCGACTCTTCGGGCTCAGACGGAGGCCAACCACCTTTCGTCCCAGGAGGCTCGGTCACTGCAAGGTCAGGTCGACCAGGTGGTCGCCCGTACCGGCGGCACCCAGGTCGCGATCAACCGGGTCGTCTGGGATGGGGGCGACACGCTGATTCCGCTGCCCGGTGAGGCCGTGGCTCGAGAGCTCGGCGCCACGACGTTGGCCGGGGATGTCTACGGCTGCCACTACTACCAGTTCTGCACCTATCAGACGCAGAGCTTCACCGGCATGGTCGACCGGATGTCGAGCTGTACGTGGCACTACACCCCCTCGTGGTTCGCGTCGTACGTGAACAACCAGACCCCAGGCCTGCGCGCCAAGTTCTACGACCACGGCAAGCACTACCTGGCCCAGACGATGGAGGCTCCTTTCCACGGCACAACCTCGTTCGGTGGCGACACGTACTGGATCGTTCCCTGCTGACTGGGGGCATGGTGGTTCGTGCTGCTGAGGGCGTATCTCGGTGAGGGTGCAAGATCCCCGCCTGGCCACTGGGCGGGAGCGTGGTGTCGGCGGGCTAGATGCCTTGCAGATTCGACTTCCTCGCGGCGCCGGCCCAGGGAGGCGCGGCTACGGCTTGCGTCTCCCGGGGCTGGTTTCGTCACGCTCTGGCGGGCGAGCTGGATGGCTTTGATGCCCTGGGGTTCGACCTCGTTCCGACGAAGGACAACCCAGCGGTCATCGCCCATATCGCGGATGACGTCGACGAGGACGCTGGCCCGGTACGGGCACTCCGGGCGTTTCGCTGGGGCCTTTGACCGAACCTGCGGACGTGTAGCGAGGGGAGCCGTACGACGTATCCACGCAAACCCTTAGTGGCGGGCTGATCTGAGGAGGTTTGGCCCTTGGTCTGAGGTGATGAACCGGATGTGTGGCGCAGCCTGCGCGCAGACCATGAAGGGAGCATGGACTTCATGGAGAAGTCATGAACCGCAGGAATTCAGCCATCGCAGTATCCGCACTCGTGTTGGGCGCCGCCGCGTTCACTGCGACCGAAGCGTCGGCACAACAACCCCCGGAGCCGAGGTCTGGGGACACCACCGCACCGGTGTCGGTGACCCAGCGGGTGCAGGTGCCGGTGGACGACGCAGCCGTCGAGGCCGTCCAGGCCGGCGCATCCGCGGTCGGCGGTGCAGGCCTGGCTCTCGGTGGGCTGTGGCTGTACCGGCGTCGCCAGGCGCCTGCCATCTAGGTGGATCGCCGTACCTACACCCTCACACGTACGCCGGTTGCCGATCATCCGCGTGATCCTGGACAGCTACACGCAAGCGATGTTGGCGTTCATGACAACGTCGATCGTCGTGCTCGACCTGCCCCGCAAACGGCATTCTGAGGCACCCGCGCACATCGCATTGATGCCGGAGGTCCACCAGCCCGAGCCGGGGTGGTTCAGTCCTGGTTGACTGTGGGCCGACCTAGTCTCAGCGCGAGCGCGGATACATCTTGACGCGACGATGTTCCTGTCTTGCGCAGCAAGTTCGACACATGGGCGCTGACTGTCTTCTTGCTGATGAACAGGGCGTCGGCGATTTCTGCATACGTTCTCCCCGCGATGAGATACGAGAGTACCTCCAGTTCTCGTTGCGTCAGAGCGGCGAAGGGCGCCGGCAGCGCGTCGCGTTGCTGCGTCGGCGCCGGTTCTTCGAGCGAGATCTTGCCGAGGGCCGCCAGTCCGGCTGCCTGTCGCTGCAGGGGGTGGGCCTCAGATGCAGTTGCGAATTGGTGCACTGTTCTGAGTGGCGCGGCGACGGTGGAAGGACCTGCTCCCTCGTCCAGCAGGGCCTGCGCCCATCGCCAGGCCGCGATCATTTGCTCCCATTGCAGGCCTGCGGCTTCGCACGAAGCGACGGCCTTCTGCCAGGTTGAAGATGCGTCCGTCTTACCGTTGCATCGCCGCGTCTCCGCGTTGAAGAGTGTTTCCATCGCCGGTTGGACACGGTCCTCGGCGACCAGCACCTCGAACGGCCGCGGAGGGAGGTCATTGCGTAATGCAACGAGGTGGTCGAGGGCGGTTCTCGCCGTAGTGGCTCGGTCGCCGTCGTGTCGGTCTCGGGCGTCCTGCGCCATGTCGGCTGCAGCACGCGCACCCCACATCAGCATCTCGTCGGCAACCCGGGGATCTACGGACTGGACCGCAAGCGTCCGCGTGAGCATGTCGAGAGCCTGGTCGGGATGACCAGCTGCCACGAGGTACTCGGCCAGGATCGGCGGCGCCACTAAGCCGGGGCGGTCCTCGAGGTCCGGTATCGCTTGTTTCGCCCGTTGTACGTGCAGCCGCGCGACCTCTAGTTCTCCTCGCCGTGTGGACAGCAAGGCGGCGGCGAGCCGTACGTCAGCTGTTCTCTCCGGCCCATCCGCCAACGCCAGGCCCTGGCGGATGACGTGGCCGGCCTCCTCGAAGCGCCCGAACATGAGGAGCTGGCACGCCAGGACACGCGTGAGGCCGGAGACCCCGCTCAACGCGCCTGCGCCGAGGACATCGCTGAGCCCTTCGGCCATGAGCTCGGTCGACTCGGCGACACGGCCGCGCGCCTCGAGGTAGTCGGACCTGACCATACGGGCGTCCTCGAGCAAGGAAGGGTCATCCGTCATCCGGGCGAATCGCAAGCACTCGGCTGAGTCGCGATCGGATCGGTCCTCCCGGATGAACGCCAATGCCCGTGCCCTGTAGGCGTGCGTCAGTGCTTCGGTGGACCCGGACCGATGCGCTGCCTGGACTGCTTGCTCCGCGTACCGTCGCGCCACGTCGGGGGCGTTCATGAACGTGTGAGACTCGCTCAGATCGGCGAGCGCGTCGGCATACTCCCTGCTGTCAGCGCACGCACGGGCCAGTTCGACAGCGCGCTCGAGCTCATGGACCGGTTCGCCCGTGGCTCGGCCCGTTGACCGAGCGCTAAAGGACCGGCGCCTGATGATCCAGCTCGCCCGCAGTGGATCGGCTCGTTCATCGACCAAGTCATGCGCCCGATTCCACGCCGTGAAGATTGACTCGTCGTCACCTGCCAGCCGGTGCGCCCCAGCGGCGCGCTCCAGCAGGTCCAGTTCTTGGCCCACCCTCTTGGCGTCGCCGCGATGGACGGTAGGCCAGAGGCGCGCCGCCCGGCTCAGGTGAAGCGCCTCCTCGCGAAGCGCCCTGACATCTCGCGCGAGATCGGCTGCGCGTAGCGACGCCTCGAGGCAGGACTCCGGGTCCCCTGCCCCTTGGTAGTGCAGCGCTAGGTCGCCCTGCCGACGTACCTCGTCGATGCCACTGCGGGACCGAGACTCGAGCGCCTTCGCCCATGCCGCATGGATTGGGCCTGCCTCGCCGGGGACGAAGGTTCCGTACAGTACGTCGGCCAGTAGAGGATGCCGGAACCAGCACATCTCAGCGCCCAGTGCTACGCAGATCCCGGAGTCCGTCGCCTCGACCAGCGCGGCGACGACATCCTCGGCGCCGATGCCGCGTGCCGCGGCGACCTCGGTCAGATCGTCGATCAGTACAGGCCGTCCGCCAACAGCCAGCATCCGCGTGACCTCACGCGCCCGCGCCGACAGCCGGTGCCACGCCCCGAGCAACGCTCCCGCCAACTCCGTGGGCAGTTCAGCAGGAAGGCCGTCGTCCGCGAGCGTGGCCCCACCGACGAGCAGTTCGCTGAGATAGGGATTGCCGTCAGACCGACGTATCACGTCAGCTATTAGGCGCGGATGTGGTCGGCCCCCCAGCAGCAAGGCGAGCTGCTCCTCGGTATCGTCCCGGCTCAGCCTGTTCAGCCGCAGAGATGAAACCGACGGCAGCCGGGTCAGGTCGGCCAGCCAACTGTGCAGCGGATGCCCCGCCGCGAGTTCCTCGTCCCGATACGTCGCCAGCACTGCCAGCCGCTGGCTCCTGAAGCCCGCAACCAAATAGGTGATCGCATCATGCGACGCCGGATCCGCCCACTGCACGTCATCCACGACCAACACCGTCGGCCGCCGGGACGCGATCGCCATCACCATCCCATCGACCACCGACAGCAGCCGAACCGCACCCAGTGAGGCCTGCCCACCCAACGAAGGCAACAACTCAGCAGCGGCCGGAACAGCGGCCAACACCTCGGACACCTCCGTAGGCGCGGCCGACTCGAGCCAGCCCTCCAGGGCGTTGACCAGCGGCAGATATGGCGAGTCGACAGATCCAAAATGGACGCACTGCCCCCACAGCACAACAAAGTCCCGCCCGACAGCAGCGTCGCAGATCCGCCTCACCAGGCAGGTCTTGCCCACGCCCGCCTCGCCGTGCACGAACATCGCACACGGCCGACCTTCAGCCGCCCCCTGAATCGCCGCACCGAGGATCCCCTGTTCCTCGACCCGCCCCGCAACGAGGGGTGGCCGCGCAACTGCCGGCCCACCCACGCCACCCAGTCTGCCCCGAGCCCGCCGTATTGTCTCCCTCGACCTGGCCCGGGCCGACCAAACGGCGCGAAGATATCAACGCCGCGCGGAAACGGTCCACGAGAAGCCCGCGTAGCGGCGCGCGTTCACGTCGCGGCGGGCGCTAAGTCCGGTCGACGCGTTCTACGAGTGACTGGAGACCGACGAGGTCGGCAAGTCGGGCAAGAAGCTCAAGCAGCCGTTCGTGCTGTGGCCGGCGGACGGGTCGACGCTGGCGCTGGCCGGGTTGTATGACGTCTCGTACGACAAGTCGCTCCACGACGACGACCCGGACCGGGTGGTCCCGACGTACACCACCTCGGTGTCGTCGAGCTGGTGCAGGCGGGATCATCACCACTACGGCGACGGACAGCGTCGGCTCGCTCGACATGTACGCCGGCTCCAAGGCCGTGAACACCGTGAAGGACAACGGGCCGGAACTGCTGGAGCCGCTCCCGGCTGCCCAGTGACGCAGACAATCAGGGGAACCGGTCGACGTCGACCGGTCGAGGCCGGCCCTCGGCCGGATCATGCGAAGCGGGTGTCGCATCGGCCGGCCTGGAGTGCGGCTCTACCGTGGCACGATGGACGACACGGTTGCCGAGCAGATCGAGTACTACCGGGCGCGCGCAGGCGAGTACGACGACTGGTGGGTCCGTCGAGGACCGTATGCGCTGCCACCCGAGCTCGAGCGGCAGTGGTTCCACGATGTCGCCCAGGCCGAGGCAGCGTTGCAGGATTTCGCTCCGACGGGACGGGTGCTCGAGCTGGCCTGCGGCACCGGGCTATGGACCCGGCACCTGGTCGGACACGCCGAACACGTCACCGCCGTCGACGCCTCGCCGGAGGTCATCGAGCGCAACCGCGAACGACTCGCAGGGGCACCACTCAACATCGAATATGTAGTAGCCGATGTGTTTGGCTGGCGACCGGATCCGGCGTCGTACGACGTTGTGATGTTCACCTACTGGCTGTCGCACGTCCCCGACGGTCGGCTGGCAGGGTTCTGGGCCGGAGTTCGGTCAGCGCTGAAAGCCGGCGGTCGGGTCTTCATCGTCGACAGCGCTTCACTGTCGCCCCAACCGTCCGGCGGGCGACCGGAGCAGCGCCAGCTGGCCGACGGGCGCCAGTTCACCGTGATGAAGCGGTACTGGACCGTCGACGAGCTCGAGGCCGACCTGCGCTCCCGGAGCTGGACCCCGACGGCGTACATGACCGACAACCACATGATCCTTGTCGCGACCGCAACCGCCACCGGTCTTGAGCGCGGTGACTGAGTCGCCATCGCGGCATACGGCCGGTGCGCGTGGCCGCGCCCCAGTGGTGCCGAACCTCGTCGATGACGACTTCGCCGCCGGCTGCGACACAGTGATCGCAACTCGCTCGCGGACGTGATCGAGACCCTGCGCAGTACCGAGTTCTACCGGCCGGCGCACGAGATCGTCTTCGACGCGATCACCGACGTGTACGCCCGCGGCGAGATGGCCCGGATCGGCGGCGCGCCGTACGTGCACACGCTGGTCGCTTCCGTCCCGCTCGCGGCGAACGCCGGGTACTACGCGCATATCGTCCGGGAGAAGGCGATTCTGCGCCGCTTGGTCGAGGCCGGTACGAAGATCGTCCAGCTCGGGTATGCCGGTGAGGGCGAGGTCGACGACGTCGTCGACGAGGCGCAGGCGGAGGTGTACTCGGTCACCGAGAAGTGGACCGCCGAGGACTACGCGCCGCTGAAGGACATCATGAGGGCGCCCTCGACAAGACCCTTACCGACCTACAGTGCCAACCGTCGCCGCTGGCGGCGCGGCGATCGGCAGGCTCTTGCCGAAGTCGCGCAACGTCAGCCGCAGGTGGGTAGCCAGCTCCGCGCCGTCGTCCAGCACGAACTCGATCCGTCGCAGAACGTCCTCGGCGTCGAATCCTCGGCCGGATTCTTGCTGCCCGGGTTCAGCCGTGCCCACGGGCGCTTCGTGCTGCCGGTCAGCTTGTGGTCCTTCACGTACACCGCATCGCCGATCCGGACTACTGGAGGGTCTCCGGCCGGGATGGAGACGTCGGTCCCGGCCCCGGTCAGGCGCACGTTAGCTGTGAAGGTCGCTTGGTCGCCCGCCCTTCGGAACCACGAAGGCCTCCACGCTGAAGCTGCGCTTCGCCCAGAGCGCATCCAGCACCCGTGGGACGAAGGTCTCCTGCGTGAGCCCGGCGGGCGTGACGGACACAAGACTCTGCTCGGCATCCGCGTCCTCGCTCATGCTCCCGCAGGCCACAGACAGCAGGAGCACTGCGCTCAACGCGATGGCGCGCGGCAGGGTGATACGCACAGCAAGCTCCTCAGGGAGGTCGGAGGTCGTGCTGCCAAGGAGGTACAGACAGACCCGAGGAGTGATGCTGACACATCCTCCGCCCGGGCGCAGTATGCAGAACCTGCAATTGCGCGTGAGTCAGTGGGCAGCAGCCCTCGAGGTCGGCGCCGGGCCAGGCCTGTGCGGAGAGCGGGCCCGAACTAGGCGACGAGTACGTCGTCTCTCAGTACGCCGTACCGCATCGCCGATCGAGCCCGACACCCGGCCGGCTGGCAGTCACGAAGGCCGCCCATTACTGCGCTGCCCCATTCCTCTTCGCCCTCGTACTCATCGTTGCCGCCTGAGTTGCCGCCGAACAGGGCACGGTCCATCATGAGCATCTCGCCGGCAGCTGTGGTGAAGGTGACCGGCCCAACGGGATCTGCGGGTTCTGTACGTCCGAAGTGCCTACGCTGCTGCCGCAAGGTGCGACCCTTGATGTTCGAGCTCCTGCCGGGACGGTGCCACGCACGGCGAAGTGGGGCAACAGTCGGACGTTCGTGGGCAACAACGCAGATCCGAAGCCATGGCCTCGATAGGAGTGGAACCACGTGTCCAATGAACGAGCGCTCGTCGCTGCGACTTCGGTGGAGACAGGCCGGTTCGCTGCCACCGAGCAGTTGGTCGACCGAGACGACTTGGTTCGCCTGGTTGACGAGTTGTCCACGATCGATCAGGGGTACGTCGAGGTTCGACGGGCGGACGACGATTTTCCAGCGCTTCTTGTCGGATTCCGGATGGGGTTCGCTGTCGTGCAGTGCATGTCGGGGCCGGAGTCGATAGCCCTTCTCACGGGGGATGGTTCGGTGGTCGGTTCGGACTTGGTGGACGTGCTGATCATGGACGATCTTGCGACCTTCTCTGGGGACTACGTGCTGGAGTCCGCGCGAGCACGGGACGTGCTCCGGAAGTTCGCAGATGGTGCCGATGTGCGTTGTCTCGGGGAATGGCATGACCTCTGAACTCAGCTGACGTTGATCTCTCGGGCAACCGGCTGGAGGTTTTGTTCGTGTCAGCGACGACGCGCAGCCTCCGGCCGCGGAGTGACCGCTGTTACCAAGTGGAGCTTTGGCTTCTTCGGCCGATGGCTTCCACTCTGACTTCGTTCCGCACGATCGATTCCAGTCGCAATCGTCGGGCGCCGGCCGCGGTTGGCCGTGAGCTGCGTCCAGCCGGTTCTCACTGGCCGGTGCACGATCATCGCGACCTCGCAGGTCACGACGTCTGGTTGCCTTGACGAGACGCGTGGACCCCGGCTGCCGCTTTCGCGGCGCGGCATTTGTCGGTCCGCCCGAACAAGTCCCTGGGACGGAGAACCGCCCGATTTCTGTTACAGGTTCCAGCCATCCAGATCCGCGAGCTACGCGGCGATGTCCGATGGCTTGAATGTCGGGTCGCCTGCGCGCCCGCGCAGTCTGCTCGATGGCCGATCGGCGGTGTTGCTCGCATCAGTTGCTCGCACTGGGGAAGCGGGCCCAGTAGTCCTGGCTGGCTCTGCGGACCCTGCGATATGCGACGGCGCCCAGCAAGGCCAGGGTCAGCACAGCCATCATGCCGCTGACGACATTTTGAACCACCGTGTCAGCACCTGCGGAGCGACAGATCAATCCTGTCAGTACGCCGACCACGGCCACGTCGATGATCCCGACGATGACCGGCGATCCCGACAACCAGTGCGTTACGCCGACACGGCCACGAAAGCTGTACGTCTGGAGAAGACCGGGCTCGTCGTCGTGATGACTGGCAACAAGGTAGGGCTCGATCTCCGGTGCGAGTTCAACGTAGGCATGCCGTAGCCGGTTCATACCGATCACCAGCCATGCGTCCTCGATATCGGCTTCGACCAATCGAAAGTACGTGCCGATCCCCACTAGGAGGACGAGGGGGAGAACCAGCAGGGCGAAGGTCCGGAAGTCTCTGCCGAAGCCGGTCGCGTTGGCAACCAGCGAGAGTGCGACGACCGTCGCCGACAGCACAGTCAGGTAGGTCCCGGTGCGGCTGAAGATCTCGTTCCACGTCATGCTCCGCGTGGCGAGCAAGCTCCAGTGCTCAGTGGCGAGGAACTGCGCGTGTGGGCCATCGGAGATGTCCAAACCTGCGATGGACGGCGGTCTCGTTCCAGCCGGTCGTTGCCCTGTCCGATGTCTCATGGAGTCACCTCTCCTGCAGTCGCTCGATGCCCGCGGCAGTGCACGAGCGACGTCCCTGAGATGCGTCGCGGGCATTCTCCGTCGCCACACTTTCAGTTCACTTTCATCGAATGACAGGAGCTCATCAAGAGGCAGCGGTGTTGTCGGTCCGCCATGAAGCCTTGGTGACCGTCGTGGTTGGATAGCGGGCGTGCTAGTCGCCGCTGTACTCGATCCAGGTCTGATGTGCGGCGCTGGGCTTCAGGCCGAGACGCAGACGGCGAGCAGCCGGAACTCGTTGGCGTGACCCATCCCGGGGGTGAACCAACCCCGGGCAGTCTCGTCGCTCGTCTCTTCTCGATCGAATAGGTAGTGGGACCGTCATCGCCGGTGCTGAACACGTAGGTGGCGAGCAGCCACCAGCCGGCGATCAGGGCAGCGATCGCGAGGGCCGCGAGCAGGCAGCCCAGCGCGAACCTGCGCGGCGTCACTCGACCTTCGTCCACTCGCCGCCGGCCGGTGCTGCGGTGATCGGAATTCGGCGTGTTCTCATCGTGCCCTCCTTGGGCTGCTGGTCGGCTGAAGCGCAGCGCCAGCTTCGCCCTTTCCGGGCACGGACCAGTTCGGTGGCGAGAACTCGTCACCGAGGAGCTGGACCTCGCATCCAAGAGAACGAAGGAATGACGCTGAGGCCCGTCCAAGCAGTTGGCGCGTGTCTTGGAGCAGGGCAGGCGCCGGTCCGGGTCGCCGCACCGGCTCACACCGTGCGAGGGTCGCAGTCGTCGCTTCGGGACGCCTTCACAAAGCTGCGCGGTGTCGTCGATGACCGACCAGCTTGACGGCCGGCATCTGCACCCGAGACCCAAGTTCGGCCACCTGCTGCTGCACGGCCGCGGGCACGGCATCGTCAGAACCCATGGAACTGATCCCCGCAGTTGTCGCCTTCTACCGGTCCGGCGCCGAAGCAAGCCTCGACCCGTGGCGTAGGCCCGGCGGTGGTGCGGTCCCTTGTTGGATGTGGATTCCAGGCCGAACGTCGATCGGGTGCTTGGTTATTGGAGGAGGGTGCTGGTCGTGGTGAGTAGTTCGGTGAAGAGTGTCTCGGTGCTGACTGGGGTGCCGGGGACGAGTAGGCGGTTGCTGCCGAGGGCGAGGGCGATGCCGCGTCCTGGTACGAAGCCCACCGCGCAGCCGACGTACCCGGGATGGCCCAGCACGGTCACGGTCTCGCCCGGCAGGTCGAGACGATAGCGCCGGAAGCCCAGCGCTTGTGTCTCGTCCGGCCCCGCCGTGAAGAACTCCCGGGCGACGTCCGGCTGCCAGAGGACGTCGTGCTCTTCGTAGTCGGCAAGCGCTGTGGCCCAGCGCAACAGGTCGGGGACGTTCGAGAAGAGGCCGGCATGGCCGGCGACACCGCCGAAGGCGTGGTACGCGTTGCAGTCGGCAACTTCCCCGTCGATCGAGTGCTGTCGCCAGCCGGTGAATTCGGTGCTGCGGTGCGGCACCGGGTAGGGCCGGCCGGTGTCGAGCATCGTCATCTCGATCCGATCGTCGCGGGCACCGGTCGCCACTGGTTCGCCGGCTGGGTGAGCGAAGCGGGTGTTGATCAGCTCGAGCGGTGTGGTGACCAGTTCGGTCACAGCCCGCTCCAGATCGCCACCGAAGGCCGTTGCGATGATCCGGCCGAGCAGGATGAAGCCGAGATCGGAGTAGTGACGCTCCTGGCGAGGTTCATATCGCCGCGGGAGTTCCTCCACCTGGCGCGGACTGATGTAGAGCGGGTACCACTCCCAGAGGCCGGCTCGATGGAGGAGGAGATCCCGCACCGTTGCGTCGCCGGTGAAGTTCGGAAGATAGCGACGTACGGCGGAGTCGAGGTCGACGAGGCCCGCGGACACCAGCCGGATCAGCGCGGTCGTGGTCGCCACGACCTTGGTGACCGAGGCGAGATCGTGATAGGTCTCGACTGTCATCGCCGCTACCCCGTGCCGCACGTCGCCCTCCCACCGGACGGTTCGATGGCCGGCACTGACCGACGCCTTGATGCCCGGAGTGTTGATGCCCAGGACGACGCCCGGGGGAGCTCCATCACCGGCGTCGCTGATCAGGCGTGCGGCCGTTGCCTCGAGAACACTCACGACTGAACCTTCCGTGCTGCGCACAGGTCTTCGGTCAGCCAGCACTCTAGTGGCCGACTGGGCTGGCGGGGATCCGCAAGCATTGGGCGGTGCGCGGCAACGACACCCGTTGCGGTCTTGCCTAGCGTGGCTGGTCTCACCGGAACAGACGATGCAGCTAGGAGGAAATCGCCATGATGCCCAGCGCGCTGGAAAGGGCCATGTTCGGTGTGGTGTCGACACCGATCCTGAACCTTGCCGACAAATGCGGGGCCTTCGCCTATCTGATCGACAAGGGGCCATCACCAGCTACACAGGCGGCCACTGCGCTCCAGGTAGACGCGGAAACACTGGAACGGATGCTGCTGGCGCTAACGGCGTTCGGGATCCTTGACCGCACAGCAGAGGGCCGGTACGGACTCAGGACGGAGATTCGCCCGTACCTCGACCCCGCCGACGAACACTACATCGGCGGTTTCGTCGACCACCTGGTCAACGAGACATCCGACCAGATCACCCGGCTCAGTGCCTATCTCGAACACGGCAAGGCCGAAGTCGACAACAACCTCCCGTCGCCGTTCGAGACGTTCTACCGCAATACCCACGCGCTGGCAGAGTTCATGACGGCGATGTGGAGCCTGTCGTACGCACCGTCCAAGGAACTTGCGGTCCTTGCCGACCTCAACCACGTGCGCACACTGGTCGACGTCGGCGGCGCGAGCGGACCGTTCTCCGTTGCCGCGTTGCAGCACTACCCCGATCTGCGGGCGACCATCTTCGACCTGCCCCAGGTAGGCGACTTCGTGCACCCGACCCGCGCGACCTACGACCTGGCCGACCGACTCGACTTCGTACCTGGTGACTTCTTCGCCGACGAACTCCCCAGCGGCGAGGCGATTGCCTTCGGCTACGTGCTCTCGGACTGGACCGATGCCACCTGCGCTCAGCTGCTGACCAAGGCCTACCACGCCTGCGAGGCATCCGGCCGCGTGCTGATCATGGAGCGGCTGTTCGACGACGCACTGAACGGCCCGCTCGCCACCTCAGTCATGAATCTGACCATGCACGTCGAGACCCAGGGCCGCCACCGCACCGCGGACGAGTACCTCTCCATGCTGCAGGACGCCGGTTTCAGCGACTGCGCAGTACATCGCTCGAGCGGTGACAAGCACCTGATCATCGGCCACAAACGCTGACTGTCCCCAGTGCCCGCCAGGAGGATCCGATGTTGCGCCTGCTGCCGTGTCCTGATCCGGACTGTCGCGCGCCTGCTGAGGTCATCGACCGGTCCATCCTTTCGTCGACCTCCGGACCGATCGAGCACGTGAAGACCCGGTGTGTACGTCGGCATGTCTTCCTCATGCCCACGCCGGCTGGGCCGCCCCGCGCGGTCAGCCTGCCTGGAGGCTCAGGCGTCGGTACTCGCCGGGCGGGACGCCGTACTTCACGCGGAACGCCCGGCTGAACTGAGCCGGGTCGGGAAAGCCCCAGCGAGACCCGATCACGCTGGCCGCGACCCCGGCGTTCGCGGGGTCGATCAGGTCGCGGCGACAGTGCTCCAGTCGCCGAGCTCGGATGAGACCGGCCACCGAGGTCGCCTGCGGCTCGAACAGCCGGTACAGGTACCGCGGCGAAACGTGATGAGCGGCCGCAACCAGGCCGGGCGTCAGGCCCGGGTCTGCGAGATGCTGCTCGATGAACGCCTCGATGCGCAGCATCAGGACGTGCCGCCGCTGCACCGGCGCCAGGGCATCCCGACCGGTCCACGCCGCCAGGGTGGCCGTGATCAGATCGAGTACCGCGGCACCGATCCGAGCGCCGCCGGCGTACTCATCGAGGTTGTCGGCTATCTGGCGGACCAACCCGGCGACCAGCGCTGCGCCGCCGCGGCGCCCGGGCAGACGGACTCCGACCAGGTCCCTGGTGTCACCACGGGACAGCGGTAGCAACGCTCGCGGGAACATCACCGAAACCTGTCGGTGGGCCGATCCGGCGACCCGGGAGGTATGCGACAGGTCCACGAAGGCGAGGTCGCCCGGGTGCACGACCGCCTGCCGATCGCTCTGCTCGACCACCGGATGCCCACGCAGTTGCACGTGGACGGTGCACAGCTCCGGATCCGACCGGCGGATCTGCCGGACACCACGCACGGCCTCGCTGTCCGGTGCGCTGATGTCGACGAACCGGAGCGCGCCGATGTCGGCAGTGCGGATCTCGCACCGGAAACCGGTCTGGTCCTCGGGACGCAGCTCGAACGGGACGAGGGAGTCGGCGACCGCATGGCTGATGTATTCCATTCGGGCGCCCGGAGACTGGTCGTCGGACCGCCACACGGTCGTCATACCTCCTTTGTTACCACCCGTTTGCTCGTTGGCGCGACCCATAAGAAGGGCGTGCGTGGATCGTCAAGGAGTGGGCAGCGGCGGCCAATGACCCAGCCGGCGGGCGATTACTACCGTGGCCGCAACGACTGGAGCGGGCGAACCGAAGACGCGCGAACAGGGAGAGTCATGTGTGGCATTGCCGGATGGGTGGACTTCGACCGCGATCTCACCGGCGAACGCGCCGTGGCACACGCGATGGCCGAGACGATGGGCTGTCGCGGCCCCGACGATGGGGGACTGTGGCTGCAACCCCATGTGGCGCTGGGCCATCGGAGGCTTGCGGTCATCGATCTCGAGGGCGGCAAGCAGCCTATGGCTGCCGACGACGCCGCGGTCATCAGCTACAGCGGCGAGATCTACAACTTCGGAGAACTCCGCGCCGCGCTCGAATCGAAGGGGCAGCGTTTCCGCACCCGGAGCGACACCGAAGTACTCCTGCGCGGCTACCTCGAATGGGGTGAAGACGTCGTCGACCGGCTGAACGGAATGTACGCGTTCGCGCTGTGGGACATCCGGCGGCAGGAGCTGCTACTGGTCCGCGACCGGCTGGGGATCAAGCCGCTGTACTACTACCCGCTACCCGGCGGTTTGCTGTTCGGATCGGAACCCAAGGCGATCCTGGCGAACCCGCTGGCCGATCGCGCAGTCGACGCCGACGGCCTGCGTGAGCTGCTGGCCATGGTCAAGACCCCGGAGCAGGCAGTGTTCAAGGGAATGTACGAGCTGCGCCCCGGTCAGCTGCTGCGGGTGCGTCCGGAAGGTCTGACCAAACGCCGATACTGGGCCTTGCCCGCACGCGAGCACACCGACGACCTGGACACCACCGTCCACACGATCCGGGAGCTCCTTGACGACTGCGTGGGCCGGCAGTTGGTCTCCGACGTACCGCTGTGCAGCCTGCTGTCGGGTGGGCTCGACTCCAGCGCTATCACCGCGCTGGCAGCCAAGCACGGACCGATCCGCTCGTTCGCCGTGGACTTCGCCGGGTACGCCGACAACTTCCGGCCGGACGAGCTGCGCGTCGACCCGGACGGACCGTTCGTGCAGGACCTGGTTCGCCACGCCCGCCCGGATCACCGCGACATCCTGCTGGAAACCGGCGAGCTGGCCGACCCACAGGTGCGTTCGACGGTCGTGCGCGCGTGGGACCTGCCGCAGTTCATCGGCGACATGAACACCTCGCTGTACATGTTGTTCCGCGCGGTCCGCGAACAGTCCACTGTCGCGCTGTCCGGCGAGTCCGCCGACGAGTTGTTCGGCGGCTATGCCTGGTTCCACCTGCCGGCCGCCGTCCACGCCGGCACCTTCCCCTGGCTCGCCCTGCTGATGCGCGAGCACACCCCCGCCGACCTGCTCGACCGCGATCTGCGCGAGCGGCTCGACCTGCCGGCGTACACCGCCGACAGCTACCGCACCGCCCTGGCCGAGGTCCCCCACCTTTCAGGGCAAGACGACCTGGAGCGGCGGATGCGCGAGGTCAGCTATCTGCATCTGACTCGCTTCCTGCCGGCGCTCCTCGACCGCAAGGACCGGATGAGCATGGCGGTGGGCCTGGAGGTACGGGTGCCGTTCTGCGATCACCGATTGGTCGAGTACGTGTTCAACACGCCCTGGGTCATGAAGACCTTCGACGGACGCGAGAAGAGCCTGCTCCGCGCGGCCGTCAAAGACGTGGTACCGGAATCGATCCTGGAACGCGTCAAAAGCCCCTACCCGGCCACCCAGGACCCGGCGTACGAACAGGCACTGCGCGATGAGCTGCGTGCACTCCTCAGCGATCGCGACACGCCCATTCACTCCCTCCTCGACCGCACCGCCGCCAAGCACGCCGCGACAACCCCGGCGGGCGAGACCACCTCGACCGTGAGCCGGTACGCCCTCGAGATGGCCCTCGACCTCAACGCCTGGCTCCAGTCCCTCGGAGTCCGGCTCGACCTGTAGACAGTCTGGAGCACAGGCCCACGGGTGGACGGGCCATGGTGAACCATGCAGCCTCGGTCGGCGTATTAGCACCATGTGACGGATGTGCCAGAGGCCGAGACAGCGTTCGGGCGCTGTCCGACTGCAGATTTGGCACGCCGATGATGTGTCCGGAGACGAGGTCGGTCGCGCCGTACGTGCTGGGTGCGCTGGATCCGCCGGAGCAGGTCGAGATGGAGTGGCACCTCACCAGTTGCGAGATCTGCCGCCAGGAGCTGATCGAGGTGGCCCACCTGCCTGGGCTCATGCACAGACTTTCGCTGGATGACGTCACTCAGGAGGCGCCTGTACGCAACCTGGAGGCTGAGTCTCGACCTGACCTGGTCCCAGGATCCGAGGTGGCAGGACTGTTGCCCGAGGCCACTACTGTCGAGGCTGTGCGTCGCCGGCCCTGGTCGCACGTGCTCGTGCTGGCGATGATCGTCGTCCTGGTCCTGGCAACGGGCGGCGTGGCGAGCGCGGAGCTCTGGACCCATCAGCCGTCACCGGGGGTTGCGACCTGGACGTCGACGGATGCGGTCGGCGGAATCGACACGGTCGCACGCCTTGCCGATCGGTCCTGGGGCACAGACATCCGGCTGTGGATGGAGGATCTCCCACCGGGGCTGACGTGCCGATTGGTTGTGTATCCGCGGACCGGTGGTGCTGAGACGGCGGGCTGGTGGTCGACCAACTACGAGGCGCACCTGATGATCACGGGCAGTACGTCGATTCCGTTGTCGCAGCTCGATCGGATCGACGTGATCCGATCCGACAAGACCTTGCTGGCCACCCTGACCAGCACCACTCGATAGGAGAGGAAGCGATTTGAGCGGACGGCGATGGGTCCTCGTCGCATGCCTGGCGCCGGTCCTGCTGTTCGTCACGGCATCACCGGCAAGTGCGCACCCGACGCTGCTGACTACGACGCCGGCTGCGGGCTACTCGGTCGCTTCCACGCCTTCCGCGATCACGATGGTCTTCGATGAATCGGTCAGCGTTGCCCCGCACGGCGTACGGGTCGAGGACGGCAGCGGGCACGCTGTCGCCACGTCCAACGTGGGCCTCGAGCAAGGCGGACGCCGAGTCGTCGTGAAGACCCTGGGCGTTCTGCCTGCGGGAAGGTATGTGGTCCAGTGGGAGGTCACCGCGCAGGACGGCGACGTGGTTGCCGCCGACTTCGACTTCGCTGTCGGAACCACAGCGGTCGAGCTGAGCGGAGCGGAGAGCGGCAGTTCGGCGGGATTCCCGCTGATCGCGTTGCTGCGGTGGCTGTTCGTCCTCAGTCTGATCGCTCTGTTGGGCGGAGCCGTCGGGGAACGGATCGTGCACCGCGCGGCGCCTGCGGCAACCCGCCCGCGATCGCTGGTGCGGTTCTCGGGAGCCGTTGGTTCGCTCGCGGCAGCCTCGCTGCTCTTGTACGTCGTGGTCGCGACCGGCGGGTTCGGTCGGGCCGGGATTCTCCTCGCTGTCGAGGCCGCCGTTCTCGCCGTGCCGGCAGTGCTCGGTCAGCGCATGCGTCGGGGGATGGTTGCAACCACGGCGCTGGTACTGATCCCGGTAGAAGCCCTGCGCAACCACCTCGGGAGTCAACACGGAGTCTCCGGTGTACTGGTCGTCGCCATCCACCTGGTGGCTCTGAGCGTTTGGCTGGGGGCGCTGTTCCATCTACTCCGGGTGGCCAGGGCCAACGTGGGTGGTGTCCCGGTACGACGAGCCTTCGCGGCGTACTCGCGTCTGGCCCTGGCGCTCTTCGTTGTGGTTGCCGTCTCCGGCGCAGTCGGTGCGTTCATGGTGGTGCCGAGTCTCGGGGCGATCACCGGTACGGCGTACGGGCGGACGCTGCTCGCAAAGGTCGCCCTGGTCGCGGCAGTTGTGGTCCTGGCTTGGCGGGCCCGGCGACGATTGCTGTCGGCAACTGCATCCTCGTTTACCCGGGTGGTACGAGCCGAGATCGTGGTCCTGGTGGTGGTCCTGGCCGCGAGCGCAGCACTCGTGTCGCTGCCCTCCCCGGCGCCGGCCACTGCAGACCTGGGCTATCCCACGCCCGCCGTCGGGCCGGTGATCCGGCTGGGCGGCCTGGCCGGACAGATCGCCGTCGGTATCGCAGCCGGCGAGAACCGGCTGGAAGTACGGCTCCATACGCCGGATGGCGATACCGCTACGAACGACGCCAAACCGCCGGTGTTCCACCTGGCAGCGAAGCTCAGCGGCCGGGGCGAGGCCGTCGTTCTCCAACCGTGTGGTCGTGGATGCTTCGTCGGCCCAGTGGCGTGGACCACAGGACTCGAACACATCGAACTGCGTGTCGATGCGACGGGGTGGCACGGCGGCATCGTCAGCTTCCCGATTCGATGGGCGCCACAGCTGTCCCGGGATGCGCTGCTGCGCGTGCGCAAGGTCATGCTCGCGCAGAAAGCCTTCCGGGTCGTCGAGTCGATCACCAGCGATACCTCCGGTCCGACGCCGGCGGCACAGTCGGTGACCATCGATGGACCGGAGTTCATCGACAGCGATCCGTACGCCGGTCCGCCGGACCCCGACGTCGTCGTCGAGCCTCGGCCCGGCGGGCACCAGTTACTCACCTTCGGCCTGCCCGCTGAAGGCATCCACGTCGAGCTCGAGGTGGACGCGTCGTACCGGATCGTTCGCGAGACCCTGGCAGACCCGAACCACCTGGCGACACGAACCTTCAAGTACGCGCGCTAGTTGTCAATGTCACCGTGTCGCGTCCGTCAGAGATGCGATCACGGTCTGGTCTGCTCTGACGACGTCAACGCGAGCGATCTCCGAGAGGGCGAACGACGAACTGGCAGGGACATCTGCTTCCTGGATCGTGGTTGTGGTCCACCAGCCGGTGACCTCCGACTGCCCGCTGCGGGTGTGGATCACCAGCATGCATCGCTGGCCGGGAGCAAGGTCGTTCATGTGGATCTGAATGTCTGTTCCCCAGCTACGGCTGCTCAGCTGCACCTGCGTGTCGACCCCACCCACGCCATCTGTCGCCGACCAGGTGACACCACCCCGGGCTTGCGACGGAGACTCAGGTAGCTGGCGACCGATCACCCCGCCGGTGACCAGCAAGGCGATCGCGGCGGCGGCGAGAAAGGCCCGCTTCGGCGTATGTCGACGACGTCTGACCGACGATCGTTGCCGGTCGAGCTCCGGATCGGGGTCGTCGTCGAACCGCAGCGCGGTGACATCGTCCAGCGTGAGACTGTGCAGCACCGCTGGCAGATGGGCGAACTGCTCGACGGCCTCCCGGCACTGCGCGCAGTCCTGGAGGTGTTGCTCCATCGCGAGGCGTTCGTCGCCATCGAGTCCCCCGAGCACGTAGAGGCCGATCGCGTCGGATTGCGGACACGTCATGAGCCGGTCACCCCTCGCTCCTCCAGAGCCGCTCGCAGCGCCTGCAGCGCATAGAAGCTTCGCGATTTCACTGTCCCGATCGGAACGCCGAGGTGATCGGCCGCCTCTCGGACGGTCCGCCGGCGGTAGAACAGTTCGATGATCACCTGGCGATGGTCCCGGCTGAGTCCCCGCAGAACCTCTGCGACCTGCCAGGCCTGCAGGACCCGGTCGATGTCGTCGTCCGCCGCCGCGAACTCTCGCTCGGGCATGGGTACCTCGGTCGGCCGCGCCGTACGTCGGCGGTGACCGGAGATGACGAGATTCCGAGCGACCGTGAACAGCCAAGGTCCGGCTCGCTCCGGGTCAAGGGCAGGCGAGTTCCGCCAGGCGCGCATCATGGTCTCCTGGACGACATCTTCGGCGTACTGGCGATCGCCGCTCACCGACTGCAGGACATAGCCCAGGAGCGGCCCGCGATACCGGTCGTACAGCACCTCGAGGTCCGCTTCGCTCCCGGATCCACCATCCGTCGACACACGCCTAGATACGCATCCCGTACCCGGATGGTTCAGTCCGGACTGTCGCCGGCCGGCCTGGGCTGCTGGTCGTCCTCATCGTCCTCTGCGAGCCGGCGGTCGAGCCAGCCCGGCCACACCCGGCGCGCTGTGTCGATCCGGAGCCGCCCGCCCAGATGCATGGCGCGGGCGACACCGCGGTACCCGGGCAGCAGACCGGCGGCGATCAGGATGTGCCCGGCGAGCACTGGGGTGATGAGGTAGGTGGCCCAGCGATGCACGCGTTGCAACCACACGAATCCAGGGCCGCCAACCACCATCGTGAGCCCGACGCCGCTGGCCACCAGGGCAGCGAGCAGGGTCACCAGTACGAGGTTGGCGACGCGCTGTCCGGGATCGAAGTGGCCGCGGTGGTGGGAGAACCGGCCGGTGACGACGGCGACGGGCCAGCGGATGAACCACCGGAGGTCGCCCTTGTCGACGCGCACCGACTCCACCATGAAGGTCCGTGCGGCGCGTGCACCGAGGGTGACCGCGACCGCCGTGAGACCGGTCAGCACCCAACCCGCGTAGGTGTGCAGCGTGACGTCGGCGACGCCGGTGAGCCGGGCGGCCGGGCTCGGTTGGCCCTCACGACCGGTCAGCAGCCACCAGCCTGTCCCGAGCAGTGCGAGCACGGTGATGTAGACGGCCGCGTGGTACCACCGGGTCCGTCGGGTGTACCGCTCGACCGTCCGGACCCGGTGCTTCGTCATCGCCATGGCGTCAGTAGTCGTACGGGTCCTCGGAGCTGGTTTCGGGCTCCGAGGGCGCGGTGGTCGTCGGTGCGGCGCCGGTTCCGGTTCCGACCTTGATGGTCATCTCCGTATCCACCCCTGCCGCCGAGTGGTTGGCGTTGCGCAGCGAGACGTGGATCGTGTGCGTACCGGGGGAGACCCCCAACGGTTTGCCGGACAAGGTTGCCTTCTGCCCGCTGGTGATTTCCGCGGTGTCCGACTCGACGACCAGGTAGTCGTTCGCGTGGTTGTCGAGCCACAGGTGCACGTGGTGCTTGCCGGATTCGGTCGGTCCCAGCGGCACGCCCGCGTCGACCTTCACCGTGAACGGAAGGCTGACGGTGGCGTCCTTCGCCGGCTCGGCGATCGAGAGCGACATGCCGCCCGCGTCCGCCGACTCGTCGTTGCTCCCGCACGCGACCAGCACCGCCGGCGCCAGCAGTGCGGCAGTTGCCGCGGCGGCGCGGATGCGGCGACCGGTGAACTGCGTCTTCCTGTCGAACATTCTCAGCTCCCTCGAATGGCTTCTTGCGGTACTACGGGCCGAGCAAGCCGAACGGATCTCGTTTCGAGAGAGCCAATCGGGGGTCCCGGCGCGTAATACCCGCCATGGGAGTGAGCGACGAGGCGCTGCTCGCCGGCATGGCGGCCGGAGATCCGCAATCGGCGACAACGTTCGTGCGGCGCTACCAGTCCCGGGTGTACGGCTTGGCGGCGGCGATCGTCGGCCGGTCGGCCACCGCGGATGATGTGGCCCAGGAGGCGTTCGTACGGGCGTGGAGATTCGCCGGCGGCTACGACGCGCGGCGAGGCAGCGTCCTGTCGTGGCTGCTGACCATCGCTCGCAATGCGGCGATCGATACGATCCGGCTGCGTCGGGATCAGCCGTACGACCCAGATGTACTCCTGGCGGTGCTGTCGGCTGATGAGGCGTCGGACGACCACCAGATCGAACAGCTCGCCGATACCGACCAGATGCGCACCGCGCTCCGGCGGTTGCCGCGAGAACAGGCCGCGGCCGTGGTGCTCGCTACGTTCTACGGCTTCAGCGCCAGGGAGATCGCCGAGCGGGAGCAAGTGCCGCTGGGCACCGCCAAGACCAGGATTCGGCTTGGCCTCGCCCGGCTGCGCGACCATTTCGAGGTGAGCGATGACAAGACCGCATGACTGTCCGGCGACGCGGTCGCTGCTTGCCGAACTGGCCACGGGCGCGGCCTCCGGACACGAACGGGCCTGGGCACTCGGCCATGTCACCAGTTGTCCGAGCTGCCGGGCCGAGCTGGATGAGTTGGCGAAGGTTGCGGACGGCCTGCTGATGCTCGCACCGCCGGCGGAGCCGCCGCCGGAGTTCGAGAGCGCCGTACTGAAACGGCTGGGCATTGCGGGATCGCGAACGCCCGACCGGCGCCGCCGGTACTCGCGCCGGATGATGCTCGCCGTTGGTGGAATGGCGGCCGCCCTGCTGCTCGTTTCCGGCGGAAGTACCACAATCGTCTACCAGCAAGGAGAAACGGACCGCGCGCTGGCCGACCAGTACCGGCAGGCCCTGTCGATCGCCAACGGCCGCTACCTCAAGGCCGCGCGGCTGAACACGCCGTCCGGCGCGCAGTCCGGCACGGTCTTCCTCTACCAGGGAAACCCGTCCTGGCTGCTGGTCAGTATCTCGTCCGCACCGACGGACGGCCGATACGAGATCCACGTCCGGGATCGCGACGGCGTACTGCGCACGATCGGCGCCTGCCAGGTGAAAGACCACTCCGGCACAACCGGATACCAACTCGCCATCGCGGTCGCACAAGTCGCCGACATACAACTCACCCAGAACAACCAGACCCGCCTCACAGCAACCCTCCCGAACTGAACGAGCCCGTATCCAGGAGGGCCTCTACGACCCGGACGGCTGGTACCAGCGTAGGTAGTCGAAGTGGGCTTGTTGGGCGCGGTCGCCTCCGTGGGCGAAGAGGCCGACTCGGGTGCCGGCGGCGTCTGCTGCGGGGAGGGTGTAGGTCATTCCCCAGACCCAGTGCCGGCCGTCTCGGCTGATGGCGGCGCGGTAGCGGCCCTCGCCGGTCGATGGGTCGGTGGTGTGGGCGATGCGCATCCAGGTGGTGGGTGCCGCGCCGGCGAGGCTGAGCACGCTGCCGGAGTTGGGGCCGAGGTTCTGGACGCTCTCTTTGCCGTATTCGGTGGTTCGCGTCCGGCCGTGCCCGCGGAGCGAGAGTCGCAGGAAGTCGTCGTCGTCGCGGTACACAATCAGACCCGCCTGCGGGAACCGCTTGTCGAGCACGGCCCCGAAGTCCAGCGTCAGTTTGGTTTCCACCACCCAGTCGCCTGGGGGAGGTTCGCGTAACAGCACCGATGCGGAGTCCGTGTCGCCGGTCAGATCGCCGGCCTGGACGGGGAAGTCGAGGCGTCCGTCCAGTACGTCGGCCGCAGGCTCGCGGACCCAACTCCAGTCCGATCCGAGCGGCCCGTCGAACTCGTCGCTGCGCGCCGGGTCGAGTCGGCCGACTGCCGGGTCGGGCTCCCGGGTGGTGATCGGCTGGTACAGCTGCGCCGCGGTCACATCGTCCACGTCCACCGGCGCGCCGGCGGCGACCAGACGCACCGAGCCGGAGTGCAGGGGCCTCGGCAGCTTCACCTCGACGCGTGCCTGCGGGTCGTACAGCCCGGCCTCGCTTATCTCGACCACCAGTTGCCGACCGCGTATCCGGACGTCCAGTTCGTGCCAGCTGCCCGGATCTGTCGCCGCAGGCAGGGCGACCCGTTTGATCTCGCGTGCTGCCGGCGTCGTGTCGGTGACGACGAGCGCCCGCCGGTCGGCGTCGAGTGTGACGCGGACGCCTGCGCCCGGCCGGAACTCGCCCAGCATCAGCCCGACCTGGCCGCGGCCCAGTGGTGCCCGGACCGACGCTCTGGCCCGCAGGTCGGTGTTCATTGTTTGCCGCGCCTGCAGGTGAAGTTCGCCTCCGGTGGCCTCAGCGTGCAGGTATCCGCCGGCCTGCTCGCGACGTACCGTCCAACCTTCGGCGCCGACCCAGGTGTTCGGGTCCGGGGTGCTGATGCCCTCGACCGGATCGGCGATCAGGGCTGGTTTCGGAGCGGCTCCGTTCTCGCTCGCGAACTGGCCGGCCCGGACCACCGGCCAGCCGTCGATCCAGTCCAGCTGATCGGCAAACATCGAACGCACCAGTGGCTTCTGCGTTTGCATGTCGTACCACGGTCGGTTCCGGTCGATGCCGTGGTACAGCAGCCAGTCCTGCCCCGAGGCGTCGGTTGCTTGAGTGCTGTGTCCAGTCCCGACCCAGGCGTTGCCGTTCGGCGTGAGCACCGGGGTTCCACCGGGATAGGCGGAATTGGCCTGTGCGCCGGTGCGGTCGACGAACGGCCCGCGCGGGCTTCGCGAGCGAGAGACGACGACCGTGTAGCCGCTGTTGGGACCGCTGCAGCAGTTGCCGGTCGAGTAGAACAACCAGTACCAGCCGCTGCGGTAGACGACGTACGCCGCCTCGTAGGCATCCTCGGCGACGACCCGCACGGGAGCGCCGATCCGTTGCCTGACCTGGCCGTCGACCTCCTGGACGAAGATGCCGCCGTTGAAGCCGCCGTAGTACAGGTAGCGCCGGCCGTCCGGTGCGGTGAACAGTTCGCTGTCGATGATTCCTTGCATCCGCGGCGGTTCGTCCGGGAACGGTTGCCAGGTGCCGGGCGGAATGACCGGCGCTGGATCGGCGACCCACGGACCGGTCGGGGTGGGCGCGCTCGCGACACCGATCGATCGGTTCGGGTTCGGTGCGACGGCGGTGTCGATCGCGCTGAACGTGAGGACGTACCGACCCTCGAGCCAGGACACGTCGGGAGCCCAGATCGTCGAGGTGTCGCGGAACCACTCCGGACGGGTGGTGTCGGTGAAGACCGTGCCGGCGGGCTCCCAGCTGATCAGGTCCTTGGACCGCTGGATCGTGATGTTGCGGGCCGTCGTGAAGCTGTACCAGAAACCGTCACGGCCGCGGATCACGGACGGATCGGCAAGGCTTCCGGGTGGCGTTGCGGAGACGGGATTCTGGAAGGTCGACTCGGCCGGCGCCGCTTCGGTCGCACTCACCGGAGCCGTGCCCACCGGAGCCACGACGCCGACGGCGGCCAGCAGAGCGAGCCAGACAACCGCTAACCGACGACCGGACCGAGCAAGCTTGCGGCAGTACGCCGTCACGGGGATCTCCTCCGGTGCAGGGGCAGTGCGCCCCATCTTCGGGCACTCATTACAGCGCTGCAACCCTTTCGTGCACAGGTAAATCCGGAAGGCGACATCGCTGCTCATCCGCGCCGGGGGAGGAGCGCGTTCCGGGGCCTGCCGTACGGTCGGCGGGTGGGGGTGGTGCGCACGTGATTGGCCACGCGCTGGTTTCCGTTCCCAGGCCGGCCACCCGGAGGGGTTGGGACCTAGCGATCGCCGTGGGGTTCGCGGTGGGGTCGGCCTGCTTCTTCATCGGGCCGTTCCCTGGGTTCGTCCAGCTCGTGGGTGCCGCAGCCGACGGCGTGGTGTTCTTCGTCGGCTCCGTCTTCTTCACCCTCGCCGCCGCGATGGAGTTGCGGGAGGGAACCGTCCGGCGCGGGCATCGCTGGGGTCGTGACCCGTCCTGGTGGAGTGCCGCGGTCCAGTTCGTCGGCACTCTTCTGTTCAACCTCAGTACGTACTCCGCCTTGCAGGAAAGCCTGTCGACGCAGCAGGAGAACCGGCTGATCTGGACGCCCGATGTGTTCGGCTCTGCCTGCTTTCTCGTGTCCGGCGCGCTGGCCTACCGAGTCACGGCCGGACCGCGGCTCCTCCCGGCTCGGATGGATCGGGCGTGTACGACGGCCGCCGTGAATCTGCTCGGCTGCGTCCTGTTCGGAATCTCGGCGATCGCCTCGTTCGTCGTACCCTCAACCGGTTCGATCCTCGACCTGGCCGTCGTGAACTGGTGCACCGCGCTCGGCGCCCTGTGCTTCTTCATCGGCGCGCTCCTGACCCTGCCCTCGTCGTCCGACGCCCACTCGCCCGCGGCGACCTAGTGCCCTCCGTCGGAGGGCACTGGGCTGTCACAGGTGGCGACGCTGTCCTGTCAGTAGTGAAGGATTCGACGACTGGTAGGGAGATATCGAATGGCGGAGCAGAACGACTTCCCGGCACCGGAGCAGGGTCTGGTTGTCACCCACTTCCTGACCGTGCGCGATGTCCGGGTGTCGCGCGAGTTCTACGCGGACGTCTTCGGTGGCCGGGTGGTGATGGCCGAGAACCCGGCCGTCGTGAAGGTCGCCAACACGTGGATCATCATGAATCCCGGCGGGGGACCGACACCGGACAAGCCGGACGTCACGCTGACCCCTCCGGAGCCGGGCGATCCGGTCTCGGCGTTCCTCAATGTCCGGGTCGCCGACATCGGTGCGTTCTACGCCGCTGCCCGCGCCAAGGGGGCGTACTTCCTCACCGAACCCCAGGATCGCCAGAGCGAGTTGCGCTGCTACCTGCGTGACCCGGACGGGTACCTCATCGAAATCGGCCAGACGACCGGCCTCCTCAAGGGCATCTCCGCCACACCTTGAGCGCTTGCAGCCTTGAGGATCAGCCGGCCGGCTGGCGACTGCGATAGGTGAGCAGGCCTTCGATTCCGCGCAGGAATGTCTCACCGATGGGTTTCGGATCGGTCAGGCAGCCGGCCGCCATGGCGCCGTCTCGCAGCATGACGAAGTGCCGGGCGGCCGGTTCTGGGTCGATCTTCCCGGTTCCGGAGAAGAGCTCGATCAGGGTTTCCAGAAACCACTGCCGGTGCTTGAGAACTGCCTGGTGGACCGGATGGCGCTGGTCGGGATACTCGGCGGCGGCGTTGAGGAACGCGCAGCCTCGGAAGCCGGTTCTTTGGATGTCATCGGCGATGGATCTGCCGACGGCTCGAATGATGTCGTCGGAGTCGGCGCCTTCGGCCCGCGCGGTATCCACCCGCGTCCGGACTGCCTCGTCGGCTTGTGTCAGGTAGGCGACGATGAGGTCATCCTTGCTCGGGAAGTGCCTGTACAAGGTGGCGCGCGTCACCTGTGCGTCAGCGATGACGCGGTCGACTCCCACGGCATGCAGGCCCTCGGCGTAGAAGAGCTCAGTGGCAGTGCCGAGCAGTCGAGCCCGTGCTTCCGACATCCGTTTCCCGTCCGATCTCTTGAAGTGCTGTGCCGAGACTAGCAGACAGAACGATCGGTCTTGACAACGATCGACAGTTGCTGTCAGTGTTCGCAGTACCGATCGTTCTGTCTACACGGTCAGCACGGCACGGTCAGCACGGCACGGTCAGCACGGCACGTCGCGGGAGCATTCGCCCAGACGACAGCGCATCCGGTGCAGCGCGGTCCGTCCGTCGTCGGTCGGCTCGGCGAGTGCTGGTTCGTCCATCTCGAGAGGAATCTGGTGTCCACTTCATTCGAATCCATCGGCGCCACCGGCTCAGTGACTGATGCCGCCGGCAGCACCAAGACCCTGCGAACCCTGTACTACGTCCGCTTCGGATTCGCCCTCGTCTGGGCGATCCTGATGATGGCGGTCGACACGAAGATCAACCCGGGAACAGTCGTCCTGCTGCTGATCTACCCACTGTTCGACGTCGCCGCGGCCGTCATCGACTTCCGCTCCTCGGGCTCCACCCGGCCGAAGGCTCCGCTCTACCTCAACATGGGCTTGAGTCTGCTCACCGCCGTCGGGTTGGCCGTCGCGGCCGCCTCCGGCATCCCGAGTGTGCTGCGGGTGTGGGGCGTCTGGGCGATCAGTGCGGGCATCGTCCAGTTGATCGTCGCGGTCCTGCGCTACCGACTCGGTGGCCAGTGGGCGATGATCCTCAGCGGCGGCATCTCCGTCCTCGCGGGCGGCAGTTTCATCGTGATGGCCGGCGGGCCGAACGCCTCACTGACCACCGTCGCCGGCTACGCGATCCTGGGTGGGATCTTCTTCCTGATCTCCGCGATCCGCCTGCATCGCCTTGCTCTGAAGGGCTGAAGGCGCCGTTAGGCCAGTGGGACCTCTACCTCGGCGACTGTGCCGTGGGGGTCGGCGTCCCGCAACCGCATCCAGCCGCCGGCTGCTTCCACCCTGATTCGCCGCGACGCGAGGCCGAGGTGTCCGTTCCTCAACCGGGCATCGAGGTCCACCCCGCCCAGCCCGCGGCCGTCGTCGATGACCTGCAGCCGGGCAACGGCCTCGGTGCGCGCGAGCTCGACGACGACCTTGCGGGCGGCGGCATGTTTCACCACGTTCGTGAGCAGTTCGCGAACCGTCACCAGCAACAGTTCGTCGACTGTGGTGCGCGTCGACTCGTCCCAGTCGTGCGTCACCACGTCGATGGAGAACCGGCCACGTGACCGAGTAGCGTCGGCGACGTCCTTCAGCACCGGCAACAGTCCGGCCGATTCCAGCGCGGCCGGATGAAGCTGCGACATCGTTGCCCGCAGCAACCGGGTCGTCTCCGCCAACGCGAATTCGACCCGTTCGAGACATTCGGCGTCACCCGCTAGCGCCGGCTCGACGTCCTGCCGAGCCGCCAGCACGTACTGCAGAGCGCCGTCGTGAAGTGTCTCAGCCAGGTCCCGTTGTTCCCGCTGCTCGATCTGAACCATCTCCTCCAGCAGATGGTTCCGTTCCTGCAGCAGTCGGGCGATCGTCAGAACGCGGGCGCGCTGCAATGCCGTCAACAGCACGCACGCAAGCCCGACGACGGCGAGCAGCAGGGCCCGGAGTACGACGTACGAGATCGGCTCCTCGTCGATCGGCCGGATCAGCAGCCCGGAGACGAGATAGGCAGCCACCGTGGGCGCCGTGGCGAGCGCACAGACCAGGGGACTGAGCTGCGTCGCTGCCATCAGCGGCACCACGAACAGCCCGTTCAGCAAGGTGTACGCCGTCCACGTCGTGTCTGCCGACTTGTCAGCGACCAGCGTCAGCCCGGCGAGGGTGAATACGTCGACCGCCAGGGCCAGCCAGGTGTACCGCAGTACGCCCGGCCCGCCGATCCGCAGTACGACCGTGGAGGCCACACTCCAGAGCACGTAGCTCAGGACGATCGCCCAGCACAGCAGGAGGTGGGCGGACGGTGGTTGGGTCACCAGGACCGCCACCAGGAACCCGGCGAGCAGTAATCGCAGCAGGGCTTGGATCCGCGCACCTTCGTGCGGCAGTCCGGCGACCTGCTCCGACGCGATCATTCGAGCAGGCCTCGTCGCATTCCTTCGGCGACGGCAGCGGCCCGATCCGAGACCCCCAGCTTCTGGTACAGGCGTTGGGCGTGCGTCTTGACCGTGCTCACGCCCAGGTACAACTCGGCCGCGAGTTCGGGGATCGAGAGGCCGCGGGCAAACCCGGTCAGCACCTGCTGTTCGCGTTCGCTGAGCACAGGACCAGCAGAGGCCGCACGCAGCCTGATCTGATCGGCCAGCCCCGCGGCCAGTTCCGGCGGGACCACAGTCTCGCCCTGGCTCACCCGCCGGACCGCATCGACGATCTCCGAACGGCGAGCCTCTTTGGACAGATAGCCCTGAGCACCTTCCTCCAGGGCCCGGAAGACGATCGCGCTGTCGGTCACGGCCGACAGGATCAGCGCCTTGGTGGGCAGTTCTTGCCGGACCATCGCATGGACGACGTCAAGTCCGGTCAGGTCAGGCATCTGGTAGTCGAGAACGGCCACGTCCGGACGCTCGCCGACGATCACCTCGAGGCCTTCCCGGCCAGTGGAAGCCTCACCCACCACCTCGAGGTAGCCGCTTTCGCGCAGGCCCCGGATCAGCCCGTCCCGGAAGAACGGATGGTCGTCCACCACCACGACGCGTGCCGACTCCCGCGTGCTGGTACTCCGCCCGCTCCCCACCATGTCCGCTCCCAAGCCCCACCTCCGGCGTACGGAGGCCATCTCCAGCATGCCGGTCACTTATCGCACTGGTCCAGAGCGCGACTCTGATCGGCGCCAGCCCGGTCAGCCGATTGGAGGACAGCGTGATCAGCCGGTGCGGGGGCTGTTCGGCGGATGGGATCGACGCGGCGAGCGAGCGAACCTGCTGTGTGTGAGGCCGAGACCAGCTCGGCCACTGGGAACGGAGGGGTTCCGATGAATCGCAAGAACAGGGATGGCCGCACTGGTCACGCGCAGTGGTTGGTCGCCGAGGACACCGTGACGTACGTCGATCTCCGCCCGCGGACCGACCAGCTGACGATGGCCGCCAACCGCGACCCAGCACCGGCGCGGCAGAAGCCCGCGAACGCCACCATCACCTGGCCTGCCGTCTGACCGGTGGCGGGCATGAGCGGTGTATCCGGAAGCGGTACGTCCGGAACGGGGCCTAGCATCTGGCCATGGAGCAGGAGTTCAGCGGCACGATCATCGAGTGGCGGGGTCCGGCGCCGTACTACTTCGTCCCCGTCCCTGAGCAGGAATCTGCCGCGCTGCGCGCGGCGGGCTCGGCCGCCAGCTACGGCTGGGGGACGCTGCCGATCCGAGCTCGGATCGGCAGCGCCGAGTGGAAGACGTCGCTGATGCCGAAGGACGGGGGCTACCTCCTCCCGCTGAGGGACGCCGTACGCAAGCCTGCAGGACTGAACGCAGGCGACGCGGTGGACGTTCGGCTCACGTTCGACGCGCCGCCCCGTCAGCAGAAGCGTCCGGCCAAGCGGGTGCACGTTCCTCGCCCGACGGGCTCGCGGGAGCCGGTCGGCGCCGAGCGGCTCACGATCGTTCGGGCCAACCAAGCGACGTGGGAGGACCTGCAGGCAGTCTTCGGTACGACCGGCGACCCCGCACGGTGCTGGTGCCAGCGGTTCCGCATGCTGCCCAAGGAATCCTGGGCATCTGAGGGTCCCGAGGAGCTCGCCGCTCGGCTCCGAGACCAGACCGCCTGCGGAAACCGCAAGGCGCGGGCGACGAGCGGCCTTGTCGCGTATCTCGACGGCGAGCCTGTCGGCTGGTGCGCCGTCGCACCGCGGGCCGACCACCCGAGGCTGCTCCGCGACTTCCGCGTCCCCTGGCTGGGTCGTAACGAGGACAAGGCCGACACGACCGTCTGGGCCGTGACCTGCTTCGTCATCCGTGTCGGCTACCGGCGCCGGGGAATCAGCCGCGCACTCGCCCGCGCCACCGTCGACTTCGCCCGTGAAGGCGGCGCCCGCGCTGTAGAGGGTTATCCGGACTTCGTGGACGGCGGATCGGTCGGCACTCTCGCGATGTTCGCCGATGCCGGGTACGCCGAGGTGAGCCGGCCGGGCAACCGTCGCGCCGTCATGCGCATCGACTTCTAGGGCATTGACGCATGCCGATATAGGCATATGATGGGGTCATGGCACGAGCGGCAACGACCTCGGACGCGTTCAACGCGATCGCCGAACCGCGGCGGCGGGAGATCCTGGTGCTGCTGCGGAGCAGCGAGCGGCCGGTGACCGACCTGGCGCGGGACCTGGGGATGACCCAGCCACAGGCGTCCAAGCACCTGCGCGTTCTCCGGGAGGTCGGGCTGGTGCGGGTCCGCGGGGAGGGCAAGCAGCGGCTGTACGGCCTGGACGCCCGCGGGCTGCGGCCGGTCCACGAGTGGGTGGGCGGCTTCGAGCGGTTCTGGAGCGAGAGCTTCGACCGGCTGGACGAGTACGTGCAGGAGTTGAAGCAGACAAAGCAGGAAGGACCATACGATGACGACGATCAGTAGCGGCGGCGAGCCTGCGCACGCGACCGCGGACCGCGAGGTCGTGATCTCCCGGGTGATCGGCGCCCCGCGGGAGTTGGTGTTCGCGGCGTTCACCGAAGTACGGCACCTGTCGAGGTGGTGGGGACCGGACGGGTTCACCACCGCCACGCGGGCGTTCCAGTTCCGCGTCGGCGGGGAGTGGGACTTCGTGATGCGCGGGCCGGACGGGACCGACTATCCGGAGTGGATCACCTGGCGGGAGATCGTCCCGCCGGAGCGGATCGCGTTGCTTCACGGCGAGTCTCGCGACGACCCGAACGCCTTCGAGTCGGTCCTGACCTTCGAGCCGGCCGGCGAGCAGACCCGGATCGTCATGCACACGGTGTTCCCCACCAAGGAAGTCCGCGACGAGGCGGTGGAGAAGTACCACGCGATCGAGGGCGGCGAGCAGACGCTGCACAACCTGGCGGCGTACGTCGCCGAACTCGCGTCGAAGGGAATGGAGAGCTGATGGCAGGAAAGGTGTTCTTCAGTGTGACGATGTCACTGGACGGCTTCACGGCGCCCGACGCCGTGTCGGTCGAGGACGTGTTCTCGCCCGGAGGGCAGGACGACCCGAGGGTCCAGCGCTGGATGGCGAAGTGGTCGGAGCTGCAGGCCTGGCTGTTCCCGCAGCGGTTCTTCCGGGAGAACCTGAAGCTCGGTGAGGGCGGCGAGGAAGGGCTCGACAACGACATCGCGCGGGCGACGTACGAGCGCACCGGCGCGAGCGTCATGGGCAAGCGGATGTTCGACGGCGGCGAGCTGGCCTGGCCGGAGGACGCGCCGTTCCACACCCCGGTGTACGTCGTCACCCACACCAAGCGCGACCCGTGGGAGCGGCCGGGCGGCACCACCTTCCGCTTCGTCAACGACGGCATCGAGAACGCGCTGCTCCAGGCCCGCGAGGCCGCGGGGGACCGCGACGTTCGCATCGCCGGCGGCGCCGAGACCATCCAGCAGTACCTGAACAGCGGTCTGATCGACGAGTTCTCGATCACGCTCTCGCCCGTGCTGTTCGGCACCGGCATCCGCCTGTTCGACCGCGTGGACGCCGAACGCATCTTGCTGGACCAGGCCCGCTCGGACGCATCCTCCCGGGTGACCCACCTGACCTACACCGTCGGGAAACGCTAGCTACTGCCAGAGCCGGAGTTCTGGAGCAGGTCGCCGTACTCGGGGTTCTTCTCGATGTAGCTGCCCACGATCGGGCAGAAGTTCGAAACGGCCACCATCTTGGTGCGGATGTCGTCGAGCGCGTGACGGATCAGCATCGCACCGAGACCTTGTCCGCGGTGGGACTCGGCAATCCACGTGTGGGTGATCGTCAGCTTGGTGCCGATCACGTGATAGACCAGCATGCCGACCCGCTCGTTGCCGCTGGTGATTTCGTAGTACTCGTCCTCGGGGTGATCGAGGATCGCGATCATCTGGTCGTCGTGGTCTGCCGGGGTGGTCATGTGTGCGCTCCTGTGGAGGTTTCGAGGACAAGCCGCCGGGGAGACGTCGTCGACCTCGAGTGTCGCTGTGAGGGGTGCCGAGAAGCGGTCGGTTCCGTCCAGGCCGGGGCGGGCCAGGCAGCGCCAGGTCAGTTGCCGGCCGGCGCTGTCGGTGAACCACAAGCGAATGTGCCAGTCACCGTCGACGCACATCGCGGGTGCCGGGGTGCCTTCGATCCAGATCTGAACGCTTGCTGGAAGGGCATCGAGGGGGAGGGGGTGCGTCGTCAGCGGGAGGACCGAGTCCGCGGCGGGATCGCGGCCTTCCCAGTTGGCCAGCATCACCTCGAGATCGAGGATCCGGGCGGTCACGCTGACAGCGCTTCGTCCCTTGTGCTGACTGGTTGCCCGCCCGGTGACGTTTCCGACTCTGAGCTCACCGCCGGTGAGCCGGTAGCTGCCCGGCAGGTGTTTGGAGTTGTCACTCATCGTTTCGTGCCTGTCTGCTGCTCTTCGTGGACCACATAGTCCATTCGTGCGTTAGGCTACACGGCTGCCTTCTTGGGTCAGACGGTCGGGTGGCCAGACCGTCTAGGGCAGCTCTGAGCTTCTTTGACAGGCGTAGCAGTGGACTGTATGGTCCTCATCGGCATGTGAGGCGCGCCGGCGGTTGTACTGCGCGGGCGCATGGGCAAGTGGCATCGCAACGAGAACGCTGGAGGAGCCGAACGGTGAGCAGCGACCTGCAGGTACGCGACAACCCTGAGGCACGGCAGTTCGAGGCGATTGCCGACGGACACGTCGTCGGGCACTTGAAATACCGGCAGCATGGAAAGCGCGTCATCATCACCCGCACCAGCGTCGACCCGGATCACCGGGGCGCCGGCATCGCGACCGAGCTCGTCCGCGTCGCCCTCGACGACGCCGCCGCGAAGATGCTGACGCTGACGAACTACTGCCCCTTCGTGGCGGACTACATCGCAGCCCACCCGTCGTACCGGCCCGTCGTCGACACCGAGCATCCGGGGGCGGCGCTGGTTCCGGACCGGGCACCGCGAGCCGGCGTGAACGAGGAGAAGGCCTCGACTCCGGTGCTCGACGTACCGAAGATCGAGGGGCGGCGCATCCGTACGCCGCGCCTGCAGCTGGCCCCCTGGACCACGGACGACGCCGCCGGGGCCCTGCGGATCTTCGGCGACGCAGAAGTTGCTCGGTGGCTCGCCCCGGCGCTGGGCCGGATCACCACCGAAGCTGAGATGCGGGATCTGCTTGCGCAATGGGTCGCCGAGGACGCGACACTGCCTGCGCCGCTCGGTCGGTGGAAGGTCGACGACGTCGAGACCGGCAAGACGATCGGCGCGGTGGCGCTGCTCCTTCTCCCGCCGTACGACGTCGACTACGAGATCGGCATCCAGATCGCGGCAGCCTACTGGGGCCGTGGCGTGGCCGCCGAGGCCGGGCATGCGCTCGCGCACTACGCCTTCGACGCCGGCGTCGATGAGGTCTTCGCTGTCTCGAGGCCGCGAAACCGACGGGCGGCGGCCGCGGCCCGTCGGATGGGAATGGAGTGGGTCGGCGAGACCGACAAGTACTACGACGTTCTGCTGGACGTCTATCGCCTGCGGCGCGGCGATCTGGACCTTCCGCTCTGGTGAGGCTGTTGTGAGCTCAGCTGCGGGCGAAGGATTCGATGTGGTCGAGGGCCATGTCCAGCGCGACGGCCATCGGGTCGGAGTTGTGGGCGTTCTGTGCAAGCACGTAGCCCCCTTGCAGGGCGGCCAGCAGTCCAGTGCCGAGGCGTAGTGGATCCGCCTCCTCGGTGAGGACGCCGAGGACGCGGAGCCGGGCCAGGGTTTCGACGATCAGCCGCTGCCAGGCATCGAATGATGCGTTGAGCGCTTTTCGTGACTGCTCGTCGTTGTCCGACAGTTCGATCGACATTGCGCCCAGCGCGCACCCGTATGACCCGTCCTGCAGTGAGTTGGCCTGCACCAGAGCATCACGCCAGCGGCGCAGACCGCTGAGGGTTTTCACACCCCGCAGCCGCTGCTCCTCACGGGCGAGGACGAACTTCGACTGTACGTCGATCACGGCGTGGATCAGCGCGAGTTTGTCCTCGAAGTGGTCGTACAACTGGGACTTGCTGGTGCTGCTGGCCAGCCGTACGTCGTCGAGGGTTGTCGCGTTGACGCCTTTGACGTAGAACAGCCTCGCTGCAGACACGACGATCCGTGCACGGGTCTCCAGGCCGCGCGGCGTGCGGCGTGTAGTGGTGGTTCCGGGCACGGAGTCTCCCTCGGGCTTGTTGCTCACTCGTCCTGTCTGGCCGCCGGGCGCGTCACCACCGCGGTGACCTCGATCTCCAGGCGGAGATCCAGCCGGATCAGTCGTGGCACCACTGCGAGCATATAAGCCGGTCGGTGAGAGACGACGTCGTTGCGAACCTTCACGTAGGTGTCGAAGTCGTCCGGGTCGGTGAGCCAGGACCGGACCTGAACGATGTCACTCAGCTCCGCTCCCGCACACCGCAGCGCCTCACGCACGTTGCCCCAGGCCAGCCGAGCCTCGTCGGCGAAGTCCTCCGGCCGGGTCCCGTCAGGTCGCAGACCCGGGGTGCCGGACAGCACCACCTGGGTCGCGCCGACCGGGAGCGTGACGTGGATGGGTCGATGACTCACACTAGAAGTGGACCATAGCGTCTATTTAGAGTCAATCGATCGACATTGATTTTCCCCGTAGAGAAGGACCCTCGGAGCAGGTTGTCAGGCTGTTGTGGTCTATATAGTCCTTATTACACCAGCTGCCAAAGGAGAGACAGCGATGCAGACAGACATCAAAGCGAGCGTCGACGGAACGCTGCTGGCCGAGGCCGCCGCCGACGCAGTGGTCGTCATCGAAGGCAGCCGCTACTTCCCGCCGGACTCCCTGGTCATCGGCACCCTCAAGCCGTCGGCGAAGCCGTACGTCTGCCCCTGGAAGGGCGCTGCAGAGTACTTCGACGTGACGACCCCGAAACACACACTTCGCGACGCCGCCTGGACCTACCCATCCCCCAAGCACTCAGCCATCGAGCAAGTAGGCCACGACTTCACCGGCTACATAGCCTTCGACACCCACCAGGTCCAAGTCGCCTAACCGCTTGGCCGGTGAGACCAGCCACCTGCTCGGTGCGAAGATCCAGTTCCTGGCCGAGATGTACCTGGTCGAGGTGGCGGAACCGGTCTTCTCACCCCCGCGATCCTGACTTGTTTGACGTGCCTCTGTTGTCGTTCGGCTCGTCTCAGGGCTGATCGCGGACTTCCCGCGCCGGCAGCTTGCGATTGGCTCTCCACTGTTCAAGACGCTGGACTGGGTTCGATCAGGAGACTGATGTCAAGTGCGGCAGGGGAGTGGGTCAGGGCGCCGACCGAGAGGGCGTCGACGCCGGAGGCGGCGATGCCGGCGACGCTGTTGAGAGTGATGTTGCCGGAGGCCTCGAGTCGGGAGTTGGACCCGGAGGTGTCGCGCCGCTTGACGACCAGGGTGATGTCCTCGGTGGGCATGTTGTCCAACATGATCCACTCGACCCCGCAGTCGAGTGCCTCGTGGGCCTCGGCCAGGGTGGTGACCTCGACCTCTATGGCCAGGTCCTGACCTTCCGCGGCCATGCCGTCGCGGATGCGTCGAACGGCCGGGCGGACGCCACCTGCCGCGGCGAGATGGTTCTCCTTGAGCAGCACCATCGCGGCCAGGTCGAGCCTGTGGTTGGTCCCGCCGCCGCAGCTGACGGCGTACTTGTCCAGGGCCCGGAGACCAGGTGCCGTCTTGCGGGTATCGAGGAGCCGGACGTCATGCCCGCCGATCGCAGCGATGAAGGCCGACGTGAGGGTCGCGATGCCCGACATCCGTTGCAGAAAGTTCAGTGCCACCCGCTCACCGGTGATGATCGAGCGTGCCGGACCGCTGACCGACGCCAGCGGCTGTCCGGGCAGAACCGAGTCGCCATCACGAACAGCCGGCCGCACCATGACGGACGGGTCGGTCGCGGCGTACACCGCTTCTACGACCGACAGGCCGGCTACGCGTCCGGGCTGCTTGGCGATCATGATTCCGTCGACTCGTAGCGTCGCCGGCACGCTCCACCGCGTGGTGACGTCGTTCGCTGCATGGTCTTCAGCCAGTGCGGCCAGGACCGCGGTCCGGATCGTATCCGTCGTCAGTTGCATGAGTTGCGTCAGCCTTCTCTCGTCGGTGATGGGGTCCGCGCGTCATCGCGCTCCCCGCAGTCGGTGTCCTTCCAGAGGTTTTCGCCTGATAGACGATAACTGGGAATCACGTTACCATCGTCGGCGTTTCTGCTGCCAAGAAAGGTGATCCGGCTAACGTCCGGACTGTGAGGAGAGTCGGCGGTCGGTTCAGGTCAGGATGCGTCCGGCAGGGGCGGGGTGTCGCCGAGGAGCCAGGTCAGGTCGAGCTCGCCTTGTCGAGTCTGGCCGCCGGCTTCGAGGAAAGCCTTCATGCGGCTCCGGGTGTCGGGAAGGGCAAGAAGCTCGTTGAAGAGGTGCGCCTCCTCCTGCAGTCCTTCGTAGCGTCCGCCGGCCGCTAGCTGGACGCTGCGCTTGGCGCGCTGGACGGCATCGGCGGGGAATCGTGCGATTCTCCTCGCCAGGGCGTCGACGAACTCCGGCAGTTGGTCGGCCGGGAGCGAGCGGTTGACCCAGCCGTAGCGTTCGGCCAGATCCGCGTCGACATCGGCGCCGCCGATGATGACCTCCAGCGCACGCGCATGACCGATGAGGCTCGGCAGGTTCTGCGTTCCTGCCCCTCCCGGCAGGAGACCCACGGCGACCTCGAACTGACCGAGCACGGCTGAGCCCGAGGCGGCGAACCGCATGTCCAGCGCCAGGAGGAACTCGCTGCCGGCGCCGCGTGCCCGTGCCTCCACCCGGCCGATCGTCACCTGGGGCAGTTGGCGGTAGCGCTCGAGCAGTTGATGGAAGGGCTTGAGTCCTCCGGGCCGGGTCGGAGGTGCGGTCCGGTCAAGGAGATCCTCGATGTCGTAGTGGGCCAGGAAGTAGTCGGGGTCGGCGCTTCCGAAGACGACGACACGCGTAGTGCGGTCGTGTTCGAGCACTCCGACCAGCTCGGCCAGTTGGCTCACGAGATCGGCGTCGAGGAGGTTCATGGGTGGATGGGCGAAGTCGACGTACCTGACTCCGTCTTGGTCGCGGATCCGCAGGCTTGGCAACTCAACCATCACTGGACACCACTGGAGATTGCTTCGAATTTAGAGGCACACCAGGATCCTAGCCATGCTGCTTCGGAAATAGAAGAGGCCCTTCCTGGCGCCGGCGTGATTCTCGTTGTGCCGTTGCGGATCACGATTCCTCCTACGATGGCCGGGTGACGGTGTTGCTCTCTCGCTCAGATCTGATCTCCCTGCTCGACGTGGACACGTGCATTCAGGGACTGCGCAACGGCTTCCTCGAAGCGCCGGCCGTTGTTGACGCCCAACGAGTCCGTAGCGGACTGCCCGGGCCTGGTACGGCGACAGTCCTCATTCCTGGGTTGGTCACGAATATTCCTGCCTACACGGTGAAGACCAATGCGAAATTCCCTGCTGCACGGCCGGCGCTTCGGGGGGTCGTCTGCCTGCACGACGCAGCCAACGGAGAGCTCCTGGCCGTGCTGGACTCCGCGACCGTGACCGCTTGGCGAACAGGGCTGGCTGCTGCCATCGGCACCGACGTGTTGGCACGCGCGAGTGCCGGATCGCTTGCGGTCATTGGCGCCGGGGCGCAGGCCGAACTGGTGCTCCGTGGTCTCACCGCACTTCGCCCGATCCATCGGCTCGTGGTTTGTGATCTCGATCCAGTACGTGCACGTTCCTTTGCGGAGCGGCACGGAACTGGTCGGCTGGTGGAGATTGCCGCGGATGCCCGGACTGCGGCGCGCGAGGCGGACATTGTCATTCTCGCCACCTGGTCGCGCGACCCCCTGCTCGATGTCGGGGACGTGGACCCGGGGACGCACATCACCTCCCTGGGCGCTGACGAGCCAGGCAAGGCGGAACTCTCCGCCGAGTTGCTCAGATCCGCGCACATCGTCGTCGACGACACCCGGCTCGCTGTCAGCTCTGGAGCCTTGGGCACCGCCGGGCTCTGCGAGGCGGATGCCGCCGGTGAGCTCGGAGAGATCCTGGCGGGTCGCGACGCCGGGCGGACTTCGGAAGCCGAGGTCACCGTGTATACCCCGGTTGGCCTTCCCTGGCAGGATCTCGCTCTGTCCTGGATCGCCTACCAGCGAGCTGTGCAGACAGACGTCGGGCAGAGATTCGACTTCCTCACCTGATCAACACATCGTCCCGGAGACCAACATTGCGGGCGAGTCCAGACCCGACCTGCGACGATGGCGAGTAGTGGAACGCGGGTCATCGACGGCGAGTGTTCGCTGCCCATCTCGTTGCCCACGCATCGAGCGGGAGCAGATGCCCCAGTAGCGATCTGCCCTGGCTCGTGAGGAGATAGCCCTCTCCCAAGTGGGTGATCAGCCCGGCTTCATCAAGGTCACGCAGGCGCGTGGTGAGCACGCTGGAGGAGATGTCGCCGCAGCGGGACTGGAGTCCCCGGAACGTCTGCGGGGTCGAGTCCCGAAGTTCCCACATCACGCGGAGCGTCCACCGGCGCCCGAGCAGGTCGAGCAGGGCCATGATCGGCCGGCCCGTGCGTGAGCCACGCGCCGGACGGCCCGGCAGCGGTGTGGGTGGCATTCGTTTCCCTTCTGAGGTACGAGGGCCCTGCGAGACCATTGTTCACCACTACGGCGCGAGCGGGCGCCGTCGACGACTGTCGCGGCATGGCGGACCTCCTTGCTTCGATTACCGAAGCGGCATACGCTACCAGCGGCGCGGGTCGGGCGGATGCGGCTGGGTCGCGGGGAGATTTCTTCGGGGGCGTGTCGATCTGCGGGGCGCTCGTTCGACCAGTGGGTGCGTGAGGGCCGAGAGGCGGTCCCGGCGGACGAGGAGAGCGCGATGCCGAAGTACATGCTGATCATGCGGGGCACCGACGAGTCGAACGCGGCGATGATGGCCAACATCGACGAGATGATGACCACGACCCGCCAGTTCATCGAGGACATGTTCAAGGCCGGCGTCTACGTCGCGGCCGAAGGGCTGGACGATCCGAGCCTCGGCGTCGTGGTCGACTTCAGCGGTGAGGCCCCGGTGGTCACGGACGGGCCGTACGGGGAGACCAAGGAACTGTTCGGAGGCTTCTTCCTGCTCGATGTCGCCTCGAAGGAGGAGGCGGTCGAGTGGGCCAAGCGGGTTCCGGCGGCCCGCGGGTCCAAGATCGAGGTACGGCGGGTGCCGGGGGAGGACGAGGTCCCGCAGGACAGCGGGGAGTTCGTCAAGGAAGGGGCCTCGCGCGAGAGCGACGGCCAGAGCTGATGAGTGCGGCCGAGGTCGAGGCTGTCTGGCGGATCGAGTCGGCGCGGATCGTCGCCGCGCTGACCCGGTTCACCGGCGATTTCGGCCTGGCCGAGGATGCCGCCCAGGAGGCGGTGGCCGAGGCGCTGGTGTCGTGGCCGCGCACCCCTCCGGTCGATCCGGCCGGCTGGCTGATGGCCACGGCCCGGCGGCGGGCGATCGACGCGATCCGCCGCCGTACCGCTCTGAAGGACCGGTACGCCGTGCTTGCGGCTGACCCGGTGGTCGACGAGGAGATCGATCCCGACCGGATCGACGACGACATCCTGGCGCTGATGTTCATCAGCTGCCACCCGGTGCTCTCCCGCGAGGCCCGGGTGGCGCTGACCCTGCGCGTGGTCGCCGGTCTGTCCACTGAACAGATCGCCCGGGCGTTCCTGGTACCTATACCGACTGTGCAGGCCCGCATCACCCGGGCGAAGAAGACGATCGCGGCGGCCGGGGTGCCGTTCGAGTTGCCGCCGGCCGATGAGCGCCGCGAACGGCTGGGCGGCGTACTCAGCGTCGTGTATGTGATCTTCACCGAGGGGTCGACGGCCACGTCGGGAGACCAGCTACTACGTCCTGACGCGGCGTACGAGGCGATCCGATTGGCGCGAACTCTGGCCGCGCTGCAGCCGGACGAGCCGGAGGTACACGGTCTGCTCGCGCTGTGCGAGCTGACGGCAGCGCGGTTCCCTGCTCGGACCGGGCCGGATGGTACGCCGATCTTGCTGGCCGACCAGGACCGGCAGCGTTGGGACTTCTCGGCGGTCCAGCGTGGGCTGGCCGCGCTGGCCAAGGCATCGGTTCGCGGGCTCGGTCCGTACGGCCTGCAGGCTGCGATCGCCGCCGTTCACGCGTCGGCTCCGTCGGTGGAGGCAACCGACTGGGACCGGATCGTGGTGCTCTACGAGGCGCTCGGCCGGGTCGCGCCGTCGCCGGTGGTCGAGCTCAACCGGGCCGTCGCCGTGGCCATGGCCTCGGGTCCGGCACACGCCCTGGCCATCGTGGATGAGCTGATCGCGTCGGACCGGCTGCCCGGTTCGCATCTGGTTCCGACCGTACGCGGTGAGCTGCTGACCCGCCTCGGTCGGCGACCGGAGGCCCGCGCCGAGCTGGAGCTGGCGGCCCGGCTGTGCACCAACCAGCGCGAACGCTCAGTCCTGCTCCGCAAGGCCGCTGCGCTGGACTGACGTCTCCAGTGTGAGAGCGATCGGCCAGGCGCCGGGGGAGGTGTTCGACAGCACGGTCCAGGTGGTGCCGGTGTGTGGGTCGTGCGCGGACTTGAACGACGCGCCTGCGTCGTACCCGGTCAGCATCACAGTGTCGGTGCTCTCGTGCAGCCAGAAGCCGAGGCCGTAACGCCTGGATTTCTCGGGTACGTCGCGACGCGGCCGGACGACCTCTTCGACGGAATCCACGATGTCGCCGGCGAACAGCGCGCGCCAGAAGGTGGACATGTCGGCGGCGGTGGTGTGGATGCCACCGTCGCCGGTGGCCAGCACCGGTAGGTGGAAGACGTTGGAACGGTCGACTCCGTCCAACGGCAGGTAGCCCACGGCCGCGTCGGCGGGCAGCTCGTCGGAGCGGAGGAAGCCGGTCCTGGTCATGCCGGCGGGGCGGAGCACGCGCTCCCGGACCAGATCGTGGTAGCCGACGCCGCTGGCCCGCTCCGCCAGCAGGGCAAGGACCACGAAACCACCGTTGCAGTAGGCGAACCGCTCACCGGCGCGGAACTTGGTGGGATGTCCGTCCAGCAGGGGCAGGAAAGCCTCCGTGGTCGTCAGCTCGTGCGCCGCGCCGACAAAGTAGTCGGTGATCTCGGTGTCGGCCTCTTCGTCCAGATAGTCACCGATGCCGGAGGTGTGCGTGAGGAGATGTTCGACGGTCACGTCGTCCGCGATCAACGGAAGATCGTTGCCGAGCAGGGATCGGGCGGTGGTGCTCAGCTCCAGCGCACCGTCCTGCACCAGCGAAAGCACGGCCAGGGCGGTGAAACCTTTGCTGCCGCTGGCGATGCCGAATCTGGTGTCCAGCGAGTTCGGAACCTGGTAGGCGCGATTGGCCAGCCCATAGGCCTTTGCGAACTCAACCTCGCCGCCCCGGTCAACCCAGACCACACCGGAAAACCCGGTCTCCTCAGCAATCTTGTCAATCTCCCCCTGCGCCATGGCCGCACACTAACCCAACCGGCGCAATTTCCGGGTCGCTGCCTGCCTGTACGCCGTGAGCCACGCGCAACGCTCGATCAGTTGTCGTACTCGAGGGTCAGAACGCCCTGGGTCGCCTCGGTCGCGTGGCCGGTGATGCCGGCCAGGTCGCCCGTCCCGGAATGCGGCACGATCGTTCCGAACGTCGAGTGATGGTCCCCGTCGGCCAGTCCGCCGTGCTGGATCACGAAGCTTCCCGTTCTCCCGTTCAAGCTGCCGACCACCCGCTCGGACGCGAGAAAGCCGTTGCCCTCGGCGCCGCGAACAGCCAGGACCTCGGCAACTCCGGTCCCCTCGATGGCACCGGAGTACCGCTTGCTGATCGTGATCCGAACCAACTTCGGCCCCTCGGCAGGCTCGTCGTACGGCGTCTCCGTCCAGTCGACAATCTCAAACTTGGCCTCAATGGTCTGTGAACTCATGCCCCGACACTAGTCAGCCACCGGATGCAGGCGAGCACCTCGCTGCCTGCTCTGACGACTAAGGGGTCTCAGCCGTTGATCTCAGGGGGTTCGCCTGATGTGGCGTTCCGGCGCTCGGCCGCACGGTGAAGGAAGACGGCGAGCGTCGCCGTGAGGAGGAACCATGAAGCACATCTACGCCCTCGCCGCCCTTCCCGTTCTGGCGTGCGGATTCGTTCTGGCCGGCTCCGCCCAAGCCTCGGCGCGAGTGATTTACCCCGAGGAGAGCTACTCCGGAAGTGTCGTGGTCGTTCATGAGCCAGGACCGACGATCAGGGTCGACGACAACCTCGCTGAAGCCGTTCAAACAGGTGTTGGTGCCATCGGTGGGGCTGCTGTCGCCATGGCGACGCTGTGGGCCTACCGGCGCCGCTACCCGGCTGGAGCGCACTGATCCCGCAGCCGCCGCTCTGCCAGAGCGGCGGCTGAGGCTCACCCGCTGCAGACAGGACGGTGTGCGGCGGGGAGACTGGGGGGATGGGGGTCGCGTCGCGGTCGCCGCGTATTGCCGGGCGGGTCGAGGAGTTGGCGAACCTCTCCGCGGTGATCCAGGGGGCGGCACAGAACGAACCCGCCGCGGCATTTGTGCACGGCGAGGCGGGGGTGGGTAAGACACGGCTGGTTTCGACAGCTTGTGATCTGGCGAGCGGTGTCACCGTGCTGTGGGGGCGCTGTGTGCGCTTCGGGGCGATCGATTCACCTTATGTTCCGCTGTTCAGTGCGCTGCAGGGTTGGCTTGAGGCGGCTTCACCCGCTGTGGTTGCCGAGGTTCTGGACGCCGTGCCGGGTGCCGGGGAACTCCTGCCGTCTCTCGGCGGCGGCGGCGCGCAGAGCCCGGTGCGGCTGCTGACGGTGCTGGATGGATTGGTGACTGCCATCGCATCGCACCAGCCGACAGTGCTGGTGGTTGACGACGTTCAATGGGCAGACGTTGCCTCACGCGATGCCTTGGCCTATCTCATCAACGGATTCCGGGCCCAGCGGCTGGCAGTCATCACCACCTACCGCGACGAGGAACTCGCCGTCGGAGACCCGATGCACAGTTGGCTTGCCGACCTGCGCCGGCTGCCGCTGGTCAGAGACATTCGGCTGCAACGTCTGACCAGGGACGAGACCGAGCAGCAACTGACCCTCATCATGGGTGGCCGGCCCGAGCAACGCTTGACGGACGCTGTGGTCCAGCGCTCCGACGGGAATCCCTATCTGAGCGAACTCCTCGTCCAAGGTCTGCCTGCGAGCACGCCGGAGCTGCCCACCGACCTGCCCGCCGAGCTCGCCGGCGCGCTGCTCGCGGCCTGGCACCGGCTCTCGACGCCTGCTCGCGAACTGGTCAGGATTCTCGCCGTCGCGGGGCGGCCCAGTGGCGTCGACGACTTGACCCTGGTCGCCACCGCGTTCGGGATCGGCCCGGAGGCGCTCAGCGCCGCGCTCGTCGAGGCCACCACGCGGGGCATCGTAGTCGCTCTCGACTCGGCCACCTGTTGGTTCCGGCATCCCCTACTCGCCGAGGTCCTCTATGCCACGTTCGTTCCCGGCGAGGCAGCGCCGTACCACGCGGCGTGGGCGAAGACCCTACAGACCGAGACTGCTGCCGGAATCGACGAAGTGCGGTGGCAGGGCGACCTGGCCCTGCACTACGAGGGCGCGCACGACCTGCCGGCGTGCCTCGAAGCCTCGCTGCGCGCGGCCGACCTCGCGAAGAGGATCAAGGCGATCCGGGAGGAAGCGGTGCACCTGCGTCGCGCCGCTCGGCTGTGGCCCGCCGTGCACCCCGAGGGCAGCGATGCCGATGCCGAGGTCGACCTGCTCGAGCGAGTCGGCCGGACCACGAGTCAGGTCGGCGAGACTGACGCGAGTTACGCGGCGTGGTCTCGTGCACGTCAGTTGGTGGATCCGGCTGCCGATCCGCTGCGCGCAAGCCGTGTGCTCATCGAGTCGGCCGACAAAGCCTGGGAGACAGGCAACATCGCCGCAGAGCCGCTCGCCGAGGCGCGCCGTGCCGTCGAGCTGAGCCGGGAGTTCCCCGACAGCCCGGAGTACGCGATGGCCCTGGCCAACCTCGGCGACAGCGAAGCCTGGGTGGGCGACCTCGACTCGGCACAGCGGCACACTGACGAAGCGGTTCGGGTCGCACAGCGCTCGGAAGCCGTCGAAGCGCTGGCGATGGCGTACGACGCCCGAGCCTTCGCCTACTCGCGCGAGAAACAGTCCGATCGGGACAGTGCAGAAGCTCTACGGTTCGCCCTGCTGACAGGCGACCCATCGCTGATCGGCAAGGGGAGCTTGAGCAGATCCAACTACCTGCTTTACCGCGGGCGCGACCTCGAGAGTTGCCAGGCGGAGCTGACCGGGTTCCACCAGATGCTTGAGGCCGGCGCAACGGGTGATGCCGTCTACCTCGGTGGCTCGGCCTCCCGATGGCTGATGGAGATGGCGGAGCTGACCGAGGCTTCCGTCGTACTCCGAGAATGCCTGTCCCTCACGGGCCCGCCGAACGGGGCCGCGAAGGTTCGTCTCAACGCTTCAGTGCTGGCCGTACGGCGAGGCGACGTGGAGTTGGCGCGGATCCATCTGCAGCGGGCGAAAGAGCTGATCCCGTCCCTCGAGGATCGTCCCGGGCTGGAGGCACCCCCGATCTTGTCGGAGTACCTGCTCGCGACCGGCCGACCCGCTGCCGCCCTCGACCTGCTCGAACGCACGATGATCCCCCACTCCGTCGATCCCCGCGTCAACGACAGGATGCTGATGTGGGGTGCACGAGCCGCGGCCGACCTCGCGCAGCACGCCAGGGACCACCGCGACACGACGGGGGAGAAGGCCGCTCAGGCCCGGCTCGACGACCTCGTCCGGATACGCGACAGCATCGCCTATCCGCCCTTCGAGGTCCTCGTGACGGACGACCCGATACAGCCCGCGATGAAGGCACTCTACGTCGCGGAATCCGCGCGCTGCCACGCCGACGCCCCCACCTCCGACCTCTGGGCCGAAGCTGTCGATTGCTGCGCGGCCGCCGGGATGAAATGGCAGCAAATGGTCGCGACCTGGCGCTGGGCCGCAGCCTTGCTTGACCAAGGCGACAGTCGCCGGATCGCCGCCGGATCGCTTCGGACAGCACACCGCCTCGCAATGGATCTTGGGGCGCTTCCGCTGCGGCAACGACTGGAAGAGCTGGCCACCCTCGCCGCCATCCCGCTCGACGAGCCACAGCCGTTGCTGCCGTCGGCGTCCGAACCATCGCCCTTCGACTCGTTGACCAGCCGGGAGCAGGAGGTGCTGTCCTACCTGGTCGCGGGTCGCACCTACCCCGAGATCGCGACGGCTTTGTTCATCAGTGAGAAGACAGTCAGCACACACGTCTCGCACGTGCTCCGGAAGACCGGAACGACCTCGCGGCGCCAAGTCGCAGCGCTCGCCTTGCGGCTAAATCAAACTCTCCCTCGCTGAGGGTGCCCCGCTGCGGTCAGCCGGTGCCAGGTGGCTCGGGTGGGTTGGTTTGCGGGGAAGAAGGCTTCGACGCGGAGTTCCTGGGCGGTGACGTCGACTGGGGTGCCGATGGTGGAGACGACGGAGAACAGGTCGACCACCTGGTCGCCGAGGGCGAACTGTACGTCGAGCACGGGGACAGATGGTGCGGTGACGGATTGCCCGGCGAGTACGGCGCTGACGTCTGGGCGGGAGCGTAGGCGGCGTACGAGCTCGGCGGTGTCTCGGTCGAAGACGCCGCCAACGGCCTCGCGGGCGGCGCGTTCGAGCAGGGCCGGGGCGACCGAGGACCAGTTGAGCACGGCCGCGCGGACAGGGCCGGGCTCGATCATCAGCCGCAGCACGTTCGTCGGGTCCGGTAGTGGGTCAGGGGCGAGCAGGGTGCCGAACAGGTGCGAGGCGCCGCGGTTCGCCCGCAGTACGTTCCAGCCGCGGTCCATCACGACAGCCGGGTAGGGCTCGTGCTGCTCGAGCATCGACGCCAGCGCCTCCTCCACCCGGGCGAGCTGTGCGCTGCCGAGCGCAGCCGTCGGGTAGAGCGGGGCGAACCCGGCGGCGAGCAGCAGTCCGTTCCGTTCCCGCAGCGGTACGTCGAGGGCCTGCGCCAGCCGCACCACCATCTCCCGGCTCGGCTGGGACCGTCCGGTCTCGACGAAGCTCACGTACCGCGGTGTCGACCCGGCGGCCGAGGCGAGGTCCAGCTGGCTGAACCGCCGTACCGATCGCCAGTGCCGCAACAAGTCGCCGAACTCGGCCTCCGCCGGTGCTGCCCGCATGCGGCCCAGGATAGGCGCCGCAACGCGGCGATTCCCTTCCCCACGAGGGAATCGCGCCACCACACCGCCGCGCAGCACGCTGTCCTGACACGGCCGCGCCCGTCGGCCGCAAGGAGAGAATGATGGATCTGACTGTTCACACCACGAGTACGGCGCCCGCCGAGTCGAAGGCGCTCCTGGAAGGCATCGCCGAGGACCTCGGTTTCGTGCCGAACCTGGCGGCCGCGACGGCCACATCACCCGCGCTGCTGGCCGGGTTCGACGGGCTGCGGCGAGCGGTCGCCGGCGGAGCGCTCGACCCGGTGCTGCGAGAGACGGCCGGCCTTGCCGTCGGCGTTGCGGTCGACAACCGGTACGGCGTTGCGTTCCACAGCACCGTACTCACGGCCCTCGGCGCCACACCGGAAGACCTCGAGCGGATGCGCGCCGGAGACGAGCCCGCGGATGCCACTGCGGCGGCCGTCTACGCACTCGCACGCGAGCTCGTGCTCACCCGAGGAAAGGTTGCTGAGGGCACCGTTCGGCGTACGACCGAAGCCGGCCTGTCTGACACGGATGTGCTGGAGATCGTCGCCGAAAGCACCTTTGCCGGCCTGGTCGGCACCCTGGACAACCTCGCCGGCCGAGTCGCCCTCGACCAACCGTTGCGCCCGGCAACCTGGTCGGCACCGTAGAGACTCAGTTCGCCGGCACGGGTCCAGATGTGGTGGCCAGATGCGGCTGATCGTGTCGGCTGTGCACGAACCGGTGTGCGGCCAGCGCCCAGCCCCACATCAGCGGCAGTAGCGCGTTGCCCATCGACGTGACGTCGGTGATCGCGAAGAAGAATGGCAGGAACGCGATCAGCAGCCAGGCCGTGGTGCGGGGCCGAAAACTCCTGCGCAGCAGTGTGATTCCCAGGGCGATGCCGCCGACACCGATGAGCGCGAAGGCCACCAGTCCGACGACGAACATTTGCTCGGTCCACGGCGTGTAGTAGTCGCCGGCGACCGACAGGGTCAGGAGTGCGTACGCCGCGAGTTGGATCCGCCAGAGCCACTTCTCGACGCCTTGCGGTTGGCGGCGACGGTAAACCAGGTAAGCCGCGGCGGCGAAGGCCAGGCAGATCGGCAGCCAGATCTTTCCGTAGGTCCAATAGACGTAGTACGGGTCTGCCCAATCGAGCAGCGGTCGGAGCGCGCCGATCGCCGGTACGGCCCAGGCGCGGGTGAGCGGCAGTTCAAGATCCCCAGGATGGCTGTTGATCCGAGCCAGCGCATGCAGTTCGCCGGCGACGGTGCCGAATGCCGCCATCGCCCAGGCGGCGACACTGATGCGCCGCGCCGTCGCCGGCGTGAGGTCGGTCCCTGTGTGATGTCGCATGTCCGTCTCCTTGTCTGATGACCGGTCTGCCCGGTCCTTGCTGCGAAGGTATGGACCAGAGCCGCGTGCCGTCGTCGTGCGCGCGCAGGACCGACGTGGAACCACAGCAGGATTCCCAGCTCGTTCTCGGGGAGGAGGCCGGCGGGGTCTCGGCGGCGTACCGTCCGAGATGTGAGCCGCCGTAACTGGGTCTTCGATGTCGCCGTCGCGGCAGTGGTCGGCCTGCTGGGCCAGCTCGAGGCGTGGTGGGGGATCGGGGCCACGCACCGGCAGGGGCCGCTGTGGGCGCAGTCGCTGCTGTATGCCGTTACGGCACTACTTCTCGTAGTTCGTCGCGTACGCCCCCTCACTGTCCTAGTAGCTGTGGTGGCGGTCTCGGCGGCGGAGTTCGCCCTGTTCGGCTCGCCGGAGGGAGACGGGGTCGCGCTGGCGTCGCTGGTCGCGATCTACAGCGTCGGACGGTACGTCGAGGCGCGGCGGGCGGTGCTCGGACTCGTGCTCGGCGTTGCCCTGTGGGTCAGCTGGGCGGGCTTCGATCCGCTGAACGACGATCTCGCCGAACGCTTCGACGCGGTCGTCTGGCTCGCGCCGTGGGTGATCGCCTGGCTGGTTGGCGCGCTGGTGCGCATGACGCTGCTCTACCGCGAACAGCGGCGAGTGACCCGCGCGCAGGCCGCGTCGAGAGCCGTGGCCGAGGAGCGCAACCGGATCGCACGCGAGCTGCACGACGTCATCGGGCACAGCGTGAGCGTCATGACTGTTCAGGCCTCGGCGGTACGGCGCCGGCTCACCGACGAGCAGGTGGCCGAGCGCGAGGCGCTCGAAACCGTGGAGGCGGTTGGGCGCGAGGCGCTCGCCGAGATGCGGCGGATGGTCGGAGTGCTCCGCCACGGCGAGGACACCTCCGCCGACCAGGAACGCGAGCCGGTCCCTGGGCTGGATCAACTCGACCGGCTCGTCGGCAAGTTCCGCTCTGCCGGGCTGCCCGTCGAGCTCCTGGTCACAGGGGAGGCCCGGAGCCTCGCGCCGGGGCTGGACCTGACGGCATACCGGCTCGTGCAGGAGGGGCTGACCAACACCTTCCGGCACGCACAGAATCCGCACCGCGCCGAGGTGATGATCGACTACGGACTGGACCGGCTCCAGCTCGCAGTGCGCGACGACGGCCAGCCATCACGGCCGGCCCAAGCCCAGCATCGCGAGGCCGGCAACGGCCTGCTCGGTCTGCGCGAGCGGGTCGCGATCTACGGCGGCTCGCTCGTCGCGCAGACCCGGCCGGAGGGTGGCTTCGAGTTGGTCGCCATGCTGCCGTTGGAGCCGACATGAGCCACTCGGTATCTCCATCAACAGACTCGCGTGCTGCCGGCACCATCGGCGCGCTGATCGTCGACGACCAGGCGCTGGTTCGGGCCGGGTTCCGCATGATCCTCGAAATCGAGCCGGACATCACCATTGTCGGCGAGGCTGCCGACGGCGCCCAGGCGCTCGAGCTGGCCGCACAGCTGCGCCCCGACATCGTGCTGATGGACGTACGGATGCCCACCATGGATGGCATCGAGGCCACTCGCCGCCTACTGGCCGACCCCACCAGCCGATCGCGGGTCATCATGCTGACGACCTTCGACACCGACCAATACGTCTTCGACGCGCTCCGGGCCGGAGCGAGTGGATTCCTGATCAAGGACGCGCGGCCCGAACTGCTGGTCGCAGGAATCCGCGCCGTGCACACCGGTGAATCCCTGCTCGCTCCGTCCGTGACCCGCCGAATGATCGAGTCGTTCCTTCAGCAACCGCGGACGACCGATGCCGCCGGGCTCGCCCGGTATGAGACGCTCACCGCTCGAGAACAGGAAACGCTGCGACACCTGGCCCGCGGACTGACGAACTCCGAGATCGCCGCGACCCTGTTCGTGTCGGAAACAACGGTGAAGACCCACGTCGGGCACGTCTTGATGAAACTCGGCCTGCGCGACCGGGTGCAGGCCGTCATCTACGCCTACGAAGCCGGATTGGTCACCCGGCTCAGCTAGTCAGGACGCGGGATCTCAGGGCGAGGTCGTCCATTGTTTCCAGGACGCGCAGGTGGGTGACGCGGACCGGGATTCGCAGGGGTTGGAAGGTTGCCACGAGGTGGCGGAGTTCGGCGTACGCCTTGCCGGTGACGTCTGAGGTCAGCTGGAGGTAGCCCGCCAGCAGCGGCCGGTCGGCGGCGAGCGCTAGGGCGGCTTGTTCGTTGGCCGGCTCGACCGGAAGGTAGATGCGGCCGGTGTTGAACTGGCCGATCCACGGTCCGCGGATGACGAGATCGATCGGTACGTCGAGGGTTCGTGGTTCGTCACTGCCGTGGACGAGTGTCGCGTGGACCCGGTCGGCTCTCAGCTCGAGTCCTCGCCACCACACCAGCTCGGCCAGACTGGAATCAGCCAGCGCCGACAGGAACGGCTCCGGGCGCGGGTCCGGTAGTGGGACGACCAATGAGCGCGCGGGCGGCCAGAACTCACCCGGCCCGGGATCCGGCCCGAGCTGATCGCGAGGCCGGTCGGTGAGTAGCGGGAGATGCCGCGTCCGATAGCGCTCGTCCAGCCGCAGTACGTCGTACTTGTCCCACTCGTACTGCTGGCCGGCCAGCACGCTCAACACATCAGGCATCGCGATCCCCCAACCGGCCGAGGAGCCCCTCGAGTCTGGACCGAATCTCGGTGTCATCGCCCTCGACCTCGACCAGCTTGTCCCGGCTGGTCGCGCCTCGCACAAGTGTCACGGCAGTACGTCGTACGCCGAACGCCGCCGCGATCGCCTCCAGGCCCGCCTTCGTCGCCTGACCTTCCACCGCACGGGCCGCCACCGCGACCACCAGGGCCGGGCCGGCCGGACCGTCGTACCGGCCACCGACGGCGGTCCGCGAGGCGCCCGCCTTGACCCGCAACAGAATTCTCATGCTGTTCAGGCGCGCCAGCGGTTGGTCAGTTCGTCGTTGGTAGGAGGCGGTCCTGGGAGTTCCGGCGCGCCGCCCGGTTGTTCTCCGGAACGGTGCATCGCCTCCAGCATGAGGGTGAGGTAGCGGTGCCGGAGCTGGTTCGTCCGGGCCTCGTCGCCGAACTTGATCGACGTGATCTGCTCCAGGATCACCCCGAAGTCCTCGACCACGATCCCCGGCCGGAAGTGCTCCTTCGTCCGGGTGTAGATCGCCTGGTTCAGCTCAGCGGCCCGGGCGGCGTCCTGCCAGAGGTCGGGCGTCGGGGTGAACGTCCCCGCCAGCCGCTGGGTCAGTGAGTTGGTGTCGGCGTCGACCAGCGCGTGCAGGAACCCTCCGAATGCGACCCATGGCTCTCGGTCGTCGGCAAGAGCCTTCTCCGACTCCTCGATGTACCGCGCCAGTCCGTCGCTGCAGAGCTTGCGAAGCAGCTCCTCCTTGCTCGCGTAGCGCCGGTAGAGCGCGCTGATACCGACCCCGGCACGCTCCGCGACTGCAGAAATCGGGGCACCGGGATCGGCGATGAACACCGCCCGGGCCGCGCCCAGGATCACCTCGTCGTTGCGGGCCGCCTGGGCCTGCCGGCCGCTGAGAGCTTTCGTCATGTCACCAAGGTTACCACTTGAACGGAATGCTCCGTTCCGCTAGAGTTGGAACAGAACAGTTCGTTCCGTTTGAAGCTGGAGCCGATGATGACCGCAATCGCAGTACTCCCCAGCAGCAGCACAGCAGCAGTCGAGACCGCCCCGCGCGCCCGGCGCTGGCTCGCCTTCTCCGCGGTCATCACCGCGTCGGTGATGGACCTCCTCGATTCGACCGTGATGAACGTCGCCGCCCCCGGCATCCGCGCCGACCTCGGCGGCTCCTACGCGAGCCTCCAGTGGATGGCCGCCGGCTACACGATGGCCCTGGCCGTCCTGCTCCTCGTCGGCGGCCGCCTCGGTGACATGGTCGGCCGGAAGCAGGCGCTGCTCATCGGTGTCGGCGGGTTCACCGTGATCTCGTTCCTGTGCGGCCTCGCGGTGTCGTCGGAGATGCTGATCGCCGCGCGCGTCGTCCAGGGCGCGTTCGCCGCCATCATGTTGCCGCAGGGCTTCGGACTGGCCCGAGACCTGTTCGATCCGGACGAGCGAGCCAAGGCGTTCGGATTCTTCGGTCCGGTGATGGGTCTGTCAGCGGTGGTCGGTCCGATCATCGGCGGCACGCTGCTCGACGCGGATCTGCTCGGGACCGGCTGGCGAGCGATCTTCCTGGTGAACATCCCGGTCGGCATCTTCACCTTCGTCGTCGCGGCGAAGTGCCTGCCGAACACCAGGCCCGCCGACGGCAAGATCTCGCTGGACATTCCCGGGCTGCTGATCGCCGGGGCCGGCTTGGTTGCCCTGGTCTACCCGCTGGTGCAGGGGCACGAGATCGGCTGGCCGCTGTGGTCGAAGGCTCTGCTGGTCGCCTCGGTGCCGGTGCTCGCCGGGTTCGGTGCGTACCAGTCCCGCCGGCAGCGCAGCGGCGCGACCCCGCTGATCGAGCCGCGGCTGCTGCGGAGCCGCTCGTACCTGTCCGGCGTACTGTTCGCGGTCGTCTTCTTCGGTGCGATGGCCGGCACGTTCGTCCTGGGCATGTTCCTCCAGGTCGGCCTTGGCTACACCCCGATCCACGCCAGCCTGGCGATGGCGCCGTGGGCGTTCGGGGCGCTGATCGGCTCGGCGGTCTCCGGGATGGCGATGCAGAAGTACGGCCGCAAGCTGCTGCACATCGGCCTCGCGCTGATGGCGATCGGTCTCACCGGCCTGTACGGCGTACTGGCGCTGACCGGACTGAACGTCGGGCACTGGGACCTGGTGGCCCCCAACCTGATCGGCGGGGCCGGGATGGGCATGGTCTTCGTCCCGCTGTTCGACATCATCCTGGGCGGCGTCCGCGACAAGGAGGTCGGCTCGGCCACGGGCATGCTGGGTTCGCTCGAGCAGGTCGGGATCGCGCTCGGCATCGCGGTGATCGGGACCATCTTCATGGGCAAGGTCGCCGACGCCGAGCCCGCGACCCGCTCCGCGGCCGCCCTCGACGGCACCCAGACGGCCCTACTGGCAACCGTCGGCGGGATCGCACTCGCCTTCGCGGTCGGCTTCCTCCTCCCCAAGACTGCCCGCACCGGCGTAGAGCACTGATGCCCGTCGCCCTCGGCCTCGCAGAAAGCGGTGGCCGGGGGCGGGCGCGGGCGACAATCGGGGACTATGCGTTCGGATCGACTGTTGCCGCGAGCGACGCCGTCCTCGCAAGGGATTGACGCCGGGGGTCTGACGGACTTGCTGGACCGGTTGGAGGAGCGGTCGATCGAGTGTCATTCGATCGTCGTGGTGCGGCACGGTCAGGTCGTCGCGGAGGGCTGGTGGGCGCCGTACTCGGCCGACCGTCCGCACCTGCTGTACTCGATGACGAAGTCGTTCGTCGGCATCGCGGTCGGCCTGGCGATCGACGACGGGCGACTCGCGCTCGGCGACCGGGTGGTCGATGTCCTCGCCGACCATGTGCCTCAGCCGATGCCGGAGTGGGCCGGGCAGCTCACCGTCCATCACCTGCTGAGTATGTCGACCGGGCACACGGAGGATGTCCTCGAAGACGCGTGGGCACTCGAGCCGGATGACCTGGTGCGTGGTCTGCTGCGGATCGTCCCGGAGGAACCGGTCGGGTCGCGCCACGCGTACAACAACCCGACCACCTTCGTCCTGGCCCGGATGGTGGAGCGCGTCACCGGCCGGACTGTGCCGGACCTGTTGGAGCAGCGGCTGTTCGGCCCGCTGGGCATTCGAGGCGCCGTGTGGGAGCGGGTGGGGAGTGGCGCAACATTCGGCTTCCACGGCTTGTATCTGACCACCGAAGCGGTGGCCGCGTTCGGCGAGCTATTGCTCCGTGGGGGTCGGTGGCACGACCGGCAGTTGGTGTCCCGGGAGTGGGTGGAGCTGGCGACGCGGCGACAGATCGAGACCCAGCAGTTCGAGGACGGATCGCGTGCGGCGGACTGGCTGCACGGGTACGGCTATCAGTTCTGGAGGTCGCGACACGGGTATCGCGCCGACGGTGCGATGGGTCAGTTCTGTCTCGTCCTGCCCGAATCCGACGTTGTCGTGGCGATCACCGCGGCGACAACCGACATGCAGGTCCTGCTTGACGCCGTCTGGGACTGCTTGTTGCCGAGCCTGGACCGGCGTGGGAACGAGTCGAGCGACCAGAGGCTCGCAACCCGGCTCCGCGCTCTCGCCCTGCCGATGATCTCCGGCCGACATCGCCCCGACGCGGAAGTCAGGGCAATCGTGGACGAGTCCGTTCTGCCGCCGGGGTCCTCGATCGCCGTACAACCGTGCGCCGGCGGCTGGACCCTGCGGATCGAAGCCGAGGGCACCACATTCGACGTCGCCGTAGGCCACGACGAGTGGCGCGAGAGCTCACCCCTGGGCCGGCCGATCGTGGCGGCCGGCGGCTGGCACGACGAAACCTTCGTCGCGGACCTGTACGTCATCACCAGCCCCAGCAGGGTCCGAGTCCGAATCGAGTCAGGTCGCGCCAGCACCACCTGGAACATCCCACCGCTCGTAGGCCCAAACCTCCTCCACCAACTCCGCGGCGCCCTGATAACCCGCCCCGACCGATCCTGAATCCCACACCCCTGCCGTCCTACCTGGCCCGTCAACGGCCGGGGCTGATCAGTCCTGTCTCGTAGGCGAGGACGACAACCTGCACCCGGCTGCGGAGGTCGAGCTTGGCCAGGATGTGGTTCACGTGCGTCTTCACCGTTGCCTCGCTGACGACCAGGGAAGCGGCAATCTGCTCGTTCGACAGGCCGCGCGCGATCTCCGTGAGCACGTGGACCTCACGCGGTGTCAGTGCTGCCAGTTCGGTCGGCAGACCCCGCACAGGCGGCGGTCTGCTGATGTGCTCCTCGATCAGTCGCCGGGTGATGCCGGGCGCGAGCAGCGCGTCCCCCGCGGCCACTGTGCGGATTCCCGCGGCGAGGAGATCGGGCGGCGTGGCCTTCAGCAGGAAACCGGCGGCGCCGGCACGGAGCGCGTCGTACACGTACTCGTCCAGATCGTAAGTGGTCAGCATCAGGATCTTGGTCCGGCAGCCGAGCCGGGTCAGTTCGCGGGTCGCACCGATGCCGTCCAGTACGGGCATCCGGATGTCCATCAGGACGACGTCTGCCTCGGTACGCCGTACTGCGCTGATCGCTTGCCTGCCATCCGCGACCTCCGCCACCACGGTGAAGCCACGGGCCTGCAACACGAGCGCCAGCCCGGACCGCACCAATTCCTGGTCATCGGCGATCACGACACTGTTCATCGGGCCTCGGACACGAGCGGCAGGCTGGCGGTGAGGACGAAGCGTCCGTCGTCCGTCAGACCGTGGATGAGCCGGCCGTCGAACACCGCGATGCGTTCGGCCATTCCGAGGAGTCCGAGCCCGCCGCCGCCCGACCGGCCGGAAGTGCGGTTCTCGATGCCGATGACCAGCGCCGTCGCCGAACGGGAGACGCTGACCGACGCCATGCGATCGGTCGCGTACCGCAGTGAGTTGGTCAGCGCCTCCTGCACGATCCGATAGGCCGAGATGTCGATGCCGGACGGCAAAGTGTCCAGCTGCCCTTCGACGGTCAGGTCCACCCGCAAGCCCCGGCGCCGGAAGCGGTCCACCAGCTCGGACAGGTGATCCAGTCCCAGGTCCGGAGCGAGCCCGAGCTCGTCGTCGGTGTCGCGGATCAGCCGCAGCAGCCGACCGGTCTCACCGAGAGCCTCGCGCCCCGCGGTCATCACCTCGTCGATCGCCGTCTCCGCCCCGTCCGCATCGCGCCGTACCAGGTCGCGAGCAGCAGCGGCCTGCACCACCATCGCGCTCACCGAGTGCGCGATGACGTCGTGCAGCTCGCGTGCGATGCGCGCTCGTTCGGCCGTGATCGCCTCTCGCCGGACCATCTCCTGGTGCCTGACAAGCAGCTCGGCCTGCTCGGCCAGCCGGGCGTTCCGGTTGTCCAGAGAACGCATCAGCAGGCCGAACGCGTAAGGCGGCAGTACGACGGCCGAGACGAACACCAGGTCGGCGACATCCCAGGGTCGATCGAGCCGAAGATAGCCCCAGAACAGAGCCGCAAGGAACAGCCCGATGGGCACCAGCGCGCGGACCCCACTGATCCGCCGGGCCAGCGTGAAGGTTGCGAGCGCAAGAATGAGGATGGGCGCGGCCGCATCGTCGACGCGACCCACGACCGGGGTGACGAGCACGACGCCCGCGAGAGTGCAGGCCGTCAGAGGAAACCGCTTGCGCAGAACGAGCAACGCACAAGCGATCCAGTCGACAGCCAGCGCCGCGCCGGTGCCCGGAAGATCGAGGGCCAGGAGCTCGACGGTGGCGACGACGCCCAATGTGGCCGGCACAGCGGCCTCGCGCAGCGCCGGCGGAAGTCCCCACCCCACGCCTCGATGCTAGATCCACCTGCCGCTCGGCGCGTCAACCAAACGGTGGAGAACAAGCCAATCCCGAAGCCGACGCCCAGGACGCAGCACCAGACCTACCGTCGACGCAAATGATCCGACCGGGGAGGCAGAGATGGACCACGAACATGGGCTGGTCAGAAGGCTGGCATGGCCGGCAGTAGGGATTGCGGTCGTACTTGCGCCGCTGCACGCACTGGCACGGTTCGCGACAGCGGACGGAAAGGAAGACCTGGACAGCGGCGTCGTCCGCTTCTGGGCCGAGCCAGCGGCGCGCGCGTTGCAGCCACTGCTGGACTGGTCGGACGCCGACACGGTCTACCGCGCGTACGGCAAGGCGTGGCCGGTTCTCATCGCCGCTGCCATCGTCAGTGCGGTGCTGGTCAGACGCAGCCGTCGTCCAGGACGCCTCGAGCGCTGGGGCTGGCGACTGACTCTGCCCGGTCTCACCCTGATGGCTCTGGGGCTGTTCGGGTTCTTCTGGCTCGGGCGAGATGCCGCCTACGTTGTGGCCGGCCTCCCCGGATTCCTGCTGGCAATAGTCGGTTCGGTGATGCTCGGTATCGCATTCCTTCGCGACGGCTTTCGACCCTGGCTCGTTCCGGCGCTGCTGCTCGCCTGGTTGCCGCTGGACCTCGCGCTGAGCGGTGTGCTTTCCGCAGGGGCCGGCACGGTACCGATGATGGCTGCGTGGGCGCTGGCGGTACGGACAGTACGCCGCGACGCGGTCAGCCGATCGGCACGGCCGGGCGCTCTCCCATCCGGCGGCCCCGTCGCGTGAGCCTGGGGCAGGTGGTGTGTTCGCGGATTTCGGGGTGGGTTGGGTCTTGGTTGTTGATGGTGATGGTGGCGGCTGTGGTGGGGTTGTGTTGGGCTTGGTAGGTGCGCCAGCCGGGGATGTACTGCGTTTCGAACTGGTGGCGGACGGCGTCGGGGCCGCCGTCTTGGGCTTGGTCGCGGAGTATGCCGCGGCGGAGCATCTCGGGCTCGTCGATGTGTAGGTAGATGGTGAAGTCCCAATAGGGGCGTAGGGCGGACTGGAGCAGGAACACGCCGTCGACGAGGAGTACTGCGTTGGGCGGTGCGGTGCCGGTGGTGCCGTCTGCGGTGCGGTAGTGCCGGTCGCCGTCTGGTCCGAGGGGGATGAGCAGTTCGGTGGTTAGCGCGGCGAGGTCGAAGTTGTCGTCGAAGTAGCCCGCTGGTTGGACTGTGGGTCGGATGTAGTCGTCGACGGTGGCGCGGATCGTTGGCCGGACCCCGGACAGGGCGACGGCGAGTTCGTCGGCCAGCGTGGTCTTGCCGGCGGTATCGGGGCCGTCCACCGCGACACGGACCGGATGAGCTTGAGTGACGTTGACGATCAGCTCGACCAAGTGCGTCAAGACGTCCTGTCGCCTCATCGTGGGCTCAGTTGGTCTGGGGTGACTCCGGTCCACTCGAGCAGGGTGGCGAGGTCGAAGGGCCGGTGCTCGGGCTGGGCCGCGGCGGGCGCGTGCAGTGCGCGGGCTGCCGCGGCGATCCCGAAGGCCGTCGTACGGAATCGCAGTTCCAGGACCGGATCGTCGTTCGGCTCGCAGAGGAAGACCTCGAGGCCGTCGGGGTAAACGATCACCGGGGAATCGCAGATCGCGACTGCGCGCGATGCACGAACTCGTCCAGCAGCCCGGCCATCGGTGTGGCCAGCTTGGGTGAGGTCACGGACAGTTCGATGTACGGGAAGGCGTCGGGGATGCGGTGCGTGAACGTGAGGGTCAGTGTGTCGCCGAAGTTGGAGGACCTCTTCTTCGCGCAGTAGTTCCACTCGTCGCAGTCCTCGTCGAGCAGCAGCAACTCGCCGAGCTCGTCCTCCCGCGCACCCATGTCGGAGTCAAACACTCCAAGATCGACAGACACAATGCCGCGGCGCTCAGGTCAAATGGAGTACGTCGGGGAAGCCCAACATCGTGACCAGGGTGGGGTCGTGGAACTTGGTGACGGCCGAGATGCCGGTGGGGGTGGGGGTGAGTACGACGGCGCCGTCGGGGTGGAGGGTGCCGTCTGGGGTTCGGTGGTAGACGACGGCAGCGGGTTGGCCGTTGGCGGTGGTGGGGATCATGCGCCAGTCGCCGGGCGCGCCTAGAACGTACGCGTCGAGAACGTGGATGCACATCGCCCGGCCCGACTGCCAGTCGCGGAACGGGGTTGCCTCCAGCGTGGCGTCTGCGCGGAGGACTTGTTCCAGCAGACTGGCATCGGAGCGTTCGAAGGCCGCGATGTAGCCGTCGAGCAGGGCACGTGCTCGTTGGTCCGCCGGCTCGAGCAGTTCCGCGGGGTTCGGCTGCAACTCGTCGAGCCGGGCGCGGCCGCGCTGCAGACCGCTCTTGACCGCCGCGACGGTGGTGTCGAGGATCTCCGCCGTCTCCGCCGCGGAGAACGCCAGTACGTCGCGCAGGATCAGGATCGCCCGTTGGCGAGCGGGCAGGTGCTGCAGACTGGCGATGAGCGCGAGCCGCACCGACTCACGTGCGACCACGACCGCGGCCGGATCATCGGCGGGCGCGGCGATCCACTGGTCCGGCAGCGGTTCCAGCCAGGAGACCTCGCCCGGTGCAAAGAGACTCGGCTCGCGATCGGGTCCGTCGTACGGGCCTGCCAGACCCGAGGGGAGCACCCGGATCGGGCGCGGCTTCAGTGCCCTCAGGCAGACGTTGGTGGCGATCTTGTAGAGCCACGACCGCATCGACGCTCGACCCTCGAAGCCGGCGTACGACCGCCACGCCCGCAGATAGGTCTCCTGCACCAGGTCCTCAGCATCGTTCGCCGAGCCGGCCATGCGATAGCAGTGCGCCAGCAACTCCCGGCGGTACCGCGCGGTCTCGGCGGTGAACGTGTCCTGATCCGGCGCCGCCCGCGGATGCGATGTCACGTCGCGAGCCTAGCCATCAGATCTCGCATCCTTCAGGGCAGCAGGGCCAGCTTGCCGACGGTGGCCCTGGCTTCAAGCTCCGCGAGCGCTTTCGGGCCGTCGGACAACTCGTACGTCGTGGGCCGGCCGGGCGGCAACACGCCGGCGGCGATGAGCCCGGACAGCTCGCCCATGACCTCGCCGAAGACCTGCGGTGCGGCCTGGATGAGTACGCCGAGGTTGAAGCCGATGATGTGGACCTGGTGCTTGTACACCAGCTCCCAGTTGGTGATCGCCGCTTCGCCGCCCGGCAGGCCAGACACGATGACCCGGCCGGTGACCCGCTTGGCTGCGGCCAAGCTGGCGTCGAAGGTGGAGCCGCCTGCGGACTCCAGCACCAGATCGGCGCCAGCAGCGTCGGTCAGCCGCAGCACCACGGTGGCGAGATCGCCGCCGACGGAGTCCAGGACATGGTCGGCGCCGGCTGCCAGCACTGTCTCGTGCTTGCTCGGTGAAGCGGTGGCGATGACCGTCGCGCCGTAGTACTTGGCCAGCGTGACCGCGGCCTGGCCGGTCGCGCCCGCGGCGGCGTGGATCAACACGGTCTGCCCTGCGGTGATCCCGCCCAGAGGCTTGAGTGCGGCCAGTGCGGTGGGCCAGTTCACGACCAGGCCCAGTGCCTGCTGCTCCGTCCAGCCGTCGGGCAATGGCATCGCTGCCGCCGCGGGCAGCACCATGTACTCCGCGAAAGCGCCGTAGCCCACGCCGACGACGCGGGTTCCCGGCTTCGGGTCGTTCACCGCGTTGCCTACGGCAACAACCTCTCCGGCGGCTTCGAAACCGGCCAGGTACGGCGGCCGCGGACCGTTCAGGAATGTGCCGTGGGACTTCGAGATGTCGGCGAAGTTCACGCCGGCGGCGGCGACCCGGATCAGGACCTCGCCCTGGCCCGGGCTCGGCCTCGGCGCGTCGGTGATCAGGCGCATGTCCTGCGGGCCGTTGAGGGATGTCTGCTGCAGCGCGTGCATGGTCGCGGAAGCCTTTCGTTCTCGGCGTACATGACAGAGGCCTGCGCCTCCCACCAGGTAGATCCCGGTCACCGCACAAAGGAATCGATGCTTGCCCGATCCTGCTGGTCCGGCCACCAGCTCCGACGTCAGCCCGTGCCGTGGATTGTATGATTCTGCCCATGGAACGGAGTCGTGGGACCGGAGCCGGCCGGCTTGCTGAGCTCGTCGATCTCATCGCCAGGCATGCGCGTCCCGACCAGACCACACGGATTGACGGCGTACTGGCGTCGGCGGAGACACGAGTCGGGGAGCCGGCCCCGTCTCGATCCGGGACCGTGATGGCGTTGATCGCCCAAGGCGCGAAGCGGATCGCGTTGGGCGACCGCACGTACGAGTACCGCCAAGGGCAGTACCTTGTCGCGTCCGTGGACCTCCCGATCACCGGCCATTACGTCGAGGCTTCGGCGGCAACACCGGCGCTTGGGTTCGGACTCGTCATCCGTCCGTCGGTCGTCGCCACACTCCTGCTGGAAGCAGGGCCGAGTCAGCGGCCGGCCGTGCCTGCACTCGGAGTCGCCGACGCCAGCGAGGCCATGATCGACGCCGCCGTACGCATGCTGACGTTGCTCGAGCGTCCGCGGGATCGTGATGTCCTCGCGCCGATGATCGAGCGGGAGATCCTGTGGTATCTCCTCAACGGTCCGATGGGTCCGGCGATGCGGCAGATCGCGATGACCGACAGTGGACTGACGCAGATCAGCCGCGCGGTTCGATGGATCACCGACAACTATGATCAGCCGCTGCGGGTGCAGGAGTTGGCCGGCATGTGTGGAATGAGTGTGTCGTCGTTCCATCGAAACTTCCTGGCCGTCACGGCGTTCAGTCCGCTCCAGTTCCAGAAGCAGGTGCGGCTCCAGCAGTCCCGTTTGCTCCTGCTGTCCGGTGTTGGCGATGTCGCCACCACCGGCCTACGCGTCGGCTATGACAGCGCGTCGCAGTTCAGCCGCGAGTACCGCCGCCATTTCGGCCTACCGCCCGGCCGCGACGCCGCCCGCCTCCGAGCCCTGGCCGAAGCCCCGCCCAAATGGTGATCACCCGCCTAGAACGGTGAGGGGTCTCCTGTGGTGGTGCTCGGTGTTGGTGGTGGAGCGGAGGATGAGGTGTAGGGAGCTGTGGTTGGCGAGGCCGCCCAGGGCTCCCAGGGCTCGGAAGGTGAGGGTGATGTCTACGACGGTTGGTGCAGCGAAGCGGACGCGGAAGCCGCCCTCCTGGCGTGGATCGCCGGTGAGGTCGTGGAGGGGCAGGTCGAGCTCGACGCCGGGCACCGGATCGCTCTCGATTGCCAACTGGCCCGTCACATAGCCCTGGTTGACGATCGTCATGTCGATCGTGTGCCAGTCGCCCGTGGTCAGACTCTGCACCCGGGTTGCGGTCCGGGCGACGTTCACCCGGGCCTCCGGGTTGATCGCGACCGAGATCGGCGCCGCGGTGTCGACCGGGCCGCAGCAACCGGCTGCCTCGCCGTGAATCATCAGTCCACCTCGCATTCGTCCCGACGGGTCAGGTAGGCGGCCTGCGCGGCGTCGTACGCCTCCCGCGCTTCGGCTCGCTCGGTCTCGCGGATGAAGCCGGACTTCGCCTTCCACAGCGCGTCGACCGAATCGTGCAGCCACTGCGCGCTGCGACGCGAGGCCCGGATCGGCCGGCCCGCGATCTCGACGAAGATCGGCTGGGTGTGCACGCTGCGCAGGATTCGCAGCGCCACCCAGGACGAACGCTCCAGCGGTACGTCGAACTCGACCACCTGCTCGTTGCCGTCAGCAAGCACCTCCTGAGACCCCACCGGTACGCCGTTCACCAGCACCTCGACCAGCACCGTGCGAGTCTGGCCGATCCGGGCGCGTTCGATGTGCCAGCCGACCGGTGCGCTGTACGCCGGCTGGCCCGCCGCCGGTGCCGCGGGCGGCTGCTCGGGCAACCAGGCCGCGACCGTCGCGCTCACCCGAACCGGTCCTGCAGCATCGACGCTACGCTCCCGCGCTGTGTCGCCATCGACCGCGAAGTCGTACACATGGCTGCGGCCGTCACCGAAGTACGACGCGCCGTCCTTCAACCCACCGAGCCACGACTCCAGCGCCTGATCGCCCTGGGGCGGCTCGGGGAGCTGGACGTACGTGCGCCCGACGCCGGGACCGTCGTCGTAGATGCAGGGGTAGTCGGTCTCGCCGAGCATCAGAGTGCGGTAGCCGACGTTCAGCAAGTGGTACCAGACGTTCATCTCGGCGGCAGGGGAGAACTCTGCGCCGCACTGGAAGTCGGCGGCACCGAGCGGTACGTCGACGATGATCTCGTTGGAGCCGATCGACTGGAACTCCGGGATGACGTAGTTCGGCAGATCCTCCGTGCCGACCGCGAGGCCGAGACCGCAGTGCGCGTACCCGACCATCGCGTTCTGCGCGTGGCCCCAGCGCATCACCGGCAGGTTCCAGGACGGCCAGTCCTCGATCACCTTGGTGCCGGGATAGTCCTGGTCGGTCAGGCCGAGCAGGATGACATGACCGGAGTGGCTGGACGGGAAGCCCGACACCTCGAGGTCGTACCGGAGCAGGCTCTGGCCGTCGTGGTCGGTGTCCTGCGGATCCCAGGTCATGCCTTGTGCGCGCTGCATGTCGGGGTACTCCAGCTCGGCGCGCGGGCTGATCGACGAGCCGCTGAAGAACTGCTTCTGGTGGTAGTAGCACGGCCCCCAGGTGAGCACGCTGCCCATCCACAGGCCTTCGCCGCGCACGTGCCGGATCATCGTCTCCGGATTGACGCCCTCGGACGGGACGCTGTAGTGCGAGCAGCCGCCGGCGTGGATGTGCGGGTCGCCGGAGTAGTAGCCACGCGTGGCCGGATCGGCCCAGCGATCGAGCTCGATCGTGACGGCCTCGGTGTCGGACTCCACCTCGACGTCGACGCGGACTTCGCGGTACTCCGGTCCGCGGCGTGCGGAGATCTCGTACTGACCGGCCGGGAGCGTGATCACCTCCCCGGTCGCCCGATACACGTGTTCGTGGAAGAACATGTCGGGCGCCAGCCGCATCGCCTTCGACGGGTACGCGCGCCGCTGCGAGTCGCGGACCGTCAGCGCGGCCACACAGCTGCTGCCGTCAGGCTCCCGGATGTCGAACCGGACATCGCGGGCCGGCAGGCAGTCGAACTCGATCGCCGCGCCGTACTGGCGGCTCTCGAAGCCCATCCGTTGCCCGGCCTTCGCGAACGGCGGCCGGGTCAGGCTCTCCGTCGCCTCCTCCACCGCCAGGATGAAGGCCAGCTCGCCGCGCCGGCTCCCGCCATCGCGGCTGTACAGACTCATGACCTTGTACTCGACATCGAGCCCCGACACGTCGGTCGGACCGGCGAGCCTCGCCTGCAGCCAGATCTTCTCGATCCGCGGTACGACGGTCAGCGTGTCGGGCAGCGTGATCCGCGCGGCATGGCTGTGGTGGTCGACCAGTCCGAGTACGCCGCCCGGACCGCCGGCCAGGTCGCCCAGCAGGTGATGCGGGTTCACGACCCGGACCAGGAAGCTGCGCCATCCGTGCTGGACGAGTCGCGGTGGAGCCGCGCCCGGCGTACTCGCCGTGTAGCCCTGCTCGTCGATCTCCACGTCGACCAGGACGTACGGCCGCAGCAGCTCCTCGACCGCGGTGGACCGCACGGTGTCGGATTGCGAGTCGTCGGCCAGCTTGGCCAATCGGCCGGCGAGGTCTTCGGGGAGCGGTTCACCGATGTCGCGCAGTTTCTCGACGGCTCGGGTCGCGGACGCATGCAACGGTTGGAACACGAGGCCTCCTCATGGTGCACCGGACTTCGACCCTATGGTCGAACGCCCGCCTCGTCATCTCCTTTGTTCGGCCGGGAGCAACCGCGGCCGATCGATCACTTCGACTGATCGTTTGCTGGTCGCCGATCGACGGCGGTCCTAGCGTCGGGCCCGATCTCCAACCGTGCTGTGAATCGAGGGATGAATGCCCGAGCCACTCGCTGAGGTCCGGCTGCGCGACTTCGCGCCGGTCTCGATGATGACCACCACAACCACCACCGTGACCGATCCGGCCGCGCCGATCGTCGACGTACACAACCATCTCGGTCGCCGTAACACCGGAGTCTGGCGGGCGCCCGACCCGGACGCCCTGATCAAGACGATGGACGAGGCGGGCGTGGCAACCATCGTCAACCTCGACGGTGAGTGGACCGATGAGCTCGAGGCGAATCTCGATCGCTACGACCGTCAGTACCCCGGGCGGTTCGTCACCTTCGCACGCCTGGACTGGTCCGACACGTCGACCCCCGGCTGGGGCGATCGGATGGGTGCCTCGCTGACAGATTCGGTACGCCGGGGCGCGGCAGGACTCAAGCTCTGGAAGGACATCGGCCTCCGGATTCGCGACGAGAACTCCGAGCTGATCTTCCTCGACGATCAACGCCTCGAACCGCTCTGGGACGCGCTGGCCGAGTCGGGTGTGCCGGCTCTGATCCACACCGCCGACCCGGCGGCCTTCTTCCAGCCGCTCGATCGCCACAACGAACGGCTCGAGGAACTGCTGCGCCATCCCGACTGGCACTTCTACGGGCCCGAGTTCCCGCCACTGCAACGGTTGCTGGACGCGCTCGAGGCAGTCATCGCCGCGCACCCGCAGGTGCGTTTCATCGGCGCCCATGTCGGCTGCCTGGCGGAGAACCTCGACTGGGTTGAGCAAATGCTCGACCGCTACCCGAACTACCGCGTCGACCTCGCCGCGCGGATCGCCGAGCTCGGCCGCCAGCCACGCCGTACCAGGGCTTTGATCGAACGGCATCCCGACCGCGTCCTGCTCGGCACCGACTGCGCGCCGCCCGAGGTCGCCGACTACCGGATGTACCTGCGCTTCCTGGCCAGCGCCGACGAAGGTTTCGCGTACTCGTCGACCGAACCGCCGCCGAACGGGCGCTGGACGATCTCGGGCCTCGGGTTGCCGGACGAGTTGGCCGCGCGGGTCGAAGGCGACAACGCCCGCGCGTTCATCCCGGCGCTCGCGCAAACCCCGGCGGGGAACAGCGATGGCGGACTTTGACCTGATCATCCTCGGTGGCGGCATCGTCGGAGCGAGTGCCGCGTTGGCCGGCGTACGGAAGGGCGCGCGGGTCGCGGTCGTCGACGCCGGCCTGGCCGGCCGTGCGACCGATGCCGGCGCGGGCATCGTGTCCCCGGTCGCGCTCGATCGTGGCGAGCAACGCCCGGACTGGACCTCGGTGATCACCGAATGCGTCGGCTACTACCGCAGTCTTCTGGCCGAGCTGGATGCGGTCGATCCGGCCGGCGCCGGGTCGGCGACGTTCGAGCAGGTCGGCGAGTTGGTTGTAGCCGGCAACAATCCTCACGAGCTGGCGGCCCTCGACGCGGTGACCGAGCGCCTCTCTCGTCCAGAGGGGCGTCGAGCGCACGGCGTCACCAAACCGGTCGAGACCGTCGACGGCACAGACCTTCGCAGGTACTGGCCGGAACTGCGCGGCGATCTGCGCGGGATCTTCATCGCCGAGGTGGGCCGGGTCGTCGGTTCGCGGCTCCAGGATCGGTTGATGACGGCGGCGCGCCGGCGCGCTCAGGGCCGGTCCGACGGTGCTCGACTCGAGGTGATCCCCGGCGCCGGGATGCTGGACGCGCAGCATCCGGTACCGCGGGTCCGCGTCGGGCACCGCGTGATCGAGGGACGGGCCGTGCTGCTCGCGACCGGTGCCTGGGCGGGCGCAGACCTGGCCGCGTTCGGCGTACGGGTCGACATCCGGCCGATCCGTGGGCAACTCGTGCATCTGCGACTCGATGGCCAGCAGACCGGCATGCGACCGGTGGTCAACACGCCTGGTGCCGGCTACCTGCTCGGCTTCGACGACCGCATCGTCGTTGGTGCCACCCACGAAGACGTCGGCTTCGACGCACGAGTCACGGCCGGCGGACAGCAGTCGGTTCTGAATGCCGCACTGAACCTGGCGCCCGGCCTGTCCGACGCCACAGTCCTCGAGACCAGGGTTGGCCTGCGCCCGGCCACCAGCGACGGTCTGCCCTTGGTGGGGGCGGTAGCGCCCGCGATCCATGTCGCCACCGGGCTTGGGGCGTGGGGCCTGACGCTCGGGCCCTTGCTCGGCGACCTGGCGGCTCGGCACGCACTCGGCGACCAGATGCCGGCCCGCCTCGACTTCCTCAGCCCAGGCCGCCCACTCATGAAGGAGTCCGCATGAAGCGTCTACTGAGTCTGTTGCTCGTCCCACTGTTGCTCGCCGCGGCCGCCTGTTCGGGATCCTCCGAGTCCGGCGGCGACAGCGACGAGCAGGTCACACTCACCTACGCCATCTGGGACGTGGCGCAGGCAGCCGCGATGAAGCAGATCATCCAGGAGTTCCACACCCAGCACCCGAACATCGACGTACAGGTCCAGGTCACGCCCTGGGAGAGCTACTGGACGAAGCTGCAGACCAGCGTCACCGCGGGCAGCGGCCCCGATGTCTTCTGGATGACCATGGTGTACGCCCAGTACTACGCCATCGGCGGTGGCATCGCTCCGCTCGACGACCAGGTCAAGAAGTCGAAGCTGGACACAAGCGTGTACGTGCCGGCCGTCACCAAGGCCTACACGGTCGACGGAAAGCTGTACGGCATCCCGAAGGACGTCAACGGCTTCGGGCTCTGTTACAACAAGAAGCTCTTCGACGCTGCCGGTGTGAAGCACCCGGACGCGTCCTGGAAGTGGACCGACGTGATCGCCGCCGCCCAGAAGCTGACCAACCAGCAGAAGGGCATCTACGGGTTCGTCGCACCGGAGGCCGACGAGCTGAGCTGGTACCTGACCGTGCCGCAGGTCGGCGGGCAGGTGATCTCGCCCGACGGCAAGAGCTCCGGGTACGACCAGGACGCGACGATCCAGGGCATCCAGTTCTGGACCGACATGATCACGAAGTACCACGTCTCGCCGACACTGCAGCAGACCACGGACACCGACCCGCTCGCGATGCTCACCTCCGGCAAGGTCGCGATGCGGTACTGCGGATCCTGGGAGCCCGAGGAGATCGCTGCCGTCCCGTACGGCAAGGCCAACATAGGCATCGCGCCGCTGCCGGCCGGTCCGACCGGGAAGCGGGACTACTACAGCAACGGGCTGGCCAACAGCATCTCCGCCAAGACCAAGCATCCCGAGCAGGCGTGGCAGTTCCTGCAGTTCCTCGGGTCCGAGAAGGCCGCCGAGATCCAGGCGAAGACGGGCACCGTGATCCCGGCGTACCAGGGGCATGCCGACGCGTACGCCAAGGCGATGCCGGAGTTCGACCTGCAGGTCTTCGTCGATCACCTGAAGTACGCCCAGCCGTTCCCCGCCTCAACCGACACCTCCGTCTGGCGCGACGAGGTGACGAAGCAGTTCGCCGAGGCCTGGACGGGCAAGGCCCCGGTCGCTGACGTCTCCAAGAGCGTGGCGGAGATGATGAACACCGCGCTGTCGAAGGAGAAGAAGTGAGCGGCCAAGGCACCGCGACGGCGCCGCCCGATGTGCTGACCGGTGGTGAGACCGGCCGGCGGGCGGGCCCGGCCCGCCGCCGGCGGCCGCGACCGCCGACCCGGGACAGCGGCTGGTGGGCCTTGATGTTGCTGCTGCCGGCCGCCGCGGGGCTCGCGATCTTCGAGATCTGGCCGACGTTCCAGACGATCTACTACTCCTTCACCAGTTGGGGTGCGTTCGGTGGGCACGCCTGGTCGGGGCTGGAGAACTACCGCACGCTGATCGCCGACTCCGACGTCTTCCATGCCATCGTCAACACGGCGATCATCACCGCGATCACGTTGCTCGCCGTGCCGTTGTCGGCGATCGTGGCGGCGCTGCTCAGTCTTCCGGGGATGCGCGGCGTCACCATCTACCGCACGCTGTACTTCCTGCCGGTCGTCACGTTGCCGGCCGCGGTCGCCCTGACCTGGAAGTGGCTCTTCAACGGGGACTACGGCCTGATCAACTGGCTGCTGTCCAAGATCGGCATCGACGGTCCGCACTGGCTCTCCGACCCCGCGACCGCGATCTTCGCGATCAGCATCGTCGGGGTCTGGGGGTCGATCGGCTACAACATGGTGATCTTCCTGTCCGGCATCCGCGGTATCCCGGTCGACTACTACGAGGCCGCCGAGCTGGACGGTGCCGGCCGGCTGGCGCAGTTCTTCCACGTCACGATTCCGCTGCTGACGCCGTCGATCTTCTTCGTCACGGTGATCACGGTGATCAACTCACTGCAGGCGTTCGACCTGATCTATCTGATGGTGGGCCAGCAGTCTCCGGCGATCGAACGGACCGAGACGCTGGTCTATCTCTTCTACCAGCGGGGATTCGCCGAGCACGACGGCGGTTACGCGGCCGCGATCGGCGTACTGCTGCTGATCGCGACCCTGATCCTGACCGCGGCGCAGTTCCGGCTGCAGAAGAGGTGGGTGCACTATGGCTGACTCGATGCAGCTGACCGCCCGGCGAGGCAGCAGGCGTTTTCGGCCGCGGCACCCGATCGCGCATCTGGTGCTCTGCCTGGGTGCGATCTTCATGGTCGGGCCGTTCCTCTGGCAGCTCTCGACCTCGCTGCAGACGTTCGGTGAGTCGGTGAGCGTCCCGCCGACGTTCCTGCCGCACTCACCGCAGTGGTCGAACGTGACGACCGTCTTCAGCGCCCTGCCGTTCGGCCGGGAGTTGATGAACACCACGGTGATGACGATCGCGCGGACCGTCGGTCAGGTGCTGTTCAGTTCGCTGGCCGGCTTCGCCTTCGCCCGGATGCGGTTCCGCGGCAACGCCGTACTGTTCGCGATCTTCCTGTCGGTGACGATGGTCCCGTACCAGGTGTTCCTGTTGCCGCAGTACCAGATCATGCAGGGCCTGGGGTTGCTGAACACATTGACGGCGCTCTTCCTGCCGGGCATGTTCAGCGCGTTCGGGACCTTCCTGATGCGGCAGTTCTTCCGGCAGATCCCGATGGAGATCGAGGAGGCCGCGCGGATCGACGGTGCGAACATCCTGCAGATCTTCTGGCGGATCATGCTGCCGATGAGTGCTCCCGGGATGATCGCGCTCGGCGTACTGGTGATCATCTGGTCCTGGAACGACCTGCTCTGGCCGCTGGTGGTCAACTCGGATCCCCGGCAGATGCCGGTGTCCGCGGGACTGGCCAGCCTGCAGGGGCAGTACACGACGAACTTCCCGGTGCTGATGGCCGGATCGCTGCTGGCGAGCCTGCCGGTGATCATCGTGTTCATCGTCTTCCAGCGGCACCTGATGAGCGGCATCGCGTTCTCGGGGGTCAAGGGGTGAGCGTCAGCTGAGTGGGAGTGAGACGTCGGCGGAGAGCCGGGCGAGATGCACCGTGACGCCCAATCCAGTGAGTCGGGCGAGTTCGTCCGGATCCGCCGACGGATCGGTGACCAGGACGTCGATCTCCGACGCGTCGGCGACCTTGGCCACGGTCGTCTGGCCGACCTTGGAACCGTCGGCCACCACCATCAGCCGGTGCGCATGGGTCACCATGGCGTGATTCGTGCGAGCCTCGGTGTGGTCGTGGGTGGTGACGCCGTGCGCCGCGCTGACGCCGTCGGCGCCGAGGATGGCCAGGTTGACGTTGATCCCGTTGAAGGCGTTCTCCGCGAGGCTGCCCACCAGTTCGAACGAGCTCGCCCGGATCACCCCACCCGTCATGATCACCTGCAGGTTCGGCCGCGCCGCCACCGCGGCCGCGGTGGTGAGTGCGTTCGTCACGATCGTCAGCCGCTGCCGGTGACCGAGCTCCCGGGCGACCTCGGCAGTCGTCGATCCGCCGCCGATCGCCACCGCGAGCGGCCGGTCGGTCGGCAGCAGGGCAGCAGCCGTGACGGCGATCGCGTGCTTGGCCAGTGGGGACTTGGTGTCCCGGAGCCGGACGGGCAGTTCGGGGCCTGTGTTGGCCCGGGCGCCGCCGCGGGTCCGGGAGACGAGGCCCTGGTCCTGTAGGTGGGTCATGTCCCGGCGCAGCGTCGCCGGTGACACCTGGAGCTCGCCGCACAGGGCGCCGACGGACATCGCGCCGCGCGTGGTCAGGAGGTCGAGGATGTCGACCAGCCGTTGGGTACGGCGGGGAGAGGGGGCGGACGGTTGCCAGGAGTGGAGCGCGGGGAGGGCTGCCGTACTCATGACGATCACCTCGTTCCGGCCTGGACGGCGGGATGGATCGCCTCAGTGTGAGGGTCTGCGCACGCGCCGTCGCGGTTTCGCTCAGTCAGGGTGAGCGCTAACGATCAATGGGCTTGCCTGCCAGGTAGACGGACTGGACGGTGAGGTCTTCCGAGAGGAGGACGAGGTCGGCGGACTGGCCGATCGCGATGGTGCCGCGGTCGTGCCAGCCGTAGTGGCGGGCGGCGTTGGTGGAGACGAGTGGGGCGGCTTGTGGGGGAGTCAGGTGGAGGAGGCGTACGACGTTCGCGAGTGCGTCGGAGAGGAAGTGAACGGAGCCGGCGAGGGTGTCGGTGTCGCGGAGTTTGGCGATGCCGTGGTGGACGGTGACGTGGCGATCGGCGTACGAGTAGTCGCCGTCGCCCAGGCCGGTTGCGGCCATTGCGTCGGTGACGAGGATCGAGCGGTCCGGGCCCGCGGTTCGGGTTGCGACCGTCAGGGCTTCGGGGGACAGGTGGGTGCCGTCGGCAATCAGTTCGCAGGCGACTCGGTCGTCGAGGAGGGCGACGCCGACCGGGCCGGGGTGGCGGTGGGTCATGGTGGGCATCGCGTTGAAGAGGTGGGTCGCGGCACGGGCGCCGGCGTCGAAGGCCTGGCGGGTGTGGGATCCGTCGTCGTCGGTGTGGCCCACGGCGAAGGTGAGCTGGTCGTGGTGGCGGTGGATGAGGTCGACGGCGCCGGGGAGTTCGGGGGCGATGGTCATCGAGACGGTCAGGCCGTTGGCCGCATCGATCAGGTCGGTGAACACCTGCTCGTCGGGGGTGAGGAGGGCGGACTCGGTCTGTGCGCCGCGGCGATTCGGTGAGAGGAACGGGCCTTCGAAGTGGATGCCGCGGATGTTCGGTGCCTGGTTGCTGGCGACGGCGTCTGCGGTGGCGGTGGCGGCGGCAAGCATCCGATCGAGCCGCATAGTGGCGACCGATGCGATCAGCGTGGTGGTGCCCTGCTGCAGGTGACTGCGGGCGACCTGGATGACGTCGTCGGGGTTGCCGGAGTACAAAGCCGCTCCGCCACCGCCGTGGCAGTGGGTGTCGATGAAGCCCGGCAACACCCATCGACCCCCGGCATCAACCACCACCTCCCCGCTCGTGGCGCCGGCAGAGCCGGCGCCACGAGCGGGTCTTACAGGCGGCTGGTCGGCGCTGGGCGGGCGCTGGCCGGGGCCTAGGGCTGTTATGTGGCCGTCGTGCATCTGCAGCCAGCCCTGGATAAGGGTTGGCGTGCAGATGCGGGCGTTGGCCAGGGTGATCATGAGCCGAGGAGCCGCCTACTGGCTGCTTCGGCGCAGACGCGGGCGCTGCCGAAGGTTTGGATCCAGCCGGCGAAGCCCGAGTAGTCCGTGCCGGGAACGCCCATGTCGACGACGATCATGTCCGGGTGCTGACCCTGCAGCTCCCCGATCAGCTTCTCCTGCCAGTCGAACCGATGAGCGCCCCGAACCATCAGCACCACCTGACTGTCCGCGCCATACTCCGACCGGAACTCACCCACCCCGGCCCGAGCCATCCCAGGTCCGTTGTACGTCTGCCCCGACAACCCGATGCTCTCGACAACCTTCCCGGCATCGCGCAGCAGCTTCTCCACACCCCAGCCAGACGAGCCGGCCGCGGGGGAGTGCGTCGGCTCCAACCGGATGATCAGTACGGCGTCACTCCGCAGTACCGGATCCCCGTGGGTCACCACCACCTGCTCGGCAAGCCGCTCACCAAGCGCGTTGTCCCGCAGCGAGACATCCGCCTTGGGCCGAGTCCCGAGCCGAGCCAGTCGCTCGTTGGCACTCTGCAACCGCTCCAACGGCAGCCGTCCACTCTCGACCGCCTCGACCAGAGCAGCAGCCGCCACGTCCACGTCGTCGAGGAACGCCCACGATCCAAGGCAGAGTGCGTCGGCTCCAGCCTCGATCGCCCGTACGGCGGCCTCCGGCAACGGCGCCACGTCGGCGATCCCGTACATCTCCAACGCGTCAGTGATCACCACCCCGTCGTACCCGAGCTCTCCGCGCAGGATGTCGGTGAGCAGCACCTTGCTGATCGTCGCCGGTACGTCGTCCAGCTGCGGTACCAGGTCGTGCGACACCATGATGCTGTCGACTCCGGCCTCGATCGCAGCGCGGAACGGATCGAGGTAGCTCGCCAGCAACTCATCCCGGGACACGTCGACAAGCGGCGTCGCCAGGTGCGCGTCGGTCCCGCTCATGCCGTGGCCCGGGTAGTGCTTGGCACACGCACTGACCCCGGCCGCCTGCATGCCTTCTACCCAAGCGGCGGTGTGCCGGCTGACCAGGTCGCGGTCCGCGCCGAAGCAGCGAATCCCGTTCGGGCTCAGCGGATTGACGGCCGTGTCGACCGCCGGGGCCAGGTCCCAGTCGACTCCGGCCTCGACCAGCGACAGGCCGATCTGGAACGCGGCCTGCCGGGTCAGCTCGACGTCGTTCAGCTCACCGAGCGCGCGGTTGCCGGGCATCGAGAAGCCGCCGAGGTTCGCCAGCCGGCTGACGTCGCCGCCTTCCTCGTCGATCGACAGCAGGACGTGGTCCCGCAGACCGTGGAGTTCGGCGGCCAGGCCCTGGAACTGCGAACCGTCGACGATGTCCTTGCCGAAGATCACGAAACCGCCGAGACCGGCCTCGATCCGCGGCCCGACCCAGTGGGGGACTTTGGGCCGGCCGAGTGCGGGGAACAGCACGCCATGGGCGAGCCGGTCGAGCTCTGAACTCACAACATCCTCCTGAGGGGATTCATCCTTTGACGGCGCCGCTGGTCATCCCGCCGACCAGCCGGCGCTGGACCAGCAGGAAGACGACCAGCACCGGGAGCGAGAAGATCGCGGACGCAGCGATGGTGGCGCCGTTGTCGATGCCGTCGGAGGTCTGGAACGAGACCAGCCAGACCGGCAGGGTGTAGTTGCTCTGCGACTTCAGGAACACGTAGGCGAACAGGTAGTCGTCCCACGCGCTGATGAAGGCGAAGATCGAGGTGGCCACGATGCCCGGGGCGAGCAGCGGGAGCTGGATGTGCCAGAACGCACCGAACCGGCCGCAGCCGTCGACCATCGCGGCCTCCTCCAGCTCCAGCGGGATCCCGTGCACGAAGCCGCGCAGGGTCCAGATGGTGAAGGGCAGGACGAAGGTCATGTAGGTGATGATCAGACCAGGGACGAAGTCGATCGCCCCGACCGAGCGCAGCATCAGGTAGAGCGGGATCACCATCGCCGACCCCGGCACCATCTGGACCAGCACGAGCCCGATCAGGAACGCCCGGCGGCCGAGGAACCGGAACCGGGCCAGCGCGATCGAGGCGCCGAGGGCGACGACCAGTGCGATCAGTACGGTCGACACCGAGACCAGCAACGAGTTGCGGACATAGTGCAAGAACGAGCCGTGGGTGAGCGCGGTGTGGAAGTTCTCCAGACTGATCGGCCACGGGATGAACTCCGGCGTCGCCGACAGGATCTTGCCTGGCTCCTTCAACGCGGTGGCGAACATCCAGTAGACCGGGAAGATCACCACCAGCGACACCAGAACGGCGATCGTGTTGGGGAGTGCTCGCTTGTTTCTCATGCAGTGACCTCGCCCTGCGCGAACAGTCGTCGTACGTAGAGCACTGCCAGCGCCGCGAGCAGGATGACGGTGATGATCGCGATCGCCGCGCCGCCGCCGTAGTCGTTGCGGGTGAAGGCCTCGAGGTACGAGTAGACGCCGAGCGTCGTCGTACCGCCGTCCGGGCCGCCCTGGGTGAGTACCCAGAACGGCGTGAACGAGTTGACCGACCAGATGACCTCCAGCAGGACGAGTACGGCGAGCACCGGGCCAAGGATCGGCAGCGTGACGTGGCGCGCCATCGACCACCGCCCGGCACCGTCAAGGCCTGCCGCCTCGTACAGGTCGTCCGGGATCTGGCCCATCGCGGCGTACAGGGTCAGCGCCACGAACGGCAGTCCCTTCCACACGATCAGCGCGATGATCAGGAACAGCGCCTGCCCCGGCGACCCGAACCAGTCGTGCGTGGAGAAGTCACCGAAGACCTTGAGCTGCGTGATCACCCAGTTGAGTACGCCGTACTGCGGCTCGAACAGCCACCGCCAGATCATCGACGCGGACACCATCGGCATCGCCCAGACCAGCACCAGGCAGACCGACAACATCACCCTGGCCCAGCTCGACACCTGGCGCAGCAGCGACGCAAGCAGGAACCCGATCACCATCAGCGCGGCGACACAGGCCACGCTGACGATCAGCGTGCGGAGCAGGACGGACCAGAAGTCGCTGTCGCCGAGCACCCGGGTGAAGTTGCCCAGGCCAACGAACGGCGCCTCCCCGGTGAACAGCGACCGCGGTCCGAAGTCCTGCACCGACAGCCAGATCAGCCGCACCATCGGGTACCCGAGCACGACCGCGAACGCGAGCACGGCCGGCCCGACCAGCCCGTACGGCGTGAAGCGGGCCAGCCGGTTCGTCCGGACCGTCTCGTCGCCGCGTGGTGGCGTCGGCGCGGTGGTTCCCGTCTCCGGCGCTTGGGTGAGCGAGGTCATCAGCCGCTACCGTCAGCGCGGACCGGATTGGGCGTTGAACGCTTCGGTCGCGTGTTTGTCGTACTCACCAGCAGCGCTGCCGATGTCACTGCCCTTGGCGATCTTGGAGAAGAACTGCTCGTTGTAGCTCTCGGTCTCCAGCGTCGCCTCGCCCGGAGTCGCCGGCAGCGCCTGGCTGACGGTCGCGGCCTGAGCGCCGAGCTTCAGCACGTCCGGCACGTTCTGGGTCGGCAGGAAGTCGGTGACGACCGGGAGTTTGTGAATGGTCTGCGTCATCGTCTGCTGGAAGGTCTTGCCGGTGATGATCTTCAGCCACTCGACCGCGGTTTCCTTGTTCGGGCTGTTCTGGGCAATGCCGATGGTGGAACCGGCAACGATCACCGGCAACGGCGAGCCTGCCTCGTAGCCCGGCATGATGAAGTAGCCGGCGTCGGCTGCGGCCTTGGCGTTGATCTCCTTCACCGCGCCCGGCTCCCACGCCTTCACGTAGATCATCGCCGCTTTCTGGTCGGCGAAAATCTGGTCCTGGTCGGGGCTGTCGGTGTTCGCACCGATCGAGGACGGCGTCGAGCAGGCGTTCTGGAACTTCTTCCACTCCGCCAGGCCGGCCTGGTTCTCCGCGCTGCTCATCGTCGCGGTCCACTTGCCGTTGTCCTCGGTGGCGATCTTGCCGCCCTTGCCGAACAGGAACGGCATCCCGGCGAACCAATACTGGCCGGGCATGTAGAACGCGGAGAAGTTCGGGATCGAGGTGTGTGCCTTGGCCAGCGTCGTGCAGTCCGCGACCAGTTCGTCAAGCGTGGCCGGCGGCTTGTCGATGCCCGCCGCGGCGAACATCTTCTTGCTGTACATGACGACCTTCGTGCCGCCGTAGAGCGGAGCGGCGTACAGCTTGTCCTGGTACGTCGATGGTCCGGCGAGCCCGGCCAGCCACTTGTCGGACGACTCGAAGCCGGCCTTGTCGTCGGTCAGCTCGGCCAGCGCGCCAGAGGCCGTCAGCATCGGGGTCTGCGTGTTGCCCATCTCGACGATGTCCGGCGGATTGTCCGAGGCGAGCGCGGTGGTCAGCTTGGTGACGATGTTGTCCCACTGCTGCACCTCGACCTTGACCTGGACGTCGGGATGCTTCTGGTGGAACTGCTTGGTCACGTCGTCGATGATCTTGTTGTCACCCGGGCCCGCCGGTCATCATCCAGACCGTCAGCTTGTTGGTCGGTGCTGCTTTGCTCGAGTCGGCCCCGCCGCAGGCGGCCAGGCTGACGAAGGCGGCTGAGATCGACGCGATGACACCCAACGTCGTCCAACGTTTCATGCCGGTTCCTCTTTCGCTGATTGGTCGACAGCGCAGCCGTCCAGCTGGGCCACGACACCGGGGGCGGACGTGGTGATCGAGGCGACCTGATGGCGGGCCACTCCGATCGCGGTGTAGTAACCGCTCAGTGCTGCGGCCATCGCACCCAGCAGGCCGCCGGACTCGCCGAGCACGGATCGGTGCAGATCGCTGTGCACACCGACGGTCTCGTACGTCTCGGCGCTCACCGTCTCCAGCACGGAGTCGCTGAACGCCCCGGAGAAGCCGCCGGTGAAGACCACCGTGCTCGGCTCGTACGCCAGAGCGACGATCGACACCAGGTGCAGCAGCGCCTCGTGGATCTCGTCGACCAGGCCGCCGAAGCGGTCCGGGTCGGCGAACACATCGTTGGCCGAGCCGAGCTGATGCCCAGCCGCCTGCGCGAGCGAGAGCAGTCCCGCACCGGACAGCAGGTCTCGCAGACGTTCCTTGCGGCCGGGCAACCGCAGCCGGCCGAACTCGCCGAGCAGGCCCTCGGGTCCGGCCAGCACCTGCCGGTTGATGGCGACCGCCGAGCCGAGACCGGTGCCCAGGCTGAACAGGACGACGGTCTCGTGCCTGGGCAGATCGCCGTAGTGCAGCTCACCCAGCAGGGCCAGGTTGGAGTCGTTGTCGATGATCGTCGGTACGCCGAGCTCGGCGCTGACGGTCTCGACGAAGGTGGTGCCGAGGATCTGCGGCAGGTTGAACGCGCCGACCACCCGGTCCTTGCTTGAGGCAACCACACCGGGCAGGCCGATCGCGACCGAGGTCAGCGGTACGCCGTCGCCGTACCGCTCGACCAGACCGAGCACCCGGGCCGCGATCCAGGACGCCAGCTCGGCGGCATCCAGGTCCCGCGGTGTCTTGTCCCGGCAGCGGATGATCGCCGAACCGATCCCGTCGGCGATCACCATCCGGCAGTACGTGCCACCGAGATCGATCCCGCAGACCAGCCCCGACCGCGGGTTGAACCCGAGCGCGGCAGCCTGCCGGCCCGGTCCTTCCCGGACGATCTTGTGCTGCTCCAGGGCCAGCCCGTCGGCGAGCAGATCGTCCACGATCCGGGCCACCGTCGCCCAGCTCAGTCCGGTCTGCTCGACCAGTTGCTTCCGGTCGATCCCGGCACCCGACAGCAGCGCGGCGATGATCGCCCCGCGGTTCGCCGTCCGGGTCCCGGCACTGCCTCGCACCAGCTTCGTCATTTATTCTCACGATGAATAGAATTAGTTGAGCTGAGACAGTAATCCCGCGATATGGTCCGTGTCCAGGGGTAACTGCATCTCCACCCGACGTGAGCACACGTCGTCCCGCCGGCCGCCCATGGCTGACCGCGGCCGCCCGGATCCCGCGCGACAACCGGTGCGTCAGTTGTCGGAGGTGCCTTCGGCCGGTTCGGTGGCGGGGGCAGTGACGACGCGGTTCCGGCCGGCTTGTTTGGCCACGTAGGTGGCGGTGTCGGCGGCGAGGATGAGTTCCTCGAGGGTGGTTCCGCAGGTGGGGTACGTCGCGGTGCCGACGGAGCAGGTGAGGCCGTCGAGAGTGGTCTGGCCGCGGGGCGTGGTGATGGTGACGGTCAGGGCCTCGATGCGGTGCCGGATGCGTTCTCCGGTCGCGGTGGTGTCCTTCGCGTCGGTGTTCGGCAGCAGTACGGCGAACTCCTCGCCGCCGAACCTGCCGACCAGGTCGTCGGTCCGCACTTCGCGGCGCAGTTCGTCGGCGATCGCCTTCAGGACCTGGTCGCCGGCCGGATGCCCGTGCGTGTCGTTGACGGTCTTGAAGTGGTCCAGGTCAAGGAACACGATGCCGAGCGACGTCTGGGTCCGCGCTGCCCGAGCGAGTTCCTTCCCGGCCATCTCGTGCCAGAACACGCTGTTGGCCAGGCCGGTCTGCGGGTCGGTGCGCGCCGCGGTCTGGAACTGGCCGACGAGCAGCGCCCGGTGCAGTCCGAGGATGGTCAGCAACAGTACGACGACCGTCCAGGGCTCGTGTCTAAGCAGGCTGGCCGTGGCGACACCCAGTCCGAGTGATCCGGCGACGATCAGCTGATCGCTGAGTCGGCCGAGCGCCTTCTGGGCGGTGGAGTCCGGGTTGGACAGCAGGACCGCGCCGACGACGAGCGCGTAGTTCACGAACCAGTACCCGAGCCCGGCGACGGTGACCGCGACGAGGCCGAGCGGTCCGGGCGGATAGCCCGGGTACGTGTCGGGGGAGAGGGCGACCAGGGAGACGGCGGCGGCCGCGCCGGCCAGAACGATGGTGGCGGCGGAGAAGAACCACCGGTACGGCGTGACCCGGCGGAGCCGGAACCACGAGTGGGTGTAGGTCAGCGCGATCAGCGCGAAGGCCAGCGGCGGTGGCAGGACCAGAACCCCGGCGAACGTCCACATGCCCTTGAGGTTCACGTACGGAACGCCCTCGGCGGCGACCTCACGGAGGCGCTCGATGCCGCGCGCCGCCTCGATGTGGATGGCGGACCCGATCGCGAGCATGGCGAGCCAGACCCAGTCCTCGACCCGGATGTCGATGGCACGGGCAGTAGCGATCAGCAGGACGAACGCGCTCAGGTCGATGGCCAGGACATAGCCGACGACTACGGGCGGTGCCGACCACAGCCCCCAGCGGCTCAGGTGCCAGGCGCCCGGGCGTGCGGTATCGGTTCGGCGGCGATGCCGTCGCCGAAATCGCCAATGCCGGATACTCGACATGAATCGGTCCCCCACAAGCCTCACTCGTCCACGGACCAGGGTAGCCGCGAAATCACCCAACGTCACTGCCTCAGGCTGACCCCGCCGGCGGACGATCCGGATGCCGGGAGGAGGTGTGTCGCCATGCGCAACAACGACTGGCACTGAGCCCCCATTGTCGTGCCCAACCCTAACTAGTGCGGCGAAGTCGTCGTACGCCGGTAGCCGATGGCCGCGCCGAGCGCCACGGCAGTCCCGAGGGCACCCGCGATCGCTACCACCGACGCGGGGTGCCACCGGTCTGCCGCGGCGCCGGCGGCCAGTACGCCGAGCCCCTGCGACACGATGAGCGCAGTGCGGGCCAAGCCGAAGGCCTGGCCCCGCTGCGCGTCCGGCACGGTCAGTACGAACGAAGCGTTCGCCGCGAGCTGGTACGACGAGCACAGTCCCGAGACCACCCAGAGGGCGACCGTCACCCAGAGTCCGGGGTGGATGAAACAGACGATCAGTGGGACGCACGACCCAACGGCGAGGGGGCCCATCAATGCCAATCGACGTGCGGGGGCGAGCCGGGTCAACAGCAGCATGCCGACCATCTGGCCGGCCGGGTTCGCGGCGAGCAGCAGGCCGACCGCGAGTGGCCCTCCGCCGACGACTGCGGCGTACGGCGCGGCAAGGCCCTCGACACTCACGTAGAAGCCCGCCACACAGGCGAGCGCGATCAGGTAGCGCAACCGCCGATCGCCCCAGACCAAGCGAGCGCCCGCCGACAACGAGCCCCACCAACTGATCCGGTCGGCCGAACTGGTGGCCGTAGGCAACGGACGGTCCCGGACACCAACCCGGACCAGCACTGCGGAGAGTAAGAACGTGGCCGCATCGACGGCGAGGGCCTGACTTGTCCCGAAGGCAGCCACCAAGGTGCCACCAGTCACGAAGCCGGCCAACTGTGCGGCCTGCGCGGTCACATTCGACACCGAACTCGCCAGCACATAGGTGTCGCCGGTCAGGATGTCCGGCAACATGGCGGCCCGCGCGGACTGGAATGGTGCCGCCAGCAACTGAACCGCCACCAGCAGCACGCACAGCAGCCAGATCGGCGCTCCGGGAATCGCCATCAGCGCCACCAGCAAGGCTCGGGCGAGGTCGCACCACACCATCACCCGGCGCCGCGGGAACCTGTCCGCGAGCCACGACAGCAGTGGGCCGGCGACGATGTCCGGCAGGAACGTCAGCGCGTACGTGACGGCCGACAGACCGGCCGACCCCGTCCGGTCGAACACGAGTACCGCGAGTGCGACCCGAGCCAACTGATCGCCGATCACCGACCCGAGTTGGGCACCCCACATCCACCGGAACTCCGCGACGGCGAACACCTCGCCGTACGTCGCGGGTCTGTCCGCCGGATCAGGTCGAGCGGACTCGGCGGAGCGGGTCATGAGAACGAAGCTACCCCGCCGCCGAGGCCCGCAGACTCTGTCCGGCGAGTCGGGGACCGCGCCGGTTTCAAACCGGCCGGAGGTGGTCACAGGATCCGCTAGAGTGCTGGCGGCCGACTCGTTGCCTTCGGCGCATACATCGACTCAGCGCCGTTCGTCTCGCGAACAGAGAGTGCTTACGTGGTAATGGCTTGGCGGTTCGGCGCAGTCGGCGCCGAGTCCGTCATGGCCGTCGTGAGCGATGCGGATCTGTTCAACGAGTGGATCGTCGCCGTGCCGCCGGTGGGACGCATCGACCCGAAATGGCCGTACGCCGGCGCGGTCGTGCGAAAGGCGACGGATCGTGAACCGCATGGCAGACATTCCTACGATCGGCATCTGACCATCGCGGTCGTCGAGACGTGGGATCCGCCGCAGGAGTTCGTTCTGCGGCTGCGAAGCGGCCTGGGTGGCTGGATCCGGCTGTCCGTCAGGGTGCAGCCGAGACCCGGTGGCTCCCTGGTCGAAGTGCGATCCGATCCGCTCACAGTTTCGGCGCGGCTTCGGTACGCCGGATCGGCCAGATCGCACGCCGAGGAGCGTTGCGCGGCAGTCGCCGAGAACCTCCTTCGCCTCGGCGCCGACCTCGAGGCCGACGGTAGTTCCTTACCGTGACGGCTTTCACTCAACGTCACTAGGTGCTCTGAGGCGATGCTTCAGGCGCGTGCGCGGAGGTATGGTGCCTGGAAATTAACGGGGAAGGTGGTCAGAAATGACTGCTGACAATGCACGACACCGACGTTCAAAACGTCATCCATTCATTCAACGCCTGACACTGCGCCGGCATCGCGAGAGGCCTTCGGACCCACCACCACGCGACCATCCCAGAGCCAAGGAATCCTCCGAACCGGATTCCACCTCGTCCTGAGCGCCGGCACATTCAGCCGGCCGGGTTTGTGGCCGCGAATCTGGTGGAGATCACCGGCTTCGGCTCGAATCCGGGAAACCTGAAGATGTATCGCTACACCCCACCCGGCCCGGCCGTGGGTCGGCCGGTTGTGGTGGCGCTGCATGGCTGCACGCAATCTGCGTCGGCGTACGACGATGAGCCGGGGTGGGTCGCACTGGCACAACGAGAAGGGTTTGCTGTTGTGCTGCCGGAGCAGCAGTCGGCCAACAACGCGAGCAAGTGCTTCAACTGGTTCGAGCAGGCGACACCTCGCCGGGTGCGGGGGAGGCGTTGTCGATCCAGCAGCTGGTCGACCGCACAGTGAGCGATCTGGGCTCAGATTCTGGACGGGTGTTCGTCACTGGTCTGTCGGCAGGTGCTGCGATGGCGGCCGTCATGCTCGCGACGTACCCGAATGTCTTCGCTGGTGGCGCGATCGTGGATCGACCGCCACAACGGACTCTGTGCACCGGTCGACCATCTCGGCGGTCAGTTCGTGGTTGATCGGTGCACAAGGTCGTGGGGTGTAGGGCGAGCGGGTCCAGCGTGGAGGCATCGAGGTCGGTTGGGCCGGACGCAGTGCCGATGAGGTCGAGCGTTCCGCCGTCTGGTAGGGCTGCGACGACTTCGTCGAAGGTCGCGCGACCGACGAGGTCATAGACAACGTCGGCACCGGCACCTGCCGCGGATCGACGCCTTGGAGGTCGTCGATCACATTCCGGCGGACAGTCGCGAGATGGACCGGCCAGGCATTCTGCAGGCGCTTCGACCCGTCCGGGTCGGGCCGCTCATCGTGATCGAGACGTAGTTCGCCAAACATAAGGGGGGTTGGGCGGGGAGAGGGCGTCAGCTTCTACACCGTGGACGTGATGCGCGTCGGCGACGGCAAGATCACCGAGCTCTGGGGCGTCGCCACCCTGCTGGACCTCCTGCAGCAACTGGGCGCCGTGCCTCGGTTCGGAGCGTCAGCGGAACAGGTCGAGGCCCTGGCCGATCAGGACTGTGGACAGGACGGCCAGCAGGATCACGAGGATCGTGTTCAGGTTGGCCAGGAGCCATTGCTCCAGGGAGGACAGGGCTGGGGCGGATCTCCTCGGGCCGGCGATCACGACGGCCAGCAGCGGGAGGAGGACGGTCAGGGACGCGGCGAGGACGAAGAGGGCGGCGGCGGTGACCTGCTCGCCGACGCTCAGAGGGGAGCCGCCGATCTGGGTGCCGGCGCCGATGACTAGGGGGAGGTTCTTGACGTTCGCGAGGGCCGCTCCGGCGCCGGTCAGCATGAGAGCGGGCGCAGAGAGGGTGGTGATCTTGTCGACGATGGCGGGACGCGGCGGCGGTTCACCGGGCCGCGGGCGTTTGCGCCAGTAGCGGACCGCCAGGACCGCGAACACCACACCGATCGCCAGTTGGACGATGTCCACGCCGTCCCGCGCGCCCTCGCTGCCCTCCTCGGCGACCGCGTCCGTGAGCATCACGACGAGCCCGATCGCGATCGCCAGGGCGACGGCCCAGCCCGCAAAGAAGCTGAGACCGGCTCGGATCGGCCCACTGGACATGAGCACCAGCACGATGCAGATCATCGGCAGCGGGCTCAGGGCGATCCCCATCGCCTGCGGCAGTACCGCGCCGACGACCGGCCACAAAGTCACCACCCCCAAATAGCGCCGGGCCCACGCACATCATGCCATCGCGACCGTTGACCAACCCCACAACCGCGCGGGACCATCAAAACCGTGCCGAGGCCGTGTCTGATGGTCCCGCGCCTACTGCGCGGCACTCGGCACGACCTAGGGAGGCGGCGATGAATCAAGGCCTGCTGAACTCGTTGACCGAGGCGGAGCGGCTGCTGGTGGCCGAGACGGAGCGGGACGCGCTGAAAAGCCTGGACGAGGACGAGCTGCTGGAGTTGCATCAGCGGATCCGGCGGGCTCGCACGAAGTACGTGAAGAACTATCGCCGTGGCGCGAGCGCGAGTGTGGCGAAGGTGGGCGGACGCGGTCTGTCCTACCCGAAGAATCAGCGGGACCGTGACAAGGCGGAGCTGTTCGAGACGGTGCTGGCGCGGGTGAGCCGGGAAGTCGCGGCGGCTGCCCGGCGATCGTCGATGGAGCTGCGCAGCGAACGGCTCGAAGCGGCGCGCGCGGCCAAGTCCGCCGCTCCGGCGGCACGCGCCGCCGCCCAGCCTGTGCCCGCCGCTCAGCGCGAATCGGTGGCTACCAAGCGGGCGACCAAGACCACCGGAGGGTTGAAGAAGGACGCGTCCACTCGTGCCGCCGGCGCCCGCCGCCAGGCCAAGCGCGACGCACGCTGAGGGCTCGAAGCAGACAGACGTACAACGAGAACTCGCCCGAATCGGGTGATCCCAGCAGACTCGGCATCGTGTCTGCTGGGTCGGGCGGCAGCCGGGAGGAGCGGAGATGCGCGGTGCGGACAGCGCGGGCGCACGGCCGTTGCGCCGAGGCCGACTCGCCAGGGTTGTGCTCATCGGTGCTGCGCTGGTGACGGTCGGTCTGGCGTACGCCGTCCTGGTGCCGAACGGCGCGGTGGGCGCCGACGGGGCGCAGTCCCAGCAGATCGAGGAAGGCCGGAAGCTGTTCACGGTCGGCTGCGCGAGCTGTCACGGCATCCATGCCGAGGGCGGGACCGACGGCGAGGGGAACTTCACCGGCCCCTCACTGATCGGTGTGGGCGCGGCCGCGGTGGACTTCCAGGTCAGCACGGGGCGGATGCCCGCGACCCAGCCAGGTGCCCAGATCCCGGCGAAGCCTCCGGTGTACACCGAGGAGGAGATCGCGGCGCTGGCGGCGTACATCGCCTCTCTCGGACCGGGACCCGCGATACCGGCGGAGCAGTACTACGACGTCAGCAACGCGACGCAGGAGGAAGTCACCCGCGGCGGTGAGCTGTTCCGGACCAACTGCACGGCGTGTCACAACTTCGCCGGCAGCGGTGGCGCGCTGCCGAACGGCAAGTACGCGCCGTCGCTGATGGAGACGTCACCCAGGAACATCTACCAGGCGATGCTGACCGGCCCGCAGCAGATGCCGGTCTTCTCCGACGGGGTGCTCCTCCCCGAGGACAAGCGGGCCATCATCGCGTACGTCGTCAGCCTGCAGCAGTCGCACGACCCGGGCGGCCTCGGGCTGGGACGGCTCGGACCGGTCTCCGAGGGCCTGTGGGGATGGCTGATCGGAATCGGCCTGCTGATCGCCGTGGCCGTGTGGATCGGCGCGAAAGTTCCTCGCGCCTGAGGTCCACCCGCGCAAACGACCTACGCAAACGCTTGCGCACGTCCAGAAACCGGACGACATGCGGCGCTCAGCATCTGCCGGAATCGTCGTAGACCGGTTAGTCTCGGTTTTGGGAACGCAGGATCGAACAGTCCAACTGCAGAGCCGCCCAGCCAGGGGGAGGGGCGACGCGTGTGACGAGCCTGAAACCCGATCGGGTGCACGAGCAGTCCCAGCACTCGGCCTCGGGTCGCATCCCGCGGCCGCCGTTGACCCTGGTGGCCCGCGAGCGGTTGCATTCTGCCCTCGATCTCGGCGTACGGTCGCCGCTGACGATGCTGATCGCACCGGCCGGCACCGGCAAGACGGTGCTGCTGTCGGACTGGGTGGCGCGCCGCAGGCGGTCGGGCCAGGCGGTGCTGTGGGTTCCCGGGCAAGCGCCGGGCGCGCTCGCCGGAGCCCTCGAGCACCTGGCCGGTCCCGACGTGGCGACACCGCCGGATCCGATCGTCATCGACGACGCCCATTTGCTGCCTGCGGCAACGGTTGCCGGCCTGGCCCAGATCCTGAGGAAGTCACCGCACGCCGTCCGGCTGTTGCTGGCCAGCCGGTACGACCTGCCGCTGCCGGTGTCCGAGCTCGAACTGCGCGGGATGGCACTGACCCTGCGGTCACGGGATCTGCGCTTCACCGATGCCGAGGCCACCGAACTCGTCCAGGCCCATGCCTCGAACGCCACCGCCGCGGACGTCCGGCTGTTCCAGGAGCGGACAGCAGGCTGGGCGGCCGCCCTGGTGCTCGCGGCGCGCACGCTCGCCGCCTCCGGTGACGCCGGGTGGTCCTTCGCCAACCAGCAGCCGGTGCTCGACCTGCTCCTGGGGGAAACGCTGAGCACCCTCGACGAGCGGGTCCAGGCGGTCCTGCTGAGCACGTTCGGAGCCGCCTCGGTGACGGGACACCAGGCGGCCATGCTGAGCGGCGACGCGGACGCCGGCGCGATGCTGGGCGATCTCGCCGGCAGCGGACTGCTGGTGACGGCGTACGCCGATGATCCGGGCAGCGAGCCGCTCTACCGGTTCCACCCGCTCCTCGTCGAGTTGCTCCGGCGGCGGGTGGCCGGCCGCAGCGAGAACGCACAGATCGTCACGGCGGCGCAGCATCGGTCGGCGCTGTACTACGAGAACCGCGGCGATGGCGGCAGCGCCCTACACGCCGCGCTCGGCGCCGGCGACCCTGCGCTGGTCGCCCGGATCCTGCTCGGTCACGGGCCGGCGATCCTGGCCGCCGGCGAGCTGAGCCTGGTCGCGGACGGCTTCGAGAGCCTGCCGGAAGGCTATGTCGAGGCGCATCCGCACCTCATCGGCGTCCGTGGGCTGCTGCGGCGTGCCAACGGCGACGTGACCGGCGCGATCATGGATGCAGCGTCGGCGGACGACCTCGCGTCCGCGGCGGATCCGCAGCCGGTGACACCGGACGACAACGCGCTGGAGGCGGACGCCGTACTGCTGCGGTTGTGGGAATCGCGCTACGGCTGGCACGACGTCCACGCTGCGATCGGACGGGCGAGGACCCTGCTCGCGCTGGACCCCACGGATGCTTATGGGCGGCCGCGCGCCGTACTTGGGCCCGAGCGGTTGGCTTGGTTGCTGATCGAGCTCGCGGCGGCGGAGACGTGGGCGGACGAGCTGGACGCCGCGCTCAGCCACCTGGACGAGGCACTCGTCACCGCGCGGATGGCCGGCCATCAGCGGCTGATCGGCGGGGGACTGGCCCACCGGGCCGTCGTGCAGTACGCGCGCGGCCAGATCGAGAACGCGGCCAGCTCGGCGCAGGCCGCACTCGACGCGGCCGGCGAGCAGGGGCTTCCCCGGGAGTACGCCGTCCGCGCGCACGTCGTACTCGGCTTCGCGGCGCTGGGTCATCTCGATCTGGACAGCGCGTGGCGCCAGCACGAGCTGGTGGTGGCGACGGACGTGGCCGGCTCGGACACGGTGGTCGCGGCCCTGCGCGCCATCCTGCGAGCCGTGCTCCTCCTGGAGGGAGGTCGCCTTGAGGAGGCGCTGACAGAGCTCACCACCGATCCCGCGTCCGCCGGGCCGCTGCCGTCGTTCCTGTCGCGGGATCTGGCCCTGCTGCGGTTCCGGATGGCGACCATGGTCGGCGACCACGCCGGTGCCGAGACGCAGTGCGACGTACTCGACCGGATCGGCAACACGTCCGAGGCCGATCTGATCCGGGCCATCACCTCGATCGTCCGCGGCGACGTCCAGACCACGCTGAAGTTGATGGACGAAGCTCTCACCCGGCCGGACGTCTACCCGCCGTTGGCGTCTGCAGCCGCCTCGTTCCGGACCGTCCTGCTGGTGCGGATGGGCGACGAGGCCGCGGCCGAAGCGGCGCTGGTGGACACGTTGAATCGGGCCACGCCGCAGCGGATGCTGTACGCGCTCACCCCGGTCGGCCGTGAGCCGGACTTCCTCGACCGGTTGCACAGGCATCTCGCCGGGCCCAATCCGCATCCGTTCGCCGCCGCCACGCTCGAGCAGTTGTCGTCGTACCGGGCCGCCTGGAGCGAGGTCGGCGGTGCGTCGCTCCTGGCGCGGGCCCGGCCGGACGCGCACGTGCCGCCACCCCGCCGCCTCGACGCGGTGATCGACGGTGCCCGGATCCGGTTGACGCCGCGGGAGGCCGACGTACTCGACCAGCTCGCGCTCGGGAACTCCTACACCGAGATCGCCCGGGCCCTGTTCATCACCGAGAACACCGTCAAGACCCATCTGATGTCGCTGTATCGCAAGCTGGGCGTGGAGAAACGCTCCGCGGCCCTGCGCGTCGCCCGCACCGTCGGCCTGACCCAGCAGTCGTCGAACTAGGCGGGTTCATCCCCCGGATCGGGTGATCCGAGTGCTTCGGCGGCAGACGAAGGTGTTGCCAGGCGGAGCAGACAGGGCGGACACCGGGATGCGTCACAGCGGCTGCGGGACCGGACCACGGTGACGACGCCGCGCCCCGTCGCAGCGCTCGGGCGGCTCGCCGGCAAGGTCACGGGCCGGGTCGTCGAGACCGTCCCGCCGGACCTGATCCTCGACCACATCGACGTGGACGCTCTGCTCGATCGCGTCGACATGAACCGCATTCTCGACCGCGTGGACCTGAACCACGTCCTTGACCGCCTGGACCTGGACCGCGTGCTCGACCGCGTCGACCTCAACCACCTCCTGGACCGCATCGACCCGGACCGCCTGATCGACCGGGTCGATGTCGACCGCCTGGCCGGTCGGCTCGACCTGCAGCGCCTGCTGGCCGGCGTCGACCTGGACGAACTGCTCCGGTCGATGGATGTCGAGGCGCTTGTACGCCGCTCCGGCGTACCCGGCCTCGTGGTCGAGAGCCAGACCCAACTCGCCGGCTCACTGCTCGATCTGATCCGCCGGCAGCTCGCCGGGCTGGACGCCGTACTCGACCGGGTCGTGAACCGTCTCCTGCGCAGAGACATCGGATCGCAGCCGACGACCCCACGTCTGCTCGAGGTGCAGGAATGAACGGTCGTATGACCGTCACCGGTCACTACGCCGGCGCCGTGAGCAGGTTCGCGGCCGCCGTACTCGACGTACTGATCGTCTTCACGTCGTTCACGATCGGCTTCGCGGGTCTCGATCTGCTGACCACCGCCTTCTGGGGAGTGTCGGTACGGCGTCAGTCGACGGGCGCGACGATCGCACTTGCGGTCCTCGCGTTCTGCTACGCCTTCGGGTTCCTGGCGGTCGCCGCCCGGACACCGGGGCAGGGGATCGTCGGCCTCCGGGTGGTGCGGTCCGACGGCGGGACGATCCGGCCCGGCCGAGCCTTCGTGCGGGTGTGCGCGTACGTCCTGAGCGTGCTGTTCGTCGGGCTCGGGCTCGTCCTGATCGTGTTCCAGCGCGAGCATCGCGCCCTGCACGACCTGATCGCCGGGACCGCGGTCGTCTACGACTGGGGCGAGCGGCCCGCCGAGCTCCCCGGCCCGCTGTCGGACTTCCTCAGCCGGGCCGCAGCCAAGTCACCCGAATAGGAGGAGGCCGCAGCCTGCCCCGATTGATGGGATTGCGAGCAGGCCTGCAGTCCTGATCAGGCGCCGGAGGAGATGTCGTGAACACCACCGCGGACGATTTCGACCCCATCCCTTCGACCCGGCACCGGGTACCGGTCACCGTCGGCGCCCTGAAGCAGGCAGAGCAGGAAGCGGACGCGCTCGCCGTGCCAGTTGCCTCCGGCACCGAGCCGCCGGACGAACTCGGCACCGATGCGGCCGGGCTGGCTTCCGCGGGCTTCAGCGGCACGCGGGGCCAGACACTGGTCCAGACCCGGTCAGGCGGTCCGGTCCGGGTTGCCGTCGGGACCGGCGTACCGGATCAGATCGACGTCACGCTCGTGCGTGACCTGGCGGCCGAGTTCGCCCGCGCGGTGCCGTGGCACAAACGCCTCGCGATCGAGGTGCCGTCCCGGGCGACCGGTATCTCCGCCGGCGACTTCGCCCAGGCGGTCACCGAAGGTGTGCTGCTGGCGCGCTGGCGGTACTTCGTCGGCCAGGGTGCGGACACCCCTCAGCTCGAATCGCTCCTGGTCGTCGCCTCCGACGAGGATGCTGCAGAAGTCGCTGCCGGCGTCGAGCGCGGCCGCATCATCGCCGAGGCGTGCAGCCTCGGCCGCGATCTTGCCAACTGCCCGGCGACCACACTGTCTGCCGTCCGGATGGCCGAGGTCGCGGTCGAGGTCGGTGCGCGGACCGGCCTGCAGGTGGAGGTCTTCGACAAGGACCAACTGATCGAGATGGGTTGTGGCGGGCTGCTCGGCGTCAACCGCGGCAGTGTCGAGCCACCCCGGATGATCCGACTGCGCTATGAGCCCGCCGAACCGACCGGCCGGATCGCCCTTGTCGGCAAGGGGATCATGTACGACTCCGGCGGGATCAGCCTCAAGCCCAGCGACGAGTCGCACGCGCAGATGAAGAACGACATGACCGGAGCCGCGGCCGTACTCGCCTCCATGACCGCCTTGCAGGCTCTCGGCTGTACGACGGCAGTGACCGGCTACCTGATGTGCACCGACAACATGCCGTCCGGGTCCGCGATGAAGCTCGGTGACGTGCTCCGGATGCGCAACGGTACGACGGTCGAGGTACTGAACACCGACGCCGAAGGCCGCCTGGTGATGGCCGACGCGCTGGCACTGGCAACCGAGGAGCCGGTCGATGCGATCGTCGACATCGCCACGCTGACCGGTGCGTGCCTGCGGACGTTCGGTGTCGAGATTGCCGGTGTCATGGGCAACAACTCGGCCGTGGTCGAGCAGTTGCGGCAGGCGGGTGATCTCGTCGACGAGCCGGTCTGGGAGCTTCCACTGCATCGGTCCTACCGGACGCAACTCGACTCGTCGATCGCCGACCTCACCAACATGGGTGGGATCAACGCCGGATCGATCACCGCGGGACTGTTCCTCGAGGAGTTCGTCGACGGCAGGCCGTGGGCGCACGTCGACATCGCCGGAACGGCGCAACTGCCGGCGCCGAGGACCTGGCGGAACAAGGGCGCGAGTGGATTCGGCACCAAGTTGCTGATCGAGTTCGCCCGCGCGTTCGCGGTCCCCGCCGACGACAGTCGTCAGGTGGTGGCGCGGTGAGCGCGGTCGAGGAGGTGCCCGCCAAGAAGGGGGCGATGCAGAAGGTTCTCGACGGCATCGAACGGGCCGGCAACAAGGTCCCGCACCCGGCCATCATCTTCCTCGCGCTGATCTTCATCGTCATCGTGCTCTCGCAGATCCTGGCCTGGACCGGGGCGAGCGTGACCACCGAGGTGGCCGAGCCCCAGACCGTGCAGGTGATGCCCCAGGAGGAGGCTGGGTCGAGCGTCGCCGGCTCGGACACGCCACCGGCGCCGGCCGTGCCCGACTACGAGTTGCACACCGAGAAGATCACCGCCGAGAGCCTGCTGGACGGTGACGGGATCCGGTTCATCTTCACGACCGCCGTACAGAACTTCAACGACTTCGGCGTCGTCGCGGTGATCCTGGTCGCGATGATCGGCGTCGGCGTGGCCGAGGAGGCCGGGCTGATCGCCGCGCTGATCCGCAAGATGGTCAAGGTGGCGCCGAAGGGCGCGATCACCTTCATCATCGTCCTGCTCGGCGGCATCTCCAGCGTCGCCTCCGATGCGGGCTATCTCGTCCTGATCCCGCTCGGCGCGGCCGCGTTCGCGTCGCTCGGGCGACATCCGCTGGCCGGCATCGCGGCGGCGTACGCCGGAGTCAGCGCCGCGTTCTTCGTCAACATCCTGATCACGCCGGCCGACGGCATCATCACCGAGGTCACCAACGAGACGGTCGCGCTGGTCGCGCCCGACATCCAGCTCAACGTCACGGCCAACTTCTTCTTCAGCATCGCCTCGACGATCTTCTGCGCGATCGTCATGACCATCATCACCGAGCGACTGCTCGAGCCCAGGCTCGGCAGGTACGACGCTGCCGAGGCGCCGGTCGACGCGCCGGTCGACCACCAGCCCACCGACGAGGAGATGGCGCTGGAGTCGCGCGGACTGCGGTGGTCCCTCTACTACCTGCTGGTGGCTGTGGCCATCGTCTCGCTGCTGACCTTCATCCCGGGCGCTCCGCTGCGTAACCCCGACACCGGCGAGATCTTCGGGAACTCACCGTTCATGAGCAGCCTGCTGTTCATCATCTCGATGCTGTTCCTGGCCGCCGGACTCGGCTACGGCCGGGGCTCGCAGTCGCTGACCGGTGCCACGAACGTCATCAACGCGATCGTCAAGACGTTCAACGGCCTCGGCGGGCTGATCTTCCTGATGCTGCTGATCGCCCAGTTCATTGCCTACTTCAACTACACGAACATGTCGACGCTGGCCGCGACCGGCCTGGCCGACCTGCTCGAGCGGGCCGACATCGGGGCGTTGCCGCTGCTGATCGGCTTCATCCTGCTGGTCGTGATCATCGATCTGATCATGCCCGGCGTGATCCCGAAGTGGGCGATCCTGGCGCCGATCTTCGTGCCGCTGTTCTACCGGCTCGGCATCGCGCCGCAGACGGTGATCGCGGCGTACCGGGTCGGCGACGGACCGGTCAACGTCATCACTCCGCTGATGGTCTACCTGCCGTTCATCGTGCTCGTCTGCCAGAAGTACCGGAAGAAGGCCGGTATCGGCACGGTGGTGTCGATGATGCTGCCCTACACCATCATCGTTCTGATCACCTGGACGCTGTTCTACGTGGTCTGGTACGCGATCGGCATTCCCTGGGGGCCGTCCGCCCCGGTCCACCTCGGCTAGGGCGGTACGAGCGCTATGGATGACGGCACGATCAGCCTGATCATCCTCGGGCTCACCATCGCCGTGTTCGTGTGGAACCGGCTGCCGGTCGACCTGGTGGCGGTCCTGACCGCGCTGTCGCTGTGGGCGACCGGAGTCCTCGACTTCCCCGGCATCATCGCGGGGTTCGGGGATCCGGTCGTCATCTTCATCGCCTCGCTGTTCGTGGTCAGCGAGGGCATCGACTCGACCGGCGTCACCACCTGGGCCGGCCAGACGATCGTCAAGTACGCCGGAACGCAGCGGTCCCGGCTGCTCGTCGCAGTGACTGCGTTGTGTGCGTTGCTGACAGCCTTGATCACCCTGAACGGCGCGGTCGCGGCGCTGCTTCCGTTGGTCGTGATGCTCGCCGTACGGATCGGGGAACCGCCGTCGCGGATGCTGATGCCGCTCACGTTCGCGGGCAGTGCGGGATCCCTGCTGATGCTGACCGGTACGCCGGTCAACATCATCGTGTCCGAGGCGTCGAGCGATGCCGGTGCGGGCGCCTTTCCGTTCTTCGCCTTCGCGGTGGTCGGCGTACCGCTCGTCATCGGCACGATCGCCATCTCGGTGTTCCTAGGCCCGCGGTTGCTGCCCGCCGCCCGCCCGGCGCATGCTCCGGCCGACCTGGCCCGGCATGCGCACACCCTCGACGTGCACTACGCCATGACCAACGGCTTCTATCGTTTGCGCGTCCGCGAACTCTCGCCGTTGCTCGGCCGTGGCGTGGCCGACGTCGACCTCACGCCGTACCCGGGGGTTGAGATCGTCGGAGCCCAGGACGGGGACGGGGTCTCCCGGGTGAGCGAGTCTCTGGATGTCGGCGACGTACTCGTGGTGACCGGCCCCTCGGAACAGGTGGGCAGCCTGACCATCGATTCCCTGCTGGCGGTCTGTATGGCGCCGACGCCGGTCGACGACCTGCTGACGCGGGAGGCCGGGGTGGTCGAGGTCGTCATCCCGCCGCGGTCGTCACTGGTCGGGGAGACGGTCTTCCCCGGGATGCATCGGGCACACGACCTGGTGATCATCGCGGTACAGCGGATGGCCAAGGACCGGGGGAACCAGCCCACTGAGCTCGCCGAAGGAGACGCGCTGCTGGTGCACGGCACCTGGGCGGCCTTGGACGAGCTGACGAGGGACCGGGATGTCCTACTGGTGGACTCGCCGGACCTCGTCCGGCGACAGGCCGTGCCCTGGGGCGCCAAAGCGTCGATTGCCGTCGCAATTCTTGTCGGCATGGTCGTTCTTCTCGCCACCGGTGCGGTCCCGCCCGCGTTGGCAGGGCTGCTGGCCGCGACGGCGATGGTGGCGACCAAGGTGATCGGGCCGCGGCAGGCGTACCGGGCGATCTCGTGGCAGATCGTCGTACTGATCGGTGCCCTGATCCCTTTGTCCACGGCGATTCAGACCAGCGGCGGCGCCGACCGGATCGCCGACCTGATCGTCGACGCGGTCGGTCCCGGCCGGCCGTATTTGTTGCTGCTGGCACTCTTCTTGCTCACGGCCACGCTCGGCCAGGTCGTCAGCAACACCGCGACCGTGCTGATCGTCGCGCCGATCGCCGTGGCGGCCGCCCAGGGGACCGGGACGTCCGTGCAGCCGGTCCTGATGCTCACCGCCGTCGCCGGTGCGGCGTCGCTGCTGACTCCGATCTCGACTCCCGCGAACATGATGATCATGAACCCCGCGGGCTACCGCTTCAGTGACTACTGGAAGCTCGGGCTCCCGGTGATGCTGTGGTGGTTGCTGACGGCCCTCGTGATCATCCCGCTGGTCTGGCCGTTCTGACATGGCCGAGGACAGGTACGTCTCCACCGGCGGACTGCCCGGAACGGTCGCGGTGGTCGAGCTGGTCGAAGCGGCGTACGAGCTGGGCCGCGGGATCGGCGACGGGACGGTGTCGGACGTGTACCCGGCGCTGACCCGCGTCGACCCGGAGGCGTTCGGAATCTGTGTCGCGGCCAGCGACGGCCGGCTGGCCGAGGCGGGCGACTCGCGGACCCCGTTCACCATCATGAGCGTCGCGAAGCCGTTCGTGTTCGCGCTGGTCAGTCAGGCGATCGGTGTCGAGGCGGTGCGCGCCCTCGTCGGCGTCAACGCGACCGGTCTGCCGTTCAACTCGGTGCAGGCGGTCGAACAGCCCCCGGCCGGACGCACCAATCCGATGGTCAACCCCGGGGCGATCGCGACGACAAGCTTGACGCCAGGTACGTCGCTCGAGGACCGCTGGAGGTTCATCGTCGACGGCCTGTCCCGGTTCGCGGGTCATGAGCTCGCCCTGGACACGGAAGTGCTCACGTCGGCGCTGCAGACGAACCATCGCAATCGTGCCCTCGCCGAGTTGCTCCGCAGCGACGGCGGCCTGGTCGGTGATGCGGTCGAGGCGACCGTGCTCTACACCAGGCAGAGCTGCCTGAGCGTCACCGCGGTGGATCTGGCGGTGATGGGCGCGACGCTGGCGGACGGCGGGGTGTGCCCGACGACCGGCGTACGAGTGATCGACCCGGACGTCGCCCGGGTGACGCTGGCCGTGATGACGATCGCGGGGCTGTACGAGACCTCTGGCGACTGGCTGCTCGACGTCGGCGTTCCGGGCAAGAGCGGGATCGGCGGCGGCATCGTGACCGTTTCGCCGGGCAAGGGCGCACTGGGCACGTTCGCGCCGCGCCTGGACCACGCGGGCAACAGCGTCAAAGGGCAGTGGACGGCACGGTTCCTGTCTCGTCACCTCGGACTCGATCTGCTGGCCTCACAGCCGGTCCCGCCGGCCGCCGACGTGTCGTGAGTGCTCAGGGTGCGGCGAGCGTCAGCGTGGTGGTGGCCGTCTGACCTGCTCGGGAGTAGGTCAGCTCGATGGTGTCGCCGACCTTGCGGGTCAGGGTCGCGACGACGATCTGTTCGCTGCTCTGAGCCGGCTGGCCGTCGATCTTGGTGATGATGTCGCCTGCCTTGAGACCCGCCTTCACGCCCGGACCTCCGGCGTCGACGGAGACGACGAAGAGACCGGATGGGTTGCCCGACGCATTCGCGAGGGCCGGCGGGATCTCCTGGACCTGCAGGCCGGTGGTCGGATGGCCAGGCTCCCCGGTACGGACGAGTTCGTCGGCGATCGGGCTCGCGAGGTCGACCGGGATCGCGAAGCCGAGGCCGACGCTTCCGCCGCCGGAGACGCCGGACGCGTTCGGGACGGTGGCGATCGCAGCGTTGACTCCGACGAGACGCCCGGAGCAGTCCACCAGGGCGCCGCCGCTGTTGCCGGGGTTGATGGCCGCGTCGGTCTGGATGGCGCCGATCAGGTGATGGGTCACGCCATCGCCCGGCACAGGTACATAGCGATCCAGCGCACTGACGATGCCGGAGGTGACCGTGCTGGCGAGTCCGAGCGGAGCGCCCAGGGCGACGACAGGCTGCCCGACCTGCAGCTCGGCGGACGAACCGAATGTGATCACTGGGCGATCCTTCGCAGCGTCCGCGGCCTTGAGTACGGCGAGGTCGGTGCTGGGATCACGGCCGACGATCGTGGCGTCCGAGCTCGTGCCGTCGCTGTACTGCACGGACACTTTGCCGCCGTTGGCCGCGACCGAGATGACGTGGTCGTTGGTGAGGATGTAACCGCCGTCCTTGAAGATCTGTCCCGAACCGGTGCCGGCCGAGGCGCCGCTGCTGGCCGAGATCGTCACGATCGACGGCAGGATCTCGTTCGCGACCGGGATCGCGGCGCACATCGCCGTACTCGGATCCGCCGCGGCGGTGGACGAGGCGTCAGCGGATCCGCCGTTGCGATCCACCAGCGCGAAGATGAGGGAGGTGATCAATGCGCCCACGACGGCGCCACCAAGGATCGCCAGGGACAGGCTGCGAGTGAGCCGGAAGCGACCCCGGCCGTCCGGCGGTGTGCCGTCCGGTGGTGTGGCTGCCGGATCGGGCTGTCCGTTGTCGGCCTGGACCATCTGGACCTCCTCTGGCCCACTCAGGAGTCGGAGCGCACCACATGCTCGACGCTCCCGTCGCCCACCCGAGAATAGGTTCGCCGGGCGCCGGACATGTCACCCGATCCAGGTGAAGCCGGTACGGATGTGGCGCGGTCGAAGTACAGGTAGGCGACGGCCGATCCGGCGAGTGGCATCGCGAGCGCGAAGAGCAGCGACGAGATCACGTTGATGAGGACCGGCGACAGGTCGGTGGCGAGGAGCAGGACGATCCCGGCGATCGGTCCGGCGGCCAGTCCCAGCCCGATGATGATCGCCAGCGGTACGGCGGTCCGCCACCAACGTCCCCGGACGAGCATCCGGCTGCGTCTGAGCGCCGTACCTCCCGAGGAGTGCTCCGCCACCACGACCGGTATGGCGAACGCCCGGCTGGCCGCGTAGTAGATGGCCACCGGGATCGTCGCCACGAAGAACGCCAGCACTGCGAGCACGACGAAGTACTGCACGGCCACCCGGGTCAGCGGCCGCCGGCGCGAGAAGACATGGCGCAGTATGCCCATCGCGGTGACGGCCTCGCCTCGATCCAGCTGGTCGAGCATCCTCGTCACGGCGGCGAGCAGTACGACGTACGCCGCGATCGTGAGGATCGTGACGGCCAACGTGATCAAGGAGGCCCAGAAGCCCGGAGCGTTCTCTGTCGGCGCGCCGAGGTCGGTGGGTGCGTCGCGTCTGGCGACCTGGAATCTTGCGAGAGTCACAGTCGCCAGGCTCAGGATGATGAACGCCGCCGCGAAACCCGCGAACAGACCGGGTCGGTGCCGGAACAGGCGTAGCGCGGCGACCACGGTCTGACCCCAGACGCGCCGCCTCCTGGCCGGCAGCGGGGCCGCATCGGTCCACTGCGTACGACTCGCCGCGAACCAGATCAGCCCGATGAGCGCCGCGAGTATCAGGCCCAGCAGCCAGGGTCGGTCGAGGGTTTCGCGGACCAGGTTGGATCCGGTGGCGACCGCGGCGCAGAAGGCGCCCGTGCTGCTCGGACCCAGCAAGGTGCCGGCCGGCACCGTACCGCTGTCATCCCGCCAGGTGTCCTCGGCGTCCTGGATGGGCGTGAGCCACGACGTTTTCATGTTCGGGCCGGTCGGCCCGTCGAAGAACGAGCGCTGCCGTTCGCCCCATCTGCCTTCGAATCCAAGCCAGGGGTACTCCTGCAGGTAGTCCGCGCGGGTCAGCGGGACGTAGGCGACCCGTGGTCTGATCGCGGCTTGCGGTCTGGTCGTGTCGTCGCAGCCCAGTCCTTCCGAGCCACGACCGAGGTACAAGCGCTGGCCGTACTTGTTGGCATGTGAACCGGCCGCCGGGTAGACGACCGGATGGGTTCCGTCGACGACCTCGAGCTTGGCGTCGCCCCAGCGAGCTCGCTCAGCGCCTCCGTGCTGGCTGAATCCAACCGCCGTCGGCTCCGTGGCCAGTGCGGCCGCAGGCGTCGCCGCGTCGAAGATGAGCTGGATCGATTCCCAGTCGCCTTCGTGGGTGTTGTTGTAGTCGTTGAAGACGTAGAAGAACCAGTACTCCAGCGAAAGCTTGCCGGGGAACGCCGGATCGGCGACGACATGGGCATAGACGGTAGCCGGGTGGACCGCGTTGATCAGCGCCGACCACTCGGCGTACGTGCAGCCGGGACGGAGCGGATCGCCGGGGAAGTCGAGGAAGTGCCCCGGGAACCCGAGGGTGATGTCCTTGCCTTTCGGCTGCGTCTTGACCAGGTCCGGCGGTTGCCACGGACCGCGGAGTGCGACCTGTTGATCGCCGAGCACGGCCTCGACGTCGGTGGGCTGGAACTGCTCGCCGTCGTCGCACCTCGGCGATTCCTCCTGCAGCTTGACGACGGGGGAGTAGCGATCGGCCAGTGCTTGCGCGGCGGGGTCGTCCGGCGAGGCGGTGGTGCCGGCTGCTGCCGAGTCCGGCAGCCAGAGGATCGTCAAGGTGAGGAACGCGAACAGCAGTGGCGGCAGGGATCGTCTCCAGGCGCGGGCCGTCATTTCCACAGCATGCGCACGACGTACCGGTCTCCACACCATCCGGCTCTGGCGTCACTTCGGCGGCCCAGGTCACCCGATCCAGGTGATCCATGCGTCCGTCCGTAGTTCCGTCAGCGCAGAGTGCACGCGCATCCGGGTTGCCGCCATGAAACAGGGATACCCAGCAGCCGGTCTCCCCCTGTCCGGGGGAGGCCGAAGGACCCGGCCCGCAGCAGAGTCATGGGGACGGGGCGTGAAAGGGGGTCGTCATGGGCCACTACGTCATCAGGGTCAAGGGCGAACTGTCGCGCGACCTCACCGATGCCTTTCCCTCGATGACCGCCGATCCCGAGCCGGCGCAGACAGTGCTGCACGGGTTCCTCGACGATCAGGCGGCACTGGCCGGCATCCTCAACCACCTCGACATGCTCGGCATCAACATCATCGAGGTCCTGCAAGTGCCCTCGACCCGCCCGCCCGACGACGACCCCTCACCCAGCACCGCGCAGTGATCCGGCCGGTGGATCACACTCACAGGCCTGCTGTGTATTGGCGGCCGATTGATTTGTCCGGACGTGTCGGCGAGGTCACAGGGATCTGACTGACTGATCAGTCAGTTATCTTGCTACGCTCGGCAGTGCTGCACTTGGGGCATTCCTGTCGATGGAGTGAGGTGCCGACCATGGCGCTTGCGGATGTGTCTGTGTCTCGCCGGAGAAAGGCCCGGCGGGAGGAGTCGAGGCTGGCCGACCATGTCGACCGGCTGGGGGAGGAACACCCACCGATCCCGCTCGACAGTGTCGACTACACGATGAAGCGGCCCGGCCTGCTCGCCGAGCGGTTCGGGTCGGTCCTGGCCTACATGTCGCGGGTCGAGCTCGAGGTCGAACGGAACGTGATCGAGCTCAACATCCTGCTGCCCGATCCACCCGAGGTCGATCAGCATTTCTACGCCGACGTGTGGATGCCGCAGGAGACGCACCACGGCCTGATCCTCGACCGGCTCCAGGTCCTGGCCGGTCTCGAGCCCACCAACCCCAACCTGACCGACGTGTCGTTCCGGCTCAAGCTGCTCGGGGCGCTCGGCCGGGTGGGCGCGGTCCAGGACGTCAGCCGGATGCTCTACTACCTGACCGGCCTGGCCACCGAGCGATCGGCGGTGCTTGCCTACAACAAGCTTCACGCCGGCATGCTCGAGCTGGGGGAGCGGGCCGTCGCGAGGACCGTGGTCGCGCCGATCCGCCGCCAGGAGCCCGGGCACTTCGCGTACTACCAGATCGCCGCTCGTGGTCTCTGGTCGCAGTTGGGCGGTTGGCAGAAGTGGCTGGTGCGCACGCTTCGACGGAAGACGTTCGGCCCGGTCGGTGCCGAGAACAAGCAGCAGCGGCTGGAGTTCGGCAAGGCGATCCGCTCGCTGGGCATCGTCACCGGTGACGACGCGGATCTTCAGCACTATGCCGATCAGGTCGGCCGGGTCGAGCACGAGTTGCTCTGGGCCCACCGGCGCGGTCTGCGGGTCCCGAAGTACGTGTTCGAGTCGTTCCGCCGGGCCGCCCACGCGTCCGCGGACCTGGACGGTGATCACCAGCCCGCTCCGGGGCGGGCCTGATGATGACCGCCGCCGCTTCCGGGCGCCCCTCCAAACGTGAAGCCATCATCGAGACGGCCGAGCGCCTGTTCGCCGACCGCGGGTACGACGCGACGTCGACGGCGCTGATCGCGCACGAGGCCGGCGTACCGGCCGGCCTGGTGTTCTACCACTTCGCCACCAAGCTGGATCTCCTGCTGGCCATCGTGCACGAGCGGCCGACACCGGGTGAGGTGCTCAGGACTGCCGCCCGTGGCCGCTCGGTTCACCGGCGGTTGCGGGCCGTGGTGTCGTCCATGGCCGAGGAACTGGAACGCAATCGGGCGGCGCGGATCATCGTCTTCCGGGAGGCGCAGGCCCGTCCCGAGATCGCCGAGCGCGCGGCGGAGTTGTTCGACGAAGCCACCACCACGGTCGCGGAGATCCTCAGCGGCGCCGAAGACGTCGTCGCCGAACCGGACCGGGTCCGGACCGCCGCGGACCTCATCGTCAGCCGGGTCTTCCTCGACATCATCGCGTTGGGTCAGGCCGACACCGCGACCAAACGCCACGCAGCCATGATCGACCTCATCGAGGAGTCACTCACCACCCCGCACGCCGAGTGAGTCGGCCAGGCAGGATCAGGCGTGGCCGCCGTCCATCAGCTCGTGCAGTTTCTCGAGCGCTTCGGTGATGTCGTCGTAGTCGTTCTGGGCGGCGCGGGATTCGGCGCTGATCACTCCGCAGCGGTGGACCCGCCGGAGGTCGCCGTACGGGAACTTGTAGTGGCCCTTGGTCTCGTCGTCCATGTCGGTGTCGATCCCGAGGTACCACCGGCCGTACTCGCGCCAGCCGTGCTTGTCGAGGTACGCGTTCTCCTCGTCCGCGGTCGGTGCGTGCTCACTCCAGTCGTCCCGCTCGTCCTTCGCGGTCTGACCCTTCCGGATCAGCGACTTCGCGTGCTCGTACGCCTTCTCGTTCAGCCTGACGGTCACGGTCGTTTCGCCTCCGATGCTTCTGCGGTGTCGTCCGGCTCGCGGGCTTGCCGGACGTACGCCGGGATGACGAACCAGAAGGTGACGAACCACGCCAGTACGGCGATGACGACGCCAATGGCTACCGGACGAGACGCGACGACGTCCAGCGCGATCAGCAGTCCACCGCAGACCGCGGCGACGAGGAAGACCAGCCCGGCGCGCAGGAGGTAGTCGGCGATCGTCACCAGCCGGTCGCGCAGACCCTGCCGATACACGATCCGGTGCAACGAGATCGGTGCGAGGAACAGTGCGACCGCAAGCGCCGAGGCGATCAGCGTGCAGGCGTAGATGAAATGGGTGAAGTTGTCGGCGCCCTGGAACCGGTTCTGGAAGGCGATGCTCAGCAGGAAGGCGAACAGGATCTGCGTGCCGGTCTGGGCCAGGCGCAGTTCCTGCAGCAACTCGTTCCAGTGCCGGTCGAGGCGCTGGCCGGAGCTCTCATCCTCGCGACGGTAGTGCTGGGTCATCAGGTCTACCCGATCGTCCGGTGTTTCGGGGACCAGTACCCCACGTCACCTGCGCCTATGCGGCGTCTCGTACTACGGGAGTTTGCGGGTGTCGATGAGTTGCTGGGCGACGTCGCGGAGTTTGGTGTTGGTGTCCTGGGAGTAGCGCTTGAGGATGGCGAACGCCTGGTCGTCGTTGACGTCGAAGCGTTCCATCAGGATGCCCATCGCCTGGCCGACGAGTTTGCGGGCGTCGACCGCCTGTGCCATCGATTCCTCGTGCCGCGCGGAAGCGAGGGCAACGGATGCATGCCGCGCAAGGATGTGGGCGATCGCTTCGTCGTCGGGACTGAACGCGTCAGGTGACGGGCTGTAGAGCCCGAGTACGCCGACCGTCGAGCGACTATCGTCACCCGTCGCCAGCGGTACGTCGAGCACGCTCCGCACCCCAAGGGCGGCAACCTTCGCGGCCCACTCCGGCCAGCGGTTGTCGGTGGTGGTGTCACGGATCAGCACAGTGCTGCGTTCACGGAGCGCGGTCACCAGCGGGCCACACTCGGAGGAGAGTTGCAGGTCGTACACGTCCGCGACGACGGGGTCGGTGACCGCGGCGATCTCCGCCTGTGATCCACGGGAATACAGCGCCACGCCGGCGTACGTGCAGTTGAGCGCCAGCAGGGCGAACTGGACGACGGCATCGACCGTCTCGTCCACGCCCGAGGCGTCGTGCAACTCGACCGCCAGGCGCGCGAAGGCCATCGCCGCGTCGTTGGCGTCCGGGTCGATCATGGCCACACACAGCTCCTGGGGGGTCACCAGGGGCGCCCGCGTTTGAGCGTCCCGTGGTCATCATGCCGGTCCTATGACCATCCCGCGCTCACTTCGGGGTAACAACTCAGTGTCCCGTCAGGATTGTCGTTCTCCGGCCGTCGGAGGGTGCGTTCTCCGGATTGCCAGGCCCGCACGAGCCGTTTGGTGCGGTCTGGGCCCGCTGCGCCAGTGAACGGGTCCAGACCTCGAGGCTTCCCACCACCCGAGCGCTGGGCAACCTCTCACCCCTCCCTGTGCCCCAGACACCCAGATCGATGCGTTGAAAATTCATCCAGTACTCCGGTGGGCGGCACCGGTCGTTTCTGGGTGCGTGACGGGGGCACCGGGGGACCATGAACAAGAAAGGATTCGCTCGTGTGCTGGCAGGTGTGCCGGCAGTGGTGGCGGGTCTCCTGAGCCCACTCAGTGCGGGCGACGGCGACCCGGGCGACTACGGCGGCGCAATCTGGGTGATCGTGGCCGTCGCTGTCGTGGCAGTGATCGTCGGGGCCGGGACCTTCTACCTGGTTCGTTCCCGGCGCATCGACCTCTTCCAGACCAGCATGCCCGAGGACGAGGACCACTCGAAGCACACGCATCGCGACGGATAGGCCTGGTCCGCTGCCGTGGCGTACCTTGGGGTCGGCTGAAGAAGTCGGCCGCCCGGGACTGTTCGCAGGATGGGTGCATGGAGTCCCTGACATTCGAGAGCCGTGATCTCGCGCGCACCGAGGAGTTCCTCAACCACGCGTACACCAAGATGCGGATCGGCGGCGGCACGGACGACGTGAGCGCGCGGATCACCCGCGAGGCGGTCGGCTCGATCAGTGTCGACCGGCTCGACATCGGCTTCGAGATGAAGTACGACGCCGACCCGCTCGGCAAGATCTGTCTCTGCGTGGTCGAGGCGGGAACGGTGCAGGATCACGCCACCGACGGCTGGGAGGACGCCTTCGGGCCGGGCGATGTCGTCTCGTTCGCGCCGCCGGATCGCCCGTACGTCGGCAAGGTCTGCCGGTCGCGCTACAGCATCACCATGTTCGATCCCGCGCTGCTCACCCGGGCCGCCGGCGTTGACAACCGAAGCGGTGGGCCGGTCCGGCTGCTCGACCATCGCCCGCACTCGGCCGCGGCCGCCCGCCACCTGGTCAGCACGATCAACTATCTGGGCGATCAGGTGCTGCCGGACTCGACGGTGCGGACGTCGCCGCTGCTGCAGTCCTCGGTCTCTCGCCTGCTCGCCTCGAGCGTTCTGGCCGCGTTCCCCAACACGGCGCTGATCGCGCGGGATCGGACCGACGGGCGCGACGCGCATCCGCGGACAGTGCAGCGGGCGATCGCCTTCCTGGAGTCCAGCGTCGACCAGGACGTCGCTGTCGGCGACGTCGCTGCGGTCGCCGGCGTGACTGTGCGTGCCGTTCAGACCGCCTTCCAGCGGCATCTCGGGACCACCCCGATGGTGTACCTGCGCCAGTTGCGACTGGCCGAGGTCCACACGGAACTCCTCGCCGGCGATCCGGCCAAGCTCTCCGTCACAGCCGTGGCGGCGCGCTGGGGCTTCCACCATCTGGGCCGCTTCGCCGCCGCCTACCGGGAGCAGTACGGCGAGTTGCCGAGCGCAACGCTGGGTCGCTGAACCGATCGTTGCCAGGGCGACGTTCAGCCGTCGAGCTGCAGCCGGCGACTGACGATGAGTTGGGCCACCCGCGCCAGCGTCTCGTCGCGGGCGTAAGCGCGGGCACGGAGGAGCGCCGAGGCGTCCTCGATGGCCAGACCCAGGTGGCCCGCGATCATGCCGGTCGCCTGATGGACGACCGCACGCGACATCCACGGGCTGCGGTCGTCGGGTTCCTCGCTGGTGGGTGGATCGTTGAGCAGCGCGACACCGAGTGCGTCCGCGAGGAACTGCGAGGTCTGCGGACTCTCCGTGAACGTCCGGCCGTCGGCGACGTACGCGCTGAGCACGCCGAACGGGCGTCCACCCGGCCGGATCGGGAAGCAGCGGATGGTCAGCGGTCCGACCGCTGCCAGCGCCGCGCGGACGAACTCCGGCCACCGCCTGTCGGTCTCCAGGTCGGAGCCGACCGGCTCGCCCGCGCCGTACGCCGCATGGCCCGGGCCTTCGCCGAGGACGTCCTGCAGATCCTCGAGTCGCGCGGCCGTCGAATCGGTGGCGGTCAGCGTGACGCGATTGGTGACCGAGTTCTCGATCGTGATCGACGTACCGTCCGCACCGAGGAGGTCACGACAGGTGCGGCCCAGCTCATCGGGACGACTGCGCGCGGGCGCCACTGTGATCGCCTCGATCAATCGGGCGAGAATCGCACCGCGCTTCATGTCAGGCCCAGTACCCGCCCAGCCGCCGACCATTCCCCGCCGGGTCAGGCTTCGGATTCGCCGACCGAGCCTTGCTCCTGTTCGAGCGAGGTCTTGATGGTCGCGAGGGTTCGCTCGAGTGCGCTGTCGATGTCGCCCGAATGCGCGGTGTCCAGGCGGACGGTCAGCTTGGACGTGCCGTCGGCGACGAAGTCGACCAGGAGTTCGCCCTGGTAGTCATGCGGGCCAGGTGCTCCCCACCTGAGGATCCGGTCCTCGTCGACGACATCGATCCAGGCCTCCCGGTGGAACTCGCCCTCGCCGGCGGCCGGATCGGTCGCCGCGACGTCGACCTCCTGGTGCACCGGCTGCTTCGGCAGCCTGGCCTCGGGCCCCTGGGACTCCGCCGGCGGCGGTTCGGTGCGGTGGAGTGCCGTCATCCAGGGCAGGAAGTCGGGCAGACGCTCGAGATCGGACAGGCGGTCGAAGAGGATGTTCGGTGCGACGTCGACCGTGGTCCATGCTTCGTGGTGGTTCATGCTCCGCCTCCTCGAGTCACGCAGCAGACAACCCCCTGGTACCCCTGCCGTCGGCACACATGCGGCGGGAGCGGCGGGAGCGGCTGGTGCGGCTGGTGCGGCGAAACAGGTCGGTGCGACCACCGTTTGTGTGAGGTTCGGGGCGGGCACCGGATCGTGGCACGGGGAGCTCAGTCGCCGGGTGTCCGCCCGGCCCGTTTCAGATGGGAAGGACCATGAGTCTCATACTGTGGATCATCGCGGCGATCCTTGTTATCGCCGGGATCGTCTCCCTGTTCCGCGGCCAGGTGCTGTGGGGCGCGGCGCTGATCGTGATCGGCCTGCTGGTCGGGCCGGGTGGCGTCAGCATCTTCACCTAATCGTCTACCGGGAAACCGGTCGCTTGCCCCCACGTCGCCTCGGCGTGGGGGCAAGCGTCGTTCGCCCTGCGGTCGGGGTGTCCTCGGAGCTGTTGCCCAGGGCATCGTCCGGATCCGAGCGGGCTGTGCACGAGCAAAAGAAAGGGCAAGGAGGTTGTACTCTCCCTGCCACTATCAACCTATAACGCATCGGGGGACTTGCCGCAAGCCCCCGGTGGTGCTGGAGAATCGCCGACCGAAACGCAGAACCTACGGAATCAGGGGGATTCCATGATCGACGTGATCGTTGCCGGTGGCGGACCGGTCGGCATGATGCTGGCCGCCGAGCTGCGGCTGCACGGTGTGGACGTGGTCGTGCTGGAGAAGGCGCTGGAGCCGACCAAGATCGTCCGCTCGCTGGGTCTGCACGCACGCAGTATCGAGGTGATGGACCAGCGTGGTCTGCTGGAACGGTTCCTTGCACTCGGCACGAAGTACCCGCTCGGCGGCTTCGCCGGCATCTACAAGCCGGCGCCGGAGCGGCTGGACACGGCACACGGATACCTGCTCGGCATCCCGCAGGCCATCACCGACCGCCTGCTGGCCGAACGGGCCGCCGAGCTCGGCGCCGACATCCGGCTCGGCGCCGAACTGGTCGGGCTGAGCCAGGACGACGACGGCGTGACCGTCGATCTGGCCGACGGGACGCAACTGCGCTCGCGCTACCTGGTCGGCTGCGACGGCGGCCGCAGTACGGTGCGCAAGCTGCTCGGCGTCGGCTTCCCCGGCGAGCCCAGCCGGGTCGACACGCTGCTCGGCGAGGTGGAGGTGACCGCTCCGCCGGATGAGGTGACCGCCGTGGGGACCGAGGTTCGTAAGAGCCAGTTGCGGTTCGGCGCCATGCATGTCGAGGGCACCAAGTTCCGGTTCGTTGTTCCCGGCGCACCGGTGGTGGCCGAGGACCGTGCGGATGCGCCGACGCTCGAGGAGTTCAAGCAGCAGTTGCGGCTGACGGCCGGCTCCGACTTCGGCGCGCACTCACCGAGCTGGCTGTCCCGCTTCGGCGACGGCACCCGGCTGGCCGAGAGTTACCGGTCCGGTCGGGTGCTGCTCGCCGGCGACGCCGCGCACGTCCATCCGCCGATCGGCGGGCAGGGGCTGAACCTCGGCGTCCAGGATGCCTTCAACCTCGGCTGGCAGCTGGCCGCCGAGATCGACGGCTGGGCACCGGAGGGGCTGCTGGACAGCTACCAGCTCGAACGGCATCCAGTGGCTGCCGGCGTACTGGAGAACTCGAGCGCCCAGATGGAGCTGCTGTCCACCGAGCCGGGTCCGCAGGCGCTCCGCCGGCTGCTGGGGGAGCTGATGAACTTCGAGGACGTGAACCGGTACCTGATCGAGAAGAACACCGCGATCGCGATCCGCTACGACTTCGGTGCGGGTCACGAACTCCTCGGCCGCCGCTTGCGGGACGTGGAGCTGAAGCGCGGTCGCCTCTACGAGCTGACGCACGAAGGCCGCGGACTCCTGCTCGACCAGAACGGCGGGCTTTCGGTGGCAGGCTGGGCCGATCGGGTCGACCACGTCGTCGACGTCAGCGAGGAACTGGACGTGCCCGCGGTCCTGCTGCGACCCGACGGCCACGTGGCGTGGGTCGGTGAGGATCAAGAGGACCTGGAGAGGCACCTCCCCAGGTGGTTCGGGGCCGCCTCAAGCTGAGCGATAACTTGTACGGGCGCTCAACGAGGAGGCTGTATGCGGATCGCGGTGATGGGGACCGGCGGGATCGGTGGGTACTTCGGAGGCCGGCTGGCGCTGGCAGGGCATGACGTCGCGTTCATCGCGAGGGGCCGCCAGCTCGAGGCGCTGCGCAGCCATGGCCTCCGGCTGGAGAGTCAACTCGGCGATGCGCACCTGCCCACGGTCGCGGTCACCGACGATCCGGCGCAGCTCGACCCGGTCGACATCGTCATGTTCGGCGTGAAGCTGTGGGACACCGAGGCATCGGCCAAGCTGATCGAGCCGTTGCTCACCGAGCGTACCGGCGTCGTGTCGTTCCAGAACGGTGTGGTCAAGGACGACATCCTGCGCAGCGTTCTCGGCCCGGAGCACGTCATCGGTGGCGTCGCCTACATCGCCGCCACGATCGCCGAGCCCGGGGTGATCCGCCATTCCGGTCCGCTGCAGAAGCTCGCCTTCGGTGAGTACGACGGCAGCACCTCGGCGCGGGTGCAGGAGTTCTACGACGCCTGTGTGGCCGGTGGCATCGATGCCGAGATCAGTGGTCGGATCGAGCAGACCATCTGGGAGAAGTTCGTCTTCCTGGTCGGCCTGTCCGGTACGACGACCACCGCGCGGACGCCGATCGGACCGATCCGCAGCCACCCGCGGGCTCGCGCGTTCCTGCACGACGTGATGGACGAGGTCGTGCAGGTCGCGCAAGCCCAGGGGGTGCCGCTGCCGGCCGACTTCGCCGACGGACGGCTCGCGTTCATCGACACGGTGCCGGCCGACATGACGTCGTCGATGCACCACGATCTCGACCGTGGCAACCGGCTCGAGGTGCCGTGGCTGAGCGGTGATGTGGTTGCCCGGGGCAATACCCTCGGCATCCCGACGCCGTGCAACCGCGCGATCACCGACATCCTCTCGGTCCACAGTGCCGGCCGGCCGCCCGGACAGAGCTAGGGTCGAGGGGTGAGTTCGGGGCAGGAGGCTGAGGCTTCAGGTAACGGGGAGAGCTTCGTCACCGTGCTGGTGGCGTTGACGGCCAATCTGCTGATCGCGACGGCAAAGTCGGTGGTGGCCGCGATCACCGGGTCGGCGGCGATGCTGGCCGAGGCCGCGCACTCGTGGGCGGACACCGGGAACGAGATCTTCCTGCTGATCGGAGAGCGCCGGGGTCAGAAGCCGGCCGACGCGACACATCCGCTCGGGTACGGCCGGGTCGGCTACATCTGGTCGATGATCGCCGCCTTCGGCCTGTTCGTCGTCGGTGCGGCGGTCTCGATCTGGCACGGCATCCAGTCCCTGCACGCCGGCGAGGGCGGTACGTCGTACGGCTGGGCGTACGCCGTACTCGGGATCTCGTTCGTGCTCGAAGGGATCTCGTTCGCGCAGGCGCTGCGGCAGACGAAGGCCGGTGCGTTCGAGCGGATGCTGCGGCCGCTGCGGTACGTCCGGCTGACCTCGAATCCGGTGCTGCGCGCGGTGTTCGTCGAGGACCTGTCGGCGCTGATCGGCATCGTGATCGCGGCGCTGGCCATCCTGCTGCACCAGCTCACCGGCGACCCGGTCTGGGACGCGATCGGATCGATCGTGGTCGGCCTGCTGCTCGGCGGGGTCGCGCTGTTCCTGATCAGCCGGAACATGGACTTCCTGACCGGCGAGGCGGTCTCGCCGCTGGGCCGCAACCGGGTCCTGCGCGCCCTGCTGGAGCACGATGCGATCGAGCGGGTCAGCTTCCTGCACATGGAGTGGGTCGGCGCGGACAAGGTCTTCCTGGTCGCGGCGGTCGATGTCACCGGCAACGATCGGGAGTCCGACGTCGCCGTCCGGCTGACCGCGGTCGAGGACGCCTTGAACGCGCGGCCCGAGATCCAGCGCGCAGTCCTCACCCTGAGCCGCCCCGGCGACCTGACTGATCTGCGCCCGGTCCAGCTCCCCGCCTGGTACGTCGACCCGTCGGCCTGAACGCGCTCAACCAGATTGTCGTTCCGGAAGGTTGTCGTCCGGAATGAGGGTTAGCATCTGCCGCGTGGACCTTCTTGAGTTGCACTTCGAGGGCGAGATCTGGGAGTGGCGTGGGCCGGCGCCGTACTACTTCGTCACGGTGCCGGAGGACGAGGCGGCGGAACTGCAGGAGGTCGCCGCGGCGGTCACCTATGGCTGGGGGGTGGTGCCGGTCCGCGCGACGATCGGCCGCACCGAGTGGACGACCTCGCTGTTCCCGAAGGACGGTGGCTATGTGCTCCCGCTCAAGGACCGCGTCCGCAAGGCCGAGGGCATCGAGGAGGGCGACACCATCTCGGTCACGATGACGCTGGCCTGACTGGAGTCTGACTATGGCCAGATGGCCTGGCTGATCGCGACGCCGAGGAAGACGCTGCCGAGCCCGGCGACGACGCTGACGGCCACATTCGCGACGGCGAGGAACCGGCCGCCGTCCTCGTAGAGCCGCAACGTCTCGTAGGAGAAGGTCGAGTACGTCGTGAGCGCGCCGCAGAACCCGGTCCCGACGACGAGTTGCACCTGATGCGGCAGTGCGGACGCCGTACTCGCACCTGCCACGACGCCGAGGATCAGCGAGCCGACGACGTTGACGGAGATCGTGCCCCACGGGAACGCGGAGTCGTGGCGCTTCTGGACGGCGCGATCGGTGAGGTAGCGCAGCGGCGCGCCGATCACGGCGCCGGCGATCACCAGGAGGACGCTCACTGGTGCACCATCCCCTCAGTAGTAGCCAGTTCGGGGAGTGTGTGGTGAGGCTTCTTGTTGAACCGCTGGCCGGTGGCTGACCGCCGAGG
>NZ_SJKB01000001.1 GCF_004331465.1 Kribbella pittospori
GAGCAGGCAGCCCCTACTCGGCAACCCACGAATCTGTGCGAGTGAGGCCCCGGCCCGCAACCACCCAGCAACCCCGAGCGGTCACTTCATACCGTCTAGCCGCGGCCTGAACACCGGTCCGACTTAGCGCAAGGTAGTCGCCGGCTACTACTTGTCTCTCGACGGAGTGGCTGAGGCTCTTAACTGCGGCAATCGGTCGTTGGCGTACCTCCGCCATCGTGTGAATGGAGAACGTAAAAGGGCACGCGGCGAGTGGCCCAACAAGTGATGATGATGCGATGCCCGAACAACACTCACGCCCGGTGCCCGGCGGCCGCGCCTTCTACTTCACCGAACGTCTCTGGAAGCTAGCGGAAGACCTTCCAGTCGAGCCCGTGCCGATCGACTCCATCCGCGAGTTCGACGAGAACTGCTGGTTCGGCGACGGACCGGTCACCTGCCGAATGGTCGCCCAGCACGCCGACCGCATCCAGAAAGCCGATCTCCGCTACCCAGTGATCCTGTCCGCAGACGGACGCCTAATGGACGGCGGCCACAGAATCGCCAAAGCCTGGCTAACCGGCGCAACAACCATCAACGCGACCCGATTCACCACCGACCCCACCCCGGACTACATCGAGCCGACCCCCACCCCCTGAATCCAGCCGGCCAGACAATCGACCGGCCGGGGAACGGAACGAACCGGCGGTCATTGCCAGAGGTCAGCACCTTCTCGGCCGGATGGATCCGCGGTAAGGATGCTTTCGTGTAGCCCACCGACAACTCGTCCGCTTGGTGTGCCCTCGTCGCTCTCGTCGAACCGGATTTCGACCAACGACCATCCGGGAGCGTCCGTAGGAGCCTCGGGGTCGTAACCTTCGTCGACGCGTGAAAGCACGCCATATGCGGCTTCATATGCGGCCGATCTCATGGCTTGGGCAACATCCGCAGGATCTGCGCCAGCGGCGACAGCGCGTTGAGCGGCCGGTACTGCGGCGATGGTGTCAACTGTCCAACCGTCAATGTCCCGCCAGATTCCGCGCAGGACCAGCCAGCGCGCCTCCTGTGGACTGTCTTCTCGCAGTTCCGACTCTGCCCAGCCTTCGGGATCGTCCGCACCCAGCTCGCGCATGCGCGCGACGAGGTCATACTTCCGAGTCACCATGCGGGCATGGTTCCACGCAGTACGACGACAGCCCCGGCGACGTCCTCAAGCCGGCAGCTCGCGGCGGTTGTTCGTCGGGTGGTCAGCGACGGTCGAAGCCAAGGATCGCGGTACGAGGGTGGGCTTGCGGCGTACGTGCTCGCGCATAAGCCGGTGGACGGGCTGATCTGCGCGGCATACGGTCTGGCACGTGACGATCGAACTCCGGCCGCTGACGGCGGCGGATGCGGAAGCGCATTGTGCGGGGGAGGACGAACTGACCGTTCGTTGGCTGACCGGGGGGTACGGCGACGTCGAAGGGACCGTCGAGTACTTCGAGTGGCTCGCAGGGAATGCCGACGCGGGCGTTGGCAAGCGCGGGTTCGGGATCTGGAAGTCCGGGCGACTGTGCGGGTACATCGACTACACCCCTGATCTCGATGACGGACTCGACCCCGACGACGTGGCCCTGTCGTACGCCGTCCATCCGTGGGCTCGCGGCCAAGGCGTCGCGGTCGAGGCCGTCCGGCTCATCTGCGACGTCCTTCGAACCAACGAAGTCGGCAAGCGAGCCGCCATCCGCGTAGAGCCGCAGAACTCCGCGTCAGTCCGCGTCGCACAGAAGGCCGGCTTCACATACGTCCGCGACTTCCCATCCAATCGAGACACCCACCCAGACGGAACACCAACAACCTTCAGCCTCTACTTGCTGGACCTGTAGCGCACACTCAGGCGACCGCCGATCCGCTCATTGGCAGGAGGCGCTTCCCTCCCCGCGGGATGTGCGGACGTATGGAGTCCCCGGGCTATACCTCCGGTGCGGCCGGACGGATGCATGAACGCACTCACCTGCCTGATGCGCGCAGGAGGTCGGTCCAGGCGGGGCCTTCCATTCGCAATGCCGTCCATCCTGGTGAGTGCCACATGGGCCATGACTCTGTATGTCTGCGGAGCCGCTCGCACAGTTCGTCGGGTGGATCGAATGCGATATTCAGTCCGGCGCACACATCCTGCCCATGCAGGATCAGTTCCAGGCCTCCGCGTGGCACGAAGTCCGCGGGTCCGCGGGTTTCGACTCTGGGCCTGCGCCAGATCACGGCTCGCGCCTGCGAATCGGCATCTCGCACCACGGCCGACAGGACGCGGGTCGCCGTCTGGAGAGCCTCGATGTACTGCAGGGGATCGGCATCCGGACCCGGCGTGGTGATGCGATATTCGGGATAGCCGCCCAGGTTGCGCGATGCCAGGAAGATCGCAGGAGCGAAGACGGTGTCGACCGTGTGGTCGGCGGTCTGGCTACAGCTCCACTCGAGCAATCCCGCCCGCGCCGACCAATCGCGGTCCAGCCCGCGCCCCCACGCCTCCGTCACCACGCGTGTGAGCTCGTGAAGGTCCTCGCACGTGAAGGTCACGTCTCAACACTAAGGCGGCCCGAATCCAGTAGGAGGGCAGAAGCCCAAGCGCCACTCACCAGGAAGGTGGGAGCGTCGTCGAAGCGCGGGGGAGCCATTCATCCTCGCCGTACGCATCCCTCGACAGGGGTTGGTGGTTGCCGCAGACGCTTGGGATCAGGAGGCCGCACCCTTCCCCGATGGTCACTCTCATGACGGGTCGGCGCAGTAGCTGAGAGACAACCATGCGGTGGGGTTGGCGGTCGGGTGGGCTCAGGCTGGGTTTGGGCGGTGGAGCAGGTGGTAGGCCTTGCAGCCCAAGCACAGGCCGGTGGATGCGTTGAGGGCTGCTAGGGCGAAGGCGAGGGCGGTGAGGCTGTAGCCGGCGACATCGACGCTGAGTAGGAAGGTGATCAGCGCCAGGGCGGTGAACACGAAGCCGACGCCTTGGGCGAATCTCGGCGGCCGGGCATCCTCCAGCTCGCGTGGCGCTGCGATCCGCGGCCAGACGACACGGGCGAAGATCTGCGCCCACAGCGACCAGTGAAAACTCACGAACGCGGTGAATGCGAACACGGCGACCTGGGAGGCGAGCAGGCCGAGTCCCAAGGGTCGAGCGACGTCAACGATGAGCAGTACGACGCCGAGCACGGTCGCTGTGGCCCCAGCGCTGAATCGCAAGAGGCGCGGATCGACATGGGCGCGGAGCGGGCACGCGCCACTACCGGTGCTGCGCATGTGGCTCTCCAGAGTGGGATGCCAGCTAGTCCGATCCAGCTCAGGATACTCGGCTCACACCTGCATCTGTTCGGCCTTGGGGAGTGGAGCGGGTGACGAGAATCGAACTCGCGTAGCCAGTTTGGAAGACTGGGGCTCTACCATTGAGCTACACCCGCGGTGCTCGGACATGATTCCACATACCCCGGGGTGGACTCAAAACGCCACGGGTGGAGCCCTGATCGGCATGGTCGGTCGGGGTGGTGGCGCGAGCACTGGTTCGGGTCGACTAGACTCGTCCGGTCACTGCGGGGCGTAGCGTAGTGGCTAGCGCGCCTGCTTTGGGAGCAGGAGACCGCAGGTTCGAGTCCTGTCGCCCCGACAAACCCCCTGCAGCACCGCTGCAGCGCGGGCTGTCGCCCACGCTGTGAACGTCATCGATCAAGGAGAACCGCCACCGTGAAGAGCACCGTCGAGTCCTTGAGCCCGACCAAGGTCAAGCTCATCGTCGAGGTGCCGTTCGAGGAACTCAAGCCGAGCCTCGACGCGGCGTACCAGAGCATCGCCTCGCAGATCACCGTCCCGGGGTTCCGCAAGGGCAAGGTCCCGCCGCAGGTGATCGACCAGCGGGTCGGCCGCGGGCCGGTGCTCGAGGAGGCGATCAACGACGCGCTCCCGAAGCTGTACTCGCAGGCGGTGAGTGACAACCAGGTGAAGGCGATCGGCCGGCCCGAGGTCGACGTGACCGAGTTCAACGACAAGGAGAGCCTGCAGTTCTCCGCCGAGGTCGAGGTACGCCCGGAGATCACGCTGCCGGACCTGGAGGGCCTGGAGGCCGAGGTCGAGGACATCGCGGTGTCCGACGACGAGGTGACCGAGCAGATCGAGGCGCTGCGGCAGCGGTTCGGCTCGCTGAACCCGGTCGAGCGCGCGGTGCAGGACAACGACTTCATCACCCTCGACCTGTCCGCCAGCAAGGACGGCGAGAAGGTCGAGGAGGCGCAGGCGACCGGCCTGTCCTACCAGGTCGGCAGCGGTCAGCTGCTGGACGGCCTGGACGAGGCGGTCGTCGGGCTGAACGCCGGTGAGAGCAAGACCTTCGTCACCCAGCTGGTCGGCGGCTCGCTGAAGGGCGAGGACGTCGACGTCGAGGTGACCGTCACCGCGGTCAAGGAGCAGGAGCTGCCGGAGTTCGACGACGAGTTCGCGCAGACCGCGTCGGAGTTCGACACCGCCGACGAGCTGAAGGCGGACGTGCAGGGCCGGCTGGAGCGCGGCAAGCGGCTCGAGCAGGCCGGCGAGGCGCGTGACGCCGTACTCGAGAAGATCCTGACCCTTGTCGAGGTGCCGGTGCCCGAGGGCCTGCTGACCGACGAGCTGGCCGCCCGGAAGGAGAACCTGGAGCAGCAGCTCGGGTACTCCGGGATGACCTTCGAGCAGTTCCTGGAGGGCGAGGAGCAGTCCCAGGACGAGTTCGACGAGGACCTCAAGAAGCGCTCCGAGGACGCGATCAAGGCGCAGTTCGTGCTCGACCTGGTGGCCGAGCAGCAGGAGCTGAGCGTGAACGACCAGGAGCTGACCGAGCACATCGTGCGGCACGCGCAGCGCTCCGGCGTCAGCCCGGACCAGTTCGCCCAGCACGCGGTCGAGAACAACCTGGTGCCGAGCCTGGTCTCCGAGGTCGTCCGCGGCAAGGCGCTGGCCCACCTGGTCGAGAACGCCAAGGTCACCGACGCCTCCGGCAACGTGGTCGAGCTGAAGACCCTGCAGCCGGACGGCAGCTACGCCGACCCGGACGCGGAGCAGGCGGCCGAGGCGGCCCCGGCGAAGGAGACTCCGGCCGAGGAGCCCGCGAAGGCCTGATCAGCAGTACGCCGAACGGCCCGGACCCACTGTGGTCCGGGCCGTTCGCCGTTGAAAGGGAACTGAAAGGCGGCCGGCCTAGCGTTGCCGCCATGACCTGTTCCCTCGACGAACCACGCGTGCCGGTGCAGGACCAGCCGGCCGCCCGGGTCGAAGTACCAGCTGACAATGCCGGCGCGCCCCGGGAACGCGTTCCCGCCGACGCTTCCGTCGCAGTCTGCGGCTGGTGACCCTCGGCGAACCGGGATGAACGGTGTTCACCGGAGACCGCAGCCGCCTGTGTAAGGCGCCGCGAACCTCGCAGGCGGCTGCTTCCGGAATTCGCTCACGGCAGACACGGTGCGCCGTGAGCGAACACCTGTGGCCCAGCCTTAGGTCTGTCGCCGCCGCCCAGTAATGTCGGCTTCGTGAACGAGACATTTGCAGCCAGCCCCACCGCCGCGGGCGGCAACGGATCCGGCGGACTCGACGACCACATCTACCAGCGCCTGCTGCAGAACCGGATCATCTTCCTGGGGTCCGAGGTTCGCGACGACAACGCGAACGCGATCTGCGCGCAGATGCTGCTCCTCAACGCCGAGGACCCCAACAAGGACATCTGGCTGTACATCAACTCGCCGGGCGGTTCGGTCGACTCCGGCATGGCGATCTACGACACCATGCAGTGGATCTCGAACGACGTGGCGACGGTCGGGATGGGCCTGGCCGCCTCGATGGGCCAGTTCCTGCTCTGCGCCGGTGCGAAGGACAAGCGCTTCGCCCTGCCGCACGCGCGGATCATGATGCACCAGCCGTCGGGCGGTATGGGTGGTACGGCCTCCGACATCAAGATCCAGGCCGAGCAGTCGCTGCACATCAAGGCACAGCTGTTCAAGCTGATCGCCGAGCACACCGGCCAGCCGCTCGAGCAGGTCGAGAACGACGCCGACCGGGACCGCTGGTTCACCGCCGACGCGGCCAAGGACTACGGCTTCATCGACCACGTGGTCGCCAGCGCCGCGCAGCTCACCTCCGGCAGCCCGAACTCCTGATCTCCCACTCCGTCAGTTAAGGACGCACCATGAACTACTTCATCCCGCAGTGGGAGGAGCGCACGTCGTACGGCATGCGCCGGATCGACCCCTACACGAAGCTGTTCGAGGACCGCATCATCTTCCTCGGTACGCCGATCACCGACGAGATCGCGAACGCCGTGATGGCGCAGCTGCTGTGCCTGCAGTCGATGGACTCCGACCGCGACATCAGCATCTACATCAACTCTCCGGGTGGCTCGTTCACCGCGCTGACCGCGATCTACGACACCGTCCGCTACATCAAGCCGGACGTCCAGACGGTGTGCCTGGGCCAGGCCGCCTCGGCCGCCGCCGTGCTGCTCGCGGCCGGTACGCCGGGCAAGCGGCTGGCGCTGCCGAACAGCCGGATCATCATCCACCAGCCGGCCACCGAGGGCACCTACGGGCAGTCCAGCGACATCGAGATCCAGGCGAACGAGATCCTCCGGCTGCGCGCGCTGCTGGAGAAGATGATCGCCGACGCCAGCGGCAAGCCGCTGGAGGAGGTCTCGCGTGACATCGAGCGGGACAAGTTCCTGACCGCTCAGCAGGCGATCGAGTACGGCCTGATCGACGACGTGCTGCAGACCCTCAAGACCCCGGTTCCGGCCGGCGTCTGAGCGTCTCAGTCAGGTCTGACCCGGTTCGACGGTGCTGACACGAGGGCTGTCAAGAGCGGAGCGCGTTCGCCAGCGGCGTAGTCACAACGCGGCGCCGGGCGCGGCTTTTAAGCCATCGGCGCGGTACCGTCGAATCGGGATCCGGGGCGCCACACGGCACCCGGCCCGAGCGGCCTACGCCCCCTTGGCCCACGGTTCGACTGCTCAGAGAAGGGATCTGTCCCGGTGGCACGCATAGGTGACGGCGGCGATCTGCTGAAATGCTCTTTCTGCGGGAAGAGTCAGAAGCAGGTCAAGAAGCTCATCGCCGGTCCCGGCGTCTACATCTGCGACGAATGCATCGATCTCTGCAACGAGATCATCGAGGAGGAGCTGAACGAGGGCTCCGAGGTCGGACTCACCGAGCTGCCCAAGCCGCGCGAGATCTACGACTTCCTCAACGCGTACGTCGTCGGACAGGACGTGGCCAAGAAGGCACTCGCGGTGGCGGTCTACAACCACTACAAGCGGGTCCGTGACGGTCAAGGCAGCTCGAGCGCCGGCCGGCACGCCAAGGACGAAGCGGTTGAGCTGGCCAAGTCCAACATCCTGCTGATCGGCCCGACCGGCTGCGGGAAGACGTACCTCGCCCAGACGCTGGCCCGGATGCTGAACGTTCCGTTCGCGATCGCCGACGCCACCGCCTTGACCGAGGCCGGGTACGTCGGTGAGGACGTCGAGAACATCCTGCTCAAGCTGATCCAGGCGGCCGACTACGACGTCAAGAAGGCCGAGACCGGGATCATCTACATCGACGAGGTCGACAAGATCGCCCGCAAGAGCGAGAACCCGTCGATCACCCGCGATGTCTCCGGCGAGGGCGTACAGCAGGCCCTGCTGAAGATCCTGGAAGGGACGACGGCCTCCGTGCCGCCGCAGGGTGGCCGCAAGCACCCGCACCAGGAGTTCATCCAGATCGACACCACCAACGTGCTGTTCATCGTCGGCGGCGCCTTCGCCGGCCTCGACCACATGGTGGAGCAGCGGGTCGGCAAGAAGACGCTCGGCTTCAACACCTCGCGCGAGCCGGAGAAGCCGAAGGAGCTCGGCGGGTACGCCGACGTGATGCCGGAGGACCTGCTCAAGTTCGGCCTGATCCCCGAGTTCATCGGCCGGCTCCCGGTGATCACCACCGTGTCCCCGCTGGACCGCGAGGCGTTGATCAAGATCCTGTCCGAGCCGAAGAACGCGCTGGTCAAGCAGTACCGGCGGCTGTTCGAGATCGACAACGTCGAGCTGGAGTTCAGCGACGACGCGGTCGAGGCGATCGCCGACCAGGCACTGCTGCGCGGCACCGGCGCCCGCGGCCTGCGGGCGATCATGGAAGAGGTTCTCCTCAACGTGATGTACGAGGTGCCCAGCCGCGAGGACGTCGCCAAGGTCGTCGTCACCGGCGAGGTCGTCCTGGAGAACGTGAACCCGACGCTGATCCCGCGCGACCAGATCGAGCGCAAGCGCGAACGGCGCGAGAAGACCGCGTAACCCAAGTCTCGACAAGGAGGCCGGAAGTCCGACGGACTTCCGGCCTTCTTGTCGTCCCGCTGCGCTACAGCGCGCGCAGCACGTCGTCCGCTGCGCGGATGGTTTCGTCAATCTGCCCGTCGGTGTGCTCGGTGGACAGGAACCACAGCCCGCGCGGGACGATGTTGATCCCCGCCGCGTACAGCCCGGCATGGAACCTGGCCATCGCAGCCCGGTCGCACGCCGCGAACGACCGGTAGTCCGTCACCGCAGCCTGGTCGGTCAAATACGTCTGGAACACCGGCCCCGGTCCATCCACAAGCATCGGTACGCCGTGCCGCTCAGCGGACTCCCGCAGACCGGCCATCAACCGCTGGCCCGCGGTGGCCAGCGGCGGATAGACGGTGTCGCGGTGCTCGTCGAGATGACGCAGTACGGCGTCCGCCGCGGCCATCGCGACCGGGTGTGAGTTGAACGTGCCGGCGTGAGCGACGGTCCCGTTGGCGATCGAGCCCATCACCTCGCGGGACCCGACCAGCGCCGAGACCTGCATGCCACCGGCCATCGCCTTGCCGAAGGCGGACAGGTCGGGGACGACACCTAGCAGCTCCTGCGCTCCGCCCGGGGCGACGCGGAAGCCGGAGATGATCTCGTCGAAGATCAGCAGCGCACCGTGCTTGCGGGTCAGCTCGCGGAGTCCCTCGAGGTAGCCGGGCTGTGGAGTGATGCAGCCGGTGTTGCACAGCAGCGGCTCGAGAATGACCGCGGCGATCTGGTCGCCGTTGTCGCCGAAGACTTCTTCGACAGCGGACAGATCGTTGTAGGGCAGGACGATCAGGTCTTCCGCGCCGTTTCGGGGCTGGCCTGCCGTACCGCCGACGGCTGCGGGGTGCTGGGCGTCGCCGGCCAGGGCGAGGTCGGGGTGGACGCTGTACAGGACCGGGTCGAGCCAGCCGTGGTAGTTGCCCTCGAACTTCACGATCTTCGGCCGGCCGGTGTGGCCGCGGGCCAGCCGGATCGCGCCGTGCACCGCCTCGGAGCCGACGCTGTTGAAGCGCACCAGCTCCGCGGACGGGACCATCGCGCAGAGGCGCTCGGCGACGACCGCCTCCAGCTCATGCTGGGCGGCGTACGCGACGCCGCGGCTGACCTGGGCGGAGACCGCCTCGGCGACCAGCGGGGAGGCGTGGCCGAGCAGGTTGGGGCCTTGCCCGAGCACGTAGTCGACGTACCGGTTGCCGTCCACGTCCCAGAGCTCGGCGCCGCGAGCATGGTCGACGAACAGCGGCTGGTCGGCGCGCCGGGCGTCGCTGGACACGCCGCCGGCGATCACCTGGCGGGCGCGTTCGTACAGGCGCTCGGTGCGTTCGTAGCCTCGGGCAACGGTCTGCACAACATCCTCCAAAAGGGGCGGATCAGTCGAGTTTCTCGGTGAGCAGCCGGAACTGCTGGCGGGGACGGCCGCCACCGGTCGAGCGGGCCGGCGGCACCGGCCAGGCCAAGCCGGCCTCGACCAGCTCCTTCAGCATCCGGCGGCCGGTCCGTGGGGTGACCTGCATGATGTCCGCGACGCTCTCCACGTCGACGACCACCTGCTGGCCGGCGACCGGTGTGGTCGCGGCAGCGATCGAGGTGACGATCTCGAGCGCGCGCGGATCGATCGACGGCGTACTGTCCTGCGGCGCGGCCTCGGTGACTGCCGGACCCGGAGCTAGGTCGGTCCGCACGTTCGTGTCGTCGAGGTACACCGCGACCTTGCCGCCGGCGTTGACCGAGTCCTCGACCGCCATCAACGCGTTGGCCTCGGCGGCGCGAGCCGTCTGTCCGGCACCGGCTCCAACGGCAACAGGTACGCCGAGCTGCGCCGTCAGAGCGCTCAGGAACGGCGCGACCGTGAACTGCTCGGTCAGCCGGACCAGCGCACCGTGGGTCGTGGTGACGAGGAACAGCGTGTCCGATCGGCGCGCCACCGACGCACCGACCTGCCGTGCCTCCGACAACAGCTTCTGATGAGTCAGCAGCGCGAGCTCCTGCTGCCAGTAGTCACCCGACTCGGCGCGAGACGTGCCGGTCGGGATCAGCTGGACGGCGATCATCGCGAGCTGGTGGGCGCCCATCCGGGTGCCCTGGCCGAGCAGCACCGCGGTCTCCAGGGCGTCCCGCACACTCGCTCGTGTCGGGGCGACCCGCAGCACCGGGATGCCCTGGGTCCGCAGCTCGCGTTCGACCGCCAGGATCGTGGTCAGTGCGACTGTGGTGTGCTGCTGCTTCCACTTCTCCCGGTGGAAGGCGGCGAAGCCCGCGACCGACTCCGGGCCCTCGTACGGGATGTCGTAGACGTTGGTGGTGTCGAGGCCGATCTCGCCGTACGCCTCCTCGACGTCGGCTGCGGACAGCGAGTCGATGCTCACGCGGCTGAGGTCGACGTCCTCGATCGTCAGCGACGCCCGGAGCAGGGCGGCGTACAGCGCGGCGCCGGTCAGTGGGAGGTGCGTCGACGGAACCGTCAGCCAGTGCCCGTCGGTGGCCAGGTCGAACACCCACGGCCCGGGGAACACGGCCGAGTCGATCCGGTCCCGCAGCCGCAGGTACCGCTCCTCGGCCTCGCCCGGGTCGTCGTACCCGCCGGGGATGAACCGGACCCGATTCTGAGGTCGCAAGGCGACGTCGATCGCCACCTCGGACATCATTCGCACCAGCTTGCGCGGGCCGAAGAGCCCAACCGTCACCGCGGGCAGGCGATCACCGTTCGCCGGCTCAGCCGCTCTGACATCCTCACTCATCGACGTCCTCTCCCGTCCCTCCCGGTAGCTGGCGCCACCGGAACAGTCTGCGGGCATTCCCGCTGAGAACATCTTCGCGTTGACCGTCCGTCAGTGGCGCGCGCACCACCCGGCCGAGCGACATCCGCTGGTCGATGAAGGGGAAATCGGAGCCGAACAGCACTCGCCGGCTGCTGACCCGATCGATCATTTCCTGGATCAGCGGCCCGGTCATCTGCGAGCCGCACACCTCCAGCCAGAGCGATTCGTACCGGGCCGCGGCCTCGATCGCCTCGTCCACCCCGGCCGGCGTGATGCCTGCGTGGCCGAGGATGATCGGCGCGCGCGGGTACTTCGCCGCGACCGCCTCGAAGAGCGACGGAGCGTCGTACGCCGATCGATGCTCGGAATGACTGAGCACCGGGCAACCGGTCTCCTCGGCGAACGCCCACACGGCGGCGTACCGCGCACCGGTGACCGGGTACTTGTGCAGGGACGGATGCACCTTGATGCCGACGAACCGCTCGTCGGCCGCGAGCCGCTCGAGCTCGCGCTCCGGGTCCTGCCACGGGTTGATGACCGCGTACGCCGCGATCCGGCCGGGGTGAGCGTCGACCGCGGCGAGGGCCTGGGTGTTACCGAGGTGTGCGTCCTGCTGGATCGCGCGGTTCGCGGCGACCACGGTGACCTCGGTCCCGGTCCGGTCCATCACCGACACCATCGTCGCGGCGTCGGGATCGGGAATGTAGAACAGCGAGTACGGTCCGAGGTGCGCGTGGACGTCGACGACTCGGTGTTGGGGCAGCCGTCCGATCATGAGTGTCCTCCCGCCGCGAACAACCGCTGTGCGTTCCCTGCACCGATCCGGGTGACCGTCTCGTCGTCAAGCCCGGACCAGGCGAGGCGGACGATGCTCTCGCCCGGATCACGGATACCGAGTCCGGTCGCGAACACGATCCGATCGCTCAGCCCTTCCGCGGCGAGCCACTCCACGCCCTGATGCGCGGCGAAGTCGACGAGATCGACCGCGAGGTTGTGGTGGTCGCGCAGCGCCGACCACAGCCTGCGCAACTGGCGGTAGCCGAGATTCGACAGGACGATCGGCAGCATCGGAAAGCGAGTTGCGATCGCATCCAGGTCCGACCAGCCGATCTCCGCGGTGTCGACACAGAGCGGCAGCCCACTGCCCTCCAGCGCTGCATAGAGATCCAGCAAGGCATCCGGTGCGTAGCCGTGGGAGTGAGGATGGATCCGGAACGCCGCGACGCCTTCGGCAATTGCCTGAGCGACCAGCTTGTCGAGCGAGTCCAGCTCGCCCGCTGTGGTGGGGACGGCGGTCCAGCAGGCAAGCACACCGCGGTCCGCGAGGCTGTTGGCCACCGCGGTCGCCTCGGCGTTGCCGCCCAGCGGGTCGTGCAGCCAAGACGCCATCGCACTGACCAGAGCGCCCGACATCGCGTAGGTGTCCAGGTGAGCGGCGATCGCGTCGCGGTCGGTGGACGGCACCAGGGACGACGGGTGCGCACCGGTCACGATGCGCGCGTCGAACCATCCGGTGGTGGCATCGTCAGTCATGGCGAGCCCCGTCGACAGTCCAGCGCCCCGCGTACGGCAGGGTCAGGTGCGCCCAGCCATCGCCATCGCTCTCCGCGGTGACGAGTACGCCGTCGAGCCGGATGTCACCGAGCGGCCGGATCCACAGTCCGCAACGCCCGGAGCAGGTCACCTCGAGGCTCAGGACCCCATCGACGACTGTTGCCGACACGTCCACGTCCTCGGAGGTGCGCAGCAGATCGAGCAGCGTGCGGGTCCGCCAACCAGTTGCCCAAGACAACCTTCCGGACGTGGTCCGCACCCAGGTCGACGGTCCGATTCGGTCGACAGTGTCACCATGGTCGATCGTCAACTCGTCATCGTCACGGGTGACCGCGACCTCCGGCACCTGAGCGCCCGCATGCGGGAGGAGAACGGTCGTGAACGCTCCGCTGTCGCGCGTCAGCCCGAGCGAGCAGAGCGGTCCGTACTCCGCGACCGGCTTGTCGACGAGCGGACGCCGCGCGACGCCCTCAGACGTCTCGACTGCTGTGGTCGAGGGATCGCCTGTCTCGATCAGAAGCAGCCCCGGTCCCTCGGCGGCAGAAGCGTCGTACGCGAGAGCACCGACCTGCTGCCACGGGTTGAGGGCGTGCCAGTGCGCGCGGAACGTGTGCTCCCCGGCGGCGCTGTCGTCGGAGACCACCAGGACGGCCGGCTCCTCGCGCACCATCGCGATGGTCCGCGACTGCGGTACGACGTTGCCGTGGTGGCGACCGGAGAAGACCGCGACCTGCCCCGTGTCGACGAGCGGATCGACGTGGACGCCGCGATCCGTGCTCAGCTCCTGGTCGTCGACGAGCACGGTGTTGTGACCCCGACCGGACTGGTACCAGGTCAGGTAGTCCGGATCGTCATAGCTCGGCGGACCACCGGCCTCCCACAGCAGCGGGCGCTGCCAGCCCTCGAGGACCAGGTCGAGCACGGCACGGTGCGAATGCGACTCGAGCTCGTGCTCGATGTGCGGTCCGTAGTTGATCACGGCCCGCAGATCGTCGCTGCGCAGGATCACATAGCCGGTGTCGGACAGCACGGTGCTCTGCGGCGGAGCCGGCACTGTCCTGTCCCGTGCAGTGGCAACCGTGTCCAGCCAGCGACGCTGCCTGTCTGCGTCGTCCCACGCCGGTAGTGCCGCCGCCTCGACCCCGAAGTCCTCAGCAGACAGCCACTGCGCGGCAGTCCGCGCCAGCGCCGGGTTGTCGAGCACGTAGCTGCCACGCAGGAGTGACGTGGCCGGCCACTCGATACCGCTGTCTTGCAGGTGCGGGATCCAGCCGCCGGGGGAGACCAGCTCGCACAGCCACTGGTGCATGGCGGCAACCTTCGGGTGCGCTGCCACGTCCGCGTCGAGCAGAGCGGCCGTCTGCAGAGCAGTCAGGCACATCTTGTGATAGCCGGGGGAGCGCTCGTAGTGCCCGCCGTCTCCGTACACATCCAGCAGGAGGTGCTCGTCGATGCGTTCACGCGCCCGCTCCGCCCAGCTCCTGGCCTCAACCAGGTCGGGCAGAACGATGCTGATGTGGAGCAGTTCGGTCGCACACACCAGTTGCCAGTTCCCATGCCGGAACACGTCATGCTCGTCGTACGCCCAACGGGCTCCACCGACCAGCGTGGCAACGAGACTGCCCCACGCGCGGTCCGACAGCGCGGAGTCGGTCAGAACCTCCAGCGTGGGCAGGAGATTCCGGCAGCGTGCCCACGTGCCCAGCGAGTACCAGATGACGTCGAGGCCCGGCCACTCGCCGGTCACCGAGTCACGCTGCTCGACCCAGTCCTCGAGATGCTGCTCGAACGCGTGCAGATACCGGTCGTCGCCGGTCAACATCCATGCATGGATGCCAGGCGACAGCCAGCCCAGGTAGTGGAAGCCGTACCGCTGCGAGCGGCCGCGCTCGCGCCCGGTCACGTCCACTCCGGTCAGCAGTGGAGCGGCCGCGGCGAGTACGTCGTCCGCCGCGGACGTTGAGCGGATCGCGTCGGTCCACTCCTGGAGCGGCCACGCCGGCCGCCGGAGCCTGCCCGCGACGAAGGCGCGCAACGCACCGAGATCCTGGACGCCCGGTGGGGAGCCGAACGCCTTGATCAGGTCGTCGGTCCCGATCCGGTTGATCCGGCCGTCGATGTGCCGTGGCTTCTCGGGGCCTGTGGTGGCGTTCATGCGTTCCCTGGGTCAGCGAGCATCGAGACGTCGACCGGCTGCCGGGTCTCGATCGAGGTGTGCGCGGCCTCCAGCACGGCGGTCACGTTCCGGCTGCTCTCGATGGTGATCAGCGGCTGCTCGCCGGTGCGGCAGCAGGCGACCCAGTGCGCGATCGCATCGGCGTACGCGCCGGCCGGGATGCCGTGCATCACCCGTTGCAGCATGTTCCTCGGGTAGCTGTACCCGTCCGGGCGGGCCACCACGACGCTCTCCTTCTGCCGGTCGAGTTGGACCACACCGTTGTCGGTGACGACGGAGACGTAGGAGTCGACCGTGGTCGGGAAGGTGTTCGGGTAGATCCAGGCCGACTCGAACGTCGCCACCGCTCCGCGCGAGTACTCGGCCTGGATCTGGATCGCGTCCGGGGTGTTGATGCCCAGCGATCGAAGCTTGCCCCACCGGGCAGTCGCGTAGACCCGGCGGACTTGGTCTCGCAGCAGCCAGGAGACCAGGTCGATGTCGTGGCTGGACAGGAACCACGCGCAGGTCGTGCGGTCGGCCCAGGACAGCATCTCGGTCGGCACGAAGATCGTGTCGTCCTTACGGGCGTACGCGACCGCGCCGTCGCCGAGGTCCGCCAGCAGGTCGTAGGCCTGCGCGTAGGCGGGAACCCAGCGGTGGTTGAACAGGCACATAGCGACCACACCGTTCTCGCGGATCGCCTTCACCGCCGCGTCCGCCTCCGCGACGGACGTGGTCAGCGGCTTCTCGACCAGGATGTGTTTCCCGGCCTCGGCGGCCCGGACCATCATCTCGCCGTGCAGATGGTCCGGCGTGGTCAGGACGACCGCGTCCACCGACTTGTCGGCCAGCACGGCGTCCAGGTCCGGATGGATCGCCGGCCGCGGCGCACCGCGCCCCTCGATCTCGTCGGCCAGCCGTCCGGCGGAGTCCGCCGAACGACTGGTCACCGCGGTGACCTCGACCTCCGGCAGCCCGGACAGGGACAAGGCATTGCCTCGTCCCATGATCCCGGCGCCGACGATCCCGATCCGCACCCCGTTGCTCACCAATCCACCGACCTTTCGATTCTGCGGCTCACCGGTCTGTCCGACGCGAGGGCCAACTCACTTGCCCTTCGCGAGGGTGTCGTTCCACGCCTTCTCGGCGGCGTCCAGCGCCTCCTTGGCGGACTTGGTCCCGGACATGAACGCCCGGACCTGGTCGTCGAACAGCTTCCGCAGCTGCTCGTCGTTGCCCGAACCCATCGACGCGTCCACGCTGTTCTTGAACGTGTCCAGCAGGGTCTTGCGGGCCTGGTCGGCCGGCGTCGTTCCCTTGATGTCGGTGAAGAACGGGTCCTCGAGCGCCTTCACCGCCGACGGGTAGATCGGCACCAGCTTGCACAGCGCGAGCTGCTGCTCGGGCGCGGTGACGTACTTGAGCCACGCGGCTGCGGCGGCCTGGTTGTCCGACTTGGCCGGGACTCCCATCACCTGCTGGCCGGGCATGTAGAACTTGCCGTCGGCACCGGTCACCGGCGGGCCGACGACGATCGACTGGTACACCGCCGGGGCGTTCTTCTGGACGTTCAGCAGCGTGCTCGACGTGGCGGCCGGGTTGAACGCGATCAGCTTGTTCTCCAGCGACTGGGGCAGGTCACGCTGGTTCTGGCTGAGGCTACCCGGGGCGATCGCCCCTGCGCTGAAGAGGGTCTTGAACTTCTCCAGCAGTGCCGCCGCTTCCGGCGTGTTGAAGGCGGCCTTCTTGCCGTCGTCCGACAGCATCGGGATGCCGTCGGCCTGGACCACGGTGGAGTAGGACATGAAGTTGGTCGCGGACTTGCCGCTGCCGTCGTGGTACGTCTTGGCCAGCGCGAGCGCGTCGTCGTACGTCTTCGGCGGCTTGGCCTGGTCGAAGCCGGCCTTGGCCAGCAGATCCTTGTTGTAGAACGCCAGCGTGGTGCCGCCGTTGTACCAGGGCAGCGCGATCCGCTTGCCGTCGGCAACCAGGGGGTCGGCCAGGTTCGGCAGATAGGCGGCGATCTCGTCCTTGCTGAGCAGGGAGTTCAGATCGGCCATCGAACCGGCGAACAGACCGGTGGTGTCGGAGGTGAAGTTGACGACGTCCGGCACCTTGCCACTCGCGATCGCGGCCAGCAGCTTGGTGGTGATGTCCTGGCCCGGGACGTCGACCCACTTGATCGACACCTTCGGGTGTTCCTTCTGGTAGGCGTCGATCCACTTCTGGATGTCCGGCCCGTAGTTCTTCTGCAGGTTGATGGTCCACCACTCGACGTCGCCGGAGTAGGCGTCGGTCGATTGCTGCTCCGGCTCGTCCCCGCCGGCCGGGCTGCCGGAGACGCAGCCGGCCAGGGCCAGCGGCAAGGCCAGAACCATCGCGACGGTTGGGACCAAGCGGCCCCTCAGCATGGATCGTGTGCGTCGCGCCATCGCGAGCTCCTCGGGGATGTGTGTCCTAAACAGTGCTTACAGACACCACAGTGTTTGCCATCGATGGGCCGTCGTCAACCGGTGACTTCCAAAAATTCTTGCCAATTAACGCTTCCGGCGGCGGATGTGGTGAGCTACGGTTCCGCATAACCGCGAATCTGAAAGCCAGGTTTCAGACACGAGAGGCGGAAGGCATGCCGGGTCTCAGGGGCCGCGTGGTCGGTCAGCACTGGTACACGCCGTACGCGTTCATGCTGCCCGGGCTGCTGATGTACGCCGCGATGTTCGCCTGGCCGGCCGTGATCGCGATCCAGTTGGCCTTCTCCGACTACAACATCGTCAGCCCGATCCGGTTCTCCGGGCTGGACAACTTCTCCCGGCTGCTGGACGACCCACGGGTCTGGATCGCGCTGCGCAACTCGCTGCTGTTCGTGGTGATGTTCCTGCCGCTGACCGTGGTCGCCCCGCTGTTCCTGGCGATGCTGGTGAACCTGAAGCTGCGGGCGATCCAGGCGTTCCGGATGCTCTACTACCTGCCGGTGATCACGTCGATGGTCGCGGTGGCGGTCGCCTGGCGGTACGTCTTCAACCGCGAGGGCGTCATCAACTGGGTGCTCAGCCTGGTCGGGGCAGGTCCGATCGACTTCCTGCTCGACCGGCACTGGGCGCTGCCGACGGTGGTGCTGCTGGAGGCGTGGAAGAACGCGGGCCTGTTCATGATGATCTATCTGGCCGGACTGCAGGCGGTCCCGCCCGATCAGGTCGAGGCGGCCAGGATCGACGGCGCCAACAGTTGGCAGCGGCTCAGACACGTCATCGTCCCGTCGCTGCGGCCGACGTTCGCGGTCACGCTGATCCTCAGCATGCTCGAGGCGATGCGCGCCTTCGAGTCCGTCTACGTGCTGACCCGCGGCGGTCCGCTCGACTCCACACTCACCCTCGGCTACTACATCTGGTCGAAGGCCTTCGAGGACTACGACATGGGCTATGCGAGCGCCGTCGGCCTGCTGCTGTGGGCGATCATGATCGTCCTGGCCGGCTTCAACCTGGTCGTGACCCGGCGGAGGGACGGCTGATGGCGACCCGGAGCCGGCTGGCCCGGCGCGCCGGACAGCTGCCACGCGTCGGTCCGCCCACGACGCAGGCCACGCCGGCCGGGACGTCGCGGCGCAAACTCCGGTGGATCGGGCTCTACGTTCTGCTGATCGCGGTGGCGGCGCTGTTCATCGGTCCGTTCCTGATCCTGCTGAGCTCGGCCACCAAACCGGCCAGCCAGGACGTGTTCGGCTTCCCGCCGGACCTCATTCCGCGCCCGCCGGTGGCCGACTGGTTCCGGGAGGCGTGGACGACGATCCCGTACGCCCGGTTCCTGGTGAACTCGCTGATCTATGTCGGGGTCACGGTCCCGATCTACCTGGTGGTCTCCGCGCTCACCGCCTACCCGCTGGCCCGGATCGCGTTCCGCGGCCGCGGCGTGTTCTTCATGCTGTTCCTGTCGATCATGTTCCTGCCGGGTGAGCTGATGCTGATCCCGCGCTTCCTGGTGATGAGCCAGTTGGGACTGACCGACACGTTCGCCTCGGTGATCCTGCCGGCCATCCTGTCGTCGCTCGGGATCTTCCTGCTCCGCCAGGCCTTCTCGCAGATCCCCGACGAGATCGTCGAGGCGGCCCGGATGGACGGTGCGAACGAGTTCGCCATCTTCTGGCGGATCGCGGTGCCGATCGTCGCCCCGACCCTGGCTGTGCTGGCGATCCTCGGCTTCGTCTCGGTCTGGAACAGCTTCATCTGGCCGCTGGTCACGCTGACCAGTCAGTCCAAGTTCCCGATCGCGCTCGGCATCGCCTACCTGAGCGGAGTCAGCGGGACCGACGTCCGCGGTCTGGCCGCGGGCACGGTGATCTCGCTGGTCCCGGTCGTCATGGTCTTCCTGTTCCTGCAGAAACGCATCCTCAACAGCATGGGCGGTGCGGTCAAAGGCTGAGTCGCCATGTCCGCCCGCCCCCATGTGGTTCCCGCCTTTCCCGTCCACCCCAGTGAGGCATCATGTTGAACCCGCCCGTCAGCCGTCGCACGCTCTTCCTCGGTACCGCCGCCACCGGAGTCGCCGCCTGGACCGGTCTCCCAGCCCTTCCGGCGTCTGCCGATCCACTGGACTACGACTCGCCCGAAGCCTTCGACGCCGCGCAGACGGCGTACCTGGCAAGCAACCCGCAGGACAACGAGGAGGGTTTCTACGCCTGGGGCGAGTCCTACTTCCTGCTCGGTCTGCTCCGGATGTACGAGACCTATCAGGACGAGCGCTACCTGCGCACGTTCGAGGACCGCGCCCGGCACCTGATGGCGACGACCGACCACGCCCGCGGAGTCACCGACTACCTCGGTCGGTCCGGCCCGGTCTGGCGGACCGCCGGCAACTACACGGTGGCCCGTGGAGTCATCCCTGACGGCAACGGCACACCCGCTGTCGAGGTCCGCTGGGCCTGGTCCAGGGCGGCCGAGTCGACCGTCGAGGTGACGAACGTCGTCGGCACGCTGTTCGATCTGATCCTGCGCAACCCGTACCAGAACACCACGGTCAACGTGCGTGGCGTCTCACTGGACCCGGCTGCCCCGACGTACGTCGTGACCGCGGTCAACAAGGTGTTCACCCCGTCGCTGCGGTGGACGGCGGCCGATCTCAGGTCCGCACCCGCCGCAGCTCCGGCGCCGGCTCCGGCCACGATCACGTTCACGTCTGACCACTACGTCTTCGCCGTCCACACCGGGATGGTCGCGTATCCGCTGGCCAGATTCGCGCGGATGGTGTTCGAGAATCCCAAGCTGCGACACGGCGGCCGGATGAAGACCGCCAAGCAGTTGCTCGCCGCGGCCACTGCGGCGCTGGAGTTTCACGACGACGAGTACGTCGCTTCCGCGGACGGGACCGGCAACTACGTCTGGGCCAAGGGCGCGCCGGTCCCGTGGGACGGCACCATCCAGCCGTACAACCAGAGCCATGCGCTGGGGGCGGTTCTGGTCGAGCTCTACCGCGCCACCCGCCGGCAGGCTTATCGCACCAAGGTCGAGCAACTGATCAAGGCCTTCCGCGCCGGCTTCCAACTGACGGCCGAAGGCGCCTACCTGTGGACCTACTGGCCGCCGTACAGCCAGGTGTACGCCGGCTTCTCCAGCACCTCCGGGATCTCGGAGTACACGCCGTCGTACCCGCGGCAGCGGCAGTACGAGGACATCAGTCATGCGGCCATCAGCACCGAGTTCATGCACGCGGCGTACGACGCGGGGATCGACCCCGACCTGGCGACCGATGTGGAGCGGATCGCGGCGACCTTCACCCAGCGAATCATCCGGTCGGAGACCGAGGTGTGGTTCGTGATCGACGGTCGGACCACCGCAGTACCGGCCAACGCCGTGCAGTGCGCCCGCTGGTGTCCGTACGCTGAGCAGGACCCGCTGGTCTACGAGCAGTCGCTGCGGGTGTACGACGCTGCACAGCTGGAAATGACGCAAGGCTCCCACGCGCTGGGAGTCGCGTACCTGAACTGGGCCGGACAAGCCGCATGGAGGAATCAGTGAGATTGCTACGTGTCCACACCGACGACGGTCTGCGTGACGCCGTACTGACCGAGGACGACCGGGTGGTGACGCTGGCCGGGGAGCCCGGGGCGTTCGACCCGGCCGGGCTCCGGGAGCGCGCCACCGCGGCCCTCGCCGACGTGGGGACGGCTGCCGCGTTGGACGAAGTACGGCTCGCCGCACCACTCAGCCCCGGCAAGATCGTCTGCGTCGGGCTGAACTACGCCGACCACGCGGCCGAGGGCGGCCAGGCGGCGCCGGCCGAGCCGATCCTGTTCATGAAGGCACCGGACACCGTGGTCGGCGCGCGCGACGACATCGTCATCCCGCGCGGCAGCGAGAAGACCGACTGGGAGGTCGAGCTCGGCGTCGTGATCGGGCGTACGGCGGCCTATCTCGACAGCGAGGCGGAGGCGCTGGAGCACGTCGCCGGCTACGTGCTGGCCAACGACGTGTCGGAGCGGCACTTCCAGTTGGAGCGTGGTGGCCAGTGGGACAAGGGTAAGAACGCGGCCACCTTCTGCCCGCTGGGTCCGTGGATCCTGACCGCCGACGAGGTGCCCGATCCGCAGGCGATCAAGCTCGGCCTGGACGTCAACGGCGACGTACTGCAGGACGGCTCGACGGCGAACATGATCTTCGGCGTCGCGCACCTGGTGCACTACATCTCGCAGTACATGACGCTCTACCCGGGCGACGTGATCAGCACCGGCACGCCGGCCGGCGTCGGGGCAGGACAGAAGCCGCCGCGGTTCTTGCGCAAGGGCGATGTCGTGCGCGTGTGGGCCGATGGTCTGGGTGAGCAGCACAGCAGGCTGGTCTCCGCGTCTTGATGATCGTCGACAACCTGGAGGTCGAGACGCTTCCAGATCCCGCAGCCGTCGGGGCGGCGGCAGCGGCGGCCGCGGCCGAGTCTCTGCGCCGGATCATCGAGGCGCAGGGCTCGGCCCGGCTGGTCCTCGCGGCGGCGCCGAGCCAGCAGCACACGCTGGCCGCGCTGTCCGTTGCCGAGGGCATCGACTGGTCACGGGTCGAGGCGTTCCACATGGACGAGTACGTCGGGCTGCCGGTCGCTGCGGAGCAACGCTTCGGCCGGTGGCTGGGCCGGCACTTCACCGCCCCGGCGCCGCTCACCGTGATCGACCCGGACGGCGGCGCGGATCCGGCCACCGAGGCCGCTCGCTATGCGGCGCTGGTCGCGGCCGCGCCGATCGACATCGTGCTGGCCGGGATCGGTGTCAACGGGCACCTCGCGTTCAACGAACCGCCGGCCGACTTCACCACCACTGACGTCGTGCAGGTGGTCGCACTCGACGAGACCAGTCGCCGGCAGCAGGTGGACGAAGGGCTGTTCGCGGCGCTGGACGACGTACCCACCCATGCCTGGACGTTGACGGTGCCGTGCCTGCTGTCGGCCCGCGAGATCTTCTGCATGGTGTCGGGTCCGGCGAAACGGGATGCCGTACGGCGGACGCTGCACGGTCCGGTGGATCCCGACGTACCGGCGAGTGCGCTGCGGACGCATCGGCGGGCCCGGCTGTATCTCGACCAGGAGGCCAGTCCCGATGAGTGAGTACCTGACCGCGATCACGGCGTTGCTCGGGCGGATCGAGGCCGAGGAAGGCGAGTCGATCGCGGCCGCTGCCCAGCTGATGGCCGAGCAGGTCGCTGCCGATCGGCTGATCCAGGTGTACGGACCGGGCGGGCACTCGAACCTGGCCGCGCAGGAGATCTTCTTCCGGGCCGGCGGCCTGATGCACGTCTCCGCGATCCTCGACGAGGGCACCTTGCTGTCGAACGGCGCGCTCCGCTCCATGGCCGTCGAGCGCACGCCGGGTTACGGTCGGATAGTGATCGAGAACGCCGGGCTCGGCCCGGACGATCTGTTGCTGCTGGTGAACGCCTACGGGATCAACGCGGCGCTCATCGACGCGGCCCTGACCGCGCGCGAGCGGGGTGTGCGGACGATCGGCGTGAGTTCCCGTGAGCACGCCGCGCAGACGGCGAAGTCGCATCCGGCCCGGCATCCGTCCGGCGCGAACCTGCACGAGGTCGTCGACGTTGCCGTGGACACCAAGGTCCCGATCGGCGACGCGGTGGTCGAGGTCGCCGGGATGCCCGAGCGCGTCGCCGCGGTCTCCACCTTCGCCAACGCGTTCACGCTCAACACAATGGTGCTGGCCGCGATCGAGCGACTCCTGGAGCAGAACGTCGTGCCGCCGGTGTGGCGCAGCGGCAACGCGCCGGGCGGCGACGAGGCGAACGCGGCCTTCATCGGCAGGTTCCGGGAGCGAGTGCGGTGGCTGTAGACAGGTTGTCCGGCCGGGACCCATGGTCGGGGGAGACCCTCCACCTCGAGTACGCCGACGGCCTGATCTCCCGCATCGAGCGAGCGCCAGGTGATGCGGATCTGCCGTGGATCAGCCGGGGACTCGCCGACCTGCAGGTCAACGGGTACGCCGGCTACGACCTGAACGGCGACGACTTGTCCGTGGACACGGTCCGCGGTTTGCGGGAGGCCTTGCGGCGGGTCGGAGTCACGGTCTTCGTGCCGACGCTGATCACGGCGAGCCCGGAGCGCAACCGTCGTGCTCTCGGGATCGTGGCCGAGGCGAGGCGGCAGGACGCCGAGGTTGCGGCTGCCATTCCGTTCGTGCACCTCGAGGGTCCGCACATCTCCGACCAGGACGGTCCGCGCGGCGCGCACGACGCGGCCTTCGTCCGTCCGCCCGATCTGGCCGAGTTGGAACTGTGCCAGGACGTGTCGGACGGACTCGTCGGCTTGATCACCGTGTCGCCGCATTGGCCTGACAGCACTGGCTTCATCGCGGAGGTCGTTGCCACCGGCATCCGAGTGGCGGTCGGGCACACGCATGCCGACGGCGCGCAGATCCGTGCCGCGGCCGAGGCCGGCGCGACGCTGTCGACCCATCTGGGCAACGGCGCGCACGCCCAGTTGCCGCGCCATCCGAACTACCTGTGGGCACAGCTGGCCGAGGACCGGTTGACCGCCGGGTTCATTGCCGATGGCCACCACCTCCCGGTGGACACGTTCGTGGCGATGGTTCGCGCGAAGGGCCTGGACCGGTCCTTCCTGGTCTCCGACTCGGTGGCGACCGGCGGCCGGCCACCGGGCACCTACTCGTCGTCCGTCGGCGGCGACGTCGAACTCACCGACGACGGACGCCTGCTCGTCAGCGGTACGCCGTACCTGGCCGGCGCGGCCGCGCCACTCGCGGACGGCGTCGCCTGGGCGGCCGCCGCTTTCTCGTTGCCCGAGGCCCTCACCATGGCCATCACGACACCCCGCCGGATCATCGACGGGACGGATGGACGGCTGCAGCCGGGGGATCCGGTCACCGACGTCATCACCTTCAGGTGGCAGCCCGGCGACCGGACACTGACGATCAACGCGTGAGATCGTCCGGGCGCAGGGTCGCGACGAGCTCGCCACGGCTGCGCACACCAACTTTGGCGAACGCCGACTTCAGGTGGTCCTGGATCGTGTGCGGCGAGATCGACAGCCGGTCGGCGATCTCCGTCGTACTGTGACCTGAGATGATCTCGAGGCAGATCTCGCGCTCCCGAGTGGTCAGTCCGTACGCCGCGAGCAGCATGCCGACCAGGTGGTGACCGCCGGCCGGTTCGATCGTGACGACGACCTCCGACCGGTCGTCGTCGCTGATCAGCCGGCTGCCCTGCAGGACCACCCAACCACCGCTCGCCGTCTGCACCCTCGCCTGGAAAGTCCCGGCCGCTCGAGTCCCGGTCACCACGGCACGCAGGAGGGTGTTGAACCGCCCGGGCGCGATCTCGTCGAGCTCGTCCTGCCAGGTCCGCGCCGCTGCCGTGATGGCGCGCGGCTCACCGCTCGGGCCGGTCACTACGATCGACGGTCCGGCCCCGCCCTTGTAGCCGTGGGCATCGGTCCGCACCGCCACCCGCGTCGCCGCACCGATCGCCGGCGCCACCGAGCCGAGGAACTCGACCTCGCGATCGCTGAACTCGGGACCACTCCGGACGAATCCGGCCGCGCCCCAGCAATCCCCATCGACGGTGAACGCGGCCCGCACCTCGTGCTCGATCCCGAGTGGCCGCCAGATCTCGTTCAGCCGCCGGTGCCCGACGACCTGGCGGTACGGCAGGTCGGACAGCCGCGCCACCGGGTCCGGCCGGCGGGCCAGGTCGGCGAACGAGTTCGGCACGGTGCCGGCGTACTCGGTCTCAGCCAGCGTGGGTTCGTACTCGGGCGGGATGTGGTCGCGGCCGCTTGTCATCGAGCTGATCACCAGCGTGCCCGGATCCATCGCGGCCCAGCAGGTCAGCTCACTGCCGACGACCTGCTCGACCACCTCGATCGCCGCGGCATGCAGTTCCGAGACGCCCAGTCCGGACGTCGCCAGTGCCGCGATGTCCCGGCGCGCGGCTCGCGCCCGGCCCTCCCACATGGGCTCAGTATGCGCCGCCGTACCGGACCCGCCTATCCCTGAAATGTGGGGATCCGAGGCGGAGAAGACCACCGGTGGACGGGATGGAGCCCCCGCTCTCCGCTGCCTACCGTCGCAGCCAGACAAGGGAGGCAGCATGAATGAGTCGGTACACCTGAGCACGGCCGGGACAGGCGCGGAGTACGCCGCTCCGGACGCGATCGTGACGGTCAAGGTCGGCAGCGAGCACACCGGAGCGCAGTACGAGGTGTTCGAAATCGATGCGCCACGAGCCCCGGCCGCGCCACCGCACAGCGAGTCCTGGAGCAAGGCATTCTACGTCCTGACCGGCCGGATCCTCGTCCAGGCAGGCGATCAGGGCTATGACCTCGGTCCGGGGTCGTCGATCAGCATCCCGGCCGGCACGCTGAACACGTTCTCCGTGCTCACGCCGTCGGCCAAGTTCCTCGCCATCAGCCAGAGCGGCCGGATGAGCGCGCTCTTCGCCGAGCTCGCCGAGATGCAGTCATGAGTACGGCGACGCAGGTGCTGGCGATCGTCATCGCGGTGATGCTCGTGTCGGTGTTCGTGATGGAGTCGTTCCTGTACCGCCACCCGCGGCTCTACCCGCTGTTCCTGACCAAGCCCCGCGACTTCGACGCGGTCCGGTTGTGGACCGTGAACCTGGGCTTCTACAACCTGACCACAGCGATCGCGCTGGTCGCCGGCGTACTGCTCGCGCGCAACGACTATGTCGCGCAAGGGCAGGCTCTGGTCGTCTTCACCGCCGCGCAGCACACGTTCATGGCCGTCGTCCTGGTGGTGTCGCAGCGGAAGCTGTGGTTCAACGCCCTTCTCGAGGGCGTCCCCGCGGCGGTGCTGCTCATCCTCGCCCTCAACTGAGCAGTACGACGCGAGGTGTAGGAAATTTACGGGTCTTGCGCAACTATGGGCATCAAGCACCATCACTCAAGGTTCTCCGGATGTCACCATCAGCTTCATCCAGCCGGGGACCCTGCCGCCCTGAGTACCCGTGAAGGTGAGGCTCATGAGCCCAATCAGTCGCAGAACCCTTGTCCTCGGCGGACTCGCCGCGGCCGGCGCCAGTGCTCTGCCGGTCCGCTCGGCCGTGATCGCGGCGACCGCCGCCGTCCCGTACCCGTTCCAGCTCGGTATCGCCTCCGGTGAACCCGACGCGAACAGCGTCGTGCTGTGGACCCGGCTGGCCCCGTCGCCGCTGAACGCCGACGGCCACGGCGGGATGACCGACACGAACATCGTCGTCGACTGGCAGGTGTCCACCACCGACACCTTCAGCACTCTGGTCGCCAACGGTCAGGTCACCGCGACGTACGCGACCGCCCACGCCGTCCACGTCGTCGCCGGCAATCTGAACCCTGACTCCGACTACTTCTACCGTTTCCGGGCCCAGGGCCACGTCTCGCCGGTCGGCCGCACCCGGACCACGCCCGCGATCGGCGCGGCCGGTCGCGACCTGACGATGGCGTTCACCTCCTGCTCGCACTACGAGGAGGGCTACTACACCGTCTACCGCCGGATGGCCGAGGAGAACCCGGGCCTCATCCTGCACCTGGGCGACTACATCTACGAGTACGGCGCCACCTCCGGGCGGCCGCGGTTGCACCTGGGCGCCGAGATCGTGACGATCGCGGACTACCGGCGGCGGTACGCGCAGTACAAGACCGATCCGGATCTGCAGGCCGCCCACGCGGTCGCGCCGTGGATCGTTGTACCGGACGACCACGAGGTGGAGAACAACTACGCGGGCACGATCCGCGAGAACAACACTCCGGCGCTGACCGCTGCGCAATGGACCGCGCGACGGTCGGCGGCGTACCAGGCGTACTACGAGAACATGCCGCTGCGGCCGGCTCAAGCCAACAGCGGCAACAGCATCCCGCTGTACCGGCGGCTGCGTTGGGGGAGTCTGGCAACGTTCCACATGCTTGACACCCGGCAGTACCGCAACGACCAGGCCTGTGGCGACGGCTGGAAGATCTGCTCGGACGCGGATCTGGCGTCGCGCAGCCTGCCCGGCAATGCGCAGGAGACCTGGCTGCTCGACGGTCTGAACCAGCACCTGGGCACTTGGGACATCATTGGTCAGCAAGTGTTCTTCGCCCGGCGGTTCAACTCGACCGGCGCGAGCATGGACTCGTGGGACGGCTACCGCGCGTCCCGGGCCCGGATCCAGCAGGGCTGGGTCGACCGCGGAACGCGCAATCCCGTCGTACTGACCGGTGACGTGCACCGTGCCTGGGCGAACGACCTCAAGGCCGACTACACCAACGCGAACTCGGCGACCATCGGCACCGAGCTCGTGACCAGTTCGGTCACGTCCAGCGGTGACGGCGACGGCTCGACAACTGTTCCCGATGTCGGGACCAATCCGTGGCTGAAGTTCTACAACAACCGGCGCGGGTATGTGCGGGCGACGCTCAGCCCGACGCAGCTGCAGGCCGACTTCCGCGCGGTGGCGAAGGTGTCGGAACACGGCGCTGCCGCCACGACCGTGAAGTCGTTCGTCGTCCAAGAGGGCCGGCCCGGCCTGCAGGCTGTGTGAGGGGATCATGAAGCTTTCCGCAGCTGCTGTCGCAGCCATCACCCTGCTGTCGTCCGTCGTACTCGCCGCTCCCAGTGCGGATGCGCACATCGCCACGCCGACCTGGGCGACCGCCAACAGCGTGTCGACCGGTGACCAGGACGCGCCGTCGATCGCGACCAACCGCAACGGCTACGTGGCCGTGGCGTGGGAGGACGACCGCGACACGGACAACGCGACCGACAATGTGCACAGCGAGATCTTTGTGCGGGTGTACCGCAACGGGACCTCGCTGTATGAGAAGAAGGTGTCCGCCGCCGGCAGCAGTGGCGTGACGAACTGGCGCCACCTGCACCCGGATGTCGGCCTGGACGACAAGGGCAACGCGGTCGTTGTGTGGCAGGACGACCCGGACGGCAACGGCTTCTACAACATCCCGTACCGCGTCCTGAACCCCGCGGGCACGGTGACCGCATCGGGTAACTCCAACACCAGCGCTGACGGACAGCAGATCAACCCGCGTGTGTCGGTCGATCCGGATGGTGCACCGTCGAGTGCAGCGGTCGCGTTCACCGTGGTGTGGGAGGACATCCAGACCGGTACACAGCCGACGGTCAAGGCGGCCGGGTTCACCGGTCCGACGACGCGTGCCTGGGAAGTCACTGCCTCGACCACGACAGGACAGCACCACAACCCGGACGTAGCGGCGTCGGCCTCCGGCGATGCGGTTGTCGTCTGGGAGGACGACGGCGACGCCAATGCGTCGTACGAGGTCGGGCTGATCCGGCTCGCCCGAACCAACGGTGCGGCGACGTTGACCCGCCGGGTCGCGAACTCCAACACCACTGGTCAGCAGACGCGTCCGTCGGTGGCGGCGAACTTCAACGGTGACTTCGCGGTCGCGTGGGAGTCCGACCACACCGGTACCGCGGGGTCCTGGACGCGCAACTTCACCTCGACCGGCACGGCCCGGTACGCCGACGTCCAGGTCGCGACCGGCGCCAAGGCACCGTCGATCGGTATCGACGACCAAGCCCAGACGGTCGTCGGCTGGACGCTCCAGGCCACCGACCTCGATGTCTGGGTCCGTGGCTTCGGTACGACGGGTACGGACACCGGCCGGCTGTCCGCACAGCAGCTGATGTCGCTCCCGGCCGGGCGGCAGGAACAGATGACAGTGGCGGTCTCGCCGTTCGCCGAGGTTGCTGTCGCCTACACCGACGACAACGACGGCAACACCTACGACCAGATCTATCTCGGCACCGGAATCTCAAACAACAGCTGGTGATTTAGTGCCCTGCGTCGGGGACGCAGGGCACTACCGCGTCTCCGGGGACACCGTGCTCAGCACTGTGTTCCCGGAGGTGACCACCTCGAGCCGCTCGATGTCCTTCAGCGGGATCGACGTGCTCGCCGGGACGTTGGCCTTGTAGGTGCTCGTGGTCGCCCACCAGCCCGCGGTCTCCACGCTGCCGTCCCGGCCGTGGACGAGGAGCTCGCAGTGCTCTCCGGGATTCAGATCAGTCATCCGCAACTGGATATCGGTACCCCAGCCCTTGCTGGTCAGTTCGGCCGTCGTGTCGATCCCGCCAACGCCGTTGGTCGCGGTCCAGGTCGCCGAGTCCGGGGTGTCGATCGCCTGCCAGCCGACCACCCCGCCGGCCGCAACGACCGCGACGGTAGCTGCCGCAGCCAGGATCCACCGACGGGTACGTCGTACCGGACGTGGCGGCAATGGCAATGGGAGCGGCGCCGGATCCTCTGCCTCGAGGTCTTCGGGCGGAACGGAGTGCAGCAGGCCGGGGAGCGGTGCGAACTGGAGCAATGCCTCGCGGCAGGACGCGCACGTGCGCAGGTGCTGATCAGTGGCGTGGCGCTCCGCGCTGTCCAGGGCGCCAAGGACGTACGCCCCGATCGCGATGGTCTCCGGACACTTCATGACCCGGTCACTCCCCGTTCCTCCAACGCGGCCCGCAACGCGTGCAGCGCGTAATAGCTCCTCGACTTCACCGTCCCGGGCGGGATCCCCAGGACGACGGCGGCTTCTGCGACGGTCCGCCGCCGGTAGAACAGTTCGACGATCACCTGCAGGTGGTCGTGACTCAGCTCGTGCAGCACCTCCGCCACCTGCCAGGCCTGCAGGACCCGGTCGATGTCGTCCGCCTCGGCCGCTGGGTCGCGCCGCCCGTCCAACGGCACCTCTGTGACGCGGGCCACGCGTTTGCGCCGCCCCGAGATGACGAGGTTGCGCGCGACCGTGAACAGCCACGGACCGGCCCGTTCCGGATCCAGCTGGTCGGAATGTTTCCAGGCCCGGGCCATCGTCTCCTGCACGATGTCCTCGGCGTACTGGTGATCGCCGCCCACCGAACGCAGGACGTAGCCGAACAACGGTCGCCGGTACCTGTCGTACAGCGCGCGGATCACCGTTTCGTCATCCACACAAGGAGATACGCGCCAGCGCGGTCAAAGGTTCAACTGAACCATCTCCGGAGCGCGTGCGTAGTTGACCGGGAGAGGAGAACATCCCATGAGAGCTTTCAATCTGTTGCTCGGGGCAACCGCGGCGCTGGCCACCCTGACCGCGTGTGGTGCCGGTGGCAGCAACCAGCCGACGGCCGGTGACCAGCCTGCTGCTCCTGCCGCGAACGGTGCCGTGTCGGTCAAGGACGTGAGCGGTATCGGCCAGACCCTGGTCGATCCGGCCGGCAAGACGGTCTACTTCGCCGACCAGGAGGCCGGCGGCATGATCAAGTGCACGGCCGGCTGCCTGGACTTCTGGATGCCGGTCGAGGGATCCGACAGCGCGGCCAAGGCCATGGACGGTCTCGGGGTCGTCCAGCGGTCCGACACCGGCAAGAGCCAGCTCACCTTCCAGGGCAAGCCGCTGTACACCTTCCGCCTCGACACCGCGGCAGGGCAGCACAAGGGCCAGGACCTGACCGACGAGTTCGACGGCGCGAGCTTCACCTGGCACGCGGCCGCCACCACGGCCGCGGCTCCCTCGCCGGCCCCGTCGACATCGTCCGGCAACGGCAACGGCAACGGGGGCTATGGCTACTGACCGCGGATCAGCCGGAGGTCGTTGCTGTCGACCAGGCGGAAGCCGAGGCCACGCGCGGCGTCGATGTGGACCAGGACCCCGGCCTGCCGCAGCTTGGCCCGGAGCCGCTTGATCACCGACTGCACGGCCGCGGGTCCGGTGAAGTAGGAGCCGTCCCAGGCCCGGTCGTGCAGTTGCTGGTACGTCCAGATCCGGCCGGGCCGCTCCGCCAGGCAGGCGAGGACCTTCAACTCGTGCGGTGTCAACGGCAACGGCAGGCCGTGCCAGGTCGCCTCGTGATCGTCCAGGCGCAGACCACCCACGCGTACGACGGAGGCGTCGCCGGCCGGTTGTGCTCCTCCGGATCCGCGGAACTGGCGGAGGAACTGACCGGCGACGGTGGGGTCGGACGCGACCACGAGCACACCGGCGCCGTCGAACTGGGCGGCGAGCCGGCTCCGCTCCTCGGGGCTGGTGGCGATACAGACGACGACCGGGATGGCGGCGTCCATCACGCCTGCTTCAGGGGTTCGGAGGCGCTCCACAACGTGTCGAAGAGGAACTCGAGCGCGGCCGCGAGTTCGTTGTTGCGGACGATGATCGCGACCACGCCGGTGACTCCGGGCGCGACCAGCGGCATCACCACGGTGTGCGCGTCGAACAGGGCGAACTTCATCGGCAGCGCGCCCGGATACACCCGCGCCTGCTCGCCTCCCGACGTCCAGGACGACAGGTTCTTCGCGACCACCGGATCGGCGAGGATCGCGTTGTCGTAGATCGCCCGGGCCCGGACGCCCCGCCGGAGTGCGCCGAGCTCGGCCTCGTTCGAGCCGCCGACCTGCAGCGGTCCGCGGACGACCACGTCGATGCTCTCGCGTGCCTCGGACTGAAGCCGGTCGAACCGCTGACCGACCAGGCTCGGGGTGCGGAGGATCTCCACGAGTTCGCCGTCCGCGCCGGTGCTCTGCTCGAACAACTTGGACAGGTCCGGCAGCACCTGCTCGACCTGCTGCTTGCGGTTCTCGAGCTCCTGCTGTTCGCGTTCCAGCAGCGCGGCCAGCGCCCGGTCCGGGGGAGCGGCGTGGTAGCGGCTGCTGTAGCCGGCGCCCGCGTCGATGAGTCCCTTGTCGACGAGAGAACGCAGTACCAGGTAGACGCTGCTGCGCGAGGTCCCGGTCCGGTCGGCGATGGTCGCGGCGGGCAGCGGCGCCTCGCCGAGCAGACAGAGGTAGACCTTGGCCTCGGTCTTCGACAGGCCCAGCTGTTCCAGCAACGACTCCGTGTCCATCTGGCTCCCTCCCCGGTCGTCCTGGCTCCAGTCAACAAGTTCTCCAGTCGCTGGACGACATCTGCCTACGAAGTGCCGACAGTTTGCCCCGCTTTCTGCCGCCGAGGCGACATAAAGTCACCGGCCACCCTGCCATTTCCACGGAAGGTCGGCACATGAGAATCCGGGCGGCCGTCATCGCCTGCATCGCACTGTTGGCAACGTTGCTCAGCGCTCCGGCTCGAGCCAATCCACCGACCGCCACGCCACCGGCAGACAAGATCCAGCCGGCGTTGCGGACTCAACTGACCGCCAAGTCGGTCGCTCCCATCGCCTTCTGGGTCCGGTTCGGCGCGCAGCCGGACCTGTCGAAGGCCGCGGCCATCGACGACTGGAAGGCCCGCGGTACGGCGGTCGCCGAGGCGCTGCAGCGCGCCGCCCAGTCGTCGCAACACGACGTCCGGGCCGAGCTCGACGCGGCCGGAACGTCGTACCAGTCGTTCTGGGCGACGAACGCGATCCGCGTCACCGGCGGCAGCTTGGCGATGGCCGAGCAACTCGCCGCGTCGGCCGACGTCCAGGGGCTGTACGCCACGACGTCGTACGAGCCGCCCACACTGGACAAGAAGACCGCGGCGGCGAAGGAGGCCGCGGCCGTCGAGTGGGGTATCGCGAACATCAGGGCCGATGACGTCTGGAACCAGTACGGCGACCGTGGCGCCGGGATCACCGTCGCCAGCATCGACAGCGGTGTGCAGTACGACCATCCCGCCCTGGTCCAGCAGTACCGCGGCAGGAAGCCGGATGGGACGTTCGACCACAACTACAACTGGTTCGACGCGGCGGGCACCTGTGGACCGGTGCCGTGCGACAACAACGGTCACGGCACCCACACGATGGGCACGATGATCGGCGCCGATGGCATCGGAGTCGCACCGGAGGCGAACTGGATCGCGGCGAACGGGTGCTGTCCGAGCGACGCGTCGCTGATCGCGTCGGGCCAGTGGATGCTGCAGCCGACCGACCTGGCCGGGCAGAACCCCGACGCCGGCCGTCGTCCGCAGATCATCAACAACTCCTGGGGCAGCGAGGCACCGTCGAACGATCCGTTCATGGAGGACATCACCAAGGCGTGGGCGGCGTCCGGGATCTTCGGGGTGTGGTCCAACGGGAACAACGGCCCCAGCTGCCACACCAGCGGCTCACCGGGCAGTCTGGCGTCGAACTACTCGACCGGCGCGTACGACGTGAACAACACGATCGCGGAGTTCTCCAGCCGCGGCAGCGGCCAGGACGGTGTCACCAAGCCGAACCTGTCCGCACCTGGTGTCGACGTCCGGTCGTCTGTTCCGGGTGGCTACGCCTACGCCAGTGGTACGTCGATGGCTGCACCACACGTGGCTGGTTCGGTAGCACTGCTGTGGTCGGCGGCCCCCGGGCTGGTGGGTGATGTCGACGCGACGCGCGCCTTGCTCGACGGGAGCAGCGTGGATACGCCGGACGGGCAATGCGGCGGGACAGATGCCGACAACAACGTGTACGGCGAAGGTCGGCTGAACGCGTTGGCGTTGGTGGACTCCGCGCCGGTGGGTGACACCGGAACGCTGGCCGTCGCGGTGACGGACTCACGGACCGGCAAGGCGATTCCGTCGGCGGGGCTGAAGATCACCGGACCGGTCAGCCGGGAGCGCACGGCCGGCGACGACGGGAAGTACTCGCTGCCGTTGCCGGTCGGCACCTACAGCGTCGCGGCGTCCTCGTTCGGGTACGACGCCGGTACCGCGCAGGTCACTGTGGCCGCGGGGAAGACGAGTCAGGTTGCAGTGCGGCTGCGCTCGTTGCCGCGGGTCACGGTGTCGGGAACGGTCGAGGACGGCTCCGGTCAGGGCTGGCCGCTGTACGCCAAGATCACGGTCGACGATGTGCCGGGCGGAGTCTTCTACACCAAGCCGGAGAACGGTCGCTACAGCTTCGAGTTGCCGGCCAATGCGTCGTACAGCTACAAGATCGAGGCGGTCTATCCGGGGTATCGAGCCGGTTCCGTGGCGATCGACGTTGGTGGGAAGGACGTCAGGCGGGATGTGGCGCTGCCGGTTGATCCGGACTCGTGTGTTGCCCCTGGCTACAGCTTCGCCGGAGTCTCGGCGGACTTCGATCATGGTCTGCCGGCTGGTTGGACCAACAACGGGTGGCGATTCGACGATCCGTACCGGACCAGGAACCGGACCGGCGGCAACGGCGGGTTCGCGATCGGGCAGACCCCGGGCAGTCCGGTCGTGCTCGACGCCAGTTTGGTGTCGCCGGCGCTGGATCTGCGTGGCCGGAAGTCGCCGGCCATCACGTTCCGGCAGAACCTCCAGTCGCTGAGCGAGACCGGCGACGTCGATCTGAGTGTGGACGGCGGCACCACCTGGCAGACGGTCCTTCACCAGACCGACGACGTACAGCCGGAGCGGACCGTCGTACCGATCCCGCAGGCCGCCGGCAAGAACGGCGTCCGGGTCCGGTTCCACTACTGGGACGCGAAGTACAACACCTACTTCTGGCAGGTCGACGACGTGTTCGTCGGTGATCTGACCTGCGGTCCGGTGAACGGTGGTCTGGTGCTCGGACAGGTGAGTGACCGGAACACCGGTGCGGTGCTCAACGGTGCATCGGTTCAGCTTGCGGATCGGACCGTCCGGACGGCGGCGACGCCGGCCGATGGCGGAGTGGGCGACGGCTTCTACTGGATGTTCTCGCCTGCCGGACGGCAGACGGTCGGTGCGAGCTTCGTCGACTATCAGGACGGCTCCGAGCGGGTGCAGGTGGACAGCAGGCGGATCAACCGGGTCGACCTGCGGCTGTCGGCCGGAGAGCTGTCTGTGAACCCTGGTGCCGTGACCCTTGATGTCAAGGCAGGCGGCGTCGCGACAGCCCGGTTCACGGTGCGGAACACCGGGACCGCTCCGGCCAGGGTCAGCTTCGGCGAACGTCAGGTCGTGGCCGCTGGCAACAGCACCTTGGTTGCTGGCAGCAACAGTGTGGCCCGGGTCCCGGGTGACTACTCGCCGCTGGCGCTGGCGAGTGATGCCGTGGATGCGAAGGAGCCTGGGTCCGGGACGCCGGCGGCCGGGCCGTGGGTCGATCTGACTCACTACCCGACCCGGATCATGGACAACACCGTTGGTGAGGTCGGCGGGCTGGTGTACTCCGTCGGCGGTATCGACGGACGGCTGACCACCGCGAAGGGTTATGTCTACAACCCGTCGACGCAGGAGTGGTCGCCGATCGCGGATCTTCCGGACGGCCGGGAGAACGCGGCCGGGGCGTTCATCGGTGACACCTTCTACGTCAGCGGTGGCTGGGGTCCCGACCTCGTCCCGTCGAAGAAGACGTTCGGCTACGACCGTCGTACCGACACCTGGACGCAGTTGGCCGACGCGCCGGATGCCCAGGCGGCGCCGGGGCGGGCGGTCCTCGACGGGAAGCTGTATCTGGTCGGCGGGTGTACGAACGCGTGCGACTCGACGAACGTCCGGCGGTACGACCCGGCCACCAACACCTGGGACGTGCTCGCGGATTACCCCGAGCCGGGCGGGCATCGGGCCTGTGGGGTACTCGAAGGGAAGGTGTACTGCGCCGGCGGGATCCGGCGCGGCGGGACCATCTCGCAGAGCACGTTCGCGTACGACCCGGCCACGAACGTGTGGACGAAGAAGGCCGATCTGCCGATCAACCTGTGGGGGATGGGCTACACCGAGTCGTACGGGCGTCTGCTGGTCTCCGGCGGGATCACCACCGTCGTCTCCGGTGGCAGCACGACCGGTGCCATCACCAACGAGGGGTTCTCCTACGACCCGGCGACCGACCAGTGGTCCGCGCTGGCTCCGTCCGGGCATGTCCTCTACCGCGGTGGCAGCGCGTGCGGACTGAATCGGATCGGTGGGTCGGCGAGGTCCGGATTCACCCCGGTCGACACCGCGGAGCAGTTGCCGACGTACGGCGCGTGTGGCCAGACGGATGTGCCGTGGATGTCGGTCACCGGTTCACCGACGACGTTGGCTCCGGGCCGGAGTACCACGGTGACGGTGCGGGTGAACGCCGCTGGTCTGAAGGCCGGTGTCTACTCGGCGGGCGTTTGGGTCGGGGAGAACACGCCGTACCTCGCCAAGCCGGTGGACGTCACGCTGCGGGTCCGGTGATGGTGCTCAGCGGGAGAACAGGCCGGTGAGGCGGCCGCGGGCGACGGTTCTGTCGTCGATGGCGCTGAGCGCCTTTTCGAGGTCGGCGCCGTCGGCGAGGCCGGTTGCCTCGGAGAGGGCGTAGATGGTGAAGCGGTAGTGGTGTGTGCCGCTCGGCGGGCAGGGGCCGTAGTACTTGGCCCCGCCCGCCGAGTTCTTCGCTTGCTTTGCACCTGCTGGTGTTTCTCCCTCTTTCAGGGAGGTCGTGGTCGGCTCGAGGTCGAGCAGGACCCAGTGGGTGAAGGTGCCGCGTGGTGCGTCCGGGTCGTCGACCACGACGGCGAGGGCGCCGGCGTTCTGCGGGACGTTCTTCCAGGCGAGTGGCGGGGAGACGTCGTCGCCGTCGCAGGTGTACTTGCGGGGAATCGAACCACCCTCGCGGAACGCCTGGCTGGTGACAGAGATGCTGGCGGGTGCGGTTGTGGCCGGTTCCTTGGCCTGGTCACCACTGCATCCGGCCGCCCCGAACAGGACGGTCGTGCACAGCAGCAGCCGCAGTCGCACCCGCTCAGCGTCTCACGAAGGTGCGCGCCCTCTTAGTGGTCAGGCTTCTCAGTGGCTGGGGATGAAGACGATGGCGTCGCCGACCGCGCGCTCGGCGCCGTTGGTTCCGCTCGGGTGGTTGACCAGGGTGCCGTCCTGCAGCGCCATCGCGGTCGATCCGCCGCCGTCCAGGTTGATCGAGTTCCGCAGGCCGAGCGACTGCGCGACCGCGGCCGTCTCGTCCATGGTCGTGCCGACACTCGTGGTCTGCCGTCCGTCGAGCGTCGCGAGCACGATCTTGCCGTCTCGCGTCGTCCCCGCGATCGTCCGCGGGTTCCGGTCGAAGAAGCTCCCGGTCCCGTCCGGTACGACGATCTCGCCGTTCGCCGTCAGCCGGTAGCGGCCGGTCACGCCGTACAAGCCGCTGCGCAGCGGCACGTTGTCGCCGTCCTCGTTCGACACCTTGAGGTCGCTGTCGAGGCATCCGCGCGACGCGACGTTCAGCAGCGCAACCGTGTCCTGCCCAGTCGCCTGCAGCGATGTCTGGCCGGCCATCAGGCTCGTACCACGCGTTGTCGCGGTGCTGACCACGCAGCCACGCCGGTCGAGGACGACCTCGACGCCTGCGCCGGCCGGAGTCGCGGCGGCGAACTCGGGCGTGAACAGTACGACGTCACCCGGGGACGTGCAGGTGGTCTGGTCCGGCAGGCCGGCGCAGTCAGCCGGGATCACCGGGCGGTGGTTGAGGAACTCGAGCGGCAGCTTGGCGTGCGTCGTGCGGTTCCGCACCTCGCCCGACCACTGCAAGTGCCCGGCGACCACCTTGTTGCTGTTGGCATCGATCAGCAGATTCGCCTCGGCCGGGTCGGTCAGCGGCTCGCTCAGCAGCTTGCCGTCGGAGATGCCGAGCCCGACCGGGTCACCCGGGTACAGCGGGTCGGCGGTGAAGGTGAAGAACGACGCGTTGACGCCGGCCACCGCGCCCGCCGAGCGGACCAGGTCCGAGGTCTTCTCGACCCTCGCGAGGTCCGGCCCGTACGTCGCCTTCAGGTGGCCCTTGGCCTTCCGGGGATCGATCGTCAGCACGCTGACAACCCACGGACCCCGGGTCGTGGTGTTGATCTGGTCAGCGGGGGCCGGTTCGGTTCCGCGCACGATCCGGGTCAGCGTCACACCGCGTGCCAGCTCCTGGCTGGTGCGGGTCTCGGCCAGATCCGGGTCGCCGAGCGGCAGTCCGTTGCCGCCGGAGGTCGCGGCGGTCGCGTTGAGGGGGAGTGCGACGCCGATCGTGGCGGCCGCCGCGACCACGGTCGCCAGCGCAGCACGCACAGTTCGAGGGGAAAGAGTCATGGTCACCATCCTGTTCGTCGATGGTGGAATCTTTCCGCTCAAGGCGCTGTCTCGTCAGCATCTGACAGGTTAACGGTTTCGTCACCTGTCCGCGGGCTGAGCCGTCGCCGGGTGGGGGCGACGCGTTTTCATATACGATCCGCACGTGCCAACGTCCTCGAGTGCCTGACCGCCCATGTCCGCTGTCGTCGGTGCCTTCGTCGCGTTGGTTTCGGTCGCGGTGCTGGGGTACGTCGTCGGTCTGATCGGCGTACTGCGCGCGCAGGACGAGTTGGTGCTGTCGCGGATGGCGTTCTTCGTGGCCACACCGGCGTTGTTGTTCACGACGGTTGCGCGGGCGGACCTGCATGCGATCTTCTCGGTCGTCCTGCTGACCAATGTGGCCAGTCTGTTCGTGGTGCAGTTGGTGTTCCTCCTGGTCGCTGCGGTGATCTGGCGGCGGACGAGATCGCAGGCGACGATCGGCGTTCTTGCGTCGTCGTACGTGAATGCCGGGAACCTCGGCGTACCGGTGGCGGCGTACGTGCTGGGGGACGGTGCGTTGGTTGCGCCGATCGTGTTGTTCCAGTTGCTGGTGATGGCTCCGGTGGCGTTCGCCGTACTGGATGGTGATCGGCTGGGATCCGGGCGACGGGTGTCGCTGCGGGCCGTGGTGACGCGACCGTTGCGGAATCCGTTGACCGTGGCGTCGTTGCTCGGGTTGTTGGTGGCTGCGCTCGGTGTGCAGTTGCCGTCGTTGCTGATGCGGCCGATCGACCTCGTGGCGGCTGCTGCGGTGCCGGTGGCGTTGGTGGCGTACGGGCTGAGCTTGAGTGGCGGTACGAAGGACTCGATCAGCTTGCGGCGGGACGTCGTACTGGCCGTTGTGCTGAAGACAGTCCTGCAACCGATCGCCGCGTATGTCTTCGGACGGTGGGTGCTCGATCTGCACGGGATCGCGCTGCTCGCGCCGACCCTGCTGGCCGCGCTACCGACTGCACAGAACGTCTACGTGTACGCCGTTCACTACCGCAGCAGCCGGACTCTCGCGCGGAGTGCCGTGCTGATGAGCACGTTGCTGTCGATTCCGATCATGACCGCGATCGCCGGGTTGCTCAGCTGACTGGTCACTTCATCGCGTTGAAGGCTTCCTCGGCGACCGGCGCTACTGCGTCAACGGCCACGCCATCGTTGCCCGATTGGGCAATCACGGTCAGCGTGTTCGAACCGCGGTAGCACTGGGTCGGCAGGTTGCCGGCCGACTCGACGCAGGTGGCGCGGCCGACGCGCTTGATCTGGTCGGGGGCGGCGCCGGAGTCGGCGAGGGTCTTGTCGATGTCGACCTTGCCGCGGAGCGCGATCACCACGAACATCCGGTTGCCGTCGAGGTTCCCGTACGCCTCGACCGTGGCCTGTTTCCCGTCGTTGATGCGGCTCAGCGCCTCGCGGGTCTGGTCCAGCTGGAGTTGGCTGCGGATCTCCTGGTCCGTGATGCGGTCAAGACCCGCGAGCTTGGCCGGCGGGGTGATCCCGCGGGCCGTGTTCAGCCGGTTGAGCGGGCCGAGGCCCCAGATGTAGCCCAGCAGCGCCAGCACCAGCAGCACGACCAGGATGCCGCCCACAGTCATCCAAGGACCCCGGCGAATCCGCCGCCACCATTTCTTCTTCGCGACCTTCCCCCCAGCCACAGCCTTCGCGGGCGCATCACCTTTCCCACCAGCCGCAGCCTTCTCGCCTGGCGCACCCTTCTCACCTGCGGCAGCCGTCCCCGCATCGGTCTTTGTGGGCTTCGCGTCTTCGACCTTGGCGAGTTCTGCGGTGTCCGCCATGTCGGCGGCCGTGGTGGTAGGAGCCTTGGACGTAGGGTCCGGGGTGGTGGGGTCGCTCATACGGGCTCCTCAGACTGGCAGGACGCATGGTTCCGGCCCGATGGTGTCACATCGGGGCAACCTGATTTCGCAGAGTAGTCGTTGAATGCAAACGGGTTGGCGCCCGCCTCCCGACGGGAGACGGACACCAACCAGTAGAGCTCAGAGAGTCGCGACGACCGTGATCGAGTCGGATTCGTCCGCATGCCAGACAATCTCACCGGTGATCCGGCCCGCGGCCCGCAGGTCGGGCTCGGCCCGCTCCGCCAGCGTGAGCCGGGCGGCCGGACCGCTGACCTCGACCTTGCTGACCTCGGTCTTCATCGAGACCTGCGCCGAGGACTTGGCCCCGCGGATGCCCGCAAGCACCTCGGAGACCGCGTCCAGCACCTCAGGGTCATGCGCCGCGACCGTCAGGTCGACATCCGGCTCCGGCCAGCGCGTCAGGTGGATCGAACCCTCCTGCCACCACGACCACACCTCTTCGGTCGCGAACGGCAGGTACGGCGCGAGCAGCCGCAACTGGACCGACAACGCGACGGCCAGCGCCGCCTTGGCCGAGGCCGCCCCGGCGTCACCCTGACCGCCGTACGCGCGCTCCTTGACCAGCTCGACGTAGTCGTCGCAGAACGTCCAGAAGAACCGCTCGGTGCCCTCGAGCGCAGCGGTGTAGTCGTACCGCTCGAAGGCGGCGGTCGCATCGGTGACAACCGACCGCAACTGCTGCAGCATCGCCAGGTCGACCGGCTCGGTGACCGCAGCCGGGTCAACCGTGGTCGCCCCGAAGCTGAGGACGAACTTCGACGCGTTCAGGACCTTGATCGCCAGCCGGCGGCCGACCTTCATCTGCGACTCGTCGAACGGCGAGTCCAGCCCTGGCCGTGCCATCGCGGCCCGCCACCGGACCGCGTCGGAGCCGAACTTGTTGAGGATGTCGTCCGGCAGCGCTGCGTTGCCCTTGGACTTGCTGAACTTCTTCCGGTCCGGGTCGACAACGAAGCCGGAGATCATCGAACGCCGCCACGGCAGCGTCTCGTTCTCGAACTTCGCCCGGACCACGCGGGAGAACAGCCAGGTCCGGATGATGTCGTGCGCGTGCGTGTTCAGGTCCATCGGGAAGGTCCGGGCGAACAGGTCCTCGTCACGCTCCCAGCCGCAGACGATCTGCGGTGTCAGCGACGACGTGGCCCAGGTGTCCATCACGTCCGGATCCGCCTGGAAACCGCCCGGCTTGCCCCGCTGCGACTCGTCGTACCCGGCCGGCGCCAGGGCGGTCGGGTCGATCGGCAGGTCTTCCTCCCGCGGGACCAGCGGGTGGTCGTAGTCCGGCTCGCCGTCCGCGCCGATCGGGTACCAGACCGGGAACGGGACGCCGAAGAAGCGCTGGCGGGAGATCAGCCAGTCGCCGTTCAGCCCTTCGACCCAGTTCTGGTAGCGGTGCCGCATGTGCTCCGGCACCCACTCCTCCTGCTGACCGAGCTCGACGAACTCCTCGCGCAGGTGCTCGTCGCGGCCACCGTTGGCGATGTACCACTGCCGGGTGGAGACGATCTCGAGCGGCTTGTCGCCCTTCTCGAAGAAGTTCGCCATCCGCTCGGTCGGCTTCGGCTCACCGTCCAGGTCGCCGCTCTCACGCAGCTTGGCCACGATCAGCTCGCGTGCGCTGAACACGGTCTTCCCGGCCAGCTCGGCGTACAGCTCTGAACCCTCCAGCCAGGGCGGGGTGTCGCGCAGCAGCCGGCCGTCACGGCCGATGACAGTGCGGACCGGGAGTTGCAGCTCGCGCCACCACAGGATGTCGGTCTGGTCACCGAACGTGCAGCACATCGCGATTCCTGCGCCCTTGTCCATCTCGGCGGCCTCGTGCGCCAGGACCGGGAGCTCGACGTCGAACAGCGGGGAGCGGACCGTCGTACCGAACAGGTCCTTGTAGCGCTCGTCGGACGGGTGCGCGATCAGCGCGACGCAGGCCGGGATCAGCTCGGGACGGGTGGTCTCGATGTAGATCGGTCCGGTCTCGCCGTGGAAGGCGATCCGGTGGTAGGCGCCGGGGTACGGCCGGGCCTCCAGCTCGGCCTGCGCGACGGCGGTCTGGAAGGTGACGTCCCACAGCGTCGGCGCCTCGGACAGGTACGCCTCACCGCGGGCGAAGTTGCGCAGGAAGGCACGCTGCGACGTCCGGCGGCTGTCGTCGGAGATCGTCGTGTACAGGTACGACCAGTCGACGCTCAGGCCGACCTGCCGCCACATCCTCTCGAACGCCTGCTCGTCGATGTGGGTCAGCTCACCGCACAGCTCGACGAAGTTCTGCCGGGAGACCGGGAGCTGCTTCTTCGGGTCGGGCTTGTCCGGCGGGACGAACGACGGGTCGTAGGGCATGGTCGGGTCACAGCGCACGGCGTAGTAGTTCTGCACCCGGCGCTCGGTCGGCAGACCGTTGTCGTCCCAGCCGATCGGGTAGAAGACCTTCTTGCCCCGCATCCGCTGGAACCGGGCGATCAGGTCGGTGTGGGTGTAGCTGAAGATGTGGCCGACGTGCAACTTCCCGGACACGGTGGGTGGCGGGGTGTCGATCGAGTAGACGTCGGCCCGCTCCGCCGTACGGTCGAACGCGTACGTCTGCTCGTCCTTCCATACCGCTACCCACTTCGCCTCCAGGCCTTCGAGGGTCGGTTTGTCAGGAACACGGGACGTATCGGTCATGCGCACAATCGTAGTGGTTGTCAAGGGGTGCTCCGACCGGTTTATCCACAGGGCTCATTAGACTCGGTGTCCTGATGAGCGACCTCACCTACGCCGATGTGTCGGCACGGCTCCAGCAGCGCTGGCCGGAGCACAAGATCGAGCCCACGCTGGACCGGGTCCAGCGGCTCACCGAACTGCTCGGTGACCCGCAGAAGTCCTACCCCGTGGTGCACCTGACCGGGACCAACGGCAAGACCTCGACCGCGCGGATGATCGACACCCTGCTCCGCGAGGCCGGGCTGCGGACCGGCCGGTTCACCAGCCCGCACCTGGAGTCGGTCCGGGAGCGGATCACCCTGGACGGCGAGCCGATCAGCGAGGAGCGCTTCACCGAGGCGTACGCCGAGATCGCGCCGTACCTGGACGTGGTCGACGCCGAGCAGGAGCACCCGCTGTCGTTCTTCGAGGTGATGACCGCGATGGCGTTCGCGGTGTTCGCCGACGCCCCGGTCGACGTGGCCGTGATCGAGGTCGGCCTGGGCGGCACCTGGGACTCGACGAACGTCGCCGACGGGACCGTCTCGGTGATCACCCCGGTCGCGGTCGACCACGCGCACATCCTCGGCGCGGATCCGGTCACCATCGCCCGGGACAAGGCCGGCATCATCAAGCCCGGCGGTACGACGGTGATGTCGCAGCAGAGCCTGGACGTCTTCGAGGTGCTGCTGACCAAGGCCGCCGAGGTCGGCTCGCAGGTCGCCCGGGAGGGGATCGAGTTCGGCATCACCAGCCGGTCGCTGGCGGTCGGTGGGCAGGTGATCTCGATCAAGGGACTCGGCGGCGAGTACGAGGAGATCTTCGTCCCGCTGCACGGTGAGTACCAGGCGCACAACGCGGCCACCGCGGTCGCTGCGGTCGAGGCTCTGCTCGGCGCCGGCCCGCAGCACGAGGACCGCGTCACCACCGAACTGCTGCAGGCCGGGTTCGCTCAAGTCACCAGCCCGGGCCGGATGGAGGTCGTCCGGACCAGCCCCACGATCATCGTCGACGCCGCCCACAACCCGCACGGCGCCGAGGCGACCGCGGCCACGGTCTCCGAGGCCTTCGCGTTCCAGCCGCTGATCGGCGTACTGGGGTGTATGAAGGACAAGGACGTGTACGGGCTGCTGGAGGCGTACGAACCGATCATGGAGACGGTCGTGTGCACCCGGAACAGCTTCGTCGAGCGCTCGATGCCGGCCGAGGAACTGGGTGAGCTGGCGATCGAGGTGTTCGGCGAGGACCGCGTGCTGGTCCGGCCGCACCTGATCGACGCGATCGACGACGCGATCCGGCTGGCCGAGGAGAACGCGATCGCCATGGGGACGGGCGGCGTACTGATCACCGGGTCTGTCATCACCGCCGGCGAGGCGCGAACGCTGCTGGTCCGCAAGCCGAAGCAGGCCGACCAATGAGGTCACTCGCTTCGATCGTGCTCGGGTTCGAGTCGCTGGTGCTGGCGCTGGCCACGCCGGTGATGATCTCCGTCGCCGACGTCCGGCCCGCGGTGGCCCTGTCCGTCTGTCTCGGGCTGGCCGTCCTCGCGATCGTCGCGGCGGGGCTGCTACGCAACCAGGTGGGCTATGTCCTGGGCTCAGTGGTCCAGGTCGGCGCGGTCGGCCTCGGCTTCGTCGTACCGGTGATGTTCGTGCTCGGACTGGCGTTCGCCGCCTTCTGGGTGGCAGCTTTCGTGCTCGGCCGCCGGATCGACGAAGCGAAAAAAGCCCAGCAGGCACAGCAGGGGTAAAACAGCTAGGCTCAGCGGCCCGAACTACTTCGAGAGAGAGTTGACAGATGTCGCAGCGCACCCTGGTCCTGCTGAAGCCCGACACGGTTCGCCGTGGCCTGGTCGGCGAGGTCCTCGGCCGGTTCGAGGCCAAGGGACTCCGGATCGTCGCGATGGACCAGCGCACGATCGACGGCGAGCAGGCGGACCAGCACTACGCCGAGCACGTCGAGCGCGACTTCTACCCGCCGCTGCGCGCCTTCGTCACCAGCGGTCCGCTCGTTGCCCTGGTGCTCGAGGGTGACGAGGCGGTCGAGGTCGTCCGCCTCCTGAACGGCGCCACCGACGGTCGCAAGGCCGCTCCCGGCACCATCCGCGGCGACTTCTCCCTCTCCAACCGCGAGAACCTCGTGCACGGCTCCGACTCGCCGGAATCCGCCGACCGCGAGATCAAACTCTGGTTCCCCGACCTGCCCTGAGAACTCGTGCCGGCGGTGATGCAGCCCGCTGGAGACGGGTAGTGCAGGAATGGATACGATACGTGCCTGGGCGGACGGAACGTGTCGGTCCATGGGGTGAGCGCGGGCGGCGCTTAGCCTGATCGGGGACCGAGTGGGAGGTGCCGCGGTGGCGAACAGCATGCTCGGCCGCGACATGGCGGTTGACCTGGGTACGGCGAACACCCTTGTGTACGTGCGTGGTCGAGGCGTCGTACTGAACGAGCCATCGGTGGTGGCGACCCGGACGGACGAACCGCGCGAGGCGGTCGCGTTCGGGCACGAGGCGAAGAAGATGATCGGCCGGACGCCCGGCAACATCACCGCGATCCGGCCACTCAAGGACGGCGTCATCGCCGACTTCGACGCCGCCGAGCAGATGTTGCGCTACTTCATCCAGCGCGTGCACCGGCGCCGGTACTTCGCGAAACCACGGATCGTGGTCTGCGTACCGTCCGGGATCACCGCGGTCGAGCAGCGCGCGGTCCGCGACGCCGGCTACATGGCCGGGGCCCGCAAGGTCTACATCATCGAGGAGCCGATGGCGGCCGCCCTCGGCTCCAACCTCGAGGTCCGCGACGCCACCGGCAACATGGTCGTCGACATCGGCGGCGGTACGACGGAGGTCGCGGTCATCTCGTTCGGCGGCATCGTCACCAGCCAGTCGATCCGGGTGGCCGGCGACGCCATCGACAAGGCGGTCGTGAACTACTGCAAGAAGGAGTACTCGCTGCTGCTCGGCGAGGCCACCTCCGAACAGATCAAGATGACGATCGGATCGGCGTTCCCGACCACCGACGGTCCGGACAGCGAGATCCGCGGCCGGGACATGGTCTCCGGCCTGCCGCGGACCGTGAAGGTGTCGTCGTCGAACATCCGGCAGGCGATCGAGGAGCCGATCACCGCGATCGTCGACGCGGTCAAGGCCACCCTGGACAAGACCCCGCCCGAGCTGGCCGGCGACATCGTCGACCGCGGCATCGTGCTGACCGGCGGCGGTGCGCTACTGAAGGGGATGGACGAGCGGCTGCGGCACGAGACCGGCATCCCGATCCACGTCGCCGAGAACCCGCTGGACGCCGTCGTGCTCGGCGCCGGCAAGTGCGTCGACAACATCGAGACGCTGAACCGCATCCTGGTCACCGACAACAGGCGCTGACGCCCGAGGGACGCTGACCCATGCTCAAAGACCTCGGCACCCCCGCCAGGGGCCTGGTCCGTTCGGCCGGTATGCCGCGGGAGATCCGCCGGCGCCGGACCGTGCTGGTCCTGGTCATCCTGGCCTGCTTCACGCTGATCGTGCTCGACGCCCGGCGTTCCGCCGGTTCCCCGGTGGAACCGTTGCGGGAGGCCGCGGCCGGCGTGTTCGGCCCACTCGAGTCGACCGCGAGCTCGGCCCGGCAGCCTGTGGACAACCTCCGCGACCGATTCGCCGAAATGGATAGGTTGAGGGACGAGAACGAAAAACTGAAGAAGGACAACGAGTCACTCACCCGGGACCTGAACTCCTCCGACTACGCGCGCAACCGGGCCGCCGAGCTGGACAAACTGCTCAAGCTCGCGCCCGCGTTCACCATGACACCCGCCCGGGTGATCGGGATCGGCAGCGCCCAGAGCTTCAACCACACGGTCACCATCGACGCCGGGACGGCGGATGGCGTGCACGTCGACATGACCGTGCTGAACGGGAACGGTCTGGTCGGCCGGGTGGTGCGGACCACCCAGGCGACCGCGACCGTGCTGCTGATCGGCGACCGGAAGTCGACCGTGGGCGGCCGGCTGAACGCCTCGATGGCGCTCGGCTTCGTCTCCGGCCGGGGCGACGTCGCGGGATTGCTCGACTACCACCTCGTCGACCTGAAGGCGCAGCCCAAGGCAGGGGACAAGATCGTCACCTGGGGCTCCAGCGACAACGCGCCGTACGTGCCGGGGGTGCCGATCGGCGTCGTCACCTCGGTGACGGAGAACGAGGGCTCCCTCGGGTCCACCGCGACGATCCGGCCGTACGTCGATCCGACCCGGATCGACACCGTCGGAGTGGTGACCGGACCACCGGCCCGGCCGCCGCGCGCCCAGCTCAAACCAACGCCTTCGCCGAAGGTGTCGACCACAGAAGGGAAGGTGAACTGACGTGATCGCACTGCGCATCGGGTTGGCCGCCCTGTTCCTGATGGTGGCCGTCACCGTGCAGACCTCCGTGCTCACGAACATCGCGGTGGCCGGCGTGACCTGCGACCTCGTGCTGATCGTGGTGATCGCGCTGGCTCTGTCACGTGGGCCGGAGTGGGGAGCGATCGCCGGATTCGCCGGTGGTCTGCTGCTCGACGTCGTACCGCCTGCTGATCACACCGCGGGGCGGTGGGCGCTCGCGCTCGCAATCGCCGGGTACATGGCCGGCCTGATCCGACGCGAGACGTCGACCGGCCCGGTCGGTCCGCTCTTGGTCGCCTTGACCGTGGTGCTCGGCACCGCCGTGTCGCTGTTCATCTACTGCGCGACCGGCTCGCTGCTGCACGATCCGTCGGTCGACTGGGGCGAGTTCGGCGTCCGCCTCGGCATCGCCGCCGGGTACGACGTCGTCGGCGCGATCGTCGTGATCCCACTCGTCATGTGGATCATGGGCCGCGTGGTCCCGGCCCGCGAACGCCGCCGGGTCCTGCCATGAGCTTCGACGGCTTCGAGGCACCGCTGAAGGCCCGGTTGCGGTTGTTCGTGATCGGGGTGCTGGTCTTCTCCTTGCTGTGCACGCTGTTCGCCCGGCTCTGGTACATGCAGGTGATGTCCAACGAGGACTACACCCAGGCCGCGACGCAGAACCACACCCGTCAGGTCCTGGTGCCCGCGCCGCGCGGCACGATCGTCGACGCTGCGGGCCGCACTCTGGTCGGCAACCGCGTCTCGCTGGTGATCACGGTCGACCGGTCGGTGCTGGCGAAGCTGCCGGACAGCCAGCAGAACGCAGTGCTCGCCCGCCTGGCGAAGGTGCTCCGCCAGAAGCCGAAGGACCTCAAGGCGCGCACGATGCTGTGCGGCGAGCCCGGCGCATCGAAACCACCCGCCTGCTGGAACGGCACGCCGTACCAGCCGATCCCGGTGGCGAAGGACGTCAGCGAGCAGATCGCGATCGAGGTGATGGAGCGCCGCGAGGACTTCCCCGGTGTCGCCGCCGAGTCGCAGACCCTGCGCGCGTACCCCGAGCCGTACAAGGTGAATGCGGCCCACCTCCTCGGCTACCTGTCACCGATCACGACCGAGGAGCTGGAGGCGCTGGACAAGGCCGGTCAGGACTCGGTCCCGCACCGGTCGGACCTCGTCGGCCGGGCCGGCGTCGAGCGCACCTACGACCAGCTCCTGCGCGGCACCCCGGGCGTCAAGGACGTCATCGTCGACGCGGTCGGGTACACGACCGGCATCCAGAAGCAGACCGCACCGGTCCCGGGCGCCACGCTGGTGACCAGCATCGATGCGCGGATCCAGGCGTCGGTCGAGACCCAGCTGAAGAGCGCCATCATGACCGCGCGCAAGCAGACCGATCCGGTCACCAAGCGCAAGTACGTCGCCGACTCCGGTGCCGCGGTCGTGCTGGACACCAAGACCGGCCGGGTCGTCGCGATGGCCAGCTACCCGACCTACGATCCGGGTGTTTGGGTCGGCGGCATCACCCAGCGCGAGCTGGACGCTCTGTACTCGACGAAGTCCGGCACCCCGCTCGTCTCCCGCGCCCTGCAGGGCCAGCTCGCGCCGGGATCGACGTTCAAACCGATCACCACCGCCGCCGCGATGGGCGCCGGGTACAGCCCGAAGACCCGGCTGGACTGCTCGTCGTACTTCGAGGTCGGCAACCGCCGGTTCAAGAACTACGAGTCCGCGTCGTACGGGATGATCGGCTTCGACCAGGCGCTGGCGCTGTCCTGCGACACGTTCTTCTACCGGATCGCCTACGCGCTCTGGCTGAAGGAGGGCGGCAACTCCACCGACGTGGGCACCCACGACCCGCTGGTGGAGATGGCGAAGAAGTTCGGCCTCGGGACGCCGACCGGTGTCGACCTGCCCGGTGAGGTGAGTGGCCGGATCGCCGACCGCAAGTGGAAGAAGCAGTACTACGACTCGCAAAAGGACTACTACTGCAAGCTGGCGCAGAACCCGCCGGCCGGGACATCGGCGTTCCTGAAGCAGTTCTCCCGCGAGTTCTGCGTGGACGGCTACAAGTACCGTGCCGGTGACGCGGTGAACTTCGCCATCGGTCAGGGCGACACCACCGTCACGCCACTGCAGCTGGCCTCGGTCTACGCGGCGCTGTCCAACGGCGGCACGCTGTACGAGCCGCGCGTGGTGCAGTCGTGGATCGGTGCGAACGGCAAGAAGCACGAGATCAGGCCCACGGTGAAGGCGAAGCTCCCGGTGCCGTCGTCGACCCTGCGCTACATCGACAAGGCCCTCCAGGAGACGGTCAAATCCGGTACGGCGGCCTGGAAGTTCAACGGGTTCCCGGTCGACCAGATCCCGGTCCGGGCCAAGACCGGTACGGCCGAGGTCTACGGCAAGCAGACGACCTCATGGCTCGCGTCGTACACGGATCGCTATGCCGTGGTGATGATGCTGAGCCAGGCCGGTACCGGTTCGGGTGCCGGTGGTGACGCGGTCCGCAAGATCTACGAGACCCTCTACAACATCAAGCCAGCCCCGCCGGCCGGCAAGCAGCCGGGACAGTGAGGGCCTCGACATGGCACTGCTGAGCCCGATCCGGACCCGGCCGCGGATGGACCGCCGGTCGACGGTGTGGCAGGTCGACTGGATCCTGGTCCTCGGTGTCGTCGCGCTGTCGGCGATCGGCGCCGTACTGATCTGGTCCGCAACGCACGCCCGCACCTCACTCACCGACGGCAACCAGTACGCGTTCCTGGCCCGGCACGCGCTGAACTTCGCCATCGGCCTGGTGCTCGCGGTCGGGGCCGCCGTCACCGATCACCGTCGCGTCCGCATCCTCGCCCCGGTCCTGTACGCCGCCTCGATCGTCGGGCTGATCCTGGTCCTGGTGCCCGGGGTCGGCGCGGTGATCAACGGCTCCCGTTCGTGGATCCAGCTGCCGTGGATGTCGATCCAGCCGAGCGAGTTCGCCAAGCTCGCGGTGATCGTCGGGATGGCGCTGCTGATCGCGGAGAAGGGCGAGACCGACCACAACGAGACGGCCCGGACCATCGACGTCGCGCAGGCGATCGCGGTCGCCTGCATCCCGGTGATCCTGGTGATGCTGCAGCCCGACCTCGGCACGGTGATGGTGCTGGGAGCGATCGTGTTCGGGATCATCGCGGTGTCCGGCGTACCGAAGCGCTGGATGCTCGGGCTGATCACCGCGGGCGTCGTGGTGGCCGCGGTGGCGATCAAGCTGCAGGTGCTGAAGGATTACCAGCTGGCCCGGTTCATCGCGTTCGCGGACCCGTCTCAGGATCCGCAGGGCATCGGCTACAACGTCAACCAGGCCCGGATCGCGATCGGCAACGGCGGGATCTTCGGCCAAGGGCTGTTCCACGGCAGCCAGACCCAGAACGCGTTCGTGCCCGAGCAGCACACCGACTTCGTCTTCACCGTGGCGGGGGAGGAGCTCGGCCTGATCGGGGCCGGCGCGATCATCGCATTGTTCGCGCTGGTGCTGTTCCGCGGGCTGCGGATCGCGATCAACGCGCGGGACGCGTTCGGCCGGTTGGTGGCGACCGGCATCGTCTGCTGGTTCGCGTTCCAGGCGTTCGAGAACATCGGGATGACGCTCGGGATCATGCCGGTCACCGGTCTGCCGCTGCCATTCGTCTCGTACGGCGGTTCGTCGATGTTCGCCTGCCTGCTTGCGGTCGGGCTGCTGCAGAACATCCACCTCCGCTCGCACCGGTTCTGACCGAGCTACCCAGACACGACCCGACACGGCACCGACTGGGCTGACGCGTCAGGTACGCTGCTGCCTGCTCGGCCACCGGAGGGCGCGCTCGGCCCACGGTTCTGACCAGGGTTTGGAAGGTCCATGACCAGGTTCGTGTCGCTCCCGCTTGCCCTCGCCGCTGCCCTCAGCCTGTCGCTCACCGCCTGCGGTGGGGACGACAAGAAGAACGCAGCCGCGCCCTCGACTCCCGCCGGGACCACACCGGCACCGAGCGTGACTCCATCGGCACCGAAACCGTCCGGTCCGGTCACCCGCTCGTCCGCCGAGCTCACCAGAGCCCTGCTCGCGCTGAGCGACCTGCCGACAGGGTTCTCGCAGGAGAAGGAAGATCCCGAGGACACCTCGAAGCCGTTCTCGTCGCCGACGAGCAAGTGCAAGACGCTGGTGAAGTACCTCAACGCCACCGAGGCGCCCGGTGCGAAGGCCAGTGTGACCCGCTCGTTCTCCGGTGGCCAGGAGGGTCCGTACATCGACTTCGGCCTGGACTCGATGGGTACGGCGGCGAAGGTCGCGGACCTGCGCGAGACCTACGACGACGCGGTCTCGTCCTGCTCGAAGGTGTCCCTCAAGATCGAGGGCGAGAGCAGCACGTCGATGATGGTCGAGGAGATCTCCGCGCCGAAGGCCGGCACCGGCCCGTTCGCGTTCCGCCTGACCGGCACCAGCGGGCCGAAGCGCGGCCTGGAATACACGGCCGCGATCACCGGCGTGAACGACGTCATCGTCTCAGTCGGTGTGCTGGCCGGACAGGGCTCGGAGTTCGAGGCCGCCACCGAAGCCGCCGTCACCAAAGCCCAACAAGTCCTCAAAGCCGGCTGACCCGCAGACCGGCTGACTTGCAGGGCGGGCCGGCGGACTCAGCCGAAGGTCCAGGTTGGGTGGGCGGCTTCGAGGACGGAGCGGTGGCCTGACCACCTCGCCGAGGCGAGTGGAGTGACGTCGAGCAGTGTCGGGCGACCGGCTTCGAGCCGGTAGCCCCACGTGAACGCGGCGACCGGCGCGACGGTGCGCGAGCGGATCACGTCGGGCACGACGACGAGGAACGTGTCCGCGCGCCACGTGCCGTCCGGGTGATCCGGATTCGCCGGGCCGTCGAAGAACGTCGGCAGGTAGCCGTAGGAGTAGAACGGATCGGCGGGGCTCAGGTTCGGCTGGCGGTCGACCGAGATGTCGCCGTCGAAGTCCCGGGTGATCAGCTGGATCCAGCCCATGATCGCTTTGATGCCGGAGCCGTGGTACCGCAGACTCGCCGTACACAAAGGAAAGCCGCGGAACGCCTCGGCATTCAGGTCCGGTACGACGAGCTGATGGCCCGACGCCCACGGGTCGTCGTTGGGCACGATGCGGACCGAGATCAGGCCGCGGTGACCCCGGACGTCGAACGGGATGGACAGCTCTCGGCGCATGATGTTCCCCTCTTGAGGTTTCAAGCAATTCTCCAACAAACGCTGGGTTTCCGTTGGAGTTCACTACCGGCGTGCGAGGGCTTGTGCGCGGGCGGTGAGGGGGAGGAAGGTGAATCCAGAACAGAGACTTGGGGGCCGACTGTTCGGTGGGGGAAGGCGGGACGTACCGCCTTCGATCGAAGGGCGGGCTGGGGGAAGACCTCTTCGGTCCGGGATCGTGTGCGGTCCCGACCTGCTCGTGCGCCCCCGTTGGAAGGGGGAGAGATGCCGAGGAAGGCCAACGGTCGAGCGGGCAAACACCGCGACGACGACTACCGGATGCCGGGTGACACGGCGGCCGGTCAGGGCGCCAACGGCCAGCCGGCGAGCGGGATGCCGATGACGGGCATGGACTCTGCGCCGGGTTTGGCGGGAGCCGGCGGCATGGGCAGTGGCGGATCGGCGGGCGGTGCCGGTATGAGCGGCGGCGGCCAGGCCGGTGGAGTGGGCATGAGCGGTGGCGGCCAAGCCGGTGGAGTGGGCATGAGCGGTGGCACCGGTGCAGCCGGTGGCGCGGGCATGAGTGGTGGCGGTTCAGCCGGTGGTGCAGGTATGAGCGGCACGGACGGGCGGATCGAGAACCCGACTCGACGGCAGTGCGGTGTGATGGACGTGCACCGGCGGCTGCTGTCGACGTCACCCGAGTACGCCGCCGCCCGGTCGGCGATCGAGAACGCGACGTCGTTGTACGCCGCCGGACCGCCGCGTTTCACCGGTATAGCGCGGATCCCGTGCGTGGTGCACGTGGTCTGGAACACCGCCACGCAGAACATCTCGCAGGCCCAGATCGACAGCCAGATCGACGTACTGAACCGGGACTTCCGGGCGACGAACTCCGACATCGGCATCGTTCCGGCCGCGTTCACCGGCCTGATCGCGGATTCCCGGATCGAGTTCTACCTCGCCACCGTGGACCCGAACGGCAACCCGACCGGCGGTGTCACCCGGACCCAGACGAGTACGGCGTCCTTCGGCACCGACGACAAGGTGAAGAAGTCGTCGACCGGCGGTATCGACCCGTGGCCGACGGACCGCTACCTGAACATCTGGGTCTGCCAGCTCGGCGGCGGCCTGCTCGGGTACGCCCAGTTCCCGGGCGGCCCGGCGAACACCGACGGCGTGGTCATCCTGCACAGCGGGTTCGGGACCAACGGCACGGCGGCCGCACCGTTCGACCTGGGCCGGACCACGACCCACGAGGTCGGGCACTACCTGAACCTGTTCCACATCTGGGGCGACGACGGCAGTGGCTGCAGCGGCAGCGACGAGTGCGCCGACACCCCGAACGCGGCCGGCCCGAACTTCGGCGTACCGACGTTCCCGCACGTGACGTGCAGCAACGGTCCGAACGGCGATCTGTTCTACGACTACATGGACTACACCGACGACCGCGGCATGGTCATGTTCACCAACGACCAGGCCACCCGGATGGAAGCCTGCCTGGACACCGTCCGGACGAACCTGCCGACCTACGCCGGGGCCGGCGCCGGTACGCCGGAACCGGCCGGCTCGGTGGTGTCGTGGGGCGCGAACCGGCTGGACGCGTTCGTGCTCGGCACCGATCTGGCGATGTATCACAAGTGGTGGGACGGATCGTCGTGGGGACCGTCCGTCGCCGGTTACGAATACATGGGTGGTGTCTGCATGAGTGCTCCTGAAGTCGCGTCCTGGGGCCCGGACCGGCTGGACGCGTTCGTCCTCGGCACCGATCACGCGCTGTACCACAAGTGGTGGGACGGCTCGAACTGGGGACCGAGTGTCACCGGCTACGAGTACCTCGGCGGTGTCTGCATGAGCCCGCCGCGGCTGGCGACCTGGGGGCCGAACCGGCTGGATGCCTTCGTTCTCGGCACCGACCGCGCGCTGTACCACAAGTGGTACGACGGCGCGGGCTCAGGCTGGGGGCCGAGTGTCACCGGCTACGAGTACCTCGGCGGCATCTGCATGAGCCCGCCCGAAGTCGTTGCCTGGGGCAGCGATCGGCTGGACATGTTCGTGCTCGGCACCGACAACGCGGTCTACCACAAGTGGTGGGACGGTTCGAACTGGGGACCGTCGGCGACCGACTACGAGTACCTCGGTGGTGTCTGCGCTTCACCGCCGCGGGTCGTCGCCTGGGGCGAGAACCGTCTCGACATGTTCGTCCTCGGCACCGATTTCGCGCTGTACCACAAGTGGTGGGACGGCTCGGCCTGGTCGGACTGGGAGTACCTGGGCGGCGTCTGTACGACGGCCCCGACCGTCGTCTCGTGGGACGCGAACCGGCTGGACGTGTTCGTGCTCGGCACGGACTCCGCGCTTTACCACAAGTGGTGGGACGGGTCCGCCTGGGGACCGTCGGTCACCGAGTACGAGTACATGGGCGGTGTGTGCACCGACGAGCCACGCGTCGTCTCGTGGGCCCCGAACCGGCTCGACGTGTTCGTCACCGGCACCGACAAGCAGCTCTACCACAAGTGGTGGGACGGCTCGAACTGGGGACCGGGCATCACCGGCTACGAGCCGCTCGGCGGCGTGATCAGCGACTTCAGGGCGACGGTCCCTTCGACCGTGCCGGAGTCGATGCCGGCGTCCGGAACGATGCCGGGGGCAACCATGGAACAGGCGGTGCTGCGCTGACCGGATACAGCAACGGGCGGTGGACGCACTCGTTCGAGGAGGATCACGACGGGATCAGCGTCTACCGCCGGGACGACTTCGCCTTCCCGCCGGCCCGTGGCCGGCGGGGGGTGGAGTTCCGGCCGGACGGCACGCTGGTGGAGTACGCGTTCGGCCGCGGCGACGTGCCCGAGCCGCGACCGGGCGGGCACTGGAGCGCCGACGGCCTGATCACGCGTTCCGCCGGCGGGACCGCCCGGATCGTCGCGGCCGAGCCCGATCGTCTCGAGATCATCTGGCAGGACTGACATGACCACTGCACCCGTGCGTTATCTCGTCGTACCGACCGCCGATGCCGCCGATGGCGCGCACTCGGCCCGGTTCGGCGACAAGACCCTGCTCTGGGTCCCGGCCGACCAGCGCCTTGGCCGGGCCTCCCGGACCGTACCCGGCCTGTTGCTCGTGACGCAGGTGGGCCGGAGTTTCCAGGACGACTACCCGGACGTCACGCCGCTGCTCGACCACGGCCGGCACCTGGTGATCTCGTCCGCCGACAAACCCCGCCGCCGCTCCAACAACTGCTGGCGGATCGAACCACTCCGCGCCGGTACGACGGTTGTCGACAATCCGACACCGACGGCGGCTCGTGTCGACCCGGTCGTCGCGGACCTGGTCGGGCAGTTGTCGCCGGCGTCGTACCACGACGATCTGACCTGGCTGGCGAGTCTGCCGACGCGGCACTCGCTGAGTACGTCGTTCACCACCGCGGTGGACTTCGCCGCCGCCAAAATGGTTGCCCTCGGCTACGGAGTGACCCGGACGCAGATCACGGTCGGCGCCGGACACTCGCAGAACCTGATCGGCGACCGGCCCGGCACCGGCGGCGGTGGCCTGGTCCTGATCACGGCGCACCTCGACTCGATCAACATCGCCGGCGGACCGGCCGCCGCCGCGCCCGGCGCGGACGACAACGGGAGCGGCTCCGCGGGCGTGCTCGAACTCGGCCGGTTGCTGTCGGCCCGGTACTGGCGGCACGACGTACGGCTGATCCTGTTCGGGGGTGAGGAGGAGGGGCTGTTCGGCAGCAAGCAGTACGTCGCCGCGCTGCCGCCGGCCGAACGCGCCCGGATCCGGGCCGTCCTCAACATGGACATGATCGCCAGCAAGAACACGGCTGTGCCGACAGTCCTGCTCGAAGGTGCACCGGTGTCATCGAGCCAGATCGCGGACCTGGCGACGGCGGCCGCGACGTACACCGGGCTGAAGGTGGAGACCTCGCTCAACCCGTTCGCCAGCGACCACGTGCCGTTCATCGACGCCGGGATCCCAGCCGTGCTGTCGATCGAGGGCGCGGACAGTGCGAACGGCCACATCCACTCGGCGAACGACACACTCAACTTCCTCAACTGGTCGCTGGCGGCCGAGATCCTTCGGATGAACATCGCCGCCCTGGCCGGTTGGCTCGAACCCGCGACCACGCTCGCCCGGCCAAGACCAGCCGGTTCGGTGGTCTCATCGGGCCCTGGCCGGCTGGACGTCTTCGCGGTCGGCATGGACTCCGCCCTGCACCACAAGGCTTTCGACGGCACCTGGCACGACTTCGAGTCCCTGGGAGGCGTTGTCTTAAACTGACGCCCGTGTGGAGCCCGAATGCGCGTGACCTTGGTGGACTTCCTACGCGGCACGGCGTCGCGACTCGCGAGCGGGCGGTCTTCCGGTCGGAGTCACCCGACGACCTGGACTCCACGGGCCGGAGCGCGTTGGACGCCCTCGGAGCCGGCTTGGTCCTCGACGTGCGCAGCGACCGCGAGCTGACGCGACCACATCCGCTCGACGGCACCCCGGCGTACCGGCGGATCCCCTGGATCGACCCGGTCGCCGACAAGTCGCGGAACGCGGCCGCCGAGCTGCGACTCGTCGATGTCTACTCCAACGGCCTGAGTCGTAACTCCGCCCACATCGGCAAGATCTTCCGGGCGGTCGCGGACGCCCCGGCGGACCGCCCGGTGGTCGTGCACTGCCAGGCCGGCAAGGATCGCACCGGACAGTTTGTCGCACTGCTGCTCGAGCTGGCAGGCGTACCTCGCGACGTGATCGCCGAGGACTACGCGATCAGTGAGGTCCGGCTTGGCCTGCAGGACGGTCCCGAGCGGTCGCGGACCAGACCGGAGACCATCCTCGGATCACTCGACCACCTTGACTTCCGCCTCGGCGGCATCCGTGCGTACCTCGCCGGCCTCGGGTTGAGCCAGCTGCAGATTCACCGCCTGGCGACCCGCCTCGTGCCGGTCGGCGTGCGGGCTGTGGTGTTCGACTTCGACGGTCTGCTGATGGACACGGAATCTACGTCGGTGCTGAGCTGGCAGGCCGAATGGGCGCACCACGGGCTCGAGCTGGATCTCGAGGACTTCTGGCCGGGCCACGGTGGGGACACCTCCGAGATCCGGTACGCGCGGCTCGCCTCGGCCGTCGGCGCCGGCTTCGATCGGGAGGCCAGTCATACGCGGAGGATGGCGCATCGCGAGCGGATGCACGCCGAGCTGGACTTCCGGCCGGGGGTCCGCGAGTGGGTGACGACGGCGCGCGAGTTCGGCCTGCAGGCCGGGATCGCCAGCAGCTCACCGAGCCCCTGGGTGCGCGGTCATCTGGAGCGGGTCGGGGCGATCGACCTCTTCGACGAGATCGTCACCGGCGACGAGGTCGGGACCCACAAGCCCGATCCGGCGATCTACGAGCTGGCTCTGCGTCGTCTCGGCGTACCGGGAGAGGAAGCGATCGCGGTCGAGGACACCGCCCACGGCGTTGTCGCGGCGCAGAAGGCCGGCATGTTCGCGGTCGCCATCCCCAATCCGTACGTCGCGCCGGCCACGGTCGCGGCTGCCGACCTAGTTCTGAGCAGCGCTGACCAACTCCTGCTCAGCGAGCTGCTTCTTTCAGCGACATCGAAAGGGTCGACGATCGTAACCGAGTGACCTAACCTGCTGACCTTCTGTAAATTTCCAACCGGAGGGAAAGCAGATGCGGAAGCTTCTTGGTGCTGCCGTGATGTCGGGGGCGGTTGTGGCAGGTCTGATGGTCGGGACGCCGGCCCAGGCGTCGACCACTGGGACGCAGGCGTGCGACCTGGTGACCGCGCCGAGCGTCGGCTACAGCGCACTGATGCTGTACGTCGCCGTCGGCCTGGAGGGTTGTTCGACCAGCGTCACCGAGGTCAGGGTCGAGCTGCAGAAGGGTCCGGGCGCGTCCGGCCCGTTCACCACGGTCGCTGAGACGTACGCGTACTCCGGCGGCGGTGCGTGGTTCGACGAGGGCACCGGCTGCGGCTACTACGTCGGTGTCGCCCATTGGCAGGACCAGACCGAGACGTCGCCCAACCCGGCGTACTACTGCAACTGAATCCACCGGCGCCTGGGCTCGGCGACGAGCCCAGGCGTCAGGTCAGGTGCGTGAGTAGCAGCGGATTGATGATCTCGGGGTGCGAGTAGGTCACCAGGTGAGCCGCGTTCGGGATGATTTCGAGGTGCGCGCCGGGGATCTGACCGGCCAGCGGTACGACGGTCTCGGGCGGGATCGAGGTGTCCGACTCGGCGGTGACGAGGAGGACCGGCGCGGTGATGTCGGACAGGCCGGGGAGCAGGTTGGTGCTACCGAGTGCCTCGCAGCAGGCGGCGTACCCCTCGTCGGGACTGTCGAGCAGCATCTGCCGGATCGCCGCGGTCTCGGTGAACTCGGGCAGGAACCACCGGCCGAGCGTCGCGTCGGTGATCGCCTGGGTGCCCTCGGCGCGGACCTGGGCCGCGCGGTCGGCCCACATCTGCTTGTTCTCGGCCGGGTTGGCCGGCGGGCAGATCAGCGCGAAGCGGTTGAACCGGTCCGGCGCGTTCTGGGCCAGCCACAACCCGACCGCGCCGCCGAGTGAGATACCGACGTACGACGCCTGCTCCACGAGGAGCGTGTTGAGCAGCTCGACCACGTCACCGCCGAGGTCCTCGATCGTGTACGGCCCGAGCGGTACGTCGGACCCGCCGTGGCCACGGTGGTCGAAGGTCACCACCCGGAACCGCTGCGCCAGCACCTCGAGCTGCGGCGCCCACATCGCCTGCGTCGCCCCGAGCGACGATCCCAGCAGGACCACCGGCGCGTCGTCGGAACCCGTCACCTCGTAGTTCAGTTCCATGCCCCCACACTACGGATGCGACCGCTTTCTAGCGGTATAGCGCGAGCGCGCCGGTCAACGAGTCCACGGTTTGACGGGGGCCGAAGAGGGCGAGGCCCAGGTACTCCACGTCGTCGGGCTTGGTGCCCCTCAGCGTGGTGGACATCTGGTCGTACGTCCGTGCTTGCTGGGCGATCTGGTGCATGTCGTGCACGGTGACGTCGTCCCGCGCGGCCGCCTGGGTCCGGAGGTAGTGCAGTTGCTCGGCGGATGCCCGCAGTACCGGGATCGGGTAGGCGCACATGCCGGTGTGTGGGTTGCCGGCGGCGTCCTCGGTGTCCGGGCCGACCACCTGATCGTGGTGGTGGCCGAGTCCGACGCCGAGCAGAGCAGCAGTGTTCAGGGCGACGCCGATCGGCGCTTCGGCCGCGATGACCACGACCATCTTGTTCGTCAGCACGGCGGCAAACCTAGCTTCGTGGGCGGCCGATCGCGATCGCTCCCGAGCGTCGTTCGGCAGATCTGCGAAACTGCCTGTCATGGACGAACTTGATACGGCGCTCCTGCGGATGCTGCAGAACGATGCCCGCCGGACCAACCGCGACATGGCGGCCGAGCTCGGCATCGCACCGTCGACGTGCCTGGAGCGGATCCGCGGCCTGCGCGACCGCGGCGTGATCAGCGGGTACCACGCCGAGGTCGACCTGAAGGCCATCGACCGCTCCACTCAGGCGATCATCTCGATCAAGCTCCGTCCACAGGCGATGGCTGTCGCGACCGCCTTCCAGGACTACGTGAACCAGCTACCCGAGACGCTCGCGATGTTCATGGTCTCCGGTGGCTCCGACTTCCTCGCTCACGTCGCCGTCAAGGACACCCAGGCGCTGCGCGACCTCGTCCTCGCTCTGGCCAAGCGCCAGGAGATCGCCGACATCCGCAGTTCGGTCGTCTTCGAGCATCACCGGCGTACGACGATCATGCCGCTGCGCTGACGTGCTTGTGATGGGCAGCCCCGCGCGGCGCCGGCCGGGGCTGGGTACGTTGGGCTAGACGACCGAGAGTGGCAGGAGCTTCTTGCCGGTGGGGCCGATCTGGATCTCGGTGCCCATCTGGGGGCAGACGCCGCAGTCGAAACAGGGGGTCCAGCGGCAGTCCTCGACCTCGATCGCGCCGTCCTCCTCGAGCGAGTCCTGCCAGTCCTCCCACAGCCAGTCGCGGTCGAGGCCCGAGTCCAGGTGGTCCCAGGGCAGGACTTCGGCGTACTCGCGCTCGCGGGTGGTGTACCAGGCCAGGTCGACCGGCTCGCCGGCCAGCGCCTTCTCGGCGGACGCGACCCAGCGGTCGTAGGAGAAGTGCTCGCTCCAGCCGTCGAAGCGGCCGCCGTCGCGCCAGACCTGCTCGATGATGCGGCCGACCCGGCGGTCGCCGCGGGACAGCAGGCCCTCGATGATGCCGGGCTTGCCGTCGTGGTACCGGAAGCCGATCGCCTTGGCGTAGCCCTTGTCGGAGCGGATCGCGGCGGCCAGCTTGGACAGCCGCGCGTCGGTCTCCTCGGCGCCGAGCTGCGAGGCCCACTGGAACGGCGTGTGCGGCTTCGGCACGAACCCGCCGATCGACACCGTGCACCGGATGTCACGCCGGCCGGACACCTCGCGTCCGGTCGCGATCACCTTCTTGGCCAGGTCGGCGATCGCCAGCACGTCCTCGTCGGTCTCGGTCGGCAGGCCGCACATGAAGTACAGCTTCACCTGCCGCCAGCCATGCCCGTACGCCGCCGCCACGGTGCGGATCAGGTCCTCCTCGGTGACCATCTTGTTGATCACCTTGCGCATCCGGTCCGATCCGCCCTCGGGGGCGAAGGTCAGGCCGCTGCGCCGGCCGTTGCGGGAGAACTCGTTGGCCAGCGTGATGTTGAACGCGTCGACCCTTGTCGAAGGCAACGAAAGCGAGACGTTGCTGCCCTCGTACCGGTCGCCGAGGCCCTTGGCCACGTCTGCGATCTCGCTGTGGTCGGCGGACGACAGGCTGAGCAGCCCGACCTCCTCGAAGCCGGACTGCTTCAGCCCGTTCTCGACCATGTCTCCGATCGTGGTGATGCTGCGCTCACGCACCGGCCGGGTGATCATGCCCGCCTGGCAGAACCGGCAGCCGCGGGTGCAGCCGCGGAAGATCTCCACCGAGTACCGCTCGTGCACAGTCTCGGCCAGCGGGACCAGCGGCTTCTTCGGATACGGCCAGGCGTCCAGGTCCATCACCGTGTGCTTGGCCGTCCGCCACGGCACGCCCGGACGGTTCGGCGCGACGCGCTTGATCCGGCCGTCGGCGAGGTACTCGACCGTGAAGAACTTCGGGATGTAGACGCCACCGGAGGCCGCCAGGCGCATCAGCACCTCGTCGCGCCCGCCCGGGCTGCCCTCGTCCTTCCACTCCCGGATCACGTCCGAGATCGCCAGCACGATCTCCTCGCCGTCACCCAGTACGGCGGCGTCGATGAAGTCGGCGATCGGCTCAGGATTGAACGCGGCGTGCCCGCCGGCCAGCACGATCGGGTCCTCGTCGGTCCGGTCGGCGGCGTACAGCGGGATCCCGGCCAGGTCGAGCGCGGTGAGCATGTTGGTGTAGCCGAGCTCGGTGGAGAACGACAGCCCGAACACGTCGAAGGCCCGGACCGGCCGGTGGCTGTCGAGGGTGAACTGCGGGATGTCGTTGTCCCGCATCACCTTCTCCATGTCCGGCCAGACGGAGTACGTCCGCTCGGCCAGGATGTGGTCGCGCTCGTTCAGCACCTCGTAGAGGATCTGGACGCCCTGGTTGGGCAGACCGACCTCGTACGCGTCCGGGTACATCAGGGCCCAGCGGACGCTTGCCGAGTCCCAGTCCTTGCTGACCGAGTTCAGCTCGCCTCCGACGTACTGGATCGGCTTCTGCACGCTCGGCAGCAGCGCCTCCAGGCGCGGGAACAGGGATTCGACGCTCATCGAGTACTTCCGGTCGGGGTCAGAGCGCCTACCAGCCTAACGCCGGTGACCGGCTATCCCCGCATCGGAGCGGGACCTGTGCTGGGCCGGATGACCAGCCGGGCCTGGAGGGTCCGGGTACGACGGCCTTTGCGGCCCTGGAGGAAGGGTGACAGCAGGCGCCACGCCTCCTGGCCGAACTCCGTCTGCGGCATGGCGATGGTGGTCAGGCCGGGGGAGGTGTACCGGGCGTAGACGATGTCGTCGAAACCGGCCACGGACACCCGGTCGGGGACCGCCAACCCGAGCTCCTGCAGCCGGGCCAGCGCGCCGAGCGCGACCAGGTCGTTGAAGCCGATCAGGCAGGTGGCGCCGGTGGCGAGGGCCTCGTCGGCGGCCGCGTGGCCGTCGTCCAGCATCGCGCCGGCGGGAATCCGGAGGAGCTTCGTCCGGCTCCGGATCGACGACTGGAGGGCGGACCAGCGATCACTCTCCGCCGCGGCCTCGGCGGGACCGGCGAGGTAGCAGAGCCGGGTGTGACCGAGAGCATCGAGATGACGGCAGAGCGCATCGACCGCGTCCTGGCTGTCGACGGTGACCGAGGGGAACAGGCTGCGGGCCGGCTTGCGGTTGACCACCACGATCGGCTCGTCGAGCTCGGACAGTCCGGCCAGGTCCGGCGTACTCATCCGGGGGCCGCAGAGGATCAGGCCGTCGCTCTGGCGGGCCAGCTCGTGCAGGTGGCGCATCTCTTCGCCGGGCTGCTCGTTGGCGTCGGCGACCAGGGTGCGGTAGCCGTCCTTCTCGGCCTCGGCCGAGATGCCTTTGAGGATGGCGGCAAAGAGTGGGTTGGCCAGGTCGGGGACCAGGACGCCGACGATGCCGGTCCGGCCGCGGGAGAGGTTCTGCGCGGTCCCACTCGGGCGATAGCCGAGCCGGGTGGCGACGTCGCGGACCCGGGTGACGATCTCCGGATCGACGGTGGGGGTGCCGTTCATGACCCTGGACACGGTGGACTTCGAGACGCCCGCAGCCGCCGCGACGCTCAGGATCGTCACCTGCCTGGTCCGGCGCACACAACCTCCACGTGACTAGGAACCGGTTCCTGAAAACCTACCGCGCCGACTGTGTATTCGACAGCTCACGGACCAGGAATCCCTGCCATGACACGTGTTTCATGACTCCGCGCCCTTGACTGTGGTCTATGCCGAACCTACGGTCAGGAACCGGTTCCTGACCGCCCACAGGAAGGACGTCGACATGAAGTTCACCCGGCGACAGGTGTTGCTGACCGGCGGAGCGCTCACAGCGGCCGGCCTGATCCGCCCCGAATTCGCCGCGGGGCTTCCCGACGAGGACGGGTACGAGCTGTGGCTGCGGTACCGCAAGGTCGACCGGGCCGATCTGCTGGCGGAGTACCGCCGGACCTTCACCCATCTCGTCGCTCCGACTGCCGCCAACGGCGACGTACTGCGCTCCGCGGCGACCGAAGTACTTCAGGGCCTGTCAGGTCTGACCGGGCGCACCGTCACGCAGCAGTCCAACATCCAGCGTGACGGCGCAGTCATCATCGGGACGCCTGCCACCTCGGCGCTGGTCGCGCAGTACGTCGACCGGGCCGAGCTCCGCGCCCTCGGCCCGGACGGGTACGTCGTCCTGAGTCGACGGATCGCCGGGCACGCCACGACTGTGGTCGCCAGTGAGGGAAAGCGCGGGGTGCTCTACGGCATCTTCCACCTGCTGCGGCTGCTGCAGACACAGCGTGACGTCGGCGGGCTCGACATCCATGAACGGCCGGCCAACGCGCTTCGCCTGGTCGACCACTGGGACAACCTGGATCGCAGTGTCGAACGCGGGTACGCCGGTGAGTCGATCTTCGACTGGGACGCGCTGCCGACGACTGGGCAGCGGATGACCGACTACGCCCGTACCCTCGCGTCAGTCGGCCTCAGCGGAACGGTGGTCAACAACGTCAACGCCGATCCGGTCTTCCTGTCCACCGACATGCTGCAGAAGCTGACCGGCCTGGCCGCTGTCCTGCGGACGTGGGGTCTCACCTTGCATCTGTCCGCCAACTTCGCCGCGCCGATCAGTCTCGGCGGTCTGGCCACGGCGGACCCGTTCGACGAGGGCGTGCAGGCCTGGTGGCGGGACAAGGCCCGCGAGATCTACGAGCTGATCCCGGACTTCGGTGGTTTCCTGGTCAAGGCCGACTCCGAGGGGCAACCCGGTCCGGTCAGCTACGGCCGGACCCACGCCGACGGCGCGAACCTGCTGGCCCGCGCGGTCAAGCCGTACGGCGGCATCGTGATGTGGCGCGGGTTCATCCACGACTTCGATCCGGTCACCTGGGCGAGCAAGTCGTACCTGACCTTCCAGCCGCTGGACGGGAAGTTCGACCCCAACGTCATCGTCCAGGTCAAGAACGGGCCGATCGACTTCCAGGTCCGCGAGCCGGTGCATCCGCTGTTCGGTGCGATGCCGCAGACCCGGCTGATGGCCGAGCTCCAGATCACGCAGGAGTACACCGGGCAGTCGACGCACCTGTGTTACCTGGTGCCCGAGTGGAAGCAGGTCTACGACTTCGACACGCACGCGCCCCGGCCGGAGTCGACGGTGGCAGGCATCGTCGAGGGCGCCGCCGGAGTGATGAACTTCGGCTCGGACCGCAACTGGACCAGACACCCGCTCAACGCGGCCAACACCCACGGCTATGCGCGACTGGTGTGGAACCCGGCGCTCGCGGCGGAAGAGGTCGCCGAGGAATGGGTGCGGATGACGTTCGGGTCCGACGACCGGGTGGTCCGGACGCTGACCTCGATGCTGCTCGGGTCGTGGGAGACCTATGAGGACTACACGTCTCCGCTGGGCTCAGGATTCCTGATCGGGATCGATCACTTCGCGCCCAGCCCGGAGAGCAACGCGCCCTGGAATCGCGCCGACGCCGAGGGGGCCGGCTTCGACCGGACCGTCGCGACCGGCGTGGGCTTCACCGCCCACTACCATCCGCCGCTGTCGCAGCAGTACGAGTCCTTGGCCTCCTGCCCGGACGAGTTGCTGATGTTCATCCACCACGTCCCGTACAGCCATCGGTTGCACTCCGGCAAGACCATGATCCAGCACATCTACGACACCCACTTCGACGGACTGGACGCCGTACACGGTCTGCGCGCGTCGTGGCGGTCGCTGCGGTCGCGGGTGGATCGGCGGCGGTACGACACCACGTTGGAGCGCCTGGATCAGCAGGTCGTGCAGGCGACCCTGTGGCGGGACTCGATCGTCGGTTACTACTTCGACAAGGGCCGCGTGCTGGACGAGTCGCGGTCCTGGGTGCAGCTCAAGCAGGCCGGGGACGAGCCGCTGCTCGGGGGCTGGCCCAACCTGTTCGCGATGACCGCGAGCAACGCGTCGCCGCGGCAGGCGGAGGTGAGCGCCAAGGTCGTCGAGACCGGCGGATGGAAGAGCAGCGATGGCCATGTCTCGGTGCCGTCGCGGGAGACTGTGCCGTTCACGGTTCCGGTCACGCCGCCGCTGCTGCCGCAGATCACGATGATCGACCTCGAGTGCGAGGCCGGAGGCATGCCCGCCCTCGGAGTCAGCACCCAGGTCTTCGTCACCCCGGCCGGCGGTCGCTGCCGGCTCGCCCTGGACGCCGGACCCGAGTCGAGTCCACTCCTGCCGGGCTATCAGCGACTGTCCCCGTCGGACGCCTGGGATCCGGACCGAGGATTCGGCTGGGTCGGTACGGCGCCCCAGGCCCGGGACCGGGGCAATCCCGACGTACTGCGCCGCGACTTCGTCAACGACACGGCGGCGCGGGTGCTGCGGATCCGGATTCCGGCCGGAAAGACCGATGCCTATGCACTGATTGGTGAGTCGCTCGTCCACTGCCAGCCGATGACCATCCGGTCCGAGGGCAAGGTCCTCGCAGCACTCGAGTCCCTCCTGCTGCACGGCACCTACACCTGGCTCAAGCTGTCGCTGGATGGCGGCGCGGGTGGCCGCGATGTCGACCTCGAGTTCAGCAGCATTCCCGACGAGCACTGGCATCTGGACGCCCTGGTCATCCCTGACCCGAGTCTCGAAGCCCCGGCCCTGGTGGTGACGGATGCCGCCGCGCCGTCACCGATGCTGTGTGGCCGCGACAACACGGTGACCGTCAGCATCGCCAACACCACCAGCGCGCCCCAAACCGCAACGGTCCGAATCCCGGCCCCATCCGGTTGGACGGCGGGCGAGACGAGCGCGGTCGTACCAGCCGGAGCGATCGTGCAGGTGGCCGTGACCGTGGTGCCCGGACCGGAACCCGCGGTACTTGCCCTGGACGTCGAGGCCGTACTGAACGGTGAGGTGACCGATCACCGTCGTACCAGCGAGATTCTGACCACGCCACCCGGCGACGCCGCCGTACTTGCGCTGGACGCCGGCACGGACACCAGCCCGCTGCACGCTGGTTACCAACGCCTGGCTCCGGGCTCGGCGTGGACTGCGTCGGCCGGCTTCGGATGGGCCGGGCCGGCTCCGATGGCGCGGGACCGGGAACTGCTCGACGACGTACGACGAGACTTCGTCAACGACACCACGGTCCGCACGCTCCGTCTCACCCTGCCCGACGGACCGCACGACGCTTGGCTCCTGATAGGCGACGCCACCCAACCGTCGGACCCGGTCACCATCAAGGCCGCGGGCACCGAGCTCGCTGTCAGCCCTTTGTTGCCGACCGCAACCTTCGCCTGGCTCAAGTTCACCGTCCCCGGCGGCCAGGCCGACCTCGAACTGTCCGCACCCACCGGCAAGAACTGGCGCCTGAACGCCTTGGTGATCAACTAGCTGTAGTCGGCCGGAACGTTGGTGAGGCTTGGGACACCTGTCCGGAAACCTCTCGTCGCCCGCTGTCCACCGCCGACTCTGTGCACCGGTCAACCACCAAAGACCGTCCCGCGTGGCCAGTCCGTGCACAAGGTCGCGTCAGGACCCACTCGGAGACTGGCCGATCCGCAGGGCCGTGCTAGCAGGCGATGGTCGCGTCACGGCGGACCCGCCGCACTCACCAGCCACCCGGAGGCTGAGGTCGCCACGCCCACTTCGGGCGTGGAGGTCAGCCGACGCGCAGGTTGGTGAGTGCGGCACGTCCGCACCCCGGCGGCTCCGAGATTCTGGGTGGCTCCTCGGCCAGGTGATCGCCGCGTCGACCTAGTGATCCGCCTACAGCCAACCCCATGACCGAGTTCATCTAGAGCCGGCGTTCCCAAGCGGTTCGCTGGGCGGTGGGGCGGAAGCCCAGCTTCTCGTTGACGGCGATCATCGGGGTGTTCTCCGGGGCGTTCCAGGTGTGCAGGACGGCCGATTGGGTGAGGCGGGACTGGAGGGAGCGGAGGTTGGGGAGTTTGACGGCGATGCCGAGGCGGCGGCCGCGGTGAGGCGGGTGGACGTAGGTGTCGTACTGGTTCAGGCGCTCGGGTCGCTCGGGCGTGCCGCCCATCTGGGTGTACGCCGCCAGCGCGCCTGAGTCGGTGTGGACAGCTGCAGTGGTGTAGGTGAAGCGGCCTTGCGCTACGCGGCGTGCCTCGGCCTCGCGGACGAGCTCGGGCGTCCACTGCGTCGCCTCGACCGTACGGTCGCCATGCGGTACGTCGGCGTACATCCCGGTGATCAGCTCGGCGAACTGGTCGATCCACTCGTCAGGCGTGTGCTCACCCCACTGCACGATCTCGTAACCGGGCACCGGCCGCTCCACCGCAGCCAACTGCTCCTCGGACAACGGCAGCTCGATGACCTGGTGCAGTTCGGCGTGCTTGCGAACGAATCCGCGCGCCGAGGCGAACGCCGTACCGGAACTCTCGCCCGTCACCGGATCGCCGGCCACGTTGATCCCGGTCAGCATCCGCCGACCCTCGGCTCGGGCCCGTTCGATCACGGCCTCCAACAGGCGCGACGCGACCCCACGCCGCCGGTACGCCGGATCGACCGCGAACTCCACGTCGACCGTGTCGGTGTTGTCGAGCAGCCACCAGTCGAGCCACGCGATCCCCAGCCAGGTGTCACGGTCCACCAGCGCCAGACCGTCCGCCCGGAGGTCGGAGTGGTCGCCGGTCATCAGGACCCGGGCCTCCTCCAGCCCGAGACCCACGGGGAACTCGAGCTCCTCGCGGCGTACGGCGTCCTTCACCGCGAAGAACTGCTTGAAGATGTCTGGATCCCGGCCGTCGACCGTCACGATGCGCACCCGGGAACCCTACGGGCCCCGCCGAATGGCCGCGCCCGAATTAGTGATGCGGACGCAGTGCGCGGTTCGCAGCCGGTTCGGCGATCTGGGCGCGGAACGGGTGCGAGGGGTAGACGCCGAGGATGCGGACCTCGACCGAGAAGAACGCGAGCTCCTCGAGCGCCAGGGCGACGTTCGGGTCGTCCGGGTGCCCCTCGATGTCGGCGTAGAACTGGGTCGCGAAGAACATCCCACCGAGCTGGTAGGACTCCAGCTTCGTCATGTTGACGTTGTTGGTGGCGAACCCGCCGAGCGCCTTGTAGAGCGCGGCCGACACGTTCCGGACCCGGTAGACGAAGCTGGTGATGATCGGCCCGGAGCCGACCGGAGGTACGTCGGGCTCCCGCGACAGCACCAGGAAGCGGGTGGTGTTGTGGTGCTCGTCCTCGACGTCGCTCGCCAAGGTCTCGAGGTCGTACAGGCCGGCCGCGGCCCGTGGGGACAGCGCGGCGACCGTCGGGTCGGCCAGCTCGGCGACCTCGCGGGCGGCGCCGGCGGTGTCGTCGGCGACCACCGTGGACCAGCCGTGCTCGCGGATGATCTTGCGGCACTGGCCGAGCGCGTGCACGTGGCTGCGGACGGTCTTGATCCGGTCGATCGACGTACCCGGTACGGCCAGCAGCTGGAAGTGGATCGGCAGGAAGTGCTCGCCGACGATGTGCAGCCCGGACTCCGGCAGCAGGTGGTGGATGTCGGCCACCCGGCCGGCGATCGAGTTGTCCACCGGGATCATCGCCAGCGCGGCCCGGCCGCTGCTGACCGCCTCGAGCGCGTCCTCGAACGTCGTACAGGGCAGCTGCTCACGGTCGGGAAACATCTCGGTGCACGCCATCGCCGAGTTGGCGCCTGGCTCACCCTGATAAGCGATCGGTCCGTCCACGATCTACCAGCCTAGACCAGCGCTGTCTCACGTCCCGGATCAGGTGTCCGACTTGCGGACCTTCTTCGGTGCGCCGGTGGTCGCGCGGCCCTCCAGTTGCTTGGCCTTGGTGGCGTACATGTCGATGTACTCCTGGCCGGACAACTCCATGATCTTGTACATGATCTCGTCGGTGACCGCGCGCAGGATCAGCCGGTCGCCCTCCATCCCCTCGTACCGGGAGAAGTCCAGCGGATCGCCGAACTTGACCGTGGGGGAGGCGAACGAGGCGACCACCTTGCCGGGCGGGGCGACCACGTCGGTGCCGATCACGCCGCACGGGATCACCGGTACCTTGGCCTCGAGCGCGAGCCGGGCGACGCCGGTGCGGCCCTTGTACAGCCGGCCGTCGTGGGACCGAGTGCCCTCGGGGTAGATGCCGAACAGCTCGCCGCGCTCCAGCACCTTCATCCCCGCCCGCATCGCACCCTCGGACGCGGACCCACCGGACCGGTCGATCGGCACCTGGCCGGTGCCCTTGAAGAAGCCGCGCTGGAACCGGCCCTTGATCCCGGCGCCGGTGAAGTAGTCGGACTTGGCCACGAACGTGACCCGCCGGCGCAGGACCAGCGGCATGAAGATCCAGTCGGAGTACGAGAGGTGGTTGCTGGCGATGATCGCCGGACCGAGGTCCGGGATGTTCTCGGCGCCGACGACGATCGGCCGGAAGATCCGCTTGACCGGCGGACCGACCAGCACGTTCTTCAGCACCCAGTAGATGCCCTTGCCGTCACCGTCACCGGCGTCGACCGCGTGTGGTTCGCGGTCCGGCTCGGACCGCGGCGCCTGGGCCGGTTCCGTCATCGATGTCCCTTCCTCACAGTTCCCCGACCCCTCATGATGCCGCACCGCGGCCCGGTTGGCCCGCAAGTCGCCGCGCGGGAACTCCTGACACGGATCGCCGCCGCTTCGTAAGCTGCTGACGGCAGTGTCGCCCACACTGGGAGGGGTCATGCGGACCAGACGATTCGTGGCGGTTCTCGGGGTGGTCGCGGCGGTGTTCGCGGGCCTGCCCACGGCGGCCGGAGCCAGTACGACGGAGGCCTCGGCGACCGTGGTCCCGATCCAGGTCACCGGTCCGGCGGCGTCCCGTTTCAACCTGGTGGTGATGGGCGACGGCTACACCGCCGCCGAGCTGCCGAAGTTCCGCGAGCAGGTCGACAAGCACCTGAACATCCTGTGGAGCATCGAGCCGTTCAAGTCGTACCGCGACTACTTCAACGTGTACGCCGTCGAGATCACCTCGCCGGAGAGCGGCGTCGACTGCGACCCGGACCTCACCTCGCCGCAGGTCGACACCCCACTGCAGATGGGCTTCTGGGGCGGCTGCAACCCGGGCAGCGTCCAGCGCCTGCTCACCGTCGACACCGCCGCCGCGACCCAGTACGCCAACCTCGTCCCCGGCACCACCAGTGCCAACCGCCAGATCCTTGCCATCGGCAACAGCGATACGTACGGCGGCGCCGGTGGCAGCTACGCGACCGCGTCCGGCGGCAACGCGCTGTCCGCGCTGATCACCCCGCACGAGCTCGGCCACTCTCTCGGCGGCCTCCAGGACGAGTACGACTACTACGCTCGCGGAGACCGCGGAGCGCCGTACGAAGGGCCGGAGCCGTCCTCCATCCACCACACTTTGCTGACAGAGCAGCAGATGCGGGACCAGCAGAAGAAGTGGTACCGCTGGCTGGGTGAGCCGTCCGAGTCCGGCGGCACGATCGGCCGCTACGAGGGCGGCATGTACGCCGGCTCCGGTGTCTGGCGGCCGAGCCGGCACTCGATGATGAAGGCGCTCGGCTACTACTTCGATCAGGTCGCGCGGGAGCGGATGACGCAGCGGATCTCGTCCCGGACCAACCTCTTCCAGGACAGCACGCCAGTCGGTCAGGTGGCCGGCGACCAGGTCGTCTGGCTGCAGACCCTGCACCCGCTGAGCCACGAGCTCGACGTCACCTGGACCTTGGACGGTACGGCGCTGCCGACCGCGACCACCCGTGCCATCGACCTCGCGGCCCTGGACCTGACGCCCGGCCAGCACACGCTGACCGCGAAGGTCGTCGACCCGACCGAGTTCATCCGGGATCCCGCGGCACGACCGACTGCCTCGCGATCCTGGACCGTCGACACAAGCCTGACCGCTCAGCCTTCGACTGCGCCGGTGACGTTCACCGGGTCGACGTCGACCGAGCATCCGGTCAGTGCCGACGAGGTGGTGTACGCCGAGACGACGCAGTCTTCGACCGAGCAGCCCTCGATCACGTGGCGGCTGGATGGTGCGCCGGTCGCCAACCCGGGCAATGACCGGGACTTCGACCTCGAGCCGCTGCACCTCATCGGGAAGCACACGCTGACCGCGAGTGTGGCCGGCGAGACGCTGACCTGGTCGGTCGACGGCGTCGAGCCGGTGGTGAAATCCACGCTCTCGAAGCCGTTGCTGACCGTGCAGAAGCCGACCGGGCCGGAGTACATCTACAACGACGCCTTCACCATGGGGCTGGCCGCGACGGACGACAGCGCCGGGTACGTCGTTCCGGAGTTCCGGGTCGACGGGGACGGTTGGTACAACTACTTCGGCTGGCCGACGGACGCGTCCGCGCCGTTCCGGTTCACCGCCGAGGGGACCGAGATCGACCAGCTCGTCTACGGCAAACTCGGGGTACCGCGGGTGGTGCCGTGGGACGACGTACCGCCTGGGTACGGCCGGCACCAGGTCGAGTACCGCGCCATCGATGCCACCGGCAACATCGGGACGCCGCGCCGGTTCGCGGTGACGCTGCTGCGGCCGGCTCCGGCCTGTACGTCGACCGTGACCGGAGTCCACAGCGGTCCGCTGGTGGTGAGATCCGGCGTCACCTGCCTGGTCGACGCAACGGTCAACGGTCCGCTGCTGGTCCAGTCGGGTGCGTCGTTGGTTGCCACCGGCACTCGGATCGTGGGTCCGGTCCGGGCCGACCGTGCAGCCGATCTCCAGTTGCTGCGGAGCACAGTCGCCGGACCGGTGACAGCCGATGGCGTGACCCGGAGCGTGGTCGCGGTCGGGTCCTCGGTCAACGGGCCGGTGTCCGTGACCAGGGGACGTACGACGGAGGCCGCCGTACTGGCTGGGAACACGGTCGACGGGCCGCTCAGCTGCTCGGGGAACGCGCCGGCGCCGGTGAACCTGCAGGCTCCGAACCAGGTCTCGGGACCCCGTTCGGGGCAGTGTGCGGGGTTGTGAGTTGCGCGGACATGGACGTGAGATTCGCTGACATGTCCGTGGGCTGCACGGTGCCATAGCTTTCCGGTGCGGGGTGTTCCCGCCGTACTGGAGGAGAGAGATGAACGGACTGCGGGTGGCGGCGCTGATGGCGGCCACGATCACCACCGGGCTGATGGCGGGCGTGTACGCGATCTACTCGAACGCCTTCATGCCCGGCCTGGCCACCACCGACGACAAGACCTTCGTCGGCGCGTTCCAGGCAGTCGACCGGGCCATCCTCAACCCGGTCTTCCTGCTCCTCGGCTTCGTCGGCTCGGCGGTGTTCACGCTGCTGGCCGGTCTGCTCAGCCTGAAGGAGCCATCGCTGCCATGGCTCGCGGTGGCCTTCGCCCTGAACCTGATCACGATCATCGTCACGATCGCGGTCAACGTCCCGCTCAACGACGCCCTCAAGGCGGCCGGCGACCCGAACGCCATCGACGTCGCCGCCGCCCGAGCGGCCTTCGACGAGGCCCGGTGGCGCGCGTTCAACCTGCTACGCACCGTGCTCATGGTGGTCTCCTTCGGGCTGCTCGGCTGGGGGCTCTACCTCACCGGCAAGTCCGCGGCCTGAGACGGGCCTGAGACAATGCCTGCGTGGCACCTGTTCAAGCACCGCCCTCGCAGCAACTGCCCGCGGTCCAGAAACTGCGGGTCCGGTTCGCCAAGCGCGGGCGGCTGCGATTCACCTCACACCGCGACTTCCAGCGGGCGTTCGAGCGCGCCGTCCGCCGCGCCGAGCTCCCGGTGGCGTTCTCGCACGGCTTCAGCCCGCACCCGAAGATCTCGTACGCCGGTGCCGCGCCGACCGGAGCCGCGTCGGAGGCGGAGTACCTGGAGATTTCGCTCACACACGAGCGGGACGCCGAGCAGGTCCGGGCCGCGCTGGACGAGGCGCTGCCGCCCGGGCTCGACGTACTCGAGGTGGTTGTCGCCGGCCCCGGAGCGCTGGCTGAGCGGCTGGAGGCGAGCGAGTGGCGGATCGCGTTGCCTGGGGTGGATCCCGAGGTAGCCGCCGCTGCGGTGGAGGCGTTCCTGGCCCGGGAGGAAATTCTGGTCGAGCGCATGACCAAACGGGGTCTTCGCTCGTTCGACTGTCGGGGTGCCGTTCTGCGACTCACCGTCGCGCACGAACCGGCGCCGGTTGCGACGTGTGCGATACTGCAAGTGGTGTTACGGCACGGAACCCCGGCCGTGAGACCCGACGACGTTCTCGCCGGCGTGCTAGAGGTAGCGACGCTCCCGGTGACGGGCCCGGCTCTTCTGACCAGGCTCGCCCAGGGCCCGCTCATCGCGGCCACCGGCACGGTGGACGACCCGCTCGCTCGTGACCGCGACGCCACCCAGGCGACCGCGACCGGCCAGGTAGGTCCCCACCAGACGCATCCAGCGGAGGGCGACGCCGCCGCTCCCTCTGTGCCCTGAGCGCGGTCGGAGCGGATCCAGCAGGCTTCCGCCGCGCGGGCACCGGAAAATGTGCCGCACGGCGAACCGTGACCGTCTTTCGGAGTGGCTGCGCCGGACCCGTGACAGGGGTCGCAGGCTGCGCCGGAAGGCTTGAGGAGACCCGTACCGCATGCTCGACAACGAGCCGACTACCGAGGCAGCCGAGACGGCTGCCACCGCCCAGCAGCCCAGCGCCGGCAGGACCGCCAAGAAGGCTGCCGCGAAGAAGACCACCACCCGCAAGCGCACGGCCAAGACGGCCGCCGCCGACGTCGTTCCCACCCAGTCCGACGGCGAGACCGCCGACCCGGCTCCGGTGAAGAAGACGGCCGCCAAGAAGGCCGCCGCCAAGAAGACCACGGTGAAGAAGGCCGCGGCCAAGACCGCCGCGAAGAAGACCACCGCCAAGCGCACGGCGAGGAAGACCGCCGCCCAGGACACGTTCCCTGAGCTGAACGAGGACGCCGCGCCCGACACGACCACCGCCGACGCAGGCCCGGTCGTGGAGAACGCCCCGGCGCCGGCGAAGAAGACCACCCGGAAGCGCACCTCGAAGAAGGCTGCCGCGACCGATCTGACCAGCACGGACTCACCCGTCACCGACGGGCCTGTCGCCGACGCCAGCCACCCGTCTGACGCCGCGGCCGAGGCTGCGCCGGCTGCGAAGCGCTCGTCTCGCCGCCGCGGCGCCAAGCTCACCACGACCGCCTCCGACGAGGCGCCCACCACGATCTTCCCGAAGGCTGAGGAAGAGGCCGAGACCCCGGCTGAGGAGACGACCACGCGTCGTACCCGCCGGCGTGCTCCGGCCGCTGCGGCGGTCCTGTTCCAGGCGCCCACCGACGTACCGGCTCAGGCTCCTGCGCAGGCCGCGGCGACCAGCCCGGTCGAGGCGACCGCCAAGACGACGACCCCTGAGACCACTCCGGAGACTGCCAAGGCGACCCCGGAGGCGACCCCGGAGGCGGGCGCCGACGAGCAGCCGACGACCACGCGGCGCCGCCGCAGCCGTCGCGGTCGTGACGCGGAGGCTCGTGAGGCCACCGCCGAAGAGACCACCGAGGCAGCCGAGACTCCCGCCACCCAGCAGCCCGCCGCCCGTAAGGGTGCGGAGCCGGCTGCGGACGACGAGTCCGCCGACGCTCAGCCGGAGTCGGACGCGCAGTCCGAGGACGGCGAGGAGGGTGGCGAGGGCACGCGTCGTCGCCGTCGTCGCCGCGGCGGCCGTCGCCGCCGCAAGTCCGGTGACGCCGATGGCGCCGAGGACAGCGCGGACGAGCAGTCCGACGACGACGAAGCGGACGAGCAGGACGCCGAGGCCGGCTCCGACGACGAGCAGGACGCCTCCGCCGATGGCGATGAGGAAGGCGCGGGCAGTTCGTCCCGGCGCCGCCGTCGCCGTCGTCGCCGCAAGGGCGAGGAGGGCGCGACGTCGCCCGACGACCCCGACGAGACCGTCGTCCGGGTGCGCGAGCCGCGCAGCAAGAACACCGCGAACGAGATCACCGCGGTCGAGGGCTCGACCCGGCTGGAGGCGAAGAAGCAGCGCCGCCGCGAGGGCCGGGCAGCCGGCCGCAGGCGCGCGCCGATCGTCACCGAGGCCGAGTTCCTGGCCCGGCGCGAGTCGGTCGAGCGGACCATGGTGATCCGGTCCCGCGAGGACCTGACCCAGATCGCCGTGTCCGAGGACAACGTCCTGGTCGAGCACTACGTCGCCCAGGCCGAGCAGACCTCGCTGATCGGCAACGTGTACCTGGGCCGCGTGCAGAACGTGCTGCCCAGCATGGAGGCCGCGTTCATCGACATCGGCAAGGGCCGCAACGCCGTCCTGTACGCCGGTGAGGTCGACTGGGCCACGCTCGGCGGGGCCAACGGCCCGCGCAAGATCGAGCAGGTGCTGAAGTCCGGCCAGGCGGTCCTGGTCCAGGTGACCAAGGACCCGATCGGCCACAAGGGCGCGCGGCTGACCAACCAGATCAGCCTGCCCGGCCGGTACGTCGTCTACGTACCGCGCGGCGGCAACGGCGGCATCAGCCGCAAGCTGCCCGACACCGAGCGGAACCGGCTGAAGACGATCCTCAAGGACATCGTCCCCGACGAGGCGGGCGTGATCGTCCGGACCGCGGCCGAGGGTGCGTCCGAGGAGGAGCTGACCGCGGACGTCAGCCGCCTGCAGTCGTTCTGGGAGGACATCGAGAAGAAGTCCAAGAACGGCCAGGCCCCGCAACTGCTGTACGGCGAGCCCGACCTGCTGATCCGGGTCGTCCGGGACCTGTTCACCGAGGACTTCGCCAAGCTCGTGATCTCCGGCGACCGGGCCTACGACCAGGTCCGTGAGTACGTCACCAGCGTCGCGCCGCACCTGGCCGACCGGGTGCAGAAGTGGAGCGGCGACGGCGACGTCTTCGCCAGCTTCCGGATCGACGAGCAGATCAAGAAGGCGCTGGACCGCAAGGTGTGGCTGCCGTCGGGTGGTTCGCTGATCATCGACCGGACCGAGGCGATGACGGTCGTCGACGTGAACACCGGCAAGTTCACCGGCTCCGGCGGCAACCTCGAGGAGACCGTCACCAAGAACAACCTGGAGGCGGCCGAGGAGATCGTCCGGCAGCTCCGGCTCCGCGACATCGGCGGCATCATCGTGATCGACTTCATCGACATGGTGCTGGAGTCGAACCGTGACCTGGTGCTGCGCCGGCTGGTCGAGTGCCTGGGCCGGGACCGGACCAAGCACCAGGTGGCCGAGGTCACCTCGCTCGGCCTGGTCCAGATGACCCGGAAGCGGATCGGCACCGGTCTGCTCGAGGCGTTCAGCGAGAACTGCGACCACTGTGGTGGCCGCGGCCTGATCCTGCACGACGAGCCGAAGGAGTCCCGTCGCCGGGACAGCCGCAACGGCAACGGCCAGGACAACAACAAGCCCGCGGCCGCGCAGGCGGACGAGGGTGGCCGCAAGGGCTCGCGCCGCCGGCGGGGCAAGGGCCGCGGCGAGGACGAGCAGGCGGCCGAGGACACCGCGCAGCACAACGCCGACGCCGCCCAGCGACTGGCCCAGATCGCCGCTGCTTCGGCGCTCGACGCGAAGAAGTCCGACGAGGCCGGTACGACGGAGACTCCGACCGGCTACCCGGTCTCGGGGACGGACGACGTACAGGTGAGCCCGGAGGCGACCGGATTCCCGACCGAGACTGCTGAGTCGACCACCACGGTGGGCGCCGAGGCGGCTTCGGCCTCGGCTGAGCCGGCTTCGGGCGAGGCGGCTCCGGCTGAGGCGGCTCCGGCTGAGGCGGCGAAGAACGGGAGCAGCAGGCGCCGGCGGAGCAGCCGGGGCCGTGGCAAGGCGGCGACCGAGGGTGATGCCGGTAACACCGAAGCCGGTGCGACCAGCGACGCCACGGAGCTCGTCTCCACGGGGAGTTGACCCGGTTTGACCCGTCTGTGAGCCGACCCGTAAACTTGAGCTTCGGCGCGCGTTCCGCGTGCCATGTTTGTGTGGGCCGCTAGAGGTCTGTGCAGGCCCCCGTAAGTTTTCCGAACCAGCAGAGAGCGAGATCCACGGTGTACGCGATCGTGCGCAGTGGCGGCACCCAGCAGAAGGTCGCCGTCGGCGATGTCATCGAGATCGACAGCCTGACGGACGAGGTGGGCGACACCGTGTCCCTCCCGGCGGTCATGGTCGTTGACGGCGACACCGTGACGACCGATGCCGCGGCGCTGGCCAAGGTGGCCGTTTCGGCCGAGGTCCTGGGTCGGACCAAGGGTCCCAAGATCCACATCCTCAAGTACAAGAACAAGACCGGTTACCGCAAGCGCCAGGGGCACCGTCAGCACTACACCCAGGTCAAGGTCACCGCGATCGACGCGAAGAAGAAGTGAGCTGATCCAGACATGGCACACAAAAAGGGAGCGGCGTCGACCCGTAACGGTCGCGACTCCAACGCGCAGCGCCTCGGCGTGAAGCGGTTCGGCGGTCAGCTGGTCAACGCCGGCGAGATCATCGTCCGCCAGCGGGGCACGCACTTCCACCCGGGCAACCTGGTCGGCCGTGGCGGCGACGACACGCTGTTCGCACTGGCCGAGGGCAAGGTGGAGTTCGGCACCCGGCGCGGTCGCCGCGTCGTCAACATCGTCCCGGCCCCGGCGGAGTAACACCGCCACCCGGTACACAAGCTCTGTCGAAGGGCGGGTCGCGGAATACCGCGGACCCGCCCTTCTGCTGTGTAAGACAGTGCTACGTAAGGGAAGACAAGAACCTCGTCCCTCGCTCCGCTCGGGGCGGGAGGCGAAGACAGGAAGTAGAGAACACCGATGGCGATTCCCAGCTTTGTCGACCGGGTCACGGTGCATGTCACCGCGGGCCGCGGCGGAAACGGCTGCGCCTCGGTGCACCGCGAGAAGTTCAAGCCCCTGGGCGGCCCGGACGGCGGCAACGGCGGCGACGGCGGCAGCGTGATCCTGCGCGTCGACCAGGACGTGACCACGCTGGTCGACTACCACCGCTCCAGCCACCGCACCGCGACGAACGGTGCCCAGGGCAAGGGTGACAACCAGGCCGGCAGCAACGGCGGCGACGTGGTCCTCGGCGTCCCCGACGGCACGGTCATCAGTACGGCGGATGGCGTCGTCCTCGCGGACCTCGTCGGGACCGGCGCGGAGTTCGTCGCGGCGCAGGGTGGCAAGGGCGGCCTCGGCAACGCGGCGCTCGCCAGCAGTGCCCGCAAGGCGCCCGGTTTCGCGCTGCTCGGTGAAGACGGCGAGGAGCGGACGCTCGTCCTCGAGCTCAAGGTGGTCGCGGACATCGGTCTGGTGGGCTTCCCGAGTGCCGGCAAGTCGTCGCTGGTCGCGTCGATCAGCCGGGCCCGGCCGAAGATCGCCGACTACCCGTTCACCACCCTGATCCCCAACCTCGGGGTTGTCGTTGCGGGTGACACCACGTTCACCGTGGCCGACGTACCCGGGCTGATCGAGGGTGCGAGCGAGGGCCGCGGGCTCGGGCATGACTTCCTGCGGCACGTGGAGCGGTGTGCGGCGCTCGTACACGTCATCGACTGTGCGACGTACGAGCCTGGCCGGGATCCGCTGAGTGACCTGGACACGATCGAGGCTGAGCTGCAGGCGCACGGCGGTCTGGAGGATCGGCCGCGACTCGTTGCCCTGAACAAGATCGACGTACCGGACGCCCGCGAGATCGCGGAGATGGTGCAGGCCGAGCTGGAGCAGCGCGGGCTGCGGGTGTTCCCGATCTCGACCGCCTCTCATGAAGGCCTGGAGGCCTTGAAGTTCGCGATGGCGGAGATCGTCATGCAGCGGCGGGCCGAGGAGGAGAAGCCCGACACCACGCGGATCGTGATCCGGCCGCAGGTGCACGGCGGGCCTGAGTTCAAGGTGAAGAAGCTGCCGGACGACGGCGGCTGGCTGGTGCAGGGCGAAAAGCCCGAGCGCTGGGTCAAGCAGACCGACTTCGCGAACGCGGAGGCGACCGGCTACCTGGCCGACCGGCTGAACCGGCTCGGAGTGGAGAAGGAACTGCTGGAGCGCGGCGCGATGGAGGGCGACGCGGTCGTCATCGGCGACGGGCCGAACGCGATCGTGTTCGACTTCGCACCCGAGGTCCAGGCGGGCGCGGAGATCCTGGCCCGGCGCGGCGAGGACCACCGGCTGGAGGAGGCGCGTCCCGCGGTCCAGCGGCGGCGGGCGAAAGACACCGAGTACCACGCCCACCGGGCCGGGGAGTCGTCGACCGACCTGTCGGAGTACGGCGCGGGCTGGGTCGAGGACGAGGTGGACCTGTCCCCGGCCGAGGCCAAACGAGCAGCTGAAGCTGCGGCGAAGCTGGCGCGCAAGGAAGCACGCGAGCTCGAACTGCAGAAGGAACTCGACCAGAACGGTTGATTTCATGAAGGAACGCGCGGAGGCCGTCGAGGCCACGCGGATCGTCGTCAAGGTCGGCTCGTCGTCGCTGACCCAGCGCGGCAAGATCGACCTCGAACGGCTCAGGCTGCTCGTCGACGCCATCGCGTCGCGACGGGTGGAGGGGGCCGAGGTCGTGCTCGTCTCGTCCGGCGCGATCGCCGCCGGCCTGGCCCCGATGGGTCTGCGGTCGCGACCGCGTGACTTGGCGACGCAGCAGGCGGCTGCATCGGTCGGGCAGGGGCTGCTGATGGCCCGTTACAGCGATGCGTTCGCGGCGCATGGTTTGCGGGTCGGTCAGGTGCTGCTCACCGTCGACGACGTGACCCGGCGGAGCCACTACCGCAACGCCTACCGGACGTTTGCGCGGCTGCTGGAGCTCGGCGTCGTACCGATCGTGAACGAGAACGACACAGTCGCCACCACGGAGATCCGGTTCGGCGACAACGACCGGTTGGCCGCGCTGACCAGTCACCTCGTGCACGCCAATCTGCTGCTTCTGCTGTCCGACGTGGACGGGTTGTACGACGGGGATCCGCGCAAGCCAGGGACGTCGATGGTCACCGACGTACACGGCCCCGCTGATCTGGCGCCGTTGCGGATCGGACGTACCGGCTCGTCGAATGTGGGCACCGGTGGCATGCAGACGAAGGTCGAGGCGGCCGCGATCGCCACGGAGGCAGGGATTCCGGTCCTCCTCACGTCGGCAGGTCGCGTGGGGGAGGCGCTGAAGGGCCTGCCCGTCGGCACCCTCTTCCACCCCACCGGCCGTCGTCGCAAGACCCGCCTGCTCTGGCTCGCCCACGCCACCTCGGGTCAGGGCCGGCTCCACCTCGACGAGGGCGCCGTACGAGCGGTGACAGAGCGCCGTACGTCGCTCCTTCCGGCCGGAATCACGAAGGTCGAGGGCACATTCTCGGCCGGCGACCCGGTCGACCTCGTCTCGCCTTCGGGGGCGGTCATCGCCCGCGGCCTGGTCAACTACGACGCGACCGAACTCCCTGACCTGCTGGGCCGATCGACGCGCGACCTCGCGCGGGAACTCGGCGCGGCGTACGAACGCGAGGTCGTCCACCGAGACGACCTGGTCCTGCTGTGAACCGATCGACCTAGGATGAATCATGAGCGAGATCATCGAGCTGGCCAGGCGGGCGCGGGAAGCGTCGTACGCGTTGGCCGAGGCTTCGCGGGCGACGAAGGACGCGGCGCTGCACGCGATGGCGGCGGCGTTGCGGGCGAACACGGACGCGATTGTCGCGGCGAACGCGAAGGACGTCGCATCGGCCCGTGAGGCGGGTACGCCGGAGTCGACCGTGGACCGTTTGGCGTTGAACCCGGCTCGCGTAGACGCGATGGCCGCTGGTCTGGAGCAGCTTGCCGGCCTGACCGACCCGGTTGGTGAGGTCGTGCGCGGCTACACGCTGCCGAACGGGCTGGAGCTTCGCCAGGTCCGCGTGCCGTTCGGCGTCGTCGGGATCATCTACGAGGCCCGCCCGAACGTGACCGCCGACGCGGCCGGCATCTGCCTCAAGTCGGGCAATGCGGTGCTGCTGCGCGGTTCGTCCTCGGCCGCCGCGTCCAACGAGGCGATCATCGCCGTACTGCGGTCGGCCGCCGCATCGGCCGGATTGCCCGCGGACGTGGTCCAGGGTGTGCCGACTGAGCGGGCCGCGGTGAAGGAGTTGATGCAGGCGCGCGGGCTGGTCGACGTACTGATTCCGCGCGGTGGTGCTGGGCTGATCCAGACCGTGGTCAGCGAGTCGACCGTGCCGGTGATCGAGACCGGCGTCGGCAACTGCCACGTTTATGTGGACCAGGACGCCGACCTCGACCTGGCGCTGACGATCCTGCTCAACGCGAAGACTCAGCGTCCGAGTGTCTGCAACGCGGCCGAGTCGCTGCTGGTGCACTCGTCGGTCGCCTCGGACTTCCTGGCTCGAGCCCTACCTGCGCTGGCTTCGGCCGGAGTCACGGTGCACGGCGATCCGGCTGTAGTTGCTGCGGGCAAGAATGTCGTCGTGGCGACGGAGGAGGACTTCGGCGCGGAGTACAACTCGCTGGATCTGTCCGCCGCCGTGGTCGACTCGCTCGAGTCCGCGGTGCAGCACATCCGCCGCTACAGCTCCGGTCACACCGATGCGATCATCACGCGCTCGCAGGCCGCCGCGCGCCGGTTCGTGCAGGCGGTCGACTCGGCCGCGGTCGTGGTCAACGCCAGCACGCGGTTCACCGACGGCGGCGAGTTCGGCTTCGGCGCCGAGATCGGCATCTCCACCCAGAAGTTGCACGCCCGCGGCCCGATGGGCCTGCCGGAGATGACCTCGACCAAGTACGTCGTCACCGGCGAGGGTCAGATCCGAACCTGAACGTCCTCACCACGGGCGGCTCGGCGGACACCACCGCCAGAGCCGCCACGTGGTCGGGATCCACATCGAGGTCCTCGATCTGGATTCCCGCTGTGATCTTGCGTGGCTTGGCGGGTAATCCCTCGCCGGTCGCCTTCACCGCGGCCTCCCTGCGCGTCCAGTACGTGAGGAATGCGCGCACCCTCTCGGTCTCGGCGTGCCGGCTGAGTTCGTCGATCTCCTCAGGAGTCAGCGCCACTTTCGCGAGCCCGTCGACGTCCAGGTGCGGGTCGAGCTTCTCCACATCGATCCCGACCGGCCGGTCACCGATCGCGACACCGACCAGGTCGCCGGCGTGGGTGACCGACAGTTCGACGCCGTCCGCACGCACCTTGCCGTGCGGCTTCCCACAGCGCGGGCAGGTCCGGTCCAGCCGGATACTTGCTGCAGGCAACGAGAACCGTGCCGCGAGCAACCGCCGTACCATCGTGCAGCCGAGCAGGAACCGCTTGCGGTCGTCGGCGTGGACGTATGCCGCCAACCGCCCCCGCTCGACGTCGTCCAGGTCTGCGGCGAACTCGTCGCGGGCCTGGTCGATCCGGGCCCACCAGACCTCGACCGTCATACCGGTCCGGGTGTCCAGGTCAGGCTCCCGCTGCGCAAGTCCTCGAGGATGCCGTCGATCCATTCCGCCTCGGCCACTGTGACGGACCGCTGGTACTCCGTTTCGAGCAGCGCGAACCGGGGGATCGGCGCGCCCTCGACCTCCAGCGTCAGCTCGGCGTCGAGCTCCGCCACCCGCTTGGTCAGGTGGTCCCGCCGTTGAGCCAGCAGCTCGCCGGCGGCCTCCGGAGGCACCAGCATCACGAACGACAGTCCGGCCGGGAACTCGGGGAACTCGTTGCGCGGCGTGGTCAGGATCTCGGCCAGCCACTCCCGGCAGACCGTCCGCCCGTCCTCGGTGAGGTGGTAGACGGTCCGCTCCGGGTAGCGCTCGTCCCGCTCGGTCGCGCCGGCGGTGATCAGACCGGCCTCTTCCAGCCGGACGATCATCCGGTACAGGCTGGTCCGTTGGCCGACGTTGACGACCTGGTCCTTGCCCCACTGCTTGATCAGCCGCTGGATCCCGTACGGGTGCAGCGGCCCGTTCTCCAGCAGGCCGAGGATCGCGAGCGCGAGGGGTGAGCGTCGGAAGGTCACGCCGTCAGCTTACGGGGTCAGAGATACTAGTTGCAATGCAACTAGAGGATGTGTGACTATCGAGCCATGAGAACAGCAGAACTGACCCAGGGTGCGGTCGAATCCCGCGACGGCACGTCGATCGGCTACTGGAAGGCCGGGCAGGGACCGGCGGTCGTCGTACTGCACGGCAGCATGGAGTCCGCCCGCAGCCACACGCTGCTCGCCGAGGCGCTGGCCGGCGACTTCACCGTCTACCTCCCGGATCGCCGTGGACGCGGATTGTCCGGGCCGCATCGGCCGGGCCACACCGTGCGTACCGAGGTCGAGGATCTCGAGGCGGTCCTGAACGCGGCGGGTGCGGATTGCGCTTTCGGGGTGAGCGCCGGCGGAGCCGTCGTACTCGAGGCGGCGCGGACGCTTCGGGGCCTGCAGAAGGTCGCATTGTATGAGCCTGCGATTGTTGACAATCCGACGCCGCATCGGGAGTGGCTCCTCCGCTTCGACCGAGAGGTCGCTGAGGGCAATCTCGCCGGTGCGATGGTGACGAGCATGTACGGGTTGCAGTTGGCGCCGGCGTTCTTGAAGGTGGTCCCGCGGCGGCTGATGACGCGGATCACCGAGAAGATGCTGGTCAAGGACGAGCGGCAGGCCGGCCCCGACGCCATCACGATGCGCAAGCTCGCGCCGACCATTCACTACGAAGGTGCGCTGATCGCCGAACTGGCCGGGACCTTCGAGGCCTTCCGCGATGTGTCGGCGGACGTGCTGCTGATGGGTGGCAGCAAGGGCCTCGCGGCGTTGAAGCCCTGGCGGGACACGCTGGAGAAGGTTCTTCCACACTGCCGGCGGGTCGAGTTCGACGGCCTCGACCATGGCGGGTCCAGTGACCCGGGTGGGATCAATCCAAGCGGCAGTGCTGAGGCGGTCGGTCGCGTGGCGGACGAGCTGAAGTCGTTCTTCAAGCGGTCTTGAAGGCCCAATCGACTGCGTCGGCGATGTCCGTCACGGGGTATCGCGCGGCTTTCACCACACGGTCGGCTCCGATCACCAGTACGACGCGCTTGAGTCGCTCGTACCCGCCCGCGCGGAAGGTCGGCAGCCGGAGCGCCGCGGTCAGCTCCAGCTCCAGATCGGACAGCAGGACATGTGGAATCTCCTCGGCCTTCGCGAACGCCAACTGTTCGTCGGTGCGTTGGGTGCTGACTCCGCGCACCGCGATTCCCTTGGCGACGAATTCGTCGTACCGGGCCGCGAAGAGGCGGTTCTCCAGCGTGCAGCCGTTCGCACCGGCGATCTCGCCCCAGCCTTCCGGCAGCGGAGTCGGCCGACCGGTCGCCGGGTAGCCGAACAGCACGGTCGCGCGGGCGTTCGCGTCCACCACATCCAGCGTCGTACCGCTGATGGAAGGCAGAGCGATCTCGGGGACTCGGCGGCCGACGAGTTCGTGGATCCGGTGCGTGGGCGGCTCGGCGGCGTCGTTCGTGCCGGTGAGTGAACCGTCGCCGAGGACCCAGCGGTCACCCCAGTCCTGCAGCGCAACCAGCACCGGCAGCAACGCGCGGCCGCGTGGCGTGAGGCGGTAGGCGTAGCGCGTCGGGCGGTCCTGGTACGCCGTTCGCTCGACGATCCCGCTCTCGAGCAGACCGGTGAGCCGCTCGGTCAGGACCTTGCGGGAGATGTGCAGCGAGTCGGCGAGTTGGTCGAAGCGATCGAGGCCGCGGGCCAGGTCGCGCACGATCAGCAGCTCCCAGCCGTCGCCGATCACGCCGAGGGACTGCGCGATCGCGCAGTCGGGCTCGGGGGAGAAACTGCTCCGCCGCACGTCGACCCCCAATCCGGTTGCCACCACGCTAGCTGTCCGACTAAGTTCCTGTTAGGAACTCACTCTAACTGGGGGCGGAATGTACTGGCGTCGGATCGCTGAGCTGCCGGCATGGCTCAAGGCCGTCATGCTCGGGCAACTCGTCAGCGCGGCCGGTGCGCTGGCGTGGATCTACCTGACGCTGTACCTGGTGGAGGACCGCGGCATGTCGGCGCAGGAGGCCGGGTTCGCAGCAGCGGCGTACGGCGTGGGACTGCTCGGAGGCAATCTCGGCGGTGGCTGGTTCGGCGACCGCTTCGGCCTCCGCCGGGCCGCGGTGGGCAGCCAGTTGGCCTGGTCGGTCTGCTGCTTGGCCATGCCTATCGTGCCTGGCGGGCTGCTGATCGTGGTCGGGATGCTGGCCGGTCTCTTCGGTGGGGCTGGGCGGCCCAACATGAGTGCGCTGGTCGCGACTGCTCTTCCAGCTGAGCGCCGGCGGGAGGGGATCGCGTTGTCGCGGACCGCGAGCAACGCCGGGTTCACCATCGGGCCTCCGCTGGGCGGACTGCTGGCGGCGTACAACTTCTCGCTGGTGTTCGTGATCGACGCCGTCACCAGTCTGGTGCTGGCGGCCGTCATCTGGCGGTGGGTGCCGCAGGCGTCGCGTGCTGGTTCGGCTGTTGCTCGTGGACTTTGGCGGGTCCTGCTTCGGGATCGGCAGGTGCTGATTCTGCTGGTGTCGATCGTTGCCATCGACACCGTGTACCGGCAGCTGTTCGCCACCATGCCGCTCCTGCTCCGGGACGCTGGTACGCCGGCAGTTGCCTATGGACTGCTGATCGGCCTGAGCTCTGCCGTCATCGTGTGCTGCGAGGCGCCGCTCGCCGTACGGCTTCGTGAGCACCGATCGACTCGGGTGATCGCTGTCGGCTTCGCGCTTGTGGGTCTGGGGCTGGCAGTGCTGGGCGTCTGGCCGGCGCTGGTCGGAGCGACGGTTGCGATGGTGGTCATCACAGCGGGGGAGATGCTCTACAAGCCGACTGCCACGGCTCACGTCGCCGATGCGGCTCCGGAGGGCATGGTCGGGCGCTACTCCAGCCTGTACGCCGCCGCGTCCATCAGTGGCATGTTCTTGGCGCCCGCCCTCGGTGGTGCGGCCTATCAGCACGCTCCCGACCTGCTCTACACGGTTGCGGCTGCCATTGCCTTCGGTGCGGCCGTCGTACTGCTGCTCACTCGGGCAACGGCGCGGGACGCCCTTCCCATCGGGTCGACAGCACCACAGTCGTCCGGGTCCTGACCACGCCGTTCACCCGGCGCAGCGTGCCGACGACTGCCTCGAGGTGGGTGACGTCGGCGACGCGGACCTTCACCACCAACTCCTGATCTCCGGCGACGAACCAGCAGTCCTCGACCGCCTCGATCTCCCGGACCTGGTCGACGATGTCGTCGGTCTCCACGTCGTCGCGCTGGAACAGCCCGATCAGCGCGCTCGTCCCGAGCCCGACGTGCTCGGGGGCGACCACCGCGCGGTAACCGAGCAGTACGCCGCGTTCCTCCAGCCGCCGGACCCGTTCCTGCACGCTCGGGCCGGACAGACCGACCACGCGGCCCAGCTCGGCCCAACTGGACCGGCCGTTCAGGCGGAGTGCCTCGATCAGCTGCCGATCGATCGCGTCCATGGCGCGAACCTCCCGTTCACCACAGATTCGTAGGCATATCACTCGATCTGCCTTTAATTCGTTTGTGTGAGCGTAACTCACGCCGTACGATGTGAAGTGTCGAGGCCAGCCCGCCACGATCCCGCCGTACAACCAGTGAAGGAATCATGATCACCCCCGAAGTTGCCCGTGCCCACATCGACGAGCGCCAGCGTGCCGCCGCGCAGGCCCGGCGTGCGCACGCCGTACCGTCCCAGTGGCGCCGGCTGCTGACCCGTCACATCCGCCACAGCTGACGTCCTCCGTGCGACCGGCCGGCCGATGAGGCCACCGGTCGCGCTCGTACGTCCGGGCACGAGATAGGCTCTGGGGCATGCAATCGCACATTCTGCCGCTGCTGGCGACCGTCGAAGAGGCCGGCTCCGAGGCCAAGCACATCTCGGAGTGGTGGTTCGGCGGGTTCGCCCTGTTCGTACTGGTCCTGCTGCTCCTCGTCACCGTCATCATGGGCAAGGGCCGGCCGCACTCCTGAGCGGCTGAGAACTGGCTGATATGGCTTCCGTCGAGCGGGTCCGTCGCTTGGGCGTGATGGGCGGCACGTTCGACCCGATCCATCATGGCCACTTGGTCGCGGCCAGCGAGGTACAGGCGTACTTCGACCTGGACGAGGTGATCTTCGTCCCGACCGGCCAGCCGTGGCAGAAGACCGACCGGGCGGTCTCCCCGGCCGAGGACCGGTATCTGATGACGGTCATCGCGACCGCGTCGAACCCGCGGTTCTCGGTCAGCCGGGTCGACATCGACCGGCCGGGGCCGACGTACACGATCGACACCCTGCGCGACCTGTCGGCGCTGTACCCGGACGCGGAGTTGTTCTTCATCACCGGCGCCGACGCGCTCGCCCAGATCCTCACCTGGCGCGACGTGGATGAGATGTTCAAGCTGGCGCAGTTCGTCGGCTGCACCCGGCCCGGGACCGAAGGCCTCGAGCTACCGCTGGACAAGCTACCGATGGATCGGATCACACTGCTCGAGGTGCCGGCGCTGGCGATCTCCTCGACCGAATGCCGGGCCCGGGTCGCCAAGGGCAACCCGACCTGGTACCTGGTGCCGGACGGCATCGTCCAGTACATCGCCAAGCGCGAGCTCTACACCAACCGTTAGAAGGAACCTATGCCAGCAAGCGATCGTGCCATCGAGCTGCTCACCGCGGCCGCCGAGGCCGCCCATGACAAGAAGGCCGAGAACGTCCTCGCCTTCGACGTGTCGGAGCAACTCGCCATCACCGACGCGTTCCTCGTCGCCTCGGCCTCCAACGACCGCCAGGTCCGAGCCATCGTCGACGCGGTCGAGGAGAAGCTGCGGGTCGACTTCGACGCCAAGCCGGTCCGCCGCGAAGGCGCTCGGGAAGGCCGCTGGGTGCTGCTCGACTACCTCGAGATCGTCATCCACGTTCAGCACGACGAGGAGCGCAGCTTCTACTCCCTCGAGCGCCTCTGGCGCGACTGCCCCGCCATCCCGCTGCCCTCTCCGATCCCTTCGGCTGAATGAGCGCGGGGCGACTGATCGTCTGGCGCCACGGCCGGACCGAGTGGAACCTGCAGGACAAAATGCAAGGCCAGGCCGACATCCCTCTCGATGAGGTCGGCATCGAACAGGCCCGCGCGGCAGCCGCACGGCTCGCCTCCCTCGCACCGACGCGCCTCTTCGCCAGCGACCTCCAGCGCGCCGCCGCCACCGCCGGCGAACTGGCAGCGCTCACCGGCCTCAAAATCGAGTACGACGACGCCCTCCGCGAGATCCACGTCGACGACTGGGCCGGCAAGACCTCGGCCGAAATCGCCGCCACCCAACCCGAGGCCCTCGCCCGCGTCCGCGCCGGCCAAACCCAGCGCCGCGGCACCGCCGGCGAAACCGCCGAAGAAGTCGCCGACCGCATCTCCGCTGCCCTGACCCGGATCTCTGTCGAAGGCACCTCGGAAGACACCGTCGTCATCACCACCCATGGCTTCGCCGCCCGCGTCGGCATCTGCCAGTTCCTCGGGATCCCGCAGGCGCACTGGTCGGCGTTCGGAGGGCTCGCCAACTGCAACTGGATCTCGCTGCTGCCGAGCCGCAACAACGGCTGGCGCATCGAGGAATGGAACGCCGGCTCCCTCCCCGAACCAGTAATGAGCGACGACCCCCAACGCTAGGTTTGGGGAAAGAAGCAAAGGACACCGCTGCGCGGCGGCAGTCTTGTTGGCCGCCTTCGGCGGCGCCGCAGACCGCTGTCCGTCGGGCTGTCCTCGGCGGGTGAACTCGGGTGCGGTCGAGCCGATCGGACACCGCTTCGCGGCGGCTGTCTGTTGACCGCCTTCGGCGGCGCGCAAGTCGTTCTCGGCGTACCCGCACCCGGCGGACGGACCGCCGGGATCGCGGAAAGGACACCGCTACGCGGCGGCTGGCTTATCGGCCGCCTCCGGCGGCGCCGCAGACCGCCCTCCGACGCGCTGCATTCGGCCAGTGAATCCGTGACGGGCCAGTCGGACACCGCTATTCGGCGGTGCTCTTCTCAGCGGCCTCCGATGGTCCGACAGCGCGCCTCGGCGTACTGCTCTCGGGCCAGCTAACACGGGCTGACTTCGGCGCATGAACTGGCTAACGTGAGTCAGAGTTCAGGCTCCGCCCGGCGGCGACTTGAAGCGGTTGAGCCGCCGCTTGCGAGCCGAATCCGCCTGTGTACAGCCTGCTTCCGGGGTGCCTCCGAGCGAGGGGTATCCGATTTTTCTTTGGCACCCGGTATCCGCTAAACTTCCGGAGTCGCAAGACACCGCGGGGCTTTGGCGCAGTTGGTAGCGCGCTTCCATGGCATGGAAGAGGTCAGGGGTTCGAATCCCCTAAGCTCCACCGCAGGTCAGAGGCCGGTTTCCTAGTCGGGAGACCGGCCTCTTGCATGACCCGGGAGGCAAAACGGGAGGCTAAGTCTCCGAGAGCAGCAGATCGGGGAAGATCTCGTCCATCTTCTTCGCCCCCGTTCGGAGCACCGGCCGCAACTCGTGTCGGTAGACCTTCTCCGTCACGACCGTGCTGGCGTGTCCTGCTAGCGCGGCGATGTCCTCGATGGATACGCCCTGGCTTGACAGCAGGGACACGAAGCTGTGTCGCAGCTCTCGGGGAGTCCAGTCCTCAGCGGCCAGCCCGGCCGCCTTCGCCACCTTCCGGAAGGCTCGCCGTACGTCCGGCCAGCCCCCCGTCTCTGTAGCCGCTCCAGGAACCGATCAGGATCAGCGGTTCTTAAACGGGTTCAGGGAGGCACGCCAAGATGATGGCAGCCTTTCGAAGGCGTTGGTGGGTCTTGAGCCATCTCGGTAGGCATGAGCCTCCGGGTAGACCGGAGGGTCCAGGAACATCCTGACATCGGCATGAGCGGGTGGGGACCGCGGCACGAGGGGATGTTCAGATCTCGATCGGCCGGTAGGCCAGCGCGATGTCCACGACTTCGTGGGGCGTCAAGTCGTGGTCGAAGCCCTCATGGTTCGGCCAGAAGATCAGGTTCGACACGCGCGGATGGAGCACCTGGGCCACCAGCTCTCTAAGCGCGGTGTCCTGCTCTTCGTCCGTGCCGTCACCCGACATCAGGTACGTCACGAGACGCACCAGTTCCTCGCGCTCAACCTCGGACGACATGGCGACAGCATGCCTGCTGCGGGCGCAGCTGTCATCGGCATGAGCGGGCTTCACTCTTCGCGGCATGAGCGTGCAAGGTGCAGGTTCATCTGCTCATGGCCGCCGCAAGCAGTGGCCCTGCGTACTCCTCAACGAGAGGCATCCATTCCAGCGAGTCCAACGTCCGATCAAGGAGGCGTACTGCAGTCCAGTACTCGATCGTGCTGTCAGTGGACCGCAGCAATCGCTCAATCCAGGCGAAGACATCGCGCAGCGCCGCCGGGTCGCCAATGGCGTGGCGCATCACCTCGTGGCGGAACACCCAGTCGACTCGCCCCGCGGGATCTATGCCGTCGTCGGCCTCAAGAGCGGCGGCTGCCTGCGGAAAGGTCCTTAGGAACTCCGTTTGGATGTTGTCGCTTGTGAGGAGCACGCGCACACGCTAGCTCAGGGCCCTGGTCGACTTCAGCTGCCATGGGGCTTGCCCAGCGGGATCTCGGCTGCTCAGTCGTCCGAATCCAGGCCGGCCAACTTGAGTGCCTTGCGCCATTCTCGGCTTGAGGGATCTGGCCCGATGCTGGCGTAGAGCGCGCGCCGAGCCTCCCGCTTGTCGAAGTAGATCTTGTCGTCCACTCGCCACGCCGTCAGCGGTTCCTCGGTGGAGCCGTGGGGAACCTCGACGAGGAAATAGTCCATGCCGAGCCGAGACGCGATGTCCAGTGGACTCGGCTTGGTGTGTCTCGTCGCCAACTCCCTGGCGCACGCTCGATGGTCACGGTCGGCTGGAATGACATCGGCGGCCGGGAAAAGCTTGCCCGCGGAGCGAACATAGAAGACCGGCGACTCGCTACCGTCTTGCATGACCGCGAACAGTCGTACGTCGGAGATTTCGCGTCGGCTCACGGTTCGCCCCATCGCTGCGATGGCACTCTTCTCGAGAAGTCTACGGCCCAGACCTCCGAGGCGCCCGCCCTTCGACATCACCACGCCTTACTATCCGCGGCAGATCCGTGCGTTCAGCCCTGGCCCCGCGCGCCCGACTCGGCAAGGGCGTCGCGTCTGCGCTGCTCGTCCTTCGCCCGCCTTTCGGAACGATCAGGCATCGTTACGTGGTCGACCTCGGCGTCTACATCGAAGGCAGGATAGAAACGGCCAGGGCAGGACGTACCAACTCAAGGCGCGCACCGTGACTGAGTAGCCACCAGAGCACGTCCTCCGGGGGCCTCCTCCAACGCCTCATTCACGGCGAACAGTGTTGCAGCAGTGATCGCAATCAAGGCACGAACATCGGCATGACCGTGCGGAACAACGCGGCATGGTCGAGTGCCGGACGGGAATGCCTGGGGCCGGTGCGGGCACAGGAAAGGAAGCAGCGCGTCAGGGGTCGTATGCGCGGGGAAGAACGTGGCCCGTGGTGCGCGATCCGACCCGAAGGAGCAACGATGAGCCCCGACCCGACCCAGCCCGTCAAAAAGGCGACGAAGGCCACCACCAAACCGGCCAGTCAGGCGGCGAGCACGGTCAAGCCCAGTCGGCTGACGAAACGTCTGGCCAAGCTGCTGCCCCTGAGTTTGCGCACGAGGATCCGACTGCTCTTGGCACGGCTGTGGGCCAAACTGAAGACGTGGCGCCTGCGCCGGCGCGCACGCAACGTCTAGGGAACCCGGGCCGCCTGCTGCTGGGCGTTGTGGAACGCGACACGCACTCCGCTCGGCTGTGCTCGCCAGCATGGCGCGCCCGCACGACGGCATAACCGCGCCCTACTATCTGCGGCAGATAAGTGCGATTGAGGGGACGGCGACGGGTCCTGGTGGACTATTAGTGCGTGAACCGACTTGTAGACCGGTGGCCGAAGTTGTCCATCGAGTTGCGTGACGCACTGACCGCGGAGGACGAGGCCGGCCTCGCGAGGTCCGTCGACTCCCTTGAGGTTGTGCAGCCGTGCGGATGTGGCGATGACTTCTGCCAAAGCTTCTACACCGCCGATCCACCCGACGGTGCTTATGGCCCTGGCCACCGCAACGCCCTTCTCGACCCGCCTTGGACCGGAATGCTGATCCTCGACGTCGTCGACGATGAGATCGTCTACGTGGAAGTCCTCGACCGGCCACCACTTGACTGACGCCTCCGTCTCGACAGCGGCAGATCTGGGCGTGTGCGCCGGGCGGGTTCCGCTCCACGCCGTCGCCGCGGTGTCAGCCACACTGCCAGGTGAACAGAGCGTCCTGTGGCTGTTGGGCGTTCTGGACGAGGTAGTACAGCTGACCCACATCGCCCCACATCATGCCGGCGTCGTCGTCCGAGGCCACCTGCAGCAACAGTTGCCACTCGGACGCGGCCGAGTGCACGCTCGGGTCGCTCCACTCGAACGGTTCGCCGACGAGTCCGCGCCGCAACTGTTCGACTTCCATCTCGACTGAATTCTGCTGGGGGCAGGGATGGCCCCCGATCTGATGGGTGTCGTAACCGCCGCCCGGTAGTTTCCACAGATCCTCATACAGAGCACCCACGGCTGGCGCCGGAACGCCGGGCCTTGGACCCGTCAGCCCATGCCTGTTCCAGACGGCCTGTGCCAACGGCGTCTCGTGCGACGGCCAGGTCACCGTTCGCACTGCCGCAAGAGCGACTACCGGAAACGGGGCCAGACCGGGTGGCACCGGAGTCGCGGCGTCGGTGATGCTGGCTCGGGTGCTCAGTTCCGGGTGCAGATGAAGCACCCGAAACCCGGGGTGGCTCGAAGGGTCCCAGGATCCGACCGTGCTCTCGCAGTCGTCGTACCTGTCATCGAAGTAGAAGAAGGCCAACCGGCCGTCGGTTGGCAGCCCCAGCTCGGGCAACATCGCCGCGACCGGCGCGCAATCGAAACTGAGCACGTGGCCGAGCGGTCCATGTCCTCCCCAGACCGGCCAGGAATTGATCGGCAGCGTGGGCAGTCCGCCGAGCTGCGCCACAGCCTGCTCATTCTCGCCCGCGTGGACCAGCCGAAGGGCCGGGCGCAGCATGACAAGGAAATCGTCGGCGGCACCTGTCGACAGGTGTTCTCGCGCGAGCGCGGTCACGATGCTGCGGCGCTCGTCAGACTCGTCGCGCGTCTGGATCGGCGCCACAACCTCTGACTCATTCTCTTCGGCGGCGTACTCCTCGACCTGTCCGCCCGGATCGGCGCGAAGGGTGACAGTCGACGTCACGCCGTCGACGTCCCGAAACGTCAACGTCGCTTGCAACGAGCCGTTCGCAGTCAGGCGAATGCCGTCCGTGCGGCCACTCACGGCCTCTGTCGACCCGCTCGCGAGCGGCAACTGCCTCAGCACCTCCTCACTGTGGCGCGAGAGCCGCCGGCGCACCTCCTGCTCCAGCGCCGCACGCCGCGCCATCAGCTCGTCGTACAGGTCGGCCGGATTATTCGGGTCCACACCGTTCACCATGACAGCAACCTAACCTCCTCGGCTGTCACGGACCCGATCTTCCCGCAGCATCCGAATGCGCGCACATCGGCAGTTCCGCGCTTCACCATCAGCGGCACGAGCGGACGTCTCCAAGTTAGGCGTGTCGCCTCCGGCGATCGTCAGCGGGCGCCTCGAACCAAGATGACTCGGTCGGGCTCCCCAAGACCTTCAGTTTGGATCCAGCCCGCGCCGTGCACGAAGCCCTTGGCGATGAGTTCGGCTTCCTGTCTCCGCGGCGCCCAGTCGCTGCGGTACATGTCGGCCAGCCGTTCACCCGTGTCCTCAAACAGATGGCACGTCGCGTACACCCTCCGTCGGTGCAGCCACTCGTACCTAACGACCGGCCGACGGACGTAAGTGTCCAGCAACTCGCATCCCCGGGCTGCGAGGTCGGTCGGGGTGCCTTCTAGAACGAATCCATCACGGGTTGGTGTAGGCGGGAACGTCCGATCGTCGACGCTGATCCGGTCTCCTCGCAGCCGATTCCCGCTGAGTTCCAAACCGACGTTGACCAGGGCAACGTCGGGCGCGTCGATGTCCAAGGCGAGCAGGAGTCTGTCGTCGTCAAACTCAACGCAATACGGGCGAAGGCGGCCGTCAACTAAGACACGCAGTGCCGCCAGGAACTTGAGTTGGAACGACGTCAGCTGTGCATCCTCGAACTCGAAGTATTCGCGGTCGTCCACGTTGCACACGATAGTTGAACGTGTCGTCCCCTCACGGTCTAGAGCGCGACCTCTCATCGGCAGATGAGCGCACTGTCTGCGGCATGAGCGGGCGCTTCCGGGTCAGGTGTGAGACTGCGGAATGAAGTCCTGGGCTGGCTAGGTTGGCGACGGTCATGAGGCGCCGCTCAGTCGTCGCCGCACCACGCGCCGCCGCAGGGTGGGCGAGGCGACCACCTCGTAACCGGCCTCGAGGAAGACCTGCACCAGCCCCACCGACGCCTCGTCCCAGATCACGGACTTCCCTGGTGCTGGCTCGATCGGGTAGCCCTCCAGGACGCGGGCGCCGACCTGCTGGCCGTACTCGACCGTGGCAGCGGCAAGCTCGTAGGTCAGCCCCGACTGGCGCCGCCCCTTGCGCACGACGAAACAGGTGACCGACCAGACGCCCTCCAGTTCGGGGTCCATCCGCATCCACGCCTGCTTCCGGCTCCACAGCCGGGGGTAGTTCTCCCGCTTCTCGACCGCCACCCAGCCGGCCGCCTCGCCGTCGACGTACCCGATCAGCCCGGACGTCGGGCCGGTGGTGCCGCAGGCGGTCTGCTCGAGCAGCGCGGCGTCTCGCTGCTCCTGGGTGGTGTCACGCCAGATCCATCCCGGCACCTTCAGGGCCTGGCAACGGCACTTGCGGGCGCCGCCCGTGGCGAACACCGCGTCGACGTCATCAGTCGTTGCGCGGTTGGCCGGGAGCCAGGTGAAGTCAGCCATACTGCGATCCTAGAACCGGACGGATACTTTGCAGCCAAACGTGCGCGGACCAAGGCGGCGCGGACCGGGCAAAGGCAAGCGGAACGCCCCCGCCGGCGGCGCGCGTCTCTGAGGGCTCGGAATCGGATGCGGCGGAGCGCCGCAACCCCACATCGGCATGATCGTGCACGCTCAGCGGCAGATCCGTGCGTTGCTCACGAGGTGACGTCCTGGCGACACTGCGGTACGTGGCCTCGCACATCGCTCAGGACGGCCACGTCGCGGCAGAAGAGCGCGGATCTTCACCAGGCGACCCGAGTGCGCTCGAAGGGGCCGATACTTCGCTCATGATCGTCACCATTCCGGGCCTAGGCGCACTGTCTGAAGATGAGTTCGATTGGCTAGCCAGTGAGCCGCTGGACGTTCAGGCGTTCGGAAACCGCTGCCGATTCATCGTCGACGGGTTCGAGCCTTCCGAGGCAGTGAGCCTCACCGCGACCGTCCAGTCGTTTTGTGCCCTTACCGCGGCCGGATTGAAGCGCGAAGCCGGCGATCATGTGTGGGCTTACTATCGCGACTTCGCAGTCCGCTACGCCGACGAGCCACGGTTTCCATCGATATCCGGCGCCGACCGGGTCTGGGGCTTCGTAACCTTCGGCGACGAGGTGTGGGTCAAGCGCGGCGGATCGCATTGGTACGTGAGCGTTGAGAACGAATGTGCCTGGGAGGCCGAACACGGGCTGGAGCTCGTGTTCAAGGACGGCTGGCAGTTGTTGAAGGTGGGGCAGGTCGACGGCCACCTGACGAACAGGGCGGCATTCGGCGATGACGCGATCCCCGAGGACGCCGTCTACTGGAGCCCGTTCTAGAAGAGCGCGTCTATCCGCACATCGGCATGATCGCGCCTCAGTATCGGCGGCAGGTGCGTGCGTTCCCCGCGTGGTGGCTGGGACGGCGGCTGTGGGCCAGGTCGCGCGCTGGGGCATCATTCGTGGCGTGACCGATGACCGGACTGGCTACAGGGCCACTTATCGACCGACTTGCTCTGGCCTGCAGGGTTGGGCAGGGGCAGATTGGTGCCAAGCGTGTCCGCTCCGGGCTGTGGAACGCCAGGATCGACGTGCCGGCCCAGCCGGCCGTAAACCAACTGTTGCGGAGATTGACGCCGGCCGAGCGAGAGGTGCTCGCACAGATGCTGGCGCAGGAGTTCGTCGGTGGCGTTCACGAGACGCTGGTCGTCTTATATGAAGCCCAGGTCGAGCCATTCCAAGACGGCTATGAGGGAACACCGTTCCACGACTTCGTCGGGCGCCTCGACGATTGGCCCTGGCCATCGGAACGATGAGCCCGGTCCTCAACGCGTTGCCCGGCCAGACCCAGCAGCCCGTTGATGGTGGCTAGGATGACCGGCACTCGGATCGCTAGGGGGTCGTTTCCGCAACGTCCTGAATTCGGCAGATCCGAGCGATGCGGGTCAGGCGCATCCCTACAGTGGAGGGGTGGATCGTCTTGCCAGCAGTGGTGCCCGCGCCGCTTTGCGACTGTGGGACGACTTCCCGGTGGATGCCGAACCCCGGCCCATCGTTCTGACAGCTCCGGCGAGGGCACCACGGGTCTGGCTGACGTGAACCTCCCAGGCGGGCAGATTTCGCAGGCCGCGGTCGGTGTGGAACGCGGCGGTGACGCGCGAGACTGCGAGCACCTGGACGGTGTGGCCGCGGTAGTCGCCGAGGTCCCTCGCCCCAAGCGCCCTCAGTACCTCGGGTGTGATGCCGCTGCCTGGCGCAATCGCTCCGTCCTGGAACGCGACCTTGGCCTCGTCCGAGATGAACGCGTCTGGGCCGGTAATGGGCGAATCGGGTCGCGGACACGTGTCGCGGGTCTACTGGCGGATCACATTCTGAGTGACTAACTCAGTGACCACGGGTGGCGGGCGGCCGGATATCTAGGGCCGTTGACGGGCGGTCGCCGGGCGCGCAGCCTTGACCCTCCAGGGCCACGTGTGAATGGCATGGACTTGGCTGGTCTTGCGCCCGACCAACTTTGAGATCTGTTCGATGCTGACACCCTTGGCACTGAGCAACGACACGAAGCCGTGCCGCAGCTGCCGAGGCGTCCAGTCCGCAGCGCTCAAGCCCGGTGTCAGATCGTCCGCCCTGTCGGGGGAATGATCGGGCGTTGTGAAGGGCTCAGAGAGATCACAGGCCGAGCGTCACTGGTGTGCGTGGGATGTCACCGGCGATCAGGGCCGCCAGCGGTGTGGCGATGTCTCGGGGTGAGAACAGGTCGGTTCCGCCATACTCGGCGATGTCTCCGTGCCGCCACCATCGCATCCCGCTGATGTGCTCGGCGGCGAGGTCGTCATCGGACAGCGCGCCGCGGGGATCAAAGCGCGTGGTGCGGACGAGGAAGTAGTCGTTGACCAGCCCGTCGTAGCCGTCCGCACGGCTCGGAGCGGCGACCTCCTGATGCCAGACGTGAGGCGGGTCGGCGTCAATGACAAGCCCCGTCTCCTCGTGCAGCTCCCGGCGCAGTGCCGCCAACGGCAGTTCATTGGGCTCGATGCCGCCGCCGGGGGCCGCCCATACGCCTGCTGCGCCCGTCGGTACAGCTGGATGCGGGAAGCTGAAGCGGCACAGCAGGACGCTGTCATCATCGGCCAGGATGACCGCCCGGACAGCACGTCTGAGCCTCGTCGTGGCAGGCGACTTGTTGATCGACACATCATCAGAGGGCCAGTCGCCGGCCCGCAAGCCTGTCATAGGCAGGGGACGACCGGATGTACTGGCAGATCACATCGTGAGTGACTGGCCGAGTGACAACGGGTGGCATGCGGTCGGACATCCATGGACGTTGACGGACGGTCGCCGGACGCGCAGCCGTGAGCCTCCAGGGGGCCAGTCCACCGCTGCCGGCTGATCGGTCCCTGGCAATATGAACGGCTACCGGTGCCAGAGGTGTGACCGGCCCCCTGACCGGCCGACTGATGACCCGCTGCTCTGGTGTCATACCAGCTCAGCGGCCTTGGCGGCTCGGATCGCGTGACCTGAGGAGTTGATGGTGGGATGACGGCAGAGCGAGCGATGCCCACACAGGACGACGTGCTCGGGTACTTCGACACGCTGTCGAACTGGGGGCGGTGGGGTGACGATGACGAGCTCGGCACTCTGAACCACATCACCGACGACGTCCGGCTGGCGGCAGCGCGGGCCGTGCGCCACGGCAGGAGTGTTTCGTGCGGATGGGAGGTCGCCGTACCAGAAGAGATGGAGCGGTCCACGACGACGTGCCCGTGCGCCGCCGAGATGCCGGGCGCCGAGCACATGCCGGCTGCATTCCACAACGACCGGCGCTGGGGCTTTTCGAACGAGCGGCTCGGAATCATGTTCCACGGCAACACGATCACCCACGTCGATTCGCCGTGCCACATCTTCTGGGACGGCGCGATGTACAACGGACGGTCGCATTCCCTGGTCGCCGCCGCGAAGGGATCGGCGTGGGCGGCCGTCACGGCGGCGGCGAACGGGATCATCACGCGGGGTGTCCTGCTGGACGTTGCAAGGGTCCGCGATGTGCCGTGGCTGGAACCGGGTGAGGGTGTGTTTCCCGAGGATCTCGAGGAGGCCGAGCGCCGCCAGGGTGTGCAGGTGCGCCCCGGCGACGCAGTACTCCTGCGGACTGGCTATGGCCGCGCTCGGCACGAAGCCGGTGCGGCCGGCGGTATCACGCAGGCCGGCTGGCACGCGTCCTGCCTGCCGTGGCTGCACGAAAGGGAGGTCGCGCTGATCGGCGCTGACACCCCACAGGACGTTCAGCCGTCGGGGTACGACGACGTACTGATGCCGGTTCACGCCGTCAGCCTCGTTGCGATGGGTCTGTGGCTGCTCGACAACTGCGACCTGGAGGTGTGCGCGACGACGGCTGCCGAGCTCGGCCAGTGGGACTTCCACCTCGCAGTCGCACCGGTCCGCTTCGCCGGTACGTCGGGCAGCCCGGTCAACCCAATCGCCACCTTCTGACCCACCGCGGCCCCCGGCTTCGACATCCGGTTACCATTCCCAGCTGGTCTTTGCGCGGCTATGTCTGTTGCCCGGTGCAAGAATGTTGGCATGTCACGGGATCGGGCGGGTGGCGGGCGGGTGCTCGTCGAGGTTGGTGAGTACTCCGACGAGGCTTCGGTCATGATTGCGGCGACTCAGCTAGGTTCGGCCTACTCGGAGCGGCGCAAGCGCCAGATCGTCGACGAGTGGGTTGAGTTCTTCAGGTCGGGGCCGACTCCAATCCGGTCGCTGCGCTTCACGACTCGGACACCTAAGCGGCTCTTCGACGCGTTGCCCGATCAGCACCAGTTGACGTCGCTCGCGGTCAAGTGGGGCGACTACGACGACCTCTCCATCTCAGCAACATGTCTCAGCTGCACACCCTGCGCCTCGGCGGGGCCTCCAGGATCCGGAACGTAGCTCAGCTTGCAGGTCTTCAGCGCGTGGAATCCCTTCTGGTTGAGGGGCTACGGGGTCTCGTCGATGCCAGTCCTGTCGGGAAATGCGAGCGGTCAAAGACTTGGAGCTCGGCGGAGACTGGGTGGTTCACGGAACGTCCGCCTGGAGTCGGTCGCGTTCCTCTCCCAGCTGCCCCAACTCGAGCGTCTCGTACTCCACACCTTGATCGCCGACGACCTGGACTACAGGCCGCTGCTGTCACTTTCGAACCTGAAGAAGGTGCGCGTGATGGCAGCCCGAGGGATGACACCGACCCATGACGAACTTAAGCGCCGCCTGCCGTGGGACGGCTGACTACGCCGTGAGGCGGTCCGCTTCGGCCAGCAGCAGATCGCCGAAGGGCTGAAAGCCAATACTGCAGGCATAGACGCCGCTGACGACTCGGTGGATGGTTCCCCATTCCCAGATGGCGGTGGCATCCACGCCCGTGCGAGAAGCCAGCAGCTCGGTCCGCGCCCAGAGGTCATCGCCGAGATCCGGGTTGCAACGCACGATGGTGCCGAGATCGCAGGCCGGTTCTGCCCGCAGCCCGGCTGGATCGATGAGCTTGTAGCTGCCGTCACTCGCCTGCAGGGCGTTCATCTCGTGGACATCACCGTGGACCAGAACCGCGGACCGATCGTCGTGGGCAAGGCGACGACGATTCATGCAATCCAGCGCGTCCGCCACGGTGGCCGGCGTACACGGTCGCCCCGCCTGCTCCCAGAGTTTCGGCAGCCGATCGGCGTACTGCTCAGCCAACTTCGCGCCGGTGGGAAGGTCAACGTCGGGACCGATCGGACGCCACAGGCGAACCGCCACATCGCACAGCAAGTCGTGGCGGCTTGCAGGGTCGGCCACGACGTCGTACATCGGAGCTCCGAGGCGCTCCAGCAGAAGGGCTTGTCGACCCACGTCTTCGTTCAACAGCTTGGCGCATCCCCCTCCGTTCGCCAGGCGGAACACCGTGGCCTCCGGCCCGACGTCCCGACCTGGCACACCGATCTTGAGGACCGCCGGAGTTCCGTCAACCAGCGTCACCTCGACGACCAGGGCGGCGTGACCGCCCGCGAAGCTGGGCCCGATCATCAGAGACCACTCCTGGGCCAGCGAGTCCACCACGCCCGGCAGCTCGTCCAGCCAGGATTCGTTCCCGTCGGCTATGACCGTTCTGCGGACCTGGTCAGGAATGTCGAGGCTCACACCGGCAGCCTAGAGCGAGCGAACCCGCCAGTCGCGATCTTTAACCGCCACGGCCACCACCGCAGCGGACCGAACGCGTAGCCTCGCAAGCTGGACGGCCGACGTGATATTCGCTCACCGAAGCTCAGCGGACAGGGTCGCCGGGGAGGAGGGCTCGCCACCAGGGGGTGTGGAACCATCGGTCGGTGCGGGCCGACTGCTCGTCGACGGTGGCGATCTTGGCGGGCGGGGCGTAGTCGAAGACAAAAGCCTTGTGCCGGATCCCGAGCATGGTCCGCCGGCTCAGAATGTCGACGATGTCGCCGCCCGTCCATCTGCCACCGCGCATGTGCGCGTCGATCCTCGCGCCCGCACAGCACATCCGGTGACCGAGTGGTTCGAGCTGACGCCGCAGTTCAACAAACGCTGTCCACAGGCCCTGGCCGGCTCCGGTCCACTTCGTCCCGTCGGGAGTTGTCAGGACCAGCGTCCAGTGTGAGTCCGGCGTCGCGGTCTCCTCCAGGGAGCACACGTGCTCGACGCCGTCGATTAAGCAGGTGACCGACTCCACCTCGTGATGATCGATCTGGTCGTTCATCCTCTGAATCCTAGGTTGGATATGGGATCTCCGAGCCGGCGCGCGGCGGGCTCAGCCGGTCACCCCGACGCCGATGACGAAGGCGCCGATCAGGATCATCATCGTGGCACCGACCGTGCTGGAGTGAGCGGCGATCCACCCCTTCGCGGAGAGGAGGCGAGGCTCCATCCGCCGCGGAAACAGGATCGTCGCGACGATGGGAACACTTACGGTGCAGGTGGCCATCGCTGTGTAGATGACCACCAGACCGAGGTTGTCGTAGAACCCCAAGTCCACCCCGACGATTGCCAGGCCCGCGGCCGCCGCCAGGAGGATCGCCTTCGGACGAAGGTTCAGCGCCAGGCCGATGCCGAACACGGGCAGGATGCCGACCGTGCCGAGGCTGTCCAGCCAGCGCGGTCCACGTCCGCTCCCTGCGCGGGACCGACGCGCTAGGGTCACCACGCCCAGCAGCACCAGGGCACTGCCGATCACCACCTCCAACTTCCCGACGAGGGCCTCATGTTCGCGAGGTCGTCCGGGAAGCGCATGGCCTGCCACAGCCGCCAATGCGACGGTGGCGAAGGTGCCGATCACCGTGCCGGCCAGGAAGCTCAGGCCGGAGCGGCCGCGGCTCTCCGACAGCAGGATGAAGATGGTGGCGGTGATGGGGACGCTGCTCAGCGCCGCCGCGAGGGCCAGCGGTATCAGCGTCAGCAGCGCCTGCCCCATCGCATCTCCGATCTCGACCCGCGACGAGGCTTCCCGGACTGGCATCCCCGGCCGTCCCGTCACCCGCAGTATCCCGCACCCGAAACGCAACGCCCCAGTGGAGAAGCCCCAGCCAGCAAGTCGGCAGCTCCCGCTGCCCCGCAGCCCATCAGCGACCACCACGTTCCCGCAGCCGTCGAACAAGACGGTCGCCGCCACCCAGGTGAAGTTCAGGACCCCTCCATGATGTGTTCATGGATCGGGTGCTCCAGCAACTACCGGCGGCCTTCTGGACCGTCCCGTACGTCGGCAGCCGCTTTCCGGGGTCCCGCGCAGTGACCGATCGTCCCGGCCTCGCGCTGGGTGCGAACTGCCAACTGTTCGCCTACGAGGTTCTTCGGTACTTCGATCTGGCTCCGCCTACTCTGCGGTCAAGTGAACTATGGACCGATACGAAGACGACAGCCCGCGTATCGGTCGCCCAGCCGCTTGACCTGCTGCTATTCAACGCCACCAACGATGCCTACGGCGCCCACGTAGGGGTCTGTGTGGACGACGGACGAGTGCTGCACCTCTGTGCAGAGACAGGACACCCGGCCGTCTGGAAGATGACAGGATTCGCGTCACGAGAGCGCTACCGGGTCTTGATCGGCATCAAGCGCGTGATCGCTACCCAGCCTCCCGGAAACCAGAACTAGCAGGCAGAAGCGCGCCGCGTCACGTGATCGCCATAGTTCATCGATCCCAGCTCAATACCCGCCCGTGAGCCCACGTGGCGCGCCCCGCTCGGATCGGTTAACGGCGCACCCGATGGCGCAGGTGAAGCACCCGGTTGCCCTGAATCACCACGTCAGGATCCTCCAACAGGTGCTGCGCGTGGACCGACCCGAAGTAGCGCTTGCCGGACCCGAACACGACGGGTACGACGTCCATGCGCACCTCGTCGATCAGGCCCGCGGCAAGTACCTGGCCACCGACGTCGCCGGCGGCGACCTCGACCATGCGGTCACCCGCAAGCTCCTGCGCCTTGGCCATGGCTGCCTCGACGCCGTCGACGAAGTGAAACGGCGCCTCGGGGTCCCAGCCCTCGGGCTGCGGCCGGTGCGTCACGACGACCACATTGTCGATCCCGGCCGGAGGCTTCCCATCCCAACCGTCCGTCAGGTCGAAGACGTGGCGACCGGCGACCGTCACCCCGATCTGGTCCCAGTACGCCCGGGTGTAGTCGTAGGACACCTGCGACACCTTCAACGCGCCGCTCTCGTCCAACGGGACGTCACCGCTGGTCAACCAGTCGAACAGCGGTCCGGGCTGATCGTTCTCGTCCGCGATGAAGCCGTCCACCGACACCGAGCTGTACATGACCACCGTGCCCACGGGGCGCTCCTCTGCTTGGGGTGCCCCAAAATTAGCGTGTCGTGAGCTGTCGCTCTTGTAAGAAATCAATCGGCCGGCAGCGGCCAGCCGTCGAACACGTGGCCGGGATGTTCGCGCAGAAACCGCCGCCGAACTTCGACGTACCGGGTCGGCGTGAGCCCGGTGAACGCCCGGAACTCATGGCCGAAGTGGGCCTGGTCGAAGTAGCCTGCGCGACCCGCGAGTTCGCCCCAGTCGATCGGTCCGGCAGGGTCGATCGCGAACGCGGTGGCGGTGAAGCGGTAGGTGCGGGCCAGCCGCTTCGGCGTGACGCCGATGAGCTCCTTGAACCGCTGTGCCAGATGGGTAGTGCTGACACCGGCCGCCGCGCTCAGGTCGCCGATCGCCACCGCCCCGCTGGTCGCCGCGATGACGCCGCTCGTGTGGCGGACCAGCCCCAGGCCGGAAGTCTCGGACAGCCGTCGCATCAGCTCCTCCTCGAGCAGCGTCAGCATTTCGTACGGTCCGTCCGCCGTGGCCAGCCGGTCTCGCAGCTCAGCAATAGCAGGCCGGCCCCAGACCTGCTCGATCGTCACCGGCCGGTCACACAGCTCGGCCGCGGGCATCGGCACGAACGGCGCCAGCCCCCACGGCTTGAGGTGCGCGCCGACGGACCGGGTCCGGAGTGGGTAGCCGAACTCGAACGCGCGGGTGGGCATGGTGACCACGCAGCCGTCGGCGTACTCGGCCGTCTCGTTGTCGGTGCCGCCGCGGATGCGGAACGGCGCCCCGAGGTTGACGATGAGCAAGGCCGACGGCGACGGCGGCAGCGTCAGCCGGGCGTACGGCGGCGCGCCCTCCAGGTAGTAGAGGTCGTCAATCAGGCCGTCCAGCGGTGGCCGCGGCACTCTGGACACGTACTCCACCCCCACAGCATCGCCGACACCCCGCCCGCATCGCGACCTTGGATGGTCCAGCCGCACTGCCGCCAGGATCGAGCTGGCGCCGATCCCGGACGAGCGCCCGCCCGCAGCCGCGGTCACCCTGATTGCTTGCGCCGAGGCGAAGGCGAGCACGCACCTCACCTGCGGTTCAGCGCATCTGCAGTAGCTGGCAGCGAGGTGGGGACCGCGCCAGTCGCTCGACCCACCCGCAGCACCTGACCGGTGGACATACCGGAGCTGCTCGAACCGCTGCATGTCGGGCGGGCCGTCGACCGGGCGCCCGGTTCGGGAGCACGCCTGGAGGGGGCGACGGCAAGGATTTCCCGCGCGCTGTCGATTCTCAGGGTGCCTGCTCGACGTACCGGTAGAGAATCGAGCCGGCGCCGGGAGACACGATGAAGCTCATAGTGCAGTGCAGATGTTCGTGACACTCGATGGAGCCGTGCAGTCGCCTGGCAAACCCGGTGAGGCGGCGGCGTCGCGAGCTACCGGCCGACTGGAATCCCGAGCTACGGCTCCTTCTGATAACCATCCGGGCGGAGAGAGCCGCACGGAAGGAGAGGAAAACCATGTCGGAAACCCCCAGTCCTGACTTTCTCGCGTTGCAGGTGCGCGACCTCCAGCGTTCGGCCGACTTCTATGAAGGGCATCTCGGGCTCGAACGTGAGCCCGGCGCGCCGCCTGGCGTGATCGTGTTCAGGTCGGCCACGATCCCGTTCGCGATCCGGGAACCGTTGCCCGGCACAGACCTCGACGCGGGACCGGTAGGGGTTGGCATCGCGGTGTCGCTGCGGGTCAGCGACGCGCAGCTACTGCACGACAATCTCGAAGGGGCCGGCGTCACGATTCTGATGAACCCGTTCGACACTCCGTTCGGCCGCACGTTCATGTTCCAGGACCCCGACGGGTACGCCCTGGCGGTCCATGGTGCGCTGCCGTCCTGAGGGTTCGGCGCACGAATCCCTGCGCCGCCGGGGGATTCCATGGGGACTTGAGGCCCCGGACGATTTGCGTCCGGGGCCCCTTGCGTAGCGACCCCGCCTACTGGCCGTCCCAGGACGCAAGAGTGACCAGCAAGCGAGCCATCACCACTGCGACCACGACTACAACCGCCGAGCGACGCTTGCGTCTTGTTCTTTGAATTGTCCTACTCTGACCTTCCACGGTGTCTTGGCGCTCGCGCGGGTGAGCGTGACGAACAGGGCGTGCTGCTGCGGCGCGCAGGGGTGACGGCGATGGTGCGATCAGCGCGAGCGGCGGTATCCGGTGGTGCGCCGTCTTTGGTGGCGTCGACAGCAGTGCTGGTGGTGTAGGCCCGGTGCTGGATCCAGGCGTTTCATTCCGCTCCGGGTGCGGCGACTTGACCGAGCTCAAGCAGTCGCGCGAACCGCCCAACCGGCTGAGCAGAAGCGAGCTGCTCGATGGTCAGTTGGTGTTCTCCGAGCTGATTCGGTGAAGTAGCTCCTCGCGTTGTGAGATGCGCGTGGCGGCTGGTAGGCGCCACATGGTGTAGGCGGCGGCCATGAGTTGTGCGGCCCGGCCAGGTGGCACGCGGCCGTATCCCGTACCGAAACCAGGCGCCGCGATTCTCGTGACCGTGTTGGCTGCCGGGTGACGATCGACGGCCAACAGGGCGGCCCAGAAAGCGTCGTGTACGGCGATGTCCAGCTCGCCTGACAGCGGCATCGGCACGCGCATGGTCGGTGCGTAGACAAGCCACCGACAGGGCTCGCCGCCAGACGGAACCACGCTCGCTGCCCCCACTGGTTGGTAGCCGTGATAGTCGTCAGCCACCGCTGCCCAGACCGACCGCTGAACGTTGGGCCAGTACCTGGCGAGTGCTCGATCGACACCGCCGTCCATTTGCCCGTAGCTGTTTCCTGCCGTCAGTACGGCGTCGACTTCCGGCAGCACGTCCAGCAACGATCCTTGCTGAACCTCGATCAGGCCCTCGCCGATCTGCTCGGCGAAGACCCCGCACCAGGCTGAGACGAGATCAGCATCGAGGTCGACAAGGAGCAGGTTAGGCGGCGTCACGCCGCCGCCCCGTGGGAGGAGACCAATGATGTGCCAGGACTCGGGTCAGGGTGCCGGCATGTTCTGCCGGCTTCGGTGCGTACTGCATGGATCATGTGCCGACGTTACGACACGAGTCCGCTAAGCCCTACCGCAGATCGGAGCCGGTTCCCACTCGGGAGAGTTCATCGGTCCCAGCCCCCAGTCCTGATGGTGGTAGTAGAGCGTCATCGCCTCGAAGTGGCTCGCGGCCTCGACTGTCCAGACCAATCGTGCGGAGGGTGAAAGCGTGCCTCGCGCATCGTCGCCGTGCGGACCGGCCAAGCAAAAGAGGAAAAGACCTTCGTCTTCGGGGTCGTCCCAGAGCTCATGAAGCACAGGTCAGTTCTCCTGGATTGCGACGGCGTGGAAGCCGCTGCAGGAGGCGAAGAAGTCCATGCCAGCCCTCGGTGTTGTTGGCAATCATCCGGGGCAACCCTCCTGGAACACGCGATTCGACCTCTGCCGCATTCCGGCCGGGACCATACTCGTGGCGATGATAGTGCGTGCAGCACGGAGGCGCCTGACCTTAAATGCCTGAAATGTCACCAGAAATCCGGGCAGGATCGTCGGATGACCACTCTGGACCGACTCGCGCGACATTCCGCATTCTCCGATCCGGGCCGGCATGGTCGGTTGCTCCGTGAGCTGTCCGGGATCGAGGAGATCTGCAGGGCCGTGAACAATCTCGTCCTCCACTATCGCGCCGAAGCGCACCTGCTCCGCGATGACCGTCGCGGCGAGATCAACTCGCGCTGGGTCCAAACCATCCTGGACCTCGATCAGGCGCGGCATTCCGGCCCGCTACTGGATCCGAGGCCGCCTGGCGACCGGGTAGCGGGATGCTGTCGTGATGATGCCCTGCTCGCGGTCGCTGCTCTTCGCGAGCAGGAGACCCCGGCGCGGACCCGGGTGGGTTTCACTGGGTACTTCGCTCCGGACTTCCGGGGTGATCACGTCGTCGCCGAATGGTGGAACGGTGCGCGGTGGCAGCGGTTCGATCCGGAGCTGGAGCCGGGGAGCCGTTCCTTCGACGTACGCGATCTGCCGACCGGTGAGGGAGCGCTGTTCGAGACCGCCGCGGAGGTCTGGACGGGCTATCGTTCCGGCCGCCTCGATCCCGCAGGCTATGGCGTGGCTCCGGGGTCGGAGCTGTCTGGTCCGGGATTCATCCGGACGTACGTCGTCATGGAAGTCCTGCACCGGTACGGCCATGAGGCACTCCTGTGGGACGAGGTCGGCACTGGGATCACAGATTCCGATGCCGACGAGGTCGCCCGGCTACTGCTGGCCGCCGATGCCGGAGATCTGGCGGCCGAAGACCACCTGGTGCAGCGGTTTCGGAGCGATCCGAAGCTCCGACCGGGGACAAGCGTCACCCAACTCTCGCCGTACGGCGACCCACCGGTGACGATCCAGCTCACGCCGCGCCCCGGCCGTGAATAGGTGCTACGGCGTGATGGTGAGCGGCAGAGGGCTCGACAGCATGTTGCTGTTCTCGGTGTGTAGGGCGATGACCAGCTGCCATTGGCCGGGCGGTACGGCGTACCCCAGGTCGGGGACAACCGAGGCTGTGCCGATCAGGACGGGGACGGGGCGGCTCTGGTGAGGCTCGATCGCGAATCCCACCCGAACTGCGTTGCTCGGGCCGACGTACAGACCGACGACAGTGCCGGAGTTGTCGGTCACCGCCGATGTCAGGGAGCGGTTGCTGAAGAGCACTTGCTCGTGCTCGGCTCGATTCGTTACCAGTACGTCGTTGTGAGCGAACCGACCGGTCCGGACCGACAACGGCGATGAGGATTCCACGTAGAGCCCGGCGGATTCGGCGGGGTCTCCGCGTAGCTGGCATGCCTGCTCGCTGACCCATAGCTGTCTGGCCGGAAAGGTCATCGCCCCGACCTGTAGATCCACGAGGCTCCCGTACTTCGCGTCCAGCGCGGCCGCGATCTCGGCTGCCCACGCGGCCAACTCGATGCGGAACCGCCGCTCAGACCGCTCGCTCTCGGGATGGGGAAATACCACGAGCGCGCCCGGTGACTCCTCGAGCAACCGGCGCAGGTCCACGCGCAAGCCGTCCCATCCGGCCATGGCCTGACGGTATCGAAACCGCGTCGCGATCAGCAGTGCGTGAGCGTCCGGGTGCGAGCCGTGTCTCAAATCGAGACAGATTGCCGGGGGCGAAGTGGAGACCCTGATCCGATCCGGGATACGCCCCCGAAAGGAGTTCGCCCATGACCACTATCGACGCCGATGCCTTCGGCGCCCACGAGGAACGCGCCAAACATGCCGCTGAGGCGGCTGAGGCCGAGGCCGCGGTCCCAGCGGTGACCGGAGACCCGTCGCTGATCGGTCTCCCCAGTTTCATTGTGGGATCGGTCGCGCTTGGTCTCGTCCTTGTCGGCTACGTGCCGGCGGCGGCGGTCGGTGCCTCGCTCTCCATCATCGTCGCGGCCACCGGCCTGGGCCTGGTGATCGCGGCCGTCTGGGCGGCCGGCGTCGGCCAGAGCGCGGTCGCCGGGGTGTTCGGCATCTTCGCGGGGTTCTGGCTCAGTTACGCGATGCTCGTACTGGGCCTCACCCACAACTGGCTCGGCATCGTCGCCGCGGACGCCGTCGACACACAGGGGCTGTTCCTGATCTCGTGGCTGGTCGTGATCGGGATGCTGACGCTGGCCACACTCCGGTTGCCGAGCGCCTACACGGTGCTCTTCGCGCTCATCGAAATCGCCCTGGTGCTGGTCTTGATCGGCACCCTGCAGGCATCAGCAGGCGTGCTCCACATCGCAGGTGTGGTGGTCTTCGTGTTCGCCGCGGTGGGTGTCTACCTGTTCTTCAACTCGGCTTCGCAGGCGACAGGTGGTGGCGCGCTTCCGCTCGGACCGCCGCTCGTCCACGGTTGAGCCGCCTTGTCACTGAGCTCCACCGCAGGTCGGAGGCCCTGTCCCGCTCGGGAGAGGGCCTCTGACATGTGAGCCGGTACGCCGGTTGTGGTCAGGCAAGCGCCTTGGTCTTGATGGATTCGTACTCGTCCTGCGTGATCGTTCCGGAGTCCAGCAGTTGCTTGGCGCTGGCAATCTCGTCGGTCGGGCTCTTGGAACTGCCTGCAACATCCTGGATGTACTTCTTCTGGTCGGCCTGCGCCTCCTCGAACGCCGCCTGCCGCCGCTCGTTCATGCTCCGGCCTCGGGCGATGAGGTAGATCAGTGCCCCCAGCCACGGTACGAAGATGAGCAGGATCGCCCAGCCGGCCTTGGCCCAACCGCTGAGCGAGCGGTCGCTGAACAGGTCCCACAGACAACGGAACCACACCATCAGTGCGGCGATCCAGATGAAGAACCAGAAGCTCCACAGGAGAACTTCGCCGAAGTCATTCGTCATTGCGTCCACGGTCATTCCCTCCAGAGATGAGCGCACGCGCCAGCCGGCTCACCCAGGTCGAGCCTCATGACCTGCGCCTCCGATAGGCGTCTCGGTCGCATTGCAGCAGGTCCGGACTGCCCGCGGCGTCACCCATAGTGGATGAACTCCGTTGCCATCGGCAGAGAAGTCAGCCCAGCATGTCGGTGATGGCGATGTGGGCGGCTGAGGGGCAGCCCTTGGTGAAGCCGTAGAAGGGGCCGAAGTCGCGGGTTGCCGCGAACCCGGTCAGGTAGAGGCCGGCCAGGGACGTTTCGAGGCCTTCGGTCAAGGTCGGGAAGCCCTCAGTTATGGAGACTCGATCCAGAACGCCGCCCAGGTAGGGCACGCGAGCGAGGTCGGCCCGGTAGCCGGAAGCGAAGACCACGTGATCGGCAGTCAGCGTCGTGCCATCGGAGAGAGTCAGAGTCACGTCGTGTTCGCTGATTGCTGTGGCGACCACCGCACACCCTGGATGACTGGTCACGACGGCTTCAGGGATTCGCGGTACGAGCCAGGGTTCGAGGGTGAGGCGGCCGACCTGCCAGAACTCGGCAGCGATTGCCCGCTGCCGCTCGACCGGGAGTCCTCGCCACCATCCCCGGTGCGCCAGCGTCTGGTCGACGTACTGGTCGACGAAACCCCAGCTCACCTTGGCGAACGTCGGCGTGCTGTGGCGATGTACTACGTCCACCTGCGCCGCGTCGTGGTCACACAGCAAAGCCGCCCATTCGTAGGCGCTTTGCCGGCCGCCGATGATCACGACCCGGGCACCGGCGAGCGCATCGAAGGAAACCAGTTCACACGTATGCGAGCGGCGAGCCGGGGGGACCTCGGCGTACCACTCCGGCAGGTTGAGGAAGTAGCCGATTCCGGGTGAGGCGAGAACCTTGTCCGCGGTGATCGTCGTACCGTCGTCCATCGTGGCCACGAAGCCCGCGTTCGGCTTGGTCAGGCCGGTCACGAGACGCTCGTCCACGTCGAGCCTCTTGCGCCCACGGAACCACTCCGTGTAGTCGAGGAAGACCGAGATCGGGATCGGGTCGACGTCTTCGGGTCGCAGGCCTCGATCCTCGAAGAATGCCTCGAACGTGTACTCGCCCTTTCCGTCGAGATGCCAGTCGGGACCAGATCGCAGGAACATCTCCACCGGCATGTTCTTCCGCCAGAACGCCATCGGGAGGCCCACGATCCGGGTCTCGATGCCGTTGTCACGGGCAAGGGCCGCCGCAGAGTAGGCATACGGCCCCGCACCGACGACGAGCAGATCCGTCCGGTCCGGCATCGTGTCTCCTGAAGGTGCGGCCGATCAGCGGGCGGTGAGGCCAAGAATCCTCTTCCTGATCCGTTGGCGCCAGCCACCCCGGGCGGATCAGTTGTCGGACAGGAGCCAGCCGATACGTAGTTCTTCTGCGCCCGGACGGAAGGTCCGGATGAGTTCGGCGCGCTCGGGATCGTCTTCGGGGAGGTCTTCGGCGAGGGCGGCCTGGGCGGCGATGGTCTGGGGCCGGGCGCCGAGTGCGGCGCGCAGGTGGAGTGAGCGGCGCAGCATCGCGATCCCCTCGGTGGGCTCCTTCAGATGGGCGAGGTGCCGGATGATGTACGACTCGAAGTAGCCATCGCCGTACTTCTTGGCGATCTCGAGTGCTGTCTCGTAGCGCGCGAGGGCGCCGGCCGGGTCCTCGTCGATGTTGTCCAGCAGGACGCCCCAGTGGTACTCCGCCCAACCGCGCTGCAACTCGTCGCCGCTCTGTGCCGCCGCGCGATAGCCGGCCTCGGCCACGGCGCGGTCGTCGGCCCGCGCGTCACGCTGGAACAGCAGGCGGCTGTACGCCATTCGTGCCGTGAGCAACTGCGCGGTCGGCGATGCGGGATCGAGTGCCGCGACGGACTTCTCGGCCTCCTCATGACCGTCGGTCTGGAAGAACCAGCGGTCAACGGCGATCTCCGCGCGCAGTTCGGGTTCGGAGTCCGGGTCCAAGACGGCGAGTGCGGCATCCCACTCGCCGAGCAGGTGCAGGCGTCGGGCGATGTAGGCGTCATCAGTTAGCATGGCGCCTACCATAAGAACCGATGATGTAGGTGGTCAAGTGGAATACGGCGACTACATAGGGAACGTGACGCGGCTGGCCGTCGAGCTGGCCAACACCGGCACGCTCAACGAGCACGGTGAACTGGTCGCCGCGTTCATCGCCGAGCACGAGATCGCTCCGCCGCCGGACGGCGACTACGGCGACCTGCCGGACCTCGTGCGTACGGCGCTGGCGCAGTCGGTCGACGGCGCTGCCCCCGACGCCGTGCACCGCCTGCTGCGCGATTACCCGCCGGACATGCATCTGTCCGACCACGACGGCGGCTGGCACATCCACTTCAGCCGCAACGGCACCCCGGCCAAGCGCTGGGCCGGCCAGTTGATCGCTGCCAAGCTCGCGCTGGTCGCGGCCGGGGATCCGGCGGTGACGCTGGGGCGGTGCGCCGCGGCCGGGTGCGGAAACTACTTCGTGGACCAGTCGCGGAACCGGACGCGCCGGTTCTGCTCCAACGCGTGCGCGAGCCGTACGACGGTCGCGGCGTACCGGGCGCGGGCGGCCAAAAACTCCTAGCCGAGGGTTGCGCTGTCCAGGACGATGGGCGGATGGCATCGGTCAGGCAGGTCCAGGTCACCTTCGATTGCGCGGAACCTGAGCGCGTCGCTCGCTTCTGGTGCGAGGTGCTGGGGTACGTCGTACCGCCGCCACCCGAAGGGTTTGCCACGTGGACCGATTTCCATCGCTCGCTGCCGCCCGAGCGTCAGGGGGCAGGGTTCTCCTGCGGCGATCCCAACGGTGTAGGTCCGCGGCTGTACTTCCAGCGCGTTCCCGAAGGCAAGGTCGTCAAGAATCGGGTGCATCTTGACGTGCGGGTCGGCACGGGGCTTGTGGGTGAAGAGCGCGTAGCTGTGCTCGAGGCTGAATGTGCACGACTGGTCGCGCTCGGCGCGAAGCGCGTGGGACTCCTACGGGCCGACGAGTTCAACGAGTCCTGCCTTCCGATGCTGGATGTCGAGGGCAACGAGTTCTGTCTCGACTGAATCAGGGAGTGGGGCATGGATCTTCGGGGGAGCGTCGAGGCAGGGTTGTGGCCGCTGGTCGAGTCCTTCGTCGGCTCGCACGATGTGGCGGGCCTGGCCGTCGCGGTGGTACGCGACGAGGAGGTGGTCGCGCGCGGGTTCGGCGTTCGTGACGTCGGAACGGGCGCGCCGGCCACCCCGGAGACGATGTTCCACCTGGCGTCGGTGTCCAAGCCCTTCGTCGCGACCGCCATCGTGTCGCTGGCAACCGGCCGCGAACCGGTGCTCGATCTGGATGCTCCGATCACCGATTGGGTGCCTGAGTTCACGCTGGCTGACGGTCGGGCAGGCGAGGTCACAGCCCGGCGATTGCTGAGCCATACGAGCGGTCTTCCCGACGTCATGGACTATGGCTGGCACGACCCTCAGCTCGGCGACGACGCCCTCAGCGAGTTCGCGCGCAGCCTGTCGGATTGGCGACTGCAGGCGGAGCCCGGTTCGGCGTTCGCCTACTCCAACGCCGGATTCGAGCTTCTCGGGCTGGTCTTGTCCAGGGTCACTGGGACGACGTTCGAGGACGCCGTACGGCGCAATGTCCTGGCACCACTGGGGATGCGGGACAGCACCTTCCTGCGCGGCGACGTGCCCGCGCACCTGGCCGCCTCACCGCATGTCGGGATGCCGCTGTCGGTTCCCGAGGGCTCCTGTCCGTACACCAGGCGCCATGCCCCGAGCTCGACCCTGCACTCCAACCTCGTCGAGCTGTGTCGCTGGATGGTGGCCCACTTCGAGCCGGCTTCCGACGGGCAGTGGGCGCGGCTGGACCCTGAGCTGCTCGACCTGATGTCGCAACCCGTGGTGTCGGTCGGCAACCCCCCATGGCAGGAAGCGGCGGGACTGGGCTGGGCCATCGGCAGCTACAGCGGGCATCGAACGCTGAGCCACAGTGGTTTGGACCCAGGGTTCGGGTCGAGACTCGTGCTGGTTCCTGAGCGGCGTACGGGCGTCGTCGTACTGGCGAACTCCAACACGATCCCTGCCTCGCCCATCGCGAAGGCAGCACTCGACATCGCCCTCGCGGATCACCACGTCTCCGGTGTGACGCCCGAGGGGGTGGCGGCCGTGCGCGCCTTGCTGCGCTCGGTCGTCGGCCCTGTCGCCGAGGCGCTGAAAACGTCCGGTCCGGATGCAGCAAAGGCGGCGTACCACCGATTGATCGCGGTCGAGCCGGCCGAGTTCGACCTCGACGACGAGGGGTTCGACGACGCCGTGTGGGGAGCGATCGAGCTGCACCGCACAGACCTGGTCTGGCCGCTGTTGCGAGTGTGGACCGAGTTGCGTCCGGACTCATCCGCCGCTTGGACGATGGCCGGGTGGGCGCATCAGATGGACGGGCGGCTCGACCTGGCGAGGACTGCGCTCCGACGCGCCGTCGACCTCGACCCCGGGAACGAAGACGCCGCGCAGGTCATGAACAGCCTCCCGCCGGAGTGACTGACGAGCATCAGAGTGGATTCAGGCGCGCGTTGAGCAGGCAGAACACATTGCCCTCGGGGTCGGCCAGGACATGCCAGTTCTCGTCGCCGGTCTGGCCGATGTCGGCCGGGCGCGCACCGAGCTTCAGCAGGCGTTCGAGCTCGGCGTCCTGATCGCGGTCGGTGGCGTTGACGTCGATGTGCAGCCGGGTCTTCCCCGGCTCCGGCTCGTCCCTGCGACTGATGATGATCGTCGGCTGCGGACCGCCGAACCCTTCGCGCGGCCCGATCTCCGTCGAGCCGTCGTGCATGCGATCAAGGACGACGAAGTCCAGCACCTCGCACCAGAACGTCGTCAGCACCTCCGGGTCGCGGCAACCGAGCACGAGCTCACTGATCCGACACGCCATGGGCGAAACCTGCTCTCAGCCTCGGTGGAACAATCCCGCGAGCCTACCGAACGAGGTGAGCCCGGGCGAAGTGATTTCAACGCTGACTCAGACGTGAAGGGTGGGTCGGTAGGTGAGCTCCTGGGTATGGCCGTCGAGGGTGCGTTGCTCGATCAGTTCGAGGTCGAAGTCGGCCGCGCCCTGGAAGACCGGGTCCACTCCGGTCTGACCGCTGATGACGGGGAAGATCGTCAGCTGAACGCGGTCGACCAAGCCGGCGGCCATCAGCGACCGGTTCAGCGACAGGCTGCCGGCCGAGACCATCGGTACGTCGGACTCCTCCTTGAGCCGGGCGATGACGTCGACGGCGTCGCCGTTCTCCAGAGTCGCGTTCTTCCAGGCGAGGGGTCCTTCCAGTGTCTTCGACACCACCGTTGTCGGCAGGCTCCTCATCAGGGTGTTCACCGGGTCGCGTACCTCGGACTCCTCGATGCTCGGTCCCAGAATCTCCAGGAACTGCCGGTAGGTGGTTGCCCCGAGCACCAACCGCGGATTCTCGCCGTACAAGGCAAGACGGCGGTCGAGGAACTCGGGACCTTGCTTGCCCCAGTAGCCACCCCAGTCGCCGCCCTCGCCGTACGAGCCGAAACCGTCGAGGGTGGAAAAGACGTCGAAGGTATAGACAGCGGTCATGGCGTTCTCCTTGAAACAGTCAAAGCTGGGTTGCTACCGGGACCTGTTCGGAGGGGTCGTCCAGTCGGTCGTCCTGGGCGGCTCTCACCCCGTCCACGAACGCCGCCGCCCCGATCCGACACCGACCCGCGGATTTCCTGAGAACCTCTGGTACGCCGATCGTGAGCGCCCCCGCTTTCAACAACCTTTCAGCGCGCCTTCCACCGTTCCACGAGCCTGCCGGAAGCGTGTCAGCGGGCGTGTCAGGGGCGTGTCAGTGGGGTGTCTGGGCGGGCGCCGATGGTTGGGACATGAACAGCTCAGCGATTGCAGTCTCGGGACTGCGTAAGTCTTATGGCGACAAGGTCGTGCTCGATGGCATCGATCTGGAGGTCCGGGCCGGGACGGTGTTCTCGCTGCTCGGTCCGAACGGCGCGGGCAAGACGACCACGGTGAACGTGCTGACCACCTTGCTGAAGGCAGACGGTGGGACGGCACGGGTTGCCGGCCACGACATCGACACCGAGGCCAAGGCCGTACGCTCGGTCATCGGCGTCACCGGTCAGTTCGCGGCGGTGGACGAGCTGCTGACCGGGCAGGAGAACCTGCAGTTGATGGTCGATCTGCTCGGGGTGAAGTCCGGCGGGCAGATCATCGCGGGGCTGCTGGAGCGGTTCGATCTGGTGGAGTCGGCGCAGAAGCCGGTGTCGACGTACTCCGGGGGTATGCGCCGCAAGCTGGACCTGGCGATGACCCTCGTCGGCAACCCGAAGATCATCTTCCTGGACGAGCCGACCACCGGACTCGACCCGCGCAGCCGGCGCACGATGTGGACGATCATCCGCGGGCTGGTCGCCGACGGCGTGACCATCTTCCTCACCACCCAGTACCTCGACGAGGCCGATCAGCTCGCCGACCGGATCGCCGTACTCGACCAGGGCAGATTGGTTGCCGAGGGCACCCCGGACGAACTCAAGCGCCAGCTGCCCGGGACGCACGTCCGGCTCCGGTTCAGCACCGTCGAGGAACTCGACGCGGCCGCCCGGATCTTCACCGACTCGACCCGGGACGACGAAGCGATGGACCTGCGGGTTCCGAGCGACGGCGGGACGAAGTCGCTGCGGGCGGTGCTCGACCGGCTCGACGAGTACTCGATCAGCGCCGAAGAGTTCTCCGTCCACACCCCTGACCTTGATGACGTTTTCCTCGCCCTGACGGGCCACAACACGGAGGTAGTCGCGAAATGAGCGCCCAGAACCACTCGATCGTCATGCTGCGCCGCAACTTCAAGCACATCACCCGGAACCCGACCTCGGTGTTCAACGCGGTGCTGATGCCGGTCGTGATCATGTTGATGTTCGTCTACATGCTCGGCGACGCCTTCAACGTCGGCGTCGACTACGTCGACTACGCGACACCCGGACTGATGCTGCTGGCCGTCTGCTACGGCCTGGGGGCGACCGCGACCGCGGTGAACTCCGACATGACCAAGGGCATCATCAACCGGTTCAAGGTCATGGATGTATCGCGCGGTGCGGTGCTGACCGGGCACGTGATCGCCAGCCTGCTGACCAACCTGATCGCCATCGCCGCGATCGTCGGGGTGGGTTTCCTGCTGGGATTCCGTCCGTCGGCGAGCTTCGTCGACTGGCTCGGCGTGATCGGTCTCGTCGTACTGCTCGGGTTCGCGGCCGGATGGCTGACCGTCGCCCTCGGATTGTTTGCGAAGTCGCCGGAGACCGCCGGTCTGGCCGCCGTACCGCTGGTCATGCTGCCGTTCTTCAGCAGCGCGATCGTCCCGGCGGACAAGATGGGGGCCGGCCTCAAGCAGTTCGCGGAGTACCAGCCCTTCACCCCGATCATCGAGACCCTGCGTGGGTTGCTGAACGGCGCACCGGCCGCCGGCGACGTGATCCCGGCCCTCGCGTGGTGCGTCGGAATCGCCCTCGTCGGGTACCTGTGGGCACGCTCCACCTTCGCGAAGCGAGCCTGACCTCACGAGGCGAGCGTGATCTCGACCAGGTCAGACCAGTCCGACTCCGTGCCTTCCTGCGTCACCTCGGCGAACCGTGCGTCGCCGAGGTGACGTCGTACGTCGTGCTCGATCCTGACCGCGGCCGGGTTGGACAGATCCGGCAGTCCGCGTACGCCGTCGCTGGCCGCGAGCAACCGCGCCGCCTGCTCGTACTGTTCGCGGCGCAAGGCCAGATCCGCGACCCCGACGATGGCGTGCGCGATCGTGGTTGCGTGCCCGGCCTCGGACGCCGCCTGGATCGTGGCGGCCCGGTGTTCGCGGGCCTGCTCGAGGTCGTCGGCGAAGTCGCCGAGCAGACTCTGAACGGTCGCGCGGACGTTCGCCTGATCCGCTTCGTCTCCCAGAACAGTCGTCGCGACCCCGAGTTGGCGACGTGCCTCCTCGGCGTCTCCGCGCCAGCCGGCGAGTTCCGCCTTCGCGAGGGCCAGCACGGCCAGCGCACCCGGCCAGGGGATGCGGTCCGCGTACCGTTGCGCATCTCCCATTGAGGCCTCGCTGGACTCCTCGTCGCCGAGCAGCCAGTACAGCTGAGCCTGCCGCGCGCGCAGCCGAATGACGTCGTCGACAGCACCGAATTCGGTGACGACTCCGACCGCCTGTTCGAGGTACTCGCAGGCGGCGGCGAACTCGCCGCGCGTGGCGAAGCGGTCCGCCAGCTCGGCCAGGGCGAACGAGATCCCGAACCGTTCGCCGACTGCCCGGAACTCGGTGAGCGCCAGCTCGAGATCCTTGTCCGCCTCCCACCCGGCATAGCCGAGCATGATCCGCATCTTGCCGAGCTGCAGGCGGGCCATCGCGCGTCCCCAGGGATCCTCGTGGCTGAGCAGCGACTCCCACGCGGGCAGGATCTGGTCCGGCGCCTGCAACATGCTCTCCAGCGGCGCGATCAGCCCGAGCACCGGATGAGGATCCTTGCTCTGCTGGCTGTAGCGGTACGCCTTGTGGATCCAGTCCGCGACCTGGTGCTCGTCGCCCGGCCCGGAGGTCAGGAACTGCACGACCAGGGCGTACACCATCGCGCGGACCTCGTCGGTCACCTCACCCGGTGTCGCGGTGGCCGCCATGATCAGTTCGTTGCCCTCGGTCTTGTCTCCGGCGAGCCACCAGTACCAGCCGGCGGACGCGGCCAGCCGCATCGCCCCCTGGGCCTCGCCGGCGGCAATCGCAGCACGCATCGCGGCACTGATGTTGTCATGCTCGGCCGCGAGCTTGGCGAGCCATTCCAGTTGCTCGGCGCGACGAAGGTGCGGCTCCGCGGTCTCGGCGAGCTCGGTGAAGTAGGCAAGATGCGCATGACGCGCGAGCTCCGATTCGCCGGCCTCCGCGAGCCGTTGCGCGGCGTACTCCTTGATCGTGCCGAGCATCCGGTACCGCGGCGCCTTGTCGGTGTCGGCGACCAGCAGTGACTTCTCGGTCAGTGCGGTCAGCAACTCGAGCACGTCACTCGCCTCGACCGCATCGCCGGCGCAGACTCGCTCGGCTGCCTCCAGGCTCGCGCCGCCGTAGAACACCGACAGTCTGCGCAGGACCGTCCGTTCGGCGTCGGACAGCAGCTCCCAGCTCCAGTCGATCACCGCGCGGAGGGTCCGTTGCCGCGGCAGCGCCGTACGGCTGCCGCCGGTCAGGAGACGGAAGACATCGTCGAGCCGGTCGGCCAGCTGATCGAGGGACATGGTGCGGAGCCTGGCCGCGGCCAGTTCAATCGCGAGCGGCATCCCGTCCAGCGCGCGGCAGACCCGCGCCATGGTCGACAACGTGTGGGCATCCACCGCGAAATCTGTGCGTACGGCGGCCGCCCGGTCGCGCAGCAGCTGGACAGCCGGAGAAGCCTCGATCTCACTCAGGTCCGCTTCGCTCTTGGGCAGGGCCAGCGGTACGACGTGCCACAGCGCCTCGCCGGTGATGCCGAGCGGTTCCCTGCTCGTCGCGAGGATCCGCAGCCGCCGGCACTCCCCGAGCACCCGATGGGCGAACGTCGCGGCCGACTCGATCACGTGCTCGCAGTTGTCCAGGACCAGCAGGGCGTCGCGCTCGCGGAGCGCAGTGATGACCCGATCCGTCGGCTCCGTGTCCGATGCGTCGGTGAGCAGCCCGTCCCGCAGGCTGAGCGCGGCGAGCGTCGCCTGCGCCACGTCGCCGTCTGCGCCGATGGGTGCGAGCTCCACCAGCCACACGCCGTCGGCTACGTCACCGACCAGCGTGCGTGCGGTCTCGGAGGCGAGCCTGGTCTTTCCCGCGCCGCCCGGCCCGACCAAGGTGGTGAGCCGATGACCGGCGACGAGGTCGCGGACCGTTGCGACGTCGGCGTCCTTGCCGATGAAGCTGGTCAGCTCGGCGCGCAGATTGGTGGTGCGGGTTTCCTCCCGCCGTCCCAGCTCGCCTCGCAGCAGCGCGACGTGTACGGCGGACAGCTCGGGGGAGGGGTCGACTCCCAGCTCGTCGGCCAGGGCTTCTCTCGTGCTCTCGAACAGGAGGAGCGCGTCGGCGTTGCGACCGGCCGCGGCGAGGGCACGCATCAGCGCCCCGACGAGCCGCTCTCGGACTGGGTGCGCAGCCACCAGGTCGGTCAGTTCCGTGACCATCTCCGCGCCGTTGCCGAGGTTGATCTCCGCGTCGAACCGATCCTCGAGGGCAGTCAGACGTAGTCCTTCGAGCCGCGTGACTGCTGCGTCGTACGCCGTACTGTCCTGCAAACCGACGTCCTGCAAGGCCGCGCCTCGCCACAGCGCGAGGGCTTCGCGCAGTAGTCCTATCTGAGCTGGCTGGTCGTTGCGGGCCCGGCCGAGGAGGCGTTCGAACCGGATCGCGTCGACGGCGTCGGGATCCACCATCAGCCGGTAGCCGTCGGTCTGGCCCTCCACCGATGCGTCTGGCAAAGCCTTCCGCAGCCGGGAGACCAAGCGCTGCAAGGCATTCGCGGCCTCGGCGGGCGGCTGCTCACCCCAGATCCAGTCGACAAGGGTCGCCTTCGGAACCACCTGCCCCGGGCTGAGCGCCAGCGCGATCAACAACCCCCGCAACCGGGCACCCGGCACGTCGGCGACGACCCCGTCGTCCGACCGAACCTCAAATGACCCCAGCATCCCAATCCGCACCCGCCCGATCTTGCCAGCACGGCCGGTTGCTTCGCGATGTGGGATCACGGAAACAAACTGGCGCCAGGCGGATGTTCCGGAAAGCTGAGGTCCGCGAGGCGCCCACTGCTGCTAGTCCTTGCGGAGGATGGTTTCTTCTATGGTGGTGTTTCTGGCGGGGGCGAAACCGCGATCGGTGCCGATGGTCTTGAAACCCGCTTTCGCGAGGACCCGGAGAGAGCCGGCGTTGTCGCTGGCTGCGCGGGCGTACAGAGGTCGGGTGGGGACGAGCTCGAGGAGCAGTTCCAGTGCGCGGGTCGCGATGCCCTGGCCCCAGGCTGCTCGGTCGATCCAGTAGGTGACCTCGGTCTCGCCTTCCATGACGAAGGCAGCGGTCGTGCCGACGAACTGGCCATCGCAGGTGATTGCGCGCGTGGTATTGGTCGTCGAGGCCCTGATCTTGGCCATGTGCGCGTCGAACGCCGACCGATCGTCCGGGTCCTTCGCCGTGAACGCAGCCATCCGGACCGACTCAGGGTCTCGCATCAGCTCGAACAGTCGGTCGAGATCGGAGTCCTCGATCAGCCGGAGCGCGATAACTGCCACGTCTCTCCTCAGGTCAAGCGCGGGACGATCATGATCAAGCCCATGATGAGGGCGAGCACCGACAACATCCAGCCGACAACGGCGAGGGCCTTGCCGCGACGGCGGCCGATGCAGCCGAGTACGGCGAGCAGGATGCCGAGCACCGCGAACGGGATCGGTGTGTACGCCCGGATGCCGTCCATGTTCATCGGAAGCAGCGGAACCACGCACCCGAGCAAACCGACGATCAGCGCGGCAACACCCAATCCCGCGCCCTTCGGCGGCTCCACCGGAGCCGGCCCACCTGGCCATCCCCGGCCGTGGGGATCAGTCCAAGGCTGCTGCGCTTGTGCGTATGGCGGTGCGGAGTACACGTTGGGTTCGGGCGGCGGGTTCGTCATCGGGACTCCAGGCAGGCAGAACTGCGTCGACGCTGACAGGTGTGATCGTCCGGGAACGCCACGTGTGAACGGTATCCCGCGACAGGCTCAGTACCCCGCAAAGCAAGGCCCCACGGGCGATTGCCGTACGTGCATCCGCTGAACCCGTTGCCAGCTGCAACGGCCCTATCGAGGGGCTCAGACCTTGACTTCTACCTGCCTGGCCGTCTCCAGGAAGCCGGGGAGCGCCGTGTTCGCGTTGTCCGCAGCCCAGGCGAGCTGGAGCGCGAGCTCATACCCGACGACAGGCACGAACCGGACGCCCTCCAACGACACCGCCTGGTACGACGCCGCCACGATGGTCACCCCGAGTCCAGCCGCGACGAGCCCCAACGCGGAGATGCCACTCGCCTCCTGCACGATGGCCGGGCTGAAGCCGGCACCGCGGCAGGACGCGATGAACTCGTCGTACGCCAGCACCGAGCGGTGACGCGGGAAGAACACGAACGGCTCGTCGGCGAGATCGCCCAACGCGATCCGGTCGCGCTGCGCCAGCCGGTGATCGGCGGGCACCCCAGCCAGAACCGGCTCGGTCAGCAACGTCTCCAGTTGGATGCCCGGCGGCGCCGCGGCCGCCCGCAGAAACCCGGCGTCGATCCGCCCGGCCGTGAGCGCCGCCAACTGCTCGTCGTCGAAGCTCTCGCTGATCCTGACCTCGATCGCAGGATGGGCGTCGCGGTACGAGCGAATGATCGCGGGCAACAACGCCAGCGAGACCGCCGGAAGCGCCGAGATCGCCAGCTCACCCCAGTCGCCCTCAGCGGCCAGTTGGGCCAGCCGAACTGCGCGGTCGGACTCAGTCAGCGCCCGCCGTGCCTGCTCGAGCACCGCCCGCCCGGCTGGGCTCAAGACGACTCGCCGGCTCGTCCGGTCGAAGAGCCTGACGCCCAGAATCCGTTCGAGGTCGCGGATCTGCCGCGACAGCGCGGGCTGGGTGATGTGCAGGCGCTCAGCGGCCCGGCCGTAGTGCAGTTCATCCGCCACCGTGGCGAACGACCGCCACAACCGCGCGTCCACATCCATGCACTGACGTTATCAATCAAGTACAGATCGGCCTTGGACAACATCGATGCGGCACGGTTGGCTGGTCATCGTGACTCGAGGTGTGATTTCGACCCAAGACACCCAGACGGCCCTCTGGTTCCTGGGCGTCCTGTCCCAGGTCCGCGTCAGCGGCGAACAGACCGGCGGAGCCTTCTCCATCACCGAGAACCTCGCCCGTCGCGGCAACGCCAGCCCGGTCCATTCCCACGACCACGAGGACGAGACGATCTTCGTCCTCGACGGTGACCTGCGGGTCTTCACCGGCGAGGAGGAGCACTCCGCGGGACCCGGTACAGTCGCCGTCCTGCCGAGCAGGATCAGCCACGCGTACGTCGTCACGTCCGCAACGGCTCGGTTCATCACGTTGCACATGCCCGGTGGGTTCGAGCAGTTCGCAGCCGAGGTTGGAGAGCCCGCTCAAACGCTCACGCTGCCGCCGGAACCCGCCGTACCGCCGGACTTGGCGGAGTTGACCCAGATCGCGGCCCGGCACGGCATCACGATCCTGGCCCCACCGCCTCGGCCCTAGCTCGCAGCCTTCTTCACCAGGGCGCGGATCTGCTTCTCCTCGGCGGCGGTCAGCTTCGCCAGGGCATAGGCGATCGGCCACATAGCGCCGTCGTCGAGGTTCGCCGAGTCGTTGAAGCCGAAGGTGCTGTACCGCGACTTGAATTTGCCCGCGGGCTGGAAGAAGCAGACAACCTTGCCGCCCTTGGCCCACCCGGGCATCCCGTACCAGAGCTTCGGCGTGAGCCCAGGCGCATCCGCTTTGATGATGGCGCCGATCCGCTCGGCCATCGCACGCTCGTCCGCCGGCATCTCCGCGATCTTCTCCAGCTGAGCCGCTTCCTGAGCCGCCCCGAGCGCGGCCGCCTTCATCTCCCGGGCATGCTCCTTCATCGCCCCCCGCTCCTCGTCGGTGAACCCCTCGTACGACTTGCCCTTCGAGGCCGCGGCCTTCTTCGCGTTCATTGACTTTCCCGTCTACGAGATCCACTGAGAACACTCCCCATGCTAGGAACGCCCCCGCCGCCCGAGCTTCTTCAAACCTGATCGATCTGTAAGTGGAGAGACTGTCTCCGGTTCTGTGGTACCTTGAAAGCGGAGATCACATCTCCGTTCAGGGAACTGGAGGGTGGAGATGGCTGAGACGGTGCTCGTGACCGGTGGGACCGGGTACGTCGGGGGATGGGCGATCGTCGCGTTGCTGGAGCGCGGGTACGACGTGCGTACGACGGTTCGGGCTGCGAGCAAGGAGCAGGCGGTCCGGGATGCGGTGGGGAGCGGGTGGGATTCGCGGTTGCGGATCTGGCGAAGGATGACGGGTGGGATGCGGCGATGAAGGGTGTGGATTACGTGCTGCATGTCGCGTCGCCGCTCGGGGATGAGGGGGCGAAGGATCCGGATGCGCTGATCGTGCCGGCGCGCGATGGGGCGTTGCGGGTGCTGCGGGCCGCGACTCGGGCGGGAGTGAAGCGCGTGGTGATGACCTCGGCTGCGAACTCCGCGAGTCCGGCGTCGTACAAGTCCGAGGGCGTCACGGACGAGACGCTGTGGACAATCGACTCGCCGTCGCTGCCCGCGTACCGGCGTTCGAAAACCCTTGCGGAGAAGGCGGTCTGGGACTTCATGGAGGGGTACGACGGTCCGACCCAGCTGACGACCGTGCTCCCTGGTGCGGTGTTCGGGCCGATCCTGACGTCGGACAACGTCGGTACGACGCAGATCATCCAGCGGATGCTGATGGGGAAGATGCCGGGTACGCCGAAGATCGGGCTGGAGGTTGTGGACGTCCGCGACCTGGTGGAGCTGCACATCCGCGCGATGGTTGCGCCGGAGGCGGCGGGTCAGCGGTTCCTCGGCACCGGCGAGTTCGTCTGGATGCGGGAGATCGCGGCAGCGCTCAAGGAGGCGCTCGGTCCGCAGGCTGCGAAGGTGCCCACCCGCCAGCTCCCGAACTTCATGGTGCGGCTTGCCGCGATCACCGACCCGTCGCTGCGGGCGATCACGATCTCGCTGGGGCGCCGCAACCGCCACAGCACGGAGAAGGCTGAGCGTGTGCTCGGTTGGAAGGCGCGCCCCGCCGCCCAGACGGTCGTTGAATGCGCCCAGAGTCTGATCGCGCACGGCGTCGTACCCGAAGTTGCCGCCCGGTGACCTGTCGGCTCGAGGCGATTGTGGACGAGTCGATTGTCGACAACCTTGGTCGTGACAGGGTTGCCGTATGAACGACGCTGCCCCGAGGAGTGCCCGGCGAGACTCTGTGCGGAACCGTGAGCGGCTCGTCGAAGCCGCGCGGGAGGTGTTCGCCGAGCACGGGTTCGGCGCCACCCTCGACGACATCGCCCGGCATGCGGGCCTCGGCACCGGGACGGCGTACCGGAACTTCCCGAACAAGCGCGCGATCGCCGCCGAAGTACTGCGGGAAGCCACGGAACAGCTCGCGGTCGACGCACGTGAGGCCCTGGAGGTCAAGGACCCGTGGGATGCGCTCGTGCAGTTCTTCGAGCGCACGGGCGCTCGGCAGGCCGCCAACCGAGGACTGTACGAAACCCTTACCGGGCAAGGCGATGACGAGGTCCAGGCCCGCATCTGGCCCGAGATCGTTGCCGCAGTCACCGAACTCTTCAACCGTGCGTACCGCGCCGGCGCGATCCGCCCCGACGCCGCGGTCCAGGACATCGCCGCGATCTTCGCCCTGCTCGGCCCCGCCTTCGAGCTGAGCCGAGCCATCGACCCCAACCTGTGGCGCCGCTACCTGGCCCTCCTCCTCGACGCCCTCCGCCCCGCGAACCACCCCGACCTCCCCGTCGGCCCGCCCCCCGTCGAATCCCTGGACCTCATCCTCCGCGCCAGCAAACGCAACCATTAGGTCAGGGCGGTCAGTGCTGGGTGGCGTTGGGCCAGGTAGGCGCTTCGGACGATTGTTTCTTTGTACTTCGCGGCGGTCCGGCCGGTGAGCACGGCCTCGACTGGGGTGTCGTCTGCGCGGACGAACTGGATCAGGGCGTCGTGACGGCCCAAGCTGATGCACTGGTTGAAGTACCGGAAGTGCAGATCCCGCGGCTCGCGCCCCGCTAGGCGATCGGTCAGAGCGCGGACGGCGTGCGCCGCAGCGGGGATCCCGGTTGCGCAGGCCATCCGCAGTTCCTGGCCGGTGTTCCGTCGTACGGCGGCTGCATCGCCCACTGCGTAGACGTCTGGATGCGACACCGATCGCAGCGTCCCGTCCACAACCATCCGGCCCCGTGAGTCGACTGCGAACCCCGCCTCCGCAGCCAGCCTCGACACCTCGAACCCGGTCGTCCACACCACGATGTCGGCCTCGAGCCGATCATTGCCGTCGAGCGGCAGACCCGAACCGTCGACCGACGCCACCCGCACACCTTCGACGCGCGAGATCCCGAGACGCTTGAACGTCCTGTGCAGATGCCGTCGCCCACGATCCGACAACCCGGCGCCGAACTCGCTGCTCGTCACCAGCCGCACCTCCCGACCCGGGTAGGTCTCAGCGATCTCGGTCGCGACCTCGATGCCCGTCAGACCACCACCCACGACCGCGACCGACCCCTCCTTCTCCAACCGCTCCCGCAGCCGCGTCGCATTGTCGACATCCGCCACCGTGTACGCGTACTCACTTGTCCCAGGCACCGAACTCAGATCGGTACGACTCCCCAACGCATAGATCAGTACGTCGTACCGCAGCTCCTGCCCGGTCAGTACGACGGTCCGCCGGTCCGCGTCGATGTGGATGACGCGATCGGCGACGAAGTCGACCCCGGTGCCTTCGAGCAGCTCCTTGATCGGACGCTCCGGCAGCTCCTGCCCGGACGCCAGCTGATGCATCCGGACCCGCTCGACGAACGTGTCCCGGGCGTTGACCAGCGTGACCGGCGCCCCGGTACGGCGAGCAGCCAGCTTGGACGCGACCATCCCGGAGTACCCGGCTCCCAGTACGACGATGTGCGGTGTCATGTGCGCACTCCTTTCGACATGACACCTGACAAATCGAGACGGCCCGAACGTGACGTGACGACGGTCACGTCCGAGGCCTGTCACGCACGCAGACCGCTGCCCGGTCAGGTCGGCATCGTCTACGAGGAGGAAGACATGCCACAGCAGAAGGCGGTCCTGATGCGCGGCGCGGAGGCCGAGCGGCTCGGCGATCCGCCGAACATGACCTGGCTGATTGCCGACGCCGAGCACACCAACGGCATCATGAACGTCGTCCGCACCACGCTCGGAGCCGGCGTCGACGGACCGCCGCCGCACTTCCACAAGGAATCGCCGGAGATGTTCTACCTGCTCGACGGCGCGCTGCGAATCCTGGCGGGCGACCAGGTCGTCACGGTCGACAAGGGCGACTACCTGCTCGTCCCGCCGCTGATGCCGCACGCCTGGGGTACGCCGATGGAGGTCGGCGCGGACGTGCTGATCGTCAAGGCGCCCGGGAACAACCGGTTCGACTACTTCCGGCTGGGCGACAGGATCCGTCGCGGCCAAGCGGAACCTGCCGAGGTGCTGGCGACAGCGGAGACGTTCGACAATACTTTTGTCGACAATGAGGTGTGGCGGCACGAGCTCGCCGTTCGGGAAGGTGAGCGGCGACAGTTCATCCCCTTCCCGGAGAACTGATGCCGACCGGCACAATCGGGGTCATGGACGACCTGGCCGAGTTCGAGGCGCAGCGACCCCGGATGTTCGGCATCGCCTACCGGATCATCGGTGAGGCGAGCGAGGCCGAGGACGTCGTACAGGACGCATACCTGCGCTGGCGGTCGGCCGAGGGCGTCACCACCCCGGCCGCCTGGCTGACCACGGTCGTCACCAACCTGTGCATCAACCGACTCACCTCGGCCCGGGCCCGGCGGGAGCGGTACGTCGGCCCGTGGCTGCCGGAGCCTGTTGCCACGGGCAATGACCCGCTGGAGCTGGCGGAACGCCGGGACACCATGACCATGGGCTTCCTGGTGCTGCTGGAGAAGCTGACGCCGCCGGAGCGGGCGGTCTTCGTACTGCGGGAGGCGTTCGACTACTCGCATCGCGACATCGGCGAGGTACTCGGGATCGACGAGGCGAACGCCCGGCAGCTCTACCACCGCGCGCTGACCCGCGTCGGCGACGCGCGGCGCCGGTTCTCCGCGACACCCGCGGACGGGGTGAAGCTGGTGGAGCGCTTTCTGGCCGCAACCGTCGAGGGCGATGTGGCCGGGCTGGAACAGATCCTGACCGAGGACGCGTCGGTCTGGGCCGACGGCGGCGGGAAGGCAACTGCTGCCCGCCATCCGATCTTCGGCCGCGTCGAAGCCGCTCACTACCTGACCGGCCTCGGGAAGACCCGGCGCGCGCTGACCGCGACCGTTGCCGTGGGCGAGATCAACGGTGAGCCCGCGATCCTGGTCCACGAGTCCGGTGAGCTCACCGTCATACTTGTGCCGGAGATCCACGGCGACCGGATCAGCACCATCCGCGCCGTGCTGAACCCTGACAAGCTCGCCTATGTCAAAGGACAGCTCGCAGCATGACGACGTACAGCGACTTCCCGGCCGAACTGCTGACCGAGCGCCTGCGACTCCGGAGATGGAAGCCCTCGGACGCCGAGGAGCACCGCGGACTGTGGACCGAGCGCGATCCACGAGCAGCACACCGGATCGACGCCGACGGACGGCCGACGGTCGAGGAGATGCGCGAGTGGCTGGAGGCGAACCCGCTGGGCACCGAGCCCGGGCTTGGGTTGCTGCCGATCGAGCGGCGCGACACCGGCGAGTTCGTCGGGTACTGCGGGCTGACGGTAGGGGAGGGGTCGTTCGACGAGCCCGAGATCGCCTACGAGTTGGCCCGGCGGGCGCATGGACACGGCTACGCCACCGAGGCAGGCCGAGCGGTCGTCGAGGCAGCCGAAGCCACCGGGCGTCGGCGCTTGTGGGCCACTGTGCGGGAGTGGAACGCGCCGTCGTTCCGGGTGCTCGAGAAGCTCGGTTTTCACCGCAGCGACCGGGTCACCGAGGACCCGGAGCGCGGCGACCTGATCTGGATGACCCGCGAGCTCGGTCAGCCGACGGAGTAGAGCTCGGTCAGCTCTCGGCGCAGAGCTCGGTCAGCCGTCGGCGTAGAGACAGAACGGATGGCCGGCCGGGTCGAGGAGGACGCGGACTTCCTTCTGCGGCTGGAAGTCGGCCACAGTCGCGCCGAGCTCGACGGCATGGGCGACGGCCGCCTCGAGATCGCCGACCTCGATGTCGAGGTGCATCATCATGTGCTGTTTGCCGTCCTCGGCCGGCCAGGTCGGGCGGACCCACTCGGCCGACGTCTGGGACTGGAAGGCCAGGTAGGTCTCGGAGTTCCCCGGCACGGCCAGGGTGAACTCGTTCGGCTCGTTCTTGTGGATCTCCCAGCCGAGCACCGCGTGGTAGAACAACCCGAGCGCCTGCGGATCCGGCGCATCGATCACGGTGCCGAACCAATGACCCTTCGACGAACGTCCCCGGAGCATGCGTCCTCCTAGTCTGGAAGTCTGTACGAGACTAGACCCGTGAACCGACAGGACGACCTGGCCGCCGAAGGTGAACCGGAGAAGGAGTTCAACCCCGGAATCGCGGCGAGGTTGCCGCGCAAGACCGTGGCCGGCGGCGCATTGATCCGCGACGAGGCCGGCCGCATCCTCTTCCTCGAACCGACGTACAAACCGACCCTCGACATCCCCGGGGGCATCGCCGAGTACGACGAATCGCCGTACGACGCCTGCTGCCGCGAGGTCAAGGAGGAGATCGGCCTGGACCTCGAGATCGGCCGCCTCCTCGTCGTCGACTGGGTCCCGGTCCTCGGCGTCTGGACCGACGCCCTCGCCTTCGTCTTCGACGGCGGCACCCTCGACGACCACCACCTGTCCGCGCTCACCCCCGACCCCACCGAGGTCCGCACCCACCACTTCCTCACCCTCCCCGAAGCCACCCCCAACCTCCGCCCCTCCATGACCCGGCGCCTGACCCTCGCCCTCCAAGCCCTCACCAACCCCACCCCCACCTACGCCAACTTCGGCCGCACAACCTTCAGCTGACAGCATTTGCGAGGAGAGCTGCGTAGTCTCCACCATCCGCAGCACGGAGCGCATCGAGATAGTGGCGTCGGGCCTCGCTTGCCGGCAGGCCGCTGCGAGCGCCCCAACTGAGATGGTCCGGACCGAGGCCCAGGGATTCCGCGAGTGCGCTCGCGACGAGCCGGGCATGCCGGCCGTTGCCGTTCACGAACGAATGGATGTACACGAGCCGATGGTGAAACCGTACGCAGGTTTCCGAAGAACTGAACGTTCCCCACTCGATCCAGAATCCGGCATCGCCTAGGAGGGCTTGCAACTCCTCCTGAATGCGCGCAGGTGGAAGGCCGATGGTCGTGTCGCGCTGACGAAGCCGTCCCGCCCACGTCCACACGTCACCGAACATCCGGCGGTGAGTCTCACGAAGGAAGGTGTGGTTGAGCAGATCCTTGGGCTCGAGGTCCTGATCGCCAAGCCAGAGTAACCCGTCGGCGATGTTGGACGCCTCGGCCTCGTTCAGGTCGTCTCGCGTCCGGATCCACGCGAACTCCTCGGTCAGGTGCTGAGCATCGTCGGCGTCGACCGGAGTCTGGCCGTCCTCCGAACCGCCGAGCTCAGTCACGCGGCGGAGCGTCCGATCCGATGCGCGACGATCTTGCGCAGTACACGCTGGAAGCCCTCATCCGTCAGGGCCTGAGCCTCCAGTGCCATCGTCCAAGCGACCTTCTGCGCCTTTGCGATGTCCGACTGGGTCGGCTGCTCGTCCTGCGCGAGGAGACTGAAATCAAGGATCCGCAGAACGCTGATGACCTTGTCCGCCTCCAACCGAGGGGCTCCGTTCTCCAGGCGGCTGAGCCATTCGCGCGAGACTCCGGCCTGCGCCGCGAGGGCAGCCTGCGACAACTGCCGCCGCCGTCGCTCGGCCCGAACGGCCGCACCGAGGTCGTCCATCTGCCCGATCGCCATCTCAGCGCCCTTCGTGTGTGATGGTACTGTCACACTCTAGCTGCTGTGACAGTACCATCACAACCGAGCACCGTCCTAGGCAGTGACCAGCAAGGTCGGCCGATACAGCGTCTGACCTGACGTCTCGTCGACGACGGCGACCCGGACCGATTCCGGAGTGTTGTCGTGATGCGGTACGGCGAAGACGGCGGTCGCCGGGCGGCCGTCATACCTGGCGGTGTAACTGACGAATCGCCAGTCCTCGTCGTCCCAGTAGTCGTGGATGTCGGATCGCAACAGCCCGTTGACTGCGCGGTACGCCGGACTCAGCAACAGCCGTCGCTGAGTAGCAGCAAGCGGTACGCCGTCAGTCGCAGTACCGGCGAGCGGATGCGTGATCTGCACCCGCAACCGACGCAGCGGCAGCAGCCAGTACCGATCCAGTTCAGCCGACAGCATGACGAACGCGGCGGCCTCCAGCACCAGCACCGCCACCACCGCGACAGAGCCGACCGACCACCACCCATCATCCGCAGCCGTCGCCGCCAAAGCCGTTGCCAGCAGCAACACCGCACGGCCGATCGCCCGCCGGCCAACGGGTCTGGCCGACGAACCGATGCACCCACAGGACGCATCCGGCACCACGATCTTGGCGTAGATCAAGTACCCGGTGAACCCCACCACGAGCGCCACAGCCGCAATAGCCTCGACAATCCATGCCGGCGGCAACAACAAGGCCAACGCGATCACGGCCTCAATCACACCGACCGCGCGGTACGCCGGTGCCGCGCGCGTCTCGCCAACCAGGCGAGGCAAGGCGGTCCGCTCCGCACTGTCCCGTCCGACAACTTTGCCGTACGACGACCAGAGCAGGAGCAATCCGATGAGCAGCGGCTGGGCAGCCGCCACCTGAGATGCGAACATCACAGCCTCCCGGTCAGTTCGAGGCGTAGACGGTCGCGATGTCGATCTCGTTGGTGCCCGGTCGCCAGGCACCGATCACCTGGGCATGCCGGCCGACCTTGAGCATCGACAGATCCGACACCGCCGGCGTCCCGTTGTAGACGGCCGAGGTGAGCCCGGGCTGCACGTACCCCACGACCTTCTGGCCATGGTGCTCGAGTTGCAGCGCGGACCGTCCGATCGAGGTGATGCTGACCGTCAGGTTGACGATGTTCACCCACACCGACTCGGCGGCCAAGGTGCCGTCCGGCATCAGCACGCCGCGGGCGTACAGGCCGTCGCCGACCCGGACCTGGTCGAGTGTGGTGGGCCGGAGCTTCCAGACACTGGTGACACCGGTCAGCTGGATCCGGTGCAGCCGGCCGTCGGATCCCTGTACCTGCAGGAGATCCTGGTTCCGGCCGATGATCAGGCCTTCGGCGAAGTGCGGGTCCGGCTGTCCGGGTTCGGGGTACTGCGTGGCCGCGGCGAACGCGGTCTCGGGGGCGAGTGAGCCCATGGCGCTGGCGGCGACCAGGCCGGTGGCACCGAGTGCGGCGCGGGTGAGCAGGGACCTGCGGTCCATCGTTGTGGTCATCTCAGCTCACCTCTCAGCCGACGTCGATCGTGCAGGGGATCAGTCCGGCGCTCAGGCTCGCGATCGCGGAGAACGCGGCCGGAGTCAGGTCGACGATCCGGTTGGAGGCGCACGTGCCGCCGCAGCAGGCACGCTCACCGCAGAACAGGTCGGTCTGCGGACCGCAGTCCGCGATCGACGTGACCACCCGTGATCCGTTGCACAGGTTGGTCGTGGAGTGCCGGAACCCGCAGGTCCGGCGCGACATCCCGGTGACCCCGCAGGTGTCGGGGTGGGTGATCGCGAAACAGGCGGCCGATGCGTTCGGCCACGCGTGCTGGAAGTTGCCCGAGTGGCAGGTTCCGCAAGCACCTCGTCCGGTGCTCGCACAGGGTCCCCATGCGTTGCCGCAACAGAACCATGAGACTTCGCCGTTGAGTCCGGCCATGACAGATTCCTCCAGGTCTAGGGGCGGTAAGACCTACAGAAACGTTGTACTCCGATCCGGGGGAATCTCCCAGAGCTCAGGTCGAAACGGAAACTTTTTGCCTAGAGTTCATGGAGAGATTCGATCGGAGTCGAATGCTTCAACCTCTGGCGTTGGAGTCTGTATGCGGTATACGATCCTGGCGAACGCGCTGGTTGTGACCCGGTGCACGGTGCGATGCATCGGTACCGGATAGAATCAGGGTGTTTGTGGAGGGGAGTATTCCTCTCGGGCGCCGCCCCCAGTGCGCCCGAAGCGGCAGCGTCGTCATCACGGGAGGCCCGGGCGGCCGAACCGGTGCTGCCGGCCCGGAGTTCCGGGCGGAAGAGACCTCCGGACCAAGCTGTGTGCCGTCGTCCGGAGGTTAGTCATGGTCTCTGTCATGTCCCCTGCTGTCTGGGTCTTCACCATCATCGGGTTGCTCGCGATCGTCGCCTTCGACCTGATCGTGATCGCGCGGCGCAATCACACGGTGACGATCAAGGACGCGACCCGGTGGGTGCTGTTCTACGTCGGCCTGGCCGCGCTGTTCGCGGTCGGCCTGTTCGTGTTCAGTCCGGGCCAGACCGGCGGCGAGTTCGTGGCGGGCTACATCACCGAGTACAGCCTGAGTGTCGACAACCTGTTCGTCTTCGTCATCATCATGGCCCGGTTCGCCGTACCGAGCCTGGCCCAGGACAAGGTGCTCTACATCGGCATCGTCGTCTCGATGCTGCTGCGGGCGATCTTCATCCTGGCCGGCGCGGCCGCGATCTCCGCGGCCAGCTGGGTGTTCTACATCTTCGGCGCGTTCCTGGTCTATACCGCGATCCGGCTGGCGCTGGAGGGTGAGAACGACGAGACCGACTTTCAGGAGAACGCCGTACTGCGCGGGATGCGGCGGATCCTGCCGCTGTCGCACGACTACGACGGCTCCAACCTGACCACCCGGATCGACGGCCGGCGGATGCTGACGCCGCTGGTGATCGTGATCTCCGCGATCGGGATGGCGAACGTGATCTTCGCGCTCGACTCGATCCCGGCGATCTTCGGGCTCACCCAGGACGCCTACATCGTGCTGACCGCAAACGCGTTCGCCCTGATGGGGCTGCGCCAGCTGTACTTCCTGATCGGCGGTCTGCTGGAGCGGATCATCTACCTGAACGTCGGCCTGTCGGTGATCCTCGCCTTCATCGGCGTGAAGCTGATCATCGAGGCGCTGCACGGCTCGCACATCGACGACATCGGCGCGATCCACCTGCCGCACATCGGCATCCTGACCTCGCTCGGCTTCATCGCCGGCACCCTGTTCGTGACCACGGTCGCCAGCCTGATCAAGTCGTCGTACGACCGGCGCCGGGTCGAGGTGAAGGTCCGGATCGACGACTGAGCGGACCGCCGGCACTCACCAACCTCAGCCGACGGGCTTCCCCTGAGCGGTGAACTGCTCAGGGGAGTGTGGTTGGTGAGTGCTGGGAGTCCGCCTCCTCAGTACGGCGTACCTCCCGCAGGCGCAGGTAGAGGGCCGGGATCGGCGTCAGGATCAGCCCGGAGGTGACCAGGGCGGCCCGGAGGCCGGACCGGCCCGCCAGCGCGCCGAGCGGCGGGCCCCCGGCGACCTGACCGATCGCGTTCGCCTGGGACACCATCGAGATCACCGTTGCCCGCGATCGGGAGTCGACGTGGCGGTTCAGCCAGGCCGATTCGATCGGCCAGGCGAGGGTGTCGGCGATCGTCCGCAGCCACATCGCGGCCAGTGCCAGCCAGAGGTGGTCGAGCAGCGCGAACGCGACCACGCCGACCACCTGCAGGAGGCTGAGCAGCGCGAGTACGCCGTTCGGATGCGATGCGCCGACCCGTGCCGGGGTCAGCTTGTTCAATCCCAGCGAGCTGATGAGCGACAGCAGTGTCCCGACCAGTGCGAGTACGGCGAACCAGAACGCCGGGTCCGACGTACCGAAGACTGTCGGGAAGGTGAAGTTCAGGATCTTCACCGACCACAGCCGGTCGAACGCCTCGCTCGACAGGCCGGCGATGAGGCTGATCAGGACCAGCGTCCGGACGACGGGACGCCGCCGGGCGACCGACAGGCCGTGCTTGAAGGTGTCGGCCATCTCCCGGAAGGTCTCCCGCTCCGCGGCCGGAGTCCGGTGGAAGTTCTCCTCGCGCATGAACGCCGCCAGAACAAGAGCGACCAGGATCATCCCGGCGCCGGACAGGACGAGGGGGAGCGGCAGGCTGATCAGGCCCAGCGCGCCCGCGGAGACGATGCCGGCGATCGTCGCGGCCAGGCTCACCTGCTGGCTGCGGACCATGACCGAGCCGACGCGGTCGGTGCCGATCTCGTCGGTGATCCAGGCCTGGTCGGCGCCGGAGGTGAAGGTGTAGCCGAGGCCCCACAGCACCTGGGCGGCGAGGATCGCGAGGAAGGCCGGCACCAGGCCCTGGAGCACGTAGCCGACGCCAATGAGCGCGACGCCGATGATGATCGACAGCCGTCGGCTGTACAGGTCGGCGACGATGCCGGTCGGGATCTCGAAGAGGAAGCAGGCCAGCTCCAGGGTGGTCCCGACCAGGACCATCTGGAGTGGGTCCAGTCCGGCTTCGCGGACGTAGTACACCATGCTGAGCGTGGTGGTCAGTGCGCCGAAGAACGCCCAGGCGGCGTTGTAGGCGTAGTAGGTCCGAACGGGGTCGGCGGACCGGAAGGCAGGACGAGACATCGCGGGTAGCTCCCGAAAGCGTGTGCGGGACATGACAGAGCGCGACCCGAGTAGGTCAAACGCTTGGCGTGACGCACTACGGCGGCCTACCGGCAGTGGCCCGGAACAGCGGCGGTGGTGCGCTTTCAGGAGCTACGTTGCATGGGGCTCAGAGTAGGGCAGCGACGGCGAGTCCGCCGCTCAATTTCCCGCCTCAGAGTGGTGTTGAGGAGTACCATCAGTAATGCCTGGCCCGGCCGTTCCCCCGTGATGGTCGGGTCAGGTTTTTCGTGTCAGGGATGTCGAGAACGACACGTCGGCTTCGTCCCCCGGTAGACAGTCAGTCCTACCGGAAGGAACAGCCATGCTGCTCGAGAACAAGGTCGCGATCGTGTACGGCGCCGGCGGCGCGATGGGTGGCGCGGTCGCCAGGGCGTTCGCCGCCGAAGGCGCCACCGTCCATCTGGCCGGCCGCACCCTCGCCAATCTGGAGAAGGTCGCCGCGGACATCGGTGCGGCAGTAGGTTCGATCACGGTGCTGGACGCGTACGACGTACAGGCGGTCAACGATCACGTGGCGTCGATCGAGGGTCCGATCGACGTCGTCTTCAACGGCGTCAGCATCCGGGTGAAGCAGGACATCGCGCTGGTCGACATGGATGTCGAGGACTTCGTCCGCCCGGTCGAGGACGCGGCCCGGACCAACTTCATCACGTCGACGGCGGTCGCTCGGCGGATGATCGCGCAGCGCTCCGGCGTGATCATCCTGCTGTCGTCGTCGGCCGCGCGGGAGTCCGGATTCGAGATGGGTGGGTTCAGCCTGGCGTGCGCGTCGATCGAGTGCCTGACGCGGTCCATGGCCGGCGAGGTCGGCAAGTACGGCGTGCGCGTGGTGGCGCTGCGGCCGAACTTCACCCCGGACACGCATCCGGAGTGGGACATCCCGGAGGACGGCCTCGACCACCTGCTCGAGCGCACCGCGCTCGGGCGGCTCCCGCAGAAGGCCGAAGTGGCGCGGACAGCCGCCTTCGCTGCCTCCGACCACGCCGGCCCGATGACCGGGGCCGTCCTCAACCTCAGCTGCGGCTCGATCGTCGACTAGAAGGGTTTGCGGTACCTCGGCTGCCGGTCTGTGATCCGGTAGCCGAGGCTTTCGTAGAGGGCGACGCTGCCGGTTGGGTTCTCCAGGATTGTCCACAGGGACGCCGTGCGTACGCCGTACTCCCAGAGGCTGGCGTGGTTGGCGCGCAGCAGTGCGGACGCGAGGCCGCGTCGGCGCCAGTCGGGGCGGACTCCGACCCAGGGTGTGTCGTCGACGCCGCTGATGACCCATCCGGCGAGCCGGTTGCCATCCCACGCGAGTGTCCACAGCGCGTACTCCGGGAAGTCCTCGGCCACATCGGCCTCGAACTCCTCGAAGGTGGCCTGGATGTAGCCGAGCGAGCTCCCGCCGAACACCTCGGCGTTCGCCTCGAACACCGCCCGATGATCGGCCGCCGACGCTTGTCTCAGCGCCATCCCGGCCGGTAATGCGGCTTCAGCGGGCGCGTTGAGTGGCATCGTCATTCGGACCCTGGTGAAAGCGACCCGATACCCAGCCGCCTCGAACAACGCCACCTGCCGCTCGGATTCCGGATTCCCGCCAAACATCGGCGTACCGGCACTGTCGTCCGCCGCCACATGCTCCCGCGCGCGATCCTCCTGCCAACCCAGCAACTCTCGCCCGATTCCCTTCCCTTGGTGCTCAGGCTCCACCGATCCCGTCAACAGATACAGCCGAGTCCCGTCCGCCTCATCCCACCACCGCATCCCGGCCGCTCCCACCACAACCCCGTCGACCTCAACCACCTCACCCCGCACCACCAATTCCATCCCCGCACTATCGCAGCAACTGGGGCTTGGTCAGGTCTTGACATGGGTGGGTTGCGGCGGGTTGACTGCGACATAGTTCACAGGAGAAATAAATTCTGGTCCGGACCGAAGTCGTTGGCTCAGAGCGACTTCTGCCGGGATCGTTGTCTGCCCGGATCCACTGGCGATGCCAGTGGATCATTCGGCGTTCGCCGAGGGTCGTTGCTCTCAGCAACACGGGAAAACCCTTGTGGACAAGCGGTCTGAGCGCATCGGTCAAGGTCCGGTATCGACCCGGTGCAGAAGTCTTCCGCTGCCGGGGGTTCTGTGTCATTCTCCGGGATAGCGAAACCCGAGATCCTATCGGATATCGGTTCTACTCCAGCGCGTGACGGAAAGGATGCGGAGTGAGCGCAACCTTCGAGGTGAAACCGGCGCCGGTGACACCGGCCAGGACCGAGGCGGTGAAACGCACCCCGCCGCCTCGGCCGAGCCGGCGGACCGCGGCCCGCCGCAGCCTGCGCCGGCACTGGCAGCTCTACCTGCTGATCATCCTTCCGCTGGCGTACTTCGCCATCTTCAAGTACATCCCGATCGCCAACGCGGTGATCGCGTTCAAGAACTACAGCCCGGTCAAGGGCCCGTGGGGCAGTGACTGGGTCGGGTTCAAGAACTTCGAGCTGTTCTTCCAGAACCCGGTGTTCTGGACGCTGGTGAAGAACACCTTCTTCCTGGCCGCCTACACCGTGCTCGCAAGCTTCCCGATCCCGATCATCCTGGCGATCGCGCTGAACGAAATCCGCAACGGGCGGTTCAAGAAGACCGTCCAGCTGGTCACCTACGCGCCGTACTTCATCTCCACCGTGGTGGTCGTCTCGATGACGATCCTGGTGCTGTCGCCGCGGCTCGGCTTCGTGAACGACGCGATCGGCCTGTTCGGGGTCCCGCAGATCGACTTCCTCGGCCGGCCGGACTACTTCCGGCACATCTACGTCTGGTCCGACGTCTGGCAGACCACCGGCTACTCCGCCGTCATCTACCTGGCCGCGCTGTCCGGGATCGACCCGGCGCTGCACGAGTCGGCCCGGATCGACGGCGCCAGCCGGCTGCAGCGGATCTGGAACGTCGACCTGCCCGGGATCATGCCGACCGCGGTGATCATCCTGGTCCTCGGCGTCGGCAACATCATGTCGATCGGGTTCGAGAAGGCCTTCCTGCTGCAGAACCCGCTGAACACCGCCCAGTCCGAGATCATCGCCACCTACGTCTACAAGACCGGTCTGCTGAACGCCGACTTCAGCATGGCGACCGCGATCGGGCTGTTCAACTCGGTGATCAACCTCTTCCTCCTGCTCGGCGTGAACTTCGTCGCCAAGCGGATCACAGGGAACGGACTCTGGTCATGAGTATTACCTTGCAGGGATTCCGGCGTACGGCGAGCGGCCGCTCGGAACGCACCGCGATCGAGGAGACCAAGACCGACCGGATCTTCCTGATCGGCGTGAAGATCATGCTCTGGATCGCGTTGATCATCGTCGCGGTGCCGCTGATCTACATCGTCGCGAACTCGTTCAGCAGCGCGTCGGCGGTGAGCGCCGGCCGGGTCCTGCTCTGGCCGGTCGAACCGAGCATTCGTGCGTACAAGGAGGCGTTCAGCGATCCCCTCATCATGAAGGGCTACCTGAACTCCTTCATCTATGCGATCGGCGGCACCCTGATCAGCGTCACGCTGACGATCGCGATCGCCTATCCGTTGTCGCGCCGTACCTTCTTCGGCCGCAACGTGATCATGAGTCTGCTGGTCTTCACCATGCTGTTCTCCGGCGGCCTGATTCCGACGTACCTGGTGGTGCAGGACCTGGGCATGCTGAACACCCGGTGGGCGATGGTGATCCCGAGCGCGATCGGGGTCTGGCAGGTGATCATCGCGCGGACGTTCTTCCGCTCGACCATCCCGGACGAGCTGTACGAGGCGGCCACCATCGACGGTGCCAGCGACCTGAGGTTCCTCTGGTCGATCGTGCTGCCGCTGTCCAAGCCGGTGATCGCGGTGATCGCACTGATGTACGCGATCTTCCAGTGGAACAGCTACTTCGACGCCCTGGTCTACCTGAAGGACCCGAGCCTGTATCCGCTGCAGATCGTGCTGCGGAACGTGCTGATCCTGAACACCCTCACCGGGTCGACCACTACCACCAACCTGGCCCAGCAGCTCGAACAGCAACAGCTGGCCAACGTTCTCAAGTACGCGCTCATCGTCATCTCGAGTCTGCCCGTACTGGTCATCTACCCGTTCGTCGCCCGCCACTTCACCAAGGGCGTGATGGTCGGCGCGGTCAAGGGCTGAGGCCCATTCAGAGCGGTCACGGGCTGTAAGCCCATTTCAGAAGGGAACACCGCAATGCGCTCATCCGTGAGCAAAATCGCCGCGCTGGCCGCGGCCGGAGCACTCGCCCTGGTGGCGTGCAGCTCGGACAAGTCGGCGAAGGGGGCGGCGAACGAGACGACGGCGGACGGCAAGGTCGTCATCGACACCTTCACGCCGTCGGACCAGACGATGAACCTGGACACCAACCGGGTCACGAAGATCATGAGCGACAAGTTCAAGATCCAGTTCCGCTGGCAGACCACCACGTTCGACGCCGGGCCGGCCAAGGAGAAGCGCCAGATCGCGCTGGCCAGCAACGACTACCCGGACCTGTTCTTCCTGATCCCGTGGGTCGACGCCTTCACCCAGGCCGAGGTGCTCAAGCTCGGTCAGCAGGGTGTCGCGGTCCCGCTCGAGCAGCTGATCAAGGACAACGCGCCGAACATCCAGAAGGCGCTGGACTCGAACAAGACCTACAAGGAGATGTCGACCGCGCCCGACGGTCACATCTACGCGCTGCCGCAGTGGGCCGACTGCTACCACTGCACGTACTCGGACAAGCTGTGGATGAACAGCACCTGGCTGAAGAAGCTCGGCCTGCAGGTGCCGAAGACGACCGAGGACCTGCGCAAGGTGCTCGAGGCGTTCAAGACCAAGGACCCGAACGGCAACGGCAAGGCCGACGAGATCCCGATGACGTCCGACGTCCAGGACAGCGCGCTGATCCCGTACCTGATGGGCGCCTTCGCCTACGACCCGGTCGGCGCGAACAACGGCGTCCGGTCGCTGCTCACGCTGAACGGCGACAAGGTCGTGACGCCGGTGACCTCGCCGGAGTGGAAGGAGGGGCTGAAGTACATCGCCTCCCTCTACAAGGAAGGCCTGATCGACCAGGCCGCCTTCACCCAGAACGCGCAGGCACTGCAGGCCCAGGGCAACAACCCGAAGGCGATCACGCTCGGCTCGGTGCCGGTGCTGCACCCGTACATCTTCGTCCAGGCCGACTCCAAGGACGGCCGGGACAAGCAGTACGACGCCGTACCGCCGCTGACCGGTCCGGACGGCAAGAGCTTCACGGGCTGGAACTACCCGACCTCCACCGGCTACACGTTCATGCTGACCAACAAGGCCAGCAAGGAGGCCCAGGTCGCGGCGATCAAGATGCTCGACTACATCTACACCGACGAGGGCCAGATGATCACCAACATGGGCCCGGAGGGTGTCGGCTGGACGAAGCCCGGGCCTGGTGACATCGCGCTGGACGACAAGACCAAGCCGCTGTACAAGCCGGTGCAGAACGCGCCGAAGAACATCAGCTGGGGCGCGCTGGGTCAGTACAACAACACGCTCGCCTACCGCAACGCGCAGGTGGTGCCGGCCGATATCTACACCGGCGCAGGCTACGAGCGGCGGCTGTTCCAGGCGACCAAGCTGTACGACGGTCACCAGGACAAGGCGCAGTACTTCCCGCAGACCTCGGTCTGGCCGGACCCGAGCCTGAGCGGTGAGCTCGCGACCCTGCAGACGAACCTCAACACCTACGTGAACCAGAACCAGTTGGCCTTCATCACCGGGTCGAAGAACATCGACACCGACTGGGACGCGTACGTGAAGGGACTCGACAGCACCGGGATGCCGCGGTACCTGGAGATCAACCAGCAGGCCTACGACAAGTACAAGTCCGGGAGCAAGTAACTCCTCATGTCCCACGAACTGTGGTTCCGCATGCCCGCGCCGGACTGGTTCGAGGCGTTGCCGCTGGGCAACGGTCACCTCGGTGCCAAGGTGTTCGGCCGGGTCGGTGTGGAGCGGATCGCCCTCAACCTCGACGACGTGTGGTCCGGTGACGGCCCGCGCGAGCTGACGGTGCCGGACGGTCCCGAGGTGCTGGCCGACGTACGGCGGTTGTTGCTGGAGGACGGTGATCGGCTGGCCGCGACTGAGCGGACCCGGGCGTTGCAGGGACCGCTGGTGGAGTCGTACCAGCCGCTCGCCGACCTGCTGATCAAGGCGCCCGGAGAACCACAGGAGTACCGACGGAGTCTGGACCTCCGAGCCGGGATCGCCGCCGTCGACTACACAGTCGACGGCGTGCGATTCTGCCGGGAGACGTACGTGTCCACGCCGGACCAGGTGATGGTGTGGACGATCACGGCCGACCGGCCGGGTGCGATCGATCTCGACCTGAGCCTCGAGAGCTCGCATCCGGTTCGGGTCGAGGTTGCTGATGGCACCTACGGTGTCGTCGGTCACGCGCCGTCTGATCTGACGATCGAGTACCGGCAGAGTCCGGACCCGATCCGGTACCGCGACGGTCACGGCATCGGCTTCGGTGCGGCCCTTCGCGTGGCCAACCTGGGCGGCATCGTGGACGTTGCCGATGCGGGTGTCTCGGTCCGCGGGGCCGACAGTGTGACGGTGTTGTTGTCGGCGGCAAGTACGTTCGCCGGATGGTCCGTGCCGCCCGGCCGTGATCCGCTGGTGGCATTGCGGGAGGCGATCGGCGTCCTGGATGCGGTTGCCTTGGACAAGCTTCGTGAGCGGCACGTCGAGGATCACATCGAGTTGTACGACCGCGCCGAGTTGGTGCTGGGTGAGCCCAGTGATGTGCCGACCGATGAGCGGATCAAGGCGGTGGCTGCCGGGGGCAACGATCCGGATCTGGTCGCGTTGATGTTCGGTTTCGGGCGGTATCTGCTGATGGCGTCATCTCGGCCCGGGACTCAGGCCGCCAACTTGCAAGGCATCTGGAACCAGGACCGCCGGCCGATGTGGGCGAGCGACTGGACCAACAACATCAACACCCAGATGAACTACTGGCCGGCGGATCTGACCGGCCTGGGGGAGTGCTTCGACCCGCTCACCGACCTGCTCGAGGGCCTGGCGTCGTCGGGCGCGGAGACTGCGCGAATCCTCTACGACGCTCCCGGCTGGGTCTCGCATCACAACGCTGACATCTGGCGTGCGACCTGGCCGGTCGGCGAAGGTGGCGACGACCCGGTGTGGTCGATGTGCGCGACCTGTGGCGTTTGGCTGACCGCGCATCTCATGGAGCACTACCGCTTCCAGCTCGACTCGGGCTTCTTGCGGGACCGCGCGTACCCACTGATCGCGGGTGCGGCGGAGTTCGTGCTGTCGATGCTGGTCGAGGATGACGACGGCCGGTTGCAGTTCATTCCGTCGACCGCGCCCGAGCACCACTTCATCCTTCCGTCCGGTGAGAAGGCGTCCGTCGACCTGACGTCGACGTACGACATCTGGTTGATCCGCGAGCTGTTCGCGAACCTGTGCGAGGCCGAGGAGGTGCTGGGGATCAGTTCCGACCTCGCCGTACGGGCCGCGGCCGCACGAGACCGTCTGCCTTCGGTTCGGATCACGCCGGACGGACGGCTGTTCGAATGGCCGACCGACTGGAAGCCGTCGGAGCCCGACCACCGCCATCAGTCGCATCTCTATGGGCTCTATCCGGGCGCGGAGATCGACCCAACGCGTACGCCGGAACTGGCCGCGGCCGCTCGTACTTCGCTGGAGTTGCGGACTGCGGATGCGACCAACGGTGGATGGACTGCTGCGTGGTTGGTCGCTCTCTGGGCGCGGCTGTTTGAGCCGGAGAAGGCGGCGGAGGTGATCCGTGACTATCTGAGCCGACTGGTCTCGGACAACCTGCTGCATCGCGACGGCGACATCTTCCAGATCGACGCGAACTTCGGTATGACCGGGTGCATCGCCGAGTTGTTGATCCAGAGCCACACCGACACGATTCGGTTGCTGCCGGCGTTGCCTGCGGATTGGCCGGACGGATCGTTCCGCGGCCTGCGGGCTCGGGGCGGTCTGAGCTTCGATGTCAGTTGGAGGGATGGTCGGTTGACGGCCGCGTCTGTGGTCGCGGCGCAGGGCGGTACTTACCGGATCGCGTTGCCCGACGGCGAGGTGACGGTGGAGTTGCCGGCGGGCCAACAGGTGGACCTGGTTAGGACTGCCTAACCAAAGTTGTTGTAGTCTCAACGTCCGTGAAGACGCGCATCGTAGTAGTCGTTACGGCAGCCCTGCTGGTGCTGGCCGGATGTGGTGGTGGCAACGACACCGGCAGTGCCGACACCGGGGTCGGTGACACCGACGTCGCGACCGGCGGACGGTTGTTCAAGACCGCGGACGAGGACACCGCCAAGCTCGGCTCGGACGCGCAGCCGGGTGTCTTCCCGCGGACGGTCAAGCACGCGCTCGGTGAGGCGAAGCTGGACAAGAAGCCCGAGCGGGTCGTCGTACTGGACAGTGGTGAGCTGGACGACGTACTGGCGCTCGGCATCACCCCGGTCGGGATGGCGACGACCGCGGGGCAGGCCGGCGTCCCGTCGTACCTGGCCGACAAGGCGCAGGGGATCAAGACCGTCGGTGGGATCAGCGAGCTGAACCTGGAGGCGATCGCGGCGCTCAAGCCGGACCTGATCCTCGGCAGCAAGCTCCGCGCGAACGACCTGTACGACAAGCTGAACGCGATCGCGCCAACGGTGATGAGCATCCGGCCCGGGTTCCCGTGGAAGGAGAACTTCCTGCTGGTCGCGGACGCGGTCGGCGAGGAGGACAAGGCCACCGGGATCCTGAACGACTACCAGAAGCGTGCCGACGAGGTGAAGTCGAAGGTGGACGGTTCGCCGACGATCTCGCTGGTCCGGTTCCGGCCGGCGGAGATCCGGCTGTACGGGAACCTGTCCTTCATCGGTGTGATCCTGAAGGACATCGGGCTGCCGCGGCCGAAGATCCAGGACGTCCAGGATCTCGCGGTGGAGGTGTCGCAGGAGAACATCTCGCAGGCCGCCGGTGACTGGATCTTCTACTCCAGCTACGGCAAACCGAACACCACCGCCGAGAACACCGTTGTCAACGGCAACCTCTGGAAGGCGCTGCCGGCGGTGAAGGACGGTCACGTGGCCCGCGTCGACGACGAAGTCTGGTTCCTCGGGCTTGGGCCGCTCGGCGCCATGGACGTCCTCAACGACCTCGAAAAACTCCTCGGTACCACGGGATAGTTCTTTCCCCAGCGAGCTACGCAGCCACTCCTTCGTCGCGACCGCTACGCGCGCTCCCGCCCACCCGTCATTCCCTGCGGGCTCATCGCCCGCCGGGTGACGGACGGGTGGTTGCGGCCGGAGGTGGTTCGTTGAAGGCCTGCGCTCCCGCGGACCGCCAGGCCCATCACAATCGGTGGCACGGCGGCGCGACCAGCGGGGCGGACCTCGTACCCGACGCACTTGTGCTGGCCCGGCGGTCCGTCTGCCCCGGCGCGCTTCCCCGTCGGCCGCTAGTTGGTGATTGGGAGGAGGTCGCGTTCGGCGAAGACCTTCTTCGCTGCGGTGACGGCGTTCAGGGCTCGGGGGAAGCCGCAGTAGCCGGCGGCGTGGGTGAGGGCTTCTACGATCTCGGTGGGGGTGAGGCCTACGTTGAGAGCGGTCTTCACGTGGACTTCGAGTTGTGGTTCGCAGCCGCCGAGTGCGGTCAGGATGCCTAGCGTGACCAGTTGCCGTTGCTTGGGGTCGAGGCCGGGGCGGGCGTAGATGTCGCCGAAGCCGAAGGCGACGATGTGGTGAGCGAGAGCGGGGGCGACGTCGGCGAGGCTGTCCATCACGCCGGGTGCTGATCCACCATCCACAGTGGTCAGTACCTCGAGACCTCGCTCGTACCGCTCTTGTTCCGCAGGGCTGTTGATGTCGGGTGCGGTCATCCCCCGACGCTAACCGCGCCCGGGCTCAGTCCTGGGTGCGGCCGCGGTCGGTGACGGTGACGTCGGGGGCGTAGCGAGCGACGGCTGCTACGAGGTCGTCGTAGGGGAGGGGCCGGCCGAGGATTTCGACGGTGCCGGGCCAGCGGCAGGACGGGCCCCAGGTCCTCGAACTCCGGGCGAGCGAGGTTTCGTCGTGCACCAGGACGACGAGGTACGGTTCCCAGACCTCGTCGCCTTCGGCGTTCACCTCGTGCCGCTCCACCCGGCAGACACCGTGGACGTCGGGCCAGGCGATCATGCGGCGTTGCTCACCGCCCAGGTGAATCCCGGCCGCGTCGATCGACAGCAGTACGTCGTCGGAGTCGGCCTCACGCCGTTCCTCGATTGTTGTCACGGCACCGACCAGCAGCAGGACCGGAAGGCCGACCGCGAAGATCAGCGGTGTTCCGCCGAAGGACAGCCAGATGGCCTCGAGCGGATCGCGGATCGGTTCGCCCCTGATCAGTTGCACGACGACGCAGAGCACGGTGAGCAGGACCATCAGCGCGAACAGCAGCGTGCCGAGGTACAGAACAGTCTTCGTCGTCCCGAGTCCGCGACGCTTGACGACGAACGGCTCGGCGGTCTGCACAGACGGCATAGTCGCATTGTCGGCGCGCTCCGCAGTTCGCACCAGCCTCCTCACAGAACGCTAATCATTTCGGTCCGGACCGGTCCTTCGTACGGATGAAAAGGCGCGCCGGACCCTGCGTCGGCTTTGGTCCGGACCGTGTGTCCGCAACAATCGCTGCATGCCGGACCGCCAGACCGCTGTCGCAGCACCGAAACCGCCGTCGCGGGCCACTACCCGTGGGCGCGGCAAGAACGGCAAGTGGCGTCGTGGCTGGTTCATCGCCGTCCTCGCGGTGCTGTCCGCCCTACCGCTGCTCTTCCACCGCTGGGTGCCGAACTCGGTCGGCAACCTAGGCAGCCTGCTCGACACCTTCCTGCCCTGGGTGGGCGTCGCCGTACCGGTTCTCGGTATCGCGGCCCTGGTACGACGCTCCGCCCTCGCCGGTGTCGCGTTGCTGGTGCCCGCGGTGGTGTGGGGCCTGATGTTCGGCAACCTGCTGATCCCCGGCAAGGGCGGCGGTGCGTACGACGTACGTGTCCTGTCGCACAACGTCGACGCGGACAACTCGAACCCGAAGGCGACCGCGCAGGACCTGCTCACCGCCGACGCGGACGTGATCGCCCTCGAGGAGGTCACCACGGCGGACATGAAGGTCTACAAGGCGGCGTTCGCCAAGACGTACCCGTACGAGGTGGCCCGCGACACCGTCGCCCTCTGGTCGAAGTTCCCGGTCGCGCAGAGCGAATCGGTCGACGTCGGCTTCAAGTGGACCCGCGCGCTGCGGGCCGAGGTGAGCACCCCGCAAGGCAAGGTGGCGGTGTACGTCGCCCACCTCGCCTCCGTCCGGGTCGGCACCAGCGGCTTCACCTCGGACCAGCGCAACGACACGATCGAGGCGCTCGGCCGGCAGATCTCCGACGAGAAACTGGCCGGGGTGATCGTGATGGGCGACTTCAACGGTACGGCGAACGACCGCAGCCTGGCCCCGTTGACCACCGGACTGCGCTCGGCCCAGGGCGCGGCCGGCTACGGGTTCGGCTTCACCTGGCCGGCCAAGTTCCCGATGGCGCGGATCGACCACATCATGGTGCGCGGCGTCACACCGACCAAGGCCTGGGTGATGAGCTCCACCGGCAGCGACCACCGCCCGGTCGTCGCCGAGATCCGCATCTAGCGCCGTGCGTCGGCGCGACCGTAGTTGAAAGCAGGAGTAACGTTCCTCACCGGTAATGCCACGATGCGTCACATCGAGGATCCGGAGGGCCGATGCTCGCACTTGAATCCATCCTGAGGCTGGATGCCACGGCGATCGACTACATCATCATCGCGACGTACTTCGTCTTCGTGCTCGGGATCGGGTACCTGGCCAAGAACGCGGTCTCCAACAGCCTGGACTTCTTCCTGTCCGGCCGCTCGCTGCCCGCCTGGGTGACCGGTCTGGCCTTCATCTCGGCCAACCTCGGCGCGATCGAGATCATGGGTATGTCGGCGAACGGCGCGCAGTACGGCATGCCGACCGTGCACTACTTCTGGATCGGCGCCGTCCCGGCGATGCTGTTCCTCGGCGTCGTGATGATGCCGTTCTACTACGGCTCCAAGGTGCGCAGCGTGCCGGAGTTCATGCTGCGCCGCTTCGGCAAGCCGGCACACCTGGTGAACGCGATCAGCTTCGCCGTCGCCCAGGTGCTGATCGCCGGTGTGAACCTGTTCCTGCTCGCAACCATCGTGAACGTGCTGCTCGGCTGGCCGATCTGGGTGTCGGTGATCGCGGCCGCGGCGATCGTGCTCAGTTACATCACCCTGGGCGGCCTGTCCGCGGCGATCTACAACGAGGTGCTGCAGTTCTTCGTGATCGTGGCCGCGCTGCTGCCGCTGACGCTGGTCGGCCTGCACAAGGTCGGTGGCTGGGAGGGCCTGGTCGACAAGGTCAGCGCGTCCCCGGGCGGCGCGGAGCAGATGAGCGCGTGGCCCGGTAACGCGCTGAGCGGGTTCACCTCGGACTTCCTGTCCGTCATCGGTCTGGTCTTCGGTCTCGGCTTCGTGCTGTCCTTCGGCTACTGGACGACGAACTTCGTCGAGGTCCAGCGGGCGATGGCGTCGAAGAACATGTCGGCGGCCCGGCGTACGCCGATCATCGGCTCGTACCCGAAGATGTTCATCCCGTTCATCGTGATCATCCCCGGCATCATCGCGGCCGTCATCGTGCCGGAACTGGCCCAGTTCAAGGCCAACGGGACCGGCGAGGTCACCTACAACGACGCGTTGCTGCTGCTGATGCGCGACCTGCTGCCCAACGGCATGCTCGGCTTGGCGATCACCGGTCTGCTGGCCTCCTTCATGGCCGGTATGGCGGCCAACCTCAGCTCGTTCAACACCGTCATGACCTACGACCTGATCGAGCGGTACATCGTCAAGGAACGCAGCGACGGCTTCTACCTGCGCACCGGTCGCTGGATCACCGTCGGCGGCACGCTGATCGCGATCGGTACGGCGGCGATCGCGTCCGGCTACAGCAACCTGATGGACTACCTGCAGCAGTTGTTCTCGTTCTTCAACGCACCGCTGTTCGCCACGTTCATCCTCGGTATGTTCTGGAAGCGGATGACCGCGACCGCCGGGTGGACCGGTCTGGTCAGCGGTACGGCGACGGCGATCCTGGTCTTCGTCCTGTCCGAGAACGGCGTGATCGACCTGCCGGGCCAGGGAGCCAGCTTCGTCGGTGCTGGTGCCGCGTTCGTGGTCGACATCCTGATCAGCGTGCTGGTCAGCCTGGCGACGGTGCCCAAGCGGGACTCCGAACTGGTCGGCCTGGTCTATTCGCTGACACCAAAGGAACAACGGACCGAGGTGGCGCAGGTAGGCGACCACGGCTGGTACCGCAGGCCGGTGCTGCTGGCCGGCATCTCACTGACGATGGTCATCGCCCTCAACATCATCTTCGGCTGACGGGAGGTTCAGAAATGGCTGAGCAGCAGAAGAAGACCGGAGCATTCGACATCCGGGTGGTGATCGCCGCGCTGGTCGGGATCTACGGTTTGGTGCTGACGATCCTCGGCATCATCGCCGACCCGGACGAGGTCGCCAAGGCGGCCGGCATCAACATCAACCTGTGGGGCGGCATCGCGATGCTCGTGTTCGCGGCCCTGTTCGTCCTCTGGGCCCGGCTCCGGCCCATCGTCGTACCAGTCGAGGAGCAGGCACGGGCCGAGGCCGCAAAGACCGAGGAGTAACCCCGATCCACGCGACTCGTTGTGGGACCAACAGCACAACTGGTCCCACAGCGGAGGACGGCGCATGGTCGGTGCTCGGGTACATTCCAGAAGAGCCTTCCTGGCTCGGGTCGGCGTGCTCGGCGCGGCCGTCGGTGGCGGCGGCCTGCTGACTCGGAGCCTGCTCGCTCCGGCTGACGCGGCGACCGACTCGCTGCTGCCGCCGGCCGTCGATCTGATCCGGCCGGTGCTGGCGGAGCTCGCCCGGGACACGCTGAACGGGCTCACCGTCTTCGCGATGCCCGGCCGGGATCCGTACTCGCGGACCCAGGGCACCCCGAGCCCGACGCCGGGTGCGATCGAGGCGGGCGCGACCGACTTCATCATCAACTCGCTGGACAACTTCGTCCCGTTCCCGGACGCGATCGCCCAGCCGGTCGGGGCCGCCCTGGTGACTGGCCTCGCTGACGCTGGCATCGCACTGCCGGGACTCGAGGTGCTCCCGGTCGACCTCCGCCGGTTGGATCGCGCGCTGGCGGCGTACCTGGAGAGCGACGAGGCGCTGCCGCTGTCGTTCCCGATCGCCGGCCTGCTCAACCTGATGGCGACCCAGGTCAACCCGCTCGCGGTGAACGGGCCGCACCTGTCGCCGTTCGCGCGGCTCTCGTACGCCGAGAAGGCGACGGCGTTCGAGCCGATCGAGCGGACCGACGCGGATCTCGTCGAATTGCTCGACGTGCAGTTCCCGGAGCCGCTCAAGGCGTCGGTCTCCGGGCTGCTGAAGTTCGTCGGCGGCGCGCTGATCGAGTTCGCCACCTTCGGCGCGTACGGCGAATCGGCCGTCTACGACAAGGTGACCCGTACGCTGCGGGAGCGGCCGGTCGGCTGGCAGCACACCGGCTACCAACCGGACGGCCCGGTCGAGGGCTGGGACGACTTCATCGGCTACTACGAGGGTCGGCAGAAGGTGAGCGACTGATGCGCGACGTCATCGTGATCGGGGCCGGCGGCGGCGGTCCTGTGGTGGCCAAGGAACTGGCGGCGCAGGGCCTCGACGTACTCCTGCTCGAGGCCGGCCCACGGCACGCGAAGCCGCGCGAGGAGTGGACGACGTTCGAGGACGACGCGAACAACCCACTCACCGGCTACCTGCGCTGGGGCCCGTCCGACCGGGACAAACCGGCCTGGTACCGGGAATGGCCGCAGAACTCGTTCGTCTGGCAGCTGTCCGGCGTCGGCGGCACCACGCAGCACTTCTACGGCAACTACCCACGCGCCTACCCGGGCGTCTTCGAGGGGTACGACGGCCCGGACCGCAACGGCTACGACGTCGATCACCGGTTCCCGTTCACGTACGGCGACCTGGTGCCGTACTTCGAATGGGTCGAGGCGACCATGCCGGTGATGACGGCAGCGATGGGCCACAAGGAGCAGACGTTCTTCCGCGGTGCGGAGACGCTCGGACTGCCGGTGCAGACCACCAAGACCACGCATCGGCCGTCGTACCGCCCGCAGGAGAACGCGATCCTGCAGCCGGGCGGGACGGCCGGGAAGACCGCCGACAAGGATCTGCTCGTCTATCCGAAGGCGACCGGCTGCACCTTCTGCGGCTACTGCTTCCAGGGGTGCATGCGGCCGAACGGTGCCCCGCGCAACCAATTCGCGAAGCGCTCGACGGACAACAGTTACGTCCCGATGGCGCTGACGGCGGAGGTGTGGTCGCGCGGCGGCAAGCCGGTCGACCTGATCGCCGACGCCTTCGTCACCCAGGTGCACACCGAGAAGCGGCACGGCGTACTGACCGCCACCGGGGTGACGTGGCGCTCCGGAGACACCGAGCGTCGCGAGGACGCACGCGTCGTCGTCATGTCGGGCGGCTGCACGGAGAACCCGCGGCTCTGGTTCAACAGCGGCCTGCCGAACCCGAACGGCTGGGTCGGTCGCGGCTACACCGATCACTTCTTCGACTGGGTGTTCGGCGTCTTCGACGACTACACCGGCAACCCGAAGGGCGTCGGTTCGAGCGCGCGGCTGGACTACCCGCCGTACGGCGGTCTGGAGAACGTCGGCCTGCCGCCGGCGCTCGCGGCGTTCGCGGGGACCTTGTCGGACAGCGGGATCCGCGGGCAGTACAAGAACGGTCGTGGGCGGACCGGGCCGTGGGACGGTCCAGCCGGGCGGGTGATGGGGCCGGAACTGAAGGAGGTCCTGTCGCACGGGATGGACCGCCTGCTGAGTGTGCTGGTGATCACCGACGACGACGTCGAGGCGCAGAACCGGGTCACCCTGTCGGCGCTGCCCGCGGACGAGAACGGGCCGATCCCGAAGGTCACCTTCAAGCAGCGCCGGCGCACCACGCGCACGCTGAAGAACCGCGAGTTCATGGCCCGCAAGGCGGCCGAGTTGCTGCGCGGTGCCGGTGCGAAGAAGGTGTACCGGATCGATTGGGCGCCGCTGATCCTGCACGTCCAGTCGTCGATGCGGATGGGCTCGTCGGAGAAGAACTCCGTGGTCGACCCGCGTGGCGAGACCCGCGCGGTCAAGGGCCTGTTCATCGCCGACAACTCGGCGCTGTCGAACGGTCTGGGCGGCCCGAACCCGACGCTGACCTCGCAGGCGCTGGCAACCAGGACGGCCGAGAAGATCTTCGAGACGTACTTCGACGGCGACCCGTGGGTGCACTCGAGCTCGCCCGTCGTGTCCACGGATCCGCGGATCAGCGTGCGGCTGGGACAGCTCGGTTTGTAGTCATGTCCGTTTGACGAACATCGGCGTCCGGTCCGGTCCTGCCGCCCGGGCGCCGGTGTTCGTAGTCTCGAAGTACCCGAGGAGGAGGAACTTCGAGATGACTGTCACCTCTGCCAAGCCCGATCTGTCGACCCTGGCGCAGCAGTACGCCGAGGACGGCTTCGTCCTGGTGAAAGGCCTGCTCAGCAAGGAGGAGGCGGCCTACTACCGGCAGCGCAGCCACGACCTGCTGGCCCAGTTGAACAGCAACGAGGACGCCACCTGGAAGTCCGCGATGGGACTGTCCGACGGAGCGACCCGGCTGCAGCATCTGCACGACGCGCAGTTCTACGACGCCGAGTTCAGCAAGCTCGTGATCGACCCGCGGTTCGCCGACGTGGCCGCCGCGGTGATGGGGGTGGACAACGTCCAGTTGCACCACACCAAGCTGTTCGTGAAGCCGCCGGAGAACGGCTCGCCGTTCCCGCTGCACCAGGATTACCCGTTCTTCCCGCACAAGTATCACCGGGTCGGCGCCGCGATCTTCCACTTCGACGACGCGCCGGTGGAGAAGGGCTGCGTCCGGGTGATCCCGGGCAGCCACAAGGCCGGGCCGCGCGAGCACGAGGCGGAGGGTTCGTACCACCTGATCGATCCGCCGTTCGAGGCGGCGACGCCGCAGCCGGCCGAGGCGGGCGACGTACTGTTCTTCACCTACCTGACCGTGCACGGATCCGGGGTGAACACCAGCGACGAGGCCCGGACGACCTGGCTGATCCAGTACCGCGACCCGGCGGACCCGCCGACGGTGAAGACGCACGACAGCTCGCTCGGGCAGGGCATGATGCTGCGAGGAGTCGACCCGACCGGCAGGAGTGCTGTTTGACCCTCGCGGATGTCGCGACCGCGGACCGTTTCGTCGACCTCGCCGGACTGCTCGAGTCCTGCGAGGTCGACGGGTTCCGCGCTGACTTCCTCAGCTGGGGGCACTACCAGCCGGAGTACTGGCGCAACTACTGGCACAGCCACTCGTTCCACGAGATCTGCCTGGCCTACTCCGGCTCGGGCCGCTTCGACTCAGGAGACGTGAGGTACGACGTCCAGCCGGGCTCGGTGTTCCTGGCCCGCCCCGGCGACGTCCACGAGATCGAGTCCAGCCGGACCGAGCCCCTCGGAATCGCCTTCTGGGGCTTCACCTTCCGGCCAGGCTCTGACGAACCCGGATGGTGGTCCGGCCTGACACGTGCCGATGGACCCGTGATGTCGGACCGGACCGGCTCACTCCCTGCACTGATCACAGCCCTTGCGGCTGAGGCAGCAGCACCTGTGTCCGGCTACAGCACCGCACTGGGCGCACTCGGCGCCACTCTGGTCATGGAGACCGCCCGAGCCTTCGCCCTCGACGAGGACCTCGCAGTGGAGCCGGTACGGCGGGACCGCGGCCCTCTGGTCGTGGAGGCGATGCAGCGCCACCTCCGCGACAACCTCTCCCGCCCGATCACCGTTCGGGACGTGGCCGCCGCCGCACACCTGTCAGAGCGCCATGCCGAGCGACTCTTCCAGCAGCAGACTGGCTCATCGATCATGTCTACCCTCCGCCGCCTCCGCCTGGAGCTGGCCGCCCAGCTACTGCTCGACCCCACGGTCACTGTCACGGAGGTGGCCCGGTCCTGTGGCTATTCCGACGTACGCCCGTTCTCTACTGCGTTCCGCCGCCACTACGGGCGTACTCCCGGCGAGCATCGACGCGCCGGTGGCACCGAGTTCGTGTAGACGCGGCGTGCAGCTCGACAGGAGGTGTCCACTCAAGGCGTCGCTCGGACGGAGCCGACGAGCGTGACCTGGTCATGCCGCCGGCGACACCTCCTGTCCGTGTGCACAACATCCTTGACCTCGACTTTGGTTGAGGTTCGAGGCTGGTTCCCATGCTGAAGATCGGTGTCATCTTGCCCTCCGTCGACGTCCAGCGAACCGAACACCTCGACCTGCGCGAGGCTGCGCGTTACGCCGAAGAGGCGGGGCTGGACAGCATCTGGATGGGCGACCACCTCGCCACCGGTGCCGCGACCTTGGACATGACGATCGGGCTGTCGACCGCGGCGGCTGTCACGGAGCGGATCGCGATCGGCGCGAGTGTGTTCGTGCCGGCGATCCGCCCGCTGGCCTGGGCTGCCAAGCAGATCGCCTCGCTGCAGTACGTCTCTGGCGAACGACTGATCCTCGGGGTCGGATCGGGTGGTGGCGAGGAGCAGTGGCGGGCGGCCGAGGTTCCGTTCGCCGAGCGCGGGCGACGAACCGACCGGGCTCTGCGCGCGTTGCCCGACCTGCTGGCCGGGAAGCCGGCGGAGATCGGTGTCGACGGACAGGCCGTGCAGTTGGCGCCCGCCGTCGCGAGGCCACGGTTCTGGGTCGGCAACGACTCCGCGGTGGCTCGGCGACGGGCGGCGCAACTGGGTGACGGCTGGTTCCCCTCGCTCGTGCCGGTCGAGGACGTGGCCACCGGCCGGGAGCATCTCGAGGAGCTCGCGGACCGGTTCGCGAGGCCCGTGCCCACGATCGCCATCGGCGGGGTGTCAGCCGGAGGTGCCGACGATGCTGCCGTCCGAGCGTTGGCAGCGGTGATAGCAGCCGGCTACGGCATGCCGTACGAACGGGCGCTGTCCCTGCCGCTCACGGGCACTGCCGAGCAGGTGGCCGATCAGCTCGGTCGGTACGCCGACGCCGGCGCGAGTCACGCCGTACTGGGTGTTGCTGGCACCGACTGGCGTACCCAGGTCGACCACCTCGCCGCCGTACGTGCACTGCTCTGACCGGTCAGTCTCTCCGGCGGCGCCAGAGGCCAATGACCGCGACTAGTCCGGCCAAGGACGGCAGTACGCCGATGATTCCGTGCAACGGCGGCACGATCGTGGTGTACGCCTCGCCGCCGATGGACAGACCGACCAGCTGGATGGTCGCACCAACGACGAACAGCACAGTGCTGATCGCGCGGACCCGGCGCTTGCCGCGGGCGACGCCCCAGATCGCGTACAGCCAGCCGACGAGGCCGACGACTCCGACGGCGGTCAGGTAGATGGCGATCGCGTTGCGGTCGGCTAGGACCGACTTCTGCGGCCACGCCGGGTACGCCGCCCGGACGTGGTCGGCGATGACGTCGATCGTGACGATGTCGATCAACGGCGCGAGCGTGGCGAGAACGGTCAGCAACAGGCCGACGTACAGAGCAGGTCTGACGTACGACGGTGAGCGGGGTGGTGCGGCGATGGTGGTCATCGCGATCCTCCTGATTCTTACGGTGTATGTTTCAGGGTATACTTACGCCGTAAGAATGATCAAATGAGATTCAGGGACCCGATGACTGCACGCCGTACCCGTGGCCACAGCGTGGGGCTGACCCGTGAAGCAGTACTACGGGCCGCACTCGCATTGGCCGATCGCGAAGGGCTGAAGGCGCTCTCGATGCGCCGGCTCGGCGCCGAGCTGGACGTCGAGGCCATGACGATCTACCACCACGTGCCGAACAAGGACGCCCTGCTGGACGGCCTGGTCGAGCAGCTCGTCGCCTCGATTGCCCCGCCGGTGTTCGCGACGCCTTGGCAGGACGGGATCCGCAGATACGCGCTGGATCTGCGGGCCGCACTGCTCGCGCACCCCAATCTGGTCCCACTGATCGCATCCCGACCGGCCATCACCGCACAGAACCTTCAGACGCTGGAGACCGCGTTGGAGAGCCTGCGGTCTGCTGGTCTCGCACCGGCTGACGCGCTGGATGTCATTTACGCGGTGACCGGCTTCGTCGTCGGCCAGGTCGTCACCGCATCGGAGGGCGATCCGGTCGATCAGCTGGCGCCGCTCGACCTGTCCGAGTTCCCGTTGCTGGCCGAGGCGGCGAAGGGACCGCGGGATGCGGAAGCACGCTTCGTGTTCGCCCTTGACGCCCTGGTGTCCGGTCTAGGCTCGACGCGCTAGACTGGTCGCATGCGAGTGAGCCTGCTCCTTAGTTAGCCGTACTGGCATCCAGGCGCCGATGAGCGCCGGTCAGTGCGGCGTCCCCTCCTGTGTGAGGGGCTTTTTCATTTCTGGGAACGCCGTCTGGCAGATTTAGGCTCAACAACACACGAGTGCGGGAGTAGGACCGTGAGCGAGCAGGTGGAGGACGCCCCGATCGACCGGGGTGGGTACGACTTCAACGTCATGCAGGCCAAGTGGCGGCCGGTGTGGGAGAAGCTGGACCCGTTCAAGGCACGTGACGACGGCTCGGCCGAGCGGCGTTACGCGCTCACGATGTTCTCCTACCCCTCCGGCGACCTGCACATGGGCCACGCCGAGGTCTTCGCGCTGCACGACCTGCTGTCGCGGTACTGGTTCCAGCAGGGGTACGACGTACTGAACCCGATCGGCTGGGACTCCTTCGGGCTGCCCGCCGAGAACGCGGCGATCAAGCGCAACGAGCACCCGGCGACGTACACCTACGCGAACATCGAGACGCAGGCCGAGTCGATCCGGCGCTACGGCATGAGCTTCGACTGGTCGCGCCGGCTGCACACGTCCGACCCGGAGTACTACAAGTGGACGCAGTGGCTGTTCCTGCGGTTCTACGAGCGCGGGCTGGCGTACCGCAAGGCGTCCTTCGTCAACTGGTGCCCGCACGACCAGACCGTGCTGGCCAACGAGCAGGTGATCCAGGGCCGCTGTGAGCGGTGCGGGAACGAGGTCACCAAGCGCGAGCTGACCCAGTGGTACTTCAAGACCACGGAGTACGCCCAGCGGCTGCTGGACGACATGGAGCTGCTGCAGTGGCCGGAAGAGATCCTGCTGATGCAGCGCAACTGGATCGGCCGGTCCGAGGGCGCGTTCGCGGACTTCCAGGTCGAGGGCCGGGAGGAGCCGATCCGGGTCTTCACGACCCGGCCGGACACGCTGTTCGGCGCCACCTTCATGGTGGTCGCGCCGGACGCGAAGCTGGCCGCCGAGCTGGTCACCCCTGACCAGCAGGCCGCGTTCGACGAGTACCTGACCGCGGTCAAGTCGACCACCGAGATCGAGCGGCTGAGCACCGAGCGGGACAAGACCGGTGTGTTCCTGGGGTCGTACGCGATCAACCCGGTGACCGGGGAGCGGATCCAGATCTGGGCCGCCGACTACGTGCTGGCCGACTACGGCACCGGCGCGATCATGGCAGTGCCCGGCCAGGACACGCGGGACTGGGAGTTCGCGGAGAAGTTCGGCCTGCCGATCGTGCGGACCGTGCAGCCGTCGCCCGATTTCGAGGGCAAGGCGTACACGGGCGAGGGCCCGGCGATCAACAGCGCGAACGACGAGATCAGCCTGGACGGGCTGGGCGTCGACGAGGCCAAGGCCCGGATCATCGACTGGCTGGACAGCAAGGGCCTGGGCGAGCGGACGATCAACTACCGGCTGCGCGACTGGCTGCTGAGCCGGCAGCGGTTCTGGGGCGCGCCGATCCCGATCATCCACTGCCCGACGTGTGGCGAGGTGCCGGTCCCGGACGACCAGTTGCCGATGGAGCTGCCCGACCTGCGCGGTGCCGACCTGGCGCCGAAGGGCGTGTCGCCGCTGGCCGCGGACCGTGAGTGGGTCGAGGTCGACTGCCCGAAGTGCGGTGGCAAGGCCGAGCGCGACACCGACACGATGGACACCTTCGTCGACTCGTCCTGGTACTTCCTGCGCTACCTGTCGCCGGAGTACACCGACGGCCCTTACGACCCGGCCGCGGCCGAGCGGTGGATGTCGGTCTACCAGTACGTCGGCGGCAAGGAGCACGCCGTACTGCATCTGCTGTACGCGCGGTTCTTCGTCAAGGCGCTGCACGACATGGGCATGCTGACCGTCGTCGAGCCCTTCACCCGGCTGCTGAACCAGGGCCAGGTGATCAACCAGGGCAAGTCGATGAGCAAGTCGCTGGGCAACGGCGTCAACCTGGGCGACCAGATCGACCTGTACGGCGTCGACGCAGTCCGGCTGACGATGGTGTTCGCCGGTCCGCCGGCCGACGACATCGACTGGGCCGACATGTCGCCGGGAGGCTCGCTGAAGTTCCTGCAGCGGGCCTGGCGGCTGGCGGGATCGGTCGAGGCGCCGCTGGGATCGGATCCCTCGACCGGTGACGTCGAGCTGCGCCGGATCACCCACCGGACGATCGCGGACTCGGCCGAGCTGATCGACTCGATGCGGTTCAACGTGATGGTTGCCCGGATCATGGAACTGGTGAATGCGACCCGGAAGGCGATCGACGCCGGACCGGGTGCGGCCGATCCGGCGGTCCGGGAGGCGGTCGAGACGGTGGCGGTGCTGCTGAGCCTGGTCGCGCCGTACACGGCCGAGGACATGTGGGAGACGCTGGGGCACGAGCCGACCGTCGCGAAGGCCGGCTGGCCGAAGGTCGACCCGGCGCTGCTGGTCCAGGAGACGGTCACCTGCGTGGTCCAGATCGCCGGCAAGGTGCGGGACCGGCTGGAGGTCGCGCCCGACATCAGCGACGCCGACCTGGAGCAGCTGGCGCTCGCCTCCGATGCCGTCCAGAAGGCGCTGGACGGCCGTGGTGTCCGCAAGGTCATCGTCCGCGCGCCGAAGCTGGTCAACATCGTTCCGGCCTGATCTTTCCGGCCTGGCCCGTGCCGAGGTGGCACGGGCTAGGCTGCTCAGATGCGTTCTGACCTGATCGATGTCACGACCGGCGGTGCGGAAGTCGTCTTCGACCTGACGAGCAGGTGTGAGCGGTTCGTCGACTCCGAGGCTCATCAGGCCCAGGGCGACGGACTGCTGCACATCTTCGTCCCGCACGCGACGGCGGGGATCGCCATCCTCGAGACCGGGGCCGGCAGCGACACCGACCTGCTCGCGGTGTTCGAGCAACTGCTGCCGCGCGACTTCAAGTGGCAGCATCGGCACGGTACGCCGGGGCATGGGCGCGACCACGTGCTGCCGGCGCTGATTCCGCCCTCCGCGACCATCCCGGTGCTGGACGGGCGGATGATGCTCGGCACCTGGCAGTCGATCTGCCTGGTCGATACCAATGTCGACAATCCCCGGCGGCAGGTCCGGCTTTCCTGGCTTCCCGGTTAACGGACTACCCGGTAACTCGCCGGGAGGGATTTCGGTGACTTATCGTGATGTTGCCGATCGCGTTACGTTCGCGAAACACGGCTCCGATTGAATTACCCGCATGGCAGCCCTTGAGACTCTGCGGGACCACTGGCATGGCCTCGGCACCGAACTCCTGATCCGCGCCACCCGCGCTATTTGTGACGGCAGCCTGACGAATGCCGATTCCGGCCGCGCGGACACCCGGGCCCGGCTCGACGACTGGGCCGGAATTCTTTCCCTCTACGCCGGCGACAATGAATCCGGCTCGGTTCGCGCAAGTGCTTGAATCACCGGATGGGACGTTTTCTGCGCGTTCAGTAATTGCGTTCTGAAGTAGACCCGTTGCCTTGGTCAACAGTTCTGTGTGATACCGCTCACTGGACGCACCCGGCACCGATCGCTCAGTCACGCTATGTTGTGACAGGAACGTGAGGCTCTAGAGGGGTGACGGGCTTTGTCGGACACGGATGGCCGGGTTGAGGGGCGGCGGGGCTTCGCCGATCTCCTGCTCGACTTGAGAGTCCAGTCGGGCCTCTCCCAGGAGGAGCTGGCCGACCGGGCCGGGCTCAGCGTGCGGAGTATCCGCGAGATGGAAGCCGGCCGGGTGGCGCGTCCCCGGAAGGACTCCGTCCGGCTGCTCGCCGAGGGTCTCGGGCTCGGACCCAGCGACGCGGACCGCTTCATCGCCGCGGCCGGGCACGGCGCCGTACGACCGGTGATCTCGGTCGCAGACCCGGCACCTACCGGACTGCGCTGGCGCGGGACGCGGCCGATCCCGGACGGCCTCGTCGGCCGTGAGCAGGAGCTGCTGGAGCTGGAAGGGCTGCTGCGGCAGAACCGGCTCGTCACGCTCGTCGGACCGGGTGGAGTCGGCAAGACCGAGCTAGCGCTGGCCGCGGCCGACAAGTTCTCCGGTGCTGACACCACCGTGGTGGTCGTCGACCTCACGACCGTCCAGCGGGACGCCGCCGTACCGTCCGCGATCCTGGACGCGTTCGGCACGGCTCCCGGTACGTCGGACCTGGACGACGTATTGTCCGGCCGCCGACCGGGCGACCTGGTGATCGTCGAGGACAACGCCGAGCACGTGCTCGACGGCGTCGCGACGGTGGCGAACCGGATGGTCCGCAGCTTCCCGGGGATCGGCGTGCTGGTGACCTCGCGGATCCCGCTCGGGCTGCCGGATGAGGTGGTCCGTCGGGTGCAGGTGCTCGGTGTACCGGAGAACGACAGGGACTTTGCGGACATCGCGGCGAGCCCGGCGGTGGAGATGTTCTGCCGGCGGGTGGCTCGGGTCCGGCCCGATTTCGTACTGAGCGAGGAGAACGCGTCGATCGTCGCCCGGCTGTGTCGCCGGTTGGATGGGCTGCCGCTTGCTCTGGAGCTGGCGGCCGCGCGGGCCGGGTCGCTGTCGGTGGAAACGATTCTGGCCGCGTTGGACGACCGGTTCCGGCTGCTGTCCGGGCCCCGTCGGTTCGGTGCGCCTCACCAGCGGACACTGGCCGACACGATCGCGTGGAGCGTGGACGCGCTGTCCGACGCCGCGCGGCAGTTGCTCTACCGCGCCTCGGTGCTCGGGTCGCCGTTCACGCTGGATGCGGTGGCCGGCGTGTGTACGGGCGATCCGATCGACGCGGCCGACGTACCGATGCTGCTGGCCGAGCTGGTGGACAAGTCGCTGCTGCAGCCGGTGCACGAGTTCGAGCAGTTGTACGGCGCCCGCTACAAGCTGCTGGAGACGATCCGCGAGCACGCCTACGCCGGTCTGTCGTCGCAAGGGGACGACCTGATTGAGTTCCGCGACCGCGCGGTGGCGTGGTGCTCGAACTATGTCTCCGGGCTGGAGGGCGCGTGGTCCTCGCCTGATCGGGAACGGCGCTACCGGGCCGCGAACGCCAACTCAGCTCTGTTCGAGGTGGCGCTTGCTCGCGCTGCCGAGCTTGGGCAGTGGGACGTCGCCGCGCGGATTGTGCTCGGGTTCCGGATCGCCTGGCAGTACCAGGCGAGTGTGGCCGAGAGCGGGATCCGCTGGGCGACCTTGTGCGCGGACAACGTCGCGGACAAGGAAGTCAGCGGCATGCTGCGCGCGATCGCCGGGCGGCTGTCCAGCCTCACCGGTGACGTCCGCGGTGCGCGGCGGCACTACGGCGAGGCCCGCACACTGATCCCCGGCGAGACTGAGATGGGTCTGGTCGCGCGCGGCGGATGGGTGTCGTCCGGTTCGCATCTGCTCGACACCCAGAGCCTTGCCGAGATCCCCGCGCTGGTGGACGACGCACGCAAGCACGGCGACGTGCAGCGGTCCGCGACCGTGCAGGCCATCTGCGGCCTCGCTCTGCTGCGTTGGGGTCGCCTGCCCGAGGCCAAGGAGCTGTTGCTCGCCTGGCAGGCCGCACTGGTCAACCCAGGCGTGTACCCGGACGAGATCGCGTACATGGCGCTCAGTCGCGTTGAGCTGGAGCTCGGCAACCTGGCCGACGCGCGGCGCTGGGCGCTGCTCGCCCGCGGCAGTCAGGCCTCCGACGACCCGGAGCGCACCAAGGTGGCCGGCTGCCTGGCCATGGTCGAGTACCACGACGGCCAGTACGACGAGGCGCGGGCGCTGCTCGACGAGGCGGACGCCGACATCCGCGGGCATCGCGGGTACTTCGACTACCAGGTGATGCGCTACCGCAGCCGCATGGCCCGCGACGCCGGTGACGCGGAGCAGGCCCGGATCTGCATCCGCGACGCCGTCAACCGGCTGGTTGTCGAGGGCCGGGTCGTGTACCTGCTCGAGGTCCTGCCGGAGGCCGTGGCCGTCCTGCACGCCCTCGGGAAGTCCGAGGACGGCGACGCCCTGTGTGGCCAACTGCTGGCCTGGCAGCGGTCCATGGACCCGCCGATGCTGCCGACCGCGTGGGCGGTGCTGCAGGAGTCCTGTGAGAGCGCGTCCGTGGCTCCTGGCTGGCCGGAGCCCGACCCCGCCGCGGCAGTGCTGCGGCTGGCGAACGACGTACTCGCTGCGCTTTCGTGACGCCTATCCGCTGAAGCTGCCGGACAACTGCCGGTTCTTCTGCCTCGTCCTGACATGGCCGCCGGACCAAGAATTACAGCCGTAGGACAGGTTCCACGAAGCAGAGTCCGACACCGGCAGCGGCGGCAGGAAGGGGTGGTGAACCATGACGAGGCCTTGGTTCATCGCAGCACTGGCGTCGAGTTCGGGAGAGGCAACGCGGAGGGTATCCGGTGGCCGAGTGGTGGGGGCGCCGATCGGCTGCCGAGAGCTCCGGAGTGCTGCACAGTGCGGATCTGTCCTGCCTGAACCGGGTGCCGTGCGCCGTCAGGGCGCCGGACCCGGGGCGAGGTCCCAGTATTGGGCCGGGCACACGACACAGGGGACGAGTGCCGGTCCGGCTGACACGGGGAAGCGGTGGGTTTGGTCACCTGCCGCGGTGGGTCGGCTGCTGGGGCCTCCCGGGACCTCGACGGGCTCGCGGTCAGACCGGTACTTCGCGGAACCGGCACGGGGAGTAGCTCGCCGAGGTTTCTGAGCTCAGCTGACAACAAGGGGGAGTCAGCACAAGAAGTTGGAACGCTGGCAACGAGGGGAGTCAGCGTGACGACGTGAGGGGGCCGGTCCAGTGGGGGGCGCCGGCACAACGAGGTGGAGGCCACCGGAGGGGTTGGCCTCCACCTCGTCGCTCAGTGTTTGGCGGAGTCCGCCTGCTCCAGGACTGCCTTCTTGTCGAAGGCGTAGCCGACCATCCAGGTCGGCTGGAGGCGGTAGTAGACGATGTCGTCGCCCCAGCTCGACGGTGAGCTGCCGTAGTGCTTGGTGAGGTGCGCCTCGATCTCCGCGAAGTCCGGGTGCTCCGGGGTCAACGTCTCCACCTGACCGTGGCTGAACACGCCGATCCGCTCGCCGTCGACGTACGAGACGCTGGCCGCGGGCCGGACCTTGAGGTGCCGTGCCTTGGCCGCGGACCCGGAGGTCGTGAACACCCACCGCGCGTGCAGGAAGTGTCCGTCGACCGCACTGATCCGTGGCTCACCCCGGGCGGTGACGGTGGCCAGGTTCAGCGTGCACATGCCGGTCAGAACCCGTACCAGCTCGCCGGCGTCCAGCCGGCGCGAGTCCGTGATGATGTTGTGCAGATGCTCCGTCGAGCGCTGGTACGCCGCGTCGAGGAGTTGCTGCAGCTCGGTGACTTCTGCCGCTGTCTCCTTCATCTGCGCAGTCTGGCACTGCGCGCCGACAAAGGACGTGTCTCCCGGTCCCACGCCGTCGCGTGGGACCGGGAGACACGTCCTAAACTGTCCGGTAACCTCGCTTCATGTCAGCCCGCGTGCACGTCGTCACCGACTCCACGGCTGGGCTGGCCACGCACGAGGTGCTCCGCCACCCGCTGACCGTCGTACCACTCCAGGTCGTGATCGGCGGGACGTCGTACGACGACGGCGCCACCTCCACCGACGCGGTCGCCGAGGCGCTCAAGACCTTCACCCCCGTCTCGACGAGCCGTCCGGCGCCGCAGACCTTCGCGGACACGTACGCCGCCTGTGCGAAGGACGGGGCGGAGTCGGTGGTGTCGATCCATCTGTCCGGTGACATGTCCGGCACCGTCGAGGCCGCCATGATCGGCGCCAAGGAGTCGCCGATACCGGTCCGCGTGGTCGACTCCCGGTCGCTCGGCATGGGGCTCGGGTTCCCCGTCCTGGCCGCGGCCGCCGCAGCCGCCGCGGGGGAGGACCAGGCCGGCGTCGAGGCCGCGGCCCGCGCCCGGATGGCGTCGATCTCGGCGTACTTCTACGTCGACACCCTCGAGTACCTCCGCCGCGGCGGACGCATCGGCGCGGCCCAAGCCCTCCTCGGTACGGCGCTCGCCGTCAAACCACTGCTGACGATCAGCGGCGGCCGGATCGTCCCGCTAGAGAAGGTCCGCACCTCCAGCCGAGCCATCGCCCGCCTCGCCGACATCGCCGTCCAACGCGCCGGCGACACCCCCGTCCAGCTCGCCGTCCACCACCTGGCCAACCTGGAAAAGGCCCAAACCCTAGCCGACGGCCTCGCCGACCGCCTCCCCGCCGCCGAAGAAATAGTCCTCCGAGAAGTAGGAGCCGTAATAGGAGCCCACGTAGGCCCCGGCCTCCTAGCCGTAGTAGTAGCCCCCCGCTGATCTTCTGTGGGTTCTCCACAGGTTTGAATTCGCGATTTCTGGCTGGCCTCAGACTCGTACTTTCTCAGGCGTGAAAGTCACACGTCGTGCTCCGGCGCCCGACCCGGGCGCCCGTGAGCGTGCGCTGGCGCGGCTCGCCGCCAACGCACGCGAGCACGCACCCGACGAACACCTGGAGGAGCGTGATGAGGACGTGCGCGGTGGATGGATCCCCGAATCGATCCGGCCCGAACGACTACGAGACGCCCGCTGGACCCTGTCGCCACGGCACGTCGTGGTGCTTGCCGCCGTACTCGCCATCGGCCTGTCCTGGGCCGCCTGGCAAGTCTTCCGCGCCCGCCCCGAAACCCTCCCCGACGCCCGCCCACCCACGACCATCACCTCAGGCTCACCCGTCGCCGGCGCTCCCTCACCCGGCCAGCCAAGCGCGACCTCTTCATCCGGAGCACGGCAGCCGACCGCCGGAGCGGGCCAGCCATCGCCGGGTGCCGGCCAGCCGTCGGCCGCCACCCAGGGCTCCGGCACCGGTCAGTCGCCAGCCGGTGTGGTCGTCGTACACGTCGCCGGCAAGGTCCGCCGCCCCGGCCTCGTCCGAGCCCCCACCGGCTCCCGGGTAGCCGACGTACTCACCCTCGCCGGCGGCCCACTCCCCGGCGTAGACCTCACCACCCTCAACCTCGCCCGCCCAGTCACCGACGGCGAACAAATCCTCGTAGGCATCCCCACCCCGCCCGGCGCGACCACCGCTCCAGGCGCCAACCCCACAGCTCCGCCCACCGCCGCCAACGCCCCCGTCAAGCTCAACACCGCCGACCTCACCCAACTGGACACCCTCCCCGGAGTTGGCCCAGTCCTAGCCCAACGCATCCTCGACTACCGCACCCAGAACGGCCCGTTCGCCACCATCGACCAACTCCAAGAAGTCCCAGGCGTGGGCCCCAAGAAGTTCGACTCCCTGAAGTCCCATGTCCGCATCTGACGAAGCTCCTGAGCAGCCGGGGAACACGCTCGATCTGCGGTTGCTGGCGCCGGCGGGTGCGGGTTGGTTGGCGGCCGTCGTCCTCGTCGGCGAGCGACCACTCGCAGGTGTCGTGACCGCAGCGGTGTCACTTGCCGTCGCTTGTGTGGCCGCCGTCTTCCTGCGACGCCGGCTGGAGGCCACCAGATCCGGCGGGAGACCTGCGGTCTGGGCTGTCGTGGGAGTACTTGTGGTGGTCGCGGGCATGGGAATGGGAGCCGCCCTGCAGGTGAAGGGATTGCAGGCCGGCCCGGTCCAGGGGCTGGCGGCGGAGGGCGCAACGGTTGGCGTTCGGTTGAGGATCGACGGAGATCCAGCCGTACGCCGGAGTCCGGGCGGCCGGCGCCCGCCATACGTGGTGCTGGAGGCAACCATCGAGGAGGTTCGAACTCGGAGTACGACGTCGTCAACCGGGAGCCCGCAGGCCGCCGGGGAAATGACTACTCGGGTCAGGACTCGGGTGTTGGTGGTGGGGGACGAGGCGTGGAAAGGAGTGCGGTTCGGGGAGCGCGTGGACGGAAGGGGGCGGTTAGAGGCGGCCGAACGTGGCGGTGACGTGGCAGCCATGCTGTCCGTTCGCGGCGACCCGCGGATGGTGGACGAGCCAGCCTGGTGGTTACGCGCGGCTGAGCAGGTGCGAGCCGGCCTGCGCGGAGCGGTGGCGGGAGAGCCGGATGACGTGAAGGGCTTGGTCCCCGCACTCGTGATGGGCGACGAGTCCGGCCTCTCCGACGAACTCGCCGACGACTTCCGGACGACCGGGCTGACCCATCTGTCCGCAGTCTCGGGCACCAACCTGACGTTGCTGTTGGCGTTCATCCTGCCGTTCAGTCGGCTGATCGGCGTACGGGCGCGAGGGCTGACTGCGGTCGGCCTCATGACGGTCGTCGTGTTCGTCATCCTGGCGCGCCCCCAACCGAGCGTGTTGCGAGCGGCCGCAATGGGCCTGATCGCCCTGGCCGCAATGACCAGCGGAGGCGGCCAACGCCGTGCGGCGCGCAGCCTGTCGGTCGCGGTGATTGTGCTCCTGCTCCTCGACACCTCGCTCGCGCGATCAGCCGGGTTCGCCCTGTCCGTCCTCGCAACCGCGGGCATCGTGCTCCTCGGACCGAGCTGGCGGGACGCGCTCTCGAGCTGGCTTCCGACCTGGCTCGCCGAGGCGATCTCGTGCCCGCTCGCCGCCCAACTCGCGTGTACGCCGATTGTCGCCTGGCTCTCCGGCCAGGTCTCTCTCGTCGCAGTCGCCGCGAACCTGCTCGCGGGTCCCGCAGTAGGCCCGGCAACCATCCTCGGCTTCGCAGCCGCGGGCGTCGCACTGGTGAGCACAGAGGTAGCCCATCTCGTCGGCTGGGCCGCCGGCTGGCCGGCGCGCTGGATCATCCTGATAGCTCGCGAAGGCGCAGACCTCCCCGGCGCATCCAACCCCTGGCCGGCCACGGTGATCGGCGTCGCCGTACTCACGATCCTCTGCCTAGCCATCGTCATCGGCCTGCACCGCATCCTGGCTCGCCCGATCGCAGCCATCCTCGCGGTGGTCCTGCTGGCGGTCGTCGTACTGCGTCCAGTCGGTTCGATCGGCTGGCCACCGGGCGATTGGCTCCTGGTGATGTGCGATGTCGGACAAGGCGACGGGTTGGCGTTGCGAGCAGGTGAGAAGGCGGCAGTGGTGGTCGACACCGGTCCGGATCCAGCTGCGATGGATCGATGCCTGCGGGATCTCGGAGTCGAGTACATCCCGGTGCTCGTGCTGACTCACTTCCACGCGGATCACGCCGGTGGGCTGGCCGGCGTACTGAAGGATCGGCGCGTGGGCGAGATCGAGGTGACGCCGTACTTCTCGCCGCGCGCGGAGTACGACCGCGTCGTCGACCTCGCGGCGCAGCACGGCATCCGCCTGCGGACGGTCATGTACCACGAGAAGCGCGTCGTCGGCGCACTCAGTTGGACCACACTCTGGCCGGCCCGCGTGCCGGCGCTTCCGCCACCGGGTACGTCGTCCGCGACCTCGAGCGACGAGGGTTCGCCTGAGAACAACGCCAGCATCGCGATGATGGTCGAGGCGTCCGGCCTCCGGATCCTCCTCACCGGCGACCTGGAACCCGAATCCCAGCGAGCCATCCTTGCCTCCGGCGCCGACCTCCGAGCCGACGTCCTCAAGGTTCCGCACCACGGCTCGGCCCAGCAGGACCCGACCTTCATCGCCGCCACCGGCGCCCGCCTCGCCCTGATCTCGGTCGGCCGCGACAACGACTACGGCCATCCAGCACCCAGGACCCTGACGCTCCTGGCCCACCAGTCCACCCGGACCGCCACCACCAGCACCAACGGCCCCCTAACCGTCACCAACCCCGCCAACCATCTAACCCTCACCACCGCCCACAACCCATGAGCACCAGCCACGAGCCTGGTGCCAGCACCTGACGCTCACGACCACCCGCGACCCATGAACACCAGCTCCAGCCAGGAGCCAGGTGCCGCATGCCGGTGTCGGCAGCCCAGCATGCGGTAAGCGGAGGGTCAGGAGAAGGTGACGGCTGCGGCTGGGACTGTGCTTTCGGGTTCGTCGCCGAGGGACCAGGCGGCTACTCGGGAGACCACATGGGCCGGGACTTGGTCGCTGATGCCAGTGACAGCGGGGATGTCGTAGGTGCCGTGCGCGTCGTACGGGAGGACGACGCGGTAGCCGCGCGCCAGGGCAGTTCGCGCGGTGGCCTGCACGCACATCTCGGACATCACGCCGCAGATCGCGATCGACCTCACCCCGGCGGCGATCAAGAGCTGACCGAGCGGTGTTGAGTCGAAGCCGTCGTCCCGAGGCTTGCGAATCACCTGCTCCCGAGGCCCCGACTTCACCGGCAAGTACAACTCCCAACCCCGCGTCCCCGGCTCATCGGCCGCGCCCGGCGCACCGTCGTTCTGCAGGTGCACAACTACCGCCCCAGCCGCCTCCCGCGCACGGTCGAGCAGCTGGGTCGTCCGGTCGAGCAGACGATCGGCTCGGGGTACGGCGTTCTCGCCGGAGACGAAGGCCGATTGCAGGTCCACCAGGATCAGGGCGTCGACAGGAGCAACGGGGTCGGTCATGCCGCCATCCTTGCCGGTCGGTGCAAGCGACCTCCAGCGAGTTTCTGTCGACGCGACATGGGATGCTGGCCAGGTGGCTGCTCGTAGGGGTTCCGCGCCCAAGCTGGGCGACGTACTGCTGGTGACCGGTGCCGAGGCGTTCCTCGCGGACCGGGCCGTCAAGTCGGCGATCGCTGCGGTGTCCAAACAAGCAGCGTCGAACGGCGACGGCGAGATCGAGGTCACGGACGTCGACGCGACCGGGCTGGACGTGGGCGTGTTCGCGGAGCTGACCGGTCCGTCGCTCTTCGCGAGCGAGCGCGTCCTGGTCATGCGGGCGCTGGAGAACCTGCCGTCCGACATGGTCCCGCACTTGCTCGAGTACGCCGGGAGCCCGTCGGACGACGTACTGGTCGTGCTGGTGCACTCGGGAGGCCAGAAGGGCAAAGGCGTCCTCGACAAGTTGCGCAAGGCATCGGTCAGCGAGGTCGTGGCGACGGCTCCGAAGGCATGGGAGCTGCCGCAGTTCGTGGCGGGGGAGATCCGGCTGCTCGGCGGCAGCGTGGACGAGCGGGCGTCCTCGGCGCTGGTCGATGCGGTCGGTCATGATCTGCGCGCGTTGGCGGGGGCGTGTTCCCAGCTGGTGTCCGACTCGGGCGGGCAGGCAGTCACGGCCGAGCTGATCGGGCAGTACTTCGGTGGTCGCGCGGAGGTGACGAGTTTCGCGGTCGCGGACGCGGCGATCGCGGGCCGGACCGAGCCGGCGCTGGAGCAGTTGCGTTGGGCGCTGGACTGTGGCGTCGCGCCGGTGCTGGTGACGAGCGCGATGGCGGGCGGTCTGCGCGGGCTGGCGAAGTTCTCGAGCGCGCCGGGCGGGCTTCGCGAGGCGGATCTGGCCCGTGAGGTCGGCGTACCGCCGTGGAAGCTGAAGCAGTTGAAGCAGCAGGTCCGCGGCTGGACCCCGGGCGGGCTGGCGACCGCCATCAAAGCGGTGGCCCAAGCCGACGCCGACGTGAAAGGCGCCTCAGGAGACGCCGGCTACGCCCTCGAACGAATGGTCATCACCGTAAGCCACTCCCACGGTCGCCGCTAACCACATTCGGCCGCCCGGGCCGGTCGGCACACAAGCCGAGGTCCGAGCACGCAAAGCCGACCAGTGCCGGCAGCGTGGCTGGGGAGTCGGCGCGCGAACCGACAGGTGCGTGCACGCGAACCTAGGTCCAAGCACACCAGCCGAGGAATGCCAGCCGCGTGAGCCGGGGTGCCGGGAGCGTGAGCCGGGGAGTGCCGGGAACCCGGGGAGTGCCGGGAGCGCGAGCTGCGAAGCGGACGGCCGGCGACGAGGGCAAGCCCGGCCGGCGGCGGTCAGACCGAGCTCAGTCCGGGCGCGCGAACTGCGTCCGAGCACGCCAGCCAAGTAGTCGCCGGGCGCGAGCCTAGAGGTCCGGGCACGCAGCCAAGGAGTCGCCGGGCGTGGGAGCCGAGGTGTGCCGGGTGGGCGAGCTGCGGAGTGCCGGGTGCGCGAGGGTGGAGGTTCGGGCACGCAAAAACGATCGGCCGGTCGAACGACGGGCCGATCGTTGGCGGGCTGCCTTAGAGAGAGGCGGCCTTCTTGAAGATGGCCGACTTGCGGTTGGCGGCCTGGTTGGCGTGGATGACGCCCTTGCTGACGGCCTTGTCGAGCAGGCGGCCGGCCACGCGGGCGTTCTCCTGCGCCTTCTCGGAGTCGCCGCCCTCGGCAGCCTCGTTGAAGCGGCGAACTGCCGTCTTGAGGGTCGACTTCACCGACTTGTTGCGAAGTCGCGCAGCCTCGTTCTGGCGGTTGCGCTTGATCTGGGACTTGATGTTCGCCACGTGAGCAGAGCCTCGATCAGGAGTATGCGGTCATTAACAGGAAGGTGTCGCGCGCACGGCTGAACACCACCCGTGGGTGCGCGAAGAGCCAGATTACCAACAAGCCACCGCCAGCTCCAAACTCAGCCACCCCGGCGGCGACCTACGCCCACGACGGCGGCGACGTACGCGCGCACCCCGGCCGCGACGTACGCGCGCACCCCGGCGGCGATGTACGCGCACCCGGCCTCGACGGATGCGCACCCCCGGCCGCGACATACGAGCGCCCCGGCCGCGACGTACTCGGCGAGGTCAGCGCACCCGGCTGCGACGTACCCGGCGACGTCAGACCGCCTCGGCCGCGGCCTTGAGGCGCTCCAGGGTCACCCGGATCCCGCGCTGATTGAGCCGCGTCCGGTCCCCGAACACGCGCTGAAACACCGTCCGCATCACCACCGGCCGACGATCCGTCCACGACTCGGTCACCTCACACCCATCAACGGTCGGCGCGAACTCATAGCTCCACAGCGAGATCGGCACCGGCCCGAAGTGAATCCAGAACGCGAACCGCCGCCCCGGCTCAGCCTCCACCACCCGCCCCTGCGTGAACCACCGCACCGCACCCACCCGGTTGTGCCCAACAAACCGCGCCCCCACCACCGGCCCCGCCGTACCAGACGCCCAACTCACCCGAGTGCACTCCGGACTCCACTCACCCATCCGGGGCAAATCACTCACCAGCCCATAAACCCGCTCCGCCGAAGCCCCCACAACAATGGAGTCCGCCAAGTCCGCCATAGGTCTCCTCCGCCGACACACATCCTGCCCGAGCGTGACATGGCGGCTACTGGACGGCATACTCGGGCGCTCCGTCGCTGCCCTGGGAGATTTGTGTTTCGTCGTACGCCGGTTGTTGTGGTTGCTGGGCTTGTTGTGTCGTTGGTTGGGGTTCCGCTCATCGGCAGGGCGGCCAACGCGCAGGGGAGTGGTGGGACACCGGGTGATCCGCTGGTGAAGCGGTCTGACAGTGGGGCGTACATCGTTCAGCTCGATGACGCGCCCGTGGCGGAGTATGGCGGGGACATCGCCGGACTGCCTGCCACGCGTGTGTTGCCGGGTGGGAAGCTCAGCAAGACGGCCAGCCAGGTCGTCGGGTACGTCAAGCACCTGGCTGAGGAGCGCGAGCAAGTCCTGAAGGCAGTGCCCGGGGTGAAGAAGCTTTACGACTACAGCTACACGTACTCCGGTTTCTCCGCGCAGATGTCGTACGACGAAGCCGTCAAGCTGGCCAAGTCGTCCGGAGTGAAGAGCGTGGAGCCGAACGAGGTCCAGAAGCAGGACACCGTCGACACACCGCGCTTCCTGGGGATGGACAGCGCGTGGAAGCAGGCCGGTGGGGTGGACAAGGCCGGCGACGGCGTGATCATCGGCGTCATCGACTCGGGCTTCGTCCCCGAGCGGGCCAGCTTCGCGCCGATGACGACCAGCAAGCGGTCGGACGCGATCGTCGCCAAGAAGTGGAAGGGCACCTGCCAGGCCGGCGAGGAGGCGCCCGTCACGTGCAACAACAAGGTGATCGGCGCGCGGTACTTCGACAAGGGCATCGGCAGCCGCCCGATCGCGGCGGAGTTCAGGTCGCCGCGGGACTACGGCGGTCACGGCACCCACACGGCCAGTACGGCGGGCGGCAACCACGGCGTCGAGATGAGCATCATGGGCCGGGACTACGGCAAGGGTTCCGGCATCGCCCCGCACGCACGGCTGGCGATCTACAAGGTGCTGTGGGCCGTCGATCAGAGCGGTGGCGGCACCGGCACCGACGCGGACATCGTGGCCGGCATCGACGCCGCGGTCGCCGACGGCGTGGATGTGATCAACTACTCGGTCTCCGGCTCCGGCTCGACGTACGTGAACGCCACCGGCCTGGCGTTCCTGCGGGCCGCGAAGGCAGGCGTGTTCGTGGCGACGAGCGCCGGCAACACCGGCCCGGGCGAGTCCACCGTCGGCAAGAACTACCCCTGGGTCACGACGGTTGCCAACGGCACCCATGACCGCGACATCCAGACCACCGTCAAGTTTGGCGACGGCAAGTCCTACATCGGCGCGGGCATCGGCGCCGGTACGCCGTCAGCGCCTGTGATTCTGGCCAAGGACGCCGGGAACGAGAGCAGTCTGTGCCAGCCCGGCACACTCGACCCAGCCAAGGTCAAGGGCAAGATCGTGGTCTGCGACCGCGGTGTGAACGACCGAGTCGACAAGAGCGCGCAGGTGAAGAAGGCCGGCGGCGTCGGCATGATCCTCGTCAACGTCACCCCGGGCACGCTGGACGCCGACCTGCACACGGTCCCGACCGTGCACCTCGACGACAAGGTGGCGCCCGTAGTCAAGGCGTACGTCGGCGGTACGGCGAACCCGACCGCCACGATCGGCCCGGGTACGCCGGTCCGCGTGACCGCTCCGAAGGTCGCGACCTCGTCCAGCCGCGGTCCATCCGCGGCCGGCAACGGCGACCTGCTCAAGCCCGACATCATGGCGCCGGGCACCAATGTGCTGGCCGCCACGAGCGCGTTCAGCGCGGCCGGTGGCGAGTACGCGTTCATGAGCGGTACGTCGATGGCGTCGCCACACATCGCCGGCGCCGCGGCTGTGCTGAAGGGCAGGCACCCGGACTGGTCCCCGATGGCGATCAAGTCGGCGCTGCTGACCACCGGCACCGATCAGGACACCAGCGGCAAACCGATCCGGAACGAGTCGGGCTCGGAGGCCAACCCGTTCGGGTACGGCGCCGGCCTGGTGCAACCGAAGAAGGCGATGGACCCCGGCCTGGTCTACGACTCGACGTACGCCGACTGGGCCAAGTTCGTCTGCGGCTCGGGTCAGGTGCCGGTGACGCACGAGCTGTGTGCGGGCGGCAAGATCGACCCGAGCGACCTGAATTACCCGACGATCGCGGTCGGCGACCTGGCCGGCAAGCAGACCGTCACTCGCATGGTGAAGAACGTCGGCCAACTGCCGGAGGTGTACATCCCCAAGGTGGAGGGCCTCAAGGGAGTCAAGGTGACCGTCACACCGCGCCTCCTGATCACGCTGCCCGGCCACACGGCGACGTACAAAGTCACCTTTGAGAACACGGGTGCGCCGCTCGAGCAGTACTCGTTCGGCAAGCTGACCTGGAAGTCGAACCAGCATGCGGTGACCAGCACGCTCGCGATCAAGCCGCTCACGGTCAAGGCGCCAACGCAGGTCACGGCGACCGGCACCAGCGGCTCAACAAGCGTGCCGATCACTGCGGGCTACACGGGCACGCTCACCACGACGTCGGCCGGCCTGATGCCGGCGACCACCGCCGAGGCCGGCCTGAAGAACCCGGGCGGGGTGTCGTTCCCGACCGCGAACCCGCAGGTCAACGACCACGTCGCCAAGTTCACCGTGAACATCCAGGCCGGTGTGAAGTACGCCCGGTTCTCGACGTTCGACGCGGACCACCCGGCCGGCACCGACCTCGACGTCTTCGTCTACCAGGCGGGGACGAAGACTCTGCTCGGCAGCAGCACCGGCGGCACGGCCGAGGAGCAGGTCAACCTCCCAGCACCCGCCGGCGGCGCGGTCGATGTGTACGTCGATCTGTTCGCCGGAGCCAATGCGCAGCAGGTGAAGCTCGACCACTGGGAGCTGCAGAACCCCGAGGCCAACCTCACGGTCACCCCGGCGGCTCAACCCGTCGAGGTGGCAGGCGAGACCACTGTCACCGCCCAGTGGTCCGGCCTGACCGCCGGCACCCGCTACCTGGGCTACTTGCAGTACTCCGGGGGCTCCGCCGCGACCGTCCTCCGCGTGGACAGCTGACCGCGCCCCCGAGCACAGAACATCGGCTCAGCGCGCAACCAGCGTGCTGAGCCGATGTCTGGGGATCAGGGCTGTACCAGGGCGACGATCTCGTTGGACTTGGCGCTCACGAGCTGCTTGCACTCGCCGGTCGCGACGCCGCACCGGAAGATCCTCTGGGACTCATCGACCAGGATCACGTTGGCCGGGTCCTCGAACACCCCGCCGTCGGCCAGCACGGACTTGGCCGGGAGCTTCAGCTCGGTGGCCTTCCCGGTGGCGATGTCGACGGCGATCCCGGTGCTGAGGGCCATCGTCGCTCCGTCCGGCGACAGCGCCACGTACGGCGCGCGCTGGGTCGCGATCTCGAAGCAGTATTCACGCTTCACCTCGAGTCCGGGCGTTCCCAGCGTGGCGGCCTTGGCGCAGGCCTTCTGGCTGCCGGTGCTGCTCAACAGCACGACCGTGCCGCTGCTGCGCACCACCTCCAGCTCACCATCGAGGTTCCCGACCGTCCGTGCGTCCTTCGTACCGGGCTGCCACACGGTCACCGGCCGGGCGCCCGGGGAGTGCGGGTTCATCCAGATGCCGTCCTTGTTCCAGCCGACGAGCTCGAGGTTCGGAGTCCGGACGGTGATGCTCGACACCTCCTTGCCGTCCTCGAGGTTGACGACGACCACGCGGCCGGTCTTCTCGCCGTACGTCGAGAGCGCGACGGCGATCTGGCGTCCGTCGGGCGAGACCATGGGGCTGATGGCGCCGAGCGGTCCGATCGGCCGGATCTTGCCGGCCGGCGACACGACAGCGGCCTGGGCCTTCTTCGGATCGGGGTAGCCCGTGTCGACGAGCCAGCCGCCACCGACCCGCGCCCGGACGTCGCCCTTCACCCCCGGGTTCTGGACGGTCCGGCCGCGGTCGTGGAGGACGGCCCACCAGGTGTCGAGCGGGTTGCCGGGGTTGTTCTGGACGGTGACCGCGTACGGGATCGAAGGCGCCTGGGTCGACGCCGCGCCGGTGGCCGGAAGGCCGGACACGGACGGCTGGTGGTCGGACAGGCCGCGGAAGAACGGTACGGCCAGGAGCAGCGCGGCGGCGATGCCGGCGGCGGCCAGGGCCATCGGCGCCCAGCGCCGGGTCGAGCTGCCGGTGCTGTCCAGCTCCAGGCCCGGGCCTTGAGCGGAGCCAGGCACACTGCTGGCTTCGGCGTGCAGATAATCGCGCAGGCGGGTTTCGGTGTCGTTCATCGGACTTCCTCAAGCTTCTGGGTCAGGGCCGTGAGGCCGCGGGAGGCGGTCGCCCGGGCGGTGGACGGGCTGATCCCGAGGATCTGGGCGATCTCGTCGAACGGGAGGTCGAGGTAGTAGCGCAGTACGAGCACCTCCCGGCTGCGGGCAGGCAACGCCTGCAGTGCGCGTCTGACCTGCAGCCGGTCCTCACCGAGTACGGCGGTGTTCTCGGCGGAGTCGTGTGGTTCCTGATGCGGCGGGGTGTAGAGCTGCGCTGTCCGGCGACGGCGCAGTACCGAGCGGCAGCGGTTCACCACAGTGGTCCGCAGCCACCCCAGCGCCTTCGTTGTCCCGGAGGGGCCAGTGCCGATACAGGTCGGTGAAGGCCTCCTGTACGGCGTCCTCGGCCGCGGGCCGGTCGCTCACCACCAGCACGGCCAGGCGGACCAGCCCGGCCCAGTGCCGGCTGTAGAGCTCCGACACCGCGGTTCGCGCGTCGTCGTGCGCCAGAGACCGGACCGGACCTCTGATACTCACCATTGAATTCGTCACACCCAAGAGACGCGCAACGCGCCGAAACGCTGCGTCTAGGCGAGACGCTCCCGGACCCAGTCCAGGTGGATCAGGGCGTGCTTGCGTTGCCACTCCCGGATGGTCGGCAGCCCGGGCGGGGCCGGCTGGAACGCGCCCCACCACAGACCGCCCGCGACGGCCGCGAGGAAGCCGGTGATGGCCACGTCATCCGAGAGCGGCGGCAGCGTGACCGACTCGCGCATGTCCGCCTGCAGGATGACCTCGTCGGTCCAGGACGGGGCCAAGGCGGCGTGTGCCCAGTCGATGAAGACCACGCGGTCGTCGGTGAGGATGATGTTGTCGGCCCGCAGATCCCAGTGCGACAGCGCCTTGCCCTCCGCCAACGCCCGCAGCCCGGTCCGGGCAAGCTCCGCCAGCTCGTCCTCGCGTCCAGCCACCCAGTCGGGTACGTCGAGCCCGTCCGCGATGACGGAGTCCCAGCGGCTCAGGAACTCCTCACTCCGTACGGCGGCGACCGGAGCGTCCGGCCACGGCGAAGGATCGAGTGCTGCGGTCAGCTCGGCGAGGGCGTCCAAGACGCGGTCGGCCTCGTGCTGTTCCCAGGGGTGGGACGGCAGCCAGCCCTCGATGTCCTCCAGGAGCAGCCCGACCCAGTCGCCGTCGTCGTACACGTCGTACAGCGCCGGAGCCGTCGGCAACGGGCCGACGCCCTGGACCGCGGCGATCTCGTTGCGGAACAGCGTCGGAGTCTTCGGGTTGAGCGACGTACCGACGGTCTTGACGAAGGCGCGGCGGCCGGACGCGGTCACCAGGCGGGCGGCGACGCCGGGGGAGAATCCACCCTGCTGGGTCGTGGCGGACACCACCACTGACCCGAGCGCGCGTTCCACCCACGCCCGCACACCGGCGGGCACCTCCTCGAAGGGCAACCGGACCCCAGCAGCGTGCGCCATGCCCACAAACGGTAGGTTGCCCAGCCCCGGACCGCTCGCGATTTTCGAATCCGCTGGCCCCGCATGGGATGATTGACCGATTGTCCGTCACCCGAGCTGAACTGGATCCCCTCCGTGCCCGCTGGCCCCACGACCGTGCCTCAGCCGGGTCGTACCGACCCGTCGCTGATCCGGAACTTCTGCATCATCGCCCACATCGACCACGGCAAGTCGACGCTGGCCGACCGGATGCTGCAGATCACCGGGGTGGTCGACGACCGCTCGATGCGGGCGCAGTACCTGGACCGGATGGACATCGAGCGCGAGCGCGGCATCACGATCAAGTCGCAGGCGGTCCGGCTGCCGTTCACGCCCGGGCCGGACTCCCCGGGTGGCCTGCTCGCCCCGGACGGTACGACGTACATCCTGAACATGATCGACACCCCCGGGCACGTGGACTTCACCTACGAGGTGTCGCGGTCGCTGGAGGCGTGTGAGGGCGCGGTGCTGCTGGTCGACGCCGCGCAGGGCATCGAGGCGCAGACGCTGGCGAACCTGTACCTCGCGCTGAATGCGGACCTGCACATCATCCCGGTGCTGAACAAGATCGACCTGCCCAGCGCGCAGCCGGAGAAGTACGCCGCTGAGTTGGCCCACATCATCGGCTGCGACCCGTCCGACGTACTCAAGGTGTCGGCGAAGACCGGCGAGGGCGTCGAGGAGCTGCTCAGCGAGATCGTCGCGCAGGTCGAGCCGCCGAAGGGCGTCAAGGACGCGCCGCCGCGGGCCCTGATCTTCGACTCGGTCTACGACACCTACCGCGGCGTGGTCACCTACGTCCGGGTGGTCGACGGCGAGCTGACCCACCGCGACCGGATCAAGATGATGTCGACCGGCGCGGTGCACGAGATGCTCGAGGTCGGGGTGATCTCGCCGGAGCCGATGAAGACGCCGAGTATCGGTGTGGGTGAGGTCGGTTACCTGATCACCGGCGTGAAGGACGTCCGCCAGTCCCGGGTCGGTGACACCGTCACCGCGGCCGTGCACGGTGCGACCGAAGCGCTCGGCGGCTACAAGCACCCGCAGCCGATGGTGTACTCCGGCCTGTTCCCGATTGACGGCGACGACTACCCGACACTGCGGGACGCGCTGGAGCGGCTGCAGCTGAACGACGCGGCCCTGCAGTACGAGCCGGAGACCTCGGGCGCGCTCGGGTTCGGGTTCCGCTGCGGATTCCTCGGCCTGCTGCACATGGAGATCGTCCGCGAGCGGCTCGAGCGTGAGTTCGACCTCGACCTGATCTCCACCGCGCCGAACGTCGTCTACCGGGTCGAGATGGAGGACGGCAAGGAGCACGTCGTCACCAACCCGAGCGAGTTCCCCGAGGGCAAGATCGCCGAGATCTACGAGCCGGTGGTGAAGGCGACCATCCTCAGCCCGAAGGACTTCATCGGCGTGATCATGGAGCTGTGCCAGGCCAAGCGGGGCAACCTGCAGGGCATGGACTACCTGTCCGAGGACCGGGTCGAGCTCCGTTACACCTTGCCGCTGGCCGAGATCGTCTTCGACTTCTTCGACCAGCTGAAGTCGAAGACCAAGGGCTACGCGTCGCTCGACTACGAGCCGACCGGTGAGCAGGCCGCCGCCCTGGTCAAGGTGGACATTCTGCTGCAGGGCGAGACGGTCGACGCGTTCTCGGCGATCGTGCACCGCGACAACGCGTACTCGTACGGCGTCGCGCTGGCCGGCAAGCTGAAGGAACTGATCCCCAGGCAGCAGTTCGAGGTGCCGATCCAGGCCGCGATCGGGTCCCGCATCATCGCCCGCGAGTCGATCCGGGCGATGCGCAAGGACGTGCTGGCCAAGTGCTACGGCGGTGACATCACCCGTAAGCGCAAGCTGCTGGAGAAGCAGAAGGAAGGCAAGAAGCGGATGAAGATGGTCGGCCGGGTCGAGGTGCCGCAGGAGGCCTTCATCGCCGCTCTGCGCACCACCGACACCGGGGAGAAGGCCAAGAAGTAGTGCCGGTCGACATCCCCGCCGGGTTGCTGGTCGTCGCGTCGCGCGGTCAGGACTGGGCGGACTGGCTCGATCGCCTGCCCCGGTTGACCCGCGAGCTGCTCGACGAATGGCAGTTGCGCGTCGACGGTACGTCGGCGTACGGGAACTGTGCTCTGGTCGTCCCGGTGACCACGGCGGACGGGCAGCGCGCCGTACTGAAGGTGCAGTTCCCGCACTGGGAGGCGGAGACCGAGCATCTCGCGCTGCGGGCCTGGGCCGGGAATGGCGTGGTCCAGTTGTTGCGGGCCGATCCGCGGCGGTTCGCGCTGCTGCTCGAGCGGCTGGAACCGCGGGATCTGACCACCATCGATGCCCTCGACGCCTGCGAGATCGTTGGCAGCACCTACAAGCGGCTGCATGTCCCGGCCGGCCCGCAGTTCCGCACGTTGTCAGGTGAGTTGAAGCGGTGGCTCGAGCGGTTCCGGCAGTTGCCGGCCTCGGCTCCGGTGCCGCATCGGTACGTCGAGCAGGCGATCGCGCTGTCCGAGGACTTCGTCGCGGACCCGGCGACCGACGGCCGGCTGATCCACACCGACCTGCACTACGAGAATATGCTGGCGGCAGAACGCGAGCCCTGGCTGGTGATCGACCCGAAGCCGTTGTCCGGCGACCCGCACTTCGAGGTCGCGCCGCTGATCTGGAACCGCTGGGACGAAGTCGTTGCCTCCGGCGACCTTCGGTTCGCGGTCAAACAGCGTTTCTACACGGCGATCGACGCTGCCGGCCTGGACGAGGAGCGCGCCCGCGACTGGGTGATCGTCCGGCAGATGCTCAATGTCTTGTGGACGTTGGAGGACGCCGACGAATCGTTGCCCCAGGACTGGCTCACCCGCAACATCGCCATCGTGAAGGCCATCCAGGATTAGAAATTCGGTGGAGACCGCAGGCCGGGCGAGGGAGTATGCCCGGTATGCGGGTGCTGACGGTCAACGTGGTGGAGAAGCTCATTCCGGGTCCGAAGGAGACCGGTCTCACCGCCATCGACAAGCGACCGCAAGCGGGTCGAGTACAGGTCGGTGAGCTCGGGCTCGCCGGTGACCGGGTGTGCGACACCAAGAACCACGGCGGCCCCGACCTGGCGATCTACGCGTACGCCGACGAGGACGCGAACTGGTGGTCCGCCCAATTGGGCCGCGAGATCCCGACCGGCCTGTTCGGTGAGAACCTGCGCACCGAGGGCCTCGACATCACCGGCGCGTTGCTGGGCGAGACCTGGCGGATCGGTGCCGAGGTCGAGGTGATGGTCCGGGCGCCGCGGATCCCGTGCATCACGTTCCAGCACAGGATGCAGGAGCCGCACTGGGTCAAGCGATTCCACCAAGCCGGCCGTCCGGGCGCCTATCTGAAGGTACTGCGGACCGGATCGATCGGTGCCGGTGATCCGGTCGAGGTCCTGAGCCGGCCGGACCACGAGGTCACCATCGGCCTCATGTTCGGCCAGCAGGAGCCCGCGAAGATGCAGCGGATGCTGGACTCCGACGTCGACCTGATGGATGAGCTCCGCGAGACCGCGCAGCGCGTGGCGGCGCGCGCATGAGCGGCCTGCTGCCCGCACCTGGACCGCTTCGCCCGCTCGCACTGGCCACCCTGCTCAGCCGGGTCGGCAACGGGCTGCTGATGACGGTCAGCGTGCTGTACTTCACCCGGATCGTCGGATTGTCGATCGCACAGGTTGGTCTCGGGCTCACCGTCGCCGGGCTGTTCGGTCTCCTGTCGGCGGTGCCGATGGGGCATCTGGCCGACCGCCGTGGTCCGCGCACCCTGTTCGTCATCCTGAGCCTCATGCTCTGCGCGGTGTCGCTGCTCTATCTGCTGGTGGACACCTTCTGGCAGTTCCTGATCGTGTCGATCGTGCTGACTGCCTTCGACCGGGGAGCGGGAGCCGTCCGCGGCGCACTGATCGCCGCCATCACGCAAGGTGCGGGCCGGGTTGCTGCCCGCGCGTACCTGCGGGCCGTGACCAACATCGGCATCATGGCCGGCGCCGGAATCGGTGCGTTCGCCCTGCACTTCGACACGGCTACGGCGTACCGGCTGATGTTCGTGCTCGATGCGGTGCTCAGTGCGATCGCGGCGTTCGTCGTACTGGCTGTGCCTGCTGTCGCACCGCTTGAACGAAGCGACGACGGTCCGGTCTGGGTCGCCCTGCGCGATCGTGGGTATCTCGCGGTCGCCGCGCTGAACGCCGCGATGTCGATCCACTACGCCATCTTCGACGTCGCGATCCCGCTCTGGGTGGTCGACCACACCGAGGCGCCGCGCTGGATGGTCGCCCTGACGCTCATCATCAACACCGTGGTGGTCGCGCTCTTCCAGGTCCGGTCCTCGCGCGGGATCTCGGATCTGACCACGGCCGCGCGGGCCACCCGCACCGCCGGACTGTTGCTCCTGGCATCGATGGTCCTGTTCGCCGGCGCCTCCTGGGGCAACGCCGCCGTCGCGGTCGGCCTGCTCGCCCTAGGTGCTCTGGTCCAGGTGGCGGGCGAACTCCTGCAGTCGTCCGGTTCGTTCCTGCTCGGCTTCGAACTGGCCGCCGAGCACGCCCAAGGCCAGTACCAAGGCGTCTGGAACACCAGCATGTCCATCAGCACGATGGTCGCCCCAACCATCCTGGCCCTCCTCCCTCTATGCCTCGGTGTCCCCGGCTGGATCATCCTCGGCGTCTGGTTCGCCGCGGCCGGCATCCTCTTCGTCCCCGTAGTCCGCTGGGCCGGCGCTCGCCGTACGGCTCAGTTGGTCAGGTAGTCGTGGATCGTGGCGGTTGCTTCGATGCAGCGCCAGGTCCGGTCCTCGAGGGTCTCGAGGCGGTCGTGCAGCGCGCGTCGGACCTGATCGGGGCGGCCTTGTGAGAGCTCGTCCAGGACGTCTCGGATCACGTCGAACGGCTGGCCGACGTCCCGCAACAACGCAACGACTGTCAACCGCCTCAACTGCTCCGGGCTGTAGATCCGGTAGGCCGTGGACGCCTCGCGCTCGGGCTGCAGTAGCCCTTGCTGCTCCCAGAACCGCACCGCGGACGGCCTGACGCCAGCCATTGCGGCAGCTTCCGTGATCCGGAGACGGCGGGTCCGCAGATGCGAGGTGGTCGGGCGAAGAGCCGACTCGATCGCGTCGAGTGCGGCCTGCGTACGGACGCGCTGATGGTCCAGAGCGCCGTGGCTCGCGTTGACCAGATCGAGCGCCGCCGTCCGATCACCGGCGTGGATCGCGCGCATGACGTCGAGGGCGGGCAGCCAGCCGTAGCCGGCGATGACGATGCGCGCGACCCGCAAGGCCTCGACGTGTACGTCGGTGTAGCGGCGGTACCCGTTCGGTCCACGCTCGGCCGGTGGCAGGAAGCCGACCTTCTCGTAGGTCCGGATCTGCGTGACCCCCAGCCCGGCCAGCCGCGCCAGGTCGATCGGGCGCAAGTACTGCTTCGAGCGCAGACGAAGGCTTCTAGCCTCCTCACCGGCGGCTTCACGCACGGGATTCCTCCCAACCCTTCAGCTTGCATCAGCTTTCTAGGTTGAGCCTATGAGTCTTGACGAGGCGAGGACAGTGTGGGTCGACCGGCTGGGGATGCGGTATCGCGCACCGGTCCGACCGGCGGGTCTGAGGGCGGCGCTCCGCTCGGTGGTACGACGCGAGTACCGCGAGATCGACGCGGTGACCCACCTGACCTTCGGGCTGGACGCCGGCGAGGTGGTCGGGTTCCTCGGCCCGAACGGCGCCGGGAAGACCACGACCCTGAAGATCCTCGCCGGCATCCTGCATCCCACCAGCGGCGACGTTCGGGTGCTCGGTTGCGTCCCCTGGCAACGGCGCCGGAGCTACCTGCGGACGATCGCTTTGATCCGCGGGAGCCAGCCCATCGGCGGACCCGCAGAGCTGACGGTCATGGACTCGCTCCGCTATCAGCAACTGCTCTACGAGGTCCCGCGCGACGACTTCCGCACTGCCGTGGACGAACTCGTCGACCTGCTCGACATCAGCGAGCTGCTGCCGCGGCAGGTGCGGGCGCTGAGCCTCGGGGAGCGGATGCGTGCAGGCCTTGCGATGGCCATGGTCTACCGGCCGAAGGTCCTGTTCCTCGACGAACCGACCTTGGGACTCGACGTCTCGGCCGCCGCGACGCTCCGCCGGTTCGTCGCGCAGTACGCCGCCCGGACCGGGGCAACGATCCTGCTGACCAGCCACTACATGGCTGATGTGGAGGCGTTGTGCCGCCGGGTCATCCTGATCGACCACGGCCGTATCCGGTACGACGGCGACCTCGGCGCGCTGAGCATGACCCTGGCACCGGACCTCGTGGATCCGACGCTGGACGTCGTACTGGACCGGTTGTATCGGGACGGGGCGCGGTGACCGCGCACACCCTTCGGCTGCTGCGGGCGGGGATCTGGCGCAGCTCGGTGGAGTGGTGGAGCTACCGGAGCTTCGTGATCACTCTGGTGGCCGGCCAGACGGTGACGCCGTTGCTCGGTCTTTTCGTCTGGTCCTCGGCCGTCCCCGGCAGCAGCGGCATCACGACGTACTACGTTGTCCTCCTGGCTGTTCAACTGGTGACGGTCTCGTTCGAGCATCACACGCTGGCGAACGCCATCTACGGCGGTGAGTTCGCCGCCGAACTGGTGAAGCCGCGACCGGTGGTGCTCGACCTCCTGGCCACCAACCTCGCGCTGCGGTTCTGGCATCTGCTCTTCGGCCTACCGGTCATCGTGATCGTCGGTGTGCTCGCCGGGGTGTCCTTGCGAGCGCGAGATCTGCTGCTGGCGTTGCCTGCCGTCGTACTGGCGGCGGCCTTGCGTTTCGTCTTCACCTACACGCTGGCGCTGTCGGCCGTGTGGATGCAGCGTGCGCACGGCGCTGTCGGAGTGGGGGAGACGTTGATCTTCCTGCTGGGTGGGACCGCGGCGCCTCTGACCTACCTGGTCGGTCCGCTCCGGGAGATCGGCGCGATCCTGCCGTTCTGGTCGATGCTGGGCGCTCCGGCCGAGGTTGCCGCCGGCAACATCCGCGAACCGCTCCAGATCTACGCGACCCAGGCCGGCTGGCTGGTCACCTTCATCGTGATCGCCGTCATCGTCTGGCGGCGGGCCGTCCGTCGCTTCACTGCCTTCGGAGGATAGGTGTTCAGGCTCATCAGGCTCTTCGGCGCGCTGTTCTCGCTGTCGCTGCGACGCACGCTGGCATTCCGCGCGGACATGTTCTTCGAATTCGTCACCACCTGCATCGGCGCTGCCGCCTCGCTCACAGCGCTCGGCATGGTCTTCAGCCGCACGGACTCGCTCGGCGGTTGGTCGGCAGGTGAGGCGACAGTGTTGCTCGGCACCTTCCAGATCGTCACCGGACTTCGCAGTACCTTCGTCGAACCGAACCTGGCGTGGTTCGGCGGTCAGGTGAAGAACGGACAGTTCGACGCCGTGCTGCTGCAGCCCGCGCCGGCGATCTTCCTGGCGAGCTTCGGATCCTTTGCGCCGTTGGCGTTGATCCAGGTCGGAGTCGGCCTGTGCATCGTGGTCAGCGGGATCGTGCAAGCGGGCCTGACAATCACTGCGACCGGGGTGCTCGGCTGGCTCGTGGTGGTGGCCGCGGCGACCGTCGTCATGTGGGCGACGCGATTGATGCTGGCGTCCGTGGTCTTCTGGGCGTTCGGTCTCGACCTCGACGTGCTGTACGACGCGGTCTGGCAGTTCGCTCGCTATCCGGTGTCGATCTACAGCCCGGTGCTGCGGATCGCCTTCACCTACGCGCTGCCCGTCGCCTTGATCGCCACCGTGCCGGTCGAGGCGCTGACGAGAAGGGCTGGAGGTGTCGTGGGAGCGGTCGCCGTTGCCGGTGCCGCGGGCGGCGTCGCCTGGTTGATCTGGCGCCGCGGACTCCGCCGTTACACCAGCGCCACGAGCTAGCTGGTCGGTTCCATGTAGCCGAGGGCTGCGGAGATTTTGCGGGCGGCTTCGATGGCGGCGGGAGCCATGAGGGCCACTTGGGCGATGGATTGCTCGAGGGACAGGGTGGAGATGCTGACGGCGGCGATCGCCGTGCCGGTGTGGTCGTGGATGACCGAGGCGACGCAGCGGATGCCCGGCTCGTTCTCCTCGTCGTCCAGGGCGTAGCCGCGGGTGCGGACCTGGGCGAGGTCGGCCTTGAGCGCGGCCGCGGTGGTGTGGGTCAGGGGAGTGCGCGCGGGAAGGCCGGTGCGGGTGATGTGCGCGTCGAGGGCCTCGTCGTCCTTCTCGGCGAGCAGTGCCTTGCCGATGCCGGTGCAGTGCAGCCAGAACGCCTTGCCGACCCGAGACGGCATCCGGTACGGCTTCGGGCCATCGAGACGTGCGACGTAGATCGCCTCGTCACCGTTGAGCAGGCCGACATGGACCGTGCAGCGGGTCTGGGCAACGAGATCCGCGAGGACCGGGCGTGCGACGGTGGCGAGGTCGACGTTGGTGAGGGCGTGACCGGCCAGCCGGAGCGCCTTCGGTCCTGGGTGGTACGAGCCGTCCTCCGCCTGGGCGACGAACTCGTGCTCCACCAGCGACGCCATGATCCGGTGCACCGTCGACTTGGCCAGACCGGTGGCGTTCACGACGTCGGTGAAGCGCGAGTGCTCCAGTACGGCGTCCAGCACCATCAGCGTCTTGTCGATGGCCGAGGGCGAACTCATGCCGGTCATCCTGCCACTCCTCACGTCACCTACCGGGCCAGCCAGCCACCGTCGACCGCGAGCACGTGCCCGTTGACGTAGTCGGCCGCCGCCGAGGCCAGGAAGACCGCGGCGCCGACCAGGTCCTCCGCCCGCCCCCAGCGGCCGGCCGGGATGCGCTCCCGGATGGCGGCGTCGCGGGCAGGGTCCGCGCGCAGCTCGGTGGTGTTGTCGGTACTGATGTAGCCGGGTGCGATCGCGTTCACCTGAACCCCGGCCGGACCCCATTCGTTGGCCAGTGCCCGGGTCAGTCCCGCGACCGCGTGCTTACTGGCAGTGTAGGCCGGAACCCTGACCCCGCCCTGGAAACTCAGCAGCGAGGCGATCGTGACGATCTTGCCGGTACGCCGTTCGGCCATCGCGGCACCGATCGGCCGGGTCACCGCCCAGGTCGAGTTGAGGTTCACGTCGATCACCTGCCGCCAGTCGGCGGTGCTGGTCTCGCCCGCCGGCCCGCGCCGGATCGTGCCCGCATTGTTGACCAGGATGTCGATCCGCCGCGTCCGCGCCAGCTCGACCGCGGTCGCCTCGACCGCATCCGGATCGGCGAAGTCGGCGATCATGACCGTCGCCTCACCGCCGCCGTTCTGCTTGATCGCTTCGAGCGTGTCCTCGAGCGCCGCATCGCGCGCCATCAGGATCAGCTCGGCGCCGGCCGCGGCGTACCCAGCCGCGATCGCCGCCCCGATACCCCGCCGGGCTCCGGTGACGAGCGCCGTACGCCCGCGAAGGCTGAACGGGTCAGCCGTCACCGCAGGTCCCGGACGTCGACGCCGTCCATGTCCCCGAACGCCTGGTTCTCGCCCGCCATCGCCCACACGAAGCTGTACGACGAGGTGCCGGCGCCGGAGTGGATCGACCAGCTGGGCGAGATGATCGCCTGGCGGTCCGCGACCAGCAGGTGCCGGGTCTCGTCGGGTTCGCCGAGCAGGTGGACGATCCGCTCGGTCTCGGGCAGGCCGAAGTACAAATAGCACTCGGTACGACGGTCGTGGGTGTGCGCGGGCATCGTGTTCCAGGTGCTTCCGGCGTGCAGCGTGGTGACGCCGAGCACGATCTGGCAGCTGCGGACGCCGTCGGCGTGGATGTACTGGTCGATCGTGCGTCGGTTCGCGGTCTGCTGGTCGCCGAGCTCGAGGCGGTTGCCTTCACCGGGATTGACCAACCTGGTCGGGAACTCGGTGTGGGCGGCGGCCGAGAAGATGTAGAACGCCGCGTCCGAGCCCTCGAAGACGACCTCGCGAACCCCGCGACCGGCGTACAGGCAGGCTCCGGTCGGCAGCTCGTACTTGGTGCCGTCCGCGGTGACCGTGCCCGGGCCGCCGACGTTGACGATGCCGGCCTCGCGGCGTTCGAGGAAGTAATCGCTGCGCAGTTCCGGCCAGGTGCCGAGCGTCAGCGGACCGTTCGCGGGGCGGGCGCCGGCCAGCACGATCCGGTCGTGGTGAGTGAGCACCGCGGTGACCGTGCCGGGCGTGAACAGGTCGTCGACGAGGTAGTGCGAGCGCAGGGCGGCGGTGTCGAAGCCGGGCACCTGATCGGGGTGGGTGGCATGCCTGATCTGAAGGGGCGGCTGAGCATTCACGGAACAAGGTTCTAATTGACGGAACTTCCTGTCAACCGTGGAACAGGACAGGCAAAGGTTCCGGGTTCCGTATCTTGACACTCAGTTCTGTTCAGTGGAACCTTCCAGTCACTCGCCCATCGCCCCTGGGAGGATCTCTGATGACCGCACTGGATTGGACGGTCCTGGCCGGCTATTTCGTGCTGATGGTGCTGATCGGGGTCTGGTCGCGCACCAAGATCACAACGGTCGTCGACTACTTCACGACCGGCGGCCGGATCCCGTGGTGGCTGTCCGGCATCTCGCATTGGGGGATCCTGCTCACCGGCGTGGTCACGATGCTGTACGCGACGCTCGGCGGGCTGTGGGCCGACGTACTCACCGACTTCGGGCAGTTCGTCATCCAGTTCGCGGCCGGCATCGCGATGTTCGTCGGCGTGATGGCGCATCTGGACGGCGTACCGACGCTGTGGAAGATGTGGGACCAGTTGCCGGCCGGCCATGGTGACGCGCTGAACGGGCCGTACACGCCGATCTTCCTGATCGCGTTCCTGTTCATCAAGACGTTCGAGTACGACGGCGGCATGTGGAACCTGGCGCAGCGCTACATGGCCGCGCCGTCCGGGTCCGAGGCGAAGCGGTCCGCGCTGCTGTCGTCGGTGCTGTGGCTGGTCTGGCCGTTGATCCTGTTCATCCCGATGTGGGCCGCGCCGCTGCTGGTCCACCCGGGCAAGCCGGAGCAGTCGTACGTCGAACTCGCGCAACTGCTGCTTCCGACCGGACTGATCGGGCTCGTGCTGGCCGGGTTCTTCTCGCACACGATGGCGATGGTTGCCTCGGACGCAAACGTGATCTCGTCCGTCGTCACCCGCGACCTGGCGCCGGTGCTGGTGCCGAAGGTCCGCCGGCTGACCGACGCAGGTGCGCTGAAGTTCGCGCGGATCCCCGAGCATGCTGATCGCGATCGCGACCAACGGCGAGGGTGTGGTGCTGAAGATCGTCGTCGACCTGGTGGCCGCGACCATGGGCCCGATCTCGATCCCGTTGATGCTCGGCCTGCTGCCGTGGTTCCGGCGCTGCGGGGCGCGGGCCGCGCTGGCGTCGTGGGCGATCGGACTGGTGGTCTGGGCCATCGTCAAGTGGGGCTTCGACTCGACCGACACCACGCTGGTCGTCGCGTTGCCGCTGGCAACTTCCCTGGTCGTGTACGTCGGTCTCGGGCTGCTGCTGCCGGAGCGTCGTACCGGCGTGGACGAGCTGGTCTCGTCGCTGGACACCGACCCCGACGACCTCACGACGAGACGGGCCGCCGCCGTCGGCTGAACCCTGGAACACTGTCCCACAACACAGAACCGCCAACTCTCTGGAGAATCTGTATGCCGAACATCACCGTCGAACTCCTGTCCGGCCGCACCCTCGACCAGCGCCGCGAGTTCGTCGCCGCCGTCACCGAATCCGCGATCGCCATCCTCGGCGCCAAGCGCGAGTCCGTCCGCATCGTGTTCACCGAGATCGAGAAGACCGATGTGGCCAACGGCGGCGTCCTCGTCGCCGACGCCTGACAGGCCGGCCCGGCGCCTCTCCCGCCCCGAGGCGCCGGGCCGCCGCCGCATCCTGGAATTCCCTGCGATCAGGGCGACTCACCTACTACTGTCGTGGCCATGCGAGTAGGAGTTTTCGGAGCCACAGGACAGGTCGGCAGCGTCATGCGGGAGCTGCTGGTTGAGCGGGAGTTCCCGGTCGATGACATTCGGTACTTCGCGTCGGCGCGGTCGGCGGGGAGCAAGCTGCCGTTCGGGGACACCGAGGTGACGGTGGAGGACTCCGCGACGGCGGACTTCAGCGGCCTCGACCTCGCGCTGTTCTCGAACGGGAAGACGGCCTCCAAGGAGTACGCGCCGAAGGTGGCCGCGGCCGGGGCTGTCGTGGTGGACAACTCGTCGGGCTGGCGGATGGACCCCGAGGTGCCGCTGGTCGTGTCCGAGGTGAACCCGGGCGACCTCGACCACCTGCCGAAGAACATCGTCGCGAACCCGAACTGCACCACGATGGCCGCGATGCCCGTCCTCGCCCCGCTGCACCGGGCAGCGACGCTCACCCGGCTCGTCGTCTCCACCTACCAGGCCGTCTCCGGCTCCGGTGGCGTCGGCGTCAGCGAGCTCGACGACCAGGCGAAGGCACTGATCGAGTACGGCGGTCGCCTCGCCCGCGGCACCGACGGCGTCACCCTCCCCGAGCCCAAGGTGTACGCCGGCCCGATCGCCTTCAACGTCCTCCCGCTGGCCGGATCGATCGTTGCCGACGGCACCGGTGAGACCGACGAGGAGCAGAAGCTGCGCAACGAGAGCCGCAAGATCCTGCACATCCCGGACCTCCCGGTCGCCGGCACCTGTGTCCGGGTGCCCGTGTTCACCGGCCACTCGCTGAGCATCAACGCCGAGTTCGCGGAGCCGATCACCCCGGACCGGGCTACGGAGATCCTCGGTTCGGCGGCGGGCGTCGTACTCGCGGATCTGCCGACGCCGCTGCTCGCGGTCGGCCAGGACCCGTCGTACGTCGGCCGGATCCGGCAGGACCAGTCCGTTCCAGGCAACCGCGGCCTGGTGCTGTTCGTCTCCAACGACAACCTCCGCAAGGGCGCCGCGCTGAACGCCGTCCAGATCGCGGAGCTCCTCGCCCGGCGCTGATCGAGAGCATTCGTTTGAATGTTCGGCTCTCGTGCAGAGGGGCGCGATGGACCAGGCGCGAGGATAGGGTGAGGTCTCCTTCGTGCGGAGGTGACCGAGCTGGAGCAAGGGGCTGTGATCGGATCCGCGAATCTGCGGTTCCGGTTGCTGGGGACGGTGGAGGTTCGGACCGCCGACGGTGACGTCGTTCCGCTGCCGTCACATCGTCCGGCGGTACTGCTGGCCGCCCTGTTGCTGCGGCTGAACCGGACCGTGCGGGCCGACGATCTCGTCGACGTGCTCTGGGACGACGACGATCTGCCGACCAGTCCGCGGGCGGCGCTGCAGATCTACGTGTCGCGGTTGCGCGCGGCGCTGGGCGACACCGACCGAACGATGATCCAGACCGGCGACGGCGGCTACTCGTTAAGAGCGGACCCGTCCCGGCTCGACCTCGAGGTGTTTCGGGTCTTGGTACGACGGGCCGGCGAGACGACGGATCTCTCGGCCAGAGCCGAACTCCTCACCGAAGCCCTTGCGCTCTGGCGAGGCGAGCCGCTCGCCGGTCTCGACACCGGCGCCCTCACTCGGGAGATGACTCCGCGCCTCGTCGAGGAGCACCTCCGGGCCTTGGAGCTGTCGTTCGACGCCCGGCTCGCCCAGGGCGCCGCGGCCGACGTTATCCCCGAACTCACCGAGCTGGTCCAGCGATACCCGACCAGGGAGCGCTTCTGGGCCCAGCTCATGCGCGCCCATCACGCTGCCGGGCGGCAGGCTCTCGCGTTGGCGACGTACAGCGAGGTGTCGCGGCGGCTCCGCGATCTCCTCGGCGTCGGTCCCGGTGCCGAGCTGCAACGTCTGCATGCCGAGCTGCTCGCCGCGACCGACACCGAGAGCATGGTCGTACCGCGGCAGCTGCCGTCCGTCGCACCGGCGTTCGCCGGCCGCACCGAACACCTCCGGCAGCTCGACGACCTCCTGCCAGGCTCGCGGGTCGCGCTCGTCATCGGCCCGGCCGGAATCGGCAAGACCTCGCTGGCGATCCATTGGGCCAAGCAGGTCGCGGATCGTTTCCCGGACGGCATCCTGTACGCCGATCTGCTCGGCTACTCGCCTGCCGCCGTACCGGCGGACCCGCTGTCGGTGCTGCCGCGGTTCCTTGCCGCGCTGGGAATCCCGGCCGACCGCCTCCCGGTGACCGCGGACGAACAGGTCGGGTTGTACCGCAGCCTGCTCGTCGATCGTTCGGTCCTCGTCGTGCTGGACAACGCCCGTACGGCGGAGCAGGTCCGGCCGCTCGCGGCCACCGGCGCGACCTGTATCACGCTCGTCACCAGCCGCAACGAACTGGCCGGGCTGGTCGCCACCGAGCAGGCCGAGCCGATCCGGCTCGACGTACTGGACGCGGACCAGTCGAGACAGTTGCTCGTGGCAAGAGTCGGTGAACGGCGGTTGCGCGAGGATCCGGCCAGCGTCGACACCCTGATCGACCGCTGCGCCGGTCTTCCGCTGGCCCTGTCGCTGCTCGCGGCCCAGATCGCGCTGCGGCCGCGGCGAGATCTGAAGTCGTTCGTCGAACTGGTCAACGAGGCGCCGCTCGACGCCCTGGCGACGACCGACGGCGTCGACGTACGGACGATCTTCTCCTGGTCCTACCGGCAGCTGCGGCCCGAGCTGGCGCGGATGTTCCGGCTGCTGGCGCAACATCCCGGCAGCGAGATCACCACGGGTGCCGCCGCTGCCTTGGCAGGTACGCCGATCCGCGACGCGCGGAACATGGTCGCGGTACTGGTGGCCAATCATCAGCTGGTCGAGATCACACCGGATCGCTATGTGCTGCACGATCTGCTGCGGACGTATGCGCGCGAGCTGTGCGAGCCCGACGAGGCCTCGGCGGCGTTCACGCGGTTGCTTGGCTATTTGGTGCACACCGGGTTCGCTGGAGCATTGTTGCTTGCTCCGAGCCGGGAGCCGGTGGAGTTGCCTGGGCTCGATCCGGCGGTCGAGCTCGTGCTGCCGGCCAGTCGGGACGAAGCGTTCGCCTGGTTCGACTCGGAGCAGCCGAACAATCTCGCCGTACTGCAATCCGCTGCCGGGCGGGCTGATCAGTGGCTCTGGTTGTATGTGTGGGCCATCGCGGACTATCTCGACTTCCGCGGGCGGTCCGGATACATGGAGGCCGAAGGGCTGGCGCTCGAGGCGGCGGTGCGGCTCGGTGACCTGCGCAAACAGGCGCAGACGCGCCGCGACCTGGCCCGCGGCCACATGGCGATGCGGGAGTGGGACGACGCCATCCGGCACCACGAACTCGCGATGGGGATCGCGGAGGAGCTCGACGACCAGCCCGCGATCGCGCACGGATCGCTCAGCTTGGCCCGGGTGCTCACGCGGATGGGTAAGCATCGGGAGGCGATCGAGAAGACCGTCCGGGCGTTGCGGATCTACGAGCGCACCGGGCACACCGACGCCCGAGGAACCGCGCTCAACAACCTCGGCTGGTACTACGCGCAGCTCGGCGAGTACGAGGCCGCGGTCGACTATGCGCAGCAGGCGATGAAGCTCTTCCAGGAGCAGGACTCGGAGTACGGACGTGCCGTCGTCAGCGACACGATGGCCTACGCGCTGGCCGCGGCCGGACGGCTCGACGACGCCATCGCCAGCTACACGATCGCGGTCGACATCGTGCGTGCCCAGGGTCGTCGGCTGGAGACGGCCGAGTGCCTGATGGCGCGGGCCGGCGTCGAGGAGCGAGCCGGGTACGACGACGCTGCGCACGCCAGTTGGACCGAGGCGCTGGAGATCCTCGAGGCGCTGGATCACCCCGATGCCGAGGCGGCCCGGCACGCCCTGGATCAGCAGCGGTTGAACGGACAGTAAGACTGGAGCCACCGGCCGTAGGTACCTGTTACCTGTTGCGGAAACGTAATGCAGAAGGCTGCCCTGCGTACGCGAGTGCCATGGTCAGCGGTGCCCGGTACCGATTACTCTCCGGTTACTTGACCCCCGATGGAGGCCAGTTATGACGCCTGTCGCCGATTCCGGCCAGCTCGCGCTGCTCAGCAACCGCAAGGACACCATGGCCCAGATGTTCCTGGACCGGGTCGCCGCGACTCCTGACCGAGAGGCCTTCCGGTACCCGTCGGGTGACGCCTGGAAGTCGGTCAGCTGGCGCGACATGGACGTACTGGCGCGCCGCCGAGCGGCCGGCCTGGTCGCCCTCGGCGTCCAGCCCGAGCAGCGGGTCGCGATCGCGTCCAGCACCCGGATGGAATGGGTCGAGTGCTACCTGGCCGCCGTCCTGGCCGCGGCCGCGACGACCACGATCTACCCGACCACGATGTCCGTCGACGTCGCCTTCATCATCGCGGATGCCGACGTACAGGTCGTGTTCGCCGAGGACGCGGCTCAGGTCGACAAGCTTCGCGAGCGGAAGGCCGAGATTCCATCGGTCCGCAAGGTCGTCCTGATCGACGGCGAACCATTGGAGAGCGATGGAGACTGGGTGATCAGTCTCGACGCCTTGGACGCGCTGGGTGCCGACGAGGTGGACGCCGTCGACGGCCGGATCGCCAAGGTCAAGCCGGAAGACCTCTGCACGCTGATCTACACCTCCGGCACCACCGGCCGGCCGAAGGGCGTGCGGCTGCCGCACTCGGTGTGGACCTACGAGGGCGCCGCCGTCGAGGGGATGCGGGTGCTCAGCCCGGACGATCTGCAGTTCCTCTGGCTGCCGTTGTCGCACGTGTTCGGTCAGGTGCTGCTCGCCGTACAGTTCCAGCTCGGGTTCGCCACCGCGATCGACGGGCGGATCGACAAGATCGTCGAGAACGCCGCGATCGTCCAGCCGACGTTCATGGCCGCGGCACCGCGGATCTTCGAGAAGGCACACGGTCGGATCGTGACGATGATTGCATCCGAGGGTGGGCCGAAGGCCAAGCTGTTCGACTGGGCCTTCGGAGTTGGGGCTCGCGTGTCTGCGCTGCGCCAGCAGGGCAAGGAGCCGGGTGGTTTGCTGGGTGCGCAGTACGCCGCTGCGGACCGGCTCGTGCTGTCGAAGATCCGGGCCCGGTTCGGTGGGCGGATCCGGTTCTTCGTGTCGGGGTCGGCGGCGTTGGACAAGAAGCTGGCGGAGTGGTTCCACGCTGCTGGGCTGCTGATTCTCGAGGGATACGGGCTGTCGGAGACGGCCGCTGGGTCCACGCTGAACCGGCCTACGCAGTACCGGCTCGGCAGTGTTGGTCCGGCGTTCCCTGGTACGCAGTTCAAGATCGCTGAGGACGGCGAGATCTTGATCAAGGGCGACGGGGTGATGAGCGGGTACCACAATCAGCCCGAGCAGACGGCTGAGGTGATCGATGCCGACGGGTGGTTCCACACCGGGGACATCGGGCATTTTGAGGACGAGTATCTGTTCATCACCGACCGGAAGAAGGATCTGTTCAAGACGTCGGGTGGGAAGTACGTTGCTCCGCAGGTGATCGAGGGGCGGTTCAAGACGATCTGCCCGTACGCTAGCCAGTTTGTTGTGCATGGCAACAAGCGGAACTTCGTGTCGGCGTTGGTGACGCTGGATCCTGATGCTGTTGTTGGTTGGGGTGCGGCTAACGGTCTTGGTGGGAAGTCTTATGCGGAGATCGTGAGCTCGGATGCGGCCCGGGTGATGGTCCAGGGGTACGTCGATGAGCTGAACGCCGGGCTGAACCGGTGGGAGACCATCAAGAAGTTCACGATCCTGGAGCGTGATCTGACGGTGGAGTCTGGTGAGATGACACCTAGCTTGAAGCTGAAGCGCAAGCACGTGGAGGTCGAGTACGCCGCCGTACTGGACAAGATGTACGAGTAGTTTCTTTCCCACGCGGCCGCTACGCGCGCTCCTGTCGTCGCACGCTCGCGGTCGCTCCCGCCCGCCCAGCCTTGAGGGCGGGCTGCCGGCCGCGGACGGACTGCGTGATGTGGTCGTGGTGGTGGCGTGTTCGCCTGGGGTGACTGGTGTTCGGCGTACTGAATCCGGCGACTCGGTCTCGTGCCTGTCCTGCTGCTGAAGGCCTAGCGTGTGGCGGCCTGGAGTTTGGTTGGCCAGGGGAAGACGAGTGGGTCGGGGTTCGACTGCCAGCGGTGGCTGTGGTCGCGGAGGGTTTGGGTCGCGCGGTCCAAGTCGGTGTCGTCGTAGGGGCATGGGTCCGCCCGGGTGATGCCCCAGCTTTCGCGGGCGCGCGCGTACGGCGTCGGGCGATTGTTCTCGACGGCTTCGTGGATGACGCTTGTGAGGACTTCGCTGATGCCGATGCTGTTCGGGGCTTTCAGGATTCGGGTGCTGCGGGCCTTGGCATCGTGGCGTTTCTTGCCGGCCGTCTGTTGCATGCTGTCGAACACCGCGCCGGCCGCGATGCAGCCGAAGATTCCGTCGGGGATTCCGAGTTCGCGTTCGGTGACGGCGTGCGCCAGGTCGTGGGGGACGCGGTGCTTGCGGGAGTACGAGGAGAGGGTGAACACCGCGCCGTCCGCTCGCCGGATCAGCGTGAAGCATTCGCCGCGCGGGTCGTGATGGAACGTCAGGTGCATGACCACCACAGTGGACCTTCGCACCTCGGCGTACCACCGGATTTCCCGGCTGCACAGGACTCTCGGCCACCGCAGCCGGGCAAATACGAAAGACAGAACAAGATCCCGGAGGTAGCGTCACGAATCATGGAGATGTCCGACATCACACGGGCGATCGCGGCTGCGACTTCGATCGCCGCATCGTTCGACCTCCCAGTCAACGACGCAATCGTTCTCCACAACTCGAACAAACTGGCGCTGCGGCTGACGCCCTGCGACGTCTTTGCCCGGGTCGCCCCGGTGGGAGAACAGGCGGCACAGTTCGAGATCGAGATCGCTCAACGGCTCGCCGAGGTCGGAAGCCCGGTGGGAGCCTTGGAGCCTCGGGTGGACCCGCTTGTGTACAAGCGCGATGGCTTCGCGGTGACGCTGTGGACGTACTACGAGCCCGTGACACCTCACGTCCCACCGGCCGAATACGCCAAGGCGCTCGAGCAGCTGCACGCCGGCATGCGCAAGGTTGATGTGGCGAGCCCACGGTTCACGGATCGCATCGCGGAGGCGGAGGAGATCGTTGCCAACCCGGATCTCTCGCCGAAGCTCGCCGACGCGGACCGCGTGTTCCTCAGCAGCAGACTAGGACGTCTGCACCGGGCGATCGACGACCGCGGCGCCGAAGAGCAGCTGCTCCACGGCGAGCCGCATCCAGGCAATCTGCTCAGCACGAAGAACGGCCCGTTGTTCATCGACTTCGAGACGTGCTGCCGTGGGCCTGTCGAGTTCGATCTCGCCCACGTTCCCGAGGCGGTCTGCGAGCACTACCCGGGCGTTGACCAAGTACTACTGGACGAGTGCCGGCAGCTCGTTCTCGCGATGGTCGGAGCGTGGCGTTGGGACATTGGCGACCAGTTTCCGAACGGGAGGCGGATCGGAGAGGAATTCCTGCGCGCGCTGCGCGCGGGTCCTCCCTGGCCGACCCTCGACGCGATGGGCACGCGACTGGGCGACCTGTAGAACTCGCCGCAACGCGAGCCACTGACGGCTGCTCGTCGTACCAGGAGTCAGATGAAGCTGCTGATGGCTTCGATGTACTCGGACGGCTGTTCTTCGTCGATCAGGTGACCGCTGCGGTCGAAGATCCGCAGTACGGCGTTGGGCATGCGGTCGGCGAGGTCGCGGGCCATGTCGAAGCCCACGTGGCGATCCCAGAGTCCGATCATGACCAGCGTGGGGATCGTGATCGCAGCCAGATCGTCGGCAAGGTCGGGGCGTTCGGTGCCGACCAGCGCGAGGGCCATCTCCATGTTCATCTGCGGCGCGGCAGGGTCAGGCTCGGGTATGTTGGCCGGGTCGTAGTAGAAGAACCGCGCGGCGTTCTCGCTCGACGAGATTGTCCCGATCGCGGTCAGGGTCCGCTGGATCGGATCAGTCAGGCTGTCCAGCTGAGTCCGCAGTTCTGTGCGTTCGGCCGGCGCGAGGAGCGTGTCGACGGCGTTCGGTCGCAGCGACCAAAGACCCGGGTGCAACGGACCGACGACCGGGGGAGCGTGGAAGATCAGGCGCTCGACATTGTTGGAGTAGGCAACGGCGTACTCCGCGGCGAGCAGGCAGCCGAACGAGACGCCCCACGGGATGATCCGGTCCAAGCCCAACGCCGACCTGATCTCATCGAGGTCCGCCACCAACCGCGTCATGGTGTACGTATCCGGCTCGGACGGCTTCGCCGACCGTCCGCACCCACGCTGGTCGTAGAAGATCACCGTCGAGACCTTCGCCAGCTCCTCCCCGACCGACCGCTCGACCGAGTAACAGCTCTCACCCGGCCCACCATGCACCATCACCAACGGCACCCCACCGTGATGAGCCCCCACAACCCGAACCCAATGCTCGACCCCACCCGCCACCACACCCCGAACCCCATCACTCAACATGCCCGAGAGCATACGTCCCACCCCATGCCATCCCCGGCGAGAAAATGGTTGGGCGGGGTGAGGTGGGGGCTGGTAGTTTGCGGGGGCACGTGACACTGCTCTAGGAGGTGAGTCCCATGAACCTGCATCCCATGGGTGCTCCCCGGTCGTGGTCACGGTTGGGCGACTGACGTAGGTGTCGCCGGGAGCGCCTGAATCTGAAGGCACTTCCGAAAGGCGACACATCATGCATTTCACTACGCAGACATCATCGAACGGCGTCATCGAACGCGACTTCGTCCTGGGCGACGTCACCGGCGTTCTCTGGTCCCCGGAATCCGGGTCCGACGGTGCGCCACTGCACCTGATGGGGCACGGCGGCGGACTGCACAAGAAGGCGCAGGGGCTCGTGGCCCGTGCTCACTACTACGTCACCACTTGCGGTTTCACCGTGGCCGCGATCGACGCGCCCGGGCACGGCGACCGGCCGCGGTCGGTGGAGGACGGGAAGTGGGTCACTGCTCTCCTCGAGGCTCGTGCGGCCGGTCAACCGATCGGCCCGATCGTCATCGACTACAACTCGTCGCTGGCGGAGCGCGCCGTACCGGAATGGCAGGCGACCCTGGACGCGCTCCAGGCACTGCCCGAGATCGGTGCCGACGCGCCGGTCGGCTACAGCGGCATGACCTTGGCCAGCACGATCGGGCTGATGTGGACAGCGATCGAGCCGAGGATCAGCGCAGCGGTCTTCGGTGGGGTCTTCGTGTACGACGCCCTGACCGAGGCGGCACGGCAGATCACCGTCCCGGTCGAGTTCATCCTGCCGTGGGACGACGCGGAGATCGACCGCGAATCCGGGTTCGCCCTGTTCGACGCCTTCGCCTCCAAGGAGAAGACGTTGCACGCCAACCCGGGCGGTCATCACGAGGTTCCGTGGTTCGAGACCGAGATCTCGGGTCACTTCTTCGCCCGCCATCTGGGCCGATCCGTCCCATCGCCGGCCTGATCTGAAGCTGTCGGCGGCCGGCTCATACCCCGGCCGCCGTACAGCTGTGCTCAATCAGACACGCACTGGGCAGGTCGCCAGTCGAACGGCGAGCAACACTGGAGGTACGGACGGCCGACTTCGCCGAACCTGATTGAGCTCACCCCCCCAGCTCCAGGACGCGAGGCCGGCCGTCTGGTGTGTGCTCACTCGGACCTCGGACGGCGCCGCGGCAGGCAGAGCTGGGCGGACAGCACCCCGGCCACGCCGATCAGGATCCACAGCGCCCAGGGGCTGATCGCGTACACAGCACCGCCGATGAGCGGACCGGCGCCCGTACCGATCGTGTACGCGACGCCGTGCAGACCCTGATAGCGACCGACCAGGTGCGGCGGAGCCAGACTGCCCAGGTACGCCTGGGAGTAGGTGCTGGTCACCATCTCGCCGAACGTCCAGATCAGCACCGTCGCCGACAACAGGACCATGTCGGTCGCGAACCCGGTCAGCGCGAGACCGACCCCCACGATCAGGTTGCCGATCGCGAGGACGTACTCCGGCCGGTACCGCGAGACCCAGCCGGTGATGGGCAGCTCCAGCACGAGCACCAGCAGACCGTTGAGCCCGATCAGGAGGCCGAAGTCGCGCGCGCTCAGACCCGCGTCGTTGACATGCAGAGGCAGACCGACGGTGGACTGGATGTAGACGAACTCGGCGACCACGGTCATCAGCAGGAATCGCACCAGCAGGCGGTCGGACAGCGCCTGTCGATATCCCACCGCGCGGTCATCCTCTTCTTCCGCATCGTCGGCCAGCACCTGGGGCGCATCCCGCAGCAGCGCCGCCACGACCACGCCGAACAGCAGGCACGCTGCGGCATTGCCGAGGAAGAGCCCCACATAGGAACTGCTCGCCAGCACACCGCCGATAACGCCGCCCAAGGCCGCGCCGATGTTCATCGCGAACCGGTACACCCCGACGGCGGCGAGCCGTTGCTGGTTGGTCGTGACGGAGTCGATCAGTACTGCGGCCGCGGCCGGCCGGTAGAGCTGCGACGTCACGCCGATGAGACCGGCCACCGCGACGATGGCCAGCAGCGGTCCGAGGAACGGCACGATCGCGGTCAGCCCGGCGGTGGTCACTGCAGACAATACGATTGTCCACCGCCGGCCGAGCTTGTCGGCGAGATAGCCACCGACGGCGTTCCCGAGCACCTTGCCCAGACCCGTCACACCGAGCACGAGCCCCGCGGCACCAGCGGAATAGCCGCGCTGAGTCAGGTAGAGCACGATGAACACGGGCAGGAAGTTGCCGACCTGGTTGACCAGGATGCCGAGACTGATGATCCACACCCGGCTGGGCAGTCCGCGCACCGCGTCGCGGAATCGCGCCTCGTCGACGCCCGGCGGGTCCGACGGCGCCGTACTCATGGGACGGGCTCGGTACGTACGTGGATCGCGGCGGCGAGTCGCTTGCCGTTGGCAATCGCTTCGGCCGCGGTCGCGCCGCGAGCGATGACGTGGCCGACCTTGTCCTCGTTCCAGGTCAGCGGTGGTACGTCGTCGCCCGGCTTCACGTCCAACTGCAGATCGACGTACGCCGGGTCCGCACGGACCTCCTCGACGCCGGTCACCTCGACGACCCGTCCGGCCTCCGGTGTGATGAACCGTACGGCGGCTCCGCCCCGAGGCTCGGGTGACGTGGTCAGCGGTTCCACCAGGCCGAAGCCGACGCCCAGCGCGTAGCGCTCCATGTCGACGCCGTACGCGATCTCGGCCAGTTCATTGATCCGGTCACCGCCGATGCGGTTGTGCGATTCGACGATCCGCGGGCCGCGCGAGGTCAGCTTGACCTCGGTGTGCCCGGGACCGTTGCGCAGGCCGACCGCGTCGAGGAAGTCCGTCACCAACTGTCTGACCTCGCCGAGCGTCTCGGCCGAGAGGCCGCTCGGCTGTGAATGTCCGATCTCGACGAATCCGGTGCCGCCGACCTCTTTGTCGGTCACCGCGACGATCACATGCCGGCCATCGAACGACAGCGTCTCCACACTGATCTCCGGGCCGTCCAGGAACTCCTCCATGAGGAAATCGTGGAAAGAGTCGGCAAACGCCAGGTCGCTCGCGGTCCACTGCACGTCGTCGAGGGATCGGTACCGGTCGGCGACGACGTCCACGTCGGCCTGGTCGCGGATCCGGAACACCCCGAGGCTGCCCGATTCGCGGACCGGCTTGACGATGATCGGGAGCCCGTGCGTCTTCACGAACTCCCGGATATCTTGCCCGGACCGGCCGACCGCCGAGGCCACCGGGCTGAGATCCTTCGCGGCCAACTGCCGGCGCATCCGCCATTTGTCGAGGAGTAGCTCGACGGTTTCGACGGACTCGCCGGGGAGGCCGAGCGCCTCATTGATCCGCGCCGTCGGCAGCAGCCCGAGCTCGGACAGCGACACAGCCGCCTGGAACGGGTACGCCGCGTGCAGCGCCCGGACCAGCGGCAGGAGCCGGTCGATGTCGCCGTAATCGAGCAGCAGCGCCTGATCGACGTACGGCCAGTGGCCGCGGTCGTACTCGTTGGGGAACTGGACGTGGACCACATCCAGGCCGAGCTCCCGGGCCTTGCGTACATGCTTCAGCTTGCCGCCGACAACCAGAACGCGAGGCCGCCCGCTCGGCACAAGTTCGTCGATCACCGTGGCTCCTGTCAGAGAGGATTCGTGCGACCCAAACCCTGCCCGTCTGAGGTAGCTCCCGCATATCGGAACTCCTCCCTATCCCCGATCCCCGAGCACCGCCTAGGGATCCGCCGTACGGCGCGCGACCGTCTAAGTACCCACGTCGTTCGTGTAGCCTCCGCGCGTGGTCCCGAGATCCAGCCGACTGATGACGTCGGTCTTCCTTGTCCGCGGCGACCAGGTCCTGCTGCTGTACCGAAAAGGCTCGCGTGCGATCGCCGACTCCTGGGTAGGAATCGGCGGCCACCTCGAACCCAGCGAGATCGACGACCCCACAGCCGGCGCTCTCCGCGAGCTGCAAGAGGAGATCGGGGTACGTCCCGACCAGATCTCTGATCTCGCCCTGCGGTACGTCGCACTCAGGGACACCGGCACCGAACTCCGCCACACCTACTACTTCACCGCAACGCTCCGGCCCGACGCCCCACTTCCCGTCGACTGCTCCGAGGGCGATCTCCACTGGTTCGACCTAACAATGGATCCCTCGGCCCTGGACATGCCGCCAACGGCCCACCTCGCCTTAACCCACTGGCTGAACCACGGCCGCCACGACAACGAACTCCGCTTCATCACAATCACCGCAGATGGTTCATCAGGCTGAGGCCAACTGCGCGGCTGTCACTCGCCGACGAGGCCGTCGATGGATTCTCGGATGAGGTCGGCGTGGCCGTTGTGGCGGGCGTATTCCTCGATCATGTGCATGGCGATCCAGCGTGCGTTGGGCCTGGTGCCGTTTCTGCGGGGGCGGTCCGCTGGGCGGTCCAGGCCGCCGTCCGCCAAGGCCTCGGCGAGTAGATCGCGGGAGCGGGTCACTGCGGCCTGCCAGATCGCTTGCAGTTCGTCGGGGGAGTTCTCGGCGGCTGAGGTCCACTCCCAGTCGGGGTCGGCGTCGAAGTTGTCGTCGTTCCAGATGGGCTGGCGCTCGTTCCCCCGCAGGCAATAGGAGAACCAGTGGTCTTCGTAGAAGGCCACGTGCTTGAGCATCCCGCCCAGCGTCATCGTCGACACGCCCACGGTCGCCCGCAGCCCGGCCGAGTCCAGGCCGGAGCACTTCCAGGCGAACGTCGCCCGCTGGTACTCCAGGAAGCCCACGATTGTCTCGGTCTCAGCGCCCGCAAAAGGAGGCAACGGGCGTCCATGCTCGTCCAGGCCGGTCATGCTCAGCAGCGTAGGCCCGCTTCAGGTCGTGAGGTAGGCCGGACCGAAAAAGGTGCTCAGAGCATCGGTCAGACCGTCATCAGACCCGTTGGTGGCCCAAGCCACGTAGCCGTCCGGTCGGACAAGCACTGCTGCCGGCACGCTGATCTCACCGACGCCAGGGACCGTCCACGACTCGTCGGCACAAGTGGCCGTGACACAGTCGATCCGGCGTTCCCAACCCGTCAAGGAAGGTACGTCGCAGCCGTTCAGCGTCAGCAGGATCGGACGCCCCGCAGCCAACAGTTTGTGCACCCGACCGACTCCATCGGCGGTGACGAGGTCGGTATCGGGCACGCGGCGTCCGGCCAGCGGATGGTCGCACTTCGTGTCGTAACAGATGTCGAGCGCCGCGATCATCAGCCCGAGCCGGCGTCGTACGTCGTCAATGTCGAACAAGCCGGCGAACAACTCGCGCAACGCCTCGCTGTGCGGACCAGGACGCGACAGTGCGGTCTGCGCCCGCGTGTTGTGCAGAACCCGAGCAGCCACCGGATGCCGCTCGGTCGCGTAGCTGTCGAGCAAGTCGTCGTACGCCTCGCCGCGCAGGACAGCCGCCAGCTTCCAGCCGAGGTTCACGGCAAACGGCGATGCTGCGTGACAGGCCGATCGCTATCGCGAGGGGCGGGTGTTCCTGGCCGGCGATGCCGCGCACATCAGCTGTGCATGCCGAAGTCGGTGCCCGCGACCTCACGAAACAACTCGCGGAAGTCCTCGAACCCAGGCTCGACCGCACGGTCGAGAACGCGGTCGTGCCGCTGCACGATCAACCGGTACCAGCCCTCCTGGAATCCCAGGACGGAGAAATCACCAGGACCGCCGCGCTGGGAGAACAGTGGACCGGCCGGAGGAGCGGTCAGCTCGACGTCGGCCAGCATGCCGGTCATGGTGGCGTCGGTTCCGTCGAAGCCGATCCCGGCCAGTTTCCGTACGGCGCTTCGTCCGCCATCGCAGCCGACCAGGTACGCGGCACGGATCCAACCGCCGTCCGGACCGTCGATCTCCACGTCGACACCAGTCGCGTCCTGGCGGAACCCGAGGACCGGAGATGCCCACCGCACCGGTGCTCCCAGGTCGTGCTGGTCGAGTTCCCGTTCGATGTCCGCCTGCACGATGGCCAGCGTGTGCGGGTAGCGGGTGGGGAGGTCGGAGAAGTCCAGCGGCAGCCCGGCCAGGTGACCGGCCTGACGATGCGCAAGGTGGCGGCTGAGCTCGACGTACAGGCGCCTGCGCTCTACTGGCACGTCAAGAACAAGCAGGAGTTGCTGGACGCGATGGCTCGCGTGCTGTTCGTCTCCGCCGTCGACGGCATCGAGGCGCCGCGGCGCGGAACGCAGTGGCAGGACTGGCTGATCGAGTTGGCCGGCCGCCTGCGCGCGGCGCTGCTGCGGTACCGCGACGGCGCTCGGGTGCTGGCCGGCACCAACGTCAGTGACGACTCGATGTGGCGGGTGACCGAGCTGACGCTGCGCACCCTGGAGGACGCCGGTTTCCAGATGCGGGACGCCGTACGGATCTTCCCGATTCTGCTGCACTACACGATCGGCTTCGTCCTCGAGGAACAGGCGCAGACCGGCGTCGCATATCCCGACGGCAATCCCTACAACCCCGACGAGATCATCCAGGCCGTCGACGCTACCCGCTACCCGCTGACGGCACGGATGGTCGGCGACCTGTTCACCGCCGACCCCGACGCGGAGTTCGACCACGGCCTGCGGATCATCCTGGCCGGAATCGACGCGACCGTGCGACCCAAAGTCTGACCCATCCGCTGGTGAGAACGCCCCGAATGTCGGCTGCACGGGGTTTCTACCAGTGGGAGGTCAGCACATGAGTAACGCAACGCGCCGGGGGTTCCTGGTGTTCGCGGGCGCGGGGACGGTTGCGGCAGTGGGAGCGGTCGCAGCGGTTGGTGCGGTCGGCGACAAGGCCGCGGACGCGGCGAAGACATCGCTGGAACCGGGCGACCTGGCTGACGCCGAGTCGTTCGTCGTCCACGTCAAGGACGTGAAGTCCGGTCAACTGGCGATCATGGTCGGCCACCGCGAGGTGCTCGTGACCGATCGTGAACTCGCGGCCCGCCTTGCCGGCGTGACGACCGCCTGATCCCAGCCTTTCAGCATCTGTTCTTGGAGGAATTGTCATGTCTTCGCACCGCGAGGCACCGGAGATCTCGAAGGATCCGGTGGCCGACAACACCGATGTCTACGCGTTCGTCAGTCCGGACGCGCCGGACACGGTCACGATCATCGCCAACTTCATCCCGTTCCAGAACCCGTTCGGCGGGCCGAACTTCTACGAGTTCGGCGATGACGTGCTCTACCAGATCCACATCTCCAACCGCGGAACCGGTCAGGCCGACATCAGCTACCAGTTCCGCTTCCGCGCCGAGATCCGGAACAAGAAGACGTTCCTGTACAACACCGGTCCGATCACCTCGATCAGGGACCGCACCTGGAACCGGCCGCAGTACTACACAGTGGCCCGTGTCGAGAACGGCCGAGCCCGGACCCTCGCCCGGAACCTGACCGCGCCGCCGGTCAACGTCGGAGTGCGCAGTACGCCGAACTACGCCAGGCTCGCCCGTCAGGCGATTCACACCATCGGCACCGGTCGCAAGGTGTTCGCGGGGCAGCGCGCCGACGCGTTCTGGGCCGACCTCGGCAGCATCTTCGACCTCGGTACGCTGCGGCCGTTCCAGATGGCACACCTGATCCCGTCCGCCGCCGCCATGGGCGTGAACGGGCTGCAGGGTTCCAACGTGCACACCATCGCGATCCAGGTCCCGATCACCGATCTGACCCGGGACGGCCGTCGGCCCACGAACGTGCTGGATCCGAAGTCCGTCATCGGGGTCTACGCGTCGGCCAGCCGCCAGCAGTCCCGCATCGTCAACGGTGACGGCACCTCGGTGTGGCACGGCCCGTACAAGCAGGTCTCCCGGCTGGGCAACCCGCTGTTCAACGAGGTCATCGTGCCGATGGCGGAGAAGGACCGCTGGAACAGCCTGCCACCGTCCGCCGACAAACGGTTCGCCGGATTCGTCACCAAGCCGGAGCTCGCCGGCCTGCTGCCGGTGCTGTACCCGGGGGTGTTCCCGCGGCTGGCGGCGTACAAGAAGCCGCGTGCGGACCTGGCGGCGATCCTGCTGACCGGCATCCCGAAGGGTGTCGTCGACGGCTTCCAGAACTTCACCGGTCCGGTCCAGGCCGACATGCTGCGGCTCAACGTCGCCGTACCGCCGGCCAAATCGCCCAACCCACTCGGCCTGGTCGCGGGTGACGCGGCCGGATTCCCGAACGGGCGGCGCCTGATCGACGACGTCGTGACGGTCGAACTGCGGGCCGTCGCCGGCATCACGATTCCGCTGGTCGACAAGACGTTCAAGCCCGACGATGCGGCGGGTGCGATCAAGGACGGTACGTCGAACACCAACGGCCCGCTGCTCGACCGGTTCCCCTACCTCGGTACTCCGGGCGGCGGCTACCAGTCGCTGCCGGGCACCCCGGCCGCGTGATCACGATGAGCGGCCCAGGGAACAACGCGGTCGAGAATCCCCATGCGGGGAAGGGATCCTCGGTTCTGCTCGACATCGGCGGGGACATCGGCGCCCTCGTGATCGACATGCCGGCCGACCTCGAAGACGAGGAGGTCGAACTCCGCAAGGCCGGGTCCGATCACGATCACCATCACGACCACGACCACGACCACGGGCATGGAGATGGGCACGGGCATGGGCACGGGGTGGCGCCACACGTCGCCGTCGTACCTCGACCGAAACCCGATGGAACGATGGCGCACTCCGCCGTCTTCTCAGAAGTTGCCCAGGGCACCTACGAGCTTTACCTCCGCCCACACGGCCCGGTCCAGCTGACGGTCGAGATCCACGGCGGCCAGGTCACCGAGGCAACCTGGCCCAGCTGACCGCTTCTGCCGATGCCACAGCCTGTCGGTACTGCGCCTTGTACCGACAGGCTGTGGCTCCGTCATGTACTCGGTCAACTCGATCGCGCAGACTGTCGGTGGGCGGTGCGACGATCGGGTGGTCGGCGTACTGAGGTAAGGGAGCAGGAGATGATGCATGAGGTTCGGCTCAGGCCGGTCGAGGATCGGGACCTGGACGTCTTCTTCGATCACCAGGCCGATCCGATAGCGAACGAGATGGCGGCAGTACCGGCGCGCGACTGGGATGAGTTCGCGGCGCACTGGGCGAAGATCCGCGGCGACGACACCAAGATCCTGTGGACGATCCTGGCGGATGGCGCGGTGGCGGGCAATGTCGTGAGTTGGGAGCAGGACGGCCAACAAATGCTCGGCTACTGGGTCGGCCGTGACCTCTGGGGCCGTGGTGTCGCCACGCAGGCCCTCACACAGTTCCTGACCCAGATGCCGATCCGGCCCCTGACCGCCCACGTGGTAGCCCACAACGCCGGCTCGATCCGAGTCCTGGAGAAATGCGGCTTCCAGCGAGACCACGCCCAAGAAGCAACCGCACCCCCATCCGACGACGGCATCCAGGAGTACGTCTATGTCCTCGACGCTCTATCGACGTGACAGCTTCTCAGCGTCAAGGCTCGAGTTCGGTGGGCTGGTACAGCGGGATGAATCGGATGATCGGCTCCTCGTAGGGATGCGCCGCCTTCAGTGCCTTCAGGACGAGGGGTGCCGCTGAGGTCTCGCATTCGGACTCGACTCGGGTCTCGGTCCCGTGCATCAGCTTCCCGATCTCGCCGTCGAAGGGTTCGGCTCCGGGCATCGGCTTCCAGGTCCCGCCGATCTGCCAGAAGCTCGTCACCTGGTCGTAGCGGCCGACCCGACCGGCACCGGCGGATTCCAGCGCCGCCAGGATCGCGGGCACGTGGTCGTCGGGGACGCAGACCTCGATCTTGACTCTCGCCATCACGACTCTCCTCTCACACACGTCAGGGTAGGGTTTGGGGCGGTGAGGCGATCTGGTGCTCCTCACCCGCCCGTCTGCACCTCACCCCGCCTGTCCCGATCAAGCGACCCTCGAGCTGTGACGCCCGCGCAAGGACGCGCAGGAGCCGGCCCGCCCTGAGGCCCCCGCCTGTGCCTGTCTGGAGACCGCATGACCTCGCTGACGCCTGAGTCAGCCGCGCCCGAATCCGTTCCGTCCGCTACCGACATCACGTCTGTCCTGGCCGCGCTGCGTTCGCCACGCCGGCTGCGGACGGAGGTGTTGGCCGGCCTCGTCGTCGGGCTGGCGCTGATTCCCGAGGCGATCAGCTTCTCGATCATCGCCGGCGTCGACCCGAGGGTCGGGTTGTTCGCGTCCTTCACCATGGCGGTGTCGATCGCGTTCCTGGGCGGACGCCCGGCGATGATCTCCGCAGCCACCGGCGCCGTCGCGCTGGTGATCGCGCCGGTGATGCGCAACCACGGCTTCGAGTACTTCGTCGCCACGGTGATCCTGGCCGGGATCCTGCAGGTCGTCCTGGGTGTTCTCGGCGTCGCCCGGCTGATGCGGTTCATCCCGCGCTCGGTCATGGTCGGCTTCGTCAACTCGCTGGCGATCCTCATCTTCCTGGCGCAGCTTCCACACCTGACCCACGTCCCGTGGCTGGTCTACCCGCTCGTCGCGGCCGGCATCGCGGTGATGGTGTTCCTCCCGAAGCTGACCAAAGCGGTCCCGGCCCCACTGATCGCCATCCTCGCCGTCACGCTGTTCGTTGCGCTGACCTCGGTGACCGTGCCGACCGTGGGGGACGAGGGCAAACTGCCCGACAGCCTGCCCTCGCTGTTCTTCCCGAACGTGCCGCTGAACCTGGACACGTTGCGCATCATCGCGCCGTACGCCGTGGCGATGGCGCTCGTCGGACTGCTCGAATCCCTGATGACCGCCAAGCTCGTCGACGACATCACCGACACGCACTCGGTCAAGACCCGCGAAGCCTGGGGCCAGGGCGTCTCGAACATCATCACCGGCTTCTTCGGTGGGATGGGCGGCTGCGCGATGATCGGCCAGACGATGATCAACGTGAAGGCCTCCGGCGCCCGGACCCGGATCTCCACCTTCCTGGCCGGCGTGTTCCTGCTGATCCTCGTCGTCGGCCTCGGGGACCTGGTCGGCGACATCCCGATGGCCGCGCTGGTCGCGGTGATGATCATGGTCTCGGTCGGCACGTTCGACTGGCACAGCATTCAGTTCAAGACGCTGCGCCGGATGCCGCGCAGCGAGAGCATCGTGATGCTGTCGACTGTCGTGATCGTCGTCATCACCCACAACCTGGCCATCGGAGTCGTGGTCGGTGTCCTGGTCGCGATGGTGCTGTTCGCGCGCCGCGTCGCCCACTTCACCACCGTCAGCGAGGTGGCTCACCCCGACAGCGAGGACACCAAGACGTACGCCGTCACCGGTGAGCTCTTCTTTGCCTCCAGCAACGATCTGGTCTACCAGTTCGACTATCGCGGCGATCCTCGGAACGTGGTGATCGACCTGACCGAGTCCCACATCTGGGACGCGTCGACTGTGGCGACTCTGGATGCGATCACCACGAAGTACGCGCGGTACGGCAAGACCGTCCGCATCGTCGGCCTGAATGCCTCCAGCGCCGAACGCCACCAGCGCCTAGCCGGACAACTGAGCGGCGGTCACTAGATACGCGACAGGCTCCGCGTGATGAGTGTCGTTGTGTATCTGGTGTGCGGATGCGGGAGACCGAGAGTGCGGGCGTACTCACGCGCCTCGACCGCCAGCTTGAGCGGCGCGACCTGCAGCGCGATGTCAGCCAGGCGCCGGCTTCCCCAAGGTACGGCGTCCAAGTATGCGGCCATCACCTCGGGGACGTTGCCCAGCTCGTCGGCCTCCTGGACCAGCCGATCCAGCGAAAGCAACGGGCAACCGACCCTGGCCTCCTCCCAATCGAGCAGCACGACCGACCCGTCCTCGCGCACCACGCCGTTCGTGCTCTGAACATCCGGGTGATCGATCGAGCACGGCACGCTTGCGGTCAGTTCCTCGATGCCGCGTTGGACAGCGGGAAGGTGACGACGAAGCTCGCCAACCAGCTCTTCGTCGAGGTCGCCTTCACGGCCCAGGTCTGTCAGCAGTGTCTCCGGGATCGCGGCCAGGTCGTACTGCGGCAAGCCAGTGAGATCCGCGTCGGACATCGCACTCTGCAACTCGCCGAGCGTCGTCGCCTGCGTCACCAGCGCAGCGGGTCCCGCCTTCTCCACAGTCGGACCGCTCACAAACGCGAAAACACTTCGCTGCCAAGCAGGATCGTCGACATGCGCAAGCAACGCTGCCGATCCCTGTGGGTACGCGCGCTCCACCGCCCGATGCACTGCGGCAGCATGTGGGTAGATCACTGGAGACGTGTGCTTGACGACGACGTACTCGCCATCCACCTCGAACATCCCGGTAGCACCCCAGCGCTTCACCCTGAGCACCTCAACCGGCCCTCGAACTACCGCGGCTCCCGGCAAGACGGACCCCACCCACTCCGCCAATCCCGCAATATTCTCCCGATCCCCAGGCCACTCAGAAAGCTCAGGCACTACCCACCGCATCCTCTCTCGCCTTCAGGGAACATCGCTCGCTCGGTCCATGATGAGGTACGGCGGGTCGAGCCGGCCGTCGGACCATCGCTTGGGCTGATAGCGTCGTTCGTCGTGGACGGCGCTGACGACTTACAACTCGCGTTCGACACGGCGGATCTGGCGTCGGAAGTCGCGCTCGCCTACTTCGAGTCCGGCGTCTCCGCGACGCTGAAGGCCGACGGCACACCAGTCACGGAAGCCGACCGGGCCGTCGAGCGATTGATTCGCGAGACGTTGGCTGCGGCGAGGCCGCACGATGCGCTCCTCGGCGAGGAACTCGGCCGGCTCGGTGAGTCCGATCGGGTCTGGATCATCGACCCGATTGACGGTACGTCGTACTTCAGTCGGCATGACCCGAACTGGCGAGTTCAGATCGCACTGGAGGTTGCCGGGAGCATCGAGATCGCGGTCGTCACCGCCCCGGCGCTGCGCCGCTGCTGGTGGGCGACCCGCGGAGGCGGTTCCTTCGAGTCGTCCTGGCCACGCGAGGCGGCCGATTCGAGGCGCCTCGAGGTCAGCACCACGTCAACCTTGGCCGATGCCCGGCTCGAGGCCCTCGACGACACCTCCAGAGCCCGCCTCGCACCCAACGTGGCCCACCCACCGGCCACCCCTCTCCCGTTGATCGAGCTCGTCCGAGGCGAGCTAGATGCCTTCCTGGTGGAGCGCTACCACCTCTGGGATCACGCCCCCTGGATCCTCCTCGTCGAAGAAGCCGGCGGCCGCTTCACCAACCCATCCGGAGGCCACACCGGCGACCAAGCCGGCGGCCTCTACTCCAACACCAACCTCCACCCCCAACTCCTCACCACCCTCCACTACCCCCCACACCAATAGCCGGCCGACGGCCGCACCTGACTCCGACCTCACAACGATCGTGGCAGTGGAATCATGAGATGCCCGGCTCGCTGGCGGGTTGTTTCACCGCTGACGCCTAACAACCGGCCAGCCGGCACATAACCCGCTAGCGACGCGCTAGGTGGACGCGGTTGCCAGGGCGGCGGCGTGTTTGCCGGTGGTTAGGGAGTGGCCTTGGTCGATCATTTGGGCGGCCAGGCGGTCGACCGCGGCGGAGAAGGCTTCGGTGTTGTCGGGGTCCCAGTCGGCGAGGCGGTCGAGGATCCAGACGCGGAAGGCGCCGACGAAGCGCTGGAACAGCTCGAGGCCGTGGGTGGTGAAGCGGTAGTGGCCGAGGGTTTCGGAGAGGTAGCCGTCGGCAACTAGTTGGGTGGCGAGGGGCTCGAAGACGCCCGGGGGGACGCGGAGGTCGCCGGTGATCTCGGCAAGGGTGGCAGAGCCGGATTCGGCGCCGCTGCGGAAGACGCGCATGATCATCCAGGCCTGGGCGGCGTTCAGCGGTATGCCGGACTGGGCGAGCACCTCGGGCGCCGGACTACGACGGTGGTGCTGGATGACGAGCGCCGTAAGCTTCTGAAGCTCGTGCTCAGAGTCGAACGACGCAGGTGCGGCGAAGTTCTCGCCGACGTCCCGCACCGCCATCCGAGCAGTGTCGCGCAGCGGAACCTCCTTCAACAGCAGCGCAATCACAAACCCAAGCGCCGCGACCGGCACCGCCCACAGAAACACGACATGCAAGGACTCCGCGTACGCCGCTGTGATCGCGGGACGTACGTCGGGCGGCAGCGACCGCACTCCGTCGACCGTAGTGACGACCCGCGGATCGACACCGGTGGCGCGAACCGCCTCCTCCAAATGCACCGGCAACTGATGCGCATAGATCGACCCGAAGACAGCGACCCCGAACGAACTCCCCATGGTCCGCAGGAAGCTCACCCCCGACGTCGCAACCCCAAGATCCGTATAGTCGACAGTGCTCTGCACGACCACAGTCGGCACCGGCATACACAGCCCGACCCCCAGCCCAAGCACGACCATGAACGCGGCAGTCTCGACGTACGGCGTCTGGTTGTCGAGCAGCGACAGCAGATACAGCCCACCACCGATCAGCACAGTGCCGATGATCGGGAACAGCCGATACCGCCCGGTCTTGCTGATGATTTGACCAACCACGATCGACGCCACGAGCAGACCGCCGACGAGCGGTAGCATCTGCAGCCCGGATTCGGTCGCCGAGGCGCCATGCACGAACTGCAGGTACGTCGGCAGATACGTGACCCCACCGAGCATCGCGAACCCGATGATGAAGCTCATCACCGCGCACACCGTGAACACCCGGGACCGGAACAACCGCAACGGCAGCATCGGTTCGGCCGCTCGTCGTTCGACCACGACGAACAGCATCAAGGCGACCACCGAGCCGACAGCCATCGAGATGATGACGGTCGAGGTCCAGGCGTACTCGTTGCCTCCCCACGTCGTCACCAGCGTGAGCCCGGTCGCGGCCAGGCCGATGAACAGAATGCCCAGGTAGTCGATCTTCGGACTGACCGCAGCCTTGACCGACGGCAGCGTGATCGACGCGACGATGAGTACGACGATGCCGAGCGGGATGTTCACGTAGAACGCCCACCGCCAGCTGAGGTGGTCGACGAACAGCCCGCCGAGGAGCGGGCCGGCGACGGTGGAGACGCCGAAGACCGAACCCATCACGCCCTGGTACTTGCCGCGCTCGCTGAGCGGTACGACGTCCGCGATCACCGCCATCGCGGTCACCATCAGACCGCCGGCGCCGAGGCCCTGGATCGCGCGGGAGCCGACCAGCCACAGCATCGAGTCGGCCATGCCGCACAGCGCCGACCCGGCCAGGAACAGCACGACGCTGATCAGGAACATCGGCTTGCGGCCGTACAGGTCGCCGAACTTGCCGATCAGCGCGGTCATGATCGTCTCGGCGAGCAGGTACGACGTCACCACCCAGGACAGGTGGTTGGCGCCGCCCAGGTCGCTGACGATGGTCGGCAGCGCGGTCGCCACGATCGTCTGATCGAGGGCCGCGAGCAACATTCCGAGCATGATCGCGACCACGACGGCGTTCCGCGTGCCACGTCCCACCGGCTGAGCCTCCGTGTCCATAACTTGAATGTAACCAACTGAACACTCTCTGCCAGCACAGCTCCGCGGCGATCCCGTCAAAATCGAGTCCGTACGATGGGTGGGTGCCGTCGACATTGCCCGAGGGGGAGGTTGCGCCCCGGGATGGGGCGCTGCCGGAAACCGCAGTTCGCGAGGCCGCCACGCGGCCGCTCGGGTTCTACCTGCATGTCCCGTACTGCGCGTCCCGCTGCGGGTACTGCGACTTCAACACCTACACCGCGAAGGAGCTCGGCGGCGGCGCGTCCCAGGCGTCGTACGCCGACACCGCGATCGGCGAGGTCCGGATGGCGCGGCGGGTGCTGAACGACGTAGACCGGCCGGTCGACACGGTGTTCTTCGGGGGAGGTACGCCGACCCTCCTGCCGGCGAAGGATCTCGGCAAGATGCTGGCCGCCGTACGCGACGAGTTCGGACTGGCGCCGAACGCCGAGGTGACGACGGAGGCCAACCCGGAGTCGGTCGACCCGGCGTACCTCGAAGGTCTGCTCGAGGCCGGGTTCACGCGGGTCAGCTTCGGCATGCAGAGCGCCTCGTCGCACGTGCTGAAGATCCTCGACCGGCAGCACACACCCGGCCGCGCGCTCGACGCGGTGAAGGAAGCGACCGCGGCCGGGTTCGAGCACGTCAACCTCGACCTGATCTACGGCACCCCCGGCGAGTCGCTCGACGACTGGCGGGCCTCGCTCGAGTCGGCGCTGTCGGCGCAGCCCGACCACGTGAGCGCCTACGCGCTGATCGTCGAGGACGGGACCCAACTGGCCCGCCGGGTCCGGCGTGGCGAGCTGCCGATGCCGGACGACGACGACCTCGCCGACAAGTACGTGCTGGCCGACGAGATGCTGTCCGCCCAGGGCCTGACCTGGTACGAGGTCTCCAACTGGGCCCGCACCGAGGACGCCCACTGCCGCCACAACGAGCTCTACTGGCGCGGCGACACCTGGTGGGGGATCGGTCCCGGCGCACACAGCCACGCAGGCGGCGTCCGCTGGTGGAACGTCAAGCACCCCAGCGCGTACGCCGACCGCCTCGGCGCCGGCGACAGTCCGGCGTACGCGCGCGAAACCCTCGACGCCGAGACGCGTCGGGTCGAACGGGTCCTGCTCGAGATCCGCCTGTCGGCCGGCCTCCCGCTGGAGGTCCTCGACGACGAGGGCAGAGCCGCCGCCGCCCGAATGCCCGACCTCGTCACGCAAGACGGCGACCGCCTCGTCCTGACCTCACGCGGCCGGCTGCTCGCCGACGCCGTGGTCCGCGACCTCCTCTCATAGACAGGTCAGCCGAGCAGGGAGCGCGAGCCGCTCCGTGGCGGTGGGTCCAGCGATATACGTGATGAAGAGCCAGGCGCTCACTCGCTGTGGTCAGCGGTCGGTGATCGATGGCGTTCGCTGCGTGACGACACGCGGGAGTATGTACTGACCTGGTCGGTCTCGTTTCGCAGCGTGACGACGAAGTGCTTGACATATCCAGTCGCGACGCTCGAAACTCAGCACACTTTCGCGATCCGAGAGCGCTCTCAACTCCGTCCAGTCCAGGGAGCTTTTGATGCGGCCCAGAAACGGTGCCGGCCTCCGCCCCATCGCACTGCTGTGTGCTTGTTCGTTCGTCCTGCTCGCCACCGCCTGCGGTGGATCCGGGGGATCGGATGCCTCAGGCAACAATGCCAACGACGGCCCGAAGATCGAACTGACCATCGCCACGTTCAACGAGTTCGGCTACGAGGACCTGTACCGCGAGTACGAGGCCCAGCACCCGAACATCAAGATCGTCGAGCGCCGCGCGCCCACCGTCGACGCGCACATCAAGAACCTGGACACCAACCTGGCGAACGGGTCCGGTCTGGCCGACATCGAGGCGATGGAGGTCAGCTGGATCTACAACTACCTGGCCAAGGCCGACGAATTCGTCGACCTGCGCGACTACGGCGCCAACGATCTGAAGGACCGCTGGCTGGACTGGAAGGTGGCCGGCGCGACCACGCCCGACGGCAAGATCATCGGGTACGGCACCGACATCGGTCCGGAGGCGATCTGCTACCGCCGCGACCTGTTCGCGAAGGCCGGGCTGCCGACCGACCGGGCCCAGGTCGCCAAGTTGTTCACCGACTGGTCGTCGTACTTCGCCACCGGCCGGAAGTTCAAGCAGAAGGTGCCCGGCTCGGCCTGGTACGACTCCGCCGTACTGACCTGGGAGGCGATGCGCAACCAGCTGATCCAGGCCTACTACTCCAACCAGGACCGCTTCCTCGGAGCGGAGAACCCGCTGCTGAAGAAGACCTGGGACCAGGTGGTCAAGGGCACCGCCGACGGCCTGTCCGCCGGGCTGCCGGCCTGGAGCGATCAGTGGAACAAGGCGTTCCGCACCGACAAGTTCGCGACGATGGCGTGCCCCGGCTGGTTGCTCGGCGTGATCCAGACCAACGCAGGCAGCTACGGCAAGGGCAAGTGGGACGTCGCCGACGTGTTCCCCGGCGGTGGCGGCAACTGGGGCGGGTCGTACCTGACCGTGCCGAAGCAGTCGCCGCAGCCGGTCGAAGCGGCCCGGCTGGCTGCTTGGCTGACCGCGCCCGAGCAGCAGGTCAAGGTGTTCAAGAAGGTCGGCTCGTTCCCGTCGACGATCGACGCGTACGACGATCCGCAGGTCAAGTCGCAGGTGAATCCGTACTTCAACAACGCGCCGGTCGGGCAGATCTTCGTCAACCGCGCGAAGAACGTGATCCTCAAGCAGCACAAGGGACCACGCGATGGTGAGATCAACCAGGTGTTCAGTGCGGCACTGGCCAAGGTCGACGAAGGCAAGCAGCCTCCCGACGCGGCCTGGAAGCAGGCGCTCGACCTCGCCGACAAGGCCGCGAACACCCGCAAGAGTGGCTGACACCCCGGCCGTCGGCGCCGCGCGAACGCCTGGCCGAAGTACTACGGTGTGAGGGCACATCAACCGACGCGGGGAGGACCGATGGACCACCCTGGTTCTCCCACGCTCGAGCAGGTCGCGGCGCTCGCCGGCGTCTCTCGGGCGACGGTCTCGCGGGTGGTGAACGGCTCGCCGAAGGTGCTGCCGGACACGGTGGCCGCGGTCGAGCGCGCGATCGGCGAACTCGGCTACGTGCCGAACCGCGCCGCCCGCGCGCTGGTGACGCGCAAGACCGACTCGGTCGCGATCGTCGTACCGGAGCCGGACAGTCGCGTGTTCTCCGACCCGTTCTTCGCCGGCATCCTGCGCGGTGTGAGCCGGACGCTGGCGCCGACGTCGTCTCAACTGGTGCTGCTGATCGAGCCGGCCGAGGCCGACGACCAGCGCCTGCTGCGCTACCTGCGCGGCGGCCATGTCGACGGAGCGATCATCGTCAGCCACCACGGTCGCGACAACGTGCTGCAGGAGCTGGCGCAGTTGCCGCTGCCGATCGTGTTCAGTGCCCGGCCGATCGGTGTCGACGTACCGGTGGCGAGTGTGGACGTGGACAACGTGGCCGGCGCGCGGACGGCCGTGGAGCACCTGCTGTCGATCGGGCGCCGCAAGCTCGGGACGATCACCGGTCCGCTGGACATGACGGCCGGCCTCGATCGGCTGACCGGCTACCAGGACGTGATGAAGGAAGCGAAGCTGCCTGAGGCCATCGCGTTCGGGGACTTCACCGCCGACGGTGGTGAGCAGGCAGCGATACGGCTGCTCGACGAGCACCCCGACCTGGACGGTCTGTTCGTCGCGTCCGACCTGATGGCGACCGCGGCGCTGAGGGTGCTGTCGCAGCGCGGCCGCCGGGTGCCGGACGACGTCGCGGTGGTCGGGTTCGACGACTCGGTGCTCGCGACCACGACCACCCCGAGGCTGACCACCGTGCGGCAGCCGGTGGAGAAGCTGGGCGCCCGGCTGGCCGAGATCCTGCTCGCCAAGATCGGCGGCACGAAGCTCACCAGCCCCGAGATCTACGACACCGAGCTGATCATCCGCGACTCCGCCTGACCGCTACGGCGGATCGTTCTGGAACTGGAACTGCACCCGGATCGAGCTGTCGAGCGGGATGACGAAGGTGGTGTTGGACGCGTTCCACTGCCGCGGGACCAGGAAGAGCCGGTTCTCGCCGACGACGAGCAGCCGGAGCCCGCGGTAGCGGTAGTTGAAGGTCTGGCCGGCACCGGCCCGCAGCGTGGTCTCCTCGAGGCCGGGTGATCGCAGCGCGAGCTTCTCCTTGGTGTCGAGGATGACCACCGGGAAGCGGTCCAGGTGTTCGGCGTCGGACTTGGCCAGCCCGCGCCCGGAGTACTGCGCGGTGGTTGCCGTCGCCCAGAACGCGCACGTCACGACGACGACCGCAAGCAAGGCCATCAGGACCCGCTGGGTGCCTGCCCTCGGCGCGACCTGGCGGCGCAGATAGGTGATGTACGCGAGCGCGGCCGACGCCAGGCCGATCACCCCAGGCACGATCATCGCGTAGAACGGCAGCTGCCCGATAAGGGGGTAGGCGAACAGCCCGAGGACGCCGAGGAGCAGTACGGCTGCAGCCACTCGGGCGGCACGCCGTACGCCGAGCTCGGTCGGATGGATCGCGGTGTGCAGGAGCAGTCCGGCGACCGCGAGCAAGGTGATCACGAGCAGCGGGACCAGCAACGGCTGCGGACTGCGCATCACGTAGTCCTGCGTACTGAGGCCGATCGTGTCGACGTCGATGCCGAAGTACTCGTACTGCGATCGTGCGGACACGTAGCCGAAGTAGAACAGCAGCGCGCTGACCAAGGTGATCGGCGTGACGATACCTGCCGCGAAACTCACCCAGCGTTCGGCCTGCGACCGCTCGTCCGCCATCCGTCACTCACCCGAGGGCGTCTCAGCAGGCGACTCGGCCGGTGGCGTGTCGGGCTCCTCGGAGGGCGTCTCGGGCTCCTCGGTGGGCGTCTCGGGCTCCTCAGTGGGAGTCTCCGGCGGCACCGCCGTCAGCTGGATCTGGCTGCCCTCCTTCTTCTTCAGCTCGTCGCAGTCGTCCTGGGTCGCACACGTCACCTCCGCCGGGACCTTGAGCGTGACAGTGCCCTGCGTCCCGACCTGCTTGAATCCGACCGAGCAGGCGTCCTGGCTGTCCGCGGTCCATTCCAGGCCCTCGCACGACCGTTTGCCGCCACAGGCCGACTGGTCCACTTCGAAGATGTGCTTGGGATCGAACGTGGGCCTGCCGAGCTTCATCGTCGTCCCGGGCCGGATCACGTCACCACCCAGCCAGTTGACCGAATTGCAGTTGCCGTCGGCGCCGCCGCCGACCGGCAGTTGCGCGATCTTGACCGACGGCTTGTCCACCGGATCCTGCGTGCTCTCGGGATCGGTCGGTTCCGGCGAGGGTTCGCCCGTCTGCTCCGACGTGGTGACATCCTGGGTCGGTGTGCCGCCCTCACCTGACCCGCCGTCGCTCGACGTGTCCGAACAGCCCGCCAGCACGAGCGCGAGCACTGCGATCGCGATGGCCGGTCTTCGCATGACCATCACCCCCAGCAACAGGATGACCCTCAGTGGTGCCCGCGACAACGGGTCGTGGACCGCCTTCCCGGAGCGAAAGGTGAACCGATGACCGACCACGAGATCCGGATCGCGCTGGTCCTGAACGGCGGGGTCAGCCTGGCCGTCTGGATGGGTGGGGTGACCCACGAGCTGGATCTGATCCGGCGTGCGTCCGGTTCCAGCAGCGCGCCCGGTCCACAGCCGTACGACGAGGTCCTGGCGGAGCGCTGGCGTGAGCTGTGCCGGCGCGGTGAGGAGAACCGGCGCGTGGTCGTCGACGTGATCGCGGGGACGAGCGCCGGCGGGCTGAACGGTTCGTTGCTGGCGACAGCGATCTCGAACGGCTCGACCCTGGACCCCGACGGCGAGCACGGACCCTGGCTGCGGCAGAAGTGGGTCGGGCTCGGCTCCCTCGAGGTCGGCAAGCTGGTGCCGTCGACGGGCCAGAAGTCGACCTCGGTGCTGGACGGCAAGTACTTCCTGCAGGAGCTCGACAGTCTGCTCAAGGGCGTCGTCGACGCGGGCGAGACGGCGGCCGAGGAGCCGGTCACGTTGTTCGTCACCGCGTCCGGGCTCGGCGTCCAGCAGTTCGAGGCGAAGGACGCCGCCGGGCAGCGCTTCGTCGTACCCGACCATCGGTACCTGTTCGCCTTCACCAGTGAGAACGCGGCGACGTACGACGGATCGAAGCGGGCGTTCTCGGTTGCGGACAAGAACGGGCTGAACGACACCAAACTGCTGGCCCGCGCGGCCCGTGCGTCCGCGTCGTTCCCGGCTGCGTTCGGCCCGGTGCTCGAGACTCCGAATCTGGCCGACTCACCGCCGCGCGTGCAGCCCTCGAACGCGGGGTCGGGTGCCTGGCTGGTGGATGGCGGAGTACTGGACAACGCACCCTTCGGTCCGGTGCTCGACGTGGTGGCCAGGCGACCGGTCGCCGGACGAGCCAGCCGTTACGTGTTGTACGTCGTACCGTCGGCCGGGATCGGGAGTGCGTCGACGGCGTTGCCGGAGGCGAAGGAGCCGAGCTGGCGGGTGGCGGCACTGTCCGCCGTACAGTTCCCGCGCGAGGTCGACTTCCGGTCCGATGTGGAGCAGCTGGAGCGGCTGCTGCTGGAGGCGGACGCGTCGTGGTCGGACACCCAGCGGCTGTTCGATCGTTGTATGAAGCAATCAGTCGAGCGGGACCGGCTGCAGGCGGCGGCGAAGGCGCTGCAGCCGACGTACTCGCGCGGTCGCGCCGCCGGCGGTGTCTGGGAGGCGGTGACGGTCGCGAGCCACGACCAGTCGACCGTCCTCGACGCGGCGACCGCGCTGTCCGAGGAGGAAGTCGACGAGATCCTCGGGACCGACCACCCGTGGGTGCCCGACCCGGACGGCTCGACGGCTCCGCTGCGGAACGATGCCGAGGGCAACCCCAGCTGGCTGTGGGGGACAGGTGCGGCGGAACGCGTCGTCCGGCTGATCCTGCGCTCGCTGCGCAACCAGATCAGCGAGGCGCCGAGGGAGCAACGGGCTGAGCTCGAGCGACGGCTGAAGGCGGCCAGCGATGCTCTGCTGAAAACGCAGGCTGTGCGGGACGCACTCACCGAGCAGTTGACCGCGGCCGACCTCGACCTGAGCCCGGCCGGTGGCGCCGAGGCTGTCGCGGTCGGGCTGAACGACATCTTCACCGATCTGCAGATCCAGCGGGCGCTCGGCGACACGTTCGCCGACCTGATCGCGGCCGTCGGCCGGGACCTCGTCGAGACCGCCCTCGAGGTGGAGATCGTGTCGCGCTGTACGTCGGCGCGGACACCGCAGCAGCGCAGTGCGCCGTTCCAGTTCCTCCGGCTCGGGCCGGACATCCCGCTGCCGCTGCTGGATGACCAGCCGGAAGGCTCGATCGCCAACAACCTCAAGGACCGCATCCTCTACGGGTCGCAGGTCGGGCACTTCGGCGCGTTCGGTGCGGCGGACTGGCGGCGGTGGGACTGGCTGATGGGCCGGCTGCACTGTGTCGCGCACCTGGGCGCGATGCTCGGCGCCGACGAGAACTGGATCCGCGAGACGCAACGGCAGGTCCTGAAGGCGGAGGACTGGAGGGTCGAGGCGGTCGCGGAACGCGTCCAGCGGCTGGCCCAGGACTTCCCGATGGGCGCCGGTCTCGGTGCGCTCACCACGATGCGCAACGAACTGAACCAGTCGGACGAGGGCCGGGCGACGACGAAGGGTCTCGCGGACCGGATGGTCGACGTGTCCAGTGGACTCGGGCCGCAGGTCGGCGACTGGGTCAAGGCGATGGCAGGCCGCAAGGACAAGCCCGGTTCGTGGCTGTTGCAGTGCGCCCGCTGGTTCACCGAGCCGGCGCGGCAGTCGGTGTGGACCCGTTTGGTGCGCGGCGCCAAGGTGACGCCGGCCAAGCGCCCGTTGGTCTTCGAGCAGTGGTTGCCGGTGGTGGGCATCGTGCTCGGTGTGGCGCTGCTGGTCGTTGCCGGGCTCGTCGAGCAGAGCGCCGTACGGATCATCGCGGCCGTGCTCGCCGGAGTGGTGCTGGCGGCGACCGCCGTACTCGGTGCCGTGACCTGGTACGTCCGGCGCGCGCGGCGGCGGATCCAGGCCTGGGTCGAACGGCGGATGCCGGAGATCAGTCCAGCGTCACGAAATCGATGAGCTCCTCGACCCGGCCGAGCAGCGCCGGGTCGAGATCGGCGAAGCTGGTCACCTTCGACAGGATGTGTTTCCAGGCCGCGGCAACGTCAGCCTGGTCGGTGGCCGGCCAGCCGAACGACTGCAGCACGCCCTTCTTCCAGTCCTGCCCGTGCGGGATCCGCGGCCAGGCCTTGATCCCGACCGACGACGGCTTGACCGCCTCCCAGATGTCGATGAACGGATGCCCGACGACCAGCACATGCCGGTTGGTCACCTGGGCCGCGATCTTCGACTCCTTCGACCCCTCGACGAGATGGTCTACGAGGACGCCGAGCCGCCGGCCCGGACCAGGCTGGAACCGGTTGACGATGCCGGGCAGGTCGTCGACGCCTTCGAGGTACTCGACCACGACGCCCTCGATCCGCAGGTCGTCGCCCCAGACCTTCTCGACCAGTTCGGCGTCGTGCCGGCCCTCGACGTAGATCCGGCTGGCCCGGGCCACCTTCGCCCGGACGTTGTCCACCGCAACCGAACCGGACGCGGTCCTCTTCTTCGCCGGGCCGGCCTTCTTCGGCGGCTTCAGGCTGACCGGTTTGCCGTCCAGCCAGAACCCAGGCCCGAGCGGGTACGTCCGGACCTTCCCGAACCGGTCCTCGAGATCGACCACGCCGTGCTCCCAGCGCACGATCGCACCGACGAACCCCGACGTGGGCTCCTCGACGACCATGCCCTTCTCGATCTCGACCTCGACGGTCCGCCCGTTCTTGGGCTTGCGCCAGTCCCCACTCAGTACGTCGTTCCCATACCTGTCAGCCACCGCCCAACCGTATGTGCCCCCACCTCTCTTCTCTCTCAACCACACACCCTTCCCGTCTAATGGGTTGACCCATCAGACGGTGGGTTGGCCAGCCGTATTCGCGGTAGCCAACCCACCACCGGGTGGGTCAACCCATCAGAGGGGGTGGCGCTAGAACGTGGGAGCGGCTTGGGTTGTCGTGGGCTGGCGGGACGGGGAAGCGACGGTGAAGAGTAGATAGGTGAGGAAGCCGGCGACCAGGCCGACTGCCCAGGAGTAGTCGTAGAGCGGTTTGAGGAACGGGATCAGACCGTCCTCCGGGAACGGGCCGGCGCCGGGGTTCGAGTACGCGCCTCCGACGGCCAGGACCGAGCCGACAACGGTGGCGACGACGGCACGCCAGTTCCAGCCGGCGGAGTACCAGTAGCGGCCGCGCGGCAGGTAGAGGTCGGCGAGGTACAGGTTGGTGCGGTCGATCAGCCAATACCCCGCGATCAGTACGCCGGCGACCGAGGCGAGCAGGCCGCCGTAGAAAGACAGCCAGACGAAGATGTAGATCGACGGGTCGGAGATCAGCCGCCACGGCTGGATCACGATGCCGATCACGCCGGTGACCAGGCCGGCGGTCCGGAAGTTCAACCAGCGTGGGACCGCATTCGCGAAGTCGTACGACGGGCTGACCACATTGGCCGCCACGTTGCACGACATCGTCGCCAGGATCGCCATCACCAGACCGATCGTCACGACCACCGGGTTCTCGAACCGGCGGGTCAACTCGACCGGGTCCCAGATCGCCTCGCCGTACACCAGGACTGTGCCCGACGTGGTGATGATCGAGACCAGCGCGATGAACGACATCGTCGTCGGCAGACCGATGATCTGGCCGATCACCTGCTGGCGCTGGCCCTTGCCGAACCGGGTGAAGTCCGGCATGTTCAGGCTCAGTGTCGCCCAGAACGCGATCATGCCCATCAGCGACGGCGCGAAGATCTTCCAGAAGTCGGAGTCCCAGCCCAGCTTCGACGGCTGCGACAGGATCGGGCCGAACCCGCCGGCCTTGACCAGGATCGCCACCATCAGCGCGAGGAACGCGACCGTGACGAGCGGCGCCGCCCAGTTCTCGAACCGGCGCAGCCCTTCGATGCCGCGCCAGATCAGCACCATCTGGATCACCCAGAAGAACGCGAAGCTGAGCCATATCGTCCACGGGTGCCCGCCGACCGCGGACGCCTCGGTCCAGCCGTTGCCGAACAGTTCGCCGACGATCACGAAGATCGCCTGGCCGCCGATCCAGGTCTGGATGCCGAACCAGCCGCAGGCGATGAACGCGCGCAACAACGCCGGGAAGTTCGCGCCGCGGACGCCGTAGAACGCGCGGGCGAAGACCGGGAACGGGATGCCGTACTTCGTCCCGGCGTGACTGTTGAGCAGCAGCGGGACCAGCACGATCAGGTTCCCGAGCGTGATCGTGATGAACGCCTGCAGCCAGTTCATCCCGAGCGCGACCAGACCCGCGGCCAGCAGGTAGCTGGGGATGTTGTGCGCCATCCCCATCCAGAGCGCCGCATAGTTGTACGTCGTCCAGTGCCGCTCGGGCAATCGGGTCGGCGCGAGCTCCGCGTTGGCATACGGGCTGTCCGCGAGCACCGCGGGATCGGCCAGTTCGACTCTGCCGTCGGGATGAGTGGTCTGTTCGGTCGCAAGAGTTGCCATTTGTGCCACCCCATCCGGTCGTGGTTCGCACCGCACTTCGGAACAAAGTGCGGCAAACCTGACCCGGTGTCAACGGACAACTACAACTTGACCGCCGACCCGTGCGCTTTCTGCGATCAGCCGGGGCCGAGCAGGGGCAGCGTCGGTCGCCGCGGCGTACCCAGAGCCTCGTAGCCGCGCTTGATCGCGTCCTGGAGTTTCTCCAGCGGCCACGGCCAGTCGTCGGTGTGGGCGAGGGCCTGCTCCAGCGAGGTGCCGCCGTGGTGGAGACCCGAGATGGTGTTGGCGACCGTGCCCAGGTCGCCGGCCTGGTCGCGGACGAACTCGGCGTCGACGACCGCGCCGTGACCCGGGACGACCTTCGACGTGCCGGACAGCAGCCCGATCACCCGGTCGATCGTGTCCGGCCACTCCAGCGGGAACGAGTCCTCGCCGTACGACGGTGGCGCCGACTCCTCGATCAGATCGCCGACGAAGTACACATCCACATCCGGTACGACGACCACCACGTCGCCGTCGGTGTGCGCGTTGCCGAGATGCAGCAACTCGACCCTGCGGTCGCCGAGATCGATCACCTTCGCCACCGCGAAGGTCTGGGCCGTCAGCTTGGCGGCGGTCGCGGCGTTCTCGTGGGCGAGGACCTCGGCCTGATCGAAGACGCTGTTCCCGACGACGTGGTCGAAGTGCGCGTGCGTGTTGACGACCCAGCGCACCGGCTGGTCGGTCAGTTCGCGGAGGTGCTCGCGCAGTTCCTCGGCCTGCTCGGTGGTGGCCCGGGTGTCGATCAGGACCGCACCTCGTTCCCCGACGACCACACCGACGTTGAGGTCCCATTCGTCGTACCGGCGGACCCAGCAGCGATCCCCGACCTCGGCCCACGTACTCATGCCAACGACCCTACTTGCTCGGCACCTCCCGTCGAGCAAGCCCTATCCAGGGGGCGGATTCTGACTTGAAGGCCGGTCGGGCGGCGCTTAAGGTCGCGGTGGCGGCTCGCAATCTTTCCGAGCTCAGCGGCGAAACTTTCGAAGGGCGGTCGGCGTGACGACACGACGTGCACTGGTGGTCCGGGGCGGCTGGGAAGGGCACTCGCCGGTCGAGGCGACCGAGCTGTTCATCCCGTTCCTGGAAGGCAACGGTTACGAGGTGACCGTCTCGGACAGCACCGAGAGCTACCTCGACCTGGACGGCACCGACCTGGTGCTGCAGTGCGTCACGATGAGCGAGATCGACGCCGACCACTTCAAGGGCCTGGAGGCCGCGCTCCGCCGCGGCACCGGGTTCGCCGGCTGGCACGGCGGCATCGTCGACTCGTTCCGGGCCAACGCCGACTACAGCTTCATCACCGGCGGGCAGTTCATCTCGCACCCGCACGGCTTCACCGACTATCGCGTCGACGTGGTCGCCGACCACCCGATCGTCGAGGGCATCACCCACTTCGACGTCCACACCGAGCAGTACTACGTGCACTACGACCCAACCAACACCGTCCTTGCCACCACGACCTTCCAATCGCATCCGGACTACCCGTGGATCGAGGGTGCCGTGATGCCGGCCGTCTGGACCCGGACGTGGGGTGCGGGCAAGGTCTTCGTCTGCACCGTCGGCCACAAGCTGGACGACCTCGAAGTACCCGAGGTGCGGACCATCGTCGAGCGGGGGCTGCTGTGGGCGAGCAAGTGACGGGCCCCGTGACAGGCACCGGGACAGGTATTGGCATCGTCGGTACGGGCGTCATCTCCGGCACGTACCTCGACCACCTGGCCAAGCTGCCCGGCGTCGAGGTGGTCGCGGTCGCCGACCTGGACGTCAGCCGCGCGCAGGCGATCGCTGACAGCAACCCGGCGATCCGGGCGCTGACTCCGGCCGAGCTGTACGCCGCGGACGACGTCGAGATCGTGCTGAACCTGACCATCCCCGCCGCCCACGCACCGGTGCACCAGGCCGCGCTCGAAGCCGGCAAGCACGTGTGCGGCGAGAAGCCGCTGGCCGTGGACCGGGCCGAGGCGGAGCCGCTGCTCAAGTACGCCGCCGCGAACAACCTCCGTGTCGGCTGCGCGCCGGACACTGTGCTCGGCACTGGCACCCAGACCGCCCGGGCTGTCATCGACCGCGGCGACATCGGCGTACCGACGGCTGCCACTGCGTCCTTCGTCACGCCCGGACACGAGCTGTGGCATCCGGCGCCGGAGTTCTACTACCAGCCCGGCGGCGGTCCGGTCCTCGACATGGGGCCGTACTACGTGACCAGCCTGGTCACCCTGCTCGGTCCGGTACGACGCGTCACCGCACGGGCCGGTCAGTCGAAGCAGGAGCGGAAGATCCACACCGGTCCGCGAGCCGGCGAGACGTTCCCGGTCCAGGTGCCGACGCACGTGACCGGCGTACTGGAGCACGAGTCGGGTGCGTTGACCACGGTGCTGATGTCGTTCGACATCTGGGCCGCGCGGTTGCCGCGGATCGAGGTGCACGGGACCGAGGGCAGCTTGTCCGTGCCGGACCCGAACGGGTTCGACGGCAAGGTCGAGATCGCGACCGCGGCCAACCGCGACTGGACCGAGGTCCCGGTCGCCGGTGGGTACGCCGGAGCCGGCCGCGGCGTCGGGGTCGCGGACATGGCGCGTGCGGTCCGCACCGGTCAGCCGCACCGGGCCGACGGCGCACTGGCCTACCACGTGCTCGACGTACTCGAGTCCCTGCTCGAAGCGGCAGCCCAGGACCAGCCTGTGGATGTCGCGAGCACAGTCACCCGCCCCACCGCCGTACCGTTGGGAGCGTCCCCCGAGCTCGCCTGAGACCCGTCCCACGCCGCAACGCGTCGGTGCGAGCTACTACGGCTCGGTAGACTGGCACTCGGTTCAGCTGAGTGCCAAGGGTCACTGAGTCGTACGGTCGAGGCGAGGGAGGTGGTGCGCGTGCTGGACGATCGCAAGCTGGATGTTCTCCGCGCCATCGTCGAGGACTACGTGGCGACCCATGAGCCGGTCGGCTCGAAGACGCTGGTCGACCGGCACAACCTCGGGGTGTCGCCGGCCACCGTGCGTAACGACATGGCTGCGCTGGAGGAGGAGGGGTACATCACCCAGCCGCACACCAGCGCCGGCCGGATCCCGACCGACGCGGGCTACCGGCTGTTCGTGGACAAGCTGAGCACGGTCAAGACACTGTCGCCGGCGGAGAAGAAGGCGATCACCTCGTTCCTGGCCGGCGCGGTCGACCTCGACGACGTCGTACGCCGTACTGTCCGGCTGCTGGCCCAGATCACCCGCCAGGTCGCGATCGTGCAGTACCCGTCGCTCAACCGCTCCAGCGTCCGGCACATCGAGGTCGTCACGATGACCCCGCGCCGGCTGCTGCTGGTGCTGATCACCAGCACCGGGCGGGTCGAGCAGCGGATCGTCGAGCAGACGAACGACGTCGACGAGCAACTGATCGCCGACCTGCGCTCGCGGCTGAACACCGCGCTCGCCGGCCAGCGGCTCACCGAGGCGACGACGTCTCTGGCTGCGGTCACCGACCTCTTCGCCCCGGCCGACCGGCCGCTGGTGGCAGCGATCGTGACGACGTTGCTGGAGACGTTCACCGACGAGGTCGGCGAGCAGCGGATCGCGGTCGGTGGCGCTGCCAACCTGACCCGGTACGGCGACGACTTCGAGCGGAACGTGAAGCCGGTGCTGGAGGCGCTGGAGGAGCACGTCATCCTGCTCAAGCTGCTCGGCGAGGCCACCAACCCGCAGACCCTGACGGTCCGCATCGGGCACGAGAACCCGTTCGAGGAACTGGCCACCACGTCGGTGGTCGCGACCGGCTACGGGTCCAAGTCGGAGGCGCTGGCCACGCTCGGCATCGTCGGCCCGACCCACATGGACTATCCGAGCACGATGGGCGCCGTAAGGGCCGTCGCGCGCTACGTCAGCCAGATCCTGGCCGACTCATAATGACTACTACCCCCTGGCTTGGAGTATGAGCACCGATTACTACGCCGTCCTGGGCGTCAGCCGTGACGCCTCGCCGGACGAGATCAAGAAGGCGTACCGCAAGCTGGCACGCCAGTACCACCCGGACGTGAACGACTCCGAGGACGCGCACCACAAGTTCCAGGAGATCGGCCGCGCCTTCCAGGTGCTGAGCGACCCGCAGAAGCGGCAGATGCACGATCTCGGCGGTGACCCGTTCGCGACCGCAGGCGCCGGCCCGGGTGGCGCGGGCTTCGGCCAGGCCTTCACGTTCACCGACATCATGGACGCCTTCTTCGGCCAGACCGGCGGGGCCACCCGCGGGCCGCGGCCGCGGACCCGGCGCGGCCAGGACGCGCTGATCCCGCTGCGGATCGACCTGGCCGAGGCCGCGTTCGGCACCACCCGGGAGCTGAAGGTTGACACCGCAGTACTGTGCCCGACCTGTTCGGGTTCGGGCGCGGCGGCCGGCTCCGAGCCGGTGACCTGCGAGATCTGCCACGGTCGCGGCGAGGTGACCCACACTCAGCGGTCGTTCCTCGGCGAGGTCCGCACCATGCGGCCGTGCCCGAACTGCCGCGGCTTCGGTACGACGATCCCGAACCCGTGCGTCGAGTGCTCCGGCGACGGCCGGGTCCGGTCGCGCCGGACCGTCACGGTCAAGATCCCGGGCGGCGTCGACAGCGGCACCCGGGTGCAGCTGTCCGGCCAGGGCGAGGTCGGCCCCGGCGGCGGCCCGGCCGGCGACCTGTACGTCGAGATCGAGGTCGAGCCGCACGACATCTTCACCCGCAACGGTGACGACCTGCACTGCACGGTCACGCTGCCGATGACGGCGGCCGCGCTCGGCACCACGATCGACCTGCCCACGCTGGAGGGCGAGACGACGCCGCTGGAGATCCGGCCCGGCACGCAGTCCGGGACGGCGATGACGCTGACGGCTCGCGGTGTCCCGCGGCTGCGGCACGCGGGTCGAGGCGACCTGATCGTCCAGGTCATCGTCGAGACCCCGACCCGGCTGGACGACTCCCAGGTCGACCTGCTCCGGCAGTTGGCCGAGGCTCGTGGCGAGGAGCGTCCCCAGGGTCAGGTCCAAGCCGCCCACAAGGGCGTCTTCGGCCGCCTCCGCGACGCCTTCGGCGCCCACTAGATGCGCACCAGCCACCCGCGTACGACGTTGCGTGCGTGCTGAGGCAGGGGAGGCGCGGTGGGCGTGGCGGTGTTCTTCTCCGAGGAGCTGGGCGGGGACGAGCTGACCTTGGGTGGTGCCGAGGGGCGGCATGCTGCCGTCGTACGGCGGATCGGGCCGGGGGAGCGGATTCGGCTCACGGACGGCCGTGGAGCTTGGGCTGAAGGTTCGGTGACCGCGGCGTCGAAGACCGGGGTGACGGTTGCCGTTGACAACCGTGGAGTGGAGCCGGCGGCTTCGCCCCGGTTGGTAGTGGTGCAGGCGCTGCCTAAGGGCGAGCGCGCCGAGCTCGCGGTGGAGATGCTGACCGAGGTCGGGGCGGATGTGATCGTCCCTTGGAACGCGGAGCGGAGTCAGTTCCGCAGCAACCCCGAGCGGTCCGCGAAGACGTACGCGAAGTGGCAGGCCTGGGCGTTCGAGGCGAGCAAACAGTCCCGCCGTTCCTGGTTCGCCACCGTGGAGCCGATCGCCAGTACGCCGGACGTCGCGCGACTACTGTCCGCCGCGGCGCTGCCCGTCGTACTGCACGAGGAAGCCAAGACGCCGCTCGCCTCGCTCGACCTCCCGACCGAGGGCGACATCGTCATCGTCATCGGCCCGGAAGGCGGCATCGCCCCGGCCGAGCTCGCGACCTTCAGCGCCGAGCCGATCCGCCTCGGCGACACGGTCCTCCGCACCTCGACCGCCGGCGTCGCCGCGGCCGCCGCACTCCTGTCCCGCTCGCGCTGGACCTAGCGCACCTCGATGGTCTTCGAGTCGACGTCGGTGGTGGAGCCGTCGGCGGGGGAGATCAGGAAGGCCTCGATCTGCCAGGGGCCGGGCGTGAGCTTGAGGTTGAAGGTGAAGGGCGTGAACTTCTGGCCCTCCTTGGTGTTCGTGTAGCCCTTCCGCACCTCGCGGGTCTTCAGGTTCATGGCCTCGTAGTTCACCGTCGCCTCGTACGCCGCGGCCGTGCCCTCGACGGTGACCATCGACTTGGTCAGCTGACCCTGGGCCGGGGATGTGATCCAGACCAGCGCCTGGACGTTGGCGGCCTGGGCGCGGCTGAGCGGCGTACTGGTGTCGACCTGGCCGAACAGCCGGGCACCGGCCTCGCCGCCCTGAGTGATCCGGACCTGCTGGCTGCTGTCGTCGAGAGCGCCTTGCACGGTGTAGATCAGCTGCTGGGCGGCCACGTCCGCGGTCTCGGGGTCGAGCTTCGCCGTCGGGAGCCGCTTGAAGTCGACGGTGACCGTGCCGTCGGATCTGGTGACGGTGTTGACCTCGGCGCCCCGCCACAGTGAGTAGTAGTCGGGGTCGCCGGACTGCTTCGAGGTCATGATCCGGACCGCCTCGACGGCGGGCCGGCCGCTCACTTTCGCCCAGGTGCGGTAGAGCCGGACCTTCGGCGTGGCCTTGGTGGTGGCTCCCGGCGTGGGAGTGATCGCGGTCTTGTCGCCGAGCCAGTAGACCGGGACGAGGGTGCCCTTCACCATCGGCTCCGGCGTACCGCGGCGGTCCTTCGGCACCGACGTCGCCTGCGCCGTCGGTGGCTCCGTCGGCGCCTGGCTCGGCTCGGTGCTGGCCTGTGGGGTGGTCGAGGACGGCAGTGCGGAGGCGCTGGCCGACGTACTGGGACCTGCTGCGACGCCGCTGTCTCCGGCGGTGTTCGTGTTGTTGTCGAGGACGGTGAAGGCGCCGATCACGGCTGCGGTGCCGACCACGGCGGCGCCGGCGGTCAGCACCCACGGGCGCCGGGACGTCGTACGGCGCTGGGCCCGGGCGCGGGCCTGGATCTCGGGCAGCGAGTCGGTCGGCTCGACCCGGTCGGCCTCCTCGTGCATGGCCCGCCGCATCAGCTCGTCGAACGAGTCGTTCGAATGGTCACTCATACGTTCTGCTCCAGGAGCTGGCGCAGCGACTTGGTCGCCCGCGCGGCGTGGCTCTTCACCGATCCCCGGCTGATGCCCATCGTGTCGGCGATCTCCGCTTCGGAGAGGTCACCGTAGTACCGCAGCACCATCACGGTGCGTTGCTTCTCCGGCAGGGTGCGCATCGCTTCGATCACCCGGTCGGTCTCGGCCGTCCGCAGCGCGGCCTGCTCCGCGCTCGGCGCGTCCGGCAGCGAGCGGGGCGTGTGCTTGTCGACGACCACCAGGTGGCGCTGGCGGGAGCGGCAGCGGTTCACCACCGCGGTGCGCAGGTAGGCGAGGGCCTTGTGGGGGTCGCGCAGCCGGTGCCAGCGGCCGTGCATGGCGACGAACGCGTCCTGCACGATCTCCTCCGCCGTACCGGTGTCGCGCAGCAGCAGGGCGCCGAGCCGGACCAGCGACGTGTAGTGCGCCGTGTAGACAGCCGTCAACGCCTCGTCGGCATCCCACGAGGACTCATGTGTCACGCACTCTTCGTACACCACGGCTGGTTGCGCCACGACACGATGACGCGGAGACCCTCTTGCAGGTTGACAACGCACCCGGGTTGGCAACGGCCAGGCCTCGTTTCGGGGTGTTGAGGCGAATTACAAGTGAGGCTGTCGGGCGGGACGGCTAGCATGGGTGGGTCAGTCATCATCGGCATCAGGAGGAACAGGCTGTCCAGGCCACGCAGTATCGAACCGGAGGCGCGCAGTAGCAATGCCGCCACCAGCGCGCAGGCGTCGCACAAGATCGTCGTGCCGAACAGCATCGACATGGTGGCCCTGCTCGGAGCCCGGGACGAGTTCCTCCGCATCGTCGAGAAGGAGTTCGCCGCCGACATCATGGTCCGCGGCAACGAGATCACGCTCAACGGCGAGCCGGCCGAACTGGCCCTCGCCGAGCGGCTGATCGACGAGCTGATCGCGGTCGTGCGCACCGGGCACGGGCTGACCGCCGACTCGGTCGAGCGCAGCATCGCGATGATCAAGTCTGCCACGGCCGAGAGCCCGGCCGATGTGCTGACCCAGAACATCCTGTCCAGCCGCGGCCGCACCATCCGGCCGAAGACGCTGAACCAGAAGCGGTACGTCGACGCCATCGACAAGAACACCATCGTGTTCGGCATCGGCCCGGCCGGTACCGGCAAGACGTACCTGGCGGTGGCCAAGGCGGTCCAGGCGCTGCAGGCCAAGGAGGTCAACCGGATCATCCTGACCCGGCCGGCCGTCGAGGCCGGTGAGCGGCTCGGCTTCCTGCCCGGCACGCTCTCGGAGAAGATCGACCCGTACCTGCGGCCGCTGTACGACGCTCTGCACGACATGCTCGACCCGGAGTCGATCCCGCGGCTGATGACGGCCGGCACGATCGAGATCGCGCCGCTGGCCTACATGCGCGGCCGGACCCTGAACGACGCCTTCATCATCCTGGACGAGGCGCAGAACACCTCGCCCGAGCAGATGAAGATGTTCCTCACCCGGCTCGGTTTCGGCTCGAAGATGGTCGTCACCGGCGACGTCACCCAGGTCGACCTGCCGACCGGCACGAGCTCCGGCCTGCGCGTCGTCCAGGAGATCCTCGAAGGCGTCCAGGACCTGACCTTCTGCCGGCTCACCTCGCACGACGTGGTCCGGCACAAGCTGGTCGGCCGGATCGTCTCCGCCTACGAGAACTACGAAGGCAATGGCGAGCTGCGCAGATGAACGTCGAGGTCAACAACGAGTCCGGAGTCGAGATCGACGCGCACGGACTGATGCGGCTCAGCCGGTTCGTGATGTCGTCGCTGCGGCTGCACCCGGAGTGTGAGCTGTCGATCAAGCTGGTCGACGAGGACACGATGGCGCGGTATCACGTCGAGTTCCTGGACCTGCCCGGTCCGACCGACGTGATGTCGTGGCCGATGGACGAGCTGCGGCCCGGTTCCGCCGACAACGGCGACGACTCGGATCTTCCGCTCGGTCACCTCGGTGACATCGCGCTCTGCCCGACCGTGGCGGCCGCCCAGGGCGCCAAGGCCGGGCACGGCACGTGGGCCGAGCTGGAGCTGCTGACCGTGCACGGCATCCTGCATCTGCTCGGCTACGACCACGCCGAGCCGGCCGAGAAGGCGGAGATGTGGGACGTGCAGGGCCGTCTGCTGGAAGCCTGGCGAGCGCCGGCGAACCAGGTTGAGGGTGTCTGATGGTTCCCCGCCTACTCCGCGGCACTCGGCACGGCACCTCGCCGCACTGGAGCAAGGGCCACGATGAAACCACATCGAGGCCCTCGCTCCAGCACGCCGATGCACCGCACCGAGCACCTGCTCGCTACGGCGCGGAACCATCAGACACCCTCAGCCGGACAGGAGTGACGTTCCGGTGAGCTCCCAGGACCTCGTCCTGCTGGTCGTGGCCGCGGTGCTCGTGCTGCTCGCCGGATTGTTCGCCGGTGCCGAGGCGGCGCTGTCGTCGTACTCGAAGGTCCGGGCCAACGAGCAGGTCGAGCGGGGGAACCTGCGCGCGGTCCGGCTGCGGGACCTGCTGTCCGACGCCCCGCGGTACCTGAACTCGCTGCTGCTGCTCCGGCTGAGCTGCGAGATCACCGCGATCGTGCTGGTCACCCAGGCGTTGTCGAACGTCTTCGACGTCACCTGGGAGCACGTCCTGATCACCGCCGTGGTGATGATCGTGGTCTCGTACGTCATCATCGGCGTCGCCCCGCGGACGCTCGGCCGGCAGCACTCGGACCGGTTCGCGATCATCTCCGCCGGTCCCGTGATGGCGCTGACCCGGGTGCTCGGCCCTCTGCCGAAGGTACTGATCCTGCTCGGCAACGCGCTCACCCCGGGCAAGGGCTTCGCCGAGGGCCCGTTCGCGACCGAGGCGGAGCTGCGGGCGCTGGTCGACTACGCCGAGAAGTCCGCGGTGATCGAGTCCGGCGAACGTCAGATGATCCACTCGGTGTTCGAGCTCGGCGACACCATCGTCCGCGAGGTGATGGTGCCGCGCACCGACATGGTCTACATCGAGCGGCACAAGAAGCTGCGCCAGCTCACCTCGCTGGCCCTGCGCTCCGGCTACTCGCGGATCCCGGTGATCGGTGAGTCGCTGGACGACATCCTCGGCGTCGTCTACCTCAAGGACGTGATGCGCCGCGTCTACGACAACGCGCAGGCCGAGTCGACCGAGCGGGTCGAGTCGGTGATGCGGCCGTGCATGTACGTGCCGGACTCCAAGCCGGTCGACCAGTTGCTGCGCGAGATGCAGGCGGCCCGGATGCACGTCGCGATCGTCGTCGACGAGTACGGCGGTACGGCGGGCCTGGTCACGATCGAGGACATCCTGGAGGAGATCGTCGGCGAGATCACCGACGAGTACGACGAGGACCCGGACTCGGTGCAGGAGCTGTCCGACGGCGCGTACCGGGTCTCCAGCCGGCTCCCGATCGACGAGCTCGGCGAGCTGTTCGGCGTACCGCTGGACGACGACGACGTCGACACGGTCGGCGGCCTGATGGCGAAACTGCTGGGCAAGGTGCCGATCCCCGGTGCCGAGGTCGAGATCGAGGGATTGTCGCTGACGGCGGAGCGGCCGTCGGGGCGCCGCAACCAGGTCGGTACTGTGCTGGTGCGTCGGGTCGAGACCGCGACCCGGCCGCAGGACCAGAACCACCAGCCCGCCTGACCCTCTTCTTTGGAGTACGTGTTGTCAGACCTTTCGGCGGAGGACGCCAAACTCGTCACGCTCGCCCGCGCCACCCGCGCCCGGACCCGGGCGGCCGAGGGTGCGGCCGTGCGCGACTCCGACGGGCGGACGTACGCCGCCTGCACGGTGGCGCTCGACACGGTCGAACTGACCGCGCTGCAACTCGCGGTCGCGATGGCCTTGTCGTCCGGCGTGAAGGGTCTCGAGGCCGCCGCGGTGGTCACCGATGCGGAATCCGTCGACGTCAACGTGGTCCGCCACTTCGCCGGCGCCGCCATCCCCGTAGTAGTTGCGCAAGGCACCGGAGAGGTCCGCGATGTCGTCCACACCTGAGCCGTTCAAGTCCGGTTTCGCCTGCTTCGTCGGTCGCCCCAACGCCGGGAAGTCCACGCTCACCAACGCCCTGGTGGGCCAGAAGATCGTCATCACCTCGTCCAAGCCGCAGACGACCAGGCACGCGGTCCGCGGGATCGTGCACCGGCCCGACGCCCAGCTCGTGCTGGTGGACACGCCAGGTCTGCACAAGCCACGCACGCTGCTCGGCGAGCGGCTCAACGACCTGGTGAAGGCCACCTGGGCCGAGGTCGACGTGATCGCGGTCTGCCTGCCGGCCAGTGAGAAGATCGGGCCGGGCGACCGGTTCCTGGTCAACGAGGCGGCGAAGGTCGCGAAGACCCCGAAGGTGGCGCTGGCCACCAAGGCCGACCTGGTCGAGCCGGACCGGATGGTCGAGCACCTGGCCGAGATCTCCGCGCTGGGGGAGTCGGCCGGGATCGAGTGGGCCTCGATCGTCCCGGTGTCGGCGACGTCGGGCTTCCAGGTCGACGTGGTCGCGGACGAACTGGTGAAGCTGCTGCCGGAGGGTTTCGCGCTCTACCCGGACGGCGACATCACCGACGAGCCCGAGGAGACCCTGGTCGCGGAGCTCATCCGGGAGGCCGCGCTGGAGGGCGTCCGGGACGAGTTGCCGCACTCGATCGCGGTCACCATCGACGAGATGGGCCTGCGCGAGGACCGGCCGGAGGACAAGCCGCTGCTCGACATCTACGCGAACATCTTCCTCGAGCGGGACAGCCAGAAGGGCATCGTGATCGGCCACAAGGGCGCCCGGCTGCGCGAGGTCGGCGCCGCCGCCCGCCACCAGATCGAAGCTTTGCTCGGGACGCCGGTGTACCTCGACCTGCACGTCAAGATCGCCAAAAACTGGCAGACAGACGCGAAGCACTTGCGCAAACTGGGATTCTGACCAATCTGTCGGGGGGATGACCGAGTGCTGACCAATCCTGTGTACGCCGCTCTGACCGGTCCGCACGCCGGCGTCGCCGAGGTCCGTGGCAACGCCCGTCGGTATCCGCCCGCCGCCGCGCCTTTCCTCGGGCTGCCCGATGATCCGACGCCGCAGGACTGGGCTGACGCGGGCGTCCTTCTCGGCCCGGGGACCACGGCCGCGCTGATGCGGCCGGAGTTCCCGATCCCTGACGGCTTCAAGCTGGACCTGCACATCGACCTGGTCCAGTTCGTCGCGCCGGCAGACCTCCCGGCCGAGGACCCGGAGGCGGTCCTGCTCGGTCCGGACGACGTACCTGAGATGCTCGCGCTCGTTGCTCTCACCGATCCTGGGCCGTTCCGCACGCGCACGATCGAGCTGGGCACCTACCTCGGCATCCGCCGCGAGGGCGAGTTGATCGCGATGGCCGGCACCCGCTTCGCGTTGCCGGATCACACCGAGATCAGCGCCGTCTGCACCCACCCGTCGTACCAGGGTCAGGGCCTCGCCACCCGACTCATCCGCGCCGTAGCCGCCCACATCACCGCAGCCGGCCGCACCCCGATGCTCCACACCGGCGGCAGCAACACGAACGCCATCCGCCTCTACAACTCCCTCGGCTTCACCCTCACCAACCGCATGAAGGTCACCCTGGTCCAGGCGCTGTGAGCGACCTGTCCCACGTCTTCTGGCTCGGCGGCGGTACGGGCGGCGGCAAGTCCACCGTCGCCCGCCACCTGGCCGAACGCTTCGCCGTCCGGCTCTACGACACCGACCGCGCGATGGCGGATCACACCGCCCGCAGTTCGCCGGGCGATACGCCGTACCTGCAGAGGTTCCTCGCCATGGACATGGACGAGCGGTGGGCGGACCGGTCACCGGAGACGATGCTCGAGACGTTCCACTGGTTCCGGGGCGAGGCGTTCGACCTGATTGTCGACGATCTGCTGCGGTTGCCGCCGGAGCCGATCGTGGTGGAAGGATTCCGCTTGCTGCCCGCGCTGGTCGAACCGCTGCTGGCCGATCGGCGGCAGGGCGTCTGGTTGCTGCCGACGCCGGAGTTCCGGCGGATGGCGGTGGAGCAGCGGGGGTCGCTGTGGGCGATCGCCGGTCGGACGCATGCGCCGGAGCGGGCCCTGGGCAACTTGTTGGAGCGGGACCGGAGGTTCACCGAGCAGGTCGCGGTGGAGACGCGGCGGCTCGGGCTGACCAGCGTGGTGGTCGACGGCAGCCGGACCGAGGACGAGGTCACGCTCCGGGTGGCCGGGTTGTTCGGGCTCGGCCGCCCTGGGTGAACTACAGCGTCTTCTGGTAGGCGAGGATGCGCGCGATGATCCGGTAGTTGAGCTGTTCGTTGATCGAGATCATGTGGTCGTTGGACTCGGCGTTCCAGGTGTCGATCAGGCCCAGTGCCGGTTCCTCGTCGCGCAGCCACAGCAGCATGGCGGACTTGAGCAGCGCGCCGAGACGGTGACCACGGTGGTCGCGCGAGACGGCCGTGTCGTTCTGGATACCGATGTGCGGGCGCTCGCGCTCGACCGTGATGGTCGAGTGGCCGGCCAACTCACCGGACGCCTTCTCCCGGGCGATCACCCGGTGGATGGTCCGGTCGCTCTTGAGCTGCGCCTGCTCGTAGGCCCGCAACCGCTCCGGGCTGTAGACGTCGTCCTCCATGTCGAGGTCGTCCTTCGGCGCGTCGTTGATCGACTCGGTCACCGCGACCATGCCGTCGAGCAACTCGTCCGGCAGCGGACCGGTGACCCTCACCAGTTCGTACGCCGACGAGCGCGCGACCGCGGCGTCGTACAGGCGCTGCACGACGGACCAGTCCAGGCCGTCGAGGTCCTGCCGGCGGTTCACCTCGATCGCCTTCTGCTCGAACCCGTGCCGCCGGGCGAACGCGTCCGCCTTCGGCAGGTCGTACCCGCCGAACCCGACGACGTTGCGGCCCAGCTCCCGGGTCAGCCGCTCGGCGTACTCGACGAGCGCGGACCCGACCTCGCGACCGCGATGGTCCGGATGGACATGGACGTCGATCCAGACCTGGTTCAGGTTGTCGTACGCCGGCGCTCCGAGGACGAGCAGCCCGATCGCGGTACCGTCGCTCTCCCGAGCCAGATACGCCTGCTCGGGGTTCATGTCCCAGCCGTACCGGAGCATGTTGGCGAACCCTCGTGGGGTCTGGTCCAGCATCTCCGGACAGTCCAGTTTCGTGCCGGCGTTCTGCACGGCTACGGCATCGATGCACCCGGCCTCGTCGTCGGGTGACAGTCTCGTGATCTCCACGCCCACAGAGTCCACCACGGCGTCGGTTACCGCGAGTGGTTTATCCGCCGTGGAGAAGTTCCGCCGCCCGGTCGCCGGCCGGTGCTGTTGCCTGAGGCAATCGTTGGGGTGACTGCGGCGGAAACTTGACCGATTCCAGAAGAGCGGGCAGAGTGCGAAGGGTGGCTGTCGAGTCCGGCGTCCAGCACCTTCTGCGCGAAGCCGCGCTGCGAGTCACCCGGCCCCGGGTGGCGGTGCTGAACGCTGTGCACTCGCACCCGCACGCGGACACCGACGCGATCATCCGCGCCGCCCGGCGGGAGCTGCCCGACGTGTCCCACCAAGCGGTGTACGACGTCCTCCGCGCGCTCACGGACGCGGGTCTGCTGCGGCGGATCCAGCCGGCCGGTTCGGTCGCGCGGTACGAGGCCCGTGTGGGAGACAACCACCACCACGTGGTGTGCCGATCGTGTGGCGCCATCGACGACGTGGACTGCGCCGCGGGTGACGCTCCCTGCCTGTTCCCGTCCGAAGACCACGGTTTCGCGATCGACGAGGCCGAGGTCGTCTACTGGGGACTGTGTCCCTCCTGTTCTGCCGCTCCTGACCCAGCGACCACAGCGAAAGGTTGAGCATGACCGAGACGCCCGACGTGTCCCAGCACGGCAGCGAGAGCGAGAATCCCGCCATCCCCGCGCCGACCGCGAAGGCGGGGCGGCCGCGGACGAACCGGGACTGGTGGCCGAACCAGTTGGACCTGTCCGTGCTGCACCCGCACGCGACCCGGTCCAACCCGATGGAGGACGGCTTCGACTACGCCGAGGAGTTCGCCAAGCTCGACGTCGACGCCGTCAAGCGCGATCTCGTCGAGGTGATGAGAACGTCCCAGGACTGGTGGCCGGCCGACTTCGGCCACTACGGCCCACTGTTCATCCGGATGAGCTGGCACGCCGCCGGAACGTACCGGATCGAGGACGGCCGCGGCGGCGCCGGGGACGGCGCCCAGCGGTTCGCGCCGCTGAACAGCTGGCCCGACAACGCCAACCTGGACAAGGCGCGCCGGCTGCTGTGGCCGGTCAAGCAGAAGTACGGCCGGAAGATCTCCTGGGCCGACCTGCTGGTGCTGGCCGGCAACGTCGCGCTGGACGACATGGGGTTCCAGACGTTCGGATTCGGGTTCGGCCGGGAGGACGTCTGGGAGCCCGAGGAGATCTTCTGGGGCCAGGAGGACACGTGGCTCGGCGACGAGCGCTACAGCGGCGACCGCGAACTCGCCGGACCGCTCGGTGCCGTCCAGATGGGCCTGATCTATGTCAACCCCGAGGGCCCCAACGGCACCCCGGACCCGCTCGCCGCGGCGCGTGACATCCGGGAGACGTTCCGCCGGATGGCGATGAACGACGAGGAGACCATCGCGCTGATCGCCGGTGGTCACTCCTTCGGCAAGACTCACGGTGCGGCCTCGGCCGACGAACACGTCGGCCCCGAACCCGAGGCCGGCCCGCTCGAGGCGCAGGGTCTGGGCTGGAAGAACACCTACGGCACGGGCGCCGGTCCCGACACCATCACCAGCGGCATCGAGGTGACCTGGACCAGCACGCCGACCCGCTGGGGCCACGAGTTCTTCCAGAACCTCTTCGGCCACGAATGGGAGCTCACCAAGAGTCCCGCGGGCGCACACCAGTGGGTCGCGAAGGACGCCGAGGAGACGGTGCCGGACGCGCACGACCCGGACAGGAAGCACCGGCCGACGATGCTCACCACGGATCTGGCGCTGCGCGTCGACCCCGAGTACGAGGTGATCTCGCGGCGGTTCCTGGAGCACCCCGAGGACTTCGCTCTGGCCTTCGCCAAGGCCTGGTACAAGCTGCTGCACCGCGACATGGGACCGGTCTCGCGCTACCTCGGTCCGTGGGTGCCGGAGCCGCAGTTGTGGCAGGACCCCGTACCGGCCGTCGACCACGAACTGGTCGGCGACGAGGACATCGCGGCGCTCAAGGAGAAGCTCCTCACCTCCGGCCTCTCGGTCCCACAACTGGTTCGCACCGCGTGGGCAGCGGCAGCCAGCTTCCGCGGGACGGACAAGCGTGGCGGGGCCAACGGCGCGCGGATCCGGCTCGAGCCACAGCGCAGTTGGGCGGTGAACGAGCCGGCCGAACTCGCGACGGTGCTGCAGACCCTCGAAGAGATCCAGCAGGACTTCAACGGCTCCGGCGCCAAGCGGGTGTCGTTGGCCGACCTGATCGTGCTCGGTGGTTGCGCCGCCGTCGAGCAGGCCGCACGCAATGCCGGGCAGGACGTCACCGTACCGTTCCGCCCGGGACGGACCGATGCGTCCCAGGAGCAGACCGACGTCGATGCGTTCGCCGTCCTCGAGCCGAGGGCCGACGGCTTCCGCAACTACCTGCGGGCCGGGGAGAAGCTCTCGCCGGAGACGCTGCTGCTGGACCGCGCCTACCTGCTGACCCTGACCGCTCCGGGGCTGACAGTTCTGGTCGGTGGCCTCCGGGCCCTCGGGGCGAACGCCGGCGGTTCACGGCACGGCGTGTTCACCGACCGGGCCAACACCCTGAGCAACGACTTCTTCGTGAACCTGCTCTCGGCGGGGACGGAGTGGAGGGCTTCGGAGACGGAGGAGAACGTCTTCGAGATCCGGGACCTGGCGACCGGTGACCTCAAGTGGACCGCGACGGCCGTCGACCTGGTCTTCGGCGCCAACTCGCAGCTCCGGTCGCTCGCGGAGGTGTATGCCGCCGCCGACGCGCAGGACAAGTTCGTCCGGGACTTCGTCGCGGCCTGGACCAAGGTGATGGAACTCGACCGCTTCGACCTGCGCTGATCCTGCCGTCCGGGCCGGCGATCGGAGCCGGCCCGGACGGCTCAGGGCTGCGGCATGCCGTACGCGTGGTCGACGACCATCGAGAACATCAAGCGTTTCTCACCGATCATCGCGCGGCGGTAGTCGTCCCAGTCCGGGTGCTCGCCGGACGCGGTCCGGTAGTAGTCGACCAGGTCCTCGACGACCGCATCGTGTGGTTCCGCGGCCACCGGACTCAGTTCGGCCTTGCCTTCCAGTACGACGTACGAGCGGCCACCGGGACCGTCGACGTACAGGCTGGCGCGCGGATCGCGGCGCAGGTTCTTCGTCTTGGCCCGGCCGTCGGTGAGCGACACCCGGATCCGTTCGCCGTCGAACACATAGGTGACGTTCGACAACTGCGGCCGCCCGTCGCGTTTGAGCGTGACCAGGACGCCGAGCCCGTGAGTGCCGATCCGGTCCGCGAGAGTTCGTGTCATACCTAGAAGCTTAAGATTTCAAGCACACTTGAAGGCAACTCAGACTGTTCCGTCTCAGGTGGTGACGATCAGGACGCCGGAGATGACGGTGGCTAACCCCGCGAGGCGAGTGAGGCTGAGTCGCTCGCGCAGTACGACGAGACCGGCCACCGCGCCGAGGACGACGTTCAGGGTGCGGCCGATCGCGACGGTGCCGACGGACGCGACGGACAGCGCCAGCAGCACGAGCCCGTAACTCGCCGACAGTGCAGGTCGCGACCGCCAACCCCAACCCGAGACCGAGCGCCATCCTGCGGTGCCGGTGCAGTCCGTCCATCACCAGCACGCCGCACACCACCAGTACGACGCCACCCCACGCCTTCGCCGCCGGCCAGCCCTGCCACGGGATCGCCGCCACCGTCACGAGGACGGGCGCCACGCCCCGGCTGACCGGGTAGACCGTCGAGAACTCGCCTGCGCCGTACGCCTTCTGCAGCGTGACTGCGTACGTCGTGTGCAAGAGCATGCTGACCAGACACGACCACCAGGCAGTCCCCAGGCTGCCGCGCAGGCCTGACCAGATGAGCAGTGCGACCGAGAGTGGGAGGGTGACGAGACCGCACAGCCAGACGAACGCCGGGCCGGTCTGGGAGGTCTTCTTCACGAGCAGGTTCCACGCTGCGTGGCAACAGGCGGAGGCGGTCAGGAGGCCGAGAGCGATCACGTAGACAGTGTCTACAGGATCGAGATAGACACTGTCTACCCGGACCTGTGGGTTGGCTGAAGAAAGCCGCCGGAGACTGGTCCGGGCGGACCCGGCTGGAAACGATCGGGAGTATGACCGAGATCAGCGAGCGGGCCGCGGTACGGCGGCTGAACGACCGGCTCGGATTCGGGCCGGCGCCCGGGGACCTGACGGCCGGGTTCGACGCGACGCTGCGGCGATTGCTGGGTCCGGCGACGGACGCGGCGGCCGCCGCCCTGCCGCCGCCGACCGGGCTGGCGCCACCGCCGCCGATGGGCAAGAAGGATCCGGACGCGAAGAAGGACAAGGACGCCAAGAAGGCGGCCGCGAAGGCGCGGGCAGCGCAGGAGCGGAAGCTGACTGTGTGGTGGCTGGACCGGATGGTCGCGAGCCGGACGGCGAGCGAGCGGCTGACCTGGTTCTGGCACGGGCACTTCGCGACCAGCAACCAGAAGGTCCGCAACGCCGCGTGGATGCTGGCGCAGAACCAGACACAGCGCACGCACGCGCTCGGCCGGTTCGGCGACCTGGCCCAGGCGATGGTTGTCGACACGGCGATGATCCGCTGGCTCGACGGCCAGAAGAACCGCAAGGGTTCGCCGAACGAGAACCTGGCCCGCGAGTACATGGAACTCTTCACGCTCGGCATCGGCCACTACCAGGAGACCGACGTCGCCCAGGGCGCACGCTGTCTGACCGGGTGGGTGCTCGGCCGCGACGGGAAGGGCGCGACGCTCCAGCGGAAGCGGTTCGACTCCGGCTCGAAGACGCTGCTCGGCAAGACCGGGAACTTCGACGCCAAAGGGTTTGCCGGGCTGGCGCTGGCCCAACCCGCCTCGGCCGGCTTCGTGATCGGGCGGCTGTGGTTCCGGCTGGTCTCGGCGACGCCACCGGATGCGGCCACGATCGCCCGGCTAGCCACGGCGTACGGTGCCGAGCGCAACATCCTGTCGTTGCTGACGGCAATGGTTGCCGAGGCCGCATTCCGGGATGCGGAGTCCGCGCTGGTGAAGCAGCCGGTGGAATGGGCGGCCGGCTTGCTGCGCGCCTTGCGGATCCAGCCGGGGAAGCTGGCCGAGAAGGAGCAGACCAAGCTGCTGGCCGGACTGCGCGGCATGGGACAACTGCCGTTCCGTCCGCCGAGCGTCGGTGGCTGGCCGGCCGGTGCGAGCTGGCTGACGACGTCGGCCGGTGTGACCCGGCTGCAGCTGGCCCAGCATCTGGTGAAGCAGGCCGAGATCCCCACTGTGGAAGGCGCCAAGGACAAAGTGGCCGCGGCCGCGACCCTGCTCGGTGTCGATACCTGGACCGAGCGGACCAAGGCAGCACTGGCCGGCGTGAAGGATCCCAAGCAGCTGACGGCACTCGCCGCCTGCACCCCCGAGTACGTGGTCAGCGGATGAGCGGCCGAGGAGGACCGATGGACAACTTGACGAGAAGGCGGTTCCTGGCGCTCAGCGGCGTGACGGCGGCCGGAGCGCTGGCCGTCGGGGCGACGCAGGTGAACTGGTCCGACCTGATGGCCGCGGCGGTCGACAATCCACTGCCGAGCGACCAGTCCGTGCTCGTCGTCATCACCTTGTACGGCGGCAATGACGGACTCAACACAGTCGTGCCTGCAGCCGATCCGGCGTACCAGAAGGCGCGTCCGGACCTGGCCTACGAGCAGAACGAGGTGCTGGATCTGGGGGACGGGCTTGGCTTGAACCCGGGCATGAAGGGCCTGAAGGGTCTGTGGGACGAGAAGCGCCTCGCGATCGTGCGCGGTGTTGGGTATCCCGATCCGGATCGCAGCCACTTCCGGTCCATGGCGATCTGGCAGACGGCGTCCCCGAAGTCTCCGGTCCCGACCGGATGGCTCGGCCGCTGGCTGGACGCGACCGGCGCCGATCCGCTCCGGGCCGTGTCGGTTGAGCCCACCCTGCCGCCGCTGTTGGCCGGCGAGACCACTGCCGCCGCATCGCTGCCGTTGCGCGGACTGGCGCTGCCCAAGGGCCCGCTCGGTACGGCGTACGCGGCGCTGGGCAAGCCGAGTCCGGGGGAGGGGCACTGGCAGGCGCGAGCAGCTAAAGCTGTGCAGGACTTGCAGGACGCGACGAAGGTTTTGGGCAACGCGGTGCGCACCGGTCACGAGAAGGAAGAAGACGAGGACGAGCAGCGCACGCAGGGAGCGTCGGCGGGCGGGACGTCGCAGCTCGGGGCGCAGCTCGAACTGATCGCGGGACTGATCGAGGCTGGTGTGCCGACGCGGGCCTACTCGGCGTCGCTCGGGGGCTTCGACACGCATGCGGACGAACGCGGGACGCAGCAGCGGTTGCTGACCGAGCTGGACGCTGCGGTGACGCCGTTCGTGCAACGGCTGCGGAAGACGGATCGCGGGAAGAACGCGGTGGTGCTCGTGTACTCCGAGTTCGGCCGGCGAGTGCACGCGAACGGGAGCGACGGGACGGATCACGGCACTGCCGGCCCGGTGTTCGTGGTTGGGGACAAGGTGTTCGGTGGTTTCTTCGGCGAGCAGCCGAGTCTCACCGACCTTTCGAACGGCGACCTGAAGGCGACCACCGACTTCCGCGACGTCTACGCCACCGTCCTCCGCGACGTGCTCGGCACCGAACCCGCCAAGATCCTCCCCGACCACAAAACCACCATCGACGGCCTACTGAGGGTGTAGGAGGTGGGGGAACGGTGTGAGTGGTCGGGAACCGCGCTGGCTGTACCCATGGGGTTCCGATCGCCGTACACCCCGCGACCTTGTGCACCGACCAACCACCAAACGCCCGCCGAGCTGGTCGACCCGTGCTCAAGGTCCCGCGGCATCGCCCGGCCCAGCAGTCCGCGCCCTACAGCTAGGTGGTGGCCGGCAGGGCCAGCCTGAAGGCGGCGCCTCTGCGGCCGTCGGCCCGGTCTGCGACCGTCAGGTCGCCGCCGTGGGCTCGGGCCACTCCGCGGGCGATCGCGAGGCCCAGGCCGGCGCCCTTGCTCTGGGGGCCGTGCACGAGTCTGTGGAAGATCCGCTCGCGGACCTCGACCGGCACTCCCGGGCCGTCATCTTCGACCAGCAGGCCCGTCGGGCCGACCGAGATCCGGACGGAGCGGGCGCCGACCTGGCGGGCGTTGTCGAGGAGGCTGGCGAGAATCTGCGCCAGGCGTTCAGGATCGCCGGTCGCCGTCGCGGTGCCGGTGACCTCGACCGTCATTTCGGGTGCGACGAGACGAACTCGGGCGGCCTGGGCCTCGGCGAGGTGGCGGAGGTCGACTTGGGAGAGGTGGAGTTGGAGGCCGGCGTCGATGCGGCTGAGTTCCAGGAGGTCGGCGACGAGGGTCCCCGCACGCCGGGACTCGCGCACCAGCAGGAGTTCGAGCTCTTCGCGGCGTTCCGCCGGAGCCTCGGGACCGAGCTGGATCAACGTCTCCGCGGCGGTCTGCAACCCCGCGACCGGCGTACGCAACTCGTGCGCGGCGTCGGCGACGAACTCGCGCATCCGGTCCTCCGACCGGCGCGCCGAGCCCTCAGCCCCCTCCAGCGCGTCCAGCATCTCGTCGAACGCAGCCGCCGTACGCCCGAGCTCGGTGTCGGCCCGCTCCGGCTGGAGCCGCTCGCCGCGCCGCCCCGCCACGATCGACCGCGCCAAGCCGGTCATCGCATCCAGCGGCGCCAACGCGAACCTCATCCCGATGATCAAGGCCAGTGCGGTGATCAGAATCGCCGCCGCGCCCGACACCAGCAGGACCGTCCGGAGCCGCGCACTCGCATCCGACAGCAACGCGGTGTCCGCCGACAACAGCAACGTCGCACCGCGCGTCCGCTGCCCTGTCTGCAACGTCGCCCGCACCTGCCGGACTGTCCCACCCGGGTCGACCGGTGGCGCGCCGAGCTGCTGACCCGATCGCAGGATCAACGTCACCCGGACCCCGTCCGCGTCGATCCGCCGCACGAGGTTGCTTGGGGCAACGTTCTGCCGGGCGAGCTGCTGAGCCAGCTGCGCTCGCCCGGTCAGCAGCGAGTCGAGGCTGCGCTCGGCCTGCGCGTCGAAGACCGCCTTCACCACCAGTCCCGTCACCGGCAACACGACGAGCAGTACGGCGATCGCCGTCAGCGTCACGCGGACCCGCAGGGACGCCGTACGCAGTGGCCTCATGACGGCGGCCGCAGTACATAGCCTGATCCGCGGACGGTGTGCAGCAATCGCGGTCCGTGCGCCTCCAGCTTCCGGCGGAGCGCGCTCACGTGAACCTCGACCAGGTTGGCCGCGTAGTCGTCGTACCCCCAGACCGCGGTCAGCAGCTGGGTCTTGCCGACCACCTTGCCGCTGCGCCCGGCGAGGAACGCGAGCAGTTTGTACTCCGTCGCCGTCAGCTCGATCTCCTGCCCGGCCCGCCGTACCAATCCCGCCTCGACATCGACTGCCAGGTCGCCGATCTCCAGCACGGTCCGGAGCCGGCCCATCCGCCGCAGCAGAGCCTCGACCCGCGCGATCAGCTCGGCAAGAACGAACGGCTTCACCACATAGTCGTCAGCCCCGGTCCGCAGCCCGTGCAGCCGATCCTCGACGCCATCACGCGCGGTCAGCAGGATCACACCCGCGTTCGACGTCTCCCGCGCCACCGTCAGCAGCTCGAACCCGTCCCGCCCCGGCAGCATCACATCGAGCAGCACCAGGTCCGGCTGCCACTCCGCCAGCTCCCGCTCGAACCCGTCGCCGTCCGCCTGCGTCCGCACCGTGTGGCCCGCCTCGGTCAGCGCGATCCCGACGCCGGTGCGGATCGGTTCCGCGTCCTCGACCACCAGCACCCGCGCCGCCATCCGGCCATCCTTGCACCGCCACGGCTCCTGCCAAGGACCGCAGGACGCACATCTTCAGCACTTCTTCAGCACCCGGTCCGGCACAGAGCCGTCACGCTCCGTGTCTCGCCGATCGAGACCCCCGGTTCGACGGCCGAGCGTGGTTGTGCATAGACTCACTGGCATCATGCGGCACCAGCTTCTCCTCCTTCGCTGCCGCGGCGAGGCCTGACAAGGCCGGTTCCCTCGCCGCGGAGTTCGGTCGTACGCCGGTCGTCCCTCACGACCCCGCAGTACACCTTCCCGAGGAGAACCCCCGTGGCACCGCAGAACCAGCCCAAGCCCGTCCAGCAATCCTCCGGTATGCCGATCCAGCGCTACCGGGCGTTTCCGCCGATCGACCTGCCGGACCGCACCTGGCCGACCAAGTCCGTCGACCGCACTCCGCGCTGGCTGTCCACCGACCTCCGGGACGGCAACCAGGCCCTGGTCGAGCCGATGTCGCCGGCCCGCAAGCGGCGGATGTTCGACCTGCTGGTGAAGATGGGCTACAAGGAGATCGAGGTCGGTTTCCCCAGCGCCAGCCAGTACGACTTCGACTTCGTCCGCAGCCTGATCGAGGACGACGTCATCCCCGACGACGTCACCATCTCGGTGCTGACCCAGGCTAGAGACGAGCTGATCGAGCGGACCGTGCAGTCGCTGCAGGGCTCGCCGAAGGCGACCATCCACCTGTACAACGCGACCGCACCGCTGTTCCGCCGCGTCGTGTTCAACGTCGACAAGGCCGAGTGCCTCAACATCGCCGTACGCGGCACCGAGACGGTGATGAAGTACGCCGACGACATGCTGGGCGACTGTCAGTTCGGGTACCAGTACAGCCCGGAGATCTTCACCGGGACCGAGCTGGAGTTCGCGCTCGAGGTGTGCGAGGCGGTCAGCGACCAGTGGCAGCCGGCCGAGGGGCGGGAGATCATCCTGAACCTGCCGGCCACCGTCGAGATGTCGACGCCGAACGTGTACGCAGACCAGATCGAGTGGTTCAGCCGGGGCCTGACCCGGCGCGAGCACAGCACGATCAGCCTGCACCCGCACAACGACCGCGGTACGGCGGTGGCGGCGACAGAGCTGGCCCTGATGGCCGGTGCGGACCGCGTCGAGGGCTGCCTGTTCGGCCACGGTGAGCGGACCGGCAACGTCGACCTGGTGACGCTGGGGATGAACCTGTTCAGCCAGGGCATCGACCCGCAGATCGACTTCGCCGACATCGACGAGATCCGCCGTACGGTCGAGTACTGCACCCAGATGCGCGTCCCCGAGCGGCAGCCGTACTCCGGTGACCTGGTCTACACCGCTTTCTCCGGTTCGCACCAGGACGCGATCAAGAAGGGCCTGGAAGCGCTGGACAAGCAGGCCGCGGCCGAAGGCCGGCCGGTGTCCGAGATCACCTGGGAAGCGCCGTACCTGCCGATCGACCCGAAGGACGTCGGCCGCTCGTACGAGGCCGTGATCCGGGTGAACTCGCAGTCCGGCAAGGGCGGCGTCGCGTACATCATGAAGTCGGAGCACCGGCTCGACCTGCCGCGCCGGCTGCAGATCGAGTTCAGCCGGGTGATCCAGCAGCACACCGACTCCGAGGGCGGCGAGGTCGGCCCGCAGGAGATGTGGGACATCTTCGCGGCCGAGTACCTCTCGCCCGGCAAGCTGTCGCTGCTGAGCGTCAACTCGTCGTCGGGTGAGGGGCAGGGCGATCAGCTCCGCGTTCAGGTCTATTCCAATGGGGTTCCGCACGAACTGTCCGGCGAGGGCAACGGCCCGGTTTCGGCGTTCGTCGACGCGATCCAGCCGCTGAAGTACGACGTACGCGTGCTGGACTACCACGAGCACGCGCTCTCCGCGGGCGGCGACGCGCTCGCCGCGGCGTACGTCGAGTGCGAGGTCGGCGACGAGGTCTACTGGGGCGTCGGCCGCGACGCCAACATCCTCACTGCCTCCCTGAAAGCCGTCGTCTCGGCGATCAACCGAGCAACTCGCTGACTTATCAAATGTTCGCCCGTCACCGCTAGAGGTGGCGGGCGACGTTTGCGTTGCGGCGTCCGGAATTTCGGCACTGAGGGTGTCAGAATCGGTGCATAGAGCAACCGAATACTCACGATTCGGTGACCGTGGCCTCGGGTACGAAGAAACCGTTGACTCGGTGTATGTGGTTGCGCAAACTAGCGACACTGCGCGCAGATGAATGCAAGACAGCATGCGTTAGTACGGCTTGCATGAGAGCGTCTGCGTTGACACGCCGTCGGTATCCCGCGTGGAGGTGAGCTGTGAGCGGTGCGGTCGAGACTCCGGCCTCGAAGCTGATAGAGAGGCCGGTGGAGGAACCGAAACCCACGGCCGCCAAGAGATTCTTCAACGCCTGGCTGGTGCGAAGACTAGCCAAGGCGGTGCTGACTGTCTTCCTCGTGACGACGGGAACGTTCTTCCTGGTCAGGTTGCTGCCCGGTAACCCGGTCGACACCTACATCCAGACCCAGATCGCGCAGACAGGTATCTCGTACGACGCCGCTGCCGCGCAGGCCAAGAACCTGTTCTCGCTGGATCCGGACCAGCCGCTGATCCAGCAGTACGCCACGTACATGCTCAACCTCCTGCACGGCGACTTCGGCAACTCGCTGCTGTCGCCGGGGACGACCGTGGCACAGGTGATCAAGACCTACCTGCCCTGGACGCTGTTCTCCGTCGGCGTCGCCACCATCCTCAGCTTCATGATCGGCATCGTGGCCGGGATGGTGATGGCCTACCGCCGCGAAAGCTGGATCGACCACCTGCTGAGCTCGATCGGCTCGTTCCTGCACGCGATCCCGAACTACATCCTGGCGATCCTGATCGTCGTCTTCCTCGGAGTGAAGCTGCAGGTCTTCGACCTGACCGCGGCGCGTGGCTCCTACACGCCGGGGGTGGAACCGTCGTTCAGCCTGGCCTTCCTGAACGACATCTTCTACCACGCGACGTTGCCGATCCTGGCCTACCTGCTGACCACGGTCGGATCCTGGGCGCTGGTGATGAAGTCCTCCACGGTGGAGACCCTCGGCGAGGACTACGTCACGGTCGCCCGCGCGCGCGGCCTGAGCGACTCGCGGATCCGGTCCGGGTACGTCGGGCGCAACGCCGTACTGCCCCTGTTCAGCGTGCTGGCCATCTCGCTCGGGTTCGTGGTCGGCGGGTCGATCTTCGTGGAGCGGATCTTCGGCTATCAAGGCATCGGGTTCAGCCTCTACAACGCGATCTCGGGCCGCGACTACCCGGTCCTGCAGGGGATCTTCCTGGTCATCACGATCTCCGTGGTGATCGCCAACCTGCTCGCCGACATTCTGTACAGCCGACTGGATCCGCGGATCCGCGTCAGATCCGACAAAGCGCGCGCGATGGGCGCGGGCGACTCAGGAGGAGCGGGCGACGCAGGGGGAGGGGAGTGACGAGATGACCGAGACCGCTGCCACCGGCGGCGCCGTTGCCGCCATCGGGACGACGGGCGTCTCCCGCTTCGCCGGCATCATGCATGGGTTGCGGCGCAGCCCGGCCGGCTTCATCGGCTTCATCATCGTGGCGCTGCTGGTGCTGATCACCGCGATCGGGCCGTTCTTCACCCCCGCGGTGGAGCCCAACGTCAAGGAGATCCTGCTGCCGTTCGGGTCACCCGGGCACTTCCTCGGGACCGACAACGAGGGCAAGGATGTGCTGATCCAGATGATCGACGGCGGCCGGTCCGTCATCTTCATCGGGTTCTTCGCCGCCGCGATCTCGACCTTCATCGCGATCGTCCTCGGTTCACTGGCGGCTTACCTGGGCGGCGGCACCGACTCCGTGGTCACGACGGCGGCGGACGTCGTCCTCACGGTCCCGACGATCGTCCTGCTCGCGGTGCTCGGTGCGATGTTCAAGCTGGACTCGCCGATCCTGCTCGCCATCCTGGTCGGGGTGCTGAGCTGGCCGGTGCTGACCCGGGCGGTGCGGTCCCAGGTGCTCTCGCTGCGGGAACGCGAGTTCGTCGAGGCGGCGAAGTTGCTCGACCTCGGCACGATCCGGATCGTCTTCGTCGAGATCCTGCCGAACATGGCCAGCTTCATCCTGATGAACTTCATCATCGGCGTGACGAACGCGATCTACGCGCTGGTCGGCCTCTACCTGCTCGGGCTGGCGCCGCTGACCGGATCCAACTGGGGCATCATGCTCAACCGCGCCTGGATCGCGGGCGCCATCTTCAACGACGACAGCCTGCCGTTCATCCTGAGCCCGATCGTCGCGATCATTCTGCTGCTGCTCGGATTGGTGATGATGACGAGATCACTCGAAGAGATCCTCAACCCGCGTCTCCGGGACCGGTGAGCATGGTGACCTCGATGCCTCAGGGAACAACCAGCGCCCGCGCGGTGCGCGGCGGTCAGGGCAAGCCACTGCTGTCGGTCCGCGACTTCAACGTCGAGTACCGGACCGGTGCCGGCGCCACCGTGCGCGCCGTCCGCGGGATCGACCTCGACCTCTACCCCGGCGAAAGCCTCGCGCTGGTAGGCGAGAGCGGCTGTGGGAAGACCACCTTCGGGCTCGGCCTGCTGCGGTTGCTGCCACGGTTGGGACATGCCAGCGGCAAGGTCACCTTCAACCGCGGTGACGGTGCCGAGATCGACATCCTCGGTCTGGACGGGCGCGACCTGCGGCAGTTCCGCTGGCGGGACGCGGCGATGGTCTTCCAGGGCGCGATGAACGCGTTCAACCCGGTGCTGAAGATCCGCGCGCACATGCACGACACGATGCGCGCGCACACGAAGGCCACCAAGCGGGAGATCGAAGAGCGTGCCGCTGAGCTGCTTCGGCTGGTGCGGCTGGAGCCGGAGCGGGTGATGGACTGCTACCCGCATGAGCTGTCCGGCGGGATGCGGCAGCGAGTGCTGATCGCGATGAGCCTGCTGCTCGAGCCGGAGGTCCTGATCCTCGACGAGCCGACCACGGCGCTCGACATCCTCACCCAACGCTCGATCGTCGAGGTGCTGCACGAGGTCCGCGAGCGGCTCGGCTTCTCGATGATCTTCATCTCGCACGACTTGTCGCTGGCAGCCGAGCTCGCCGACCGGGTCGCCACCATGTACGCCGGTCGCATCGTCGAAACCGGTGGCGTCCGGGACATGTTCTACCAGCCGCGGCATCCGTACACGCTCGGCCTGATCAAGGCGGTGCCGCCGATCGTCGGTGACCTGCCGGATCTCCAGTCGATCCCGGGCGGCCCGCCCAGCTTGGCCGCGTTGCCGACGGGCTGCAAGTTCAATCCGCGGTGCGGGTACGCCACCGCGGAGTGCAAGGAGACCGACCCGCCACTGATCCCGGTGACCGATCAGCAGGGTGCCGGGCACGAGGTCGCCTGCATCCATTCCAAAGACGTGCATCTCGAGCGACGGGTGCAGGACGACCGACGGGTGCAGGACGACCGACACGTGCAGGACGACTTGGGGACCGCATCATGACCGCGACCGACACTGTTCCGGCGGCCAAGGCCGACGGACGTACGCCGCTGATGACGCTGGACGGGGTCAGCCAGGTGTTCGGCACCAAGGCCGGGCCGATCCGTGCATGCGACGAGGTCAACCTGTCGATCAACCCCGGTGAGGTGCTCTGCCTGGTCGGGGAGAGTGGCTCCGGGAAGACCACCGCGGCGCGGATGGCGGCCGGCCTGGCCAAGCCGAGCGACGGCACAGTGGCCTACAACGGCACCGACATCTGGTCGATGAACCGGAGCGACTTCAGCACCTTCCGGCGTGGCGTCCAGTATGTTCACCAGGACCCGTACGCCTCGCTGAACCCGACCCGGACCATCCAGCAGACGATGACGGCGCCGCTGCTCAAGCACGGCGTGGTCAAGGGCGCGAAGGCCGCCGCCCAGCGCGCGGCCGAGTTGCTCGCCAAGGTCGACATGACCCCACCGGAGAGCTACCTGTCCAAGTACCCGCACCAGTTGTCGGGTGGCCAGCGGCAGCGGATCTCGGTGGCCCGGGCGCTGACCCTGGACCCGAAGATCATCATCGCGGACGAGTCGACGTCGATGCTGGACGTGTCGATCCGGATCAGCGTGCTGGCGATGCTCGGCCGGCTGCGCGACGAGCTCGGGGTCGGGTTCTTGTTCATCACCCACGACCTGGCGATCGCGAAGTACTTCGGCTGGAACGGCAACACCGCGGTCATGTACCTGGGCCGGATCGTCGAGTTCGGCCCGACCCAGCAGATCATCAACGCGCCGACGCATCCGTACACCCGCGCGCTGATCGACGCGATCCCCGAGCCCGATCCGGACCTGACCAAGACCAAGGGCTCGGGATCCCTGCGGAGCCTGGAGATTCCGAGTCTCGCCCACCTGCCGGTCGGGTGTTCGTTCCATCCGCGCTGCCCGAAGTTCGAGGGCGGCCTGTGCGACGGAGCGGTGCCCGAGCTGGTCGCCGTACGTCCCGGTCAGTCGACCGCGTGCCACGTGGTGGCGCGCGACGGAGCCGGAGATGCCGAGGTCCGCGATGAGCCGGTGGCCTGATGGGACCACAGATCGGCCGAGTGGCATTCGGCTGGGCGGCGTTCCTGGTACTGGCCAGCGGAGTTCTGTTGCTCACGCTGACGCCCGGTACCCCGGAGTTCGTCGTCACCCTGTTCACCTTGTGTTTGGGCCTGCTACTGGGCCTCATCGTCGTCGCCGCGGTACTCATACTGCGGCGCCGGGAAAAACGCGAGGGCGGTTAGCAGTACCCCAAACCAGTAGTGCCTGACCCACATGGGCGTGTGGTCAGATCAGAAAGGACGAAGGATGAGTCCCACCGGCACCAACGATTCCGGCTCGAAGGGTTCGGGCGCGAGCGCCCTGACCAACGCGATCTCGCGCCGGCATGTGCTCCAGCTCTTCGGCATCGCCGGTGTCGGCGTCGCCGGCATCGGGTCGCTGGAGGCCTGTTCACCGAGCGAGCCGAACGCGGAAAGCGACAACAAGTCGTCGGGCAACAAGGAGTTCCACGGCGCGTACCCCTACCAGTTGCCGCCCAAGGGCCACTTCAACCTGGGCGCCGGCGTCCTTGACGGCATCCAGCAGCAGAGCCCGTACCTCGACCTGATCTACCCGAGTGCCGGCATGTACTACTGGGCCGACAAGAAGTGGGAGTACCTGCTGGCCGAGTCCAACACCCTGGACGAAGCGGCCAAGACGTACACGATGAAGCTGCGGTCCGGCCTGACCTGGAGCGACGGCTCGCCGCTCACGGCCAAGGACGTCGTCGCGACGTTCAACCTGCGCTGGCTGATGCGCCAGCAGGACTGGACCTTCCTGTCCGACGTCAAGGCGCAGGACGACACCACCGTCGTGTTCACCATCGGCACGCCGTCGACGGTCCTCGAGCGCTTCATCCTCCGCGCGCCGATCCTGCCGGAGTCGGTCTACAAGGACTGGTCGACCAAGGCCGAGACGCTCCGCAAGGCCAACGGCAGCCTGGACACCGGTGAGGGCAAGCAGCTGAACGCCGACTTCCAGAAGTTCCGGCCGGAGAACCCGGTCGTGTCGGGGCCGTTCAACTACGACCCGAAGACCATGACCAACGCCCAGATGACGCTGGTGAAGAACGACAAGGGTCTGTTCGCCGACAAGATCGCGTTCACCAAGGTCGTCCTGTACAACGGTGAGACCTCCGACATCACGCCGGTCGTGATGAACAAGGACGTCGACTACGCCACCCACGGCTTCGCGGTGGCCAGTGAGAAGACCTTCCAGTCCAACGGCTTCCGGATCCTCCGGCCGCCGGTGTACTCGGGCCCCTCGCTGGTGTTCAACTACACCACCCGCCCGGAGTTCTCCGACGCCCGGGTGCGGCAGGCGATCGCCTACGTCCTGGACCGCCAGGAGAACGGCACCGTCGCGCTCGGCGACTCGGGCAAGCCCTGCAAGTTCATGGCCGGCTTCTCCGACATCCTCGTGCCCGACTGGATCACCGACGCCGACCAGCAGAAGCTCCAGGCCTACGAGAAGGACCTCGACAAGGCCACCCAGCTGATGCAGGCGGCGGGCTGGAAGAAGTCCGGCGACAAGTGGATGACGCCGGCCGGCAAGCCGGCCGCGTACGACATCAAGTTCCCGACCGAGTTCGCCGACTGGAACCCGGCCGCCACCAACGCGGCCGACCAGCTGAACAAGTTCGGGTTCAACATCACCAAGCGGGGCATCACCTTCACCCAGCTGAACCCCGACGTCCTGGCCGGCAAGTTCGACATCGCCATCCAGGGCTGGGGCGCCTCGAACCACCCGCACCCGTACTTCGCGTTCGTCCAGGACCTGTACACGTTCAACTACGTGATCGCGGCCAACCAGGGCGGCAAGGGAATGAACTTCCCGCTCAAGCAGACCACGTCTGCCGGTCCGATCGACCTGCAGGCCGTGGTGGACAAGTCGGCGCAGGGCCTGAACGTCGACGAGCAGAAGAAGAACATCACCGCCGCGGCGCAGGCGTTCAACGAGCTCCTGCCGATCATCCCGCTGTGGGAGCGCTACGGTAACAACCCGGCGCTGGAAGGCCAGCGGGTGGCGAAGTTCCCGGCCGACGACGACCCGATCCTGAAGAACGCGCCGTACGCCGACAACTTCGTGATCATGTACATGTACCAAGGCAAGGTCGCTCCAGTCTGAGTTAATGACTAGCGCCTGACCCGTTCGTTTGGTTGGGTCGGCCGGGTGATCATCGTTCGCGAGATCGACCCGGCCGACCTGGCGCTGTTCGACGAGTGGTACGACGCCCTGCGGGCCGGTGTGGTCGCGGGGCGCGAGGCCGCGCTCGTGGTCGGGCGGGAGGCGCTCGGCTTCTCGCTGCGTACCCCAGGCCCGCTCAAGCGCCGGATCGCGGTCGGCGCCTTCGAGGACGACCGGGTGCTCGGCGCGATGCTGTTCGAGTACCGGTTGACCGACAACCTCGACATCGTCGAGGTCGAGATCGACGTACCCCCGCAGCACCGTCGGCGGGGGATCGGGACGGCCCTGTGGCAGTGGGCCGTGACCCGGGCGGCGCAGCTCGGGCGGACCATCTTCCAGTCCGAGATCGGGGTGCCGGGCGAGTCGTCGCCGGGCAGCGCGTTCGCCGAGCGGCTCGGGTTCGCCGTCGAACATGTCGAGGACCATCTCGTCGTACCGCTGCCGTACGACGAGCTCCGGCTGGAGGAGCTGCGGTGGTCCGCCGGGACGCTGGACGGCTATCGGCTCACCTCATGGGCGGGAGTGTGCCCGCCGGAACATCAGCAGGCGTACGCGGATCTGCACACCGCGATGGACGAGGACGTGCCGACCGGCGGGATGACGCGCGACGTCGTGCCGTGGACGGTCGAGAAGCTGCAGACGAGTGAGCAGCGGATCGATCGGAACTACCTGGCGCTGGTGACGATGGCGCACACGCTGTCCGGTGCGCCGGCCGGCTACACGCTGCTGTACCTGCCGCGGGCTGATGCCGAGCATGCCCAGCAGGACGACACGCTCGTACTGCGGGAGCACCGCGGGCACAACCTGGGCACGCATCTGAAGCTGGCGAACCTCGATCAGTTGGCGAAACATCGCACCACCCAGCGGTTCCTGCACACGTGGACGGCACTGTCGAACGCTCCGATGCAGAAGGTCAACGCCCGCTTCGGGTTCCGCTCGGTTGAGCAGAACCGCGAGCTCGAGCTCACCTGTCCGCGGCTGCGCCCGGCCGCCCGTGCTCTCGTCGTCGATCCGGACGACCGCATCCTCCTGGTCCGCTTCGAGTTCGACGACGGGCCGCTGTGGACGACGCCCGGCGGTGGCCTCGAGGCGGACGAGACGCTCATCGAAGGACTGCGCCGCGAGCTGCGGGAGGAGATCGGTCTCGAGACTCCGGAGGACCCGCCGCACCTCTGGCACCAGGAGGTCGTTGCCGAGGGCCACGCCACCGGATACGACGGCGTCCTCAACGACGTCTTCCTGATCCGCACCGACCCCTTCACCGTCGGCGGCACCCTCACCGAAGCCGAACTCCAGGCCGAGAACCTGCACGGCCACCGCTGGTGGACCCTCGCCGAACTCCAGTCCGCCGAGGACCGCTTCGCCCCTCGCTCCCTCCCTTCTTTGGTGGAGGCGGTGTTGCGCAGCGGACCGCCCACGACGCCGCTGGCGCTCGGCCTGTGAGAGCGACGTTCGGAAGTTGTGGGAAGTGTGTGAGGACGCGGGACTCGGGGGTTGTGGTCGGCCTAGTTTTCAGGTGTGAAGTCTCGACATAGTGATGACTGGTTTGTTCCGGTTCGGTCGGTGGGCGCGGCGGCGACGCTGCAGACCGGCCGGTTGCCGGAGGGGCCGCGAGTGGGCATCGCGTTCACGACGCTGGCGCAGCTGCGGGCCGCGACCGGACCACGGCAGGCGTGGCTGCGGATGGACGAGGAGACGCTGCACGAGGTGCTCGCGCCGCTCGGAGTCACCAGGATCCAGCTCGACCCGGTGCTCGTCGGTCCCGACGTGGGGAGCTCACAGCCGTCGTACCCAGCTCAGCCGGCCTTCGTCCATTAGCGCGTGGCCGTCGGCGCTGTCCGCGACACTCGGGTCGTGGGTGGCGATGATGACGGCGGCGCCGCGGTCGGCCTGAGTCCGTAGCAGGTCGAGGACGCGTTCGCGGTTGGTGCTGTCGAGCTCGCTGGTGGACTCGTCGGCCAGGATCGCCTTGCCCTGCTGGGCGATCCCGCGCGCGACCGCGACCCGCTGCTGCTCGCCGCCGGACAGTTCCTCGACGAGGTGGTCGCCGCTGTCCGCGAGCCCGACATCGGTTAGCGCCCGCTCGATCGCGCGGTCGACCTCCTCCAGCTCCGCGTCGCCGCTCGGCTTGCGGTCGGCCAGCAGCGGGATGGTCAGGTTCTCGCGCGCGGTCAGCACCCGCGCGAGCCCGTTGCCCTGCGGGATGAGTACGACGCCGTGCGCGGCGGCCGTCGGCCGGTCGGTGATGACGAGCCCGTCCACCTCGACCTGGCCGGACTTCACCGGCACCGCGCCGGCGATTGCCCACAGCAACGAGCTCTTGCCGGCGCCGGACGGCCCGCTGACCGCGAGCACGAACCCGGGCGGCACCGTGAACGACACATCCGCCACGGCGACCAGGTCGCCGTACGCGACCGTCACATTGCCGACGATGATCACCGTGGGCCCTCCTGCTCGATCGGGGTCAGGCGGATCTCGCCGTCGTCGGTGGTGACCTGCACCAGCGTCCCGGCCGGCAGCAGTTCGGCCACGTGCGGAGGGAGTGGCAAAGAGCCGTCGGTTGCCACCACGGCGTACTCCTCACCGGACCGGCCTTCGGAGGCGATCCGCCCGTCTCGGATGGTGATGGTCCGCGGCAGCGTCGCCGCCACCTCCGGGTCGTGCGTGATCAGCAGCACGGTCATCCCGGTCTCGGCGTTGATCGTCCGGATCGCGGCGAGCACCTCGTCGCGGGCCTGGTGATCCAGCTGACTGGTCGGCTCGTCGGCCAGCAGCAGACCGGGCATCGTCGCGATCCCGACGGCCACCGCACACAGCTGGATCTGCCCAGGTGTCAGCGACGTCAGCGGCGTACTGGCGTGGTCGCGCAATCCGACCATGTGCAGTACGTCGTCCGGTTGCGGCAGGTCGTGGCCGCGTGGTGCGGCGCGTTGTGCGTAGCGGATGTTGTCTGTGGGCGTCAGGTAGGGGATGAGGTTCCGGCCGGCGCCCTGCAGCACGATGCCCACGTCGGCGGCCCGCATCCGGTCCAGCTCGACCTCAGTCATCGTGGCGACGTTGTGCTCACCGATCTGCAGGCGCCCTGCGCTTGGCGTCAGCAGACCGCCGCACAGCTGCAGCAGCGTCGACTTGCCGGCACCCGACGGGCCGAGGAGTCCCACCAGCTCGCCGGGGCGGACCGTGATCCCGATCCCGGACAGCGCCGCCACGTCATGCCCGTGTGCACGGTAGATGTGCACCAGACCCGTCGTACTGATCGCCAACCCACTCATCCGCGTCCTCGCTTCGCTGCGGGCGCGGCTGAGTGGGAGCCACTGCTCTGCTTGATGGTGAACTCGCTTCGCTCGTTCACGTCAGCTCCTCCCGGATCCGGCTGTAGCCAGCGCGTCGGTTGACCCCGGTGCCGAGCAGCAGGGTGGCTGCCGCGAGCACCGCAGTACCGGCAACCCACAGCACCAATGCGACTGGCCAGTTGGTCGCCAGTTCCAGGGGTATCGGCCCACCGGTGTCAGCGAACAGGGGTATGAGCGGGAGTGCGATCTGCGCGCCGACCACACCGCACAGCGACCCGAGCAGAACGGCCAGCGCGACCGGACCGGTCTGCTCCCAACGGGCAGCTCGACCAGTGGTGTTGGAAGGTACGCCGGTGATCCGGAGGCTCGCGTAGTCCTGCGCCCGCGACCGCCACGACGTCACCACAGTCAGCAGCAGTACGACGAGTGCCAGCGCCCACCCCGCGATGCCGACAACCGGCGTCAACTGCAGCGCGAGCGCACTCGCCGACCGCCCGTACGACGCGATTCGGTCGGCTCGGCGGTCGACCAGATCGGCCGCAAACCCTGCCTGGCTGAGCTTCTGGGTGATCGTGTCGACATTCGCCAGGCCGTCCGCATTCAGCCACAGCTCGTAGTCCGTCGCGCCCTCGTCGACGCTGCCGGCCAGGCGCCGTACTGTCTCGAGATCGACCACCGCGGTGCGATCGGGGTAGCGATCCACCGGGCCCTTCAGCCGGTCGACCTTGGCCAGCGTCAGCGGGGTGCTGTCGATCGCAGGGCTGGTGCTCGCGCCGTCGTCGAACGGGAACTCCGGCGTCACCAGCGCCGGGATCACGGGCGGCACCGTCGCGTACTGCAGGAATTGGTCGTTGCCCTGGCTCTTCACGGCGATTGTCAACAATCCGCCGGCCTTGGCGGTGACGGTCCCTTGGTCGGAGTCCAACTGCCGGACCGCCTGCCAGTTGTCCGGCGATCCGATCGTGATCGACGGGCGGTCGTCGCTGGAGATCTTGCTGATGGTCACGTCGCCCTGGACGCCGGCTTGGTCGAGCGGTTCGCGACCGATACCGAGCCGGAGCAACTGGCAACCACCCAGGCAGTCGACCGCGGCCTTGAGTTGGACCGGCTTGTCCGGGACCAGCGGCATGGCCGGGAACGTGACCAGGTAGCGGCCGCCGTTGCGCAGACTCACCACGTTCGCCCGCAGGACGACCGACTTCGGCGGCTCGGTGGCCGTTTGCGCGCCGTTCGGCGTCTGCGATGCGAGCGGCTTCATCGGACCGGTCGAGGCGGTGACGGTGAGCTGGGAGCTGCGGAACTCGATCGGCTTCAGCCCGGCCGGTGCCTTCAGCGTCTGCCAGCCCTCTGCGTCGGTCATCAGATCGCCGCGGTACGCGATCCGCCGGAAGCTGTCCGGCTCGATCATCATCGACTTCAGCGAGTCCGGTGCCGCGGGGCGCGACGTAACCACCGGGGTCATCCAGCGCCGGTCCGGATCGATCTGGTCGACCGCTTGGGTGAACTCGTTCAAATACAGGGCATTCATCCGCAGTACCGCTTGGGCTCCGGTCTCGTAGCCCGCCCGGGTGTCCCGGTTGTGGTCGCCGACCGACGCGGCCTGGCCGGCGAACGCAACCAGTCCGCCGGCCACCGCGACCGCTGCGACGATGCGAGTGACCGCGGGCCGACGGGAGACCTGCAATGCGCCGAGCGCGAGGCCCAGCCGTCCGCGTCGCGCGGCCTGCCGGCTGATCAGCCCTGCGATGGGCAGCAGCAGGTGAGCGAACGTGAGCCCGACCGCCAGCGCCAGCAGGGCTGGGGTGAGAACTGGCAGTGGACCGCGGCCATCACCCGTCAGCGCGGCGCCGAGACCGGCCACCGCGAAGACGATGATGCAGAGGTCCAGCACCCCGATCGCCCTGCCACGCCGTCGTGGGACCACTCGACGCAGCAGGTTCGAGATCGGCTGCCGTACGCCACCACGAACCTGCAGCGCCACGACGATCAGCGAGAGGACGACGGCAACGGCCAACGCCAGTGGCACTGTCCACGGCAACTCGATGGGGGAGCCGTGGCGCAACCAGGTCGCCCGGACGATTGTCAACAATCCGAATCCGCCGAGAGCACCCGCAAGTCCACCGACCAGCACGGGCAAGCCCAGTTCGACGGACAACGAGCGTGCAGTACGGCGGACAGACGATCCACGTAGACGTGCGAGGGCGATCTCCGGCCGCCGCTGGTCGACCACAGCCCCCAGTGCCAGCGCTAGCACGACCACACCGAAGAGGGCGACCTGCACCATGATCAGCGGGATGATCGTGGTGGCCTGCTTGCGTTCACTCTGGATCCGGTCGACCAATGAGGCCAGTGCCGACGTGGTTTCCGCGTAGACGCCTTGCTCCACCGCGTTGCCGTTCACCGTCGCTGTGGCGTTCTGCAACCGGGGCAGGTCGTTGATCCGCGCCACACCGGGGATCGGTGCGGTGTCCGCGGTCATCCGCGGCGACCATTGAGTCCCGTCGAACGTCGTACGCGGAGTGAAGAGGAAGTCCGCGGAGCCCGGATCCTTGCCGCCGGGCTTGCGGGAGTGCCCGGTCGGGTAGGCGCCGAACCAGTAGTCGCCACGCGGCTGTTTCGGCTTGTACAGGCCGACGACCGTGAGTTTCTGGTCCCCTTCGGCGAGGTCCGACGACTTACCGGTGAGGACAGTGCCGACCTTGAACTGCCAGGTGCCGGTGTCCGCGGTCGAGGCCATCACCTCGTTCGGGGCGGTCGGGCAGCGGCCTTCGGTGAGCACAAGCTGCTCGCAGTACCCGTCGCGCCAGGTCAGCCGGCCGACGACCGCGTCATCGGCAGGCTGGAGCCGCCAGCCGATGTCGGTGTAGATGCCGTGCACCGGCGGCGAGAAGAGCGGCTTGAGGTCGGCCGGGAGAAGTTGGTCGAGGCTCTCCGGGCGATCGGTTCCGGGGCCCTGCGCCCGGCTGCGGGGCAGTCCCTCGATCTGCCAGGCCGCGGTCAGGCGCTGCGAGGACAGAGTCTCGGTCATCACGGTCTGCTCGACCGCCCGGGCGTACCAGGGCGCGAACACGGCGCAGGTGCCGATCAGCAGGCTGACGCCCGCCAGCACCAGCGCCTGGGACCACCGGTACCGCAGCGCCTTCCGGAGAAACATGTGTTCAGCCACCCCCAGTGTTCCGCTCGCCTCGCCCGCCCTGAAGATACGGAACCCGGCGACGGGTGGGACTGAGCGTCGCGAAATGTCACAGAGTTGTTGTCTAGGCAGGAACGCGATCACGGACGGTGACGGCCCGAGGGTGTTGCCCTGTGCAACCGGTGACGGCGGTAGGTTCGGCACATGCGTGAATCCCAGCTCGGTGACCTGACCGTTTCCTGCCTCGGCCTCGGCTGCATGGGGATGTCCCAGTCCTACGGTGCGGCCACGGACGAGGCGGAGTCCATCGCCACCCTGCACGCCGCCATCGACGCCGGCTGCACCTTCATCGACACCGCCGACGTGTACGGCGACGGCGCGAACGAGGAACTCGTCGGCCGCGGACTGGCCGGCCGCCGCGACCAGGTGGTGCTGGCGACCAAGTTCGGCTTCAAGAAGCCCGCCAGCGGCACCGCACTCCCGAACGTCGTCGACGGCTCGCCGGAGTACGCGCGACAGGCGATCGATGCGTCGCTGCGACGCCTCGGCGTGGACCACGTCGACCTCTGGTACCTGCACCGCAAGGACCCGCAGATCCCGATCGAGGAGACCGTCGGCGCGATGGCCTCGATGGTGGAGGCCGGCAAGGTGCGGTACCTCGGCCTGTCCGAGGTCAACGGCGACACGGTCCGGGCCGCGCACGCGGTACACCCGATCAGCGCCGTGCAGAGCGAGTGGTCGCTGTGGACGCGCGACCCGGAGACCGTCGTACTGCCGGCGCTGCGCGAGCTCGGGATCGGGTTCGTGCCGTTCAGCCCGCTCGGGCGCGGATTCCTCACTGGGCAGCTGAAGTCGCCGGACGACTTCGAGCCGGACGACATGCGGCGCGGGCTGCCGCGGTTCATGGGCGAGAACTTCCAGCGCAACCTGGACCTGGTGGAGAAGGTCCGGGAGCTGGCGGCGGCGAAGGGCGTCACGGCCGGTCAGCTCGCGCTGGCGTGGCTGCTTGCTCAGGGCAACAACGTGGCGCCGATCCCGGGAACGAAGCGGCGCAAGTACCTGGCCGAGAACCTCGGTGCCGCCGACATCACGCTGACGGCCGAGGAGCTCGCCGCGCTGGACGCGGCGTTCCCGGCCGATGTGGCGACCGGGCAGCGTTATACCGACGGCGGGATGGACCTGGTGGGCAAGTGATCGGCGTCACCGGATCCACCGGGCAGCTCGGTTCCCGGATCGCCCGGTTGCTGGCGGATTCCGGCGTACAGCAGCGGCTGCTCGTCCGGGATCCGGTGCGGGCTCCATCGCTCCCCGGCGCCGAGGTGGTGCAGGCGGCGTACGGCGAGCATGCGGCGCTGCTGAACGCGCTGGACGGGGTCGACACCCTGATGTTGCTCAGCGCAACGGAGTCGGCGGATCGGGTGGCGTTGCACAAGGCAACGGTCGACGCTGCGGTAGCGGCCGGCGTACGGCGGATCGTGTACACGTCGTTCGCCGGGGCCGCACCGGGAGCGACGTTCACCTTCGCCCGCGACCACTGGCACACCGAGCAGCACATCCGGTCGCTGGACGTGGAGTTCACGTTTCTGCGGGACAACCTGTATCTGGACTTCGTGCCGGGCTTCGTCGGTGAGGACGGCGTGATCCGAGGTCCGGCGGGGGACGGGCGCGTGGCGGCGGTCGCTCGTGACGACGTGGCTGCCGTTGCGGCCCGGGTCCTCGCGGACTCCGGGCACGCCGGAGCGACGTACGAACTGACCGGGCCTACCGCCTTCACCCTGGCCGAGGCGGCCGGCGTACTGTCCGACGTACTGGGCCGAAGGATCCGCTACGAGCCCGAAACCCTGGACGAGGCCTACCGCTCTCGCGAAGGCTACGGCGCCCCCGCCTGGGAGGTCGCCGGCTGGGTCACCTCCTACGCCGCCATAGCCAGCGGCGAACTAAGCCACCTCACCACTACAGTCCAAGACCTAACCGGCCACCCCCCAACCACCCTCCAACAAGTCCTCACCCACCAGTAGCCCTACCGGCCCGAGCGGCTCCCACCGGCTCCCGGCCGGCCCCGCGCGCGCCGCGGCCAGCTCCACACCGGTCCGGCCGCTCCTACGCCCGCCTCCGGCTAGCCCGCCCCCGCCCGCCTCGGCGAACTCCACATCGCCCCGCCACTCCCACACCCACCACCGGCGAGCCCGGCCTGCCTCCGGCCAACTCCACACAGCCGCGCCGCGGGCTAACCCCGCACCCGCCCGCGGAGGGCCTGGCCTTGTCGCCGCGGGCCGAGACGCTGCCTCGTGCCGCTCGTACAGACCCCACCCCTGCCGCCCTAACCCTTCCGACATGAGTTGCCCACCCCCGCCTTGGCCCCGGGGTGAGTTGGCGGGGGAATGGTCGGTGGTGGGTGAGAGACTGACTTCGTGCCGCTCTATCGGGATGAGGCGATCGTGCTGCGCACCCAGAAACTGGGTGAGGCGGACCGGATCGCGACGCTGCTGACCCGCGGCCGCGGCAAGATCCGCGCGGTCGCCAAGGGAGTCCGCCGTACCTCCTCCCGCTTCGGCGCCCGCCTCGAACCGTTCAGCCACGTCGACCTCCAACTCGCCACCGGCCGAACGCTCGACGTAGTCACCCAGGCCGTCTCCATCGCGGCGTACGGCGAAGGAATCGTCGGCGACTACGCCCGCTACACCACCGGCACCGTCCTCCTCGAGACCGCCGACCGCCTCGTAGTAGAGGAGAAGGAACCCGCCACCCAGCAGCACCTCCTGCTAGCCGGCGCGCTCCGAGTCCTCTCCACCGGCGAACGCGAACCAGCCCTCGTCCTCGACTCCTTCCTCCTCCGCTCCCTAGCGATCTCCGGCTACGCCCCATCCTTCGCCGACTGCGCCCGCTGCGGCGAACCAGGCCCGCACCGAGCCTTCAACCCCGCCTCCGGCGGCATGGTCTGCTCCTCCTGCCGCCCCCCAGCCTCAGCCATGCCGGCCCCCACCACCGTCACCCACCTCTCCGCCCTCCTCACCGGCGACTGGCCCGCCGCCCTCCAAGCCGACCCCCGAACCCGCCGAGAAGCCACCGGCCTGATAGCCGCCTTCTTCACCTACCACCAAGACCACCAACTCCGCTCCCTCCCCCACCTGGACCTAACCCCCGACCGGCCGACCGCCCCCACCCCGGCCACCCAGTAGGCCCACTCCGCGCCCCGACCGGCCGCCGCCCCGGCGCCTCACTCGGAGCTCCGCCCCTCCGCCCACCAACGCCAAGCGCCCGCGAACTCCCCAACGGCTGCTGCCCGTCCCACGCATGAGCAATAGCCCGCTTAACATCCATCTCCGCCCGCCTGGCTTCCTCACTCCCGCCTGAGTCAGCCCGGCGCTCCCCAAACCGATCCAGGCCCGGCTGCCGGTCGTACGGGTGCCGGTTCAGCCGAGCGCAGACGTGAGCGTAGATGTTGTTCCGCCCCCGCCGCGGCTTGATCGCCAGCAACTCCCGACGTGGCAACTCACCTGGCCGCGCCGGCTGGCTCTCCCGAAACACAAGCCGGTAATCGGCCTTCCGCCCCGGATCGGACCGCACGTACGACGTCACGCTGTCACGGAGATCGCCCTTACCTGGCTCATATCCGAGCGCATGATGACCGTCCGAGCTCCCGGTCCGCAGCCTCTCGATCTCGCGAAGCACTTCGCGGTACAGGTGCCGATAACCCACTGCCGCCTTCGCCTGCTGACGGAGCAGATGCAGATCCTGGTGAAACTTCTCGTGCCCGACGACCAGATACCTGCCGTCATCGCTCATCGTTCGGCGGTCTCTCCTCGGCACGAATCTCGTCGAGAAGCTCCCGAGTGAACGGATCGCCGGCCGCCCACTCATCCAGATCCAACGGTCGACTACCAGGCAACGGCCCACTCGCATACGCACGAACAGTCGGATCATCAACCACCCCCACCGGCGGCTGATCATCCCCCCGCAGATCCCGGTATTGCGCCGTAGACATCACCACTGCCTCCGGCTGCCCGTCGTACCCCCAAACAACTGGAGCTCCGCGTCCGACCCGCCACGCCTCTACAACTCTGCGCAACCGCGCGGCCAGTTCGCCTGGGTCCACCGCCTCGCCCGGGCTTCCGAACTTGGCCTCCCCGCCGAGATCTTCGAACTCGTCGTACGTGAGCATCACAGCCTCCGGCTCACCATCCCCAAAGCTGAAGGCCCGAGTACGCCCACGCCGGAATCTCACCAGCACGCCAGCCAGATCCGTGCGTAGCTCGTCAACGCCAAGCAATCCGCTCATGCTCTGAATGTATTCGTTCCGCCGCGACGAGAGTCCGAGTTATCCACAGCCACCCTTGGCCGGCGCTGCGACCTCGCCTCCGTCGGGATCGACCAGCACAGGTACTGCCTCTCCGATCCGCAGTTGCGTGGCGGCCTGCTGGGTCATGGAGATTTGGCCGGTGTCGCCCAGCGTGCTTTGCCAGGTGATGTCCCATTGCGCACTGGCGGTCACGGGATAGGTGCACTTCGGGAGCTCTCGCGAGGTCTTCTTGTATCGATGCCCGCAGTCGGGGGAGTCCTTGATGCCTATCGCCTTGTTGTACGGTGTACCTGATCCCTCACACCGAACTGTGTTCCCGTCCCCAAGAGCCCAGTTGACCGCCTTCACGTGTGCAGTAGCCGTCACCGACAACCCCGGCACACTCGCACTCCGCACAATCGGCCCCCAGGTGTTCTCCGTCTTCTCCACCCACAACCAAACCGGCATATTCACCAGCCCGATCTGCCCTACCCCAGGCGCCGACTTCACCAACGGCGGAGCCAACTGCATCTCAGCCACAGCCCGATACGCCAAGGTCACCGGATCAATCACCACGGTGTCCGGCTCCCCGGGCAACCACACCCACTCGGTCACGAGATGCCGACCCTCGTCGTACCCCTGCTCTCTGACACAGGCCCAGATGCTGCCGTCCGTGTGGCCTTGCCATCGGTAGTCGCCTGGCGGGGGTTGCGGCACTTCGCGGCGCATGTAGCACTGTTTGCCGTTCGACCAGTTACCGAGCTGTGCGTCGACGCATGCCTGCGCGGCGCCGTGGAACTCGCACACAGGTTTCGTCTTCTTACCGCCCTTGTCATCGGTGCCGGGCTCATGGGGTGTGTCTGAGGGAGTCACAGAGCTGCTAGCGATCCATTGGCAGTAGTGGAGGGCACAGACCCATTCGTAGCCGGGACCTGGCGGTGGTGGTTTGTCCTCCGCCGACGCAGTTACACCGCAGAGAACGAGACCGCCCAGAGTCACCAACACGATCCAACAGAGTCGTATCGCTCGCCTTAGCATGTTCCCTTGTCCTTGTCGGAGATCAAGAACCAGATGCTTCGTCCGCCCGGTGCGGGTGGGGCGTAGACCAGACGGGACGCGAACTGATGACGACGTCCGTTGCCAGGTCCTAGCGGGACGGGTTTGCCGTCCTTCTTGAACCTGAGGACCAGCTTCGAGCTGTCCAGGCAGTTACTGAGATTCACCTCCGGTTGCTCTCCGTCGAGCTTCACGGAAGTCACCTTCGTGTTGGTGATTCCTGTGTTGCCGGTCTGGTACCAGCCGCTGCGTGTCATCGATCTCGCTTGGTCGATGATCGTGATGATCCACTCGCCGCCGATGCCAGCCTTCTCAAGCGCCGAACGATCTAGCGTCGCCGGGTTAACGAGTGCGTGATCGACTGCCGCAGTGGCGGCGGCGTAGCGCGCTTTCGCGGCTGTGATGGCTGCCTGTTCCTCGGGGGTCCAACGGGGAGCTGTGGGGGTCGGGGTGGAGGTCGATGAGGTCGAGGTGGGAGTGCTGTCGGGCCGTCCGGCTTCTGGAGAGCCTTCGCAGGCGGTTAGCGCTAGGAGGGCGCAGATGGCTGCGGCGGCGGGTCCGAGGGCCGGGCGGCGGGTCATGCAGGGCTCCGATCTGGGTTGCTGTTGGTGTAAGGGTGTCATACGGAGGGTGTTCGGCGGCTGAGTTTTCCACAGGGGTGGGCGTGACCGTGCGTCGGCGAAGCAGGGTCGGGGAGGCCTCTGCGTTGGTCTTGTCTGGAGGCGGGTGGGGGGTGGGCGGCGGGTGGCTTGCCCTGGGCAATTGGTCCTTTTGGACTCGATCGGCCGAGCGCGTGCCGTGGTGGTTGGCGTGGGCGCGGGTGGAGTTGCGTGGTGGTCGGGGGGCCTGCGCCTGGAGGTGGGGCCGTGGGGGAGGATTTGGGTATGTCGCCTATTGGTCGTCGTCGTCGGGGTGTGGAGGGTTTGCGGGGGGAGAAGAAGGTGGTGGTGGCGCCGGAGGGGCATCCTTCGGGGGCTCGGGCGCCGGGGGTGCCTAAGGAACTGGTGCCGAAGCACGTGGCGATTGTCATGGATGGGAATGGGCGGTGGGCCAAGCAGCGCGGGTTGGCTCGGACGGAGGGGCATCGGGCGGGGGAGGCTTCGCTGCTGGATGTGATCAAGGGTGGGATCGAGATCGGGGTGAAGTACATCTCGGCGTACGCGTTCTCGACGGAGAACTGGGCGCGGTCGCCGGAAGAGGTGCGGTTCCTGATGGGGTTCAACCGTGAGGTGATCCATCGGCGCCGGGATGAGCTGGATGCGATGGGGGTCCGGGTGGTGTGGTCCGGGCGCCGGCCGCGGTTGTGGAAGAGCGTGATCGACGAGCTCGAGTACGCACAGGAGCGGACCAAGGACAACGACACGATCACGCTGCAGTTCTGCGTGAACTACGGCGGCCGGGCCGAGATCGCCGACGCGATGCGCAAGATCGCGGCAGAAGTTGCCGAGGGCAAGCTCAAGCCGGACCGGATCAACGAGCAGACGATCGCGCGGCACCTGTACGCGCCGGACATCCCCGAGGTCGACCTGTTCGTCCGTTCGTCCGGGGAGCAGCGGACCAGCAACTTCCTGGTCTGGCAGCTCGCGTACGCCGAGATGGTCTTCCTGGACACCCTGTGGCCCGACTTCGACCGCCGCGACCTGTGGCGTGCGATCGAGATCTACGCCCAGCGAGACCGCCGCTACGGCGGCGCAATCCCCAACGAGGTCAAGCAAAACCCCAACGAGGTCAACCCAAGCACCGTCAAGTAGTACGAGGATTAGGCAACAACCCGCGCTCATAAGCGACCGTCACCGCACGAGTCCGGTCGTCCACATCGAGCTTCGTGAAAAGCCGCTGCAGATGCGTCTTCACCGTAGCCTCCCCGATATACAGCTCCCGCCCGATCTCCGCATTACTCAGCCCCCGAGCCACAGCCGCCAGCACCTCGAGCTCCCGCGGCGACGGCTGCGCAGCCGGCGGGGCAGCAGGCGTACGCAACCGCGACATCAGCCGCGCCGCAACCGGAGGCGCCAGCACCGTCTCCCCACGCGCAGCAGCACGAATCCCATCCAGCAGATCGGCATGCGGAGTGTCCTTCAACAGATACCCAGCAGCCCCCGCCTCGACCGCATGCAGGATGTCGGTGTCAGTGTCGTACGTCGTCAGCACCAGCACCCGCGTCGACGGGTACCCGGACACGATCGCCCCCGTGGCTGTTACCCCGTCCGTCCTCGGCATCCGCAGATCCATGAGTACGACGTCAGGCCGAGCCGACTCGACCAGCGCAAGAGCCTCCGAACCGTCTCCGGCCTCGCCGACCACCTCGATGTCCTCGGTCACGGAGAGCATGCCGACCAGCCCTGACCGCACCACCGGATGGTCGTCGACCACCAGAACCCGAATCACGCATCCTCCTGAACCGGCATCAGCACTTGCACCTTGGTACCGCGGCCCGGCGCGCTCTCCACCTGCACCGAGCCCCCGGACTCCTCGACCCGCCCGCGCATCGCGGCCAGCCCGAACCCTCCGGACACCGTCGCGGGTGCGAACCCGGACCCGTCATCCCGGATCTCGATCCACACGCGCCCGTCGGACAGTCCCAACGTGATCAGCACCTGAGTCGCCCGAGCATGCTTCCGTACATTCGCCAGCGCCTCCTGAGCGGCCCGCAGCAACACCACCTGTTGCGCCTGCGGAAGCGCCGCGACCTCCTCGTCCGGCAGATCGAGCGACACCTGTACGTCGACCCCGGTCTCAGCCGCGAACCGTTCGGCCAGGCGGCGCAGTACCTCGGTCAACGTTGCCTCCGACAACGCAACCGGGGTGAACGCGGCAACCAATGCACGGGCCTCGGCGAGGTTCTCCCGGGCCGTGTCCTCGATCGCGGCCAACCGCGCCGCCGCTCCGTCCGTACCGCCGCGCTGCAGCTCGACCGCGGCCGCCTGGGCGAGCATCACGATGCTGGTCATGCCCTGCGCGAGCGTGTCGTGGATCTCGCGCGCCATCCGCTCCCGCTCAGCCATCACGCCGGCGCTGTGGTGCGCCTCGGCGAGCTCGTCGCGGGCCGACTCCAGCTGCTCGATCAGCTCGGCCCGCTGCTCGCTCTGCGTGATCACCCTCTCGATCCAGATGCCGAACAGCAGGCTCACCACCAGGCTGACCAGCATCCACGGCAGGACCTCCCAGAACGTGTCCCAGCCCCACCCCGCGCTCCACAGCTGTGCGGCGCCGACCCCGATCACCAGCAGCACACTGAACGCCGCACCCTCGCGTACGTCGTCGCCGAGCAACCAGATCTGGGCCGACACGATGAACATCAGGAACACCGACTGCGGGAACAGCCCGACCAGCACCATGAGGCACGCGATCATGATCAATCGATAAACGTGCGACGGCAGCCGCCGCCGGGACCTGATCGCGGGCAGCCCGATGAACTGGTACGCCGCCCCCAGCACCACCACCGCGCCGACGAAGAAGGCACGCCGGACCGGGCTGAGGTCGACCGTGAAGGACACCGCCAGCGTTGTCGCCAGCAGGACCCAGAACACGACGTGCCAGCCGACCAGCGTGCGCGTCCAGACCGGCTGGTCCACCCGCTTCGTCGCTTCCACGGTCACCATCTTCCTCCACGCCAGGACCCACACCCGAGGTACGCCCCAGGTGGACACGGTACGACGCCGGGCCACCGGGGCCGGCGTCGTACCGAGTTCCTGCTTCATCAGCCCGCGTCCCGGCGGGTCCAGCGGAAGACGCGCTGGGCAACGAAGAGGCCGACCACCAGCCAGACCGCGAGCACGATCGCACCGGTTCCGAGCTGCCACGAACCGCCCGGCTCATTCACCTCGAAACCGTCCGGCAGGAACACCGAGCGCATGCCCTGCGCGAGCCACTTCAGAGGGAAGATCTCCGCCACCGTGCGCATCCAGGCCGGCAGGCTGCTGTAGACGAAGTACACACCGGAGATGAACTGCAGGAGCAGGACCACCGGCGTCACCACCGCGGAGGCGGCCCGCCCGGACTTCGGTACGACGGAGAACGCGATCCCCAGCACGCACCCGGACGCCGTACCCAGGATGAAGATCCAGACGAAGTTCAGCCACTTCTCCGGCTCGCTCGGGATGTCGACGCCGAGCAGCAGACCGGCGATCGCGAGCAGCAGGCCGAACTGCAGGACGGAGGTGACCAGGACGACACCGATCTTGCCGATGAAGTACGACTGCGAGGACATCGGCGTACCGCGGAGCCGTTTCAGGACGTCCTGGTCGCGCTCGATCGCGATGCCGATGGACAGCGACTGGAAGCTGGTCAGGAAGATGCCGGAGGCAATCATTCCGGGGGTGAAGTAGGTGGCTGCGTCGACGCCGCCGGAGAAGTCGGTGCCGCTGAACACGGCGGAGAAGATGCCCAGGAAGATGATCGGGAAGAGGAACGTGAAGATCAGCTGCTCCCGCTCCCGGAAGAACTCCTTCACCTCGAGGCGGGTCCGGGACAGGCCGATCTTGAGGGGGGAGGGCAACGCCGTGCTCATCGAACCGCTCCTTCCAGGACCGGAGCGGCCACGACCGAACCGATCAGTTCCAGGTAGATGTCTTCCAGGCTCGGCCGGAGTACCTGCAGCTCCGGCACCTCGCCGTCGTACTCGGCCATCAGTCGCGCGACCTCGGCGGTCGGTTGGTCGGTGCGCACCTCGCGCATCCCGTCGGCAGACAGCCAGGAGACACGGGCGGTCCGAGCGCCGCGTCCACCGAGCGTGTCGGGGGTCGCGACCTCGATCATCCGGCCGTCGGCGATCACGCCGACCCGGTCGGCCAGGTGCTCGGCCTCGTCCAGGTAGTGGGTGGTGAGCAGGATGGTGGTGCCCTCGGTGCGCAGGTTCTCGATCAGCGTCCAGAACTGCCGCCGCGCCTCGGGATCGAACCCGGTGGTCGGCTCGTCCAGGAACAGCAGTTCTGGGTTCCCGACCACGCCGAGCGCGACGTCAAGGCGGCGGCGCTGACCGCCGGACAGCTTGCGGGTCCGGGTACGGCGCTTCTCCTCGAGACCGGTCGCGGCGATCACCTCGTCGGGGTCCCGCGGATTCGGGTAGTACCCGGCGAAGTGGTGGACCAGCTCGGCGACGGACAACTCGGCCTCGTCGCGGGAGGTCTGCGACACGATCCCGAGCTGCGCCCGCCACTGCCGTCCCCCGTGCGCCGGATCGGTGCCCAGCACGCTGACCTCGCCCTCGTCGGCGTGGCGATACCCCTCCAGAATCTCGACGGTCGTCGTCTTGCCGGCGCCGTTCGGCCCGAGCAGGGCGAACACTTCGCCGTGATGGATGTCCAGGTCGACGCCGTCGACCGCCACCTTGTCCGGGTACCGCTTCACCAGGCCCCGCACCCTCACTGCGTTGTCTGTCTGCATGCCTCAACCTTCCCGTCCGCACCCCGTCCCCCGGGAGCGTCACCCGGCGGACCCCGTGTCCCCCGACCGGTGGACACGCGGAGGGGGGCTGACGGGATCGCCCTCGGCCGGTTAGCGTCTGGGGCATGGCTCAGACGGTGCGTGGAGTGGTGGCGGCAGGCAAGGGTAATCCGGTGTCGATCGAGGAGATCACGATCCCCGATCCCGGCCCGGGCGAGGCGGTGGTGAAGATCCAGGCGTGTGGTGTCTGCCACACGGACCTGCACTACCGGGAGGGTGGCATCAACGACGACTTCCCGTTCCTGCTCGGTCATGAGGCGGCAGGCGTGGTGGAGTCGGTCGGCGAGGGTGTCACCGACGTCGAGCCCGGCGACTTCGTCGTACTGAACTGGCGGGCCGTCTGCGGCAACTGCCGGGCCTGCCTGCGCGGGCGTCCGTGGTATTGCTTCAACACCCACAATGCCAAGCAGAAGATGACGCTCAAGGACGGCACCGAGCTGAGCCCGGCGCTCGGCATCGGCGCGTTCGCCGAGAAGACCCTCGTCGCGGCCGGCCAGTGCACCAAGGTCGACCCGGCCGCCAAGGCCGAGGTAGCCGGCCTGCTCGGCTGCGGCGTGATGGCCGGCCTCGGCGCCGCGATCAACACCGGGAACGTCGGCCGCGGTGACACCGTCGCCGTGATCGGTTGCGGCGGCGTCGGTACGGCGGCCGTGGTCGGCGCCCGGCTCGCGGGCGCGGCGAAGGTGATTGCCCTCGACATCGACGAGCGCAAGCTCGCGGTGGCCCGGGAACTGGGTGCGACCCACGCGATCAACTCCAAGGACCTCGACCACGACGGGGTCGTCGAGGCGGTCCAGGAGCTGACCGGTGGGTTCGGTGCGGACGTGGTGATCGACGCGGTCGGCCGGCCCGAGACCTGGAAGCAGTCGTTCTACGCCCGCGACCTGGCCGGCACCGTCGTACTGGTCGGCGTACCCACGCCGGACATGACGCTCGACATGCCTCTGCTCGACTTCTTCGGCCGCGGCGGTTCACTCAAGTCGAGCTGGTACGGCGACTGCCTGCCGACCCGGGACTTCCCGCTGCTGATCGACCTCCACCTGCAGGGCCGGCTGCCGCTGGACCGCTTCGTCTCCGAGACGATCGCCCTGGACGACGTGGAGGCCGCCTTCACCAAGATGCACCACGGCGACGTACTGCGCTCGGTGGTCGTGTTCTAGACCTTGAACGAGATCCAGGCGTCCGGAGTCGTCTCGGGCTTGCCCTGGATCGGCCGGTGTTCCTTGGTCCAGGCATCGCCGGAGAACTCGGTGGCGACCCGCTGCCAGAACCGGACGGCCTTCTCGTTGTTGTCCTGGAACGCGACGTCGCACGGTCCAGGGTGGTGCGCGAGCACCTCCTGGACAGCGCGAAGGCCCAGTCCGTTCCGCCGCATCGGCCGCACCATGAAGAAGGCGTTCAGCACCCGCACCGGTTGGGTCAGCGCCCGCATGAAGCAGAAGCCGATCGGGCTCTCGCCGTTGAAGAACACGTAGCCCGCCCAGTCCGGATCCCCGGTCAGGACCTTCTCCAGCCACGCGCTCCGGTAGCCGCCGTCCGGCAGAGGCAGCTGCCCCTGGAACTCGGACATGTCATGCCGGAACATCAGCCACAACCGCTCCAGCACCACTCGGTCCTCGGCGGTGCTACGTCGTACGAACATCGGTCTCCTCACCCAGCAGCAAAAGGAATCAGAACGCAGAAAAGCCTCCCGCCGGAACGAGATCCGGTACGGAAGGCTTACTGCGAAGAAGTTTATCAGTCCAGCGGGGCAGTACTGCGGCCGACCCAGCTCATGTCCGGGTACCGGGTGCCCGCCGGGGTCAGCTCCGACAGCGAGGCGAGGTCGTCCGCGGACAGCTTCAGATCGACCGCGGCCCAGTTCTCCTCCAGGTAGCGGCGCCGCTTCGTCCCCGGGATCGGCACGACGTCGTTGCCCTGCGCAAGCACCCAGGCGAGCGCCACCTGCCCCGGAGTCGCCTCGTACGACGCCGCGATCGCGCGGACCTGCTCCACCAGCGCCAGGTTCGTCTCCAGGTTCTGGTCGTTGAAGCGGGGGAGAGTACGCCGGAAGTCGTCGTCCGCGAGGTCAGCCGGCAGCGCACCGGTCAGCAGCCCGCGACCGAGTGGCGAGTACGGCACGAGCCCGATCCCGAGCTCACGACAGACCGGCAGCACCGACTCCTCGATGTCGCGGCTGAACAGCGACCACTCCGACTGCACCGCCGTGATCGGGTGTACGGCGTGCGCCCGCCGGATCGTGTCCGCGGACGCCTCCGACAGACCGAGGTACCGTACCTTCCCGGCCGCGACCAGCTCGGCCATCGCGCCGACCGTCTCCTCGATCGGTACGTCGGGGTCCGCGCGGTGCTGGTAGTACAGCTCCACGTGGTCGGTGCCGAGCCGGGTCAGTGATGCGTCGATCGAGGACCGCACGTACTCGGGCGATCCGTTCACACCGCGCACCTTGTCTTTGAGCGGGTTGCCGACGATGCCGAACTTGGTCGCCAGGAACACCTCGTCCCGGCGGTCCGCGATGGCCCGGCCGACCAGTTCCTCGTTCGCACCGAACCCGTACAGGTCGGCGGTGTCGAGGAAGGTGATGCCGAGGTCCAGGGCGCGGTGCAGGGTCGCGACCGACTCGGTGTCGTCGGTCTCGCCGTACGCGAAACTCATTCCCATGCAGCCCAATCCGATCCGGCTGACTTCGGCTCCGCTGCTTCCCAGATTCATTTTCTGCTCCATCAGTTGGCATGGCTCCGCCCGCCGACGGACCTCGAGCGGGTCCGCCGGTCCGGCGAAAGGGGATGTACTAGGTGGCGCTGCCGCCGTACACGGAGATCTTGTAGTCGGTCACCGCGAGCGCGAGTTGCAGATCGCTCAGCTGCTGCTGGATCTTGGCCCGGTGGTCCTGCATCAGGGCGAGCCGTTGTGGCTCGGTGTGCTCACCCTGCTCGACCAGGTCCACGTAGTGGCTGATCGTGGCGACCGGCATGCCGGACACCCGCAGCCTGGTGATCAGCACGATCCGGGCCAGCGCCCGCCGGTCGTAGCTGCGGTGGCCGGCCTCGTCGCGTCCGACCCGGACCAGCCCGATCCGCTCGTAGTACCGCAGTGTGTGCGCAGTCAGCGCCGTGACCTCGGCCGCCTCGGCGATCGGCAGCCGCTCGGGCAGGTCCGTGGGCAGATCGAGCAGACAGAACAGGTCCGCGTCGATCGGCTCCGGGCCCTGGTGATGAGCGGCGATCGCCTGCCATCGTTCCCGGGCGGTGAGGTCGGTCGTGGTCATGTCTTCGACCGTACGCCTTTGAGCGCGCTCAAACACAAAGGTGACCTGGGTCACGCGGCTACGACGAGGGCTGGCAGTCCTGACAGGTGCCGAAGATCTCCAGCGTGTGGCTGATGTCGGCGTACCCGTGTTCGGCCGCGACCTTGTCGGCCCAGCGCTCGACCGCCGGCCCCTCGACCTCGACGGTTCGGCCGCAGTTACGGCAGACCAGGTGGTGGTGATGGCCCTTGGAACAGCGCCGGTACGCCGTCTCGCCGTCGGCAGTCCGGAGTACGTCGACCTCCCGCGAGTCGGCCAGCGCCTGCAGGGTCCGGTAGACGGTGGTCAGGCCGACTGCCTCACCGGAGGACCGGAGTTCCTGGTGGATCTCCTGGGCGGTCCGGAAGTCGTCGAGATTCTCGAGCGCCGACGCTACCGCCGCGCGCTGACGGGTCGAGCGTGTTCCGATGGCCACCGTTCCTCCTGTTCTCTGGTCCGGGTCAATTCTCGCAGAGGTCGGCAAGTCAGCATTCATGTCAGTGCTCATCCCAGTGGTCACCGTGCGCAGCGTGCAGGTGACCGTCGTGGACGTAGTCGACGTGGTCGTCGTGCTCGACCTTGGTGTGGCCGCACTGCGGATTGTGCGCATGTGGGTGTCCGGCGCTCACGACATGCGGCTCCGGCACCGGTACGCCGACCTCCGGCTCCGCGTCGGCCAGCGGCGCGACCCGGCCCTGCCGCCGGCGGATCAGGGTGCCCGCAGTTGCCGCCACCACGAACCCGGCCAGCGCCAGTACGACGATGGTCGCGCCCGGAGCGACGTTCGCGTTGTACGACGTGACGATGCCGGCCAGACAGGCGACCACCCCGATGACGCACGCGGTGACGAACGTACTGCGGAACGACCGGGTGATCTGCTGTGCCGTTGCCACCGGGACGACCATGAGCGCGCTCACCAGTAGCAGGCCGACAGTCCGCATCGCCACAGTCACCGTGACAGCAGCCATCACTGCGATGAGCAGGTTGAGCAGTTGAACCCGCAGTCCGGTCACCCGGGCGAACTCCTCGTCCTGGCACACCGCGAACAGCTGCGGTCCCAGCCCGATCGCCACCACCAGGACGGTCACAGCCAGTCCGACGACGACGTACAGGTCGCTGGACGAGACTGTGGTCAGCGAGCCGAACAGATAGGTGTTCAGGGTGGCTGCACCTTGGCCGGCGAGGCCGATCAGCAGCACACCGCCCGCGATGCCGCCGTAGAAGAGGAGAGCGAGGGCGACGTCGCCACTGGCCTTGCCGCGGGCCCGGACAAGCTCGATCGCTGTGGCGCCTGCGATCGAGACGATGACCGCCGTGAACACCGGTGCGGTGCCGGTGAGCAGGCCAAGGGCCACACCGGTGATCGCGATGTGCCCGATGCCGTCGCCCATCAGGGACAGCCGCCGCTGCACCAGGTACGTGCCGATAGCGGGCGCGGAGAGTCCAGTGAGCAGTCCGGCAATCAGCGCCCGCTGCATGAACTCCAGCTGGAACATGGTCATGAGGTCAGCCACCCCGGTTCGTCGCCGCCGTGTGAGTGGTGGACGTGAGCGTGGGTCTGGGAGGCGTGCGGCGGGCCGTCGTACACGATCCGGCCGCGGCGCAGGACGACGGACCGGTCGATCAGCGCGTCCATCGGGCCGAGGTCGTGGCTCACCATCACCACCGTGGTGCCGCGCGCGACCCGGTCCCGGATCGCGTCGGCGAAGATCTGCTGGCTGGCCAGATCCACTCCGGCCGTCGGCTCGTCCAGGACGAGCAGCTCCGGGTCGGACACCAGCGCTCGCGCGATCAGGACTCGCTGCTGCTGCCCACCGGACAGCTCAGCCACGGCGTCCTTGCGCCGGTCGGCCATGTCGACGATCCGCAGCGCGTCCTCGACTGCCCGCTTGCCGGACGCGTGCATCGTTGTGAACAGCCGCCGCTGCGACAGCAGTCCGGAGGACACCACTTCATACACAGTCGCGGGTACGCCGCCTGCTGCGGTGATGCGCTGAGGGACATACCCGATGCGCTTCCACTGCCGGAAGCGGGGGACCGGCGTACCGAAGAGGCGGACCTGTCCGCGGGCCGCGGGCAGCAGGCCGACGACCGTGCGGATGAGGGTGGACTTGCCGGAGCCGTTGGTGCCGAGGACAGCGACGACCTCGCCCTGGCGGACCTGCAGGTCGACGCCGCGCAGGATCAGCCTGCCACCCAGCTCGACCGAGAGATCGGCGACCTGGACGGCCGGTGCGGAGTCCGGTGGTTGTGATGTCACGCGCAGCTGTTCGCCTTCTGGAGCTCCTGCAGGTTCTCCCGCATCAGGGTCAGGTACGTCTCCTGCGAGTTCGCGTCGGACAGGCCCTCGATCGGGCTCAGTACGGCGGTCTGCACGCCGACGTCACGGGCGATCGTCTCGGCCACCTTCGGGCTGACCAGTTCCTCGTAGAAGATCGTGGTCACCTTCTGTGCCCTCACGATGTCCTGGACCTCCTTGATCCGGGCCGGGGTCGGCTCGGCGTCCGGGGTGAACCCGGCGATGCCGACCATCGTCAGACCGTATCGCTTCGCGAGGTACGCAAAGGCCTCGTGGCTGGTCACGAAGGTCTTGAGCCGGCAGTTGGCCAGGCCGGTCTTGTAGTCGGTGTCGAGCTTGGCGATGTCGGCGAGCAGGGCCTTGGACCGCTCCTGGTAGCCCGCCGCGTTCGCGCTGTCGGTGGCGACCAGCTTGTCGGTGACTGCCTTGACCACGTCGGCGTACCGGATCGGATCCAGCCAGAAGTGGGGGTCGAGCGCCTCTTCGGTGTAGGCGGCGGGCTGGGTGGTTCCCCCTGGCGTAGCCGCGCCCTGGGTCTCGTCGTGCTCCTCGAAGTCGGCGCCGGTCGCCTCCAGCTTTGCCGCCGGGACGACGTCGAAGCCGGCGTCCTTGGCGTTCTGCTCGACCGCCTCGTCGACGGCCGGCTGCAGGTTCTTCTCGTAGACGACGAGCTTGGCGGTCGCGATCGTGCCGACCTGCTTGGGGGTGAGTTCGAGGTCGTGCGGCTCGACACCAGGAGCGGTCAGCGTGGTCACGTGCACCGCATCGCCCCCCACTGTCCGGGCGATGAACTCGAGCGGGTAGAACGATGTCACGACGTCGAGCTTGCCGTCAGCAGAGCCGCTGGCGGACGAACCGCCGCACCCGGCCAGAGTGACAGCAGCCAGGGCGGTGGCGCCGGCGACGACAGCACGAAGACGAGATCTCATGACAATCATTTTCATTTAGTTGGAACTGATTGTCAAAACAGGGAGTTCATCTATGGCCAGTCGCAGCGTCGGACGCCGCCGTGCCGACCGTCGTCCCAACCGGCGCCGGAAGATCGATATTCCGCAGGGGCACGGCCATGGACACGGTCACGGTCACGGCGATCACGTGGTCGATACCTCGGTCGTCGACTCGGATGCGATCGTCGCCCGCCGTGTCCGCATTGTGGTCGCAGCGGTCCTCGCGCCGCTGCTCGCGGCCGCGGTGATCGCGATGATCGTGATGTGGCCCGGCGGTGGCGTGAAGGTCGCGTCGTACCAGACCGACTCGGCCAGGGGCGAGGTCACCGCGCTGAAGCCGTGCGCCCAGCAGAAGGATCAGTGCGACGAGGCCACGGTGAAGGTGACCAGCGGGCCGGACCAGGGCAAGTCGGTGGCGGTCCAGGTGCCGAAGGCCGGTCAGGCTCCGCTGAAGATCGAGGTCGGGCAGTCCCTGATGCTCGGTATTCAGAAAGGTGCTCCGCTCGAGCAGCGCTACCAGTACGTCGACCACGACCGGACGATGCCGCTGCTCCTGCTGGCCGCGATCTTCGCAGTCGCGGTGGTGGCGCTGTCGAGGTGGCGGGGCTTCGCGGCGTTGATCGCGTTGGCGGTGACCGCGGTGACTCTCACCCAGTTCATCCTGCCCGCGATCCTGAACGGCTCGAATCCACTCGTCGTCGCGGTCGTCGGCGGCGCGGTGATCATGGCGATCGCGTTGTTCCTCACGCATGGGATCAATGCCGAGAGTTCGATCGCGTTGTCCGGGACGATCGCAGCCCTGGGTCTGACCGTGTTGCTCGGGTGGTTCTTCACCAAGTTCTGCCAACTGAGCGGACTGGCGTCGGAGGGTGCGTCTGGGGTGCAGGCACTCGTGCCCGGCGTGGATCTGAAGGGCTTGCTGGTGGCCGGCATCGTCATCGGAGCGCTCGGCGTACTCGACGACGTGACCGTCACGCAGGCCGCGGCCGTCTGGGAACTGTCCGCCGCGAACCCGACCGCGACCCGGCGTGAGTTGGTTGGCGCGGGCCTGCGGATCGGCCGCGCCCATGTCGCGTCGGTCGTCAACACACTCGTGCTCGCGTACGCCGGTGCTGCCTTGCCGATTCTGATGACGTTCGCGATCCAGGGCGTTCCCGGCCGGTACGTCATCTCCACCGAAATGGTGGCGATGGAGATCGTCCGCGGCCTGGTCGGCAGCCTCGGCATCATCGCCGCGGTCCCGCTCACGACGGCCCTGGCCGCGATGGCGGTGGCCGACCGTTCCCGCGACCTGATCTCGACCGAGCCCGAACTTCTTCACGAACCGGCATAGTCGCGCACCATCCTCTTCCCCCGGGAGCAAGGGGCTCCTAGAGTGCTGAATAGGTCACGGAGAGTCCGCGTGCAAGTACCTTCCGTGGCTGCATCGGGGTGAGGAGTGCTGATGAGATTTCGGCATCGCGACGGTTCGGCCGTCCACCTGGGGTACAGCGCGAACGTCCATCCGGCCGGCGATCTGGACGGCGTGATCGCCGGTCTCGACGGCTGCGCGTCCTTGGTTCGCAAGGACTTGGATGTGGCGGTGCTCGGTGTCGGTCTCTGGTTCCCGAGCGCGCTGGCCGATCGATTGGCGAACTCGCCGGCAGCGCTGAACAGGCTGCGCCGGACGCTCGGTCGCAACCGGCTCGAAGTCGTCACGTTGAACGGGATCCCGCACAGCTTCTTCACCGAGGAGATCGTCGGCACCAAGGTCTACTGCCCGGACTGGACCGATCCCGAGCGGCTCCGCTACACCCTTGACCTGGTCGATGTCCTGGCCGAGTTGCTGCCGGACGATGCGGCGTACGGCTCGATCTCGACGCTGCCGCTGGCGTGGCGAGTGCCGTGGTCCAAGGCCCGGAACACCGCGGCGCGGGAGGCTTTCGACCGGGTCGAGCGCCATCTCGCCCGGACGGAGGCGCGCACGGGCCGCCGGATCCGGATCGCCGTCGAGCCCGAACCGGGCTGCGTCCTGGAGATGCTCGGTCAGGCCGCCGCCTGGCTCAGCCGCTACGCCGGCCCGTACGCCGGGGGATCGGCGATCGGACTGGGATTCGATACCTGCCATCTCGCCGTGCAGTTCGAGGAACCCGATCGTGCGTTCGAAACGTTGTGGCGAGCGGGCATCGATGTGGTGAAGGCGCAGCTGTCCGCGGCGCCCCAGCTCGTGGATCCGTCCGACTACGCGGGGCGTCGAGCGCTCGCGAAGCTGGGCGATCCGAAATACCTGCGTCAGGTTCGGGAGTGGTGCGGTCCCGGTGTTGACGACGTCGAGCTGGCCTACCAGTTGTCGGGTCATGCGGCGTGGCGGATGCATGCGCATGTCCCTGTGCACAAGGCGTTGCCGCCTCCGCTCACCGGGACGAACGGCGTACTCGACGACTGCTTGAACCGCCTTGTCGGTGGTGGTCACCCGTTGACGCACCATCTGGAGTCGGAGGTCTACACGTGGCCGCATATGCCACGGACACAGGAGAAACTGGCCGAACGGATCGCTGTCGAACTCGGTTGCCTCCGCAAACGCCTGCTGGGCTTGGGACTCGAGGCATCAGGCTGAGCTCAGCCTGGCAAGAAGGTGCCTGGGGCAACGGCCTTGGGTCAGCTGCTGGCGACCTTGGACACCGCGAAGAGCAGGATGATCAGGATCGAGAACACGCGCAGGAACCGCGGGCCGGTGCTGACGGCGGGCCAGGACAGGAACCCGAGCCAGGCCAGCAGCAGCGCGAGCAGGATCAGCGCCGGGACGGCGATCACCACCGGAGCGAAGACTCCGGCCAGGGCGAGCACCAGCGTGATGGCGGGGAGGGTAAGGGTGGGCATCCCGTGCAGCTTCGCCACGTACGGGTAACTGAACTTCGTGATCCGCTGCCGGAGCGGACTCGCCGGCTGACCGCTGGGGGAACTCATCCACCCATTGTTCCAGGTCTTATGGTGGACCCTGTGTTCGTGGTGATCAGGTTCCGGGTGGAACCAGGGGAGCAGCCGGAGTTTTTCGAGCGGCTACGGGGTGCGGTCGAGGTGCTGGGGAAGCAGAAGGGGTTCGTCGCCGCCCGGGCCGGGCGGAACGCGGACGACCCGGAACTGCTCGCCTTGACGATGGAATGGGAGAACATCGGCAGTTACCGTCGCGCACTGTCGCCGTACGAGGTGAAACTGGCCGCCGTCCCGCTGCTGTCCCAGGCGATCGACGAGCCCACCGCGTACGACGACGTACCCGAGTTCCTGCCGTAGCAGCGGTCGTTCGGCCGGATGCGACGGTGGCCACCCTGGACCGATAGCCTGGACCCTTCGTACCGCAACCTGTGCCCGTTATCTGGAGTCGAAAAGTGCCCGTGGAAACCGTCGATGCCGTCGTCAGCCTCAGCAAGCGGAGAGGCTTCGTGTACCCCTGCGGCGAGATCTACGGCGGAACCAAGTCGGCCTGGGACTACGGGCCGCTGGGTGTGGAGCTGAAGAACAACGTCCGGACCCAGTGGTGGCGGGCGATGGTGACGAGTCGTGACGACATCGTCGGCCTGGACTCGTCGGTGATCCTGCCGACCAAGGTCTGGGAGGCGTCCGGGCACCTGTCCGAGTTCGTCGACCCGCTGACCGAGTGCCAGTCCTGCCACAAACGGTTCCGCGACGACCACCTGCGCGAGGACTACGCGCGGCGGAAGAACAAGGACGCCGACGACGTCAAGCTGGCCGAGATCGCCTGCCCGAACTGCGGTAACAAGGGCACGTTCACCGAGCCACGGATGTTCAATGGTTTGCTGAAGACCTACCTCGGCCCGGTCGAGTCCGAGGAGGGGCTGCACTACCTTCGGCCGGAGACCGCGCAGGGCATCTTCATCAACTTCGCGAACGTGATGGGCACCGCCCGGAAGAAGCCGCCGTTCGGCATCGCCCAGGTCGGCAAGAGCTTCCGCAACGAGATCACTCCGGGCAACTTCATCTTCCGGACCCGCGAGTTCGAGCAGATGGAGATGGAGTTCTTCGTCGTCCCGGGCTCGGACGAACAGTGGCACGAGTACTGGCTGAAGACGCGCTGGGACTGGTACGTCGGCCTCGGGCTGAACCCGGACAACATGCGGTTCTACGAGCACCCGAAGGAGAAGCTCAGCCACTACTCGAAGCGCACCGTCGACATCGAGTACAAGTTCAACTTCGGCGGCAAGGAGTTCGACGAGCTCGAGGGCATCGCGAACCGGTTCGACTTCGACCTGTCCACCCACTCCAAGCAGTCCGGTGCCGACCTGTCGTACTTCGACCAGGAGAAGGGCGAGCGCTGGACGCCGTACGTGATCGAGCCGGCGGCCGGCCTGACCCGCAACGTGCTCGCGTTCCTGCTCGACGCCTACACCGAGGACGAGGCGCCGAACGCGAAGGGTGGCGTGGACAAGCGCACGGTGCTGCGGTTCGACCCGCGGCTCGCGCCGGTGAAGGCCGCCGTACTGCCGCTGTCGCGCAACGCCGAGCTGTCCCCGAAGGCGAAGGACCTGGCCGCCGAACTGCGGAAGAACTGGAACGTCGACTTCGACGACGCCGGTGCGATCGGCCGCCGCTACCGCCGGCAGGACGAGATCGGTACGCCGTACTGCATCACCGTCGACTTCGACACCCTCGACGACCAGGCCGTGACGATCCGGGAGCGCGACTCGATGAAACAGGAACGGGTGGCCCTCACCGAGGTCACCGGCTACCTCGCCCAGCACCTGGTCGGCTGCTGACATGGCCGCTCGGCGGTTCCTCGGGCGTGAGCACGTGCGCTTCGGACTGACGGTCTTCGGCCTGTCCGCGGTGATGGTGTTCGTGCTGGCAGCATGCTCGGACTCCAAGCCGCAGGCGGCCGACGACAGCCCTGCTCCGTCGACGCCCCCGGCAAGCTCGAACTCGCCGATCCCGACCGCGTCCACGCCGGCGCTGACCCCGCTGCCGACGCCGTCGAAGCCGTGGCCGACGCCGAAGGTGACCGGCGAGCCGGCGAGCGACGCACCGCTGGCCGACCGGATCCGGTTCGCGATCGCCAAGCAGGCACAGATCGCGGCCGGCAAGTCCGCCACCACCACTGTGAAGTGCCCGGGCATCGAGGACGTGGAGAAGCCTGGCAATCACTCGTTGACGTGCACCGTCAGGTATGGCGGGAAGCCGTACACCGGGACGCTGACGGTCGACGCGAAGCAGTACTCGGCGTCGTACAAGTTCACCTCCGACTCGGTCGCGATCGTGAAGGCGAAGGTCGTGGACGCGGTGCTGCGTACGGCGCCCGATGCGGCCAAGGTGACCTGCACGATGGCTGATGTTGCCGTGGTCAAGCATTCCGGCGAGCCGATCGCCTGCGACGTCACCACGATGTCGAACGCGGTCCAGCCGTACAAGGCGCAGATCTCCGGCAACGGCCAGGTGCTGGTGGCGAAGGCCTGAACCATGCTGCAACTGGGCAACCTCACGATCGACACACCCGTGGTGCTGGCGCCGATGGCCGGCATCACCAATGCGGCGTACCGGAGACTCTGTGCGGAGCAGGGCGCCGGGCTGTACGTGTGCGAGATGATCACGTCGCGCGGGATCGTCGAGGGTGACCAGAAATCGCTCGACATGCTCACGTTCGACGAGCGTGAGGCCGTCCGCTCGGTGCAGTTGTACGGCGTCGATCCAACGTACATCGGCCGTGCCGTGCAGGTGTTGTGTGATTCCTATGGGGTTGCGCACATTGATCTGAACTTCGGGTGTCCGGTGCCGAAGGTGACCCGCAAGGGCGGCGGCGCCGCGCTGCCGTGGAAGCGCAACCTGCTCGGCGCGATCCTGCGCTCCGCGGTCCACGCCGCGACTCCGTACGGCGTACCGGTCACGATGAAGACTCGGATCGGTATCGACACTGACCACCAGACGTATCTCGACGCCGGTCGGATCGCGGAGGACTCGGGGGCTGCGGCGATCGGGTTGCACGGGCGTACGGCGGCGCAGGCGTACTCGGGTCAGGCGGACTGGTCGGCGATCGCTGCGCTGGTGGAGCACGTTGGTATCCCTGTGCTTGGGAACGGTGACATCTGGGAGGCCGGCGACGCGTTGCGGATGGTCGCGGAGACTGGGTGCGCTGGGGTCATCGTTGGGCGTGGATGCCTTGGTCGGCCGTGGTTGTTCCGGGACCTGGCGGTTGCGTTCTCGGGTGGGGAGGCGCTAAATCTGCCGACCCTCGGTGAGGTTGCTGTTGTGATGCGCCGGCATGGTGAGCTGCTGGCTGACTTGATGGGGGAGCCGCGGGGTCTGCGGGACTTCCGGAAGCACGTCCCGTGGTACCTGAAGGGCTTCCCGGCCGGCGGTGAACTCCGCGCCGCGCTTGGCATGGTTGAGTCGTTGGCGCAGCTGGACGAGTTGCTGTCCCAGCTCGACCCGACTGTCCCGTTCCCGGTCGCCGAACTCGGTGCACCCCGAGGTCGCCAAGGCAGTCCCCGCGACCACATCGTCCTCCCACAAGGCTGGCTCGACGACACCGACGGCCTGACCGCCGACCTAGCCGAAGCCGAACTAGGCGTCTCCGGCGGCTAACAAACGACACGGCCTTCGGCCGCGGTTGTTGCCTTGGCGCCTTCGGCGGGCGCGGCTCGTCACACCGCCGGAAGTGCTCGGCGGAACAGATCTGATCGTCGGGGAGGATAGGCCCTCCGCGGCGGCTGTTGCTTGCACCTCCGGCCCAACTGGTGCCTGAAAGGGCAGGCTTCGGTCAGGAAGTTGTTTGGGCTTGGGGGTTCTGTGATGGACGCGGTTTTGGCTGCGTCGAGGTCATGGCTTCCTGGGCATGCACGCTGTTCGAAGGGCTTGACGGTGGGTGGGGTTGGCCGGTTCAGTGCCAGGATGGCGGGTGTGGAGTCGTACGTTGAGCGGCCGCCGTTGCCTGGGTTGGCGGGGGTGGTGCGGACGGTTTGGATTCAGCGGACCGGCGAAGCGGCGTACGTGCAGCGGCATTTGCCGACCGGGGGCGTGGAGATTCACTTTCCGATTGGGGGGCGGCCGCAGTTGGTGGGGCCGCTGACCGGGCCGGAGGTTGAGGTCATTCCGGCGCACACGACGATCGTGGGCGTGCGGTTCCATCCGGGGACGGCGCCGCCCTTGCCGACGGTGCTGGATGACCTGGTGGATCAGCGTGTGGGCCTCGCGGACTTGTGGGGGAGTCTGGAGGACCGGCTTGTTGAGGCGATCGCTCGGGCTGCGACGCCCGAGCGGGCGTTGATGTTCTTGCAGGCCCACCTGCTGCAGGAGTTTCGGACTGCGGTGCGCGTGGATCCGTTGGTGGGTGAGGCGGTGCAGGCGTTGATGCCGTGGCGGCCGCTCAACATCGACACGCTGGCCAACCATCTGGCGCTCTCAGCTAGCCAGCTGCGTCGTCGGTGCCTGCATGCGGTGGGGATGAGCCCCAAGGTGCTCCAACGGACCTTGCGGTTCCAGGGGTTTCTCGCGCTGGCGCAGGCCGGCGCAACCCCCACAGGCCGGCTTGGTGCGGACGGTACGGCGGGACTGGCGATCGACGCCGGGTACGCCGACCAAGCGCACCTCAGCCGGGAATGCCTCCGCCTGACCGGCCTCACCCCGAGCCAACTCCTCGGCCTCAACCCGAGCCAGCCACTCGGCGGCACCGTCGACCGGTGCATGTGCGGCCACGACCACTCCGCGTCGTACAAGCCGTTCCTCGCCACCCGGAGGCAGCCGCTCCGGGTCTGACCCGTGCGCGATTCGTTCAAGACCCGGGCAGAGCGCCGGTCATAGCGTCGGACTCATGACCGACTGGATCGACGCACTCGACGGTGAGCTGTTCAGGCCCGAATCAACGGGCTACGACGCGATCCGTCGCCCGTTCCACCCCGCCTACCGGGACGTGCGGCCCGGGCTCGTGGCTCTGTGCCGCTCGGTCTCGGATGTCGTCAGCGTGATCAAGTACGCCGCGACCACCGGGGACCGCATCGCCCCTCGCGGCGGCGGGCACTGCTTCGCCGGCCGATCGTCGACGGACGGGATCGTGCTCGACCTGTCCGGACTCGACACCATCTCGGTGGCACCCGACGGGATCGCCACGATCGGAGCCGGCGCCCGTCTGGCACAGGTGTACGCCGCTCTGCATGCCCACGACCGAACCGTGCCAGGCGGATGTGGTCCGACCGTCGGCGTCACAGGCCTCACCCTCGGCGGCGGGATCGGTCTGCTCGGGCGCAAGTACGGGCTGACCTGCGATCGCCTCGTCGGTGCACAGGTCGTACTAGCGGACGGCAGCGTCGTGGAGTGCGACGCCGACCACGAACCAGATCTCTTCTGGGGCCTGCGCGGTGCGGGCGGTGGTCAGTTCGGTGTCGTCACCTCGCTGCGTTTCGACACCGTTCCTGAGCCGATCACCACCCGCATCGAGGCGCGTTGGTCCGGCATCGCTCTTCACGAACTGATCTCGGCCTGGGAAGACTGGGCACCGGACGCCCCGGACGAACTCACCGTCAACCTCTCCCTTGTGTCGGACCCCGGCGTACCCGTCCAGGCCACACTCTTCGGCGCGTCGATGCTCGACGAGCTGACGACCCGGGAGCTGATGCAGCAGTTCATCGATCGGGCGGGCGCGAACGCGACGATTGACCTGCGCGCCGGGCTGCCGTACGGCCAGCTGAAGAGCACCTTCGGCGACCCACTCGACGAACCCGAACGCCTCACCCGGCTCAGGTCGGAGTTCTTCTCCGACTCGATGGCCGACGGCACCATCGCGGCTCTCCTGACCCAGTTCTCACCGCCAACGGGCCGACGAGAGCTAGCTTTGACCGCAATGGGCGGGGCCTACAACAGGATTGTCGACAATGCGACGGCGTTCGCTCATCGCAGCACGCGCTTCCTGCTCGAGCACATCGCCGACGCGGACGATCCCTGGATCGACGAGTCCTGGGCGACCGCACACGCCGATGGGTCCGGCCGCGTCTACCCCAACTTCCCCGACAGCGCGCTCGACGACTGGGCATCGGCGTACCACGCGGGCAACTATCCGCGGTTGGCAGCGATCAAGCGCGCCTACGACCCGCACCGATTCTTCGACTTCCCGCAAGCCATCTGATCACCACGGAGGACAGACATGAGCAAGGTCATCAGTGCCCATTCGGTTTCGGTCGACGGGTACATCACCGGTCGCGATCCCGGCGCCGGGCGAGGGCTCGGCGACGGGGGAATGCTGTTCAACTGGTACTTCGACGGGGACACGCCGAGCCAGGTGTTCGACGGCTTCAAGCTGAGCGAGGCGAGTGTCCGGTTCTTCGACGCGAGTGCCGAACGCGTCGGCGCCAGCCTGGCCGGTCGCAACACGTACGACGACTCCGGCTGGGTCAACGGCGGGGCGCCGCACCCGACCGCGCCGCTGGTCGTCGTCAGCCACCGTCCGGTGCCGGGGATGAGCGATCCCCGTCAAACCCTGATCACGACCGGGATCGAGGACGCTGTCGCCGCGGCTCGCGAGGTTGCCGGCGGCAAGGACGTCGCCATCATGGGCGGCGGTGCGGTGACATCGGCGCTCGCGGCCGGTCTCGTCGACGAGGTGATCCTCCACCAGGTGCCGATCCTGCTCGGCGCCGGTCGCAGCTTCTTCCAGGAACTCCCGGAACACGTGGAACTCCGCCTGCTTGAAGCTATCCCAGCCCCCGGCGTGACCCACCTGCACTACGAGGTCGTCCGATGATCCTCGTCACCGGCGGGCTCGGCATGATCGGCGCCCACACCGCCCGCGCGCTCCTCGACCTCGGACAGGAGGTTGTCGTCACCACTCACCGCCGTACCGAGGTCCCGTCGTTCCTCGCCGGCCGGGTCATCGTCGAACCCCTCGACGTCACCGACCGGGACGCCTTCCTTGCCCTCGGCACCCGTCACGACATCAGCGACATCGTCCACCTCGCGGGCAGCGTTCCCGGCGAGAACCCGGTGGACTTCTTCCGCACGGATACCCCCGGCCTGCTCAATGCGCTTGACGCCGCCCGCGCGTGGGGAGTCCGCAGGTGTGCCGTCGCCAGCAGCCTCGGCGTGTACATCGGCCGGTCCGAGACCCGCTGGCGTGAGGGCCTTGATCTGCCCATGGCAGAGTTGCCGCACCTGATCATCGCGTTCAAGAAGGCCGTCGAACCACTCGCCATGCACAGTCTGCAGGGCAGCGGCGTCCAGCCCGTCGTACTCCGGATCGGGACCATCTGGGGACCGCTCGTCGACCCGGAATCGCCGTTCTTCTATATCCCGCCGTACATCAGCGCCGTACTCCGCGGTGAGGAGCCGAAGCCGCTGTACGCCGACGATGGTGGCGACTGCTGCTACGCGCCGGACGCCGGGCGTGCGATCGCACTCCTGACGACCGCGCAAACCCTGCCGCACAACGTCTACAACGTGTCCAGCGGCCGGCCGTACACCAATCGCGACTTCGCGGACGCATTGCAGACAATCACACCAGGCCTGCAACTCGACCTCCTGCCCGGCCGGCAGGGCGGTCCCGGTGAGAACCCGTACCTCGACATCACCCGGCTCACTGACGACACCGGCTTCACTCCCGCCTTCGACGTCGCCCAGTCCGTCGCCGACTACGTCGCCTGGCGCGCCAAGAACCCCCGCTGAAGAAACCCCCGCTGGCGGAGAACCCCCGCTGGCGGAGAACGCCCGCTGCCGGAGAACCCGGCTGGCGGAGAACCCCGGCTGAGCAAGAACCCCGGCTGAGCAAGAACCCCGGCTGACGGAGAACCCCCGCTGAGCAAGAACCCTGATGAAGGAGAGTCCCATGCTCGACCCGAAAGTACGCAGCGTCCTGGACGGCACCTCGATCGCTCACCTCGCCACGATCTGCGCCGACGGTTCGCCGCACAGCACTCCCGTGTACGTCGGCGCCCGCGGTGACCACATCGTCTTCTTCACCGGGCCGACCATGCGCAAAGCACGCAACCTGCGCCGCGACCCCCGGATGGCGCTGTCCATCGCACCTGTCGACAATCCGTTCGAGCCGGTCGTGATCCGCGGCCGGGTGGTCGAATGGATCGAGGGCGACGAGGCCTGGGAGATTGTCGACAATCTGGCTGTCAAGTACGCCGGCGCACCGTACCCCCGCGGCGAGGAGCGCGTCGTCGCCGTCATCGAGCCCGAGCACCAAGCGGTAGGAATCGGCTGAGGCCCAGCCGCGGGAGCCGGCTGACGTCCAGCCGAGGAGTCGGCTGGGGCGCCACCGCGGGGGTCGGCTGGGGCTCAACCACAGGAGTCGGCTGAGGCCAGCGACGGTAGTCGGTTGAGGCCCAGCGGCGGGAGTCGGCTGAGGTCCAGCGGCGGGGTCGGCTGAGGTCAGCCGAGGAGTCGGCTGGGGCCCCACCGCGAGGGTCGGCTTAGGCTCACAGGAGTCGGTTGAGGCCAGCGACGATAGTCGGTTGAGGCCCAGCGGCGGGAGTCGGCTGAGGCCTAGCGGCGGGGTCGGCTGAGGTCAGCCGGTCGGGGCTGATGAACTCGTCTTGGTTCGGATCGGCGGCGGTTGAAGGGCCGGGTGCGGACGCATGCTCTACCTAGCACCCGATCGAGAGGAATGCTCTTGAGAGACCCTGAGAACGCCATCGTCGAGGTCGAACTGCCGGACGACTTCGACGCCTTCTGGGCGGCCGGCCTGGCGGACTGTGCGTCGTACCCGCTGGAGCCGGTGCTCACCGAGATGCCGGCACTCTCCACGGACAATGTGATTGTCTACGATCTGCGCTACACCAGCTTCGGCGGATTGCGGATCGCCGGCTGGTACACGACCCCGCGCGACCGACCCGCGCCGTACCCGGCGCTCGTGACAATCCCCGGCTACATCTCCGAGCCGACGATCCCGAAGGAATGGTCCGACCTCGGGTACGCCGCTATCGCGGTGGCGCCCAGCGGCAAGCTCCGGTCGAACGACGTGTTCAACCCGGGCTACCCGGGACTGCTGACGCATAACATCGTCGACCACAACACGTACGGGTACCGCGGCTTCTACCTCGACGTCGTACGGGCGGTCGACGTATTGCTCGGTCGTCCAGAAGTCGACAATGCGCGGATCGGACTGCAGGGATCGAGTCAGGGCGGTGGGCTCGGGATCAGTACGGCGGCGCTGCGGCCCGACGTGATCAAGGCCGTCGCGGCCGGAGCGCCGTACTTGTGCGGGATCATGACCGCGCCGACGCTGACCCGGTCGTACCCGTACGAGGAGATCAACGAGTACCTGCGGGTGCACCCCAAGGACGTGGACCGGGTGCGGGAGTCGGTCGCGTACTACGACGGTCTCAACTTCGCGCCGAAGGTGCAGGCGCCGACGCTGCTGTATCTCGGGCTGGAGGACGACGTCTGCCCGCCGGAGACCGGGTTCGCGCTGCATCGGACGCTGACCTGCGAGAAGACGCTGCACACCTTCCCGCACTGCGCACATCACGCCGGGCTGCCGGGCGTGATGCGGATCGTGGAGGACTTCCTTGCCGAGCACCTGCAACCGGGACGGTGACTGATGGATTTCGACAACTACTGGGCCGCGGTCGACAACGAACTGGCCGCGATTCCCGCCCGTCCGGTGCTCGACGTCGTACCGGCGCGGACGACCGACGAAGCGACCAGCTACACCGTCCGCCTGACGAGCACCGGCCCGTACCGCGTTTTCGGCCACCTGAGCATCCCCACCGGTGACGGCCCGTTCCCCGCGCTACTGCAGACGCCGCGGTACGGCAGCGTCAACCACGTGCCGCATCCGAACGACCGGAGCCGGTACGTCGTGTTCGGTCTGATGCATCGCGGTCAGCGCTTGGCCGACGAGGGGTTCTCGGCATCGTACCCAGGATTGTTGACAATGGGCATCGATGATCCGCCGTCGTACATCTATCGCGGGATCGCGGCGGACTGTCTCCGAGCGGCAGAGTTCCTGCTGGGGTTGTCGGAGGTCGATCCGGCGCGCGTGGCGGTGACCGGCGACGACCTGGCCGTGCTGACGGCCGCGCGGCGGCCCGGTTTCACTGCGCTCCGGGTGACGGATCTGCTGTTCTACCGGGCGATGGAGGCGCGGTTGAGGTCCAGTTCGTATCCGCTCGAGGAGCTCCACGATCACCTGCGTGCCGGTTCGTCGGTGCAGATTGTCGACAACACTCTGTCCTACTTCGATCCGTCCCGGCATGCGCCCGCGGTGACGGCGACGAGCCTGGTCGCGGCGGACGATCCGGACTGGTGTGCGTCGCTGATCAATGCTCTGCCTGCTGCGAGTGTCTACAAGCTGACGCACCTCGATGGGACGGACAACGACTTCCTCGACGCGTGGTTGGCCGAGCTGTCCGGGGTCCGGCCGATGTCAAGGTTCCTGGTCTCATGAGCGATCCGCTCGAGACCGGTGAGGCGGTCGGCCTGCCGCCGGCCCGGCCGGCGGTAGATCCGCAGGCCGGGCCGGCGGTAGATCCGCAGGCCGGGCCGACGGTAGATCCGCAGGCCGGGCCGACGGTAGATCCGCAGGCCGGGCTGACGGTAGATCCGCAGGCCGGGCTGACCGTAGATCCGCAGGTCGGTCCGGCCACCACGGTGGGCGGGCTCGGCGTGCGGCCGGTGATCAATGCGTCCGCCACGCTGACCATGCTCGGTGGATCGTTGATGCCGGCCCCGGTTCTGAAGGCGATGAACGACGCGGCCGCTCAGTTCGTCGATCTCGACGAACTGCACACTCGCGTGGGTGAGCGGCTGGCCGAGCTGACGCACAACGAGGCGGCGTACGTGACCTGCGGTGCGGCGGCGGCGATCACGCTGACCGTTGCCGCCTGCATCACCGATCAGGCGCAGGCGTTCCCGGTCGACACCGAGGTGGTGATGTTCGCCTCGCAGCGGAACGGCTACGACTACGGCGTCCAGTTGACCGGAGCTCGGATCGTCGAGATCGGTCCGTCGGTCGACGAGCTGCGAGCAGTCCTCACTCGCAAGCCGGCCTGTGTCCTGTGGTTCGCCGGGACCCACTTCGCGGCCGGCGCGCTCGCCGTGGAAGACGTGGCCGGCGTCGCCGCGGAGGCCGGTGTACCGGTGATCGTCGATGCGGCCGCGCAGATCCCACCGGTCTCGACGCTGTGGCGATTCACCCGGGATGTAGGGGCGGACGCGCTGATCCTCAGCGGTGGGAAGGGGCTGCGCGGTCCACAGGCCAGCGGCCTCGTGCTGGGGCGCCGCTGGGTTGTGGACCGTTGCCGGCTGCATGCATCGCCGAACCAGGACATCGGGCGCGGCATGAAGGTCGGGAAAGAGGAACTGCTTGGGTTGCTCGCCGCGGTCGAGTGGACGCTGGAGCAGGACGAGGCGACGGTGCTCGCCGGCTACGAGCGGATTGTCGACAACTGGATCCGCGGATTGCAGGGAATGCCGGGGGTGATCGTCACCCGCGGCTATCCGAGTGAGGCGGGGCAGCCGCACAGCCGAGCGGTTGTGCGATTGTCGACAACCTCCGGCTGGACCCGGGACGACCTGGTCTCGGCGTTGTGGGACGGCGACCCGCGGATCGCGGTCGGCACCTTTCGGATGCCCGACGACGCGATCGCGCTCAACCCGCAGACGCTGGAGCCCGGCGAGGACGAAAAGGTTCTCGAAGCCCTCGTCGGCCTTCTAAGCTCTGGGAATGGCGAGCAAGCCGGATGAGACGCGGGACGGGGTCGACCTGACCAACTTGGATCAGCCGTTGTTCGACGGGGCTGACGCGACCAAGCGGGATCTGGTCGACTATCTGGATGCGGTGCACGAGCGGATCCTGCTCGAGTTGCGGGAGCGGCCGTTGTCGGTGATCCGGATCCGGCCGGGGCAGCCGAAGTTCATGCAGAAGAACGTGCCGAAGTACACGCCGGACTGGGTCAAGACGGTGCCGGTGTGGGCGGAGGCGTCCAAGCGCGAGGTGTCCTACGCGTTGTGCGACGACCGGCGGACGCTGCTGTGGTTCGCGAACCAGCGCGCGGTCGAGTACCACCCGACTCTGATGCGCGCAGACCACTGGGACCGCATCACGCATCTTGTGCTTGACCTCGATCCGCCGGAGGGGGACGAGACGTTCGCGAAGGCGGTGCAGGCGGCGTTCCTGGTCCGGCAGGCCTTGGCCGACGCCGGGCTGTCGGGTGCGGTCAAGACGAGCGGCGCGAAGGGCGTGCACGTGTTCGTGCCGATCGACGAGTCGGTGTCGATCGAGGACGCGGCCGCCGCGACCCGGGCGATCGCGGCGCGGGCCGAGCGGATCGACCCGGACGTCGCGACGACGGCGTACATCAAGGAGGACCGGGGCGGGAAGGTGTTCGTCGACTCGACGCGGTCCGGTGGGGCGACGGTGGTCGCGGCGTACAGTCCGCGGGTCCGGCCCGGTACGCCGGTGTCGTTCCCGGTCGGCTGGGACGACCTGGACCGAGTCACTCCACGCGACTTCACCGTTCGCACCGCGGTCGAGCAGCTCGGAGACGCCGACCGCTGGGCCGACCAGCTCCCAGCTCCCCAGTCCCTCCCCGAAGACCTCCTCGAGGAAGGCCGCGCCATCCCCATCGCCCGCGTCATCGCCATGCACGAAGGCAAACGCCGCAAACGAGCCAAGGAGAAGGCCGAGAAGGAGGACTAATCCTCGCTCGCCGTTGTCAGTTCGAGCGCGAGCTGACGTACGTCGACCACCGGGTGGTTGCGTAGGGCAACTAGCAACGCCCGCCACGTGGAGGGCCAGCCTGAGTAGCTCGCTCGCACGCATGTGCCCAATCCTGCCCACCCCTGGTGTCAGGCCAGTCGGGCAGGGTCGCGTCGGCCTCTCAGCTGACCCGCTCGAGTTCGGCGAACGCGGCGGAGAGCTTCGGCAAGGTGTAGTGCGCGTTGAGTCCACTCGGGTTCGGCAGGACCCAGACGCGGGTGTCGCCGATGATCCGGTCTTGCTTGCCCATGGCAGCCTTCCGCTCGCCGAAAGCATCCCGGTACGCCGTGACGCCGACGATCGCGAGCCACTCCGGCTGGACACGAAGGACCTTCTGCACCAGGTTCTTCCCGCCGGCCAGGTACTCCGCGCGACTCAGCTCGTCGGCGCGCGCGGACGGGCGGTCGACGACGTTGGTGATCCCGAGGCGGTAGGTCAGGAGCTCACCCTGCTCGTCCGGTCGCAACTGGCGCGGCGTGAACCCGCTCAGGTGCAACGCCGGCCAGAACCGGTTCCCCGGCCGGGCGAAGTGATGGCCGGTCTCCGCCGACATCAGCCCGGGATTGATCCCGCAGAACAGCACCCGCAGCCCGTCACTGATCACGTCCGGCAGAGGTTGCACGCGCCAAACCGTACCTAAGGACAGGAGGTATTGGCGGCCAGCAGGGTGGCTCACGCCTGGCGGGAGCGTCGGAGCGGCTCCGCGACCGACTACCTCCTGTCCTGAGGTACAGCTCCGGCGACGTCAACCCAGGGTTGACGCGGACCAGATCGTCAACCTAGGGTTGACGACATGACTCCTGGACCTGACCTGCAGCAACTCATCAACACGATCAAGGCGGACGCCGGCAGCGACGACGAACTCGAACAGCTGGCCGCCGCGGCGTCGACGATCAGCGAACTGACCAGCACCGGCGACGCGGCACTCGGGTTCTTCGTGGACCGCGCCCGCGTCGCCGGCAAATCATGGGTCGAGATCAGCGCGGTGCTCGGCGTGAGCAAGCAGGCCGCGCACAAGCGCTTCGCCGACTCGTGGACCAGTAAGCCGGCCTTCAATCGCTACACGAAGCGCGCGATGGCCGTCGTGAAGGCCGCGGCGGAAGTGGCCCGCTTCGACAACCACGACTACATCGGCACCGAACACCTGCTGCTCGCGTTCTACGCCGAGCCCGAGTCGCTGGGTACGAAGGCGCTGCTGCACCACGGCATCACGAAGGAAAAGGTCCGCGCCGCCGTGGACGAGGTGAATCCGGCGGAGGAGCTGACCGACCCGCCGAAGACGCTCGACGCTGAGCGACCGCCCTTCACCCGGCGGACCGCGCACGTGCTGCAGGGCGCGGTCGGAGAGGCGCTGACGCTGGGGCACAACTACATCGGCACCGAGCACCTGCTGCTGGCGTTCTACCGGGACTCGGCCGGCCTGGCGACGAAGATCCTGCTGGCGGAGGACTTCGACGAGACCGCTGCCTGGACTGCCCTCCGTGCGCTGCTGGAGGAGGCCACGAAGTAGGTTGGGCGTATGCCTGACTGGTCTGCGCGGTTGAGTGAACTGGCGGTGGCGGCGAGGGTTCCGGGAGCGGTGCTCGGGATCTGGCAGGACGGTGAGACGACGATCGCGCCGTACGGTGTGCTGAACGCGTCGACCGGGGTCGAGACGACCGAGGACTCGCTCTTCCAGCTCGGGTCGGTCAGCAAGCCGTGGACCGCGACGATGATCGTCCAGCTGGCCGCGGACGGGCGGCTGGAGCTGGACGACGCCGTGGTGAAGTTGTTGCCCGAGGCATCGATCGATCCACGGATCACTGTCCGTCACCTCCTGACTCACACCAGCGGCATCGACGGCGACGTGTTCACCGACACCGGCCGCGGCGACGAGTGCCTCGAGCGGTACGTCGCTCTGCTCGCCGACGTCGAGCAGTTGTTCGAGCCAGGTACGGCGTACTCGTATTGCAACGCCGGGTTCGTGCTGCTCGGCCGACTGATCGAGGTGCTCGACGGAGGCACCTGGGACGAGTCGCTGCGCAAGCGCCTGGTCGAGCCGCTCGGGCTGACCAGGACCGTCACGCTGCCGGAGGAGGCGATTCTGCACCGCGCCGCCCTGGGCCACCTGGGGACCGACGGGTCCCCGGTCAAGACGTGGCAGTTGCCGCGGAGCATCGGTCCGGCCGGAGGGGTGACCGCGTCTGCCGGCGACCTGCTCGAGTTCGCCCGGATGCACCTGACCGACGACCGCTACCGGTCGATGCAGGAGCCGCAGGTCCCCTACGCCGGCGGCATCGGCGGCTTCAGCAACCTCGGCCTGGCCTGGCGGATCTACGACTGGCAAGGCCGCGGCCTGTTCGGCCACGACGGTACGACGATCTCGCAGCTGGCGTTCCTCCGGATCGACCCCGAGGCGCGGCTGATCATGTGCCTGCTGACCAACTCCGGCAATGGAACGACCCTGTTCGAGCCGCTGGCCACCGAGGTCTTCACGCACTTCACCGAGGTCGGCCACCCGGCCTCACCGCAGCCGGTCGACGCTCCGGTCGACGATCGCCACGTCGGCCGGTACGAACGGGCCAGCGTCCAGCTGGACGTCGTACGACGGGACGACGCGCTGGTGATGGAGTATCGAGCCACCGGTGACCGGCTGTCGTTCGCCGAGCGGCCTGTGCAGGAGTACGAGCTGCGCCCGACCGAGCCCGCGGACGGCGATCATTTCGTCACCCGCGAGGCGCCGGACCATCCGTGGGTCCCGGTCACGTTCACTCCGAGTCACGTCTTCACCTCGGGCCGGGTCACGCCCAAGCGCTGAGATATTCGGGGTGCGTTTTGGGGTGACCGAGCTAACTTGTCACCTGTGACTAGTGCACCTGCTGAACTTCCTCGTAAGGCCGGTGACCTCCGGGCCGCCGGGTATCTCCCACGGTCGATCAAGGCCGAGATTCGTGACAACCTGCTGACAGAACTCCGGGCCGGGCGTGATCCGTGGCCCGGCATCGTCGGATTCACCCGGACGGTGATTCCGCAACTCGAACGCGCCCTGCTCGCGGGGCATGACGTCGTCCTGCTGGGTGAGCGCGGCCAGGGCAAGACCCGGCTGCTGCGCACCCTGGTCGGTCTGCTGGACGAGTGGACCCCGGTGATCGAGGGTGCCGAACTGCCTGAGCACCCGCTCGACCCGATCACGCCGGCATCGCGCCGCCGCGCCGCGGAGCTCGGCGACGAACTGCCCGTCACCTGGATCCATCGCAGCGAGAGGTACGCCGAGAAGCTCGCGACACCGGACACCTCGGTGGGCGACCTGATCGGTGACGTGGACCCGGTGAAGGTTGCCGAGGGCCGCAGTCTGGGTGACCCGGAAACCATCCACTTCGGTCTGGTGCCGCGGGCACACCGCGGCATCGTGGCAATCAACGAGCTGCCGGACCTGGCCGAGCGGATCCAGGTCGCGCTGCTCAACGTGATGGAGGAGCGCGACATCCAGGTCCGCGGGTACACGCTGCGGCTGCCGCTCGACGTGTTGCTGGTGGCAACGGCCAACCCGGAGGACTACACCAACCGCGGCCGCATCATCACGCCGCTGAAGGACCGGTTCGGCGCCGAGGTCCGGACCCACTACCCGCTCGACATCGACGCCGAGGTGGACGTGATCCGGCAGGAGGCCGAGTTCACCGCCGAGGTCGGCGAGCCCCTGCTGGAGGTGCTGGCCCGGTTCGTCCGGCACCTGCGCGAGTCGACGTCGATCGATCAGCGGTCGGGTGTGTCGGCGCGGTTTGCAGTCGCCGCGGCCGAGACGATCGCCGCCGCCGCGCTCCGGCGCAGCGCGATCACCGGCGAGGAGCCGGCCGTCTCACGACCGGTCGACCTGGAGGCCGTGCCCGCCGTACTGCGCGGCAAGCTCGAGTTCGAGCCCGGTGAGGAGGGGCGTGAGATCGAACTGCTCGAGTACCTGCTGCGCCGTTCTGTCGCCGACACAGCGCGGGAGCGGTTCGCGGGCCTGGACCTCAGTCCGCTGGCCAACGCTGTTGCTGATGGCAACCTTGTGACCACGGGTGAGCGGGTGCCCGGCCGGGACGTGCTGGCCGCGCTGCCGGAGCTGCCGGTCCTGCACGACGTCGCCGCGCGCGCCGGCGTCGAGCCCGACGAGTCGCCCGGCCGCATCGCCGCCGCGGTCGAGCTCGCCCTGGAGGCGTTGTACCTGTCCAAACGACTGGCCAAGGACGCCGACAACGACACAACCATCTACGGGATCTGACATGTCGGCCTCGATACCGGAAGGCTGGTCGTACGGGCCGTGGCATGACGGGCCTGATCCACTGAAGGCGCCCGCGGATCTGCGGGACGCGCTGGACGAGATCGGCCGTGACGTGATGAACGGCTCGTCGCCGCGGTCCGCGCTGGAGGAACTGCTCCGGCGCGGCACCCGGAACACCCAGGGCCTGGACGACCTCACCCGCAGGATGTGGGAGCGCCGCCGCGAGATCCAGCGGCGGCACAACCTCGACGGCACGTTGCGGGACGTCCAGCGGCTGCTCGACGAGGCGCTGGCGGCCGAGCGGCGCGAGCTGTTCCCGAACCCGTCCGACGACGCCCGGTTCAAGGAGGCCGAGCTCGACGCGCTGCCGTCGGGTACGGCGGCCGCCGTACGAGAGCTGGCCAACTATCAGTGGGAGTCGTCGGAGGCGCGGCAGAAGTACGAGGAGATCCGGGAACTGCTCGGGCGCGAGCTGCTCGGATCGCGGTTCGAGGGCATGAAGGAGGCGCTGCAGCAGACCACGCCCGAGGACGTCGAGCAGATCAACGAGATGCTCACCGACCTCAACGCGTTGCTCGCGGCGCACGCGCAGGACCGGCCCGAGGTGCCGGAGTTGTTCGACGAGTTCATGGCCAAGCACGGCGAGTTCTTCCCGGAGAATCCGCAGAACGTCGACGAACTGATCGACGTACTCGCGCAGCGGGCGGCCGCGGCGCAGCGGATGATGAACTCGATGACTGCCGAGCAGCGCGCCGAGCTGATGGAGCTGTCGCAGCAGGCGTTCGGCAGTCCGCAACTCGCTCAGCAGTTGGCACAGCTGGACGCGCAGTTGCAGTCGCTGCGGCCGGGGGAGGACTGGAGCGGGTCGGAGCGGATGAGTGGTGAAGACCCGCTCGGTCTGGCCGACGGTGCGAGGGCGATGTCCGACCTCGCCGAGCTGGATGCGCTGGCCGAGCAATTGGCTCAGTCGTATCCGGGTGCGCGGCTCGAGGACATCGACCTCGATGCGCTCACCCGGCAGCTCGGCGACGAGGCAACGGTGGATGCTCGCCGATTGTCCGAGCTGGAGCGACAGTTGCGCGACCAGGGATTGCTCGAGCGGGCGCCCGATGGTTCGTTGCGGTTGTCGCCGAAGGCTCTGCGGCAACTCGGGCAGACCGCGCTGGCCGACGTACTGCGGGCTGCGCGGGGTTCGGGCGAACGCGACGCTGCCAACGCCGGTGCGGCTGGGGAGCTGAGTGGCTCGTCGAGGCAGTGGCAGTTTGGCGATACCCAGCCGTGGGACGTGCCGAGGACCGTGCGGAACGCCGTACTGCGGAGTGCTACGCGCAGTGGGTCGGTCAAGCTCGATGTCGCCGATGTGGAGATCGCGGAGACCGAGCATCGGGCCCGGGCCGCGGTCGCGTTGCTGGTCGACACGTCGTGGTCGATGGTCCAGGAAGGCCGCTGGCTGCCGATGAAGCGGACGGCACTCGCGCTGCACCAGCTCATCTCGACCCGCTACCGCAACGACGCGCTCCAGCTGATCACCTTCGGGAGGTACGCCGGAGTCGTCGAGCTGCCGCAGCTGATCGGGATGGAGGGCGCCTGGGAGCAGGGGACGAACGCGCATCACGCCCTGCTGCTGGCAGGCCGCCACCTGCGTCGTCATCCGGACGCGCAGCCGGTCGTCCTGATGGTGACCGACGGCGAGCCGACCGCGCACCTGGAGCCGGACGGTACGGCGGAGTTCTCCTACCCACCCGAGCCGGCCACCCTCCGCAAGACGATCTTCGAGGTCGACCGCCTGGCCAAACTCGGCGCCTCGCTGACCGTCTTCCGCCTCGGCGACGACCCGCGCCTCAACGCCTTCGTCGATCTCCTGGCCCGCCGCAGCGGCGGCCGGGTCCTGGCCCCCGACCCCGACGGCCTCGGCGCGGCCGTCGTCGGCGACTACCTCCGGACCCGCCGGAAGTTGTAGCCGAGAAGGACCCAGACAAGCAGGGTGTTACCCGTCCGAAAGGCGGCTAACACCCTGCTCCTGCGTTTCGGTGAGAAATGTGCCGTTTGTCTCGCGTTGTCAACGAGGGAAGGGTTTTCCGGCCTTCGACCTGTGGGCAGAGTCACGTCGGCATCGTGAGACCAGTGTTCAACTGGACTGGTTTTTGGGCTTACTCTGAAGGCAACGCCCCCGCCACTGGAGTCGATGGGCCAGCGGGCCACCACACCGCGCTCAGAAGCACCGCCCGAACCACAGGGAGTGATCGTGCCGAAACTCGTCTACGACTTCGCCGAAGGCAACAAGGACATGAAGGAGCTGCTCGGCGGGAAGGGGGCGAACCTGGCCGAGATGACCAACCTCGGCCTGCCGGTGCCACCCGGATTCACCATCAGCGCCGAGGCCTGCCGGGCGTACCTGGCCACCGGCTCGGTGCCGCCGGAGCTGGCCGACGAGATCGACCACCACGTCGACGTACTGCAGCAGAAGATGGGCAAGAAGCTCGGCCAGGCCGACGACCCGCTGCTCGTCTCGGTCCGGTCCGGAGCGGCCGTGTCGATGCCCGGAATGATGGAGACCGTTCTGAACGTCGGCCTGAACGACGACTCGGTGAACGGGCTCGCGCACCACTCCGGCAACCCGCGGTTCGCCTGGGACGCGTACCGCCGGCTGATCCAGATGTTCGGCAAGACCGTGCTCGGCATGGACGGCGACGTGTTCGAGGACGCGATCGAGGCGGCCAAGGAAGCCAAGGGCACCCGTAACGACCTCGACCTGGACGCGGACGACCTGAAGCGCCTGGTCGAGACGTTCAAGCAGGCCGTGCACGATCACACCGGCCGCGAGTTCCCGCAGGACCCGCGGACCCAGATGGACCTGGCGATCGAGGCCGTCTTCGGCTCGTGGAACTCCGAGCGCGCGATCCTCTACCGCCGGCAGGAGCGGATCCCGACCGACCTCGGTACGGCGGTCAACATCTGCTCGATGGTGTTCGGCAACCTCGGCATGGACTCCGGCACCGGCGTCGCGTTCACCCGCGATCCGTCGAGTGGTCAGCCCGGTGTGTACGGCGACTACCTGCAGAACGCGCAGGGCGAGGACGTGGTGGCCGGTATCCGCAACACCGTCCCGCTCGCGGACCTGGAGCAGATCGACAAGACGTCGTACGACGATCTGATGGCGATCATGGCCAAGCTCGAGGGGCACTACCGCGACCTGTGCGACATCGAGTTCACCGTCGAGCGCGGCAAGCTGTGGATGCTGCAGACCCGGGTCGGCAAGCGGACCGCGGCGGCCGCGTTCCGGATTGCGACCAGCCTGATCGACGAGGGCGTGATCGACACCGACGAGGCGCTGAGGCGGGTCAAGGGTGCGCAGCTCGCGCAGTTGATGTTCCCGCGGTTCGACGCCGACGCGGACACCGACCTCATCACCAAGGCGATCGGTGCGTCGCCGGGCGCGGCGTCCGGCACGGTCGTGTTCACCTCGGCCGCCGCGGTCGAGGCCGCGGACCGGGGCGAGAAGGTGATCCTGGTCCGGCGTGAGACGAACCCGGACGACCTGCACGGCATGATCGCGGCGCAGGGCATCCTGACCAGCCGCGGCGGCAAGACCTCGCACGCGGCCGTGGTCGCCCGTGGTATGGGCAAGACCTGTGTCTGCGGCGCCGAGGAACTCGACGTGAATGTTGCCCAGGGCACCATCAAGGTGAAGGGCACGGTGATCGAGGCCGGCGAGACGATCTCGATCGACGGGACCACCGGCGAGGTGTTCCGCGGCGAGGTCCCGGTGGTTGCGTCCCCGGTGGTGCAGTACTTCGAGGGCTCGCTGGCGCCGGACCAGGGCGACGAACTCGTGGCCGCCGTACACCGGTTGATCACGCATGCGGACGAGGTACGGCGGCTCGGCGTACGGACGAATGCGGACACGGCGGACGACGCGGCCCGGGCGCGGCGGTTCGGGGCCGAGGGGATCGGGCTGTGCCGGACCGAGCACATGTTCCTGGGGGAGCGGCGGGAGGCTGTCGAGCGGCTGATCCTGGCCGACAACGACGGTGATCGCGATGCGGCCCTGGCCGAGCTCGAGCCGTTGCAGCGGGGCGACTTCCTGGAGTTGCTGGCCGCGATGGACGGGCAGCCGGTGACGATCCGGCTGATCGACCCGCCGCTGCACGAGTTCCTGCCGTCGATGGAGGACCTGGCGGTCAAGGTCGCGCTGGCCCGCGAACGCGGTGAGGACCCGGGTCACGATGCCGCGCTGCTGGCGGCGGTCGAGCGGCTGCACGAGGAGAACCCGATGCTCGGCCTGCGAGGTGTCCGGCTCGGTCTGGTCATCCCCGGGCTGTTCGCGATGCAGGTCCGAGCCATCGCGTCCGCGGCCGTCGAGCTGAAGCAGCAGGGCAAGCACCCGCAGCCGGAGATCATGATCCCGCTGGTCGGCGCGGTCCAGGAGTTGCACCTGGCCCGGGACGAGGTGGAACGCGTGATCGCCGAGCTGGGCGTCGAGTGGGACATCCCGATCGGCACGATGATCGAGCTGCCGCGAGCGGCGGTGATCGCGGACCAGATCGCCGAGGCGGCCGACTTCTTCTCGTTCGGCACCAACGACCTGACCCAGACCACCTGGGGCTTCAGCCGCGACGACGTCGAGGGCGCCTTCTTCTCGCGCTACCTGGAGAAGGGGATCTTCGCGGTGTCGCCGTTCGAGTCGATCGACCGGGAAGGTGTCGGTGCGCTGGTCCGTACCGGCGTCGACCGCGGCCGCGCCACCAAGCCGGATCTCAAGCTCGGCATCTGTGGTGAGCACGGCGGCGACCCCGACAGCATCCACTTCTTCCACGATGCGGGCCTCGACTACGTCTCCTGCTCGCCGTTCCGGATCCCGGTGGCCCGGCTCGAAGCCGGCCGAGCCACCCTGGACTGACCTCCGTCGCCGCCCGGTTGTGGGGCTTGACAGCCGGGCGGCGTGACGGACGGTGCGGGCGTACGGCGCGTCGCGGGCCGTGGCTGGGGATTTCATCACGAAGCGTCACAGGCCTGAACTGTCCGCAGTATTTCTCTTAACCAAACCCTTGCGTAGCGGTGGTCCGGCTGGTCAAAATGTCCGGGCGGGAAGGGAGATCACTCGTCGACTTTCGGGTCTGACCTGAACCAGCCGCTGTGGCGGCTCGTGACTCCCTTCCCGCACCAAATCCGTTGCACAGCAGGCCAGGTAGGGTTTCTGCCATGGCCCAATATGTCGTGCAGCTGCGCTTCGACCTTGCCGAGACCGACCGCCGGATGGACGTCCGTCCGGCCCATCGCGATTACCTCACCGAGCTGAAGGCAGCAGGCAAGCTGGTCGCCGCCGGACCGTTCGCCGACCAGACCGGCGCGTTGCTCGTGTACGACGTCGCCGACGAGACCGAGCTTCGCGAGATCCTCGCCAAGGACCCCTACACCCCGGCGAACGTCTACGAGATCGCCACCCTCGCCGAGTGGCAGCCCCTGTTCCCGCTCAGCTAAACGTCCGCGCCTTCGAGGTCCAGGTGGTCGACGTACGCCCAGAGCCAGACCAGCGGGGCGAGCACCAGTTCGGGCTCGCCGTCCTCGTCGGCCACGAACACCATTGACGCCTCGCCGTTGGCGATGTCCTCGATCACCGCGTCGCAGACCTCGAGCGCGGCCTCGAACGGCAGCAGCGGGGGCCCGTTCTCCCAGCGCGGCTGGGGGAGCGGGAGCACCGGCGCCTCATCCGTCCCGTCCAGCTCGACCGAGACCTTCTGCAGCTCTTCGTACAGGTCGTAGGTGATCAGCCCGGCTAGCGGGCGCCCGTCGAGACCGATCAGGTACGGATCGTCGGAGCCCCCGCGGAAGTTGTCCCGCAGGTCCGCGAACGCCGCCTTGAGGTCGGTCGCCTCCAGGTACGGCGCCTCGTCCAGCTCCTCGCCTTCATCCTCGACCATGGTCAGCCCGCTGCGCATCTCGTCGAACTGGTGCAGCAGCGTGTTCAGCTCGTCGTACGCACCGCCGCCGGGAGCCTTCTGCGCTCGCGCCTCCAGGTCACGCAGGTGCTCGAGCAGGTCGTCCTCGAAGTGCAGCTCGTATCGCGGCAGCCCGGGCTCTCGGCCGGAGTTGATCTGGGCGACCAGTTGAGTCGACACCGGTCCGAGCCGCTCGGCCAGCACCTCCAGCGGCGTGGTCGGCTTCTCCTCGTCGTCATGCGCGCAGGAGTCGTCCTCGACCTTCCCGCCCTCGAGCGCGAGCAGCACCTGGAACGCCGGGAACGCGACCAGCGCCGCAGTCGCCATCATCCCGTCGCCGATCAGCATCAGCGGGTTCGCACCGGCTTCGGTCCGGCGCAGATGGTCCGGCATCAGCACGGCGGCCTGCTCGACGTTCACCTGGCTGGCCAGGGACGACAACCCGTGGTCGGCGTCGACCCCGAGCAACTCGACCAGCCGCTCCGAGCTCATGTCGAAGTTCGAACGCAGGTAGTACCGCAGCCAGCCGGCGTCGACCGGGTTGGCGAGCAGCTCCGCGACCCGGGCGCGGAAGTCGGCCAGGTCGGCGATCGCGAGCACCACCAGCACCGGCTGGTCGCCGTCGCCGATCACCAGCGGACGGGTGTCGCCGTTCTGGAACCCGTCGATCACCTGATGCAGGCTGTCCGCAGCCGCATCGAGCGGCCACGACTCCGCCTCGAACTCGTTCACCACCGCGGCGGAGGTGTCATCTGCCATCTGCTGGTCCTCTCCGGGTGGCGGCGGGAGTTGGGGGTAACTCTAGGCGGCGGTGGTTTCGACGGACGGTGAGGGGCCCGTCCGGGGGCCGGTGCCGGCACCGGCGTGACATTGGCTACGCTGGCACCGGCGGGTCGATGCAGAGGTATCTCACATGTGAGATAAGGTCCGGCGCATGACCGATGACTACCTGAGCCGGATCGGAAATCTCATCCGGGACGCCCGCAAGCATCGCGGCTGGACACAGACGCAACTGGCGGAAGTACTGAACACCAGCCAGAGTGCGGTGAACAGGATCGAAAAGGGTCATCAGAACCTCACCCTCGAGATGCTCGCCCGGATCGGCGAGGCCCTCGATTCCGAAATTGTCTCTCTCGGTGGCGGTCCGGTCCACCTCCGCGTCGCCGGTGGCCGGCAGCTTTCCGGGTCGATCGACGTCAAGTCCAGCAAGAACGCCGGCGTCGCGCTCCTGTGCGCCAGCCTGCTGAACAAGGGCCGCACCACACTGCGCAAGGTCGCCCGAATCGAAGAGGTCAACCGGCTGCTCGAGGTACTGAACTCGATCGGTGTCCGGACCACCTGGCTGAACGACGCCGGCGACCTGGAGATCGTCCCGCCGGCCCACCTCGACCTGGGCAGCATGGACGCCGAGGCGGCCCGTCGTACCCGCTCGATCATCATGTTCCTCGGCCCGTTGCTGCACCGCGAGGACACCTTCCAGTTGCCGTACGCCGGTGGCTGCGACCTCGGCACGCGGACCGTCGAGCCGCACATGGCGGCGCTGCGGCCGTTCGGGCTGGAGGTGAAGGCGACCGGCGGTGAGTACCACGCGGTGGTGAATCGGGCGCTGTCGCCGGGCAAGCCGATCGTGCTCACCGAGCGCGGTGACACCGTGACCGAGAACGCGATCATGGCCGCCGCCCGGCACGACGGCGTCACCGTGATCCGCAACGCCAGCTCCAACTACATGGTCCAGGACCTGTGCTTCTACCTCGACCTGCTCGGCGTCACGATCGACGGCATCGGTTCGACCACACTGACCGTGCACGGCAAGCCGGAGATCGACGTGGACGTCGACTACGCGCCGTCGGAGGACCCGATCGAGGCGATGAGCCTGATCACCGCGGCGGTCGTGACCGGCTCGGAGATCACGATCCGGCGGGCGCCGATCGAGTTCCTCGAGATCGAGCTGGCGCTGCTGGAGGAGATGGGCTTCGACTACAGCCGCAGCGCGGAGTACCTGGCCGAGAACGGCCGGACCCGGCTGGTCGACCTGACCACCCGGCCGTCCAAGCTGCACGCGCCGATCGACAAGATCCACCCGATGCCGTTCCCGGGCCTGAACATCGACAACCTGCCGTTCTTCGCGGTGATCGCGGCGACGGCGACCGGGCAGACGCTGATCCACGACTGGGTCTACGAGAACCGGGCGATCTACCTGACCGACCTGAACAAGCTCGGCGGCCGGGTCAAGCTGCTCGACCCGCACCGGGTGATGGTCGAGGGGCCGACGCACTTCTCCGGCGCCGAGATCATGTGCCCGCCGGCGCTCCGCCCGGCCGTCGTCACGCTGATCGCGATGATGGCCGCGAAGGGTACGTCGGTCCTGCGCAGCGTTTACGTGATCAACCGCGGCTACGAGGAACTGGCCGCCCGGCTGAACTCGCTAGGCGCTCAGATCGAGACCTTCCGCGACATCTGACACCCGCGCGTCCTGCAGGAAGGCGACCGCCTCGGTGATCACTTCCGGATCGGTCATGATCCGGCGGTGACCGAGGCCGGTCGTCGCGAGGAAATGCGCTCGCGGCCCGTAGGCCCGCAGCAGCACCCGCGCCTGCTGGGGATCCACGACGTCGTCCTCGTCGTTGTGGATCACCAGCAGGTCCGCGTCGGCGGTCGCCACCGAGAACCTGTCCCAGATCCGGGCGTCGCCGTCGAAGTACCCGCGCTCGATCGACCGCCGGAGTGCCTTGTTGGTCTTCGGTCCCAGGCCGAGCTCCCGGCAGAACGTGTCGGCCAGGTAGCCGAACTCGGCGACGCCGCTGATCATGACGAGTCGCCGGGCAGCGACGCCTTCGCGGACGGCGTAGAGCGCGAACGGTACGCCGAGGGAGTGGGCGATCACGCCCTCGAACGGGCCGTGGTGTTCCTCCAGCCCGCGGATGATGCGCTGGTAGCCGAGGATCGAGACGATCGGGCCGGGTGTGTCGCCGTGCCCGGGAGCGTCGAACGAGACCGGGCTGTAGCCGAGTTCGAGCAACCTGGCGACGAAACCGGCGTACCGCGACGCGCGTGAGCGCCAGCCGTGCACGAGCAGGACCGGGCGGCGGCCGTCACCCCAGGTGTAGGTGACGACGCCGTCGACGACCTCGACCCGCGCGGCCTCGTGGATCGCCCGCTCGGGCTCGCGCACCCGGCCGCGGCCCAGCGGCCGGCGCCAGAGCGCGAACGCGAGTCGCCCGGCCAACCGGGGAGAGAACCTCTCGACGGTCGACAGTCCGGCCCGGATCAGCTGCTTCATGTCTCCTCCTCAACAAACTATACGAACGGTCGTATTATTAGTTTGTCCGAAGCGCGGCGTCAACCGGCACTAGGATCGTGAGTCGTGGAAAAGGTCGACGGGCGGTTGGTACGAGGTGACCAGACCCGGCGCGCGGTGCTGCGCCGGTCGGTCGACATCGCCTCGGTCGACGGGCTCGAGGGACTGTCGATCGGGCGGCTCGCGACCGAGCTGGGGATCAGCAAGAGCGGCCTGTTCGCGCACTTCGGGTCGAAGGAGGAGTTGCAGCTCGCGACGATCCGGGCCGCACGCCGGATCTACGCCGACGAGGTGGTGACGCCGGCGTTCGAGGTCGAGCCGGGCCTCGGGCGGGTCTGGGCGATCAGCGAGTCCTGGCTGGACTACTCGAGCAGCCGGGTGTTCCCGGGTGGCTGCTTCTTCCAGAAGGTGTCGCACGAGTACGCCGGTCGCGACGGCGCCGTACACGACGCGCTCATCGACGTCCATGTCGAGTGGATGACGCTGATCGAGGAGACCGTCCAGGCGGCCGTCGACAGCGGCGAGATTGATGCCGACGCCAACCAGTTGGCCTTCGACCTGAACGCGTACTACGAGGCCGCCAACTTCGCGTCGATCCTGCACGACGACGGCAAGGCGTACGACCGTGCTCGTCAGGCCATCCGGTCCCGGCTGGAATCGGTCGTCGTCGCCGGTACGACGCTGCCGTGGTGAGTGGGGAGATCGCGGCGCCGGCGAATCGGTGAGCAGAGCAGGACCAGGCCCGCGAGCGGGACTCCCGCGGTCGTGATCCAGAGCGCCGGCTCGAGACCGAGCGTCTGGCCGAGTGTCCCACCGAGGAGTGCGCCCAGCGGGATCGTTCCGTAGTTGACGAATGAGCTCGTCGCGGTCAGGCGACCGAACAGGTCCGGTGGGCAGTAGGACTGCAGGAAGGTCGCCTTCACGACGTTGCCGCCGACGACGCCGAGGCTGACGCCGAAACCGCCGGCCAGGTACAGCCAGGGGCTCAGCGCGCTCAGCGGGATGAGCAGGGCGAGGGTCGGTAGCCCTAGCTCACAGATCAGCAGTGCTCGCGCCGTACCGAAGCGTGCGGCAAGCCGACGGCCTGCGAAGGCGCCGGCGACGCCTCCGCTCGTTGCCGCGGCCACCAATGCGCCGACCGTGCCTGCTGTCAGGCCGGCTTCGCGGACGAGGAACACGACGACGATGGCCTGATAGCCCATCAGGGCGAGGTTCGAGACCGCTCCGAAGATCGTCAGTGTCCGCAGCCAGACATCCCTTGCCACCAAGGCGATTCCGGCCCGGATCGCACCTGCTTGGCGGCCGGATGTCGTACGGCGTTCCCGGAATCCGATCGCGGCCAGGCAGATGAGAGCGACCAGGAACGTTGCGGCGTCGACGAGTAGTGCGTCGGCCGGGCCGGCCAGTTGGACGACCAGGCCACCACAACCCAGACCGGCGATCTGGGCGGCAGACTCGCTGCCGTGGAGTTTGGCGTTGCCTTCGGCGTGATCGGCCGGGTCGACGAGGGTGGGCAGGTAGGCGGTGTACGCGGTCTGGAAGACGACCGCGGCGGCGCCGGCCAGCATCGCGGCGGCCAGCAGCAGCTGGATCGTGAGTACGTCGGCCCAGGCGGCGAGGGGGAGCGCGGCGAAGAGTACGAACGATGCGGCCGAGGAGCCCAGCAGGACCGGGCGACGGTGCACCCGGTCGATCCAGGCTCCGGCCGGCAGTCCGATCAGCAACCAGGGCGCCCAGGCGGCCGCGGTCAGCAGGCCGACCTGGAAGGTGGTTGCCTGGAGCATCGAGATCGCGATCAGCGGGAGCGCCACCGACGAGGTCGCCGACCCGAACCGGCTGATCGTCTCGCCGGTCCAGAGCAGCCGGAAGTCCCGGTGCCGCCGGAGCAGGCTCATGATCGGCGCGGGAAGGACTGCAGTTGCACGATCACCCGCTCGGTGTCCTCGCCTGCGGGTTCCATGCTGCTGTACTGCTCGACGACCGCGGCGATCTCTTCGTTGAGGTTGTGCAGCTGCGCCGGAGTGAGGTGCAGATCGCGCCAGTCCGACAGTGCGGCCACATGCTGCCACTCGGCGGACCAGTTCTCGTCGACGTACGCGCGGACGCGATCGAAGTACCGCTCGACCAGGTCGCTCAAGTAGACCTTCAACGCGCCGCTGGTTTCGGGATCGTCGCGGAACTCTCCCGGATCCAGGACTGTCTGCCGCGCCGCGAGTCGCCACCAGCGCTCGCGTTTGGTGCCGCGCTCGACGTCCTCCTCGAGGTAGCCGTGCTCGGCGAGCAGCCGCAGGTGCCAGCTGATCGTGCCGGTGCTCTCGCCCAGCCGGGCCGCCAGGCTGGTGGAGGTCGCCGGGCCGTCGAGCTCGATTGCCTCCAGGATGCTCATCCGCAGCGGGTGGGCGAGTCCGCGCAGACTGCGGGCGTCGATCCGTCGTCGCATGATTGCAGAGTAGTCTCTGCAAAGGAGTCTCTGCAACATCGGTTGTCGGTGGCGGCTCCTAGCGTTCTCAGCATGCGGCCTCAGGTGGTGGCTCAGGTGGCGGTGTCGCTGGACGGCAGGACGTCCGGATTCGACGCCGACCTCGCGCGGTTCTATGCGCTCGCGACGTTGTGGCAGGAGGACGTCACGCTGGTCGGCGCGGACACGATCCTGGCCCAGGAGGCCGCGGTTCGCGCCGCGCCGCATCCCGGTCCACGGCCGGCCGCGCCGCTGCTCGCCGTCGTGGACAGCCGAGCGCGCGTCCGCGAGTGGGAAGGGCTGCGGCAACTCGGCCACTGGTCCGACGTTCTCGCCCTGTACGCCGACCAGACGCCAGCCCGACCGCCAGATGCGATGATCCGCGAGCTTGTCACCGGATACGACCGAGTCGATCTGGCCGAGGTGCTCGATGTCCTCGGTGATCGTGGCGCCAAGACCGTCCGCGTCGACTCCGGTGGCACGCTGATCGCCGTACTGCTCGAGTTGGGTCTCGTCGATGAAATCGCGCTGCTGGTCCATCCCGTGGTCGTTGGGTCCGGACAGCGATGGTGCGGGTTGGAGGAGGTGCCGCTACGCCATGCCGGCACAGAGGTCTTCGAAGGCGGCATCGTCTGGCTCCGGTACTGCGTCTCCGCCTGAACTGTCGGTGCCGGCCGCTACTGTGAGCGGTGATGAGGAAGCAGCACGAGTGGTACGACGAGCATGACGCCGAGCGCTGGGTGGCGGAGCCGGTCAAACGACCGGGCCGGACTGCTTTCGCTCGCGACCGTGCGCGAGTGCTGCACAGCGCGGCGCTGCGGCGGCTCGCGGCCAAGACCCAGGTGGTGACGGCTGGGAGCGACGACTTCGTCCGTAACCGGCTGACGCACAGTCTGGAGGTCGCGCAGATCGGCCGCGAGCTGGCCCTCACGCTCGGCTGCGACCCGGACATTGTCGACGCGGCGTGCCTCTCGCACGACCTCGGCCACCCGCCGTTCGGTCACAACGGCGAGCGCGCGCTCGACCAGGTGGCGGCCGACATCGGCGGCTTCGAGGGGAACGCGCAGACACTGCGACTGCTGACCCGGCTGGAGTCCAAGACGTTCGACTCGGCCGGCCGCAGCGTCGGCCTGAACCTGAGCCGCGCCACGCTGGACGCCGCGACGAAGTACCCGTGGTCCCGCCGCGCCGGCGAGCGCAAGTTCGGCGTGTACGACGACGATCTCGCCGTCTTCACCTGGTTGCGCCAGGGCGTCGGTGAGCAGCGGTGTCTGGAAGCGCAGGTGATGGACTTCGCCGACGACGTGGCGTATTCGGTGCACGACGTCGAGGACGGGATCGTTGCCCACCACATCGACCTGGCGCAGGTCGGTGCGGACCGGGCGCCGTACTGGGAGACGGTCCGGCAGATGTATTTGCCGGAGGCAACGGATGCGGAGTTGGATGCGGGTTGGCGGCGGCTGACGTCGCTGGCCTACTGGCCGGCGGCTCCGTTCGACGACAGCCGGCGCGCGCTCGGCGGGTTGAAGGATCTGACCAGTCAGCTGATCGGCCGCTTCGCGACGGCAGCCGAGCAGGCGACGCACGCGGTCTTCGGCCGCTCGCGGCTGATCCGCTACGAGGCGGATCTGGTCGTGCCGGACGGCATCCGGGTGGAGATCGGCCTGCTGAAGGGCGTCGGCATGTTCCACGTGCTCAACTCGCCCGAGCGGCAGGCACGGCGCGCCACCCAGCGCGAGTTGCTCACCGAGCTCGTCGAAGCCCTGTGGAAATCCGCTCCGCGACACCTTGACACCGCGTTCGCCGCGGACTTCGCCGAGGCCGAGGACGACGGCGCGCGGCTGCGCGTCATCGTCGACCAGGTCGCGTCGCTGACTGACCCGTCAGCTCTTGCCTGGCACACGTCGTTGAAGGGTTAATCTGCTGGGTATGAGTGACGCAGACCAGCAGCCCATTGTCATCGTCGGCGCGAGTCTCGCGGGTGCGACCGCGGCCGAGGAGCTTCGGAACGACGGTTGGACCGGAGGCATCGTCCTGATCGGCAGCGAGACCCGGCTGCCGTACGAGCGACCACCGCTGTCCAAGGGGGTGCTGCTCGGCAAGGACGAGACAGACGTCGCGCAACTTCACGACCAGCAGTGGTACGACGACAACAAGATCGACCTGCGGCTCGGCAAGACCGTCACCAGCATCGATGCCGCCGGCCACACCGTCAGCCTGGACGACGGCTCGCAGGTGTCCTACGGCAAGCTCCTGATCGCGACCGGCAGCCGGGTCCGGCGTCTCGACGTACCCGGTGGTGACCTGGCCGGGATCCACTATCTGCGGACGGCCGAGGAGTCGCAGGCGCTGGACGACGCGTACGTCGCCAAGCCGCGCGTGGTCGTGGTGGGCGCGGGCTGGATCGGCCTCGAGTCGGCGTCGGCCGCTCGGGAGCGCGGCTCCGAGGTGACGGTCGTCGAGCCGCAGTCGACCGCGTTGGCGTCCGTGCTCGGTGAAGAGGTCGGCGAGTTGTTCGCCGAGTTCCACCGCCGGCACGGGGTGCAGTTCCGGTTCGGCACCGGGGTCGAGGGTTTCGAGGGCACCGACAAGGTCACCGGTGTACGGCTCTCCGGTGGCGAGGTCATCCCGGCGGACCTGGTGGTCGTCGGCGTCGGCGTACAGCCGAACACCGAGCTCGCCGCCGAGGCCGGCATCGAGGTCGCGACCCGGGACAACGGCTCCGGCATCGTCACCGGCTCCGACCTGAAGACGTCGGTCGCGGACGTCTACGCCGCCGGCGATGTCGTGCGCTGGGACCACCCGCTGTTCGGCCGGTCGGTCCGGGTGGAGCATTGGCAGAACGCGAAGGACAGCGGTGTCGCGGCGGCCAAGGCGATGCTCGGCCAGGAGGTCGCGCACGACGCGATCCCGTACTTCTTCACCGACCAGTTCGACCTCGGCATGGAGTACGCCGGTGAGATTCCGCGCGGGACGTCGTACCAGGTGGTGCTGCGCGGCGACCCGAAGTCCGGTGCCTACTTCGCGTTCTGGCTGGACGACGATCGGCACGTCCTGGCCGGCATGCACGTCAACAACTGGGACACGATCGACGCGATCCAGGACCTGATCCGCTCGGGTAAGCAGGTCGACCCGGCCCGCCTCGCGGACCCCTCGGTGGAGCTCTCCGAGGTCTAAACCGGATAGGCGACGTACGCGAAGGACAGGCTGTCCGGCGACCAGCTCGGCACGTTCATCGTGCCCTGGCCGCCGAACAGCGTCCCGAGCTCGCGGATCTCGCCGCCGGGGCTGAGCAACCGAAGGCGTACGTCGTCCACATCCGCGGGATGACCCAGCGTGCCGGACGGGAAGCTGACGTAGGCGATCACCGACCCGTCCGGTGCGGGGTGCGGGAACCAGTTGACCCGCTCGTCGAACGTCAACTGCTCGACCTCACCCGTACTCACCGAGATCCGGAACAGCTGTGCGTGCCCCGGCTCCGTTGAGGCACGCTCAGAGTTGAAGTAGATCCACTTCCCGTCCGGGCTGTACTCCGACCCGTCGTCGGCATGCTCGTCGTTCGTCACCTGAACGTCGGCCCCGCCGGCGGCCGGGATCGTCCACACGTTGGCGATCCGGCGCGCGTCGACCTGCTCCAGGCCGATGTACGCCAGCGTCTTCCCGTCCGGCGACACCCCGTGCAGGTAGTGGTGGAAGCCCGGTCCGCGGTCGTTGGTCACCCGTCGTCCAGGCCCGCCGCTCAGCGGTACGGCGTACAGGTGACCGTCGTCGGCCGACACGTACACCGTCGTCCCGTCCGGGCTCACCACGTGATCGTTGTTGATCGCCGGAACTCCGCCGAGCTCGATCTCCTCGAGCTCGCCGGTTCCGAGGCGAAACAGCCGGCCGTCGCCGTTGACGATCAGCTGTCCGTCGGGCGTCCAGTTGGGCGCTTCGAAGAGCAGGGTGGATGAGCTGTGGACCAGCCGGCGATCGCCAGTGGCGATGTCGACGACGTACAGCTCGGAGCGTTGACCGGGGCGCAGGGTTCGTGGCACGGCACCCAATCTATGCCGGGGGAATTCCTTCCGGCACAGCGACACAGCCCGGGCCGTGGAGTTGGAGCTCGGTGTGGAGGATGTCGAGGTACGCGCAGCCGTCGCGTTCGTTGGGCTCGATGATCCCGCCCTCGTGCCACTCGTTCCACGCGTAGAGGAACAGGTAGTTGTCCACAGTCGACGGCCGGGTCGAGGTCGCCATGTCGGCAGTCGCGTTGCGGACCGCCTGGCGGTAGCCGTCGAACGACTGGTCCGGCATCCACCGGATCGCGTTCACGTCGGGCGTCTCGATCGGGTACCGCGGCCGCTCGTCGAAGTCGGACAGCACGCAGCGGCCGTACGCACCCGGCGCCTGGTTGTAGAACGCTCGCTGACCCTGCAGGTACGTCGCGTACGAGCGGCTCTCCACGGCCGGACCGTCGGTCGTGCAGTACGGCGCATCGGCGCCGGCGGCCGGCACCTGCTTCGGGTCGAAGCCGGCCTGGTTGATCATCACGTAGATGTCCTCGCCGAGCTGGCTGCGAGCCTTCGCCCGGACCGCGTCGACGAACTGCTTCACCTGCGCGTTGCTGCCGTCGCCGAGTCCGCGGGCGTCGCAGATGTTGAGGATCTTGCGGCCGTCGTTCGTCCGCAGTGTGTTGTCCTGCCCGAGGAAGCGCATCAGGTTCGTGGCCACTGCGTCGTACTGCGTGGTCGGGATCTTCAGCGTGTCGTACGGGTGGGCGCAGACGCCGACGGTGAAGTCGATGCTCTCCTTGTTCCGGGCCTGCAGGAACGCGTCCAGCGCGGCCGCGGTGACGGTCTGCTGCTGCTTGGTGTTGTCCCAATACCAGTAGAAGTTGAAGAAGCTCAGCCCGGCCGACGTCGCCTGGGTGATGTGCTTCTCCAGCGTCGCCGGCTGCGAGTCGTCGTAGTACCCGATGGACGGCTTCAGGTACGACCAGTCCTCGCCGGGCCAGTTGTCGGTGGCGTAGTGGGTGCCGTCGTGGAAGTCGCGGACGCCGCCCCACCAGTCGTTGTCGCGTCCGTAGATCTCCTTGGTACGAGCGATGATCGTCCCGTGGCCGTGGATGTTGAACATGCCGAAGTACACGGCGCCGGCGCGGATCCAGGTCTGGTGGACGTACCCGACCGGGCCGTCGAGCGTGTAGCCGGCGTTCAGGAGTTCGGTGGTCTTCGACTCCGGCGCCAGGCGCCACTCCTTGCCGTTGGTGAACCGGCGGAGCTGGATCAGGCCGGGGCCGGGCTGCTGGGCGACGTACCCGGCGGTGCCTTCGAGGATCCACTTCTGCTGGACCAGCGCGTCGCGCTCCTGCGTGGAGGAGGTGAAGAGCCACTTGGTCGCGGTCGCCGTCGGCTTGAGCCGGAAGAGCGGCGTCTCACCGGTCTGCTGCACCTTGCCGAGGAACCCGACCTGGCCGGGCTGGCGCTTGTACCCCGCACCGGTCGCCGCGGCGAGTTCGCGCGGATCGGCGGTGTAGAGGCGGCCGACGCCGCCCGGGGCGACGAGTTCGACGAAGGGTCTCGGCTGGGCCGGGCGGGTGGCCGCCTGGGCCTGCGGTGGATCTTGGTTCTGGTCCGCGATCGCGGGTCCGGCGGTCAGGATCACGGCGGTGAACGCCGCGGCAAGAGCAAGAAGGCGCACGTACTTTTCCCCAGTTCGTCCTCCCGTGGCCGGGAGTGCTTGCCGATGATCGTAGACTCACGGGGTGGCAGGCCGGATCAAGGACGAGGACATCGCGCTGGTGCGCGAGCGCGCCCGGATCGACGACATCGTCGGCTCGTACGTGACCTTGAAGAACGCCGGCGGTGGTTCGCTGAAGGGGTTGTGCCCGTTCCACGACGAGAAGTCGCCGTCGTTCAACGTCACCCCGGCCCGCGGGTTCTTCTACTGCTTCGGCTGCCAAGAGGGCGGCGACGTCATCGACTTCATCCAGAAGATCGACCAGATCACCTTCAGCGAAGCGGTCGAGACGCTGGCCTCGAAGGTCGGCATCCAGCTCCGGTACGACGACTCCGGCGCGCCGATGCAGCGCGGCCCGGGGAACCAGCGGCCGCGGCTCGTCGAGGCGCACAAGGTCGCCGCGGAGTACTTCGTGGAGCAGTTGTTCGGCGCCGCCGACGCGGCGGCCGGGCGGCAGTTCCTGGACCAGCGCGGGTTCGACAAGGACGCGGCCGTGTACTTCGGGGTCGGGTTCTCGCCGCGCGGCGGTGAGGCGCTGACGGCGCACTTGCGTGGCCGCGGCTTCACCAACGCCGAGCTGGTCGCCTCTGGGTTGTCCGCCGACGGCCAGCGCGGGCTGTACGACCGGTTCCGCGGCCGGCTGATGTGGCCGATCCGGGACGCGTCGTCCGACGTGATCGGGTTCGGGGCCCGCCGCCTGTTCGATGACGACCGGATCGAAGCGAAGTACCTGAACACGCCCGAGACGCCGATCTACAAGAAGTCCAAGGTCCTGTACGGCGTCGACCTCGCCCGCCGGGAGATCGCGAAGGGCCGCCAGGCCGTGGTCGTCGAGGGTTACACCGACGTGATGGCGTGTCACCTGGCCGGGGTGCAGACGGCGGTTGCGACCTGCGGGACGTCGTTCGGCGACGACCACGCCCGGGTGCTGCGGCAACTGCTGCTGGATCACGACCAGTTCCGCGGCGAGGTGATCTTCACCTTCGACGGTGACGAGGCCGGCCAGCGAGCGGCGCTCAAGGCATTCGCGGGCGACCAGGCTTTCGCCTCGCAGACGTATGTCGCAGTCGAGCCGGACGGGCTCGACCCGTGCGACGTGCGATTGCAGAAGGGTGACGCCGCGGTTCGGGAGCTGATCGGCCGGCGTGTGCCGCTGTACCGGTTCGTGCTGACCAACGTGCTGTCGAAGTACGACCTGGACCGCGCGGACACGCGAATCGACGCGCTGCGCGAGGCCGCCAAGCTGGTGGTCAGCATCCGCGACCGGTCGAAGGTGGACTCGTTCACCCGCGAGCTGGCCGGGCAACTCGGCATGGAGGTCGACCAGGTCCGGTCCGAGGTCTACCGCGCTGCGTCGCGAGGGCCGGAGCCGGTCGGGGACCGCCGTACTCCGGTGGGTCAGCCTGAGGTCGCGGCGCCGCCGCCTCGCGTCGACATCCCGTCGCCGCGGGATCAGCGGTTCGTGATCGAGTGGGACGTTCTGAAGATCGCGATGCAGCATCCCGCGCTGGTCGGGGTCGCGTTCGACGAGTTGGACGATCACGACTTCACCCATCCGTGGCTGGCCGCGGTTCGGTCGGCGATGTCGAAGGCCGGTGGGCCGTCGGCCGCGCCGGCGGCTGAGGCGTGGGTGGTCGCCGTACGCGATGCCATCGGCAACGATCCTGCCGCCGCGGTCGTGAGCGCCCTCGCGGTCGACCCGCTGCGACTGGGTCGTGAACCGGATGAGGCTTATGCGTTGGCGTTGCTGGCTCGGCTGCAGGAGCTGACGTGTGCGCGGCGGATCCAGGACCTCAAGTCCAAGCTGCAGCGGACGAACCCGATCGACCGAGCCGACGACTACAACAAGATGTTCGGCGAGCTGATCGCCCTCGAGGCCTACCGCTCCGACCTCCGCAAGAAGGCTATCTCCGGGGCGCTCTGACGTCCCTCTGTGTGAGCATTCCGGCCGCGTGATGGATGCTGGGGTATGCCCGATGACGGACTCCTGCGACGAGTCGACGCCGTACAGGTCCCGGTCCCGAGCCTGGACGAAGGCCTCGCCTTCTACGTCGAAGCCCTCGGTCACCGCCTCCTCTGGCGGAACGACGACCTGGGCCAAGCCGGCCTCAAACTCCCGGACGGTGACAGCGAACTGGTGCTGACCACGACCAGTCCCTACGAGCCCAACTGGCTGGTCGACGACGTACCCACGGCCATCACCACCATCACCAAACACGGCGGCACCGTCGTGACCGGCCCCTTGGACATCCCCGTCGGCCGAGTAGCCGTTGTCCAAGACCCTTTCGGCAACCCCCTCGTCCTCGTAGACCTGTCCAAAGGCCTCTACGCCACCACCCCCGACGGCACCATCACCGGCGTCAGTCCAGGGACTTGATCCAGGGATGGTCGGGGCCCTTGGTTTTCGTCAGCGCTGCTGCGAGCCAACTGCGTGCGTTGGCATCGAGTTGGGGTGCGGTGGCTTCGAAGTCGGCCTGGTCCTTCGGGCGGGTTTGCAAGCCCTTGAAGAGCAGGACGAGCTCTGGCCGGAGGTATGGAATGCCGTCTGGGGTGTAGGCGATCGACTCGTCGTACGGCTTGTGGACGGCGCGGTCGAGGGCGCAGATCCAGTTCGCGCCGTCGTCCGGACAACGCATCACGTCGACGCGCCACTTCCCGGTGGCCGGATCGCGCACCATCGTCTGCTGGTACTCGAAGTACGCGCCACCGGCGCCGTCGACCGGCCAGAACCCTTCCCGTCCAGCGACGAAGAACTCGTACGCCGACAGCCGCTCCCGCAGTACGTCGAAATCCCATAAGGGCGTCGCGATCTCCAGATCCTCATGAGCGCGTGTCTGGTGTCCGCGGAACAGATCCAGCGCCCAACCACCGACCACACACCACCGCGCGTCCACTCCCGCAAGCAGCTTGGAGATCTCGTCGGGCCGCCACGCGTCCCACGTCTCGGGTCCCCACTCCAACTGCACCGGCTCAGCCAACATCCCGCGAGCGTAACCTTCGAGGGTGGCGGACGTGACGATCTCGGCGGCGGTGGAGGCGGACGAACGAGCGAGCACTACCGCGCGGCTCCTGAGTCAACTGCCCGCCTGGTTCGGGATGGCAGACGCAAATGATGCCTACGTGAAAGCAGCGCGCGAGCTCCCCGCCCTGATCGCCCGGGCCGGAGGCGAGACCGTCGGCATCCTGCTGCACCACCGGCATTTCCCCGAGGCAGCCGAGATCCACCTGATGGCGATCTCGCCGGCGTGGCACCGTCGAGGCATCGGCAGCGCCATGATCGGGAAGCTCGCTGCCGACTTACGTCTCGACGCCTGCCAGATCCTGCAGGTGAAGACGTTGGGCCCAAGCCACCCCGACCCCAACTACGCCAGGACCCGCGCGTTCTACCACTCCGCCGGCTTCCTCCCGCTCGAGGAAACCTCAGCCCTCTGGCCGGGCAACCCGTGCCTGCTGATGGTCAAACTCCTCGCCTGACGACACCGGCGGAGGTGTCACCCGAGTGGGGTGAGGCGATCGGGGCAGTACGGCGGGAGGCTGGCGACGATCGAGCAGTCGAGGGGAGCCGTGCGCGATGTCGACACTGACCGTCTGGAAGTTCTCGACCTGGGACGGGGGCCAACCAGGCGATCGGCACGTTGGAGGGGTTGGCCAAGCAGGGACTGATCAGGGTGCACGACGCCGCATCCGTGTCGTGGCAGCCGGAGGCCAAGAGGCCCAAGACCCGGCAGTTGCGCAATCTGACCGGCGCTGGTGCGCTCGGTGGGATGTTCTGGGGCATGCTCTTCGGGATGATCTTCCTGATGCCGTTCGCCGGCGCCGCCATCGGAGCCGCGTCAGGCGCCATCGCAGGATCGCTCGCCGACGTGGGCATCGACGACGACTTCATCAAGTCCACCCGCGACGAGATCACGCCCGGCACCTCGGCCCTGTTCCTGATGTCGAGCGAAGCAGTTCTGGACAAGGTCCAGCAAGCCTTCGAAGCAACCGGCCTCAACGAGGCAGCCCGCCTCGTCCAGTCCAATCTCTCCACCGAGCAGGAAGCAGCCCTCCGCGACATGTTCGGCGGCTGACCCAGGCACAGCTGACCCAGGCACAGCTGACCCGGCAGCCAGGCTGCCGAGTCAGCTGTGTGGGTCAGCTGTGTGGGTCAGTGAACTACGGGGCGGTTCGGGGTGATGCGGGTGTTGATCGAGGTCCAGCTGACGACGTCGCCGCGCACCAGCGGTTGCCGATCGCCGTCGAAGTTCGGTGGTGCGGTGACGGTCGCGACTTCGCGGAGGCCGAGGAACTGGCCGGTCTCGGCGTCGATGATCAGGTCCTGGCGCACGCCCAGGAACTGCACTCGGCCGATCGCCCGTCCGGTCTTCCCGTCGAGGTTCACCGCCTCGGCCTGGAGCTGGATGCCGGGCATCTTGCGGGCAGCCTGGTAAAGGGCGGCTCGGAGGTCGGCCGGTGCGATACCGGACGCCATGACGGTGGCGACACGGTCGAACGCCTGGTTGTCCACCGCCTCGGCCGATCGGGCCGCCGGGATGCCACAGTCGGGATGCCCAGGCGGGCAGTGTGCCGGTCGCCCCGGGTCGTCCGCGCGCAGCGCCGCCAGAAGTTTGTCGGGATCACGCGGCAGACGGGCGACGAAATCAGCAGAAGGCATCCTCCAACTGGGAGTGCAGAAGTTCTTCCCGTCCTTCTTCTGGAGATGGATGTATCCGCCGTTCGTGCCCACCCCGCAGGCGTAGGGCGTCTTGATCGTCTGCGGCTTCACGTTCAAGGGGTCGAGCTTGGCCCAGAGCGCCTTGGCCGCTGCGCTGGAGAATTCCTTCTTCGCACTGAGCACCGAGATCGCGGTGTACGGCGGCGTCTGATCGGCTGGGATCCACCACTCGCTCACGTCGTGGCGGGTGCCGACGTACGAGTTGTGCGGGCCGAATCTCCACGTCCCCTGGCTTCGCTGGGTGACCTGGCGGTACTGCCCCGGCGGGATCGGCGCGTCCGGGTTGGCGCTGGTGAGTTCGGCGGCGTTGGCCAGGAAGGTGTTCGCGTCGGCGATCGCGCCGGGCTTCGGGGCGCCGTCCTTGATGACCACGTCGTTCACCAGGAAGCCGACCGCCAGGGTCGCGGCCACTGCGCCGGCAACCAGCACCCGTCGCCGGCCGACGGAGCGGCGTACGGGAGAGGGTGTCAGCAGACGCTGACGGGCGCGGGCCAGTGCGATGGGGTCAGGCGGGGGTACGTCGTCGCGTACCCGCTTGAGCAGGTCGATCTCATTCATCAGGGTTCTCCTGGAAGTCGGGGCCGAGTGCTGCGCGCAAGGCGCGACGGGCTCGGTGCAGGCGGGACCGGACGGTCCCGATCGGGATGTCGAGGGCGTCGGCGATCTCCGGGTAGCTGAGGTCTTCCCACGCGAAGAGCAGCAGGATGTCGCGGTCGGCCTGGCGCAGACCGGCCAGTACTCCGGCCAGGGCGCGCGAGGCCGATTGTGCGTCGACCCGGGCGGCAACCTCCGCCGCGAGCAGGTCCGCGCCGTCGAAGGATCCACCGGGATCCGAGCGCGAGTACGCGCGGTACTGGCGGACCTCGTCGCGCCGTCGTCGGTGGATCAGATTGGTGGCGATCCCGTAGAGCCAGGGCAGCGCGCCCGCCGAGGACTCGTGGTAGCTGTGCCGGCGTTCGAAAGCGACCAGGAACGTCTGCCCGACCAGGTCCTCAGCTTCGGTGGTGCCGAGCCGACGGGCGACGTACCGGTGGATCGCGGCGGCATATCGATCGAACAGCAGGGCGAAGTCCTCCTGACTGGAGGACACGAGCTGGGCGTCGGTCCTGAGCGCAGCCTCTGGCGGTGGGCCTGGTTCGGGTGGCAGGCGCTCGCGGGAGAAGGCGGCCGTCTGTATTCGGTTCACGCCTGCTTCTGCCCGATCCCCAGATATCGGTTCCCACCCACCCGGAAAGCATGACCTAGTCCCTGGTGCGGAGCGCGCCCGGGGCCGAACCGGTCGCGGCCTTGATGTGGCGACTGAGGTGGCTGACCGAGTCGTAGCCGGTCAGGTCTGCGATCGCCTGCAGCGGCAGAGTGGAGTTGCGGATGTGGCCCAGCGCGTGCCGGAGCCGTACGTGCTGCAGCGCCGTACGCGGGCTCATGCCGCGCAGCCGCGCGAAGGCCGCCCGCAGGCCGGATGGCGAGATGCCGAGTTCGGCGGCGACCGAGGCGATCCGGACTCCCGAGGCGAAGCGTTCCTCGAAGATCCGCTCGGCCTGTGCCACCAGTTGCTCCGCCGCGGTCACCGGCTCCGCTGCCGCGCGGCGCAGCAGCAGGTCGAGTTCGCCGAGGAGCAACGAGCAGAGTTGGTCGCTGTCGTCGCTGGGCTGCGTGCTCTCGCGGACGAGCGAGTCGAAGACCCGGCCCAGGTTGCGGTCGCCGTCGTCGAAGCAGACACGTGGCCAGGGCCAGCGCGGAGCCGCGTCGACCTGCAGGAAGCGGTTGGCGTAGCCGGTACGGCTGAGCTCGGCGTGCCAGGTCCGCGGTGGAGTGAGTAGCACGGTCCCCGGCGTGGCGGCGTACGTCTCGTCGCCGATCGGGCAGGTGATCCGCCCGCGCACGTAGTACACCAACTCCCACGAGGTGTGCGCGTGTAACGGGTAGTCCTTGCCCGGCCCGGCGGTGTGTACGCCGGCGCCGAGCAATCGAAGCGATTTGTGCATAACCGCTGTCGCCTTCTGCATTGTTTTCTTTGGACGTCGCGTCGATGCTGGCATCGATTCGTGCATCTGTGAAGGAGTGCTTGGATGGATATGGCGACCGCACTGCGCGACCTCGGCGTGACCGGCGACGTCCTCACGCAAGGCGAGAAGGACCAGCTCGACCGCGACGGATTCCTTCCGCTGGTGGGAATCCTCACGCCGGAGGAGGTGTCCGGGCTGAACAAGCGGATGGCGGAGCTGACCGCCGCCGAGGGCGACCGAGCAGGCCTGGAAGTCCATCAGGAGAACGGCACCGACCGGCTCGCCGACCTGGTCAACAAGGACCCGAGGTTCGAGGTGTGCTTCAGCCACCCGCGCGTCCTGGCCGCGATGCAGCACGTGCTCGGCGAGTTCAGGTTGTCGTCCCTCAACAGCCGCGCGGCGCTTCCGGGTCAGGGGCACCAGGGTCTGCACGCCGACTTCGGCCACCCGGTCGAGCCCGGTGCGTACGAGGTGTGCAACTCGATCTGGCTGCTCGACGACTTCACGCCGGAGAACGGCGCGACGCGCGTCGTACCCGGGTCGCATCGGCGCGGGACCATGCCGGGAGACGAGATGGCCAACCCCGGCGACGAGCACCCGGAGCAGATCCAGCTGACCGGCAAGGCGGGGACGGTCGTGGTCTTCAACAGCCATCTGTGGCACGGCGGCACTCTGAACCGCACCGACAGGCCACGCAGGGCGATGCACTCCTACTTCGCATTGCGCCACCTGCCGCAGCAGCTCGACCAGCAGGTGTATCTCCGGGTCGAGACCTACAAGCGGCTGAGTCCCGCACAACGCTTCATCCTCGACGTCTCCGGCACGAGCTGAGCCGTCAGTCTTCGGGCGACGCGGCCAGTTGGTGAGCGATCCGCGCTGCTTCGAGCCGACTCGAGACGCCGAGCTTCCGCAGGATGTGCGAGACATGGACGCTGGTTGTCTTGATGCTGATCGTGAGCTCGGCGGCGATCTCCCGATTCGTGTAGCCACGGGCAAGCAACCGGAGTACTTCGCGTTCGCGCGCCGTGAGACCGAGGGCGTCATCCTGGTCGCGGAGCGCGGGTTGATCCGCGAGGTCGAGGTGGGCCCGCCGCGCGAGCAGCTCGAGCTCGTTCATCAGCGGCCGCGCGCCGAGCCTGCTCGCAACCAGGTGCGCTTCGCGGGCGGGGACCGCCGCCTCCGCTCGCGAAGCGCCGGCTGCGACGAGCGCCTCGGCGTGCCGCCAGCGGCAGTAGGCGGCAGGGTACGGGCGCTCCAGCTGGTCCCAGGCTTTGCTGGCCGCCTCCCACAGCGCGGGCTGGGAGCAGCCCTCGACACGGGTGTGCTCGGCTTCGGCGATGGCGAGCCAGCCGGCCGCGTCCAGAGTCACTGCAGCCACATCGGCGGCCGAGTGGCGAGCGCGTTCGAGCAAGTACTTCGCGCGACGGCGCGCATCGTCGACACCCGCCGTGTCGCGGCGGATCGCCGCAAGCTGCGCACGGTCCGTCTCGGCCTGGATGGCCAGAGCGCACAGCCTCGGCTCGCGGATCTTCACGTCGCCTGTCGCGTCGAGTCGCAACGCGGCATCAAGCACACTCGCCGCGTCCTCAGGCCGCCGCTCCCACAGGGCGAGCTCCGCCACGAGGCAGGAGTACGCGGCTGTCAGCTGCGGCTCGAGCGCCGCCGGCGCCCCCGCTTCCAGGTGCTGCAGTGTGACGGCATACTCGCCACGCCGGAGCTCCAGCTCTGCGCGGATCAGGTGCACGCCCTCGGGCCGGAAGCTGCTGGCCAGGTGGAGCGCCGCGTCGAGCACCTCCTCGGCGCGAGCCCAGTCGCCCAAGCCGAGGAGCGCCTCCGCCGCGTTCGACGCGATGACGATGCCGCTGCTTCGCTCGTACCCGTACCGGCGAGACTTGGCGACACCCTCGAGTGCGTCCTGGGCCGCTTCGCGCAGCCGGCCGCCGATCAGGTGCACATCCGAGAGCACGACGTACGTTCGCAGCTCCTCGACCACCGCGCCACGCTTCACCGCGCGCCGGCGGGCGTCCAGAAGACACTCGACGCCCTCCGCGCCGCGCCCGAGGAGTTGCAGGTCCAGACCGAGGATCGCGAGCGCCCGTAGCGCGGGGAGGTCGTCGCCGATCGCGGCCGCGACCATCAACGCCTGCTCGCAGACGGTGCGCGAGTCGAGGGGCCGCCAGGACAGGCTCAGCGCGTTGGCGAGTGCGGAGAGGACGCGGGCTCGCTCCGCCGAGGGCGGCTGCTCCGGAACAAGCTCGACCGCCCGTTCGAACGCTGCTCTGGCGCCGTCCCGATCGCCGATCGGGAGAAGATACGTGCCGAGCCGTTCGTACATCAGCCCGAGCTCCGCGTCGTCATCAGCCAGCGAGATCGCCTGTCGCAGCAGCTCCGGAGCCCGTTGGCCGGCGCCGGCGAAGTACGCGACCTCGGCCGCTCGGGCCAGTACTGCGCCGAGCTCGTGCCCGGCCGCGGACTCGGGGTCCTCGACCTGCTCCCACAGCTCGAGCGCGCGGTCGAAGTGCCGGAGTGCCTCCGCCGGCCCGGAGACGGCCTGCGCGTTCAACCCCGCCTCGATCGACGCATGCAGCGCCTCCACAGGCTTGCCGGCCGCCGACCAGTGGTGCGCCAACTCGGCCGCTGTCGCGGGCTCGGCGCGCAGCGCACGGGCGAGCCGCTCGTGCAGTTCCTCGCGCTCGCCCGGGAGCAGGGTCGCATAGACCGCCTCGGCCAGGAGCGAGTGCCGGAACCGGAAGGAGCCCGCCATTTGATCAGGCACGAGTACGTCGTACTCGACCGTCTCGCGTAACGCCTCGACGAGTCGTTCCTCGGGCAAGCCTGCGACCGCGGCGAGGAGCCGGTACGGGACGTCACGCCCAGCGGCGGCGGCGATGCGGAGGAGCGCGCGGCTCTCACCGTCGAGGCCGTCGAGTCGCTGCAGCAGTACGTCGCGAAGTCCCCGGGGAAGCGTCTGCTCGCCACGGACTGCGGCCGCTAGGAGCTCCTCGGCGAAGAACGGATTCCCCTGCGAGCGCTCGTAGATCTCGTTCGCCAGCTCCGCCGGGACGGGCGCCTCCGCGGTCTCCGCGAGCAGTTGCGCAACCTCGTCACGCCCTAGCGGCTCCAACTCCAACGTAGTTGCCGCCCGCGCGCGCAAGAGCTCTCCGACGAGGCGTCGCAGCGAGCTGTCCGGCGTGAGCTCGTCGCTGCGGTACGTCGCAACCAGCAGCAGCCTCCGCTCACGCGCAGCATGCGCAAGGAAGGACACCAGATCCAGCGTTGATCGGTCGGCCCAGTGCAGGTCCTCGACGACGAGGACAACCGGCGCTTCGGCACCGAGGTGCTCCATGAGGGCGAGCGTCTCCTCGAAGAGTCGGAGCCGCGAGTCAGGACCGCCGACAGCTGCGGTGGTCTCCGTGAGCTCCGGGACGAGCCGCGACAACTCCGGAAGCGAGCAACCCATGACCGCCGGTGATCCACGCAGCGGCCACAGCGCCTCGACAAGAGGGAGATAGGACATGCCGCTACCGACGAGATCGATGCAGCGTCCGCGCAGTACGGTTGCTCCCGCCCGCTGCGCCCGACCGCTGAGCTCGGACACGAGTCGGGTCTTGCCGATGCCGGCTTCGCCCTCGACCAGCACCGTGCAGCCATGAGCGCGTGCCGCGGCCGCGAGCGTCGCATCGAGGCGTTGCAGCGCGTCGGCCCGCCCCACGAACCTCGGCCACGCCGGTCCTGGCTCCATGTCTAGTTCGAGTATGCGCCCGGGATAGGACGTCGGCCGCCGGGAAGTAAGGCGGACCTCCCGATTGTGCGGGCCCCACCCGAGGGCCAGCATCGAAGGCGGGACGAGCCATGCCGGGGAGGGGCGATGACTACACAGCAGCAGGTTCGGGATGCGATGCAGTTCGTCAACGAGCAGGACGCCGCGACGGTCGAGCGCTTCATCGAACGGCTCGAGCTCCGCGGCAAGGATCCGACGTTCGTGGCCTACCGCGAGGCGTACGTCGACGCGATGGACCTGCCACCGACGGCCAGGGTGCTGGAGATCGGCTGCGGTACGGGCGTGGTGTCCCGCGCGATCGCCGCCCGCGATGGCTTCGCCGGCACAGTGATGGGGGTCGATCAGAGCCAGGACTTCATCGCCGTCGCCGACTCTCTCGCGGCGAGCGAAGGCGTTGGCGACCGAGTGGAGTTCGCGGTCGGCGATGCGCACAAGCTCGACCTGCCGAGTGCGAGTTTCGATGCCGCCATCGCCCACACTCTCGTCAGCCACGTCCGCGATCCACTCGCGGTATTGAAGGAGATGGCGTGTGTCATCCGCCCTGGTGGCGTCGTTGCTGTCTTCGACGGCGACTACGCGTCACTCACCTTCGACTGCGCTGATCAGCACCTCGGCAAGGCTGTCGAAGGCGCGCTCGAGGCGATGATCATGAGCTCGTCACGAGTCATGCGCGAGCTCCCGCGCCTGCTGCCGCGGGCCGGACTCCGACTGCTGGTCACGCAGGCGAACGTCTACGCGGAGACCGGCACGAGCACGTTCATGCTGAACCTGGCCGAGACCTACGCGCCGCTGATCGCCGTACAGGGCCTCCTGCCCACAGCCCGGGTCGACGAGTGGCTTGCGCACCAACGCCGTTCCGCCGCCGACGGGACCTTCTTCGCTGCCTGCAACTACTACGCCTACCTCGCCCGATAAGCTCCGGCGGGTGGAGGATCCCGAGGTCGCGGTCTGGTTGGGGCAGTTGCAGGATCAGTCGTTCGACCGGGCGGGGTCGGCTACGCGTACGGCGTACCCGCCGGAACGACGGATGTCCGGACGCCAGTTGGCCGGATACTTGGAGCGCCGGAGCTACGCGCTAGCGTCCTCCACGCGGCCCGACGGTCGTGCACACGCCGCGCCGACCCTGTTCTCCATCTACGCGGAGGCGTTCTGGCTTCCGACGGTCGGCGGCGCGGTCCGGCTTCGCAACGTGGAGGCACATCCGTGGCTGGCTCTGTCGGTCCTCGAAGGTGATCACGACGAGCACGCTGCGGTGCTCACGGAGGGGCCGGCCGAGGTGCTGAGCGTCGTACCCGACGAGGTGTGGGAGCTGACGCGGCGCCGCAATGACGGCGGCAGCGTGGACTGGGCCACGGCCTGGCTGCGGATGACCCCGCAACGGCTGTTCAGCTTCGCCGAGGTCGCCTGGCAGGAATCCGGTAGCTCCTGACGACCTTCGTGCATCCGCAAGGTCGACGTGCGAGAACGCCTTCGATCGTGGTGGTGAAGGCGGTCCGACGCCGTTCGTCTCGCCTTCAATGCGACGAGCCGCCCTCATACCGTTGAAGGTGCTCGAACACGAAGGGAGCACCCGGACATGACGATCTTCATCCCCGGCAACACCGCCGTCGAGAACACCCGCACCCTGGCCCAGTCGGCACTACCCAACGCCCCGGTCGTCACCGACGAACCCCGCACCCGCGTTGAGATCCGCGCCCGAGCCGGAGCCCTCCTCCGCACGGCCGCCCAGCGTCAGCAACGCCTGGCCGACCGCATCGACCCGATCCGCGATGCATCATGCAACTGGCACGCACCCGCCACGTAGCCGGGGTCAACCTGCCTAGTGCTGGTGTGCGGCTGGTTTCGGACCTGGGATCGGGAGCACGTTGGTGAGGACGAAAGCCACTGCTACAGCGACTATGACCTGTGGTGTCACCGATATCCCGTCGGTGCCGAGTAGCAGGGTCGCCAGCAGGGTGGAGGTCAATGGCAACCGCAGCATCGCGGCGCACATCGCTCCGATGCCCATACCGATCGCCGGCGCCAGACTCATGCCGGGCAGGCCTGCCGCGGCGATCCCCAGGACCGCACCGATGAACATGGCGGGGAAGACCGGTCCGCCCCGGAACGCGCTGAGCGAGAGGCCGTACGCAAGCAACTTGCACACGGCGAGCACGATCAGCACCCAGACCGAATAGTTTGCGGCGTCTTTGACCAGCGCGGGCAGGGCATCCTGGCCGGAGAACAGCACCTGATTGAAACTCCTGTCAGAGATCAGCTGGTAGGCCATGGCGATCAGCCCGATGAGCAGGCCCAGAGTCGCCGTCACCAGCACCCGATTCAGGTGCACGACCGGACGCAGCGACAGCCCGATCCAGCGGATCACCCAGCCCAGCAAGGCCCCAGCCGCGCCCATCGCCAGAGCCCAGGCCATCGTGGCCACCGTCGGATCCACCGCGGGCGGCACGGAGGGGAGCGCCAGCGAGAAGCTGCCGAGTCCCGTCCAGTTGTCCAGACCGACGAACACCAGAGCGCCGACGCCGGAGGCCAGCAGGCCCGGCAGAGCCACCAAGCTCAGCGTCGCACCGCCGATACCGGCGACCTCCATGATCAGGAACGCGCCGAGCACGGGGGAGCCGAGCAGCGTACTGATCGCCGCGAAGCTGCCGGCCGACGTCATGATCGTCAGCGCCATCGGTGGCGCGTCCTTCTTGACCAGACGCACGGTCAGCGCCGCGAGGCCACCACCGATGGCGATCAGGGGAGCCTCGGGCCCGAGGACGGCGCCAAGACTGAGGGTGGTCAAGGCAGCCAGGATGATGCCGACGAGCTCCTTGTCGGCCGGTGGACCTCCACCGGTCTTGAACCCGAACGCGGGTGAATGCCCTCCGTTGCCGGGCAGATACCGAATGGTCAACCCGGTCAGCAATCCGCACAGGACCAACCAGGGCACCGGCCACCACGCGGGTGTGCCCCCGCTGAATAGTTGCTGCGGAAGATCGTCGAACACCGCCTGCTGGATCGTGCTGACCAGCGCCAGGAAACCGTACGCGATGGCCGAGATCGGGATACCGAGGATCGCGGCGAGCAGCAGCGCGGCGAGGTACGGCTTCGAACGGATGACCTCGGCCGGGTCCATCGCCGGGGGACCGCCCGACGGCCGCTCAGCCGTGCGTGCTGCGGCCGCTGGCCGCGAGTCGGTCATGCCTCACCATCCGTATGCGAGGTTCCCGGCCACATCGTCCCGGCCGGATGATCAACGAGAACAGCAACCCACGCGGCCGGCGCCGGACCGGCACCGACCGCGGGACCTTCGACCATCACGACGATGGGGCTGCTACCTGCGCCGGCGGGAGACACGCCGCGCGGTGCGGCGTCCGGTTCGACGCGCGACCCTGCGTGATCCAAGCATGGGTACTCCTCCTCCCTGGGCGATGGCGAACGCGGGTCGCCCGGTCAGCGGGCGGCGGCCGCCGTTTCCATCTCGTGCAGTTCCTTGGCTTCCTCGGCCGACACCAGCCCGATCTCGATGAGGTCCAGTGGACTGATGAAGCCGTCGCTGATCCGGAACCCTCCGGCCCGCGCAATGGCGTCGCGCAGCGGAACGGCCCAGTGGTGTTCCAGCAGGATGAGCGCGGCGGCGGAGTCGTTCGGGATGTCTTCGAGCACATCCCAGGCTTCCTCGTCGTTGAGCACGTTGATCCCGCCCTGCTCGGCGACCGCCTCGGCGCCGGCTTCCGCGCCGGCCACCATGCCCTCTTCGCCCTCGAAGCCCAGGCCGATCAGCGCCCCGATCTTGCTCCCCAGCTCGATCGCTTCCTGCTCGGACAGGTTGCTGAGATGCTCTGCCTCCAGCTCGCCGTCCGCGCTCTTGTAGACCGCCAACGCGTCGATGACGCGGACGGTGTCGCTGGCCCGAAGCCGTTCCAGTTCGGCGATGACCTCGCCGTGGAAGTCAGGGTGCCGGAAGCCGAGCGCGATGAGCTGTACTGGTCCGATTGCCATGTTCGCTCTCCCCTCTCTCCTGAGCGCCCGCCCACAGGCTCCAGTCCTCTCGGGCAGCGATCCGCAAGGACTGTCAGGAGACATCGATGTGCCTGCGCTCCACACTGCCGCGCTCGCCACCCTGACGCGTCACCCCCGACGGATGAGCGTGGCGGCCGTCGTCTCGTCACGTCGGGCACGAGCGGTACGACGGTCAGCGGCGGCGGCCCCAGCGACGCCCCGCTCCAACACCGGCCAAGTGCAGCGCAATGCAGAGCAGGCCGGCCATCAGCAGCGTTTGAGGCGTGAACGCATCACTCACGCTGGCGTTGGCCCAGTCCAAAATGAGTGCCAGCCCAAAGATCACAGCGGCGATGATCGCGAACATCGAGTGCTCCTTCGAATGATCGGGCGGAAGTAGCCATCAAGTACCCATCGGCCAACCGCGGAGGATCACCCCACCCGGAGGATGCGACGCGGGCGGCGTTCGGTTGAGGTGGTTGGACATTCTTGCGAGGGGGACACTGATGGCGCTGAACGAGTACGACGCCGGCACCGGATTCACCGGCACGATCGGCAGGACGGCGGACGAGTCGACCCCCGCGTGGCCGAAGCCCACGCGCGCCGCGCCAGGTGCTCCCAACGTGCTGATGGTCGTACTCGACGACACCGGCTTCGGTCAACTGAGCTGTTACGGCAGCCCGATCGCCACCCCGAACTTCGACAGCCTGGCCGCCGCTGGGCTGCGCTACAACAACATGCACACCACGGCGCTGTGCTCGCCGAGCCGTTCGTGCATCGTCTCCGGACGCAACCACCACAGCAACGGGATGGCGTGCATCACCGAGTTCGCCACCGGCTATCCCGGGTACAACGGTGTGGTCCCGTTCGAGAACGGGTTCCTGTCCGAGATGCTGCTCGGGCAGGGGTACAGCACGTTCATGGTCGGCAAGTGGCACCTCACTCCGAGCAACCAGGAGACTGCGGCCGGGCCGTACGACCGTTGGCCGCTGTCGCGTGGCTTCGAGCGGTTCTACGGATTCCTCGGCGGCGACACCAGCCAGTGGTACCCCGACCTCGTGTACGACAACCACCAGGTCGAGCCGCCGGCGACGCCCGAGCAGGGCTACCACCTGACCGAGGACCTGGTGGACCGGTCGATCCAGTTCGTCGTCGACGCGAAGCAGGTCGATCCGGACAAGCCGTTCTACCTGCATCTGTGCTTCGGCGCGACCCATGCGCCGCACCACGCCCCGAAGGAATGGGCGGACAGGTACGCCGGCCAGTTCGACGACGGCTGGGATGCGTATCGGCAGCGGGTGTTCGCCGAGCAGAAGGCGCTGGGGATCGTCCCCGACGACGCGGAGCTGTCCCGTCACGATCCCGACGTACCCGACTGGGACTCCCTGCCCGCACCGGCCCGCCGCCTGTACAGCCGGATGATGGAGGTCTTCGCCGGCTTCCTCAGCCATACCGACCACCACCTCGGCCGCCTGCTGGAGTTCCTCCGCGAGCAGGGCGAGCTCGACAACACCATCGTCATGGTGATCTCCGACAACGGCGCCAGTGCCGAAGGCGGCCCGACCGGCACCACCAACGAGGCGCAGTTCTTCAACAACGCCCAAGAGTCGCTCGAGGACAGCCTCGCGGTCATCGACGAGATCGGCGGTCCCAAGCACTTCAACCACTATCCGTGGGGCTGGACGTGGGCCGGCAACACGCCGTTCCGCCGGTGGAAGCGCGAGACCTACCGGGGCGGGAGTTCCGACCCGTTCATCGTCAGCTGGCCGCAGGGCATCCGGGCCAGGGGCGAAGTACGAACGCAGTACGCGCACATCATCGACATGGTGCCCACTGTGCTCGACATGCTCAGCCTCGAGCCGCCGGCCACGATCCGGGGCGTCACGCAGTCGCCGCTCCAGGGGGTGAGTTTCGCGCACACGTTCGACGACGCGGACGCACCGACGAAGCGCCACACGCAGTACTTCGAAATGCTCGGTCACCGCTCGATCTACCACGACGGTTGGCGAGCCGTTTGCCCATGGCCCGGCCCGTCGTTCAGCGAGGCCGGAGCAGGTTTCGGTCAACCCATCTCGGCGGACAAGCTCACCGAGCTCGACGCGACCGGCTGGGAGCTGTACCACGTGGCCGACGACTTCGCCGAGAACGACGACGTCGCGGGCAAGCACCGCGACAAGCTCATCGCACTCATCGGCATGTGGTACGCCGAGGCCGGCAAGTACGGCGTACTGCCGGTGGACGGAAGTGGCGTCGCGCGGCTCCTGGTCGACAAGCCGCAGGCCGCCGTACCGCGGGACAAATACGTCTACCGGCTGGACACCCAGTCGATCCCGTTCAACGCCGGCCCGCGGGTGCTGAACCGACCGCACAGCATCACCGCCGACGTGGACCTGCCCGAGGACGGCGCCGAGGGAGTCCTGCTGAGCCAGGGCACGGCGGCCGGCGGATACTCGCTGTTCATCAAGGACCGCAAGCTGCATTACGTGCACAACTACGTCGGCCGTGGCCTGTACAAGGTGTCCACACCGGACGTGCTCCCCGCCGGTCCACACAAGCTGCGCTTCGAGTTCGCGCCGACCGGAGAACCGGACATGGCCAACGGTCGCGGAACGCCGGGAATGATGCAGCTCTACGTCGACGGCAAGCTCGTCGCGGACGCTGAGGCCCCGGTGACCACACCCTTCATCCTCAACCCCGGCGCCCTCACCTGCGGCGCCAACCCCGGCTCCCCGGTAACCCCGGACTACCCATCCCCGTTCCGCTTCACCGGCACCCTTCGAACCGTCACCATCGACGTCTCCGGCGACCTGATCACCGACACCGAAAGCGAACTCCGAGCCGCCATGGCCCGCCAGTAGTGGGGTCGCCGGCGGTACGAGCCTTGTCAGGCTGGCGCCTCATTGAAGGCGACTGCGTTGATCGTTGCCGGGTCGGTTTCGGCGAGTTGTTGGAGGAGGGCGCGGGCTGTCTCTACCTGGGTCGCGTCGAAGAGGCTGAACACCCGACCGCTCGCCGTGGCGATCCGATCGCGGACGGATGTGTAGCGGTCGGCGCCTGCGGGGGTGAGGTGGAGTTGCTCGTCGCGGTCCTCGATGAGTCCGCCTGCGGCGAGGCGGCCGAGCATTGCGTCGGCCCTCGGGCCGTCGTACCCACTGGTGGCGAGAAGCTCCTTGACGGTCTTCTTCGGGGTAGTGCCGCGCAGGCCGAGAGCATTGAGCGTGAACCATGCGCCGGGCTCGAGGTCCTCGTCGGTGAGGATCCGGGTCAGTGGACCGCGCAGGTTGCGCTCAGCCAGCGCCATCGCAGTACCGAACGGGAGTGTCGGTGCGTTCACCGTCGTGTTCCTTCCTAAGATAGACAGGTAACTGTCCACCACCGTAGGCGAAAGACAGGAGACTGTCTATATGTCCGGGCATCCCCAACCACTCATCGGGTTGCTGCTGCGCCTGGCGAACCAGCGCTGGTCCACGGAGATGGACGCGGAGCTCGAGAAGCTCGGCGTCCGCGGCCTCACTGCGGCGCACGCACGGGTGATCCCGTTCGTATCGCCCGAGGGTGTCAGCGTCCAAGCGCTCGCGACCATGGCCAACGTGCGCAAGCAGACCATGGCCCAGAGCGTCGAGCAGCTGATCGCGGCCGGCCTGGTCGAGCGCCGTCCGGACCCCAACGATCGGCGCGCGTGGCTCGTCGTACTCACCGAGGCCGGCCTTGCGATCCGACCGAAGTCTCATAAGGCGGGGGGCACTGTCGAGCGCGCGTGGGCCGACGAACTCGGCGAGGATCGACTGGAGGCCCTCCGGGCGGCGCTGATCGAACTGGTCGGGTACAACGCGGAGGCCTAGCCGGCCGCGGCCGATTGCTGGAGGGATTGCCTCATCGCGGCGCGATCCGGATAGCCGTGCCGGGCACCAACTCTGTAGACGTAGTGCCGGTCGTTCTTGGTCACCGCAGCGACGTACCAAACGGGGTTGCCCGCGGCCAGCATCGCTACCATCGTTCGGTGTTCGGGTGTCGTGAACATGCTGACCCTCCTCAGCTCTGTGGTGGGATGTGAGCCGGTTGGCGGCCCGGCTCACACAGTGCTTGCTGTGCTCAGAAGCACGCCTCGGCGTAGTAGCACGGTTGCCAGTACCACGGCTCCGGCGGGGGCGGGTCCACGAAGAAGATCCGGAAGTGCGCCTGGTTCTGGATGAACTGCCCCGAGTTGCCCGTGAGGTAGTTCGCGCGGACCGTCCAGACCTCCCCGGCAACGGTGTGCCTGGCGAGGCCGACCGTCGTCTCGTTCGCGACACAGTTGCCTCCGGCAACTCGGCCGTTGAAGACGAACGACCCGCTGACGTTGCTCTCCACCCTCCACGCCGGCGACGTGTACGGACGAAGCCCGTTGCCGCCGACCTGGAACGACGTCGAGTCCCCGGCGAACATCTGGTAGTCGTCAGTGCCACCGTCCACCGGCTGGTTCTCAAACCGGTAGCTGGACGGGTACACCGACGTCAGATAGACGTGGGCGTTGGTCCGGCACCCCGTCGCCTGAGCAGGCCCCGCAGTAACGACCGAAACCACCGCCAACGGAACCAACACGGCCGCCACAGCCGCAACCCGTCTCACCACCCGCCGCCAGCGCCCGACTGTGCGCATGTACTCCATGACTGTTCCCTTCCTTCAAGCTGCGGATCGGTCGACCGGTCGATCGAATGAATCGCCCAACCTTCGAAACCACCCACCCCCCGGATGGCCAACAACCCCACCACCACCCGCCCAAACTCGCGGGTTGCTGCTTCAGGCAGTCCTACGCCCACTGAGATCCGTCGTGGCCCCTTGTTGGCGGCCGGGGTACGGACGCATGCTCGGACTGAGGCCAGGGCCGGATCTTGGTGCGTGCGGCACCCACCTCCGACGGACCGTGGCCGCGAGCGGGGGAGGCGGCATGGACGAGTCACGAGCTCTTCGGCGCGCGGGGTGGGCGGGTGCTGCTTCGGTGGTGCTGCTCGTCATCGGGGTGGCGCTGGGCTACTTGGTCGGCGTCGACGACCCAGCAATGTCGGACTCTGACATCCTCGAGCGGCTCAACGACGACGCGCGGCAGGCGGCCGCCGGCTTCGCGCCGCCTGTGCTTGCTGCGGGGGTCGCGTTGCTGCTGTGGTTCGCCACCGGTCTGCGGCGGGTGCTGGACCGGCTGTCTGGCGGCGACCCGCTCGCGCATGCGGTCGTGCCGGCCGCAGCGCTGTTCGGCGGGCTGATGATCACCGGTGTCTCACTCGATGTGGGGAGCGCGTTCGCGGCCTGGTCGGACGAGTTCACCGCCGACCCGGATACCGTCCGCGCGCTCGGCATGTCGGGACAGGTCCTCGGGCTCACTGGGCTGATCGGCTGCGGCGTGCTGGTCGCAGTCACGGCGCGGATCGCTCAGCAGGCAGGCGCCCTGCCGATGTGGGCAGTCTGGGTGTCCTACGCGGTCGCGGTGCTGTGCCTGTCTGGCTTCTGGAGCGGAGGCATGGCGTCCGTGGCCTTCGCACTGTGGCTCATCGGTGCTGTCATCGTGTTACTACGCATGGCGCGACCGACACCCCCTGCGCCAGCCGTCCCGCCGCAGTCCGCCGCTCCCGAGACGACCCGCCCACCCCCACCCACCACCAGCAGCTGACGCCCCAGTCGCCGGTCGCCCACACCCCGGCAGACCTGCAAGGGACTGTCGTCAGCGGAGGGTGGGCAGGCCGGCAGCAAGTGCGGACAGCACTCGCACCAGGGTGGGCAACACGTCGGGCCGGGAGGCAGCCAGCTCGGGGTCCTCGGCGTAGAGCTGGGTGAGCGCAGGAGGCGGGTTGGCTGCTGGGTAGAGCGTACCGGCGAGGGCGGTGGCCAGCGCGACCAGCTCGCCCCCTTCCCGCGCGGTCAAGTCGGTCGCACGGGCGACCTCGGCGCCGGTGGCGGCGACGAGATCGTGCACGGCGTGCTTGAAGGCCCGGGCGGCCGGCACGGAGACGTTCTGCTCCAGGCTGGTCGAACCGTGGCTGAGCAGGTCGCAGAACAGGCGTCGCTCCACGAGCGTCTCCGCCAGCACCGCTACCGCTGCCGGGGTTCCGTGTGCGCCGTCAAGCCGATCGGAGACGGTGCCGGCCCAGTCCTGCCACTCCTCGGCGAGCAGCTCGAGGTAGATCTCCTCACGGGTCCCGAAGTAGCGGGAGATGTTCGACTTCGCCAACCCGACCGCGTCGGCGACCGCACCCAGAGACACATTGCGTACCCCGGACTCGCGGGCGAGGTCGCGGGCGGCGTCCAGGATCGCGTCACGTCGCTGCTGCTTTTGCTCCGGCCGTCTGGCCCGGACGAACACCGATCCTGTCATGTCGCGCTCCAGCCTATCCAGAACAATGCAGGTGACCACCGTTCTCTTGTTAAGGAAACACTGTACTGTTAACTTGGCGGACGGGAGGGTCACGTGGTCGAAGTCCAGCTGAAGGTGAACGGCGCCGCCGAGACGGTCGATGTGGAGCCTTGGGTCAGCGTGTTGGACCTGCTGCGGGAGCGGCTCGGGATGACGGGGACCAAGAAAGGCTGCGACCAGGGTGCGTGCGGCGCGTGCACGGTGCTGGCCGATGGGCGGCGAATCAACTCCTGCCTGGCGTTGGCGGTTTCCTATGACGGCAGTGAGATCACCACCATCGAAGGAGTCGCGAATCCGCTGCAGGAGGCGTTCATCCGCCACGACGGTTTCCAGTGCGGCTACTGCACCCCGGGGCAGATCTGTTCGGCACTGGGCATGCTGGCCGAGTACCGGTCGGGTATGCCGAGTGCGGTGACCGACGGCGACCGCCCCGCCGACGGGTCACCCAGCGAGGCGGAGATCCGGGAACGGATGAGTGGGAACCTGTGCCGCTGCGGTGCCTACAACGGGATCGTGGCCGCGATCCACGACGTGGCCGAGGTGACCCGGTGAGGCCGTTTGTCTACGTCAAGCCGAAGGATGTCGAGTCCGCGGTTCTGGCCGCCGCCGCCCCGCGTTCGAAGTTCCTCGGCGGCGGCACCAACTTGGTCGACTTGATGCGGGAGGGCATCGAAACCCCCGACACTGTCGTCGACGTCACCGGGCTGCCGCTGGACACCATCGAGGAGCTGCCCGCCGGCGGCTTGCGGATCGGGGCACTGGTGCGCAACAGCACCCTGGCCGCGGACCGGCGGGTGCGCACGGGCTATCGAATGCTCTCTGAGGCCCTGTTGTCCGGCGCCTCGGGTCAGCTGCGGAACATGGCCACCGTCGGCGGGAACCTGTTGCAGCGGACCCGCTGCCCCTACTTCTACGATCATTCGGCTGCCTGCAACAAGCGCGACCCCGGCAGCGGCTGCGACGCGCTGGACGGATTTCACCGCGGCTGCGCGGTCCTCGGAGTCAGCGGCAGCTGCATCGCCACCCACCCGTCCGACATGTGCGTGGCGTTGGCGGCGTTGGACGCGGTGGTGGAGGTCCGCGGTGCCGCCGGGATCCGGCGGGTCCCGCTGGCTGAGCTGCACCGGCTGCCGGGGAACACCCCGAACCTGGAGAACACCCTCGCTGCGGGGGAGCTGATCACGGCGGTCGAGCTGCCGGCGCCGTTGTCGGCCCGTTCGGTGTATCGCAAGGTACGCGACCGGGCGTCGTACGCGTTCGCGTTGGTGTCGGTCGCCGCCGTGTTGCAGGTCGACGACGGGACCATCAGCCAGGTCCGGCTGGCGCTCGGCGGGGTCGGGGCGAAACCGTGGCGGGCCCATGAGGCCGAACGGCTGCTCCTTGGCGGGCCTGCCGACGAGGATGCGTTCCGCCGGGCCGCCGAGGCCGAGCTGGCCGCCGCGACCGTCCGGCCGGAGAACGCGTTCAAGGTCACTCTTGCTACGTCGACGATCGTGGCCGTGCTGGGTCAGCTGAGCGAGAACGGAGCCCGGGAATGAGTATCAAGGAGGCTGTGACCGAGGCCCAGACCGCGACCGCGACCGCAACGACCCGGTACGTCGGCCAGTCGGTCGCTCGGTTGGACGGCCCGGCGAAGACGACCGGCCAGGCCCGCTTCGCCGCCGAACATTCCTATCCGGATCTGGCGTATGCCGCGTTGGTGTACTCCACGATCGCGCGGGGCCGCATTATCGCGATCGACACCACGGAAGCTCGTGGGGTGCAGGGTGTGGTTACGGTGCTCACCCATCAGAATGCGCCGGCGATGAGCCCGCCGGGCAAGATGAGCCTGCTGCGCCCCAGTTCGATGGCGGTCAGCGCGTCGGTGAACTACCTGGCCACCGACGAGGTGCACTGGAACGGTCAACCAGTCGCGGTGGTCGTCGCCGAGACTCCGGAGACCGCCCGGTACGCGGCGTCGCTGGTGCGGCCGGCGTATGAGCAGTTCCCGGCCGTCGTCGACTTCGCCGCCGCGATCCCGGACGCGGTGCCCGACAAGGGCATTCCGCTGCTGGCTGGTCCGGCGGACAAGGGGAACGCGGTCGCCGCGTTGGCCGCGGCGCCGGTTTCGGTTGATCTGGAGTTCAGCACCCCGCAGCACAACCACAACGCGATCGAGCCGCACGCGACGACGGCGGTGTGGAACGGGGACCAGCTCACTGTGCACGAGGGCAGTCAGCACATCTCCGGTCTGCGCGCCCATCTGGCGAAGCGTTTCGGGGTTCCCGAGGAGGCCATCCGGGTGCTGTCCCCGTTTGTCGGCGGCGGTTTCGGGGCCAAGACACGGCCCTGGGCGGGCACCTTGCTCGCCGTGTTGGCGGCCCGGGTCACCGGTCGACCGATCCGCCTCGCCCTGTCCCGCGAGGGTGTCTATCACACGGTCGGTGGGCGCACCGCCAGCACGCAACGGGTCGCGCTGGGTGCTTCCCGGGATGGCCGGCTGACCGCGATCGTGCACTCGAGCGTGTCCCGAACGGGCCGGGTCGGCGGGATGGCCGAGCCGATCACCGAGGTGACCCAGCACCTGTACGCCGCCCCGAACATCCAGCTGAGTCAGCGGGTCGTCCAGCTCGACTTGTTGTCCAACACGTTCATGCGGGCGCCGGGTGAGGCAATCGGCAGCTTCGGTGTCGAGTCGGCGATGGACGAGCTGGCCTGGAAGCTCGGCAGGGACCCGATCGAGCTGCGGATGATCAACGAACCCGACCGTGACCCGGTCGGGGGTCAACCCTTCACTCACCGGATGCTGCGGGAGGCGTTCACCCTGGGTGCCGAGCGGTTCGGCTGGCAGGACCGGGATCCTCGAGCCGCTTCGATGCGGGACGGCCGTTGGTTGGTCGGGATGGGTGTGGCCACGGCCTACCGCGGCTCGATGGCGATGCCCGCCGCTGTCACCGTGCGCCTGCAGGCCGACGGCACGGTCGTGGTGCTCTGCGGCCTGCACGAGATGGGCATGGGCGCGCCGACCGTGCAGGCGCAGGTGGCGGCCGACCAGATGGGTGTGCGGTTGGAAGCGGTCCGGATCGAGTACGGCGACTCCGAGCTGCCGCGCAGTGCCGGGGCGTTCGGGTCGGCGCAGACCGCCAGCGTGACCGCCAGTCTGCTGGCCGCCTGCACCAAGCTGAAGAAGTCGGTGCTCACGCTGGCGCGGCGGCTGCCCGACTCACCCCTGAAAGGCGTCAAGCTCGGCGAGGTGGACGCCCGCGACGGTGGGCTCTATCACCAGGGCGGCGGCCTGCGTTACACCGACATCCTGGCCGCCGCCGGCCGGGACCAGGTGGAGGCGGCCCACAAGACGAACATGCCGGCCTTCGTCGCCAAGACCGTCCGTGATCTCCGATTCCGGTCACGGTCCGCGTCCGGCGCACACTTCTGCGAGGTCAGGGTCGATGCCGACACCGGCGAGATCCGGGTGTCACGCTGGCTCGGCGTGTTCGACGTCGGCACCGTCCTCAACGCCCGCACCGCCTCCAGCCAGCTCCGCGGCGGAATCATCTGGGGCATCGGCATGGCGTTGGAAGAACAGACCCTGATCGACCCCCGCACCGGCCGGATCGTCAACCCCAGCCTGTCCGAGTACCACATACCTGTCCACGCCGACATCCCCCATATCGACGTGCACTACCTGAACGAAGCGGACCCGACCATGCCCTTGGGCCTGCTCGGACTCGGAGAGATCGGCATCACCGGCGCGGCCGCGGCCGTGGCCAACGCGATCCGCCACGCCACCGGCAAACGCGTCCTCGACCTGCCGATCACCCTCGACAAGGTGCTCTGACGCTGCCCGCTCGAGGACATGACGGGACGCCCGGCGATGCGTGAGGTCCTTCCGGAGTTGCTGACCTGGTGGCGATCCAGTGCGGACTCGCGAGCATGCCTCGCGCCAAGCTCGCCGACGCCGTGGCGCCGACGATCACTCGTTACCTGCGCGGCGATCTCGACCGCGCCGTTGCTTCGATCTCGTGAGAAGGCAGGCACCGATGACACCGACGTCCACACAGCCCGAACGGCCCGGAGACTCGGCGGGCCCGGCCGCGATCCGCATTCGGGGGCTGGTGAAGAAGTTCGGCTCGTTCAAGGCACTCGACGGTCTGGACCTCGAGGTCGCCCGTGGTGAGGTCCACGGGTTTCTCGGTCCCAACGGGGCGGGAAAGTCCACGACCATCCGGGTTCTTCTGGGTCTGTTGCGTGCGAACCAAGGCACGGTCGAGCTGCTCGGCGGCGACCCCTGGGGCGACGTGGTGGAGCTGCACCGCCGCATCGCGTACGTGCCGGGTGACGTGATGCTGTGGCCGCGCCTGTCCGGCGGGGAGGCCATCGACCTGCTCGGCAACCTGCGCGGCGGTCTCGAGAAGGCCCGGCGAACCGAACTCATCGAGCGGTTCGAGCTCGACCCGACCAAACGCGGCCGGCAGTACTCCAAGGGCAACCGGCAGAAGGTCGCCATCGTCGCGGCGTTGGCCGCGAATGTCGAGCTCCTCATCCTTGACGAGCCCACCTCCGGCCTGGATCCGCTGATGGAGGCCGTATTCCGAGACGAGATCGCCAAGGAGAAGGCCAACGGCCGGACCATCCTGCTCTCGAGTCACATCATGAGCGAGGTCGAGGCGCTTGCTGACCGGGTCAGCATCATCCGTCAGGGCAAGATCGTGCAGACCGGCACCCTCGACGACATCCGCGGTCAGACCCGGATCACCATCAGCGCCACGTTGGCCCGGCCGCCGGCCGACCTGGGCGGCCTCACGGTCCTGCACGACGCGGCCCTCGACGACCATCACCGTCTCACCGCGACGGTCGAGCCGGACCAGGTCAACGCCGCGATGGCCGAGTTGGTCCCCCACGAGATGTCCGCACTGACCGTCTCGCCGGCCTCGCTGGAAGACCTGTTCCTGCGCCACTACACCGACGAGGCAACGTCGCCTGCCGAGGAGGCCCGGTCGTGAGCACCACTGTCGCCGCCCGGCCGGCCACGCGCCGGTCGGGCCGTCGCGGGCTCACGGGGACGGGGCCGCTGCTGAAGGTCGCACTGCGTATGGACCTCCGCAATATCGCGCCGTGGGTGATGCTGATCTCGGCACTGTCGGCGTCCTCGGTACTCGCGTATGCGTGGATCTTCCCCGATCCCGCCGACCGTGCCTCGCTCGCGACCGCACTCGGCGGAAATCCTGCGCTGTCGCTGATTTTCGGGCCCGCCCGCGACCTGACGACCTCTGACGGGTTCAACGCCTGGCGCGCCGGTCAGCTCGGCGCGTTCTTCGCCGGCCTGATGTCGATCCTGATCGTGGTCCGCAACAGTCGCGCCGACGAGGACTCCGGCCAGGCCGAGCTGATCGCCTCCGGTGTTCTCGCCCGCCAGTCCCGCCTCGCGGTCGCTGTCTTCATGGCGGCCATCGCCTCGGTCGCCCTGGGCGTGGTGTGCTTCCTGCTCACCATCGCCTGCGGCGGCGGGATCACGGCCACCCTCATCTTGTCCGCGACCTTCACCGCCTCCGGCCTGATGTTCGCCGGCCTGGCCGCCGTCACCGCCCAGCTCGGCTCCGATGCGCGCACCGCCAGCAGCCTCGCCATCGCTATCCTCGGGATCTGCTACGTGGTCCGCGGCTACATCGACACCAGCGGCGCCTCCGACTGGGCGACCTGGCTCACCCCGCTCGGCTGGCTCGAGAAGACCGGCCCGGCCACCGACAACAACCCCTGGCCGCTCCTGCTGTGCCTCGCCCTCGCCGTCGTGCTGGTCGCCGCGGCGTTCGTACTCCAGGGTCGCCGCGATTTCGGTCAGGGCCTCATCGCATCCCGCCCCGGGCCGGCTGAGGCCGGCATCGTCGGCACCGTGTGGGGCCTGGCGTTCAGACTGAACCGCGGCAGCCTCATCGCCTGGCTGATCGCGTTCGCCGGCCTCGGGCTGGTCTTCGGCAACCTCGCGACCTCGATCGGCGACATCGTTGCCGACAACCCGGCGATGGCTGGGATCATCGCCTCCGGTGCGACGAGCACCGACGAGCTCACCTTCGCCTTCCTCGTCACCATCCTGCAGATCATCGCCATCATCGCTGCGGTCATGGGCGTCCAGGTCATCCTGCGCATCTATGCCGAGGAGATCGACTACCGCGTCGAACCCCTCCTGGCCGGCTCGCTGCGACGCCATACCTATCTGGCGAGCAACGTCCTGGTCGCGCTCGCCGGCTCCGCGGTAGCCCTCCTCGTCGCCGGTGTCGGCCTCGGCCTGGTCGCCTCGGCCAGGGACGACGCCGTCGCCGTCGGCGACGTCGTCCGGCAGGCGCTGGTGACCATCCCCGCCGTCTGGGTCCTGATCGGGCTCGCCGTCGCCACCGTCGGAGCCGCCCCCACCCGTCGCCTGGTTGCCTGGCTCGGCATCGTGGCCACCTTCGGCCTCACCATCCTCGGCCCCACATTCAACCTGCCCGACTGGGCGCTCGACATCAGCCCACTGCGACACGTCCCCAACGTCACCGCAGCATCTCCCGACTGGACCGGCCTCGCCTGGCTGTGCGGCATCGCCGTGCTGTTCACCACCATCGGGTTCGTCGGCTACCGCCGCCGCGACATCGTCTGACCCACCCACCATCACCAACATCAGCAGCCCCGAGCAACAGGAGGAAGTACATGCCGTCCTCAGCCGTTTACCCGGCCACCCGAAGTACCTCAACCCCGTCCTGGTACCGGGTGCCCGCTGGATGTACCTCGCGGTGGCGAGCACGAAGCCACCAGATTAGGTCGAAATGGGATGTCGCCGTTGCCACAGGTGAGGTGTACGTCCGGCCGCCGATCGATGCGCCGGTCGATATTCAGTTGCGGTTCGTTCGTCAGCGCCTGATCGCCCTCGAAACCAGGATCGGTAAGGAACGTCAGGAAGCCGATCAGAGGATTGCTCGTGTCCAGGAGGCAGGACAGTTGACCGACGCCAGGGTGCAGGCCGCAATCGCCGCGGTCGACGCGAAGGTGCGCGAGGTCGCCACCGGAAATGTTCGGATGCAACTTGGCGGACTGCTCCTCGTCGGCATCGGCTCAGTCATCTCGACGCTGCCCGCGGTTTTCGGCTGGCACTGACGCAGGCAACGTCGCCGGCCGGCTGGAGGTTTCCCGGAGAGGCAGTCTGGTGGCGTACGAGCGCGTAGCGTGGGGCTGGACACGTTGTCTACCGGGTTGGAGAAGGGGCGAGCTATCGGGCGGTTGTGGGACATCGTCCAAGGTCACATTGACTCAGCACCGTATCCACCGTCAGAGCGGACGATTGCTCGCAAGCTGGGGTCTCGCCGACGACGTTGGCGAACTGGCGTGAGCCGAAGCAGTTGCCGAGCCGGAAGAACTTGGAGGCCATCGCGGACTTGGCTGGCGTCAGGTATTCAGCGGTGTTGGACGCGGCGCTGTACGACACCGGGTATCACTAGGATGAGGTCACCCAGCCATCTCAGGGCAGGCCAGCCTGGCGCAAAGTCGGCACCGTGGGTTCACTTGTCCGGGACATCCTGAGACATCCCGCGTGTAGAACACACGACCCGAGGATTACAAGGGCAATGATGCCCAATCAACCGGCCTCTCCAGGCGGCAGAAGTTCGACTTGGAAGGCCTGCTGGCCCCACTCTATGACCCTGTTCGACGTGATTTCGCACCACGTTTGATCCCACGCTCCGGTCGAGCAGCGACGGTGCGCGGAGCCGCGGGTGCCGGACTCGGGTCTCGTAGGTTGAAGGAAGACCCATAGATGCGCGGGTATCGGCGAGTTCGATGATTCCGAGTACGCGGCGAGTACCTGAGGGGATCCTTGTACGTCGTTGACCAGTCCAGGGCCGAAGACAGTGCCTGAGGCGCGTTCGTGTCGTGGCCGCTCGATTGCGGCTGTGTTGGGTGCGTCGGACTGGGCACCGGGGAGCGGGAGAGAGCTCTACACCGTCCGATCGGAGTTGGCGTGATGTTCTGGCCCGTTACCTCGGCTGGCGCGGGCACAGCGGTGGGGTGCTGAGCATGGTCGCCGAGCACCGGCTGTTGGCTGGGCGCTACCGCTTGCTTGATCCGCTCGGGCGCGGTGGCATGGGGGTCGTCTGGCGGGCACGTGATGAGCTTCTCGGCCGACCGGTCGCGGTCAAAGAGGTACTTGTTCCGCAGGAGCTGCCGGAGGAAGAGCGGGACGTACTTCGTCGGCGGACGTTGCGCGAGGCGCGATCGGCGGCCCGGCTTACCCATCCGAGCGTCGTCATGATGTACGACGTGGTCGAGGAGGACGGTCGGCCATGGCTCGTGATGGAACTGGTGCCGTCACGCACACTCGCGCAAGTCTGCCGCGAGCGCGGACGGCTGCCGTGGCGGGAGGTCGCCGGGATCGGGCTCGAGGTGCTGGCCGCTCTGCAGGCCGCACACCCGGCCGGTGTACTGCACCGGGACGTGAAGCCGAGCAATGTGCTGCTCGCCGACGACGGGCGGGTCGTGCTCACCGACTTCGGCATTGCCAGCCTCGAAGGTGACGGGTCGTTGACCCGGTCCGGCGCGCTACTCGGTTCGCCGGCTTTCATCGCTCCTGAACGGGTCCGGGCGCGCGGCGTCGGTCCGGAGTCGGACCTGTGGTCGTTGGGCGCGACTCTCTACACCGCCGTGGAAGGACGGCCGCCGTTCGACCGCGGTTCCGCCTTGCCGACGCTGGCTGCGGCCGTTACAGAGCCGCCCGACCCGGCTCAGTTCGCGGGACCGTTGTGGCCGGTCATCGAAGGTCTGTTGAGAAAGGATCCGGCCGAGCGGATGAGTGCGGCCGAGGCGACCCGTCTGCTGCGTCTGGCTGTGTGGACGCCGGACGTCGCCACATCCATAGCCGATCGGTCGGACGGAACAGTTTCCGCAGCCCCGCCGTCTGTTGCTCAGCGACCGTGGGGAGATTCCGATCGGGACAGCGGCCAGCGGACCCGCGTGCTGCCTATTCCGTCGTTCACTCCGGAGGCCGATCACGCGGCAGGGTCGCCTCGTCTCCCGCTCGCCGCCGGAGGCGACTCCCCTGCGGGCGAGGACGGCGGCTACCGGTCCGTCTCAGGGCCACCGAACCGGATTGTGCGAACAGTGCTCCCTGCCGCTGTGACGTGTCTCTTGGTGCTAGCGGCCGTGGCGGGCTGGACGGTGATGAAGGCGACCCGCGACCCTTCGATGGGCCAGCTGGGGACGGCGGCGCGGCCGAGTCAGACCAGCCAGGCGCCGCGCAGTACGTCGACCGCCCAACGACCCCGGAGCCCCTCGCCGACCCCGAAGGGCACGCGAACAGTGTCGCCGACAACGACCACACGCGCGCCAACGGCAGCCCGTTCGCCTTCCGTCACTCGGTCGCCTTCGACAGAGCCGTCCGACCCGGTCGCGGCCGTGCCTGCGGGGTTCGAACGTCACCGCGACCCGACCGGGTTTTCGCTCGCGGTGCCGGAAGGGTGGACGTACGCACGAGAAAGCGGCCAGGTGTACTTCCGCGAACCTTCTGGATCGGGCCTGCTGATCATCGACCAGACCACTCGACCGAAGGCCGATCCTGTTGCCGACTGGCGCCAGCAGGAGGAGGCCCGCCGGAGCGGCTACACCGACTACCAGCGGATTCGGATCGAAGCAGTCGACTACTTCGACAAGGCGGCGGATTGGGAATTCACCTACGCCGGACGGTCGGGGCGTCAGCATGTCCTGATCCGTGGTGTGGTCACCAGCGCGAGCCAGGCGTACGGGATCTACTGGTCCACGCGCGACGAGCAGTGGGAGGAGAACCTGCGGCTCCTGGGAACCGTCCTCGACACCTTCCAGCCCGCCTCGTGAAGGGCCTACCGAGCGCCGTCGCACTCAGTGGCGTTGAGTCGCCTTTCCGGGTTGTCTGACCATGCCCCAGACTCTCCTGTTTAAGCGCGTGCCTGCAAGCCATCGTTGGCTAGGAGAGCGGTGGGGAGGTTGGGTTCTGCGGGTTCTTGAAGGTCGGGATGTAGCGGATGAGCGTGGCGGCCCGGGGTGAGGACCCCATGCCCGCCACTCAGTAGCGCCGCAGCGCTCGACCGCGGACTTCCGCCGCCCTGAGCCGCCGCCCTTTCGGAGCGGTGGTGACAGACACGATCCAGGCCTGCCTGCGGCCACGATCGAGCCGACCGCCGTCAAGCGGACCCGGGGACCACGGTCTACAACGAGGCCCTCGGCAGCATCACCGACGTCCTCGACCAAACCGGCGGCGCCCATTGGCGCTACGGCTACGAACCTTTCGGCGCCAAACGCACCACCGAAAACTCACCACAGTCGCCGAAGACCCATTCCTGGGCTTCACCGGCGCCTACCTCGAACCCACCACCGGCAACTAGCACCTTAGAGCCCGAGACCTAACGCCCAAGGGCACGTTCCTTTCGCCGGACCCTTCGCCCCAGAGTGTTGTGGGGCGGGTGGGACTCGAACCCACGGCCAAGGGATTATGAGGGCCACGCCACTTGCCACAGTGGCCGACTTCAGGCTGCACTGCTTAGGATTCGGACCCCTCCAGAGGACTTAGCCCGCTTGGCTACACGCGAGTTCATGGCATGAACCATGGCACGCCCAGCCTGTGGTGTCGGATGGGTAGACGGACATTGGTCGGTGCGGGTTTGGCCGATCGGGTTTGAGCCCGGGGCTGGGGCGGCGATGCCTACTGACTCACCATGGAAATCACCGGACGCGTCCTCAGTGTTATTGGTGCGATCGGCGTTGCTGCCGTCGTGCTTTGCGGGCCGCGCAGGTACGGCGACCCGCCTAGACGGGTGACATGTGACGCCGGTAGAGCCACATGCCACCGAACGCGAGGCCGGCACCGCCCAGTGCGGATGCGCCGTCCTGCAGGGCCTCGGCGCCGCCGTTGTCTGGCGGGCTCTGGCCGAGCGTCGCCTCGACGGGGGGAACGACGACAGAGGCCTCCTCATGGCAGACCGGGTGGTATGCCCAGTGGCAGTCCGGAGTTGTTGTGTATCCGGACCCCGGCTCCGGGTAGCCGGATCCTTCGTCCGGCCAGTCATACGCGGCCGCGGGGGGAGCCGCGGATCCGCGGACCGGATCCTTCAGCATGGCCGACGCATCGGCTGCGGTGAGAACGACGGCGCCCATCGCAAAGAAGCACATTGCGAGGGCTGAGTACCTGCGGTTCATGATTCCTCCCGAACGGGTTCCGGACTGATCCCGGACGTGCTTCGACGCTAGGTTTGACGGCTGCCGTGCCGGAATACGCGGCTTCGCGTATGGATCCCGACGCCGCGGCGGCGTAGCGTCGCAGGCGGGAGGCCTCATGGCCGACGGCATCAGCGGGCGGGATCTGGCTGCGCTGCGCGACCTGCTCGCCTTGAAGGTGGACAATCCCGGGCCGGTGCTGCCGTGGGAGCTGATGGAGTCTGCGCGCGACCTGTTCCACAGCGACTCCATCGTGCTCGACCGGTCTCAACCCGCTCTGGAGAGGTTCGGACTCGAACAAGCTTTGGGCGAGACTCAGGAGGTCGATCTCGGCGGGGCTACGGACCCGCATTACTGGGAGCTCTACCGGTCGGCAGACGCCTGTAGCTACGCCGACCGCACCGGCGACATCTCACAGGTGGTCAAGCTGAGCGACTTTGTCTCCGACCGCCAGTGGCGGGCCAGCCCGATGAGGCTCGAATACTGTTTCGGACGCGCCCGGGCGTTGATGGCCTACCTACCCGACGAACCCGGCCACAGAACGCGGCTGTATCTGTGGCGCGGCCCGGGCCGGGACTTCGATGAGCGCGACCGTTTGCTGCTCACCCTGCTGCGGCCGCACCTGATCGCCGCGTTCCGTGCCGCCGAGCGCTGCCGCCAGGCACCCGCAGCACTGACCACACGACAGCTCGAACTCCTGCAATACGTCGCCCAGGGCTACACCAACATGCAGATCGCCCGGCGGATGCGGCTGTCCGAGGGTACCGTGCGTACGCATCTGAATCACATCTACGAGCGGCTCGGTGTCAGCAGCCGGACCGCGGCCGTGACGAGGATGAGCACCGCCGCGCTGGAATAGTCGCTCTGTCGGCAGGCGAGACCTGGCGTCAGATTCGCGTGCGTCGATGATCGCAAGGCGGCTGGAGTCGACTGTTACGTCAGGCCTGCAAATGGCGGAACCGATCTTGTCGGCCGAGGCGAGGCTGAGCGCGGCCGATTGAGTCGCGCGGTTGACCGACGGAGTCGAAGGCCGCCGGCGTTGACTGGGGATGTCATGAGCCTCGGGAGCCGAAGCCGACGCAGATCCGGTTCTCGTCGACTTTGGCCGCTCTGTTACTCGCCAGTTCGTTCCACAAAGTGTTCCACACCCCAGCGGGGAACTGTTTGCGGAAGATCTGGGCTGGAGTGTCTCCGGTGCAACCGCGTTTGCTCTGTGCAGACAGCCTGCTGGGGTCTACGGATTGACGGCGCGCCCGGCTCCTGTTGACGTTGTGCTGTGGAGCAGTCTGCCCCGTTTGTTGGCCGGGCCGTCGAATTGGCGCGCCTGGGTACGGCCCTCTCCGAGGGCGGGCGAATGATCCTGGTCACCGGCGAGGCTGGCATTGGTAAGACGCGACTGATCGGTGAAGCGCTCAGGCGCGCCAGCGAGGCGCGCGCTGTGTTGCTCACAGGCGGTTGCCTGCCGTTGACCGAGACATTACCGCTGCTCCCGCTCGCCGACGCCCTGCGTGAGTTCGTCCAGGCTCCGGACAGTCGACTGCTCGATGAGGTTCTGGCCGTTGTCCCTCCGTACGTCCATGCGGAGGTTGGGCGGCTGGTGCCCCGGCTTGTCAAGCCGGCACAGGTGCACGACGCTTCAGGGGCGGAGTGGCGGCGTGAGCGGCTGTTCACGGCCGTGGGTGAACTTCTGGAGGAGATCGCCCGACGCGTGGCGGTGACGCTGCTCGTCGAGGATGTGCACTGGGCGGACGACGCGACATTGGACTGCCTGACCTACCTTGCGCACGCCGCGCACCGGCCGACGTACGTGGTGACGTGCCGGAGCGACGAGGCGTCGCTCGACCCGCCCGTGACCGCGTGGATGAACCACATACGTCGCCAACGAAACGTCGAGGAGATTAGGCTCGATCGTCTGTCGGGTGAGGAAGTGGAGCAGCAGGCCGCGGCGATTCTCGGCGCTCCGGCACCGACGATGCTGGTACGTGAGCTGCAGGCGCGGGCAGAGGGAAACCCGTTCTTTGTTGAGCAGCTCATGGCCGCAGCGGTTGGCGGATCACAGGGCGATCAGCTTCGGCTACCCAGCGGAGTGCCGGCCGGTCTGGGCGAGTTTCTGGTGGACCGGACGCAGCATGTCGGCGCCGACGCTCGGCGGGTGTTGGAGGCGCTCGCCGTTGTTGGACGGCCTGTGACCGAGGCACTCATTGTGGAGATCACGGCCATAAACCGAGGCGGTGTCCGTGCGGCGCTGAAGGAGCTGGCCGCCAGCCGGCTGCTGGCCGACCGTACGCCGGACGGCAGGTACCGTCCGCGACACGCCCTGCTGGCTGAGGCCGTGGTGGCCGAGCTTCTCCCCGGCGAGCGCTCCGAGCTGCACAGCCGGGCCGCTGAGGCCTTGGAAGGACTCGCGGACACCAGGCTGGCCGCCGAGGTCGCCGGTCACTGGGCCGCCGCCGATCGCCCGACGGAGGAGCTTCGAGCCAGGCTCGGCGCCGCCGACGCAGCCGAGCGCATGTTCGCGTACGACGAGGCCGCGACACATAGGCTCCGGGCGATCGAGCTATGCCGCCAGGTACCCGAGCAGGCACGTCCGCGCGGCCTCGAGGTGCCCGACTTGTACGTCCAGGCCGTCGATGCGTTCAAGGCCAGCGGGAACGGCCTTCGCGCTGACGAGGTCGCCGAGGAGGCGTACCGGCTCTTCGCTGACCACCCCGATCGTGCGGTGGCCGCCGTCATCCACGCCCGCGCCGCGGACTATCGGTCCATCGATTCGGCGGAGACCGGACTCGAAATGGTCGAGGAGGCGCTGCGCCTCTTCGAGGGCGTTCCACCTTCCACCGACCATGCCGCGGCACTGTTCCTCCACTCCAATCTCCTCAGGAATGCTGGCTATTCGGTCCGTGGCCGCGGCAGCCTACGTCGAGCCTTAGAGGTCGCGGAGGCAGCGGGGTCGCCGCTCGTGTCCCGCCTTCTTAGCGTGCTGGCGCACGACCGCTTCGTTCACGCCGAGCTTGAGCAAGGGTTTGAACTTCTCGAGCGGGCCTGGCAGTTGATCGACGCCGATACCGACGCTGAGTCGGTCGAGTGGCTCGCCAATATCGAGAGCAACGTCCTGCTCAAGACCCAGAAGCTCGAGGAGGCAAGTCGAGTGGCGCTACGCCACCTCGACGCCATCCAACGTGGCGGCCGCGCGGACAGCTTTGGCGCCTGCCTACTGGCCGGGAACGCCGCCGAAGCCTTGATAGGTGTAGGCCGGATCGTCGAGGCCGCCGCGCTGCTGGAACCACGCACATCGGGCTCTCCGACCCGAGATCGGTGGATCCTGGACCTGGAGCGCGCGCACCTGGATACGATCCGCGGCGGCCTACAAGCGGCCGCGCGGCGGATCCAGCAGATTCGGGCCCTGCCAATCGGGGGCAGCCTCGAGTTCAACCGGGACATTGCGCAGTACGCCGCAGACCTCGAATTGTGGCGGAAACGGCCCGCCGAGGCTGTTCGCGAGGTCGAAACAGCACTCGAGTATCTTGACGGCGCAGATGAGATACAGCTCTGCGGATCGCTGCTCGTGCTCGGCTTGCGGGCCTGCGCTGACCGAGCCGAAGCTGCCCGGGCAGGGCGGGACGATAGTGGTGTGCAGTTCGCCCTGGCCGCCGCAGGGCGCATCGAAAGCTGGCGCGACCGGCAGACCGCTGATCCTCTTGGCGACAGCGCCTTCTTCCGCGCCGGATCCGCTGAGCGCGCACTCTGGAACGCCGAGCGTGAGCGGCTGACAAGCACGAGCCAACCAGACCTGTGGGACCTGGCTGCCAAACATTGGGAAGCAATGTCCCGACCGCATCACGCTGCGTATTCGCGGTGGCGGCAGGCCGAGGCGCAACTGCTTGCCGGACAGCAGCTGGATGTCGCCGCTGCCGCGTTGCGGTCAGCCGCGGCCGCTGCCGCCGGCCACGCGCCGTTGATCGCCGAGATCGGTGCGCTCGCACGGCGCGCCCGCATCAGCCTCGAACCACCGTCGAGCGCCGCGATGGCAGCGCCCGCAACGCCGGACTGGGGAGCGTCGTATGGGCTGACCGACCGTGAACTACTTGTCCTGCGGCTCGTCGCGAGCGGCCGTACCAACTCGGAGATCGGCGCCCAGCTGTTCATCAGCCCGAAGACGGCCAGCGTCCACGTCACGCATATCCTGCGCAAGCTTGGCGTGACGAATCGAGTCCAAGCGGCCACCGTGGCCGAACGAGCCGGCCTCGGCGACGACACGGACCGCGCCTAGTCACCGGGCTGGGATGTACCGCGAGGAACCGACGGTCTGGGACGACTGAGTCGCCCCCGTAAGGCAGCCGCGCGCCGCAGATTGAGGCAATGCCGGACGACATGAGCGTCTGAGCGGCAGACCCTGCGGGTATGGACACCTATCCGAGTCAGACGAATCCTGACAGGCCCGCCAGCTCCGCGGCCCGGCGCAACCGGTTCGTCGCTGCGCTGGCTACCGCCGGTCTGGTCCTCGCCACTCAGCCCGCCGATGTCGCCCGGGCGGTCGCCAACCTGCCGTCCAGCGCCGTGGCCGTCGTCTGGGGTCGCGCGCACGGCGCCACCTGCACGACGCACGGCGACCTGATGGTCACCTGTGAATCGATGCACGGCGGCTACGCCAACGCCGGCACGACGGTGGGCAACGTGTGGCTGTACGACGACCTGGGCGGCACCGACCGGCACCGTCACGAGGCGAGGCATGCGGACCAGTGGGCCATGTTCGGCCCCGCGTTCACCGTCCTGTACGGCGCCGAGTCCGCCCGCACCGGTGGCGACTACCACCAGAACATGTTCGAGCAGTGGGCTGGCTTGCACGATGGTGGCTATCTGCCCTGACCACGCGAACAAGAACCGGGTCCGTCGAGAGGGACCCGGTTCTCGTCGACGCGTGTTGGCGTCTTGGATCGGCGTTTCAATGGACGTCGGAGTAGCTGCCCGCGCCGACCACGATCACCAGGAGGAAGCCAACCGTGACCGCAACGCTGGTCCAGCACAGCCACTTCGCCGTCCGCGACGCGCGACGGGCGCCCTCGATGTCGCCCAGCGCCAGCCGCGTGCGGACATTGCCTGCGCAGACGACTGCGGCGACGCCCAGCGGCGCGAAACACACCAGCGTGCACACGACGGCCGCAGCCAGGTGGCTGCGTACTGGGCTCGGCTCCGGTGACCGGGTCCGCGACGGCGATACGACCACCGTCCCCAGCTTCACTACAACGCTGCGACGTTCGACTACATTCGACATGCTTCGACTGTCCAAGCAATCACCCGGCTTGACGTCCGGCGAAGCCTTATATTCAGCGCCGGCTCGCCTTACGAGCAGCCGACACCGCCACCAACGCGGTCCGATGCCCCCACGCTGAATCCGGAGCGGGCGGCTGCTGAAACTGCGTACGCCGCTCCATTGGTCGCTGGGCGGGACCTGACCCAGGGATTAAAAGGGGCAATGATGCCTTAGCAACCAGCCACTCCAGGCTCCAGGAGTCCGTATTCCAAGGGACTCTGGCCCCGCTAGCTGACCCCTTTCGACTCCATTTCGCACCACGAATGATCCCACGGCGCAGGCGCTCGCTAGCTGTGGACGCAGCACGGCGACCAGATGGCGTCCCCTTCCGCGGCCGTGTTCCTGCTGCCCAGCAGCACGGCCCGGTCCGAGCCGGCGCCCGCCAGCGCGCATCCTTGGAGGAGAAGTATTCTCGTTCGCGGCTGACGCGCTGCGGTGCGCGATCCCGGAGCCGACCGCCCGTCTGCCATCGGACAAGTACCCTTGGCCGGTGTTCTCGCCTCAAGGCCCGTCCCTGCGTGAACTGGCGATCCAGGCGCTGTCCTCGGTCGAGCGTGGCTATGACCTGCTCGCTCCGAAGTTCGACCACACGCCTTTTCGCACCCCCGAGAGCATTCTTGACGCGGTCGCCGACGCGCTGCGTCCGCTCGGGCCATTCGGTCGGGGAATGGACGTGTGCTGCGGCACCGGTGCGGGCATGCGGGTCCTGCAACCGCTGTGCCAAGCACGGATCACGGGCGTCGACTTCAGCACTGGCATGCTCGCGCAGGCGCACAGTACGCACCCGGACGCCGAGTGGATACGAGCCGACGTCCTGGCCCTACCCTTCGCCGGGGCCTTCGACCTGGCGGTCAGCTTCGGAGCGCTCGGGCACTTCCTGCCCGCCGAACGGCCCGCGCTGTTCGCTGGGGTGTACCGCGCGCTACGGCCCGGCGGGCTCTTCGCCTTCCCGATCGGTGCGCCGCCACCCATCACGTCGGCCTGGTATTGGGCCCTGCTCGGATTCGATCTGACGATGCGGGTCCGCAACGCCGTGTGGCGTCCCCGGTTCGTCATGTACTACCGCACCTGCGCGCTGGACGCGGTCCACAACGACCTGACAGCGGCCGGATTCATCGTGAAGACAGTCCCCCTGGCGGCTCTGGGCCGACGCGAGGACGGCAGCCCGCGGTGCCGGCTTGTCCTCGCGCGCAGAACCGGCACGCCCTGACCAATACACGAAGGAGGAGAGGTCGTCCTTTTGGCAAGCAGGGACGGTGGTCGGACTGCGACTGCAGGCGGCGCCGGGCTGCGGTGCTCGCCAGAATCCAGCAGCAGGACGCGCTTCCCCTTCCACGCGATCCCCAACGCGGGGGTGATCCCAAGAACTACGAGCGCTTCGTCAAGAAGGAAATGCGCTCCCGCAGACGCGGGGGACGATCCGTTCTGGAAGAACGTGACCGTGCACCGTGCTCCCCGCAGACGCGGGGTGATCCGTAGTTGCCGGGGACAAGGCAAGGCCGAACCCGGGGCCTGGAGTTGTCCAGCTCAGTCACTCACGCCGAGTTCGCGCCTCAGAACTCGGACGAAGGTGTGGAGCAGATCGAGGGTTTCGTGGTGGTGACCATCGGCTGCTGACGGCTCCGCTCGCCGCACGCTGTGGATCAACCCCTCGGCAAGGTCGACCGTGGCCGTTTCACACAGGAGGTAGAGAGTCGACCGTGCATCCTGGGCTCGGATCCAGTCCGCAGCCTCGTCGGTGGTGCTCGCTTGAGCAGCACCGTTTGACCGCATGAGCCGCTTGTCATAGATAGCCCCTGTGGCGGAGATGAAGTTCACCGCGGCAGTCAGTTTCTCGCCGCGCTGCCAGCGTTCGTGCTCACGCCGTTCCTGAAGCCATGCGCCGGCGCCCACTCCACCAAGGACGGCCAAAGCGCCGATCAGTGCCGCAAGTACGTTTCCCATCGCCACAAGGTAGCGAATGGATCGCGGCACGGAGACCGGACAACGAGGAGGACCTCGACCGGATCATCGGCGCCGCGCGGGGCGGCCGCTCGAAAATTCAGGCTGGCGAGACACGGCGATTGCCGAGCGAGCTCGAATTTGCGGCCAGGGATTATGAGAGCCAAGCCAACACCACCACTGGCCACCTTCAGGCGTCACCAGATGCAGAATCAGCACCACCAGGCGCCGCAAGCACCTCTACTGGACGCAAGTTCATGTCACGAACCATGTCACGGCCGCTGGTCGGTGGCTGGCCAAGCCAGTGAGCCACAGATTCCTAAACCGTGCGTCGCACCGCAGCTCTGGCGGCGGCGAACCGCGTACTAAACCAGAGTGTCCATCACCCGCGCGCAGCTAGGTCACGACAATTCGCCCGCTGCCCTGGAGCGACGTTGCAAGGGTTGGCGCACGCTGATATGCATCGTTTCGTCGAATCTCGGCGCTGCCGAAGTGAGCAGACGAAAAGAACAGCGGCGCAGAAGGTCATGGGCGATGATGTGGGGCGTAGCGGGCCAGATCGCAGGCTCGCGATCTGAAGGGATTGATCGTGCGCGACCTGGCCGGTACGGATTGGGAGTACACGTCCATCAACATCGATGCCCCCGAGCACCAGAACCTGGCTAGGGCTGTAGGGCGCGTCGCGATCATGAGCGCCGAGCTTGAATCGACGGTGCGCTCTCTGTTCTCCGACCTGATGATCGTCGATGAAGCGTGGGTCGTATCGCAGGGCGAGTCCTCTGACTGGCTCCTGAAGAACTGCGAACGAATCGTCAGCGAGGAGCACCGGCATGAGGATCACCGGGAGGGAAACCGCCCGGAGCTTCTACCGCTTCTGGCGGAGTGTAGGGCGGCCTTCCGGGAGCGCGGTACGGTCATTCACTCGTCGTGGGGTATCGATGATGTGGGCGCCAGCACCTACATCGCCTTGAGCAGCAAGAGGTTCCGCGATACGCGCGCCTTGGAGTACTCGCTGGCCGAGATCAACCTTCTGGCGGATCGATTCGCCGAGGTCAACCGCAAGATTCACGTTGCTAACCGAATCCACAGGAACGCGATCCTGGCCCGTGAAGACTGACGCGCCGGGGGATGATCTTGGTGGGGCGGGCGGGACTCGAACCGCTCAACCAGCGGGTTAAAAGGCTGCGCGACTGCATGAACTCTGCCATCTCTAGGCGTCGGGAGTAGCGCCGACGACGCCTCTGGACGTCTCTGCGAGCACGAGTTGACTCCAGTTCGTGTCATGTACCGTGTCACGGGGTATGGGCGCCGCCGGCTGCTCGGCCGGCGGAAGGGGTGCGGCCAAAGGCCAGGTAGGCCGCCTCCCGGCGGGTCAGCCGCCTCCATTTGGGCGTCGTGAACGATGCTGTCTACACCTGCATCTATCGCCAGGAGGCGACCATGGTCCAACGAGTCGAGATCAGGTTGACGGATGACCTCGACGGCAGCGAGATCCCTACTGGCAAGGGTGAGACCGTGACCTTCGCCCTCGACGGCAGGTCGTACGAGATCGACCTGCGCACCAGGCACGCGGCAGCCTTGCGCGCGGCACTAGGTCCCTACGTCGAGGCAGGCCGGCCGATCAAGAGCCGACGCGGCAGGCGGTTGAGCCGAACCACTGTTGATGCAGATGCTCGCACCGTCAAGGAATGGGCTCGCGCGAACGGCTACGAGGTCAATGACCGGGGACGAGTCCCCGCGCACATTCGGGAGGCCTTCGACGCCGCGAACTAGCTGACGGTTGGCGGGCGATCGGCTCAGCAGCACTGGATGAGCTCCCTGGGCCATCGCGCCTAGCGACGGCCGACGCTGTTGTCCCATGGCTTGCCACGCCGTGTGGACTCGTCCGAGTGCTGCTGGTGGGCAACTGTCCTGCTCATCATATTTCGGATCCTCGGCCTCCGGACTACATTGATGACTATGAGTGACGGGGGAACCGTGAGGTGTTCGCGGAAGCGAGCTGGGAGTCACGTGGCCAAGGACGCGCCGGCCTCGGCCAAGGCCAGGACTGCGGCGGCACGCCGAGCGGGCCCGCCGGATCTCATCTCAGGCCGATCGGTCTCCGAGAGGTGTACGCGCCAGCGCACTTGGCCCAACGGTCATCGCTCGACGCCGGCCAAGGTGGCCGCCAATTGGGTGGTGTTTGCTGCGGCGTGCTTTGGTCTCGCGGGGTGCGGCTCGAGTACCGCTACGCCGACATCGACGTCAACAGGTTCGGCCCCGGCTGAACCTACCCAGTCGGCGACCCCAACCACCTCGAGCACGAGCCCTCAGCGACCTCCACCCGTGCCGATCACCGCGACCGGTCTCCTCAATGGGACAGCAACCCCTAAGTTCCCGGCAGGAGCGGCGGGCAAGCTCGATGTTGTAACCGTCGGCCCTCTGGACCGTGGCACCGGCGGAGAGGCGGTTCTGCCCATTGCAATTCGCAACAACACGAACGCCGCGGTCTCGCACATCGACATCAATGGCTCAGCACGAAACCCAGCCGGCAAGCTAGTCGCGAACGGCAATAGCCAGGGCACCACGCCAGCCACACTCATACCCGGACAAGTCGCACTTGCATTCATCTACTTCGAGATGGGCGGCAACACTCCCCCCGCGAACGCCAAGTACGCCTTCACAGCGCAAGGCACCGCGCCAGGCACGGAGTCGTTCGACTCGGCAGACCTCAAGGTGACTGAAGCAGAGCGATCCGGGCAGCGGCTCGTCGGGACCGCGAAGAACACGAACAGCAAGGCGTTGGAAGGTCCATACTCGGTGCAGGCGTATTGCTTTAGTCCATCCGACAAGCTGCTCTCTGAACATGGCACTTACGCGGAGCCGGACGGACCGCTCGCGCCGGGCGGGTCTGTGTCGTTCTCGATTGACCTCTATGACCAGGCGTGCCCAAGGTTCCTTGTCGGCTCGACCGCCTACTTCAAGTGAGCGAACGGCTGTGGATCCTCGGCGCGCAGGGCCATTCGCAGTCCAGGGTCTGCAACCACAGCAGGAAGTATCAGCACCGCCGCCGATGAGCACGTTGATCGCGCGTGAGCCGATGGCGTGTCGACTGATGCTTGAAGTCTGCGCTCGACGGGCCCATCACACGACAACACCGCCAGGTATGGCCGACCCTTTTAAGCGCGTCAAGACACCGGCGGTGTCCGCGGCGACTGGATTCAACCTGTCATCAGACCGGGGCTATGCCCGTACCAACGCCTCGGCAGGTAAGAAGAGAGGCGCAGTGGATTCGCCCTACATGCCGCTCATCGGCGCGTTGGAGGGCTGGGTCCAGTCTGCAGAGCCCGATGTGGTGTCCGACGTGCTTGTTGGCGTACCTGGTGCAGGCGATGTCTTGCCCTCGCTGGGCGGAGGCGCGGCATCGGTCAGCGCGAGACACGTCCTGTCCGTCATCAATGCCTTGGTGATGGCGCTCGTTTCGCATCGCGTTTGGTCCCACGGACCAGACGGGTGGGTATTGGAAGTTGGCACGGAGAATTGGCGCTGTGACCCCCGGGCCTGGCACACGCGACGACGGCGCATACGGCAGATCCGCCGACTGCTCTGCCAGCAGCCGCCGGCCTGGACGGACAGGGTACGCCGACGGCCAGCCCGTACGACGCGCGACTAGCCGTAACGCCGAGCCCACGAATCGCGATGACCTCCGGAAAGGGGGGAATCATCAAGTGGACATCGTCGTAGCCATCATCAGCGGCATGGTGAAACTGACCATCGCAATGATGCAGATCATGGCCAAGCTCGTCATGTTCGGCATCCGCGAAACGCAGCGAGCCATCGCCCAAGCACAACGCAACAAGGTGCGTAAGCGGTAGCCCGGAGCACATCCGAATCGAGATTGTTGTCAGTGGGGGCGCAGTAGAGGGACGGATCTTTCGGCGGCAGGATGAGAACTGCCAAGTAACCATCGGCCGAGCCGAACGCTGCCGAACCCGTCCGATCGCTCGTGTCGCCGCTGAGATGGAGCACACCGCAGCCCGAGCTGTACGACCATCTCATGAACGGCACCTAAGCACCGCGACGATGCCGAGCAAGGTGAACCAGTCGAGCAGTCCACTCCGGTGCCGTTCCGGAGCACGCAACACCGTGCCAGGTGATGACCTCAGCAGGCGCGCCCAGAAGACATACCACGGCGGCGATGACCTGTACCATCAGCCTACTCAACCAACAACTAGGCGCTGTTGTCAGGCATTTGGGGGGAACCAAATTGGACTACAGATTCGACTCGTTCAATCCGAGGTCATTTGAGCAGTTGATTCAGGGCTTATGCGTGCAAATTCTGTCGCCGGGCATCACGCCATTCGGGGATGGGCGTGATGGAGGAAGGGAAGCCACGTTTGAAGGCGCGGTAAATTATCAAACAGACGGGTCCCCATGGGATGGGTATGGCGTGATTCAAGCCAAGTTTCTCCAACGGCCACTCGGCACCGACAAGGACGGTCCGTGGGCGATCACACAACTCCGCAGCGAACTGGCTGAGTACGAGAAATCCGACTCGGAGCGTCGGTTACCAGAATACTACATCTTTGCGACCAATGCGACGCTCTCCGCAGTCCAAGATGTAGGCACAAAGGACCTTGCATTCGCTGAACTCCGCGCATTCGCCGAGCGCCATGGTTTGAAGGGGTTCGATGTCTGGGATTACGACAAGCTGAGGATCCTCCTCGATGGACAACCTGAACTACGGAGCACCTATGTCGCGTGGCTGACGCCGGGGGACGTCATTTCGGCGGCGTTGTCGCAGCTCCAGGGCTTTGAGGTTGACTTCGATCGGTTGATGATCAAGCTTCTTCAGCGCGAGCTAGTTGACAATCAGTTCGCACGACTTGAGCAGGCTGGCGACAGCGCAGATGCCAGGGTGCCGCTTGCGAGTGTATTTGTAGATATTCCCTTTGCGCGCGCACACAGCAGCATGGACACCGATGTGGAGCCCGATGGCCTGGTAGTCGCTGAGATCTATGAGAATGCCCAATTGAAGCTCGATCCAGCGACACTTGCGGCTGGCGGGGTGCGGACAGCGAAGGACCGATTTGTCCTCATAGGTGGGCCAGGTCAAGGCAAGACGACCGTGGCCCAATTCATGTGTCAGTTGTTCAGGGCGTCACTCGTGCGCGACGTTCCGAGGGAAAGGCTGACACATGAGGTGAGGATGGCGCTCCGCGCTTTCGAGCAGCAGTTGGCTGACCAGGGCCCTGAGGTGGCCGGCGTGCGGCGCTTCCCGGTACACATCGTTCTCAATGAGTTGGCTCATTTCCTAGCGCACGCCGCCGAGGATGAATTTTCGGTTGAGGCGTTTCTTGCGCGCCGGATGACGAAGCGTCTTGGTGCCCCAGTCCAAGTTAGGGACTTGCGGCGATGGTTAGTTTCATATCCTACATTCGTCGTCTTTGACGGGCTCGACGAGGTGCCTGCATCTACCAACCGAGGCGACGTTAAGCAGGTTCTTTCGGACTTCCTGCTGGATTCTCAAACGGATAATGCAGATATGCTCGTCGTCGCCACAAGCCGACCGCAAGGGTATAGTGCGGAATTTAATCGAGACAGGTTCCGGCATTTCTTTCTCACTTCGTTGAGCGAGGGAGACGCACTCAGGTACGGCAGGAAACTAGTCCACGTCAAACACGGCGAAGGATCTGAACGCGCGCTCGCGATCGAGTCAAGACTTCTCCGGGCGATAAGCGAGGAGTCAGTTTCGCATTTGATGCGAAGTCCTCTACAAGTGACAATCATGGCATTATTGGTGGACAAAGTTGGACAGCCACCAAAAGAGCGCTACACGCTATTTTCTGAGTACTATAATGTTATATATTCTCGTGAGCTCGAACGAGATATTCCTGCTGCGGCAATTCTGCGCGACTATCGGTCAGACATCGATTCGATTCATTGGCGGCTCGGGCTGACGCTTCAAGTGCGCAGTGAAGTTGAGGGCGGGACAGATTCGAGACTCAATCGGAATGAGTTCTCGGATCTGGTAAGGGGAAGGTTGCAGGAAGAAGAACACGAAGGCTCCTCGTTAGAGGAGTTGGTCACGCAAATCACTGAAGCAGCCGCGGAGCGACTCGTCTTTATCGTTGGCCATGAGACTGACGCGATCGGATTTGAAATCCGATCCCTCCAAGAGTTTATGGCGGCGGAGGCTCTGCATGAAGGAAATGAGAGCGATGTTCAGCAGCGCCTGCGTGCAATAGCTCCTGTGGTTCACTGGCGTAATGTCTTCCTGTTCGCGGCTGGTCGCTGTTTCACAAAGAGCCAATCATTGCGGGATACGATCGTAGCCATTTGCAATGAAATGAACAGCGCGCTGAGCTATGGCGAGGTGAGCGACTATCTCCGGCGCGGCTCGGATCTCGCAGTTGAGATTCTTGTCGATGGATCGTGTCGTTTCCAGCCAAAATACATTCGGAGCCTGCTAGGTGTGGCCGCGAATGTGATCGCTTCGCCGGGTGCGAATAGTCACTCGGAACTCGCTGCTGCCGCTTCGGAGTTGAGGCAAGGATCTGTCCTCTTGGATGAGATTGAGCGCAGGGAATTGTTCCCGAAAGGGGGAACGCTGCGTATCGCACTGCTCCTTGCGGAGGGAGGCGACGAGCGTGCCCAAGGCCAAATCGATGCACTACTCGGTGATCCTAGAATGACGAGTATGGTGCTCCGCGCTGCACTTTCCGCTGAGGCCTTCACTTTCCTGAAGCCGCGACTCGAGAGGCTCGTTGCCTGCACGCAACCTGGAAGGATTCTTTCGTTTCGCGGGACGTCCGCGCGACGGGACGCTTTGTTGGACGGGCTGCCAGAGTGGGTTGAGTCTGGTATGCGCCAGATGACCGCCAGCTCTGGGGTGACGACTCGTGCGCAGAGGATCTTGTTTCGATTGGCAGATAGTTCCCGAACGCCGATTTCGCTTGCGTATTGGTCGGTGAATAAGAAGTACAATTTGTACGCTGGGTGGCAAGACATCCCAGAATCATATGCAGTGTGGCGTCCCATTAATGCTGCTGCGGGCTTCGTTCGGGATCCGTCTGTCAGCACCTTGCTGCATGTGTTAGAAGTTTCCGTAGGGGCGCAGCAGTCTGTTATAGATCAGATCGTCAAGTTCGCTCCCTGGCCGTTGGCAGCGCTTCTCGCAGAGAACTCGAGCAGATTTGATGCCATCGCGCAAGACCTGCGAAATGGTGAGTATGGAGATCTTCGCATTTGGCTCGCAGCCGAAAATCGCTGGCGCCGAGATGGCATCAGTACGGCGGACGTCGAGCACTGCCTTCAGCGGACGGGAGATCGCCCATTTGGCCGGGACATTGAGTCGGTCGGATTCCCCCTGGTCCTTCGGCAAGCTTTTGGGCTCGGAAGCCTGGACAGAGAGGGACAGGATGCGGCGCTCAAGGAACTCCTGCCTGTGGTGCCTCGCGTCGCTCCCAGCCGGCCACGAGGCATCCTGCGGACTATGGTCCTGCAAATGATCGAGAATGTGGCGAACCGTGCGCGGATTAGTCAGCTTGACAGTCGCTCATGGATTGCAATGCTGCCGGACTCTCCGACGGAGGGTGATGTGGCGCGCGGACTCGACACACTCGATCTGCAAACAATGCAATTGCTTGCGATGGCTCTTCCTGAGACCTCTAGGGATGCGGTGTATTCGAGGTGGCGATCCCGTGGTGGTTATTTGAGGACTTCTCGGCACAGGCCGGACGCGATTCTTGAGTTGGCTCGCGACGTAGTCGAGGGTTTCGCTAGGTCGGGAGGATCCATTGGGCATATCGCACTCCTTGTGGCCATTGGTCGACAAATGGATATTCGGGGCATGATAGAAAAAGCCAGGATTGAGCCGCGCGGATTAGCTGGAAACGATGGCGACTCAGGTTCGATCGCGCTCTTTGAAGTGCTCTCAAAAGGTCCGGAGGCAGCACTTGACGAAGGGCGAACCGCAATTATGCAGGCTAAGTCGCCGTACGAATTTGCGATGGTAGTAGATGACATCTTGGCACGGCAAGGCATAAGTGGCGACAAACGTGAGCGTGTGATGTATGAACTTGCCCGGCACGCGGACGAGTTGAGTGGCGGGCATCCGGACATCGCTATACTGCTACGTGACATTGTGCGGATTCGCAGGAGCGGATTGGAGGATGCGGCAACCTGTGTTGAACTCGGAATACCGGAGATTGTGTCGCAATTGAGCTATGAAGTGCCCGACCGAACGGCAACCGTGCTCGATTGAGTCAGTGGTGGCCGTGGCCTGGATTGGGATGAGGCGCTGTCGACCCGCACGGGCGCCGGGCGGCAGTCCCTGTCCATGTCGAGTAGAAGTGGCCCGCAGTGTCGGTTGAGGTGGCTCAAAGAGCACCTCCCCCGCATCGGCGTTCAGAACGTTGCTCGTCCAGGCTTTTGCCGATCAACGCACGCAACCGCGCCACATCGGCCATCCCCTCCGGTAACCGGGGCACCGCCAACCGGCGATCAGGCGCGTCCATCACCTCGGTAATCGGTCGTCTGCTCGAGTGGGTCTCCAGGGACGGCACGGCTGAAGTGCTTCCCTCCCTCGGGACCCTTTCCTTGGAGAGACGCTTAGGCGCGCTCACGGGCCCGGAGATGTCTGTGCTCCTCTTGCCGCTGGGTCGAGAATGCAGACATTGTGCTGCTGTCCGATGGGCTGGATCGGGCCTGACGGAATGTCGAGCCAGACGCTCAGTCGTCTCGCCCGGTTGCTACGTCATGGTCGGAGCCGACCCAATCGTCGCTCATCGTTTTCAGACCGAGCAGCTGTCGCGTGAGTCCGTGGCGCTCTTGACGGCGGCAGGGGAGAAGCTGCCTCGCCGTGGGGTGCGGGGTCGTGCTACCTGACTTGGCTCACGTTCTGAGGTCTGGCGGTGCGGCAGGCCTGTGAGCTGGGGGGTTGCTGGTCGGCCCGCCTGAATTTGCACACTAATCCGGCCCGTAGCTGCCGCTCGTGGCGTACGTGCGCACGCCGAAGACCGCGTCGGGAGCGACCGCGGTGCAGATCGTGCACTCGACGCGGCGCGGGTCCCGCGACATCGAGCACCTGGGATCGGCGCACGACGAGGCCGAGCTCGAGGCGCTGAAGGCCGCGGCCCGGCAGCGCCTGGCTGAGAACCACCTGGAGCTCGATCTGAGTCTCGAGCCGGCCGCTGGGGCGGGTCCGTTGGAGATCACCGCCTCGCAGATGGCGCATCTGTGGGACGCACTGTGCCGTGCCTACAACGTGCTTGGGTTCGACGATGCGGCCGGTGGCGATGAGGTGTTCCGCCAGCTCGTGCTGGCGCGGATTGTCGAGCCCACCAGCAAGCAGGAGAGCTTTCGGCTGCTGGAGGATGGGGCCGTCACTGCCCCACCACACCAGTCCTGGCCACCACGCCGGTATAGGTAGCCAGCGGTGCTTGTCGATGTTCGAGAGCCGGTTCACGACATGCAGCGAGTTCCCCTTCGCCATGAGACGGTATTCGTCATCGGTGGCCGGCTCAAGGCCGAAGGCTTCGCCCTGCTCCGGGTAGTAGGACGACTGTGGCCATCGCAGCGCCGGGAGGGTGATGTTCTTCCGGGGCAGCTGCAATGGCTGCTCAAAGAACGCGTCGAACTGCTTGGGTGTGGCGGCGATGGGGAATTGGCAGACCTGCTCCTCTGCGATAGTCATCTCTCGGTCGAGTCCGTGTTGGGTGAGCGCGAAGGCCACATTGTCGAGCGCGGACCGAAGGCAGTGCAGCGCGTCGCCGAGCATGAGAGATATTTCGGCAGGCACTGGAGCCGCTGGCCTGAAGACGTACTCCGTGACGTTGGGGTCGTCTCTTGGCACCACCGCCGCGGGACAGGCGGGCCGGTAGTCATTGCAGGCACTCCGGAGGCGGAAGATGTGTCTCTCGCCATGAGCACACTTCAGTGCCCACGCGCGCTCCGATGACAACCAATACTCAGGAATCACTGGGGAAGCATGTCGTCGGACCAAGCGCAGCACCGCCCGCACCTACCTCGAGCTGTTCCAGCTCGTGCGCCACACTGACCGGAGGATGAGAACTCCACGTCAGACACACCTGAAGGTATGAACGCCGAGCAATTGAGTCAGCAGGTGTCGTCAGGTGAACAGGCGAACATGTCCGGTGTCCCCGGGTGAATCCTTCGATGTACCGACGTCAAGAACTGTGTGGCCTCAGTACCGGTTGGTGACAACCGCGGCGCTGGCTCTCACGCCGCAAGGACCGTTCGGTTTCACTTCCAGGTGTGCGTCTTCGGTGGCATCCTGTAAGTCCCGAGGGAGGTCCGCATGAGTACCGATAACAGGGTGCGCGAAGCCATCGCTGCCATGAAGTCCACTGCCGCTGACTCCATGAAGGGACGAGCCGAGCAGTCTCTTCGCGAGGCCAGCAGTGCCCAGCCATCGGAGACCCTCCTTCGGAGTCTGGAAGACCAGAGAGAATCAGCCGTTGATCCTCTGGACGAAGTAGTCACCAGCATCTCGTCGCATCTCTTTGCAGACTGGCTTCCTGCCAACCTTGCCTACATGGATGAGTTATCGACATTCGGCCCTGGTCCGAATGGTGCAGGCTCCGCCGTTGGGGGGTTCCAAACCCCGATCTTGCGGCCCGGCTCCGCCACCATACGGTTCGACGCAAACAGCCCCGACAGCGAGAAGTGGTGGCTCAGCATGTGGGGAGATTCTTGCGTGCTGCCGGAGGCTCCGTTCGCCGGTAAGGCCTACTTCCGATTCTCCACTCGCATGACGTCAGAAGTGTTTCATGGTGCCGGCGAACGGGCGATGTGGGGCAGTGTGGTCCAGCCCTGGGCTACAAGTGACATATTCGCTGACGGTCCTCACCCACACGGGGCCCCCATTACACGGCTTCTGTTTCAGCAACTCAGTCCTGTAGAGGATCATCAGTACGAGCAGGCCTCGAGCGCATGGCGGGATGTTGTCGGCAGTATCGAACTCACTCCTGGCAGCCGCCCTGCGGTCCTCGTCGTCATAGGATTTAATATTGGTCTCAGGAACGCCAGCGCCAGAGTGAGGGCGGAAGCTCAAGTGAGAATGGTCACGACCCCGGGAGTTCCAGACACTCAGTATCAGCATGGCCGCCTCGAATATATGTACCAGCCGGATTGGTGGATCAAAGCAGCATCAGACAAGATCGACCTGCAAGCAGCACCAATCTGACCTGGTTCGTATTTCAGCGTCCCGGTCGGAAATTCTTCGGCTGTCTTTGAAGGCGCATCTAGCGGCGTTTTCAGCACCAGGCTTAGTAGCCCCAGTCCCGACTGTGACTAGGCTGAGTCCGCTGCCCAGTCATGGTCCACCGCTGACAAAGGCGTTGACCGACCCGGCACCTGATCGCATCCCCTGTTCAGCGCAGCCAGACCACCATGCGTCCGCATGAACTGCGCGGGCCTTGCACACTAACTTGAGCCAAGTCGGGCGGATTGGAGGATGCGGCAACCTGTGTTGAACTCGGAATACCGGAGATTGTGTCGCAATTGAGCTATGAAGTGCCCGACCGAACGGCAACCGTGCTCGATTGAGTCAGTGGTGGCCGTGGCCTGGATTGGGCCTGACGGAATGTCGAGCCAGACGCTCAGTCGTCTCGCCCGGTTGCTACGTCATGGTCGGAGCCGACGCAATCGTCGCTCATCGTTTTCAGACCGAGCAGCTGTCGCGTGAGTCCGTGGCGCTCTTGACGGCGGCAGGGGAGAAGCGGCAGGGGAGAAGCTGCCTCGCCGTGGGGTGCGGGGTCGTGCTAAGTCGGATCAGGTTGGTCGACAACTTGCCCTGCCTGATGGGCGACTGTCTGTGGCCCTGCGTTCCCGTGGGGACGGCTATTGGTTGTTCTCGACGCTGGATGACTGGTCCCGAACCTCCTTGCACCTCTGCTGCTTGAAGTGCCTCAGTCGAACGTTGGAGGTCGTTGACCAGGTCCAGGCCGCCGACGAGATCGGGGAGGATTGTGCTCGCTTTAGAGTGCCGCGCATTCTGTTGGGGCGCGAGGACCCGCGGCCGAATGTAAATCGGCGACCAAGTAGTCCGAAGACTAACCGTGAGAGTGCCCACAGTTCGCAATGCGCCTCTGGAGCAAGCAGATGTGTTTGGGTCGGCAGTAGGGTGCGGTACTTCAGTCCAGCAGTTGCTTCCGATGACGCCACGCGAGCGTTAGGCATGCGGCGCTCGTTTGCCCGAGAGGCTCGCGCGTAGTCAGCCGTCTGACTGTCTCCTCGTCGAAAGGCAGCCCGCGGATCGACTTGTTGTTGTTCAGGGAAAACACCACCTCTCCTTCCGGGTTTGTGGCTACCAGATCACGGAACAGGTCGTCGAAGACGGTGTCGTCGATGACGGTGGTTGTGGCGATCGATGAGTTGAGGCTTAGGGCGTCGAGGATGACGCCCAGGGCATGCGGGCGAACAGTGCCGGCGTCGCGGGCGGCGGTCATGTCTCGGTAGAACGGCCAGACGTCGTAGTCCACGGGGACACCGCTGCTGCCGTCGTGTTCTGGTTGGCCGAGCATCTCCTCGGCGTACTCGCGCACCATGTTGCGCCAGATGTCGAGGTCGCTCGAGATGCTTTGGGGCGAGATGCTGGCGGGTTGGAACTCGCCAGCGGGCAACAGGCTGTAGTGCCGGCCATTCGTGACCTGCGTCGGGTCGCGTCTGAGCAGGAAGAAGGTCCCGCTGCCGTCGGCGGTGTTGCGGCGGATCGTGAGTGTGCTGACGCCGGGGTTGACGATGCGAGTCGAGAGGTCGAACGGATCGGAGACCAAACCTCTGAACGGCAGGTACGACCAGTCGAGGTGGCCGCCGAGCTCCGCTGCCGCGGACTCATGTGCCAGTACCTCGGAGACGTCGAGTTTGTCGAAGAAGGTCGAGAGGCCAAACGTCATCCGGCCGGCGCCCTCGCTCCACTCGATGTCGGTGAGTCGGTAGCTGTGGCGGTTTTCGAACAGGGCTGGTTTCCGCAGGTACCGGATCGCGGCTGTGTAGCGTGTGAAGGCGTGTCCTGGCGCGCGCAAGGGAAGTGCGGGGCGGGCCTCTGCTTCGATCCCGGTGATTCTTGCCTTCGGCGGGTTGTCGTCCCACTGCAGAACGAGATTCTCAAGTGGTACTGGCCCGCTCGGAAGCCAAGAGGTCGTGGAGATCGCTGGCACGTGCTCCACGCGGAGCGCTGGATCGTACAAGTCGGCAGTGCGGGCGGCCAGGCCGATTCCGCTCTCGATCAGGTATTGCCGTACCTCGCGCCAGTGTGTCTGGCTTGCTTCAACGGCGGCGTCGGGCGACGGTCTCTCATCGGCTTGGGTTAGCCGAGCTGACCTCTCGGTCTGTAGCTGTGAGATGGCGCCGGGCTGTGCCTCAAGCAGCATGCCGAAGCGTCGTTGGACGCTCTCATCAGCGTCCTTCAATGCAGCGTCGAGTACCTCTTGCATGCCCGGGGAGAGCACCATGTCCGGATTCGCCTCCCAGTTCGCGACGGTGCGGACTCCGGCGCCGAGGCGACTGGCGAAGGCTTCGCTGGGGTCTGCTGCGCGAGTAGGTGACAGTTTCGGTCACGCAGCCTGACTGGCTGGCGTGGTCATGATTACTTCGTACTCGATGGGGGTCAACCGGCCGAGGGCTGCTTGGCGTCTTCGGCGGTGGTAGGTCCGTTCGATCCAGGTCACGATCGCGATCCGGAGCTCGTCGCGGGTGGTCCAGGTCAGTCGATCGAGAACGTTGTTTTGCAGCAGGGCGAAGAAGCTTTCCATGGCGGCGTTGTCGCCGGCTGCGCCGACCCGGCCCATCGAGCCGACCAGGCCGTGGCAGGCGATCGCACGCGCGAACTTCCTGGATCGGAACTGAGATCCGCGGTCAGTGTGCAGAATGGAGCCGGCCACATCAGGGCGCCTCGCGACGGCGTTGTTCAGTGCGGCAACGGCGAGCCGGGATTTCATCCGCGAATCGATGGAATAGCCCACGATCCGGTTCGAGTACACATCCTTGACCGCGCACAGATACAGCTTGCCCTCACCCGTGCGGTGCTCGGTGATGTCGGCCAACCACAGCTGGTTCGGGACCTGTGCGGTGAAGTCACGGCGCACGAGGTCGTCGTGGACCGGCGGGCCAGGCTTCTTGCCGTTCTTGCCACACTTTTTCTTCCCGAAGGCACTCCACCAGCCGTGCTCGGAGCAGATCCGCCACGCGGTCCGATCAGCCATCGGTACACCGGCATCGCGGGCCTCGTCGACCAGGAACCGGTAGCCGAACTCCGGGTCATCGCGGTGGGCGTCGAACAGCGCGTTGGCCCGATAGGCCCGCTCGAGCTCGGCAGGAGTCACCGGCCGGGCCAGCCACCGGTAGTAGGGCTGGCGAGCGATCTTCAATACCCGGCACGTCACCGCGACGGGGATCCCGTCGACGGCCAGCTCGCTCACGAGCGGGTAGATCCTTTTCCCGGCACATTCGCCTGCGACAGGTACGCCGCCGCGCGACGCAGCACCTCGTTCTCCTGCTCCAGCAGCTTGATCCGCCGGCGCGCCTCCCGCAGCTCGGCCGACTCTGTGCGCGTGACACCGGTTTGGCGCCCTCGTCGACCTCGGCCTGGCGCAGCCACTTGAACAACGTCATCGGGTGAACGCCGAAGTCCTTGGCAATCTGCTCGACCGTCACGCCAGGACCCCGGTCACGAGCAACACGCACCACGTCATCGCGGAACTCCCGCGGATAAGGCTTGGGCACAGCAACATCCTTCCAGGCCCACCTCACGGCAAGCCAACTCAGATGTCACCTATCCGTGCAGCAGACCCAGTCAGCTCGGCGGGCTGTTGACGCGTAGCGACCACACATGCAGCTAGGCTGCCACGCCACAGGCTCGCGCAGCTGCAAGTCAGGCCAGTCCGCCGGGCGCGTTGACTACACGCGGGCGGTGAAGTCAACTTCGCCGTCTGACCACCTCTCCAGCATCGGAAACTCTGAAATAGGATCGCTGTCTGATGCTTCGGGACGAAAGCGCTTCATCAGCAGCGGGCGCAGGGAGGAGAACTGGCCCATACGAAGCGCGATGAGTTCGTCAACCAAGGATTGCTCTTCCGGGCGGCCGGAGGTGTTGGCGTCCTCGCCGGATCGCTCATAGGTAACCGCGAGCAGATATCCGACAGCCAAGATCTCAGAGGCTGTAGGATCGGAGAGGGACTCAGTTCCGGAGTGTGATTCGAATAGGTAAGAGCGGGATCCGCGGCCGAAAGTCATCCGTATCGGCGCGACCTCATAACCTTGCAAGAACTCCCCGAGCGGGCCGAGCCATTCTCGGTGCCAGACGTTGTGTTCGCCTGGCGTGAGCGCAGTTGACAGGCATACGAACGCGGGCTCGATGTAGATGAAGCTGAACAGTTTCGGCTCTACTTGCTCAAACATCCAATTCAGATCGATTTGAGTTCCGTCGAGATTCCTTTCCAGGACAGAGCGAATGTCTGCCCGATGATTGAGAAGTGCAAGCTTCTGGATATCTAATGATTCTGACGCGGCACGAGTGATGGTGTCCGCGTGCGTATCGGCCAGGTCGTCAAAATACTGGATCCAGTCGTCCCGACGTCCGGGCGTGCTTATATTGCCTAAGGACGTCCCGGCACACAGCAGGAATTCAGCGTATCTCCAAAGATCTTCGTCAGACGCCGAGACGCCGTCGGAAATCTCTTGGGCGATGGCAACCTTAACGGTGTCCACGTCTCGCTCATCAACATTTGACAGAGTTACATTCAACGCTGCGGCTTCATGGCCGACTGGATATTCCCGAAGCGCCGTGTGTACTACGACCAGGTGGATAAGCTCGCGAATCACCGGTGGTGCAAGTTGTACGAAGCTGAGGCACCTTCCGAGGAATGCCAGGATGTTGTTTTGCTCGCTGACCGCACGACCGCGGATCTTCGTCATGAGTCGATTGAAAATGCGGGCCGCGCCGTTCGCGGTCTTCTTGTCTACAATCTGGACCGCCAACTGAGCGACCACGTCCCACTCTGCCACTGCGAGATGCGGATCGAGGAGATCAGCAAGTTCCTCGGGAGTGTCAGTGACTCGCGACAGGTGGTGGGCACTGAAATATTCGAGGAATGTCCGGTGCGTAAACTTGTACAGTGGTTCACCGTCAGATGTCGAGCCTACATCGCTGAAAACCCAAGCGCGACCACGGCAGAATCTCACGAACTCTAGGGCCGCAGCTTCGGCCTCCCCCGAGTCCTCAAAGGAGCTGTGCAGTAGGAAGTTTGTTGTTTCATCGACCAATTCGGATTCCGTGGCCCCGTCGTCGCCCTTCGACGTCAGAAGCCAAAACGCGAGGTGCTTCATGCTGGGGTCTACCATCTGACCTGCTCGAAGCTCGATAGCGAGCTTTCGATGGCCATCCCACTGTTCATACAGCATCGTGGCGCACTTCTCGTACACTGCCGGGCGATTCTTGGGAATCGATCTCTCGCCGCGATAGATGATACACATTAATGCGAGAAGGAGCGGTGTCTCCCTAAGATCTGGGACCGCGCTGCTTTCTGACAGGAAACTCGCTGCCCATTCGGCTGCGCGGCTTCGGCCATCCTCCTGTGCGAACCACTTTTCCACGTACTCCGCAACCTGATCCTCATTGAATCCCGTCAATTGGAGCACGCGGAACTGGTCCGAGTCCATCGGAGCTTGGGCGTATCCGACGCGCCGGGATGTAACGAGGGATCGAGCGAGAGGGTAGGTGTTGCAAAAGTGGCCGACTGCATCGGTGACGTCTCGCCGCCGGCTCGTGTCGAGTAATTCATCCAGCCCATCGAAAATTACCATTGCTGCCCCGGTCTCAAACAGATGCTCGATGTATTTCGCTGACGGCGGCTCGCAATGGTAATGAGCTCGCAGCTTGTCGGCGATGTGCTCAATAACCGACTTCTGTGGAGCATGGGGCGCAGCGAACTCGCGGAGAATTACTAGAAACGGGACTGGTGAGCCTGGATCTCGCGCAAACTGCCACATTACGACCTGGCTCGCCGTTGATTTTCCGTGGCCAGGATCCCCGAGCAGAACTGTGCGATCGATTTCCTGCTCAAGTGAGACTGCGGATTGGCTGTCCGAATCAACTATTGTCGGTGTGACATAGATTCTGTCGATCGGAACCTTACGGCGATGTTCGAAATCTGGCGGTTCGATGAATCCATGCCCGATAGCTGCCTGTTTGCGGTACCGAGCTACAAACCTGTCAAGAGCGATTGGATCGACCTGCCCTGCTTTTTCGGCTAGGCGCCGCTCTATCGCTTCGAGGACGTGAACTGATCTGTTCGAACTTGCTTCACTGCGCAGCAGTTCATATGCGTCGGGCTTGGTTCGCTTCAAAGCGTCTATCGCCGCGTCGCGTTGGCGGACGAGCATCTCGAATAGAGGCCGAGAGCTTGCCTGATCGATCGAGCTGAAATGATGACTGAATACCGAATCCCAGCGACGACTGACCGATTCATACGCACTCGCCTGCGTCGAAGTCAGCCCTAATGTTGTGAGCTCAAAGGCAAGGCATTGAATATCCGGCCGCTGCAAGAATCGCTGTAAGTCGTCGTGTGTCATCCCGTCGGGCATGTCGACCGTGCCGCGCAGCGGCGCGGTCCTGAGGTCCAGCGGCTCAAGGAGAAGTGTGCCGGAAGTTCGTTCTCGGCCTGTCGCGGCGGCCCGCCGGCCGGAGCCGAGTTGTTTGGCGATTCGAATTAGTCCAGCGCTGATCAGCTCCGCGAGCAGCGACTCCCACATTGCGTTTCCCCTCCGGCCGTCTATGCGATTGGCGCACGCTTGATGTTCGCCACATCGGTCCAGACTGCTCGATCGTTACGACCAACCAGCCGCGCCACGAACGAAGACAACGTCCGAGCTTGCGTGAGATGGTGGCAGCTGGCGCCACACCAGGGTGGTAACGCCACTGGCGCCCGGCGCCACGTCGGATTCGGGGTGGTCGACGAGAACGGGGACCCAGCTCTGTTCGCGCCCCATCTGGGCTGGCGGCCGGAACCTGGCTTCCGCACGCGCCGCCGGAACGGCCCCGCGCGTCGGGATGTGGGGAGGGTCCACATTCGCTCGCGTCAGGTGATCATCGTTGGATGGTTCGCGGCTGGATATCCTCTGTCATGTCGCAGGACATCGGTGACGGTTCTGGATCAGGACATCGGTGACAGTTTCGGGGTTCTTGGTGGTGACACTTCGGTCGCGAGGCTCGGGCGGTGCCAGCCAATGAACCCATCGATCCCCGTGTCCGCCTTGCGATCTCGCAGTGGCCCGAAGATGCTCCGCGCGGCGCGGTCTCGACCTTCTGCGCCGAGCATGGCATTTCGCGCAAGTCGTTCTACGAGCTGCGCAAGCGCGCGACGGCCGACGGTCCGGCGGCAGTGCTCGAGCCCAGGTCCAGGCGCCCGAGGACGAGCCCGTCCAAGCTGACCGACGAGGTCAAAGAACAAGCGGTACAGGTGCGGGCTGCGTTGGAGGCCTCCGGGCTGGACCACGGGCCGATCAGCGTGCACGACAAGATGCGCGCGATGGGGCTGGAGGTGGTGCCCTCGGTCGCGTCCCTGGCGCGGATCTTCCGTCAGGCAGGTGTGGCGCGGTTCGAGCCGAGGAAGAAGCCACGCTCGGCCTGGCGCCGGTTCGTCTATCCAGCCCCGAACGCCTGCTGGCAACTCGACGGCACCGAGTACGTGCTCACCGGTGGGCGTAGGTGTGTGATCCTCCAGTTCATCGACGACCACTCCCGCTACGCGGTCGCCTCGCACGTCGCGTGGGGCGAGACATCAGCCGCGGCGATCGCCGTGTTCGACAAGGCCGTGGCCGCCCACGGCGTGCCTCAGCGGCTGCTGTCCGACAACGGGTCCGCGCTCAACCCGTCGCGCCGTGGGCTCCTGGGCCAGCTCGTCGTACACCTGATGGCACTGGGGGTCGAGCCGATCACCGGCAAGCCCTACAAGCCGACCACCCAGGGCAAGAACGAACGCTTCCACCAGACCCTGTTCCGCTACCTCGACAAACAACCACTCGCCGAGACACTCGACGAACTCCAGGCCCAGGTCGACGCCTTCGACCACATCTACAACACCCAGCGCCCCCACCAAGGCCTACCCGGCCGCGCCACACCCCAGGCCGCCTGGGAAGCCACCACGAAGGCCGAGCCGCCCCGCCCCACACACGACCTTCCCCGTCGCTCCAACCGTCCCGCCAGCCGACCCCGACCGCCTCTCGCACCGGCGCCCACCGACCTGCCCGACGACACCGTCGTCAAGAAACTGACCCCCGCCGGCATGTTCTACCTGGACAAAGTCCAATACCTGGTCGACGGGCGACGCGGCTTCCAGTATGTCCTCGTCATCAGCGCCGGCAACAACGTCGGCGACAAGATCACCGTCACCGACCTGGAAGGCGAGATCCTCATCGAGCACACCAGACCCGCACCCGGAGTGACCTACGTCGGCAACGGCCGCCCCCGCGGCCCACGCCAAGACCCCTGAACCGTCACCGATGTCCTGACACACCAACTGTCACCCATGCCCTGAGGCAGAACTGTCACCGATGTCCTGAGACATCACAGGCTGGATATCCTCCGCCATTATCCGGATCGAACATGTGTTCCAATCTGAGGGGATGGGGACGAACAGGCGGTACCCGCGGCAGCCTCCGCCTGATGCTCAGCGGAGACACTGCTGGGTGCTGCGGACTGCCCATGAGCAGGGGCCGTGGCCCGGTCTGATTCTGGAGTGGCGCCGCACTCAGTCCGGCGACTGGCAGGCCCGCGTCGTGTACGTGCCGAATCCGCAACGCCATGAGTCCGTCGAGGCCTGGTTCGCCGCCGCAAACCTACGTCCGCTGGAGACGAAGACCTAACACCCCTGGGTGGGACGGCGATAGACGTTGCCGACGCTGTAGCGGTCCCCGCATTGTGGAAGCGTGGACACCGACGGCGCGATCGTCGAACTGTATGGGCTGGCACCCGAGCAGTTCACCGGCGCCCGGAACCGCCTCGCCAAAGCCGTCCGGGACGCCGGCGACGAACCAGCCGCCGCGGCCATCGCGGCTCTGCGGAGGCCCACCGTGTCGGCCTGGCTGGCCAACCAGCTCGTCCGTGTCGATCCCGACGGCATCCATGCCTTGACCGAGCTCGGCGAGCAGTTGCGCGAGACCTACCTGTCGGCCGACAGTGTCCGCCGGCGCGAACTCACCCGACAACGCCACGACCTGGTTCGCAACCTGGTGCAGATCGCGCGTGATCGGGCCGCCGACGGGCGACGCATCACGCCGCAGACCGCAGAGCGACTGACCGAAACGCTTGACGCCGCGCTGGTCGATCCCGCGGCGGCCCAGCTCCTCCGCACGGGCAACTGGTGAGCGCCCTGCGCCACGTCGGCTTCGGTGTCGTGGACGAGAACGGCGACCCAGCCCCACTCAAGCCTGTCCGGCCGGGGGTCGTGCGCCGCGTCGCACTGCCTCGCAAAAGCCCGGCGTCGAAGACCATGCAACGCCCTGCCCCGAAGATGGGCCGCTCGCCGGTCGACCACACGCTCAAGCAGCGCCGAGCCGCCCAGCGGAAACGCCGAGACGAGGCAGAAGCGGACTACACACTGGCCGCGGCCGAGCATGAGCGGGCTGGCCAGGTGCTCGACGCGCACCAGCATCGGATCGCCGACCTCGAAGCCGACCTGGTCCGACTCAACGACCAACTTGAAGAAACCCGCCAGACGCTGCGCAAAGCGCGCAAGCAAACCCGGCGCCTCGAACGCGCCTTCAACCAGGCGGCGCGCAACGCCGCCGCCGTCAGAAAGCGGTTCGACACCGAGGAGCAGCGCCTGACCGCAATGGAGTGATCGCCGGGCGACAAGATCGCATGCGCGGCTAGAAAGTACCGAAGCCGGCGAGATCCGGGTCGACGGAACGAGCGAACCAACATCCCAAACCGCTGCACCGCCACGCTATCGACCGTCGCGCTCAGGGCCTTGGCAACTCGCGCCGTCGCCGTGCCTACCGTGCACCTATTAATAGAGCCCGATGCGGGCGGGCTCTATTAACGGCCCGAGCAGCAGCCACCGCGAGGCATGGGTGGGCGAGGCTCACCACTCCAAAAGACTGTGGTCGACGGGAGTTCGCACCACGAGTAGCCCCACGCGGAACGCCGTCGCCGTACTCTCCTCTGAGGCTACCGACGCCTGACCTGCGGATTTGATTGGCGCGCCCGGCAGGACTCGAACCTGCGACCAACGGATTAGAAGACCGAAGTGCGTGTCCCAGACGATGTCCGGCGACGATTTAGCTAAGTGCGCTGCTGTCAGGCGGATCTGCGAGGAGTCGATGGAGTCCCTGGGGGCGGGCCAGTACCTCATCGAAGGTGATGACGTTGACCGTGCCGAGACCGTCGCGATATCGCATGAACGACTGGGCTTGTTCCGCGTTTAGAGGCTCGGCGGTGCCGGCGAGCACTGCCCCGCGCACGACGCAGTTCTCGATCGGCGCGAGTTCTGGTGTCCTCGCTATGAGGGTGGGAAGCTCGACGCGAGTCGACTCGATTTGAGCTTGGATCTGGGCGACGGCGCCGGACAGTTCAACGTTCGGAGGATAGATGTTTCGGTAGGGGCTTCCGAGAAGCCTGGCGGCCGGCGTCTTGATCTCAACTAGGTGAGCACTTCGCGTGATGCTGTTGATCAGCATGAAGTCTGCGATGCGTGCGCCCCGGCCAAGGGCGTCGCCGCTTCGGACGTGCAGTTGTGGTCTGTAGAGCGCGACAGGTGCGGCGAACAGCTGTTGAAGCGCGAAGGTATTCAATACGAAGAACTCCTGCCAGTACCCCTCGTCTGAGCGGTGGCCGCCCTTCAGGCCGGCCGCGAACTGCTCGATGAGTACTTCCAGAGTCACGAGTTGGATGTCGTGACGGAGCTTGCCAAGTTCTGCGGGCGCCTCGGTAGCTGCAGCACGGGACTGAGTCGCGGCCTCTCGGAGGAGCAAGTTGCGTTCCTCTGGTTGCATCGCGGGCTTCCCGGCAAGGTCTCCCTCCATGGCCCGGATAATCGGGTGCCTCCCAACAAGGGGATTCTGTGGTTCGGCACCAACCAGATCGGCGAGCGCGTTGTGCGACTCCGCGGAGTTGCCAGCCATAGTCGCCCTCATCGACTGGCTCCTCCCCATACCAGTCAGCCGCTGAGCCAGCCTCGATATGGTGGCTGCGGAGGTTTCGTCCGACACCGCTTGTTGGCGAGTTCTGACACCGCCGGGCACGTGTCGGTGCCGCGGATGTTGGTTTGCGTCGACACCGCTTCCGCGCCCGACGGGTGTCAGGTTGTCCGCTGCTTTGTGGCTTGGGCCAGACGGTAGGAGTCGGTGCCGGTCTCGAGGATGGTGCCGCCGAAGGTGAGTCGGTCGACGATGGCTGCGCATAGCCGGGGGTCGGTGAAGGTCTTGGTCCAGCCGCCGAAGGACTCATTGGACGCGATCGCGACCGAGGCCTTCTCCTCACGCTCGGTGAGGACCTGGAAGAGGAGTTCCGCGCCGCGGCGGTCGAGTTGCATGTAGCCGAGTTCGTCGATGCACAGCAGGTCGACGCGGCCGTAGCGGGCGATGGTCTTCGCCAGCGTCATCTCGTCGGCGGCCTCGACGAGCTCGTTGGCAAGCTGGGTCGCCAGGGTGTACTTGACCCGGTTGCCGGCCATGGCGGCCTCGGTGCCGAGTGCGATCAGCAGATGGGACTTGCCGGTGCCGGAGTCCCCGATCAGACACAGCGGCTGTCCCTTCTGGACCCATTCGCACTTGGCGAGGGTGTGGATCACGGCGGGATCGATGTTGGGGTTGGCGTCGAAGTCGAAGGCCCGCAGGGACTTCTCGCGGGGGAACTTGGCGGCCTTGATCCGGCGTTCGGACCGGCGTCGGGCGCGATCGTCGCACTCGGCAAGCAATAGTTCGGCGAGGAACCCGCGGTAAGACATCTGCTCACGCCCTGCCCGGTCGGCGTAGTCGGTGAAGGAGTTGCGGATGGTGGGCATTCGCAGCATCCGGCACGCTTGGTCGATCGCGGCGTCGGCTGCTTCTTCGGTCATTCCACGGCGCTTGGTGGTCACGGTGCGGCTCCTTCGTTCGGGGTGTCACGTCGGCTGGCCAACAGCTGGTCGTACTTCTCCACGCTCGGCAGCGGCCGAGTGTCGGCCGGGATGTGGGCGCGGAGCCGGCGCTCGGTCAGCGATCGCACGGCAGGGATCTCGCCTTCTCCGCGTGCCCTGTCGCCGCTCATCAGGGACTGGTGGTCCGCTGTCGTGTCGTCGGCTCCGCCATCTGCTGTGTCGTTGTACTTGCGCGCTTCCAACGCGACAGCGTCCGCGGTGAGCGCGCCTGCACGCAGCGCCGTCGCGAGTCCGGCGACGACGTGGTCGTGTGGAAGGTGCCGGTGCAGCATCAGGACCTCAATGAGGGCACGGGTGCCGTCGGCGTCACCGTGGGCCTTGCAGGCCGCGGCCCACCAGGCGTCGTGAACGGGCGTGAACTGCCCGGATGCCCTGGCCTGCTCCAGCGCTTTCGCACCGGGTAGCGCGCCCGGTTTGCGGAGGAGGACCTCGAGATAGTGGTCCAGGTCGACCCGGGTCGAGCCCTTGGTCATGAGCCGTTCGTGGCGGGCGATCTCGGTCCTGCCGTCGAACACGACCAGGTCGCTGGCGTTCAGGAGCACCCGGGCTTGACGGCCGACCATGCGCGCGGGCACGGAGTACTTGTTCATCCGGACCGTGACCTGGGCGTACCGGTCCACGCGCGGGGTGAACCAGCGGCCGGTCGAGAACGGCTCGGTCGGAAGGGGCGCGAGGAGTGGCTGCTCGGTGGCGAAGTGTTCCCCGACCGTGCGGGCGCGGGACCCGATCCGCCGGGCGTCGTCGGCTTCGTCCCAGGCGTCGACCATAGCGTTGAGCTCGGCGAGGGAGTCGACTTCTGGGATGGGGACGAGGTGGTTGCGTCGGAACCAGCCGATCTGCCCTCGACGCCGCCCTTCTCGTGCGCACCTTGGATTCCGGGCTGGCAATAGAAGGCTTCGATGCCGTAGTGGGAACGGACGGCGGTCCACCTGTCGGCCTCGACCCGCTGGGGGGAGAACCCGATCACGCTCGCGACGGCGGCCTTGAGGTTGTCGTAGCGGATCTTCCCGGTCGGCACACCGCCGAGCACGTTGAAGGCGTGGACGTGACCCTCGAAGAAGGCTTCCTGCCCAGCCGAGGCACTGACCCTGTGCACGGCCTTGCCCGAGTAGGAGAGCCGAAGGCTGAACAGCGTGCAGGTTACGAGCTCGCCGCGCAGGCGGATGGCGACGTCGCCGAAGTCAACCTCGGCCTCGCGGCCCGGGAGGTGCTCTTGCGGGATGAACGCGTTGGCAGGTTCCCGTCCGACCTCGACGCGAATCTCACGGCGTCGGGTGGCGGCGTACTCGCGGACCATCCAGTACGACACCACCCCGGCCCCGTCATGTTCGTCAAGCAGTCGATCGAAGATCCGCTTCGCCGTGTGTCGCTGCTTCCGCGGCGCGTCGAGGTCCGAGCGCAGCCAGTCGTCGATCACCACTCGGTACGCGTCAAGCCGTGAGCCGCGTTTGGGCGGTTGCTTTCTCTCCTTCGGCCATGCAGATTCCAGCGCCGCTGTCACGGTTCGGAAGCCGACGCCGTGCTTGCGCTGCAGCGCGCGGTTGGACATCCCAGATCGGGCATCCCGTCGGATCGCCGCGTACAGGTCGACCCGGCAACGCGGCGGCGTCATCGGTGGCACTCCTGACGTGAGCACGCCGTGGGCACGACTTTCGGCACCGGGCCACCGCCCCGGGAACGGTGACCGCATGCGACCACAGCCCGGAATCACTGGCCCTACCGAGGTGCCTGGTCATGTGCTGCGCAGGGCTTCGGTGGGCGGTACTGAGTCGGCCCGGAGTGCGGGGTACGACCGACGACGGAGCCGATGAGCAGCGAGCAGGCCACGTCGAGTCCCACTGAAGCCCAGGTCAGTACGACGGCCCGGCCTTGCGTGGTGACGAAGACGTTGGTGACGAGCACGCCCAGGATCAGGCCTGTGATGCCGCCGACGACATCAACCTCGACACCACCTGTCCGCCCGTGTCCCTGGCGCGACGAAGATCTGCTTGCGCGGTGCCTAATCGGTCTTCCCGCAACACCTCGCGGGCCCCTCAGTGTTCGCTGCTGAAGAACCGTAGCAACAGCGGGCCGACGGTCTGTGGGTCGACGACGTGATCCGGCCCCTCGAGGGTCTCCCGTTGAGCGTGGGGTAGTAGGTCTGCAAGCTCGTCGGCTGCGCGGTCGAAGAAGTCCGAGGGCAGGCCTGCCATATAGGGGGCCGTGATCGGTCCTCCGGTGGTGACCAGGACCGGTTGGGTGACCGTTGCCAGTCGATCGGCCGGCAATTGGTAGCGGTTGAGGAAGACGCTGTCGTGGACCAGCGTGGGCGCGAGGGCGACCGAATGCGCCCAATGCGCCGTCTGCTTGCCTGCCGCTTTCCTGGCCGCGATGTTGTCGTCGGAGGCGCCGGTCATGCGCATGAACAGTTCGAGAACCTCCTCGTCTCGCCCGGCGTCGAAGGCGCGTCGGGTGTCTGCGATGTACTCCTCGAATCGCGGGCGTATGTCGTCCCCGACCGCGTAGGGCACCTCCCACACGGCGATCGTGTCGATGGCTGACCCGGCCGCGGCGGCTTCCAGCGCCAGCGCGCCGCCTGAGGACGCCCCGAACAGGTGTGCCGAGCCGCCCGCCTCCGCGATCAACGCATCCAGGTCCTCGATCTCCCTTTCCACGGCGTAAGGCTCGGTGAAGCCGCTCGCGCCGCGTCCCCTACGGGCATAGTTGTAGACCGTGAAGTGCTCGGCGAGAGCCGGCGCCAAGGGAGCGTTCTCCACCCCTTCGTCGAGTCCCCCGCCCACCAGAATGACGGCCGGACCGCTTCCTTCCCTGTCGTAGGCGATGGTGGTGCCATCGTTTGATGTCACGCGAAAGGCCATCTCGTTCATCTCACATCTCCGTTCGAGAGGTTTGTCTCAGCGCCTGAGCAGCGTGCCGACGACGGCCTCGGTGCGCGACCACCGCGCCCTTGCGATCACGGCCGCCACGACGAGAAAGGCGAGCGGCAGCCAAGGGCTCTGCTCGAGCACGAACTGATCGGTGATGACAGCACCGGTCAGCAATGCCGCCAACCCGAGACTGGCCAGGCCCGCCAGAGCCGGGATCAGAAGTCCAACCCCTCCCGCGACCTCCAGCGCTCCGACCAGGTACCGGAGCCACTGGCCAGCCCCGATGTCGGCGAACATGTCCACCATGACCGGGTCGCCGGCGAGCTTCGAGATTCCGCCGCCGGCGATTATCGCCGCCAGCACGACTTGCAGAATCCAGACCCCGATGCTGCTCGCCCGCCCAGGCGTGTGCGCAACGGTTTCCGAGTTGTTCTTGGGGATGGTGCTCATTCGGCTCTCCTTGTCGTGTCCGGGTCTGGTACCGGTGATGGCGTTGGCCGAGTGGGCTGGGTTGTCGGAGTTGATTTCGACCAAGTGCTCGCGGTAGCGGCATCTACTTCTTGTTGCGGTAGAGGACCATGGTGATGGGACCGAAGACCGCGACGAGAAGTACGGACGAGACGAGCACCCAGCCGATTTCCCCGGCGGGCACCGAGCCGTCCATCAGGCCGCGTACCACGGTCGCCAGGTGGGTGATCGGGTTGACCTCGACGACCGCCTGCATCCACCCGGGCATCGTCTTCGGGTCCACGAAGATGTTGCTCCCGAACGTCAGCGGGAACATCACCATCATGCTGACCCCCGCCACCGAGTTCGGCGTGCGCAGGATCAGGCTGAGCATCGTCCACAGCCACGACAGGCAGAACGAGAACACCAGCAGCAGCACCACCGAGAGCACCACGCCGACGGCGCCACCCTCCGGCCGGAACCCTAGGACCAGTCCGAGCGTGATCACGATCGCCGACCCGATCGAGTAGCGCATCACATCGCCGAGCAGGGCGCCGACCAGCGGCGACGGTCGCCACACCGGGAGCGCCCTGAACCTGTCGAACACCCCCTTCTGGATGTCGGTGTTCAGCGTTATGCCGGTGTTCATGGTGATCATGACGTTCGCCTGCACCAGGATGCCGGGCAGCAGGAACTGTAGGTACTCCTGTGTCGACCCGGCGAGCGCGCCGCCGAACAGGTAGGTGAACATCAGTGTGAACATGATCGGGAACATGGTCACGTCGACGAGCTGCTCGGGCACGTGTTTGATCTTCAGCAGCGCCCGCCAGCCGAATGTCAACGAGGTGCGCACCGGGCCGGGGCGAGACGGCCGCTCGCCGGCCAACAGCACACTGCGCAGCGCGTCCTCGGTGACCGGCGCCGACGCCTGCTCCGCGGTCGTGGCATTCATGCGGCATCCTCCTCGGGTGTCTCTTCGGCGGGATGTCCGGTCAGGGTGAGGAACACCTCGTCCAGGCTCGGCTGACCGAGCGCGAACTCGGTGACGTCGATGCCGCTGCGGGACAGCTCGGCCAGGGCGCGGGCGACCCGCTCGCGGTCGGAGATCCGCGCGGACAGCGCGGCCGGGTCGGCGGACGGCTCGGCCGGCACCTCGAGGACGCCGGCGAGGACCCGTTCGGCCTCGGCCCGCTGCTCGGGCGCACGTAGCCGTACGTGCAGCGAGCCGGCGCCGACCGACGCCTTGAGCTCGCCGCTCGAGCCCTCGGCGATGACCTTCCCGTGGTCGATCACCGCTATCCGGTCGGCGAGCTGGTCGGCCTCGTCGAGGTACTGCGTGGTCAGCAACACGGTGGTGCCTTCGGCGACCATGCCGCGGACGATCTCCCAGACCTGGTTCCTGCTCCGGGGGTCGAGGCCGGTCGTGGGCTCGTCGAGGAAGATCAGTTCGGGGGTGACGACCAGGCTCGCCGCGATGTCGATGCGCCGGCGCATCCCGCCGGAGTACTTCTTCACCTGCCGGTCAGCCGCCTCGGCAAGACCGAACGCGTCGAGCAGGTCGGTCGCCCGCTCCCTGCCTCGGCGGCGTGAGTAGCCGAGCAGTCTGGCGAGCAGCAACAGGTTCTCCACCCCGGTGAGGTCCTCGTCGACCGACGCGAACTGCCCGGCGAGGCCCACCCTGCTCCGCACCGCCTGGGCGTCACGCACGACGTCGTAGCCGAGCACTTGCGCCTCTCCGGCGTCGGGGTGCAGGAGCGTGGCCAGCATGCGGATCGTGGTGGTCTTGCCCGCCCCGTTCGGACCGAGCACGCCGTACACGCCCCCGGCGCTCACGGCCAGGTCCACACCGGCGACCGCGTGGGTCGTGCCGAAGCTCTTCTTCAACCCTCTCGTCTCGATCGCGAGCGTTCCCATGGGTTCGATTCCTTCTCTCGGTGTTGCGAACGGATTGGTTGAGCGCTAGTCAAGTTTGAGTACTTGGCCAGAGTGCACGAGGAGGAACGTCTTGTCAAGTTTGATTAGAAGCGCATCTTGAGGGGATCGGGGACCGTTCGCCACGAACCCGGATCATCGGCCATGGTGTAGGCGCCCTCAGACAGTCGTTTGCTCAGGCTCTTCGCCCACTCCAGTTCGGTGCGTGCGTGTCCCGCCCACAGTTCGGCCTGATCGCGGACGTGCTCGGGGGTGTCCCGATTGGGGTGCTCCCGCCACTTGGCCTGCTCTACGAGCTCCGCTTCCAGGCGCGCGACCCGCTCGTTAACGTGCGCGATGGCATCTGTCCTGGTCAGCATGGGCAACATGGCGATGGACGCGTTGAGCATGTCCGGGTCGTGGGTGCGCCGCAGACCGTCGCGGACCAGTTCGACTATCTCGTCACGTCCCCGAGCTGTCGCGTGGTACAGAACGCGCTCCGGCCCGGAGTTGCCCGGCTCGGCGTGTTCGGTGAGGAGGCCATCAGCCGCCGCCTTCTTCAGTGCGTGATAAATCGAGCCGGGCTTGATCTTGGCCCAATTCTCCGCACGCCAGCTCTGCAGCAGTTCGGACCGCACCTGGTAGCCATGCGCGCCGCCGGAGAGGTGCACGATACCGAGTACCAGGAGCTTCGTCGCCGACATGCGCCCACCTCCGCTCAATCTGCTCGGACTCGCTCCGCTTGCGCGCCCGCCAGGGTTGTATCAACTCCCGCCAACACTAGGGTGCCCTCCTGGTCCGAGTGGTGTCAGCACTGACCTACAAACGGTGCTGGTGGAGACCTCCAAAGCCAATATGGAGCTCGGCGATCTGGTCGAACTGGTCTTTCAGCTCCATACCGGAGCGTGCGGTGGGGAAAATCTTCAAAACGTGTTCGCGTGGGACGAATCGCGCCATCGTCACTGGACCATCATTTGAATAAGAGTCCTGCCACTGAAAGATCGTCTCGGATCCATGCTCGAGGATCTCGACAGTTCCAGCTCGACTGTCGTATCGGGCCATGGCGACTACTCTCCAGGTGTTGTGCCGTCCGCGTGGGCGTAGCGTATGGGACGGAGCAATTGGGGGTGAAGGGCCTTGTCAGAAAGGATCTGCAGCACGGCTGCGACTCTGAGATACGAGCCAGCACGTCCGGTGGTCCGACACCTGCTTGTAGCACACGTCAGATCTTCCGGATTTGCCCTAGGACGTCTGCGGCGATCGCGATCTGGTCCGTGCCTGTTACACGAGTCTTAGCTGTGGCCGCGGGTCGTCCTGGCCGAGCAGGAGTCGTAAGCGCGGTAGTTTGATCTTCAGCTCGTCGGCCAGATTTCGTTGGCTCAATCCGTTGGCTTCAGCAAGCTCGAAGGCCCGCCGCAGCAGCGTCGGGGCCTCGCCTGGGTACCCGGCAACCGGTTCCGCGCCGAAGAGGTTGAGCTGCCGTAGTTGGTTAAGACGCTGGAACGCACGCCTGTAGGCGGGCTCGGATATGGCGCCGACTTCCCTGCATCGATAGATCAGGGACTCGACGGCAACGCCCCATTCCTTGCTAAGCCGATCAAGCGCGTGAAGGTCCATCCGTGCTGGCAGCATGGGGGTGATGACCGCGGCAGGAGTCAACAGCTCGGCAGCGAAGGCATCTGCCTCTCGCTCTTGCTGCAGATCGCCAGGCGCGACGTCGGGGTGTAGCAGCAGGTGGCCCAACTCGTGTGCCGCCGTGAAACGGTGCCGATACACGTCATCGGCTCTGTCCGGTGTGAGCACGACGATGGGGCGGGGGAGATGCGAGGTTGAGAACGCGTCGACGGTCGTGGTTGCTGCACCGGCGAACGGTGTCAACGTCACGACGATGCCGTGACGCTCCATGGTCCGAACGAGCTGAGGTATACGCCCAGTGCCAAGGCTCCACCGCCGCCGCAATTCCTGAGCCGCCGCAGCGGGCCCGAGCGGCATCTCATCTCTGCTGACCTCTCCCGCACTGAATCCGGGGAGATCGACAGCAGGCAGCTGTACTCGCTTCTCCAATGCGTAGACCAGCTCCCACGCTTGCTCGGTGAACGCGATTGCCTTGGCTCGCTGGATGGCGGGTGTCTTTCGCAAGCTCCTGAAATGGGCGGCTGAGCTCTCGAGGCGGGCGTAGGGCCGACCGGCCGCGAAGAACGCCGCCGGAACACTGAGGATCTCCGATAGGCCACCGACATGGTCTGGTCGGGGGGGATGGGTGCCGGCCTCCCATTGCCCCACCGCGACCGGAGAAACCCCGAGCCCGCCAGCCACTGACTTCTTGGTCATCCCAGCAAGGCGGCGCGCTTGCGTCAGCCGCGCAGGGTCGAATGCTGCCGCCACGGCTGCGGTCGACGCCAGCTCAGCGGGCTTCACTGGCTGCTTCTGCATCGGTGTCCATTCTCAGTCGCTCACTGCGGCTCATCGTCGCTGCCAACTTCCTGCTCCGGCGGCCCTGCTTCACTCGACGGTTCACCCGCGAGCGGCGACCGCACAGTTAGGCCGAAGTCTTCATCCGACGGTGCTCCGTCATCGAAGCGAGTCGAGCCGGGACCGTCGACAGGCTTGAGTGGCACCCGCAGTCCGCCGTAGCCGGCGTCCGGTCCCGGCCGGGACAGGCTTTCCCAATGAGGCCAATAGATTTGCCGCGAGTCCTCGTCAATCAGTTCGCAGTCACCCCAACCTAGCTCGAACATCCCAGCCGGGTTGCACGAGAAGCCGATGGTGACGACGGAGCCGAACCGCCTCAGCTGCTCGAGCAGCGCGTCCTCCTCCGCCTGGGCTGCCTCAATCTCGGCCTCGTCGACCTCGATGTCGTCGAACGTGAGCTGAGGGTTCCGGCCATAGCTCGGCGCGGCAAGCGTCAGCAATCCACGCCGGTAGTCGGACACGCTCCTGATTCTCGCGTTTGCGTGGCCGGTCTTGTGGTCGGTAGCAAATCGCAACGGCCACAACGCGACGCTCGTTTCCGCAACGACCAGGAGCTCAAACCGGCTCTTGCCTTGGTTGCCCTTGGCGGTTCTTAGCCCCGGAACCTGCTCGGCGAGGTTGAGCAGTTCCTCGTGTTGAAAGACCGCGAGCCCATTGCCATAGGCATCGTTGTGGGTCTCCTCCGAGGCGATGTGTCCTGCCAACGCGCGCTCATGCGCTCGCCAGATCGCCTCAGGCACAGCCCGGACCAACGCCGGTGCGGCCGCGCCGAACCGCTCAAAGGACCACTCGGATAGATCAGTTCCACTCAAGCCATTGCTCCTCACGCTTTAGGCGCGAAGCATGACTCGCGCTGTGACTTCACTTTAGCGCACGGATTGCTCGAAGTCATCTGAGTCGACGTGCGTGGCGCCAGTCGCGGCCGTCGTTCGGCGGTCGAATGAGAACGTCGGCGGTTCGATTCCGGCAGGCGCATCCGCCACCACAGCTAAGAGCCGTCAAGGCCCGGGCGCTGCCAACACTGCCGTTGCGCACGCATCCAGTCCGTCATGCCGGGCTCACGTCTGTTGGGCGACGATGCAGGCGTCAATGAACGGCAGCCACAGCCCGTGAAGGTTGTTGATGGCGTCTGGTACGACAATGTGGGCGCCCTCGCGCGCCCGGGTGAGGCACACGTACAGCAGCCGAGATCCTGTCGGGTAAGGCTCGGCTTCGTAGCCGTGGAACTCGTCGGGTTGGAGCAGCAGGACCGTCACGTCGGCTTCACGGCCCTTGGTCTGGTGCAGGTTCATCACCTGGACGGGTTTGGGGCGGCCAGCACGTGACCCCACGAGCGTGCCCACGCGGAGTTCCTCGACCTCGCTGGTCAGGTCTTCCAGCGACCCGCCGCGCTCGAGCACCCGTGCGACGCGCCGAAGTTGCCGGTTGGAGCGCAGCCAGGTGTCTTCTCCCCGCGGGAAACCTAGACGCTGATGCGCTCCGGCGAGGATGACGAGGAGCTCGTCGATGTCGGGCGGCACCTTGGCCGCGACCTGGAGGTCAAGTGCGACCCTCTTCAGCTCCGCCTCGAAGGCAGGGATGGTCTTGCGCACGACCGCGTCGGCGAATCTCTTTTTGGTGCGACCGTGCGCGATCGAGTGGACGTAGACCGCAAGGGCTTGCCGTGGACTGGCGTTTCCGTCAAGCGCCCAGCGCAGAAGGGAGAACTGCGCCTGGAGACCGTCACCGAACGCCTCGGTAAACCCGACCTGCTCATGGTCGATCCCTACTTCCGAGAGCACCGTGGACAGTTCGGCGGTGGCGGCATGCGTGTGGGTGAAGACGCTCACTGTGTTCCCTGCCGCCTGCTCTGCAACGACGACATGGGAAACCGCCTCAGCAAGGTTTGCGGCTGGGGCCAGGTGCAGGATTATCCTCGCGGTGGAGACGGCATACGCGATCGTCGGGTCGCCGAACCGGCGTTCCAGCGCAGCAAGTGCTGCGGCGGGGAGGGCGCCGGAGGGGTCCCGGTAACTCTGGGGAGGCAGCTCGATCATCGCCGCACCGGCGAGCGCAGATGCTTCGGCGATCCGTGCCTGAGGGTCGATGTTCTTCATGCCGGCATAAATGCACTGATTTGGGTCGCCCAGCAGGATTCGCTGGGCGTCCGGCGAAATGGTCTGGATGAACGCCCATTCCGCGTTGCTCGTGTCCTGGAATTCGTCGCAGATCACGGTCCCGTAGCGGCGCCGGTAATAGTCCCGGACCGTCGGCACCGCCAGGAGGGCGGATGCAGCAGGGACGAGCTCGTCGTAACTCACGCCGGGGAACCGGGCGGACACCTCGGACTCGGCGCGTGATTGGACACGAACAGGATACGGGTGACCGTAGAACCGCCCGAAGTCGTTGAGGATCCGCCAGGCTAGGCCGTGGAAGGTGACGACGTCGACCCGGTCTCGCAATGGCCCGAGAACTTCGGCGGATCGGTCGAGGATCTGGCTTACGGCGGTGCGGGAGAATGACACGAAAAGCACGCGCTTACGTGGTGGCAACCCGGCTAGGGCGCCCGGCCGTGTGGCAGCACGAGCTTCGGCCCGGCCGTGGTCTATCTCGGTCAGCCGCCGGCCGGCCGCTGCAGCAGCGGTTGTGGTCTTGCCGGAGCCCGCACCGCCGATAACGATCACGACCGGGTTCCTGGACGTGATGACGGCCTGCTGCTCGGCCGAGGGCATGTACGCCAACGCAGGGCCTTAGGCGGTGGTCGGATCGGGCAGATTGATGCGCTTCGGCCCCCGATACCCGGGAGCGCCAACGAGCGCGACGCCGAGCAGCGCGCTGTTGAGCACCGGCGGGAGCGTGCCGACCCGGGCGACGAGCGCGACGAGGAACTGCTCGTGCAAGCCGTTGCTATGCAGCGCCCTCATGACCGCCCTTGGCACTTCGTTGTCCTCCTTGCCGGCGGTTGGGTCAAGCTGCCCGAACTCGGCGAAGATGGCGGACGCGAGTCGAAGTTGGGCGGCGGTCGCGCCGACCAGGATGGCGCGCTCGATTGCCATCGCGTCGGGCAGGCGGACGACTGCGTCGCACATCTCCTCGATCTCCTGCAGCTTGTCCGCAGCTGTCTTCCCTGGGTCTCCGTCGATGAGCGCGACGACTCGGTAACCGAGCTGTTTGGCCAGATTGGCAACGCGCGGGATCTGCGTCGTCCCGCCGCCGGATCCCGTGTCAGCAGAGACGAGCCGGATGCCATGGGCAGCCAGGGGCAGTTCGGGCGCAGCACGACGACGGTCGGCTGCACTGAAGGCGGCGAGGTCATGCCGCCCCTCGCAAATCACTACCGTCGGGGTCGTGAGCGCAGGCAGGAGCTGGCCCTGGACGAGCCGGTGTACGACAGCCTCCTTGCGGTCCGCAGGCGGAGCAACCACATGCACGGCGCGGGCACCGGTATGCCGGGTCAGACGCACGATCTCTTCGACCTCGACGGCCCGGGCGGCATCCGCGCGCCGCGTGGTCAACCAGACCTGCGCGGATCCAGCCCGGAGCGCGGGGCCAGGTGCTCTGTCGCCGGGCCATCGAGTCCTTCACCGAGGTCGTCTCCGATGATCAGCGCGCCTTGGGTTGAGGAGGCCAGGATGAGCGCCTCGGAGGCGGCCAGGACCGCCGAGGTCGTCGAGCCATGGCTACTGAGAGGCAATGGTCCGGCCTGATCGAGACCCAGGACCGGCTGTACAGCTCGGAGAAGTCCGGCGAGCGAGCCGTCCTCCGGGAGGAACTGCACGTCTAGGGCGGTCACGGCTCGGTCTCCGATCCGCCGCGCGGGACCGGTGTCGCTCAGCACCGCGTCCAGCACCGTCGAGATCACGGGGGTCCCCGACAGTGCGCCGGCGGCCGTAACTATCTGAGTTTCCAGGGCTCGTAGTGCCGTTGTCGAAGCCTCAGGGTCATGAGCTGGCGCAGGAGACCTTCCGCGCGCAACTGCAGCGGTCGTGCGGCGTCCAGGAAGACCACCGGGATCATGAGCCGGACAGCGGTTGGCACTCGCACGTACCTGTCCGAGGTCGGCTCGCTCAACACCGGGAAGTACACGCGGTGTTCAAGTGCGTCGGTAGCGGCGTCGTAGCTAACCCGGTATGCGAGACGCAGACCAAGAGGTGCCGAGGCAGCGGCATTCCCAGACTCATCGACGGTGCCGTCGGGCAGCAGCGGCTCGAGGGCACCGTCCACCTCCAGCTCGAGATCGACCTCCAGGTCCGCCAGCGTCACCTCTACCTCGCCGAAGTCGGCGTGCAGCACCGAGCCGTTGGACCCCTTGGTCTTGGGGAGCTCTGCAGCGGGAACCCTGGCAGGATCCTGTTTGGTCGCGTCGGAGCCGCCCGGTTCCGCGGCCCCCGCTTTTCTCGCCTGGTTGCTCAGCTGCGAGATCTGCTGGTGGATGTCGGCGATCGACGGTTGCGATCGGGTGGAACGCGGGTCCAGGACGCGTGTGAGAGCCACCACGAGATCCGTGCGGCCCGCACGCGGCTCTCCCACCACAAGAGCATGACCCGTTCGTCGAAGATCCAGCTCGCCCCACCCGCGGAAGTTCGTCGCACGGAGCCTTGTAACGCGCACAGACACTCCCCTCCGCGCCCACCTGGGCGCGTCGTCAATCACTACAGGTGACCCTAGTAGGCGGTGCTTCGCATTACGAATGGCCCCACGCGGCGGGAGTGAAGAACCTATCGCCTCAGGCCATGTGACGCGTGACCTGCGCATTTGTTCGGTACCCCGGCAGGATTCGAACCCCGCGACCCACGGTTTAGAGCATTATCCCAACCTCTCCGCCTGGTGAACTCGGAGAGCGCAGGCTTGCAGAGTCATCGATTTTCTGCGAGGGCGGTGCCTCACGATTCGGGAGAGGTGTTAACTGCGGCGAGTGGCGAACTAGCCACCGCAGTGTTGCTCTCAGCGTCCTTCAGGCTCGCATCCGTTAGATACAACTGTAGCTCGCGGTGCCGGAACTGCGTCGCTGTACCAGCTAGGCGCACCAATCCAGCAGTGTAGGCCCAGTCCAAGAAGCGCCCTGGTCGCCAGGGAAGCTGTCGTCTCGAAGCTTGCAGCAGAATGGTAATGCCGTAGAAGAGTGACCAACATCGGAATGCTCCGATGGCAAGCACGGTGATCAGCGAGATTGGTATGCCAAATATGATCGCCATGAGGAGTCCGACGATGCTGTTGAACAACAATCTGTTCGGCTCTCCCAAGATCAGGAATGAGGAGAGACCGATAGTGAATCCGAGAACTCCGCCGATTGCTATTGCGAGGCGGACAGTGCTGCGCAAGGACTCAGCCACAGGTTCACTCGGTCGCAGTACGGCGTGACGCGCGGTTGAAAGCGACAATATCGCGATGCTCATGCCGAACAACAGACCGCCGCCGACACCAAACGCGATGTCACTTACTACCGGGCGTTCTGGAACCCAGCCGAAGCGAGCCGCGAAGGCTCCGACGATGGCGACCGCCGTGCCGCTAGCCAAACCGATTCCGAGATCTCGCAGAAATTTACGCCTGCCAGGTCTCTTCTTGATCCTCGAGAAGTCGATATGAATCAACGGAGATGATTTGGCAGAATAGGCATTCGCAAATAGGAATAGCGTGCCAATAAACATCGCAGTAAGGACGATCCAGTCGCCCCATAGCGGGCCACCGCTGTCCTTGTCAGTGAAAAGCCAGATCGTGGCCGCCGCCGTGGGCACGGCTAGAAAGCTCGCCGCGAGACCTGACGCGATTACACGAATCCAAAAATTCATAGGCGCGCCGGTCGATCGCCATAGCTCGTGGAGATGCAGGTCGGTGGTCGAGTAGCCCATGCGGCCAGCTCGCGCCAAATGGTTCGCGAGGCCCCGAAGCCAGCGCTCGACCTGTTTCGACTCGTACGGTTCGTCCTCTAACCCGGCAGTTATGGCGGGCACGAGTTGTGCGAATAGATGTTGATTGAGCGTCGGTGCATCGAGGTCGCACAGTTCGGATGGCGACGAGTTGTGACTCCTGTAAACAGTTACAGCGAGGTATAGGTGGAGGGGTGAGGTCAAACAATTGGCAAGCCTGCCGTTCGGGTGATCGCGCAAAGTCGAGGCAACCCGACGCCAGCGCCGCTGAAGGTTGTCTGGCTGCCTTGCGTCAGGAAATCGATGAGCGAGCCAGTAAATCACCTGGGGGACGCTGAGTGGCAGCAAAACGATGGCAGTCGCATCTTGCAGAGATTGCGAGGAATCAAGGGTCGGTGCGCTGAGTTGCTCGAAGCGTCCAGTGCGGCAGGTTATGACGACGCGTGTTGGTGTAGTTCCAACCGGTAGATTCAACGCCCTCAGGATTCCTTGGGCTCGTTGGAACGTGTTCGTGTCGTCGGGATCCATCTCGTCTAAACCGTCGAGAATGGGTAGGATCCAACCATCAGTTAGCATCTTCGTCGAGACATCTCGCGGCAGTCCGTGAACGTCGAAGAGATGTGCGACGATCCAGTTTTCAAAGTCGCGGCGAATTTCGGTTGCACGCGTTGACTTTGTCATGAATGCTGGAAGACTGAGGCGGATCGGAACAATGACGCGCTCCACTGAGTTGTCTAGAGTCGCGGCAGCAATGTCGAGCAACAGGCGTATGGCGAGCACAGTCTTTCCGGACCCAGCTTGTCCGAGGATAACTAGACGACCCCTCTCCAGGCCCTCATAGTAGGAGTGAATTGTTTCGAGCGAGCCAACTTGCGCGCCGCGGTCGGTCCGCCAGGTGATGAGGGCCGCGTGCTGTTGGTTGAAACTGAGATTCGCTGGTCTTGGCTCACCTGTATCACCTAGAAGCTGAGCCAAGGTGCGGGCCTCTGCTGTGGCAACGTCACGTAGGAGTGATCGCGCGTGACCAGCGAGGATCTCGGGGGTGCTGCGATATGGCCGCGAGCGAATGCCGATAACAGCGATAGCTGTACCAATTGCAGTAAGAGGAAACGCGAGCACATTTGCGATGCCAGCGCCGTCATTTCGATCAGTCTTGGTCAGCAACCAAACAGTTATCCAGACTAGCCCGACCGCCAAGATGAACGTGCCGAAGGTAGTGAGTATTCTTGAGCGGCGCGACCAGTATCGCTTGTTCACTCGGTTGCCTCGCTCGCTCGCTGCAAAGTGGGCCTCGACGCTGCTCCGGGCGCATGGCCGCGGTTGGTCGATGATGTGTCGCCAAACAACCTGCTCGTCCCCCCAGACGCCCGCTCAAGAATATTGAGGGCCAAGTCAACCGCCTGTCACTGTCAGTTTGCAAGGCCTGCGCAGGGCGCTCTTGTCAGAGCTGAGTCTTGAGGCCGTGCAGTCGCGCCTACCACGTGGGTCAGGCCATCGGATGGGCAGGCGACTCGAGCGGTAAGGCACGCGGTCCCCGTGCTCCATAGCTCAGAGGTAGGGCAGTGCGATTTGCTAATCCGAGCGTCGACAGGCTGAACGCTAGAGGGTTCAGCTCCGCGACGCACTGGGCGATCTGAGCTCAGTGACGGACGCGATTGATGGGTTGTCACTGCCCGCGACGGTCGCGCGTTTCCCACGTGAGGCTGTGACGTGGCCCGCCGCAATCAAGAGCGCGACAGCGCGGTGGGCCGTGCTCGGAGCCACTCCGTAGCGGGCCGCCAGGGACTTCTCGGATGGCAATGCATCTCCCGGTGCGAGGACGCCAGAATCGATGGCGCCTCGGAGGTCGGCGGCGATCCGCTGATACGGCCCGAGCTCCTCAATGGCGGGACTCGGTAGTTCGACGACCGACTTGGCCTCGTCCTTGGGCGACGACTTCGGCCGCGGCATCCTGACCGGGGTTGAGCCTGCGGCCTGCTGTTCTGCTTCTGACCACCAAGCCGTGTAGACCCGAAGGGTGGTGGTGCCGCCCCCTGAGTGGCCGAGGCGTCCGGCGGCAGCGCGTACGTTGTAGCCGGCGTTGATCAGCTCGGTTGCGTTGTAGTGGCGCTGATTCTTGAGGGACGTGTGAATTTCGAGGCGGTGGGCGAGCCGAGCAAATCGCTTGCTGACCGTGTCTGGGTGGTGGGGAACGCTTCCATCGGGGACGGGGGAGTAGATGAAGCCGTTGGGATCAAACTTGACGCCAGCGCTGGCTGCGCGGCGCCGCGCAGCCGCTTCTTGCTCGTCCAGAACTGCGTCGTCTTCAGGCTCAAGAACGACCCGGCGGTGCTGATGTGTCTTGGTGTCTTTCTCTTCCAGCGCCCCGTTGTCGTTGACGAAGATGGAACGCTCGATCTTGAGGACTGACTTCGCATCCTTCCGACGTACTCGATCTGTGAAGCGCAGCGCGCACATCTCTCCACGTCGACTTCCGGTGATGGTTTTCGTCGACAGGAACCGGCCCCAGTCTTCGTCCTCTTCGAACGCGGCGTTGATTAGTTGGCCAACCTCGTCGACGGTTGGCGGCTGAGGATTCGGAGTTGGGAGCCCTGGCTTGTCCGCGTGCTCGGCCGGATTGACGGAGATCCAGGTCCACACGACGGCACGGTCCAGCCCACCGCTTAGGATCCAGTGAATCTGCCGGACTGTCGAGTCGGCCAATCCCTTGCAGACATGAGGCTTGCACATCCGGCGGCATCGTCGGCAACCTTCGGGGTTGTTGCGAGGGCACCGGTTGCCCACGTGCTCGTCACACTGGTGCGGCTTGGTCGTTCGGTGCTCGATGTCCTTCTTGCGGCCTGTGCAGTGAATGCGGCACCTACGCAGCTCGGCATAGAAGGTGTCGAGGGTCTCGACGTCGAGCCTCGCTAGCTGGGCCGATCCGAGTAGCGGCTTGATATGCGTCTCGTACTTCGAGCGGTAGCCGCGGATAGTCTGCGGGTCGGCATCAAGCACCGAGAAGTACTTCGTCATCATCTGGTCGACGGTCGCCCGCGTCTTCGGATTCCGCTTCTCGTCCACTTGGCTGAGAAGCCGGGTCCTCACCTTCTCTGCATCCTTCTCCTGGTGCGGCCCTGGCGGAACGACCTCGTCCAGATAGAGGTCCTTCTTCCTCACTGGGTCCACGCCGGCGTACACGCGGACCTGCAGCGATCCCGACTTGAGTCTCCGAATCGAGCCGCGCGGCCTCGTCGGCTTCCGGGGTTCTTGGGCCACACACTGACGGTAACACGCGCTTCATGGCACGAACCATGGCACAGGAGCCCTGGCGGGGGCAGGTCAGAGATCCTAGTTCTGCCTCTGACCTGCGCGTTTGTGAGGTAGGGCGGGCGGGACTCGAACCCGCGACCCAGGGATTATGAGTCCCCTGCTCTAACCAGCTGAGCTACCGCCCCGTGCGAGGCAGATGGTATCTGGTGGGTGTGGGGGAGTGGGGAAACCAGGGGTGCGTCAGGGGTTTGACTGAGGGGTGGGTGGGGCGGACCAGGCATGATGGAGGCAGGTCCGACGAAGGGAACACCGATGGGCTGGTTCATTTTCCTCGTGCTCGTAGTGGGCGCGATCGCGGCGTACAAGTATCGGGTGCCGCTGCTGGCCAAGTTGACCGGTCAGCCGCAGGACCGGATCCAGCGCGCCATCGACCGCAAGAAGGGCAAATAACGCTGACTCCTGAGGTGTAGCTCCCGCCGGTCCTGCCGCGGCCCAGGTTGCGGCAGGAGTGGTGGCATGCGTACGGCGGGGCAGCCACGCGGGCGCTAGGGCCCTGCCGAGAGGCCTGACGGCGGACATGAAAGAAGCCGGCTCCGAAGGAGGCCGGCTGGGGTGTTGCTCCCGCGACTGGACTCGAACCAGTAACCTGCCGGTTAACAGCCGGCTGCTCTGCCAATTGAGCTACGCGGGATCGGGATGGAACCTGTCCCCGAACCCCGAGGACCTGAGTAGGTTAGCAGGACGGGGCCGAACTACAAAAACGGGATTCGGCCTGCCCGGGCTTGCCTTCTGGGTCAGATTCCGAACTCCTCCCGGACCGACTTGAGGGCCGCTTCGGCCGCATCCAGTACGCCGGGTTGGTCCGGCTCCAAGCCCTTGTCCAGAACGAAGTTCCAGGCGACCGGTGCGTCGGTGGTGGCCGGGTTCCGGCGTCCGATGATGCGTACGCCGCGCTTGCCGACCAGGGGGACGTGGCGCTGGATCACGATGCTCGCGTCGACCCGTTCGCGGAGCAATTGGCCGAAGCGGCCCGGGTCCTCGACGGGGAGGTCGGTGGCGCGCAGCGGCGTACCGAAGGCGGTGGTCTCGAAGACATGCAGGACCGACGCGTCGGAGTCCCAGCCGGCGCGCTCGATCTTCTCCCAGCCGACGCGACGGAGGGACTCCGGCGAGTCGGTCGGCAGGTAGACGGCCGCGCGCGTCCCCGCGACCCACTTGCCGTTGGTCAGGCGGACGGCGGCCAGGATGTCTTCCTTGCCGCCAGGCGAGTGCCGGGACGCGATGGTCACCGCCTCGGTCAGCTCACTGGGCCAGGAACTACGCCTGAGTCTCACCTGCTCATCATCCCAGCCGCCACCAACCCAGCCCGCACCGCCCAGGTCTCCGCAGCGTTCAGGCGGCGTAGTCGCGGAGGTGGTGGTGGGCTCGGCGGCGCAGCTGGCGGAGGGCTTCTCGTTCGAGGGTGCGGACCTGGTCAGGAGGGAGGCTGAGTTGGCTGGCGGTCTCATCGATAGTGCTCGGTGTGTGGCCGCCCAGCCCGTAGCGGCGGTGGAGGACGGCTTGGTGCAGATCGTCAAGGAACTCCAGGTGATAGGCGATGTCCCGGCGGAGGCCGGCGTGCAGCACGACGGACTCGTCGTCGATCACAGGTTCGGAGTCGTCCAGATCGAGGGTCTCCGGATGGATCCGCCACGCCTGGGCGCGTTCCACCCGAGCCACCGACAGGCCGGTCTCCGTAGCGAGCTCTTGAGTGGTGGGATCGCGGCCGAGGGTCTGGGTGAGCTCGTGCCGGATCGATGCCAGCCGCCCGGAGTCCGTGTACGCCTGGGCAGGCATCCGGACCAGCCGCGAGCGGTCGGAGATCGCCCGCCCGATCGCCTGGCGGATCCACCAGATCGCGTACGTCGAGAACCGGTGGCCGAGGCGGTGGTCGAACCGCTCGACCGCCCGCATCAACCCGATGTTGCCTTCCTGGATCAGATCGAGCAGCGAGATGCCCTTCCCGGTGTACCGCCGGGCCAGCGACACCACCAGCCGCAGGTTGCACTCGATCATCCGCCGCCACGACTGCTTGCCGAGCGCGACCACCTGCTGCAGGTCGGCCGGGTCGTGCCGGCCCTGGTCGCCGGCCAGACGCTCCGCCGCGAGCAGCCCGGCCTCGATCCAGTACGAGAGCTCCTTCACCTCCTCCAGAGTCAGTAGTTCGTGGTTCCCGATGTCGCGCAGGTAGGCGACCAGTGCGGTCCGGTCAGCCGGCTCGCAGTCCAGTTCAGCCATCCGTTCCCCTCTCTCCTGCCCAAGAGAGTGCCGCGATTCGGCCGCCCGGAACGGACTGACTTTCCGTCGGTGGATAACTACGCGACGTCACCGCGGGCCTGTGGATGAACACCGGCCGCCACTGCAACAGAGCCGTATGATGCCCGCCGGAGAAGGAGATTCAGGACCAAGCAGGGTACGACGACGCCACCTCGGCGTACCGGTCCGACCAGTTGGGCACCGCAGCCCCCGCCAGATGCGCGTCCAGGCGGTCGAAGAAGGCATGCGTGCCAGGCATGAACCCCTGGGCATTCGTGACCGACAGGCCGGTGTGGGTGAAGGTCAGCAGGGTCCCGTCACCGTCCACGGACAGTTCGTACCGCACGACACTGTCCTCGACGATGCGCTGGTGCCACTCGTGCTCGAACACGTGCGGCGGGTCCCACACGAGGATGCGGCCTGTCAGGCGCTTGGCGTCGGGTGCGGCCGGTGGCTCGTCCGGCATCATCTCGATCGTGCCGCCGCTGCGCCCGTCGATCACGGTCTCGCCGAACCAGGCCTTGCGTTCCAGCGGATCGGTGAGCGCGGCCCACACAGCGTCGATCGGATGCGGCAGGTGGCGCCGGAACGTCATCGTCGCGCGGTCGCCGTCGATGATCAGGTCGCCGTAGCGGTCTTGCGTGGTCATTCGGTGGGCTCCTTCTGGTTGTCGGCCAAGTGGTTCTCGAGGGCGTCGAGGTGCCGCGGCCAGTACCTGCGGTAGCGGCTGATCCAGTTCTCGATCTCGATCAGGCGGTCGGCGCGCAGCGCGTAGATCCGGCGCTGACCGTCCGGCCGGACATCGACCAGACCGACCTCGCGGAGGATCCGCAGGTGCCGCGAGACCGCCGGCTGGGTGAGCTTGTGCAGGTGCGCGACCAGCTCACCGGCCGGCCGCTCGCGTTCGGACAGCAGGTCCAGCAGTTCCCGCCGGCTCGGCTCGGCGATCGCCTCGAAGACGTCCATGCCGAGAAGTATTACAGCAAGCGTATATACACTTCAAGTGATATGTCTCTGAGCCTACAACAACGGGGCTGAAATGGTCCGTCCCGAGGTCTACCGTTGGCCGGGTGCGAGTGGCTACCTGGAACGTGAACTCGGTCAAGCAGCGGTTGCCCCGGTTGCTGGGGTGGCTGGACGAACGGCAACCGGATGTGGTGTGCCTGCAGGAGACGAAGCTGGCGAACGACGCCTTCACCGCGTTGCTCGGTGATGAGTTGGCCGGCCGCGGCTACGAGACGGCTCTGTACGGCGAGGTGCAGTGGAACGGCGTAGCCCTGCTCTCCAAGGTCGGTCTCGAGGACGTGGTGACCGGCGTCGCCGGCGCGCCGGGCTTCCCCGATCCCGAGGCTCGCGCCGTCGCAGCGACCTGCGGTGGCATCCGGATCCACTCGCTCTACGTTCCGAACGGGCGCACCCCGGACTCCGATCACTACCACTACAAGCTCGCCTGGCTGGCCGCTCTACGCGACGTGATCGCCGCCGGTCCCGCCGACCAGATCGTCTGTGGTGATATGAACATCGCCCCGACCGACGCCGACGTCTTCGACCCAGCGGCGTACGTCGGTGAGACCCACGTGACCGCGCCGGAGCGACAGGCGCTGGCCGACCTGATGAGCGCCAAGGGCCTGCACGATGTCGTCCGCGATCGGTGGCCGGACAACCGCGTTTTCAGCTACTGGGACTACCGCGCCGGCATGTTCCACCAGGACCTCGGCATGCGGATCGACCTGATGCTCGCCACTGATCCGGTCGCCGACCGGGTGAAGGCGGCATGGATCGATCGCAAGGCCCGCAAGGGCACCGGTCCGAGCGACCACGCGCCCGTGATCATCGACCTCGATGTCGCGCCCGACGGCGATATCGGCCCGGTCGTGCCACCGCCGTCCGCGCCGCGGACCGGCCGCAAGTCCACCACCAAGCTTCCCCAGAATCGCTGATGCGTCGCCTGGTCGCGGCCATCGCGCTGATGGCAGTCCTCGCCGCGTGCAGCGGGGAGAAGAAGCAGCCACCGGCACCGCCCGCGGTGGCCTGGTCGAAGGTCGACGTCGGCTCGGAGCCCGTCGCACTCCGGGCGTACGGCGATCAACTGCTGATCGGCCTGCGGAATCGCGGCGCCAAGGTCGTCCCGGGTCTCGTCCTCCTCGACCAGGGGAAACAGACCCCGATCGCGATCAAGCCGAACCCGGCGAGCCCGTACGCCTACGAAGCGGTCTGGTACTCGATCGCCTACGACGGCAAGCACCTCCTCGCCCTCGGCGGCGCGTCGGGTGGCGCGCACTCGAACACCCGCTGGACCGTGTGGACGGGCTCGGTCGCCGGCGGCCTGATCGAGCGCCCGCAGGTCTTCTGGACCTTCGGCGGGCAGGACGCGGGCGACCTGTTCTCGGCCGTCATCACCTCGTCCGGCGGCCGCGCCCTCCTCGGATCCTGGGGCGGGGTCGAGACCGGCAACGACGCGACCGTCTGGCTGCCGCAGGGCGACGCCAAGTGGAACCGGCTGAGCTCGGCGAAGACCGCCCTGCAGAGTACGCCGTCCCTCCTCGTCGGGCCGGGCTTCGGGACGACGCTCGGCAAGAGCGTCGTGTTCGTCGGCTCCCAGGTGCGGCTCGCGCCGAACGTGGTCGCGCAGGAGGCCGCGGTCTGGCGATCGGCCGACCTCAACCAGGGCTGGACCCGGATCGTCCTGCCGGATCCCGGCAACCGCAGCCAGGCCAACACCGCGACCTGCAGCAAGGACTGCGTGATCTCCGGCTACGTGGACGGGAAGCTGGCGATCTGGCGGCTCGGTGCCGACGGCAAGGCGCAACGGCTCCAGGGGGTGCCGTCGATCCCGGTCGGCGACAAGGACAAGCTGCCGCCGCCGATCGTCGACGGTGACAAGATCGTCCAGATCGTTGCTCAGGACAACAAGGTGAAGGTTGTCACCGGGAACGGCGGCAGCTGGACGGTCCAGGAGTCGAGCGGTCCGCAGGGCCTGGTGACCGACGCAGCGGTCACCCAGGACCACAAGGTCTACCTCATCGCCGGCACGACGTTGTGGGAGACCACGCTCAGCTGAGCAGCCCCCGGACGTACGCCGCCTGTCCGATGTGCTCGAGGTCGTCGCCGATCACGCTGACCAGCCGCACGCCCATCGTCACCGGCGGCGTCCAGTTCCGGTCGACGATCTTGTCGAGATCGTCGTCGGTGACCAGCCGCAGGAACTCCAGCGTCCGCGCGTGCACGGCGTCGTAGTACCCGGTCAGCAACTCGGCCGACAGCTGCACCTGCCCGACCTGCTCGGAGGTGTGCCCGTAGCCGGTGTCGGCGGGATCGAACGGCAGCCCGAGGCGCTCGTGCCACCCGTCAGCGGTCAGGACCTGCTCGTACCCACCCACGCCGGCGACGTGGTCGTCCTGGATCCGGGTCAGGTGCCAGACCAGCCAGGCGATCGAGTTCGCCGAGTCGCCCGGCCGGGTCGCGAGCGTCTTCTCGTCCAGCCCGTCGACCACCCCGTGCACTTCCTCCTGGATCCGGCTGTATGCGTCGATCAGCAGTTCACTTGTGTTCATGGACAGCCACCGTAGTCCCCACTGCCGACAGTTCTAAGGTGGTCGCAGCAAGTCCGGACAAATGAGGAGCAACTGTGGAACACCGCACTCTGGGCGCCAGCGGAGCGATCGTCTCGACCTACGCGCTCGGCACCATGACGTTCGGCAATGAGACCGACGAAGCCGGCGCGCACGCGCAGCTGGACCGGTACGTCGCCGCCGGCGGCAACTTCATCGACACCGCGGACGTCTACACCGCCGGTGTCTCCGAGGAGATCGTCGGCAGCTGGCTGGCGAAGAGCAGCGCCCGCGACGACGTCGTCGTCGCCACCAAGGGCCGGTTCCCGACCGGCGACACCCCGAACGACGTCGGCACCTCCCGCCGTCACCTCCGCCGCGCCCTCGACGCGTCCCTGAACCGGCTCGGCGTCGACCACATCGACCTGTACCAGTTGCACGCCTGGGACCCGGTCACCCCGCTCGACGAGACCCTCGGCTTCCTCGAGGACGCCGTACGCGCGGGCAAGATCGGGTACGGCGGTCTGTCCAACTTCACCGGCTGGCAGTTGCAGAAGGCCTGCGACCTGATCGACCGCCGGGGCTGGTCGCGGCTCGTCACGCTGCAGCCGCAGTACAACCTGCTGGTGCGCGAGATCGAGTGGGAGATCGTCCCGGCCGCACAGGAGAACGGGCTCGGCCTGCTGCCGTGGTCGCCGCTCGGCGGTGGCTGGCTGACCGGGAAGTACTCGTTCGACGAGGAGCCGACCGGCGCCACCCGCCTCGGTGAGAACCCGGACCGTGGTGTCGAGTCCTGGCGTCGGCGCAGCACCAACCAGCGCGTCCGCGACGTGGTCGACGCGGTCCGCGAGATCGCGACCGCGCGTGGCAACTCGATGGCGCAGGTCGCCCTGGCCTGGCTGGTCGACCGCCCGGCGGTCACCTCGGTGATCCTCGGTGCCCGGACGATCGAGCAGCTCGACGACAACCTGGCTGCTGCCGACCTGCACCTGACCGCGGACGAGACCGAGAAGCTCAACCAGGCCAGCGATCCGGGCGCGGCGGACTACCCGTACGGCGGCCCGGGCGTCGCGCAGCGGGGTCGTCCGATCACGGGTGGGCGCGCCTGAACGGCGATCGCTCCACAGCCTTGCGGAGAGCGGCGTACGACGCGACCAGCGCGCGCCGCTCTGCCGCGAGGAGCGGGTCGTCGTGGTCGCATCCGGCTCGGACCCAGCGGTCGGAGAGGTCCATCGCCTCGACACGCTTCAAAGCTGCGGGCCGGATCGCCTCCGGATCGGCGTCGTACACGTAGGAATAGAGGTCGACCAGCGCGGCCGCCAGTTGGTCAGTTGTGACCGCATCGTCGTGCTGGTGGGCGCGATGAATGCGCCACCACTCGACCTCCAGCCGGGCCGCCCGCGCCGGGTCGAGCGGCAACTCGCCGTCCTGGGCGACAAGCTCGTAGAAGCGGCGCATGTACGCGCGGGCCGCGTCCGGCTGGTTGTCGGGGTACGGTGCCCATAACTGGTTGGCGCGCAGTACGAACCATGCTCCGGCCAGGGTCCGGCGGGGTGACATACCGAATGCGGCGGCGACCATTCCGACGGAGGCGCTGAGGAAACTCCGCCATTCGTGGCGGTAGTACGCGGCCCAGGCGTCGGTCTCGCGATTGCCGACAACCACCGGGTCGAAGGACCGTGGACCTGTCGCAGGCATGACCCCCTCCTCCACAGGAGACCCCGATGAACGATGGTAGTCCCGTGGCCGGCGTCATCGCCCGGATGCAGCAGCGGCTGGACGAGCTGCCGGACGACCTGGCCCACCGCCGGATCTTCCTCAGCACCTATCTCCGCACCACCCGAGCCGTTGGTGACGCCATCGATCTGGCGCGGTTCGAGGACCCGGCCTGGGTCGAGGACTGGGACGTGAAGTTCGCCGAGCTCTACCTGGAGGCCCACGATGCCGCCCTGAAGCCAGGCGCTCGGGTGTCACGTCCGTGGCGGCTGGCCTTCGACGCGCCGGCCGATATCCCGGCGCTGCGTCACGTGCTGCTCGGCATCAACGCGCACGTCAACTACGACCTCCCGCAGGCGCTCCTCGCGGTGATCAGCGACGCGGACTTCACCGACCCCTACCTGATGGAGCGACGGCGCCGCGACCATGAGCGGATCGACGGTGTGCTGGCCCAACGCGTCAGTGCGGAGGACGACGAACTCGGTGGTGCTCGGAGTCTGCTCGACCAGGTGCTGACGCCGCTCAACCGGCTGTCCTCGCGGCGCTTCCTGCGTGAGTCCCGGCAGAAGGTGTGGCACAACACCGTCGAGCTGCAGCACGCACGCAAGCAAGGACCACACGCGTACGCGACCCGTCTGGCGGAGCTGGAGCTGCTCAGCGCCGCCAAGATCGCCGATCTGCTACGTCCCGGACAAGTCCTGCTCCGTCTGGCCGTCACAGGCTTCGGTGTGACTCTGCCACCACCGGTTTAACCCGGCAGTACTCCGGACCACACCACTCCGAGCGCCAGACATCCCAACGTGACCAGACCGAACACGCCGACCCACATCAATGCGGGTACGCCGGTCAGCCGCCGCAGCTGATCCGCATCGGAGCTACGGCCTTGCCCGTAGCGGCGTGAGTGCTGCAATTCGAGTACGGCGCGAGGCGCGGCCAGCAACAGGAACCAGGTCAGCAGATAGGCGAATGCGGACTGGACCGACGGTGAGCCCCACCAGGAGATGCCGAACACAAGGGCGCCGAAGACAACGACCGACCAGAGGCCGTAGAGATTGCGGATCTGCAGCAGCAGAATCAGCAGTGCGACCAGCAGACCCCAGAGCATCGCAACGGCGTACCCGCGGCTCAGGACGAACGCAGCGGCGAGGCCGAAGAGGGCAGGCCCGGGGTAACCGGCCAGCAGTACGGCGATCATGCCCGGACCGGTCGGGTGGCCGCGCGACACGGTGACTCCGGACGTGTCGGAGTGCAGTCTGATCCCGGCCAGCTTCCGTCCGACCAGTGCGGCGATCAGTCCGTGCGCACCCTCGTGCGCGATCGTCACGACCTGGCGCGTCAGATGCCACAACGGCCGGAAGCCGATCAGCACCAGTGCGACGACACCGGTCCCGATCACCAGTCGCAGCGACGGATCCGGCTGTGCCGACGTGATGCTGTCCCAGAACTCAGTCACCCGCCCATCCTTGCAGCCCAGTGGTCAACTCCCGGCAGGGCAGGACGTTGACATCGCCAGATGCGCGGACGACGGTTGAGGGATCGCGGCCCGGGGAGGGGCCGCCGCATTGGGGGCGCGACATGTCACAGCCACGCAGCATGAAAGCCACGGGGAAGAAGGCGGCGGCGAAGAAGACCGCCACCCGCAAGAGCAGCGCCCGGCAGGAGCCGGCGAAAACCGCGACGGGAACGAAGCGCGCCGCCCGAACCTCCGCCGCGAAGAGGACCCGGGCAGCTGCGAGTTCCACCAGGACACAACGCACCGCGACCACGGCCGCCGCGCAGGCGGCCGCCGTACCGCTGCCGGACTTCCTCGGATCCGCCGGCACGTTGACACTTGTGCAGCGCACACAGCTGGTCGAGCAGGCGTTGCTGCTACTCGAACAGAACTACGTGCACCTGCCGCTCAAGGTCGCGATGCACGCGGTGAATCCGTTGCAGCGGTTGCGAGTGATGCGCGCGCGGATGGAACGCCAGACCGCCGCGACGATGGGACCGGAGTGGATCTTCCACCGGGAGATGTCGAGCATCTTCCACTCGGTCCGCGACCTGCACACCAACTACCTGCTGCCGGTCCCGTTCGCCGGCAAGATCGCGTTCCTGCCGTTCATGATCGAGAAGTGCTACGACTCGGCCGATGTCGAGCACTACCTGATCACCCGGACGGTGACCGGCTTCTCGGCGCCGCAGTTCGGGCCGGGCGCCGAGGTGACGCACTGGAACGGTACGCCGATCGCCCGCGCGGTCGCGCTGAACGGCGCCCTCTTCGCCGGCAGCAACGACGCGGCCAACCTCGCGCGAGGCCTGGAGTCGTTGACCCTGCGGCCGCTGGTGATCCAGTCGCCGCCGGATGAGGACTGGGTGACACTGTCGTACGTCGGTCTGGACGGCTCGACGCAGGAGTTGCGCGAGCAGTGGAAGGTCGCCACCAACCTGCCGCCGATGACGGACCTGGACGCGATCAGCGAGACATCGGCCTCGATGGGTCTGGACCTGGACTCGGACGAGAAGGCACGGGCGAAGAAGGCGCTCTACGTCCGCGATGTGGTCGAACTGGAAGGCGGTCAGAGCTCGGCCGAGCTGCAGACACCTGCAGCCGTCACCGGCGCCGATCTGCCGACCACGATGCCGGGCGTCTTCCGCGCCCGCGAGGTGGTCACGTCGTCCGGCACGTTCGGGCACCTGCGGATCTTCACCTTCAGCGTGCAGGACCCGGTCGCGTTCCGGAACGAGTTCGTCCGGCTCGCCGCCGCGCTGCCGCAGAACGGCCTGATCGTGGACGTCCGCGACAACGGCGGCGGCCACATCTTCGCCAGCGAGTTCACCCTGCAGACGATGACGCCGCGGCGGATCGCGCCGGAACCGGTGCAGTTCATCAGTACGCCGCTCAACCAGCGGATCTGCCGCCGGCACAAGGACAACCCGCTCGGCATCGATCTCGGTCCGTGGTTCGACTCGCTCGACCTGGCCACCGAGACGGGCGCGGCGTACTCGGCCGCGAAGCCGATCACGCCCGAGGACGGCGCGAACGACATCGGCCAGACGTACCACGGTCCGGTGGTGCTGATCACCGACGCCCGGGTGTACTCGGCGACCGACATCTTCGCCGCCGGATTCGCCGACCACGAGATCGGCCCGATCCTCGGCGTCGACGACAACACCGGCGCGGGTGGCGCGAACGTGTGGACCCACGGCCTGCTCGCCGCGCTGCTCAACGAACCACCTCCACCGGACGAGACCTCGCCGTACATCGCCCTGCCCAACGGTGCGAACCTGCGGGTCGCGATCCGCCGGACGCTGCGGGTCGGTGCGCTGTCCGGTACGCCGGTCGAGGACCTCGGGGTGAAGCCGACGGTGATGCACAAGATGACCCAGGCGGATCTGCTCGAAGGCAACGTCGACCTGCTGAACAAGGCCGGTTCGTTGCTCGCGGCCCTGCCGCACCGGCGGCTCGACGTCAAGACGACCTTCAGCGGTACGACGCTCACGGTCGCCCTGGAGGTGGACGAGTTGGACCGCGTCGACCTGTACCTCGACGATCGCCCGATCAGCTCCGAGGATCTGACCGGTCCGGAGCTCAGCATCGACATCCTCGAGGTCACCCACGGCCAGCTCCTGCGTGCCGACGGGTATCAAGCCGGTGCGCTGGTCGCCTCCCGCCGGACGAAGGTCTGAACGCTGTAGTTTCGAGGCATGCAGACGCTGCGCCTGACCGCCGAGGAAGAAGGAGTGCTCGGCGGTCAGGACGGTGACGGCGTCGCACTCGCGATGCGCGTGATCGTCAGCCTGGCCCGGATCGAGGGCGCGCCGCGGCTGGTCGAGATCACGTCTGCGCACGTCGACTCGTGCCTGTACCACGGCCAGGTCAGCCTCGACTTCGCTCACCGCCTGGTCGATCTCGGTGCAAAGGTGCGCGTCCCGACCACGCTGAATGTCGGCTCGATGGACCTCATTCATCCGGAGTTGGTCCGTGACCGCGACCTCGCGGCGTCCGGTCGCGAGCTCATGTCGGCGTACGTCGCCCTCGGGTGCACGCCGACGTTCACGTGTGCGCCGTACCAGTTGCCGAATCGGCCGGGCCTCGGTGAGCACGTCGCGTGGGCAGAGTCGAACGCGATCGTGTTCGCCAACTCCGTCCTCGGCGCACGGACCGATCGGTACGGCGACTTCCTCGACATCTGTGCTGCGATCACCGGACGGGCGCCGTACTCCGGACTGCAGACGACCGAGGCGCGGCGGGGGACCGTGACGTTCGACTGTCGTCCATTGGGCGATCGGTTCTTGCTGTCGGAGTTGGCATATCCGTTGCTCGGGCATCATGTCGGGTCGATGGTCGGCGGCGAGATCCCTGTGCTGGTGGGGATTCCGGCGTCTGCGGGCGAGGACGAGCTGAAGGCGTTCGGTGCTGCTGCCGCGTCGGCTGGGGGAGTCGCGCTGTTCCATGCGGTCGGGGTGACGCCGGAGGCTCCGACTCTCGCTGAGGCCATGGAGCTGCCGGTGCGCGAGGTCGAGCTCGACACGATGCGGGAGACGCGGCGAGCGTTGTCGACCTTCGCGTCGGGTGAACTCGATGCGGTCAGCGTCGGTACACCGCACGCGTCGTACGCCGAGTGCGCTCGTCTCGCTGAGTTGCTGACCGATGGGCCTCCGTTGAAGATCCCGTTCTATCTGTCGACCGGTCGTGCGACCCGGGCGCTGGCCGAGGAGAGCGGCGTACTGCGGACGCTCGAGGCCGCCGGAGTCACGGTCGTCGTGGACACCTGCACCTACGTGACGGCGATCCTGTCGCCGGAGTGGAAGAACGTGATGACGAACTCGGGGAAGTGGGCGCATTACGCGCCGGGCAACATCAACGTGTCCGCTGTCCTCGGCTCGTTGGAAGAGTGCGTCGCGTCGGCCCGCACCGGTCGCGTGATCCTCGAGGACGCATGATCACGGGCCGCACACTCAACCCCGGCACGGCGTCCGGCGAGGTGGTCCGCCTGACCGCACCCCTGTCCTTCTGGGGCGGGACCGACGAGAACGGCCGCATCATCGACGCACACCATCCCCAGTGCGGCGTCGTACTGGCCGGCCGCGTCCTGGTGATGGAGTCCGGCCGCGGCTCGAGCTCCGCCTCCAGCGTCCTGGCCGAACAGATCCGAGCCCACAACGCCCCCGCCGCCATCATCCTCGCCCGCCCCGACACAATCATCGCCCTAGGCGCCCTGATAGCCCACGAACTCTACGACCTCACCACCCCGGTCGTCGTCGTCGACAAACCGCCGTACGACGCCCTCCCGACCAACGGACTGTTGCAGGTTGATGCCGACCCGACGCAGGCCAGGATCAGTTGGTCTACAGTCACCCGGTGAACACCCGGGGTGCGGTCGCGCTGTGCGCGGCCCTCGTCTTACTCCTCGCCGGCTGCGCCAGGCAGCAGACCGCCGAGTCCCAGGCCGCCGATGAGGTCGCGAAGCTCCGCTCCGGACTCGCGAGCACGGTGCCGTCGACCGAGTCGACTGCGCCGCTCGCCGCGCCGTCCGAACCCGCGGCGCTGGCTTCGAACCCGATCTACCGCGTCAAGCTCACATCTCCTCGGTGTGCGGAGCCCCAGGTTGAGCCCACCTCTCTGACGAACGTGCGGACGTACTACACGCAGTTCGTCGCTTGCCTCAATGCAGCCTGGGCGCCGGCGATCCGCACGGCAGGCTTCACCTTCACCCCGCCGAAGCTCGTCGTCGTCCTCGGTCAGTCCCCGTCCTCGCCCTGCAACTTCGCGGACACAGAGGCCTACTACTGCGGCGGCACGATCTACATCGACGCCGAGTACGACATCACGGCCGAGGACCCCGACGTCAACCGTGCCTGGATGGCCTTCCTGATCGCGCATGAGTACGGCCACCATGTCCAGGCGCTGACCGGGATCCTGATCGCCCACTACCGTCTGGGCGAGAAGCTCAACGGTGTCGATGTCCAGCTGCAGGAAGACCGGCGCGTCGAGCTCCAAGCGGACTGCTTCAGTGGCGCCTATCTCGGCGCCGACCGTGCGACGATCCCGATCGACGACGAATGGCTCGAGGTCTGGGCCGACCTCTACTCCACCCTCAGCGATCCCGCGAACGACCACGGCAGTGGCGAACACCGCAGGCACTGGAGCCTCACCGGATTCACGGCGGCGGGCCCAGGCGCCTGCAACACCTACACAGCGGCCTCGTCCTTGCTCGGCTGATGCATGAGTACGGCGGTTGCGGCGAAGAGGAAGGCGCAGGCGGTGAGGGCCAGGGGGAGGGTGGTGAGGCGGGCGATGGTCGCTATGGCCAGGCCGCAGGTTATTTCGCCGAGGTATTTGAGTTGGGCAAGGAATGAGTGGGTGGTGGCGCGGATGTCGGCGGTGGTTCGGGCGTTGACCCAGACGGTGCCGATCACCTGGGTCAGCGGTTTGACGATGCCGGTGATCAGTACGACGGCGATCGCGCCGACGACCGGATCACGGGCGAACGCGAGCAGGAGCGTGCCGAGTACGCCGGCTGTGGCTGCGAGGGCGTAGTCGTTGCGGGCGTGGGCGCCGTCGATGCGATGGCCGGCCAGGCGCAGTGTGAACGCGCCGACGAGCAACCCGGCAACGCCGAGGCCGGTGAACCAGATGGTCGGATCCGGGTCGATAGGTAGGCCGAGGTCGATCAACTGGATCTGGAACAGCCGTCCGACCGACCAGGCGCCGTTCACGAGGAAGGTTGCCGCGAAGATCAGGCGGATCGCGCGACTGCGCCGTACGAGAGTGACGCCGCGGCGGAAGATGGTCCAGGACGCCGACCAGCGGGCGGTCCGGACCGGGACGAAGTGGTGCTCGGTGAACCTCAGCGCGACATAGAGCGCCAGCGAGACCATCGCAGCGCCGGCGATGACGATGGTCAGATCGCGGCGGGTCACCCAGGCGAGCAGGCCCAGCGCGATCAGGCCGGTCGCGGCGCCGGTCAGCTGTGCGCGAGCGGCGCGAGCGAGTACGGCGGTGATCCGGTCCGGCTGGTCGAGTTCGTCGGTGATCCAGGCGACGTCCGATCCACTCGCGAACGTCCACGAGATGCCCCAGAGCACCTGGGTCGTGAGGAGCGCGGGGAACGAGTCGACGAGCCCAGTGGTGAGCATCGCCGTACCCATCAGGACCTGCGAGATCACCAGCGACCACTTGCGGCTGATGGTGTCGGCGACCACGCCGGCCGGCACCTCGCAGACCAGGGCGAACCCACTCTGCGCCGAGCCGATCAGCACGAGCTGGGCCGGGGAGAGGCCGGCGTCCACGACCAGGTAGACGCTCGTGACCAGCCACCAGCCGTTGTGCAGCACGGCCCGCAGCCAGGTCCAGCGGATGAAGACCGTCACCATGCCCGCAGCGTCTCCCGGCCGGCGCAGGCGGTCTAGCGGATTTCTCACACCGATGTGAGTTGGTTCATATTCTTCGCAACTATAAGCAGCTTACGATAATTTGGAACGGTGGTGAAGGACGGCCAGTGCGGCCGGGATCACAGTCGAAAACGAATGACCGTTCTTGATTTTCGGGCGGCCATCGACGCAGGCTGGAATCTCAGAGAACGAGCGTTCGGTTTGAGGTGGGGGTCGACGTGGCGCAACTGACTCTGGAACGGGTGGAGCGCCGGTCGCTGCCGGTCGCGGTGAAGCCGCACGCCGGGATCTGGCGGATCGTGCGCGAGGTCGCCCTGCTGGCCGTGCTGTTCGGGGTGTACAACCTCGGACGGTTCCTGTCGGCGAACCACACGGGATCGGCCTTCCGGCATGCCGACGAGTTGATCCGCTGGGAGGCCTGGCTCGGCCTGCCGAGTGAGGCCGTGGTGCAACAGCACGCGTTGCGGATCGACGGTCTGGCCGACGTGGCCAACGCGTTCTACGCGAGCGTGCACTTCCCGCTGACCGCGATTGTTCTGTTGTGGCTGATGATCCGGCGGCCGGCCGAGTACGGGAAGGCGCGCTGGGCGCTCGCCTCGCTGACCGGGCTGGCGTTGATCGGCCACATGTTCTTCCCGCTCGCGCCGCCGCGGATGATGCCTGGCTGGGTGGACACCGGCGTACTGCTCGGACAGTCGGTCTACGGACCGAGCACGGATTCCGGGGTGGCGAACCAGTTCGCGGCGATGCCGAGTCTGCATGTCGGTTGGGCGTTCATGGTCGCCGTCTTCCTGATCCGGGCGACGCGGTCACGCTGGCGGTGGTTGTGGATCGCGCATCCGATCCTCACGTTCACGGTCGTCGTGGTGACCGCCAATCACTACTGGCTCGACGGGTTGATCGCGATCGCGTTGGCCGTGCCGCTGCTGCTGATCTTCGACAGTCGGCGGGTGCGCATCCCCGCCGACGTCGGTGAGCTTGCTCAGCGTTTGAACGACGAGCCCGCGGTGGCGAGCTCCTCGTCGGCCCGGACCAGGTAGGGCTCGCGATCGAGGACGAGCCGGGCCGCGGCCGCACGGAGGTCGAACCACAGCCCGATCAACTCCAGCCGTCCTTCGTCCTCGGCCTTCCGTACACAGGCGAAGCTGCGCAAGTTCGCGAGCTGTACGCCGACGTTCGCTACGGACAGCTTGTCCGCCGGAGACAACTTCACCCCGGTGGCCGGGTCGACGATGTCCGGCAGCCCGACCGCCCGTCGTAGCGACGGTTCGAGGTGGCGCAGCCAGTTCTGCAGACCGGTGCCGGCCGGTGCGTTCGCCTCCAGCGCGGCCGCGGCGGCACCGCAGTGCGAGTGACCGCAGACGACGATCGACTTCACCCCGAGTACGTCGACGGCGTACTCGATGGCGGCGTCGACCGAGCTGCTGTTCGAGCCCTTGGGTGGGACGAGATTGCCGACATTCCTGACGCAGAACTGGTCGCCGGGGCCGGTGGTCGTGATCAGGTTCGGCACGATCCGCGAGTCCGCGCAGGTGATGAACAGCTGCCCCGGGCGCTGCCCGTCGGCCGCGAGCTTCGCCAGCATCGGCCGGATCGGGTCGGCCGACGCCTCGAACTCACGAATGCCGTCCAGCATCGAGACCCGTTGGTCCGGCTCGGCGATCACCTGGGGGTGCCACGGCAACAATCGCCGGGCTGGATCCGAACGCATCGCGGCCCGGAACGCCACCCGGTTCAGCTCGACCGAACCACCGCGCGCGAGGTGCCCGCGCCGCCAGTCCTCGATCGCCTCGTACGCCGCGTGGTCGAGATGATGAACGTCGAGATCGACCCGAACCCGCGCACCTTCCGGGATCGACCGGAGCGTGCGGACCAGGGATGAGACTCCGAGGAACACCAGCGTGCCGCGGATCCGGATCGTCCACAGCCCGTCCTCCTCGATCGTGGTGACAGTCGCCCGGGCCAGTCGGTAGAGCACTCGCACAATCGCCAGTGCCAGACCCAGGAGTACGCCGTCGGCCAGTCCGAATACGGCGACGCCCGCCGCGGTCACGACGTACACGAGGAGCTCGTCATGTTTGCGCAAGGTGCGGATGTGAGCGAGCTGGACCAGGCGCAATCCGGTGACCAGCAGGACACCGGCCAGGGCGGCCATCGGGATCAGCTCGAGCATCGCACCGGCTGCGAGTACGAACGCCGCAATCCAGACACCGTGCAGGATCGCGGACGCACGGCTGCGCGCACCGGCCGCGACGTTGGTCGAGCTGCGTACGATCACGCCGGTCACTGGCATGCCACCGAGTGCGCCGGACACCGCGTTCGCGGCGCCTTGACCGATCAACTCGCGGTCGAGGTTGCTGCGCTTGCCTCGATGAAGCTTGTCCACGGCAACTGCCGACAGCAGCGACTCGACACTGGCGACGAGGGCAACGGTCAGCACCGCCGTGATGATCTCGATCGGAGTGCCGTCGGGCACCGCGGGCAGGACCAGCTCCTTCAGCGGCTGCTCCGGCAGATCGACGCGGGTGACGTCGGTCAGGAACGCCGCAGCCAACGCAGTGACTGCGACGACGGCCACCAGAGGCGCCGGAATCGCCTTTACCTTGGGCAGTCTGGGCCAGGTGAGGAGGATCGCGACGGTCAGTACGCCGACCAGCACCGAATGGGGGTGATGGGCAACGAGCTGCGCGGGAAGCGCCGCCAGATTGGCGATCAGGGAGCTCTGCGCCTTGCCACCGAGCACGACGTGCAACTGCTGGACGGCGATCGTGACGCCGATGCCCGCGAGCATGCCGTGGACGACGGCGGGGGACAGGGAAAGCGCGAGTCGCCCGACCCGGGTGATGCCCAGCAGGATCTGCAGCAGCCCGGCGGCGCAGGTGATCCCGGCGGTCGCGGCCCAGCCGAACTGGCCGACCAGACCCGCGACGACGACGGTCAGGCCCGCGGCCGGACCGCTGACCTGCAACGGTGATCCGCCGAGCGCGCCGGCGACCACGCCACCGACGACGGCGGCCACCAGGCCTGCGATCAGTGGGGCACCGGACGCGGCGGCGATCCCCAGGGAGAGCGGTATCGCGATGAGGAAGACCACCAGCGAGGCCGGTAGGTCATGGTGAAGGACTGACCTCCAGGTCGTGCGCTCAGGCACAGGACCGGAAGCCGGCGGGGGATGGGAGGTTGACATGGTCGGCACGGGTCCTCCGGCGTCGGTGCTCTGGGCAACTTGCTCTGGGCATCAGGCGTCGAAACAAAGAGTGTCGATCTGGTTACCCATAGTACTGGCCTGTTCAAGCCCGGAACAGAGACAAATTGCGAGTTCGTTGCCGACGGCCCCGACGTGCGGAAAGATGACGATTGCTCAGGGCATCGATGTCTTCGGGAACAGCACCCGGCGCGCGTGGTCGGTGTCGAGGTACTCGCGAACGGCGACGATCGCACCGTCCCGGACGGTGAAGACCGCGCCGCATCTGTTCAAGTAGGCCTCGCCTGATCGGGCGGTCGCCTGCGCGGTCCACTCGGCGAAGACCTGGTCGCCGTCGGCGAGTGTGTTCGTCAGCGTGATGGTCACCGGCGCTTCGGGCGCGAACAGCTTGCCCGCCACCGCGCCGAGGAACTCGTCGACCACCGTCTCGCGACCCTTCCACTCACCGGACAGCGGCAGGTCGCCCGGGTAGGTCCAGACCACGCCGGGTGCGAAGCTCGCGCGGACGGTCGCCAGGTCGCCGGCGGCGACGGCCTCGACGATACGCTCAGCCCACCCGGAGTGTGGCACGTGCGCCACCACTCGGGTGCCGACGGACGGACCGCCCGGAATCGTCCGGATCACTCGGCCGGCGACGTCCTTGCCGGGGCGCCAGCCGTCCCGCGGGTTCTCCAGTTGGAAGGTCTCGCCGCGGTTCAGGGAGTACGCCGCGACCTCGATCACGACCTCGCCGCGACCGGGTTCGACCTCGTCGACCTCGGCCACCACGACCTTGCCGGGTCCGACAGGTAGTACTGCTCTCATCTGCGTCGCCTCTCGTGCTTAGACTCGACTGCGACGCTGCGAACCGTTCGTGGCGGGCGGAAGACAGCACTAATTACTGCTCTAGGCACCTCATGGATACCGACCAGGTCAGAGGCAAGTGGGACGCCACGAAAGGCGCCTGCCCAACACGTCAGGTGCTGGGCCGGATCGGCGATACCTGGACGATGCTGGTGATCAGCACGCTGGAGAAGCACGGCACACTGCGGTCCGGCCAGCTCAAGCTGCTGATCGAGGGCGTCACACAGAAGATGCTCACCCAGACCCTGCGCCACCTGGAGCGTGACGGCATCGTCCAGCGGACGGTCGTCGCCACGGTGCCGGTGACTGTGACCTATACGCTGACTCCGCTCGGGCTGAGCCTGGCCGCGGCCGTCGCGACGATGCGGACCTGGGCCTACGACCACATGGACGAGATCGCCGCCGCCCGCGACGAGTACGACGCCGAAAGCTAGGAGACACGTGGATCTGCAATTGTCCGGCAAGACCGCAGTGGTCACCGGTGCGAGCAAGGGAATCGGGCTAGCGTGTGCGGAAGCACTCGCGTGGGAGGGCGTCACGGTGACCGGGATCTCCCGTGATCCCGCCAACCTGGCGAAGGCCCAGGAGGAGCTCGCCGCCAAGGGCCTGACGTACGCCGTGGAAGCGGTCGACCTCACCGATCCGGACGCGACCAAGGCTGCGTTCGAGCGCATCGGCGTACCGGACATCCTGATCAACTGCGCGGGCGCGGCCCGCCGTACGCCGGTCGATGAGTTGGACAGCAAGGCGCTGCATGCGGCGATGGAGGCGAAGTACTTCACGTATATGCACGCGACCGATGCAGTCATCCGCGGCATGGCCGAGCGCGGCAGCGGTGCGGTCGTGAACGTGGTCGGCCAAGGCGGCCGGCAGGCGAACCCGCTGCATATCGGCGGCGGCGCGGCCAACGCGGCGCTGATGCTGGCGTCCGTCGGCTACGCCAAGGCGTACGCCGGACAGGGCGTCCGGGTGAACGTGATCAACCCGGGCACGACCCGCACCGGTCGCGTTGACGAGGGCCTGGAGGCGGCGGTCCGCTCGACCGGCCGGTCGAAGGAGGAGCTGCTCGGTGAGATGGTCGCCGACACCCCACTCGGCCGGATCGGCGAACCCGAGGAGGTCGCTCGGGTCGCGGTCTTCCTCGCGTCGCCCGCCGCCAGCTACGTCACCGGCGCGATCATCCCGATGGACGGCGGCGTCACCTCCACCATCTAATGCCTGAGGCAACGCCAGGCCGGGCTAGATTCGACGGATGAGGATCGGCGATCTGGCCGCCCGCTTCGGGCTCGCGCCCCATGTCCTGCGGCACTGGGAGGAGGTCGGCCTGCTTACTCCGGCGGCGCGGATCGGTGGGCGGCGGCAGTACGACGAGTCGCACGTGGCGCGGGTGGTGATGATCCAGCGCGCCAAGGCCGGCGGGCTGAGTCTGGAGCAGATCCGGCGAATGTTCGAGGCGCCTGGCGGATCGGAGCGACGCGCGGTGCTGACCGAGCAGAACGCCCGGCTGGACGAGCAGATCCGGCAGGCACAGGAGTCCAAGCGGCTGATCGGGCACGCGCTGACCTGCGAGGCACCCGACTTCACCGAGTGCCCGCACTTCCACCAACTGGTGGACGAGGTCAGTTCGAGAAGGGGGTGATCGGGCGTTCCTGCGGTGCGCCGTCCAGTGTCAGGTCGACGTGTTCGTTGAAGAAGGCAACGAGTCCGGCGACCGGGAGCAGCGCCGCGGTGGGGAAGTCGTAGGACCAGGCCAGGTCGCGACCGCCGATCGACCAGTAGCCCGTGGTGCGGCCCTTGTACGGGCACGCGGTCCGGGTCTCGCTGGCGGTGAGGTGCTCGAAGTTCACCTCGGTCCGCGGGAAGTAGTAGCGCGGCGGCAGACCGGTCTCGAACACGATCACCGTCGATCGCGACTCGGCCAGCACCTTGCCGTCGTACTCGACCTTCACCTCGCGGCCGGAGCGGATCGCGTCGCACCGGGCGTACGGGTTGCGCGGGTGGACGAAGACCTCCTCGTCCTCCTCGAACCAGCTGTCCAGCGCGTCCCACTGGAACCGGACCCGGTCCTTCGCGATCCCGTCGTCGTACACCCACGCCTTGCCCGACCCGGCCGTGTGCACGCGCGCGACGCCGTGCTCGAACTCCTTCGTCTCACCGGTGTCAGTCAGTACGCCGTCCGCCACGTCGGCGACCGGGATGTAGTACTGCGGGTACGGCGGGAACTCCCACAGGTAGATCCCGTCCTGGGTGTCGAGAACGACGCGTCCGTCGAGCGTCGCGCGGATCCGCCGCGGGGCCGGAACGGTGTGACCGGGTGGGACGAGGGCAGCCGGGTAGTCGTTCATGACTCCAGTAAAGGTCGCGGGGCCGACCCGAGGGAAGGCCGGCCCCGCGGTGAGGTGGATCAGACGGTGGTCAGACAGTGATCCAGTCGATGTCGGCGATGTAGCCGTTCGGGTTGCTGACCTTGATCGAGTTGGCTCCGGCGGTCAGCTTCATCGGGAGGTACGTCACCTGCGGCGTACCCCAGTCGTTGTCGCCGAGGCCGTGGTAGTTGACCCAGTAGGAGTCGGCGTCGTTGACGGTGAGCATGCTCTGCCGGCTGGTGTCGCCGTCGGTGTAGGCGACCTTCACCAGGTAGGTGCCGGTGGTCGGGACGGTGATGTTGTGCAGCGTCACGGTGGCGTCGTACCCGATGTTGCCGATCTTCGAGCCGCCCGAGCACAGGTTGCAGCCGGAGATGCCTGCGTTCCCGGTCAGCGTGCTCGTCGACGCCTCGGCTTCGTACCGGACTGGCCCACCCGACTTCGAGGTGAACATCGTGACCGGTGCGCTCGCATCCGACGTACGGCCGCCCGACATACCCTTCACCGTGAAGGCGTACTGCGTCTGCGGGAGCAGCCCGGTCACCACGGCACTCGTGGTCGCGCTGGTCGCCACCTGCTTGCCGTCGGCGTACACCTTGTACGACGAGGCGCCGGTGCTCGGCCGCCAGTTGAGGCTGACCGTCGTACGGCTCACGTCGGTCGCGGTGAGGTCGGCCGGCTTGCTCGGCGAGTCCGTCTTCTCCGGCGTGATCTTGTACAGCTTCGAGCCGTGCGCCGGCAGTGCTGCGCTGACCTGACCGGAGACGTTCCGGGTGTTCTGGTTCGCCCAGATGTCGCGGACGGTCGCCTGGCCGGTGAGGCCGAGCTGGTCGAAGTTCCCGGTCACAGTCGCCGGGGTGTCGGCGAGGTTGAAGAGGGCGACGGTGACGCTGCCGTCGGCGTTCTTGGCGTACCAGGTCTGCTGCAGCTGGTCCTGGTTCAGCGGGCGGGCCGGGTTGCCGGACTGGTTGATCGCGATGACCTCGCGGTTGGTCAGCAGCTTCAGGCCGTACGCGTCCAGCTTGGTCATGTCGTCACCGACGAACAGCGGTGCGGCGTTGATCGCCCAGAACGTCATGTAGCTCTGCCGCTCGGCGTCACTGAGGCCGTCCATCTCGCCGACGCCGACGTTGATCGCGTCCAGGTTGTTCCAGTGACCTGGTCCGGCGTCGTCGATCCACTGTGGCAGATCCCACCAGCGTGCCTTCACCGAGCTGTCCCAGCGGACGATCGTGTCGCAGTAGCACTCCACGTCGGTGTCGATCCGCCAGCCGTTCGAGTTCTGCTTCCAGACATCGGCGTACCGGTGGCTGAGCGACCACGACAGCGTGTACATCATCGGGCGGCCGGCGTTCTGCACGGCGCGCCACCAGGCCTCGATGTCCTCGGTGTTGTTGTGGTTCGGGTCGTCCGGCGCGCCCTTCCACGAGCCCGGGCCGACGCCGTCCATCTTGATGAAGTCGACACCCCAGTCGGCGAACAGGTTCGCGATCGAGTCGGCATACTTCTGCGCGCAGGGGCTCGCGTAGTTGATCTTGTACGCCTGGTCCCAGCCGTTCGTGGTGCGCAGGTCCGGGTACACGATGTCGCGGGTGAAGCAGCCGGGTGCGTTGTAGATCGGCGTGTTGCCGTCGCGGTAGACGTCGAAGCCGAGGCCGACCACGGTGTAGATGCCGAACTTCAGCCCGAGCTTGTGGATGTCGTCGCCGACCGCCTTCATGCCGCGCGGGAACCGCTGCGCGTTCGCGATCGGGCGGCCGTACTCGTCGCCGCCGAGCTGCCAGCCCGCGTCGACGTTGATGTACTCGTAGCCGTACGGCTTGAGCTTGGTTGCCAGTGCATGCGCCTGGGTGAGGATGTTCTTCTCATTGATGAAGCTGCCGGGACCGTCGGGGTTCACGCCCGGGTAGTTGGTGGACTGCAGGCTCCAACTGCTCCAGCCCAGGTAGGGCTTGGCCGCGACCTGCGGGTACTTCGCGGGGACGGGTTTCTTGGCCTGAACGGCGGTCGGGACAGCAGAGCCCTGGACCGCATCGGCCGGGGCGGTCGCGGCGGCCGTCGACACCAGGGCGACGGCGGCGAGCACGGCAGCGGCGGTACGACGTCTGAGATTCAGCACGGTGGTCCTCCGGATGACCGGGGAGAGAGCGGACGCGGCCGAGCCTAGGGTCGATTAATTTACATCGTCAAGTATTCATCGCCGATGACTGTGTGTGAGGCGTTTCTCCAGGTGTTCACGGGCGGCCGGCCATTCGCCGTCGGTGATGGAGAACATCGCCGAATCCCGGAGGCGGCCGTCCTCGCCCGGAGCCCAGGACGGCGACCAGTTCCGCAGTACCCCCTCGAAATGTGCGCCGACGGACTCGATCGCCGCGCGGCTCCGCGCGTTGCGTGCGTCCGTCTTCAGGTCGACGCGCGTGACGTCCCAGACCTCGAAGGCGTGCCTGAACAGCAGGTACTTCGCCTCGGTGTTGATCCCGGTGCCCTGCGCCGAACCCGCCAGCCAGGTGAAGCCGACCTCGATGGCCCGCAGCCGCTCGCCGTCCGGCCACAGCCGCGGATCCCAGAACGACGTGGCGCCCACGACGCGGCCGGTCTCGACGGCGATCTGCGCGTACGGCGCCAGCTTGCCGGTGGCCGCACGCTCGAGTTGCGCGTCGATGTAGCCGGCCGCTTCTGTTGCCGTCGGCACCCAAGTGAAGGCGTACGACGCGCGGTCCTCATCACCCGCCGCGCCAAGCGCCTCCGCATGCCCAGGGGAGAGCGGCTCCAGCCGGACGCGCTCTCCTTCGAGCACCGGGCCATCCAGTACGAATCCCACGACACACCCCTCCTGGCCTAGACGAGGTGTCATCGTCGCAGCCGGCCGGTGGCGTGGACCGGATTTACCACGATCCGGGACAGGGCCGGGAGGCAGCTTCCCGGCCCTGTCCCGGTCGACTAGTGGTGCTGCGGACGCCGGCGCGGACGCAGCGGCCGGCTGTGTGGATCGGTGCGCGCGTGCTCGCGCCGGCTGAAGACGAACGGGCGCGACGGACGCTCCGCCGCCGGGTGAACCGTCGGCCGGGACAGCTGGATCGGCGCCTGCTCGAGGTTGACCCGGATCGGGCGCTGGTGCCAGGGCGAGCGGGTCCGCACCACGACCAGGCGGAACCCGCCGTCGCGGCGCAGCCGGAGACCGATCGCGATCGTCGCGATGGCCGGCACCAGACCGGCCAGCAGCAGGCCGTTGCGGGCGCCCCAGTGTTGGGCGATGAAGCCGACCGTCGGTCCGCCGATCGCGCCGCCCCCGATGAACACCAGGTTGTAGATCCCGGACACGCGCCCGCGCAGACCGTCCGGAGTGGTCAGTTGGACCATCGACTGCGCCGCCGTGAGGAACATCAGCGTCGCCATGCCCATCGCCGACAGCAGCGGGATGAAGGTCCACAGCGACGGCTGGATCGAGGCGACCATCTCGGTGATGGCCAGGATCGACGCGATGCCGACCAGGTTCCGCAGTCGCGGAGTCCGGATCCGGCGGGCGGACAGCAGCGCTCCGCACAGCGCTCCCGCGGCGACGACGGAGTTCAGTACGCCGTACCCGGTCGCGCCGGTGTGGAAGACCCGGTCGGCGAAGGCGGTCAGCGTCACCGGCAGGCTGATCGTGAACATGCCGTAGACACCGACCAATGCGATCGCCCACCGGACCGCCGGCTCCTGGAGCGCGTACCGGACGCCGTCGCGCAGGCCGTCCCGCATCCGCAGACCGGCGCTCGCCCGCCGGGCTGCGACCAGGCCGGGCATCTCGGACTCCCGCATCCGGAGCAGCGCGGAGATCGAGCCGAAGAACGTCACCGCGTTGAGTGCGAAGGACCAGCCGGTGCCGAGGGTGCCGAGCAGGATGCCGCCGAGCGCCGGGCCGATCAGGCTGCCCAGCTGGAACGTCGACGACACCATGCTGATCGCGTTGCGGACCCGGTCCTTGCCGACCAGTTCGGTGACGAACGACTGCCGGGTCGGATTGTCGACCGCGGTGGCCAGGCCGAGGATGAACGCCATCATGTAGACCTGCCAGACGTGCACCTGGCCGGTGAACGCCAGCACGGCCAGGATGCCGGCCAGGCTGCCCATCGTCGCCTGGGTGACGAGCAGGACCTTCCGCTTCGGGAAACGGTCGGCGATCACACCGCCGTACAGGCCGAACAGGAGGGTGGGGAGGAACTGCAGAGCGGTGGTGATGCCGACGGCGGTGGCGCTGCCGGTCAGCGTGAGGACCAGCCAGTCCTGGGCGATGCGCTGGATCCAGCCGCCGGTCGAGCTGACCAGCAGTCCGCTGACCAGGAGGCGGAAGTTGCGGACCTGCAGAGCGCTGAAGGTGTCCCGGAATCCGGGCCGGCGCTGCGTGGCCGGGATCTCGCCGGAGGCGGGCTTCGAGGTGGTGCGGTGGGTGTGGAAGTCGGGGACGGAAGGGACAGTACCGGTGGCCCGGGTGGTCAAGAGTGTTCCTAAGCGACGTGGACTGGTCAGGGGAGGACATGTCTATCCTCAGGGTTCGGTACTGGATTTCGACAGCGAATTACTCCTATTAGTCTTATAGCGTCACGTAATGGGAGGTCTCTCGATGTACGACCCGGACCAGCTCCGCACATTCCTGGCGGTGGCGCAGTCGCTCAGCTTCACGCAGGCCGCGGAGAGGCTGGGTATCCGGCAGCCGACCGTGAGTCAACATGTCCGCAAACTCGAGGCGGCGGTTGGGCGACCACTGTTCCTGCGCGACACGCGGACGGTCACTCTCACCGCGGACGGCGAGGCGATGGCCGGGTTCGCCCGGACCATCCTCGCCGCGCACGAGGAGGCGGCCGGGTACTTCACCGGCTCGGAGCTGCGCGGCCGGCTGCGGTTCGGGGTCACCGACGATCTGGCGCTGACCCCGCTGCCGAAGATCCTGCGTGACTTCCGCCAGCTCTACCCGCGGATCGACCTCGAGCTGACCGTGGCCCAGAGCCCCAATCTGCTCCGCCGGGTCGAGTCCGGACACCTCGACCTGGCCTACGTCAAGCACGGCGCCGGCGGTGGCTACGAGCCGAACGGACGCCTGGTACGCCGCGATCCGCTGGTCTGGGCCGGGATCGCGGGGACCCGGATCGCGCCGGACGGCCCGGTGCCACTCGTCGCGTACCAGGCGCCCAGCCTGAGCCGCTCCCTCGGTGTGCAGACGCTGGAACAGGCCGGCCGGACCTGCCGGATCACCTGCATCGTCCGCGGCGTGAACGGCGTACTCGCGGCCGTCCGGGCCGGGCTGGGGCTCGCGATCTTCGCGCGGTCGCTGATGCCGGCGGACCTGGTCGAGCCGCCGCCGAGCGCGGGGCTACCGGAGCTGCCGTCGATCGACCTGGTCCTGATCACCAACCCGCGCGCCTCCAAGGAACCGGCCGAGGCGCTGACGGCCGCGATCCTCGGAAGCAACGCACCGCTGAAGCCGGACGCCGCCTAGTGCGTCGCTTAGTGCTCAGGCGCGGGTGAACGTCAGGTGGGTGACTCCGCTCGGCGAGGAGGTCTGCTCGATCTTGTAGTCCTTCTCGACGCCCTCCAGCCCGTCCCAGAGGCGTACGCCGCGGCCGAGCAGGATCGGGACCACGACGACGTGCAGGTGGTCGATGAGCCGGGCAGCAAGGAAGTCGCGGATCACGGTGGGCCCGCCGCCGATGCGTACGTCCTGGTCGCCGGCGGCCTTGCGGGCGGTCTCGAGCGCCTCGGCGGGTGAGGTGTCGAGGAAGTGGAACGTCGTACCGCCCTCCATGTCGATCGACGGGCGGGTGTGATGGGTGAGGACGAACACCGGCGTGTGAAACGGCGGGTTGGGGCCCCACGCGCCCTTCCAGTCCGGGTCCTCGTGCCAGCCGGGGTGGCCCCACTTCCCGGCACCCATGATCTCGGCGCCGATCCCCGGGTCGTGCCGCTGGACGAAGACGTCGTCGACGCCCGCGGTACCGCCGGCCTCCCACCACTGGGTGGCGAACATCCATTGGTGCAGCCGGTCCCCGGCATGACCGAAATGCGCGTCGGGGCCTTGATCCGCTCCGGTGCCGAAGCCGTCGAGTGAGATGGAGAAGTTGTGGACGCGGGCGAGTGACATGGCGGGTGGGTCCTTTCCGTCTCTCGGTCGAGCCTGGTCGGATCAGCTCGGTCTTTGCATCGATCATGGCGGTCCCACGTCATGACGTCGAATGCCAAAATTGCGAGCTTTTCATAGATAAACTTGATCTATGCTCAACGTCACCCACCTCAAGGTGCTGGAGGCGGTCGCCCGTCACGGATCGGTGACCGGAGCCGCGAACGAACTGCACTACTCCCAGCCGTCGGTCAGCCATCACCTGGGCCGGCTGGAGGCCGCCACCGGAGCCAAGCTCATCCAGCGAGTGGGCCGCGGGATCCGGCTCACCCCCGAAGGGGAACTCCTGGCGCAACGCGCGACAGAGATCCTGGGGCGACTGGACGCCGCGTCTGTCGAACTGGAGGCACGGGTCGGACTTCGGGCCGGACGGGTGCGACTGGCCGGCTTCCAGACGGTCCTCAGCACCCTCGTGCCGAGGGCAGCCACCGAACTGGCCCGAACCCATCCGGGCATCGAGTTGAACCTTGTAGATGCCCACCCGGCCGATGGGCTGGAGATGCTGCGGGCAGGGCATGTCGATGTCGCCTTGATCTTCCGGCACACCGGCACGCCGTTCGAGGAGGAAGGGTTCCGGCTCACCCACCTGCTGGACGATCCCCTCTACCTCGTCAGTGACCAACCCGACCAGCGGCTCGAGGACCACCGTGATTCCGCCTGGGTCGGCGGATGCGAGCACTGCCGGGCCGCCACGATGACGGCCTGCGAGCGCGCCGGCTTCTCACCACGCATCGCCTTCGCCTGCGACGACACCGTCGTCTCCCAGGCGGTGGTGTCCGCCGGCATGGGGGTTGCCATCCTCAACGGACTCGCACTGCAGGCACACCAGGCGCCGGGCATCCACGCCACTGCGATCGACGGCTTCGCCCGCTCGATCTACGCCGCGACGTACGGCGATCCGCCGGATCCGCCCGCCACGACCGCCCTGATCGAGATCCTGTCTTCGCTGAACTAGGTGAGGGCGTCGCCGCGGATGACCAGCGTGATGATGCTGACCGCGGCGACGGCGATCGTGACCAGGAACGGCGCGTTCCGCCACAACAGGATCACAGCCAGCAGACCCGCCACCACGACCAGCGCGATCCACCCGACCACCCCGACAGGTCCGGCCGGTGCGATCACGAGCAGCCCGGTCGCCAGCGCAAGCGGTAGCGGAGCGAGCAGTCGCGCGTAGCGCCCAAGTCGTTGCGGCCAGCCCCTGACTCCGGTCGCCAGATCGTCCGCCATGTCCGGTACGACGTTTGCCAAGTGGGCACCGACGCCGAGAAGCGCGGTCGCGACTGTTGCCCACCAGGGCGCCCAGGTGCCCGCCGTGCCGAGCGTCACGAACGACGGCAGTGCGCCGAACGCAACGGCGTACGGGAGCCAGGAGATGACGGTGGACTTGAGACCCAGGTTGTACGCCCAGGCGCAGGCGACGAAGAGCAGATGCATCAGGCCGGCCGCGACGCCGTTGGCCAGCGACACCGGGATCGTGACGACCAGCATGATGCCGGCGGCCACAGCGAGCGTCCGCCGACTCACCAGTCCGCGGACGACAGGCTTGTCCTGGCGGTTAACAATGGTGTCGCGGGCGGCATCAATCGCGTCATTGCTCCAGCCGATCGAGAGGTGGCCGGTGAGGATCGTTGCGGCGACGAGGAGACATCCGGCCGGATTTCGCCCGGCCGACCAGGCGACGGCGGTGACGAACGCGGTGACGGCGATGGTCGGACCGGGATGGCAGGCAAGCGCCAGACCTCGCACCGTCCGCAGAACGCTCACGCACGTAACGATGCCACGATGACGCGGATCGCAGCCGTCCGGCCCGCGTTGCCGCCGTACCGCTATCCGCAGGCGGAGCTGACCGACGCCTTCGCCTCGATCTGTCTGCCGGACGGCCGCGGTACGGCGTTGCTGCGACGGCTGCACGCGAACGCGGGAGTGTCGTTCCGGCATCTGGCGTTGCCGCTGGAGCAGTACGGCGTACTCAAGGACTTCGGTGAGGCGAACGACGCGTGGATCGCGGCGGCTGTGGATCTGGGCGCGGAGGCAGTCGCGGGAGCGGTGAAGGACGCGGGGCTGACGTTGGACGACGTCGACGTACTGATGTTCACGACCGTGACCGGAGTGGCGGCGCCGTCGATCGATGCGCGGGTCGCGTTGCGGCTGGGGCTGCGGGAGGACGTGAAGCGGCTGCCCTTATTCGGGCTTGGGTGCGTGGGTGGCGCGGCCGGGATCGCTCGTTTGCATGACTACTTGAAGGCTTGGCCTACGCATGTCGCCGTACTGCTGTCGGTTGAGTTGTGCTCGCTGACGTTGCAGCGAGAAGACGCTTCGCTGCCGAACCTCGTCGGTGGGGCGTTGTTCGGGGACGGTGCTGCGGCTGTGGTGTTGACCGGGTCCGAGCATCCGGCGGCGTCTGGGCCATCCGTGCTGGCGACGCGGAGCCGGTTGTATCCGGACTCCGAGCGGGTGATGGGCTGGGACGTCGGCTCAGGTGGGTTCCGGATCGTGCTCGGCGCGGACGTGCCGGAGGTGGTGCGGCAGTACCTCGGTGATGATGTGCGCGGCTTCCTCGGGGACCACGGGTTGACGGTGCCGGACGTCGGGACCTGGGTCAGCCATCCGGGTGGGCCGAAGGTGCTGGAGGCGGTCTCCGAGACGCTCGATCTGCGGCCGGGTGCCCTGGACCTGACCTGGAAATCGCTCGATGCGGTCGGCAACTTGTCGTCGTCGTCGGTGCTGCACGTGCTCGGTGACACGCTGCGGCTGGATCCTTCTCCACAGGGCCCCGGGCTGTTGCTCGCGATGGGGCCGGGATTCTGTTCCGAGCTCGTCCTGCTGGAGTGGTGATGGACACCTTCTACGTCGTCTTCGTGTTGCTGGTCGCCGCCGAGCGGGTGGCGGAGCTGGTGGTCTCGCTGCGGAACGCGAAGTGGAGCTTCGCGCAGGGCGGAGTGGAGTACGGGCGCGCGCACTATCCGTACATGGTCGCGCTGCACACGGCGCTGCTCGGTGGGTGCCTGGCGGAGGCCGCGCACCGGCCGTTCATCCCGTGGCTGGGGTGGACGATGGTCGTGGTGGTGCTTTTGTCGCAGGCGCTGCGGTGGTGGTGCATCTCGGTGCTCGGTCATCAGTGGAACACGCGGGTGATCGTCGTACCAGGGTTGCGCTTGGTTGCCCGCGGCCCGTATCGGTGGATCCGGCACCCGAACTACGTGGCAGTGGTTGCCGAGGGCATCGCGTTGCCGCTGGTCCACACGGCGTGGGTGACCGCGGTGGTCTTCACGGTGCTCAACATCCCGTTGCTCGCGATCCGGATCCGCTCCGAAGAGGCCGCCCTGAACTCCGCCTTGGTCAAGTGATCGATCTCCTCGTCGCCGGGTGCGGTCCCGCGGGTGCGGCGACGGCGATCCGCGCGGCGCTGGCCGGTCTGTCGGTGGTTGTCGTCGAGCCGCGTGCCGCGCCGATCGACAAGGCGTGCGGGGAGGGGATCGCCCACAGCGCTGCGTCGTATCTGTCCCGTCTCGGCGTCGAGTTGGACGGCCGTCCGTTCTACGGCATTCGGTACCTCGACGGGCAGCATCAGGTCGACGCCCGCTTCCACGCGGGACCTGGGCTCGGAGTACGCCGTACGACGCTTCACGAGGCTCTGATGAAGCGGATGGCCGATTTGGGCATTCCCGTGGTCCAGACCCGCGTCGGCACCATCACCCAGAACACCACCTCAGTCACCGCCGCCGGCCACACCGCCCGCTACCTAGCCGCCGCCGACGGCCTCCACTCACCCATCCGCCGCCAACTCGACCTGGGTTCGACCTCCGCGGGGGATGTTCGCCGCGGACTGCGGCGGCACTTTCACGTCTCACCCTGGACTGATCTCGTGGAGGTGTACTGGTCACGTCTGGGCGAGGCCTACGTGACACCGGTCGCCAACGACCTGGTCGGCGTCGCCGTCCTCACCTCCGCGCGCGGCACCTTCGACTCGCACCTCAGCGCCTTCCCGTCCCTCGAGCGACGGCTGAAGGGCGCCCGCCCCGCAAACGCCGTCATGGGAGCCGGCCCGCTCCGCCAACGAGTTCGCAGCCGAGTCGCCGGTCGCGTGCTGCTCGTGGGCGACGCCGCCGGGTACGTCGACGCACTCACCGGCGAAGGAATCGCGGTCGCCCTACGCACCTCGGCCGAGCTCGTCGACTGCATTCTCAAGGACCGACCCGAAGACTACGAGGCTGCCTGGCGACGGGTCTCCTGGGAGTGCCGCCTGCTCACCGGCTCGTTGCTCTGGGCCCGGAACAGATCGTTGCTCGCTCCCCGCATCGTCCCCGCAGCCGCGCTGCTCCCCGGCGTCTACGCGCACATCGTGAACCGGTTGTCCTAGTGCCCTGCACTGGCAAAGATGTGAGGCCCGGCGATCGCTCAGACAACCGCCGGGCCCACGACGGCCCGAGCTTCCTGGTGAAAAGCTCGGACCCGGCCTTTCCAGCCGCCTGGTGAACGGCTGGACCGGCTGCTGAGTACGACTCAACCAGCCGCATGTTGCCCAACCGTTGCCAGAATATGAAGCCTTGTTACACAGGGCTGTGGCGAACCTCTCAGTGCGTTCGGGAACTCAGTGCTCGGTCCGCACGGCGGCGATCTGCAGTTGCAGCGCGAGGCGTTCGCGCGGATCCGAGAGATCCAGCTCCGCGATCTCGCCGATCCGTTTCATCCGGTGCCGCAAGGTGTTCGTGTGCAGGTGCAGCTGCCGCGCCGCCCGCTGCGGCTGACCCGGGTACTCGAGCCAGGCCTGCAACGTCTCCACGAATCCGGTGCTGTGCTCGATGTCGTGCCGCAGCAGTGTGGCGAGCGGTCCGTCCATCTTGGTCGTGTCCAACGAGGTGACGGCTCGGTGAACAGTCAGCACATGCCACGCCTCTTCAACTCTCAACGCTGGTCCGGGCGCGAGTCCCCGACGTACCAGGCCGAGCAGCTCGACCGCCTCGGCGCGTGAGCTCGGCAGATCGGCCGGACCACGTGCCGGACCGCCTGCAGCAGCGACGGTGCCGGGCGTGGCCTTCGCCTGTTCGGTGACGAGCTTGCTCAGCCAGGTCCACGACCCCGGACCCTCGTTGTCCGTGACAACAGCGAGCACCGTCCCGTCCAGGTCGGCCAACTGCGGCTCGCTCCACCCGTACCGACGACCGGTCGACTCCCAGAGGTCGAGCTGCTGCGGTACGTCGTACCCGTCGGGCGACCCGAGCGCGACAACCCGCCACGGCTGCGGTGGGAGCCGTACGTCGACCGGATTGTCGGGGGAGAACTGCCGGAGGATGGTCCGCAGCCGGTCGATGGCACTCCGTCGCGCCACATCGGCCTGGGCACGCAGCCGCAGCAGATGGAGAGCCAGCACCGACGCAGCGTTGCTCAGCTCGGTGGTGACCTCCTCACTCACCGGACCGTCCACCACTGCCCAGATCGACCCCAGCCACTCCCCACCAGCTCGCACGGGTACGACCAGTCGCGGGCGGATGCCGTTCGGTCCGTCGGGCACCAGGAACGGTTCGCTGGAGCGCGCCAGCCGGCGGAAGATGCCTCGGGCCCGGAAGTGTGCGATCACCTCGGCCGGGACGCGGCGGCCGACGATGGTGGAGACGCGGGTGGGGTCGGTGAAGTCCTGCCCGGAGGAGTACGCCAGCACGCGCGACTGGTTGTCCTCGATGGTGACGGGCGCGTCCACGATCGCTGCGGCGGCGTCTGCGAGTGCGAAGAGCTCCTGATGTACGCCGGCGTCCCCAGCGGCGGGGGAGTCGGGCGCAGCCGCCCTGTCGATCACACCGCGGAGCAGCCACACCACGTGCGCCCAGGTCACACTCGGCTGCAGTGCGACGAGCGTGAGCTGCCAGCGCTCGGCTGCCGCGACCACGGTGGGTTCGTGGGCGAGCGTCGTACGCACGACGACGCCAGAGGCGCTGCCGGCCGTGCACCGCTCGACCAGTTCGACGGCGTCCTCCGCTCCGCGCAGGCCGAGGCCCAGCACCAGGTCACCGGGCTGACCGGTCGCCGGCTCCTGCGGATCGGCCAGGAAGACGTCCCGGACCTCTCCGTCGCCCTTGCCGGTCACCACCACCTCGAACAGGGCTGGGCCGACGGCGATGATGAGGTCAGGCGCGGTGATCATCAGGTTATTGTGCTCTGCACACAGTCATTTGTCCCGTCAGTGGTGTGATCGCACCATGACAGCGGATGGTTGACGACGCACCATCGATACATGGTCGCTGCTGGTTCCACTCACATCGTTCCCGATCGCGTCGCTGTCGTCGGCGCGGGCATGGTCGGACTCGCCACCGCCTGGTTCCTCCAGGAAGCCGGCGTCGAGGTCACCGTGCTCGATCGCGAGGGCGTCGCCGCGGGTGCGTCCTGGGGCAACGCAGGCTGGCTCACGCCCGGCCTGGCCACCCCACTGCCGGAGCCGGCCGTCCTGAAGTACGGCGTCCGCGCGGTGCTGAGCCCCTCCTCACCGGTGTACGTTCCGCCGACGGCGAGCCCGCGGCTCCTCAAGTTCCTCACCCGCTTCGCTCGCAACAGCACCGCCGGACGCTGGAAGACCGCGATGGAGTCGCTGGTCCCGATCAACCGGCAGGCCCTGAACGCCTTCGACCTGCTCGGCAAGGCCGGCGTCGAGGCGGAGACGTACGAGGCGAAGTCGTTCCTGGCCGCGTACCGGACCGAGGCCGAGCGCAGCGTGCTGCTCGAGGAGATCGAGCAGATCCACGCCGCGGGTCAGGGCATCGAGTTCGAGGCGATCACCGGTGACGACGCCCGCGAGATCGAGCCGTCGCTGTCCGACGAGATCGGCGCCGCGATCAGGCTGCACGGGCAGCGCTTCATCAACCCGGGCGAGTACGTCCAGTTGCTGGCCGACTCGGTCACCGCGCGCGGCGGGCAGATCATCAGCGGCGTCGTGGTGAAGGACATCGTGGACGAGATCCGCGGCGTCCGGCTGATCACCGGCGACGGTGAGACCGACCCGTTCGACGCCGTGGTGATGGCGACCGGCGCGTGGCTGAACGACCTGGCCCGGGAGTTCGGCGTACGCACCGTCGTGCAGGCGGGGCGTGGCTACAGCTTCAGCGTGCCGATCGCTCACGTGCCGGCCGGTCCGGTGTACTTCCCGGCGCAGCGCATCGCCTGTACGCCGCTGGGCGACCGGCTGCGCGTGGCCGGGATGATGGAGTTCCGCAAGCCGGAGGCCAAGCTCGACCCGCGCCGGATCGACGCCATCGTCGATGCCGCCCGTCCGCTGCTGCGCGACGCCGACCTGGACGCCCGTACCTTCGAGTGGGTCGGCCCTCGGCCCTGCACGCCGGACGGCCTGCCGCTGATCGGTGCGACCGCGTCACCGCGTGTCTTCGTCGCCGGTGGACACGGCATGTGGGGCATCACGCTCGGCCCGGTCACCGGTCAGCTGCTGGCCGAGACCATCACCACCGGCCGCACGCCGGACGAGTTGCGTCCCTTCAACCCGCTCCGCTGAGTCGCGAGAGGGCGATCGCCGATTCTCGGCATCGCCCACCCCGGCTGACCGACGCCTCGGGCGCCAGGTGACCCTCCCGGACGGCAGACCACCCCGTCCTCGAGCTCCACTGCCGGTCACCTCCGCCGCCCCGGTCAGCCCCAAGAGCGGGCCCTGGCTGAGATCCCCTGCCCAGGGCCCGCTCTTTCGTTTTCTGTCGGTCCCGCGTGTCAGGGTGTTCTCCTCAACGACGAGGAGGGCCTCTCATGGTGCTGCGGTGGTACACGGTTGTGGTCGATTGTCACGACGTGCGGAAGCAGGCCGCCTGGTGGGCGGAGGCGCTCGACTGGAAGACGATCTACGAGACCGACACCGAGTGTGTGAACATCCCCGGCTGGGTTGACGAGGACGCCATGCGCAACACCCCTTGGGAGCGGATCGGGCCGGGCATGGTCTTCGTCCCCGTGCCGGAGGGCAAGACGGTGAAGAACCGCCTGCATCTCGATCTCGCACCGCACACCAGCCAGGACCGCGACGCCGAGATCGCCCGCCTGGAAGCGCTCGGCGCCAGTCGCGTCAACGTCGGTCAGCCCGACGAGCCCAGCTGGACGGTCCTCGCTGACCCCGAAGGCAACGAGTTCTGCGTCCTCAGCTCGCGCGACGCCTGACGCACGCGGCGCCACGCATGGCTGGATTCTCGCGGGCGGACAGACCACTCGACCCGCGGTTGCAGCATCCTGCCGTCAGGTGGTTGCCGAACGGGCGCCCCGCGGAGCACGATCGGCTGAACGCACGACGAGCTGAGAGGCAGCCCGGATGTCCGACGATCGCCCTGCAGGTCCGGACCGCGGTTCGACGAGCGGCTCGTGGCCGTACACCCAGGAGCCTGTCCCACCCGGAGGCGGCAGCGACCTCCATACGTTCGAGCTGCACCAAGCCACCACCCCGCAGCCCACCAACCCTCAGCATGGCTCGCCGAACCCCGGGCCCAGCGTTGGTCCTCGCCGGCAGCCGGCCACGCAGTCTTCGACCGACTCGACCCTGAGGCGGCTGTCTGTCGTCGCCCGGATCCTCTGGCTCTCGGCCGGAGGTGCTTTGTGCGCTGCCGCGATCGTCGGACTCTTCGTCGGTGTAGGCGAAGTCGAGTTGCTGATCGTGCTCGGAGGCGGGGTCGTGCTCGCGATCATGCCGGCGGTCGTGGATCGCATCCGGTCGATGAAAGCGGGGCACTTCGAGATCCAGCTGATCGAGCAGATCGCCGGCAACGCGCGCAAGAGTGCGGAGATGCTGCGACGACTCGGGATGGAGCACGAGCTCGACGCCTACGCGACCATCTACACCGAGATGCGCGGCGCTGAACTGACCGAGGTCCGGGGCGCGATGCTCGACCGGATCGTGCAGCGGGTGTCGAATGCATCCGCGGTCGAGAAGTTCGACCGGGGCGAGGTGAAGGACATGTTCACGCTCGGCTCGCCGATCGTCCGCGTGCTGGCCCTCGGACTGATGGAGGGCGATCTGTCACTGATCGACAGCGAGGTCCTGGTCGAGGCCCTCAAACGACCTCTGACCGGGAACGAGCACTACCACGCGCTCAAGCTGGTGCTGGGCGGCTGGGGCCACTTCTCGGCCGCCGAGCGCGCCAAGCTCAAGGACGCGATCGACTCCAACCAGCAGATCCAGTACGGGCCGGGACGGCGCGAGCTGGCAGAAAGAATCCGGAAGCTCTGAGCGAGCTCCCGGATTCTTTGAACTGTTTGAATCAGTGCGTGTGCGGCTCGGTGCCGTGCTCCGCCTCATGGGCGGCGATCTGGGCCCGGACCTCTTCCATGTCGACCGCACGCAGCTGGCCGATCAGGTCTTCCAGGTTGGCGGCCGGAAGCGCGCCGGGCTGGGAGTACAGGACGACGCCGTCGCGCACCGCCATCAAGGTCGGGATCGACCTGATGTCGAACGCTTGGGCCAATTCGGCCTGGGCTTCCGTGTCGACCTTGCCGAACGTGATGTCCGTGTGCTGCTCGGACGACTTCTCGAACACGGGACCGAACATCTTGCACGGGCCACACCACTCTGCCCAGAAATCAACCAGGATCAGGCCGTCGCTACCGACCACCTCGTTGAAGTTGTCCTGGGTCAGCTCGACCGTTGCCACTACGACCTCCGAAGTTAGACGACTACGGATCCTTCAACACCGCCCCGCCCCGCAGTGTTCCCGGGCAGTACGGCGTACCAGATCAGTGACCTCGTACGCCGTACGGATTGCCCGCTATCCGGATGCCGGACTGTGACCTGGGACACGCGGAATCAGATCGGAATGTCCACGAAGGGTGACGTGTAGTCCTTGACCTCGTCCAGGATCGACGCCGCTGCCTCCGGGGTGAGGTCGGCCCGCTCCCGCTCGGCGACGATCATCTGCTGCAGCAGCCGGGTCTCGCCGGCCGTGGCCAGGCCGGTGATCTCTGGGTGACCGTTCAGCAGCCAGGCGGTCGCGGCAGTGATGTAGCGCTGTTCGTCGAACGGCCGGTACCAGGTGCTGTACGACTTCTCCTCGCCCTCCCGCCAGTTGCGCCGGGCAATCATCTTGATCGTCATCAGCGCCGCGTCGGAGGCCTTGATCGCCTCCACCAGCGCCGCGTAGTCGGCGGCGTACTGCGGGTCCGTCGAGAGGCGGTAGTTGAGAGGTGTGAGAACGCTGTCGAAGTCGAACCGGCGCAGGCCCTCGGTATGGACCGACGGCGCCTGGGCGGTGTGGCCGGTGATGCCGATGGCCCGGACCATGCCCTCGTCCTTGGCGCGGATCGCCGCCTCCAGCGAACCACCCTTGCCGGTGACGAGGTCGAGGTTCTCCAGATCGCAGACGGCGTGCATCTGGATCAGGTCGACATGGTCGGTCTGCAGCCGCTCCAGTGACCTGTTGATCTCGCTCCAGGCCTCCTCGAAGGTGCGGCGGCCGGTCTTGGTGGCGAGGAAGATGCGGTCGCGGATCTCCGGCATCCGCGGGCCCAGCCGCAGCTCGGCGTCGCCGTAGTCCGCGGCGACGTCGAAGTGGTTGATGCCGGCGTCCAGGGCCTCCTGGATCGAGGCGTCGGCCCGATCCTGGTCGACCCCGCCGAGCGAGGCCGCGCCGTAGATCAGCACCGAGCTCTCGTGCTCGAGTCTGCCCAGTCGGCGTGTTTCCATCCTGGTCCTCCAGGGGTAGCAGGGATACATCGGACCCTATGCCCGGAGTATGCCGTTTTGACCCCTCGCCACGGGAGAGTTTTCCACAGGCTGGACCCGCCGATCCGTTACTATCTGTGATCACTTGATCTGTTCTTTACCATGTTGTTCGCACGCATCTTCGAACCTGTCCGCGGCGTGTGGCATGGTGTGCGCTGCCCGATCGACCGGAGCGGGCATGAGAGAGGAGCTATGACGACGGTGCCGAAGGTGTCACTCTTGCTCGATGAGCGTGACACTGCCCGCGAGCTGGGTAACAGTATGGCTGCGGGGAGCAATGGAGTATCCGGATCCTGGTCTCAGGTCTCCCGGAGGACAGTTGCTTGCCGTATTCTCCCGGCTACTGTCCGCGTAACTGCTGTCTGAGGGGCGGGTAGCGATGAGTTGGTGGCGAACGTTGCTGAATCTGCCGCCAAGAGGTGAGCATTGGTCGGACCAGCGGCGTACGAAGAAGCCGGGTAAGGGACGGCCGCAGAACACCGCACCGGAGTGGTGGGATCACCCGGATGGTCCGGTGTCACCCACGCCTCGCCAGGCACAGGGCGTAGCGGCGCAGTACTCGACTCCGCAGCAGGCTCCACCGCCGGCCGGCGGTGTGATGGCACCACCACGTCGTCCCTCCTCCCGTCCGGCTGAGCCTTCGCAACCTGGTCAGCGCCCACCCGAACGTTTGAAACAGCGATCGTCTCACGGTTCGCACGCCGCACCGGCCCCGGCCCCGGCCCGTGAGGTGTACGAGCCCGGCCAGGCGCCATGGTCGACCGAGTCCGAGTCGTCGTTCTCCACCTGGGCGCGCCGCTTCTTCCGCGGCCTGGTGGTCGTCGTGCTGCTGCTGGCAGCGATCAGCGGCGTCCGCTCGTGGGTGGCCCCGAACAAGGCGCCCGAGACCGTCGTGAGCGGGCAGAACAGCTTCCCGTCCGACGAGGCTCGCGCGGTCGCGACTCGCTACGCGGTGTCATATCTCAACTGGGACGAGGACGAACCGGATGCCCGGCCGGCCCAGATCGGGCTTGACCTGGCCGCCGGACTGGACAGCCGCGCCGGCTGGAACGGCCGCGGCAAGCAGACTGCCGACCGTGCCTACCCGGGCCAGGTCACGGTCGACTCCGGCGGCGTCACCGCAGTGGTCGACGTACGAGTGGAAGTCCGTCCGTATGCGAAGAAGGGAAAGGTGTGGACCGCTGGGGCGGCCACGTGGGAGCGGGTGTCCGTTCCGGTCGCCCGGACCGCATCGCGGGTGGTGGCCAGTGGGCCGCCGACGTTCGTTCCGGATGTGCGCGTGCCGCTGCCGGACAACATGCCCGAGGCCAGCGCTCCGGACGACGACCTGACCGCGGCCACGCTGAAGGACGCAGAGGCCTTCTTCGGTGCGTACGCGGAGTCGGACAACAAGGTTTCGGCGGTGACCGCGCCAGGCTCGACCATCCGCAGCCTGAACGGTGCGGTGAAGTTCGGTGAGCTGAAGGACTGGCAGGTCTATACCGGCAATGACGACGAGCGGCGGGCGACCGCGGCCGTCACCTGGGACGGGGCGGGTGACACCACCCTCGACCAGACGTACACGCTCACGTTGAGGCGTACTGTCGCCACCGACGGAGCACAACGATGGCAAGTGGCTGCCGTCGGATGAATCCAGCGACTGGCCATCGGATCACCAAGGCAACAAGGGAGACACCGCAATGACGACTCACGAACTGGCCGCGAGCGTGGTGCAGCTCGCCGCGCCGCTGGCCGACCCCAATGTCCCCACGGGTGCGGACTTCAAGGACTGGGTGCTGGTCATCGCGGGGAACATCTTCATCGCCATCCTCGTGCTGCGGGCCATCGGGCACTACTTCAAGCGCGAGTGGGGCGAGCTGTTCGGGCACATTGCGGCCGGGGTCCTGGTCGGCGGGCTGATCTACGCCAACAACCAGACCATCAATGTGCTGAAGGGCTTTTGGGGATTGCTGTCCGGAGGTAGCTGAATGCGCGTCGGCCGTACCCTGACCCACCACTTCGAGATCGAGACCCGGCAGTACGACCTGCTGGGTATCGACCTGGGTGAAGGCGCCCGGCGCCGGATGATCATCTTCGGTGCGGTGATCATCGTGCTCTGGGTGGCACTGCTCATCCCGTTCATCGGGGTCCCGCAGAAGGGCACTGTGAGCCTGTACGTCGTTCCGCCGTTCGTGATCACCGCGTTCGGCTGGCGCCCCGGTAAGTTCCACGAACGCCGCCGCCGCGTGACCGAGTGGGCGCTGGCCGTCCGCTACGCGTTGCGCGCCCACCGCCCGATCATCGGTCTCGGCGCCCGGGCCGCCGACAAGACGGAGTACCTGCCATGGCGTGAGCGCGTCGCGACCCAGAAGGTGGCCAACCTGGCGAAGGCCAGAGTGACGCCGGAGTGGGAACGCGAGGTCGTGGTGGAGCTGGATCCGATGGTCCGCGCAGGTGCGGACATCACTGTGAACCAGCGGGCCCGATTGCTCGGGGCGGACCACGTGCAACGGGTTAGTCGCAGGAATTCGTCATCAGGGCTGAGCCGATCGGAGCGGAAGGGCCAACGATGAAGATCGCTGACAAACTCCTGAACCTGGTCGGCGTCGGCCGCGAGCGCGGTCTACCGCCGCCTCGCCTGGTGGCCATCGCCGACGGCCTGCTGGTGACCGAGCGCAGTGCCGAGGCGTGGTTCCTGATTTCGGTGGCGAACACCGACCTGGCCACCGAGGCGGAGCAGGACGCTGCCCTGGACGCCGCGGTCAGTGCTGCCGCGACCATCCTGGGTGACCGACTCAGCCACCTGAAGGTGGTCTGGGGCCGCTCCACCGGCCAGGACTACATCGACTCCGTCGCCGGCCACTACCGGCTCGGCGACCACGAGGCCTGGGCGCAGACGCGCGCCGACCGCATCGACGAGATGCGGATGCCCGAGCGGTACGTCGCGCTCGGCGTACATCTGTCAGACCGCGACCCGCGGGCGACCGCGCAGGTGCGCGGTTCGATCAGCGACGCCCTCGGTACGACCTCCTGGCGGGTCAGCGCTCGTGAGCTCGCGCACCTGGACGAGCGGGTCCGCAAGCTCGCCCGGCAACTCGGCTCCACCGTCTGGCGGGCGCACACCGCGCCGGCCGAGGTGATCTCCTGGCTGGTCAGCCGCGAGATGCACCGCGGCGCCGTCGCCGCTCCACGCCGCGGTCTGATCACCGGTGCCGCGCTGGCCCGGCTTACGTCCGGCCGAGTCGTGCCGTACACCGATCACCTGCGCATCTACGACGCTCGCGGCCAGATCGCGGCGTACACGACTGTGCTGGCGATGACGGACTTCCCCGAGGAGCTCGAGACGCCGGGTGCGGGGGAGTGGCTGCGCACGCTGTCCGAGATCAAGGCGATCGACGACGACGGCGACGAGATCGACGTCACCGTCGAGGCCTCGGTGCGCTTCCGCGTGCTGACCAAGAAGACGGCTCGGAGCCTGGTCGACGAGACCCGCAAGAGCGCCAAGGAACAGCGCCGGTCCGCCGCGAAGGGCACTGCGGAGGAGACCGCGGACGAGATCGTCGAGACCGAACGCATCATGCGCGAGGTGAAGCGAGACATCAACCGCAGTGGCCTGACCCTGGTCGAGGACCACCCGCGTCTGCTGGTCAGCGCGGACACCCGCGAGGACCTCGAGGCGTACGTCGACGCCGTCATCGCGCACTACGCCGACCGCGGTATCACCGTGGCCCCGGGTGCTGACGAGCAGCGTGACCTGTGGCTGGAATCCCTGCCAGGCGACCAGTTGCGCGTGCCCGACCTCGGGCATGTGCGTGAATCGACCGCTTTCTTCGGCTCCTGGTTCTGGGGCGGTGCATCGATCGGTGACGCCACTGGTCCTGCCATCGGCTATCTGACCGGGTCGACGCCCGGTCTGGTGCGTTTCGATGCGGCCGCCGGTTCTGCGCTTGGTGACGCCACGACGACGCTGTTCCTGGGCCGGTCCGGTCGAGGCAAGACGACTGCCGCCATGATGGGTGGTCTCGACTCCGCCTTCGCCGGCGCCTGGGTGCCGCTGCTCGACCTGAAGGGCGACGCGGCCGGTGTGTCCGCAGTCGCCGCGGAGTACGGCGTACCGACTGCTGTCATCGAGATCACGGCACAGTTCTCCGGTGCTGCGGACCTGCTGCGCGTGCTGCCTGTCGACGACGCGTTGCTGCAGGCTCCGTCGCAGCTGATGTTGTTGCTGCCGCCGCATCTGCGTGGAGCGGCCGAGGCTCCGGTCGTTGCTGCGACCCGTGCGGAGATCCAGTCGCCCGATCCCTCGTCCTGGGGTGTCATCCAGCGGCTGTGCAACGCTGACTCGGAGACGACCCGGACCGTTGGGTTTGCGTTGCGCGACCTGGTGGAGACCGGCCTGGGTTCGGTCGTCGCCGGTCCGCCGTCCGGTCTGTCGTCGCTGACTACCAATCCGGGCCTGTGGGTCGTTCAGATGCCCGGTCTCACGCTGCCCTCACCTGAGTCGGCGCCGGAGTCCTGGTCCCCGATCGAACGTGTCGGTATGGCCTGTCTGCGCGGTTGCCTGGCGTGGATGGTCCGGACAACCGGCCGTCGCGAGTTCCGTGGCCGGTCGAAGGTCGTCATCGTGCCTGAGGTCCACCTGCTCACGAAGACCCCTGACGGCGCGTCCTTCCTGGACTACATCGCCCGTGTCGGCCGTGCGCTCGGCGCATCCCTGGTGCTGGACACCCAGGACCCCGCGTCAATCCTGAAGCTTCCGGGTCTGGTCGAGCAGATCACCACGCTGTTCGCCTTCAGCCTGCGTTCCCGCGAGCAGGTCGACTCGCTGCTCGAGCTCCTCGGTCGCCCGCAGACACCGCCGTACCAGACGCTTGTCCGCGGCATCAACACCGCCGCCAACGGCAAGAGCATCCGCCACGGCCACTGCATCATGCGCGACCGCTGGGACGAGGTAGCCACCGTCCAGATCGACATCCCGAGCGAACGCGTGGCCGCACTCCTCCGCACCACCCCCGAGTCCGAACACGACGTCCAGCAGCCCCAGCCCGTCATAGCGGCCCACGAACCCGAAGACCCCTTCGCCGAAGACGAAGAAGAAACCTTCGAACCAGCCGCCACCGCCACAGCCCAAGCCGAGGCCCACACCCAGGACCCGCCCCCGACCGAGCCCCCCGCCCCGGCCTACTCGCCCAACGGCTCCCCGGCCCCGGGCTACACCCAAAACGGCGCAGCCACCCCTGCGACGCCCCCTGCCCACACGCAAGACGCCGCGGCCGACCCCGCCTACACACCCAACGGCTCAGCCGCCCCCGCGTACGCCCCGAACGCCTCAGCCGACCCTGCATATGCACCGAACGCCTCGGCCGACCCTGCCTACGCACCAAACGGCTCGACCGATCCCGCCCCCGCACCAGAGGCACAACCTGCCCCCACGTCGGCACCAACCGACCCCAACCAATCACCCCCGGCCTCAGCCGACCACCCAACCGCCCCGATGGCGCCAGCCGAGCCCCAACCCACCTCAGCTGACCCCTCCACCGGCCCCCAACCAGTAGCCCAGCAAAACGGCCACCCGCCCATCCCCAACGGCCACGACCACGACCACCACCACCCCACCCGCTACGAATCCCCCATCGGCCCCGACGAGGTCTACGACCAAGAGGCAGACGAAGCCGCCTACAACGAGGCCATGTACCAACCCACCCCCGACGACGACCCCCAGCGCCCCTCCTCCAACAACAAGGAGCACGTCGCATGAGATGGCAGCGCCGAACCCGCACGGCGCTAACCGTCCTCGCCATCTCCCTGATAGTCACCAGCCAGGTCGCCCTCGCCGCCGACCCCAAGCCAGGCCCCACCAACCCCGCGGGATTTGGTGACCTGCTCCCGACTCCTGACCTGACGCACGGCGACACGAGGACGCTGTTCGAGCAGTACGGTCCGATGACTTACGGACTGGACTTCGAAACCAGCATCCGCGACCCCCTGCAGGCGGTCTTCAACGGCTACGCCTACATGGTGATGATGTACATCATCGCCATCACCCGTGCGGCGATCTCGGTCGGCTGGTGGCTGTTCTCGTTCACCGACGTCAAGCCGCTGACCGACGCCACCGCGACGACGATCGGGGCCTCAAGCAATCAACTCGTCGGTTGGTTGCTTCCTTCGGCTCTCGCCTTCGGCGCCGTCGCGGCCTATACGCAGCGCAGGGCCAGCGGCAGCGCGATGGGCCAGCTGGTCTGGGTGCTCGTCGCCGGCGTGCTGAGCGTCAGTTTCGCGGTGGCACCCGCGATGTGGCTGCGCGGAATCGACGGAGCCCGCCAACTGGGCGCGGAAACCATCATGACGACCTCGGCCGACGCGATGGGGCCGACGATGCAGAGCCCGTTGGCTTGGCCCGAGCCCGGCTTCACCGGGCCACCGAAAGACACCCTGCTGAGAAAGTCCGCCGATGCAACCTGGCGCGGTTTTGCCGTGACACCGTGGTGCATCGCGGAATTCGGATCGGTGGAGGCGTGCGGCCGGTACGGGAAGGGCATGCTCGACGCGGGCACGGATGGGGATGCGCGCAAGAAGTACATCGATTCCGTCATCAAACCGGCCGAAGGCGGCGACGACGCCGCGACGGTGAAATGGGTGAAGGGCGAGAACCCGTTCGGGCGTATTTCGGTGGTCATGCTCGCCGCGATCGCGGCGACGTTGTTCGCATTCCTGACCATTTCGCTGGCATTCACCGCTTTGATGGCGTTCATCGGGTGCTTGCTGTTGCTGGTCGTCGGGGTCTTCTTCGCCTGCCTGTGGATCATTCCCGGCAAGCCGAGGCAGTGGGGCTTGAACTGGTTCGAGGCCTTGATAGGTCTGGTCATCCAGTCGTTCCTCGCCATGCTGGTGTTCGGGACGACCCTGACCTTGGTCACCGTGATCTTCAGCCTGACCGGTGTGCTCGGCTGGCTGCCGGTCACCGGATTGGCCATTGCGGTCTTGATCGCCGCGTTCAGGTTGCGCCGACTGCTCGACAACCTCACGTCGCTGATGCGGCCGGGATCCGGGAGCATCCTCCTCGGCGGTCTCGCCCGTAAGGGCGCCCTCGGGGCGTTCAGACGACTGGCGGGTGCTGTGGGTGGCCGCGGTGCAGCTCCGGCCATGACCGAGCGGCGAGAACGCAGCGGAGGCAACGGTGTAACCGGGCCGCAGAGAGTTTCCTCAGTACGTGTTTACCGGCAGGCGCCCGCCTTGAACGCTCTACCGCGTGGTGGCGCGAGCAGCTCGCCGTACGAATTGACTCCAGGTGCTGACCGGCGGCGGACCGACGCCGCTGCTGGTCCGGCCGGACCAGCAGGTGGACAAGGCGCAGCCGGTGCCGGCGGGAGACTTGCCGCCGCGGCACATCCGACACGGAGCACCTCTGCACTCAATCTCGCCCGCTCTCGCGGTCAGAGCAAGGATGCTGACAAGCGCCGGACCATCACGGTGACCGCCGCGGGAGTCGCGGCCGCCGGCAGTTCATCGACCAGCGGCGCCTCGAGGCGCGCCGCGGCGGATGCGCCGAAGGGCCGGCATTCTCGGCAGGCTGCGATGCCCGCCAACGAGCTCAGACATCAGCAGCCGCGTGTCCACACGCATTCTGCGAGTCTGCGGGAGGGACCGCCCAAAGGGCAGCGATCGCGGCGCAAGCCACCGACCTCTCAACAGCGGAGATTCCGGGAGTACTCCACTGTCACGAAGGACGGCGTGACAATGCATGTGCCGCGTAGGTGATGCCTGATGGCTCGGAGATCACGATCGCCTCACGACCGCCGCGAAGGTAACGGCCGGCCACGTCACAGTGCCCCGGACTCGAGTCCGCCGGACGACACTGTCCGCGGACACCCGTCAGATAAGCGGCCGGATGCGCCCGACGGCTGGCGCTCGTTGATGAGCACGGACTACGACTATCCGGAGGAACTGGACGAGCTCAGTGGCCGCGAGCGTCGTCGCGCGAAGAAGAGCTGGCGGCGCGACGATCATGCACAGCGGATGGCTTGGCTGCGCAGCCAACGACAGGCCGAGCCGACCAGCCCAGCGGTCATCGTCGTCCTGGTGGTCATCCTGGCCATCGTGATTCTCGGCCTGGGCGGTGGTCTGCCGCGCCTGTTCGGCGGCGAAGACACGGATGGGGGATCCCCGGTCGGGCTGCTGACACCGGGAAGCACTGTCGTCGTACCGACGGCTCCATCCAACAATCAATCGAGCCAAGCTGCCCCGACCGCGACGACATCGGCCCTGACGACCCCGCCGCCTGAGACTCGGCGACCGTCTGCGCAAGCGACGGCCTCGGCGACCGGTGTAGTTGGCGCCTGGGCGCGAGTGTTCTACACCCGCGACCCGAGCGCCGAGGACTATGCCGCGCTGGTCGGCAAGGCCTCGAAGTACATGACTGAGGATGTGGCCTCGAGCTTCACGTCGGCGGGCGATCCCACCTACGACGCTCTGAAGGCGGATGGTGGAAAGTCGACGGTCATCTCTGCCCCGGTGAGCGCGCCGCCGCCCAACGCGGAGGCGCCCGTCGACACTCCGGAGCGCATCACGCGCTTCGTGAAGGTCACGATCAATGTCACGGGCAAGAATGCTCAGCGCATCGACGTACCCCTGCTTGTCACTCTCGTGAACCAGAACGGCCAATGGGTCATCAGCGACGTGTCTGGCGGTACGGGGCCATGACAGTGGGGGATCGCGATGTTCGACGAACGTGATGTCGGGCGGGGGTTCCTGGCGGTCGCGAGCAAGAGCGTGTACGTCAAGGGCGCGGTTGCGCTCGTCGTGGTCGGGATCGTGAGTCTGTTGATGGTTGCGCCTTTCGGCGGAACGACTCAGCCGCAGGCGGCGTGCCTTCCGCTGCCACCGGGACAAGCCGGCGGTCCTGTTCCAGCAGGCTGGATTCACAAATCCCAGCAAGACTTCGCCAAGCTCATCGACCAGGTCGCCATCGAGCGTGGTCTGCCCGGCAAGGCGACCCTGATCGCGTTGATGACGGCTCTGGTCGAATCGAATCTGCAGAACTTGTCGTACGGCGACGCAGACTCCGTTGGGCTGTTCCAGCAGCGTCCGGCTGCCGGATGGGGAACAGTCGCGCAGATCATGGATCCGCACTATGCAGCCGACGCTTTCTTCGGCGGGTCCGCAGCTCCGAACCCGCCTGGTTTGGTGGACATCAACGGCTGGCCGACGATGCCTCTTGGTGACGTCGCTCAAGCTGTTCAGGTGTCGGCATTCCCCGACCGCTATGCACTGCGGGAGCAGGAGGCGCGACAGATCGCGTCGGAGGCCGGCATCGACCTGACCCGTGCGGGGAATCCGTACGCCGGTCGATCAGGCGCACCTCCTCCGGGCTCGGCGAATGAAGGCGTGCTGGATGATGACGACTGCGGTGGGCAAGGTGGCGGTCTGGTCGAGAACGGACCGATCAATGGAGTCTGGCCCGAGCAGACGGCAAGTGTCACCGACCCGAGTGGCACCGGCGGAATGGTGACACCGCGAACGGCGGCCTGGATCGCCGAGGCCCGCAACAACCTGGGAACCCTCAGCATGAGTTGCTGGGACGCCCACGTCTGGAACCCGACCAGCGACCATCCGCGCGGGAAAGCCTGCGACGTCATGGTCGGAGCCGACGCCAGGAAGTCCGCCCCGGCTCGAGTCCGCGGCGACCAGATCGCCAACTGGGCGGTCAAGACCGCGGCGCAGACCGGGGTGCACTATGTGATCTGGTACGGCAAGATCTGGTCGGCTCGACGCGGCACGTGGATCCCGTACAACGGCGGCGGCGTCTACAACCCCACCGACGCCACCGGTGGCCACTTCGACCACGTCCATGTGTCGATGTTCTGACACGGACGTCAAGCCTTGCCCATGCAGAAGGAGAATCTCGGATGACCGGCCCCGGTGACCCACCTGAGGACAGCGCGTGGGAGTCCGGCCAACTCGAGCCCACGCGGCCGCCGGGACCTGGTGGCCCGCCGGCGGTGCCTCCGAACCCGCAGTGGATCCAACTGCCTCCCGACGCGGCTGGAGCCGGCCGCGATGCCGGTTCCCAACGCGCCCGGGTCGACGTTTCCACCGCGACTCTCCTGCTGTCGGCGTTGCCTTGGTACTTCTGGAGCTTCGCCATCGTCTCGTGGATCGTCGGGCTGCTCGGCTTCGGCTGGGGATGGATCGTTGTCGTCGCCTGGATGCTGTCCGGAGCGGTTGTCTTCGTTCGGCCCGTCGAGGACATGCTTGCCCGCTACCTGTTCCGACTTCGGCAGCCGACCCTCGTGGAGGAGCAGCGACTGCAGATGGCTTGGCGACAGGTGATCGACCGAGCCGGTGTGCCGCAAGGCAGGTACACGCTGTGGATTCAGGATTCCGAAGAGGTCAACGCAACACCGACCCCGGGACACGTTGTCGGCGTGAGCCGCTGGGCGCTCTACACACTGCCTCCGGCGCACCTGGAAGCGGCGCTGGCTCATGAACTCGGTCACCACCTGGGCGGACGGGACTGGTTGAGCCTGCTCAGCTTCTGGTACTCGATCCCGGCGCGGTGCGCGCTGATCGGAGTACGGGCCCTCGGCCGGTTGATGCTGGCGGTTCCCGCCGTCGGATGTGTGGTCGTCACCTTCGTGTTGCTGGCGTACTCCGGAGTCCTGTTCGCCGTCCTGTTGCTCGACGACAGCTTGCTCCTGCCGCTGCTGTTCCTCACGCCGTTCGTCGCGCCGCCGATCCTTGCGTGGCTCAGCCGGCGCGACATCATCCGCGCCGATCGCCGCGCCGCCGAGCTGGGCTACGGTGCGACGCTCATCCAGGTTCTGTACGGCTGGCAGTTCCAGCACCAGCAGATGTTGGGGCGCGACGGCAACCGCCGCCGCCAGTTGATGTCGAGCTACCCATCTCTCACCGATCGCGCCCATTCCCTGGAGCACTTCCTGCAGTCGAGATGATCTCGCCCCAGCAGCAGACCGCGGCGAACGGAGCTGGATCCATGCGCCGCGGTCTGATCGGCATCGTTGGTGTTAGCGCACCTCCGCCGATCTGAGGAGCGTAGCGGATCAGGGGTGGGCGAATCTGATTTCGTGGGTTGCGTTGGGGGCGGTGAAGGTCAGGAGGTTGTGGGCTTCTGACTCGATCGCGGAGCGGGCGGCGCGCGTCAGTTTGGTGATGGGGTCGATTTCCAGGTGGGCGGTTTTCTTGGATTTGGTTTGTTTCCACAGGGCGGTGGCTTGGCCGTTGTGGAGGACTGAGCCTCGGGTCAGGACCTCTTGGAGGGTTAGTTGTTGGCGGGTTTGGTTGTCTATCCAGCGGGTTCGGTCGGCGTGGGACAGGAGGAGGTTGTCGAATTCTGGGAGGAAGCGGGTGGGGGCTTCTGTGTCGGGAGATGGGAGGGGGATGGTGGGGAGGTCGTAGAGGGTTCGGCCGGTGGTGAGGTCGGTGTAGGTGCGGAGGTCCAGGCGGTCGAAGATCTCGTTGAGGCGGGTTAGGCCGGACCAGGTTTGGGCGTCGGCTACTGAGGCGGGGCCGTAGGCGGCCAAGTAGCGGAGGACCAGCCGCTCTAGAGACGGGACCGGGTCGGTGGAGGCGGCGGGGTCCACGGGGGAGTTGAGCCAGAGGTCGGCGGTGGACATGGCGGGGTTGCCGCCCTTGCCCCAGATGCCGCGAGGTGGGGTCTGGATGGTGGGGAGCAGGCAGCGTACGGCGTGGGCCAGTGCGGCGGGTTCGCGGTCGGGCCAGAGCGGGCCGAGGTGCTCACGCAGTTGTACGGCGGTCGCCGGGCCGGCGGTCATGCGGTCAATGCCGGCCCGTAGTACGGCGTCGATATCGAGACCCTCGAGGCGGTGCCGGCCGTACGTCATGTTCTGGAACACCTCCCGCTCGAGCCTCGGCTGGATCAGCGGCCGGAACGCGAGGAAATCGCGGCTCGACATCAGGTGGATCGTCGCCCGCATCATCGAACCGCGAACCGCCCGCCGCTCTTCCAGCAGTTTGGCGAGTTCGTCGGTCTGGAAGGACTGCAGTCTTGTCCACAATCCGACGTACGGCGCGAGTGGTGACTGTGCCTGCATGCCGACGAGATGCTCGATCGCCTCCAGCGCGGTCGCGTCCCGGCGTTCGAGCAGCCACTGCCGCTCCAGGGTGGCGCGATTGAGGGCCTGCAGGCTCAGCTTGGTCATGGCGGGATCCTCTCCTGTCCGTCGGGTTCGACGATAGGAGAAGAAGCGGCCAAGATCGGTCCTCTATTCACCAGCAAGGTTTTCCCTTGCGACGCCGGACTGGCGGGAACTTCCGCTTCCCAGCGGGTGCCCGGGCGAACTAGGGTCTCGACGGATCGTAGTTGTTGCGTTACGCAACACGAACAGGTTCGTCGACTGTGGGAGGGAACGTATGACGAAACGCCGCAAGGCGGTCGTGGCCGTCACCGCCGGACTGGCCACCATTTCGCTCGGGCTGTCCGTCACCAGCGCCGCGGGAGCCGCGCCGGAGACCACGACCCTGGGCAACCTGAAGTTGATCAAGACCAAGACGTCGCTGCTCGGCAAGCACTACTGGTACCAGCAGACCTTCAAGGGCCTGCCCGTCGTCAACGGGTACTACGCCAAGCACGAGACCAAGGGCGGCGGTGTCGAGATCGCCGACGGACGGGACGCCATACCGTCGAATCTGGACGTGTCGGCAAAGGTGCCTGCGGCAACAGCGACGAGCAGCGCGAACAGTGTGGTCAGCGCTCGCGCCGCCCGGACCCGGATCGCCGGGCCGCACAAGGACGCCGTGCCGGCGCCGACCGCCACCCAGGGCGCGGCCCAGCTGGCCGTCGTCGGTGGCAAGGACGCGCGGTTGGTCTGGAAGGTCACCAGCAAGTCGGCCGAGGGCGTCAGTGAGTCCCTGGTCGACGCCAAGAGCGGGACCGTGGTCGAGTCGAAGGTGGTCAGCCAGAACGTCGACGGTCACGGTTCGGTGTTCGACCCGAACCCGGTGGTCAGCGAGCAGAACGAGAAGCTGACCGACCAGAACGACAAGAACCAGGATGCCCTGTTCCTGGCCCAGAAGAACGTGATCCTGCGGAACCTGGACGGCTCCGGCAAGCTCAACGGGGCCTATGTGAACATCGCCGAGGCCAAGGGCGGGGTCGCGCAGAGCAAGAACAACACCTTCGTCTACCAGCGCGCGAACAACAAGTTCGAGCAGGTGATGGCGTACTACCACGTGAACCAGACGCAGGAGTACATCCACCAACTGGGATTCACCGAGGTGAACAACGAGTCGCAGGACTTCTCGATCAACACCTTCGCCGGCGACAACTCGTTCTACGACCCGTCGACGGACATCATCACGATGGGCGAAGGTGGCGTCGACGACGCCGAGGACGCCGAGGTGATCTGGCACGAGTACGGTCACGCGATGCAGGACGACGTCGTGCCGGGCTTCGGCGAGTCGCTCCAGGCCGGCTCGATGGGTGAGGGCTTCGGCGACTACTGGGCCGTCACCATGTCCGAGCCGGTCAGCAAGGGCTTCGAGCTGCCCTGCGTGATGGACTGGGACGCGACGTCGTACACCAGCACCGAGCCGCACTGCCTGCGTCGTACCGACACCGGCAAGACCACCGACGACATCGTCGGCGAGGTGCACGACGACGGTGAGATCTGGTCGAACGCGCTCTGGGACATCAACCGGGCGCTCGGCCGGACCAAGGCCAACAAGGTCATCCTCGAGGCGACGTTCTTCTACGACCCGGACACGTCGTTCGCCGCCGCGGCCCAGGACACCGTCCAGGCCGCCCGGCTGCTCTACGGCAAGCCCGCCGCGCAGCAGGTGACCGACGCCTTCAAGGCGCGCAAGATCCTCTGACGGTCGCTCCAGGTTGTGCGCCCGCAACTACTGTGGGCGCATGACCTGGAGTACGGCGGACATCCCCGACCTGACCGGACGACGGGCGCTGGTCACCGGCGCCACCAGCGGCCTCGGGTACGAGACGGCGCTCGAACTGCTGAGACACGGCGCCGAGGTGCTCATCGGCGCGCGCAATCCGGAGAAGGCCGCCAAGGTCTCCCAAGCCCTTGCCGACGCAGCCGGCCGGCAGCCCACCGTCGTCGAGCTGGACCTGGCCGATCTGGCGAGTGTCGAGCAGGCGGCCGGCAAACTCACCGCGACGTACGACGCGCTCGATCTGCTCGTGAACAACGCCGGCGTGATGGCGACGCCGTATTTGCAGACGAAGGACGGGTTCGAGCTCCAGATCGGCACCAACCATCTCGGGCACTTCGCCCTCACCGGCCGGCTGCTGCCGTTGCTGCTCCAGGCGCCCGCGGCCCGGGTCGTGACGGTCAGCTCGTTCATGCACACGACCGTTCGCGGGATCACGCAGGCGGACTTCCGGCGACCGGCCGGCGGCTACTCCAAGTGGGACGCGTACGGGAAGTCGAAGCTCGCCAACCTGCTCTTCATGCTCGAACTCGACCGCCGCGCCCGCGCCGCCGGCGTGAACCTGCTCAGCGCCGGCGCACATCCCGGGTACGCCTCCACCCACCTGCAGACCAACGGGCCCGAGCTCGCGGGCCAGCAGTTCATGGCCAAGGTGATGAGCATCGGGAACACCCTCTTCGCGCAGACCGCCGCGGCAGGCGCCTGGCCGAGCCTGTACGCCGCGACCAACCCTGACCTGAGTCCCGGCTCGTACGTCGGTCCAGGCTTCCTCGGGTGGCGCGGCAAACCGGCGATCGCGCGTCCCACCCGCACCGCTCGGGACCCCGGCCTTGCCGAGCGGCTCTGGGAATGGTCGATCGAGGCAACCGGAGTGGATCCGGCACTCACTGTGCCGAGGTAGTGACACAGTGACAGCTTTCTGGTTACCCTCCGGTAATTCTCGATGGACGCCGGAGGTCTCACGTGCGCAGACTCGCAGCCGCCCTCGCTGTCGCCCTTGCCGTTGCGCTGGCCCTGATCACCATCGGTCCGCGTGCCGAGGCCGACCAGTCCGCGCCAGGCTTCAGTACGTCGTACCAGCGCATCCCCGGCGCGGACGGGACCGGGATCGGCGCTGTCGTGCTGACGCCGACCGGCCAGGGCGACGGGCCGTTCCCGCTCGTGGTGATGCCGTCGAGCTGGGGCGTGCCGAACGTCGAGTACGTCGGTCAGGGCGCGAAGCTGGCCAGGTCCGGCTTCCAGGTCATCGCGTACTCGAGTCGCGGCTTCTGGGACTCCGGCGGCGGCATCGACATCGCGGGCCCGCCGACCGTCGCCGACGTCAGCAAGGTGATCGACTGGGCCGATCAGCACACACCGGCCGACACCAGTCGGGTCGCCGCGGTCGGGATCTCGTACGGCGCCGGCACCTCGCTGCTCGCGAGTGCGCAGGACCCGCGGATCAAGGCGGTCGGCGCGATGAGCGGCTGGGCCGACCTGATCGCGTCACTCGATCCGAACGACACGGTCGCACTCCAGTCCGTCGCCGGCCTGCTTGCCCTCGGCAACATCACTGGCCGGCCGGGTCCGGAGATGGCCTCGCTGCAGACCAAGTTCGTCACCGGGAACTTCGACGGCGCGATCGCCGAGGCCAAGCAGTTGGCGCCGGTCAGGTCGGCCGCGACGATGGTCGACCAGATCAACGCGAACGCGCCGGCCGTGTTCCTTGCCAATGCGTTCGAGGACTCGATCTTCCCGCCCTCGCAGTACACCGACTTCTTCACTCGGCTGACCGGCCCGAAGCGCCTGCTGCTCGCGCACGGCGACCATTCGACGCCTGAGGTGCCTGGCGCGATCGGCCTGCCCAACGAGACCTGGGACGAGCTCGCGGCCTGGCTGCGGCACTACATCGCCGACGCGGACAACGGCGCGGACGCCGAGGCGCAGGTCCAGCTGAGGTCGCAACGCGGCGTCTGGCGCGGGTACACGAACTGGGTCGCCGTCGGGCAGCCGCGTACGGCGTACCTCACCAAACCGACCGGGTTGTCGCGGACAGGCACACTCCAGCCCAAGGCCTCGACGGGGTGGACCAGCAACATCGCCGCTGGTGTCCCGACCCTGGCGGACAGCGGCGTGGCGCTCGTTTCCGGCGCACTGCAAGGGCTTCTGTCGATCCCGACCGCGGTCGCGACTCCGCTCGTCGACAGGTCGTTCGCGGGCGTCTGGTCCAGCCCGGTCTACACCAGCGGCGCCATCGTCAACGGCACGCCGAAGCTGCATCTGACGGTCAAGCCGTCCGGGCCGAACACCTCACTCTTCGCCTATCTGTACGACGTCAACGCGCTCGGCGTCGGCTCGTTGATCGCGCACAAGCCGTTGACCCTGCGTGGCGCGACGCCTGGCAAGGCGGTGCCGGTCGACATTCGCCTCGAGGCGACCAGTTGGGAGGTCCCGGCCGGCAACCACCTGGTCCTCGTGGTGGACACGGTCGACCCGCGCTACCTCGGCCGCAGCGCCCTCGGTACGTCGGTCACCTTCGGCTCCCCGGCGGGCGACCCATCCCGGATCAGCATCCCTGTGATCGCGTGACCGCACCTACCGCAGGTCGCGACCGATGCCCCAGGCAAGCTCAGAGCGTCGCAGTACCGGCGGGTTGAGGCGGGCGATTCGGGATGCGAAGTCGTCGCATCTCACCGATCCTGGTAGGTACTGCCGACCATGGGAGGTGACAGTGCGATGGCCGCTCCCAGCCGTGCGCTCGCGCCCACCTCGGTGAGTAGGTTCCGGCCACCCCGCTTCGGGCTCAGCGGATCGCGCCTGGGCGAGCCGGGTCCGGACGGTGACGCGCTCGCGACCGTGGATGCGGCGTACCAGGCCGGCATCCGGTTCTTCGACACCTCCCCGACGTACGGAGAGTCGGAACGACGTCTTGGTACGGCGCTGCAGCGGCGGCCGCGTAGTGAGTTCCTCGTGTCCACCAAGGTGGCGGGTGAGGACGCCGGTGCGTCGGTGCGGGCGAGTGTGAAACGTCTGGGGCTTGCGGTCGACCTGGTCTTCGTCCGGGATGCCGACGAGTCGGCGTACCCGGTGCTGGACGAGTTGCGGCGCAGGGGAGAGATCAAGGCAATCGGAGCGGCCTCGGGGGACTGGCGGCTGCTCGACGGACTGGTGCGCGATGTGGACCTCGATTGTGTGTTGCTGGCCGGGCAGTACTCGCTCCTCGATCAGTCCGCGGCACCGCTGCTGGATCGTTGCCTGGCCCGCGGTATCTCGGTGATCGTGTCCGGCATCCTGACCCGGCCGATCCTGCAGAGCGAGAAGTCCAGCGATCCCGTCGCGATCCGGGCACGGCGCATCTCCGCGGTCTGCGAGCGGTACGGCGTTTCGTTGCCGCAGGCAGCACTCGCCTTTCCCGTAAGGCATGCCGCGGTCGCGTCCGTGCTGATCGCGGCGGCCAGCCCGGCCGAGATTCGCGCCGACGCGGCTCTGGTCCGGCAGCCGGTGCCGGCCACCTTGTGGCGGGATCCGGAATTGTTGCGATTGGTATCCTGACCGGAGGATCCGCGGTCTGCGGTTCCCCGGTCGAGTGGCGTCGTACCCGGTCCATGACAAGACGGCGCCCGCCCCAGGAGGGGCCACTCCGATGCATGTCATCGACATTCTCGAGATCGCCGGCGCGGTCACCATTCTGGTCGCCTTCGCGGCGGCCCAGGCGGGCAAACTCCGTCAGCGCACGCTCGCGTACCAGTTGCTCAACCTGCTCGGCTCCGGGGTGCTCGCGGTGATCGCCGCGGTCGAGTCCTCGTGGGGCTTCCTGCTCCTCGAGGGCAGCTGGGCAGTGATCAGCCTGATCGGCCTACTCACCCTCAATCGAGGCCGAGAGCCCGCCACTCACTGAGCTACCCGGCTCAGAACTTGTCGCCGGGGTTGGTCGGCGGCGTTCCCGAAGTCGGCGAACCCGTGGGGGTCCCGGTCGTCGGCGTCGTGCTCGTGGTCGGCGTCGGTCCGGTCGACCCGGTGTTCGGCGGCGGGGTGGTCGGCGTGACCGTCACCGTCACCGTGTTGCTCGGCGTCGGGATGACCGGCTCCGGCTCCAGCGGCTCGGCATTGCGGAACAGCAGCCAGGCCAGGAACACGGCCAGGGCCATGATGAGCGCCATCGTCACCAGCGCGAAGATCAGCGCCCAGCGCGACGCCGGGCGCAGGATGTTCGGCCACGGCAGCGGCCAGATCCGGAACAGGCCTGGCCGGCGGCGGCCCTCCCAGTAGTGCCGGAAGTCCGGCCCACGGACTCGTCCGTTCTGCGGGATCCGATCCATCAGTACGGCGGACAGCACGTCCTCGCCGCGGCGCTCCGCGATCAAGCGCTCGTCCGACGCCGCGCTGGTCCCGTCGTCGATCCGGATCGGGCCGAGCGCGACCCACAACGCCAGGTCGTCGTCGTCCGAGTCGTTGTGCGCCAGTACGGCGTCGTCCGGCAACTCGTCGACCGCGTTCACGAACCGGTCCCGGGCAGCCGCGTCGTCTGCGGAGCCCTCGGTCATCATCGCGACCACCGCACTCCGGCCGTCGTCGGCGCTGGCGGTGTACAGGTAGCCGGCCGCGTTCGCGCCGAGACGACCGCGCAGCCAGTACTCACCGACCCGCGGCGGATCCTCCGGCAGCAGCGGCAGTGCCTCCGGGATCACCCGCCCAGGCGCGTCCTCCGGCGCATCCGCCGAACGCACCTCAGCCTGTGATTCCGTCGCAGTCATCACCTCCAATCCCACCACATCCCTGGTAGCACTGTCGCCACCGGGAGAACTCACCCGCTGTGACGGCCCCGATCGAGGCTTGTGAATTTGGGTCGATGGGGAGGATGGGGAAAGGACCTGGTGGGCCGTCGGGCCGGCGGACCCGGGGATCTGATGGAATGGCCGGAGTTGTGAGTGCGCCACAGCAGCGACGCGGCGCGGAGATGACCAAGGTCCGTGCGCGGACCCCGGAAGGACAGGCATGACCGAAACCACTGTGCCGGCTGGATCGGTGGCCCAGCAGTCCCGGCTGATCGGCGAGGCCGTCACCGAGGTCAAGCGGGTGATCGTGGGCCAGGAGCACATGGTCGAGACGCTGATGGTCTCGCTGCTCGCCAAGGGCCATTGCCTGCTCGAGGGCGTGCCCGGCGTCGCCAAGACGCTGGCGGTGCGGACCTTCGCCTCGGTGGTCGGCGGCACGTTCGCCCGGATCCAGTTCACCCCCGACCTGGTCCCGTCCGACATCGTCGGCACCCGGATCTACCGGCAGACCCGGGAAGCGTTCGACATCGAACTCGGCCCGACGTTCGTGAACTTCGTGCTCGCAGACGAGGTGAACCGGGCCCCGGCCAAGGTGCAGTCCGCGATGCTGGAACTGATGGCCGAGCGGCAGGTGTCGATCGGCGGCCAGACCTTCCCGATGCCGAAGCCGTTCATCGTCATCGCCACCCAGAACCCGATCGAGTCCGAGGGCGTCTACCCGCTGCCCGAGGCGCAGCGGGACCGGTTCCTGGTCAAGATCGACGTACCGCACCCGCGCGGGCACGAGGAGTTCGAGATCCTCCGCCGGATGAGCGTCGACCCGCCGGAGCCGCGGCAGGTGCTCAAGCCGGAGACGATCCTGGAGCTGCAGCGGTCCGCGGAGCAGGTCTTCGTCCACAACCTGGTCGCGGAGTACGCCGTCCGCCTGGTGATGGCGACCCGGACGCCGTCCGACTTCCACCTGCCCGACCTGGAGCCGATCATCGAGCTCGGGGTCAGCCCGCGAGCCACCCTCGGCATGATCGCGGCCGGGCGGGGGCTCGCGCTGATCCACGGTCGCGACTACCTGCTGCCGAGCGACATCCAGACCGTCGCGCTGGACGTGATGGGCCACCGGCTCGGCCTGACCTTCGACGCGGTCGCGGACAACATCGACCCGCGCGCCGTGATCGAGCGCATCCTGGCCACCGTCCCGCCGCCGCAGCCGGTGTGGCGCGACGGCAACGACGGCACCGGCCGCCCGGAGTTCGTCTAGTGGCCAACCGTCCGGATCCGCGGGCTGCGATGACGATCTCGCAGCTCGCTCCCGAGCGTGCGCTCCGACGGCTGGAGTTGACAGTCGTACGGCGCCTCGAGGGGTTCCTGCACGGGGAGCACCTGGGCCTGCTGCCCGGGCCAGGCACGGAGTTGGCCGAGGCCCGGGAGTACCAGGTCGGAGACGACGTACGACGGATGGACTGGGCCGTCACCGCCCGTACGACGGTCCCGCACGTGCGGGACCTGATCGCGGACCGGGAGCTGGAGACGTGGGCCCTGGTGGACCTGTCCGGGTCGATGGACTTCGGGACGTCGCAGTTGGAGAAGCGGGAGCTCGCAGTCGCGGCCGTCGCCACAGTCGGGTTCCTCACCCACCGGCTGGGGGACCGCTTCGGTGGCCTGATGCTGCGTGACTCCTCTCTGCGACGCTGGCCGGCGCGGTCCGGGCGCCTGGCCCTGTACGGCCTGCTCCGGGCGCTGCTGGCCGAGCAGATGGGCGACCAGGAAGCGCACCGCAGTGACTTGGCCGCAGCCCTCGAATCGATGGCCCGGACCCAGCGCAAGCGAGGTCTGCGCGTGGTCGTGTCCGACTTCCTGACTCCTCAGGACGGTGAGGTCGACAGCCGGCTGGAGCCGTCCTGGGAGCGCGCGATGCGCAAGCTCACCGCGCAGCACCAGGTGCTCGCGGTGGAGATCGTCGACCCGCGCGAGCTCGAACTGCCCAACATCGGCGTGGTCACGATCGGTGATCCGGAGACCGGCGAGGTGCGGGAGATCGACACGCGCCGGCGCAAGGTCCGGGAGGCGTTCGGGCTGGCGGCACTCGCGCAACGGGAACGAACCCGGATCGCCTTGCGTAGGGTAGGTGCGGGGCATTTGGTCCTGCGGACCGACCGGGACTGGGTCGCCGACACCGTGCGGTTCGTGCTCGCCTACCGGAGAGTGGCGCCCCGCCTGCACCAACCGCCGAAGGGAGTGGCTCGCTGATGGAGTTCCTGTCTCCGGCCAGACTGTGGTTCCTGCTCATCATCCCGGTCGTACTCGCGGCGTACATCTTCCTGCAGCACCGCCGGTCGCAGTACGCGCTGCGCTTCACGAACATCGCCCTGCTGGACCGGGTTGCGCCGAGACGGCCGCAGTGGCGGCGGCACCTGGCCGTGGGCCTCGCGCTGCTGTCCGCGCTGTCGTGCATCGTGGCGTTCGCGCAGCCCAAGGACAAGGTCAAGGTCCCGCGCGAACGAGCCACCATCGTGGTCGCGATCGACGTGTCGCTGTCGATGATGGCCACCGACATCGAGCCGAACCGGCTGGAGGCGGCGAAGAAGTCGGCGAAGAACTTCATCAACCAGTTGCCGGGCAAGTTCAACGTGGCCTTGGTCAACTTCGCCGGTACGGCATCCATCATCGTGCCGCCGACCACCGACCGCGCGACCGTACTGCGCTCCGTCGACGGCCTGGAGCTGGCCGAGTCGACGGCGACCGGTGAGGGCATCTTCACCTCGCTGCAGGCGCTGACCCAGGTCCCGCCGGACCCTGACCACCCGAACGATCCCGCCCCGGCCCGGATCGTGCTGCTGTCCGACGGGAAGCGGACAGTCGGCCGGACGGCACAGGAGGGCGCGCAGGCCGCGAAGGCGAAGAACACGCCGGTCTACACGATCTGCTTCGGCACCGACTCGGGCTTCATCGAGATGGACGGCATCCGCCAGCGGGTGCCACCGGACCGCGCCGAGCTGCGCAGCGTCGCCGAGATCAGCGGCGGCGAGGCCTACACCGCGGAGTCCGCGGGCGAGCTCGAGGACGTCTACAAGGACATCGGCTCCTCGGTCGGGTACGACGAGGTGGACAAGGAAGTCACCGCCCGCTTCGCCGGTATCGCCATGCTCTTCACCCTGGCCGCCGCCGGCGCCTGTATCGCCCTGGCCTCGCGGTTCCCGTAACCCCGACCAGAAGCGCGACACGGCCGTGATGTAGTTGACACGGCGAGGTTGCTGGTGTTGGTGGGGTCGGTGGTGCAAGATGTACGCAGAGTTCCACCGGGAACGACGTAGCTGTTCGAGAACGCTGGGGAAGGCGCCCCTCGAGCACAGGAGGTCCCGGTGGCGACGACTCGTGGCGTTCTTTACGTCCACACGGTGCCGTCAGCGTTGTGCCCGCATGTCGAGTGGGCCGCGGGCGGCGTACTCGGCGTGCCTGTGAAACTTGACTGGACGCCGCAGCCCGCAGCTCAAGGCACCTATCGGGCCGAGCTGTCCTGGCAGGCCGAGGCGGGGACGGCGGCCAAGCTGGCGTCCGCGCTGCGCGGATGGCAGAAGCTCCGGTTCGAGGTGACCGAGGAGCCGAGCAACGGCGTCGAGGGCGAGCGGTACTCGTTCACGCCCGACCTCGGGGTCTTCCACGCGACGACCGGTGTCCACGGCGACATCATGGTGCCGGAGGAGCGGCTGAAGGCCGCGATGCTGAAGGCCGCCAGCGGTGAAGCCGACCTGACCGAGGAGGTCGAACGCTTGCTGGGTCGCCCCTGGGACGACGAGCTCGAGCCCTTCCGGTACGCCGGCGACGGTGCACCGGTGCGATGGCTGCATCAAGTCGTCTGAACGGAACCTGAGAACTTCAGAAGAAAGCCATGACGGGCAGCGACTTCCCCGAACTTTTGCATGAGACTGAGCATCAGACATCTCACCAGGGTGGGAGGGGCCGTGGCCGCTGGGCCACCGGGTGTCGGGACACCCCCGGTTGTCGAACAACAGCGGCCGCACCACGTGAAGGGCGCGAACCTCAGGGTTCGCGCCCTTTGTGCGTCCTAGAGGGGGATGTTGCCGTGGGCACCGCGGGTGCGGCCACTGGCCTCGGCGTCCGCGATCGCGGTGGCCAGGGCGGTGCGGGTCTTGGCGGGGTCGACGACCTCGTCGACGACGCCGATCTCGCGGGCGCGGTCGATACCTCCGGCCAGCTTCTCGTGTTCGGCGGCGAGCTCGGCCTCGACCTGAGGACGGAGTTCAGGGTCGACCTCGGCGAGCTTGCGTCGGTGCAGGACTCGGATCGCGGCGACCGCGCCCATCACGGCCACCTCCGCGCGCGGCCAGGCGAACACCCGGGTGGCACCCAGCGACCGCGCGTTCATCGCGATGTAGGCGCCGCCGTACGTCTTCCGGGTCACCAGCGTCACCCGCGGTACGACGGCCTCCGCGAACGCGTGCAGGAGCTTCGCACCACGCCGTACGACGCCGTCCCACTCCTGACCGACACCGGGCAGGTACCCGGGCACGTCGACCAGGACCACGAGCGGTACTCCGAACGCGTCGCACATCCGGACGAACCGGGATGCCTTCTCCGCCGATAGCGCGTCGAGGCAACCACCCAGCCGGAGCGGGTTGTTCGCGATCACGCCGACAGTGCGACCGCCGAGCCGGCCGAGCGTGGTGACGATGTTCGGCGCCCACCGCTGGTGCAGTTCGACCGAGGAGTCCTCGTCGAGCACCCCTCCGACCAGCGGATGGACGTCGTACGCGCGCTTGGCCGACTCCGGCAGCAACCCGGACAGGTCGGTGTCGGGTACGTCGGTCGCCACCGTGCCCTGCTTCGCGAGCAGGTCGGTGACCCGGCGGGCTCGCTCGATCGCCGCGGCCTCGGAGTCGGTGGTGATGTGGACGACGCCGGACCGTCGGCCGTGCGGCTCGGGTCCGCCGAGGCGGAGCATGTCCACGTCCTCACCTGTGACCGAGCGGACCACGTCCGGCCCGGTCACGAAGATCCGGCCCTCCGGACCGAGGATGACGATGTCGGTCAGTGCCGGCCCGTACGCCGCTCCGCCCGCGGCCGGACCGAGGACGACAGAGATCTGCGGGATCTTCCCCGACGCCTGTGTCATCGCGTAGAAGATCTTCCCGACCGCGTGCAGGCTGAGCACGCCCTCGGCCAGCCGGGCGCCGCCGGAGTGCCACAGGCCGATGATCGGCACCTGCTCCTGCCGGGCGACCTCATACGCCCGGACCACGACGTCACAGCCCTCGTCGCCCATCGCGCCACCCATCACAGTGGCGTCTGAGCAGAAGGCGATCACCGTTGCGCCCTCGACGGTCCCACGCGCCGCGACCATCCCGGACAGGTTGTCCGGCGTGATCAGCTCCAGGCTGCCGGGGTCGAGCAGAGCGGTCAGTCGGGTGACCGGGTTGCGCGGGTCCTGCTCGCGGGGCAGCTTGACGGGCTTGGGTACTACGGGGGCGGTGGTCATAGGTCCTCCGGGGTGAGAAGGAAACTGCGGCGTCGCCCGGCGTACGGCGTACCGTCCGCCGGGCGACTGGCGGCTGTTAGACCGTCTTGAAGGCGATGGCGGCGTTGTGACCACCGAAGCCGAACGAGTTGTTCAGCGCCGCGAGGTCCCCGTCAGCCAGCTTGCGCTGTTCCGTCGCGACGTCCAGCTCGATCTGGTCGTCGAGCTTGTCCACGTTGATGGTCGGCGGCACCAAGCGGTGGTGCAGCGCGAGTACGGTCGCGATCGACTCGACCGCACCGGCCGCGCCGAGCAGGTGACCGATCATCGACTTCGGCGCGGTCGCCACCGCGTGGTCGGCGTCCTTGCCGAGCGCCAACCGGATCGCCAGCGATTCCGCGATGTCGCCTTGCGGGGTCGAGGTGGCGTGCGCGTTGATGTGGAAGATGTCGGCCGGGGTCAGATCGCCCTCGACCAGTGCCCGCTCCATCGCCCGTCGCGCACCGGACCCGGTCGGGTCGGGCTGCGCGATGTCGTGACCGTCGGCGGAGATGCCCGCGCCGGCCAGCTCGGCGTAGATCTTGGCGCCCCGCGCCTTGGCGTGCTCGTACGACTCCAGCACCAGGACCCCGGCGCCCTCGCCGAGCAGGAATCCGTCCCGGTCGACGTCCCACGGACGGGAGGCCTTCTCGGGCTCGTCGTTGCGCTTGCTCAGCGCCATCATCTGCCCGAACGCCGCCAGCGGCAGGGCCATGATCGCGCCCTCGGTGCCACCGGCCAGGACGACGTCGGCTCGGCCGAGCCGGATCTGGTCCAGGCCGAGCGCGATCGCTTCGTTGCCGGAGGCACAGGCCGAGACCGGGGTGTGTACGCCGGCCTTGGCGCCGAACTCCAGGCTCACGTACGCCGCGGACGAGTTCGGCATCAGCATCGGGATCGCCAGCGGCGACACCCGGCGCGGGTTGTTCTTCAGCGCGTCGTAGTTCGACAGCGTGGTGTGCAGGCCGCCGATGCCGGACGCGACCGCGACCCCGAGCCGCTCCTTGTCCAGCCCGGAGTCCTCCAGGCCGGCGTCGGCCCAGGCCTGCCGGGCGGCGACCACGGCCAGCTGGGCGTTCCGGTCCAGGCGTCGGGCCTTCACCCGCTCGAGCACCTCGGTCGGCTCGACCGCGGCCGGAGCGGCGATCTGGACCGCAAGGTTCTGCACCCAGTCGTCGGTCAGCCGCCGGGCGCCGGAGCGACCGGCCAGCAGGCCTTCCCAGGTGCTGGGCACGTCGCCGCCGAGCGGGGTGGTGGCTCCGAGCCCGGTGATCACGACTCGGGTCTTCGACATCTTTACCTCATCCTTTGCGAGATCTGGGGGACAGGAGCGAGGGGTGGGTGGTGCGGTGCCGGTGCGTGGTGCTCATCGGACGGGTGGTCCGATGAGCACCGGCCAGCACACGGGAACGGCGGGTGGTCAGCCGTTCTGGGCGCGCTCGATGAACGCGACCGCGTCGCCGACGGTCTTGAGGTTCTTCACCTCGTCGTCGGGGATCTTGACGTCGAACTTCTCCTCGGCGGCCACCACGACCTCCACCATGGAGAGCGAGTCGACGTCGAGGTCGTCGGTGAAGGACTTGTCCAGCTGGACGTCCTCGACCGGGATGCCGGCGATCTCGTTCACGATCTCGGCGAGGTTGGAACGGATCTCTTCGGTGCTGGCCATCTTCTCGGTTTCCCTTTCGGATCTGCTTGGGCTACTTCAGCCGGGCCGGCCACCTGAGCCGCCCCGGACAACTATGGGGTCCTACGGCACCCGGATGACCTGGGCGGCGTACACCAGGCCGGCGCCGAAGCCGATGACGAGCGCGAGGTCGCCGCTCTTGGCCTCGCCGGACTCGCGCATTGCGGTGATCGCCAGCGGGATCGAGGCGGCCGAGGTGTTGCCCTGCCGTTCGATGTCGCGGGCAACCTTCACGTGCGCGGGCAGCTTCAGTGCCCGGCGCATCGCGTCGGTGATCCGCATGTTCGCCTGGTGCGGCACGAACAGGTCGAGGTCCTCGGCCTGCACGCCGGCCACGTCGAGCGCCTGCTGCGCGGTCTTGGCCATCTCGAACGACGCCCAGCGGAACACCGGGTTGCCGTCCATCGTCAGATGCGGCCACTGGTAGCTGCCGGCCGCCTCCTGCCACGACTCCTTCTGGCTGATCACCTGGTGCTGGGTGCCGTCGGAACCCCACACCACCGGGCCGATACCGGGCTCGTCGGTCGGCCCGACGATCGCCGCACCCGCTCCGTCGGCGAAGATGAACGCCGTACTGCGGTCGGTCCGGTCGGTGATGTCGCTGAGTCGCTCGACCCCGATCGCCAGCACGTACTTCGCGCTGCCGCCGCGGACCATGTCGTTGGCCATCGCGATGCCGTAACAGAAGCCCGCGCAGGCGGCGGAGATGTCGAACGCGGCCGCGGTCGGCGCGCCCACCTCGACCGCGATCTGGGTCGCGATCGCCGGGGTCTGGTACAGGTGCGTGACGGTCGCGACGATGACGCAGCCGATCTGGGCCGGGTCGATCCCGGAGTCCTTCAGGGCGTCCTTGGCGGCGTTGACCGACATCATCAGGACGGTCTCGTCGTCGCTGGCCCAGCGGCGTTCCTTGATGCCGGACCGGGTCTGGATCCACTCGTCACTGGAGTCGATCTGCTCCAGGATCTCGGAGTTCGGTACGACGCGGCGCGGCCGGTACGACCCGATACCGAGAACACCGGCGTACGTCGAACCTGTCGACGCAGTGATCGTGGTCATGAAGTCGCTCCGTTCGGGTGGAGGCGGACCAGCGGCTGCCCGGGGGCGACCGGGTCGCCTTCCTCGACGAGCCACTCGACCACGATGCCGCCGTGCGGGGCCTTGACCTCGAGCTCGTCGCGGAGGCTCTTCACCTTGGCGACCACCTCGCCGGCCTCGACCGTGTCACCTGACTCCCGGCGTTCTTGCTCGGTGCGGGTGAAGGTGCCCTTCATTGGCGCGACCAACAGCCGCCAGGTCGGAGACGCGTCGATCTCGGACGGGCTGCCGTGCTTGTCGACGAACGCGCGGGCGTCGTCGAGCTGGTCCGGCGTCTTCAGAGCGAACGTCTCGACGCCCTTCAGCGCCCGCCTCGCGATCCCGGTCAGCGTGCCGGCCGGCGGCAGCTCCAGGATGCCGGTCACCTCGAGGTCGGCCATCGTCTGCATGCACAGGTCCCAGCGGACCGGCGCGTTCACCTGGGTGACGAGCCGGCGCAGGACGTCCTGGCCGTCGTGCACGACCTGGCCGTCGCGGTTCGAGATCAGGCGGGTGCGCGGATCGTGGGTGCTGATCGCGGTCGCGTACCCGGCCAGGGTGTGGACCGCGGGCTCCATGTGCTTGGTGTGGAACGCGCCGGCCACCGACAGCGGGATCAGCCGGGTCTTCGCGGGCGGGTCCGCGGCCAGCGCCGCGAGCTCCTCGACCGTGCCGGCGGCGACGATCTGGCCGGGGCCGTTGTCGTTCGCGGGGGTCAGGCCGTGCTCGGCCAGCTTGGCCAGGACCTCGTCGCGGTCGCCACCCAGGACGGCGGTCATCGAGGTCGCGGTCTGGGCCGCGGCAGCGGCCATTGCCTTGCCGCGCTCGCGGACCAGGACCATCGCCTGCTCGGCCGTGAGTACGCCGGTGCCGGCCGCGGCCGCGATCTCGCCGACACTGTGCCCGGCGACGGCGCCGACCTTGGTGAAGGCGTCGGCCGGGTGCGGGAACACGGCCAGCGCCGCCAGCAGGCTGGACGCGACCAGCAGCGGCTGCGCGATCGCGGTGTCCCGGATCGTGTCCGCGTCGGCCTGCGTGCCGTAGTGGCCGAGGTCGAGGCCGGCCACCGCGGAGAGCCAATGGAGCCGGCTCTCGAACACCGGATCGGCCAGCCACGGCTCGAGGAAACCTGGGGTCTGGGCACCCTGACCGGGCGCGACGATGACGAGCACGTGACAACTCTCCCTGAGCCAGGCCGCCCGTGCCCCTGGAAGGGGCACGAATTCTACCGGGCCGACTTTGTAGGGATCCTACAAAACGTAGCTTCCCGGCTCGGGATTGAGCAGGCGGCCCAAGGCCAGTGCGACACGAAGTGTGAAAGCGTCTCGCGGGTTCAGCGGGTGGTAGCCCGTGAGCTCCGCCACACGCTTCAGCCGATACCGGACGGTATTGGCGTGGATGAACATCGCTCGGGCGGTCGCCTCGATCGAACCACCCGAGTCGAGGTATGTCGAAACGGTGTCGAGGAGTACGCCATCCCCCACTGTGAGCGGGCCGTAGACGTCGGTGGCCAGTTGCCGGCGGGCATGGCCGTCTCCGGAGAGTGACCGTTCGGGGAGCAGTTCGTCGGCCAGGACCGGGCGTGGCGCGGCCGGCCAGGCGGGCGCCGCGCGCAGTCCGGCGACGGCCGCGCGGGCCGACGTGACGGCCGCCATCAGGTCTTTCACGACCGGCCCCACGACGATCGGTCCGGGTCCGAACCAGTGAGCCAGCCTTTGTACGATCTCCACAGGTTTGCTCGTACCACCGAGTACCACCACGAGGCGGTCGCCCTGCATCGCACACAGAGCGTCAGCGCCGGCCTCGCGCGCGGCGTACCGGACCGCGTCGGCGACGTTGGCGTTTCCCTCGCTGGCCGGAGCGCGGCCGACGACCACGGCGATCTCGGCGGATCCCGATGTACCGGACGACCCGGTCCAGCCGAGGGCGGAGGCGCGGGAGCGGACCGAGTCGTCGGCCTCGCCGCGGATCACGGCGTCGACGACCAGCGCCTCCAGGCGGTCGTCCCAGGCGCCGCGCAGTTCCGCGGCCTGGGCGTAGACGGTGGCGGCCGCGAACGCGACCTCGCGGGCGTAGCGCTGCATCGCCTCGCGGACCACCGGTACGTCGTCGGGCGGCAGTAGATCGCCGATGGTGGTCTCGATCATCTCGATCGTGGTCCGGACGAGGTCGACGGTCTGGTGCAGCGAGATCACCCGGGTGAACTCACGTGGTGCGGAACCGAAGATCCGCGTCGGCATCGAGGGGTGCGCCTCGGGATCGCGGAACCAGTCGACGAACGCCGTGATGCCGGACTGGGCGACCAGCCCGATCCACGACCGGTCCTGTGCCGACAGCGTGCCGAACCACGGCAACTGCTCGTCCATCGCCGCCATCGCCGCGGTGGCGAGCGCGCCGGTCTGATTCTGCAACCGATCAGCCCGCGCGAGATGCGCCTTGGTCGCCCGCTTAGCCACGTCCAGACCATAGCTCTCAGCTGTTCGGCATGATGGGCACATGACGGACAACGCGGGTGTGGCGGATGCGGTCGCGGCGCTGCGGGCGATCGGGTACTACCTGGAGCGCGACCAGCAGCCGACCCATCGGGTCAAGGCGTATCGGCGGGCGGCGGACACGATCGCCGCGCTGCCACCCACCGAGGTCCGCGCTCGTCGCCGGGCCGGCACGCTGACCGAGTTGGCCGGTATCGGGCCGAAGACCGAGGCCGTGATCCTGGAGGCGATGGATGGCGCCACTCCGTCGTACCTGGTGAAGCTCGAGGAGGCGGCCGGCGACCTGACGACGGCTGGTCGGGCGCTGCGTGCGGAGTTGAAGGCGGACCTGCACCTGCACTCGGAGTGGTCCGACGGCGGCAGTCCGATCGAGGAGATGGCGCGTACGGCGCACCGCCTCGGGCACAAGTACATGGCGCTGACCGACCACTCGCCGCGGCTGACCGTCGCCAACGGACTGTCCCGGGAACGGCGGCTGGAGCAGATCGAGGTCGTTGCCGAGCTCAACAAGAAGCTGAAGGACGAGCTGGACGGGTTCACGATCCTGAACGGGATCGAGGTGGACATCAACGAGGACGGCTCACTGGACTGCGACAGCGAGATCCTGGCCCGGCTCGACGTGGTCGTCGCGAGCGTGCACTCCAAGCTGCGGATGGCGTCCGAGCCGATGACCGAGCGGATGGTCCGCGCGGTCGCGAACCCGCACGTCGACATCCTCGGCCACTGCACCGGCCGCCTGGTCACCGGCGGCCGCGGCACCCGGCCGGAGTCCGAGTTCGACGCCGAGGTGGTCTTCGAGGCCTGCCGTCAGTTCGGTACGGCGGTCGAGATCAACTCCCGCCCCGAACGCCTCGACCCACCCAAACGCCTCCTGACCCTCGCGGTCGAGATGGACTGCGTCTTCTCCGTCGACACCGACGCCCACGCCCCCGGCCAACTCGACTGGCAACCCTACGGCTGCGAACGCGCCGAAGAATGCGGCGTCCCCGCCGACCGCGTCATCAACACCTGGGACCAGCCCACCCTGCTCGACTGGACTCACTCCTGAACCACCGCGGTGCGGCGTAGATTGCTGGGTATGAGCGATCTGGAGAAGGACCCGGCGGAGGTGGTCTCGACCGGGGATGGCGAGGGGCCTGTTGTCGAGTTGCTCGAGGGGCGTGAGGTCGTGCTGGGGCGGTCGACGAAGGTACGGCGACTGCTGCCGAACAAGAACCGCCGGATGGTGGGTGCGTGGTGCTTCGTGGATCACTACGGGCCTGACGACATCACCACCCGCCGGGTCGACTCGTACGGCGTACCGGGGGAGCGGGGGATGCTGGTCCCGCCGCATCCGCACACGAGCCTGCAGACGGTCAGCTGGCTGTTCGAGGGGGAGATCGAGCACCGCGACAGCGTCGGATCGCACGCGTACGTCCGGCCCGGTGAGCTCAACATCATGACCGCCGGCAACGGCATCGCACACTCCGAGGTGTCGACGCCGACCGCGCCGCCGACCCTGCACGGCGCCCAACTGTGGGTTGCTCTGCCCGACTCCGTGCGGAGTACGACGCCGGCAGCATTCAACGCGTACGCCGACCTCCCCGAGCTCGAGCTCGACGGCGCCCGGGTCACAGTGATGGTCGGCACCGTCGCCGGCGTCACCTCGCCGGCCCCGGCGTACACCCCGCTCGTCGGCGCTGACGTCACTGTCGAGCCCGGTCGGACGCTGACCCTGCCGCTCACGCCTTCCAACGAGTACGCCGTACTGATCGTGGACGGATCGCTCACGGTCGGGGACCTGACGCCCGGCTTCGGCGAGATGGTCTACGTCGGCGCCGGCCGGGAGTCCGTCGATGTGGTTGCCTCCGACAACGGTGTTCGGTTCCTGCTGCTCGGCGGCGAGCCGTTCGAGGAGCAACTCGTGATGTGGTGGAACTTCATCGGCCGCTCGCACGAGGAGATCGTCGCCGCCCGGGACGCCTGGCAGGCCGCAATCGGTGCCGGCGGCAACGACCGCTTCCCGATGGTGCCGGGGTACGACGGCGATCCGCTGCCGGCCCCGGCGTTGCCGGCTATCGCGCTGAAACCAAGGCCGCGGGCGCGCTGACCTGACGACGGCGGCGGTAGTACGCCCAGGTCAGGAGCAGGACCGACGGACCCCACAGCTGCAACGGCGCGTAACAGATGATCATCAGCACGGCCGCGCCCGTGCTGCCGAACGGGATGAAGCTGTCGCTGAACACATCCCGGAAGCCGTACGTCCAGATCGCGATCAGTGAGAGCCCGCCGAGGATCGCCGGGATGATCGCGGCGTACGGCGCGACCCGGCGACCGCCGATGAACGGGATCCAGGCCGGCGCGACCTCGCCCCACCGCTTGACCAGACCGAAGGTGATCAGCGCGACTCCCTCGGCGAAGATGGTCAGGCAGACGACGTACAGGTGCTCCCCGAAGCCATGCAGGTGGGCCGGCTGGCCGGAGTCGTCGAGCATCCCCATCGACGAGCCGGCGACCAGACCGAGACGCCACAGCCCGGACGGCAGGGTCATGAACGGGATCGCATGCGCCAGGCCGTACGCCCAGCGAGGAACAGGTCGCTCGGTTGTTTGCTTCACGCTCTCGAGCATCCTGCTGGAGGCACTCCCAAGACCTCACCCGCGGGAGTGAACAGGCTCCCTCCGGAGAACCTTTCAGAGCAGGTCGTGATCGCGGGCGTACGCCGCCGCGGCGGTCCGGGACGGTACGTCGAGCTTGGTGAAGATGTTGGTCAGATGCCGCGCGACCGTCTTGTCGCTGAGCACCAACTGTTGCGCGATCTCCGCGTTGCTGCGCCCTGCTGCGACCAGACGCAGTACCTCGATCTCGCGGGCAGTCAGACCGCCCGCGCCGTCGCGGTGCAGCAACCTCTCGACCTCCTGCCGCGCCGGGACCGTGCCGAGCTCGTCAAGACTGCGGTGCGCAGCGGTCAGCTCCGTGAGGGCCGACTCCTCGTCGTCGAGGAGCCGGAACGACCGGCCGATCAGCATCTTCGTCCGTGCGATCTCGTACGGTGCCTGAAGCGTGCTCCACAACCGCAACGCCTCCCGGGCCTGCGGCAGCGCCTGATCCGGGTCACCCCGCTCCAACGCCACCAGGGCCAGCGAGTACGCCGCTGCCGCACGCAACCCGGCACACCCGAAACCGGCGGCGATGCCGGCCAGTTCCTTGGCGGCCGACTCGGCCTCGTCGACGGCTCCACCGGCCACCAGCACCTCGACGGCTGGTGCCAGCAGACGCGATCGGAACACCGGCCCCATCGTTTCCGCGAGCAACCGCCGTACCGTTGCGACTGCCGCGGGGGTGCGGCCACGGGCGAGCAGCAGCAGCGCCCGGCCGGGCTGAGGGTCGTAGCCGAATCCGGCCGCCTCGTCGTACGAGCTCTCCGCCGCGGCCAGATCGCCGCGGATCCGGTGGACGTCACCACGCTCGCTCAGGGCGAGTCCGGCCGCCGCCTGGGAACCCGACGCCGCATAGCGCCGGCACGCGTCGTCGAACTCCTGCACCGCCTCGCCGTAGGCGCCGTGCAACCGCAGGATCTGACCCCGGTGTACGGCGCACTGGCCGGTGAACGGCACCAGATCCGGCTGGGTGTCGCACCACCGGGTCAGAGCAGCCGTCCAGGCGGCCGCGCGGGAGTAGTCCTGCACCTCCTGACAACCCTCGATCATCGCGCAGTACGTGTTGCCCGCGAAGATCGGCGACAGCTCACCGGCCGCGACACCGACCATCGCTTCGTCGAGCAGGGCCAGTCCCTCCGGCACGCGACCGGAGTACATCAGCATCCGGCCCTGGCAGACGAGGCCCTGGGCGAGCAGATCGGCATCGCCGAATCTGCGGGCCACCTCGGTGATCTCGCCGCCGACGCGCAACGCTCCGGCCAGGTCGCCCTGCTCGAGCCGGCGGTAGAAGTCGTGCACGAGCAGGTAACCGCGCTCGACCACGTCGCCCTGGTCCGCGAGCAGCCGCTCCGCCCGCGCGGCCCAGCCGGTGCCGATCGCGACCTCACCGCGGGTGTTCAGCACCAGCGCCAGCCAGAAGGCGGCCCGGACCGCGCCCAGGATGTTGCCGTCGTCAACTTCCCGCCGGTAACCGCGCTGCAGCGAGCGGACACAGGCGTCGTCGTCCCCGACCAGGTACGCGGCGGTGGCCAGCGTGAGCAGGTCGCCGGCGCCCAGGTCGGTGGCGGACGACAGCCGGTCGTACGCCGTCGCCCAGTCCCGCCGGTCGAACGCCGCCCGGGCGCGCTCCAGATCCTCGACTATGCCCATCGCTGTCCCCTCCCCGCGAGGATGGACCCTCGGATCATGCGGCGGCAAGACTCCGGTCCGTCCGGGCTCGGGCCGCGATCCGCTTGGCCAGGTACGCCGCGTCCCGCCCGACGCCCGGCAGCGTCATCGAGGCGAAGGCGTACTGGAAGCACAGACCGCAGAAGAACAGGCCGGGTGCGTCCGCGGCGACCCCGCGCAGCTCGCGTGGCCAGCCGTCGGCGCCGATGATCGGTGCGTCGATCCAGTCGAAGACCTGCCGGAAGCCGGTGGACCAGACCACGTTCGCCACGTTCAGCACCCGGCCGTCACCCAGCACCGGCAGCCCGTCCTGGACACCGGTGACCCGGTCGTGGACCCGCTCGACCCCTCGCTCGAGCAGGTCGGCGCGCTTGACCCGGATCATCGGACCTCCGTGGAAGCGACCGTGCTGCATGATCGCGTCGGAGTTCGGCAACCGGCGGGTGACCAGGTGCCGCCCGACGAACAGGAAGACCGGCCAGAACAGCCGCTCACCGGGTTGGCCCGGCTTGACCGGGAGCTGACCGGGGTCGCGTCCGACCAGAGTGGTCCGGTGTGTCTGCGCGACCTCGTACGCGATGTCGGTGCCCGAGTGTGATCCGCCGACCACCAGAACCGGTCCGGGCTTCAGTTGGCCCGGCCGGCGGTACTCGCTGGAGTGCAGTTGCCGGATCGCCGGATCCAGGTCGACAGCGAAGTCCGGCAGGCTCGGCGTACGGCCGAAGGTGCCGGTCGCGACGACGACGTTGTCGGCCAGGATCTGCTCGTCGCCGATGACCACGGTCCAGCGGCCGTCGTGCCGTTCGAGCCGGTCCACCCGGACGCCGCTGCGGATCGGCAACGAGAAGTGTGCGGCGTACGACTCGAGGTAGTCGGCGACCTCGTCCTTGCCCGGATAGTGCCAGGGCTCACCCGGGAACGGGAGTCCGGGCAGGCCGTCGTACTTGGTCGGTGTGTAGAGCTTCAGGGTGTCCCACTGCGCCCGCCACTGGTCACCGACCCGGGCGTTGCCGTCCAGGATGACGAAGGACCGGCCGAGTTTCTGCAGGTGGTACCCGGTCGAGAGGCCGGCCTGGCCGGCGCCGATGACGACTGTTTCGATGCTGCTGTTCATGCGAGGCTCCGCTCGTTCTCCAACGACGCTGTCGGGACGACACCGCGCCGAAGCGGGCGGAAGCGCAGCCACCACAGCAGCATCAGCGCGGACGTCACGACGTAGAAGCCGTGCAGGGCCCAGATCGGCCCGGCCGGCAGGTGCACCACGTAGATGCTGTGGACGGCGTTGCCGACATTGGCCAGGACGAGGTTCGCCGGGCTGTACGACTCGAGGTCGCGGGTCCGGAGCGCCTTGATCACCATCGGCAGGACGCTCGACGCGAAGAGGATGGTGGACACCGTCCCCGCGAGAAGAGCAACGCTTGCGCCAGTCATGTCACTGACGCTAGGGATCGGACCCCGTCCGCCGCGTCGGACGGAATACGCAACTCTCCGGACGGCGGACGTACGACGTTTGTCGTACGGGTCAGAGCTTGATCCAGTAGCGGCGGGTGAGGCCGAGCCAGGTCTCGCGGATGTCCTCCAGTTCCCCGCCGTTGCGCTCGATCGACTTCGCCGACGCGATGTTGTCCTCGTCGCAGGTGATCAGCACCTTGTCCATCCCGCGTGCTCGGGCCACCTCGAGCACCTGGCCCAGCGCCCACGCGGCCAGACCGCGACCACGGGCCGACGGCCGGACGCCGTACCCGATGTGACCGCCGCCCTCCAGCAGTTTGGCGTTCAGTGCGTGGCGCAACGAGATCGCACCGAGGTAGTTGCCATCCTCAACGATCCACAGGTACGTCGCGTGCACCCGGTCGGGCGGGAGTTCGTGGGACTCGTCGCTCTGCCGGCGCAGCCGTTCGACCCACTCGGCGAAACCCTCGACCGTGGTCAGATCGCCGGCCTCCCACACCCCGGCGCCGTCCTGGGACGCGGTGCCCCACTCGCGGGACGACTCCAGCCAGGAGTCACGGAGGTCGACGGTCGGCTCGATCAGTTCAGGCATGGCTCCGAGGGTAGGACAACAAGAACCGCCCCTTCCGTGAATTACGGAAGGGGCGGCTTGTCGGACGTCAGGCGCCGGCACCTTCTTGCTTCACGCCGGCGACCGCGGTCGGGTCGTCGATCCGGTACTTGCGGGCTGCCTCGGCCGCGACCTCCGGCTTCACGTCGCCCCGCTTGGCCAGGATCTCCAGTGCGGCCACGACGATCGACTCGGCGTCCACCTGGAAGTGGCGCCGGGCCGCGGCCCGGGTGTCGGCCAGACCCCAGCCGTCGGTGCCGAGCGAGGTGTAGTCGTTCGGGACCCAGCGGGAGATCTGGTCCTGCACCGCGCGCATGTAGTCGCTGACCGCGACCACCGGGCCCTTGGTGTCCTTCAACTGCTCGGTGATGAACGGCACCCGCTCCGGCTCCTCCGGGTGGAGCAGGTTGTGCTCCTCGGCGGCGACGGCGTCCCGGCGCAGTTCGTTCCACGACGTCACCGACCAGATGTCGGCGGCCACGGAGTACTGCTCGGCCAGGATGTCCTGGGCCTTGCGCACCCACGGCAGCGCGACACCGGACGCGAGCAGTTGCACCCGCGGTACGTCGTCGCCCTCGGCCGTCTCGTACTCGTGGAAGCGGTAGATGCCCTTCAGCAGCGCCGCGACGTCGAGGTTCTCCGGCTCGGCCGGCTGCGGGACCGGCTCGTTGTACACGGTGAGGTAGTAGAAGACGTCCTCACCGAACGGCTTGTCCTTGTCCAGGCCGTAGCCGTACATCCGGCGCAGGCCGTCCTTGACGATGTGCGCGACCTCGTAGGCGAAGCCCGGGTCGTAGTGCACCGCCGCCGGGTTGGTCGAGGCGAGCAGCGGCGAGTGGCCGTCCGCGTGCTGCAGTCCCTCACCGGTCAGCGTCGTACGCCCGGCCGTCGCGCCGATCAGGAAGCCCCGGCCGAGCTGGTCGCCGAACGCCCACTGGAAGTCGCCGGTCCGCTGGAACCCGAACATCGAGTAGAAGATGTAGAACGGGATCATCGGTTCGCCGTGCGTCGCGTACGCCGTACCGGCCGCGATCACCGAGCCCATCGCACCGGCCTCGCTGATGCCCTCGTGCAGCAGCTGGCCCTGCTCGGACTCCTTCCACGACAGCAGCAGGTTGCGGTCGACGGCCTCGTAGTTCTGCCCGTGCGGCGAGTAGATCTTGGCCGTCGGGAACATCGAGTCCATGCCGAACGTGCGGTACTCGTCCGGGGCGATCGGGACGATCCGGTGCCCGATCTCCGGGTCCTTCATCAGGTCCCGGAACAGCCGGACCAGCGCCATCGTGGTGGCGATGGGGGCGTTGTTGCCCTTGCTGAGCGGCTTGTACACGTCGTCGGCCGGCAGCTTCAGCGAGGTCTTCGGCGCCACCCGCCGCTGCGGCAGCGAGCCGCCGAGCTGCTTGCGGCGCTCCATCATGTACTGGTACTCCGGCGAGTCGGTGCCGGGGTGGAAGTACGGCGGGTTGTATGCGTCCTCGAGGTCCTTGTCCTCGATCGGCAGGTAGAGCCGGTCGCGGAACGCCTTCAGGTCGTCCGAGGTCAGCTTCTTCATCTGGTGGGTCGCGTTGCGGCCCTCCAGCGCCTCGATCGTCCAGCCCTTGATGGTCTGGGCCAGGATCACCGTCGGCTGGCCGACGTGCTCGGTGGCGCTCTTGAACGCGGCGTACACCTTGCGGTAGTCGTGACCGCCGCGGGGCAGCTTGCGCAGGTCGTCGTCGGACAGCTTGCTGACCATCTGCTGCAGCCGCTGGTCGCCGCCGAAGAAGTTGTTCCGGATGTACTCACCGGACTCGACCGAGTAGGTCTGGAACTGGCCGTCCGGCGTGGTGTTCATCTTGTTCACCAGCGCGCCGTCGTGGTCCTGCGCCAGCAGCGCGTCCCACTCGCGGCCCCAGATCACCTTGATCACGTTCCAGCCGGCGCCGCGGAAGAACGCCTCCAGCTCCTGGATGACCTTGCCGTTGCCGCGGACCGGTCCGTCCAGCTGCTGCAGGTTGCAGTTGATCACGAAGGTGAGGTTGTCCAGCTCCTCGCGGGCGGCCAGGCCGATCGCGCCGAGGGACTCCGGCTCACCCATCTCGCCGTCACCGAGGAAGGTCCAGACGTGCTGCTGGCTGGTGTCCTTGATGCCGCGGTGGTGCAGGTACCGGTTGAAGCGGGCCTGGTAGATCGAGTTCAGCGCGGCCAGCCCCATCGAGACGGTCGGGAACTCCCAGAAGTCCGGCATCAACCGCGGGTGCGGGTACGACGACAGTCCGTTGTGCGGACCGCGGGAGACCTCCTGGCGGAAGCCGTCCAGCTGGTCGGCGCTCAACCGGCCCTCGAGGAAGGCGCGCGCGTACATCCCGGGGGAGGCGTGGCCCTGGATGAAGATCTGGTCACCGCCGCCGGGGTGGTCCTTGCCGCGGAAGAAGTGGTTGAAACCGACCTCGTACAGGCTCGCCGCGGACTGGTAGGTGGCGATGTGGCCGCCGACCTCGAGGCCCTTGCGGTTGGCCTTGCTCACCATCACCGCGGCGTTCCAGCGGATGAAGGCCCGGATCCGGCGCTCGATGTGCTCGTCGCCGGGGAACCACGGCTCCCGCTCGGGCGGGATCGAGTTGATGTAGTCGGTGCTCCGCAGGGCGGGCACCCCCACCTGTCGCTCCCGGGCCCGCTCGATCAGCTTGAGCATGAGGTAGCGTGCTCGCGCCTTGCCCCGTTCGTCCAGGACCGCGTCGAGCGATTCGACCCACTCACGTGTCTCGTCGGGGTCGATGTCGGGGAGCTGGGTGGGCATCCCCTCGGTGATGATGGCTGGTGGTTCGTGTCCGGAAGCCACGGTGTCCTGCCGTTCTCTCTGGTTGTCTTCACCGCAATCCTGTCACCTGTTCGGAATGCGTTCTACTTTGCCTTCCACAGGGGCCTGATTCCGGTCGTGCACGCGTGATCTGAGCGGACACGGACTGTACCCGCCACGCGGATACCGGACACGTCACGGAACCCTCGTGCATACTTGCGCGACGCGGTACGTCACGATGGACTATCGCTACTGACGCCTACCCCCGGGCAAGCGGGGACCACGGAGGAGGACACGTGAGCGCGACCGCGGACCACGCGGACGGCAACAGCGGTGTGCCGAACATGGCGTCCCGGCTCGGCCTGGAGGCCGGCTGGGTCGTGCAGGAGATCGGGTACGACGAGGACTGCGACGACGAGTTCCGCGACGCGATCAAAGCGATCACCGGGGAGCAGTTCGTCGACGAGGACAGCGACGAGGTCGTGGACGTCGTACTGCTCTGGTTCCGCGAGGAGGACGGCGACCTGGTCGACGCGTTCTTCGACATCCTGACCGACCTGAAGGCCGGCGGTGTCGTTTGGCTGCTGACGCCGAAGGTCGGCCGCGACGGCTACGTCGAGACCAGTGACATCGCCGAGGCGGCTCCGGTCGCCGGGCTGTCCACCACCAGCACCCTGAGCGTGACCGACGACTGGTCGGCCACCAAGCTCGTGGTGCCGAAATCCGGCCGTCGGGGATGACGCGACGGTGACCCCTGCCGCCGGCAGCCGGGCACCGGACTTCACAGCCCGCAACCAGCACGGCGAACAGGTCCGGCTGAGCGACTATGCCGGCCGGAGCGACGTCGTACTGGTCTTCTATCCGTACGCCTTCAGCGGGGTCTGCACGAGCGAGTTGGCTGCGCTGCGTGACCGGCCGGACCTGCTGGCGGCGGCGGAGTTCCTGGCGATCTCGTGCGACCCGATGTTCACGCTGCGGGCGTACGCCGACGCCCAGAAGCTCGAGTTCGGTCTGCTCACCGACTTCTGGCCGCACGGCGCGATCGCCTCGTCGTACGGGGTCTTCGATGCCGAGCGCGGATGTGCTCTGCGTGGCACGTTCGTGGTGGACCAGGCAGGGATCGTCCGGTGGTCGGTGGTGAACCCGATCCCGGAGGCCCGCAACCTCGACGATTACGCCCGGGCGCTGGCAACTCTGGGCCACGACCTCGGGTAGACTGCGCCGGTCGTTTGATCCACACCGGGCGGATAGCTCAGCGGTAGAGCGCTTCCCTTACAAGGAAGATGTCGGGGGTTCGATCCCCTCTTCGCCCACCCGAATTCTTTACGGTCCGTTATCTTACGGATTCCGCTCCAGACCAGTAAGTTGCTCGTGGATCCCGAGGGGGCTCGGGGACAACTGGAGGGGAATACATGTCTCAGCACGTGCAGAACAGCCGTGTCCGGAAACTCGTGCAGAACCGCCACGTACGCCGTTACGCCGCACCCGCGGTGCTCACGGCCGCGCTGGTCGGGGTCGCAGTGATTCCGTCGGCCACCGCCGCGTCGACCGTACCGGCCAACAGCGTCGGCTCGGCCCAGATCATCAACGGCGGCGTCTGGGGTGGCGACATCCACGACAACACGATCGCGGAGTCGAAACTCGGATGGGACCTGCGACAGAAGATCGCCAAGAACGGCAGCCAGGGCCCGGCCGGGCCCGCTGGTCCGGCCGGCCCTGCAGGACCTGCGGGACCTGCTGGTAAGCCGGGCGACCCGGCGACCGACGTACTCGGCAAGGAAGGTGTCTCGGACACCCTCGGCCCGAAGGTGATCGCGAACATCGGCGGCTCGTTCAAGACGCAGAAGACGAAGGTCGGCGAGATCACGCTGCAGCCGGGCAAGTGGCTGCTGAACGCGTCGGCGTTCTTCGCGCGCACGGAGGCCGGCGTCGCCGGCACCCGGCCGCAGCTGGCGCTGCGCGTGGGCGCTTCGGACACGGCGTTCGGTGACGACTTCGGCACGATCCTGGGTGCCGAGATCTCGCCGGCCAACGACCGTGAGCTGACCGGTTCGACCGTGAAGGTCGTGAAGGTTGCCGAGGCGACGAAGGTCGAGGTCTTCGGGTTCGGCTACAACGACGACGGCAGCTCCGCGGGTGGCGGTCAGATCACCGTGACTGCTGACGTGGTCGCGGTTCGCGTCGGCTGAGGTTTCGCTCAGCGAACGTTCCACCAGGTCGTCCCCGGTCCGCTCGGCGGGCCGGGGACGAGGTGTTTCCGGTGATCGGACACTCTGCCGATCCGGCGTATCCGCAGGCAGCGAGGGTCGTTGTCCTGGGTGCCGGCGGTCGGCGGGATTTCTTAACTCATCGATCGCCGGAACGGACTCCTCCAGGGCCGGTCTCGACTGGTAGGGTTCACGGCTGTCGGTCGGCGCGATGACGCACCGGGTGTGCCCGGTCACGGGGTCGTTCCGGCAGACGGAAAACGGGGCTTTCTGTCGGTGAGAGCGAGACGGGTCTGCCCTGAGCCCGGCTCCGTCCAGTTGGGGAGGCGCGTGTCCGTGGGTCGCCAACCGGCTGGCACCACCGTTGTTTCCCGGCCTGTCCGCGCACTCGCTGAACCCCTCCCGACCCACCTCGTGCCGGTGGTGGGAGGCACGTGGTGAGAAGCGGTGTGGACCGGCCGGCGATCAGCACCGGACCGGCCCTGATGATCCCGGCCGGATACCCCAGGGACCTGCCCAGCGCGCTGCTCCGTGCGGCCCGCGACTTCGGTGGCGCCGGCGTGGTGGAGATCGGCCCCGACGGCCGTGAGACCAAGCTCGACTTCCCGACCCTGCTCGAGCTCGCCGCCCGGATCCTGGCCGGCCTGCGGGCGAACGGCGTACGCGCCGGAGATCCGGCGGTTGTGCACTGCACCGAGCCCGTCGGCTTCTTCGCGGCGTTCTGGGCCTGCACGCTGGGCGGCATCCGTCCGTTGCTGATGGCCCCGAGTCCTGAGGGCGACCGATCCGAGGAGGGCCGCGAGCGGCTCCGCAAGCTGACCGACCTGCTCGGCTGGACCGTCCTGATCGGCCGCCCGTCCGACCTCCCGAACGACCTCGGCCTGCCGGTGCTCGACCCGGACGCTCTGGCCGGCCATGAGCCGACGTCTGAGTTCCACCGCCCCGCCGCGGACGACGTCGCCGTACTGATGATGTCGTCCGGCACCAGCACCGGTGCGCCGAAGATCGTGCAGCTGACGCACCGTGGGCTGGTCGAGTTCGCCGCCGGTACGCCGGCCATGCTGCCGGTGCGGCCCGGACAGACGACGCTGAACTGGCTGCCGCTGACGCAGAGCGGTGCTTTCCTGCTGTACCACCTGCTGCCCGTGTTCACCGGCTGCACCAACGTGCACGTGAACACCGACTGGGTGCTGGCCGACCCGCTGCGCTGGCTGGACCTGATGGACCAGCATCGGGTCAACCACTCCTGGTCTCCGAACTTCGGCTACCGCCTGGCCACGCAGGCGATCGCGGGCGAGCCGGACCGGCACTGGGACCTGTCCGCACTGCGCAGTCTGGTCAGCGGTGGCGAGCAGATCACCGTGCCGGTGATGTCGGAGTTCCTGCGGCTGACGAACCGGTTCGGCGTCGTACCGGAGACCTTCGTTGCGGCGTGGGGGATGACCGAGACGGTCACCGGGATCACGTTCGCGCGGCCGGGGCTGACGCCGAACGTGCATCGCGTCCGCATCCCACCGACCGGCGTGATCGAGTGGGTCGACCAGCGGCCCGCTACCGGCAAGGTTGCGGTCGCCCGGCCTGGCAAGACGCGGGCTGAGGCGCCGGGCGTGCTGAGTCTGGTGTCGGTTGGTGCACCCGCGCCCGGTACGACGGTGCGGATCGTGGCGCCCAACGGTGCGGTGCTGCCGGAGGGCCGGATCGGTCAGCTGCAGGTCGCGTCGGCTCGGGTGACGCCTGGGTATCTGGGCAACCTGGAGGCGGACCGGGCGGCGTTCCCGATCGGCAACTGGCCGGCGCGGAAGTGGCTGGCGACCGGGGACCAGGCGTTCATCACGGGCGGGCAAGTGGTCATCACCGGCCGGGACAGCGAACGCATCATCATGTCCGGGAAGCTCTACTACGCGCACGACATCGAGTCCGTCGCTGCGACCGTGGTCGGTGCTGAGCAGGGCCTGGTTGCGGCGTGTGGGATCGCAGACGGGGAGAGCGGGACCGATCGGCTGGTCGTGTTCTACGCGCTCACGCCGGAGTCGATCCCGGGGATGGACCAGGCGATCCGGAGTCTCGTCCTGGCCCGGCTCGGGCTTCAGGCAGAGGTGATCGGCGTACCGCGGCGGGACTTCCCGACCACGCCCGGCGGCAAGATCCTGCGACCGCTGCTCAAACAACGCTGGATCGACGGCACGCTGGAAACCCCACCCCACCCGTACGTCGAACCAGCCGGCGCCAACTCCTACTCCGGCCCCGCCGGCGAAGGCCCCCACGCCAACGCCGCCGACACCCTCATCTCAGCCGAAGAAGACCCAGCCGAACGCACCACCGAACTCCCGGTCGTCCGCCTGGCCTGGAAACGCACCCTCCAACAATCCATCCCCACCCCCCCCCCACGCCCCACCCTCGGCACCCCTGCCCCACCGGCCACCCCCGCGGCAACCGCCGACGCCGAGCACCCCGCTCCCACCCCAACCGAACCCAAGCCAACCGCCACCGCACCCGAGCCATCCCGGCCGGCGTCCGCCCCCGAGCCCACCGCAGCCGCCGCCCAGCCCGCTTCTGCCGCAACCGAAGCCGAGCCAACCGCCGACGCACCCGAGCCCGACCCGATCCCGGACACCGAACAGACCGCAGAGCTCCAGCGGATCCCGGCCGCCGACGAGCAGTCTCCGACCGCCGAGGTCCAGTCACCCACGCCCGCCGAGGCCCCCACCGACGAGCCCGCGGCACAGCCTCAGCCGGATCCGACGGCAGAGGTCGAGCCCAGGCAGCCCGGTGACGAGGCGGCCGAGGAGCCTGCCGAAGTCCAGCCGGAGCTCACCGCACAGGTCGAGCCCACCGAGCCCGCCGAGGCAGCAGCCGAGGAGCCCGTGGCGGAAGCACGCCCCAAGCCAGAGCCCGCTCCGGAGACCGAGCCAGCCGAGCCCGCCGAGGAAGCATCCGGTCAGCTCGCCGAAACGCAGCCGGAGTCCACCCCGGAGACCGACGCAGCCGAGGACACGTCCGACCAGGCCGCCGAGGTCCAGCCGGAGCCCACCGCTAAGGACGAGTCGACCCAGCCCGCCGAGGCAACAGCCGATGAGCCCACGGCCGAGGTACAACACCAGCCAGAGCCCTCCACGAAGGTCGCGCCGACTGAGCTCGTCGACGCAGCAGCCGAGGAGCCGGCGGACGCGCACCCGAAGCCAGCCGCAGAAACCGAGCCCACCGACCTCGCCGAAGAAGCACCCGCAGAGCCTGCAGAAGCACAACCACAGCCGGAGCCCACCGCAGAGGCCGGCCCCGCCGAGCCCGTCGAGGGAACGGTCGAGGAGTCTGCAGCCGAAGCGCGCCCGGACGAGGCTGCGGCCGACGCACGGCTCGAGCCGGAGTCCACCGCGGAGGCTGAGCCCAGCGAGGAAGCAGCCGAGAAGCCTGCGCCAGAAGCACACTCGGAGCTGACTGCAGAAACCGAGCCCACCGAGCTCGCCGAAGAAGCACCCGCAGAGCCAGCCGAAGCACAACCACAGCCGGAGCCCACCGCAGAGGCCGCACCGGTCGAGCCTGCTGAGGAAGCACCTCAAGAGCCTGCGGCCGAAGCAGAGTCTCGGGCTGAGCTCCCGGCTGCCCGGTTCATCGCGCAGTACACGATCACGCAGGCCCCGGCCCTCGACGTGCCAGCCGAAGATCCCGCGCCGGAACTGGTCGCCAACGCAACCGACCCCGGGCAGCCCCAGCCCGCCGCCAAGGTCACCGGCGATGAGCAGCAGGCCGAGGTCGAGCAGGAGCCGGCCGCCGAAACCGAGCCCGCCGCGGAGGCGACTGCCGACGAGCAGGAGCCTGAGGCTGAGATGGACGCAGCCGCCGAGCAGGCGCCCGAGCCCGAGCTGGAGCCAGCCGCCGAAGCCGACTCCGAGGTCGTCGACGACGAGCAGCAGCCTGAGGCTGAGCCAATCGCCGAGACTGCAGCCGAACCTGCCGTGGACGCCGAAGAGCAGGACGAGGATGAGCCGACGCAAGCGGCCGCGGGTGAGTCGAACGAGGTCGTCGACGAGCCGGCCGCCGATGCGACTTCCGAGGAGATCGGAGAGGCTGGGCAGGCTGAATCCACCGAGGAGCTAGCCGCCGAGGCCGAGTCGGCCGGGGAAGTAGCCGCCGAGGCTGCCCACGACCAGCCTGCGGAGGCTGAGCCGGTCGAGGAGGTAGCTGCGGAGGCTGCCCACGACCAGTCTGCGGAGGCTGAGCCGGTCGAGGAGGTAGCGGCGGAGGCTGCGCAGGACCAGTCGGCAGAGGGTGAGCCGGCCGAGTCCGCCGCGGAGGTCGTCGCCGAGCTGGCCGCCGATGCGACCTCCGAGGAGATCGGAGAGGCTGAGCAGGCTGAATCCACCGAGGAGCCAGCCGCCGGGGCCGGGCCGGTCGGGGAGGTAGCCGCCGAGGCTGCCCAGGACCAGGCTGCGGAGACTGCGCGGGTCGACGAGGTATCGGCGGAGGCTGCACAGGAGCAGGAGGCTGCCCAGGAGCAGTCCGCGGAGGATGCGCCGGCGGAGACCGTCGCGGAGGCAACCGCCGAGGCTGTGTCCGTGGCACAGCCGGTGGTGGATGGTGCAGCCGAGCAGGTTGGCTCCGAGGCCGCGGCAGGTTCTGACGTGGAGTCGGGCGACGGGGGCGAGCAGGTCGCGGAGGTTGGGCAGGAGTCGGAAGCCGCGCCTGAGCTGGTCGCGTCCGCCGAGCCGGAACCCGAACACCCGACTAAGCAGGCTCACGCAGAGCCGCCGCAGTCCGAGCGCCCGCATGAGCCCGAGCTCGCGCTGCAGTCCGAGAGCGTGCAGGAGGCGGAGACCGCGCAGGAGGCTGAGACCGCATCGCAGGCTGTGCGTGCGCGGGGAACCGAGACTGCGCAGGAAGTTGTGGCTGGGCCGCAGTCCGGGGCTGCGCAGGAGGCAGCACCCGCGCCGTCGGCTGAGAGTGGGCAGGAAGCTGCGGCCGCGGTGCAGGCTGCGAGTGCGCAGCAGGCTGAGACCTCGCGGCGGGTGCGGGAGCGGGTTGTGGGGCCTGTGGCTGTGGTGGGGGTGGCTGGGCGGTTTCCGGGGGCGGAGACGCTGGAGCAGTTCTGGGACAACCTCGTGGGTGGGGTGGAGAGCCTTCGGCGGTTCACGAATGAGGAAGTGAGCCAGGCGGGCGGGCATGTGGATGACGGGCTGGTGGCCGTCAGTGGCGTGCTTGATCATGTGGAGTCGTTCGACGCCAAGTTCTTCGGGCTCAGTGACCGTGAGGCCGAGTTGATGGATCCGGCGCAGCGGTTGTTCCTGGAGGTCTGCTACCAGGCGCTCGAGCACGGCGGGTACGCCGGCACCACCGGGCGCGTCGGTGTGTTCGCGGGCTCCGGCATGAACCTGTACACCCAGCAGCACCAGTCCCGCGACTCCCTCGCCACCCGCGTCGCGTACCGCCTCGGCCTCACCGGCCCGGCCATCGGCGTACAGTCCGCCTGGTCCTCGTCTCTCGTCGCGGTGCACCTGGCCTGCCAGGCGTTGCGCTCCGGCGACGCGGACCTCGCCCTCGCCGGTGCGGCCGCCGTACAGGTGCCTCAGGCAACGGGCTACCACCCGGCACCGGAGTCGATCCTGTCGCCGCGCGGCCAGGTCCGCGCGTTCGACGCGGCCGCCGACGGCACGGTCGGTGGGAACGGCGTCGCCGCGGTACTGCTGAAGCGGCTCGACCAGGCCGTCGCTGACGGAGACACCGTGTACGCCGTGATCCGCGGTACGGCAGTCAGCAACGAGGATGCGCCCGAGGGCAACCAGGTCGAGCTGATCGAGCGTGCGCTGGAGCGGTCCGGGTTCGCGGCGGACTCACTCAGCTACATCGAGGCGAACGCGATCGGCAGCGCCGCCGCGGACTCCGCCGAGGTGACGTCGCTGACGACCGCGCTGCGCCGGCACACCGACAAGGTCGGCTTCTGCACGATCGGCTCGGTGAAGCCGAACATCGGCCACCTCGACAGTGCCGCGGGCATGGCAGGCCTGATCAAAACCATCCTGATGCTGCAGCACCGGATGCTGGTCCCGACGATCAACTACACCGAGCCGAACGCGGACCTCGCGTTGGACGGCAGTCCGTTCGTGATCGCCACTGAGGCGCACGACTGGGAGGCCGGCACGACACTGCGCGCGGCCGTCAGCGCACTCGACGCCGGCGGCACCAACGCCCAGGTGATCCTGGAAGAGGCACCCAGGCAGATCCGTCGCGGCGACGACGGACCGGTCGTGCTGCCGCTCTCCGCGCCCGATCCGGACGCTCTGGCGGATCTGGTCGAGTTGTTCCGCACCGACCTGGGCCACGGCACCGGACACCGCCTGATCGACCTCGCTGGTACGGCGGCCCTCGGCCGACCACCACACCGGTACCGCATCGCAGTAGCGGGCGCCTCCGAGGCCGAACTGGTCGATGCACTCGGCTCAGCCCAGGCAACCGAAGTCCCACGCGGCGGACCGGGTCCACTCGGCTACGCATTCACCGGACAGGGCGCCGCGCGGCGCGGGATGGCTGCTGCGCTTGCTGCTCGCTTCCCGGTGTTCCGCTCGGTGCTGGACGAGTGCGACCGCGTGTACGCCGAGGAGACCGGTGGCAGCCTGCTGGAGCTGCTGCTGACACCTGCCGGCGCGTCTGAGGGCGTCTGGCCGACGGAGACCGCGCAGCCCGCACTGTTCGCGTTCGAGCTGGCGCTTGCGCGGCTCTGGCAGTCGTTCGGTGTGCAGCCCGCACTGGTGGTCGGTCACAGCGTGGGGGAGTACGCCGCTCTGTGCGTGGCCGGTGCCCTGTCGCTGGCGGACGGCGTACGGCTGACTGCCAAGCGAGGCGAGCTCATGCAGCGTGGCACCGTGCCCGGCGCGATGGTTGCCGTGCGTGCGGACGCGGACCGGGTTCGCGAGCTGACGCAGACGCCTGGCGTGGAGATTGCCGCAGGCAACGGTCCGCAGTCGTTCGTGCTGACCGGGTCCGAGGTGATCGTCGGGCAGCTCGCGGAGCAGCTGGACCGGCTGGAGGTTGCATACCAGCGGCTGGATGTGGACCGCGCGTTCCACAGCTCGCTGGTGGACCCGATCCTGAAGGACTTCGCGGCGATCGTCCGGGAGATCACGCTGAAGCCGCTGCGGACACCGATGGTGTCGAGCTGGTCCGGCGATCTGCTCGAGTCCGGGACGGTGCTGGACGGCGACTACCTGGTCGGGCAGTTGCGGCAGCCGGTGCTGTTCGGCGACGCGGTCGAGGCGGTCACGGCCGCGGGTTGCCGTCGCTTCCTGGAGCTCGGGCCTGACGCCGTACTGAGTCCGGCCGGGCGCCGGATCGCGCCGAACAGCACGTGGATCCCGGCGCAGCGGTTGGGACAGGACCCCGTGCTCGCGACGATGAACGGGCTGGCCGAGCTGTACGAGCAGGGCACCGAGATCGCGTGGTCGAAGGTGTACTCCGATGGCGGTCGCGTGCCCTTGCCGACGTACCCGTTCCGGCGCGTGCATCACCCGGTCGACACCTCTGCGACTGGGCTCGCGGGTGACGGTGCCGGGCGGGTGGCGCGGGTGCAGCCGAGTCCGTTCGAGCGGGCGGCTCGGGCGCAGGCGGTCGTGTTCGAGCCGTCGAGCGCTGCGGTGAAGCGGATCCCGTTGGACCCGCCGACTGAGCCGGAGGTTGCTGAGAGCAACGAGCCGGTGGATGAGCAGTCGCCGTTCGCGTTGCCGGCGGAGACGCATCAGATCGACGCGGACTACCTGGCGCAGGCCGGGGTGTTGTCCGGCGACGAGATGTCGGCCGAGCGGTACCGCGACTCGCTGGACCTGATCCTGGATCTGACGTGCGAGGTGCTGAACCTCGATCCGTACGACCTGACCGTCGACCACACGTTCGCCGAGCTCGGCGCCAGGCCGGACTCGATGGAGCCGGTCATCACCGAGATCAACTCCCGCTTCGAGGTGACGCTCACCCCCGAGGACCTGTTCAGCGCCTACACCACGCCACACAAGCTAGCCACAGCCGTAGCCACGCAGGCCCCGGAGACGGAGGAGGCAGCCGCCGAGGCTGGAGTCCCGCCGGAGACCGCCGCCGAGGCACCCGAAGCGGTGGAAGGTGCGTCCGAGGACGTCGCTGCGGAGGCGCGTGCCGAGAAGGCCGAGATCGAGCCTGCCGCCGAGAAGGCGACGGTCGAGCCCGCTGAAGAAGCCGAGGTCGAGACTGCAGCTGAGGAAGCTGAGGTTGAGGGTCCTGCTGAAGAGGCTGAGGAGACGGCTCAGGCGGGGTTGGCGGAGGTTGCACCGGTTCGGGATGCTCGGAGTGCTTTGGCTGATCTGGGGTCCGGGCTGGCGGAGTTGGCGGCGAAGGTCGACGAGGCTGCGGCGGCGACCAGTGAGGCTGAGCTGCCAGGCAACGGCATGGCCGTGCTCATGTCGCAGCAACTTCGTGTAGCGGGCCAGCTGGTGGACGGCGTCACCAAGCTGATGCGCGAACAGCTCGCCCTCCTCGAAGCCGCGACCTCAGAAGACCCAACCACCTCTGAGCACTTCCCCGACCCATCAACGCCTCAAGAGCCGAACGGCGCGCAGCACGTGGACGGTGGCGCCGAGGCCGTCGACGATGTGCAGGCTGATGCCGCCGCGGCGGCCCCCAAGGATGCACCAGATGTAATCGCGGAAACCAAGCCCGAGCCTCGCACAGGCGAGGACGTTGAGCGGTTGCGGCGGGACCTCGGCTACTGGGAGATGGCGCTCGCGGGCGCTGAGCCCCTGGTACTGGTCGCGGACGGCGTCCGGCCGGCGGCCTCCTGCAACGTTGGGTCGGTGAAGAAGGAGTTCGAGGAGGAGCTCGGCGACGCGGTGTTCGTGTTCAGCCGGGGCCGGAAGGTCTCCCCGCTGATGACGATGCTCGCGGCGGTCGGGACGGTGCTCGGGCGCTTCGCGGCGCAGGACGACGTGACGATCGGGACCGCGCTGATCCGCCCCCAAGGCGATACCTCGACCGCGGCCCGGCGCGCGTTGCCGGTCCGCATCGACCTCTCCGGCGAACCCGACCTCGGCGAGCTCGCGCACCGGGTGCGCGACGTGACGGCCGGCGCGTTCGACCATGCCGGCACCGACCTCGCCGTACTCGAGCGCGACCCGCTCTTCCAGGTCCTCGTCGAGTTCGAGGACGGCGACGACGAGCTGCCCGAACCGCTCGACCTCCGCCTCCGGCTGACCCACCACGGCGCCGGCATCACGTGTACGGCGGACTACCGCTCCGGCCTGTTCGAGCAGCGCACCATCGACCGCCTGGTCGCCTACCTCGAAGCGGTCCTGCGTCGCGCCACCACCCAGCCGAACCTGCGCCTCCCCGACCTGATGTTCCCGATCGAGTCCGACCTAGAGGCCCTGCGCGAACTGGAAGGCGACACCGCACCAGCCGGCCCGATCGGCCGAGTACGACGCGACGCCGTCGTCGCCGGCGAGCTCAGCGGACTGCACACGCTCTTCGAGCAGCAGGTCGCCCGTACCCCGGACGCGATCGCGTTGATCCAGGGCGAACGCGAACTGACGTACGCCGAACTCGATCGCCGGGCCAACGCGCTCGCGTGGCGGCTCGTCGACCTCGGCGTGAAGCCCGGCCAACTCGTCGCCGTACGTGTTGCCCGAGGCACCGAACTCGTCGTCGCGGTGCTCGCCGTACTGAAGTCCGGCGCGGCGTACCTGCCGCTGGATCCCGGCGTACCGGAGTCACGCTGGGCGTTCATGGTCGCGGACTCGTCGGCGGCCGTGCTGGTCGGTGACGACGCAGCGCTGGCGGATCGGCTCGGGCTGCGGTTGGTGCCGGTGGCAACGTCGGACGGCGATGCGCGGGCGCGGCAGGCGCCACCGGTGCGGGCCGGCGCGGATGATGTTGCCTACTGCATCTACACGTCCGGTTCGACCGGGAATCCGAAGGGCGTCGTCGTCCCGCACCGCGGCCCGGTCAACCTGATCCGGCACTACCTGCGGACCCGGAGTTCGCTGCGGACACTGCAGTGGACCTCGTTCGGCTTCGACGTTCATGTGCAGGAGATGTTCACCGCACTGGCGTCCGGCTCGGCGCTGGTGCTGATCGGCGAGGACGACCGGTACGACCCGGACGCGGTGATTGCGGCGCTGCGGGATCATGAGGTCGAGCGGCTGTTCATGGCGTTCAGCCCGCTGACGGCGTTGCTCGCGACCATGCGGCGGCTGCCCGAGTTGCCCGCGCTGCGGGAGATTGTCGCCGGTGGCGAGGCGATGGTCCTGACGCACAAGGTGCGCGACTTCCTCGACGCGCATCCGGAGTGCCGGCTGTTCAACGAGTACGGCCCCGTCGAGGCATCGATCGTGACCACGATCCACGAGGTCGACCCGGCGGTGGACCGGCCGTCGATCGGACGTCCGGTCGAGGGCGTCGTCGTACGCCTGCTGGATCAGGCGTTGCGGCCGGTGCCGGTCGGCGCGGTCGGCGAGATCCACCTCGGCGGTCCGGCCGTTGCCCAGGGCTACATCGGGCGGCCGGACGAGACCGAGCACGCGTTCGTGCCGGACCCCGGGCATCCGGGAGCGCGGTTGTACCGCAGCCGGGACCTGGGTCGCTGGCGGGCGGACGGGACGCTGGAGTACCTCGGCCGCGCGGACGACCAGGTCAAGATCCGCGGCCACCGCGTCGAGCCCGGCGAAACCGAACATGTCCTGGCTGATCAGCCCGGCGTGGTCGACGCCGTCGTCGTCGCTTGTGCGGACCCGGCCGGAGACACCTGCCTCCTCGGGTACGTCGTTCTCGAGGACAGCGACCCGGCAGTCCTGGCCCGGTTGATGCTCGACCTGACCAAGGAACTCCCGATCTACCTGGTCCCGGCCGACCTGATCCCGATCGAGGAACTCCCGCTCGACGACAACGGCCGCCTGGACCGGACCCTCCTCCCGGAACCGGAGTGGCTCAAGCCGTAAGGACTGTTCTGCACCGTGGACGGCGGTTGTCGGGGGCAGCCCTCCCGCAGCCACCGGCCTCCGTCCGCGGTGCAGAACCCGCGACGATCCTCATCCCTCCTGAGGATCGATCGCACTCCTCGCCCGGCGGCGGAACAGCGATGAGGCGCTGATCACGCAGACGAGCAGGGAGTAGACCGCCAGCGCGGATCCGACGCTTCCGGTCGTCGGTCCGACGCTGCCGGCACCGGCTCCGTTCCCACCGGAACCCATACCGTCTCCGCCGGACCCGACCGCCTCCACGGCGGTGACCACGATCAGAGCGATCAGTGGTCCGGTCCAGCCGAGCACACCCATCCGGAGCGCGTGGCCGTCATCGACCGGCGCTCCCACGGGTGGAGCCGACCCTGCCACGGCTGCGGCGGTTCCCGGGCCGGCGAGGGCCCGTCCGCGCAGCGAGCCGTGCAGGGCAGCGACGCCGCACGCGGCGGCGACGTTCATCAGAAGCAAGCGTCCGGCGACGTCCTCGAGCGCCACGGCGCCCGGGCCGACGGTGCCGTAGACGATTGCGTACAGATCGACAGGCACGGTGATCGCGGCGGCCAGGACAGCGGCGACCTGGAAGAGTCGCGGCCGTCCGACGGACGCCCGCAGTACGTCGTACCTGGAAGTGGTCCGGACCAGCAGCGCGGTGAAGAAGAGAGCGAAGAGCAGGAGTACCGCGACGTCCATCGGGGACCGAATCTCTCTGGTCGAGCGTTGCGCTGGACAACGCTGGCGGACGTTGCTGACCTGACCTGACGCCGTGCTGTTCGCGAGGGCGGCGGAGAAGTTTCCTCTCCGCCGCTCACGCGTTCGGCTGGTCCTGGCCCCCCATCGACCAACCGTTGCCGACCGGTCCAGGCCCCCCTGACCAGCCTTGGATGACGTGCCCCCACCCCATCCATCCGTTGCATCGCGTACGACGGCCCAGTCGTTACACAGATTCGGGCAATTGGGTTAAAACTGCGCAAAGGTGCGCATGAGACCCTGTTCCGCGCGTGCAGGTGTGTGCGTAACGCGGGGAGAGGTGTGTACGGCGGTCAGCCGACGGCGGCCCAGGCCTGATGGGCGGCACCGAGGAGGCCGGCGTTGTCGAGCTGGGCAGGCTCGACCGCCAGGTCGGTGATGAAGGGGAGTTGCGCGAGCCGCTTCACCCAGGCCTGCACCGGGTCGAACAGCACCGGCCCCGCCTTCGACACCCCGCCCCCGATGACCACCGTGGTCAGATCGACCGTCACCGCCGTCGCGACGATCCCCGCGGCCAGTGCCTGCGCGCCGTCGTCGAACGCGGCCAGCGCAAGCTCGTTGCCGGCGGCCGCGTCGGCGGCGAGTACGGCGGCATCCGCGTCCTCGTCGATCCGCCAGCCGCGACGCTTGGCCCGGGCAACCATCCGCGGGCCGCTCGCGTACGCCTCCACGCAGCCGTACGACCCGCACGCGCAGGCCTCGCCGTCCAGGTCCACGACCACGTGACCGATGTGGGCGGCGTTGCCCGACTGACCGATGACAGGCTTGCCGTCGACAACCAATCCGCCCCCGACGCCGGTCGACACCACGATCCCCAGGAGTGTGTCGGCGTCGCGTCCGGCGCCCGTCCAGAACTCACCCAGCGCGAAGCAGTGCCCGTCGACCCCGAGCGTCACCGGTACGTCGCCGACCAGTTCCCGGACCCGCTCGACCAGCGGGAAGTTCCGCCAGCCGGCGATGTTGACCGGTGACACCAGCCCGTGCTCCTGGTCCAGTGGCCCGGCCGAACCGATCCCGACCGCGACCGGCGTCGCGTCACCGCGCACCCGCCCGATCAGCTCGCCGAGCGCCGCGAAGACCACGTCCGCGTCGCCGGGTGGAGTCAGGATCCGGCCCCCGGTGAGGATCTCACCGTCCGCAGACACGAGTGCGGCGGCCATCTTCGTGCCGCCGATGTCGATGCCCAGGACGGTGTCCTGCTTCACTGGTTCGTCACTCATGGTCCCCCCGTCAGTGCCGATGCAGGTGGTCAGGTCGGGAGACAACGTTATCCGTAGTCGGCCCGGACAGACAGGGGTCAATTGCAGTAATCCCCGTAAACCCGCAGGAAGACGCCGGGTAAATGCCTTGACATAGCCTGACAACGATCGCCCTAGACGGCCCAGAAGGCGCTAATTATTAGCTGTCCGTGACGGCACTCCCAGGCGCCGGCGGCCAGGGGTGGCGGCGCGGACCTCGGGGAGGAGAGGGTAGGGGGATGAGTGATCAACTGGATCGTGATGCTGCCGGCGCGCTGATCGTCGGCTTCAGCGGGACCACCGCCCCCGACGAGTTGCGCCGTGCGGTCGCCGCCGGTCTCGGCGGCGTCATCCTGTTCACCCGCAACGTCGCCGACGCCGATCAGGTGGCCGCCCTGACCGCGTCGCTGCGGGCCGAGCGCCCCGACCTGATCATCGCGATCGATCACGAGGGTGGCGAGTTCAGCCACCTCGCGCCGGCCAACCCCTGGCCGCTGGCCTCACCGCGCGTACTCGGCGATCTGGACGACGTCGACCTGACCCGCGCCTCCGCCAGGGACGCCGCGGCGACGCTGGCGAGCCTCGGCATCGACCTGATGCTCGCGCCGTCGGTCGACGTGAACAGCAACCCGGCGAACCCGATCATCTCCACCCGCTCGTTCGGTACGACGGCCGACGTGGTCTCCCGCCACGGCATCGCGTTCGTCGAGGGCGTCCACGAGGCCGGTATCGCCGCCTGCCCGAAGCACTTCCCGGGCCACGGTGACGTCGCCGTCGACTCCCACGTCGGCCTGCCCACTGTCGACCGCTCGATCGAAGAGGTCAACGCGGTCGAACTCGCGCCGTTCCGGGCGACGATCGCGGCCGGCGCCGACGTGGTGATGAGCGCGCACATCGTCTTCTCCGCGTACGACGACCAGCCGGCCACCCTGTCGCGCCGCCTGCTGACCGGCCTGCTGCGGCAGGAACTCGGCTTCACCGGCGTGATCACCACCGACGCACTGGAGATGCAGGCGATCACCAAGACCCGGTCGATCGAGGACGCCGCGGTCGCGTCGATCGGAGCCGGCGCCGACCTGGCCATGATCGCCGTCGGCTCCGCGGACCCACGAGCGCTGACCGCTCGAGTGGTCGATGCCATCGGCAACGGAACGCTGGACGCCGAGCGAGTCGCCGACGCGGCGGCCCGGGGCCGCGCACTCGCGGCAAGCCTGGCCCAGCGCACCCGGCAGCCCGGTCTCGACGGTGCCCCGATCCGCGAGGTCGCCGCCCGCGTGGTGGCCGGTCAGAACATCCCGGTGCTCGGCTCCGCGCCGTACGTCGTTGATCTGACGCAGGGGCTGCACCCGGCCTGGAACCCCTATTTCAGTGGGCTTCCCGAGGTCTTCGGCCGCGTCGCGCCGGGCTCGGACGGCGTCGTACTCCGTGGCGAGCATCGGCTCAGCGACGCCGATTCGCCGGCCGGCGACGCGATCAAGACGGCGGCTGCGGCTGCCGCGGGCCGTCCGCTCGTCATCGCCGTTCAGGATGCCGGGCGTACGCCGTGGATGCGGGACGCGCTGACCCACCTGCTCGAGGGGCACAAGGAGGACGTCTTCGTGCTCTGCACGGGCATCCCCGAGGACCGCGCCCTCGTCCCGGAAGGTATCCGCTCCGCCACCACCTCAGGCCGCAATGTCATCGTCCTCGAGGCGGTCGCCAACGCACTCACGCAGGCTTGAGGTTCAGATCCAGGGCGTGTTGCTCGACATAGTTGAGGGCGTGGCGGACCGCGCCGACGGAGACGATCGCGTCGCCGAGGGACGAGACGGCGACGCGAGGCGGCGTACTGGTGAAGCCGGCCAGCTGCCGCTCGATGTCGGGCAGCAAAGCCTTGGCGGCCTGGGCCACCGCGCCGCCGAGGACGACGAGCTCGGGATTGAACAGGATCCCGAGCGTCGCGACCACCCGGGCGGTGCGCCCGGCCACGTGCTGAAGGATGCCCAGGGCAACTTCATCGCCGGTGCCGGCGGCCGCGAAGACCTGCTCCGCAGTGATCGGGCCGTCGAGTGTCCGCAGTACGGTGTCGACGGCTGGATCGGCGACCGCGGCGGCGCCCCGGTCGCGCGCGATCCGGGCGATGCCGTGCGTGTCACCGACGCCCTCGACGAGCTTGAGGTAGACCATCTCGCCCGCACCACCACGACTGCCATGCAGCAGCCGGCCCGAGTCCATCAGGCCCGAACCGAACCGCTCACCAGCGAGCAGTACGGCGAGGTCGTCGACGTCCCGCCCTTCGCCGCGCCACTGTTCGCCCAGGGCGGCGAGGTTGGCGTCGTTCTCGAGCAGCACCGGCCAGCCGTGCAGCTCGGTGAGCCGCTTGGCCAGCCCCGCGTCGAACCGTCGCCAGAACTCGTCGTCGACCAGGATGTTCCCGTCCCGGTCGACCGGCGCTGCGACTCCGACGCCGGCGGCGAGCACCTGTGTGTCGCAGACCCCGGCGCTCGCCAGGGCTTCGACGATCGTCCGGTGCACGATCTCGGTCCGCTCACCCGGCGTCTTCACGTCGGACACCGAGCGGCCCGCCTTGGCGACCGTCTCGCCGCGCAGGTCCGCGAGCAGCACCGTGGTCTTCGCGTCGCCGATGTCGATCCCGAGCACGTACCCGGCCCGGCTGTTGAACTCGAACCGCCGCGACGGCCGGCCGACCGCGGTGTCGTCGCGGCCCGGATCGAGCTCGACCACCCAGCCCATCGAGATGAGGTCGTTGCAGACCGCGTGCACGGTCGCGCGGGTCAGGCCGGTGGCCTGGATCAGACCGGTTCCTGTCATCACCCCGGCGTTCGAGAGCACGCCGAGCAGCTTGCCCGCGTTCACGCGGCGCAACAGCGGCGGCGTCGCCGTGGCTTGAGTCACTGCCATCCAAAGCCCCTTGACCAGCTCGAACATCCCGGCGCAGAATACTGCAGGATCTAAATTTAGACTCTATATTAACCACTGACAACAATCTGCAGACGACTTCAGTGAGGCGCTGATGACGAGCAAGCAGTTGACGAACGATGCCGACTGGTGGCGGCAGGCGGTCGTCTACCAGATCTATCCGCGGAGCTTCGCCGACTCCGACGGTGACGGCCTCGGCGACCTGCAGGGCATCGTCAGCCGCGTGCCGTACCTCGAGGCCCTCGGCATCGACGCGGTCTGGCTGAGCCCGTTCTACCCGTCCGCCCTGGCCGACGGTGGGTACGACGTCGACGACTACCGCGCCGTGGACCCGCGGCTCGGCACCCTGGCGGACTTCGACCAACTGGTCGACGCGCTGCACGCGGCGAACATCAAGCTGATCGTCGACATCGTGCCGAACCACACCTCGGACCGGCATGCCTGGTTCACCGAGGCGCTGGCCGCACCGAAGGGGTCGCCGGAGCGGGAGCGGTACATCTTCCGGGAGGGTGACGGCGACCAGCCGCCGTCGGACTGGGACTCGGTCTTCGGCGGCTCTGCCTGGGCGCGGACCGACGACGGCGAGTGGTACCTGCACATGTTCGCGGCCGAGCAGCCCGATCTGAACTGGGAGCACCCCGAGGTTCGGGCGGACTTCCTCCAGACGCTGAGGTTCTGGTCCGATCGTGGTGTCGACGGCTTCCGGGTCGACGTCGCGCATGCGCTGATGAAGGACCTGTCGGAGCCGATGCCGTCGCAGGCGACCCTGCCTCGGGTGTCCGAATCGTATGGTCTGCATCCGCTGTGGGACCAGGACGGCGTACACGAGATCTATCGCGAGTGGCGGCAGGTCCTGAACGAGTACGACCCGCCGCGGTCGGCTGTGGCCGAGGCGTTCGTCCCGGCGTCGCGCCGCGCGCGGTACGCGAGTGCGGACGGGCTCGGGCAGGCGTTCAACTTCGACCTGCTGCAGGTTGACTGGGAGTACGACAAGTTCCGGCAGGTGATCGAGGAGAACCTCGCACTGGCCGACCAGAACGGCTCGTCCTCGACCTGGGTGTTCTCGAACCACGACGTCGTCCGGCATGCCACCCGCTACGGCCTGCCGAAGGATCCGTCCGGCCTGTGGCAGGACGGCAAGGCCTGGCTGCTGAGCAACGGCACCGAGCCGACCGTCGACGTGGAGCTCGGGTTGCGCCGCGCCCGCGCCGCGGTGCTGCTGATGCTGGCGCTGCCTGGATCGGCGTACCTGTATCAGGGGGAGGAGCTCGGGCTGCAGGAGGTCGGCGAGCTGCCGGCGGCGAACCTGCAAGACCCGGCGTACTTCCGCTCCAAGGGTGCGGAGAAGGGCCGTGACGGGTGCCGGGTGCCGATCCCGTGGACCGTCGGCGGCCTGTCGTTCGGCTTCGGCTCGGGTGGTTCGCATCTGCTGCAGCCGAAGTGGTTCGGTGGGTACTCCGTCGAGGCGCAGGAGGGCGACGTCAGTTCGACGCTGAGCCTGTACCGCAAGGCCCTCGCAGTACGCCGGGGACTGCAGACCGGCAACTCGCTGTCGTGGGTCGACGGCACGGACTGGGTCCTGCACTTCACCCGTCCGGGCGGCTGGCAGTCCATCACGAACTTCGGGGTGGCACCGGTCGAACTGCCGGACGCTGCGGTCGTCCTGTCGAGTGGTCCGCTGGAAGGCGACAAGCTCCCGAGTGACACCACTGCCTGGCTGATCTGATGCGGCAGGATGGGGGCCGTGACCCCGACGCTTGCTGACGTGATCGCCGTACTCGACCGGCTCTACAACCCTGCCTGGGCGGAGTCCTGGGACGCGGTCGGTCTGGTCACCGGCGACCCGGAGCAGCAGGTACGACGAATCCTGTTCGCTGTCGACCCGATGCGGGTGGTGGTGGACGAGGCGATCGCGGGCGACTTCGATCTCCTCGTCACGCACCACCCGCTGTTGTTGCGCGGTGTGAACAGCGTTGCGGCGACGACCCCGAAGGGCCGGGTCGTGCACGACCTGATCCGGAGCGGTACGGCGCTGCACGTCTGCCACACCAATGCGGACAACGCGAACCCGGGCGTGAGCGACGCGCTGGCCGCGGCGCTGGGACTGCAGGACACGCGTCCGCTCAAGGCGATGCCGTCCGACCCGATGGACAAGCTGGTCGTGTTCGTGCCGGTCGACGAAACACAGACCGTGCTCGACGCGCTCGCGAAGGCGGGCGCGGGCCAGATCGGCGACTACGAGCGGGCCGCTTGGAGCGGCACCGGCGAAGGGACCTTCCGGCCGCTCGACGGCGCGAACCCCACGATCGGGCAGGTCGGCGACATCGAGGTCGTGCCGGAGAACCGGCTCGAGATGATCCTGCCGCGGCACAAGCGGCGGGCTGTCGTCGAGGCGCTGAAGGCCGCGCACTCCTACGAGGAGCCGGCGTTCGACATCTACGAGCTGGCCGCATTGCCGAGCGAGCGTGGTGGCGGCCGCGTCGGAGCGCTCTCCGCGCCGCTCCCGCTGAAGGACTTCGCCCGGTTGGTCGCCGATCACCTCCCGCGCACGGAGCACGGCGTACGGGTGTCGGGCGACCCGGAGCGGACGATCGAGACGGTCGCCGTCGTCGGGGGAGCGGGGGACTCTGAGTTCGAGCGTGTCCGGGCTTCCGGCGTCGACGCATACGTGACCGCCGACCTCCGGCACCACCCCGCGACCGAGGCCCAGGCGTACGACGAAGGCCCGGCGCTGGTCGATGTCGCGCACTGGGCCAGCGAGTGGCCGTGGCTGCGGGACGCCGAACGACTCCTCCTCGAAGGGTTGGCAGCGCAAGGCAGTACCGTGGACACTCACATCTCGACGCTCTGCACGGACGCCTGGACGCTCCGGTTCTGAGTGCAGCTGACAACTGAAGGAGCCGACTCTGAACGCCGAGCCCGCCGTCCAACGCCGGTTGCTGGACCTGCAGGATCTCGACCTGCAGCTGGATCAGGTCGCGCACAAGCGCAAATCGCTGCCCGAGCACCAGGCCCTCGCCGATCTGGCCGCCGAGAAGTCCGTGGTCGATCGCGACCTGGTCACCGCCGACACCGAGGTCAGCGACCTGCAGCGTGAGCAGAAGAAGGCCGACAGCGACGTCGACCAGGTGCGGCAGCGCAAGGCCCGCAACCAGCAGCGGATGGACTCCGGTCAGGTCACGTCGGCCAAGGACCTGGAGAACCTGCAGCACGAGATCGGGTCGCTGGACCGGCGGATCTCCGACCTGGAGGACGCCGAGCTCGAGGTGATGGAGAAGCTGGAGGCCGCCGAGGCGGTCCAGCTCGATCTGCGCACCCGCGCCGAGGCGTTCGCCGGCCGGCAGTCCGAGCTGGAGACCAGCCGCGACGCCGCGCTGAAGGAGCTCGACGAGCAGCGCGCCGGGCTCGGCGACAAGCGCGCCGGAGTGGCGGCCGAGCTTCCGGATGCCCTGATCACGCAGTACCAGCGGCTTCGCGAGCACAACGGCGGCATCGGCGCCGCGCCGCTGGTCGGCAAGCGCTGCATGGGCTGCCGGATGGAGCTGGCGCCGTCCGATCTGAACCGCATCAAGGCCGCCCCGGCGGACGCCGTACTGCGCTGTGAGGAGTGCGGACGGATCCTGGTCCGGACGGCGGAGACCAGCGTATGAGCGAGCGGAGCGAGCTCATCATCAAGCACAGTGTGTCTTGTGCCTCATCCGCGCCCGGAGCGAAGCGAGGACGTGGATGAGTTATCAGCACGTGATCGTCGAGGCCGATGGTGGCTCGCGCGGGAATCCGGGACCGGCCGCGTACGGCGCGCTGGTCCGCGACCCGGCGACCGGCCAGGTGATCGCGCAGGACGGCAAGACGCTGGGGATCGCGACCAACAACGTCGCGGAGTACTGCGGACTGATCGCGGGGCTCCAGTTGGCCGCGGAGTACGCGCCGGACGCCTCGATCGAGGTGCGGATGGACTCCAAGCTGGTGGTCGAGCAGATGGCCGGCCGGTGGAAGATCAAGCACCCGGACCTGCAGCCGCTCGCGATCAAGGCGCAGAGCCTGGCGCCGTTCGGGACCGAGTGGACCTGGGTGCCGCGGGCCCAGAACTCCGCCGCCGACGCGCTCGCGAACAACGCGCTGGACGGCGTACCGATTCCGCTGAAGCCGGAGGCCGGCGGACCTGGGCCGGCAGCGGTCAAGGAGCCGTCGGATCTGCAGAAGGCCTTGCAGGGTTGGGGTGCGCAGGCCGAGCCGCCGACGCAGCTCATCTTCCTGCGGCACGGCGAGACGCCGCACACGGTTGAGAAGCGGTTCTCCGGTTCCGGCGGCGACGACCCTGCGCTCAGTGACACCGGCCGTGCGCAAGCCCAGGCAGCCGCCGAGTACCTGGCCCGGATCGGCGGTGTCGACGCGCTCGTGACCTCGCCGATGGTGCGCGCGCGGCAGACGGCCGAAGTGGTCGCCGGCAAGCTCGGGCTCGAGCCGGTGGTGGACAACGGCTGGGTCGAATGCTCGTTCGGTGACTGGGACGGGCACACGTTCGCCGAGGTGCAGGAGAAGTGGCCGGACGCGATGAACGCGTGGCTGGGCTCGACCACCGTCGCGCCGCCTGGTGGCGAGTCGTTCGACGCGTGCGCTCGCCGGGCCCGGTCGGCACGGGACGGGCTGCTGAGCCGCTACCCGGGCAAGACCGTTGTCGTCGTCACCCATGTCACGCCGATCAAACTGATGGTCCGGTCGGTGCTGCAGGCACCGATGGCGTCGGTGTTCCGGATGGAGCTGCGGCCCGCGACGATCACCGAGATCCACTGGTACGCCGACGGCCTCGCCTCACTCCGCTCCTTCAATGTGCAACCCTCGTTAGTCTGACCCCACGCACACGTCGTGCGCTGAGAAGGACCTCCCCCTACCTACTGTGGTTATTCTCGCCTCAGCATCGAGCGGTGGTGAGGTCGGAAGGATTGGGGTGTTGAGGTGCCACTTCAGAGGGTTCACTTTGCCGAGGACGTGCCCGAGGTGTTCCGGGCGTCGCTGCAGGACATCCGGCGTGAGCTCGAGGTGCCGGCGGAGTTCCCGGCCGAGGTGGTCGCGGCGGCCCTGCACGCGGCGAAGAACCCGCGGCTGCCCGAGCTCGACCGGACCGACCTGGAGTTCGTCACGATCGATCCGCCGGACTCGATGGACCTCGACCAGGCCCTGCACATCGAGCGCACCGGCGACGGCTACACGGTCCACTACGCGATCGCCGACGTCGCCGCCTTCGTCCAGCCCGGCGACCCGATCGACCTCGAAGCCCGTCGCCGCGGCGAGACCCTCTACGCCCCGGACAAGCGGACCCCGCTGCACCCGCCCGAGCTTTCCGAAGGTGCCGCGTCGCTACTGCCGGACGGAGTGCGTCCCGCGCTGCTCTGGACGATCACGGTCGACGCAACGGGCGAGGGGACCGGTGTCACCTGCGAGCGTGCGCTGGTGAAGTCCCGCGCCAAGCTGAACTACGCCGGCGTGCAGAAGGACCTCGACGCCGGCAACGCGTCGGAGTCTCTGCAACTGCTGCGCGAGGTCGGCAAACTGCGCGAGCAGCGTGAGCTCGAGCGCGGCGGCGTCAACCTGCCCATCCCGGACCAGGAGGTCGTCACCTCCAACCACGGGTGGGGTCTGGAGTTCCGCGCGCCGCTGCCGGTCGAGGGCTGGAACGCGCAGATCTCGCTGCTCACCGGCATGGCCGCTGCCGAGCTGATGATGAAGGGCAAGATCGGCATCCTGCGGACGCTGCCCGAATCGCACGACAGCCTGCGGGACAAGCTGGAGCACACCGCCAAGGCACTCGGGATCACCTGGCCGGACGGTACGTCGTACGCGCAGTTCATTCATGGGCTGGACCCGAAGGTGCCGGCGCACGCGGCGATGCTGGCTGCCTGCACTGTGCTGTTCCGAGGCGCCGGGTACTCCGCCTTTGCGGGGAGCGTGCCGGAGCGGCCGGAGCATGCCGCGATGAAGGCGGAGTACGCGCACGTCACCGCACCTCTGCGCCGGCTGGTGGATCGCTGGACCGGCGAGATCTGTGTGGCGCTGTCCGCGGGCACCGAGGTGCCGGCCTGGGTGCGCGAATCGATGGACGAGATCCCGAAGACGATGGACGAGGCGGACCGCCGGGCGAACGCGTACGAACGGTCGATCGTCAGCATGGTCGAGGCCGGTCTGGTGGCCGACCGGATCGGGACGGAGTTCGACGGCGTGATCACCGACGTGGACGAGCGCGACACCACCCGCGGCGTCGTCGCCCTCTCCACGGTCGCGATCGAGGGCCGCGTCACCGGTACGGCGCCATTGCCACTCGGTCAGGCGATCCGTGTGAAGCTGGTCGAGGCCGATATCTCCAAGCGCACAGTCGGCTTTGAGCTAGCTCCGTAGGTAGTCCTCCACGGCCGCGGTCGTTCGGTCCAGATCCTCGGTCGCGAGCAGGTCGATCAGCGCGCCGCGCAGCATCGCCAGTACGCCGGTGCGCCGTGCCTCAGCCGCCCGGCTACCGGGATCGGGCTGACTCGCCTTGAGCAGCTCGAGCCAGTCGTCGACGGTCGAACGGCCGTAGTCCGCCCACGGGCCGTCCGGCGCGACCAGCGAACGCCCGTACGCCTCCACCCAGAACTTCATCAGCGGCCGACGCTCGGGCTCGGCCAGCCACGTCCACAGCTCGCGCGCGACCACGGTCAGGCCGGGCGGTTCGTCGTACCTTGCCTCGATCTGGCGGAGTAGTTCGAGTTCGTCGACGCGGGCCCGGGCGAGCAGGGCGCGGATCAGGCCGTCCTTGCTGCCGAACAGGAACAGCAGCACCCGCGGGCTCGATTCGATCGCGGCGGCCAGCGGGCGGAGGGACAGATCGGCCAGCCCGTGACTGAGCGAGTAGGTGTAGGCGCGCTCGAGCAGTTCCTGCTGACGCGCGGAGGGGGCTGGCTTCGTCGACGGCACGGAGCTAGTATCACCTACTGAAACAGTCGTGTCAGTAGATTGGGTGGACTGGATGAAGGCGATCAGGAAGCTGGGGAAGCCGGGAGACCTCGGGTGGGTGGTGCAGGCGCACGCGGAGATCTACGCGGCGGAGTACGGCTGGGGCCTGGAGTACGAGGCGCTGATCACGCGGATCGTGGCGGCGTACGCGAGTGAGCACGACGACGAGCGCGAGGCCGCGTGGATCGCCGAGGTGGACGGGGAACGGGCCGGCAGCATCTTCTGTGTCCGTGGACCGGATGAGGCCACCGCCCAACTTCGTCTGCTCCTGGTCGATCCGGCAGCGCGGGGTCTCGGTCTCGGTGCCGAACTGGTCGACACGTGCCTCGCGTTCGCGCGCGCGGCGGGCTATAAGCGGATGGTGTTGTGGACCAACGATCCGTTGGTGGCGGCGCGGCACATCTACCTGGCGCGCGGCTTCCGCCTCACCGGCACCGAGCCGCATAACTCCTGGGGGCTGGAGCTCGTTGGCCAGACCTACGAGATCGACCTTTAGTCCGCGCAGGTTGGTGCACCGGGCGCCGCGGTTCGGTAGAGGGCGTGCGAGAGGAACGTCGTGACGTAGCCGTTCGTCACGGTCAGCGCGTGGCGCGGGCCGACGCTGCCCAGCGGCAGGAACTTCCGCAGCGGCAGCGCAAGGTAGTAGGCGCCGTAGTCGGTGAAGTTGAAGTGCCGAGTCCCCGGGATCGTCGCGCACCACGCCGTACCTGTGCTTGCCTTGAGCAACGACAGGGCGCGGTCCCGGCCGTCGTCGTTCTTGGCGTCCGGGCCGCAGACACTGGTGATGCATGAGTCGTCCGCGCCGAGCAGCATGATCGGCGCGTGCACGCCCTTCGTCACGACCTCGCCGAACTGGAGTCCGTCCAGGTCGACCGCTGCGCCACATCGCTGATCGGTCCGGCATGCCTCGAGTGATGCCGCGCCGCCGAACGAGTGGCCGACGTACGACGTACCGATGCCGGTCTCGACGCTGTTCGGCAGTTGCTTGGCGAGGGTGGTGGCGGCGAAGCGGGCGTCGGCGGCCCAGGTGGTGACGAGGTGGTCGCCGGCCTCGAGCGCGCCCTGCGAGGTCTCGCCGAGATTCGGTGGGTTGGCCGCTTCGGTGCCCTTGACCGTCTGGCCGTCGAGGACGGTCAGATTCGCGCTGTACGTCGGAGTCACGCCGGCGACGAGGTAGCCGTGGCTGGCGAGATCCTCGGCGAGGCTGGCGTACATCGGCGCGGACAGGCCCATGCCCGGCATCAGCACCACGACCGGGAAGCGGCCGGGGGCGATGGTCGCGCGGTCCAGCGCATGGTCCTGCAGGCCGTTGAACGGTCCCTGGAACACCGCGATCGGCGACTTCAGGTGCAGCCCGTTCCACAGTCCGGGTGCGTACTCGACGTGGCGTCCGGTGGTGCTCTTGGCCACCGGGTACCAGAGCCACACCGAGAGCTTCCGCGGGCCTTCGCCGTACGGATCCCGGCGGACCGTGTCGGTCCACTCGAACGTCCGGCGGCCGACCTGGAAGGTCCCGGTCGGGTCGGGCAGGGCCACCGGTTCAGACCGCTTCACCAGCACCCAGCCGATATATCCACTGCCGCCGAGCAGAGCGAACAGCACCAGGATCACGATCCCCGTGCGCACCCGCCGCATCCCTCTCCGCGCCATACCCCAAGCCTCTCACCCAGACGGTGCCGAAACCGGGATATCAGGACTAGATCCAGGGGAGGGCTGAGCGTTCGGTCCAGTACTCGTCGGGTTGCTGGACGAACTCGACGAGCGGGCCGTCGACGTGGAAGGCGAGGTTGCTGGTGAGTTGCTCGGCGGTGATTGCGCCGCTGAGTACGACGTCCGCCCAGGGTTGCGCGACGGCGGCGCCGATCGCGAGTGAGTCCGGTGCGACGCCGTGCTGATGGGCGAACGCGTTGAACGGCGTCTCGCCGGCCTTCGCGGTGAGGCGTCCGTTCGCCACGACTTCCTTCACGACGACGAACCAGCCGGCGTCGTGGGCTTCTGCCAGTGCGGCGCCGGCGGACGTCTCCAGCACGTTCCAGGTGGACTGGACCGCAGTGAACGGGCCGTCGAGCTCGATCGCCTTGCGCAGTGTCTCGGCCTGGTGCGGTCCGCTCGTCGACAACCCGACGCGTACGCCGTTGTCCGCGAGCTCCTGCAGCCGGTCGAGCAGTTGCTTGTCGCCGAGCGCCGGGCTGTCCGACGTCAGGCTGTGCACCAGGTAGAAGTCCGGTGGTCCACCAAGCGCTTGAAGGGTCTCCGGCCACTGCCGTTCGAACGTCGCGAGCGAGTGGTCCTTCACCTCGTGCGTCGCGGCATCGGTGCGCCAGTCGGCGACGTACGTGTAGCCCCACTTGGAGCCGATCGTCAGTTCGGTACGGCGTTCCGGCGTCAGCCACTCACCGAGGAACGTCTCGGCGAGTCCGTACGAACGCGCGGCGTCGAAGTACCGCACACCGGCGTGCCACGCCTGGTCGAGCAGCTCGTGCGTACGCCGGCGAAGGTCCTCGACCGCACGCGCCGGTGGAAGGTCTTCGTCATGCCCGAGATTGATGTACCCAGGCCGCCCCAATGCCGCCAGACCCAAACCGATACGCGCTGTCATGGCTTCGATCGTAGGTGTCCTCGGCAACGGATGTGAGACGCGCCGCATCGCACAGCGCCGGATGTTCTGTGTCGTCTAGCGTTTTGTCCTGTGACCGATCCACGTCTGCCACCACCAGGCACCGTCGTCCGCCGGACGACGGCGCGCGTGCTGCCGGTGCGTCCGGACGGCAAGGTGTTGCTGCTGCACGGCTGGGATCCGCTCAAACCGCAGACGCCGTACTGGTTCACGATCGGCGGTGCGGTGAACGACGGGGAAACGCTCGCCGAAGCCGGCACCCGCGAACTGCGTGAAGAGGTCGGCATCGTGCTCCCGCCGGACTCACTCGGCGATCCGGTCGCGACGAACACGATCGAGTTCGAGTGGGGCGGGTGCCCGATCATTCAGCGGCAGACATTCTTCGCGATCGGGGTGGACGGCGTCGAGGTGACGTTCGCCAACCAGGAAGAGCTCGAGCTGGAGACGATCAGCGCACACGGCTGGTGGCACGCGGACGAGCTGGAGGCGACCGGCCGAGCCGCCCACGTCACCATCCCGGGACTGCTGCGTCGCGCCGTCGACGCGATCACATTGCGCCGCGCGTCCTGATCTCCCGTCAGCGCTTGCGGGCTTGTTTCAGCACCTTCTTCGGGACCTTCTTGTCGATCTCGTAGTGCACGCGATCGAGCCGTTCCGCACAGCCGGCCCTCGACAGCCGCAGCAGGACGACCGGGCACTTCTTGCACCTCGGCTTGTCCTTGCAGCACTTCTTCTTCGCGGTCATCGACGGCACCCAGCGAGTGTAGGTGAGGCATACTTAACCGTCTAGCTGAGCGGGCAGCGACCGTGGTGGACGTCACTCCAGCTGTCCACTGAGCACTTCCCGTGCTTCCAGCAACGACGGGCCGTACCAAGTCAGGTGCCGGCCCGACACACAGCGCGCGGGTCGCGCGAACACTTCCGGCCCGTCCTCGGGGGAAAACGCATAAGGCTCGTCCGGCAGTACGACGAGATCGTGGTCGGGTAACGCATCCGGATCGAACCGCGGATAACGTTCGCCGGAATCCCGCAGGACGTTGTCGATACCGATCCGGGCGAGCAGATCACCCGCGAACGTGTGACGTCCCAACGCCATCCACGGCCGCCGCCAGATCGGTATCACCGCACGCCGGCGCATTCCGTCGTGCGGCGAACTCCACACCGCGCGAGCACCGGTCAACCAGTCGGGTACGTCGCCGATGATCGCGGACAGCATGCGTTCGAGTGAGTCGAGTGATTCGTCGACGGTCGTCGGCGCGGTCACCCACACCGCGATTCCGCGACCTCGCAACGCGTCGAGATCGACGACGCGATTCTCTTCGGCGTTCGCGATCACGACGTCCGGTGTGAGTGCCGCGATGAGTTCGACGTCGGGATTCTTGGTGCCGCGAACGCGCGTCACCTCGAGGTCTGCGGGATGCGTGCACCAGTCGGTCGCACCAACGATCAGGTGCGCGTGCGTTGCTGCGATCGACTCCGTCAACGAGGGCACGATGCTGACCACACGCAGCACTTCGGAGGGCATCGCGACGACGTCTCCGAGGTCGTCTCGCGGCTTGTCACGCACGTCTCTCACCTCGCTTCGCGAAGGCCGTTGCCGACGACAACACTCGCCGATTGCGTGCTTCGACACGAACTTTGTGCGCGTGTCGCCAAGAAATTATCCGGTCCCTCGGGCATCCTCATAGCGCGACGGAATCCCTTCTGCACAAGGATTTTCGGCATTTGTGCGCCGGTTTGTGACCAGGACGCCTTAACCTGCGGACGTTTCGGGTGCTTTACGTACGCACCAAGTGTTGTCATCATCGTGACGACGAGGAATCCACCGTGGTTTTCCTCAGCCGCACCAAGGAGGCAGAGTGCCAGCCAAGAAGGCAGCCGCAGGGAAGGCGACAGCCAAAAAGGCTTCTCCCGCCAAGAAGACTGTCGCGAAGAAGGCCAGCGCCGCGAGGACGACGTCCGCGCGCAAGGTCAGCGCAGCGAAGAAGACAGTGACGAAGAAGGTGAGTGCGGCAAAGAAGGCGCCAGCCAAGAAGACCGCCGCGACGAAGACCACTGCTGCGAAGAAGACGACCGCAGCGCGGAAGACGACGGCGAAGAAGGCCCCGGCCAAGAAGGTCGCCGCGAGGAAGACGACGGCGGCGAAGAAGACCGTCGCCAAGAAGGCGCCGGCGAAGAAGACCACCGCCCGCAAGGCGACGACCGCGAAGAAGACCGTGGCCCGGAAGACGACGGCAGCGAAGAAGACCGTCGCGAAGAAGGCCCCGGCCCGCAAGGCCGCGGCGAAGAAAGCATCGGCCACGAAGGTCGCTGCCAAGAAGGCCCCGGCGAAGCGGACTGCCGCCAAGAAGGCGCCTGTCCGCAAGGTCGCGGCGAAGAAGGCCCCGGCCCGCAAGGCTCCGGCCCGCAAGACCGCCGCGCGGCGGGTCACCCGCTGAGCCCGGCGTCCGCACTCGCGCGACGTCGACGCAACCGAAGCCAAGGGGCACCACCGAGATCGGTGGTGCCCCTTGGCGCGCGTTCACTCCGACAGCGCCGTGTCGGTTGCGTGCTGTCTGTTGTGCGGTGTCAGTCGTCGTCCCAGTTCGGGTCGTTGTCCCAGGCCTCGTTGCGTTCCTGGACCTTCTCCAGGGCCCGAGCAGCTTCCTCGGGGGAGTTGTACGGTCCGAGCCGGTCGCCGGCCTTCTCCCCTTGGTACGGCTCGACCTTGCCGGTCTTGACGTTGTAGTACCACTCGTTGCTGTGATCGTCGCTCATCTGGATGACCACCTCCTGGGAGTCTTGTCGCAGCTCATTAGAATGATCTCACCATGTCGACTATCACTCCCGGCATCATCTCGCCGCGCCGCGAAGTACCCGCGTCCATCCCGCGCCCCGAATACGTCGGCAAGCCGTCCCCGACGCCGTACGACGGTTCGTACGTGACCGCGCCGGAGGTGGTGGACAGGATGCGTGTCGCCAGCAAACTGGCCGCGCAGGCCTTGCAGGCGGTGGGTGCGGCGGCGAAGCCCGGTGTGACCACGGACGAGCTGGACGCGATCGGCCACGAGTACCTGGTCGAGCGCGGTGCGTACCCGTCGACGCTCGGCTATCGCGGTTATCCGAAGTCGTTGTGTACGTCGGTGAACGAGGTGATCTGCCACGGCATCCCGGACGACCGTGCGCTCAAGGACGGCGACATCGTCAACGTCGACATCACTGCGTTCCTCGACGGTGTGCACGGCGACACCAACGGGACGTTCCTGGTCGGCGATGTCGACGAGGAGAGCCGGCTGCTGGTCGAGCGCACGCAGGAGGCGCTGAACCGCGGTATCAAGGCCGTCAGGCCGGGCCGGAAGGTCAGCATCATCGGGCGCGTGATCGAGTCCTACGCCAAGCGCTTCGGGTACGGCGTCGTCCGAGACTTCACCGGCCACGGGATCGCCACGGCGTTCCACTCCGGCCTGATCATCCCGCACTACGACGACGAGCGTTTCGACGACGTGATCGAGCCCGGCATGACGTTCACGATCGAGCCGATGCTCACGCTCGGCACGTATGACTACGACCTGTGGGACGACGGCTGGACCGCCACCACCAAGGACAAGTCGCGCACCGCCCAGTTCGAACACACCCTGGTGGTCACCGACACCGGCGCCGAAGTCCTCACCCTGCCGTGACCGTCACGCAGTACGAGCCCGCAAAGGCGTCGGACGTGCGATGCTCGAGTACGCTGCTCCGCTGACCTGCGCGCAACGCATCGACCTCGTCACCGACGAGGCTTCGGACTTCTATGCCTCCTTCGAGCACAGGACCTTCTCGGGCTTCCGCATCTATCCGTAAGCGTCCGTACTACCGTGGATGGATGAATGGTCGGCTGACCAATCTCGTCCTTCTGGGTGTGGTTCCGCTTGCCGCGGTGTCGGGGCTCTGCATGTTCGTCTTCGGCAGCGGGATCGTGTGGCCGATCGCCTTCCTGCACGGTGCCCTGGGCCTGGCAATCGTCGTACTCGTTCCCTGGAAGTCGATCGTGGTACGTCGGGCACTGCGACGCGCACCGCGGCCCAGCCGGGTCGTGTCGCTGCTCCTGACCGCGGCAGTGGTCGTGGCTCTGGTCACCGGCGTGGCCCACCGGGCCGGTGTTCTCCTGGCCGGCTCGCCCGTCACGACAATGCAACTGCATGTCGGCGCAGGCGCTGTTGCCGCGGTCCTCACGCTGTGGCATGCCCACCAACGACGGGTCCGGGCACGCCGGACCGATCTCTCGCGGCGTACATTCCTGCGCATCGGGGTGGCCGCGTCGGCAGCCGGTGTCCTCGAGGGGACCGCTCAGGTAGCGAGCGCACTGGCCACTCCATCCGGCATACGTCGATCCACTGGCTCCTTCAAACTCGCGTCGTCCTCGGTCGCCGCCATCCCGATCACGTCCTGGCTCTTCGACCAGGTGCCCGAGATCGACCTCACGTCCTGGCGGCTGACAGTGACGACGGGCGGCGTATCCCGTGACTGGTCCCTGGAGGACCTCCGCCGTTGGAACGACCGGCTGACGGCCGTCCTCGACTGCACCGGCGGGTGGTGGACTGAGCAGGAGTGGTCCGGGGTGCGAGTGAGCAGGCTGCTGCCTGACGGTGCGACCGGAACGGTAGAGGTGACAAGCGTGACGGGCTACCACCGTCGGCTTCCACTGACTGACGACCTGCTCCTCGCCACCGGCATCGGCGGTCACAACCTCAATGCCGGGCACGGCGCGCCGGCGCGCCTGGTGGTCCCCGGCCGACGCGGCTACCACTGGGTCAAATGGGTTGTTCGTATCGATCACGACAGCCAACCGTGGTGGGTCCAAGCGCCGCTGCCATTGCAGTGATGCCGGGGCCGGGCGGGCCTTCGGATCTATCCGTCTTGAAAGCCGAGGGTGCGGTAGAGGGTCAGTGCGGGGGTGTTGTCGTCGTCGACGCGGAGGGCGACGGTCTCTGCGGAGCAGCCGCTCAGGAGCAGGCGGGCGATGCCTAGCCGGCGGTGGGTCGGCGCGGTGAAGAGTTCGATGACGAACGCGCAGTCGGGGGTGTCCGGCCACGGTGCGCGCTGGACGACCAGGATCGCGCCGACCATGCGATCACCGACGAGCGCGAGCCGGCTCAGCCGTGAGTCGAGGACGCCGTACGCGTTCTCGAACGTCAGCGCGATGTCCTCGATCGCCTCCTGCTCGGACGCCGACGCCACGCCCGGCGGGTAAGCCTCGAAGTACAACCGCCCCAACGCCGCCGTGTCCGCGACGACGGGCGGACGCAGTACGACGCCTTCCACCGGAGCCGCCTCGAGCGGACCCGGTGGACGGACGAGGGTCAACATCGGTGGTGTCATCGGTTGGATGCGTCCCGGATGAACGTCGCGATGTCTTCGGACTGCTGGATGCGGGACGGGTCGTGGACGTACATCATGTGACCGGCCGGGTAGTACTTCGTCTCGATGTTGTCGAGCAGTTCGGCCGGGAGTTGCAGCCTGCCGAGGGTGTGCTCGGTGGCGAAGTACGGCGTCGCACCGTCGTAGTGACCGCAGGCGACGTGCACCTTGAGATGTGGGTTGACGCGCATCGCCTCGGCGAGCTTCTCCGCGACGGTGATCTGCTGACCCTCGAACTCCTTGTACGACCAGTTCTTCGCCGCGTCCATGCTGAGGATCTCGTACGGCAGGTCGTTCTGGTAGCCGAGCTCGACCCGCACGTAGTGGTTCAGCGCCGCCGTGTACGGCCCGATGATCGCGCTGAACGACGGGTCCTTGGCCGGCGTCTCACCGGCGTAGTCCGCCTCCCAGCCGGTGAAGCGGCCGTCCAGCCGTCCGACGGTCTGCCTGCGGGACCGCAGTACCTCGCCGAAGAACCGCATGTGCTCGATCCGCAGGTTGACCCGGTCGATGTAGTCCTCGGTCAGTCCGGTCAGCGCCGCGATCCGGCCGACCACCTCGGCCCGGAAGTCCTCCGGGATCCGGTTGCCCTGGGCAAGCGCATTCGGGTACCGCCCGGCGGCGAACCGCTCCGCGTCGGCGAGTACTTCCTCGAGCGTCCGGTCCGGCATCAGGCCGTGGTAGTGCGCGATCGCGGCGTACGTCGGCAGGTAGAGCGTGTACGGCAGATCGTTGCCCGGCGAGAAGTCGAGCGTGCCGAACTCGAGCACGGCGGAGATCAGCATCACGCCGTTCAGGTACATGCCGTACCGCTCCTGCAGATGCGACGCGAGTCCGGCGGCACGCGTCGTACCGTAGGACTCGCCGGCCAGGAACTTCGGCGACATCCAGCGCCCGTTGCGCGACGTCCACAACCGGATCACCTCGCCGACCGACTCCAGGTCGCGGGTGAAACCGTGGTAGTCGCCCGGCTTCTCGCCCTCGACCGCGCGCGAGTAGCCCGTCGACACCGGGTCGATGAAGACCAGATCGCTGTGCTGCAGCAGGGTCTCCGCGTTGTCCACCAGCCCGTACGGCGGGGGCGCGAGCTCACCGGCGTCACCGGAAACCACACGGCGCGGACCCAGCAGTCCGAGATGCAGCCAGATGCTCGACGAGCCGGGCCCGCCGTTGAAGGCGAACGTCACCGGCCGCTCGGCCGCATCGGCGCCGTCCAACGTGTAGGCGGTCAGGAAGACCTCAGCCTTCGCCTGATACCCATCGAACTTGCCGTCGGTCAGCACCTCCTGCTTGAGCACGATCCGACCAGTCGTCGCGGTGTACGGCAGCTCACGCCCGTCGATGGTCAGCGTGTGCTGCGACGTCACCAGATCGTCCACCGGCGTAGCCGGCTTCTTGTCCTCGGTCGCCTCGGTCCCAGACCCCGTGCTCTCATCCTTGGCCATGTCGAGCACCTTAATCCACGGATCCGACAAGCCTGCTATGTTTGACAGGCCTGTCAAACATCAACGTGGAGAGTGACCCGGATGACGTCGAGCGAGCTCGTGGAAGCCTTCTGGCAACAGGTCTGGAACGCCCACGACCCGGAAGCGGTCGACCGCTTCGTCGTACCGGACTTCGTAATCACGAACGCCGGCCACGACATCACCGGCCGGGAGGCGTTCAAGGAGTGGATCCGCGCGTTCCTGGCGGAGGTCCCGGACCTTCGGCTCGAGGTCGTCGAGACCTTCGAGAACGCGGCCGGTACGCGGGTCGCGTCGCGGTGGCGGATCCACGGGACCAATCACGGCTACCTGCACTCCGCGGCGATCGGCGACTCGATCACGTTCACCGCGACGGCGGTCTGGGAGGTGCGGGACGGCAAGCTCGCCCACAACTGGGTGGAGCGTTCGGCGGCCGAGGTCGTCGTCGGCTGATGGCCGGTGTTCGCCAGTTCGACGAGGAGATGGCGCTGCGCCGGGCGCTCGAGGTGTTCTGGGAGCACGGGTTCCACCAGACCTCGATGCCCGATCTCGCGTCCGGTACCGGCGTGCAGCGTGGTTCGCTCTACCACGCGTACGGCGGGAAGGAGCAGATCTTCCTCAAGGCCTTCGAGCGGTTCGCCACCACGTTCCTGGACGGAGCCGCGGCGGCGCTGGCGGGGACCGATCCGCGGACCAGCCTGTTCAGGTTCTTCGACTACTGCATCGAGTCCATCACGACCGGCTCGCCGTCCCGCGGTTGCCTGTCGACGCGTACGGCGGTCGAGGCCGACACACCTGCCCTGCAACGCGCCGTACGCCAACTCCTCGACGACCTCGAGAACCTCGTCCTGGAATCCATCAGTGGCGCCGACCTGACGCTCCGGCCGCGCGAAGCTGCCCGCCTGATCGTCGCCACCACCCGGGCTCTCGCCGTACTGGAACGCGTGTACGACGACCCCCGCCGGCTCCGCGAAACGGCGCGATCCCAGGTCAGAACACTGCTGCGGTGATCCGTGCTCCGAGGCGATAGCGCCACTAGCCTGTGGGGATGGCGACGATTCTGCATATCGCGTTCGTGGAGCACTGGGAGGCCGCGCAGGAGGCCGGCAGCTATCGGTGGTCGACGCGGGGCAAGTCCCTCGACGACGGGGCGACGTTCATCCATGCATCGCGGCCGGAGCAGGTCGCCATGGTCGCGAACTTCGCGTACGACGACGTGGCCGAGCCGCTGTGCCTGCTGGTGATCGACACCGGGCGGCTGGTATCCGCGCTGTGCGACGAGGATCTGGACGGGATCGGCATCAGCTTCCCGCACATCTACGGTCCGCTGAACCTGGATGCCGTCGTCGACGTCCGCCCGTACGAGCGAGGCTCCGACGGGCGCTGGCCGGATGTGTCCGCCGAGGCCGTATCCTGAAGACGGAACGGGTCGGTCGGGCGATCGCGTCGTCCGCGACAGCGGGCGCCGAGGAAAGTCCGGACTCCACAGGGCAGCGTGGTGGGTAACACCCACCCGGGGCAACCCGCGGGACAGTGCCACAGAGAACAGACCGCCAGCGGCTTCGATGAACCCCGTGGTTCATCGGAGTGCGGGTGAGGGTGAAACGGTGGTGTAAGAGACCACCAGCTCCGCAGGTGACTGCGGAGGCTCGGTAAACCCCACGTGGAGCAAGGCCAAGAAGGGCGGTGGGCAACCACCGTCCGCGCGAGCGTTCGAGGGCTGCCCGCCCGAGCTCGCGGGTAGGCCGCTGGAGGTGCCCGGCAACGGTCACCGTAGATGGATGATCGCCACAACAGAATCCGGCTTATGGATCGACCCGTTCCCCCACCCGCGAAGGACATCGCTGCGCGGCGGCTGTTCTTCCAGCGCGAGCTGGACACGGTCAAGGGGGTCAGCGCGAACCACCGGGACCACGTGCGAAAGGACACCGCTGCGCGGCGGCTGGCTTCCGGCGGGAGCTGGACACGGCGGAGGTGGTCAGCGCGAACCACCCGCGATCACGCGCGAAAGGACACCGGCCAGCCGAAGGACACCGCCGTGGCCTGGAACAGCAGCTGGTGGCCAATAACACGCGTTACCTGTCTCAGGCAACCACCAGGTGTTCCAGCCCCGGCACCTGGCTCGAGCAGCGCCCGCAAGCTGCGGTCAATAGGACTGCAGCCATGCCGCACAAAGCCCTGCACGAAGGCCGGTCGCGCTCGCATCAATCACCGGTTGATAACGAGACACCACACAGCCGTGGTGTTCAGTTGCTCGCGCCACCCAGCTGTGACGTGTGCAGGTCTTGCGCGCCGCCGCAGGCGCCAAGAGTCAGCCGCAGCGGTGTCCTTGGGGCAGCCGTGGTTCAGTTGCTCGCGGGGTGCATGTGAGTGTGTCGACCCACCGCGCGCCGCCGGAGGCGGCCAACAAGACAGCCGCCGCGGAGCGGTGTCCTTTGTAGCTCGGCCCGGGTGACTGGTGCCCAGTCGGCTCGCTGGTCGTGGTGTGCAGTTGCTCGCGCCGTCCACGCGCCTCGTGTGCAGGGTGTGCGCGCCGCCGCAGGCGCTAAGAGTCAGCCGCCGCGGAGCGGTGTCCTTTCGGCAGTGTCCGTGGGCGGTGTTCTTCAGAACGTGTGTTCGTCGGCGGGGAAGGCTCCGGAGGCTACGTCGGCGGCGTAGGTGGTGGCTGCTGTGGTGAGGATTCCGCGGAGGTCGGCGTACTGCTTGACGAAGCGGGGCATGGTGCCGGACCGTAACCCGGCCATGTCCTGCCAGACGAGCACCTGCGCGTCGGTGTCGCGGCCGGCGCCGATGCCGATGGTCGGGATCGTGACGCGCTTGGTGATTTCCGCGGCGACGTCGCCCGGGACCATCTCCAGTACGACGGAGAACGCGCCCGCCTCGGCCAAAGCGACCGCGTCGTCGATCAGGCCGGCGGCCTGGTCGCCACGACCCTGTACGCGGTAGCCGCCGATGCTGTGCTCGCTCTGCGGTGTGAAGCCGATGTGCGCCATCACCGGGATGCCGGACTGGGTCAGCTTCTCCACCATCGGTACGACGGTCCGCCCGCCCTCCAGCTTGACCGCGTGGACGCCCGCCTCCTTCATGAACCGGACAGCGGTGTGGAACGCCTGCTCCGGCGACGCCTGGTACGAGCCGAACGGCAGGTCCGCGACGACCAGCGCGCGGTCGACTGCACCCGCGACGGCGCGCGCCAGCGGGATCAGTTCGTCGACGGTCACGCGCAGCGTGGTGTCGTAGCCGAAGACGTTGTTCGCGGCGGAGTCGCCGACCAGCAGCACCGGAATGCCGGCCCGGTCGAAGATCTCGGCGGTGTACTGGTCGTACGCCGTCAGCATCGCCCACTTCTCGCCGCGGTTCTTCATGTCCCGCAGGTGGTGGATGCGGTACCGCCGGGGCCGCTTGCCGGCCTCACCGGTGCCACCGCCCTCGGACGGCTTGTTGTCCGCCGGCGCCACCGGTGCGCCCAGCTCGGACGAACCAGCGCTCGCCATGGCCTGTGCCCTGCGGGCAGCGCGGTGCGAACCGGTGTGCTCGTTCGGCACCTGGCTCGGGGCGTCCTGCTGGACGTCCGCACGCCGCCGCGCGCCGACCTGCGGCTTCGGCTCGTTCATCGGTGTGTTGCTCTCGTACTCCGCACTCGGATCCGACAGGTACCTGTTGTCCTGCTTGCCACCCGACTCCTGCTGGTAACCCTCGATCGACTCCGGCATGTACGCCGTGATCGTCGGGGTGTCCACCGTGAAGTTGGCCGCGGGAGTGGCAGGCGTGCTCGGCCGGGGCTGCTGGCCCTGAGGCTGCTGGCTCTGAGGTTGAGCAGGCGGAGCCGGGGGCGGCGGCGTCGTCGGAGTCTGACCAGACGGCTGGTGTGAACTGTGCCCGTTGCTCAACCCGTTGCTCTGAGCCGGACCGTTCGACGGCGTGGGGCCTTGAGTAGGCGCCTGGCCGCTCCAGTTCGCGTTGCTGGTCCCGTTCGAGCTGTGCGGCCCTTGGGGTCGCTGCGTCAGCCCGTTACCGGCCTGCGGCGGCGCAGGCGGCCGCTGAGGCTGGGGCTGCGGCTGCTGACCGGCCGGTGGCTGCGCCTGCCGGTTCGGCGGTACGCCGTTACTCCCCGGGCCGAACGGGCTTGGACGGCCCTGCTGCGGCGGGGGAGTCTGCTGCGGCTGCGCAGGCTGCTGCGGACGGAACGGGTTCTGCTCCGGGTACGCCGGCTGCCCGTACGACGGCTCGTCGCCGCGGGACTGCTCGCGTTCGCGCTCTCCGTAGTACTCCGGCCGCTGTGGCTGATCGCCGTACCGCTGCTGCTGCGGTTGCTGCGCCGGGGGCGGCGGCACCGCGGGCAGGTACGGCGGCTTGGGTACGTATGGCTGCTGGGGCACCGGGCCGCGCTCGTAGGACCTGGGGGCGTTCGGCAGCGACGGCGACGGGTCGAGACCGAGGCCGTTGGCCCGGTCCCGCCAGGAGTCGTTGTCGTAGTCCGAGCGGCGGTGCTCCTCGGTTGTCCGGTTCTTCGGTCCGGTCCCGTACGGCGACGGCAGCTCCTCGTCCTCGCCCTGGGTACCGGCCGACAGGAAGTTGTCAACCATGCCTTCATCGTCCCACCGTTGCGGAGGGTGAGCGCCACCGGCTGTGCCTGAGTGATCGCTCACACCGTCGCCGGGCGAGCCGGACCGGCCGGTGGGCTCTTCAGGAGAGCCCCACGGGGTGTCATTGGATGGGCGGTACCGCCAGGAATCGCTCAGTGCTCGGCTGCCTTCCGTGCGTCCTCACGCCATGCATTGGTGATCGGCAACCGGCGGTCCCGGCCGAAGGCCTTGTGAGTGATCTTCGGGCCCGGTGGGTACTGCCGGCGCTTGTACTCCGCGCGATCGACGAGCTGGATCACCTTGCTGACCAGCTCGGTCTCGAATCCGGCCGCGACCAGTTCGGCGCTGCCGCGGTCCAGCTCGACGTAGTCGTCCAGCATGTCGTCGAGCAGGTCGTACGGCGGCAGCGAGTCGGTGTCCTGCTGCCCCGGCCGCAGCTCGGCCGACGGTGGCTTGGCGATCGAGTTCTCCGGGATCGGCGGCTGCTGGCCGCGCGCCTTGGCGTCCGCGTTGCGCCACTTCGCCAGCCGCCAGACCAGCGTCTTCGGTACGTCCTTCAGCGGGGCGTAGCCGCCGACCGCGTCGCCGTAGATGGTGGAGTAGCCGACGGACAGCTCGGATTTGTTGCCGCAGGCAAGAACCAGGTGGCCGTCGGCGTTCGACAGGCCCATCCAGATCACCGCGCGGACCCGGGCCTGCAGGTTCTCCTCGGCCAGGCCGGTCAGACCGAGCGTTTCGATGAAAGGCTGCACCATCGGCTGGATCGGCACCACTCGGTAGTTCAGACCGGTCCGGGCCGCGAGCTCGGCCGCGTCGTCCTTGGAGTGGTCGCTGGAGTAGACGCTCGGGTTGGAGATGCCGAACACGTGCTCGGCGCCGACCGCATCACACGCGATCGCGGCCACCAGCGACGAGTCGATACCGCCGGACAGGCCGAGGAGGACGGATTTGAACCCGTTCTTCTGCACGTAGTCGCGCAGTCCGGTGACGATCGCGCCGTACATCTCGGCCTCGTCGGACAGCCGCGGTGCGACGGCGGCCGCGATCGGGTCGTACGCCGCCAGGGCCTCGTCGTGGATGACCTTGTGGACGATCTCGATGCCCTCGTGGGTGCCGGCCGGCGTACCCGTCGGAGCGGCTAGCTCGAGGTCGACCACCATGCTGCCCTGCTCGAACTGCGGCGCGCGGGCGAACACCTTGCCCTCGGCATCGGCAATCAGCGAGTCGCCGTCGAAGACCAGTTCGTCCTGGCCGCCGACCAGGTTGACGTAGGCCAGCGGGCAGCCGGCCTCTCGGGCGCGGCGGGTGACCAATGCGCCGCGAACGTCGTCCTTGTTGGCCTCGTACGGCGAACTGTTGATGACGAGCAGGAGCCCCGCACCGGCGGCCTTGGTGGCGGCGACCGGGCCGCCGTCCTGCCAGAGGTCCTCACAGATCACCACGGCGACGTCGACGCCGTGGATCCGGACCACCTGCAGCGTGTTGCCGGGAACGAAGTGCCGGAACTCGTCGAAGACGCCGTAGTTCGGGAGGTGGTGCTTGACCGCGCTGGTGATCACGCGGCCCTGGTGGATGACGGCCGCGGAGTTGGTCGGAGAGCCCTTCGGCCGGCCGAGCCGGTCGATGCCCATCGCCGTACCGGTCGCGCGATCGAGGTAGCCGCAGACCACCACGATGTCGCCGAGCCCCTCGTCGGCCAACCGCTTCGCGAGGTCCTGGATCCGGGCCTGCGACGCGTCCACGAACGACGCCCTCAGCGCGAGGTCCTCGACCGGGTAACCGGTCAGCGCGAGCTCCGGGAACGCCACCACATGCGCACCGCGCTCGGCCGCGTTCCGGGTCCAGGCAACGATCTTCTCAGCGTTGCCGTCGACATCACCGACGGTCACATTGAGTTGAGCGAGCGCTACCCGAAGCTGAGGCACGAGAGCACATTACTGGTTACCCCGGCTCTTGCGAGAGTCCGCTGTACTCGCGGACCAGCCGGAGGTTGCGCTCGACCGGATCCATCGCGTCCACGGTGAGGTGCTCACGCGTCAGCCCCGGGTACTCGACCCGCATCCGATCCACGTGATCCCACCCGACCTCGTGCCATCCGGGAATGCCACGCCGCCGACCCTCCAACCGGAGCCGGTGCTCGGCTTCGTCCGTACAAACGCACTCGATCAACCGCAGTCGTGCGTCGTACTCCGTCGCCACCTTCTCCCATCGGTCAGCCACGGAGTCGTCAATCAGACAGTCGACAATCGCCGACTGCGCGAGCATCAGTTGCCGGCGGACCAACGTCTCCAGCAGGTCGTAGTACATCGCCAGAAACGACTGCCGGCTCAGTCCGCCGAGTACGCCGTGCGGTTTGAGCGCCCCGAGCAACCAATCGCCGGCGAAAACCGGAGTAGCTGCTTCGACAGCAAGTGCTTCGGCCAGTGTCGACTTCCCGGTCCCCGGCAGACCGGTGAACACGATGACCTGCTTCATCCCACCGACGGTAACCGCGTCCGCCCAACAACCAAGTCAGCGACCGGCGACCAGTTGAGGGATTCGTAGAGCGGGACGCCTTCGGGGGAGGCAGAGAGGAGACCCGTGGTCGCGCCTTGGTCGAGAGCGGCGTCGGCCAGGGCGGACATCACGGCGCGGGCCAGACCGCGACGGCCCTGCGGCGGCACGGTGTAGATGACGTCGGCAACTGCATCGGCTCCGCGGACCGCCATCCGTCCGCTCGCGGCGACCTCTCCGTCGGTCCGCAGTTCGACGTTGATCAGGCCAGGCGTCGCGGTGACTTCGAGCTCGTACGGCGAGGGCACCTGACTCGATGGCTGATCGGACAAGGAGATTGTCAACAATCGCTCAGTTCGAATGAGGTCGAGCGGATGGAGTACGGCGGCCACGCGTGGACGGGAGGTGGTGGTGATCTTGAGCCAGGAGCTGCCGGCCGGGTTGGCGTCGGACCGGGCCATCCGGGCTGCTGTGGTGGCGTGCTGTTCGGTGGCGAGGTATTCGACCCGGCGGTCCGGCTCGCCGATGCGGACGACGATGACTCCGTCGACCTCGGCGTAGTCGGTCCACTCCCGCGCCGCCGACCAGCCGCGTTGCCAGCGGCGGAGTACGTCGTCGCACATGCGGCTCATCAAACAGCGACCAAGGTTCACGAGCCCGGGAACTTTGGGTGGATGGCGAGGCCTCCGCGGCTCGGTTCACTCAGAGGTATGACGAAACAAGGTGGGCCCACCGGGCTGGGGGAGCGGGCGCTGGGGCCCGATCTTGCGCGGGGTTTCATGTTGCTGTTCATCGCGCTCGCGAATTCCCACTACTTCGTCTATGGGACGCGCGTGTTCGGCGGCTTCCCGATGGACGGCTCGAGTGCCGACCGAGTCGTGGGGATGGTGTTGTCGACCTTTGTCGACGGCCGCGCGTTCCCGATGTTCGGCGTCCTGTTCGGGTACGGCGTCGCGCAGATCGTCCGGCGGCAACGCGAATCCGGGAAGGAATGGTGGCCGATCCGGAAATTGCTGTGGCGCCGCAGTCTCGTCCTGATCGTGCTCGGCTTCGTACATGCGATGTTGCTGTACATCGGTGACATCCTCGCGGCGTACGGCGTACTCCTCTTCCTCGGCGTTTGGGCGCTGCGCTGGAAGGACCGCTGGCTGTTGATCGTCGCGGCGCTCGTCTTTGTCCTCACCGCATTGCCGAGTGACGACTCGCTGGCCACTGCATCCGATGCCACGGATCCCTCGATGCTTCCTCCGGACTTCCTAGGGCAGTTCGGAGACCGGATTGTCGTGCAGCCGTTCATCGCATTGCTCGGCTGGATCGGGTTCCTCACGCCGTTCCTGGTCGGTCTGTGGGCCGGCCGCCGGCGCATCCTCGAACGGCCGGCTGAGCACCTCACTCTGCTGCGTACGACGGCAGTTGCCGGTCTCACTGTCGCGGTCCTCGGCGCCCTCCCGGTGTCGCTGGTGGTCGGCGGCGTGATCGATCAGCCGAGCGACGACGTACTCACCCGGCTCGGTCCGTTGCACGACGCTTCGGGCGTCCTCGGCGGCTTCGGGTACGCCGCTCTGATGGTTCTGATCGCGCTCAAGCTGGGTGATCGCCAGGGCCGGATGACCCTGGCGATCGCCGCCGTCGGCCAGCGGTCGCTGACCTGCTATCTGTCCCAGTCGGTGGTGTGGGCCGTGGTCTTCACGCCGTACCTACTGGACCTGTCTCGCACGCTCTCCACCACAACGACAGCACTGCTCGCCGTCGCGACTTGGCTGGCAACCGTGTGGATGGCCGAGCGGATGCGGCGGGCCAACTACCGCGGTCCGTTCGAGATCCTGATCCGGAGGGTGACCTATCAGCCGAAGAGGACCGCGGCCACCCGGTCGCGGAGTTCAGGCAGCCTCGCGTAGAAGACGTCACCCGGGCACTGGGTCGAGTTGTAGTCCCGGTGCCCCACGATCGCGGCATGTGGATCGAGGCCGTACGTCGTACACAGCCAGGCGCAGGTCAGGACGGACATGTCGAACAGGGCGGTCGGCACGTTCGCGCTGACATAGATGCCTTCGTGCTCGATGCCGATCGTGTGGCTGTTCTGGTTGGCGGTCTGGGCGCCGAGGACGTTCTGCCCGTTCCGGATCGAGGACAGCGATTTGCTGCGACCCTCCATCAGATAGCCGCCGCGGCTGATCGTGAGCTGCTGGCCGGAGTCGATCCAGCCGTTGGTGTGCATGTGCAGGTCCTGGATCCAGTGCGACTGGGCGTACGCCGCCGCCAGCGAGTAGTCGGTGACGTTCGGGCTGGCGCTGTGGTGGATGACGATGTGGTCGGGCGCGCCGATCACTTGGGTGGCGGACTTCGGTGGGCGCGCCGACCATTCGGTGCGCGTGTAGCAGCGCGGCGCGGGGGCGGCGTGCGCTGCTGTGGTCGGGAGGGCGATGCCGCCGATCAGCACCCCTGAGGCGGCAGCGCCGCGCAGGACAGTGCGCCGGGACATCCGGGCAGGTTGGAAGTTTTCTGGGGCGGTCATACTCTGGAAAATTCCCTACCAATGAGCCGCCGAAACCGGTCTGGTCTAATGACGGTCGTGACTGATGGGCAGGAGCGGGCGGGGGACGTCCGGCTGGGGCGGGTCGGCAAGGGCGTACGGGTGGCCGTCGCCCTGGTCGGGATCGGCCTGCTGGTCAACGGGTCGGTGCGCGCCAGCGACGATGCGTGGCCGTTCGGCCCGATGTCGCAGTACGCGATGTCGGTGCCCGACGACGCCTCCATCACCTACACCCGGATCAGCGCGCAGACCGATGCCGGTACGACGGTCGACGTACCGCTGAACATCGAGGGCGCCGGCGTCGCGCGGGCCGAGATCGAGGCGCGGACCGGCGAGATCGTCAAGGATCCGTCGCTGCTGCAGCAGGTCGCGGACGGGTGGGCGAAGAAACACCCGGACAAGCCGAAGTACGTGAAGCTCGAGTTGATCCGCGACACCACCCAACTGGTCAAGGGCCGGGTCGTCGGGCCGCCGGCACCGGAGGTCCTGGCCACCTGGGAGGTGCGCCGATGAGTGCCCGCACCGTGGCCGTCCGCGCCGCGAACTGGTTCACCCCGGCCATCGCGCTCGCCCGGGTCGCGTGGCTGCGGACCGTCCTCTATCTGTTCGTCATCGTCGACATGCACGCCTTCGTCCGCGACACCCGGCTGAAGGGCGAGCATCCCGGGCTCTACCAGCCGTTGCTCTTGGCCCGCATGTTCGACCTCCCGAAGCCCACGGTCTTCAACACGACCGCCCTGTACGTCGTCCTGATCGCGGCCTGCCTGGTCGGTGCGTCGAACTACTTCCCGCGGATCGCCGGCTGGATCGTGGCGCCGGCGTTCACGTGGTGGGTGCTGATCGGGATGAGCGACGGCAAGGTCGACCACGACCACCTCGCGCTCGTGATCGCATTGTGGGTCCTTCCGACCGTGAATGCCGGCCGCCGCGGACGAGTGTCGTACAACGATCAAACGCGGTCGGAATCGGCCGGATGGGCGATCCGGTGTGTGCAGATCTCCGTGATCGCGACGTACTTCCTGTCCGCGATAGCGAAACTGCGGAGTGCCGGATGGGCGCTGACCTGGCCGGGGAGCGCCGTACTGACGTGGGCGATCGTACGGCGTCCGCACCCGGTCGGAGAGTGGTTGCTGCACCATCCGTGGATGCTGCATGTGATGCAGTGGGTCGGAATCACGGCCGAGTTCTTCTCGCCGGTGATCCTGTGGCTCAAGGGGCGGTGGCAGTTGCTCGGGGCCCTGTTCTTCCTCGGGTTCCACGCGGCGAACACAGCGATCCTGCTGATCCACTTCCTGCCGACCGTGGTCTGCTGGCTCGCGTTCGCGCCGATGGAGCGGATCGTGCCCTGGTTCCAGCGGCGGCGGGCGTCAGACAGCGACGCCGGAGAGGCCGAACACCAGGCCGAAGATGGCCGGGAGGCCAAGGAGCAGGCCGGCGCGTAGCCGGAATCGTCGGCCGCCGGGGCCAGGCGTCCGGACAACCCGGGAGAGCACCGCTCCGGCGTACCCGAAGACCAGGGCGGCGAGCAGGATCTCCTTGGTCGGCAGGTCGTCGGCGTTGTGGTGGGTCAACCCGAGTGTGACCAGCCCGGGGCAGCAGAACGCGAACATGCCGAATCCGAGCTCCGGGACGGGCAGCCAGCGCCGTCCGAGGACGTCCTGCTCGGCGGTGCGCTTCCGCCGGAGTGTCTGGACGAATCGCGCCGTACTGAGCAGCAGGTCGCTGGCGCAGAGCGCCGCTGCCACGATCAGCGCCACCTGGTACCCGGCACCGAAGATCGTTTGCACGACAGACACGGTAGGCCCTGGCGCTGCCGATGTCCCCGGCAGCACGTAACGTCTGCTTAACAGAGCCGGGGCACACTGTGTGAGAACCGACCGATGCCGTGAGAGGTGGACCGATGGACAAGCAGCAGGAGTTCGTGCTGCGCGCGCTGGAGGAGCGCGACGTACGCTTCGTGCGGCTCTGGTTCACCGACGTGCTCGGGTTCCTGAAGTCCGTGGCGGTGGCGCCGGCCGAGCTGGAGGGCGCGTTCGCCGAGGGAATCGGGTTCGACGGGTCCGCGATCGAGGGGTTCGCGCGGGTGACCGAGGCGGACATGCTGGCCAAGCCGGATCCGTCGACGTTCCAGATCCTGCCCTGGCGCGGCGAGACGATGGGCACCGCGCGGATGTTCTGCGACATCAACATGCCGGACGGGTCCGCGTCGTTCGCCGATCCGCGGCATGTGCTCAAGCGGACGCTTTCCAAGGCGGCGGACCTGGGGTTCACCTTCTACACCCACCCCGAGATCGAGTTCTACCTGTTCAAGTCGCTCACCGGCGCGCCCGGGACGCATCCCGAGCCGGTCGACTCGTCCGGGTACTTCGACCACACGCCGCAAGGGATCGGGAACGACTTCCGCCGCGAGGCGATCACGATGCTCGAGTCGATGGGCATCTCGGTCGAGTTCAGCCACCACGAGGGCGGGCCTGGTCAGCAGGAGATCGACCTGCGGTACGCCGACGCGCTGTCGACCGCCGACAACATCATGACCTTCCGGGTGGTGGTGAAGGAGGTCGCGCTCACCCAGGGGATCTACGCGTCGTTCATGCCGAAGCCGCTGAGCGACCAGCCCGGGTCCGGGATGCACACCCACATGTCGCTGTTCGAGGGTGACCGGAACGCGTTCTTCGAGGGCGGAGCGCAGTACCAGCTGTCCAAGACCGGGCGCGCGTTCATCGCCGGGCTGCTGCACCACGCGGCCGAGATCACCGCGGTGACGAACCAGTGGGTGAACTCGTACAAGCGGCTCGCGGTCGGTGACGAGGCGCCGTCGTTCATCTCCTGGGGGCACAACAACCGCTCCGCGCTGGTCCGGGTGCCGATGTACAAGCCGCACAAGGGGCAGTCCTCGCGGGTCGAGTTCCGGTCGCTGGACTCGGCGGCGAACCCGTACCTCGCATTCGCGCTGATGCTGGCCGCTGGGCTGAAGGGCATCGAGGAGGGGTACGAACTGCCGCGCGAGGTCGAGGACGACATCTGGGCGCTGACGCCGCGCGAACGCAAGGCTCTCGGCATCAAGCCGCTGCCGAGTTCCCTGGCCGAGGCGATCAGCGCGATGGAGGACAGCGAACTGGTCGCCGAAACTCTCGGCGAGCACGTCTTCGACTTCTTCCTCCGCAACAAGCGCGCCGAGTGGCTGGACTACCGCCGCCAGGTAACCCCCTTCGAACTCAACAAGCTCCTACCAGTCCTGTAGTTCGCTCCCACGCGTGCTACGCAGACACTCCTCCGTCGCGCGGGTGACTGGTGCGCTGGCGTCCGTTGATGGGTGGGTGTGGTCACGTGCACCGCGGTCGGGGTGGTGCACAGGTGCGCCACGAGCTGTGGCGGGCGTGAGGGAGCGGCGATTTGCCGCGTTGTGGCGGTAGATAGTTTCCTGAGTGGTCATCTGGTGGTCGCCGGGGTCGCGTGGGATCGGGTCTCATGCGGCGACTGCTGGTGGGTATCGGACTGCTGGTCCTGTTGTTCTTCACGGGAGCCTCGGCGGCCTCGGCTCATGTGATCGCTTCGACGGGGTATTCGACCGTGCATCAGGACGGCAATCGGGTCACGTATCTGCTGAGCCTCGAGTACGACGTACTCGCGCGGGCCGTCGACCTCGGCGCACCGACCACGGACGACGGGCAGCGGGCGCAAGCGCTGGACACCGCCAAGGACCGCATCGCGGCGTACCTGCACGACCGGATGGTCGTCGCCGTCGACGGCGCTGCATGTGAGCAGTCGCTGGAGACGACGTCGGTCGGCCAGCGCGCCACCAAGGCGTACGCCGACCTTGGGCTCGTGTTCGAGTGCCCGGGATCCTCCGGCGCGTTCAGCATGCAGTACAGCGTCTTCGCCATGTCCGATGCGGTCGCCGACGACCACACCAACCTGGTCGAGTACACCTTCGACAGTGGCTCCGGCCGCACCGTGTTCGACCGCTCCCACCACGACTTCACCGTCGGGGACAACACGCTCGCCACGTCGAGTCTGCAGTTCGGGAAGATGGGCGTCGAGCACATCCTGACCGGTCTCGACCACGTCCTGTTCGTGGTCGCCCTGATCCTCGGCGCCGTGAACCTGCGCAGTCTCGTGCAGGTGATCTCGATGTTCACTGTGGCGCACAGCGTCACGCTGATCTCCACCCTGCTCGGCGGCCTGTCCGTGCCGCCGGTCATCGTCGAGCCGCTGATCGCGCTCTCGATCGCGTTCGTCGCGGTCGAGAACCTGCTCGGCTCCACCCGCCACCGGCTCCCGGTGGTCTTCGGTTTCGGTCTTCTGCACGGGCTCGGCTTCGCCGGGTCGTTGCGGATCACCGATCAGGTCAGTCCGGAACTGCTCGTCTCGCTGCTGAGCTTCAACATCGGCATCGAGGCGGGTCAGGCGTTGCTGCTGCTCGCCGTGTTCCCGCTGGTCCTGTTGATCCGCCGGACCCGGCTCTCGGTTCCGGTGGTCCGTTCGGCGACAGGGGTCGTCGCCGCCTTCGGCCTCTTCTGGTTCGTAGAAAGGTTCCTCTTCGCATGATCCGCCTGTCCCGCAGGTCGAGCGATCAGCCCACTGCCACAACGAGGTGGCACAAACTCCTGTACGGCGTCACCGCCGGACTGGCCGTGATGGTGATCGGCGTACCGCTGACCGGGGTCGTCGCTGACGCAGTCGACGGTCCCAGCGCCACCATCACCGGCACGGTCTTCGAGGACCGTGACTCCGACGACCGCATCGACGCGGGTGAGGCCGGTCTCGCCGGCGTCAGCGTGTCGGACGGTCAGCAGAGTGTCGTGACCGATGCCCAGGGTCACTACACCTTCAAGACCGACGTCGAGCGCCGTGACGTCGACCTGGTCTTCGTCACCCAGCCGGCCGGGTACTCGGTCGGCACCGACGACAACATGACCCCGAAGTTCTTCCGCAGCCTCGGTCAGCTGGCCGACGGCGCCGGCCAGGAGGTCAACTTCGGCCTCCGCAAGGACAAGGCGTCCGCGGCCGGCGGGTTCACCTTCGCCAACGTGGCCGACCCGCACGTCAACGCGCAGCTGCCCGAGCAGATCACCGAGATCAACTCCACGCAGCAGAAGCTCGCGTTCATCCAGGTCAGTGGCGACCTGACCAACAGCGCGACCGACTCCGAGTTCGAGTTCTACAAGAAGAGCACGGCGAACTCGAAGGTTCCGGTGTGGCCGGCGGTCGGTAACCACGAGTACGCCGCGGGGGCGACGTACGCGGCCCGGATCAACAACTACCGCAAGCACGTCGGCCCGGAGTGGTACTCGTTCGACTACAGCGACCGGCACTTCCTGGTCCTGGAGAACAACGGGGCCGCACCGTTCGCCGAGCAGCTCGAGTGGGTCAAGGCCGACCTCGCCCGGAACATGACGAAGGGCAAGCACCTCGTCGTCCTGACCCACCAGCCGATGAACGTGCCGTTCGGTTCGCCGTCGGTGTACGACGAGTACGGCAAGGTGCTGGAGCAGTACGGCGCCGAGCTGATCCTGGTCGGGCACGAGCACTCCAACGACGTGGAGCCGAAGAGCGACTTCGCCGGCACCGCGAAGCACATCCAGACGGTGTCCAGCTCGTACACGATCGACAACTCGCCGCGCGGGTTCCGGTTCGTGCACATGGACAACAAGGCCTTCGACAACCCGTTCCGGATCTACGGCGCGGACAAGGACCTGACGATCGTCTCGCCGGCGCCCGGTACGGCGATCCCGCTGAACGGGTTCCCGGGAATCCAGGTCAACGCCTACGACACCACCGACCAGCCGGTCCGCGTCCGCTTCAAGCTCGACAAGGGCTCGTGGCGGCCACTCAGCTCGACCGGTGAGTTCACCTGGTACTCCGCCCTGCCGAACGGCATCAAGGCCGGCAAGCACCAACTCACGGTGCAAGCGGCCGACAAGACCGGGGCGACGTGGACCCGGACCTCGGACTTCACGTTCACCAACGAGAAGGCGATCCAGCCGGTCGCCGGAGCCAACTGGTCGCAGCACCACGGCGACGCCTCGCACAACGGGGTCGCCACCGACGCGATCGCCGCAGGTCAGCGGCTGGCCTGGTCCTACCGGACCAAGGGCACCTTCCTGACCGGTTCGCCCGCGATCGTCGACGGTGTCGTGTACGCCGGCACGCGGGACGAGAACGGCGACGGCAACGCGGCCGTCCACGCGGTCTCGCTGGCCACTGGCAAGAAGCTGTGGAGCTACACCGTGCCGTCCTCGGTGCACGGCAGCGTGGCCGTCTCCGATGGTCTCGTCTATGTCCCGACCCTGCGCGGCACGCTGTTCGCGCTGGACGCCAAGACCGGCGCACTGAAGTGGAAGAACGACCCCGGACCGGCGCCGGAAGGCAACAACCAGCGCACCTACGGGTACTACGGCGTGACGGTTGCCGACGGCAAGGTGTTGTTCCCGTACCAGACGCGCTTCGGCGAGGCGGCCACTGGTCTGCTCCTGGCCCTCGACGCCAAGACGGGTCAGCGGGTCTGGGCCGCACCGATGAGCGGCGCAACGATGAGCGACGGCACACCGGCTGTCTCCGACGGGCGGGTGTACGTCGGCAACGAGACCGCCGACCGTGTCATCGCGTACGACCTGAAGACCGGTGCGAAGCTGTGGCAGGGCACGGAGAGCCTCGGCGGTTGGCAGGACGGCATCCCGTCCGCGGCCGACGGCAAGGTGTTCATCGGGTCGAACAACGGGATCGTGGCGCGCGACGGTGCGACCGGCGCGGTGCTGTGGAGCTACCGCAGTTCGCACCCGTCGCTGGTGAGCAGCGGCGCGACTCCGTCCGCGGCAGCGGTCAAGGGCAACACGGTCTACATGTCCTTCCCGAGTGGTGCGATCACCGCTCTGAACGCGACCACGGGTGCCGTGATCTGGGACCAGTTGCTGCCGGGATCGCAGTACCGGGGTGGCTCGTTCACCTCGCCGGCGCTGTCGGGGAACACGCTGTTCGTCGGCGCCAACAGCGGTGGGTTCTACGCGCTGGACGCGCGGACGGGCCAGCCGATGTGGTCGCAGGACATCGGCACGTGGGTGTCGGCGGGTCCGGCGGTCAGCGGCAACACCGTGGTCGCCGGTGCGTTCGACGGCAACCTGTACGCCTTCACCCCGGGTGGTACGACGGCCAAGCCGTGGCCGGTCGTGTCCGGCAAGGTGACCAACAAGGTCACCGGCGGTCCTGCCGCGAACAGCACCGTGCTGGTCGTCCAGGACGGTACGGCGGTCGGCCGCACCACGACCGATGCTGAGGGCAACTACCAGCTCGGGCTCTCGCAGGGTGCCGGGACGTACACCATCCAGGTCGCGCAGCTGGGCTTCGCGACCGCGGCCAAGCAGGTCGAGGCCGGCGACAGCGGCACCTACCACGCGGATCTGGAGGTGTCCCCGGTCAACGTCGACGCGAGTATCGGCAAGCGGCTCCCGAGCGGTCTGGTCGAGGGCGGCGTCGGTGACATCGTGATCGAGAACAAGCACCTGGCGATGGCGATCTCGAAGGTGTTCCAGGACTCGCAGATGAGCCCGTCCACCCCGGGCAAGGTCGTCGACATGGCGATCACCGGGCAGCCGGACCAGCTGGACTGGATCAACCTGCCGTACGTCAGCACCGCCGAACCCACCGGCGGCAGCGCGTGGCAGCAGTTGCAGGTGCGGTCGGCCGACGTACGCGTCGTCGAGAACACCGGCGAGAAGGCGGTCGTCCAGGCCACCGGGACCTCCTCGGAGAACCCGAACCTGAAGGTGGTCACGACGTACACCGCGACGGCCGACGAGCAGTTCGTCACCGCCGCGACGACCATCACCAACACCACGGGTGCGCCGCTGACGGTGTGGGCCGGTGACGCGCTCGACCACGATGGCACGGGTTCGCGCTCGGCGGTGTCGGGCAGCGCGCCGGTGACCAGTGGCGGACCGTTCGCGCAGACGCCGGACGTGAAGCGCTGGATCGGGCAGTCCGGGACCGGGCCGGACAACCAGACCTACGGGCTGGTGTACGGCGCGGACAGCGGGGCCTTCACCGGGTACTCGCAGGCGATCTGGACGATGAGCAAGTTCAAGCTCGACCTGCCGGCCGGGGGATCGCACACGATCACCCGGCGGGTGGTGGCGGTCTCGAACGAGGGTGTGACGGACAAGTTCGCCGTACTGAACCAGTTCGCGTTCTGATCAGCCGGCCAGAACATCGATGATCCGTACGGGCTGCTGGGGCGAGGCCGCGATCCGGCCGAGCACCGGCAGCCCGTCGGATTTCGACAGAGTGTGTTCAGAGCTCGGCGACGTGGAGCGGCGCCTGGTCGGAGGCGTGCTCCGAGGTCGTCGTCCAGCGGGCCGCGGCGGTCGAGTGCCGGTACGGCGGATCGGCCGGCGAAGCCGGCGCGGTCAGATTGAGGTCCGGGAGCGGTGCGGGCTCGGCGGACGAGGTCACCTGGGTGCCGTCCGGTGCGAGCACCTGGACCTCTTCCACCGTGAGCAGACCGACCGGGCGGGTCCCTTCGGTGATCACGACGATGCAGCCCGGGATCACCTGCTGGGCGCGGTTGCCCTTGGACGGGACGAGGATCCCCTCCGCCGGCGTACGCCAGGCGCCCGGTGCGAACCGCCGCAGGGCGATCCCCGCTTGCCCGTCCTCCGCGGTGCGCGGTGGCACGTACGCGGTGGCTGTGTAGTCGTAGTCGTAGTCCGGATCGGGCGGCCCGGACACCCGCCCACCCTGCCGAGGCGTCAACCAAACCACAGTGCCTCGCACGGCGAGCGACCCCGTCATCATGACCATGAACAGCCATCATGCCGACTACAGCCCGAATCCGCTACACGACACCGTGTATTCACTGCAACACACTTGGTATCCAAACGAGGTGCCCGGTTCCCGCGCCCAGGGGCACGGGTAGCCTGCTGGGGTGGCTGAGGCTCGGAGGGGTTCCTGGGAAGGCCGGCTGGTTCGGCTGGGCTTCGGGGATCCGCAGCGGGCCGGGGTGATGCTGGAGCAACTGGACGCGCTGGACTCGCACAGCCCGATCGCCACCGCGCAGTTGATCAACACGCTGTCGGAGTGTGCGGATCCGGACCTCGCCCTGCGGGGACTCTGCGGGATGGTGGAGGCGCTGCGCCGGCACGAGTACGACGTCGCCGCGTTCACCCGCACGCTGGAGATGGACGACGACTTCCGCCGCCGGCTCGTCTTCGTGCTCGGCGCGAGTGAGGCATTCGGTCGCCATCTCGAAGTACACCCACGGCACTGGTACGACTTGGCCGATCCTGCGCTGGCCGCCGTACGTCCGACACCTGACGACGTCCGCGCCAGGCTCGCCACGGCTGTCGACGCACCCAACCCGGTCGACGCGTTGCGGATCGAATACCGGCGTCTGCTGCTCCGGCTCGCCGCCCGCGACCTCGCTGAAGGGCTGCTGGTCGACGAGGTCGCCGCCGTACTGGCCGACCTCGCCGGGGGAGCGCTGGAGACCGCGCTCCACATCGCCCGCAACGAGTACTTCGCCGCCCACCCCGGCGCCGCCGACTGCCGCCTCGCGATCATTGCCATGGGCAAGTGTGGCGGCCGCGAACTCAACTACGTCAGCGACGTCGACGTCCTCTTCGTCGCCGAACCGCATGACGGAGACCCCGAAGTCCCGGCCCTCAAGACCGCGACCAACCTGGCCGCCGCGGCGATGCGGATCTGCTCGGAGCACACCGGCGAGGGCACCCTCTGGCCGGTCGACGCCGCCCTCCGCCCCGAAGGCAAGTCCGGGCCGCTGGTTCGCACCCTCGACAGTCACCTCGCCTATTACCAGCGGTGGGCGAAGACCTGGGAGTTCCAGGCCCTGCTCAAGGCGCGCCCGGTCGCCGGTGACGCCAAGCTCGGCGAGCAGTACGCCGAGAAGACCGCCGAGCTGGTCTGGTCCGCTGCCGACCGCGAAGGCTTCGTCGACGACGTCCAGGCCATGCGCCGGCGCGTCATCGACCACATCCCGGCGGCCGACGTCGACCGCCAACTGAAGCTCGGCCCCGGCGGTTTGCGCGACGTGGAGTTCGCCGTACAGCTTCTGCAACTCGTCCATGGCCGGAGTGACGAAGCGGTCCGCAGCGGTACAACGCTGGTTGCGCTCGAGTCGCTGACTGCCAACGGGTACGTCGGGCGCACCAACGGCGCCGTCCTCGCGGACGCGTACCGCTTCCTCCGGTCGATGGAGCACCGCATCCAGCTGTACCGCTTGCGTCGTACTCACCAGGTCCCTGACGACGAGGCCGATCTCCGCCGCCTCGGCCGCTCACTCGGCTTCACCAAGAACCCGGTGAGCGACCTGACCGCGGCCTGGAAGAAGCACGCGCTCGAGGTTCGGCGGCTGCACGAGAAGCTGTTCTACCGACCGCTGCTCGCCGCAGTCGCCCGCATCCCCGGCGTCGAGGTCCGCCTGACCCCGGAGGCCGCGAAGCAACGCCTGACCGCCCTCGGGTACGCCGATCCCGCCTCGGCGCTGCGACACATCGAGGCACTGTCCGGTGGGGTGTCGCGGCGGTCGTCGATCCAGAAGGCGCTCCTGCCGGCCATGCTCGGCTGGTTCGCGGAGTCGCCCGACCCGGACGCCGGCCTGCTCGCGTTCCGGACGATCTCGGACACCCTCGGGTCGACCCCCTGGTACCTGCGTCAGCTCCGCGACGAGGGCGCGTCGGCCGAGCGCCTCGCGCACCTGCTCGCCAGCGGCCGGTACGCCGTCGACCTGCTGCAGCGTGCGCCGGAGGCGACCGCGATGCTCGCCGACGAGCGCGAGCTCGTCCCGCGCTCCCAAGAGGCACTGCTGGTCGAGATGTCCGCAGCCGCCGGCCGCCAGGAGCAACCCGAGGCGGCAGTGGCCGCGATCCGCGCGGTCCGGCGCCGTGAACTCTTCCGGACCGCCGCGGCCGACCTGTCCGGTCTGCTCGACGTCGAGACGGTCGGGGAGGGCCTGACCGCGATCGCGGTGGGCACACTGACCACCGCACTAGAGGTGGCCAAGCGTGCGGTGGCGAAGGGCGAGCCCGAGCCGACCCGGATGTCGATCGTGGCGATGGGCCGCTTCGGTGGTCACGAGCTTGGGTACGGCAGCGACGCCGACGTGATGTTCGTCCACGACCCGCTGCCGGGTGCGGACGAGAGGGCAGCGACCGACTTCGCGACCCAGGCGGCGACCGAGCTGCGCCGGTTGCTCGCGTTGCCGGGCGCGGATCCCGCGGTCGCGATCGACGCAGACCTGCGTCCCGAGGGCCGTCAAGGACCGTTGGTCCGGACGCTGGCGTCGTACGCCTCGTACTACGCGCGCTGGTCGGCGGTGTGGGAGGCGCAGGCGCTGCTGCGGGCCGACCCGCTGTGCGGCGACCCCGAGCTGTGCGCGTCGTTCCGCGAGCTGATCGACCCGCTGCGCTACCCGGCCGATGGGGTCAGCGAGCGCGACGTGATGGAGATCCGCCGGATCAAGGCACGCGTCGATGCGGAACGCCTGCCGCGTGGTGCCGACCCGAGCACGCACACCAAGCTCGGCCGCGGCGGCCTGGCCGACATCGAGTGGACCGTGCAGCTGTTGCAGCTTCGCGAAGCACACCGCCTGCCAGAGCTCCGTACGACGCGCACTCTCGGCGCACTGCGCGTCGCGGTGGACGCAGGCCTGGTGGAAGCGGCCGAGGCGGCCACTCTGCGCGAGGCGTGGGAGCTGGCGACCCGGATCCGGAACGCGATCATGCTCGTCCGCGGCCGGCCCGGCGACTCGTTGCCCCGCGATCCCCGCGACCTCTCGTCGGTCGCCCAGATCTGCGGCTATCCGCCCGGCGAGTCCAGCCGCTTCTCCGACGACTACCTCCGCATCACGCGCCGCGCCCACAACACCGTCGCCCACCTCTTCTGGGACGACTGACACCTGGCCAACCTCAAGACGTACCTAAGGACCTCTCGCACCCTCGCGGTCGAGTTCTGAGGCGGGTTTTCTAGACTCGGCGTGGTGGAAAGGACGGATCAGGTCAGACAGGCGGGCGTGTTCAGCCACGTCCGGCGCACTGTCCGGATGACGGTCGGGCAGAAGCGGGTCTGGGAGACGCGCTGGTCCGAGCTGGGCCGGAAGCTGGAAGAACTCCCGCCGGGTGATGTCGATCTCGACGAGTGGTTCGGCCGGGAGGCGCCGACCGTTCTCGAGATCGGATCCGGGATGGGTGACGCGACCGCCCAGCTCGCGGTCGCCGCGCCGGAGATCAACCACCTGGCCGCCGAGGTGTACCCGCCCGGCCTCGGGCAGTTGATGCTGTGGGTGGAGAAGTACGACCTCGACAACGTCCGGTTGCTGGACGGCGACGCGCTCGACTTCCTCCGCGATCACGTGGCACCGGGCGCCTTGTCCGGCGTACGGATCTACTTCCCGGACCCGTGGCCGAAGAAGCGGCACCACAAGCGCCGGCTGGTGACGCCGCCGTTCATCGCGCTGGTGGCGTCCCGGCTGCAGCCCGGTGGAACGTTGCATCTGGCAACCGACTGGGCGGACTACGCGGACCGGATGCTCGAGGTGTGCGAGGCCGAGCCGCAACTGCGTAACGCGTACGACGGCTGGGCCCCGCGCCCGGAGTGGCGTCCGGTCACCAAGTTCGAGTCCCGCGCCCAGGCCGAGGGCCGGGCGGTGCGGGATCTCCTCTACACGAAGGTCACGCCGACCGACTCGTGAAGCTCCAGTGCCCCGCCGGCACCGTGTAGACGGTGTAGCCGTCCTGGTACGACGGTTCGCTCGCGAACTGACCCGGTACGACGGTCACGTCCGATGGCGCCGTGGACGGTACGTGGACCTCGGCCGTCGTACCGACCGGCAGATGTACGTCGAGGGACAGCACCCGGCTGACCTGCCGCCACACCACCGAGACCCGGCCGCGAATCGTGTCGGTGTGGATGCTCGCCGAACTCGTCTCGTCGCGCGCGTCCGGCCGGACCACGATCCGCTCCCAGCCCGCCTCGACGTTGCGGAGTCCGGCGACGTTCTCGTAGATCCACTGGACGACAGTGCCCTGGAAGTAGTGGTTCCGCGATCGCGAGTCCTCCTCCCACTTCTCCCACATCGTGTCCGCGCCGAGATCGAACCAGTAGCCCCAGCTCGGATACGAGCGCTGCAACGCGACCTTCGTCGCGGCCTCGCCGTACCCGTGAGCGGTCAGCACCGGCAGCAGTTCGCCGACGCCGAGGCAGCCGGTGTTGAGGTGGAAGCCACGCGCCTCAACGTCCGCCGCGAGGTTCGCGGCGACCCGTGGCACGAGCTCGTCGGGCACGATCCCGAAGGCCAGCGGCACCGCGTTCGAGGTCTGCCGGTAGTCCGGATCGTCGGCCGACCGGTAGAGCCCGGCCTCACGATCCAGGAACGCCCGGTTCAGTCCGTCGGCCAGCTCGGCCGCCGCCTTCCGGTAGTCGTTCGGCTTGCCGATCAGGTCACCGATCTCAGCGGTCACGAGAACAGCGCGATAGAGGTACGCCGTACCCGTGAGCCGCCTGTCCTCAGGCGCCGGGCCGCGACCGTAGCCGGGCGGCAGCCAGTCGCCGAGCACGCTGATGGACAGCCCGTCGTCGACCCGGTCGAGCTCCCAGGCCAGGTAGCGGGTCAGCGAGTCCCAGTGCTCGCGCAGCAGCCGCTCGTCGCCGTACGCGCGGTGCATCTCGCGCAGCAGGAACGGGTAGGCGGTCGGCCACTCGGTCGCGGGGGAGAGGTCGGTGAAGCCCCAGCCACTGGACGGGACGATCACCGGCAACTGCCCGGACTCGGCCTGGCTGTCCCGGATGTCGTCGAGCCACTTGGTGAAGAAGCGGGCCATATCGAGTGACGCCAACATCGTCGGCCCGCCGACCTGCGCGTCCCCGGTCCACCCGTTCTTCTCCATGAACGGTGTGTCGGTCGGGATGCCATGCAGGTTGTTCAGAATCGTCCGCCGCATCGCCTGGTCGAACTGCTCGTACGGCGCCTGGGCCGACGTGAACCTGGTCACCGTACCGACGTCGGAGTGCGCAATGCGCATCAGTACGTCGGGACGCTCGATCACGCCGTCGATCTGAACATAGCGGAAGCCCTTGTAGGAGAAGCGCGGCTCCCACTCCTCGACACCGTTGCCGGCGGCAATGTACTCGTCGCGCTGGATCCGGTCGCCCTCGACGTGCCGGTTCACTGCGACCACGTTGCCATCAGCAAGCGTCTCACCGTGGGTCAGGCCAACGACTGTCCCGGCCGGCGCGGTCACGGTGAGCTTGGTCCAGCCGGCCGTGGTCTGGCCGAAGTCCGCGACCCACACCCCGGGCCGCAGCTCGGTGAGCTCGACTGGCGCAACGGTCTCGACCACCCGGATCGGCTCGTGGGCCTGTCCCTGCAGCCGTCCCTTCGGCGCGTCGACCACAGCCGCCGCGGACCAGGCGGAGTCGTCGAAGCCGGCCGTGTCCCAGCCGGGGAGGGCGCGGCGGGCGTCGTACGTCTCTCCTTCGTAGAGGGAGTCCGAGAGGGTTGGGCCGCCGGTGATGCGCCAGGACTCGTCCGAGACCACCTCGGTTGCGCGGCCGTCGTCGTACTCGACGACGAGGCGGGCGATCAGTCGCGGCTCGGAGGTCCAGGGCGCCTCGTGCCAGCGCCAGGAGTTCGGTGATGTGAGTCCGAAGAAGCCGCGGCCGAGCTCAGCGCCGACCACGTTGTCGCCGGTGCGGACGAGGTCGGTGACGTCGTGGGTCACGTAGAGGACGGTGTGGTCGTAGTCGGTGAAGCCGGGGTCGAGGACCGCATCGCTCACCGCCTGACCGTTGAGGCGCAGGTCGGCGTACCCGAGGCCGCTCGAATAGAGGCGAGCGCGTCGCACTGTGCCGTCGACGGCGAAAGCCTTGCGCAGCAGTGGAGCGCTCTCCACGTGGCCGCCGATCCACCGCGCGGGTCCGAAGCCCTCGTCGAGGAGGCCGGTCTCGAACCATTCCGGTGTAGCCCACTCGCCTTCACGGTCCAGTCCGTCCCACAGCCGGACGGTCCAGTGGTAGCGCGTGCGTGCGGTCAGCGGCGGGCCGTCGTACTCGATGCCGAAGGTGCGCGCCGAGCTCACCTTGCCGGAGTCCCAGATGTCCGCGCTCTCCGGCGTCAGCAACTCCGGCGTGCTCGCGACCAGGATCCGGTACGCCGTCTGGGTCGCGCCGTATCCGGGCGCGGCGGCGATCCAGCTCAACCGAGGCCGCGACACGTCGGTGCCCAGTGGCCGGACGGCGTACTCGGTCTTCAGCGTTCCGGCGTGCAGTGGACCCCCAGGCGTCCAACCGTCCGGCAGATCAGGCATCAGGCTGCTCCTCAGCTCATCGGCACCCCGAGGACCGTAGGCAGCCCGCCGCCAGGCTTTCAACAATCTGACCACAACCGGCCGACGCATCCGTCCGCTCAGCGATTTGTCGTCTCACATCGCGAAACCTGAGCATGTCACTCGACTTTGTCCGCTTTCATGGACTCATGCAGGTCACTCGAAACGCTCCCGGCGACGCGCTCACGCGGCGCCGGCATGTCGACCTGCTGCGCGTGAACTCCTCGGGTTGTCGGCCTTCGGCGTAGGACTCCGCCCTCCGTCACCGTCTCCTCCCGACCCGTAGGAGCAGTTCCGTGCGTCGTCTCATCCTGATCGCCTTGCTGGGCTCCGTCGCCCAACTCGTCGACGGCACCCTCGGCATGGCCTACGGCGTCACCGCCAGCACGGCCCTGCTGATCACCGGGATCACCCCGGCCGTCGCGTCCGCTTCGGTCCATCTCGCCGAGGTGGGCACCACACTCGCGTCCGGTATCTCCCACTGGCGCTTCGGCAACGTCGACTGGCGCGTGGTCGCGCTCATCGGTGTGCCGGGAGCCGTGGGCGCGTTCGCGGGTGCGACGTTCCTGTCCAGCCTGTCGACCGAGTCGGCGTCGGTGTGGGTCGCAGCCCTTCTGCTCCTGCTCGGCGTCTACATCCTGGCCCGGTTCGGCACCGGCAAGGTGCGGGCCGTGATCGAGGGTCGGCCGGCGGGCCGGTTCCTCGGGCCGTTGGGTCTGGTGGCCGGCTTCATCGACGCCACCGGTGGTGGCGGCTGGGGTCCGGTCGCGAACTCGGCGCTGCTCAGCAGCGGCAAGCTCGCGCCGCGGCGGTCGGTCGGCTCGGTCAACGCCGCGGAGTTCCTCGTCTCGGTCGCTGCGAGCATCGGCTTCCTGTTCGGACTCGGCGGGAAGAACCTGCCGTACGACATCGTCGCCGCGCTGCTGATCGGCGGCGTCATCGCGGCTCCGTTGGCCGCCTGGCTGGTGTCGCGACTGGCGACTCGCTGGCTCGGTGTCGGTGTCGGCCTGGTGCTGATCCTGACCAACGCCCGCACGCTGATGAACGGCCTCGACGTCGCCGCCGCCCCGCGCTACCTCGCGTACGGCGTACTCATCGTCGGCTGGGCCGCGGTCGTCGTGTACGGCGTACTGTTCGCCGGCCACCGCGCCGTCGCCGAGGCCGAGCGCGCCCTGGACGACGAGCGCGAGCTCGAGACCGCCTCCTGACCTGTTCCTTCCTTCCTTCCGCCCGCGGCCGTCCGGCTGCCTGCACCACCGAAGGTCTGCTTGTGAGTATCCACAGCATCCGTCCTGTCCGCCTGCTCGCCGCCGTCCTGGCTCTGTCGGCCGCCGTCACCGGCTGCTCGCGGGCTGACCGCGACGAGGCTCCGGTCGCGTCGACCGACAAGGGCCCGGCCACCGAGCTGCGGCTCGGCTACTTCCCGAACGTCACCCATGCCGCCGCCCTGGTCGGTCTCGACCAGGGCCTGTTCACCAAGGAACTCGGCAGCACGAAGCTGGTGCCGACCAAGTTCAACGCCGGCCCGGAAGCGGTCGGCGCGCTGCTCGGCGGCTCGCTGGACGCGTCGTTCATCGGCTCCGGTCCCGCGATCAACGCCTACGCGAAGTCCAACGGCGAGGCCGTCCGGCTGATCGCCGGTACGACGTCCGGCGGCGCGCAACTGGTGGTGAAGCCGACGATCACCAAGCCGGCCGACCTGGCCGGCAAGACCGTCGTCACCCCGCAACTCGGCAACACCCAGGACGTGTCGCTGAAGAAGTGGCTGGCGGAGAACAAGCTCACCGGCAAGGTCAAGGTCACCAACCTGGAGAACGCGCAGACGCTGGACGCGTTCAAGCAGGGCGACGTGGACGCGGCCTGGCTGCCCGAGCCCTGGTCGTCGCGGCTGGTCCTGGACGCCGGCGCGAAGGTCTTGCTGGACGAGGCGTCGCTGTGGCCGGACGGGAAGTTCCCGACCACGGTGCTGATCGTGCGGACCCAGTTCCTGCAGGAGCACCCCGAGACCGTGAAGGCGCTGCTGTCCGGTCTGGTCTCGGCGATCGACTTCGCCACGACCGACAAGGCTGCAGCCGAGACCGCGGTGAACAAGCAACTCAAGGAAGCCACCGGCAAGGCTCTGCAGCCGGCCGTGATCGACCGCGCGTTCCAGAACATCCAGATCACCGCGGACCCGATCGCGTCGACGTTCCCGCAGCTGGCCAAGGACCAGGTCACCGCGGGCATCGCGAAGGAAGCACCGGCGGTGGCCGGATTCGCGGACCTCGGCCCGCTGAACGACGTACTGAGCAAGGCAGGCAAGCCGGCCGTCGACGCGGCCGGTCTGGACACGAAGTAATCACCAGGGAGGCAGCCATGACCGCGACCGTCGAGGCCGATCGGGCCGTAGTGGACAGCGTGAGTCCGGTGCGGTTTCACCAAGTGGGCAAGGCGTTCGGGAGCGGCCGGTCGGCGGTCGTGGCGCTCGAGGGTGTCGATCTGGAGGTAGCTGCAGGGGAGTTCGTCTGCCTGCTCGGAGCATCCGGCTGCGGCAAGACCACACTGCTCAACCTGGTCGCCGGTCTGGATCAGCCGACGAGTGGACGGATCGAGCTGAGCTCCTCTCGGCCAGCAGTGGTGTTCCAGGAGGCCGCGCTCATGCCGTGGTTGACGGCAGCCGGGAATGTCGAGCTGCCGTTGCGGATGGCCGGCGTACCGAAGGCACGGCGGCGTGCGAAGGCTGCTGAGCTGCTGGAGCTGGTCCGGCTGGGCGGACTGGGTGACAAGCGTCCGCACGAGCTGTCGGGCGGGATGCGGCAGCGGGTCGCGTTGGCCCGTGCATTGGCATCCACGACGGACAACACCGGCTCCGGTGCGGGCAAGCCGTCACTGCTGCTGATGGACGAGCCGTTCTCCGCGCTCGACGCGATCACCCGGGACGTCCTGCAGGGTGAGCTGCTGCGGATCTGGCGTGCGACCGGTACGGCGATCCTGTTCGTGACGCACGACGTTCGCGAGGCCGTGCGGCTCGGGCAACGCGTCGTACTGCTGTCGTCCCGGCCTGGCCGGGTCGTGCGGCAGTGGGACGTCGACCAGCTGCCCGAGGCTGAGGCAGTCGACGAGATCAACACCGAGCTTCGCAGGGTGATCAGTAGTCATGCCGCAGCTTGATCTTCAGGAAGGCTCGGTCGAGGCAGGCCTGGATGCGCTGGACACGCCGGTCCATTCCAGTCAGGGTTCCCTCGCCCGAAGGATCGCGGCGCGGGCGTTCCCGCCCATCGGTGCAGTCGTGCTGCTGGTTGCTGTGTGGCAGGTGTTGTGGGCGGCGGCGTTCTGGCCCGAGTTCAAGCTGCCGGCTCCGCTCGCCGTGTGGGCCCAGATCTGGCAGCTGGTGACGTCGGGGGAGATCCTCGAACTCTTCTGGGTGTCCGTGCATCGGGCGGTGATCGGCTTCGCGCTGTCGCTGCTGATCGCCGTACCGCTCGGCCTGGCGATCGCCAACAGCAGAGTCGTACGGCGAGGAATCGGGCCACTGGTGTCCGGGTTGCAGAGCCTGCCGTCGGTGGCGTGGGTGCCAGCCGCGATCCTGTGGTTCGGATTGAACGACCGGGCGATCTACTGGGTCGTGCTGCTGGGTGCCGTGCCGTCGATCGCGAACGGGCTGATGTCCGGTCTGGATCAGGTGCCGCCGATCCTGCCGCGGGTCGGGAAGGCGCTCGGAGCGGGACGGCTGAGCGGGATCCGGTACATCCTGCTGCCGGCCGCGCTGCCCGGATTCCTCGGCGGACTCAAGCAGGGCTGGGCGTTCTCGTGGCGGTCGCTGATGGCCGCCGAGTTGATCGCGACGTCGCCGGACCTCGGTCAGGGACTCGGCCAGTTCCTGCACAACGGGATGTCGCTGTCGGACATCTCGATGGTGTTCGCGGGCATCCTGCTGATCTTCGTCGTCGGCGTCGGGATCGAACTGCTGGTGTTCCGGCCACTGGAGAACTCGGTGTTGCGCGCGCGGGGTCTGACCGTCACTGCGCGCTGACGCCGTACTGTTGGAGCGTGGTCCGATTCCTGCCGTTCCTGATCAGCCTGGTGCTCAGCGTGTACGCGCTGTTCTCCTGCATCCAGACGCCCGACGAGGACGTGCCGCATCTGCCGAAGCTGGTGTGGATCGTCCTGATCGTGTTCGTCCCGTTCGTCGGGCCGATCGTCTGGCTGCTCATGTCGCGCACCCAGGGGAGCCGTCGGGAAGTCACGGGCCGGCCGCCACGGCCGTCCGCACGCCCGGTCGCGCCCGATGACGATCCGGACTTCCTGAAGACGCTGGATCGCTACCGGGACCCGCGGACCACGGTCAAGCCGCCGCACGACGACCAGCTGCACGACCGCCCCGAGGACCGGCCGCAGGACACCGTGCCGAAGCCCGAGCCGAAGCCCGCGGACACCGACGAGCCGGAGCCCGAGCCCAAGGCGAAGGACCCCGAGACGACGCCGGAGGCCGAGACCACCTCAGAGCCCGACGACGGCAAGGCCTGAGCTTGCGCGCAGGCCCTGCCGGTCAGGGCTTGTGTGGTGGTGAGTGGACGAACAGCGCCTCACGCAGACTTTCGGTGCTCGGGCAGGAGGGTGTTGTCGCGCTCCGACTCGGTGGTGCCGCCCCAGACGCCGTACGGCTCTCCGACCGAGAGTGCGTGCTGACGGCACTCCGGCTGGACCGGGCAGGTCCCGCACAGGGACTTGGCCACCATCTCGCGGGCGCGTTTTCGCACGCCACGCTCCGACTCGGGCGAGAAGAACAGCTCTGGGTTGACGTCGCGGCACGCGGCCTGCGACTGCCAGTCCCACAGATCCATGAGCGGGCGGGGTAGGCGAGGCATCCCTCTCGACATGGCAACCTCCTTGACTCACCGTGAGCGCGGACGGGCGCTCGGTGAAAACTATGCTCAACTCATGGCGAGTTCAACCCTTGTTGTCTCGAACTTCGGTCCATTCGTTATCGGCAGGTGTCGTCGCGTGCCGTGATCAGGGCCGGATCACGCGGTGAGTGTGTTCACGTCATCACCGGGTGTGACTTGCGCCACTTATCGCGTGACGGAGCGGTCAGACCTCGCCGGCCGCGTCGAACCGGTAGTACTCGTGCGCGCCGTGCGGGGTGCCGGTCTCGCCGGTCAGGGCGCGGATGACCATCGCGTGCGTGATCGCCAGCACCGGGCCGTCCGTGCTCGCGGACTGCCGGGTGAGTGCCGCGCGGGCCCGCTCACGGACCCGGGACAGCGGCTCCCAGGGCCGTTGGATGCCTTCCGGCCACTCACCGTCGTACGCCTCGAACTCGGCCTGTGCGGCCCGTACGTCGGCGATGCCGCGCCACGCGCCGGTGTGGTCCGGCAGCCAGTCGCGCAGGTCGTAGTCGACCCGGACGCCGAGGGCCAGCCGGTGGCCGATGATCGCGGCGCTCTGCAGCGCGCGGGTGAACGGGGAACTGACCAGGTACGTCGCTCCGATCCCGCTGAGCAGGTCCGCGAGCTCCTGGGCCTGTTTGGTCCCGAGCGGGGTGAGCGGGGCGGAGTCGGCCGCCATCCCGGGCCAGCCCCGGGAATCGATCGGCTCGTAGTCCGGCTCACCGTGCCGGACCAGATAAATCTGTGTCACGGCCATGTTCTACCGGAGATGGCGGGCGCCTGCCCATCCTCGGGCGTGGCTGATCGGGGACGGATCCGCGACGGACTCGGGTGGACGGATCTCGTGCAGCTCGTCGAAGAGGTGGTCGATGTCGGCGGCGGGATGCGCGCGTGCCGCCGGCTGCGCCTCGATCCAGCGCACCTCGGTCGCGCCGTGGTGGCCGTGCACCGCGAGCACCGAATGCAGATTCGGCCACACCGCGGTCGCGGGATTGTCGCCGCACCAGCGCAGCGCCACCGACCCGTCGCTGAACTCGCAGCCCTCTGCGACGACTCCCGTGCCCGACACGCCACTGGGATCCCGGTAACGAACCAGCTCGAAGGTCCGTGGCCTCACCACCGTGCTGCACTCCTCATCGTGTCGACCCGTCTTGCAGCCCTCAACGAGCCCGGACCGCCTGCGGTTACTGCGGAGTGACAGTCCGGCGCATGAAGATCCGTTGGGCCGGGTCGAGTCCGAACGCCGTCTCGACGGCCAGGAGTTCGGTCAGACCGGGAGTCCACTCGTCCGGCCGCAACTCCACGAAGCCGAGGCGGGCGTAGTACGGCCCGTTCCAGGGCACGCTGCGGAAGGTGCTGAGAGTGAGTGCCTTCAGGCCCTGTCCGGCGGCCCACGAGTCGACATGCTCGATCAACTGGCGGCCGAGGCCCTGACCCTGGTGGTCCGGATCGACGCTCACCTGCTCGATGTGCGCCGCGTCGTCGACCAGGGTGACCAGGACGAAGCCGGTCGGACGGTCGTCGCTGCCGGTCGCGACCCAGAGCCGGCCGGCCTGGCGACTCTGCTCGAACAACTCGAGCGGCGGTGCTGGATGCTCGGCGATGTCGGTCATGCCGATGTCGCGGAAGAGGACGCCGGCGGCGACCTCGAGCTCGCGCAGGAGTTCCAGTTCGTCCTGTCGCGCAGTACGAATGTTCACGCGCTGAGACAACCATGACCGAGGCGCGGATGCCACGGACTTTCCGCGCCGGTGGTACTCTCGGTCCCGTGAAGCGCAGCTATTGGCGATTTTTTGAGTGGCCGGCCTTGGTGCCGGGCGACTCAGCCGATCGCTGACGCCCACCGAAGACACCAGAGCCGGCCCGAAGGCAAGGACATCCGTCCTTGCCTTTTCTCGTTCCCAGCCGGCTGCTTGCGACCTTCCGCGGCGTCGGCGGAAAGGTCCCCAGTCATGCACACCATCCCCCAACGCCAATCGATACCGCAGGCCAGTCAGGCGGCCGTCGTCGATCGACGGATCGAGAAGACCGTCCCCTTGGTCACTCCGCTCGCGTTGCACGATGAGCTCCCGCTGAGTGACTCCCTGGCCCGGACCGTCGTCGACGGCCGTCAGGCGGTCGCCGACGTACTGAACGGCGTCGACGACCGCCTGCTGGTCGTCGTCGGCCCCTGCTCGGTGCACGATGCAAAGGCGGCCCTCGAGTACGCCGAACGCCTCCGCCCGGTCGCCGAGCGACTCTCCGACGGCCTGCTGGTCGTGATGCGCGTGTACTTCGAGAAGCCGCGCTCGACCCTGGGCTGGAAGGGTCTGATCAACGACCCGGGCCTGGACGGCTCCGGTGACGTGAACCGCGGCCTGCGGACCGCCCGGCACTTGCTGCTGCAGGTGCTCGAGCTCGGCCTTCCGGTCGGCTGCGAGTTCCTCGACCCGATCACGCCGCAGTACATCGCCGATCTCGTCGGGTGGGGCGCCATCGGCGCCCGGACCGTGGAGAGCCAGGTCCACCGCCAGCTGTCGTCCGGTCTGTCGATGCCGGTCGGCATGAAGAACCGTCCCGACGGTTCGATCAGTACGGCGGTCGACGCGATCAAGGCGGCTTCGGTCCCGCACGTGTTCACCGGTATCGACCACGACGGTGCACCGGCCATCCTGCACACCCGCGGCAACCCGGACTGCCACCTCGTACTGCGCGGCTCCGACGGTGGACCCAACTACGACGCCGAGTCGGTCGCGGGAGCCCAGGAACTACTGCGGAAGGCGGGTCTCGCGGAGCGGGTCGTCGTCGACTCGAGCCATGGCAACAGCCGCAAGGACCACCGCCGGCAGCCGGTGGTTGCGGGCGAGATCGGTGCGCAGGTGGCCGCGGGCAACCGGGCGGTCGTCGGCGTGATGCTGGAGTCGTTCCTGACCGAGGGACGGCAGGACCTCGACCCGACGCGCGAGCTGACCTACGGGCAGTCGATCACCGACGCCTGCATGGGTTGGGAAACCACCGAAGCAGTCCTCGAGAACCTCCGTGACGCAGTGGTCGCGCGACGCGGATAGCTGTTCATCTTGCGGCTGCGCGGTGGCCACAGGCCTTGCTTACTGTCCGGGGCATGACTGAGATCTCCCGGCGCCTGGTGCTCGGTTCGGCGGCGGGTGGGGCAGCGTTGTCGCTGCTCCCACCCTCGCTGCACACCGCGATGGCGCAACCTGTGCGGCGAGGTGGCTTGCGAGCGATCGAGCACGTGATCGTGCTCATGCAGGAGAACCGTTCGTTCGACCACTACTACGGGACTCTGCGCGGCGTACGCGGGTTCGGTGACCGGCAGCCGTTGCGGCTGCGCAACGGCAAGAGCGTGTTCCACCAGCCCCAGACCGGCGGTGGCGAGGTGCTGCCGTTCTCGGTCCGCGAGGCGGCGGCCGCGGCCGGCCGGCAGCCCGACGACATCCAGTACCTCGGTGCGCTGGCCCACGGCTACAAGGACGCGACCCAGGCCTGGAGCAACGGCTGGCACGACGACTGGGTCCAGGCCAAGACGTCCGCCACCATGACCCACTACGAGCGCCGCGACATCCCGTTGCAGTACGAGCTCGCCGAGACCTTCACGATCTGCGACGCCTACCACTGCTCCGTGAACGGCTCGACCAACCCGAACCGCAACTACCTGTGGTCCGGCACCACCGGCTACGAGCCCGGTACGACGCAGCGCGCGGTCACCAACGCGGCGTACGACTACAACCACCTGGGCTACGACTGGACGGCGTACCCGGAACGGCTCGAGAAGGCCGGTGTCTCCTGGCAGATCTACCAGGAGTGGGACAACTTCACCGACAACGCGGTCGAGTACTTCAAGACCTTCAAGGAATTGGGTCACCGGATCCTGGCATCGGTGCCGGGCGGCTACCGGACCACCGAGGAGTTCTACGACAAGCTCTTCGCGAAGACGCCGGCCGAGCGGACCGACGCGCTGAAGCAACTGGACGCTGCGGTCGAGCAGTTGCCGATCAAGGACCAGAAGCTGTTCCGCAAGGCGATGTACCGGTCCGAGCCGGAGTCGCTCGTCCCGCGGGTTCGCGCCGACATCAAGGCCGGGAAGCTGCCCCAGGTGAGCTGGCTGGTGCCGTCCGCGGTCGACTCCGAGCACCCCGGATCGTCAACGCCGGTGGGCAGCGCGAACCTGGTCTACGACCTGCTCGACGCGATCGCTTCGGACCCGGAGACCTGGTCCAAGACCGTGCTGCTGATCAACTTCGACGAGAACGACGGCTACTTCGACCACGTGCCGCCGCCGGTCGCGCCGCGGCCCGCTTCGGGTGAGGGCGACGACTGGTACGCCGGTCAGCCGATCGGACTCGGGCCGCGGGTGCCGATGACCGTGGTTTCGCCGTGGACCGTCGGCGGACACGTCAGCTCGCAGGTGTTCGACCACACCTCGGTGATCCAGTTCCTCGAACGCTGGACCGGTGTGAAGGAGCCGAACATCAGCACCTGGCGCCGGACCGCGTGCGGCGACCTCACGTCGGCGTTCGACTTCGACCGCGGGTACCGGCAGCCGTCGGTGGACGCACCCGGCCCGGTTCCGGCGCCGATCGCGCGCTGGAAGCCGACGCCGCCGGCCGATCAGGCGGTGCCGCAGCAGGAGCACGGTCGTCGTCCGGCCCGCGCTCTGCCTTACCAGCCGTCGGTTTCCGGCTTCGTTGCTGATGGCAAGTTGATGTTGGCCCTCGGCAACGACGGTGACCAGGCCGCACACTTCGCGATCTATCCGTACGGCGGTGAGGTGCCGCTGCCGGCGCACATCGACGTACGGCGCTCGCACCTCGAGGAGATCGCGGTCGACGGTCCGTTCGAGCTGGCGGTCCAGGGTCCGAACCGGTTCTGGGCCGAGCTGGCCGGTTCCGTCGACGGACCTGCTGCGGGACTCGACGTGCGCACCGACCGGCACGGCAACGAGCTCGAACTGGAGCTCGTCAACACCTCGCGCAAGTCGATCACGGTCAAGCTGAAGGCTCGCGGCTACGGCAGCAAGACCGTCACGATCGAACTGCGGGGCAACCAGAACCGGTCCCTGTCCTGGCCGACCGACCACGGCTGGTACGACGTCGAGGTCACCAGCCCGGACGACACGACGTACCGGCGTCGTCTGACCGGCCATCTGGAGATCGGCAAGCCCAGCATCACCGGCTGATCAGCGGGCGATCGCTGCCGTCGCCGCCTTCGTGACGGTGATCAGGTCGGCGGGGGACAGGCCGATGTCGAGACCGCGGCGGCCACCGGACACGTAGACCTTGGCGTGTTCGATGGCCGTGCTGTCGACCACCGTGGGCAGGGCGCGTTTCTGGCCGATCGGGCTGATACCGCCGACGACGTACCCGGTGGTCCGTTCGGCGGCGGCCGGGTCGGCCATCACCGCCTTCTTCCCGCCGGCCGCGGCCGCGATCGCCTTCAGGTCGAGTTGCTTGTCGACCGGTACGACGCCGACTGTGAGCCTGCCGTCAACCTCGACCAGCAGCGTCTTGAACACCTGCTCGGCCGCCAGCCCCAACGCCTCGGCCGCCTCCAGCCCGAACGACTTCGCGGCCGGATCATGATCGTACGTGTGCGTACTGAACTCGACCTTCGCCTTCGTCAGCGCAACCGTCGCGGGCGTGCCCTGACTCTGCCTACTCTTCGCCACCCGCCGAGCTTAGCCAGCGCGGACCGCTGCCACTCATCAACCACCCAGCTCCTGGATGGCGGACGCTCAGCGCTTCGCCGATGGCGGGGGTTGAGTGGGGTTGATGAGTGGTGCAGGTCCGGACACTCTCACGCAGCAGTGTCCCGCGTGCGGATCCAGCCGTGCTTCGAGCCGCTCGTCGACGGTGTTGAGGAGGCCGGTCACCAGGTGCAGGTTCATGCCGCAGACCAGGCGGGGGTGTTCGGCGGCGAGGCGGCGGAAGGGGCAGTTGCCGAGCGAGATGCCGTCGTCGTCGGTACGCGGCTCGAAACCGTGCCGCTCGAGGATCTCGGTCAGCGAGAGGCCTGATCCGGTCCTTCCCAGGGCCTCGCCGTACTCCTCGGCCTTGCGGTTGACCGCATCGCGGGGTGAAGTGCCGGTCGTCTCGGCGTCCTCGACCGCGGCCGCGAGCAGCCGGCCGGCCACGGCGTACTGGCGCTCGGGGAGAGTGATCTCGATCTCACGGTCAGACCGGTGGTAGAGCTTCGCGGGCCGTCCAGCGCCGGGGCCGGTACGCCCGGTCCGGCGTTCGAAGCCGGTCTCGAGCAGGCCCTCCTCGGTCAGCCGGTCCAGGTGAAAGGCGGCGGTGGTCCGCGGGATGCCGAGCGCGGCGGCCGCTTCCTCGCGACTCACCGGCGCCGGCTGGGCGACGACGTACTCGTACAGCCGGCGTCGGGTCGGCTCCTCGAGCACGGCGACGGCTTGCACGCTCGCGTCCCAGGACATGTCCACGGGATGATTCTATCGACAAGATCCGTTGATGAAAATGTATAGTGACGTAGTCCGTTGACCCCTCAGGGAGTGTGCAGATGGCGATGTCGGCCGATCTCGAATCCGTCCCCCTCCATATCGTCCCCGGTCGCGCGGAGATTGATCTCCCCGCCGCCCAGCGCGCCGTCGCGGATCTGCTGACCGCGCTCGGCCGGGACCCACACAGCGCGCACCTCGCCGACACCCCCAGGCGAGTGGCCGATGCGTACGCCGAGATGCTCACCCCACGCGAGTTCGAGCTGACGACGTTCCCGAACGACGAGGGGTACGACGAACTCGTGCTGGCCAAGGACATTCCGGTCCAGTCCCTGTGCGAGCACCACCTGCTGCCGTTCACCGGCGTCGCGCACGTCGGCTACCTGCCGGGGGAGCGGATTCTCGGGCTGTCCAAGCTGGCCCGCGTGGTCGAACTGTTCGCCCGCGACTTCCAGGTCCAGGAACGGCTGACCAAGCAGGTCGCGGACTGGCTCCAGGACCACCTGGCGCCGAAGGGCGTCGGCGTGGTGATCGAGGCCGAACACCAGTGCATGTCACTGCGCGGTGTTCGCGCCACCGGCTCCCGCACGGTCACGTCGTCCCTGCACGGGACGCTGCGCGAGAACCCCAGCTCGCGCCAGGAGTTCTTCGCACTCACAGGTCTGACGCCGTAGCCGGCGTTCAGGCCGTGGCGACCGCCGGTGGGCGGTGGTGGGTGTGCCGTCCGGTGGCGAGGATGTGCGCTACCTCGCCAGGGAGCAGATCCGTGCCGGGGACCGGTTCCATCTCGGAGACGTCGATCCAGCGCACTACGGTGGCTCCGCAGTGGCCGTGGACGGCGAGGATGGAGTCCAGATCCGGCCAGATCGCCGTGGACGGGTTCGGGCCGTGCCAGCGGAGCGCGACCGAGCCGTCGGTGAAGACACAGCCTTCGGCCACGATGCCGGTGCCGGAGACTCCGCTGATATCGGTGTAACGGACGAGTTCGAAGGTCTGGGGTTTCACCGGCGGACCTCGCCGGAGGGCACGGAACCGCAGTAACTCGAACTGGATTGGCCTGAGGGTGCCATGGTCCTTTCCCCGTTGGTCGGCGTGGGTGGGCGCTCACCACAAACCGGGGACATTACCGATTGTCAGCGGGGAAGGACGGTCTGTAGCGACTCTTCTTCTGTTATTCAAGTTAGAACCAAACCGGCCGACACGCCAGAGGTCTCCCCGCGTGTCTCAATCCTCGATCCGGCCCGCGGTATTTCGGTCCCGGTCCGGCCGCGTACCGTGATCGAATACGGAAGTGTTCCTGACGCTAGCCACCGACCTTGCCGGAGTAGACGCACCCGCGAGCGATTTCGGGTTCCTGTTGCACAAGAACCCGGCGCGACCGCAGGGGATCGAGGTCACCGGCGGCACAGCGCAGGTGTTCTACCCCGAGGCAACCGATGAGCGCTGTACGGCGGCCGTCCTCCTCGAGATCGACCCGATCGCGCTGGTCCGCTCCGGGCGGGGCAAGGCGCAGGAGGGGTTCACCCTCGGGCAGTACGTGAACGACCGCCCGTACGCCGCCTCCAGCCTGCTTGCCGTCGCCCTTGGCAAGCTCTTCCGGACTGCGATGAACGGCCGCTGCGACGCACGTCCTGAGCTGGCCGCCCGGCCGATCCCGCTGGAGATCCACGTCCCCGCGCTGCCGTGCAACGGCGGTGCCGAGCTGGCCGGTCGGATGTTCGGCCCGCTCGGTTGGACCGTCGACGCCCGGCCGGTGCCGCTCGATCCGGAGATCCCCGCGTGGGGTGATTCCCGGTACGTCGACCTGCGGCTGACCGGCGTACTCCGGCTGGCCGACGCGCTCAATCACTTGTACGTGCTGCTCCCGGTGCTGGACGACGCCAAGCACTACTGGGTCGGCTCGGACGAGGTGGACAAGCTGGTGCGGGCCGGTGAGGGTTGGCTCGGCGCGCACCCGGAGAAGGACCTGATCTCGCACCGCTACCTGGCCCACCGGCGTTACCTCGCAGACACCGCGCTCGAGCGTCTCGCTGAGGCCGACGGCGTCGAACTGGTGGAGGAGCCGTCGGAGGAAGGCTCGGTGTCGCTGGCGGTCGAGCGTCGCCAGACGGTTGCCGGCGTACTGCGGGAGCTCGGTGCGCGGCGGATCGCGGATCTGGGCTGCGGCGAAGGCGCACTGGTCGGTGAGCTGCTGAAGGACCCGATGGTCGGCGAGCTGATCGCGACCGACGTGTCCGCACGGGCGCTGATCGGCGCCAAGCGGCGGCTGCACTACAACGACCTGCCCGACCGTCAGCGTGAGCGGCTGCGCTTCCTGCAGTCGTCGGTCACGTACGCCGACCACCGCCTGGCCGGCCTGGACGCTGCCGTCCTGATGGAGGTCATCGAGCACGTCGACCCGCCACGCCTGCCCGCCCTGGCCAAGTCCGTCTTCCAAGCCGCGCGACCCGCCGCGGTCATCGTCACCACCCCCAACAGCGACTACAACATCCGCTACCCGTCCCTACCCGCCGGCCGCTACCGCCACCCCGACCACCGCTTCGAATGGACCCGAGAGCAATTCCAGTCCTGGGCTCACGAGGTTGCGCGTGTTTTCGGCTACATGGTGGAGTTCCGGCCGGTCGGGGCTGAGGATCCCGAGGTTGGTCCGCCCACGCAGCTCGCCCTCTTCCGCCTGCTCGAGAAGGTGGCCGCCTGATGACGACGATCGACATCCCAGCACTTTCTCTTGTCGTGCTGGTAGGAGCGAGTGGGTCGGGGAAATCCACGTTTGCGCGGACGCATTTCAAGGCGACCGAGGTGATCTCGAGTGACTTCTGTCGCGGGCTGGTGTCGGACGACGAGAACGATCAGGCGGCGAGCAAGGACGCGTTCGAGGTGCTCAACTTCATCGCGGCGAAGCGCCTCGCCGCCGGGCGTCTGACCGTGATCGACGCGACCAACGTGCAGCCCGAGGCGCGGAAGGAACTGGTTGCTCTGGCGCGCGAGCACGACGTACTGCCGGTCGCCATCGTGCTCGACCCGCCGGAGCGCGTCTGCGTGGAGCGCAACGCACAGCGGCCGGACCGCCAGTTCGGCGCCAAGGTCGTCGCCCGCCAGCGCTCGCAGCTGAAGCGCGGCCTGCGCAGCCTCAAGCGCGAAGGCTTCCGCACTGTCCACGTGCTCGACAGCGTCGACGAGATCGATGCCGTCAGCATCGAACGCACCCGGCTGTTCAACGACCTGACCGACCAGACCGGCCCGTTCGACATCATCGGCGACATCCACGGCTGCCGCGCCGAGCTGGAGCAGTTGCTGACCGAGCTCGGCTACACCCTCACCCGCGACGCCACCGGACGCCCGATCGACGCCGTACACCCGGACCGCCGCGCGATCTTCGTCGGCGACCTGGTCGACCGCGGCCCGGACACGCCCGGCGTACTGCGGCTGGTGATGGGAATGGTTGCCGCCGGCCACGCGTACTGCGTCCCCGGCAACCACGAAGACAAGTTGCTCAAGGCACTCAGAGGCCGAAACGTCAAGGTCAGCCACGGTCTCGAGACCACGCTCGAGCAACTGGCCGAGGAGCCGCCGGAGTTCCGCGACGCGGTCGAGCAGTTCATCGACGGCCTGATCTCGCACTACGTCTTCGACGGCGGCAGGCTGGTCGTCTCGCACGCCGGACTGGTCGAGCGCATGCATGGCCGCGCGTCCGGCCGGGTCCGTTCCTTCTGCCTGTACGGCGAGACGACCGGCGAGACCGACGAGTTCGGCCTGCCGGTCCGCTACCCGTGGGCGAACGAGTACCGCGGTCGCGCGATGGTCGTCTACGGCCACACGCCGACCCCGGAGCCGGAGTGGATCAACAACACCATCTGCCTCGACACCGGCTGCGTCTTCGGCGGCGCGCTCACGGCCCTGCGCTACCCCGAGCGCGAGCTGGTCTCGATCCAAGCCGCCGAGGAGTACTACGCCCCGGCGAAACCATTGCATGTGGCAACCGCGCCCACCCGCGAGCCCGACGTTCTCGAGCTCACCGACGTCACCGGTCGCCGGGTGATCGAGACGTCGGCCCACGGCCGGCTGAGCATCCGGGCCGAGCAGGCGGGCGCGGCGCTGGAGGTGATGAGCCGGTTCGCGATCGACCCGCGCTTCCTGCTCTACCTGCCGCCGACGATGAGCCCTGTCTCCACTTCAAGCGAACCCGGGCTGCTGGAGCACCCGCTGCAGGCATTCGAGACGTTCAAGGGCCAAGGTGTCACCGAGTTGGTGTGCGAGGAGAAGCACATGGGCTCCCGCGCCGTGGTCCTGCTGACCCGGGACGACGATGTCGCGGAGAAGCGTTTCGGTCTCGCCGGTCGCGGCGCGGTCCACACCCGCACCGGACGATCCTTCTTCGACGCTGCACTGGCCGACGAGCTCCTGCTCAAGCTGAGAGCCGTCGCCGAGGCGGCGGGTGTGTTCAACGAGCTCGACACGTCGTGGCTGCTGCTCGACGCCGAGCTTCTCCCGTGGAGCGCCAAGGCCGAGGACCTGCTCCGCAACCAGTACGCGGCTGTCGGTGCCGCTGCTCGCAACTCATTGCCAGCAGCAACCGCAGCACTCCAATCCGCCGCCGCAGCAGGTCTTGACGTCGACCGGTTGCTCACCGCAACAGAGCGTCGTACGGCGAACGTCGAGCGCTTCACCGCGGCATACAGAAGGTACTGCTGGCCGACGGATGGACTCGACGGTGTCCGGGTGGCGCCGTTCCAGGTGCTCGCGTCGGAAGGAGCGACATACCAGGATCGGCCGCACGCCTGGCACCTGGGGATCGCGGACAGGATGGTTGCCGCCAGCCCGGATCTGGTCACGGCGACCCGGCGCCTGTACGTCGACCTGTCGGGCTGGGATGCCGGGATCGCGTGGTGGCAGGAGCTGACCGATGCGGGCGGTGAAGGCATGGTCGTGAAGCCGGCCGCCAACCTGACCCGGACCGCGAAGGGACTCGCGCAGCCGGGGCTGAAGGTCCGCGGGCAGGAGTACCTGCGGCTCATCTACGGCCCCGACTACACCGAGCCGGCGAACTTCGAGCGTCTCCGCGACCGCAACCTCGGTCACAAGCGCTCACTCGCACTCCGCGAGTACGCGCTCGGCCTGGAGGCTCTGGAGCGAGCCGCCCGCGGTGAACCGCTCTGGCGCATCCACGAATGCGTCTTCTCCGTCCTAGCCCTCGAGTCGGAACCGGTGGACCCACGCCTATGACCAGCTACACGATCCCTGGAATGCACATCCGCGAACACACGGTCTCGGTGCCGCTGGACTGGTCCACTCCGGACGGTCCGGATCGCATCGAGGTGTTCGCCCGCGAGGTCGTCGACCCGGTCCGCAAGGACGACGACCTGCCCTACCTGGTGTACCTGCAGGGCGGACCGGGCGGGAAGGCTCCGCGCCCGGTCGAGCCGTCCGGGTGGATCGGGACGGCGCTCAAGACCTACCGGGTGATCCTGCTCGACCAGCGCGGGACCGGTCGCAGTACGCCGATCAGTGCGCGGCGGATGGAGTCGTTCGAGAGCGCCGAGGCCGGTGCGGACTACCTCGCGTGCTTCCGCGCGGACTCGATCATCGCGGATGCCGAGCATCTGCGGACGACCGTGTTCGGTGGGGTCAAGTGGTCGACGCTCGGGCAGAGCTACGGCGGTTTCCTGACGCTGAGCTATCTCTCGAAGGCGCCCGAGGCGCTGACGGCGTGCTACGTGACCGGCGGCCTCGCCTCGATCGATCCGGATGCCGCCGAGGTGTACCGGCGTACCTATCCGCGGGTCGAGGCGAAGAACCGCGAGTTCTACCGGCGGTATCCGCACAACGTGGACCGGGTTGCCGCGATCGCGGATCGGCTCGCGGCGGACGACGTACGGCTGCCGGACGGTGACCGGCTGACGGTACGGCGGTTCCAGACGCTCGGGATCGGCTTCGGGATGAAGCCCGGGTACGAGCGGATGCATTGGCTGCTCGACGAGGCGTTCGACGCGGACGCCTTGTCGGACACCTTCCTGAGCCAGGTGATGGTGGAGTCGTCGTACGACGGCGGGCCGCTGTTCGCCGCGCTGCAGGAGAGCATCTACGGGTCCGGCGAGGGTGCGACGGCCTGGGCTGCCGAGGCCGAGCGGGCGCGGCGTCCGGAGTTCGCCGAGGATGCGCGGCCGCTGCTGTTCACCGGCGAGATGATGTACCCCTGGATGTTCGAGGAGATCCGGGGACTGCGTCCCTTCCGGGGAGCCGTCGAGGTGCTGGCGGCCCGGCCGCGGTGGTCGGAGTTGTACGACCTCGATCGGCTCGCGGCGAACGACGTACCGGTCGCTGCCGCGGTGTACTTCGACGACATGTACGTCGACTCCGGGCTGCAACTGGACACGGCCCGGCGGGTCGGGAACGTGCAGGCCTGGGTCACGAACGAGTACGAGCACGACGGCCTCGGCGAGGAGCGGGTGTTCAACCGCCTGACCGAGCTGGTCCGCTCGGTGGGTGGCGGCGTCCGCGCGGACTGACTGGCAGCTTCAGGTCACCGGCCGGCCTCACACCGCGACGGGTGCGAGGCTGCCGGGCATGAGTCGCGCGCGGTGGTCCGCAGGAGCAGTTCTCGCAGCCCTGGTGCTCGCTGGATGCAGCAACGATCAGGACGCCCCGGACGCAGGGCCTGTCGTGAAGTCGTCCAGCCAGACGCCAAGCGCGACGCCCCCACCTACTCCGACTCCGACGCCAACGCCGAAACCCACGCCCAAGCCGACCCCGACGAAGCCACCGGCACCGGCGGCGGACTGCACAGGCTCGTTCGGGAAGGACGGCTCGTTCTCGTTCTCCGGGCGCCAGATCATGTCGACGACCGACGGGATCTTCAGCTGCGGCGGTGGCAAACCCGTCCAGCTGGAGCGTCTGCAGTCCGCAGTGCGGTTCTACTACGGCTCGAAGCGACTGACGCTCGGATCGCACAAGTCGGGGACGCTGGCCGGCTACCGGATCCGGGTCAGCGTCGCCAACAGCAGGCAGGCCAGCTTCACGATGGATGTGATCTGAGTCGTCAGGCCGACTTGAGGGCGCCGTCCGCCGTGGCGGCGGCGTCCGAGCCGTACGCCGACTCCAGCCGGTCGAGGAAGGCGGCGCGGTCCAGGGTGTACTCCTGGGTGCCGACCGTCTCGAGGACCGTGGTGGCCAGGGTGCAGCCGATCTGGGCAGCCGCCTCGTGGTCGAGGTCCGCGGCGCGGCCGGTGAGGTAGCCGGCCCGGAAGGCGTCACCGCCGCCGGTCGGGTCGACCAGGCCCGGGGCCGGCACGGCCGGGACCTTGGCCAGGATGCCGCCGGTGTTCTCGATGACCACGCCGTCGCCGCCGTGAGTGGTGACGCGAACGCCGACCCGCTCCAGGATCTCCTCGTGGCTCCAGCCGGTCTTCTGCGCCATCAGGCCGGCCTCGTACTCGTTGCTGAACAGGTACGTCGCCCCGTCGACGAGCCGCCGGATCTCCGCACCCTCCATCCGGGCCAGCTGCTGGGACGGGTCCGCAGCCACCGCGATCCCGTGCGCCTTCGCCAGGTCGGTGTGCTTGAGCATGCCCTCGGGGTCGTCGGCGCCGATCAGCACCAGGTCGATCCCGCCGGTCTTGGCGTGGATCGCCGCCAGGTCGAGCTCGCGCGCCTCGGCCATCGCGCCGGTGTAGAACGAGGCGATCTGGTTCGCGTCCAGGTCGGTCGTACACGTGAACCGGGCGGTGTGTACGTTCTCACAGACCCGCACGTGCGACACGTCCACACCGGCCGCGGTGAGCGCGGCGCCGTACTCGGCGAAGTCGGCACCGACCGACCCGACCAGCAGCGAGGACTGACCGAGCTGGGCCATGCCGTAGCAGATGTTCGCCCCGACGCCGCCGCGGTGGACCACCAGCTCGTCGACCAGGAAGGACAGCGAGACCTTGTGCATCTGTTCTTCCAGGAACTGGTCCTTGAACCGTCCGGGAAACGTCATCAGGATGTCGGTCGCGATCGATCCGGCGACGGCGATGCGCATACGGGGTGCTCCCTCGGGTGGGGTGGTTGATCGTCGTTCGGGCAACCCATAGAGACTACAGGCGACCGATCTAATACACGGAGGGCGGGATTCGATGGGAAATCAGGTGCAGGTGACCGACCAGTTGCACGACTACATGGTCGCGCACGGCATGCCACTGGACGAGATCGCCACCGAGCTGGTCGCCGAGACCCAGGGGCTCGGACGGGCCTCGGTCATGCTCACCACTCCGGACCAGGCCGCTCTGCTGACCACGCTGACCCGGCTGATCTCCGCCCGCCGGGCGGTCGAGATCGGCACCTTCACCGGTTTCTCGGCGCTGGCGATCTCGCGCGGGCTGCCGGACGACGGGCGGCTGATCTGCCTCGACGTGGACGACGAATGGACCTCGATCGGCCGCAAGTACTGGGAGCGGGCCGGCGTGGCCGACAAGATCGACCTGCGGATCGGTGACGCGCACCAGTCGGTGACCGAGCTGGACGGCGAGTTCGACCTGGCCTTCGTGGACGCCGACAAGGACTGGTACATCCAGTACTTCGAGGCCGTGCTGCCGCTGCTCCGGCCGAACGGGCTGATGCTGTTCGACAACACCCTGGCCGGTGGGCGCGTGGTCGGCGTTCACGACGAGGATCCGGTCGACCGCAAGGAGTTCAACGCGCACATCGCCAAGGACGCCCGCGTGGACGTGGTCATGCTCGGCATCGGCGACGGGCTCACCCTGGTCCGCAAGAAGTGAGCCGCGCGTGAGCAAGGTGGCGGCGCGCCTCGCCGTGTCGGGGCTGCAGCACAAGTACGGCGATCGCCCGGTGATCGAAGGCCTGACGTTCAGCCTCGCACCGGGGAAGGCGATCGCGCTGGTCGGGCCGAACGGCGCCGGCAAGACGACGGTGCTCAAGTGCATCGTCGGCTCGGCCGAGCCCGCGGCCGGCAAGATCCTGCTGGACGGCCTGCCGATCGACGAACGTGCCGAAGCGGTACGACGCGACGTCGCCACCCTGCTCGACGACCTGGACTTCTTCCCGGACCTGACGGCGGCCGAGCACCTCGACCTGCTCGCCCGCGCCCACGGCAACCCGGAGCCGGAGGACCTGGTCGACACCCTGCTCGACGACATCGGTCTGCTGCCCGCCGCAGACCAGCTGCCCGGATCGCTGTCGTCCGGTCAACGCCGCCGCCTCGCCCTGGCGACTGCACTGGTCAGGCCGCGCAAGCTCCTCGTCCTCGACGAACCGGAAGCCCGCCTCGACGTCGACGGCGTCCAATGGCTGTCCAACCGTCTGAGCGAGGAGAAGCGGTCCGGTACGTCGATCCTGTTCGCCAGCCACGATCCGGCCCTGGTCGAGTCGGTCGCGGACTCCATCGTCACCCTGACCCCGCTGCCATGAGCTCAGCGGACGGTCCGGTCGTCTTCGACCCGTCGGACTTCGGCGCCATCCCGACGTCGCGGGCCCTGCGCCAATGGATGCGCACGACCCGGCGGCGCCGGGCGGACCGCTCGTTCTGGCAGATCTTCGAGGACGTCTACCTGGTCCTGTTCACGCTCGCGATGGCCGGGGCGACCGGCGGCAACGTGCTTCGGCAGCTGAACGCGGACGCGTCCCGCTGTACCACGGCGGCCTGTCTGGACCTGGCGCACTACCTGCCGTGGATGCTCGTGCCGTTGCTCGTGGCAACAACGCTGCGGGTGCTGCTGAGTGTCGGACCGGTGTCGGCGTCGCGGGCAGCCGGGTTCTGGCTGCTCGCAACTCCGGTGAACCGGACGGCGTTGCTGCGGCCGGCGTACTGGCTTGTGATCGTCATTGTGGCGGTTACGGGCGCTGTGGCGTCGGTGATTGCCTGGGCGTTGCTCGGTGCGCAGTTGCGGTCGATCGGGGAAGCGTCGGTGCTGACGGCGTCGCTGCTGGTCTGCGCCGCTTGCGTCACGGTGTGGGCGCAGCAGTCGGCGGGGCGGAGCAAGTGGACGCTACGAGTGGCCGACGTGCTGCTGGTCGCGGCCGCGATTCCGGCGGTGTGGCTGGCGGTCCGCGGTGAGCCGGCGTCGGATCAGTCGGTCACTGGGACTGCGCTCGTTGCCATCAGCCAGTCTTCGTCGGAGCCGGCCCTGCTGACGTCAGCGCAGGCGCACTTCCTGGTGGTCGGAGTGGTCTGTCTGATCGTGGTGGTTGCGCTGGTGATCATCACCGCTCGGACGCTCGACAAGCTGACCCGAACCACTGTGATCGCGGGTGGCGAACTGCTGGCCGGTCTGGCCGGGGCGGCGAGCAGTCTGGACATCAGCATGCTGGCCGACGTCGTCGCGGGCCGGCACTGGCGGATGAAGGGCCGTGTGCGGACGCGGCGTGGTCGTGGGTCCCGGGGTGCTGCGCTGGTTCACCGGGAGTTCCTGCGGATCCTGCGCTGGCCGCGGCGGCTCGTGATCGGCTTCGCGCTGCTCGTCGTACCGTATGCCGTCGCGGGAACCGGGTTCGACGTACTCGTGCCGATCGCGGCCGGGTTCGCCGGGTTCGTCGCCGTACGGCCGCTGATGGACGGGCTGCGATCGGTCTGCCGCTCCACCGGCCTGGTGCGCGCGCTCGGGATGGATCTGCGCGAACTGCGGGTGATCATGGCGGTCGTCCCGGCGTTGTTCGCCGCGGTGTGGGCGGCGCTGGCGTTCCCGGCGATCGGGAGCGGAGCCGCTGCCTTCGCGGTTGCGGCCGGGATGCTGTCGGGCGCCGTACGCCAAGCCTCCGCGCGGCCGCCGTCATACTCCGGACCGCTGGTCGCCTCACCGATGGGCGCGATCCCGCCCGGCTTGTTCTCGCAGCCGATGCGAGGCTTCGACCTCCTCATCCTCTGCCTGGCCCCGGTCCTGCTGAACCTCAGCTCCACCTGGGTCCTGGCCATCCCCGGCTTCGTCCTCGCGATCATGTTCGCCATCCGCCCGAAGCAGGACTGAGGCTAGACCGATCCAGCCAGCGCTCTGGCGAGCGGCAACTGATCGGCCGGCGGCCAAACCGAACGCCCCGGGCCGAGCGGCCCGGGCGCGCGGGTTCGGCGCCGGGCGGGCGTTGTTGGGCGGCGTGGCCGTGAACACCTTGTCGTGACTGTGAACAGGTCGTGCCATGTCCGCGGTCCCCAGATCCTCTTCATGGCCCCGGCCGCCCACCCACTGGGACAGCGACCTCGGCTACCGGATGGTCCGGGTGCTGGTGCGACCTTGAGCACGGGTCGGTCATGTTTGGCGCGGAGTCGTGGACGGTGGGTGCTCAAGGTGGGGTGCGGCGGCGACCTTGGGCGCGGCTCGACCACGTACGACGCGGATCGGGTCAGCCCACCCAACGGTGGGTCGGCCAACCGCACACCGCTGGCCAACCCACCATCTCGTGGGTCAACCCACGAGATGGTGCTCAGCGGCTGCGGCAAGGGGCAGTCGGGGATTGGAGGGTCAGGAGGAGTCAGCGGGATGGGGCGCGGGCGGTTCGGGCGCGGAGGTCCGGCGCGGAGCAGTTGGCTGTCACCGAGCTCCTGGTCGAGTACGGCTAAGCCTCGTGCACGAGCCACTTCCGCTCGATCTCGCGCTCCAGATCCACGTCGTGCTGGCGCGCGAACAGGATCAACTGACAGAACACATCAGCGAACTCCTGATGAAACCCGGCCCGAATCTCCTCCGCCCCCAGCCCCTTCTCCCGCGCCCGCCCCGTTAGCTGCAGGTAAGCCTGCGTAAGCTCCCCCACCTCCTCCTGCAGCTTCAGCAAGAACCAGTCCGGATCCCGTTCAAACCCCAAGACCTCCTCATACCGCACCGACAACTTCTCCAACCGCCCCGAAAGCTCCGCAAGATCCACCCCCGTACCCAACCAGGGCCTACCGACAGTATTTGTCGGTGGGCTGGCTCAGACTGGGGGGATGGATGTGGTGGGTTGGTTGGTGGAGTCGGGGGAGCCGGCGGTTCGGGGGATGGCTCGGCGGGATTTGTTGGGGCAGGAGCACGGGGAGGACGTGCTGAGTGGGGCGATTGTTGAGGCCTTGCTCACTGGTGCCTGTGCGGACAAGCGGGCGTACCGGAAGTACACCGGCGCGCACTGGCGGATCGTTTCGCTGGTGGAGTTGGAGGTGCCGGCCGGGGAGCCGCGGGCGGTGGAGGCGGCGGAGTACGACCTTGCTGAGGTGACGCGGTCACTCGAGTACGGCGTGAGTGTCGTCGACGGACTGGTACGGCGGTGTGGCTCGGTCGAAGGGAACACCCTCGGAGCGTGTGCCCGGCTAGGTATGGCGACGGATCCGCGCGTCCAGCGGCTGGCGGAGGGGCTGATCGAATGGCAGTGGCCTGACGGCGGTTGGAACTGCGACCGGAACGCGTCCGGCCGGCGTTCGTCGTTCCACGAGACGCATTCTGCGGCGTGGGGCCTGCACGAGTACTACCGCGCCACCGGAGAGACAGCCGCGCAAGACGCCGCCTTACGGGCAGGGGAGTTGTTCCTGGAGCACCGGCTGTTCCGGAGTCTGTCGACCGGTGCGGTCATCGACAAGCGATGGCTACGACCGACGTACCCGCCGTACTGGCACTACGACATCCTGCAAGCGCTGCTGGTGTTGTCCCGGCTCGGACTGGCACGCGACGAGCGCGCCGCCGACGCACTGGACGAGCTCGAGCAGCGGCGACGACCGGACGGCCGGTGGAACGCCGGTACGCCGTGGTTCGGCCCACTCGGTGGCACGCGGTCACCAGAGGTCGTCGACTGGGGACGGAGCGGTCCGAACGAGATGATCACGCTCAACGCGCTCCGGGTACTCACCGCCGCCGGGCGCCGTACGTTGCCTTGAGCAACGTACGGCGCCCGGTCGCTACTTCTCTGCGTCGGGCGCCGGGAGCGGCTCGGGGTCTCTGCCGATCTCGGGCACCTCGGATTCGTCGGCCGGCACCTCCCCATCGGGCTGCGGCTCCGCAGCCGGGACGAGCGGCTGGTCGAGGCCGTTGTCCTCGCTGATCGCCGCCCGGGCGACCGAGGCCTCGATCCGGTTCAGTTGCTTGCGGATGGCGGTCCCGGTGCCGGTCGGCGCCGCCCAGAACCTCCTCATGTACTCCTCGATCTCAGCCTGCATCATGGCCCTGAGCTGAGCTTGTGTGTACGGCAAATCGTCCTCCACGTGACCTGGGGTGAACTCGCCGCGGGCGAGCGCCGCCCGGGCTGCGGGGCCGGGACAGTCGGTACCGCCCGGCCGGACCGCGGAGTGCGGCCTGATCGCCGTACCGCGGGGAAAGATCTTGCGGAAGTCGGCGATCACCGCGCGGGTGGTCGCCTTCAGCGCGGCGGTCGGCTGCTCGCCGGTGACCAGCACCAGCAGGATCGCGCCGTACCGTTCGTTGAGATCGGCGTTGCCGTTCGCGCCGGACTGCGTCCGCAGCCCGCGCAGCGTCCAGGCCCGGCCGGCCTGGTCGACGGCGACCTGGTACGCGATGTCCGACCAGCCCCGGTCGTCCATGTGGTAGTTCTGCCAGCCACGCAAGGCCGACGCGACCGCCGCCTGGCTGTGGATGACACTGGTCGTTCCGGTCCCGGGCCAGTGGATCACTGCCCCCTGGACGCGGGAGACGGTCAGGTTCCCCGGCCCGTCGTTCGGCGGCCGCGCCCTCCAGGCGGACCGCGGCAGGTATGTCACCATCCAGTTGCTCCTCACGTGCCTCACGAGCACCGCAAACTCGCCGCTGGCACTCGGTAATCAACCGACCACACTCGGCGCACAGTCGTCAAGGCTGAACGGACGTCCTGTCGGTCCCTACCCAATCAGTGATCCGGTTCAGGCAGAGCCCCCGGCGAGCAGCGAGAACGCGACGACGGTGGCCAGGACGACGACCACCACCAGGACGAGGATGCGGATCCAGATCCGGAGCACTCGCTGCCAGGGCTTCGCGAGCGCGGTGGCGGGGTCGGGCCGGGCGGCCTGGGCCGGCGTCCACAGTTCGACCACCAGGCGTCCGGCGAACGCACCGGCGGCGATGAGCAGGATCCACGCCCAGCCGCCGGGACCGAAGTGCGGAAGGTGCAGATTGCTGGACTGCTGGTCGCTCGACATATGGATCGTGATCGCGGGCCGGCCATGGAAGAGGATCAGCCGGAGCGCTACCAGGCCGGCCACCGCGGCGATCGTCAGCCACAGGGACCGCATGATCAGGCCGGCCTTGGTCAGCCGCAGCGCGAAGGCGGTGGCGCCCAGCGGCAGCAGCACGAACACCGGCGCCACGAGCGCGGCGACGACCAGGACCGCGACGATGACCGCAGCAATGACGACGAACAGGCCGACCAGTGCGCCCTCGATCCCCGAGCGTCCCTCGGTCGCCTGGGAGATCATGTCGCCCGCGATGGGTCCACCGACGTGGATGAACAGCCACGCGAAGAGAGGTCCGCCGACCAGCACGGCAGCAAGCCCTCCGATCGCCGCGCCGACGGCGGCAGCGGCGGATCGACCCCACGTCATACCGACTGAGAGCGGTGCAGTCTGCATCAGAACCTCGGCCCTTCGCATCGCATCGACATCGAAGGTCAGGACCGTACGGCACCAGGAGGCCAGCGGCGCCGCGCTCAACCGGTCACGCAGCGGGCTCCTGGAGCAGTGGCAGAAGCTGATCGCCGACGCGGACTGTCTCCTCGCGGTACGGCGTGTCGGAGAGGATGAAATGGGTGACGCCGAGGTCCTGGTACTTGCGCAGCGACTTCGCGACGTCCTCGGCCGATCCGACCAACCACGTCGTACCCGCGCCGCCTCCGCCGTACTTCCCGGGCGCCGTGTACAGATTGTCGTCGAGTACGTCGCCCCGCTCCGCCAGTTCGAGCAATCGCTGCTGCCCGACGGCCTTGAACCACCGGCGATCCCGGGAGCCCGCAGCCTCCGCCAGCTTCGCGACCTTGGTCTCGGCATCCGCCCACGCCTGCTCGGTGGTGTCGCGGACCAGCGTGGTGATCCGCAGCCCGAACTCCAGCGGTGGATGCTCCCGCCCCAGCTCATCCTCGAGTGAACGCAGCCGGCTGATCCGCTCCGCGATCCCGCCCAGCGGTTCACCCCAGAACAACTGCACATCGGCGTCCGTCGCTGCCACCCGCTGCGCCGCCTCGGACGCGCCCCCGAAGTACAGCCGCGGATGCGGCCTTCCTTCCCGTACGACGGGACGCGTGGCGACCGTGGACCCGGTGACCGAGAAGTACTCACCGGCGTACGACACGTCCTCCTCGGTCCACAACCGTCGTACCAGTTGGAGGAATTCGCGGGTCCGGGCGTACCGCTGCGCCTGGTCGCCCTCGGAGTCGCCGTACGCGGCGAGATTGTCCTGGCCGGAGACGATGTTGATCAGCAGCCGTCCGCCGCTCAGCTGATCCAGCGTCCCGGCCGCCGACGCGAAGTGCGCGGGCTGCCAGTACCCGGGCCGGATCGCCACCAGCGGCTGGAAGGTCGTCGTCCGCGCCGCCAGCGCGGTCGCCACCGTGAACGTGTCCGGCCGGCCCCACCCGGTCCCGAGCAACGCGCCGCCCCAGCCGTGATCCTCGGCGAGCCGGGCGAGCTCGGTCAACCGCTCCAGACTGTTGTGACCCGCGCCGGCGTCGTCCCCGCGATGCCCGGGAGCGACCTGATTCGGGAGGTACCAGAGGAAAGTCATGCAAAGGAGTTTATGTCCATCGTATTAGTAGACTTTCGAATCGTCTCGCGGTCTGGTCAAGCGGGCCGGGATGAGTGGACGCTGGCGGTATGACTGCGGAGCGGCCGAGCGCCGGGGAGCGGGCGGCGCAGGGGAAGGCGGTGCGGAAGGAGGTGCCGCTCGACGCGCATGCCGAGGTGGGGGCGAGCGGCTCGCGGGACCCGATCGGGCTGCTGCTCGGGCAGGCGGAGGGACGGGTACCGGAACTGGTGCCGATCCGGCACGGGCGGATGTTGGTGTCGCCGTTCACGTTCTACCGTGGCGCGGCGCTGGTGATGGCGTCCGACCTGGCGCAGACGCCGGCGACGGGATTGCCGGTCCAGCTGTGCGGGGATGCGCACCTGTCGAACTTCGGGGCGTACGCCTCGCCGGAACGGCGACTCGTGTTCGACATCAACGACTTCGACGAGACGCAGCCCGGCCCGTTCGAGTGGGACGTGAAACGCCTGGCGACCAGCTTCGTGGTGGCCGGCCGTGACAACGGGTTCGACCCGAAGCAGTGCCGGAAAGCCGCCCGGACGGCGGTCAGGGCCTACCGGAAGTCGATGCGTGCGTTCGCCGGGCAGTCGATCCTGGCGGTCTGGTACGCCCGGCTCGACGTCCAGGACACGGTCGCGCAGTACAAGGCGACGCTGTCGCGTGCCGACCTGAAGCGGCAGAAGTCGCTGGTCCGCACCACCGAGTCGACGCTGGCGAAGGCCTACTCCCGGGACAACCTGCAGGCGGTGGGCAAGCTGACCAAGTCCGTCGACGGACGGCGCCGGATCGTCTCGAACCCGCCACTGATCGTTCCTATTGTCGAACTCGACGGTGTCGACGGGATCGACACCGCCGACGTGTTCGCGGAACTGGGCAAACTGTTCGTCGACTACCGCGCCACCCTCCAGTCGGATCGCGGGCATCTGCTGGACCACTTCCAGCTGACGGACGTCGCGCACAAGGTGGTCGGCGTCGGCAGCGTCGGTACCCGGGCCTGGGTCCTACTGCTCGAGTCCACCGTCGCGGACGAGGCGCTCCTGCTGCAGGCCAAGCAGGCCGGTCCGTCCGTCCTCAGTGCGTACGCCGGACCATCGGCGTATGCGAATCACGGGGAGCGGGTCGTCTCCGGGCAGCGCCTGATGCAGGCCACCAGCGACATCTTCCTGGGCTGGCTGCACGCGGCGGCGCCGGGAGAGGATTACTACCTGCGGCAGTTGCGCGACTGGAAGATGTCGACCGAGATCGCCGAACTGCGTCCGCAGGGCCTGGATCTCTACGCCCGCTTGTGCGGCTGGACGCTCGCCCGGGCCCATGCCCGCTCCGGCGACCGCTTCGCGATCGCGGCGTACCTGGGCAAGTCGGCACGCTTCGACCACGCCGTCGCCGACTTCGCCGAGACGTACGCCGATCTGAACGAAGGCGACCACGCGGCACTCGCCGTAGCGGTGAAGTCCGGGACGGTCGAGGCCCGGACCGGCCTCTGACTCAGTACTGCGAGTTGTCGGGGCCAGCAGAATTCCCTGTTGGACTGTGCGCCGGGAACGTGAACAGGATGCTGGAGACGTTCCCCAACGGTTCGGAGGACCGGATGACGAAGGCAGCACAGCGTTCGCTCGGCGACGGTGGACCGGAGGTCAGTGCGCTCGGGATGGGGTGCTGGGCGATCGGCGGGCCGCACGCACGGCAGGGGAGTCCGGTTGGTTGGGGGGTGATCGACGACGACGAGTCGAAGCGGGCGCTGCGGCGCGCGTACGACCTCGGCGTGACGTTCTTCGACACGGCCGACGTCTACGGCTGCGGCCACAGCGAGAAGCTGATCGCGGCCGCGCTCGGCGACGTCCGGGATGACATCGTGATCGCGTCGAAGGCCGGCTACACGTACGTCGAGGAGACCCGCGAGGCACCGGGGGAGAACGGCGACCCGGACTACATTCGCTGGGCCTGTGACGAGTCGCTGCGGCGGCTCGGGACGGACCACATCGATCTGTACCAGTTCCACCTGGGCGGCTACGACCTGGCGAAGGCGGACGACGTCCTCGCGGTCTTCGAGGAACTGGTTGCCGCAGGCAAAGTACGGGCGATCGGCTGGAGCACGGACAGCCCGGAGCGGGCCGCGGTCTTCGCGAAGAGCGAGCACTGCAAGGCGATCCAGCAGCACTTCAACGTGTTCGGAGGCAACGCCGAGGTGCTCGAGCTGTGCGAGCAGCACGGCCTGGCGAGCATCGTCCGCGGTCCGCTCGGCATGGGCCTGCTGACCGGCAAGTTCGATCAGAACAGCACCCTCCCGGCGGACGACGTACGCCACGGCTGGGACTTCCGCACCGGCGACCAGGCCGAGTCCCTCCGCCGCCTCGACGCCATCCGCGACGTCCTCACGTCGAACGGCCGCACCCTGGCCCAAGGCGCCCTCGCCTGGCTGTGGTCCCGCAGCGAAGCCTTCATCCCCATCCCCGGCTTCAAGACCGTAGCCCAGGTGGAGGAAAACGCCGCCGCCCTCGACCACGGCCCTCTCACCAAGGACCAACTGACCGAGGTCAGCACGATCCTGGCCTGACCGGAGTCAGCGGTTGGCGGGCTGGTAGGCGGTCACGACGACGGCGCCGCCGAGGCCGATGTTGTGCTGAAGGGCGACAGCGGCGCCGTCCACCTGGCGGGCACCGGCCTCGCCGCGGAGTTGCCACGTGAGCTCCGCGCATTGGGCGAGGCCGGTGGCGCCGAGCGGATGGCCCTTGGAGATGAGTCCGCCGGACGGGTTGACGACCCAGCGTCCGCCGTACGTCGTGTCGTTGCCGTCGACCAGCTTGTGTCCTTCGCCTTCGCCGGCCAGGCCGAGTGCCTCGTAGGTGAACAGCTCGTTCGGGGCGAAGCAGTCGTGGAGTTCGATCACGTCGAGGTCGTCGGGGGTGAGCCCGGTCTGCGCGTAGACCTGGTCCGCCGCCGTACGGCTCATGTCTGTGCCGACCAGGTTGATCGCGCTGTTGGTGCCGAAGGTCGAGGGCAGGTCGGTGACCATCGCTTGGCCGACGATCTCGACGGCGCGGTCACCGAGGTCGTGCTCCTCGACGAACCGCTCGCTCGCGAGCACAGCCGCGCCGGAACCGTCGGAGGTCGGCGAGCACATCAGCCTGGTCAGACCGGCATCGGCGTACACCGTCTTGGCGTTCTTGATGTCCTCGACGGTGTAGACGTCCTGGAACTGCGCGTACGGGTTGTTCACCGAGTGCCGGTGGTTCTTGGCCGCGATCTTCGCGAAGTGGTCCGGCGTCGAGCCGTACCGCTCGTTGTGCTCCAGCCCGGCGACGCCATACATCCACGGCGCCGGCGGGGTGGCGAACTCGCGGATTTCGGCGAGGGCTTGGACGTGCTTAGCGACCGGCCATTCGCGGTCGTCGTACGCCGCGGCGAGTGAACCGGGCTGCATCTTCTCGAAGCCGAGCGCGAGCGTGCAGTCGGCCAGACCGCCGCGGATCGCGCTCGCGGCCAGGTACAGCGCGGTCGACCCGGTCGAGCAGTTGTTGTTCACGTTGGTGATCGGGATGCCGGTCATGCCGAGCTCGTAGACGGCACGCTGGCCGCAGGTGGAGTCGCCGAACACGTATCCGACGTGGGCCTGCTCGATCCGGTCGAAGGTGATGCCGGCGTCGTCCAGCGCCTTGCTGCCGGACTCCTTGGCCATCGCCGGGTAGTCCCAGCCCGTCCGGCGGCCCGGCTTCTCGAACTTCGTCATGCCGACGCCGATGACGTAGACCTTGTGCACGTCGCCTCCTAGTCCATCGTGACGAGGCCGGACAGCATGATGTCCAGCTGATCGATCGTGCCCGACCCGATCGACTGGGCCTCGAAGGAATGGCCGAACGGGCTTGCGTGCACCAGTGGCGCTCCCGCGCAGACCTCGCCGTCTTCGACGGCGAGCAAATACCGAACGCAGGTGCCGGTTCCACACGGACCGCGATTGAGTACGCCGTCACCCCAGATCACCGCGCTGCGGGTCGACAATCCGGTCACCGGTTCAGTGATCAGCAGCATGTCCGGCGCCGGGACTTCGCTCGCCGGCCCACGCAGGCGGCTCAGGAGGTCGTGCCCCGCGACCGCCAGCTCGTGGAACGAGAACCGGTCGAGCTGTACGCCGAGGTCGGAGGCAGTGACGGCCGCGAAGCGGTTGCCGCCGGCCGATGCCGACCTGATCCGAAGGGGCCTGCCCAGGTAGTCGACCTGCTGGCTAACCGACGTACGCGTCACCGCAGGCATGTCGACAGCGACACGGCCGGAGCCGAGGCTCCTGCCCACGATGAGACCGGCCGCCGTCTCGAACGTCGCAGCGGGGTCCGTGTTCGGGTTGGTGCACATGGCTGTGGCGAACAAGGTCGCCTCACCACATCCGCCGAGCGGCCCGTGCGCGGCGACGAACCTGAGCCCATAGTCGGCGTCGTACCTCGATGGCTCGAACACCACCGCGACGATCGCTGTCGGGTCGCTTCCACGGGTCTTGAAGTAGTCGACCCGGACCAGTTCGAGCGCCTCGCCATCGCACTGCTCCGACGAGGTCAGGTCGTAGCACGCGACCGGTTGGCCCTCGCTCGTGCCCTCGGCGACGAATCCGCTCACGATGGTTGCAGTCACCGAACCATCATTGGTTCGGCATGATCGCGGTTGCGCCCTACAGGCGCAGGAAAACCCGTCACCGGCTTCCGACGAAGCGAGCTACCCCGGCTCTGAGCGCACTCATAGCGTGAATCGGCGGTCAAGTTCGGGACGGAGGCATCGGAATGTTCGCACCAACCGAGCCGGCGCGCGTCGCTGTCGTGACCGGCGGCGCGGGCGGCCTGGGACGGGCCTGTGTCGAGTCGCTGCTGGCGCGCGGAACGGCTGTGGCCGTCGTCGATCGGCTTCCACCGAAGGACCTGCCCGACAAGGCCATCTGCGTGACCGCCGACGTGACGTCGCCCGATCAGGTCCGCAGCGCGCACGAGGAGGTGGTGGACCGGCTCGGCGGGGTGTCGATCCTGGTCAACGCCGCGGGGATCGCTCGCTCCACCCGGTTCGCCGACATCAGTCTCGACGAGTGGCAGAGCGTCCTGGGCGTCTCCATCACCGGCACCTTTCTGATGACGCAGGCGTGTCTGCCGGGCATGCGCGCGGCCGGCTGGGGCCGGATCGTGAACTTCTCCTCGACCGCGGGCAAGAACGTCTCCACCTTGGGCGGTGCGCACTACACCACTGCGAAGGCAGGGCTGCTCGGCCTGACGCGGGCCCTGGCCCAGGAGCTCGGCCCGCTCGGAATCACGGTGAATGCGGTGTGCCCAGGTCTCTTCGATACCGAGATGGCGCGCTCGCTCGCGCCCGGACGCGATCTCGACGCGTACCTCGGTGGTCTGCCCGTTCCACGGATCGGGCAGCCGTCGGAAGTCGGCGAACTGGTGGCCTTCCTCGCCGGCGATCAGGCGGCGTACATCACCGGGGCGTCGGTCGACATCAACGGCGGGGAGCTGATGGTCTGATGCCGCCGTGGTGACACTGGACGGACCGCAAGGCCCGCGGATCCGCACCAGCGATGGGCGCGAGCTCCTCAACCTCTGCTCCAACGACTACCTCGGGCTGGCCAACGATCCCGGCGTACGCCGGGTTGCCCACGAGGCGCTCGACCGGCTCGGGTTCGGCTACGCCTCCGGCCGGATCATCTCCGGTACGTCGACCGCGCATCTGCAACTCGAGGAGGAACTGAGCTGCTTCCTCGGCACTGAGGCGTCGCTGCTGTTCACGTCCTGCTTCGACGCGAACACCGGCCTGTTCGAGGTGCTGCTCGGACCCGAGGACGTCGCGATCTCCGATGCCGCGAACCACGCATCGATCATCGACGGACTTCGCCTGTGCCGGGCACGCCGGGCGATCTACCCGTCGCGCGACCTCGAGAGTCTTCGGAGGGAGCTCGCGGCATCCAGCGATGCCCGACGCCGACTGATCGTCACCGACGGCGTCTTCTCGATGAACGGCGGCAGCCCGGACCTGGCGGCTGTGTGTGACCTCGCCGATGAGTACGACGCTCTGCTCGTCGTCGACGACTCGCACGGGACCGGCGTACTCGGCGACCACGGACGCGGCACCGTCTGCGATCCCGACGTCGCCGGTCGGGTAGATCTGGTGACCGGAACCTTCGGCAAGGCCCTGGGTGGCGCAGGGGGTGGCTTCGTCAGTGGCCGGCGCGAGTACGTCGACCTGCTGCGCCAGAAGGCACGCCCGTACGTGTTCTCCAACGCACTCCCGCCCCTACAGGTCCAGGTGGCCCGGCACGCGTTGCGGCTGCTCGAGCGCGACGACGACCGCCGTTCGCGGTTGCTGGACAACACCGCACTGCTGCGCAGCGAACTCACGCGCCATGGCCTCGTCGTGCCGGAAGGCAATCACCCGATCATCCCGATCATCCTGGGTGACGCCGACGTCGCCCTCGCCGCGGCCGCCGAGCTGCTGCGGCGCGACATCCTCGCGATCGCCCTGACCTTCCCGGTCGTGTCGGCTGACACCGCACGGATCCGGCTGCAGGTATCGGCCGCGCATACCCCGGCTGAGCTATTGGCCGCGGCAACCACGATCGCGGAGGTGGTCCGCGGAATGAACGCTTGCGAAACCTTCGGCGTACGCACATAGTGTACGTGCATACGTGATCGCGGAGAGGTGCACGGTATGGGCGGACGCTGGCTTGTGCGGGGCGCGATGGCGATGGTTGCCGTCGTCTCCTTGTCCGGATGTGACTTCGCCGAGCTGAACTTCCGGGTGGACGACCGGTTGCAGTTCGCCGGCCCTGCAGCCCGGTCGACAGTGGGTACTCCGGTCACCGTCCGCTGGACGATGGACGATTTCCGGGTCGCGGCCGAGGGCAGCGAGGCGCCGTCGGACGGGGCCGGCTACTTCGCGGTTTTCGTCGACCAGAAGCCGGTCAGGCCCGGCCACACGATGGACGACGTGGCCGACGGCGACCCTTCCTGCGAGGAGTCACCGACATGCCCCGACCAGGACTACCTGGCCAAGCACGACGTCTACACCACCACGAGCGGCGACGTCGAGATTCCGACGATCCCGGATCTGCCCGGCAGCGAGGAGAAGGTGCAACTCCACACCATCACGATCGTGCTCATGGACACCTCCGGGCATCGCATCGGTGAGTCGGCCTGGGACCTCGAGGTCCGGGTCCGGAAGGCGGGGTTCTGACGTGTCGGACCGAGAAGACCTGCGGGCGAACGAGCAAGCGGCTCTGCAGGAGGTGGAACAGACCAGCGCGGCGCTGCGCGAGCGGGCTCGTGCGACGCTCGGCGTCACCGGCGACGAGAACACGGAGAGCTTCCGGTCGCTGGTCCGCAAGCACAACCTGAGTTACTACCCGATGGTTGCCTTGGGCCTGTTGTTCGTCACCGGTGCTTTCCAGAGCTATGCGTTCACGGTCCTGACGCCCGAGATCAGCCGCACGCTCGGCATCTCGATCGCCGCCATCGTCGGAGCCCGCGCGTTGTACCAGTTGGCGATCGCGATCGCGCCGCTGCCGATCGCGCGGCTGTCCCAGGCTCGGGCGCAGCGCGCGATGCTCTGCATCGTCACCGGGATCGTGTGGAGTTCCATCACACTGATGACCGGATTCGTCACCTCGCTGGTCGCGCTCATCGTCATTCTCTGTCTCGACGGTCTGGCCACCGGATCGGTCGCCGCGTTGCACGCGCCGCTCATCGCGGACAGCTATCCGCCGGCCGCACGGGTGCGCGCGCTGACGGCGTACACCGCGATCGGCACCTTCGGACAGGCGCTCGCGCCGCTGCTGGTCGGCATTCTCGCGTCCGTCGCCGGCCTGAGCTGGCGTGGCGTCTTCCTGGCTCTGGGACTCACCTCGCTCCTGCTGACGCTGTGTGCGATCAGGCTGCGTGACCCGGGTTTCGGGAAGTGGGACTCCGAGCAGTTGCGTGCCAGCGTGCATGAGGAGCACGGCGAGTCGGCGGATTCGCTCGCGGCCAAGGACGTCGCTCTCGGGTTCTGGGAGATCTGCCGCCGGGTGATGCTCATTCCGACGAACCGGAGGGTCTTCGCCGGGTTCGCCGTGTACGGCGTACTCACCGTGCCGCTGGGCACCTTCATCTCGGTCTTCCTCGACCAGCGGTGGAACCTCGGCCCGGGGGAGCGCGGCCTGTTCTTCTCGATCTTCTTCGGGATCGGCGTCCTCGCCCTGATCGGGTACGGCGGCCGCGGCGAGAAGCAGTTCCGGTCCTCGCCGGCGCGGGTGCTGCGGGCTGCCGGTTTCCTCCTGGCGGGAGCGGTCGTCTTCATCGCGGTGGGCGGCGTGATGCCGGCCTTCGTGCCGATGCTGATCTGCTTCGGAGTCGCCGGTGCGTGCATCGGACTCCTGCAGCCGATGCTCGGCATCTCGATGCTGTCGATCGTACCGGCCCAGATGCGACCGCACGCCCAGGCACTGGCCGGGATCTTCGTCGCGATCGGCGGCTCGGCCGGCGCGCTGCTCCTCGGTGGCATCGAGGAGCAGTACGGGATCGGCGGCACGATGGTCGCGATCGCCGTCCCCGGCGTGATCGGTGCCTTCATCATCGCCAGCGCGGGCACCTTCATCGAATCCGACCTCGACCGGATGATCGACGAGGTGGTCGAGGACGAGGAGATCCGCCGGGTCGAGCGGAGCGGGGGACGCCTGCCGTTGCTGGCCTGTCGCGGGATCAACTTCTCGTACGGCCAGCTGCAGGTCCTCTTCGACACCGACTTCACCATCGACGACGGTGAGATGGTCGCGCTGCTCGGGGTCAACGGCGCCGGCAAGTCGACGCTGCTCAAGGTCATCTCCGGCATCGGCCTGCCGACCGCAGGCAGTGTGCGTTACCGAGGACAGGAGATCACCTATCTCGACGCCGAACGCCGGATGCGGCTGGGCATCACCCAGGTGCCCGGTGGCCGCGCGGTCTTCGGGCCGATGACCGTCGTCGAGAACCTGCGCAGCTACGGCTACACGATGGCCAAGCAGCGTGGTGCCGTCGAGAGCGCGATCGAGAGCTGCTTCGAGGCGTTCCCACGGCTGGCCGACCGTCGCAATTCGCTGGCCTCGACATTGTCCGGCGGCGAGCAGCAGATGCTCGGGCTCTCCAAGGCGTTGATGCTCCGTCCACGCCTGCTGCTGATCGACGAGCTCTCGCTCGGCCTGGCGCCGGTGATCGTCGGTCAACTCCTCGACATGGTGCGGCAGATCAACGCTGACGGCACGGCCGTGGTGCTGGTCGAGCAGTCGGTGAACATCGCGCTGAACCTGGTCGACCACGCGTACTTCATGGAAAAGGGCGAGATGCGATTCGACGGCCGCGCTGACGAACTCCTGGCTCGCGACGACCTGCTGCGCGCGGTCTTCCTGCACGGTGCGGGAGCGGCGCGATGACCGCGGTCCTGCGGCGGACCCGCAAGCCGATCATCCAGCTGACCGCGTTCGTGGTCGGCGTCGTACTGACCAAGATCGTGACCGCCGTCCTCGACCGGCACGACGTCATCAAGGCGGAGACGCCGCTGCCGGTGATCATGCTCGGCACGATCGTTGGCCTGACCTACGGCCTGCTGGCGGTTGGCATCGTGCTGGTCTACCGGAGCAACCGGATCATCAACTTCGCGCATGGACAGATCGGGGCGTTCGGAGCGGCGTTCTTCGGCGTCGTCGCGATGAAATGGCATGTCCCGTACTGGATCGCGTTCGTGATCGCGCTGCTCGCGTCCGCCGCGACCGCGGCCGCTGCTGAGACCGGCGTCGTACGGCGGTTGCGTAATGCACCGCGGATCGTGTCGATCGTCGCGACGCTGGGCGTCGGCCAGTTCCTGGTCATCTTCGCGGCGCTCATCAACTCCACGGCATCCGGACCGCTGTATCCGCAGCCGGAGTGGTTGCCGGTCTTCAACGTCGGCGCGCTGCATGTGACGGAGGCGTACTCCGGCATGCTGTTCCTGTCGCCCCTGTTCGTTCTCGCGATTGCGTTGTTCCTGAAGCGGTCGCGGTTCGGTCTCGCCATCCGCGCCGCGGCGGCCAACCCGGAAGCCGCGCGGATGTCCGGCATCTTCGCGAGCCGGATGTCGACCCTGGCGTGGGCGATCGCCGGCGCGTTGTCCGCCTTCACCGCGATCCTCACCGCCCCGACGCAGGGCTTCGCCAGTGCGGACAGTTTCGGTCCCGCGTTGCTGCTGCGTGCGCTGACCGCGGCTGTGATCGGCCGGATGCAGAGCCTGCCCATCGCGCTGGTCAGCGGTGTCGGTCTGGGCATCCTCGAGCAGTTGCTGCTGTGGAACTACCCGCAGTCGGGTCTGGTCGAGGTGGTCATGTTCGTGATCATCCTGGTCGCGTTGCTGGTGCAGCGCCGGCGCGGTGGGCGCGACGAGGAGAAGGGCAGTTGGGCGGCCGTGCGCGGCCTGCGCCCGATCCCGGAGAAGCTGCAGAGCCTCTGGGCAGTGCGTGTGATGGGCCCGGCGTTCAGCATCCTGACGATCGTGGTGCTCGCGATCCTGCCGCTGTTCATCTCCAACGGCCTGTCGGTGACCTTCACCGGCATCCTCGCCTTCGCGATCGTCGGATTGTCGATCGGTGTCCTGACCGGTCTTGGTGGGCAGCTGACACTCGGCCAGTTCGCCGTCGCCGCGATCGGCGCGGTCATCTCGTTCAAGGTGGCGAACAGCACCGGCATCTTCCCGCTCGCGCTGCTCCTTGCCGGTCTCGGCGCGGGACTGGTCTCGGTGCTGATCGGTCTGCCCGCGCTACGCATCCGCGGCCTCATGCTCGCCGTCACCACGCTCGGGTTCGCGCTGGCCGCGCCGTTGTGGCTGCTCACGCAGCCGTGGATGCTCGGCGACGGTCAGGATCCGGGGAAGCCGTCCGGGTGGCCGATCGGTGCGCTCGACACCGGCCGCTCGTACTACTACTTCGCGCTGGCGCTGTTCGTGCTTGCCCTGGTGGTGGCGCGGAACATCCGTCGCAGCGGATTCAGCCGCCTGCTCGTCGCGATCCGCGACAACGAGGAGAATGCGCGGGCGTTCGCCGTACGGGCGAGTCTGGTCAAACTGCAGGGGTATCTGATCGGCGGGTTCATCGCCGGTATCGGCGGTGCGACGTACGCGCACTCGTTGTCGACCATCAGCGCCGGGACATTCCCGACCTCGGCGAGTATCGACGTCGTCGTCATGACTGTGCTCGGTGGCGTCTCGGTGCTGATCGGGCCGGTGCTCGGGGCGATCTGGGTGCTCGGCTTTCCGTTGCTTGACATCGGCAACATCGGACTGGCCGCGACGAAGTTCGGCGTGCTGCTGCTGATCCTGTGGAAGCCGGGCGGCCTGATCCAGGTCGTCGCGCCGCTCCGGGACCGGATCGTGAAGTTCATCGCCCGCCGCCACGGCATCGATCCCGAGCCGTTGTACGCCGGTGAGGACACAACCGACGGTACGGCGACGGCGCGGGGCGTCCGGGTCAGCGACCTGCGGGTCGGCGAACCGCGCACCGAGATCGCCGAACGCCCTGAGACGGGTGCGGTACTGCTCGAGGCGCGCGATCTGCGCAAGAGCTTCGGCGGCGTCCACGCGGTCCGCGGGGTGTCGTTCGACGTACGGGCCGGCGAGACGGTCGGACTGCTCGGACCGAACGGTGCCGGCAAGACGACGACGTTCGAGCTGCTCGGAGGCTTCACCAGACCGGACACCGGACAGGTGATCTTCAACGGTGAGGACATCAGCAAGGTCGGCCCGGAGGGACGCGCACGGCGGGGCTTGATCCGATCGTTCCAGGATGCCGCGCTGTTCCCGACGATGACCGTGAAAGAGACAGTCATGCTCTCGCTCGAGCGAGTGCGGCCGACGGGCTTCGTGACGTCGACGCTCGGGGTGACTCTCGGCGAACGGAAGAAGGCGGGCCAGGCGCGTGCGCTGATCTCGGCGATGGGTCTGGATCGCTACCGGGACAAGTCGATCCAGGAGCTGTCGACCGGCACCCGCCGCATCACCGAGATCGCTTGTCTGGTGGCGCTGCAGCCGATCTGCCTGTTGCTTGACGAGCCGTCCAGCGGCGTCGCTCAACGCGAGACCGAGGCGCTCGGGCCGCTCCTCGTCGACCTGAAGAAGGAGCTCGACCTGACGCTCGTCGTCATCGAGCACGACATCCCGCTGATCATGGGGATCTCGGATCGCATCATCGCGATGGCCGACGGCCACCTGATCGCCGAAGGCACGCCGGACGAGGTGCGGACCGACCCGCTGGTCGTCGACGCGTACCTGGGCGGCAGCATCGAAGCGATCGAGCGCTCCGATGCCGGCCTGGCCGTGGCCGAACGATGAAGACCGGTCGGCCTACTCGGGCTGGGCCGGGGTCTGGGGGACCGCGTCGAGCAGCGCTTCCATCCGGGCCCGGATCGGTACGGCGTTGTCGGGGGCCGTGAGGATGTACGGCCGGTTCTCGATCATCGCCTCGACGACGAGTTCGCCAACAACCGCAGGCGAAACGCCATGATCACGCACCAGCTTCTGAGCCGCCTCCAGGATGGTGTTGATCTTGGCCGAGCGCTGCGGTGCCTCCGCGGGCCGGAAGCGTTGGGTGTTCTCCACCATGTCGGTGGCCACCGGTCCGGGACACAGGACGCTCACACCGATCCCGTGATGCGCCAGCTCCACTCGCAGGGATTCGCTCAGGCCGACAACGGCGTACTTCGACGCATGGTAAAGGAATCCGGACTTGTAGAGCAGCGACTGCCCGTCGACGAAGAGCCCTGCGGCTGAAGCGGTGTTGACGATGTGGCCACCCAGTCCGCGCTCGATCATGCGCGGCACAAACGCCTGGAGGCCGTTGTAGACACCACCCGCGTTGACCCCCATGACGTAGTCCCACAAGGTGTGGTCCATCCGCGACGGCGCGACGGAGTCGATCACGCCGGCGTTGTTGACCACGATGCTCACAGGGCCCAGCTCTGCTTCGACCGCGTCCGCGATCTCGGCGTACCGCTGCCGATCGCGGACGTCGAGCAAGTAGGAACGGGCGGTCGTCACTGCGGAGAGCTCGGCATCGGCTGCGTGCAAAGCCGATTCGTCGAGGTCGGCCACCGCGACGGACACACCCCGGCCGGCGAGCGAGCGCGCGATCGCGAGCCCGATGCCGCGCGCGCCTCCGGTGATGAAGGCCGTACGGCCTGCGAGGGAATCCATGGTGTCTCCTCACTCGGAGCTGCCGGCTTCGCAGATTTGCCCGCCAAAGCCTTGCGCTCACCCTAGGCGTATCAGCATAGTGTATGGGCATACGTCATAGCCCGTCCTTGACAGGAAGGAGTTCCGCCGATGAGGACTGTTGCTGCTGTCACCGGATCTCTGCTGGTCCTCGTGCTCGCCCTCAGTGGGTGTGGGAACTCCGATGAGACCGCGAAGGGCACGCCGTCCGCGAACGTCGAGGACAAGAGCGCCGGCGCCGCTGCCTGCAAGCTGCTCACACCTGGTGGCCTCGAGCAACAGTTCGGAGTGTCCTTCGGTGACGGTGTTCCGAGCCACCAGGAGGAGACCGGGTCCGACCAGTGCGTCTGGACAAGCTCGGGTGGCGTGTCGACGACGACGTTCTCACTCACCGTGTTGCGCCAGGACGGGCTGCGCGGCGACCTCAAGTCCAGCGGGATGACGCTGGCACAGCTGTTCCAGCAGACCAAGGGTGCGTACCCGAAGGCCAAGGCGATCGACCTCGGCGACCAGGCGTACATCGCGGCTCGCGAAGTACAGGTACTGGCGGGCGACACCTGGTACTCGTTCTCGTTCCACGGCCCGGATGACACCGGGGTCGACGGACTGAAGGCAGTGGCCGCTCAAGTGGTCGGCTGACCGTGCACACCTCGGGGAGACGAAAGGAGTCAGGATCGATGATGCGTATTCGGAGCGCCGTTGTGGCGGTGTCCTGCGCGGTTGCCCTCGTCGCTTGCGGCGTGCAAGGCGGTAGTGGTGGTGGTACGGCGGTCAAGGGCAACGGCACGGAGTTCAAGCCGTCGACGTCCGGGCCGATCAAGGTCGGGGTGTTGATCACCGACACCCGGGCCGAGGCCGAGCGGAACGGTGTCAGCGTCGTGAGCCCGTACAAGGCCGCGGCTCATGCGATGATCCAGTCCGTCAACGCAGCCGGCGGCGTCGCGGAGCGGAAGCTGGAGGTCGTCAACGAGACGATCGACTTCTCCACTCCGAACTTCGACTCGGCGTTCGAGGCGATCTGTCAGCGGTTCACCAAGGACAAGCAGGTCCAGGCCGTGGTGTACGACGGCCTCATCTACAACCAGGCCTTCAACAAGTGCCTGATGACCGCCGGCGTTCCGATCCTGTACATGGGGCAGAACGGGTCGCCGATCGGCGACGACACCGATCTCAAGGACAACCCTGGCGTCATCGCGGTGAACGCGGTGAGCATCGATCGCCGGGTCAAGAGCATCATGACCAAGGCCGTCGAGGCGAAGTTCCTTGCCTCCGGCAGCAAGCTCGGCGTCGTCATCGAGGACTGCCCGTACAACGAGCGCGCCTATGAGAACACGCTGAAGCCGCTCGCCGACAAGGCCGGCGTCGAACTCGTGAAGTCGGACATCAAGTGCGCCCACGGGTACGCCGACAACGGCCCGAACCTGGCCCAGGTCCAGTCCCTCGCGCTCAAGTTCAAATCCCAGGCCGTGGACAGCGTGATGATCATGACGCTGTACGAGAACGGGATCATCTACTACTTCGCCCAGGGCGCCCACGCGCAGAACTGGTCGCCGCAGTACCTGCTCTTCCACCCGCAGGGCATGGCCGACGTGATGAAGCTCTACCCGCCGGACCAGTTGACGAAGATGCGCGGTTTCGGCGGCATGCCCGACCAGGACGTCACCCAGCCGCCGGCGCCACCGGCCGAGCAGGCCAAGGTGCGCAAGACCTGTATCGACAATGCCCGCAGCAACGGTGTGCCGGTCCAGAAGATCACCGACCAGATCGTCATCTACCAGGCCTGCGACGTGGTGCGGCTGCTGCAGCAGGGCCTGGCCAACAGCGGCGGCCTGGGAGGGATCGACAAGCTCGTGCCCGGGATCGAGAAGATCGGAACGGGTTTCGTCAGCGCCCTCACGCTGGACGGCGCGACCAAGTTCGGGCCCGACCGGCACGACGGTATGGAGAAGACGGCCGCGTCCAGCTTCGACCCGGGCTGCAAGTGCTTCACCTACAAGACCTCGCCCGCGCCGGTCGGATAGCGACCACCACCACCTTCGAGAGGGGCCGTACAGCATCATGACCACAACGAGCGAGCCTGCGGTGCACGGACACGTCGAGGACGGTTGGGGGAAGGTCGCCGACCAGTTCCGGGCGAACTTCGAGGGAAATCCCGGCGAGGTCGGCGCAGCGTGCTGCGTGTACGTCGGTGGCCGTCCCGTCGTCGATCTCTGGGGCGGACTGGCCGACAGCGAGACCAATCGGCCGTGGCAAGAGGACACCATCGCCATCGTCGCCTCCACGACGAAGGGTGCGACCGCGATCTGCGCGCACCTGCTGGCCCAGCGCGGCGAGCTGGACCTCGACGCCCCGGTGGTCGACTACTGGCCCGAGTTCGGTGCAGGAGGCAAGGACAAGATCCCGGTGCGGCTGCTGCTGTCGCACCAGTCCGGCCTGCCGGTCGTCGACGGTCCACTGACGCTGGAGCAGGCGTACGCCTGGGACCCGGTGATCCGTGCGATCGAGGCCCAGAAGCCGGAGTGGGAGCCGGGTACCGAGCACGTCTACCACAGCATCACCTTCGGGTACCTGGTCGGCGAGCTCGTCCGCCGGGTCTCCGGCAAGTCACTCGGCACCTTCTTCGCCGACGAGGTGGCCGGCCCGCTCGGGCTGAATGCCTGGATCGGGTTGCCCGAGGAACAGGAAGAGAAGGTGGCGCGGATCGAGTACGCCGCTCCACTCAGCCTGGAGGAGATGACCGCCGGGATGATCGAGACCACCGGCCTCGATCCCGACACGGTGACCCGGTGGATCCAGGCCGTCTGGGGCGAAGGCTCGATCCAAGCCCGGGCCGGCTCGCTCGGCGGCGCGTTCAACGTGACGTCCGATCTCAACGCTCAGCGTGCCTATCGAGCGGCCGAGATCCCGGCCGGGAACATGTTGACCGACGCGCGCTCGCTGGCCCGGATGTACGCCGCCACGGTCAGCGACGTGGACGGCGTACGACTGCTCGATCCGGCCACGATCAAGCGGGCGACCGAGATCCAGACCGATAAGACCCGGATGCACGGCCTGCCCGCGGACCTGGACCTCCCGGCCGACCGCTCGTTCAACATGTCGCTCGGGTTCTGGCGGGCCTGCCCGCCGCTACCGATGGCCGGGCCGAAGTCGTTCGGCCACCCGGGCTCGGGTGGGTCGGTCGCCTTCGGCGAGCCAGATGCCGAGGTCGGCTTCGGCTACGTCATGAACCTCTGGTCCTTCCGGACCGGCGAACCGCGGGCGTCGAGCCTGGCCGCGGCGGTCCGGTCCTGCCTCGGATGACGGGAGACCTCGGATGACGGAACTCGAGAAGACGCTGCAGGAACTCGTCGCCCGCTCCGGCGTACCCGGTGCCGTGGTCGGTGTCATCGAGGACGGACGGATCGAGACCGCGGCCGCGGGCGTCGCGAACCTGAGCACCGGCGTCGAGATGACGCCGGACACGCTGTTCCTGACCGGTTCGATCACCAAGGTCTGGACCACGACGTTGCTGATGTCCCTGGTCGAGCAGGGGCTCGTCGACCTCGACGCGCCGGTCAAGCGCTACCTGCCGGAGCTCGTCCTCGGCGACCGAGAGGTCGCGGATGCGCTGGTCGTACGGCATCTCGTCACCCACTCCACCGGGACGGACGCATCAGACCTGATCGCCGACGTCGGTGAGGGCGACGACGCGATCGCGAACTGGGTGCCACTGCTCGCCGATGTCGGTCAGCTGTTCCCGCCGGGGGAGTACTTCTCCTACAGCAACGCCGGCTTCGTGCTGGCCGGCCGGATCATCGAGGTCGTCACCGGTGAGGGGTACTCGACCGCGATGCGGGAACGGCTGTTCAAGCCGCTGGGACTGGCACGCAGCATGTTCACGGCCGAGGAGGCGATCCTGCACCGGATGGCGATCGGCCACTATCCAGGTGCCGACGGCTTCGTGCGCAGCGAACGGTTCATGATGCCCCAGTGCCTCGCGCCGGCCGGTACGACGTTCATCACCTCGGTCGAGGACACGCTGACCTTCGTCGGCTCCCACCTGCCAACGCTCAGGTCGGCAAAGCGCCTGCTCAGCGCGGAGACCGTCGACCGGATGGCCGCACACCAGCTCGACTTCCCCGTGCCGGAAACAGGCTCGGTCGGACTCAGTTGGCTGCGCAAGCAGTACGGCGATCACGTCGTCCTCACCCATGGCGGAGGCTCGTACGGCGGAGTCGCCATGGTCGGCGTCGTTCCCGACCTCGGTGCGGCGTACATCGCCTTTGCGAACGGGGGACCGGCTTCGATGCCGTTCCACCAGGAGATCGCCGAGGCCTTGCTGCAGGACCGGTTCGGTCTGCCCGCGCCGGTCGCGCCCGACCTGTCCGGCCCGGAGCCGAAGCCGAGCCGCTACCACGGCAGGTATGTCTGTTGGGGCTGCGAGCTCAACGTCAGTGACGACGGCGACGCGCTGTCCTACCAAGCCAGATTCACCGACCCGGTTCTCGGCCGCAACCGGTCGGATCCGCCGCCGGTCCGGCTGCGACCGATCGGCGCACAGGGTCTGACCTTGGCCGATCACCCCGATCAACCGCCCTTCGGCTATGGGGTCGGCGACGACGGAGCCGGACATCCGGAGTTCCTGTTCCTGCTGGACCGGCTCGTCCGCCGCATGGGTGACAACCAGCACCGCGACAGCTCTGGAGGATCTTGATGACGGAACAGTTCGGCACGTTCGACTTCGGCTTGGACCAGGGGCAGGAGGAGCGGGCCGCGCGGCTGCATCGCGAAAGCCTCATCGTCGATGTGCTGTTCCAGGGCCCGGTCGGGTACCGGGCGTTCGACGAGGAGATGAACAAGGAGCTGCGCGCCCTCCTCGAGAAGACGCACGACACCATGGAGACGTTCAGCCGTGGTCTCGAGGCCCCGATCCGCCGCGCGATGGCGGGGCGGCTGGACGCGGTCAAGGAGCACTGGGACGCGAGTGGGATCACCTGCGGGAACCGCCAGGTGGAGATGTCCGACGAACGTCACGTCCGGGAGTGGTCGTTCGCCTTCGTGCAGAAGCAGTTCGACTACTTCCCCTGGCTGATCAAGGCCCTGACGGCCGCGGACATCCGCCGTGCGCACGAGACCGGAGTCCACGCCGGCCTGGTCAGTTCGCAGGTCATGCTGGGTCCGTGGCGCGACCTCGACGCACTGGCCTGGGCCCACGATGCCGGCCTGCGCATGACGCAGCTCACGTACAACAACATGACGTCTGTCGGCGTCGGCTGCACTGAGCGGACGGACGCTGGACTGTCCGCGTTCGGCGTGGCCAGCGTGAAGGCCATGAACGAGCTCGGCATCATCGTCGACACCGGCCATGTCGGCCGCAAGACGACGCTGGACGCCTGTGACGTGTCGGAGGCGCCGGTCGTCGCCTCCCACACCGCGGCGCAAGGTGTGTTCGACCACGCGCGGGGCAAGAGCGACGAGGAGCTGCGTGCGCTGGCGGCCACCGGCGGCATCATCGGCATCGTCACCGTCCCGTTCTTCCTCGGGGCGGGACCGACGGTCACCATCAACGCGATGCTCGACCACATCGAGTACGTCGCTGACGTCGCCGGCGTCGACCACGTTGCCATCGGCACCGACTGGCCGATGCAGCTGCCGAAGTGGATGCTCGACGATCTCCTCCAGCCGATCTTCGCCGAGACCGGCTTCAGGCCCGAGGACAAGCTGGTGGCGACGCAGGAGCTGGTCGGGTTCGACGACTACCGCGACTTCCCGAACATCACCCGCGGCCTGGTCGCCCGCGGCTGGTCGGACGAGGACATCGCCAAGGTGCTCGGCCTGAACTTCGTCCGCGTGATGGAAGCCGTCTGCGGCTGAACGTGAAACGCGGCTGGTGGTCATCGCCCGAGCGGTGACCACCAGCCGCGCTGTCTACTTCCGTTCGTCCTTCGCCACCACGCCGTTCTGCACAACGAGTACGACGCTGTCCGGGTCGGCGAAGAGCTTGGGGTCGTCCAGCGGGCTGCCCGCAAAGGCAACGATGTCGGCCTGCTTGCCGACCTCGAGTGTGCCGATCTCGCTACCGAGCCCGAGCAGGTCGGCGTTGATTCGCGTCGCCGCGATCAGTGCTTCCATCGGGGACTGGGCCGCGGCTCGCAGTGTCAGTTCCTCACCCCGACCGGTCTGGTCGGGGCCGATGACGTCGGACCCGAGACCGACCCGGACACCGGCCGCCGTTGCGACGAGCAGCCCGTCGATCATCGCCTGGCGTACACCCGCTGCCTTGTCCGCGAAATGGCTGGGCAGACCGAGGTCGTCGATGTTCCGGATCAGCCTCTCGAGCGCGGCCAGTGTGGGCACGAGAGAGACCTGACGCTCGGCCATCAAAGCGGCCGTCTCCTCGTCGATCCCGCTGCCGTGTTCCACGCACCGCACACCGGCGAGGACAGCCATGCGGATGCCATCGACGTTGAGGGCGTGGACGGTGACGTAGGTGCCCCGGGCCGCGGCCTCGGCGACGGCGACCGCGATCTCCTCGGCGCTGAACTGGGTGTCGGTGAGCTTGTCGTGCTTGGAGATGACGCCACCGGTGACGCAGAGCTTGAGGAAGTCGGCACCGCGCCGGAACGACTCGCGCGCGTTCCTGCGCATCTGGTCAGGCCCGTCGGCCAGCATCGTCAGCGTCCGCAGGCCGGGAACCTCGATCTCGTTCCACACATGGGTCGGCTCCCATTCGGACGCGTAGTGTCCGTGTCCGCCGGTCTGGCAGTGGATCGGGCCGCACTGCACGATCCGCGGACCCGGAAGTTTGCCCGATGCAACGACACGGGCAAGGCCGGCGTCGATGCCGCCACAGTCCCGCACCGTGGTGAAACCGGATCGAACGGTCTGGGCGCAGTTGGAGAACATGTCGGCGGCGATCTCCGCCACCGACATCCCGTACCCGACGCTCGGTTCGAGTTCGCTGGCCAGGCCGAGATGGACGTGCGCGTCGATCAGACCGGGGGTCAGGGTCAAGCCGGTGCAGTCGACGACCTCGGCCTCGCCAGGCACGGATCCGCCGATCCGGGTGATCCTTCCATCGTCGATGAGGATTCCGGCCGGCTCGGGGCCGGACCCGGTCGCTGTGACGACGGTTGCGCCGTGCAGCCAGAGACTGGAAGTCATGGGCAGTGTGCTCCTTCGGCAGTGGTGGCGGCGTCGCGGACGAGAATCTCGGTCCGAACCATTCGCTTACGTACGTCCATACACTATGCTGGTACGCCAAGAGGGGTGCAAGAGTTACCCACGCCGTTCCGGACTGGAGGACACACCGTGGCGACACAGCGCAAGGTGCAGAAGTCAGCGCGGTTGGCGCGCGGCGCGCTCGACCGGGAGACGGTGGTGGCGGCCGCGCTCGAGATCGCCGACCGCGACGGCCTCAGCGGCGTCACGATGGCCCGGGTGGCCGAGGCGCTGGGCGGCAGCCCGATGTCGCTGTACCGGCACCTGAGCGACAAGCAGGAGTTGCTGGACGCCGTCGCGGATCTCGCGGTCGCGGACCTCCCGAGGATCGCCAAGGACGGACGCGGCTGGCGGGTGCGGCTCGAGGAGTTCGCGCTGGACTCCCGGCAGTGCGCGCTGCGCCACCCAGCGCTGATCGAGATCCTTCTCCAGACCTACGTTCGCGGCCCGAACACCGAGGCGGTCGGCCTCGACATGATCACGCTCCTGCAGGAGGCCGGCTTCGAGAAGGAGTCGGCCATCCGTGGGTTCATGGCCCTGCGCAACCACATCATCGGCGCGATGGCGTGGGAGGTGTCCCGGTTCCGCGGTGGCAGCGAGGAGTTCGCCCGCGGGGTGTCCGACAACTTCGTGCACGCGGACACGCCGGCCGACTCGCCGTTCCGGGATCTGCTCGAGGTGGTGCCCGAGGATCCGGAAGCGCAGTACCTGTTCGGGATCCGCCGCCTGCTCGACGGGTTCGAGACAGAGCTGCGGAGGATCCGTCGACGGTCCGGACCGAAGAAATGAGTGAAGACCTCTACCGACGGCCGTCCTTCGTCGACCTGATCTCCCGCTCACTGCAGAACTATCCGGATCGCGTCGCGTTCTCCACGCCGACCGGCGACCTGACGTACGACGGACTGCGCCGGCTGATCTCGCGGATCGCGTTCGCGCTGCAGGACGCTGGGGTGAAGCCCGGGGATGGCGTGGCCATGATCGCGCCGAACCGGCCGGAGACCTTTGCGGCGGTGACGGCGTCGCAGTCGCTGGGCGCCCGGTACACGCCGTTGCATCCGATGGGATCCCTGGCCGACCACGTCGTCGTCTGCACCGACGCCGAGATCACCACGCTCGTGGTTGATGCGGCGCAGTACGCCGACCATGGCGCGGCGCTCGCCGCCGAGCTGGACCCGAGTCCGAGAGTGCTGCTGCTCGGTGGAGGATCCGCATCCGACGTACTCGCCGGGCCTGAGACGGATGGGGTCATTCCGTCCGTGGCCCGTGAGTCCGACGTTGCGTTGCTGGGCTACACCGGCGGGACAACCGGACGGCCCAAGGGCGTGATGCTCACGCATCGTTCGCTGGCCACGCACCTCTACCTCACCGTCGCGCACTGGCAGCTCCCGACCGAGCTGCGGTTCCTGGGATCGACGCCGCTGACCCACGCGCTCCAGGGCATCGTGCCGCCGGTCTTCCACCAAGGTGGAAGCGTCGTACTGACGAAGGGTTTCGACCCCGCGGAGTTCTGCGAGACCGTGCGGAAGCACCGGATCACGGCGACCTTCCTGGTCCCGAGCATGATCTACGTGCTGCTCGACTACATCGCCGAGCACGAGGTGGATCTGTCCAGCCTGCAGACGATCCTGTACGGCGCGGCGCCGATGTCACCCGATCGGCTCGAGCAGGCTCTCGAGGTGTTCGGCCCTGTCTTCGTGCAGTTCTTCGGCCAGAGCGAGGCGCCGAACACGGTGACGACGCTCAGCAAGGCAGACCACGATCCACGGCGGCCCGAGCGGCTCGCGTCCTGCGGCAAGCCGCATCCGACGCTGGACGTCGCGGTCCTCGACGAGAACGATCAGCCCTGTCCGGTCGGTGAGCTGGGAGAGGTTTGCGTTCGCGGGCCGCTGGTGATGGACGGCTACTGGAAGCAGCCGGAGTTGACTGCGGAGACACTGCGGAACGGCTGGCTGCACACCGGTGACGTCGGCCGCTTCGACGCGGACAACTTCCTGTACCTCACCGACCGCAAGAAGGACATGCTGATCACCGGTGGGTTCAACATCTACCCGCGCGAGATCGAGGACGCGGTGGTGACGCATCCGGAGGTTTCGGCCGCGGCAGTGATCGGGGTCCCGGACCCGAAGTGGGGCGAGGCGGTGACGGCCTTCGTGGTCAGGACACCGGGCGCGACCGTGACGGCCGACGAGCTCGTCGCGCTGGTCCGCGAGCGCAAGGGTCCCGTGCATGCACCGAAGAGGCTCGAGTTCCTGGACGCCCTGCCGCTCACGCCGCTGGGCAAGGTCGACAAGAAGGAACTGCGTGCCCGCTTCTGGGGCGATCGCGCCCGAGCCGTGAACTGAACGCCGTCCAGGAGGAGAACCGATGAGCACCGACACTGCCGCACGGCCTGGTGACGCGGGCATGAGGCCCGGGCGGGCGACGCGGCCACGCTGGGCGGATGACGAGGCGGTCGCGCTGGCAGCGGTCGCGCGGGCCTTCTTCGAGACCGAGATCGTCCCGCATTTCGAGCGCTTCGACGAGCAGAAGTACGTCGAGCGCGAGGTGTGGCACAAGGCCGGCGCGCTCGGCCTGCTCTGCTGCGAGGTGCCGGCGGAGTTCGGTGGGGGAGGCGGCTCGTTCGCCCACGACGCCGTCGTACTGAGTGAGCAGGCACGGGCCGGCGACACCGGGTTCGGCAATATGGTGCACAGCGGGGTGGTGGCACCGCTGCTCGCGACGTACGGCAATGACGAGCAACGGCAGCGCTGGCTGCCGGGGATGGCGACCGGCGACATCATCGGTGCCGTGGCGATGTCCGAGCCGGGCGCGGGCAGCGATCTCAAGAACATCGTCACCCGGGCCGAACGCAGGGGCGACCAGTACGTCATCAACGGGTCCAAGACCTTCATCAGCAACGGCGCCCGCTGCGATCTGGTCGTCGTCGTCGCGAAGACCGACCCCGCGGCGGGACGCAACGGGATCTCCTTGCTCGCCTTGGAGATAGCCGACGCGCCGGGCTTCCGGCGCGGGCGCACCCTCGACAAGCTTGGCCGGCATGCCTCGGACACCGCGGAGTTGTTCTTCGACGACGTATCCGTGCCGGCCGACTACCTGGTCGGGGAGGAAGGGCGCGGACTCGAGATCCTGAAGGCTGAGCTACCGCGCGAGCGCTTGGTCATCGCCATCACCGCGGTGGCCGCGATGGAGCGTGCGCTGGAAGAGACCGTCGCCTACACCAAGACGCGGGAAGCGTTCGGCGGTCCTCTGTTCGCGATGCAGCACGTCCGGCTCGAGCTCGCCGAGCTGGCGACGATCGTCCGCGCGTCCCGGGTGTTCCTGGACGACTGCGTCGAGCGGTTCGTCGACGGCACCCTCGAGCCGGCCACGGCGTCGATGGCGAAGTGGTGGCTGACCCAGAACCAGACCGACGTGACCGATCGGTGCCTGCAACTGTTCGGCGGTTACGGCTACATGCGGGAGTTCCTCATCTCCCGGCTATACGTCGACGCGCGGGCCCAGAAGATCTACGGCGGGGCCAACGAGGTGCTGAAGGACCACATCTCCCGATCACTCTGAACGAGGTGTCTTGCGTATGACCGATCCACTCGTGCTCCACAAGGACTCCGTTGTGGTCGACACGCACAACGACCTGATCCTGTTGGTCGACCACTTCGATCGGCGCGAGCAACCTGATCACTTCGGCCAGTTCTGGCTGCCCGAGCTCCGCGCCGGCGGGGTCGACGTACAGGTCCTGCCGATCTGTATCGAGGATCAGTTCCAGTCCGAGGGCGCGCTGCGTCGGACGTTGCTGCTGATCGAGCGGATCCATGAGCTCGGAACGGAGTACAGCGACGACGTGGCGGTGTGCCTGACCGGCGCGGACGTCGACGCCGCGACGTCGTCCGGACGGATCGCGCTGGTGATCGCTCTCGAGGGCGCGCACGCCATCGGGCAGGACCCGCAACTGGTGCGCACCCTGGCCCGGGTCGGGGTCCGGGTGATCTCGATGGCGCACTACGCGCGGACGTTCCTTGCCGACGGCAGTGGGTTGGACTCGACCTCGCGCAGCCGGTTGACGCCGGAGGGCATCACCGCGCTGCACGAGATGGAAGAGCTGGGCATCGTCTTCGACATCAGCCATCTCGGCATCGGCGGTGTCGAGGATGTGCTGTCGCTCGCGACCCGGCCGTTCCTCGCCACGCACTCGGCGTGCCTCGGCATCACCGACAGCCACCGTAATCTCGGCGACGAGCAACTGAAGGCGATCGCCGAGCTCGGTGGGGTGATCGGAGTCGCGGCGGCGATTCCCTTCTTCATCGATGCGAAGTCCCCGACGGCCGAGCGCGTCGTCGACCACATCGAACGCATCATCGATGTGGCCGGCATCGATCACGCCGGACTGGGACCGGACATCATCGACGACTACTACCAGCACGTGTTCGGTGGGTGGGTCGGTGCCCCGACCAACGGCGTCGAGTACGAGCGGGCCGAGATCGTGCGACCGTCGGACTTCCCGAAGATCACCGAGGTGATGGTGCGGCGCGGATTCAGCGAGGCCGACATCCGCAAGATCCTCGGCGAGAACGTACTGCGCGTTCTCCGTGACGTGATGGGAGTCCCGGCCAGATGACCGTGTCGGACGACCTCCAGTACGCGCTGAAGAGTAAGGACGTTCGTACGCCGGCACAGTTCGCGGCGGCCGACGTCAAGATCGAGACCGTGTTCGTGACGATGCGGGACGGCGTCAAGCTCGCGACCGACCTGTACCTGCCGCCGAAGACGCCGGCTCCGGTGATCGCCGTACGTACGCCGTACGGACGCGACGGGGATGCTCTGGTGGCGCCGTTCATGGCGTTCGCCCGCCGGGGGTACGTCGTCGCCGTCCAGGATCTCCGTGGCACGGGAGACAGCGAACCCGAGGACCACGACTTCTACATTTTCGAGCCGCAGGACGGCTATGACTTCGTCGAGTGGGTCAGCACTCAGGACTGGTGCGACGGATTCATCGGGTCCCTCGGCGGCTCGTACGTCGGTCAGGTGCAGTGGCCGATGGCAACCCATCCGAAGATGACCACGATCGTTCCGGAGGTCAGCGGGATCGGGGTCGGCACCAAGACGGCGTCGCTGCACATGGTCGTGAACGCACTCGCCCACACGATCGGCCACGGGGAGGAGAAGACGGATCTGCCGCACTGGCAGGTCGAGCCGATGATGCTGGACGAGACGCTGTCGACGGGGTTCTTCAACGAACCTTTCGTCAACCCGATGCTGGGAGAGCTGACGGACTCCTTCCTCGCGCTGAAGGACCTGTCGCCGGTCGAGGCGCAGGCGTGGTTGTGGGCGCACTACTGCTCGCTGACCTGCCCGGAGCGGGCCGAGTTCGTCCGTGAACTCACCGGGTCGCCTCACGTCACCATTGTCGATGCCGAGAACATCGGGCCGCTCTTCGGCCAGGGCATCTCGCTCGACCGGCACACGTTGCCGTCCGTCGAACCTGCACGGCAGGTCGCCGACTTCCAGGCGGTCCCGCTGTTGCGGACCGGTTGGTACGACTGGTTCATCAACGACGCCCTCGCGACCTTCGAGCTCCTCCGCAAGCACGCTCCCGAACCATTGCGGTCGCAGGCCCGGATCATCATCACCCCTTCGTCGCACAACTCGGTTGGCTACAAGGAGCGGATGGGGGAGCACCCGGAGCTGCAGCACAACCACTGGTCGAACGTCGACTTCACGTTGCGCTGGTACCAGACCGTGCGGGACGGCGCGATCGACGAGTGGCCGCGCGTCATCTACTACCTGATGGGCGCCAACGAGTGGCGCAGCGCGGACGACTGGCCGCTGCCCGAAGCGGTGGACACGCCGTACTATCTCGGCGCCGGTGGGGCGTTGAGTACGACGCCTCCGCAGGAGCCCACGGCTGGTGACCAGTACGTGTACGACCCGCTCGACCCGACACCGACCGTGGGCGGCAGCATCGTCTCGTGGGTGTATCCGCCCGGGAGCGTGGATGTGAGCGCGGTCCAGCAGCGCGACGACGTCCTGACCTACACGACGGAACCGCTTGCCCAGGACCTCGATGTTGTGGGCAACCTTCGGGCGGTGCTGCATGCCAGCTCGTCCGCGGTGGACACCGACTTCGCCGTACGCCTCAGTGACGTCGCTCCGGACGGGCGGGCTGTACAGCTGCAGAACGGTTTGCTGCGGGCGCGGTATCGCGATCTCGATCGGGGCGCCGAACCGCTCGTGCCCGGTGAGGTCTACTCGCTGGAGATCGACATGTGGGTCACGGCGAACCGGTTCAAGGCAGGCCACCGGATCCGGGTCGACGTCAGCTCGGCAGACTTCCCGCGGTTCGACCGGAACACCAACCTGGGTGGCGCGCCAGGTGATCCGGTACCGGCGACACAGACCGTGTATCGGGATGCATCGCATCCGTCGCACGTCCTGCTTCCGATCATCCCGGTCACCCCATGAATACGCCGTACGAGCACCTGTCGACGCGTCAGCAGGGCGCGACCACTGTGGTGACGCTGGACCGGGGGCCGGTGAACGCGGTCAACCTGGACATGTACGAGGAGATCCGCGATCTGTTCGGGCGGTTCGACGAAGTGCTGCCGGGCACGAAGGCAGTCGTGCTGACCGGCGCCGGGAAGCACTTCTGCGCGGGGAACGAACTCGAGGAGTTCCTCACCTTGACCGAGGTCAACTCCGCCGGGCGGATGCGGCTGGTCCGGGACACCTTCGCCTCGATCTACGACTGCCCTGTGCCGGTGATCGGCGCGGTTCGCGGGGCGGCACTCGGGACCGGTCTGGCCATCGCGGCGAGCTGCGATGTGGTTGTCGCCGGTGAGAGCGCTCGATTCGGGACGCCGGAGGTGAGCGTCGGCGTGATGGGCGGTGCACGCCACCTCGCCCGCCTGATTCCCCAGCCACTCGTGCGTGCGATGTACTTCACCGCCGAGCCGTGGCCGGCGTCCGAGCTCGTGCAGTACGGCGCGGTGCTGCGCGTCGTACCGGACGACGAACTGCTCGATGTGGCGCTCGGCCTGGCGGAGAAGATGACGTGTCACAGCCTGGCCGCGCTCCGCCATGCCAAGGAGGCGATGAACACCGTCGAGTTCATGGATCTGAAGGCCGGCTACGAGTTCGAGCAAAGGATGACCGGGCGGCTGGCTGCCGAGGCCGATGCCAAGGAGGCGATCGCCGCGGTCCGCGAGAACCGCAAACCGGCGTACAGCGACCGGTTGGGACGGGCGTGATCGAGGAACGCCGGCTTGTCGAGACCACGACCGGAATCGTCGACTCGTTGTGGGTGTATCCGGTCAAGGGCGCCGCGGGGGTGGCAGTCGATGAGGTCGACGTACTGCCCGGCACCGGAGTGCTCCACGACCGTTCGGTCGCGATCGCGCGCGGCGATCAGGCAGTGCCGCGCCGGACACCGTGGCGGCTGCGATCCGCCTTCAAGCAGGTGGCGCGTGATCCCGACATGACGCACGTGACGGTGACCATGCCCGCGCCCGGCGTGGTCGAGCTCCGTCACCGCGCTTGTCCGAATGGATCGTCGGTGCGCTCGGACCAGGCTCAGCCGGACCAAGAGGCCGTACTGCGTCAGTGGTTCGGAGAGCCCGGGCTGCGACTCGTGCACGGCGATGCGGCGGCGCTGTGGGATGTCGCCGACGCCGAGCTGTCCGTGATCAACCTGGCCACGATCCGCGCGCTCGAGCAGCTCATCGGCACCACTCTCGACATCCGCCGATTCCGCGCCAACGTGTACGTCGACGGTCTGCCGGCCTTCGCCGAACTGTCGTGGGTGGGCCGGCGGATCCGCCTGGGTGACTGCGAGGTCGAAGTGATCCGGCCGATCGCCCGCTGCCGCGCGACGTCAGCGAACCCGCGGACCGGGGAGCGGGACCTGGAGTTCCCGTCCCTGCTCACCCGAGCCGTCGGCTTGCCGCACCTGGGCGTCTACGCACGCCTGGTCGGACCTGCCCGGCTTCACGTCGGTTCGACGGTAGTGGTGAGTGGCCGACCCGATCCGGTGCGGCTCATCGACAGCCTGCGGGAACGTCGTGAGGTCATGCATCCCTGGCCGCGGGAGGCCGAGGTGCTCGAGACGATTCGCGAGGACGACCGGACGATCAGTGTGTGGCTCCGCGACCCCTACCGTCAGCCGGTGGCCGCCGGTCAGCACATCCGGGTGCACCTGCCGACAGCGACAGCTGCCCTGACCTGGCGTGCCTACAGCGTCTCCGGTCGGCGCGACGATCGGATCCGGATCACCGTGCGTCTGCGCGGAGAGGTCTCGAAAACCCTTGCATCGTTGGCCTCTGGAGACTGCCTGCTCATCTCAGGTCCGTTCGGAGTGCCCACGCTCTCGCGAGAACCGCGACCGCTGTACTTGGTGAGCGCCGGGATCGGTATCACTCCCGTGGCTGCGGCGTTGCAGCAGTTGGTCGCGGACCGCCGCCGGGTTGATGTGCTGCACGTCGACGCGAGCAAGGAGAGCGCAACGCTGTGGCCCGAGGTGGTCGAGCTCGCGCGACGATGCGGCGCGACGGCGACGCTCTTCGAGACGCGGCTGGCCGGTCGACGTCCCACCAAGCGCGACATTCTCGACAGCCTGGCCGGCGACCGCGACGCCGAGGCTTTGGTGTGCGGTTCGACCGACTTCGTGGCCATGGTGTCCCAAGCCCTGCGGTCGGCGGGCTTGGACGCGGATCGCATCCACTCCGACCCGTTCCTCTCGCCTGCGACGGAGGTGCCCGTCCGGCGGTCCGCACCGGGGCCTGGTCCGCACCCGGTGACCTACCTTCCCGACGGCACGGGAGCGACGTGGACCGATGCCGACGGCACCCTTCTCGAGCTGGCAGAACAGCATGGTGTGTCCGTGCTTTCCGCCTGCCGCTCCGGCGCCTGCGGCACCTGCGCGCTCGACCTGGTGCACGGCGAAGTCTCGTACCTGATCGATCCCGCACTCCCGCCGGGATCGCGGGCGGTGCTGGCGTGTTCCGCGGTGCCCACCGGCCCCGTCGTACTGCGGCTGCCCGGGCCTCCCGGATAGGTGTCAGTCCGCGACGATGGCGCCGCCGGTGTACGGACGGCTCAGGCGGGTGAGGACATCGTGGTAGGCGTCCATGAACGCCGTACGGACGTTGTTCCGTTCGAGGGCCGCGACGCCACGGACCGTGGACTCGCCCGGTGTGCCGACCTCACGGCGTACGGCGAGGGTGTCGCCGTCGCGTTTGATCAGGAGCTCGGCTGTACCGGCCATGGTCTCGAGGAACATGGCTTTGGCGCTCTTGAGGTCGAGTCCGTGGCAGACCGCGGCGTCGATCGCGGCCTCGGCCAGGACGGCGATGTAGGCGGGCATGACCCCGGCCGTCGCCGTGGCCAGGTCCATCTGGCGCTCCGGGAGTACGACGACCGTCCCGAGCCGGGAGAGGAGCTCGACCGCGGGTTCGCCCCCCGCGGCGACGGCAACCACGCCTCTGCGGACCTCGACCGGCGTGTTCGGCATCGTCCGTACGACGGTGGCGCCCGGGTAGGCGGCTTGGAGCTCGGCGATGGTGGTCGGGCCCATCATCGAGATCACCATCTTCCCCGTCGCGTCGACACCCTCGGCGATCTCGGCCAGCTGGTCGGGTCGATGGCCGAGGAAGATGGTTTCGGACCGCTTGAACAGGTCGGCGTTGGTGGACATCACCTCTCCGCCCAGCTCCGCCACGAGAGCCGCCGCCCGCCCGGAGCCCGCATCGGTCGCGTAGACCGGCTCACCGAGCCCACGCGCGATTGCACTGGCCATGTTTCCTGCGCCGACGAAGCCGATCATGAGGATCCTCTGTCAGGTGGGACGAACGGTCATCTGAACCGTAGAGCGGTCGGGCCGTTCGTACTTGCGTCGCACGTCGGACCCGTGCCGCGCGTTTTGCATCACCTGTCGTTAGCAATCGCGGACCGGGCTGCCGAGGATCGGTGCAAAGAACGTTGTGCCGGCAGGAAGGCCGCTGAGAATGCCGAGTAGAGGTGCGACCGACAAGTCGACGGGACCCGCGAGTCCGCGGGTCCGGGTGCGCCGTCGACCCGCCCGGGCGTCGTACGACCTCGACAAGGTCCACGAGATCCTGGACGAGTCGCTGATGTGTCACGTCGGCTTCGTCGTCGACGACCAGCCGTACGTGCTGCCCACCCTGCACGTGCGGGTCGGCGATTCGTTGCTCATCCACGGATCGCGCCGGAACCGGATGTTCAACCTGATCGCCGACGGCGCGCCGGTCTGTGTGGAAGCCACGGTCCTCGACGGTCTGGCGATGGGACGCTCCGTGCTGCAGAACTCGGTGAACTATCGATCGGTCGTTGTCCTGGGCAGGGGTACGGCGGTCGAGGATCCCGAGGCCAAACTGGAGCGCATGCTGGCTCTCGTCGAGAAATGCATTCCGGGCCGGTTGCCGGACCTGCGCCCGCTGACAGATGCGGAGCTCGGCAGCGCCCTGCTGGTGTCCATTCCGCTGGACGAGTGCTCGGTCAAGATGCGCACCGGCGACGGGGATGACGCGGTAGCGGATCGAGCCCTGCCTGTCTGGGCGGGCGAGCTCCCGTTGCGGGTGACACCCGGTGAGCCGATCCCGGACGAACACGTGCCGGCCGGTACGGCGGTCCCCGAGTACCTACGGTCGTGGGGCCAGGACAGAACGGGTGTGTGACACCGGCCGCCGGAGGCTATCGTCGGAGGATGACGTCAGAGCTCCAACGGTTGGTTGATGCTCTCGGCCACAAGATCCGTCGCAACGTGAGCGTCGACGATGCCTGGATGCGTCAACTGGCCTTCTCCTCGCACGAGTACGGCCCTGTCGACCCGCTGCGCCAGCAGTCGATCTTCCAGCAACGCGACGTACGTCCGGAGGTGCTGGCCTGGACGCAGGCGGCCGGAGCGCGGACCGCGGTGGAGCCGTTCCGGCCGCCGCTCGATGCACGGATCGGTTGCACCCATCAACGATTGGTGGTCCCGATCCGGTGGCAGGGCGCGCTGGTCGGATACATCTGGATCGTCGAGGGGGAGACCGAGCTCACCGCGGAAGAGCTCAAGACCGTTTCCCAGACGACCGAGACGCTGGCTGCCGCCCTGCATCGAGACCAACTGGCAGAGGAGTTCAGCCAGAGCAGGGTTCGCGACCTTGCCCACGAGTTGCTACTGGCCGGCGACCTGGCTGCCCGCCGGCACGCCGCGGCCGACCTCGTCGACGCCGACTACTTCGTGGCATCCGAACCAGTGTGCGTTGTGGTGGTCACGCTCGCCCCGGATGGTCGCGGACTGTCCGAGCGTGAGCGCGACGTACTCAGTGGATGGCTCGATCGCACCGGTCGGCGGCTGAGCGATCGTCGGCACATCGGGCTGGTCCGGCGAGAGCATGGCCTTCTGCTGCTCTCCGACAAGGACCCGATGTTCGGCGGCACGGAGAAGGTCGCGCTGGTGGGCGAGTTGCTGTCGAGCATCCTGGCGGATCTGCCCGACAGTGATCCGTACGCCGGTATCGGCAGCGTGGCCGGCGATCTGACCGATGCGCACAGCTCGTACGAGACGGCGCAACGAGCAGCCCGGGTGGCTCGCGTCATGGCAGGCCCGGATCGCGTGATGTCCCACGAGGAGCTCGGCGTCTACGGACTGCTCACCAGGATCCCGAGTCGTGAACTCGACGAGACCTGCGTGCCGCCCGGCCTGCTCCAGTTGATCGGATCAGGTCCGAAGGGCGCCCAACTGGTCGACACCCTCGAAGCGTTCCTGGAGAACGCGGGTGACGTCCAGGCGACGGCGGAGCAACTGTTCGTGCATCGCACCACGCTGTACTACCGGCTCCAGCGGATCGAAGAACTGACCGGCGCGCACCTGTCCAACGGGGAGGACCGCCTCGTGTACCACCTGGGCCTCAAGATCGCCCGGCTGATCGGCCTGAGGAAGTAGCTACAGGAGAAGGAGAGCGGGCTGCCGCTTTCCGACGACGGGAGAATGCCTGGCCCACGACCATCCCTCTAGCGTGAACGCGTGACGCGATTCGGGAGGCCGCGATGCTGGTACTGACTGCGACGGACGTACGGGCGGCGTTCCCGATGGGCGACGCGGTGGAGTTGATGCGCTCGGCGATGGCCGCGCATGGCAGGGGAGAGGTGTTCCAGCCTCCTCGCGTGGTGCTGGACCCGCCGGCGTTCGATGGGTCTGTGTGGCTCAAGCCCGCCTCTGTTGAAGGAGGCGTCGGGCTCAAGGTGCTGACGATCGTTCCTGGGAACCAGCAGCGTGGCCTGGAGACGATCCAGGCGTTCGTCGCTCTGCTCGACCCCGTGACCGGCGTACTGCTGGCGCTGCTGGAGGGCGGAGTGGTGACAGAGCTTCGAACGGCTGCGACCTCGGGCGCTGCCACCGATCTGCTGGCAAACCCGGACGCGGGTGACCTCGCCATCATCGGCGCCGGAGTACAGGCTCGGAGCCACCTGCTCGCGATGGCTGAGGTCCGCAAACTCCGGCGCGTCCGCGTGTGGAACCGGACCGAGCAACGAGCGCTCGAGTTCGTTCGCTGGGCCGAGGCTGGCGGCTTCGAGGTCGAGATCTGCGACAGCGTGCAGTCTGCCGTGGACGGAGCGGACCTCGTCTGCAGCGTCACGTCGTCGACGGATCCCTTGATCGACGGGGACTGGATCTCCCCGGGCACTCACCTCAACGCGGTCGGCGCCTTCCACCGGGAGGGTCGCGAACTCTGCACGAACCTGGTGCAGAAGGTGGACGTCTTCGCTGTCGACAGCCGCGAAGGTGCCTTCGCCAATGCGGGCGACATGCTGATACCACTCGACGAGGGTGCGCTCGCCGGCCCGTTCGATCCACCCGAGGTCGGTGAGCTGCTCGTCGGCACTCGGGCCGGGCGGACGGCGACAGACCAGATCACGGTGTTCGAGTCCTTGGGACTGGCGATCCAAGACGTCGCGGCTGCAGCATCGATCGTCGCGCTCGTGCAGCGTGAGGGCATCGGCGTCGTGATCGACTTTCCCTGACAGGAGCCGGTCGTGACCAAGGAAGTCACCGTGGTCGGGGGCGGGGCCATCGGTCTCGCCACCGCCTACTATCTCGCCCAAGCCGGCGCGGCGGTACGGGTGATCGAAGCCCGTCGGATCGGCAGCGGAGCCTCGTGGGGCAACAGCGGCTGGATCGCCCCCTCGTTCGCCGCGCCGATCCCGGCCAGGGGCCTGGTGAGCTACACGTTGAGGTCCCTGTCGGATCCCGCATCTCCGATCTACTTCGCCCTGCGTGCGGACCCCGACTTCATCCGCTGGGCGTGGAGGTGCTGGCGCCACTGCAACGATGACGCCTTCCAGCGCGGAATGCGGGCTACGGCACAGTTGGGCGAGAAGACCCACGCCCTGTACGCCGAACTCGTCGCCGCCAGAATCGACTTCGGCATCGAGCGCGCGGGGATCCTGATGGTGGCCCGCGAGGCCGAAGCGCTCGAGGGTGATCTCGATCGGCTGAAGATGCTGGCGAGGTACGGGTATCCGTTGCCCGAGGCAATCTTGACCGAGGACGAGCTGCACAAGGCCGAGCCGCTGCTGTCGGACGAGGTGTCGGCGGGGTTCGTGATCGAAGGAGAGGCGCACGTCGACCCGGCGAGGATCAGCCGTGGCTTCGCGGACGCCCTCGACGCCGAGATCCTCGAGGGCACCGAGGTTGCCGGAATCGAACACCGCAACGGGCGAGCGACCGCACTGCGCACGTCCTCGGGACGGTTCGAGGTCGAGAACGTCGTACTCGCTGCCGGAGCCTGGACCGAACCTCTCCCGCGGATGCTCGGCGTCAAGCTGCTGATGCAGGCCGGCAAGGGCTACAGCTTCTCCATCCGTCCCCGGATCCAGCCGCGCAGGCCGATTCACTTCGGTGAGTCGAAGGTGGTCGTCACGCCGCTGTCCGACGGCAAGACGCGCGTCTCCGGGACGATGGAACTGAGCGGCCTCAACCTGCGGCTCGACGAACGCCGCATCCACGCCATCAAAGCAGGAGCGCGCAGGTACCTCGCGGACTGGCCCGACGGCACCGTCGAGGACGAGTGGGTCGGGATGAGACCCCTCGCCGCCGACGGCCTGCCCATCCTGGGACGCGTGCCCGGGTTCGAGAACGTCTATCTCGCGACAGGCCACTCGATGTCAGGCATCACCCTGGCTCCGGCGACCGGTCTGTACATGTCCGAGCTGATCATGACCGGTCGTACGCCGGGCGTGCTGAAGCCGTTCGAACCCGGTCGCGTCATCCGCCCCTGACGCAACAAGTCCACCCGGGCACCCTCAGGCGCCACGGGTGGACTCGTCAGCTGGTGCTCAGACGTCGTAGTACAGCTCGAACTCGTGTGGGTGGGGGCGGAGCTGGATCGGGGCGATTTCCTGCTCGCGCTTGAGGTCGATCCAGGTCTCGATCAGGTCCTCGGTGAAGACGTCGCCTTCGAGCAGGAAGGCGTGGTCGGCCTCGAGGGCGTCGATCACGGCCGGGAGCGAGGTGGGCACCTGCGGGATGCTCGCGTGCTCCTCCGGCGGGAGCTCGTAGAGGTCCTTGTCGACCGGGTCGATCGGCTCGATCTTGTTCCGGATGCCGTCCAGGCCGGCCAGCAGCTGGGCCGCGAAGGCCAGGTACGGGTTCGCCGACGGGTCGGGGCAGCGGAACTCGATCCGCTTCGCCTTCGGGTTGGAACCGGTGATAGGGATCCGGATGCAGGCCGAGCGGTTGCGCTGCGAGTAGACCAGGTTGACCGGCGCCTCGAAGCCCGGCACCAGCCGGTGGTAGGAGTTCACCGTCGGGTTGGTGAAGGCCAGCAGCGACGGGGCGTGCTTGAGCAGGCCGCCGATGTACCAGCGGGCCACGTCGGACAGGCCGCCGTACCCGGACTCGTCGTAGAACAGCGCGTCGCCGCCGGAGAACAGCGACTGGTGGCAGTGCATGCCGGAGCCGTTGTCACCGAAGATCGGCTTGGGCATGAAGGTCGCGGTCTTGCCGGCCGCCCAGGCGGTGTTCTTGACGATGTACTTGAACTTCTGCAGGTTGTCCGCGGTCTTCAGCAGCTCGTCGAAGCGGAAGTTGATCTCCGCCTGACCCGCCGTACCGACCTCGTGGTGCGCGCGCTCGACCAGCAGGCCGGACCGCTCCAGGGCCAGCGTGATGTCGTCGCGCAGGTCGCCGAAGTGGTCGGTCGGCGCGACCGGGAAGTAGCCACCCTTGTAGCGGACCTTGTAGCCGCGGTTGCCGCCGTCCTCGACCCGACCGGTGTTCCAGGCGCCGGCGACCGAGTCGATCGAGTAGTAGCCGGAGTTCGCCTTGGTCTCGAACCGGACGTCGTCGAAGACGTAGAACTCGGCCTCGGGCGCGAAGAACGCGGTGTCGGCGATGCCGGTCGACTTCAGGTACTCCTGCGCCTTGCGGGCGATGTTGCGCGGGTCGCGGCTGTACGCCTCGCCGGTCAGCGGGTCGTGCACGAAGAAGTTGATGGCCAGCGTCTTGGTGCCGCGGTACTCGTCGACGAAGGCGGAGGTCGGGTCGGGCAGCAGCTTCATGTCGGACTCGTGGATCTGCTGGAACCCGCGTACCGACGACCCGTCGAACATCAGGCCCTCTTCGAAGACCTCGGGTCCGAACGACGACACCGGGACGGTGAAGTGCTGCATGATGCCCGGCAGGTCGCAGAACCGGACGTCGATGATCTCGACGCCCTCGTCCTTGACGTAGGCGAGCAGCTCCTCAGCGCTGGAAAACATACGTACTCCTCGGGGTGGCTCAGAGATTCATCTGAACGTAGGGCCTGCCGATTACTCGGCCGTGACCCCAATGTTTCGCGGATGTTACGCCCAGCGTGTCCGCGCTGACCCACTGGTGTACGGCGGTGACGGCCTGAGATCTCCCGGTCCGCTGTGTCCCGGCCCGGACCGCTTCCGTAGGCTAGCCATCATGGCATCATCCGCGCAGCCGGGCACAGGACCCTCCGAGGAATTCCGGTTCCCGGGGAACCGGCTGGGACTCCCGGCCACCGGACCGGGCTCGGTCGCGGGCTGGGGCCGCCGCATCCTGGCGCTGCTGCTGGACTGGCTGATCGCCGGGCTGATCGCGTCCGCGATCACGTCGAAGCCCATCTGGGCGGGCGGCAACGACTTCGGGACCGCGCAACTGGTCACCTTCTTCGCCATCACCGCGATCCTGACCGGGCTGGCCGGCGGCACCATCGGTCACCGTGTGTGCGGGATGCGGGTGATCCCGATCCGCGGCACCACCAGTTACACGACGCAACCGGGGCTCCTGGCCGGCGTCATCCGCGCGTTCCTGATCTGCCTGCTGATCCCGGCCGTCGTCTACGACCGCGACCGCCGCGGCCTCCACGATCGCGCCGCGAACACCGCCGTCGTACTGCGGTAGTCAGCGCCGGGTGAGCCGGAGCTGGACGTCGTCCAGGTAGCCGGTGCGGAAGCCGGCCTCGGAGTACGCGAGGTAGAACTCCCACATCCGGCGGAAGGTGTCGTCGAAGCCGAGATCGGCGATGGCCGGCCAGCGTTCGATGAAGCGGTTCCGCCAGATCCGCAGGGTCCGCGCGTAGTCGGCACCGAGGTGCCGGAGCACCTCGAGACGCATTCCGGTGTGCCGCGTGGTGATGTCGTCGATCACCTTGATCGAGGGGATCAGGCCGCCGGGGAAGATGTACTTCTGCACCCAGGTGAACGTGTTCCGGGTGGCCAGCATCCGCTCGTGCGGCATCACGATCGCCTGGACGACGGCGACCCCACCGGGCGCGAGCCGCCGCTCGATCGCGTCGAAGTAGACCGGCCAGTACTTCTCGCCGACCGCCTCGATCATCTCCACGCTCAGTACGGCGTCGAACTCGCCGATCTGATCCCGGTAGTCACGCAACGCGACCTGCACCCGGTCGCCCACGCCGGCGTCCGCGATCCGGCGCTGAGCCATCAACGCCTGCTGCGACGCGATCGTGATCGCGGTGACCCAGGCACCACGCTGCGCGGCGCGGATCGCCAGGCTGGCCCAGCCGCACCCGATGTCGAGCACCCGCGATCCGGACACCACCCCGGCCGCGTCGAGGATCGCGTCGAGCTTGTTCAGCTGCGCCTGCGTGAGTTCGTCGTACGACGCTGTCGCCAGGTCAGCTGCAGCGGCGGGGCCGAAGTACGCCGCCGAGTAGGTCAAGGTGGGGTCGAGGAACTCGGAGAACATCGAGTTGCTGAGGTCGTAGTGGCGGCTGACGTTCTCACGGGCGCCGGCCCGGTCGTTCTCCTGGTCGCCCGGCTGGGACCGGGTCACCAGCCAGCGCAGCGACTGTGCCCATCTGGGCAGCAGGTGCCGGGTCTCCTCGTTGCTGAACCGCTCTGCGAACGGGACGAGCAGATCGGACAGGTCGGTGCCCGGCTCGGGATCCCAGTCGCCGGCCAGATAGGCCTCACCGAATCCGGACCCGGCGTCGTGACCCAGCCGGTCCAGGAACGCGGCGCTGCGGTGCACCCGCATCGCCGGCCCGCCGAGGCCGTAGGACCTGTTCTCGAGGTGGATCGTGGCCGGCAGGTCCCTGGCGATCAGACGGAGCGCGGCCAGCGCGCCGGCCCGGCGTACCGGGTTCGACCGAGGGCGGGCCAGCGTCGGCCACGTCTCGGTCACCGGCTGATGCACAACCGGCAGGAGATCCGTCATGATCGTCAACCTCGTGTCCTCGATCCGTCCTGGTCGCACCTTAAGGCCCAACCTCCGCCCCACGACGCGACACGAAGGCACACTCGTGCCACGTCACGGACAGATCAACTGATGAGCGGCCGCCGGGTTACCCCGGCATCTCGCTCGTCGCCCCCCAGCGCCGAGTCAGCGGCCCTTCATGGCCTGCCTGGCGCCCTTGAGGCTGGTCGGCACCGGGCCCTTCGGCATCGGCACCTGCGGGCGGACGGCGTCCAGCGCCTTCAGCCGCTGCAGCAGGTCGGTGATCTCCGACGGCTGGAGCGCCTGGGGCAGCTTCATCACGTGCTTGGTGAGCTTGCGGATGTCGATCTCGTCCTCGCCCTGCCCGGCCACGATCTGGATCACCGGCGCGCCACCGGCCACCCGGTTGTGCTTCTTGCCCTCGGCGGCGAGCAGGTTCTTCACCCGGCTCGCCTGCCCCTCGCCAACCAGCACGATGCCGGGACGGCCGACGACCCGGTGCACGATGTCGGCGTTCTTGGTGACCGCCACGGCGGGCGTCACGGTCCAGCCACGACGCAGGGTCTGCAGCGCGGACGCGGCCGCACCCGCCTGGCCCTCGATCTGGCTGTACGCCGCCTTCTCGACCCTGCGGCCGAAGATGATCGTGGCGGCGAGGAAGCCGAGCGCGACACCCAGCGGGATCCACACCATCAGCGGCCCGACCAGCAGACCGACCACCACGAAGACGGCGACGACGCCCAGGAAGATCCCGGCGAGCACCAGTCCGATCGTCGGGTCGGACTTCCTGGTCATCTTGTACGCCGAGGCGATCTGCTTCAGCCGACCGGTCTTCTTCTCTTCGGGCGCGTCGTTCTTGGCCATCTCTCCCGGATCCCTGTGTTTAAGCGGTCTGTTCCGCGGCGTTCATCCGCGACTCCACAGCCTGACGGTACAGCCGACCGGCCCGGTACGACGAACGCACGAGGGGTCCGGACATGACTCCGGCGAAACCGATCGCCTCGGCCTCGCCCTGCAGTTCCACGAACTCCTCGGGCCGGACCCACCGCTCGACCGGGTGGTGCCGCACCGAGGGGCGCAGGTACTGGGTGATGGTGATGATCTCGCAGCCGGCGGCGTGCAGGTCGCGCAGCGCCTGGCTGACCTCGTCCCGGGTCTCGCCCATGCCGAGGATCAGGTTCGACTTGGTCACCAGGCCGTAGTCGCGGGCCTGGGTGATGACGTCCAGCGAGCGCTCGTAGCGGAAGCCCGGCCGGATCCGGCGGAAGATCCGCGGCACCGTCTCGACGTTGTGCGCGAACACCTCGGGCCGCGACGAGAACACCTCGGCCAGCTGCTCGGGAACCGCGTTGAAGTCGGGCGCGAGCATCTCGACGCCGGTGCCCGGGTTCAGCTCGTGGATCTGGCGGATCGTCTCGGCGTACAGCCAGGCGCCGCCGTCGTCCAGGTCGTCGCGGGCGACGCCGGTCACGGTTGCGTAGCGCAGGCCCATGGTCCGGACCGACTCGGCGACCCGGCGCGGCTCGTCCCGGTCCAGCGCCTCCGGCTTGCCGGTGTCGATCTGGCAGAAGTCGCAGCGGCGGGTGCATTGGTCACCGCCGATGAGGAACGTGGCCTCGCGGTCTTCCCAGCACTCGAAGATGTTCGGGCAGCCGGCTTCCTGACACACGGTGTGCAGCTGCTCGGACTTCACCAGCTTCTGCAGTGCCTGGTACTCCGGGCCCATCTTGGCCCTGGTCTTGATCCAGTCGGGTTTGCGCTCGATCGGGGTCTCCGCGTTGCGCACCTCGAGCCTGAGTAGCTTCCGTCCTTCTGGGGCGATCGTCACGACTCCAAGGGTACGCGGCCCTGGTCAGGGGTGATCCACCCGTAGGCTGATGGGCTATGGCCACGCTTGAACTGGGTACGACGTCCGCGGCCGCCGAACCGGGGACACCACCCGGCACCGGGACGACTGTCCGGGGCTGGGTGCGGCCCGGTCCGACCGCGGCGCAGCGGCGTGCCGACGTACTGCTGGGCCTCGGGATGGCCGTCGCCGCGGTGATCGGCACCGAGTTGGCGCGGGGCGCCTCGTCGACCCACGTGGATCTCGGGATCGGCGGAGTCGAGGCGTACGTGCTGAGTGCGGCGGTCTCTCTGCCGCTGTGCTTCCGCCGCCGGTTCCCGATCCCGGTGCTGCTGGCGGTCGCGGCGCTGTTCGTGGTCACGGGGGAGCGGGCGACCTTCGCCTTCGCCAGCAACCTCACCACCCAGGCGTCGCTGTTCATGGCCATCTACGCGGCCGTCGCCTGGTCCCGGGACCGGCGGCTGATGAAGGCGGCGGTCGCGGTCGTCTTCATCGGGATGTTCGGCTGGCTGGCGATCAACTTCGTCAGAGCCCTGCGCAACAACGAGATCGAGGGCCCGAACCACGCGCTGCTCTCGCCGTACGTCTCCAGCGTGATCCTCACCGTCGCGCTGAACATCCTCTACTTCTTCGGCGCCTATTTCTGGGGCCGGACCGCGTGGGGCACCGCTCGGCAGCGCCATGAACTCGAGCAGCAGGCCACCGAGCTCGCCGTTCAGCAGGAGGCGAACTCCCGCCGCGCCGTGATCGACGAGCGGCTGCGGATCTCCCGCGAGCTGCACGACGTCGTCGCGCACCACATCAGCAGCATCGGCGTGCAGGCCGGCGGCGCCCGGCGGGTGATGGACTCCGACCCCGACGCGGCCAAGAACGCGCTGAGCGTGATCGAGAACTCCAGCCGTACGGCGGTCAACGAGATGCGCCAGCTCCTCGGCATGCTCCGCGCCGCGGACCCGGACGTCGACCTGGAGACGCCGGCTGCCAAGGCGCCGCAGGCGGGCGCCGATCGGCTCCCGGCGCTGATTGCGGATGTGAACGGCGAGGGCCTGTCGGTCGGCTTCCACCAGATCGGCCAGCCGGTCCAGCTGCCCGAGACGGTCTCGGTGTCGGTCTACCGGATCGCCCAGGAAGCGCTGACCAACGTACGGCGGCACTCGACGGCGCGGAGTGCTCACATCACGCTGCGTTATCTTGGTGACTCGGTCGAGCTCGAGGTGATCGACGACGGCAGGCCCAAGCACGCCCCGGTCGGCAGCCGGCTCGGCCATGTCGGGATCCGTGAGAGGGTCGGTCTGCTCGGCGGCGAGACCGAGATCGGGCCGCGCGCAACAGCAGCCGGTGGCTTCCGGGTCCGGGTTCGGATCCCGCTCGACCCGCAGAACCGCCCGCTGCAAGGAGGAGACCAGGGATGACCGACCCAGGCATGACCGACGCGGTGACCGAGCCGATGCGCGTCCTGCTGGTGGACGACCAGGACCTGGTCCGGGCCGGGTTCCGGATGATCCTGTCGGTCGAGCCGGAGATCGAGGTGGTCGGCGAGGCCTCCGACGGGGAGAAGGCGATCGAGCTCGCGCTGGCGCTGCGGCCGGACGTCGTACTGATGGATGTCCAGATGCCCGGCATGGACGGGATCACCGCGACCCAGCGGATCGTCGCGGCGGACGCGGGCAAGGTCGTCATCCTGACGACGTTCGACCGGGACGACTACCTGTTCGAGTCGCTCGGCGCCGGGGCCAGCGGGTTCCTGCTCAAGAACACGGCGCCCGAGGACCTGGTCGACGCGATCCAGGTCGTGCACTCCGGTCATGCGCTGCTCGCGCCCGAGGTGACCCGTCGGGTCATCAAGCGGTTCACCGGTGGCGGCGAGCGGGTCTACCGCCCGGACCTGCTGGAGGACCTGACCGAGCGCGAGCGTGAGGTGCTCGGCCTGATCGCCCGCGGCCTGACCAACACCGAGATCGCCAACCAGTTGTACGTCGGCGAGGCCACGGTCAAGACCCACGTCTCCCGCGTGCTGCTCAAGCTCGGCTTGCGCGACCGCGTCCAGGCCGTCGTCTTCGCCTACGAGTGCGGCTTGGTCACCCCTGGCGACGACCCGACCGGCTGACCGGCGACCACGGCGACCAGCGAGCAGACGGCGGCGGTCACGACGACGACGGCCGGTACGCCGATCTGCTCGGCCGTCAGCGGGACGACCGCGAGGACGGCGGCAGCGCAGAGAATCAGCGCGGGATGGATCACCCGGTCCACCTCGATCGGCTTGTGCACGGCCCAGAGCAGCACGATGAACGCGGCAGCAGGCACCGAGACCGAGTAGCCGACCGTCACGGGGGAGACCTCCATCTCGTGACCCGTCTGGACGGCCACCTCCAGACCGGCGCCCAGCGCGGCCAGCGAGGCGAAGACGCCGTAGTGGCCGTAGCCCCACCGGTACGACTGGTTGCGCCGCTGGCTGAGGCACTCTCCGGCCGGGTGCTGGAAGTAGAACCACCAGAGCGCGAAGAGCAGCACCAGACCGGCCGCTGCGACGACCAGGAGCGAGCCGCTGAACTCACCGGCGGCGAGCGCGTTCTGCACGCCTCTGGTCGTCGCCAGCACGCTCTCGCCGAGCAGGATCAGCGTGAACAGTCCGTACCGTTCGGCAATGTGGTGCGGGTGCCAGTTGGTCGGGTAGGTGCGCTCGGCCCAGCGCGGCACGGACATTTCGAGCACGACCAGCACCAGGAACACCGGCGGATTGGGGCCGCCGGTCAGCAGCAGACTCAGCAGCCACCCCACTTGTGCCACCGAGATCCCGATTGCGTAGCGGAGCGCCGTACGCCGACGGGTCGGGTCCTCGGCGGCCGCGCGCAGCCACTGGGCCACCAGCGCAAGCCGCATGATCACGTAGCCGAGCGCCACCCAGCGGAAGTCCGAATGCGTCGCCGCCTCCGGTATGCCGGCCGCGATGACCAGGACACCGCCCATCTGCACCATCGTCAGCAGCCGGTACGCGACGTCGTCGATGGCGTACGAGGAGGCGAACCAGGTGAAGTTCATCCAGGCCCACCAGATCGCGAAGAACACCTCGAGGAACGGCACCACCCCGTCGGCGAGATGACCGCTCTCGATGCTGTGCGCCAGTTCGGCGGTGGCTGCGGCGACCGCGACCACCAGGGTCAGGTCGAACAGCAGCTCCAGCGGACTGGCCGTGCGGTGTGGCTCGTCGACGGCGCGGGCCGTCATCCGGGCTCTGAGCGGGGTGCGTTCTGCGGGCAAGGTCGGCTCCTTGTCGGTCCGGTCACCAACTGAGACAGGACAGTGTCTCGAACTGTGACCGCCCGCACTGTCACAACCGCGGTGGGTGCCCTGTCTTAGCTGGCGACAGGAGTGCGACCAGCGCACCAGGAGCACGAGAGGCGAACCATGAAGATCGTGGTGATCGGCGGTACCGGACTGATCGGCTCGAAGCTGGTCCGGCGATTCGAGGCGGACGGTCACGAGGCGATCGCGGCCTCACCGAACACCGGAGTGAACACGCTGACCGGCGAGGGACTGGCCGAGGTACTGGCCGGCGCCGCCGTGGTGGTCGACGTGTCGAACTCACCGTCGTTCGAGGACACCGCCGTGATGAAGTTCTTCGAAACGTCCACGACCAACCTGCTCGAGGCCGAGGCCGCCGCCGGGGTCGGGCACCATGTCGCCGTGTCGATCGTAGGCACCGAGCGGCTCCCCACCAACGGGTACTTCCGGGCCAAGATCGCGCAGGAGCAACTGATCGAGAAGGGTGGCATCCCGTTCTCGCTGGTGCACGCGACGCAGTTCTTCGAGTTCACCAACGCGATCGCGGGCACCGCCACCGACGAGGCAGGCAAGGTCCACATGGCACCGGTGAGCTACCAGCCGATCGCCGGTGACGATGTCGCGGACCAGGTCGCCCGGACCGCGGTCGGCGAGCCGCTGAACGGCCGCCGGGACATCGCCGGACCGGACCGATACCGGATGGACGAGTTCTTCCGGATGGCGCTGCCCGACCGCGAGGTGGTGACCGACGACCACGCGACGTACTTCGGCAGCGAACTGCTCGAGGACAGTCTGGTCCCGATCGATGACGTGACGCTGGGTCAGTTCCACTATCCCGAGTGGGCGGAGGCGCATCGATGAGCTCAGGCGACTTCCTGGAGGGACTGGAGAGCGAGGTCGAGACCGACCTGGCCATGGCCCAGGCGGGTGCTCCCGCGGCCGACTCTCCGCCGAGTGAGTGGCTGGTGGACCCGGAAGAGGTCGAGGTCGAGCAGACTGAGTACACCAGTCTGCTCGGCGCGATCCAGGCGCTCGAAACCGACCGGACGGATCCGGGCGAGACCCCCACCGGACTCGACGACACGGTGCGGGGGCCATGGGAGGAGTGACGGTGGCGGACGACCTCGACTCGGCCCTGGAGGTGTTCGAGGGCGTTCGCCCACGGCTGTTCGGGATCGCCTATCGGATGCTGGGGAGCGCCACCGAGGCCGAGGACCTGGTCCAGGACGTGTGGCTGCGGTGGCAGGCGGCTGACCGCAGTACGGTCACCAATCCGGCGGCGTACCTGGCGACGGCGACGACCCGGCTGGCGATCAACGCGGCCCAGTCGGCCCGGGTCCGCCGGGAGACGTACGTCGGGCCGTGGCTGCCCGAGCCGGTCAACACCAGTGCGGACCCGTACCTCGGTGCGGAGCGCGCTGACGCGCTGGAGTTCGCCGTACTGCTGCTGCTGGAGCGCCTGTCACCCAACGAGCGGGCGGCCTACGTACTGCGGGAGGCGTTCGACTACCCGTATCCGCAGATCGCCGAGATCCTGCAACTCAACGAACCGGCGGTCCGCCAGCTCGTCAGCCGCGCCCGCAAGCACGTCACCGGCGAACGTCGTACTCCGGTGGACAGCGCCGAACAGCGCAAGCTCCTCAGCGCCTTCGTGACCGCGGCGAGGTCGGGCGACCTCGCCGAGCTCGAGGAGTTGTTCGCCCCGGACGTGACGAGCGTGTCCGACGGCGGAGGGATCCGCAGTGCCTCCAAGATCCCGGTGCATGGCGCGCAGACGGTGGCGAAGTACTTCCGCTCGTTCAAGGACCGCTTCTGGGTCGGGGTCGAGGTGGAGCTGTCGACCGTCAACGGACAGCCCGCCGCACTGCTGCGGCAGGACGGCAAGATCCTTGCGGTGCTGACCCTGGTCGCCACCAGCGAGGGCATCGAGCAGCTCATGTGGGTGATGAATCCGGCCAAGCTCGGACGCGTGGGGTGATGGAGTCCGTCGTACGACGCTTCGCGGCGGCCTGTGCGGCGGAGGACCAGGAGGCCGTGCGGGAGGTGCTGGCCGCGGACGTCGTACTGGTCAGCGACGGCGGCGGCCGGGTCCTCGCGCCGCTGCGCCCGATCCGCGGCCCGATCGAGACCGCGCGGATCGTTGTCACGCTGATGTCGGCCGCTGTGCTGTCGATCGAGGAGATCAACGGCCGTCCCGGCGTCGTCCTGCGCCGGGGCGGCCGGGTCGAGGCTGTTGCCTCACTCGAGGTGACCGGGTCCGTCATCACCCGGATCTGGGTCGTACTGAATCCGGACAAGCTGGCGCACTGGCTGGCGGCTGATCCGTCCCGCGGATGACACCGCCGATCACCCTGGCGGCCGACGTGCCCACACGCCTGTCCTGACTAGCGTTGGAACCGCTCCCGCGGTGGGAGCGACCGGCGTGCGCCCGGTCAGGGGGCCGACGTGATGGGAAGCGGTGACGGATGCTGAGGGTGGCTGGGCTCACTCGGCGGTTCGGGGATCAGCTCGCGCTGGACGACGTGACATTCGACGTCGTGCCGGGACGGATGACCGGATTCGTCGGGGCGAACGGAGCCGGGAAGACGACGGCGATGCGGATCATCCTCGGCGTGCTGGCGGCGACCGCCGGCGAGGTCCGGTGGAACGACGCGCCGCTGACCCAGGAGGTACGGCGGGACTTCGGGTACATGCCGGAGGAGCGCGGGCTGTACCCGAAGATGAAGATCCGCGACCAACTGGTGTTCTTCGGCCGGCTGCACGGCCTGTCCGCGGATCGGGCGGAGGAGCGCACCGACAAGCTGCTCGAACGACTCGGGCTGGCTGAGCGGGCGACCGACGCACTCGAGACGCTGTCGCTGGGCAACCAGCAGCGCGTGCAGATCGCGGCCGCGCTGGTGCACGAGCCGATCGCGCTGGTTCTGGACGAGCCGTTCAGCGGTCTCGACCCGCTCGCGGTCGACACGATGGTGGACCTTCTCCGCGAGGAGGTGACACCGGAGGTGCCGGTGCTGTTCTCGAGCCACCAGCTCGACCTGGTCGAGCGGCTCTGCGACGACCTCATCGTCTTGTCCCGCGGCAAGGTTGTCGCGGCCGGCCCGGTGGCCGACTTGGCGGCCGGCGCGGGTACGACGTACCGGCTTGTGGTCGAAGGTGACGCGGGCTGGCTGCGCGACATCCCGGGCATCCAGGTCCGGGACGTGGCCGGCGGTACGGCGCTGTTCGACGTCGAGACCGACGGGGTAGGGCAACAGATTCTGCAGCAGGCGATCACGCGCGGGCCGGTGCTCGAGTTCGGGCCGGAGCGGGTGGCGTTGAGCGACATCTTCCGGGAGGCGACCCGATGAACGACCGATCCCTGGACCGTCCGTGGATGCTGATCGCCGAGCGCGAGATCACCACCAAGCTGCGGGACAAGACCTTCATCGGCTCAACCGTGGTGATGTTGTTCATCGTCATGGTCGCCGTGATCCTGCCGGCGGTGCTCGCCGGCCGCGGCGGCGCGGACAAGATCGCGGTGGTCGACGACGCCGGCGCGAAGGTCGTCCAGCAGGCGTCCACCACCAAGGGCGGTGACGGCTTCGAGGTGGTCCGGGCCGCGGATCGTCCGGCCGCCGAGCAGCTGGTGACCGACGGCGACGCGAAGGTGGCGCTGCTGCCGAACGCCGACGGGTACGTCGTCCTCGGCAAGGACCGGGTCGACTCCGGGCTCGAGGGCGCGTTGCGTGAAGCGGCGTCGGCCGTCGGGATGGAGAAGAATGCGGCCGGGGCGGGACTGACGCCGACCGAACTGCGCGCCGGTACGAATGTGCAGCTGGAGCTGCTCAAGCCGGGTCCGTTGCCGGACATCGTGTCCGACTTCGTCAACATCGGCCTGGCGCTGGTGTTCTACATGACCGCGCTCGGCTTCGGCATGATGATCGCGCAGAGCGTCGTCCAGGAGAAGGAGAGCCGGGTCGTCGAGATCCTGGCCGCCGCGGTACCGATCCGGTCGCTGCTGTGGGGCAAGGTGCTCGGCAACACCGTGCTGGCGTTGTCCCAGATCGTGGTGATCGCGGCCGCGTCGCTGATCGGGTTGCTGGCCACCGACCAGGCCGACATCCTCGAGGTGGTCGCTCCGGTGGCCGGCTGGTTCGTGGTCTTCTTCGTGCTCGGGTTCGTCGCGCTGGCCGGGCTGTGGGCGGTCGCGGGATCACTGGCGACGCGGCAGGAGGACCTCGGGTCGACCACCCTGCCCGGGCAGATGATCCTGATGATCCCGTTCTTCTTCTCGGTGTTCGCCGGATCATCGGCCAAGACGGTGGCGTCGTTCATCCCGATCGCGTCGTCGATGGCGATGCCGGGCCGGATGCTGACCGAGGACGTACCGCTGTGGCAGCCACTGCTGGCGATCGTGATCCTGCTCGCCGGGACCGTCCTGATCGTCCGCCTCGGCGCTCGTCTCTACGAGCGCACCCTGCTCCAAACCGGCCGCCGCCTCGGCTACCGAGAGGCTCTGGCTATCAAGGCGAACTGACCTATCGTTGCAGCCGGGGCCGACGTTACATAGTCAGTCCCGGCTGTGACGAAACCGCAACACTCGGAAACTGTGAGCTGTGCGTTGACCTGGACTACGGTCTCAACGCATGAACGTCGAGCTGCGCCACCTGCGGGTGGTGGTCCTGGTGGCAGAAGCGGGGTCCGTCGGACGGGCCGCCCGCTGGCTGAAGGTCAGCCAGCCGAGCCTGACCGCGCAGCTGAAACGCATCGAGGCCGCGTTCGGCGGTGAGCTGTTCGAGCGCTCCCGCACCGGCGTCACCCCCACCGCACTCGGCCGGTACGCCGTCGACCGCGCCCGCGCCATCCTGGTCGACGTCGACCACCTGTCCGCCACTGTCTCGGCGATGACGGCGGTCGAGTCCAGCGCCGTACGGCTGGGCGGATTTCCGACCGCCCCCATGTCCGGCATCGCCTCGCGACTGCGCGACCACGGCGAGATCGAGCAGGTGAGCATCGAGGTCGAGTGGTCCACCAGCGTGCTGCTGCAGCAGCTGGAGAGCGGACGGCTCGACTTCGCGCTGCTGCGCGAGTTCCCAGGCTTCGAACTGCGGCTGCCGAGCGGCGTCGAGGCGACCACAGTCGTCGAATCGGAATCGGCGTACGTCGTGATGTCCGCCGACCACCCGCTGGCGGTGGGGTCGCGGCACCGCGGTGAGATCGAGCTCGCCGCGTTGTGCGACGAGGAGTGGATCGGGGAGCCGCCGGACGACAGCGGCTTCCACGTGCTGTTTCGGGCGGCCTGCGAGGAGGCCGGATTCCAGCCGAAGGTCGAGCACCATTCGGTCGACACCTCGGTACTGATGGGGTTCGTCACCAGCGGTCAGGGTGTCGCGCTGGTCTCACCGACGTCGTACCGGATGCTCTCCACCGACGTCACCACCCGCACCCTCACCGGCGACCCGATCCACCGCCGCCTGCTGCTCGCCTGGAGCACGGAATCTCCACGCGCCCAGATGGCACCGGACGTCCACGAAATGGCCGCCTTGGCGTACGAACAAGCCTTCACCGAACACGCCCGCCGAGACCAACACCAACGCATGCACGTCGCGTAGTCCGGTCAGCTCTCACCAGCCGCCCGGCTGTTGGCTAGGCCCCAGCGGCTCGAATCTGCCCCGGCCCATCGACAACCGGCGGATTCTCGAAAGCACTGATGAAGAACTCCCCAGTGTCCTCGGGGTCATCCATCCGCTCCCGATACTGAGACCCCACCTGCTCCCGAACCCCAGGAACCGGCGTAACCCCCTGCTCCCGAACCTCCGGCACCGGCGGCGTCCCCACCCGCTCACCCGTACCTGCAGCCACCCCACCCTGTCCCTGAGGCCCAACTGCCTGCCCACCCGACGCCTGCGGCCCGGCCGGATTCGTCTCCTCGCCGCCCGCCTCAGGCGCACTCGCCTGGCCTTCCCCCTTTACCGCCGACTCAGCCGCCCCCGACGGCCCACCCGACCCCCCAGCTGCCTGCGCTCCAGCCGCCCCAGCCGCCTGTGCCCCGGCCGCTCCTCCCGCCGCCGGTCCACTCGGTGTCTGCGGTCCCGCCGGCTTCGACTCTTCCGACCGTTCCTCGGCCTCCGCCTCCTGCGCCGGCACCTGCTGCGTCTCCTGCTCAGCCTCGTCCACGGGCGCCGCCTGCTCAGGCTTGCTCGCGGGTGCCTCAGGTTCCTGCACCGCAGACGCCGGCGCCTGCTGGGTCTCCTGCTGCTCAGACGTGGGCGCCTGCTGCGTGGCCTGCTCTGCTTCCTGCACGGGGACCTGCTGTGTCTCCTGCTCGGCCGCGTCGGCTGCCGACGCACTAGCGCTCGTCGGGACCTGCGTCACCTGCTCGTCCTCGGCCACCGGTTGCTGCGACGTCTCCGGCCCCGGCTGCTGCGACACGACGGCCGCCGCCGCCGCGACCTCAGGCTGCTTCTCCTGCGGGGCTTCCGCGGTTGGCACCTGCGTGGTCTCGTCGCGATCGGTCGGCACGAGCTCCGTGTCGTCATCGGATTCGTTGCCCTCGGCATCGTTGTCCCAGCCGCGGAACTGCGCCGTGTTGTCCGCCGTACCAGCGGCCGGGAACTGCGCGGTCTGCTCATCCGCCTGACTCCGCGGCCGCACCGGCTCCGAGGCGTCGTCGAACAGGTCGTCGAACCGGCTCCGGCTCTCGTACGTCCCGGCGTACTGCCCGGGATAGGTGCTCCCGGCAACCGGATACAGAGCAGCCGCGTCCGCCTCCTGCTGCGCCTGCACGGCCTCCTGCTCCTGCTGCAGCCGCTCGGCCTCCGCGCGCTCCCGCTTCCGGCGCTGCGCACTCTGCACGATCAGCTGGATCCCGTAGACGAGCGAGATCACGGCAAGGATCGGTACGACGCCGTTCAGCGTGTACTGCTTCGAGCCGTCGATCATCCCGCTGGTGACCCCGGGGACGTCGTTCAGGAAGTTCGTCGTCCGGTTCGGGATCCACAGCCAGCAGTAGATCAGCGTGCCGAACGCGAGGAACGCACCGAGCGCGCCCGCGCCGGAGAAGTACGACACGACGGTCCAGAAGATGAGCGCGCCGATGCCGTAGGCAAGCGCCATCTCCTTCGCATTCAGCTCGATGCCGCCGGGCGCCGCGAGAACTCCGAACACAGCCGGGCCGGCCAGCGCAACGGCCACTCCGAGCAAGAAACCGAGAAACTTGGACACACCCCCAAGGTAGCGACGTTTTGCCGTCACACCCCGCAGACACTTCGGCACGTACAGAAGGGCAAACGCTTGCGGCAGAAGGCAGCGGCCACCTCGCGTGACCTAGGCTGAGCGCCTGTGGAGCGACCGAACATCGTGGTGATCCTGTCCGACGAGCACACCGGTTCCGCAGCGGGTTGGGCCGGTCACCCGCAGATACAGACGCCGCAGCTCGACCGGCTGGCGGCGCAGAGCGTCTCGTTCGACCGCGCCTACACGAACAGTCCGATGTGCGTGCCGTCGCGGTTGTCACTGATGACGGGCCGGTATGTGCACCAGATCGGGGCTTGGGACAACGGTGTCATCCCCGGACCGGACTTCCGCTCGTGGGGACACCATCTGCACGACTACCAGACGGTGATCGCGGGCCGCACGCACTTCAACGGCCCGGATCGCCTGCTGGGCTTCGACCGCCGCCTGACCGACGATCTCGACTTCTGGATCGACCACAGCGGTCGCCCACCTCGTCGTACGGCGGAGTGGCGGCGACCCACCAATTCACACGTGACCGAGTACGGCGCTGGTGAGCACGTCCACACCCGTCACGACGTCGAGGCCACTGACGCGGCGCTCGACTTCCTCCGCGATCCCGGCGAGGAGCCGTACCTGCTCTATGTCGGCTACATGCATCCACACTTCCCGCTGATCGCACCACCGGAGTTCCGCGACCTCTACGACCCGGCCGACGTTGAGCTTCCGCCCGCTCCGTCCGAAGACCAGCATCCGGTGATCTCGCTGCTGCGCCAGGGTTTCCGCAACGACGAGCCGATCACCGAGGAACAGGCACGTGAGGCCACCACTTGCTACTGGGCGTTGATCAGCCATCTCGACCACCAGATCGGGCGGCTGCTGGCGGCGGTCCCCGACGACACGGTCGTCATCTACATCAGCGACCACGGGGAGATGGCCGGTCATCACGGGATCTGGCAGAAGCAGTGCTTCTACGAACCCGCTGTCCACATCCCGTTCCTGCTTCGCCACCCCGCACTTCACCCGGCGCGGACCACGGCCCCGGTGAGCCTGATCGACGTACTCCCGACGCTCAGGGCGATCGCCGGTCTGGCTCCCGACCCGACCTTGCCGGGCACCAACCTGCTGGGTCCCGTCCCGACCGACCGTCCGATCCTCTCGGAGTACCACGCCCAGGGCATGATCAACGCGGGCTACATGCTGAAGTCCGGCCCCTGGAAGTACTGCTACTACGGGCCCACCGACCCGCCGCAGCTCTTCGACCTCGACGCTGATCCGTTGGAACTGCACGATCTGGCCGGCCGTCGACCCGACATGGTCGCCGGACTCGACGCCGCTCTCAGAGCGATCCTCGACCCCGATCAGACCAACGACCGCGCGCAAGCCGAGCAGGCAGCCCGAGCCAACTGAACGGTCGTCCGTGCAGGCAGTGACGTCAGACGCTCAGGCCGTACGTGATGGCCGTAGGCGGTTCCTCGATGTGGTTGATGTCTGGTGAGCGCTCGTACTCTTCCCACGCCAGCATCCGGTCCAGGTGCCGCCGGATCGGCTCGACCACCTCGGTGACCGTGACGTCACGGCCGAGCTCCTTCGACAGGGTGGTGACGTCGGCGTCCGAGATCCCGCACGGCACGATCCGGTCGAACCACGTCAGGTCGTTGTCGCAGTTCAAGGCGAACCCGTGCATCGTCACGCCCTGTGCGACCCGGATCCCGATCGCGGCGATCTTCCGCTCCCGGCCACGGTCGTCGGCCGCCACCCAGACCCCGCTACGGCCCTTGACCCGACCGGTTTTCACCCCGAGCTCGGCGCAGACCGCGATCAGCGCCTCCTCCAGCCGGCGGACGTAGTCCACGACGTACACATGTGAGGCCAGCTTCACGATCGGGTAGCCCACCAGCTGCCCGGGACCGTGCCAGGTGATCTTCCCGCCGCGGTCCACATCGACCACCGGCGTCCCGTCCAGCGGCCGCTCCTGCGGCTCGGTCCGCTTGCCTGCCGTGTACACCGGTGGGTGCTCGAGCAGGATGACCGTGTCCGATCCGGTGCCCTCGGCAACGTCCGAATGCAGGCGTCGCTGCTCGGCCCACGCAGTCTCGTAGTCAACCGCGTCGGCGCCGAACCCGGCCTCCACATACTTGATAGCCCTCACGTGTTCGAGTGTATGCGTCCCTGATTCCCGCCGTTCGCCGCTGTCCACAGGCCGCCCCGATCAAGCCGTCGTACGGCGGCCGCCGGGGTGTGCTGTGGATAACTTCCGGGGGCGTGGTCGCGATTCGTGCACTCTCTTGGGCATGGACCTCGACGACATCGCCGGCTACAGCCTGCGCCGGAAGCTCGGGTCCGGATCAGCCGGCAGCGTCTGGCAGGTCCGCGACCTGGCCTCCGGCCGCAACGCCGTGCTCAAACGCATCCCCGTCAGTGCGATCACAGACCTGGAGGAGCTTCGTGAACAACTCTTCATCCTGCAACGCGTCAATCATCCCCATCTCGCGCGTCTCCTGGAGGTCCGCGAGACCGAATCCGAGTGGCTCCTGTTCACCCAGTACGTCGCGGCCGGCACCCTCACCAGCCTGCTCGGCCGCCGTGGCGCCCTGTCCACCGGCGAACTGGTCACCCTCCTCAGCCCCCTGGCGGAAGCTCTCGACCACCTCCATCGCTCCGGCCTCACCCACGGCCGAGTCACGGCGCCGAACGTCATGTTCGACTCCGCCGGCCGCCCCGTCCTCACCGACCCCGTCATCCATCCCCACCTCAACCCGGCGGCCAGCTCCCCAACGCCCACCGACGACCTCACCGCTCTGACCCACCTCGCCCATCAGTCCGGCGGCAGCCCTGCCCTCTTCCCACCCACGCTGTTCACCACCGGAGGGACCCGCGACCTGCTGGCCCTCGACGCCCCGGCCCCCATCGACCTCGCCTTCCCCGAGCCGGAGAACGGCCCGGACACCACCAAGCCACCCACGGACGACGATGACCCCGTCCAACGCTCCCGAGGTCCACTGACCCCATCCCCACCCGATGAGTCAGCAACCGAATCCGTGCAACCAGCCGGTCCTCAACTCACCCCACCCAAGCCCGTTCCACGCCTCCCCAAACCCTCTCGCCGCCCCACGTCCCGTCGCCCAAGACTCAGCCGCCGGACCGCCGCCGCACCCACCAACCCCCTCGACCGCCTAGCGCCCAGACAACCCACCTCCGAGCCGCCTGCTCCACCTTCCTCGACACCAACCACCAACGCGTCCGGCCTGCCTTCGTCAGGACGCCGAAGGCCACGCCGCCGCGTCTGGCGCCGGAGACACACGTTCTGGCGACGCAGGTTTCCCCACCCGGCGTACGGCGTACTGGCCGCGGCAGGACTCGGCGCCGCGGTCGTACTCGTCCTCGGCGTACTCACCGTCAGTGCACTCGACAACCAACCCACCCCAACGGCTGCCACAGACCCAGCCACACCCTCACCCCAACAGACCCCAACCCCAGCAGCGGCGCAGCCCTCAACCCCAGCACCGGCGCAGCCCTCAACTCCAGCGCCTTCGCAGACCCCGACCACGCCGCCGGCAACGCCGTTGCACTCGCCACGGCCGGCTGAGACAGCGGACTGGGTGCGGACTCTGCAAGCGCTGGATGCCCGACGAGCACAGGCGTTCTGGGCTCTGGAGCCGAGCCTTCTCGACAAGATCTACGTACCAGGGAGCAAACCGTGGACCACCGACCGCGCCCTCATCGTGGCCTACAGCAAGCAACAACTCCGGGTCCAGGGACTCCGCATCCGCATCGACTCCACCACCGTGGAGCGCAGCACAATGACGAGTGTCACGCTCCGGACCGTCGACCACCTGATCGCCGGCAGTCTCGTGGACCGTCACGGCACCAGCACCCCACTACCGCCGGCCACGCCCACGACAAGGCTCATCACCCTCGCCACGAGCCCCGGCACACCCGCGTGGCGAATAGCCACCATCACCAACGTCTGACGACGACGGCGCACGCGACCGGGGGCCGTGCGTCAGCTGCTGAGAGCGGCCGACAGTGCAGCAGCGACGTTGGGGTGGTGGAACGTGAAGTTGGTGGACTGAAGGCGCGTCGGGATTGCGCGCTTGCTTCCCAGAAGCTCCCAGGCGAATTCCCCGAGGACGGCCTTCATCAGGAACCCGGGAATCGGGAAGATGGCGGGCCGGTGCAGCGCGGTCGCCAGGGCGTCGGTGAACTCCTGGTTCGTCACAGGCATCGGCAGCGTGACATTGACCGGCCCGCTGATCGAGTCGGTCTCGGCGGCGTGCCGGACCGCGCGGAGCCAGTCGGTCAGAGAAACCACCGGGAAGTACTGCGTGCCCGATCCCAGCCGGCCACCGAGACCGAGGCGGAAAGGAAGCGAGATCAATTGAAAGGCAGGAGCCTTGCGATCGAGGACCACCCCCGTACGCAGGGACGCGACGCGGCTGCCGGCCTCGCGAGCGGGTTCGAGCGCGCCTTCCCAGAGGCGGACGACGTCGGACAGGAACCCTTCGCCCAGCTCGGAGTCCTCGGTGAGGATGCGGTCACCACAGTCCATGCCATAGCCGCCAACGCCGCTCTGACTGATCAGCACCGGCCGGCGCTCAAGCTGCGCGGCCACGGCCGCCAACGTGGAGGTCGTACTGACCCGGCTCTCGCGAAGGATCCTGCGGTACGTCGGAGTCCACGGGCGGCCGATGTTCGCGCCGGCCAGGTTCACCAGGACATCCGGCTCGCCGAGTGCGGCCGGGTCCAGGTCGCCGCGCGCCGGGTCCCACCGGATCTCGTCCGGCTTGGCCGGCGTACGACGTACCAGGCGGTGGACCTGGTGGCCGTCGGCGACCAGGTCGCGGGCGAGTGCGGTGCCGAGGAAGCCGGATGCGCCGGCCAGGACGTACTTCATCCAGCGTGCTCCTTCGTCGGGTTCGGCCGTGTCCGGCTGTGTGCTGACAGCGGTGCCCAGGCCCAAACGGGCGTGAACGGAAAAGGCGCCGGTGCTCGCCTCGGGGAGACGGACACCGGCGCCATCAACCGATCAGACGTCGAACTGGGCCTCTTCGAGGCGCTGCTTGACGGCGGTCAGGTAGCGGGCCGCGTCGGCGCCGTCGACCAGTCGGTGGTCGTAGGTGAGCGCCAGGTAGACCATCTGCCGGATCGCGATCGTCTCGCCGAGTTCCGGGTGGGTGATGACGACCGGGCGCTTGACCACGGCGCCGGTGCCGAGCATGCCGACCTGCGGCTGGTTCAGGATCGGGGTGTCGAACAGCGCGCCCCGGCTGCCGGTGTTGGTGATGGTGAACGTGCCGCCCGCCATCTCGTCCGGCAGCACCTTGTTGTTGCGGGTGCGGTCGGCCAGGTCCGCGATCCGCTTCGCCAGGCCGGCGATGTTCAGGTCGCCGGCGTTGTGCACGACCGGGACCATCAGGCCCCTCTCCACGTCCACCGCGATGCCGAGGTGCTCAGCGGCGTGGTAGGTGATCTCGCCCTTCTCCTCGTCAATCGACGCGTTCAGCTTCGGGTACTGCTTCAGCGCGTCGACCGCGGCGAGGGCGAAGAACGGCAGGAAGGACAGCTTGACGCCCTCGCGGGCCTCGAACTCGGCCTTCTTCGCGTTCCGCAGCTTGGCGATCTCGGTCACGTCGACCTCGACCACGGTGGTCAGCTGGGCCGAGACCTTCAGCGAGTTGACCATGTGGGCGGCGATCGCCTTGCGGATCCGGCTCATCTTCTCGGTGGTGCCGCGCAGCGGGCTGATCGAGGGAGCCTTCGCCGCAGGAGCGGCGGCTGCCGGGGCGGCGGTGGGTGCGGCCGCAGCGGCCTTCTTCGCCTCGGCGGCGGCGATCACGTCCTGCTTGCGGATCCGGCCGCCGACGCCGGTGCCCTGGACGGCGTTGAGGTCGACCTGGTGCTCGGCCGCGAGCTTGCGGACCAGCGGGGTGACGTAGTTCGGGCCGTCGGACGACGATCCGTTCGCCGACGCGGGGACCGGGGCAGCAGGTGCCTGAGCCGGGGCGGCCTGCGGGGCCGGCGCGGCGGCCGGCGGCTGAGCGGCGGGAGCCGGAGCCTGGGCAGCTGGTGCCTGGGCAGCCGGCGCGGGTGCAGCGGCCGGGGCCTGAGCGGGCGGAGCCGCCTGCGGTGCCGGGGCCTGAGCGGGCGGAGCGGCCTGGGGTGCCGGGGCGGCCTGCGGTGCGGGCGCAGCCTGAGCCTCGGTCTGGGCCGGGGCGGAGGCGGCGGGAGCAGCGGCGGGTGCGGAGGAGGAGGCCGGGGCGGAGTCGCCGGAGCCGACGATCGCCAGCTCGGCGCCGACCTCGACGGTCTCGTCCTCGGCGACCTTGATCTCGAGCAGCTTGCCCGCGACCGGCGACGGGATCTCGGTGTCGACCTTGTCGGTGGAGACCTCGAGCAGCGGCTCGTCCACCGCCACGTCGTCACCGACCTGCTTGAGCCAGCGGGTGACCGTGCCCTCGGTGACACTCTCGCCGAGCGCCGGCAGCGTCACCGACGTACCGGAGGCGGAGCCGCCACCGGAGGACTGGGCCGGAGCGGCCTCGGCGGCCGGGGCGGCCTCAGCCGGAGCGGCTTGCGGTGCCGGGGCAGCCTGCGGTTCGGGAGCGGCCTCGGCGGCAGGAGCCGGAGCCTCGGCGGCCGGAGCAGCTTCAGCCGGAGCAGCCTCAGCCGGGGCGGACTCGGCCGGAGCCGCCTCGGCCTCGGCGGGCGCGGAGTCGGCGGGGGCGGAGCCCGAGCTCTCGCCGGCGTCGCCGATCACCGCGAGCTCGGCGCCGACCTCGACGGTCTCGTCCTCGGCGGCCTTGATCTCCAGCAGAGTGCCGGCGACGGGCGAAGGGATCTCGGTGTCGACCTTGTCGGTCGAGACCTCCAGCAGGGGCTCGTCGACGGCAACCGTGTCACCGACCTGCTTGAGCCAGCGGGTGACGGTTCCTTCGGTGACGCTCTCCCCGAGGGCCGGCAGGGATACAGAGGTCGGCATGACGGTCGTTGCTCCTTCGTCTGATCGGTCGAGTGTCAGCCTACGGGGCCGCCGGAGCGAGCGGGATCCGGGTTACAGCGGACGCGCCCGCCCCGCGGCCTCAAACCTACTCGGACAGTCCAGTGGCTGCCCGACCATCTCAATCGTGGAAATGCAGTGCCTTTCCGGCCAGCGCGAGATGGGCTTCGCCCAAGGCCTCGTTCTGGGTCGGGTGGGCGTGGACCAGCGGTGCGACGTCGGCCGGGTAGGCCTCCCAGTTGTAGATCAGCTGGGCCTCGCCGATGAGTTCGCCGACGCGGGAGCCGACCATGTGCAGGCCGACGACCGCGCCCTCCTTGGCACGGACGAGCTTCACGAAACCGGACGTCTTCAGGATCTGGCTCTTGCCGTTCCCGCCGAGCGGGTAGTTCAGCGTCTCGACCTCGCCGTACTTCGCCGTGGCCTGCTCCTCGGTCAGACCGACCGACGCGACCTCCGGCTCGGAGTACGTCACGCGCGGGATGCCGGCCTCGTCGATCGGGGTCGGGTTCAGCCCGGCGATGTGCTCGGCGACGAAGATGCCCTGCTGGAAGCCGCGGTGCGCGAGTTGCAGACCCGGCACGATGTCACCGACCGCGTAGACGCCGGGGACGCTGGTCTGCAGTGTCTGGTCGACGGTGACGAAGCCACGGTCGAGCGCGACACCGACCTCCTCATAGCCGAGACCGGCGGTGTTCGGTCCGCGGCCGACCGCGACCAGCAGCACTTCGGCCTCGATCACCTCGCCACCGGCGACGCTGACCTTGACGCCGGCATCGGTCACGGCGACGGACTCGAACGCGGTTCCGGTCTTGAAGGCGATCTTGCGCTTGCGGAACGCCCGCTCCAGGGCCTTGCTCGCGTCGGCATCCTCCGCCGGGACGAGCCGGGGCAGCGCCTCGACGATCGTGACCTTGGTACCGAACGAGGTCCAGGCGGAGGCGAACTCGACGCCGATCACGCCGCCACCCAGCACGACGGCGGATTCCGGGACCCGGTCCAGCGTCAGCGCGTGCTCGCTGGCGATCACGCGATTGCCGTCGAGCTCCAGGCCCGGCAGGGACCGCGAGTACGAGCCGGAGGCAAGGACGACGTTCTTACCCGTGTACGTCGTATCGCCGACCTGGACGGTGGTCGGGGAGGTGAGGCGGCCTTCGCCCTCGATCACGGTGATGCCGCGGGCCTTCAACTGGCCCTGCAGGCCCTTGAAGAGCCGGTCGACGACGCCGTCCTTGTACTTGTTCACCCCGCCCATGTCCACGCCCTCGAGCGTGGTGCGGACGCCGAACTGTTCACCTTCGCGAGCCGAATCGGCCACCTCGGCAGCGTGCAGGAGGGCCTTGGTCGGGATGCACCCACGGTGCAGACAGGTCCCGCCGACCTTGTCCTTCTCCACCAGGGCCACGGACAGGCCGAGCGTCGCGGCCCGCAGTCCGGCGGCGTAGCCACCGCTGCCACCACCAAGAATCACCAGGTCGTACGTCGTACCGCTGTCTGCCGTGTTCGTCACAGGTTCCTCCGTGGGCGTCTGGTCGGCGGGCCGGCCCCGGATCGCGGTTCAGGCCCGGCGACATCTTTTCACCGCGGCGGCCGGGCGCCACCGCCGGGCCGGTCGGAGGGCGTGCCGCTGGCTGCCTGGGGTTGTGGTGTTAGGGATACTTTCCCCATGAAGTGGTTCGGTCGCCGGCAGAAGCCGGGCACGATGCGCCGTTCGGAGAATCCGGATCAGGCGCACCTGCGGGAGTTCGCCCAAACCCGCCAGGGCGTCGAGGGGTTCGTCGAGCCGCGGACGGCGGTGACCGAATACACCCTGCTGCTGGTCGCCATCGACGGCGAGTGGACCCGTCGCCGGGTGCCGTCGGTCCAGTGGGCGCACAACTTCGCCAACAAGCTCGGGATCCCGTCGTACGACGCCGCGGTGGTCGGCTACCCGCCACGCATGCGCGAATACAACGCCCGGATGAAGAAGAACGGCCTGAGCTGAGCGGGCTCGCTGCCGCGGGCGTCGCTGGTGGGTGCGGGTAGCTCGCCTTCGGGGCTTTCCCGGTTGTCTTGCGCCTGACCGCGGGTGCCCACGCAAAGCCCCGAAGCCGAGCGGGTTCGGTGGAGGCCATGGTCTGGCGTGCGCGGTGGTCTGTGCGCGGTGGTCTGTGCGCGGTGGTCTGTGGGTGGGAGTTGCCTGCGGTTCGGTTCTCAGGTGGTCAGAGGATGGGGACTCGGGTGCGGATTGTGGCTACTAGTTCTGTGTCCCACTGTTCTTCTTTGCCGGGATCCGCGCTGCTCCCGCCGTCGTACTGGCTGAAGGAGCTGCGCGAGCGGCTCGTTCCCGGGACGGTTCTGCTCAGCGGGATGATCCGGATGATCCCCGGAGTGGACCAATTCGCGGATGCCTGGCGGGTGGAGATCACCGACCCGCGCGGTCTCGCCAGCCGTATCGTCTATGGCGAGGAGCTCGCACCGGCCTGGGACTGAGGCAGATGAAGGATCAGCACGAGTTCTTCGCGACCGGGAACCTCGAGTGGACGGACGCGGGCGGAGGCATCACCGAGAAGGTGCTCAGCCGCGACAACGAGAACGGCGACCTGACCCGGCTGGCCCGATGGGCCCCCGGCACCACGTCGGGCGCCGGGGTCATCAGGCACGAGTACGTCGAAGAGGTCTATCTGCTCGAGGGTTCGCTGACCGATCTCACCCTCGAGCAGACCTTCGGCCCCGGCGACTACGCCTGCCGGCCGCCGGGGATGCCGCACGGCCCGTACACGACGGCCGACGGCTGCACCATGCTCGAGATCCGCTACTCAGCTCGCTGAGGCGGCCAGTTCCACCAGCGTGCGCACGGCGTACCCGGTGCCGCCAGTGGGGGTGTAGCCGGACGGCCCGCCGTCGTTGAACGCCGGTCCGGCCACATCGAGGTGCACCCAGTCGATGCCCTCAGCAACGAAGTCGCCGAGGAACGCGGCCGCGGCCAGCGCGCCGCCCCACGGCTCGCCCGTGATGTTGGCCAGGTCCGCGACCTTGGAGTGCGACTTCAGCTTGTCCAGCATCTCGGCCGGGATCGGCAGCGGCCACATCGCCTCGCCGGCCGTGACCGCGGCGTCCACCACCCGGTCCCGAGCGGTGTCGGTGTTCGCGAACGCGCCGGCGACCTTGGTGCCCAGGGCAACAACACAGGCACCGGTCAGCGTGGCCACGTCGATGATCAGGTCGGGCTCGTCCTCGGACGCGCGGACCAGTGCGTCGCCGAGCACGAGGCGGCCTTCGGCGTCGGTGTTCAGCACCTCGACGGTCTTGCCGCCGTACATGTTCAGTACGTCGGAGGGGCGGGCCGCAGATCCGGACGGCATGTTCTCGGCCATCGCGGCGTACGCGGTCACCTGGACCGGCAGCCCGAGACGCGCGATCGCGACGGTCGCTCCGATCACCGCGGCGGCGCCGGCCATGTCGGACTTCATGCTGACCATGCCGGTGGAGGTCTTCAGCGACAGGCCGCCGGAGTCGAAGGTGATGCCCTTGCCGACGAAGGCCAAGTGCGTCACCGGCTTCTTCGGCGTGTAGCTCAGCCGGACCAGCCGCGGCGGATTCGTCGAGCCCTGGCCGACGCCGAGGATGCCGCCGTACCCGCCCTTGGCCAGAGCCTTCTCGTCCAGCACCTCGACCTTGACGCCGTACTCCTTGCCGAGCTTCAGGGCCTGCGCGGCGAACTCGACCGGGTGCAGGTCGGACGGCGGGGTGTTGACCCAGTCGCGCACCTGGTGCACCGCGTCGGCGGTCACCTCGGCCCGCTCGAGCGCGGCCTTGGCCTCCTTCGTCCGGGCCAGGTCGGTGAGCACGATGAGGTTGCCGGGGACATCGGACGGGCTCTCCGACTTGTACGCGGTGAACGAGTAGCGGCCGAGCAGTGCGCCCTCCGCGACGGCGCGGATGCACTCGGCGTCCGGCGTCGGCAACGCGAGTGCGACGGACTGGGCGGTCTTCGCGGCGCGTACGCCGGTGCCGGCCGCGGTCCGCAGGTCCTCGGTCTTCAGTTCGCCGTCGGGGGCGGCGCCGAGACCGACCGCGATCAGGCTGGGCGACTTGCCCGGCTTCGGGCCGGGCACCTTGGTGACCTCACCGGATTTGCCGGTGGCGCCGAGGTCGGACAGCACCTCCACCAGCTTCCCGCCGTACGCGGCGTTCAGCGACTCGGTGCCGGCGGGCAGGGTGACGCCGCCGCCGAGTTTGACCACGCCGATGACCACGGCGTCGGTCTTGACACCGGCCGCATCGGACTTGCTCAGGGTGATGGTGCTCACGAAATCCTCAGTCCTCCTTGACCGCGCCGGGCAGACGGCCGGCCGTGACGGTACGTGAATGCTGCCTGTGCATGCTACGCGTCAGGTAAGTTCCGCTCCATGACCGCGTCAGCCGAATTGAAGAAGTCCCCGTTGCACGAGCGCCACGTCGCGCTCGGCGCCAAGTTCGCCGAGTTCGGCGGCTGGGAGATGCCGCTGGAGTACGGCGGTGTCGTCGCCGAGCACACCGCGGTGCGCACCTGTGTCGGGGTCTTCGACGTGAGCCATCTGGGCAAGGCAACAGTGAAGGGGCCGGGGGCAGCGGCGTACGTGAACTCCTGCCTGACCAACGACCTGGGCAAGATCGCGCCGGGACAGGCGCAGTACACACTGTGCTGTAACGAGCGCGGGGGAGTGGTCGACGACCTGATCGTCTACCTGCATGCCGACGACGACGTGTTCCTGATCCCGAACGCGGCCAACACCGCGGAGGTGGTCCGGCTGCTGCAGGCGGATGCGCCGGAGGGCGTCGTGGTGACCAACACCCACGACGACTACGCGATCCTCGCGGTGCAGGGCACCAACAGCGACGACGTGGTGTCCGCCATCGGCCTGCCGATCGGCCACGACTACATGTCTTTCACGACGGCCGAGTTCGCCGGTACGCCGGTCGTGGTCTGCCGCACCGGTTACACGGGCGAACGCGGATACGAGCTCGTCGTACCGAACCAAGCCGCGGTTGCGGTGTTCGATGCGCTGCTGGAGGCCGGAGCGCCGTACGGGATCGTGCCGGCCGGACTGGGTGCGCGGGACACGCTGCGGACCGAGATGGGGTACCCGCTGCATGGCCAGGACATCACTCCGGACATCACCCCGGTGCAGGCACGGTCCGGCTGGGCCGTGGGGTGGAAGAAGGAGCACTTCTGGGGCGACGAGGCGCTGCGCGCGGAGAAGGAGCGTGGACCGGCCCGGATCCTGCGCGGCCTGCGCGCCGCCGGACGGGGGATTCCGCGGCCGCACATGACCGTGCTGGACCAGTCCGGCACCACCCTCGGCGAGGTGACGTCCGGAACGTTCTCACCGACGCTGAAGAAGGGCATCGCGCTGGCGCTGCTCGACGCGACGGTGAAGGAAGGCGACCAGGTGGTCGTCGACATCCGTGGCCGGCAGGAGACCTTTGATGTGGTCAAGCCACCCTTCGTCACCGTCCACGTACGGGAGAGCTGAAGGTCCCGGGCCAAGATGTGACTACGGTGAGCAACTAGACACAGAATGTGTTCCGTCGTCACGGTCTGTCATAAGTTGGCACAAATTGGCCACTGTCGGTGCTGTGCCGACGCGTTTTGCGAATGAATGAGCACACAGGGTGACGTCGCGGGGCAAATATTCCGTTCCGGTACCCGTTCCGGTAACGATTTGTGCACTGGTGCCGGGCACCGCTGGTTTGGTGTCACAGTGTCAGGCAGGCTTGCGCCCGGTTGTGGGGGATCGGCGCTGTCAAGGGGATTTGACGGAGTCGCCCACAGAGCAAAGGCTCGGCACGGTATCCACCCGATATGTGCCGGATCATCAGACCGAATCCGGTTGACAGAGCTGACGGAGCGCGAATGAGTATTGGGTCACCAGACTCGACCGTAGGTGTCGAGGACCACCCGGCGTCGGCGGAACCGGTACGGACCGCAGCGACGCCGCATGGCAAGTCGCCGAGCCGGATCGCGTTCGACCGTCTGCGCAAGGACAAGGTCGCGGTGACCTGCGCCTGCGTGGTGCTGTTCTTCATCCTGGTCGCGGTGTTCGCGCCGGTGCTGGCCCACATCGAGGGGCAGAACTACAGCACCTTCCACACCGACCTGGTCGACGAGTACGGCTTCCCGACCATCGCTTCGACCGCCGAGCACTGGTTCGGTATCGAGCCGAAGACCGGCCGCGACAACTTCGCCCGCTGGGTGTACGGCGCCCGTCCGTCGCTGATCATCGCCTTCCTGGCCACCCTGTTCGGCACCGTCGTCGGTGTCGTGATGGGTCTGCTGGCCGGCTTCCTCGGCGGCTGGGTGGACCGCACCATCTCCTGGCTGATCGACTTCGTCCTGAGCCTGCCGTACCTGCTGTTCGCGATCGCGCTGGTGCCGATCGTCGAGTCGATGCGGGGCGGTTCGTTCAACCTGGCGCCGCAGGAGCAGGCGCAGATCAGGTTCTACGTACTGATCTTCGTCCTGTCGTTCTTCGGCTGGGCAGGCCTGGCCCGGATCATCCGTGGTGAGGTCCTGTCCCTTCGCGAGCGTGAGTTCGTGCTCGCCGCCAAGGCGATCGGGGTCCCGACCCGGCAGGTCCTGTTCAAGGAACTGCTCCCCAACCTGGTCGCACCGATCGTCATCTCGGCCTCGCTGTCACTGCCCGCATATGTGACCGCGGAAGCCGGACTCTCGTTCCTCGGCGTCGGACTGGTCGAGCCGATCCCCTCGTGGGGTCAGACCATCGCCGTGGCCACAAACTGGTTCAAGGCCGACCCGATCTACCTCTGGTTGCCAGTGGTCGGAATCACCGCTCTGGTGCTTTCCCTGGCCCTGCTCGGAGATGCGATCCGGGACGCCTTCGACCCCAAGACTCGCCGGTAGTTCGGCGATTGCCCCAGCGGCAGAAAAGGAGAAACCCGACCATGCAGTGGAAACGGATCACCGCAGTCGCGGCGACGGTCATGTTGGCCGCCGTGGCCTGTGGCAGCCCGTCCTCGAACAGCGGAAACAACAGTGGTGGGCAGGGCAACCTGGGTGGCGCCCAGGAGAAGGCGACTGACGCCACTGCGAAGGGCCCGGCCGCGGAAGTCGACGGAGCGAAGAAGGGGGGCACCCTCACGGTGCTGTCCGACGTCACGCCGGACACCTTCGACCCGACGAACATCTACTACACCGACGGTAACCAGATCAGCAAGCTGATGTTCCGCACGCTGACCCAGTACCGGCTCGACGGGGACAGCCACAAGCCGGTCCTCGTCCCGGACCTCGCCGAGGACCTGGGTACGAAGTCGGCCGACGGTCTGACCTGGACCTTCAAGCTGAAGAAGGGCATCAAGTACCAGGACGGCACGGAGGTGAAGGCCGCCGACTACGCGTACGCGATCAAGCGCTCCTTCGCTCACGACCTGTACGACGCCGGACCGACGTACCAGATTCAGTTCTTCAAGGACGGCGAGACCTACAAGGGCCCGTACGGCGCCGGTGGCGCCAACTACGCGGGTGTCGAGACGCCGGATGACAGCACGCTGGTCATCCACCTGGCGAAGAAGTTCGACGACCTGCCGTTCTACGCGGCGTTCCCGATGTTCACGCCGATCCCGCAGGCGAAGGACACGCAGAAGAACTACGAGCAGCGCCCGATGTCGACCGGCCCGTACAAGGTCGACTCGTACGTTCCGGGTACTGAGCTCAAGCTGTCGAAGAACCCGAGCTGGGACCCGAACACGGACCCGGTGCGGCACCAGTACGTCGACGCCTGGGACTTCAAGTTCGCCCAGGACACCATCAAGGCTCAGCGTCAGGTCCTGGCCAGTTCCGGCCCGGACGCCAACGCGCTGAACTACTCGAACCTGGACGTCTCGCTGCTTCCTGAGGTCAAGGACCAGTCGCAGCTCGTCAAGGGTGAGTCGCCGTGCACCATCACCTACCCGATGGACACGCGGAAGATTCCGCTCGAGGTCCGCAAGCTGATCGCGAAGGCGTACCCGTACGACTCGTGGCGCAAGGTCGCGGGTCTGACCCCGGCCGACGCCATCCCGGCGTCGACGATCCTGCCGCCGGCCGTCCCGGGCTTCGAGAAGTACGAACTGCCGGGCATGAACGGCACCGGTAAGGGCGCCGAGGACGACGCGGTGGCCGCCGAGGTCAAGTCCGAGCTGGGCAAGCTGGGCAAGGCGAACTTCGAGCTCAGCTGGTACTTCTCGATCGACGACCCGATCTCGACCCAGGTCAGCCAGCTGCGTCAGCAGGTCTTCGAGAAGGCCGGCTTCAAAGTGAAGCCGATCGGTGTCCCGAAGGCGAAGCTCCGCACGTACGTCGGCAACCAGGACGCACCGGTCAACATCGGCAAGACGCCGACCGGTTGGTGCTCCGACTGGCCGTCCGGTTCCAGCTGGTTCCCGGTCCTGTTCCGCTCCGACGCGATTGCCCTGGGCAACAGCATCGGCCAGCTGCAGGACAAGGCGCTGGACGCCAAGATCGACGCAGTGTCGGCGAAGTCTCCGGACGAGCAGCTGTCGGAGTGGAAGAACATCGACAAGGACATCCTGGAGAACTACCTCCCGGCCCTGCCGCTGTACTACTCCGGTACGAACTCGCCGATCGGCAAGAACATCGGGCACGCCATCAACGACCCGACACAGGGTCTGCCCGAGTTCACCTCGATCTACCTGAAGCAGCCCTGATCGAGGCCCGTTCTGAAGCAGTAGTCAGTCAGTGAACGGTGGAGTGGTGCCCGGATCAATGTCCGGGCACCACTCCGATCGGTGAGGAGACAATCCCGTGCTCTACTTCGTGGCGCGCCGTTTGGTCAGCGCGCTCAGTGTCGTGTTGGTCACGCTGATCGCGACCTTCGCGCTGTTCTTCATCGCGCCCACGGACCCAGCCGGCGCGATCTGCGGCGAGCGCAACTGCACCCAGCAGCGCTACAACGAGATCAAGTCGAACCTTCACCTGGACAGGCCGAAGGTTCAGCAGTTCGCGGAGTACACCGCGGGCATCTTCACCGGCCGTGACTTCACCACCTCCGGCGTGACCCAGCACTGCGCCGCGCCGTGCCTGGGCTTCTCGTTCAAGAACGACCGCCCGGTCACCGAGATGCTCAAGTCCCGGTTCCCGGTGACGTTGTCGCTGGTCGCCGGCTACGCCGTACTGGTACTCACCATCGGCGTCTTCGTCGGATCGCAGGCGGCGAAGAGACGCGGGACCCTGGGCGACCGTGCGCTGATGACCAGCACGCTGGTGGTCAGTTCGGTGCCCTACTACATCGTGGCGCTGATGATCGCGCTGTACCTGACAATCTTGTATCCGATCCTTCCACGGGGGTCCTGGACACCACCGTCGGAGAACATCGGGAAGTGGTTCGCCGGCCTGCTCACCCCCTGGCTGGTGCTCGGCATCTACAGTTGCACGTCCTACGCCCGGTACTCCCGTGGATCCATGGTCGAGACGCTGAGCGAGGACTACATCCGCACCGCACGGGCCAAGGGCCTGTCCGACCGGGTGGTCACCTACAAGCACGCACTGCGGTCCGGCCTGATCCCGGTGATCACGATCTTCGGCCTCGATGTCGCGGGCAGCCTCGCCGGCGCGATCTTCACCGAACGGATCTTCGATCTACCCGGCCTCGGTGTCCTGGTGCTGGACAGCTTGAACAGTTACGACCTGCCGGTGATCATGGGCACCGTCCTGGTGGCGTCGGTCATCCTTGTCGCGATGAACTTCCTGGTGGACATTGGTTACAGCCTGATCGACCCGCGAGTGAGGCTTACGTGAGCACACCCGCCCCTGAAGACCGGAAGGACACCATGGTCGAGAGCGCAGCTGGCGAGTCGGAGGCGGCGGCGGCCGAGAAGCGTGGTCCGTCGGTCGCTACCCGTGAGCGCCGGCAGGCTTCGATCAACCCCAGCGGCGAGACGCCGTACCTGGTGGTCGAGGACCTCGCGGTCAAGTTCCCGACCGCGGATGGTGTGGTCAGCGCCGTGAACGGGCTGAGCTATTCGGTCCCGCTCGGCCGCACGCTGGCCATCGTCGGCGAGTCCGGCTCCGGCAAGTCCGTGTCGAGCATGGCCGTGATGGGCCTGCACGACCGCAAGCGCACCCGGATCACCGGATCGATCCGGCTCGGCGGCGACGAGATCGTCGGCCTGCCGGAGAGCGAGCTGATGAAGATCCGCGGCGATGCGGTGGCGATGGTGTTCCAGGACCCGCAGTCCTCGCTGCACCCGCTCTACACGGTCGGCAACCAGATCACCGAGGCCTACCGGGTGCACCACAAGGTGTCCAAGGACACGGCCAAGAAGCGTGCCCTGGAGATGCTCGACCTGGTCGGTATCCCGAACCCGCAGCGCCGCTTCTCGCAGTACCCGCATGAGTTCTCCGGCGGTATGCGGCAGCGCGCGATGATCGCGATGGGTCTGGTCAACGACCCGAAGCTGGTCATCGCCGACGAGCCGACGACCGCGCTGGACGTCACCGTGCAGGCGCAGATCCTGGACCTGCTGAACAACCTGCAGAAGGAGTTCGGCTCCGCGATCGTGCTGATCACCCACGACCTGGGTGTGGTGGCCGAGATGGCCGACGACGTCTTGGTGATGTACGCCGGGCGCTGTGTCGAGTACGGCACCGCCGAGGACGTGCTGGCCAACCCGCGGATGCCCTACACCTGGGGTCTGCTCGAGTCGATCCCGACGGTGTCGGCGGCCAACGAGCGGCTGCGCCCGATCAAGGGTCTGCCGCCGTCCCTGCTGAACCTGCCCGACGGATGTTCGTTCAACCCGCGCTGTCCGTACAAGGACCGCGTCAAGGGTGAGCGTTGCACCACCGACCTGCCGGAACTGCTGCCGGTGGACGGCGCCGGTGCCCACACAGCCCGTTGTCACCTGCACGACAAGGCCACGATCTACACGGCCGAAGTCGCGCCGAGACTGAGCTGACAGGGGGCTGAGGAGAGAGATGAGCGACAAGACTGTGCGCAAGGTCGACAGCGTTCCGTCCGGCAGCACGGCGAAGGACTCCGGCGCGCCGCTGCTGCAGGTCCGGGACCTCAAGATGCACTTCCCGATCAAGGAAGCGGCCGGGCTGGGCCGGACCAAGAAGGTCGTCCAGGCCGTCGACGGTGTGAGCTTCGAGCTCAAGGCCGGCGCGAGCATGGGCCTGGTCGGCGAGTCCGGCTGTGGCAAGTCGACGACCGGCCGGATGATCACCCGGCTGCTGACCCCGACCGCGGGCGAGATCCTGTTCAAGGGCACGAACATCGCGCAGCTGAAGGAGCGGGAGCTGCGCCCGTTCCGGCGGCAGCTGCAGATCGTCTTCCAGGACCCGTACAGCTCGCTGAACCCGCGCCAGACGGTCAGCAACATCATCAGTACGCCGCTGCGCGTGCACAACCTGGTGAAGAAGGGCAAGGAGCTCGACCGGGTCCAGGAACTGCTTGAGCGGGTCGGCCTGAACCCCGAGCACCACAACCGGTACCCGAACGAGTTCTCCGGCGGTCAGCGCCAGCGCATCGGCATCGCCCGGGCGCTCGCGGTGGAGCCGGAGGTGATCATCGCCGACGAGCCGGTGTCCGCGCTGGACGTGTCCATCCAGGCCCAGGTGATGAACCTGCTGGAGGACCTGCGCCGCGATCTCGGCATCGCGTTCGTGTTCATCGCCCACGACCTGGGCGTGGTCCGGCACTTCTGTGACCAGGTCGCGGTGATGTACCTGGGCAAGATCGTCGAGCAGGGCAGCCGCGAGCAGATCTACGGCGCTCCGCAGCACCCGTACACGCAGGCGCTGCTGTCCGCGGCTCCGGACCTGGGCACCATCCGTGGTGTGCCGCCGAAGGAGCGGATCCGGCTGGTCGGCGACGTACCCTCGCCGATCGACCCGCCGAGCGGCTGCCGGTTCCGGACCCGCTGCTGGAAGGCCGAGGACATCTGCGCGACGCAGGAGCCCCTGCTCGAGCCGAAGGCCCACTCCAGCGCCGGCCACGCCGCGGCGTGCCACTTCGCGGAGCCGAAGGTCGACCTGACCGCCGCCACCGCCTGAAACCCGTTGCAGACAAGGGCCCCCGCAGCTGCGGGGGCCCTTTCTTCATCCGTGCTTGAGCTCGTCCCGCTCCGGTGCGAACCGGACCGCCTCGAACGCGACCAGCACCATCAGCAGAGCAGCGAGTACGGCGAGCTGCCCGAGCGCCGGCACGTTCTGGACCAGCGGTATCGCGATCAGCACGAGAGCGGCCGTGATCAGCCGGGACACGCTCCACTGGTGCATGGTCCGGCGCTTGAACCCGACATGGCCGAGCAGGTAGAGGGCGACGCCGACGAAGAGCGCAAACAGACCGACACCCTTCAGCGGATCGTCCAGGTGATGGTGCTCGGTGTCGCCGACGTACTCCAGGACCTTCTTGAGGCCGAGGGCGAGCAGGACGATGCCGATCACCATGGGCAGGTGCAGGAACGTGTACGCGTCGCGGGCCAGTTTGGGACGGGTCTCGGGCGGCTCCTTCTCCAGCGCGCGTTCGCCGTACCGGACAGCGGCGTCGAAGTAGATCCACCAGAGCGCAGCGGACACCACCAGTCCGAGCAGGGAGGCGATCAGGATCGGCCAGGAGATCGGCAGGTCGTTGACCCCGACGCCGATCGCGACGATCGACTCGCCGAGCGCGATGATCACGATGAGGCCGTGCCGCTCGGCGAAGTGCGCCGCCGATCGGAACCGCCAGCCGCGTGCGTCGATCAGGTACGTGCCGCCGTAGTCCGCAGCCAGTGCCGCTGCCCACAGCAACGTCTGGGTTCTCCCGTGGTACTGCGAGGCGATCAGCAGGAGCGCGGTCGCGCTGAGCATCGACGGTGCGAAGCGGATGAGCGTACGGCGCAGCACCGGGTCGCCGTCGGCGATCAGCCAGAACAGGACCAGATGCAGCGCGCGGAAGGCGAAGTACGCACAGGCGATGACCACCGGGCCGGAGAGACCGCCGGGGAGGTCATGGAAGGCCTCGGGAATCGCGAGCGCGATCAGGAACATCGCGGCCATCGACAGCAGCAGGACGCCGGCCACCGAGCCCTCGTCGGCCTTGACGAGGTTGCACAGCCAGGAGAAGCCGATCCAGCTCCACCAGAGCAGCCCGACCAGGAGAATCCCGCGGAGCACACCATGCCAGCTCAGGTCGTGCGCCATCAGTGCGGTGATCTGCGTCAGCGCGAAGACGAACACCAGATCGAAGAACAGTTCCAGCGGGGTGACCGACTGGTCCGGACTGGTCGCCAACGCCCGAATAGCTCGCCTGGATGTGGCCATGGGGCACATCTTTCCACTCCGGGTGGAACGGTGGGCTCCCGCTGGTCAGGGTCAGGAGGGAGCCCACCGGGTCTCTAAGCGCGGCCGTGTGCCTGCCGGCTGCGACGGCTGAGCGAGTCGATGGTGACCGCGATCAGAAGCACCGCGGCGGTCACGATGTAGCGGACGCTGGAGTCGAGGCTGAGCAAGGCGAGACCGTTCGAGATCGACATGATCACCAATGCCCCGAGCAAAGCGGAGTACGCCGATCCGCGGCCACCGAAGAGGCTCGTGCCGCCGATGACTGCGGCCGCGATCGCGTTCAGGTTGGTGTCGGTGCCGCCGCTGCTCTGGCCCACCGCGACCAGCCGGGCCGCCGCGAGGATGCCGCCGACAGCAGCGAAGGTCGAGCACGCCGCGAACACCGACAGGTAGATCATCTTGACGTTGATACCCGCGCGCCGGGCGGCCTCGACGTTGCCGCCGACCGCGAACACCGAGCGGCCCCAACGAGTGCGCCGTACGACGAGATCGGTGCCGACCACCAGCGCGAGGAAGAACAGGAACATCGACGAGACACCGCGATCGCCGTTCAGGACGATGACCGGGACGACCAGCGCCACGGTCAGGGCGGCCGCTTTGATCGCGATGATCGAGGTGGGCGCTGCCGACAGCCCGGCCGCCGCGCGGGCGCCTCGGCCGCGCAGCCGGGTCAGCACGTAGAGCGCGACGACCACGACGATCAGTCCGTAGGCGACAGCGGGGGAGAGGAAGCTGCGCGCGGCGAATCCGACCAGCGCGGAGTCGTACGGCAGGTTGAGCGTGCCCTCCTTGCCGAGCACAAGCAGTTGGAGACCGAGGAAGCCGAGCAGACCGGCCAGGGTGATCACGAAGCTCGGTACGCCGAACCGGGTGTAGAGAGCGCCGTAGAACAACCCGATCACGAGCCCCAGGGCGATGCTGACCAGGAGCGACAGCACCCACGGCCAGCTCAGGTTCACGAAAGTGACGCCGAGGACGGCGGCGGCCAGGCCGCTGACCGAGCCGACGGACAGGTCGATCTCGCCGAGCAGCAGGACCAGCACGATGCCCAGCGCGATGACGCCGACGGAGGTGGTCTGCAGGGTGAGGTTCACCAGGTTGCGGCTGGACAGGAACGAGCTGTTCGCGATCTGGAAGACCGCCCAGATGATGATCAGGCCGACCACCACCGGGACCGAGCCGAGGTCACCCGAGCGGAGCCGGGCGGTGAACGCGGAGACGGCGCCGCTGATGCCGTGGCTGGCGATCAGCCGCTCGTCCTGCAGGTCGGCGGGCAGTTGGTCGGTGCCGTTCGTGGACGAGGTGCCGGGGCGCGGCGTGTCCTGCGGCCGGATCTCTGATCCGTGCAACGTCATGATGCCGAGCCCTCCTGCTGTGTCCGGCGCGCGGCGCGCTCGGAGACGGCGTTGTCCGTCGCGCCGGTGATGGCGGCGATGATGTCCTGCGTCCTGGTCTCGCTGACCACGAAGACGCCGTTGTTCCGGCCGAGCCGCAGTACGGCGACCCGGTCCGCGACCGCCATCACGTCGGCCATGTTGTGGCTGATCAGGATCACGGCCAGGCCGCGTTCGCGCAGCCGCTCGACCAGGTTGAGCACCTCGGCGGTCTGGGCCACGCCGAGCGCCGCGGTCGGCTCGTCCAGCATCACGACCTTCGGCTGGCCGAGCAGGCTGCGCGCGATCGCGACGGTCTGCCGCTGGCCGCCGGACAGACTGGCGACCGGGATCCGGACCGACGGGATCTTCGCGGACAGCTGCCGGAGCAGCTCCCACGACGACCGCTCCATCTCGACCTCGTCGAGCACCCGGCCCCGGCGCAGTTCGCGGCCGAGGTACAGGTTCGCGACCACGTCGAGGTTGTCGCACAGGGCCAGGTCCTGGAACACCGTGGCAATGCCGAGCTGCTGCGCCTCGGCCGGGCTGCTGACCCGCACCTCCTGCCCGTCGAACACCATCGTGCCGTCGTCGGCGGTGTAGACGCCGGCGATCGTCTTCACCAGCGTCGACTTGCCGGCGCCGTTGTCGCCGACCAGGGCCAGCACCTCACCGGTCCGGACGTCCAGCTCGATGTTCTTCAGGGCCTGGACCGCGCCGAAGCGTTTGGAGACGCCCCGCAGCGTCAGCACCGTACCGGTGCCGACGGGGACAGGTGTGGGGGTGACAGTCACTCGATCAGCCTCCTGGGCTTTGCGTTCAGGCCATGATCGCGGCGATCCGTCCGCCGGGACAGACCCGGCGTTGCCCCGCACCTCACTGCGGGGCAACGCCGAAGGGGCGGGTCAGTTGCTGGTCAGGCCGGCCGCGGTGCAGGCGGCCGCGAACGACGCGGTGCAGATGTCGGTCACCTTGTAGATGTTGTCCTTGACCACGGTGTCCTTGATGTTGGCCTTGGTCACCGCGACCGGGTCGAGGATCGTCGACGGGATGCCGCTCTTCTCGGTGGTCGACTCGGGCTTGCTGCCGTTCGCCAGCGCCAGCGCGCCCTTCGCGGCGGCCTCGGCCTGCGGCTTGACCGCCTTGTAGATCGTCATCGCCTGGTCCCCGGCGACGATCCGCTGGATCGCGGCCAGTTCGGAGTCCTGCCCGGTGACCGGCGGCAGCGGGGTGACGCCGCCACCCTTCAGGGCTGCGATCGCGCCGCCCGCCGTACCGTCGTTGGCGGCGTACACACCGACCAGGCCGTTCTTGATCGCGCTCAGCTGGCCTTCCATCCAGGCCTGCGCCTTGTCCGGGCTCCAGTCCGGGGTGTCGAACTCGGCGGCGATCTTGAAGCCGCTGCTGTCCAGCACGCTGTGCGCGCCCTTCTTGAAGTCGGCCGCGTTCGGGTCGGTCGGGGCGCCGTTGATCATCGCCAGGTTGCCGGAGGTCTTGCCGGCCGCCTTGAGGGTGTCGACCAGGGTCTGTGCCTGGAGCTTGCCGACGGCCTCGTTCTCGAACGACACGTAGTAGTCGGCGTTCTCGATGAACCGGTCGTACGCGACCACGGGGACGCTCTGGCTCTTCGCGGAGGCGACGACCGCGGCGGCGGCCTTGCCGTCGACCGGGTCGAGCACGAGCACGTTCGCGCCCTGGGTCAGCGCCGCCTCGGCCTGCTGTTGCTGCTTGGCCGCGTCCTGGTCGGCGTTGCTGTAGATCAGTTCGCAGTCGGCGCAGGCGGCCTTGAGTGCCTCGGTGAACAGCGGCCGGTCGAGCGCCTCGTAGCGGGTCGTCTTCGATTCCGGCAGCAGCAGCGCGATCTTCTTGGCGCCGCCGCCCGAACCGGAGTCACCGTCGTCGGAGCCACAGGCGACGAGGGAGACGGCGAGGGCCGAGACGGCGAGGCCGAGGCCGACGAGACGGGATGCTGACACGGACATATGGCGGCTCCTTGACGTGAAGGCCCGGGTAGGCCTGACGGAAGTCAAGCTCCCGGCGGCCTTGACGTCAAGACTTGAATTCAAGAAATAGACATATTCGTGTCACGTGACCGTTCGCAGGGCAGGCGGAAGCGCCTCGACGTACGCCGAGGTGGTGTCAGAAGATGCTTGAGCAACTTGGTGTCAGGAGATGCTGAGCGACTTGGTGGCGTGAGCGTGGCTGAGCACCGAGGCCAGGTGGATTGCACCGATGATGTCGGCCTCGTCGCCGAGCTCGGCGCGGCGCAGATCCACGGTCGCGGCGGCGCTGGGAATCGCGCAGCGGTCGAGGGCTTCGCGGAGCGGGTGCAGGATCAGGTCGCCCGCCTCCGCCATCAGGCCGCCGACCACGATCACCTCGGGGTTGAACAGGTTCACGAAGCCGGCCACTGCGACACCGACCCGGCGGCCGGCATCCTCGATCACCCGGCGGCAGCCGAGGTCGTCCTGCAGGGCTCGGCTGATGATGTCCTTCAGCCGGAGTGGGCCGTGCGATGCGGCCAGGCTGCTGATCAACGCGCGGGATCCGACGAACGTGTCCAGGCAGCCCCGGTTGCCGCAGCGGCAGATCGGGCCGTTCTCGTCGATGGTGACGTGGCCGATCTCGCCCGCCGTACCGGCCGAGCCGCGGAACACCTCGCCGCCGAGCACGATGCCGGCGCCGACACCGTAGGAAAACTTGAGGTAACAGCCGTGCCGTACGCCGCGGAGTGCGCCGTTGCGCAACTCGCCGAGGGCGGCCAGGTTGGCGGTGTTGTCGAGCGCGACCGGGGCGCGGAGGTGGCCGGCCATGGCCTCCGCGACGTTCACGCCGCGCCAGCCTGGCAGGACCGCGTCGGAGCCCGCCTCGCCGCTGACCGAGTCGACCGGCGCGGGCAGGCCGAAGCCGATGGCGCTGATGTCCTCGACGCCTGAGCTGACCGTCTCGGCGAGGTCGGCGAGCAGCCGGGCCGCGCGCTCCATCCCGTCGTCGGCGACGTGGTCGGCCTGCAGGGGCATCAGCTGCTGGGCGAGGACCTCGCGGGACTCGTTCGCGATCGCCACCCGGACGTCGCGCTCGCCGAAAGCGACCCCGGCGAGCAGGCCGCCGCCGGACGCGAGCGAGACGAGGACCGCGCGGCGGCCGTTGCGGATGCTGCGGGACAGGCCGACCATGCCGGCCTGGTCCAGTTCGCGGACCATGTTCGACACGGTGGCGGCCGACAGTCCGGAGGCGGTGGCGATCTCGACCTGGGTCAGGGGGCCGTGTTGCCGGACGACTCCCAGAACGCGTTCGCGGTTGGCTTCGCGCAGCGAAGCCTGCGACCCAGGTGCGGGGCGGGTTGCGTTCATTACATAAACATAACGGATCGCAAGGTGTACCCGGCCCTGTACCGGCCGTAAACCGCCAACATCACATCTGTCCTCGCCGTCACTACCCCACGTTCGCCGTCCACCGGCGACATTAATGCACCCCGGCCCCGCGGTGGTGGAGGCGGGCTCAGGCGGTCAGCGCGAGGGTCAAAAAGGCGATCGGGAGGGCGAGTTCGATGGCCGCCCCGAGGACGTCGCCGGTGGTGCCGCCCAGGGTCGTGTGGGCGTGGCGGGTGGTGGCTCCGGCCGTAGCCACGGCCAGGAGGACTGCGGCGGCGGTGCCCGCGAGCTGGAGGAGGTCGGGGGACGTGGTGAGCCAGGTGAGGGCGAGGGCGGCGGCCAGTACGACGACCGTGGTCGCGGCTGCTGTGAGGGGGCGGACGGTGGCGGCGACTACCGCGCCGAGGCCGTCTGGGCGGGCTGCGGGGATTGTGGTGCGGCAGGACCACGGGAGCGTCAGGCGACTGGCTGTGGTGGCGATGAGGGCCGCTTGCCAGCCGAAGCCGGCCTGGATGCAGGTGGTGAGCGCGGCGACGTCGACGAGGAGTACGCCGATGATGCTGACGACACCGAACGGCCCGATGTCGCTCTGCTTCATGATCCGGAGCATGGTCTCGCGGTCCCGCCGACTGCCGAGCGCATCCGCAAAATCCGCCATGCCGTCCAGATGCAGTGCGCCGGACAACCCCGCGACCACAAGCACGGCCAGCACCGCGCTCAACAGATCCGCATCCGGCCGCACCAGTTGAACCAGCCCCACCACACCAGCAGCAACCGAGCCAATCACCAACCCCACGACAGGTGCCAGCACCATCGCCCGCCCACCCACCGGACGATCGACGGTCGACGGCACCCGAGCAGGCAGCACCGACAACGTCCCCAAACTCAACCAAGCCCCATCCACCCACCCACCGACGCCCCCGCCGGGCGAGCCGCCTCCGGGCGGGTTGCTTGGGTTGTCGGGTTGCCCCTCGTTGCTTGTCATGTGAGGGGGAGGGTTCGGCCGGCGATGGTCCAGAGGACCTCGTCCGATGCCAGGGAGATGGTGGTGTTGAGGCGGCCCATCAGGTCGCGGAAGAGGCGGGTGCCGGGGTCGGCGGGGACCACGCCGGAGCCGATGTCGTTGCTGACGGCAACCACGACCCGGGACGTGCGCGACCACGCGTCGGCCAGCTCCGCGATGCGTCGGTCGACCAGGTCCGAGCGACTCAGATCCGACCAGATATCAAGGGAATCCATGGTGCGGGCGAGCCACAGCGTCAGGCAGTCGATCAGCATCGGCGGACCGGACGACTCGAGCAGCGGGACCAGATCGATCGTCTCCGCCAGACCCCAACTGGCCGGGCGCCGAGCCCGATGCTTGGCGATCCGCTCGGCCCATTCCGCGTCACCAGAGTCGTCACCACCGGTCGCGACGTACAAGACCTCGGGCTCCGCGGCCAACCGGCGTTCGGCGGCGATCGACTTGCCGGACCGCGCTCCGCCGAGGATCAACGTCCGCTGCTCAGCCATCAGCCCTCCCGGAATCGAACACCACTGGTACGTCGAAGGCCGCCTTCCGCGCCGTACGCCGGAAGGCCTTCAACACCGGCCGCCCGACGAGCAGCACCAGGACCGCGCTGAGGATCCCGCGCGGAATGTCCCAGCCCAGCGACGTCGCCACCACGAACAGGAAGTACCGATGCAGGTTCCCGCTCAGCGCTGCGCCCGGGATGAACGAGAAGTCGCTCCCGAACGTCGCATACGGCCAGAACCACAGATTCATCACCAAGCCGTACAGCACGCCGGAGACCATCGAGTACGCCGCCAACAGCAGCAACTCCAGCCGTCCACCCGCCCGCGGCAACAGACCAGCCAGGCACCCCACCCACGCGCAGGCGAACATCTGGAACGGCATCCACGGCCCAACCCCGCCACTGATCAACGCCCCACCCAGCAGCGACACAGCCCCCAGCACGAACCCAAACCCCGCCCCGAACGCCCGCCCAGCCAGCACGAGCAGGAAGAACCCCGGCTCCAGCCCCGCCGTACCCGGACCCAGCGCCCGCAGCGCAGCGCCGACAGCCGCCAGCATCCCCAGCAGCGAGATCACCTTCGCGTCGATCCCCGACTCGGACAACTCCGCGAGTACTACGGCCACCAGCAACGGCAGCAGCAGCACGAAGAGCCACGGTGCGTCGGTGGTATGCCCGATCGCGGACTCACCCACCTGGTCCGTGTGCAAGAACAACGGCCAACCGAAGGCCAGCAGTCCGGCCAACGAGGCGACCATGAGAGCCGCCGTACTGCGAGGCTTCAGCCGGACGAGATTCACGACGCCCGGTCCAAGGCAGTGGCGACCTCGCCGACGGTCAGGAACGGCAGCGGAGCAAGGATCTTCGCCACCTGCGGCGCGAACGCCGGCGACCCGGCGATCACCGTCGCAGTCTCGCCATCGCTCACCAACTCGCCCTCAGCGAGCACCAGAACCCGGCTGGCAACCTCGGCGACCATCTCCACGTCGTGCGTCGACAGCACCACCGCATGTCCAGCAGCAGCCAGCTCTCGCAGGATCTCCACGAGCCGCCGCTTGGCACCGTAGTCCAGCCCACGCGTCGGCTCGTCCAGCAGCAGGAGCGGCGGGGCGCCACACAGTACGACGGCCAACGCCAGGCAGAGCCGCTGTCCCTCGGACAGGTCCCGCGGATGCATCCGGTCGTCGATGTCCGGCGCCAGCCGATTCAATAGCGCTCGGCAACTACCGGACGGCACTCTGAAGTCGGAGTCGGCGCCGGCACACTCGTCGGCGACGGTCGCGGCGTACAGCAGGTCCGCAGGCTCCTGCGGCACCAGTCCGACCGCCTTCACGAGCCTCTCAGGCCTGGTACGACGTGGGTCCGCGCCGCCCGCGACCGCCGTACCGGATCGGGCTGGGACGATGCCGACAAGGGCGTTCAGGAGCGTTGACTTGCCGGCGCCGTTGCGGCCCATCAGAGCGACGACTTCGCCTGCGTTGATGCTCAGTGACACTCCGCGCAGCGCCATGACGTTGCCGTAGCCGGCCACGAGGTCGGTGCACCGCGCGAGCTCTGCGCCGAGAGAGGCGTTGGGTCTGACCGGTGCAGCGGAGTCCAGACTGCCGCGCAAGGCGACAGCAGCCCGCCTGGCGTCCCGCACGGACAGCGGCAGGGGAGACCAGCCAGCGAGGCGTCCGAGCTCCACCACAGGCGGTGCAACCGGTGCAGCCACCATCTGATCGGCCGGCAGCCCGGTCGACACAGGTGCAGAGCCACCGGGTACTTCGATCACCCGGTCGGCGTACTGGATGACGCGCTCGAGCCGGTGCTCGGCCATCACCACAGTGACACTCAGATCGTGCACGAGCCGCTGCAGCGCGGCCAGCACCTCCTCCGCTGCCTGCGGGTCCAGCGCAGACGTTGGCTCGTCCAGAACGAGTACAGCTGGGTGAGAGGTGAGGGCCGCGCCGATTGCGGTCCGCTGTCGCTGTCCGCCGGACAGCGAGGTCAGCGCACGGTCACGTACGTCGGCCAGTCCCAGCAGGTCGAGCGTCTCTTCGACCCGGCGGCGCATGACGTCCGGCGCGACTCCGAGTGACTCCATGCTGTACGCAAGTTCGTCCTCCACTGTGTCGGTGACGAACCCGGCCATCGGATCCTGCCCGACCATACCGACCACATCGGCCAGGTCACGTGGCTTGAACTCGCGGGTGTCACGCCCGTCGATCAGGACCCGGCCGGACAGCGTCCCACCGGTGAAGTGCGGCACCAGCCCGTTGATTGCCCGCAGCAACGTTGACTTGCCGGAGCCGGTCCGGCCGATGACGAGCGCCAGTTCGCCCTCGGGCACGGTGAAGCTCACGTCGCGCAGGGCCGGTTCCGCGGCGCCGTCGTAGGTGACCGTCACCCGGTCGAACTCGATCATGTGACCGTCCGCCTCACCAGTGGCGGCGCGGCCAGCGCGGGCGCCAGGCCCACGAGGATGCCGAGAATCGGCAGCAGCGGAGCCGGTGGCACCACCATCGGTCCCGGCAACACCAGACCGGTCACGCCACGGGCCGCTGCGGTCACCATGGCCGCGGCGGCGATCGCTCCGGCGGCGACAACCAGCCACTCGGGCAGAGCCCACGGATCGGGCCGGTACCGCGTCCGCATCACGCGCTGGCGCCCGACCGCCATGGCACCGACGGCCATCAGCAGTCCGACGCCGAGAGTGGACGCAGCGAACGGAAAGGCCATGGAGTCGGTCAGGAGCGCATAGACGCCGAGCAGGATGCCCAGCAATCCCAGGAGCACGGCCAGTCCGGTCAGACGGCGCTGCTGGCGCGGGACCTGCGCCGTACGGCCGTAGCCGCGGGAGTCCATCGCGGCCGCGAGTTCGACGGACCTGTCCAGCGCACCTTCCAGCACCGGCATGGCCGTCGTACGGAAGGAACCGCGGGTGCGGCCACGCAGGCGACGGGCGGCGCGGATACGGCGGGAGTCCGTCACCAGTTGCGGTGCGAAGGTCAGCGCCACCACACAGGCCACGCCCATCTCGTAGAGGGCTCCAGGCAACGACTTCAGTAGTCGCCGTGGACTGGCCAATGCGTTGGCGGCACCAATGCAGCACAGCATGACTGCCAACTGGAGGCCGTCGTACAGAGCAGTGATCAGGGCCTCGGCGGTGACCTCGCCGCCGAGCTTGACCCCGCTGGCCCAATCCGGCAACGGGATCTGAGGCAGCGTGAACAGCACCGTGTTGCCCTGCGAGCGGGTGGACAGCAGCGCTTGCAGGACTACTCGGAGACCGATGACCACCAGCCCGAGCTTGAGGAACGCGCCGTAGCTGTGGGCCCAGGGAGCGTCGCTCCGGCGGGCCGCCACGACGAAACCGGTCACTGCCAGGATCAGCAGGAGCAGCACCGGGTTACGCGTCCTGCTGGCGGCCACGGCCATCCCGAGAGACCACAGCCACCATGCCCCCGGGTGCAGAGCCCGGGGGAGCGTCAGGTGATGGACAGTACGCACTACTGACTCGAGGAGCGCCGGCGGCTGAGCACCAGACCGCCTCCGGCCAGTACGAGCACGACCACGGCGGCGATGATGATGCCGGTCCACGGTGCACCGTCGTCTGACGAGGAGGAGGCGACGGGAGAGGGAGCAGCAGTGGAGCCGACCGCGGCACCGATCTTTAGGGTCACCGGCGTATCCGTGGCCGGGACCTTGATGTTCTTCACCGCGTCGCCGCAGCCCTTGGCCGGGTAGCCGTCGATGCCGCAGGTCAGGCCCTTCTCGATCCGGACCGGTCCGACCGCGGCCAGGACCTTCGCCCCGGTCGCCTTCGGATCCGTCACCACGCAGGTGCCGGTGGCCGGCTTCGGCGTCTCGCCGCTGAGCGCGTCCTCCGGCGTACCGGGGTCGACCACCAGGGCCACCCGCTTCTTCCCGGCCTCGGCCGGGGTCTTGCCGCAGATCGCCTCGAAGTCACCGGCCGCGCGCGGCATCCGGGGCGCCGCGCCGCCGACGGCGAACCGCCAGCCCTCCACGGCGCCATCGGCGGGTACGACGACGTCCGCGCCCTTCTGGGCGAAGGCCCACTTGCCCGCGGTCCACTGGTAGTAGCCCCAGAAGCGGTAGCCGTCCTCGGCCTGTGCGTTGGTGGCGACGGTCCCCGCCAGCAGGAGACCCGCCAGCAGGCTGAGGACCAGTCGTAGCGTCCGTTGTGCAGTCATCTGATCGTCCTCGGTCGGGCCGCGGCCCGATGGAGGAGGTCCCGCCTGCGCAGGCAGGGTAGGGGCTCCACCCGCGGACCACGGCGGGTAGCTGAGCCTGTCTGCCTGCGTCACAGTGTTCCGGCTCGCCACCCTGAGGTGGCCTACGGTTGCGGGTCAGCGCCGGACTTGGACCGGCTTCCCTGTGACGCAGGCGTTTGGTTCGGACCGAAGCCTACTCTGGCGCGGCCAGACTCATCGGGCCGTAGACCTCACGGCCGTCCTCCAGCAGGTAGACCTGCCCGACTCCACGCTCGGACAGGTCCCGCCAGGTCTCGCCCAGCCAGCTCTCCGCGTCGCCCTGCGCGGAGAACTCGGCCCCGCCGACCTCACCGGGGTCGACCAGGGCGCCGCTCGCGGTCTCGAACCGCCAGCTCCAGCTCACGAGCCCGGCCGGGTCTGTGGCGCGTTCTGCACGGTCTTGGCCGGGTCACGCTCGACGATGCCGCCCAGGACCTCGTCGATGCGCTTGAGCAGCCCGTCCTCGAGCTTCACGCCGGAGGCCTTCACGTTCTCGACGACCTGCTCGGGCCGGGAGGCACCGACGATGGCCGACGAGACGTTCGGGTTCTGCAGCACCCACGCGACGGCCAGCTGGGACAGCGACAGGCCGGCCTTGTCGGCGAGCGGCTTCAGCTCCTGCACCCGGGTGAGCACGTCGTCGTTGAGGAAGCGCCGGATCATGTTCGCGCCACCCTTGTCGTCGGTGGCCCGCGAGCCCTCCGGCGGCTGCTGGCCCGGCACGTACTTGCCGGTCAGCACACCCTGCGCGATCGGGGAGAACACGACCTGACCGATGCCCAGCTCCTCCGACGCCGGCACCACCTCGGCCTCGATCACCCGCCAGAGCATGCTGTACTGCGGTTGGTTCGAGACGAACGGGATGCGCAGCTCACGGGCCAGCCGGTGGCCCTCCTGCAGCTGCTCGGCGGTCCACTCGGACACACCGATGTAGAGCGCCTTGCCGGAGCGGACGACGTCGGCGAAGGCCTCCATCGTCTCCTCCAGCGGCGTCTCGGTGTCGTACCGGTGCGCCTGGTAGAGGTCGACGTAGTCGGTCTTGAGCCGCTTCAGCGACCCGTTGATCGACTCGTGGATGTGCTTGCGGGACAGGCCGGTGTCGTTCGGTCCGCCCGGGCCGGTCGGCCAGTAGACCTTCGTGAAGATCTCCAGCGACTCGCGCCGCTGACCCTCCAGCGCCTCGCCGAGAACCGACTCGGCCTTGGTGTTGGCGTACACGTCGGCCGTGTCGAACGTGGTGATGCCGGCCTCGAGTGCCGCCTGCACACACGCCCTGGCCTGATCGTTCTCCACCTGGGAGCCGTGTGTGAGCCAGTTCCCGTACGAGATCTCGCTGACCTTCAAACCACTGTTGCCGAGATAGCGGAAGTCCATACCCCCGACCCTACTGGGCCCGGATCAGCTCGGCTTCTCGCCGCGCTTCACCATCGGCTTGGGCAGCCGCCAGCGGCGCATCTGCATGGTCCGCCGGACCGCGTAGAACCCCAGGCCCTTGGTCGACTCCTTCGGGAACTTCACCGTGACCGCCTTGCGCAGGCCGGCCGAGAGCAGGAACCAGTCCAGCGCGATCAGCACGATCATCACCAGGAAGAGCAGGTTGACGATGCCGGCCAGCCAGGGGAACTGCGCCGAGAACACCACGCCGACCAGGGACACCACCAGGAGGACCGGCAGCGCGAACTCCATCGCCGAGTACCGGGCGTCCACGTAGTCCCGGGCGAACCGCCGGACCGGGCCCTTGTCGGCGGCCGGCAGGTACCGGTCGTCGCCGGTCCGCATCGCGTCCTGCATCTTGGCCCGCTCGGTCCGGACCTTCTCCCGCCGGTACGCCGACGCCTCCTTGCGGTTGCGCGGCTTGCGCAGCGCGGCCTTGCGGGCCGCCTCCGCCTCCTTGCGGGTCGGGGTGGGGCGTCCCTTCCCGCCCGGCTTGCCCTGGGGCTCGGCGGGTACGGTGGTATCTGTCTCAGACTTGGTACGACGGAACACGGGGTCTGAACCTCATTCGGCAGGGCAGGTCGCGACTCGGGGTGGTCCCCGGACCTGACACCCACTTTATCGGGGCCGGTCCTGATGGTGTGGTGACCCGTGGGGACATAGGGTGGACAAGGCACGCCGGGTCGTCACGCCGGCACAGAAGGGGTACGGATATCGATGAGCATCTTCAGGCGGATGTCGACGATCTTCAAGGCCAAGGCGAATTCCGCCCTGGACAAGGCCGAGGATCCTCGCGAAACCCTTGACTACTCGTATCAGAAGCAGCTGGAGCTGCTGCAGAAGGTGCGGCGAGGTGTGGCCGACGTGGCCACCAGCCGCAAGCGGGTGGAGCTGCAGGCCTCCCAGCTGCAGTCCCAGTCCAGCAAGCTCCAGGACCAGGCGCAGAAGGCGCTCTCGATGGGCCGTGAGGACCTGGCCAGGGAGGCCCTGACCCGCAAGTCCGGGCTGCAGGGCCAGATCGACGATCTGCAGACCCAGCACGCCCAGTTGCAGGGTGAGGAGGAGAAGCTGACGCTCGCCTCCCAGCGGCTGCAGGCCAAGGTCGAGTCGTTCCGGACCCGCAAGGAGACCATCAAGGCCACCTACACCGCGGCCGAGGCGCAGACCCGGATCAACGAGGCCTTCTCCGGCATCTCCGAGGAGATGAGTGACGTCGGACTGGCGGTCCAGCGGGCCGAGGACAAGACCCAGCAGATGCAGGCCCGGGCCGGCGCGATCGACGAGCTGCTCGCCTCCGGCGCGCTCGACGACGCCAGCGGTACGGCGAAGGACAACATCACGCTGGAGCTGGAGCGGATGTCGTCCGGCTCCGACGTGGAGAGCGAGCTGGCCGCGATGAAGGCGCAGCTGGCCGGTGGCAGCGCACCGAAGGAGCTGTCCGGCGACACGCCAGGTCCGGCCCAGGCGCAGGCGCCTGCCCAGCAGCCGGCGCAGCAGCCGGCCGCCGAGCCCGCCCGGCCGCAGGACGGTGATGTTCGATGATCGTTCGCATCATGGGCGAAGGTCAGTGGCGACTGGCCGACGACAAGCTGGACCAGCTGAACGCGGTCGACACCGATCTGGAGAAGGCTGTCTCCGCCGGTGACGAGGCGGGCTTCAAGACCTCCTTCGCCGCGCTGCTGGAGTTCGTCCGGGCCGGCGACAAGCTGCCGGACGACGAGCTGCACGACTCCGACGCGATCCTGCCGCCGGGCGACAGCACGCTGGGCGAGATGCGCGAGCTGATCAGCGGTGACGGCCTGATCGCCGGCTGAACACACTGCCGGCGATCGCCGTCCCGACCCGGCGGCCGATCACTTGCTGTAGTCGATACGAGACCCCCTGAGCCTGGAAATCGGGCTCCGGGGGTCTTTGTCTGTTGACTGGATTGCGCACGGGTAAACACTCGCCCCGGGTACTGTCAGAGCAGGCGATCCCGTAGTACTCTCTGGGTCAATGCCGTTGTGGGGGCGGCATTCATCGAGGTCCGTGACGGGGTGTGGGTTGGTCACGGGCGTCGCTTTTCACCTGTGGGGGGTGACTGTGCGTGACTGAATTCGTCATGTCCGAGGGGTTGGCCGATTCGGCTGATCTACGGCCGGCGCCGTCGGGGGAGCGTCGTCGGCCGGTCTGGGTGGTACCGGACGAGATCCCGGCGATCGTGCCGCTGTCGGCCCGGTTCACCGAGGCGCGGTGGGTCGGTAGGTACCGCCGGGCCGCGCTCGCGGCCGACCTGGCCGCGGCCGTGACCGGTGGCTCGCTCGCGCTGGTGGCCCGGTTCGGGGCCCAGATCAACCTTGGCTACATCCTGGTGGGCGCGCTGCTGCCGATCGCCTGGCTGGCCTGTGTGGCGCTGCAGCGGGGCTATGAGACCCGGTACTTCGGCACCGGGCCGGAGGAGTTCCGCTCGATCATCCGGGCCGCGGTCGCACTGACCGCCCTGGTCGCCATCACGTCGTACGCGACCAAGAGCGAGGTCGCTCGTGGTTTCGTCATCCTGGCGGTGCCGATGACGTGCCTGGCGGCGATGTTCGGCCGGTGGGTGCTGCACCGCAGCATCTCCTGGCGGCGGTTCGCCGGCCGGTGCATGCGCCGGGTGCTCGTTGTCGGACGCAACGACCAGGTGACCACACTGCGGCACCACCTGGAGGAGCGGCCGTCCGACGGCTACATCGTGGTCGCGACCTGCCTGCCGCGGGGTGACGCCTTCGAGGAGCCGGCCCCCGAGCGGCTGGGCCGGACCGAGATGGACATCCTGGCCGCGGTCGACCAGTTCGACGTCGAGGTGGTGGCGGTCGCCGCCGACCCCGAGTTGGCCGGGTACACGCTGCGGAAACTGTCCTGGGCGCTGGAGCAGCGCGGTGTCGAACTGATCGTCTCGCCGGGCATCGTCGAGGTGGCCGGACCGCGGATCTCGATCCGACCGGTCGCCGGACTCTCGCTGCTGCACCTGGAGCGGCCGTCGGTCAGCGGCGGTCCGCACCTGCTGAAGACCATCTTCGACCGGGTGCTCGGCTGCATGCTGCTGCTGGCGGTGTCGCCGATCCTGATCGTGACCGCGGTCATGGTGAAGGCGACGAGTCGCGGGCCGGTGCTGTTCCGGCAGACCCGGGTCGGCCGCGGCGGTGAGCAGTTCTCGATGCTGAAGTTCCGCACCATGGTGGCCGACGCCGAGGAACGCAAGGCCGAACTGCAGAAGCTGAACGAGGGCAACGGGGTGCTGTTCAAGCTCCGCGACGACCCGCGGGTGACGAAGGTTGGCAAGTACCTGCGCCGGTTCTCGATCGACGAGCTGCCGCAACTGGTGAACGTGCTCCGGGGGGACATGTCACTGGTCGGCCCGCGGCCACCACTGCCGGCCGAGGTCGCGAAGTACCAGATCGACGATGCGCGGCGGATGCTCGTGAAGCCCGGACTGACCGGCCTCTGGCAGGTCAGCGGTCGCAGCGATCTCACCTGGGAAGAGTCCATGCGGCTCGACCTGCGGTACGCCGACAACTGGTCGATCGCGCTGGACCTGCTGATCTTGTGGAAGACCGCCCGCGCCGTCCTGGGAAGCGACGGCGCCTACTGAAACCCGCCCGGCCATCTGCCGGCCGGGCGAGTCAACGCACCACCACGTCGGGGGACGTCAGAACACGCGGTGCATTCCCGAGGGGGGAATTCATGATGCAGCAACTCAGTGCCGAGCCCGGTACTGATCAGGAAACGGCCGACGACGCTGCCGTCGTCCGGTCCGAGGCCGCGACCCTGGTGATCCAGGCCGCGTCCGGGGACCAGGGCGCCTGGAGCCGGTTGGTCGACCACTATGCGCGGCTCGTCTGGGCCGTGACCCGCAGCTTCCGGCTCAGCGACAGCGACGCCGCGGACGTGTCCCAGATGGTCTGGCTGCGGTTGCTCGAGCACATCCACCGCGTCGACCCCGAGCGGGTCGGCGCGTGGCTGGTCGTCACCACCCGCCGCGAATGCCTGCGGGTGCTGGCGTTCCGCAAGCGGGTCCTGCTCACCTACGAGTCGGCCGCGTTCGAGGGGGTTCCCGGCGATCTGCCGGAGCTGGACGCGGATCTACTCGCCGACGAGCGGGCGGTCGACGTACGGCGGGCTCTGGAGAGCCTGCCGGACCGGTGGCAACAACTGCTCGGCATGCTGATGGCCGACCCGCCCGCGCCGTACGCGGAGATCTCGGCGACGATCGGAATCCCGATCGGCAGCATCGGCCCGATCCGCGGCCGGTGCCTGGAGAAACTCAGACTGCTGCTTGCCTCCTGAAGCAGGAGCCTGTATCCGGCGGCTGGTCCGGATCCGTCTGATCAGAGCATGATCCAGGCGGTCCGGACCGGCCGTTGTGTGCTGCCCGGCCAGCGGAGCAGGAAGCTGACCAGCCGGGCCGCGGTCGGTCCGTCGTCGGCACCGCGGGACTCGACCATCACCGGTCCGGACGGGGAGACCCGCAGTTCGACGGTCAGGTCGGTCTGTCCGTGTACGTCGACATCCAGGGTGATGCCGTACCCGGCGAACCGCAGCCGCCGTACGTCGCCGCTGTCCGGGGCGTCGACGAGGCTGTCGAAGACCACGTCGAGGACGTCGAGATCCCGCTCGTGCCGCCCGAACGCGGCGTACCCGACCGAGCGGAGCAGTGCGATCTGCTCGCCGGCGGCACGCTCAGGAGGCCCGATCACGGTGTTCAGCGCTCCCCTTGCACCTTGATCACGCTGTCCGGGTCCTGCCCGTACGGCGCGCCCTGCCAGGAAGCCCAGTTCACCCGGTTGCCCTGCTCGTGCACGATGAAGTTCCACGGACCGGCGTAGGTGTTGTTGAAGAACCGGTTGCCCTGGTGGTACGTGATCGCGTCCTGCACGGTCGCCTTCTGGTACGGCGACCAGGTCGGGAACGTGCCCCAGTTGGAGAACAACCCGTTGAAGCCGCAGCCGCTGCGGAACGCGCAGGTCTTCCCGATCTTGTCCGGTTCGAGGCTGAAGACGTTGTCGTGCACCCGCACGTTCTGCGTCTTCCACCGGCAGTCGCCGATGTACGGCTGGTTGTGGATGGTGCTCGAGTTGCAGGTCTTGGCGGTGACCACCGTCGGGTTGACCAGTGTGCCCGATCCGGTGCTGGTGTTGGCCGGCGATCCGGCGAACCGGTCGGCGTTCTCCCACAGCAGGACGCCGGCCCAGTTGTCGGTGAAGACGTTCCCGCTGATCTCGAAGGTCTTGTTGTAGACACCCGTCACCCGCGAGTCACTGCCGGACTCGGAGATGTACACCGCCGGGGTCGGGAAGCCCTGGTTCCGCGGGCCTTTGTCGAGACCGTTGCGGGTGAAGGTGTTGCCCCGGATGCCGGCGTTGTAGCTGGTCTCGTAGACGATGCCCTCGGCGAAGTTGCCGGAGATGTAGTTGCCCTCGATCACGAACCCGGTGTTGTTGGTGTCCGCCCACAGTCCCGCGCTGAGGTTGTCGTGCACCCAGTTGCCGCGCACGACCGCGCCGGTGACCTCCCAGAACTTGCCGCCGCCGGTGCAGCCGCAGCCCTTCTTGAGCTTCTCCCAGTCGTCGGTGTTGTTGCCGGCGATCTCGTTCTTCTCGATCGTGATGCCCTTGACCTTGCCCGGGTTGTAGGCGTTGAAGCCGTACTGGCCGTTGTCCTGCAGGCAGTTGCCGCGAACAACGTTGTGGTCGCCGACCATCAGTCCGGCGCCGGCGTTCAGGCGGATCGTGTTGGCCTGGATCGTCCAGCGGGAGGCGGCGTCGTGGTTGACCACACCCTCGTCGTTGTTGGTCCGCGGTGCGCCGAAGTTCTGGATGGTCAGGTTCTTCACCGTGACGCCGGCGGCGTACCCGGTGAAGGCGTACCGGTTGCGCTTCCCGCCGTCGAGGACCGCGCCGGGCGCGCCGATGTAGACGTTGCCGTCCTTCGGGATGACCTGGGCGTACGGCCCGGTCCCGACCCGGTGCGTGCCCGGGGACAGCCAGAACGTCGTACCGGCCGGATGCGCGTTGGTGACCTCGTTGAGGTTCTGGCCCGTGCCGACCACGATCGCGCCGGACGGAGCCTTGGCCGGACCGGTCAGGGCCTTGGCATTGCCGCAGACCCGCGCCGGCGGCGTTGTCGGTGCGGTGACGTTGGTTTCGGTGGCCGCGGGGGAGGCGGACGGACTGGACTGAGCCTTCGACCCCGCGTCACCGTCGAGGATGGCGATCCCGACCACGACGAGCGCGGCGACCACGACCGAGGCCGTGGCGATGAGGAACGGCGGGCGGCGGTACCACGCGTGTCCCGGAGACGGGTCGCGTTGTTCCATGGCGTTTCCTTCGGGGGGCATCTGGACCTCGGACTCAGGCGGTGGCGGTTACCGGGTGCTCGATCGCGTACCGGTAGATGTCGAGCAGTTGATCGATGCTCTGGTGTGGCTGGTGCTTCTTCTCGTACGTCGTCCGGGCCTGCCGGCCGAGATCGTCGTACCGGTCGGGGGAGGTGTCGACGTCGAGCAGGAGCTTGGCGAGCGCGTCCGGACGACCCGGCTCGAACAGTGCGCCGTCGACGCCGTCGGTGATCAGGTCCGGGAACGATCCGTGGCCGGATGCCAGCAGGGGTACGCCGACAGCCATCGCCTCGACCACCACCAGGCCGAACGTCTCCTCCCACTCCGACGGCAGGACGACCGCCCGGGACGAGCGGATCAGCTCGAACACCTCCGGCTTGGTCATCATCCCGCGCAGTTCGACGGACGGTCTGCTTGCCGCCCAGGCGGTCACCTCGTCCAGCATCGGGCCGCCGCCGGCGATCACGAGCCGGAGCGCGTCGTCACCGGCGATGGCCCGGTACGCGTCCCAGCCCTTCATCAGCAGGGGGGCGCCCTTGGCCGCGTCCAGGCGTCCGACGTACGTGACCTGGCGCTGCCGCGGTCCGCCGACCGGGCCGTCGTACGGGACCAGGTTGTGCTTGACGAACGTCCGGTCCGGATCGAAGTCCATCGCGGACATGAGTTGGCGTTGCGACTCGGAGATGAAGATGTACGCCGACACCAGGCGGCGCCAGCTGCGCCGGTGGCTCCGGGCGTTGAGCACCGTGGTCGAGGTCGCCAGCGCGGATCCCCGGTAGCAGCGGTGGATCACCGCAGACGTTGGGTTACCACCGGCGCAGTCGTGGCACACCTCGCCGTTGCGGAAGAAGTCGCCGCTGGCGCACAGCAGCTTGTAGTTGTGCAAGGTGATCACGACCGGCGTGCCGGCCTTGCGGCACGCGTACAACACGGATGGGCTCAGCAGCGGGAACGTGTTGTGGATGTGAACGACGTCAGGCCGGTCCTCGGCCAGTGCGGCGGCGAGGTCGCGCCGGCTCGTCGGGTTCCAGACCACGCGGGCGGGCAGCGTCGCCTTCTGCCACGCTGGCCAGTCCTCGATGGAGTCACTGTGCCGCTCGAAGTGCCGGACCTCGTGGCCGAGCGCGGTCAGCGCCTCGCTCTCCTGGTCGACCACCCGGTTCTCGCCGCTCGGCGCGGTCGACCGGTACCGGTTGTGCACCAGCAGGATCTTCATCGCACTCCTTCACGGGTGGATGTGGAGTACACGAGTGACGCCGCCAGCGTCAGCTCGAGCAGGTACGGCGACGCCTCGCTCAGACCGCTCTCGGTGAACGACGCGACCACGCAGTAGGCGACCAGGAAGAGTGCGAGGGCCCGATGCGGGCCCTGTGGGCGGAACCAGGCGGCGGTCAGGACGAACAGCACCAGCATGATCGTGATCGCGACCCCGACCAGCCCGACGTCGTAGTACGTGCCGAGCCAGTTGCTGTCGATCGGCAGACCGTTGAAGGACTTGTTGGACAGGCCGAAGCCGAACAGGGTCTCGAAGGCCGACCGCGGCTGGGCCAGGATCGAGTCCCAGACAGCCCGGCGGCCGGTCAGCGCGGTCACCTCTTCGGCGTCCTGCCCGCGCGCCAGCCAGGTCGCCACCACCGAGCCGAGGGTGAGTGCCCCGACGGAGAAGACGGCGAAGCCGATCGCGAACGACTTGCGCACCCGCGACCGCGCGGTGAACAGGCTCAGCCCCGCGATCAGTACGCCGGCCAGCAGCGCGACCAACGCGGTCCGGGTATGCGTCAGCAGCAACACAGGAACGGCCACCAGCACGCTGGTGAGCGCGACTCCGCGCCGGAGCAGCCCGGACAGCCACAGCACGATCGTGAGGCCGGCCGCCACCGCGGCATAGTGCCCGACCTGCGTCGGCGGGATGGGCCACAGGGTGCCGCCGAGCCGGTCCTCGGTCAGCGCCACCCCGGGCGCGACGAGCAGTCCGATGACGACCGATCCGAGGATGGTCCACAAGACCAGGAGGTGCGTTCGGACGAGCAGCAGGTCCCGGCGGGTCCACCACGGTGTCAGCAGCCACAGCACCATCGCGAAGGTGAACAGGCGTCCGGCGCGGAACAGCGCACCGAACAGGAACTCGGCCCGGACGCTGGCGAGCAGGCCCTCCGCCGCCAGCATCATCAACAGGAAGATGAACACACTCGGCCGGATCCGGACCGGCCGGTTGACCGACAGCGCCATCATCAGTGCACCGACCAGGGCTCCCTGGGCGATGAGCTTGCCGAGCGATCCCGGGATCGGCAGCAAGTGCGGTGCGCCCGGGAAGAACGTCATCACGTTGAGCACGAGCAGTGCCCAGGTGAGCTGGACCCGCCGGCGCCGCCGGACCTCGGGCGCGACCACCCGCCTGGTCGGGCGGTGGCCGAGTCGCGTGGCCAGCTGCGTGCTCCACCGGGTGGTGATCGTCGTCATCGGCCGAACATCTCGATGTCCACCGTCCGCGGCGTACCGGCCTCGGCCTCGGCAATGCCGACACCTTCGTCGGTGTGGTCCGGACGGAGGACGACAGCGGTGTCCAATTCGAGTCCGGCCAGCCGCAGCATTTCGCCGGTGGCCTGGATCTTGGTCGTGGTCGTCTGGCCCGCGGTCACCACGACAGCGGCGTGCGACGCCCACGTGGCCAGGTGATCGGCGCCGATCTCCGGCGTCAGGGTGGTCAGACTGAGAACGAGGTCCGCGACCTCCCAGGCCGAGTCGAGGGCGATGTCACCCGAGCTCGACGGCCGGTTGGAGTCGCTCAGGCGCAGGTAGCAGCCCTGCGCGGGTCCGCGGTCCGGGTCGGGGCGGTGTACGTCGATGCGCCGCCCGGGCTCGCTGAAGCGAGACTCGTGCGTGCCGGGAGTCTTGACGCCCAGCATGCCCGCGAGCCTGCCGGTCTCGGTCAGGTCGGCCACCAGCACGTGCTTGCCTTCCTCGGCCAGCGCGACCGCCAGTGACGCGACCACCAGGGCACAGGTCTTCACGTCGTCGACGCTGACCACGGCCATGGCCGGTGTCGGACGCTCGCCCCAGAAGATGCGCTGGTCGAGGTGCTGCACCATCAGCCGGACCTCCGGCTGCCGTCGCTGCGAGTCGCTCAGGAACCGCGGATAGGGCAGGAGCCGCCAGCGCGACGGCCGTTCGCTGCTCAGCCGGACCCGGGCGCCCAGCGCCCGGGCGATGTCCTGCCGCTTCCACAGCCGGTCCGAGATCAGCGCACGCACGATGACGAAGCCGAGACCGACGAACAGTCCGGCGAGCAGGCCGGTGGCCGCGTTGATCGCGATCGTCCGCTTGGCCGAGACCGGCACCGGCGCGGCCGCGTCGAGCATCCGGCTGCTGTTCATCCGCGACGCCTGGACCTGCTGGTCGAGCAGTTGCTGCCCGACGTACTGCGCGCGGTCGCGGGCGGCGCCGAGCCGGATCGCTTCCGGACTGGTCGGGCGCTTCAGCTCGTCCGGATCGTCGCCGGCGGCGCGAACCGCCTGCTCGGCCACGGCCAGGTCGCTCTGGGCCGCGGTCAGGTCGCGGCGCAACGGCGCGTCCTGCAGCGCGATCTGCTCCTTGCGGTAGATCAGGAACACCTGCGCCACGACGGTCGCCAGCTTGGTCGCCTGCTCAGGAGTCTTCGCCGAGGCCGAGATCTCGAGCACCCGGTCGGTCTTGGCGCCCGCGGTGTACTCCTTGAGCAGGTCGTCCTGGGTCTCGGGCAGCTTGAGCAGGTCGATCACCCGCTGCGCCACCGTGTGCGTGGTCGCCAGGCTGACATCCGTGGCCATCGCCTTGGCCGGGTCCTCACCATCGCGATGGGTGAGCAGCAGCCGGGTCGAGGACACGTTCGGGGTCGGCACCACGACGGTCGAGGCCAGGCCACCGGCCAGTCCGACGATGGCGACGATCAGCCAGATCCGAAGGTGCCGCCGGACTGCGTCGCGGAGAAACCGAAAGGTGACCAGCGCATCCGGCGGGTATGCGGTCGACGGTCCGTCGTCGGCGAACAGACCATCGTCGTCGGTCCAGGCCGGCTGGCTCACCACGGGCTCGTTGTAGGGCTGGTTACTCATTTGCCCCTCCTCGCGGTACCGGTGAGGAGGGTTGGCAGCCGCGAGCTGGACCGGCGCATCGACTGCGAGACGCGGCCGATGGTGCGGTCGGTCGGGTCGGGATCGGTGACGACCAGGCCGTCGATGTTGCGGCCGTCGGCCGCGGCCGCGACCGCCAGCCGGGCCAGTTCCTCGGCCGTCACGGTGCCGGCCGACAGGGCGACGATCGTGTTGGTGGTGTGCTCCGCGCCGACCAGGTGCGGCGCCTCCCGGTCGACGACGACCAGGTGGATGCTCAACGCGGTGGTGCCTTCCGGCTCCTGGTGCGAGTCGACCACGATCGACGTGGTGATGCCGATCGACGTGGCGAGCGCCGCCAGTTGCGGACCGAGCGGCAGCGCCTTGTCGTCACCCGTGAACGAGATGACGGTCAGCGAGACCGGCCCGCCGCCCTTCACGTCCAGGCCGAGGTGATGCAGCGTCTTGCGCAGACTCCAGGCCTCGACGGCCGTCGGTGAGTAGTGCTCGAGCAGATAGGCCCAGTCGGACACGTCGTTGGCGTGGTACGACGACACCGATGCCAGCACCGGAAGCCCGACCGCGTCCGCGATCTCGTCCCGCAGCCGCAGCCGCCGGTCGCCACGGACCTTCGCCAGTACGCCGATCGAGCCGGCCACGGCGCCGATCAGTGCGCCGAGCAACCCGAAGATCCCCAGATGAATCGCGAGATTCCCGCCCCGTGCGGTAGTCGCCTGCTCCAAGACCCGTGCCCCCGTTTTCTTCCCCAGGTCGCCGGGCAGCTTCTGGTCCGTGGTGACGAAGACCAGGTAGACCTCGGCGACAGCATTCGCCAGTCGCATCGACTGACCGGCCGTCCTTCCCTTGGCGTCGATCTGGATGACGTCGTCGGTGACGGCGGTGACCTTGACGCGGCCCTTGACCACCTCGCTGGACAGCTTCGGCGACTGGTTCTGGCCGGCGCTGCGCAGCACCGGCTCGCTCTCGGCGATGAACACCTGTGTCTCGATGCTCTGTGTGCCGGTCGCTTTCTCCGAGTCGGCCGCCGGTGGTGGTGGCAGCACCACGAGCGAAGTGGCGGTGTGCAGTGGCGGCACCAAGAACCCGGCGGCAACTCCGCCGAGCAGGCCGACCGCTGCCACGGCAGCCACGATCAGGCGGTGCCTGCGAATGGCCCGCCAGGACTTCTTGACGTCGAGCTGCTGTGCGCTCACAGTCCCCTCCAGTCGAACGCCACGATGGTGTCCTGTAATAGAGGGCGGTCACCGAGGGCTGATACAGCGATCTCCGGTCAAGACCGGAATCGAAATGTGCTGACCGCCGGGCCGTCCGCCGTGAGGTTTCCGGTACCGACGAGGGTCGTGATCGGCACCTTGTGCCCGAATCGCGGTGAGTACCAGCCCAGCAACGGATCGTCGTCACCACGGTGCGCGGACCAGCTCAGTCCGGCCGGCAACTCGACGACGGCCGAGCCGTTCGGCCACTCCAGCCGCCCGGTCGCCCCGTCCAGGTCGACGGTCACTTCCGGCCCGAGATGCCACGCGATCCGTACGCCGGCCTGCGCATCGAGCCGGTCCTCGACCCGCAGTACTCCGTGATCCAGTACGGCGGTTCGCCGGTGTGTCACCGGGTTGTCGCCGGATCGGTAGCCGTCGTGTTCGGCGTCCCACGTCGCCACATCACCATCGGCGGCGTACCGGCGTACCCGGCCTGTTGCCCCGCGCAACCAGAGGAACGGACCGCCTTGGTCGGACTGCTCGGAGCCGGATACCTCGACGGTGTTGTGGGCGATGGTCGAGCGGAAGTAGTTCCGCCAGGCTTCCTCGCCGTGATAGCAGTACGTGCCTGGGTCGGCCAGGACGTCGACGCCGCCGACCCGGACCTCGAGTGAGAGCGCGTCGCAGTGTGCGTGCGCGGCGATCGAGAGGAAGCCGTGTGGGCCTGCGTCGGCTCGGCACCAGATCTCTGGCCCAGCGTCGCGGCTGCGCAGGATCGTCAAGCCGGCGTCCTCGAAATGCTCTGGGCGTTCGGCTGGACGATCGGATTGTCGACCGTCTACAAGTGCACCGACGAGGGCCGCGGTCGCCGTGACCGGGACCTCGGGCCACCAGGGCGCGCGACCGACGACGGCGGCGCCGAGGGACAGGAACGCCCACCAATTGCTGACATTCGGCGGATCCAGGACCAGCACCATGCCCTCGTCGTCGTCGCCCTGGCGTGGCGGCCGCAGGGTGTTGTCGACAATCGCCGCGGCCACATCGATCGTGCGGGTCAGCAGTGCCCAGGTCTTCTCGGTCAGCGGATGGCCGGCCGTGTCCGCTTCGAGTGCGGCGTACAGGCCGAGCTCGGAGACGAAACGGTGGTAGTCGGTCGCGAGTTCGCGGTTCACGCCGGACGGGAAGGTGTTGGCGTCCAGTTCGCTCTCGAGGAGCGCGGCCGCTTCGTCGCGCCAGTGCGTGCTCTGGGTGAACCACGGGAACGCGCAGGCACCCACGAGTTGCCCGGCGGCCTCGGCGATCACATGATTGTTGGCCGACGAACCGCGGCTGCGGAAGGCGGCCAGGTAGCGCTGGTGCCAGTAGATCTGCCGGAGCGCGAGTTCGTTGTGCTCGAACAGATCGGTGACCTCGGGCCAGTCGTTCAGCAGTCGCCGGATCCAGGTCCAGCTGATCAGCCGGATGCCGATCTCGATCCCGCTCGCCCAGTGCACACCGGACAGGAACGGGTTGGACCGCCACCAGTCGTTCAAGTGCTCGGCGACGCGGTCGGCGTACGCGTCGTCGAGGGTCAGGTACCAGGCCGCGGCCAGTTGGGTCAGGTGGTGGTGCCGGGACAACTCCCAGACCTGCTTGACGTTCCCGACCAGTTCTTCGTTGCGGTGGTTCAGGCGGAACGTGTACTGCGCCGGGTCGGACCGACGGCCGGTGGTCGGGTCGCGGAACCAGTCCGGCGAGCGCAGATCCGTCCGGTCGGCGCCGAGTACCTCGAGCTTCCCGGCCATGATCGCGTCCGCGGTCGCGATGATCGCCTTGCGCGCTTCCTCCGGTACGGCGTCCGCCGCGTGCGACGGCAGCGTCGTACCGAAGGTCAGCTCCTTGCGCACCGGCGGATGCACCTGCACGTCCTGCCCGGGCCTGACCTGCTGATACGCCCAGGTGGTACGACGTGCGTGGTCGCGGGTCCGCCAGGCCAGCTCGGTGGGGGACATCCGCCGCAAGCGGCGGACGTACCAACCCAGGGGCTGGCGGCTCACACCATCTCCGGACGGCCGCTGGCCAGGCTCCGGTCGACGGCGATGGTCGCGCGGGTGGTGGCGATCAGGGAGTCGAACGAGATCGGCATCGGGCCGCCCGACGTGACCGCGGCGACGAAGCGTTCGAGCTCGACCCGCTGGCCCTTGTCGGTGCCGCGAGCCTTGCGGGTCGATGGCTTCCGGCCGGCCCAGACCGAGGCGCTCTGGAAGTTGTCCAGCCGGCCGTTGCGGCCGCCGCCGGTGATGTCCAGCGTCTCCTTCGGGAAGCGGGCGTTGCCGCCGCCGACGTACGTGATCTGGCCGGCCGAACCGTTCGCGAACCGCAGGGTGACGATGACGTCGCCGGCTTCCGGACCGGGTACGGCGTACACCTCGGTCGGCGGGCTGTTCAGCCACCAGGCCAGGGTGTCGATGAAGTGACCGCCCTCGCCGCCGAACCGGCTGCCCTCCTTGTCCTGGTCGAGGTACCAGCTGGACGGATCGAGCCGGCCGGCGTTGACCAGGTAGCGCAGCGAGTAGTTGCCGCCCGGGTCTCCGAACCGGTCCCGCAGGTCGGTGAGCAGGGGAGCGAACCGGCGGTTGAACCCGACCATCAGCCGGTCGTTGCCGGTGGCATCGACCGTGGCGACGATTCGGTCCACGTCCTCGGTGGTCAGCGCCAGCGGCTTCTCCACGAAGACCGCCTTCCCGGTCTCCAACGCCCGGCACGCCAACTCCGCATGACTACTGTGCCGGGTAACCACAAACACCGCATCCAAGCTGTCGTCCGAGAGAACTTCGTTGGCGTCGGTGGAGAGCTGCTCGAACCCGAACCTGCGTTGTGCGTTCGCGGCAGACAACGACTTGTTCGTCGCCACCCGCGCCAGGACAGCGTGCTCGTTCTTCTGCAGATGAGGCAGAAGCATGCTCGACGCATAGTTCCCCGCCCCGATGAACCCCAACCGAGCTCCACCGGCGGAAGCCGGCCCCCCGGCCGGCTCCCGCCGGCGGGTAGTAGTAACAGGTACCGCTCCTGTGGTTTCCGTAGTTCCCGCGCCGGCGTCGGCGCTCTGCGGCGGCGTGGCGTTCGGGTACTCGAAGAGGAAGCCGACTCCGGGGAGGGTGCCTGTGCTTAGTTGTTGGTAGACGTCTGTGGCGTCGGCGATGGGGAAGGTGCCGGCGATCAGGGAGCCGATGTCCATTTGTTCGCGGGCGATCAGGTCGATGAAGCACGCCAGGTTGCGGCGTTCGGTCCAGCGGACGTAGCCGGCGGGGTAGTCGATGCCCTGGAGTTCGTAGCGGTCGTCGTACCGGCCCGGGCCGTACGAGCGGGAGAACCGGACGTCGAGTTCCTTGTCGTAGTACGCGTTCCACGGCAGGTCGAGCCGGGTCTTGCCGATGTCCACCACCCGGGCACGGTCACGCGCCAGCCGGGCCGCGGTCTCCACCGGACCGTTGGAGTGACCACCGGCCGCCAGCAGAATGTGGTCGGCACCAAGCCCGTTGGACGCCTCGAGAATCGACCGCTCCAGCGACGCGATCCCCGCCTCGTCGGCGGACGAGCAGTGCAGCGCCCCGGCCTTCTCCGCCATCCGGCACCGGTCATCGACAGTGTCGATCCCGAACACCCGCACCCCGGCCGCAACCAGTAGCCGCACAACCAACTGTCCGACCAGTCCGAGCCCAATCACCACCGCGGTATCGCCGAGCTGCACCTCCGACTGCCGTACGCCGTGCATCGCGATCGCACCGACCGTCGAGAACGCGGCCTGCTCCGGCGGTACGCCGTCCGGCACCGGCACGCACAGGTTGACCGGGATCCAGTTGTACTCCGCATGCAGCGCAAACTCGTTGCCCGCGGCAGCGACCAGCTGCCCGACGCTGAACTCCTCGGCCCCGGCGCCAACCTCGACAACCACGCCGCACAGCGAATAGCCCAGCGGCGTGTACGAGTCGAGCTTGTTCATCACCTTCTTGTAGGTGTTGACCGCGCCCTGCTGGGCCACCGAATCCAGCACCTTGCGGACCTGGTCCGGCCGCGCCCGCGCCTTGCCGAGCATGGACAGCTTGGCCTCGCCGACCTTCATCAGCTCGGTGCCGGTGGAGATCAGCGAGTACAGCGAGCGGACCAGCACGCCGCCCGGCGCACAGGTGGGCGGAGGCACGTCCAGGACCGCGAGCTCACCGGACTTGTAGTTCTGTGCAACCTGTTTCATGCCAGTCCTTCAGAGAGAGTCGAGCCGTCAGAGTGAGGTGATGGTCACGCCCAGGGAGCGCATGTGCCGGGTCCAGGTCTCCAGCGTCAGCAGCTGCCAGATCTGCTTCGAGTAGTCCTCGCGCCCGGCCCGCTCGTCGTCGACCAGCCGCTGTACGGCGGCCTGCTGGAGGAAGCCGCTGCCGACGAGTTCGCCGCGCAGCAGCGTGTCGTCGACAAGTTCACGCAGGTCGTTGCGGACCCAGGCCCGCAGCGGCGCACTGAACGACGCCTTCGGCCGGTAGATGATCTCCTTCGGCAACCACGCCTCGGCTGCCTTCTTCAACGCGAGCTTGCTGACCCGGCGGTGGATCTTCTCGCTGCCCGGGATCGAGAACGCCGCGGCAGCGACGATCGGGTCCACGAACGGCGTCCGGACCTCGGTCGACGCGGCCATGCTGGACCGGTCGGTGTAGGCCAGGTTCAGCCCGGGCAGGAACATCCGCGAGTCAGCCAGGCACATCCGGTTCACGTGATCGTCGAGCGTCGTGTCGTGGTAGATGTCGCTGTGCTCGGACAGCAGCTTCCCGACGTACGGCTCCAGGTCCGGGCTCAGCAGTCCGGTCAGCTGGTCACCGTCGTACATCGTGTAGCTGCGCCGGAACGCCGTCTCCTCCGGCAGATCCGCGAAGGTCAGGAACCGCTTCGCCCACCGGGCGTACCGCAGTCCGCGACCGTTCACCGTGACCGGCATCCGCCGTATCGCCGGGCCGATCAGACCGTTCCGCAGTACGCCGGGGAGCCGCTGGTACTGCGCTCCCATCACACAGGCGAGGTGTTTGCGGTAACCGCCGAACAGCTCGTCGGCGCCCATCCCGGACAGCAGCACCTTCACGCCGGCGGCGCGAGCGGTGTCGCACATCAGCAGCGTGTTGATCGCGGCCGGGTCACCGATCGGCTCGTCCAGCGTGTCGACAATCCGCGGAAGCAGATCGACCACGTCCGGCGCGATCTCGATCTCGTGCAGCTTGATGCCGAACTGCTGCGCCACCTTGCGCGCATAGATCGCGTCGTCGGGCATCGCCTCGAGTCGCTGGTCCTCCGCGCGGAACGTGATCGTGTACGAGTCGACGCCAGGATCGAGCCGCTTCGCCAGCACTGTGACGAGGCTGGAGTCGAGACCACCACTCAGGAACGTCGACACCGGCACATCGGCGACCATGTGCGCGGCGACCGACTCCTCGATCACTGTCCGCAGGTCTGCCCGAGGCCCGGCGGCCGCTTGGGTCGCGATGTCGGTCACGCGCCAGTACGTCTCGTGCCGGCTGCTGCCGTCCGGCCGGAACTCCGCCCACGAACCCGGTGGCAGCTTCTCCACACCATCGATCGCGCAGCGTTGTTCGGGCAGCCAGTAGTAGAGCATCGACGCGATCAGCGCGCCGGGCTCGGTCCGAAGCTCCGATCCGACCGCGGCGACCAGCGCCTTCAGCTCGGATGCGAAGACCACGCCGCCCTCGCGGCGCAGGAAGTACAGCGGCTTGATGCCGAGCGGGTCGCGGGCCAGGTACATGCTGCCGCTGTCCTCGTCCAGCATCGCGAACGCGAACATGCCACGGAACCGCTTGAGGGCGTCCGGACCCCAGCGGCGCCAGGCCTCCAGCACGACCTCGGTGTCGCCGTTGGTCCGGAACGCGACGCCGGCCTTGGACAGCTCGGCGCGGAGTTCCTTGTAGTTGTAGAGCTCGCCGTTGTAGCAGATCGTCAGGCCGCGCTTGGTGAACGGCTGGTCCGCCTCCGACGACAGGTCGATGATCGACAACCGGCGGTGCGCCAGGAACGCCCGGACATCACCCTCGTCGAACGCGTAGACCCGGTCGGCGTCCGGACCGCGGTGCGCGATCCGGTCGCTCATCGTCTCGGCCAGCGCGAAGCCGTCGTGCTGCTGGTAGCAGCCGGCGATGCCGCACACCTCAGGACCCCGTGGCCCGGGCCACGTCGCCGACCTCGCTGACGTGACCGGTCAGGCCGTCGTACACCCCGAGGTAGGCCTTCTGCTGGTGCTTCCAGGCGAGCACCTGCTCGACCCGTTCGCGGCCCAGCCGGCCCATCCGGCGGCGCCGGACCTCGTCGTCGAGCAGGTCGACGATCGCCTGCCCGTACTTCGCGACGTCGTTCGGCTCGACGTACACCGCGGCGTCCTCGGCGGAGACCTTGGTCTCGATCAGGTCGAAGGCGACGACAGGGAGCTCGAAAGCCATGTACTCCATCGTCTTGTTCATCGTCGACACGTCGTTGAGCGGATTCTTCGGGTCCGGCGACAGGCCGGCGTCCGCGGTCGACATGACCGCGCGCACCGTCTCGTCCGGCACCCGGCCGGTGAACTCGACGTGCTCGCCGAGGCCGAGCTCGTCCCGCAGCGCGACGACGTCGTCGAAGGAGTCACCGCCACCCATCAGCGTGAACGCGATGTCGGTCCGGCCGAGCTTGTTGACAATGTGATCCGCCGCGCGCACGACGATGTCGACACCGTCCTGCGGACCCATCACGCCGATGTAGGTGACCAGGTAGCGGTGACCGCGACGCAGCGAGTCGTCCACCACGGACAGGTCGCGCTGCAGCCGGTCCGGGTCGGGCCCGGTGCGGACCACGGTCACGTCGTGGTTCGCCTTGCCGCTGCGCGTGATCGCGATCCGGCGGTAGGAGTCGTTGGTCGACGTCACGTGGTCGGCCTTGCGGTGCGTCATCCGCTCCAGGAACCGCAGTCCCTTGTACGGCAGGCTCGTCGTACCGCCGAAGCGGGACTGGAACAGCTCCGGGCACAGGTCGTGGTGGTCGAAGACGAACTTGGTCCGGTCCAGCCGGCGCAGCAGCATCGCGATCGGCCAGAAGATGTCCGGCGGGTTGCAGGCCTGCAGTACGTCGAACGTGCCGGCCTTGCGCGCCCGCAGCACCAGCCGCAGCGTCGCCAGGAACGAGTACGCGTACTCCCAGACGAAGCCGATCTTGCTGCCGCCGGGCGCGTACGCCTTGTACTGGTGCACGGCCACCCCGTCGATGACCTGGTACGACGGGTCGCCCGGACCCTTGGGACAGACGACGGTCACGTCGTACCCGGACGCCATCAGGGCCTGGCATTCCAGCCAGACCCGGCGGTCGAACGGCACCCACAGGTTCTGGATGATGATCAGTACGCGCGGACCGCTCACCAGCCGACTCCTTCGTATCCGGGCAGCGCCTCGACGGCGTTGCCGAGCCGGCCGCTGAGGTCGATGGTCCGGGACGGTGGAGTGGTCAGCAGGGCGTCGATCGCGGCGGTGTCGGTGGCCGACACGATGGCCAGGTCGGCACCCGCGAGGGCCGCGATCGGGTCGTCGGTCAGCACCCGCTGCAGGTGCGGCAGCTTCGAGGTCACGTGCCGCAGGTTCGCGCCGACCAGGCGGCTCGGGTTCACGATCGCGTCGTAGATGCGCAGGTTGTAGCCCTTGCCGATCAGCCGTTCGGCCAGCTCGACGCTCGGGCTCTCGCGCAGGTCGTCGGTCGCGTGCTTGAAGCTCAGGCCGAGCAGTGCGATCTCGCGTCCCGGGCCGGCCACGACGCGGTCGACGACGTCACGGACGGTCAGCTCGTTGGTCGCCAGCGTGCCGGCGAGCAGCGGCAGGTCAGTGTCGTTGACCCGGGCCAGGTGCAGGACCGAGCGCAGGTCCTTCGGCAGGCACGAGCCGCCGAAAGCGAACCCCGGCCGCAGGTAGTACGGCGAGATGTTGAGGCTGGTGTCCTGGACGAAGATCCGCATGACCTCGCGCGAGTCCACCCCGTAGTACCGAAAGATCCGGCCCATTTCGTTGGCGAACGACACCTTGGTCGCGTGGAACGCGTTGCAGGCGTACTTGAGCGCCTCCGCGGTCCGGATGTCGACAACCTGAACGTCGACCCCCAGGCCGCGCCGTTCGAAAATGAAGGCGAACAGGTCGGTCAGGGCGGTGCCGACCTTGGCGTTGCGTGTCCCGACGACGACGAAGGGTGGATCGTAGAAGTCGGCCAGCCCGGATCCTTCCCGCAGGAACTCCGGGCACATCGCCGTACCGAAGGTGAACCCCTCGGCGGCCGGTACTTCGGCCAGCACCCGCGCGACGACCTCGTCCACGGTTCCCGGCGGGACCGTGCTCCGGACCACGATGCTGTGGAACCCGGACTCCGGTGGCTCGGCGACATGCGCCGCCTCGGCGATGTCGCGGACCGCCCGCCGGATGTAGGTCAGGTCGGTACTGCCCGCCGCGGTCGACGGCGTCCCCACACAGATCAGCGAGACGTCGGCGCGTTCCAGCGCGAGTCGCGGATCGGTGGTCGCGTGCAGTCTTCCCGCGGCGACCCCGTCCGCCACCAGTTCGTCCAGGCCCGGTTCGACCACCGGGCTGTGTCCCTCGGTGATCGGACCGACCTTCGCAGTATCGACATCGACCCCCCAGACGTCGTGGCCGTTGGCAGCCAGGCACGCGGCCGTCACTGACCCCACATAGCCCAAGCCGAATACGGCAACCTTCATAACGCCCCCCACAGGCTCATGACGCGGGCATCCCCCGCGTACGGCAGCAGCGCAGAGAAGAGCAGCCGCGGCCGCCGCTTGATACACACCGCCCGAAGAAATTGCGTGTATCAGGCGGCCCGGTCGCCGATCTGTATTGGGCGACAGACCAGTGCTGGGGTGAGGGAGCGACGGATGAGGGTTCTGGTCACCGGGGACCGGGGATATATCGGCGCTGTGATGGTGCCGTTCCTGCGCGATGCCGGGCATCAGGTGGACGGGCTGGACAACGGGTTGTACGAGGGGTGCGACCTGCTGGGAGGACCGGATCCGATCGGGAACCGGAAACCGCGGGACATGCGCGACGTGACCGCGGCCGAGCTCGAGGGGTACGACGCCGTGGTCTGTCTGGCCGCGCTGTCGAACGATCCACTCGGCCATCTGAACCGCGACGCCACGTACTCGGTCAACCTGGACGGGACGCTCAAGGTGGCCCAGGCGGCCAAGGACGCCGGCATCGAGCGGTTCCTGTTCGCCTCATCCTGCAGCCTGTACGGCGCGGCCGGCTCCGAGGCGGTCGGTGAGGACGCGGACATGTACCCGGTCACGCCGTACGGCGAGACCAAGGCGCTGGCCGAGAAGGAGCTGTCGAAGCTTGCCGACGACACCTTCAGCCCGACGTACCTGCGCAACGCCACCGCGTACGGCGCATCCACCCGGCTGCGGCTCGACATCGTGGTGAACAACCTGACCGCGATCGCGATGACGACCGGGCAGGTGCGGCTGGAGAGCGACGGGACGCCGTGGCGGCCGCTGGTGCACATCGAGGACATCAGCCGGGCCTTCCTGACGGTGCTCGAGTCGCCACGCGAGGTGATCCACGACCAGGCGTTCAACGTCGGCCGGTCCGAGGACGTGGTCCAGGTCCGCGACATCGCCGAGATGGTCCGCGAGGCGGTGCCCGGTTCGACCCTGTCGATCGCCGACGGCGCCGGTCCGGACCTGCGCAACTACAAGGTCGACTTCAGCAAGCTCAACGACACCTTCCCCGACCTGAAGCTGGCGTGGACTGTGCGCAAGGGCGTGGACGAACTGGCCCGCGCGTACGAGCGGCACGGCCTGACGCTGGCGGACTTCGACTCCGCCCAGTTCGTCCGGCTTCGCCGGATCCAGCAGCTGCTCGGCGCAGGCATGGTCGACGACCAGTTGCGCCGCCAGACCGACGTGCAGTTCCCCGGACCGGGGGACTCTATCTTCAAGGAGAAGCACTGATGGGGGAATCAGTCGCCTGCCGTCTCTGTGGCCAGACACTGACGCGGACGTTCGTCGACCTGGGCATGTCGCCGCCGTGCGAGAGCTTCCTGCGCGCCGACCAGATCGACAGCGGTGAGACTTTCTATCCGTTGAACGTGCGGATCTGCGACAACTGCCTGCTGGTCCAGCTGCCGGCGTACGTCGCGGCCGACGACGTGTTCAGTGACTACCTGTACTTCTCGTCGTACTCGACCAGCTGGGTGGAGCACGCCCGCCGGTTCGTCGTCGACATGCAGGAGCGGCTCGACCTCGGTGCCGAGAGCCTGATCGTCGAGGCGGCCAGCAACGACGGCTACCTGCTGCAGCACGCGACCGCGCTCGGCATCCCGGTGCTCGGCATCGAGCCGGCCGCGAACATCGCCGCGATCGCCAACGAGAAGGGCATCCGGACCGAGAGCTACTTCCTCGGTGAGGAGACCGGCAAGGACGCGGCCGCCCGGCACGGCCAGGCAGACCTTGTCGTCGGCAACAACGTGTTCGCGCACGTGCCGGACATCGTCGACTTCGCCAAGGGCCTGCGCGCGCTGGTCAAGGACGACGGCCTGGTGTCGCTGGAGTTCCCGCACCTGCTCCGGTTGATCGAGCGTCGCCAGTACGACACGATCTATCACGAGCACTACTCGTACCTGAGCCTGAAGACCGCCGCGCTGGCGCTGGAGAAGGCCGGCCTGAAGGTCGTCGACGTGCAGGAACTGGCCAGCCACGGCGGTTCGCTGCGGGTCATGTCGACGCCGATCGAGACCGCGGGCGAACCGACCGAGCTGGTCGGGAAGGTCCTGCAGGACGAGGCGGACGCGGGTCTGCACACGGTCGAGGGCCACCTGGGCTTCGCGACCGAGGTCTTCACGATCAAGTCCGACCTGCTGGAGTTCCTGATCCAGGCCCAGCGCGAGGGCAAGTCGGTGGCCGGCTACGGCGCACCCGGCAAGGGCAACACGCTGCTGAACCACTGCGGCATTCGCGAGGACCTGCTGCCGTACACGGTCGACCGCAGCCCGCACAAGCACGGCATGTTCCTGCCGGGCACACACATCCCGATCTTCGCCCCGGAGCGCCTCGCCGAGACGCGCCCCGACTACATCGTGATCCTGCCGTGGAACCTGCGGGAGGAGATCGTCCACCAGCTCGGCTACGCACGGGAGTGGGGCGCGAAGTTCGTCGTACCCATCCCGCGTCTCGAACTGCTCTGAATCGTAAGTGGGATCTGACAAGTCTTCAGTGGGGGAAGGAACAGCGCGATGAAGGTCGTGATCTTCTGTGGGGGGTTCGGGCTGCGGATGCGCAGCGGGGTGGACTCCGCACCGAAACCGATGATGACGATCGGCGACCGGCCGGTCCTGTGGCACGTGATGCGGTACTACGCACACTTCGGCCACACCGAGTTCATCCTGTGCCTGGGCTTCGGGGGGTCCGCGGTCAAGGAGTACTTCCTGCGCTACGAGGAGACGGTCTCCAACGACTTCGTGATGTCGAAGGGCGGGCAGCGGATCCAGTTGCTCGACTCCGACATCAGCGAGTGGAAGATCACCTTCGTCGACACCGGGATCGACACCAGCATCGGTGAGCGGCTGCGCCGGGTCCGGCCCTATCTCGAGGACGACGACGCGTTCCTGGCCAACTACGGCGACGTGCTGACCGACGCTCCGATGGACAAGATCGTCGATCACGTGATGACCAGCGACATCACCGCCAGCCTGCTCGCGGTGCCGCCGCAGGCGTCCTTCCACGTGGTCGAGTTCGGCACCGACGCCCGGGTCACCGGGCTGCGGTCGGCGGCCGACCTGAACGCGTGGATCAACGGCGGCTACTTCGTCATCAAGAAAGAGATCTTCGACGTCCTGCACGAGGACGAGGACCTGGTCGGGGACGCGTTCCCGCGGCTGGCCGCGATGCGCAGGCTCGAGGCCATCCCGCACCACGGGTTCTGGGCGCCGATGGACACCCTCAAGGAGCGCAGCCAGCTCGAGGAGTTGTACCGGTCCGGCAAGAAGCCGTGGGCGCTGTGGAGCCACGAGGCCCGCGCGCACCGTGGCCAGGTGATGGACAAGGGCTTCGACGTTCCGGCCGCATCCGCCGGCGACGACCCGGTAGTGGTGGCGATCTGATGCTGCCGTTCCAGCTCGGCCTGATCGACGGGCCGGTCCATCTGGTTGCCCTCGGCGCCCATCCGGACGACATCGAGATCGGCTGCGGCGGCACGCTGCTGAAGCTGGCCGAGTCGGTGCCGGAGCTGACCGCCGAGTTCGTGATCGCGACCGGATCCGCACTCCGGCTGGACGAGGCCCGCCGCGCGGCGGAGCTGTTCCTGCCCGAGTGCGAGGTGACCGTCACCTCGGCCGAGCTGCCGGACGGCCGGCTGCCGTCGTACTGGAACGAGACCAAGGAGTTGCTCGAGGCAACGGCGCGGGCCGCGCAGACCGGTTCGAGCCGGCGCCCGGACCTGGTGATGGCGCCGAGCCGTACCGACGCGCACCAGGACCACCGCCTGATCGCCGAGCTGGCGCCGACGGTCTGGCGGGACCACCTGGTGCTGCACTACGAGATCCCCAAGTGGGACGGCGACATCAGCCGGCCGTGGCTGTACGTCGAACTGACCGAGGAGCAGCTGCGCGACAAGATCGCCCTGCTGCGCAAGGCCTACCCGTCCCAGGCCCCGCACGACTGGTTCGACGAAGAAGTCTTCGCCGGACTGGCCCGGCTGCGCGGGATGGAGTGCCGCGCGCGGTACGCCGAAGCGTTCACCACGGCCAAGGCGACGTTGACATGGTGACCGGAGGGGAACAAGTGAGCTTCAAGTGTCGTGGGTGCGCGGGGGAGAACGTCGTACCCGTGGTGGATCTCGGTGCGCAGCCGTGTGCCGACTACTTCCCGACGGCGGACACGCCGGGGCCCGATCCGCGCTGGCCGCTGGAGCTGTGGCTGTGCCGGGACTGCACGCTGGTGCAGCTCGGCCCGGTCGAGCCGCAGCTGCCCGAACCGCCGCTGGCGGTGGAGTCGGCGACGAGCATCGCGCACGCCGAGTCGTCGGTTAAGGAACTGCTGAGGGACTACCCGGAGCTGACCGGCGGAGTGGTCTTCGAGTTCGCCAGCCACCACGGTGGCTCCTGGCTCGAGCACCTGTACGCCGCCGGTTGCCGGCTGGCCGGTGACGGCGAACGCGCCGACCTGGTCGTCGATGTTCACGGCATCGCGCACGAGCCGTCGGTCGGCGAGATGCTGCGGCTGCGCGCCGAACGGCTCGCCCCGGGCGGACTGCTGGTGCTGGAGTTCCACCACCTGCTGCCGCTGTTCATCGGCAACCAGTTCGACACCATCCGGCACGGTCACTGGTCGTACCTGTCGCTCGGAGCGGTGAAGCGGCTGTCCGCCCTGCACGGGCTCGCGGTCGAGTCGGTCCGCCAGGTCGACATGTTCGGCGGCAGCCTGATGGTGATGCTGCGGCACGCGGACGACGCGAAGCCGGACGCATCGGTCGACGTACTGCTGGAGGACGAGGACGCGGCCGGCATCGCCGAGGAAGTCCAGCTGGCCAGCCTGCAGGAGGCCGCGTGGCACGCCGCCGGCGCTCTGCACGACGAACTGGTCCGGCACAAGGCCGCCGGGCGCACAGTGCTCGGGTACGGTGCTCCGTCGAAGGCGCCGGTGCTGCTCGACCTGAGCAAGATCGGGACCGACCTGCTGGAGTTCACCGTCGACGCCGCACCGGGCAAGCACGGACGCCGGATTCCCGGGGGCTGTGGTGTCCCGATCCGGCCGATCGACGAACTGAGGGCCGCGCGGCCGGATGTCGTCCTGGTACTGACCTGGGACATCGCCGACGAGGTCATCTCCCAACTCGAAGCCGGTGGCGGCCGGGGTGCCACGTACCTGGTCCCGCTGCCCGAACCGCACGAAGTCGTGGGCTGACATGAAAGGTGTTCTGCGCCGCCTCACCTGGGGACTCGCTGACCAGGCTGTGACCAGCCTGGTCAGCTTCGTGGTCGGTATCGTCGTCGCGCGATCGCTGGGTGCCGTGGAATTCGGCGCCTTCAGCCTCGCGTGGGTGACGTATGGGGTCGTGGTGAACATCTCCCGCGGCCTCGCCACCGACCCGTTGGCGGTGCGGTTCAGTGGAGTGCCCAGGCCGGTGTGGCGGAAGGCAGTGGCAAGTTCGACCGGGATGGCGATCGCGGTCGGTCTGATCATGGGCACGATCTGTGTCGTGGTCGGCGTCCTCCTCGGCGGCCGGCCGGGTTCGGCGTTCGTCGCGCTGGGGATCGTGCTCCCGGGCCTGATGTTGCAGGACAGCTGGCGGTTCGCGTTCTTCGCGTCCGGCCAGGGTGGCAAGGCGTTCATCGCCGACATCACCTGGGCCACCGCGCTCGTCCCGCTGCTCTACCTGGCCTCGCGGGATCCCAGTGTCATCCGGTTCGTCCTGGCCTGGGGTGCCGCCGGCGTGTTCGCCGCGCTGGTCAGTGGTCTGCAGGCGGGCGTCGTACCGCGCTTGTTCAGGGCGCTCGACTGGTTGCGGCAGCACCGGGATCTCGGGCTGCGCTACCTGGCGGAGAACCTGACCATCAGCGGTGCCTACCAGTTCAAGATGTACGGGCTCGGCGCGCTCGCCGGGGTCGCCGCGGTCGGTACCGTCCGCGGCGCGGAGATGATGCTCGGCCCGTTCTTCATCGTGCTGTCCGGGATCGGTCTGGTGGCGGTTCCGGAAGCCGCCCGGGTCCTGCGCCGGCGACCACGGGCGCTGCCGTGGTTCTGCCTGCTGCTCGGCGGGGCACAGGCCTTCGCCGCGTTGGCGTGGGGCCTGGCGCTGTTGTTCCTGCTGCCGGACGAGTGGGGCCACGCGCTGCTCGGTGAGGTGTGGCTGACCTCGTCCACACTGTTGCTACCGGCAACTTTGTCGGTGATGTTCGCCAGCTTCTACACCGGTGCGTCGGCCGGGCTGCGTGCCCTCGGCGTGGCCAGGAGGAGCCTCCGCGCCCAGCTGTGGGCGTCGGCGGCATACCTGATCGGCGGTGTCGGAGGTGCCGCGATCGCCGGTGCGCTCGGGTCGTCCTGGGGAGCGGCCTGTGCGACGTTCGTCGGCGCGATCGTCTGGTGGTGGAGCTTCGGGGTGGGGATCCGCGAGCGGTGGGCGCAGCCAGAAGCCGAGGCTGCCGAACCGGTTGAGGTCGCCCAGCCCCCCGAGGCCGCGGAGATTCAGGAGATGCCAGAAATGAGGAGCACATGAACGCCGTACCACGGCTGAGCATCGGCCTCCCGGTGTACAACGGGGAGAAGTATCTGGCCGAGTCCCTGGACGCCCTGCTGGGACAGACCTATACCGACTTCGAGCTGATCATCTCGGACAACGCGTCGACCGACCGGACCGAGGAGATCTGCCGCGAGTACCTGGCGAGGGACGCGCGGATCAGCTACTTCCGCCAGCCGGTGAACATCGGTGCCACGCCGAACCACAACTGGACCTTCGAACAGTCCCGCGGCGAGCTGTTCAAGTGGGCGTCGTACGACGACCTGTACGGCCAGGACCTGCTGCTGCGGTGTATCGAGGCGCTGGACGCCGACCCCGGGCTCGTGCTGGCGCACGCCCACCAGGCGATCATCGACGGCAACGGCGACATCGTGCTGAAGGTCGACTACCCGCTGGCCACCGACGACCCGAGCCCGGTCGAGCGGTTCCGCAGCCAGCTGTTCGCGGTCGGCGGCGACGACTTCTACGGCGTGATGCGCTCCGACGTGTTGCGCCGTACGCCGCTGAACGGGAGCTACCACCACTCGGACCGGACGATCATCGCCGAACTGGCGTTGCACGGCCGGTTCTACCAGGTGCCCGAGTTGCTGTTCTTCCGCCGGGACCACCCGGACCGGGCCGAGCGGGCCAAGCCGACCATCCGGTCCCGCTCCGCGAACATGGAGCCGCGGCGGGCCAGCCGGCTGCGGCATCCGACCGTCCGGCTGCTCGCCGAGTACATCGGTGGCTTCGTCGGTGCGATCCGCCGGGCGCCGTTGTCGTCCGCGGAGCGGCGTGGGTGCTACGCCCAGCTGATCCGCTGGATGGCCAGCCGGGCCAAGCCCGGATCCAAGCAGCGGATCGAGGACAGCGCGCCGCCGAGCGCACCGATGTCGATTCCGGAGAGCTCGGCGGTGGCCGGTCAGAGGAGGGTCGCACAGGGATGAGCGCCGCCGTTGCAGGCAGGCCGCCGCGGATCGCCATCTTCGGCCTGCTGGGATCGGGCAACCTGGGCAACCACGGGTCGCTCGACGCGATGCTGTGGTTCCTCCGGCGCGACCACCCGGAGGCGGAGATCAGCTGCGTCTGCTCCGGCCCGGAGACGCTGGAGCGGCAGTACGGCATCCCGGCGACGGCGATGACCTGGTTCCAGGCCCACGGCCCCGGCCGGTCCCGGGTGACCACGATCGCCCGCAAGGTCTTCGGCAAGTTCGCCGACCTGGTCCGGATGCCGTTGCTGCTGCGCCGCTACGACCTGATCATCGTGCCGGGTATGGGCGTGCTGGAGACGACGCTCGAGCTGAACCCGTGGGGCTTCCCGTACGCGATGTTCCTGATGTGCCTGTCAGCCCGGATGGTCGGAGCGCAGGTCGCTTTCGTCAGCATCGGCGCGAACTACGCGCGCGAACGGTCGATCCGGTACCTGTTCAGGAACGCCGCGCGGATGGCGACGTACCGGTCCTATCGGGACAGTTACTCGCGCGACGCGATGCGGCAGATGGGGCTGGACACCAGCAACGACGCGGTCTACCCGGACCTCGCGTTCGCGCTGCCGGAACCCAAGGAACCGGAGTCGCGCGATCCGCGCCGGACCATCGGCCTCGGCGTGATGGAGTACCACGGCGCTTCGACCGACCGGTCCCGGTCGGACGAGATCTACACCGAGTACGTCGGCAAGATCGTCGAGTTCGCCCGCCAGGTCGTCGACGAGGGCTACCGGATCCGGCTCGTCACCGGCGACCCGGCCGACGAGGCCGTCGTCGCCGCGATCTCCGACGACCTGCGACGGACCCGGCCGGACCTGGTCGACCAGCGACTGGTGCGCGAACCCGCGGACTCGCTCGGCGAACTGATGGAGCAACTGGCCGGTGTCGATCTGGTCGTTGCCTCGCGCTACCACAACGTGCAGTCGGCACTGAAGCTGTCGAAGCCGACCATCTCGGTCAGCTACGCGGTCAAGAACGACATCCTGATGGAGGGGATGCGGCTGGCCGAGTTCCGGCAGCCGATCAAGGACCTCGACGTGACCCGGCTGATGGACCAGCTGCGGGCGCTCGAGGCGCGTGCGGGCGGCCTCGAGGCCGTCATGCAGGAGAAGAACGCCGAGTACGCCGAGCAGCTCGAGCAGCAGTTCGCCGTACTGTCCGACCGGTTCTTCGGCGCCGGACGGCCGGTGGCCACGGGCAGCGACCAGTAGGAGGATCGATGGACGTCATGCAGGTTCCGAGGATCGCCGGTGCGCTGCTGTTCCTGCCTTCGCCCTACGTGGACGAGCGCGGCTTCTTCTGCCGCACCTTCGACCGCGCGGTGGTCGCCGCGGCCGGGCTCGATCCCGACGCGTTCGAGCAGGACAGCATCTCCCGCTCGGTCAAGGGTGTCGTCCGTGGCATGCACGTCCGGTCCGGGGCCGGGGAGGCCAAGCTGGTGCGCTGCTCGTCCGGTGCCGTGCTCGACGTGGTGGTCGATCTGCGGCCGGACTCACCGACGTACCGGAACACGGAGTACTTCGATCTGACCGGCGAGAACCAGATCACCGTGTACGTCCCGGCCGGCTGCGCGCATGGCTTCCAGGCTCTGACCGATCCGGCCGACGTGTCGTACCGGATCGACCGGGCACACGACCCGAGGGAGGACGTGTCGATCGCGTTCGACGACCCGGGTCTGGGCATCGAGTGGCCGCTGCCGGTCACACTGATGTCCGAGCGGGACAAGGCCGCACCGTCGCTGGCGGAGGCCAGCAGGAGGCTGACATGACACCGACGGAGAAGTCGTTCGGCCGTTCGACCGAGCTGAACGCACGATTGCAGGACGTCGTACCGGGTGGCGCGCACACCTACGCCAAAGGCCTGGACCAGTACCCGGAGAACATGGCCCCGGTGATGACGCATGGCCGTGGCGCCCACGTGTGGGATGCCGACGGCAACGAGTACATCGAGTACGGATCCGGTCTGCGCGCGGTCAGCCTCGGACACGCGCACCCGGCGGTGCTGGAAGCGGTCCGTGGCCAGCTCGGCCTGGGGACGAACTTCGTCCGGCCGAGTGTGATCGAGCTCGATGCCGCGGAACGTTTCCTGGCCACTGTGCAGACGGCCGACATGGTGAAGTTCGCCAAGAACGGCTCGGACGTGACCACTGCCGCCGTCAAGCTGGCCAGGGCCGCCACCGGCCGGCCGCTGGTGGCGATCTGCCAGGACCAGCCGTTCTTCTCGATCGACGACTGGTTCATCTCGACCACGGCAATGTCCGCCGGCATCCCCGGTTCGACCGCAGACCTGACGGTCCGCTTCCCGTACGGCGATCTGCCCGCGACCGAGCGGCTGCTGGAAGAGCACGAAGGACAGGTCAGCTGCCTGATCCTGGAGGCGGCCACCCAGCACGACCCGCCGGACGGCTACCTGGCCGGACTGCGGGACCTCGCCCACCGGCACGGCTGCCTGCTGATCTTCGACGAGATGATCACCGGCTTCCGCTGGTCGGAGGCCGGAGCGCAGGCCGTGTACGGCGTCACGCCCGACCTCTCGACGTTCGGCAAGGCCCTCGGCAACGGCTTCGCGATCTCGGCACTGGCCGGGAAGCGCGAGTTCATGGAGCGGGGTGGCCTGCGCGACGACCGCGAGCGGGTCTTCCTGCTCTCCACCACGCACGGCGCCGAGAGCCACTCGCTGGCCGCGGCGATGGCGGTGCTGGACACCTACGAGAAGGAAGGCATCGCAGCCCGGCTGCACGCGTTGGGCGACCGGCTGGCCGGCGGCGTCCGCGAGGTGGCCGAGGCGGCCGGTGTCGGCGATCACGTGGTGACCCGCGGCCGCGCCAGCAATTTGGTCTTCGCGACCCTCGACCAGGACCTGCAGCCGTCCCAGGAGTACCGGACGCTGTTCCTGCGCGAGCTGATCCTCGGTGGGGTGGTCGGTCCGTCGTTCGTCGTGAGCGCGGCCCTGACCGACGAGGACATCGCCCGCACGGTCGAGGCGGTCGCGCAGGCATGTGTCGTCTACCGCAAGGCGCTCGACGCCGACGACCCGAGGGGGTGGACGGGCGGACGTCCGGTCAAACCGGTGTTCCGCCGCTTCGTGTAGACGGTTCGGCGAAGGGCCGGCGCGGGGCCGGCTCCGTAAGAGGGGGGTTCCATCATGCATTCCATCTATGTCGACGCCGAGTTCGGCGACGACGAACGCAGGCAGAAGTTGTACGACGGCGACCTGTTCGTCTACTCACCACGGCCGTCCACTCTGGCCCTCACCGAGTTCGCCGGTGAGATGGCCCGGGCGGCGTTCGCACCGCTGGATCCGGAGACGGCGCAGTTCGACATGGCCGTCGAGGACTACGCGGCGCTGCTGGCCGAACTCAAGCCGCGCTTCATCCATCACCCGGAGTCGAAGCGGCTGATCCAGGAGATGCTGGCCGACTTCGGTTGCGACACCGAGCAGGTCTACTTCGACGTACCGCGGATGCGGAGTTCGACGTCGAACGACTACCTGACCACCGGGATCGCGTTCGCCTTCCATCCGCACCGCGACACCTGGTACTCGGCACCGCACTTCCAGCTCAACTGGTGGCTGCCGATCTTCCCGATCACCGCGGAGAACGGGCTCGCCTTCCATCCGAAGTACTGGCAGACGCCGGTCAAGAACAGCTCCCGGGTCTACAACTACGCGGAGTGGAACGCGACCAGCCGCAAGATCGCCGCGACCCAGATCGGCACCGACACCCGGGTCCAGCCGGTGCCGGAGGAAGAGGTGGAACTGGTGCCGCAGATCCGGCCGATCTGCAAGCCGGGCGGCATCATCTTGTTCTCCGGTGCGCAGTTGCACTCCAGCGTGCCGAACACGTCAGGCCGGACGCGATTCAGTATCGACCTGCGCACCGTGCACCTGGGCGACGCGATGGACCGACGGTCGGCGCCGAACGTCGACTCGGAATGCACCGGTACGACGATGGGCGACTACCTCCGGGTCAGCGACCTGGAGCACATCCCGGCCGACGTCGTCGGGGAGTACGACACGCCGAGCCACGCGATCGCGTGACAGCTCCGGCCGGCGTCATTCCGACGCCGGCCGGGCCGCTCGCATCCGGGCGAGCCGATTCATCACCAGCGCCGTCGGCGGGATCACGAAGAGGCCGCAGCCGAAGCCGCCCAGCGTGTCGGTGGGGTAGTGGGCGGTCAGGTGGATCTGGGCGAAGGCGCTGAGACCACCGCCGATGATCGTGACGGCGAGCAGGATCGCCGTACCCGCGATCCGGCCGGTGCGCAGCAGGTCGGCCAGGAGCAGGCCGATCACCATCGCCGCCGCTGTGGCCGCGGCGACATGTCCGCTGGGATAGGACAGGAAGTCGTCGTGGATCCGGCGGTTCACCAGGGGTTTGAGCGCCGTCGTGAGCACGCTGGTCGTCACGATGCCGAGGACGGCGGCGATCGCCAGAGCCTGGCGTCCGGCGATCAGGCAGAGCGCGGCGGTGGCGAGCACCAGGACGACCCGGCCGGCAGGCTCGCCGAGCCAGTCCATCGCGCGGACGAGATTCCACGCCCCCGCGGGCGAGTCGTCGACCAGGTTCTGCACCCGGACATCCAGCCGGCTCGGGCCGGTGTCACCGGCGAACAGCACGGCCGGGACGATCCACAGCACCGCCCCGACAGCCGCCAGTACGACGGCCGGCCCACGGACTGCCGGCACCAAGGCCGGCCGCATGGCCGCACGCGGCCGAACAGCATCCTGCGACGCCATTTCCTACCCCCACCCCACCAGTCCCGCACCCCGACGCAAATTCTATCCAAGGGTTGCCGAGCCGCCGTCGCCGACGGCCCCGGGTCGTAGTACTCTGCGATGTCGCACCGCCGACGGGCGGGTGAATTTCTGGGGATGTGGGGCACGCATGTTTTGTCGTCACCGTGGGTGGCGATCTCCGGTGGACAGTGTTGATGGCAGACTGCACGCTGCGACGAACACGTACCGTGTTCGAGCACTTGCAGCTTGGAGCAAGGGGCCGTTGTGAGCGGAGCAGAGGCGCCGGATGCGGTTGACGGCCGTCGTCCGCTGTGGGTGCTTCCGCACGAGGTGCCGGCGATCGTCCCGCTCCCGTCGCGGTCGACGGAGCCGCGCTGGGTCGGTGTGTACCGCTGGGCCGCCGTCGGCGGTGACCTGCTCGCGGCCATGCTCGGCGTCTCCATCGCGCTGCTGACCCGGTTCGGCTACCACGTCGGCAGCGGTTATCTGATCGTCAGCAGCGTGCTCCCGCTGGCCTGGGTCGGCGCGGTGGCCATGTCCAAGGGCTACGACCCTCGGTACTTCGGCGCCGGACCGGACGAGTTCCGGTCGCTGCTGCGATCCGGTGTCGGCCTCACCGCAGCCGTGGCAATGGCGGCGTACGTGACCAAGACCGAGATCGCGCGCGGCTTCGTCGTACTCGCGATTCCGGTGATGGTCGGCTCCGCGTTGGTACTGCGGTACGCGCTGCGCAAGGACCTGCACCGGCACCGGGTCAGAGGCCGCTGCATGCATCGGGTTCTTGTGGTCGGGCGAAGTGGCCCGGCCGCAACACTTTGTGAGCACTTGGAGAGCCGTCCGACGGACGGCTTCCGCGTCGTGGCGACCTGCCGTCCGCGCGGTGACCAGCACGGGACCGGGCCGATGCCGCCGGAGGAGCTGGACGAGCCGGACATCCTGGCCGCCGCGGACCGGCACGCGGTCGAGGTCGTCGCGATCGCCACCGAGCCTGAGCTCGCGGGGCAGTCGTTGCGCCGGCTCTCGTGGGCCTTGGAGCAGCGCGGTATCGAGCTGATCGTCTCGCCCGGCATCATCGAGGTGGCCGGTCCGCGCATCTCGGTCCGGCCGGTCGCCGGTCTGTCCTTGCTGCACCTGGAGCGGCCGTCGGTCAGCGGCGGACCGCACCTGATGAAGGCGGTCTTCGACCGAATCCTCGCGCTCGGGATGATCGTCCTGCTGGCGCCGGTGCTGATCGGTCTCGCGGTCGCCGTCCGGCTGACCAGCACCGGACCCGTGCTGTTCCGTCAGCAGCGGGTCGGCCGTGGCGGCGCCGAGTTCACCATGCTGAAGTTCCGCAGCATGTACGCCGACGCCGAGCAGCGGCTGGGTGACCTGTTCGCCCTGAGCGACGGCAACGGCGTGATCTTCAAGATGCGCGACGACCCGCGGATGACCCCGTTCGGACGGTGGATCCGCCGCTTCTCGCTCGACGAACTCCCGCAGTTGTTCAACGTGGTGCGCGGCGACATGTCCCTGGTCGGCCCCCGCCCTCCGCTGTCGGAGGAGGTCGCACTGTACGCTGCCGACGACTCCCGGCGGATGCTCGTCAAGCCCGGCATCACGGGACTGTGGCAGGTCAGCGGCCGCAGCGACCTGTCCTGGGACGAGTCGGTCCGGCTCGACCTGCGGTACGTCGACAACTGGTCGATGACGCTGGACCTGCTGATTCTCTGGAAGACCGTGCGCGCGGTGATCTACGGCGCAGGAGCGTACTGATGGACCTGAAAGCACCGGTGTACGTCGCGGGCCACCGCGGCCTGGTCGGATCCGCGATCTGGCGACGGCTGGAAGCGGCCGGCTTCACCCAACTGATCGGCGCATCGTCGGCGGAGCTGGACCTGCGCGACCGGGCCGCGACGTTCGCGTTCCTGGCCCACCACCGGCCGGCCGTGGTGATCGACGCGGCGGCCCGCGTCGGCGGCATCCTCGCGAACCGCGACCACCCGACCGAGTTCCTCAGCGACAACCTGCGCATCCAGGTGAACCTGATGGATGCCGCCCTCGACGTCCGCACGCCGCGCCTGCTGTTCCTCGGCTCGTCCTGCATCTACCCGAAGTACGCCGACCAGCCGATCCGCGAGTCGAGCCTGCTGACCGGTGAGCTGGAGCCGACCAACGACGCGTACGCGATCGCCAAGATCGCCGGCATCATGCAGGTCCAGGCGGTCCGCCGCCAGTACGGGCTGCGCTGGATCTCGGCGATGCCGACCAACCTCTACGGGCCGAACGACAACTTCGACCTGACCAGCTCGCATGTGCTGCCCGCGTTGATCCGGCGGTTCGACGACGCCCGTCGTACCGATGCCGCCGAGGTCGTGCTGTGGGGGAGCGGGACGCCGCGGCGGGAGTTCCTGCATGTCGACGACCTGGCCGACGCGTGCCTGCACCTGCTGGAGCACTACGACGAGCCGGAGCCGATCAACGTCGGCGTCGGCGAGGACGTGACGATCCGCGAGCTGGCCGAGCTGGTGGCCCGGGTGGTCGGCTATACCGGTGCCATCAGCAACGATCTGTCCAAGCCGGACGGTACGCCGCGCAAGTTGCTCGACGTGAGCCGGTTGCGGGCGCTCGGCTGGAAGCCGTCGATCGGGCTGGAGGAAGGCGTCGCGGCCACCTACGCCTGGTATCAGGAGCAGACCTCATGAAGAAGGCGTTCGTCACCGGGATCACCGGGCAGGACGGGTCGTACCTGGCGGAGCTGCTGCTGGCCAAGGGCTACGAGGTCCACGGCCTGATCCGGCGGGCATCGACGTTCAACACGCGCCGGATCGACCACCTGTACGAGGATCCGCACGCCAAGGACAAGCGGCTGTTCCTGCACTACGGCGATCTGACCGACGGGTCGCGCTTGGTCACGCTGCTGGCGTCGATCCAGCCGAGCGAGGTCTACCACCTGGCCGCGCAGAGCCACGTCCGGGTCAGTTTCGACGAGCCGGAGTACACCGGTGACACCACCGGGATGGGGACCACGCGGCTGCTCGAGGCGATCCGGATGATCGGGCTGGACTGCCGGTTCTACCAGGCGTCGTCGTCGGAGATGTTCGGTGCGACGCCGCCGCCGCAGAACGAGGACACCCCGTTCTACCCGCGGTCGCCGTACGGCGCGGCCAAGCTCTACAGCTACTGGATGACCCGGAACTACCGCGAGGCGTACGACATGTTCGCGGTGAACGGGATCCTGTTCAACCACGAGAGCCCGCGTCGCGGTGAGACGTTCGTGACCCGGAAGATCTCCCGCGCGGTGGCCCGGATCAAGCTCGGCCTGGAGCAGCGGGTGTACCTGGGCAACCTGGAGGCCTGCCGCGACTGGGGCTACGCGCCGGAGTACGTCGAGGGCATGTGGCGGATGCTGCAGCACGACACCCCGGCCGACTACGTGATCGCGACCGGTACGTCGTACTCGGTCCGGGACTTCGTCATGTTCGCGTTCGACCACGTCGGACTGGACTGGGAGAAGTACGTCGACCACGACGCGCGGTACGAGCGTCCGACGGAAGTGGACTCGCTGATCGGGGACGCGTCCAAAGCCACGACCGAGCTCGGGTGGAAAGCCCAGGTGCATGTGCCCGAGCTGGTCCGGATCATGGTCGACGCGGACCTGGCCGCGCTGACCCGCGAGGACTGAGGAATGACTGCGGAGACCACTGACCCCCGGCTCGCCACGGCGGCGCACCACCGCGTCGACGTGCTCGGGATCCATGTGAGCGTGACCGATCTGGACGAGACGGTCGAGACGTTCGCGCGCTGGATCGACGACGGCGAGCGGCAACTGGTCTGCGTGTCGGACGTGAACGCACTGCTGCACGCGCGGGCCGACGAGTGGCTGACCGAGGTCTACAACAACGCCGGGCTGACGGTCGCGGACGGGATGCCGCTGGTGTGGGCGGGCAAGCGGGCCGGGTTCGACCGGATGGCGCGAGTCGCCGGGCCGGACCTGCTCGAGCGCGTGATGGCCGAGGCCGCCGACCGCGGTTGGACGCAGTACTTCTATGGCGGTGCCGAGGGCGTGGCCGAGAATCTGCGGGACACGTTCCAGGAACGCCATCCCGCGTTGAAGGTGGTCGGTACCGACTGCCCGCCGTACCGGCCGTTGACCGAGGCGGAGGACGCCGCCGCCGTCGCGCGGATCAACGCGGCGAAGCCGGACATCGTCTGGGTCGGTCTCGGCGCGCCCAAGCAGGAGCGCTGGATGGCCGAGCACCGGGACCGGCTGAACGCGTCGATCCTGATCGGAGTCGGCGCCGCCTTCGACTTCCACACCGGCCGGCTGGACCGGGCGCCGCTGTGGATGCAGCGGTCCGGGCTGGAGTGGAGCTACCGGCTCTACAAGGAGCCGCGGCGGCTGTGGAAGCGGTACATGCTGGGCATCCCGCGTTTCGGCTACGGCATTCTTCGGCGCCCTCCGCGTCCGGTCTAGAGTGCTTTGGTGAAGTTCCGGCGGCCGAAGCTACGTCGGCTGGCCGGGCCGGCCGGTCGCGCCAGTTGGGGTTTGGCCGACCAGGCGCTGTCGAGTCTCAGCAATCTCGCAGTCGGCCTCGTCGTCGCCCGCTCCAGCACCGTGTCCGACTTCGGTGTCTACGCGTTGGCCTTCGGCGGCTACACGATCGCGTTGAACGTGTCCCGTGCGGTCGCGACCGAGCCGCTGGCGGTCCGGCACTCAGGTGAGCGCACACCTGACTGGGAACGAGCAGTGCGTGCCAGTACGGCGACTGCTCTGCTGGCCGGGTTCCTCGCGATGCTCGTGGGGCTGGGGATCGCGGCGTTCCCCGGTGTGCCGTCGAAGGGAGTGCTGGTCGCCTTCGCGGTGACGATGCCGGGGTTGCTGCTGCAGGACGCGTGGCGGTGGGCCTTCTTCGTCGTGGGAGAAGGGCAGAAGGCGCTCGTCAACGACCTGATCTGGTTGCTGACGATGCTGGTGATCTTCGGCGGGCTGTATCTCACCGACACGGCATCCGCGTTCACGCTGACGTTCGCGTGGGGACTGGGTGCGGTGATCGCGGCCCTGGCCGGACGATTCCAGGCCGGGATCTCGCCGCGCCGGCAGTTGATCCGCGAGTGGTTACGGCGGAACTGGGACCTCACCCCGAAGTACATGGGGGAGATGCTCGCGGTGTCCGGCACGATCCAGGTCTACATGCTCGGCATCACCGCCGCGGCCGGTCTCGCTGCCACAGCCGGGATCCGCGGTGCGCAGGTCCTGCTGGGTCCCGTGAATGTCCTCAACCAGGGCATCCGGATGATCTCCGTACCCGAAGCCGCCCGCGCTCTGCGCCATTCGTACCGCCGCTTGTGGCTGGTCGGTCTGGTCATCTCTCTGGGCGTCGGGGCCGGCGCCCTGGCGTGGGGCGCCGTCTTCCTGCTGCTGCCGGACGTGGTCGGCCGGCAGCTTCTCGGCCCTGGGGTCTGGGCCCAGGCTCACACTGTCCTGATCCCCGTGATCCTGCTGCAGGCTCTTGGCGCCTCCAACGCCGGCGCCTTCGCCATCCTCCGAGCTCTCGCCGCCGCCACCCGAGGCCTCCGCGTCCGGCTCATCTCCTCCGTCATCCTCATCACCTTCGGCGTCGGCGGCGCCGTCCTGGCCGACGCCGAAGGCGCCGCCTGGGGCCTGGCCGCCGCCTCGTTCTGCACCCTTCTGCTGTGGTGGAACGAAGCGAATCGAGCGATCGCCGCCCACCGCCGCACCACCCCCACCCCAACCACTTGAGGGGATATCCCCTCGACTCGTGCCTTCTCCCCTCGTATACGACCAGATAACCCACAACTTCAGGGGTTATCCCCTGAAGTTGCCGGAGGTCTCGGATGGCGGCGGAGGCGCGGGGGTGAGGTTGGGTCAGCGCACGTTGATCGTGGAGTAGCCGCCTCGTACGGCGTTGTGGCCGTCGTACGCCTCGATGCGGTACATCTGCGTCGTACCGGACGGTGCGTTCGGGTCGGTCAGGGTGATGGTCGGCCGGCTCCAGAAGGTGGAGTTGGCGGTGGTGGTGGCGACGATCGTGTTGGTGGCGCCGCGGAGCAGCCGGTAGGTCAGGGTGATGTCGTCGTTGTCCAGCGAGGTCTGGACGGTGGCCTTGACCTGACCGACCGTCGTACTGGACAGCGTCGGCAGGACCGGGCCCAGGGGAGCGGCGCCGTTGCCGAGGTTCGTGAAGCGGGTGAGACCCTGCTGACCTACGCCGTTGACCTTGGTGAAGTCCCCACCAACCCACAGGTCGCTTCCACCGGTCGCGGACACGAGCGGACCGACCAACGTCGGCGAACCGGCGTTCGTGTTCGGGAACCACGGCCCGAGCGAGCCGTTGGCCGGGTTCTGCAGCAGCAGGAAGTGCGCGCCGGTGCCGTCGCTGAAGGCACCCGGGCAGCTGTGCGCGTGCGATCCCTTGAACAGCCAGCCGTTCACGACGGTCAGTGCCTCGGTCGCGCCCAGGCAGGTGTTCTTCCACACCAAGTTGCCGGTGGCAACATCCGCCGCCCAGGTCCCGTCGAAGCAACCGCCACCGTCACCGGCGTTGGCGAAGTACACCCGGCTCCCGGACGTCTCGATGTCCTTCACCCGCGAGGTGCACCCACTGGTCGGCAGCGGTACTGCGGACGCCGCCGCGAACGGGAGCAGTGCGCCGGTCGAGTTGTTGACACTCGCGACGGCCCAGCGGTTCGCTCCGCCGATCTTGGCGAACGTGCCGCCCAGGTAGACCTTCGAGTTGTCGTCGGCCGCATCGATCGCGTACACGTCGGCGTCCGCGTTCGGGTTCCATGGCAGCAGGCTGCCGTTGACCGTGCTGATCGCGGCCGCGCGGTTCCTGGCGATGTTGTTCACCAGTCCGAACGATCCGCCGAAGTACAGGCTGGTGCCGCCGATCGCGAGCGCCTTGACGCGGTACGAGACGCTCGGCTTGATGGTCGACACCAATGCACCGGTGGCGGTGTCGAACGCCGCGATCCGGTTCCGCACCTGGCCGTCGACGCGGGTGAAGTCACCGCCGACGTACACCCGGGATCCGTCGGCCGATGCGACGATCGCCCAGACGAAACCGTTGAGTGTGTGGCTGAAGCCGGCGTCGAGCGCACCGGTCGTCTGATTGAAGGCCGCCAGATAGGTCCGCGTGGTCTGGTTCGTCCCGGCCGCCGCACCCGGCGGACGGACCTTCGTGAACCGGCCACCGACGTACGCCTTGCCCTTGGCAATGGCCAGGCCGAGCACACTCGCATCGGTCTGCCACGCCGAGTTCGCGACGGCGGTCAGTGACGCGCCGGTACTGACGGCTGGTGGTGCCGGGATCAGGCCGAACGCCAGACCCGCCGCCCCAACCACAGCAAGCAGTCTTCTCCCCATGATTCCCCCCAGATCCCCAGTACCCCAGATTTTCAGGTTACGACCGGCAGTCCCCCCGCCGAAGGGGGTCTGCCCTTTCGGGCAGACCCCCTGACGAGCTACTTCACCTTGATCGAGACCGACGGGCCCTTGACGATGTTGCGTCCGTCGTGGACCTCGATGTGGTAGGTGACCGTCTGGCCACTCTTCACACCCGTGTCGACCATCGAGTACAGCTTGCGCTTCTCCCAGTAGTAGGAGACGTACTTGTACGAACCGACGTTCGTCGAGCCCCGGAACACGTTGTACGTCAGCGTCAGGTTGTCCACGTCGTAGACGTCGTTGAACGCGACCCGGACCTGGTTGGCCGTCGTACTGGTCAGGGTCGGAGCCTTCGGCTTGGCCGGGTAGGCGCCGCCCGGGGTGTTGGTGAACCGGGCCAGGCCCTGCTGGACCGCGTTGTTCACGTGCAGGAAGTCGCCGCCGACCCACAGGTCGGTGTTGGTGCCGGCCATCGCCAGCGGACCGACCTTGGTGGTGCTGTTCGGGTTGGCGTCGGTGTTCGGGTACCACGGGCCGAGCTTGCCATTGATGCCGCTCTCGACCAGCAGGTAGTGCGTCCCCGTGCCGTCGCCAAAGGCGCCGGACGAGCTGCAGTTGTGTGCGTGCGAGCCCTTGTAGACCCAGTTGCCGATCGCCTTGATCGCCTCGGTCGCGCCCAGGCAGGTGTTCTGCCAGAACAGCTTGCCGGTCGTCGCGTCGGCGGCCAGTACGCCGTCGTAGCAACCGCTGCCGTCTCCGCCATTGGAGACGAACACCTTGTCGCCCAGGGTGTCGATGTCCTTCACCCGGGTCGTGCACTTCAGCGTCGGCTTCGGTATCGCCGCCGCGGCCGGCATCGAGTACGCCGCCCCGGTGGTGGTGTTCACCATGGCCAGTGAGTAGTGGTCCTTGCCGTTGATGGTGCTGAACGGTCCACCGACGAAGACCCTGGTGCCGTTGTCGGACACGTCGATCGCGTACACGTCGTTGTTCGCGTTCGGGTTCCAGGTCGTCAGGTCGCCGTAGAGCAGCCGGACCGCGGCGAGGCGGTTGCGGGTCTGGCCGTCGACGCGGCCGAAGGCGCCGCCGATGTACACGGTGCTGCCGGAGATCGCCAGCGCCTTGACGCGCGCCGCGACGACCGGGTCCCAGGCCTGCACGATCCGGCCGGTGACGGTGCTGTACATCGCGATCTTGCTTCGCTTCAGGCCGTTCGCGACGGTGAAGTCACCGCCGATCACCACCCACTTGCCGTCCGGGCTGGTGGCGATGCTGTACACCGGGCCGTTGAGGGTCGGCGCGAACGTGGTCGGCGCGCCGGTGGTCCGGTTGAAGGCGGCGACGTACGTGCGGACCACTTCGCCCTGACCGGCGGCCTTGCCGGGTGGGCGGATCCGGGTGAACAGACCGCCGGCGAAGACGGTGTTCCCTGCGATGGCCAACGCGTTCACGCTGTTGTTGGTCTGCCACGAGGTCTGCTTGATCGCCGAGACGGCGGAACCGAAACCTGGGGCCGCCGCCACCACTGGCGGACCGGACGGAATCAGTGCGGCGGCCACCACCGCCGCGCCGGTGACGATGGCCAGAACTAACTTCTTCATTTATGTCCTTCGGACGGGCGGGTGCCTCACAACGGTGCGTGGCCTCAAAAACACACACCAGCAGCGGACATTAGCGGGGTGGGAGCTCGTCCGGAAGGCGAGCTCCCACCCGCGTTATGACTTTGTGTTGCAAACCCGAAAAACTTGTCCGAAGCCTTACTCAGCCGGCCTTGGTCAGCGGGCCGCGAAGTGCGACTGCACCTGGACCGGAGTGAGTGCGTACGGGTACACCGCGCCCTCGTCGATGCTCATCCCGACCTGGCTCGCGCCACCGCCCGGCCAGTTGGTGTTGTTGTCGTACCCGAGCCGCCACCAGCCGTAGTACAGCGACGCGGTTCCGGCACTCGCGCTTCCCGCGAGTGCACCGTCGACGAACAGCTTCATCGCGCCGTTGTCGAAGGTGCCGACGACGTGGTGCCACAGGCCGTCGTTCTTGCCCGAGGTGCTGGTCAGCGTCTTCTGGGCGCCGTCGTTCACCCCGAACACGATCGAGCCGTTGGTGCGCATGTACAGCTGCCGGTCGCCACCGGTCGCACTGGTGCCGGCCTTGGAGTTGCCGAAGCCGATGATGCGTCCGCCGCGGTTGGTGCCGCTCTGCTTCACCCAGGCCTCGACGGTGAACTGCTGCGGCATGCTGTAGCCCTTTTCGGACGTCATCCGGCCGCTGGTCAGGGTTGCCGTCATCGCGGTGTTCCCCGCGATCGCGCCCGGCTGGCCCAGGACCGCGCCACCGAAGGTGCCGTTGTTGCTCTGCCCGGACGAGTCGACCGACGTCGTCGTACCGGCCGGCTCACCGAGCCGCCAGTAGGCCTGCGGCCCGTCGGCGTTGATGATCTGGTCGTACGCCGTTGCCGGTGCACTGGCGACCGTGACCGGGTCGGAGTAGTTGCCGCGCAACGTCGTACTGCCGTCGGTCACCTCGACGCGGTAGTTCGGCGTCTCGCCCGCCACCACGTTGGTGTCGACGTAGTGCAGCCACGGTCGATCCCACGGAGTCGACGTCGCCGTCCACGTCGCGATGGTGGTGTTGCTGAAGCCCTTCAGCAGCCGGTACGTCAGCGTGCTGTCGTCGTTGTCGACCACGGTCGGGAAGTGGATCTGCACCTCACCCGGCTTCACGCTGTACGGCAGCAGCTTGGCCGGCTTGGCCGGCGCCGCACCCGGCGTCGCGTTGGTGAAGCGGGTCAGGCCCTGCTGGCCGACGCCGTTCGTGCTGAAGAAGTCACCACCGACCCAGAGGTCGTCGCCACCGGTCGCGAACGCGAGCGGTCCGACCTCGGTAGGCGGTCCGGCGTCGGTGTTCGGGTACCACGGGCCGAGCGTGCCGTCGGAGACTTTCTCCACCAGCAGGTACCGGTAGTCGAACCCCTGCGGGAAGCCGCCGGCGCCCTGGTTGGCGCAGTCGTGCGCGTGCGAACCCTTGTAGAGCCAGCCGTTGACGACCTTGACCGCCTCGGTCGCGCCGAGGCACGAGTTCTTCCACTTCAGCGCGTTGGTCGAGACGTCGACCGCCCAGGTGCCGTCGAAGCAGCCGCCACCGTCACCGCCGTTGCCGAAGTACACGGTGTCGCCGCTGGCGTCGATCGCCTTGACCCGGGTGGTGCAGGAGCCGTTCGGCGGCGGGACCGCGGACGCACCCGGGAACGGCAGTACGGCGCCGGTCGTCGGGTCGAGGCTGGTCACGGTGTTCTGGTTGGTGCCGTTGACGGCGCTGAACTGGCCGCCGGCGTACACCTTGGAGCCGTCGTCCGCCGCATCGACGGCGTACACGTCGCCGTTCACGGACGGGGCGAACGGGAGCAGAGTGCCGGTGTCGGCGCTGACCGCCGCGAGCCGGTTCCGGGTCAGGTTGTTCACCAGGCCGAAGGATCCGCCGAAGTAGACGGTGTCGCCGTGCACGGCGATCGTCTTGACCCGGAAGGAGACCGACGGCTTCCAGGTCGTCACCAGCGCGCCGGTGGCGGTGTCGAACGCGGCGATCCGGTTCCGGGTGACGCCGTTGACGGTGGTGAAGTCACCACCGACGAAGATCCGCGAGCCGTCGGCGGACGCCGCGACCGCGTAGACCTGGCCGTTGAGGACCGGGTTGAACGCGGTGACCAGAGCACCGGTGTTCTCGTCGAAAGCGGCCAGGTACGCCTGGGCGACCTCACCGGTCCCGGCCGCGGCGCCCGGTGGCCGCACGCTCGTGAATCGGCCGCCGGCGTACGCCTTGCCCGCCGCGACCGTGATGCCCTGCACGCTTCCGTTGGTCTGCCAGGTCGGGCTCGCCACTGCTGACAGCGAAGCCTCGATGCTCTGGGCGGGCGGCGCGAAAACGACCACCAGTGCCCCGGCGACGAGAGCGCCCACGAGCCCCAGACGCGTGAGCAACCATCTCTTGTTCATCCTGCGGTGTCCCCCTCGGACAGAAGGCGCGCGGAACGGCGCCGTACCAAATTCCCGGCAGCCCCCGGGAATCCCCCGGGGGTCAGAGTAGGGCATGACCGGATGCTTCGGTACGCCCGATCCCAGCTGCCTATATCCTGGGGCGCTGGCACCGAGCCTGTGGGCGATGGAAGTGGGGTAGGGGATGGAACCGGGCACCGTGGTCTGGCGGGAGACCGCTCAGTCACTGCTACGGCAGAAGTGGCTCATCATGGGCTGCATCGTCCTCGGCCTGCTCGGGGCATCCGTCTTCGCGTTGTCGCAGACGACGCGGTGGACCGCCTCGAGCCAGCTGGTGCTCGGGCCGGCGGTCCCGCCGGCCCTGGTCGGGAAGCTGCCCACCACGGACAAGACCGGCCCGCTCGGGATGGATCTGCCCGCCGAGACGCAGGCCCGGGTGATGGCAAGCCCGACGCTGCTGCACAGCGTGGCGAAGTCGCTCGGGATGGACACCACCGACGACGCGATCCAGGAGCTGGCGTCGGTGACCCGGGTCAAGGCGGTCACCGACAACGCCTACCTGGTCACCACCGACGGCCCGACCGCCGCGAAGGCGGTCGAGCGGGCCAACGCGATCTCCAGCATCTACCTGAAGCAGCGCAACGACGAGGCCAAGGCGCTGCTGACCACGCTCGCCGGGCAGGCCCAGGACCGGTCCAAGACCGCGACCCAGCAGTCGAAGAGCCTGGTCAGCCAGATCGACGAGGCGGTCCAGCGGGGCGACTCGCAGACCGCCGCCGCGCTGCGCGACCAGCGGGTCGGGCTGGCGACCGAGGCCCGGCAGGCTGCCGACGACGCGGCCGCGATGGTGAAGGCGCTGACCACGGTCGGTGCCGGTAGCGAGCTGGTCACCCCGGCCACCACGGACACCGCGACCTCCTCGCCGATGGTTGCCCGCGACATCCTGGTCGGCGGCATCCTCGGTCTGGTGCTCGGCTTCGGTCTGGCGCTGCTCCGGTCGCACCTGACGCCGTACATCGTGACTCGCGACCAGGCGGCCCGGGCGGCGAGCTCGCCGGTCATCGCCGCGTCGGAGGGCAACCGGCGCCGGTTCTGGCATCGGACGGCTCCCGAGTTGCCGCAGTACGAGATCACTGCGTTGGGTGCCGAGGCGAGCGGTGCGCTTGCTCGCCGCGAGTTGAACCCGCGCGCGTTTGCCGGTGGTGGTCCGGGCGCGATGCTTGTGGTCTCCGCATCCCCGACTCCGAACTCGGCCGGTATCGCGCTGGCGATGGCCGAAGCGAACGCGCGCGACGGCCGGGAGACGCTACTGGTCCTGGCAGACATCGAAGGTACGCCGGTTCTCTCGCACGTGACCGGCCACGAGGGGCTGACCGATCTGGTGATGGAGCCTGCGGCGACGCGGGCGATCCGGGCGCGGAAGCTGTTCCGCCCGGGCACGGTCGCCGATCTGTACGTGCTTCCGCCTGGCCTCAACCACGAGGAGACCGCCGCGGCCGTTGGTCCGTCGCTGGTGCCGGGCATCGTGGCGGACCTGCCGCCTGGGTACTCCGTTGTCATTCACGGACCGGCGTCTGTTGGCCGGCACGGGATCACGCCGCTGGCTGCGGCCGTGGACGCGTCGGTGCTGGTGGTGCAGGTCGGGCACGACAAGGAGATGGACGTTGCCCGGCTGACCGGTGCATTGCAGTTCGCGGGTGCGCCGGTGCTGGGCGTCGTACTGATCGGTGCCTCGCCGCACGACGAGACGCTGGGCATTCCGTTGAACTACAAGCCGCTCGACACCGCCGCACCGCTGCGCTGAACGTGGTGTCATGATTCGATCCGCGACCGCCTACCGTTCCGGTGGGGCCCGTCTGGCGCCACCGGTGCCGGGCACGGTCGACGGCGAGATCCAGAAGCCGGCGTGGTTCTGGCTGGTGTTGTGGTGTCTGTTCGTGCTCGGTGTGCAGCCGTGGTCGTCGCGAGTCGCGGCGCCGCAGGGGACCACCGGGTCGACGAACAGTGTGATGAAGGGTTTGTTGCTCGGGGCGATCTTCCTGATCGCGATGGCTGCGACCAAGCCCGGGTTCCGGACTCGGGTGAATCCGGCGAGCAGTATGTACCTGCTGTACGTGATGTTTGCCGTCGCCACGGCGTTCTTGCTGGCGGAGCCGCTCGGGCCGCTGACGCGGTTGGCGCGGTTCATGATCGGGCTGATCCTGGTGTTCCTGCTCTGGCGGCCGCTGGTGCAGGTGCCGGAGCGGTTGGTGCGGGCGCATCTATGGGCGCATGTGTTGCTGGCGGCAACAGTCGTGGCGAGTCTCGCGTACGCGCCCAGTCAGGCGTGGCGGCCGCTGAGCTCGCTCGGCACCGGGTATCGCCTGCAGGGTGTCATCATCCCGATGCTGCCGCCGCGGGTCGGTGAGGTCGGCGCGATCCTGTTCGGGCTGGCGCTGCTCGGACTGTTGTGCCGGAAGCTGTCGATGATCCCGTCGGTTGGCCTGATGGGGCTCGGCGTCGTACTGGTGGCGGCGAGCCGGACCCGTACGTCGGCGGCGGCGATCGCGCTCGGACTGGTGATCGCGTTGATCATCACCCGGAAGACGTGGGCCGGGCGGATCGCGAGTCTGGCCGTGCCGGGGTTGATCGGGATCGCGTTCCTGACCATCGGCTCGCTGCATACGTGGGTGTTGCGTGGGCAGGGGACGCAGCAAATCAGTTCGCTCAGTGGGCGTACGACGAGTTGGCAGGCGGTGCTGGACGAGAAGGTGTCGATCCAGACCGCGATCATCGGTCACGGCCTCGGCAACAAGCGGGTGCTGCTGCGGCGCGGTGAAGGCGACATCGACGTGATGGCGATCGACAACAGCTGGCTCGGCCTCTACTGGGAGACCGGTCTGCTCGCGGTCACGATCGTCGCAATCGCTCTCATCCTGGCCTGGGTCTCGGTTCTCCGGGCGCCCACGCCGTACATCCGGGCCTGCGGAGCCCTCCTCCTCGGCTACGTCACCGCCGCCTCCCTCAACGAAAGCGGCCTGTCAGACCTCAGCTCCATGACAGTCCACCTGCTGGTAGCCGCCGCCATCTGCGACGCCGACCGAATCCGCCAAAGATCCCGAACCCAAGCCAGAGCTCTAACCCGCTAACACCACGGCCCACTGGCGGGTTGTTTCACCGCTAGCGTGCTAACAACCCGCCAGCCGGCACACAACCCGCTACCCGCACTAGCTGCTGACTGAGTCCTGGTCGAAGCCGGCCTCTTGCCATTGGGGCCAGGTGAGGGTCTTTCCTTGGTGGGCGAAGGGGGTGGGGCCGGTGAACTGGTAGCTGTTGTGGTGGAAGGTGACCGAGCCGGCGCGGGTGGGGGAGCCTTTGTTCTCGACGACGCCGGTGCTGGAGGTCGCGTCCTGCATGACCACGAGGTTGCCTTCGATGGTGACGTCGCGGAGGACGTACGTACCGCGCGGCCCGTCACCCCGGGTGCGGGACTGGATCGAGATCCCGTTGCGGTTGTCCTTGACCAGGTTGCCGCGGACCTGCACCCCGGCGGACGTGTTCACGTTGATCCCACCGCCGTCCCACAGGCTCCCACCGGACCCGCGCCCGGTCCCGTACCCGTTGCCCTCGACAACGTTCTGCTCGATCACGGCCTGGTAGCTGATCTCGTACCGGATCCCGTCCGCCGCGTTCCCACGGATCCGGTTCCCGCTGATCGTCCGGTCGTACTCCGCGATGTCGCTCCACATCCCGATGCCCCGGTTGTCGACGATGTCGTTGCCCGACACCTGGCCCGACGACCGGGTCGACTTGATCCCACCGGACTCCCAGTCGGCGATCCAGAACCCGTCGGTGTTGTTCCGGGTCACCAGGTTCGCGGTGATCCGGACGCCCTCGGACTTGTACTGCCCGATCCCGAGCTGCCCGTTGTCCGCGACCGTGTTCCGGCTCAGCTCGGCCCGGTCGCCCTCGATCACCATGATCCCGACCGCGTGATTCCAGCGAACCTCGTTCGAGACCACCTTCCACCCGGGCCCGACCTGCAGCGCACCGCCCTGCGGCAGGCTCGCGAAGTGCTCGATCGTCAACCCGGTCACGGTGACGTCGTCCGCCGACTTCTCGATCGCAGTCGGCGTCCGCGACAGCTCGACCGCGCGGCCGTCCGGATCGTCACCGACGTACACAGCGTTCGAGGCGTAGTCCCCGAAGAACGTCCCCGGCTTCAACTCCCCGAGACTCATCACCCGCGTCAGATGCTTCCCGTCGACGAACACCTGCTCGCCCCGCTGGCACGGCTTCGTCTTGTTGTCCTCACACTGCCCCTTCAGCGGGTACGCCGCCGGCAGCACCCCACGCACCACCCACCGATCGCCGTCCCGCTGCCACCCACTCAGCGCGACAGACCCAGTCAGTACGACGCCCTTCCCACCGGCCAGCGTGTCACCGGCCCGCGGCCGGATCGCCCGGCTGATCCGATGCACACCCTTCGCGAAGCAGAACGCCGTACCTTCCGGCGCCGCGTCGATCACCTGCTGCGGATCCGCCCCCACCGCGATCGCGGTCCCCACACAAGCCTTCGCCGTACCAGGTCCCGTCGGCCCAAGCGCAACGGCCGCAGCCGCCGGCGGGGCAGTAGGCACCGTCACCGCAGGCGTCACCACAGAGGGCTTGGCCGAGTCCCCATCACCCGCAGAACACCCGGCCAGCAGCAGCACCAGTACGGCGCCACCCGCCACAACACCACGACGCCTCATCAGGTCCCTCTCACCTCACCGCCGGCGGACAGATCTGGTGGAGACTACAGGCGGACCTGTACCACTCACCAAGCAGGCAGGCTGCAGTCAGATCCCGCTCAGCCCCGCGGCCGCCGACCCCTCGACAACTGGTTGGTGAGTGGCACAGGTCCGGCCCTTCAGGTGAGGTAGGTATCCCGCGCGAGGTTGTAGGCGAGGTCCTTGGCGACCTGGAAGGCGTCGTCCTCGTCGAGGCGGTGCTGTACGACGAGGTTCGCCAGATAACCGGCGTCGATCCGCCGGGCCAGGTCGTGCCGGGCCGGGATCGACAGGAACGCCCGGGTGTCGTCGACGAACCCGGACATGTTGTAGAACCCGGCCGTCTCCGTCACCAACTCGCGGAACCGCCGCATCCCGTCCGGGCTGTCCAGGAACCACCACGGCGCCCCGAGCCGCACCGCCGGGTACACGCCGGCCAGCGGCGCAAGCTCCCGTGAGTACACAGTCTCGTCAACGGTGAACAACACCAACCGGAAGCCCGGCGCGTGTCCGAACCGCTCGAGCAATGGCCGCAGCGACCGGGTGAATTCGGTCGCCACCGGAATGTCGTGCCCCTGGTCCGGCCCGTAGGCCGCGTGGATCGCTGGATCGTGGTCACGCAGTACGCCCGGGTGCAACTGCATCACCAGCCCGTCCTCGGCCGACATGACCGCCGACTGGTACAGCATGTGGCCGGCGAACGCACTCGCGTCCTCCGCCGACACATCACCCTTCAACGCACTCGTGTAGATCCGCGCCGCCTCGGCATCGGTCAGCGGGATCGCTGCCGCGCTGTAGTGCCCGTGGTCGGTCGCCCGCGCACCCGCCTCGACGAACGCCTGCCGCCGCTGCCGGATCGCCGCCAGGAACCCGTCGTACGTCGCAGTGTCGACGTCGGCCAACTCCCCGAGCCGGGCAGCGAGGAAGCTCCAGCCGGGCCGGTCGACGTGGACGAGGGCGTCGGGCCGGAAGGTCGGGACGACCCGGCCGGGCAGGTCCGCGGCGAGCTTCGCGTGCTGGGCGAGGTCGTCGGTCGCGGCGTCGGTGGTCGAGATCAGTTCGATCCCGAACCGGTCGAGCAGGGCCCGCGGCCGGAACTCGGGCTCGGCGATCCGGGCGGAGATCTGGTCATACAGCTCGTCCGCGGTCTCGGCCGACGGGTGCGTGGTCACGCCGAGGACCTCGGCGAACTCGTGCTCCAGCCAGTACCGGCTCGGCGTACCGAGGAAGAGGTGCCAGTTCGCGCAGAACTCCCGCCAGACGTCGCGCGGGTCGGCGGGCGCGGTGCCGTCGCGGCGGGGGAGGCCGAGGCGGTCGGGGGAGATGCCCTGGGAGATCAGCATCCGGGTGACGTAGTGGTCCGGGACGACCAGCAGCTCGGCCGGGTTGCCGAACGGCGCGTCGGTCGCGAACAGCCCGATGTCGACGTGCCCATGCAGGCACAGCAGCGGCAGGTCCTTCGTCGACGCGTGGATCCGCCGGGCGATGTCGCGTGCCTCGCCGGCGGGCAGGGCGCGGTCCGGATGAGGCTGCAGGGCCTTCGGCATGGGTCCTCCGGGATGTGGGCTGAAACGGGTACTGCAAAGGATTGCAGTGCGCACGAGCCCACACAAGTCCTTGTCCACAAGGCGAATCCCACTGGCCTTCGATCGACCGTGAACGAACTCTTGACACAAGTGTGAAACCGATTGCAGACTGCGACGGCGGGGGCCGACCTGAGGAGGTGACCATGCCTGCGACGATCCGTGACGTGGCGCGGCTGGCAGGCGTGTCGCCGTCCACTGTGTCCCGGGCGCTGTCGATGCCGGAGATGGTCAACGCCGCGACCCGGGCCCGAGTCGCAGCCGCGGTCGAGCAGCTCGGCTACCAGCCCAACCGTGCCGCCCGCGGTCTGATCACCGGCCGCACCGGCAACATCGGCCTGGTCGTGCCCGATCTGGCGAACCCGTTCTTCGCCAGTGTCACCAAGGGTGTGCAGGCGCGCGCCCGCCGGTCCGACACCGCTGTGTTCGTCGCGGACACCGACGAGGACGTGACCGCGGAGGTCGGCCTGGTCCGGGCGCTGTCCAAGCAGGTCGACGGGCTGATCCTGTGTTCGCCACGGTCCGGTGACGCCGACCTGTGCGCGATCGCCCAGGACACGAACGTCGTCCTGGTCAACCGCACGGCCGCGGGCATCCCCGGCATCACCTACGACAACGAGGAAGGGATGCGGCAGGCCGTCGCCCACCTCGTTGCCCTCGGCCACCGCCGGCTCGCCTGGGTCGGTGGACCGGTCACGTCGTGGTCGACCCAGCACCGCGGCATCGGCCTCGAGAACGCCGTCGCCGACCACGGTGTCGAGCTGAGCCGGGTCGGTCACTTCGGGCCGACGTACGAAGGTGGCATGGCGGCGGCGGACCAGGTCGTTGCCTCCGGCGCCACCGCAGTCATCACCTACAACGACCTGGTCGCGATCGGGCTGCTGGCCCGGTTGCACGCACGGGGGATCTCGGTTCCGGGCGACCTGAGTGTTGTCGGCGTCGACGACATCGCGATGTCCCGGATGGCCCGACCGGCGCTGACCACGGTCCGGCTGCCCAAACAGGAGGCCGGCCGGATCGCGGTCGAGCTCCTGCTGGCCCTGCTCGACGACCCGGACAGCACCGTCGACACCCGCGGCACCCTGCACGGCGAGCTGATCGTCCGTGACTCCACGGGTCCCGCGGCAAGCCCCTGATCTGCCGCCCGAGCCGATCAATCCCGGCACCATGCCAGGCCCGCCTTTGATCCAGAGGAGATAGACCCGATGCCCCTGCAGCGCAGAACCGGCCGTCGCGTCCGCCGCACAACCGTCGTCGGCCTGCTCGCCGTACTGGCCGCGTGCGGAGCCCCGACAAGCCCCAACCAGTCGTCCGGCGACAGTTCCGGCGACGCGCCGGACAAGCCGTCGAAGGCGGTGACGCTGAACATTCTCGACGTGGCCGGGAACCTGCAGCTGACCCAGCCGATGATCGACGACTTCGTCAAGCAGCACTCCGACGTGATCTCCAAGGTCACCTACTCCAAGGGCCCGGCGCCCGAGCTGTCCGGCAAGATCAAGGCCCAGCAGGACGCAGGCCGGGTCGACATCGACCTGGTGCTGACCGGCACCGACGGCCTGGCGGCCGGCGCGGAGCAGGGCCTGTGGATGGACCTGTTGCCGAAGTACGCCGATCGGCTGCCCGGCATGAAGGACTACCTCGAGCCGGCCGCGAAGATGCAGGGGCTGGCCGGCAACGTCGGCGTCACCGTCACCTACTACCCGTCCGGCCCGCTGCTGGAGTACCTGCCGGCCAAGGTCCCGACGCCGCCGAAGTCCGCCGAGGAGCTGCTGGCCTTCGCGAAGGCCAACAAGGGCAAGGTCATGTACGCGCGCCCGGCCAACTCCGGCCCCGGCCGGACCTTCCTGATGGGCCTGCCGTACATCCTCGGTGACAAGGACCCGAAGGACCCGGTCAACGGCTGGGACAAGACCTGGGCGTACCTCAAGGAGCTCAACCAGTACGTCGACTTCTACCCGTCCGGTACGGCGGACACGATGAAGGCGCTGGCCAACGGCTCGGCCAGCATCATCGCCAGTACGACGGGCTGGGACATCAACCCGCGCGTCCTCGGCGCCGTGCCGAAGGAGGCCGCGATCACACCCCTGAAGGGCTTCCACTGGGTCACCGACGCGCACTATGCCGTCGTCCCGAAGGGAGTCTCGACCGACAAGCAGGCCGCGATCCTGCAGCTGCTGCAGTTCATGCTGACGCCGGAGCAGCAGGCGAAGGCGTACGACAAGGGCTACTTCTACCCGGGTCCGGCGATCAAGGGTGTCGACCTGTCGAAGGCACCGCAGGAGAGTCAGGACGCGATCACCGAGTTCGGCCGGCCGGAGTACGACAAGTTGATTGCCGACAATCCGAACGAGGTGCCGCTGGACGCGAAGGCCCTGGTCGCTGCGTTCGACAAGTGGGACCGGGAGGTCGGCGGCAGCAAGGTGAAGAAGTCGTGAGTGGATTCGGCCAACTCCGGCTCGAGGGCGTCGGCCGCCGGTTCGGGACGGCGGACGCGCTGGCCGGGCTGGACCTGACGATCGAGCGGGGCGAGTTCATCGCCCTGCTCGGCCCGTCCGGTTGTGGCAAGTCGACCGCGCTGAACTGTCTGGCCGGGTTGCTGCCACTGACTGCCGGCAGCATCTGGCAGGACGACCAGCGGATCGACACGCTGCCTCCGGAGAAGCGCGGGTTCGGCATGGTCTTCCAGAACTACGCGCTCTTCCCGCACCTGACCGTCCGCGACAACATCGCGTTCGGCCTGCGGATGCGCCGGCTGCCGAAGGACGAGGTACGGCGCCGGACCACCGCGGCGATCGAGATGGTCCGGCTCGAGGAACACGCGAGCAAGCTGCCTGGGCAACTGTCCGGGGGTCAGCAGCAGCGCGTCGCGATCGCCCGGGCGACTGTGCTCGAGCCATCGCTGGTGCTGATGGATGAACCGCTCAGCAATCTGGACGCGAAGCTCCGGCTGGAGATGCGGACCGAGATCCGTCGACTGCACCAGTCGCTCGGCCTGACCACGGTCTATGTCACGCACGACCAGGAGGAGGCGCTCAGCATGGCCGACCGCCTGGTCGTGATGCGGGAGGGCCGGGTGCAACAGATCGGCACGCCCGAGGAGGTCCACACGACGCCGACCACCTGGCACGTCGCCGACTTCATGGGCTACCGCAACCTGCTGCCGCTCGCGGCGCAAAGTGTGGCCGGTGAGGTCGTGACGGTCCCGATCGGCGGTACGACGATCGACGGCGTGGCGCAAGGTACGGTCGCCGCCGGCGAGGACGTGGTCGTCGCGGTGCGGCCCGAGGACGTGAAGCTCGGTAACGAAGGTCTGAAGGGTCTCGTCGAGGTGGTCGAGTACCAGGGCCGCGAGCTCGCGGTGGAGGTCGTGCTGGAGGACGGCACGCGTCTGCACGCCCGGACCGAACGCAAGGTCCAGGCCGGTGAGTCGGTGTCGGTCGCGATCGACCCGAGCCGGCTGCTGGTGTACGCGTCCGACCGTCCTGCGGCGGAGCTGGTGACTGCGGGGCTCGCGGTATGAGCCAGACCGCGAGCTGGCAGCATCGCCTCGCCGAGCGCGGCGTGGACCGGCGGCTCTGGTTGTTGCTGCCGGCCACCGTCTTCGTGCTGCTGCTCTTCATCTACCCGTTCCTGTACGGGCTGAGCCTGTCGTTCCAGCCGCTCAAGGGCGGCGGGGCGCTGGCCAACTATCAGAAGTTCTTCAACGACGCCTATCAGCGCGACACGATCGCGACGACGCTGAAGATCGCGCTGCCCGCGGCACTGCTGAACGTGCTCGCCGCGGTGCCGATCGCGTTCCGGATGCGTGGCCGGTTCCGCGGCAAACGACTGCTCACGACCGTGCTCGTCGTGCCGATCACACTCGGCACGGTGCTGACGGCGCAGGGCCTGCTGAACTACCTCGGCCCGACCGGCTGGTTCAACCGGATCCTGATGGCCGTCCATCTGATCGACGATCCGATCCGGCTGACCAACAACTACTGGGGTGTGTTCTTCTCGCTCATCATCACCGGGTTCCCGTTCGCGTTCCTGCTGGTGCTGTCGTACCTGAGCGGGATCGACCCCACCCTCGAGCGGGCCGCTGCGACACTCGGCGCATCCCGGGCGCAGCGGTTCCGCCGGATCACACTGCCGCTGCTGGCTCCCGGGCTGGCGACGACGTTCCTGCTCACGTTCGTGCTTGCGTTCTCGGTCTTCCCGTCGGCGGTGCTGGTCGGTAACCCGGCCGGATCGACCCGGGTGATCTCGCTGGCGGCGTACCAGGCGGCGTACGAGCAGTACGACTACGCCTACGCCTCGGCGATCGCGATGATCATGGGCGTGGTCGAGCTGGTCGTGGTGGCGATCGTGCTGCTGTGGCGGTCGCGGCTCTACACCGGATCGACAGGAGGCAAGGGATGAGCACGCGAGCCCTCAAGGCGACGCCGACCGCCTGGCTCATCTGGGCCGTGGTGGTGTTCTTCTTCGTCAACCTGGCCGGTGTGGTCGGGTCGGTGCTGGTCAGCTCGTTCGGCCGGCGCTGGTTCGACACCTGGGTCCCGGACGGTTTCACCACCCAGTGGTACGGCGACGCGTGGCACGAGTTCGGGTTGTTGCAGGTCATCTCCGTGACCCTGATCGCGTCGGGGCTGGTCGTCGTACTGTCGGTCCTGGTCGGGGCGCCCGCGGCGTACGTGCTGGCCCGGCAGAATTTCCCGGGCAAGCGGCTGGTGTACCTGACCTTCCTGTTGCCGATCCTGATGCCACCGATCACGTACGGCATCCCGCTCGCGACCGTGCTGTACAAGTTCGGTTTCGCGGGTCACCTGTCCGGCGTGGTGCTGGCCAACCTCGTGCCGTCGGTGCCGTTCGTGATCCTGACCATGACGCCGTTCATCGAGCAGGTGGATCCGAAGATCGAGAGCGCGGCCCGGATGCTCGGCGCGAACACCCGCGCGGTGTTCCTGCGGATCCTCGCGCCGCTGCTCGTGCCGGGCCTGCTGGCCTCGGCGATCCTGGTGCTGGTCCGTACCGTGGGGATGTTCGAGCTGACGTTCCTCACTGCCGGTCCGGACTCGCAGACATTGGTGGTCGCGCTGTACTACTCGATGTCCGCTGCCGGGATCCGCGCCCAGCAGTCGGTCGACGCGATGGCGGTCATGTACACGGCGATGATGCTGGTGCTGCTCGTGGTCGCGCTGCGTTTCGTCAACCCCACGCAGCTGGTCGCTCGCGTGAAGGAAGAACCCGAATGAAAGCTGAGGTGCACGCTTGAGCAGGCTGAGTCTCACCAACCTCCCCGTCGCCCCCGCGGTCGATCCAAGGGCACTGTCGATCGGCATCGTCCATCTCGGACTGGGAGCGTTCCATCGCGCCCACCAGGCCGTGGTCACCGAGCGGGCCGCCGTCGCCAGTGCCGACACGCGGTGGGGGATCACCGGGGTGAGCCAGCGCTCGGGCAAGGTCCGCGACCAGCTGGCACCGCAGGACGGTCTGTACTCCGTGCTGGAGCGTGGACTGGGCGATCCGTCGGTGCAGGTGATCGGCAGCATCCGTGAGGTCCTGACCGCCCCGGAGGATCCGGACGCTGTGGTGACACGGATCGCGGATCCCGCGGTGTCCGTGGTCACGCTGACGGTGACCGAGAAGGGGTACCGCGCGGCCGGTCACGGCCTCGACCTGGGTGATCCCGAGATCCAGGCCGACCTGACCGGCCGTCCGCCGCGCACGGTGGTCGGGCAGCTCGCGGCCGGGATGGCGCGCCGGGACGAGCCGTTGACGATCGTGTCGTGCGACAACCTGGTCGCCAACGGTCCTTTCCTGCGGAAGCTGGTGACGGACTACTTCGAAGCCCTGGGCAAGGTCCCGGAGGTGTTCGAGGCGACCCGGTTCCCGGCCAGCATGGTCGACCGGATCGTGCCGGCGACCACCGACGCGGACCGTGACGAGGCGGCCCGGCTGCTCGGCGTACGGGACGAGGCAGTCGTGGTCGCGGAGCCGTTCCTGCAGTGGGTGATCGAGGACGACTTCGCGGGGGACCGGCCGGCGTGGGAGCGCGGTGGTGCTGTCCTCACCGGCGACGTGGCGCCGTGGGAGCAGGCCAAGTTGCGGATGCTCAACGCCACGCACTCGATGCTTGCCTACCTCGGTGCTCTGCGCGGCTACGAGACCATCGCTGAGGCGGTGCGGGACGACGAGTTGTCCGCGCTGGCACGTCAGCTCATGGCGGAGGACGTCGTACCGACGCTGAAGGCACCGGATGGATTGGACCTGACCGAGTACGGCGCGTCCGTGCTCGAGCGGTTCGCCAATCCGGCGTTGAAGCATCGGACCACGCAGGTCGCGATGGACGGGTCGGTGAAGCTACCGGTCCGGATGCTGGGGACGGTCCGCGATCGTCTGGCTGCCGGTGCCGAGCCTCGGGTGGTCTCGCTGGCCGTCGCTGCGTGGATGGTCTACGTGCTGAAGACGCCGATTGTCGACGATCCACAATCCGATCGGTTGAAGGCTGCGCTGGCGGGAATCTCCGAGCCGGCCGCTGTGGTCGATGCGTTGCTCGGTGTCGATTCGGTGTTCACTCCCGACCTGCGCGACTCGACGGTCTTCCGCGAACTGCTGGTCGAGCACGTCAGTTCGCTGACCGCCGGGTCGAGCACGTCGGTTGGCTGACCCCAGGTCGGGCACCTCAGTTTGTTGACCGCCGGGTCGTGAAGGTGCTCGTGGTGTCCTGACCGGTCTTGCGCCACTCCTGGGCGCTGTACCACTCGCCGGTCTTCTGGAACCGGTCGGCGGTCAGGCTGTCCAGGACGTAGGTGTTCTTGTCCAGCGTCACCTCGCCCAGCGGGATGGCCGCGCCGGCGTTCTGCACCATGCCGGTCGCGGTCGTCCCGCCGCGCATCGTCACCTGGTTGCCGGAGACGACGATGTCGCGGAGCACGTTCAGCCCCCAGGGACCGGAGCCGCGGGTGCGGGACTGGATCGAGATGCCGTTCACGTTGTCGGCGACCACGTTGTCGCGGACCTGGACATTCGACGACGTGTTGACGTTGATCCCGCCGCCGTCCCACAGCGACGTACCGGAACCGCGGCCGGTGCCGAGTCCGTTGCCGCTGATCGCGTTCTTCTCGATCACGCCGTTGCGGCCGATCTCGTACCGGATCCCGTCCGCCGCATTGTCGACAATCTGATTGGCGTTGAAGGTCCGGCCGTCGTCGTACGCGTCGCTCCACAGCCCGACGCCGCGGTTCAGCTTGATCAGGTTGCCGGTGACCCAGCCGCCGCTGGACCAGGTGGTCTTGATCCCGCCCGACTCCCAGTCCGCGATCCAGAAGCCGTCGGTGTTGTTGTAGCTCACCTCGTTGGCCGAGATGGTGCCCTTGAGCGTGCTGTACTGCCCGATGCCGAGCTGGCCGTTGGAGTGGATGAAGTTCTTCTCCAGGACCGCGCCGTCGGCGTTCACCAGCATCACCCCGACCGCGTGGTTCCAGCGGATGTCGTTGGCGATCACCCTCCAGCCCAGTCCGAGCACGACCGCGCCACCCTGCGGCGGCGTCGCGAAGTGCTCGATTGTCAGCCCGCGCACGATCACGCCACCGGCTGTCGACTGGATCGCGGTCTCGGTCTTCGACATCTCGACCGACCGGCCGCTCGGGTTGTCGCCGAGGTAGACGGCGTTGGCCGCGTAGTCGGCGTAGAAGGTGCCGGGAGCAACCTTGTCTCGGGAGGCCACGCGGGTCAGGTGTTTGCTGTTGAGGAAGACCTGCTCACGCAGGTAGCAGATGTTCGCGACGTTGTCCTCGCACTGCCCGGTCTGCGAGTACGCCGGCGGCAGGACTCCGGTGGTCACCCAGTCGCCGTTCGACGCGGTCCACTTGGTCAGTGGCACCGACCCGGTCAGTACGGCGCCCTGATCGCTGGCCAGCACCTGGTCGGCCTTCGGGTGGATGGTCTGCGTGATCCGGTGCCAGCCGGCCGTGAAGCAGAACGTCGTACCGGTCGGTGCTTCGTCGACGATCTTCGCGGCATCCTGCCCGGGCTTGATCGTGACGCCGCTGCACTTCGGTGCTTGCGATGGGCCGGAGGGGAACGCCGCATCTGCGGAGGGCGGCGTCGTCGGCAAACCCGGTGGGGGAGGCGTCGGTTGCACTCCGGGCAGGTGCAGCGGATCATCAGACGGCGCCGCAGGCAACAGGCTGTCCGAGGATGCCGCGGGCAACAGGCTGTCCGAGGGGGCCGCGGGCAACAGAGTCTGCGGCGCCAGGCTGAACTCGCCTTGCACCAAGACGTTGTCGCCGGGCTCGCTGTGCGCGGGCAGGGCTGTCGTGGCGGCGAAGGTGCCGACTGCAACGATCGCCACAACTGCGGTAGCTGTCTTCATTGCGGAGCCTCCGGGGGCACAGGTGGATCCTGAGCGCACCCTCCATGGCGCGGCTTCGAGACAGCAGACTACTACGTCAGGTAGTTATTGCAACACATTCCGCAGCACATTCTGTTGCACCCAGCCACAATCATGTTGCAATAGGCAATCGCCCGACTCCTTGCAAAGGGCAAGCGTTCGGGCGGCGTCACCGATCGGGTTCGTTCCCCTCGACCCGCACGTCCTCCCGCTTGAGCGCCTCCCGCATACCGTCCCGGACCGCCACCCGCACCACGTGGTAGAGGGCGTACAGGAACACGATCGTCAGGAAGACGCCGCCGAAGAACTCCATCCAACCCTCCACGCCTTGCACCGACCGGCCGTTGATCGACCCTAGATCACGTCCGGGGGCAGAAGGCCCGCGGACGGCTCAGTGGCTCAGTTGGCGAGGAAGCTGCCTACCAGGTCGAGGCCGGCGTTTTGCCAGCCGTCGGCGGTGAGTTTGCTGCCGAACATCGAGAAGCGCTTGGCGCCCAGGGCGTCGAGGACGTACTTGTTGCCGCTGAACACGACCTCGCCGGCCGGCACCTCGGCGCCGGTGTTCTTCACGATGCCGGTCGCCTGGGTGCCGCTGGTCATCTCGATGGTGTTGCCGCTGATGTTGATGTCGCGCAGCAGGTACGTGCCCCACGGGCCGGTGCCGCGGGTCCGGGACTGGATCGCGATCCCGTTGACGTTGCCCTTGACCACGTTGCCGCGGACGGTGACGCCGGACGAGGTGTTGATGTTGATCCCGCCGCCGTCCCACAGCGACGTACCCGAGCCGCGCCCGGTGCCGAAGCCGTTGTTGGTGATCGTGTTCTTCTCGATCGTCCCGTTCCGGCTGATCTCGTAGCGGATCCCGTCGGCGGCGTTGCCGATGATCTGGTTGGAGCTGATCACCCGGCCGTCGTCGGCGACGTCGGCCCACATACCCACGCCCCGGTTGGCCTTGATCAGGTTGCCGCTGACGGTGCCGGACGAGCGGGTCGACTTGATCCCGCCGGACTCCCAGTCGGCGACCCAGAAGCCGTCGGTGTTGTTCGAGCTGATCACGTTCTGCGTCACCGTGGCATCGGCCGAGCTGTACTGCCCGAGGCCGAGCTGGCCGTTGTTGCGGATCAGGTTCTTCTCGACCTCGGTCTTGTTCGCCTTCACCAGCATCACGCCGACGGCATGGTTCCAGCGCACGTCGTTCGCGGTGACCTTCCAGCCCGGGCCGGAGACCAGGGCACCGGCCTGCGGCGCGCTGGCGAAGTGCTCGATGGTGAGCCCGCGGACCTCGACACCGGTCGACCCGGACTCGATCGCGGTCGACGTCTTCGACATCTCGACCGAGTGGCCGGCCGGGTCATCGCCGAGGAAGATCGCGTTCGCGCCGTAGTCGGCGTAGAACGTGCCGGGCGCGACCTGGGAGGTGTTGCCGACCCGGGTCAGGTGCGCGCCGTCGAGGAAGAGCTGCTCACGCAGGTGGCAGATGTTCGAGACGTTGTCCTCACACTGCCCACTTGCGCCGTACGCCGCCGGCAGTGCGCCACGCACCACCCACGCCGAGCCGGACTTGGTCCAGCCGGTCAGCGGGACGGATCCGGTCAGTACGGCGCGAGCCGCGCTGGCCAGTGTCATGTTCGCCTTCGGCCGGATCGTGTCGGAGATCCGGTGCAGGCCGGCCGCGAAGCAGAACGTCGTCCCGGCGGGCTTGGCGTTGACGATCGACTGGGCGTCGTCACCCGGCTTGATCACCACGCCGCTGCAGGGACCGGCGAAGGCCGGGCCGGCGTCACCCTCGTCCGCCGTGGGGACCGTCGGGCCGGTGGGGGAGGTCGGCTCGGTGGTCGGCGGCTTGCTGGGCTGCGTGGTGGGCTGCTTCGACGGCAGCTTGGTGGTGGCCGTCGGCGACGACGTCGCCGGATGAGTGGCCGTCGGCTTGGGTGCGCGGTGTGAGGGGAGCACACCGGAAGCGGCTGTGTCACGCGTCGGACGTGACTTGGCGGCGGTTGTCGCGTTGTTCTCGTTGGCGATCACCGGGAGCGCGATCGTAACGACTGCCAGCGCAGCAGCGATAAGCGCTGCGAACCACAACTTCCTCAATGCACCCTCCGGGGTTGCGGTCCCTGAAACCAGGTGTAGCCACCGCGAGACTTAAGGTAGTGCCATGCGGGTCGCCATGTTGCACAACCGTTACCGGACCGGTCAACCCAGTGGCGAGAACACCGTTGTCGCGCAAACGGTTGATTTGTTGCGTAACTCAGGACATGAGGTCGACCTGTACGTGCGGAACAGCGACGATATCGCCGCGATGAGCCGAAAAGATCGCGCACTGTTACCGTTTCGCTCCGTATGGTCATTTTCGGCCGAACGCGATTTAACACTTCTATTGCAGGAAAATCGGCCCGATGTCGTGCACGTGCACAACACGTTCCCGCTGTTCAGTCCCTCGGTGCTGCGAGCGGCGTACCGGCTGGGATTGCCGGTGGTGGCGACGCTGCACAACTTCCGGCTGATGTGCGCGAACGCGGTCCTGCAGCGTGACGGCAAGCCGTGCGAGTCCTGTGTCGGCAAGCTTCCGTGGGCCGGCGTGGTGCACAGTTGTTACCGCGAGTCGCGCGTGCAGACGTTGCCGCTGGCCACGAGCATCGGCGTCCACAACACCTTGCACACCTGGCAGCGGTACGTGACCACTCTGGTCGCGCCGTCGGAGTTCGTCCGCGACCGGTATGTCGCCGGTGGCTTCGATCCCGAACTGTTCGTGGTGAAACCGCACGCAGTCCCGCACTCCGGGCAGGTTCGCAGCGGCGCCGGGGATGCGGTCGTCTTCCTCGGCCGCCTCGAGGACGACAAGGGGTTCGCGGATCTGTTGCAGGCCTGGGATTCCTCGCTCGGGAAGCTGATCGTCGTCGGCGACGGCACGCTCCGCGCGGAGGCAGAGCAGCGCGCCCGGGAAGACCTGTCGATTCAGGTGCTTGGTCAACTTCCCTGGGCCGACAGCATGGAAGTACTGCGGTCCGCGCGCGCCGCCGTCGTACCGGCGCGTTCGTATGAGAGCTTCGGACTCGTGGTTGTGGAGGCGTTCGCGCACGGGGTGCCGGTCGTCGCGTCCCGGCTCGGGGCGCTGGCCGAACTGGTGGACGACGGGGAGACCGGCGCGCTGACCGAGCCCGGCGACCCGGAAGGGCTGCGCAAGGCCCTGGGGTTGGTGACCGATCCCCGGACTTCGGTAGCCTTCGGCGAACGAGCCCGACAGGTCTATCTCAACCGCTTCACCCCGGAGCGCGACCTCGCGGCCACTGAGAGGATCTACACCGATGCGATCGCGCGGCACGCCGACGGCGGGCGGACGCGACGGGGACGCTGGGCGGACCGTGACTGACCGGTATAGTGCCGCTGACGCGGGGGGACGCGTCGTGTCGGGCCGTCGGGGCTCATCGAGAGAAGGCTCCTGTGTGGAGCCGCTGGGGGATCAGAGTTTGTCGCGGATCGGATTTCTGGCCGGAGTCTTCGACCTGTTCCACGTCGGGCACCTCGACGTGCTCGGACGGGCCGGGCAGGGCTGTGACCGGCTGGTCGTGGGTGTACTGACCGACGAGTGGGCGATGGACGCGTGGGGTGCGCGGCCGTTCGTGCCGCTGCCGGAGCGCATCCAGATCATCGAGCACCTGCGCTGTGTCGACGAGGTCGTTGTGGTGGACGGCGTACGGCCCGACTGGCTGACCGGTGTAGTAGGAGTACAGACCGTGTTCGCTGCGAGTGGTACCGACGGCGTGCTCGGCGTGGACGAACTCGACGGGATACCGGGCGAGTTGGTCAGCGTCCTGCCGGCCGGTCGCGGTTCCCGCAGCCCGATCCTGCGCGCCGCCATCGACCAGCGGCAGTCGCGCAGTTCCGTTGCATGACCGCCCTGGGTGATGTCGTCGGTCAGCTCTCGCGGGCGCAGAAGCCGTCCGCCGGGACACCGGCGTACTCGCGCTTCGTGAACCGGCGGATCGGCCGGGTCTTCGCGGCCGCGGCGTTCCTCGGCCGCCGTACGCCGAACCAGGTGAGCCTCGCGTCCGGCTTCTGCTCGCTGATCGGCATCGTGCTGGTGGCGACCGTCCGGCCGTCGCTCGGCCTCGCGCTGATCGTGACCGCGCTGCTGGTGCTCGGCTACGGCCTCGACTCCGCCGACGGCCAGCTTGCCCGGCTGCGCGGTGGTGGATCGCCCTTGGGCGAGTGGCTGGATCACATGATCGACGCGGTCAAGATCGTCCTCCTGCACAGCGCCGTACTGATCTCGTTCTACCGCTTCGATGCCTTCAGCAACGAGTCGCTGCTGCTGATCCCGCTCGGCTATGTCTGCATGTCCTCGGTGCTGTTCTTCGGACTGATCCTGATCGACCAGCTGCGCCGGCGTCACGGCGCGACCCAGCAGCCCAACCAGCGCGGCGATTCGGTGGTCAAGTCGTTGCTCATCGCACCGACCGACTACGGCGTGCTGTGCCTGGTGTTCCTGGCCTTCGGCACCCCGTCGCTGTTCATCGTGCTGTACGGCGCTCTGCTCGCGGCCAACCTGGTGTTCCTGGCGGCCGCGATCGCCAAGTGGTACCGGGAAATGGCCACCCTGCAGCCGGGGGTGGGCTGATGGGGATCGTCGGCTACGCGCCCGGTGTGTACGACATGTTCCACATCGGCCACCTGAACATCCTGCGCCGGGCCCGGGAGCACTGCGACCACCTGATCGCCGGGGTGGTCGAGGACGACGTGGTCGCGCGGATCAAGGGCCGGCCGCCGGTGGTTCCGCACGACGAGCGGATGGAGGTCGTCCGGGCGATCGGCCTGGTCGACGAGGTGGTCAGCGACTGGTCCAGCGACAAGTTCGAGATGTGGAAGCAACTGCGGTACGACGTCCTGTTCAAGGGCGACGACTGGAAGGGCACCGAGAAGGGGACCCGGCTGGAGCGGCTGCTCGGTGAGGTCGGTGCCTCGGTGCACTACTTCCCGTACACCGCGTCCACCTCGAGCACGGATCTGCGCAGGTTGCTGGAGGGGATGGGCTGATGCCGACCCGGCCGAAGGTCCTGCTCAGCGCGTACGCGTGCCGGCCCAAGGGCGGGTCGGAGCCGGGTGCGGGCTGGGCCTGGGCGAAGGCCGCGGCGCGGGACCACGACGTCTGGCTTCTCACCCGGGGCAAGTTCGCCCACGAGATCGCCGAGGAGCTCGCGATCCGGCCGGTGCCTTCGCTGACCGTCGTACCGCTGGAGCTGCCGAAGTGGGTCCTGCGGCTGCGGCGCCGTCCGGCCGACGTGTACTGGTACTACCCGCTGTGGCAGGGCCTGGCCCGGCGTACGGCGCGGCGGTTGCATGCGGAGCACTCGTTCGACGTCATCCATCACCTGACCTTCGCGGTCGACTGGATGCAGGCGGGCGTCGTCGAGGAGTCGTCCGCAAAGGTGATCTGGGGCCCTGTCGGCGGATCCACCACCGCGCCGCTGTCAATGGCGCACTGGCTCGGGCCGCGTGGCCTGGTGGCCGAGCTGGTACGGCGTACCTACACCGGCATCCGCCGTCGCCTGACCGGCCGGAAGCTGGCGCAGAAGGCCGACCTGATGGTTGCCCAGAACAAGGACGTCGCCGAGACGTTCCGCCCATACGCCCAGGAGATCGTCGTCCAGCCGAACGTCGCGATCCGGCGGTTCACCGCGTCCGGGCCCTACGAGCCGTTCGGTGCGCCCGGGGTGAAGACCGCACTGTTCGTCGGCCGGCTGATCCCGTGGAAGGGCGTGCTGCTCGGGATCAGCGCGCTGGCGCGTCCCGAGGCGGCGAACTGGGAACTGCGGATCATCGGCGACGGTCCGGACTGGGGACGTGCCGAGCACCTGGCCGAGCAGCTGGGTGTCCGCGACCGGGTCGAGTTCATGGGTCAGCTACCGCGCGAGGACGTACTGGCAGCAATGTTCCGCGCCGACGCACTCCTCGCCCCGGCCCTGCGTGAGGCCGCGGGCTGGGCCGTCACCGAAGCCCTGGCATCCGGTTGTCCGGTTGTCTGCCTGGATCGCGGCGGCCCGTCCGTCATCGTCGGACCAGAAGATGGTGCTGTCGTCTCGTGGCGTGGCGACGTGGTCGGCGAGCTCGCCAAAGGCCTCGCATCCCTGAAAGGCCGCATCACTCCGGTCGACCGCTGGGGGCCGGACCGCCTCCCCGATCTTCTGGCGAAGTGGTACACGCCGGCCCGCGTTTCGTCCTAGTCCTGGGCGGTCCTACCCGGCAGAGCGAGCATCCGGTCGAGCGCCAGCTTGGCGTACTTCTCGGTGTCGGCATCGACCGTGATCGGGTTGACCACGTGGCCGGCGACGAGGTTCTCCAGCGCCCAGACGAAGTGCGGCAGGTCGATCCGGTTCATCGTGGCGCAGTAGCAGACCGTCTTGTCCAGGAACACGATGTTCTTGTCGGTGTGCTGCTTCGCCAGCCGCTGCACCAGGTTGAGCTCGGTGCCCACCGCCCACGACGTACCGGGCTCGGCCGTCTCGAGGGTCTGGATGATGTACTCCGTCGAGCCGACCAGGTCGGCCTTCAACACGACGTCGTGCCGGCACTCGGGGTGGACGATCACGTTCACCCCTGGGACGCGCGCCCGTACGTCGTCGACCGACGCGGCGGTGAACCGGCCGTGCACCGAGCAGTGCCCGCGCCACAGGATCATCTTCGCCGCAGCCAACTGCTCACGGGTCAGCCCGCCGCCTGGCTTGTGCGGGTCATACACCACACACTCGTCCAGCGAGATGCCCATCTTCAGTACGGCGGTGTTCCGCCCGAGGTGCTGGTCGGGCAGGAAGAGCACCTTCTCGCCCTGCTCGAACGCCCACTCGAGGGCGGTGTCCGCGTTGCTCGACGTACAGACAGCACCGCCGTTGCGGCCGCAGAACGCCTTGATGTCGGCGCTCGAGTTCATGTACGTCACCGGCACGGTCACGTCCGCGACCCCGGCGTCCGCGAGTGCGTCCCAGGCCGCCTCGACCTGCTGGATCCGGGCCATGTCGGCCATCGAGCAGCCGGCCGCGAGGTCCGGCAGGATCACGGTCTGCTGGTCATTGGTGAGGATGTCGGCGGACTCGGCCATGAAGTGCACACCGCAGAACACGATGTACGGCGCGTCCGGCCGGGCCGCCGCGTCGCGGGCGAGCTTGAACGAGTCACCGGTGACGTCCGCGAACTGGATCACCTCGTCGCGCTGGTAGTGGTGCCCGAGCACGAACACCTGGTCGCCGAGCGTCGCCTTGGCCTTCAGCGCGCGCTCGACCAGGTCCGGGTCGGAGGCGGGAGGCAGAGCGCCGGGGCATTCGACGCCGCGCTCGGAGTGGGGGTCGGTGCTCTGGCCCAGGAACAGCAGGGGGAGGGACTTCGGGCCGTCCGCGATCGTCGTCACGTCGAACATCGTGCCATGCCGTATGCCCCTCGCCGCGTGGTGCACGTCACTGCCCAGACTGTGAAATCGGTACTCTCCGGTTGTGAAGATCGCAGGCCTCGTCCTCGCCGCCGGCGCCGGCCGCCGGATGGGCACACCGAAAGCGCTGGTCCGCGACCCCGACGGCCTGGCGTGGGTGGTCCGGACCGCCCGTCTGCTGGCCGAGGCCGACTGTTCTCCGGTCCTGGTCGTCATCGGCGCCGCCGCCGACCAGGTCCGAGCGGTCCTGGTTGACGAGCCCGTCCAGGTGGTCGAGGCAACGAACTGGGACGAGGGGATGGGAGCCTCGCTCCGAGAGGGTTTGAAGGCCGCACCGCAGGACGTCGACGGAGTGGTCGTCGTACCGGTGGATGTCCCGGGCCTGACGACCGTCGCCGTACGTCGGGTCGCGGGGAACAGGTCGGCGTTGATCCGAGCGGTGTACGACGGCCAACCGGGTCACCCGGTGTTCCTGGGCCGGGACCACTGGGACGGGATCATCGCAACTGCGCAGGGCGATAGCGGTGCCCGGGAGTATCTGCGGAAACATCAAGCAGAAAAGGCCGAATGTGCGGATGTCGCCGAGGGCGATGACGTCGACACGGTGGACCAACTGCCGGACGGACATTCCGCCGACTGAGCCTTGGCAACGGCGTTGCGGCTGCGAGATGCTGAAAAGATGAACTTGTTCGGTTCCGCGGCAGAGCTCGCCGAGCGGCTGCGCGGAACCGGATATCTGGCCGGCGACGGCCTGGCCACGGTCGGGTACCTGGCCCTCGCCCTGCACCGCCCGTTGCTGCTCGAAGGTGAGCCCGGCACCGGCAAGACCTCGCTGGCCGCCGCGATCGCCGAAGCCCTCGACCTGCAGCTGATCCGGCTGCAGTGCTACGAAGGCATCGACGCGACCCAGGCGCTCTACGACTGGGACTTCCCCCGCCAGATCCTGCACCTGCGCACGGTCGAGGCGACCAGCTCGGACCCGGCCGTCGAAGAGGTCGAGAAGTCGCTGTTCGACGAGCGCTTCCTGCTCGCCCGCCCGGTGCTGCGCGCGCTGCGGGAGAGCCCGGCGGTGCTGCTGGTCGACGAGATCGACCGCGCCGACGACGAGTTCGAGGCGTTCCTGCTCGAAGTCTTGTCGACGTACGAAGTCACGATCCCCGAACTGGGCACGATCACCGCCGAGACGCCGCCGATCGTCGTACTCACCTCGAACCGCACCCGCGAGGTTCACGACGCGCTGAAGCGCCGTTGCCTGTACCACTGGATCGACCACCCGGGCCTGGCCCGCGAGGTCGAGATCGTTCGCACCCGGCTGCCGGAGGTCTCGCACCGGCTGGCCGAGCAGGTGGCGCGCTCGGTGCAGCGGATGCGTGAGCTCGATCTGCTCAAGCCCCCCGGGGTGGCGGAGACGCTCGACTGGGCTCGCGCGCTCGATGCCCTCGGCACCGAGATCCTCGACGTGGAGACCGCGGCGGCGACGTTGGGTGCCGTGCTCAAGTACCGCGAGGACACCGACCGGGTGCGCGAATCACTGGATCGATTACTGGCGAGCTGAGGACAGATGACCGCACCAGATCTCGCGTTGGCCGGCTTCGCGTCGGCGCTCCGGCACGCGGGACTGGCAGTCACTTCCGATCGGGTGCACCTCTTCCTCCAGGCGGTCGCCACGCTCGACGCGGGCGTCACCGCGGACGTCTACTGGGCCGGCCGCGCCGCCCTGTGTTCGGGACCCGACGACACCGCCCGGTACGACGAGGTGTTCGCCGCGTGGTTCTCCGGAGAACGGTCGAACGGCGCGGCCCGGCGTACGACGACGCAGCCCTCGGTGCAGGCCGCCCTCGAGGTGGACGACAGTGCGGGAGGCGAGGACGGCGACCAGTCGTCGAACGCCTCCGCGAGTACGACGGAAGTCCTCCGGCACCGCGACGTCGCCGAACTGTCCGCGAGTGATCGGGCCCAGCTGAACCGCCTGTTCGGTTCCCTGCGCCCACGGATCCCGGTACGCCGTACTGTCCGGCGACGTCCATCGCATCGCGGCGACATCGATCCACGTCGGACGCTCCGGGCCCAGTTGCGGCAGGTCGGCGAGCCCGCCCGCGTCCACTACCGCCGCCGCGGCACGCGACCACGCCGGGTCGTCGTACTCGTCGATGTCTCCGGTTCGATGCGCCCGTACGCCGACAGTCTGTTGCGGCTCGCCCACACGATGGTCCAGCGAGCTCCGCGGTCGGTGGAGGTGTTCACGATCGGGACCCGGTTGACCCGGGTGACTCCGGCGTTGCGTCGAGGCGATGCGGAGTCCGCGCTGCGCTCGGCGGGAAACGTCGTACCGGACTGGTCGGGCGGCACCCGGCTCGGTGAAGTGCTCAAGGTGTTTCTCGACCGGTGGGGCCAGCGGGGGATGGCGCGCCGGTCGATCGTGGTGGTGTGCAGCGACGGTTGGGAACGCGGCGACACCACCTTGCTCGGTGCACAGGTGCAGCGGCTGGCCGCACTGGCGCATCGGGTGGTCTGGCTGAATCCGCATCGCGGCAAGCCCGGATACCTGCCGGTGCAGACCGGGATCGTTGCGGTGCTGCCCCATCTGGACGAACTCGTCGCGGGGCACAGCCTGGCCAGTTTTGCTGATCTCCTGGAGGTGGTTGCCGATGCGTGATGTGCTCGAGCGATTGATGGAGTGGTGGCGCGCGGGCGAATCGGTTGCCGTGGGCACTGTTGTCGCGACGTTCTCGTCGGCGCCGCGGTCGCCGGGTGCGGTGATGCTGGTCGGGCCCGAGGGCGAGGCGGTCGGCAGCGTGTCGGGTGGGTGCGTCGAGGGCGCCGTGTACCAGCTGGGCGAGGAGATCCTCGAGTCCGGCGAGTCGATGCTGCAGCGGTACGGCGTGAGCGACGAGTCGGCGTTCGCCGTCGGGCTCACGTGTGGCGGGATCATCGACATCTTCGTCGAGCGGGTCGATCGCTCGTCGTACCCGGAGCTGGGGGAGGTGGCGGCCGACGTCGAGGCCGGTCGGCCGGTCGCGGTGGCGACTGTGATCGCGCATCCCGATCCGGCCAGGGTCGGCCGGCGGATGGTGGTGCGCCCGGTCGGTCAGCCGACGGCGGGGACGCTCGGATCGTCGCGGGCCGACGACGCGGTCGCCGCCGACGCGCGCGGGCTGCTGGCGACCGGGCGGACGGAAACGCTGGAGTACGGGCCGGACGGGCAGCGGCGCGGCGAGGGGATGCGGGTGTTCGTGTCGTCGCACGCGCCGGTACCGCGGCTGTTGGTGTTCGGCGCGATCGACTTCGCTGCGGCGGTGGCGAAGCTCGGATCGTTCCTGGGGTATCGGGTGACGGTGTGCGATGCGCGGGCGGTGTTCGCGACGGCGTCGCGGTTCCCGTCGGCCGACGAGGTGATTGTCGACTGGCCGCATCGCTACCTGAAGGCCGAGGCGGAGGCCGGTCGGATCGACGGACGGACCGTCATCTGTGTGCTGACCCACGACCCGAAGTTCGACGTACCGCTGCTGGAGGTGGCGTTGCGGTTGCCGGAGCTGGCCTACATCGGGGCGATGGGCTCGCGGCGGACCCACGACGACCGGGTGAAGCGGCTGCAGGAGGCCGGGCTGACCGACGCGGAGCTGGCCAGGCTGGCGAGTCCGATCGGTCTCGACCTCGGCGGGCGGACACCGGAGGAGACCGCGGTCAGCATCGCCGCCGAGATCATCGCCCTGCGCTGGGGCGGTGCCGGCGACCGGCTGTCGGGGGTGGCAGGGCCGATTCATCACTGAACATCTCTTGTGGTGGACATCACAGGAGAGCAGGATCCAAACGGACGACTGTGCTCACTTCTGGAGGCGGGGCGATGACCCGGATCACGGTGAAGGTCGACGGAAGCAGTTTCACTGACGAAGTGGAGCCGCGCACGCTGCTCGTGCACTACCTGCGCGAGCAACTGGGGAAGACAGGGACCGTGGTCGGCTGTGACACCAGCAACTGCGGCGCCTGCACGGTTCACCTGGACGGCCGGAGCGTGAAGTCCTGCTCGCTGTTCGCGGTCCAGGCCGACGGTCACGAGGTGACGACGATCGAGGGCCTCGCCTCCAACGGGCAGTTGCATCCGATGCAGCAGGCCTTCCACGAGAACCATGCGTTGCAGTGCGGCTACTGCACGCCAGGCATGATCATGCAATCCCTCGATCTGATCGCTGACAATCCCGACCCGTCCGAGGACGACGTCCGGCTCGGGCTCGAAGGCAACCTCTGCCGGTGCACCGGCTACCAGAACATCGTCAAGGCCGTCCGCGCCGCTGCCGCTGCGGGAGGTCCGCAATGACCACCACCGAGGCACGCCCGACCGCGGAGGTCGGCAACCCGCGCCGGCGTAAGGAGGACGCCCGTCTCGTCACCGGCCGGACCCGCTGGACCGACAACATCGTGCTCCCGGGCATGTTGCACCTGGCAATGGTGCGCAGCCCGTTCGCCCATGCGCGGATCACCTCGATCGACACCGAGGCAGCTCGGGCCGCCACCGGGGTGGTCGCCGTACTGACCGGGGCCGACCTCGCCGACGAGCAGGGTGCGTTGCCGAACGCCTGGGCGATCGTCCCGGAGCAGAAGGCACCGGTGCACCCGTCGATGGCGGTCGACCACGTCGCGTTCGCCGGCGAGATCGTTGCCATGGTCGTGGCCCGGAACGCGGCCGAGGCGAACGACGCCGCCGACCTGATCGACGTGGACTATGAAGAACTACCGCCGGTCCTCGACCTGCGCCAGGCTGCTACCGACTCATCACTCGCGCACCCGGACCTGGGCACCAACGTGTCGGCGGTGTGGTCCTTCGACTCGGCCTCGGCCGGCACCGGTGGCGACGTCGAGGCCGCGATCGCGGCCGCCCGCGACGGCGGCATCCTGATCGAGAAGGAGATCCGCCAGCAGCGGCTGATCCCGGCGTTCATGGAACCGCGGTCGATTGTCGTCGATCCGACTCCCGAACAAATGACCGTGTGGTCGTCGACCCAGGTGCCGCACTTCGTCAAGATCTTCATCGCGCTCGTGCTCGGCATCCCGGAGAGCAAGATCCGGGTGATCGCGCCGGATGTCGGCGGCGGGTTCGGCGGCAAGCTCCAGTTCACGCCCGAGGAAGTGCTCACCGTCATCGCGGCCCGCCGGACCGGGAAGCCCTGTAAATACAGCGAATCCCGGTCCGAGTCGCTGATGGCCGCGCACCACGGCCGGGACCAGTGGCAGAAGCTGACGCTGGCCGCGACCAACGACGGTGACGTGACCGGCCTGAAGGTCGAACTGATCGCCGACATGGGCGCCTACCTCGGCCTGGTCACGTCGGCGATCCCGTTGCTCGGCGCCTTCATGTACAACGGGATCTACAAGTTCCCGTCGTACCACCTGAAATGCACGAACGTGTTCACGAACAAGACCTGGACCGACGCCTACCGCGGCGCCGGCCGGCCGGAGGCGACGTTCGCGGTCGAGCGGCTGATGGACGAGTTGGCCGCCAAGGTCGGGGCCGACCCGCTGGCGATCCGGGAGCGGAACTGGATCAAGCACGAGGAGTTCCCGTTCGCGACGGTGGCCGGGCTGAAGTACGACTCCGGCAACTACGAGGCCGCGACCGCGAAGGCCCGCGAGCTCTTCCGGTACGACGAGTTGCGCGCCGAACAACTGAAGCGGCGCGAGTCCGGTGACCCGGTCCAGCTCGGCATCGGCGTCTCGACGTACACCGAGATGTGCGGGCTGGCGCCGTCGCGGTGGCTCGGCTCGATGGGGTACGTCGGTGGTGGCTGGGAGCACGCGTCGATCCGGATGCTGCCGACCGGCAAGGTCGAGGTGATCACCGGCACGAGTCCGCACGGGCAGGGACACGAGACCGCGTGGAGCCAGATCGTCGCCGACCGGCTCGGCGTCGGCTTCGAGGACATCGAAGTACTGCACGGTGACACGCAGGTCGCGCCGCGCGGTCTGGACACGTACGGCTCGCGGTCGCTGGCGGTCGGTGGGATGGCGGTGCTCGCCGCGGCCGACCGGGTGATCGAGAAGGCCAAGCCGATCGCGGCGCAGTTGCTGGAGGCAAATGTCGACGACCTCGAGTTCTCCGGCGGCCGGTACGGCGTGCGCGGGACCGAGACCGGGATGACGATGGCCGAGCTCGCGTTCGCGGTCTTCCAGGGGCACAAGTTGGACGGCTCGATGGAAGGCTGCCTGGATGCGGACGCGACGCTGGATCCGGAGGACTTCTCCTTCCCGCACGGTACGCATCTGTGTGCGGTCGAGGTCGACACCGAGACCGGCGCCACCACGATCCGGTCGTACGTGAGCGTCGACGACGTGGGGGTTGTCGTCAATCCGATGATCGTCGAGGGCCAGGTGCATGGCGGCCTGGCGCAGGGCATCGCGCAGGCGCTGTTCGAGGAGGCCGTGCACGACGAGAGCGGCACGCTGGTGAGCGGCTCGTTCGTCGAGTACCTGGTCCCGTCGTCGGCCGACCTGCCGTCGTTCACCACGGCTCGGACCGAGACACCGTCGACGACGAACCAGCTCGGCGTGAAGGGAGTCGGCGAGGCAGGCACGATCGCCTCGACGCCGGCTGTCGTCAATGCGATTGTCGACGCCGTCCGTCATCTGGGCGTGTCGGACGTGCCGATGCCCTGTACGCCGTACCGGGTCTGGAAGGCCTTGCAGGAAGGGGCGCAGTCATGATCCCGGCAGCTTTCGAGTACTTCACGCCGTCGACGGTCGACGAGGCGGTCGCGCTGCTGCGGGACCAGCCCGACGCGAAGGTGCTGGCCGGTGGCCAGAGCCTGATGCCGGTTCTGCGGTTGCGCCTCGCGGCGCCCGAGACGATTGTCGACATCGGACGGATCGCTGAGCTGCAGGGCGTCCGCGACGACGGCGATGCACTGGTGATCGGTGCGATGACCCCGCACAGCACGGTGCAGGGCGATCCACTGGTCGGCGAGCACGCCCGGCTGGTGTCGTTGGCGACGGCAACGATCGCGGATCCGCAGGTGCGGCATCGCGGGACGTTCGGCGGTTCGCTGGCGCATGCCGATCCGGCTGGTGACCTGCCCGCCGTCGCGGTTGCTCTCGATGCGTCGTTCGTGATCGCCGGCCCGGACGGCCGTCGTACTGTCGCCGCTGCCGACTTCTTCGAGGGCGTGTTCAGTACGACGCTCGCCGACGACGAACTGCTGGTCGAGGTGCGGGTGCCGAAGTACACCGGCTGGGGCGCGCACTACGAGAAGTTCAACCGGGTCGCGCAGCAATGGTCGATCGTGGCCGTCGCGGCGGCGGTCCGGCTGGACGGGGACTCGATCGCGGAGGCGCGGGTCGGGCTCACGAACATGGGTTCGACCCCGATCCGGGCGACCGCGGTTGAGGCCGCGCTGGTCGGGCGGCCCGCGACGCCGGAGGCCGTGCGCGAGGCCGCGGCCCACGCGGCCGAGGGGACGTCTCCGGTGTCCGACCTCAACGGTGATGCCGACTATCGGCGGCATCTCGCGTCGGTGCTGACACGGCGTGCGGTGCTCGCGGCGGCGGGGACCGGATGAAGCTCGAGCACAAGTTCGTCGTACCGGCTCCCGTCGACGAGGCGTGGGTCGCGTTCAACGACCTCGGAAGGGTGGTGCCGTGTTTCCCCGGCGCCACCCTGACGTCGGCCGAGGGTGACGAGTTCACCGGCTCCTGCAAGGTCAAGCTGGGGCCGGTGTCCCTCCAGTACTCCGGCAACGGGACCTTCGTCGAACGCGACGAGTCCGACCATCACGCCGTGATCGAAGCCAAGGGCAAGGATCGCCGCGGCAACGGCACTGCAAGCGTCCGAGTAGTAGCCCGCCTGACCGCGGCCGACGCCACGTCCACCCAGGTCACCGTGGACACCGACCTGACCATCACCGGCCGCCCCGCCCAATTCGGCCGAGGCCTGATCCAAGAGGTCTCCGACCGCCTCCTGGACCAATTCACCACCTGCCTAACCACAACCCTCCAAACCACCACCACATCCACCGCGCCTGCGTCCGCAGCAACTCCCGCCCCATCCACCACCCCCGCGACTCCAGCGGCGTCCGCTCCCTCCACGACCCCCGCGACTCCAGCTACGTCCGCCCCGTCCACCACCCCCGCGACCTCGCCGGCGTCCGCTCCCTCCACCGAACCCACTGCCCAGGCCCAGCCCGCCGGCTCAGCCCAACCCACGGACCCAGCCCAACCCGCAGACGCGGCTCGCGCCGCCGGCCCCGACCAGCCCGGCGATCAACCCGCCAGCATGGGGCAGCCAGGTGCCCCGGCAGCACCCGCTACCGGCGCCGGTGCATCCTCCGCGACGGCGCCTGGTGGCGGCCCGGCATCTGCAGCCGGCACGGCATCGGCGTCCGACGCGACGGAGGCGTCGGCGTCAGGCGCCACCTCCGCGTCGGCGTCCGGCGCTGGTTCCGAGCCGGTGGAGCTCAACCTGGTGACGACCATGCTGCCGGTCCTCGCCCGTCGGGTCCGGCCCTACCTGATCGGGGCCGTGGTCGCGCTGGTCCTCCGGCGGTTGCTCCGTCGGTGAGTGGTCACGACTGGTCCGGTGTGGGTGGGCCGCCGGGGGGCCATTCGACTAGCTCGATGCGGTAGCCGTCGGGGTCTGTTACCCACGACGTCTTCGGACCGTCCGAACCTCCGGGTGATTCGGGAGCGCCGGGCTCCAGCCCACCAGCGGTCAGCCGGTCGACGGTTGCGCCGAGCGACTCGACCTCGATTGCCAGGTGGGCGAACCCACCAACGACGACCGGCCCGTCGGCGGGGCGGTGCACGAGTTCGAGTGATACGGCCGACTCGTCGGGCAGCTTCAGCCAGACCAGGCTCGACCCGTCGTCGAACGGCATCGTGGCGAGCTCGGCGTACCCCACAGTCCGGTAGAAGGCGAGCGAACGCTCGAGGTCACTCACGCGCAACGCGAAGAGGATCGTCTTCATGTTGACAATCCAACCGGCGGCACCCACGCACGTCAACGAACGCCGTGGGAGAGGATGTCGGCATGCGAGTGCTGATTGCGCCGGACAAGTTCGCGGGCACGTTGACGGCCGTCGAGGCGGCCGCGGCGATCGAGGAAGGGTGGCGGCGGCGGGATCCACAGGCCGAGGTGCTGGTCGCGCCGATGGCCGACGGCGGTCCCGGGTTCATCGACGTACTGTCCGCGGTCGTCGACGGGACGCTCCTGTCGGTGACCGTCCGCGGCCCGCTGGGCGACGACACCCCAGCGACCGTTCTGCTCGCGGGCGAAACGGCGTACGTCGAGACCGCGCAGGCGTGCGGCCTGCACCTGGTGGAGCCGAAGCAGCGCCGCCCCGAGGACGCGACGACGTACGGCGTGGGTCAGCTGATCGCGGCCGCGGTCGAGGCCGGTGCGAAGCGGATCATCCTCGGACTCGGCGGCTCCGGGACGAACGACGCCGGCGCCGGACTGCTGGCGGCCCTCGGTGCCACCGCGACCGGAGGCTCCCTGGACGCCGGTGCCACCGGGCTCGCGGAGCTGACGGCCGTGGACCTGGAGCCGGCGAGGGAGCGGATGGCCGGGATCGAGTTCGTCGCGGCGAGTGACGTCGAGAACCCGATGCTCGGACTGCGAGGCGCGACCAACATCTTCGGCACCCAGAAGGGCATCACCGACGAACGCAAACCGGCGGTCGACGGCTGGCTGACACGGTTCGCCGAGCTGGCCGGCCGGAAGACCGCCGACCAGAAGGGCGCAGGTGCCGCCGGTGGTCTCGGCTACGCGCTGCTTCTCCTCGGCGCCGAGCGGATCTCCGGCATCGACCTGGTCGCCGACCTGACCGGCCTGAAGGAGAAGGCATCGAGGGTCGACCTCGTGCTGAGCGGTGAAGGCGCGTTCGACTTCCAGTCCCGCGACGGCAAGGTGATCGCCGGCGTCGCTAAGGTCGCGAACGACGCCATGCGCCCGTGCGTCGTTCTGGCCGGCAAGGTCCAGATCGGTTCCCGCGAGATGCGCACGATGGGAGTCGAGTCGGCGTACTCGCTGGTCGACGCGGTGGGGGAGGAGCGCGCCTTCGCCGACCCGCACGGTTCGTTGGCGGCGGTTGCAGAGCGTGTCGCCCGGACCTGGGCGCGCTGATCACCCTGCGACCGGGGTTGTTGATCCTGGAAATTGGTGTGCGACCATGGGAATGGTTCCGGATCGGCGCTTGTTGGTCCGAAATGACAGCGGACTTTCCGCGCACGGTTGCCTGCCCACACGGCAGCCGGGCGCTCACGAGATGACTGGAGTCAGGAATGACTGAAGCGCAGACCGAGCAGACCGTCGCCACGGGTGTTCTCCTCACCGACGGGGCCGCCGCCAAGGTGAAGGCGCTGCTCGAGCAGGAAGGCCGCGACGACCTCGCGCTGCGGGTCGCCGTGCAGCCGGGCGGCTGCTCCGGGCTGCGGTACCAGCTGTTCTTCGACGAGCGTCAGCTCGACGGTGACGTGGTGGCCGACTTCGGCGGCGTGAGCGTGGTGACGGACCGGATGAGCGCGCCGTACCTGAAGGGCGCCTCGATCGACTTCGTCGACACGATCGAGAAGCAGGGATTCACGATCGACAACCCGAACGCCACTGGCTCCTGCGCCTGCGGCGATTCGTTCAACTGAGCCTCCTGCGAAGCCCCCGGCACCTGTTGGTGCCGGGGGCTTCGTCGTGTCCGGACGCGGTCCGGCGACACGCCGCCTGACCTGCACAGACCAGGGGTACGCCGAGCGGGTGAACCAATCGTTTGACTACGGTGGAGGGGCTGAGCACCCGGCGTAGCACCCCGATCACTCCGGGGTTCCAAACCGTGGGAGGTCGATCGATCCGCCGTGTGGGACTACATCACCGAGCGTCATTCGCAGTTGCTCTACCAGAGCTATCAGCACCTGAGCCTGGTCATCCAATGTGTGGTGCTCGCCACGGTGATCGCGGTCGCGCTCGCCGTCGTCGTCCACCGCAACCCTCGCATCGCCGCCCTGGCCGGAGGGATCAGTGCGGTCGGCCTGACCATCCCGTCGTTCGCGTTGCTCGGCCTGCTGATCCCGCTCGCCGGCATCGGCACCGCCACGTCGGTGATAGCGGTCACGTTCTACGCCTCGCTGCCGATCCTGCGTAACGCGGTTGTCGGCCTGGCCGGTGTCGACGCCACCCTGATCGAGTCCGCCCGCGGCATGGGCATGGGCGCCACCCGCACTCTGCTGCGGATCGAACTGCCGCTGGCGTGGCCGGTCATTCTCGCCGGTGTGCGCGTCTCGGCGCAGATGTCGATGGGCATCGCGGCGATCGCGGCGTACGTGCTCGGGCCCGGCCTGGGCAGTTTCATCTTCACCGGACTCACCCAGATCGGCGGCGCGAACGCGCTCAACTCCGCTCTGGTCGGCACCCTCGGCGTGGTGCTGCTCGCTCTGATCCTGGACGCTGTGCTGCTGTTCGTCGGCCGCCTGACCACCTCGAGGGGAATCCGTGTCTGAAACCACCGTGACCGAGAGCAGCGACAGCACCGAAGTCAGCGGTGTCGACATCGAACTGACCGACGTCGTCAAGCGGTACCCCGGGCAGCGCAAGCCTGCCGTCGAGGGACTGTCCCTGCACATCCCGGCGGGCGAGATCGTGATGTTCGTCGGACCGTCGGGGTGTGGCAAGACCACGTCACTCAAGATGATCAACCGGCTGATCGAGCCGACGTCCGGCAGCATCCGGATCGGCGGCGAGGACGTCAGCCGGCAGAACGACGACGATCTGCGCCGACGGATCGGGTACGTGATCCAGGGTGGCAGCCTGTTCCCGCACATGACGGTCACGCAGAACATCGCGCTCGTCCCGGGCCTGCTCGGCTGGGACCGGAAGCGCACTGCCGAGCGCGTGGATGAGCTGCTTGAGCTGGTCGGCCTCGATCCGGAGCGCTACCGCGGCCGGTACCCGCGCGAGTTGTCCGGCGGTCAGCAGCAGCGGGTCGGAGTGGCCCGCGGGCTGGCCGCGGATCCGCCGGTGATCCTGATGGATGAACCGTTCGGCGCGGTCGATCCGATCACCCGGCAGCGCCTGCAGGACGAGCTGCTCAGCATCCAGGAGGAACTGCGCAAGACGATCGTCTGCGTCACCCACGACTTCGACGAGGCGGTCAAGCTGGGGGACCGGATCCTGATCCTGACCGAGGGCGCGAACATCGCGCAGTACGACAAGCCGGAAGCGATCCTGGCGAACCCGGCCGACCGGTTCGTCGCGGACTTCGTCGGCGCGGGCGCGGCGTTGAAGCAACTGACTTTGAGTCGGGTCAGCGAGATCGAGCTGAGCCTGCCGACCGTCGCCGAGGTCGGTGATTCCGCTCCCGACGTACTGCGTGCTGCGCAGTCCGCCGGCGACGACTCGGTCGTCGTACTGGATGGACGACGCCGGCCGGTGGACTGGATGTGGACCAGGGACCTGTCGGATGTCGACAAGGTGCCGGCGCCGCCTGAGGACAGTGATCTCGTCACCATCGATCGCCGTGCGACCCTCAACGACGCGCTCGACACCATGCTGGTCTCGAGCCACGGCTGCGCTGTCGTCACCGGGCGACGGGACGAGTACCTCGGCGTTGTCGACTTTCAGGCGGTGCTGGCCCGGATCCAGGACGGCACGAATCCGGAGGCGGAAGAGGTAGCGACGTGACCGCGCTCGACCCGGGTCCTGACACTGGCGTGATGCCGGAGAATCTCGCCGACGCGAAGGCGACCGCCGCGGGTCTGGCCGCCGAGCGCCGACGCCGGCCGTCGTGGGGACTCCTGATCGGGCAGCCGTTGTTCGTGGCGATCGTCCTGGCGGGCTGGGCGATCTGGCGGTCGCAGGCTGAGCTCGACTCGATCGAGCAACGTCAGCTCGACTGGAAGCTGCTCGGTCGGTTGACCGTCGAACACCTCGAGCTCACCGCAGTGGCCACAGTGATCGTGCTGGCGATCGCCGTACCGCTGGGCATCGCGCTGACCCGGCCGAGGTTGCGCCGGGCGGCTCCGATCGTCGTGGCGGTGGCCAACGCCGGTCAGTCGGCTCCGGTGATCGGACTGATCGTGCTGCTGGCGATCTGGCTCGGCTTCGGCTTCTGGACCGCGATCCTGGCGCTCTGCCTGTACGCGATCCTGCCGGTACTGCGGAACACCATCGTCGGACTGCACGGCGTCGACCCGACCTTGGTGGAGGCCGGCCGGGGGATGGGTATGTCGAGCCCGGCGGTGCTCGGCCGGATCGAGCTACCGCTGGCGGTGCCGGTGATCATGGCCGGCATCCGGACTGCGCTCGTACTCGTCGTCGGCACTGCGACCCTGGCGACGTTCATCGACGCGGGCGGTCTGGGCACGCTGATCACGACCGGCATCCGGCTGCTCCGGTTCCCGGTGCTGATCAGTGGCGCGTTGCTCGTCGCCGCGCTGGCGTTGCTGATCGACTGGGCGGGCCGAGTGCTCGAAGAGGTCGCGCGACCGAGGGGACTCGGATGAGGCGGATCCTGGCGGTACTCAGTGCATCGTTGCTTGTTCTGTCCGGCTGCGGTCTCGGCACCAGCGGCGGATTCGTTCCGACCGGTTCGCTGAACGGCTCGTTGCGATCGGTGCAGAGCCTGGACGGACTCTCCATCGGGATCGGGTCGAAGAACTTCCAGGAGCAACTGATCCTCGGCAAGATCGCCGCGATCCTGATGCAGTCCGCGGGCGCCGAGGTGAAGGACCTGACGAACATGCCCGGCAGCGACACCTCCCGGCAGGCGATGCTGCAGGGCCAGATCCAGATGTCGTGGGAGTACACCGGCACCGCGTGGATCTCGTACCTCGGGCACGACACCGGCATCCCGGACAAGCAGAAGCAGTACGACGCGGTCCGCAAGGAGGACGAGGAGAAGTACGGCCTGATCTGGCTGAAGCCCGCGCCGATGAACAACAGCTACGGCTTCGCGGTGACCCGCAAGAACTCCGAGAAGCTGCACCTCACCAAGCTGTCGCAGCTCGATTCGCTGCCGGTGAAGGAGCGCACGTTCTGCGTCGAATCCGAGTTCGCGAACCGGAACGACGGGTTCGAGCCGATGCTGAAGCACTACGGCGTACCGCTCGGAACCGGCGTACTGCGGGACAACATCCGGACTCTCGACACGGGAGCCGTGTACGCCGCGACCAGCAAGGGCGACTGTCTGTTCGGGGAGATCTTCACGACCGACGGGCGGATCAAGTCGCTGGATCTGGTGGTGCTACAGGACGACAAGAAGTACTTCCCGGCGTACAACGTGGCTCCGGTGATCAGCAAGAAGGTGCTCGACAAGTACCCGCAGCTGCGGGACTTGTTCGAGCCGGTGTCGGACAAGCTGACGGACGAGGTGCTGATCGAGCTCAACGCTCAGGTCGATGTAGACGGGCGGGAGCCGGCCGATGTCGCGATGGACTGGCTGGTGAAGGAAGGGTTCGTCAACCGCGACTGACGGGCTGCTCCTGGGCGGAGCAACCCGTCGTCGTTCAGTGCGCTGGTGTGCCTTCGCGGGCGCGCTTCGGCAGTAACCAGGTGACGGCGAGGCTGACCACGAACATCCCGATCGCGACCAGTACCGCGGTCTTGGTCGCGCCGAGGAACGCGTGCGCCGGCAACAGCTGGAAGAAGATCGTGCCGATCACTGCGACCCCGATCGCACCGCCGAACTGCTGCATCGCGGTCAGTACGCCGGATGCCGAACCCGCTGCCTGGTCGTCGATCGACGCCAGGATGATGTCGAACAGCGGGGCGAACACCAGTCCGGCACCGATACCGGTCGCGAGGGTTGCCGGGACCAGGTTCCAGATCGTGGTGGCGTCGCCGTACGTGTGCAGGGTGAACCACACGCCGCCCATCGCCAGGGTCATCACCGCGACCCCGAGCTGCAGCGCCTTGCGGCCGAACTTCGGTGCGAGCAGGCCGCCGGACAGCGGCGCGCCGATCGCGATGCCGAGCGAGAACGGCACCATCGCGAGGCCGGCCTTGAGCGGGCTGTAGTGCAGACCGAGCTGGGTGAACAGGTTGAAGACCAGGGTGAAGCCGGACATCGCCAGGAAGAACGTGGTGATGACGGCGAGGCCGGCGACGTACCCGCGGCTGCGGAACAGCGACGGGTCGATGACCGGGTTGCCGGAGCGGCGCTCACGCCAGCCAAAGAGTGCGAACACGCCGATGGACGCGACCATCATCGCGATCGACCAGGCCGGCCAGCCGAGCTCGCGACCCTGGACCAGCGGGTAGATCAGCAGCCCGGACGCGAGGCTGACCAGTACGACGCCTGCGGTGTCGAGCCGGGACGCGCCAGGCGTCTTCACCTCGGGCATGAACCGGAGTGCGCCGACCAGGGCGGCGATTCCGATCGGGACGTTGATGAAGAAGATCATCCGCCAGCCGGCGTCGAACCAGTTCGCGTCGATCAGTACGCCGGCGAGGATCGGGCCGGCGACTGCAGACAATCCCATCACCGGACCGAACATCGCGAACGCCTTGCCGATCTCTTCCGCCGGGAAGACCGCCTTCAGGATCGCGAACCCCTGCGGGATCATCACGGCGCCCAGCAGTCCCTGTGCGACCCGGCTGCCGATCAACAGCTCCGGTGAGGTGGCGAATCCGCAGACCGCGGACGCCAGGGTGAAGCCGACCGCGCCGATCAGGAACAGCCGGCGGCGTCCGACGAGATCGCCGAGGCGGCCGAAGCTGATCAGGCCGATCGCGAAGGCGAGCGTGTAGCCGGCGAGCATCCACTGCATCGCGGACTCGGACCCACCGAGCTCCGCTCGGATCGACGGCGCCGCAATGTTGACAATCGTCGCGTCGACAAGATCCATGATCTCCGCGATCAGCACGGTCGCGAGCACGATCCAGCGCCACCTGTACGGCGTACCGCTCGTCTTGTCGGAGGTGGTCGCCGGGCCGGCGGTGCCCGGCGCGGTGGTGGTCTGGGGTTCTGGTGGGGTGGTGGTTGAGGTGCTCATCGGTGGCTCCTGAAGGACGTGGCGCGAACGGTGTTCGTTAACGAACACTGTTCTAATCGCGAACACTGTTCCTGTCAAGTACGGTGTTCGCTACAGTGGTCCCATGACCCAGTCGCCCTGGCAGCCGATCAGCCCCGCGAAGCCCGCCCGCACCCCGAAGGAACCGCTCACCCGGGACCGGATCGTCGACGCGGCCATGCGCCTACTGGTCGACCAGGGGTACGACGCGGTCTCGATGCGCAAGGTCGCCCAGGTCCTTGGCACCGGACCCGCCTCGCTCTACGCCCACGTCGCGAACAAGAAGGAACTCGACCAACTCCTGGTCGACCGCGCCGCCGAGGACATGCGACTCCCGGAGCACCCGGATCCGGACCGCTGGCAGGAACAACTCAAGGACGCGATGCGCGAGATGCTCCGCGTGATGCGTGCCAACCCCGGCGTCGCCCGAGCCGCAATCGGTCAAGTCCCGCTGGGGGAGCGGGCCCTCATCAGCACCGAGCGATTCCTCGCGATCCTCAAGGCCGGTAACCTCCCCGACCAGGCCGCCGCCTGGGCCGTCGACCTCATCCCGCTCTACGTCACCGCCGTCGCCTTCGAAGAAACCGTCCAAGGCGCGTGGGCCTGGACCCCCGAAGACGTAGAAGGCTTCGTCACCGGCCTACGCACGTACTTCCAATCCCTCCCCGCCGACCGCTTCCCCCTCACCATCGCCCTGGCCACGTCCCTAACCTCCGGAGCCTCAGGCGACGAACGCTTCGAATTCGGCATCACCGTCATCACAGCAGGCCTAGCCGCCCTCGCCCAGAAGGCGTGACCCCCTCCAGCGACACCTGCTGCGGTCCGCCGGCCCAGCTACCGCACGCCACGCCGGACATTGCCTCGCACCCAACCGCCAGCAGTTCGGGGCACTCCCGCCGGTCCACCCCAGACTCGCTCCACCGGACATCCCGCCAGTCCACCCGAGGGTCGTTCCACCGGACGCGTCGGCCTGTCCGCGCGACGCTCGCCCCACCGGACGCCTCAGCCTCTCCACCCCAGGCCCCGCGTCGGTCCACAGGCGCGGCTTGGGTCCGGCCGCGCTCCATGCCAGTCCGCCGGGTGTGACCGCCAGCCTGCTCCGGGATCCACCGGTCTACTCCGAGCGCGTCCGTTGGGCCGCCGGCACCTCTGCCCGCCCCGGAGCCTGACCGGTCCGGCAGGTGTTACCGACTGGCAACTAGTGGTCGACTGCGTGTGACTCCTTGCTGTTCACTAATGCACATGGTTAATGTTCGGATTGTCAACAAAACTACGACCTGGCCGTCAGTGTGTGCCGAAGGCGTGAGGTGGGCACCCGGGTGAGGCCGTGTGACGACAGGAGGACACCATGGACGCCGAGACCCAACCGCCAGTCGGGCCCCAGCCGCTCAGGAACACACCCGTCGAGAGCCGGCCACCTGTCAGCAGTCCGGGCGGGGGCCGATCGCCAGGCGGAGGTGGTCCGTCAGGTGGAGGTCGTGCGTCGGTCGACGGCGCCTCAGGCGGTGGTGGCGCATCGGGTGGCGGCGGTGGCGGTCGAGGCGGTGCCTCGGGTGGTGGAGGTGCGTCCGGTGGTGGTGGGCGGTCGGGGGACTCGCGGACTTCGGTTGATTCTGAGCCGCCGCCCGGCGTGCTGAAGCGGGCGATCGCCGCATCGGCGATCGGGAACGCGACCGAGTGGTTCGACTACGGCATCTACGCGTACGGCGTGACCTACATTTCGGCCGCGATCTTCCCGGGCGACACCGAGAGCGCGACGCTGCTCGCATTGCTGACATTCGCCGTCTCGTTCCTGGTCCGGCCCCTGGGCGGTCTGGTCTGGGGTCCGTTGGGTGACCGACTCGGCCGCAAGCACGTGCTGGCGATCACGATCCTGATGATGTCCGGCGCGACGCTGTTGGCCGGTCTGGTCCCGTCGTACGACTCGATCGGACTGTGGGCGCCGACGCTGCTGGTCGTGCTCCGGATGATCCAGGGCTTCTCCACCGGTGGCGAGTATGGCGGTGCCGCGACGTTCATGGCGGAGTATGCCCCGAGCCGCAGGCGTGGATTCCTGGGCAGCTTCCTGGAGTTCGGAACGTTGGCCGGATTCTCCGCCGGTGCATTGCTGATGCTGTTCTTCTCGCTGGTACTCGGGGACGAGAAGATGCACGCGTGGGGCTGGCGCCTGCCGTTCCTGGTGGCAGCGCCGCTCGGTCTGGTCGGTGTCTACCTGCGGTCGCGTCTCGAAGACACGCCTGTCTTCCGCGAACTCGAGGCGAAGGGCCAGAAGGAAGAGCAGACCACCCACCAGTTCCGGGACCTGCTGGCCGGTTACTGGCGGCCGATCCTCCGGCTCGGTGGCATGGTCGTCGCCCTGAACGTCGTCAACTACACGCTGCTGACGTACATGCCGACGTACCTCGAGAGCGAGATCAAGCTCAGCGCGGACGAATCACTGATCGTGCCGATCATCGGAATGTTGACAATGATGATCTTCCTGCCGTTCGCCGGTCGACTATCGGATCGGGTCGGCCGCAAGCCGCTTTGGTGGGTCTCGCTGACCGGGTTGTTCGTCTTCGGGGCACCGATGTTCCTGCTGATGGGGACGAACATGCTCGGCGCGATCGTCGGCTTCGCAGTACTCGGGCTGCTGTACGTCCCGCAGCTCGCGACGATCTCGGCGACCTTCCCGGCGATGTTCCCGACCCACGTCCGGTACGCCGGTTTCGCGATCGCCTACAACGTGTCGACCTCGCTGTTCGGAGGTACGGCGCCCGCCGTGAACGACTGGCTCACCGCCAAGACCGGCAACGCCCTGACGCCGGCGTACTACATGATGGCCGCCTGCATCATCGGCGCCATCGCCCTCGTCAAGGTCCCCGAAACCACCCGCTGCCCGCTCAACGGGACCTCGATCCCAGGCACCGAAGGGGCGCCACCCCCGGTCGCCCTGGAACCCGAGCCGGCCAGAGCCTGACTACTCAATCGGCTCCTGCAGTTCGGTGACCCAGCCGTCCGGATCGTCCGGGCAGTCGAGGTAGAGCTCCCGCGCAGGCTCGCTGGACCGATGACCGTTGTCGTCGATCCAGCCGGCCAGCGCCTGCCACGCGGGCAGTACTTGGTCGATCGGTCCGCGGTGCACCAGCGTCGCAGCGCGTACCGCGGGCAGGTCGATCACGTCCAGGCCGTTGAGGTTGCCTTCGGCATCGATCGCCGCTGGAACAGTGGCGCGGACGACGACTTCGTCCTCGGTCTCGTGGGAGCGTTCGTACAGGCAGGTCAAGTGGCCGGATGGCCGGACGGCAGCGTGGGGGAGTCGGCGGCCGAGTTCGGCACAGAGCGGATGGACCACCGGGCTGATGTCCGCGGGCGTGAAGCTCGCAGCGGTGGTGGTCAGTCCGACCAGCCGGACGGCCGCCAGATCCTTGATCACCACATCGGCAGTGGGGAGGTCGGCTGCGATGCCGCGCAGGCGTGACTCGACCTGCGCGAGCCGGGCGTAACTCTCGGCAACAGTGGATTCCAGCTCCGCACGTCGGATTGTCAACAATGCTTGCAGCTCGGCCGGGCTGATCTCGTCGGCGACCATCGTCCGTACCTGCTCGAGCGAGAACCCGAGATCCTTCAGCGCGACGATCCGGTTGAGGTCGGCGAGTTGTCCGGCGGTGTAGCTGCGATAGCCGGTCGCGGGATCGACGTACGCCGGTCGCAGTAGTCCGATGGCGTCGTAGTGCCGCACCATACGGATCGATACCCGCCCGTGCCGTGCAAACTCTCCGATTGCGAACAATGCATGCCTCCTTCGGCGGTGACGTCGAGCGGTACGCCGCCGGGCAGCGGCGGCAGGTCCCGGTCGTCAAGCAGCCAGCAGTTCCGCGAACGTGATCGCGGTGTCATCCTCGTGCCACGGACCGATCACCTGCGCGCCGACCGGCAGCCCGTCCGGCGTCTGCCCGATCGGCATGCTGAGTGCGGGGTGCCCGGTCAGTGAAGCGTGCGCGATCCAGAACACCTGGGCGTCGTACCGCTGCTCGCCGTATGACGTCGTGATGGTGCGCTCCTCGAACGGCCGGTCGTCGTGGGGGAACGCCGCGGTGAAGCTGGCGGGGCACACGAACACATCGACATCCTCGAAGTACCGCTGCCACTTCATCCGTGCGCTCATTCTCCGCCGCTCCTGCTCGATCACCTCGGTGAGACTCAACGACGACGGCTCACCGCCGTGCAGCGCGAAGAACAGTTCGACCTGGGATCTGAACGCCTCGGCCTGGTCCCACGGATCGACACCGTCGGGCCAGCCCTCGACGATCTTCGCACCGCTCCGGCCAATCCGATCGACGGTTGCCGACAACGCGTCGCCTACCTCACTCGACACCGGCGCGGCGGGATGGTTGGTCACTACGCCGACCCGGAAGTCCGCGAGCCGGTTGTGGCGCGACCGGCGCAGTTCCCAGGAGTACGGCGCGGCCGGGCCGCCAGTCACCCGCAGCGCGGTCCGCAGATCGGCGGCCGATCGCGCGAGTGGTCCGATTGTCGACAAGTTCGGGAACTCGTTCGGCACTTCCGGTGGCCCCGGCACCTGGAAGCCGTGCAGCGGGACCAGCCCGGCGGTCGGCTTCAGTCCATAGACACCGCAGTACGCCGCCGGCAGGCGGATCGACCCGACCAGATCGGAGCCGTACTCCAGATAGCTGAGCCCCGCCGCGAGTGCGGCCGCGCCGCCTCCGCTCGAGCCGCCCGGGGTGCGGGTGAGGTCCGCCGGGTTGTTCGTCCGCCCGTAGATCTCGTTCGCGGTCTGTCCGAAATCCGCGAGCATCGTGTGGACATTGCTCTTGCCGACAATGATCGCGCCGGCCCGACTGAGTCGCTCCACCACCACCGCGTCCCGATCCGCCACGTACTCCGCGAACGCCGGATTGCCCCAGGTCGTATGCAGGCCGGCGACGTTGAAACACTCCTTGATCGTCATCGGTACGCCCTGCAGCGGCCCGACCTCACGATCGTCCGCAACCGCCGCATCAGCTTCGTCCGCATTCCGCAGAGCGAACTCCGCCCTCGTCTCGACCACTGCGTTCACGCTGCGATCGCCCGCGATCCGCGCCAGCAGTTGCTCCGTGACCTCGCGCGACGTCACCTCACCGGCCCGAATCCGGCGCGCGATCTCCGTTGCTGTTGTCATCATGCGGATTGTCTACGGTCTGACACAGTGTCAGGGTCAACGTCAGGATCGACCGACCGGGCGCCCGTTGTGGAACACCGTCCGGATGCGGGACTCCAACGACGTACAGTCCAGGTCCGTGCCGTCGACCAGCACCAGGTCCGCGCGCTTACCTGCGCAGATCTCACCGCGGTCGTCCGAGAGCCCAAGCAGCCGGGCGGCGTCGATTGTTGCCGCGCGCAACGCTCCGGCATCGCCCAGGCCGGCCGCCGCCAGGTGCTCAAGCTCCCGCAGTACTTCGGTGTGCGGGCGTACTGGATTGTCCGTCCCCATAGCGATCGGCACCCCCGCATCGAGCGCGAGCCTGACCGACTTGCGGTGCGCCTCAGGAGCGCCGTCGGGGACATGCTCAGGATCAGGTTGTGTTGTCGACAAGGTCGGCACGTAGAACGTTCCGGATGCAGCCATCGCCTCAACAGCAGCCTCGTCGAGGTACGTCCCGTGCTCGATACTCGCCGCCCCGGCCCGCGCCGCCACCTCGGCTGCCCGCGCGCCATGCGCATGCACCATGACCCGGCGATCACCCTGCCGGCGCGCTTCGTCCACCAGCGCTGTCATCTCGTCGACAGTCAACTGGACGTCATGCACCCCGATCCCGAACGCCATCGATCCGGTCGCGGTGAGCTTGATCCAATTCGCTCCGGCCCGCACCATCCGCCGTACGACGGCCCGAGCTCCGTCCGCGCCGTCGAACACCGGGTCCGGCATCGACGGATCCCCGAAGTAGTCGACCGGCCCGAGGTCCGGTGTCCACAGATCGCCGATGCCGCCCGTCGTACACACCTGGCGAAGGCTGATCAGCACCTCGGGTCCGTCGATCCAGCCGCGCTCAACTGCGAGCCGTACGCCGGCATCGGCGCCCCACGCGTCGCGAATCGTGGTGACGCCAAGGCTCAGCAACGTCCGGAGTACGGGTACGGCGGACAGCGGCCGACTCGACTGTGGCAGTCCGTCCGAGTCGCTCAGCATCTGCGTGAGACACACGTGCGTGTGGCAGTCGATCAGCCCTGGCAGCAGTAACCCACCGGAACAGTCGACGTCCTCGTCGCCATCCAGCCCTGGTCCAATGTCAACAATCCGATCGTCGGCCAGTACGACGTCCGCCGTCCGCACCTCGCCAGACGCGACATCGAGCACGGATCCGGAATGCAGCAGCAGGCGACCAGTCACTTCCGCATCGTCGCAACCCCAAGGACCACTGGGAACGGCTCACAGCCGCCGGCATCGCGCTCAGGACACAGCGGTGCCATGGGCGTCCGACGCCGAAAATCGGTCGCAAGTTTGATGACGGTCGTAGTAACTTGCCTGCTCGATCGAAATCGTTGCCGACAATCCGTGGAGCCGGAAGAGAGACGGCCGCATGAACGCCGAGACCGTTGCCACGCACCAGCGCACGCCCGGGCCAGGACGTGGGCCGGTTGGTGGTCTGCTGCGGACGAGGAATTTCGGCTTGTTCTGGGTCGGCGAGTCAACCAGCGGATTCGGCTCGGCGATCACGACTGTGGCCCTGCCCTCGTGGCGGTGACCACGTTGCACGCCGGCACCAGCATGGTGGCGCTGCTGACGGCCGCGAACTGGGTGCCGTTTCTGGTCATCGGACTTCCGGCTGGGGCGTGGGTCGACCGGTGGTCGCGTCGACGCGTCTTGCTGGCCGCCGATCTCGTGTCTGCGGTGGTGCTGGCCGGAGTCCCGATCGCGGCGTGGACCGGAGTACTCACCATGGGCATGCTGCTGGCGGCCGCGCTGCTCGCCGGTATCGCCAAGGTGTTCTTCGACCTGGCGTACAACGCCTTTCTGCCCCATCTGCTCGCCCCCGAGGATCTGCTAGAGGGCAACTCCAAACTGCAGACCAGCGCGTCGGCGGCCGAGCTCGCCGGTCCGGGCCTCGGAGGCCTATTGGCGCAAGTGGCCGGCGCGGTCTGCGGGGTCCTCATCGACGCGCTGACGTTCCTGGTCTCGGCGGTCTGCTTGGCCCTACTGCGAGTTGGGCCCGAGGCTCGGCGAGACCGGGTCGGTGATCTGGGCGTGTTCCGTCAGATCGCCGAGGGTTTCGGGTTCATCCGGCGCGAGAGTTTCCTGGTGGCCATGACCGCGATGGCGGCGATGGGCAACTTCGCCATGATGGGCGTAACCGCGCTGCGGATTGTCTACCTGGTGCGGACAGAGGGCGCCAGTCCGGGCACCGTGGGACTGGTGATCGGTGCGAGCAGCGTCGGCGGCATCCTCGGCGCCGTGTTCGCGTCGCGGATCGTGCGGCGCTTCGGCAACGCGCGCGCCTACCTGGTAGCGAATCTCGCGATCGCGCCGTTCATCCTGCTCCTTCCGGCGGCCGGTTCCGGTTGGCGTCTGTCGCTGTTCGCGGCCGGATCCCTCGTGGTGCTGACCGGCTCCACAGTCTCGAACGTCATCACCGCCACGTTCCGGGGTAGCTACGTGCCCGTTCAGCTGCTCGGCCGGGTCACAGCGAGCTCGCGGTTCCTCGTTTTCGGCACAGGTCCGCTCGGTGCGGTGACCGCCGGAGCGTTGGCGACCGCCTTTGGAATCCGAGCCGCCATGTGGGCGCTGGCTGTCCTGTTCGCCTGCACCCGCGCGCTCCCGTTGGCCACGCCGATCCGCACGTTGCGCGACTTTCCCGCCTACCGCGCCTGACGCCGGCTCGTCGGTCAACGACCTCCCGCTCGCCTGCTCCAGGTGGGATCAGGTGGTGATGGCGGAGACTGCGTCGGACCAGATGCTGGCGGCTTCGTCGATCGCGTCTGGGGTGACGACGAGGGCGGGGATGAAGCGGACCACCTGGCTCCAGGCGCCGCAGGTCAGCAGGAGCAGGCCACGGCGGGCGGCCTCCTGCTGTACGGCGGCTGCCGTGACAGGGTCGGGTTTGCCGTTTGCGTCACGGAACTCGTTGCCGACCATCAGTCCAAGCCCACGGACGTCGGTGATCTGCTCGTGCTTATCCGCCACCATTTGCAGAGCCTGCTTGAGCTGAGCGCCGCGCTCGGCCGAGTTCTGCACCAAGCCCTCGTCCTGGATCACGTCGAGTGTCGCCACCGCCGCCGCGCACGCCACCGCGTTCGCGCCGTACGTCCCGCCCTGCGAGCCGGGCCACGCCTTCTCCATCAACGCCGACGAGGCGGCGATGCCCGACAGCGGGAAGCCCGACGCAAGCCCCTTCGCTGTGACCAGGATGTCGGGCTGCGAACCGAAGTGGTCGCCGCCCCAGAACTTCCCGGTGCGTCCGAAGCCGGTCTGTACTTCGTCGACAACCAGCAGGATCCCGTGCTCGTCGGCGCGTTCTCGCAGGCCGGCGAAGAACCGTTCGTTCGCTGGGACGTAGCCGCCCTCGCCGAGCACCGGTTCGACGAAGAACGCAGCGGTGTCGGCGGGCGTACTCAAGGTCTGGAGGACATAGTCGAGCTGGCTCAGCGCGAAGTCCGTCGCCTGCTCGACCGGCCAGCCGAAGTGGCCCGGGTCCGGGAACGGCGAGACGTGTACGCCGGCCATCAGGGGACTGAAGCCGGAACGGAACTTCGTCCCGGACGTCGTCATCGATGCCGCTGCGACGGTCCGACCGTGGAAGCCGCCGTGGAACACGATCACGTTCGGCCGTCCGGTCGCCTGTCGGCTCAGGCGTAGTGCGGCTTCGATCGCCTCGCTGCCGGAGTTCGCGAAGAACATCCGGTCGAGGTGCTGGGGGAGGACCTCGCCGAGGCGGTCGACCAGCGTCAGCAGCGGCCGGTGCATCACGGTCGTGTACTGCGCGTGGATGATCTTGCCGACCTGCTCCTGGGCAGCCGCGACCACACGGGGATGGCAGTGCCCGGTCGAGGTCACGCCGATGCCGGCCGTGAAGTCGAGATACCGGCGGTCGTCCTCGTCGAACAGCAGCACGCCCTCACCGCGGGCGGCGACGACTCCGGTCGCCTGTTTCAGGATCTGCGAGAGCTCGGCCACGGACTTCCCCTCCACTTGTCGACTGGTAGATTGTCGACAATCAGCGTATCTCAGCTGTCGAGGCCGGTGAAGGGGTGCAAATGACCGAGCAAAACCCAACCAACCCAACAAACGCCGACCGGTATCCGACCCGGGCAGCAGGTGCCGAGCGGCACCAGCCCGGGGCAGTGCATGCCGGTCAGGACGGCACCGCGGTGGTTGGTATCGCCCGGCGCGAGGCCGGAGTGGTGGGGGCCGCACGGCGCGGGGCTGGGGCGGTAAGTGCCGGGCGGGGCGAGTCCGGGGCGGTAGGGGTCGCGCGACGTGAGTCCGGGGTGGTGGGTGCCGCGGCTGGCGGTGCAGCACGGCGTGAGCCCAGGGCGGTGGGTGTCGCGAGGCGCGGGCCTGGGGCGGTTGGCGTCGCGCTGGGTGGGGCCGGGGCGGCAGGTGGCGCGCAGCACGAGACCAGGGCGGTGGTTGCTGGGCGAGGCGCGGCCGGGGTGGTGGGGGCCGGGCTCGGCGAGAGCAGGGCGGAGGCGGAACGGTGGCTGCCGGGCGGGATGAGGCCCTGGAACTCGGTGCTGGGCAGGACGAGATCCGCGCGGTGGTTGCTGGGCTGGGCGCGGGCGAAGCGTTGGTTGTTGAGCGGGATGGGGGTGGCGTGATGGGTGCCGGGCGGGATGTTTCTCGGGACGAGGTCAGAGTTGTCGAGGCGGTTGAGAAGCGACTGTTCATCGACGGCAAGTGGGAGGACGCCGAGGGCGGTACGACGTTCGACGTGGTCGACCCGTCGACGGGCGACGTGCTCTGCGCGGTGGCCGATGCGACACCGGCCGACGGACGGGCCGCCCTCGAGGCGGCCGTCGCAGCGCAGCCGGCGTTCGCCAAGACATCACCCCGTGAACGAGCCGACATGCTGACAGCGGCGTACGAGCTGCTGATGGAGCGTGTTGACGATCTGGCGTTGCTGATGACGCTCGAGATGGGCAAGCCGCTCGCGGAGGCGCGCGGCGAGATCGCGTACGCCGCCGAGTTCTTCAGGCACTTCGCGGGCGAGGCGCTTCGCATCGATGGCGGGTACCAAACCGCGCCGGCCGGCAACGCGCGCTTCCTGATCACGAAGCAACCGGTCGGCCCCTGCCTACTGATCACCCCGTGGAACTTCCCGATGGCGATGGGCACCCGCAAGCTCGGCCCGGCGATCGCGGCCGGCTGCACGAGTGTGATCAAACCCGCGCACCAGACGCCGCTGTCGATGCTCGCGCTGATGGGGATCCTCGCGGAGGCCGGCGTACCGGCGGGCGCAGTCAACTGCGTCACCGCGATGGACGCGGGCGGCGTGATGGAGCCGCTGATCCGCTCCGGTCTGGCTCGCAAACTGTCGTTCACCGGCTCCACGCGCGTCGGGCGAATCCTGCTGGAGCAGGGCGCCGAGAAGGTTCTGCGGACGTCTCTCGAGCTCGGCGGCAACGCGCCGTTCCTCGTGTTCGAGGACGCGGACCTGGACGAGGCCGTCGACGGCGCGATCGCAGCCAAGATGCGCAACATGGGAGAGGCCTGTACGGCAGCCAACCGGATCTTCGTACACGCCTCCTTGATCGACGAGTTCGGGCGCCGTCTCGCGGCGAAGATGTCCGCGCTGACGGTCGGTCGCGGTACCGAAACCGACGTCAAGGTCGGCCCGCTGATCGACGAGGCCGGTCTCACCAAGGTCCAGTCGCTGGTCGCCGACGCCGTCGACCGCGGTGCCACCGTCCTCACCGGCGGAGAGGTTGCCCCGGGCAACGGCTACTTCTATCCGCCGACCGTCCTCACCGGCGTACCCCGCGATGCTGCGATGGCGGACCAAGAGATCTTCGGCCCGGTCGCACCGCTGACGCCGTTCACGACAGAAGACGAGGCGCTGGCGGCCGCGAACGACACGGAGTACGGCCTGGTCGCGTACGTCTTCACCAACGACCTCCGCCGCGCGCTCCGCATCGCCGAGTCCCTCGAGACCGGCATGGTCGGCCTCAATCAGGGCGTGGTGTCCAACCCCGCCGCCCCGTTCGGTGGCGTCAAACAATCCGGTCTCGGTCGGGAGGGCGGCTCCATCGGCATCGAGGAGTTCCTCGAGACGAAGTACATCGGCATCGCGATGCCCTGATCGCGAACGAGCGAACCTACCGCGACGTGAGGCGAGCGATGGCGTCGTCCATGTGGGCGACCAGCAGATCGTCGGCATGCAGACCGTCGCCGTTGAGGATGGCTTCGGCCAGGCGCTGGTGCTCGCCGACGCGAACCTCCGACGTCGTGTAGGTCTCCTCGAGGGCGTGGATGCACATGCGGGTCTCGGTGATGTACGTCCGGTGCATCCGGGACAGCCGAGGGCTGCCGGCCAGTTCGACCAGGCGTTCGTGGAAGGCGATGTCGATCTCGCCGACGGCTGCCGGGTCGCCCTCCGCGGCGGCCATGTCGTGGACGATGGTGAGCAGTTGCTCACCGGCGGCCTTGTGGTCGCCCAGCATGATCTTGCGGGCGGCGGCGCGCTCGATCGCCTCGCGGGCCAGGTACATGTCCTGGACGTCGTCCGCGGTCATGTCGACCACGAACAACCCGCGGTTGCGGATCGCGACCAGCAGCCCTTCCTGCGTCAGCCGCTGCATGCCCTCCCGCAGAGGTCCGCGACTGACGCCGAGCTTGCGCGCGAGGTCCGCCTCGCCGAGCTGCGTGCCCGGCTTGAGCTCCCCGTGGCCGATGGCCTTGCGCAGCTTGTCGGCGATGATGCTCGGCGTCGACTCCTGGGCCAGCGGCTCGATGTAACTGGTCACACTTCCGTCCCCCTTGAGGCAAACAAACTTCCCAGACCTGGCAGAGAAGGTACCTGGCCGAGCAAGTCGAGTCCCTTCCAGACCGTCACCTGGTTCGCCGTCAGGACCGGCTTGCCGACCGCGGTCTCCAGATCGTCGACAATCTCCAGCGTGTGCATGGCAGTGTCCGGCACCAGGATCGCCTCGGCGTCCGGGTGGTCAGCGGCCTTCACCATCGCGATCACCTGGTCCGGCGCGAGGGTCCCGACCTCGGCCGCGGTGATGATTCCGTGGCTGCCCATCGACACCACCTCGACCCCGCCGCCGGTCAGAAACCGGACGAAGTGCTGTGCCACGTCCTCCGGGTACGATGCCGCCACCGCGACCCGCCGTACGCCGAGAGCCCGGCACGCGTCCACGAACGCGATCGAGGTGGACGATGCAGGCACGCCGATCGCCTGGGCGACGCCGGACGCTTGGTTGCGGGCGCCCTCGGGGCCGAAGACGAAACTGCCCGACGTACACGCCCACATCACGGCGTCGGGCTCCTCGGCCGCGAGCTCGGAGGCGCCTTCGGCGAGCCGCTCGGCGCGGCCGAGATCGAGCAGGGCGTCGACCCGATGCGCGTCCTCGCCCACCGATGTGATCACGATCGGCAGCCGGACCGCACCGTCGAGCCGCGCCTCGAGCGCCGGGTAGTCGTCCTCCGCGCTGTGCCCGGGATAGAGCAGCCCCACCGTGACCATTCGACCTCCTGGCTGACCCGCGTCGCAATAGGTAGATTGTCGACAATGCTAACGCGTGAAAGCTCCGGCACCGGAAATGTCGCGTACGATGTCCCGCGGTTGGTGGCCGGGTTGCGTCGGGAACTGCGCGGTGTGGTCGCGGATGACCGGCGGACCCGGGCGTTGTACGCCGCCGACGGCTCGAACTACCGCGCTGTCCCGGACCTGGTCGTCGTACCCGCGGATGCCGAGGACCTGGCGACGGCGGTGGCGCTCACTGCGGCGGCCGGCGCTCCGGTGGTGGTGCGTGGCGGCGGTACGTCGATGGCGGGCAACGCGATCGGCGGGGTGGTGATCGATGCGTCTCGTCACGTCAATCGCATTCTGGAGATCGATCCGGAGACGCGGACCGCGGTGGTTGAGCCGGGCGTCGTACTGACGGATCTGCTGGCTGCGGCCAAGCCGTACGGGCTGGCCTTCGGGGCGGATCCGTCGTCGGGGAGCCGGGCGACGTTGGGCGGGATGATTGCCAACAATGCGTGTGGTGCGCATTCGGTGGCGTGGGGGACGACTGCTGACAATCTGCGCTCGCTGGATGTCGTGCTTGCTGACGGGACGCGGATGACGGTGGATTCCACTGCGGACCGCGAGGAATGTGCGGCGCGGCCGGGGCGGGAGGGTGAGCTGCATCGGGCGCTGCAGGGGTTTGTCGATCGGAATGAGCTGCTGATCCGGCGGCGGTTCGGGCAGTTCACTCGGCAGATCTCGGGGTACGCGTTGCATCGGCTGCTGCCGGAGTACGGGTACAACGTGGCCGGATTGTTGACCGGGAGTGAAGGTGGGCTCGCGGCGACGTTGCGGGCGACTGTGGCGTTGACCGAGTTGCCGAAGGCAAAGGTTCTGTGTGTGCTCGGGTTCGCTGACTCGATCAGTTCGGCCGACTGCGTGCCGATCGTGCTGCGGCACGGCCCGCTCACGATGGAGTCCATCAACAGCGACCTGGTCGAACGCCTACCGCGAGAGGTCCGCGATGCCGCCGTACGCGCCGGTCTACCGGAGGGCAACGCCTGGCTCCTGATCGAAATGGGCGGCGAAGACGAACACGCCGCCACCACCGCCGCCCAAACCATGCTCGAAGACCTCCGCCACTCCGCATCAACAACCACAACCCCACCCAGCACCGGCCCCAGCCTGGGCGCCGACGCCAACGGGAGCGGTGGGGGGAGCGGGAGCGGCAGCAGCGACGGAGGAGGCAGCGGCAGTCCCGACGCCAGCAGCGGCAACCCCAGTCCCACCACCGGCGGCGTCGGCACCGCTGGTGGGAGCGGGAGGGGCGGCGCCACCTCGAGCGCCAGCAGCAGCGGCAACTCCAGTCCCACCACCGGCGGCGTCGGCACCGCTGGTGGGAGCGGGAGGGGCAGCGCCACCTCTAGTGCCAGCAGCAGCGTCAACGCCAACGCAAGCGCCAGCATCGGCGGAAGCGGCAGCGAGGACGAGAGCGAGAGGGCCAGCGGCAGCTTCAGCGCCCGCGCCGGAGACGGGAGCGTTGGCGAGAGCGGGAGAGTCGACGTGGCGGGCTCGTCTTTGGCGGGCGGAGGGCGTGGTCGGTGGCCGACGGCTTCGTTGGTTACTGAGCCTGGGGCGCAGGCTGTGTTGTGGCGGTGCCGGACTGATGCTGCGGGGCTGGCGACGCGGCGGGCTGATGGGGCTGAGGCCTGGGGTGGTTGGGAGGACGCCGCCGTACCGCCGGAGAGGTTGGGGGACTACCTCCGCGGCCTTGACGAGCTGATGGGACGGCACGGATTGTCCGGAGCGTCGTACGGGCATTTCGGTGAGGGCTGCATGCACATGCGGATCGACTTCGACCTGCTCAGTGCGCGCGGCCTCGCGACGTACCGGGAGTTCGTGGAACAGGCTACGGACCTCGTGGTCGAGCTCGGCGGTTCGGTGTCCGGCGAGCATGGTGACGGGCGGGCGCGAGGTGAGCTGCTCAGCCGAATGTACGGCGCCGACGGTGTGCGACTGTTCGCGGAACTCAAGGAGATCTGGGACCCGACGCGAGTGATGAACCCCGGGATGATTGTCGACCCGCCGCCGCTGGACCTGGCGTTCCGGCATGACGGTCCGGCGAAGGACCGCAGATTGTTGACAATCTTCGCGTACCCGGATGACGACAACGACTTCGCCCAGGCGCAGCGCCGTTGCGTCGGGATCGGCAAGTGTCGGCAGAGTTCGGGCGGAGTGATGTGCCCGAGCTATCAGGTCACCAAGGATGAACTGCACTCGACTCGCGGCCGCGCGCATCTGCTGTGGGAGATGCTGCAGGGCGATGTGATCACGGACGGATGGCGGTCGACGGAGGTACGCGACGGTCTCGACCTTTGCCTGTCCTGCAAGGGATGTCTGTCCGATTGTCCGGTGAACGTTGACATGGCGACATACAAGGCCGAGTTCACCCAGCATCACTATGCGCGCCGTCCGTGGGCGCGACCGATGTCGCACTGGTCGATGGGCTGGCTCCCACTCTGGGCACGACTCGCCTCGCCGGTGCCTGCGCTGGCCAACAAGGTCGCCGGCCTCCGTCTGGTGAAAAAGCTGGGTGGGATCGCGGCCGAGCGCGCTGTGCCTCCGTTCGCTTCGGAGACCTTCACGAGCTGGTTCGCCAAGCGCGCCGGGGGATTGTCGACCGGTGGACAACAGGTTGTGCTGTGGCCGGACACATTCACGAACTACCTCGCGCCGGAGATCGGGCGTGCCGCGGTTGAGGTGCTGGAGGCGGCTGGGTTCGAGGTGGTGCTGCCGGACAAGCCGGTGTGTTGTGGGCTGACCTGGATCTCGACCGGCCAACTGAAGAAGGCCCGACGCGTGCTGACCCGATCACTCAAGACCCTCGAGCCGCACCTCGCCGCCGGTACACCGATCGTCGGTCTCGAACCGAGCTGTACGGCGGCACTCCGCCACGACGCACCGGATCTGATTGCCGACAATCCTCTTGCCGACCAGGCAGCGAAGGCGACCCGCACGTTCGCCGAGCTACTCGTCGAGTCCGGCTGGGAACCGCCGCAGGTCGGGGGAGAAGCGTTGGTGCAGACGCACTGCCACCAGCACGCCGCGCTCGGCTTCGACGCCGACCGTCGCCTGATGGCCGCGGCCGGGATCGACGCCACCATCCCCGACTCGGGTTGCTGTGGGTTGGCCGGCAACTTCGGCTTCGAACGCGACCACTACGCCGTCTCGAAGGCGATCGGCGAGCGCGTCCTCCTCCCCGCCGTACGCTCCTTGCCCGAGGCAACCGCCGTGCTAGCCGACGGCTTCAGCTGCCGTACGCAAATAACCCACGGCACCCCCCGCCACCCCCACCACCTCGCCCAACTCCTAGCCGCCGCCCTACCCCAGCCAACCAACAGCTGAGCGGTTATGCCTTTCGTGTGGGTTTGCGTGGCGGCTTGAGGTTTAGGGCTGCTAGGGCGCCGTCTACGGCTGCTTGGCGGAGTTCGGCTTGGGGGACATTGGCGAATTGGATGGTGCAGTCCTGGATGCCGCCGAAGGCGATTACGGCTCGGGCGGCCTGTTCCAGGGTGGGGTTGGGGCCGTGGAGCAGCTTGCCCAGTCGTCCGCGCCACTCCAGGACGAGGTCGATCAGGCCTAGGTCGGCGAGTGTGGTCAGTTCGCTGAGCATGAGGACGATCTCTCGGCGGTTGCGGTAGTGGAAGTCGAAGTACCCCTCCAGCAGGGCGCGGGGCTCGACCTCGCCGAGCGCCTCCTGAGCCACCAGGAATGCCTCTTCCTCGTCGATGATCGGCTGCACGATGCTGCGGACCAGTTCCTCGCGGGAGGCGAAGTGGTAGTACAGCGCCGGCTTCGTGATGGCGAGCCGGTCGGCGATCTCCTGCAGGCTGGTCCGCTGCACGCCCTTCTGGGCGAAGAGCTCGCGGGCGACCTCCTGGATCCGCTGCTTGGTGTCCGTGGGACGAGGCATTCCGCCAGACTATCTGACTTAACGATAGGTAAGTAACCATGCTAAGCTTACCGACCGTTAAGTAAGGGAGGCATCTCATGCGGATTCTGATCTCCGGCGCCAGCGTCGCCGGTCCGGTACTCGCGTACTGGCTTACTAGGAACGGCTTCTCCGTCACCGTCGTCGAACGCTCGCCGGTGCTGCGCAAGACCGGCGGCCACGCGGTCGACCTGTTCCGGCCCGCGATGGACATCTCGGAGAAGATGGGCGTGCTCCCTCGCGTCGAGGAGCGGGCCACCGGCACGAACCGGATGACTCTCTATCGGGAGGGCGTACGGCGGCCCGTCCGGGTGAACCTCGCGAAGATCTTCAGCGCCGCCTCCGAGCGACACGTCGAGGTGATGCGCGATGACCTCAGCGAGATCTACTACGACGCCGCCTGCAACGACGTCGAGTATCTCTTCGGCGACTCGATCACCGAGATCTCGCCCGACGGCGAAGTTCGATTCGAGAACTCCGCGCCACGCCGCTTCGACCTCGTCGTCGGCGCGGACGGCCTGCACTCCAACGTGCGGCGCCTCGTCTTCGGCGACGAGTCCCAGTTCAGCTCATACATCGGTGCCTACCTCGGGGTCCTGAATCTGCCCAACACGGCCGGCCTCGACCACGAACTCCTCATCCACGTCGGCATCGGCCGCACGGTCGGCATGTACGGCGCGCCGCACCTCGGCGATGCGCGGGCGTTGTTCCTGTTCCGGAGCGAGGGCGAGCTCGAGTACCACCACCGCGACGTACCTCGGCAGAAGGAGTTGCTGCGCGATGCTTTCGACGGCATGCACCCCGAGGTGGACCGGTGGCTTGACGAGCTCGACCGTACGCCGGCGTTCTACTTCGACTCGATCACTCAGCTCCACATGGACACCTGGTCGCGCGGGATGGTGACGCTCGTCGGCGATGCGGCGTACTGCCCTGGCCCGGCGGTCGGAGGCAGCACCACCCTGGCCGTCGTCGGCGCGTACGTCCTCGCCGGGGAGCTGGCTCGGGCGGGCGGCGACCACGAGCGTGCCTTCCCTGCCTACGAGCGGGCGATGGCCGAACACGTGCGCGGGAGCCGCGCGGTCGGGCTGAGCGCAGCCAAGACTCTGATCCCAACGTCGCGGCTCGGCGTGACAGGACTCGCCCACGGCTCCCGATTGATCTCGGCTCTGCCTGCGGGGCCTAGCCGCGCGCTCCTCCGGCTCACCACCAAGAGCGCACGCGTGTACAACTCCATGATTGTCGACGATTACCCGCCGGACGCCACCGCATCGGGAAGCCAGGTCAACTCCGGAGGCGTCCTCGGCAGTGGGGTGGAGTGAGGAACGCGGACCGGCTAGCCCGACGACCGCGTCGAGTCGTCGGATTGTTGACAATGTCTAACTGAGCAGGCGGAGTGCGGTGAGGGCGTAGGTGCGCGCCGCGGTGATGAGCTCGGCGACGGGGACTGACTCGTCGGCGCGGTGGGCCTCGGTGGTGACCGAGCCTGGCCCGAGTACGACCACGGGTACGTCGAGGTCGCGGGCGACGTACCCACCATCGCAAGCAGCCGTCCAGCCGGCGAGTGGGAGCGCGGGACCGCCGGCGTCGAGTCGGGCAGCCTCGGTCGCAACGACCAGCGCGTCGTCGGCCGCGGTTTCGAAGGCGGGCATCTCCATCGGCATGTCGAGGTCGACGGTGAGACCGCGCGACTTCAGATCCAAGGCCGCGACCCGGGTCCGGAGGTCGTCGAGAACAGTGGCCGGCGATTCGCCCGGCAGCAGGCGGCGATCGGCGACGATCACGCACTCGGCCGGGACTATGGAGCCGCCGGTCCCGCCGTTGATCTGGCCAACACTCCACGTTGCTGGACCGAGTAGCGGATGAGGTGCGGCGGCGAGTTCGGCGTGCAGGCGTTCGATCTCGGCGACGACCGCGGCGGCGCCGTAGATAGCGTTCGCGCCGTCGTCGGGGTTGCCCGCGTGGCAGGCGCGCCCGTGGATCGCGACCCGCAGGTACGAGTCGCCGCGGGCCGCGATGATTGTCTGCAGATCGGTCGGTTCCGCGGTGATACAGCCGAGGAAGGATCGGGACCCTCCACCCGCGGAGGCGACGTACGCGCGAATCCCCTTGCCCGTCTCCTCCTCGTCGACCACGGCCGCGAGCTCGACCGGACCACTCAGCTCGGTACCGCGCAAAGCGGCGAGGGCGACGAGCGCAGCGGCCAGACCGCCCTTCATGTCGGACGCGCCACGGCCATAGATCCGGCCGTCCCGCACCTCGCCGCCGAATGGATCTGTCGTCCAGCCGTCGCCGATCGGTACGACGTCCGTGTGCCCGAGCAGCAACAGCCCGGGACCGTTGCCTCCGGCAAGCGTGATGCCGACGTTGTCGCGGCCTGGCTCGACGGGCGAGGTCACCACGTCGAGCCCGAGCTCCCGTCCGGCCGCGGCGAGTACGGCGACAGTCGCGGCCTCCTCACCCGGTGGGTTCTGGCCGGTCGCGCGCACCAGGTCGGAGGTGACCCGCACCAGCAAGTCCTCGTCGATCCGATCCAGCACTGCCTGCTCAGCGGGCGTCACGCTCATGCCGACCAACCCTAGTCGGACCTCGCGGCCAGGTACGCGCGCCATCCTCCGTACGACGTGATGTCACGCCCCACGTCCGCAGCGTCGGCCGTGCACACGAACCCGAGAACCCGCCGCCCGTCCGACAACTCCACAGGCCCGATCGCGAGCGGCGCGTCGATTGTCGACAAGAAACCACCGAGTTCGGCCGCCGGCAAGCTCCACACCTCCACCTCGATCCCCGGGCCGTCCGCTCCCGAGACCGTCGGCGTCAGTCCCGGGCGCGGTCCGTCGACCAGATACATCCGGTACGACGACGCGGTCCGCGCCGCGAATTCGAGCCGACCACCACGGCGTACCAGCTGATCGTTCAGTGGCTGGCCGGACAAGTGAGCGCCCGCGACCGCGAGCAGTACGTCGGCCTCCGGATCCGGGCGCTCCGGCACAGGCTCACCACACCAGACAGCCGCCAGGTCGATCAACTCGTAGTCGTGACCAGCCGGGGCCAGCAGCTGAATCCCGAAGGGCAGACCATCCGCCCGATCCGGTCCCGGGAACGCGATGGCGCAGAGATCGAGCAGGTTGACCATGTTCGTGAAGCGCCCGAGCCGGCTGTTCACGCCGATCGGATCCGCGGCCACGTCGGCCAGAGTCGGATGCTCGGGCGTCACCGGCAGCAGGAGCGCGTCGAGCTGGGTCCACAGATGTTCGCTCGCACGTGCCAGCGTGGCCAGTCGATCGAAGCCTGCGAACGCCTCGGCAGCCGTCAGAGCCGCGCCACCTCGGACGATCGTCCGCACAGTGGGGTCGACCGCGGGCGAATCGTCCAGCTTGTCCCCGAACGCCAGCCAGCGCTCGGCCAGCCACGGCCCCGAGTACAGCAGCTCGGCAGTCGCGAGCAGCGGCTGCACATCCACCTTCACCACGTCGCCGAAACGATGCGCCTCATCGAGTGTCTGCTGCCACGCCTGCTCGTGCAGCGGATCGAGCTCCAGAGCGGCATCAGGTACGCCTATGACGGGTGTGCTTCCCGCCCGGCGACCTCGCCGGCGATGCGGAAGCGCCGACCGCCGCCGCGACCACGCATCGTCCGGGTCGAAGGCGACCATCACGTCGAAGGCCTGGCGAGCGGTCTCGACCGAGCGGGCCATCACCGTCACGCAATCGAGCGACCGGCAGGCGGGTACGACGCCTCGGGCCGAGACGAGACCGCGCGACGGTTTAATGCCGACAATCCGATTGAAGGCGGCCGGCACCCGACCGCTGCCGGCCGTGTCGGTGCCGAGCGCGAAGTCGACCTGTCCACTAGCGACCGCGACCGCGCTGCCCGAGCTCGAGCCGCCCGAGACATGCTCAGAGGAGAAGACCGAGTGACAAGCGCCGTACGGCGATCGGGTCCCGACCAGTCCGGTCGCGTACTGGTCCAGATTCGTCTTCCCGAGCGGGACGGCGCCGGCCTCGAGCAGCCGATCGACCACGAAGGCATTGCGCGCCGCGGGGCGTGAGTTGCGCGGATCGCCGGCCGTGGTCGGCACGCCCGCCAGATCGATGTTGTCCTTGAGAGCCATCGTGAGCCCGTGCAACGGACCGGGCGCCGGCTCGACCGGGTCGACCCGGCTGATCCACTCGTTCATGCTCCCCACCGTGCCCGCTCGGCCTCGAAGGCGGCGCGTCGTTTGGCTCGTACGGTCGCGATGTCCACCGGTGCCTCCTGTTCGATCCGGCGTACGTCGGCGATCGAGAACGTGGCCGGGCTGACCCGGAGGTCCGCCCGTCCGGCTTTGATCTCGGCCCGATCGTGAGCAAGTTCCTCAGCGCTCACCGGCGTGAATCTGATCAGGTCGAACTGTCTCAGCAACCACGGCTGCTCGTCGCCAGGGGAGAGCCGCCAGACCGGGACGGTCCGTCCGACCAACTGGTACCCACCCGGGCCCTCCATCCCGTACACACACAGATAGATCCCCCCGATCCCGACCGCGTTCTGCGGCGTCCAGGTCCGGGCGGGGTTGTACTTCGTGGTCACGAGCCGGTGCCGTGGATCGATCGGTACGGCGACCGGCGCACCGAGGTAGACGTCACCCAGACCGACGACCAGGTACGTCGCGGCCCGGACGATCTCGAACACCTCGTCCCGGTGCTGCAGATCGTTGACACGTCGGATGAACTCGACGTTGTCCGGGCACCAAGGAGCGTCGGGCCGGACTGAGGTCGCGTACCGGCGCATCGCTTCGTGGGCTTCCGGGTGGTCGAACGCTATCGGCAACGTCACCTCGCGGGCGGGCAGCACCACAGTCTCCGGGTCCGCCAGACCGGTCGCCAGGAACGCGAGCCGCTCGGCCACCTCCACCAACCCGAGCCGGGCGGAGTCCACCGCGATCAGGAGTGAGCGCACACCTTCGACCATCTCCGTCACGCCGTCCGGTCGGTTGGCTCGCAAGGCTTGGGCGAGGAGGTGGATCCAGACCCGGACGGTGAGGTCGAGTTCGGTCGGCCCGGCCTCGACCAGGAGATGTCGTTCGCCTGCACAGCGGATCGTGTACGGCGGTGTGCCGTCGGACCGATGGAGTACGTCGGGCCGCGCCGGACCGGCTGCGATCGCGGCGCGTGGTGCGGGTTCCTGCCGGAGGTCCGACAGCCACGCCCGTCGTTCCTCGATCGCCTCGGCTGCTGTCTCCACCGTCACCGGGACCAGCTGGACGGTGTCCCCGGCTCGTAGTTGCCCGAGCATCCACCGGTCCGCCTCGATCACCACTGCCGGTACGACGAAACCGCCGAGCGACGGCCCGTCCTTGCCGACAATCACCGGGGTGTCGCCGGAGAGCATGATGCCGCCGACGGGGTAGGCGGAGTCGTGCACGTTCGACGGGTGCAGCCCAGCCTCACCGCCGTCCGTCCGAGCCCAGCCCGGCATCGGGCCGGTCAGTCTGATCCCGGTGCGATCGGATCGATGGTCGACAATCCAATTGCTGGCAAAGAACGCATCGACCCCGTCCGCGGTCAGATGATCCGGCGCGCCGTGCGGTCCGGGGATGACCCGGACCTGCCAGCTGTCCGACATCACCGGCGGCTCGACCGACTGGGGGCTGAGCAGGTTCTCCCGGCGCCCGAGGGGGAGTTGGTCGCCGGCCGCGAGTGGTCTGCCTTCGTGCCCGCCGAACCCGCCCAGCACGAAGGTCGCGCGGCTACCGAGTACGAGCGGCACGTCCAGGCCACCCTCGATCGCCAGATACCCGCGCGTGCCCGGTCCATCGAGCGGCCCGAGATCGAGGACGGATCCGGCCGGCAGCCGCACGACCAGGCCGGGGCGAACGCGCCAACCGTCGATCGTCGCATTGTGGACAGCGCCGCCGACGCAGATGAGCCGATCCTCGTCGCAGGTCAGGGCAGGTCCGGTGAGCACACACTCGAGTCCGGCCGCACTGCTGGGGTTGCCGACGGCGGCATTCACCAGGGCGAAGCTGAGTTCGTCGGCCGCTCCTGACGGGGGTACGCCGACGTCCCACAGCCCCAGCCGCCCGGCCAGATCCTGAACGGTCGTCTGCACTCCTGGGGCGACCACGGTGAGGACGGCCACCGTCACCACCAACCCAGCAACTGGACCGGGGTCGGGTTCCAGCCGTTGCACGGATTGTTGACCTGCGGACAATTGCTGATCAGGACCAGGAGATCCCGGCTCGCGGTCAGTTCGACGTACCGGCCGGGTGCCGACAGGCCGTCGTCGAACCTCAGGTCGCCCGCGGAAGTGACCGGGACATTCATGAAGAAGTTGACGTTGTGGGTGAGTTGCCGTTGGCCGATGCCAGCCGGTGCGCCGTAGGTGAGGAAGGTTTGTCGGCACGCGTGCTGGTGACGGGTGTGTACGCCGTACCGGATGACGTTGCTCTCCTGGGAGCACGCGCCGCCGACGGTGTCGTGCCGGCCGCAGGTGTCGTCGGTGATCACCGCGAGCTCGTCGGCCCTCGTCGAGAGCAGACGCGATCCGGTGGTGAGGTAGACGGCTCGTTGCGCGCGGATCGTGTCGAAGGCGGAGTACCGGTTGTCGATGTCGTGGGCGTCGTAGAACAAGGTGTCCACGGCCTGGTTGCCGTGCAGGTCGACGATCCGCAGCCGGCCGTTCGCCGGTACGGTCAGCAGGGCGCCGTCGCCGGGTTCCACCACGGTGTCGAGGCTCATGCGATCAACTCCCGGGTCAGCTCGAGTGCGCGCACCCCTTCCGCCCGGAGTTCCGGATCGCCCGGCTCGGCGGTCCCGATGTGCTCGGCGGTTGCGGTCTGTACGGCGGGTTCGATGTGTACGGCGACCGGCGCGGGTTCCGTGGCGGACAACGGGTGCGCGGCGGTCGAGACGAACACGAGCAGGTCCTGTTCGGCCCGCAGCGTGACGCTGTCGCCGGCCCGCGCGTGATCGGGATCGAAGGTCAGCGAGGCTCGCGCGTCGTCGGTGATGCCGACCTTCGAGAAGAAGTGGACGCAGCCGTGCAGGTCGGCCGCGCCGAAACCGTGCTTGGTCAGCTCGAGTTGCAGCAACCGGTCGGGCGGGGCTCCGATCAGGCAGTCGTGCCAGTCGGACCCTGAGGCGACGACGGTGGCCAGGGCGAGACCGCGGTCCGACATGAGGACCATGCCGGCCCGGATCCGCGCGGACATCTGCGACTTCAGTGTGTCCGGGATGTTCAGACGGTCGAGCCGGTCGGCGCCGATGATCAGTGTCGAGGCGTTCGCACCGTCGGCCAGTGCGGTCAGGGTGATGGCGCGTCCGGCCTTGACTGGAGCGGACCAGGCTGCAGCGGCGGGAATCTCGTGCTTCATGCGAGAGCCCCTTCGACGCTGGTGTCATCCACGCTGGTGCCTTGGGCACTGGCGCCTTCAACGTTGGCGCCTTCGCCGCTAGTGCCCTTCACGCTGGCGCCTTCGACACTCGGGGCAATCGACGCGTGGTACGCCCGCCGCTGCACCCGGTACGCGATCAGCCCACCGACCGCCACGATCCCGAGCGTGAGCAGTGGCAGATAGTGCAGGTACCAGCCCTCGCCCGCAGGGTCGTAGACCTCGGCGCGCGGCCAGCCGAGGTTGATCGCCATCGCGAGCCCATAGCCGACAGCAAGAATGTTGACAATCAGACCAAAACGCCCGAGCGAGAACAACGGACGGCCGTTCTCGTCCACACCGGCGGACAGTCCGCCGCGCGTCAACCGCCGTACGAGCAGTGGCGTGGTCACCATCAGATACGCGACGTAGAGCAGCATGATGCAGACGCTCGCGAGGCCGAGGAACAGGCCCGTGTTGCCCACGTTCACCAGCAGGCACACAGCGGCCAGCACCCCGGGCACGATCGTCGCTGCCACCGGAGTGCCGGTACGACGCGACACCTGACGCAACTGGGCCGACGCCGGCAGGACGTTGTCGCGCGCCATCGAGAAGATCATCCGGGCGGCCGCGGTCTGGATCGCAAGCGTGCAGACGCATACCGCGAGCGCGACATCGAGGAGCAGCAGCTTGCCAGGCGTCGTACCGAGGCTGCTGGTCAGAACGTAGGGGAGGCCCTGGGTGGCGAGATCGCCGTCGGTCAGCGACGGCGCGGCCATCAGAGCGGCGATGATCAGGAACGCGCCGCCGATCCCGGAGGCGACGACGGCGCGGATGATCGTCCGCGGTGTGGTCGCGCGCGGCTTGTGCGTCTCCTCCGACAGTTCGCCCGCGCTGTCGAAGCCGACCAGCACGTACGCCGCCATCAACGTCGAGATCAGCAGCGGCACGACGTACCCGGTGGTGCTGTCGAGGTTTGTCGTGTGCAGGACCACGGACGGACCGCGCTCGGCTCGGGTTGTCAACAAAACAACGATCAGTACGACGCCGACGAGCTCACAGGTCACCCCGACCGAGTTGACGATTGCCGTGATCCGGACGCTGGTCGCGTTGAGCAGTGTGGTCGCGGCGAGCAGCAAGCAGCCGAGGACGACGGCGTTCGTGGCGCCGTCCTTCGAGGACAGCGCGGAGTCGGTCCCAACCAACTGGAAGCCGGACCAGACCGCGGGCAGGACGACCTGGAGTGCGATCGCCGCAGTGGCCAGCGTGATGATCTGCGCGATCACCATCGCCCAACCGGCGAACCAGCCGACGACGGCGCCGCCGAGCCGTCGTGCCCACTGGTAGATCGCGCCGGACAACGGATACCGGGCGGCGAGCTCGGCGAAGCACAACGCCACCATGAGCTGACCGGCCAGTACTGCGGGCCAGGTCCAGAAGAAGGCCGTTCCACCGAAGCCGAATCCCAGGCCGAACAGCTGGAAGACGGTGGTGAGGATGGACACGAACGAGAAGCCGGCAGCGAACGACGCATAGCTGCCGACCCGGCGTGAGAGCTGCTGGGTGTAGCCGAAGCGGGTCAGATCGGTTTCAGAAGTGGCTGACATTCCGGTCTCCGTCGGATCGGCCCGGAATGCGCACGGCAGCCCGGGGCCTTCAAGGCCTCCCGGGCTTTTGTCCCGCCGTGGAGCGGCGCCGCAGCACCGCCTCCCCTCTCGGACCAGGCCTGCCGGCGATCGGCAGCGGAACCCTAGGGGCGCCCCGCCTCAGGCGGGTCTGTTCCAGTTCAGGGCGCTCCGGTTTCAGCGGGCGTCCTCGCGTGTAACGGCGGCGTAAAGGAATCCTCTCACCGGGACCGGGATTGGTGAGGGAGCGGAGAGGACGTGCGTCTGTCGCGGCTGCTCGGCGGAGAGAGCACCCGCCCTCCAGTTGCGGCTCGGTGGAGAGCGCACCGGCCCTCCAGTTGCGGCTCGGCGGATCGCTGAGCAGGTTGCCTAGGGCAACAACTTGTCGGCGGCGCGGCGGAGGCGGGCAACGCCTTCGTGGATGCGGTCCGGTGGGGTGGAGGCGAAACACAGCCGGAGCGCGTCGGTGAACCGGCCAGTCGGGGAGAACGCCGGACCGGGGATGAAGGCGACACCTTCGCCGAGCGCGAGCTCGAACAGGTCGGCGGTGTTGACGCCGTTCTCGAGCGTGACCCAGAGGAAGAAGCCGCCCTCGGGGTCGGTCCAGCGGGCGATGTCGCCGAAGTGTTCCTGCAGGGCCGAATGCATCGCGTCCTTGCGCCGCTTGTACTCGAGCCGCTGGGTGACCAGGTGGTTCTCGAGGTGCCCGCCGGTCAGGAAGCCGGCGAGAAGGCGCTGGGCCGGCAGGTTCGTGCAGGTGTCCATTGCCTGCTTCGCGTTGATCAGCAGCGGCTGCAGTTCTGGGTCGGTGTCGACCCAGCCGACCCGGAGGCCGGGCGCGATGATCTTCGAGAACGTCCGTACGGCGAACACGAGCGGATCACCGGCGCCGAGCTCACGCAGGGTCGGCAACGGATCCCCGGCGAAGCGCAGAAGTCCGTACGGATCGTCGTCGATCACCATCGATCCCCAGCTCCTGGCCAACTCGAGCAGCCGGTGGCGTCGTTCGAGGGAGAGGGTCGCGCCGGACGGGTTCTGGAACGTCGGGATCGTGTAGATCGCCTTCGGTCGACGATCTCCTAGTAGGCGTGGTAGATCGTCGACAATCATGCCGTTGTCGTCGACCGGGACCTCCAGCAGTTCGGCGCCGTACGAGAGGGCGGTGGCGCTGCCGTTCGTGTACGTCGGTGATTCGACGACGACCAGGTCGCCGGGATCGACGAAGATCTTGCAGAACAGGTCGAGGCCTTGCATCCCGCCGGCCGTGATGGTGAGCCGGTCGGCGGTTGTCTCGTCGCCGGTCCCGCGAAGCATCTCGAGCAGAGCTTCGTGCAGCGGCGGGTCGCCCTCGGTGGCCGCGTAGTCGTACGCGTCGGGGCGGCTCAGTTGTTCGGCGGCGATCGCGGCGAGGATCGTCGACGGTACGGCTTCGGCGGCCGGCGACCCCATCGCGAACCGCACGATGTCGTGGGTCTGCTTGTGCAGCAGCGACGTACTCGAGTCGATCACCGAACCGACGAGTCCGGCGACACGTCCGGCGTACGGGAGACGTTGTGTGGTTCCGGCTCCTGGCACGCGATCACTTCCTTGCACGGGCTACCTCCTGATCGTGAGTTCGTGGGGGAGACCGGTCAGGCGTTCGGCGCCGTCTTCGGTGACCACGACGGGTTCGGACAGTTCGTAGCCCCAGCCGTCCATCCACATGCCGAGGATCACGTGGAAGGCCATGCCGGCGGTGAGCACCGTGGTCTCGCCGGGGCGCAGGCTGACGGTGCGCTCACCCCAGTCGGGCGGGTATCCGATGCCGATCGAGTACCCGATCCGCGAGTCCTTCACCAGACCGTGCGCAGCGATCACGTCGTTGAACGCGGCGTGGACGACGCTGCCGGTGACGCCTGCGCGGATTGTCGACAATGTGGCGCGCATACCTTCGGCGACGATCTTGGAAGTCTCGCGCAGTCGCTGGGGTGGATCGCCGAGCATCACGGTGCGGGCGAGGGGAGCGTGGTACCGGCCGAAGACACCGGCCAGCTCGATCGTGGTCGCCTCGCCGGACACGAACGGGCGGTCGGTCCAGGTCAGGTGCGGCGTACCAGCGGCGTCTCCGGTGGGAAGCATCGGCACGATGGCGGGGTAGTCGCCGCCGTGCTCGGGAGTGCCGGTCGCCTGCGCGGCGAGGATCTCGGCGACCAGATCGCACTGCCGCTTGCCCGGCTGGAGTTGGTCGAGGGCGATGCGCATCGCGTTCTCTGCGATCGAGCCGGCGATTCTGAGCTGGCGGAGTTCGTGGGGTGATTTGACCAGGCGGATCCAGTTCACGAGTTCGGCCGAGTCGACCAGTCGGTGGCCGGGCAGGCCGTTGCCGAGGGCAAGGTAGCCGCGGGCGGAGAAGAAGTGCGCGTCGGCCTCGACTGCGACGTCCCCACCGGCCGGGATCAGGTCGCGGGCCATGCCGGCGATCCAGTCGTACGGGTGAACGTCGGGACGGTGGACGAGATCCTCCGGGTAGCCGTGGATCTGGTCGTCGCGCAGATTGCAGGTGTACGACGCCCCGGCCGCGTCCATCGCGCGGGCGAACAGATGTGGTTCTCCGTCGGCTGGTACGAGCAGGCATTGCGGTGTGTAGAACGACCAGGCGTCGTACCCGGTCAGGTAGAAGAGGTTCGCCGGATCGCTCACCACCAGCGCGCCGATTCCTCGCTCGCCCAGTGCGGCGCGAACCCGACGGAGCCGGCCGGCGTACTCGCCCGGCTCAACCGCCTGCTCCAGCAGGTCCGGCACACCCATCACCTCACAGGTTGCAGATTGTCAACAATCCTAACGGCAGATCAGCTGCGAAAAGAAGGGCGATCACGGCGCGCGACCGACAAGCGCCGTGTGCGGTTGGGGGCGCGGTCCGGGGTGAGAGTCAGGTGTGGAGGAGGCGTTGGCCGAGGTGTGTGGTCGGGGTACGTGGTTAGTGAGCGCGGTCGTGTGCGGAGGGTCCGGTCCGGGGTGCGTGGTCCGGGGTGCGTGGCCAGCGAGCGCGGTTGTGTGCGGTCGGGGGTGGTCGGTGAGCGCGCTCGTGGGGGTGGGGTACGTGGTCAGGGGGCGGGCTCGTGTTCGGCGGGGTGTGAGCGGGGTGGGTGGTCAGGTGTGGAGGAGGCGTTGGCCGGGGCCTTGGGGGTGGTGGCCGGTGAGGTCCAGGGCGGACCACATGGTTACTTGGTTGGCGGTGAGGACTGGCTTGCCGAGGGTGGCTTCTAGGCCGGCGATGATGTCGTAGGTCGGGAGGTTCGTGCAGCTGATGAAGACTGCCTCGGCGGCAGGGGTGTCGACGCTGCGGACTAGTTCGACGGTCGTTTCGTATGGCACTGCCCAGATCTGGGCGATCAGGCCTAGGCCGGCGGTTGCGACCACCTCGACCCCGGCTTCGGCGAGGAAGGTGGTCAGGCCTTCGGTTAGGTCGTTCGTGTACGGCGTGACCGTGGCGATCCTGCTGATCCCCAGGTGCCGCAGCGCCATCAGCAGCGCCCCGCTCGTCGTGACCGCGGCCGGGGCGCCGGCCGCGACCATCGCATCGACGAGCGCGGCTTCACCGGCGAGACCGCCGACGAAGCTGCCGAACGTGCAGGCGTACGCGACGGCCAGTGGTGCGACCGGCAGGACGTTGACCGCGGTCCGGGCGATCAGTTCCGGATCGGAGACGTGCAGTGCCATCTCGACCGTCGCCGCGAGCGGGGCGTACGGCGTCCGGGTGAAGTGCAGCGTGACGTCGTCGGGGACCCAGCGCCACAGTTCGCGGTCGAGCGCGAAGTCGTACGGCGCGACGACGCCGATGCCGGTCTGGAGCAGCTTGGGCACCGGCGCCGGCAGCGGGTGCGTGGGAGGCCGCAGGGTCATGCGGTCAGTGTGCGGCTGACCTAGGATTGTTGACAATCCTACGGACGGGTTTCTAGCCTCGATGCGTGCCAGCCACCTCCGAGCGTCCCGTCATCGCGGTGCTCTGTGAGCGGGCGAGCGACCGGCCACCCGGGCTGGAGGGCCTCACCGTCGACTTCCGGTACTGCGCCGCGGACGGTCTGGCGGAGGCGGTCCGCGGTGCCCGGGCGTTGATGCTCTGGGACTTCTTCTCGACTGCGGTCCGTGACGTCTGGGCCGACGCCGGCACGCTGGAGTGGATCCATGTGACCGCGGCAGGTGTCGACACTCTGCTGTTCGACGAACTCCGCGATTCCGACGTGGTCGTTACCAATGCGCATGGGGTGTTCGACCGGCCGATCGCGGAGTACGTGCTCGGCGCGGTGATCGCTCACGCCAAGGACAGCCGGCGCAGTCTCGACCTCCAGCGCAGGCACGAGTGGCGGCATCGGGAGACCCGGAGCATCCTCGGTGCGACCGCGCTGATTGTCGGCACCGGGGCGATCGGACGAGAGACTGCCCGCCTGCTGCGGGCCGCCGGGTTACAGGTGCGCGGTGTTGGCAGGGTCGCTCGCACCGACGACCCCGACTTCGGCGAGGTTGTTGCCAGCAGCAACCTCGCGGACGAGGTGGCCTGGGCGGACCACCTCGTCCTGGCGGCTCCGCTGACGGCAGCGACGCGAGGCTTGGTGGATGGGAAAGTCCTGTCCGCGATGCGACCGGGCGCGCAGCTCATCAACGTTGCGCGCGGTCCGATTGTCGACGAACGTGCCTTGCTCGAGCATGAGCAGATCGCCGCGACCCTGGACGTGTTCGACCGCGAACCCCTCCCACCGGACCATCCGTTGTGGGACGCACCCAACGTGACGATCACCGCGCACATGTCAGGCGACGTGATCGGCTGGCGGGACACCTTGGCCCGACAGTTCGCGACCAACGTCCGCCATTGGCTGGCCGGCGAACCGTTGCTCAACGTCGTGGACAAGAAGCTGGGCTACATCCCCACGAGAAACCGATGACGCAGACCGACGGGAGAGTGCTGGTGGAGGTAGGCGAACTGGTTTCGGGGTACCGGTCCGGGGCGGTGTCGCCGGTGGAGGCGACGCAGGCTGCGTTGGATGCGATCGAGCGGTACGACGAGCAGGTGAACGCTTTCGTGCTGGTCGACGCCGAAGGCGCGCTCGCTGCCGCGAAGGAGTCGGAGGCCCGGTGGCATTCCGGGGAGCCACTGGGCCCCGGCGACGGCGTACCGACCTCGATCAAGGATGCGCTCTGGACCAAGGGCTGGCCGACGCTGCGCGGCAGCACGATGATCGACGAGGCCGGCCCCTGGAACGAGGACGCCCCGGCCGTCGCCCGGCTGCGCGAGACCGGCGCGGTGATTGTCGGCAAAACTACGACTCCTGAGTACTCGTGGAAGGGCGTCACCGACTCCCACAAGTACGGCGCGACGGGCAATCCGTGGGATCCGTCCAAGACGCCCGGTGGATCGAGCGGTGGTTCGGCGACCGCAGTCGCGCTCGGGATGGGTGTCTGGTCGGTCGGCACCGACGGCGGTGGGTCGGTCCGGATCCCGGCAGCGTTCACTGGCACGGTCGCGCTCAAGCCGACGTACGGGCTGATCCCGCTGTTCCCGCCGAGTGCGTTCGGGACCCTCTCCCACGCGGGGCCGATGACGCGGACGGTCCGGGACGCGGCGGCGCTGCTCGACATCATCACGGGATTCGATGCCCGCGACTGGTCCTCGATGCCGACGCCGACCACCTCGTTCCTGGACGGGATCGATGACGGTGTGGCCGGCCTGAGGATTGCCTTCTCGTCCGATCTTGGTTTTGTTGACAATGATCCCGAGGTTGAGGAGTTGGTCCGGACGGCGGTTGGCGTCCTCGCGACCGCCGGTGCTGAGGTGACCGAGATCGATCCCGGGTTCACCGACCCGATCGATGCGTTCAACGTGCTGTGGTGGTCTGGCGCGGCCAAGGTGCTCGAGGCGTACACGGTCGACGATCGCGTCGATCCCGGACTCCGTCGGGTCGCCGCACTCGGGTCGGCGTACTCCGCGTCGGACTTCCTCGACGCGACTGCGGCGCGGATGGAGCTTGGGCTGCTGATGGGGCGGTTCCATCGCAAGTACGACGTACTGCTGACGCCGACGTTGCCGATCACGGCGTTCCCGGTTGGTCAGGACGTGCCGGATGGGTCGGAGTCGCCGGATTGGACGAGTTGGACGCCGTACACGTATCCGTTCAACCTGACCCAGCAGCCAGCGCTCAGTGTTCCGTGTGGGTTCACGAAGGCCGGTCTGCCTGTCGGATTGCAGATTGTTGGCGCTCGGCATGCGGATGCGCTCACGTTGCGGGTCGGACGGGCGTACGAGGCCGCTACTGATTGGCATCAGCGCACACCCACCTTGGAGGCACGATGAGCAGGTACGTCACCGTCAGCCTGGACAAGCGAGGCGTCAGTTGTGTTGCGCAGCTGCTTGAGGACGTCGCGCCGCGGACGTGCAAGGCGGTGTGGGATGCGTTGCCTCTGTCGGCGCCGGTGTTCCACGGGAAGTATGCGCGGAATGAGATCTACACGCTGCTGCCTGGGTTCGCGCCGGCTGATCCGGGGAAGGAGAACACGACTGTCACGCCGATCCCGGGGGACTTGTGCTGGTTCTCGTTCGACTCCGATGATCTGGGCAATCCGGCGTATGGGTATGAGAACACGACGGGGACGGGTACGACGGGGGCGATTGTCGACCTGGCTGTGTTCTACGGGCGGAACAATCTGCTGATCAACGGGGACCAGGGGTGGGTGCCGGGCAATGTGTTCGGTGCGATTGTCGACAATCTGGATGGGTTCGCCGCGGCTTGCCAGGATCTGTGGATGGGCGGCGCCCGCGGCGAGACCCTGAGCTTCACCCGCCGCGACTGAAGTCCCGGCAGCAGCAGCCGCGCGAGTAGCCGGCGCCCGAGCAGTGGGCGCCGCGCACCAAGCACGCTGGCACGCAGCACCCGGCCAGTTAGCGCCCTGGCACGAAAGAGCACCCCGGCAGCATCTGCCGGGGTGCTTTGTTGTTGTGGTTAGAGGCCCTTGCGGAAGCCTTCTCGCCAGGAGGCGTAGCCGGGTTGCCAGTTGAAGGTTGCCTTTGCGAGTGAGTTGTCGGCACCGCGCATTGTCGTGAAGGCAGCGACGCCGACCTCGCCGGCGGCTAGGCGCCCCAGCCAGACGGGGACGTGACGCGGAGCCTTCGCACCGAGGATGCGGGCGAACTCCGGCAGCCACACCGCCGCCTGCGCCGGGTCGTCGTCGGCGATCTGATAGATGCCGGTCGCATCGCTCTCGACCGCCTTCACGGTGGCGTCGGCCGCGTCGTCGTAGTGGATGAACGACCACACACCGGCGCCGTCGCCGATCACCGGCAGCTGGCGCTTCCGGATCATCTCGACCATCGATCCACCCTTGCCGATGTCACCGGTTGGACCGTAGAACGCCCCATACCGCAAGGCGATGCCCTCGATCCCCTCGGCGTTGGTGACCACCGACTCCAGGTGCTTGATCCCGGCCATCGTCTGCCGCTGCGCGGCCACCGGGTTCGGGTCGAGCGGGTCCGCCTCGGTCTTCGTCGCGGATCCACCGTGTTGCAAGTTCCAGCCGGCGTACGACTGGACGACGAACCGTCGTACGCCGGCAGCCTGGGATGCGGAGAGCAGGTTGTCGGTGCCCTCGATGCGCAGCCGGTTCGTCATCGCGAAGCTCTCGTCGAACTTCTTGAAGTTGATCCCGCTCTTCAGCGCCGTCATCTGATGGACGACGACCTCCGGGCGGACCGTGTCCACCGCGGCCTTCACGGCGGCCGCGTCCAGACCGTCGGCCAGGACCACGTTCGCGCCGAGCGCCTTGATCGAAGCCGCCTTCGACTCCGACCGGATCATGCCGACCACCTCGTGACCGGCCGCCACCAGTTGCGGGACCAGCGACCGGCCCAGTCCGCCGGTCGCGCCTGCCACCAATACCTTCATTGTCATTCCTCCGTCGTCTGTTGTTACAACCCGGAGGACACGCGCCGACGGCGCCTTGTGACGTGATCCACGTCACGCGCGTGCGTCGTACCCCGCCAGGCCGGGGTACGACGCACGCTGGGGGAGGGGTCAGCGCGTCAAGGTGATGAGTTGTGCGGTGCCTGGCTGAACCATGGCGGTGAGGGTGTTGCCGTCCACCGGGACCCGCTGCCCGGCCGGTGCGCCGGTGGCCGTGCCGTTCGGACGGATCTGCCGGTCGCCGAGCGTGACCTTCGAGGCGTCGGAGGAGGCGAGGCCCGCAACGTCGCCTGATCGCAGCGTGACGCTCTTGCCGTGACCGAACCGCGAGGGCAGGTCGAGCGTGACGCGCGAGGCGGTGCTGTCCGCCGCGGCCGGGTCCTGGACGTTGATCAGTACGACGGTCAGCTTGCCGTGCTGGTCCTCGACGCCGTACGCCCGGAGCTTGCCGAGCTCGGTCGCCGGCAGATCCAGGTCGACGAACCGGCCCCGAGGCAGCTGACGGAACGCCCAGATGCCGTAGTACAGGGGTGTCGCGGACAGCTCGCCCTTGTCCATCGCGGCCTGATCGGCGGCGCAGAACGCACCGTAGTACCGGTACGAGATCGGGTACTCCGGCGAGTCGCGCGGCTTGAAGTCACCACAGATGGCGGCCGTGTTGGTGTGGAACTGCACCCGGCTCACGCCGCTCTGAGCAGTCTGGAGCAGGTAGTCGAGCGACCACAGCGACGTCGCGAAACTGGTGCTGACGCCGGGCTGGCCGCTGCACGACGCGCTGTTGGATTCGTTGATCGTCATCGGGATGCCCGGCAGCCGGCTGCTCAGCTGCATGATGCCCTGCAGCTTGGCCTCGGTGTTGGTGTGCGTCGTGGCCGACATCAGCTGAGGGATCGTCAGGTTGGACGAGCCGCAGTGGCTGCCGGCGTACCAGTGCGAGGCGATCTCACTGATCACCTGGTCCGGCTTGACGCTGGTGTCCGCAGCGACGGCCGCGGTGAACTCGTCCAGTTTCGTGTTCGTCTTCGCGGTGTTCGCCGACGGCCCTGTCAGTTTGATCCCTGCGTGTGGCAACCGTTGCTCGATCGCCGCGGCGTACTGCTTCATCGTCTCCCAGTACTGCGCCGGCGTCAGCGTCGTGACGTGGTCGTACTCGTTGCCCAGTTCAACCGAGAGCAGGTCGTCGCCGAGCGTCGCGTGGGCGGCAGCGACCTCCTCGACGACCTGGTCGAGAGTGACCTGTCCGTTGAGGACAGAGAGCAGCGGCGCCCCCAGAGTGACCTTCCAGCCGGACTCGTGCAGCAGGGACCGGAGCTGGGTGAAGTCGCCCTGGTCGACCGTGCCACCGATCGCCCACTCGGGCGCCGGAGTGTCCTTCGCGGCGCCGAACGCCGGCCAGACCAGGTCCATCGAGTATCCGCCGAGGCGCAGTACGCCCGGACCGAGGGTCTTCAACCGCTGCGCCATGCGTTGGCGGGTCAGGTACCCGTGCGCGAAGTCGGCGGACTCGACCGAGAAGCCTTGGTTGTCACCGGTGATCGAGGAGTTGGTCCGGTCGCTGGTGACGGTCAGCCGGACCTCGTTGGGCGGCGGCGACGTGTCACTGGTGGGTGCTGGGGCAGCGCCGGCGACCAGCGTTCCGGTGCTGGCGAGCGCCACCGCCAGAGTGGTGGCGAGCAGGGATCTCATCGGGGCGGTCTCCTCACGGATGATTGCTGATGACAACGACCTCGCCGGGCACGAGGGTGGTGGCGGTCTGGTGGGTGAGCCGAGGCCGGAACCCGGGCCAAGTGCCGTCGGCCCGGACCGCCTGCCCGTCGATGCGGACCTGCGGCGCGTCGAGGGTCCGGCCGGCACCGGTCGGGTCGTACGGCGTCAACCGGTCGACAAAACCACGCGGCGTCGCGACGGTGATCGGATGGTCGGTCTTGTTGATCAGGACGAGGCGGCCGTCGGCGCGCCAGCCCTGGACCTCGGTGCCGGTGTCTACCGGCCGCAGCGACTTCGCGCCCTGCACGAACTGCGAGAAGAGGAGCAAGGCGTAGTACTCCGGTTGCGCGGTGGGCGCACCGATCGCCGGGGACGGGTCGTAGTTGACGGCGTTGTAGTAGCCGTTGCCCTCCTCGGGTTCGAAGAACGCGCGGACCTCGGCGTTGTGCAGGTTGACGCCGACACCGCCGATCCGGCAGTCCGCGTTGCTGCCGGGCCGGTCCGGCGGCTGTGGGCAGGCGACGTGGAACATCATGTCCATGGCGTACGTCGCGCTCGCGGCCACGTTGCTCACGCCATCCGCGCCGCGACCGGCGGCCGTGTTGGTCTCCTCGAGGCGGTACGTCAGGCCGCGCTGAGCCGCGTCGGCGCTGTGCACCGCCACCTGGTAGTCGAGGCTCGCAAGGTGCTCGGTCGACAGGAGGGCGGGGATGGACGGGCAGCGGTACGGCTTGTTCACACAGGTCCGGGCGAGCGGGTAGAAGTGGTCGCTGCTGTGGACCGGCCTCTGGGTGTCGAGGATCTGTTGCCAGTTCCAGAACCATCGCGTCGGGACCGTGCGCTCGTGGATCTGCTCCCAGGGCAGGATGTCCTCGCTCGTGTTCGGCGTGATCGCCTGGGTCGGGCTGATCGCCGCGGCGTACACGGGCAGGTCGGCGACGTACCGGTCGAGGCCGGAGGCGCCGTACGACAGGTCGGGCTCGTTGCCGAGTTCGATGCCGATCACCTGCCCGGGCCGGAAGGTCTCACGGACCGCGGTCGCGAACGCCTTGGCGTGTTCGGGGCTGACGAACGGCCGCGTCTCCTTCGGCGGTGACATCGCGGTGCCGAGTACAACCCGCCAGGCGTCATCGCCGTGGCTCGCCTGGTCGAGCGTCGCGCGGATGTTGCGCAGATCCTCGGGTGTGATGATTTCGTCGGTGTTCGGCGCGGCCGGTTCGAACGGCATCAGGTCCTGGGACGAGCCGCCGATGCGCAGTACGCCGCTGCCGAGGTTCCGCAGCAGTTGCACGAACGCCGGCCGGGCGGTCGGGCCCATATAGCGCTCGATCAGCGACCACTCGATGCTCAGACCCACGAAGTCGCTCGCCACCGCTCGCGGTGCAGCAGGGAGTACGTCGGGCGCGGGTGCAGCACCGGCGTCCGGAGTGTTGGGTGCGAGCAAGGTCAGCGGGAGGGCGAACAGCGCGAGGGCGGCAACGACCGCCCGGCGCCTGGGGCGGCGTCGGCTCATCAATCAACCTCTGGGGAGGCTCCGGCAGGGCACCGGAGTGGCTGAGAAAACGTTGTCTGATTAGACTTCTGTGAGATTCTGACCATGTCAACCCCTCGGGCGTGACGAACTTCCCGCGGCTCGCTGACCGCGCGCTGCGGGTAGCCTCGTGCCCGCAGACCTGTATGGGGAGGACCGTGACCAGATCCGGGAAGCGCACGACGATCGTCGACATCGCGCGTCAGGCCGAGGTGTCGATCTCCACCGTGTCGCGGGTACTCAACGGGCGACCGGTTGCCGACGAGGTGCTGGCGACCCGAGTGCGGAAGGCGGCGACCGAGCTCGGCTACCGGCCGAACATGGTCGCCCGGGACTTCCGGCGTGGCGTGACCAGCACGATCGGTGTCGTCGTACCGGATCTGGCGAACCCGTTCTTTCCACACGTGCTGAAGGGGTTGGCCGAGGAGGTGTCAGCCGGTGACCATCGCTTGCTGGTGGTGGACTCCGGTGAGGACGCTGACCAGGAGCTGCAGCTTGTGGCTCAGTTGGCGGGCAGTTGCGACGGCATCATTCTGTGTTCACCACGCATGTCGCAGAGCAGTCTCGCCACGTTGCCGGCGCTCGGCGTACCGATCGTGTGTACGAACCGCTCGGTGGGCGACCTGCCGTTCGGGACCGTGGGGATCGACTCCGCTGCGGGCATGCGGCAGGCGATTGCACATCTCGCCGAGCTTGGTCACCGTCATATCGGCTACCTGGGTGGTCCGGGCACTTCGTTGTCGGACGGACTGCGTCGCGAGGGCCTGAGTACGGCGGCCTCGGAGCTCGGCGTCAAGGTTTCGTCGACGGAGGCGGGATCGACGAGCGACGACGGTCACGCCAAGCTGCCCGAGTTGCTCGATCAGGGCGTGACTGCGGTGATCGCCTTCAACGACCTGGTGGCGATCGGGGCGCTGGCGCGGCTGCGCGAGCTCGAGATGGACGTACCGTCGCAGCTGTCCGTCGTCGGGTTCGACGACATCCCGGTCGCTGCGTTCCTCGGCCCGCCGCTGACTACCGTCAGCCTGCCGAAGGAGGAGCTCGGCCGCCGCGCGTGGGCGGGTCTCCATCAGCAGTTGGAGACCGGGCAGGTGCCCCAGGAGGAGCTCCTGCCCGCGTCTCTCGTCGTTCGGCACTCGACCGCCGCGCCAGCCGACTGACGCCGCCAAGCGACTGACGCCGCCAGTCGACTGACCCGTCAGCCGATCGTCACTCGGATGTCAGCGTCAGCTCGGTCGGGCCGAAGGACACGTTGAGGTTGACGTCGATCGTCATCCGACCATCGGCCGTGCGGCAGGCGAGCCTCGCGACGAACGGCGTCTCGAGCCAGCGGATCGTCGCGACGAACGCGTCGCCGTCACCGTAGGCACTGGTCACGACGCTCTGCACCTCCGGGGCGACAGCGTCCAGGAGTACGCCGTGACTCGACTGCTCACGCCAGTCGCCGGCCGCGCAAACGATGTCGGTCGGCCCGTCCGAATCCCGCTCGACGCCGAGCAGCGAGAACGTACCCGTCCCGTCTGCGTCGATGCGAACCGCCGTCAGCCCGACGACGTTCTCCGCGAATCGGTAGGTCTGGCCGTCCCCGCCCCTCGGTGCGGGACCGGTCGGCGGCGGCAGCTCGAGTCGCTCGGGCCGGGCCACCGGTGTGACCTCCTTGCCCTCGAGCGCGGGAAGCAGGTGGTCCCAGACCGTGTCGACGACAGCCTGCATGTCGCCCGTCGCGCTGGTGACGATCAGGGCCGCGTCGTGGTCGGGGAGGATCATGACGAACTGACCGAACGCGCCGTCGCCGCGATAGGTGTTGTTGCGCCCGCGCCAGAACTGGAAGCCGTAGCCCTGCTGCCAGTCCGGGTTCTCCTGGTGGTCGTTGGGCACCTGCTTGGAGGTCGCAGCCTCGTACCACTCGGCCGGGACGAGCTGTTTCCCCTCCCACGCACCGTGCTGCAGCAGGAGTTGCCCGAACTTCGCCAGCGACTCGGTGTTGATGCTGAGTCCCCAGCCTCCGACGGTGATGCCCTCCCTCGACACCTGCCAGGTCGCCTCGGTGATCCCGAGCGGCTCGAACAGCCGCGGCTTCAGATAGTCGAACAGCCGGTCACCGGTCAGCCGCTGCAGGATCGCAGACAGCATGTACGTCGCGCCGCTGTTGTAGACGAACACCGTGCCCGGCTCATGGTCGACGTCGAGGCCGAGGAAGATCTTGACCATTCGGCGGTCCCGCGAGAGCGCCGCGACGGTGTCCTCGCTGTGGCCTGTCGTCATGGTGAGCAGATGGCGGACCGTCATCGCGGCCAGGTTGTCGCTGATCGTCTCCGGCAGCTCGTCGGCCCCGAAGAACGAGATCACCTTGTCGTCCAGCGTCAGCAGACCGGCGTCGATCGCCAGCCCGACCCCGGTCGAGGTGAAGCTCTTCGACACCGAGAACAGCAGATGTGGATCGGCCAGCCGGTATGGCGACCACTCCTCCTCGAGTACGACGTGACCGTGCTGCAGCAGCATCACGGTCTGGATCTCTGGCTCGGACTCGTCCAGGGCGGCGATGAACGCGTCGAGCGCGGCACCGGACAGTCCCTGGTCCTCTGGGGTACTCCGTGGAAGGCTGCTCACCCCAGGCACGTTATCTCCCGGATCGGACAAATATCAGGTGCGTTCTACCAAGCGGGCAGCCGTGATCCTGAATCCGGTGAAGGTGGCCGATGGCGAGGCGTTCCGTCGTACCGTCGAGGCGGCGTTGGGTGACCGCGACGTCAGGGAGGTCTTGTGGTTCGAGACCACCGTGGATGATGCGGGTGTCGCCATGGCTCGGGAGGCGGTCGCGGAGGCTGTCGACCTCGTGGTGATCGCCGGTGGGGACGGGACGGTGCGGGTGGTGTGTGCCGAGCTGGCCGGGACGGGGATCGCAGTCGCGGTGTTGCCGGCCGGGACGGGCAATCTGCTGGCGCGCAATCTGGGGATCTCGCTGCAGCTGGAGACTGCGCTGGCCGAGGTGCTCGACGGCAGCGAGCGGCGGATCGACAGCATCAGGATCTCGGGGGACGAGCTGCCGGACGATCGGTTCGTGGTGATGGCTGGGCTCGGGCTGGACGCTGCGATCATCGCGGATGCGCCGGATGAGTTGAAGAAGAAGGTCGGGTGGGCGGCGTACGTGCTGTCGACTCTGAAGAACCTCAACCATCCGTTCGTGCGGGTGGAGATTGTTGTCGACAATCGACCGGCGGTACGACGCCGGGCCCGGACGGTGGTGATTGGGAACGTCGGGACGCTGCAGGCGAACATCCCGTTGTTGCCTGACGCGGTTGCGGACGACGGGCTGATCGATGCGGTCGTGCTGGCGCCGCGGCGGATCAGCCACTGGCCGCGGCTCGCGCTGAGCCTGGTGGTGAAGTCGTTGCGGGAACGCCATATCGAGCGGTTCACCGGGCAGCGGATCGAGGTGCGGTCGGCGCGGATCGTCCGGCGCCAGCTCGACGGCGACACGGTCCCCGACGGCCGCACCCTGACAGCCACGGTCGACCCATCAGCCTTGATCGTCCGAGTCCCCTGACCGTCGCCGGTGTCGGCGTTGGGTCGCTTCGGCCGGCGCGTCAGCCTTGGCCCTCGGCGTGCCGGGACTGCCTCCGCTCTGGTCGTCCGCGTGGCCCGACCGCGTCAGCTCTGGTCGTGCGGGTGCGCCGACGGTTGGAGGTGGTCGAGTTTGTCGGGGTTTACTACGCCGTGGATGGTGGTGATCTGGCCCTCGGCGACGACGAAGGACCAGACGGCGGCTGTGTGGTTCGCGAGGTCGCGGATGCGGAGGGCGGGCTGACCGCCGACGTGTACGGGCTCGACGGTCAGTTCGAGGCCGCGAAGCTTGACGAAGGCACCGACCAGCATCCGGGCAACGTTCTGCGCGCCGTGCACCGGCCGGGGGAATCCACCCTTCCCTCCGCCGTCGCCGGTGAACGTCGCGTCCGGTGTCAACAACTCGACCAGTTCCTCGAGCTCACCACGCTGCGCCGCCGCGACGAAGCGTCGTACCAGCTCGTCTCTTTCCTGACGGGACGCGTCGAAGCGCGGGCGTTCGTCGGCGAGCCGGCGGCGCGCGCGTACGGCGAGTTGGCGGCAGGCGGACGGCGTCTTGCCGATCATGCTCGCGACCTCGTCGTACGGGTATCCGAAGACGTCGCAGAGCAGAAACACCGCACGCTGATCGGGGGAGAGCCGCTCGAGGACGACGAGGAACGCGGTGGACAGCGAGTCCGAGAGCGCAGCGCGATCGGCGAGGTCGACGTACTCGTCGACGGCGGGCTCGGGCAGCCACGGGCCGACGTACAGCTCGCGTTTGCGGCGTGCGGACCGCAGTTGATCGATCGCGAGCCGGGTCGTGACGGTGGTGAGGAACGCCTTCGGTGAGTCGACGTTCTCTTCGCGGTGCAGTCGGAGATACGCCTCCTGGACGACGTCTTCCGCGTCGCCGAAGCTCCCCAGCATCCGGTACGCGATCGACAGCAGCAGTGGCCTGAGTTCCTCCATCACACCTTCACAGACGATCGAGGCGGTCTGTCAGTGACACTGTCACACGATCGATTGTCCGATCGTCTGCAATCCACATGAACACAATCACCTGGATCTTCACCGGCGTCCTGGCCGTGGTCTTCACGGTCTCCGGTGTCGCCAAGTCCACGATGTCCCGCGATCGCCTGATCGCGACCGGTCAGACCGGCATCGCGCCGTTCCCGATGCCTGTCGTCCGAGCCGTCGCGATCTGCGAGTTGTTCGCCGTCGCCGGTCTGTTCGCGCCGTGGCTGACCGACACAGCCCGCGTCCTCACCCCGCTGGCTGCGGTCGGCCTCTCGTTCGTCATGATCGGCGCCGCGACCTCCCACGCCTCCCTCCGCGAACCCAAACCAGTAGCGGCCAACACCACCCTCCTGGCCCTAGCCGCCTTTGTAGCAGCCACCCGCTTCGCCGCCCTGACCTGAAGCACCGACCTGACACCGTGGGCGCATGCAGACGCAAAGTCACCGGAGACCGACCAGGTGTTGGCCGGTCTTCTCGGGTGACTATCGGTGCACGAGTACGGCGACTGTGCGGGGCGGGACCGTGGCTGTGCCGGTCCCGGCGGTCCAGGTTGTTTGTTTGACGACAGCGTCGGAGCCAGCAGACTGGACGGGGGAGAGGGACAGGGACTGGCCGGCCAGGGCGGGGATCGTCTGGGTGACGGTCGAGCCGGTGGTGTTGAAGACGACTAGGACGCCCTTGAGGGTTGGGTCGACGTTTGGTCCGACGGTGTCGTCGAGGTGCATGGTGATGACGCCGGGGGTTGTGCCGCTAAGGGGGAACGTCAGTTTTTGGTTGATCAGGTCTGCGGTGCCCAGGCGGAACAGGGGAGTGGAGAAGCGGAGCTTGAGGAGGTCTTCGGCTGCGGCGGAGGCGGTTGCGACGTCCGTGGCGGTCGGCTTCAGGGCCGGGTTGGCGAGGAGTGGCTGCATGTACTGCCACTTGGCCTCGTTGTCCGGCTTGGGCGGCAGGCCGTGGCCGAAGCCGTTGTCGGCGCCGGTCCAGTCGAGCGTGTTGAACCAATCGCCGGAGTCGTACGAGTTGCGATCCAGCGACTTGCTCCGCAGCATGTCCGCGCCGGCGTGCCAGAACGACGGTGTCTGTGCCAGCGCGGTCGTTGCCAGCGACACCGTGTTCATCCGGATCCGGTCCGGCATCGTCATTGCCGTCGGCAACTTGTACGTCAGCGAGTCCCACAGCGTCTCGTTGTCGTGGGCATCGACGTACGTGATCACCTCGTCCGGCTGGTCGGCGTAGCCGGCCGGTGAGCCGTTGTAGTCGATCCCGTCACCGCGGACTACCGCACCGCTCTCGGCGGACTTGAAGCTGAACGCGCGCAGATTGCCGGCCAGGCCGAGTTGGACGAGGTCGGTGTCGTGGGCGAGCCGCTTGGCTCGATCTGCCGATGAGCCGTTCACCGGGTCGCCGTTCGGGTCGCTCGCGGCGCCGGAGCCGAAGCCCTGGATCCGCGGGTTCTCGTCGAACGGACCGCCGCCGCGGACCGCGTCCCGGAGCCGGTCGGAGAACGTGCCGATCCCGGTGCCGCCGAGATTCCCTTGGCGGGCTTGGACGAAGAGCGCGTCGTTCGCGACCTCGCCGAAGTTCCAGCCCTCGCCGTACAGGTAGATCTTCTTGCCGTCGACACCGTCGTTGGCGAGGGTCAGTTTGTCGAGCGCGGCCCGGACCTTCAGCATGTTCGCCTTGCTGTGGTGGCCCATCAGGTCGAACCGGAAGCCGTCGACGCGGTAGTTCCGAGCCCAGCTGACCGTGCTGTCGACCATGATCTTCTCGGCCATCGCGTGCTCGGTCGCGATGTTGCTGCAGCAGGTCGAGGTTTCGACCTTTCCGGTCGCGTTGAGCCGCTGGTAGTACCCCGGCACGACCTTGTCCAGCACCGACGTCGGCGCCTGACCGGCCGCCGGTGTGTGGTTGTAAACCTGATCGAGTACGACGCGCAGTCCGGACTTGTGCAGTCCGCCGACCATCGTGCGGAACTCGGCGACGCGGGCGAGACCGTCGCGCTGGGTCGCGTACGAACCCTCCGGCGCGAGCCAGTGGTACGGGTCGTAACCCCAGTTGAAGCCGTCCTTGGCCGCGACCGCGGTCACGCAGGCCTGCTGTTGGTCGGAGTCGGGCGGCAGCGCCTTGAGATTACACGCCGGCGATTGCTGCCCGGTCTCTGGGATTGATGCAATGTCGAATGTCGGCAATAGGTGCACTGTGTTGAGCCCGGCCGCGGCGAGAGCACGCAGATGCTTCGTCCCGTTGCCCTCGTCGGCGAAGGCGAGGTAGGTGCCCCGGTGCGCGGCCGGAACGGTGCTGTCGCTGATCGAGAAGTCGCGGACATGCAGTTCGTAGATTGTCGAATCGACCGCCCGCGCGAGCTTCGGCGACGGCGTACTCGACCACAGCGCGGGCTTCCCGGCCGGATCGTTCAGATCGACCGCCACCGAGTACGCCGAATCGGTCGTCAGCGCGACGGAGTACGGATCGGTGACGACGTTCGTCTCCACCTTGCCCGTCGACGGCGCGAACACAGTCACCTGGTAGCGGTACGCAGCGTTCTTCCAGGACCGCGGCCCGCTGACCGACCATGATCCGTCGTCGCCGCGCTTCATGGCGATTGTCTGCAATCCGACAAGGAGATTGACCTTTTGTGCGGTCGGCGCCCACAGCGTGAACCGCGGCGCGCCACCCTGCCAAGTCACGCCGTACGAGCGCCCAGCCGCCGACGCGACGTACAGGTCGTCGAGAACGCCAGGGATCTGTACGCCGGTCGCATCGAGCAGACGCCCGGCGTCGTCGTACTGTGCGAGTCCGAGTTGCCCGGTCAGGATCTTCCGCGCGTCAGCGTGGTCCAGTCTGAGCGCGGTGTACCCCTTCAAGGCAGGGAACTTCGCCAGCACCGCAGCAGGGATCCCACCGCTGTCGTAGCGCAGTCCGGCCGACGTACCACCGATGTCGTCCGCGTCCACCTTCAGCGACCCGTCATCCGACCAATGCAGTCGCCAGCGCGACCGCTCCGGGTGTGCGACCGGCGGTACGGCGAGCAGGTCGCGCCCGACCCAGTAGGCCTTGGCCTGACTCAGGTCAGGCTGCGCACCGGGCCTGGACGTGGTCACAGTGAGCGCGTGGGTCGCGAGCACGTACGAGAACGTGACGACCAGCCCGTCCGCCGGCACGGTGATCGGAACGTTGTTGGCCGGGTAGCTCTCGTCGAAGGACAGGTTGTGTGCGACCTTCGCCTCATAACTGCCCGCTTTCAGCTCGCTGGTGGACCAGGTGTAGGTGCCGTCGCCGTTCTCGTCCGTCAGCCAGGGTCGCATGCAGGCCGGATCCCAGTCGGCCGGACAGCCGAGCTCCGACTGGAACGAACCGGGCACCGTGATGATCGGCCCCTCCGCACTGGACGTGGCGAAGTGCCTGCCGTGCTCGTAGTAGAACGTCACCGGTCCGGCCGGCGCGGTGTACGAGATGTTGGCGCCGTTCTGGTTGCCACCGGCACCGTAGTTCTCGTCCCAGGCCTTGTTGATCGCCGCCTTGTAGGCGTGCTCACCGGCCGGGATGGTGTAGGTGCCCTTCCACACCTTGTCCTTCGGGTCCAGCGTCAGTTGCGCCTGGTCGCAGTCCGGCGACCAGTCCGCCTGGCAGCCCATCTCACTGTTGTGGTCGCCCGGCACGCTGACGTTGGCGGGCTGCACGACCGGACCGGTGCCGCCGCCACCGCCGCCCGGCGCAGCAGCGTCGCCGACGACGCCGTACGACCCGGACACCGAGTAGTGGCCCGACACGTCCCGCAGCACCGCGCGGTACTCGAGCAGCGTCCCCTTCGGCACCCCAGACACGTCCTGGAACACCCGGTACGGCGCATTGTCGTCAGAACCGAGCCGCTGCCACGCAGTCGTCCCCACAGGCCGGTAGCCGAACGTCACAGTGACCGGAGTGTTCGCGGGGACCGCGGCGGCGATCTCAGCACGCCCCCCGACCGTCGCACCGAGCTCCGGCGAGCTCACGTAGACGGCCGGTGCCTTGGACGGCGACGGCACCTTGCTCTGGGCCTGATAGACCGTGACGGACAGCGGCGCCTGGCTGAGCAGCACCCGGCCCTCGCGGTCGGTCCGCACCGCCTGGGAGCCACCGTAGACCGGCTTGAACGAGGTGTTCGACCCGTACGTCGGGATCGTCGCAGAGGCGGCGGTCTCCGAGTTGTTCGCGACCACCAGGTACTCGACGTTGTCGCTGCCGAGCCGGCTGAACGCGTACAGCCCACTGGTGTTCGACGAGTACCGGTGCACCTGCCGCCCGTCGGCCAGCGCCGGGTACTTCGCCCGCAGCTTCTGCAGCGCCGCGATGTGCTTGTACATCGGCGCGTTGGCGTCGTACCTGTCCTGGCTGCCGATCGTCGTCGTACCGGTGCTGTCGACGACCTCGTCGTCGGTGTAGTCGGCCGTCTTGGTGGCGAACAAGTCCTGCCGCGCGTCCTTGTCACCGCCCGGACCGGTGAAGCCCTGCTCGTCGCCGTAGTAGATGACCGGCTGACCGCGAGTGAGGAACATCAGCGAGTGCGCGAGCTTGTCGCGGGCGAGCAGCTCCTGGCCGTTCGCGCCGCCCTGCTTGAGGAACGTGCCGACCCGGCCCATGTCGTGGTTGCCGAGGAACGTCGGCAGTTGGTACGCGTTCGAGTCGGCGTCGGTGTAGTAGTCGTCGTTCGCATAGAGGTCGCGCAGCTTGATACTCGGATCGCCCTTCGCGAACGCCACCGCGTTCTGCTGGAAGCCGAAGTCGAGGGTCGCCTGCAGCGCGCCGGCCGTGGTGTACGTCGACATGAACTTCGGGTCGGCGTCGAACACCTCGCCGAACATGAAGAAGTCCTTCGCGCCGGCACCCTTGGCCGCGGCCAGGATCTGCGGCGAGAACTTCTGCCAGAACTCCAGGTTGACGTGCTTGACCGTGTCGATCCGGAACCCGTCGATGCCGAACTCGGCCCAGCTCTTGTAGACGTCGATCATCCCGTCGCGGACCCGCGGCTGCTCGGTGAACAGGTCGTCCAGACCGACGAAGTCGCCGTACTCCGCGCTCTCACCGGCGAACGTCGAGTCGCCGCGGTTGTGGTACAGCGTCGGATCGTTCAGCCAGGCCGGGACCTTCACGGTCTCGTCGGCCGGGGTGCGGAACACCGGCACGTTCGGGAACGACGTGTTCCGGTCCAGCGGCGGGAAGACGTCGCCACCGGCGTAGGTCTTGTCGTCGAAGACGTTGCCGGCAGCATCCTTGTACGGCGACGTGGACTTCGGGATGTAGCCGTACTGACCGGACTGGTACGCGATCACGTCCGCGGTGTGGTTGGTGATGATGTCGAAGAAGACCTTCATGCCCTTGCGATGGGCCAGGTCGATCAGCCGCTTCATGTCCGCATTCGTGCCCAGATGCGGGTCGATCTGGGTGAAGTCGGTGATCCAGTAGCCGTGGTACCCGGCGCTCACGTCGGCACCGGCGCCCTGCACCGGCCGGTTCTTGAACGACGGCGTGAGCCAGATGGACGTCGTACCGAGGGACTTGATGTAGTCGAGCTTCTGGATCACGCCGGACAGGTCGCCGCCGTGGTAGAAGCCCTTGTCGGTCGGGTCCAGGCCGGTCTGTAGCCGGTCGCCGGTCAGCCCGCCGGCGTCGTTGGACTTGTCGCCGTTGGCGAACCGGTCCGCCATCAGGAAGTAGAACCGTTCCTTGGTCAGGTCCTGGCGCAGGCTCGGCGACGACAGCGCCTTGTCGGCCGGGGTCACCGCCGACCCGGCCAGGTCGACCGGCTTCACACTGACGACGTGGCTGGTGTCGTCGTAGCTGAACGCGAGCTTGGCCGGTCCCTCGATCCGCAGCGGGATGTTCGGGCCGTTCAGCACCCCACCGGCGCCGTAGTTCTCGTCCCAGCTCCCGTTGACCGCGACCTTGTACTCGTACGAGCCGGCCGGCACGTCGAAGACCTTCGCGTACGGCGCGGCCGCACCCAGACTGGTCGCCGCACAGCCCGGATCCCAGTCACCCGCGCAGCCGAGCTCGCTCTGCAGCGACCCGGCCAGCGTGATCACCCGATCGGCCGCGACCTGCGCGGGCGCCGGTGCCGCCGTACCGAGTCCGAGCACGACCACCGCTACCGCAGTGAACCCTGCCGTCCATCGCCTGAACCCGCGCATCCCGGTCCCCTCCCAGCCGACTGAGCCTGCCGGGACGCTAACCCGCCACTCTCACCGTGAGGAGGCCTCAAATATCACGGTCGGATCACGAGCCGCGGGAGAGTGGATTCGATGGGGGTGTGGAGGACGGTTGTGGCTTCGTCGTCGTAGGGGCTTGGTTCGGCGTTGAGGATCAGGAGGGGTTTGCCGGCGTTGAGGGCTATGTCGCAGAGGCCGGCGGCAGGGTAGACCTGGAGGGACGTGCCGACGGCCAGGAAGACGTCGGCTGACTCGGTGGCGGCGACGGCGGCGTCGAGGACTCGGCGGTCCAGGGACTGGCCGAAAGAGACGGTGGCTGACTTGAGGATGCCGCCGCACACCTCACAGGCTGGGTCTTCGTCGCCGGCGTCGAGACGGCGCAGTACGTCGGCCATCGGGATCCGCCGGCCGCACTCCAGGCAGTCGACGAAGCGGACCGTCCCGTGCAGTTCGTGGACGAGCTCTGGTGACGAGCCAGCCTTCTGATGGAGGCCGTCGACGTTCTGAGTGATCAGTCCGGTCAGGCGGCCCTGTCGCTCGAGCTCCACGAGCGCCAGGTGGCCCGGGTTCGGCTCCATCGTCCAGACCGGTACGGCGAGGCGGTGCTTCCACGCCTCCACGCGGACCGCGCGGCTGGCGACGTACTCGTCGATGTCGAACATCGCCTGCGCGGCCGGGTTCTTCGTCCACACACCCTGCGGGCCGCGGAAGTCGGGGATCCCGGACGCGGTCGAGATCCCGGCCCCGGTCAGTACGGCGATACGGTCAGCGTCGATCAATGGGTCGATCACGCAGTCGAACGTACTGCCTTCCAGTCCGAGGCCAAGACCGACATCACGATCTCGTCGACCCACTCGCCCTCCCACAGCAGCGAGTCCCGCAGCCGGCCCTCGACCACGAAGCCGGCCTTCTCGTACGCCCGCTGCGCCCGCGGATTGAAGGCGTACACCCCGAGGCTGATCCGGTGCAGCCCGATCTCCTCGATGCCATAGCCGACGATCAGCCGGGTCGCCTCGGTCCCGAGACCGCGGCCCTGGCCGGCCGGACCGATCAGGATCCGGAAGTTGCAGCACTGGTTGTCGGGATCCCAGTCGTTCAGCACCGCCTCACCGACGACGACCCCGGAGGCCCTGTCCACGATCGCCAGATCGAGCCGGTCAGTCTGGTCCTTCCGGGTCCGCATCCACTCGCGCGCCCGCTCCTCGCCGATCTCGCCGTGACTCCCGGTCAGCCGGGCGACATCCGGATCGGCCATCGCCGCGGCCATCGCCTCGTAGTCGCCCTCGTCCAGCGGCCGCAGTACGACGAGCTCACCCGTGAGCGTCGGCTTCTCCGCGAAGTCGGTCATGCCTTCGACCATTCGGGGGCCAGGATCGACATCAGGATGTCGTCGTGGCGTTCGCCGTCCAGGGCGACGGCTTGCCGCAGCCGGCCTTCCTCGACGAAGCCGGCCTTCTCGTACACCCGGCGCCCGCGCGGGTTGAAGGCGAAGACGGTGAGCGAGATGCGGTACAGCCCGAGCTGCTCGAAGGCATAGTCGACGACCATTCGGGTGGCTTCGGTCCCGAGTCCCTGGCCACGGCCGTCCGCGCCGATCATGATCCGGAAGTTGCACGACTCGTCGTCCGGACTCCATCTGTTCAGCACTGCCTCGCCGACGGTCCGGCCGGTCGCCTTCGAAACGATCGCCAGGTCGAGGCGATCGGTCTGGTCCTTCCGGGTCCGCAGCCATTCGCGGTACGTCTCCTCCTCGACGCCGCTGCCGTCGTCGTGAGGATCGGTGAACCTGGTCACCTCAGGATCGGCCATCGCCACCACCAACGCGTCGTAGTCGCTCTCGTCCAGCGGGCGAAGGATCACGAGGTCGCCGATCAGCGTCGGTTTCACCGCGAAGTCAGTCACGAGCCGCAGTGTTTCAGCTGGCTCGGCGGATCACATACCTGTTTTCGTCGGCCGACAACAGGTCCTGGGAGCGCATCCGGCACCAGGCTGGGATGTCGGTGGCGGCGGCTGGGTCGTCGGCGAGGACGGTGACGGTGTCGCCGATCGCGACGGTCGGTAGTGCCTTGGCCAGTTTGATCACCGGGAGTGGGCAGAGCAGGCCGCGGCAGTCCAGGTCGACGTTCACATCCCCACCTCCGCGCGGATCCGGCGGACGATCCCCGGCAGGACCGTGCAGAACCGGTCGATCTCGTCGTACGTCGTGGTCCGGGCCAGGGAGACGCGGACGTTGCCGTGGGTGAGCACGCCCATGGCTGCGAGGACGTGGGACGGTCGCAGGGTGCTCGACGTACAGGCCGAACCGCTGGAGACCGAGAAGCCTTCCGCGTCGAGGGCGGTGACGAGCGCCTCGCCGTCGACGTACAGACAGGAGAAGGTGAGGACGTGCGGCAAGCGGTCCTCGGGGTCGCCGACCACCTCGACGTCCGGGATCTCGGCTGCCACTCGTTGCCGGAGCTCGTCGATCCAGGCGTGGTGGTTCTTGTTCAGTTCGGCGGCTTCGGCGAGGCGGGCCTGGAGAGCGGCCGCGGCGGCGAGCGTGTTGGGGATGTCCGGGAAGCCGGGGGAGAGGCCGTCCTCGCGCTCGTCCATCGGCCAGGCCGGCGCGATCCGGGTCCCCTTGCGCACCGCCAGCAGGCCGACTCCAGCAGGCCCACCCCACTTATGAGCGCTTGCCGTCAGCACCGACCATCCCGGCGGTACGGCGTCGCGCCCGATGGACGCGGCCGCGTCGACGAACAGCGGTACGTCGCCACACGCCTCGGCGGCGGCCTCGATCGGCTGCCGCGTACCGACCTCATGGTTGGCCGACTGCAACGCCGCCACCGCGACACCCGGCGCCCGCACCGCCTCCCTGAACGCATCCAGGTCGACCCGTCCGACCATGTCCACGCCGACATCGACCCCCGCGTCCCCAGCGGTGTGCAGTACGGCGGAATGCTCGACAGCACTGTGGACAACGGCGGTGCCAACCCGCCTGCGGGCAGCCGTGATCGCAGTCAGCCCGGCGTGGATGGCCGCCGTACCGGAGGTGGTCAGGAACAGCTCATCCGGCCGCACTCCGACCGCGTCGGCGAGGACCGCACGGGCGTTGTCCAGCAGCAGTCGCGCGGTCCGGCCCTCGTGGTGCAGGCGGACCGGATCGGCCCAGCCGGAATCGACTGCCGAGAGCAACATTTCCCGCGCCGCCGGGTGTAACGCCTCGGCCGACGCCGCGTCCAGATACGCACGCTCACTCACACCGGAAACGCTAGAGCATGTCTTCCCCTCCGATGCCGTAGCGAGGAGGTGCTCGGTGGAGTGGCTCGGTGTGCTGGAGTGAAGGTCTCGATGCGGCGCATCGTGGCCTTTGCTCCAGTGCAGCGAGACGCCCACCGAGTGCCCCGCAGTAGGCAGCGGAGGGGAAGACATGCTCTTGGCCCTACCTCTGCGCAAGAACGACAAAGGTGTCCAGTAGTGTTTGGTCGTCAGTCTCACTTGGGAAGGGAAAGGCGCCCCGTGGGTTCGAACGGCACGCCCGGAGTGGACGAGCGCGCGGCAGGTCCTGCCGGCGCCACACGTCCGGCGAAGCGACGCCTCCTGGTCGGTAGTGCGGTGGTGCTCGGCACCCTGCTGCTGACCGGTTGTTCAGAGGCGACCACTGAGCAGTGGAAACGACTCGGTCTCCCCGAGGGCGCATCGGACCGGACCGAGGCTGTTCGAAGCCTCTGGGTCGGTGCCTGGATCGCCGCGCTGATCGTCGGTGCGATGGTCTGGGGCCTGATCCTGTACGTCTCCGTGCGCTACCGCAAGCGCAACGACGAGGCTCCGAAGCAGGTCCGGTACAACCTGCCGCTCGAGGTGCTCTACACGCTGGCGCCGTTCGCGATCATCGGTGTGCTGTTCTTCTACACCGTCGAGCACGGCAACAAGATCACCGCGATGTCGGACAACCCGGCGCACACGATCAACGTGGTCGGCCAGCAGTGGCAGTGGACCTTCAACTACAAGGACACCGTCGACGGGCAGGAAGGCGTCTGGGAGACCGGCACGCTGGAGAAGCCCGCCGAGCTGTGGCTGCCGGTGAACGAGTCGGTCCACTTCGACCTGACCTCGCCGGACGTCATCCACTCCTTCTGGGTGCCGTCGTTCTACTTCAAGCTCGACGTCATCCCGGGCCGGACCAACCGGTTCGAGCTCACCCCGACCAAGACCGGGACCTTCGCCGGCAAGTGCGCCGAGCTCTGCGGGCTCTACCACAGCCGGATGGTGTTCACCGTCAAGGTGGTCACCAAGGACGAGTACGACGCGCATCTGCGTGACCTGGCCGCCAGAGGCCAGACCGGCGCCGCCACCGGTGGACAAGACGCCACCACCATCCCCGGTCACGGGGAGCAGGAGGGGGAGAAGTGACCGACTTCGCCGAGCGCACCGGCGCCATCGGTACAACCACCACCGCGTTGCCGCGGCGGCGCAGCAAGGGCCAGATCGCGGTCAAGTGGCTGACCACCACCGACCACAAGCTGATCGGCCACATGTACCTGATCACGTCGTTCGCGTTCTTCCTGGTCGGCGGTGTGATGGCTCTGCTCATCCGCGCCGAGCTGGCCAAGCCGGGCCTGCAGATCGTGAACGAAGAGGTCTACAACCAGCTCTTCACCATGCACGGCACGATCATGCTGCTGCTGTTCGCGACGCCGCTGTTCGTCGGCTTCGCGAACGAGATCATGCCGATCCAGATCGGTGCGCCGGACGTCGCGTTCCCACGGCTGAACATGTTCAGCTTCTGGCTGTTCCTGTTCGGCGGTCTGATCACGATCAGCGGCTTCTTCACCCCGGGCGGTGCGGCCGACTTCGGCTGGTTCGCCTACGCGCCGCTGTCCAACGCGGTCCGCTCGCCGGGCATCGGCGGTGACCTGTGGATCATGGGTCTGTGGATGGCCGGTCTGGGCACCATCCTCGGTGCGGTCAACTTCGTCACGACCATCATCACCATGCGCGCACCGGGTATGACGATGTTCCGGATGCCGATCTTCACCTGGAACATCCTGGTCACGTCGATCCTCGTGCTGATCGCGTTCCCGATCCTGGCCGGCGCGCTGCTGATGCTGGAGGCGGATCGAGCCCTGGGGGCTCACGTCTTCGATGCCGCGAACGGTGGGCCATTACTTTGGCAACACCTGTTCTGGTTCTTCGGCCATCCCGAGGTCTACATCATCGCGCTGCCCTTCTTCGGCATCATCACCGAGATCCTGCCGGTGTTCAGCCGCAAGCCCGTTTTCGGCTACATCGGCCTGGTCTCCGCGACGCTCGGTATCGCCGTCCTGTCGGTGGCGGTGTGGGCGCACCACATGTTCGTCACCGGTGCGGTGAACCTGCCGTTCTTCTCCTTCATGACGTTCTTGATCGCAGTGCCTACCGGCGTGAAGTTCTTCAACTGGATAGGCACGATCTGGGGCGGATCGGTGTCGTTCGACACGCCGATGCTGTGGTCGGTGGGCTTCCTCACGACCTTCCTCTTCGGCGGCCTGACCGGCATCATCCTGGCCTCGCCGGCGCTGGACTACCAGCTGTCCGACTCGTACTTCGTGGTCGCGCACTTCCACTACGTCGTCTTCGGCACCGTGGTGTTCGCGATGTTCGCCGGGTTCTACTTCTGGTGGCCGAAGTTCACCGGCCGGATGCTCGACGAGCGGCTCGGGAAGCTGCACTTCTGGTTGCTGTTCATCGGCTTCCACACGACGTTCCTGGTGCAGCACTGGCTGGGTGTCGAGGGCATGCCGCGGCGCTACGCGTCGTACGGCGCGAACGAAGGCTTCACCACGCTGAACGAGGTCTCCAGCGTCGGTGCCTTCATCCTCGGTCTGTCGATGCTGCCGTTCTTCTACAACGTCTACAAGTCGCGGAAGTCGCCGCAGGTGGGCGTGGACGACCCGTGGGGTTGGGGCCGCTCGCTGGAGTGGGCGACCAGTTCCCCGCCGCCGCGGCACAACTTCGAGAAGCTGCCGCGGATCCGGTCGGAAAGCCCGGCGTTCGACCTGCACCATGCCGACCTGGCCCTGGCCGAGTACCCGGACAACCGGGCCGGCAAGGACAACCTGCTGGACGCCGGTGAGGACGAGGGCCGGGTCGAGCACCTGCAGCAGGTGGCCGGCGATACCGACGCTGAGGGGAAGGACAAGGCGTGAAGGTCGAAGCCTGGGTCTTCGGGATCCTGAGCGTGTTCGTGCTGGTCGTCACGCCGATCTACTGGCTGATGTCGGAGGACCCGACCGGTACCACCGCGCTGACGATGACGTTCTTCCTGTCGTTGCTGGTGGCGTTCTACCTGAGCATCACCGCGCGCCGGATGGACCCCCGGCCGGAGGACCGCAAGGAAGCCGAGATCGTGGAGGGCGCCGGCGAGCTCGGCTTCTTCCCGCCGTACTCGTGGTGGCCGCTGTGGTGCGGGCTGACCCTGGCGGTCGTCGTCCTCGGCATCGTGTTCGGCTGGTGGCTTTTCATCGCCGGCTGCGGCATCGGCATCATCACGCTGTCGGGGTTCATCTTCGAGTACTACCGCGGTGACCACGCTCACTAGTTGAAGCTCGTACGGGCGCCATCCGGGAGCCAACCGGATGGCGCTTTCGTGCGTCTTAAGGGGTGCCACCGGAGAATGGGCCGTTGTGGTCCGTACCACTGTGGTGGCGGTGTGCTTGAACGGGTATTCCGGTACCACGGGTTACCCTTGCGGCGGTTGATGCAAACAGGGGAGAGCTGGGGAATGGTGAGCGGTTCGGTGAGGAAGCACGGCCTTGCCGTGGCGGGGATCTGTGCGTTGCTGCTGGTCGGCAGCGCGTGCAGCGACACCGAGGCGGGCGGATCGCCGTCGTCCGGGGCCACACAGAGTAGCGGTACGCCGGGTGCTTCGACCAGCCCTGGCAGCTCGTCCAGCCCGTCGGCGAACCCGGCCGCGGTGAGCATCTCGATCGTCCCGGCCAAGGGCGCGGCCTCGGTCAAACCGGACCAGGCGGTGACCGTGAGCACCACTGTCGGCACCCTGAAGGCGATCACGCTCAAGGACGATGACGGCGACAAGGTGACCGGCAGCTTCAACAGCGACCGCACCAAGTGGACCTCCACGCCGCAGCTCAAGCCGGGCGCGTCGTACAAGCTGAGCGGCTCGGCCGAGGGCACCGACGGCGGCACTGTCCCGATCAGCTCGACGTTCAAGACGCTGAAGGCGGCGAAGAGCCTCAAGGCCTCGGTCGCCCCACTGAACGGTGAGACCGTCGGCGTCGCGATGCCGATCCAGATCTTCTGGAACAACCCGGTCAAGGACCGCGCCGCGGTCGAGAAGCGGCTGTCGGTGAAGACGTCGGTCCCGGTCACCGGAAGCTGGCACTGGGTGAACAGCAAGCAGGTCAACTACCGGCCGATGAACTACTGGCCGGCCGGCACCAAGGTGACCGTCGGCATCGGGACCCTGGGCGTGAACGCGGGCAACAACACCTGGGGCACGGCCAGCCGGACGATCGGCTTCACCATCGGCAAGTCCGTGGTGACCAGGATCAACGTCACGAAGCACCAGATGTACGTGGCGATCAACGGCAAGGCGGCCCGGACGATCCCGATCACCGCCGGCAAGGACGGCTTCACCACCCGCAGCGGGGTGAAGGTGATCATGGAGAAGTTCACCACCAAGCGGATGGACGCCGCGACGGTCGGCATCAAGCCGGGCGACCCGGAGTACTACAACATCAGCGACGTGAAGTGGGCCCAGCGGGTCACCAACACCGGCGAGTTCATCCACGGGGCACCGTGGTCCGCCGGCAGCCAGGGCAGCGCCAACGTCAGTCACGGCTGCGTCGGCATGAGCCTCAAGGACGCCCAGTGGTACTTCGCTCAGACCCTCCGCGGCGACCCGGTCATCGTCACCGGCACCGCCCGTAAGATCGAGCCCGGCAACGGCTGGACCGACTGGAACACCACCTGGGCCAACTACAAGGCCGGCTCAGCCCTGTCCTGACCCCGTCAGAGCGATTCTGCTCGCAGCATGGCGGTGACCACTTCGTCGGCGTGCAGAACCGGCAGCGAGTGGTGGGTGGCGGTCTCGATGCGTACGACGCTTGCCCCGGCGGCACTGGCTCGCCGGGCAAGTTGGTCGGGGTTGTGGGCCTTGCTGCGGTCCGCGACGACGACCAGGGTCTCGGTCTGGAGTTGCCGTACGCCGGGCCTGCGCGGCAGGACCGGTCGGGTGGTGGGTTCGACCGCGGCGAGGCCGGCCAGGTGCAACCAGTCCGGGTCGACGGGCAGGCCTTGCGTCTCCCAACGTAGGAACGACTCCGTGCGGGCCGGACTGGGCCTCAGGAGCGAGGGGAGCGCTCTGGCGACGTACCTCGGCCTCAGGCCGGTGAAGCAGTCAGTCGGGTCGATCAGCGCGAGCCTGTTGACCCGCGCCGGGTCCCGGAGGGCGTAGGTGAGTGCGACCCGGGTGCCGTAGGAGTGCCCGCACAGCGCAGCCTCTCGGATGTCCAACGCATCCAGTACGCCGGCCAGCCAGGCCATCAGGTCGTTCACCGTGCGCGGTGGGGTCGCCGTACTGCGGCCCGCGTCGCCGGGGAGGTCGAGGGCGTACACGCGGTACTGCTCCGCGAGCCGGGGCGCGACGGTGAACCAGACCGCTGACGTGGCGCCGTGGCCGGCCAGCAGGACCAGGGGAGAGGCGTCGGCCGGGCCGCACGCGTTCACGTGTGTTCCGGCGAGGTTGAGCTGTTCCACCGGGACACCCCAGCGGCGGAGGAGAGCGTCGTACGCGTCCTGGAAGGTCATAGCGCGAGAATAGCTCACTGAGTGAGGTAAGTTGGCGGGCATGCGTGAGGGAGTGACGCCGGCCAACCCCCAGCGGGCAGCGGCGCTGGAGCTGGTGCACCGGCTGCGGGAGGTCGCACTGCGGCTCGAGCTGGCAGTGGGGGAGTTCGCGCGCGCGACCGGTCTGCACGCGACCGACGTACGGGCGCTCACACGGCTGCTGGACGCCGAGCGGGCCGGAGTGGAGGCGACGCCGGGATGGCTCGCCCAGCAGCTCGGAATGACCTCTCAGGCGACGACGGCGGTCATTCACCGTCTGGAGGGCGCCGGGCACGTCGAACGCCTCAGAAGCCGCTCAGACGGCCGCAGCGCTCGCCTGCAGGTGTCCGAGACGGCTGTCGACCTCGGCTGGCAGTTCTTCGGGCCGCTCCTCGAGCGCCTGATCGGCATCACTCAGCAGCTGGACCAGCGCGACAGGTCGGCCGTCAGCGACTACCTGACCGCGGTGGCTGACGCTCTCGAGTAAGGGAAAAGGCCCCGGCTAGGTTGCCGGGGCCTTTCGGGTGGTGCTGCGATCAGGAGCGGTCGCTGGTGACTTCGCGATACGTCTCGGTCTCGCTGATGTCGTGGATCTCGTCCGAGTCGTGAGCGTGCTCGTGAGCCGCCTCCAACTCGTGCGTCGTCGGCTTCTGGATCGCGTCGGCGTAGTAGAAGCGCGACAGCCGGGCGCGGAGCTTGTTCAGAGCCCGGCGCGGGGCGCGGACGCCGTTGTCGTCGGTCTCCGGACCGATGTCCAGCGGCAGCATCCGGTTGTGCGCCGTGAGGCTGTACGCCTCGTAGTTCGAGATCGGCGCGTGCTTCTCGGTGTACTTGCCCTCGGGGGAGCGGACGATCACGCCGGTCTCCAGACCGTGCATCAGCCGATCGTTGTCGGCGCGCTGCAGCGAGATCGCGACCCGCCGGGTCACCCAGAAGGCGAGCACCGGGCCGATGAACACCGCGAACCGCAGGAACCAGGTCACGTTGTTCAGCGACAGCCCGAAGTGGGTGGCGATCAGGTCGTTACCGCCACCGATCCAGAGGAGCGCGTAGAAGGTGATGAACGCGGCACCGATACCGGTCCGGGTCGGCATGTTCCGCGGCCGGTCCAGCAGGTGGTGTTCGCGCTTGTCGCCGGTGATCCAGCTCTCGATGAACGGATAGAGCGCGACCAGGGTGACGAAGGCAGGAGGTATCAGCAGGGCCGGGATGATCAGGTTCCAGCTGAGCGTGATGCCCCAGAAGTGCGACTCGAATCCGGGCATGATGCGGACCGAGCCTTCCAGCCAGCCCATGTACCAGTCCGGCTGGGATCCCGCCGTCACCTCCGCGGGGTTGTACGGGCCGTACAACCAGACCGGGTTGATCTGGAGCAGTGCACCCATCAGCGCGGTGATGCCGAAGACGACGAAGAAGAAGCCGCCGGCCTTGGCCGTGTACACCGGGAACAGCGGGTAGCCGACGACGTTCTTCTCGGTCCGGCCGGGACCGGCGTACTGCGTGTGCTTGTGGTACACGACCAGGAACAGGTGGACCGTGACCAGGGCAAGGATCAACCCCGGAATCAGCAGCACATGGATGGTGAAGAAGCGGGAGACGAAATCGTCACCCGGGAACTCGCCACCGAAGATGAAGAAGTTCAGGTACGTCCCGATGACCGGGGACGCCCCGATCATCCCCTGGGTGATGCGTAGACCGGTGCCGGACAGCAGGTCGTCGGGGAGGCCGTAGCCGATGAAGCCCTCGATGATGCCGAGGAACAGCATGGTGAAGCCGATCACCCAGTTCAGCTCACGCGGCTTGCGGAACGCGCCGGTGAAGAAAATGCGGAGCAGGTGCACCATCATCGCGGCGATGAACAAGACGGCCGCCCAGTGGTGGATCTGCCGAATCAGCAGACCGCCGCGGACGTCGAAGGTGATGTCCAGCGTCGAGGCGTAGGCCTCGGACATGTGCAGGCCCTTGAGCAGGCTGTACGAACCCTGGTACTCGACCTCGCCCATCGACGGCTTGAACCAGAAGGTCAGGAAGATGCCGGTCAGGATCAGGATGATGAAGCTGTACAGCGCGATCTCGCCGAGCATGAAGGACCAGTGGTCCGGGAAGACCTTGCGCAGGTTCTTCCGGCCGATCTTCGCGATCCCGAGGCGATCGTCGAGATATTTGACCGGTGGCGGGAACTCTTTGTCTGACACTGCAGTCACCCTCGTTCGAAGAAGCTCGGGCCGACCGGCTCGGTGAAGCCGCTCTGCGCAACCAAGTAGCCCTCTGCGTCCACTGCCAACGGTAGCTGAGGAAGTGGCCGGGCCGCAGGGCCGAAGATGACCTTGGCGCCGTCGGCCAGGTCGAACGTCGACTGGTGGCACGGGCAGAGCACGTGGTGGGTGGTCTGCTCGTACAGGGAGATCGGGCAACCGACGTGGGTGCAGATCTTGGAGTAGCACAGGATGCCGTCGACGCCCCAGTTCTCCCGGCCCGGTGGCGTCCGGATCTCGCTGGGCTTGATCCGGACCACGATCACCGCGGACTTCGCCTTGGCGTTCTGGTACTCGACCGGGCTCTCCTCCTGCAGCGGAGCCAGGTTGGCGGGGGCGGCGTTGACCAACTGGCCGACGATCATGTCGGACGGCTTGATCGGGCGGTCGGTGACGTCGTTGACGACCCGGATGCCCTTCGCCCAGATGGTGTTGTAGAGGGAGCGGCCCGGCAACGGACCGAGGTCACGCAGCAACACGATCGCAGGCAGGCCGAGCAGGCCCAGTCCGGTGAACAGCCCGCGGCGGATCAGCTTGCGCCGGGTGAAACCCGACTCCGCGACACCCTGCTTGAAGGCGTCGGTGATGTCGGCGATCTGCTCCGGCGAGGAGTGGGCCGGGTGCCGGTCCTCGGAGATCTCCTCGTCGACCATCAGCTTCTTGGCCCACTGGATCGCGCCGGCGCCGAGCAGGAACAGGGCCAGGCCGATGCACAGGCCGATGACCATGTTGTTGGCGTTGCCGGACAGCGGCCCGAACACGAGGGTGGAGTCACGCGGGATGGCGAAGTACGCCACGCAGGACCCGAGGGCGAGCAGGCCGGCCAGGGTGAACATCGCCGAGACCTGGCGCTCGACCCGGTCGGCCGCCTTCGGATCGATGTCGGTGATCCGGTACTCGTGCGGCTCGATACCCGGATCCGGGATCGGCTCCGCCACCTGTACCTGACTGTGCTCTTCTTCTGCCTTCACGGCAGGAAGGTTCTCGTCACTCATTCGCGTCCTCGCTTCGCTCCGGGCGCGAACGAGCGCCGAGAGTCACTGCTCTCCTTGATGGTGATTTCGCTTCGCTCAATCACGGAGCCTTCGCTCCCTTGGCCTTGACGCCCTTGGCGCCGATCCACACCGCTACACAGACCAGCAGGCCGATACCGACCAGCCAGCCCCACAGACCCTCCGAGACCGGGCCGAGCCGGCCGAGGCCGAACCCACCCGGGTCCTTCTGCTGCTGAAGCGCGTTCAGGTAGGCGATGATGTCGCGCTTGTCCTCAGGCTGCATCACCTGGTCGGAGAAGACCGGCATCTGCTGCGGACCGGTGAGCATCGCCTCGTAGATGTGCTTCGGGTCGACGTTCATCAGCGACGGCGCGTACTTGCCGTTCGGCAGTGCGCCACCGCGGCCGGCGAAGTTGTGGCAGGCCGTGCAGTTGGTCCGGAACAGTTCGCCACCGCGGGTGATCTGCTCGTCGGTGGCCTTGCTGATGTCGTACGACTCCTGCGCCGGAACCGCCGGGCCGGGGGCGAGCGAGGCGACGTACGCGGCCAGGGCCTCGATCTCCTCCTGCGTGTACGCCGGCGTCTTGCGCGGCACCTGGGCACCGGGCTGCATGGCGGGCATCCGGCCGGTGCCGACCTGGAAGTCGACGGCGGCCGCGCCGACCCCGATCAGCGACGGGCCGGCCATCTTGCCCTCGCCGTTCCCGCCACCCTCGGCGTTCAGGCCGTGGCAGCTGGCGCAGCCGACCGCGAAGAGCTTCTTGCCCTCTTCGATCTGCTGGGACTGGGCCGAGTTGTCCGCCACCGCGTCGTCAGGGGCGAACGCGGCGTACGCCGAGCCCACTGCCAGGAGGCCGAAAAGAAGCACGACGAGGCCGGCGGACCGGTGCCGTCGTCGCGCGGAGAGAAAGCGCGCCGGTGACAAGGAAGGTCTCTTCTCACTCATTTGAGCAGGTAGATGGTCGCGAACAGGGCGATCCAGACCACGTCGACGAAGTGCCAGTAGTACGACACGACGATCGCCGAGACGGCCTGTTCGTGGGTGAACTTTCGAGCCATGTACGTCCTGGCAAGGACGAACACGAAAGCGATGAGGCCGCCGGTCACGTGCAGACCGTGGAACCCGGTGGCCAGGTAGAAGACCGACCCGTACGGCGACGACGAGATCGTCACGCCCTCGTGCACCAGCTTGGCGTACTCCGTCACCTGGCCGGCGATGAAGACCGCGCCCATCAGGTACGTGAGGATGAACCACTCACGCATGCCCCAGGACCGGATGTTCGCCAGTGCGCCGGACCGGCCCACCTTGCCGTGCTCGGCGGCGAACACACCCGCCTGGCAGGTGAACGACGACGCGACCAGGACGAACGTGTTCACCGAGGCGAACGGGACGTTCAGCATCTCGGTGGACGCCTGCCACAGCGTCTCCGTACCCGGAGCGGCGGCAGCGGTCGTTACTGACCGGATGGTGAAGTAGGCCGCGAACAAGGCGGCGAAGAACATCAGCTCGCTCGAGAGCCAGACGATCGTGCCGACACTGACCATGCTGGGACGGTCGTGGTGTCCGTGTTCACGAGACGCTGGGAGCGCGGTTGCAGTGGCCACGCGGTCATTATGTCGTTCCTGGTATCCACCGCCACGACCACCCCCATGCATGTCGTGAACTCGGTGTTCCTACTGTGGAAGCGTGCTTCCTCTCCACGCCGGGCCCGGCGACCAGATCGAGCCGTTCACGGCAGTCCGGTTGCTGACGGGCTGGACCTTCGAACCGGTGTTACTCGCCGTGATCGTCGTCCTCGGCGCCCTCTACCTGTACGGCGTCCACCGGCTCCGCAAGCGGGGTGACAAGTGGTCCCGCGCCCGGACGTTCTCCTTCGTCGGACTGGGCCTGGGCAGTGCCGTGATCGCCACCCAGTCGGCGCTCGGCACCTACGACACGGTGCTTCTCAGCGTGCACATGGCCCAGCACATGATCCTGTCGATGCTGACGCCGCTGATGCTCGCGCTCGGTGCGCCGATCACGCTGGCGCTTCGGACCCTGCCGCAGCGACCGCGGAAATGGTTGCTCTCCGTGTTGCATTCGCGGTTCGCGAAGGTGCTCTGCTTCCCGCTGATCGGCTTCACGCTGTTCGTGCTGAGCCCGTGGGCGCTCTACTTCAGCAGCTGGTACGACGCGACGCTGCACTCCGCCGTACTGCACGACTTGTTGCATCTGCACTTCATCCTGGTCGGCTCGCTGTTCTTCTGGCCGCTGCTCGGCCTCGACCCGGTGCCCGGGCGGGTGATCTACCCGTTCCGGTTGATGCTGGTGTTCCTGACGCTGCCGTTCCACGCGTTCCTCGGTATCACGATCATGTCCGCGAACAAGCTGATCGCCGAGGACTGGTACACCAGCTTCGGCCGGTCCTGGCCGCCGTCGCCGCTGCACGACCAGTACATCGCCGGTGGTCTGCTCTGGGGGTCCGGCGACATCGTCGGGGTGGTGTTCTTCGGCGTGCTGTTCGTCCAATGGGTGCGCGAGTCGCAGCGCGAAGCCCGCCGCGAGGACCGGCGGCTGGACCGGTTGGAGGAACAGGCTCGCCGGGCCGGACAGGCACCCCGGTAGCATTCGCCGTGTCCAGTCTTCTTAGAACACAGCTTGGGATGGATCGATGAGTTCAGAGCGTCCGCTGAAGGTGCTGGTCTACAGCGACGACCGCACGACGCGGGAGTCCGTCCGGCTGGCGTTGGGCAAGCGGCCCGCCGCTGATCTGCCCGAGCTCGAGTACGTCGAGTGCGCGACCGAGCCGGCCGTGATCAAGTCCATGGACAAGGGCGGGATCGACCTGGCCATCCTGGACGGCGAAGCCGTTCCGGCCGGCGGCATGGGCATCGCCCGGCAGCTGAAGGACGAGATCTTCCGGTGCCCGCCGATCCTCGTCATCACCGGCCGCCCGCAGGACGCCTGGCTGGCGACCTGGTCGCGGGCCGAGGGTGCTGTATCGCACCCGATCGACCCGGTGCGGATGGCCGAGGTCACCGCGGACCTGCTCCGGCAGCGGCTGGCCACCCTGCCCGCCACCACCGCCTGACGCACCATGCCTGCCTACACCTGGCCCCAGGTGCTCAATCCGCTGCTGCGGCGCGAGGACCTGGACGCGGCCACCACCGCGTGGGCGATGGAGCAGATCCTGTCCGGCGCGGCGTCGCCGGCTCAGCTCGCGGGGTTCGTGATCGCGCTGCGGTCCAAGGGCGAGACGGTGACCGAGGTGGAGGGCCTGGTCGCGACGATGCGCGACTTCGCCACCCGGGTCTCGGTCCCGGGCCGGACCCTCGACGTCGTCGGTACGGGTGGTGACCAAGCCCACACCGTGAACATCAGCACGATGTCGGCGATCGTTGCCGCGGGCGCCGGCGCGAAGGTGGTCAAGCACGGCAACCGCGCGGCCTCATCGGCTTGCGGTGCGGCCGACGTACTCGAGGAGCTTGGGATTCCGCTCGACCTCACCGCGGCTCAGGTCGCGGAGGTGGGGGAGCGGGCCGGGATCACGTTCTGCTTCGCGCCTGCGTTCCACCCGGCGCTGCGGCATGCCGCCGTACCTCGGCGGGAGCTCGGCGTACCGACGACGTTCAACTTCCTCGGTCCGTTGGCGAACCCTGGTGATCCGTCTGCGCAGGCCGTAGGGGTCGGGGACGCGCGGATCGCTGGGTTGATGGCCGGGGTGCTTGCGCGGCGTGGGATTGATGCGTTGGTGTTCCACGGTGATGACGGGCTGGATGAGCTGACCACCCGGACGACGTCGCAGGTGTGGATTGTCGGCGGAGGAACGGTCGACGGGCCGTTCACGGTTGATCCGCGGGAGCTGGGGATCGAGCCGGTCACTGCTGAGGCGCTTCGGGGCGCGGATGCTGCGTTCAACGCGAAGGTTGTGCGGGCTCTGCTCGAGGGCGAGCCGGGTGCGGTGCGGGATGTCGTACTGCTGAACGCGGGTGCGGCGCTGGCGGCGTACGAGCCGGCCGAGGGGCCGATCACCGCGCGGATCCGGGCCGGGATGGACCGGGCCGCGGAGGCGATCGATTCGGGTGCGGCGAAGGAGACTCTGGATCGGTGGATCGCGGCCTGTGCCTCGCTGCGCTGACTGACTTTGCGCGTTAGGCCGGCGGGGTGATCCCCGCCGGCCTTTTTCTAGCCGTTGATCTTGATCTGCTTGACCTTGTTGCGCCAGATCTGCTGCCAGGCCGGGGTGCTGCCGGCGATGTCGGCGATCGACACCATCGCGGTCCCGTCGCCGCGGTCGATCACCACGATCATGATCGTGGAGTACGTCTCCTTCAGCTTCGGCACACTGACCGCCACCTTGGTGGTGATCTCGTGCCCCTTGTGGCCGTTGATCGTGATCGCCTTGTGCGTGGTGCCGGACAGCTTCGCGTCCTTCGAGTACAGGCCGACGATCGCCCGAGTACCCGCTTGGACCGCGGCCTCCTTCAGGCCGGCCGGCGTCGTACTGAACTTGATGTCCGGGGCGAGCTGGCCGAACGAGACATAGTTGCCCCAGTCGACGCCCTTCTGGCCGGTGTAGTCCTTGTGGACAACGAAGAAGATCGCGGCGCCGCCGTACACACCCGATCGCTGCGCGTCCTGGTTCTGCCAGGCCGAGCTCATGATCGGCATCGTGTCGTTGTTGGCGGCAATCAGTTCCGTCCCGAGCACCTTGCCGATCGGCGGCGGAGTCTCCGAAGGCTTCACCGACGGGGACACCGTCTGCAAGGGCTTAGAGATCCCTGTCGGCAATGCGACCGGGGTGACTGCGTCGGCCTTGGTCCAGATCCAGCCGACGCTCAGCCCGGTCGTCGCCAGGGCCGCGACGACCAGCACCAGAGCCCCAATCAACCGAGCCCTACCAGCCGCATCCAGCGACGCCCTGCCACCACCACTCCGCCGCCGCGGCTTAGTGATCCCATACCCCTCGTCCCCACCATCCGACCCGTACCCCGCCTGCCCGTACGACGCATGCCCAGGCTGCTGGCCGAGCAGTTGTCCATGCGACGGCTGTCCAGGCTGCTGTCCGTGCGACGGCTGTCCCGACGACGGTTGCCCAGACGCCTGCGACCCCGCCGCCCCGGACTGCTGCCCATACACCTGACCGGCTTGCCTGTACGGCGGCTGCCCGGACTGCTGCCCGGCCTGTCCGTACGGCGGCTGTCCTGCCTGCGGGCCGTACGACGCCTGCCCGGCTTGCTGGCCTGCTTCCGGACCCCCAGGACCCTGCGCGGCTGCCCCATACGCCTGCGACCCGGATTGCCCGGGCTGCGACCGCGCCGTCCCCGACTGCTGCCCGGACGCCTGACCGGGCTGTCCATACGGTGCCTGCCCGGACTGCTGCCCCGCCGTCCCGGGCTGCTGCCCGTACGGCGGCTGTCCTGCCTGCTGCGCGTACGACGCCTGCCCGGCTTGCTGGCCCGCTCCCGGACCCCCAGGACCCTGCGCAGCCCCGTACGCCTGAGACCCGGATCGCCCGGACTCTTGCCCGTACGCCTGCTGCCCTGGCCTCTCCGACTGCTGCGCCGAACCCTGCCCCGAGTGCTGAGCCTGCGGCGGCTGCACCGGACGCCGCCCGGAGTGCGGAGCCAGCGACTGCTGCCCATACGGCGGCTGACCCGACTGCTGCGCCTGCCCCGGCCCCTGCGCCTGTCCCGGCTGTGCTGCTGACGTCAGCCGTTGCGGCTGAGCGCCGTACGGCTGCTGACCTTGCTGAGGTGAGGCCGGCGGCTGAGCGTCGTGCTGCGGCCGGCCAGGCTGCGGCGCCTGCTGACTACCAGGCTGCTGGTTAGCACCCTGTTGCGGCTGAGACGCCTGCCCGACTCCCGCCTGCTGCGACTGCGGATAGCCGGGCTGCTGGCTGGCACCTTGCTGAGTCGGCTGCCCGGCTCCCGACTGCCCGCCGTACGGCTGGCCCTGCGGCTGTCCGCCGTACTGCTGAGCCTGCGGCTGCCCGGTGTGCTGCTGACTGGGCTGTTGCGGCTGGCTGTACTGCTGCGCCGGCGGTTGCCCGTGCGACGTACTGGATGAACGTGGCGGCGGGGGAGGAGGTGGCGGCGCCGGGGCGGGGGATTGACCGAACAACGGATCAGACGACCCACCCAGCGGCTCATGATCCAGCGGATCCGGGACCGAGTGACGCCGGTCCGCGGCCGACGGCGGTGCAGACGTGAACCACGCATCCGGTGCCGACGGCGCAGGCGACATATCAGACAACGAGTCACCCGCACCAGACCGCCCAAGCGGTCCACCCACCTCGGACTGCCCGAGCGTCTCACCCGCTGCGGATTGCCCGAGCGACTGACGCGTCCCGGACTGCCTGAGCGCCTCACCTGGCCGGGACTGCCCGAGCGTCTCACCCGCGTCGTACTGCCCCAGCGACTCGCCGGCGTCGTACGGGCCGAGCGGGTCTCCTGATGAGGGATTGCGGGGGTCGCCGTCCGGGCGGTTGTAGCCCTCGGACGGCTGTGGGGGTGCGCTGTGCCGCGCCGGCGGGCGCTGGGGTGGTTGTGGGGTCTGGTCTTCGTTCTCAGCCAACGTTGATTCCCTTGTAGGCCTGGCTCTCGGCGGTCCTCAGATCCGGCCGGTTGATCGGTATGTCGCTGATGTACGCGACGGCGGTCCCGTCACCGAGGTCGAAGACGGCCACCGTTAGCGTAAGCACTCGGGCGGTCAACTGGGTCGACTTCGCCGTCACTGTCTGCTGGATGAACCAACCCGGCTTCCCGGACCGTGTCACCGCCCCGCTCCCGGCGCTCTTGAATGTGACCGGTACGTCGCCGTACATCGACGACTGCACCTCGCGCGAAAGCCACGCCGCGGTCGCCTTCGGGTCGCCGTTGAAGCCTGAGGCGGTACCGAGCGCACCGACGAAGATGTCGGCGTACCAGTCGTTCTGGCCGTCGAAGTTCGCCTGCAGCAGCATGTACTGGCCGCTGGAGTTCTGCAGTTGAGGTACGAGCCGCTTCCGGTCGGACCATGGCGAACTCCGGCGCGGGAACGAGATCGCGTCCGACGAGATCCGCTCACCCTCATGCAACTTCGGATTCTTCGACTGCCCCGGCGTGGTAGTCCCCGAGGCACTTGGCTGCCCCGTCGGCTGCGTCCCACTCGGTTCACCCGTCGGCTGACTCGTCGGCTGGTTCTCCGGCCCCGCCTTCTCGTCGTCCCCCGAAGTGATCACAAAGAACCCAGCAATCACCAACATCACGCAAGCGACAGCCCCACCCACCATCAACCAAACCCTGCCCCCAGCCCCACCAGACTTCTTCCCCCCACCCTGCTTCCTACCCGATCCGCCGGCCTGTTGCTGCCGGCCCCAACCGTCAGCCCCACCCCGTTGCGCACCCCAGGCGTCATCGCCCGCCTGCCCGCCCCACGCCCGACCACCAACTGCCCCAGCACCAGCCGCCCCAGCACCATGCTCCCGCCGCCCCCAACTCGCACCGCCAGCCGCCTGAGCACCCCATCCCTGCCCACCGCCGGCCTGCTCCCCGCCACCCCAAGCCCCACCGCTCGTCTGCTCCCCGCCACCCCAAGCCCCACCGGCCGTCTGCTCCCCGTCGCCCCACGCCCCGGCCCCCTGCTGACCACCGTCCGCAGCCTTACGCCCCCACGGCCCAGTAGTCACCGACCCACCACTACCCGCCTGCTTGCCACTCGAGCCCGACCCACCACCCGTCGACCCGCCACTCGTGCCCGACTCACCACGTGCCGGCCCGCCACTCGTGCCCGACCGACCACCGGCCAGCCCGCCACCCCCAGCAACCGTCTGCTCGTCGGCCTCCGATCCACCACCCCACCCATCACCAGCGGCCTCCCCGCCGTCCCGCGGTTCACGCCCCCAGCCGTCACCACCCGCCGGCCCGCCGCCACCCCACGCGCCAGCGTTCGCCTGACCACCACCAGCTTGCTGCGCGCCACCCCACGCCCCGGCTCCAGCCTGACCGCCGGCCCGCGTTCCATCACCCCAGGCGTAGCCACCGGCCACCTCGCCGCCACCCGACGGTCCGGCATTCGCTTGGCCGCCACTAGCCTGCTGTCCGCCTTCCCGCGCAGCGGCTCCGGCCTGACCGCCGGACTCCGGTTGACGGCCCCAGCCGTCACCGCCCGCCTGTCCGCCGTCACCCGACGCCCCGGCGTTCTCCTGGCCACCGGCTTCCGGCTCACCACTCGCAGCCCCGGCTCCAGCCTGACCACCGGACTGCGGTTGACGACCCCAGCCGTCACTGCCCGCCTGTCCACCGGCGCCCCACGCGCCGGTGTCCTCCTGGTCACTACCGGCCTGCCGCCCACCACCCCGTGCCTCGGCTCCGGTGCGGCCGCCGGGCTGCGTTCCACCACGCCAGCCCTCGGCACCGGTCTGCTCGCCGCCACGCGACGGCCCACCGGTCGCTTGGCCATCACCTGCCTGCTGTTCGCCTTCCCACGCCCCGGCTCCGGCCTGACCACCGGACTGTGGTTGACGGCCCCAGCCATCACTGCCCGCCTGTCCGCCATCACCCCACGACCCGGCGTTCCCCTGACCACCGGCCTGCTGCTCAGCACCCCACGAGCCAGCGCCGCCTTGCGGGTTGTCCGCGTCGGGCTGCTCTCCGCCTCCCCAAGCCGTGCCACCAGTCGGCTGTCCACCCGACGAGCCACCAGCCGCCTGATCCCCACCGCGGGCTCCGGCATCCGGCCGCTCGCCCACACCTGCTTGCCCACCACCCCGAGGTCCGGCAGCCACCGACCCACCACTCGCCGTTTGGTCAGCGCTCTCGGTCTGCCGGGTGCTCGACGGTACGGCGTTGTCCCGACCGGCTCCCGTCTGCTGGCCGACGCTCCAGGGTTCGGCCGTCACCGATCCGCTAGTCGTCTTCTGCTCGCCGCTCGACGGTACGGAGTTCTCGCCAGCGGTAGGCGTCTGCTGCACGCTGCCGCGCGGTCCGGTGTTCGCTTGGCTGTCGCCAGGCTGCTGGTCGCCGCGCTGCGGTCCGGCGGTGGCCGAGGTACCACTCGCTGTCTGCTCACCGGACTCGGTCTGGGTGGCACCCCACGATCCGGCGGGTTCCGGATCGCCGTCGCCTGGGTGCTGCTGTACGTCGTCAGCCGATGGGTCAGCGTTCGTTCGCGGGTTGTCTGCGTCCGTCTGGTCGTCGGGATCTGTCGCTGCGTTACCAGGGCGCGCTATGCCCAAGGGAACAACGTTCGTGTGCTGCGGGTCGTCGGCTGCCTGATCCGGATGACTGTTTGACGGCTCGTCGGCTGTCTGTGCTGCCGGAGGGCCTGGAGTCTCGACAGGTGTTTGCTCTGCATCAGCCCGGGTGCTGCCACCGGTCTGGCCTGTGCTGGTCGAGTGGTCGTCGCCGGTCGTTTGCCCGCGGGGCTCGGCGTTCGGCTGGTTGTTGGCCGGGCGAACCCACGGGTTGTTGGCTGCCTGCTGAGGTTCGTCGTTGGTCGTGTGCTGGGTGGCCGACCCGGTGTCCGTCGGCGCGGCGTTGGCGTCCGTTTGTACGGCGGTTGTCGGGGGCTCGTCCGGTGCTTGCTGTGGGTTGCCGGGAGCATCTGCGGTGGCCTGGGGGTTGTCGGCGGTTATCTGTTTTGCCGGCAACTCGGCGGTCGTGTCGGGGTCGCTGATGGTTGGCTGTGGGCGGGTTCGCCAGGCTTCGTCGGCTGCCTGTTGGGCGGGGCGTTGAGGACCGGCGGGTGCCTGGTCGGTGTCGTTGGGCTGGTGTGCCTTTGGGGAGACTGGTTGGTTGCTGTCCTCGGAGGTTTGCTCTGCGGGCGCGTGGTTGCTGGCTGCCTCTTGTGCGATGGGCCGCGGGGTAGAGCTGTTGGGTTGCTGCTCTGCTGGAGTTGGCTGTTCTGCCTGGGGATCCGCGGTTGGGTGGGTGCGGCCGGCTATCTGGGGGGTATTGCCCAATCGCTCGGCGGCTGTTTCTTTGGCGGTTGCCTGGCGCGACGGCTGTTCCTCGAGCGGAGTTTGGTCGTGGGTGGGAGGTTGCTGGACGCCCCAGAGGCGTTGGGCTTCGTTGGCGTCGGCTTGTTGGACTCCCCAGGTTTGGCTGGCCTGGTGGGTGGCCCAGTCGGAGGGCTGGCCGGTGGCGTCGTGCTCGGGGTTGGGGGGCTGGCCTGCGTTCTCGGTGGGCTGGTTCGCCGGGTCCTGCGGCTTGAGGGTTTGGATGTTGGGGTGGTCTTGTGAAGGGTCCTGGGGGTTGCGGGGGGCCCACTGGTCTGGGGTCGTGGGGGTGACGAGCTGGGGGTTCCAGGTCGCTCGGGTGCGGTCCGTTGGGTCCAGGTTGGCTTGTGGTGTGTGCTGCTCTACGGGCGGCGTGTGGTCAGCCGGCTCGTTCACAGTTGGTGCCGAACTCGCCTCGCCTGCCGCCGGGTTGGATTCGGCGGGGAGGTGTTCGTGTTCGGTGCGGTTGGTCCATTGGGTCCCGTTCCACCAGCGGATGGTGTTGGGCTGGCCGGTGGGGTCCGGGTACCAGCCTGCGGGAGGGTTGCTCATGAAGTCACGGTAACTTCGGCGCGTGTCAGTCGAGCGGTCGTTTTACTGCGTCAGATGCCGTCCTCTTGGCCGAGGCTGAAGGCTGCCTCGAGGTCGTGCGAGGAGTACGCGCGGAACGCGATGTGGGTCTCGGTACTGACGACGCCGGGCACCCGGTTGACGTGGTCGGGGATGACGGTGGCGAGGTCGTCGTGGTGGGCGACCCGGACCATCGCGATCAGGTCGAGCCCGCCGGTGACGGAGTACACCTCGCTGACACCCTCGATCGCCGCCACCTGCTCGGCGACCTCCGGGATCCGTGCGACGTCGGCCTTGATGAACACGATCGCGGTGACCATGCCGTCCTCTCCTAGAGCTCACATCCCAACCCGCTGAAGCATAATGCCGCCCCCTGCCAGCACTCACGACGGAGCGGGATCAGACCGGATCCAGCCGCTGGAGCGCCGCGGCGGTCGAGGGATCGGCCGGAAGGAACGCCTCCATGCGCAGCTCGGACACAGTCACGTCAACAGCTGTCCCGAAGCGGGTGAGGGTCGTGATGAGGCGCAGGTCGCCCTGAGCGGATCGGAGCTGCAGCGGTACGGCGAACCCCAGGTGGTCGGGCGTGAGGTCGGGTCGCGGCGGGACGAGCCGGGTGAGTTCCTCGATGAGGGCATCGGACTCGGGAGCTGGGTTCTGCAACGCCTCGCGCGTCAGAGCGTCGATCACATGCCACGACCACTGGGGAAAGTTGAGGATCCGAGGCGCAAGGCCGTCAGGATGGAGGAGCAGGCGCGGGACGTTGATCGGCGCGCTCAGCAATCCATCCGAGATCCCGGTCGCGAGCACGTGGAAGGTCCGGTTCGCGAGCACCAGGTCACCCCGCCGATCGACCACGACAGCCGGGTACGGGCGATGGCCCTCGACGATCCCGGTCAGCGCAGTCCGGATCGCCCCGAGACCCACTTCGTCGTACGGCGTCTCGTCGTACGCCGGGGCGTACCCGCCGGCCAGCAGCAGTGCGTTGCGGTCGCGCAGCGGGAGTTGGAGCGACTCGGCGAGCCGGATGACCATCTCGCGACCGGGGATCGAGCGGCCGCTCTCGATGAAGCTGACGTGGCGTTGGGTGGTGCCGGCTCGTACGGCGAGCTCCAGTTGGCTGACACGCCGGCGCGTCCGCCAGAGGCGGAGGCCCGCTGACAGGTCGGAGGGACGCGTGGAGATCAGCACCCGTCCTGTCTAGCCGATGGCACCGACAGTTCCGGCGCTATACCTGCGAGGGAATTGTTCGCGGGCAGGGCCCCTCGGCAAGGTCGTAGCAAGGGAGGCACCCCGTCGCCCGGTCACGAGGAGGAATGTCTTGTCCGATGTGAAGAACCTGGCCGAGGAACTGGCCGATCGGTACGTCGCGGTGTGGAACGAGCCCGATCCCGTCGTACGCCGCAAGGCGGTCGAAGAACTGTGGACCGAGGACGGTGTCCATCTGCTCGAGCCGCCGGAGGAGATGGTGACGCGGGCGGCAGAGATCGGGGTGGTCGCGGCTCTGGAGGCTCGTGGTCATGAAGCGCTGAGTCGACGGGTGACGCGGGCGTACGACGAGTTCGTGGCCCCGGGGGAGTTCGTGTTCCGGCGGCGAGGTGACGCCGCGGCGCTGAGTGACATGGTGAAGCTGCGCTGGGAGATGGTGCCGGCGGCCGGCGGAGAGGTGCTTGCCGTGGGCATCGATCTGCTGGTGCTCGGCGCGGATGGGCGAATCCAGAAGGACTATCAGTTCATCGAGGCGTGAGCGCCGGACCGACTGGGCGCATCCGCCGGCGGCGCTCGGTGGGGTGTTGGTGCTGCTCGGAATGGGAGTTGTCGAGACGGGTCAAGTGCCGGGCGGCGCCGGAGATCGGACAGGTCCAGGTGCCGTCCATCTCGACCAGGCGGATGCCGGGCTGGTCCAGCCAGCGGAGCACGAGGTCGATCTCCTCGGGCGAAGCTGAGGCGACCGGTCCGATACCCGGGAGCACGGTCTCGGCAGATGCCCGGAGCATGTCGAGGTACTTGCGCGGATCCGTGCCCCGCGGGCTGATCCCGGCGGCCGCGAGCCGGCCGCGGCGGATCACGTGGAGCTCCCAGCCGCCGTCGTCGGTACGCCGGGCCGCGCAGATCTCCGCGCAGCCGGTCACCGACGCCATCCGCTGCATCCGCGCCGAACTCCGCACGAACGCACTCAACCGATCCCGATGGACGGCGGCATCCTCGAACCGCTCGTCCGCCGACAGGATGTCGATCCGCCGGTCCAGCGCCTCGACGACCGGTGTCGGGTCCGCGGTCAGCGCTGTCCGCAGCGCCGTCACGAACTCGCCGTACGAATCCGCGGAGATCCGCCCGTCGCACGGCGCCACGCAGCGGCCCATCTCCGCCAGCACACACGGAGACAGCTGTGGCGTCCGCGACATCCGTGCCGTGCACTGCCGGATCGGGAACGCCTCGTGCAGCGCCGCCATCGCCCGCTCGGCCGTCTTGCGCGAACTGAAGGGCCCGAGATAGCCCGCGTCGTCGTCCTTCACCTGTTTCACCAGCGACAGTCGCGGAAACGGTTCGACAGTGACCTTCAGCCAGTGTTGCCGCTCCGGGAACTTCGACCTGCGGTTGTATCGCGGCTTGTGCTCCGCGATCAGCCGCAGTTCGCGGATCTCCGCCTCGAGCGACGTCCCGCACTCGATCCCGCGGACGCCGGTCGCGATGCCGATCATCTCGCCGATCCGGGTGCGGGTCTCGGAGGCGGTGAAGTACGACCGGACCCGGTTCCGCAGGTCCTTCGACTTGCCGACGTACAGCACCTCGCCGCGGTCGTCGGTGAACAGGTACACACCCGGTGCGTGGGGCAACGTTTCGGACAGATGCCGTTTGGCTCGCACGGCCGGCGCGACCCGGGACGAGAACGTCTGCAGATCCTCCAGCGTCTGCACGCCCAGCGAGCCGACGCGTTCGAACAGACCGTGCAGCACGTCGACCGTCGCGCGGGCGTCCGACAACGCGCGGTGGTTCGGCGTCGTGGTCGCGCGGAACAGCTTGGCCAGCGTGCCGAGCTTGCAGTTCGGCGCCTCGTCGGGGGTGATCACCCGGCGCGCCAGCAGGGCGGTGTCGACGACGGCGAAATCGGGCCAGTCGTACCCGTGCACGAGGCTGTCGTGTTTGAGGAAGCCCATGTCGAACGGCGCGTTGTGCGCCACCATCACGCAGCCCCGGGCGAACTCGAGGAAGGCCGGTAGCACCGAATCGATCCGGGGTGACGAGGCAACCATCAGGTTGGTGATGCCGGTCAGCACGGCGATGAACGGCGGGATCGGATCGGCCGGGTTCACCAGCGTCTGGAATTCGCCCAGCACCTCGCCGCCGCGGACCTTCACCGCGCCGATCTCGGTGATCCCGGATTCGCCCGGGGCGCCACCGGTGGTCTCCAGGTCGACGATGCAGAACGTGATGTCGCGCAGCGGCGTACCGAGGTCGTCGAAACTCGGCTGGACGCCACGGATCGGCATCAGCGGTTCCGGTTCCGGCGCGCGCACTGGGCTGGTCATGTCCACGACGCTAAGAGCCCCCACCGACAATTCCGCAGGTGACACGCGAGAGAGTCGACTACGCTCTCTGTATGCGTACACAGGCGATCACCGCGAAACCGGCCGTCGCGCCGGGCCGTTGTGGTCTGCATCACTGGCCACGGTCTTCGTGCCGCCAGGCCATCGTCCGGGCCGGACTGCGGACCGGTGACTGAGACAGGCACCGCCGCGAGCTCCGCCGCTACCTCCTTGCCCGAACCGGTCCGGCAACGGGTCCTTGCCCTCGCCGCGCACGCTCTCGGCCAGCTGCCCGCGTCCGACATCCCGGCCCCGCTGCGCCGGTTCGCGAGTTTCGCGCCGGCCAAACGAGCGAAGCTGTCGGCGTCCGTGCTCGGCCCGATCCTGGAGACGGACGACCACTTCCGCCGGCTCGCGGCCTTCCAGGTACGCCGGGAGCACCCGGAGCTGGGCGACGCGGTGGCAGAAGGAGTGCCGGTGCCGGCCGCGGACCCGGTCGAGGTCGCGGCGCTGGCGTACTTGCTGCGTCCTGACGACTGGGAGCAGCACGTCGCTGCGGCCGCGCAGGTCCCGGTCGAGTCGCCCCGCGCGGACGACGAAGCCGTCACCAGACTCTCGGACCAGCTCGACCAGGCCCGGACCGAGACGCGGCAGGTTCGCGAACGGCTTCGCGAACAGGTCAACGAGCTCAAGGCCGAGAACGTCACGCTCCGGCGCAAGCTGAACGAGGCGCGCCAGCGGATCAGTGGGCTGCAGAGCGATCTCGAACTGCGGACGACCGAAGCCGAGACGGCCGACGAACGCGTCGACGCCGCACGCGCCGAAGTTGAGCGTGAGCTGCGCAAGCTCCGCGCCCGCATCACCGAACTGGAAGCACTCGACTACGCAGCCCGGCGTACGGCGGGACAGGAACGGGAGATGGCGTCGACCCGCACCAGACTGCTCCTGGACACGTTGCTGGAGGCAGCGAGTGGGCTGCGGCGTGAACTGGCGCTACCGCCCGGGGGAGACCTCAGACCGGCCGACACGGTCGCAGGGATGGAGCCTGAGGCCGCTCCGATGGGCCGGACCGCTCCGGACGACGATCCGGCCTTGTTCGACGAACTGCTGGCGTTGCCGCAGGTGCATCTGATCATCGACGGCTACAACGTGACGAAGACCGCATGGCCGAACTCACCGCTGCATTCGCAGCGTCAGCGGCTGGTGACGGCGTTGGGCGCGCTGGTGGCGCAGCGCCGGATCGAAGTGACGGTGGTGTTCGACGGGGCCGAGCTGTCCGGACCGGTCCAGTTGAACCCACCACGCGGTGTGCGCGTGCGGTTCAGTCCGGCCGGAGTGATCGCAGATGAGGTGATCCGGCAACTGGTCCGGGCCGAACCGCCGGGACGCCCGATCGTTGTCGTCTCGACCGATCGCGAAGTTGCCGAAAGCACCATCAAGCTCGGTGCCCGCTCACTCTCCGCAACCAGTCTCATTTCGCGCATCGCCCGCGCCTAGTTCAGAAACTGTCGGCGGGGCTCTCTAGCGTCCTTCTCAGCCGGATGCAAGTCCGGGTGCTTCCCCACTTTGGAGGACGTTGTGCTGATCGACTGCGACGCTTGTGTGATGAAGGGTCCGGGTTGCCAGGACTGCGTGGTCACGGTGGTGCTCGGCTTCTCGGCGGAGCGGTCCGGAACGCTGCGGATCGACGACGACGAGCGGGCCGCCCTGGACGCGCTGGCCGAGTCCGGACTCGTGCCGCCGTTACGCCTCGTGCACGCCGTCAGCAGCATCGAGCCGGACGCTGCTGCCCAAACCCCTGACGCAGAAGGTGAAACGGCCGTTGGGTCGGGCTGATCCTTCGTTAATTTTGGATCAAACCCGAGGGGCGAATTGCACTGGTCACGAAACGGTCACTACTGTTACGTCTCGTTGCCTCAGGGTGCCGGCTGATCAGGCCGGCCGGGCAGCGGCAATGCCGAGGGAGTGGCCCGTCGGCGGATGTGGGTGAACACCCGCAGCCGGCGTGGTCGACGGGGACGGCGTCGAGCAGAGGAAGGGACCGACCGGGCTGTGTCCATCGGACGCATCAACCGCACCAAGGGAATCGCCCTCGCCGCCATCACCAGCACGGCTGTCGCTGCGGGCGTGATCTTCATCCAGACGGGAGCGGACGCGGATCCGAAGCCCACCCTGGACCAGGCCAAGAAGCAGGTCGCCACCCTGCAGCACAAGGCCGAGGAGGCCGGTGAGTCGGCCAACGATCTGCGTGGGCAGATCAGCGCCTCGGCCGTGCGGGTGAAGGCGCTGCAGGCCGGGATCGCGAAGCAGCAGGCCCAGGTGGACGCGGTGAAGCGGCAGATCGGCTCCCTGGCGGTCGCCGGGTACCAGACATCCGGGATGACGACGACGGCCCAGTTGCTGCTGTCGACGAACCCCGACCAGTTCCTCAGCCAGGCCTCCACCGCGCAGGCGTTCGCAGGCCAGCAGAACTCGGCGCTCCGCCGGTTCCAGCAGGCCCAGGGCAAGCTCGGCGACCTGCAGGCCAGCGAGCAGTCCGAACTGGCGTCGCTGAAGGCAGTCCAGACCCAGCAGGACGCGCTGAAGAAGCAGATCCAGACCAACCTGGACGCCGCCGAGAAGGTTCTCGACAAGCTCAGCGACGCGGAGCGGGCGAAGATCCAGGCGGAGAACGAGAAGGAAGCCGAGGACGCCCGGGACGAGCGCCCGAGCCGTGACGAGGACCGGATGGACGACAGCCTTCCGGTGCCGGTCAGCGGCCGCGCCGGGACGGCGGTCCAGACGGCGATGGCCCAGCTCGGCGACTCCTACGTGTGGGGTGCCGACGGGCCTGACTCCTTCGACTGCTCCGGCCTGATGATGTACGCCTGGGGCAAGGCCGGCGTCTCGCTGTCGCACTCCTCGAAGGCGCAGGCGAGCGAGGGCCGCCGGGTCAGCAAGAGCCAGCTGATGCCGGGCGACCTGGTCTTCTACTACTCGCCGATCAGCCACGTCGCGATGTACATCGGCAACGGCCGGATCGTGCACGCGAGCCGCCCGGGCAAGCCGGTGAAGACCGACCCGATCGACCTGATGCCGTACAACACCGCGGTCCGTCCGGGCTGACCTGCACCCTTGACATACTCTTCGGCTCCGGGGCACTTCCCCCGGAGCCGAGTCGTTTCACGATCGTCCAAGTGCTCTACTGTCGGAGGAGGCACGTAGTGTCCCGCCTGACTGGGGCAGGTGAGCAGCGAGGGGCCGAGGTGATCGACGAGCAGGGCGACACGGTGCCTCTCCCGGTGGTTCCCCCGGACGATCACCCACCGCTGCCGCTCGTGCGCAAGCTGCCACCGACGTTCGGTCCGATCGTGAAGAAGGTGGCGCTCGGCCTCGCCATCTGCCTGGTCGCAGGCGCCGGGTACGCCGGACTCCGGCAGATCGCCGACGCACCGGCCGATCCGAACTCGCCCGTCGCCCAGCCGCCGCAGACCTCCACGACGCCCGACGAGGCGGCCGAAGGGGTACGACGTGCCGTCGCCGGCGAAGCGGTGCTACAGAAGATGGCGGACGCGGTCGAGAACGACAACCGCACCGAGTTCCTGGCCACCATCGACCCGAAGGCGGCCGAGTTCCGGGCCACCGCGCGGACGATCTTCGCGAACCTGACCAACCTCCCGATCGGCGCCTTCTCGCTGCGCTACGTGAGTGACGACACCGGCGCGCTCACCCCGGACCGGCAGGCCGAGCTCGGCGGGTCCGAGTCCTGGCTGGCCCAGGTCGAGGTCTCCTGGCAACTCGCCGGCTACGACACCAAGCCGGCCCGCGAGATGCTCCCGGTCACCTTGGTCTCCCGCGACGGGACGACGTACGCGGCCTCGTTCTCGGAGCGGTTCGTGGCCGGGCAGCGGCGGCCGATCTGGACGCTCGGCCCGATCGACGTGGCCAAGAGCGACCACAGCCTGGTCATCAGTCTGGGCTCGGAGTCGGATGCGAAGGCCTACGTCGCGGTTGCGGATCGGGCGGCCGAATCGGTCAGCAGGGTCTGGGGCAAGAGCAACTGGCGGCAGAAGGTGATCGTCTACCTGCCCGCCAAACAGGCCCAGATGGAGGCCATCCTCGGCGCAGCGCCGAACACGTACACCCAGATCGCGGCCGTCACGATGGCAGAACTCGATACGCCACAGGTCGGTGCGCCGGTGCGGATCGTGGCGAACCCGAAGCTGTTCGAGGAGCTCGGCAAGCAGGGCCGGCGGATCGTGCTGACCCACGAGACGACGCACGTCGCGTCGACCGCCACCGCGTCACCGGTGCCGCTCTGGCTGGCCGAAGGCTTCGCGGACTACGTCGCCTTCACCGCCGTCCCCGTGCAGGACGAGTCGGCCGCGAAGGAGTTGTTCAAGGCGATCCGGGCGGGCGACGTACCGGCCACTCTGCCCACCACGCAGTCGTTCGCGGCGTCGGCGAAGGACCTGCCGCAGGCGTATGAGTCGGCCTGGCTCGCGTGCCGGCTGATCGCCGAGCGCGAGGGGCAGAGCAAGCTGGTCAAGTTCTACCGCGCGGTGCACGCGTCGAAGAGTTCGACGGGTCTGGCGGACGCGTTCAAGTCGGTCCTGGACATGACCGAGGCCGAGTTCGTTGTCGAGTGGCAGAAGTACCTCAAGAGGCTCGCCGGTGTCTGAGTCGGCCGCACGGTGGGTACCCCGTGCGTCCGCCCTGGTCCTCGCCGTCGCCCTGGTCCTGGCGATCGTCATCACGACGCCCTGGCATCTGATCGACCTGCCCAAGCCCGAGACGGCGCTGGACTTCTCCCCGGCCGAGATCGCCCGCCAGAACGCGTTCCGGCACGAGCTGTTGCCGTGGTCAACGACCTCCTGGGTGCTCGCGGTCCTGGTCCCGCTGGTGATCGGCTTCAGCCCGCTCGGCCGCCGCCTGTACGAAGCGATCCGCCTCCGCCGCTGGTGGATCGTCGTACCACTGCTGGTCGCGGGGCTCGGGCTGCTCACCAGCCTGATCACGGTACCGACCGATGTCATGGCCGAGCGGGTCTCCCGGAAGTACGGTCTCTCGGTGCAGGACTGGGGTCTGTGGACCCGCGACCGTGCAGTCAACTGGCTGCTGATGTCGTTCGCGCTGGCGGTCGTCGCCCTCGGTCTGATCGGGCTGGCGAAGCGCTGGCGCCAGGGCTGGTGGTTGCCTGCGGCGGTCGCGGCCGCCCTGCTGGTGCTCGGGGTCTCGTTCGCCTACCCGGTGCTGGTGGAGCCGCGGTTCAACTCGTTCACCTCGATGCCGGCCGGCGCCCTCCGCGACGACCTGATGAAGCTGGCCGCGGATGACGGCGTACCGGTCAAGGACGTGCTGATCGCGGACGCGTCGAAGCGCACAACCGCCTTGAATGCTTACGTTTCCGGCTTCGGATCGACCCGTCGGCTGGTCGTCTACGACACGCTCCTGAAGAACACCCCGACGGCGCAGATCCAGCTGGTGGTCGCGCACGAACTCGGGCACGCCGCGGAGGACGACGTACTGCACGGCACGTTGATCGGAGTCCTCGGTGCGGCCTTCGCGGTGACGCTGCTGAAGTTGTTGCTCGGGGCCCGGATGGCCGACCCACGCCGTACGGCGATGCTGCTGGCCCTGATCGTCGCCGGTACGACGCTCGCGTCGCCCGTGCAGAATCTGGTCAGTCGCAAGATCGAGGCCCGCGCGGACTATCACTCGCTCGAGCTGACGCACGACCCGCAGGACTTCGTCGCGATGCAGCACGACCTGGCCGTCACGAACATCTCCGGCCTGGACCCGAGCCGGTGGCGGTACTGGATGTTCGCCACCCACCCGACCGCGCCGGAGCGGATCGCGATGGGCCGGGCCTGGGCCACCGCACACGGCGAGACCGTCCCGCCGCTGGTCGACCGATGACCGTGCTCGTCGTCACCAACGACTTCCCGCCGCGGCAGGGCGGGATCGAGACGTTCGTCCGGTCGTTGTGCGATCAGCTCGAAGAGGTCGTCGTCTACACCTCCCGCTCGCCCGGCGACGCGGCGTACGACGCCGGGCTCCCGTTCCCGGTGATGCGGGACCGGACCGCGATGTTGCTGCCGACGGCCCGGGTCACGAAGTACGCCGTACGCCTGATGCGCGAGTACGACGCCGACCGGGTGCTGTTCGGCGCGGCCGCTCCACTCGGCCTGATGGGACCGGCGCTCCGACGGGCCGGGGCGCGGCGGATCGTCGCGATGACCCACGGCCACGAGACGTGGTGGGCCGGCGTACCCGGAGCGAGGCAGGCATTGCGGCGGATCGGCGACGCCGCGGACACGGTGACGACCGTCTCGTCGTGGTGCGCGGATCAGATCGCCCCGGCGCTGTCGCCGGCCGCGGTACGACGGATGCGGCGCCTGACGCCCGGGGTCGACACCGAGCGATTCTTCCCGGATTGCGGGGGAGAGCAGGTCCGCAAGGGACTCGGGCTCGAGGGCGTCCCGCTCGTCGCCTGCGTGTCGCGGCTGACTCCACGCAAGGGACAGGACACCCTGATCCGCGCCTGGCCGCGCGTCCTGGCCGCCGTACCGTCGGCGGTGCTCCTCCTGGTTGGCGGCGGTCCCGATCGCGACCGGCTCGAAGGGCTCGCGTCGGCGGTCGGCGTCCGGTCGTCGGTGGTGTTCACCGGCCCGGTGCCGTGGGCGGACATCCCGCCGTACGTCGATGCCGCGGATGTGTTCGCGATGCCGTGCCGGACCCGGCGGCTCGGGTTCGAGCCGGAGGCGCTCGGAATCGTCACGCTGGAGGCGTCCGCTACCGGGAAGCCGGTTGTGGTCGGGGACTCTGGTGGCGCCGGTGACACCGTCCGCCACGGCGAGACCGGCTACCTCGTCGACCCGTACAACCCGCTCCCGGTAGGCGTACGCATCGCGGAGCTGCTCTCCGATCCCGCACACGCCCGGGCGATGGGCGCGGCGGGCCGGGACTGGGTACGACGCGAGTGGTCCTGGGACCGCAGTGGCGCCGTACTGCGGGAGCTGCTCGACGCGTGACGAGAACGTGGTGGACGAACCTGTGGCCGGGTCGTGTACCCTGCGGATATGCATCAGATGTCCCGACTTGCCGCAGCCGTACGAGCTCAATGCTCTCCGGCTGCCGCGGCCTGACATCCTGAAACTTCCACCGGCGACCGGAAACGGTTCGCCGGTGTTGTTGTTTCCGTAGCCCGGTGGTCTGGTTCCGGTCAGTACAGACAAGGAACCGCAATCATGACCATCACCAGGACTTTCATCGACTTCTTCCTCGACCGGGGCCACGTTCCGACCACGGGTTCCACGCTCATTCCACGCCTGGGTGATCCCGTGTTGTTCACGACCTCCGGGATGCATCCGCTGACGCCTTATCTGGAAGGGGAACCTCATCCGCTGGGGCGCAGACTCACCGGTGTGCAGCGATGCCTGCGCACCACCGATCTCGACGAGGTGGGGGATCCGACCCACCTCACCGTGTTCGAGATGCTCGGCTCGTGGTCGCTCGGCGACTACGGCAGCAGCCAGACCCTGCGCTGGGGCTACGAGCTGCTGACCGAGGGCTTCAGGATCGACCCTAGCCGGCTGTATGTGACCGTGTTCGGTGGCGACGACCAGGTCCCGCTCGACCAGGAGTCACTGCAGACCTGGCAGGAGCTCGGGGTGCCGATCGAGCTGACCACCGACGACAACTGGTGGTCGAACGGCCCGACCGGTCCGTGCGGCCCCGACTCGGAGATGTTCGTCTGGACCGGCGAGGGCAGCCCGGAGGGTACGCCGAGCACCGACAAGCGCTGGGTCGAGGTGTGGAACCACGTGATGATGCGCTACCGCCGCCTCGACGACGGATCGCTCGAGGAACTCAAGCAGCGGAACATCGACACCGGGCTCGGTCTCGAGCGACTCACCATGCTGCTCGAGGGCAAGGACTCGGTCTACGAGACCTCGCTGTTCGAGCCGTGGCTGCGGCTCGTGCCGAAGCTGTGGCGGCTCGACGAGCAGTCCCAGCGGATCGTCATCGACCACCTGCGCTCCAGCATGGTGATCGTCGGCGACGGTGTGCACCCGTCGAACACCGGCCGCGGTTACGTGTTGCGCCGGCTGATCCGCCGGGTGCTGACGATCCTGTGGCGTGACGACGAGTCGCGGACGCTGTCCGACCTGCCGCTGGAGTTGTTCGAGCACACGATGAACCACTTCCACCAGGGCGAGACCGTCACACTGGTGCGGCGGATCCTGATCGACGAGGAGATCCGGTTCAGCAACCTGCTCGACCGCGGCCGGAAGGTGCTCAGCCACGAGCGGTTCCACAAGTCGCTCGACGACACCGACTACGAGTACCTGCACGAGACCCACGGCCTGCCGCGGGAGCTGGTCGACTCGTTGCGGTAGGCGCCGTGCAGCTCGACAGGAGGTATCCGGGCCCGGCCGCACGCCCGGGCGGGACGGGGCAGGGAGGCTGCGTATTACCGCCGACACCTCCTGTCGAGCTGCACCAACTCAGAGGCCGGCCGGGTCCAGGACTTCGGGGTGGCGGGGGTCCGGGGTGATGTCGGTGTCCGGGATCTCCGGAGGGGCGACCTTCCCGACCGACGACTGGGCCACGAAGGCACCGGCGAGGACGATCACGCCACCGATGATCTGGTTGGTCCGCAGCGTCTCGTTGAGCAGGATCCAGGCGAAGATGCTGGCGGCAACCACCTCGACGTACGCGACCGCGCCGCCGATGGCGGCGGACAGTCGCTGCACGGCGGCTGCGCCGGCCAGGTACGCGACGACCGTGCTGACGACGATCAGCCAGCCGGCCAGCACCCAGCCTGGCGCATGCCGGTCGCCGATCGCGATCGTGTCGACCAGCGCGTGCCACGGGATGCCCCACGGCGCCGAGATGGCGGTCAGCACGACCGCACCGACCACACTGCCGGCCGCGGTCATCACCAGCGGGTCCGCGGCGCCAGTCAGCTTCTCGATCAGGATGAAGTACGTCGCCTGGCACGCGGCCGCGGCGAGACCCGCGATCAGGCCGACCGCGTCGATCTGTACGCCGGACCAGATCTCCACCACCGTGGCCAGGCCGATCAGCGCGATGCCGACCCCGACCGCCGCGGTCCGCGGTACGGCGACCTTCTGACCGAACTTGAGCCACGCGACCACGAGCACCGGACCGGAGAACTCCAGCATCAGCGCGACGCCCACCGGCAGCCGGCTGGCCGCGATGAAGAACAGCGTCTGGCAGCCGGCGATCCCGGTCAGGCCGTAGAGGACGAGGGCCTTCCAAGACGCGCGGGCGGCGCGCAGCCCCGCGGAGCCGCGGAACGCCAGCGCGAGCGGTACGAGCAGGGCGGCGGCGCCGAGGATGCGTAACCAGGCCGCCTGTTCCGGTGAGAAGCCGGCGCCGATCAGGGCCTTGGCAAACGGTCCCGACCCACCGAAAGTGACCGCGGAGAAGACCGCGAACCCCAACCCCACCGACTTCGTGCTGTACATGGGCATAACAGTCTCATGCCCATTACAAGGCTGTCGAGCGCGATTCTCGGCAGGTGGTCAGAGCACGTTGATCGCGCGGGCCGCGACGATCCCGATGGTCAGCAGCGCGATCGCCGACTGGATCGTCATCAACGTCTTCACCCGGGCGGTCAGCGGCATCGTGTCGGTCGGGCTGAACGCGGTCGCGGCGGTGAAGGCGACGAACAGGTAGTCGGTGAATCCGGGCAGCCAGCGATCCCAGCCCGGCAGATCGACCGTCATCTGCGGGAACAGCAGGTCCGCCCGCTCCGCCTCGCGCTCGTGCTCGGGCGCCCGGGCGAACGGTCCGCCGCGGTCGATCTCCCAGTACCAGACGGCGAAGGCGACGACGTTCGTCACCCAGATCAGGAGCGCCGCCTTGACCAGCACCCTGCCGTTGTCCGCCTCACCGGAGCCGAGGAAGAAGATCAGCCCGGTCAGATAGAAGGCGTTCACCAGCACGAGTACGGCGAGCAACACGATCTCGACCCAGCGCAGCCACGGCTCGTCGCGGGTCAGGTGGAACGGGTTCGCCCAGACCAGCGGGATCAACAGGGCCGCGCCGATGGCGGGCATCAGCCAGCGCGGCAGTGTGCTGATCTCGGTCGGCACGAGCAGTTGCAGGACCAATGCCGCGATCACCGCCAGCGAAGCCGGCCAGCGCCGGATGTGCCGCATGCTGCGTGCCGCAGTCTTCGGAACCTTGTTCACTCCAGCATTCTGACCCGCGACCGCCCTCAACCGACGGAGGCGTCGACCACCGCCTGTCCAACCTCGGTACGTCGGTAGTGCACCTGATGACCCGTACGACGCCGTGACGCCAGACCGGCGTCGTGGAGCGCGGCCAAATGCTCGGCGACCGTAGCCAGCGCCAGTCCGTACTCCGCCGCGAGCGCACTGGTCGTGGACGGCGGGTCCAATGCGACCAGGAGGGTGGCGCGGGTACGACCGAGCAGACGGGCGAGTGGATCCGGGGGAGCGGGCGCGTCGGACCAGAGCCGGGCGGCTCCGCGAGCTGGGTAGACCACGGTGGGCTGGTACGTCGGGTCGACGACCATCACGAGGTACGGCCACTGGAAGACCCCCGGAACGAGGAGGAGTCCCTGGCCGGTGAGCTCTCGATCCTGATCGCGGTAGCGGGCGGCGATGAGACGGTCGTCCTCCCACGTGAGCGTGGGGTGCAGGTCGTCGAACAGTCCGGCCAGTCCACCGTCGGTGAGTTGCCGGCCGCGATAGGCGATGTCGTCCTCGAGGACGCGGCTGATCAGCGGCCAGTCGGGCCGGATCAGCGTCGTCCACGCGCTCTCGATCTCGTCCGCGAGCCGCTCTCGCGCTCCGGCCGGGTCCTCGAGCATTCCGTTGATCTCCGGTGCGGCGGGGTTGTTCAGTTCGTCGCGGGACCGGATCAACTCGGCCCGGACCCGATCGAGCGGCGTACTGCGGACGCGGGCGATCTCGGTCGCGAACTTCGCACGTGACGCCTTTGGTGGCGGGGTCAGAAAGTCAGGCGTGAACCCGGTCCGAGGCTGCAGCGCCTTCAAACCGCGCAGATCCAGTCCAGCCGCGGCCTCCCGCTTCGCCGCGACCCACGGCAAGTACAACTTCCGGTGCTTCAACCCGTGCAGCACCCGCACCGCGGACATCGTCTCCCACAGTTGCGAGGCACCGAACCGGCACCGCAACGCGTCCTTCTGCGTGAACCGCAACACCGTCATTGCACAGAACTTTCGGCCACACCCAAAACTCTACGCCCGGCCGATCTCCATCGTGCACGCTCGCGGCGTGAGTGTGACTACCCCGGCGACGTATGGCTATCGATCCGTCCTTCAGGTTCCTGGCATGCGGAGCGTGTTCCTGGCGCACGCAGTGTCGATGGTGGGGACGGTCGCGGCTCAGGTCGCTCTGTCGATCGTGGTGTTCGAGCGGACCGGGTCGGCGTTGCTGTCGGCCCTGGTGCTGGTGTGTTCGTTCCTGCCCTATGCGCTGGGTGGGGTGCTGCTGTCGTCAGTCGCGGACCGGTTCCCGGCGCGACGGGTGCTGGTGGTTTGCGATGTGTTGAGTGCGGTGTGCATCGGGGTGATGGTGATCCCGGGGATGCCGGTGGCCGCGTTGCTCGGGTTGCTGCTGGTGAGCGGGATCATCGCGCCGGTGTTCGCCGGGGCGCGGGCGGCGAGTCTGGCGCAGTTGCTGCCGCAGGACCTCTTCCCGATCGGACGCTCGTTGCTGCGGGCAATCAGCCAGGTGACTGTGCTGATGGGGTTCGCGCTGGGTGCGATAGCGGTGGCGGCGATCGGCTCTACCTGGCTGCTCGCACTCGACTCGGCGACTTTCCTCGCGTCCGCGCTGCTCATCGGACTGGGTACGCCGTACACTCCGGCCGGCAACCGTTCGAGCACCACGATCGCCGACTCCTGGACGGGTCTGCGTTACCTGTTCGCCAACGCCCGGCGCCGCAACCTGATCATGCTGACCTGGATCGCGCCGGCCTTCTCCTCGGTCCCGGACGGACTGGCGGTCGCCTACACCGCCCAGGCGGGCTCCGTGGCCGCGAAGGCGGGCGCCCTCTTCACCGGCTACGCGGCCGGCACAGTACTCGGCGAGCTCGTCGTCGCGCGGTTTACCCCTTCCACGCGGCGACGGCTCGTCGTTCCCTTGCTGCTCGCCAGCCAGCTTCCCGCGATCGCGTTCCTGGCCACGCCGAACGTCCCGATCGCGGCCGTCCTACTGGCGATCGCCGGCGCCGGCTACGCCTTCAACCAAGGGATCGACCCGCTGATCCTGCAGACGGTCGAACCGTCGTTCCGAGGCCGTCTGTTCACCGTTCAGACCAGCGGCCTGATGGCGATCCAGGGCGTCAGTATCGCGCTGGCCGGCGTCGTCGGAACGTTCCTCGCACCGAACCTCACCATCGCCGCCGCTGGAGTCCTCGGTACGGCGGCTACCCTGCTGATCGCTCGTCAGGCGCTCGACCGCACCACCAAGGGGGCGGTGACGAGCCGCCCGGGCTGATCGGTGTCGCCACTGATCTCCCGCAGCGCGCGCTCGAACAGGCACCGCGCGATGTCCCGCAACGGGATCCGCGCCGTCGTCAGCGGAGTGTCCAGCATGCTCGCGAACGGAAAGTCGTTGAACCCGGTGACCGCGACATCCTCGCCAACCGTGATCCCGCGCCGCTGCAAGGCCCGCATCGCGACCACGGCGTAAGCATCGTTGTCCGCCACGAACACATCCGGCCGATCGGCTTCGGCGACGTACGCCGCCACCGCCTCCAGTGAACCGAACGACCGGACGTCGGCGGACGGGAATTCCCGCAGGAACCCGGCCTGCCGTTGATGCACCCACGGCAACGCGCTGTCCGTCGCGAGGTACACGGCCCGCTCCCGGCCGGTCGACCGCAGATGCTGCGCGATCCCGACCATCGAGGTCTCGTTGTCCACATCGACCCAGCACTGCCGCTGCTGCGGACCGGTCCGCCCGAACGCCACGAACGGGAAGCGTCGCTGGCTGAGGAACTCGATCCGCTCGTCCTTCGGCATCGTCTCGAGTACGACGATCGCATCAACCTGCCGCGCCGCGATCAGCCTCTCGTAGAGCGCTATCTCAGTCGCGCCCTCGGTCGGCGTCGTGACGTGGACGCCGTACCCGGAGACCGCTGCTGCCTTCACCAGACCGCCGAGCAGACCGTGCAGGAAGCCACCCAGGCCTGGGTTCTGCTCGCTGAACGTGTCGTCCTCGAGGTACAGCGGCAACCCGATCACCTGACTGCGGCCGGACGACAGCGCCCGGGCGGCGTGGTTCGGCGTGTACCCGAGCTCCTCGATCGCGGCGCGCACGGTCTGGACCGTCGGCTCGCTCACCCGGTGCGGCGCGTTCAGCACGTTCGACACCGTCATCGCCGACACCCCGGCCAACCGGGCCACGTCCGCGACCGTCGTCCGCCGCGGTTTCTGCGTTGCCAATCCGTCCCCCTCAGTTCCGGACAATCCGGGCAACCCCGGCCACCGGTACGTCGATCGCCCACAGCTCCGGCGGTGTCGTCGTACTGCGATACACCTCGGTGCCCGAACAGTCCGACACTACGAGGTCCACGGGTCCAGGGCCTGCGCCCTCGACGATGAGGCGCCCCGAACTGCCACCGTTCACCAGCACAACCGACCGATCCGAGTCGGCCAATGGCACCACAGGGTTGGTGAAAGCAGCCACCACGGTCGTCGAGCCGACAGCCCGCACCTGCGGATACCGCGCGTCCGGCCGCGACGGAACCAGTACGCCGCCCAGCAGTACGTCGGTGTGGTCGCGGAGGAAACCGAGCCAGTACCGCACAACCCGCTCGTGCTCGGCGGACAACGCATTGAGCTCCATCGACACCTGCGGCGTACTGAACATCGCACCGATGAACTGCTGGGCCACGGTCTCGGCCGACGCATCCGGATGCCACATCAGCATGTCCGAGTGAACCGCTCGACCCCCGGCCAGCAGCCGGCTGTCGATGGTGCGAACGCGGTTCTCCACCGGGTCCATTGCGCAGTCGCCGGCCCGCAGGAACGTGCCGAACTGCCACAGCCGTGGGCTCACGTAATCCTGCCGGAACTCGATCAGCACGTCCGGTCGCAGCCGCTTCAGCTCGGTGGTGACCGCCTGCAGGAACAGCTCGACACCCTCGTCGACGGAGGTGCAGTCGCCGTCGGGCGCCGGGGGAGGACTGCCCCAGGCCCACGAGTCGATGAAGTCGAGCTTCAGGCCGTCGACTCCCCAGTCACGCACCGGCCGGATGCAGCACTCGACCAGGTGATCGCGCACCTCGGGGTAGCGCGGGTCCAGCACCGCTGTGACCTCACCGTCGGCGAATCCAAGAGTGCGGTCCTTCAACCGGTCCCAGGCCTTGGATTGCACACCGATCAGCGGCGGCGCGAGCCAGAGCACGTAATGCAGTCCGAGATCGTGCACCCGCCGTACATGCTCGGACATGTCGGGGAAGGTCCGGCTGGTCGGCTCCCAGTCACCGCAGTACGCATAGCCGCGAGCGGTGTCGTGCGTCTGCCAGCCGTCGTCGACGATCACCGCCGCACAGCCGTGCGCCGCCCCGTCGCGAGCGTGACGCTCGACCGACTCGGCGGAGACATGCTGGTGGTCGCTGTACCAGGTCGAGTACATCGGCTGCCGGGCCAGCTCGGGCACCGGCACGATCCGGTCGCCGAGTTCGGCGGTCCAGTCGGCGGTGACACCCTCGAGCGCCTCGGCGAAGTGCAGGTCGCGGACGTCGAGCCGCAGGATGAAGCTCTGGCCTTCGACGTCGTCGACAATCAACTCGACCAGTTGCTCGGCGGTCTCCTCGTGGACGCCGATGGCGAAGTCGCAGCCGCGGACGTGCGACGACAACGAGACGGTCAGCAGGTTCCGGTCCTGCGCGTCGACCAGGGTCCCGACCGGCGCGGAGCGGACCGACCGGATCTCACGCCGCGAGCCCCAATCGGTCGGCAACTCTCGCCGGGACGATTGCATGGCGCGCCACAGTGACACTGCTGACTCGGCCGGCCACGTGAAGCGCAGGGTGACTGCGCTGCCGGCCACCACCTCGTACCGCAGTACGCCCGGCTCAGTCGTCGGCAGCTCGGTCATCGACGCCGCGCCGCTCGCTGTGCCGGTCCGGCACACGCCGACGGGGGAGCGGATCTCGAATGTCGTCACGTCCTGGACTATAGCGGTAAAACCCAGACCCCAGAAGGTATTGACGGAATTGGTCTACCTCTCTAGTTTTAGCGCTAATATCCGATGTTCCGAGGAGTGGCCGTGCTGGCTCTGACCTCCGGCAACAGCTACGTCGAGGACGCCTTCGCCTGGGCCCGGAAGCGGGCCATGGACTGGGTCCAGACCGACGCCGCGCCGGGCAATCTGCCGTCGTACTGGGCCGGTTATCCGTCCCGGCCGATGTTCTATTCGCGCGACGTCTGTCACCAGGCGGCCGGCGCACACCTGCTCGGCCTGGACGCGGAGAACTTCGCGATGTTCCGCCACTTCGCCGCCTCGGCGACACCGGCCCGGAAATGGTTCCCGATCTGGGCGTTCCACTTCGACGGACGGATCGCCGCCCTCGACTACCACCACGACGAGCACTTCGTCCGGGAGATCCCCGCGGTGTTCGACCTGACCTACCGGGCGCTGGAACAGTACGACTGGACTGGCGACCGTCGATGGCTCGACGATCCCGACCTGGCTGCGTACTACCGGCACAGCATCGGCGAATTCGTCGAGGCACACGACAGCGACGGCGACGGCATCCCGGAGGCGGGCGGGACCGGCGACATCTTCCTCGGTACCGCCACGTACAACGAGCGGGAGGCGCCGCTCATCGTCGCGGGCGACGGTCTGGCCATCCAGTACGCCGTACTCCGCAAACTCGGCCACCACGCCGAGGCCGACCGGATTCAGGCGACGTTCCTGGACGACTGGTGGAACGGGGAACAGTTTGCGCGTGGGCGGACCAAGGACGGGTTCGACTACGGCTGGGGGCTGGAGTCGCACGATCTGGTCCCGCTGTTCGGGCTGAGCGCGACCGGGGAACGCAATGAGCGGCTCCTGGACTATGTCGAAGCCCAGCTCGAGACCCACCCTCCGCTGAACATCGAGTCGTTCAGCTACCTGCCTGAGCTGCTGTTCCGGAACGGTCGCGGCGAGTCCGCCTGGCGCTGGACGAAGCACCTGATCGACAGCCGGGACGACTACCCGGAGATCTCCTTCACCGTCGTCGAACACCTGGTCGCCGGACTGCTCGGGCTGCGCCCGGACGCGCCGAACGCGACCCTCACGATCGAGTCCCACCTGCCGACCGAGATCGACTGGCTGACCGCCGATCACGTCCGGGTCGGCGACTGGGACCTCCGCATTCACCAAGAAGGCCGGCGTACGACCGAAGTCACCGTGCACAGCGGACCGGGGCCGCTCACGGTGACGGTCGGCCGCACCGGTCCCCGCACGATCGAGCCCGGTCGGACCGCCCGGGTCAGCACACCGACGAAGGACCCCTCATGAAGTTTCCGTATCGTTTGCTGCCCGCCGCAGCCGCCCTCGCACTGGCCGCAGGGTGTGCCACCGGCAGCCAGCCCGCCGCCAACAACTCCAAGGACGACGGCGGATCCGCCGACATCACCTTCTCGTTCTGGGGCACGAACTCCGAGGCCGCGTCGCTGAAGGCGATCGCGGCCAAGTTCGAGCAGGCCAACCAGGGCACGAAGGTGACCACGAACTGGATCCAGTCCGACTACGAACAGAAGATCCAGACGTCGATCGCGGGCGGCACCCAGTCGACCGTGATGGAGATCAGCAACACCAGTCTGGCCGGGTTCGCGCCCAGCTTCGCCGAGCAGCAGGTCGACCCGGGCAAGTACGTGCAGCCGAACATCTCCTCGGCGATGCAGTTCCAGGGCAAGTACTACGCGATGCCGCTCGCAGCCAAGCCCAAGGTGATGGCGATCAACGTCGACGCGTTCAAGGCCGCCGGCGTACCGTTGCCCAGCACAACGACCCCGTTGACGCTGGACGAGTTCAAGACGATCGCCGCGAAGCTGTCGCACGGTGACGGCAAGGCTCGCGTCTTCGGGTCCAGCAACCTCTGGTACCGCGGCTGGCTGAGCGCGGCCGGCGGTGGGTACTACAACGCCGACGCGACCCAGTGCACCTTCGGTGACGAGACCGGCGTGAAGACCGCGCAGTATGTCGTCGACATGCAGAAGGAGCGTTACGCGCCGACGTCGCTGGACATCCAGGGGCAGGACCAGGCGCAGTGGTTCGCGGCCGGCCGGCTGGCCACCTTCAGCGACTTCGGGCCGTGGACGGTCGCGGACTTCGCCAAGATCAGCAAGCCCGGCTGGACGCTGGTCCCGGTGCCCGGCAAGGGATTCCCGATGGAGGTCGACGGGCTGGCGATCAGCAAGTCGGCGTCCGGCAAGCAGCTCGAGACCGCGAAGAAGTTCGTCGAGTTCGCCAGTACCCAGCAGGTCGCTCAGGACCAGCTGATCCAGGGCAACACGGCCCTCGGCGTACCGATCATCGCCGCCTCGACGCCGACGCTGGAGAAGGTAATGCCGGCCGACCGCAACCTGGCCGCGTTCACCACCGCACTGAAGAACGGTCTGGTCGGGGTCTCGGTCGCCCGCGAGGCGCAGATCTCCGGCGACGCGGAGAAGGGGATGACGAGCTACACCCCGCTCGGCAGCGGCAAGGACGACGTCGCCAAGGTGCTGCCGCAGTTGGCCGCCAAGTGCACCGACGCGCTGAAGCAGCAGTGAGGTAGTCCATGAACCCGACCATCGGCTGGATCCGCGAACTCGCGGCGTCCCTGGGCGTGCCCGCCGTACTCGTGCCGCTGGTCCCGTTCCTGCTCCTGCTGATCGTCCTGTACGCCGTCATCGGGCTGGCGGCGTACGGGGCGAAGCGGAAGTGGCCGCGGGCCGACAAGACGATCGCGTTCTGGCTGTTCGTCTCGCCGTGGCTGATCGGCTTCGCCATCTTCACGGTCGGCCCGATGGCGTCCTCGATCTACGTCAGCCTGACCTCCTGGGACCTGATCACGCCGCCGAAGTTTGTTGGCCTGGCCAACTACAGCGAGGCGTTCCAGGATCCGCGAGTCGGGCAGGCGCTGAAGGTGACGTTGCTCTACGGATTGATCAGTGTTCCGCTGCAAACCGCGCTGGCGTTCCTGGTGGCGATGCTGCTGAACGCCGAGCTGCCCGGGATGCGGTTCTTCCGGACTGTCTGGTACCTGCCCAGTCTGGTGTCCGGGGTGGCGCAGATGGTGCTGTTCCTCTGGGTGTTCAACCCGCAGTACGGCCTGGCGAACGACGTACTGGGGAAGTTCGGGATCACCGGGCCGGGCTGGTTCAACGATGCGTCCTGGGCGCTGCCGACGGTGATCCTGATGAGTCTGTGGACGGTCGGCGGCGCGATGGTGATCTACCTGGCCGGGCTGAAGGATGTGCCGTCGAACCTGTATGAGGCGGCGGCGCTCGACGGCGCCGGGCCGGTGCGGCTGTTCTGGCACGTGACGCTGCCGCAGATGTCGCCGATCATCCTGTTCAACGCGCTGACCGGGATCATCGGCGCCCTGCAGATCTTCACCCAGGGCTTTATCGCGAACGGCGGCCCGAAGGACTCACTGCTGTTCTTCGTCTACTACCTGTACGACAACGCGTTCCAGAACTTCCGGATGGGCTACGCATCCGCACTCGCGTGGATCCTGTTCGTCATCATCCTCGCGCTGACCGCGGTGACGGCGCGGGGGAGTGCGTTCGCCGTGTACTACGAGTCGGAGTCGTCCGGGGGCCGGAAGAGGAGAAGGCGATGACAGTCCTGGCGGAGTCACGGCCGGCGGTGGCGTTCCGCACCGACCGCCCGTTCTGGCGGCGCAACATCTCGCTCACCGTCGTCCTGTACGTCGTTCTGGCCCTCGGGTCACTGGTGTTCGTCTACCCGTTCCTGTGGATGCTCGCGACGTCGCTGCGATCGCTGGCCGGGGTGGGGAGTTCCGGTGCGAGTGTGTGGCCGCATGAGTTCCTGTGGGACAACTACGCCCGCGCGATCACGTCGTTCCCGTTCTGGCGATACGCGCTGAACTCGGTGCTGACCACGCTGATCCCGATCATCGGCACGGTGTTCTCGTGTTCGCTGGCGGGATTCGCGTTCGCGCGGTTGCGGGTGCGGTTCTCGGGCGTCGTGTTCGCCGTCGTACTGGCGACCATGCTGCTGCCGGGGGAGGTGACGATGGTGCCGCAGTTCATGCTCTTCAACAACCTCGGCATGATCGACACGCTCTATCCGCTGATCCTGCCGGCGTTCTTCGGGTCGCCGTTCTACATCTTCTTGTTCCGGCAGTTCTTCGCCCGGATGCCGTCCGAGCTCGCCGACGCCGCGGTGGTGGACGGATGCGGTTGGTTCAAGACGTTCTGGCTGGTCTATCTGCCGCTCGCACGACCGGCCGTGGTGGCGGTCTCGATCCTGTTGTTCATGGGCTACTGGAACAACTTCCTCGGCCCGGCCATCTACATCAACTCCGACAAGTGGAAGACGCTGCCGCTCGCGCTGGCCGGCTTCCAGTCCGTCAACGGCACCGACACCCCGTTGCTGATGGCAACGTCGGTCCTGATCACACTGCCTTGCCTGGTGCTGTTCTTCGTCGCCCAGAAGCACATCACGAACGGCATTACGTTCACCGGTGGTCGGTAGCCGTCAGGGTGTTCCAGGCTGCTCGGACGTGGCCGCGCATGACGGACTCGGCCCAGTCGGGATCGGCCGCGGTGAGCGCGGCGACCAGCTCGTGGTGGTGGGCGAGGCTGCGCCGGAGCGCCTCGGGGGAGTAGCGCGTGAACGTCCGCCAGACGAGTGGGACCTGAACGATCGAGGAGATCACTGCGGTGAGGCGGGTGTTGTCGGCCGCCTCCAGGATCGCGCGGTGGAAGCGGTTGTTGAGCTCGGTGAGCCGATCGACGTCGGTGGGGTGTCCGTCGGGAGCGACCCGGTCCATCGCATCGGCCAGCTCGGCCAGCATGGTGAGATCGGCGCGCCCTGACGTCGCCGCGAGCCGGCAGCCCCAAGGCTCGAGGACCGATCGGAGACTGAAGATCTCGTCCAGGTCGCGCACGCTCCAGACCTGGACCTGTACGCCGCGATTCCGTTCGTACCGGACCAGGCCCTCGGCGGTGAGCCGGCGCAGCGCCTCCCGGATGGGGGTGCGGCTCACCCCGAACGCGTCGGCCAGCTCGCCTTCGCGCAGCCATTCGCCGCCGTCGCGCCGTCCGGTCAGGATCTGCTCCCGGATCAGCCGGTAGGCCTCGTCCGCGGCGTGCCCGTTGTCGGCCGCGCGGATCGGTGTGGTGCTCTCGTCCATGGTGGGAGTCACCGTACAACCACTCCAGATTGCATGCAATCCGTTGACAGGCTCCACGGCCCGGCGTAGCTTCTCCGCCATCGAAGGCGACAAATTGCATGCAATCTGAGGATGGTGCATGAGTACACCCCTGCCGCTGGACGACGTCCGCGTGGTCGAGCTGGGCCAGTTGCTGGCCGGTCCCTTCTGCGGTCAGCTGCTCGGCGATTTCGGCGCCGAGGTGATCAAGGTGGAGGACCCGGGCCGTGGTGATCCGATGCGGCAGTGGGGCCGCGAACGCCCGTACGGCAAGTCGCTGTGGTGGCCGGTGGTCGCCCGGAACAAGCTGTCGGTCACCGCGGACCTCCGGAGCGAGGACGGCCAGGATCTCGTCCGCCGGCTGATCGCCACTTCCGACGTACTGATCGAGAACTTCCGGCCGGGCACGCTCGAGCGCTGGGGGCTCGGGCCGGAGCAGCTGTGGGAGCTGAACCCCGGCCTGATCGTCACCCGGGTCAGTGGCTTCGGCCAGACCGGCCCGTACGCCGAACGCGCGGGCTACGGCTCGATCGGTGAGGCGATGGGCGGGATCCGATACGTCACCGGCGACCCGGATCGCGCGCCATCGCGAGCTGGGATCTCGCTGGGCGACTCGCTCGCCGCGACCTTCGCGTGTCTCGGCACTCTGGTCGCGTTGCATCAGCGCAGCCGGACCGGCCGCGGGCAGCTGGTCGACTCCGCGATCTACGAGGCGGTGCTGGCGATGATGGAGTCGCTGGTGCCGGAGTACCAGGTGGCCGGGTACCAGCGGGAACGGACCGGTACCACCCTGCCTAACGTTGCCCCGAGCAACGTGTATCCGACCGCCGACGGCGAGATGATCCTGATCGCGGCGAACCAGGACACCGTGTTCCGGCGGCTCGCGGAGGCGATGGGACGGCCCGAGCTGGCCGACGACGAGCGGTACGCGACCCACGGTGCGCGGGGCAGCTCGATGGTCGAGCTGGACGACCTGATCGCCGCCTGGAGCGGCACCGTCAAGGCGGACGAACTGCTGGACCGGCTGAACCAGCATGGTGTCCCGGCCGGCCGGATCTATCGCGCGAAGGACATGCTGACCGACCCGCACTTCAAGGCCCGGGAGGCGATCGTCCGGCTGCTGCACCCGGAGCTGGGCGAGTTCGCCATGCACAACGTGGTCCCCAAGCTGTCCAACACCCCGGGACGGGTCCGGCATGTCGGCCCGGCGCTCGGCGAGCACAACGACCTGATCTACCGCGACCTGCTGGGCCTCGGCGACGGCGAGCTCGACTCGCTGCGCGCGGCCGGTGTGATCTGAGGAGGAACCCATGACGTATCGGCTCGGCGTGGACGTCGGTGGGACGTTCACCGACATCCTGCTGATCGACGAGGACACCGGCCGGACCTTCCGGGCCAAGACCGCGTCGACTCCCGAGGACCAGTCGATCGGCGTACTGCGCGGGATCGAGCGTGCCTGTACGGCGGCCGGCGTCGGACCATCCTCGATCGGGGAGGTGTTCCACGGGACGACGGTCGCCACCAACGCGATCCTGGAGGGCAAGGGCGCCCGAGTCGGCCTCGTGACCACTGAGGGATTCCGGCAGGTTCTGCAGATCGCCCGATCATTCGTCCCCGGCGGTCTGGCCGGCTGGATCATCTGGCCGAAGCCCGAGCCGCTCGCCGCGCTGGAGGACACGGTCGAGGTCCGTGGCCGGATCGGCTCGGACGGCAGTGTGGTCACCGAGCTGGACGAGGACGACGTACGCGCCAAGCTCCGTCGGCTCAAGGATCGCGGCGTCGAGGCGTTGAGCATCAGCCTGATCAACTCCTACGCCAACCCCGACCACGAGCAGCGGGTCGCGGCCCTCGCCGCCGAGATCCTGCCTGATATCTCCGTGTCACGGTCGTCAGCGGTGCTGCCCGAACTGCGTGAGTACGAGCGCACCATCACGACAGTCGCGAACGCCGCGGTCCAGCCACAGGTCGCGCGGTACGTCGCCAACCTCGAGTCGCAACTGCGCGAATCGGGGGTCGAGGGTCGGCTGTGCATCCTCCGCAGCGACGGCGGTCTCGTGTCCGCGAAGGTTGCCGCCGACAACCCGGTGAACCTCCTGCTGTCCGGCCCGGCCGGTGGAGTCACCGGCGCGACCTGGGTGGCCGAACAGGCCGGCTATCCGGACTTCCTGACCTTCGACATGGGCGGTACGTCGACCGATGTCGCGCTGGTCCAAAGCCTGACGCCTCGGGTCGGCCGGGAGACGACGGTGGGTGACCTGAAGGTCCGGGCAACCTCGGTCGATGTCCGGACGGTCGGCGCCGGTGGCGGTTCGATCGCCCATGTTCCGCCGCTCACTCAGGCCCTTCGGGTCGGCCCGCAGTCTGCGGGTGCCGCGCCAGGCCCAGCGGCGTACGCGGCTGGTGGCACTCAGCCGACCGTCACCGACGCGAACGTTGTCCTCGGCTACCTTCCGGCCGATCTGGCCGGTGGTGAGATCACCCTCGATCGCGAGGCGGCCCGGGCCGCGGTGAAGCCGATCGCGGATGCCACCGGCCTGGCGTCGGTGGAGGCCGCTGCGGCCGGGATTGTGGACATTGTCAACGAGAACATGTTCGGTGCGCTCCGGCTGGTGTCGATCCAGCAGGGCTTCGATCCGCGCGACTTCGCCCTGGTCGCGTTCGGTGGCGCCGGACCTCTGCACGCCAACGCCCTCGGCAAGCTCACCGGTGCGTGGCCGGTGATCATCCCGCCGTCGCCCGGCGTGCTCTGCGCGTACGGCGATGCCACCACGAACCTGCGCGACGAGGCCGTCCGCACGCTGGTACGGCGTTTCGGCGAACTGACCGACCACAGCCTGCGCGACCTGCTGACGGACCTCGCGGCCAAGGCCCGCGCGACTCTCACCGACCAAGCCGTGCCCGAGGACGAGCAGGAGGTCGTGTACTCCGTCGACCTCAGGTACCACGGTCAGGGCTTCGAGATCCCGGTCCCCGTCGACCTCGCGAGTTTCGATGGTGACGGCGGCGGACTCGACGCGCTGCGGCAGGCATTCGACGCCGAGCACCAGCGGCTGTTCTCGTTCGTTCTGGACACCGAACAGGAACTCGTCACCGCCCGGGCAACCGCGCACGGACCCAAGCCCGAGGTCGCCGCGTCCGAGTTGGCTGCCGGCGACTCGGATCCCACGCCGGCCCTTCGAACGCACGCCCAGATCTGGGTCGAGGGTGCCGAGGTCAGCGCCGCGATCTACGACCGCGCGTTGCTGCGGGCCGGGAACGTCGTACCCGGCCCGGCGATCGTGACCGAGATGGACTCCACCACCCTGATCCTGCCCGGGCACGCGGCGACCGTGCATCCCAGCGGCAGCTTGCTCATCCGGCCAGCCCACGAGGAGCGCTGACATGGCCCGCCTGATCGAGACCGCGACCGAGCCCCTGACCCGCGTCGACGTCGACGTGGTCACCCTCGACCTGATCGAGAACGCGTTGCGCAACGCCCGGTACGAGATGGACGAGGTGCTGTTCCGGACCGCGCTGTCGCCGGGCATCCGCGAGCAGCACGACGAGTTCCCGCTGATCGCCAACCCGGACGGCAAGATGATGGTCGGCCAGTTCGGCCTGTCGATCCCGGACTTCCTGGACAACTTCGCCGGCGACATCGAGGAGGGCGACGTACTGCTCACCTCCGATCCGTACTCGTGCGGCGCGGCGATCAGTCACGCGAACGACTGGCTGGTGGTGATGCCGATCTATGTCGACGGCCGGATTGTCGGCTGGTCGGCAATGTTCGGTCACATGTCCGACGTCGGCGGGAAGTCGCCGGCGTCGATGCCGACCGACGCACGGACGATCTACGAGGAAGGCGTGGTGATCCCGCCGTTCAAGCTCTACAAGAAGGGCGTGCTCGACGAGGACGCGCTCCGGATCATCCTCAACCAGGTCCGCAAGCCCGACTGGAACCGGGCCGATCTGCACGGCATCGTCGCCGCCTGCCGGACCGCCTCCCGCCGGGTGCAGGAAATGTGTGCGCGGTTCGGCGTCGACACCTACAACTCGGCGCTCGAGAAGTTGCTGGACCGCAACTTCCGGGCGATGAAGACGCTGCTCGAGATGGTCTTCAAAGACGGCGAGACGATCTCGTTCACCGACTACATCTGCGACGACGGGCTCGGGTACGGGCCGTACGAGCTGAAGCTCAGCCTGACCCGGACCGGCGAGAAAGTGCTGCTCGACTTCAGCGGCAGCAGCCCGCAGGCGCAGGGGCCGATCAACTACTACCTGAACGAGAACCTGGTCCGGATGTTCTTCGGCATCTACATGATCACGGTGGCCGATCCACAGATTCTCTGGAACGACGGCTTCTATCCGCTGGTCGACGTAAAGATCCCGGACGAGTCGTTCTGGAAGCCGAAGTTCCCGGCCGCGCTCAACGCGCGCAACCACGGGATCGGGCGCGTCTTCGACCTGTTCGGTGGGCTGCTCGGACAGACCAACCCGAGTCTGCTCAACGCCGCGGGCTTCTCGTCGTCGCCGCACTTCATGTACTCCGGCAACTACGGGCCGGGCGAGCGGAAGGGCGAGTGGTTCCAGCTGTACTCGATCGGGTTCGGTGGGATCCCAGGTCGGCCGGTCGGTGACGGGCCGGACGGTCACTCGCTCTGGCCGTCGTTCGTGAACATCCCGTGCGAGTACCTGGAGTCCTATTACCCATTGCGGATCGAGCGATGGGAGACCGTTGCGGACACCGGGGGAGCGGGATTGCATCGCGGCGGCAACGGGGTCGACGTGGCGTACCGCTTCCTCGAGGCGGGGACGATCGCGATCCACGACGACCGGTGGCTGACGTACCCGTGGGGTGTGAACGGCGGCGAGCCGGGCGCGCGGAGTCGCAAGTGGATCGAGCGTGCCGACGGTACGACGGAGATGCTCGGCAGCAAGGTGCACGACGTACCGGTCGGGATCGGAGACCTCCTGCACTTCGTCACGTGGGGCGGTGGTGGGTGGGGTGACCCGCTCGCCCGCGACGCCGAGCTCGTTGGCTTGGAGGTTCTTCGCGGTCTCATCACCGTTGACGGTGCGCGTCGGTACGGCGTGGTGTGCGATGAAGAAGGTGCGGTCGACGTCTCGGCGACGGACCAACTGCGCACGGAGCTTCGGACGGGTCGCCCCGATCCGTTGCCGACATTCGACAGCGGCCCGCCCATCGAAACCATCCTCGCCAACGCCCTGGCGGAAACCGGCCTCCCGGCACCCCGCCCACCGGTAGCGCGATGAGTTCCGAGACTGGGTTTGATGGGCGGCTCGAGCCGGGGAGTCGGCCGGCTTTGCTGGTGGTGGATCTGATGCGGGCGTACTTCGATCCGGCGAGTCCGCTGTGTCTGCCGTCGAAGGACTGCCTGGACTCGGCCGCCCGGTTGCTCGGTGTGGCGCGCGAGCACGGCGTACCGATCATCCACACCCGGGTCGCCTACGGCCCGGGTGGTGTGGACGGAGGGATGTTCGTCCGGAAGGTGCCGGCGTTGACGCAGCTCTTCGACGGCGGCGGCGTGATGGGCGAGCTGATGCCGCAGGTCGCGCCGGCCGAGGACGAGCTCGTCCTGGTCAAGCAGTACGCCAGTGCCTTTTTCGGCACGACCCTCGCATCCACGTTGCATGCCCAAGGCATCGACACGCTCGTTATCGCCGGCGTCAGCACCAGCGGCTGCATCCGTGCCAGCGCCGTCGACGCGATCCAGTACGGCTTCGTCCCGCTCGTCGTCCGCGACGCGGTCGGTGATCGCGGTCCCGGACCACACGAGGCGAACCTGTTCGATCTGCAGGCCAAGTACGCCGAGGTGATCACCGAATCCGTTGCCCTCGGCTACCTCGCGGAGAACCGATGAACGGAGGACCGATGAACTCCGTGCAGATCGTCGAGATGGCACCCCGCGACGGCCTGCAGAACGAGTCCGCCGTCCTCACCACCGAGGCCAAGGTCGAGCTGATCGAACGTGCCGTCCGCGCAGGCACCCGCCGGATCGAAGTGACCAGCTTCGTCAACCCGCAACGCGTTCCACAGCTCGCCGACGCAGACGAGCTCATGGCCGCCCTCCCGAGGTACGACGGCGTCCGGTACGCCGGACTGGTCATGAACCAACGTGGTCTCGATCGAGCGCTGGCCGGCGGAGTCGACGAGATCGACGTGGTGGTCGTTGCCACCGACACCTTCTGTCAACGCAACCAGGGGATGACGACCGCAGAGGCCTGCGCCACCGCCGCGACGCTGGTCGCCGAGGCGAAGGCGTCGGGCATCTTCGCCACCATCACGATCGGCGCGTCCTTCGGCTGCCCGTTCGAAGGCGAGGTCCCACTCGACCGACTCAGCGAGGTACTCCGGCAGGTCGTTGCCGCAGGCCCCGACGAGCTCGCCCTGGCCGACACGATCGGAGTCGCGGTACCGACGGACATCGCCGAGCGCGCGGCGCTGGCCCGATCGTTGGCCGGACCGGACCTCCCGCTGAGACTCCACCTACACGACACGCGCAACACCGCCGCAGCAAACGCGGTGGCCGCACTCGCCGCCGGTATCACCACGCTGGATGCCAGCATCGGCGGCGCCGGTGGCTGCCCGTTCGCGCCGGCAGCCACCGGCAACCTGGCGACCGAGGACTTGATCTATCTGCTGCGACGGATGGGCTGGAGTACGACGGTCGACCTCGCCGAGACCATCGCCTCGGCCGGGTGGCTGGAGAAGCAACTCGGCAAGACCCTGCCCAGCGCGCTGCTGCGTGCCGGCTCCTTCCCCTGAGTTCAATCCCGGCCCAGGATGCCCTGCTCGTACCCCTTGGCCACCGCCGCGGCGCGGTCGTTCACGCCGAGCTTGGTGAACAGGTGGCTGAGATGCGTCTTCACCGTGGCCTCGCTGATGAACAGTTCGCGGGCGATCTCGCGGTTCGAGGTGCCCATGGCAACGAGTGCGAGGACCTGGCGTTCCCGGGGAGCCAGCGGACTCGGCGCCGGCGTGCGGACCGCGGAGACCAGGCGGGAGGCGACGGCAGGGGACAGGACCGTCCGGCCGGCGGCCGCTTCGCGCACTGCCGTGAACAACTCGTCCCGTGGGGCGTCCTTGAGCAGGTAGCCCGTGGCACCGGCCTCGATCGCGGGCACGGTGTCGGTATCGGTGTCCCAGGTGGTGAGGACCAAGACCTTCGCGCGGGCACCGCGGCGGCTCAGTTCCTTGATGGCGTCGAGCCCGCCACCTCCCGGCATCCGCAGATCCATCAGGATCACGTCAGGGTCGAGATCGGCGGCCAGCTCGATCGCCTCCACACCGTTGGACGCCTCCGCGAGAACAGTGAAGCCGGGCACGGACTCGAACATGCCGCGCAGGCCGTTGCGGACGACCGGATGGTCGTCGACGAGAAGCAGCGAGATCTCACTCATGGAGCACCAACGGTACGCGAGCCGACACCGCCGTACCGGAGCCTGGCTCGGCCTCGACGGTGAGCGAGCCGGCGATCCGCTCGGCCCGGGCGCGCATGCCCTCGAGGCCGAAGCCGCCAGTACTGCTGCGGGCGGGCAATGCCATCGGTTCGAACCCCTTGCCGTCGTCGCGGATGTCCAACGTGACCTCGTCGTCCATGAAGCTGAGGGTGACCCCGACCCGGGTCGCGGCGGCGTGCTTGGACACGTTCGCCAAGGCCTCCTGAGTGATGCGCAGGAGGGTGGCCGAGACCTCTCCGTGCAGGTGCTCCGCCGTACCCGTGAGCGTGAACTCTGTCCGTACGCCGGTCCGGGCCGCCCACTGGTCGACCGTCTTGCGCAGCGCTTCGGGAAGTCCGTCGTACGACAGACCCGTGGGCGCGAGGTTGTGGACCGAGCGCCGCGCCTCGCCCAGGCTGTGCCGGGCCAGCTCGGTCGCGCGGTCCACGTGCTCCCGAGCGGCCTCGTGGTCGGCTGTGGTCGCGACCGCCTGGAGCTGGGCGATGATGCCGGTCAGACCCTGGGCGATCGTGTCGTGGATCTCGGCGGCCAGCCGCCTGCGTTCGTCGGCGATGCCCGCTTCCCGTGCCTGGACGAGGAGTTGAGCCTGCAGCGCGGCGTTCTCGTCGCGGGCCTGCTGGAGCTCGACGATGGTGGCAGCCCGGCCCCGAGACCGTTGTTCTTCCTGTTCACTGAAGTGGGTGACGAGCGTCAGCATCACGTTGTTGCCTGCCAGGAGGACGGCGAAGACGACCCATTTCATCCCGCCGTCGACCGGGATCCCACTGGTCTGCGCCCCCGCCACCGGGATCGAGCAGGCGAACAGCGCGACTCGTCTCCACTGTCGTCCAGGGATCAGTTCCTCGGCGTCGAAGTACCCCGCCACGGCGTAGAAGGCGAAGAACGGGTTCGTCAGGGTGAGCGCGAAGCCGATCACGTACCGGATGGCGTAGTACACGACCGACAGCCGGCCCGGACCGCGGCGGGTCCGGTCGCCCCACCAGAGCTGGAGCAGCACGGCCGCGACGACGAGGGCCGCGGCCGTGAGCTGTCGAGCCGCGGTCGGCATGATCAGCTTGACCGTGGCGGCCGACAGGAGGGTGCCGAGGACGAGCAGACCGAGCGGCTGCCACCGCCGGAACACCTCTTGCCGCCGATCGATGTCCGCTTCCGCTGTCGTCACCCTGTCAGTCTCCTACTCCCAGCGGAACCAGCGGATGGCGGCCGCCGAGAGCACGACCGCCCAGGCGGCGAGTACGCCGAGGTGCGACCACGCCGGCCAGTCACCGGCGGCGGCCTGGCCCAGCGCACGGGCCGCCGCTCCGAAGGGGGTCGCCTCGACGATGTGCCGGAGGACATTCGGCATGTTCTGTACAGGCAGCCAGACTCCGGCGCAGAACATGCTCGGGAAGAACACCGCCGAGCCGATCGCGCTGGCGACCTTCGCCGTACGGGCCAGTGCGGTCACCAGTGCACCGATGGCCAGCGCGACGGCGGCGGTGAGCAGTAGAGCGAGTGCGTACCCGAACGCCTGCTGTGGAAGCTTCACGTCGAAGGCGAGTCGGCCGATCGTGAGGCAGACCAGCGCCGACACCAGTGCGGTGGCGCCGTTCAGTCCCATCTGCGCGATCAGCAGGGCGGACGGGCGGACCGGGGTCGCCGACATCCGGCGCAGGATGCCGCGCTCGCGATAGCCGGTGATGACCGGTGGCATCGTCTGCAGGCCGGTCACGATCAGGGCGACCAGGACGAGGATGGGCACGTACAGGTCGATCAGCCGGAGACCGCCGAGACCGGGGTCGACCTTCCGGAACGACGGGATGCTGCCCAGGATCACCAGCAGCACGGGTGGGAAGCCAAGGGTCCAGAAGAGGATGCCGGGCTCACGCCGGAACAGCCGGGCCTCGGTACGCAGTACGGCGGCGAAGGGAGAGGCGGTGCCGCGAGGAGTCGCGGCCGGAACGGTGGCGGTGGTCATCATGCAGCTCCGGTCAGGTCGAGGAAGGCGTCGTCCAGCGTGGCGTCGGTGACCCTGAGCTGGTGCGCGGTGATGCGGTGCCGGGCGAGCAGCGTGAGCAACGCGGTGACGGTGTCGTCGGTTCCGCCGAGGGTGATCCGGTCGTCCTTGTACTCGACGGAAGCCAGCGCCGGCAGTGCGGCGAGCTCCTCCTCGTCGAGCGGTGCCGACGGTGTGAACGAAATGACGGTCGATCCGGCCGTCCGGCTGATCAGGCCGCGCGGGGTGTCGAGCGCGGTGATGCGGCCCTTGTCGATCAGGGCGATCCGGTCGCACAGTCGCTGCGCTTCCTCCATGAAGTGCGTGACCAGGAGGACGGTGACGCCGCGCGCGCGGACGTCCTCGACGATCTCCCAGGTGTCGCGGCGGGCGCGCGGGTCGAGCCCGGTCGTCAGCTCGTCGAGGACGACCACCCTGGGGTTGCCGATCAGCGCGAGCGCGATGAACAGGCGCTGCTTCTGGCCGCCGCTGAGGACGCCGAACCGGGTCTTCAGCTGAGCGGTCAGGCCGAGGCGTTCGGCCAGCGGCCGCCAGTCGGCCGGGTTCGGGTACAGAGCGGCGTACAGCTCGAGGGCCTCGCGTACGGTGAGCTTGGCCTGCAGCTCGCTCTCCTGGAGCTGGGCGCCGAGGACCTGGGTCACCGCCGCGTGGTCGGCGACCGGGTCAAGACCGGCGACCCGGATCCGGCCCGCGTCGGGGACCCGCAGACCTTCGATGGACTCGACCGTGGTCGTCTTCCCGGCACCGTTCGGGCCGAGGATCCCGAAGATCTCGCCCTCCTCGACGGTGAACGACACACCGTCGACGACGGTCCGGTCGCCGTAGGACTTGCGCAGATTACTGACTTCGACGACAGCCCCGCGGGCCGTCGTTCTCGTACTCGCCGTGGTCATACACCGAGCCTCGCGGACGACCCACCCAGCCCACATCGCCCATCAAGATCGACCCGGCATCAACCAATCGGCTGATGCCGGGGGTACGCCACCTACTTGGTGTAGAGGGCCTCGACGTCGGACTCGTGGTTCTTCATCACGATGTGGCGGCGGAGTGAGAGCTTCAGGGACAGCTCGCCGCTCTCCTGGGTCCAGTCGGTCTCGAGGATGTGGAACTTCTTGATGCCCTCGGCCTTGGAGACCGAGCCGTTGGCCTCGTCGACGGCCTTCTGGATCTCGGCGATCAGGTCCTCGTCGGCGGTCAGCGACGCCACGTCGGTGGGCTTCCCGCGTTCGGTTGCCCACGGCACGATCGTCTCCGGGTCGATCGTGATCAGCGCCGCGATGAACGGCTTGCCGTCGCCGACGACCATGCACTGACTGACCAGCGGGTGCAGCCGGATCTGGTCCTCCAGCACCGTCGGCGCGACGTTCTTGCCGCCCGCGGTGACCAGGATCTCCTTCTTCCGGCCGGTGATCTTGATGAAGCCGTCGACGTCGAACTCACCCAGGTCGCCGGTGTGGAACCAGCCGTCCGCGTCGATCGCGGCGGCGGTCGCCTCGTCGTTCTTCCAGTAGCCCTGCATCACCTGGCCGCCCTTGAACAGCAGCTCGCCGTCGTCCGCGACGCCAACCGACACGCCGGGCAGCGGCCGGCCGACGGTCCCGATGCGGATGTCGTCAGGCAGGTTCACCGCCACGGCGGCGGTGGTCTCGGTCAGGCCGTAGCCCTCCAGCACCGGTACGCCGATGCCGCGGAAGAAGTGGCCGAGCCGGTCACCCAGTGGCGCGCCGCCGGAGACGGCGTACTGGACCTGGCCGCCGAGGACGTTGCGGAGCTTGCTGTAGACGAGTCGGTCGAACAGCGCGTGCTTGGCCTTCAGCCCGAACGACGCACCGCCCTTGTCCTGCGCCTGCGAGTACGCGATCGCGGTGTCCGCGGCGGCGTCGAAGATCTTGCCCTTGCCGTCGGCATGCGCCTTCTGGCTGGCCGAGTTGAACACCTTCTCGAACACCCGCGGCACGCTCAGGATGAACGTCGGCCTGAACTCGCCGAGGTCGGGGACCAGGTTCTTCACGTCGGCGGTGTGGCCGACCTTGACCATCTTCATCACGCACCCGACCTGGATGATCCGGGCGAACACGTGGGCCAGCGGCAGGAACAGCAGCGTGCTCGCACCGTTGACGTCGAACAGGCCGTCCAGGATCTTCACCGCCGGGCCGAGCTCGTCGATGAAGTTCGAGTGGCTGATCTTGCAGCCCTTCGGACGGCCCGTCGTACCGGAGGTGTAGATGAGCGTGGCCAGGTCACTCGGCACGACCGCCGAACGGCGCTTGTCGAACTCGGAGTCGCTGATCTCCTGGCCGAGCACGGTCAACTCGTCGACCGCACCGGCCTCGATCTGCCAGACCTCCTGCAAATGCGGCGCTTCCGGCCGGGCGGACTCGACCACCGCGCCGTGGGCGGCGTTCTCGGTGATCGCGACGACCGCGTCGGAATCGGTCAGGATCCACTGCACCTGCGACGCCGACGAGGTCTCGTAGATCGGCACCGTGACCGCGCCGATGGTCCAGATCGCGTAGTCGATCAGGGTCCACTCGTACCGCGTGGCGCTGAGCAGGGCGACCCGGTCGCCGTGCTTCACGCCGGCCGCGATCAGGCCCTTCGCGACCCCGGTCACCTGGCGGGCGAACTCGGCCGCGGAGACGTCGAGCCACCCGCCCCCTGAGTCCGACCCGACCCGCCGGCTGAACACAGCGGTGTCAGGATGGGAGGACGCGTTCGCCCAGACGGGGTCGCTCAGGCTCCCGGTGGGTGGCTCGGTCACAGCAGGAACGGTGTACTCACGCATCCGCGTCTCCTCAGTCGGTCACGAATTGTCGACTTCCGGCGCACGCTACAGTCACCTACCCATAAGTAGCCAGGTTCATGTGACCCAAGGAACAGGTGCCCGCAGCAATGCCCACGCTCGACCTCAGTTGCGACGACCTGGTCGTTGCTGATCCAGCCTACGTCGCCGAGCGACTCGGTTCGGACACCCTCTGGCGCGAGTGGTGGCCGGATCTGAACCTGACCCCGTCCGAGCGACGCGGTCTGGAGGGCGTGCGCTGGTCGGTGACCGGCGCGGCCATCGGTACGGCGGAGTGGTGGCTGGAGCCGGTCCGCGACGGGGTCGTGGTGCATTGGTACCTGCGTGTCGATCCGCGCCGGCCGGTCCGCGGCCGGGCCCTGGACAGGCTGCGCGAGCGGTACGTCGCGGCGTACCGCGAGCGGATGTGGCGGTTCAAGGACGAAGCCGAGGCAGGCCGCGCGGCGGGCGAGCACCGTCCCGGATCCGATCCCGCGATAGTCTCCGGTGAGGACACCGCACCCGGCCGTCCTCGCAGTACTCGTCCCACCGGTTCCCGCACCACCAGCCCTGGCAGTTAAGAGGTGTATCAATGGCGGAACAGACCACCTCGACCATCGTGGTGAACGCGACCCCGAAGCAGATCATGGCGGTGATCGCGGACTTCGCGGCGTACCCGGAATGGGCCGACTCGATGCGGGAGACCGAGGTACTGTCCACCGACGAGGCGGGCCGGCCGAAGCAGGTACGCTTCCGGGTCGACGCCGGGGCGATCTCGGACGAGTACACGCTGGCGTACACATGGTCCCGCAACGAGGTGACCTGGACGCTGGTGCAGGCCAAGATGGTGAAGGGGATGGACGGCGCCTATGTGCTGCGCGACCTGGGCGGCGGGGAGGGGACCGAGGTGACGTACCGGCTCGCCGTCGACGTGGCGATCCCGATGATCGGCATGCTGAAGCGCAAGGCCGAGAAGGTCATCATCGACACCGCCCTGAAGGGCCTCAAGAAGCGCGTCGAGTCGTAAGTCCGTGACTCGGGTTCTGCTGTACACAGGTAAAGGTGGCGTAGGCAAGACGACCTCCGCCGCGGGAACGGCCACGCTCGCCGCGCTGCGCGGGCTGCGCACGCTGGTGCTGTCGACGGATGCCGCGCACTCGCTGTCGGACGCGTTCGACTGCGAGGTCGGCGGTGAGCCGACCGAGGTCGACGACTTGCTGTTCGTCCAGCAGATCGACGCCCAGCGGCGGTTCGAGCGGTCCTGGGGCGACATCCAGGCGTACCTGCGCTCGGTGCTGAACATGGTCGGGGTCGACCCGATGGAGGCCGAGGAGCTGACCGTGCTGCCCGGCGCCGAGGAGGTGCTCGCACTGCTCGAGGTGCGCGACCACTTCCGGTCCGGACGCTGGGACGTGATCGTCGTCGACTGCGCGCCGACCGCCGAGACACTCCGTTTGCTGGCGTTGCCCGAGGCACTGAACTGGTACATGGGCCGCATCTTCAACGCCGAGCGCAAGGTGATGCGGACCTTCCGGCCGTTCCTGAGTCGTCCGTCGGGCATCCCGGTGCCGGACGACACGGTCTTCGACGCGCTACGGCGATTGCAGAGCGACCTGTCGGACATCCGCACGTTGCTGGCCGGCCCGGACGCGTCGGTGCGGCTCGTGCTCACGCCGGAGGCCGTGGTCGTCGCCGAGGCGCGGCGTTCGCTGACCCGCCTCTCGCTGTACGGCTACCGCGTGGACGGCGTGGTGGCGAACCGCGTGTTCCCGGCCGCGGGCGCGGACACCTGGCGACGTCAGTGGGTCGCCGCGCAACGCGGCATCCTCGAGGAGGTCGCCGACTCGTTCCGGCCGTTGCCGATCTGGGAATCGCCGTACCGGGTCTGTGAGCCGGTGGGCGTCGAGGAGCTGGCCGCCTTCGCGGTCGAGATGTACGGCGGGGACGACCCGTTCGCCCGGGCCACGGACGAGACCTCGCTGTGGGTGGACCGGCACATCGACACCGACGGCCGCACGTACACGCTGACGATGCCGTTGCCGCTGGCCTCCGCGAGCGAGCTGGAGCTGGCCCGGCACGGCGACGAGCTGATCATCACGGTCGGGTCGTACCGGCGCGTGCTGCCGCTTCCGGCCGCGCTCGCGCGTGGAGTGGTCGCGGGTGCGCGACTGGACGAAGGACGGCTGCAGGTGCGGTTCGCTCCGCGCGAGTCGGCTCGTCCGGTGCCGTCCGGCGAGGTGCCGAGCGGGAGTGGGCCGCTGGAGTCCGCGCAGGAGTTGGCGCAGGGTCTGACAGCGGAGTACCACGAGCAGCTCTCGCAGCAGCGAGCGCGCGAGGCAGCGATCGGGGAGGGCCGTTGACCAAGGAGCCGGTCGGTAGCCTCGCCGAGGAGGCGGCCAAGCTGTTCGCCGTACTGCAGCATGCTGCCGATGTGGATGCGACGAAGCATTCCGAACAGACACCAGCTGCCGATGAAGAGCATCAGCACAAGCTCGGTCCGGACTGCGTCTGGTGCCCGGTGTGCCAGCTGATCCACAAGGTGCGGAACACCAGCCCGGAGACGATCGAGCAGCTGTCCACTGCGGCCGCGCACGTGCTCGGCTCGGTGCGATCGTTGCTGGAGGCAGCCGCTGCGGCAGCCCGGCAGGCCCAGGAGGACGCAGCATCGCGTTCCCCCAAGCAGGAGGACGAGCCGAGCCGGCCGACGGTCGACCGGATCGACGTGAGTGAGGACCCCGAACCATGGGACTGACCATCGGCATCGATGTCGGCGGAACGAAGATCGCAGCAGGCGTCGTCGACGCGGACGGCACGATCGGTGCCCGCGCGAATCGCGACACCCCGGCGGACTCGGTCGACGACACCGCGGCGGCGATCTGCGATGCCGCGGCCGAACTGATCGCCGCACACGACGTGGAGGCGGTCGGGATCGGTGCCGCGGGGTTCGTTTCCTCGGACCGGTCGACGGTGCTGTTCGCGCCGAACCTCGCCTGGCGGGACGAGCCGCTCGGGACCCGGGTCGCGGAGCAGTTGAAGATCCCGGTCGTGGTCGAGAACGACGCGAACGCGGCGGCCTGGGGCGAGTTCGCCTTCGGTGCCGCGAAGGACGTCGAGCACATGCTCTGCCTCACCATCGGCACCGGGATCGGCGGCGGGGTCGTCATCGGCGGCGAGTTGCTGCGCGGTGCCTATGGCGTGGCGGCCGAGCTCGGCCACATGCGCGTCGTACCGGGTGGGCATCGGTGTGGGTGTGGAGCGCGTGGATGCTTGGAGCAGTACGCGTCCGGGCGTGCGCTGGTCCGTGAGGGGCGCGCGCAGGCGGAGGCCGGTTCGCTGGCGGCGATGCAGATGCTGACCGAGTGCGGCATCTCCGACCCGGCCCAGCTGACCGGGCCGATGATCACCGAGGCCGCCGCGGCCGGCGATCCGTGTGCGGTCGAACTGCTGGAGGACCTCGGCCGGTGGCTGGGCGAGGGCCTGGCGAGTCTCGCGACCATGTTCGACCCGACCACGATCGTGATCGGGGGTGGCGTGAGCGCGGCGAAGGACCTGCTGATGAAGTCCGCCCAGGTCGCCTTCGAGCGGAACCTCCCGGCCAAGGCCAACCGGCCGCACCCGTCGTTCGGGCTGGCCGAACTGGGCAACGACGCCGGCCTGATCGGCGCCGCCGACCTGGCCCGTCGCCCCGCCCCACCCGCGGAGAAAACCCGGTGATCCGGACCACGCGGGATACTGGAGTCAGGTCGTGTCTGCTGGTCCCGCGCCTACTGCGCGGCACTCGCTACGGCGCGTGACCAGCAGACACGACCTAGTCCGGCGGGGGCTGGGGGTACGGCGAGGAGGGTCGGGCAGTGGCTCTGACGCAGGCTTTGACGATCGGGATCGACATCGGCGGGACCAAGGTCGCCGCCGGGGTCGTCGACCCGGAGGCCAACATCCTGGACCGGTTGCGGCGGGACACGCCGACGACCGATCCGAAGGAGACCGAGGACGCGATCGCGGAGATCGTCCGCGACCTGGAGTCCCGGCACGACGTGATCGCGGTCGGCATCGGCGCCGCCGGGTTCGTCGACGGGACCCGGTCGTCGGTGCTGTTCGCACCGCACCTGGCCTGGCGGCACGAGCCGCTGCGGGACGCGGTCGAGCGCAGGCTCGGGCTGCCGGTCGTGGTCGAGAACGACGCGAACGCCGCGGCCTGGTCGGAGTGGCGGTTCGGCGGCGGACAGGGTGAGAGCCATCTGGTCTGTGTCACGCTCGGCACCGGCATCGGCGGCGCGATCCTGAACGACGGTGCGCTGCAGCGCGGGAAGTTCGGCATCGCGGGCGAGTTCGGGCACATGCAGGTCGTGCCGGGCGGGCATCGGTGCGAGTGCGGCAACCGCGGCTGCTGGGAGCAGTACGCGTCCGGCAACGCGCTGACCCGGGAGGCGCGGGAGCTGGCGCTGTCGGGTTCGCCGGTGGCACACAACCTGCTGCGCGCGGCCGGTGGCGATCCGCGCAAGATCAACGGCCCGATGGTGACAGAGCTGGCCAAGGACGGCGATCCGGTCGCGGTCGAGCTGCTCGAGGACGTCGGGCGGTGGCTCGGGATCGGGCTGGCCAACCTGGCCGCCGCGCTGGATCCGGGCACGTTCGTGATCGGTGGCGGTGTGTCGGACGCGGGTGAGCTGCTGCTGGCGCCGGCCCGCGAGGCGTTCAAGCGGACGCTGACCGGTCGCGGTTTCCGGCCGGAGGCGCGGATCGTGCGTGCCGTGCTTGGCCCGGAGGCCGGCCTGGTCGGTGCCGCCGACCTCGCCCGGGAAGAGGCGACCTGGTTGCGCCGGGTCCGGGTGAAGACGACCGCCGTGACTGCGAAGACAGCAGCGGCCCGGAGTCGCTCGACGCGGCTCGAACGGGCAGCACGCAAGTCGGCCGCCCGACGTACCGGAATGCGCGCCGACCCCGACCTCCAGCACGCCGACCTGAACGGCGACCCTGAAGCATGAGCGAAGGCCCGCCTCTGCTGCGGGTGCTGTCGTACAACGTGCATCGGTGGGGTGACGACCGGGCTGCGCTCGCTCGGGTCGTGAAGGCATGTGCGCCGGACGTGATGCTGGTGCAGGAAGCGCCGACCTGGTGGGGGACCCGGCAGAAGCGGCGTGCGATGGCGGCGAGCTTCGGCATGCGGTACGTCGCCGCGTCGGCCCGGAACGCGATCCTGGTTGCCGACAGCACCGATCTGGTGGAACCGCTGCACTGGCGGATCTGGCGCCCGTTCGTACGGCGTCGCCTGAACCTGATCGCCACCCAACTCCCCGGCGGTGCCGTCGGCGGCCGCGTCACTCTCGGCTCCACCGACCTGGCCCTGATCGTCTGCCACCTCGGCCTGCACATCCGCGGCCGCCAGCACGAACTCGAACAGGTCCTGCGAGGCTGCCGCTCCTTCAACCTCCCGTACCTCCTCGCCGGCGACCTCAACGAAGAACCCGACGGCCCGGTCTGGAAACGACTCGCCACCGAAGGCCTCACCGACCTCGGCGCCGACGCCGGCCCTACGTACAGCTCCTCCAACCCCCACAAGCGCATCGACGGGGCTCACGCGAGTCCTACCCTCGCCGCCCGCATCGTCCCGATCCCCGCCGTGGCTCGCCCCGACCTCCCTGCTGCCTCGGACCATCTCCCGATGCTGATCGAGCTCAGTTCGCCAGGAACCGGTTGACCTCGCTCACCAGCACCGGCCAGGCGGCTTCGTGCTCGGTGATGATGTGGTTGCCGCTGTCCAGGAACACCAGCCGGCTCCCCGGGATGAGCTTGGCCAGTTCGTGCGCCTGCGACTCGGGCACCCGGATGTCACGCCGTGCATGCACGATCAGGGTCGGACAGCGAACGCTCGGCGCGACGGCCGAGACATCGATGTGTGCGAACGCGTCCAGGAACCGTACGACGTTCGCCACCGACGTGGTCGCCCGCTGCAGCTCGTTGAACGCGTCCCACGTCTCCCGCGGCGCGTCCGGCAGGAACTGACTGGCGAACACCTGCCGGAACGCCGCATCGTCACGTCGCCAACTCACTCGTCCCAGCGCCAGGTCGAGGGACGCCTCCTGCCGCTCCTCATCGGACGTCGCACGGGCGAGGCGGCCGCGCGAGTAGGCACCGACCAGAACGAGCCGACTGACCCGGTCCGGGTGCCGTACGGCGTACTCGATCGCCACCGCGCCGCCCTGCGAGACACCGAGCAAGGGGAACCGGTCCACGCCCGCGGAGTCGGCCACCAGCTCGAGATCCTCGACCCACGCGTCGAGACCGAACTCGGACACGTCCCAGTCCGACAGTCCGCAGCCGCGTTCGTCGTACCGGACCAGGTAGTGGGCACCGGCGAGCCACTGGATCCAGTGCCGCCAGATGACGCTGCTCCATTCGTGGTCCAGGTGCGTGAGCCAGTTCGCGGCCTTCACCAGAGGAGGGCCCTCGCCACAGACCGCGAAGGCGAGCCGCGCGCCGTCGGGGGAGTCGCAGTAGTGGATCTCCTGGACCATCCGCGTCCCCGGAGTCGCCGGCAGGGCCGGATCGCCCATCACCTCGACCGCGGCGACGAAGCGGTAGCCGACCCCGTGCACCGTCGCGATCACTTCCTGCCGGTGTCCGTCGTCGCCGACCGCGCGGCGCGCGTCCTTCAGCCGGCTGGTCAACGCGGACTCACTGACGAAGCGGTTCCCCCAGACCGCGTCGAGAAGCTCGACCTTGGGTACGACGCGGTCCCGGTGCTCGATCAGGTGGACCAGGACCCCGAACACCTGGCGCTCGACGCGCACCTGATCGCCGCCCCGCCGGAGCATGAAACCGCGGGGATCCACTTCGCAGTCGCGGAAGCGATACATGGTCGAGCCCCTCCGATCGAGTCTGCCACGATCCGGCCGCGGCGTGGACCGCAGTGGATCTCGGGATCTCTGCAGATCTTCTTCAGGACTTGCGGGCGCGTGGGTTGGGACCGTGATCCGACGGGTGGCGGCTAGGGGTGGCCGCCCCCGTTCCATCCAAGGGGGAGTTCACCATGAACGACGACCGACTGGGCCACGCTGTGGTCATCGGCGGCAGTATGGCCGGCATCCTGACCGCACGGGTGCTGAGCGACCGATTCGACCAGGTCACCATCATCGAGCGGGACCGGCTGCCCGACGGCCCGGAGGTTCGCAAGGGGGTGCCACAGACGCGCCATCTGCACGCGTTCTGGGCCGGCGGGATGGAGGTCGTCGAGCGCCTGTTGCCCGGCGTCGGGAACGACCTGATCGCCGCGGGTGCGGTGCCGCTGGGCTTGCCGACGGAGATGGCCTGGCTGACGCCCTCGGGTCGATGGAGCCAGGCGTTCCCGGCGAGCCAGCGGATCGTTTCGTCGACCCGTGCACTGCTCGAGTGGACCGTACGCAGCCACGTCGAGAAGCTGACCAACCTCCGCTTCTTCACCGAGCACGAGGTCACGGGCCTGAACGTTCGGCCGCCGGGCGAGCTGGCCGGGCTGAGGCTGCGCGATCGCCGATCGGGGGCCACCGCCGAGCTGCCCGCCGATCTGGTCGTCGATGCGAGCGGCCGCGGCTCGAGGCTTCCCGAGTGGCTGGAGGACGCCGGCTTCGCGGCTCCGGAGGAGAGCACCATCGACTCGTTCCTCGGCTACGCGACCAGGATGTTCGAGATCCCTGCTGGGTTCAGCGCTCGCTGGAACGCGGTCTATCTCCAGCCCGCTCCGCCGGTCCATTCGCGCGGCGGGATCATGTTCCCGATCGAGGGGAACCGCTGGGTGCTGACGCTGATCGGAGGCGGTGGGGACTACCCGCCGACCGACGAGCAGGGGTTCCGCGACTTCGCGGCGAGCCTGCGCAGCTCGCTGCTGTCCGAGGTCATCGAGGTCGCCGAGCCGGCCTCGCCGATCTGGGGTTACCGCCGTACGTCGAATCGCCGGCGCCACTACGAGAAGCTGGCGATGCCTGGGCGCCTGCTCGTGATCGGCGACAGTCTGTGCGCCTTCAACCCGTCGTACGGGCAGGGGATGACGGTCGCGGCGAAGGAGGCGGAGCTGCTGACGGGAATCCTGGAGGATTGCCGCTCATCGGCGGACCTGCCTCGTGCCCTCGAGGGCGCTCAGGCTGTGATCGCCACGCGGGTCAAGGGGTCATGGATGCTGGCGACCGGTTCGGACCTGCGGTACCCGACGACCGTCGGCGCGACCCAGACCCGGATGGACAAGGTCGTCAACAAGTACCTCGACCGTGTCCTGGCGGCGGTTCCTGTCGACCCCACCGTGAGTGCCGCGTTCCTGCGCGTGCTCAACCTGATCGACGAGCCGCAAGCCCTGTTCTCGCCACGGCTGATGCCACGCGTGCTGAGGACCCGGCGCCGGCTGCCCGCCGTCCCGAAGGATTTCGTCGTCGACCGAGAGTTGTCGAGCACCGAGCGCCGCCCGTAGCCGCCGCTCCTGGGTGGGTCTCGATGGGGGTGGCGGGTTAGACATAGGATCTCTGCTCATGCGTACCTCGGTGAGCTCCCTGTACTACGACCGCCCGGCAGGCACCTGGCTCGAGGCCCTCCCGCTCGGCAACGGCCGGATCGGAGCCATGTGCTTCGGCGGTGTCGGCTCGGACCGGATCGGCCTGAACGACGAGACGCTCTGGTCGGGGAGCCCCGAGACGCAGCGGATGCTGTCGACACCGCTCGGCGACACCGGAGCCCAAGCAGTGCAGGCGGTCCGGGACGCGCTGGCGGCCGGCGACATCCGTCGCGCCGAGGAGTTGGCGGGCGGCTTCCAGGCCGGCCACTCGCAGGCCTACCTGCCGCTCGGTGACCTGCTGCTGGAGTACACGACCTCGGGCGACGTCACGCAGTACCGCAGAGAGCTCGACCTGGATACGGCGACCGCCACGGCTGCGTATGAGGTCGGAGGTCTCGCGGTCCGGCAGCAGGTCTTCGTGAGCGAGCCGGCCGGTGCGCTCGTACTCCGGCTCACCGCGTCCCAACCGATCGGACTCGTCGCCCGCCTCACGTCACAGCTGCATTCCCGCGCTCATCGGACCGACGACGGCATCGGCCTCCTGCTCCAGGCCCCGGCGAACGTCGCCCCGCCGCACCGCGACGTACCCGATGCCGTCCACTACTCCGACGGCCCCGACCGCGGCATGGCGGCGGCCATCTCGCTCCGGGCCACGACCGACGGCGAGATCCGCGTCGACGACGCGGGCCTGACCATCGAGAACGCCACCGATCTCACCCTCGTCCTGTCGACAGCCACCGGGTACGACGGCCCGTCGACGCCACCGACCCGATCCGCCGAGGACTGCTTCGCCCAGGCCGACGAGAAGGTGCGCGCTGCACTCACCCACGGGTACGACGACCTCCACGCCGAGCACCTGAAGGACCACCAGGCACTGTTCCGCCGCTCCTCGCTCGAACTGCCGGGCAACGACACCGCCGACCTGCCGACCGACGTACGGCTGCGGAACGGTGACGACCCCGCGCTCGCCGCGCTGGTCTTCAACTACGGCCGCTATCTGATGATCGCGAGCTCCCGCCCCGGCGGCCTGCCGACCAATCTGCAAGGTATCTGGAACGACATCCTCCAGCCGCCGTGGAGCTCGAACTACACGGTCAACATCAACACCGAGATGAACTACTGGCCCGCCGAGACGACCAACCTCGCCGAGTGCCACGAGCCGCTGCTGACCTATGTCGAGCACCTGGCCGAGGCCGGTCGTCGTACGGCGCAGGAGCGGTACGGCTGCGGCGGTTGGACCGCGCACCACAACGCCGACGCGTGGTGCTGGACGATCCCGGTCGACGGCAATCCGAAGTGGTCCAACTGGCCGATGGCGGGTGCCTGGCTGGTCCGTCATCTGTGGGACCACTACGCGTTCTCGGCTGATCGTGAGTTCCTGGGCCGCGCCTGGCCGGTACTGCGGGGTGCGGCGGAGTTCTGCCTGGACTGGCTGACCGAGTTGCCCGACGGCAGTCTGGGTACGTCACCGTCCACGTCACCGGAGAACGACTACGTCGCGCGGGATGGTGCGCCGGCGTCGGTGACTGTGTCGGCGACGATGGACCTCGCGCTGATCGCCGACCTGTTCGATCGGTGCGTGATGACCGCCGACGTCCTCGAGATGACCGACCCATTGGTCGAGCGGTTCGCCACGGCGCGCAAGCGGATCCCCGAGCCGTCGATCGGTAGCCGGGGGCAACTACAAGAGTGGGCCGCCGACCTGACCGAGGATGATCCGCACCACCGGCACACCTCGCACCTGATCGGCGTACACCCCGGCGACTCGATCACCCCCGACCGCACTCCGGCGCTGGCGGCCGCTGCGGCTCGTACGCTCGACCTCCGCGGTGACCTCGCGACCGGTTGGTCGCTGGCCTGGAAGATCAACCTCAGGGCACGACTGCGCGATCCGGCTGCGGCACACCGGTTCGTGCGCGCGTTCCTGACTCCTGCCGACGACACCGAGACGGACTACGTCGGCAGCGGCGCGGGTGTGTACCCGAACCTGCTCTGCGCCCACCCGCCGTTCCAGATCGACGGCAACTTCGGCGCGACCGCGGGCATCGCGGAGATGCTCCTACAGAGCCACACCGACGAGATCGAGATCCTGCCGGCCCTACCGACTGAATGGCCGACAGGCCAGGTCACTGGCCTGCGCGCCCGCGGCGGCGTGACCGTCGACATCACCTGGTCACCCGACGGTTCCGCGGCCGTCTTCACCGCGGACCGCGACCAGCAACGCACCATCCGCCACGGCAACACCCGCACCCCGGTCACGCTCGCAGCCGGAGTCGCCCACCGACTGCACCTTTAGCCGCCGCACCCGCGCTGTCCGGAACTTTTTCGCCGCCAGGCGGCGAAAAAGTTCCGCAAACCAGTGCAGGCGCGGATCTGCAGCCGGCCGGGGCAGCGGGGTCGGTGGGGTGGCCGGGGGCAGCGGATCGGCCGGGGTTAGCTCTTCTTGCGGTTCAGGAAGGCGAGCATGGCTTCCTGGGCGGCGGAGGAGCCGAACAGGCTGGCCGACAGGTCGGCGAGGTCCTTGCCGCGGGCATCGATGTCGGCGAGGAGTTCGCGGTTGAGCAGCTTCTTGGTCTCACGCAGGCCCTGAGGCGCGCCCTTCAGCAGCGACTCCACGACCGAGTCGACCGCGGTGTCGAGGTCGTCGTCCGGGACTGCGACTGTGACCAGACCAAGCCGCGCGGCCTCGGCGCCGTCGAAGCTGTTGCCGGTGAGGAAGGTGTACGCCGCCGCACGGTCGGTCAGCCGGGGGAGCACGGTGAGCGAGATCGTCGCCGCTGCGAGTCCCAGCCTGACCTCGGTGAGCGCGAACGTCGTACTCGCGCCGGCGACACTGATGTCGGCGGCGGCCACGATGCCGATCCCACCAGCCCGCACCGGACCCGCGACTCGCGCGACCACCGGCTTCGGGTTGGCAACGATCGCTCGCTGGACGTCGACCATCCGCTGCGCGCCGACACCCATGCCTACGGTGGTCGCCTCGGACAGGTCGGCCCCTGAGCAGAACACATCCAGCGCCGACCGGATCACGATCACCCGGACCTCGTCGTCCGCGCCCGCGCCGTCCAGCCGCTCCAGCAGTTCACCGGTGAACTGCTGAGAGAGGGCGTTCTTGTTGTGCGGCGAGTCGAGCGTGATGGTCGCCACGGCGTCGGCCACGGTCAGGTGCACGAGTTCCGTCATGGAGACATCCAACACCCGCCCGGCCCTCGGCGGCTGTAATCAGCCGCACAAGCCGGTCAGGTCAGGATCCGCGCGGGCCGAGCGGGTCGGCGTGCCGGTGGACGATCTTCCAGCCGTCGTCCTCCTTGCGGAAGACCATCGTGGCCCGCAGCGCATGCGGGAAGTCATCGGGCTGGTCGACGTACTTCACTGTGCAGCGCTCGATCGCGACGGAGTACGCCGTGTCGCTGCCGACGTGCTTGTCGAGGTACTCGAACTCGACCTTGGCGCCACTCGGACGGAACTGCGCCGAGGCCCACTGGTACCGCGGACCGACCTGCGACCAGCCGACCTCGAGTCCACCGAAACCACCGAAGATCGAGGTCTGTTCGCTGTGCGACACCAGCGGCATCCACAACGACGAGTCCCCGTTCACGAAGGCCGTGTTGGCCTGCTCGAACCGGTCCAGGAACGCCTCGAAGCTCTCGGTCACTCCGGGCAGTTTACGGGGCCTGGGGTCTACTTCCCGTCGGCGTACGTCGGGGACAGCTCGCGGGCGAGGTGCTCGATGAACAGGCCGACGTCGGTGACGATGCCGCGGGCCTGGGACGAGCCGCGGTCGGCCAGCTTGGTCACCGTGGCCGGGTTGATGTCGACGCAGGTGAGCGGGATCGACGAGGGCAAGATGTTGCCGGTGGCAACCGAATGCAGCATGGTCGCGGCCATCAGGCAGTAGCCCACGCCGGGCAGTTCGGCCCGCATCGCGCGCTGACCCTCGAGTACGTCGGTGTACACGTCCGGCAGCGGGCCGTCGTCGCGCACCGACCCGACCAGGACGAAGTTCTTCCCCTTCTTCACCAGCGCGTGCATGACGCCGGAGGTGAGCACGCCCTGCTCGACCGCGGCCGCGATCGAGCCGGCCTTGCGGATGGTGTTGATCGCGCGGATGTGGTGCTCGTGGCCGTGCTCCACCCCGCGACCGCGGGCCAGGTCGACGCCGAGCGACGTACCGTAGAGCGACGACTCGATGTCGTGGGTGGCCAGGGCGTTTCCGGCGAACAGGACGTCGACGAACCCGGACTCGACCAGCGCCACCATCGCCGGCGCGGCGCCGGTGTGCACGATGCCCGGGCCGCCGACCCAGAGCACCTTCAGGCCGTTCGCCTTCGCCTCGCGCATGCCGTCGGCGACCTGCATGACCAGCACCCGCTGCGGCTTCTCGCTGGACACGTCCGACTCCATGAAGCCGAACGACTCCTCCGCGTTCGCGACGATCGGGGGAGTGACCTTGACGCCCTGGGCGCTGGTGATGATCCGCATCCCGGCCTTCACGTCCGACATCGGGATCGTGCGCACAGCGTCGCCCTCAACCAGCAGGCCACAGTCCATCTCCGGGTTCTGCACCGCGACCCAGTGGCCGCCGAGCCGGACCTTGGTCGGCAGGTTGGTGGTGGAGTAGAAGCCGTCCGGGAAGACACCGTCCTGGGACACCTCGGTGATCTCCGGCGTGCCGGGGTCGACCAGGTTCGCGCCCTTGGTCTGGATCCGCATCAGCAGCCGCTGCAGCGACTCCTCGTCGTCGGCGCCGACCGTCATCCGGACCGTGGACGGGTCGTCCTTGTCGTAGCCGAGGTCGAACTTGTCCAGCGTGTACTCACCGCCGTACCCGCGGATGTCGTCCAGGACCCGGGACAGCAGCCCGGAGTCCATCAGGTGGCCGGTGATCTCGACGGTCTCGGTGACCTGCACGGGTACCTCCCCTACGCATTCGTCGGATTGTCCGACGATCCGCATGCTAGCTCAGACGACGGCCCCGTCATCAGGCGTGTCATCAGGTGGCAACCGATCCTTCATCCGGATCACCAGGGTGAGGAATCCGCCGATGAATCCGACCACCGCGAGGGTGGTGATCCGGCCGGTGCCGAAGTCGAGGACGGCGGCCAGGATCAGCAGCAGCGGGCCGCCGATCAGGCCGAGCCAGGCGATCCGGCTGATCCAGTCCAGCCGGGGTGCGCGCGGCGGCTCCGGCGGGACGAAGTGGTCGTGCGGGTCGTCCTCCCGCTTGGCCGGCTTCTCGTCTTCCTCGTCGTCGTCCGGCGTGTCCTTGATCACGAGCCCGGCCGGTACGTCGATCAGCGGCTCGTACTTGTCGTCGACGTCCTCACTGGCCGGCCACCGCGGCACCGGGGTCTCGCCGCCGTCGTGCCCGGGCGCCGACGGCGCGTTGAACTGCTCGACCAGCGACTTCCACTCGGCGTCCTCGGTGCTCCGCTCGATCACCGGACGGGCCCGCTCCACCGCCTCCGCATCGACGAAGATCACGTCGTACCCGGCCGGGATGTGGATGGGCTCCTCCGCCTCTTCCGGCGTCTTGGCCTCGCTCTGCGCCTCGCAGTACGCCGCGATGCCGGCCTCGGCGAGCGCGGTCAGGACCGGTTCGGCGACCAGTGGGTCGATCCCGCCGAGCGACGTGTACGCCGTGGCGGTGAGGCCGTTGTCACGCATCGGCGGCAACCCGCCGGATGAAGGCTGTCGAGTCCGCGAAGATGCGCGGTGCGTCGTTGTCCAGAGTTGCCACGTGATAGCTGTCCTCGAGCAGGGTCTCGGTCACATCGCGGGACGAGATCGAGGCAAGCACGGTCCGCCCCGAGCTCGGTTCCACCACATGATCGACAGTACTGCGGAACATCAGCACGGGCTGCGTGACTTTGGCCAGATCCTCGCGAGTTGTCTGCCACAACTGGGACAGCGACTGCAGCGCGCGGAGCGGCATCCGGTCGTACGCGCCCTCGTCCATGCCCGGCTTCTTGATGTCGTTCGAGATGCCGGGGAACGACGGCATCAGTCGGGACAGCACCGGCAGCAGCACCATCCGCTTGTCGTCGGTGCGCACGGATGGGTTGATCAGGACCAGACCGGAAATGTCGGTGCCGTGCTCCTCGGCGAGCCGCAGGACCAGGCAGCCGCCCATCGAGAGTCCGGCCAGGAAGACCTGGTCGTGCTCCTTGCGCAAGCGCTCCAGTTCGTTGTCCAGGACGGCGTACCAGTCCGGCCAGCCGGTCTTGTTCATCTCCTGCCAACTGGTCCCGTGGCCGGGCAGCCGCGGTACGGCGACGCCGTACCCGTCGGCGGCCAGGTGCTCGGCGAGCGGGCGCATCGACTTCGGCGAGCCGGTGAATCCGTGGCTCAGCAGGACTCCGATCGCGGCGTTCGCCCCGCTCCCGGGGCTGCGGTAGTCCTCCGCATGGCCTTGCACTGGCACGGTCACTCCTCGCCGTCAGAGTCCTCACAGACGGTCAGGCCGCACCGGCCTGCTCGCAACTCCATGGTCGCATTTGGGCTGCATCCAGTCTGCAACAAGGTGACAACACAGTGAGCAACACGGAGATTCCTGGCGGTGACATTGCCTGAGGGGGAAGCTGGAACGTAGTGTCCTGCACCGACGGTGGGCGCCGGAGCTTGTCGCGGCCGTCACCGGTGGGCACTGGTGCCGGACGAGGTACAGGCCGACGATGGTCGGTGGTGAAGGTGTCGGGCGAGCGACGGAGGTCGAGGCGGATGCTGTACCTGTTCCTCAGGCGGTTCATCGTCGCCCCGTTGGTGAAGTTGCTCTTCCATCCCCGGGTAACGGGGCTGGAGAACATCCCGACCACCGGCCCGGCGTTGCTGGTCAGCAACCACCTCGCGTTCTGCGACTCGATCTTCCTGCCGGTCGCCGTACCGCGGCAGATCGTGTTCCCGGCCAAGTCGGAGTACTTCACCGCGCCCGGTCTGAAGGGGAAGCTGGTGGCGACCTTCTTCCGGTCCGTCGGCCAGATCCCGATCGACCGGTCGGGCGGGCGCGCCTCGCTGGCCGCGCTGAACACCGGGCTGGACATCCTGAAGAAGGGCGAGCTGTTCGGGATCTACCCCGAGGGCACCCGCTCGCCCGACGGCCGGCTCTACAAGGGCAAGACCGGCGTCGCCCGGATGGCGATCGTGGCCGGCGTACCCGTGATCCCGGTCGCGATGATCGACACCGAGAAGCTGCAGCCGCCCGGCACGCTCTGGCCGCAGTGGCTGGTCCGTGAGCCCGGCCGCCGGCTGCCCCGGCTGGTCCGCCCGGGTGTGGCGATCGGCAAGCCGCTGGACTTCTCCCGCTACGAGGGCATGGAGCGCGACCGGTTCGTGCTCCGCTCGGTCACCGACGAGATCATGTACGCGATGATGGAGCTGTCCGGCCAGGAATACGTCGACATGTACGCCGAGAAGGCCAAGGAGCTGCTCAAGAAGGGCGAGTCCATCGACGAGCACGTCCGGTTCGGCGACACCAAGGCCAGCTGACTCGTTCCGACCTCGTCCACGGGTGAGGATGTCCGCATGGACAGCGACCTGAACGTGCTCGGCGAACCATTGGAGGAGTGCGGGACCGATCCGGTCACCGGCTTCTACCGGGACGGCTGCTGCACCAGCGGCCCCGAGGATCTGGGCAGCCACACGGTGTGTGCCGTGATGACCGCGGAGTTCCTGGCCCACCAGGTCTCGGTCGGCAACGACCTGGTCACCCCGCGACCCGAGCTGCAGTTCGCCGGTCTCCAGCCTGGCGACCGCTGGTGTGTGGTCGCGGTCCGCTGGCTGCAGGCGTACCGCGACGGTGCCGCGGCGCCCGTCGTACTCGCCTCGACCCACGCCCGGTCCCTGGACACCATTCCGCTGACGGTGCTGCGGGAGCACGCGGTCGACGTACCGGCGGATCCTGGCTCGCTGACCTGAGACGGTCACAGTCCGTCCGGAGGGCTGGCCTAGAGTTGGGCCCATGCAATTCGCGACGTTGAGTGCGGGGGAAGTCCCCGGAGTGCCTGGGCTGGACGATCTGCGGGCGCTGAAGCCGCTGCAGCAGCCGGAGTGGCCGGACTCCGCCACGCTGGACCAGGTGATCGGCGAGCTGCGCAAGCTGCCGCCGCTGGTGTTCGCCGGTGAGTGCGACGACCTGACCACCAAGATCGGTGCGGTCGCGCGTGGCGAGGCGTTCATCCTCCAGGGCGGTGACTGCGCGGAGACCTTCGACGGCGTGACCGCGGAGAACATCCGGGCCAAGCTGCGGGTCCTGCTGCAGATGGCCGTCGTACTCCAGTACGCCGCGAGTGTGCCGGTGGTGAAGGTCGGCCGGATCGCCGGCCAGTACGCCAAGCCGCGGAGCTCCGGTGAGGAGACGCGCAACGGTGTCACGCTGCCGTCGTACCGGGGTGACGCGGTCAACGGGCTCGAGTTCACTCCCGAGGCACGGAACCCGGACCCGAACCGGCTGCGCGGCGTCTACAACGCGGCCGCGGCAACGCTCAACCTGACCCGCGCGTTCACCACCGGTGGGTACGCCGACCTGCACCAGGTGCACGCGTGGAACACCGACTTCGTGAAGTCCTCGCCGGTCGGGCAGAAGTACGAGCGGCTGGCGTCCGAGATCGAGCGCGCGCTCGCCTTCATGCGGGCATGCGGTGCTACGGCGGACGAGTTCAAGACCGTCGACTTCTACGCCTCCCACGAGGCGCTGATCCTCGAGTACGAGCACGCGCTGACCCGGATCGACTCGCGCACCCAGCAGCCGTACGACGTCTCCGGCCACCTGCTGTGGGTGGGGGAGCGGACCCGGCAGCTGGACGGCGCGCATGTCGAGTTCCTGGCGTCGCTGTCGAATCCGCTCGGCGTGAAGATCGGGCCGACCACGACTCCGGAGTACATCCGGACGCTGATCGACAAGCTGAACCCGAAGGGCATCGAGGGCCGGCTGACCTTCATCACCCGGATGGGCGCGGGTAAGATCCGCGACGGGCTGCCGCCGCTGCTGGAGGCGGTCCGCGACCACGGCTCGCCGATCGCATGGGTGTGCGACCCGATGCACGGGAACACCTTCGAGACGCCGAACGGGTACAAGACCCGCAACTTCGAGGACGTCATGGACGAGGTCCAGGGCTTCTTCGACGCGCACGAGCAGGTCGGGACGTGGCCGGGCGGCATGCACATCGAGCTCACCGGCGACGACGTGACCGAGTGCCTGGGCGGCGGTGAGGAGCTGGTCGCCGAGGACTTGGTGAATCGCTACGAGACCGCCTGCGACCCACGGCTGAACCGGCACCAGTCGCTCGAGCTCGCGTTCCTGGTCGCCGAGCGGCTGCGGGTCGCGCGAGCGTGATTGACCTGCGGTCCGACACCGTGACCCGGCCGTCGGCCGGGATGCTGGCGGCGATGACGTCGGCACCCCTCGGCGACGACGTGTACGGCGAGGACCCGACCATCAACCGGTTGGAGGAGACGGTCGCCGGGCTGCTCGGTCACGAGGCCGGCCTGTTCACCGTCACCGGGTCGCTCGCGAACATGCTCGGCGTACGGGCGCTGGTGTCGCCTGGGGCGGAGATCCTGTGTGAGGCGAGCGCACACATCGCCCGGGCCGAGCTCGGCGCCCACGCGGCCGTCAGCGGCGTCACCACGCGGACGTGGAGCGCGCCGGCCGGGCAGATCGACCTCGAGCAGATCCGCGCGCTGATCGCGCCGGACCTCGGGTCGTACTTCGTGTCCACCGCGGCGGTGTCGGTCGAGAACACGCACAACTTCGGCGGCGGCGCGATCCAGCACGGGTACGACGCTCTGGCCGACGAGCTGGACGCGTTGGGGCTGCCGTTGCACCTGGACGGTGCGCGGCTGTGGAACGCGTCGGTGGCGTCCGGTGTACCGGTCGCGGCGTACGCGTCCCGTGCGACCGCTGCCAGCGTGTGTCTGTCGAAGGGGCTCGGTGCTCCGGTCGGCTCTGTGCTGGTCGGATCGACCGAGCTGATCCGTGAGGCTCGCATCTGGCGGAAGCGGCTGGGCGGGGGCTGGCGCCAAGCCGGCGTACTCGCGGCTGCCGGTCTCTACGCCCTGGAGCACAACGTCCAGCGGCTGGCGGAGGACCACTCCAACGCGCGACTGATCGCGGACGTGTTGGCCGACGCCGCTCCAGGGTCCGTCAAGCCCGACCAGGTCGAGACCAACATCGTGGTCGCCGACCTCGCCGCCACCGGCAAGACAGTCGCCCAGGTGGTCGAGGCTGCGCGCGCGGCCGGCGTACTCGTCGGCGGTGTCGGCCACACCCAGCTCCGCGTGGTCACACACCTGGACGCCTCGACCGTCGACTGCCGTACGGCGGCCGAAACCCTCGCCCGCATCCTGCAGTAGGCGAGGGTTTCGGCGCGCGCGGTCAGCGCAGGTGGTACGCGTCGATCGTGGTCAGGTCAGTCGTGTTCCCGTCCGCGTCGGCGCGAGACTCTCTCGGCCGGATGGCGACCTCTGGCGGATCGGGGTTCGGGCCGGGATAGGCTGCAGGCGTCGGGGTTCGCAGCGTTCGGGGAGAGCCGTGCGAGAGATCGTCGTGTTCAGCGGAAGTGCCCACACTGATTTGGCGGAGCGGATCTGTGCCGATCTCGGCGTACCGCTCGCACCAGTCGAAATCCATCGTTTCAGCAACGACTGCCTGCAGGTACAACTGCAGGAGAACTGTCGGCAGCGAGACGTGTACATCGTGCAACCACTGGTGCCGCCGACGCAGGAGCACCTGATGGAGCTCCTCCTGATGATCGACGCCGCACGCGGGGCCTCGGCGCAGCAGATCACAGCCGTGATGCCGCACTACGCGTACGCACGGTCGGACAAGAAGGACGCGTCCCGCATCTCGATCGGCGGCCGCCTCGTCGCCGACATGCTGGTCACAGCCGGCGTCGACCGTGTCCTCACCATGGCTCTGCACGCACCCCAGGTGCACGGCTTCTTCTCGGTCCCGGTCGACCACCTGACCGCGATCGGCGTACTCGCCGACCACTTCCGCGGCCGCGACCTGACCGACACGGTCGTAGTCAGCCCGGACCTCGGCAACGCCAAGACCGCCACCCAGTTCTCGCGCCTACTCGGCCTCCCGGTCGCCGCCGGCAGCAAGCAGCGCCTCGCCGACGACCGAGTCGTGATCGACGCAATCGTCGGCGACGTAGCCGGCAAACGAGCGATCATCCTCGACGACGAGATCGCCACCGGCGGCTCGATCATCGAACTCCTAGACCGCCTGAAAGACCTCGGCTGCACCCAGGCCGCCGTAGCCACCACCCACGGCCTGTTCGCAGGCAAGGCAGTCGAGCGACTCCGGTCGCACCCATCCGTCACCGAGGTCATCAGCACCGACACCGTCCCGCGCCCCGCCGGCTTCCCCGAACTCCAGGTCAGCTCCGTCGCCGGCCTCTTCGCCGAGGCCATCAAGCGCATCCACGAAGGCGAATCCGTCAGCAGCCTCTTCGACGGCGTAGACCCCACCCACGCCCCACCCCAACCCAAACTCCCGTTCTAGTACGTCGGGAAGGTCCGACCCACGCGTGCTCCCTTCTTCGCTCCGCTCCTCACTCGCACCAGCTACGCCCGCTCCACCCACCCCCGGCTCATCGCCGTCCCTCCCCAAGCCGGCTACCGCCGGCCTTGCGGGCTGCCGCCCGCCCGCGACTACGTGGCCGGCGCCTGCGGTCGAACGGACCGTGATGACCGGAACTATGGAAGCCAGCCTCGATCCTCTGGCGCCCGAGCACACACCGGCCACCCGGGGCGCTCGAGATGTCCTCGGTCATGAGCTCGGTTGCAGGCGGATCACTACGTCGGCGCGGCCATCATCTGGCCACGGAACCACCCAGGATCCTCGGTGCCGCCGGGGTGCGGACGTGCCGCACTCACCAACCCGGCCGTCGGCCGACCTCCACGCCCGAACTGACCGTGGCGAACTCGGCCTCCGGGTAGTTGCTGAGTGCGGCACGTCCGCCCATGCCGCGACGATCCCCGCGTGGTGCGCGACCACCGCCCGCCACCATCTCACCGGCTGACCGGCCACTCCCCGGCTGGGTGCGGGACGCGACTTTGGGCACGGATCGGTCACGCGGGCCGGGATTTGGTGGTTGATCGGTGCTCAACGTCGGTAGCGGTCAGTGGGCGACTAGATGCCTGACTCACGAGCGGCCGGGTTCGGGGTGCGTCCTACTGCACATTTTGGTCCGAGATCGTGCCCGGATCAGTCAGGTTCCATGAGTAGGCCCGGCACAACGGGATCTCCTCCACGGATGAACTCCCACATCGCTGCTCGGCCGAGCTCCACGGAGACCACGTACTCAGCTGGGACCTCCGTGTACGAGCCAAAGTAGTCGAACACGACCATTTTCCCGGTGCCCGAGGATGGACCCACGCTGTGCACCGAGTTGCCGAGGGCATCGATGAACAGGAGTACGACTCCAGTCTCTGCCAGACCGACGATCAAACTCGAACCGTCGGCTGCCTCAACCTCGATCGCGAACATGTGGCGGTTCTCCGCCGCTCCTGCCACGTCAGCGAGCAAGGCATCGACGTGCTGCTGAGATCCAACGGCGATGTCGCGCACACTGTCGGCTCCAGCCCGCACATACCGAACTCGCAAGTCACCCTCGCCCTTCACGATCCTTGTTGTCCACGACCGCGCCCGCGCTGCAGCCACGAACGATGGTGATGACCAAGGTTCGAGGCCCTGACGACCCGGCGGGAGGTGCTCTGGGGCGCGGCGGTGACCTCGCATGCCGGCGACCGTCGACTTCATCATGACAAAACGGCAGACTTGATCGTGATAAACGGCGGAGTTGGGGCGCTAGGTTCTCGTTGTGACTACTAGTACTGCGGCTCGCAAGCCTCTTGCGGCGCTTGCTTTTGGCCCGCGGCGGCCGTTGCTGACTGGTGTTGTGTTCCTGGTGACACTGGCGTGTGGAATCGCGCAGTTGGTGTATCGGCCGCTGTATGACCACGTCGTGCGGGACCCGTCGTACATCGACGCCGGCCAGTGGTATCGCCTGCTGACGGGCATGTTCTTTCAGGACGGCTGGGCGTCCGGGCTGGTTTCGAACCTGGTCTTGCTGGCGGTGTTCGGCACCGTTGCCGAGCGCGTGTTCGGGCGGTGGCGGTGGCTGGTCCTCTACTTCGGCTGCGGATGGTTCGGACAGTTGATGAGCTACCTGTGGCTCAACCCGGTGGGCGCGGGCAACTCGATGTGCGTCGCCGGCCTGATCGGCGGCCTGGCTGCGGTGGTTCTTATGGCTCCTAGCCGGTACGGCGTCCTGCCGCCGCTGCAACTCCGGATCATCGCGCTCGCCGTCCCGGTGCTAGCCGTGGTCGACACGATCCTCCACGACAACCACGGCCTACCCTGCCTACTCGGCATGGCCCTGGGCTACCTGCTCCTGCCAAACCCCAACCACTGATCGGCAGCTGACCGCCACCGCTCTTCGGAGTCGATCCGAGGCTTCCGGTCCGCGCGATGGTAGGTGACGCGCAAGGTGAGTAGCATCGCGCGGCCCGCCGGTATCGCGGCGAAACGCACGGTCATCCCCGCGACAGGCAAGAGCCGGTCGTTGGCCGTCGACTTCGCCGATCTGACCTCCCTAGCCAGAGCTCTCAAACCCGGTGGCACGGTCGCGGTGCTGATCTGTTCCTCCGCTGTCGGAGTCCTCGTTGCGCCGCGTGGGGTGGTTAGTCGTTTGGCGGAGATGGGGCGGGTGGGGGCGGGGTGTGGGTTGGTTCGGGGGAGGTGAGGTTGTTGGTGGCTAGCCAGGTGTCGATGTGGGTCATGGTGGTTTGGAGGATGTCGCCGAAGAGGAGCATGTGGTCGGCGTTGGGGATTTCTTGGTACGTCGCGTTGGGGTACTTCGAGGCGGTGGTGCGGCAGACTGCTGGGACGACGGTGAGGTCCTGGGCGCCGCCGAAGATCAGGACTGGGCCGGTGATCGCGGCGTAGTCGACGCGGGATGCCTTGCTGCGATCGAGTTGTGGGAAGGCCATCTCGCAGTACGCGCGGCCCGACTCGCAGACGAGGTCCTTGTACCGCGCGCGGGAGTCCTCCAGCGTCTGTGTGATCCGTCCGCCCACCTGGAACTTCTCCCAGGTCGGACGGAGCGGCTTGGCCCAGGGGCGCGGCTGGAGGTAGTGGCTCAGGAAGAGTCGGCTCATGGACGGGTACATGGCGAAGATCCCGGCGGCCGGGGCTGGGCAAACGCCGATCAGGCCGGCGTGCGGGGTCCGGGCCGCGACGAGCTGGGCGAGTAGCCCGCCCAAGGAGTGTCCGACGATCAACGGCGGCGATTCCAGCGACTCACACACCTCGACCAGATCGTCCGCGTAGTCCGTCAGGCTGAGCGTCGCGATCTGCGCCGATCCTTCCTGCAGAGGCAGCTCGTGATGGCGCAACGTCGGCGTATGAACAACAAACCCACGGGCTTCGAACGCAGCCCGGGCCTCACGGAAGCTGCTCCCGCGACCCCAGGTTCCGTGAATGAGAACAACATGCTCGACAACGCTCATGCCGCCGAAACTATCCGACCCGGGGGAGCGGGCCGATCAACCCGGTCCGGTCGCCGGCCGCGAGTCGGATGCTCCGTCGCCTCACCGGTCCACCAGCTCAGTGACTCCACGGGTGTACGGCCGTGCGGGGAGGTCGGTACGGGCGGTCCGCGTGGGGGACTACTCCCGTCGCGATCCGCTTGGTTGATCGCGGGTGTGGTGGCGGGCACGGCGGTTGGTGCGGGCGGTAGCCCGCGAAATCCGGCGGTAGCCGGCGAGGGGAAGGACGGCGACAAGCCGGGGGTGGGTTGGACCCTCGCGCGTAGCGCGGCGACGCAGGAGCCGGGCGTAGCAGCGCGTGGGTTGGACCCTCGCGCGTAGTGCGGCGACGGAGGGTTGGACGCAGCACCGCGTGGGAGGATCAGTTGCATGGCTGATGCGGTGCGGATGGGTGTTGTTGGGGCGGGGAGCATCTCGGTGCGGGGGCTTCTTCCGCATTTGGGGCAGGCGGATCTGGCGGGCCAGGTGAAGCTGGCGGCGGTGTGTGATCCGGTGCCGGGGCGGGCTGAGGCGGCAGCTGAGAAGTTCGGGGTGGAGCAGGGGTTCACGGAGTACGAGGACCTGCTGGCCCGGGGTGACGTCGATGCCGTGACGATTGCTTCGCCGATCGGGTTGCACTACGAGCAGGGCAAGCTGGCGTTGCAGGCCGGGAAGCATGTGCACTTCAACAAGACCATGACGATCACCGTCGCCGAGGCGACGGAGCTCATTGAGCTTGCCGCGGCGAACGATCTGCGGATTGTTGCCTCGCCGGGGGAGATGCTGCGTCCGCATCATGTCCGGACGCGTGAGTTGATTGCCGAGGGTGCCATCGGGACGTTGTCGTGGGTGAGTTGTGGCGCGGCGTTCGGCACCTATCACGAGGACGAGTCGGTGCGCAGCGGCAGCGACGTACTGACGAACATCGATCCGTCTTGGTACTTCCGCAAGCCCGGTGGCGGACCGATGTACGACATGACGGTGTACGGGCTGCACGCCGTGACCGGGATCCTCGGGCCGGCTGAGCGCGTGACGGCGATGTCCGGCGTACGAATCCCCGTCCGGACAAGCGGAGGGACGGATGTACGCACGGACGCCGACGACAACACCATCGTGCTGATCGATTTCGGCGACAACCTGTTCTGCGTCGCGACCGGGACTGCCGCGGGAGGGATGCGAGGCGGCTTCGGCGGTGCGTACTACGGGACGAAGGGGACGATCGACGGCCTGCTGCTCAACGATGAGCCGTTCGACTTCCCCAACCGCAACCCCGCCGAACTCGCGCCGCGTGGGCCAGGCAACCAGGCACTGCTTCCGCACGTGACCGGTGTGCACCGCGAGATCGAGGAGCAGCATGTGTACGAGGACGTCATGCAGTTGGTCGACTGGGTCCGCGAAGGCAAGCCCTCGATCGTCACCGCCGAACACGCGCGCCACGTGATCGACATCATCGAGTCCGCGTACGAAGCCTCCGCAACCGGTCAGACGCAGAACCTCACGACCACGTTCTGACAGATCACGGAGGCCCAAAGGCATCAGCCCTCGCAGCACACCCTGTGCAGCCACTCAGGTTCGTGCCACCAGTAGGTGCTGTCGTGTGAGTGCGCCTGCTCGCGCGTGAGCGGAGTCGGTGCATCAGCAGGAGCCGGTACGGCGGCCGTCGTCCGCGCACCACCGGCGTACGGCGCGAGCAGGTCGTCGACCGTGTGCAGTTTGCCGGCGACCATCACCCGGTCGACCGCGGCGGCGACCCGGATGTCGGCCAGCGGATCGCCGGTGACGAAGGACAGATCCGCCTGGGCGCCGGGTTTGATCACGCCGAGCTTGTCCTCGAGGTTCAACCACCGCGCCGGATTCCGTGTCGCGGTCGTCAGAGCCTCGTACGGCGTGAAGCCGCCGGCGACCATCGATCGCAGGTTGGCGTGCGTTGACACCGCGATGTTGTCGAGCGGGCTGTCGGTGCCGCAGATCACGAATCCGCCGCCGCGGTGAATCCGCAGCACCATGTCGACGTTCCCACGCAGCAGTTCGCGTGTCGTCACGCCCGCCGGTCCGGCCGCTGTGTTGACCTCGGTCTGCAGAGCGGCGTACTCCCAGGTCGGGAACAGCGTGGTCGTACGTCGGTCGGTCAGCAGCGATGGATCGTCGACATGCGCCATCGTCGAGTTGAACAGCGTCGGCGTGACCGACAGCCCGGCCTTGGTGAACAGCGTGACGACATCGGCGTACGCGCGACCCAGCCGGCTGACCGTGTGCGAGTACCCCAGCCGGTTCGTCGCGCCGGTATGCTCCATTCCATCCATGCCGAGGTGCTCGGCCGGGTAGAGGTAATGCGACGACAGTTGCAGTCCGAGTCGGTGGACGGCGGCGATCGCGCGACGCTGGTAGTCGATCGGCAAGCGCACATACGTCTTCACCAGGTCGTACGCAAGACCCTCGACCCGGTCGAGTTCCAGACCGAGTTGCCGCACCGACAGCGTCGGCCGCATGAAGTTGTAGTAGACCCGCGACCCGTCGATCGCCTCACCGGTCGCGAAGTACCGCGGCCCGACCAACGATCCGTGGGCGAGCGCCTCCCGCGTCTCCTGCATCTGGTACGCCGGATCGCCGGGCGACCGCGTGCTTGTGATGCCGTACGACAACCACAGGTTGCCCTGCCGCGCACCCCACGCCCGCCCGCGCAGATGCCAGTGATTGTGCGCATCGATCAACCCAGGCATCACCGTCAGTTCCGACGCATCGATGTCCGCCCGGCCCTGATGCGGTCGTACGGCGGCAATCCGCGACCCATCCAGTACGACGTCGACGTCGCGGCGCAGCGTGGTCGCGCGGCCGTCCCAGAGGGCGCCGGCGTGGATCGTGATGTGCTGGTTGACAATCGCCCGGCGCCACTGCAGGTCGAGCTTGATCGTCTGCGGGCGAGAGCCGCGCAGACTCGTGCGCCGCAGCCGGCCGTTGTTCAGGTAGAGCAGAGTCTCGTTGTCCTGCCAGACCGGTGAGTCAGTCACCTCATCGGTGATCGCCCTCGGCTCGGCGGTGAACCGGCCGCGTTTGTCGACGGGAGCGACGTACAGCAGGCTCTCGACGACGAAGGCGAGTTGCTTGCCGTCGGGGGAGAAGACCGGGCCGTCGTCGCCGCGGGTGGCCAGTGAGCGGAACGGCATCGGCTCGACGTACTCGAGTGCTGTCGTGGCGACGTCGACGTACAGGAGTTGGCTGGTGCCTTCGCGGAACCGCTTGGAGAACGGCTTGACCGCCGCCAGCACGATCGTCTTCCCGTCCCGGGACCAGCTCACCCGGCCGGGCTGGAACAGCGGCGGCGTCAGCTGCCGGACCTGGCCGGAGGAGAGATCGAGAACCCAGGCGATCCCGTCCTGGTCCTGGTACGCGACCTGCTTCCCGTCGGGGGAGAACCGCGGTGCGGTCTGTGCCCCGGGCAACGACGAGAGCTTGCTGTCGGCACCGGTCTTCAGGTCATGCAGCCAGAGATCCGCGGTCCCGTCCCGATCGCTCGCGTACAGCAGCTTGCTGCCGTCCGGCGAGAAGTCGGGATCCGAGTTGAAGTAGCCATCGGCAACCAGTTGGCGTGGTTGCCCTCGGCCACTCGTTGCCGCCAGCCACAACGCGTTCAGCGACCGGAACGCGATCCACTCGCCGTCCGGCGACACGGCCGGGCAGGCGATGCCGAGTACCGGCCGGCGCGCGGTTGACTCGAGGTCCGGCACCTTCGGCCGTGGCCGCTTCGCCGTCACGGGGACGGTCGCGGTGAACGGTACGACGGTGTGCGCGCCGCCGACGCTATGACGCAGTACGTGTCCGTCGGCGGTGTAGAAGACGTCGTTCGCCGAAGCCCACGAGGGCGGTACGGCGAACACGTCCTTCCCGCTCGTCACCTTCTCCTCGCCGACGACCAGGTCACACACCGGACCCGCCAGCCGGACGTACGCCAGTTGACCAGTGGGAGAATACGCCGGTCCGTACAAAGTAGTCCCGGTCTCTGCGGCGACCAGTGTCGTACGCGCACCGGTGCTGAGGTCGAGTTGGGCGATCGAGGCGGCGTCGACGGTGAAGGCGATCTTCGTGCCATCGGGGGAGACGGCGGGCTCGGCCTCATCGGTCGGGTCGTCGGTGAGGGCGACGATCTTGCCGTCGGACAGGTTGAGCCGGTGGACGCCGTAGCTGCCGTTGCCGCCGCGGTCGGAGGAGAAGACGATCGACCGGCCGTCCGGCGTGAAGTGCGGCTCGCGGTGGTCGTATCTGCCGCTGGTCAGTTGGCGGAGGCCGCGGCCGTCGGGGTCGATTGTCCACAGGTGGAAGTTGCCGTCGCGGTACGACTGGAAGACGATCCGCCGGCCGTCCGGCGACCAGCGTGGTCTGGTCGCGTCCTGCAGGTCGTCGGTCAGCCGGCGCGACTCGCCGCCCGCGGCCGGTGTCACCCAGATCGCGGTGACCAGGTCGAACGCCAGCCAGCGGCCGTCGGGTGAGACCGAGACCATGAAGTTGGTGCCCTCCGACAACAGGGCTTGATTGCCGGCCGCCTGAGCAGGAGAAGTGGCGGAGGTTGTTGTGGTGGTGACCGCGGCCAGACCACCGGTGAGCTGCAGGGCGCGGCGCCGCGAAATGCTCCAGGATCCGGGGGTTGCTGCGTCGTCATGAGGCACGATGCGATTCCAATCCCTAGGGGGCGGTGGGATCTCACACAATCTGCCAGGACCGTCGATAGTCCACGATCCTGACCGGCGGGTTGATCGCCCAACGGCCCGTGCGCTGCGACGAACGGTGAACGTCTATCGTCTGCGCCATGCCTTCCGTGTCTCCCCGGCTCCAGGCGCTCGGCGCCGCCGTGCTCTGCATCGTGATCGCACTCGTCGCCGGGCTCGCGGTGGACAGCCGGCTCGACCGGCACTGGATCCTGCGCGGACTCACTCTCTTCCTGGCGTTGTGTTGCGCCGCCTTGCTGCTCGCCGACCAGACCCGCCGCATCCGTCAGATCGTCACCGCGATCGGTCTGGTGATGTTCGGCCTGGTCATCCCGGTGACTCAGACGACCTGGGCCACGCCACCGGAGATCGACTTCGCTCTCGCGGTAGCCACGGACGCCGAGAACGCAGCCACCAAGGACGCGCGCAGCGCGGTCACCGTCGAGGACGTGAAGAAGGCCGCCGAGTCCCGTGGCGGCGCGATCGGTTCGCTGAAGACTGAGAAGGCCCCTGAAGTCCGCGGCGCCACCGCGTTCCCCCTGATCGTCCGCGCCAAGGCAGACCAGGGCCGTCCGTGGGCCTGCGTATCCTTCGAGCACGGCCTCGACGCAGAGGTCCGCCCCTGCTGATCAGCCGGCGTCCAAACTCGGACCAGGTCCACTTGGTGGGCAATCGATTTCTCAGGGACCCCGACGCGGCCTAGGGTCGCGGTATGACTCTTGGGAATCTGTCCGGCATCAGCGCGCTCGCCGACGTCGAATCGCGGTCCATCAGTGCGGAGAACCCGACCGGCGAGCCCGGGCAGGGCGGCCGACGGACCGAGGGGACCGGTGCCCGCGCGGCCCGGGATCTCGGTCAGGGCTGGAAGGTGTCGCCGTCGATCGAGATCGGCCCGGGCGAGACCGCGACGCTCGCGGACATCGCCGGTTCGGGTTGCATCACGCACATCTGGCTGACCACGCACGTCGACCACTGGCGTCGGCTGGTGCTGCGCGCACACTGGGACGGCGACGAGGCGCCCGCGATCGAGACACCGGTCGGCGACTTCTTCTGCTCCGGCTGGGGCAAGTTCGCCCAGGTCAACTCACTGCCGGTGGCGGTGAACCCGAACGGCGGCTTCAACTGCTACTGGGAGATGCCGTTCGCCGAGCAGGCCACCATCACGTTGGAGAACACGCACGACGAGAAGGTTGTCGTGTACTTCCAGGTGGACTACTGGCTGGGCGCCGTACCGGACAAGTCGGCGTACCTGCATGCGCAGTGGCGGCGGAGCAACCCGCTGCAGTCGAAGACCGTGCACACGCTGCTGGACGGTGTCGAGGGCCCGGGCCACTACGTCGGGACGTACGTCGCCTGGGGTGTCAACAGCACCGGCTGGTGGGGTGAGGGCGAGGTGAAGTTCTACCTCGACGGCGACGACGAGTTCCCGACCATCTGCGGTACCGGGACCGAGGACTACTTCGGCGGCGCGTGGAACTTCGACGTACCTCACCTCGGCGGCTACACCGAGTTCAGTACGCCGTACCTCGGCATGCCGCAGTTGATCCGGCCGGACGGGCAGTACGCGAGCCAGCAGCGGTTCGGGATGTACCGCTTCCACCTGCCAGACCCGATCCGGTTCAAGGAGAAGCTGCGCGTCGACGTACAGGCCCTCGGCTGGCGGTCGGGCGGCCGCTATCTGCCGCTGCAGGACGACATCGCGTCGACCGCCTTCTTCTACTCGGCCAAGACGAGTACGGCGCGCCCAGAGGCGCCGGTGCACGACGTGATGGAGATCTGCTAGCCAGGAATAGGTAGCGATCTGTGCAAGGCCGCGCCGGTGAGGACGACCAGGGCCGAGGTCCAGCCCAGGGGAGCCTCGCCGGCCGGCTCCAGATCGCGATTGACCTTCTCCGGCAACGCGCCGGATCTGGTCCGGTAGCGATCGAGCCAGGACAGCAACGACTCGGCGGTCGCCCGATCTCCGCGGGCAGCCGCGCTCAACGCGAACAGTGCCGTCTGCGGCGTCCACGCGACGCCGTCGGTCCGCCAGTCCTCACCCGGCGTCACGCCGCCGTTGGGCTGCGTCAGTACGCCGCGAGTCCGCTCGATCGCCGTGGATACGACCTCGCGGGCTGGAGCGAACGGTGGTCCGAGCACCGTGACGATCGCATCGGCACCACCACCGATCCCGATCGGCTCGAGACCGGGCTCGAGGAAGCTCACCGCGCGCGCCGGTGTCCGGGGGTAGTCGGGCCCGAAGGCGCGGTCTGTTGCTGTGGACAACTTGTCGAGTGCGGTCCGCCAGCGTGCGGCCTCGGCATCATGCTTCTGCTCCGTGGCGATCAGGATAGCGGAGCGGAGGCCGGTGAGCAGCGGAGCGACAATGCCCAGCGTCACCTTCGACTCGGGACGTTCCCAGTAATCGGGGGACGGCGCAGGCAGTCCGTCCGGGGTCAGCTCGGCCACAATCTCGTCGGCGGACTCGCGGACCAGATCCCAGTACTTGCCACCGGCCCGGCAGAACCAGGCTGCCCAGAGCACCCATCCGGAACCGTCCAGCTGCGGCTCACGCCCGTCGCGGATCAGCTCGCCGGTCGCGGAGTACCGCGCTTCCCAGCGGCCGGACGACGGCCTGATGCCGTCGAGGAAACGCAGCACCCGGTCGGCTTGGTCATACTGTCCGACCGAGCACCGTGCCGCTGCGACGAACGACGCGTCGCGGGGCCAGACGAACCGCCAAGGCCCGTCCCAGCCCGCCAGGGTGGCGCCGCTGGGGAGGGTGAGCGCATCGAGGTCGGCGATCGCGTGCTGCATGAGGTCGCCGCCGGCCGCACCAACCGACAAGGCCCCGTGGGCCGGTACGCCGTCGGCGACGAGCCGCGGCTGCGGGTTGCGCACGAGGTTGTTCGCCGTACCGGCAGCCAGGATCGCCAGCAGGACGACGATCACGACGGCCGGAAACCACCGGTCCCGTCGCGTGCTGTCGTCCCGCATCGTTCCCCCTACTGGGCCAGGTGTTGCACTTCCGCCTCGAACTTGCGCCGCGGTGCGAGCTCGACCAAGTACATCGCTGACACGACCAATGCGCCACCTACCAGCATGCGCCATGTCACGCTCTCGGACCCGAACAGGACCGCGAATCCGGACGCGAACACCGGCTCCATCGTCATCGCGATGGCCGCGCGGGTCGGGGTGAGATGCGCCTGTGCCCAGGTCTGCACGATCAGCGCGAGCGCTCCGGCGACCAGGGCCATGTAGATCACACTGACCCAGTCGCCGCCGCTGCCCGGGAGCGAGAAACCGCCGGGCAGCGCGCCGATCGCGCAGACCGCTGTGATGACGATCATCTGCAGCGAGGACAAGCCGAAGGCGTTCTGTGGAGTGGACCAGGCGCCCAGCCCGATGATGTGCAGGGCGTACAGCCCCGCGGAGGCCAGAGTCAGCAGCTCGCCGGTGCCCATGCTGAGGCCGTTCAGCGACAGGACGCCGAGCCCGGCAGTGGCGAGAAACACAGCGACCCAGGCCCAGCGGCCGATCTTGTGCCGGAGGATGACCGCGGCCAGCAGCGGCGTGAAGACGACGTACATCCCGGTGACGAACCCGGACACGCTCGCCGAGGTGTGCCGCAGGCCTTCGGTCTGGACCAGCTGGGCGATGCCGTAGGTGATGCCGAGGGCAACGGCCCGGCCGCGGTCGAGCCGGCTCAGCCGGGAGATCGCCGGCGGGTGCACCAGCACGAGTGCGACTGACGCGATCAGGAACCGCAACGCCAGGTAGTCGGCGACGTCCATCCTGGTGAGCAGGTCCTTGGTCAGGAAGAACGTGGATCCCCACGCCGCCGCGACCGCGAGCAGGGCCAGCACGGCCAGACGTGGGTGGTTCACGCCGGACATCTCATCAGACGCCTTGCACAGAAGGCAAAACGGATCAGAGCACGGTGATCACGATGGTGCTGCCGGGCTGGGCCTTCTTGCCGGCGCCCGGGTTCTGCGCCGCGACGATGTTCAGCCCGAGGTTGAACGGCGCCTTCTCCACCTTCACGATGAAGCCCGCGTCGGTGAGGATCTTCTGCGCGTCGGCGAGACTCTTGCGCTTGACGTCCGGAACGTCCTGCAACGGCGGGCCCTTCGACACCACCAGCTGGACCTTGTCCTTGGCGAACAGGGTGCCGGTGTTCGGCGTCTGGCTGATGACGTTGCCTTCGGGCACCTTCTCGTCGTACTGCTCGGTGCGGCCGACCTGCAAGCCGAGCTTGCGCAGCTGCCGGTTCGCGTCCTGGTACGACTTCCCGGTCGTGTCCGGGACGGTGATCGGCTTCTTGCCCTTGCTGACCACGAAGTTGACCGCGTCCCCGGGCTTCACCACCGTGTCGAACTTCGGGCTGAACGCGATCACCCGCCCGGCCGGCACGGTTTCGTTGTACTGCTCGACGATCTGGCCGGCGTTCAGCTTGATCGGGGCCAGCGCATTCTTCGCGGCCTCCAGCTCCAGTCCGGCCAGCTGCGGCACGCGGTACCGCTCCGGGCCCTTGGAGACGGTCAGGCCGATCTCGCCGTTCTTCCGGATCCGGTCGCCCGCGGCGGGGTCGGTCGACACCACCTGACCCTTGGGCACGTTCTCGGAGAAGTCCTGGTTGGCCAGGGTGGTCCGCAGCCCGGCCTTCTCGGCCTCGGCGGCGGCCACGGCCGGGACCATGCTCACCAGGTTGGGCGTGCTCGTGTAGCGGTGGATGCCGTAGTACCAGGCCGCCGTACCGATCCCGATCGCCGCGGCCAGGATGAGGACCAGCGCGACCAGTCCGCGACCCCGGCGCGGCGGCGGCGCCTGCACCCGGGTCGCCGGGCCACCGGTCGGCCGCCCCTTCTCCACCGGTACGACGATCGTGTCGTGGCGCAGGACGTGACCGTTCTCACCCGCCAGAGTCGGTACGTCGCGGGTGTAGCCGTCGTCGTACCCGCTGTCCTGACGGATCTGCTGGATCGGCACGGTCAGGTCGCCGGTGAGCTCCGGGTCGTCCGGCAGACCGTCCTCGAGCGCGCTGCGGACCCGGTGCACCTGCCGGCTCAGCACCCGAGCGTCGGCGGGACGCAGATCCCGGTCCCGAGCCGTCGCACGCTGCACCAGCGCATCGACGTACGGCGGGATGGTCGGCACCTCGAGCGACGGTGCGGGAACGTCGGCGTGCACATGCGCGTACGCGACCTGGATCGGGGTGTCGCCGGAGTGCGGCTTGTTCCCGGTGAGCATCTCGTACAGGAGGATGCCGGAGGAGTAGACGTCCGACCGCGCGTCCGCACTGCCGTCGGTGACGAGCTCTGGCGCCAGATACGACACCGTGCCCATCAGGAGGCCCTGGGTCGCGGTGTTGCCGGTCGCACTGACCGCTCGTGCCAAGCCGAAGTCGGCGACCTTCACCACGCCGTTGTCGGCGATCAGTACGTTCTCGGGCTTGATGTCGCGGTGGACGATGCCCGCGTCGTGAGCGGCGGAGAGCGCGGACAGAATCGGGGCCAGGAGGCCCAGCGCCCGGGCGGGCGGGAGCGGCGCCTGCTCGCGGATCACGTCCCGCAGCGTGCGGCCGGGTATGTACTCCATCGCCAGGAACAGGGTGCCGTCGTCGTCACCCTGGTCGAAGACGGCGACCACGTTCGGGTGCGAGAGCCTGGCGGCGGCCCGGGCTTCGGCAACGAACCGGCGGGCGAACTGGGCGTCGTCGCCGAGTCCGTCGTGCATCACCTTCAGGGCGACGGTCCGGTCCAGCCGCATGTCGAGCGCCTGGTAGACGGTGGCCATGCCGCCCTTCGCGACACGCGCGCCCACGCGGTACCGTCCGTCGAGCACTCGCCCGACGAGGCGGTCGCTGACCTGCGTGTCCACGTCGTCCGTCACTTGCGGTGAGCCGCCTCTCGAAGCCGTCCTGCTCTGAGAGTGTAGATAAGGGCTCAGCGTGACGGCGCCAGGCTCACCGCAGTGGGTCCCAGCCGCGTTCCAGCTGTGCCTTGATCCGGAGCACGTTCTTCACATACAGCTTGGTGTCCGGGTACATGCCGTTCTTCGTGACCCCGCCGAGGCCCTGGTAGTACCCCGCCACCGCGATATCGAGCTTCGCGGCGCCGGTCAACCGGTCCAGCAGCACCACTCCGGCGGTGACGTTGTCCTGCGGCTTGAGCAGGTCCAGGCTGCGCCCGACGATGCTGGACACGAACCGTCCCGTCGACGGGATCACCTGCATCGCGCCGACCGCGTTGGCGGGGGAGACAACCCGCTGCTTCCACCCCGACTCCTGCCAGCTGACGGCCAGCGCCAGTTCCGGGTCGACGCCGTACCGCTTCGAGGTGCTGACGATCAGGCTGCGCATCTGCGTCCGGGTCGGCAGCTTGCGCTTCTTCAGGGCCGCCCGGTTGCGGTTGGCCTGGGCGACGATGTGGTCCGCGTAGGTGCGGCCGGCGAAGGTGTTGTCCTTCGTCTTGGCCGGTGCCTTGGCCTTGGGCTTCGGCTTGATGGTGACCGGTACCTGCAGCGGTTTCCCGGCGTAGATGCGGTCGCTGACCTTCAATCCGTTGGCCGCCAGCAGATTCGCCTGCGAGCACCGGAACCGCTTGGCGATCTTCGTGATCGTGTCGCCCGGCTTCACCACATAGGTGACCCGGCCGCCCGCGATCGTGCGCCTGGTCGGGTGGCCGGAGGCGGTCCTGGCCTTCTGGCCCGGGACCTTGAGGGTCTCGCCGGCGTAGATCGCGTTCCCGTTGCCAGGGAGATTGTTCAGGGCAACCAGGGCCTTGACCGTGGTCCCGTACCGAGCGGCGATGTGGCTGAGAGTGTCGCCGTCCTTGACTTTGTACGCCCCGAAGCCGGGGGAACCTGCGGTGATCACCGCGGCGGCCAGCACTGGAACGGCGAGCCCGGTCACTATCCGTACGACGTTACGCATCGATCCATCTCCCCGTGTGAGCGTCTCTTGACCGTAAGTGCTGGTACGGATGTGACAACAGGGGCGAATGGGGTGCTTGTTACGCCTGTAACTCAATGTTTACAATTCAAAGCTGAACTACATCAATGTAGTTCACAAACCGATGTTGCCCAGGGCAACCGCCGGTCTACCGCACCGCTACAGCGCGGCGCGTCCTTCCAACGGTGACGAGGGATTCGCGTGGTAGCGCTTCGGGATCCGGCCCGCGCGCCGTGCGTTGCGTCCGGCAACTACCGCGTCGCGCATCGCGGCGGCCATCAACGCAGGGTGCTCGGCCCGGGTGACCGCGGTCGCCAGCAGCACCGCGTCACAGCCCAGCTCCATCGCCAGCGCGGCATCGCTCGCCGTACCGATGCCGGCATCGAGAACGACGGGTACGTCGAGCTCGTCGACGATCATGCTGATGTTGTGCGGGTTGCGGATGCCCAGACCGGACCCGATCGGGGAGCCCAGTGGCATCACGGCCGCACACCCGGCCTGGGCTAGCCGGCGGGCAAGGATCGGATCGTCGTTGGTGTAGGCGAGCACCTGGAATCCGTCGTCCACCAACTGCTCGGCCGCGTCCAGCAACTCGACCGGATCGGGGAGCAACGTGTGGTCGTCGGCGACGACCTCCAGCTTGACCAGGTCGGTGTGGAACGCTTCCCGGGCCAGCCGCGCGGTCAGTACCGCCTCGCCGGCGGTGAAGCAGCCGGCCGTGTTCGGCAGGACGGCGATGTCGTGCTTGCGCAGTACGTCGAGGACCGAGCCTTGCTGGCTCGGGTCGAGGCGGCGGAGGGCGACCGTTGTCAGCTGCGTCCCGGACGCCACCAGAGCCTCTTCCAGTACCTCGAGACTGGGCGCACCGCCCGTCCCCATCACCAACCGCGACGTGAGCTCGCGTCCGGCAATCAGCAAGGTGTCATCGCTCATGACCTCACCTTAGGTGCTCGGCGGACTGGCCGAACCTACTGCCCAGGAACGGCTTTCCGAGCTCCGGCAGTACGCCGGTGCGGACCGTCTCGGCGATGATCTGCGCCGTGATCGGAGTCAGCAGTACGCCGTTGCGGTAGTGACCGGTCGCCCACAGCAACCCGTCCAGACCGGACGGCCCGAGGATCGGTGCGTTGTCCGGTGTGGCCGGCCGGAGCCCCGCTATGGACTCCACCAGTTCCAGCTCGTCCGTGATCGGGAGGACGGTCCGTGCGTCCCGCAGCAGCGTGAAGACGCCGCCTGCGAGCACACGCGTGTCATAGCCGAGCTCACTGGTGGTCGCACCAACGACAAGTTCACCGTTGGGTCGCGGCACCAGGTAGACCGAGAAGCCACGTGCCGTTGCGCGCACAGTGTGCTTCAGCGCCGGACGGTAGGCCTCCGGCACCCGGAGTCGCAGCACCTCACCCTTCACCGGACGCACCGGCGGCCGGAGCTCATCGGGAATGCCTTCCAACTGCGACGACCAAGGCCCAGTCGCACCTATCACGTGCGCAGCCCGCACGGTGTCGCCGTCGTCCAGTTGTACGCCGACAGCCGTTGTACCTGCTGTGATGACGTGGGACACGCGCTGGCGGATCACGGTGGCGCCGGAGAGTTCGACTGCGCGGAGGAGGGCGGCGACTGCCTGGCGGTTGTCGACCGAGTGGTCGCCTGGCACCCACACACCGCCGGAGACGCCGGTTGCCAGTAGGGGCTCGCGTTTGCGGGCGTCTCGGCCGGACAGCTCTTCGACGTCCAGACCGAGTCGGCGCTGGTAGTCGGCCAGTCTGCGCAGCGCTGCCGCGTCGTCGACGTCGTACGCCACTGACAACGTGCCGGTCTGGTGGAGGCCTGCGGGCAGACCGGTCAACTCTTCGAGCTCGGCCGCGAACGTCGGCCAGGCGGCCACGCTGGCGAGGTTGAGAGCCAGCAGGTCGTCTTCGCCGTACTCGACTTCGGTGACCGGTGCGAGCATGCCGGCGGCGACGGTGGAGGTCTGGCTGCCTGGTGTCGGGTCGCATACCGTCACCTGGATACCGTCTGCCGCAAGGCGCCAGGCGGTCGCCAGACCGATCAGCCCGGCGCCGATCACCACCACATCGGACGTGTGCTCAGGCATGCCCTAAAGCCTACGTCCAGCAAGACATGGCAGGCTTTGCGGTGTGACTGAGCACACCGATCGCCTGGCAGACGCCCACCTCTACCTCTGCACGGACGCCCGAGAGAAGCAGGGTGACCTCGGACAGTTCCTGGACGCCGCGCTGGCCGGTGGCGTGGACATCGTGCAGCTCCGGCAGAAGGAGATGGAGGCGGCCGACGAACTGGCCGCGCTGGAGGTGTTCGCGGACGCCTGCAAGCGGCACGGCAAGCTGCTGGCGGTCAATGACCGGGCGGACATCGCGTTCGCGTCCAGGGCCGACGTACTGCATCTCGGCCAGCGGGACCTGCCGGTGCACGCCGCGCGAGCCATCACTGGACCGGACCCGATCATCGGGCGGTCGACCCACACGTTCAGCCAGGTGAACGCCGTGGTGGCCGAGCAGGGATCCGACTACTTCTGCGTCGGTCCGACCTGGGAGACCCCGACTAAGCCCGGTCGTCAGGCAGCCGGTCTGGATCTCGTCTCGTACGCCGCCAGCCGGCCGCAGTCCAAGCCCTGGTTCGCGATCGGCGGTATCGATCTCGACCGGCTCGACCAGGTCATCGAGGCCGGTGCCACCCGCGTGGTCGTCGTCCGTGCCATCACCGAGGCAGACGATCCGGAGGCGGCGGCCGCCGAGTTCAGCCGTCGGCTGCGGGGTGCCGGGTGATCAACAACCCGAAGACCGCGCGGATCATCGCCGCGATCGTGATCGCCATGCTGGTGATCACGTTGGCCGCGTCGCTGTTCGGGTGCGCCGCGACCAAGCCCTCGGCCGCGACGAGCACCGATCCGGACAGCGGTCTTCGGATCGTCGCGGTGGCGGACCTGCCGAAGGAGGCGCAGGACACGCTGAAGCTGATCGACGCGGGCGGGCCGTACCCGTACAGCCGCGACGGCGTCGTGTTCGGCAACCTCGAGAAGATCCTGCCGAAGCACGACCGCGGCTACTACCACGAGTACACGGTGAAGACGCCGGGCGAGAAGGACCGTGGTGCCCGCCGGGTCGTGACCGGCACCGGCGGCGAGCGTTACTACTCGGATGACCACTACGAGTCGTTCCGCCGGATCGCGGAAGACGGGGGCACCGAGGGATGACCGACCTGCTGACGCTGTTGACCGACGGGGTGCGCCCCGGCGTCTACCGCTGGCAGTCGGACCACACGCCGGACCAGGTACGCCGTGACGTCGCGGCCGCAGGCTGGGACTTCGTGTTGCTGGACACCAGCGACGTCACCGACAAGGCCGGCTTCCTGGACCAGTGCGCGACCGCCTTCGACCTGCCGCGCTGGTTCGGCCGGAACTGGGACGCGCTGGCCGACTCGCTGAGCGACCACTCCACGGGTGCGCCCGAGATCGTCCTCTGGGAAGGCCTGCACCACCTGCTCGAGCACGACCACGACACCGTCGACGTCGCGCTCCAGATCTTCGCCGAGGACATCACGAACTCCGGCCAGCTGCGCGTTCTGGTCCGTGAGCCTTCGGCCGTGACCACGCCGGACCTGATCAGGTCGCTACCCGCCCTGTAGCCGATCGGCGAGCTCGTCCAGCTCGGGGACGAAGACCACCGTCCGCCCGCGGTTGCTCTCCCGGACCCAGTCCCGCAACGGCTTGCTGTTCGCGAGCCGGTCCGTCAGGTCCCCGACCACCGCGAACCCCACGCCGTACTGGACGAACTTCTGCGTGATCGCGCCCGCCCGTCCGGTCCGCAGGTCGAAGAACTCGTCCCCGAGCAGGTCCGCCTCCAGAGCGACCCACGTCGCGTCGTGGTCGTAGACCGCCTGCGAGATCAGGTCCACCGCGCCCCGCTCGTCCACCACGGCGCTGTCGCTGACGTACACCCGAACCCCGCCTACTTCCTCAACCACTCCAGCACCTCTCGTCTCGGACGTGAAGATCATGGCGCTAAACTACCGTAAACGTCCCTATCGAGTCATTTATAGGGAATTCTAAGGAATCGGCCCTAGGGTTGGTGCCCACGACGACGAAGGAATCGGATGCCTCAGGAGCTGTACTCGGTCGAGCAGGTCGCGCAGCGACTCGGGCTGCACGTCCGGACGATCCGGAACTACGTCCGCGACGGCCGGCTGAAGGCGGTCCGGATCGGGAAGCAGTACCGGATCGCCCGCGCGGACCTGGAGGCATTCACCGGCACCAGTGCGGCCGCGCTGGAGGTGGATCAGCAGACCCGGCACGTGGAGGCGTCCAGCATCGTGCACATCGACGCGGTCGACCGCGCCACCGCCGACCGGATCAGCACGCACGTCATCGGATCGCTCAATCAGAGTGGGATCGGCCGGCTCCGCGTCGAGGCCGTGTACGACGAGGATCGCGCCGTACTGAAAGTCATCATCCTCGGCGACCTCGCGCCGACCGCGGAGCTGCTCCGGCTGATCGAGATGATGACCTAGAGCTGCCGGGAGGTGGCAGCGATCGCGAGGTCGGCCAGCGCCTTGCGAGCGGTGTCGTCGGCCAGGGGAGCGCGGTCGAGCGCGTCGAGGGCATCCTCGGTCCGCTCGGTGATGAGGTCCTCGCAGGCCTGCACCGCACGCGAGTCCTGCAGGATCTCGCGCAGCAACTGGATCTCGTCGTCGTCCAGGTCCGGCCGTCCGAACAGCCGATCGAACTCGTTGAGCTGCACCTCCGACGCGTGGTCGACCGCGTACGCGACCAGCACGGTCCGCTTGCCCTCGCGCAGATCGTCGCCAGCCGGCTTCCCGGTCAGTGCCGGGTCCCCGAACACCCCGAGCAGGTCGTCGCGCAGCTGGAACGCCTCACCGACAGGCAGTCCGTACGCCGACAACGACTCGATCAACCGCTGATCCGCACCGGCCAGTGCGGCCCCGACATGCAGCGGCCGCTCGACCGTGTACGTCGCAGACTTGTAGCGCAGTACTCGCAGGGCCAGATCCATGTCGGACTCACCACTCGCCTGCGCGAGCAGATCGAGGTACTGGCCGGCTGTCACCTCGACCCGAACGGCGTCGAAGTACTGCTCCGCCCTGGCCAGCGCGGCCGCGTCGAAGCCAGAGGTGTGCAGGAGCTCGTCGGCCCAGATCAGACACAGATCGCCGAGCAGGATGGCCGCACCGATGCCGAAGCTCACCGCATCGCCGCCACGGCCGGACTGCTCCGACCGGGCCCGCTGCAACGCCTCGAATCGGCGATGCGCGGCCGGCGCACCCCGGCGTACGTCGGACGAGTCCATCACGTCGTCGTGGACCAGGGCGCTGACGTGCAGCATCTCCAGACTGGCCGCGGCCGTCAGGATCGGCCGGGCCGGGTCACCACCGGCGGCGCGGAAACCCCAGTAGCAGAAGGACGGCCGCAACCGCTTCCCACCGCTGGTCGCGTCCCGGGCAGCTTGGACCTGCTCGGTCAGCTCGGGCCCGATCGCCTCCAGGCGCCGCTGCTGCAGGTCGAGGAAACCGGTCAGCGCGCGCTGCACCTCGGCGGGGATGTCCACATCGCCATACACGTCTCGGAGCGTAGTCGGTACGACGACAGCGGTGGACACCGCGGGTAACCTGTCGCCATGGCGAACGGTCTTGCTTCGACGCGTCCCGGCAACCGGCCGACGATCCGCGAGCTGCTCGCGAGCGGAGGCCGTTCCTTCTCGTTCGAGTTCTTCCCACCGAAGACACCCGAGGCCGAGGAGGTGCTGTGGCGTTCGATCCGGGAGATCGAGCAGCTGCGGCCGACCTTCGTCTCGATCACGTACGGCGCCGGCGGGACCACCCGGGACGGCACGATCCGGGTTACCGAGCGGGTCGCCCAGGACACCTCGCTGACGCCGCTCGGCCACCTGACCTGTGTCGCGCACTCACGCGACGAGCTGCGGTCGGTGATCGGTGCGTACGCCGGGTCCGGGGTGCGCAACATGCTGGCGCTGCGCGGTGACCCACCGGGTGGCCCGAACCAGCCCTGGGTCGCGCACCCGGAGGGCATGAACCACGCGATCGAGCTGGTCGAGCTGATCCGGTCGCTCGGCGACTTCTGCGTCGGCGTCGCGGCGTTCCCGGACAAGCACCCGGAAGCCACCTCGCTGGAGGCTGACGCGCAGGTGCTGGCGGCGAAGGCGCAGGCGGGTGCGGACTACGCGATCACCCAGATGTTCTTCGGTGCCGACGACTATTTCCGGCTGGTGGACCGGGCGGCCGCGCTCGGCTGCGACATCCCGGTGCTGCCGGGCGTCATGCCGGTCACCAACATCAAGCAGATCCAGCGGATGGCGGAGCTCACCGGGATGGCGCTGCCGACGGCCGTCACCGATCGCCTGCTCGCGGTCGAGGACGACCCGGCCGCGGTCCGGCAGGTCGGCGTCGAGATCGCCACCGAGCTGTGCGAACAGCTGCTGGCCGGCGGCGCTCCGGGCATCCACTTCATCACCCTGAACCGATCGACCGCGACCCGTCAGGTCTTCCTCAACCTGCGCTCGTCAGTCGTGTCCTGACCGCGGCCCCCGGCCGTATCCTGTGGCGATGGCTGACCCGTCGGATCTGTTGATCGACCGCACCCTCGTCCTGCTCCGGCATGCCAAGGCGGTCCCGCCCGAGACCATGCCGGACCTGCAGCGTCCGCTGGCCGACCGCGGCCGCGCCGACGCCCGCGCGGCCGGGCGTTACCTAGTTGCCCAAGGCATCGAAGCCGGACTGGTCCTGTGCTCGCCGTCGGAGCGCACCCGGGAGACCTGGCAGTACGCCGCCGAGGGCGGGGCGACCACCACCGACATCTGGTACGACCGGCGCATCTACAACGCCGACACCGACGAGCTCCTCGACGTCATCCACGAAGTACCGGCCGAGGTCCGCACCGCGATCATGATCGGCCACGGGCCGGGTATCCCTTGGCTCGCCGACGAGCTCGCTCTGGACGGCACCAGCCCGGAGCGGGTCGAACTCACCAAGAAATACCCGACGTCGGGCCTGGCCATCCTCCACCTCACCTGCCGCTGGTCGGACCTGTCCGCGAACGACGCCGACCTCGTCTCGTACGTCGTACCTCGCGGCTAGTGCCCTGCGTCGGCCGGCAGCTCACCGGTGAGCAGGTACTTCTCCGCCTTGTCGTCGATACACGGGTTCTTCGTGAACAGGTACGACGCGTGGTTGCCGCCGTTGTCGATCAGCAGCCTGGAGCCGGGCAGTACGGCGCGCATGCGGCGTGCGCCGATCACCGGAGTCGCCGCGTCGTACCGGCCCTGCAGGAGCAGGATCGGCGGCACCTTCGGCGACCCGATCCGGACCTGCTTGACCGGCGCGACCGGCCAGAAGGCACAGGGTGCGCCGTACCAGGTGTTCAGCCAGGCGAACCGCGGCGTCAGGTGGTCGGCCAGTTCGGTGTCCTGGCGCCAGCGGCTCCAGTCCCGCGGCCAGCCGGGATCCATGCAGTTGTAGGCGAGCTGGCCTGTGTCCACCGCCTGGGTCGCGAGCTGGTCGGTCGCGCTCAGTACGCCGCTGGGATCACCGTTGCGATAGGCAACGATCGCTTCGGCCAGGCTCGGCCAGGAATCCTGGGTGTAGACGCTGGAGGCAAGCAAGTCGTCGAGCTCCGACGCCCCGGCTCTCCCTCCGGCAGGCCTCTTGGCGAGGTCGGCCCGGATCTGCTGCCAGGCGGTCTCCACCGCCTTCGGGGTCGTACCGAGGTGATACTCGCTGCTGTGTGCCGCCATCCAGGCGAACAACTCCTGCGTGCGCTGCTCGAGCGCCGGATCCTGCTCGTACGCCGTCTCGTAGGTGCTGACCAGCGGATCGACGACGCTGTCCAGGATCATCCGGCCGGTGTGCTCCGGGAACATCGTCGCGTACGTCGCACCGAGCTTACTGCCGTACGAGTAGCCGAGGAAGTCGATCTTGTCCTTGCCGAGCGCGATCCGGATCCGGTCGATGTCCCGGGCGGCGTTCTCGGTGGTGATGTAGGGCAGGAGGTCCTTCGCCTTGCTGCCACACTGCGCCGCGACCTTCTTGGCCTGCGCGACCCGCTGCGCTTCCTGGTGTGCGTTTGCCGGCCGGTAGGGGAGTGCCGGGTGAGTGACGAGCTTGGAAACGTCGCCGCAGTCGACCGGCGTACTCGCACCGACTCCACGTGGATCGAAGCTGAAGACGGCGTACTGCTCGGCGACCTTCTCCGGCAGCATCGCGCTGACCATCTGCTCCGTGCCGAGACCGGGTGCGCCCGGACCGCCCGGATTCACCAGGAGGAAGTGGGGCGAGCTGAGCCCACCCACTCCGGAGACGGTCAGGGTGATCTGCTGGCCGTCGGGCTTCGCGTAGTCCAGCGGCACCTGCAGTGTCGCGCAGCCGACCTGCGGGAACACGCCCGACTCGGGTGGGCAGGTACCCCACTGCAACTTCGCTTCGGTCTCGGCGGTCGCCGGGCCGGACAGCCCGGCGACCAGTGCGGTCAGCGATGCGACGACGACAGCGACGGCTGCGCCGCGCCGAAGGGTGTTCTTGGTCAAGCCCCGTCCTACTTCCTTCTCAGGAGGCGCGGGCGGGCAACCAATGGGTAGTGCTGTTGATGGTAATCAATCGCTGCGTGGCCCGGGTCAGCACCACGTACAACGCGCGGACGCCGCCGAGGGTGTCGCTGACGATGCGGTCCGGTTCGACCACGACCACAGCGTCGTACTCGAGGCCCTTGGACTCGAGGGGGCTGACGGCAACGACCCGAGGATTGCCGATGTCAGCCAGCACCGCGTCGACGGCAGGCCGCAGCTTCGGCGTGACGATGACGCCGACCGTTCCTTCGACCAGTTGGAGCAGCTCGGTGGCCGCGTCGGCGGTGGCTTCGACGACCTTGCCGTCGTCGAAGATCCGGTGCTCCGGCTCGACGCCCGTACTGCGGACCGCGTTGGGCAGATCGGCGTCGGGCAGACTCTGGCGGATCACCTCACCGGCGAACGCGTAGATCTCGGCCGAGTTCCGGTAGTTGGTCGACAGCCGGAACGTGTGCCGCTGCAGGTGCGACAGCATCGAATCCATTGCCGCACGGGCCTCGTCCGGGTCCGGCCAGGAGCTCTGCGCCGGGTCGCCGACGATGGTCCAGCTCGCCTGCGGTCCGCGCCGGGTCACCATCCGCCACTGCATGGGGGAGAGGTCCTGTGCCTCGTCCACCAGCACGTGCGCGTACTCCTCCGGCTCCTCGGCCTCTCTGGCCGCCGCTGCCCGGGCGCGCCGCTCCGAGGTCGTCAGCACCTCGTTGACGCCGTCCGACAAGCCCTCCAGCCAGTCGAACTCCTCGTCCTTGGTCTCCGAGACCGGAGCGCGTCCCAGCAACGTGTCCAGCTCGTCCAGCAGGGCCACGTCGGCAATGGTGAACTCGCTGGTGCTGCGGATCGCTCTGGCAAGCGCGTCGACCTCCGCCGGCGTCAGGTCGTTGCGAGCCCAGCGCTGCAACCGCCGTGGGTCACCGAACCAACGCAGTACCGCTTCCGGCGTCAGCACCGGCCACCACTGGCTGAAGAACGACCGGAACGCCGGTGTGTCGGTCACCTGATCGCCGAAGGCCTCACGGTCGCCGTACACACCGGTCCGCAGGTCCTCCGGGAACCGCTGCCACAGCGCACCCACCAGACCCTTGCGGGCTTCGGTCGCCGCGCGGTTGCGCGGCGTACGGCGCAGCGCGTTCCGACGGACGTTGTCCAACTGGTTGGCGTCCAGCTCGATCGTGGCGCCGCCGAGGAAGACGCGCAGCGTGGTGGGCGCCGTCGGCACGCGGTCGCGAGCGGCCCGTGACAGCAGTGCGCTCATACGGAGCGAACCCTTGATCGCGGCAACCTCCGCCTCGTCCACCGCGGTGGCCTTGACGCCGTCAACCATCTCGCCGACCGCCCGCAGCGAGACCGTGTTCTCGCCGAGGCTCGGCAGCACGCGCTCGATGTAGGCCATGAACGCGGCCGACGGCCCGACCACCAGTACGCCGCCCCGCTCGAAGCGCCGGCGGTCGCTGTACAGCAGGTACGCCGCCCGATGCAGAGCCACCACTGTCTTGCCGGTGCCCGGTCCGCCGCCGATCACGGTGACGCCACGGGCTGGTGCCCGGATCGCCTCGTCCTGCTCGGCCTGGATGGTGGCGACGATGTCGCGCATCGTGTGGCCGCGGGCGCGCGACAGCGATGCCATCAGGGCGCCCTCGCCCATCACCGGCAGGTCCTCAGGTGCGCGCTCCGGGGCCAGCAGGTCGTCCTCGAGGCCGACGATGCGAGCGCCCTTGTTACGCAGCACGCGGCGTCGAACGACCTTCAGCCTGTCGGTCGAGGTGGCGCGGTAGAACGGCTCCGCGGCCGGGGCGCGCCAGTCGATCACCAGCGGCTCGTACTCGGCGTCACGGACACCGAGGCGGCCGACGTACAGCTTCTCCAGGTCCGCCGCGGCACCGGCGGCCGGCTCGTCGTCGCCCTGGTCGGAGTCGAGCCGGCCGAAGACCAGGCCCTCGTGCTCCGCGTCCAGCTCGGCGATCCGGCGGGCGGCGGCGAAGACCAGCACGTCCCGCTCGTACAGACCGGTCTGCTCCTCCTCGCGGACCCGGCCGACGTTCTGCGCCTGCCCGCGTTGGTGTCCTTCGACCGCGATCCGCGACGCCGATCGAGCCGCCTCCGCGACCCGGTCGTACACCCGGTCGACGTGGTGCTGCTCCGCCGTCAGCTCCGCCCGCTCGACGTTCTCGTGATCGGCCGACGTAGGGGATTGATCCACCGAGGTCCTCTCTACTGCCGGGCTCCTGCCCCGACACCGAACACATGAACGATCAATCCTACGTGGGTCGGGTGACCGAACCCCAACCGGTCTCAGGCCTTTCCGATGGCGTCCGCCACGATGGCGGCGCCGAGTGTGGTGGCGGGCACACCGGAGCCCGGATGAGCGCCCGCGCCGACGCAGTACAGCCCCTTCACGGGGGAGACGTTGGACGCCCGCCGCCGGGCGGTTTTGTACCCCTCCCAGGCCACACCGGCCCACCAGGATGGCGAGGTCTGACGGGACACCACCTTGTCCCGGATGTGCAGCCCGCGGGCCACCAGCAGGTCGAGTACGTCGTCCGTCGGATAGCCGTGCACCAGGACTGACCACGCCTGGTGGCCGGCCGGTGCCTGTCCGCCAGTCCGGACGACCACAGTCGGCGTACCGTGCAGCACCGTCTCGAACGGCAGGCTAGGCACGGGCTCCTGCAGCCCCAGATGTACGACGTACGCCGCCTGGGCCTGGTGGGTCGACAGGACCTTCTTGCGCAGCTTCTTGGCTGCCGGGTCGTCCAGGAGCTCGGTGTAGAGCAGACGCGGGTCGATGTCGCTCACCACGATGTCGGCGGGCAGTTCGGTCGCGTCGGCCAGCCGTACGCCGGTCACACCGCCGTCGGTTGTGGAGACCCCGACCACCTCGGCGCCCGTGCGCACGTTGATCTTCCGCTCGCTGGCGCGCTGGGCCAGCGCGTCCGCGAGCGCACCGAAGCCTCCCTCGATCGTCCAGCGGCCGAAGGTGCGCTCCAGGTATGACCACACCCCGACGTACCCAGGGGTGAGCTTGGCGTCCGATCCGCCTTGCGCCGCGAAGTGCCGCAGTACCGCACGGGCTCGGTCGTCATCCAGCTCGCGGTTCGCCACCTTCTCCAGCGACTGCCAGGGCTTGAGGGACCGCACAGCGCTCAGCGAAAGCTTGTCGTGCAGTGGTGGTTCGAGTGAGGTCTTCCGCAGGATCTGCCAGGTCTCGCCGTAGCCGTCGACCAGAGCGGTCCACTGCTTGGCGGTCTTCTGGTCGGCCAGATCGGTCCAGGCCGCCTCTTGCGCACCGCGATCACCGATCGGCAGGTCGAGCACCGACCCGTCGCCGAACATGTGCCGGCGTGGCTCGGTGACCGGCTCCAACTGGACCAGACTCTCGATCGGACGGCCGCTCTTGCGGAAGAGGTCCCGCAGTGCGGCGGGCAGCGTCGTACTGGCTGCTCCTGCGTCCCAGCTGAACCCATCCGCCTCGACGCGACCCAGTACGCCGCCGAGGTGCTGGTCGCGTTCGCACACGATGACCTCGTGGCCCAGCTTGGCCAACCGGACTGCGCTGGCGAGACCGGCCAGGCCGGCCCCGATGACGACTACGCGGGCCATCAGGCGGCACTGCTCCCGGTCGCCGGAGTGGCCCGTCTGTCCCGCCAGGCCTTGAAGCGTGCGAAGCCCCGCCGGATGAACCGGAACGCGAAGTACACCCCGAGCAGACCGAGCAGCAACAGCACACCGGCGATGATCAGCGCGACCTCCGGGTGGAACGCGGCCAGCGCCACCACCCCGACGACGGTGATGTCCTCACCGGACGATGCGGCGATGTTGGTGACCGGCTCGGGCGAGGTGTTGATCGCCAGCCGCAGACTCGACTTCACGGCGTGTGAGAGTAGCGCGACGAGTCCACCGGTGGTCGCGATGACCGCTTGCTGCAGGGTGCTCGCCTCACCGGACAGCAACGCGGCGATGATCACGCCGATGGTCGGCCGGATCACGGTCGAGATCGCGTCCCAGGCCGAGTCGACGTACGGGATCTTGTCCGCGACGAACTCGAAGGCGAAAAGAACACCCGCTGCGATCAGAACCGGGCTGGTGGTCAGGGCCGTCGGTACGTCGTCGGCACCGGCGAACCGGCCGAGCAGACCGAGAATCAGCACGCAGGCATAGGCATTGATGCCACTGGCCCATCCCGTCGTGAACGCCAACGGCAAGGCTTCCATCGTCGGTCTCCGTAACGCTCGGTCGCCACCCCGTGAGACGGCATGCTTCGTCAGTATCGAACCTGCGGGTGTGAGTTTTGGTTAACCGTTGACATCCGGTCCGCCTCGACCCACAGTGACTACGCTGCCAGTCTCTGTGACCGGCATCCCCCGCCATTCGGGTTCAGGAGATCAACATGCTTCGTCGTCCGAAGATTCTCGCCGCACTCGCAGCGGTAGCGCTGCCCATCACCGCACTCGGCGTGTCGACCGGAGGCCCACCCGCTGCCGCCGCGCCCCCAGGGCCATCCGCCGCGACTGCCTCCGCCACCGCGGCCTCCGCGTTCAGCGCTGCCGCCGCGAAGTACGGCGTACCCGAGTCGGTCCTGCTCGCCGTGTCGTACGCCGAGTCGCGGTGGGACGACCATCTGGGTGCCCCCAGCACGTCGGGCGGTTACGGCCCGATGCACCTCACCGCCGTCGACCCCAGCGAAGTGGCCGACCTGTCCGGCAAGCGCAAGGTCGCGAACGCTGCGTCGCTGCGGACCCTCGACAAGGCGTCCCAGCTGACCGGGCTGGACCCGGCCGCACTCCGGAACGACACCACTGCCAACATCAACGGTGGTGCCGCGCTGCTGGCGTCGTACCAGCGCTCTCTGGGCCTCCCGCTCGGTGCGAGCACCTCTCCGGCCCAGTGGTACGGCGCAGTGGCGTCGTACGCCGAGGCCGGCGACCGCGTGGCCGCGTCCGGCTTCGCCGACGACGTCTACTCGATCATGGCCCGCGGTGCGGCCCGGACCACCAACACCGGACAGCAGATCACGATGGCTCCGGTCGCAGTGACCCCGGACAAGGCTCAGGCCGACAAGTTGGCGCTGCCCGCGGGGACGAAGCCCGCGAACAGCGGCGTCGAGTGCCCTCCGACGCTCGGGTGTGAGTGGCTGCCCGCGCCGTACTCCCAGTACGGTCCCGGGTCTGGTGACTACGGCAACCACGACCTGGCGAACCGGCCGAAGACCGGCAAGATCGACTACATCGTCATCCACGACACCGAGGGCAGCTGGCAGACCACGCTGAACCTGGTGCAGGACCCGACGTACGTGAGCTGGCAGTACACGATGCGCTCGTCCGACGGCCACACCTGGCAGCACGTCAAGGCGAACGACGTCGCCTGGCACGCCGGCAACTGGTACGTGAACATGCACAGCATCGGCATCGAGCACGAGGGCTTCGCACCCCAGGGCGCGACCTGGTTCACCGAGGCGATGTACCGCAACTCGGCCAAGCTGGTCAGCTACCTCGCCGCCAAGAACAACATCCCGCTCGACCGCGCCCACATCATCGGGCACGACCAGGTGCCGGGCACGATTCCCAGCACGGTGGCCGGTATGCACTGGGATCCGGGACCCTACTTCGACTGGGAGCACTACTTCGACCTGCTCGGCGCCCCGATCTACGGGCACGAGGTCTTCCCGGTGAAGGCCGGCTCGATCGTCACCATCAAGCCGGGCTTCGAGAACAACGTCCAGGTCGTGACCGACTGCACGGTCGCCGGGACCACCTGCGACCCGCAGGGCACCAACTTCGTGTACCTGCGTCAATCGCCGGACGACGCCGCTCCGCTGGTCAAGGACCTGGGGCTGCGTCCGGGCGCGGCCGCCAGCACCACTCAGGTCTCCGACATCGGAGCCCGCGCGACCGCCGGTTCGCAGTACGTCGTGGCGCAGCGGCAGGGCGACTGGGTAGCCGTCTGGTACCTGGGCGCGCTGGGCTGGTTCAAGAGCCCGGCGTCGGCGCCGGACGCGTTCGCCAAGCCGGGTCTCGTGGTGAAGCCGAAGGCGGGCAAGGCCTCGGTGCCGGTCTACGGGCGTGCGTACCCCGAACAGGCGGCGTACCCGGCGGGTATTCCGTACCAGACCGTCACGCCGCTGCAGTACTCGATCGGTGCCGGTCAGGCCTACCCGGTCAGTGACCTGAACATCGAGACCGACTACTACCGCGCCGTCACGTTCGCCGGTGAGCCTCCGACCGACCACGTGCAGGTGCTCGGCAAGGACCGGTACTACCAGATCTGGTTCGGCCACCGGATGGCCTACGTCCGGGCCGCCGACGTGGACATCAGGCCTGCCGTCTAGATTGCCTGTTGTGTATGACGAAGCCGTCCAGCAACTGCTGGACGGCTTCGTCGCGTCGGTGCGTCAGGTGGCCGCGGTCGAGGCGATCTGGCTGCACGGTTCGCTTGCCTTGGGCGACTACCAGTTGGGGCGCAGCGATCTCGATGTGATCGCGGTCGTGTCGTCACCGCCGCCGGCCGCCGTCGAGGACGTTCATCGGCGACTGATCGCGGAGTCTCCGCTGGCGTCCAAGCTGCATTGCTCCTACATGCTCGCCGACCAGCTGGCGGATGCGTCGATCCGGCATGTGACCTTCGCCCAGGAGCGGTACTTCGACCGGCCGGTGACACCGGTGACCCGACGAGAGCTTGCCCTGAGCAACGTCTCGCTCTTCGGGCCGCCGCCGTCTTCGTTGCTACCGGCCATCAGCGATTCCGAGCTGGCGGAGTTCATCCGCCGTGACCTGCGGGAGTTCTGGCTGCCTGCCGTGGCCCGGTGGACGAACTGGTACATGGACGTTTGGGTCGATCTCAGCCTGCTCACCATCGCCCGCGCTCACGTGACGCTGACGACGGGGGAGCTGATCACCAAGCGGGCGGCCCTCGACGTCCTGCCGTCGTTGGGAGCACCCGCGGCCGTCGTCGCGGACATCACCCGCGGCCGCTACGGCTCCCGCCGCCTCGCGACCCCCTGGTGGCGACACCGCCGCGCGGTCCTGACCCGGCGCTTCGTTCAGACTGCGATCCCCGCCGTGCTCAGTTGACGGTGATCGGGGTTCCGTTGGAGATAGTGACGAGCTCGGCGTACGTGGTCGGGAAGACCGAGTGGGGGATGCCGGCCGCGGCCCAGATGACGTCGTACTGCTCGAGAGCGGTGTCGACGTACGTCGGGACCTGGTGCGGGTGGCCGACCGGGGCGACACCGCCGATGGACTGGCCGGTGTGCTCCTTGACGAACTCCGGGGTGGCTCGACGCAGCTTGCCGATGCCGAGCTCGGCCGCGACCTTCGCTGTGTCCACCCGGTGCGCGCCCGAGGTCAGGATCAGCACCGGTACGCCGTCGCCGTCGAAGATCAGGCTGTTCGCGATCGCGCCGACCTCGCAGCCGAGCTCGGCCGCGGCGGCCGCCGCCGTCGGCACCGCCTCGTCCAGGATCACGATCTCGCCGGTGGCCCCGGCCGCCTTCAAGGCGTCGGCCACCTTCTGCACGTTGGGATGACTGCTCACCTTCGGCACCTTATGCGGCGGCGTTGACGCGGGTCACGCCGGTTTCAGCTCGGCTGCTCCGAAGGACACATTGAACCGGTCGCACCAGATGGCCACGCTGCGGAAGTCGTCGAGCGTCACGCCGGCCGGGACCGGGTAGTTCTGGTTGCCGTGGTTGCCCTTCAGGCTGCCGAGACTGCGGTACTGCCCGTCGTCGAACAAGTGCCATCCGGCTCGGCCCGGAACGACGTTCGCATCGCTCAGCCACACCTTCAGGTCGGGACCGTCCGAGGTGTCGAGGTCCTCGATCCGCAGTACCCGGCTGCCGTCGGCCAACCGGAGTACGGCGACTGTGCCGGACGTCTCGTGTTCATGCGTGATCAGCTTCCCGGTCAGCAGAACCTCTGTCGTGGGCGGGACCTGCTTCGGTACGACGGAAACTGTCGGTGGCGTCGTCGACGATGTCTGGGTGGAGATCGGAACAGCGCCGGGCAGCGCTTCGTCGACGACCCTGTCGGTGAAGAGCCGCCACGGCTGGAAGAGCGGCAGCGCGACTGCCGCGACCACGACGGCAACGGCCGCCGCGGTGACCAGTGCTGCCCGCTTCTTCACGGTCCGTCCCTTCGTCAACGCCTCGGTGCACCCAGTCTGGCGGCCGGATCGGTCGCGCGGCGGCGCGCCGGGCTTACGGGCCGTTGACGATTGTCGGCGGGCGGCGATACGCTTCCAGTGTTCGAACAGATGTTCGATTACCTCCGGCCCGGCGTCGTCGGGAGGCCGGCCGGAGGTGACCCGGACAGCTGGACGGCTCCGGTGCGGAGTTGCGGCCGCATCGGAAACCGGTGGTTCCGGCGGGCCGGGCACCGAGGTGGACCTCGACCCCCACCTCGTGCCTACCCGCCGGGCCTCCGACCGGGCCGTCGACCAGGGGAAGCAGCAGTTCGTACACAGGAGGCGATGGAGCATGTGGGAGTTCGACGAAGCCGTCGAGGTGCGTTCGGGTGTCGTGGACGGCGTCGAGACCCCGGAGCAGTTCCTCTGGCGTGGCCGTCTGTGGCGTGTCTGCTCCGTCCAGGCTCACTGGACCGAGACCGCCGCCTGGTGGGAACGCGGCATCATCGGCACCCCGATCCATCGCGCGACCGACTGGCATCACGCCGAGGCCGCTCCGGCCGTCGCCGAAGCGCCTGTCCTTGCCGGTGCTCCCGCTCCGGCTAGCGGCGCGGCGGTCGGCGTACTGGATGCGGACTGGGGACCGCGGCGCGCGGTGTACCGGGTGGAGGCGGGGTGTGGCCGGCACGGTCGGCGTGAGCTGTTCGATCTCGCCCACGACCCGGACTCCGGCCGCTGGCAACTGGAAAGGGTGACAGACCGATGACCGTTTCACCGGTGTCTCCGGCGGCTGCCGGCGCGGCGAGCCGGGAGTTGTCCCGTGCACGCGCCGCTCTGGCCGAGGCGTTGGACACGAGCGACCACCTGATCCGCTACTCGAGCGCGCACATCGCGGCTCTCCGGGTCGCGGCGGCGGTCCTGGCCGTCCGTGCCCGGCCGGTGCGCTCCGGCGCTCGCCGCCGCATCCAGCGGAATGCCTGGGTGCTGCTGGCGGAGGTCGCCCCAGAGTTCGCCGAGTGGGCTACGTTCTTCTCGGCCGGTGCGTCTCAGCGGGCTGCCGCCGAGGCCGGCCTGGAGCGTGCTGTCACGACCCGCGAGGCCGACGACCTGATCCGCGCCGTGGAGACCTTCTACGGCCTGGTCGAGTCCTCGCTGCGGCTGTCCAGCACGGCCACCTTCACCGCCACCACAGACCCTCAGTCGGTCCTGACCCAGTCCTGGATGCAGGCCAGCTAGCAACAACCCACGACGGCAGTCCTTCGGAGAGAAACGACATTGAGTCAGGTACGCAGAGGTGTCGGCCATGACCTGTGCGGTCGCGTGCATGCAGTGCTCGGGGTCGAGTGCTATCTGGCGGACACCCATTACCCCAACCCGCACCAGTCGCTCGAAGGCGAGTCCTGGGACGACGGCCTGTGCAGCAAATGCGCCGGCGGCGGCCTCCTAGCCGGCCACACCTGCGACCGCTGCAACGGCGCCGGCTTCGAACCCGTAGAACTAATAGACCCCGAAACCTACCAACCCGGCTAACCCAACCCGGCTAGCCGCCGCCGTCCACCCCAACCCGGCGGCTAGCCGCACCCTCGCTCGCGTACCTGCCGGGCGGCTCACCGCACCCCACCCGGCACAGCCCCCGGCGCATCTCCACCGGCACCCCCGGCGGCTAGCCGCGCCCTCACTCGCACACCTGCCCCGCAGTTCGCCGCACGTCCGCCGGCGCATCACAGCACCTCCACCGGTAGATCACCCGGCGGCGAGCCGCACCTTCGCTCGCACACCTGCACCGCAGGTCGCAGCAGACCCGCCAGCCCACCTGCCGGGCGGATCGCCGCACCCCGCCGGTGCGTCCGAAGGCGCGACGTCGGGGCAGGTTGGCGTGGTGTTGAGTGCCTCCTCTGCCCGGCACACCCGCACACCTACCCCAGTCGGCAGGTAACCGGTGGGGTGGGAAGTAGGGTGTGGCGGACGTGGGGTGGTTCTTGGGGGACTGGTAGGAGGGTCATGACGATGGTCGATCGGCGGCGGCGTTCGTTGCGGACGGCGCTGGTGGGCGAGGCTCTGCGGGTTGCTCTGGCAGGGCGGGCGCGGACCGATCCGGGTGCCGGGCTGGACATCGTCGACCTCGGTGGTGGCACCGGCGGATTCGCCGTACCGCTGGCCGTCGAAGGTCATCGGGTGACCGTGGTCGACCCCAGCCCCGACGCGCTGGCGTCGCTCGAACGACGGGCGCGGGATGAAGGCGTGAGCGACCTGGTCCGTGGCGTCCAAGGCGACGCGGCCGAGCTGCCCGGCCTGGCCGGCGAGTCGAGTGCGGATGCCGTCTTGTGTCACGGCGTACTCGAGGTCGTCGACGATCCGGTGCAGGCCTTGCAGGCAATGGCCTCCGTACTGCGCGAAGGCGGCGTGCTGAGCTTGCTCGTTGCCCAACGCAACGCTGTCGTCCTGGCGCGGGCATTGGCCGGTCACCTGGCCGAGGCGCGGGTCGCACTGCAGGACCCGGACGGGCGCTGGGGTGCGCACGATCCGATGCCGCGGCGGTTCGACGAAGCCGGCATCATCGCGCAACTCGCCGACGCCGGGTTCATGGTCCACACCGTGCACGGCGTCCGTACGTTCGCCGACCTGGTCCCGTCCGCCTTCGTCGACTCCGAGCCGGGCGCCGCCGACTCCTTGGCCGAGCTCGAACGCGCCGCCAGCCAGCACCCCGCCTTCCGGGCGCTCGCCACCCAGCTCCACATCCTCGCCACCCGCTGACCACCCAGACACCGCAAGGCCACCAGGTACGACGCACCGCCTCAGGGCGCCGCGGACGTGGTACGTCGTTGCCGACTCGCCCGGGCGTGTCGCGGCTCACACAGGCGGCCCGAAACGCCGGAGCGCGACGGAACGTGATGGGTCGGCAACCGTCGGCTGGAACAGGGTTTCGGCCGGTGGCGCGGTGGTTCGGGAGCGGCCGTCGAGGCGGGGAGTTTCCGGACCGTGACGCGCTGGACAGGCGGCCAGGGTTTCGTGTGAGGCATGCGCGTCCTAGACTGGAGGCGGCCTATCGAGATCGCGCTCACCATGGAGGGATCGACGGTGCCCCTCTCGGAAGAAGAGCAGCGCCAGTTCGAGCAGCTCGAACGCGCCCTCGCTGCGGAAGACCCGAAGTTCGTCTCCGCCATGCGAGGGACCAATGTGCGCTTGTATTACAAGCGCCGGGCAGTGCTTGCCGGCGTTGGATTCGTGCTGGGCATCGCGGTCTTGATGACCGGCGCGATCATCCCCAACACCATCATCGGAGTCATCGGCTTCGTCATGATGGTCGCGTGCCTCTACATCGCGGCGCTCAGCATGAAACGGATCAGCAACGCGGGGGACTCCGACGACATCCCACCGCCGCCTCCGCCGTCGAAGCGGCACCGGACCAAGCACGACTCGTCCGGCAGTTTCATGGAGCGCATGGAGGATCGCTGGCGCCGCCGCCGCGACGAAGACCTCTGACCGGCACCTTCGCTGGCTGAGCGCGAGACCAGTCGAAGAACCACACCCGTGCCCTGGTGGGGCGGGTGTGGTTCTTTCTATGCGCGGCGTGGTTTGAGATCCGTGTCAGGTGGGAACCCGCGCAGGCACCCACAGGCCCTCCGGCACCAGTGGGATCCCGGGACGGGTCGCCGCGCATGCCGGGAAGGGATGCGCGGCCGACGACTTACCTTGTTGCGCGGCCGAGGCCGCCGGTTGTCAGTTGGCGTGGCGGCCGCGGAGGACCAGGGACCTGAGCCGGGCGAGCAGGAGGTCGAACTCGTCCAGGAGGTCGGAGGCCTCTGTGCTGCCCCGGTTCAGGTACCAGCGCCACGACGGTGGCAGCAGCCGCGCCCTCCAGCGACGTACCTGCCGCGCCTGGGACCACAGCGCCTTGCGTACGGCGGCCGCCTCGTCGCGGAGGTCCGTGCTCGGGTTCACGTCACCGGCGTACCGCAGAGCCTCGATGCCACGGGCCAGCCGGAGCGCCTGCGGATGCGTCTCAGCAGGCAGCTTCGTCAGCAGCCATTCGCCGGACTGGCGTGGCGTGGAGATCTCCGACCAGTCGAGTCCGAGATCCCGGGACGTGTCGCGGATCTCCGCCCAGAGCCCTTCGGCTCCGGCCCGGCCCGGTGGCCGGGAGAACCGGCGGCGTCTGGTCAGACTGCGGATCAGCCACGGGATGCACAGCAACAGGATCACGCCCGCGCTGATGCCGATCGCCTGACCGCCTCCGTTGGTGAACCAGTTGCCCTGGTCGAGGACCGCGACGCCGCTGTCGTTCGGCAGGTTGCGGTCACTGTCCGGCCTGTCGATCAGCGGGTCCTCGGTGCCGCCCGGCGTGATCGGCGCGGTGCTCGGCGCCGTCGACGGGTTGACCGAATCCGAGCCCGTGCCGACCGTCCAGCTCGGAGCGGCCGCCACTCGGGCCGGCGGGGTCGGCTCGAACCGGACCCAGCCGTAGCCCTGGAAGTACAGCTCGGGCCAGGCGTGCATGTCGTGCATCCGCACCGTGTACTGGCCGTCCTTGTCGGACGTCCCGGGCAGGAACCCGATGCCCACGCGGGACGGGATGCCGAGGATGCGCGCCATCAGCGCCATCCCGGTGGCGAACTGCTCGCAGTACCCGGTCTTGTTCTCCAGCAGGAAGTCGCGCAGCGCCGGCATCCCGCTGCCGCGCGCGTTGTCGGTGCTGTAGGTGAAGCCGCCGCCGCTGCGGAACCAGGCCTGCAGCAGCACGGCCTCGTCGAACTGGTTGCCCTTGGCATCGGCCGTGACCTCGTGGGTCAGGTCCGTGATCTCCTGCGGGGTACGCTTCGGCACCCGGCTGGTGTACTCGTCCGGCGGACCGCCCTGGAGGGCGTTGTGCAACTGGTCCGGGCTGGGCTTGAGGTCGTACGCGCTCAGGTTGTACTTCTTGCCGCCGACGACCTGCCCGTTCGACGACACCACGTCGAGCGCACTGGCGTCGTACCGCCAGTCCCGCTTGAGCGAGATCGTTCGCAGCGGATAGGGGACCGGCGCGAACTGGGACCGGAAGCTCCGGCTGACGTTGATCTCCATCTTCGTCTGCGGAGCCTTGCTGAGGTCGCCGTTGTACCCGGGCGGCGGCGCGAGCTCGCCGTCGATCTTGCGGTTCTCGGGACGGGGCGCGATCCGCCAGGTGTTGCCGTCGAAGCTGTCGAGCGCGGTCAGCCGCAGGTAGCTGCCGCCGTCCGGACCGCCCTTGTAGGTGAGCGCGACCACGTTGTCGCCACGCTTGAGGTTCTTGCCCATGTCCAGCATCGGGTCGGTCGACGAGATCGACGCGCCGACGCCGTTGCCGGGACCGCTACCCGCCAGGCCGTTGCCGACGACACCTTCCGGCAGAGCCGGCAGCAACGCCGGCAGGAGTGCGGCGAGCGCAACGACGCTCAGACCGATCCGTCGGCCCGCCTGGCCGAGCGCGGACGCCTCGACCGGTTCGGCCGCGTCCAGATGCGACACACCGGAGATCCGGCGGCCCCACCGGCTCAGCCTGCTGCGCCCCTCGGCCGACAGCAGCACGATGTAGCCGATCGCCGGCGGGATGAACAGCAACGCGGGCAGTCCGCCGTGCACGGTCGCGGCCGGCACCGTGTACATGATCAGGAGCAGCAGTCCGGCCCAGGCGGCCTGCCGAAGCTGTACGGCGACGACGTGGATCAGCAGTCCGGTCGCGGAGATGACCGACACGGCGAACAGCGTCAGGTGTGCGTCCGGCGGCAGCGGCGCGCTGAACCGGTTGATCGAGTCCATCGCGTTGACCATCTGGTTGTTGAACTCGATCGCTGTGCCCTTCCACGGGAACAGCCCGAACTTCAACGTGCTGTTCAGGAAGAACAACGACAGCAGCTCGATCAGCACCACCAGTTGCACCAGCGGTACGACGATCCGTGGGGCACGCAGGTTCTGCAACAGCACCCCGACGCCGGTGACCGCCCCGCACAGAAACGCACTGATGAACAGGAACGGCCCCGAGAACACGGGTGTCAGCACGAGCGACCCCAACACGGTCGCTCCCCAAGCGGCGAGAGAGATCCTCACGTGACCGGTCATGCGATCCTTCCGCTCCGCAGCCCGAGGCCGGACCACACGGTGGGTAGGTGATCGCCGCGCCGGACTCTGGCGACCCGCCAGCCGCTCCGGCGCAGTTCGTTCTCGGTGGCGTCCGCGGCGGCGGTCAGCCGGGCCGCCTTCTCGGTCGCCTCGGCGCCGACCGCCCAGCTGGCCGCGTCGAGGAGCAGCGCGACGCCGATGGCCTGGCTGGTCCGCCAGCGGTTCAGCGAGGTGACGTCCTCGGAGCTGCACGCGCCGAGGATTGCGATCACCAGGCTCGGGTCATGCGTATGCCGGTCGACCGTCAGCAGCGGACCGATCTCGGCGTACTTGTGTTCCTCGACGGTCGCGCACTCGGTCAGCAACTGCTGTGTGGTGAGCGGCTGGTGGACGGACGCCGAGGTGCGGTGGGTGATCGCCGACAGCGTGGTCGGGCCACCGAGCATCGTGGTCGCGTAGCCGCGGCGGATCCGGTCGATGCCGACCGAGGCGGCCGCGCTGACGGCCCACTCGAGGCTGGACGACGGGCCGTGGCCGTGGTGCGAGATGGTCCGCGCGTCCAGGAACATCGCGCACCGGCTCTGCCAGGGCTGCTCCTCCCGCCGCACCATCAGCTCGCCGCGGCGGGCGGTCGACCGCCAGTGCACCCGGCGGAGGTCGTCACCGTCGCGGTACTCGCGAACAGTCGCGTCCTCCTCGCCGGCTGAAGCGATCGCCCGCGGCCGGTTCTCACCGGAACCGGCCCGGTCCGCACCCAACCGGATCTCCGGCAGCCGGTAGACCCGCGGCGTCACCAGCAGATGCTGGCTGCGGGTGAACGTACGGCTCGTCTCGACCAGACCGAACGGGTCGGCCACGGTCAGCATCAACGGCCCGACCTGGAACAGCCCACGGACATCGGACTTGACCGAGTAGGTGACGGTACGACGCCAGTTCGGGCTGACCCGGTCGACCACGAAGCGCGGCCGGTGACCCAGCACGTAGGGGATCCGGTCCTCGAGCAGGAGCAGACCCGCCGGCATCCGGCCTTGGTTGCTCAAGGCAAGCTCCACCGTCGCCTGCGTACCCACTGGCACCTGGTCCGGCGCGAGGCTGCGGCGTACCTGCAGTCGCAGCCTGGTCCGTCCGACGACGAGCGCCGCGACCACCGGCAGCGCGACCAGCAGGATGCCGACGCGCAGCAAGTCCTTCTGCCCGAGCAGGAGAGCGCACAGCGACGCGGTGATGCCGGCCGCGACGAACGCCCGCCCTCTGGTGGTCAGCCCGCGCAGTGCCTGCCGCATGTCTCAGTCCCGACGAGTGCGGGGGAGTGCCACCGTGGACACCAGCCCGGAGATGATGTCGGCTGCACCGCGCCCACCGAGATGCGCCTCAGCCGCAGGAAGAACACGGTGCGCCAGGACGGGCACCGCGAGCTCTTGAACATCGTCCGGGAGCACGAACTCCCGGGAGTCGAGCGCTGCCGCCGCACGGGCCGCCCGGATCAGATGCAGGGTGGACCGGGGGCTCGCACCCAGCCGGAGCTCCTGCGATCGACGGGTCGCGCCGACCAGGGCGACGGCGTACTCCTTGACTCCCTCGGACACGTGCACCGATTGCACCGTCTTCACCAGCCGGAGGATCTGCTGGCCGTCCGTCACCGGTTGCAGGCTCTTCAGCGGGTCGTCGGCAGCATGACCGTCGAGCATTCGCAGCTCGGCGGCCGGCTCCGGATACCCCATCGAGACGCGGGCCATGAAGCGGTCGCGCTGCGCCTCGGGGAGCGGGTAGGTGCCTTCCATCTCGATCGGGTTCTGGGTCGCGATGACCATGAACGGCGCCTCGAGCTGGTACGTCGTGGTGTCGACGGTGACCTGGCGCTCCTCCATCGACTCCAGCAGCGCGGCCTGGGTCTTCGGCGAGGCGCGGTTGATCTCGTCGCCGACCACGATGTTCGCGAACACCGCGCCGGGCTTGAACTCGAAGTCGCGGATCTCCTGGTTGAAGACCGAGACGCCGGTGATGTCCGACGGCAGCAGGTCCGGGGTGAACTGGATCCGGCGCACAGTGCAGTCGATCGACCGGGCCAGCGCCTTGGCCAGCATCGTCTTGCCGACGCCCGGTACGTCCTCGATCAGAAGGTGGCCTTCGGCCAGCAGGACCGTGACGGCGACCTCGACCACGTCGGGTTTGCCCTCGATCACCTGCTCGATGGCCCGGCGGACTCGTCCCGCCACCTCGGCCAGTTCGTCGAAGTCCCCGGCTCCTGCCAGCGCCGAGCTGGTCGCGGTACTGCTCACCCTGAGTCCTCCCCATTCGTTGACGGCCGACACATTCTCACCCGCTGTAGGGGCCGGGCCTAGAGCATCGGAAGTTTCGTTACCTGGCGTTTCGGTGTTCATCGGCACAGGCCCTCACCGGCTGGGTCGGAAAGTCGTCCCTCCAAGCGTACGGGCGGCGAAAACATACTGCCGGGGGTTACGACGGCTCTGGGCGCCGAATGGTTCATCCCGATGCGGAGCGGAGTGGAAACAGCACCGAGTGGAGCGACGTGGAAAGTCCGAGTGGAGCGAAGTGGAGAAGGCCGCTGGAGGGGAGTGGAGGAGCCGGTGGAGCGAAGTGGAGGAAAGCCAGGCGCCTGACCAGGCAGCGACACGCGGGAACGCCGACTGGGATTCGCGGCGCGGGTGGGGGGAAACGGGCGGAAGTTGGTTGACGGTGGTGGAAAGTGGAGTAAGGTGGAGCGCAGTGGAACCGAAGTGGTGGAAACAGCTCGCCTGAGACGGAGAGTCCGCAACGGGGAGGTGGAGCGTGTTCCTCGGAACTCACTTCCCCAAGCTCGACGACAAAGGCCGGTTGTTCCTGCCGGCGAAGTTCCGCGACGAACTGGCCGACGGCCTGGTGATCACGCGTGGACAGGAGCGGTCGCTGTCCGTGTGGCCCGAGCGTGAGTTCGTCCAACTCACAGAGCAGCTGAAGCAGGCGCCGATCACCAACAAGGGTGCTCGGGACTATCTGCGGATGCTGTTTGCCGGAGCCTCGAACGAGGTGCCGGACAAGCAGGGCCGGGTCACCATCCCGCCGATGCTGCGCGATTACGCCGGACTGGATCGCGACTGCGTCGTCATCGGGGCGATGAACAGGGTGGAGATCTGGAACACGGAGAACTGGAACAGGTACTCGCAAGAGCAGGAGCAGGCCTTCGCGGACCTGTCCGAAGAGGTATTGCCAGGAATCTTCTAGCTGAACAGTGGGCGAGCAGGACCGAGAACACACCGACCGTCCGGTGAGATCACGGGTCCGACTTCCGACCTCAAGCCCTTGGCGCCACTTCCCCGGCGCCAAGCCGACGAGGTACTTCCCCGGAAGGCGTACCCGCGATCTGACCGGACGGTGTCAATCAGGGGTCACTCGAAAGCACCGCGCCACAGCAGACACCACCCTCCACCCCGCCCCACCGCAGGACAGGTACGAGGTACGACGGCGAACCGCCGGACCGGATCCGCGACATTCGGTGCGGCGACCAACCGGAAGGCCTTCCCGGACGGCAGGCCCGACGGGCAGCACAGCAGTACAGAACCTGCGGGGGCAGGGTCGCTCCCGCGGCGACGGGAAGGGTCGAGGATGAACGCTGCGGAGCGGCATGTGCCGGTGATGCTGGAGCGCGTGGTCGCGCTGCTGGCACCGGCGCTCGCGCACCCCGGCGCGGTCCTCGTCGACGCGACCCTCGGCCTCGGTGGTCATTCCGAGGCGTTCCTGCGCACCTTCCCCGACGCCCGCCTGATCGGCTTCGACCGCGACCCCGAGGCGCTGCGCCTCGCCGGTGACCGGCTGGCGCCGTACGAGGAGCGGATCACCCTCGTGCACGCGGTGTACGACCAACTCCCGCGGGCGCTCGCGGACCTCGGCGTGCCGGCGATCGACGGGATCCTGTTCGACCTGGGCGTCTCGTCGATGCAACTGGACGAGGCGGACCGCGGGTTCGCCTACGCGCAGGACGCGCCGCTGGACATGCGGATGGACAGCACCGGCCCGATCACCGCGGCCGACATCGTGAACACCTACAGCGCGGCAGATCTGTCCCGGATCCTGTTCCAGTACGGCGAGGAGAAGTTCGCCCGGCGGATCGCGGACCGGATCGTGCGGGAGCGCGAGACCGAGCCGTTCACCACCAGTGCCCGACTGTCCGAGCTGGTCCGGAACGCGATCCCGCAGGCGGCCCGTCGTACTGGCGGACATCCGGCGAAGCGGACGTTCCAGGCGCTGCGGATCGAGGTGAACGGCGAGCTCGAGGCGCTCCGGAGCGCGCTGCCGGCTGCTCTCGCGGCGCTGGCGCTGCACGGACGAATCGTGGTGATGAGCTACCAGTCCCTGGAGGACCGGATCACCAAGCAGACGTTCGCGGCTGCCACGAAGTCCGACGTACCTGACGACCTGCCGGTCATTCCGGCGGGGCACGAGCCGTACCTGAAATTGCTGACCCGCGGTGCCGAGCGGCCGACCGAGGAGGAGGTCGCGGCGAACCCGCGGGCTGCCTCTGCTCGCGTGCGAGCCGCCGAACGAATCCGGGAGAAAGGGCTGGTGGCCTGATGAGTACTGTCTTCAGCCCGTCCAAGGCACGGGTCACGCCGGCGCCGGCCAAGCGGTCGGAGCCGAAGCTGCGGGTCGTCTACGGTGCGCCGTTCCGGCCGCCGCGGATGCCGTTCGTCATCTTCGTGGTGTCGCTGCTGGCGGCCGGCCTGGTCGGTCTGCTGCTGCTCAACACCGAGCTGCAGAGCGGGACCTTCCACGTCACCGAGCTGAACAAGCAGGCCGATCAGCTGCGGGATCAGCAGGAGCAGCTGGAGAAGCAGGTCCGCACGCTGGAGTCGCCGCAGAACCTGGCCGACCGGGCGCTGAAGATGGGCATGGTCCCGAACCCGAACCCGGTCTTCCTGCGGCTGTCGGACGGGCGGGTGCTCGGGGTGCCGCAGGAAGGCAAGGCCGGGACCGGTGCGGCGATGTTCGGTCCCGGCGCGGCGCCGAAGCCGGCCGTCACGCCGAAGCCTCCGATCGTCACGCCTCAACCTCCGGTCGTCACGGCCAAGCCGCCGGCCGGCACCGTTAAGCCTCCCGCCGGGACGGTCAAGCCGGGGACGGTGAAGCCGGGCACGGTGAAGCCTGGTACGGCGACCGCACGGACAGGAACGGCGACGGGCAACAAGCCGCCCGCCACCACGAACTCCCCGCGCACCGGTACGACGACAGGGGCGCAGGGCACCACGACCACCGGGGGATGATCGGATGACGGACCGACGGGGCAGCGAGCCGCCACGCAGGCGTGGCACCGAGCCGGGCCGGGGCGGCACGCCCCGCAAGGCCCAGCCTCGCCGTCCGTCCGTCACCGACAGCAATCGCTCCACCCCACAGCGTCCCGAATCCACCCGTGACCGCCTCCTCCGCCAAGCCCGCGAAGAGCAGGAAGGCGGCGCTCCGCGCCGCCCCGCGCCGAGCGGGGAGCGGAAGCCCTCGGGGCGCAGCGGTAGCGCGGCCGGGCGGAGCCGCGGCGGCGCGGACGGCGCGGGGCGCGCGGCTGCGCCGCGTAAGCAGGCGGCGCGAGCCGAGAGCCCGCGCAAGGCGGCGGGCGCCGGGCAGCGCCCGGCGCCTTCTCGTGGCGCCGACGGTCAGCCGCGGAAGCGGCCCGCCAAGAAGGCTCCTGCGAAGAAGGGGTCGGGGAAGAAGCGGCCTCCGCAGAATCGGCCGGCTCCTCGGCCCAAGAAGCGGAAGGTGAAGCGGCCGCCTCGGACGTTGAAGTTGGGGCGGCCGACGTTGCGGCTGCGGGTGACGTTCGGGGTGATGGCGTTCGTGCTGTCGCTGTTCGCCGGGCGGCTCGTGCTGCTGCAGGGCGTCGACCCGGACAGCTATGCCCAGGCCGCCACCCAGGAGAACACCAAGCCGTTCCCCCTCTACGCCTCCCGCGGCGCGATCGTCGACCGCAACGGCGTCCCGTTCTCGGTGTCCGAGGACGCCGAGGCGATCATCGCCGACCCGTCCCAGACCGGCCCGGTCGCGACGCAACTCGCGGCGATCATGGCTCCCGAGCTGTCCGGTACGACGTACGACAAGCTCGTCACCGCGATGACCGGGAAGGGCCGGTACGTCCGTCTCGCCCGCCAGGTCGCCCCGCAGACCTGGAACGAGATCCAGGCCGCGATGAAGCAGCGCAACGCCGATATCAACGAGCAGAACAAGGCCAAGCCGCAGGATCAGAAGGCTCCGCTGCTGGCCGGCCTCTACACCGAGGACGACCCGGTCCGCAGCCACCCCAACGGCACCATCGCAGCGAACGTGGTCGGCGTGGTCGGCGGCGACGGCAAGGGGCTGTCCGGGCTCGAGTACGGCTTGAACGACAAGCTGTCCGGTCAGGACGGCAAGGCGATGTACGAGGTCGACACCAAGGGCAACAAGATCCCGAACGCGAACCACACGGTCGTGGAGCCGAAGCCCGGCGTCGGTGTGCAGCTCACGCTGGACGCCGATCTGCAGTGGTTCGCGGAGAAGCGGATCGAGCAGACCGTGAAGCAGTACCACGCCAGCGCCGGCACCGTGGTCACGATGGACGTGAAGTCCGGCGAGATCATGGCGATGGCCAACTACCCGAGCTTCGACCCGAACAAGAAGGTCACCTCGCCGAGCCAGTTGAAAAACCCCGCGCTGGAGCGGACCTACGAGCCCGGCAGCGTGCAGAAGGTGGTCACGATGGCCGCTCTCGCCGATGCCGGCCTGATCGACCTGAACACCAAGCTCCGGGTGCCGGGCAGCATCGAGGTGCAGCGACGCACGATCAAGGACCACTGGGACCACGGCACGCTGAACCTCACCATCGCCGGCGTGGTCGCGAAGTCGTCGAACGTCGGCACGATCATGGCCGCGCAGCAGATGCGGATCCCGCAGTTCGTGAAGTACCTGCACGACTTCGGCTTCGGCGCGCCGACCGGGCTGAACTACCCGGGCGAGAGCAAGGGCCTGATGCCGCCCGGTGACGAGTGGAGTGAGCTGACCCGGTCGAACGTCGCGTTCGGCCAGGGCCTGTCGGCGAACGCCGTACAGATGACCGCCGCGGTGAACGCGGTCGCCAACGGCGGCGTCTACGTTCCGCCGAAGCTGGTCCGCAACTACGTCGACGCGAACGGCACCACCACGCCGAACCAGACCGCACCTCCGCGCCGGGTGGTGAGCGAGAAGGCCGCCAAGGAGGTCGCCACGATGATGGAGGCGGTGACCGCGAAGAAGGGCACCGCACCGCAGGCGGCGATCGACGGCTACCTGGTGGCCGGCAAGACCGGAACCGCCCAGGAAGTCGACTCGGCCTGCGGCTGCTACCGCAAGTGGGCGACTTCTTTTGCCGGATTCGCCCCAGCCGACAACCCACGGTTCGTGACGTACGTCGTACTGCACGACCCGCTGGGTGCGCGGGGTGGTGGTTTCCAGGGAGGACCGGTGTTCCGAGACGTGATGAGCTACGCGCTGCAGAAGTACGTCGTCCCGCCGACGGGGGCGAAGCAGCCCGACGTTCCCACCACCTGGTGACGCAGGGTCAGGTAGGAGTCACAGTGCCAGGAGCGGTAGCCTCTGGGCCCGTGTCCAACCCTTCCGCCGCAGGCGGCGCCGTCGCAGCGATCAGGCCGCGGCACATCGTGCCGGTCGACCTCGCGGAGGTCGCCAGGGTCGCCCACGCGCGGATCCCGGCAGCGACCGTCCACGTCACCGGTGTCTCGCTCGACTCGCGCTCCGTTCTTCCTGGTGACTTGTACGCCGCTCTGCCGGGTGCGATCACGCACGGTGCGGCCTTCGTGGCAAAGGCGCAGCAGTCCGGGGCGGTCGCCGTACTGACCGATCCGACCGGCGAGGAGCGGGCGAACGCGACCGGTCTGCCGGTTCTGGTGGTCGACAAGCCGCGGGACGTGCTCGGCGCGGTCGCCGCCCGGATCTACGGCGAGCCGACCAGTGAGCTGCGGCTGATCGGTATCACCGGCACGAACGGCAAGACCACGACCTGCTTCCTGCTGGACGCCGTACTGCGTCGGCTCGGTCAGGCGGCGTTGATCGGGACGATCGAGACGCGGATCGGCGACGAGGTGGTGAAGAGCGTCCGGACCACTCCGGAGGCGACCGATCTGCAGGCGCTGTTCGCGGTCATGCGGGAGCACGCGGTCGCGTGGTGCTCGATGGAGGTGTCGAGCCACGCACTGGCGATGGGCCGTGTGGACGGCGCGCGCTTCGCGGTGGCCGGGTTCACCAATCTCACGCAGGACCACCTGGACTTCCACAACACGTTCGAGGAGTACTTCGCCGCGAAGGCCTCGCTGTTCACCCCGGAGCGGTGTGATGTAGCGGTGGTGACCATCGACGACGAGTACGGACGCCGGTTGGCCGCGCAGACCGTCGTACCGCTGGTGACTGTGTCCACGACCGGCGAGGCCGACTGGACCGTCGCGAGTCGGCACCAGTCCGAACACGGCACGACCGTTCTCGACATCCAGGGGCCGGGGGAGACGCTGACCGTCGAGATCGCGCTGCCCGGTGACTTCAACGTGGCGAACGCGCTGCTCGCGACCGCGATGCTGCGGCAGATCGACGTGCCCGCCGAGGCGATCGCGGCCGGACTGCGAACCGCGACCGTGCCTGGGCGGATGGAGACGTTCACCCGCGAGGACGGCCTGGCGGTGATCGTGGACTACGCACATACGCCGGACGCGGTCGATCTCGCGCTGAGGGCGGCGCGCGGAGCGACGAAGGGCCGGCTGTTCGCCATCGTGGGCTGTGGCGGCGACCGCGACGCGGGCAAGCGCCCGCAGATGGGCGCCGCGGCCGCTCGTGGTTCCGACGTCGTGATCGTCACCGACGACAACCCGCGCAGCGAGGACCCGGCGACGATCCGGGCCGCCGCGCTCGAGGGCGCCCGGCAGGCGGTTCCGGGTGTCGACCTGCACGAGATCGGTGACCGGCGGCGGGCCATCGCTACCGCGATCGAGCTGGCCGGACCGGGCGACACCGTCGTCGTACTGGGCAAGGGCCATGAGACAGGCCAGGACGTCGGCGGTGTGATCCACCCGTTCGACGACCGCCAAACCGTAAGTGAGTTGCTGGAGGCTGAGCGGTGATCGGAGTCAGGTGCGGTGAGATCGCCGAGGCGGTCCACGGCGAGCTGGTGGGTGTGGACCCGTCGGCCGTCGTCGACGGCGCGGTGGTGATCGATTCGCGAGCCGCCGCTCCCGGTGGGCTGTTCGTCGCCCTGCCCGGTGAACGGGTCGACGGGCACGACTTCGTCGGTACGGCGTCCGAGGCCGGCGTCACGGCATCGCTGACAACGAGGCCGATCGACGGTACGCCCTGCATCGTCGTAGCTGACACGCAGAAGGCGCTCGGCGACCTGGCCCGGCTGGTGGTCAGCCGGCTGCCCGACCTCGTCGTGATCGCCCTGACCGGCTCGTCCGGCAAGACCAGCACGAAGGACCTGATCGCGCAGCTGATCCGCCCGTACGGCGAGACGGTGTCGCCGGAGAACTCGTTCAACAACGAGATCGGTCACCCGCTCACCGCGCTGCAGGCGACCGAGAGTACGAAGTACCTCGTGGCAGAGATGGGCGCGCGGCACATCGGCGATCTGACCTACCTGTGCGGGATCACGCCGCCGCGGGTCGGACTGGTCCTGAACGTCGGGACGTCGCACATCGGCGAGTTCGGCTCCCAGGACAACATCGCGCTCGGCAAGGGCGAAGTGATCGAGGCCGTCGTCCCCGGCGGTACGGCGATCCTCAATGCCGACGACCATCGGGTCGCGGCGATGCGGAGCCGGACGCAGGCGCGAGTGCTGACGTTCGGCGAGGCGCCGGAGGCGGACATCCGCGCGGAGGGCATCAAGCTCGACGCCGAGGGACGCCCCGCGTTCACCGTTCACCTCGGCGACTTCGCCGGCGAAGTCCAGCTGCAGCTCATCGGCGAGCATCACGTGTCGAACGCACTGGCCGCGGCGGCCGTCGCATCTGCGCTCGGCCTGACCCCCGAACAGGTCGTGGCCGGGCTGAACTCGGCAGGCCGGGTGTCGGCGGCGCGGATGGAGCTGGTCGAGCGGGCGGACGGCGTCACGATCATCAACGACGCCTTCAACGCCAACCCGGACTCGACGCGGGCGGCACTGAAGGCGCTCGTCGCGATCGGACGGTCCCGCGGCGCGCGGACCTGGGCGGTGCTCGGCGAAATGCTCGAGCTGGGCGACACCTCGACCGAGGAGCACGACGCGATCGGGCGGCTCGTGGTCCGGCTGGACGTGAACCGGCTGCTCGTGGTCGGTGCGGGGGCGAAACCGATCCATCTCGGTGCGTCCCTCGAAGGCTCCTGGGGCAACGAGTCGGCGTACGTCGACACCATCCCGGAGGCGTTGGAGCTGCTGCGAACCGAGCTGCGACCGGGTGACGTCGTACTGGTCAAGTCTTCGAAGGCGGCGAAGTTGCGCAGCCTCGCCGATGCTCTCCTGCCCGGACGCGATGAGCTGTCCAAGTCTGTGCCCGGACGCGATGAGCTGTCCAAGTCTGTGCCCGGACGCGATGAGCTGTCCAAGTCTGTGCCCGGACGCGATGAGCTGTCCAAGTCTGCGGAGGACGCGCAGTGATCTCGATCCTGTTCGCCGGCGCCGTGTCGATGGTGCTGACGCTGCTCGGCACCCGCTGGGCGATCACCCTGCTGTCCAGACGTGGCTACGGCCAGGAGATCCGCGACGACGGCCCGACCTCGCACCACACCAAGCGCGGTACGCCGACCATGGGCGGCACCGTCTTCATCGTCGCCACCATCGTCGGGTACTTCGCGGCGAAGCTGTTCACGATGATCAGCGGCCACGGGAGCGCGCCGACCGCCTCGGCGCTCCTGGTGCTGTTCCTGTTCGCCGGGATGGGCGCGGTCGGCTTCCTGGACGACTTCATCAAGATCGTCCGCCAGCGCAGCCTGGGCCTGCGCAGCAAGGCGAAACTGGCCGGCCAGACGCTGGTCGCGGTCGCCTTCGCCGTCCTCGCGCTGCAGTTCCCCGACGAGCGCGGCCAGCGTCCGGCCTCGCCGTTCATCTCGTTCATCCGCGACATCAACTGGCTGCACCTGGCCGGGATCCTGGTGGTGATCTGGATCCTGCTGCTGATCGCCGGCATGTCGAACGGCGTCAACCTGGTCGACGGCCTGGACGGTCTGGCCACCGGCGCGTCGATGATGGTGTTCGGTGCGTACACCCTGATCTGCATCTGGCAGTTCAACCAGAGTTGCGCGTCGTTCCCGACCGCCAAGTGCTACGAGGTCCGCGATCCACACGACCTGGCCGTGGTGGCCGCCGCTCTGACCGGTGCACTGTTCGGCTTCCTGTGGTGGAACGCGTCGCCGGCGAAGATCTTCATGGGCGACACGGGCTCGCTGTCGCTGGGCGGCGCGCTGGCCGGCTTCGCCGTGATGACTCGGACTGAGCTCTTGGTGCTGCTGCTCGGCGGGCTGTTCGTCATCGTCACCGCCTCGGTGATCCTCCAGGTCGGCTACTTCAAGCTGACCGGAGGTAAACGGTTGTTCCGAATGGCGCCGCTGCACCACCACTTCGAGATGCTCGGGTGGGAACAGGTCAACGTGGTGATCCGGTTCTGGATCATCCAGGGCCTGTGCGTCGTCATCGGTCTCGGGCTGTTCTATGCGGAATGGGTCGCCGGATGAGTCTCGAAACACGCACCTCCGACGGCTGGGCGACGACCCGGTTCGTCGTCCTCGGCTTCGGTACGGCGGGCTACGCGTGCGCGGACTCGCTGCTGCAGGCCGGCGCCGAGCACGTCACCGTTCTGGACGATCGGGACAACGAGGCACTGCGCGAGAAGGCGCAGATCCTCGAGACCCTCGGCGCCGCCATCACCCTCGGCCCGGGCAGTACGGCGGAACTCCCGAAGGACGTCGACATCGTGGTGACGTCGCCCGGAATCCCGCCGTACGCGCCGTTGCTCGCGCAGGCCGATGAGCGCGAGGTGCCGATCTGGAGCGAGATCGAGCTGGCCTGGCGGCTGCGCGATCCGGCGAACGCCGCGCCGTGGCTGTGCATCACCGGGACCAACGGCAAGACCACGACCGTGCAGATGCTGACCGCGATGCTGACCGCGGCCGGCCACCGTGCCGTTGCCGCAGGCAACGTCGGGCTGCCGCTGCTCGAGGTCGTGATGGATCCCGAGCCGTACGACGTGATCGCGGTGGAGCTGTCCAGCTACCAGTTGCACTTCACCCACTCGATGTCCGCGCACTCGGCCGCCGTACTGAATCTCGCGCCGGACCATGTCGACTGGCACGGGTCGATGGAGGCGTACGCGAAGGACAAGGGCCGGATCTACGAGAACTGTCAGATCGCGTGCGTCTACAACGTCGCCGACCCGGTCACCGAACAGTTGGTGATCGACGCCGACGTGATCGAGGGCTGCCGCGCGATCGGTTTCACCCTCGGTACGCCGGGACTGTCGATGGTCGGCCTGGTCGAGGATCTCCTCGTCGACCGTGCATTCGTGGAGCAGCGGGAGACGTCCGCGCTGGAGCTGGCGAAGCTCGCGGACGTCACCCCGCCCGCACCGCACAACGTGGCGAATGCGCTGGCCGCCGCAGCCCTCGCCAGGGCGTTCGGCGTGCCGGCGACGGCGGTGCGGGACGGACTGCGTGGGTTCACCCCGGACAAGCATCGGATCGCGCACGTCGCGGAAGTTGCCGGGGTCAACTATGTCGACGACTCGAAGGCAACCAACCCGCACGCCGCGCAGGCGTCGCTGCTCGCGTACGAGCACGTGGTCTGGATCGCCGGCGGTCAGGCGAAGGGTGCGACGTTCGACGAACTGGTGCTCGCGGCAAGGGACCGGCTGCGGGGTGTCGTGCTGCTCGGTCAGGACAAGCAGGTGATCGCCGAAGCACTTGCCCGACACGCACCGGATGTCCCGGTAATCACTGTCGAGGCAACGGACACTGGAGCCATGCAGATCGTGGTGGGGGAGGCGGCGAAGCTGGCACAGGTGGGTGACACCGTGCTGCTCGCGCCCGGCTGCGCATCGTGGGACATGTTCGCCAACTACGGAGCCCGTGGGGACGCCTTCGCCGAAGCCGTGCACCGGTTAGGGGGTGTCTGATGGTCCTGCGCCTACTGCGCGGCACTCGGCACGGCACCTCGCCGCACTGGCGCAAAGGCCACGATGCTCCGCATCGAGACCTTCGCTCCAGCACGCCGATGCACCGCACCGAGCACCTGCTCGCAACGGCGCAGGACCATCAGACACCCCCTGGGCGACAACTGATCCGGGAGTGATCGCGTGACGTCGATCGCGGATCAGCCCAAGAAAGCCCAGGACGAGCGGCCGTGGCTGGCCGCCATCCGCGAGGTGCTCGACCGGCCGCTGACGTCGTACCACATCCTGCTCGGTGCGACCGGCCTGCTGCTGGTGCTCGGGCTGCTGATGGTGCTGTCGGCGTCCAGCGTGCTGTCGCTGCGGGCGAACGGGAACAGCTACACGATCTTCGTCCGCCAGCTGATCTGGGTCGGCGTCGGGCTGCCGATGGCGTACGTCGCGTCCCGGATGACGCCGCGGCACTTCCGCATGCTCGCGTACGTCGCTCTGCTCGGCTCGGTGTTCCTGCTGGTGCTGACCTACGTGCCGGGCCTCGGCGTCGGTGTGAAGGGCAACACGAACTGGCTGAACCTCGGTGGACCGCTGCAGATCCAGCCGAGTGAGTTCGCCAAGCTGGCGCTGGTGATGTGGTGCGCGGACCTGTACGCGCGCAAGGAGAAGCTGCTCACCCAGTGGAAGCACCTGCTGGTCCCGATGGTGCCGGTCTGCGGTCTGGTGATCGCACTGGTCGTCGGCCAGCACGACCTCGGTACGGCGCTGGTCCTGATGGCCGTGATGATCGGCATGATCTGGGTGGTCGGAGCACCGACGCGGTTGTTCATCGCGACCATCACGGTGGTCGGCACGATCGCGTCGTACTTCGTCATCACCGCCAAGCACCGGATGGACCGGGTCTCGTCGTTCCTGGATCCGTTCACCGACCCGTCCGGTGTCGGCTGGCAGGCGTACCACTCGTTCTACGCGCTGTCGACCGGCGGCTGGTGGGGTGTTGGCATCGGCAACAGCCGGCAGAAGTGGGGCAACCTGCCGGAGGCGCACACCGACTTCATCTTCTCCGTGATCGGTGAGGAACTCGGCCTGTTCGGGTCGCTCACCGTGCTGGCCCTGTTCCTCACCCTGGCCTACGCCGGGGTGCGGATCGCGACCCGGAACACCCAGCCGTTCGTCCGCTATGCGGCGGCCGGGATCACGGTCTGGATCATGGCGCAGACCCTGGTCAATCTGGGTGCCGTGATCGGACTGCTACCCATCGTGGGGATTCCGCTCCCGCTTTTGTCGTACGGTGGTTCCGCACTGCTGCCGACGCTGATCGCGATCGGCATGCTGCTGTCCTTCGCGAAGGCCGAACCCGGCGCGCAGGCCGCCTTGAAGGAGACCAGGCGGTCGCGGTTCGGGTGGCTGCCTTCGCGGCGTACGCCCTAAACGAGAACACGCGGGAGCGTTGAAAGCTGTGCCCAGCATCGTCCTGGCCGGTGGAGGATCCGCCGGCCACACCTCACCCCTGATCGCCACCGCCGACGCCTTGCGCCGCATCGACCCGACGGTCGAGATCCTCGCCCTCGGCACCGAGCGTGGCCTGGAGACCCGCGTGATTCCCGAGGCCGGCTACCGGCTGGAGTTGATCCCGCCGGTGCCGCTGCCGCGCAAGCCCACGCCGGCCCTGTTCGCCGTCCCCGGGAAGATGCTCGCCTCGGTCAGCGCCGCCCGGAGGATCCTGGACGAGGCGAAGGCCGACGTCCTGGTCGGCTTCGGCGGCTACGTCTCCACCCCCGCGTACGTCGCGGCGTGGCGGCGGAAGACGCCGATCGTGGTGCACGAGGGCAATGCGGTGCCAGGGATCGCGAACAAGTTCGCCGCCCGCTACTGCACGCAGCACGTGAAGACGTCCTTCCCCGGCTCCGACCTGCCACACGCGGAGTACGTCGGCCTGCCGATCCGGCGAGCGATCTCCACACTGGACCGGGCCGCGCTGCGCGCCGAGGCTCGTCAGTTCTTCGGACTGGACCCGGACGCGCCGACGCTGTTCGTGACCGGTGGTTCGCAGGGCGCCCAGCAGATCAACCAGGCCGTCTCCGGCGCCGCCGCGGACCTGCAGGCAGCCGGGATCCAGGTGCTGCACGCGATCGGCCCGAAGAACACCCTCGAGGTCCCGCAGACCGGTCGCTACCCGTACGTCGTACTGAACTACGTCGACCGGATGGATCTCGCCTACGCCGCGGCCGACCTGGTCGTCTGCCGCTCGGGTGCGAACACGGTCACCGAGGTGTCCGGTGTCGGCCTGCCGGCCATCTACGTTCCGCTGCCGATCGGTAACGGTGAGCAGCGATTGAACGCGAAGCCGGTGGTGGACGTGGGTGGAGGTGTGCTGATCGACAACGCGGAGATGACGACCGACTGGGTCCGCGCCAACGTGCCACAACTTCTGCACGACCGCGAGCGTCTGACAGCCATGTCCACAGCAGCGACGGGCGTGATCCGGACGGATGCCGACGATCGATTGGCGCGGATCATCCTGGATGTGGTGGGGTCTGCTTCGTGATCGTCACCGCTCCTGACACAACGCTGCCCGCTGAGAAGCTGGGCAGAGTGCACTTCGTCGGTATCGGCGGCGCCGGTATGTCCGGGATCGCCCGGATCATGGCGTCCCGCGGCATCGAGGTGTCCGGCTCCGACGCCAAGGACGGGAAGGTGCTGGCCGCGTTGCGCGCGCTCGGTGCCACCTGCTGGGTCGGCCATGCCGCCGAACACGTCGCGGCCGTGGACACCGTGGTGGTGTCGACCGCGATCCGCGAGACCAACCCCGAGGTGGTCGCGGCACGGGCTGCCGGGATCCCGATCCTGCCGCGAGCCGCCGCACTCGCCTCGGTCATGGTCGGCCGCCGGACGCTGGCGATCGCCGGTACGCACGGCAAGACGACCACGACCTCCATGCTGACCGTCGCGCTGCAGCACTGCGGGGCGGATCCGTCGTACGCGATCGGCGGCAACCTGAACGAATCGGGCTCAAACGCTCACGACGGCAGCGGCGACCTGTTCGTCGCCGAGGCGGACGAGTCGGACAAGTCGTTCCTGACCTACACGCCCGAGGTGTCGATCGTCACCTCGGTCGAGCCGGACCACCTGGACAACTACGGCGACGAGGCCAGCTACCGGAAGGCGTTCGAGGAGTTCTGCGGTCGCGTGCTGGCCGGCGGCTTCATGGTGATCTGCCACGACGACGCGGGTGCGCGCCGGTTGGCGGCGTACGCGCGTGAGCAGGGGATCGACGTCCGCACGTACGGCGAGTCGGAGGACGCGGACCTGCGCGTCACCGAGATCACGGCCACCGGGGCCACCCAGTCGTTCGTGCCGGTGTACCGCGGCCGGAAGCTGCCGATCGTGCAGTTGCAGCAGGCCGGCAAGCACAACGCGCTGAACGCATCGGCCGCGCTGACGGTCGGGCTGAGCCTCAGGTTCTCTGCGGCCGACCTGGCTGAAGGGCTGGCGTCGTTCACCGGCACCGGGCGGCGGTTCGAGTTCAAAGGTCTCGAGGACGGCGTGCGGGTGTTCGACTCGTACGCTCACCACCCGACCGAGCTGGCCGTCGACCTGACCGCGGCCCGGCAGGTCGCGGGGGAGGGCCGCGTGGTCGCGTGCTTCCAGCCGCACCTGTTCAGCCGGACCAGGATCTTCGCCACCGAGTTCTCAGAGGCGCTCGCGCTGGCCGACGAGGTCGTCGTGATGGACGTCTTCGCCGCCCGTGAGGACCCGGAGCCCGGTGTCACCGGTGCCCTGATCGCGAACCACGTGCCGCTGAAGCCGGAGCAGGTCCGTTTCGAGCCGTCGTGGTCCGCGGTACCTCAGCTGGTCGCCGATCTCGCCGAGCCGGGCGACCTGGTGGTGACGCTGGGCGCCGGCGACGTGACCCTGATCGGGCCGGAAGTCGTTGGTCTGCTGGCCGAACGCGCCGCCGCCCGCGAGTCTGCGGCCGACGCCCTCGCTCCTGTGGTGGAGTAATTGCGTGGGGTTCGTTGAATGAGCCAGAGCGCTGATCTGGCTCGGGCACAGCAGCGGTTCGCGCGCCGGCAACGGCTCGTGCGGTGGCGGAGTTGGCTGCCGTGGGCCATCGGCGGCGCACTGGTCGTCGTGGCCGCTGTGGTCGTCTGGTTGTTCTACTACTCGTCCGCCTTCGCAGTCGATGGCGTCCGGGTGAGCGGCGCGGACACGGTGCCGGTAGCAACGATCCAGAACGTCGCCGAGGCGCCGGTCGGGACGCCATTGGCGAAGGTCGATCTGCGGTCGATCGCAGACCGGGTCCGGACCATTCCGGCGGTGGCAGACGCGCAGGTGACCCGCGCCTGGCCGAACAAGGTCGTGATCGTCGTCACGGAACGGGTCCCGGTGGTGGTCGTCACCGACGGGTCGCGGTACGAGTTGGTCGACGCGACCGGTACGACGTTCAAGACCGTGCCGGACCGGCCGGCCGGGCTGCCGGAGGCCAAGGTGACCGGCGCCCGGCGGGACGTGACGGTGCACTCGGTGGTGACGGTTTCGGCCGCGCTTCCGGACGCGTTGCGCACCCAGGTCGAGTCGATCTCGGCCGCGTCGCCGGACTCGATCACCCTCAACCTGTCGTCCGGGGTGAAGGTGGTCTGGGGCAGTTCCGATGACAGCGAGCGCAAGGCGGAAGTACTCAGCGTGCTGATGAAGCGCAAGGCGAAGGTGTACGACGTCTCGGCGCCCGATCTCCCTGTCACCAAAGGGGAAAAGCGATGACGGATCACATCCCGGGGCACGTGCGGCGAGGCGCGTGGACTTTGGCCGGAAGCGTCCCGTAGCGTGCGTCGTAATCTAAAGTTGACATAACTCTAAGCATTCAGTTGAGGTTCAGTCTTTTCGCTGGACAACGGGAAACGAACGAGGCGAGAGGCGCGGACGTGGCGGCACCGCAGAACTACCTGGCACTCATCAAGGTCGTCGGCATCGGCGGAGGCGGCGTGAACGCCGTCAACCGGATGATCGAGCACGGTCTGAAGGGCGTTGAGTTCATCGCCATCAACACCGACGCGCAGGCGTTGCTGATGAGCGACGCGGACGTCAAGCTCGACATCGGCCGGGAGGAGACCCGGGGCCTCGGCGCCGGCGCGAACCCGGCCATCGGGCAGAAGGCCGCCGAGGACCACGCGGAGGAGATCGAGGAGGCGCTCAAGGGCGCCGACATGGTCTTCGTCACCGCCGGCGAGGGCGGCGGCACCGGCACCGGCGGCGCTCCCGTCGTGGCCCGGATCGCCCGATCGCTCGGCGCTCTGACCATCGGTGTGGTGACCCGGCCGTTCTCGTTCGAGGGCAAGCGCCGCGCGACCCAGGCCGAGGACGGCATCAGCACCCTCCGCGAGGAGGTCGACACGCTGATCGTGATCCCGAACGACCGGCTGCTGACGATCTCCGACCGCGCCGTGTCCGTGCTGGACGCGTTCAAGCAGGCCGACCAGGTGCTGCTGCAGGGTGTTTCCGGCATCACCGACCTGATCACCACCCCCGGTCTGATCAACGTGGACTTCGCCGACGTCAAGGCGGTCATGTCGAACGCCGGATCCGCGTTGATGGGCATCGGCTCGTCCCGCGGCGAGGACCGCGCGGTCGCGGCGGCCGAGGCGGCCATCTCCTCGCCGTTGCTCGAGGCAAGTATCGAGGGCGCGCACGGCGTACTGCTGTCGATCGCCGGCGGCTCCGACCTGGGCCTGTTCGAGATCAACGAGGCGGCCCAACTGGTCTCGGAGTCCGCGCACACGGACGCGAACATCATCTTCGGTGCGGTCATCGACGACGCGCTCGGCGACGAGGTGCGGGTCACCGTGATCGCGGCCGGGTTCGACGGCGGGATGCCGAAGCGCCGCGAGCAGGCGATGAACTCGGCTCGCCCGCAGACCACCCGTCCGGCCACCGAGACGTACTCGGCGCCGATGTCCGGGACGACGAACCCGCCGGCCCAGAGCGGTCAGCAGGCTGGTCAGCCTCCGACCGGGCAGCCGGGGCAGCCGCCGGCAGGGCAGCCCGGCGCCGGCCAGTCCGCAGCCGGTCAGCCGGCCGCGGGTCAGGGCTCGACGGGACAGGGCACGCCGGGGCAGGCCGGGTCCGGGCAGGGCACCGCGGGGCAGAACGCTGGTGCAGCCGCGGGCACCCCGGCCGGCCAGGCCACGACTCCGCCGGCTCCCACCGACGACACCGTCCCGGTTCCGGCCCCGACCGAGGGCCGTCCAGGAGCGGGTACGACGAACTCGGCGCGCTCGCAGTCCGGCGACCCGGTTCGCACCGTGCCGTCGCAGCCCGCGCCGCACACGCCGGCCACTCCGACCTCGCCGCACTCGTGGCCGACCAACGGTCCGAGCAACTCGCCGGCCGGCGGTTCGTCGTCCGGTTCGACCTCCTCGCAGCCCGCTCCGGCCCGCCCGGTGCGGAAGCCGGAGCCGGAAGAGGACCTCGACATCCCGGACTTCCTCAAGTAGCTCGCGAGGTCAGACCTGCCGGGGTCGGTAGACCGATACGAGGACGCCGTACCGCGACTCGCCCGGGCCGGCGTCAGTGAGTCCGTCGACGATCTGCCTGAGGTGATCGGACAGTTCGGCGACTTGCTCGCGCGTCAGCCGGATGTTGCGGAGGATGACCATCGGGTCGTCGTCAGCGGTGAGCAACTCGGCTCCGACTGCCTGCAGTGTGACCGTGTTGTTCGCCCGCGCGCCTTCGCCGACGAAGTCGAACTTCCGGGCCGCGCGCTGGTAGTACTGCTCGGTCCCACCCCGCACCTGCCGGGTCCCGGCGGGCTGCACCATGCCCGCATCCCGTAGTACGCCGAGATGATGGGCCACGTTCCCCTTCGCCGTCCCGAGCATGGTCGCCAGTTGGCTGATCGTCGCCGCCTCCTGGCCGAGCGCGAACAGCAACCGTTGTCGTAGTGGATGCCCGAGCGCCTTGAAGTGCTCGGCGCTGGACACCACGAAAAGATCGGCCATCTCCGTCATGGATTAAGCGTCAATAGTTCTTGACGCTTTGTCAATCCGCATGCTTCACTCCTGGCCATGAATCCTGAGGAGATCCAAGCCGTCCTCCGTGCCCTGGCGGCCGTCGTGGCCGAGCATTATGTGTTCCCCGAGGTCGGCGCCGAGGTCGCAGCGCGCCTGATCGGCGCCGCCGAGTCCGGCCGGTACGACGAACTCGGCACACCCGAGCGGTTGTCCGAAGTCGTGACCGCCGATCTGCAGCTGGGCAACAACGACCTGCATCTGCGCCTGATGTTCCACCCCGGCGAGGTTCCTGACGAGGAGGACCCGGCGGCCGAGGAGGCGTACTGGCTGCGGCGGGCCGAGCTCGACGCCGGCGGTGTCGGACGGATCGAGCGGCTGGACGGCAACATCGGCCTGCTCGAGCTCCGGCCGCTGCTCTACGACCCGGCACACGCCGGCGCCGCGATGACCGCGGCACTCTCGATGGTCGCGACCACCGACGCCTTGCTGATCGACCTACGGCGCTGCGTCGGTGGATCACCGGAGCAGGTCGCCCTGGTCTGCGGCCATCTGTTCGGACCGGAGCCCGTGCATCTCAACGACCTGGTCACCCCGTCCGACGGCACGGTGCGGCAGTACTGGACCACGCCGTCTGTCGGCGCGCCTCGCTTCGGCGCTACCAAGCCGATCTGGGTACTGACCAGTGCGTCGACGTTCTCGGGTGGCGAGGAGCTGTCCTACGACCTGCAGCAGCTCGGCCGGGCGGTGATCGTCGGCGAACGTACGCGGGGCGGTGCGCACCCCCGTCGCGGATTCAAGCTGCACTCGCACCTGGAGGCGACGGTCCCGGTGCAGCGGGCGATGAACCCGATCTCCGGCACCAACTGGGAGGGTACGGGCGTCGCTCCGGATATCGAGGTACCGGCAGCCGACGCGTTCACTGTCGCCTACCGGCGTGCGCTCGAACACGTCCTGACGCTGTCGTCCGATCCGGACCGCCGAAGTGTGACCGACGAAGCGCGGGCGGTACTGGGTGCCGCGGTTGTGGCTGGGTAATCTTCTGGCGTGTTCAGTTACGACGAGGTTCTCGGTTCCGCCCGCTTCGCCGTCACCGACCGCTTCGGCGGTGTGAGCACGGCGCCGTACGGCGAACTGAACCTCGGCGGATCGGGTGAGGATCCGGAGCTGATCGCGGAGAACTTCCGCCGGATCGCGGCAGCCTTCGGCGTTGAGCCGGAGGCAGTCGTCCGGGTCAGCCAGGTCCACGGGCGCGACGTTCATGTGGTCCGGCCGGGCGACGAGTTGCCGGCCGACCCGACACCTATCGCGGACGCGATCGTGACGACCAGGTCCGATGTGGTGCTGGCCGTCCGTGCCGCCGACTGCCTTCCGGTCTTGCTGGCCGATTCCGAGCAACACGTGATCGGTGCCGCCCACTCCGGACGCCCGGGGATGTACGTCGGCGTCGTACCGGCGACCGTCGAGGCGATGCGTGACCTCGGTGCCCGGAACATCACCGCCGTACTCGGGCCGCATGCGTGTGGGAAGTGCTACGAGGTGCCCGCGCAGATGCGGGCCGAGATCGCGGAGCGGGTGCCGGCGTCGTACTCCGAGACCAGTTGGGGTACGCCGGCCGTCGACGTGGCGGCCGGAGTGAAGTCGCAGCTCGCCGAGCTCGGGGTCGAGGTGATCGACGCGACCGCGTGCACGATCGAGTCGGAGAACCTGTACTCGTACCGGCGCGAAGGCAAGGTCAGCGGACGCCTGGCCGGTCTGGTCAAGCTGGCTGTGAAGTGACAACAGCATGAGGACACGCGCCCAGGAACTACAGGGCAACCTGCAGCAGGTCCGGGAACGGATCGAGAAGGCCTGTCAGGCGGCCGGGAGGTCTCCGGACGAGGTCACCCTCGTCGCGATCACCAAAACCTTCCCAGTCAGCGACGTACGGGCGCTGGGAACCCTCGGGATCCGGGACGTGGGGGAGAACCGCGAGCAGGAGCTCAAGGCGAAGGCACCGGAGTGCCCGGATCTGACCTGGCACTTCGTCGGGCAACTGCAGTCGAAGAAGGCCCGTTCGGTCGCGCGGAACGCGTCGATCGTGCACTCCGTGGACCGATCGTCACTGGTGGTCGCGCTGTCGAAGGCCGCTGTCGCCGAGGAGAAGACCCTTCGCTGCCTGCTCCAGGTGAGCCTGGCGTCGTACGGATCGAGTGAGGCCGCGACCGGGGCCGAGCGCGGTGGCGTCGAGCCGGACGCCGTACCGGAACTGGCCGCTGAGGTCGCGGCGGCGGACGGGCTGGAGTTGGGTGGCGTGATGGCGGTTGCGCCGCTCGGATCGGACCCGGACGAAGCGTTCGCCGGGCTGCAAGAAGTAGCGTCGCGGCTACGCTCCGAACACCCCGGTGCGGACTGGATCTCGGCCGGGATGACGGGTGATCTGGAGGCCGCGATCAGGCGCGGCGCGACACACGTCCGGCTCGGGCGCGCCTTACTCGGTACGCGTCCTCCACTCGGTTAGTGTCGACATCGAGCAGGTTTTGCTTCCTGCTCACCGTTGTCGTCGAACCGGGATCGAGGGGCTGGAGGGCCATGAGCGGCGCACTGCGCAAGATGGGTGTGTACCTCGGCTTGGTCGAGGACGGGGAGCGCTACAACGCTCGCTACGACGACGAGTACGACGACTACGAAGAGTACGACGACGAAGCCGTCGACGGGGAGTCCCACGAGCCCGAGCCGGTGCCCGCCGGCCGGGAGAGCCGCGAAGCCCGTGAGTCCCGCACCGAGTCGCAGTCGCACTCGGGTCGCGAGGAGCAGGGCGCAACGGTGAGCAAGTTTCCAGATCGACGTGGTGTAGCACCGTCCCCGGAGGTTACCGAGTTGGCCCGCATCACCACCGTGCACCCGCGCAGCTACAACGAGGCGCGAGTCATCGGTGAGCACTTCCGCGACGGCACGCCCGTCATCATGAACCTGACCGAGATGGACCACGCGGACGCCAAGCGGCTGGTCGATTTCGCCGCCGGGCTGATCTTCTGCTGCCGTGGTTCGATCGAGCGGATCACCACCAAGGTGTTCCTGGTCTGCCCGCCGAACGTGACAGTGGCCGCCGAGGAGAAGGAGAAGATCGCCGCGGACGGGTTCTACAACCAGAGCTGACCCGAACCCTTCGCCGGTCTTCTACACTCATTGACGACATGGTTGCTCTAGCGCTCGTCCTCAGTGTTCTGTACTGGGTGCTGCTCGCCTTCTTCCTGGTGCTGGTGGCGCGGTTCGTACTCAGTCTGATCGTCATGTTCGCGCCGCAGTGGCACCCGAAAGGCCCCCTGCTGCTGTTCTTCGAACTGATTTACTCCGTCACCGATCCGTTCCTGCGGCCGCTGCGGCGGATCCTGCCCCCGATCGGGGCCGGCGGAATCCGGATCGACCTGTCCATGCTGATGCTGTTCGTGATCGTCTCCGTGGCGATGTCGATCAACTCGACCGCACTCGGATCGCTGTGACCCAGCGGATCGGGGCGGACAGGGAACCGGCGGAGGTTCTGCCGGGCCGGAGGGTGAGGACGCCGGGGACTGGGTAGGTAGAGTCTCGACGAAACGGCTGAGTTGTCGAGCCGCTCCGCGGGGGCAGTGGGAGCGTTATCGCCCGCCCGGATTCCGTCAGAACACAACGAAGCGATAACGTGATCTACTGAGTCGCCGAGGTGAAGGCCACGGGGACTCCGCCAAGACACAGACAAACGAGGTGAAAGATGCCGCTGACGCCGGATGACGTCCGCTCGAAGCAATTCACGCCCGTCCGACTACGGGAGGGCTACGACGTCACAGAGGTCGACTCCTTCCTCGACGAGGTGGAGGCCGAGCTCGAGCGACTTCTCGCCGAGAACGAGGAGCTGCGGGCCAAGCTCGCGGCGGCTCAGCGCGCGGGCGCGGGACAGGAGCGGCCGGTCGTCGACCAGACCGCTGCGCTGCCGCCCGTCGTGCAGCAGCCCAAGCCCCCGGTCGTGGTCGAGAAGCCGGAGGAGAAGCCACCCGTGGTGCCCGCTGTAGCGGCCGCGGGGGCTGCTGCGGCAGCAGGCACTGTCGGAGACGCGTCCAGCTCCGCCGTGCGGCTGCTGGAAATGGCGACCAAGCACTCCGACGACCTGGTCCAGGAGGCGAAGGACACCGCCGACAAGATCATCGGCGAGGCCCGCGCCAAGGCCGAGCGGCTGGAGAACGAGGCGCGTGGCAAGGCCGACCGGATGACCGGCGAGGCCCGTGCCCGCGCCGAGAAGCTGGACGGCGAGATCGCCGAGCGCCGCGCCCAGATGCTGGGGACCCTGGAGAAGCAGAAGGGCCAGCTCGAGCGCACGATCGACGACCTGCACGCCTACGAGCGCGAGTACCGCAGCCGGCTGAAGACGTACTTCACCGAGCAGCTCAAGGCGCTCGGGAACGGCGACGACACGCTGAGCCCGCGCAACGGCTTCCGCCCGGAGGCCCGCGCCCAGGCTCACGGTCACGGCGTCTAAAGAAACCTCGCGAAGAGGCGGTGCTTTCCGGCAGCACCGCCTCTTCGGCATGTCTGGCCACTTCTGACGCACCGTCCCTTCGTGGTGACAGGGTGTCAGGGCCAGGCCAGCGGATCCTTCCGGCCACTGAGCGTCTCGACGTCAGTGAGCCGTAGCCGGTACGGCGTCAGCCGTAGCAGCGAGGGCGATTCCCCGGCCGGGCCGTCGGGGAACACACTCCAGAAGTCGTAGCCGAGCGGTGCCGGCTCGCCCCGGTACAACTCCCAGACTCGTTGCCGGGTCGCCACATCGGCGATCCACTCCCCGCGGCAGTCCGCGACCGCGACCTCATGACCGGGCTCCCAGCAGCTGCAGCTCAGATACGGGCTGTAGGCAAGATGTCGCACCTTCACCGGCGTCGCCCGTGTGACGATCCACCCGGTCAGCTCATCCGCTTCGCCGACGGCGTGGTGTTCCAGCATCTGGTCGCCGGCCCGGTGACGATCAGCACACTGGCCGAGCAGCGGGAAGCCATCGGGCGGCGCTGGAGTCAGAACTTCGTCAAGCTTCGGGACGAACGGGTCGAGGCCGCGCGCCTGCTGCTGGTCGACACGATCAAACAGCTCGGCGCGAGCCCGTCGATCCGGGCCCGCGCCGTCCGTCCACCCCGCTAGCTCAGACCTTGTCTCAGCTCAGGCCTTGGCCAGCCAGTAGGTCAGTTGCAGTTCCTCTTCGGTGCCGGTGGCAACATCCGCCGACTCGGTCGGGGCGGTGTAGGCCACCTCGACTGCCAGGACCTCGCGGGCGATCTCATCGCCGTGCTTGCCGAGGGCATCGGTCAGTTCGGTGTCGGTCGAGGTGAGCCAGACCTTGATCCGGTCCGAGACCTCGAGGCCGGCGTTCTTCCGGGCCTCCTGCAGGGTCCTGATGACCTCGCGGGCCAGACCGGCCTGCTTGAGCTCCGGGGTGACCTCGAGGTCGAGGGCAACGGTTTCGCCCTGCTCGTTCACCACGGACCAACCTTCGCGCGGCCGCTCCGACAGCAGTACCTCGGACTCGCCGACCTCGACGTCCTCGCCGTCCACCACGACGGTCGCCGTGCCCGACTCCTTCAGTGCGGCGGCCAGGGCGGCGGCGTCGGCCGCGGCGATCGCGGCGGCGACCACCGGGGTCTGCTTGGCGAATCGCTTGCCGAGCTCGCGGAAGTTGCCCTTGGCGGAGAACTCGACCAGGTCCGCGCCGGCCGAGGAGAGCGGTTCGACCGAACCCACGTTGAGCTCGTCGGCGATCTCCCGCAGCAACTGGGGCGACAGGTCAGCGATCGCGGCCGATCCGACCAGTGCCCGGGACAGCGGCTGGCGCGTGCGCACCTTCGCCTCCGCCCGCGCCGACCGGCCGAGCTCGACCACGCGACGCGCCATCGACACATGCTGCGCGAGGGCGTCGTCGATGAGGCTCTCGTCGTACGCCGGGAACGTCGCCAGGTGCACCGACTCCGGCAGATCGGGCGTGACCGGGCGGAACACGTCCTGCCAGACCCACTCGGTGACGAACGGCGTCAGCGGCGCCATCACCCGGGTCAGCGTTTCAAGTGTCTCGTGCAGTGTCGCCAGCGCGCCGCGGTCACCGGCCCAGAACCGGCGACGCGATCGCCGGACGTACCAGTTCGAGAGCACGTCGACGAAGCCGCCGATCGCGGTGCCCAGCTTCTGCGTGTCGTAGACGGCGTACGCCTCGTCGGCGTCGCGGACCAGCCGGTGTGTCTCGCCGACCAGCCAGCGGTCGAGCACCGATCGCTCGGCGACCGGCGGCGCGTCCGTCGGAGACCAGTCGGCCAGCCGTGCGTACAGGGCGTGGAAGGCGACGGTGTTCCAGTAGGTGAGCAGCACCTTCCGGACGATCTCGTTCAGCACGTTCGGCCCGATGCCACGGGCCTTCCACGGCGACCCGGACGCGGCCATGAACCAGCGCACCGCGTCCGCGCCGTGGTCGTCCATCAGCGGGATCGGCTCGAGGATGTTGCCCAGGTGCTTGGACATCTTCCGGCCGTCCTCGGCCATGATGTGGCCGAGGCAGACGACATCGCGGTACGGCGACTCGTCGAAGACCAGCGTGCCGATCGCCATCAGCGTGTAGAACCAGCCGCGGGTCTGGTCGATCGCCTCGGAGATGAAGTCGGCCGGGTAGGTCTGCTCGAACTTCTCCTTCGAGCCCTCGGCCCACGGGTAGCCCCACTGCGCGAACGGCATCGAGCCCGAGTCGTACCAGGCGTCGATCACCTCGGGCACCCGGCGGGACTCCGCGCCGCAGGTCGGGCAGGCGAAGGTGATGTCGTCGACGTACGGCCGGTGCGGATCGGTCTCGCTCAGGTCCCGGCCGGCCAGGTCGCCGAGCTCGGCCAGCGAGCCGACGCACACCTGGTGGTCGTCGGCGCAGCGCCAGATCGGCAGCGGCGTACCCCAGTAGCGGGACCGGGAGACGGCCCAGTCGATGTTGTTGCGCAGCCAGTCGCCGTACCGGCCCCACTTGACCGAGTCCGGGTACCAGTTGGTCTTCTCGTTCTCCCGGAGCAGCGCGTCCTTCACCTGGGTGGTGCGGATGTACCAGGACGGGAGGGCGTAGTACATGACCGGGGTGTGGCAGCGCCAGCAGTGCGGGTACGGGTGCTCGTACGGTACGTGCTTGTAGAGCAGGCCGCGGTCCTGGAGGTCCTTGACCAGGGTCTCGTCGGCCTTCTTGAAGAACTGCCCGCCGACCAGCGGCACGTCCGCGGCGAAGTGGCCGTTGCTGTCGACCGGGTTCACGATCGGCAGGTCGTACACGCGGCTGACTGCGAGGTCGTCCGCACCGAACGCGGGGGACTGGTGCACCAGACCGGTGCCGTCTTCGGTCGTGACGTACTCGGCGAGCACGACGTAGTGCGCCGGCTCGGGGAACTCGACCAGCTCGAACGGTCGCTGGTAGGTCCAGCGCTCCATCTCACGACCGACGTACCGGCCGGTGACCGTCCAGCCCTCACCGAGCCGATCCAGCAGGGGCTCCGCCACGACGAGCGACTCGGTGCCGTCGGTCGCGACGACGTACTCGACGTCGGGGTGAACTGCGACAGCAGTGTTTGAAACGAGCGTCCAAGGCGTCGTGGTCCAGACGAGCAGCGACGCCTGACCGGCCAGCGGTCCGGAGGTCAGCGGGAAGCGGACGTAGACCGAGGGGTCGACGACCGTCTCGTAGCCCTGGGCCAGCTCGTGGTCGGACAGACCGGTGCCACAGCGTGGGCAGTACGGCGTGATGCGGTAGTCCTCGACCAGCAGGCCCTTGTCGTGGATCTGCTTCAGCGACCACCAGACCGACTGCACGTACGGCGCGTCCATGGTCCAGTACGGGTGCTCCAGGTCCACCCAGTAGCCCATCCGCCGGGTCATGTCCTCGAAGGCTTCGACGTGCCGCACGACCGACTCGCGGCACTTGGCGTTGAACGCGGCGATGCCGTACGCCTCGATGTCGTTCTTGCCGGTGAAACCGAGTTCCTTCTCCACCGCGACCTCGACCGGGAGGCCGTGGCAGTCCCACCCGGCCTTGCGCTCGACCCAGAAGCCCTTCATGGTCCGGTAGCGCGGGAACACGTCCTTGAAGACGCGCGCCTCGATGTGGTGGGTGCCGGGCATGCCGTTCGCCGTCGGCGGGCCCTCGAAGAACGTCCACGGCTGTCCGCCGGCGGATTGCTCGAGGCTCTTGGCGAAGGAATCCTGCTCCTCCCACCGGGAGAGCACCTCGCGCTCGAGCGCGGGGAAGTCAACTTGTGCCGGGACCTGCCGCCACGGGGTCCCCGGGGTGTCTGCCGCCATCTTTCGTCGTCCTTCGTCGCCAGTGACTTGCTGACGAGGGACGAAGTACCAGGCTTTGGTCGCCGGATACCGCGCGGTACCACCCTCCTTGGTAACTCCCGGTGGAGCTACCCACTTCCTTCCCGCGCCGCGGCCGGTTCTAATAGGTCCTTGCGGACCGTTCTTCCGGCGGCTCCGGGGTGATGGCCCCATCACTGCCTTTGCGGATCGCGGTTGTCAGTGTACGGCGTAGTACCAGGCAACTACGAATCGTTAATCAGTGGTCAGGCGAGAATTCAGGGATGAGAATTCTCCTGCGGGCCGGACCGGGTGCTTCCCGGATCGCGACCGGTCCGTGGCAGGACGTCAAGGGGGAGGAGAGCGACATCCGGCCGACGCATCGAACAGATGCTCGGCTGAATTCCAGTTGGGTCCGAACTGATGCTCGTTCGGAACGAAAGACTCGGGTGGTGAGACAGTCGCAGGTGCGACTGTGACGCGCGGAACATCGAGTGGGCTTGAAGAACCGACTACCGTATGTCCACGGTCTGCGCGTCGGACTGGCACGTGGTGAACACGTGGCCTACTGTCTTGCGACCAGTCCGCTTCAGTCTCCGACGAAGGCAGGGGGTAGCTGACCATGGCTACATCGGCTCCCAAGAAGACCGCCCCCGAACGCACCGCCGCGGCCAAGAAGAGCGCCGCGAAGAAGACGACCGAGCAGGCCAAGACCACGGCCCGCAAGAAGGCGCCGGCGAAGACCTCGCCCGCCAAGAAGACTTCCGCGGCGAAGAAATCCACCGCCGCGGCGAAAAAGACAGCTGCGAAGACCCCTGCCAAGAAAGCTCCGACGAAGAGGGTGGCCATGAAGACGAACGAGAACAGGGCCCCGGCAACGGCGCCGGCGAAGTCCGCAGCACGCAAGGCTGAGACCCTCGCGGTGAAATCCGGGGAGACCCCGTGGACGACGGCCGAGCTGACGGAGTTGCGCGGCGAGCTGGAAGCCGACGTGGTGCACCTGCGGGAGGAGATCCGCGACGCCGAGCAGGAGATCGTTGGACTGCTCCGCGACGGTGGTGACGGAGCCGGTAACGACCAGGCCGACGTCGGCTCCACCACGCTGGAGCGCGACCACGAGATGTCGCTGGCCAACAACGCCCGGGACATGCTGGACCAGATCGAGCGGGCGCTGGCCCGGATCGAGAACGGCACCTACGGCATCTGTGAGAGCTGTGGCAACCCGATCGGCAAGGGTCGGTTGCAGGCGTTCCCGCGTGCGACACTGTGCGTGTCATGCAAAGAACGCGAAGAACGCCGCTGAACCAGACCTCGTCCCGTCAGGCGGGGGACGACGCTGAACCGACGCCGGAACCGGCCGACCAGGAGTCGGCCGGTTCTCCGTCGTCTCCGGACGCTGACGCGCCGGAGGCCGTCTCGCCGGACCCTGTCTCGCCGCCGCCGAAGAAGTCCTGGAAGTGGACCCTCATCCTCGCCGCCGTGGGGCTGGTCATCCTCGGGCTGGATCAGGTGACCAAGGCGCTGGCGCTGCAGCATCTGACGCCGGGTGAGCCAGTGAACGTGATCGGCAGCCTGCTGAAGTTCAATCTGATCCGGAACTCCGGGGCCGCGTTCAGTCTCGGCGCCGGGTATACGCCGTACATCAGCGTCATCCAGATCACCGTCGCGGCCGGGGTCATCTACCTGTCCCGGCGGCTGGGGTCGGTGGGCTGGGCGATCGCGTTCGGGCTGCTGTTCGGCGGTGCGGTCGGCAACATCATGGATCGGGTCTTCCGGGAGCCGTCGCCGTTCCACGGGCACGTGATCGACTTCCTGCAGACCCCGCACTGGGCGATCTTCAACGTCGCCGACATGGCGGTCACCACGGCCGCCTGCCTGCTGGTCCTCCAGACCCTGCGCGGCGTCCGCCTGGACGGTACGAAAGACCACCGGAAGTGAGTGACTCCCGGACCGTGATGGTGCCGGACGGGCTGGCCGGCGAGCGCCTGGATGCGGCGCTGTCCCGCCTGTTCGGCGTGTCCCGGACCAAGGCTGCCGAGCTCATCGAGTCGGGCCTGGTCCAGGTCGACGGTGCTCCGGCGCCCAAGTCGTCCCGGGTGGCGGCCGGCGTACTGCTGGATGTCGAGCTACCGCCTCCGCCCGGCGAAGTGACCGTCGTGCCCGAGACTGTGGACAACCTCCGGATCGTGTACGACGACGACGAGATCATCGTGGTCGACAAACCGGTCGGAGTGGCCGCCCACCCGTCGCCCGGCTGGACCGGCCCGACCGTGATCGGTCACCTGGCCGGAGCCGGCTTCACCATCTCCACCAGTGGCGCCGCCGAGCGCAAGGGCATCGTGCACCGTCTCGACGTCGGCACGTCCGGCCTGATGGTCGTGGCGAAGACGGAGTACGCGTACACCGTGCTCAAGCGCGCCTTCAAGGAGCGCACGGTCAAGAAGATCTACCACGCGCTGGTCCAGGGCCACCCGGACCCGTTCACCGGGACCGTGGACGCGCCGATCGACCGGCACCCCCACCACGACTACAAGTTCGGCGTCGTCGCGGGCGGCAAGCCGAGCGTCACCCACTACGAGACGCTCGAGGCGTTCCGGTACGCGACCCTGCTCGAGATCACCCTCGAGACCGGCCGCACCCACCAGATCCGCGTGCACATGTCCGCGATCGGCCACCCGTGCTGCGGTGACCTGACGTACGGCGCTGACCCGGTGCTCGCCGAGCGGCTCCAGCTCACCCGCCAGTGGCTGCACGCGATGCGCCTCGGCTTCAACCACCCCGGCACCGGCGAGTACGTCGAGTTCACCTCGAAGTACCCGGACGACCTCGACCATGCGCTGGACCTGCTCGTGGACTCGCAGTGAGGCTGTATCTGTCCTCGTTCCGCCTGGGCGACCATCCTGAGCACCTGGTCGCTCTCCTGCCGCCGAGCGGCCGGGTCGCCGTCGTTTGCAACTCGATCGACTTCGAGGAGCCCGGCGAACGCGAGGAGAAGGTGGCGGCCGAGATCGCCTGGCTGACCGAGCTGGGTCTGCGTCCGGAGGAGCTCGATCTGCGTGAGTCCGCCGACTTCTCGACGTACGACGGAGTCTGGGTCCGCGGTGGGAACGTCTTCGTCCTCCGGCAGGCCATGGCACGCTCCGGCGCCGACCAGACGCTCCCCGAGCTGATCCGCTCCGAGCAGCTCGTGTACGCCGGGTACAGCGCGGGACCGTGTGTCCTCGCACCCAGCCTGCGCGGGCTCGAACTGTGCGACGACGTCGACGCGGTCGACGGCGAGGTGATCTGGGACGGCCTCGGCGTACTCGACCACGCGATCGTCCCGCACCTCAACTCGCCCGGCCACCCGGAGATGGAGTTCCTGGAGAAGGTCGCCGAGCTGTACGACCGGACCGGTGTGGCCTACCTGCCGATGCGCGACGGCCAGGCCTTGGTCGTGGACGGCGAGCGCCGCGAACTGGTGTGATCCTGGTCTGATCCACGACCGGATAGCGGGCGGTGCCCGCGCGGATCGGTGAGCCGGTGAAGAACTGTCGGCCGGCCCGCATAGGCTGTTCCAGTCCCGCTCACTCACGCCCTGGGAGGTCTGCGAAGACATGGCGTCCAGCGACAGTTTCGTGCATCTACACGTGCACACCGAGTACTCCATGCTGGACGGCGCCGCGCGGATCGACGAGTTGTTCAAAACCGCCCATGACATGGGCCAGCCGGCGATCGCGACCACCGACCACGGCTACGTGTTCGGGGCCTACGAGTTCTGGAAGACCGCGAAGAAGTACGACGTCAAGCCGATCATCGGCGTCGAGGCGTACCTGACCCCGCATACGCACCGCAGCGAGCGGAAGCGGGTCAAGTGGGGCGACGCGAACTCGGGTCGCGACGACGTCTCCGGCAGTGGTGCGTACACCCACATGACGTTGCTGGCGAAGAACACCTCCGGCATGCACAACCTGTTCAGGATGAGCTCGCTGGCCAGCCTCGAGGGCTACTACTTCAAGCCCCGGATGGACCGCGAGCTGCTGAACACCTACGGCCAGGGCCTGATCGCGACCACCGGCTGCCCGTCCGGTGAGGTGCAGACCCGGCTCCGCCTCGGGCAGTACAAGGAGGCCGTCGAGGCCGCCGCGGAGTTCCGCGACATCTTCGGCAAGGAGAACTTCTACTGCGAGCTGATGGACCACGGCCTCGGCATCGAGCGGGACATCCAGAAGGATCTGCTCAAGCTGGCCCGGGAGCTGGACCTGCCGCTGGTCGCGACCAACGACCTGCACTACACCAAGCCCGAGGACTCGACCGCGCACGCCGCGCTGCTGTGCGTGCAGTCCGGCTCGACCCTGTCCGACCCGAACCGGTTCAAGTTCGACGCGAACGAGTTCTACGTCAAGACCGCGGCCGAGATGCGCGAGGTCTGGAAGGAACTGCCGGAGGCCTGTGACAACACGCTGCTGATCGCCGAGCAGTGCGACGTCAGCTTCACCGAGGGCGAGGGCCGGTTCATGCCGCGCTTCCCCTGCCCGGAGGGACACAACGAGGAGTCCTGGTTCGTCGCCGAGGTCGAGACCGGCCTGCATTTCCGGTACCCCGACGGCATCCCGGACGCGGTCCGCAAGCAGGCCGAGTACGAGATCGAGGTCATCGTCGGCAAGGGGTACGCCGGCTACTTCCTCGTCGTCGCGGACTTCATCAACTGGGCCAAGAAGAACGGCATCCGGGTCGGCCCGGGCCGTGGTTCGGGTGCGGGTTCGATGTGCGCGTACGCGATGAAGATCACTGACCTGGACCCGCTCCAGCACGGCCTGATCTTCGAGCGCTTCCTGAACCCGGAGCGGATGTCGATGCCCGACTTCGACGTCGACTTCGACGACCGCCGCCGCCCCGAGGTGATCCGCTACGTCACCGAGAAGTACGGCGACGACCGGGTCGCGATGATCGTCACCTACGGCACGATCAAGGCCAAGCAGGCGATCAAGGACGCCGGCCGGGTGCTGGACTACCCGTTCGCGATGGGCGACCGGATCACCAAGGCGATGCCGCCGACCGTGATGGGCAAGGACATCCCGCTGTCCGGCATCTTCGACCCGCAGCACAAGCGGTACTCCGAGGCCGGCGAGTTCCGGCAGCTGTACGAGTCGGACCAGGACGTGCGCAAGATCGTCGACACCGCGCGCGGCCTGGAGAACCTGAAGCGCCAGTGGGGTGTGCACGCGGCCGGCGTGATCATGTCCAGCGAGCCGCTGATCGACCTGATCCCGATCATGCGCCGCGAGCAGGACGGCCAGGTCATCACCCAGTTCGACTACCCGAGCTGCGAGACGCTCGGCCTGGTCAAGATGGACTTCCTCGGCCTGCGCAACCTGACGATCATGGACGACGCGGTCAAGAACGTCGAGGCCAGCCGCGGCATCACGCTGGACCTGGACGAGCTGGCCAAGAGCCTGAACGACGGCCCGACCTTCGAGCTGCTCGGCCGCGGCGACACCCTCGGCGTGTTCCAGTTCGACGGTGGCCCGATGCGGGCGCTGCTGCGGCTGATGAAGCCGGACGGATTCGAAGACATCTCGGCCGTTGGCGCGCTCTACCGGCCCGGCCCGATGGGTGCGAACTCGCACACCAACTACGCCCTCCGCAAGAACGGGCAGCAGGAGGTCTCCTACCTGCACCCGGAGCTGGAGAAGGCGCTGGAGCCGATCCTCGGACCGACGTACGGGCTGATCGTCTATCAGGAGCAAGTGCTGAAGATCGCCCAGGAGCTGGCCGGCTACAGCCTGGGCAAAGCGGACCTGCTCCGCAAGGCGATGGGCAAGAAGAAGAAGGAGGTCCTCGACGCCGAGTACGTCGGCTTCGAGGAGGGCATGAAGTCGAACGGCTTCTCCGCCCAGTCGATCAAGGCGCTCTGGGACGTCCTGGTCCCGTTCTCCGACTACGCGTTCAACAAGGCGCACTCCGCGGCGTACGGGCTGGTCTCGTACTGGACGGCGTACCTCAAGGCGAACTACCCGGCGGAGTACATGGCCGCGGTCCTCACGTCCGTCAAGGACGACAAGGACAAGATGGCCATCTACCTGAACGAGTGCCGCCGGATGGGCATCAAGGTGCTGCCGCCGGACGTGAACGAGTCGGACTCGAACTTCACCCCGGTCGGCACCGACATCCGCTTCGGATTGTCCGCGATCCGCAATGTCGGCGTGAACGTGGTGGCCGAGGTCGTCGCGGCCCGCGAGGAGAAGGGCCGGTTCACCGACTTCGTCGACTTCATCGACAAGGTGCCGCTGCCGGTCTGCAACAAGCGGGTGATCGAGTCGCTGGCCAAGGCCGGTTCGTTCGACTCGATGAACCACGCCCGGCGCGCGGTCGTCGCGGTGCACGAGCAGGCCGTCGACGAGGCGATCGACCTGAAGCGGAACGAGGCACACGGTCAGTTCGACCTGTTCTCGATGGGCGACGACGAGGCGGACGAGGGCGAGGGGAACAGCCGGCTCACCGTCACCGTCCCGGAGATCGAGGAGTGGGACAAGGCGACCAAGCTCGCGCACGAGCGCGACATGCTGGGGCTGTACGTCTCCGACCACCCGCTGTTCGGCGTCGAGCACGTGCTCACCAACGGCAGCGACTGCACCATCGGTCAGCTGCTCGCCGACGAGGACCGGCCGGACGGCTCCCAGGTCACCATCGGCGGCCTGGTCACCGCGGTGCAGCGGAAGGTGAACAAGCGCGGCGACATCTACGCGATCGTCACCATCGAGGACCTGGAAGGTTCGATCGAGGTGATGATGTTCTCCTCGGCGTACCAGTTGCACGCACACCTGCTCACCAACGACGCGATCATCCTGATGAAGGGCCGGGTCCGCCGTCGTGAGGACCGGCTCGAGCTGAGCGGCTCCGAGGTGATCGTGCCGGACCTGACCGAGGGCCCGAGCGGGCCGGTGGTGATCACGATGCCGGTCAACCGGTGTACGCCGCCGCTGGTCGAGCAACTACGGGACGTGCTGCAGTCGCATCCCGGGATGACCGAGGTGCAGTTGCGCCTGCAGGCCCGGCAGAAGACCACGGTGATGCGGATCGGCGACCGGTTCCGGGTGACGCCGACATCGTCGCTGATGGCGGACCTCAAGGCGCTCCTCGGGCCGTCCTGCCTGGCCAGCTGAGGGGACCTGTGAACGAGTTCTCTTCTGCTGTGCGGCACACTGTCGAGGTGAGTCAACAGGAGTCCGCACAGCCCTCGCCGTACGTCGCACCGCCCTCGGGGGTGCAGTTCGGTACGCCGCCGGCCATCGAGCCGGAGATGCCGTGGGCGAAGGCGATCCTGGTGACCGTCGTCGTGTTCCTGGTCGCCGGAGTGGTGGCCGGTTGGGCCTGGCAGCAGTTCTCGCCGCTGGCGCAGTACACGGTCGACGAGCGGGGCGGCGCTCTGGGCGAGGAGCAGATGACCCGGATCTTCGGGCCGGACGGCACGTTCACCTCGATCGGGTTCGTGACCGCGCTGGTGCTCGGCGCTGCTCTCTTCTGGTGGTTGCGCAACTACGGCCCGTGGTCGGTCGCGATCGTCGTACTCGGCGCCTGCATGGGGTCGGGAATCGCGTGGGGCGTGGGCATGCTGCTCGGCCATGAACCGCTGCAGCAGCGACTGGAGGCGGCCAAGCCGGGAGACCTCGTGTCCGCCCCGCTGGAGCTGCATACCTGGACTCCGGCGGCGGCCTGGTTGGTCGGTGCCGCGCTGGCGGCAGCCGTCATCGCTGCCTCCACCTGGCGCAGCGAACCGGTTGCAACCACTTCGCAACCTGGCGCGTCAAACACCCCGCCACCGGTGCACTAGTGTGTCCAGGTCGTGCCGCGCGGGAGCGCCGGACGACCTAGCCGGTGGGTGAGGCCACCGGACCACGCGAGGGAGCATATGTCCGACCAGAACATCCCGCCCAACCCGCCGTACCCAGGCGCCGGCGGTCCGCAACACCCCCAGAACCCGTACGGCGGATCCCCGCAGGGACAGCGTCCGTACGCCGGTCCGCCGCAGGGTCAAGGCCAGTACGGCGGCCCCGCCCAGCACGGCGCTCCGCAGGGACAGCGCCCGATGGGGGCTCCCGGCAACCAGCAGGCTCCGTGGACCCAGGGTGCGCCCCAGGGTGGACCACAGGGTGCACCGCACTACGGCCAGGGCGCGCCGCAGGGTGCACCGCAGTACGGCCAGCCGTCGCAGGGGCAGCCGGGTCAGGCGCCGTACGGGCAGCAGCCTGGCGGTCAGGCGTACGAGCAGCTGAACATCGGCGGTCAGCCGCCGCAGGGACCGGGGTTCGGTCCGGGGGAGTGGCAGCAGGAGCCGAAGAAGCGCCGCGGCAAGGTGATCCCGCTGATCGCCGCGCTGGCCATGGTGCTGGTCGTCGCCGGCGGCGGAATCTTTGCCTACGGCAAGCTGAGCGGCGGCAAGCAGCCGGAGTCCGTGCTGCCGGGCACCGCGGTCGCCTACGCCCGGGTGGACCTGAACCCGTCGGCCGGCCAGAAGGTCGCCGCGATCCGGTTCATGATGAAGTTCCCGTCGGTCAAGGAGAAGCTCGGCCTGACCGGTGAGAAGGACGACCTGCGGCAGAAGCTGTTCGAGCAGATCAAGAAGTACGCCGGTGACGACCTCGCCGACGTGAACTACGAGAAGGACATCAAGCCGTGGCTCGGTGAGCGGGCCGGTCTGGCCGCGCTGCCCGCCGCCGACGGCAAGAAGGACCCGACCGTGGTGCTCGCCGTTCAGGTGAAGAGCGAGAGCGACGCGAACAAGGGCCTCGACAAGCTTCTGGCGAACGAGGACGAGAAGCCGGGGCGAGCGTTCAGCAACGGCTACGTGCTGCTCGCCGACAGCCAGGCGATCGTCGACACGGCGGTCGCGACCGCCAAGGACAACCCGCTGGAGAAGAACGCCAAGTTCACCGCGGACATGGACAAGCTCGGCGAGCGTGGCTTCATGTCGGCGTGGGCGGACATGAAGGGCATCGCCTCGCTGTCCGGAAAGGTCGAGTCCGAGCAACTGGCCGGCCTCGGCGACGCGAGCATGGCGGCGGCGCTGCGGTTCGACTCGCAGTACGTCGAGCTGAAGGGCGTCGCCTCGGGTGACCAGAGCATCAAGGTCAACTCGGCCGACGCCGGTGACCTGATCGGCCAGCTGCCGGACACCACCGCCGGTGCGCTCGCGGTGTCGGGTGGCGAGAGCCTGATCGACACGATGTGGAAGCAGATGGAGAAGGCGGCCAACGGCAACCTCGAGCAGCTCACCCAGGGCTTCGCGGAGGAGACCGGCCTGAAGCTGCCGGACGACCTGAAGGTTGTGCTGGGCAAGAACCTGGCGCTGGCGATCGACAAGGACATGTCGAACGGCCCGAAGATCGCGGCCCGGCTCGAGACCGACCCGGCCAAGGCCGAGCCGGTGGTCGAGAAGCTGACCACGCTGCTGCGGGACAAGTCCCGGGCGAACATCCCGGTCGAGTCGGCCAAGGACGACGACACGCTCGTGCTGGCGACCGACAAGGACTACGCCGACCAGGTGCTGAAGGGCGGCACGCTGGGCCAGAGCGACAACTTCAAGCAGGCCCTGCCCGACACGAAGGGCGCGGTGTCGATCGGCTACATCGACTTCGAGGCCGCAGGTTCCCTGAGCGAGCGCTTCAGCTCCGACAAGGACCTGGCCGCGCTCAAGTCCGGCGGCTTCGTCGCCCGCTCCACAGGCGACGGCCAAGCCGACTTCACCCTCCGGGTGGTCGCGAAGTAGTTCCAACTCGAGAGCCCGGACAGCCTGTGCACAGGCTGTCCGGGGTTTTCTTGTGGAGCGATGTCGAAAACGCCGGCGTGGCTTCTACCTCCTGAGTGAAAGCACCTTTCACCCCGAAGGAGTACTCAGATGAACCATCTCACTGCCATTCGGACCGTCGGCGTACCTGTCACCGACCAGGATCGGGCGGTTGCGTTCTACACCGAGACGCTGGGGTTCGAGCTGTTGATGGATGCTCCGCTGCCGCAGTTCGGCGGTCGCTGGATCGTGGTCACGCCGCCCGGCGCCGCGGCCGGCATCGCGCTCACCCCGGCCAGGGACGACAGTCCGGCCGGCATCGACACCGGCATCCGCCTGTCCAGCCCGGACGCGGAGGCGGCGCACGAGCACTTCCTCGCCGCAGGCGTCGAGACCGACGAACTGCTGAAGTGGCCGGACGTCCCGCCGATGTTCAGCCTCCGCGACCAGGACGGGAACCGGCTGTACGTCTCTCAGGAATGACCGGGCAACGTCACGCCGGTGAGCGCGGCGCAGGCGTCCAGGAAGGCTGCCTGCACCTCCGGATCGGACGCCGCCGGATGCGTCCGATGCGGCCGCAGGTGGTAGTAGTACCCACCGCTCGGCGTGCTCGCCGCCGTGGCGAGCCAGACCTGGGTCAGGTGCGCCTGGCCCAGGTCACTGGGCGCACCGCGGCCGCCCATCTTGGTCGGGACCCAGCCCGGATCCAAGGCGTTCGACAGTACGTCGGGCCACAACCGGGCGACCGCGAACGCGAGGATCACGTCGTGGAGCTTCGAGTCCGAGTACGCCTGCGCTCCGCGCCACCGGCGCCGTACCCACTGCAGGTCATCGAGTACGACGTCCCCGCTTTCGTGCATGCCCGAGCTCAGATAGATCAGCCGTTCCGGCCGATCGATCAGAGCGGTCAGCAGGTACGGCGCCAACGCGTTGACGGCGAACACGTGTTCCAGACCGTCGACGGTCTCGATCCGTGGTTCCTGATAACCCACCGCCGCGTTGTGGATCACCGCGTCGAACCGGCCAGACTCGTTCGCCTGCCGGGCCAGGTCGCGCGTCTCCGCGATACTCGCAAGATCGCCGGTCAGCGCGGCCTCTGCCCCGGGCAGAGCGGCCATCGCATCGGCAGCACGGGCTTCGTTGCGGGCATGGAGTACGACGTCGTGCCCTTGATCGATGAGCTCGGCCGCGGCCAGCCGGCCGAGGCCGTCGGCGGAACCGGTGATCAGGATGCGTGCCACGGTGTCTACTCTGCCAGGTCAGACGAGGACGTGGCCGCCGTCGATGGTGACGATGGTGCCGGTCGCGTAGCCCTGGTTCATCAGGTAGACGTACGCCGCGGCGATGTCGGCCGGCTCGCCGACCCGGCCGACCGGGAGATGCTTGGCGGTGACTTCATAGATGGACTCGTCCGGCCACAGCGGAGTGCGAACGACACCGGGCTTCACGGCGTTCACCCGGATTGGGGCCAGCTCGACGGCAAGCGCGCGGACTAGCGAGTCCACCGCCCCGCAGATGCTCGCCGCGACCGACCAGCCTGGTCCTGGGCGATCTCCAGCGGCGCCGGTGGTCAGTACGACGGAGCCACCCGGGCGGATCTTTGAGGTAGCGGCGCTGACGGCACCGAGCGCACCGAAGTACCGCAGCTCGAACGCCGCGTGTGCCTGTGCCAGATCCATCGATGCGACCTCGAGCAAGGTGAGCGGCTCACCGGCCGTGAAGACGAGATGGTCGAACGGGTCGAGGCGATCGAAGAATGCCGTGACCGCCGCCGTGTCCGTCAGGTCCAGAGCCTCGCCGGACGCGGTCTCGGGGAGGGTGTCCAGCGCTCGCTTCACGGACTCGGGGTTGCTGGAGGCAACGATTACGGTGGCACCCTGGGCGGCGGCGAGGTGGGCGGTCGCGAGCCCGATCCCCGACGTACCGCCGAGGATGACAACGCGCTGATCCTGCAAACTCATCAGAAGACTGCCTTTCGTGGTGGGGGATTCCTTTCCACGATGCGGTCGTCCGGCCGCCCGAGTCCAAGACCTGTTCGGGCGTCTGTAATACCCTGAAGGTATTATGGACGTCGACCTCCGCAAGCTCAGGTACTTCGTCGCCGTCGCCGAGGAACTGCACTTCGGGCGGGCGGCGGAGCGATTGCACATCGCCCAGCCGGTGCTCTCCCGGCAGATCCGCGCCCTCGAGGATGAGCTCCGGGCGCAACTCTTCGTCCGAACGAAGCGAGCAACCGAGCTCACGCCGGCCGGTCGTCAGTTGCTCGACGACGCCCGACCGCTACTGGCCTCAGCCGAAGCCGTGCGACGACGCGTCACTCAAGCAGTTCGGGGACCGAAGACCTTCACCGTCGGCTTCATGCCCGGCATCACGGTGACCCCGGCGGTCCGCGCCTTCGCCGCAGCACATCCAGAGGTCGAGGTCGAGGTGATCCGCACGACCTGGGACGACCAGGTGGACGTCCTGCACGACGGCCGCGTCGACGTCAGCATCGTGCGGCTGCCGATCGACCAGCAGGGCTTGAGCATCCGTCCGCTCTTCGAGGAGCCCCGAGTCGCGATGCTCCCGTCCGACCACCGTCTGGCCGGTAAACCGGTCATCGACATCGCCGACCTCGCCGACGAACACCTGCTCCAGGAGCCGGACGCCGTTCCGGAATGGCGTGACATCGCGCTGGAACTGCGTACCCGGGGTCCGAAGCCGCTGCCTGTCCTCCGCAGCGTCGAGGAGAAACTCGAACACGTCGCCAGCGGCACCGGCATCTCGATCCTCCCGCTGTCGGTCGCCACCTTCTACCACCGTGCCGACGTCGCCGCAGTACCGGTGAACGACCTCGCGACCAACAAGGTCTGCCTGGCCTGGATCGCCTCCCGCCGCTCGCGCCTGCTCTACGACTTCGCCAACCTGGCCACCACCGTCGAGTGGATCCCGCAACGCTGAACTCCTCCGGTGTCACTATCGAAGGATGGTGAAGTCGGGGGTGGCGGCGCTGGTCGTGCTGACGTTGGTTGGTTGTTCGGGTGGGGACCCGCCGGCGAGTACGCCGGTCACGGCTGCCATCTTCCTTGATCCGGCGACGACACCGCTCGATCCGGCGAAGGCGAAAGCCTTGCAGGACGTGCTCGCGAAGGTCGTCGCGACGCCGGAGCTCGAGTCCGGCTCGCGGGGAGTGACGGCCACGGTCGTCACCGATCGGTGGACCTGGTCCGGGGCGGCGGGGAAGGACGCCCGGGGTACGGCGCTGACCGCGGACACGAGCATGGCGGTCGCGAGCATCACGAAGACGTTCGTCGCGGCGGAGGTGATGCTGCTCGCCAAGGCCGGGAAGGTCGACCTGGACAAACCGATCTCGACGTACGTGAAGCACAAGCTGACCGCGAACAACGCGACCGTCCGGCAGCACCTCTCGATGACGTCCGGCGTGCCGAACTACCTGCCCGTCGACTACGCGCGGATGGACAAGGCGATCTCGGCCGCGCCAAGTGAGCACTGGACGCATGAGCAGGCGTTGTCCTACGACACCGCGCCGGTCGGAGCGCCGGGCAGCACCTACAACTACAGCAATCCCAGCTACGTACTGCTCGGGCTGGTGATCGAAAAGGTGACCGGACTGCCGCTGGCGACCGTCCTGCGCCGGGACCTGGCGACGCCGGCAGGGCTGCGGCACGCTGCCTTCCAGGACGGCGAGAAGCCGCAGCCGCCCGTCGTGGTCGACGCCAATCCCGGGTGTGGCCCGGTGAACGACGGCTACCTCCCGTGCCGCTCGATCGCCAGCTTGTCGGCGGCGAACGGAGGGCTCGCCGCCGACGCGCCGACGATCGCGCGCTGGGGATACCAACTGTACGGCGGCCGCGTACTTCCGGCCGACCTGGTGAGCGAGATGACCAAGGGCGAGGGTGAGTACGGGCTGGGGACGATGCGCTTCACCGGCCGGTTCGGCATCGGTACGGCGTTCGGCCACCGCGGTGAGATGCCCGACCACACCAGCCTCCTGGTCGTGATCCCGGAAAAGCGGCTCTCCGCAGCCCTCCTCCTTGCCGACGGCAACAAACAGGTCGACACCGCAATGACCGACCTCCTCACCACCCTCCAGCCCTACCTGAACTAACCCTCAGCGGCGCACGCGGTAGCGGATGTGGGTGGCTGCTGGGGTGTCTATGACGCGGACGACGTCCAGTTCGATGCGGTTCGGTAGGACGTCGAAGAGGCGGAGGCCCTCGCCGAACAGGACCGGGACCTGGTCGATCTGCAGTTCGTCGAGGACGCCGGCCTCGAGGGCCTTCTGGGCGGTGACCGCACCGTGGACCAGGACGTCCTTGTCCCCGGCCGCGGCCTTTGCCTGCGCCATCGCGGTCTCGATGTCGGAGACGATCTTCACCTGCGGGTACTTCTCCTCGATCTCCGGCGCCGGCTGGCGGCTGAGCACGAAGATCGGTACGCCGTCGTGGTGTTCCCCGCCGTAGTAGTCGACCTGTTCGGCGGTCCGCCGGCCGACCAGCACCGCGCCGGTCGCGTTCAACTCGTCCCAGACCTCACCCGCCGGCCCCTCCGGCCGGCCGAACTCGCCGTCCGGCCGCTCGTACCACTTGTGCAACCGCATGAAGCCGTCGCCGCCCGGGTTGCCCGGACGGTCGTTCGGTCCCGCGATGTACCCGTCGAGGGACATCGCCATCAACAACACCGATGAAGACATGATCCTGCTCCTTCACTCCGCAGAGCGCGGCCGACCCGCGCTCATACCCTCGCGTCGAAGGAACCCGGCCGGACTCGACATCAGTCAGGCGCGGACAGCGCCTCCAGGACGCCCTCGCCGTACTTGGCCAGTTTGTTCTCGCCGATGCCGCTGATCGTGCCCAGCGCGGCCAGGCTGCCGGGAAGGTCGGTCGCAATCTGCCGCAGCGTCGCGTCGTGGAAGATGACGTACGCCGGAACGCCCTGCTCCTTGGCGACGGCGGCACGCCAGATCCGCAGCCGCTCGAAGACCGGAGCCGCCTCAGGGGAGAGGTCCGCAGCCGCCTTCTTCTTCGACCCAGAGGAGGACTTCGAGCGCACCCGCTCCGGCTCCCGGCGCATCATCACCTCGCGCCGCCGGCCGAGCACCTCACCGCTCTCGTCGGTGAGCACCAGCGTCCCGTAGTCGCCCTCGACCGCGAGCAGCCGCAGCGCCAGCAACTGCCGGATCACGCCGCGCCACTCGGTGTCCTTGAGCTCGGTCCCGATGCCGAACACGCTCAGCTGGTCGTGCCGGAACTGCTTGACCTTCTCGGTCTCCTTGCCGAGCAGGATGTCGATCAGCTGGCCGGCGCCGAACTTCTGGCCCCGCTCGTGCTGCAGCCGGTACACGGTCGACAGCAGCTTCTGCGCCGCGATCGTCCCGTCCCACGACTCCGGCGGGATCAGGCAGGTGTCGCAGTTCCCACACGCGTCGCCGTGCTGACCGAAGTACGCGAGCAGTTGCGACCGGCGGCACTGCACGGTCTCGCACAACGCGAGCATCGCGTCGAGATGCGAACTGAGCCGGCGCCGATGCGCGAGGTCGCCCTCGGACGTGTCGATCATCTTCCGCTGCTGGACGACGTCCTGCAGTCCGTACGCGAGCCACGCGGTCGACGGCAGCCCGTCGCGGCCGGCGCGGCCGGTCTCCTGGTAGTAGCCCTCGACCGACTTCGGCAGATCGAGATGCGCGACGAACCGAACATCCGGCTTGTCGATGCCCATCCCGAACGCGATCGTCGCGACCACGACCAGCCCGTCCTCGCGCAGGAACCTGGCCTGGTTGGCGGCGCGGGTCCGGCTGTCCAGGCCGGCGTGGTACGGCACGGCCTCGATCCCGTTCTGGGTCAGGAAGGCCGCGGTCTTCTCGACGCTGTTGCGCGACAGGCAGTAGACGATGCCCGCGTCGCCGGCGTGCTCGGTCCGGAGCAGGTCGAGCAACTGCCGCTGCGGGCTGTCCTTCGAGACGATCCGGTACTGGATGTTCGGCCGGTCGAAGCTCGCGACGAAGTGCTTCGCATCCGTCAGCTTCAACCGGGTCGCGATCTCCTGATGCGTCGCCTCGGTCGCCGTCGCGGTCAACGCGATTCGCGGTACGTCGGGCCAGCGCTCGTGCAACTCCGACAGCATCAGGTAGTCGGGCCGGAAGTCGTGGCCCCACTGGGACACACAGTGCGCTTCGTCGATCGCGAACAGTGCGATCTTGCCCTGGTCGAGCAGCCGGACGGTCGACTCCACCCGCAGCCGCTCAGGGGCGAGGTAGAGCAGATCCAGCTCGCCGGCCAGGAACGCCTGCTCGACCTCACGCCGCTGCTCGAAGTCCTGGGTCGAGTTGAGGAACCCGGCCCGGACCCCGAGCGCGGTCAGCGCGTCGACCTGGTCCTGCATCAACGCGATCAGTGGCGAGATCACCACGCCCACGCCGGATCTGACCAGCGCCGGGATCTGGTAGCACAGCGACTTGCCACCGCCGGTCGGCATCAGCACCAAGGCGTCCCCACCGGCCACGACCGTGTCGATGATCTCGGCCTGCTGACCGCGGAAAGCGTCGTACCCGAAGACTCGGCTCAGTACTTCGACGGCTTCGGAAACGGGCAGCCCGGATGTCTCGGTCACCCCGCGAGTCTAGTGAGATCGCCGCGCCGATGCTGGGCGTGCAGCACGAACCTGTGGATTACCTGGGGATCTCGCCGCGATAGGTCCCGACGCTCCAAAAGTTGCCCTCCGGATCTGTGACGGTGAAGCCACGGGAGCCGTAGTCGGCGTCCTCGAGTCCCCGCACGACGGCGGCGCCTGCGGCGGTGGCTCGGGCAAACAACCCGTCCGGGTCGTCGTGGACGAGATAGACCGACTGCTGCTGATCGGCGAGCTTGTCGAATTCGTTGGGCTCCTCGCTGCGGTCCGACGAGCTGACCATCACGCCGCCACCGGTCGGCCACGCCAACTCCGCGTGCGCGATGGATCCCTCGCCGATTCCCGGATAGGAGGACACCTCCGTGAAGCCGAGAGCCTCGGTGAGGAACCTCAGTGCGGCCGGCCCGTTCCGGTAGACGAGGGTCGGCCAGACTCCGATCACGGTCTGCTGTTCAGTCGTCGTGTTCATACCTCCAACTCTTCGGCCCAGGCCGGGACGAAGTCTTGAACGTTTGGGAGCTCCTCGGCCAGCCACTGCCGCGGCGAGCAGCCCGCGATCGCCTGCCACTCCCGGGTCAGATGCGCCTGATCGGCGTACCCGAACTCCGCGGACAGGTCGGCCAGCCGGATCGTGGGCTGCCGTCGCAACCGCCCGACCGCCCGCTCGAACCGCAGCACCCGTGCCGCGACCTTGGGCGCCAGCCCGAACTCGGCGGTGAACCGATCAGTCAAATGCCGCCGGCTCCAACCCACCTCGGCCGCCAGTTGTTGTACGCCGATCGCCCCACCGGCGTCGCGCAGTCGTCGCCAGGCCCAGCCGACCTCCGGACGCACCTCGTGCGCGGGCGTGTCCGCCATCCGTCGGAGGAACAGCGTCTCGAGCAGGTCCATGCGCTCGTCCCAACTCGGGGCCTCCCGCAGTTGCTCCGTCAGCACGCGGGCCGGCCGGCCGAGCACCTCGTCGAGGCCGACGACGGTGGACGCGAGCTCACCGGGTGGCAGGCCGAGCAGGACGCGCGCCGCGGCCGGTGTCAGCGACAGTTGGACGCCCGCCCGGCTGGGGGTCGCGCCGATGTGGACCGCGGTCGAGTGCAGTCCGCCGACCAGCGCGTCGTACTTCTCCACCGGACTGCCGGGCCAGGCGACGCCCAGCGGATCGTCGAGGGTGATGACAAGCGTCAGGTACCGCGACGGCAAGCCGCGGTGCAGGTCAGGCGGATCGCCGTGGTACGCGTACCCGCTCACGTCACCGACGTACGGGCGCAAGGCAGGGTGCACCGCTCGCGTGTGGTGCTCCATCCCAGCCATGACCTCAGGCTAGATCCGGCGTCCGACAGAATCATCCGCTCCACAATCCGGGACCCGCGTACCGCCATCCGGACGCACGTGGCAACATCGGAGGGGTCGTTCTACTGCGAGGAGAGTGCCGTCGTGCCAGCCCTGAGGTCCCGTACCGTCACCCACGGCCGCAACATGGCCGGCGCCCGCGCCCTCATGCAGGCCTCCGGGGTCGCCCGGGAGGACTTCGGCAAACCGATCGTCGCGGTGGCGAACAGCTTCACCGAGTTCGTCCCCGGCCACACCCATCTGGCGCCGGTCGGCCGGATCGTGTCCGAGGCGATCCACGCGGCCGGCGGGATCGCGCGCGAGTTCAACACGATCGCCGTCGACGACGGCATCGCGATGGGCCACGGCGGCATGCTCTACAGCCTGCCGTCGCGGGACCTGATCGCCGACTCGGTCGAGTACATGGTCGAGGCGCACTGCGCCGACGCGCTGGTCTGCATCTCGAACTGCGACAAGATCACCCCCGGCATGCTGAACGCCGCGCTCCGGCTGAACATCCCGACCGTGTTCGTGTCCGGCGGCCCGATGGAGGCCGGACGGGCCACGCTGGTCGACGGCAGCGTGCGCAAGCTGGACCTGATCGACGCGATGTCCGAGGCCGTCAACGAGAACGTCTCCGACGCCGACATCCTGCGGATCGAGGAGAACGCCTGCCCGACCTGCGGCTCCTGCTCCGGCATGTTCACCGCGAACTCGATGAACTGCCTGACCGAGGCGATCGGCCTCTCGCTGCCCGGCAACGGCTCAGTGCTCGCCACCCACACCGCGCGCAGGGCCCTGTACGAGAAGGCCGGCGAGACCGTCGTACAGATCACCAAGCGGTACTACGACAACGACGACGCGACTGTGCTGCCGCGGAACATCGCGACGAAGGAAGCGTTCGGGAACGCGATGGCGCTGGACATCGCGATGGGCGGGTCGACGAACACGATCCTGCACCTGCTCGCGGCCGCGCAGGAGGCGGAGGTCGGCTTCGACCTGGACGACATCAACGCGGTCTCGCGCCGGGTGCCGTGCCTGGCCAAGGTCGCGCCGAACGTCGCGCCGGGCGGGACGTACTACATGGAGGACGTGCACCGGGCCGGCGGCATCCCGGCGATCCTCGGCGAGCTGCACCGGGCCGGACTGCTGAACGAGGACATCCACACCGTGCACAGCGACTCGATCGACGAGTGGCTGAAGACGTGGGACCTGCGCGGTGGTTCGCCGTCGCCGGAGGCCGTCGAGCTGTGGCACGCGGCACCCGGGTGCAAGCGGTCGGCGACCGCGTTCTCGCAGTCGGAGCGGTGGGAGACGCTCGACACCGACGCGGCCGGCGGATGCATCCGCGACCTCGAGCACGCGTACTCGAAGGACGGCGGCCTCGCCGTACTGAAGGGCAATCTGGCGGTCGACGGCTGCGTCGTGAAGACGGCCGGGGTGGACGAGTCGATCTGGACGTTCCAGGGTCCTGCGGTGGTGTGCGAGTCGCAGGAGGAAGCGGTCGAGAAGATCCTGGCCAAGCAGGTCCAGCCGGGCGACGTCGTGGTGATCCGGTACGAGGGTCCGAAGGGTGGCCCGGGGATGCAGGAGATGCTGTACCCGACGTCGTTCCTGAAGGGCCGTGGCCTGGGCAAGGTTTGCGCACTCGTCACCGATGGCCGCTTCTCCGGCGGTACGTCGGGGCTGTCCATCGGACACGCGTCCCCGGAGGCCGCGTCCGGCGGGACCATCGCGTTGGTCCAGGACGGCGACCAGATCCGCATCGATATCCCGAACCGCTCGATCGAGCTCCTGGTCGACGAGGCCGAGCTGACCGTACGCCGGGATGCCCTCGCCGGCGTCTACGCGCCGAAGAATCGTGAGCGCAAGGTCTCGCAGGCTCTCCGCGCGTACGCCGCCATGGCGACCAGCGCCGACAAGGGCGCAGTACGCGACGTGAGCAAGCTCGGCTGACTGTCCACTACCCCTCCGCCCAACTCACGGTCCCCGCGGCCAACCACCCCGCCCACCGCATTCAAGCGGATCTCCCCGCGACTTGTGGGTTCTCCCTTCGAACACCAGGGGAGAACCCACAACAGAAGCGGAGATCCCCTCGAATGCGAGGAGCGGACGCGTTGGGCTGGGGGTGGGGCGTTGTGGGGCGGGAGGCGTGCAGGTCGACAGGTAGTGCACCGGCGAGACGCCGTACACGGGTTGGCCCGAGCGCTCACGTGCTCTACGAAGCACCCGGCACTACCTGTCCACCTGCACACCGGACCAATGGCGCGGGCGGCCGGGCTAGAGCTCGAGGTCGAAGGCGAGATTGATGGCCTCGGCCAGGGCGGGTTCCTGGTCGGGGAGGAGGTAACCGATCAGGCGACCCAGCTGGACCCTCGGGATGGTCTGGATGTTGTCGCAGGAGATCGCGCTCTGGTGGTCGAGCCCGTTCTCGGGGCCGACCAGTACTTCGGTGGACAGGCCACGGATCGTGCTGGTGATCGGCGCGACCGTCACGTTGGTCAGGCGTGGGCGGATGAGTTCACGCGTCAGGACCACGACCGGCCGCGGTTTGTCGAGCCGGGCGATGTGGAGCGGCCGCATCAGTCGAGGTCGCTGAGCACAGTGCCGGCGGCCGCGGGGGCCAGGCCCTCCAGGTCGGGGTAGTCGCCGTGTTCGGTCAGGATGGCGAGGTCGCGGGCGGCCAGCTCGCGGCGGCGCTCGCGCTCCATCGCCCGGGCGACCACGGACGCCCGGCTCGTTGCCTTGTCGGTCGCCACCAACTCGTCCATGAAGTCGACGAGCTCATCCGGCAGCCGCACGGTGATCTGCTTACTCATACCAGAACCATACCGCGCTGGGATTCACTTCGGTAGCGCGGTCTGCTCCACGCACGTCTGCCACAGCCGCTCGGCGGTCGCCTGGTCCTGCGCCGCGGCGGACGGCTGGGTGAGTTTCTTGTCCGAGTAGTAGCCGCCGGCCTCGGCCCCAGCTCCCGCCGCCAGCCACACCAGCGTCTCGGCGCCCTGCTCCGGTGTCTTGGCGAACGGCTTGGTCATCGCCATCATGGCCTTCATCAGCCGGCCGTTGTTGGTGTTGAACCCGGTGGAGACCAGCCCAGGCTCGAACGAGTACGCCGGAACCCCGCGCCGGGCCAGTTCCGCCGTGAGCAGGATCGTCGCGAGCTTCGTCTCGCCGTACCGGCGCAGCGGGCCGCCCGTCATCCGGGCAGTCGTGGAGTAGAACCGCTCGCCGGCCAGATCGTCGAAGTCGATGCGCTTCGCCTTCGCGTGCTCGTCCGAGACGGTCATGATCACCCGGCCGCCAGGGGCGAGGCGGTCGGTCAGGAGATTGGTGATCAGGTACGGCGCGAGCACGTTCAACGCCCAGGTCAGCTCGATCCCTTCCGCGGAGAGCTGATGGGTGCCGTAGATCGCGCCGGCGTTGTTCACCAGGACGTCGATGACCGGCGCACGGTCCACGACGTCGGCGATCATCGTCCGGATCGAGGCCTGGGAGGTCAGATCGGCCTCGAAGACGTCCGCCCCGCCGAGGTCGGCCGCGACCTTCTCGGCCTTCGCCCGACTCCGCGCCACGAGCCCGAGGCGTGCGCCCTGCCTACTCAGCTCGCGTGCCGCCGCCAGCCCGATTCCGTTGGTTCCCCCGGTGATCAGTACGTATTTCCCGTGCATCCCCAGCCCCTTCGAAAGATCCCCTGGGACTACTAGAACCCCGGCAGGGGTCAGTTCGGCGACATCGTCGACCAGCTGAGGTCGGTGTCGGGCAGCGAGGGCAGCGCGGCGATGGCGGCCAGCTCGGTGTCGAGCAGGCCGACGAGCTGGGCCAGCCGGGCCGTGGTGTCGGTGGCTTCGAGCAACTTCTGCCGGTCCGGGGTGAGCAGGGTCATCGCGGCGGACATCAGGTACGACAGGGTGTTCGGGTCGTCCGGCAGTTCGCCGATGTGCAGACCCGGGCGGCTGATCTCGGTGACGGCCGCGGCGTACCGGCGGAACCGTTCGATCGCGATGGTCGCCGTACCGAGGGGGTCGTCGCCCAGCTCCTCGTCCATCCACTCGACGTCGGCGACCAGGTAGTCGCCGCCGCCGTCCAGCTCGGCCACCTTGAACCGGCGGTTGCCGGTCAGGGTGAGCTCGACCGGTCCGTCGTCGTCGGCGTCCAAGGTGATCTCGGAGATCGTCGCCGCACAACCGGTCCCGTAGAGCGACCGGAACACCCGCTCACCCAGCTCGTACCCGTCCCGGACGGCCAGCGCCCCGCAGACGAGTTCACCGCCGTTCTCGACCAGGTCGCGGACTACCGCGCGGCCCTGGACATCGGTGACCGGAATGGGGAGCACCAGCCCGGGGAAGATCACCGTCTCGACAGTGAGCAGCGGCAGGCGGGAGTCCATGCTGTCGAGCGTAGTGGACGATCACCCCGATCACGGCCCGTGATCGGCCGCGTGGTGGATGGGGCGCAGGGACGGCGGGTCGTCACCACTAGACTGAGGCCATGATTCGCCGCGTCGACCTGCGGGGCCGAGTGGCGGCCGGAGAGGTGTCCGACCTCCAAGCCGAAGTGCATGCCCTCGTCCCCCGAGCCGTGTTCGACGTCGAGAGGGCTCTCGACGTCGTCCGACCGATCTGTCTGGACGTCCGCCATCGTGGACTCGAGGCGATCAAGGAGTACGGCGAGAAGTTCGACCATGTGCGCGTCAACGAGGTCCGGGTCCCGGCCGAGGCGCTGAAGACCGCGCTGGAGGAGCTCGACCCCGAGGTCCGTGCGGCGTTCGAGGAGTCGATCCGCCGGGTCCGCGAGGTCAGCCAGGACGAGCTCACCGCCGACATCGCCTCCGAGCCCGCGCCCGGCGGACGGGTCACGCAGCGGTTCGTCCCGGTCCAGCGCGTCGGGCTGTACGTCCCCGGCGGTCGTGCGCCGCTGGCGTCCAGCGTGGTGATGAACGTCGTACCGGCGCAGGTTGCCGGCGTCCCGTCCCTCGCCGTCGCGTCGCCACCACAGAAGGACTTCGGCGGCTTGCCCCACCCGACTGTGCTCGCGGTGTGTGCGCTGCTGGGCATCGAAGAGGTGTACGCGATGGGCGGCGCGCAGGCGATCGCCGGATTCGCCTACGGCTTTGACGGATGCCGCAAGGTCAACCTGATCACGGGACCGGGCAACATCTATGTGGTCGCAGCCAAGCGGTTCCTGCTGGGTGAGGTCGGCATCGACTCCGAGGCCGGTCCGACCGAGATCGCGATCCTCGCGGACGACACCGCGGACCCGCAGCACGTCGCCGCCGATCTGATCAGCCAGGCCGAGCACGACCCAATGGCCGCGAGTGTGCTGGTGACGCCTTCGGAGGACCTGGCAGCGAAGGTGGAGGCCGAGCTGTCGGTGCAGGTCGCAAAGACCAAGCACCAGGACCGAGTCACCGAAGCGCTCAACGGTCAGCAGTCGGCCGTCGTACTCGTGGACGATCTGGACCAGGGGACCGCGGTGGTCGATGCGTACGCCGCCGAGCACCTGGAGATCCAGACCGCGGATGCGGAGGAGCGGGCCGGGCTGATCACCAACGCCGGCGCGATCTTCGTCGGCGGCTGGTCGCCGGTCTCGCTGGGCGACTACTGCGCTGGGTCCAACCACGTCCTCCCGACCGCCGGCTGCGCCTGCCACTCGTCGGGCTTGTCCGTTCGCAGCTTCCTGAAGGCGATGCACGTCGTGAACTACTCGCGCGACGCGCTGCAGGAGGTGGCCGGCCACGTGGTCGCGCTGGCGCACGCCGAGGACCTGCCGGCCCACGGCGCCGCGGTGTCGGTGCGATTCCCGGGGGAGAGCTGATGGGCCGCTTCGACGGGCTGCCGCTCCGCGACGAGCTGAAGAGCCTCGAGCCGTACGGCGCCCCGCAACTCGACGTACCCATCCTGCTCAACGTCAACGAGAACCCGTATCCGCCGAGCGAGGAGACCGTCGCCGACATTGCAGCTTCGGTCACCGAGGCGGCCCGCGGCCTGAACCGCTACCCGGACCGCGAGTTCCTCGACCTCCGCGCGGATCTCGCGGCGTACCTGGGCCGGGAGTCCGGCGCGCAACTGACCGCCGAGCAGGTCTGGGCGGCCAACGGTTCCAACGAGGTCATGCTGCACATCCTGCAGGCCTTCGGCGGACCAGGACGTACGGCGCTCTCGTTCGCGCCGACGTACTCGATGTATCCGGAGTACGCCCGGGACACCAACACGGCCTGGGTGACCGGCCGCCGGGCCGAGGACTTCACTCTCGACCAGAGCAAGGCGCTGGCCGCGATCTCCCGGCATCACCCGTCCGTGGTGCTGCTCGCCTCGCCGAACAACCCGACCGGGACGGCGCTGCCGATCGACGTGGTCGAGGCGATCGCCGCCCGGACCGCCGCGATCGGATCCGTGCTGGTGGTCGACGAGGCGTACGCCGAGTTCCGCCGTACCGGGACTCCGAGCGCGGTGACGCTGCTGCCGTCGTACCCGAATCTCGCGGTGGCGCGGACGATGTCGAAGGCGTTCGCGCTGGCCGGCGGCCGGGTCGGATACCTTGCCGCGAGCAAGCAGTTGGTGGACGCGCTGCGGATCGTGCGGTTGCCGTATCACCTGTCCGCGGTGACGCAGGCGGTCGCGCGGGCAGCACTGCGGCACTCCGATGAGTTGCTCGGCCGGGTCGAGCAGTTGCGGGTGGAGCGCGACGAGACGGTCGACTGGCTGCGGGCGCAGGGTCTGCGCGCGGTCGACTCGGACGCGAACTTCGTCCTGTTCGGCACGTTCGCCGACCGGCACGCGGTCTGGCAGTCGCTGCTGGACGACGGCGTACTGATCCGCGAGACCGGGCCGGACGGCTGGCTGCGGGTCTCGATCGGCACCGGCGCCGAGATGGCCGCATTCCGCGCTTCACTGGAGCGTGTACTCAAGACCGACGTAGGAAGGCTGACATGACGCGCACCGCGCGGATCGATCGGGAGACCAGCGAGTCGAAGGTCCTGGTCGAGCTGAACATCGACGGCGAGGGCCGGGCCGAGATCTCCACCGGCGTCGGGTTCTACGACCACATGCTCAACGCGCTGGCCAAGCACGCGCTGCTCGACCTGCACGTGAACACGGTCGGCGACCTCGAGATCGACGCGCACCACACGGTCGAGGACACCGCGATCGGCATCGGCCAGGCCTTGAAGGAAGCTCTCGGCGACAAGCGCGGGATCGGGCGCTTCGGCGATGCGACCGTGCCGCTGGACGAGGCGCTCGTGCACTGCACAGTCGACCTGTCCGGCCGGCCGTACTGCGTCCACACCGGCGAGCCCGACGGTCAGGTCTACGCGATCATCGGCGGCGACTACGCCGGTTCGCTGACCCAGCACGTGTTCGAGACGCTCGCGTTCAACGCCGCGATCTGCATCCACATCCGGGTGCTGTCCGGGCGCGACCCGCACCACATCGTCGAGGCTCAGTTCAAGGCCTTCGCCCGCGCGCTGAGGGCAGCCGCCGAGCTGGACCCGCGGCAGCCAGGCATTCCGTCGACCAAGGGCGCTCTGTGAGCAAGAAGGTCGTGCTGCTCGACTACGGATCGGGCAACATCCGATCGGGGGAGCGGGCACTTCAGCGCGTCGGCGCGGACGTGACCGTCACGTCCGACTTCGACGAGGCGCTGAACGCCGACGGCCTGCTCGTCCCGGGCGTCGGGGCGTTCGAGGCGTGCATGACCGGCCTCAAGTCGGTCCGTGGTGACGTCGTGGTCGACCGCAGGCTGACCGGCGCCCGCCCGGTGCTCGGGATCTGTGTCGGTATGCAGATCCTGTTCGCTCGCGGTATCGAGCACGGCGTCGAGACCGAGGGCTGCGAGCAGTGGCCCGGCACGGTCGAGCGATTGAGGCCCCAGCACGACGAGCCGGTCCCTCACATGGGCTGGAACACAGTCGACGTACCTTCCGGGACCGGGCTGTTCGACGGCATCGAGAAGGAACGCTTCTACTTCGTCCACTCGTACGGCGTCCGCGAGTGGCAGCTGACCGATGCCCGCGAGTCGGTGGCCCCGCTGGTGACCTGGACGACGTACGGCGACGACCGGTTCGTCGCCGCGGTCGAGAACGGCCCGCTCACCGCCACCCAGTTCCACCCCGAGAAGTCCGGCGACGCCGGCGCCGCCCTGCTGGCGAACTGGGTCCGCTCACTCTGACCGCACCCGCGGCGTACAGCGTGTGCATCATTCGGAGCGGGTGAGGACAGCTCCGGTCCTCCCGGGGTGGGATGGGTTGCGGCGGCAAGCCGGCCGTCGTGATCGAGGGGGCGGGTCGTCGATGGGCGGGATCCACAGCACGAAGAAACCGGACACCGGCGATCGCGCGGTCGTTCCGCGGTTCACCAGGGACACCGTCCTGGCGGTCCCGAAGGACCGGATACCGGCCGAGGAGATGCTGCCGCAGTCGGCGTACCAGATCATCCGGGACGAGGTCATGCTCGACGGCAATGCCCGGTTCAACCTGGCCACGTTCGTGACCACGTGGATGGACGACGAGGCGGACCGGCTGTACGCCGAGACGGTCGACAAGAACATGGTCGACAAGGACGAGTACCCGCAGACGGCCGAGATCGAGAGCCGCTGTGTGCGCATGCTCGCCGACCTGTGGAACGCGCCGGACGCGGAGGACGCGATCGGGACGTCGACGACAGGCAGCTCGGAGGGGTGCATGCTCGGCGGTCTGGCGCTGAAGCGGCGCTGGCAGCACGCCCGGCGCGCCGCGGGGCTGCCGACCGATCGGCCCAACCTCGTGATGGGCCAGAACGTGCAGGTCGTGTGGGAGAAGTTCGCCGAGTACTGGGACGTCGAGCCGCGGTACGTGCCGCTGGAGGGCGACAACCTCTACCTGACCGCCGACCGGGCCGTCCGCGCCGTGGACGAGAACACCATCGGCGTCGTCGCGATCCTCGGCTCGACGATGGAAGGCAGCTACGAGCCGGTCGCGGAGATCTGCGCCGCGCTGGACGACCTGGAGGAGCGGACCGGCCTGTCCGTGCCGGTGCACGTCGACGCGGCCTCCGGCGGATTCGTCGCTCCTTTCCTGCAGCCCGATCTGGCCTGGGACTTCCGGCTGCCCCGGGTCGCCTCGATCCAGGCGTCCGGTCACAAGTACGGCCTGGTCTATCCGGGCGTCGGCTGGGTGCTGTGGCGGCGCAGCGAGAACCTGCCCGAGGAACTGGTCTTCAAGGTGAACTACCTCGGTGGGGACATGCCGACGTTCGCGCTGAACTTCTCCCGGCCTGGTGCGCAGGTGCTGCTCCAGTACTTCCAGTTCCTGCGGCTCGGCCTGGACGGCTACCGGCGGATCCAGCAGACCTGTCAGGACGTGGCCGTGCACCTCACCGACGCGATCGCGGCGATGCCCGAGTTCGAGCTGGTCTCGGACGGTCGGGACCTGCCGGTGTTCGCGTTCCGGATGGCCGACGGTGTCACGAAGTACACCGCGTACGACGTGTCCCGGAAGCTGCGCGAGCGGGGCTGGCTGGTGCCGGCGTACACGATGCCCCCGAACCGGGAGGATTTGGTCGTCCTGCGCGTGGTCGTGCGGAACGGATTCAGCCACGACATGGCCGAGTTGTTCCTGCGTGACCTGCGGGTCGCGGTCGACTGGCTCGACGGACTGCAGGCTCCGATGCCGCCGGAGACGGCGCCGGCCGGCTTCCATCACTGACGAGAAGGCGAGCCTGCAGCGCAATACCAGTTGCATAGCTGGTTTTACTCCTGACCGGGGATCACGGTTTGGGTGACAGTGTCCGATTTCCGGGCTGCCAGGCCTTCACGGATGACAGCGGTGATGTCACACTCACTCGCCAGAGCGGTGGCAACCATCGGGGATCCGGGAGGCCGGGTGCTGGCGGCGAAGAACCTCGAGGTCGTCTACGACGACGTGATGCTGGTGCTGCGGGGCGTCGGTCTCGAGGTCCCGCAGGGACGGATCGTCGCCCTGCTGGGCGCGAACGGCGCCGGCAAGTCCACGCTGCTGCGCGCGCTGTCCGGTCTGCTCGACGTCCACGACGGCGAGGTCCGGCGCGGGTCGATCACCCTCGACGGTGAGCCGATCCACTCGTACGGCGCCAGCCGGATCGCTGCCCTGGGCATCAAACAGGTGATGGAGGGTCGGCGGATCCTTTCCGACCTGACGGTCGAGGACAACCTGCGGATCGGTGGACATGTCAGCCCGCGCTCGATCCGGAGCAACCTGGACCGGACCTATCAGCTGTTCCCGGTGCTGGCCGATCGGCGTCGTTCGCTGGCCGGCTACCTGTCCGGTGGCGAGCAGCAGATGCTCGCGATCGGCAGGGCGCTGATGTCCGATCCGAAGTACCTGCTGCTGGACGAGCCGAGCCTCGGCCTGGCGCCGATGATCGTGCGCCAGATCCGGGACGTGATCGTGCAGATCAACCAGGACGGCACCACGGTGCTCCTGGTCGAGCAGAACGCGGCGATGGCGCTGTCGATCGCCGAGCACGGCTACGTGCTGGAGAACGGCGCGATGGTGATGGACAAGCCCGCCGCCGACCTGCTCGCCGACGGCGACGTTCGCGAGTTCTACCTGGGCCTCGGTGCCGAAGGCTCGACGAAGTCCTTCCGAGATGTGAAGCACTACCGCCGCCGGAAGCGGTGGTTGTCATGACCGCGACGGAGGCCAGGCCGGGCGAAACCACGCGAGCGGACCCGGTGCTCAACTTCGAGGACGTCGTACTCGGGTTCGACGGGGTGACCGCTCTCAACGGTGTGACCTTCCGGGTGGATCCTGGCGAACTGTTCGCGGTGATCGGACCCAACGGCGCCGGCAAGACCTCGATCTTCAACGTGCTGTCCGGCGTCTACCGGCCGCAACGCGGCACCGTCCGGTTCGGTGACGAGGACCTGATCGGGCGCCGGCCGCACGCGATCGCCCGGCTCGGCATCGCCCGGACCTTCCAGAACATCGAGCTGTTCTCGAACCTGACCGTGCTCGACAACCTGATGCTCGGCCGGCACCTCCACCGCCCGTACGGCGTCCTCGCGGCCTTCGGGTGGATCGGCAAGGCCCGCCGCAACGAACTGGCCAACCGCGAGGCGGTCGAGGAGATCGTCGACTTCCTCGAGTTGGCGCAGTGGCGGCGACTCCCGGTCGGCCTGCTGCCGTACGGCATCCAGAAGCGGGTCGAACTCGGCCGGGCGCTGGCCTCGGAGCCGAAGCTGTTGCTGCTGGACGAACCGGTCGCCGGGATGAACCTGGAGGAGACCGAGGACATGGCCCGGTTCATCCTCGACATCCGCGACGAACTCGGGCTGCCGATGGTGATGGTCGAGCACGACATGGGCCTGGTGATGGATCTGGCCGACCGGATCATGGTGATCGACTTCGGCCGGCCGATCCGTACCGGTACGCCGAAGGAGGTGGCCACCGACCCCGATGTGGTCCGGGCCTACCTGGGTGAGGAACACCGGGTGGTGGAGCGGTCATGACAACGGTCGCGGCTCCGGTCACGATGGCGACGATCGCCACCCGGGTACGGGATCGCGCCGCCGCGTCGCCGGACCTGATCGCCTTGCGGGAAAAGGATCTGGGCATCTGGCAGCAGGTCAGCTGGCAGGGGTACTGGGACACCGCGGAGCTCGTCGGCCACGCGTTGCTTGCCCTCGGCATCGAACCGGGCGACCGGGTCGCGATCCACTCGGAGAACCGGCGCGAGTGGCTCTACACCGACGTCGGCACGGTCTCGGTCCGCGCTGCCACGGTCGGCCTCTACCCGACCAACCCGGTCGCCGAGGTCGGCTACCTGCTCCGCCACTCGGGCGCGAAGGTCTTGATCGCCGAGGACCAGGAGCAGGTCGACAAAGCCCTGGCCGTCGACGACCTGCCCGGCCTGACCCACATCGTGTACGTCGAGCCCCGCGGCATCCGCAATCGGTACGACGACCCGCGCCTGCTCGCCTGGCCGGACTTCCTCGCCCTCGGCGAGAAGCATCGACACGCCAACCCGGAAGCCGTGACCCAGCGGATGGACGAGTCGCGAGCGGACGACGTGGTCACGCTGATCTACACCTCCGGCACCACCGGCCCGCCGAAGGGCGTGATGCTCACAGCGGCGAACGTCGACTTCGCCATCCAGGAACTGATCGAGCGCGGCGGCTTCACCGCACCACCACCGTCGCCCCGCGACAGCGTGCTGTCCTACCTGCCGTTGTGCCATGTCGCCGAGCGGATCTTCAGCGGTTGGTTCGGCGCCGGCGCCGGAGTCTGCGTGCATTTCGCCGAGTCGATCGAGACCGTCGCCACCAACCTGCATGAGGTCCAGCCGACGGTCCTGTTCGGCGTACCCAGGATCTGGGAGAAGATCGCGGCCGGGGTGCAGATCCGGGTCGAGTCCGCCGACCCGGTGAAACGCGCGATCGGTGGCTTCTGGCTACGCCGAGCCGACTGGATCGGCGACGTACTGGCGGCCAACGGAGGTCGCCATACCGCTGCATCCCGAGCGGTCTACGCCGTCGGATGGCTGTTGTGCTATCGGGCACTGAAGGACCGGCTCGGCCTGCGCCAGGTCCGGTACGCCGCCTCCGGTGCCGCGCCGATCGCGCCCGAGGTACTGCGGTTCTTCATGGGACTCGGCCTGCCGATGCACGAGGTGTACGGCATGACCGAGAACACCGCGGTGGCGACCGCGAACCGCCCGGGCCGGGTCAAGGTCGGCACGGTCGGCGAGCCGCACGACGGCGTGGAGGTGCGGATCGACGAGAGCACCGGCGAGATCCTGACCCGGCACCCGGGCACGTTCGCCGGCTACTGGCACGATCCGGACGCGACCGCCGGAGTGATCGAGCCGGACGGCTGGCTGCACACCGGCGACGTAGGGGAGTGGGTCGACGGCACGCATCTGCGCATCACCGACCGGATGAAGGACATCATCATCACCGCGGGCGGCAAGAACGTCGCGCCGTCGGAGATCGAGAACGCGCTGAAGGCCTCGCCGTACATCAAGGAAGCGCTCGTGGTCGGCGATCGGCGCAAGTTCCTCGCGGCATTGATCGGCATCGAACCGGACACGGTCGGCCACTGGGCGCAAATGCACCGGTTGCCCTACTCGACGTACGGCGATCTGTCCGCGAAGCCCGAGGTGATCGCGTTGGTGCAGACCGTCGTGGACGAGGTGAACGTCCGCTTCGCCACCGTCGAGCAGGTCCGGTCGTTCCGGCTGCTGCCGAAGTTGCTGGATCACGAGGACGGCGAGCTGACCGCGACCCAGAAGCTGAAGCGCAGCGCCGTCACGACTTCGTTCGCCGACCTGGTCGAGTCCATGTACGCGGGTGATGCCCGGTGAACGAGTTCATCGCCACGGTCGTCCGCGGGCTCGGCAACGGGTCGATCTACGCCCTGCTGGCACTGGGATTCGTGATCGTCTACAAGTCCATGCGGGTGATCAGCTTCGCCCAGCCGGCCTTCATGATGGCCGGCGCTCTGCTGGTCAGTTACCTCGTGCTGTCGATGAACTTCTTCCTCGCCGTCGTGGTCGCGCTGCTGCTGACCGCGCTGCTCGGGGCCGGCGTCGAGCGGCTGGCGCTGCGGCCGATGATCGGCAAGCCGGTGTTCGTGATCGCGATCATCACCCTCGGCGTCGACATCGTGATCCGCACGGTGGTGAACGCGTTCATCGGCCTGGACATCCGCCAGATGGGCGACCCGTGGGGTCTGCAGCAGGTCGACGTACTCGGGGTGAAGGTCGATCAGCGGCATCTGGCCACGTTGGTGACGACACTGATCGTGGTCGCCGTACTGTTCGCCTTCTACCGCTGGTCGCGGACCGGCCTGGCGATGCGGGCGGCGTCCTCGGACCAGGAGGTCGCGCTCGCGCAGGGCGTGTCGGTCGGGCGGGTGTTCTCGCTGTCGTGGGCACTCGCGGCGGCCCTCGCCGGTCTGGCCGGTGTGTTCCTGTCGACCGGCATCGGGCTCGAGCAGAACCTCTGGCTGACCGCGCTCAAGGCTCTGCCGGTGATCATCCTCGGTGGCCTCGACTCGCTCGGTGGAGCGGTGATCGCCGGACTCTCGATCGGCGTGGTCGAGGCGCTGGTCGGCAGCTACGGCGGCGATTTGCACCCGATCTTCGGCGGCGACTTCTTCCTGGTCGTGCCGTACCTGCTGATGCTGCTCGTCCTGCTGGTCAGACCGTACGGCCTGTTCGGGACCAAGGAAGTGGAGCGAATATGAGCGCGCGCACCGGACGGCCGCTGCTCTACCTGTCCTACGGGCAGGACATGGCGTTGCTCAACACCTCGGCGAAGCGTGGCTGGACCTTGGTGCTGGCGATCGGTGCGGTGGCTCTGCCCTTCCTGCTCACCGACGACCTGCTCGTCGTACTGGCCACTGCGTGTGTCGCGTCGATCGGTGCGATCGGCCTGAACATCGTCACCGGGTACGGCGGACAAGTGTCGCTCGGGCACGCGTTCTTCCTCGGGATCGGCGCGTACACCGCTGCTGCGATCTCGGGTGATCCGGACAACCCCCGGCTGATCGGCTTCGGGATCACGTCGGTACCGATCTGGTTGCTCGGGGCCGGTCTGGTCGCCGGTCTGGCCGGGCTGATCGTCTCGCCGTTGGCGGCCCGGTTGCGCGGGCTGTACCTGGCCGTGGTGACGCTCGGACTGGTGTTCATCGGGGAACACATCTTCAAGCACTGGAAGCACCTCACCGGGGGAGTCGGGGTCGGCCGTCCGGCCGCCGTACCGGAGTTGTTCGGGATCCAGTTCGCGGTCGACGGGGAGGTGTTCACGAAGGCACAGAAGCTCTATCTGCTGATGCTCGTGCTGCTGGTGATCTTCGGCGTACTGGCCCGCAACCTCGTCCGGTCCAGGGTCGGCCGGGCGCTGGCCGCCGTTCGGGACCGGGATCTGGCCGCCGAGGTGATCGGTGTCGACGTGACCCGGTACAAGATGATCGCGTTCGCGGTGTCGTCGTTCTACGCCGGCGTCGCGGGCGCGCTGCTGTACGTGATGATCGGGTTCGTCGAGCCCGGGTCGTTCAACCTCGCGCTGTCGGTGCAGTACATCGCGATGATCCTGATCGGTGGTGTCGCCACCATCTCCGGATCGGTGCTCGGCGCCCTGTTCATCACGCTGCTACCGCGGGTCACCCGCGAGCTCCCGGCCGTGCTGCCGTTCATCAGCAGCAGCTCCGGCTCCGGGAGCATCACGGTCTTCCAGGTCGAGACGATTCTCTACGGCCTGTTGATCATCGGCTTCCTGATCTTCGAACCGCGAGGGCTGTTCGGGATCTGGAACCGGCTGCGCACCTACTGGAAGTCGTGGCCGTTCTCGCACTGACCCCGCGTGCCCTGGGGGCCACCGATCGGCCGGAGAAGGAGTATCGATGAGCGTTCGGAAGGGAATTGCCATCGCGCTGGTAACGGCGATGGCTGCGCTGGTGGGGTGCCGCAACGACGCCCCGGAGACCCAGGAGGGTGGTTCGGGCGTCAAGTTCGACGTCGGGGTCACCAGCGAGCCGTGCCCGGGCGCGGTCGACGCGGCCAAGGGCTGCATCTACCTCGGGTCGATCTCGGACCTGACCGAGGGCCCGTTCAAGGCACTCGGCGTACCGATCACCGAGGCCCAGAAGGCCTTCTGGAAGCGGGTCAACACGGCCGGCGGGATCGGCGACTTCGAGGTCGACGTGACCAAGTTCGTCAAGGACAACAAGTACAACCCGCAGACCCACAACGAGGTGTACGCCGAGATCAAGCCCGACGTCCTCGGACTGGCCCAGACGCTCGGCTCACCGACCACGGCCGCCATCCTCGGCGACCTGAAGGCCAGCAACATGATCGGCGTACCGGCGTCCTGGACCTCGGCCTGGGCGTTCGAGGACGTCATCCTCGAGTCGGGCACGAACTACTGCTTCGAGTCGATGAACTCGGTCGACTTCGGGGCGGAGACGCTGAAGGCCAAGACCGTTGCCGCGGTGCACTTCCCGGGTGACTACGGTGACGACGCCGCGGCCGGGACCAAGCTCGCGGCCGAGGCCAACGGGATGACGTTCACCGACATCCCGACCGCGCCGGGGCAGGAGAACCAGGGGGCGGCGGTCCAGAAACTGCTCGCGGCCAAGCCCGATCTGGTCATCGTGTCCACCGGCCCGACCGAGGCGGCGACGATCGTCGGCGGAGCGGCCCAGAACGGGTTCAAGGGGCAGTTCATCGGCACCAGCCCGACCTGGAACGCGGCGCTGCTGAAGAGCCCGGCCGCTCCCGCATTGACCGCGCTCTACCGGCAGTCCGGACCATGGGCGCCGTACGGGACGGACACTCCGGGACACAAGGCACTGGCCGAGGCGCTGGACCCGGCGATGTTCAAGGCCGCGCCGAACGATGGTTACACGGCCGGCTGGGTCTGGTCGTACCCGATGAAGGCGGCCCTGCAGAAGGCCGTCGACTCCAAGGACCTCACCCGCGCCGGGTTGCTGGCCGCAGTGAAGTCGCTGGAGACCGTGGACTACGAAGGGATGCTGCCCGCGGAGGCCGGCAAGTTCGGCGGTACGCCGGACGAGCGGGTGTTCCGGAGCAGCATCATCTCCAAGGTGGACCCGACGGCGCCGACCGGCGTGAAGGTGGAGAAGGACTTCTTCACCGGCAAGACGGCCGAGAAGTACCAGTTCACCAAGCCCTGTTACCAGTAGGTCGTTGAATGTCGTCGTACCCGCGGGTCTGAGAGCCCGCGGGTACTTCGGCGCGCGGTTCGCCTTGTCGTTGTCTGCCGTTCACCATACGTTCATCGATGACCGGCAGATCTTTTCCGCCCCCGAGGAGGCCGTACCGTGTCCGTTGATCCCAATCCCCTGTCCCGCCGCCAGTTCGTCAGCCGTGCCGCCGCGGCAGGCGTGGCGGTCAGCCTGGCCGGCTCGGTCGAGGCGCTGTACACCGCGCAGCCCGCGCTCGGCACCTCCGGCCCGAAGATCGGCTACGGCCCGCTGATCGAGGACCCGGACGGCATGCTCGACCTGCCGCGTGGGTTCGACTACAAGATCCTGTCCCGCGAGGGCACCGTCCGGCCGGACGGACTGAAGATTCCGAGCCGGTTCGACGGCATGGGCGTGTTCCCGGACCGCAACGGCGGGACCCGACTGGTCCGCAACCACGAATGCAGCCCGACCTCCGTGATCAAGGTGGTCGCCCCGGCCGAGCGGACCTACGACCCTGCCGGCGCCGGCGGCACCAGCACGCTGGCGGTGGACCGGCACAACGGCGCCACCAAGGAGTTCGTCAGCCTCGGCGGTACTGCGATCAACTGCTCCGGCGGCCACACGCCGTGGCGCACCTGGCTGACCTGCGAGGAGACCGAGCTCAAGGCCGGCGAGAGCGGCTACACCAAGGACCACGGCTACATCTTCGAGGTCGACCCGTACGACGACCGCCGCAACGTGAACCCGACTCCGCTGAAGGAGATGGGCCGGTTCCAGCACGAGGCGGTGGCCATCGACCCGTCCACCGGGATCGTGTACGAGACCGAGGACGCGTTCGTCGCGCCGCTCGGTGGGTTCTACCGGTTCCTGCCGAACCGTCCGCGCGGAGGCTGGGGAACGCTGCGGGCGGGCGGCGAACTGCAGGCCATGCACATCCCGGATCTGCCCGACCTGTCCGTCGTACAGGAGGCCGGCACGCTGTTCCACGGCGTGCAGTGGGTCAAGGTGCCGGACCCGTTGGCGACGACCGAGTCGGTCCGGGCGCAGGACTACGCCAAGCCGATCACCGGCGGCTACAAGCTCGAGGGCTGCTGGTGGGGAGAAAAGGACCGCTGCGTGTACTTCGTCTCGTCGTTCGCCCGGACCGAGCTCGGTCCCAAGGTGGACCACGACGGACAGGTGTGGCGGTACGACCCGCGGAAGGAGACGCTGCGCCTCGAAGTGATCTTCACCCGGCCGAAGCCCGGCTCGGACGATCCCGAGTTCGATGCCCCCGACAACATCACGATGTCGCCGTACGGCGGTCTGATGCTGTGCGAGGACGGGCTCGGTGAGCAGCACATCCTCGGCACCACCGAGGACGGCCAGGTGTTCAAGTTCGCCCGCAACCGGGTGAACCTCGGCACGCCGGAGGAGCCGGAGTACGGCGAACTGTCCGGCGTCGGCTTCTCCGCCGACGGCCGGACGATGTTCTTCAACGTCTACAACCCCGGCATCACCTACGCCGTCACCGGCCCCTGGCGCCGCCGCCGCTGAACTCCTGACTGAACACACACGAGGGGATATCCCCGGAAGGTGTGGGTTCTCCCCTCGTACAGGAGTAGAGAACCCACAACGGCAAGGGATATCCCCTCGTGTTGTCAGGGGGAGGGGGTGATGTGGATGCCGGACTCCATGTCCAGGACCCGGTGGTAGTCGGCGTCGAGGGTGGCCGGGTCGCTGTGGATCAGGATGACCCAGGCCAGGCAGGTGAACAGGTCCACTGTCTCCGGTACGACGGCGTCCTCGTCGTACAGGATCTTCATCCAGTGGAACGACTTCAGCGACTCGATGTCGTCGAACACCTCGCGGTTGCTGAAGTACCCCTCCCGCGGTGCGATGACGAAGATGCCGCGCAGGTGCTGGACCAGATCGAACCCGTCCCGCACCTCGCCGCGGACCCGGTGGGCCACCGTCCGCTTGATGTGGTTGTCGCCGGTGGCCAGATCACTGACCATCTGGTGGCCGCCGCCGGCCGGCCGGGCCGCGACCTCGATCAGCCGTGGTCCGTCCGGCGTCATCATCACCTCGACATGACCGCAGCCGACCCGGATGCCGACCGCGTCGAGTACGTCGCGGGTGTACGGCCAGAGCGCCTGCACCTCCGCGTCGTCCTCGGCCAGGAAGTCGATCCGCCGGTAGATGCCGATCTTGTCGCCCCGGCCGACCTTCGTGTAGCGGCAGACGTCGACCAGCGCGTGTTTCCCGTCCACGCTGTAGGTGTCGACCAGGTACTCCGTGCCTTCGGCGTACTCCTGGATCAGGACGGCGTCGTTGGTCAGCCCCATCTTGTTGGTCCGGCCAAGGACCCGGTCGAACCGCTCCCGCCAGTCGCCGTCCTCGAAGACGACGTAGACCTCGTCGCCGGCGGCGCTCTTCGGCGGCTTGATCACCAGCCGCTTGCCGAGCAGGTCGTTCTCCTTCAGCCACCGCTCCGCCTCGACCGGATCCGCGGTCAGGAACTGGCGTAACCGTGGCACACCCGCGGCCGCGAGCGCCTGCGCCATCTCCCACTTGTCCCGCCGTGCCGACGCCAGCTCCGGGACGTTGCCGGTGCCGGGCGCCAGGAGCCCGATCAGCCGGTCGCACAGCTCGACCCCGCTCTCCGCACCAGGCACCAGGTACTCCGGCTCGTAGTGCCGCAGTTCCTCAGCCAACGCCTGTACGTCGCCGGTGAAGTAGTGCACGTGTTCGAAGTCCTCCGGATGCCAGCTCGTCGTGTACGCCGGTGGTGGCTCGGAAGCACTGAGTACGGCGACCGGCAGCCGGCCCGCCTCGCGGAACGCGGCCGCATATTCCTGTCCCGTGGACAACGGGTCCACGATGATCGTGTAGTTACTCATCCTGTCCTCCTACAAGCTCTGGCTCGGCGGTGCGGGTGGTGGTCTCCTCGGCGGTCGTGGGTGTCATCCCGAAGTACGCGAGGACGACGCCGATCCCGCCGGCCAGCCCGCACAACACCCAGACCTGGGTTCCGGACGTGTTCCAGATCCACACCCCGAGGAACGGGCCGAGGGCCGAACCGAGGCCGAACATCGCGTGCGCGGATCCGACGTACCGGCCGAGTAAGGGCTTCGGTGCGGCCATGCCCGGATACGCGAACATGGTCGGGCCGCCGATGATCTCGGCCAGCGTCCAGAGCAGGGTGCCGATCACGAAGATCGCCAACCCGCCGGGCAGTGCATAGAACGCGAGGCCGCCGCCGAGCAGTACGAATCCGGTCATCGCGACGACCCGGGCGGGCCGGTTCTGCACCACCTTCGTCACCAGCAACTCGCAGGTGATCACGACGAAGCCGTTCAGCGCGACGATCGCGCTGTACCACCAGGTCGACAGCCCGTCCGCCTTCATGTGCAGCGGCAGCACGGCCAGGTACTGCATGTAGATCGCCGCGTTGATGAACATGCACAGCAGGAACAGCATGTACTTGTAGTCCCGCAGTACGGCGACGTATCCACCGGCCGACGGCTGGTCCTCCGACGTCACTTCGACGGGAGCTGCGGATCGCTTCGGCAGCGCGACGATGGCCACGGCGGCGTACGCCAGCGCCGCGACCGCTTCGCCGATGAACAGCAGGTTCCAGGACACCGCGACGAGGGCGGCGCCGATCAGCGGGGCTGCCGTCGTACCGAGGTTCATCGCCAGCCGGTAGACCGCGAAGATCATCACCTGGCGGTTCTTCGGCGTCAGTTCGGTCAGCAAGGCAGCGGATGCCGGGCGGTAGAACTGGCCGACCGCACCGGCCAGCGCGACCACGACGACCACGGCCGCGTAGCTCGGCACGTAGGCGATCGCGAGGACGAACCCCGCCATCCCGAACATGCTGATCATCACCGCGGCCCGCGGCCCGACCCGGTCCGACAGCGATCCACCGATGATCAGGCCGATCACCGAGCCGCCGCCGTACACGCCGAGCGCGGTGCCGGCCTGGACCGGCGTGAAGCCCTTCGAGGTGGTCAGGAACAGCACCAGGAAGACCTGCAGGAACCAGCCGAGCTTGTTCACGAAGACGCCGACCAGCAGCGCCTTCACCGGCACCGGAGCATCCCGGATGGTCTCCCAGATGCCGGTGCTCTCGTCGGTCGCCGTCATGGCGTCGGCTCCTTCGGATGACCTGACCAGCGCAACGCCTTCTCCGCCGCGTCGAGTCCGGCGCGGCAGTCGTCCACCGTGGTGGCGACGGTCGTCGCGTAGGCGATCCGGCCCCACAGCGTGCCCGCCGGCGGGGGACTGGTCGTGGCGCCGGGCTCCATCAACGGCACCAGTTGGTCGATCGTGCCCGGCAGACCGTCCGCGTCGAAGCCGACGGAGTCGAGTACCGTATCGTCTTCGTCCACGTAGAAGAAGCGGACGCCGCCGACCATCGTGCGGTCCGGCAGCAGCAGGGGCTGACGCCCGCACGCGACAGCGGCCGCCGCAAGCCCCGGATCCACGCCGGTCGCCTGCAGACCGAGGTACGGGATCAGGTCGCCGCCGATCCGGGCATTGATCTCGATCAGCTTCGGTCCGTCGGCGGTGATCATGAGCTCGGTGTGCGTCACGCCGTCGGTGAAGGCGATCGCCTTGTGTGCGTCGACGAGCACCTGCAGCAACTGGTCGTCGGCGAGCAACGGATCCGCCGCGTCCACGATGTGCCCGATCTCCTCGGCGTACGGCGGGTAGCCGATCTCCTTGCGGGCCAGGCAGAACGGCGTCACCTGGCCCTGGTAGATCGCCGCGTCGATGCTGATCTCGTAGCCGTCGGCGAACTCCTCGACCAGCACCTTGACGTCGTAGTGCGGCGCCTCCGGCACGGTCGTGTCGTGGGCGAAGGCCCAGTTCGCCGCGAGTTCGTCGGGTGAGTTCACCTTGACCACGCCGAGGCTGGCGGCGAGGGCGCGAGGCTTGAGGATCACCGGGTAGCCGAGGTCGCACGCGACGGCCAGTGCCTCGTCGACGGTGTCCACCAGGATCGACTTCGGCTGCGGGACGCCGTGCTCGGTGAGCGCCGTACGGGTCAGGTGCTTGTCGCGGCAGCGGTTCACCATCGCGACGTCACCGCCGGGCAGGCCCAGCGCTTCGGCGATGTGGGCGGTCTGCAGGATCCGTGCCTCGTCCCAGCAGAGCACGCCGTCGATCGCTTCCTTGTCGTTGAGTTCGTTCGCCGCGGCGACGAGCGCGTCGGCGTCGAGCGTGCTCTCCAGCACGGTCCAGTTCTCGATGTAGTCGGTCTCCCAGGTGGGCTCGGCGTGCAGGAACATGTGGATCCGGTACTGCGGTGCGATCGACCGCAGGATGTACTCACGGAACAGCCGCATGCCGGTGGCGACCACCAGCAGGTGAGGTCGTTCGTTCATCTCAGGCCTCCCTGACCGGAGCGGGGATCTGCCGGATGGCACTGATCCCGGTGGTGCCGTCGGCGCGACGGAAGTGGTCCCTGATCCGGATGTTGCCTTGAGCATCGAACTCGGGGACGCTGTGGCACTCGCCGCTGACCAGGTCGCCGGTCGCGGTGACCAGGCAGTACGCCGCATCGAACGAGCCGTCCGGCCGCAGCAACCCGACCAGCCGCCCACTGCGCAGCGTGCCGCCGGCGTAGAACTCCGCCCAGACCAGGTCGTCCTCGCGGTGATACTGCCCGTACGGCGCTCCGCCGGCCGGATCGTCGACCTCGAGCCGGAACCACACCCCGTCGACGTCGGGGACCAGCGGTTCCGGGACTGCCGCGGTCACCACTGCACCGCGCACAACTCGTCGGAGATCGGATAGATCTCCCGCTCGAACATGGAGTTCAGCACGATCGCGGCCCGGACCGGCAGTTGCGTCAGTCCGGCGTTCGTCAGCCCGTGGCTGTACCGGCTCGCGTTGAACGTGTAGATCCGGTGCCCGTTCATGCCCTTCCAGCGCACCGAGTAATCCGGCTCGACCAGCAGTTCACCGTCGTCGTCGACCTCGATTCGCTCCCGCAGGTCGTCGTCGAACGGTGCCTCCACGTGCTCCCGTCCGGCCGCAACCACCACCTGCCGTACGACGTGCTCCTCCGGCGTTGAGGTCGTCGTACAGCACAGACGGATGTTGCCGTCGGCCAGCAGTTCGGATGTCCTGACGTCGCGGCCCGGCAGCAAGGTGACCGGGAAGCGCCCGAGCGTCAGCATGCCGTCGTAGTTGGCCTGGTACAGCGCCCGCAGCCCACCGGGGGTGATGGCATCGCCGCTGTAGCGGGAGTCGTCGATCATCTCGCGGCGCTTGCCGCGGTTCAGGCCCTGCAGGTACTCGATGTGGGACGGCCGGTAGAGCTCGTTGGCCATCGGCGAGTCATCGATGCTCCGGAACCACTGGTTCCGGCCGAGCCAGCGAACGTCGGTGAAGCCGGAGCCGAGCAGCCGCAGCACACACTCCAGTCCCGTCTGGCCGCCGCCGACAACCGCCGTCGGCGCTGCCGTGTCCAGCCCGGCCATCCGTACGCCGAGTTCGTCGGCGATGAACGCACGTTCCACGGGCAGTTCGGTGATGTACGCCGGCCGGACCGGGCGCGTGCCCAGGCCGAGGACCAGGTGCTCGGAGACGGCCGCCGGAACACCGTCGACGCTGACCTCGAAGCCGTCGTCGGTGATGGAGATCGAGTCCACCCGGGAGGTGAAGTGCACCACGCCGAGGCGCTCGGTCGCCCAGGCCAGGTAGCGCTCGTACTCGATCCGGGGGAGCGAGTCGAACTGGGAGTTGATCAGCGCATAGAGCCGCCCGGAGGTGACCAGGTAGTTCAGGAACGTCAGCTCGTGCCGCGGGTCGACCAGCGACACCAGGTCCTTCATCCAGCCGGTCTGCATCCGCACCCCGGGGTAGAGCAGGGGCGTGTGCCAGCCGGTGCCCGGTCGGGCGTCGAACAGGGCGAGCGGTTCGGTGGTGACGTTCTGGTAGAGCGCCGCCAGCGAGAGGTTGGAGGGACCGGCCCCGATACCGATGGTGTGGTAGCGGGGCGTTCCTCGCTGCGGGCCTGGTTCCGTGATGGTCATGCGCTTGTTCTCCGTCCGCGAAGTGGTGGTGCGCGATGTGCCGATCAGGTCGCTCGCGGCCGTCCGGCTTGCGGCCAGCGCGGTTTTCACGCTGCCCCCGGACCCACCGGTGAAGGTGTAGAGCCGATGTGAGCTGCCGAGCACCGACCAGAGGGTCAGGACCGGCGGATCGGCGTAACAGTCGGCGTTGCTGACCATCAGGTCGGGCGCCGACAGCTTGAGGTGTGGCAGCCGTTCGGCGGCGATCCGGACGGCCTGGTCGGCCAGGTCCGGGATCGGCCGGCTGCTGCCGGGAGTGACGGACCAGTGATGGGTGTCCACGCCGAGCAGCAACCGGCCGTCGGCGGTGGGCCGCCCGTACAGGTCGCTGGTCTCGTCGACGAACATCGTCGGCAGGGCACCGGTGACCCGGTAGGTGGCGACCTGGATTGCCTTCGTGCGATACGGCTGCGCGGGGAGTGCGCTGCCGGTGAGCAGTCCCGGCGTCCACGGTCCGGCCGCCACGACGACAACGTCGTACCGATGGCTGGACGCGGGGAGGCGACAGCTCACCGAGCCGTCCGGGTGCGGGACGAGCCGGAGTACTGGGCCGTTGAGGACGCGGCTTGTCGGGCCGTCTGCGAGTCGGTGGATTACGGCCGTCCGGAGTTGGTCCGGCCGGATGAAGCCGGCCCGCTTCTCGAGTACGCCGACCGTGCCGTCGGGCAGGCCGTGCCAGCCGCGGCGGCGGAGGTCGGCGCCGTCGACGATCTCGGTCGAGCCCGGGTGGGCGTGTTCGACCTCAGCGACCGCAGCCTCGAGCCCGGCGTACGACGGCAACAGGTACGTGCAGCCGGTTTCGATGTAGCCGGCCTGTTCCTGCAGACCCTCGAACAACTCGGTCAGGCTCTCGATGGCCAGGCGTCGCTGGACCGGATGGGTCTCGAACCCGCGTACGCCGCCACCCGACGCCGCGGTCGCATCCGTCCCAGTCGAACCGGTCACGAGATCGACCTCGACGTCCTCGCTGAGGCGCCAGGCCAGCAGGGCACCGGCGATGCCGGCTCCGATGACGCAGACTCGCATCGCCCTACTCCTGTTCAGACCCGGTCAGCGCCACGCGCAGTGACCCGGTCTCCTGGACGCCGCCGGCCAGCAGCGCGAGCAGACTGCGTACCGCCAGCGGTGGGTCGAATCCGTCCGGCCGCAAGGCGCTTTCTCCGCGGGCGAGTTCGATCGCGGCAAGGTCCGGATCGAGTGGCTCGGAAACGCGGTGGACGCCGGCCAGCAATGGCCCGACGCGGTCGGCGAAGGCGCGGAAGGAATTGAAGCTGAAATCACTGCGGAAGCGGTCCGGCCGGTCCCAGGCCAGAAACAAGCGAACGATTGACGGGTCTTCGGTCCGGAGCAATTCCGTCGCACCGGTCCCGTGTTTCCGGCTGGTGGAGAATTTCTCTCCGGCGAACGTGTAGAACTCGTTCACCACCAGGCCGGAAACGGGCAGCCGGGCGATGCCGGCAGCGGCCCAGACGGCCGGCCAGTACAGCGCGTACCAGAACGCGTTGTCCAGGCCGAGGAAGTGCCACAGCGATCCGACCTGGTCGAGTGCGGCCAGGTACGCCGGCACATCCGCGGCCTCCGGATCGATGCCGCGGGCAACGGCGTACAGGTCGGAGAGGGCGATCTCGGTGTACGGGCCGATCCGCAGACCGGTGAGCGGGCCTTCTCCTTCGAGACCCCAGTTGGTGGGGTAGGCGAGCGCGATCTCCGGCAGTCCGGCCTGCAGGGTCCGGTCGATCAGGTCGCGGACGGCGGGCGGCAGCTCGGCGCGCAACCACATCGCGATCAGGGCTTCGCGGTGATCCTCCATCCGCAGTACAGGCACCGTCGCGGCGAACGGACGCGGCTCGCCACCGCAGCGGCCGCAGACCGGATCGACCATGGTGTCGACCTGGGTCAGGCTGCCGCATTGCTCACACGCGCCGCCGGCCGCGGGAGCCTTGCACTCGCCGCACAGGCCGCTCAGGTAGGACTCGTGCAGGGTCCGGCCGCAGTCCGCGCAGGCGTGCAGGGTGACCTCGCGCAACGGCGTCGCCCCGGAGGTGACGAGGTGGTTCATCAGTTGGCGGATGATCGGTCCGTGCGCGTCGCCGAGTGGATCGGTGAAGACGTCGTACCCGATCCTGGCCAGGGCGTAGGTGTCCTTGATGTCGTCGCGGAACTCGGCGGTCATCACGCCGACCTCGACGCCTTCGCGCTCGGCCCGGGTCAGCACGTAGTTCTGGTGTACGTCGAGGCCGGTGGTGACCACGACGCGTTCACCGCGGGCCCGCGCGGCTCGGGCGGCAATGTCTGCCGCGAGGTAGGGACCGGCCAGATGGCCGACGTGCAACGGGCCGTTGACGGTTGGCTGCGGGGAAGTGAGGACCGTGACCGGATCAGCCATGGCCGGCCTCGGCGGTGATCGGCATCCAATACGCGCTGAAGACGGTCAGTTCGGTGTCGGCCGACCGGTTCTGTACGACGTGCGCCTCCGTGCTGCTGAGCAGGAAGGCGTTGCCTTGGGGAACCACGTGTTCGCGGCCGCCGACGACGACGTACGCCGTCCCCGCCACGACGACTGACAACTCGAGTTCGGGGTGCTGGTCGACCGGGCTCTCCGAACCCGGCGGAACGGAGTACCACATCGCCTGGAAGGGCAGGTCCCGCTCGAGTCCGTACTGCTCCCACCGGACCACCCGAAGGTCCTTCACGTACTGGTCGTCACCGGTGCTCAGATCGAAAGTGCGCATGCTTCGCCACCCTCCGTAGCCGGCGCCAGGCGCGGCTGAAGAAGTTGAATGACAGCGGAATGAAGTACGGAACAACACGCTGCGATCAGCCGTGGAACGAGCCCGCGCGACGCCACCAACGTCGGCTACGTGAAAAGCTCGGCGACCCCCCAGTCTCCGTGGCCGAAAATATAAGGAAGGTCGCGCTGCGAGTAAAGAGGAATACGCAGAGAAATTTCGCCGGGAATCAGACCGCGCCGGGGAACGCGACCGGCGCACCGCCCCAAGTGAGCTGGGCGCCGGCGTTCGCGAGCAGCCCGTTGACGGCGAAAGTCCGCACCGCGGGCTTGTCCGCCGACTCGACCAGATCGCCGTACACCGCCGCCAGCCGGCGCTCGAGCAGCAGGATCAGAGCGGCCGCGGTCGCCGCGTTCGTCACGGCCTGCGGCAGGTCGTACGCCGGTTCGGCCGCGGCCGGGGTCTCGCCCGCGGCAACCACCAGTTGGCTGAGGCGGTCGCGGTTCAGGCGGTGCTGCTCGTAGGAATCGGTCGCCGACCGGAACCGGGCGCCGCTGAGCTTGCCGCCGGCAACGCCGATGCCGTACAGCGCGGCGTGCTCGCCGGCCAGCGCGGCCTGCAGGGCCTCCACCTCGGTCACGATGCGTCCGCCTTCTTCTTCGCTGGGGTCAGCTTCGTCCCGAGCTGCAACTCGGACGCAGCGATCATGGCCAGCAACCGGGCCGGAGCACCCGACAGCTTGGCCGCCGCGGTGGCGTGGGCGGCCGCCGCGGCCTTCTCCTGCTTGGCCAGTACAGCGAGTGCGGCAGCCGACGTACTCGCGGCCGGCGGGGCCTTCGGAGTCGCGGCCTGCACGCCGTCCGTCTCCTTCAGCTTGGCCAGATGGCTCGCGTGGTACTTCGCCCCGGCGGCGAGCTGGGTGCGCAGGGCGGGGAACTTCCGGCTGGTGCTGGTGTAGACGAGGGACAATAGAGTCACCTGGGCCGCCGCGGCACTGAGCGCGGCGACCACGGCCGGATCGACGGTCGGCGTCTCCTCGACCGCCTGACCGGTCTTCGGGTCGATGGCGCCCGGCGTACCGGAGCCGGACTCGTCGTCCTTGCAGCCGCCCAGCGCGACGGCACCGGGCAGCACGGCGGCGGTCGCGACAACGGCGCGGCGGGACAGGCGGGGTTCGGTCGGCACGCCGGAACGATACCCGGTGACGCGCCGGTGACCGGCCTGGGACGAGCCGGTGACGTGGACACTGCTGCGGGCCGGATATGGTGGGCTACTGCCCTCGGTCGGATCGCCGAGTGGCGGAACGGGTGCACAACTGGAGAGAGAGGCAGGTCAACCTGTGAGCCGAAGGACTGACCACACGGACACCACGAGCCTCGAGAACTTCCTGCGGCCGATCGTCGAGCAGTTCGGCTGCGACCTGGAGGCCGCCGACCTCGCGCCGGCCGGCCGCCGCCGGTTGCTGCGCGTGCTGGTCGACCGCGACGGCGGGATCAGCCTCGACGACGTCGCCGAGGTCACCCGAGCCATCTCCAAGGCACTCGATGCCGACGACATCATGGGCGACGGCGCCTACACGCTGGAGGTCTCCAGCCCCGGCGTCGACCGGCCACTCACTCTGCCCCGGCACTGGCGCCGCAACGTCAAGCGCCTCGTCGCGGTCACGCTGACCGCCGGCGGCAAGGTGACCGGCCGGATCAAGTCCGCCTCCGACGAGGCGGCCGAGCTGGACGTGGACGGCAAGGCCCAGACCGTCGCGTACGCCGACGTGGCCAAGGCCAAGATCCAGATCGAATTCAACCGGGCTGCCGGCAACGACGAAACAGAAACACCTGCCGACGGCACGGTGGAGGAGAACTGACATGGACATCGACATGGCCGTGCTGCGGTCGCTGGAGCGGGAGAAGGACATCTCCCTGGACGTGGTCGTCGAGGCGATCGAGCAGGCACTGCTGGTGGCCTACCACCGCACCGAGGGCGCCCAGCAGCACGCCCGTGCCGAGCTGGACCGCAAGACCGGGCACGTCACCGTGTTCGCCCGCGAGCTCGCCGAGGACGGCTCGCTGGCCCGCGAGTACGACGACACCCCGGCCGACTTCGGCCGGATCGCGGCCACCACGGCCAAGCAGATCATCCTGCAGCGGCTGCGCGACGCCGAGGACGAGGTCCGGTACGGCGAGTTCTCCGGCAAGGAGGGCGACATCGTCTCCGGCGTCATCCAGCAGGGCCGCGACCCGCGCTCGGTGATGGTCGACCTCGGCAAGATCGAGGCCGTGCTGCCGGCTCCGGAGCAGGTGCCGGGGGAGAAGTACGAGCACGGCTCCCGGCTTCGGGTGTACGTCGTCGGGGTCCGCAAGGGCTTCAAGGGACCGCAGATCACGGTCAGCCGGACCCACCCGAACCTGGTCAAGAAGCTGTTCGCGCTCGAGGTCCCGGAGATCGCCGACGGCACCGTCGAGATCACCGCGATCGCCCGCGAGGCCGGTCACCGGACCAAGATCGCCGTCCGGACGCTGAACCCGTCGGTGAACGGCAAGGGCGCCTGCATCGGGCCGATGGGGCAGCGGGTGCGCAACATCATGCACGAGTTGCACGGCGAGAAGATCGACATCATCGACCACAGCGACGATCCGGCCACCTTCGTCGGGAATGCGTTGTCCCCGGCGCAGGTTACGTCTGTCGAGGTGGTCGACGCCGCGGCACGTGCGGCACGGGTCGTCGTACCCGACTACCAGCTCTCGCTCGCGATCGGCAAGGAGGGGCAGAACGCCCGCCTGGCCGCCCGGCTGACCGGGTGGCGGATCGACATCCGGCCGGATACCGATGTGACTCGTGAGAGCGAGAAGGTAGACTGATCTCTCGGTCGGTCGACTGAGTCGCAACCACACCCTGAGGTTCACGTGACAGTGACTACAGACGCGCGCCCTGGCAAGCCCCGGGAGCGCACCTGTATCGGGTGCCGGAAGCGGTCCGGTCCGGCTGACCTGCTGCGGATGACGGTGTCCGGAGGGCTTGTCCTCCCGGATCCCGATCGTCGGGCACCCGGCCGTGGGGCGCATCTGCACCCGGTGACCGAGTGCCTCGACCTCGCCGTCCGGCGCAAGGCGTTCCCACGGGCCTTCCGGGTCCCGGGGCCGCTTGATGTGACCGGGCTGCAGGAGTACGTCGCGCAGCGTGATAAGCAAGAGGCAAGTAGTGCAGTGCAAACGGCGGCCACCCGGCCGCCCGCAGCGGTCCAGACCGCTGTGACGACATGAAGGCGGGTCATCGACTCATGACCACTCGATGAGTGTCTACCGATGAGTGCAATGCGATGAGCACGTACGTCAACTAACGGTCCGCGCCCAGGCTCGGACCAGAGGGAGAGTAGTGGCAAAGGTCCGGGTCTACGAGCTCGCGAAGGAGCTCGGAGTTACCAGCAAGGTCGTTCTGACCAGACTGAACGACATGGGCGAGTTCGTCCGGTCGGCATCCTCGACGATCGAGGCACCTGTCGTCCGGCGGTTGGCGGAGGAGTTCGAGAAGAACCCGCCGAAGAAGCGCGCGGCCAAGAAGGCCGCCGCCAGTACATCTGCCGCGCCGCAGGCGACCGCTCCGGTCGCGCCTGCCGAGCCGGCCAAGAAGGCTGCCCCGGCAGCCCCGGCCGAGCGCCCAGCGCCGGCCCCGAAGTCGACCCCTGCTCCGGTCGCCGAGGCCACCGTGAGCGAGAAGGCCGAGGCCGCTCCGGCTCCGGTCAAGGCGGCGCCCGCCCCGGGAATCAAGCCGGGTCCGCGTCCAGGCCCGAAGCCGGCTCCCCGGCAGGAGGCTCCGGCAGCTCCGGTCGAGTCCGCTCCGGCGGCCAAGGTCGAGGCCCCGGCTGAGACGACACCTGCGCCTTCGTTCGAGGCTCCGGCTGCCAAGGCGGCCACCTCCGACGCGCCGGCTGCGCCTGCCCCGAGCCGTACGCCGGCTCCGAGCCGGCCGACCCCTGGTCCGGCGCAGCAGCGTCCGGCCGCCGACAGCCCGGCTCGTCCGGCATCGCCGCGTCCCGGCGGTCCGCGTCCGGGTGGTCAGGGTGGCCCCCGTCCGGGTGCTCCGCGTCCCGGCGCTCCGCGTCAGGGCGGTCAAGGTGGCGGTCCCCGTCCGGGCGCACCGCGTCCGGGTAACAACCCGTTCAGCTCCACGCAGGGCATGCAGCGCGGTGGCGCTCGCCCGGGTCCGGGTGGACAGGGCGGCGGCTCCGGCCAGGGTGCGAGCCCGGCCGGGATGGCGCCGCGTCCGCCGCAGTCCCGCGGTGACGACCGCCGTGGTGGCAGCGACAGGCCGCGTCCGAGTGGTGTGCCCGGTGCGCCGCGCCCCAACCCGGCGATGATGCCGAAGTCCTCGGCCGGTACGTTCACCGGCCGTCCGTCCGGTCCCGGTGGTGGCGGCGGAGGCGGTGGCGGCGGTGGCCGTGGTCGCCCCGGCGGCGGTTCCGGTGGACCGGGTGCCGGCGCTCGCCCAGGTGGCGGCGGTGGCGGTGGCGGCTTCCGCCCAGGTGGCGGCGGTCCCAGCGGTCCGCCCGGTGGCGGCGGTGGCCGCCCGGGTCCGGGCAACCGTGGTCGTGGCGGGACACAGGGTGCCTTCGGGCGTCCGGGTGGTCCGGCGCGCCGTGGCCGCAAGTCGAAGCGGGCGAAGCGCCAGGAATTCGACAACATGCAGGCGCCGGCAGTCGGCGGCGTCCGCGTCAAGCACGGTGACGGCGAGGTCGTGCGCCTTGCCCGCGGTGCGTCGCTGACGGACTTCGCCGAGAAGGTCGGCGTCGACCCGGCGTCGCTGGTGCAGGTGCTGTTCCACCTCGGCGAGATGGTGACCGCGACCCAGTCGGTCAACGAGGAGACGCTGCAACTGCTCGCCACCGAGCTGAACTACGACGTCCAGATCGTGTCCCCGGAGGACGAGGACCGCGAGCTGCTGCAGTCGTTCGACATCGACTTCGGTTCGGACGAGGGCGGCGAGGACGACCTGGTCAAGCGGCCGCCGGTGGTGACCGTGATGGGTCACGTCGACCACGGTAAGACCAAACTGCTGGACGCGATCCGGATGGCCAACGTGGTCGCCAAGGAAGCCGGTGGCATCACCCAGCACATCGGTGCGTACCAGGTGACGACCGAGGTCGACGGCGAGCAGCGGGCCATCACCTTCGTCGACACCCCGGGTCACGAGGCGTTCACCGCCATGCGTGCCCGTGGTGCGCAGGCCACCGACATCGTCATCCTGGTGGTCGCGGCCGACGACGGCGTGATGCCGCAGACGATCGAGGCCCTGAACCACGCCCGGGCGGCGAACGTCCCGATCGTGGTCGCGGTGAACAAGATCGACGTCCCGAGCGCGGACCCGGCCAAGGTGCGCGGTCAGCTGACCGAGTACGGCCTGGTGCCCGAGGAGTACGGCGGCGACACCATGTTCGTCGACGTCTCGGCGAAGTCCCGGATCAACATCGACGGGCTGCTCGAAGGCGTCGTACTGACCGCCGACGCGGCACTCGACCTGCGGGCCAACCCGAACATGCCGGCCCAGGGCATCGCGATCGAGGCGAACCTCGACAAGGGCCGTGGTCCGGTGGCGACCGTGCTGGTTCAGCGCGGCACGCTGCGGGTCGGCGACTCGATGGTGGCGGGACCGGCGTACGGCCGGGTCCGGGCCATGCTCGACGAGCACGGCGACCCGGTCGAGGAGGCGACTCCGTCGCGTCCGGTGCTGGTTCTCGGTCTGACCGCCGTACCAGGTGCGGGTGACAAGTTCCTGGTGGTCGACGACGACCGGCGGGCGCGGCAGATCGCTGAGAAGCGGGAAGCCCGGGCTCGTGCGGCGGCCAACGCCAAGCGTCGTGCGCGCCGGACCCTCGAGGACTTCATGGCCTCGATGGAGAAGGGCGAGACGCAGGAGCTGCTGCTGATCCTCAAGGGCGACGTGTCCGGTTCGGTCGAGGCACTGGAAGACGCTCTGGTCCGGATCGAGGTCGGCGACGAGGTCAACCTGCGCGTCATCGACCGCGGTGTCGGTGCGATCAACGAGAACGACGTCAACCTGGCCATCGCGTCGAACGCCGTCATCATCGGCTTCAACGTGCGGCCGGCGGGCAAGGCCGGTGACCTGGCCGAGCGCGAGGGCGTCGACGTCCGGTACTACTCGGTCATCTACGCGGCGATCGACGACATCGAGGCGGCCCTGAAGGGCATGCTGAAGCCGATCTACGAGGAGGCCACGCTGGGCCAGGCGGAGATCCGCGAGATCTTCCGCTCCTCGAAGGTGGGCAACATCGCCGGTTGCTGGGTGACCAGTGGCCTGATCCGCCGCAACGCCAAGGTCCGGTTGATCCGGGACGGCGCGGTGGTGGTCGACAACACCGAGCTGTCGTCGCTGAAGAGGTTCAAGGACGACGCGTCCGAGGTCCGCGAGGGCTTCGAGTGTGGTCTGACCATCAACGGCTACAACGACATCAAGATCGGTGACGTCGTCGAGGCCTTCGAGCTTCGCGAGAAGCCGCGCAACTGATCCGCGACGGTGGCCCGGCGCTGTGCCGGGCCACCGGAGTAACGTCCGGAGAGGCGGTGTTCTCTCCGGACGTTGTTCATGAATGAGGGAGTGAGCCCTGATGGGTGAAGCAAGGGCGAAGCAGCTGGCCGACCGGATCCAGGTGCTCGTCGCCGAGCTGCTCGAGCGCCGGGTCAAGGACCCCCGGCTGGGGTTCGTCACCGTGACGGACGCCCGGCTGACCGGTGACCTGCGCGAGGCGAGCGTCTTCTACACCGTGTACGGCGACGAGCAGGCGCGGGCCTCGACCGCGGCCGCACTCGAGTCGGCCCGCGGCCTGATCCGCAGCGAGGTCGGCAAGGCTCTGGGGCTGCGGCACAGCCCGAGCGTCTCGTTCTTCCTGGACGCCGTTCCGGAGAACGCCGGCCAGATCGAGGAGCTGCTGGCCAAGGCCCGGTCGGCCGACGCCGAGGTGGCCAAGGCCGCCGCGGGCGCCAAGCCGGCCGGCGACGCCGATCCGTACAAGCACCGCGAGGACGACGAGGACGAGCCGGCCGAGTGAGCGGTCCCGTCTTCACCCCGTCGTCCGACGGCGTCGTCGTCGTCGACAAGCCGATGGGGTTGACCTCGCACACCGTCGTGGCCCGGATCCGGCGTCTGGCCGGCACCCGCAAGGTCGGCCACGCCGGCACGTTGGATCCGATGGCGACCGGCGTACTCGTCGTCGGTCTCAACCGCGCCACCCGGCTGCTGGGTCACCTGCAGCTGTCGGACAAGTCGTACGACGCGACGATCCGGCTCGGCGCGACGACCACGACCGACGACGCCGAGGGCGAGATCGTGACCACGGCCCCGGTCGACGGCATCACGGCGGAGGCGATCGAGGCCGCGGTGGGCGGTTTCCGTGGCGAGATCTCGCAGGTCCCGTCGAAGGTCTCCGCGATCAAGGTCGACGGCCGGCGCGCGTACGAACGCGTCCGTGCCGGCGAAGAGGTCGCGCTCAAGGCCCGGGCTGTCACGGTGTCGCGGTACGACATTCTCGACGTACGACCCGGCGCGGAGTGGATCGACGTGGATGTGTCGGTCGACTGTTCCAGCGGGACGTACATCCGTGCGCTGGCACGTGACCTCGGGGCCGAGCTCGGCGTCGGCGGTCATCTCACGGCGTTGCGGCGTACCCGGGTCGGCGCCTTCGACCTGTCGACGGCACACACGCTGGAGTCCTTGGCTGAGGACTTCGTCTGGCGGCCTATCTCCGAGGTCGCCGCGGAAACCTTCCCCCGGTACGACGCCAGCCCTGAACAGGCCGCCGCCATCCGCACCGGCCGTCCGCTGTCCGGTCTCAAACTGGCGCTTGGTCAAACCGCCATGTTCGATCCCACCGGCACCTTCCTCGCCCTGTACGAACCCCACGGCCCCGTAGCCAAACCCACCGCCGTCTTCGTCAGCTAGGCGTGTTCGCCCCGCCGTTGGTGGTGCGCGTCCGTGACGCGATCTGCGGAAAGAAATCGCCGCCAGGCGACGAGAAGTTTCCGAAGAGCGCGCCGGTCTGGATGGCGACGGTTTCTGTCGGTGGGCGGTCTTACCGTCGGAGGATGAGATATGGGTTCGTGTTGCCACTGGGGGATGCTCGGGATGCGGCGGAGTTGGCGGCGCTCGCCGAGGAGAACGGGTGGGACGGGTTCTTCGTGTGGGAAGCCGTCTGGGGGATCGACGCCTGGGTGATGCTCGGCGCCGCGGCGATGACCACCGAGCGGATCCGGCTGGGGACGATGCTGACGCCACTGCCGCGCCGGAAACCGTGGGACGTCGCGGGGCAGACATCGACGGTCGACAACCTCAGCAACGGCCGGGTGACACTCGCGGTCGGGCTCGGCGTCTCGGGCGACGACCGGTTCTGGCTCTTCGAGGACGATCCAGGCCGCAAGGTCCGCGCGGAACTGATGGACGAGTCGCTCGAGATGCTGCAGTACCTGTGGCGCGACGAGTCCTTCGAGTACGCCGGCAAGCACTACCGCTCCAAGAAGATCGGAGACCTCGTCCCACCCGCGCCGCCACCACCGGTGCAACAGCCGAGAATCCAGACCTGGGTGGTCGGCGCCTGGCCCCGACCAAAGTCCATGCGCCGCGCAGCCCTCCAAGACGGCTGGCTCCCGAACTACGTCGTACCACCCGGCGAGACGCGAGGCGAATGGACACCAGACCTCCTCGCCGAAGGCGTCACCTGGATCCGCAACGAGCGAGCCACCCACGGCCTGACCATGGACGGTTACGACATAGTCGCCGAAGGCACCACAACTGCCGACGACCCCAACCCCGCCAGCACAGTCCGCCCCTGGTCAGAAGCCGGCGCCACCTGGTGGATAGACGCCGACTGGACGTCCCTGGACCCAGCCGCCGTCCGCCAAGCAGCCGAACGCCGCCTAAAAGCAGGCCCACCCCGAGTGGACTGAAGCCTGCGCCGCCCACCATCCAGTTGAGCCCTGCCACGCCACCCGGCCAGGTCACCCCGGCCACCGCACCCGGCCGTCCCGGTGGCCGGTCACGTCGACTGCCGTAGCCATCCGTTCGCTTGATTCTGGCGCGAGCACCTCCCACCAACTGAGTTCAAGCGGCCAGGCGAGCGCGCGTAGCGGCGCGTGGGGATCCAGCGCGTGGGTGGAAGCCGCTGGTTACGCTTAAGGGGTGCGTTCTCGTCCGACTTTGCAGTGGGCTCCTGGGCCTGAGGTGTTGGCGTTGGAGCCGGGTACGGCGGACGTCGGGCCGGTCGCGGACGTGGTCGCCGGTGGGGGAGTCGTCGTACTGAGTGGCGCAGGGATCTCCACCGAGTCAGGCATTCCGGACTACCGCGGCGAGACAGGCAGCCTCCGCACTCACACCCCGATGACGTACGGCGATTTCACCGCAAGCGAGTCCGGCCGCCAACGCTACTGGGCACGAAGCCACCTCGGCTGGCGCACGATCGCGCGAGCAAACCCCAACACCGGCCACCGCGCAGTAGCAACCATGCAAGCCCACGGCTACCTCACCGGCGTGATCACCCAGAACGTCGACGGTCTCCACCAAGCAGCCGGCGCCCGCGACGTGATCGAGTTGCACGGGAACCTCGACCGCGTCATCTGCCTCAACTGCGGTACGATGTCCCAGCGGGAGGTCCTCGACCGTCGCCTGAGGGCCGCCAACACCACGTTCGAGGGCGAGGCGACCCGGATCAACCCCGACGGCGATGTGGAACTGCCCGACGACATCGTCCGCACGTTCACCGTGGTCCCGTGCACCGTCTGCGGCGGCGTACTCAAACCCGACGTCGTCTTCTTCGGCGAGAACGTCCCGAAGTCCCGCGTCGAGCGCTGCTACCGCCTGATCGACGACGCGAACGCCGTACTCGTCCTCGGCTCGAGCCTGACCGTCATGTCCGGCTTCCGTTTCGTCCGGCACGCCGCGAAGGCCGGCAAATCGGTGCTGATCATCAACCAGGGCATCACCCGCGGCGACCCGTACGCCGCCCACCGCGTCAACCTCCCGCTCGGCCAGGCCCTGACCCAACTCATCGAGCAACAAAAATGAAAACACCTCCGGGCCGGACCGCGCGTGATGTGGTCCGGCCCGGGGGCCGCTCTACGGATTGGAAAGGGTCAGCGTTGCGCGCTGGTCCGTAGGCGGTTCAGGGAGGCCTTGACGGCCTGTGGGGAGGCGGCGGCTTGCCGGGCCAGCACGCGAGCCTGCGCGGCCCACTCCGACTGCTCCGCGGCGGTCACTCTAGCCGGGGCACCGGTCAAAGTCTTGAAAGTCAGCGACGCGACACCCGCCTGACCTTCGAAGCGCGGGTGGTAGTTCAGCGCCCGGAGCACGTTGATGTCCTTGCCCTGGATCCACGCCTGCCCGTCCGGCGCACAAGCGTCGTGCCCGGTCGACGGCCCGAACGTGTCCACGTACGTCGCTCCGCCCGCGGCGGCGGCCGAGGAGATCGCGGCGTTCAGCGCCTGCTCGATCGAGTACAGGTACGAGTAGTCGCCGTTGGCGAACGGCAGGATCGACGGGCAGGTGCCCTGCTCCGGCGCGATCTTCGGGTACCCGACCAGCAGGACGGTTGCCTCCGGCGACCGTGCTTTGATGCCCTGGACAACGATCGCGATGCGCGTCTGGGTCTGCGCGATCTTCGCCCGTAGCGTGTCCACGCCGTCCACGGTGAAGTGGGCCTTGCACGGCGCCCCGGTCGGGTCGGAGGCCCGCAGCCCGGGGCAGGTGCCGACGATGTCGCCGAACACGCCGAAGTCGTTGCCGCCGATCCCGAGCGTGACCAGATCCGTGTCCGGCGTCAGCGCGTCGAACTGCGGAGCGGCCGTCCCGAGGATGGTGCTCTGCGGCTGCGTCATGTTGGTCGTGTCGGCGCCACCGCAGCTCACGTCGGTGAACTGGTGCACCCGCAGCATCGTGGCCAGCATCTTCGGGTAGTTGCTGTACGAGCGTGCGCACCCGAGCGACAGCAGATCCGGCAGCGGCACCAGCGGCGCCGACGTGTACGAGTCCCCGAGCGCGACATACTTGTGGAAGGCGGGCTCGGCGCTGGCGTTGGACACGGGCAGCGCGGCGACCAGAACCAGCGACGCGCAGGCGGCGACCAGGCGGCGTAGCTTCACAGGACCCTCCCCAGGCTCGGCAGTGCGGCGGCCCCACCCTAAGTTGAGTCACCGCCTGATCACAAGGGGTGATCGCGGACCTGCCGCACGGAACGCGCTCGGGACATGGAATCCTGCTGTCATGCGTGTCTGGCACGGTTTGGACGAGGTGGGTGCGGATTTCGGCCCGTCGGTCGTCACCATCGGCAACTTCGACGGCGTGCACCGGGGTCACCAGGAGGTGCTCGCGCATGCCAAGGCGCGGGCGGCCGAGCTGGGCGGACTACCGGTGGTCGCGCTCACCTTCGACCCGCACCCGATGATGGTGCTGCGGCCGGATCGGGCGCCGCTGATGCTCAGCGAGCCCGAGGAGCGGGCCGCGCTGCTGGGCAAGCACGGCGCCGACGCCGTGCTGATCCTCCCGTTCAACAAGGAGGTGTCCAGCTGGCCGCCGGAGGAGTTCATCGAGCGGGTGCTGGTTCGCACGCTGCACGCCAAGGCGGTCGTGGTCGGGGAGAACTTCCGGTTCGGTCACAAGGCGGCCGGGCACGTGGACACGCTCGTTGCCGCCGGTGCCGAGGCCGGTTTCCAGGTGGAGGGTCTGAGCCTGGCCGGCGGCGAGCAGCCCTGGTCGTCGACGTACACGCGGGAGCGGATCGCCGAGGGTGACGTGGAGGCGGCGGCCGAGGCGCTCGGGCGCCCGCTGCGCGTCACCGGCGTGGTCGTCGAGGGCGACAAGCGCGGTCGCGAGCTGGGCTACCCGACGGCGAACATCCCCGCCGACCCGCGGGCCGCGGTCCCGCTGGACGGTGTGTACGCCGGGTGGCTGACCGTCCTCGAGCCCGCTCCCGGAGCTCCGGCGTACGACGAACCGCTGCCGGCGGCGATCAGCGTCGGCAGCAACCCGACGTTCGACGGTGTGGACCGGCGGGTGGAGTCCTACGTCCTCGACCGGGACGATCTGGAGCTGTACGGCGCCCGGATCGCCGTGGATTTCGTGGCCCGGCTACGCGGCAGCCAGATCCGGTTCGACTCGATCGACGAGCTCCTCGTGCAGATGAAGGCCGATGTCGACGGCGCGCGCCGGATCCTTACCTCGAATTAGGGTGACGCGTCCACGGACTGATACGCTGGCTGCTGCCGTCTGAACGGCCGCGGACAGAGAGTGCTCGGGTGAAGAATGCCCCGGTGCGCCGCGCAACGGAAATCGAGAGGAACTCTGTGTCATCTGTTGATGCTGCAACGAAGAAGAAGATCATCGGTGAGTACGCCCTGACCGAGGGTGACACCGGGTCTCCTGAGGTCCAGGTCGCGCTGCTGACGCACCGCATCGCCGACCTGACCGAGCACCTGAAGGAGCACAAGCACGACCACCACAGCCGTCGTGGCCTGCTGCTGCTCGTCGGCCAGCGCCGCCGGCTGCTGAACTACCTGGCGAAGAAGGACATCAACCGCTACCGGTCCCTGATCGAGCGGCTCGGCCTTCGCCGATGACCTCGCGAGGAGCGGCCCCCGAGTCCCGGGTGGCCGCTCCTGGCGTATTCGTGCCCAGGCACGAGCTCAACAACTGAATAACAGCAAGAAAGACGAACGAGGCGACGCGAAGCGCGTGGCGGGAGGACGACCGGTCCTCGGTAGTGGCTTTCGGGAGAACTCACAGTTCACCCGCGGGCCTCGATCGAAGACCGGCACCCCGGTAGCTCGCGCCTCGCTGTCGTCCACAGTGAGAGAGGGGTATCCCGTGACGGGATCCACCGGTACGCCCATGGAGGGCACCGAATTCGCCGAGGCCGTGCTGGACAACGGCAGCTTCGGCACCCGCACCATCCGCTTCGAGACGGGCCGTCTGGCCCAGCAGGCCGCCGGCTCCGCCGCCGCCTACCTCGACGGCGACACGATGGTGCTGTCGGCCACCACGGCCAGCAAGAAGCCCAAGGACCAGTTCGACTTCTTCCCGCTGACGGTCGACTGCGAAGAGCGGATGTACTCCGTCGGCCGCATCCCCGGCTCGTTCTTCCGCCGGGAGGGCCGTCCGTCCGAGGAGGCCATCCTGACCTGCCGGCTGATCGACCGCCCGCTGCGGCCGTCGTTCGTGTCCGGTCTGCGCAACGAGATCCAGGTCGTCATCACGGTCCTGGCGCTCAACCCGGACAAGCTGTACGACGTTCTCGCGATCAACGCCGCGTCGATGTCGACCCAGATCGCGGGATTGCCGTTCTCCGGCCCGATCGGCGGCGTCCGCGTCGCCCTGATCGACGGCCAGTGGGTGGCTTTCCCGACCCACACCGAGCTCGAGGACGCGGTCTTCGACATGGTGGTCGCGGGCCGGGTCACCGAGAGCGGTGACGTCGCGATCATGATGGTCGAGGCCGAGTCGACCCCGGGCACCTTCGAGAAGGTCGCCGCCGGAGTCCAGGCGCCGACCGAGGAGATCGTCGCCGCGGGCCTGGAGGCCTCCAAGGGCTTCATCAAGACCCTGGTCGAGGCGCAGGCCGACCTGGCCGCGCGGTCCGCGAAGCCGACCGGTGAGTTCCCGATCTTCCCGGACTACGCCGACGACGCGTTCGCGGCGGTCGAGGCCGCCGCCTCCGAGGAGCTGGCGCAGGCGCTGACCATCGCCGGCAAGCACGAGCGCGAGTCCGCCACCGACGCGGTCAAGGCCGCCACGGTGGACAAGCTGGCCGCCGACTTCGAGGGCCGCGAGAAGGAGCTGTCCGCAGCCTTCCGGTCGCTGACCAAGAAGCTGGTCCGGCAGCGCGTGCTGAAGGACAAGGTCCGCATCGACGGCCGCGGGCTGGCCGACATCCGGCCGCTCAAGGCGCAGGTGCGGGTGCTGCCGCGAGTCCACGGTTCGGCGCTGTTCGAGCGCGGCGAGACCCAGATCATGGGTGTCACCACGCTGAACATGCTCCGGATGGAGCAGCAGCTGGACACGCTGTCCCCGGAGACCCGCAAGCGCTACATGCACAACTACAACTTCCCGCCGTACTCGACCGGTGAGACCGGCCGGGTGGGTTCGCCCAAGCGCCGCGAGATCGGTCACGGCGCGCTGGCCGAGCGGGCCTTGGTGCCCGTGCTGCCGTCCCGCGAGGACTTCCCGTACGCGCTGCGCCAGGTCTCCGAGGCGCTCGGCTCGAACGGGTCCACCTCGATGGGTTCGGTCTGCGCCTCCACGCTGTCGCTGCTGTCGGCCGGTGTGCCGCTGAAGGCCCCGGTCGCCGGTATCGCGATGGGTCTGATCTCCGGTGAGGTCGACGGCGAGACGCAGTACGTCGCGCTGACCGACATCCTCGGCGCCGAGGACGCGTTCGGCGACATGGACTTCAAGGTCGCCGGCACGAAGGACTTCGTCACCGCCCTGCAGCTGGACACCAAGCTGGACGGCATCCCGGCCAGCGTGCTCGCGGGTGCGCTGACCCAGGCCAAGGACGCGCGGCTGACGATCCTGGACGTGATGGCCAAGGCCATCGACGCGCCGGGTGAGATGAGCGAGTTCGCGCCGCGGGTCATCTCGGTCAAGGTCCCGGTCGACAAGATCGGAGAGGTCATCGGCCCGAAGGGCAAGATGATCAACCAGATCACCGAGGACACCGGCGCCGACATCTCGATCGAGGACGACGGCACCGTCTACATCGGCGCGACCGACGGTCCGTCGGCCGAGGCGGCCCGGGCCGCGATCAACGCGATCGCGAACCCGACCATGCCGGAGAAGGGTGAGCGCTACCTGGGCACGGTCGTGAAGACGACCAACTTCGGTGCGTTCATCAGCCTGCTGCCGGGCAAGGACGGCCTGCTGCACATCAGCAAGCTGCGTGGCCTGGCCGGTGGCAAGCGGGTCGAGGCGGTCGAGGACGTGCTCTCGGTCGGCCAGAAGCTGCAGGTCGAGATCGCAGAGATCGACGACCGCGGCAAGCTCTCCCTGATCCCCGTTCTCGAAGAGGACGAGAAGAAGGGCGAGGAGAAGAAGGCAGAGGCCGAGTCCGCCGAGTGACCCGAGCGATCACCAGCACACTGCTGAGCCCGGAGGCGGGCGGTCCGGTGAAACGGACCGTCCTGCCCTCCGGGCTTCGTGTGCTGTCCCAGTCCGTGCCGGGCTTCCGCTCGGTCACTTTCGGCGTCTGGGTCGGCGTCGGCTCCCGGGACGAACCGGAGCAGTTGGCCGGCGCGACGCACTTCCTCGAACACCTGCTGTTCAAGGGCACCGAGCGTCGCGACGCGCTGGAGATCTCCGCCGCGATCGACGCGGTCGGCGGCGAGATGAACGCGTTCACCGGCAAGGAGTACACCTGCTACTACGCGCGGGTGCTCGACTCCGATCTCCCGCTCGCCGTCGATGTCATCTGCGACATGATCACCTCCGCCACGCTGACGAGTGCGGACGTGGAGAGTGAGCGCGACGTCATCGACGAAGAGATCGCGATGCACGCCGACGAGACGTCGGACCACATCCACGACCTCTTCGCCGAGCAACTGTGGGGCAGGTCGCCACTCGGCCGCTCGATCACCGGGACGCCGGAGTCCGTCGCCGGACTGTCCCGCCAGCAGGTGGTGGGCTGGTACCGCCGCCGCTACAAGCCGGCCAACATCGTCGTCTCGGTCGCCGGCAACGTCGACCACGCGGACGTCGTTCGCCTTGTCCGCAAGGCGTTCGAGCGCCACTGGGTCACCACCGAGGCCGAGCCGGCTCCGGTCCGCCGTGCCGTCGCCCAGCAGGCACCGACGTACGGCGGGGTGCGCGTGCACCACCGTGACGTCGAGCAGGCGCACCTGGTGCTCGGGATGCCGGGCCTGGTCCGCAGCGATTCACGCCGGTACGTCGCCGGCGTACTGCACGGGATCGTCGGCGGCGGCATGTCGTCGCGGCTGTTCCAGGAGGTCCGGGAGAAGCGCGGTCTGGCCTATTCGGTCTTCACATTCGGCTCGGCGTACGCGGACTCCGGGATGGTCGGGGTGTACGCCGGATGCCTGCCGAAGAAGGCCACCGAGGTGCTCGACGTGGTCCGGTCCGAGCTGCAGGCGATTGCCAGCGGCAACATTACGCCGGACGAACTGCTCCGCGGCAAAGGGCAGATGCGCGGCTCGGTCGTGATGGGCCTGGAGGACACCGGCGCCAAGATGACCCGGATCGCCAAGGCCGAGCTCGTGTACGGCGAACTGCCCACTGTCGACGAGATCCTGCACCGGATCGACTCCGTCACCCTCGACGACGTGTCCGCACTCGCCGCCGAGCTGTACGCCGGCACCCCCGCCCTCACCGTGATGGGCCCGTTCGACGAGGACAGCACGGCCTTCACGGTCTGAGGTTTCCCCTCGACAGCCCCGCGGCGCAAGGGCAGACTGACGAGCTGGGAGGGGGTCCCAGCATGACCACGACAACTACATCGGCAACACAAGCATTGGCCGGCGACTTCCGCGGTGACCTGGTGTCTCCGGGCGATCCGTCGTACGACGAGCAGCGGAAAGTCTGGAACGGATCGATCGATCGACGGCCCGCACTCATCGCCCGCTGCACCGGAGCCGCCGACATCCGGGCCGCGCTGGCGGTCGCTCGCCGGACCGGCCTGCAGGTGGCGGTCCGCGGCGGCGGCCACAGCTTCCCGGGTCACTCGACCTGCGACGGCGGCATCCTGATCGATCTCGCGCGGATGAAGGGGATCCGGGTCGATCCGGTGCGCCGTACCGCGCGTGCGCAGGCAGGTGTCCTGCTCGGCGAGCTGGACCGCGAGACACAGGCCTTCGGTCTGGCCACACCGTCCGGCATCGTCACGCACACCGGGGTCGCCGGACTCACGCTCGGCGGCGGGATCGGCTGGCTGATGCGGAAGTACGGGCTGAGCATCGACAACCTGATCTCGGCCGACGTGATCACCGCCGAGGGCGAGCTGGTGACCGCGAGTGAAGACGCCAACGGCGATCTGTTCTGGGGGATCCGGGGTGGCGGCGGGAACTTCGGCATCGTCACCGAGTTCGAGTTCCGGCTGCATCCGGTCGGGCCGATCATCTACGGCGGCCCGATCATGTGGCCGATGGAGAAGTCGCCGGACCTGATGCGGTTCTACCGCGACTGGATCACCGGCGTACCCGACGACCTCACCACCGCGGTGATGCATCGGTGGATCCCGCCGCTGCCGTCGATTCCGGCCGAACTGCACGGGCGCCCGGTGGTGGTCGTGCTCGCCTGCTACGCCGGTTCGGTCGAGGACGGCGAGCGCGTCGTGGCGCCGCTCAAGGCGTTCGCACCGCCGCTGCTGGACATGTGCGTGCCGAAGCCGTACGTCGATCTGCAGGCGATGTTCGACCCGAGCTTCCCGCACGGCCGGTGGTACTACATGCGGTCCTCGGACGTCGGCACGCTGTCCGACGACGTGATCGACATCGCCGCCGCGCGCGGGATGGCGATCAACTCGCCGTACACGTCGTACCCGATCTTCCAGCTCGGCGGCGCCATCTCCGGGGTGAGCCCGGACAGTACTGCGTTCGGCGCGCGATCGAGCGGACACACGTTCAACTTCGTCGGCGTGACGCTCGGTCCGGACGGATTCGAGGAGCAGCGGCAGTGGGTCCGCGACTCCTGGAAGGCACTCGAGCCGCATCAGTCCGGGGTGTACGTCAACTTCCTCAGCGACGAGGGCACCGACCGGATCCGGTCCGCGTACGGCGCGACGACGTACGACCGGCTGAAGGACCTCAAACAGAAGTACGACCCGGGCAACCTCTTCCACCTGAACCAGAACATCAGGCCCCATTGACGCGATAGTCTTCGAGCTGTTGTGTCGCGTCACCACGTGATCTGCCTCTGGATCCCTCGCTGAACGGGATCGCAAGCACTTGACGGCCCGACGTGCCGCACCGCGCTGGATCGACCCAGCGCGGTTTGGCCTGCCGTCTGCGAATGAGGATCACCGTGCTGACTCCGCTGTGGGATGCGTTCCGTACCGCCCGCGAATCCCTGTCCGACGCCGTCCGGGTCGCTCCGGGCTGGCTGCTCTTCTACTCGACCCTTGTCCTCGGCCAAGCCGTCCTTCCGGGCGCCCAGGTCGTCCTGCTGCGCCGGCTGATCGAGGGCCTGGACCGAGGTCACGCCTGGGTGCCGTTGATCGGGCTCACGGTGGTGGTGGGCCTGATGTATCCGCTCGCGCAGGTGGCGACCGGCTGTGGCCAGCGGATGATGCTGCGGCTGAGGTTGCACTACCGCGCCGAGCTCGCCCAGGTCGCCGCCCGGCTGAGCCCGAGCCGCCTGGCCCGCCCTGACGTGACGACGGATCTGGAAGCCGCCCAGTCGGCGACGTGGCCGATGGCGGACGTGCCCGGGCGACCGGTCCAGGTGCTGGGCGCGGGCGTGACCTCGGTCGTGCTGTGCGCGGCGATCTGGTCGATCAATCCGTGGTCCGGAGGACTCGTCCTCGCCGCGCTCGTGCCGACCGTGGTCGCGTTCACTGCGATCGCGCGGATGGAGTCCGCGAAATGGCCGAAGGTTGCGGAGAAGGACCGGGTCGCCGGGTATGCCACCGAACAGCTCATCCAGCAGCGTCCTGCGACCGAGCTGGCCGCGCTCGGCTCCGGCGTCAAGGTCGCGCGGCTGGTCGCCGAACGCCGGGCCGGCGCGACCCGGATCCAGGACGGGATGATCGGCATGGCCATGACGGCGGAGCTCGCGGCTGCCGTCGCGACGGTTCTGCTGTTCGGCGGTGCGTTGGTCGCCCTGGTGCTCGGCGGGGCGACCGGGGGAGCGGCTGCCGCGGCCGTTGCCGGAACCATCTCCGGACTGAACGCGATCCGGTTGTGCGGCTACGCGTTCGGCACGATCGTCACGGCCGCGCCGCAGGCCCGGATCTATCGCCGGTTCGTCCGGAGTGCTCCCGAGCGAGAGCCGCAGCTCGTCGTACTGCGTGTCGAGTCTGTTGCCCTGGACAACGTCACCTTCCGCTATCCGGGCGCGCCGGAGCCGGCCTTGCGGGACGTGTGTATCGAGGCACGGCGTGGTGAGCTCGTCGCGCTGGTCGGCGTGAACGGGGCGGGCAAGTCGACCGCGGTCAATCTCCTCGTCGGCAGCCTGGCGCCGGATGCCGGGCGGGTGCTGATCGACGGGAAGGACGCTGCGGAGCTGAGCGAGAGCGAGCGGCTCGGGCACTTCGGGCTGCTCGTGCAGGAGTTCGGCCGGTTCGAGTTCACGCTCCGCGATGCCGTCGCCCTTGGCTCGCCGGAGCCGGTGACCGACGACGAGATCCGGGCCGCGCTGGCGGGCACCTTCGCGGCGGACGTTCCGCTCTGCACACAGTTGGGCCAGCAGTGGGGCGGCACCGGAATCTCCGGCGGGCAGTGGCAGCGGCTCGCGCTGGCCCGGATCCGGCTGCGGAACGCCGGCGTCTGGATCCTGGACGAGCCCACGTCCGCCATCGACGCCGAGGCGGAGCGCGAGATCTTCGCCGAACTGCGGCGTACCAAGGACACCCGGATCACGATCGTGGTCTCGCACCGCGCCTGGACCCTTCGCGAGATGGACCGCATCTACGTCATCGACGCCGGCTCGGTGGTCCAGTGCGGGACGTATCCGGAGCTGATGGCGCAGCCGGACGGTCGGTTCACGCGGCTCTTCGCGGACTGACCGCGCAATTGTGTGCAACGGAGAGTTTGGCTGAGATCTGACGTGACGTCTGATGACTCGGCGCGCTTATCGGATTAAGGTAGCCCGGGCCTGCCCATGTGATCGCTGGTCGTCTGAGGTCTTGGGAAAGTAACGCCTGCGTTACGCGCCGCCGCTTTGCGCCTGACAACGTTGACATGCGCAGTTTCGACCAGAGAGCATGACGCTTGATCCGCCCGCCTAGCGGCCCTCCCGCCGAGGAAGTTGGTTTGACCGTGCGACGTCTGACTGGGGTTGTGGGGGTAGCTGTCAGCCTTGCGCTGGCGCTGTCCTCCTGTGGTGACGGGAACAGCAGCAATGGCAGCGGTTCCGGCGACAAGAGCGAGATCATCGCGATCGCCGCCGACCCGCTGGATTACATCAACCCGCTGAACGAGAACGGCAGCCCGGGGATCCAGGTCGCGATGGCGGTGTTCGCGCCGCTGGTGACCACGGACCCGAACACCGGCAAGCTGCAGAACGTGATGGCTGACTCGATCACGCCGGACAAGACCAGCCAGACCTGGACGATCAAGCTGAAGCCCGGGAACACCTTCCAGAACGGCCAGGCGCTGACCGCCAAGGACTACGTCGACAGCTGGAACATGACCGCGCAGGGCTCGAACGCCTGGAAGAACAACGGCTTCTTCTCCAAGGTCGACGGGTACGACGCGCTGAACCCGCCGACCCCGGACGGCGCCACTCCGAAGCCGACCTCGGTGAAGACGCTGAGCGGACTCAAGCAGGTCGACGATCTGACCTTCACGGTCAAGCTCAAGGTGCCCTTCTCGCAGTTCGGGCTGACCCTGCAGTACCTCGGCCTGGCGCCGCTGCCGGAGGAGGTCCGCAAGAACCCGGACGCCTACAAGCGCAAGCCGATCGGCAACGGCCCGTACAAGCTGGCGGCCGACTGGAACGCCGGTGACGACATCAAGCTGGCCAAGTGGGACGGCTACAAGGGCCCGAACGCGCCCGAGGCGCAGTCCATCACCTACCGGTTCATCGCGAACGCGGACACGGCGTACAACGAGTTCCTGGCCGGCAACGTGGACTTCGTCGACGTGCCCCCGACCAAGGTGAAGACCTTCAAGAGCGACGCCCCCGACGGCTGGGTCACGGCGGTCAGCTCCGGCGCCAACTACCTGGTGATCCCGGCCTGGGACGCGCGGTACAAGAACCCGAAGCTGCGGCATGCGTTCTCGATGGCGATCGACCGGAAGGCGTTCGCCGACCTGGTCGGGCTGTCCGACCCGGCCAAGGGCCTGATCGCGCCGGACATCGACGGCTACCGCGACAACGCCTGCAAGTACTGCGACTACGACCCGGCCAAGGCCAAGCAGTTGCTCCAGGAGGCCGGTGGATTCTCCGACCCGGTCATGATCAGTTACAACACCACGTCGGCGACCGGCCAGATCTTCGCCGAGGCGATCGGCAACATGCTGCGGCAGAACCTCGGCCTGACCGTGAAGTACGCCGGCAAGGCGGGCTCGGAGATCACCACGCTGGCCGACACCCGCAAGCTGGACGGCCTGCGGTTCGGCGGCTGGGGTCACGACTACCCGTCGATCGAGGACTACCTGACGCCGATGTTCAAGTCCAACGGCGACGCGAACTTCGCCGGCTACAACAACCCGGCGCTGGACGCCGTGCTGGCCAAGGGTGACGCCGAACCGGACCAGGAGAAGGCGATCAAGATCTACCAGCAGGCCGAGGACATCGCGCTCGAGGACATGCCGCTGATCCCGCTGTACACCAAGTCGAACGCGTACCTGCACTCGGCCAAGATCGAGCCGAGGGTGTCGAAGTACGTCGGGGTGTCGGCGCTCTACGCGACGTTCAAGTGATCCGGTTCATCCTGCGCCGCATCCTGGCGGCGATTCCGATCGGCCTGATCGTCACGCTGGGGGTCTTCGCGCTCGTCTTCGCGATGCCCGGGGACCCCCTGCGGGAGCTGGCCGGCGACAAGCCGATCCCGGCCGCTGTCCTGGCGGCCAAGCGGGCGCAGTACCACCTCGACGATCCGTTCATCGTCCAGTACCTGCTGAGCATGAAGGACATGTTCACCGGCCACTTCGGTACGACGTTCGCCGGTGCGGACATCGCCGACCAGTTGCGGCTTCGGATTCCGGTCACGCTGAAGCTGGCCACGCTGGGCCTGGTCTTCCAGTGGATCGCGGGCCTGCTGTTCGGCCTGTACGCCGGCTTCAAGCGCAACGGCGTGATGGACCGGTTGTTGCTACTGGCAACACTCGTCGTACTCGCGGTGCCCGGTCTGGTGCTGTACTTCACCGGGCAGTACCTGTTCGGCGTCGAGCTGAAGTGGCTGCCGGTCTCCGGCACCCGCGACGGCTGGCCGATGTCGTACCTGCTGCCGGCGATCTGCATCGGCATCACCGGGTTCGCCGGGCTGGCCCGGCTGACCCGGACGTCGATCGTCGACACCGCGAACTCCGACTTCGTCAAGACCGCTCGGGCCAAGGGTCTCGGCGAGCAGCGGATTCTCTGGCGGCACGTGCTGCCGAACGCACTGCTGCCGGTGGTGACGCTGATGGGCATCGACTTCGCCGGGATCTTCGCCGGCGCGGTGCTGGCGGAGAGCATCTTCAACCTGCCTGGGCTCGGCCAGTTCATGTTCCAGGCGATCAAGCTGAAGGAGGGCGGTGTGGTGGTGCTGTTGTCCACGCTGGCGTTCCTGATGTTCATCCTGATCAACCTGGCCGTCGACGTCATCTACGGCGCGATCGATCCGAGGGTGCGCAATGTCTGAGACCTCGCAGGTCTTCGGGGCCGAGACGCAGGACCTCGAAGGCCGGACCCTGTCGAACACCCAACTACTCCGGGCGTTGCTGCGCAAACCGCAGTTCGTCATCTGCCTGGTGCTGGTGCTGACGTTCTTCCTGATGGCCGCGGTACCGCGGTTGTTCACCTCGGTCGACCCGCACTTCTGCGCGCTCGCCAAGAGCGCGCACAGCCGCGAGCCGGGGCACCCGTTCGGCTTCGACATCCAGGGCTGCGACTACTTCGCGAACGTGATCTACGGTGCCCGGCCGTCGGTGCTGGTCAGCCTGGTCGCAGGGATCGGCGGGTTCGTGGTGGCCGGCATCCTGGGCCTGCTGGCCGGCTACTTCCCGGGGCTGGTGGACACCGCGATCTCGCGGGTCGCGGACGTGCTGTTCGCACTGCCCGGCCTGATCGCACTGATCGTGATCCTGAACTCGGTGCCGAACCGCAGCATCTGGATCATCGTCGCGATCATCCTGGTGACCGGGTGGCCGCAGGGGATGCGGGTGATGCGCTCCACGGTGTTCTCGGTCCGCAATCGTGAGTACGTGCTGGCGGCCCGATCGGTCGGGGTTCCACCGCTGCGGATCCTGCGCAAACACGTGTTCCCGAACGCGATGGCACCGCTGCTCGCGATGACCACGCTCGGCATCGGCGGCCTGATCGGGCTGGAGGCCGTGCTGACCTTCCTCGGCGTCGGCCTGCAACCGCCGTCGATCTCCTGGGGATCGCAGTTCGGCGTGGCCGCGTCGTACCGGGAATCCCCGCACCTGTTCCTCTGGCCGGCGTTGTTCATCTCGACGATGACGATCTCGTTCATGATCATCGGCGATTCGATCCGCGACGCCCTGGACCCGAAGTTGCTGAGATGACGACACCTGGTGAAGTACTGCTGAAGGTCGACGACCTGACCGTGGAGTTCGACACCCCACACGGCTCGGTCCGGGCCGTGGACGGAGTGTCCTGGCAAGTCAGGGCAGGGGAGACGCTGGCGATCCTGGGGGAGTCGGGGTCGGGCAAGAGCGTCTCGACCCAGGCGCTGACCGGGATCCTGGAGATGCCGCCGGGCCGGATCGTCTCGGGTACGGCGGAGTACCGCGGCGCCGACCTGATCGCGATGACCGTGAAGGAACGCCGCAAGATCGTCGGCGACCGGATCACGATGGTGTTCCAGGACTCGCTGTCGGCGCTCAACCCGGTGCAGTCGGTCGGGACCCAGATCGCCGAGTGCTACCGGGTGCACCGCGGCCTGTCGAAGAAGGACGCGCTGAAGCGAGCGGCCGAGATGCTCGATCAGGTGCGGATCCCGGCCGCGGCGCGACGGGTGCGCGACTACCCGCACGAGTTCTCCGGCGGCATGCGGCAGCGGGTGATGCTGGCGATGGCGCTCGCGCTGGATCCCGACGTACTGATCGCGGACGAGCCGACGACGGCGCTCGACGTGACCGTCCAGGCGCAGATCCTCGAGTTGATCGCGGACCTGCAGGCCGAGCGGGACATGGGCGTCGTGCTGATCACGCACGACCTCGGTGTGGTGTCGGACGTCGCTGACAACGTGGTGGTGATGTACGCCGGCCATGTCGTCGAGCGGGCCTCGACTGCGGAAGCGCTGGACCATCCCGTGCATCCGTACACCGAAGGTCTGCTCGGCTCGATGCCGTCGGCGGACCTGAAGGGCCAGGAACTGCCGACGATTCCCGGTACGCCGCCCTCGCTGGGGGCGATCCCGTCCGGGTGTGCGTTCCGGACCCGGTGCCCGATGGCGATCGACGACTGTGCCAAGGAGGTCCCGCCGTTGCTCACCGTCGCACCAGGACGGGACGCCGCGTGCATCCTTCGTACGTCCATCTCCGAGCGGGAGGCGGTCTGATGGCCGAAGAGTTGCTGGTGGCAACGGAACTGGTGAAGCACTACGACATCAGCCCGGCGCTGTCCTTCGGCGCCAAGACGCTGGTCCGGGCTGTCGACGGCGTGGATCTGACGCTGCGTAAGGGCGAGTCGCTCGGCATCGTCGGTGAATCCGGCTGTGGCAAGTCGACTCTGGTTCGGCTGCTCGCCGCCCTGGAGAAGCCGACCTCGGGCCAGATCGAGTACAACGGTGTCGACGTCAGCAGACTGCGCGGCCGGGAACTGCGCCGGTGGCGCCAGAACGTACAGGTGGTGTTCCAGGATCCGTACTCGAGCCTGAACCCGCGGATGCGCGTCGGTGAGATCGTGGCCGAGCCGCTGGAGGTTCACCCGGATGTCTCGAAGGGCATCGACATCCGCGCCCGGGTCCGCGAGTTGCTCGACCTGGTCGGCCTGCGGGCCGAGGACGAGTCGAAGTTCCCGCACCAGTTCTCCGGCGGGCAGCGGCAGCGGATCGGGATCGCGCGGGCGATCGCGCTCAACCCGGACGTGCTGCTGTGCGATGAGCCGGTGTCCGCACTGGACCTGTCGGTGCAGGCGCAGGTGGTGAACCTACTGATGCGGCTGCAGCGTGAGCTCGGTCTCAGCATCATCTTCGTCGCCCACGACCTGTCAGTAGTCCGGCACGTGTCGGACCGGGTCGCGGTCATGTACCTGGGCCGTGTTGCCGAGTTGGGCGAGCACCAGCAGGTGTACGACGTACCGGCGCATCCGTACACGCAGGCACTGCTGTCCGCGGAGCCCGGACTGGCTCGGCAGGGCCGCCAGCGCATCGTCCTGGCCGGCGATCCGCCGTCTCCGGTCCTGCCTCCGTCGGGCTGCCGTTTCCACACTCGCTGTCTCCGCGCGGAGTCACGCTGTAGCACTGAGGAACCGCAACTGCGGGAACTCACCTCGGGGCAGACTGTCGCCTGCCACTTCGCCGAGGACGCCCAGACCGCCTACGCCTCCGCGGCCTCGGTCTGATGCTGATCGATCCCCGGCCGTCGGACGATCCCGCGCTCACCTTGCTGCTGGATCTCGCCCTGAAGGAGCTGTTCACCCGCTACCCGGACAGCCCCTCGACCCATTGGGTCGATCCGGCCACGAGCTTCCTCGTCGCGCTGGAAGACGGTGACGGGCTCGGCTGCATCGGGCTGATGCCGGTGCAGGACGGAGTCGGCGAGATCAAGCGGATGTTCGTGCACGAGGCCCACCGTGGCCGCGGGATCGCCCGGCGACTGGTGGCGTCGGTCGAGGCAGTAGCGAGGCACCGGGGTGCGACGTCGCTCCGCCTCGCGACTGGCACTCGCCAGCCGGAGGCGGTCGCTCTGTACGAATCGCTCGGTTACCAGGCGACATCGCCGTACGGGAAGTACGTTCACGATCCGCTGGCGCGGTGCTACGCGAAACTCCTTACCTGACCGCGATGGCCTAGGGTGGCCGCCGTGAGGGCAAGGACGAGCGACCCGACGGGTGCGCTGGATCGGCGGTCGGTGGTGCTCGCCGGGGTGGTCGTGGTGGCGGGAGCGTTGGCCGCGTGGTGGATCCTGACCGCGGTCCGGGCCGCCAACGAGGGGTTCGACATCACCGATGAGGGCTACTACCTGCTGTCATATCGGTGGTGGGCCCAGAATCCGCTGGCGCTGACCGGGGTGCAGTACCTGTACGGGCCAGTGTTCCAGTTCCTCGGGTACGACATCGTCAGCCTCAGGCTGTTCCGGTTGGTGACGCTGATCCTGGTCCACCTGCTGTTCGGCTACAGCTTCATGCGCTGGTTGCGCGGTCGCCGGCCGGATGCGGCGCCGACGAAGCTGTGGGAACTGGCCGGGATGGCCGTCATCCTCGCGGCGGGTGGGGTGTCCTACGCCTGGCTGCCGCAGTCGCCCGGCTACAACGACGTGATCCTGCTCGGCGCGCTCGCGCTGGTGTCGTGCGTGCTGTGGATGGCGACCGCGGTCGACCGTGGCAAGCCGGTGCCGTTCTGGGTGCTGATGATCGCCGGTGTGGTGATCGGGGCGATGCTGCTGGCGAAGTGGACGTCGGCCGTGGTGATCGGCCTGGCCGTGATCGCCGCACTCGTCGTGCTCGCCGGGCAGGGCGTGAAGGCCGTTGCCCGAGGCATCGGTTTCGCGATCGCCGGTCTCGCACTCACCGCGCTCGTCGTGCAACTGTTCGTGATCAAGCTGAACGTCGCGGTGCCCGGGATCATGACCGTGAACAGGTTCATCGCGGGAACGTCGTACTCGCCGACCGAGCTGTTGCACATGTACTGGTCCACCGCCGTAGACCTTCTCGGACAGACTCTCCGCGACCACTGGCCCCTCCTGGTCGCCGGCGTGGTTGCGGTCTTCGCTCGCAGGCGGTGGCTCCAGGTCGTCGCCGCGGTCCTCGCCGTGGCCGCCTTGGCCTTCTCGGTACGTCGGGTTGTCGTCGGCGACGCCGCGATCGGCGGCTCGGCGCACGTGTTCGACTATCCGGTGACCCTGCTGGCCGCCGTACTAGTGGCACTGGTGGTTGCCGTGGCGGCCTTGATCGCCGGGAGCCTGCAGCTGACGAGCCCGTCGGCGCTGGGCCGTGAGAACGCCCGCGCGTGGGTTGTGCTTGGGCTGCTCGCGGTCTTGCCGATGGTGCAGGCGTTCGGGACGAACAACCCGCTCTACGTCATCGGGTTCAACGCGTTCGCCGCCTGGGCCGCGGTGATGATCGCAGTGGTGACCGGGATCTCGGTGGTTCCGATCACCGCACGGCTGCTCGTCGGGCTCGTCACGGTCGCGTCACTCGTCGCCGTCGCGTCGCTCTCGTACACCGGCCTGTTCCAATACCCGTACCGGTCGAAGGGCCACGCCGATCTGACCGTGGCGGCGACCATGCCGCCGCTGAAGGGCCTGTATCTCGACGAGACCGCGGCCCAGAACTACACCGCGCTCGAGGCTCCACTGAAGCCGTACCTGAAACCTGCCGGGCGCCCGATGCTGGCGTTCGACAAGATGGCCGGCCTGGTCCTGATGCTGGGCGGCAAGCCGGTCGGCGAGGCGTGGGTCGCGCCGAAGGAACGACCGCGGACGGCCGCCGGCATCGAGGAGGTCTGCCAGAAGGGCCAGCCCTGGAGCCCGGGCCGGCCGCCGATCATCATCCTCAACCGCCGCATCTCCGACGTCGAGATCACCGCGCTGCATGCGTGCCTGCTGGACTTCCGGGCCGACTACGAACTGCTCGCGCCGGCCAAGGACACCATGGGTCTGCAGGTCTACGTCCCGCGCCGCGAGCGCGCCGTCAAGACACCCTGACCGGCTCACCGGGGCCGGATGAGATCCTGTTGCCCTTCGACCACACAGCTGAGAGGGTGCGGATGATCAAGGTCGGTGTACTGGGGGCCAAGGGCAAGATGGGCGCTCAGACGTGCCTCGCGGTGGAGGAGGCCGAGGACTGCGAGCTGGTCGCGCGGCTCGACCTGGGCGACGAGCTCGAGCAGCTGACCGCGGCCGGCGCCGAGGTGGTGGTCGACTTCACCCGGCCCGAGGTGGTGATGGACAACCTGGCCTGGTGCATCTCGCACGGCGTCAACGCGGTTGTCGGCACCACCGGTTTCGACGACGAGCGGCTCGCGACGTTGCGCGGACTGCTCGAGAAGAACCCGGGGACCGGCGTACTGATCGCGCCGAACTTCTCCATCGGCGCTGTGCTGATGATGCAGTTCGCCGCCAAGGCCGCGCGGTACTACGAGTCCGTCGAGATCATCGAGTTGCACCATCCGGACAAGGTCGACGCTCCTTCGGGGACGGCACGACGTACCGCCGAGCTGATCGGTGCTGCACGACGCGAGGCCAACGCCGGGCCGATTCCGGACGCGACCACGACCTCGCTGGACGGTGCGCGGGGTGCGGATGTTGATGGGATCCGGGTGCACGGGATCAGGCTGCGTGGACTGGTCGCGCACCAGGAGGTTCTGTTCGGCGACACGGGCGAGACGCTGACGATCCGGCACGACTCGATGGCGCGGGTCTCGTTCATGGCCGGCGTACTGCTCGGTGTCCGGCGGATCGGTGGTACGCCCGGGCTGACCGTGGGCCTCGAACACTTCATGGACCTTGATTAGGTGACCGCCAAGCGTGCGGCGATCGTGATCGCGGCGGTCTTCGTCGCGTACGCCGCTCTGCTCGGTTGGCGCGGGGTGTTGCTGATCGGAACCGGCGACCCGATCGCGGTCGGGCTCGGGATCGCGGTACTGGTGATCCCGGTGCTCGGTGCCTTCCTGGTCTGGCGGGAGCTGCAGTTCGGACGCCGTACCGAGGTCTTGGCGCGGGAACTCGAGGCGGCCGGCGGGTTGCCGGTCGACGACCTGCCACGCCGGCCGTCCGGGCGGATCGACCGGGCGGCCGCGGATGAGGCGTTCGAGAAGTACAAGGCTGAGGCAGAGGCAGCGCCGGGGGACTGGCGGGTGTGGTTCCGATTGGCGACGGCGTACGACGCGGCAGGTGATCGCAGGCGCGCCCGAGCCACCATGCGGACCGCGATCGCACACCATGACGGGCATGAAAGGCGGGTGAACTGACCCGGGAGTTACCTGGGAGTTGGCTGTGAAGAACACCGCGGTAACTGACAACGTGGTGTGGAACGGGATACTTTCAGAGGGAAGTGCGTGGCAACCGCCACGTACAGGTCGGAGACTGGGTGGAGCCGTCCTGTGCCATCAGACGGGTCTCGCCGCGGCTCGGACGACATGCAGAGCGCAGGGTTCGGCGGTTTGCTGCGACGGCATCGGCGTGAGGCCGGGCTGTCCCAGGAGGGACTGGCCGAGCGCGCCGGTCTGAGTGTCGATGCGATCGCGGCCTTGGAGCGGGGACGTCGGCGTGCGCCGCGAGCACATACCTTGCGGCTGCTCGCGGATGCGCTGCGGCTCGAGGATCCCGAGCGCGCGCAACTCACCGCAGCCGCACGCCGCGACACCGAGTCGCCCCGCGGGCCGATGCGTCAGCCGCCCGCGCCGCCGAACAACCTGATCGGCCGCACCACCGAAATGACCGCAACCAAACGTTTGCTGGACCAGCGCATCACTCGTCTGCTGACGCTGACCGGCCCAGGTGGAGTGGGCAAGACCCGGCTGACCGCAGCCCTGGCGAACGAGTTGACGGACAGCTTCCAGGACGGCGTCTGCTGGGTTCCGCTGGCAACACTGACCGATCCGGCGGCTGTCGTTCCGGCGATCACCGCGTCTGCCGGACTGCACCAGATGGACGGCAGCCGGCCGGTGGAGGAGATCGCCGAGCAGATCGGCCGCAGTCACCTGCTGCTGGTCTTCGACAACTGCTCGCATGTCGTCGCGATGGTCGGCCAGGTCTGCGCCGTGCTGCTCGAGAGCTGCCCGAATCTGTCGATCCTCGCGTCCAGCCGGGAGTTGCTGCGAGTTCCCGGCGAGAGCGTGTACGTCGTACCTGCATTGTCACTGCCGCACGACGCGGACCACATCGAGTCTTCCGCGGCAGTTCGGTTGTTCGTCGAGCGTGCCGTCGCGCGAGGCTACGACCCGGACGGCGAACTCGACCAGGTCGCCCGAGTGGTCCGCCGGCTGGAGGGCATGCCGCTGGCCATCGAACTCGCCGCGGCCCGGACGAACGTGATGACCATCGAGGAACTGGCCGCCGAGTTGGAGACCTCGTTCGGCATCCTTGCCGGTGGCTCACGGACAGCATCGCCGCGGCAGCAGTCGATGCGCGGCGCGATCGAGTGGAGCCATGATCTGCTCTCGCCGACCGAGCGCGAGGTGTTCGCCCGGCTGTCGGTGTTCGTCGGAGGCTGGACGTTGAGTGCCGCCGCGAGGGTCATGTCGGGTCAGGCCACGCCGGGTCCGCAGGAGCGCGGCGAGGCACTCGACCTGACCGGACGCCTGGTGGACAAGTCGCTGATCCGCGTGATCCGGCGGCGCAACGTCGCGCGGTACTACATGCTCGCGGTGATCCGTGAGTTCGCCGCCGATCGGCTCGCCGCCGACGGCGTGGTCGAGGAAGCCAAGCAGCGGCACGCGCACTTCTACGTCGCCCTGGCCGAGGAGTCGGAAGGGCAGTTGCGCGGTCCGAACCAGGAGGTGTGGCTCGAACGGCTCGACGCCGAGCTGGGCAATCTGCGCGCCGCCATGGCCTGGTCCTTGCACACCGGCTCGATCCACGAAGCGCTGCGGCTGTCCGGTGCGCTGTGGACGTTCTGCTACCTGCGCGGCCACTACTCCGAGGGCAGTCAATGGCTGGAGCGTGCGCTGAGCCTTGCGGACAACGTGCCGGCCTCCGAGCTCGACGGAATGGGCCCGTACTGTGCCAAGGCGAATCTGGGCGCCGGCATGCTCGCGTTCCTGCAGTGCGAGTACGACACCGCGACAATCCGGCTCGAGACCGCACTGACGCAATACAAGGGTCTCGACGACACGGCTGGTACGGCGCTGGTGATGCAGCGGCTCGGCGGAGTCGCGCGGGAGCGTGGTGACTACGAGGCCGCGGAGGACCTGCACTGCCAGAGCTACGACCTGTACGAGAGCCTCGGCGACCGGTCGGGGATGGCGTGGGCGCACAACCACCTCGGGTTCGTGGCGTGGCTGCGCGGCGATCTGGACATCGGCGCTCGGCGATGCCAACGGGCGCGGGACAGCTTCCGGATGCTGGGCGATGGTGAAGGGCAGGCGTGGTCACTGATCAGTCTGGGGACCATCGCGCAGTACCGCGGCGACCTGACCGTGGCCGAGGACCTGCTGCAGGAGAGTCTGGCGCTGTCGCAGCGGCTCGGATACCGCGAAGGGGTCGCCTGGTCGCTGAACCAGCTCGGCATCATCGAACGGCGCCGTGGTGTGACCGAGCGCGCGGTGCATCTCCTGGACGAGAGTCTGGCTGAGCATCGCGACCTGGGTGATCGGTGGCGGTCGGCCAGTGTGCTCGAGGAGCTCGCGGCCGTCGCCCAGCAGCGGGGGAGGAGCGAGTACGCCGCCTTCCTCCTCGGTGCTGCGGACGGGGTGCGGGAAGTGATCGGCGCACCGATTCCGGAGATCGAGAAACCCGACTACCAGGCGACCCGGACGTCGATCGAGGAGTCGCTGGAGCGGCGGGCCTTCCGGACCGCGTGGTCGGCCGGGCGGGCCGCACCACTCGCCGCGGTCGAGGACGGGTATCCGCCGCCGGGATCGACCTCCAGCCCGGACCACAGCGGCCGGCTCTGACTCTCAGCCGCCTGACTCTGAGCCGGCAAAACGAACCGATCAGCAGTCCACCAGGTCTGCTGATCGGAAGGTTGCCTCGCGGAGCACCACGACCTGGGGGATCGACGGTACCCCGCGAGGGATCTGGGAGCGCGGGATACGGACCCGACCGGCTGTGTCTCTGTCTGACCCCCCAGGCAGTCCCCCCACCTCACAGCCGGCCGAAGCCGTGTGGCGAATGTCCGTGCCGTCGAGCCCTCCCGGTCGACGCCCCGTTCCTCCGCGCTGACTCAAGGTTGTCGAAATCACGCTGCGTCGCACAGGGACGGAACCCTGACATCGCCCTGACAAATATGTCCTGACAACGAAAGTCCCGGCCGGATTTCGCCGACGGTGACCGGGAACTGCCCGTGGGTAAGGGAAATCCGCCGGAATTCCGCGCATTTCTTTGTCCCATCGGGCAACACTCAAATGCTGGTCCGGATCTCAGGACAGATATCCGGAGACCGCTTTCGTGAATCCCGCGATCCGGCGCAGCGGCGCGTTGTCGCCGTACTCCGGCTGTCCGGCGCCGGTCTCGTCGCCAGGGGCCGGCATCGACGGTGCCGGGATGCCGTGGCCGGCGCAGGTGACGTCCTTGGCCGGTGCCTTGCCGGTGGTGAGGAACGTGTTGACGATCTTGTCGGCGCACGCGTTCACGCCGCCGTACACGCCGTGGTCGCCTTCGTGGGTGACGGTGACGAGACGCGAGCCGGCGTACCTCTGGTGGGCTGAGACGGCGAGCTCGTAACCGGTCGCCGGGTCGTGGGTCGACTGCACCATCAGCGTTGTGGGCAAGCCTTTGCCGGTTGGTTGCGGCATGGTCAGGTTCGGGCGGTTCCAGAAGAAGCACGGGTTCTGGTTCATCGTCCAGCCGACCAACGGGTAGTGCGGGCCGAGTCGCGCGGCCAGTTGATCGCCGTACTCGCGACCTTGCGGCCAGGAGGTGTCGTTGCACGTGACTGCCGTGAAGGTCGCGTCCTCGGCGTCGTCCTCGCCGACGACGCGGCCCATCGGTGGCAGGCCGACGGTTCCGCGGGCGGCGCGACGTACCAGCTCGTGCTGGCGGGTCAGAGAGAGTGCGTCGACCTGGTTCTGTGCGGCGCGTGGACCGCCCTTTGCCTGAGCCACGGAAAGGTCGCGCAGAAATGCCAGATCGATTGCCAACGAATAGAAATCAATCTTTGTATACATGTCCCCGGAGACGATCTGGTCCAGGGTGTTCTGGTCGTAACTGATCTTCACCGTGCCGTCCAGGAACTCCTCGACCGCCGGCTGCTTTTTCAGATCCCGCCGAAGGTGTTCATAGGTCCGCAGTACCGCGCCGGCCGAGGTGCCCAGGTGCAGCTTGGAGTCGTACTTCGCGGCCCAGGTCGCGAAGTCCTCGCGGAACCGGCGCTCGAAGGCCTGCGGCTGAGCGGAGAACGTGTCCAGCCACGGCCTGGTGAAGTCGGTGTTCGAGTCCAGCACGAACCGGCCGACGTGCTCGGGGAAGTAGGTCTGGTAGTACGCGCCCATCCAGGTCCCGCCGGAGTACCCGACGAAGTCGATCTTGTCGAAGCCGAGCAGTTGCCGGATCAGATCGAGGTCCTGCACGGTCTGCGCGGTGTTCACGTACGGCAGGAGGCCGCGCGACTGCCGGTCGCAGTACGGCTGGCTGAGCTGCGACGCCTCGGCGACCAGGGCGAGGTTGGAAGGGTCTCGGTCGCGAGCGTCCATCGTGTAGCCGGGCGCGCCCTGGCACGTGACGTTGGTGCTGTCGCCGGTGCCGCGCGGGTCGAAGCCGACGGCGAGGAAGTCCTTCTGCAGCGGCGCCTGACTGGCCAGGTACGGCGCCATGCCGAGGCCGGCGCCACCCGGACCGCCCGGGTTGCCGAACACGACCCGGCTCGGCTTGCCCTTCGCCGGTGCGACCTTGCTGACGGCGAGTTGGATGTCGTTGCCCGCGTACTGGTTCGCCCAGTCGCGCGGCGCGGTGATCTTCGCGCAGTACGTCCGCAGCGACGGCTCGCCGCACTGCTTCCAGGCCGGTCTCTGCTTCAGATACTTGTTGGCCACGGGATGCGGCCGGTCGACCGCCGTCGTCGCTTCGGTCGAGGCAGTCGCCCCCGATCCTGGGACGACGAGAACGGCGGCAGCGGAAATCCCCAGACCGACGGCCAGGGCGAGGTACTTCATGGAAACTCCAGCGAATGGCCTTGCGTAATCGGACTGTCGCAATCTGTCATGCCTGCCGTTCACGGTCGAGCACCACCCCCGGCCGGTCGCGGATCCGCGAGGTGCTAAGGGACTGTCGGTGCGGGCTTCTAGGGTTCTGCCCACGAGAGACGAGGAGTCGTGATGGCCGGTTGTGGTGACCTACTGATCGGACAGCTGGAGTTCTACTGGGACGTCCACCTCTGGCCGCGATTGCAGGGGTTGACCGACGAGGAGTACCTCTGGGAGCCGGTGGACGGGATGTGGTCCGTGCGGCCGGGCGAGGACGGGCAGACGGTTTACGAGCTGGCAGATCCGGTGCCGGATCCGCCGCCACTGACCACGATCGCCTGGCGGATGGTGCACATCGGGGTCGGGTGCTTCGCGATCCGCGTGAACGCGTTCTTCGAGGACGGTCCGGACGACGCCGACATGTTCGACCCGCGGCACATCCCGGCCGAGATCCCCGCGACCGCGGCGGACGGTCTGGAGTTCCTACGGCATTGGTACGGGCGCTGGCACGACTCGATCCGAAGTCTCGACAAGGACGCGTTGTGGAGCCCGCTCGGCCCGAAGGGCGCGTACTTCGCCGACGACCCGATGCTCGGCCTGATTACCCACATCAACCGCGAGGTCATGCACCACGGCGCCGAGATCTCCCTACTCCGCGACCTCTACCGCGCCCAGGTAGGAAGCCACCATGCCCGCGTTTGACGCTCAGTCGGTCGGGCCGGGGTCGGTGTGGAGGCGGATCTGCTTGATGCGGACCGACTCGTCGCCGTAGAGGTCGAGTTCGCGATGGGCGCCGTCGGGGGCCCAGCCGGCCTCGGTGTAGAAGGCGCGCAGGACGTCGTCGGTGGAGTTGACCCAGACCGTGACGCGGCTGAAGCCGTCGGCGCGGATGGTGTCGACGACCGCGTTCAACAGCCGGGAGCCGTGGCCGGTGCGGGTCGCGTCCGGCTGGACGGCGAGCTCGGCGATCAATGCATCGCGCTGCGGGTCGGCGTCCGGGTCGTCCGACGGTGTGATCGCGGCGAAGCCGACCAGCGTCCGGCCGGCCAGCGCGACCATGACCCGGTTGCGGGCCTCACCCGGCGCGAGGAGTGCGCCCCGCCACTGAGCGGCGAACTGCGCGGGGTTGAGGTCGGCCAGCACATCGGCCGGCAGCAGACCGGCGTACGACGCACGCCACGCGGCGACCTGGATCTCGCCGATCTCGTTGGCCTCGGCCGGAAGGGCCAGCCGCACACTCGTCTCCGCCACCGGGCTCTCACCGGACAGCTCCGACAGGTTGGCGGGTTCCGGTACGCCGAAGTCACTCATATCCACAATCCTCCCAAGACAGTGTTGCCGGCCGGACACCAGGTCCGGCCGGCAACAGGTGAGGGGTCAGTACACGAGTCGCCGCAGCAACGTCTCCGCCGGTCCGCGGTAGGACCGCTTCGTCATCGCGTAGGCACCGAGCACCGACACGATCCACACCGCGACCGCGCACCCGAAGGCCGTGTACGCCGTGCCGCCGAAGCGGTGACCGAGGTCCAACGTGAAGGGGGCCAGCAGCACCATCCACGAGACCGACTGGAACAGGTAGCCCGACAGCGACCGCTGACCCAGCGAGGAGATCGCCCGGACCGGCAGCGACAGCGTGGTGATGCGCGAGACCAGCAGGCCGAACAGAGCGACGTACCCGGGACCGCCGAACATGCCGCTGACGTGGGAGAGGTTGCTCATGGCGTCGACCGCGGCCTCGTCGACGTGCAGCCAGCCGGCGCCGACCAGAGCGAGCGGAAGGCCACCGAGGATCGTGAAGCCCATGCAGACGGCGGCGACACGGGTCAGCAGGGTGCGGTGCGCGGCCGGGTTCTCCAGGATCTGCTTGCGAGCGGCCCAGATGCCCAGCCACACGACGATGATGAATCCGACCACGCTGGCGGTGTGCAGCGGGTACTCGTGCAGCCGGTCGACCAGGCCGGCGCCGTACGACGCCGCGGCCAGCGACGGGTTCGGCTCGTTGGTCAGCGCGTGCGCCGGGCCGGAGCTGTTCAGTACGGCGATGACGGCCTGGGCCGCGGTGGTCAACACGTAGAGGCCCTCGAAGACCCAGATGCCGATGACGATCCGGTGGAACTTGTCACCGCGGTTGAGCAGGAACAGCGTGCAGATGATCCCGACGATGCCGTACGCGCCGAGGAAGTCGCCGAAGTACAGCAGTGCCGCGTGCACCAGGCCGAAGACGATCAGCCACAGGTTGCGCTTCAGCAGGATTCGCCGGACGGCGCCGGTGGTCGCGCCGGACGAGCGCTGGCGGCGGGCGAGTTGGACGAGGCCGTAGCCGAACATCACCGCGAACACCGGGTAGGCCCGGGCGTCCACGAAGGTGAGCTTGACGAAGTTCAGCAGCCGCTCGAGGCCGTGCGGCGCGCTTTCCACACCGGGCTGGCCGGCGAAGGCGAAGTTGGCGGCGTTGGCGAGCCCGATCAGCAGCAGCATCGCACCGCGGATCAGGTCGGGCGCGAGGGCGCGCTCCTTGCCGGAGACCGGTCCGCGGTGATCGACGGCCGGGAGAGTCTGCGTAGTCACGGGGACACCCTTTCGAGAAACTGTTTAGTCCTTGAGCTGTTACTCGAAATCCTCGCCTGCCGCGGCGGCCGTACCCAGCGCGTTGTCACCACTACCTGGGGTGGACCTACCACCACTCCCGTCCGACTTTGTGACACTTCTCGTTGATCTAGCCAGAAAGTGTCACATCTCGGCTATGCTGACCGGCATGGACAGCTTCCAGGCGACCATCGACGCCGACGGCCGGATCGAGCCGCGGGACGCGATGCCGGAGGGGTACCGCAAGACCCTGATCCGGCAGATCGCGCAGCACGCGCACTCCGAGATCATCGGCATGCAGCCGGAGGGCAACTGGATCAGCCGCGCGCCGTCGCTGCGCCGCAAGGCGATCCTGATGGCCAAGGTCCAGGACGAGGCCGGCCACGGCCTCTACCTGTACGCCGCCGCCGAGACGCTCGGCGTGGACCGGGCCGACCTGCTCGACCTGCTGCACAGCGGGAAGCAGAAGTACTCCAGCATCTTCAACTACCCGACCCTGACCTGGGCCGACATCGGCGCGATCGGCTGGCTCGTCGACGGTGCCGCGATCGTCAACCAGGTGCCGCTGTGCCGCTGCTCCTACGGGCCGTACGCGCGGGCGATGGTGCGGGTCTGCAAGGAGGAGTCGTTCCACCAGCGGCAGGGATTCGAGATCCTGCACACGCTGTGCAACGGCACTGATGGGCAGAAGGCGATGGCCCAGGACGCGCTCGACCGCTGGTGGTGGCCGTCGCTGATGATGTTCGGGCCGCCGGACTCCGCGTCGACGCACTCGGAGCAGTCGATGGCGTGGGGGATCAAGCGGCACAGCAACGACGAACTGCGCCAGCGCTTCGTGGACATGACCGTTCCGCAGGCCGACGTACTGGGGATTCGCGTGCCTGACGACGGACTGTCGTACGACGAGGAGTCGGGGCACTACCGCTTCACCGAGCCGGACTACACCGAGTTGTACGACGTGGTGAAGGGCAACGGTCCGTGCAACGAGCAGCGGCTAGCGCATCGGGTCAAGGCGCACGAGGACGGCGCCTGGGTCCGTGAGGCCGCGGCGGCGTACGCGGCCAAGAAGGCGGTGGCCGCCGCATGATCGAGCCACTGTGGGAAGTTTTCGTCAGGTCTCGGCGCGGGCTGTCGCACACGCATGTCGGCAGCCTGCACGCGCCGGACGCAACGATGGCGCTGCGAAACGCGCGCGACGTCTACACCCGCCGCCAGGAGGGCGTGTCGATCTGGGTGGTGCGCGCCGCCGACATCACCGCGTCCAGCCCGGACGAGAAGGACGAGTTCTTCGATCCGGCCGGCGACAAGGTCTACCGGCACCCGACCTTCTACCAGGTCCCGGAAGGCGTCGAGCATCTGTGAACGACCTCTTCGTCTACACGCTCCGGCTCGGCGACGACGCGCTGATCTCCGCCCAGCGCACCGCCGAGTGGATCGCGGCCGCGCCGCAGCTCGAGGAGGACGTTGCCCTCGGCAACATCGGGCTGGACCAGCTCGGTCAGGCCCGGTCACTGCTGCAGTACGCCGGTGCGGTCGAGGGTGCCGGTCGTTCGGAGGACGATCTCGCGTACCTCCGGGACGAGCGCGACTTCCTCAACCTGCAGTTGTGCGAGCTGCCGAACGGCGACTTCGCGCACGCGATGGCGCGGTTGCTGTACTTCGCGACGTACCAGCAGCTGCTGTACGACGAGCTGCGGGGCTGCGACGACGAGCAGTTGGCCGGTGTGGCCGGCAAGGCGGTCAAGGAGGTCGCGTACCACGTCGACCACGCGACCCAGTGGGTGCTGCGCCTCGGCGACGGCACTGAGGAGAGCCATCGGCGGATGGAGTTGGCGCTGGACGCGCTCTGGCCTTACACCGCTGAGATGTTCGAGTCCGACGAGCTCGTACGACGTCTCGCGGTCGCAGTGGATCCGTCGACGTTGCAGGACGAGTGGACGCGTCGGGTAATGGCGGTGATCGACGAATCGACGTGCGGCCGGCCATCGGCGTCGTACCAGCACAGTGGGGGCCGTCAGGGTCGGCACACCGAGCACTTGGGGTATCTGCTCGCTGAGCTGCAGCATGTGGCTCGGTCGTATCCGGGGGCGACATGGTGACCGACACCGCGATCCTCGAAGCCGTCGGTGAGGTCGCGGACCCGGAGGTGCCGGTGCTGACGATCGCGGATCTTGGTGTGTTGCGTGGTGTGCGGCACGAGGGTCATGAGGTCGTCGTCACGATCACCCCGACGTATTCCGGTTGCCCGGCGATGGATCTGATCCGGCACGAGGTGGAGCTCACGCTTCAGGCGCTGCAGGTGGACGGACGGGTCGAGACCGTCCTGTCGCCTGCTTGGACTACGGACTGGATGAGTGAGGCCGGGAAGGCGAAGCTGACCGAGTACGGGATCGCTCCGCCGACCGGGCGTCGGGCCGTTGGCGGTCCGGTGATGTTGAGTCTGACTGTGCGGTGTCCGTTGTGTGGTTCGCCGGACACGACGGAGTTGAGTCATTTCGGGTCGACCTCGTGCAAGTCGCTGTGGCGGTGCAACTCGTGCCGCGAACCCTTCGATCACTTCAAGGCGTTGTGATGACGACGACTGTGGCCCGTCGGCGGGCCGTCTTCCATCCGTTGAAGGTGGCGGCGATCGAGGCGATCACCGACGACTCGGTGGCGATCACGTTCGAGGTGCCGCCTGAGTTGGCGGAGGAGTACGAGTTCAGCGCGGGTCAGCATCTCACCATCCGTCGTGCTGGTGAGGAGGTACGGCGTAGCTACTCGATCTGCTCGCCGGCCGGATCCGGGGTCTTGCGGATCGGCGTGAAGCGGATCCCGGGTGGGGAGTTCTCGGCGTACGCGGCAAATGGGCTGAAGGTCGGCGATGAGCTCGAGGTGATGACGCCGCTCGGGCGGTTCGGTACGACGCTCGACCCGGCGAACGCGAAGCACTACGCTTTCGTCGCCGCGGGCAGTGGGATCACGCCGGTGCTGTCGCTGGTCGCGACGATCTTGTCGGTCGAATCCTCGTCGCGCGTGACGCTGCTCTACGGCAATCGGACCGCGGGATCGGTGATGTTCGCGGACGAGCTCGCCGACCTCAAGGATCGGTACGCCGAGCGGTTCCACCTGGTGCATGTGTTGTCGCGGGAGTCGACCGAGGTGGAGCTGTTCAGCGGGCGGATCGACGCGGACCGGCTGGGCCGGATGTTCGCGACGATCCTGCCGCTGGGGTCCGTCGACGAGTGGTTCCTGTGCGGTCCGTACGCGATGGTCGTCGGCGCACAGGAGTTGTTGCTGGGGGAGGGCGTGGCCCGCGAACACGTGCACGCCGAGCTCTTCCACGTAGGCGACGAAGCTCCCGCCGCTCCGGTCGACGAAGCGCCCACCGACGAGAACGCGGCCCAGGTAACCGTCATCCTCGACGGCCGCCGCTCGACGTTCACCCTGGCCGAACACTCAAAGGCAGTCCTCGACGCAACCCTCGCCGTACGCTCCGACGCCCCCTTCGCCTGCAAGGGAGGCGTCTGCGGCACCTGCCGCGCCAAGGTCCTCGAGGGTGCCGTCCGCATGGACACCAACTGGGCCCTGGAACCCGACGAACTCCGCGCCGGCTACGTCCTGACCTGCCAATCCCACCCCACCACCCCCGCAGTAACCCTCGACTACGACGCCTGACGCCACGCCCACCCAGCACGCGCCGCACCCACCCCCACCCAGGACACGCCGCGCCCACCCCAGCCCGAGACAAGCCGCACCCACCAGAACCGGCTGGGTGAAACTGCTCCTCGGCCGCAGCGACGGGATCTGAAGCGAGCCTGCTCGGCCGAATGACAGGCAACCGCGCAGTGCAGGATCCACACCGGGGCTGGGTAGGGGAGGCAGGTTCGTGGGGGAGGCCCATCGAATTCCTGGCGGTTGTTACCACGCACTTCGCCTGATAAGGCAGCGACCGGTCTCCCCTGAAGACCGGTCGCTGGCTCGGGGTGGAATCAGTCGGTGCCGGACTCCATGGCGGCGCGGTCCAGCAGTTCGTCTTCTTCGGTGGCTTCGCCTCGGGAGGCGATGGCTTCGGCTCCGCCGGTGGGCATGGCGCCGATGAGGTCGGTGGAGGAGGCAAGGGCCGGGTTCGAGCTGCCGAACATGCCGAGGCCGGCGTACTGCTCGAGCTTGGAGCGGGAGTCGGCGATGTCCAGGTTCCGCATCGTCAGTTGACCGATCCGGTCGACCGGGCCGAAGGCCGAGTCCTCGATCCGCTCCATCGACAGCTTGTCCGGGTGGTAGCTGAGGGCCGGGCCGGTGGTGTCGAGGATCGAGTAGTCCTCGCCCCGCCGGAGCCGCATGGTGACCTCACCGGTGACCGCCGTACCGACCCACCGCTGCAGGGACTCCCGCAGCATCAGCGACTGCGGGTCCAGCCAGCGGCCTTCGTACATCAGCCGCCCGAGCCGCCGGCCCTCGTTGTGGTAGTTCGCCAGCGTGTCCTCGTTGTGGATCGCGCTCACGAGCCGCTCGTACGCCGAGTGCAGCAGCGCCATCCCGGGAGCCTCGTAGATGCCCCGGCTCTTCGCCTCGATCACCCGGTTCTCGATCTGGTCCGACATCCCCAGACCGTGCCGGCCACCGATCGCGTTCGCCTCCAGCACCAGGTCGACCGCCGAGCCGAACTCCTTGCCGTTGATCGTCACCGGCCGGCCCTGCTCGAAGCCGATCGAGACCTCTTCCGGCAGGATCTCCACGTCCGGGTCCCAGTGCTTCACGCCCATGATCGGGTCGACGTTCTCGATCCCGGTGTCGAGGTGCTCCAGCGTCTTCGCCTCGTGGGTGGCGCCCCAGATGTTGGCGTCGGTGGAGTACGCCTTCTCGGTGCTGTCCCGGTACGGCAGCTGGTGCGTGACCAGCCACTCCGACATCTCCTTGCGACCACCCAGCTCGTGCACGAACTGCGCGTCCAGCCACGGCTTGTAGATCCGCAGCTGCGGGTTCGCCAGCAGGCCGTAGCGGTAGAACCGCTCGATGTCGTTGCCCTTGAACGTCGACCCGTCGCCCCAGATCTGAACGTCGTCGTCCAGCATTGCCCGGACCAGCAGCGTGCCGGTCACGGCCCGCCCGATCGGGGTGGTGTTGAAGTACGTGCGCCCGGCCGACCGGATGTGGAACGCACCGCAGGCCAGCGCGGCCAGCCCTTCCTCGACCAGCGCCGCCCGGCAGTCGACCAGGCGGGTGATCTCCGCGCCGTACGCCGTGGCCCGGCCGGGGACCGAGGCGATGTCGGGCTCGTCGTACTGACCGAGGTCGGCGGTGTATGTGCAGGGCACCGCTCCCTTGTCGCGCATCCACGCGACCGCGACGGACGTGTCGAGACCTCCCGAGAACGCGATCCCGACCCGCTCACCAACCGGCAATGACGTAAGCACCTTGGACACAGGAAAAGTATGCACCCCTCTGCATGATTATGCAAAACGGCGTCCCGGGCGAGCCTCCCCGGTGAGTGGGATCCGGATTGAAAGGATGGGCCGTTGCCGGGGTGAGGGAGTGGTGAGGCGCAGGTGATGGGTCGGTCGCATGCCCTGTCGGGGTGGTGCCTGGGACTGGCGGTCGCACCGCTGGTGGGTCTGACGTCGGTGGCGGAGGTGGTCCCGTTCGCGGCGGCTACGGCCGGCTACGCGCTCGTCCCCGACCTCGATCACCCGGGCGCGAGCGCCTCCCGGCTGCTCGGTCCGGTGACAGGACTGGTGTCCACGGTGATCCGTACGTTCTCGGGCCTGCTCTATGACCTCACCAAGGGACCACGGGATGAGGACAGCACCGGGAAGCACCGCCACGCCACGCACACCCTGGCCGCCGCGATCCTGCTCGGCGTACTCGCGGCAAGCCTTGGCGACCGAGGGAAGTGGGCCGTGCTCGCCATCGCCGCGACCGGACTCCTGCTGGCTGCGCACGTACTCGGCGACTGGCTGATCATCGCCGTCCTCGCAGCCGTCGGCTGGTCAGTCCTGGGTACGGCGCTCCCAGGTACGTCAACTGCGGACGCCCTACAGGCCGGCCTGACCGGGATCGGCGGATGGATCGGTGTCGCGGTGGCGCTCGGCATGTTCACGCATTGCCTTGGTGACAGCCTGACCCGGTCGGGTTGCCCGTGGTTGTGGCCGCTGCCGATCCGCGGCGAGACCTGGTACGAGATCCGGCTCCCGCGTCCGCTGCGCTTCCCCACCGGCGGCTGGGTCGAGCGCATCCTCATTGCGCCGTTGCTCCTGGCGGGCGGCGTACTGCTGCTTCCCGGCGCGTTGCAAGCAGTGCAGCGATTCTTCGACGCAACCTCGATCTGGCTGGCCGGTCGATGACGAATTCTCCACGGTCCGCAAGGCCGCAACTACCGAGAGTATTCGCAGAAATTTTTCCGGACTTTTTTGGTCGAAGCTGTAACGACTGCTGGGCCTGGCCCGATAGGACCATTGAGCCTGGTAGCTGCCCGGACCCCCGAGCGGACAGCTATCAGGCCTACTCATTTCTCAGCGGCTTCGGAGCGGTAATCTGAGCCCCATGTCCTCGCCAGATTCTTCTGCCTCGCCGGCGCTGCCCTTCGGCCGCCTGACGACGGCCATGGTCACCCCGTTCCGGCCCGACGGCTCGCTCGATCTCGAGGCCGCGCAGAAGGTGGCCACCTACCTGGTCGACCGCGGCAACGACGCGCTGGTGATCAACGGGACCACCGGCGAGGCGCCCACCACCTCGGACCAGGAGAAGGTCCAGCTGGTGAAGGCGGTGCTCGAGGCGGTCGGTGACCGGGCCAAGGTGGTTGCCGGAGTCGGCACCAACGACACCAGACACACGATCGAGTGTGCGAAGCAGGCCGAGGCCGCGGGGGCCGACGGCCTCCTGGTCGTCACGCCGTACTACAACAAGCCTCCGCAGGACGGGCTGCGCGCGCACTTCACCGCGGTCGCCGACGCCACCGGCCTGCCGAACATGGTCTACGACATCCCCGGCCGGGCCGGCGTCGAGGTGAAGACCGACACGCTGATCGCGCTCGCCGAGCACCCGCGGATCGTCGCGGTGAAGGACGCCAAGGGCGACGTCGCCGGGGCCACCAAGGTGCTGGCGAACACCGATCTGTTCTACTACTGCGGTGCGGACGAGCTGAATCTCGCCTGGCTCGCGATCGGCGCGGTGGGTATCGCCAGCGTCGTCGCGCATGTCGCGAGTGAGCCGTACCGCCAGTTGATCGACGCCGTGGTGGCCGGCGACCTCGCCACCGCACGAGAGATCGACCGACGGGTGGTGCCCGCCGTCGAGGCGATCATGACCAGGACCCAGGGCGCCATCATGGTGAAGGCCGCGCTCAAGCTGGCCGGCGTCATCGAGCACGCGACACTCCGGTCGCCGTTGATTGAGGCGACCGCTGAGCAAGTGGACTGGCTCACCACCGACCTCAAGACGGCAGGACTGATTGCATGAGCCATCCCCACCCAGATCTCGACGCGCCCGGACCTCTGACCCCGGGCGCTTTGCGGGTCATCCCGCTCGGCGGCCTCGGCGAGGTCGGCCGGAACATGACGGTCTTCGAGTACGACGGGAAGCTGCTGGTCGTCGACTGCGGCGTACTGTTCCCGGACGAGAACCAGCCCGGCGTGGACCTGATCCTGCCGGACTTCCAGCCGATCCGGGACCGCCTCGACGACATCGTCGCGGTGGTTCTGACCCACGGCCACGAGGACCACATCGGCGGCTTGCCCTACCTGCTGCGTGAGCGGGGTGACATCCCGGTCATCGGCTCGCAGCTCACGCTCGCGTTGCTGGAGGGCAAGCTCAAGGAACACCGGCACCGCAACGTGCCGCAGCAGACCGTGGTCGAGGGCGAGAAGCTCCAGATCGGCCCGTTCGTCTGCGAGTTCATCGCGGTCAACCACTCGATCCCGGACGCGCTCGCGGTGGCGATCCGGACGCCGGCCGGCATGGTGCTGCACACCGGCGACTTCAAGATGGACCAGTTGCCGCTGGACAACCGGATCACCGACCTGCGGGCGTTCGCGCGGCTCGGCGAGGAGGGCGTGGACCTGTTCTGCGTCGACTCCACCAACTCCGAGGTGCCCGGCTTCACCACGCACGAGCGCGACATCGCGCCGGTGCTGGACCGGGTCTTCACCAACGCGAGGAACCAGCGGATCATCGTCGCCTGCTTCGCCTCGCACGTGCACCGCGTCCAGCAGGTGATGGACGCTGCCGTGAAGCACCGCCGCAAGGTCGCGTACGTCGGCCGCTCGATGGTGCGCAACATGGGTGTGGCCCGTGACCTCGGCTTCCTGAACGTGCCCGGCGACACGCTGATCGACATGCGCGAGCTGGACAACTACCCGCCGGAGCAGGTCGTGCTGGTCTCGACCGGTTCGCAGGGCGAGCCGATGTCGGCGCTGTCGCGGATCGCGGCCAACGACCACCACGTGGTCCAGATCCAGCCGGGGGACACCGTCGTCCTGGCGTCGTCCCTGATCCCGGGCAACGAGAACTCGGTCTACCGGGTGATCAACGGCCTGACCCGGCACGGGGCGAACGTGATCCACAAAGGCAACGCGCTGGTGCACGTGTCCGGTCACGCCAGCGCCGGCGAGCTGCTCTACTGCTACAACATCGTCAAGCCGCGCAACGTGATGCCGGTGCACGGCGAGATCCGGCACCTGCACGCGAACGCCGACCTCGCGATCCAGACCGGCGTACCGCGGGAGAACGTGGTCGTCGTCGAGGACGGCGTGGTGGTCGACCTGATCGACCGCAAGGCCGTCGTGGCCGGCAAGGTCGACTGCGGGTACGTCTTCGTCGACGGCTCGACCGTCGGCGACGTCACCGAGACCTCGCTGAAGGACCGCCGGATCCTCGGCGACGAGGGTTTCATCTCGGTCATCGCCGTGATGGACTCGGTCACCGGCAAACTGACGGCAGGGCCGGAGATCCAGGCGCGCGGGTTCGTGGAGGACGACAGTGTCTTCGACGACCTGAAGCCGCGGATCGAGGCGGAGATCGAGAAGGCGATCGGCGGTGGCGTGGACGACATGTACCAGCTGCAGCAGGTGATCCGGCGGGTGGTCGGCAAGTGGGTCAGCGACACCCACCGCCGCCGCCCGATGATCATCCCGGTCGTCGTGGAGAGCTGAGAACCAGGAAGGGTGGGCCGGCGGTTGAGCATCAGCGGGGTGAACGGCACGGGGCAGCGCCGGCCCACGATGAAGGAGGTCGCGGCCCGGGCGGGCGTCGCGCTGAAGACGGTCTCCCGGGTGGTGAACGAGGAGCCGAACGTCAGCCCGGAGCTGACCGCGAAGGTCCAGGCGGCGATCAAGGAGCTCAACTACACGCCGAACGAGAGCGCCCGGATGCTGCGCCGCGGCAAGACCGGGACGATCGCGGTGGTCATCCGCGACATCGGCGACCCGTTCTTCGCCTCGCTCGGCCGCGCGGTCGAGCTCTGGGCCCGCTCGAGCGGTTCGGTCGTGATGATCGGCCTGACCGACGAGGACCCGGAGCGGGAGCGGGACGTCTGCCTGGAGTTCGTCGCCCGCCGGCCGGACGCGCTGATCATGGCGCCGATCGGGGAGACCCAGGAGTACCTCGCCCCGCACGTCGACGCCGGGATGGCGGTCGTCACGATCGACCGGCCGGCGCACGGGATCGAGGCCGACGCGGTGCTCGCCGACAACGCCGGCGGCATCGACCAGGCGATCGACCACCTGGTCCGGCAGGGCCACCGGCGGATCGCGTACCTCGGTGACGACGAGCGGATCTTCACCGCCCGCGAGCGCGTGGTCGCCTACCGGGCCGCAATGGCCCGGCACCGGATCGACGTGGACGAGGACCTGGTCCATCTGTCCGAGCCCACCACGGAGGGCATCGGCATCACGCTGTCCGCCGTACTGGATCGGACGGAGCCGGCCACGGCGTTGCTGTCGGCAAACAACATGACCACTGCCGAGGTGCTCCGCGGACTGGCCGGCCGGCGGGACAAGGTGGCGTTGGTGTCGTTCGACGACCTCGCGCTCGGCGACCTGCTCAGCCCGGGGCTGACCGCGGTCGCTCAGTCTGCCGACGTGATGGCCCGTACGGCGATCCAGTTGATGACCGAGCGGCTGCCCGAGCCGCACCGGCCGGGCCGGACGGTCCGCGTCCCGGTGAAGCTGACGATCCGCGGCTCAGGCGAGATCCCGCCCACTGGCTGAGCGGAGTTCCGCCGCCAGCGGGCATTGGAACGGGTCGCGTGCTTTGAGTCCGACGTTGTTCAGGTAGTCGACGACGATCCGGTACGACGCGAACAGGCCGACCTCGGTGTACGCGACGCCGTGCAGAGCGCAGTACTCGCGCACAATCGGCTGGACCTGGCGGAGCGTCGGCCGCGGCATGCTCGGGAACAGGTGGTGCTCGATCTGGTAGTTCAGGCCGCCCAGAGCGAAGTCGGTCAGGGTGCCGCCGCGGATGTTGCGCGACATCAGCACCTGGCGGCGCAGGAAGTCGAGCTTCATCCCGGCCGGGACGAGCGGCATGCCCTTGTGGTTCGGCGCGAACGCCGCACCGAGGCAGACGCCGAACACCGCGAGCTGCAGACCGAGGAAGGCGCTGGCCTTGCCCATCGGGAGCAGCAGGTACAGCGCGGCAACGTAGCCGGCGATCCTCGACATCACGACCGCGGCCTCGATCCGGTCCAACCGGTTCGCGTCCCGGCGCAGGAGGTGCCGCACGCTCGACGAGTGCAGGCCGATTCCTTCCAGCGTCAGGAGCGGGAAGAACAGCCAGCCCTGCCGCGCCGCGATCCACCGACCGAGTCGGCCGCGCTTCGCAACGGCGTACGGCGTGAACGCGATCGCATCGAGCTGTACGTCGGGATCCTTGTCCACCTGGTTCGGTGCGGCGTGGTGCCGGGAGTGCTTGTTCCGCCACCAGGTCACGCTCATCCCGGCGATACAGCCGGCCAGGACTCGCGCCGTCCAGTCGTTCCGCGCTGCCGAGTGGAAGATCTGCCGGTGGGCGCTGTCGTGGCTGAGGAACGCGACCTGCACCAGCACGAGTGCCAACGCGCCGGCCAGCAACAGCTGGAGTGCATCATCCGGCATGGCGGCCAAACGGGCATGAAGGCGAGCGCGTGGTCAGGTGTCCGGTTGGCAAAAGGACCGGCTAGCGCATCCGTGCGGCGAGCGGACAGTGGAACGGATCGCGTGCCCTCAGCCCGACATTGTTCAGGTAGTCGACGACGATCCCGTACGACGTGAACAGGCCGACCTCGGTGTACTTCACCCCGTGCAGGTCGCAGTACTCGCGAACGATCGGCTGGACCTGCCGCAGCGTCGGCCGCGGCATGCTCGGGAACAGGTGATGCTCGATCTGGTAGTTGAGCCCGCCGAGCGCGAAGTCCACGATGATCCCGCCCCGGATGTTCCGCGACATCATCACCTGGCGGCGGAGGAAGTCGAGTTTCATCGTCGCCGGGACGAGCGGCATGCCCTTGTGGTTCGGCGCGAACGACCCGCCGAGGCAGATCCCGAACACGGCCAGCTGCAGCCCGAAGAACGCTCCCGCCTTGCCCACCGGCAGCAGGATCAGCAGCACCGCCACCGATCCGGCCAGCCGGGTCAGAACGATCGCTGCTTCGATGCGCTCCAGCTTGGTCGCCGTACGCCGGAACAGGTGGCGCAGGCTGGCGACGTACAGGCTCAGGCCCTCCAGGGTGAGCAGCGGGAAGAACAGCCAGCCCTGCCGCCGGGTCAGCCAGGCGGCCAGACCCTTGCGCTGGGCAAAGGTTTCGGGTGTGAAAGCGAGGACCCCCGGGCCGATGTCCGGGTCGCGGTCGAGCTGGTTCGGCGCGGCGTGGTGGCGGCTGTGCTTGGAGTGCCACCAGCTCGAGCTCATCCCGACCAGTACGGCGGCCAGCAGGCGCGTGGTCCAGTCGTTCCATCGCTTCGAGTCGAAGATCTGCCGATGCGCTCCGTCGTGACTGAGGAATGCGACCTGGGTCAGCACCAGCGCCAGCCCGCCGGCGAGCAGGAGTACGAGCCACGAGTTGCCGAGCAGGCCGACGCCGGCCCAGACAGCCGCGAACGCGAGCGTCACGACGGCGATCCGGATCCAGTAGTAGCGGTGCCGCCGGTTCAGCAGCCCGAGCTCGCGCACCGTGCGGGACAGGTCGGTGTACAGGCTGGTGTACCGCTGCTGCGGATGGTCGTCATCGGCGACGAGTTGTGACATGAGAAACGCCCCACTCCGGGAGTGCATCGACCGCGATGCGCTACCGGGTCTGGGGCAGCGCCACACGTATGGTGGCTGGTACCCCAACGGAACCATGGACGCGGAGCCGGCGCAACCGGTCCGCGTCAGTGTGAGACAGGGCGCTGATCATCCGGGGTTCACCCTGTCGTCACCGGTGCGGAGCAAGCTGGCGGCATGAACTTGAGCCGCCGCCAGCTCTTGGCCGCATCCACCGTCGCCGGCGCCTCCCTGGCTGTGCCAGGGGTGGCTACCGCGGCCCCCAACGTCGTACGTCGTGACCGGCCCGCACTGCCGTCCGGGATCATGTCCGGCGACGTCACCGAGAACTCCGCCATCGTCTGGTCCCGGACCGACCGCCGCGGCCGGCTGGTCGTCGACCTGACCAGCAACGGCCGCTTCGACCGGGCGATCCGGTTGCGTGGCCCGATCACCGGACCCGACGACGATTTCACCGCCCAGCTGCCGCTGAAGGGCCTGCGCCCGGGGCAGCGCTACGACTACCGGATCGCGTTCGAGGACTCCTGGGGCCGCCGCGGCGAGACCCTCGAGGGCGCGTTCGGTACGCCGGGCCGCAACCGCGGACTGTCGTTCGTGTGGACCGGCGACACCGCCGGGCAGGGGTACGGGATCAACCCCGAGATCGGCGGCATGGCGGCGTACAAGGCCATGCACCAGACCCGGCCGGACTTCTTCCTGCACTCCGGCGACAACATCTACGCCGACGGCCCGATCGAGGCCGAGCTGAAGGTTGCCGACGGCACCGTCTGGAAGAACGTGGTGACCGAGGAGGTGTCCAAGGTCGCCGAGACGCTGGCCGAGTACCGCGGCCGGTACAAGTACAACCTGCTCGACGACAACGTCCGGGCGCTGTACGCCGACGTTCCGATCGTGAGCCAGTGGGACGACCACGAGACGCTGAACAACTGGTACCCCGGTGAGATCCTCACCGACGACCGCTACACCGAGAAGCGGGTCGACGTCCTGGCGGCCCGGGCCCGGAAGGCGTTCCTCGAATACTTGCCGATGGTGCACTCGGCCGGCCGGAACCGGATCTACCGCAAGGTGAGCTACGGCCCGCTGCTCGACGTGTTCTGCCTCGACATGCGGACGTACCGCGGTGCGAACCCGACACCCGACACGGTTGGCCCGGTCGCGATGCTCGGTGCCGAGCAGGCCGCGTGGCTGGTCCGCGAGGCGGCCGCGTCGAAGGCGACCTGGAAGGTGATCGCCAGCGACATGCCGCTCGGCCTGCTGGTCCCGGACGGCCCGCTGATCGAGGCCGTCGCGAACGGCGTCAGCGGCGCGCCCGGCGGCCGTGAGCACGAGATCGCCTGGGTGCTGAGCCAGTTCAAGCGGCGCAAGGTCCGCAACACGATCTGGCTCACCGCGGACGTGCACTACGCCGCGGCCCACCACTACGACCCGTCCCGCGCGGCCTACACCGACTTCGACCCGTTCTGGGAGCTCGTGGCCGGCCCGGTCAATGCGGGCACGTTCGGCCCGAACGCACTGGACTCGACGTTCGGCCCGAAGGTCGAGTTCGTGAAGGCGGCCGACTTCCCGAGCCAGTCGCCGGCCGGCGGCAACCAGTTCTTCGGTCACGTCTCGATCGACCCGCGCAGCGGCGTGTTCACCGCGTCCCTGCGCAACCTGTTCGGCACCGTGCTCTGGTCCCAGGACATCAACCCGGCCCGCCACTGAGGGCCTGTCGTACCCACCGGCCTCCGGCGCCTGCGCGGGATGCCGCCCACCGGAGCCGGTGGGTACGACGCTCACGAGCTTCTGCTGAAATCGCACTCGCCGGTTAAGTTGGAGCGCATGACTGCCGCTTACCCCGAGAGCCGTCGCGACGACGTCGTCGACACGCTGCACGGCCACCAGATCGCCGACCCGTACCGCTGGCTGGAGGACCCGGACTCCGCCGACACCCAGGACTGGGTCCGCCGGCAGAACGAGTTCACCCAGGCCGAGTTGTCGACGTACCGGGAGCGGGAGTGGTTCGAGGCCACGATGTCCGCGATCCTGGCCCGGCCGCGAGCCGGCGTACCGGCGAAGAAGGCCGGCTGGTACTTCGCCGGCCGCAACGACGGCACGCAGGCGCAGGATGTCGTGTACGTCGCGGAGTCGCTGGAGGAACTGCTCGCCGGCGGCCGGATCCTGATCGACCCGAACACGCTGTCAGCCGACGGCACCGACTCGCTGGGCTCGTTCACTGTCAGCCCGGACGGCAAGTACTTCGCCTACGGCATCAACGAGAGCGGCAGCGACTGGACGACGTTCCGGCTGCTCGACATCGCCACCGGCACCTCTGTGGACGACGGCGTGACGGAGGCGAAGTTCTGCGAGGCCACCTGGCTTCCGGACAGTTCGGCGTACCTCTATCTGCACTATCCGCCGACCGGCCGGAGCGAGGGCACGGAGACGAAGTCGCTGACCGGTGGTCGGCTGATGCTGCACAAAGTCGGCGATCCGCAGTCGTCGGACGAGCTCGTGCTGAGCTTCCCGGACCAGGACCGCTTCTTCATCACGCCCGAGGTGTCCGAGGACGACCGCTACCTGGTCGTGCACATCAGCGAGGGCACCGATCCGGCGACTCGGCTCTGGGTCTTCCCGATCACGTCGGACGGCCTCGGCGATCCGGTCAAGGTGGTGGACGAGTTCACCGACGAGATCGCGTTCGTGCGGATGTCCGGTGATCAGCTCGTACTGCGGACCGACCGTGATGCGTCTCGTGGTCGCGTGGTGCTCTCCTCGCTGGACGGCACGTTCACCGACCTGATCTCGGAGGGCGAGGCGACCCTGCAGGCAGTCCGCGGTACGGCGGCCGGCCTGACGACGCTCACGCTGGTCGACGCACAGCCGGTGCTGACGCTCTACGCGCTGGACGGCTCCGGTGCGCGCGTTGTCGACGTTCCGGGTGGGGGAGTGGTCGGTCTCAACGCGTCGCCCGAGTACGACGAGATCTTCGTCGGCCTGTCGACCACCACGGATCCCACGCTGTCGTACGTCGTATCGGCTGACTCGGGCTCTGTCCGTGCATTGCCCGAGCTGGTCCGTGGCGGAGGTGGGTTCACTCCGCCGTCGGTCACGGTGACTCGCCGGATCGCGCCGGGCCGCGATGTGCCGTACTTCCTGATCACTCGCTCCGACCTGGACTTCTCGCAGCCGCGGCCGACTCTCATGTGGGGCTACGGCGGCTTCCGCATCCCCGTCCTGGCCGACTACCGGCCGGGTTGGCCGGCGTGGCTCGCCGCCGGCGGAGTGCTGGTCATCGCCAACCTGCGCGGCGGTGGTGAGTACGGCAGCGACTGGCACGACGCGGGGCGGCTGAAGAACAAGCAGAACGTGTTCGACGACTTCATCGCCGTGGCTGAGCACCTGCGCGACACCAACGTGACCACTCCGGAGCAGCTGGCCATTCACGGCCGCAGCAACGGCGGACTGCTCGTCGGTGCGGTCATGGCGCAACGCCCGGACCTCTTCGCGGTCGCCCTCCCGGGCGTGGGTGTCATGGACATGTTGCGCTTCCACCTGTTCACGGTGGGAGCTGCTTGGGCGTCCGACTTCGGTCATCCCGACGACGAGTCGCAGTTCGCGGACCTGCTGGCCTACTCACCGCTCCACAGTCTTCGGGACGGGACGGCGTACCCGGCAACGCTCGTGGTCACCGGTGACCACGACGACCGCGTCGTGCCGTTGCACAGCCACAAGTTCATCGCCACCCTGCAGCACGCCCAGTCCTCGCCCGCACCGATCTTGACCCGAATCGAGGTCAACACCGGCCACGGCTTCGGCAAACCCGCCGCAATGATCGCGTCGGAGTGGGCGGACCTCCTCGCCTTCGCCGCACACCACACCGGACTGCGAGTGGAGTAGCCACTCGGTATTTTGACGGATGCCGGTTCGCGGTGGCCGCTGGTGGACTCGATCCGACCAGCCCCACCGCGAACAGGAGAACTCCGATGACCGAGGCGTACGACGTACCCGATGCCGGCACCGACCTCAGGATCGAGCGACGGGTCCGTGAGTTCCTGACCGAGCTGAACAAGAACCCGGACCCGTTCTGGCTGCTGCCGGGTGAGCAGGTCCGCGCGACCCTCAGCGGTCTGCAGGCGACGGTGCCGGTCGACCTGAGCGGCGTCGACGTGACCGAGCACGACATCGAGGTCGACGGCGTCCGGACGAAGCTGTACATTCAGCGACCGTCCGGCGTCGACGGCCCGCTGCCCGTCGTCCTGTTCCTGCACGGCGGGGTGTGGATCGCCGGCGACTTCGACAACCACCAGCGGCTGACCCGCGACCTGGTCGTCGAGACCGGGTACGCCGTGGTGTTCGTCGAGTACACGCCGATCCCGGACGCGGTCTTCCCGGCCCAGCTGGAGGAGTGCTACGCGGCGCTGCAGTGGGTGGCCCGCGACGGCGCGGCGGCCGGCCTGGACGCGAGCCGGCTGGCGGTCGCCGGGAACAGCGTCGGCGGCAACCTGAGCGCCGCGCTGGCGCTGTACGCCCGTGACCATGCCGGTCCGGAGATCAAGGTCCAGCTGCTGCTCTACCCAGCGACCGACGCGCGGCTCGACACCGAGTCGTACCGCGAGTTCGCCGACGGTCGGTTCCTGCCGCTGGCCTTCATGAAGTTCGGCTGGGACACCTACGCGCCGGACGAGACCACCCGGCACAACCCGTACGCCGCCCCGCTGCAGGCCCGGCCGGATCAGCTGCGCGGGTTGCCGCCGGCGATCATCCACACGTCGGGCAACGACGTACTGCGCGACGAAGGGCAGGCCTACGGTCACAAGCTGGACGAGGCCGGCGTCGATGTGGTCTCGGTGATGTACGTCGGCCAGATCCACGACATGGCGCTGCTGAACCCGATCCACGACCTGCCGTCGACCCGGGCCGAGTTCCGGCACGCCGCGGCGGACCTGGCGCACTACCTCGGCTGACCTCCCGGTCATGTCGTGTTCGCTACGAAGCCGCTCCACGATTGGAGCGGCTTCGTCACATCTGCCTTATCGTCCACTCTGGAAGTACTCCCGGTGGATCGAGAGGTGGTCGATGGGCACGCTGCCGGCCGAGCTGACCAGCTTCGTCGGTCGACGCCAGGAACTGCGCGACATCAGGGCGCTGCTCGCGACCGGGCGCCTGGTCACGCTCACGGGACCGGGCGGCGTCGGCAAGACCCGGCTGGGTCTGCGGACGGCGGCACAGCTGCGCAGGACCTTCCCGGACGGCGTCTGGCTCACCGAACTCGCCGCCGTACGGGATCCGGCCGAGCTGCCGCGGACCATCGGCTCGACCTTGGGGTTGCGCGACGCCGACGACGACCCGATCGCCAGGTTGACCGAGTTCATCGAGGACCGGTCGCTCCTGCTGGTGCTGGACAACTGTGAGCACCTCCACGATTCCTGCGCCGATCTGGTCCGGCGGCTGCTGAAGGCCGCGCCGGGTCTCCGGGTGCTCGCAACCAGCAGACACGTCCTCGGAGTCGACGGCGAACACGTGTACGCCGTTCGCCCGCTGCCGGCCGCGGTCGTCAGCGGCCTGTCCGGCGCCGTCGAACAGGATGCGGTGAAGCTGTTCGCCGATCGCGCCGCCGCGGTGTCCGCGGGCTTCCGGGTGACCGAGGGAAACTGGGCGCAGATCGTCGAGATCGCCCGGCGACTGGACGGCATCCCGCTGGCCGTCGAGCTGGCGGCAGCCTGGATGCGCGTCCTCTCGGTCGACGATCTGCTCGACCGGATGGACACGCTGGCGCCGGGACGACAGCAGATCCTGGACTGGAGCTACGGACTGTGCAGCGACGCGGAGCGGACGTTGTGGGCGCGCCTGTCGGTCTTCATCGGTGGGTTCGACCTCGCGGGCGCGGAGGCTGTCGGGGCCGCGGACCTGTCGGTGCTCTCGGGGCTGGTGGACAAGTCGATCGTGCAGTCCGACGGCGGTCTCGGGACCGGCCGGTTCCAGTTGCTCGAAACGATCCGTGAGTACGGGCTGGAGAAACTACGGTCCGAGGAGGACGTCGTACGGGCGCGGCATCGTGACCACTACCTGCGGCTGGCCGAGCGGTATGGGCGGGACTGGAGCCGTGGGGACGCGCAGGCCGAGGCACATGCACGGACGCGACCGGAGCATGCCAACCTGCGGTCGGCGCTGGAGTTCAGCCTCACCACACCAGGGCAGGAGGCGGTCGGACTGCGACTCGCGGTCGCGCTGCACTACCACTGGCTGTTCTGTGGGCACTCCGCCGAGGGCAGGCGTTGGCTGGAACTCGCCCTCGAGCGGAACCCTGCACCGAGCCGGGACCGGGCGCAGGCGCTGTGGATCGCGGCGTTCGCGCTGAGTCTGATGGGCTATCCGTCCACCATCTATTCCTACGGCCACGAGGCGGAGGCCTGGGCTCGCGAGAACGGTGACGACGAGGTCCTCGCTTACGCGCTGCTCGTCATCGGCGGCTATTGGTTCCTGAGCGGTGAGGTCGAGAAGGCGGAACCGCTGTTCCAGCAGGCGATCGGTCAGCTCGAAGCCCGCGGCGAACCGAGCAGCTTGCTCCTCCAACTCCACGCGTCCGCTGCGCAGGTCCAGACGTGGGAAGGTCATCCCGAGCGCGGACTGGCGCTGGCGCGTCTCGGACTGGAGCAGTGCGACGCCAGTGGAGAGCAGTTTGCTCGGAGCAATCTGCTGTTCGCACGGTCGCTCGCGCAGTGGAGGCTCGGCGCGTACCGAGAGGCTGCCGAGGGACTGACCGAAGCGATCCGGCTCGCTCAGACCTTCAACGACGTACTCGGGGCCGTCACTTGGCTGGAGTTGCTGTGCTGGACCACAGCGGCGATGGGCAGCACGCACGCGCTGCCGAGTTGCTGGGTGTCGCGGACAAGCTCTGGCCGATGGGTGGCGGGCGTCCAATGCTCGGCTGGATGCACATGACGGACGCCCACGACACGTGTGAGCGCGAGGTACTGGACGCGCTCGGACCTGAGCGATACCGGACCGCGTTCGATCGTGGTGCGGCAGCGGCCACGGAGTTCGACGAGGCGATCGCGTTCGCGGTCGGAGTGGAGTCCTCGGACCTCGCGCCCGGTCCGAGTACTCCCGGTCCGCTGAGTGGGCGGGAATACCAGGTGGCCGAGCTGGTCGCGCAGGGGATGACGAACAAGGAGATCGCGGCGCGCCTGGTCATCAGCCGGCGGACTGCCGAGTCCCACGTCGTGCACATTCTGGACAAGCTGGGCTTCAGTTCACGGAGTCAGATCGCGACCTGGCTGGCGACGCATCAGCAGTGAAGGGTCATCCTCGTCACCAGATCCGGGGGGCCTGGAGGTCGCGGGGGTCGGCGACGGGCTGACAGCCGTGGGCGGTGTCCTCGTACTCCGTCCGCGGTCCGCTCGTGGCCAGCGTCCGTACGGCGTTGACGAGACGGTCCACGTGCTCACGCGTCGTACCGAGGCCGAGGCTCGCCCGTACGGCGGTGCCGTGCTCGGGGGAGCCGGCGAGCAGGTGTCCGACGAGGGGATGCGCGCAGAACTTGCCGTCGCGCACACCGATGCCGTACTCCGCGCTCAGGGCCGCCGACACCAGCGTCGAGCTCAGCCCGGCGATCGTGAAGCAGACAGTGCCGACGCGGTCCGCATCCTCAGCGAAGATCGAGTACGTCGTGACGCCGGGGAGCTGAGCGAGACCGGTGCGGAGCCGGGCAAGCAGGCTGCGCTCGTGCTGCTCGATTGCGTCGCGGTGCTTCGTGATTGCGGCGCACGCCGAGGCCAGTGCGATCGCGCCGATGACATTGGGGGAGCCGCCCTCGTGGCGTGCCGGACCGGTAGCCCAGACCACGGCGTCGCCGGTGACTGCGGTCGTGGCGCCGCCGCCGTACAGGTACGGGTCGGCGGCGTCGAACCAGTCCGCGCGGCCGATCAGCGCACCGGCGCCGTACGGGGCGTAGAGCTTGTGGCCGGACAGTGCGACCCAGTCGACGTCCAGCTGCTCGATGTCAACGGCGCGGTGCGGCGCGAGCTGGGCGGCGTCCAGGCAGACCCTGGCTCCGTGAGCCCTGGCGACTGCGGCGATCTCGGCGATCGGGAAGATCTCGCCGGTGACGTTGGACGCGCCGGTGACCACGACCAGCCGTGGGCCTTCCGGGGCGGCCCGGAGCGCGTCCGCGACGTTTGTCACGACCTCGGTCGGGGAGCTCGGCGCGGCGAGGCGGACGGTGCGGTCGGCCGGCCAGGGGAGGAGCGCGGCATGGTGCTCGGACTCGAAGACGATCACCGTCGCGTCCGCGGGCACGACATGGGCGAGCAGGTTGAGAGAGTCGGTGGTCTGCCGGGTGAAGATCACCTGGTCGTCGGCACGGCCGCCGACGAAGGCATGCACCTCGGCGCGAGCCTGCTCGTACCACTGCGTCGTGATGCGGGAGGCGTAGCCGTTGCCGCGGTGCACCGACGCGTACGACGGCAGTGCGGCCTCGACGCTGGCGCGGACCGACTCCAGACACGGCGCACTCGCACCGTGGTCGAAGTTCGCGTAGTCCGTCACCCGGCCGTCGGCCAGTGGGACCAGGAGGTCCGAGCCGACGGTGGCCGGGACGCTGCCGGTGACGAGCCGGGCGACGGTCGGCCGCGGGGTCGTCGTACTGGCAGGCTCGAGGATGGAGAGGATCGACATGGTGCTGCTCCCAGGAAGTCCGCGCTTGCCGAACGGGGTATCCGCACGGCCCGGTCTTCACCCGGGGCACCCCACCGCGGAGGAGGGTTGCCGGCCAGCAAGCCGGGGCTTGACGCTGGCACTCATGACCTGCCGAGAACGGTAACGAACGGGCCACGATCGACGCCAGCCCAAATCTCGTGATGTGAGATTGCCGAGCGCATGTTGAGACACCGGTCCGGACCGCAACCTTCCGCGCCGCTGTTGCGTCCGACCGGGCGGGAGGTGGTGGGGATGTGGTGGAAGAAGAAGGCCAGCTGTCCGGTCCGGAGCGTGGAGCAACTCTGGATCGAGGAGAACCTCGACTGGTTCGTCGCCGAGTTCGGTGACGAGCTCCTGCGCCGGCCGGTGGTGGTTCCCGAGGAGTCGTGGTTCCCGGCCGGGTACAGCGGCTCGGAGGACGACGTACGGGCGGTGTTCCGGAAGCTGTGCGATCACGTGGAGGTGCCGGCGGACCGGGTCCGGCTGGACCTCGAGCCGGATGAGCCAGACGAGCTCGTTGCGAATCTGGGCCTGAACTCCGAGTCGTCAGGGGCGGCCGGGCACTGGCGTCAGCGCGACGGCGCCACCATCGTGACGGTGGACATGAAGCAGGCGCAGCGACCGGTGGCTCTGGTCGCGACCATGGTGCACGAGCTCGGCCACGAGCGGCTTCTGGGCGAGGACCGGATCGATCCGGACCGGCGCGACGGCGAGCCGCTGACCGACCTGTTCACGGTCTTCGTCGGCTTCGGGATCTTCAGCGCCAACGCGTCCTTCGAGTTCTACCGGACCCATACCCACTACGGGACTTCCAAGCTCGGCTACCTGACCGAGGCGATGTACGGGTACGCACTCGCGCGGTACGCCTGGCTGCGCGGTGAGACCGAGCCGGCCTGGGCGGAGCGGCTCGACACCAACCCCCGCGAGTGGATGAAGCAGGGGCTGCGCTTCCTGGAGGCTGGTGTTGGATAGGGGCCATGACGACGGAGTGGACAGCGCCTGACGTAGACCGGCCCGACGGCTCGCTGACCGCGCCGGAACGCGAGTTGCTGCAGGGGTATCTGAACTTCTACCGCACCACGCTGCTGTTCAAGTGCGCCGGTCTGACGCCGGGACAGCTGGCCGAGCGCCCGTCGCCGCCGTCGAACCTCTCGTTGCTCGGACTGATCCGGCATCTGACCAAGGTCGAACGCATCTGGTTCCGCATCCACTTCGCGGACGGAGAACCGGCCGAGCCGCTGTTCGCTCCCGAGCTTGGTAAGGACGCCGATTACGAGCTGATCGATCCGGCCGAGGCGCAGGCGGCGTACGACGGTCTGATCGCGGAGTGGAAGCTGTCCGACGACGCGGCCGCCGGGCGGTCGCTCGACGATCGCTTCACCTTCGGTGGCACCGAGTCGACGCTGCGGATGATCTACATCCACCTGATCGGGGAGTACGCGCGGCACTGCGGTCACGCCGACCTCGTCCGTGAGCAACTGGACGGCACTACCGGCGCGTGAGTGGTCCACTCCAATCTGGAAATCGATTGCCTTGACCCTTCCGGTCTGCATCGCGCTGTGATCGACTCGTCGCATGAAGCGACCGACCGCCCTCGTTCTGCTCCTGATCGCCCTACTCTCCAGCCTGCTCGCGGTGCCCGCGCATGCCGCGGGGATCCGGTTGGAAGTGCTCTCGTCGCCACGGCCGGACATGGTCAGCGACGGCAACGTGTTGGTCGGGGTCCACGGCCCGAACCTCGACCGCGTCACGGTCCGGCTGGACGGGCGCGACGTCACCGACGCCTTCGCCCGGACCGGTGATCACCTGACCGGCCTGGTCGACGGTCTCGTCGATGGCCGCAACACCATCACGGCCGACCGCGAGCGGCTGGTGGTCACGAACCACCCGCGCACCGGCCCGATGCTCGCTGGTCCGCACGAGACGCCCTACGTCTGCGGGACGGCCGACTTCACCACGCTCGCGAAGGTGAAACTCGGGCCACCGACGGATGCGAACTGCTCCGTGCCGACCAGGGTCGACTACCTCTACCGGTCCACGATCGACCGGTCGCTGAAGGTGCTGCCCCCTGATCGGCCCGCGGACCTCGCGACCACGACCACCTCGGACGGCCGGACCGTGCCGTACATCGTCCGCGTCGAGACCGGCGTGATCAACCGGTCCATCTACGAGTACGCCGTACTCCATGACCCGGCGGCAGGCGAGCCGGACGTGCGACACGCGCCGACGGGGTGGAACGGCCGGCTGATCTACACGTTCGGCGGCGGCTGCCCGGGCGGCTGGTACCAGCAGGGCAGCGGGACCGGCGGCATCAACGACGACCTGATGCTCGGTCGCGGGTACGCCGTGGCGTCGTCGAGCCTGAACGTGTTCGGTGTCAACTGCAACGGCGTACTGGCCGCCGAGACGATGTCGATGACGCGGGAGCACATCGCCGAGACCATCGGCGTACCGCGGCAGACTGTCGGTTGGGGCTGCTCGGGTGGGTCGTACCAGGTGTTCCAGATCGCCGACGACTACCCGGGGCTGCTGGACGGGATCGTTGCGTCCTGCGTGTTCCCCGAGGTCGGATTCGCGACCCTGCACACGATCACGGACGCGCTGCTGCTGGACCACTACTTCCAATCCGCGACCGGCTGGACCGACGAGCAGAAGCGGGCCGCGGCGGGCTTCGGCAAGGTCGGCACGATCGCCAACCTGGCCGGCGCCGGCAGGCGGATCGACCCGCGGGTCTATTGCCCTGGGCAACTTCCGGTGGAGCAGCGGTACGACCCGGTGACGAACCCCGGCGGTGCGCGCTGCGACGTCTACGACCACCAGGTGAACGTCTGGGGCAAGGATCCGGCGACCGGCGCGGCCCGGCGTCCGCTGGACAACGTCGGGATCCAATACGGCCTGGATGCTTTGAATTCCGGCAAGATCACCGCGGACCAGTTCCTCGACCTGAACCGGGCGGTCGGCGGCTTCGACACCGACGCGAACTTCGTCCCCGCCCGGACCGTGGCGGATCCGTCCGCGATCAGTACGGCGTACCGGACCGGGCAACTGATCAACGGTGGTGGGGGATTGGCGAGTACGCCGATCATCGACTACCGGCAGTACTGGGACGAACTGCCGAACGGCGACATCCACCTGATCTTCCACTCGTTCTCGCTGCGGGAGCGGCTGCGCAAGGCGAACGGTGATGCCGCCAACCAGGTGATGCTGGTGCAGGCCGGTGACGCTCCTGGTGGATTCAGTACGACGAACCCGGTGCTGGCCGACGCACTGACGGCGCTGGACCACTGGATGGACGCCACGGACACTGACACCCGGCCCGGTTCGCCGCACGCGCGGCTGCTGCGCAACAAGCCGGCGTCGCTCGCAGAGGGGTGTTGGAGCCCGGAGGGCGAGAAGATCGTCGAGACGCAGGTCAACGGCATCGGTACGACTCGGTGCAACACCCTGTATCCGGTGTGGCCGTCCCCGCGGCAGGTGGCCGGGGCATCCGTTGCCAACGACATCATCAAGTGCCGGCTCCAGCCGCTGAAGCCGTCGGACTACAAGGTGCCGTTCAGTCCAGCCCAGTGGGAGTCGCTGCGGCAGGCATTCCCGAACGGTGTCTGCAACTGGAAGGCAGCCGGCCTCGGCCAGCAGCCGCTGGCGGGAAGCTGGCCGACCTTCTGACCTCTGGTCTTCCTAGGCTGCGGGACGTGCCGTTCACGCTCGCGCATCCCGCAGCCATCCTGCCCCTGGTCCGACGTCCATTGGTGGCGTCGGCCCTGGTGGCAGGTGCGGTGGCGCCCGACCTGCTGTACCTCGACCCGATCTACCGCTTCGCCACGCAAGGGATCAACGGCAACTTCACGCTGACCCTCACGCATAAGCTGTCGTCCGCGCTGTGGCTCGACCCTCTCCTGGCTCTGATCTTGCTGGTCGCCTTCACCGTGGTGGTTCAGCGCCCACTGCTCGCGCTCGCGCCGGCTGGTCTGGCTGCTCGTCTGCCCACCCCGTCGTTGCGGGTGCCCTCGACGGCTGTCGTCCTGTGGACGGTCGTGTCGGCGATGATCGGCGCCCTCACGCATGTCCTGTGGGACTCGTTCACCCACTACGACGGCTACTTCGTCCTCCGGTATCACTCGTTCTTCACGGCACAGGTGACTGGCGCATGGGACGTCAACCGCATCCTGCAGTACGTGAGCACCGTCGGGGGCTGCCTGGTCCTCGCCATCTGGCTCTACCGCTGGTACCGCCGGGTTGATCCGCAGTCCGTCGCAGGGGAGGACCACGTCCCGCCGTGGGTCCGGTACGTCGTACTGGCCGCGATGGTGCTCATCGGCCTGGCCGGCGACGTCGTACAGCTGAGCAGGACGGACCTCGTCGGCGAGGCGGTCGCCCGGTCGGTGCTGACGGGAGTCGCCTCCGGATGCTTGGCGGCGCTCGCCTGGTACGTCGTCCTCTGGCACCTCTTCCGGCTCCGGCGCCGCGTGGCCGCGCTGTGACGCTACGGATGGGGCAGCGTGATCGGCGTGTGACACGTGGGACTCGAGAGGTAATCGGGGTAGCCTGCTAGATATGGCGACCCGCACGTCTTCCCCGGCGCGGGCGCAGAAGTCGGCAGCCAAACGGCCGAGTACGGCTCGTTCGGCTGCTGGTGGACGCTCCCGTCCGTCAGGCGCCCAGAAGCGTGGGCAGAGCGCGAAGCGCGGTGGATCCACCGCCGCGCGGACCAGTACGCCCAAAAACGGCGGAGCGGGCCCGTTCGCGGCCGCCATGATCGCTCTCGGCCGCGGTGTCGTGAAGATCTGGATCGGTATCGCGCACCTGCTCGGCAGCATGGTCCGCGGCATCGGCCACGGCGCCCGCGACCTCGACCCCGAGCACCGCCGCGACGGCGCCGGCATGTTCCTGATCGGCCTGGCGGTCGTGGTGGCCGCCGCCATCTGGTGGGATCTCCCGGGCGCGGTCGGGCACGGCATCCGGACTGTCGTCGGCGGCAGCGTCGGCATGCTTGGCTGGGCTGTGCCGTTGCTGCTGCTCTTCGTCGCGGTTCGCACGCTGCGTCACCCGGACCGCAACGGTCCGGCTGGACGCCAGGTGATCGGCTGGACCGCCGTCTCGCTCGGCGTACTCGGCCTGGTCCACATCGCCAACGGCCTGCCCCGCCCGGGCAACCCGGCCGATGCTCCGCTGCAGGACGCCGGCGGCGCGATCGGGTACGTCGTCTCCTCACTGCTCTCGGACCTGCTCACGCAGTACGTCGCTGCGCCGCTCCTGGTCCTGCTCGCGATCTTCGGTGCGCTGGTGATCACCGCGACTCCGGTTTACGCGATCCCGCTCCGCGTCCGCGCGGCGTTCGACGTACTGATGGGGCGTACGGCGCTGCCGGAGGACGCTCCGTCCGTCGCGGCCGCACCGACCGACGACACCGTGCGGCTGACCCGCAAGGAGCGCCGGGCCAAGGCCGCCGCGGACGAGGAGGACGGGGAGCCGACGGTCAAGCCGTACGACTCGCCGGTGCTCGAAGGACGCGAGATCTCCAAGCGCGGCCGAAAGCCGAAGGCGACGCCTGCGCCGGACGAGGACGCGTACGACGTCGACGGCGATGCGGCCGCTGCTGCCGCTGCCGCCGCGACCGGGCCGGTGGTTGCCTCGAGCAAGTCTTCGGACGGGCCGCCCGAGCCGCCGCCGCACACTCCACTGCCGCAGCGCGTGGAGCAGCTCAGTCTGTCCGGCGACATCACCTACACGCTGCCCGACGGCCAGATGCTCAAGCCGGGCTCGGTGCACAAGGCGCGGACCAAGGCGTCCGATCAGGTGGTCGACCGGCTGACCGAGGTCTTCGAGCAGTTCGGCATCGACGCCCAGGTCACCGGCTACACGCGCGGCCCGACAGTCACTCGCTACGAGGTCGAGCTCGGCTCGGCGGTGAAGGTCGAGAAGGTCACTGCGCTGTCGAAGAACATCGCCTACGCGGTGGCCTCGGCCGACGTACGCATCCTCTCGCCGATTCCGGGCAAGTCCGCGATCGGCATCGAGATCCCGAACACCGACAAGGAGATCGTCAGCCTCGGCGACGTGATCCGGTCGGCGACCGCCCGCAACGACCACCACCCGATGGTGGCCGGCCTGGGCAAGGACGTCGAGGGCGGCTTCGTCGTCGCGAACATGGCGAAGATGCCGCACCTTCTGGTTGCGGGTGCCACCGGCTCGGGTAAGTCGTCGTTCGTGAACTCGCTCATCACCTCGGTCCTGATGCGGGCCACCCCGGACGAGGTGCGGATGATCCTGGTCGACCCCAAGCGGGTCGAGCTGAACAACTACGAGGGCATCCCGCACCTGATCACGCCGATCATCACCAACGCGAAGAAGGCCGCCGAGGCGCTGCAGTGGGTCGTCCGCGAGATGGACATGCGGTACGACGACCTGGCCGCGTTCGGGTTCCGGCATGTCGACGACTTCAACAAGGCGGTCCGCACCGGCAAGGTGAAGCCGCCGCCGGGCAGCGAGCGGGTGCTGACGCCGTACCCCTATCTGCTGGTCATCGTCGACGAGCTGGCCGACCTGATGATGGTCGCGCCGCGCGATGTCGAGGACTCGATCGTCCGGATCACCCAGCTGGCCCGTGCGGCCGGCATCCACCTGGTGCTCGCGACCCAGCGGCCGTCGGTGGACGTGGTGACCGGTCTGATCAAGGCGAACGTCCCGTCCCGGCTGGCGTTCGCGACCTCGTCGCTGGCCGACAGCCGGGTCATCCTGGACCAGCCGGGTGCGGAGAAGCTGGTCGGCCAGGGTGACGGCCTGTTCCTGCCGATGGGTGCGAGCAAGCCGATGCGTATCCAGGGCGCCTGGGTGACCGAGTCCGAGATCCGCGGCGTGGTCGAGCACTGCAAGACCCAGCTGGAGCCGACGTACCGCGAGGACGTCACCGCTGTGGCCGGGCCGAGCAAGGACCTGGACGACGAGATCGGCGACGACCTCGACCTGGTCGTGCAGGCGGCCGAGCTGATCGTGTCGACGCAGTTCGGTTCCACGTCGATGCTGCAGCGTAAGCTGCGCGTCGGCTTCGCCAAGGCGGGTCGCCTGATGGACATCCTGGAAAGCCGCGGAGTCGTCGGACCGAGCGAGGGTTCCAAGGCGCGCGACGTACTGGTCAAGCCGGACGATCTAGAGGACTTCATCGCGACCCTGCGAGGAGAGTGACGTGACCGCCGCTAGTGCGCAGCCCCGGACCGATCGCTTCGACGGGGATCCCAAGCCGGTGCCGTTCACCATCCGTTCCTCCCAGAAGGTGCACGGGGGACTGGCCCTCGGCGCGGCCCTGGTCGCGGTGGGCTTCGCCGCATCCGCCTCCACCAGTCCGACCGGCGTACTGCGCTGGATCGCGGCCGCGGCGTTCGCCGTACTTGCCGTGATCTGCGCGCGGGCCTTGACGGTCGGGGACATGCTGGTCGCCGACGACGTGGGGATCCGGTTGCGAATCGGCAACGAATGGATCGGGACCCGGTGGGAGGACATCGACCAGGTGACGGTGCTGAAGCGCCGCCATCCGCTCGACGACGGCCGGATAGCCGTTCATTTACAGGATCCTGGGCCGATCCTCGGCGCGATGCCGAGTTCGAGCCGCAAGAGAACCGATGCGAATCGGCGGTTGACCGGCTCGTCACTCGCGGTACCGTTCGGGTTGACGGCACGCCCGTCGAACGGGGAAGTGATACAGGCACTGCACATGCTGGCGGACGCCAGGTGTCCGGTCACGGAACAACTCTGAGTCTGGCGTGACCCCGTCGCACCAAGGCCGTTGACTTGATGTCGAGGGTCCAAGCCGTCGGCGAGACGACGACGGCCCGAGCAACCAGTCGGGCGATGGAGAGGACGGTGGGGACGTGAGCATCGGCAGCGAGCTCACGGCGGCCCGCGAGCGGGCCGACATGACGATCGAGCAGCTGAGTGCCGCCACCCGGATCAGAACCGGGCTGCTCGTCGCCATGGAGGCCGACGACTTCTCTCGCTGTGGTGGGAATTTCTACGCCCGCGGGCACATCCGCTCGATCGCTCGCGTGGTCAAGGCCGACCCCGCGCCGCTGCTCGCGACCTTCGACGCCGAACACGCCGTCGAGGAGGAGAAGTCTCGCCGCGAGGAACGTGCCGTGGTCAAGCGGCCCTCGCTGCACCCGGCCCGCCCGCGCTGGGCCGTCGTGGTCGGCGCGATCCTGGTCGGCCTGATGGGCTGGGGCATGGTCCGCCTCTTCACACTGCCCAGCGACATCGAGGCCAACGCGTCCAAGTCCGCCAGCACCACGCCGGCCGTGACTACGCCGGTGGTGTCGAAGTCGACGCCCACGCCGAAGGCGACCCCCAAGCCTCCGCCGAAGCCGCCGGCCCCGACTCACGTGAAGCTGGTGCTGACCGCGAAGGGCGATGGCTCATACGTCACATTGCGGAACAGCAAGGGCAAGCGCCTCTTCCAGGGCATGGTCGGTCCCGGTGTGACCCAGACCATCACCAACAAGGGCATCGTCCGAGTCTCCATCGGCGCGCCCGCCAACCTCGTCCTGAGCCTGAACGGCGAGCGCCTGCGAACCACCCTCTACCGCTTCACCGTCAAACCCGACGGCACCATCGTGAAGTCCTCCTGACACCACCAGCCGCGAGCTGCCGCGGCCCGGCGCCACGTGCTCCACAGTTGCCGCGGGCTGACACAGTCCCACCCTCCCTGGCGCCGCGAACGCCTCGACGACATCACCGTCGAGAGCACGGGACCGGCTTGAGTTGTCGCAGGTGCGGTCGGATCCGGTCGCTCGTTCGGTGCCTGTTCTGCCCGGCAGGACTGGCGCGTGCGGTGGGGTGTGCAGGCGGTATGGAAGGTGATGGCTGGTTAGGTGGGGGACTGCGCGGCGAGTCATACTCGTGGGGATGACTACGCCACCCACCACCGTCGCCCTGGTCACGCTGGGCTGTGCCCGCAACGATGTCGACTCCGAGGAACTCGCCGGCCGTCTCGAAGCCGGTGGCTTCCAGCTCGTCGAGGACGCCGCCGACGCGGACACTGTGGTGGTGAACACCTGTGGCTTCGTCGAGGCCGCCAAGAAGGACTCGGTCGACACCCTCCTGGCTGCCGCCGACTACAAGGACTCCGGCCGCACCCAGGCAGTCGTCGCAGTCGGCTGCCTCGCCGAGCGGTACGGCGAACAACTCGCCGACGCACTCCCTGAGACCGACGCGGTCCTCAGCTTCGACGACTACGCGGACATCTCTGATCGCCTCCGCTCCATCCTGTCCGGCACTAAGCACCAGCCCCACGTCCCGCGCGATCGCCGCAAACTCCTCCCGCTGGCCCCGTCCGCCCGAGCCGCCACCACCGGCGTAGCCATCCCCGGCCACGGCGACCACATCCCTGCCGAACTCAAGCCCGTGCGGTCCATCGACTCGGTGGAATCTGACGACGGATCCCAACCACTCAAGGGACGCTTCGTCACGACTGCTCCCGAGGAGTTGACGATCGACGCGCCGGATCTCACGTCGGCGCCGGCGAGCGGGCCTCGGGTCGTGCGTCGCCGGCTGGACGGTGGACCGATGGCTCCGCTGAAGCTGGCGTCCGGGTGCGACCGGCGCTGTGCGTTCTGCGCGATCCCGATGTTCCGCGGCGCTTTCGTCTCCCGCCGTCCGACCGAGGTCCTCGGCGAGGCCCAGTGGCTCGCGGAGAACGGCGTCCGCGAACTGTTCCTGGTCTCCGAGAACTCCACCTCGTACGGCAAGGACCTCGGCGACCTGCGCCTGCTCGAGACCCTGGTCAGCGAGGTCGCGGAGGTCCCGGGGATCGCCCGCGTCCGTGTCTCCTACCTGCAGCCCGCGGAGATGCGCCCGACCCTCATCACCGCAATGACGTCGACGCCGGGCGTCGTCCCGTACTTCGACCTCTCCTTCCAGCACGCCTCCGGCCCGCTGCTTCGCCGCATGCGCCGCTTCGGTGATGCCGAACGCTTCCTGGACCTGATCGCCCAGGTCCGCGCCACGGCGCCGACGGCCGGGATCCGCAGCAACGTGATCGTCGGCTTCCCGGGCGAGACGGAGGAGGACGTCGACATCCTGTGCGACTTCCTCTCCCGCGCCGGCCTCGACGCGATCGGCGTCTTCGGCTACTCCGACGAGGACGGCACCGAGGCCGAGACGTACGACGGCAAGCTCGACGAGGACACCATCGCCGCCCGCCTCGACCGCGTCACCCGCCTCGCCGAGGACCTCACCTCCGCCCGCGCCGAGTCCCGCGTCGGCGAACTCCTCGAAATCCTCCTCGAGTCCGTCGACCCGACCACCGACCAGTCCACCGGCGCCGAAGCCGACGCAGCCACCGGCACCGAAGCCGACGCGGCCACCGGCACCGAAGCCGGCGTCGACGCCGAAACCGGCCTGGCCGACGGACGGTCGGGTGAGGGACGGGCGGCTCATCAGGGCCCCGAGGTGGACGGTTCGACGACGGTGATCGGCCTTCCGGACGGGGTCAACGTCGGTGACATGGTCTCGGCGAAGGTGGTCGGGACGGACGGTGTGGACCTGATCGCAGAGTTTGCGGCACTCGTGAGCCCCCAGGACAGCCGTCCGGCAGCTAACCTGACCGCGTGACCAACCCGCCGAACCCGGCGCCGCGCGCAGCCGGCCACCTTCACGCGCCCAGCGCGTGGAACGTGCCGAACGCGCTCACGGTGTTGCGGCTCGTCCTGGTCCCGCTGTTCGTCTGGCTGCTGCTTCGCGACGGCGGCACCGAAGACGGCAACCGGTTGCTCGCCACCGCCGCGTTCGTGGTGGCGATCGTCACCGACCGCTTCGACGGCGACATCGCCCGCCGGTGGAACCTGGTCACGAACTTCGGCAAGATCGCCGACCCGATCGCGGACAAGGCGCTCACCGGAGCGGCGTTCATCGGCCTGTCCATCCTCGGCGAGCTCCCGTGGTGGGTGACCGTGGTCGTCATGGTCCGCGAGTGGGGCGTCACGGCCCTCCGCTTCTGGGTGATCCGGCACGGTGTGATGCCCGCCAGCCGCGGCGGCAAGCTGAAGACCGTCCTCCAGGCGATCGCTCTCGGCCTCTACCTCCTTCCGTGGCAATCGGTGGCGGTCCTCCACTGGACCGCCGTAGTCGTGATGGCCGCGGCCGTCATCGTGACGATCGTCACCGGCATCGACTACGTAGGCCGAGCCCTCCGCTTGCGAGCCGCGGCAAAACGCCCCCTCCCATGACTTCCTGCGGTCGTCGGCCGGAGCGGTGTGTCGGGTGCGCGATGGCTGGATAGGTGACTGGTGCCGAGCGGATGGAGGGTGCAGTGGCGGACGGCGTCGTAGTTGGTGGGGGAGCGGACGACGAGCTGGGAGAGGCAGTACGGCGGCTGGTCGCGCGGCTGAAGGACCGCGGCGAGACCCTGGCCACTGCTGAATCGTTGACGGGCGGACTGGTCGGCGCAGTGCTGACCGACGTGCCCGGCGTGTCGGCCGTCTACCGGGGCGGTCTGGTCGTCTACGCAACCGAGCTGAAGGCCCAGCTGGCAGGCGTGCCTGAGGACCTGCTGGCGGCTGTGGGGCCAGTTCACCCGGACACGGCCGAAGCCCTGGCCAAGGGCGTACGAGAGCGTCTGGACGCCACCTACGGGCTGGCGACGACCGGTGTGGCCGGGCCCGACCCGCAGGGAGGCATCGAGGCCGGGACTGTGTACGTCGCGGTGGCCGGACCGGGCACTGTGCAGGTGCGGAAGCTTGCGTTGAGCGGTGACCGCGCAACTGTCCGCAGGCGGAGCGTCCAGGCAGTTTTGGAACTCGCGATCGATCTTGTGCCGGAAGATCTCGACTGATCGGTGTGTTGAGACCAGCATGGGGAGAGGTAAGGCAGACTGGCACGGCGCACCGAAGGTGGACATTGCGAGGAGTAGTGACCCAGCAACGGGTACCGTTGGTTCCTACGGTCGAGCTACCGTGCGGGTAGAGACGACCGGACAGGCGGAAGGGAGAAAGCTCATGGTGCTGGTTCGTGGCCTGCTGGGCGACGTACTGCGGCGTAAGCGGCTGCGCCAGGGGCGCACTCTCCGCGAGGTATCCGCCGATGCTCGCGTCAGCCTCGGCTACCTGTCCGAGGTGGAGCGCGGCCAGAAGGAAGCCTCCAGCGAGTTGCTCGCGGCGATCTGCATGGCTCTCGAGGTCCCGCTGTCGACGGTGTTCGCCGAGGTCAGCGAGGACTTGGCCCGCGAAGAGGCCCTGGTCCTGACGCATCCGGCCATCGAGCCCGAGGTCGTTGCCTCCGCCGCCTGACACCACGCTCAGGCACCTCATCACACGCTCCGTCCGGGAGCGACCGGCTGGATCAGGCCGGTCCTGGTCGGCCAGATCAGCTGCAAAGCCGGTATCGGGCCGGCGCCGGGCTCCCTGAACATGCTGTTCGCGGTGAACAGATGCGTCGCCGAGTCGGGAAACCGCAGCAACTCGGCCTGCTCCGGCGGCGGGAAGTACTCCGACAGGTCGTCACCCTCGTCGAACACCGCCCCACCCATCACCGCCCAGGCGAGCGGCTTCACACCCAGATAGGCCCAGCGTGGATCGCTGTCGAACACGATGATCTCCGGATGATCGTGCAGGCTGAGCCCGAGCGAGTAGCCGAACCCGGGATTGCGGTCGCCGTCGCCGTCGACGTACTGCATCGTCCAGCCGTAGGTCTGGATGTTCTGGACCAGTTGCCGCGAGTACTGCTCGTCGGTCAAACCACCGCACCGGTCGCACATCACCTTCTCCTCTCGTTCGAACAGATGTTCGATACGCTGGAGAAGATATCCGTGTTCCGGCCCGTCGCCGGGGTTGTCCACAGGTCAGTTCGCGGGCTCACCTTCCGGCGCGCCGGGCTGGCATACCGGGCACCAGTAGCTGACCCGCTCGCGGGTCGGTTCGCCGATCGACGCCGTCCGAATCTTCGTGCCGCAGCGCCTGCACTGTTTGCCGGCGCGCTCGTGCACCCAAGACCGCCGGCCGGGCCGGTCGATGCCGGTACTCACCTGGGTGCCGTTGCGCAGGTTGGCTTTCATCAGCCGTCGGCTGAGGTCGACGGCAGCGGGGATGTCGACGTCCGAGACTGGTCGCCAAGGGTCGAGACCGAGCAGGAAGCAAACCTCGGAGCGGTAGAAGTTCCCGATCCCGGCCAGGTTCCGCTGGTCCAGGAGTGCCTCGCTGATGGTTCGTGCGGGATCGGCCTCCAGGTTCGCGATCGCCTGGTCGCGGTCGAACGACGGAGACAGCAGATCCGGTCCAAGGTGGCCGACTACGGTGTCTTCGGCGTCCGTCGCCACCAACTCGAGCACCGGCAGACGGTAGCCGACGGCCTTCCATGCGGCGGTCTCCAGCACTGCTCGAATCTGGTGGTCCGGCCCGCCGTGCCAACGCTCGCCAGGCCGATACAGATGCCAGCTCCCGTCCATCCGTAAGTGGCTGTGCACCGTAATCCCGCCGGACACGCGCATCAGCAGGTGCTTGCCGCGCGCAATGACCTCGAGCATGGTCCGGCCGCTCAGATCGGTTGTCGCCAGCGTGGGCACGCGGAAGTCCGTCGCCGTCAGCTCCTGGCCGCTGAGTGCCTGATGCAGCCTTTTGCACGCCCGCCAGACGGTGTCTCCCTCAGGCATGGCTCAGGCCCGTAGCCGCAGGCCCCGCGGCGTCGCATGGAAGCCTGCCTTCGCCAGGGCATCACCGAATGCGGTATGCCGGACCTGCTCGCCGTCGGCCGTCTCCACACTCAGCTTCCCGAGTTGGCCGTCGCGGATCGACAGCGCGAGCGCGTCGACGGCCGGCTGCAGCAGATCGGGGTCTTCAGCGAAACTCAGCACCGTCCGCCCACCACGCTCGACGTACACGATCAGCTGTCCGTCCACCATCACGACCAACGCTCCGGCCTTCCGCCCAGGTCGATGACCGCTCGCACTCTCGCGCTCCGGCCACGGCAGTGCCGCGCCGTAGGGATTCGCCGGGTCGGAAGCCGCCAGTACGACGGCCCGCGCCGACAACTCCTCGTCTCGACGATTGCGCCCCGCACCAACTCGGACAGGACGGATGTCGGCGCTCCCCACCGTGCCAGGCAGCTCGGCCATCGCCCGCAGCCTGTCGACCGCACCGGGCAGCGCGAACTGCGCCGCGCCGAGGCCGGCCACGAAGTACCCACGACGGCACCGCCCGGACTCCTCGAACGCGCTCAGCACCTTGTAGACAGCAGCGAACCCACCCGGCGTCCGCTCGGTGATCACCGATCCCCGCGTGACGATCCCGTACCGATCGAGCAGCGTCTCTGCGGCAGCATGGGCTCGCCGGGTCGCGTCCTCACTCCGCTCCGGCAGTAGCGACCAGCGCCCACCAGCGGTCGGAGGTCCACTGCGGGCCGGCATGGCTGGACGGCCAGGCCGGATCGGACGACCCGGCCGAGCACGAGGCGTCGTACGACGGGTCCGATGACTGCCGCGACCTCCACCAACCAGCGATCGCACCGGCGCGAGTGTGTCGTTGGTCAGATGTCCGGCCCAGACGAGATCCCACAACACGCCGACCAGCGTTTGATCGTCCACCACACCCGACGCTGCGCCGACGACATCGCTCAGCTGACGAAAGAAGAACGCACCGCCACCCGACAACGCGTCAAGCACCGCCTGATGCGTCTCACCCGGCTCGAACGACGGATCCGGATCGGGCAGCGTCAGATCGCAGTTGTCCGCGAGATGCAAGGACACCCACCCGTCGGTCCCCGGCAGCGAACCCGAACCCGCCCACACGACCTCACCGGTCGCCGTCAGCTCATCCAGCATCGACGGCTGATATCCCGGCACCCGCGACGGCAGCACGATCGACTCGAGCGCCGACGCCGGCACAGCACATCCCGCCAGCTGCTCGACCGCTCCGAGGAGTACGTCGTACCCACGCCCACGGCTACTGGTGATGCCCTGCCACGCAGGCAGGAAGCGCGCGAGCGCGGACGGATCGACCGGCTCGACCTCCTTGCGCAACGCCGCCAGCGACCTGCGCCGGAGCAGCCGCAGCACCTCGCTGTCGCACCACTCCAGCGCGATGCCACCAGGCAGGAACTCGCCCTCGACGACGCGCCCGGCCGCGCCCAGCCGACGCAACGCATCGGTGACGACGGCGACGCCGATGCCCAAGTGGGTCGCAAGATCGATGGCCCGGAAAGGCCCGTGCGTCCGCGCGTACCGCGACACCAGATCCCCGAGCGGATCGGCGACCGGCTCTGCATGCGCCTCCGCAACCCCCGGTGGCAGCGGTACGCCGAGCGCGTCGCGCAAACGTGCGACGTCCTCGACCACGGCCCACCGGTGCTCGCCGGCGATCCGAACCCGCACCACCCGGCGAGCGGCCGCCAGCTCAGTCAGCCAGGACTCCGCATCAGCACCGTCCACGCACCGCTGCGATGCCTCGGACAACGACAGTGGGCCGACCATCCGCAGTACGTCGAACAGCCCTTCGCCATCGCGCGCACGGCGATCCTCGGCGAGCCGCTGCAGCTCGGCCTCGGTCCGCAGAACCACCTCGGCGTCGAGCAACTCACGCAGCTCGGTCCGCCCGAGGAGCTCCGCCAGCAGGCTCTGATCCAGCGCGAGCGCGGCCGCACGCTTCTCCGCGAGCGGCGTGTCACCCTCGTACATGAAGGCGCCCACGTAGCCGAACAGCAACGACTTCGCGAACGGCGAGGCCTCGGACGTCTCCACCTCGACCACCGAGATCCGCCGCTCGCTGATCCCGGTCAGCAACTCCTTCAGCGCCGGCAGGTCGTAGACGTCCTGCAGCACCTCGCGCAACGTCTCCAGCACGATCGGGAACGAGCCGTACTTGCTCGCCACACTCAGCAGCTGCGCGGACCGCTGCCGCTGCTGCCACAGGGGCGAACGTCGCCCAGGATTCCGCCGGGGCAGCAGCAATGCCCGCGCAGCGCACTCCCGGAACCGCGCAGAGAACAGCGCCGATCCGCCGACTTCTCCGGTGACCAGATCCTCGATCTCCGCCGGGTCGAACAGCACGAGCTCCGCACCCGGCGGCGCCTCGTCCGTCTCTGGCAGCCGCAGGACGATCCCGTCGTCTCCCGACACCGACTGGGCATCCATCCCGTAGCGCTCACGCAGTCTCGCCGCGATCGCCAGCGCCCACGGCCCGTGCACCTGACCGCCGTACGGCGAATGCACGCAGACTCGCCAGTCGCCGAGCTCGTCGCGGAACCGCTCGACGACCACGGTCACGTCATCAGGCACCCGGCTCGTCGCGTCTCGCTGCTCGGCGAGGTACGACACCAGGTTGTTCGCTGCGTACTCGTCCAGGCCGGCAGCCCGCGCCCGCTCGACCGCCTTGCCCGCCGGGAGGGAGGCCATCTTCCGAATGAACGCACCGGTCGCCTCACCCAACTCGGCCGGACGGCCGACCGCGTCACCCTTCCAGAACGGCAACCGCCCTGGCTGTCCGGGCGCGGGGGAGACCAGCACGCGGTCATGCGTGATGTCCTCGATCCGCCAGCTAGAAGCTCCGAGGGTGAACACGTCGCCCACCCGCGACTCGTACACCATCTCCTCGTCCAGCTCGCCGACGCGATGGTTGGTCGACTCGCCGACCAGGAAGACACCGAACAACCCGCGATCGGGAATCGTCCCACCGCTGGTCACCGCCAGCCGCTGCGCACCCGGCCGGCCGGAGATCTCCCCACTGACCCGGTCGAACACGATCCGCGGCCGCAGCTCGGCGAACTCGTCCGACGGGTACCGGCCCGACAACATGTCGAGGACCCCGTCGTACGCCGATCGTGGCAGCGTTGCGAACGGGGCGCAGCGTCGTACCAGAGCAAAGAGCTCGTCGGCGTCGATCGTGTCCAGCGCGACGATCGAGACGATCTGCTGCGCCAGCACGTCGAGCGGATTGGCCGGGATGTGCAGGCTCTCGATCAGCCCGTCCCGCATCCGCTGCACGACGACGGCCGTGTCGATCAGGTCGCCGCGGAACTTGGGGAACAGCACTCCGCGCGACACCGCCCCCACCTGGTGACCGGCACGGCCGACCCGCTGCAACCCACTGGCCACCGACGGCGGCGCCTCGACCTGGACCACCAGATCGACCGCGCCCATGTCGATGCCGAGCTCGAGACTGCTCGTCGCGACCACACACGGCAGCCGCCCCGACTTCAGGTCAGCCTCGATCAGCTGCCGCTGCTCCTTGCTGACCGAACCGTGGTGCGCCCGCGCGACCAGCGGCGGAGCGGCGAGCGAGGCACCGGACTGGGCCATCACCTGCGCCGGCGAACCGGCTTCGGCAAGCTCCAGCTCGGCTCGCTCGGCGGCGATCTCGTTCAGCCTCGCGGTGAGTCGCTCAGCCAGGCGCCGTGAGTTGGCGAAGACGATCGTGGAGTTGTGCTGATCGATCAGGTCGTAGACCTGCTCCTCGACATGTGGCCAGATGGATGCGTGTTGCGGCGGACCGGCGGCCGATCCGGACGTCTCCAGCTCGGTGCTCGCCAGCTCGGCCATGTCCTCCACCGGCACGACCACACTCAGGTCCCACTGCTTGGCGAACTTCGGCTGGACGACGGTCACCGGCCGCTCCCCGCCGAGGAAGCGCGCCACCTCATCGACTGGGCGCACAGTCGCCGACAAGCCGATGCGCTGCGCAGGTTGGGGCAGCAGTGAGTCCAGCCGCTCCAGTGTGAGCGCCAGATGTGCGCCGCGCTTCGTCCCGGCGACCGCGTGCACCTCGTCGATGATCACCGTCTCCACGCCGCGCAGCGACTCGCGCCCTTGCGACGTCAGCAGCAGGAAGAGCGATTCCGGCGTGGTGATCAGTACGTCGGACGGCCGGGTGGCGAAACGGCGTCGCTCACCGGCCGGTGTGTCTCCGGACCGCACCGCGACCTCGATCTCGAGCGGTGCCTCACCGAGCCGTCGTGCCGTCTCCCGGATCCCGATCAGCGGGGCGCGCAGGTTCCGCTCGACGTCGACCGCGAGGGCCTTCAGCGGCGACACGTAGAGCACCCGGCAGCGCAGTTTGGGGTCATCCGGCGGGGGAGTCGTGGCCAGGCGGTCCAGAGCCCACAGGAAGGCGGCCAAGGTCTTGCCTGAACCCGTCGGGGCGACCACCAGCGCATCCCGGCCCGCGGTGATGGCGTCCCATGCCTCGAGCTGGGCCGGGGTGGCCGCCTCGAAGACATCGCCGAACCACGCCCGGGTCGCGGGCGAGAACCGGCTCAACGCGCTGGTTTTCGTCACGTCGCCCATCTTGCCGGGTCCCGCCGACAGTTTTCACGCCCGCCCGGATCGCCACGGACCGAGAGCAATGTCCGCACCGTCTGGAATGATCGTGGGCATGATCAACCGCGTACGTGCAGCGCTTGTCGTCGTGGCGTGCCTGGTCGCCCTGACCGGATGCGTGAAGCTCGACGCCGACCTCAAGGTCAGCTCGAACGAGACGGTCTCGGGCACGATGGAGATGGGCGTCGACAAGCAACTGGTGGAGTCCAGCGGCCAGTCGCTGGAGAAGATCCGCAGCCGGGTCGAGGACGCCATCAAGGAGCTGACCACCGAGGGCGTCAGCTGCAAGCCGTTCGAGGACGATCAGTACGTCGGTTCCACCTGCCAGTTCGACAGTGTTCCGTTCGAGAAGATGGGCACGTCGACCGGTGAGGGCGTCGGCTTTCGCAAGGTGGGCGACCGGATCATCGTCTCGGTGAAGGACTCCGATCTCGGTCAGGTCCCGTCCGGCACGCAGCCGTCGGTGAACTTCAAGATCACCATGCCGGGCAGGATCCTCGAGCACGACGACGGTGCGTCGATCAGCGGCCGAACGGCGACGTACGACAGCCTGGACAAGCTCGGCAAGGTGTCGCTGACGTCTGAGGCGGGCAGCACCTTCCCACTCTGGTTGATCATCGTGATCGCTGTGCTGCTGTTGCTGGCCGTTGCAGCGGTGGTGTTCTTCGTGCTGCGTGGTCGCAAGAGACAACAGGCATACGCGCAGTACCCGGGGCAGTATCCGGGACAACCGCAGCAGGGGCAGTGGGGTCCGCAGTACGGCGGCCAGCCGGGGCAGTACCCGGGACAGCCTGGGTACGGCGGGCAGGGCGGCTACCCGCCTGGCGGCCAGTACGGCGGTCAGCCGGGACAGCCAGGGCAGTACGGCGGGCAACCGGGTCAGGCGCCGTACCCCGGGCAGGCTGGGCCGCCGCAGTACCCTGGGCAGCCTCAGCAGGGGCCATGGGGTCCGCAAGGGCAGCCGCCGCAGCAGGGCCAGGGCGGCTGGGGGCAGCAGCAGCCCGGTCCGGGCCAGCAACCTGGTCAGGGACAGCCTGGTCCGGGGCAACCTGGTCCGGGACAGCCCGCTCCAGGACAGCGGCCGGCGCCGCCGCCTCAGCAGGGCCGGCCCGGACCGCAGGACGGCTCACAGAGTGGTTGGGGACAGCCACCGAAGGACGACGACGGGCAGGCATGAGACTGACAGAGTTCTGGGCGCGGATGGACCAGCATCTCGGTCCCGCGTACGCACGAACCTGGGCCGAGACGCAGGTCGTCCGCGACCTCGGCGGCCGGACGGTGGTCGAGGCGCTGGCCGACGGCGAGCACGCCAAGACCGTCTGGCGTGCCGTCTGGGCCCACTTGCAGTTGCCGCCCAGCGAACGCTGACGATCAGGTGCTGGTCAGCTCGGGCTCCGGTTCAGGCAGCTCATCGGCAGGCTCCGGATCGCGCTTGTGCGCCAGTTTGCTCGGCCACCACAGGTGCCGGCCGATGTCCAGGTTGAGCGCGGTGACCAGCACCGAGCGGACCACGATGGTGTCGAGCAGGACGCCGAGCGCGACCGCGATGCCGATCTCGGCGAACGCCACCACCGGTAGTGTCGCCAGCACCGCGAACGTCCCCGCCAGCACCAGTCCGGCCGACGTGATCACCCCTCCGGTCGCGGCGACGCCGATGAGCGCGCCACGCCGGGTGCCGTGCACTTTCGACTCCTCATGCACGCGCGTCATCAGGAAGATGTTGTAGTCGATGCCCAAGGCAACCAAGAAGACGAAGACGAACAACGGCAGCGACGTGTCCGCCCCCTCGAACCCGAGCGCGTCGAACACCAGTGCGCTGATCCCCAGCGCCGCGCCGAACGACAGCACGACCGTTGCCACCAGCAACACCGGTGCGAGCAGCGCCCGCAGCAGCAGCGCCAGGATGAGGAACACCACCACGAGCACGATCGGGATGATCACCTTGTTGTCCTGATCGGCTGCTCGCTGGGTATCGAGCAGAATCGCCGCACCACCGCCGGCGCGCGCGTCGGCGCCCGGTACGGCGTGTACGGCGTCCCGGACGCGATCCACGGTGTCCTTCGCGGCCTGACTGTCCACCGCGTCCGTCATGGTGCCCTCGAGGTACGCCAACCCATCGGCCTTCTGCGGTTCCGCCACCGACGCGATGCCTTGGGTCGAGGCCATCGCTGTACGGACCTCTTCTGCCTGAGCCTCGTTGCTGACCACGACCAGCGGGTTGCCCGCACCGGCCGGGAAGTGGGTGGCCAGGATCCTCTCGCCGACCACCGAGTCCGGCGTACCGACGAAGGACTCCTCGTTGGACAGTCCGGTCGGGTCCAGGCGGAGGATGCCGAGGGCCGCGATCCCCAGGACGACGGTCGTCGTGATCCAGGTCAGCCGCGGACGTACGGCGATCCGCCGGCCGATGCGACCCCAGACACTGTTCTCGGTGTGGTCGTCCGAGCCGTACGTCGGACGCAGCGGCCAGAACACCCAGCGTCCACAGATGACGAGCAGAGCGGGTAGCAGAGTCAGCATGGCGATCAGTGCGACGACGATGCCGACTGCCGCAACCGGTCCAAGGCCACGGGTCGAGTTCATCGACGCGAAAAGCAGACAGAGCATGCCTGCGACCACTGTGGAGCCTGAAGCGACGATCGCCGGGCCTGCGCGGTGCAGTGCGAAGGCCATGGCCTCGTGCCGATCCTCGTGCCTTCGGAGCTCTTCCCGATAGCGGGCGACCAGCAAGAGGGCATAGTCCGTCCCAGCACCGAACACCAGAACGGTCAGAATGCCTGCGCTCTGGGCGTTGACGGTCAGGTCCGCCTTGGTGGCGAGGTAGTAGACGACAGCCTGCGCTGCGAAGAGCGCGGTACCTGCCGACACCAGTGGCAGCAACCAGAGCACCGGACTGCGATAAGTCAGCAGCAGGATGATGATCACCACGGCCGCGGCGGAGTACAGGAGTTTGCCGTCGATGCCGGCGAACGCCTCCTGCGAGTCAGCGGCGAATCCGCCCGGTCCGGTGAGGTGGAACGACAGACCATCCGGCCGGTCCGCGGCAACGCGTCTGATGTCGTCCGCGCGTGCGCCGATCGTCTCCCAGCCTCCGGCGCCAGCGTTGATCGGTACGAGGACCTGCAGCGCCTTGCCGTCCTCGGACGGAATCGGCCCGACCACCTCGCGGTCGACGTTCTCGAGTTGCCCGAACTGCGCCAGGTGCTGTGTGACCGCTTGCCGATCGGCCGCGGTGATTCCGGACGATCGCTCGTACACGAGCACTGCCGGGATCTCGTCCGGCGACGAGAACTGCTGCGTCGCCTTCAGAACCTCGGTGGACTCCGCCTTGCCCGGCAGCCACGAGACGGCGTCGTTCTCCTGAGCGCCCGTCAGCTTGCCGGCCGGACTGAATGCGGCGGCCATTGCCACGATCCACAGTCCCAGAACGATCCACTTCGACACCTTGCCGCACGGCAACGCCGCCAGCCGACCCACTCCGCCCACCCGAACCACGCCCCCTATGGAGGGACGCCACGTACCCCCCGAATATCAAGCGTGGTGGCTTTACCGCAACAGGGTCAACGACCCCGGAGTAGTACTGCCCTCACCCTGTGTTCAGGGAGTCCAGCCGGTACGGGCGGCCCACTCCTCGGCAGGCAGGTAGATGAGATCGCAGACCGGGTCCTTCAGATCGGTGTACTCCGCCGTCGACTCGATCGGCAACGCAGCCGCTCGTTTCTTGAACTCCCCATAGGCGCGAGCGGTGTCCGGGTGGTTGCGGAGGTAGTCCCGGAACAGCAGTGCATAGCGCTGGTTGGCTCGACCAGCGACACGGATGTGCAGGTTGACGCGCCGCCGGTACATCGGCTCCACCAGGATTCGCTTGACCCACTGCAGGTCGTCGGTCGGGAGGCCAGGCACCGGGTGGTCGCGTTTCGGCGGGCGGACCTCCCAGTCCGCGGCGGCCATGCGCTCCACCACGTCGTCGAGCTCCGGCTCCGTCCCGACGGTCACCTGCATGTCGATGATGTCCTTGGCGGGCAGCCCCGGTACGGACGTCGATCCGATGTGGTCGATCCGCTGTGCGGTCTCGCCCAGCAGTTCGCTCACCACCCGAGCGGTCTTCTCGTACTGCGCGGGCCAGCTGTCGTCCGGACGCACGATGACGATCCCAGTCATGCCGAGATCATCCCAGGCCGACGTCCCCGCCCCCAGTCCTCGGCGTGCCCAGTCCTCGGTGCGCCTGGTCTTGGGCTCAGACCGGCTTGACCCGGAACGCGCTGGTGGTGAGCAGGTCCGCAGTCCGGTACGCCGCCTTGCGGATGGCCTTGCGCTCGTCGAAGAACCCACCGACCATGCCGACCATCGGCAGCTTGCCGACGAATCTGGCCCCGAGGCTGCCGCGGGGGCGCTCTTCGAACACGTCGCCGAGCCCGCCGAACAGCTTGCTGATCCGCCACACCAGACGGACGCCCTTGCGGAGACCGGCTTCCTCGGACTCGTCCCCGAACCCCAACTGTTTGGCGACGTCCTGGCCGGCCGAGGTCGGGTCGTCGTACTCGAGGACGTCGTCCGGCGTGACCGGCCGGTCGGTGAGTACGCGTGCGATCACCGCCGTACGGTCGGCATGCGCTTCGACGCCGTACTCGCGGCAGACCGCACCGATGACCATGGCCTGGACGGCCGCACCGAGCGTGTCCTTGATCGGGAGCCGATCCGCGGCGGCGCCGCTGATCCGGGGGAGGCCGGCGACGATCGCGGCGAACCCGCCGAGGCGCTCCACCCACCAGTCGCAGCGCTCGGCCAACGGCAGCGTCGGCCACTCGGTGTGACCGGGCACCTTCATCTTCAGCAGCCGGTCGATGGCCAGGATGAGGGCCTTCTCGGCCAGGTTGGGTTGCTCCTGTGCGGAGTACTCGACCAGGAGGCTGCGGATGCCGAACGGGTCCTGGGTGCGGAGCGCGTCGAGCACGGAGTCGATGCCGAACTCGACCCGGCTGAGGGCCAGGACGACGGCTGCGTCGGGGACGTCGGGACGGTCTGCCACGCCCGCAAGGGTAGGGAGTGCGCGGTCCAGGATGGTTGCCCGGGCAGACTTCGGCGTGTCAGTTGCGATTCGAACAGGTGTTCGGGATAGTTTGGTGCCTGAAGGTGCGCCGGACGGCCGAAGTTGTCCACAGATTCGAAGTGGCGACGAAAACTGTCCGACGTGATGGATACCTTCTCTGGCGACACGAGAAGTCCTCCGGGCGGCTGGGAAGCGGCCCCGATTATGAGATGGGTCAGGTGGCAGTCACATGGCTGGTGCAACGGCGAGTGCGGAGCGCGCGGCGAGCGATCGCGAGAAGGCGCTCGCGACTGCGCTGACGCAGATCGAGCGGCAGTGCGGCAAGGGTTCGGTGATGCGCCTCGGGGAGCAGAACAGGCCTCCGATCGAGGTCATCCCGACCGGGTCGATCGCGCTCGACATCGCGCTCGGGATCGGCGGTCTGCCGCGCGGTCGCGTGGTGGAGATCTACGGTCCGGAATCCTCCGGTAAGACGACTGTCGCCCTGCACGCGGTCGCGAACGCTCAGCGCGCCGGCGGGATCGCGGCCTTCATCGACGCCGAGCACGCCCTCGACCCGGAGTACGCGCGGAAGCTGGGCGTCGACACCGACGCGCTGCTGGTCTCGCAGCCCGACTCCGGTGAGCAGGCGCTGGAGATCGCCGACATGCTGGTCCGCTCCGGCGCGATCGACATCGTCGTGATCGACTCGGTGGCCGCGCTGGTGCCGCGGGCCGAGATCGAGGGTGAGATGGGTGACAGCCACGTCGGTCTGCAGGCCCGGCTGATGAGCCAGGCGTTGCGGAAGATGACCGGTGCGGTCAGCGGGACGAACACGACCGCGATCTTCATCAACCAGCTGCGCGAGAAGATCGGCGTCATGTTCGGCTCCCCGGAGACGACGACCGGTGGTAAGGCGCTGAAGTTCTACGCGTCGGTGCGGCTGGACGTACGCCGGATCGAGTCGCTGAAGGACGGCACCGACGTCGTCGGTAACCGGACCCGCGTCAAGGTCGTGAAGAACAAGGTGGCCCCGCCGTTCAAGCAGGCCGAGTTCGACATCATCTACGGCCAGGGCATCAGCCGCGAGGGCAGCCTGCTCGACCTCGGTGTGGATCAGGGCTTCGTCCGCAAGGCCGGTGCCTGGTTCACCTACGAGAGCGACCAGCTCGGCCAGGGCCGGGAGAACGCGCGGAACTTCCTGCGCGACAACCCCGATCTGGCCAACGAGCTGGAGAAGAAGATCAAGGAGAAGATGGGGATCGGCCCGACGCTGGACGCACCGGCCGACGCGGCCGCCACGGCCGAGGTCGATGTCGACTTCTGATCACCCCACCGCGGGAGGCAGCGCTCCTCGGCAGTCCACTGCCGACGAGGCTGCCCCCGCGGCGCTGTCTCTCCCACACGCCGAGCGCCTGGCCCTGGCCCGAGACCTCCTCGCCCGCGGCCCAGCAGCAGCCGGTGGTGCTCCGGCAGCATCCGGCGAAGGCAACGAACCATCCGGTGATGCATCCCGGCCTGCCGACCGCCGTTCTGGCCGAGCCTCCCGTGGTGCAGGCCGTGAGCGCGGCTCCGATACCAGCCGCGCTGACTCGTGGTCGGATCCGTTCGCGGACGACGAGCCGTCGGACTCGACGGCAGACCGGCCGCGCGCAGGCAGGATCAGGCGATCCGCTGGCGCCGACGACCCGTGGGCTGACTCCGAGGCCTCCTCGAGCAGCACCGAGGAGCCGGTGGGTGACAGCACTCGAACCTCAAGTCAGCGTCGCCGGCCCCGGAACTCGAGACGCGGCTCAGATCCGAAGCGCGTCGACCCGTGGGGCGATCTGGACGACACCGTCGTACGAGCATCCGAGGCGAGAAGCGCTGACCGGCAGGCAGAAGCACGAGCCTTCGCCGCCGAGACTCCGGAGCCGAGCCCGACGCGAGACACGACCAAACGCGATCCTGCGTTTGACCAGCCGGAAGTAGCGACCGGTGCGTCAGGCAACGATCACCCGCGGCGCACTCCTGCGCGAGATCAGAGCGCGGCTGCAGTCGATCCCTGGGGCGACTCAGACGATTCCGCTGCTGGTTCAGCTGCCCCCAAACCGCGTCGACGTACAGCGGCCACAACCAGCCAGCCCGCCGGCGAGCGATCACCTGTCGCCCAGACATCAGGCGAACGCCGGTCCGCGGGCGCGTCCACGGAGGCGACAACCTCAGGCGTGAAGGCGAGCGATCGGCCGAGCGACCTGGCGGGTCCTGCGGCAGATCTGTTGAACGCGAGCCCGGATCGACGTCGAACGGTTCCTGCGACGGACCCGAGCGCCGGTGAGCATCGAGCGGTTGCTGCGTCGGACCCGATGGACCCGAGCGCCGGTGAGCATCGAGCGGTTGCTGCGTCGGACCCGATGGATGCGAGCCGTGCTTGGGGTCGAACGGTTCCTGTGGAAGACCCGCTGGAGGTGGGTTTGGCTCGAGGACGCGCGGTTCCTGTGGAGGAGTCGCTGGACGCGGGTGCCGCTCGGGGCCCGGCGGAGCGGGCTTCGGGCGGTGGTGAGTCTTTCGGCGGGAGTCGAGACCGTGGGCGGAGGACGGTTGGGCGGCGGGGTTTTGGCGGGCGGCGGGGGAGTCGGCGGTCGGGGGATGGGCCTGACAGGCCGGGGGATCCTGCGTTGGATGGGGTGGAGGATCCGCAGTCGGTGGCGCGGACGATCTTGCTGGACAAGCTGAGCGGGCAGCCGAGGACTCGGGCTGAGTTGGCGGATCTGTTGGCTGAGCGGGAGATTCCGGAGGATGTGGCGGAGGAGGTGCTGGATCGGTTTACCGAGGTCGGGTTGATCGACGACGCGGCGTTCGCGAACGCGTGGGTTGAGTCTCGGCACCGAGGTCGTGGGCTCGGGAAGCGAGCTCTGGCCCAGGAGCTCCGTCGTCGGGGTGTGGACGATCAGTTGGCGCGGGATGCGCTGGACGAGCTTGATCCCGACCAGGAGGAAGAAACTGCCCGGGCGCTGGTTCGGCGGAAGCTCCCGTCGATGCGTTCGCTCGACAGGCAGGTCGCCATGCGGCGTCTGCTCGGAATGCTGGCCCGCAAGGGCTACCCCGGCGGCCTCGCGATGACAGTCATCAAACAAGAGCTCGCCGCCAGCCACGAGGAACTCCCACTCCTGGACCCCTCCGGCCTGGAACCCGACTGACCCACCGCAGTCCGGGCCAGTCCCAACCCTCTGCTGCCACCGTGAGATCGGACGCCCCTCCGCCACCGTGACTCGCGACGAGCGTCACCGCCGTGCGCCTGAAAGAGCCTCTGCCACCGTCAGTCGGGACGAGCGTCTACCACCGTGAGTCGGGACGAGCGGACCGTGGGGTGGGGCGAGGGGGTGCCGTTGAGGCCGCCGCTCCTTTCGGAGACGGGTTCCGGCTGAACCTGGCGACGTACGAGACCGCGCAGTTCCCGGCTCCGACGTTCCCCGGTGCCGCGCAGGTGGTGCCGCACCACGAGCGTGGCTCCCGCCACCGTCTCTGACGAACAGGCGTGCCCAGGCGAGCGCCCCATCGCCTGGGCACGCCATCGCCTGGTCACGCCATCGTGCGGTGTGCGCGTTCGTGCGGTCGACGCCATCGTGCGGTAGATGCCTGAACGACGTTGTAGCTTGAGGGTCATGGCGACCCTGGAGGACGTGGAGCGGCTGGTCGCGGCACTGCCGGAGACCGTGGAGACGACGAAGTACGGCAATCGCACCTGGGCTGTCGGAGGCCAGGCGTACGCCTGGGAACGGCCTTTCAGCAAGGCGGATCTGCGCCGCTTCGGCGATGAAACCCCGCCGAATGGACCGATTCTCGCGGTCCGGGTGGAGGATCTCGGCGAGAAGGAAGCGGTACTTGCCGCTCGCTCGGCCGACGGATTCTTCACGATCCCGCATTTCAACGGCTATGCCGCCGTACTGATCCAACTGGACGAGGTCCCGGAGACCGTTTTGGGGGAGGCGCTCCTCGACGGTTGGCTGGTCTATGCACCGGCGGCGGTGGCGAAAGCGCACCTCGGCAAGAGCAAGACTTAGCCGCCCGACGCGGTGCCGCCGGAGAGTGAAGGGCGGAATCTGCGGGGATGTGGGCGGCGAGGGGCGTTGACGGGTGCGGTGTGACGGTGTGTTATCCGAAGTGGGGCCGGTGTTTGGTCCGGCCCGTACGCTGGGGATTTTCGTCGATCCGCCCCTGACACCGCGGAGGGTGCAATGAGCGATTTCCAGGAACAGGCGAAGAACTGGCTCCGGAACGTCGTCAAGCAGAACCCGGACAAGATCAAAGCCGGTGTGGACAAGGCCGGCGACCTGATCGACAAACAGACCGGCGGGAAATACGCGGAGAAGGTCGACGCCATGCAGAAGAAGGTCGGCGACTACGTCGACGGCCAGAACTCCGAAGGCGAGGCTGGCGGAGTCCCATCGCCCGGCGGCGGCGTCGACCCCGCGACCACCGGCGAGGCCCCCGAGCCTCCCCGCGACACCACCCAAGCAGGCAGCGACACCACCGAGGCGGCCCGTGACGCGGCCGAGGTGACCGAGGAAGCAGCCGACGCCGGCGTAGTCGGCGGCGACGCGCCAGACCCGTCCACCGAACCCACCAGCTCGGCCGGCTCAACCCCCGAAGGCACCCAACCCGGCAGCACTGTCACCGGCCAAGACTCCAACGACCTCCCCGGCCCGCGCGGCTAACCCAAACCCTCGGCAGTCGTCCTCCCACCGAGGACGGCTGCTGCACGCCTGGCGCGGGCGAGCTCGATGTCAAGGCGACCCGCCGTTCAGCATCGCGGAGAGTAGTCGCACAAACCTAGAGTGTCATCCTGGGGAGGATGGCATGGGTAGAACGCGACGGCGCAGTGGGAGGCGATCGGCGAAGTTCCGCTCGCGGGGTTGGCTCCTCGCAGGCTGCGCCGTGCTCGCGATCTACAACCACAGTTGGCGAACGGCGGTATACCTGGCCGTGTCGTGGGTGGCCTACATCGCATTCCTGCAGTTGGCTACGTGCAGGGTCGAAACGCTGAAGCATCGGCCGTGCAGGTGGCGGGTTCGGGGGATGGTCGCGACCTGCGACTACCACGTCGGCCTCAAGCGCGGCCTGCCCGGTTGGTTCGAGGGATGAGGCTCGCCAGTCTGCCGAGCATGATGTGGCCGCGGGACGACCTCGACGGTCTCGTGGCAGTGAGGGCAGAGCCCCAGCCGAAGGCCGGTCATGCCGTGATTGCGAAGGCGGCTCGGCCACGGTACGAACGGCTGAGCGTACTGATCGGCGTAGGCGGGCTGTTGATCACGGCGGTCGGGGTGATTCGCGACTTCGTCGCCGGCTGAGACGCCAGGACAACCGCGGGATGTGGAGTAGACCACTCGAGGGAGTGGTTTGGGTGGGTGGGGTGTGAGTGTCCTTCTTGACCGGGTGGTGGGGCGCGCTTAGCCTCGGAATCAGTAAGGGATCACTCCACCTGACGGTGGCGGACATAGCACCGGCGGGTCGGTTGATCACCGGTTGACCGGCCGGAGAAAACACGAAACCACGCTCGACCGAGCTGAAGGATGACGACGGCGACTCGTACGCCGTCGATTGGACGGCACCGCGGCGGACGGATCCGGCGGTGACAGCGGCCTGAAGTCTGTTCCTGGGTGACGCACACCCGGAAACGGCGACGGCAGCGGTCACGACCGGCACCGTCAGTGAGCAGTACCGTCACAACGGACGGACCGCGCACCCCGGAAACCCCGGTGGTGCGTTCAGCCGTACCGTCTCCTCGACCGTAGGCGGATCCCTTCGACCGACCACAGTCCCGCCCGGTGCGTGACTCGACGAGGGGAGAAGCCGATGTCACTCGCGGCCATGCCGACAGCGACGTCAGTCGGGCTGACCCTGATCGGACTGCTGATCGCGGGCCTGCTGGCCTGGATCGGCTTCACGCTCTCCCGCCGCAAGGCCGCCGACAACACCGCGGCCACCGCCAACGCCCAACTCGACGCCGCCACCATCGCCGCCGGCGCCAAGTCCGCCGCGGATCTGGTACGCCGCCAGGCCGAGGACGAGGCCGCAGTACTGCGGACCCGCGCGGAGAAGGCCGAGAAACGCGCCGAGGAAATCCGCCGAGCCGCTGAGGATCGCGCTTCCGAGGTACGCCGTGAGGCCGAGCACCGTGCATCCGACGTACGCCGGGAAGCCGAGACCGAGGCACAGTCGATCCGGGACGACCTGCGGGAGCAGCGCCTGGAGATGGAGCGCCGCGACCACCGGTTGACCGAACGTGAGGAACGGCTCGATGAGCAGCACCGTTCGATCGAGGAACGCCAGACCGAGCTGACCGCGCAACTCGCCGAGCTGGACCAGCGCAAGACCGAGATCAGGAACCTCGAAGAGGAACGCCGCCGGATCCTGGAGGGCGTCGCGAACCTCAGCTCCGAGCAGGCGAAGGCGGAGTTGGTGGCGTCGATCGAGGCGGAAGCCAAGCGGCACGCGCACTCGATCGTCCGCGAGATCGAGCGGCAGGCGCTGGACGAGGGCGAGACGAAGGCCCGCAAGATCATCACCGGCGCGGTGCAGCGGCTGGCCTCGGAGCAGACCAGCGAGTCGGTCGTCTCGGTCGTACACCTGCCGAGCGACGACATGAAGGGCCGGATCATCGGCCGCGAGGGCCGCAACATCCGGTCGTTCGAGCAGACCACCGGCGTCAACCTGATCATCGACGACACCCCCGAGGCCGTACTGCTGTCCTGCTTCGATCCGGTACGCCGGGAGACCGCGCGGCTGACCCTGGACTCGCTGGTGCTCGACGGCCGGATCCACCCGAGCCGGATCGAGGAGATCTACGAACGCAGCCGTGGCGAGGTTGCCGAGCTGTGTGAGCGTGCGGCCGAGGACGCGATGGCGGAGGTCGGCATCACCGACCTGCACCCGGAGCTGATCCGGACGATGGGCCTGCTGCGCTACCGCACGTCGTACGGGCAGAACGTGCTGAAGCACCTGATCGAGTCGGCCCACATCGCAGGGATGATGGCGGCCGAGCTCGGGCTGGATCCCAAGCTGTGCAAGCGCGGCGCGTTCCTGCACGACATCGGCAAGGCGCTGACGCACGAGTCCGAGGGCAGTCACGCGATCGTTGGTGCCGAGCTGGCCCGCAAGTACGGCGAGAACGACGACGTCGTGCACTGCATCGAGGCGCACCACAACGAGGTCGAAGTACGCACCGTCGAGGCCGTACTGACCCAGGCCGCGGACGCTGTCAGTGGCGGCCGGCCGGGTGCGCGGCGCGAATCGCTGGAAGCGTACGTGCAGCGGCTCGAGCGGCTCGAGGAGATCGCGATGCACCACGACGGTGTCGAGAAGGTGTTCGCGATGCAGGCCGGCCGGGAGATCCGCGTGATGGTGCTGCCGGACGCGGTCGACGACATCGCCGCGCAGGTGATGGCGCGCGACATCGCCAAGCAGGTCGAGGAGGAGCTGACCTATCCGGGCCAGATCCGCGTCACGGTCGTCCGCGAATCCCGCGCCACCGAGGTCGCCAAGTAGTCACTCGGCGTACTTCGCCCGCCACTCCGGCGGATCGAACGGCGACCCGTAGATCCGGGTCTCGCGCGCGATCCGCCCGTCCGTGAACTCGACGACGTTCGCTACGTAATAGATGTCACCGCCGTAGTCCGATCTGCCCAGTACGACGAAATGGTCGCCCGCCCCGGTGATGCGCAGGATCTGGATCGACGGTGGCGCAGGGTATTCCTGCTGCATCGCCCGCATCTTGTCCCGCCCGACGATGCGCTCGCCGGACTGCGGCATTTCCAGCACGTAGTCCTCGGCGCGCAACTCGTGTTCGGCCTCCGCCGACAGCGCCAACTGGTCGTCGGTCGGCCACAACCGCTCCAGCAACTCACGATTCCGGTCCATGATTTACGGTCGCGACGACCCTTCAATCAGTCTTAAAGTCTGCGAATGGACATCAGACCCGCGACCCCCGGCGATGTCGAACAGCTGATAGCCGGTGTCGCCGAGCATCCGGCCGCGCAGCATCACCTCCGCGCCCGCTGGGACATCCAGGAAAGCGGTGACGGGCTGTTCCTGCTGGCCCATCGCGACGGCGAGATCGTCGGCCAGACGATGCTGCTCAGGGAATCGAAGTACGCAGAGGTCCGCGCCGACGCGGATCCTGCCGAGATCAACGCCCTGAGCGCCGTCGTCTTCAACCAGGGCATCGGTACGGCGATCATCCGTGTGGCCGAGACGATCGCGGGGGAGTGGAACAAATCCGCCATCGGCCTGGCCGTCGGCGCCGACAATCCCAACGCCCGCCGCCTCTACGAACGCCTCGACTACCTCCCCTGGTCAGGCCCACCCGTGGTCGACGAGTGGACCGAGCAGGCGGCCGACGGCACGGTGGTCCGCACCCACGCCGACGAATGCGACTACTTCCTGAAGGCTCTCTGACTGAAGGCCTCTGACTGAAGGCGTCCGACTGAAAGCCTCTGACTGAAGGCTCTCCGAGTCAGGCGATGCTGGCGGCCGAGGCCGTGAAGGTGTTGCAGGCCGAGGGGGACGCGGCGTCGAATCCGCGTCGGGTCCACCGGCTGTGACTCGTGCTGTTGCCGTGGCTCCGGGTGGGGTTCCACTCGTCGCCGCGGTGCCGCACCGTCCACAGCCAGCGCTGCAACCAGGCACCGGTCGCGGGGAAGTAGCGCCGGTCCGCGCCGAGGTAGCTGCCGCTCAGGCAGGACGCCTGGAGCTCCAGGCGGCGGCTCTCGACCAGTCGTGCGGCGGAGCTGCTCATGGCCGTCGACCGGGCGTTCGACGCAGCCGCGATACCGGTCAGCCGCTGGATGTGATGGCCGTACTCATGCGCCACCAGATGCGCCATCGTGGTGCGCGCCCACAGCTGGTTGTCGTTGCGGTAGTTCGCGAGGTCGTAGTTCGCGTCCATCGAGATCACGCCGTCGCAGTACGCCGCCGAGTCGCTCACGCTGCACATCGTCCTGGTCGTGCCGTTGACGACCTCCACGCGCGGGGCCCAGAAGGTGAACCCGGCCTTCCGGATCAGCGGCGCCCACGCCTGGTCGAGGCAGCGGACGAACTCCGTGTAGTACTTGCGCACGTTCGCCACCGTTGTCGGCCGGACGGCCGGCTCCTTGCACCGCGACGCCGGCAGGCGGCCGGCCCGGTACAGCGCGTTGGCCGTCACCGCCCGGTTCTCCGTGGCGAGGGGCGCTGTCGTGGTCCGTACCGTCGTCGGAGTCGATGACCGCAGGGTCGGTGTCGGGCTGAATGAAGGCGTCGGCGTCGGCGTTGGCGGCAGGGTGACCGCCGTGCCCGCCGTCGGCGGATCGTCACGGTCCAGTCGTCGTACGACGAGACCGGCCGCGACCAGTACGACCACCACGGCGCCGACCGCCGCTACCCATCCCCACCGCGCTGTCACGGCGGGAGCTTATCGGTGGCAGCGGATCAGTTGCGGCCGCCGCGGTGGTTCGCCGAGTCCTCGCGCAGGTGCGTCGGGGTGACGTCGATGGGTTGGTCGGCGACGCGGTCCGGCGGGGTGGTGTTGTACTGCTTCTCGACTTCCGGGTCGATCACCACGACGTCATCACGTCCGCGGCGCGGGTTGGCCAGCCGATAGGACAGCCAGATCCCGGCGGCGCCGCCGAGCATGATGATGATCCCCAGGGCGGTGAGGTTCAGAGTGTCGGACGTGTCCCTCACGGCGAACGCGATGATGGCTCCCGCCGCGATGAGCGCGATTCCGGCCCCGATCCTCATACCGGCTCCTTCCTGACCTCCCGAAGTGGTCACGTTGAGTAGCTGATCTCACTCCTGGTACCCGATCAGCCCTCGACCATGCGTCAGCGGAAGGCGGCGTGCCCGGTCAGTGCCTGGCCGATGACGAGTTGGTGGACCTCCGAGGTGCCCTCGTAGGTGAGCACGGACTCGAGGTTGTTGGCGTGCCGCATGATCGGGTACTCGCCGCTGATGCCGTTCGCGGCCAGGATCGTGCGGCACTCGCGGGCGATCGCGATCGCCTCGCGGACGTTGTTGAGCTTGCCGACGCTGACCTGCTCCGGCCGGAGTGTGCCCTTCTCCTTGAGCCGGCCGAGGTGAACGGCGAGCAGGATGCCCTTGTTCAGCTCGACCGCCATGTCGGCGAGCTTGGCCTGGGTCAGTTGGTACGCCGACAGCGGCTTGTCGAAGACGATCCGCTCACCGGCGTACGCGATCGTCGTCTCCAGGCAGTCGCGGGCCGCGCCCATCGCGCCGAAGATGATGCCGAAGCGGGCCTCGTTCAGGCAGCCGAGCGGGCCGGACAGGCCGCGTGCCTCGGGCAACATTGCCGACGCCGGCAGCCGTAGGTCGTCCACCACCAGCTCCGACGTGACCGAGGCCCGCAACGACATCTTCTGCTTGATCTCCGGTGCGGAGAATCCAGGTGTTGCGGTCGGTACGACGAAGCCGCGTACGCCGTCGTCGGTCCGGGCCCACACCACGGCGACGTCGGCCACGGAGCCGTTGGTGATCCACATCTTCGAGCCGTTCAGCACCCAGTCGTCGCCGTCGCGGCGGGCGTTGGTGCGCATGCCCGCCGGGTTGGAGCCGAAGTCGGGCTCGGTCAGGCCGAAGCAGCCGATCGCCTCGCCCGCGGACATCCGGGGGAGCCATTCGTCCTTCTGCTCGTCACTGCCGTACTTCCAGATCGCGTACATGGCCAGCGACCCCTGCACCGACACCAGCGACCGCATCCCAGAGTCCGCCGCCTCGATCTCCAGGCAAGCAAGCCCATAGGCAACGGGTCCGACTCCCGCGCACCCATAGCCAGTCAGATGCATCCCCAGGAACCCGAGCGCTCCCAGCTCCTTCGCCAGCTCCCGCGCCGGAATGCTCGCCGTCTCGAACCACTCCGGCAACGCCGGCCGCAACCGCTCATCCGCAAACCGCCGAGCCGTCGCCCGTACGTCGACCTCCTCCGCCGTCAGCAACGAGTCGACATCCACGAGATCCACCGAAACGCTCATACCCGAACGCTAACCCGTCGGCACTGCGCTGCGGTGGTGTGGAGAGCCACACCTCACTTCACGATCAAGGTCCCGTCGAACGCGTCGAGGTCCGCGAGCGTCTCCTGGTACACCGGCCGAAGCGGCGGCAACTCCGAGAGCGGGAAGAACCGCGCGTCACGGGTCTCGTCGGTCTCGGCGAGCAGCGACCCGCTCCAGCGGTCGACCCGAAACACGACTGAGAACATCTGGTGCTGCCCGCCGTACGCGTTGGTGAACCAGTACTGCGGACCGGTGTACAAAGCGATCGCCGTGGTCGACGATCACCGCGCGCGGACCGGGCGTGATGATCCGCCGGTCACCGACGTGCTTGCGCAGGATGCCGGCGTACGACTCCTCGAAAGGGACCGCTGTCACTTCCGGTACCAGGGCCACCACCAGTGGCGTCTGCGGGGGTGGCGGATGACGATGCTGCCGTGGCGGGCCTGGCCGGTGACGTGCAGGCGTACGCCGCCGGACCTTGGTGGGCCGGCTTTGTTCTTGGCGGAGCTGTGGACCATGTCGACCTGGTCGATGTCGACGCTCCAGCCCTCCGGAATCACCATCACGACCGAGCTGTGCTTGGCGTGCGCGTCGACGTGGATCACCGACCAGTGCACGAGCGCGTCGGTGAAGTCGAGCTTCACCGAGGAGTGCTCCGCGATCGCAGTCATCCGCTCCGGCACGGTCCACGCGCCCTCACGCTTCTGCGCGCTGTGCTTGGCCCGGAGCGTGAGCTCCGCAGCGCTGCCGTGCGCGACCGGCACCAGATCGGCCGTCGCGTTGCGCAACTCCAGTTGGGTCTTCGCGGAGTAGACCTGGGTCAGCCGCTCATCCAGCTCCTGGAAGTCCAGCCGCCCATCGGTGTGTGCTTCCTGGACAACGGCGGCGGCGCGCTCACGATCGTTGTCGGACGCCCGTTGGCCGGGCGACGGCTGCTCCAGACTCATGCCCCCAAAGGTAGCGCCGCTACCGGTCCCTCCGGACGTCAGTCGGCAAGATCCAGGAACCGGCCGAAGACCGTCGACCAGGTCTGGTCCAACTCGGCCTCGTGCTGCTCGGCGCCGGCCACGACGTCCTCGGGCACGAATCCCCACGAGCGCAGGGTTTCCGGGTTCCAGCGCCGTACGCGCTCGGCGGCGACCTCGGGGTGGAACTGCACGCCCCAACTGCGGCCGATCCGGAGCATCTGGTTGGGACAGCGCTCACTGGACATCAGCAGTACGGCGTCAGCCGGCAGCCGGGTGATCTGATCCTGATGGCTCTCGATCGCACGGATGGTCGACGGCAGACCGGCGAGCAGTGGGTCGTCCTCGGCGTCGGGCAGCAACTTCAGTTCGGTGACGCCCTTCTCGGGCAGTCCGTACTTGCCTTGGACCTCACCGCCGAAGGTGTGGGCGATCAGCTGGGCGCCTAGGCAGATGCCGAGCACCGGCGCCTGGTCCCGCTCGGTCGTGCTCCGCAGCAGTTCCCGCTCGGCCTTCAGCCACGGTTTGGCGTCGTCGGCGTCAGGCAGCATCCCGCCGCCGAGCAGGATGAGCGCGGCATGGTCGTCGATGCCTTCGGGAATCGGCTCGCCGTCCCAGGCGCGGACGACGACGGGCGAGAACCCCCGTCCCTCGAGCCAGTCGAGCAACCGGCCCGGACCGCTGCCCGGATCGTTCTCGATGATGAGCACTGTCTTCGTCGGGCGCGTGGCGGGTGCGGACACAAGTCCCAAAGATATGCCACCCGCGGCACACCGGACACCGCCGTACCGGAGTCGTGGTTCCGCGATACTGAGTTGCTGGGGGTGTGCGGATGGAGCCGATCAGTGGGTTCGTGAGGGCCGTGGTGGGTGAAGTGAACTTCACCTTCGGCAAAGGCATGGTGGCTGCGTTCCTGGAGGCGCGCGGCAAGGCACGTGCGTCCGGGGGAGACCGGTCCGTCCAGCCGCAGTTGGACGTGCTCGTCAGAGCGCACGGCCAGTACGAGCCGTTGTTCATCCCGGCCGGCACGGTGCCGGCGGTGGACCGGTTGGCGGGGTTGGAGCAGGCCGAGCCGGCGCCGCAGCTGACTGTCGAGTTCACTCCGGGCGACGGTGGGGCGCAGGCACACCTCACTGCGAACGATCCCGTGCTCGTCACCATCACAGATGTCAGTCATCCGGAGTTCGACGCTGTGGTGTTGACCACGTCGCTCGGCGGGGCGACGTACGCGCGGCTGCCTCCGGGGTACTACCACGTGTCCGCTGTCGTCATCGACGAGTCCGAGGACTTGCTGCTCGGGTACGGCGCTCAGCACAACCTGCACCTTGCGAGTGGCGACGACCTGCTCCTGTCGCTGGCGATTCACACCGAGGGTATGGCGGAGATCGAGGCGGCGCTGGCCGCACCACGGCAGCCGGTGCTGGTCGGTCCGGACGGGGACGCGATGCCGATCCTCGACCTGGTGCTGATCGGCCGCTCGCCGGACTGCGATCTGATCCTCGACCACCCCCAGGTGAGCCGGCACCACGCCGAGCTGCTCCGGATCGACCAGGTCACCTTCGAACTCCGCGACCTCGGCTCAACCAACGGCACCACCGTCAACGGCGTACCAGTCCGCACCATCCACGTCAGCGACGGCGACGAAATCCGCCTAGGCAACTTCCCCCTCCACCTGTACCTGTCTTAGAACCACCACCTCGTCACCTTGTGTGGTCACCTGGGAGGATGGGGGTGTGAATCCGCGATCCGTTGTCATTCTTGGCTCTACTGGTTCTGTGGGGACCCAGGCGCTCGAGTTGATCGGGCGCAATCGTGAGCGGTTCCGGGTGCTCGCGCTCTCGGCCGGCGGGGGCAACGTCGGTCTGCTTGCCGCGCAGGCGCTGGAGTTCGGGGTCGAAGCGGTCGCGGTGGCGAAGGCGACTGTCGCCCAGGACCTGCAGCTCGCGTTCTACGCCGAGGCGCAGCGCCAGGGGTACGCGCAGGGCGAGTTCCGGATCCCGAAGATCATCACCGGCCCGGACGCGTCCAGCGAGCTCGCGGCGATGCCGTGTGACGTGGTCCTCAACGGCATCACCGGCTCGGTCGGACTGCAGCCGACGCTCACGGCGCTCGACGCGGGGACGACGCTCGCACTGGCCAACAAGGAGTCGCTGGTGATCGGCGGGCCGCTGGTCACCCGCCGGGTCAAGCCCGGGCAGATCGTGCCGGTCGACTCCGAGCACAGCGCGATCGCGCAGTGCCTGCGCGGAGGTACGGCCGACGAGGTACGCCGTTTGGTCGTGACAGCGAGCGGCGGTCCGTTCCGCGGCCGGTCGCGGGCCGAGATGGCGGACGTCACCCCGGAGCAGGCGATGAACCACCCGACCTGGGACATGGGTCCGGTGATCACGATCAACTCGGCCAACCTGGTCAACAAGGGCCTGGAGGTGATCGAGGCACACCTGCTGTACGGCCTGCCGATGAGCCGGATCGAGGTGATCGTGCACCCGCAGTCGATCGTGCACTCGATGGTCGAGTTCGTTGACGGCGCGACCATGGTCCAGGCGTCGCCGCCCGACATGCGGTTGCCGATCGCACTCGCGCTCGGCTGGCCCGACCGGATTCCGGACGTCGCGCCCGCCTGTGACTGGACTACGGCGAGTAGCTGGGAGTTCGAGCCGCTGGACGACGAGGCGTTCCCGGCGGTCCAGCTGGCCCGCGAGGCGGGGACCCGCGGCGGCACCGCGCCGGCCGTGCTGAACGCGGCGAACGAGGTCTGTGTCCAGGCGTTCCGGGACGGCCGGCTGCCGTTCCTGGCGATCGTCGACACCGTGGCCCGGGTAGTGACCGAACACGACGTACCCTCGTATGAGGAATTGTCCATCGACGACGTACTCGCCGCGGACGGCTGGGCCCGCGCCCGGGCCCGTGAGCTCACCGGCGTACAGGAGACCACCAAGGCATGACCGCGCTTCTCACTCTCCTCGGCATCGTGCTGTTCGCGGCCGGCATCCTGATCTCGGTCGCACTGCACGAAATGGGCCACATGCTGCCCGCCAAGGCCTTCGGGATGAAGGTCTCGCAGTTCTTCGTCGGCTTCGGCCGGACCGTGTGGTCCACCAAGCGCGGCGAGACGGAGTACGGCCTGAAGCTGATCCCGGCCGGCGGGTTCGTCCGGATCATCGGCATGATGCCGCCCGCCAAGGGTGCGGACCCGACCAAGGTGCGCAAGGCCAACACCGGCCCGATCCAGTCGATGGTCGAGAACGCCCGGACCGCGGACTACGAGACGATCGAGCCCGAGGACAACGGCCGGCTGTTCTACCAGAAGGTGTGGTGGAAGAAGCTGATCGTGATGGCGTCCGGGCCGCTGGTCAACGTGGTGATCGCGTTCGTGCTGTTCGGCGGCCTCTTCATGCTGTACGGCGCCAACGTCGCGCAGACGACCGTGGCCACGGTCACCGACTGTGTGATCCCGGCCTCGCAGGCCTCGACCGACCGCAAGTGCGTCGACACCGACAAGGTGTCGCCGGCCAAGGAGGCCGGGTTCCAGGTCGGCGACAAGATCGTCGCGTTCAACGGCACCGCGATCTCCAGCTGGGACCAGCTGACTCCGCTGATCCGGGCGAACACCGACAAGGCCGCCACCATCGTTGTCGAGCGCAACGGTCAGCAGACCACGCTGGAGACCCACACGATCATCAACCAGGTCCCCGACGAGGCGGGCTCGGACAAGATCGTCTCGGTCGGGTTCCTCGGCGTCTCGCCGGAGATGAAGACCGAGCGGCAGGACTTCGGGTTCGTGGTCACCAAGATGGGCGAGCTGACCGTGGCGACGGTGAAGGCGATCGGGAACTTCCCGGAGAAGCTGGTCGGCGTCGCCAAGGCGATCGGCGGCGGCGAGCGCGACGAGAACAGCCCGATGAGCGTCGTCGGCGCCAGCCGGGTGGCCGGTGAGATCGCGTCGAACCAGTCGCTGACGGCCGGCTCGCGGATCGCGTTCCTGATCTCGCTGCTCGCCTCGCTGAACCTGTTCCTTGCCTTGTTCAACTTCATCCCGCTGCTGCCGCTGGACGGCGGCCACATGATCGGCGCGATCTGGGAGGGCATCCGGCGCGGCTTCGCCAAGCTGTTCGGCCGGCCCGACCCCGGGTACGTCGACGTGGCCAAGCTGCTCCCGATCGCGTACGTCGCGGCCAGTGTGATCGTGGTGATGGGCGTCCTGCTCGTCATCGCCGACATCGTCAACCCGATCCGTCTCTTCAACGGCTGACCCTCACCCAACGGTTAAGGACACATGAGCATCAACCTGGGCATGCCCGCGCTGCCGCCGCCGACCCTTGCCCCGCGCCGCAAGACCCGCCAGATCAAGGTGGGCAAGGTGCTGGTGGGCGGTGACGCGCCGGTGTCGGTGCAGTCGATGACGACGACCCCGACCAACGACGTCAACAAGACGCTGCAGCAGATCGCCGAGCTGACCGCGGCCGGCTGCGACATCGTCCGGGTCGCCTGTCCGCGGCAGGAGGACGCCGACGCGCTGGCGGAGATCGCGCAGCACTCGCAGATCCCGGTCATCGCCGACATCCACTTCCAGCCGGGGTACGTGTTCGCCGCGATCGAGGCGGGCTGTGCGGCGGTCCGGGTGAACCCGGGCAACATCCGCAAGTTCGACGACCAGGTGAAGGAGATCGCGGCCGCCGCGAAGGACCACGGCACGTCACTGCGGATCGGTGTGAACGCGGGCTCACTGGACAAGCGGCTGCTGGAGAAGTACGGCAAGGCCACTCCGGAGGCGCTGGTCGAGTCCGCGGTCTGGGAGGCGTCGCTGTTCGAGGAGCACGACTTCCACGACTTCAAGATCTCGGTCAAGCACAACGACCCGGTCATCATGGTCCGGGCGTACGAACTGCTCGCCGAGCGCGGCGACTGGCCGCTGCACCTCGGCGTGACCGAGGCCGGTCCGGCGTTCCAGGGCACGATCAAGTCGTCGGTCGCGTTCGGTGCGCTGCTGTCCAAGGGCATCGGCGACACGATCCGGGTCTCGCTGTCCGCCCCGCCGGTCGAGGAGGTCAAGGTCGGCCTGCAGATCCTGCAGTCGCTGAACCTGCGCGAGCGCAAGCTCGAGATCGTCTCCTGCCCGTCGTGCGGCCGCGCCCAGGTGGACGTCTACACCCTGGCCGAGCAGGTCACCGCCGGCCTGGAGGGGATGGAGGTCCCGCTCCGCGTCGCGGTCATGGGCTGCGTCGTGAACGGCCCCGGCGAGGCCCGCGAGGCCGACCTCGGCGTCGCCTCCGGCAACGGCAAGGGCCAGATCTTCGTCAAGGGCGAGGTCATCAAGACCGTCCCCGAAGCCGCCATCGTCGAGACCCTGATCGAAGAAGCCATGCGCATAGCCGAAGAAATGGGCGACCCGGTAGAGCCCGGCACCCCCACCGTCACCGCCGGCTGACCGCACCAAGACCAGCAAAGATCTGGTGCAAGACAAGCCCTGATTTTGGTGCCTGCGACCGAGTGATCTTGGTGTACTCTTGGTCGCATGACGCGCATCTCCGTAGACGTGAACGACGAGTGGCTGGACGCCGCTCGGGCTGAACTGGGCACCGACAGCAAAGTTGCGACGATCAACGCGGCCCTGCATGAGTTCGCCGTCCGCCGGCGTGGCCGAGAGATCGCGGAGGTGTTCGCGAGCGCTCCGATGGATTTCTCGCGGTCGGCTGAGGCTTTCGGCTACGGCGGCGGTCGCGACCTCGACGGGCTGGCCGAGCGTGCTCGGGAGGACCGCACCGCATGATGGCTGGAGCCGTGTACCTGGCGGACACCTCGGTCTATGTCCACCAGGCGCGATCAGACGTGGTGTTCCGGAGATTCCAGTCCTTGCTGGTCGAAGGCAGGCTCGCGGCATGTCAGATGACCGCGCTGGAGTATCTGAACAACGCTCCCGACCCCCAGTGGTACGAGCGGCTGTGGGGAGCGGTTCACGGTCAGCGGTGGGTGGACACGACCAGCGAGGCGATGGATCGCGCCCTCGAGGTACATCGTGAGCTCGCGACGAAGAGTCAGCATCGACACTTCCGGCTGCCGGATCTGATCATTGCCGCGACCGCTGAACTGGCGGGGCTCACTGTTTTGCATTACGACGAGGACTACGAGCGGATTGCGAAGATCACTGGGCAGCCGGTGGAGTGGGTTGCGCCGAAGGGATCGCTCTGAGGTGACCGAGTTTGTGGTGGTTAGTGCTGTGGTGGGGGAGGTTCGGTATGTGCCGGCGGGGGTGGACGTGGTGGTGACTGGGGTGGGGAAGACTGCGGCGGCGGTGGCTACCTCGCGGATGTTGGCGGGGCGGGATACGTCGGAGTTGGTGGTGCTGAATGTGGGGACTACGGGAGCTTTGAGGGACGGGCTTTCGGGGGTGTACCTGCCTAGCACGGTGATCAATCACGATCTGAATGCCGACGCGATTCGGGCGATCGGGCTTGATCCGCAGGAGGCGTTGCACGTCGAGGGTGGGGACGGGACGGTGCTGGCGTCGGGGGACGTGTTCGTGACCGACCCGGAGGTGCGGGCGCGGCTGGCTGAGCAGGCGCATCTGGTGGACATGGAGGCGTACGGCGTCGTCTACGCCTGCCGGGAGTACGGCGTACCGGTGCGGGTCGTGAAGCATGTGTCGGACTCGGCCGACGAGGCAGCACTCGACTGGCCGGCGCTCGTGGATGCCAGCGCGAAGGTCCTGGGGGAGTGGGTCAGCGACTACGTGCGCTGAGCCACTCCAGTACGGCGATCTCCCGCACCAGCCACCGCATCACGCCGACCCCGCTGGCCAGCACAGCCCGGTTGGCCGCGAGCGCATCGTCCACCGTGACCCACTCCGGCGTGAGCTCCAGCTCCGCCTCGTACCCCTCAAGATCCTGCCCGCCAGTAGCCGCCCCACCCGTGCATGAGAAGTAGTGCGAGGTCATCCCGAAGACGTCGTACGCCGCCTCGATCGCCGGCACCTCCTCCCGGGTCGTGCCGAGTTCGGTGCCGACAGCAACATCGACGTACCCGCACTCCTCGTGAAACTCCCGCTGCAGGGCATTCGTGAACGACTCGCCCGGTTCCACCCCGCCACCGGGGAACTTGTAGTCGCCGTGGCGGGACGCGAGCAGCAGGAGTTCCGGGCCGCGGAACAGGGCGCCGCGGACCGCCGTGCGTTCGAGCATGCGTCCGCCGGGGGCCAGGTCCGCGGTGCGGAAGGTGCCGAGATGCATGCGGGCTATCCTGGCTTGACCTTGACCCTGGGGGCAAGGTTTAGCGTCGGAGTGAAGGAGGCGGGATGCGGATCAGCGATCTGGCGGCCGAGGCTGGAGTGACGGTCAAGGCGGTGCGGTACTACGAGTCGCAGGGACTGCTCAAACCCCGGCGCGAGGCCAACGGGTACCGGACGTACGAGCCGGACGACGTGGTCGTGGTGCGCGAGGTGAAGGCGTTGCTGAGCCTCGGGCTGACCGCGGAGCAGACGTACCCGTTCATCGAGTGCCTGCGGGCCGGCAACGAACGGGCGGACGTCTGCCCGGCGTCGCTGACGGCGTACCGGACCCGGATCGCGGAAGTGGACCAGCGGATCAGCGAACTCACCGACCTGCGGGCCCGGCTCACCGACCTCCTGTCCGATGCCGAGAACTGGAGGATGAAGCAACTATGACTGACCTGCAAGCGGTCGACGAGGCGACCTTCGACGAGGTCGTACTGCGCTCGGACAAGCCGGTGCTGGTGGACTTCTGGGCACAGTGGTGCCCGCCCTGCCACCAGATCGCCCCGCTGCTGGCCCAGGTCGCGGCCGAACGCGCGGACCAACTCACCGTGGTGAAGCTGAACTCCGACGAGAACCCGGAGATCTCCGCCCGCTACCGCGTGATGGCGTTGCCCACGCTGATGCTGTTCCACCGCGGCGAGGTGATCTGGTCCGTCGTCGGCGCGCGCCCCCGCGCCAAACTGAACAAAGAACTCGACGACGCGCTCGCGCCCTCGGGTCAGTTGAACTTGTAGAGCTCCACCAGTACGCCGTGCGGGCCGGCGACGTACGCGGACGCCGTGCCCCAGTCAGTGTCGACCGGCTCGAGTACGACCTTCCCGCCGCGGCCGCGGATCTCCTCGATGTCGGCCCGCACGTCATCACTGCGGAACTGCAGCAGTGTCCCGCCATGCGCACCGAAGTCGTCGGTCATCGCGCCGGTGTGCAGTGCGATCGTGATCGCGCCGGCCTTCACCTCGGCGTACCCGTCGCCGGCGTTGCCCGAGATCTCCAGGCCGAGCACACCGGAGAAGAAGTCGGCCAGGTCCTGGTTCTTCGCGTTCGTGTCGGAGAGCAGGCCCAGGTGGTCGAAGCTGAGGTTCATCGTCGTACTCCTCCGTTGACTGGTAGCTGTCTAGGATGCTAGCAATATAGCCATGAACGATGACGGCGGCAAGAAGGTGCAGTTCAACGTGTACCTGCCGCCCGCGTTGGTCCGCCGGGTGAAGCACAAGGCGATCGACGAGGCGGCAAGCCTGTCCGCACTGGTGGAGCAGGCCCTGACGGAGTACCTGGACAAGCATGGGGAGGCGCGGGGATGACTGGCGTGGTGATCCGGCCGCTGCGGTTCACGAATGACGTGGACGCGATGCGGGCGTTCCTGGAGACTGTGGGCCTGACGGCCCGGATCGAGTCCGAGCGGGGAGGGTGGGCGGTGATGCTCGCGGGGCAGGGGATGATCGCGCTGCACGACGCCGCCACCAGTTCAACCGGTGGCCGGCCGGGGCAGACGGACCTGGTCTTCGAGGCCGAGGACCTCGACGCGCTGAAGGCGACGCTGGACGATGCCGGGTACGCCGACGTGTCGATCTGGGACGAGGCGTATGGCCGGGTCCTGTCGGCGATCGCCCCGAACGGGACGAAGTTGTGGGTCGACGAGCGTAGCGAGGACCTGTACGGCTACCGGCTCAACGAGACGCCACCGGACGAGCGCTGGAGCGTCACGCCGTACCTGACCGACACGGACCAGGCGGGCTGGACGCAGATCCTCGACCTCCTCGGGACTCGGCAGAAGGTGTACTTCGGCCCAGGGGAGAAGGAGGGCGTGCGGATGGATCTGTCGACGAGCGAGGATCTGGCCGCGGTACTGCGACGGCTGACGGACGCCGGTTATCAGGCGACGCGGACCGGCGACACGCTCGAGGTCGTGGATCCGGACGGGCTGCCGATGGTGGTGCACGGATGATCACGGTCCGACGGGCCGAGGTCGGTGACGTCGAGGCGATCCGGCAGATCGGGCTGGTGACCTGGCCGGTCGCGTACGCCGGTCTGGTGTCGGACGAGTTCATCACCGACGGACTCGCGCAGTGGTGGTCGCCGGAGGCGGTCGAGCGCGGCATCCGCAACGGCATCACCCTGGTCGCGGCCGAAGGCGAGCAGTTGATCGGGATCGTCGGCCTCGGCCGTGAGGGCGACTTCTGGGTGATGTGGAAGCTCTACGTCCTGCCGGACCACCAGGGGAAGGGCGTCGGCAAGGCGCTTCTCGACGCGGCCGTCAAGGCCTTGCCGGAGGGTACGCCGGAACTTGTGCTGGACGTCCTGGTCGGCAACGACAAGGCGATCGGCTTCTACCGGGCCAACGGATTCCGCGAGGCACCGAAGACCCCGGACCGCGATCTCGGCGTCGAACTGATGTGGATGAGCCTTGACCTCCAGACGGCTTGAAGTTGCAGAGTGCCGCGCATGACGACGACGATGCCCGACCGGCTGCGGGACGATCCTGACTTCCGGCGGTACTGGCTCGCCCGGGCGCTATCCATCACCGGGTCGATGGTCACCGCGATCGCATTGCCGGTGCTGGTCTACCGGTTGAGTGGCTCGACGGTCCTCACCGCACTGGTGTCCGCGCTCGAAGCAGCGCCGTACCTGGTGACCGGTCTGTTCGCCGGCGCACTCGCCGACCGGTGGAACCGGCGTCGGGTGATGGTCAACTCCGACCTGGTGAACGCAGTGCTGGTCGGCTCGGTCCCGGTCGCGCATCTGCTCGACGTACTGACTGTGGCGCACGTGCTCGTGGTGGCCTTCCTGGTGCAGAGCGTCTACACGTTCTTCGACGGCGCGAACTTCGGTGCCCTGCCAGTGCTCGTCGGCCGGGCCCGAGTGGCGCAGGCGAACTCGGTGGTCTGGACGGCGTCCAGCCTGATCGAGTTGTTCGTCCCACCCCTGGCCGGTCTGTCGCTGGCGGTGCTGAATCCGGCCAGCCTGCTCACCCTCGACGCACTGAGCTTCGTCGGGTCGGCCCTCGCGGTCCGCGGAATCATCCGGGCGATGTCCGTGCAGCGGGACGGACAGCAGCCGCTGCGGACGCGGGTGGTCCTCGCCGACATCGCCGAAGGATTGCGCTACCTGGTCGGGCACGCCGGAGTGCGGACGATGACGATCGTCGGCAGCCTGCAGTCCTTCGCCGGCGGTGGATTCATGGCACTGATGGTGGTGTGGTGCGACCGGGTTCTGCACGTCGGTACGTCGGGACTGCGGTTCGGACTCGTGTGGGGGACCTGGGGGATCGGCGGACTGATCGCAGCGGTCGGACTGCCCCGGCTGCTGAAGCGGATGTCGCCGGCCGCGATCACGCTCTACGCACTGCCGTTCTCGGCCCTGCTCGGGGTCATCACGCCACTGGCGCCGAGCTGGGAGTTGGCCGCGATCGCACTGCTCGTGTGGGGATCGGCGTACGTGCTGGTCATCGTGAACACAGTCTCGTACCGCCAGCAGGTGACGCCGGAGCACTTGCTGGGCCGGGTCAACACGGCCGCCCGGATGCTGTCGTGGGGTGTGGGCTGGACGTTCGGATCGGTGGTCGGCGGTGTGCTGGGCAACCGCTACGGCATCCGGACCTCCATGGTGGTGATGGGATGCTTCATCTTCGTCGCAGTAGCCGTGGCCTGGACGTCGCCACTGCGCCGGATCGCGGCCGGGCACCAGGAGGCAGTGGCCTGAACCGGCCCGCCGACGCCCCGTTGCATGCTGATCGCAGGATCATCCGCTAGGTTCTGCGCGTGGGCGTACGGGTTCTCGGTCCTCGTGACCTCGCGGCGGCGCGCGCCGTGATCGCTCGCGACCCGGTGGTCAACGTGTTCGTGGACAGCCTGGTGCAGGCGTCCGGACTCGATCCACGGCGCGGTGCCGAGGTCTGGGGGTACGTCGAGAAGGGCGGACTCGAGGCACTGTGCCATGCGGGAGGGAACATGGTGCCGGTGGGCGCGGACGACGCGGCACTGCGCGCGTTCGCGGCGTACGCGTTGCGTCGCGGCCGGAACTGCTTCCAGATCCTCGGACCGGCCCGTGAGGTCGAGCAACTCTGGACGGCGCTCGAGCCGCATTGGGGTCCGGCCCGCGAGGTGCGCGACAACCAGCCGTTCATGGTCATCGAGGACCCGCCGCTGATCGCCCCGGATCCGCTGGTCCGCGCGGTCGAACCGGTCGAGCTGCCGATCCTCTACCCGGCCTGCGTGGCGATGTACACCGAGGAGGTCGGCGTACCGCCGCAGACCGGGCCGGACGGGACGTTCTACCGGTCCCGGGTGGCGGAGCTGATCCGGGCGGGGCGTGCGTTCGCGCGGATCGAGGACGGCCGGGTCGTGTTCAAGGCCGAGGTCGGATCGGTCGGGACCGGCGTGTGCCAGATCCAGGGGGTGTGGGTCGATCCGGAGTTCCGCGGCCGCGGACTGGCCGCGCCGGGCATGGCCGCGGTGGTCGAGCTGGCGCGGCAGATCGCGCCGGTGGTGACGCTGTACGTCAACGCGTTCAACGCGCCGGCCCGGGCCGCGTACGAGCGGGTCGGCTTCCGCACCATCGAGACGTTCGCGACGATCTTGTTCTGATACTGCGTGCTCTCCGTGATAGTGCGGTGACCGCGGGTGGGATTGGCTGAGTCTCTACGCCGCCCCGCCCCGCGGAAGGAATCCCACAGCATGCGAAGGCTTGTCGTTGCCCTGTGCAGCCTTGCCCTGGTCCTGGTCTCGCTGACCAGCGTCTCCGCCGCCGCTCCACCCGATCTCTCGTACTACTCGATGCGCCTGCCCACCGGTCTGACGGTCGCCGACCTGATCAAGGACGGGTACGACGTCACGCATGGCACCCGGCCGACGGTCGTAGCGACTCAGGCCGAGGCCGATCGCTTACGCGCACGAGGCGTCGTACTGGGGAAGACCGGGGACGTGTATCACCCGGTACCGCGGTCCGAGCCCGGGGGAGCGACGTACTACGGCGGCTATCACACGGCCGCCGGACACGAGCAGCACGACGCTGCCGTCGCCGCGGCGCACCCCGACCTGGTGAAGCTGTACGACATCGGCGACTCGTGGCTGAAGGCGCAGGGACAGGGTGGGCACGACATCCAGGCCCTGTGCATCACGAAGCTGGCCGCAAGCGACTGTGCGCTGAACAGCACCGGGAAGAAGCCGAAGTTCGTGCTGCACACGCAGATCCACGCGCGCGAACTGGTGACCGGCGAGACGGCGTACCAATGGATCGACCTGCTGGTCTCGTCATATGGCACGGACCCCGAGATCACCCAGCTGATGGACACCCGTGAGCTGTGGGTCGTGCCGATGGCGAATCCGGACGGCGTCGACGTGGTCGCGTCGAACCCGGACCGGCCGATCCTGCAGCGCAAGAACGTCGACGACAGCGCCGGCGGTTGTCCCGCGTCCGATGCCGGCGTGGACCTGAACCGCAACTCGTCGTTCCAGTGGAACGTCAACGAGGGCGGGCCGTGCGACGAGACGTACCCGGGTGCGAAGGCGCTGTCGGAGCCGGAGACGATGGCGATCCAGGGTCTGCTCGACAAGCTCTTCGCCGACACCAAGGGCGACATCGACGACCCGGCCGCCGCGAGTACGACCGGTGTCTTCCTCACCCTGCACAGCTTCGGCAACGACATCCTGGCGCCGTGGGGCTACACCAACAACGACGCGCCGAACAAGGCCGCTTTGGTTGCCCTGGGCAAGAAGATGGGTGCGCTGACCGGCTATCCGGTGTCGACCGGCGACGGCGGGGTCGGATACTTCGCGCCGGGGGCGACGGACGACTGGTTGTACGGCACCCGTGGCGTCCCGTCGTACACGTTCGAGATCGGGCCGGACGGCGGCTCGTGCGGCGGCTTCCTGCCGGCGTACTCGTGCATGACGTCGATGTTCTGGCCGACGCTGAAACCAGCCTTGCTGTACGCCGCCCAGGCCGCCGCAACGCCATACGGCAAACTCCCGATTACCGTCGGCTAGTCCCGGAGATTTACGACCCGGAGGCCTGATCGAGGGAGCTCCCGCAGGCGACCATCCGGCCCCGGGTGGTCGCCGCCAGCCCCAAACCTGTGGATAACGTGGTGGGAGCACTGTCCCGGGGCGGATATCCTCTGTGACGTCCGTTGTTCCATTCGTCCCTTCGTAGTGCTTTTGGAGACTCCCGTGATTCTGCGTATGTCGTCGATGTTCCTCCGCACCCTTCGCGAGGACCCGGCGGACGCGGAGGTCCCGAGCCACAAGCTGCTCGTCCGCGCCGGGTACATCCGGCGGACCGCGCCCGGCATCTACACCTGGCTCCCGCTGGGGCTGCGAGTGCTGCGCAACGTCGAACGGATCGTGCGCGAGGAGATGGACGCGATCGGCGCCCAGGAGCTGGTGTTCCCGGCGCTGCTGCCCCGCGAGCCCTACGAGGCGACCGGCCGCTGGACCGAGTACGGGCCGAACATCTTCCGGCTGAAGGACCGCAAGGGCGCCGACATGCTGCTCGGGCCGACGCACGAGGAGATGTTCACGCTGGTCGTGAAGGAGCTCTACTCGTCGTACAAGGATCTCCCGCTGTCGATCTACCAGATCCAGAACAAGTACCGCGACGAGGCGCGGCCGCGGGCCGGGGTGCTGCGCGGGCGCGAGTTCGTGATGAAGGACTCCTACTCCTTCGACATCGACGACGACGGTCTCGCCGCGTCGTACGAGCTGCACCGCAAGGCGTACATCAACATCTTCGACCGGCTCGGCTTCGACTACGTGATCGTCAAGGCGATGTCCGGTGCGATGGGCGGATCGCGGTCGGAGGAGTTCCTTGCGATCGCGGAGAACGGCGAGGACACCTTCGTGCGCTCGCCCGGTGGGTACGCCGCCAACGTCGAGGCGGTCGTGGTCCCGCAGGCCGAGGCCGTGGACGCGTCGGCGGTGCCGGCGGCCGAGGTGGTCGACACTCCGGACACGCCCACCATCGACACGCTCGTCGACGCGATGAACGCGAAGCACGCCCGCAGCGACGGCCGGGCCTGGACCGCCGCGGACACGCTGAAGAACGTGCTCGTCATGCTCGTGCACCCCGACGGATCCCGTGAGCCGTTGGCCATCGGCGTGCCCGGCGACCGCGCGATCGACGAGAAGCGGCTCGGCGCGCAACTCGAGCCCGCCGAGGTGGTCGCCTTCGAGGAGTCCGACTTCGAGAAGCACCCCTCGCTGGCGAAGGGCTACATCGGTCCTGGCGTGCTCGGTGCGGAGAACACGTCCGGCATCCGCTACCTGCTCGACCCCCGGATCGCCGAGGGATCGGCGTGGGTGACGGGTGCGGACAAGCCCGGCTTCCACGTCATGGACCTGGTGCACGGCCGCGACTTCACCGCCGACGGCACGATCCAGGCCGCCGAGGTGCGCGACGGTGACCCGGCGCCCGACGGTTCGGGTCCGCTGGAGTCGGCGCGCGGGATCGAGATGGGCCACATCTTCCAGCTCGGCCGCAAGTACGCCGAGGCGCTGGACCTGAAGGTGCTGGACCAGAACGGCAAGCTCGTCACCGTGACGATGGGGTCGTACGGTGTCGGCGTGACCCGCGCGGTGGCCGCTATCGCCGAGGGCAACCACGACGAGCTCGGACTGGTCTGGCCGCGCGAGATCGCTCCCGCCGACGTCCACCTCGTTGCCACCGGCAAGGATTCCGAGGTGTTCACGAAGGCGGCCGAGATCGCCGCCGAGCTGGAGTCCCGCGGTCTGTCGGTGATGTACGACGACCGCGAGAAGGTGTCGCCGGGCGTGAAGTTCAAGGACGCCGAGCTGATCGGCATCCCGACGATCGCCGTGGTGGGCAAGGGTCTCGTGGACGGCACCATCGAGGTCAAGGACCGCCGTACGGGCGAGCGCGCCGACATCCCGGTCGCCGAGGTCGTCGACCACCTGGTCGCCACTGTCCGCAGCTGATCGGTCGCCGGCTTCGCTCCCCAGGAGTGAGGCCGGCGTGCTTCCTGGGGGATCCATGGACGACTCGTGTGTGTTCTGCGGCATCGTGGCCGGCCGGCTGCCGGCGCGGTTCGTGTACCAGGACGAGCACGCCTGCGCGTTCCTGGACATCCGGCCTCTGCGGGCCGGGCACACGCTCGTCGTCCCTCGCCGGCATGTTCCTGATCTGAGCGCCGAGGGCGCCCCCGATGCGATGGCCGCGATCGGGCAGGCTCTGCAAGCGACCACCCGGATTCTCTTGAAGCACCTGCCTGCAGATGGGGTCAGTGTCCTCCAGGCGAACGGTGCGGCGGCGGGCCAGGAGGTCTTCCACCTGCACTTCCACCTCGTGCCCCGGCAGCGCGGCGACCGTCCGCTGAACGACTGGACCGCGGACGACGACGCCCGGCACCACCTCGACGAGCTCCACCTGCAACTCGTCGGCTCCGAGGATTGAGAGTCGCCCGAACATTCTTTGCTGATCGATGTCGAGGAACGAAGGTTCGCTCCGATCCCTGGAGGAGACGCCCACGAGGGGTGTCTGTGATCCACGAGGGGCGAACGATGACGAATACTCCTGCGGTTCGGGTGACGCGCGGGATCGAGACCCTGCGGGCCGCGGTGACCGGCGAAGTCCTGACCGAAGCCGATACCGGCTACCAGACCGCGAATAGCACACTCACCAGACAAGGGCGGCCGGCGGTGGTCGTCCGGTGCGCAAGCGCCGCCGACGCCGCGGCCGCGCTTGAGTACGCCGAGGCCAACGACCTCGCGGTAGCGGTGCGGAGCGGCGGCCACCACATGGCCGGGTTCGGCACCAACGAAGGCGGTGTCGTGATCGACGTCCGGCCGTTGGACGACGTTGTACTCCTGTCGGAGGGACCTGGCGAGAGGGCCACGTTCCGGATCGGCACCGGCGCGACCTGGGGCACGGTCGCGGCGTACCTGGCGAAGACCGGCCACGCGATCTCGTCCGGCGACACGGCCGGCGTCGGAGTCGGCGGGCTGATGGCCGGTGGCGGCATCGGCTGGATGGTACGTCGGCATGGCCTGGCCATCGACAGCGTCCAGTCAGCCGAGGTGGTGACCGCGGACGGTTCGGTCCGCCGTGTTGACGCGACCCACGAGCCGGAGTTGTTCTGGGGCCTGCTCGGCGCGGCCGGGGGTCTCGGCGTGGTGACTTCCTACGACATCAGCGCCGTACATCAGCCGACGGTGCTCTTCGGCAGCCTGCTGTTTCCGTGGACGCAGGCGGATCAGGTGCTGTCCGGCTGGGCGGACCACATGGCCGTCGCACCGGAAGAACTGACGGCGTCGGTCCAACTGCCGCCGACGATGGTCGCGGACCGCCAGGCTCCGATCGCCATCAAGGTGTGCGTCGCCGGCGAGGCGGCCGGGCGTGAGGAGATCCTGGCTCCGTTGCGAAGCCTCGGGACAGTGCTGACCGACACGGTGACGGAGGTGCCGTACGCGCAGGTGCTGGCGGACGAGCCGATGCCTCCGGGCTGGACTCCGCGCAACCGCAACGGGCTGTTCGACGCGTGGTCGCCGGACCTGGGCGAGCGCTTGGCCGACGCCCGACTGCAGTTGCCGGCAATGGCGGTGGAGGTCCGGGCGCTCGGTGGTGAGTTCGGACGGGTCGCTCGTGACGCCAACGCGTTCGCTCATCGCGACGCGCGGTTCATGGTCAACGCCGTACTGATCGGATCGACCGAGCTGCACGGAGACCAGATCGAGGGGTTCGAGGGGCTCTGGAGCGAACTGCTGCCGGAGGGCGCGTATCTGAACTTCCTGTCCGACCCGACGGCGGCCGACCTCGACCTTTGCTACCCGGGACCGCATCGAGCCCGGCTCGCGGCGCTGAAGCAGACGGTCGATCCGGCCGACGTCTTCCGCACCACCCTGACCGTGCCCCCGGCCGTCAGAGGGTGAGGCGGGTGATGCGCTCGCGGAGATAGTTCTGCTCCGCGGTGTTGCGGGTGCGGTCGAGTGCGGCCAGATAGTGCCCACGGGCCAGATCTGGCCGCCCCGCAAGCTCCTGGAGATGTGCGAGCACCGACAGCCGACGGTGGTGGTCACCGAGGTACCGGTCGCCGGCAAGGCCTTCGACGAGGTCGATCCCTGCCTGCGGCCCCTCGGTCATCGCCACCGCGACCGCGGAGCCGAGCGTCACCATCGGGCCTGGATCGACCTCGGCGAGGATCCGGTACAGGCCGGCGATCTGCTCCCAGTCGGTGGTCTCGACGGAGTCGGCCTCACTGTGTACGGCGGCGATCGCCGCCTCGAGCTGATACGGGCCGACAGGTCCCGAGGCCAGCGCCGCCTCGACGAGCGCCGTGCCCTCGGCAATCTCGTCCGCGTGCCAGCGGGAACGGTCCTGCCGGTCGGCCGGGACGAGGTCACCGCCAGAACCGGTCCGGGCGTCACGCCGTGCGTGCGTGAGGATCATCAGTGCCAGCAGGCCAGTCACCTCATCGGCGTCGGGAGCGGCCCGGCGCAGCATGCGCGTGATCCGGAGTGCCTCCGCCGCCAGGTCCAACCGCTGCAGGTCGTCGCCGGCGCTCGCGGTGTGCCCCTCGTTGAAGATCAGGTAGAGCACATGCAGTACGGCGCGCAGACGTTCGTCGTACTCCGGCCCGCTGGGCAGCTCGAAGCGCGCGCCGGAATCCTTGATCGTTCGCTTGGCCCGGCTGATCCGCTGCGCCACGATCGTCTCGCCGACCAGCAGCGCGGCCGCCACCTCGGCCGTGGTCAGGCCGCCGACCGACCGCAGCGTCAACGCAATCTGCGACGCCGGCGTCAGCGCCGGGTGGCAGCACAGCACGAGCAGCCGCAGCGTGTCGTCGGTGTCCTGGACGTGGTCCTCCTCCACCAACGGCGTACGCAGATGGTCGTTGACCTCGCGCTGCCGCCGGGCGTTGTCCCGCCGCCAGCCGTCCATCAGCCGCCGGGTCGCGACGCTGACCAGCCATCCGACCGGTTTCTCCGGTACGCCGTTCGCCCGCCACTGGACGAACGCCTCGAGCAGCGCCTCCTGAACGGCGTCCTCGCACTGGTCGAACGTCCCGTAGCGCCGGAGCAGCGCGGCCAGTGCTTTCGGTGCGCCGGCGCGGATCGCGGACTCGAGGTCTACCTCGGCAGCGTTGTGCGTGGAGCTCACCGCTCCCGGGACAGCGCGGCGAGAGCCTCGTCGTCGAGCTCCCGCACCGGGCGGACCTCGATCGGCAGCAGGGCCGCGAACGGTATGCCGGCCGCGATCTCGAGTGCCCGGTCCATCGACGCGCACTCGACCATGAGCGCTCCGGCGAGGAACTCCTTGGTCTCCAGGAACGGCCGGTCCGAGATCACCGGCGTCCCCGCCGTCACCTTGACTGACTTGGTCTCCGACGGTGGCTCGAGAGCGAGGATCGTCAGGAGTTCCCCGTTCTCCCGCAGCTCACGCACCTGGTCGAGGAGGAAGTCGCGACCCCCGATCAGCTCGAGCCTCTTCTCGGGGCTGAGCCCGTCCAGTGCTTCGGGGTTGTTGTGGATCAGCAGCAAGAACTTCACGCCGCCATTGTCCCGCGCCGACCGGTCACGGCCGTACCCAGACCGTCCAGCGTTCGAGGCGGAGGTAGCCGAGGCGCTGGTACACGGGCTGGCCGTTGTCGGACGCGATCAGTACGGCGGGCTGGTCGTGGTGCTTGGTCGCGGCCCAGGTGATGCCCGCACCGGCGCCACGACCGCGGGCAGCCGGCATCACCGCGACGTTCTCGACGATCGTGACACCCGCGGCACTGTGCGCCGTCGACGTCGCGAGCGGTACCTCGCCGTCATACCCGACCCAGACCGTGGATCCCTCGAGGAACGACGCGTCGTACATGCACCCGGCCCGGACCGGTTGCAGCTCGGGGAGCGGGTAGCCCTCGATCAGCACGCGCTCGGCTTCGGCGAGTCCGGCGGCGTCGGTGACCTGGCGGATGTCGACGTCCGTGGTCGGCGGGATGATCTCGGTCATCGGGAGGTGGACCATCAGCGGCGGGTGGCCGGCGAGGGCGAGGCCGTGCTCGCGCAGGTCGCGGGTGGGCCACGGGCTGACGAACAGGTACGGCACGTTGTTCGGCAGCTCCCGGGCCGCCTCGAGGATCACCTCGGCCGGATCGACCGGCTGCTTCTGGATGACCCAGTTCGTCATCGGGCCGCTGTCGCCGAGGACGCTGCCGGCCCAGCTGTCGCCGTCGTACCAGGGCTTGCCCGCTCGCCGAGCGGCGTCGGTCGCCCACGAAGCGTGCGCGAGCACAGCCTGCCGGACGAGCGAGTCGGCGGGAGCGAGGTCCGGCTCCCAGCCGGTGGCGAGCGCTTCGCCTTCGGGCGGCAGGATCGAGGACGCCATCCGCCTACTCTGGCACCGCCGCAGTGGTTTGTCTCTCACTCCCCGCGGTAAGGGTTGAGCGGCACAACGCCCTTACCTGATCATCGGTCCGTGAAGCTCTTCCGCCCGCGGTGGCGCCGTGCCTGACGTTTCGTTGTGGACCCTGGTCTTCCTGGTGATCGCCGCCTTCTCGGCCGGCTGGATCGACGCGGTGGTCGGGGGCGGTGGACTGCTGCAACTGCCCGCGATGCTGCTCGGCCTGCCGAACGCGTCACCCGCGCAGATCCTGTCGACCAACAAGATCTCGTCGTTGTGCGGTACGGCGACCAGCGCGGTGACGTTCGGCGTGAAGGTGCGGCCCGATCGCCGGACCGTCTTGCCGCTCGCCGTCCTCGCCGGTCTGGGCTCGGCGGCCGGAGCGTTGGTCGCGACGAAGATCCCGATGTCCTGGTTCAAGCCGATCGTGCTGGTGCTGCTGGTCGGCGTCGCCGTCTACACCGCGATGAAGCCGTCACTCGGAGCGCGTACGGCGTTGCGCTTCGACGGCCGCGACCACTACCTCGCGGCGAGCGGCGTCGGCGTACTGATCGGCTTCTACGACGGCGCGGTCGGGCCGGGCACCGGATCGTTCCTGATCTTCGCGCTGGTCGGCTTCCTCGGCTACAACTTCCTCCAGGCCAGCGCCAAGGCCAAGATCGCGAACGTCGCCACGAACCTCGGCGCGATCATCATCTTCGCGCTGCACGGCGCACCGCTGTGGCAACTCGGCCTGATCATGGGCGCCGCGAACATGCTCGGCGGTCTCCTCGGCGCCCGCACCGCGGTCGCCCGCGGCAGTCGCTTCGTCCGCGTGATCTTCCTGGTCGTCGTCGCAGCCCTGATCCTGCGCCTGACGTACGACGTCTTCCTCGGCTGACGACAGCGTCAGTGCTTGCTGAACGTCGGCGCCCAGGGAGCGTCGTCCAAGCCGATGCGATGGATCGCCTTCGCGGCGTGATCGGCCAGGGTCTGCAGGCCGTCGATCTGCTCCGGCGAGGCGTGATAGCGCCGCGACCAGTAGGCGCCAATCGCCGCCACCGGAGTGGGGGAGCCGACCGGGACCATCACGAGGCTGCGGACGAAGGTCGGGGTGTACGCCTCCAGCGGGATGCGTTCGTCGACGGCGATGTCGGGAACGACCGCGATCTCGTCGTGCAGCATCGCCCAGCCGCTGACGCAGGAAGTGATCGGGAAGCGCTGGCCCTTCCACAGCGGCGCGATCGCGTCCTCGTCGGCGTAGAAGCACCGGTCGTGCTCGCGCAGTACGAAGGTCGCACCCTGGGAGCCGCTGCGTCGCCGGGCCTCGAGCCGGACCACATCCCCGACCTCGACGAGAGTCTCGGCCGCGTCGAGATCGGCCATCGGATCCGTCATGGCCTCATTGTGCGACGCCGCCGCTGTCCCGCACCAGCGATCCCCGCAAGGCATAGGGTCGAACCATGGTGGACTACGACGGTCGTTTGAGCAGCGTGTACACCGCCGGGCGCGGGATGTCACCAAGCGAGGTGCAGCGGTGGACCGCCGCCATCGCGGCGTACATGCCGGAGGAGCGGCCGCTGACATTCCTCGACCTGGGTAGCGGGACCGGCCGGCTCTCTCCAGGACTTGCCGACGTGTTCCATGGACCCGTGTACGGCGTGGAGCCGTCGGACCGAATGCGGGAGATCGCCACGGAGACGGCCGCCCACCCGGCCATCACCTACCTCAAGGGCGGCGCGGAGGACATTCCGTTGCCTGAGGCATCGGTTGACGGGGTGCTGATGTTCCTGTCCTTCCACCACTACCGCGACCAGCAGAAGGCGCTCACCGAGGTCCACCGCGTACTCAAGCCCGGGGGAGTGGCGTTCCTGCGCAGCCAGTTCTCCGACCAGATGCCGGATCTGTTCTGGTACGACTACTTCCCGTCCGCCCGCGAGGTCGACGCCGCGATGTACCGGTCCGTCGCCGAGGCCGCGACCATGGCCCGCGCCGCCGGGCTGCTCGCCGCCGACGACCCGGTCTGGGTCAGCACCGAGAACCCTCGTACCCTCCGGGAGAGCTACGAGCGCGTGAGTCTGCGGGCGTTGTCGACGTTCGAGCATCTGCCGCAGGAGGAGCTCGATCCCGGTTTCGAACGCTTCGCAGCCGACGCGGAGCGCGATCCGGACCGGCTGATGCCGGTCTATCCGGCCGCGATGCTCGTGCTCAGGCGTCCCACCACACCTTGACGGCCGACGGCTTGCGGAAGACCAGACCGCGCGGCGGTGGCGATGACGGATCGAGGCGCAGGCCGGGCAGCCGCAGCAGCGCGTCGAGTGCTGTGAGCGCCTCGAGCCGGGTCAGGTGCATGCCCAAGCAGATGTGTGGGCCGCTGGCGAAGGCCAGATGGCGACGGGCGTTGGGACGGCGTACGTCGAACTCGTCGGGCGACGGGAACACGGCAGGATCGCGGCCCGCGCCGGCCAGCGACACCGTGACCAGGTCGCCTCGGCGAATCGGTGCGCCGGCCAGAGTGACGTCGCGGGTGGCGTAGCGGTCGACCACGGCGGCGGCTGGTTCGAGGCGGAGTGACTCCTCCATCGCGTTGGGCAGGAGCGACGGGTCGGCGCGGACGAGGGCGAGTTGGTCGGGGTGGGTCAGCAGATGCCACAGCGCGTTGGTGATCATGCCTTCGGTGGTCTCGATCCCGCCGAACATCAGGACCGCCGCATTCGCGACCACGTCGTCCACGCCGATCCCGGCGCGGGCCGCGGCCGCGATCAGGGAGTCGGTCGACTCGATGCCTGAGGCAACGTGTGCGTGCAGCAGCGCGAATGCCTCGGCACCCTCCGGAGTCACCTGGCGTCCGGCCGAGACGCCCGTGACCGAGTCGGAGATCGCGGCGTACCAGTCCAGCACCGTCGAGGCCGAGGCAGGCGGCAGGCCGAGCGAGTAGGCCACCACCGCTACTGACAACGGGCCGGCCACGGTACGGCGCAGATCCGCAGACGGCGGCTCGAGAACCCCGACCAACTCGTCCACGGTCTGCTGGACGACGTCGGTGAACCGCCGTCGGGTCTCCGCGAGCCCGAACGGTGACTCGAACGGATCCCGATGTGCCTTGTGGGCCGCACCATCCAGGGACAGCATCGATGGCCCCACCACCTGGGCGGTCGAGAACCGTGGATCGTCCACGGTGAACGTGTCCGGATCGCGCATCACCGCCATCGCCAGGTCGCGGCTCGCGACTACCCAACTGTCGAGAGCATCGACCCATCCCACCGGCCGCAGCGCCGCCAGGGCCGGATGTGGATCGGTTTCGAGCTCCTCCAGCGTGACCATTCAGCCACCCTAGATCGATGAAACCAGTAGGTAGACTGGTATTGCTGCGACAGATCGAAATCAAACGACTCAGCGGGGCAGCGGGTTACGAAACTCGAACTAACGCCATCTAGGGTGTGGCCATGTCTGAGAACCTGGTGCTGCTGCCTGCCGTGGATGTGGCAGACGGTCAGGCTGTCCGGCTGGTGCAGGGAGAGGCCGGAAGTGAGACCTCGTACGGCGATCCGCTGGCCGCCGCGATGGCCTGGCAGGACGCCGGAGCGGAGTGGATCCACCTCGTCGACCTGGACGCCGCGTTCGGCCGGGGCAGCAACCGCGAACTGCTCGCCGACGTGACCGGCAAGCTCGATGTTCAGGTCGAGCTGTCCGGCGGGATCCGGGACGACGACTCGCTCGAGGCCGCGCTGGCGACCGGCGCTCGCCGCGTCAACATCGGCACCGCAGCGCTCGAGAACCCGGAGTGGTGCGACCGGATCATCCAGCAGTACGGCGACCGCGTCGCGATCGGCCTCGACGTCCGCGGCCGGACCCTGGCGGCCCGCGGCTGGACCAAAGAAGGCGGCGACCTGTACGAGGTGCTCGAGCGGCTGGAAGCGGCCGGCTGCGAGCGCTACGTGGTCACCGACGTCACCAAGGACGGCATGCTCCAGGGGCCGAACCTGGACCTGTACCGCGACCTGTGCGCACGCACCGCCAAGCCGATCATCGCCTCCGGCGGCGTCTCCAGCCTCGACGACCTGAAGGCGCTGAGCACCCTGGTCGCCGACGGCGTCGAGGGCGTGATCGTGGGCAAGGCCCTGTACGCCGGTGCGTTCACCCTGACCGAGGCACTCGAACTCACGCGTGGAGGCGACCAGTGAGTCTGGCCGACAAGCTCAAGGACAAGAAGGTCCTGGTCACCGGCGTCACCGGATTCGTCGGTGAGGCGCTGCTGCACCGGATCATCGGCGACCTGCCCGGGACCACCGTGGTCGCGATCATCCGCCCGAAGGGGTCGCTCAACGGCACCGACCGGATGGCGCAACTGCTGAAGAAGGACATCTTCAAGCCGTTCTACGGCGAGGGCACCGAGTACGCCGACGCCGAGTCGCTGAGCAGTGCCCGGATCCAGGTGATCGACGGCGACCTGTCCGACGTACCGGAACTGCCGAAGGATCTCGACATCGTCGTGCACTGCGCCGGCGACGTCAGCTTCGACCCGCCGATCCACGAGGCGTTCACGACCAACGTGCTCGGCACCAAGAGCCTGCTCGAGCGGATCGTCGAAACCGGACGGCCGGTCCACTACGTCCACATCTCCACCGCCTACACTGCCGGCCGCCGCCGGGGTGCGATCCCCGAGGCGTCGGTCGAGCACAGCGTCGACTGGCGGGCCGAGGCCGAGGCCGGGATGGCGATGAAGTCCCGGATCGAGGAGCAGTCCCGGTCCGCGCCGATGCTGGCGAAGTTCCGCAAGGACGCCGAGAAGCTGCACCGCCGGGCCGGCCACCTGACCGCCGCGGCCGACACCGAGCGGCGCCGGACCGAGTGGGTCGCGAAGAAGCTGGTCGAGACCGGCACCGAGCGCGCCCGCAGCCTTGGCTGGACCGACTGCTACACGTTCACCAAGGCCCTCGGTGAGCGCGTGGTCGAGGAGTTCTCGAGCAAGCTGCCGACCTCGATCGTCCGGCCGGCCATCATCGAGTCCGCGGTGCAGAGCCCGCACCCGGGCTGGATCGAGGGCTTCAAGATGGCCGAGCCGCTGATCCTGGCCTACGGCCGCGGTGAGCTGCCGGAGTTCCCGGCCAGCCCTGACTCCGTCGTCGAGATCATCCCGGTCGACCACGTCGTCGGCGCGATCTGCGCGGTGATGGCGACCGAGCCCGAGCTGAGCAAGCCGGAGTACTACCACGTCAGCTCCGGCGCCCGGAACCCGCTGACCTTCGAGCAGTTGTACGCCGGCGTCCGGGCGTACTTCTCCAAGCACCCGTTCGACCTCGGTGAGCGTGGCGCGGTCCGGCTGCCGGTCTGGAAGTTCCCCGGCGGCGACTCGGTCGAGAGCATGCTGCGGTACGGCGAGAAGGCCCACAAGATCGCCGACAAGATCATCACGACCGTGCCGCGGAGCGAACGGGTCCGCAAGTACGCGCGCGAGCTGGACGTGCAGAAGCGCCGGCTCGACTTTCTCCGCCGTTACATGGATCTGTACTCCGAGTACGCACAGGCCGAGCTGCAGTTCATCGACGACAACGTGCTGGCCCTGCACAATGCGCTCGAGGGTGACGACCGGGAGAAGTTCTGGTGCGACACCTCGATCGTGGACTGGCAGTACTACCTGCAGGAGCTGCACTGCCCGAGCGTCACCGAGTCGATGCGCCGGCTGGACGTCGTTCGGAAGAAGCGGAACAAGGCGCTGCTGGAGTCGGCCGGCGTACTGAAGAAGGTCGAGCCTTCGCAGGACACCGAGGTGATCGCCGCGTTCGACATGGACGGCACACTGCTGTCGTCGAACGTGATCGAGACCTACCTGTGGATGCGGCTGCCCGAGCTGGACAGCCACCAGCGGGTCGGTGAGATCGGCCAGATGCTGCGCCGGCTGCCGAAGCTGATCTCGGCCGAGCGCAAGGACCGCGGCACGTTCCTCCGCACGATCTACCGCCGCTACGAGGGCGCGGACCTTGAGGAACTGAACCGGATCGTCGACGAGGTCCTCGCCGAGCACGTGCTCGAGCGGCTGAGCGGAGCCGCGGTACGGCGGATCCGCGAGCACCGCGCGGCCGGGCACAAAACGATCCTGATCACCGGCGCGGTCCGGCCGCTGACCCGGCCGCTGGCGCCGCTGTTCGACGAGATCGTCGCCGCCGAACTGGCCGTCGACGACCGCGGCCGCTGCACCGGCTTCCTCTCCGGGCCGCCGCTGGTCGGCGAGTCCCGGGCGGCGTGGCTCAAGCACCGCGCCCGCGGTACGAATATCGACCTGTCCAAGTCCTACGCCTACGCCGACAGCCACTCGGACCTGCCGATGCTGTCGGTCGTCGGCAATCCGGTCGCGGTTTCGCCGGACGTGTCGCTGTTCCGGGCTGCCCGGGCCGCGCGCTGGCAGATCGTCGACTGGAAGACCCCGTCCACTTCGTCCCGGTTGGAGCTGCCAGGGGTGAACGCCCGATGATGCTCGCACTCGAGATGTACCGGTCGCCGGCCAAGTACCTGGCGGCCAAGGCGGTCGGCGGCCGCATTCCCGGCATCCTGACCGGTCCGGCCGCGCCGCTGCGTCTCGTCACCATCAACGAGCCGAAGGCCGAGCGGGAGGGCTGGGCGCGGATCCGCCCGATCCTGTCCGGCATCTGCGGCTCCGACCTCGGCATGGTGACCGGATCCACCAAGCTGTACTTCTCCGCCATGGTGTCGATGCCGTTCGTCCCCGGTCACGAGATCGTCGGCGAACTGCTCGACGACTGCGAGGACCTGCCGAAGGGCACCCGGGTGGTGATGGACAGCGTCCTGACCTGCGCGGCTCGCGGTGTCGAGCCCTGCCAGGGCTGCGCTTCCGGTAACACCAACCGGTGCGACCGGATCACCGTCGGTCACGTGGCGCCTGGTCTGCAGACCGGGTTCTGCCAGGACACCGGCGGTGGCTGGGGCAACGTGATGATCGCGCACCGCAGCCAGCTGTACGCCGTACCCGAGGCACTCACCAACGAGCGCGCAGTGCTGGTCGAGCCGCTCGCCTGCGCCGTGCACACGGCACTGAGGTCCAAGGTTGAGCCCGGCCAGTCGGTCTTGGTGAGTGGCGCAGGTGCGGTCGGCCTGTTCGCGACCCTCGCCCTCCGCGAGCTGACCCAGGCCGGCCGGATCACGGTCGTCGCGAAGCACGCCAAGCAGCGTGAGCTGGCCCGGGCGTTCGGCGCCAGCGACGTGGTCGCTCCCGACGAGGTCTTCCGCGGCGTACGGCGCTCGACCGGTGCGTTCCGGTTGAAGCCGGAGATGGCCAAGGAGTTCCTGCTCGGCGGTGTCGACATCGCCGTGGACGCCGTCGGTAGCAAGGACTCGATCGACACCGTGCTCCGGGTGACCAAGGCCGGCGGCCGGGTGGTGCTGTCCGGCATGCCGTCGACCGGCGCGGACCTGTCGCCGGTGTGGTTCCGCGAGCTGGAGCTGGCCGGCACCTACGCGTCCGCGCGGGAGGAGCCGAACGGCCAGCCCGCGTTCGAGACCGCGCTGGAGCTGGCCGCCAAGGCTCCGCTCGACGGCGTGGTCGGCGCGCGGTACCCGCTCTACCGCTGGCGCGAGGCGATCGACCACGCGCATTCGGCCGGCCGACTCGGCACGGTCAAGGTTGCTTTCGATGTGAGGGCCTCATGAGGGCCGTGACAGCGCTGCACGACGTACGAGAGAGGTTCTGACATGTCTCGGCCAGGGTTTGTGCTTGAGGTGGACGACCGGACTCCGCCCCTGCTCGTCCACAACGGTGAGGGATTCCTGCTGGAGCGGTTCCCGCTCGGTACCCGGGTGGTGTACCCGCCGGAGGCGCTGCCACCGGTGCGGGACGTGGACGAGGCGATCCAGAACGCGCTGCTCAACCCGCTGGAGTCCGAGCCGCTGCCCGAGCTGCTGTTCGCCGGGATGCGACTGACGATCGCCTTCGACGACATCTCGATCCCGCTGCCGCCGATGAAGAAGCCGGACATCCGGCAGCGCATCATCGAGGCGGTGCTGGAGCTGGCCGCGTCCGCCGGCGTGGACGACGTCGAGCTGATCTCGGCGAACGCGCTGCACCGCCGGCTCACCCCGAACGAACTGCGCGACATCGTCGGCGAGCGGGTGTTCCGGTCCTTCTTCCCCGACGGCAAGCTCTACAACTTCGACGCCGAGGACACCGCGAACCTGACCCACCTGGGGCAGACCAAGCACGGCGAGGACGTGGAGATCTCCAAGCGGGCGGCCGAGTCCGACCTGCTCGTCTACGTGAACGTGAACCTGGTGGCGATGGACGGCGGCCACAAGTCGACGTCGATCGGCCTGGCGTCGTACAAGTCGCTGAAGCACCACCACAACAGCCACACGATGATCCACTCGCGGTCCTTCATGGACCACAAGGCCTCGAAGATGCACCACTCGGCCTGGCGGATGGGCGAGATCCTGACCCAGCACGTCAAGGTCTTCCAGATCGAGACGTCGCTGAACAACGACATCTTCGGCGGTCCGCTGGAGTTCCTGCAGAAGCGCGAGTGGGAGTGGTCGATCAAGGACCAGGCCTCGATGCTGGCCACCAAGCGCGCGCTCGCGGCCGCGCCGAGCAAGCTGCGGCACAAGATCTTCACCGACGTCCGGTCGACCTACGGCCTGACCGGGATCCACGCCGGCAAGATCGAGCCGGTGCACGACAAGACGCTCGACAACGTGCACCGGCAGCACCTGGTCGAGGTGCAGGGCCAGTCCGACGTCGCGATCATGGGCGTGCCGTTCATCGGCCCGTACAACGTGAACTCGGTGATGAACCCGATCCTGGCCGCCTGCATGGGGCTGGGCTACTACTTCAACTCCTACCGGGGCAACCCGATCGTCCGCAAGGACGGGGCGGTGATCCTGTACCACCCGGTCGACTACGAGTTCAGCCAGTTGCACCACCCGTCGTACGTCGACTTCTTCGAAGAGGTGCTGTCGGAGTCGACCGACCCGGCCACGATCGAGGCCAAGTTCGAGAAGCAGTACGCCGAGGACCCGTGGTACATCCACCTGTACCGGACGTCGTACGCGTACCACGGCGTGCACCCGTTCTACATGTGGTACTGGATCTCGCATGCCCTGGACCACTGCGGTGACATCGTCTGGGTCGGTGCGAACCGCAAGACGGTCGAGCGGATGGGCTTCCGGTCCGCCTCGACACTGCAGGACGCGCTGGAGATGGTCAGCCACTCGGTCGGCCGGTCGCCCTCGATCACGTACCTGCACAACCCGCCGCACCTGCTCGCGGACGTGCGCTGATGGGCACCAGTCTGGTGAAGTTCAGCCGCGACACCGCGCGCGACGTGAAGGTGGTGGCGCGTGGGTGGCGCTGGGGCCGGCGGCCGCAGGTGCCGCGGTCGGCCGAGCCGTACGTGATCCCGAAGGAGACCTCGGTCTTCCCGACCAAGTGGGCCCGGACGCCGGCTGCGATCGCGGTTCGCGAGGTGCTGCAGAAGGGCGCGCTGAACTCGGTCCTGCGGTTCGAGGTGAACCCGCAGGTGAGCGGTCTCGACTCGCTGCTCAAGCTCAACGGTCCCGCGCTGATCGTGGCGAACCATTCGTCGCACCTGGACACCCCGCTGTTGCTGTGCACGCTGCCGGACGGCATGCGCCGCAAGACCGCGGTCGCCGCTGCGGCCGACTACTTCTTCGACACCTGGTGGCGGGCGACCGCGTCGGCGATCGTGTTCAACACGTTCCCGATCGAGCGCCGCGGCGGCAAGCTCAGCTCGACCCCGGGTGACCTGCTCGCGGACGGCTGGAACGTGGTCGTCTTCCCGGAGGGCACCCGGTCGCCGGACGGCTGGATGGAGCGGTTCCGGATGGGCGCGGCGTACCTGGCCGTCGAGCACGGCGTGCCGGTGATCCCGGTCGGCATCAAGGGTTCGTTCGCCGCCATGCCGCGCGGCCGCGGCTGGCCGGTCCCCGGCCGTCCCTCGGTCGCCGTCCGGTACGGCGATCCGCTCACCCCGGCCGAGGGAGAGAGCGCCCGCGAGTTCGCACCGAAGATTTCAGCGGCGGTCTCGGCCCTCCTCGACGAGGAGTCGACCACCTGGTACGAGGCACGCCGCCGCGTCGCGGCCGGCGCGTCCCCGTCCCAGTCCGGCCCCGACGCCGCCCGCTGGCGCCGGGTCTGGGAGTCCACCGCCCCGATCAAGCCGGCCGGCTCCAAGCGCCGCGCCTGGAAGTAGTTTGGGGCCGACTCGGTACGCTGACCGCGTGACTCTTGCTGTGCGGGTGATCCCCTGTTTGGACGTGGATGGCGGGCGGGTGGTGAAGGGAGTCAACTTCACCGATCTGCGGGACGCGGGGGACCCGGTCGAGATGGCCAAGGTGTACGACGCGGAGGGCGCCGACGAGCTGACCTTCCTCGACATCACGGCGTCCTCGGGTTCGCGGGAGACGACGTACGACGTGGTCGGGCAGACCGCCGAGCAGGTGTTCATACCGCTCACCGTCGGCGGCGGGGTGCGCGAGGCGGCCGATGTGGACCGGCTGCTGCGGGCCGGTGCGGACAAGGTCGGCATCAACACCGGCGCGATCGCTCGGCCGGAGGTGATCCGCGAGATCGCGCACCGCTTCGGCAACCAGGTGCTGGTGCTGTCACTCGACGTACGGCGGGCTGCGGACCAGCCGAGCGGGTTCGAGGTGACCACGCACGGCGGCCGCAAGTCGGCCGGTCTGGATGCGATCGAGTGGGCCAAGCGCGGCGCGGAGCTGGGTGCGGGGGAGATCCTGCTGAACTCGATGGATGCTGACGGCACCAAACAGGGCTTCGACCTGGAGCTGATCCGCGCCGTCCGGGACGTGGTCGACATCCCGCTGATCGCCAGCGGGGGAGCGGGCGCGCCGGAGCACTTCCCGCCCGCGGTCGAGGCCGGTGCGGACGCCGTACTGGCCGCGAGCGTGTTCCACTTCGGCGACTTCCGGATCGCCGACGTCAAGAAGGCGCTGCGCGACGCCGGGATCGTGGTCCGGTGAACGAGGTCGTCGAGTCGCCGCGGACCGAGCAGAGCGAGCGGATGCTCGCGGACATCGAGCAGGAGCTGTCGGCGCTGTTCCGGCGCTCCCGATCGGCGTCGCTGCGGTTGGCGCGCCGGGTGCACCCGGACATGGATGCGGCCGGCTACGCACTGATCTCCCAGATCGAGCTCGGCACGTCCGGTGGTCGCGCAGGCGTACGGGCGTCCGACGTTGCCCAAGCGCTCGGCCTGGACAAGTCAACCGTCAGCCGAGGCATCACCCAGCTGGAGAATCTCGGCCTGATCGAACGCGTCGGCGACCCCGACGACGGCCGCGCCCGGCTGCTTCGCCTGACGGCCACCGGCGCCGACAGCTTCGACGCGATGCGCGCCCAGCGCCAGACCGAGTTCAGAGCCATCCTCGAACGCTGGAATCCCACCGACCTGGCCGACCTCGGCCGCCTCCTCGCCCGCCTCAACGCCGACCTCACCTGACCGCCAGCGCTGCCGACCTCAGCTGACGGCCGACCGGGCGTTCAGCGGCCGCTGCGTTCGGCCCGTCCGCCGTTGTCGTTGCCCGCCACGAGCCACTCGGTCCAGGTCAGGTCGGTGTCGTTCCAGGAGAAGAGCGGTTCGTCCAGCGACGACACGAGGTACGTGTTGTTCTCGAAGCGGATGCCGGCGCCGGTGTACACGGTCGTGTCTCCGATGTCCTGGACCGCACCGGTGGTCTGGCCGGCGGACAATCTGACCCGGTTGTCGTGCACCCAGACGTTCCGGACGACGTGCCGTCCGTACGGCGCCGGCTGTTCGTCCGCACGGCCGCCGCTCTCGATCAGGGCGATGCCGTTGGCGTTGTCACCGAGGGTGTTGCCGGCGACCTCGATGAGCCCTGTTCCGCCCGACGACTGGATCTGGATGCCGGCCTCCCAGGCCCAGCCCTTGTGCCGCCGGCCGTTGCCGGTGATCTCGTTCTCCGTGATGGTCGCGTCGTAGCTCATCTCGTGCTGGATGCCGGCTCCCCAGTTCCCGGTGATCTTGTTGAACGAGTACTCCGTGCGCATGTTGCCGCCGTCGGTCCACAGCCCCGGCCCGTAGTTGTCGTGCACGTAGTTGTGCCGGACCGTGTGCCGGTCGGTGTGCCAGCTCTTGCTCCCGCCCGCCTCCCAGTCCGGGGAGTAGCCGGCCGCGCCGTTGAACGAGATCTCGTTGCCGCTCACCACCGATCCGTTGCCCCAGGCACCGAAACCGAGCTGGCCCTGGTGGTGCACGAGGTTCGCGGTCACGACGGCGCCGTCGGCCAGGCCCAGGCCGACCCCGTGGTTGAGGCGCACCTCGTTGTGCGAGATCCGCCAGTCGGACCCCATCCCGTACGGCGTCGTCCGGCGGGCCTCGACGGCGGCGACCTGGGCCTCGTTGGCGGCCTGCTCGAGCACGAGATTGGCGACCATCACCTTGTCGACCGTCGCTCTGATCAGGCTGGGCGCGACCGCCTGCTCGACCAGGTGGCCTCCGGGATCGTCGCCGATGGTGATCGTGTTCGTGCTGTAGTCGGCATAGACCGTACCGGCGGTCACGGCCGACCTGGACCCGACCCGACGCAGTCGCCGCTTGTCGACGAACACGTCTTCGGCGTACGCACAGGTCGGCACGGATTCCAGGCACTCGCCGTGGTCGCCCGCTTCCTTGGGCAGGAAGCCCGTGGCCGACCAGACTCCGCCGTTCCGCCGCCAGCCGGTCAGCACCTTCGACCCACTGACCACCGCCCCACGACGGCCGATGAGCGCGTCACCCCGCTTCGGCTCCAGCGGTTGCTCCAGCCGGTAGGTGCCGGGGGAGAGGCAGTACGTCGTACCGGCCGCATGCGCGTCGATGACCGATTGGACGTCCTCGGAGGGATGCACCGAGACGCCGGAACAGGATCTCGCAACCGGACCGACGGGCGCAGTGAGTCCGGCGCGGCCGGGCAGAGCGGTGTCGATCGACTCGCCGTCGCAGGAAACCGGCAATGCCGCCAGCAGGCAGATTGCCACGATCCAAGGCGCCCTGGGTCTCACGGGCCTGTCCCGCCACGGAACCACGGCCGGACCGTGGTCACCGCCACCCCGATGCCGAACGCGGTCCACAGCAGTGCCGCCACCTGCGGACCCTCCAACTGCGGATCGAAGAAGCAGGACACGAGTACGGCGGTCGTCACCATCAGCGAGAGCACGCCGACCTGACGTCTGGTGTGCTGCCCTTCGCGGGCCAGCCGCCGGCAGCCGCCGATCATGCGCCAGTACCACCCCACCCACAAGGCGATCCACCACGAGATGCCGACCAGACCCAGCCTGGCCACGATGTGCAGGTGCGAGTTGTGCGGGCTCCGCAGCGAGTCCTTGCCCGCGTCGAGGATGCCGACCTCGCTGGCCAGGTTCTGGCCGAAGCCGGACCCGTCGACGAGATGGCCGTCCGCCACCTGCTTGGCCAGGATCCGCGACCAGAGTTGCTCCCGCCCCTCGACCGTTCCACCCAGGTTGCCGGGTGTCTCCTTCCCACTGAGGCTCGCGACGTTGGAGATCAGCTGGGTGGCCGAGAACTCCCGTCCCTGCAGTCCGCCGAGCGGCACCTTCAGCGACAGCAGTGAGGCCAGTCCCAAGCCGACAGCCATCACGAGTACGACGCGTGCAGCGAGGCCGACGCGGTTGCGGACAAATGCCAGACCGACCGCCCCACCAGCCATCACACCGAGCAGGCCACCGCGATTCTGCGTGGCGGCGAGTGCGACGACGACGAGCGCCATCATGCTCCAGCCCGTGCGGCTGCGCGCGCTGCGCGTCCCGGGCAGGAGCCACATGCACCCGAGCACGAGCAGCGCGGCGATGGCCGAGCTGCCGGCCTTGTGCGACAGCACCGACACAGTCGTGAACGGGACCGTCGGGGCACTGTCCCCGAGTGGATAGAGCACCACGGCGAACGGCAGCCAGAGCAGCAGCCACGGGGTCAACCGGCTCAACCCGTTGATCCACCGGTCGAGGAGCTCCGGGGACCTGGCGAGCGCGGCAATGACGAAGAACGCGAACAGGCAGTAGAACCAGAGCGCGGCATCCCGCACCGCGTCCAGGTGGTACGTCGCGACGCCGGGCACCGTCCGGATCAGGCCCCAGGCGGCGAACGCCACGAGCGGCGCGAGGATGGACTCGTCCCTGATCGGCACCTTGAGGTAGTGGGTGGCCACGACGGAGGCAGCAGCGCCGACCCCCAGCACCATCTCGCCGACGAACAACGGACTACCGGGCAGATGGAGATAGGCGAACGCCCGGTCGAGCAGCAGGTAGCCGGCCAGGAGAGGGCCGAGCAATCGCCCGTACAGGATCCAGAGACGTCCTGATGCATCCGATGGCGGCGCGCCCAGGACAGCGCCGACCTCGCGCGGAGTACCCGCGGGCGTCGACATCCCGCATCAGCCCTGTGGTTGGCGGCGGCCTCTGGCAGGCCGGAATGCCAGAACTTCGACTGGCTGCACGGGCTCAGTTCCGATCCGCTCTCGCAGCCGGCGGACGAACTTCGGTCCACTATCGGTCCGCCGGTAGATGTAGCCGGCGACATGCTCGACATGCTCGAGCCGCTCCACCACGGTGACGTGGTCCTGCACCGGTTCGCCGGGACCGAGCACGACGACGGTCGCATCGGAGTCCTGCACCAGCTCGACGGCGTTCGCCGCTGTCAGCACCGCGGGGCTGTCGATCAGGACGATCTCGAAGGACTCCTTGGCCTCGGCGATCAGCTTCCCTACGGCCTCGGCGTACGCCGTGCCGCTGGTCCGCCGCACCCGGGTGGGTCCGGCCCGGAGGACGGTGACGTCCGCGTTGAGCGGGCTCGGCTCGATGCATTCCGACACCGGACGGCAGCCGGCCACGACCTGCTCGAATCCGTCGGCCTGCGGACTGCCAGGAAGAAGCAGACCGGTAAGGCCGCTCCCGCCCACATCGGCGTCCACCGCCAGTACTGGCGTCCCGCTCTCGGCGACCGCGAGCGCGACGTTGGCGACGACCGTACTCCGGTCGGATCCGCTCTCGGCCGAGACGAAGACGACGGCCATCCGGTGGTCCCGGGCAGAGCGCAGACGCTCGACCGACCCCGCCGTGAACCGGAACGCCTCGGCGGCCGCGGACTGCGGATCAGCAGCCATCGGCAGGGGATGGGCGGTCGCCGACAAGGTGGACCGGATCCCATTCCGGCCGGTCGGCGGGATGTCACCGAGGAGAGGCGCGTTGTAGATCGCGACCGGGTCGAGGCGGTCGTCGAGACACCGCCGGCGGCCGGCCCGCAGATACGCAAGTCCGGCACCCAGGGCGAGCCCGGCGACCAGGCCGATCGCACCGGATCGCTTCGCGTTGCCGTTGATCGGCAGCTGCGGTTCGGCGGCCCAGGTGACGGTCGGGTGGGTGGCCAGGGCCAGCTGCAGGTCGACCAGTGTCTGGGTTCGCTGGTTCTGCAGGTCGTTCCGCTGGCCTCGGGTCCGGGCGTCGTTGATGGCCCGCTCGACCGCTGCGACATCGGCCGCACCTTGAGCCGCTATGGCGGCACTCCGGGCGTCGTCGAAGGCCTTGAGCACTGCGTTGACACCGGCCTGGGCGACTTTGCTGCTCGGCCAGGTGAAGGTCAGGGCGACGATGCTGGAACCGAAGCCGCCCGGGGTGGCCTGCTCCGGTGGGGTGATCTCCAGCGAACTGTTCTCGCCCGCGAAGTCGCGCCGGGTCAGCAGGTTCTCGTTCAGCTCCGCGTTGGCGAAGCGGACCGCGCGGTCGGCGACCTCCTGCGACTGCAGCAGCAGCACCTGACTGTCGAAGTACTGCGTGCGGGCCTCACCCTCGGCGAGGGTGCTCTGCGGCACCGTGACCGTGGCGTACGCGCGGTAGATCTCGGCCTGCGTCATCGAGTACCCCACCGCTGCCACGGCCGTCAGCACCGCGATGACCGTGACCATCACCCAGTAGCGGCGTACCGCACTGAGGACAGTCGGCTCAAAGCGCGCTTGCTCGATTCCCGTGGCCTTCATGGCCCCACCTCAGTCGCTCCCCTGGACTTCGGTGCACTCCCCAGAGAATGCTCCCCTTCGGAGGATGATAGACGGAGAGTGGCCGGAATTGTGCAGTTCTCCAGAACATCTCACGCTCCGTAAACGAAACCGCCCAGTCTGCCATATGGTTGCAGAAACCAACTATTCCGCTATATAGTTGGGTTATGCAACTAGCTCAGGAACCCCTCGTCCCGGGGGTAGAGCGGGACGCGTCGGCCCAGGAGCTGCTCGAGGGAGTCAGCTCGCTGGTACGGGCCGTGCGTTGTATCGAGCATCGGCATCTGACCCCTGACGGCGGGCTGCGCCGCTCCGACGCGAGCGTGCTCAAGGTCCTGCTCAGGGACGGCGAGCAGCGCGGCGGCGAGATCGCAGCGAAGCTCGGCGTCGATGCGTCGGTGGTGAGCCGGCAGCTCACCGCGCTGGAGGCCGACGGACTGGTGAGCCGTCGACCGGATCCGGCCGATGCCCGGGTCGGGCTGGTCAGCCTGGCACCCCACGGCAAGGCCCAGCTGGAGGCCCTCTACTCCACCTACACCCAGCAACTTCGAACCGCCCTGGCGGACTTCGACGACGACGCGCTCCTTGTCGCTGCGGAAACCATGCAGCGGATCGCTCGCGCCATCACCGAGGCCGCCACGGGTGTGAGGCGTTCTCAACCAACAGGAGACTGATGACTGTCACCGAGACCCGGCGTGCGGCTGTGCCCACCGCGCCGGAACTCACCCACCGCGAGATCCTCGAGATCCTGATCGGACTGCTCGCCGCGCTGTTCACAGCGATGCTGAGCTCGACCATCGTCAGCAACGCCCTGCCGACGATCATCGCCGAGCTGCAGGGGACCCAGACGCAGTACACCTGGGTGCTGACGTCGAGTCTGCTGGCCACCACGGTGTCCACGCCGATCTGGGGCAAGCTGTCCGACCTGATGAGCAAGAAGCTGCTCGTCCAGCTGGCCATCTCGTTGTTCGTGGTCGGGTCGGCACTGGCCGGCATGTCCCACAACGTGCCGTTCCTGATCGGCGCCCGTGTCCTGCAGGGCCTCGCGATGGGCGGCCTGATGGCGCTCGCCCAGGCGATCATCGGAGCGGCGATCCCGCCCCGCAGCCGCGGCCGGTACTCCGGCTACATGGGTGCGGTGATTGCCGTCGCGACCGTGAGCGGTCCGCTCGTCGGTGGCGTCATCGTCGACACCTCGTGGCTCGGCTGGCGCTGGTGTTTCTACGTCTGCGTCCCGCTGGCCGTGGTCAGCCTGGTGATTCTGCAGAAGTACCTGCACCTGCCGCTGATCAAGCGCAAGGTCCGGATCGACTACCTCGGCGCGGTGCTGATCAGTATCGCGGCCAGCCTGCCGCTGCTCTGGGTCACCTTCGCCGGTCACGACTTCGCCTGGATGTCCTGGCAGTCCGCGCTCTTCGTCGGCGGAACGCTGCTGGTCGGCTTCTTCGCCGTCGTGGTGGAGAACCGGGTCAAGGAGCCGTTGGTTCCGCTCAAGGTCGTGCGGGAGCGGACCACTGCGCTGGCGATCGTGGCCAGCCTGGCGGTCGGTGTCGCGATGTTCGGCAGTGCGCTGTTCCTCGGCCAGTACTTCCAGATCGCCCGTGGGTACAGCCCGACCGAGGCAGGCCTGCTGACGATCCCGATGATGCTGGGGTCGTTCCTCGGCTCGGTCGGGTCCGGTCAGATGATCACCCGGTTCGGCAAGTGGAAGCGGTACTTGGTTGCCGGTAGCATCCTTCTGGTCGGCGGCCTGACGGTCCTCGGCACCATCGACCACACCACGCCGTATTGGTACGTCGGACTCGGCATGCTGGCGATGGGCCTCGGCATGGGTATGGCCATGCAGAACCTGGTCCTCGCCGTACAGAACACCGTTGACGTCTCGCAGATCGGTGCCTCGAGCGCCACGGTTTCGTTCTTCCGCAGCCTGGGTGGTGCCGTCGGCGTGTCGGCCCTGGGTGCCGTGCTCGCGGTCCGGGTGCAGGATTCGATCGTCGCCGGTCTGCTCGCCACTCCGGGCGGCGCCGACGCCGCGCGCAAACTGCAGGAGGGTGGCTCCGGCAGCACCAGCCTGCTGGATGTCGGCCACCTGCCGGCGCAGTTGGCGGAGCTGGTGCGGCAGTCGTACGGCGATGCGACCGGGCGGATCTTCCTGATCGCGGCCGCCTGTGCGGTGGTCAGCCTGATCGCGGTGCTGTTCATCAAGGAGGTTCCGCTCCGGCTGACGGTCGCCAAGGTCGACGACGTCGAGGATCTCGCCGACCGCGCAGTACACGACTAGAACTCAGGAGGCTCGAGGCCGTCGAGTTCGCGGGTGCGAATGTTCGGCGAGCCGACGAGCCACAGGACGGCAAGCAGGCCGCCGGCTGCGGAGACGAGGAGGGTTGGCCGGACACCGATCCAGGTGCCGAGCAACCCGCCGACGACCGCGCCGAGCGGCCTGATGCCGTAGTTGATGGTGCTGTAGGCCCCGGACACCCGGCTCCGCATGTAGTCGTGCGTGACGGCGGCCTGCAGCGAGTTGTTCGGTATGTCGAAGCACATCACCGCGAACGCGCCGACGAACTCGGCCGCGGCCAACGCGGTGGCCTTGACCCAGGTCGGGCCGTCGGCGAACGCCGCGATCGCAATGGAGCCGGGAAAGATGACGGCACCGGCGGCGATCAGCGGACCGACGCCGATGATGCGGCTGAGCGGCGAGGCAGCGACGGCGCCGAGCAGCCCACCGGCTGCACCGATGCCGAACGCGATCCCGATCGTCCCGGCGGACAGCTCCAACTCCCGGCTGGCGAACAGCACCAGCAACGCAGTGCTGATCAGATTGAAGAAGTTGACGGTGGTCGAACAGCCAAGGCTGCGGCGGAGGTACGGGTGCCGGAGCAGATAGCGCATGCCGGCGCGGGCTCGGCGCAACAGCGGTTCCGCTGTCTCGTCCGAGGCGGCCGGAGTCATCGTGATCCGGCTGATCTGGAGCGCGGAGAACGCGAAGGTCAACGCGTCGACGACGATCGCGACCGGTGCGGTCAGCCACTGCACGAGCAGGCCGCCGAGCGCGGGACCACCCATGAACGAGATGGACCTGGTCGCAGACAGCTTGCTGTTGGCCTCCAGGAACTGATCCCGCTCGACCAGCGCAACGAAGAACGACGCGTAGGCGGTGTTGAACAGGACATGCGCCGTACCGGCCAGGATCGCGATCACGTAGAGCTGGCCGAGGGTGAGCAGGTCCATCCAGTACGCCGCCGGCAGCGACAGCAGCAGTACGGTTCGGGACAGGTCGGCCGCGATCATCAGCGGGCGCTTGTCCCGGCGATGGTCGACCCACGTGCCGATGAACAGCGACGCGAGGTTCGGCAGCCAGACCGCCGCAGTCAGGAATCCGACCTGACTGGGCGAGGCGTTGAGCATGGTGACGGCGATCAGCGGCAGCGCCAGCTCGGTGATCCGGTCGCCGAACTCGGACACGCCCTGCGCGGACCAGAAGGTCCGGAACCGGCGATCCCGCCAGAGACTGGTGGCGGACAGCGTGCTCACGGAGATCCCTCCGTCGTTGTTGCTTCGGGCAACGTCATCCGCAGGTAGCGGACCGAGCCGGCATCCGGTGGAATCTCGCCCTCGTCGCGGCGCTGGACGTACGGCGCCAGCAGTTGCTCGATCGCGGATTCGATCGCCTCGGCCTCGGCCGGTGTGATGACGAGGCGGGTGTTGGCGGACCCGGCGACGCGGCTCCACCCGGGCTCGAGTCCGGGCTCGGTCTCGGCCAGCCACTGCTGCACGGCCTCGAGTGACTGGTTGATCATCTCGGCGCGGAGCAGCCGGCCGGCCTCGGCACCCTCCGGGGTATCGGGCATCTCGTAGCGGAACCCTCGGGATACCGCGCTCCACCAGCGCTGGCGCCGGTCCGAGCCGCCGTCCGGGGGAGGCCCGTCCACCACCAGCCCGAAGTTCGCCAGGTGCCGCAGATGCCAGCTGGTGACCGACGGCGACGCGCCCACATGCTCGGACAGTTGGGTCGCCGTCGACGGCCCGTTGCGCTGCAGCCAGCTGAGCGCGGCCAGCCGGACCGGGTGAGCCAGCGCCCGCATCGCCTGCGGGTCGGTGATCTCGAAATCGCCGTACGGATTTCTGAGAGACATGTTTCGAGAGTAATCTCTCAGATCTCGCGAGGACAAGACCTGGCACTCTGGTCGGGGCGGCGCGAAACTTCTCCGGACCGGGACGGAACCGGGTGGGGTGGTCGCGCGTGTTAGCGGTGTGACGACCCGTTGGGGAGGTGCGCGGCGTGCACGACAGCGACGGTGACCCGGCTGCCGACGTGGCGGCGCTGTACCGCCGCACGTGGCCGCGGCTGATCGGTCTGCTGGTGTCCATCGGCGGATCTCGGGCCGACGTCGAGGAGGTCGCCCAGGATGCGTACGTGAAGCTGCTCGGGCGCTGGGACTCGATCCGCCGGTACGACGACCCGGAGGCCTGGGTACGCGCGGTCGCGGTCCGGACCCTGGTGAGCCGGTTGCGCCGGCAGCAGGTGGCGACGCGCGCGCTGGCGAAGCTTCGTGGGCGGCCGGCAGCCGTGGAGGGGCCGGATGGTGACGCCTTGGATGTCGCTGCCGCCCTGGCGCGGATCACGCCCGAGCAGCGGGCGGTCGTCGTACTGCACCACGTGATGGATCTGCCGGTGGAGCAGATCGCCGAGGAACTTCAGGTCGCGCCGGGCACGGTGAAGTCCCGGCTGGCGCGGGCGCGGCAGGCCCTGGCGCCACTGCTCACGGTCAAGGAGGTGTCCGAGCATGCGTGAAGCCCTGATGGAGTACGTCGACGAGCTCACGCCGGCCGAGGCGCCGCCGTTCGAGTACGTCGAGCGCACGGCCCGGCAGCGTCGTCACCGGCGCCGGGTTGTGCTGGCTGCGGTGGCGGCGGTTGTTGTGGTCATCGGGGGAGTCGCCGCCACTGTTGGCCTACCGCGCGCGGGCGAGGAGCCGGCCGGGCCGGAGAAGACCACGAATACCCTCGACGACGGTCCACCGCCGGGCCAGTTCAAGGTCGGTACGACGGTCATGGTGCTGCAGGGTGAGATCGGGGTGATGTCCGCGACGCCGGTGCCGGACCACCCGTCCGTGCTGATGGTGAGCGTCGGACCCGGCATGGGCGCCCCGGAGCCGTGTGTGCCGAGCACAGTCGTCCGCATCCTGTCCCAGGACGACGACTCGGTCCGGATCGCGGCGTACCGCTATACCGCCGTCGCGGATCAGCCGGAGACGCGGCACTGCAGGCCGTCCACCGGTGCGATCGCCGTGGACCTCGACCTGCGCAGTCCACTCGGCGGCCGCACCGTCTACGCGGGCAGCACCGGCGACCGCGCCGTCCTGAACTGACGCCTCGCCGGGGTGGACCGCGACCACCCCGGCGGGACGTCTACACGGTCCTGCGCCAGATGTCGCTGATCAGGTCCGGCTTCATGCCGACCGACGTGTAGAGGGCGACGGCGGGCGTCGGGTTGCTGCTGTCGACGTGGAGGATCGTTCCGGAGCGCCCTGCGGCCGCGTCCACGGCGAACGCGTCGTGCAGCAGGAACTTCGCCAGCCCGCGACCGCGCGCCGACGGTACGACGGCCAGCCGTCCGACGTACCCGCAGTTGTCGGTGCTCACGAAGTTGTCGTTGCATTCGGTTACGGCCACTGCCTGCCCGTCGAGCTCGACCGTCGTCAGCTGCGACCAGTCGAACGTCGACCGGCTCTCCCGCGACGCCAACCACTCGTCGTACGGCCGTGGATCGGCCCCGGCCTGCCCGCGGAACGCCTCCACGAGTACGGCGTGAGCCGCCCGGCGACTGCGGTCGTCGAAGGCCCCGCGTCGTACGGTCGCGCCCTCCGGCACCGTCGGCGCCGGGACCTCGCCGTTGAAGTTGATGCGCATCCGGTGGACCGACGTACCGATCGTGAAGCCGTGCGCGGCAACGATCTCCGGCATCAGCTGGTCCTGACGGATCACGCCGACGCTCACCACGACCTCGCCGGTCGCGCCGTCGGAGGCCCGATGCACCGCCCGATCGAGGAGCCACCCGACGATGGCCGGGTTCTCACTCAGTACTTCGAGATTCGCCCGGGTCCGGTCGTTGTTCACGGCCGCGGTCGCGGAGCCGGCGAACTTGCCTGCCGGGTCGGTCACGATCCAGCCGTCGGTGGCCGGGTCGAAGCCCGGATCCCGCAGGTAGTTCGCGGCGTCCTCGACGCTGTACTTCGCGAATCCGATCAACGCGCTGGTGTAGGCGCCGGACCGCTCGGCGATCAGGGTGGCGTCCTCCACCCGCATCGGGCGGACGGCGTAGCCCTCGGGCAACGTCATGCGGCCTGCACCTCCAGCTGCCACACGTCGATCACCAGTGAGGCCGACATGCCGACCGACAGATAGAGGCCGAGTGCGGGTGTCGGGTTGTTCGTGTCCACATGCAGAATCGTCCCAGCCAGCCCGGCCGCGGCATCCAGCGCGAACTGATCCCGCAGCAGGAACTTCGCCAGTCCGCGCCCACGGGCCTCCGCTACCACACCGAGCCGCCCGATGTAGTTGCAGTTCTCGTCCTCGAGGAACTGGTCCGTGCACTCCCGGAAAGCGACCACCTTGCCGTCGAGCTCGAGCAGCGTGATCAGCGACCAGTCGAACGACGACTGGTTCTCGTGCGATGCGTGCCACTCCTCGAAAGTCCGTGGGCTGAACCCGAACTGGCCCGCGAACGACGAATTCAGCACGTCCTGGGCCGCTCGTCGGCTCGCCTTGTCCGGAGCGCCCCGGCGCACCGTGATCCCGGCCGGTACGGCGGGCGCCTCGACCGGTCCGGCGTGATCGATCCGCATCCGGTGGTAGGTCGTACCGGTCACGAAGCCGTACTCCGCGAAGCGCGCGCGGCGGGACTCGTCGGCGCGGTAGACGCCCACGTCCATGGGCACGGAGGCGTGCCCGTAGGCGGCCGCGATCTCGGCTGCACGCCGGGTGAGCTCACCAAGCAGACAGGCCTCGACCACCGGCTCGGCGGTGACCACGTAGGCGTCGAGCTGGTGGCGGTCGCCCTTGCCGTAGATGGTGGCGAAGCCGGCCAGGCGATCGCCGTCGAAGACCAGCCAGCCGTCCGTCGCGGGCTCGAATCCGGGAGCGGTGAGTTCGTCGACGACGTCGTCGAGGGTGAAGTCGGCGAAACCGATCACGGCCGTGTTGCAGGCGGCGACCAGCTCGAAGACCGCTTCCGCGTCCTCCTTGGCCGGCGGTCGGACGGAGTACGTGGCAGGCAGTACGGCGGTCATCCGGCCATCGTGCTGAAGGACCGCCGTACTGTCTAACCGATTAGCAGGCCTTCTCCCACTCGAGGTCACAGGTCGACTGAGAGGTCCGCAGGGTGTTCGGGCTCACCGCGGCGGGCGGTGCCTGGTCGCTCCACGACGCGAGCGTGACGCCGACCGCGTCCTCGATCGATCGCGGGCTGTTCAGGTAGTTGTTGCTGATCATCGAGAACACGAGCTTGCGGCCGTCCTGGTTGCTGACGTAGCCGGACAGCGCCGTCACGCCGGTGAGCGAGCCGGTCTTGCCGTGCAGGTTGTTCGCGGCCGGCGTGTTCAGCATCCGGCTGCGCAGGGTGCCGCCGACGAAGCGTTCCGGGTTCCCCGCGATCGGCAGGCCGTCGTACCACTGCTGCCACCACGGCTCCTTCTGGACGCCGATCAGGATGTCGGTGACGCTGTCCGCGGTCACGTTCACCTTGCGGGACAGCCCGGAGCCGTCGGAGAGCCGGATCCGGCTGGTGTCGACGCCGACGCTCTTGGCGTAGTCGGTGACCACGCCGAGACCCGCGGACCAGCTGCCCTCGGCCTCGACCACGGCGCCCATCGCCTTGACCAGCGTCTCGGCGTGCATGTTGTTCGACAGCTTGAGGAACGGCGTCATCAGTTCGCCGACCGTCATCGACTCGTCCCGGGCCAGCCGCCGCGCGGTGGCGGGGGAGGCCGCGTTCTTGATGTGACCGTCGACGCGGATGCCTTCGGCCGCGAGCGCGCGCTCGAACACGTCGGCCGCGTAGAGCTCCGGCTCCCAGACGGTCACCCACTCCTGGCCGACCGAGGCCCCGAGCGGGACGGAGCCGGTCACCCGGACGATGTTGGTGCCGTGGTCGCGCTCGATGCTGAGCGTGTTCGACGTCCCGGCGGCGCCGGTCTTCGCAGTGTTGACCAGCTTCAGTACGCCGTTCCCCGGGACCAGCGTGAGCTTGACGGCTGCACCCACCGTCGCACCGGGCCGGCTCTCGACGATCGCCGTACCCGAGTCGTAGTCGGTGTTCGGAGCGAGCGTGAGGGCGGAGATCTGGGCCGAGTAGTAGAACGGCTCGTCGTCCCAGGCCCAGCTGTCACCGAGCCGGACGTGGTCGAAGTAGGTGTCGTCGGCGATCAGGTCACCGTCGACGCTGCGGACGCCGGCCGCGCGGAGCTGTTTGGCCAGTCCCACGTAGTCGGATTCGAGCGCGGTCGGGTCGCCGTACCCCTTGAGGTAGAGGTCCCCGTCCAGCTTCCCGCCGCGGACCGGCGCGGTCGCCAGTACGTCGGTGTGGAAGCGGTACGACGGGCCGAGCGTGTGCATCGCGGCCGTCGACGTGAAGAGCTTGGTGTTCGAGGCGGGCAGCATCCGCTGATCGCCGTTCCGGTCGTACAGTGTCTCGCCGGTCGTCGCGTCCCGGACCACCAGCGCGACCTGCGACCCGTCGTAGCGGGCATCGTTCAGCAGCGTGTCCAGCTGTTGCTGCAACCCCGTTGCCTGTACGCCGGCCGGTGCTCCGGCCGACTGTGTCGCCACGCCGCCGACAACCGCTGCGACAGCGGCGACGGCAGCGACCACCCCGCGCCCCGACACTCTCGGTAAATAGCTCACGAGAACTCCCTCAAACCCAGGCGGAAACCAACAGCGGGAGTCTGTACCCCGGATCGCTCCAGGTCCAGTGATCGTCGCGATTCCGCTCTGTCCATCCAGGTGAATCGATGGAAAACTGCTCCGCACAGGTACCGCCCCACCTGAGGAGCACTGATGTTCCAACGACTTCTGGTGGCCGCGCTGGCCGCACTCAGCCTGGCCGCTGTTCTCTCGGCGCCCGTGCAGGCCGTGCCCCAACGAACCGCCGCGGCGGTGTTCCCGGCCGAGATCATCGGCGAGGACTTCCCGGATCCGGACGCCTTCGAGCAGAACGGCACGTGGTACGCGTACTCGACCAACAACGGTCGGGGGCATGTGCCGGTGGCCAGTGCGCCGAGCGCGAGCGGGCCATGGACCATCCGCGGCGACGCCATGCCGGGCGGCCCGTCCGCGGGCTGGGCGCAATCGGGCCGCACCTGGGCGCCGGACGTGTACGCGAACCCGGACGGCACCTACACGCTGACTTACACGGCCTGGCACAAGGCATCCGGCCGGCAGTGCATCGGCGTCGCGACCGCGACCTCACCGCTCGGCCCGTTCAACCCGGTTGGCAGTGCGCCGCTGATCTGCCCGCTCGAACTCGGCGGCGCGATCGACGCGAACACCTTCGTCGCCAACGACGGCACGCGCTACCTGGTCTGGAAGAACGACGGCAACGCGATCGGGCAACCGTCGACGCTCTGGCTCACCCGGACGGCGAACAACGGTACGACGCTCGCCGGCGGGAACGCCGCGCTGCTGACGTCCAGCGGGATCATCGAGGCGCCGGACCTGGTCCAGCGTGGCAGCCAGTACGTGCTGTTCTTCTCCGGTGGCGGCTACACCGACTGCAACTACCTCACGTCGTACGCGACGTCGCCCAGCCTGAACGGCCCCTGGACCACCGCGTTCCGCCCGCTGATGACGACCGCGACCTTCGACAACCACATCTGCGGGCCGGGTGGCGCGGACTTCCTCGGGGACAAGGTCTTCGTGCACGGCTGGGTGAACGGATCGCGGCACCTGTACGTCGCCGACGTCGGCTGGGCGAACGACTACCCAGTCGTCCGGGGTAGCCGGGTCCGGTACGAGGCTGAGCGCGGGACGCTGAACCACTGCCAGGTCCGCGCGAACGCCGCCGGCGCCTCGGACGGCAAGGTGGTCGCGTACATCGACTTCGCCGACTCCTGGGTGGAGAACTCGGTGTTCGCACCGGTCGCGGGCGGTTACACCCTGCACGTCGGCTACGCGAACGGCTCGGGTGCCACCGCCAGCCACGGTCTGGTTGTCAATGGCAACAACCAGGGCTCGGTCAGTTACCCGGTCACCGGCTGGGACAACTGGCAGCAGAGTTCGGTCCAGGTCACGCTCAACGCGGGCTGGAACACGATCCGCCTGACCAAGGGCGACCTCTACACCGAAGTCGACTATCTCGAGCTTCAGTAAGCTGCCGGCTCAGGGAATCACCCGGCGATACCCCGGGTCCGACCCGGGAACCACCCGTCCAGGGCGTGGCGCGGTGCAACTGTGCTGCAGCATGCCTCGTACCCTCGGTACAGCACAGCAGGACGGACGGGGAGCACGAAGGCGGCAATGGCGAAACCACCTGAGCAGGTCTCGGATCGGCGGCGGCGACGGCCGTTCTGGCTCGACCTGCGCCGTACCGGCCGGGGACTCCAGGCGATGCTGCTGGGCGGGCTCCTGTCGCTGATCTCGCTGATCATCACGTTCTGGACGTTGCCGCAGATCAGCAGTGACGGCCGGCTGCCGATCCTGCGCCTGGTCGTGCTGCTCGCGCTCTTCAGCATCCTGATGCGCTGGGTGCTGGCCGGGGTCGCGATCCTGATCGGGTCGATCGGCGTACTGGTCGGCGGGTTGCTCTCGCAGTTCGGCGTCGTCTACCTCGGCATCACGGTCGACCCCGGCGTGACCCTGCACGGCGGTGTGGGGGCTCCGCTGCTGGTCGCGGTCGTGATGGCGTCGGTCAGCGCCTTCGTCGGTTGGGTCGCGTACGCCGGGAGTGACGACGCGTACGTCGCCGAGGTGATGCGGGTCGTGCACCGGAGGGCCCGGAAGATCCAGGCGGCACCGAAGACCGGGATGCTGATCATCCAGATCGACGGGCTGTCCGCGCCGCTGCTGAACTGGATGGTCCTGGCCGGCAACTTGCCCAACCTCGGCGGCTGGATCCGGGACGGCAAGCACTCGATGGTCGGCTGGCACACCGGCGTACCGGCGACGACTCCGGCCAGCCAGGCCGGCATCCTGCACGGCGGCTCGAGGCACATCCCGGCGTTCCGGTGGTACGAGAAGGAAACCGGCCGGGTGATGGTGACCAACCGGGGCCGGGACGCGGCCGAGATCGAGACCCGGATGTCGACCGGGCGCGGCCTGCTCGCCGACGGCGGCGTCAGCATCAGCAACAACTGGTCCGGGGACGCGGACAAGTGCGAGCTCGTCTTCAGCCGGGCCGCGCTGCCGAACAGCCGCAGCCGGGGCTACGTGCGGTTCTTCTCCAGCCCGCAGGGCGCCGCGCGTGGACTGATCCTGTGCTTCGCGGAGATCTTCAAGGAGCTGCACCAGGCCCGGCGCCAGCGGGTTCGCCACCTGGTCCCGCGGGTCAAGCGCGGTGGCGCCTACATCTTCCTGCGCGCGATCACGAACGTCCTGCTGCGCGACCTGAATGTCTCGCTGATCACCGACGAGTTGGTCAAGGGCACCCCGGCGATCTACTGCGACTTCGTCGACTACGACGAGGTCGCGCACCACGCCGGGCCGACCCGGGCGGAGTCCCTGCAGACGCTGGAGGGCCTGGACCGGGTCCTCGGTGCGCTGCAGCGGATCATCGACATCCTGCCGCACTCGTACGAGATCGTCGTCCTGTCCGACCACGGCCAGAGCCAGGGCTCGACCTTCCTGCAGCGGTACGGCCGGACCCTGACCGAGGTCGTCGACGATCTGGTCGACACCACCAAGGAGCCGGTCGCGGCCGTCGGCAAGGCCGAGGGCTGGGGACCGGTGAACGCGTTCCTGACCGAGCTGAGCCTGCGCCGGAGCGTGGCTGGTTCGGTCACCCGGAAGGCGCTGCACGGCAAGGCGTCGCGCGGCGAGGTGGAGCTCGGTCCGAAGGACTGCGAGCCGCCGGTCGCCGCCGACGAGCAGATGGTCGTCACGGCGTCGGGCAACCTGGCGCTGCTCTACCTCGCCACGACGCCCGGCCGGGTGCCGCTCGAGGAGATCGAGCTGCTCCACCCCAAGCTGATCCCCGGTCTGGCCACGCACCCCGGCATCGGCTTCGTGGTGGTCGACTCACTGGCCGAGGGGCCGGTGGCGATCGGCGGTGCGGGTGTTCACGTCCTGCGGACCGGCCGGATCGAAGGCACCGACCCGCTGACGCCGTACGGCGAGCGCGCGGCGGCGTCGCTGCTCTGGCAGGCGGAGATGCCGCACAACGGGGACATCGTCGTGATCAGCCGGCTGGACGACTACACGCACGAGGTGGCGGCGTTCGAGGAGCTGGTCGGGTGCCACGGCGGCATCGGCGGCTGGCAGACCGACGCCGTCCTGGTGCACCCGAGTCGTTGGGTGCTGACTGAGCCTCCCGTAGGCTCCGACGCGGTCCACAGACTGCTGATCAGCTGGCTGGAGCTCCTGGGCCATCGCAAGGACCTGGACAAGCGGGTCGAGACGAGTGTGGAGGCCTGACGCGTGCGGATCACCTGGTGGGGGCACGCCACGACCACTATCGAGGCGGACGGCACGCGGGTCCTGACCGACCCCGTCCTGACCTCGCGCATCGCTCATCTGCGCCGCCGCCGCGGACCGGCCCCGCTGCCCGAGGCGAACCGCTGTGACGCCGTACTCGTGTCGCACATGCACTCCGACCACCTGCACTTGCCATCGCTGGCGCTGGTCTCGCCGGACGCCGCGCTGGTCGTACCGCGGGGATCGGCGAAGCTGATCCACCAGGACCAGGGCGCAGCGCTGTCGGACCGCTGTATCGAGGTCGCCCCGGGCAACCAGGTGCGGATCGGGTCCCTCGACATCACTGCGGTGACTGCTCACCACGACGGCCGCCGGCTGCCATGGTCGTCGTACGCCGGACCTGCTCTCGGCTACCGCGTGGAGACGTCGCCGAGTGTCTGGTTCGCCGGCGACACCGATCTGTTCGACGGTCTGGCCGCGGAGGTGGGTCCCGTCGATGTGGCCGTGGTGCCTGTCGGCGGCTGGGGGCCATCGCTCGGTGAAGGTCACCTGGATCCGGTCCGGGCGGCGGAAGCGGTTCAGCGGGTCGGGGCCACGACGGCAGTGCCGGTGCATTTCGGGACGTTCTGGCCGATCGGGTGCGACTGGCTGAAGCCCGAGCTGTTCCTGCCACCGGGGGACAGGTTCAAGGCCGCGATGACCGAGCTGGAACCCGCGGTGAACGTCGAGCTTTTGGTCCCTGGCGAGTCGGCCGAGGTGCGCGGATGAGCGGCGACACGCGCTTCGACCTCTGGTACCTGTTCGCACTCGCGGGAGCGGTTCTCATCGGAGCGGTCCTGCCGGTGCTGCCGACCGGCGCGGCCGTCTCGGCCGGTGCCGTCCTGGCCTCGCACAGCAATCCGATCGGGCTGGTCGGCGTCCTGATCGCCGGTGCGGCCGGCGCGTACGTCGGCGACCTGATCGTGTACGCCGGTTGCCGGTTCGGCGGCGAGCGGCTGGCCAAACGCATCGGCTGGCTGCGCGACAACGCGTCGCTGGATGCACTGCGCGACCGCCTGGCCGACCACGAGATAGGTGTCCTGCTGACGTCGCGGCTCATCCCGGGCGGCCGGGTTCCGGTGCTGCTCGCGGCCGGTCTCGCCGGGTACCGCTGGGAGCGGTTCGCGGTCGTGGACCTGGCCGCGTCCTCGCTCTGGGCGGCGGTCTACATGGCGATCGGACTCCTCGGCTTCGCCCTGTTCGACAAGCCGTGGCAGGGCGTGCTGGCCGCGATCGTGCTCGTCGTACTGACCACCGTGCTCAGCAGTCTGGTCCAGCGCGCGCGTCGCCGGCACGCGGCGAAGGCAGATGCCGCGAAGTCAGACGCCGAATGACGCGCTGCGGAGCCGCTCGACCGTCTCCGCCTCGCCCTCGAGTTGAACGTCGGCCACCTGCTGACGGCCCATGCAGAACAGCACCAGCTCGGCCGGCTCGCCGGTCACCGTCACGGACCCGCGCTCGGTGGGTCGCTTCGCGACGGACGTCGTACCGTCGGGGCGTTTGAGCACCACACCACTCGGGGCCTTCCGGAGGAACGACTTCGCGCCGAGCCGGACACCCTTCCACAGGCCCTCCTGCTGCTCGGCCGGCAGCGTGCGGACCTCGTACGACGGCTGGGCCCGGCGGACGTCCTCGTGGTGCACGAAGTACTCGGTGGTGTTGAGCTGGTGCCCGAGCTTCGGGAAGGCGTAGATCGAGGCCCGGGGCGGTCCGTTGCGGACCTTGCCGACGACCTCGGCGAAGCTGTAGCGCCCCTTCGCCCGCGCCATCCGCCGCGCGGTGGTGTCCGACAACGCCGGAATCATGATGCCGGGCCCGGCCATCGGATCGGCCTCCCGGACATACAGATGCACGGCGAGGTCGTAGGTCGTCCAGCCTTCGCAGAGCGTCGGCTGATCAGGCCCCAGCTCATCGAACAGATCACACAGAGCAAGTCTCTCTACCCGGCTGTAGTCGGTCACGAATCCGATCCTAACTTCAACAACTACTTGCTTCTTCTCCTCCGCTGCACAGGCGACCTGAGGAAGAAAAAGAAACAGGAAGGGGCGCAGGGAATGGCAGAATGTCATTCGTTGTCATGTTTGTGCTTGGTGTTCGCACCTGACTGCCCCTTGGAGAGTGTCTTGCAGCCGAAAGTCCCCGACAAGGGAAGCGTCACCCGGCGGGGGCTCGCCGTTCTGCGGGTCGCGATCTGGGAAGAGCCGTGGATCTTCGCCTTTTCCGTGGTCGCCGCCATGCTCTACGGAGCGATGACCGTGGCCGGCGGCTGGGCGCTGGGCTGGGCGACCGATCACGTGCTCCGGCCCGCGTTCGAGAGTGGTCACACCACCTTCGGCGCGATCGCCTCCCTGATCGGGTTGTTCATCGGGATCGCGATCCTGAACGCGATCGGCGTGGTCGGGCGGCGGCTCGGGGCCGGCGTGATGCAGTTCCGGCTGCAGGCGACGTACCGCCGCCGGGTCACCCGGCAGTACCTGAAGCTTCCGCTCGAGTGGCACCACCAGCACTCGACCGGCATGTTGCTGTCGAACGCCAACGCGGACGTGGAGTCGACCTGGTTCGTGATCGCTCCGCTGCCGATGGCGATCGGCGTGCTGGCGATGCTGGCGTTCGCGACCGTGGCGATGTTCGCGGCCGATCCGTGGCTCGCGCTCGTCGGCTGTCTGGTGTTCCCGCTGGTGTTCGTGGCGAACGTGATCTTCCAGCGCTACCTCCAGCCGCTCGCCACCCGGGCGCAGCAGCTGCGCGCTGACGTCTCCGAGGTCGCGCACGAGTCGTTCGACGGCGCGCTGGTGGTGAAGACGCTGGGCCGCGAGGCCGCCGAGACCGAGCGCTTCCGGGAACCGACGTACCAGCTCCGGGACGCGAACATCGCGGTGAACAAGGCGCGCGGATTGTTCGACCCGGTGATCGACGGCCTGCCGCGGCTGGGTGTGCTCGCCGTACTGCTGGTCGGCGTCGCCCGGGTGCGGTCGGGCGGGGCGGACGCGGGTGACGTGGTTCAGGTGGCGTTCCTGTTCACGCTGATCGGCTTCCCGATCCGCGCGCTCGGCTGGGTGCTCGGCGAATTGCCGCGGTCGGTCGTCGGCTGGGACCGGATCCAGCGGGTGCTGACCGCCGAGGGCGGGATGGAGTACGGCGAGGCGCGATTGACCTCGACGAAGGCGGCCCGGTTGCAGGTGGCCGGCGTACGGTTCGGGTACTTGCCGGACCGCGACGTACTCGCTGGAGTGGACTTCACCCTCGCCCCCGGACGGACCGTCGCGATGGTCGGGCCGACGGGCGCCGGGAAGTCGACGATGACCACGCTGCTGATGCGGCTGGTCGATCCGGAGCAGGGCGCGGTCAAGGTCGACGGGGTCGACCTGCGGGATCTGGCCCGGGACGAGCTGGCCGGCTCGGTCGCGCTGGTGGCGCAGACCGCGTTCCTGTTCGACGACACGATCCGCGGCAACATCACGCTCGGCGGCGACTACAGCGACGAGGACGTCTGGGACGCGCTGCGGATCGCCCAGGGTGACGGCTTCGTGAAGCAGTTGTCGGACGGCCTGGACACCAAGGTCGGCGAGCGCGGTACGACGCTGTCCGGCGGCCAGCGGCAACGCATCGCGCTAGCCCGCGCGCTGGTACGGCGTCCTCGCCTGCTGATCCTGGACGACGCGACCAGTGCGGTCGACCCCCAGGTCGAGGCACGGATCCTGGCCGGGCTGCGGTCCGCCGTACAGGACGCCGCCGCGGCGACGACCGTGCTGGTGATCGCGTACCGCAAGGCGACGATCTCGCTCGCGGACGAGGTGCTGTTCCTCGACGAGGGCCGGATCGCGGCGCAGGGCACGCACACCGAACTGCAGGAGACGTCGGCCGCCTACCGGGATCTGGTCGACGCCTACGAGAAGGACGCGGAGCGCCGCCAGGAAGAGGCGGATCTGGCCGCGGAGATCGACGATCTGGACTCGGAAGGAGCATCCGCGTGAGTGCGGCAGAAGCCAGCCGGTTGGACCATGGCGATGACGCCGGTGGTCTCGAGACCCTGCGGCAAGGGCTGAAGGTGTCGCCCGAGCTGGCGAACGGGTGGTGGGTCACCGGGATCCTCGCGCTGACCATGACCGCTGGGCGGATCGTCGTACCGATCGCGGTGCAGCAGACGATCGACAAGGGTCTGTCCGGTCCGGGCGGAGCGGACCTGTCGTACGTCGCTTGGATGTGCGTGGTCTGTACGCTCGGCATTCTCGTCACCGCTGGAGCGTCGTACCTGACGACTGTGCGGCTCGCGATCAACTCCGAGCACGGGCTGGCGACGATGCGGATCAAGGCGTTCCGCCATGTGCACGACCTGCCGGTGCTGACCCAGAGCACCGAGCGGCGTGGTGCACTGGTCAGCCGGGTCACGTCGGATGTGGACACGGTGTCGCAGTTCCTGCAGTTCGGCGGGTTCATCTTTCTGGTCAGCATCGGGCAGATGCTGCTCGCGACCGTGGTGATGTTCGTCTACTCCTGGCAGCTCGCGTTGGTGGTGCTGCTGTGCTTCATCCCGCTGTTCGCCAGCCTGAAGTACCTGCAGCGGGCGATGTCGAAGGCGTACGGCATCGTCCGGGCGAAGGTCGGAGAGATGCTGTCCGCGGTCGCCGAGCCGGTGGTCGGCGCGCAGGTGGTCCGCGCGTACGCGATCGAGAAGCGGACGCAGGACCGGATCGACACCTCGATCGAGGACTACCGGCGGCAGGCGACGAAGGCTCAGGCGCTCACGGGTGTGACGTTCTCGATCGGTGGCCTGGCGGCGGGTCTGGCCAACGCCGGTGTGCTGTCGGTCGGTGTGCTGCTGGGGGTGGACAAGCAAGCGACGCTGGGGGAGCTCCTCGCGTTCATGTTCCTGGTCGCGCTGTTCTCCGACCCGGTGCAGATCGCGACGCAGGTGCTGACGGACGCACAGAGTGCGTTCGCCGGGTGGCGGCGGGTGCTCGGAGTGATCGCGACCCCGGCCGACGTGGTCGACCCAGGGGAGTCGGGGGTGAAGCAGCCGCGCGGGCCGATCACGGTCGAGTTCGCGGACGTGGACTTCGCCTATCCGGAGGGCGAGTTGGTACTGCGGGATGTCGGCGTACGGATCGAGCCGCATCGGCGGGTCGCGGTGGTCGGCGAGACCGGGTCGGGGAAGACGACGTTCGCGAAGCTGCTGACCCGGTTGATGGACCCGACCTCGGGGTCCGTGCTGCTGGACGACGTGGATGCGCGGGAGATCTCGTTCGAGTCGCTGCGCGAGCGGGTCGTGATGGTGCCGCAGGACGGCTACCTGTTCGACGCGTCGCTGGCCGAGAACGTGCGGTTCGGGCGGCCGGAGGTGACCGACGCGGAGTTGCTGACGGCGTTCGAGTCGCTCGGCCTGACGGACTGGCTGGAGTCGCTGCCGGACGGCCTGGATTCGCCGGTCGGGCAGCGTGGTGAGTCGCTGTCCGCGGGTGAGCGTCAGCTGGTCGCGCTGGTGCGGGCGAACATCGCGGACCCCGACCTGCTGGTGCTCGACGAGGCGACCTCAGCGGTCGACCCCGGCACCGAGGTCCGGGTCAACGCGGCGTTGGAGCGGCTGATGGCCGGGCGTACGTCGGTCACCATCGCGCACCGATTGTCGACCGCGGAGGCGGCCGACGAGGTGCTGGTCTTCGACAACGGGGAGATCGTGGAGCGCGGCGCGCACGCGGAGCTGGTCGGCGCCGGCGGGGTGTACGAGCGGCTGCACGACAGCTGGATCGCGCAGCGCAGCGTGGCCTGACCGCTGGACGGAGGGATGGAGCCGGGACCCGGGAGGATGGGTCCCGGCCGCACCCACGGTCATGCTCAGGAAGTCGGGGCCGCACCGTTCTGCTGGCCGGCGCCCGGCTGCGGCACCAGCAGGAACTCGACACCGCCCTTGTCGTCGACCGCTGCGTCCAGGATCTTGTCGTCCAGGGCGTTCGCGGCGTTCTGCTCCAGGAACACGCGTGCTCCGGCCTCCTCCACCACCTGGTCACCGGGCCGCGGCGCCTCGGTCGTCGTCACCGCGAGCGCCGGATCCGCGGGGTTCTCCTGCGAGATCCGCACCCCGGCCCCTTCCGGCGCGCCCTCGACCCCCGTGATGCTCTTGATCACCAGAGTCGCGTTCTCAGTCAGGGTAAGCACAGCCCACTCCATCCGTTGGTTTCACTGAGCCCGCCCCGTGCCCGATCCCCCATAACCCAAACCCCACCGCTGTCACTCCCCACCTTGAGCACCCACCACCCACAAATCCGCGGCGTACGTGGCCGAACCGTGCTCAAAGTCCCGCGCCAACCCACCAACCGCGACCTTGAGCACCCACCAGCCACGATTCCGCGGCGTACGTGGTCGAGCGGTGCCCAAAGTCCGCGCGCCGATCCACCAACCGCGACCTTGAGCACCCACCAGCCACGATTCCGCGGCGTACGTGGTCGAGCGGTGCCCAAAGTCCGCGCGCCAACCCACCAACCGCGACCTTGAGCACGCACCAGCCACGATTCCGCGGCGTACGTGGTCGAACTGTGCCCAAAGTCGGTGGGTTACGCGGCGTGGGAGGAGGGCGGGGTGGTGGAGTGTGGGGCGCGCCAGGTGGGCGGTTCGCCGGGGCGGGTTTCGCCGCGGTGGAAGGCTGCCCGGAGTCGGGCGAACAGGTCTGACCTGGGGTCGACCGCATCTTCCCAGCCGAAGTGGACGAGTTCGATACCCCGGTCGCTCAGCCGCTGGTCGCGTCGATGGCTCCGGCGCAGGAGGCGTCGGCGTTCTGCGGCGCTGGCTGCCTCGTACTTCGCGAGCCCATCAGCTTCTGCCACCGTCCGGTACGTCGGCCACCAGAAGTCGACCCGCTCGGGCATCCAGACCACACCGTCGAAGAACTGGGCCTGGAGGATGGGTGCGGGCAGCCCCGCGGTGGCGAACGCGGCGCGCACGATCGACTCCAGCGCCGACTCCGACCTCGGATCGCCGAAGCCGATCGAGGCGCGCGCCCTCCCGATCCCGGGCCAACGATGCTGACGTTCGACGACGGCTTCGAGCTCGGCTCGCGTCGTACCGATCGCCAAGGCATGATCGACGCTGACGATCGCCTCCCGAAGCGGCAGTTCCCGGGCGAGGTCGACGACTGTTCTGGCCACGCTCGTGACCGGCAGGCCCTGGTTTCGCGACAGATCGGCAGTTGTCAGCCCGGCACGTCGTACGACGATGTCCCGGCGGCGCTGGTTACGTTTGGCTACGGGCGGTCTGGTCAGCCACACGGCTTGCTCTGGCGGGCTGGAACGCCGCGCGGCGTCAACCCAGGTCCGTACGCCGGCCAGTCGCGCCGCGCTGAAGTGGCTGACGACCGAGCCCGGATACGCGGCCTGAGCACAGATGATCCTCGCGGTCTCCGGGTCGACGGCTGCGTCGAGATAGTGCCCGTGGTGGTGTTGCAGATGGCGGTTCCGGAGCAGACGGCGGAGGTCGCCATCGCTGAGCCCGAGCCCCAGCAGCATCGCTCGGCGCTGAGTCGTCAGCCGAGTCGCCCCCAGCCGCTCACGCACCGCGTCCCCGAGTCGATCCACCGACCCAGCCTGCACCGCCGTACCCCCATGCCGCACTCCACCTCTAGCTCGTCTGTGGACAACCACCTCACTTTGTGCACGGGGTGGCCGTATTTCGGGGCGGATTGTGGTTGGTGGGTGCTCAAAGTGGGGTCGGCGGAAACCCGGGTGCGGAGTGTCGGTGGGGTGGTGTGTGATCGGGGGTATGGCGATTGTGTTGGGGACACCGGCGATTGATGAGCTGGGCAACGTTGTGCGGGCGCTCCGGGAGTGGCAGGACGATGCGGCTCCGATCCAGCTGCATCCGGGGGATCTCGGGTGGTTCTGGCGGTTCGGGGTGGAGCGGACGGCAGCGGCCACCAGGACGTGGAGCCGTGACGGCGAGGTCGTCGCGGCCGGGATGCTCGACGAGCCGGAGCTGATCCGCCTGGCGATCAGGCCGGACCTGCAGCACGACGAGGAGCTCGCCCAGCAGTTGGCCGAGGACGTCTCCGCGCCGGAGCGCGATGTCCTGATCGAGGGCAAGGTGTACGTCGAGGCTCCGATGGGCTCGCTCGTCCAGGACCTGCTGTTCAAGGACGGGTGGATGACGGACGACCCGTGGGTGCCGTTGCGTCGCGATCTGAGCGAGCCGGTGCCGGATCCCGGTCTCCGCGTCGACGTGATCGGGGCCGAGGAGGCGCATGAGCGGACGGCCGTGCAGCGGGCGTCGTTCGACGGATCGACGTTCACCGACGCGCGCTGGCACGCGATGGCCGACGGCGTGCCGTACGCCGACGCGCGCTGCCTGGTGGGGCGCAACGAGATCGGTGAGTCCGTGGCGGCCGTCACCGTGTGGTCGGCCGGGGAGGGCAGGCCCGGGCTGCTCGAGCCGATGGGCGTGCACCGGCTGCATCGCGGCCGCGGCTACGGCCAGGCCATCACGGTTGCGGCGGCGCGAGCCCTGCAGGAGATGGGCTCGTCCAGCGCGATCGTGTGCACGCCCGGCTTCAACGTCGGAGCCGTTGCCACCTACAAGGCGGCCGGCTTCGAGCAGTTGCCGGACAAGCGCGACCTGTACCGCAACGACTAGGCGGCCGCAACGACTAGGCGGCCACGAGGACTAGGCGGCCGCGTCGTCGGCGGCCCGGAGTACGCGGAGGATGTTGCCCCCGGCAAGTTTTGCCAGCTCGTCGTCGCTCCAGCCACGATCGGCCAGGGCCGTGAACAGCGCCGGGTACGACGACACGTCCGGGAGCTCGACCGGGAACTCCGGGCACCCGTCGTAGTCGCCGCCGACGCCGATGTGGTCGACTCCGGCCACCTCGCGCACATGCTCGACGTGCTCGACCACATCGGCCAGCGTGGCGAGCGGCTTCGGCTTGCCGTAGATCTCCGCCAGCCGCTTCCGGGTGTCCGGTTCGTTCGGGTCCAGGCCCTGCTTCTCCGCCGCCTCACGAGCGCTGGCGACCCAGTCGACGTACGCCTGGGAGACGAAGTACGGAACGAAGGTGACCATGCAGACGCCGTCGTTGCGGGCGAGCGTCTCGAGTACGTCGTCCGGTGCGTTCCGCGGTACGTCGCAGACCGCCCGGGACGAGGAGTGACTGAAGATCACCGGTGCGCTGGTCACCCGCAGTGCGTGCCGCATGGTGTCCGCGGAGACGTGCGACAGGTCGACCAGCATGCCGATCCGGTTCATCTCCCGGACGACCTCCTCGCCGAAGTCGTTCAGCCCGCCGAGCACGGGCTCGTCGGTCGCGGAGTCGGCCCAGGACACGTTGTTGTTGTGGGTCAGCGTCATGTACCGGACGCCGAGCTCCCGCATCACCCGCAGTACGCCGAGGGACTCGCCGATCGAGTGGCCGCCCTCCATCCCCATCAGTGAGGCGACCCGGCCGGCCTTGATCGCCGCGTCCACGTCGGCGGCGGTCGACGCCAGCTGCAAGGCGTCGGGGAACCGCTCCACCAGCCGGAGCACGAAGTCGAGCTGCTCGAACGTCCGCCGGACGGAGTGCTCGTCCTGAGGAACCCACAGCGACCAGAACTGCGCGCCGACCTGTCCCTCTCGCAGCCGCGGCAGATCCGTGTGCAGCTGCGGCACCGAGCCGCTCAGGTCGTGCGCGTCGAGGTCGTAGTCGCACAACTCGTGGAACGCGATCGGCAGGTCGTTGTGCCCGTCGATCACCGGCTGCGCCGTCAGGACGTCCCGGACCCTCGCCTCACTCGATGTCATCTCGCCATCCTGACAGATTCTGCCCGCGGTCAGGCGGCGGCCGTGCATCGGCGACAATGGGTCGGTGAGCATCGACGAGCTGACCTTCGACGCGGCCGGGCTGATCCCGGCAGTGGTGCAGCAATACGACACGCGCGAGGTCCTGATGGTGGGCTGGATGAACGCCGAGGCGGTACGCCGTACCGCGGAGACCGGACGGAGTACGTTCTGGTCCCGCAGCCGGCAGCAGTACTGGGTCAAGGGCGAGACCAGCGGCCATCGCCAGCACGTCAAGCAGATCTTCGTCGACTGCGACGCCGACACCCTGCTGGTGCTGGTCGACCAGGAGGGCCCGGCCTGCCACACCGGCACCCGCAGTTGCTTCGAGCACGGCGAGATCGAGGTCAAGCCGTGAACCAGAGCGTCACCGAGACCACGATCGCGAAGGAAGCCGTGAACAGCCCCAGCCTCGAGACCTTCCGGGAGTACGCCAAGGACCGTCGTGTCATCCCGGTGACGCGCCGGCTGCTCGCGGACGCCGAGACGCCGATCGGTGTCTACGGCAAGCTCGCGGCCGAGCGCGAAGGCACGTTCCTGCTCGAGTCGGCCGAGAACGGCGGGGTCTGGTCCCGCTACTCGTTCATCGGTGTCCGCTCCGCCGCGACCCTGACCGAGCGCGACGGCCAGGCCGTCTGGACCGGCAACCCCCCGGTCGGTCTGCCGGAGACCGGCGACCCGCTGCAGGCCCTGCGCGAGACGCTGGAGATCCTGCACACGCCGCGCCTGCCCGACCTGCCTCCGCTGACCGGCGGCATGGTCGGCTTCCTCGGGTACGACGCCGTCCGCCGGCTGGAGCGGTTGCCGGACACAACGACCGACGATCTCGGCCTGCCCGAGCTGACCTTCCTGTTCGCCACCGACCTGGCCGCGCTCGACCACGAGACCGGCGAGATCTGGCTGATCGCGAACGCGGTCAACTGGGACGACTCCGACGAGCGGGTCGACGAGGCGTACGCGGACGCGGTCCGCCGCCTCGACGCGATGGAGGCCGACCTGGCCCGGCCGACGCCGTCGTACGTCGTCCGCGCGGACCGTGGCGCGCAGCCGGATCCGCACCGGCAGCGGTCCAGCGCCGAGTACCGGGAGGCCGTCGAGCACGCCAAGGAGGAGATCCGGGCCGGCGAGGCGTTCCAGATCGTCGTCTCCCAGCGGTTCGAGCTGCAGAACACCGCGTCCGCGCTGGACGTCTACCGGGTACTGCGCCGGTCGAACCCGAGCCCGTACATGTACCTGGTCCGCCTGGACGGCTTCGACATCGTCGGCTCCAGCCCCGAAGCGCTGGTGAAGGTCACTGAGAACAAGGTGATCCTGCACCCGATCGCCGGCACCCGCCGCCGCGGCGCCACACCGGAGGAGGACCACGCGCTGGAGGAGGAGTTGCGCGCCGACGCCAAGGAGCGCGCCGAGCACCTGATGCTGGTCGACCTGGGCCGCAACGACGTCGGCAAGGTGTGCGCTCCGGGCACGGTCGAGGTGGTCGACTTCATGGACGTCCGCCGGTACAGCCACGTGATGCATCTGGAGTCGACGGTCACCGGTCAGCTGGCGGCCGGGCGGACCGCGTTCGACGCGCTCACCGCCGCGTTCCCGGCCGGAACGTTGTCCGGGGCACCCAAGCCGCGGGCGATGGAGATCATCGACAAGCTCGAGGTGACCCGGCGCGGCGTGTACGGCGGTGTCGTGGGCTACCTGGACTTCGCCGGTGACGCCGACACCGCGATCGCGATCCGGACCGCGGTCCTGCGCGGCACGACGGCGTACGTGCAGGCGGGTGCGGGCATCGTCGCCGATTCCGACCCGGCCGCCGAGGACGCGGAGTGCCGGACCAAGGCGGCCGCGGTGCTGAACGCCATCGCCGTCGCGGGAACTTTCAGTGATGTCTGATGAAGCCGCAGCGACTTGTTGACCTCCTGGCGCTGGTTGGTCTCGTCCTGCTCGGCTTGTCGGCGTACCTGACCTGGTCGTCGGCCGATCCGGGCAGCGGCCGGCCGGTCGTGGACTTCAACGGCTACACCGTCACCAAGGCGCCGGTGACATTGGCGCTGGCGTCGCTGGTCGCGGTCGTTGTCACCAAACTCGCCGGTACGGCGTTACGCCGCGTGCTGGGTGCTCTCGTGCTGCTGCTGGGTGCGGGCGCCATCGGTGTCGCCCTGCAGGTGCGACCAGGCCCGGACGAGCTGGGCAGGATCCGCCCTGAGCTGAGTCAGGCGCTGACCGACCACGTCTCCGTGACCGGAGGTCCGGCTCCGTGGTTCGCCTTGGCCGGGGGAGTGGCGCTGGTCGCGGCGGGCCTGATCACCTTGCTGACAGCGCATCGCTGGCGGCGCGCGACCGCTCGCTACGAGCGTGATCCGGCCGCCACACCGGCCGATCAGTGGAAGGCGATCGACGCAGGGGAGGACCCGACTCTCTGAGCTCGGGGGGCTACCGCCACAATAGGACGGGACGACGACGAGGAGTGGCGCCAACCATGGACAATACGACAGCCGATCAAGCGGTGACGCGGGTGAGCGAGGAGGCTCACGACCTGCACGGCAACAGCCCGGCGGCCTGGACCGCGGTGGCGATCGTGCTGGTCGCGTTCACGCTAGGGGCCATCGCGATGGTGCTCGGCCCGAACTGGCTGCTGTTCTGGATCTCGGTCGCGATCGCCGTACTCGGCGCGCTGACCGGCAAGGTGATGCAACTGCTGGGCTTCGGTGTCCCGGCAGACGGCCACCACTGAGGAGTTGACCGATGACGACGGTGCTTGACGACATTCTCGTGGGGGTTCGGGAAGACCTCGCGGAGCGCCAGGCGCGGGTCAGCCTGGACGATCTCAAACTGGAGGCGCAGCGCAAGCCCGACGCCAAGGACCCGATGCCGGTGTTCCGCGGCGACGGGATCGCGATCATCGCCGAGGTGAAGCGGTCCAGCCCGTCCCGGGGCGAGCTGGCCGAGATCAGCGACCCGGCCGCGCTGGCCGGGGAGTACGAGGGCGGTGGCGCCGCGGCGATCTCGGTGCTGACCGAGAAGCGCCGGTTCAACGGCAGCCTGGACGACCTGCGGGCGGTCCGCGGCCGGGTCGACGTACCGGTGCTGCGCAAGGACTTCGTGATCTCGTCGTACCAGCTCTGGGAGGCCCGCGCGGCCGGCGCCGACATGGTGCTGCTGATCGTCGCGGCGCTGGAGCAGGAGGCGCTGGTCTCGCTGATCGAGCGTGCGCACTCGATCGGGCTGTGCCCGCTGGTCGAGGTGCACGACGAGGAGGAGACCCGGCGTGCGGTGGACGCCGGCGCCCAGCTGATCGGCGTGAACAACCGGAACCTGAAGACCCTCGAGGTCGACCGGGACACCTTCGCCCGGGTCGCGCCGACCATCCCGGCCAACCTGGTCCGGGTGGCGGAGTCCGGGGTCCGCGGTCCGCATGATGTAATCGAGTTCGCGCGCGCCGGGGCCGATGTCGTCCTCGTCGGTGAAACCCTGGTGACCGGCGGCGATCCCCGTGCTTCGGTCGCCGACCTCGTCGCCGCCGGATCGCACCCCGCCATCCAGCAGCGGCATTAGGCCTCTCCTCACGTCGGTCCACACGGCGCGGGGGTGGTGGAAGACGCTCCCCGTGCCTTGGGCCCGGTGTTTCTTTGGAAGGTTTGTCGGATGAGTACTGTGCTGCCCGACCAGCTCGGGCACTTCGGCCGTTTCGGCGGCAGGTTCATGCCGGAGGCGCTGATCGCGCCACTCGACGAGCTCACCCAGGCCTGGCAGGAAGCCATGGCCGACCCGGAGTTCACGGGCGAGTTCGACCGGATGCTGCGTGAGTACGCCGGTGTCCCGAGCCTGCTGTACGACGCGACCCGGTTGTCCGAGGCGGCCGGTGCGCGGATCCTGCTGAAGCGCGAGGATCTGAACCACACCGGTGCGCACAAGGTCCGCAACGCGCTCGGCCAGGCGCTGCTGACCAAGCGGATGGGCAAGACCCGCGTGATCGCCGAGACCGGCGCCGGCCAGCACGGCGTCGCGACCGCGACCGCGTGCGCCTACCTGGACCTCGAGTGCGTGGTCTACATGGGCGAGGTCGACACCGAGCGGCAGGCGCTGAACGTGGCCCGGATGAAGCTGCTCGGTGCCGAGGTGATCCCGGTCAAGTCCGGCAGCCGGACGCTGAAGGACGCGATCAACGAGGCGCTGCGCGACTGGGTCGCCAGCGTCGACAAGACCCACTACCTCCTCGGTACGGCGGCCGGTGCGCACCCGTTCCCGGCGATGGTGCGCGACTTCGTCCGTGGCATCGGCGACGAGGCGCGGGTCCAGTCGCTCGAACTGCTCGGCAAGCTGCCCGACGCCGCGGTCGCGTCGGTCGGCGGTGGATCGAACGCGATCGGCCTGTTCGCGGCATTCATCCCGGACACCGAGGTGAAGCTGTACGGCATCGAGCCGGGTGGTGACGGGTTCGAGACCGGCCGGCACGCAGCCACGATCAGCGCGGGACAGGTCGGCGTACTGCATGGTGCACGGTCGTTCCTGCTGCAGGACGACGACGGGCAGACGATCGAGTCGCACTCGATCTCGGCCGGTCTGGACTATCCGGGCGTCGGGCCGGAGCATGCGTGGCTGGCCGAGACCGGGCGGGCGTCGTACCGGCCGATCACGGACGCCGAGGCCATGGAGGCGTTCCGGCTGCTGTCGCGGACCGAGGGCATCATCCCGGCGATCGAGTCGGCGCACGCGGTCGCCGGTGCGCTCGACATCGCCAATGAACTGGGGCCGGAGGCAACCATTCTGGTGAACCTGTCCGGTCGTGGTGACAAGGACATGGACACCGCGAGCACGTGGTTCGGACTGATCGACGCTCCGGAGGCCGGTCGTGAGTGAAGTGGTTGCCCTGGGCAAGGCCGGGGCCGCGATCCGGAAGGCGAACGACGAGGGCCGCGGTGCCCTGGTCGCGTACCTGCCGGCCGGTTACCCGTCGTACGACGGCGGGATCGATGCGATCAAGGCGCTGGTCGACGGTGGCGCCGACGTACTCGAGATCGGTTTCCCGTACAGCGACCCGGTGATGGACGGTGTCACGGTCCAGCGCGCCTCCGAAGCCGCACTGGCCGGTGGGCTGCGGACCCGTGACGTCCTCAGCACGGTGGAGAAGCTCGCGTCGTACTCCGATGTGCCGGTGCTGGTGATGACGTATTGGAACCCGATCGAGCGGTACGGCGTGGACCGGTTCGCGGCCGACTTCGCCGGGGTCGGGGGAGCGGGGCTGATCACGCCCGACCTGATCCCGGACGAGGGCGCGGAGTGGATCGCGGCCGCGGACAAGCACGACCTGGACAAGGTGTTCCTGGTGTCGCCGTCGTCGACCGACGAGCGGATCCGGATGACCACCGCAGCCTGCCGCGGTTTCGTCTACGCGACCGCGGTGATGGGTGTCACCGGGACCCGGGAGAAGCCGTCGGATCTGGCGGCGCCTCTGGTGGCGCGGACGAAGGCAGCCACCGGTGTGCCGGTCGGCGTCGGCCTTGGTGTCTCGAACGCGGACCAGGCCGCCGGAGTAGCGGCGTTCGCGGACGCGGTCATCGTCGGTTCGGCGTTCGTCAAGGTGGTCGAGGCCGGCGAGGGTCCGGCGGGTGTGCGAAGGCTCACGGAGAGCCTGGCCGAGGGTGTCCGCAGGGAACCCAGCACCGCCGCCGGTCGTTAGAACCGCCGTGAGTCGAACCAGGAACGCGGCACTCCTGCTGGCCGCGGTGGCTCTGCTGGCCCTCGCGGGCTGCAGCGGCGGCAAACAAGAGGCGGACAACCCCGGTGGAGCGGTCATCCGCACCACTCAGAACCCGAACGGTCTGCGCGGGGCGGCTCTGGACCAGCCGTACGCGATGCCGGCGAAGACCCTGACCGACACGGGTGGGAATCCGTTCAACCTGGTCACCTCGACGAAGAAGCCGGTCACGCTGGTGTTCTTCGGCTACACGAACTGCCCGGACGTCTGCCCGACGGTGATGGCCGACGTGGCGTCCGCGCTGACCAAGCTGGACGAGTCGGTGCGCGACCAGGTCCAGTTGCTCTTCATCACCACGGACCCGGCCCGCGACACCGGCCCGGTGATCCGGAAATACCTGGACCGGTTCGACCCGTCGTTCGTCGGGCTGTCCGGTTCGCTGACCTCGATCAAGGACATCGCGCAGGCCGTCGGCGTACCGGTGGAGGGGATGCAGAAGCTTCCCTCCGGCGGCTACGAGGTCGGCCACGGTGCCCAGGTGATCGGCTTCGGCAAGAACGACAAGGCGAACGTGCTGTGGTTGTCGAACGCCGCCATCGGCGACCTGGCGCACGACTTCGGGAAGCTGGTGGAGGACAACCAGTGAGCAAGTGGCGACAGCCGTGGTTCCCCTGGGTCTCCCTGGTGGCACGGCTCGTGCTGGGCGTGGTGATGCTGGTGGCGGGTGCGCTGAAGGTGACCGATCCGGAGACCGCGGCGCAGGCGGTCCGGGCGTACGAGATCCTGCCGAGCGGGCTGGTCTCGCCGGTCGGCTGGGGGCTGCCGTTCCTGGAGCTCGCGATCGGATTGCTGTTGATCGTCGGTTTCGGTGTCCGCGCCGCGGCGGTGGCCGCGGGTGTTTTCATGATCGTGTTCATCGTCGCGGTATCGTCCGCCTGGGCGCGCGGCCTCGCGATCGACTGCGGCTGCTTCGGCGGCGGCGGACAGATCGCCCCCGGCCAGACGAAGTACCTGCAGGAGATCTTGCGGGACGTCGGCCTGCTGCTGCTCGCGGCCTGGCTGTGGCTGAACCCTGTGAGTAAGTACGCCCTCGAGTCCGACCCATCCACCGAATCGTCCGCCCGGACAGGAGCCACCGCGTCGTGAGCAAGACCAAAGCGCCCGTGAATCCGCTGGTGCAGCAGCCCAAGCGGCGGATCTCGCCCGGGATCATCGTGGTGATCGTGCTGGTGCTGGCCCTCGGGGCCGGCGTCGGCGTGCAGTACTGGCGCGGCCACTCCAAGGTCGAGGTGAGTTCGAACGGGCGGCCCGAGCCCACCGTGATCACCGGCCCGGGCCAGGCCGGCAAGGGTGTCACCGTCGGCCAGGCCGGCGCGAAGGCGCACATCGACCTGTACCTCGACTTCCGTTGCCCGCACTGCGCGGAGTTCGAGGAGGCGACCGGCGCGACCGTCGACAAGCTGGTCCAGGACGGCACCGCCACGCTGACCTACTGGCCGCTGGGCTTCGTCAACCCGGACGCTTCGCCGCGGCTGGCCAACGCGTTCGCCGCCGCGGCCGCGAACGGCAAGGCGCTCAGCTTCGCCGACGAGATGTACGGCGACTTCAGCAAGTCCTGGACCACAGACCAGTTGCTGGAGCTGGGCAAACAGCTCGGCATCGGCGACGCGAAGTTCCAGCAGGCGGTGCAGGACAACACCTACGCCGGCTGGCTGGACAGCGTCTCCAAGGCGTCGGACGACCGCGGCGTGACCGGTACGCCGACCGTCTACGTCAACGACAAGCCGCTCGACGCGGACCAACTGACCGCGGAAGGCCTGCAGAAGGCCGTGGACGCGATCGCGAGCTGACGCACCGAGTCCCCATCGTGACCATGAGTTTCTGGTCGCGGTGGGACGGGTCGAGTAGCGTTCCCACTTGCCATGTCTAGTCTGATTCCCGCCGTGATGGTTCCGGCGTTCATCCCCAGCCCGAGCCAGGGTGTCTGGCACGTCCTCGGCCTGCCGATCCGCGCGTACGCGCTGTGCATCCTGGCCGGCATCTTCGTCGGCTACTGGCTCGGCCGCCGGCGCTGGGTCGCTCGCGGCGGCTCGCCCACCGTGCTGGCCGACATCATGTTCTGGGCCATCCCGTTCGGGCTGGTCGGGGCCCGGATCTACCACGTCATCACCGACGCCGAGCTGTACTTCGGCGCGGGCCGGCACCCGATCGACGCGCTGAAGATCTGGCACGGCGGGCTCGGCATCTGGGGTGCGGTCGCGTTCGGCGCACTCGGTGCCTGGATCGCCTGCCGGCGGGCCAAGGTGCCGTTCCTGGCGGTCGCGGACGCGATGGCGCCCGGGATCGCGCTGGCCCAGGTGCTCGGCCGGTTCGGGAACTACTTCAACCAGGAACTGTTCGGTAAGCCGACCGACAAGCCGTGGGGCCTGGAGATCGCGCCCGAGCACCGGCCGGACGGGTATCAGAACTTCGCCACCTTCCACCCGACGTTCCTGTACGAAGCGATCTGGAACCTCGGTGTGGTCGCGCTGGTTCTCCTGGTCGACCGTCGTTACAAGCTCGGCCACGGCCGTGCGTTCGCCCTGTACGTGGCCGGCTACACCGCCGGTCGTGCCTGGGTCGAGAACCTGCGCATCGACACCGTGAACCACTTCCTCGGCCTGCGGCTGAACGTGTGGACGTCGCTGATCCTGTTCGTCATCGCCGTCGTCTACTTCATCGTCAGCGCTCGCCTGCAGCCCGGCCAGGAGGACATCTCCGGCGGTCCCGCCGCCGGCAAGCCCACCGACGACGAGGCGAAGCCCGAGTCCGAGCCCGAGTCCGAGGCTGACGCCGTGGCGGCTGATGCGAAGGTCGACGCCGAGCCTAAGGTTGAGGCGAAGAGCACCAACGGTTCCGATCCAGACGGGTCTCGTGACTGACGTACCTGAGGTTTCTGCCGAGCATCACGGGGATCACACTCATCGTGATGTGAACGGCGGCTGGCTGCGGCCGGCGGTGTTCGGGGCGATGGACGGCCTGGTGTCGAACTTCGCCCTGATCGCCGGCATGGACGGCGGCACCGAATCCGGCTCGAAGGTGATCGTCCTGGCCGGGCTCGCGGGCCTGGCCGCGGGCGCGTTCTCGATGGCGGCGGGGGAGTACACCTCGGTCGCCTCGCAGCGCGAGCTGGCCCGGGCCGAGATCGAGGTGGAGCGCAAGGAGATCCAGCGCCACCCGGTCGACGAGGAGATCGAGCTCGCCGAGACCTACCGCGCCAAGGGGCTCGACCCGGACCTGGCCAGCAAGGTCGCCAAGCAGTTCCACACCGATCCCGACCAGGCCCTCGAGGAGCACGTCCGCGAGGAGCTCGGCATCGACCCGCACGACCTGCCGAACCCGGTGGTCGCGGCCGCGTCCTCGTTCGTCTGCTTCGCGGTCGGCGCGTTCATCCCGCTCCTGCCGTACCTGCTCGGCGCCGGCAGCGTCGTACCGGCGCTGATCATGTCGCTCACGGCGCTCTTCGTCTGCGGCGCCGTCGTCTCCCGCGTGACGAGCAGGTCGTGGTGGTACTCCGGCCTCCGCCAACTGATCCTCGGCGGCCTCGCCGCAGCCCTGACCTACTTCGTCGGCACGCTGGTGGGCCCGGGCATCGGCTGAGTGTGCGTGAACAGCCCGCTGTAGGCGTTCAGGGCTGGCTGGCCGCCCAGGTGGGCGTAGAGGACGTTGGAGCCCTTGCCGATCTCGCCCTCGCGGATCAGATCGATCAGCCCTGCCATCGACTTCCCCTCGTAGACCGGGTCGATGATCATCCCTTCGAGCTGCCCGGTCAGGCGGATCGCGTCGAGCGTCGACTGCACCGGGATGCCGTACAGGTCACCGGCCCAGCCCTCGACCACGGTGATCTCGTCGTCGCGTAGCTCCCGGCCGAGCCCGATCAGCTCGGCGGTCGCCCGCGCGATCCGCGCGACCTGGTCGTGGGTCTCCTGCAGCTTCGCGCTCGCGTCGATCCCGATCACCCGCCGCGGCCGGTCCTGCCCGGCGAACCCGGCGATCATCCCGGCCTGTGTCGACCCGGTGACTGCGCAGACGATGATCGTGTCGAAGAACACGCCGAGTTCCTGCTCCTGCTGTGCGACCTCGTCCGCCCAGCCGGCGAACCCGAGCCCGCCGAGCGGGTGGTCCGAGGCACCCGCGGGGATGGCGTACGGCGTACCTCCGCGGGCCTCGACGTCGGCCAGCGCTTCCTTCCAGCTGTCCTTGAACCCGATCCCGAAGCCGGCCGGGTCGAGGCGGACCTCGGCGCCCATGATCCGGCTCAGCAGGATGTTGCCGACCCGGTCGTTGAGCGCGTCGGGCCAGTCGACCCAGTTCTCCTGCACCAGTACGGCTTTCAGGCCGGCCTTCGCCGCGACCGCGGCCACCTGCCGCGTGTGGTTCGACTGATACCCACCGATCGACACCAGTGTGTCCGCGCCCTGCGCGAGCGCGTCGGGGAGCAGGTACTCGAGCTTCCGCGTCTTGTTCCCGCCGTACGCGAGCCCGGAGTTGCAGTCCTCCCGCTTCGCCCAGATCCGGGCTCCACCGAGGTACACACTCAGCCGGTCGAGCGGATGCACCGGGCTCGGCCCGAACAGCAGCGGATACCGCGGGAAATCGGACAGTGCCATGATTCCTCCCGAAACTCGATCGCCCGGCGCAGCCGCCGTGACTAGGGTCGGCCAGATGTTCCCCGGCGAGATCGATGTCCAGCCGTCCATCTACCTCGACCACCTCGGCACCATCTTCGCCCGCTTCGGCACGGACACCCAGGATTCGGGCAACGTCTCGTACGGCGTACAGACCCCGTCCGCCCGTTACTTCGTCAAGACAGCGGGCGATCCCGCCAACACCGATCCGTACCTGGATTTCGACGGCCGCGTCGCCCTCCTGCGCAACGCGGTAGACCTAGCGGAGTCCGCCGTACACCCCGCCCTGCCGACGTTGCACGCGGTGATCGAGTCGCCGGGCGGCCCGCTGCTCGTCTACGACTGGCGCGACGGCGAACTGCTCGGCGTCAACCGGCCAGCGCATGAACGGTTCCGCGCCCTGCCCGTCGACGAGATCCTGACCGCGCTCGACACCCTCTACGACCTGCACGCCGATCTCGACGCCGCCGGCTGGGTGGAGGGCGACTTCTACGACGGCGCCATGCTGTACGACTTCCCGACCCGCCGGCTCACTGTGATGGACCTCGACACCTATCGCCGTGGTCCGCACCGCAACGACATGGGCCGCATGTTCGGCTCCAGCCGCTTCATGGCGCCCGAACAGCACTCCCTAGGCGCTCCCATCGACAGCCGGACAACGGCGTACGTGATGGCCCGGGCCGCCCTCGTCTTCCTGTCCGACCCGCCACCAGGGCTTTACGCCGTGCTCCAGGAAGCCACCACGACTCGATTCCCGTCGTACTCGGCCTTTCATCGGGCGTGGCTGAGTGCTCGGGGTAGATGAATTTCAGGTGTTGTGGGTGGTTCTCTGGAAGGGATGCTGGGAAGATTGAGGGCGAGGAGTGAGCGCTTGCTTACTGTGGGTGAGTAAGGCGTTGTGACGGTGGAATGGCTGTCCATCTGTCGGGCGTCATGAGGTAGTCTCGGGACACCCGGCTTGGGCCAATGTTGTCCCGCGGCCAGTTGTTGACCGTAGGACGACGGGAGCCCCTGAATGTTTGGTCGCGCCCCCTTCCCGAGCGAGGGACTGTACGACGGCACCCACGAGCACGACGCTTGTGGTGTCGCCTTCGTCGCCACCCTGACCGGTGAACCCAGCCACGACATCGTGGCCAAGGCCTTGACCGCCCTGCGCAACCTCGAACACCGTGGCGCCTCCGGTGCCGAACCGGACTCCGGCGACGGTGCCGGCATCCTGCTCCAGATCCCGGACGCCTTCTACCGCAAGGTGTGCGACTTCGAGCTGCCGGTCCCGCGCAGCTATGCCACCGGGATCGCGTTCCTCCCGACCGACGCCGACGACGCCGCGAAGGCGATCGCGCGGATCGAGGAGCTCGCCGCCGAGGAGAAACTGACCGTCCTGGGCTGGCGCGACGTGCCGACCTCCCCGGACCTGCTGGGTGCCACCGCTCGCTCGGTGATGCCGACCTTCAAGCAGCTGTTCGTCGCCGCGCGGGCCGGCCGGGTGCTCGGCCTGGCGCTGGAGCGGATGGCGTTCCGGCTGCGGAAGCGGGCCGAGAAGGAGACCGAGACCTACTTCCCGTCACTGTCCGGCCGGACCATCACCTACAAGGGGATGCTGACCACCGACCAGCTGGACAAGTTCTTCCCCGAGCTGACCGACCCCGACCTCGCCTCCGCGATCGGCGTCGTGCACTCGCGGTTCTCCACCAACACGTTCCCGTCCTGGCCGCTGGCCCACCCGTACCGCTACATCGCGCACAACGGCGAGATCAACACCGTCCAGGGCAACCGCAACTGGATGCGGGCCCGCGAGGCCCTGCTCGCCAGCGACCTGATCCCCGGCGACCTCGAGCAGCTCTACCCGATCTGTACGCCGTCCGCGTCGGACTCGGCGTCGTTCGACGAGGTGCTGGAGCTGCTGCATCTCGGCGGCCGGTCGCTGCCGCACGCCATCCTGATGATGATTCCGGAAGCGTGGGAGAACGCGACCACGATGGACCCGGCGCGGCGGGCGTTCTACGAGTTCCACTCGACGCTGATGGAGCCGTGGGACGGCCCGGCGTCGGTGGTCTTCTCCGACGGCAGCAAGGTCGGCGCGGTGCTGGACCGCAACGGCCTGCGTCCGTCCCGCTACTGGGTCACCGAAGACGGACTCGTCGTACTCGCGTCCGAGGCCGGCGTACTCGACATTGACCCGGCCACGGTGACCGAGAAGGGCCGGCTCGAGCCGGGCCGGATCTTCCTGGTGGACGTCGAGGCGCACCGGATCATCACCGACTCCGAGGTGAAGAACGCGCTCGCCACCGAGCACCCGTACGACGAATGGCTGCATGCCGGTCTGATCCGGTTCGAGGACCTGCACGAGCGCGAGCACGTCGTGCACAGCCACGCGTCGGTGACCCGTCGCCAGCAGGTGTTCGGGTACACCGAGGAAGAACTGCGGGTCATCCTCACCCCGATGGCCAGGGCCGGCGCGGAGCCGATCGGCTCGATGGGCACCGACACGCCGATCGCGGCGCTGAGCGACCGACCACGGCTGCTGTTCGACTACTTCGCGCAGTTGTTCGCGCAGGTGACCAACCCGCCGCTGGACGCGATCCGCGAGGAGCTCGTCACCTCACTGTCGTCGTCGCTCGGCCCGGAGGCGAACCTGCTCAGCCCGAGCCCGGCGTCCTGCCGGCAGGTCGTGATCCCGTTCCCGGTGATCACGAACGACGAGCTGGCCAAGCTGCGCCACATCAACCTCGACGGAGACATGCCCGGCCTGGCCACCACGGTCCTGCGCGGTGTGTTCGACGTCGAAGGTGGGGGAGAGGCGCTGAAGGCGCGGCTCGAGGAGATCTGTGCGGAGGCTGACGCCGCCATCAAGGACGGCGCCCGCATCCTGGTGCTCTCCGACCGCCATTCGAACGCGGACAGCGCCCCGATCCCGTCGCTGCTGTTGACCGCCGCGGTCCACCATCACCTGGTCCGGGAGAAGACCCGTACGCAGGTCGGCCTGGTGGTCGAGGCCGGCGACGTCCGCGAGGTCCACCACGTGGCCCTGCTGATGGGGTACGGCGCTGCCGCGATCAACCCGTACCTCGCGCTGGAGTCGGTCGAGGACCTGTGCCGTCGCGGCACCTACCTGCCGGGGGTCGAGCCCGAGCAGGCCGTCCGCAACGTGGTGAAGTCCCTCGGCAAGGGCGTCCTCAAGGTGATGTCGAAGATGGGCGTCAGCACGGTGGCGTCGTACACCGGTGCCCAGATCTTCGAGGCCAACGGCCTCGCGCCCGACCTGGTCGACACCTACTTCACCGGTACGTCGTCGAAGCTCGGCGGCGTCGGCCTGGACACGATCGCCGAGGAGGTACGCCGCCGGCACCTGCGCGCGTACCCGGCGGACGGCATCCTGCCCGCGCACCGCAAGCTGGAGATCGGCGGCGAGTACCAGTGGCGGCGGGAGGGTGAGCCGCACCTGTTCGACCCGGACACGGTGTTCCGGCTGCAGCACAGCACCCGGACCGGGCGCTACGACATCTTCAAGCAGTACACGGCCCGCGTGGACGAGCAGTCCGAGCGGCTGATGACATTGCGCGGCCTGTTCGGCTTCAACTCCGACCGTGAGCCGATCCCGGTCGAGGAGGTCGAGCCGGTCAGCGCGATCGTCAAGCGGTTCTCCACCGGCGCGATGAGCTACGGCTCGATCAGCGCCGAGGCGCACACCACGCTCGCGATCGCGATGAACCAGCTCGGCGGCAAGTCGAACACCGGCGAGGGCGGCGAGGACTCCGATCGCCTGCACGACCCGTCCCGGCGGAGCTCGATCAAGCAGGTCGCGTCCGGCCGGTTCGGCGTGACCGCGGAGTACCTGACGAACTCCGACGACATCCAGATCAAGATGGCGCAGGGGGCCAAGCCGGGTGAGGGCGGTCAACTGCCCGGCAACAAGGTCTACCCGTGGGTGGCCAGCACCCGGCACTCGACGCCGGGCGTCGGCCTGATCTCGCCGCCGCCGCACCACGACATCTACTCGATCGAGGATCTGGCCCAGCTGATCCACGACCTGAAGAACGCGAACCCGGCTGCGCGCATTCACGTGAAGCTGGTGTCCGAGGTCGGTGTCGGCACGATCGCCGCGGGTGTCAGCAAGGCGCACGCGGACGTCGTACTGATCTCTGGTCACGACGGTGGTACTGGTGCGGCTCCGCTGACGTCGCTGAAGCATGCGGGCGGACCGTGGGAGCTCGGCCTGGCCGAGACCCAGCAGACTCTGCTGCTCAACGGTTTGCGCGACCGGATCGTCGTACAGACCGATGGGCAGTTGAAGACCGGCCGGGACGTGGTCGTCGCGGCACTGCTCGGCGCCGAGGAGTACGGCTTCGCGACCGCACCGCTGGTGGTGTCGGGCTGCATCATGATGCGGGTCTGCCACCTGGACACCTGCCCGGTTGGTGTCGCGACCCAGAACCCCGTACTGCGCGAACGGTTCTCCGGCAAGCCCGAGTTCGTGGTGAACTTCTTCGAGTTCATCGCCGAGGAGGTCCGGGAATACCTTGCCCAGCTGGGTTTCCGGTCCCTGGACGAGGCGATCGGCCACGCCGAGGTGCTGGACATCCACCGCGCGGTCGACCACTGGAAGGCCGACGGCCTGGACCTGTCGCCGATCCTGCACGTGCCGTCGCTGCCCGAGGGCGCGTCCCGGCACCGGGTCGTCGAACAGGACCACGGCCTGGACAAGGCGCTCGACAACGAGCTGATCCGGATCTGCCGGCCGGCCCTCGACAGCGGCGAGCCGGTCCGGGCGCAGCTGCCGATCCGCAACGTCAACCGGACCGTCGGCACGATGCTCGGCCACGAGATCACCAAGCGGTACCGCGCGGCCGGCCTGGCCGACGGCACCATCGACCTGACCTTCACCGGGTCGGCCGGGAACTCGTTCGCCGCCTTCGTCCCGAGCGGTGTCACGCTGCGACTCGAGGGTGACGCCAACGATTACGTCGGCAAGGGCCTGTCCGGTGGTCGCGTGGTGATCCGGCCGGACCGGGTCGCGCGGTTCGACGCCGCCGACCAGATCATCGCCGGTAACGTCATCGCGTACGGCGCGACGTCCGGTGAACTGTTCATCAGTGGTGGCGTCGGGCAACGGTTCTGTGTCCGGAACTCCGGAGCCACCGCGGTCGTCGAGTCCGTCGGCGACCACGCCTGCGAGTACATGACCGGTGGGCGCGTCGTCGTACTCGGCGCCGTCGGCCGGAACTTCGCGGCGGGCATGTCGGGCGGCGTCGCCCACGTGCTCGATCTGGACCGCGCCCTGGTGAACCCGGAGCTGGTGGACCTGCTCCCGCTCACCGAGGACGAGTCCGGACTGTTGCAGGACCTGGTCCGCCGGCACCACGAGGAGACCGGATCGGAACGGGCGGCCAAGCTGCTCGCCGACTGGGCCGCGGCCGAGGTCAGGTTCACCACGGTGATGCCCCGCGACTACGCCCGGGTGCTGGCGGCCAAGGCGGCCGCCGAGCGGGACGGGCTGGACGAGGATGCCACCACGCGAGCGATGATGGAGGCCATCTGATGGCTGACCCGAAGGGCTTCCTGACCACCCCACGCGAGGTCGCCGACCGGCGGCCGGTGGGCGAGCGGGTGCAGGACTGGAAAGAGGTCTACCCCGGTGGACCCGGCAAGGCGCTGCTGCCGATCATCACCAAGCAGGCCGGCCGTTGCATGGACTGCGGGATCCCGTTCTGCCACAGCGGCTGCCCGCTGGGCAACCTGATCCCGGAGTGGAACGACCTGGTCTGGCGGGACGACTGGTCCGGTGCCATCGAGCGGTTGCACGCGACCAACAATTTCCCGGAGTTCACCGGCCGGCTGTGCCCGGCACCTTGCGAGCCGGCCTGCGTGCTCGGCATCAACCAGGACCCGGTGACGATCAAGAACGTCGAGGTCGCCATCATCGACAAGGCCTGGGAGAGCGGTGACGTCAAGCCGCAGCCGCCGGAATGGCTGACCGGCAAGACGATCGCGGTCGTCGGATCCGGCCCGGCCGGACTGGCTGCCGCCCAGCAGTTGACCCGCGCCGGCCACACCGTCGCGGTGTACGAGCGGGCCGACGCGCCCGGCGGCCTGCTGCGGTACGGCATCCCGGAGTTCAAGATGGAGAAGCTCCAGGTCGACCGGCGGATCCAGCAGATGAAGGAGGAGGGCACGGTCTTCCGCTCCGGCGTGAACGTCGGCGTGGACGTGACCGGCACCCAGCTCAAGCAGCGGTATGACGCCGTCGTCATCGCGACCGGTGCCACCGCGGCCCGCGACCTCCCGGTGCCGGGCCGCGAGTACGGCGGCATCCACCAGGCGATGGAGTACCTGCCGCAGTCGAACCGGGCCTCGCTCGGCCGGACTGTGGAGGACCAGATCCTTGCCACCGGCAAGGACGTCGTGATCATCGGTGGCGGTGACACCGGCGCGGACTGCCTCGGCACCGCGCACCGGCAGGGCGCTCGCTCGGTGACCCAGCTGGAGATCATGCCGCGGCCGTCGGACGACCGCCCGACCGGGCAGCCGTGGCCGACGTACCCGATGATCTACCGGGTCGCCTCGGCGCACGAGGAGGGCGGCGACCGGGTCTACTCGGTCTCCACCGTGAACTTCGAGGCCGATGCTGAGGGCAACGTCTCCGGGCTGAACCTGGTCGAGGTCGAGTTCAAGGACGGCCGGTTCGTCCCGGTCGAGGGCACCGAGCGAACCATCCCGGCGCAGCTGGTGCTGCTCGCGATGGGCTTCCTCGGGCCGGAGCGCGAGGGCTTCCTCGAGCAGCTCGGCGTCGAGCTCGACGAGCGCGGCAATGTGAAGCGGGACAAGAGGTACCAGACCTCGGTCGAGGGCGTCTTCGCCTGTGGCGATGCCGGCCGCGGCCAGTCGCTGATCGTCTGGGCCATCGCCGAGGGCCGCTCCTGCGCGAACGGTGTGGACACGCTCCTCACCGGTTCGTCGACCCTGCCCACTCCGATCCCACCGACGGCCCGCCCCCTCGCGGTCTGAACCCGGGACATGAAATGCGGGCTGCAGGCAACAAAACGTTGCGTGCAGCCCGCACCTGGGTGAACGACCGGCAACAGCCACCCGGTTCGAGATGCGATGACTTGACCCGCCCAATAGGTTGGATCCGTGGCTAGCCGCCTGGTGACCAGAGCCCGGCTCCGCGCGATCGCGCCGTGGGCCTCGCTCACCCTGCTCTTCCTGGTCACCTCCGTCACCGTCGGCCTGCTCGGCTTCGTCAACGACTCCGAACGCGTCACCATCGGTGCGCACGCGGCTACTGTCTCGCCCACGTTCGACGGGTACGCCACCCTCGACCTCGGCGCCGTCCTGCCGCGGTTGCGGCTGCCGGCCGACACGCCTGCCGGCATCGGGATCAACATCGACATCCAGGAGACCGACGCCGACAACCTCACCGAACTGCTCAACCGGGACGCCCTGATCGCCTCCCAGCCCGACGGTGAGATCGCGAAGATCCAGCAGGTCGTCCAGCAGATGGCCGTCGACAACGCGGTCGCGGGCGCCGGGACCGGCCTGCTGGTCGTCGTCGTGGTCGCGACCATCTGGACCATGCTCGGCCGGCGTCGCCGCCGCGAGTTGTGGGAGCTGGTCCATTCGCACGAACGCCGGGTCGAGCACCGGGCGATCGTCGTACTGGTCGCGATGCTGATCACGATCGCGTCGATCTTCGGGCCGGGCCAGATGCGGACCGCGGACGTGATTCCGACCGAGTGGCGGCCGCTGGCCAAGCTGCTGCCGGAGCTGTCGCTGGACGAGCGGCTGAAGGGTGTCGAGGTCGCGGCCGGGTTCTCCACCACCGGCGGAGTGGGCGTGATTCGTACCGCGGTCGAGACCTACGAGCGGTCCACCGAGTTCTACGGCCGGCTGGAGGAGCGGGTCAGCCGGGTCGGCGGCCGGATCCACCAGGCGAGCGAGGGGGAGACGGTCGCGCTGCTCGTGTCGGACCGGCACGACAACATCGGCATCGACCGGTTCGCGGCCGAGGTGGGGAAGGTGGCCGGCGCCAAGCTGCTGATCGACGCGGGCGACGACACGTCCTCGGGACAGTCCTGGGAGGTGTTCAGCATCAACTCGCTGCGCCAGCACTTCAAGGACCTGAAGGTCGTCGCCGTGGCCGGCAACCACGACGCCGGCGGACACATCGAGGACTCGATGCGCAAGAACGGCTTCACCGTGCTGGACAGCAAACCGGTCGAGGTCGAGGGCATCCGTTTCCTCGGCGACAGCGACCCGACGCAGACCGGGCTCGGTTCCGCGGACACCCCCGGCGACGAGACGACCGCCGAGCAGTCCGAGCGCCTCGCGGACATCGCCTGCGAGCAGCCCGACGACAAGCGGATCTCCACGATGGTGGTGCACGATCCGTCGTCGTTCGCCGATACCGCCGCCAGGGGGTGCGCGACGCTGCTGGTGTCGGGCCACCTGCATCGCCAGGTCGGGCCTGAGCACAAGGTCGTCGACGGCCGGCCGGTGACGACGTACACGAATGGCACGACCGGGGGAGCGGCGTATGCGTTCGCCCTCGGGTACACGCTGCGGCGGCCGGGTGAGGTCACCCTGATCACGTACGCCGACGGCAAGCCGATCGGTCTGCAGACGGTCACCGCCCAGATCGACGGCGACGTCGGTGTAGGTGCCTACAGCCCCTTGCCTTCTTGACGATTCAGGCTCTCGGGCCGAACTGTCACGAGGGGTTGACCGCCTGGTAAGGGGGGCGGACCAGCGGGCCAGTGGTCTTGTAGGAGTAGGGTTTTGTGACGTGCGTCGCGCAAAGATCGTTTGTACGCTCGGCCCGGCTACTGCCGCCCCCGAGCGCATCCTTGAACTCGTCCAAGCCGGTATGGATGTCGCCAGGCTCAACCTGAGCCATGGGGCCCATGCCGAGCATGAGCGCATCTATCAGCGGATCAGAACCGCCGCCGCGGAGACCGGGAAGAACGTCGGCATCCTGGTCGACCTGCAGGGCCCGAAGATCCGGCTGGCCGAGTTCGCCGAGGGCAAGGTCACCTTGACCTACGGCGAGCGCTTCACCATCACCACCCGTGAGGTACCGGGTGACGCGACCATCTGCGGTACGACGTACGACGGTCTGCCGGGTGACGTCAGTCCGGGCGACCAGTTGCTCATCGACGACGGCCGGATCGCGCTGGTCGCCGAAGAGGTGACCGAGACCGACGTGGTCTGCCGGGTCACCGTCGGCGGACCGGTGTCGAACCACAAGGGCATCAACCTGCCGGGCGTCGCGGTCAGCGTGCCGGCGATGTCCGAGAAGGACGCCGAGGACCTGCGCTGGGCGCTGCACCTGCCGGCCGACATGATCGCGCTGTCGTTCGTGCGGGACGCGTCCGACATCCAGTTGGTGCACAAGATCATGGACGAGGAGGGCCTGCGGGTCCCGGTCGTCGCCAAGATCGAGAAGCCGCAGGCGGTCGCCAACCTGGACGAGATCATCGACGCCTTCGACGGGTTCATGGTGGCCCGCGGCGACCTCGGCGTGGAACTCCCGCTCGAGGAGGTCCCGCTGGTGCAGAAGCTGATCATCGACCAGGCCCGGCTGAACGCGAAGCCGGTCATCGTCGCGACCCAGATGCTGGAGTCGATGATCTCCGCGCCGCGGCCGACCCGGGCCGAGGCGTCCGACGTCGCGAACGCCGTACTCGACGGTGCCGACGCGGTGATGCTGTCCGGTGAGACCAGCGTCGGCCGGTTCCCGATCGAGACCGTGAAGACGATGGCGCGGATCGTCGAGTCCACGGAGGAGCACGGACTCGGCCGGGTGCAGGCGATCGAGTGGGAGCCGCGGACCAAGGGCGGCGTGATCGCCAAGGCCGCGGCGGACGTGGCCGAGCGGCTGGAGGCGAAGTACCTGATCGCCTTCACCCAGTCCGGCGACACCGCACTCCGGCTGGCTCGCTACCGCACCGAGGTCCCGCTGCTCGCCTTCACGCCGGTCCCGTCGGTCAGCTCCTGGCTGAGCGTCGTCTGGGGTATCGAGACGCACATCGTCCCCACCGTCGACCACACCGACGAAATGGTCCGCCAGGTCGACCAGCGACTCCTCGAACTGGGCAAACTCAAGAAGGGCGACCTGGTAGTCATCGTCGCCGGCTCCCCACCCAGCATCCCCGGCTCCACCAACGCCCTCCGAGTCCACCGCATGGGCGACGCCATAGAAGGCATAGCCCCCGCCTACCGAAACCCCGAGCGGTAGTCACCCGAACAGCTGAGGCGGAGGATCACCTGGCCGTCCGCCTCAAGCATGTCTCAGGACTTCGGCCCGATGAATTCGTCCAGCCTGGCAACAGCCTCCCGCCGCGCAACGGACAGCGCATTTCGCCGCGGCATCCGCCAAGGGACGTCCAGCAACGTGAGCGCCTCCTGGCACAACCGCATGATGTCGCCGGACTCGTTGGAGAACATGTAGCGGGGGTAGGTGTACCGCTTCGTCCGGCCGCCGACGGTCCGCGTGGCCCAGTTCGCCACCCGACAACCGTCAGAGTCGAACAATCCGCGCAGGAACGGCTCGGGGCACTCGGCAACAATCTCGCGCTGCCATCCCTGGAGTGCAATGGACCGGAGGTGCTTCGGGCCGCTGCCGTGCTGCGGGAACAGGCAGGGCCAGTGCTTCCAGTAGGAGACAACGGATGTGTAGCCGACTGCCTGCACCCGGTGCACCGGACGGCTCGGGTGAACCGCACGGACTGACTCCTCGGCTTCGTCGATCAATCGAGGATAGGAGTCGTCGCACGCGATCCGGAGGGCGTAGACGTCTCGGCGATGTCGTGACAGACATCCGTCGCCGAGGTACAGGCCCAGCAGATGCGTGTACGCCTCCACCGGCAACTGCCCGTCGGTGCACCGCGGACACGCACTCGAGGGTCGTGCGCGATCCGGGCGATCCCGCCAGTCGCGGAGAGTAGCTCGACTGATCCCGAGTTGCTGGCTGATCGCGTTGAGACTCGCCCCACCAACAGCCATCGCCGCCCGTGCGGTAGCACGTACCTGCTCGTCGTACATGGTCCGAGATTGGCAGGCGCCACCGACAGATCTTGAGTAGAGCGTGAGTGCCCTGGGTGGGACTCGAACCCACACTGTGCGGGTTTTGAATCCGCTTTCTCTGCCAATTGGAATACCAGGGCTTGGCTGGTCGATCTTAGCGTATCCAAGCGCCCGGGCGAGCAACCAAGTGACTCGGCCAACCTGTCGGTGGTGGGCCCGAGAATGAAGCATGCCCAACGTGCGGTCGCAGGACACGGTCGACTCCGCCTTACGGATGTCGGACCAGGGGATCACTGACCGGGTCAACGCCGAGGTGCACGGCGTTGCCATCAAGACGATCCGGCGGTGGCGGCGGCAGTACCAGCGGCGAGGGCTGCCGCGAGGCACGGGCTTCCAAGGCACGCCGTGCCCGCGGTGTGACGGGGCCGCGCTGGAGGAGGCGGCGTACGCATTGTTGCTGGGGTGGTATCTCGGTGACGGCCACATCGCCAAGGCACGACGTGGGGTCTTCTGTCTGCAGATCGCGAACGACGCGAAGTATCCGCACTTGAACCAGGAGATCGCGGCACCGATCCGGCTGGTCAAGGTGACGGCGAGTCCGTGTCTGCGGAGTGGGGCCGGCATGGTTCGGATCGAGGCTCGGTGGAAGCACTGGCCGTGCCTGTTCCCGCAACACGGCCCGGGCGAAAGCATCTGCGGAAGATCGAGCTCGCGCAGTGGCAGCGGGAGATTGTTGCCAAGTACCCCGAACAGTTGTTGCGCGGACTGTTTCACTCCGACGGGTGCCGGTTCGTCAACTGGGCGAGCAAGGCTGACGGGAGACGGTACTACTACCTGCGCTACCAGTTCTCGAACGAGTCCGACGACATCCGGAAGATCCTCACGGACGCGCTGGATCTGCTCGGGATCGCCTGGCGGCAGCCGCGACCGAACACGATCGCGATCAGCCGGATGGAAGCGGTTGCCGTCCTCGACACCTTCGTCGGTCCGAAGTCGTGAAAGTGCTGCCGATAAGGTGGGCAGGTGACTGCTAAGCGTGTGGTGATCGCTGAGGATGAGGCTTTGATTCGGATGGATCTGGCCGAGATGCTGGCGGAGGAGGGGTACGACGTCGTCGGGCAGGCGGGGGACGGGGAGGAAGCGATCCGGCTGGCGACGGAGCATCGGCCCGACCTGGTCATCCTGGACGTCAAGATGCCGAAGCTGGACGGGCTGAGCGCGGCGGAGAAGATCGCCGGCGAGCGGATCGCCCCGGTGCTGATGCTGACGGCGTTCTCGCAGCGCGAGCTGGTCGAGCGGGCCCGCGACGCCGGCGCGATGGCGTACCTGGTGAAACCGTTCTCCAAGGCCGACCTGCTGCCCGCGATCGAGATCGCCGCCTCCCGGTACGTCGAACTGGCCGAGCTGGAGCGTGAGGTCGCCGACCTGGCCGAGCGGTTGGAGACCCGCAAGCTGGTCGACCGGGCCAAGTCGATCCTGCAGACGAAGTTCGGGTTGTCGGAGCCGGACTCGTTCCGCTGGATCCAGAAAACCGCCATGGACAAAAGAGTTTCCATGCGACAGGTTGCCGAGTTGGTTGTTGACGAGGCTGGCGGTAGTGACTGACTCACTCTCCGCGTACGAGGTCCAGCGCACGTACAGCACTCACCTTGACTCACGCTGCTTACCGCTGTAACGACCTCACAACACACGTTCCGTGACATCGCGTCGAGAGCCACCGGAGGTCTAACCTGCGGGTGCTCGCGGCAAACGCGGGAGTCCGGGGTTTGCCGGACTATCCAGACATGGGAGGAACAGTGCACCAGCGTTCCGTAGTACGGGTCGGCGCGTCGCTGATCGTTGCGTCGTTGGCCCTGACTGCCTGCGGTTCACGCAGTGGCGACGACTCCGGGGGGGACTCCGGCGGCGCGACGAAGACTGCCAAGATCGGCGTGATCGCGCCTCTGTCGGGAGACTTGTCGGCCCTGGGTCTGGGTATCCAGCACTCCGTCGAGCTGGCCGTGAAGCAGGCCAACGACAGCAACGCGATCCCGGGCTGGAAGCTCGAGGTCGACGCCAAGGACGACGAGGCCAAGCCGGACCCGGGCAAGAACGCGGCCACCGCGCTCGCCGGTGACGCCGACGTGATCGGTGTGGTCGGCACGCTGAACACCAGCGTCAGCCAGCAGGTCCAGCCGGTTCTCGCGCCGAAGAACATCGTCCAGGTCTCCCCGGCCAACACCGGCCCGGGCCTGACCCAGGGCGCGAACTGGCAGACCGACCCGAAGCGGCCGTACCCGACGTACTTCCGCACCTGCACGACGGACGCGGTCCAGGGTCCGTTCGCGGCGCGGTACCTGTACGAGACCGCGAAGATCACCAAGGTCGCCACCATCCACGACAAGAAGGCGTACGGCCAGGGCCTGGTCGGCACCTTCACCGAGGAGTTCAAGAAGCTGGGTGGGCAGATCGTCGCGGCCCAGACCATCAACCCGGACGACTCGAACTACCAGGCCGTGATCTCCGCGGTGAAGCCGTCGGCTCCGCAGGCGGTCTACTACGGTGGTGAGTACCCGCAGGCCGGTCCGCTCTCGCAGCAGATGAAGGCCGCCGGTCTGAACGTCCCGCTGATGGGCGGCGACGGCATCTACGACCCGAAGTACATCACCCTGGCCGGTAAGACCAGCGACAACGACCTGGCCACCTCGGTCGGCGCCCCGGTCGACGCGCTGGACTCGGCGAAGAAGTTCGTCTCCGACTACAACGCGGCCGGCTTCAAGGAGCCGTACGCGGCGTACGGCGGTTACTCCTACGACGCGGCCAACGCGATCATCAACGCGCTGAAGACCTCGCTGAAGGACGCCAAGGACGTCGAGTCCGCCCGGCAGGCCACCGTCGATGCCATGAGCAAGGTTTCGTTCGACGGCGTGACCGGCAAGGTCGCCTTCGACCAGTACGGTGACACCACCTCCAAGGTGCTGACCGTCTACAAGGTTGCCTCCGGCAAGTGGGCGACCGTGGAGACCAAGGACTTCGAGGCCAAGTAGTTTTCGAGAGTCGACCTGATGCCTCGGGGGTGGGAGCGATCCTCCCACCCCCGTGGCATGTCATAACTGAGGCAGATGGGAGGTCGACGTGGACCAGTTCTTCCAGCAGCTCGTGAACGGGCTGACACTCGGGTCGCTGTACGCCCTGATCGCAGTCGGGTACACCGTCGTCTACGGCATCGTGCAGCTGATCAACTTCGCCCACGGCGAGGTCTTCATGATCGGTGCGTTCGGCGCACTGACCACGTACTTGTTGTTCTTCGACGGCGATACCAGCGTCTGGATCCTGCCGATCATGATCATCGGCGCGATGATCGCTTCGGTCGGCACGGCCGTGGCGATGGAACGTGTCGCGTACCGTCCCCTGCGGAACGCGCCACGACTCGCACCACTGATCACCGCGATCGGCATCTCCGTCTTCCTGCAGGAGTTCGTCCGGCTGTTCTACGAACGCCCGGGCTGGACCCTGTTCGCCTTCGCCGGCCTGGCAGTGGGCATCGGGTACTACGTCGGCGCGCTCGTGTCGAAGGCGGACCTGAACCACCAGGTCAGCAAGTGGTACGACCGTGCCCCGCTGATCGGCGCCGTGATCGGCGCCGTCGGGACCTGGGTGGTTGTCCGGCTGGTCGACAGCGACGTGAGCGTCCTGCTGGCAGTGGGCGTCGTCATCGTCGGCACCGCCGTCGGTACGGCGATCGGCTGGCTGGCCGGTCTTGCGACCCGGCGGAACGCACGCACCGCGATCGGCATTCAGCCGATCGCAGCGGCCGCGGCCACTGCGGCCGTCGCCGCGGTCGTGGGCTGGGTGCTCTTCGAGAAGCTCATCAGCAGCATCACCTGGCCGAGCGCGAAGCAGCGCATCCCGTTCCCGCAGATCGATGTGGTCACCGGTACGGCGATCGAGATCGGCGGCGTGACGATCCAGCGGTCGGCGATCTTCACCATGGCCGCCCTCGCGCTCTGCGCCGTGCTGCTGTGGTTCTTCATCAACCGGACCCGGCTCGGCCGGGGTATGCAGGCCGTGTCGCAGGACCCGGACACCGCCCGGCTGATGGGTATCAACGTGGACCGGATCATCGTGGTCGCGTTCGCGCTGGGCGCCGTACTCGCGGCCATCGCGGGTGTCTCGCAGGGCCTGCAGAACAACAACATCGAGTTCCGGATGGGCTTCCTGGCCGGTCTGAAGGCGTTCACCGCCGCCGTCCTCGGTGGTATCGGCAACATCTACGGCGCCGTCGTCGGTGGTCTGGTGCTCGGTGTCGTCGAGGCGATGGCGACCCAGTACATCCCGGGTCAGTTCGGCGGGAGTACCTGGAAGGACGTGTGGGCCTTCGTCATCCTGATTCTGGTTCTGGTGTTCAGGCCGCAGGGCCTGCTCGGCGCGAGGGTGGTGGACCGGGCATGACCGATCTGAAGACGCCTCCGGCGGAGCCGGAGACCGCGGTCGAACCGCACGCCAAGCCGCTCGCCTGGCCGTTGGGCCTGGCGGGGGTGGCCCTGGTCATCGTCGGCTCCTTCCTGTCCTGGAGCTACGACGGCCAGATCCTCGGCGACCTGTCGATCAACTTCTACCCGGGTGGTCTGCAGATCCTGGCGATCATCCTCGCGGTGCTCGCGCTGGTCCTGCTGCTGGCGGAGAAGGGTCCGCTGACCAAGCTGGGCGCGTGGCTCGACGTCACCGCCGGCCTGCGGGCACTGGGCTTCACGCTCACCCTGTACATGCTGCTGGTCCTGGTCGCGATCTCGGCCGACTCCGACGGCCTGATCAACGTGAACCCCGGCGGCTACATCTCGCTCGCCGGTGCCGCGCTGATCCTGGCCAGCGCCTGGATGATGCCGTTGCGGCACTTGCGGGACATGAGTGAGGCGAGGCTGCCGGCCTGGTTCGAGATCCTCTCGATCGCGGTCCTGATGGCCTCGGTGCTGTTCGTCGCGGCGTACGCGCTCGGCCTGGAGGACGCCTGGTCGTTCATCCTCTGCCTGGTCTTCATCGCGGCCGTCGCGGCCGTGCTGTTCCGGACCGGGGCACTGACCTGGGTCGGCCACGTCGCGCAGCGCAACCGCAAGGTGCTCACGCTGTCGGCGTTCCTGGTGGCCTTCCTGTTCCCGTTCACCCAGGGTGGTTCGGACGCGAACATGTCGATCGCCACCCAGGTGCTGGTCTTCGCGGCGACCGCGATGGGCCTGAACATCGTGGTCGGTCTGGCCGGCCTGCTGGACCTCGGGTACATCGCGTTCCTCGGGTCCGGCGCCTACGTGGCCGCCACCATGTCGACCTCGGCGTTCGCCACCATCGGGTGGAAGCCGCCGTTCCTGGTCGTGATGCTGATCGGCGCCGGTGTCGCGGCGACCCTGGGTCTGATCATCGGTACGCCGACGCTGCGGGTCTCGGGTGACTACCTGGCCATCGTGACGCTCGGCTTCGGTGAGATCTTCCGGTTCTCGATGTTCAACCTGGACGGCAACAACGGCCCGAACCTGACCAACGGACCGAACGGCGTTCCGGGCATCCCGGACCTGGAGATCGGCGGGTTCAACTTCGGCGACGTACACACGGTTGCCGGGATCGAGCTCGGCCGGTTCTCGAACTACTACTTCCTGCTGCTGGTCCTGACCGCGTTCGTCATCCTGGTCTTCTCCCGGCTGAACAACAGCCGGATCGGCCGTGGCTGGGTGGCGATCCGGGAGGACGAGAAGGCGGCCGAGGCGATGGGCGTGAACACGTTCGGGCTGAAGCTGCTCGCGTTCGCGGTCGGTGCATTCCTGGCCGGTCTGGCCGGCACCATCAAGGCCCATCAGGACGGGGCGGTCAGCCCGGACCAGTACATCTTCCTGGAGTCGGCGTTCCTGCTCGCCGCGATCGTGCTCGGCGGTATGGGCACCATCGCCGGCGTGTTGCTGGGAGCAACGATCCTGAAGCTGCTGCCGGAGAAGCTGCGGTTCTTCTCGGAGTACCGGCTGCTGCTGTTCGGCCTGCTGCTGGTGCTGATGATGCGGTTCCGCCCGGAGGGTCTGGTCGCGAACAGACGCCGCCAGTTGGAGTTCCATGAAGAGGACGAGCAGCTGGCCGTCGATGTCGACGAGGAGCACCTGCTGGTCGAGGAGGCGAAATGACCGTCACCGAAACGAGCCGGGCTCCGGCCCGGAGCGCCGGCGCCGCGGTGCTGGAGGCTTCCGGCGTGACCATGCGGTTCGGTGGTCTGCTGGCGGTCAACAATGTCGACCTGACGGTTCGCGAAGGCGAGATCGTCGGTCTGATCGGCCCGAACGGTGCCGGCAAGACGACGTTCTTCAACTGCCTGACCGGCCTCTACAAGCCGACCAGCGGTCAGGTCCGGTTCGCCGGAGCGCCGCGGAAGCCGCCGAAGGCGACCAGGAGTCAGGCCGAGGACCCGGAGGCCGTCCAGGTGGAGGCGCTGGCCGAGCTCACCCCGCTGCCACCCAAGCCGCGGGCGGTCGTCAAGGCCGGGATGGCGCGGACGTTCCAGAACATCCGGTTGTTCGCGAACATGACCGCGCTGGAGAACGTGATGGTCGGCCGGTACTGCCGGACCAGCTCGGGCGCGCTCACCTCGGTCCTGCGCGGGCCGAAGTTCCGCCGCGAGGAGGCGGCCACCACGGCGCGGGCCCAGGAACTCCTCGACTTCGTCGGCCTCGGCAAGTCGACCGAGCACCTGGCCAGGAACATGCCGTACGGCGACCAGCGCCGGCTCGAGATCGCGCGAGCGCTGGCCACCGACCCGAAGCTCATCCTGCTGGACGAGCCGACGGCCGGTATGAACCCGCTGGAGACCCGGCAGGCCAGTGACCTGATCTTCAAGATCCGGGACTCGGGCCTGTCGGTCGTGGTGATCGAGCACGACATGCGGTTCATCTTCAACCTCTGCGACCGGGTGCTCTGCCTGGTCCGCGGCGAGGCGCTGATCGAGGGCACGCCGCACGAGGTGCAGTCCGACCCGCGGGTGATCGAGGCCTACATCGGCACCGGCGAGCAGGACGACGAGGACGAGGCGGCCGCCGTCCAGGACAGCACCGTCGCCGATGAGGAGGACCGCCCATGAGCGCGATGCTCGAGGTCCGCGACCTGGAAGTTGCCTACGGCAAGATCGTCGCGGTGAAGAAGATCAGCTTCAGCGTGGAGCAGGGGCAGGTGGTGTCGCTGATCGGCACCAACGGCGCCGGCAAGACCACCACGCTGCGGACGATCTCCGGCCTGCTCCGGCCGGTGTCGGGCGAGATCCTCTTCCAGGGCGAGCGGATCGACCACGTGGCGGCGCACGACATCGTCGCCCGCGGTCTGGCCCACTCGCCGGAAGGGCGGCGGATCTTCCCGCGGCTGTCGGTGGAGGAGAACCTGCTGCTCGGGGCGTTCGCCCGCAAGGACCCGGCGGGAGTACGCACCGACCTGGACGCGGCGTACGACCTGTTCCCGATCCTGGGGGAGCGGCGCAAGCAGCCGGCCGGGACGTTCTCCGGTGGTGAGCAGCAGATGCTGGCGATGGGCCGGGCGATGATGAGCCGGCCGAAGCTGCTGATGCTGGACGAGCCCTCGATGGGTCTGTCGCCGATCATGATGAAGCGGATCATGTCCACGGTGTCGGAGCTGCAGTCGCAGGGTACGACGATCCTGCTGGTCGAGCAGAACGCCCAGGCCGCGCTGAAGCGCGCGGACTTCGGCTACGTACTGGAGGTCGGCCAGATCGTCCTGTCCGGCACCGGCCGCGACCTGCTGGTCAACGACGAGGTGCGCAAGGCCTACCTCGGCGAGGACTGACGCTCGTCGGCTGAACCCCCTGGTGCCACGCCAGGGGGTTCAGCGACGAATGACGACCAGCAGTTGCACCAGCAAGGGAGCGACGATCAGCGCGGGCAGCAGGTCGGCGACCGCGATCTGCTTGATCTTCAGCAACCGCAGCGCCACGCCGATCAGCATCACGCCACCGGTCGCACCGAGCGCGGTCACATGCGCGTCGGGGAGTACGTCGCCCAGTACGGCGCCGACCGCGGTCATCGACCCCTGCACCACCAGGACGACGAGCGCCGACGCCATCACACCCCAACCGAGGGAAGCGGCGAACGCGATCGACGCGAATCCGTCCAGCACCGCCTTCAGGAACAGCTGATCCGCACCCCGGCCGAGTCCGTCGGACAGCGAGCCCAGGAACGTCAGCGGCCCCACACAGAACACCATCGAGGCCGTCACGAACCCCTCGACGAACGTGCTCTCGCTGTCGGCGCGGCGGAATCGGTGCTGCAGCCACGCCCCGAATTCCTCCAGTCGTAGCTCGATCCGGAGCAGCGACCCGGTGATCCCGCCGATCAGCATCGCGCCCAGCACGATCAGGATCGGTGCGCTGTCGCCGACCGCGTCGCTGAGGACCGAGTCGCCCACCGTGAGTGCGGAGCTGATCGCGATCAGCAGCGTGACCAGACCGAGCGCGTCGGTGACCAGATCCCTGGTTCGGTGACTGAGCCGGTGGCCCACGAGCACGCCGAGTACCGACCCGACGAGGACCGTCGCGACGTTCACAGCAGTGCCGATTCCGATGAACAAACCTGGTCTCCGATCACCTCGCGGCGCAGCTTTGCAAGTGACCCGCAAGGGCCTACTGTTGCGCGGGGACGAGCGTATCCGCCGTCCCGTTCACCTCGGGGGTGGACCGAAGCAGGAGGTCGCTGTGGCATCAGCCATCGAGGTGAGGGACGCCCAACGCGGTGATGCCGCCGCCTTGGTCGCGCTGTGGCGCGAGCTGGCCACCGTGGCCGGTCACCCGTCCCGGCTGCCCGCGGCGCCCTCGCCGGCCGCGGTCGAGGTTGCTGTCAGCAAGCATCTGGACGATCCGTTCGGCCGGCTCCTCGTCGGTGAGCTCGACGGCGCCGTCCACGGTATGGCGTATCTGCGCCGGACTGCGATCAGCCCACTGCACGACGACCTCACGGTGACGGTCGAGTACCTGCATGTCAGTGACGAGGCCCGGCGGCACGGACTGGGCAAGGCTCTGATCGCCGAGGCGACCTCATGGGCCGAGCACGAGAACTGCGCACACGTCGCTGCGGTCGCGCCCCCGATCGCCCGCGAGGCGAACAGGTTCCTCGCCAGGCTCGGGCTGGCCCAGGCCGGCGTACTGCGTTATGCGACCACGCACACGGTGCGCCGCCGGCTCGCGGCCGAGCACGCGCCGAACCTGCTGGCCCTGCTGTCGTCGCGACGGTCCGTGATCGCCCGCCGTGCTCAGCTCGGCCGTCCGCTGCCCGCCGACGTGGCGCACGTCGACGTACCGGCCGAGGTCACTTACCCGGCGGAGCCTGAATCAGCTGGCACGTGAGCCGCGCGGTGCAGACCCGCTTGTCCCGGTCGTCGGTGATCACGACCTCGTACGACGTGGTCGTGCGGCCGAGGTAGATCGGGGTGGCGACGCCCGTGACGGTGCCCTCGCGGACCGCGCGGTGGTGGGTGGCGTTGATGTCCACGCCGACCGCGACCTTGTCGTACGTCGCCGCGTGCAGGGCCGAGCCGATCGAGCCCAGGCTCTCGGCGAGCACGCAGGACGCGCCGCCGTGGAGCAGCCCGTACGGCTGCGTGTTGCCCTTGACCGGCATCGTCGCGACGACCCGCTCCGGGGAGGCTTCGGTGACAACGATTCCCATCAGCTGCAGGAGCGTGCCCTCCATGCCCATGCCCGGGCCGAGGTCCATGTGATCAGTCACAGGGGCAGACTACGGCAGCAGCGCGGGTGTGTGAGAACTGTCCGTGGGAACCACTAGAGTCGGTACGTGGCTCCAGAAACCAACACCTCGACGATGACCAAGGACCCCGCGCAGCCAGGCACCGGCCGGCCGCGGATCCTGCTGCTGGACGGGCACTCGCTGGCGTACCGGGCGTTCTACGCGCTCCCGGTGGAGAACTTCTCCACCACCACCGGGCAGCACACCAACGCGGTGTACGGATTCACCTCGATGCTGATCAACATGCTCCGCGACGAGCAGCCCACCCACATCTGTGTGGCCTTCGACGTGTCCCGCAAGACCTTCCGCTCCGAGCAGTACGCGGAGTACAAGGCCGGCCGGTCGAAGTCGCCGGACGAGTTCAAGGGACAGGTGTCGCTGGTCAAGGAGGTGCTGGAGGCGCTGCGGATCCCGACCACGGAGATCGACGGCTGGGAGGCCGACGACGTGATCGCCACGCTCGCCACCCAGGCCTCCGAGCAGGGCTTCGAAGTGCTGATCAGCAGCGGCGACCGGGACGCGTTCCAGCTGGTCAGCGACGACGTCACGGTGCTGTACCCGAAGCGCGGCGTGTCCGAGATCGCCCGGATGGACCCGGCCGCGGTCGAGGAGAAGTACGGCGTCACCCCGCAGCTGTATCCGGATCTGGCCGCGCTGGTGGGGGAGCAGAGCGACAACCTGCCGGGCGTGCCCGGCGTCGGCCCGAAGACAGCGGCCAAGTGGCTGAACCAGTTCGGCTCGCTGAACGACGTGGTCGACCGGGTGAACGAGATCAAGGGCAAGGCCGGGGAGTCGCTGCGTGAGCACCTGGCCGGCGTGATCCGGAACCGGCAGATCAACGAGCTGGTCCGGGACCTGACGCTCGACGTCACGGTGGACGACCTGGCCCGGGTGCCGTGGGACCGGGAGAAGGTGCACACGCTGTTCGACAGCCTGGAGTTCCGGGTGCTGCGCGAGCGGCTGGTCGCCGAGCACGAGGAGGTCGACGCGACCGTCGACCACGGCTTCGAGCTGGAGGGTGTGCAGCTGAAGCCGGGCGAGGTGGCCCCGTGGCTGAAGGAGAACGTCAACACCGGCGAGCGGGTCGGCGTCGCGGTGCAGGGCAGCTGGGGTCGCGGCACCGGTGAGATCACCGGCCTGGCGCTGGCGACCACGGCCGGTGCGGCCGCCTGGTTCGACCCGGCCGCGCTGACCCCGGACGACCAGGCCGCCTGGCAGGCCTGGCTCGCCGACCCGAAGCAGCCGAAGGCGCTGCACGACACGAACGGTCCGCTGCTCGGCTTCCTGGAGCGCGGCTGGACGCTGGCCGGACTGAGTTCGGACACGCAGCTCAGTGCGTACCTGGTCCGTCCCGACCAGCGGTCGTACGACCTGGCCGACCTGACCGTTCGGTACCTCAAGCGCGAGCTGCGCAACGAGGAGGCCGACAACGGCCAGCTCAGCTTCGACGACATCGAGGGCGGCCCGGCCGCGGATCACACGATGCTGCGGGCGCGCGCGATCGCCGACCTGGCCGACACGCTCGATGCCGAGCTGGAGAAGCAAGCCGGTACGGCGCTGCTCGCGGACGTCGAGCTGCCGCTGATCGATGTGATCGCGAGCATGGAGCGCGACGGCATCGCGGTCGACCGGCCGTACTTGGAGGAGCTGGAGGCGCGGTTCGCCACCGGCGTGCGGGAGGCCGCGACGGCGGCGTACGAGGTGATCGGCAAGGAGATCAACCTCGGCTCGCCGAAGCAGCTGCAGGTGGTGCTGTTCGACGAGCTGCAGATGCCGAAGACCAAGCGGACCAAGACCGGCTACACCACCGACGCGGACTCGCTGCAGGCGCTGTTCGAGAAGACCGAGCACCCGTTCCTGGCGTACCTGCTGGCGCACCGGGACGCGACCCGGCTCCGGCAGACGGTCGAGGGGCTGCTGAAGACGATCAGCCCGAAGGACGCGCGGATCCACACCACGTTCAACCAGACCATCGCGGCCACCGGGCGGCTCAGCTCGACCGACCCGAACCTGCAGAACATCCCGATCCGGACCGAGGAGGGCCGCCGGATCCGGCAGGCCTTCATCGTCGGTGAGGGCCACGAGTCGCTGATGTCGGCCGACTACAGCCAGATCGAGATGCGGATCATGGCGCACGTGTCGGAGGACGAGGGCCTGATCTCGGCGTTCAACTCGGGGATGGACTTCCACTCGGTGACGGCGTCGCGGGTGTTCTCGGTCGACACCGCAGAGGTGACGCAGGAGCAGCGGGCCAAGATCAAGGCGATGAACTACGGTCTCGCCTACGGCCTGTCGGCGTACGGGCTGAGCCAGCAGCTGAAGATCGGCGTGGACGAGGCGCGGGGCCTGATGGACGAGTACTTCGAGCGCTTCGGCGGCGTCCGCGACTACCTGCGCAGCATCGTGCTGGACGCCGGCAAGAGCGGCTACACCGAGACGATCCTGGGCCGCCGGCGCTACCTGCCCGATCTGACCAGCGACAACCGGCAGCGCCGGGAGATGGCCGAGCGGATGGCGCTGAACGCGCCGATCCAGGGCTCGGCCGCGGACGTGATCAAGATGGCGATGCTGAAGGTCGACGCGTCGCTGCGCGAGTCCGGCCTGAAGTCGCGGATGCTGCTGCAGGTGCACGACGAACTCGTCTTCGAGATCGCACCCGGCGAACGCGAGCCCCTCGAGGAACTGGTCCGCCGCGACATGGGCCACGCCGTCGACATGACCGTCCCCCTCGACGTCTCCGTAGGCATCGGCCGCACCTGGCACGAAGCGGCCCACTAGGAGGTGGTCGAGCCGAACCGGCCGTTCCGCTGGGATCTGGTCCGGCCGGATCAGCTCGGCTCACTGCTGGACGACGTCGGGGAGCCGCGCCTGTTCTTCCTCGACGACCTGATCGAGTGCGCGGCCCGCGTGCTCGCTCAGTGCGCGGATGGTGAGCTGTACTTCGTCGGCCGCTCGGTCGACAGCCTCTTCGACCTGCTCAGCGGTGCACTGGCCGATACGGACTGGAGCACCCGCCTGCACTCGCTGCCGCTGTCGATGTTCGGGGGCGACGGCCGCGACTTCACGCCGGACGAGATTCGCCAGTTGCGGACCAACCTGACGGCTGACGGCCTCGCGCCCGCCGACCTGATGCGCGGACGCCCGACCGTCTTCGTCGACCTCGTCTACGCAGGCTCCACGTTCGGGAACCTGTACGCCGTACTGCGCCGGTGGATCGATGACGACCGAGCGCAATGGGACGTGATCCGACGCCAGTTGCGGTTCGTCGGGATCACCGCCCGGACCAAGACGAGCCCGAACACCTGGCGCTGGCAGCAGCACGCCGCGTTCGCCGCGGAGTTGCCGGCCTCGGCGATCCGGAACGTGTCGCTCGACGGCCGCCTGTGGTCGTACTTCGGCGACTACCAGCACAAGACGGCGGCGTCCTTCCGCCGCACACGCTGGTCGGACCCTGACGTCGCGAGCCCACGGCGCGACCAGGACACCCGGTTCGCGCTGGCGCAAGCGGTGCGGGTGGTCGCGGCGGGGCGCACGCCGGCGGTACGGCGCCAGCTGGCCGACCGGTTGACACAGGAGCCCACGATCAGCGAGCGGTGGCTGCGCGACCTCCAGTTGGCGCTTCGCCGGTAGCCCGATCGGTCGTGAAGATCGGCATCGGGTCGGGGGAGAGGGCGTGCTGGATCATGGTCAGTTCGCGGCGTGCCAGCGGCGGCAGATCGTCCAGGGGCCACCAACGGACCTCGAGCGACTCGTCGTCGTTCACCCGAGCCTCGCCACGGAGCGGCCGGCAGCGGAAGCAGAGGTCGAGGAACTGGACCTGGTCGCCGTTCGGATAGCCAGACGGCGGCAGTGACTCGATGCTGACCAGACGGTCGATCGCTGCCTCGACGGCGGTCTCTTCCTCGATCTCGCGGAGCAGGCCGACGGCGGGCTGTTCACCCGGTTCGAGGATGCCCGCGACCAGACTCCACCGTCCGGTGTCGGCCCGGCGTACCAGCAGGACCTGATCGGCGTCGTCGAGCACGACACCGGTGATGCCGGTGAGCCACAGCAGGTCGTGCCCGATCTTCTCGCGCAGCTCGAGGATGAACTTGGGAGTGGTCATGTCCAGAAACCTACCGAAGGGGCGGACAGGGTCCTGCTCAGGTTGCGGCGGAGGCCTGGCGATGGAGTCCTGCCGCCAGGCCGGCCGACAGCAGCAAGGCACAGGTGCTGGTCATCGCGACGAGGACCTTCACTCCGTTGAGTCCGGTTGCCATGTCGGTTCCGAGCACGATTCCGGCGGCGATCACGAGGACGACGAGACCGACCCAGATCAGCAGCGCGGCGCGCTTCTCCTGCTGTGCGATCGCAGCATAGACAACGAGTTGCAGTACGGCGTATGCGGAGCCGGAGATCGCGAACAGCCAGGTGTACGGGCCGAGCGGCGCGTACTTCTCCTCGCCGCCGATGATCGCCACTACCAGGTCCGGCAGCAGCAGAGTGCCGATCACCGTGCAGACCCCGAGCCCGGCAACGGCCTGGATCGCACGGCGCAGCCGCACGGTGTCGCCCGGCGAGCTGGCCAGTGTCGGGAACACGACCACGATGACGAACTGCGGCAGGAACAAGCACGCCTTCGCCACGATCACACCGGCCGCGTAGTACCCGCTGTCCGTGCCGTCGAGAAGCGACCGGGCCAGCAGCACATCCGCGTTCGCGATGACGAAGAACGCCAGCAGCGTGTGCGTGCCGTGGACCGTCTCCCGCAGTACCTCCTTGATGTGCTCGGCGGTCGCACCGGACGATCCACGCAGCAGGAAGGCACCCAGCAGAGTCGGTACGACGGCGCCCAGGGCCAGACCGATCATCGCCGAGTCGAGCGATGGGTGGATCAGCAGCGCACCGCCACCCAGCACCAGGCGACCGACGCCGACCGCGGTATAGACGGCTGCCAGTTCGGTCCAACGTTTGCTGCCCTGCAGTACGCCGAGCTCCGAGCCCATCAGCGTGAGACAGCCGAGTGTCGGCGCGAGAAGCAGGACCGGGAGGACAGAGTCGATGTGCAGCAGCCACATGAACAGTGGCGTGGCCACGAGCAGCACCGCAGTCAGCCCGAGCGCCCCGCGGCGGCCCGCCTTGACCAGCGCGTCGGCCAGGGACGCCGTGCTGTCACCGGTGTGGGTGGCCATCATCCGGGCGCCGGTCGCCTGCAGGCCGAGTGAGGCGACGTTGCCGATCAGCAGCAGCCCGAGCAGAGCGGTGATGGCGCCGAATTCCTCCGGCGTGAGCCGGCGGGAGCCGAGGATCGTGAAACCGTAGGCGGCCACGTTCATGATGGCCATGCCGACGGCAACGACAGTGGCACCGCGCAGGAATGCCAACCGAGGTGCCATTGGCTCTTGCTCCGGAGTGGTGTCTGAACTCATGCTCTACTGCCTCAGGTCGCAAGCACTGGGTGGGGAGGTGGTCATGTCAGAACGTGCACTGCGCGTCCTGCCCTGGTTGTGGCCTGTCCTGCTCACCCTGTTGATCACTGCTCCGCTGCTGGCTCCGGGCTATGTGGTCGGCTACGACATGGTGTTCGTGCCGGACCTCACGGTACGGCTTGACCTGTTCGGTGTCACAACGGCCATGCCGCGAGCGGTGCCGTCGGACGTGCTGGTCGCCGTACTGGACGAGTTCACCGGCGGTCAGTTGCTCAACAAGGTCGTGCTGGTAGCCATCCCGCTACTGTCCGGACTCGGTCTGACCGCGCTCTGGCGTGAGCTCCGGCTGGGTGGCGCACTAACCGGTGCCGCGGCCGCCACCCTCTACATGTGGAACCCGTTCGTCGCCGAACGACTCCGCCTCGGCGCCTGGGCGCTCCTCCTCGGGTACGCCGCTCTGCCGTGGCTGGTCCGATCCGCGCTGCGACTGCGCAGGGGAGCGGGATGGCCGGGCTTCGTGCTCGCATCTGCCGGCTGTGCGCTCACCGCGTCGGGTGGAATCACCGGACTGCTCGTGGGCGGCTTGCTCCTGCTGTGGCGACCACGGGTGAAATCGCTGTGGCCGTTGGGCGCAGCGGTCCTGCTGAACGCGCCGTGGCTGATGGCAGGCCTCGCGCACACCGGCAACGCGACCACCGATCCGGATTCGGTCACCTCCTTCGCGGCCCGCAACGAGGGCTACGGGGGAGTGCTGCCCACTCTGCTCACGTTGGGTGGCATCTGGAACGCCGATGTTGTGCCGGGCAACCGGGGCGATCTGCTGCCGATCATCTTCGCGTTCGTCATGCTGGTCGTCTCCGTGATCGGTGTCGTCCTGCGGTGGCGCCAGGATCCGGTGGCGGGGGCTCTGGTCGTGGCTGCGGTGATCACACTGCTTCTCGGTCTGGCCGGCGTGGTCGCATCTGGAGCCTTTGCTCAGGTTGTCGCTCACGTCCCCGGCGCCGGTCTGTTCCGTGACGGCCAGCGCTATCTCGGACCGCTCGCCCTGCTCGAGTCCATCGGCTTCGGTGTCGCGCTGGCCGTGGCTCTCGAGCACGTCCGCCTGTACCGGGTCGTCGGCCTCACCGCGATGCTGCTGCCGATCGCCGCACTGCCGGCCCTTTCTGGTGGCGGGGGACTGAAGGTTGCGCAATACCCGGCCGATTGGGAGCAGGCACAGCAGGCCGTCGCGGGACGGTTCGTCCCGTGGCCGTTCGAGTCTTACCGGGCACCGTCCTGGAACGGACGGCGCCCGTTGCTCGATCCCATGCCGCGGTACTTCGTCCAGCCCTCGGTCGTTCCCGACGAGTTGATCGTCGGGGGTCACCGATTGGCCGGTGAGGATCCGAGCGCGCGCGAGGTGGCAACCGCGATCCGGTCGGCCGTGCGGGACAAGACCGATCCGACGCCCGCCCTGCTGCGGCAAGGCGTCGGTTGGTTGGTGGTCGATCGGGAGGCGGGCGGACCGACTCCACCCAGCCTCATGCCTGGTCTCACCGAGGAGTTCTCCGGTCCGACCGTGACGGTGTACCGACTCGCCGGCACGCCTGCTCCGCGACCCCATGCGCTCTGGCGGACCATCGTCGTACTGGCTGCTTGGGCGGCCGCCGCAATGACCTTGATCGCTGCTCTGGTCTCGGTGGTCCGGCGTTGTTACTCTTCGGTTCACTTGACCGGGAGGGGACACAGTTCATGGGAACACTGATCGGTGCGGCACTCGCCGTACTCGCCGGGCTGGCGGTTGCTACCACCACGGTTGTCGGGGTCGTGCAGTCGGTGCAGGAGGACCCGGCGCCGCCGCCGGCCGGGCAGACGCCGGGGGATCTTCCGGGCGTCGGCTACGGCTCGAAGTAGACAGCAGCCGGTCGAAGGACAGTGCGGCCGCGCACCAGGTGAAGTTGTCCGCACCTGCGACCGCACCGTCCGACAACCGGCGCCGAAGCTCGGTGTCCTGCAGCAGCACGGTGATCGCCGTCCTGAACTCGTCCGGGGTGTCCACCAGGACGCCGGTGACTCCGTCGTGCACGGACTCCGTCGGACCGCCCGCGCTCCGATAGGCCACCGTCGGTACGCCGTGACCCGCGGCCTCACCGACGACCAGACCCCAGCCCTCCTTGAGGCTCGGCAGTGCCAGCACCCAAGCCTCGTCGTACGCCGCGTGCTTGTCGTCCTCGCTCACGTGGCCGGTGAAGTCGACCGCCGCCTGCAGACCGCGCTGCTCGACGTACTCGCGCAGTGAGTCTTCCCACCAGCCCGAGCCGACGACGACCAGGCGCGCGTCCGGCAGTACCTTGCGTGCTTCGGCGATCGCGTCGACCGCGTGCTCGAGCTGCTTGTGCGGAACGATGCGGCCGACGCAGACCACTGTCGGTACGGCGGCCTGCGGTCGCTGCCGTGGTGGCGCCGGATCGGTGCCGTTGTGGATCACGGTGATGTCGGCGACGCCCAGTCCGGCGAGCTCGTCGCGTGAGGCCGACGACACGGTCACGTACCGGCAGTCGTCGTACAGCTGTGGGGCCACGCGCGATTCCAGCCACCACCCGAGCCGGCCGCGCCAGCCCGGGTACACCACCTGCCACTGCTCCTGGTGCACGTGATGCACGAGCACGACAACGCCAGTACGACGTACGAGGCGGGTAAAGAATGGCAGTCCGTTCTGCACGTCCACCACACGATCCGGGCGATGCAGCCAAGTGTGCAGGAGGCCGCGCAGATACACGCTGACCTTCGTACCGCGGTACAGGTACCGCACCTCGTGGCGACGCGCCTCACGCGGGCTGCCGGGGTACGCCGCGCACAGCACCGTCACCGACCAGCCCAATGCGGCAAGGCCTCTTGCCACCTCCTCCACATAACGCTCAGAGCCTCCGCCCTCAGGGTTCGTCGTGTCCCGCCAGTTCAGCATCAGCACGCTCTGGGCACGCACCTCGTCAACCCCACCCCTCCGGTCACCTCCCCCGAGGTAATGGGCGGGGACGTTACCAAGGAGTAACGATGTCCACCAGACCTCGCGAGATCCGTTAATGTCCCGCCTGTGCCAGTGATGACGAGTGCCATAGGGAACACGGGGTGGAAGGCCGATCTCGGCCGTGCCGTCCGGCTGTTCCGGGCGTTCGGCGTCGAGCAGACGGACGCGGATCACTTCTACGAAATGCTTGCTGCGGACTCGGTCGGACAGGTCGGCCAGTACGCCGATCTGCGGGGTTCACTGATGCTCGATGTCGGAGGTGGACCGGGCTACTTCGCTGAGGCGTTCCGCGCTGCCGGTGCGACGTACTACGCGATCGACTCCGACCTCGGTGAGCTGAGCGGCCGAGGCGAACCCGTACCGGGCACAGTGCTCGGCAGCGGCATGGCGCTACCTGTCGCAGACGCCACAGTCGACGTCTGCTTCTCGTCCAACGTGCTGGAACACGTGCCGGACCCCTGGCTGATGGCTGATGAGTTGGTCCGGGTCACCCGGCCCGGCGGAACGGTCTTCCTGTCGTACACCGGCTGGTGGGGGCCGCACGGCGGTCACGAGACAGCGCCCTGGCACTACCTCGGTGGAGACCGGGCAGCCCGTCGGTACGAACGCAGAGTGGGTCACCGGCCGAAGAACAAGTTCGGTGAATCGCTTTTCCCGATCAGCGTCGCCGCCGGACTGCGGTGGGCGCGCACTTGCACCGCGGCTGACCTGGTGGCGGCGGTGCCGAGGTATCACCCGCGCTGGGCGTACGGCGTACTCGCCGTCCCCGGAGTGCGCGAGGTCGTCACCTGGAATCTCGTCCTGGTGCTCCGGCGGCGATGAGGAGACTCAAGGCCGGAAGTTCCGAGCAGGTGGTCTGGCGAGCGAGGCTCGTGCTGGGCTGCCTGGTCCTGATCGCCCTGTGCTTCCACCAGGCGCCGGGCAAGATCGTGCCGGACACCAAGCTTGACCTCACCGCCAGTCCCGGTGGCTTCCTCGTTCGTGCACTGCACCTGTGGGATCCACAGGGCGCCTTCGGGCAGTTGCAGAACCAGGCGTACGGCTACCTGCTGCCGATGGGTCCGTTCCACTGGCTGCTCGACTCGCTGTCGGTACCGGACTGGGTGACGCAACGGCTGTGGTGGTCGCTGGTGCTGTGCGTCGCGTTCCTCGGTGTGTGGAAGCTGTGCAACGCCCTCGAGTACGGCGTGCCCTGGACCCGCTTCGCGGTCGCGCTGCTCTACGCGCTGAGCCCGCGCATGCTGGGCGAGGTGTCGATCACCTCGATCGAGGTGTGGCCGATCGCCATGGCTCCGTGGGTACTGCTGCCACTCGTCACCCCGCGGGCTCGCTCGGGCTGGTGGCGGGTCGGCTGGTCGGCGGTCGCCTTCGCTCTGGTTGGCGGAGTCAACGCGGTCGCCACCGGAGCAACGCTCGTAATGCCTGCGCTCTGGCTGCTCACCCGTCGGCTGGACCGGTCGACGGTGAAGGTGATGGTCGGCTGGCTCGGCTGTGTGGTGGCCGTGTCGATCTGGTGGCTCGTGCCACTCCTGCTGCTCGGCCGGTACAGCCCGCCGTTCCTCGACTGGATCGAGGACGCCGGAGTGACCACCGGAACGGCCAGCGTCTTCGAGTCCTTCCGCGGTACGTCGCAATGGCTCAACTTCCTGTCCGGCACCGACGGACCGAGCTGGCCGGCCGGCTGGTTGTACGTCACCCAGCCGACGCTCATCCTGATCACCGCGGTCGTCGCGCTGCTGGGCCTGGCCGGCTTGGCGATGGGCTCCCTCAAGCACCGCGGCTTCCTGCGGCTCTCACTCGTCGTCGGACTGCTGCTGGTGACGCTCGGCCATGCAGGTACGGCCGGCTCGCCGCTGGCACCCCAGATTCAGGACCTGCTCGACGGACCGCTCGCAGCACTTCGCAACACACACAAGTTCGAGCTGGTCGTCCGTCTGCCGCTCGCACTCGCCGCTGCGCACTCGCTGAGCAGACTCACCGAATGGGCGACCGTCCGAGGCGTTCACCGTCGCATAGTGCCGGTGCTCGTCGCCTGTCTGATCGTGTCGGTGGCCACGCCGGCCATCTTCGGCCAGCTCCCCAGACCCGAGGGGTACGACGCCATCCCCGCCCACTGGCGCGAGGCGGCGGCGTGGCTCGACAACCAGACCACGAAGGGAAGCGTCCTCGTCGTACCGGCCGCGTCATTCGCCGACTTCACCTGGGGGTCGACGAAGGACGAGCCGTTCCAGGCCCTGCTGGAACGACCCCTGGCCGTGCGAGACGCCGTACCGCTCGGCTCTGCCGGTACGACGCGCTGGCTGGACGAGGTGGAACGCCGACTCGGCACGGGGGTCGGCGACAAGACTCTCAAGCAGGCGCTGACGCGGGCCGGAGTCCGGTACGTCGTCGTCCGCAACGACCTGCGGTACGACGCCCAGGTGACACCGACGCCGGCCGTCCACGAGACCTTGGACGAGTCCGGCATCGACCGCGTCGCGTACTTCGGTCCGGGCACCGGCAGCACGATCGAACAGCCCGGTGTCACGCTCGACGGACACACCCGCCTCCCGTACCCGAGTGTGGAGATCTACGACGTCGGCGCCACCAGTCCGGGGCGGCTGATCCCGAAGTCGCAGCTTGTCGAGGTCCGCGGTGCGGCCGAGGACGTGCCGGCCGCACTGACCGCGCTCGGCGGCGATCTCAACGCTGTCACGAGTTCTGACGCGGCCGGTCGACTGACCGGGCTCCCACTGATCCAGACCGACGGCATGCAACGTCGTGAGGTCTCGGTCGGTCGTCCCGCGGAGAACTACTCGCCCGTGCTGACCGCGTCCGAGGCGGGCCGTCAGGGCCGCCGCACCCTCGGGTACGACGTCGACCCCGCGGCACCGGTCACTACGCGGACGTGGGGTGGCGGCATCGTCGACGTACTGGCGTCGTCCTCGGCGGCGGATGCGAACGCGACGCTGCGGACCGGACCGGGCAACGGGCCGTTCGCAGCGGTGGATGGTGATCCGTCGAGTCGGTGGATCTCTGGGACGTTCGGCCGGAGCAGTGGCGAGTGGATCGAGCTGACGTTCGCGTCGCCGCGCAGTGTCGACGGTCTCAAGGTCCAGTTCTCGCTGGCACCGCCGACCACCGAGCCGGTCCGCACGTTGCAGGTGGACACGGACGCGGGCTCACTGACCTCAGTGGTGTCCGGATCGACCGATCCACAGAGCATTCCGACCCCGCCCGGCCAGACCAAGCGGGTGCGGCTCAGTGTGGGTGTGACCGACGGCAAGAACCCGAACGGCGTCTCCATCGCGGAGGTTTCGTTGCCCGGGATGCTGCCGGTCAGTCGGCTCAGCGTGCCGGCCGACGGCCGTCAGCCGAGCGCACTGGTGTTCAGGAACCAGCAGATCGGCCGCTCTGCCTGTCTGCACGTTGGCACGCGTCCGCTGTGCCGACAGGACTCGGCCAAGGACTCCGAGGAGCCGACCGGACTGCTGCGTAGCGTCGACCTTCCGCAAGCCGCGTCGTACCAGCTCCAGGGGACGGCGCTGCCCAAGGACGGTGCCACGCTCGAGGGCCTGCTGACTGTGCCTGGCGCCATTACGGCGTCGGCGACCTCCCGAGCGGTCACGGCTCCGGAGGGACGTCCGGGCGCCGCGGTGGATCGAGACCTCGGCACAGGGTGGGTCGCGGATCCGTCCGACCAGCACCCGGCGCTCACGTTGAAGTTGCCTGTGGCAAGGAGCATCAGTGGGCTGCAGTTCCTCTCCGATCCCTACCTGACCGCCTCGCAGCCGACCGAGGTCGCGTTGCGCTTCGACGGTGGCCCACCGGCGAAGGGCACGGTGGATCCGGAGGGCTACGTGCGCTTTGCCGCACGGAGCGCACGAACAGTCGAGCTGACGTTCACCGCCACCAGGCCCATGACGGATTTCGACTCCGCGACCGGCTACGCGCGCACGGCACCGGTGGGCGTCGCCGAGGTCCGCGTGCTCGGTGCCGACGAGCTGCGCAAGGCACTCGACCTGGACGCCCAGACCGGTGCGTACTGCGGCTACGGCCCAGGTGTGCGCGTGGACGGCGTACCGGCTGACACGCAACTGAAGGCCACCGTGCGGGATCTGCTGCAGCGGCGTCCGGTGACGTTCACGACGTGCGGCAAGGACAGCGTCGTCCCACTGCAGTCCGGACGGCACAACCTCGACGTACTGGCCGGTGGTGGGTTCGTGCCGACTGAGGCGACGCTGACCAGGGCGGGCTTCGGCAGCGTGTCCAAGACGCCGGTGCAGGGTGTGGACGTGTGGCGGCCCAATCCGGCCGAGCTGAGCATCGAGGTGCCGGCTGCGGACGAGCAGTCGGTGCTGACCGTCGCGCAGAACTTCAACGAGGGCTGGGAAGCGTATGACAGCACCGGCCGCAAGCTGACGCCGATCCGGATCGGCGGCTGGCAGCAGGGCTGGGTTCTGCCCGAAGGGCCCGAGCAGGTGGTCACTGCGCGGTTCATGCCGGACCGGCTGTACCGCGCCGGTCTACTGGTCGGGCTGGTCGCACTCCTGTCGGTGGTCGCGCTCGCAGTCTTCTTCCGGCGCCGGTCGAGGCACTCCGGTCATCGACTGCGCGAGGGCCGCGACGTCGGGCCGTGGGTCTGGCTTGGCGTAGGACTGGCCGCAGGGTGGTTCATGTCCGGCTGGGTCGGACTGGGCGCCGTGGCGGTCGCAGCGCTGTGCTCGTGGTTCCTGTCGTCGCGTGTGGCGATCGGAGTGGTGGCTGCTGCGGTGGCTGTGGGCGCGCTGATCGCGGCGGTTCAGCCGTGGCCAGCTGGGGGAGCGGGACTGACGTCGGGAGTGGTCCAGGCATCGACCTTGTTCGGCTGTGCGCTGGCGCTTCTGGCCCGGCCGACCGGTGAGACGTCGTACGTCTTGTCCCGTCTGCCCAGGCGCATGATGGGCCGTTCCATCCCGTAGTAGCTCGCGGCCGCGATGCCGGCGGACACCACCAGCGTCGGGAAGAACAGCAGCGCGAACCTGCCGCTGAACACCTCGTACCCGGTGATCCGCTCGACCACGCTGAGCACGATCAGGTGGTACGCGAAGACGCCGTACGAGATGTCTCCGGCGATATGACCGACCTTGCCTCCGAGGACGCGGACTGTCCTGGCAGTCGGGTTCAGAGCCGGGAACAGGATGCATGCCGCGATCCCGGTGTAGAGCAGGCTCTTCAGGAACGCCTGCCCTGGCGTGGACGGCGTGAGACCGTACGGGCCGGCCAGTGGGCTCGCAGCGATGACCAGCAGCGCCGCAGCGACGCCCCAGATGGTGCCGGGGATCTTCGTGAGGGTATCGAGCGTGGACGGCTCGAGGCGCCCGCTGCTGCGCGCAACCTGCCACAGTGCGAATCCCATGCCGACAGCGAACCAACCGACGTACCCAGGCAGCCAGAGCCCGGCGCGGGGGTGGTCGGTCGCGTTGATGGAGGCCATCCAGATAGGGCTGACGACAGTGAGGACACCTAGTACGGCGAGGCGCCAGCGGACACTGCGTCGGGTCGGACGCTCGTACCCGGTCAGCAGCTTCGCCAGAGCCGGTAGCAGCAGATAGAACGCCACCTCGGTCGCCAGACTCCACAGCTGCGTCAGTCCGTCCGCTGGCGGACCGTCAAAGTAGATCTGGGTGAGCGACGCGTGCTGGAGGTACGTCGCCCAGCCCACGCCGTCCTTGCGTGGGACCAGGAACGCGGCGAGCAGTACGGCGACCCACAGGGCCGGCAGGATCCGCAGCGCGCGGTTCCGCAGGTACGGCAACGTCAGTGGCGGCAGTGTGCCGTCGAACCACGCGACCACGTGCGGCCGGTAGAGCAGGAACCCAGAGATCGCGAAGAAGATCGCCACCCCGACGTCGAGCCGCGCCAGCAGCCCGGCGAACGGCCCGTTGAGCGAAGCACCGGAATGAAACCCGACATGCGTGGTCAGCACCGCGAGCGCACCGATCGCCCGCAACCCGTCCAGCGCCGGGAAGCGCGTTCGATTCATCTCGGCAGTCCGATCTCGAGGTTTTCCAGGCAGAGGTTCGTTGCGGGATCGGAGGAGCGTAGCCGAACCTCGGTGGCTCTGATCCGGTGCGACGGGCCGAGGTACATGCTCCCAACACCGGCCGGCCAGTCCACGGCCGGGAGTGCGGCGACGTTGCCCTCCGCATCGAGTAGCTCGACGGACACCTGGTTCTCGCGGTTGGAGAAGTACGCGGCCTTGATGAACCACTCGGCCGACGCGATCTCGTTCTGCGTCGGCGTCAGCCGGATGGTCAGTGGCTCGGTGCCGTGCACCAGTAGGTTGCAGAACGAGTTCCCCCGCGTTGGCGGCTCGCCGCGTGACCACACCGCGAACGGCGCCGGCCGGATGTGCCCGGTGTCGTCCACCAGCAGAGGCTCGCTACCCGCCGCTTGCAGCCGGAACTCTTTCCCCGCCATCCGCAGTACAGGCGACAACCTGGGGTCGGACATCAGTGCGGTGCCGATCGGCTGTGGCATCGAGGTGTCCCACAGGTTCACGTTCGGTCCGGTCCGATCCAGCTCCGCCACGACCGTCGCGAAGTAGGCCTTGGCCGGATTCCTGCCCCACGGACCAGCGAACCCGACGTCCGACACAACCACTCCGACGAGAAGACAGGCCAACCCGAGGGCCGGTACGGCGATCCGCACCGAGGACGCCGACAGTACGACGGCCAACGTCAACGGGATCGAGAGATCGGACCAGTAGTGGTAGTGCACGGTGAACACCGAACCGAATCCGGCGAACCGTCCGTAGGACACCAGCGCCACAGTCACCAGGACGTAGCAACCCACCGAAGCCCAGAGCAGCAGCGCACGGCGGTCGCGACGGACGGCGACCGCGAGGAGCAGGCCCACCACCAGCGCGCCGAGCACCACCGCTGCGACCGGCGGAGCGGCGAGGCTCAGAGGCTGTCCCGTCGGAGCCCACGTCCAGGGTCCGCCCACCATTGCGGAGACCGGCACCTCGAAGCCGCGGCCCGTGAGTTCCAGCAGCTTCCCCGCAGACGGGAGATCGCCGCGGGACGGATTGCCACGGGTCAGATAGAGAGTGCCGAAGGCAACTACCGGAACGGCGAGAGCGGCAGCGAACGGCCAGGTTCTGCGGAGCCAGAGGCGGATCGGCTGCTCTCGGAGGTAGAGAGCCAAGGCGATGGCCGTGACCAGGATCAGCCCGGACTTCTCCCAGCAGGCCAGCGAGATCAGCAGCGCGAGCGGGCCGTAGGCGAGCGCCCGGCGGCGGCCGTCGTACCAGTCGATGGTTGCGTGTAGCAACAGCAGGCCGAAGACGTGCGCGGACAGGTTGTTCACGCCGCTCGACAGCGACATGAACGACGGCATGCTCAGTGGGGTGAGCGCGTAGAACAGGGTGCCGAGCAGCACCCACCAGTTTGATCCGAGCAGGCGAAGGAGCAGCAGACCCATCAGCGTGATCGCGATCGCCTGCATCACCATCCGCCAGCCGACGGTGAGGTCGTGGTTCAGGGGCGCGACCTTCGCGAAGACCGCGTAGACGAACCGTAGACCCGGCGCGATGTGGTCGTTCACCGGCGTGAGCAGCTCGGCCGGCGCGAATCCGCGACCGCCCTGGACCAGGAAGTCGAGGTCGTCGCTCAGCCACGAACCGCGGCGTGCGAGCAGCCCGAGCACCACCGGCTGCACCACCGCGACAGCCACCACGAGACCCCGGAGAACCGATGACCTCGGCGCGTCCGGCAGTGTCCAGATCCCCCTCATGCGGCGCGACTATATGTCAGTTCTGACGTGCGCGAACTTTGTTGTCGCCGCCGTCTGTTCAAGGTGCCTACTCGCTGGTAGCGTCCCGCGAACAGACCAGGAGGGGATGCAGTGGGGACTCGTAGTCGTGTGGTGCTGATCGGGCTCGGGGTGTTCTTCGTCGGCGTCGCGGCGCTGGCCAGGTTCTATGCGTATCCAACGCTCGCGGTGGCGCCCGCGGACCAGACCGCGCACACGGTGTCGGTGGGGAAGGACGCCACCATCTTCAGCGCCGCCGACCTGAAGAAGAAGACCGGCGTCGAGCTCGAGGCACGCCGGACCGTCCGCGGCGACGTGGTCGCGGCGGAGAAGATCAGCAAGGCGCTGAACCGCAAGGTCGTGGTGTTCGACACCGCCGTGGTGACGGATGACTCGAAGAACTACCAGTTCCCCGACGACTCGTCGAAGACCGCCGAGCTCCCGCTCAGCTTCGTCCAGGAGCGGGTCGTGCTCGACGCGCACACCGGCGAGGCCGTGCGCTGGAACCCGGCCGGCGACGACAACAGCGGCGAGTACATCGCGACCACGCTGGAGAAGGCGGATCGGCTGAAGCCCGTCGAGAGGAGCCCCCTGTTCGCGGGCCACGAGGGCCTGGTGCTGAAGTTCCCGTTCGGCACCGAGAAGAAGACGTACTCCTTCTGGGACACCACACTGCGCAAGGCGTTCCCGATCGACTTCATCCGGGAGGAGCCGCTCGACGGGCTGAAGGTCTATGTCTTCGAGCAGGAGATCCCGAAGAAGGAGGTGCCGCAGGCCAAGCCGCTGGAGGTGCCGGGCAGCCTGGTCGGTGACTCCGGCAAGGACTCGGTCGTCGTCCAGCGCACCTACAAGAACACCCGGACCCTGTGGGTCGAGCCGATCACCGGCGCGATCATCAAGGGCCGCGAGCAGCAACTCGCCACCCTCGCGTACAACGGCGAGGACAAGGTGACCGCCACCCAGGTCACGATCGAGTACGACGACGCCACGGTCGCGAAGAACGTGAAGGGTGCGACCGAGAACGGCGTCGCCGAGGGCGGCTATCAGTCGAAGGCGGCGCAACTGCACCTGATCGGGTTCTGGGTGCCGCTGTTCTCACTGATCCTCGGCCTGCTGTTGCTGGCGTTGGTCGGGTTCTTCGAGCTCCGGCCCAGGAAAGCGGACTGAGCTCAGGCTTTGTGGGCGGACCAGATCGCGGTGCCGGGAACGAGCCGGCCGCGGTCTGGTCCCCAGCCACCCCAGACCAGGTCATGCCCGGCCGGCCACTCCGGCTCGAGCAGGTCGTCCACGACGAAGCCCGCGGTGGTGAGGGCGCGGATCCAGTCGCCGGTGGTGCGGTGGTGCTCGGCGTAGATCGGCGTACCGGCGTCGTCGACTTCGACGTACGGCGTCCGGTCGAAGTACGAATGGGTGATCCGCAGTCCGGCGGGGGTCGGGTCGTCCGGCATGGTCCAGCGGAATGGGTGTGTCACCGAGAACACCAAGAGACCGCTCGGCTTCAGGGTTCGGGCGATCTCGCGTAGTGCGGTGGTGGCGTCGGCGACGAACGGCAATGCACCGAACGCCGAGCAGACGATGTCGAACGTACTGCTCTTATAAGGGAGTGCTACCGCGTCAGCGGCGACCGTGCGGACCGCGATGCCCGTGCGCCGGTCGAGTTGCCGGGCGATCCGGAGTTGCTCGAGCGAGATGTCGAAGGCGACCACGTCGGCGCCCTGGCCCGCCAGCCAGCGCGAGCACTGGGCGCCTCCGCAGCCGACTTCGAGGATGCGCTTCCCCCGGACCGGTCCGAGCAGCTGTGCCTGCTCCTCGTCGACACCTTCGGGACACCAGATGAAGCGGTCGTCGCCGAGGAACTCGCCGTGCTCCGACAAGTACTCGTCGGCCGCGGAGTTCCAGTACGCCCGGCTGGCCCGGGAGGTCTCCGCCTCGCTCAACTCCACCCGCACCGGCCCGCTCACGCACCAAACTGTAGTGCCCTGCGTCGGCGCTCCCTCGGCGCTTGCGGCGCCCAGGCACGCACCTCGCGGCGTTGGAGAAGCATCCACGATGCTCCGCATCGAGGACGCTCCTCCGCCTTGCGATGCACGCACCTGGACACCGCAATCACTCAAGGGAGCCCCGACGCAGGGCACTAGTGTTGAGCGGTATGAGCGACTTCGCGGCCAGTGCCGTTCCGTTGGCGGGTGGGTACGGCGGGCAGACGTACGCCGTGAGCGCCGGTGGTGAGGACGCCGTACTGAAGCTGTACGTGAAGCAGCCGGAGCGGGCGGCCGTGGACGCCGCGCTGTTGCAGCTAGTCCGCGGGCTGCTGCCCGTCCCGAAGGTGCTGGAGGCGAAGCGCGAGGGGTCGGCGGACGATCCGCCGTACCTGCTGACCGAGCGGCTGCCGGGGATCAACCTGCAGGTGTACCTGGAGACGGCGGGGGAGTCGGAGCGGCGGACGGTCGGGGAGCAGCTCGGAGAGTTGCTGGTGCGGCTGAGCGGGATGCCGTTCCTGACCTTCGGCGAGTTCCGCGGCGGCGAGCTGGCCATCGAGCCGTTCGGTCTCGGGGACCTCGAGCAGTACGTCGAGAGCCTCGATCTCGGCCTGGATCCTGGGCAGCTGGAGCGGTTCGGCGCGGTCGTCGCCGAGGCCGAGGACGTGCTGGCCGAGGGGGTCGATCGGGTCTGCCTGGTGCACAGCGATTTCAACCCGAAGAACCTGCTGGTCGACCCGGCCACGGCCCGGATCACCGGGCTGATCGACTGGGAGTTCAGCCACGCGGGGTCGCCGTACATGGACTTGGGAAATCTTTTCCGGTTCTGCTCCGACCCGATGCTGGCCGGCGCGGTGCTGAGCGTGATCCGGGGGAGCGGGCCGGGGCTGGGAGAGCCGCTGGTGGATCTCGGGCGGGCGGCGGATCTTTGGGCCCTGCTGGATTTGGCCGCACGCTCCACCGAGCACGAGGTCGCGGCGGCCGCGCACGACCTGGTCTCCCGAATGGCGGACACGAGTACCCTCTCGGGGGGCCGAGTGGACCTGGACGTCGTACATTGAGATCAGTGAGACGTCGGGAAGCCTCGGCGGGCAGCCGGTGGAGGCCGGGTGCCCCGGGTTGCCCTGCCTTCGTCGATACCCGTATTCTGTGAGATGCGCTATGGGCCCGCGCGACCTCGGACGGAGCAGGCTCGTGCTCGCAGCAGTCGGTGGTGAATCTGTGCTCTTCAGGCAATCCAGCGGTTTGGTGCGATCCAACGGTTCATGACGCGACCGAACGACACCACCAGTCCACGGAGCAACCCACCACATGACGGCCAGCATCGAGGCACCTCTCGACCCCGCAGTGCGCAACACCCCGCAGGTAGCGGTCAATGACATCGGGTCGGAGGAAGACTTCCTCGCGGCGATCGATCAGACCATCAAGTACTTCAACGACGGCGACATCGTCGAGGGCACCATCGTCAAGGTCGACCGGGACGAGGTCCTGCTCGACATCGGTTACAAGACCGAAGGCGTCATCCCCTCCCGGGAGCTGTCGATCAAGCACGACGTCGACCCGAACGAGGTCGTCAACGTCGGCGACCACGTCGAGGCCCTTGTACTCCAGAAGGAGGACAAGGAAGGCCGTCTGATCCTTTCGAAGAAGCGCGCCCAGTACGAGAAGGCCTGGGGCACGATCGAGAAGATCAAGGAGGAGGACGGCGTCGTCACCGGTACCGTCATCGAGGTCGTCAAGGGTGGCCTCATCCTCGACATCGGCCTGCGTGGCTTCCTGCCCGCCTCGCTGGTCGAGATGCGCCGGGTCCGCGACCTCCAGCCGTACGTCGGCCAGGAGATCGAGGCGAAGATCATCGAGCTGGACAAGAACCGCAACAACGTGGTCCTGTCCCGCCGGGCGTGGCTGGAGCAGACGCAGTCCGAGGTGCGGATGAACTTCCTCACCCAGCTGCAGAAGGGCCAGATCCGCAAGGGCGTCGTGTCCTCGATCGTCAACTTCGGTGCGTTCGTGGACCTCGGTGGCGTCGACGGCCTGGTGCACGTGTCGGAGCTGTCCTGGAAGCACATCGACCACCCGACCGAGGTGGTCGAGGTCGGCCAGGAGGTCACCGTCGAGGTGCTGGACGTCGACATGGACCGCGAGCGCGTCTCGCTGTCGCTGAAGGCGACCCAGGAAGACCCGTGGCAGCAGTTCGCCCGGACCCACCAGATGGGCCAGATCGTGCCCGGCAAGGTCACCAAGCTGGTTCCGTTCGGTGCGTTCGTCCGCGTGGAGGAGGGCATCGAGGGTCTGGTGCACATCTCCGAGCTGGCCGAGCGTCACGTCGAGATCCCGGAGCAGGTCGTCCAGGTCAACGACGACACGATGGTCAAGATCATCGACATCGATCTCGAGCGTCGCCGGATCTCGCTGTCGCTGAAGCAGGCCAACGAGGGGCTGGACCCGGTCTCGGACGACTTCGACCCGACGCTGTACGGCATGACCGCGACGTACGACGACCAGGGCAACTACGTCTACCCCGAGGGCTTCGACCCGGAGACCGGCGAGTGGCTCGAGGGCTTCGACGCACAGCGCGAGGAGTGGGAGCGGCAGTACGCCGAGGCCCACACGCGCTGGGAGGCCCACAAGAAGCAGATCGAGGACGCCAAGACGGCGGACGTCGAGGCCGGCGAGGCATCGACGTACTCCTCGGCCGCGGCTCCGAAGGACGACGCTCCCGTCGAGGGCGCGCTCGCTTCTGACGAGGCGCTGCAGGCCCTCCGCGAGAAGTTGACCGGCCAGGGCTGATCCACCGCAGGACCCGAGGCCCCCGCATCCCCGTACTGGATGCGGGGGTCTCGCTCGTCTGTAGGGTGCTGTTGTGCTGAGAGTGGGACTGACCGGGGGTATCGGGGCGGGGAAGAGCGCGGTGTCGGCGCGGTTGGCCGAGCGCGGGGCGGTGGTGATCGACTCCGATGTGCTCGCGCGGGAAGTAGTGGCCAAGGGCACCGAAGGTCTCGCCGAGGTGGTGACGGAGTTCGGGCCTGGAGTGCTGACGGCCGAGGGGGACTTGGATCGGCCGGCGCTCGGGCAGATCGTGTTCGGTGACGCGGCCGCGCGGCGCAAGCTCGAGGCGATCGTTCATCCGCGAGTGCGTGCCCGGGCGGCCGAGATCGAGGCCGGAGCACCGGCTGAGGCGATCGTCGTACACGACATCCCGCTGCTGGTCGAGACCGGTCAGGCGGACCGCTTCGACGTCGTCGTGATCGTCGACGTACCGGTCGACGTACAACTCGAGCGGCTGACCGCGCAGCGCGGAATGCCTGACACAGAAGCGAAACAGCGCATCGCGAGCCAGGCGTCGCGCGAGGATCGGCTCGCCGTCGCCGGTCTCGTCGTGGACAATTCCGGCTCGCTCGACGACCTGGATCGCCGCGTCGACGAGGTGTGGACAGAGCTGGTGCGACGGGCAGGGCACGGTCCGGACACGAAAAGGTGACCCCTGCGCGGTAAATGATGAATCCGGGACCGGCTGTACAAGAATCTGTCCCGGTTCGGCCCAGGCTCTGGGCCGGCCACCGACGGCGCGCCCCGCGCCGGTCCGGATGTCCGAGGTTGGGAGGATGGCGTGGTCTGTCCGCGCTGCAACTCAGACGTCCCCGAGGTGTCGCATTTCTGCCACCACTGTGGCAACGATGTGCGCTCCGGGGATGCCGAGCGGAAGAAGGCGTACGCCGCCAGGCCCGATGAGCCAGTGGCGTCGTTCCGGCTGGTTTCGACGATCATGCCGCAGGGCTCGGGCAAGCAGCCCTATACCTACAAGGTGGCGCTCGGTGTCGCGCTGCTGCTGACCGTTCTCACCGCCGCGCTCGGCGCGCTGCCGGTGGCGATCATGGTGGCGGCGTTCTCGATTCCGATCGTCTACATCCTTTATCTGTACGACGTGAACCTCTGGGAGGACGAGCCGATCCCGGTCGTCGCCGCGGCCTTCGTGCTCACCGGCGTACTGGCCGCGGTGTTCACCTGGATCTGGTCGGACAAGATCGCCCTGAGCCTGGACACGATCGGCGGCAACGACGCCGGTCCGGCCGGGCGGGATCTGCTGATCCTGCTCCTGCTGGTGCCGGTGGTGTCGGAGCTGATCCGCCAGATCGGTCCGCTCTACCTGGCCTCCCGGCCGCGGTACGACGACCTGATGGACGGCTTCACGTTCGGCGTGGTGGCCGGTGTCGGCTACGCGTGCTTCGAGACGTTGGTGCTGCACTGGGGCTGGATCAGCGGCGGCTTCGCCGGTCCGGGCAGCAGCGCGGGCACCTGGATCTCGATCGTCCTGCTGCACGGCTTCATCAAGCCGCTGATCTACGGCTCGGCGACCGGTCTGGCCGGTGCGGAGTTCTCCGGCCTGGGTGAGGGGTACGACGGCTTCACCCCGCGCTGGGTGTTCGGCGTGATCCAGGCGATGGTGATCAACGCGCTGTTCCAGGGCGGGGTCTACCTGCTCGGGTTCGTCGGCGGTCACGGTTCGACCGTCGGTGCGATCCTCGGTGTGGTCTGGGGTCTGCTGCTGCTCGGCGCGCTGATCATCCGGGTCCGCACGGTCCTGCACAAGGGTCTGCTGGAGGCGGCGCTGGAGTCTGCCGCCCGCGGCGGTTCCAACCACGCGTCGGGCGAGCTCGCGTTCTGCTCGCGCTGTGAGATGCCGCTGCTCCCGCAATCCGACTTCTGCTCCGCGTGCGGCAACTCGGTGCGATCCGTACCGAAGTCCGCCCGTGGTGTGGCAGCACAGGCCGTGGCAGGCGGCGGGGCTGGTGGATACGACGCGACGACTGGGGAGACGCAGGTATGAGCAACCAGCCACCGTCCTACGGCCAGGGTGGCCACCCCGGGCAGCAGCCCCCGTACGGCGGCCAGCCGGGTCAGCAGGGTCAGCCTGGCTACGGTCCGCCGGGGCAGCCGCCCCAGGGTCAGCCTGGTTACGGCCAGCGGCCGGGGCAGCCGCCCCAGGGTCAGCCTGGCTACGGTCAGCCCGGTCAACAGCCCGGTCAACAGCCACAGGGGCAGCCTGGTTACGGGCAGCAGCCCGGACGGCCGCCGCAGGCTCCGCCGCCGGGCTACGGTCAGCCGGGTCAGCCGCCGTACCAGGGTCAGGGTCAGCAGCCTTACCCCGGTCAGCAGCAGGCGCCGTACCAGGGCCAGCAGCAGTACCAAGGTCAGCAGCAGGGCTACCCGGGTCAGCAACAGCAGTACCCCGGCCAGCAGCAGCAGTGGGGCCAGTACGGCGGTCAGTCTCCGCGCAGCAAGGGCGGGAACAAGATCCTGTTCCTGGCCGGCGGTGCGATCGTCGTCGTCGCGGTGATCGGTGTCGTGCTGGCGCTGATCTTCGGTCGCGGTGACGACAAGCAGGCCGAGCCGACCCCGCAGCCGACCAACGGGCAGAGCACCGAGCCGACCGAGAACGTCGACGAGGGCATCGAGGTCGCCGAGGGCGTCTTCGTGAAGCCGCAGCCCGGCTACGTCCGCAAGGAACTGAAGGACTTCGACGGTGTCTACCTGCTGAAGGCCAAAGAGGCCTACTTCATGGTGGAGGCCTTCAAGGGCAAGGACGGTGAGAACACCGACACCATCCTGCCGAAGCTGATCGGCGCCGAGACCGGGGACCTGTCCGCGGTGAAGAAGAACGAGCCGAAGGTGACCAAGCCGGGGCCGGACGACAAGACCCCGGTGAAGATCCTGACCACGCAGAGCTTCTCCGCCACCTCGTCCAGCCAGAACGGCAGCGATCCGGTGGTCGGGTTCGTCGGTGTGGTCGAGCGGAACGACGGCGTGATCACGCTGGTGCGGGTGTACGGGCTGAAGTCGAAGTTCGATGCCATCAACAAGGACTCGAACGAGATGCTGAAGTCGGTGCTCAAGAGCCAGTGATCCGCAAGCGCGCCGAGGGTCAGGCCGGCCGGTCGAACCCTTGGGTGAGGAACCCAGCGCCGGACGACGGTGCGGCTCCGGGTACGCCGGAGCCGCCCCCGTCGCGGCGGATGCCGGGTCGGTCCCGACCGACCCGGTCCGCGGGCCCGACCCAGGGTCCGCGGATCCCGACGTACCTGATCCCGGCCGGTGCCGGCCTGATCGTGGTCGTTGCGGTCGCGGTCGGGCTGTACCTGCTGTCCGGCGGGGACGACAAGGCCGACCCGGCTCCACCGCCGTCCCCGACGGTGACCGCGAGTACGCCGACCTCGACATACTCGCCGCCGCCGAACGCAGTGCTGGTCGGGTCCGGCGTCGCCGTCGTACCGGCGGCGGGCTGGAGCCTGCTGGAGAAGGAGACGCAGGGCAAGGAGTTCGTCTCCTACGCGGCCGGCGGCGACGCCCGGGCGTTCTTCTGGGTCCGGCAGAAGCAGAACGTGACCGCGAAGGCGTACGTGCTGGGGATCGTCGAGGGCGAGACCCAGAACGAGATCGCCCAACTCGGCAACGTACGGAACCTGACCTGCCCGAAGGACGTCCTGGAGGAGTGCGTCGCGATCAGCTACACCTCCACCACGAAGGACAAGACCGGGCAGCAGGTCAAGGTCCAGGGGTACGTCGAGGCGTACCGGCGCAAGGACCAGGTGGTCACCGCGCTGGACTTCCGGACCCGGATCGACTTCGCCCCGCAAGCCGAGGCGGACGCCGCGACCATGAAGCAGTCGGTGCTCGACAGCCTGTGACGACGAATTCCCAGACATACCGCGAGGACGAGTTATGAGTCAGCAGTACGGGCCGCCCCCGAACTCCGCGCCGGGCGGCTGGGGACGTGGGCGGGGGCAGCCGCAACGACAGTCGTCGGGGTCGACGCGGTCCCGGTGGATCATCATGGGCGGCGTGGTCGTCGCCGTCGCGCTGATCGCGGTCGGGGTCGTCGTACTGGTGACCGGTGGTGACAAGGAGCAGCCGGTCGCCGAGCAGACGCCGGACCCGACCGGCACGCTGTACACGCCGCCGACGCCGTCGCCGACCAAGGCGGCCGTCACCAAGGGGCGGTACGACACCGGCGTCGAGATCGGTGGTGGGCTCTGGTTCACCCCGGTCAAGGGATGGCTGCCGGATTGGGACAAGTCCAAGGGCGGGACCAACTACATCCTGCAGCAGCCCGGGGCGCGTGGCCGGATCGACGGCTACTACTGGGTCCGCCAGACCACGCACTACGACGCCAAGGGGTTCGCCGAGCACCTGGTCGACGTCGAGTCGGACGGGTTCAAGGATGTCCGCATCGGCAAGACGGTGGCCTGCAAGACCACCAACCCGGCGATCAAGGCCTGCTACGCGGTGACGTTCAACGCACTCGTCCCGGCCGCCGCCGGCAAGTTCCTCCCGTTCCGCGGCTTCGTCACGGCGTACGCCGACCAGTCCGGCAAGATCACCGCCACCGACGCGGCGCTGGAACTCAGCGTCTACAAGCGCCGGGTCCGCGAGCTCGTGTACATGAACAACACCCTGATGAAAAGCTTCTGATCCGGCCCCTGACCTGGGGTTTTTCGGAACTGTCGGAGCGGCCCCGTACGGTGGAGGGCATGAGACAGGTCTCAGATCTCCAACGTATGGTGGCGCCGCTCAAGGTGGTGTCCGATTTCGAGCCGGCCGGTGACCAGCCGGCCGCGATCGCGGACCTGGAACGCCGGATCAACAGCGGCGAGCAGGACGTCGTGCTGCTCGGTGCGACCGGTACCGGCAAGACCGCCACGATCGCCTGGCTGGCCGAGAAGGTCCAGCGCCCGATGCTCATCCTGCAGCCGAACAAGACCCTCGCCGCCCAGTTCGCGAACGAGTTGCGGCACTTCTTCCCGGCCAACGCCGTCGAGTACTTCGTCTCGTACTACGACTACTACCAGCCGGAGGCGTACGTCCCGCAGACGGACACCTACATCGAGAAGGACTCCTCGATCAACGAGGAGGTCGAGCGGCTGCGGCACTCGGCGACCTGGTCGCTGCTGACCCGCCGCGACGTGATCGTGGTCGCGACCGTCTCCTGCATCTACGGCCTGGGCTCCGCCGACGAGTACCTGAACCGGATGATCCACGTGAAGGTCGGCACCGAGATGGACCGCGACGGGCTGCTCCGCAAGCTCGTCGGGGTGCAGTACGCGCGCAACGACCTGGCCGGCACCCGCGGCACGTTCCGGGTCCGTGGCGACACGCTCGAGGTCTTCCCGGTGTACCAGGAGCTCGCCGTCAGGGTGGAGTTCTTCGGTGACGAGATCGAGCGGGTGATGACGCTGCACCCGCTGACCGGCGAGGTCATCAGCGAGGAGGACGAGGTCTACATCGGCGCCGCGACGCACTACGTGACGGCGCCGGAGCGGATGGAGCGCGCGATCACGTCGATCGAGGCCGAGCTGGAGGAGCGGCTGGCCGAGCTCGAGCGTGGTGGCCAGTTGCTGGAGGCACAGCGGCTCCGGATGCGGACGACGTACGACATCGAGATGATGCGTCAGATCGGGACGTGCTCGGGCATCGAGAACTACTCGCGCCACACCGACGGCCGTGAGCCGGGGACGGCGCCGCACTGTCTGCTGGACTACTTCCCCGAGGACTTCGTGCTCGTCATCGACGAGTCGCATGTCACCGTCCCGCAGATCGGCGGGATGTACGAGGGCGACATGTCCCGGAAGCGGACGCTGGTCGAGCACGGGTTCCGGCTGCCGTCGGCGATGGACAACCGGCCGCTGCGCTGGGAGGAGTTCCTGGAGCGGATCGGTCAGACCGTCTACCTGTCCGCGACCCCGGGGCAGTACGAGCAGGACAAGTCGGACGGCTTCGTCGAGCAGCTCATCCGGCCGACCGGTCTGGTCGACCCCCAGGTGATCGTGAAGCCGACCAAGGGGCAGATCGACGACCTGATCCACGAGATCCGGCTCCGGGTCGAGCGGGACGAGCGCGTCCTGGTCACCACGCTGACCAAGAAGATGTCCGAGGACCTGACCGACTACCTGCTGGAGATGGGGATCCGGACCAGGTACCTGCACAGCGAGGTGGACACGCTGCGCCGGGTCGAGCTGCTCCGCGAGCTGCGCCAGGGCGAGTACGACGTACTGGTCGGCATCAACCTGCTGCGTGAGGGTCTGGACCTGCCCGAGGTGTCGCTGGTCGCGATCCTGGACGCGGACAAGGAAGGCTTCCTGCGCTCCGGCCGGTCACTGATCCAGACCATCGGCCGTGCCGCCCGGAACGTGTCCGGCCAGGTGTTCATGTACGCCGACAAGATCACCCCGTCGATGGAACAGGCGATCGACGAGACCAACCGGCGCCGCGCGAAGCAGATCGCGTACAACGAGGCGAACGGGGTCGACCCGCAACCGCTGCGGAAGAAGATCGCCGACATCACCGACATGCTGGCCCGCGAGGATGCGGACACGGCCGACCTGCTCGGCTCCGGCCGGACCCAGTCCCGGGGCAAGGCGCCGGTGCCGGGTGGCGGCAAGGCGAAGGCAGGGGAGAAGGCGAAGGAGCTGGCCGGCGGGTTGCCGTCGTCGGACCTGGCCGACCTGATCCAGCAGCTGACCGACCAGATGCACAACGCGGCGGCCGAGCTCCAGTTCGAGGTCGCGGCGCGCTATCGCGACGAGATCTCCGAGCTGAAGAAGGAACTCCGCCAGATGACCAACGCCGGCATGAAGTAGGAGATCGATCAGCCCCGGCCGCCGTGGGTCGGCCGGGTCACTTGCGCGGGTTGGACTGTGTGCTGGGATGACTCGTTGACGTGCAGGGTGAAGAGGTCCGGGCGGGCGTAGTGGCCGTTCGGGTCGAAGTCGAACTTGCCACGGTCCAGGTCGCCGAGGTCGAGCTCCGCGAGCAGGACGCCCTCGCCCCCGCGCAATGGGCCGGCGAGGATCTCGCCCAGCGGTGAGATCACCACGCTCCCGCCATCGATCAGCACCGTCTCCGGCGCATCACCCTGGACCGGATGCAGATCGTCGGGGAGATCGGCCCGGGTCAGGTACTGGTTCGCGCTCATCACGAAGCACCGCCCCTCGAGCGCGACGTGCCGCATGGTCGCCTGCCACTGCTCGCGGTCGTCGACCGTCGGCGCACACCAGATCTCCACGCCCTTGGCGTACATGGCCTGCCGGAACAGCGGCATGTAGTTCTCCCAGCAGATCGCCGCCCCGAGCACGCCGTACGGCGTCCGCACCGCGGGCATCGTCGACCCGTCGCCCTGACCCCACAGGAAGCGCTCGGCCGCCGTCGGCATCAACTTGCGATGCGTCGCCACCAGCCCGTGCCGCGGATCGATGAACACGGCCGTGCAGTACAGCGTCCCACCGGCCCGCTCGATCACCCCGGCAACCAGGTGTACGCCGAGCTCAGCCGACAGCTCAGCGAGCCGCGCGGTCTCCGGTCCGGGTACGTCGACCGCCGCCTCGCGATACCGACGGAACGTGTCGCGCCCCTCCGGCGATCGGGACCCGACCGTCACACCGAAGTCCAGTCCCTTCGGGTAGCCACCCAGGAATGCCTCCGGCAGCACGATCAGCCGAGCACCGGACGACGCCGCCTCACGGACGTACTGCTCCGCCTTGGCCAACGTCGCGGGCGTGTCGAACAGAGTGGAGCCGACCTGGACCGCGGCAACGACAACTGAAGTCATGCCCCGCAGCCTAGGTCGTGCCTGGGTGGTCGAGTTCTGTCCCGAGGAGGGTCTAGCGTGCGTTCCAGGATCACCAAGGGGAGGACGACATGTTCGATCACCTGTCGCTGCAATGTGACGACCTGGACGCGAGTCGCCGGTTCTACGAGACGCTGCTCAAGCCGCTCGGGATCACTGTGGTCATGGAGTTCGGCGACGTCCTCGCCCTGGGTGGGCCGGACGGGGCACCTAAGTTCTGGCTCGGGAAGCAGACGACCGGAGGTACGCAGCGGGAGATCCACATCGCGTTCACGGCACCGAATCGGGCGACCGTCGACACAGTTCGCCGGACCGCCGGAGAGTTGGGTGCCGAGATCCTGCACGAGCCCAAGGAGTGGCCGGAGTACCACCCCGGCTACTACGCCGTCTTCGTCCGAGACCCCGACGGCAACAACGTCGAGGCCGTCTCACACAGCTGAGCCGAGAGGGAGTGCGATGGGGAGACTGAGTGGCGGGGATGTGCTCGAGCACTGCTTGGCGAAGCCGGGCGCGTGGCAGGACGAGCCTTGGGACGGCGACGTGGTCGCCAAGGTCGGCGACAAGATCTTCGCGTTCCTCGGTGGCGGGGACGGGGTCGGGATCAAGTGCGGGGCCAACCGGGAGGAGGCCGACGAGCTGGTCGACACCTACCCGGGCGACGTCACCAAGATGGCCTACATCGGCCGGTCCGGCTGGAACAGCGTCCGCCTCGGCGGCAGCGTGCCGGACGACGAGATCCTCGAGCTGATCGATGCGTCGTACGAGACGATCGTGGGCAAACTCCCCAAGAGCAAGCGTCCGGCCTAGCCGCGGACGACACGCCTGAATCTGACGAACTGATCACTGAGCGCAACTATTCCTCGGCCGGTTGTGATCATTCCGACAGCCGGACACGGTGCCCTGGGATTTGGAGACTTGGACATCGACCAGTCAGAATAGACGTGGAGAAGGGGAGTATTCCTTCGCGGCGGCATCGTCATCACGGTCAGGGATTCGTTCCCGCGCCCGGTGCCACCGGCCAGGCCCGCAGTGCGGGTCCGGCGGAAGAGACCTTCGGAGTCCTGTTTCAGCTGAGCTCCGGAGGTGTCTGTGCACGTTGCTGACTACGTTTGGTACATCACGGTCGGCGTGCTTCTCGCGCTGCTGGCTTTCGACGTCTTCATCATCGGCCGTCGTCCGCACGAACCGAGTACCCGGGAGTCCGCGACCGCGATCGCGTTCTACGTGGGTCTCGCGGTGGTCTTCGGCCTCGGCGTCTGGTTGTTCTCCGGTGGGCAGTACGCGGGCGAGTTCTTCGCCGGCTGGCTGACCGAGTACAGCCTGAGCGTCGACAACCTGTTCATCTTCCTGATCATCATGTCCAGGTTCGGCGTACCCAGGAAGTATCAGCAGACCGCGCTGCTGATCGGCATCATCCTGGCGCTGGTCTTCCGCGGTGTCTTCATCGCGGTCGGCGCGGCCGCCATCAACCAGTTCTCCTGGATCTTCTACATCTTCGGCGCGTTCCTGGTCTACACCGCGATCCACCTGGCCAAGCAGGGGGAGAACGATGACGACGACTTCAAGGAGAACGCGGTCATCCGGTTCGCCAAGAAGCGCCTGAACGCCACCGACGAGTACAACGGCGTCAAGCTCACCATCGTCAAGAACGGCAAGCGGCTCGTCACCCCGATGGCGATCGTGATCATCGCGCTCGGGACGACCGACCTGCTGTTCGCGCTCGACTCGATCCCGGCGATCTACGGCCTGACCCAGGAACCGTTCCTGGTCTTCACCGCGAACGTGTTCGCACTGATGGGTCTGCGGCAGCTGTACTTCCTGCTCGGCGATCTGCTGAAGCGGCTGGTCTACCTGTCCATCGGCCTGTCGGTGGTGCTCGCGTTCATCGGTGTGAAGCTGGTTCTGCACGCGATGCACGTGAACGAGTTGCCGTTCATCAACGGCGGTCACCACATCGAGTGGGCGCCGGAGATCCCGATCTGGTTCTCGCTGGGCTTCATCATCATCACCCTCGGCATCACCACGGTCGCCAGCCTGCGGAAGTCCCGCATCACCAAGCCGGCTGACCCGACCGACCCCCCGGCCGAGGGCGGCGAGCTGGACGAGTCGACCCCGGTCGACAGCCCGAACGGTACGACGAGCCCGGTCGACAGCCCGAACGGTACGACGGCCGAGCTGGACCCGAAGACCCAGGCCGAGCTCGACTCGATCCGCGAGCCCGAGCCGCACGAGTCGGACGCCAAGAAGTCCTGACCTGAAAGACACACATCGCCCCCGGACCGACCTGGTCCGGGGGCGATGTTGCGTAGTCAGAGCTTGGCGGCGGCGACCAGGGTGGCTCTGCGTTCGTCGGGCACCGTCGCGTCTTCCAGGCGCTTGCCCGTCTCCGACGCGTGCAGCATCCCGGTATCGGAGACGAAGCCCACGTGGTGGATCTGCTTGCCGGGCCGCCCGAAGAAGTAGAGGTCGCCGGGCTGCGCCTCGTCGATCGGGATGTTCTCCAGCATCGCGGCCTGGTCGTGCGCGTCACGAGGGATGCGCAGCCCCAGCACCCGGCAGACCGTGTGGGTCAGTCCGGAGCAGTCCAGGCCGTACGCCGACGTACCGCCCCACAGGTACTCGAGCCCGAGGAACAACGCCCCCAACCGCAACCGGTCCTCGGGCGTCGACGGCTGCTCGACAGACCGCAGTACGTCGTCCGCCAGCCAGCCTGATCCGCCGTCCGGGGTAGCCACCCGGGTGTACCCGTCGGCGTGCTCGGTCGATGCCAGGACGGTCGCGAACGAGAGCTCGCCCAGCGGCGCGCCCGCGCCCGGCTCGGCGAGCAGCATCGCGGTCGGGACCGTGATCGCAACCGGTGCGGTCGCGCTGCTAGGCAGCTCGCCCAGGTGGCTCGACGGCACCCAGCCCGGGTACCCGAGCTCGTCGTTGGACGACGGCTGCCACGGCGCCAGGATCTCCGACCAGCCGTCCCGCTCCGAGCGGACCAGGACGGGTTCGGCGAACAGCAGTTGGGTCAGGGTCCGGCCGTGCAGGCCGAGCCGGGTCTCGGTGTCCATGGACTTCGCCCACGCGGCCACATCGGGCTGGGCGGCGACGGCCGCGGCGTCGATGTCACGGGGCGCATCCGGCGCGGTCCAGACGGTACTGACCGGGACTTTGGCGGCGACTAGCTTCATACGGTCAAGCCTGTCACGCCGAGTCCAGGAGCCGCAGGCAGGTGGATCAGCGAGCCGTCGTACCGGATCCCGCCGGTCACCGGCGCCTGCTTCAGCCACCAGGCCGCGTCGAGGTCGTTGACCGCCGACGTCGGGTACGCCGACACCAGCGCGGCCGCCGCGCCGACGCCGACGTGGCTCTCCATCATCGAGCCGACGATCGTCCTGATCCCGTGCTCGCGGGCCAGTTCCAGCAGGGTCCGGGCCGGTCCGAGCCCGCCGCACTTGGCCAGCTTCACGTTCACCATGTCGGCGGCGCCGTGCCGGATCATGTTCACCAGGTCGCGTACGCCGTACACGGACTCGTCGGCGAGGATCGGCGTACGGACCCGGTCGGTCACCCACGCCATCCCTTCGATGTCGGCGGCAACGACCGGCTGTTCGACGAGTTCGAGGTCGCAGCCCGCGTCCTCCATCGCCCGGATGGCGGTGACCGCGTCGCGCCGCGACCAGCCCTGGTTGGCGTCCAGCCGGAGCGTCGGTTCCGGCCCGATCGCCTGGCGGGCCCGCCGGACCCGTTCGACGTCGGCGCGGGCGTCGGTGCCGACCTTGATCTTCAGTACGTCGAAGCCGTCCGCGAGCCTGGCCTGTGCCGCGGCCGCGAGCGCATCGGGGTCGCCGACGGACAGCGTCATGTCGGTGCGCACGGTGTCGACGGTCGAGCCGAGGAAACCGTGCAAAGTCTGCCCGCGACGCCGCGCGGCCAGGTCGTGCAGCGCGACGTCGACCGCGCCCTTCGCGCCGAAGTTGCCGGTCGCGGCGTTCTGCACGCGGCGCAGCGCCTCGGTCAGGTCGTCCGGGCCGAGACCGTCCAGGGCAGCGGTGATCGGTCCCTCGACGCAGGCCTGCGACCCGGCGAGCGAATCGCCGGTCACCTTCCACACCTGCGGCGCCTCGCCCCAGCCGCTGAGCTCGCCGTCGCTCACCTCGACCAGCAGCGAGTCCGCGTGCGTCGCCGTCCGCAGTGCCGTGATGAACGGCGTGTGCAGCGGCGCCGAGACCAGATGCGTGCTGACCTTCATCGGACCCCTCCCAGATCCCGACGGTGGTTCCACGCCTCGAGCGCGATGTTCGCGATCAGCTTCTGCGCATCCGCGTCGGCCAGGTCGGACGTCGTACACACGACCAGCACGAACGGATCGGCGTCCGGTGGGCGGACGATGCCGCCGTCGTGCCGGATCCGGGTGTCCCAGCCGTTCTTGTGCTCGACCCGGGTCCCGGCCGGCAACAGCGCCGGGATCTCGCCGTTCCACTGGTTGCCGGCCAGCAGGTCCCGCAGGTAGTTGCCCGAGGCGCCCTGCTGATTGCCGACAGCAACCAGTACGCCGGCCAGACCCGCCGGGCTCATCAGGTTGCTGATTCCGGCCCGCACGCCCGGCCCGTCGTCGATCCCGCGCCGGATCGCACTGTCCCCAGGCCCGTACTCCGCGAGTACGGCGTGGGCGGCGTCGACGCCGACCTGCTCCAGCACGAGGTCCGTCGCGAGGTTGCTGGACCGGGTGATCATCTCGGTCGCCAGCCACCCGAGCGGCACCTGCTCACCCAGCTTCGTCCAGGTCGCCGGCGCCTCGTCCTCGTCCGGGTTCACCCCGAACCGCCCGCCGGCCGCGGACGCGAAGTCGTTGTGCACGGTCACCGGCTGGTCGAGCGCCAGCTCACCAGCCTCGACCTTGCGCATCATCGCCATTGCCACCGGGAGTTTCATCGTGCTCGCCGAGTAGTGCGTCCGCTCCGCCAGATGCTCGAACACCGGTACGCCGTCCAGCCGCCCCAGCCACACCCCGAAGGCGCCGCTCCCGTCGACGTCCCGGAGCAGTTCCGCGATTCCCATGCCGATCACCCAACCACACCAGGCCCCTGGCAGACTCCAAGGGTGTTGAGTACCCCGTGGTGGAGATCCTTCGGCGCTTGCGGCGCCCAGGCACGCACCTCGCGGCACTTGAGGTTCGTCCACGATGAACCCGCATCGAGGACGCCCCTCAAGCACCGCGATGCACGCACCTGGACACCGCAATCACTCGAAGCCTCTCCACCACGGGGTACTAGGGCATTGGGTCTCCTCCTCGGGTTCGCGGCCGACCGTGTTCTCGGTGATCCCCGCCGCTTCCACCCGGTGGCCGGCTTCGGGCAGGCGGCGTCCCGCGTGGAGTCCCGCTGGTACGCCGACTCCCGCGCGGCCGGTACGGCGTACACGGTCGCCTTGGTCGGTACGACGGCAGTCGCCGGAGTCGTGGTCGAGCGGCTGACCCGGAATCGTCCGATCGTCCACACGCTCGTCACCGCGGCCGCGACGTGGACCGTGCTCGGCGCTCGCAGCTTGGACCGCGAGGCCGAGGTGATGGCCGGGCTGCTCGAGGACAAGGACATCCCGGCCGCCCGCGACCGCCTCAGCCATCTGTGTGCTCGGGACGCGACCAATCTGGAAGCCGACGAGCTCGCCCGGGCGACCGTGGAGTCGATCGCCGAGAACACCTCCGACGCCTGCGTGGCGCCACTGCTTTGGGGCGGCGTGCTCGGCGTACCGGGGCTGCTCGGCTACCGCGCCGCCAACACTCTGGACGCGATGGTCGGCTACAAGTCCGAGAAGTACCTGAACTTCGGCTGGGCGTCCGCGCGGCTGGACGACGTGCTCAATCTGCTGCCTGCGCGCGTGTGCGCCGTGCTCACCGGCCTCGCCGCCGGCCGGCCCAGACAGACCATCCAGATTTGGCAGCGGGATGCGCCAAGGCACCCGAGCCCGAACGCCGGCCCGGTCGAGGCCGCGTTCGCCGGTGCGCTCGACCTGACCCTCGGCGGCACGAACAGTTACGGGTCGTATCAGGAGGACCGAGGCACACTGGGCGACGGACCCACACCGGCGGTTGCGGACGTACGCCGTACCGCGGCGCTGGCCAAGCGTGTCGGTGTGGTTGCCGCTGGGGTCGCTGCGATCCTGGCCGTCGCCGGCCGGAAGGGAACACGATGGGGTTGAGTCACCGCCCGCTGCGGATCGCACTGATCCGGCACGGCGAGTCCGAGGCGAACCTGGACAAGTCGATCTTCGAGCGAGTACCCGACCACGCGATCCCGCTCACGCCACACGGGCACGAGCAGTCGGCCAAGGCGGGCAAGTACCTGCGCGAGCTGTTCGAGAACGAGCCGGCCCGCGTGTACGTCTCGCCGTACGTGCGGGCCTGGCAGACGCTGGACTCTCTCGGGCTGGACGACCTGATCGGTGAGCCCCGCGAGGAGCCGCGGCTGCGGGAGCAGGACTGGGCCAACTACCAGGACACCGCGGACATCGAGCGGCAGGAGGTGCTCCGGGACCGGTTCGGGCACTTCTTCTACCGGTTCACCCACGGCGAGTCGGGGTCGGACGTGTACGACCGGGTGTCGACGTTCCTGGAGACGATGCACCGCGACTTCGAGGCCCCGGACGCGCCTCAGAACGTGCTGCTGGTGTCGCACGGGCTGACCATGCGGCTGTTCTGCATGCGCTGGTTCCACTGGTCGGTCAAGTTCTTCGAGACACTGCGGAACCCGGACAACGCCGAAACGCGCGTCCTGCTGCGGCAGCCGGACTTCCAGTACAAGCTGGACCGGCCGTTCGAACAGTGGACGACGACGTACAAACCGACGGAACGGGAACGATCGGCCTGGCTGTAAGGCGGCAGCTTCACGCGCGGATTGCGGCGAGAATGAACAACGCCGCGAGCAGCAGCGCCGCCAGCGCGGGCACCGTCAGCAGGACTGTGCGGAGTGCGACGCCGATGGTGAAGGGCCGGAGGCGCCTGGTCCACGTCCACCGCAGAACTCCGAAGCCCAGCGAGCCGATGACGGCCGCGAACGGGAGCGTGACCGCCTTGTACGGGTCCGCAGTGACGAGATACAGAATGAACAGGAAGACCAGATAGACGCCTAGCAGCGTGCCAGGACGGCGGAGGAAATCGACCCACGGGGGCCGAGTCGACGTCGCCCGTCCGTGCTCGATCCGCGATCGTGGCCGTCCAGACACCTGTGCAGCGTACGACCGCACAGGGCCGCGGTCGGCGTGACAGCGACCACCGCGACGTCCCGTGACGCGACCGTGCCGAGGTGGTCAACGTAGGCTTGGCGGGGCCAACTCTGGGCGACGGAACGGGAGCGATCGGCATGGTTGTAGAGCAGACCAAGCAAGCTGTCCTCGATCTGCTGGCGAGCCTTTCGCCGGCACAGCTCGACAAGGTCAAGGCGGCGTTCGACACCCCGGACCACAAGCAGTGGACGTACCTGCCGGGTGCCGTACCGGGGCTTCCGCTGACCGAGCTGACGCCGGCCCAGCAGCAGTTGGTGGAGAAGCTGGTCGCGATCGGGTGCAGTGAGCGTGGCGTGGCCGACGTCTGGGCGGTGTGGGACGCGGAGATCATCGTGCGCGGGATCCCCGAGCTCCCGCCGACAGGGGAGTGGGAGGGATCCGTCGTCGCCGACCGGTACTACCTCCGCGTACTCGGTGATCCCGCCGGGACGGAGCCGTGGGCCTGGCGGCTGAACGGCCACCACCTGGCCTTGCACGTGACGCTTGTGGACGGGGCGATCTCGTTCACCCCGCAGTTCCTCGGGTCGAACCCGGCCGAGGTGCGGTCCGGACCGCAGGCCGGCCGGCGCTTTCTCGCCGACGAGCAGGACCTCGGCTTCCAGCTCCTGCACGCGCTCGAGCCGGGCCAGCGCGAGGTCGCCATCGTCTCGCCGGAGGCACCCGACGACATCCTGACCCGGCACGACCCGGTCGCCGACGCCAAGCTTCTCCACCAGGGCCTCGCGTACGGCGACATGACCGCGGACCAACGGCAGTTGTTCAGCCTCCTCATCGGCCAGTACGTCGGCCGCGCCGCCGGACCGATCGGCCTGCAGACCTGGCAGGACATCACCGATCAGGGCATCGAGCGCCTCAGCTTCGCCTGGGCCGGCGAGACCGAACCCGGCGTCGGCCACCGCCATTACTACTCGATCGCCGGCCCGACGTTCCTGGCCGAGTACGACAACACCCAGGACGACGCGAACCACATCCACTCGGTCTGGCGAGACGTCCGCAACGACTGGGGCACCGACCTCCTGGCCGCGCACTACGCCATGCACCGCTGAGCGGTTCAGCGGAACTGGTGGTTCGCGACCCAGTTCGCCACCTGGTGGCCGAGCCGGTTCCCGTCGTCCACCGCTTCGCGGAACTGGAGACCCTGCCAGACCTGGGAGCTTCTCGTCTCGTCGTCCAGCAGGAGGACGGAGTCGAAGTGCCGGGTCGTCGAGGTCACCGGCGATGAGACGTACAGGTCGAGTGAACGCCCGCCGAACAGCCGCCGGAAGGTCTCCGTCGCCGCGCCGGTGATGCAGGCGTGGCTGCTGACGTACTCCGGGTCCGGCGGTGTCGCGACCAGCGGTTTCCAATCCGGATCGCTGGTGGTGCCGCCGTTGCCGTCGGTGTCGGCCAGGTGGATCGCCGTACCCGGTCGCCAGAACGCGTAGTCGTACTTGGCTCGCCAGCACGCGACCAGGGCGTCGGCGGTGCTGGTGCCGAGGAGCGCGAAGGCACGCGCACTCGTGACGGTGTCCATTCCGCGCCGGGTGACCTTGTCGCGCAGCGCCTGCTGGTACTGCGCGACCGGGTTCGCGCTCCAGAACAACGCGGTCTCGGTCTGCTCCGCCGTACGGCTGGAGCCGTCCTTCGCGCCTTTCTTCGTCACCTCGGCGAGCTCGCGGGCGTACGCCTCGGAGTCGAGCGGGTCGGGACCAGGCACCTCGACCTGCTTCGGCGACTTGAGCACGAGCGGCCGGACGAACCCGAGCCACGGCACCCGCATCGGCTCACCGTTCGTCGGCCGCCACCTGCCCGGTCCGGACGCGACGTCCAATGACCGTGCGGCATCGCGCCCGTCGTTGCGCCGTGCGGCGATCAGCGCATCCGCGGCTGCCTGGCCGACCTCCTGGCCCCGAGCCTTCGCCGGGCCACTCGACACGTCGCTGAGCGACGCGGAGTAGTCGGCCTCGAGCTGCCGCGCGGAGGCGGGGAAGTAGTGGCTCAGCACGCGGTACGCCGCGGTCGCCGCCGCGGCCTGCGTCGATGCGTGCGCCTCGGCTCGTGGTTGCTTCAGAAACGGGCGGTAGTGACCCTCGATCGTCACCACCGCGTCGTACACGGCGATCGACACGAAGCCGAAGTACTGCCCGGACACGGGAACCGGGGTGGCGTTCTCGGTGACGATGGTCCGCTCGGCGATCGCGTTCCAGGTCGTGACCACCGCCGGATCCGTGTCATCAGTGCCGTCGCCTTGGCGAATACCGGTCGCCAGGCTGGTCGGGACCAACACAGCCGAGGCAACAAGACCAGCAGCGAGAGCGATGACGAGTCCAGGGTGTTCGCGGCGCACCGGATTCTCCTTCAGCCGCCTGCTGGTCCCCTCCAGGACAACTGCCGCAGCGGGTTGAGGTCAGCGACGCTGGAACTCGTGGTTCGCGGTCCAGGACGCGACCCGATGGCCGAGCCGGTTCCCGTCGTCCATCGCCTGCCGGAAGTGCAGCCCCAGCCAGATCCGCGCGTTCTTGGTCTCGGCGTCCAACGCCGCGGCAGTGCGGAAATGACGAGTCGTCCCCGTCACCGTCGAGGAGACGGTCAGGTTGATCGAACGCTCCCCGAACAGGCGGCTGAAGGTCTCGGATGTGGCGCCGCTGACGCAGGCATGGCCGCTGACATAGTCCGGGTACGGCGGTGTCGGGACGAGCGATGTCCAGGCCGGATCAGGCGTCGTCGCGCGGTTGCCGTCGGTGTCCGCCAGCCGGATTGCCGTGATCGGCCGCCAGTAGGCGTAGTCGTACTTGGCCCGCCAGCACGCGATCAGCGCATCAGCGGTGCTCGTGCCCAGGAGTGCGAAGGCTCGCGCGCTCTTCACGATGTCCAGCCCGCGCTGGGTGACCCGGGTTCGCAGTGCTGCCTGGTACTGCGCGGGGGCGTTCGCGTTCCAGAACAACGCGGTCTGGGTCTGGGCCGGCGTACGGTCGGAGCCCTCTGCGGCGCCCATCGCCTTCACTTCGGCGAAATCGCGCGCGTACGCCTTCGACGTGATCGGGTCGGGACCGGGCAACCGCACCTGCGTCGGTGACTTGAGAGCGAGCGGTTCGACGAACCCGAGCCACGGCACGAGCGTCAGCGCGAACGCGTCAGGAGTCGGACGCCACACACCGGGTGCCGGTGTGACGTCGAGGGTCACCGCCGCGCCGCGCCCGTCGTCGAGTCGCGCCTTGATCAGCGATGCCGCGGCGGTGTCGCCGACCTGCTGCCCACGGGTCTTCGCCGAGCCGTCCGGGATGCTGCTGAGCGAACTGGCGTAGTCCGTCGCGAGGTTCTGCGCGGACGCCGGGAAGTAGTAGCTCAGCACCCGGTACGCCGCAGTCGCCGCCGCGGCCTCCGTCGACGCCTTGCCCCGGACATGCGGTTGTTTCAGATACGGCCGATACCGGCCTTCGATCGCCACCACCGCGTCGTACACGGCGATGGAGACGAAGCCGAAGTACAGGCCCGAGGCTGGAATCGGCGTGGCGTTCTCGGCGAAGACGGTCCGCTCGGCGATCGCGTTCCACGTGGTGATCACGGCGGGATCGGCAGGCTTGGTGCCGGTCGCGAGGCTTGGTGGGACGGCAACGGCCGAGGTGGCCAGTCCGGCCACGACGATCGCGCTCACGAATGCGGGATGGTGGAAGCGCACAAGAATCTCCTTCAGTAGAAGCCGAGCGACTTGTGCTGAAGCAGCGTTGTGCGCGATGCCGGAGGAGGCCCGCGGACAAGCCCGATCATTCCCGACTAGCACCGCCGAGCCGGGCGGGTCAAGGACTCGCCGCGCTCCTTCGGAGTTCAAGCGTCCGATAGAGTCTCGGCGTCAAGCGATGGCATGTGTAGGAACCCGGTGTGAGTCCGGGACGGTCCCGCCACTGTGACCCAGCGCCGTAGCCGGGCGTGGGGAGTCAGGAACTGCCGCTGTCGCACCTCCGGACGGGGCGTGGACACCCCGAGGAAGGACCGGTCGCGCATGCCCGCGAACCTCCTGTTGCTCTCCACCGCCGACACCGATCTGCTCGCCGCCGCGGAGGCGGACGCCGGCTGGAAGGTCGCGAATCCGGCCCGGCTCGACCTGGCCGACCTGACTCCGTTGCTGGACGCGGCCGAGATCGTGGTGGTCCGGCTGCTCGGAGGTCGTCGGGCCTGGGAGGAGGGCGTCGACGCGGTGCTCGCATCTGGCAAGCCGGCGGTCGTGGTCAGCGGGGAGGCCGCGCCCGACGCCGAGCTGATGTCGTTGTCGACCGTGCCTGCGGGTGCGGTGACCGAGGCATTGGCCTACCTCCGCGAAGGTGGCTCCGAGAACCTGCGCAACCTGGCCGCCTTCCTCAGCGACACGCTGCTGCTGACGGGCGACGCCTTCGACCCGCCCCGCGCGCTCCCGGCGTACGGCGTGCGTGGGACGTTCGTCGAGGATGAGCGACCGGTGGTCGGGATCGTCTACTACCGCGCGCACGAGATCTCCGGGAACACGGCCTTCGTTGATGCGCTGGCTGGTGCGGTCGAGGCTGCGGGCGCTCAACCGCTCCCCGTGTACTGCGGGACGCTCCGCAGACTCGATCCGACCAGCGCCGAGAACGCCGGACTGTTCGAGCTACTGCGGAAGTGCGACGTACTGGTCACGACCCTGCTCGCCGCCGGCGGATCTGTCGCGGCCAACGCGAGCGCGGGCGGCTCGGATGACGCCTGGGACGCCGGTGCGCTCGCGTCGCTCGACATCCCGCTGATCCAGGGCCTCGCGCTGACCTCCACCCGCGAGCAGTGGCTGGCCAGCGACGCCGCGATCAGTCCGATGGACGCCGCGACCCAGGTGGCGATCCCTGAGTTCGACGGGCGACTGATCACGATCCCGTTCTCCTTCAAGGCGTACGACGCCGACGGCCTGGCCCGCTACGCGCCGGACCCGGAGCGGTGTAACCGGCTGGCCGGGATCGCGGTCGCACATGCGCGGCTCCGTCACGTGCCGAACGGTGACAAGCGGCTCGCGCTGGTGCTGTCGTCGTACCCGACCAAGCACGCGCGGATCGGGAACGCGGTCGGCCTGGACACTCCGGCCTCGGCGGTCGTCCTGCTCGGACAGCTGCAGGCGGCCGGGTACGACCTGGGCGGCCTCGATCTCAGTGAACTGCAGGGCGCGGACGGCGCTGACGGGCTGATCCACCGACTGATCGCGGCCGGCGGTCACGACGTCGACTGGCTGACCGACGAGCAGCTGGCCAACGCCGTCGCGAAGATCCCGCGGTCGGTCTACGAGCTGTGGTTCGGGCGCGTCCCGGAGTCGTTGCGCGAGGCAATGACCGAGGCATGGGGCGAGGCGCCCGGAGAGCTGTACGTCGACACGTCCGGGGACGAGCCCGCGATCGCGCTGGCGGCGTTGCGGTTCGGGAACGTCGTACTGATGATCCAGCCGCCGCGTGGCTTCGGAGAGAACCCGGTCGCGATCTACCACGACCCGGACATGGCGCCGTCGCACCACTACCTGGCGGCGTACCGCTGGCTTGAGTCCGCGCCGTCGGATGGCGGCTTCGGCGCGTACGCGGTCGTCCACCTGGGCAAGCACGGCACGCTCGAATGGCTGCCGGGCAAGGGGATCGGGATGGCAGCCGATTGCGCGCCGGACGCCGTCCTCGGGACTCTGCCGATGGTCTACCCGTTCATCGTCAACGACCCCGGTGAGGGGACGCAGGCGAAGCGGCGCGCGCACGCGACCGTCGTCGACCATCTGGTCCCGCCGATGGCGCGGGCCGAGACGTACGGCGACATGGCGAAGTTGGAGTATCTGCTCGACGAGTACGCGACCGTGTCGGCCCTGGATCCGGACAAGGTGCCGACGCTGCGGGCGCAGATCTGGACGCTGATCCAGGCGGCTCAGCTGCATCACGACCTGCACACGTCCGAGCGGCCCGAGGACGACGACTTCGACGAGTTCGTGCTCCACCTCGACGGCTATCTGTGCGAGATCAAGGACGTCCAGATCCGCGACGGGCTGCACATCCTCGGTGGTGCACCGGCCGGTGAGGCACGCGTCAACCTGGTGCTCGCCGTACTGCGTGCGCGGCAGCTCTGGGGCGGGTCGTACTCGACTCCCGGTCTGCGTACAGTGCTGGGGGAGACCTTCGGAGTCGACGAGGCTGCGATGCTCGCCGACCCCGGCCGGGCCGTGCCGGAGCTCGCCGAGTTGGCCACACTCGCAGACCTGCCCGCGGTGAGTGGCGCCGACGGTGTCGATCTGCTGGAAGCCGTTGCGCGCAAGCTCGTCGTCGGGATGGAGACGCTGAGCTGGGAGGCCGCCAAGGTCCCGGTCGTCGTGATCGAGGTGCTCGGCAGGTCGTCGGAGCAGGTCGAGGCGTCGCTGACCTTCGCCGCCGAGGAGGTCGTGCCGCGGCTGGCGCGGACCGGTGACGAGCTGACGAACGTACTGCGTGCCCTGGACGGCCGCTTCGTCGAGGCCGGTCCGTCGGGTTCGCCGACCCGTGGTCTGGTCAACGTCCTACCGACCGGGCGCAACTTCTACGCCGTCGACCCGAAGGCGATCCCGAGCCGCAACGCCTGGGACGTCGGAGTCGCGCTGGCCGACTCGCTGCTGGCCCGGCACAAGGCCGAGACGGGGGAGTGGCCGCGGTCTGTCGGCCTGACGGTCTGGGGTACGTCGGCCATGCGCACCCAGGGCGACGACCTCGCCGAGGTGTTGTGGCTGCTCGGCTGCCGCCCGGTCTGGGACGAGGCATCCCGTCGCGTCACCGGCTTCGAGGTGGTCGGCCTGGAGGAGCTCGGCCGGCCGCGGGTCGACGTGACGATCCGGATCTCCGGGTTCTTCCGGGATGCGTTCCCGCACGTGGTCACGCTCCTGGACGAGGCGGTCCGCACAGTCGCTGCCCTGGAGGAAGGGGCTTCGGACAACTACCTGCGAGCACACGTGGACGCCGACGTTGCGGCCGGCAACGACGTACGGGCGTCGACCGCTCGGGTCTTCGGCTCCAAGCCCGGCTCGTACGGCGCCGGCCTGCTGCCGCTGGTGGACGCGCGAAACTGGCGCACCGACGCCGAGTTGGCCGAGGTGTACGCGGTCTGGGGCGGGTACGCGTACGGCAAGGATCTCGACGGCGCCGAGGCCCGTGGCTCGATGGAACGCGCGTACGCCCGGATCCAGGTCGCGGCGAAGAACGCGGACACCCGCGAGCACGACATCATGGACTCCGACGACTACTTCCAGTACCACGGCGGCATGATCGCCATGGTCCGTCACCTGACCGGGTCCAACCCCAAGGCGTACGTCGGGGACTCCGCCGTACCGGCGCAGGTGAAGACGCGGACCCTGGAGGAGGAGACCAAGCGCGTCTTCCGGGCCCGGGTGGTGAACCCGCGCTGGATGGCGGCGATGCGGCGGCACGGGTACAAGGGTGCCTTCGAGATGGCCGCGACGGTGGACTACCTCTTCGGGTACGACGCGACCGCCGGCGTCGTGGACGACTGGATGTACGAAACCCTCACCACCGAGTACGTCGCCAACCCCGAGATGGCGGACTTCTTCCGCAAGTCCAACCCCTGGGCCCGCCACGGCATCGCCGAACGCCTCCTCGAGGCAGCCCAGCGCGGATTGTGGTCGGAGCCGTCACCGGAAGCGCTGGACACGCTCCGCAGCGCAGTACTTGAGACAGAAGGCGATATCGAGGACCGCGGCTGAGGTCCTGTGATTGGGTGGGGGTATGGCGCCTCCACGGTTGAGAGTCCTGATCACCAACGACGACGGTTACCAGGCTCCGGGGATCCGGGCGCTCGCACCCGTGATCGCCGCGCTCGGGCATGAGGTGCTCGTGCTGGCACCGCTGTACGACGAGAGCGGCGTCGGGTCGGCCCGTGCCGGGATGGTCGGGCGGCCGATCCGGACGGCGACGTTGGAGGAGAACGGCGTCACGTACATCGGCGTCGACGGTACGCCGGCTCTCGCGGTGACGCTGGCGTCCGTCGGGGCGTTCGGGCGGGCTCCGGACGTGGTGTTGTCGGGGATCAACCGCGGGCACAACATCGGCGTACCGATCTTTCACTCCGGCACTGTCGCGGCGGCGCTGACCGCGGCGGGGCAAGGGGTGTCGGCCGTCGCGATCAGCATCGACTCCGACGATCCGGACCACTGGCCGACGGCGGCTGCGGTCGCGGCCGAGGCGCTCACGTGGATCGTGCCGGAGCCGGCTGGGACTGTTCTGACCATCAACGTCCCGGACCGCCCGCTCGACGAGCTCAGCGGTGTCCGGCATGCCTCGCTGGCGCCGATCAAGCGCTCGCGCGTGGTCGGCGCGACGGCTCCCACCGGCGAGCCGATGATCGAGCTCGAACCACCGCTGCCCAACCCGGTGTCCGACTCCGACGAGGCGCTCCTGAAGGCCGGGTACGTGACCGTCACCCCGATCGTCGGTATCCGCGAGGTCAAGGACGACGCGGCCGCCACGGCGCTCGCGAAGCGCCTGTCCTAGAGGTAGCCCAGCAGGTCCGCGTTCGATCTGACGGGCTGGTCCTCCGGCCCCGTCAGCATGTCTTCCAGCCCGAGTCGTACGTCGTACCCCTGCGCCGAGGCCCAGCGCAGTACCGGCCAGGCCCACTCGCCCTCGCCATGCACAAGCACGTCACGCGTCGGCAGGGCGTCGAGCACCGCCACGGCCGCTGCGACGCCATCCGCTCCTGGCGACACTCCCGGGATCGCCTCGACCAGAACGCGCACCACAGGACCACCCCAGGCGAGGTACCTCCGCGCAGCCTCAGGCGTGAACAGCCCGGCCTCGACCCCGATCTCGCGCGCGATCAACAGGTCCGCAACCCGCTCCGCGCCGTCCTCATGAAAGTTCACACTCGCGAAGTCCGGCCCGGCTCGCCACTCGCCGATCAACCGCAACCTGGCCGCCAACTCCGGCACGATCTCCGCCCGAGTAGACACCCCAACCGGCACCCCCGGACAACTCACCCGCACGGCCTCGACCGCGACCCGGATGTCATCCCACCGCAGGCTCTCGCGCTCATCAGCTCCCCGCGGATGCACATGCAACGCCTGCGCTCCCGCCCGCACCGCAGCCGCACCCTCCGCCGCCAACTCCTCCGGAGTCACCGGTACGCCGGGGTGATCCGCTCGCGACCGGTCACCGTTCAGGCACGCCTTGATCAGCACGCCTTCAAGCTACCTAAGGGGGTATGCCGCGGATCTGAGGTGGATTGCCCGACGTGGCGACTCAGGGCCCGGCCGGAGGCCGGTATCGCCCTGGCCGCCCTGTGGGCCTACCGACGTCGCCATCCAGCCCACGTTCACTGACCAGGCAGCCGCCGCTCAGCCAGAGCGGCGGCTGCCACCCGACTCGTCGTCCCGGTCTTCCGCAGGATGTTCGACACATGAACGCTGACCGTCTTGTCACTGATGAAGAGGTCCTTGGCGATCTCGGAGTTCGACCGCCCGGCGACGAGGAAGGCCAGCACCTCGCGTTCGCGGTCGGTGAGTGCGGCTAGTCGTGGGTCGTCATCCTCCCGCTCGACCGGGACCGGCGTACTGAGATCGACCTTCGCTCGCCGAGCCAGCGACTCAACGGCCCGCCGCAAAGGCTCGGCACCTAGCTCGACCGCGCAGGTGTGAGCCTGCCGCAGGAGGTCGCGTGCCTGTACCGAAGTCGGTCCGCTCGTGAGTTCAGCCTCGGCGCACCGCCATTGCGCGACCGCTTGCTCCCAGCGACTTCCGGCCACACCGCAGGTGTCGGCCGCGCGGCGCCAGAGCTCAGGTTGATCCGGGGTATTCCGGCTGCCGCCGATCTCGGCCGCCAGGAGTGCCTCATTCATCGTCTGGACATCCACGCCACCCATGGCGTGGGCGAAGGGAGCCCGTGGCCACCCGTCGATGACGCTGTCGATCGCGTCAGCAGCGGCAGCGGCGGCGGCGACATCACCGCGGTCCCGGGCGGCGCAGGCTGCGTTGGCCGCCGCCTGGGCGAAGCCAGGAAGTACCTCGTCATCCCAGGCATCGGGCGCCTGATCCAGCGCGGTCAGACGTGGGCGTGCCCAGGCGACGGAGTCCGCGACCCTGCCTTCCGCGGTCATCAGCTCGATGCCGACGCGGGTGATGTACGGGCGGAGCGGATTGAAGTCGTCGGAGATCAGCTCCAACGCCCGATCGAAGTGCTGCCGGGCCTCCTCGGTCCGGCCGGTCCTGGCCGCGAGCAGGCTTGCGGACAGCCGGACGCCTGCTCCAGGGATGTCGGCCGCACGGGCCGCCAGCGCGGACCGCAACAAGGCGCGGCACTCGTCCCAACGGCCCAGGTCGATCAGCTCACCGGCGGCCTGGAACGCGAGGAAATACGCCCAGACACCGGCGCCGGCGGAAACAGCGTCGAGGTACGCCGCACGGGTGACCTCGGCTGCGTCGGACCGCGGGCCGATCGTGTGGAGGGCATTGAAACGGAAGATGGCGGCGTTGGTGGCGGTGTCGACATCCCCGCAGGACCTGGCCAACCGCTCCGCAATCTCCGCGTCGGCGAGCGACTTCAGCGGGGCGCGACTGTCGGTCACCGCTGCAAGTGCGACCAGGGCTCGCCCGAGGGCCTGTGTCGAGCCTGACCTGCGCGCGATCCGGACCGATTCCTCCGCGTGGAGCACGTCGTCCGGCAACCCGTGCAGCGTCTCGTCCTCGGACAACTCGGCGAACGCGATGGCGCGCTCCGGGCTCGCCGGGAAGTCCGTCGTCAACTCGATCGCTTCGAGTACGTCAGCCAGATCCGGCATCCCGGGCGACGTCGACTGCCAGCGGGCGGCGGACCGCGCGACCAGGAGATCGCACGCCAGCAACGGCTCGCGCTCCTTGTCCACCAGGCTCAGCGCCTCGGTCAGGAGCGGGAATGCCGCATCGGCCACGCTTGCACGGACACAGATCGTGCTTGTCCGTCGCAACAGACGGATCCGGTCGTCACGCCCGCCTCGGACTGCCGGTGATGCCGACTCCCAGAGGGCGCACGCGCGGCGGAGCTGGATCGCTTCTTCGGATGGGGCCCGCAGCTGTGCTGCCTGGTCGGCCGCCACCAGCGACCAACGGAAGGTCGCATCGATGGTTCCGGCTCGTTCGTTGTGGACCGCCAGGTCGGCGGCCGTCAACTCGGTGGGCCGCGACTCGAGGACGCGGACGTAGCCGGAATGCAGCTCGATCGCTTGGTCGGGGGACAGGCCGTCGTACAGGACCTCGGCCAGCAGCGGATGACGGAACCACCAATCGCCGCCTTCGTTCCACACCACCCCGCGGTCCTGCGCCTCGGACAGGCTTGGCGTGATCTGATTCGCCTTGATCCCATGACCGGAGGCGACTTCGGTCAGTACGGCGTACGACGTCGGGCGACCGCCGACGGCGAGAACTCTCGTGACCAAGCGGGCTTGTTCGGAGAGGCCGTGCCAGGTGGCGAGCAAGGCTTCCCCGAGTGCGACCGGGACTGTTGAAGGCAGACTTCGCTCGGAGCCGGACAGGCCGCGGACCATGAGTTCGACGAGGTACGGGTTGCCGTCCGACCTGGCCAGGACCTCGGTGGCGAGTTCGATGTCGGGTGTGCGGCCGAGCAGTCCTTCGATCTGGTTGCTGACGGCGTCGAGGTCCAGCGGTTGCAAGGAAATCTCGCCGAAGTACGGCATCCGGCGCATGTCGGCCAGCCAGGAGTGGAGCGGATGCCCTTCGCCGCGTTCCTCGGTCCTGCAGGTCGCGATCAGGACCAGCCGCTGTGCCCGGAATCCGGCGATCAGGTAGGACAGCACGTCCAGCGAGGCGACGTCGGCCCACTGCAGGTCGTCGATGACGACCACCGTCGGGCGCTGGTCCGCGATCCGGTTCAGCACGAGATCGACCAGCATCGGCAGCCGCGTCGAGTCGACGCCGTCGGCAGCGCCGCCGCCCGTGCCGATCGAGGGAAGCAAGGCGGTCAGTCCATCGGTCCCGGCGAGGATCCGCTCCCGCTCGTCCGCGTCGGCCTGGCTGAGCCAGTCCTGCAGTGCCCCGCTGATCGGCGCGAACGGAACCGATGCACCCCCGAAATGCACACACGATCCCCACAGCACGGTCAGCCGCGGATCCCGGCAGACCTCACGAGCCAACCGGCTCTTCCCGATGCCGGCCTCACCATGAATGACGATCGCACGAGGAATCCCACCGACGGCGTCCCGCACCACGTCGCCGAGCAGTTCCTGTTCAACAGCCCGCCCCGCAAACCGATGATCGGCCCGAAGACCCCCCATGCCACCTCAGTCAACACCCATCCCCACCCAACCGACAGGCCCATCACCGCCGGATGCGGGTGTGAACCTGGTCGCTGAAGGCGGGGGAGAGGTGTGCCATGATCGGGCCGACGGTTGTGGAGGAACACCGGTGACTGGCTTCGGCCGGGAGTCCGGGGCGGTCCCGCCACTGTGACCGGGGAGATCCCGGGAGCCAGGACATCCGCGTCCGTCCGCCGGGCCGCGGTCTCCGCGGTGCGGCGTACCAGCCGTAGCGGGCGTGGACACCCGCTCGACGAAGGGACTCCCCGCCGTGCGGTCTGCGCCATCCTCCTCCGGTTTTCCGTTCACCGCTGTGGTCGGGATGGAGGACCTCCAACTAGCGCTGATCCTGGCCGCCATCTCGCCGGCGATCGGCGGTGTGCTGATCCGGGGCGAGAAGGGTACGGCGAAGTCGACCGCGGTCCGGGCGCTCACGGAGATCCTTCCGCCGGTGGACGTCGTACCCGGGTGCCGCTTCTCCTGCGATCCCGAGCACCCCGACTCGACCTGTCCTGATGGGCCGCATGGTGCTGGTGCGCAGACGCGGTCGGCGCGGCTGGTGGAGCTTCCGGTGGGTGCGACTGAGGACCGGGTGCTTGGTTCGCTGCATCTGGAGAAGGCGTTGGCCGAGGGCGTTACGGCGTACGAGCCTGGGCTGCTGGCGGCGGCGCATCGCGGTCTGCTGTACGTCGATGAGGTCAATCTGCTGCACGACCATCTGGTCGACGTACTGCTCGATGCCGCGGCGATGGGGCGTGCGACGGTCGAGCGGGACGGGGTGTCGGTGACGCATCCGGCGCAGTTCGTGCTGGTCGGGACGATGAACCCGGAGGAGGGTGAGCTGCGGCCTCAGCTGTTGGACCGGTTTGGACTGACGGTGGACGTTGTTGCCAGCCGGGATCCTGCGGTGCGGGTCGAGGTGATGCGGGCGCGGCTTGCGTACGAGGCGGATCCGGTGGGGTTCGTGGCGCGGTACGACGGTCCGCAGCGGGAGCTGGCGGAGCGGATCGTCAAGGCCCGCGATTTGTTGACTGAGGTGATCCTGACGGATGCGGCGTTGCGTCAGATCGCGGAGATTTGTGCGTCCTTTGATGTGGACGGGATGCGGGCTGATCTGGTGACTGCGCGGACCGCGGTCGCGCATGCGGCGTGGTCAGGGCGGACGGTTGTCGAGGTGGACGACGTACGCGCCGCGGCCAAGCTCGCGCTCCCACACCGCCGGCGGCGGAACCCGTTCGACGCCCCGGGTCTGGACGAAGAACAGCTGGAAGAAGCCATCAACAACAGCACCCCACCGGAGCCAGACGATGACCCGGACGGCGGCCCTGACGGGCCGGGTGGTGGGAGCCCGAATCCGGCAGAGCCGGGGGATGGGGCGAGCGACCCGGCCGCCGACGGCGGAGACGAGCCGGATGGCCGGGTTGACGCCCGACCAGAGGACAGCGAGCGGTCGAAGGAGGGCGAGGCCGCGGGTCGGTCGGGGCCGGCGGCGGTGGGTGAGGTTGTTGGGAGCTCGGAGCCTTACAAGGCTCGGTTGTTGAGTGTGCGGGGGGCTGGGGTGGGGGTTGCGGGGCGGCGGTCTCGGGCTCTTACTGAGGTGGGGCGCGTGGTGGGGGATCGGGCGCGGGTTGGGCGGGAGGCTGGGCGGCCGCATTTGCTGGCGACCATTCGGGCTGCGGCACCGCATCAGCATCTGCGCGGGCGGACCGGGCCGGGGCTCGCGGTGCGGGCGGCGGATGTGCGGCTCGCCGTACGCGAGGGGCGTGAGGGCAACCTCGTGCTGTTCTGCGTGGACGCGTCCGGCTCGATGGGGACGAAGAAGCGGATGGGCGAGGTGAAGACCGCGATCGTCTCGCTCCTGCTGGATGCGTACCAGCGCCGCGACACCGTCGGACTCGTCACGTTCGCCGGCGCCGCCTCGACGGTCGCGTTGCCGCCCACCGGTAGCGTTGAGACCGCCGTACGTCGGCTTGAATCGCTTCCGACCGGAGGACGTACGCCGCTCGCCGAGGGACTACTGCAAGCTGCCGAAGTACTCCGAATCGCAGCAATCCGCGACCCGCGTCGACGGCCGCTGCTCGTGCTCGTCACCGACGGCCGGGCCACCCACGGAGACCACGCATTCGCGCGCGCCAGGCAGGCAGCCGGTTGGCTCGCTCAGCATGGGATAGCCACGGTGGTCGTCGATTGCGAGCCGCGTCGCGGCGTCCGGCTCGGGCTGGCCGGGGAGCTCGCGGCCGACCTCGGCGCGGAGTACCTGGACCTCGGTGAAGTTGCCGCTGGCAACCTCATCCGGACCGTCACGGATCGGAGGGCGGCCTGATGCCGAAAGGGCAGCCCAGCGTGGTGCCGCAGGACGGCCTGACCACCCGCCAGCGCCGGAACCGGCCGCTGCTGATGGTGCACACCGGCGAGATGAAGGGGAAGTCGACGGCCGCCTTCGGGATGGCGCTGCGCGGCTGGAACCAGGGCTGGAACATCGGCGTGTTCCAGTTCGTCAAGAGCGCGAAGTGGAAGGTCGGCGAGGAGAGTGCGTTCAAGGCGCTCGGTGAGGTGCACACCGCGACCGGTCAGGGCGGGCCGGTCGAGTGGCACAAGATGGGCGAGGGCTGGAGCTGGTCGCGCAAGTCCGGCACCGAGGAGGACCACGCCGCCGACGCGCTCGAGGGTTGGCGCGAGATCCAACGCCGGCTCGCCGCGCAGACCCACGACCTGTACGTCCTCGACGAGTTCACGTACCCAATGAAGTGGGGCTGGGTCGACGTAGACGAGGTCGTCGAAACCCTGGCAAACCGCCCCGGTCACCAGTACGTCGTAATCACCGGCCGCAACGCCGACCAACGCCTACTCGACGCCGCCGACCTGGTCACCGAAATGACCAAGCTCAAGCACCCGATGGATGCGGGCCAAAAAGGCCAAAAAGGCATCGAGTGGTAACGCCGGGTTCGGTGGCGGGACCAGCTACGGCAGCGGACCGCCCATCCTGTGCGGGGGTGGGGCGGCAGCACTCGGGTGCGGGAGTGGTGCGGGGGTCCTGTGTGCAGGCGGGGCGGCCGGCGCGTGTGGGTGTGGGGGAGATCTTGTGATTCCGCGGGTTGTGGTGGCGGCGCCGGCTTCGGGGGCTGGGAAGACTACGGTTGCTGTTGGGTTGATGGCGGCGTTGCGGCGGGCTGGGCACGTGGTTGCGGGGTTCAAGGTGGGGCCGGATTACATCGATCCTGGGTTTCATGCGGTCGCTACGGGGCGTCCGGGGCGGAACCTCGATCCGATGTTGTCTGGGGAGGAGCGGATCGGCCCGTTGTTCGCGCACGGTGCTGCTGGCGCCGAGCTCGCTGTTGTCGAAGGTGTGATGGGGCTGTACGACGGTGCTCTCGGGACCGAGGGGTTCTCGTCGACCGCGCATGTCGCGAAGTTGCTTAAGGCACCTGTCGTGTTGGTGGTCGACGCGTCGGCGGCGGGTCGGAGTGTCGGCGCCGTCGTTCAGGGTTTCGTTGCCTTTGACACCGAGATCCGGATCGTCGGCGTCATTCTGAACAAGGTCGGTTCGGACCGGCATGAGGCTGAGGTCCGGGCAGGCGTGGCGCCGACCGGCGTACCGGTGCTCGGGGTGCTTCGGCGGGACACGCGGCTCACCGTTCCCAGTCGTCATCTCGGTCTGGTGCCGGCCGATGAGCAGCGTGAGCAGGCGTCGGCGGCGGTTGAGGCTGCGGCCGAGCTGGTCCGGCAAGGCGTCGACCTGGAGGCGTTCGTTGCCGCTGCCCGCGCTTCCACGGATCTCGACGTCGAGGCGTGGGACCCGGCCGCGGAGGTGGCTCCCGCGGATGAAGGTCGGCCGGTGGTGGCGGTTGCTGGTGGGCCTGTGTTCTCGTTCCGTTATACCGAGACTGCGGAACTGTTGGTTGCTGCGGGCGCCGATGTGGTTGCCTTCGACCCGCTGTCCGATCCATTGCCTGAAGCAACCTCGGCGTTGTATCTGGGTGGCGGCTTCCCGGAGTTGCACGCTGAAGCGTTGTCGGCCAATGACGGACTCCGTCGGCAGGTGGCGACCGAGATCGCGGCCGGGCTGCCGGTCATCGCCGAGTGCGCCGGACTGCTCTATCTCTGTCGCGAGCTGGACGGCCACCCGATGACCGGCGTACTGCCCGCGACCGGCCGGATGACCGAACGCCTGACCCTCGGCTACCGTACGGCGATCGCTGCCACCACGAGTGCGTTCTTCGACGAGGGTCGTCGGGTCCGTGGTCACGAGTTCCACCGGACCGCGATCGAGCTGGACGCTGAGGTGGATCCGGCGTGGCACCTGCCCGCTGGCGTCGAGGGCGTCGCGCTGCCTCGGGTGCACGCGTCGTACTTGCACCTGCACTGGACGGCGAGCCCGGACGTCCCGGCCCGCCTCGTCGCGGAAGCGCGTGTGCATGCGGGGCTCGGGAAGTGAACCTCGTCGTCGGCATCGGCCTCCGCTCCGGTACGCCGTACCGCGAACTCCGGGACCTCGTCGCCAGCGCATTGGACGAGGCGGGCGGCGGCACGGTCCGGCTCGTCGTCACGGTCGTCGGCCGCGAAACCGAGCCAGGTGTACAACGCCTGGTCGCCTCCCTGAACGCCGAGCTGCAAACAGCGCCCGCCGAAGTGCTTGGACGCCAGCCCGTTCCGACACCGAGCGAGAAGGTCGAAGAGCTGGCCGTAACCCTGAGCGTAGCGGAGGCGGGAGTGCTGCTGACCGGCGCCGAGCTGGTGGTCCCGAAGCGCCGCTCAGCGGCGGCAACCGTGGCCATCGGCCGCCTGCCGGTGGCCGGCGCCGGCCCGGCGAAGGCCAGCCGGGCGACGACTCCCGCCCCCGGCTACGCCCCCGCCGAGCGGGAGGTGGTGCATCGGGTGATTTCGGAGCGGCGGGATGTGCGGCGGGGGTTTGTGCGAGAGCCGATTCCTGATGATGTGTTGGTGCGGGTGTTGGAGGCGGCGCATCGGGCTCCGAGTGTGGGGTTGAGTCAGCCTTGGGACTTTCTGCTGGTTCGGGATGTGGCGACGCGGCGGAAGGTGCATGATCTGGCGTCGGTTCAGCGGGATGCGTTCGCGGCGAGTTTGCCGCCCGACCGGAGGCAGTCGTTCGACGGACTGAAGATTGAGGCGATCCTGGACACCCCGCTGAATATCGCGGTCACCTGCGACGCCGGTCGCGGCGGGCGGCATGTGCTGGGCCGGCATGCAGACCCAAGGACCACCTGGTTCTCGGTGGCGATCGCGATCCAGAACCTCTGGCTCGCCGCACGAGCAGAAGGACTGGGCGTCGGCTGGGTCTCCTTCTTCGAGCCCGCCGAGGTCGCCGCAGTACTCAACCTCCCCGCCCACATCGAACTCGTCGGCTACCTCTGCATCGGGTACGTCGAGGCGTTCGCGGCCACGCCCGAGTTGGTACGCACCGGCTGGGCCGCCCGCCGCCCCCTCGCCTGGGCAGTCCACCAAGAGGAATGGGGCCAACGCGGTCTCCCCGGCGTCGCACCCACGTCGATCCTCGACGACGCGGTGCAGGCGAGGCAGAACGCCGTACAGACAAACAGCCAGCAGCTCGTCCGACTCATCGTGGGCGGCGATCCGGCGCAGTACCTCGAGCAGCCCGAGGCGCTCGTCGTACACATGCATTCAGAGAAACCCGCAGCCGACTTCGGTGTGCTGTGGCGGCCCGCTCGCACCCCGGTCGAGGCGGTAGAGCTCGGCGTCGAGCTCGCACGGGACCTGGCACTGCAAGGCGTAGGCGAGTTCGACATCCAGATCGTCGAGCGATCCGAGTTGGCCGACGCGATGGCCCGAGGACTGCGGGTAGGCGCGTCGGCCTGCGGGGTCACGACGGTTGAATGAGCCGGGAGAGCTGTCACACTCCTCCGCATGACTGTTCCTCCTGAGGACCCAGCCCCGATGTACGTGCCCGCGTTCTCGATGAAGCAGCGGGTCACGCTGATGGCGAACAAGTACGAGCTGATCGCGACCAACCCGGACGGCTCCGACGGGCCGCTGCTGGCGTTCGCGCAGCAGAAGCGGATGGCGTTCAAGGAGCAGGTCACGTTCTACACCGACGACACCAAGACCCGGCCGGTGTTCTCGTTCAAGGCGCGCAAGACGATCGACCTGGGCTCGGGGTACGACGTGACGGACGCCGACGGCCAGCCGATCGGCTGGTTCAAGAAGGAGTTCGGCAAGAGCCTGCTGCGGTCCAGCTGGCAGCTGAGCGCCGGCCATGTGCACACGACCGGGACGGAGCGTAACCCCACGATCGCGATCGTCCGCCGGCTCTGGGACTTCGTGCCGTTCATCGGCGAGATCCCGCTGCCGTTCATCTTCCACTTCGACTTCACCGACGTGAACAGCGGTCAGCCGGTACTGTCGGTGGAGCGCAGGCTCTCGGTCCGGGACCGCTACCGGATCACGGTCCACGACCCGCGCCTGGACTTCCGCGTGGCCGCCGCGATGACCGTGGCCCTGGACGCGCTGCAGAGCCGTTGAGCCGCCGTACCAGGCCCGGCGTACGACCCAGGTCGTACGCCGGGCTCACTCTTTTGGGTGAACCCACCCTGAGACCTCTTGGTTCCGCCGCGACGCGGTGCGAGTCTTGACTACATGGGCGTAACGCAGCGCAGTCGACGGTGGTTGGTTCCGGTCACGGCAGTCGCGGTGGTGGCAGGTGTGGGGGCACTCGGTCCAGTGGTCGCGGACGCCTCCCCGAAGCTGCCCGGCATCACGGCGCAGGATCTGCTCGCCAAGGTGCAGACGGCCAAGGTCGACGGTCTGAGCGGCACGGTCCGCTCGTCCGCGGATCTCGGCCTGCCCGCGATCCCTGGTGTCGAGGGCGGCAACCAGCTTTCCGACCTGCTCAGTGGTCAGCACACGGCCCGCGTCGCGTTCGCCACCCCGGACAAGGCTCGGGTGTCCGTCCTGGACAACCAGGCCGAGCGGGTCTGGACGACCGACGGCAAGTCCGCCTGGGCGTACGACTCGTCCCGGCGTGAGGCCGTCAAGCTGACCCTGCCGGCGCGCTCCGCGAAGCCGGACAAGCCCCAGGTCGCCCCGAAGAACTACGACCCGCAGGCGGTCGCGGAGCAGTTCCTGGACGCGATCGACCCGACCACCAAGGTCGAGGTGAGCGGCACGGAGAAGGTCGCCGGCCGGGACGCCTACAAGCTGCGCCTGGTGCCGAAGACGGACCGTACGACGGTCGGCTCGGTGACGCTGGCGATCGACTCGAAGACGTACGTCCCGCTCGACGTGACCGTGATGCCGCGGACCGGCAACGACCCGGCCGTGGAACTCGGCTTCTCGTCGGTCTCGTTCAACGTACCGGGGGCGAGCACGTTCACCTTCACCCCGCCCAAGGGTGTGAAGGTGACGGACAAGAAGGTGCCCGCGACGCGCGAGACCCCGCACCCGGTGAAGCCGCCGACGGCGGTCGCGCCGAAGGGTGAGAAGGCGCCGGCTCAGCGCGGCGACAAGCCGACCGTGCTCGGCACCGGCTGGGAGAGCGTGGTGATGGTCCGCGGCGTGAAGACCACCGGCAACGGCCCGGTCGACCAGTTGCTCGCCAACGCTCGTACGGTCCAGGGGTCCTGGGGCAAGGGCAAGATCCTGACCAGCAAGATGGTCAGCGCTCTGATCACCGACGACGGCCGCGTCTTCGCCGGTCTGGTCACCCCCGACACCCTGCAGGCTGCCGCAGCCAAGGCTCCCCGCTGACGTGACGACCCCGCAGGAGCCGCCGCCACCCGCGGCATCGGCCGCCCCACCCATCGTGACGCGGGGACTGACGAAACGCTTCCGGGGTGGTCAGGTGGCGGTGGACACCGTTGACCTGGAGGTCCCCGCGGGGAGCGTGTTCGGGTTCCTCGGGCCGAACGGGTCCGGGAAGACGACGACGATCCGGATGCTGCTGGGGCTGATCGCGCCGAGCTCGGGGTCGGTCGAGCTGCTCGGCGAATCGATGCCGAAGGCCCAGCTGAAGGTCTTGCCGCGGGTAGGCGCGCTGGTCGAAGGGCCGGCGTTCTACCCGTTCTGGACCGGGCAGGCAAACCTGCTGCGCTTCGACGCGGCCGACCGGACCGCCGACCCGCGCACGCGTAAGGCCCGTGCGGCCGAAGCGCTCGAGCGGGTCGGCCTGTCCAATGCCGCAGGCAAGAAGGTCCGGGCGTACTCGCTCGGCATGCGCCAGCGGCTGGCCATCGCGGTCGCGCTGATGCAGCGTCGCGACCTGCTGGTGCTGGATGAACCGACCAACGGCCTCGACCCGCAAGGCACCCGCGAGGTCCGGAACCTGATCCGCGAGCTGGCGAGCGACGGCACCACGGTCTTCACTTCGACCCATCTGCTGGCCGAGGTCGAGCAGGTCTGCACACACGCGGCCGTGATGAGCCGCGGCAAACTGGTCCGCCAGTCGACGGTGGCCGACCTGCGCGCCGAGCTCCGTCCCCGTCTGGTCGTGCGTACGCCGGACCTCGCGCAGGCAGCCGAGACCCTCAAGAGCCTCGGCGCCACCGATCTGAAGACCACCGAGGAGACCGTCGAAGGCGACTCCGGCGACCTCCCGATCGACAAGTTCGCGGCGGCCCTGGTCGCCGCCGATGTTCGCATCCACGGCTTCGGGCTGGAACGGCCCAGCCTGGAGGAGGCGTTCGTCGCGCTCACGGGGGAGGGGTTCGATGTCGCTGAGTAGCACTGTCGAGGGCGGACGGCGGGTGACGGCTGGCCAGCACACGCTCGGTCTGTTCCGCTCGGAGCTGCGCCTCGTCTTCGGACGGGCCCGCACTCAGGCCGGACTCGGCGTCCTCGCCGCGGTCCCGCTGCTGATCGGGATCGCGATCAAGCTCTCCGGCTCCGACGGCGACGCCGAGGGGTTCCTCGGTCAGGTCGCCGGCAACGGCCTGTTCCTGATCGTCGCGAGCCTCGGCCTCTCCCTGCCGTTCTTCCTGCCGACCGCGGTGACCGTGATCTCGGGCGAGTCCCTGGCCGGTGAGGCCAGCCTCGGCACGTTGCGCACCATGCTCACTGCACCGGCCGGACGCAGCCGGCTGCTCGCGGCCAAGATGGTCGCCCTCGCGGTGTTCTGCCTGGCCGCGACGATGACGATCTGGATCTCCGGGCTGATCGTCGGCTTCATTCTTTTCCCGGTCGGCGACGTACTCCTGCTGTCCGGTACGACGGTCTCGCTGGGGGAGGGCCTGTTCCGCGCTCTCCTGATCGCGGTCGTGATCTCGCTGTCGCTGCTCGGGCTGGCCGGGATCGGCCTGTTCGTGTCGTCGCTCACGGCGACCCCGCTGGCCGCGATGGCGGCGACGTTCGGCGCGTTCATCGTGCTCGGCATCATGACGGCGATCCCGCAGTTGCACGCGATCCATCCGTGGCTGCTGATGTACCGGTGGCAGTCGTTCGCCGACCTGCTCCGAGATCCGCCGTACTGGCATGAGATCGTCCGCAACCTGCTCGTGCAGGGTGCCTATCTGGTCGTCTTCTACACGGCCGCCTGGGCGCGCCTCACCAGCCGGGACATCACCTGACTCACCCGGGACACTGAGACACTGGGTCGGTGGATGCCGACCTGGTCGCCGTACTGCGCTGTCCCGTCTGCGCGGACGCACTCGCCCTGACCGACCGTACGGCGCGCTGCCCGCAAGGGCACGCGTACGACCTGGCCAAGCAGGGCTACCTCAATCTGTTGCCCTCGGCATCCACCGGGATCGACGGCGACTCGGCCGCGATGGTCGGCGCCCGTACGGTGTTCCTCGGCGGCGGGCACTACACCCCGATCCGGGACGCGCTGATCCTCAACGCCGCCGCGAGTCTGCAGCCGGACGGCGAGGAACTGATCGTCGAGGTGGGCGCCGGCACCGGTTACTACCTCGCCGGTGTCGTGGGTGCGTCTGCCGCCCGCCGCGGCCTCGCCCTGGACGTCTCCAGGTACGCCGCCCGTCGCGCAGCCAAGGTGGATCGGCGGATCGGATCCGTGGTGTGCGACGCGTGGCAGCAGTTGCCGCTGATGGACAACTCGGCCCACCTGATGCTGAACGTGTTCGCCCCGCGCAACGCCGCTGAGATGGCGCGGGTCCTCGCGCCGGGTGGTTCGCTGCTGGTGGTGACCCCGAATCAGGAGCACCTCGCCGAACTGGTCGGCGTACTCGGGCTCGTCACCGTTGACGAAGACAAGGAGCGCCGGCTGCACGAGTCACTCGGCGGTGCGTTCGTGAACACCGGCCGGGAGGTCGTCGAGGAGACGATGCGGCTCGACCGGGGTGCGGTAGAGCAGTTGGTGCTGATGACGCCGAGTGCGCGTCATCTGAACTATCGCGAGCTGGCGCAGCGGATCGCCGTACTGCACGAACCTTCGATGGTCACGCTGTCGGTCACGCTGTCGACCTGGCAGCTCGCCTGATCCGATGCCGGCTAGCACGGCACCGCACCAGGCTCGCCCTCAGGCCGCGTTGGCGATGAGTTCGCGGGCCACCACGGTGCCGTGTTGCTCGGCAGTGACCCGGGCCTCGGACTCGGAGACCTTGGATGCGTCGACGAGCTCCTCCATGCCCGGGGTGACCGGGGCCAGGGTGAGTTCGGCGGCGGCGGTGCGGATGTTCATGCCGAAGATGTCGGCGAAGACCCGCTCGAGGTACGGCGTGGCGTGGTCCCAGCCGTGCTTCGGGGTGCCGGGGCTGTAGCCGCCGCCCCGGGCGAGGGTGAAGATGACCGGCCGACCCGCGGTCCCACCGTTGCCGCGGACCAGCTCCTGGTCGATCAGCAGCAGGTCGATCCAGGTCTTCACGTTGTTGGCGATGCCGTAGTTGTACAGCGGGACGGCGAGCAGGATGGCGTCCGCGGTCTTGACCTCGTTCGCGAGCTGCTCGGCGAGGGCCTTCGCCTCCGCCAGCGGGGTGCGGTCGGCCCCTTCGGCGGGCGTGGCGCCCACCTGGGCCGCGGCCAGCGTCGGCCAGACGGTCGACGGCAGCGGGTGCAACCCGAGATCGCGGCGGACCACGATGCCGTCCGGGTGCTCCGCCTTCCAGGCCGCCTCGGCGCTGTCCGCCAGAGCGCGGCTCACCGATCCTTCGACCCGGATGCTGGCGTCGACGCGTAACAGGGTGGTCATTCGTTTCTCCATCTGATGGGGGGCGGCTCATTACGAGCTGTTCTGAAGATAATCTGTTGAGCAGAACATATTCAAGTTAGATCGTATTCCGAGTGGCGTACACCACGTACGATGGGAGCCGTGACCAGTACTTCGCCCGAGGTCGGGACCCGCGCAGCCAGAGGAGCGCCGCACCGGAGCGCCAGCGGTGCGCCGGTCGAGACGGACCTCGGCTGGGCGCTGGGCGTCGTCTTCCGGCGCTACGCGAAGGCGGCCGCCGCCGTGCTCGACGACGTACCGGGTGGCCCGCGCGGCTACCAGGTGCTGGCGACCGCGCATGGGGACGGCCCGAAGCGGCAGCTCGACCTGGCGGCCCAGCTCGGCGTGGACCGGACCGTGATGACGTACCTGCTGGACGACCTCGAGAAGGCCGGCCTGGTTCAGCGCCAGCCGGACCCGGCCGATCGCCGAGCGCGGCTGATCGTGGCAACCGAGCAGGGCCGGGAGACGCTGTGTGAGCTGGAGGAGCGACTGGCGACGGCCGAGGACGAGGTCCTCGGCAGCCTGGAGGACTCCGAGCGCGCCAGCTTCCGGATGCTCCTGCAGCGGGTGGCGGTCAAGGCCGACACCGTCGACCCGCTGCACAACGCCTGTGTCCTCGCCGACGAGAACGTGGATCCGGCCGACACCTGATCGGCCAAAGGGTCAGTGCAGCGGGACGAAACCCGACTCGTAGGCCCGGATGACGGCCTGGGTGCGGTCCCGGGCGTTCAGCTTGGCGAGGACGTTCGCCACATGGGTCTTGACGGTCTGCAGGCCGAGGATGAGCTCCGTGGCGATCTCCGCGTTCGACAGTCCGCGCGCCATCAAACGCAGTACCTCTTGCTCCCGTTCGGTCAGCTGGTATTCGTCCAGGCCGGTCGGTCGCGGCGACCGCCCTCCTGCATGGGCCTGGGCCAGCGCGCGGACTGCCTCGGGGAACAGCAGTGACTCGCTCCCGGCGACCGTGCGGATCGCCGCGATGATGTCGTCCGGCGGGGTCCGCTTGAGCAGGAACCCGGACGCTCCCGCGCGCAGGGCGTCGTACACGTAGTCGTCGTTCTCGAACGTCGTCACCACCAGCACGCGGGGCGCCGGGTCGAGGTTCTCCAGGAGCAGCCTGGTCGCCTGGATCCCGTCCACGGCGGGCATCCGGACATCCATCAGCACCACATCGGCGCCGGTACGGCGGACGACCGGCAGCACCTCCGCGCCGTCACCGGCCTCACCCACCACTGTGAGATCGGGCTCGGCGTTGATGATGGCGCGCAGCCCGCTGCGGATCAGCGGCTCGTCGTCGACCACGACCACCGACAGATTCATGTCATCCCTTCGTCGTCACGGCGACCGGCAAGGTCACGGCCAGCCGCCAGAGCGGCCCGTCCAGACCAGCAGCCACGGTGCCCTGCAGTACGGCGACCCTTTCACGGATACCGGCCAGACCACGGCCACCGCCCGCGTGATCCGACGTGCCGCTCACCGGGTTCGTCAGCTCGAGGCGGAGACCGGACCCGTCCAGCCGGATGGAGAGATCGATCGTGAGCTCGCCGGCTCGGTGGCCGGCGTGGCGGATCGCGTTGGTGAGGCCCTCCTGGACGATCCGGTAGGCCTCCCGGGAGACCGCTGCCGGCAGTCGGTCCAGGTCGCCGTTCCGCCGTACATCGACCGTGATGCCGCCGGCCCGGGTGGCGTCGACCAGCCGGTCGAGGTCGCCGAGGGTCGCCTGCGGCGTCGTCTGTGACCCGGGGCGCCGGTCGTCGCGGAGGAGGCCGAGCACGTGGTCGAGCTCGGCCAGCGCGGACCGGGCGGACGTCTCCATCGCGGCCAGCGCCGTCTCGGCGAACTCCGGATCGGTCGACAGCACCCGGCGTGCCGCGGCGGCCTGGATGGTGACGAGGCTGAGCGCGTGCCCGACGCTGTCGTGCAGCTCGCGGGCCAAACGGTTGCGCTCGGCAAGTGTCGCCGTACGGCGCTCGAGCAGCTCGATGCGCTCGGCGGCCGTCGGCCCGAGCACGCGTGGGGCCAAGTGGGCGAGCAGGGCACCGACTGCGGCGGAGAGCAGGAACAGGCCGACGATCCCGCCCACTGCCGCGGCAGGCAGCCACAGATCGCCCCAGCCACCAGTGACCTCGTACGTCCAGCCCGGCACGATGTCCCGCGTACCGGGGGAGCGGAACGGCACCGCGAGCCAGATCGCTCCGACGCCGAACACGATCGTGCTGAGAACGCCGATCGCGCCACCCGCGACCAGATGCAGGCAGAACCAACTCGCCGTACGGCGGCGCTGCGGCCAGGTCCGGGCCGGGCCGAGCGGCCGCTCCTCGAACCGGACGCCGAGCAGCGACTCGACCGCGATCCCCTCGACCTCGCGGACCGCGGGCAGTACGCCGAGGGCGATCGGCGGACCGGCCGCGATCACCGCGATGACGATGCCGATGGCAACTTTCGGCAGCTGGAGGTCCTGGGCCACCGCGACCAGCGCACTGTCGACCAGGATGAACGCGAGCACCAGGGCCGCACCCAGCAGCAGGTAGACCCAGCGCAGGTACGTCGACGCCCGGCCGAGGCTGGTCACCGCATGCAGAAGGGCGGGCGCCCCACGCACGGGACGCGCCGATCCGCGCACCAGCCCGTTCGCCACTCCTCCATGGTGTCAAACGCCCGGGCCGGAGACCTCCCTCCGGGGAGTGAGCACCGCAACATGCCGCTCACCCGTGGGTTCTGGTTCCGGTTACGTGCCGTGCGTCACTCGAAACTGACGGTTTACACAAATTTGACACCGAACGGACAGTTTCGGAGCCTGCGGCCGTCGCGATCTGCTGTCCGGGCAGGTACGGTCTGTGGTCGGGGCGGGATGCCTGTCCACCACGGACAGGCAGGGGGAAACGGCTCCAGGACGGGTGGCCGGAGGGCTCTGCGGGGACCTGGCACGGGGACGTAAAGTCCCGGTGAAGTCGCCGAAGGCCGATTGACCACCTTTCTGCATTTGATGTTTGATCAAATATCGGACGAGAGAGGTCGATATGAGGTTGAGGCGTTCCGTCATCGCGTTGGTGGCGGTCCTGGGGCTCGCCCTGGTCAGCGCGTGCAACAACGACGATGAGGGAAAGCAGGCCGACAGCGGCGGCCTGACGAAGGTCAGCTACCTGACCTCCTTCAACACCTTCGGCCGGGAGGCCTACGCCTACGTGGCCCTGGAGAAGGGCTACTTCAAGGACGCCGGCTTCGACGTCACGATCAACCCGGGCTCCGGCACGGTCGACGTGATGAAGCTGGTGGCCGGCGGTCAGGCCGACTACGGCATCGGTGACTTCACCGGCGCCGTCATCACCCTGGGCAAGCAGAAGCTGCCGGTGACCACGGTCGGGATGATCCACCAGCGCTCGCTGGCCGCGATCGTCTCGCTGGACGGCTACGGCATCACCAAGCCGCAGGACCTGGTCGGCAAGTCCGTGGGCGACCAGCCGGGCTCGACCAACACGGTGATGTTCCCGGTCTACGCCAAGGCAGCCAAGATTCCCGCCGACAAGACCGACTTCATTCCGTCCCCGCCGCCGGCGTTGCCGCAGTTGCTCGCGTCCGGGAAGGTGCCGGCGATCGGCCAGTTCGTGGTCGGCGTACCGCTGGTCGAGAAGGCGGACCCGAAGCACCGCAAGGCCGTCGTACTGCCCTATGGCGATGTTCTGCCGGACCTGTACGGCAACGCGATCATCACCCGGACCGACCTGGCCAAGGACCACCCGGACCAGGTGAAGAAGTTCACCGCCGCGCTGCTCAAGGGCCTGCAGGACACCATCGACGACCCGGCCGCCGCCGCCGCGACCCTGAAGAAGTACGTGCCGCAGACCGACCTCGGCGTCGCCACCGAAGAGCTCAAGCTGATGAAGCCGTACGTCAAGCCGGACGGCTTCAACGACCCGCTCGGGTCGGTCGACCCGCAGCGGGTGCAGACGATCCTGAACCTGCTCGACGAGGCCGGCGCCATCAAGCCCGCGGGCTCGGTCAAGTCCGAGGATGTCGTCAGCATCGACCTCGCGCCGAAGAGCTGAATCCCGTCGATGATCCGGCTGGACGGTGTAGGGCAGGTCTTCAACGGACGCGAGGGCCAGATCACGGCCCTCGAGGGGATCGACCTGCACGTCCAGCAGAACGAGTTCGTCACGCTGATCGGCCGGTCCGGGTGTGGCAAGTCCACCCTGCTCCGGCTGATCGCGGGACTGATCTCACCGACGTCCGGCACCGTCCGGGTGGCGGGCGACCCCGTCACCCGGCCGCGCCGGGACGTCTCGTTCATGTTCCAGCGGCCGGCGCTGCTGCCGTGGCGGTCGGTGCTGTCGAACGTCATGCTGCCGATCGAGATCGACGGCGGCGAGGGCGATCGGGGCAAGGCGGCGTACCGCGACCGGGCCCAGCAGTTGCTGGAGCTGACCGGGCTGACCGGATTCGAGCGGCGGCTGCCGCACGAGCTGTCCGGCGGCATGCAGCAGCGCGTCTCACTGTGCCGGTCGCTGATCCGCGACCCGCAGGTGATGCTGATGGACGAGCCGTTCTCCGCGCTCGACGCGCTTACCCGGACCGAGCTGTCCGACGAGCTGCAGCGGATCAAGATGGAGCTGGACACGACGATCGTCTTCGTCACCCATTCGATCGAGGAGGCTGTGCTGCTGGCCGACCGGGTGGTCGTGCTGACTCCACGGCCGGGCCGGCTGCGCGAGGTCGTCGACATCGACATCCCGCGTCCGCGCAGCCTGGGCCAGAACGCGCACCTGACCGAGGTCGCGCGGATCAGTGGTCTGCTGCACGGTCTGCTCGCAGAGAAGGTCGCACCAGTTGAGGAGCCGGCGCCGCGGCAGGTGGACGAGGTGCGGCCGCGATGACCAAACGGTCCTGGCTGAAGGACTCGCCGGTCGCGGCGGTGCTGCTGCCGATCATCGGCCTGGCCGGTGCGATCGCGCTGTGGTGGCTGGCCACGATCGTGTTCGGGATCGAGTCCTACCTGTTGCCGAGTCCCAAGGACGTCGTCATCAGCTTCATGGACCAGCCGTCGTACCTGCTGACCGAGACCGGGACGTCGATCCTGGAGACGGTCGAGGGCTTCCTGCTGGCGATCGTGGTCGGCGTACCGATCGCGCTGCTGATCGTCCGGTCGGTGCTGCTGGAGCGGCTGGTGTACCCGCTGCTGCTGATGGTGAACGCGATCCCGAAGGTCGCGATCGCTCCGCTGCTGGTGGTCTGGATGGGCTTCGGTCAGTGGCCGAAGGTGGTCATGGTGCTGCTGGTCTGCTTCTTCCCGATCGTCATCTCGACCGCACAGGGGATGAAATCGACGCCGATCGAGCTGGTCGAGTTGCTCCGGTCGCTGAACGCGAGCCGGGCGCAGGAGTTCTTCAAGCTGCGGCTGCGGTACGCGATGCCGCAGATGTTCACCGGCCTGAAGGTGGCGATCTCGCTGGCGGTGATCGGTTCGGTGATCGCCGAATTCGTTGGCACGACCCACGGACTGGGCTACGTGATCTACCAGTCGGGTGCGAGTGCGGACACGCCGCTGGCGTTCGCCGCGATCACCCTGCTCAGCATCCTGAGCATCGTCTTGTTCTACATACTGGTCCTGCTGGAGCACCTGTTGCTGCCCTGGGCACAGGAATCGCGGTGAGCGCCCGGTGACCGCACAAGCCTCCGACGCCGACCGCCGGGTCCTGGTCCGGCCGGCCTGGCTGGAAGCCACCGTCTCGGCCGTCTTCACCGCGCTCGGCTTCGACCCGGCCGACTCCACCAAGATCGCGGCCGCCCTCGTCGAGGCGGACTTACGCGGAGTAAGTTCGCACGGCATCATGCTCGTCCCGATGTACGTCGAGCGCCTGAACGCCGGCGGCGTCACCCGGGAACGCGAGCTCGACATGCTGTACGACGCGGGTGCGGCGATGGTCGTGGACGCGCGCGGCGGGATGGGGCAACTGTCCAGCCCGCAGGCGATGGGCCACGCGATCGAGCGAGCCGGCCGCTACGGCCTCGGCCTGGTGTCGGTCCGCAACGCGCACCACTTCGGTGCGGCCAGCCGCTGGGCCATGCAGGCCGGGCAGGCCGGATGCATCGGCGTCGCGATGTCCAACACCACACCGCTGATGCCGGCGCCGGGTGGCGCCGAGCGGATTGTCGGCAACAACCCACTGGCGATCGCGGTGCCTACCTCGGCCGGGGTGGAGATCGTCCTCGACATGGCTCTGTCGGCGGTTGCCCTGGGCAAGATCCGGCTGGCCGCGTCGGCCGGACGGCCGATCCCGGAGACCTGGGCCACCGACCCGTCGGGCACGCCGACCACAGATGCCGAAGAGGCCGTCCTGGGCATGCTGCTGCCGGCAGCGGGGCACAAGGGCTTCGGTCTGGCGCTGATGATCGACGTACTGACCGGCGTACTGAGTGGTGGCGGCTGGGGCGACCAGGTCCGGCCGCTGTACCGGGAGCCGGACCGGCCGAACGACTGCGCGCATCTGTTCCTGGCCATCGACCCGGAGTTGATGGGTGGGGTGGAGAGTTTCCGGCGGCGCTCGTCGGGGCTGGCCGCGCGGGTGCGCGGGAGTGCGACCGCGCCAGGGGTGAACCGGCTGTACCTGCCGGGGGAGATCGAGGCGGAACGGGCAGCACACCAGCGGCGGCACGGCGTACTGATCGAGAGGTCGGGGCTGGACGCGCTGCTGGCGGCCGCACGGGCGGTCGGTGCCGTCGTTGCGGCGGGAGGGGTACTGAGCTGATGCCGAAGAAGCAGATCTCGACAGACACGCTGCACAGCCCGAACGGGGTGTTCTCACAGGCCACCACGATCGAGGCGACCGGGCGGCTGGTGTTCGTCTCCGGGATGACCGCCCGCCGTCCGGACGGCAGCATCGCCGGCGTCGGCGACGTCCGGGAGCAGACCCGGCAGGTGCTGGAGAACGTGCAGGCTGCGGTCCAGGCCGGCGGCGGCACACTCGCCGATGTCTGCCGGGTGGATGTGTACGTGCGCAACATGGAGGACTTCGCCAAGATCCACGAGATCCGGGCGCAGTACTTCGCCGAACCGCTGCCGGCCTCGACCATGGTCGAGGTCAGCAAGTTGGCGCATCCGGATTATCTGATCGAGATCAACGCGATCGCGGTGGTTTCATGACCGGGGGTGACTTAATGCGCGGCGTCGAGTGGACCTGAGATGCGGTACGTGATGGTTGAGCACGCGGGCCGGGAGCGGCCGGGCGTGCTCGACGGGAACTCGGTCCTGTTGCTGGAGGCAACGGACCTGACGGCGGTGATCGAGACCGGCGCCGTACCGTCGGGGGAGAAGATCCCTTATTCCGAAGGGTTGTTGCGGCCGCCGTTGCGGCGATTCCGCCGCGACATCCTGTGCACCGGGTGGAACTACTGGGACCACTTCGAGGAGAGCCGGGGCAAGCGCCAGGGCCAGGACGTGGACCGGCCGAAGCACCCGACGTTCTTCACCAAGGGTCCGGACGTGGTCATCGGCCCGTACGACGACATCGCCTGGGATCCGGCGATTTCGGTGCAGTGGGACTACGAGGCCGAGGTCGCTCTGGTGATCGGCAAGACCGGTCGGAGCATCCCGGTCGACCAGGCGCTCGACCATGTCTGGGGGTACACACTGGCCAACGACGTGTCCCAGCGCGACCTGCAACGGGCGCACGGCGGGCAGTGGCTGAAGGGGAAGAGCATCGACGCGACCATGCCGCTGGGCCCGTGGATCGTGACAGCCGACGAGCTGGGAGATCCGCAGGACGTGCAGCTGCAATGCCTGGTGAACGGTGAGGTGCGGCAGGACGCGTCGACGCGCCAGATGGCGTTCGACATCGCCACTCTGATCAGCGAACTCTCCTTCGGCATGACACTGCGACCCGGCGACCTATTGCTGACAGGCACACCGGCGGGTATCGGCAACGCGCGGGAGCCGCAGGTGTTCCTGCAAGAGGGTGACGTTGTGGTGACGCGGGCAGACAAGATCGGCGAGCTGCGCAACACCGTGGTCCGGCAGGTGCTGTCATGACCGGTTCACTCGAGCTCTTGCCCGGTGGCGGTCGCGGCGGGCGTCGTACCCTCGCCGAACATGCCGCCGCCGAGCTGCACCAGCTGATCCTGTCCGGAGAGCTCCCGAGTGGTACGCCGTTGCGCCTGGTGGAGCTGGCCAATCGGCTCGAGATGAGTCAGATGCCGGTCCGGGAAGGACTCCGGCGGCTGGAGGCGCTCGGACTGGTCGAGATCATCCCGCACCGCGGCGCGTGGGTCCGCGACCTGTCGCTGGAGGATCTGCGGGACACGCACGAGACCCGGCTGGCGTTGGAGAGCCTGGCGGTGCGTGCGGCGGCGGAGCGGTTCACCGAAGGAGACTTCCAGCGGGCCGCGGCCGCGTTGGCCGAGCACCTGCGGTTGTCGCGCGCGGAGGACTCGATCGGAGCCCGGCAGGCGCATGCGGACTTCCACTTCACGCTCTACCGGGCCAGCGGCTCGCAGTGGCTGGCCAGGGCGATCGAGCCGGTCTGGCAGAACAGCGAGCGGTACCGGTTCGGCAGCCGGCCGACCGATTTCCTGATCGAGCGGAACCGGCAGGAGCACCAGGCCATCCTGGACGCGTGCGTCGCCCGCGACTCGGACGCGGCGGAGCGGGCCCTGCGCAACCATCTGGCCGGCGCATTCCAGCGGATCACCGAGACCATGACGAGGCGGGCCGAGGGGAATCAGCGCGGCCCGTCGACCCAGAAGGAGACGTCATGAAGGTGAACTTCGACGGGACCGGCGAAGTCGTGGTGATCACCGGCGGCGCGCAGGGCATCGGTGCGGCGCTGGCGACAGCTGTCGACGCATGCGGTGGGACGGCGGTCATCTTCGATGTCGTGAAGCCGGCCGACGCCGCCGTGGAGTACGTCGAGGTCGACGTGGCCGACCGGTCGGCGGTGGAGTCGGCCGTCGCGTCCGTGCTGACCCGGCACGGGCGGATCGACGGTCTGGTCGCCGGAGCGGCAGTGCAGCCGCGGTCGCAGGTGCTGGACACGGATCCAGCGGAGTGGGCCCGGGCTCTGCAGGTCAACCTCGACGGTGTGGTCTGGGTGTGTCAGGCCGTCGTACCGCATCTGGTGGCCCAGCGGTCGGGATCGGTCGTCGTGTTCACGTCCGGCATGGCCGCGAGCGGTTATCCGGGTGCGTCGGCGTACGCGGCGAGCAAGGCGGCGCTGATCGCCTTCGCCAAGTCGCTGGCCGCGGAGGTGGCCGAGCACCGGGTCCGGGTGAACGTTGTCTCGCCAGGGGTGATCGACACCGAGCAGTTCCGCGGAGCGAACGCCGGTGCGGACCGGGACCACTGGCGCGACACCATAGGTATCGGCGACCCCGAGGACGTGGTCGGCCCGTTGCTGTTCCTGCTGTCCGACGCTGCGGCGATGACCGGGTCGATGCTGACCCGGGAACGCGCCTTTGCCAAGCTCACGAGCTTCGTGGAGTGATGTGTGACTGATCAGCTGCCTGTTGCGGTGGTGGGTGCCGGACCGATCGGCCTGACGACGGCCCTCGGCCTGGCCCACTACGGGGTCCCGTTCGTGCTGCTCGAGGAGGACGCCGTCCTGTCCTCCGACACCAAGGCCGGTACGACGCTCAGCCGGACCCTGGAGATCTGGAACCGGTACGGCGCCGTCGACGGCATCCTGGCGGCCGCGCTGCGGATCGACGAGATCGGCGACATCGACCGGGCCACCAACACGCCGCGGGCCTCGGTGCAGCTGGCCGAACTGGTCAACGACACCCAGTTCCCGTTCGTGATCAACCTGCCGCAGCAGAAGATGGAGCCGATCCTCGCGGCCGCACTGCCGCAGCCGGTCCTGACCCAGCACCGGATGACGTCGTTCGAGGTGCGCGACGACCGGGTCGTACTGCAGCTGGAGACGCCGGACGGGCCGCGTGAACTGGAGGCGTCGTACCTGCTCGCGTGTGACGGGGGCCGGAGCAAGATCCGGGACGCGCTCGGCGTGAAGGTGGTGGGGGAGACCCTGCCGGAGCGGTACATGCTGATCGACGTGGTGGTCGATCTGGATGTCGACAACGCGCGCGACTACCCGTACCTGGCGTACTTCGCGGACAAGTCCGAGTGGATGGTGCTGATCCGGCAGCCGGACAACTGGCGGTTCCTGTTCCCGCTCGGTCCGGGGACGGAGCCGCCGACCGACGAGGACATGTTGGTCAAGGTCAAGCAGTTCATCGGCGAGGTGGACCGGATCGAGCTGATGGGCTCGGTGGTCTACAACGTGCACCACCGGGTCGCCGAGCAGTGGACCGCGGACCGCAGGGTGTTCCTGATGGGCGATGCGGCACACCTGATCACACCGATGTGGGCGCTGGGTCTGAACACCGGCGCTCTGGACGCGTCCAACCTGCCGTGGCGGCTGGCCTGGGTACTGCGCGGCTGGGCCGATCCGTCGTTGCTGGACGGCTACGAGCAGGAGCAGCGCCCGGTCGCGATCAACGGCTCGGGTGAGATGGCCGAGGCCGCCCGCAAGTACATGTCGCACCAGCGTGGTGCCGTCACCGAGACTGCGGGCGACTGGGCGACGGCGTACAACCGCACGCTGCTCAGTGTCCGGCTGGACGTGGAGGGCACAGGGGACTGGTCGATGGTGGCCACCGCTGCGACGCCTCCCGCCGTACGGGCCGGTGACCGGGCGCCTGACCTCGTGCTGCAGAGCCCGACCGGTCGCGTGACGATTCACGACCTGTGCCGCGACTCGTTCGTCGCGCTGTACTTCACCGACGTACGGCGTCGTCCGGACATCCCGGTCAACGGCTCTCCGGCGTTGAAGCACTACGCCGTCTCCCGGTGGGACGCGCCGCACGACTCCGGTCTCCGGGACCGGTCCCTGTTCGACCCGGGCAGCATTGCCACGAACAGGTACGGCGTACCCGCGGAGAGCGTCGTACTGCTGCGGCCCGATGGCCACATCGCCGCGGTGGCTCCGATGGCCGCCGGTGTGGCCGAGGAGCTGTACACCCATGTGACCGGCCGGGAGGTCCCGTGAGCTTCGACGAGTCACTGCGGGAGGTGTTGCTGCAGACGGACGACCTGGAGTGGGTGGAGAAGTCGCTCGCCGGGTTGTCGCACAAGATGCTGTGGCGCGACCCGGAGACCGAGGCGTCGATCGCACTGGTGCGGTTCGAGAAGGGGTCGGGGATCCCGTCCGAGCACAAGCACGCGTCGAACCAGTTCATGTTCTGCCTGTCCGGACGGTACGTGTACCTGCCGACCGGGACCACGCTGACCAAGGGCAGCTTCTACTGGAACCCCAAGGGTGTGATGCATGGTCCGACCCGGGCCGAGGAGACCTCCATCCTGCTGGAGGTGTACGACGGTCCGCACTATCCGGAGCGCCCGTCGTTCTACGACAACGACGAGGACGCCCGCTGACATGGGTGGCTGGGACATCCACACCCACCTGATACCGCCGACCGTCCTGTCGGCGGCGTACAAGGGTGAGTTCGGGCTGGCCGTCGACAGCGGCTCGCTGGTGGTCGGCGAGGAGCGGCTGCCGCTCAAGCGCTTGGCGGACCCGGCCGCACTGCTGCACTGGATTGACGAGCAGGACCTGGACGGCGCAGTTGTGTCCGTGCCGCCCGCACTGTTCCGGTACGACGCCGGTGTCGAGTGGGCCGAGTTGGTCAACCAGGGCCTTCGTGAGCTCGCTACGCCGCAGTTGCGCGTGCTGGGCCACCTGCCGCTGCTGGACCCCGAGGCGCCGTCTGTGGCCGCGTCGCTGGCCGGTGAGGGCGTGTTCAGCGGCTTCGCCCTGGGTACGCCGAGCTACGCCGGCCTGGACCCGGTGTGGCGGGTGCTGGACGAAATCGAGGCTTTCACTCTTGTTCACCCGGGCCACAGTGACGACGAGCGGCTCCAGTCGTTCTACTTGACGAACCTGTTGGGGAATCCGTACGAGACCGGCCTGGCCGCGGCGTCACTGGTCTTCGCGGATGTGGTGGGCCGGTTTCCGGGGATCCGGTTCTGTTTGTGCCATGGGGGTGGGGTGACGGCAGCGGTGGCGGGGCGGTGGCAGCGTGGGATCGACCAGGCGCGGCCGGGCATCGTCGCGCCCTCCTTGCCGGTGGCCGACGCGTTGCGCCGGTTCTACGTGGACGACCTGGTGCACGACGAGGGAGTGCTGGAGCTGCTCGGGAAGACCTTCGGGGCGGAGCGGGTGCTGGCCGGGAGCGACTGGCCGTTCCCGATGGGCAGCGACGCGATCGCGGCCGCGCGAGCGACGGCGGCCGACGAGCTGACCAGGCCGCTGGCTCGGGAGGTTGTCGCTTCGTGAGACGCGCTCTTCGTCAGAGCGTGGGTGTGATCAGATATCAAATCGTGAACGGGGTAGAGGCATGAACGTACGGGGGACGGTCCTGCGAAGTCATGGGCCGGGACTGCAACTGAAGACCGAGGACATCGAACTGGTCGCGGGGCCGGGGGAGACGCTGGTCGAGATGCGGCTGGCCGCTGTGACCCAGCAGGACCGGTCGGTGCTGGCCGGCAAGCAGCCGACCCAGCCGTTCGTCCCGGGCTCGGAGGGTGCCGGTGTCGTGGTCGGCTCTGCCGGCCATGAGGCAGGGACTCCGGTGGTGATCCGCGGCGAGGGTATCGGCGTCACCAGGCCGGGCCTCTGGGGCAGGTACGCCGTCGTACCGGACGCCGCCGTACATCGTCTGCCTGCTGGGCTGGAGCCTGCGGCGGCTGTGACCCTGCTGACGCCCGCGCTGACCGCCCACACCGCAGTACGACGGGTGGCGGGCCTGCTCGAGGGTGAGTCGGTAGTGATCACCGGGATCGGCGGACTGGTCGGGCGACTGTGTGCTGCGGTGGCGCGGTCGGCCGGCGCATCGCGCGTGATCGGACTGGCGTGGGCCGGGGAGTCTGTCGATGCGGTGTCTGGGCTGGTCGACCAGATCGTGCGGGTTGACGAGTTGGGGCAGGTCGGCCGTGAACTGCAGTGGTGCGACGCGGCGATCGACACCGTTGGCGGTCCTGTGACCAGTGGGGTGCTCGGACACATCACTCCGGGCGGACGGATCGCCGTACTCGGTTACAAGGCCGGCGAGTTCACCACCATCGACCTGCACCAGCTGATCGGTCGGGACCTGCGGGTGCTGCCGGTGAACGTCCAGCGGACCACCCTCGAGCCCGGTGCGGTCAGTCAGGCGCTGGCGGACATCGCGCTCGCGCAACCGAGAGCGGACGCCGAACTGGTGGCGGCGGATCGCGTGGGCGAGGTTCTGGACGGGTCGACGTTCGGCGGACGCGTTCTGCTGGACCTCACGACGCTGAGCTGAGTGCCTGTACGGTTACCTCCCAGAGCTTGTCTGCGCTGAAGGAGAGAGGCAGCCCGTACCCGATGACCCGACGACTCGAGCTCACACCTGGGGGACCGACCGGCCGTCGTACTCTCGCCGAAGAAGCCGCTGCCGAGTTGCACGAACTGATCCTTTCCGGTGAGCTCCCGAGTGGTACGGCGCTCCGGCTGGAAGAGCTCGCCAAGCGGCTGGACATGAGCCAGATGCCGATCCGCGAAGGACTGCGGCGGATGGCGGCGCTCGGACTGGTCGAGATCGTGCCGCACAAGGGCGCGTGGGTGCGTGAGCTCTCGATGGAGGACCTGCGCGACACGCACCAGACCCGGCTCTCCCTGGAGACGCTCGCGGTCCGGGCGGCCGCGACCCGGTTCGCCGACTCGGACGCGACCCAGGCCCGCGACGCGCTGGCCGAGCACGTGCGGCTGTCGAAGCTCGGCGACAACATCGCGTCCCGGCAGGCGCACACCGAGTTCCACTTCGCCATCTACCGGGCCGGCGGATCCCGGTGGCTGCCGCGGGCGATCGAGCCGGTCTGGCAGAACAGCGAGCGCTACCGGTTCGGTTCCCGGCAGACGAAGGCACGGATCGAGCAGACCCGCCGCGAGCACCAGGCCATCCTCGACGCGTGCATCGCGCACGACGAGGAGGGCGCGGAGACGGCCCTTCGCGACCACCTGGAAGGCGCCATGCAGCGCATCAGCGAGACGATGGCCCGCCGCTCCGCCAAGCCCTAGGCGAGTACTTCGAACCGGTCCTGCTGCCAGCCGGACGCGTCGAAGACCGCTCTGAGGAGCAGTCCGTCGCCGCGGCCGCCGTACGTCGTGACGAGCTCGGGGAGAGGCTTGGTCCCGAGACCGTCGTAGTACTGGTCCATCGCGCGGCGCCGGGACAGCTCTGGTGCGCCGGAGATCTCCTCCAGGGCTCTGCTGTCGGGGCAGCCGACCACCTGTCCCGAGCCGACCTGCTCGTCCGGCAGCAGCCGCCGCACGAGCTCCTCGCCGGCGCGGACGTCCTCGGCGCGCAGCCGGGCTCCCAGAGTGCGGCACGGATGTCCCTGGACGGCGAGCTGCACCGCCCGGGAGACGGCGATGTGGTCCGGGTGACCGGTGAGGCCGTCGCTGCCGACGGTGAGGACCAGCTCGGGGGAGATGTCACGGACGGTCCTCTCGACCACTTCCGCGACCTCGCCCTGGTCAGCACTCGCCAGCGTCCGCGGTCCGTTCCTGCCGCCGTCGTCGATCCACTGACCGGACTCTCCGAGCCAGTCCCATTCGTCGATCCCGAGCAGCTCGCAGGAGCCGGTCAGCCGCTCGGCCGCCGTACCCATGCCCGGTGTGGCGACCCGGAGGACGACGCGCCAGCCGGTGGAGTTCAGCACCCAGGTCGCGGCGCCGGTGGCGAACACCTCGTCGTCCGGGTGGGCGTGGACTACGAGCGCCGTACGCATCTCGTGGTCAGTCGGCCAGCCGGGCCGGGAAGCCGCCTGTCGCGATCGGGCTCCAGCGCTCCGGGGTGATGCGGATCAGGCACTTGCCCTGCGTCCGCATGGCCTCGCGGTACTCGTCCCAGTCGGGGTGCTCACCGGAGATCGACCGGTAGTAGTCGACCAGCGGCTCGACTGCATCCGGCAGCTGGATGACCTCGCCCCGGCCGTCCACCTGCACCCACGCGCCGTTCCACTCGTCGGACAGCACGACCACACTGGTCCGCGGGTCGCGCTCCACGTTGGTGCTCTTGGCCCGCTCCGGGTACGACGAGATGACGATGCGGCCCTCGTCGTCGACGCCACCGGACACCGGCGACGCCTGGGGCGTACCGTCCGCGCGGGTGGTGATCAGCAGCATGTGGTGACGGGGCCGGACGAATTCCAGCAGCCCGTCCAGATCGGTCTTGGTGTTGGTGGCAATGGTCCTCGGCATGCCTCCCACCCTATGTTCGATCAGCGCACGGGAAGGTCCGCCGGGGTGATGAGTTGCTCCAGCTCGTCGTCGGTGAGCTGGTTGATCAGGTGCTTCGCGCGCTGCGCCTGCGGGGTCGTGGGGAGTACGCCGTCGAGCAGGTCGGGCAGAAGGAGCTCGTAGCCCGCGCGGGCGCGGGGTGAGTACCGGTGTCTGGTCCTGGCCACGGCGCTGGCGACCCGGATGGCGTGCTCGTTGCCCGCGGGTACGTCGGGCCGGTCCACCTCACGGGCGGCGAATCGGTAGCCGTTGGCGCGGTCGCAGCTCGTGCAGCCGGTCGGGCCTGCGCCCAGGCCGGAACCGCATTCCGGACAGGTCAGCTGCTTGAGCGCAGCGTCCACCACGCGCCACTCGAACTCGGAGGTGTCCTGCAGCACGACCTCGGCCAGTTCGCGCTCCTCCGGCGTACCTTGGTGGACGCCGGAATCCGAGCAGAACCGCTGCCAGGCGGCGTCGATACTGTCCTCGATCTGCTGCACAGCGGTGATGAACCGCGGATGATCGACCCGTCGCATGCCCGGGACACTAGCTGTCGCGAGGGCTGTGGACAGCCGCATTGACATGATCGAACAGGTGTTCGAACATAGGTCTATGACGGGGGTCAGCGCGATCGAGCAGAAGCCGGGCCAGAAGGTCACGGCGCTCGACCACGCCCGCCAACTCCTCACCCGAGCCAAAGCCCAAAAAGCCGCCCAATCCCACCCCCCAGACCCCGACCTCGCCCCCACCACCCACCTCACCCCCGCCGGCCCCGCACGCCCCACCTCCAGCGGCGACCTCGCCCACCTCGCCCCTCCCACCGACCCTGCTCACCGCGCCCTGCCCGGCGACTCCTCCGACCCCACCCCCTCCGGCGTCCCATCCCACTCCGCCCGCTTCTCCTCGTCCCACTCCGGTTCGTCCGCGGAGCCTGCTCACCCCGCCCTGCCCGACCCCACCCCCGCCCGCTTCTCCTCGTCCCACTCAAGTTCCTCCACCGAGCCTGCTCGGTTTGTGCCTTCGGCGGAGCGGATGCGGCGGGTGCAGCAGGCGTTGGACGCCGGCGAGGTGGATCGGCAGTTGCCTACGCTGCCTGCTGTCGCCGAGCTTCTGCCCGGGGCCGGCCTGCGCAGCGGGGCGGTCTACTCCGTGAGTACTTCGTCCGCCCTGGTGATGGCGATGATGGCCGGTCCGTCCGCCGAGGGTGCCTGGTGCGGAGTGGTCGGGATGCCGTCGTTCGGCGCGGAGGCGGCGCGAGGGCTCGGGGTCGACCTGGAGCGCCTGGTGCTGGTTCCGGACGCCGGGCAGGACTGGCTCAACATCGTCGCAGCGCTGGTCGACGCCTTGACCGTGGTCGTCGTCCGGCCGCCCGGCGAGGTGACACCGGGGGAGGCGTCCCGGCTCGCCGCCCGCCTGCGGACCCGGAAGGCGACGCTGATCTCGGTCGGTTCCTGGCCGGGGAGCGAGGCCCGGCTGGAGGTGGAGAGCAACGCCTGGACCGGCCTGGGTGACGGCGAAGGACTGCTCTCGGCCCGGCAGGCGACCGTCGTGGTGAGCGGCCGCAGAGTCGTCGGTGGCCCGAGGCGGCACCAGCTCTGGCTCCCCGCCCCGGACGGCACCATCCGCCCGGTCGACCCCGCCCAGGAAGCCCCAGGCTGGCCGGAAGAGACCACCTGGCCGACAGAGACCGCCTGGCCGACAGAGACCGCCTGGCCGGAAGAGGCGGTGGGCTGATGGACGATCCTGGGCTGCCCCGCACGCCAGGAAGCGGTGGCTTGACGTGTGGCCACGTGCTGTTGGTGGTGGGCTGATGGGTGGGGGGCTGACGCGCACGTTGGTGATCTGGGTGCCGGACTGGCCGGTGACCGCGGCTGCTGTGGCCGCCGGCCGTTCCCCGGACGAGCCGATCGCCATCCTCGAGAAGGGCAAGGTCCTCGCCACCTCCGCCGCCGCGCGGGCCGGAGGAGTACGCCGCGGTCTGCGCGCCCGGGACGCGCAGTCACGCTGCCCGGAGCTCGTCGTACTGAAGTACGACCCGGTGATCGACGCCCGGGCGTTCGACCCGGTGATCAGCTGCCTGGAGGCGATCACGCCCGGCATCCAGGTGATCCGCCCAGGCATGTGCGCGTTGAAGGCGCGCGGCCCGACCCGGTTCTACGGCGGTGAGTCCGCGGCCGCGGAGAAGCTGCTCGACCGGCTCGAGACCTTCGAGGTCCTGGGCGGCCGGGTCGGGATCGCCGACGGCCCGTTCGCGGCCGAGCAGGCGGCCCGGGCGAGCTCGGCGCGGACGCGGGTCCTGGTGGTCCCGCCCGGCGGGTCGCCGGAGTTCCTCGCGCCGCTCACCGTCGACGTACTCGAGCAACCGCAGCTCACGGACCTGCTCCGCCGGCTCGGGCTGCGGTCGCTGGGTGCGTTCGCGCAGCTTTCCGGCACCGAGGTGCTGACCCGGTTCGGTCCCGAGGGCGCCTTCGCCCACCGGCTGGCCCGTGGGTCCGACGATCGTCCGGTGGTGGCCCGGGAGATCCCGCCCGAGCTCACCCGCACGCTCGACTTCGAGCCGGCCGTGGACCGGGTCGACCAGGTCGCCTTCGCGGTCCGCTCGGTCGCCGACGAGCTGATCGCCCGGCTGACCGAGCTCGGCCTGGTGTGTACGACGCTCCGGGTCGAGGTCGGCACCGAGTCCGGCCGGATCCACGAGCGGGAGTGGCTGCATCCGCGCTGGTTCTCCGCGGCCGACGTGGTGGACCGGGTCCGCTGGCAGTTGCAAGGGAGCGGTACGGCGACCAGCGAGCTGACCTCACCCGTCGTGCGGCTGCGGCTGGTCCCCGATCAGGCGGATCCGGTCGGTGCCCATGTCGACGGACTGTGGGGTGGCGGGCCGGACGAGCGGATCCACCGAGCACTGTCCCGGGTGCAGAGCATGCTCGGCCATGGTGCCGTCGCGTCGGTGGTGATCGGCGGCGGGCGGGGATTCGCGGAGCGACAGACCCTGGTCCCGTGGGGCGACCGCCCGGTGCCGACTCATCCGCCGGACCAGCCGTGGCCGGGCGCGATCAGTTCCGTCGACCCGGCCCGCTGGCCGACGCTCGCGCCCACCACAATCTTCCCCGCGCCGCTGCGGGCGAAGGTGTACGCCGAGGACGGCAGCGAGGTCTCGGTCAGCGCCCGCGGCGCCCTCTCCGGCGCACCCATCGCCTTCCGCCTGGACCCGGCCCCGCAAGTTGCTGACAGCAACAAGCTGCATCCGATCACCGCCTGGGCCGGCCCCTGGCTGACCCACGAACGCTGGTGGGACCCCAGCACCGAGTCCCGCCAGGCCCGCTTCCAGTTCCAGACCGCCGACACCCGAGCCTGGCTCTTCACCCTGCACCGAACCACCTGGCAAGCCCAAGCCACCTACGACTGAGGACTCAGGCCACCCGGAGGACCGTCTTGCCAGAGGTGGTGGCTGCCTCCAACTGCTGATGAACGGCGGATGCGGCGGCCAGCGGCTCGACTCGGGGATCCGGCAGCGTCAGCCCGCCGGACTCGAGTGCGCTCAGGGCGTCCGCCAGATAGTCACCGATGGTGGCGGGAGAGCGCCGGGCAAGATCGCCGATGTTGAAGCCGGCGATGGTCTTGTTGGTCTTCCACAGGTCCCAGACGTCAGCGGTCCAGTCCTCGTACCGGCCGAGGTCGCCGTACACCACGACTCGGCCGAACGGAGCGAGTGCTTCCAGGCTCGCCTTGCGAACCGGGCCGCCGACCGGGTCCAGCACCAGATCGGCGCCGCGGCCGTCGGTGGCTTCGAGCACCTGTCCGGCGAAGTCGTCGCGGGTGAACACGGCGTCGTACCCGAGCGATCCGGCGAGCACGAGCTTGTCCGCCGAGCCGACCGTGCCGAAGACCCGCTCCGCGCCCAGCGTGCGCGCGATCCTGGTCGCGGCCGAGCCGACACCGCCGGCTGCCGCGTGGATCAGCACCGTCTCGCCCGCACGCAACCGGCCGGCGTCGTGGAGTACGCCGTACGCCGTCGGGAAGACGCACGGCAGTCCGGCCGCCATCGCCGCCGGTACGCCGCCGATCGGCCGGACGAAGGTGGCCTCGGCGACGGCGTACTCTGCATAACCGCCGAACCCGGGCAGGTACGCCGCGACCTCGTCACCTTCGGAGAGACCGCCGGTTCCGACGCTGACGACCGTGCCCGAGACCTCCAGGCCCGGTACGTCGTACCCGTCAGGTCCATCGGGCGCACCGAACTCACCCCGGCGGTGCTGCACCTCCGCGAAGTTCACGCCCGCGTACGCCACCTGGATCAGCACCTGCCCGGCGCCGGCTTCGGGGACCGGACGATCGATCTCCTCGAAGACCTCGGGTCCACCGTTGGTCCTGAAGGCAAGCGCACGCATGAAGGTCCTTCCGATCGGCCGGCAGCGGTGAACGCCGACAACCTCCGGCCCGGCCCGGATATTCCGTGCGTCTCCGGACTGCGCCGCGGTTAGGTTTGTCCGCATGCACAGGAGCAGGGTGTCGACGTTCTTGATCGATGTGCACCAGGACGAGGTGCCCGCGGCGGTCGGGTTCTGGTCGCAGGCGCTCGGGGTGCGGACCTCGTCGCCGCCCGGAGAGCCGCAGTTCACGTCGTTGCACGACGGCGTGCCCGGGTACGTGCTGGCGATCCAGTCGATCGACGACGCGCCGCGGTACCACCTGGACATCGAGACCGACGACGTCGCCGCGGAGGTCGCGCGGCTGACCGGGCTCGGTGCCGTCGAGGTATCAAGCTGGCAGGGCTGTCACACGCTGCGGGCGCCCGGTGGGCATCTGCTCTGCGTGATCCCGGTGCACAGCGAGCCGGAGTACTTCGCCCAGAACGCGACCGTGTGGGGGAGTGAATGACACTCGTCGTCCGGGACCTCGTGCCTGCCTTCCTGGAGTTCTGGACCGACCCGAACAGACAGTGGGACGAGTACGCCGGCCAGCACCCGGAAGTGCTCAACGACTTCACCCGCACGGGCCGCACCCTCGAGCCTGAGCGCCTGGAGAAGGCCCTGGCGGCCTACCCCGAGCTCGAAGGCCGCATCCGCGCCAACGCACCACACGCCACCCGCTGGATCGAGGAGGCCGCCGCACGCGTCGTACCCGTCCTGGAAGCGGAGCACGTCGACATCCACGGCGTCGCGATGGTCGGACTGGGCACGTCGAACGGCTGGGTCGACAAGGGCACGCTGTACCTGGCGGTCGAGCTGATCCCGGACGAGCGATCGGCCGGGATCCTCGCGGCCCACGAGATCGCCCATGCTCTGCAGCTCCCACTGCCGGAGAACCCCTGGCCCGGCGACGGACCGCTCGGTCAGTCGATCTACAGCGAGGGCTTCGCCACCGCACTGACCGCGGACCTGTTCCCTCAGTACAACCTCGCCGAGCACCTCTGGTTCGGACCCGGGTACGACGACTGGCTCGCCGACTGTGAGAGCCGGCGGCAGGAGGCCGAGGCGGCGATCCTGGCGGACCTCGACTCCGAGGACGACGCCGTCACCGGTCGCTACCTCACCATGAGCGGACAGACCAACTTCCCGAAGCGCATCGGGTACTTCGTCGGCACCCGCGTGATCCAGGCGCTGCGCCGCGACCACACCTGGCCGGAGCTGGCCCGCTGGTCGACCGACCGGGCGATGGACGAGGTCCGTGCGAGGCTGTCGGCATGAGCGACCTGGCGGGAACGTTCCAGCACGAGGCAGTGGCAGAGGCATATCAGCATCGCCCGCCGTACCCGGACGAAGTGTTCGACCGGCTCGTGGCGCTGATCACCGACGAGCCGAGGACGGTGCTCGACATCGGCGCCGGCGAGGGAGCGCTCGCGCGGCCGTTGGCGCCGACGGTCGAGCGGGTCGACGCGATCGACATCTCCCCGGCGATGGTCGACGCGGGCCGCAACCGGCCGGGCGGTGACCACCCCAACCTGCGCTGGCAGGTGAGCGGCATCGAGAACGCCGAGCTGCACGGCCCGTACGCACTGGTCACCGCAGGCGCGAGCATCCACTGGATGCCGTGGGAGGAGACGTTCGCCCGGATCGTCCCGCACCTGACACCGAACGCGCAGCTCGTCATCATTGAGCACGGCCCAGTCGACATGCCGTGGTGGGACGGCGTCGCGGCCAGCATCAAGCGTCATTCGCGCAACCAGAGCTACAACCCGGCGTACAGCGTGGTCGACGCGATCCAGGAGCGCGGGCTGCTCGAGCCGACGGGCACGGTGCGGACAACGCCGATCACCTTCCCGCAGCGCGTTGCCGACTACATCGAGCAGTTCCACTCGACCTCGTCACTCGCTCGGGACCTGATGTCCGAGGAGGAGGCTGTCGAGTTCGACACCGCGATCGAGCAGGCAGTCACGCCGTACGCGAAGGACGGCGTACTGGAGTTGCAGGTGGTCGCCCAGCTGAGCTGGGGCCGTCCGCTCGCACCTTAGAGCGCGTCGGCGCGGCCCTGAAGGTAGAGCTGCTCGGGAACGCTTTGTGTCAGCCGCGCAGCCTCCTGGTACGCCTCCCGCGCAGCGGACCGGTCACCGGACAGCTCGAGCAGGTGCGCGCGTACGGCGGCCAGCCGGTGATGGTCCCGCAACGCGGGGTCGGCGTCGTCGAGCAGTGCGAGCCCGGCCGCGGGACCGTGCACCATGGCGACGGCGACGATCCGGTTCAGAGTGATCATCGGGCCGGGCGCCATCGTCTCGAGCAGTTCGAACAGCATCAGGATCTCGCGCCAGTCGGTGTCCTCGGCGCGCTTCGCCTCGTCGTGCACCGCCGCTATCGCAGCTTGCAACTGGTACGGACCGACCGGTGCGGTGCGCAGGGTCGAGGCGATCAGCGCAGTGCCTTCGGCGATCGCGCCGGCGTCCCACAACGAGCGGTCCTGCTCCGGCAACGGCACCAGCGCACCGTCGGCCGTCGTACGGGCCGGCCGGCGTGCATCCGTGAGCAGCATCAGCGCCAGCAGTCCGGCGACCTCGCCCTCGTCCGGCAACTGCTCGCGAAGCTGCCGGGTCAACCGGATCGCCTCGGTGCTCAACTCGACCCGGTGCAGCGACGAGCCGGACGACGCGGTGTACCCCTCGTTGAAGATCAGATACAGCACGTGCAGTACGGCGGCCAGTCGCTCGGGCTGCTCGGCCGCCGGCGGGAGCGCGAACCGGGCATCTTGCAGCTTCGCCTTGGCGCGGCTGATCCGCTGCCCGATCGTTGCCTCCGGCACCAGAAATGCTCTGGCAATCTCGCCGGTGGTGAGGCCGCCGACCGCACGCAGAGTGAGCGCGATCTGCGACTGGGGCGTCAGCGCCGGGTGACAGCACAGCATCAGCAGCGTCAAAGAGTCGTCGACCGATGGCGCGGGATCCGGGTCCGGGGGAGTCTCCAACGCCACGGTCTCTTCGCGCCGCTGCCGAGCCGCCTCGCTGCGCAGTACCTCGATCCGCCGCCGCGACGCGACCGTGATCAGCCAGCTGCGCGGGTTGTCCGGTACGCCGTCGCCCGGCCACTGCAGCGACGCGGCCAGCAGCGCCTCCTGGACCGCGTCCTCGCACGCGTCGAAGTCGCCGTACCTGCGGACCAGCGCGCTCAGGACCTGAGGTGCTTGCTCGCGCAGCAGCTCCTCGATCGGCATCAGGTGTACGCCGACAGATCGCGGACCGGCCGTACTTCGACGATGCTGAACGGCGCCTCCGGGATCTGCCCGACGATCTCCACGGCGCGGTCCAGGGAGTCGCAGTCGAGCAGGTAGAACCCGGCCAACTGCTCCTTGACCTCGGCGAACGGGCCGTCGGTGGTCATCGGGAGACCGTCGCGGATGAGCACCTGCTTGGTGGTGGCAGGGTCGTCCAGCGACTCCGACGCGATCAGCTCTCCCCGGGCCGCGAGCGCCTCGTGCAAGGCGGCGTACCCGGCCATCCCTTCCTTCTTCTGTTCGTCGCTCAGCGCGTCCCAGACCTTGCGCGACTCCGGATTGCCGTAGATCAACACCAGGAACTTCATCCGCACCTCTCCCGTTCTCCAGGCTAAGCCTCGATCCGTGGATCCTGGCGCGCTGCGCGGCGGCCAGGATCCACGGATCGAGGCTAAGCATCACCCTTGAGTATCGATCGGGTCACTGGTTTGCAGCGGGCGTAGCGGGATCGGCGGCGGCGCGTTCTGGTATCAGGGGATCGGTATCAATGGGGATGGCCGGGCCTGCCCCGGGATGGCCGGGCGTAAACCTGTCCGGCCGCCCAAGTACAGTTACGACCGGTATCCAGGGTGAGAGGGAGGGGTCGCGTGCCGGATGTGGAAGTGTCCGATCGGGTACTCACGATCCCGAACGCGCTCAGCTTCCTCCGGTTGCTGGGGGTGCCGCTGTTCCTGTGGCTGATCCTCGGGCCGCAGGAGGACGGCTGGGCCCTGCTGGTGCTGGCCGTGTCCGGGTTCACCGACTGGGCCGACGGCCAGATCGCCCGGCGGATGAACCAGACCAGCCGGCTCGGGCAGATGCTCGACCCGGTCGCGGACCGGCTCTACATCTTCGCCACCGTGATCGGCCTGGCACTGCGCGACATCATCCCGTGGTGGCTGGCGATCGCGCTGCCGCTGCGCGACCTGCTGCTCCTCTTCACCCTGCCGGCGCTGCACCGCCGCGGCTTCAACGCGCTGCCGGTGCACTTCCTCGGCAAGTCGGCCACCTTCTGCCTGCTGTACGCGTTCCCGCTGCTCCTGCTCGGCGACGGTGACAGCACCCTCAACCTGCTCGCCCGGGTCTTCGGCTGGGCGTTCGCGATCTGGGGGACCGGGCTGTACTACTGGGCCGGTGCACTGTACTTCGCCCAGCTCCGCCACCTCGTCCAGACGGTGAAACCGATCAACGACCCGGCCGGGTAGACCTGTGTCCCAGACTGCGCCACCGAAGGATGGCCCACCCAAGCCGCGGCGCGTCGACGCGTCGATGTCGTTGCTGAACAACCTCATGGCCCACCCGCTCGACGAGGGGTACGCCGTCGCCGCCAGGACCCGCCCGAAACAGGACGGGCGCCCGGCGAAGACCCGGCACCGCGTGATGCTGGTGGTGGCGTTGCTCGTGCTCGGGTTCCTGCTCGCGGTCGCCGCCTCGCAGAACTACCGCAGCGCGCCCGAGGCGGAGAAGCAGCGCAAAGAGCTGATCACCCGGATCAACCAGGCCGACACCCAGCTGAACGGCCTGCGCACCCGGCAGTCGCAGCTGGCCGACGAGGTACGCCGGTTGCAGGCCAGCGGACTGAGCAACACGAGCTCGGGCGCGGTGCTGCAGCAGCAGCTGGACGCCCTCGAGCTGCAGACCGGCGCGATCTCGGCCACCGGGCCGGGGATCAAGGCGGTCATCGACGACGCGAAGGACGCCGACAAGGAGGGCCGGCTGCTCGACGTCGACCTGCAGCAGCTGGTCAACGGACTGTGGACCTCGGGCGCGGAGGCGATCTCGGTCAACGGTCACCGGCTCACCTCGATGACCGCGATCCGCGGCGCCGGGAGCGCGATCACGGTCGACTACAGCTCGCTCACCCCGCCGTACACCGTGCTCGCGATCGGGGACACCACGACCATGCCGGCCCGGTTCTCGCAGAGCTCGGGCGGCCAGTGGGTGCAGTACCTGGTCAGCAACTTCGATGTCCGGATGACGATCACGACGGAGGACTCCTTGCTGGTGCCGGCCGATGCGACCATCGCGCTGCGATACGCGAAGGTGAGTGGACCGAGATGATCGCCGTACTCGGACTGGTGATCGGTGTGGTGATCGGCCTGCTGGTCGCGCCCGATGTCCCGGAGTGGGCCCAGCCCTACCTGCCGATCGCGGTGGTGGCCGCGCTCGACGCCGTCTTCGGGGCGCTGCGCGCGTTCCTGGACGGGATCTTCGACGACAAGGTGTTCGTCGTGTCGTTCGTGTCCAACGTGCTGATCGCGGCGCTGATCGTCTACCTCGGCGACCAGCTCGGCGTCGGCTCCCAGCTGTCCACCGGCGTGGTCGTCGTCCTGGGCATCCGCATCTTCACCAACATGGCCGCGATCCGGCGGCACATCTTCCGGGCCTGACATGAGTGACGACACCCCCGACACCAGCAAGCCGGACTCGGTCGAGCAGCCGCATCCGGACGAGCCGACGCCGATGCCGCAGGCCAAACCCAAGCCCCGGACGCCGAACCTGGCGCTGCGCCGGCTGCGGACCGGGTTCAAGCCGTCCCGCGGCCAGGCGATCGTCGCCGTCGTACTGGCGCTGGTCGCCTGTGTGGCCGTCGTCCAGGTCCGGGTCAACCGCGCCGACGACGGTTACCAGAACGCCCGCCGCGAGGACCTGATCGCGATCCTGGACGGCCTGGGCCAGAACACCCGCCGGCTGGAGAGCGAGATCGCCGAGCTGGAGGAGCGGAAGAACTCGCTGTCCTCGAGTGCGGACAAGGCCCAGACCGCCCGCGAGCAGGCCGAGGCGCAGGTGCGCACGCTCGGCATCCTGGCCGGCACGCTGCCAGCCCAGGGCCCGGGCGTCCGCATCACGCTGAACGACCCCGAGTCGAAGATGACGTCGAGCAACCTGCTGGACGCGATCGAGGAGCTGCGCGACGCCGGCGCAGAGGCGATCCAGATCAACGGCGCCGCCCGGGTCGTCGCGAGCACGGACTTCGTCGACGACGCCCCGGGCATCCGGATCGACGGTCAGAAGCTGGACTCGCCGTACGTGATCGAGGCGATCGGGGAGTCGCACAACCTGGCCGAGGCGGCCAACTTCCCCGGCGGCCTGGTCAGCGAGGTGACCGGTCCGCAGGTGGGTGGAACGGCCGAGGTGACCGAGCTTCCGCAGGTCCAGATCACCGCCTTGCACGCCCCGGAGGAGCATCGCTACGCTCGCCCGGCGCCCAGCCCGACCAAGTAGCTGTTCGAGCGAAAGAGGAACGAAGGTGTATCCCGAAGACCTGAAGTACACGGCCGAGCACGAATGGGTGAAGGCCGACGGCGACGGCCCGGTGCGGGTCGGCATCACCGACTTCGCGCAGGACGCGCTCGGTGACATCGTGTACGTGCAGCTGCCCGAGGTGGGCAGCGCAGTACGGGCCGGTGACGCCTGTGGCGAGCTCGAGTCGACCAAGAGTGTCAGCGATCTGTTCGCCCCGGTGAACGGCACGGTGACCGCGGTCAACGAGTCGCTCGCCGACCAGCCCGACCTCGTCAACAGCGACCCGTACGGCGAGGGCTGGCTGCTCGACATCGACGTCGAGGACACCGCCGAGGTCGAGGCGCTGATGGACGCGGAGACCTACCAGGGCCAGCTCGACCCGAGTTGACCGGAGCCGGCTTGCCGGCTCCTGATAGGTTGGCCGGACCTCAACCGCTGGTCGAGGGTTGAGGTCCGCGATTCTGCGTCCACACTTGTTCATACGGGGTCTACGAAAACGTCGCCGGACCGCCGGCGATCGGGAGGATCACAGCATGCCGTTCTGCAACCAGTGCGGGCACGAGAACTCCGAGGGCAGCCGGTTCTGTTCGCAGTGCGGAGCGATGCTTCCTGGCGCGGATCGCCCGGCGGCAGCCCCGGCGACGCCGCCGACCCCCGGTGTCACCGACACCGCGATGCTGACCCCGATCGGCGCCGAGCCGGAGCCCGAGCGGGCCGGCGAGCCGCTGTCGCTCGAGGACGAGGCCGCGGTCGGCGCACTGCCGGCCGGCTCCGCCCTGCTGATCGTCCAGCGCGGTCCGAACGCGGGCAGCCGGTTCCTGCTCGACGTCGACGTGGTCACCGCCGGCCGGCACCCGGACAGCGACATCTTCCTCGACGACGTGACCGTGTCCCGCCGGCACGCGGAGTTCCGCCGGGACCCGTACGGCGTCAAGGTGCGCGACGTGGGCAGCCTGAACGGCACCTACGTGAACCGCGACCGGATCGACGAGGTCCAGCTCACCAACGGCGACGAGGTCCAGATCGGCAAGTACCGCTTGGTGTACTACGCCAGTGGCCAAGCCTGAATCGTCCGCCGAAGGCCGCGGCATCGGGGAGGTGCTGCAGCTCCTGCGGGCCGAGTTCGCCGACGTTACCATCTCGAAGATCCGGTTCCTCGAGGCCGAGGGACTGGTGACGCCGGCCCGGACCGCCTCGGGTTACCGGAAGTTCAGCTCGGCCGACGTCGAGCGACTGCGCTACGTGCTGACCGCGCAACGCGACCAGTACCTGCCACTGAAGGTGATCAAGGAACATCTCGGCGCGATCGACCGCGGCCTGCGCCCGGCAGCCGGTGGTCCGCCGGTCGCGCCGGGTTCGTTGCCGGAGACGCCCGGTCTGCCGGTCGCCGAGGATTTCGGTGCCGCGGGCATCGAGCTGAAGCTGACCCGGGACGAACTGCGTGCCGCCGCGGGCATCTCCGCCGAGCTGCTCGACCAGGTCGAGAGCCACGGGCTGGTGGTGGCCCGCGGCAACCACTACGACGGCGACGCGATCCTGGTCGCCAAGCTGGCCGGTGAACTGGCCGGTTACGGGATCGAGCCCCGGCACCTGCGCCTGTTCCGTACGGCGGCCGATCGCGAGGCCGGCCTGATCGAGCAGGTCACCGGCCCCCGCCGTACCGAACAGACCGGCGAACTCGCGGCGCTGGCGGTCCGGTTGCATGCGGCCCTGGTCCGCTCCCGCCTACCACACTGAGCCCACCGTCCACGGCACCCGCCGGGGACTGCCCGGGGCTGCCCCGCGGAGTAGGCTGAAGGTGTGCGCGAAGTCGACGTGGTCGGAGTCCGGGTTGAGATGCCCTCGAGTCAGCCGATCGTGCTGCTCCGGGAGGTCGGCGGAGAGCGGTACCTGCCGATCTGGATCGGCGCGGCCGAGGCCAGTGCGATCGCCTTCGCCCAGCAGGGCATGGAGCCGCCGCGGCCGCTGACGCACGATCTGTTCGCCGAGACCCTGCGGGTGCTCGGTCACACGCTCAGTCAGGTCCGGATCGTGAATCTGACCGACGGTGTGTTCGAGGCGATCCTGGTGTTCGACGACAAGACCGAGATCTCGGCCCGGCCGTCGGACTCGATCGCGCTGGCGCTGCGCACCGGGACACCGGTGTTCTGCACCGAGGAGATCCTGGCCGAGGCGGGCATCCCGGTTCCGGACAGTGAGACGACGAACACCGACGAGGTGGAGGAGGAAGAGGAGGTCGAGCGGTTCCGTGAGTTCCTCGACCAGGTGACTCCGGAGGACTTCGACAAGAGCTGAGGACCGGGCTGGTTTTGACCCGCGTGGTACAAGACCAGGTAGGTAACGATTCGAGCGGCAACCGCGACACGCTCACGGCTCGGTGCGGTTGTCGTTGACCCTCCCTGGTCGGCGGCTTACCTTGAAGGAGTCGTGGGGTGTTGTCACTCCACGGAAGTGACCCGTTCCAGTCGGTACCCAGGGAGGCTCAGGCGTGACACGCACCGGCGACACGGATCTGACGGCGCAGTCGACGTCCGAAGCACGCGCCGAGGCGGCCGCTACCGCCGGCGTCCAGGGCCTGCTCTTCGACGACGACCTGCGACCGATGCCGGAGGATGTCGGGTTCCGCGGACCGACGGCGTGCCACGCGGCCGGGATCACCTACCGTCAGCTCGACTACTGGGCCCGCACCGGCCTGGTCTCCCCGTCCGTGCGCCCGGCGACCGGTTCCGGGACGCAGCGGTTGTACGGCTTCCGGGACGTCCTGTTGCTGAAGGTGATCAAGCGGCTGCTCGACGCCGGGATCTCGCTGCAGCAGATCCGGACCGCGATCGCCCACCTGAGCAAGCGCGGCATCGACGACCTGACCCAGATCACGCTGATGAGCGACGGCGCCTCGGTCTACATGTGCACCTCGCCGGACGAGGTGATCGACCTGCTGGCCGGCGGCCAGGGAGTGTTCGGCATCGCCCTCGGCGGTGTCTGGCGCGAGGTCGAGGGCTCCCTCTCAGAGCTGCCCACCGAGCGGGCCGACGGTCATGAGGACGGCGATCAGCACGCGAGTGATGAACTCGCGGCCCGCCGCCGCGCCCGCATGACCGGCTGACACCTTCATCCATCCTGGGCCGGTCAGCCCGCGCCGCAGGTTCGGCCTTACGCGGGTTCGACCGGCTCGAGAACGACGACGGGGATCGTGCGGTCTGTCATGGTCCGGTACTCGGCGTACCCCGGGAACGCGTCGACAACCCGATCCCACCATTCCGCGTACTCCGCGCCCTCGACCTCGCGGGCCCGGTACTCCTTGACGGTCTCGCCGTCCTGCACGGTGACGTTGGGGTCGGCCCTCAGGTTGTAGAGCCAGACCGGATGCTTCGAGTCGCCGCTGTTGGAGCCGACTGCGACGTACGTACCCTCGTGCTCGACCCGCATCAACGGGACCTTGCGGAGCTTGCCCGACCTGGCACCGCGCGTGGTCAGCAGCACCACCTTCAGGCCGCGCACGTCGACCACATCGGTGGTCCCGGCCGCGGTGACCTTGTCGACCTCGCCCCGGATGAACGCGGACGGACTGGGGGCGTACTCCTCGGCGTTCTGCGTCATTTCATCAACCCTAATAGTGATACATCACCAAAACAATCGGTATTCGCGCTGTCTGCTCTCAGCGACCGGATCCGGCGTCGATGCGGACCCGGGCGGTCGCACGGCGACTGCTGCCCGAACTGTCCGCCAATTCCTGGTAGCCTCGGGACAGCCGTTCACAGCACTCGGGAGAGACCCGTGCGATCGGGCGCCGAAGGGGCAATTCCTCCCCGGAACCTCTCAGGCCCATGGACCGAGTGTCACAGGCGACTCTGGAGCGTGCGTTGCGTGACTGCGGCGCGGGTGACAGAGGGGGAGGCGACCGGAAGCACTGTCAGCAACGGAGCCTCTTGATGAACAACTCACCCCAGATCTCTGCGGCGTTCGCCGACCGGCACATCGGACCACGGCCGGACGAGGTCGCCCGGATGGTGCAGCTGCTCGGGTACGACGATGTCGACGCGCTCGTGGACGCCGCCGTACCGGAGTCGATCCGGTCCACCGAGGCGCTCCGGCTGCCCGAACCGGCCTCCGAGGTCGACGCGCTGACCGAGCTCCGCCAGCTCGCCGCCCGCAACACCGTGGCCACCTCGATGATCGGCCAGGGGTACTACGGCACCTTCACGCCGTCGGTGATCGTCCGGCGCCTGGTCGAGAACCCGGCCTGGTACACCGCGTACACGCCGTACCAGCCGGAGATCTCGCAGGGCCGGCTCGAGGCGCTGCTGAACTTCCAGACCGTGGTGTCCGACCTGACCGGCCTGCCGACCGCGAACGCGTCGCTGCTGGACGAGGGCACCGCGGCCGCCGAGGCGATGACGCTGGCACACCGGTCGAACAAGAAGAGCAAGTCCGACCGCTTCCTCGTGGACGCGGACTGCTTCGACCAGACCATCGCCGTGGTGCGGACCCGCGCCGAGGCCCTCGGTATCGAGGTCGTTGTCGCCGACACCATCGACGGTCTGCCGGAAGGCGACTTCTTCGGCTTCCTGGTGCAGTACCCGGGCGCCGGCGGTGTGGTTCGCGATCTGAAGCCGCTGGTCGCCGCTGCGCACGAGCGCGAGACGCTGGTCGCGGTTGCCTCCGATCTGCTCGCGCTGACGTTGCTCGAGGCACCGGGTGAGGCCGGCGCCGACATCGTGATCGGCTCGTCCCAGCGCTTCGGCGTACCGCTGTTCTACGGCGGTCCGCACGCCGGCTTCATGTCCGTCCGGACCGGTCTCGAGCGGTCGTTGCCCGGTCGCCTGGTCGGCGTCTCCGTTGACGCCGACGGCGCACCGGCGTACCGGCTGGCGCTGCAGACGCGCGAGCAGCACATCCGTCGCGAGAAGGCGACGTCCAACATCTGTACGGCGCAGGTCCTGCTCGCCGTGGTCGCGTCGATGTACGCCGTCTACCACGGGCCGGACGGCCTGAAGGCGATCGCCGACCGTGTCCACGAGTACGCGGGCAAGCTGGCCGCGTCGCTGCGCGCCGGTGGTGTGGAGGTTGTTCACGGCAACTTCTTCGACACCGTGCTCGCGCGTGTTCCCGGTCGCGCCGCCGACGTCGTCGATGCCGCCCGGCAGAACGGGATCTGGCTGCGCCTCGTCGACGCGGATCACGTCGGCATCTCCTGCGACGAGAAGACTGACGTCGCCGCGCTGACCCGGGTGTGCGTGTCCTTCGGCGTCGGGTACGACGGTTCCGCCGAGGCAGCCGGTCTGCCAGAGGCGGTCCGCCGTACGTCGGAGTACTTGACGCACCCGGTGTTCAACACGCATCGGTCCGAGACGGCGATGCTGCGGTACCTGCGCAAGCTGTCCGACTACGACTACGCGCTCGACCGCGGCATGATCCCGCTCGGCTCGTGCACGATGAAGCTGAACGCGACCACCGAGATGGAGCCGGTCACCTGGCCGGAGTTCGCCGATCTGCACCCGTTCGCGCCGATCGAGGACGCGGCCGGGTACGTGAAGCTCATCAATCAGCTGGAGCGCTGGCTGGCCGAGGTCACCGGCTACGCGAAGGTCTCGATCCAGCCGAACGCCGGGTCCCAGGGTGAGCTGGCCGGTCTGCTGGCGATCCGTGGTTACCACCGCGCGCAGGGCGATCACGACCGCAACGTCTGCCTGATCCCGGCCAGCGCGCACGGCACCAACGCCGCCTCCGCGGTGATGGCCGGCATGAAGGTGGTCGTTGTCAAGGGCAACGGCGATGGCACGATCGACCTGGACGACCTGCGGGCGAAGGCGTCCGAGCACGCGTCGAAGCTTGCGGCGATCATGATCACGTACCCGTCGACGCACGGGGTCTACGAGGAGAGCGTCCGCGAGGTCTGCCAGATCGTTCACGACCACGGCGGCCAGGTGTACGTCGACGGCGCGAACCTGAACGCGCTCCTCGGTCTCGCGAAGCCCGGTGAGTTCGGCGGCGACGTCAGCCACCTGAACCTGCACAAGACCTTCTGCATCCCGCACGGCGGTGGTGGTCCGGGTGTCGGCCCGGTGGCCGTGGCCGCGCACCTGGCGCCGTACCTGCCGAACCACCCGCTGCTGGACGAGGCCGGTCCGGAGTCCGGCGTCGGCCCGATCAGCGCGGCGCCGTTCGGTTCGGCCGGCGTGCTGGCGATCTCGTGGGCGTACATCCGGATGATGGGCGCGGAGGGCCTGACCGCCGCGACCAAGGCCGCCGTACTGACGGCGAACTATGTGGCGAAGCGGCTCGAGGGTGCCTTCCCGGTGCTCTACACCGGCGAGAACGGCCTGGTCGCGCACGAGTGCATCCTGGATCTGCGGCCGATGACCAAGGAGACCGGGATCAGCGTCGACGACGTCGCGAAGCGGCTGATCGACTACGGCTTCCACGCGCCGACCATGTCCTTCCCGGTCGCGGGCACACTGATGGTGGAGCCGACCGAGTCCGAGGACCTCGGCGAACTCGACCGCTTCTGCGACGCGATGATCGCGATCCGGCACGAGATCGACCGCGTCGCCGCGGGGGAGTGGCCGGCCGCCGACAACCCGCTGGTGAACTCGCCCCACACCGCCGAGTCCGTCATCAACGACAAGTGGGAGCACCCCTACACCCGCGAAGAGGCCGCGTTCCCCCGCTCGGTGGACCGCACCTCCAAGTACTGGCCCCCTGTCCGCCGCATAGACGGCGCCTACGGCGACCGAAACCTCATCTGCTCCTGCCCCGCCCCGGAGGCCTTTGAGTGACTTCAGTTCGTCCTGTCACCGCCGACGCTCTGTACGCCGAGATCGCCGCTGCGCAGAGCGAATGGAGGTTGCCGTCCGTCAATGCCGGCGTGGTCCGGGATGGTTCTCTGGTGTGGACCGGGTCGCGCGGGCGGTTCGCTACGGCGGACGGTGAGTTACCCGGCCCGGATGTGCAGTACCGGATTGGGTCTGTTACCAAGACGTTGACGGCGGTTCTGGTGATGCAGTGCCGGGATGACGGGCTGCTGGCGTTGAACGATGCTGTGGGCAAGCATTTGCCGGGGGTCGCGTTCGGGGACCGGACGGTGCGGCATCTGCTCGCGCACTCGGGTGGGATGAACGCCGAGCCGGAAGGGCCTTGGTGGGAACGCAATCCGGGGGTCTCGTTCGATCAGCTGACGGCAGCGATGGACGAGTCGCAGGCGGTCGGGCCGGCCGATCGCCGGCATCACTACTCGAACCTTGGCTACGCGTTGCTCGGTGAGATCGTGGCGCGATTGCGCGGCGAGACCTGGCTCGAGCTGGTGCAGTCCCGCATCCTCGATCCGTTGGAGATGCGGCGTACGTCGTACTTCCCGTCTGGCCCCGCCGCTCAGGGGTTCTCGGTGCATCCGTTCAGTGGGCGGCTGCTGGAGGAGCCTGCGCACGACTCCGGGGCGATGGCGCCGGCCGGGCAGTTGTGGAGCACGATCGAGGACCTGGCGAAGTACGCGATGTTCTGGATCGACCCTGTGCACGAGATCCTCAGCCGCGACACGGTCGAGGAGATGGCGTCGCCCGCGGCCTCCGACCCACGCGAGAAGTTGACCGCTTCCTATGGCTTGGGTCTCCGGCTGATCGCCGACGATCCGTATCTGTTCATCGGGCACACCGGCTCGATGCCAGGCTTCCTCGCCGGGCTCTTCGTCGACCGGACCCGCCGCGTGGGTGCGGTGACGTTGGGCAACGCGACGTACGGGCGTGTCGCGTCCCTGCCACCGGACCTCGTGCGCATCCTCGTCACCCACGAGCCGGTCCTGCCGCAGGAGTGGGTGCCCGAGCCATCGCTCACCCAGGGCGATGACCTGCTGGGACACTGGTACTGGGGCAACACCCCGCTGACGATCTCCGTCTCGGCCGGAATCCTCACCCTGACCGGCGGGCTGACCACGCGGCTGTCACCGCTGGGCGGCGACCTCTACCAAGGCCGCGACGGCTACCTGGCCGGCGAAACGCTCCGCGTCCACCGAGACGGCTCCCGCATCACCCACCTCACCGTCGCCACCTTCGTCCTGACCCGTAACCCCTACGGGGCCTAACCCTCCGCCGGGACTCGCAACACATAGACCTTCCTGGGCCGCAACGCCTTCTGAAGCTCAGCGAGGTCATCCTCGAACGGCCGCGCTTCGTCGTTACGGCCCAGTGCCCGCAAGGTCCGGATGAGCGGCTCCAGAGCGTCGGCCGCTGCTCGCGACTGGCGGTGCTTCGCGGTGCGGACGACGTCCACTGCCTCGCGGTACGCGGCCAGAGCGTCCTCGAGACGGTGCAGGTTGCTCAGGTCGTCGCCCACGAGGCCGACCGCCGAGGCGAGCCGCTCCTTGGCCTTGTCGTTGGCGTCCTTGGAGCGGAGACCGGCTCGCAGGATCTCGACTGCGGCTTCGCCAGACTGTACGGCGTCGTCGTACTGCTGCAGCTCCCGGAGACTGGCGGCCAGGTCGAGCAGGAGGCTGGCCAACTCGAGGGGCTTCGTCGAGTCGAGTGTCCGCGCCACGTCCACTGCTTCCGCGTAGGCGGGCCGAGCCAGTCTGTGGTCGCCGAGATCCGTCAGGCAATGGCCCAGTGCGGTCAGCGCCTTCACGAGTGCCGGGCGCCTGCCGGGGTGTACGGCTGCCAGCGGCCGGAGGACGCCGACCGCCTGCTCGAGCAGTGGCAGAGCCGCGTTGTACTCCCGCAGGTCCGTATGCCGCTCAGCGACGAGGGTGAGCGCCCTGGCGTGCTTCTGGTTCGCCTCGTCAGCGAGCTCCGCGCGGACCAGCATCAGCTCGTCGGCTCCGGTGCCGACCCGGTCTGCCGGGAGCACGCTGAGGCTGGTCTCCAGCCGCTCCATTGCGTCGGCGAGGTAGAAGCGTTCGTAGTAGTTCTGGCCGACGACCCGGTACACGGCGACGAGCTCCTCGGCGATGATGCGCGCCTCGTCGTCCCGGTCCAGCTTCCACAGTGCCATCCACTGCAGTGAGAGTGCCGGTGCCAGACGCTTGAGGTCGGCGGGTCGTGCGAACCCCAGCTTCCGCAGGTGCTGGACGCACTCAGCGGCCTCGTCCGCGGCGTCGTCGTACCGCTCGGCATTGAAGCTTCTCATGGCGAACCGCATCAGTGGGATCGCCTGTCCGAGGTACCACGACCGGACCGTATCGCCGAACAGCAGTACGACGAAGCCGCCGATCACGGTGATCGTCTTGCCCGGCCCGATCCCGGCGATCCACAACCCCGCGCCGACGACCACCAGCAGCACCCCCAGCACGCGGACCAGATACCGCCGCAGCGTGGTGAAGTTCATCCACCCACCCCCCTTTGGCTGGGTTAGATGCGCGCGGGGGCCGCCTGGTTGCATGGAGTTGTCCACAGGGCGGCGGAAACGGGTCGTCGGGGGCCGTCCGGTGTGGCTATTGTGGCGCACTGCATGGAGTGGATCAGGGGTAGATCACCCGGCTGCTTACCGGGAGGGCGCAGGCCCGAGTCCTGCCTCCATGTCGAACGCCGGCCGGCGCGCCCGGTCGCACGGGCCGAGACCTGGCGGTCCGTGCTGGACGGCATCGCGACAGGCCGTCTCACGGTCGGCTCCCGGACACCGGTCGCGGACACGCCGGCCTGGGAGACGCTGGAGGTCGCGCACGGTGGCTTCGCGACGGGACGCTTCCTGGCCGAGGCGCCGCTGTCCGCCGACGAGCTCGAACGACTGCGGGAGCTGCCTGGCGACGCCCCCGGGCAGACCGATCGGGAGCGACTGAATCTCTGGTACCTCGGCGCCGAAGGACTCGCCGAGTCGCGTCAGGCGCTGCGCACCGGCCGGTACCGGGTCGACGTACCGGAGGAATCGGCGCTGCTGGTTGTCGGCTGGCTGCTCGAGCACGACCACGCGGCGCAGGCGCTCGACCTGGTGGCCGAGCTGCGTCCGCTGATGCACCGGCTCCGGTTCATTCCGCGCTTCGAGCCGACGTCCGCGCCGTCCGGTGCCGTGGTCAGGTTGAAGCCGGTCGCCGACGTCCGCGATTCGTTGCGGCAGGCAACAGTGCGGCCGGCGATCGCCGCCATGCTCGAGACTCTGCGCGTCTGGAACCCCTTGTACGACAGGCTGGTCGAGCTCTGGTGCGACACCGTCGACGGCGTACTGCCCGAGTTGCGCAATGATCCCTCCATCGTTGGTGACTGGCCGTGCCGGGTGTGGCCGGCGGACTGGGCCGAGCGGCGCCGGCAGTGGCTGTCGGACTACCGGTCCGCGACCGACGTCCATCGACTGTCGGAGGCTCATTGCCACCCGAAGAGCAACTTCGCCCGGCTCCGTCTCGCGCTTGAGCGCTGCGCCGAGGACAGCTCTGGCCTGACCGGGCGCGAGGTTGGCTGGATCCGGCGGGCGCTGGCGAACACCATCTCCGCACACGGTGCGCCCGGATCCGAGGCCCGCGCGGCTCTGCGCAGTACGCAGGCGGTGGTCGCCGGCCGACCGACGTACGCCGCGCTGGCGAGGGTGCTGAGCGCACGCCTGGACAGGTACCCGGGCGACGGTGGCCTGCCTTCGCTCGACCCGATCGAGGCCGACGTCACGGAAGATGAAGTGTCGGTCGCGCCACCAGGCTGGCCGATGCCGCCGCATCTCGTGGCGAAGGCGGCGCGTGCTCTGGAGGCTCCGGTCGGCGAGCTGGTCGAGCGGGGCGTGATCACGTCGGGGGAGGTGCTGGCTCAGGTTCTGCCGCAAGTCACTTCGCAGTTGATCGCCGCCAACATCGCGGACGCTGCGCTCGCCTCGACGTACGCGCGGACCTATGCGGCGTTCCGGCGGCGCCGCAGCCTGCTGCTGCTCAACCTCGAGCATCAGGTGCGGTTCGAGGATCTGCCCTGGGTCGCGGCGGTGTCGCCGTACCGCGAGCGTCGTGAGCAGGCCGCGCGGTCCGCGGCGCAGTCACTGCGGGAGACGACCGTGCTCGCGCTCAGCTCTTTCCCGCAGGCGATGCTGCCGAACCCTCTGATGCGTGAGTTCGGTGCGCTGGCGACGCAGGCGGGGCTTCAGTTGCCGCTGGTCGACGAGGTCGCGGCGGACATCTTCATGGGCACGTTCACGAAGAAGTGGCGGGACGCTGCGGTGACCGCGAGCCGCCTGCTGGAGGGGTCGCTGTACGCCCGGTACTACGACCTGCCGCGGGACTGGCCGTCCGTGGAGGGACGCCGCCGGGTGAAGCGGTGGGGTCAGCGCACCGCGGAGGATTTCGCCGAGCTTTGCACGCAGCGGTCGGAGGAGGCCAGGAGCGGGTCGGACCGCGGCAGCTACATCGCTGCGAACGGCGCTGTCCTGGAGCAGAGCCAGATCCTGACGACGCAGAACTTGGCCGTCCTGGTCGATGCACTCGAGCTGACGGACTGGGTCCGGGAGGCAGGGCCTGAGCTCGCCGACCAGGCGTTCTCCTGGTCTGTCCGCCGGTTGCTGCAGCCCGCGCCGGACTGGGTGAGCAGGCTCCAGGCGATCAAGAACGCGGCGTACTCCTGGCGGCAGGGGATCTTCTTCCTCAGCTTCAGCGATCAGGCGACCCAGCTCCAGGCGGTCGGGCGGCTGCGCTCTCTCGGCGGGCGCTTGGCGCCTGCCGTTGACGGACTGGCGGCGGTCGTTGCCGGGGAGCGTTTCAACGCCGCCGGTCGCGTCGGTGCGGACGGACGCCGCCTGCTCGGCTGGAGCGTCGGCAAGCACTGGGCCCTAGCAGACTGACAGACGCTAGCGGATGATTTCCACCAGGCGTAGGGCCTCCGTCGGGCCCTTCACCGACAGCTCGGCGACCTGGCCGATGCCGCGGACGTAGTACTTGTTGTCCAGGACGTCAGGTTCGAGAGCGTTGGTTTCGGCGGTTCTGAGGGCGTGGTGGAAGGTGCCCAGCGGGACCCTGACGGTTGTGTTGCGGGCGACGACCCAGAAGACGTCCTCGGCCTGGCCCGCGTACCACTCCTGGCGGAACTTGCGGCCGAGCTGTGGATGGGCCTGCATGAAGACGCCGGGCTGGGCGCCGTCGATGCCGGCGTGGAACGATCCTTCGGTGCTGACGACCCGGCCGCGGGCGTCGAGCTCGGCAGTGTCCTCGCCGAAGTACCAGACGTTGCCGCAGCGGTCCTGGGCGTAGTAGTCGCTGGTCCGCTCGGTCAGCACGTTGTTCAGGTACAACCGGTCCTCGACGACCCGGGTCCGGACGCCGTCCACGAGCCTGGTGCGTGACGTCGTGACGACGATGTCGAGCGCCTTCTCGCCGTCCTTGACGCCGGTGGACACCAGCGTGCGCCCGGGTGTGAGCGGGAACCACGGATTGGTCACGTGCGGCGAGAAGTCGCGCGGGTTGATCTTCGGGTGATACCGGCTACCGGGACCGAAGACCGGCAGCTTGCAGACCGCCGGGTGATGGTCCGGTGGTGGTCGATGGGCGGAGCTGACCGCCGGGGTGGAGCCGACGAGCAGAGCCGTCGCCGTGAGCACGACACCGGGTTTGAGCCAACCGAACATGATCAGTGCTCCCTTCGTTCACCCTCACCCTGCGACCGGCTCGCTGAACCAGGCCTGAACCCGTGACGATGCCCACTCCTTGAGTGGCGGAGTTGACACGGTGTGTGAGGCGGGACAAAAGTTAGGCCTGCCTTAGTAAGGCTTGCCTTACTCGACAACTTTCCCCGGGAGATCTGGTGCCGCATCCTGCGCGTCTGACCGCGTTGCCCTCGCCTGTGCGCAACCCGTTCGACTCCGCGTGGCCGTTCGCCTCGACCGTGTCCGATCGTGACCGAGGGCCGCTCCCGCACGGATCGCCGGCCGAGGTACTGCGCCGGATCGCCGAGGTGCTGGGCGAGCCGCGGGTGCCGTCGACCGGGGTCGGCGAGTCCGCCGCGCTGGACCTGATCGCTGGGCTGCTCGACGAGCACGGGATCGACCTGAGCCACCCGCACGCGGCCGCGCATCTGCAGCCGCCGGTGCTGCAGGTAGCGGTCGACGCCGACGCGCTGGCGTCCGCGAGCAACGCCTCGATGGACACCTACGACTCCGGTCCGGCGACGCTCGCGATCGAGCAGTGGGTGGTGAAGGCGCTGGCCGGCCTGGCCGGCTTCGGTCCGCAGGCGGACGGCGTACTGACGCCGGGCGGCTCGATCTCGAACCTGCTGGCCGTGCTGATCGCGCGCGACAGTGCCGGCGCCGCGACCGGGATCGACGTACGGCGCAACGGCGTACAGGGACTCGATCGGCCGGTCGTGTTCTGCTCGGAGCTCGCCCACTTCTCGGTCCAGCGAGCCTGCGCCGCTCTCGGGCTCGGTGAGGAGGCGGCGATCACGATCGGCTCCGACGAGGAGTTCCGGATGCGCACCGACGTACTGGCCGACGAGTTGGCCAAGCCGGGTCGTACGCCGGTCGCCGTGATCGCCACGGCCGGTACGACGGACTTCGGCTCGATCGACCCGATCGCGCCGATCGTCGAGCTGGCCCGGCGGTACGGCGCCTGGGTGCACGTGGACGCGGCGTACGGGTTCGGGGCGCTGTTCTCCGACCGGCTCGCCCCGCTGCTGGCCGATCTGTCGCACGCTGACTCGGTCACGCTCGACCTGCACAAGATCGGCTGGCAGCCGGCCGCGACCAGCGTGCTGCTGGTGGCCGATCGGAACCGGTTCGGGGCGTTCGGCCGCTCGGTCGACTACCTGAATCCGGCCGACGACATTGACTCCGGACTGGACGGGTTGCTCGGCCGCAGTCTGCAGACCACCCGCCGTCCGGACGCGGTGAAAGTCGCGACCACACTGACGGCATACGGGCGGCCCGGTCTGGGCACAATGCTCGACACCTGTCACGAGCTCGCACACGCCGCCGCGGCCCGGGTCGTTGCCGACAGCAACCTCGAGTTGCTGGCGCCGGTGACCCTGACCACGGTGCTGTTCCGGGTCGCCGGGCAGGGCCTGGACGCGGCCGCGGCGGACGCTCTCCAGGGTGAGGTACGGCGCCGGTTGCTGACGTCCGGGCGGGTCCTGATCGGCCGGACCACGCTGCCGGCTCGCGGCGGCCGCCCGGCGGTGGTCGCGTTGAAGCTGACGCTGCTGAACCCGAATGCCACCGCGACGGACATCGAGGACCTCCTCGATCAAGTCGTGGCCACCGGCCACGACGTCCTGGCGGAGAGCGAAGGAGCCGCGTGACCTCATCGAACTCGTCCGATCCATCGACCTCATCGACGTCGTCGATCGCAACGGCTGTTGCGGCCCATCTCAACGCGATCCTGCGGTGCTACACGCGGGAGACGTCCGTGCCGGTCGCGGTCGGTCCGCTGAATCTGGCGGTTGGTGACTCGACGGTGACCGCGCGGGTGGAGCACGCGTCTCGGACCGGGTTGCACCAGTTCACCGACGTACGGCTGGACGGCGTACCGCCGGCTCCGGAGGAGCTGGTCCGGGTGTTGTCGGCCGACGCCGACCCGGCCGAGATCGATGACCTGGCGGCGCGTACGGCGGAATCGGTCCGGAACGTCGCGCGGTTCGTCGATGAAGCCGACGGTGAGCGTGGACCAGGTCGCTTCCTGGAGGTCGAGCAGGCGCTGCTGTTCGGTCACCTGAATCACCCGGCGCCGAAGAGCCGGGACGGATTGAGCGGCGACGAGCTGGCGGCGTACTCGCCGGAGCTCGGCGGCCGCTTCGCAGTGCACTGGTTCGAGGCCGACGCCGAGCTGGTGTCGTCGGACCAGGTGGCCGGCGCGCCCTCGTTGCGGGGTCTCGACGCTGTGCAGCTGATGGGCGCGCTGGCCGGTATCACTCCGTCGGACGGCCGGGTGCTGATCCCGGCCCATCCGTGGCAGGCGGCGTCCGCCATGCACCGGCCGCGGGTGGCTGAGCTGATCGCTGCCGGTCGGGTGAAGGCTCTGGGAGCTCAGGGGCCGGAGTGGTACCCGACCTCGAGCCTGCGGACCGTCTTCCATCCGGACATGTCGGTGATGCTGAAGCTGTCGCTCGGTCTGCGCATCACCAACTCTCGACGCGAGTCGACGGCGACCGAGCTGCGCCGCGGGCTGGAGATCAACCGGCTGCTGGATGCGGCCTACAACGCCGGTACGGCGACCGCACACCCGCGGTTCTCCATCGTCCGCGACCCGGCGTGGGTTGCTCTTGACGAGGGTGGACCGACATTGACTGGACTTGACGTTGCTGTACGAGAAGTGCCAAGAGACGTCAATAGTTATCAATGTTTGGCGGGCCTGGTCGCGCCACGACCAGGCGGGGTGGCGCGGCTGAGCGAGTACGCCGCCGACGATCCGCTCGGCTGGACGGCGTCGTACATCGACAACGTGTTGATCCCGATGCTGCACCTGTACGCCGAGACGGGCATCGGCCTGGAGGCCCATCAGCAGAACACTCTGGTCCGCACGGACGGCGCCGGCCGGATCAAGGGTGGTGCGTACCGCGACAACCAGGGCTACTACCTGGCTTCGTCGTACCTGCGTGGACTGCTCGGGGTGACCGGGCTGCGGGACTCCACGCTGGCTGTGGTCGAGGACGCCATTGTGGACGACAGGCTGACGTACTACCTGCTGCACAACCAGGCGCTGGCGGTTGTCGGGTGTCTGGCGGTGGACGGAGTAGCGGAGGAGGCGGAGCTGCTCGGTGTGGTGCGTGAACGGCTGACACTGGCGTTGCCGTTGCTGAAGGCTGCCGGTCCGGATGGTGACCGGCTGGCTCGTCGCTGGCTGGAGGCGGAAACCCTGCCGTGCAAGGCCAACATGATGACCCGGCTGCGTGGCATCGACGAGGTGGTCGCGCCGCTGGATGCTCAGTCGGTCTACCTCGACATCCCGAATCCGCTCCGATGAGGTGTGACGTTCGGCCGATGCTCCACCTGGACAACGGCTTCGACCTCCGCCCGGCCGAAGCCACCGACGCTCCCAGGATCGCGCTGTGGATGGCGCAGCCGCACATCCAGCAGTGGTGGCAACAGGACTGGCCGGTGGAGCGGTGGGCGGAGGAGCTCAGCCGGCAGACGGCGGGGGAGCACTCCGTCCCGTGCGTGGTCACGGTCGATGCGGAGGACTTTGGCTACGTCGAGCTGTACCGGGTCCGGCACGATCGCCTGGCCGAGTACTACCCGAGCGACGTACACGACTGGGGGATCCACGTCGCCATCGGCGACCTGACCCGCGTCGGCCGCGGCCTCGGGCGCCGGCTGCTGCGCGCGCTGGCCGACGCTCTCCTGCATTCAGACCCTGCCTGTCAGCGCGTCGTCGCCGAGCCCGACATCGCCAACACGCCCTCCGTCCGCGCGTTCGATGCCGCCGGCTTCGTCAAGCAAGGCGAGCTACAGCTGCCCGAGAAGACCGCACTACTGATGGTCCGCACCAGGACCGTGGAGGTACTGACATGACGACCGCCCCGGATTCGACCCCGGATTCGACGCCGTACGACGTGATCGCGATCGGCTGTGGACCCTTCAACCTCGGACTGGCCGCGCTGGCTGACGGACTGGACGACGTACGGCTGGCAGTGCTCGACAGCCGGCCGGAGCTCACCTGGCACCGCGGACTGATGTTCGGCGACGCGATGCTGCAGGTGTCGTTCCTGGCCGACCTGGTCAGTCTGGTCGAGCCGGCGCACCGGTTGTCGTTCCTGTCCTTCCTGCGCGACAACGACCGGCTGTACCAGTTCTACGTGCGGGAGAAGTTCCACCCGACCCGCCGCGAGTACGAGACGTACCTGCGCTGGTGTGCGGCGCAGCTGGACTCGCTGCACTTCGGTCACCACGTCAGCGAGGTCTCCTGGACTGGTGAGGTGTTCGAGCTGACCGTGGAGCGTGGTGAGTCCACTGAGACGTTCGCTGCGCGGCATCTGGTGGTTGGCGTCGGCACTGAGCCCGCTGTGCCTGCCGCACTGGCCGGGCTGCCCGAGGAGCGGTTCCTGCACTCGGCGGACTACCTCTTCCGCCGAGAGGACCTCCTGAGGGCCGGGCGAGTGACCGTTGTCGGGTCAGGTCAGTCCGGTGCGGAGTGCGCGCTCGACCTGCTGCGGGCCAACGCGGACGGTGGCCCTGCCGTGTCGTGGCTGACCCGGACACCGTCGTTCACGCCGCTGGACTACTCGAAGCTCGTGCTGGAGATGACCACGCCGTCGTACGTCGACTACTTCCACGCACTGGACGAGGCCAGCCGCGACAAGCTGGTCAAGGAGCAGTGGCGGCACTACAAGGGCATCTCGTCGGAGACGCTCGACGACATCCACGATGTGCTCTACGCGCGGGACCTCACAGCCGCGCCGGTCGAGCTGCAGTGTGGTGTGGCCGTCGTGTCCGCCGTAGCCCGTGCCGATGGCATCGAGCTGACGCTGCAGCACGCGGACAGCCGCAAGACGTTCCAGCACCACTGCGACGCCGTGGTCGCGGCCACCGGCTATCGCAACCGTCCGCTGCCGTTCGTGGCCGCTCTGGAGGATCAGGTACGTCGCGACGCCGCTGGGCGATGGATGATCAACCGGGACCACAGTGTGGAGACGAACGCCGCACTGGCCGGTCGGCTCTTCGTGGCGAACGCGGATCTGCACAGCCACGGTGTCGCGGCGCCGGATCTCGGGATCGGTGCCATCCGCAACGCCACCATCCTCAACAGCGTGGCCGGGCGCGAGGTGTTCCGGCTGCCGAAGTCCACCGCCTTCACGACGTTCGCCATCCCCGGATGAGCGACTGGAATCGCTGTTCGGCAGAGCTGTTGGCGAAGCTGATCTCGCAGTTCTGCACCGAGAACCTGCTCCAACCGGTCGACAACCGGCTGGACCTCGGCAACGTCTCCTACACGTTTACCGCGGCCCGCGGTGCGTTTGGCAGCTGGCGGGTCGCGTCGGACTCCATCCGGCGTACGACTGCGGGGATCCTGGGCAACGACGAGAGCGAGGTCGCCGTTGACCCGGTGCAGTTCCTCGTCGACGCGGCCGACGTACTCGGACTCGACGGGCCGACGGTGGCCGGGTACGTCGCGGAGCTGGCCAGCACGCTGGCTGCCGACGTACGGATGGCATCTACTGCGGTAGCGCCTGCTGAACTGCTGGACCTGCACCACAGCCGGGTGGAGGGGCATCTGACCGGGCACCCGTTGCTGGTGGCCAACAAGGGCCGTCTGGGGTTCTCGGCCGAGGACAGCCTGCGGTACGCGCCGGAGGCACGTACCCCGTTGCGTCTGACCTGGCTCGCCGTACGCCGGGGGCTCGCAGAGTTCCGTGGTACGCCGGACCTGTCGGAGCACTCGGTAGTAGGGCGCGAGCTGGGTCCTGACGCGCTGGAGGCCTTCCGCGGGCAGTTGGTCGACCCGGACTCGTACGTGTGGCTTCCGTGCCATCCATGGCAGCTGGACCACGTCGTACGGACGCAGTGGGCGCGTGAGCTGGCCGCGGGGGAGATCGTCGTACTCGGGGAGGGTCCGGACGAGTACCTGCCGACCCAGTCGATCCGGACCATGGTGAACATCACCCAGCCGCTGCGCTACCAGGTGAAGCTGCCGCTGAAGATCCTGAACACCTCGGTGTATCGCGGCATCCCGGAGCACTGCACGCTGGCCGCGCCGATGGTCACGCAGTGGCTGCGCGGACTCTGGTACCGGGACGAGGTGCTGGGCCGTCTCGGCACCGAACTGCTCGGTGAGGTCGCGTCAGTGACCGTGCGCCATCCACAGTTGTCCAGTGCTCCAGGCATTCCGTACCAGTGGACCGAGACCCTCGGCTGCATCTGGCGCGACCCGGTGGACCCGCGTCTCCAGCCCGGCGAGACGGTCTGGCCGCTGGCCGCCGTACTGCATCCCGGTCTGGTCGACGAGATGATCGCCCGCTCCGGCACCGACGCCCGCACCTGGATCAGCTACCTCCTCGGCACGCTCCTCCGCCCACTGCTCCACCTGATGCACCACTACGGCATCACCGTGAACCCCCACGGCGAGAACCTCGCGATCATCTGCAGTCCGGACGGCCTCCCGGCCCGCCTCGTCATCAAAGACCTCGTCGACGACATCAACATCTCCACCGACCCAATACTTGCCCGAGGCCCCGAACCCGACTCCCACGCCCGAGTTCTTCCGCGCAAACCCTGGCACATCCTCCGCCAATACCTCGTCGACGCCCTTCTCCTAGGAGTCCTCAACCCCCTGGCCGACCTCGAACTCCTCCCACCACAAGAGTTCTGGGGCCTCACCCGCGGCGAGGTCGACCTCTACACCACCACCCATCCCGAGTACGCCGACCGCCTCGCAGCCACCGCCCTCACCGCCGAAACCTTCGCCCGCTACCCCCTCAACGCCTACCGCCTAACCCTCGGCTACACCGACCTCGACACCCGCCCACCCATCCCCACCACCGGCCGCATTCCGAATCCGCTCCACACGGCCGAGCCGCTCCACTAGAACTGCGACGGAGGGCTGTGGCGCCAGAGTTGTAGTTCTTCGTCTATTACCAGGGCCAGGCCTAGTAGGTCGGCTTCGCGTTCTGGGAGGGCGGCTAGGGAGAGGCCTACGGGGAGGCCTCGCTTGTCGAAGCCGGCGGGGACGCTGAGGGCGGGGAAGCCGGCGACGGACCAGGGGGTGGACAGACGGATCTTCGGGCCTTTCGGGGGGCCGTTGGGGTCGATCAGGGGTGGGGCGGCGTCGATGGTGGGGTGGGCGATCGCGTCGAGTCCGTGGGCGGCGATGATGCCTCGCCAGTCGTTGGCCCAGCCGGCGCGGAGGCGGAGGGCTTCGGCGTACCGCTCGGGGCTGACGCGTTCGCCTTTGCGGACACGTTCGCGGACCTGTGGGGTGTAGAGGTGGCTGTGGGGTTCGAGGGCGTCGTGGATCTGGTGGGCCTCGCTCTCGTTGATCGTGTCGAAGACGCCGATGGACTTCTCCAGGACGACCTTGGTGTTGGCCGGATTCTCGACCTCGACCAATTGGGCGCCGCGGGCTGCCAAAAGGCCGAGAGCCTCATGGCAGACGACGGCTATACGGTCGTCGACCTGCTGCCAGGACATCTCGGTCGGAAGCCCGATGCGGACGCCGCTGAGGTCGTGCGGGGCTTCCAAGGGGTACGGCGGGCACGGTTCATCGCGGGTGGCGGGGTCACGCGGGTCGTGGCCGGCGAGGACCGACATCAGGATCGAGATGTCGAGCATGCGGCGCGCCATCGGGCCGGCGACGTCGAAGGACGGGCTGAGCGGGATCACGCCGTACCTCGAGATGCGGCCCGGCGTGCTGCGCAGGGTGCAGACGCCGCAGGCGGCCGCGGGGATGCGGAGCGAGCCGCCGGTATCGGTGCCGGTGGCGATCGGAGCCATGCGACCGGCGAGCGCGGCCGCCGATCCGCCGGAGGATCCACCCGGCGTACGACGTACGTCCCAGGGGTTGGCGGTCGGCGTCGACGCGGTCCCGTAGGCGAACTCGTGGGTCGTCGTCTTCCCGAGCAGGCCCGCACCGGCCGCGGACAGCCGCTCCCACACGGCGGCGTCCTCGGCCGGGACGTAGGTCGCGAGCACTTGGCTGCCCGCGGTGGTGAGGACTCCTTTGGTCAGGAAGACGTCCTTCACCGCCACCGGTACGCCGGCCAGCGGTCCGACCCGTTCGCCGCATGCGCGGGCCTCGTCGGCGCGGAATGCGGCGTCGAGGGCGAGGTCAGGAGTTCGGGTCACGAATGCGCGTACGGCGGGCTCGGCCAGGTCGATGCGGCGCAGACAATCCTCGACGAGTTCGCGCGCGGAGAGTTTCCGTTGCCCCAGAAATTGGAGCACCTCGGTCAGGCTGAGGTCCGCGGCGGATTCACTCACGTCTGCGAGCCTACGAAAAAATACCCGCCCGGGGATCCCGGGCGGGTGTCGAGAGGTGCGCGGCAGCGCTGCCGGTCAGCGCCCCATGGCGGTGGCGACGTTGTAGAGGCCGAAGCAGAAGACCATCACGACGCCGAAGAGCAGAATGAACAGGATCTGCTTCCAGAAGGAGATCAGGAGCACCGCACTGGCCAGCACGACGATGGTCGCGACGAATTCGTTGGGAGGCATGGCGTTTCCTCTTTTCCTTCGATTCACTTCCTCTTGATGACTTGTCATTTGCCGTTCACCGGTTAGAGTGAGTCGGCGGCTCGGCGTAACTGATTACGCTTTCAGTGAACGCCGCGACAATCGGTTGTCAATGGAGAAAAGTTGGCACCACAATCTTTGTCCGGACATGATTTTGGCAGGCCGGCGTCCTGGCGCTCCCGAGGTTTGGCAGTGGCCGACGGTACGCTGGCAGGTTTGCGCGTATCACTTTCCGCCAGTTGGCAGGATCGGTCTGCCAACTGGCAGTTCCGGCGCCAACACGCCGCCAAAACTCGTCCAGTTGGGAAGTTGCGGTGCCATGGCAACTGTCGGATAGCATCCGGGTGTGGTGATCAATGCCGTCGGCCCGGCGGTGCGCGCCGCCGCTGTCCCGCGGCCTCCAGTCTCAGTGGTCCCAGCAGTTCCCGCGTCCCCAGCAGCCAGACTTTCGCTCGATGATTGCCGAAGGCATGCTCCTGGTTTCGCCGACCTGCTGGACGATGCCGTGCGCCGGCACGGCGTCCCGAACCGCGCGCTCAGTGTCCGGACGCTGCTGCACCTGCCTCGATTGGCCCGGCCGAACGGGTCGGTCGCTCGCCAGCAGGTGATCGCCGAACTGAATCGCAACGCGGCCCGGTTGCAGCGTGATCAGCAGGCCATCGAAAGCCTTATTCCGAAGGACAAGTACCTGCTGCCCGACCTGCGTTTCGTGCGCCTCGGGAACAGCGAGGCGGATCAGGTGTTCAGTCGCCTGCATTACCTGCGCAGTGCCCGGGCCGGGTCGGTGAACTTCGCTCTGGTGGATCCGGTGAACAGGCTGCCAGTGACGTTGTGCAGTGTTTCCCCGCTGGAATGGATGCGGGTCGGACGGCAGCTCCAGACGCAGTTCGGCGTACCACTCGGAGCCGCCTGGGACGTGTCCCGGGTGTATTCCTTCGACGTCGCTCCGGTGAATGCGATCTCGTTCCTGCTGTCGAAAGTCCGGCAGGTGATCCGGCGCGAGATTCCCAGCGTGCAACTGCTCACCACGGCGGTCGATCCGAATCTCGGATTCATCGGTTCGAGCTACCGGGCTGCCAACTGGCAGCAATGGATGTCGATCGAGGCGCGTCCCTACCTGTACGTCGACAGCATCTACGCCAGCCCGCGGCAGCTCCGGACCCGCTACGGCGGCGCGAACCTCACCGAGCTCCGGCGTGCGAACGTCGGCACCCGCTTCGAGCAGAGCCGCGCCAAACTCCTCGACTCGGTCATCTACTGCTGCCGCATGCGCGGCGAGACCGCCCCCGTGCCCCTCGAAGACCAACGCCGCCTACGCCGCTGATCAGCAGGATCAGTTGGCCGCCCCGCCGTTCATCGAGAACGGGAATCTGGCCAGCAGCGCGTCGATGCGCTGGCGGTCGGGCATGGAGTTGGTGAGGGGGAAGTCGGCGGTGGCGCACGACATCGCGGCGGTGGCCCAGAGCGCGACCGCCGCGGAGAACTTGCCGTCGTTGTCGACGAGTTTGGCGGCCAGTGCGGCGCAGAAGGCGTCGCGCGCGGCTGAGGACTCCTTGTAGATCGACGGGATGGTCGGCACGCTCAGTACGTCGTGGGCCGCGCCGGAGTAGACCGTGCAGCCGCCGTTGACGAGCACGCACAGCGCCTCCACCCCGAAGGCGAGCAGGTTCCGCGCGACCGGGTCGGGGTCGAACGGTGCCTGGCCCTGGGCTGCGAAATGGCCGAGCTCCCACGGATGCGCGACCAGGTAGTCGATCCGCAGGAACGTGTCGCGCGAGATGCGCTCGTCGACGTAGGGCTGGCCCGGAGTCACGATCACCAGTGGCCGGTTGAGCGGGTCCGAGTGCGCGAGAGCCAGCGATTGCTGCATCGTCTCGCGCGGGACCTCGAACGTCGTCAGCAGTACGTCGCAGCCGGCCAGGTGGTCGCGGTGGTCGTCGAGATCCTCGGGGGACAGGAAGACCTGCTTCTCGTTCCGCCAGTTGACCGCGATGCTGTCGCCGAGTTCCTTCTCGAAGACTCCGGTGAACGGCGTACGGCGGCCGCGGATGCGCTTGACGAGGGACGTGTCGACGCCCTCGTCGTGCAGGTACTGGAGGATCTCCTCGCCGAAGCGGTCGTCGGTCACCGCCGCGATCAGAGAGGTTCGGAGCCCGAGGCGGGCCGCCGCGACGGCCTGAGTCAGACCTTTGCCGCCGGGGGAGAGGTCGAAGCCGTAGGCCTCGCTCGACGTCTCCGGTTCCGGCAGCGTCTTGGTCCGGAACGTCGCGTCCATCACCGCACCGCCGACCACGATCACGCGCCCGGCCGGCGCGGCGTCGGCGGCCGGGGCTGCGTCGAGCATGGTGATGGTCTTCGAGCCGACCGAGTAGATCGCCCGGCGGATCAGCTGGTTCGCGAGTTCGCGCAGTACGGCGGGCTCCGTCGTACCGCGCAGTGAGCGGTCGCTCGGGGCTTCGCCTGGTTGCTGGCCGAGTGCCTGGTGCAGGCGGTGCCAGTTGTTCAGCAACGCCTCGCGACGGGGACCGAGAGAGGGGTTGTAGAGCGACCGGGTGACGCGCTCCTCGATGCCGGCCTCGGCGTACGTCGTGGTGTGGACGCCGAGGGCGAGGATCGCGTCGGCGACGATCTGCGTGGTGCCCTTGAGGTCGTCCCGGACGCAGTTGATGACCAGCTCGCGCGCCGCCCGGGCGCGGTCGAGCTCATGCACGGACGCGAACCTGCGGGTCGCCGGCAGCTCCAGCAGCGGCGCCGTCGTACCCGACTCGCCGGCCTTCAGCCGGGCGATGGTCAGGCCGTCGTGGGTGCGGAGCTTCTCGAGCACGCTGGCAAGCAGCAGCACGTCAGCCGTCTGCTTGTCGCTGCGATTCGTCATCCGGCCCCCGGGTCGTGAATATCCTCGAACCAAGTATGCGGACCGGGGGGCCAGGGTGGAAACCGGCTGCGCGCGTCGGGTCACGCCCGGGCCGCGCCGGTCACGAAGAGTGTCCGGATCCGGCGGCCACGGACGCCCGCGCTCCACCGCCGGCTGTCGTTGCCGTCAGCAAATAATCTGGCGTGGCGATGGATGAGGCCGGACCGCTGGACTGGGGGCCGGACCTGGTTGTGACGTAGGCTGCTGCGGTCTGCCGGTTGTCCAGACCGGCGAGACGACCACGGGGAGCAAGATGAAGACTGGGCATGTCGAGCTCGCGAGAGCTCAGCAGGAGCGTTGGCAGCGGGCCTACCTGCATCATCCGCAGCTGCACGGTTCGGAGCCGTCCGCGGCGGCGCAGTGGGCCGCGGAGGTGTTCGGTGCCGCAGGCATCGATGACGTCCTGGAGCTCGGTGCCGGGCACGGCCGGGACGCGTTCTTCCTGGCCAGACAGGGATTCAGCGTGCACGCGACGGACTTCAGCGAGTCCGCGCTCGACCAGTTGCGGCTGGAAGCACAGCGTGAGGGCCTCGACGACCGCGTCACCGCCGCGCTGCACGACGTACGCGATCCGCTGCCGCCCGCCGACGCCACCGTCAACGCGGTGTTCGCGAACCTGCTGCTGAACATGGCCTTCTCCCGCGCCGAACTGCGCTCTCTGGTGTCCGAGATCTACCGCGTCCTGTGCCCGGGCGGACTCTTCGTGTACGCCGTGTGGTCGGCCGACGACCCGTGTGCGGGCCACTGGCAAGAACTCGAGGAAGGCCTGGCCGTGCACGATGGATTCGTCGGCCGGTTCTTCGACCAGCCGTTGATCCAGGAACTGGCCGACCGCTGGCGGCTCGACGACGAGACGCCGTACGACGAAGGCCCGCGGCCGTTGCGGATGTGGCGGGTCACGCTGGCGAAACCCGAGCAGGAAACCTGAAGCCGGCTCTAACAGTTGGCCGGTTCCGGATAGGTGACGTTGGCGGCGGCAACGGCGTGCCAGGTTGCGGTGTGGTCACCATACGGAAAAGTTGCATTGACGGACCCGGTTGGTTCCGACAGGCTCTGTCCGCGTCTCACCTTCGACCATCGGAGATCAGCAATGCAGTGGTTCATCGACGTCATCACGAAACGGTATGCGCAGTTCAATGGGCGTGCCCGGCGCAAAGAGTTCTGGATGTACGTTCTCTTCTACATCATCGGGTCGATCATCGTCGGCATCCTCGACCGGATCCTCGGCCTGGACTTCGAGAACGGTGGAGTCCGCAGCGGCGGCTGGCTGTCGACGATCTACGGCCTGGCGCTGCTGATCCCGACGATCGCCGTCGCGGTCCGGCGCATGCACGACAAGGACCGCAGCGGCTGGTGGGTGCTGATCTGGCTCATCCCCTGCATCGGGTGGATCTGGTTCATCATCTGGCAGGCACAGGAGGGCACGATCGGTGACAACCGGTTCGGTCCGGACCCGAAGGCGGCCGAGCGCGGCCAGGGCTTCGGCCAGCCGGGCGGGCCGGCCGAGCCGGGATACCCGACGGTCTGACCTTCAACGCACAACGCCCCGCGAACCCGAGGAGGGTTCGCGGGGCGTTGCGCTGTGTCAGCTGGCCTGGCTGACGCTCGACATGTTGAAGTCGGGCACCAGCAGCGGCGGGGTCGCGGTCCGTGAGAAGTAGTCGCCCCACTCGCGCGAGAACGACGGAACTGTTGCCCCAGCGGCGCTGAACCGGGCGAGCAGGTCGACCGGGCTCTCGTTGAAGCGGAAGTTGTTCACGGCACCGGTCACCTCGCCGTTCTCGACCAGGTAGACGCCGTCGCGGGTCAGGCCGGTGAGCAGCGACGTCTGCGGATCGACCATCCGGATGTACCAGAGGCAGGTGAGCAGCAAGCCATGCTCGACCCCGGCGACCAGGTCGTCGGTCGACCCGGAAGCGCCATCCACGGACAGCACGTAGTTGTCGATGCCGGGCGACGCGGCCGGTGTACCGATCAGGTCGGCCGTGTGCCGGCTGGTCATCAGGTGCTCGAGCTTGCCGCCGCGGATCCAATCGGTCGCGGACAGCGTGAGCCCGTTGTCGAACACACTGGACGCTCCGCCGGACGAGCGAGCCACTGCGAACGGGAAGGTCTCGAGGCCAGGCAGCTGCGGATCCGACAGTAGGTTGACCGGCTGTGTCGACAGCGCGTCGCCGATCCGCGTTCCACCGGACGGGGTGGAGAAGACGCTGCGGCCCTCGAACGCCTCCCGTCCGTCCAGTTGCCAGAACAGGTACGTCATCAAGTCGGCGACCGCGGCCGGCGGCAGGATCGTCGGGTGCCGGCCGGCGTCGACCGAAACGGTCCGCGACGCCCAGCCGAGTCGGCGGTTCAGCTCGGTGTCGAGCGCGAACGGGTCGATGTCGGCGAAGTCGCGGGTGGCCGCACCGACCCAGGCGGACTGGCTGAGGTCGCCGGACTTGCCCGTCTCCGACACGAATCCGCGAGGCAGCGCCTGCCGCAACCGCAGCCCGGCGGACGAGCCGAGGTAGAGGGTGGTGACCTCGTGGTCGGCGAAGCCGTAGAGCCAGCGGCTCTCCTTGCCGGCCCGCTTCAGCGTCTCACCGAGCGCCGGGGCGAACTTCTCGTAGACGCTGACCGACGTCTCCTCCGGCTCCGCGGCCCAGTCCGCCCCGGCGGTGCCGTCGACGAGCGGGCGGGCGTCCTCGGCCGGGCTGGAGGCACGGGCGGTGGTGACCGCCGCGGACACCAGATCGCCGAGCGACGCATCCGTGACCGACGACCGGCCGACGACGCCGGCCGCAGTACCCTCGCCGGCTCCGACCGTCGCGATCACGGTCACGCTGGAGCCGCGCATCGCGCCATTGGTGGTCAGCGTGTTGTTGGCCCAGCGCAGGTTGGCACTGGAGGTCTCGGCGACGATGACGACACAGCCGTCGGCGCCCTCGGCCGCGGCCAGGTCGAGCCCGCGCTCGATCGTGTCCTGCGGAGTGAGCTGAATGGCGGTCGTCACCGGCCGGCCTCCTGCGTGGTGTTGAGAATGCGGACGCTGCGGAACAAGGCCGACGGGCAGCCGTGGCTGACGGCACCGGACTGTCCGGGCTGCGCCTTGCCACAGTTGAGCGCACCGCCGAGGACGTACGTCTGCGGGCCGCCGACGGCCTCCATCGAGCCCCAGAAGTCGGTGGTGGTCGCCTGGTAGGCGACGTCGCGGAGCTGGCCGTCCAGCTTGCCGTCGGTGATCTTGTAGAACCGCTGACCGGTGAACTGGAAGTTGTACCGCTGCATGTCGATCGACCAGGACTTGTCGCCGACGATGTAGATGCCGTTCTTCACCCGGCTGATCAGCTCCTCGGTCGAGGGACCGTCAGGGGCCGGCTGCAACGACACGTTCGCCATCCGCTGGATGGGGATGTGCCCGGACGAGTCGGCGTACGCACAGCCGTTCGAACGTGGCGTACCGAGCAGGTCCTCGTTGACCTTGGCCATCCGGCGGTCGACCTGGTAGCCGACCAGGGTGCCGTCCTTGACCAGGTCCCACTGCTGGCCGGCGACACCCTCGTCGTCGTACCCGACCGTGGACAGGCCGTGCTCGGCGGTGCGGTCTCCGGTGACGTGCATGACCGGTGAGCCGTATTTCAGCGTGTTCAGCTTGTCGGTGGTGGCGAAGCTGGTGCCGGCGTAGTTGGCCTCGTACCCGAGCGCGCGGTCCAGCTCGGTGGCGTGGCCGATCGATTCGTGGATGGTGAGCCACAGGTTGCTCGGGTCGATCACCAGGTCGTAGCTGCCCGCCTCGACGGCCGGCGCGGTCATCTTCTCGGCCAGCCAACCGGGGATCTGGGCGAGCTCCGCATCCCAGTTCCAGCCGGTGCCGGTCAGGTACTCCCAGCCGCGGCCGGCTGGCGGCACGCAGCTCGACATCGAGTCGAACCGGCCGGTCTCGTTGTCCACCGCGTAGGCGGTGATGTCCGGGCCGATCCGGACCCGTTGCTGGGTGTACGACGTTCCCTCGGTGTTCGCGTAGAACTTGCACTCGTGGACCGAGGCGACGCGGACGCTGACGTGAGCGACGCCGTCGGCCTTCATCAGCCGGTCGCTGTAGTCGGTCAGCAGCGCGACCTTCTCGGCGCGCGGCACGCTGAACGGGTCGATCTCGTACGACGACACCCAGCTGACGTCGTCGTACACGGGCTCGTCGGCGAGCTCGATCGGCTCGGCGTTGATCGGCCGGGCGACCTGGGCCATGTTGACGGCCTGCTCGGCGACCTGGACCGCCTCGTCGGTGGTCAGCGCGACGCCGGCGGCGAAGCCCCAGGTGCCGTCGTGGATGACGCGGACCGCGAGACCGAGATCCTCGTCGTCGGAGGCACTCTCCAGCAGACTGTCGCGTAGCGCGATGGACTCGGACCGGATCCGCTCCAGCCGGAACTCGGCGAAGGTGGCGCCGAGGTCTCGGGCGCGCTGCAGCGCGGCCTCGGCGAGCTCGTGACGGGGAAGGGCGAGGAAGGACGCATCGACTTCTGGCACGTTCCCGACCTTATACACGGAACCAGACAATCTCCGGCGGTGTAGAGACACTGACACGAAACCGCCTCGCTCCGCTCGGCGGGTGAGGAGAAGAACCCTCGCTCCACTCGGGTGGTGAGGAGAAGCACCGCTCGGGTGGAGAGGAGACGCACCGCTCGGTGGTGACGAGGAGGAACCTCGCTCCGCTCGGGTGGTGAGGAGAAGCACCGCTCGGGTGGTGGGAAGAGGAACCTCGCTCTGCTCGGGTGGAGAGGAGAAGGACCGCTCGGGTGGTGAGGAGAAGCACCGCTCGGGTGGTGGGGAGAAGGAACCACGGGTGGGCCGGTGGTGTAGTCACACTGTCTGAAACTGACTGGAGGCGTGATCAGCCAGGGCGACGAGGCGGAGATTCTGGCTCGGGTGCGGGGTGGTGAGTCGGCCGCGTACGGCGAGCTGGTGCTGCGGCATGCCCCGGTGGCCAAACGTACGGCGGTCTTCCTCGGCGCCGGTGCGGACGCGGACGACGTGGTCCAGGAGGCGTTCGTGAAGGCGTACCGGGCTCTCGGAGGGTTCCGGGACGGCTCGGCGTTCCGGCCGTGGCTGCTGCGCATCGTCGCGAACGAGACGCGCAATGTGGTCCGGTCCCGGAGCCGCAGATCCCGTCGTGAGGAGCTGGCTGCGCCGCTGGACGTCGTACTGGACCCGGCCGAGCACGCAGTCACGCTGGAGCGGCGGCAGGAGCTGCTGACCGCTGTCCGTGCACTGCCCGACAACATGCGGCAGGTGGTGACCTGTCGCTACCTGTTGGACCTGGACGAGCAGGAGACGGCTGTGGTGCTCGGCTGGCCGCGCGGGACGGTCAAGTCCCGCCTGCACCGCGCACTCGGCCGGCTACGGACCGAACTCCCCGACAAGGAGGTGCAGCGATGAACTTGGACGACGAGCTACGGATCCTCGGACGTTCCGCCGTCGTACCTCCGGTGGACGAGGGGCTGACGGCCGCAGTGCTGTCCCGGGTGGCCGGCGTACCTGTGAAGAGGCGGCTGCGAGATCGCTGGCGTGCGTTCCTGGCCGGGTTCCTCATTCTGATCGCGGGTGCTGCGCTCACGCCGCCGGTCCGTGCAACGGTGGCGGAGTGGTTGAACATCGGGGGAGTGCAGGCTCGTCCGGTCGGCACCGGCCCGACTAGTGCGCCCCCAGCGCCCGGAGTCAACGGCGAGCTGTCGTTGGAGGAGGCAGAGCGGATCGCGGGGTTCAAGCCGGCGCTGCCGCAATCGCTCGGCGCTCCCAAGGGTGTTGAGGCATCAAAGGGCTTCGTGGCGATCAGCTGGGAGAGTGGGATCCGGCTGGAGCAGTTCCAGGCCGAGGTGTCACCGCTGTACCTGAAGAAGTACTACGACAGCCTGGAGTACGTGCCGGACCTCAACGGCTACTGGTTCAAGACCCCGCATGAGCTCGTGCTGGGGGACGAGCACGGCGTGGAGCAACGTGTACGCGTGGCCGGTCCCACTCTGGTCTGGGTGAATAACGGTGTGACGTTCCGGCTCGAAGGAGCGCCCGACAAGACCAGAGCGGTCGAGTTGGCTCGCGGAACCTCCTAGCTACCGGCGGTGTAACAGGGGTGAATCCTCGTCTTTCCAGGGAGAGCCGCCATGGTCCGCCGTACGCTCGCACTGCTAGCCGCCGTGATCGCTGTCGCCGCTGCCGGAGCCGCACCCGCAGACGCAGGCGGTCCGACCAGCGTCCTGCTCAGCGCCCCACCGCGAGTGACAGCGGTCGGCTACGACGACCGTGCCTACGAAGAGCTCCAGCGGCTGACGCAGGTCGCCGGATCGAAGCCGGCGGTAGGGGATGAGCGGCATGACGCCGGTGCGTTCATCCGCGCCGCCTGGATGATCCACGACATGTCCGTCTGGCGGCTCGACATCATCTACCCGGACGTGGAGGGCGGACCGTGGATCGCCACGACCGAGACGCTCGACGGTAAGACGATGCCGGCCCAACCCACCTGGCACACCTCGCCCGACCCGGCCGCACTGCTGAAACTGCTCGGCTCCCTCAAGCTGCTGCCCAGCCAGCAGGAGCAACCAGGGTCGTACGGCGGCCCGACCAGCATGAACTGGAACCTCGAACCGGCCCCCGCCCCGGCGGCCGAGCCCGTTCCGACCACCGCGCCGGCGGCACCCCCACAGGCCCAGACCGCGTCGACCGGCGTCCTCACCGGCTGGCGCTGGATCATCCCCGGCGTCCTGATCGGCGCACTGGTCGCAGTACTCGCTGTCCGCCTGCTGCCGAAGCGCCGCGACTGGCAACTGATCGACGCCGAGTAGAGCTAGGGCGTGCTCCCGGACAGCTCGAAGCCGCTGAACAGTCGCCCGCCGTACGGCTGCAGGATCCGGTCGACCTCCTCGACGAGACGGTCGTCCTCCGCCCGGACCCCGTCCATCAGCGCCGTCGCGTGGTCGGTGCCGTGCGACTCGTCGTACGCCATCACCTCGCGCAGCAGCCCTTTGCCGGTGCCGGACCACTGACCGGCGCCGGTGAGGAGGAGGCGGGCGGCATCCTGCCACAGCACCGAGCAGATAGCGGTGCGGATGTTGCCGGAGGCATCGGCCAGGTCGTCCAAGAGGTTGGTGATCATGTAGCGCAGCAGCTCGAGCTCGTCGGCGCTCAGCGGGGCCGGACCGGCCGCCACCTCGGCGACGTAGGCTTGCTGCAACCGCGCACCCGAGCCATCGGTGTCGAGCAGTACGACGGACTCGCCGACAAGCCGCGCCATGGTCGGCTGTCTGCGCTGCTGGTCCTTGCCGGAGTAGAACGCGATCGACTTCTCCGTGTGCACGAACAGCTCCACCGGCCAGCCGCCGTACTCCAGCGACTTCCGCAGTGGCGCGGGTGGTCCGTCGAGAAGCACGGTGATGTCCAGGTCGGACGTCGGGGAGGCGTCGCCACGTGCCACGCTCCCGCCCAGCCATGCTGCGCGGGCCTCCGGGAACTGTTCGACCACCAACCGCCGAGCGGTCTCCGCCGCCTTCTCGTCCATCAGGACAGTTTCAACCACTGCAGCAGGTCGCGATACGCATTTACCGGCTGGATGTGGCCGCCGGTGTAGGGCATGGGCTCGGCATGGGGGATCGCCGCGGTGAGGAGGTCGGCGTACTTGCGGGCGCGGTCGTCGGCGGAGCCGAACCAGATGCTGGTGGGGACGCGGACGTCGTCCAGGCTGAAACCCCAGTCGTTCGCGAACGCAATGTTGTCGTCGACCCAGCCGTCGTGGCTGGTGACGAACGTCGCCGTGAGCCGAGCCATTGCCTCCGGATCGTCCCGCGCCGGCACCAAAGGCGTGGGGTAGTGCGGATCGGGCGGGACCTCCGGTCCGCCGGCCTCCACGCCCGCCATGATGCTCCGGGCAGCCTCCTCGATCGACGGCCGGACGTACTCCTCGCCGCGTGCCGCCAGCCACGACGTGCGGTTCCGCCGCGGATCCTCGTCGTCTGCAGAAGGTTCAGGGCCGTCCACAAGCGGCGGTGTGATTCCGCCGATCACCGCGCAGCGCGTGACGCGGTCGGACAGGAGCGCAGCACACGCCAACGCATGCGGGCCACCGCCTGATCCGCCAGTGATCGCGAACCGCTCCCACCCGAGTACGTCGGCCAACGCGGTCACGTCCTCCACCACGTCGGCCACTGTCCGCCCCGGCTGACGCGTCGACCCGCCGTACCCCGGCCGATCGGGAACGACCAGATGTACGCCGCACTCCTCGGCAGCCCGTACGACGTCCGGCCGCTTCCACCGCGTGCTCGGCGACCCGCCCTGCGACATCACCGGCACCCCATCGATATCGCCGTACACGCTGTAGTTGAGCACTCGTTCGCCGACCGTCAGTTGCTTGTCCACGGTGCGGAGAGTAGCCGGTCGGGTGTCGCGCACAGACGCCGAGGAGATCCAGTGGGATTCTCGGGATTCGGGATGGAACTGCGATGGTGGAAGACTTCGGCCTACCGTCTCCCGGCTGGGATTGTTCGACGTTGTCAGGAGTGCCTGTGAGTTCCTCGGTGGCCGCGGCCGTCTCGCCGACCCGGCAAGCCCTGCGCCGGATCCGGAAGGATCGGAGTGCGCGGCTCGGAGTGGTGCTGGTCGTGCTGCTGGTGCTGATCGCGGCCGCGGCGCCCCTGCTGGTGAAGCTGTCCGGGCAGGATCCGTATACCTACCACCTCGACCTGCTCGACCCGGCCAACGGCAACGCGCCGAAGGGTGCGCTCGGCGGGGTGAGCAGCGAGCACTGGTTCGGCGTCGAACCACTGACCGGCCGGGACCTGTTCTCGATCGTGGTGCTCGGGCTGCGGACCTCGCTGACGATCGCGATCGTGGTCACCCTCGTCACCTCCGTCGTCGGTACCTTGGTCGGCATCAGCGCCGCCTACTTCGGCGGCTGGTACGACGCGGTCGCGTCCCGGCTGTTCGACTTCCTGTTCGGCTTCCCGCAGCTGGTCTTCATGATTGCCCTGGGCATCATCGTGCCCGCGGGCTTCCCGCGCTGGCTTCTGCTGATCCTGGTACTCAGCGTGTTCGGCTGGGCCAGCCTGGCCCGCCTGATCCGCAATCAGGCCAGATCGCTGGTCGCCCGCGAGTTCGTCGAGGCGGCCCGCAGCGTCGGCTCGTCCGGCTGGCACGTGATCACCCGCGAAATCCTGCCGAACCTGCTCGGCCCGGTCCTCGTGATCGCCACCCTGGCCATCCCCGGCTACATCGGTGCCGAGGCGGCGCTGTCGTTCCTTGGCGTCGGCGTACCACCGCCGACACCCAGCCTCGGCCGGTCCATCTCCGACTCGATCGCCTGGGTCTACACCGGCGCGGATCCCTGGTTCCTGTTCTTCCCGGGCGTCGCGCTGTTCGTCGCGGTGCTCGGCTTCACGCTGCTCGGCGACGGCGTCCGCGACGCGTTCGACGTCCGGTTGCGGAGGACGCACTGATGCCCGACCTCCTCTGGTTCGTGATCCGCCGCCTGTTCGCAGCCGCTGTGGTGATGCTTGCGCTGAGCCTCGCCGTCTACCTGGTCTTCTACGCGATCCCGGCCGATCCGGCCCACCTCGCCTGTGGCAAGCCGTGTACGCCGGACCGCCTCGAGCAGGCCCGGCACTTCATGCAGCTGGATCAGAGCGTCATCCAGCAGTACCTGAGCTTCCTCAAGGGCATCTTCGCCGGCCGCACTTTCGGTGACGGTGCGGCGGCTGTGCACTGCAACGCACCGTGCTTCGGCTACTCGTTCCCGCTGGCCCGGCCGGTCAGCACGCTGATCCTCGACCGGCTGCCGATCACGGCGTCGATCGCGATCGGCGCGGCCATCCTCTGGCTGCTGCTCGGGGTGTCGCTCGGCGTGGTCGCCGCGCTCAACCGGGGACGCCTGCTCGACCGGTTGTCCGTCGGGGTCGCGCTGGCCGGAGTGTCGACGCCGTCGTTCCTGCTCGGGCTGCTGGCGATCCTGGTGTTCGGGTTCTGGCTGAACATGGTCCCGGTGAACGGCTACGTCCCGTTCACCGAGAGCCCGGTCGACTGGGCCTGGCATCTGATCACGCCCTGGCTCGTGCTCGCGGTCATCCAGGCGGCGGCGTACATCCGCCTGACCCGTGCGCAGATGCTCGAGGAGCTGAACCTCGACTACATCACCACAGCACGGGCCAAAGGCGCCGGCGAGGGTCGCGTGGTCGTCACTCACGGGCTGCGCGGCGTCCTGGTGCCGATCATCACACTCTTCGGTCTGGACCTCGGGGTGCTGCTCGGTGGCGCGATCCTGACCGAGAAGGTGTTCAGCATGCAGGGGCTCGGCGACCTCCTGATCAGCGCGGTCCAGCAGTTGGACGTGGCCGTGGTCGTCGGCGTCACGCTGTTCTCGGCCTTCCTGATCATCCTGGCGAATCTGGTGGTGGACATAGTGCACGGTGTGCTCGACCCGAGGGTGAGCCATGACTGAGCCGGTACTGGAGGTACACGACCTGCACGTCACGTTCACGACCGAGGGCGGTCTCGTCCCGGCCGTCGACGGCATCGACTTCTCGGTCGCGCCCGGCGAAACGCTCGCGATCGTCGGCGAGTCCGGCTCCGGCAAGAGCGTCAGCTCCGCCGCCGTGATGGGGCTGCTGCCGTCCAACGCCGCCACCACCGGTGAGGTGCTGCTGGACGGCCGGGAACTGATCGGCCTGCCGAACGACGAGCTGCGCAAGATCCGCGGCAACGACATCGCGCTGGTGTTCCAGGACGCGCTGTCCGCACTGAATCCGTACTACAGCGTCGGCTGGCAGGTCGCCGAGGCGTACCGGCTGCACCACGACGTGTCGAAGAAGGTGGCCAACCGGCGAGCGGTCGAGATGCTGGACAAGGTTGGCATCCCGGACGCGGCCCGGCGGGCGGACAGCTATCCGCACGAGTTTTCCGGGGGAATGCGGCAGCGGGTCGTGATTGCTATGGCTCTGGTGAACGACCCGAGAGTGCTGATCGCGGACGAACCGACGACAGCACTCGACGTGACCGTGCAGGCACAGATCATGCGCCTCCTGGACGACGTCCAGGAGGAGTTCGGTACTGCGCTCGTCCTGATCTCGCACGACCTCGGAGTGGTCGCGGAGATCGCCGACGACGTTCTGGTCATGTACGCCGGTCGTGCGGCCGAGCGGGGCACGGTCCGCGACCTGTTCTACCGGGCGGCGCACCCGTACAGCCTGGGTCTGCTCGGTGCGATGCCGCGGGTCGACGTACCCCCGAAGCCGCGGTTGACCACGATCCCCGGTACCCCGCCGTCGCCCGGCTCGATCAAGACCGGGTGCCCGTTCCAGCCGCGATGCGCGTACACCCACCTGGTCGGCGAACGCTGCATCACCGAACGCCCCGAGCTCACGCCCCGGCCCGGCGAGGGCGATCACGAGGCCGCCTGCCACCTCGGGCGCCGCCCGGAGGTGATCGCATGAGCCAAGAGCTGCTCCACCTCAAGAACGTCCGGAAGTACTTCGGTCTCCGCGGCGTGCCGTGGCGTGAAGCCCAGGCGGTCAAGGCCGTCGACGGCGTGAACTTCGTCGTCCGCAAAGGTGAGACGGTCGGCCTGGTCGGCGAGTCCGGATCCGGCAAGTCAACCCTGGCCCGCGTGGCGACCCGGCTCCTGGACCCGACCGAGGGCACTGTCGAGATCGGCGGTGCGGACGTCACCAGGGTCCGCGGCCGAAAGCTCCGGCCGGTCCGCCGCAAGATCCAGATGGTGTTCCAGGACCCGCAAGCGTCACTGAACCCGCGGCAGTCGGTCGGCACCATCCTGAGTACGCCGTTCCGCGCCCAGGGGATCCGGCCGACCAGAGCCCAGCTCGTTGAGTTGCTCCACCAGGTCGGGCTGTCCGAGGAGCACCTCGAGCGCTACCCGCATGAGTTCTCCGGCGGCCAGCGGCAGCGGATCGGGATCGCGCGGGCGCTGTCGGTGAAGCCCGATCTGCTCGTCTGCGACGAGCCCGTCTCCGCCCTCGACGTGTCGGTGCAGGCCCAGGTGCTGAACCTGCTCGCCGACCTTCGCGACGAGCTCGGCCTGTCCTATGTGCTGGTCGCCCATGACCTGGCCGTCGTACGTCAGGTAGCGAGCCGGCTGGCGGTCATGTACCTCGGCACGATCGTCGAGGAGGGTCCGGCCGACCAGGTGTACTCGTCGCCGGCCCACCCCTACACGAAGGCCCTGCTGTCCGCGGTCCCGGTGCCCGAGCCGGGGGTAGAGCGGGACCGGATCGTGCTGACCGGCGACGTCCCGACGCCGATCGCGCCTCCGTCGGGCTGCCCGTTCCGGACCCGCTGCTACAAGGTCCAGGACGTGTGCGCCACCGAACGGCCCGTGCTCGAACCCGTCCAGGGGAGCACGGAACACCGGGCCGCCTGCTACTTCCCTGAGCCCCCACCTCCTGAGAGGACACGATGAAACACCTAACCCGAACGGTCGCGCTGACGGCCGCGTTGGTGCTGGCCGCGGCCGCCTGCAACGCCAACGACAAGACCGCCACCGGCGGCAGCACCGCGGTCGCGGAGCAGGGCGGCACCTGGCACGTGCTCACCACGAGCAAGGAGGTCAACCTCGACCCGGCCAAGAGCCAGAACCTGGGGATCAGCACGATCCACCTGGTACTGCGCGGCCTGACCTCGTGGAAGACCGAGGAGGGCAAGGGGGCGCAACTGGTTCCCGACCTGGCCACCGACACCGGCAAGGTCTCCGACGGCGGCAAGACCTGGACCTACAAGCTGAAGCCTGGTCTGAAGTACGCCGACGGATCGCCGATCGTTGCCGCCGACATCAAGTACGGCATCGAGCGGTCGTTCGCGCCGGAGCTGTCCGGTGGCCTCGGCTACCACAAGTCGCTGCTGGTCGGCGGGGACAAGTACACCGGTCCGTACAAGAGTGGCGACCTGGCCTCGGTCCAGACGCCGGACGACACCACGCTCATCTTCAAGCTGAACAAGCCGTTCGGCGACTGGCCCTGGATCGTCAGCATGCCGGCGTTCTCGCCGGTGCCGAAGAAGGCCGACACCGACCCGGCGCACTACGGTGAGAAGCCGGTCGCCAGCGGCCCGTACCAGGTGAAGTCGTACGCCCCGGGCTCGAAGCTCGAGCTGGAGCGCAACCCGGGCTGGGACAAGTCGACCGACCAGGCCCGCACCGGCCTTCCGGACTCCATCGTGTTCGAGATGGGTCTGCAGCCCGACGTGGTGAACCAGCGCCTGATCGCCGACGCCGGCGACGACAAGTTCGCGGCCACCACCGGCACCTCGGTCCCGGCCGCGCTGATCCCGACGGTGACCGGCAATCCGGCCGTCAAGGCCCGCGTCGCCACGTCGCCGTCCGGCGCCCTGCAGTACCTCGCGATGAACACCAAGCGCCCCGCGCTGTCGAACCCCGAGGTCCGCAAGGCGATCCAGTTCGCCGTCGACAAGCAGGCCGTCCAGGTCGCCGAGGGCGGTCCGGAGTACGGCGGTGAGCTCGCCACCACCCTGATCACGCCGGGCATCGACGGCTTCAACAAGTTCGACCTGTACCCGGCGCCGCCGCAGGGCGACCCGGAGAAGGCCAAGCAGATGCTCGCGGCCGCGGGCGTCAGCAACCTGACCCTGACGATGGTCGCCGACAATTCGACCGCGACCGGCCTCCCGGTGGCGCAGGCGATCCAGCAGGGCCTGAAGCGGGCCGGGATCACGGTCAAGCTCCTGCCCGGCCTCGACAGCGAGTCGCTGACCGACCTGATCACCGGGAACAAGCCGGACTTCGACCTGACCGTGTCCAGCTGGCTGCCGGACTTCCCGAGCGCGCTCGGCAACATCCAGCCGCTGTTCGCGTCGTCGGAGATCGGTAACGGCGGGTACAACATCTCCCGCTACTCCAACCCGGCGGTGGACTCCGCGATCGCGGCGGCGACGGCCGAGTCGGACCTGGGCAAGGCGGCCGGGATGTGGAGCGCGGTGGACAAGCAGATCATGCAGGACTCGCCGGTCGTGCCGCTGATCTACGCGCGCAACGCGTTCCTGCACGGGTCGAAGGTGCAGAACTTCTATCTGTCCGCCTACCCGCCGTACCCGAACCAGCTGATCGTTGGTCTGAGCAAGTAGGACCTCAGGTCCGTCCTTCGGACTCCTGAGCGTCGAAGAGGGTCGGCTGGGTCTCGGCATCGAGTCCCCAGTCGGCCCTCATCACCGTGTAGCCGGCCTTCTCCGCGGCCGCGCACACCTTGACGTCGTCGTCGACCAGGACGGCGACCGGGCGGTCCTCGGCCAGTCGTTTGAGCCGGCCGAGCTTCATCAGCACCGACGGCCGGCGGTCGGTGTTGCCGCGCATGTAGACCTTGCCGTCGGGGAAGCCGTTGTCCTTCAGCCACTTCAGCGTGTCCCGACGCAGCCGCTCGGGCCGGCCGGTGAGGTAGACGATCTCGTGCTCGGCGGCCAGCGTCGTGGCGACCGCGAGCCCCTCGTCCAGGACCGCGTCCTCCTTCGCGTGGGCGAAGAACGAGTCCCAGTCCTTCGGCCGCTTCGCCAGGAAGTGGATCCGCTCGCTGGTGTCGGACAGCGTCGCGTCGATGTCGAGTACGGCGTACGGCCGTTGGTCGTCAGGCACGTCGTCCAGCTTCCCAGGTCGGCCGATCGACGGCGTACTGCACCTCGCCGAACTCGGTCCCGGGCAGGGGATCGTCGAACACCTCGTGGTAGACGCGGACGAACCGCAGCCCGGACCGGCGCATCACCGCCCGGGACCGGTGATTGACGGCCATCGTGTCGGCGACTACGCGGTCCATCCCGAGCTCACCGAACGCCTTGTCGATGAGCGCCCTCGTCCCCTCGGTCGCGTACCCCTGACCCCATGCCGTCCGGTTCAGGCGATAGCCGACCCCCACCATCTTCGGCTCTCTCGTCGGCTGCATCCCGAACCACCCGATGAACGCACCGTCGGACTTGTGGTACGCCGCGAACGTTCCGAGCTCCCGGTGCTCGGCGTACACCTTCAGGAGCTGAGGCAGGACGACGTTCTCGATCTCCTCCCGCGGTGTCGGCTTCCCGGTCAGGAACCGCATCACCTCAGGGTCGGAATCCAGCCCGGTGAGCAGGTCGACGTCGTCAGCCGTGAACCGCCGTAACCACAGCCGCCCAGTCTCCAGGTACACATCCACCCCCGGATCGTAGAACCCTGCGGGTGACATTGTGGGGCGCATGGCGGACATCTGGTTGATCACCGGCGCGAACGCCGGATTCGGGCGAGCGTTGACCGAGGAGGCACTCGCGGCGGGTCACACCGTCGTCGCCGCGGTACGACGACCGGAAGCGATGGACCTCACCCACGAACGCCTGTCCGTGGTGAAGCTGGACATCACGGACACGGTCGCCATCCCGGGAGTCGTGGACGAGGTACTGCAGGAGCACGGGCGGATCGACGTACTGGTGAACAACGCCGGTCGGGGGATGGTCGGGGCTGCTGAGGAGACGACTGACGACGAGTTGCGCGGCCTGATGGAGCTGCACTTCTTCGGACCCGTCGCGTTGACTCGGGCGGTGTTGCCGTCGATGCGGGAGCGGGGGAGTGGCACGGTCGTTCAGTTGAGCAGTCAGGGTGGGCGGTTCGCGTTCCCCGGAGTGAGTGCGTACTGCGGTACGAAGTTCGCGTTGGAGGGCTGGTCGGAGGCGCTGGCCGCTGAGGTGAGGCCGTTCGGTGTGCGGGTGATGCTGGTTGAGCCGGGAGCCTTCCGTACGTCGTTCAACGAGCCGACCGCACTGCATGTGTCGGAGTTCAGTGACATCTACGCAGACTCTGTCGGTGCGGTGCGTTCGGCGCTTGAGGAAGCCAACGGCAAGCAACCCGGCGATCCGGTGCGGGCGGCGCAGGCGATCCTGACCGCTGTCGCCAACGCCGAGCCGCCGCTGCGCCTGCCGCTCGGGTCGGACGCGGTCGAGGCGCTGGCTGCGGTTTACAGCAACTCCCAGACCGAGCTGGCCACGTGGGAGACCCTCTCTCGGAGCGCCGACTTCCCGGACTGACCCCTGTCCGGAGTGTGGGCGGTGTGGGGGTTGGGGTGTGTTGGGTTGCGCGGTTGTCGGCGGGGCAGGTTAGCGTTCTCACCGCAATGGACGACTCGATCACGTTTCTGCACAGCTCGGACTGGCAGCTGGGGATGATGCGCCGGTTCCTGGGGCCGGACGGTCAAGCCCGGTGGGGGCAGGCCCGGCTGGATGCTGTCGCGCGGATCGGCGAGGTCGCCGCGGCCACCGCAGCGGCGTTCGTGGTCGTCACCGGCGACGTGTTCGAGCACAACCAGGTCGAGCGGCAGACCATCCTGCGTGCTTGCGAAGCGCTCAAGCGGATCCCGGTCCCGGTCGTCCTTCTGCCCGGCAACCACGACGCCCTCGAGCCCGGCTCGCTGTGGACGTCGGCCCAGTGGCAGGCCCATCAGCCCGAGCACGTGACCGTCCTGACCGGCACCGAGCCGCTGGAGATCGTGCCCGGGGTCGAGATCGTCGGCGCGCCGTGGCGTTCGCGCCGGCCGCTGTCCGATCCGGCCGCGCCCGGGTACGCCGACCTCACCCCGGTCGAGTCCGGTACGACGAGGATCCTGCTGGCGCACGGCCAACTGACCAGTCTCTCCGGCGGCATGTCCGACGTACCGACGATCGATCAGACCGCACTCGAGGCCGCGGTCGCGGACGGACGACTGCAGTACGCCGGCCTCGGGGACCGGCACTCGACGACGCGCGTGACCGATCGCATCTGGTTCTCCGGGACGCAGGAGGTCACGTCGCCCGAGGAGGACAACCCGGGCAACGTCCTCAAGGTGACCGTTGGCGGCGGCGAGATCGAGGTCGAGCCGGTGCGCGTCGGCGGCTGGCACATGGTCGACCATCGCGTCGAGCTGTTCGACGAGGAGTCGCTCACGGCCCTCGAGGACTGGTTCGCTGAGCTGCCGGAGAAGGAGCGGACGTACGTCCGGCTCGCCGGCGACGGTTCGCTGGCGCTGCCGCTGCTGAGCCGGCTGGACGCGATGATCGACGCGCAGGGCGAGGTGTTCGCGAGCGTCGAGCGCTGGGCAAAGTTCTGGACTGTGCGCCCCGCACCGGACGCGGCGGATCTGGACGCGTTGCAGTTGAGCGGTCCGGCGCGGGCCGCGATGGAGGAGTTGCGCCAGGCGCTGGCCGGTGGCGACGAGGGCGCAGGTGCGGCGCTGTCGTTGATGCACAGATTGGCGCGGGACGCGGGATGAGGCTGCTCAGCTTGGCGCTGCGGGACTTCCGTGGCGTCCGGGACCGCATTGTCCGGTTCCCCGCGCTCGGCACCACCGTGGTGGTCGGTGACAACGAGGTCGGCAAGTCCAGCCTGGTGGAGGCGTTCGGGCTGGTGTTCGACCTGCCGGACGACTCCAAGTCGACCCGGATCCGCGACATCCAGCCGGTCGGCCAGGACGTCGCGCCGGAGGTCACGGTCGAGCTGACCCTCGGCAACCGCGAGCTGAGCTACACCAAACGCTGGCTGAAGAACCGCTCCACCGAGCTGACCGTGGTCGAGTCCGACGGCCGCCGCCGGTCGTGGACCGGCCGGGAGGCCCACAACGAGGCCGAGCGACTCTTCCACCAGCACGTCGACCCGGTGCTGTGGCAGACGCTCATGGTGAGCCAGGGCCAGTCGTTGGTGCTGCCAACGCCGGCCGACGCGGAGCCCTTGATCACTGCGGTGACTGCGGAGTCGGGTACGCCGGTCGATGGCGCGTCGATGCCGCTGGTGACCGCGGTCGAGCACGAGTACCTCCGCTACTGGACCCGCGGTGGACGACCGACTGGTGACTTCGCCCGGTCCGAGAAGGCGGTCGCCGCGGCGGAGCTGACTGCGGCCCAGGCGCTGAAGGCGATGGAGGAGGTCCAGCAGGACATCCGCCGCGCAGAGCGGCTGACCCTCGATCTGCAGGACGTGACGGGCCGGCTCACTGACCACCTCACCTCGGTCGAGGAGCTGCGCGAACGGAAGAAGGCGACCGACGAGATCCTGCTCCGGCGCGACTCGGTCCGGCACCGCGCCGAGACCGCGCGCGCCCGGCTGGAGAACCACACCCGGACCCGGGTCGAACGCGAGCGGCTGCTCGACGAGGCCGAGCGCTTCACCAAGACCGATGCCGAGCTGGCCGAACGTCGTACCGATGCCGAGACGGTCGCCAGGACGGCAGTCGAGAGCGTCCACGCGGTTGAGGCGGCACTGGCCGAGGTGGTCGAGCTCAAGGACGCCCGGCGTACCGACGTCCAGGAGGCGGAGCGCCGGGTCTCCGAGTTGATGGACCGCGCCGAGCTGGACCGGCTGCTGGGTCAGCAAGCGGAGTTGGTCGACGTACGCGCCCGGATTGCCGCGGCCGGGACGGTCCTGGACCGGATCAAGGTCGACGACGCGCTCGTCGCCGCGTTGGAGTCCGCGCGCGCTGAGGTGGTCGAGGCTCGCGCCGCGCTGGCGGCCGGCGTCCCCGAGGTGTCGGTACGGCGTCTTGGCGCGGAGCCGGTCGAGCTGTCGGGGACCGGGTTGGACGGTGGTGCTCATGAGGTGCCGTCGGAGTTGGGCTTCGACGAGTCGGCCGAGGTCCTGGTGTCCGGTGAGCTGGTCGTCGGCGTACCGGGGCAGGTCGAGGTGACCGTTCGCGCCGGGGGCGAGGCGGCGACGCTGCGGTCGCGCGTCGACGAGGCCGTCCGGCGGGAGAAGGACCTGCTGAAGAAGGCCGGCGTCAAGGACGTTGCGGCTGCTCGGGAGTTGCTGCGGAAGGCCGATACCGCGACCGCCGAGCTCCACGAAGCCCGCCGGACCGAGCGGTCGCTGACGACCGGTGGGGATCCGGGGGAGCGGATCGCGGTGCTGACCGCGCGGCTCGGCGTGGGCGCGGACGACGACGCCGAGGCCGAGGAGAGCGGCGGCAAGCAGCCCGCGGTCGAGGGCGTGCCCGGGCAGATGTCGCTGTTCGAGGAGTTCGCGTCACCGCACGACACGCTCGACTTCGAGGACTTCGAGGTGCCGGTCAGCGCGCCGGATGATCTGGCCGGTGCACAGCGTGCGCTGGAAGAGGCCCGGGACGCGTTGGCCGAGGTCGAGCGGTTGCTCGGCGACGCGGAGTTCGCAGCGGCCCAGGCGCGGAAGGCGGCGGACGAGGACCGGTCGGAGGCGCAGCAGGCTCGGGCTCGGTCGGAGCTCGCGGGGGAACGGCTGGCGGCGGCGGTCGAGGCGTTGGAGGCTGCCCGGGCGCTGCTCGACGATGACGCTGTTTCTGCGGCTGAGGCCGAGGCGACTGGTGAGGTTGAGGCGGTGCTCGAGGAGCTGACCGCCGTACAGGAGCAGGCGGATGCGGCCGGGGCCGATCAGATCGCGGGTGAGTTGACCGACGCGTTGGCGGTAGCGGCGCGGATGCAGGGCGAGCGGGACACGTTGCGCGACGCATTGCGGACGACCGAGGGGCGGCTGGAGCAGTCGGGCCGGGATGGGTTGGCGACCCGGCGCGATCTGGCCGAGCTCGAGCTGGCCGGCGTACGGGCCGAGCACGACAGTCTGCAGTGGCGGGCCGAGGCGGCTCGCCGGGTCCACGAGACGCTGAGCCGGCACCGGGCCGAGGCACAGACGAAGTACTCCGAACCACTGCAGAGCCGGATCGAGTCACTCGGACGGAGTGTCTACGGGCCGTCGTTCCGGGTCTGGCTGGACGACGACCTGGCCGTCGCGGAGCGCGAGCTGGACGGCGCACGGCTGCCGGTCGAGGCGCTGTCGACGGGTGCTCAGGAGCAGTTGGCGATCATCACCCGGCTTGCGATCAGCCACCTGGTCAGCACCGGCGAGAGCAGCGTCCCGGTCATCTTCGACGACGCCCTCGGCTGGTCCGACAAGGCCCGCCTCCGCGACATGGGCGCCCTGCTCGGGCGTGCCGGCGACCACGGCCAGATCATCATCCTCACCTGCATGCCGGACCGCTACGAGTACGTGCCGAAGGCGACGTTCATCAAGCTCGACGCCTGATTGCGCGTGGCGGGAGTCCATGCCCGGGTGGACACTGAGCGTGTGGGGGATGTCCGGGCACGGCCTGATCATCGGCTCGCCGGGCGGGGCGCCGAGCGCGACGTGCTGGTCGGAGCGGTGGCCGGTGCGGCCCAGCGGCGGCCGTCCGCGATCGTCGTGCACGGGGAGGCCGGGGTCGGCAAGACCCGCCTGGTGCAGGAGGTGTGCCGCGATCCGGAGCTCCTGGTGCTCTGGGGTTCGTGCGTTCACTTCGGCGGCGCGTCGGTTCCGTACGCGCCGATCATCGGCGTACTCCAGGATTGGCTCGCCCAGGCCGACGCGGCGGAGCGTGCCGCGGTTCTGGCCGGCGCCGACGAGCTGAGTTCGCTGCTGCCCGCGCTGGGAGGCTCGCCGAGCGCTCCGACGGCTCGGCTGATCCCGCTGATCGATTTGGTCCTCAACCGGATCGCGGACCGGCATCGCACCGTGGTGGTGGTCGACGATCTGCACTGGGCCGACCTGGCCTCGCTGGATGTTCTCGCCTACGTGATCACGGGCTTCCGCTCGCAGCAACTGACGGTGCTCGGCACGTCCCGCGACGAGGACCGGGGTCTTGGTCACCCGTTGCACGGCTGGCTGGCGGACATGCGCCGGATGCCTGCGTTCGACGAAGTCCACCTCGAACGGCTCGACCTGGACACCACTGGGCTGCAGGTGGAGTACCTGGTCGGACACATCCCGGACATCGCTCTGGTGAACCAGGTGCAGGCGAGGTCGGGCGGCAACCCGTACCTCACCGAACTTCTGGTGCAGGACCTGTCCGGTACGGAGTCAGTCCTGCCGGACACCGTGCCGGGCCTGCTCCGCGACGCGCTCCTTGCCGCGTGGCATCGCCTGTCGGTGCAGGCACGCCAGCTGGTCCGGGTGCTCGCGGTCGGCGGACGGCCAACTCCGCTTCCGATCCTGGCGGCGGTCGCCGGAGCCCACGGAGTCGATGTCGGCGGCCTGCCCGGCTACCTCGCGGAAGCGCAGGAGCGCGGGGTCATCGGTGCGGGCAAGGGCTCGCCCTGGTTCCGCCACCCGCTCCTCGCCGAGGTCCTGTACGACGGTCTGCCGCCGGGCGAGGCCGCGCTCATCCACACCACGTATCTCGAGGTTCTCGAGCCCCAGTCGGAACTGGTGGCCGCCGACCTCGCCGTCCACAGCCAGCAGGCCGGACGTATCGACGACACGTACAGGTGGTCCCAGATCGCAGCCGAGCACGCGGTGATGCTGCGCGCTCCGGCCGAGCAAGCCATTCAGCTCGAGCGGATGTGCGACCTGTGGGAGCAGGTCTCCCCGGAGCTTCGCGGTACGACGGCCGACCGTACGGCGCTCATCCTCAAGACGGCTGCCATCTGCTCGAGGGTCGCCCGGAACGACCGGGCCGTCGAGTTGCTGACGCAGGCGATCAGCCTGGTCGACCGGGCCCGCGATCCACTGCCGGCCGCGGATCTCCTGATCGACCGCAGTACCGTGCGCTGGCATCAGGCGGAGTCGATCGAAGCCGTCGCGACCGACATCCAGGACGCCGTCGAAGCGACGAGCGCGCTTCCGAACTCTGCTCAGCATGCGCGGGCGCTCGCCGCGCTGGCCTGGGCGGAGAGATGGCAGGGACTGCCCGGGGCGGTGGCCCACGCGGACGAAGCCGTACAGATCGCCCGTCGGGCCGGTTCGGACCGAGCGCTCGCTGCGGCGCTGGCTCAGCGCTCAATGGTGCTGTCCAGTCAGTCGCCGCTGGAGGCGCTCGCCGACGGGCAGGAGGCCGTACGGCTGGCCCGCGCCTGTGGAGCGACGCTCGAGTGGTTGAGGGGCGTGGTGTGGCAGCGGCATGCGCTCTGGAACCTCGGCCGGCGCGAGGAAGCCACCGAGGCCGCGCTGCGCAACTATGCCGACATGGCAGCGCCCGGCCGGGACCTGTTCGCGTACTTCCTCGCGTACCTGGCCGCCGAAGGCCTGCTCGAGTCCGGACGCTGGCAGGAGTGCGACGAGCTGTTGCGGGCCGGGCTGGCTGCTCGTTGCGTCAACACCGGCGGCGCAGGTCTGCGGCTCACGGCCGCGTCACTCGCCGTTCGGCGTGGCCGGGTGGCCGAAGCCCGGCAGCATCTCGACCGCGCCGTCGAACTCATCCCCGCGACCTTCCGCGGGATCCGCCACAGCCTCGCCACCGGTGGCGGCGAGGTGCTGCTCGCCGAGAACAAGCCGCAGGCCGCGATCGACTGGCTGCGTCCCAGGCTGACGCTGCTCGGTGCGGACCCGATCGACGAGGACGACGACCTGCTGGTGCTCTACGCCCACGCGGTCGCCGAGTCGGCGCGGGTCGCGCGCGATGCCGGCGACGAGGAGGGTGCCACCAAGGCCGTCGGCATCCTCGAGGACACGCTGAGCAGCCGGGCCGGCGACCCGTTCACCAGCACGGATCCGCAGGACAGCGTGTTCAAGGCGATGTACCGAGCACAGGTCAGCGCCGAGCTCGCCCGCTGCCGGGACGACGCGGATCAACCGGAGCGCTGGCTGCGGGCCGCCGACGCCTGCGGTGCCGCCGGGGCACTCTGGCATCAGGCGGTGGCGCGCTGGCGGTGTGCCGAAGCAGCGATCGCGGCCGGGCAACCGCCGATCGACGTCAGTGACCTGCTGCGGCAGGCGCACGGCTGCGCTGTCGCGTTGGGTGCCGCGCCACTTCAGGCCGACGTCGAGTCACTTGCCCGGCGGTCGCGGATCAGTCTGCGGGTGCCGGTACCGGTCGTCGTACCGGAGAAACCGGATACGCGGCTGTCGGGGCTGACCGCGCGCGAGCGTGAGGTCCTGGCGTTCCTGGTGGCCGGCCGGTCGAACACCGAGATCGCGCGGGAGCTCTTCATCACTGACAAGACGGTGAGCGCTCATGTGTCGAACATCCTCCGCAAGACCGGGACCGCCAGCCGGCTCGAGGCCGCGGCGCTGGCCGTGCGGCTGGACGGTCCTGGAGCCTGAGCTGCACCAGGACCGTCTGCCTCAGTTGACTGCGAGTGGATGACGACGGCGGTACGCCCAGACGCCGGCCATGGCCAGGCCGGCTCCGCCCAGTACTCCGGCCCCCGTCTGCAGAGCCTCGGTGATGCTGTCGTCCACCTGCACCTGTGTGGTCGGCCCGACCCGGTCGACGTAGACGACCGGCGGCCGCTGGTGGCGCTGGTCGGGATCGATCGGTCGCGCGGACGCCTGCGCCGAACCGGCCACGATCACTCCGCAGACGAGCACCGGCAGCGCGAGGATGGTGTAGCGGTGTTTCATGGTTTCCTCCCCAGGCGACGACGATCGCCGCCTACCTCCAACCGTCCAGCGGCAGGGAGAACCACACATCGGGCATACCCCCTTAGATCCGGCCGCCTAGGCCCCTCAGATCAGCGGAGGACGCGCTCCGGGGCGCTGTAGAGGACGCAGCGGTTGCCTCGGGTGAAGCCGGCGAGGGTGATGTTGAAGCGGCGGGCCAGGTCGACGGCGAGGCTGGAGGGGGCACCGACGGCGACGATCATGCCGAGGCCGGCAGCTACTGCTTTCTGGATGATCTCGTAGCCGGCGCGGCCGCTGACGACGAGGACGAGGCCCTTGCGGCTGTGCTGGTTGAGTACGGTCCAGCCGACCACCTTGTCGACGGCGTTGTGGCGGCCGACGTCCTCCTTCACGACGACCTTCCGGCCGTCGGTGGTGTAGAGGCCGGCCGCGTGCAGGCCACCGGTACGGCTGAACGTGGGTTGGGCTTCCCGGAGCAGGTCAGGCAGGCGTCGTACGACGTCCAGCGGGGCCTCCACGGGGTCGACCGGGTCGTAGTCGCGCTCAGCGAGTTCGTCGAGGCTCTGCTGGCCACAGACGCCGCAGGCCGCCGAGGTCACGCCGTACCGTTGGGGTGGCTCGCGGTCGGGTGGGCCGTCGAACGTGACGGTGACGGTGTTGAACTGCTGCTCCGGGGTCAGCTTCACATCGGTGCAGTAGGCAACGGTCCGGATCGCGTCAGGGCGGACCGCGAAGCCCTCGCCGAGGCAGAAGCCGGCCGCCAGCTCGAAGTCGGAGCCAGGGGTCCGCATCGTCACGACCAGCGGCTCGGGCGGCCGGCCGGGCCATTCCAGCCGGAGCTCGAGCGGCTCCTCGGTGGTGACCACGTCCTCACGCCGCGACGTCCGCTCGCCGTCGAGAACCTCGACCTTGAACCTGGTGGTCGGACCTTTGTTCATAGGTCCACCGTAGGCCGCTCTCACCACCCGCGCCGTGCGGCCAGCCAGTCGAGGAAGGTCCAGGCGTACAGGCGCTGGTGCTCCCGGAGCGCCGGAGTACAGCCAGGCGGAGGTGCGAGGTCGGCGTTCCGCATCATGTACGCCGCGATGGCGCCGACGAAGCAGTCGAGATGATCGGCGGGTGCGTCCGCGGTCAGTGGATTGGTGCGGACCGCGGTGAACGTGTCGATGCCTTGGTACTGCGCGATCGGCAGCAGACACAGCCAGTCCATCCAGCGCGGGCCGAGAGCGAGCCAGTTCCAGTCCACCGTCCAGCAGGTGCCGGCGTCGTCGAGCAGCAGGTTGTCCGGCCGCAGGTCACCATGGGTCGCCGTGTCACCGGCGAACGCCTCCGGCGCGAGCTGCATCAGGTCGGCGAGCTCGGGCAGGATCCGGGGCACCCAGGGCTGCAGGCGCTCGGGCAGCGGGCGGTCGCCGGCGATGATCTGCGCCGGGACCTCGAGCGGCGACTCGTCACCTGCCAGGTCGTCGAGGAAGGGGTCGAGTCCGGCGAGCGGACTCGGATCCATCACTTCCGCGATCCGCTCCCAGGTTTCCGTCACGAGCGCGAAGTCCTGGACCGACCAAGGCGCCCCCGGCATCCGGCCGGCCACCCACTCGGCCACCACCGCGAACCACTTCCGCTCGTCCGCCACCGCGTGGGCGGTGCCGAGGATGGCGGGGACCTGGATGGCGGACGGGAGTTGGGGAACGATCTCGGCCTCGCGTTGGTACGCGTCGTAAGCGTGCCTGGTCTCGTCGGACGCCTTGACGAAGACCCGGCGGCCGTCGGCCAGCCGGACCGGCGCCGCGAAACCACTGGTGAATCCTGAGCCGACCGACGGCCCGGCCGCCGCGATCTCGGTGCCGAGGGCAACGGCAAGTGCCTCGTGCAGGGCAGCGGGGAGGGTGTCCCAACTCGGTCGCAGTGAGGTTGCGGTGTAGTCGACGTCCGGCGCTCCGCTCATGCCCCCAGACCCTAGAGCAGAGTCCACGCGCAAGGCGATGTTCGACTCCGGGCTTTGGTGGCTTGGGTGAATCCGCCTGCGGGTGGGTGGGGTTCTGCGGTCGTGGTCGGTTAGCGTCGGGACGTGTTGCTGCCTCAACTGTCGGTGCCGGGGGCGGATCTGCCTGTGCGGGCGGTCCTGCCGGACGTGGTCGATGCGGTGCGTTCGCGCGGTACGGCGGTGCTGGTTGCGCCGCCTGGATCGGGGAAGACCTCGCTGCTGCCGCTTGCGTTGGGCGACGCGCTCGAGGGGACGATCATCGTCGCCGAGCCGCGAAGGATGGCGACCCGCGCGGCTGCGGCCCGGCTGGCAACGCTGGTCGGCGAACCGCTCGGGCAGCGGATCGGCTACGCGATGCGCGGTGAACGCAGCGGCGGCAAGGGACTTCGTGTCGAGGTGGTGACGACAGGGCTCCTGGTGCGGCGTCTGCAGCAGAACCCCGACTTGCCGGGTGTCGCCGCGATAGTGATCGACGAGTGCCACGAGCGGCACCTCGATGCCGATCTGCTGCTCGCGTTCTGCGTCGACATCCGGGCGAATCTTCGCGAAGATCTGGCGATTGTCGCGACCTCGGCCACGCCGGAAACGATCAGGCTGAGCCGCACCTTGGGTACCGATTGTCCGGCCCCTGTGATCACGGCGTCCGCGGCGCTGTTCGACGTGGCGATCGAGTGGGCCCCGCCACCCGTCGCCGTGCCGCTGCTTCCCGGTGGGCGGGTCGACCCGCGACTGCTGGATCACGTCGCGGCGGTCGTCCAGCGTGCGCTGACCGAGAACGACGGTGACGTCCTCGTTTTCGTCCCGGGGGAGGCCGAGATCAGCGGTGTGACTCGCCGGTTGGCCGGTCAGAACGTCCTGCCGTTGTTCGGTCGCCAGTCGAGGGCTGAACAAGAGCGCGCGCTGGCGCCGGCCGCCACTCGCCGGGTCGTGGTCACGACGTCGGTCGCGGAGAGTTCGCTGACTGTGCCTGGGGTCAGGGTTGTCGTCGACTCGGGTCTTGCCCGGGAGCCACGGACCGATCAGTCCCGCGGCCTCGGTGCGTTGGTCACCTGCCGGGTTTCGAGATCGTCGGCCGACCAGCGGGCGGGTCGCGCCGGGCGCGAGGCGCCTGGCCGGGTCTATCGGTGCTGGTCCGCCACCGACCACTCGCATCTCGACGATCATCCGGCGCCGGAGATCGCGATCGCCGATCTGGCATCCTTCGCCCTCGACCTCGCGGCGTGGGGCGCGCCCGCCGGTGACGGACTGACTTTGCTCGAGGCGCCGCCGGCCGTGGCGATGACGACGGCGACCGAACTGCTGCGCCGCCTCGATGCCCTTGACGACAACGGCCGGATCACCGCGCGAGGACGGCAGATGGCGGCGATCGGGGCGCATCCCCGGTTGGCACGGGCGTTGCTGGACGGGACGCCGCGGGTCGGCGCCGACCGGGCACGCGAGGTTGTCGCGATGCTGTCGGACGACTCCGGCCGCGACTTCGGCGACGATCTGCCGGCCCGCTGGCGTGCCCTTCGCCGCGGCGAGGACCGGGGAGCCACGGCCCGCTGGCGAGAAGAGACGAAGCGCCTCAGCCGCAGCGCGACGACGGGCGACCCGTTGGGTGGAGACGGAGTGCGGCCGGCGCTTGATGGGCCGACTCATCGCGGCACACGCGGAGTACCGGATGATCTTGCGGTAGGGACTGTGGTGGGGCTGGCGTATCCGGATCGGATCGCGCGAGTCCGGGCGGCCGACTCGGCGACGTACCAGATGTCTGGTGGCACGGGTGCTGCGCTGGATCCACAGTCGCCGTTGCGAACCACGACCTGGCTGGCGATCGCCGCGGCTGACCGGGCACCCGGTCGCGCCGACGCCAGGATCCGTTCCGCGGCGCCGATCGATGAGCAGACCGCGCGGAACATCGCCGGCGACCTTCTCTCGACCACCGACCAGATCCGCTGGGACGACGGCCGGATCGTGACGCGGCGCGTCGAGGCGCTCGGCGCGATCGTGCTCAACGACGTCCCGCTGGCAAACCCCGACCGGCTGGTCGTCCAGGCGGCCGTCCGCGACGGTATCCGCCGCAGCGGTCTGTCCGTACTGCGCTGGTCGGAGGCCGCACTCGCCTTGAGGGAGCGGCTCGCGTTCTGCCACGCCCACCTCGGCGCTCCGTGGCCCGCGGTCGACGACGAGGCACTGCTGGCCGATCTCGACGAATGGCTGGGTACCGACCTCACCTCGGTGCGCGGCTCGCGCGATCTCGCTCGCATCGACGTGGCTTCAGCGCTCCGGCGACTACTGCCGTGGCCCGCAGCAACCCGGTTCGGCGAGCTCGCACCGCAACGGCTCCAAGTGCCATCAGGCTCCGAGGTACGACTCGCGTACGACGGTGTCGAGCCGCCAGTCCTCGCAGTGAAGCTGCAGGAGGTCTTCGGCTGGACTGCCACGCCGGCCGTCGCGGACGGTCGTGTCCCGGTCGTCCTGCACCTACTGTCGCCCGCACGGCGTCCGGTCGCGATCACGAGCGATCTCGCCTCTTTCTGGAAGCAGGGCTATCCCCAGGTCCGAGCCGACCTGCGAGCCCGCTACCCCCGCCATCCGTGGCCGGAAGATCCCCTCACCGCCATCCCGACCAAGCGACCGAAACCTCGCCGGTAAGCCGAGTCACCGTGGTTCCGCCTGTGGTTTAGCGTGCGGCCTGTGAGTGGATCCTTGGCCTTGCATGTGCCAGACCTGGTCGGCATCTTCGTGTTCGGGATCACCGGCGCGCTGGTCGGCGTACGCAAGAGGCTGGACGTGTTCGGCATCCTGGTGCTTGCCCTGGTCACTGGGCTGGGCGGCGGCTTCATCCGGGACGTGCTCATCGGCGACACCCCACCGGCCGCGCTGCAGGACTGGCGCTATCTGGTCGTCCCGGTCATCGCCGGGTTGATCACGTTCTTCCTCCATCCCGGTATCGGCCGGGTCGAGCGGCTGGTGAACATCTTCGACGCCGCCGGCCTCGCGCTGTTCTGTGTGACCGGTGCGCAGAAGGCGATCGAGCACGGACTGTCGCCACTGTCGGCCGCGCTGCTCGGCACGATCTCCGGGATCGGCGGCGGCGTGATCCGCGACGTGCTCAGCGGCCGCGTGCCCGTCGTACTGCGGTCGGAGATCTACGCCACCCCGGCGTTCCTCGGCGCCGGCATCGTCGTCGTCGCGGCAGCCCTGGAGTACGACGCGACGTGGGTACCGATCGTCGCCGCAGTGACCTGCTTCGGGATCCGATTGCTCGCCATCCGCCGCGGCTGGAACGCGCCGCTACCCCGCAATCCGTGACGGCGGCGCCCACCCGTTGACGACGGCGAGCAGCTCCAGATAGCGGTCCCACTGCGGGCCGACCTCGGTACGACGAAGCTCGATCAGCCGGTCACGGAACTCCGGATCGTGCCACAGCGGGGCGTCCGTCGCGATCGCCCGATACCCCGAGGCCATCCGTCGAACCGCTGCCCGGAAGTCCTCGTCCTGGACGAGCGCGGCAAGCTCCAACCAAGCCTCGACCTGCCCCACATCGGCGTCGTCAGCGAGCTCGGGGGTGAGGTTCTGCCGGATCGCGGCGAAGCCTGGACCGTCGCCGAGGACCGCGGTCAGGAAGTCCGCGATCAAGGTACGGCGTTCGTCCTCGGACTGAGTGGTCAGGTTGTGCATGTGTTCAAGCTCCTCCGGGGTGGAATGGCGCTGAGCGGCGATCGACAACACGGCATGGCGCACCCGCAGGCTCTGGATCTCGACGGCCACCGCAGCGGCGTGCGCGGCCAGGACCTCGCCCAGCGTCCGCTCCCGCTCCAGCACCGCCCGCACTGTCGGCAGATCGATCCCCAACCCGCGCAACGTCCGAATCAACTCCAGCCGCGCGACAGCATCCGCGTCGTACCGCCGATGCCCGGCAGCGGATCGATGCGACGCCAGCAAGCCCAACTCGGAGTAGTGGCGCACGGCCTTCACCGAGACTCCACCCAGCCGGGCCAGCTCACCGATCGTGTGCTCCATACCCACACCTTCACACCTCCCGTTACGGGAGGTGCAAGCCCTAGTGCCCTGCGTCGGAGATCCCTTGGCGCTTGCGGCGCCCAGGCACGCACCTCGCGGCGTTGGAGAAGCATCCACGATGCTCCGCATCGAGGACGCTTCTCCGCCTTGCGATGCACGCACCTGGACACCGCAATCACTCAAGGGATCTCCGACGCAGGGCACTAGTTGTGGGCGAAGCGGGTCTTGGGCCGAGCGAAAGTCGTCGAGACAGCCGCCACCAACGCACAGGCGATCCCGAAGGAGAACGGGACCCAGTACGCCGTCGAGGGACCCCAGACGTCCACCGCGTGACCCGAGAGGGCGTTTCCGGGAGCCACTCCGAGCAGCATGCCGGTGACGGTCCAGGTGATCGCCTCGGTCAGCCGCTGCGGCGGAACCCACTCCTCGACGCAGGCGGTGACGGCGACCATCGTCGGCGCAATGGTGAGACCGCAGCAGAACAGGACCACTCCGAGGACCAGCACGCTGTTGACCCAGGGGAGTGGCGCCAGGGTGATCGCGAGGAACACCGTGCCGAACAGCAGCCGCCGCTCTACCGGAGCCCGCCAATGCACCGAGCCGTACCAGAGGCCGGCCAGCAAGCTGCCGAACGCCCACACGGCCAGTACGACGCCGGAGAGCTCGGCCTGGCCCTTCTCGGTGGTGAACGCGATCGTGACCACCTCGGCACCACCGAGGGTCGCGCCGAGTCCGAGACCGATCAGGCTGAGCAGCAGGATCGAGAGCCAGGGGAGTGGTGCCTGCTCTTTGCCATGGGCCTTGCCCCGGCCGGGCGGGTCGGAGGCGCGCAGCAGCGCCAGCCAGATCCCGCCGGCCAGTCCCAGCAGTCCGGCCGCCGACAGAGCGGCGTACGGGCTGACCTGGGTGGCGAGCGCGGTCACGACGACCGGACCGACAACGAAGACGACCTCGTCGCCGACCGCCTCGAGCGCGAACGCCGTCTGCAGCGCCCGGCCACGGCCGAGCAGATGCGTCCAGCGGGCCCGGACGAACGAGCCGACCTGCGGGCGGGTGCCACCGGCAACGAACGAGAGCACGTACAGGACCCAGATGGGTGCGTCGGCACGCACCGCGACGAGGAGAAACGCGAGCGCGACCGTGCAGACGATCGAACCGGCCAGCAGCAGCGTCCGCTGGCCGAAACGATCGACCAGCCGTCCCTGGATCGGACCGGTGACTGCGCCGGCGACGACACCGACACCGGACACCGCGCCGGCCAGGCCGTACGAGCCGGTCTCGCGGGCGATCAGGATGACGGTGCCCAGGCCGAGCATCGAGATCGGCATACGCCCGAGGATCCCGGCGGTGAAGAACGCACTGGCACCGGGACGGCGCATGAGATGGACATAAGGCTTGAGCATGAGAGACCGGCAACACCTTAGGGCATGTCCCCTTACTCCCCGCCTACTGCGCGGCACTCGGCACGGCACCTCGCCGCACTGGCGCAAAGGCCACGATGCTCCGCATCGAGACCTTCGCTCCAGCACGCCGATGCACCGCACCGAGCACCTGCTCGCGACGGCGCGGAGTAAGGGGACATGCCCTAACTGTTGGCGGTCTGAGAAACTCGGAATATGCCGTTGCCCCAGTCGCCTGCTGCTGTTCCGTACGACGCCGTCCTGCTGCTGTCCTTCGGAGGTCCCGAGAAGCCCGAGGACGTGCTGCCGTTCCTGCAGAACGTGACCCGCGGCCGGGGCATCCCGGACGAGCGGCTGAAGGAGGTCGGCGAGCACTACTACGCGTTCGGCGGGAAGAGCCCGATCAACGACCAGAACCGGGCCCTGCTCGAGGCGTTGCGGGCGTCGTTCGACGAGATCGGCCTGGATCTGCCGATCTACTGGGGCAACCGCAACTGGACGCCGTACCTGACCGACACGATGCGCCAGATGGCCGCCGACGGCATCCGCCGGGCGGTGGTGATCGTCACGTCGGCCTATCCGTCGTACTCCGGCTGCCGGCAGTACCGCGAGAACCTCGAGGACGCGGCCAAGCAGGTCCCGGACGCGCCGCGGATCGACAAGCTCCGGCACTACGCGAACCATCCCGGCTTCGTCGGATCGTTCGTCGAGTCGACCGCCGAGGCACTGAGCAAGCTCCCCGAGGGGTCCGCGATCGCCTACGTGACCCACTCGATCCCGACCGCGATGAACGCGACCAGCGGACCGGACGGCAACGGGTACGTCGACTGGCACCTGGACGTGGCCGCGGAGATCACTGCCGAGCTCGAGCGTCGTACTGGGACGACCCGGCGGACCGACCTGGTCTACTGCTCGCGCTCGGGTCCACCGCAGGTGCCGTGGCTCGAGCCGGACATCAACGACCACCTGGAGACCCTTGCGAACGAGGGTGTGCCGGGCGTGGCCGTCGTACCGATCGGGTTCGTCAGTGACCACATGGAGGTCATCTACGACCTCGACACCGAGGCCGCCAGGACGGCCGAGAAGCTTGGGCTGCCGATGGCCCGGGCCGCGACACCCGGGACCGACCCGCAGTTCGTCACGATGCTGCGCGACCTGGTCGTGGAGCGGGCCGCGGCCGAACGCGGCGAGGAGCCGGCCCGACCCTGCGTCGGCAAGCTCGGCCCGGGCTGGGACGACTGCCGCCACGACTGCTGCCCACCCCTGCGCCGACCAACTGCCAAGGAAGCCGTATGACGACCGAGAACCCCCAAGACCTCCTCAAGCTCGCGGTGGAGGTGGCGGAGGAGGCGGCCCGGCTCATCGTCGAACGCCGCCGCGGCACCATCACCGTCGCCGACACCAAGAGCACGGTCACCGATGTCGTCACCGCCGTGGACCGCGAATCCGAGGAACTGATCCGGGCGCGGATCCTGCAGGCCCGGCCGGACGACTCGTTCCTCGGCGAGGAGGGTGACGACGTCGCCGGCTCGAGCGGCGTGCGGTGGGTCGTCGACCCGATCGACGGCACGGTCAACTACCTGTACGACCTCCCGACGTACGCCGTCTCGATCGCGGTCGAGTACGACGGGACGACGGTCGCCGGTGTCGTCGTCGATGCCCCGAAGGGCGAGGTGTTCACCGCCACGAAGGGTGGCGGCGCGTTCGTGGACGGCAAGCCGATCCGGGTCTCGGGCTGCACCGACCTGAGTACCGCGCTGGTCGGGACCGGATTCGGGTACGACGCCGACCGCCGCCAGGTGCAGGCCGAGGTCGTCCAGCACCTGATCACCAAGGTCCGCGACATCCGCCGGATCGGGGTCGGCGCACTCGACCTCTGCTATGTCGCCTGCGGCCGGCTGGATGCGGTCTACGAACGCGGACTGAATCCGTGGGACTACGGAGCGGGTGCGCTGATCGCGGCCGAGGCCGGTGGGACCATCGGCGGTCTGCATGGCGCCCCGGTCTCGCCGGAGATGTCGATCGCGACCAGTCCGGCGCTGTTCGGCCCGTTCCACGATCTGCTCGCCGAGGCGAACCCGTTGCGCGCGTAGATGTCGCTGAGTGCACGTTGCTGCGCAGGAGTGCGCACTAACGAGCAATTCGGTGTTCGGTCCTGACATTTGTGGAGACACGCGGGTCAATACATGGACCCCAACGCGCGCGTAGGGCCCTTCATAGGGCACAATCCCGTCCTCGGGAACGGTAGTTGCCGGTCCCGGCCTGACTGTCAAGGGTTTCGGGGGACGAAGATTCAGCGCGGTGCTCTGGCGCGGAATTTCTCGGCCGCTTTACCCGTTCAAGGGCTCAGCAGGCAACACCACGGGTACGAAGAGGGCAGGAAACACCATGGCGACTGATTACGACGCCCCGCGCAAGACGGACGAGGACGCATCCGAAGAGTCGATCGAGGAACTGAAGACTCGCCGTCACGACAAGAACTCCGGCAAGGTCGACGAGGACGAGGCCGAGGCCGCCGAGAGCTTCGAGCTGCCCGGTGCCGACCTGAGCCACGAAGAGCTGGCGGTGCGGGTGCTCCCGCGCCAGGCCGACGAGTTCACCTGTTCGAGCTGCTTCCTGGTTCACCACCGCAGTCAGCTCGCCGACACGAAGAACGGGCAGCTGATCTGCCGCGACTGCGCAGCCTGACGCCAGCGCCCTTCTTCTGCGTGACCCACAGCGGGACCGTTCCCAGACCCCTGGGAACGGTCCCGCTGTTGTATCCACACCCCCACCGAGCGCGGCGAGGTGTGTTCGTCCAGTCTTTTTAGTCTTTTTCCAGCTGTTTCTCGACGCTCTTCACCAGGCCACCCGGGGCCTTCGCGTCCTGCTCGTACCCCGGCGGCGCAGACCCGGTCGACTTCAGCCAGTACGACGCCGCCCGCCGCTCCGCGAACAGTTTCGCGGCCGCCGCCGCGGCCCCACTCGCCACCGCCCAGCTGACGACCTCGACGTACCCGCCCTGGCCGTCCTTCGGCGGCTTCCCACCTGAGGCGATCTTCCAGGCCGTGGTCACCGCCTTGCTCGCGAGCAGGCCCACCACGATGGTGAACGCGGCCTGCACCAGCTTCCAGCCGATCTTCTCTCCGACCACAGCAGCCTCCCTAACGCAAGTCCCCGACAATCAGGATCTTGCCACGCTGTGCCCCGTCAGCGCCGCTGCCAACCGGTCCGGATGCCGCGTGGCGATCACCCAGTACGGCGCCGGGTCGCGCGGATCGGTGATCTCGACCCGGACGGCGCCCCGCACGTAGCTGCGCAGCACCAGGTAGGCCTTCGGATCGCAGTCCCGCCCGAACGCGTGCCGTGCGTCGTCGCCGGTCAGCGCCTCGACCTTGCCCAGGTACGCCCGTCCGATCACGGCCCGCCCGGCCTGCAGTCGCTCACCGTCCACCTGGACCCGCGCAGAGCCGTACTGGACGAACCAGAGGACCAGGATGAGCGCGGCGACGCCGCCGACGAGGGTGCCGGCGAACATCCCGACCGGCACAGTCACGATGGCGAACAGCGTGACGACCAGGGCCACGGCGATGATCCACCAGGACACCGGCACGCTCAGGCGTTCGCGATAAGTAGGCACACCACCAGCCTGGCATGTGGGCGGTCCGGGCGCGTCGATAGGGTCTGCTCTCGTGACCGAGGTACTGATCCAGCGACTCGACCCTGACCTGCCCGTTCCGTCGTACGCGCATCCGGGCGACGCCGGCGCGGATCTGGTGGCGGCCGGCGACATCACTCTGAAGCCTGGCGAGCGCGGTCTGGTCGGCACTGGCATCGCGATCGCGCTGCAGGACGGGTACGCCGCGTTCGTACACCCCCGGTCCGGCCTGGCGGCCAAGCACGGCGTTTCGATCGTCAACGCTCCGGGCACCGTGGACGCGGGCTACCGGGGCGAGATCAAGGTGTGCCTGATCAACCTCGACCCGCACGCGGAGGTGACGCTGCGGCGCGGCGACCGGATCGCGCAGTTGGTCATCCAGCAGGTGGAGAAGGCACGGTTCGTCGAGGTGACGTCGCTGCCGGGTTCCGCCCGCGGTGACGGGGGGTACGGGTCGACCGGCGGTTTCGGTGATGTGACACGCTGAACAGGTGCGCGCGTCGACCTGACGGATGCGCAAAACTACGGCGGCTGTACCAAGACGAACCAGGGAAGTAGAGAACAGTGATCTTCCGCCGCAAGGCCAAGAACGAAGACCCCGAGACGACCGAGCAGGACGCCGCGCCGGAGGAGCCGGCCGTCGGGCCGTTCGACTCCACCGAGGTCGACCCCGAGGTGCTCGAGGCGGAGGACCGCATCGACCTGGGCGCGCTGGTGGTCACCGGCATGCCCGGGATGGAACTGCGGCTGCAGGTCGACGAGCAGAGCGGCCAGGTGCAGGCAGTACTGCTGGTGCTGGACGACTCCGCTCTGGAACTGCGCGCCTTCGCGGCGCCGAAGACGAGCGGCATCTGGTCCGAGGTACGGCGCGAGATCGCCGCCGAGGCCAGCCGGATGGGTGGTACGGCGACCGAGTCCGAGGGATCGTTCGGGACCGAACTGGTGCTGGTCGTGCCGGTCGAGGACCCGGAGGGCCAGATCTTCAGCCAGACCTCACGGGTGCTCGGTGTGGACGGCCCGCGCTGGCTGCTGCGGGCTACTGTCCTCGGCCGCGCCGCGGTCGAACCGGACGCCGCGTCGACGATGGAGCAGGCGCTGCGCAACGTGATCGTGGTCCGCGGGAGCGAGCCGATGGCCGTCCGCGAATCGCTGCCGTTGCGGCTCCCGCCGGGCGCTCAGCCCGCGGACGAAGAACAGGCCTGAACGGACTACACTCGAATCATGGGTAGCGACAAACCCGAGGGATTGTTTCGGCGTGCCTTCCGGGGGCTGGCCGGTGACCGGGACCAGCAGGACGCCGAGGTTCTCCAGGACTTCGCGCACGACTGCGGTGCCCGGTCCATCACCGGCTGCCACGACCGCGAGATGGTCACGCTGTACGGCACGCTGCGCACCATCACGTTCAGCCCACGCGGCGGCGTACCGGCACTGGAGGGTGAGTTGTACGACGGCACCGGCACGGTCAAGCTGATCTGGCTCGGCCGGCGCAAGATCGCCGGGATCCACCCCGGCTCGGAACTGATCGCCTCCGGGCGGATCGGGGTCGTGGACGGTGACCGGGTGATGTTCAACCCGCGCTACGAACTCCGTCCTACGGCCGCGCATGGCTGACCCACATTCCGGGCCGCACTCGCGCCGGGACCAGGTCGAGGAGAACCTCGAGGAGAAACTGGTCGAGATCCTGCGCCCCGAACTCGACGCCGCCGAGCACGAACTCACCGCGGACCAGCAGCCCGCTCCGGAGCCGGAGCAGCCGGCCGACGAGCCCGCGAAGCCGGCGCAGACCACCGACAAGGACTTCTTCCACGCGCTCGGTGGCTGGGGCGCGCTGCTCGACATCGGTCTGCCCTGGATCGCGTTCCTGATCGTCTACGGCGCGTCCGACCACGACCTGCGGCTCGCGCTGATCGTCGCGGTCGGTTCGGCTGGACTCGTCGCCGTACTGCGCCTGATCCGCAAGCAGCCGCTGCGCAACGTCTTCGGCGGCTTCGTCGGCGTGCTCATCTCAGCCTGGGTCGCGAACCGTACGGGCGATGCGAAGGACGTCTACGTCCCTGGCCTGCTGACCAACCTTGGGTACGGCGCTCTGTACCTGATCACCGTGCTGATCCGCTGGCCCCTGTTCGGCGTCCTGTACGGCGTGATCACCCAGACCGGCACGGCCTGGCGCAAGGACCCCGCGATGCTCAAGGGGTTCTCGCGGGCGACGATGGTGTTCGTCGGCCTCTTCGCGATCCGCCTGATCGTCCAGGTCCCGCTGTACCTGGCCGGCTACCTGAACGCACTGGGCATCGCGAAGGTCGGCCTCGGCCTTCCGTTCTACGCCCTGGCCCTGTGGATGGCGTACGCCGTACTGCGCGGATCGCTGCCGCCGGACAAGTGGGACGAGGCACGCGACCACGTCACCCACCTGCTCCGGGGCAACAAGAAGTAGAAGGTCCTACTCGCTCTTGCGGTGGTGTGGCGAGAGGATGTCCTCGAGCTGTTCCTCGGTCTCGTCGGCCGCGACGAACAGGAGCTCGTCGTTCAGCTCCAGGGTGCCTTCCGGGTCCGGGCGAAGCACCCGGCCCTCGCGCAGGATCACGACCAGTGCGGTGTCGAGCGGCCAGTCGATGTCGCCGACCCGCTGACCGATCATGGGGGAGTCCTCGGGCAGGGTCAGCTCGACCAGGTTCGCGTCGCCCTGGCGGAAGGTGAACAGCCGGACCAGGTCGCCGACCGAGACGGCCTCCTCGACCAGTGCGGACATGATCCGCGGCGTCGACACCGAGACGTCGACACCCCAGGCCTCGTTGAACATCCACTCGTTCCGCGGATGGTTGACCCGGGCAACGGTCCGGGGCACGCCGAACTCGGTCTTGGCGAGCAGCGAGACGACCAGGTTGACCTTGTCGTCGCCGGTGCTGGCGATCGCCACCTGGCACCGCTGCAGCGCGGCCTCCTCCAGTGAGGACAGCTCGCAGGCGTCGGCCAGCAGCCATTCGGCCTGCGGCACCGACTCGGCCTTGATCGCCCGCGGGTCCTTGTCGATCAGCAGCACCTCGTGGCCGTTCTCCAGCAACTCGGCGGCGATCGAACGACCGACGTTGCCGGCGCCGGCGATGGCTACCCGCATCACAGCTCCTCAGGCTTGGTGCCGAGCTGGGACTCGACCGCAGCGGCGTCCCGCTCCAGCATCACGACGTGGACCAGATCACCCTCCTGGATGACCGTGTCGGCCCGGGGCAGGAGTCCTTCGCCGAGCCGGGTCAGGAACGCGACCCGGGCACCGGTGGCCTTCTCGATGTCGAACGCGAGCCGGCCGACCCACTCCGAGTGCACATGGACCTCGGCCAGCCGGACCGTCCCGGACGGGTCGCGCCACTCCGGCTCTGACCCCTCGGGCAGCAGCCGGCGCATCATCTGGTCGACGGTCCAGCGCACGGTGCCGACGGTCGGAATCCCGAGCCGTTGGTACACCTCGGCGCGTCCCGGGTCGTAGATCCGGGCGACCACGTTGTTGATGCCGAACGTCTCCCGGGCGACCCGGGCGGCGAGGATGTTCGAGTTGTCGCCGTTCGAGACCGCGGCGAAAGCCTCCGCGTCCTCGATCCCGGCCTCGATCAGGATCTCCCGGTCGAAGCCCATCCCGACGATGGTCCGGCCGGTGAAGTTCGGGCTCAGCCGGCGGAAGGCGTCGGCCGACTGGTCGATGATCGCGACCGTGTGGCCCCGCTTCTCCAGGCCTCGCGCGAGCGTCGACCCGACGCGGCCGCAGCCCATGATGACGACGTGCACTCGGTGATCACTCCCTGCCCCGTCTGGGGCGGCTGGGTCGGACTCGGCAGGGATAGACGCTACACCGGACCGGGGCTCCCTCTAACATCACGGACCGCGCTTCCCTCTAACATCACCGGTGTGACCCCCGCTCTCGGCGATATCGGTAAACGGCTGCTGCTCGGACGCAAACTGCGCAGCACGCAGCTGGGCGAGACTCTGCTGCCCAAGCGCATCGCCCTCCCCGTTTTCGCCAGCGACGCGCTGTCGTCGGTCGCGTATGCCCCGGACGAGATCTTCCTGACCCTGTCGATCGCCGGCCTGGCGGCGTACAGCTATTCCTGGAAGATCGGCCTGCTGGTCGCGTTCGTGATGCTGGTCGTGGTCGCGTCGTACCGGCAGAACGTGCACGCGTACCCCTCCGGCGGCGGCGACTACGAGGTCGCCACGGTGAACATCGGGCCGTCGGCCGGCCTGACCGTGGCCAGCGCCCTGATGGTCGACTATGTGCTGACCGTGGCGGTGTCGATCTCCTCCGGGGTGCAGAACGCGAAGTCGGCGTTGCCGTTCCTGGCCGGCCACGAGGTGCCACTGGCGGTGGGGCTGATCGTGTTGCTGGCGGCGATGAACCTGCGCGGGGTCCGCGAGTCGGGTGCGGTGTTCGCGATCCCGACGTACATCTTCATGGCCTCGATCATCGGGATGACGATCTGGGGCCTGATCCGGCTGACGACCGGGAACCTGCCGATGGCCGAGAGCGCCCAGTTCGAGGTCCGGGCCGAACCGGGCCACGAGGTGTTCAGCGGCCTGGCCGCGGTCTTCCTGCTGGCCCGGGCGTTCTCGTCGGGCTGTGCGGCACTGACCGGTGTCGAGGCGATCAGCAACGGCGTGCCTGCCTTCCGCAAGCCGAAGAGCCGGAACGCCGCCACCACGCTGCTGCTGCTCGGCACGATCGCGGTGACGATGCTGATGAGCATCCTGTTCCTGGCCGACAAGATCAGGCTGCGGTACGCCGAGGATCCCGCCACCCAGTTGCTCCACAACGGCGAGCCGGTCGGCGACGGCTACACACAGAAGACAGTGATCGGCCAGATCGGCGACTCGGTCTTCTCGAACTTCGCGCCCGGCTTCTACCTCGTCATCGGCGCGACCATGCTGATCCTGGTGCTGGCAGCGAACACCGCGTTCAACGGCTTCCCGGTGCTCGGCTCGATCCTGGCCCGGGACGGCTACCTGCCGCGTCAGCTGCACACGCGTGGGGACCGGCTCGCCTACAGCAACGGAATCATCCTGCTGGCGCTGTGCGCGATCGGACTGATCATCGCGTTCGACGCGCAGGTCACCAAGCTGATCCAGCTCTACATCGTCGGCGTGTTCGTCAGCTTCACCCTGAGCCAGTTCGGCATGATCCGGCACTGGACCCGGCACCTGCGGACCGAGACCGACCCCGCCAAGCGGCGGCAGATGATCCGGTCCCGGGTGATCAACGCGATCGGCCTGACCATGACCGGGGTGGTGCTGGTGATCGTGCTGATCACCAAGTTCACCCACGGCGCGTACATCGCGATCATCGCGATGGCCGTGCTGTTCGTGCTGATGAAGGGCATCCGCAAGCACTACGACACGGTCGGCAAGCAGATGGAGGTCGAGGGCGACGAGCCGCTGATGCTGCCGTCGCGGGTGCACGCGATCGTGCTGGTGTCGAAGCTGCACAAGCCGACGCTGCGGGCGCTGGCGTTCGCCAAGGCGGCCCGGCCGTACATGCTCGAGGCGGTCACGGTCGACGTCGACCGGGACGAGTCCGAGGCCCTGCAGACCGAGTGGGACAACCGGGGGATCCCGGTTCCGCTGAAGCGCCTCGCCTCGCCGTACCGCGAGATCACCCGGCCGATCCTGCAGTACGTGCGCGACATCCGGCGGCAGTCGCCGCGGGACGTGGTGATGGTCTACATCCCCGAATATGTCGTCGGGCACTGGTGGGAGCACATCCTGCACAACCAGAGCGCGCTGCGGCTCAAGGGGCGCCTCTTGTTCACACCTGGTGTGATGGTTACGTCCGTTCCTTACCAGCTGATCTCTTCGCAGGTGGCCGAGGAACGGCAGGACCGGGTGGAACGGGTGGCCGGCCAGGTACGGCGTGGGGCCCGCAAGGCGTCAGGAGATCGGTGACGGACGAGGACATCGTCGGGACGGTAGTCGAGCTGGAAGTAGGACCAGTAGCGCACGGGGGACACTGTGTGGCCCGGCACGAGGGGCAGGTGGTGTTCGTCCGGCACGCGTTGCCGGGTGAGCTGGTCCATGCCCGCATCACGGAGCAGACCGCGAAGTACCTGCGGGCGGACGCCGTACAGGTACTGACACCGTCACCGCAGCGAATCGAGGCGCCCTGTCCGTACGCCGGACCGGGGCTGTGCGGAGGATGTGACTTCCAGCACGCCAACATCGTCGAGCAGCGACGACTCAAGGCCACGGTCGTGTCGGACACGCTCCGGCGGATCGGTGGCATCGAGCGCACGGTGGTGATGGAGTCGCCGGGCGACGACGGCCTCGGCTGGCGCACCCGGATGCGGTACGCCGTGGTCGACGGACGACCGGGGATGTACGCGCACCGCTCGCACGACCTGATCCCGATCGAGCAGTGCCTGATCGCTCACCCGGATACGCCCGACGTACTCCGGCAGCGGTGGCCGGGCGAGTCGTCGGTGCAGGCTGTCGTGTCGTCGGAGGGCAAGACGGCCGTGCTGACGGGCGAGGAGCCCGGTGGGCGGGTCGTCGAGGTGGTGCGCAACCGGCGGTTCCGGGTGGAGGCCGGTGGGTTCTGGCAGGTGCACCCGGCTGCTCCGGAGACGCTGGTGGACGCCGTACTGAGCGGACTGGAGCCGGCGGCGGGGGAGACTGCGCTGGACCTGTACTCCGGGGTCGGACTGTTCGCGGCGTTCCTGGCCGAGGCGGGGTGCGCCGTACTGGCGATCGAGGGTGACAAGGACGCGGTGCGCAACGCGCGGCGGAACCTGCACGACCTGCCGGGGGTCACGCTGGAGACCGGTGACGTCGACCGCGTCCTGAACGCGGCCGCCGGGCAGGGGCTCGAGCACGTGGACCTCGTCGTACTGGACCCACCGCGGACGGGTGCCGGCAAGGACGTCGTACGGCGGATTGCGGCGCTGGCACCGCGGCGGGTGGCCTACGTGGCGTGTGATCCGGCGGCGCTGGCGCGGGATCTGAAGACGTTCGGGAAGCTCGGGTACGGCATCGCGTCGCTGCGGGCCTTCGACCTGTTCGGCATGACCCATCACATCGAGTGCGTCGCCATTCTGGAGCCTGTGGACAGTGAAGTCGCGGCCGGTGGAGGGCTCGGGTAGCGTTCTGGCCCTGGATTCCAATGCGCTGGAGACCTGATGCCGCTCGTTGACCTGGACGACCCGGAGGAGTTGCGCGCCCGCTGGACCGCACTCGCCGCGGTCGCCCATGCCACCGGGTTCGATCGGCGGTGGTACGCCGACGAAGACGGGTACCACCACCAGGACGAGACCGGGTCGGTGCTGCGGATGCAGCGGCTCGAGGACGGGCGCGCGGTGCTGTTCGGGTTCCAGACCCAGCACAGCCAGACGAGGCGTGCCGATCTGCTGGCGGGGTCGCCGGACTGGATCGGCCAGCCGGAGGTGCGGCGGCGACAGACCGCCGGCGAGCTCGGCTTCGTGTACGGCGCGTTCAACGGGACGTGGGCGCGAGCGGCGTACCCGGGAGACCCGTGGCAGCCGGCCGAGGACGGGTTCACGCACATCGGGCAGTGGATCACGTCGGACGCGGACGCCGCCGCGGAGATGATCGAGTGGGTCGCGGAGTGGGCGGACTACCTCGGCGGACTGGACGAGTTGCAGCCGTTCGGGGTGCAGCTGATCCAGACCGCCGGCTCGTCCGGGATCTCGTTGGAGGCGCTGACGGCGTTCTTCGATCACTTCGAGATCGACGCGCGGTCGCCGGTCCAGCCGGACCTGCCGTCCGGCGTGGCCGCGGCCGAGGACTTCACCCGGAACTTTGCAGTCGCGGAAAGTTTCGCCGACGACCCTGACACAGCCGAGGTGTCGGTCGTTGAGGATGTTGTGATTGGAGCATCCGACGGGCCCGTCCCGGTGGACGAGGAGGACGAGCAGTCCTTCATCGTGCCGCCCGGCATCAGCCCGTTCACCGGCCAGCCGATCGACGAGGCCCCACAGCTGGCGTCGTACGGGCGGCCTGTTCATGAGGAGCCGGTGTACGAGGAGCCTGCGGTGTATCAGCAGGTCGCGTACCGGCCGGAGGCGCCGGCGGAGTACGGGGTCACCAGCAAGAAGCAGGGGTGGCTGCGGCGGCGTAAGCACGACAACGCGCCTGAGCCTGAGGTTCCGGCTGGTTTTGAGGGTGGTGGTGCGGCCGGTGGGCCGGCTCCTGGGACCTATCTACCGGACGACGTGTCGGGTGGGGGGCTGCCGGCGTACGGCGGTGGTCTGCCGTCGTCGGAGCCGCCGCGTGTCGGTGGTGGGGTGCACGAGGGGGAGGACTTCTACGCGAGCCTGTTCGCGGACGCTCCCTCGGCGGCGTACCAGCAGGATGCGGCCGAGCAGGACTGGGAGACCGCCGAACAGGCCGGCTGGAACGAGCAGGAAGCCACCAGCGAATACAACCCCTTCGCCGACGAGCCCGCCGCTGCCGAACCCGAGCCCGATCGCGAATGGGTAGGCGGCGCCTGGATCAACGGCCAATGGGTCGAAGACCCCGCCAACTACCACCCCCAGCCCGCCGCCTCCTCCCCAGACGACGACGAAGCCCCCACAGCAGAAATAGCAGCCGTCCCCGACCCCGAGCCACAGGCCGCCGAGTCCCCCTTCAACCCAACCGGCGAGCGGTCGCCCTTTGCACCGGTCAACCCAGCAGACGAGCAGTCGCCCTTCCCAGCCGACCCTGCGCAGGCCCAAACCGACGGTGCCCAGCACGAGGCCGGCGCTGCGCGGGCCGAGGGTGACGCTGCGCGAACCCAGTCCGGCGGTGCGCATGACCAGGCTGACGGTGCGCATGACCCGGCTGGCGTTGCGCCGTTCGTGGCTGGCCTGGCGCGGGACGAGGCTGATGTTGCGCGTGGCTCGGCTGACGTTGTGCGGGGCGAGGTGGACTCGTTCGAGGGCGACGACGAGGAGGAGTTGGCGTCGTTTACTGGGCCTTCGCCGTTCGCGCCGGTGGTGGCGGGGGAGTCCGAGGACGATCAGACCGCTGAGGTTCCTGCGGTTCGGGTCGACGAGATGGATGACCAGACGGCCGAGGTCCCGGCCGTGTCTGCGGAGCTGCCTGAGGCTAAAGCTCAAGTCGAGCCTCACCCTCAACCACAACCGTGGCCACACCCCCAGCCGGAGCCCTGGCCACAACCAGAACCCCACCCGGCCCCCTGGCCGCAACCAGACCCACAGCCGTCCCCAACCCCGGACCCGTTCCCGCGCCCCGAGCCCCACCCGGAGCCCGCGCCGAGCCCGACCCCGGACCCCCAGCCCCACCCAGAGCCAGACCCGGACCGCGAGCCATGGCCCGACCCCGAGCCAGAACCACTGACCCCAGAACCCGACCCAACCCCAGAACCACAACCAGAACCCGACCCAGACCAAGAGCCCTGGCCAGCCCCAGACCCCAACCCCAACCAGTGGACCCAACCCCACCCCGAGCCCCAGCCAGGCCCCGGACCCCAACACGACCCGAACCACTGGCCCCAGTCGCAGCCGGCCGCTCAGCAGGATCCGAACCACCGGACTCAGCCAGGTCCTCGACCTCGGCAGGACCCAAACGGCTGGCCTCAGTCGGAGCCGGCGGCGCAGCAGGACCCAGACCACTGGACCGAGTCGGAGCCGGCGGCGCAACAGGACCCGGACCACAGGACTCAGCCGGTACCTGGACCTCAGCAGCAGCCTGACCATTGGCCACAGTCGGAAATGGCGGCGCAGCAGGAGCCGGACCACCGGCCCCAGCCGGAGCCGGGGCGTCAGCAGGAGCCGGACCACCGGACTCAGCCCGGCCCTGGGCCTCAGCAAGAGCTGGACCACTGGAACCAGCCGGAGCCGGCTTCGCGGCCGGAGCGTGAGCACGAGCGGTGGGCTCACCCGGTGGGCGAGGCTGCTGACTACCAACAGTCCGAGCAGGAGAACGCGCCTTGGCAGCACCCCGATCCGGAAGACGACCGGTGGGGGCAGGCTGAACCTGCGCAAGCGCAGGAGGGCTGGGCTCAGTCCGACGGTGAGTCGGCTCCGCACGCGGCAGCCCCGTCCGCGCCGCGCCCGGTCGGGCCGGCTCCGCAGGCGGCGGGTCCGCATGCGTCGGCTCAACAAGCGTCGGCTCCGCAGGCGGCGGGTCCGCATGCGTCGGCTCAACAAGCGTCGGCACCGCAGGCGTCGGGTCCGCATGGGTCGGCTCAACAAGCGTCGGCTCCGCAGGCGGCGGGTCCGAACGCAGCGGGTCCGGACGCCTCGGGTCCGTACGGGTCGGCTGCGGATGTGTCCGGGGCGGATGTGTGGGGCGGGTCTCCGGGCGGGGACTGGCAGGAGGAGGACGCTGGGGCGTACTCCGTGCCGGTGGCGGATGCGGATGCGCCGACCGGGGAGATCCCGGTGGTCGAGGACGAGATCGCTGCGGGGCCTGCGCCGATCGTGAATGCGCACGAGGCGAGTACGGCGTCAGGTCCGGTGGATGACGAGACGCCGACTGGGCCTGTGCCTGTGGTGGACGCGGACGCCAGGTCTCAAGAGCACGGCCTGCCTGCCGGGTCGGTCCCGGGGGAAGCGGCCAGCTTCCCGACTGCGGATAACGACGACGCGCCTCCCGGGCCAGTTCCGGGGATGCGGGCGAACGGCTTCTCGGGTGCGGATGACGTGCCGACCGGGTCTGTGCCGGTGGTGGAGGCCAACGGCTTCCCGGGAGTGCAGGCGAATGGCTTCGCCGGTCCGGATGGCGACGGCGTGCCGACTGGGTCTGTGCCGGTCGCGCACGCGAACGGCTTCACGCGGGTGGACCCGGAACGGCGCTCCTCTCGTGGAGATGCCGAGGATGACGTGTCTGCCGGGGCTTTGCCGGTGGCACACGCGAACGACTTCAACGACGACGACATGCCTACTGGGTCGGTGCCGGTCGTGCAGGGGGATGGCTTCCCGGGTGCGGACGATGTGCCGACCGGGGCTGTGCCGGTTGTGGCGGACGACGGGTTCTCGGATGACGAGACGCCTACGGGTGTTGTGCCGGTGGTCAGCCCGGACGGGATTCAGCCGGAGTCGGATGGGGTCGGGCCGGATGTGGGGGTTCCGGCGGGTCGGGTTATCGAGCGGATGTCTATTCCTGGGCTTGCGTTGGCGGGGTCTGAGGGGCCGGGGATCGAGCTTGTGCCGGGGTCGATCGAGGAAGCGTTGCGCGCTGAGGTGGAGCGGCCCCGGCCTCGGCCGCAGGAGTCGGCGGCGTTTGAGGCGCTGCACGACTGGTGCCGCGCGCGGACCGCGATCGTGCCGTCGGGGTTCACCATTCAGGTCCAGGTGCTCGACCCGGGCGCGCCGTCGTACCGGTTCGATCTGGAGCCGCCGGATGTGGACGACCCGGAGTTCGCCGCGGACAAGCTGAGCGGGCTGCTCGGCGACCTGTGGGTGACCGAGGCGGAGAGCGAGCTCGGCGGCTGGTTGTTCGCCCGGATCGACGCGGCCGGCCGGACCATGCGGGTGGACCGGTGGTACGACCGCGTCCCGGACTGGTGGGACAACCCGGTGGAGCCGCGGCTCGACGTCAACGGTCTGGTTCGGCGACTGTACGGCCGCGGTCCGCAGTGGCAGCCGTCGTACCTCGAGAGGCTGTACACGACCGCAAGATAGCGTTGGCGCCATGCTTCTCAGGATCTTCACCGAACCTCAGCAAGGTGCCTCGTACGACGATCTGCTCGCGGTGGCACGCAAGACCGAGGAGAACGGGTTCGACGCGTTCTTCCGGTCCGACCACTACCTGGTGATGGGCGACCACGACGGCCTGCCCGGACCGACCGACGCGTGGATCACACTGGCCGGCCTGGCCCGTGAGACGCAGCGGATCAAGCTCGGCACCCTCGTCAGTTCGGCGACGTACCGCAACCCGGGCGTGCTCGCGATCACGGTCGCTCAGGTCGACCAGATGAGCGGCGGCCGCGCCGAGCTGGGCCTCGGGGCCGGCTGGTACGAGGCGGAGCACAAGGCATACGGCTTGGACTTCCCGGACACCCCGGGCCGCTTCGACCTGCTGACCGAGCAGCTCGAGCTGATCACCGGCCTGTGGGACACGCCAGTGGGGGAGAAGTACAACTTCACGGGCAAGCACTACCAGCTGACCGACTCGCCGGCGCTTCCCAAGCCGGTCCAGCGGCCGCACCCGCCGATCATCGTCGGCGGCGCGGGCAAGAAGCGTACGCCGGCCCTCGCGGCGCAGTTCGCGAGTGAGTTCAACGCCGGCTTCCGCAGCGTCGACCTCACGGACACTCTGTTCCGGCGCGTCCAGGCCGCCTGCGACGCGATCGGCCGCGACCCGAAGAGCCTTGCTCTGTCCACCGCACACACCGTTGTCCTCGGCAAGGACGACGCGGAGGTCAAGCAGCGTGCCGACGCGATCGGCCGCGACGTCGACGACCTGAAGCAGAACTCGATCGCCGGCACTCCCGCCGAGGTCGTGGACCGGCTCAGCCAGTACGCCGCCGTTGGATCCCAGCGTCAGTACGTCCAGATCATGGACCTCCAGGATCTGGACCACCTCGACCTGATCGCCGCGGAAGTTCTTCCACAGGTTTCCTGACGGCGGGGAAAGTTGGCTCGATGTCGTGTATCTTGATGTCGAGAGAGTTTGTGGCGCGAGGTTAGGGCAACCTGACCTCGCGGCCGGGCCGGGTGCTCGGCAGGATGGGTTCAGCGAACAGGACCGGATAGAGGAGCAGGCTGATGGCCAGCGTCGACAGCTTCGGTGCCAAGGGTGCACTCGAGGTCAACGGACAGTCGTACGAGATCTTCAGGTTGGCGGGCATCGAGGGCGCGGACACGCTGCCGTACTCGCTCAAGGTGCTGCTGGAGAGCCTGCTGCGCACCGAGGACGGCGCGAACATCACCGCCGAGCACATCACCAAGCTCGGCAGCTGGGACCAGGACGCGGCGCCCGACACCGAGATCCAGTTCACCCCGGCTCGGGTGATCATGCAGGACTTCACCGGTGTGCCGTGTGTGGTCGACCTGGCCACCATGCGCGAGGCCGTCGCCGAGCTCGGTGGCGACCCGACCAAGATCAACCCGCTCGCTCCGGCTGAGCTGGTCATCGACCACTCCGTCATCACCGACGTCTTCGGCCGGCCGGACGCGTTCGAGCGCAACGTCGAGTTCGAGTACCAGCGCAACGGCGAACGCTACCAGTTCCTCCGCTGGGGCCAGACCGCCTTCGACGACTTCAAGGTCGTCCCGCCGGGCACCGGCATCGTGCACCAGGTCAACATCGAGCACCTCGCCCGCACGGTAATGACACGCCGCGACGGCCATATTGTCACTGCCTACCCCGACACCTGCGTCGGCACCGACAGCCACACCACGATGGTGAACGGCCTCGGCGTGCTCGGCTGGGGCGTCGGCGGCATCGAGGCCGAGGCGGCCATGCTCGGCCAGCCCGTGTCGATGCTGATCCCGAAGGTCGTCGGCTTCAAGCTGACCGGCTCGGTGCCGGCCGGCGCGACCGCGACCGACGTGGTGCTCACCATCACCCAGCAGCTGCGCAAGCACGGCGTGGTCGGCAAGTTCGTCGAGTTCTACGGCGAGGGTGTCGCGGCCGTGCCGCTGGCCAACCGCGCCACGATCGGCAACATGAGCCCGGAGTTCGGCTCCACCTGCGCGATCTTCCCGATCGACGACGTGACGCTGGACTACCTGCGGCTGACCGGCCGCAGCGACCAGGACGTCGCGCTGGTCGAGGCGTACGCCAAGGAGCAGGGCCTGTGGCACGACCAGTCGGTCGAGCCACGGTTCTCGGAGTACCTCGAGCTGGACCTGTCGACCGTCGTACCGTCGATCGCCGGGCCGAAGCGGCCGCAGGACCGGGTCGCGCTGAGCGAGGCCAAGGAGGCGTTCCGCGGTGCGCTGACCGACTACGCGACCGAGGAGCTGGAGGTCGACCCGTCGGAGACCGGGAGCTTCCCGGCCAGCGACGCGCCGAACGGCCATGGCAACGTCAACGACGAGCCGCATGTGCCGCACGGCGCCCCGGGGCGTCCGTCGAAGAAGACCACGATCAGCATGGACGGCGCGGAGATCGAGCTGGACCACGGCCACGTCGTGATCGCGAGCATCACCTCCTGCACCAACACGTCGAACCCGTCGGTCATGCTGGCGGCCGCGCTGCTGGCGAAGAACGCGGTCGACAAGGGCCTGGCGTCCAAGCCGTGGGTGAAGACGTCGCTCGCGCCCGGGTCGAAGGTCGTCACCGACTACTACGAGAAGGCCGGCGTCACGCCGTACCTGGAGAAGCTCGGCTTCCACCTGGTCGGCTACGGCTGCACCACCTGCATCGGGAACTCCGGTCCGCTGCCCGAGCCCGTCTCGGCCGGCGTGCAGGAGGCCGACCTGGCGGTCGTCTCGGTGCTGTCCGGCAACCGGAACTTCGAGGGCCGGATCAACCCCGACGTCAAGATGAACTACCTGGCGAGCCCGCCGCTGGTGATCGCCTACGCGCTGGCCGGGACGATGGACTTCGACTTCGAGACCGATGCCCTGGGCAAGGACACCGACGGGAACGACGTGTTCCTGAAGGACATCTGGCCGGCCGCGGACGAGGTCGAGCAGGTGATCGCCTCCTCGATCAACAAGGAGATGTTCACCAAGGACTACGCCGACGTGTTCGCCGGTGACGAGCGCTGGCAGTCGCTGCCGACGCCCGAGGGCAAGACCTTCGCGTGGGACGCCGAGTCGACGTACGTGCGCAAGCCTCCGTACTTCGACGGGATGGCGAAGGACCCGGAGCCGGTCACCGACATCGCCGGCGCGCGCGTGCTGGCCAAGCTGGGCGACTCGGTCACCACCGACCACATCTCCCCGGCCGGTTCGATCAAGGCCGACAGCCCGGCCGGTACGTACCTGGCCGACCACGGCGTCGCGCGCAAGGACTTCAACTCGTACGGGTCGCGGCGCGGCAACCACGAGGTGATGATCCGCGGCACCTTCGCGAACATCCGGCTGCGCAACCAGATCGCCCCCGGCACCGAGGGCGGCTTCACCCGCGACTTCACCAAGGACGACGCGCCCGTCACCTCGATCTACGACGCGGCGCAGTCGTACGCCGAGGCCGGCACTCCGCTGGTGATCCTGGCCGGCAAGGAGTACGGCTCGGGCTCGTCGCGGGATTGGGCCGCCAAGGGTACGGCGCTGCTCGGGGTGAAGGCCGTGATCACGGAGTCCTTCGAGCGGATCCACCGGTCGAACCTGATCGGCATGGGTGTCCTCCCGCTGCAGTACCCGGAGGGCCAGACCGCGGAATCGCTCGGCCTGACCGGCGAGGAGACGTTCGACATCACCGGCGTCACCGCGCTGAATGACGGTGACATCCCGAGCACCGTGCACGTCAAGGTCACCTCGCCCGACGGATCGGTGAAGGAGTTCGACGCGGACGTCCGCATCGACACCCCCGGCGAGGCCGACTACTACCGCAACGGCGGCATCCTGCAGTACGTGCTCCGCTCGCTGATCGCGGGCTGACAGCAACAAAAAGTACGGCGTACCCCGGCCCCTCAACCGGAGTACGCCGTACTCGTCTGTGGACTACTTGCAGCCGAGGCCGTCCGCGTAGCCGACCGGCGCCTGATCCTTGGCGATGTCGTCGGCGAACTCCCAGAGGATCCTCGGGTAGTCGCCGTCCTTGGCCATTTCCTTCAGGATCGGCCAGTTGTGACTGGTCTTCATCGCGGCGACCGCTTCGGCAACCTTCGTCTTGTCACCGGACTTCTTCGCCGCGGTCCACTGGTCGAGCCACGCGCAGCTGACCGCGCCGCTGACTCGCGCGCCGACCTGGTACCGGTCGCCGACTGTCTGCTGGTACAGGCCCGCGGCGTCGAACCCGTCCGGCTTCGGCAGGTCCGCGAGCATCGCGTCGACGGTCTTCTTGTTGTCGGCCGGCTTGACCGCGGACGCGGGCAGCGCGTCGAGCCATTCCTCGACACCGACCGGCTTCAGCTTCCCGATCAGCGTGCGGTACGCCGCCTCCGAGCCGACGTCGGTGCGGATCTCGAGGAAGTTCTTGCCCTTCGGCTTCAGAATCGTGGTGAAGTCGGTCGTGTCGCCGTACCGGAAGATCGTCCCGGCCTGGCCGAGGAGCTCGATCGGCTGGTGGGTGTTGTCGTGGGCCCGGTCGTCGAAGTACGTCTGGTACTGGTCCGCCGGCCGCCAGAACACGTCGAGGCGCTGGTTGCCTTTGGCAAAGGTCATCTCACCGAGGTCGGCGGTGAACTCGTCGACCCGGCTGACCTTCCAGCCGGGCGCGTCGACGAGCAGGCGCTGGTTCGCCTCCGCGATGGCGCGGACCTCGGCGGCGTACGCGGAGGTCGGAGCGGCGGGGTTGCCGCGGGGAAAGAACACACCGGTGAGCGCGACGACGATCGCAGCCGCGGCGGCGACGAGGACGATGACGCGTCGCCGGCGGTTCGGTCTCAGCTCGGGGGTCGGTGCGGTGGTGGTCACGATCTCCTCCAACAGGTCGGACGCGGCGGCTCCGGCCGGCAGGTGCCGGACCGAGTCGTCGCCGAACGGGTTGGCCCGCGCGAGCAGCCGGTCGAGCTCGTGGTCGTTCATCGCTCCTCCTGAACTGCTTGTGCGTGCTGGTCATCCCGTACGTGTCCGTCAGCAGAGGCAACGTCTCCGATCGCTGCGCGCAGTCTGCTTCGGGCCCGGTGCAGCCTGGTCCGGACGGTGCGCGCGGGGACCCCGAGCACGACCGCTGCCTCACGGGGATCGAGGCCGTCCCAGCCGGTGAGCATGATCAGTTCGCGGTCGCTGTCGCTCAGTTTCTCCAGTCCGGCCCGGATCGCCTCGGTCGACTCGGACAGGCTGGTCAGATCCGGAGTCACCTCCGCCAGTTCCAGCCGCAGCCGCTCGGCCAGCCGGTCCCGCCGGAGCTCGCCGCGCCGGTGGTTGGCCAGCACGCGGCGGGCCACGCCGAACAGATACAGCCGTGCGGCGTCGTCGGGGGGCACCTCGTCCATCCGGCGCCAGGCGACGAGCATCGTCTCCGCGACGATGTCGGCTGCGTCCTCGGGCGAGTTCACGCGTCGCAGTGCGTACCCGAGCAACCGGCGAAAGTTGTCGTCGAACAACTCGCGAAAACGGAGCTCGTGGTCCGGAACGGCGCGAAGTGCCACCGGTGCGGGTGGACTCGGCGTACTCGTCATATCGGATCCATGTCCGGGACCGCGGGGGTCGTTACAGGTCGGCGGCCAGAATTTGTCGGCGGGTGCGGCTTTACTGACGGTATGGCTGCCGAGGGTCGTGACCATCCCCGCGACGTCGTGCTGCGCGCGTGTGCCGAGCACGGCCAGGACACGGTGATCGACTGGTGCATCGCGTTCCTCACCGGGGAGATCTCGGGGGAGGACGCGTACGGCGCCGACCTGCCGAAGCTGGCGGCGATCACGGGCAGTGCCAACCCAGGCGGCTGGTCGGCGCCGGTCGACCCGGTGAACTACTACTGGATCCGGGTCTGGGCTGCCCGGGTCTTCCTCTACGTCTGGCGCGACGATGTCGTCGACGCACTCCTGGTCGCCGCGAAGGACCCGGCCTGGCGCGTGCGTGAGCACGTCGCTCGCATCGCCGCGAAGCACGAGCTGGGTCAACTGGCGGACGCGCTCGTCCCGGACCTGTCGCACGAGCTTCCCCGGGTCCGCGCCGCGGCCGCCCGGGCGATCGGCGCCACCGGCGAGGCCGAGCACGCGGAGCCGTTGCAGGAATTGATCGACGATCCGGACCCGTCCGTGCGAGCGGCCGCCGAGGCGGCGCTGGCCCGGTTGGAGAAACGGCTGGATCGCCGTTTCGAACGGCGTACCTAGTCATCCGATCGTCACCTGGAGGTCAGCCGCCGCACACCTCGCCGGGAGCGGTCGGCGCATGGAGACCTCCCGTAGATCCGTCCTGAAAGCCGGTCTGGCGGCTGTGGCCGGCCTGACCTCGACCCTGACGGCTACGTGAACACCACGATCACCCGCGAGTCCCTGGTCGCCAACTTCCGCACAGTCCCTCGGCCCAAACCGAGGACGCCGAAGTCTTCACCCGAGCCCCCTTCACCATCGAAGACCACGATCCCGGCCTCAACCTCACCGCCAACAACCCAGCCGCCGAAGCCGCTCGCACCCTGAGCGCGGCTACCCAGGACACGGTCGCCTGAGAGACGGCCAGGCCGCAACGGCGTTGCGGCCGAGCTCTGAGCCATGCTCAGCGTTCGGGCCGCTCGGTCGGTGTGCCAGGCTGACCCGCCGGCGCGAGCCGGCCCGGGAGGAACAGCGCGGCGGCGAGCCCGGCCAGGCCGATCACGCCCAGTGTCACCATTGCCGCGCCGTAGGCGTGCGCGCTGAGTCCGGCGACGAGGATGGTGCCGGCCACCGCCGTACCGATCGAGGAGCCGAGGTTCGACACGCTGCGGGAGAGGCCGGAGATCTCGCCTTGCTGGTCCTCCGGGAAGCTGGACTGCACGATGTTGACCGACGGGGTCAGCATGCCCCCAAGGCCGAACCCGATCAGGAAGAGCCCGGGTGCGAACGCCCAGGCGGACGGCGTGCCGGCGACCAGGGCCAGCAGGACGCCGATGCCGGCGATCGTGACGACGAACCCGGCCAGGACGAGGGTCCGCTGCGCGCGCCGCTTCGCGAACCGTTCGGCGCCCAGTGAGGACAGCAGAATCCCGGCCGTGGCGGCTGTGAAGATCACGCCGGTCTGGATCGCATCGTAGCCGCGAACGACCTGCAGGTACGCCGAGACCGTGAACGAGACCCCGAGCAGGACCAGCCACTGGACGTTCTGCGTGACCAGGCCGAGGTTGGACGTGCGGTTGTGGAACAGCGACGTGGACAGTAGCGGCTCCCGGCTTGTCCGCTCCTCGTGCCGCACCCACAGGAAGAATCCCGCGAGCACCGCGGCACCCGCGACGAGCAGCCCGAGCATCAGCCAGACGTTGTCGTCCGCGGCCAGGATGCCCAGCACGAGCATGATCAGACCGACGGCGTTCAGGATGGCGCCGAGGGTGTCGAACGGCCGCGTGGGGTCCGCCGGGAGCGGGTCGACGATCCGACGACTCAGCAACAGGATCAGCCCGATCACGAGGGCCTGGAAGACGAAGGCCGCCCGCCAGCTGATCGCGGACGTGATGAGCCCGCCGATCAGTGGACCGGCCGCAGCGCCGACACCACCCAGGGCACTGATTGCGCCGAACGCCTTGGCCCGGCTGGTGACGTCGGCGAACAGCAACGTCGTGAGGATGTAGACGGGCGGGATCAGCAGCGCGGTGCCGACACCCTCCAGAATCGAGTTGCCGATGATGAGTACGCCGAGGCCCGGCGCGACCGCACTGAGCAAGGCGCCGACGCCGTACACGGCTAGGCCGAGGGTGAAGCAGCGCTTGCGGCCGTACCGGTCGGTCAGCTTGCCGCCAGGAATCATCAGCGCGGCCATCACGAGCAGGAACAGCGTGATCGCGACCTGCACGCCTTGAACCGTGGTGTCCAGGTCCCGGCTGATGTCGTTGATCATCACGTTCATGTTCGAGCCGGCGAAGCTGCAGATGAACTGAGCCAGCGCGAGCGGCAGGATCAGCCGCCGCGACTCGCTCCACGGCCGGGCCGCGTCGACGCCCTCAGCCACGACGACCCCTCCCCGGCACGCTGACCTGAGTCTTCACCAGCACCCAGGATCACCACTGCCGGACCGGGTCACGCCATCCCGTGCGGATGAACAGCCGGCTACTGTCCGGCCAGGGCCGCCTTCAACTTGCCGGCGTATTCGGCGGCTTCGGAGTCGTCGGCGTATTTGGTGCGGGGCCAGAAGAAGCCGCGGAGGCCGTCTCCCTTGGTGCGTGGTACGACGTGCACGTGGAGGTGGGGGACGGACTGCGAGACCACGTTGTTGACCGCGACGAACGAGCCCTGCGCATCGAACGCCGTACGCACGGCAGAGGCCACCGACCGGGCCATGCCGAAGAGCGGCACCAGGAGTTCGTCGGTCATCTCGACCATCGTCGGCACGTGCTCGCGCGGCACGATCAGCGTGTGGCCCTTGAAGACCGGCCGGATGTCCAGGAAGCCGACGATCTCCGGCGTCTCCAGCACGATCTGGGCCGGCGTCGTACCGGCGATGATCGAGCAGAACAGACAGTCCGCCATCAGCCGAGCTTCTCGTCCACGAAACACCACCGCCAGTTCTCACCCGGTTCGAAGCTGCGCATCACCGGGTGCTTGGTCTCCTCATAGTGCTTGCTCGCGTGCTTCATCACCGACGAGTCACAGCAGCCGACATGGCCACAGCCTAGGCAGAGCCGCAGGTGCACCCACGTGATGCCCTCGGCCAGGCACTCCTCACAGCCGTCCGGCGTGTTCGGGGTCCGCACCAGGGGCGTCTGCTCAAGGTGCGTACACGCGCCACCCGGCGGCATCTTGATCCGCAGGTCATCGGACTGCCCGCCGACGTCGTCGTCCTCGTCGCGATCCAGGATGGACTCCTCGATGTCGAGGGCGATCTGCGCCCGCTGCAGCACCTCGTCGGCGACGAGCCCAGCATCCCGGACCTTCAGGATGTGCTCCCGCTCGGCCCCCAGCATCGCGATCCGCAACCGCCGATACGCCTCACTGGGAGTCTCGTACTCCGTCTCCGGCCGCCCGAGCCGCTCCCACGCAGCCTGAGCCCGCGCCTCGCCCCGCTGACGCAGGATGTTGAGCACCTCCGGCGGATCGTCCGGCCCGGCGATCTCGTCCAGCTTCTCGATCGCGGCACGATGAGCCCCCTGCAGTACGGCGGCCTCCTGCAAGGCATCCTCCGCCGGGTCCGGCCCGGGCAGCCGCACCTTTCGTACCACCCAAGGCAGCGTCGACCCCTGCACGAGCAGAGTGCCTGCGGTCACGGCCAGAGCGATGAACACCAGCACCTCGCGGTGCGGCGTGCTCTCCGGCAACGTGAACACCGCGGCCAGCGTCACCACACCGCGCATGCCCGCCCACGACACGACGATCAAGGCACCCCAGGAAACCGGTCCGGGCCGCGACGGACCGAGGACCCGCCGGGACAGCATCGTGGTCGGGATGATCCAGATCGGCCGGAGCAGTACGACGGCGAGGTACACCGCGATCGTCGTCACCGCGATCAGCCAGCCCGGCAGCGGGCTCTCGGACAGGTCGTCCAGGATCCACCGGGTCTGCAGGCCGATCAGCAGGAAGACCGTGTTCTCGAGCAGGAACTGGAACGTCCGCCAGTTGGTGCGCTCCGACATCCGCGACTTGGCCGACTGGATGATCGGCGCCTTGTGGCCGAGCAGCAACCCAGTGACGACTACGGCCAGAACTCCGGACGCGTGCACGTAGTGGTTCTCGGCCGCGATGTACGCGATGAACGGCGCGGTCAGGCTGAGCGTCGTGTCGAGCACCGGGTCGGTGAAGCGGCGCCGGACCTTGGCCAGCGCGAACGCCACCAGCAAGCCGATCGCGACACCGCCACCGGCCGCGCGGATGAAGTCGAGGCTGACGTCCAGCACGGTCGGCGCGACCACGGCGGCCGCGATCGCTGTCCGGAGACAGACCAGCGCGGTCGCGTCGTTCAGCAGGCTCTCGCCCTCGAGGATCGTGACCACGCGCCGGGGGAGACCCACCCGTTTCGCGATCGCGGTCGCTGCGACGGCGTCCGGCGGCGCCACGACCGCACCGATCGCGAAGGCGGCCCAGAACGGCAGCGGTTCCTGGCCCTGGGACTCCGCGACCACGCCGAGCAGCCAGTACGCGACCAGGCCGACGCCGAGGGCGGTGAACACGACCAGCGCGACCGACAGGAGTCCGATCGAGCGCCGGTGCTTGGAGAAGTCGACCAGGCTGGTCTTGATCGCCGCGGAGTACAGCAGCGGCGGGAGGAACCCGACCAGCACGACTTCGGGCTCGAGTTCGACCCGGGGGACGAACGGGAGGTACGACGCGGCGATCCCGATGACCACCAGCAGCAGGGGAGCCGAGATCCCGAGCCGCCGGGCCAGTGCGGCCCCGGCCGCGACCACGGCGACGAGGGCCACGACCTCGATCGCGATATGCACGCGCACAGTGTCGCAGTGCGGAGGCGGTTCGGCCCCCTCGGTTCGCCCTGAGCGGAGCCGGGAGGAGCGGGTATCAGGTCAGCGGCATCCGTCAGTCACTTCGAGTGAGCGTTCACCGCACCACGCGGTAGCGCAGATGGGTGACCTGCTGGGGGAGGTCCACCTCGTCGCCCGAGGTCAGCTGCCGCATCAGTTCCAGCTCGACGTGATCCGGCGGCAGGTTGTCGAACAGCCGCCGGCCCTGACCGAGCAGGACCGGTACGACGTGCATCTCGAGCTCGTCGACCTCACCGGCCTGGAGTAACGCCTGCGTCGCCCCGGCTCCGTGCACCATCACGTCTCCGTCGCCGGCGGCCTCACGGGCCTGCGCAGCGCACTCACGCGCGTCCGTGACGAAGCGGGCGGTGCCAGGCGGCGGTCCGTCCGGCACATTGTGCGTCAGGATGAACATCGGAACGCCGTTGTGGTGGTCGCCGTTCCAGTGATTGGCGTGTTCATACGTACGGCGTCCCGCGATCAGAGCCTTGGTGGCCATCGACTCCTCGACCACCTGGCCACTCACCCCCGGGTCGTTGCGCCGGTCGAGCCAGTTGAACAGCCGGAACCCTCCGACTCCCATCGGATCGTCCATGGAGTCCTGCGGACCGGTGACGTATCCGTCCAGCGACATGGTCATGTACACACGGATCGCTGCCATCGAGCTATCGCACCTTGTCCAGGTAGGTCTTGTAAACGGTCAGGAACGGCTCTTCGGACACGACCGCGCCGACCAGCCAGTCGCAGGTGGCCTGCGCGGTCTGGATCACGTCGGCCGGGTAGCCGTACTTCACCTGGTGCTCGGCGAACTCGTCCTCGTCGTCGACCAGCACCGTCGTCCCGTCCCGCCGCCGGATCACGTCGAGATCGAGGTCGATCATCGTGAACACGTCCTCGCCGAACTCCACCGGCGTGGTGATGTCGCAGTAGATCTCGGTCCAGCGTGGTTCGTCGTTGAACGCCGCGGTGAACCACTTGTCCCGCGGGAACAGCTGCACCACCGCCTGCGACTGCACGATCTCCGGCTCGTCGCCGCGCTGCGCCACCGAGTTCGGCGGCGCGCCGAGCCATACGCCGTACTCGTCCTCGCCCAGGTAGCGCATCCACTGGTGCCAGTGCAGCTTCTCGTCGTACTTGCGATAGACCACCCGGACGTTCCGCATGCGCTCAACCTATCGGCGCAGGGTTGCACCGCCGGCCGGAGCTGGAGCCAGGACCTGCAGGCCATACCTGCAGCTTCGTGCAACTTTGCTCTGAGGTGTGGACCAGACACGCTTGGTGTTCGAGCATGGTCCGGTCGGCTCTTACGAGACCGGCGCCGTTGATCGGCCCTTGCCGGCTCAGGGGGGCTCCTAGCCGGTGGGGGCCGGTTGGTGTGCGCTCAAGTGGTCGGATTGAGCGCGCGGATCTGCTCCAGGTACGGCAGGTACGCCGTCGTGAAGGGCTCCGTGGTGGGGATGTGGGCGGCCAGCCAGTCGCAGGTGGCCTGCGCGGTGGCGACGACCTGCGGCGGGTAGTTGTACTTGATCTGGTGCTGGCGGAACTCGTCCTCGTCCATCACGCGCACCGTCCCGTCGCGCATCAGCCGGATGTCGAGGTCGAGGTCGACGGTGGTGACGGTGTCGACTCCGAACTCGGCCGGCATGGTCACATCGCAGTAGATCCGGGTCTGGTGCGGGTCGTCGTTGAACAGGGCGCTCCACCACTGGCCGTGCGGGAACAGCCGGACCCGGTGGTGATCGATGGAGACCCAGGTGCCGTCGGCGCGGCGGCCGCGCTGGCCCGGCACCGAGCCGACCCAGAGGCCGTGCTCGTCCTCACCCAGCCGGACCGCTTCCACCAGGCGATGCGGCTGTCCGTCGTACTTCTGGAACAGCGTCCTCACTGTCCTCATACCTTCCCCACCCCACCGCCCCGGTCTGGCTCCATGCGATGACTGTAAGTGAAGAGCGAACCAACCTGGCGCAGCCCGCGTCTTGGAGTGTGAGATTGGCCCGGTGCCCGCTATCGGGTTCGGATTCCGGGCGGTCGGTGCATAGACTCAAGCATTCGAGGATGACGCGGGAGGAGCTCGATGCGCGTGCTGGAGACGGTCGGAGGGCCGGCGGACCTCAAGAAACTGACCGCGCAGGAGCTTACCGATCTGGCGACGGAGATCCGTGCCGTCCTGGTCGAGACGGTGTCCCGGACCGGCGGTCACCTCGGTCCGAACCTGGGCATGGTGGAGATCACCCTGGCGATGCACCGGGTGTTCGACTCGCCCCACGACCGGCTCGTCTTCGACGTCGGTCACCAGGCGTACGTGCACAAGCTGGTCACCGGCCGCGCGCCGAAGTTCGACACGCTCCGTCAGCAGGGTGGCCTGTCCGGCTACCCGAGCCAGGCCGAGTCCGAGCACGACATCATCGAGAACAGCCACGCCTCCACTGCCCTCTCGTACGCCGACGGCCTGGCCAAGGCATACCGGCTGCGCAAGGAGGACCGGCACGTTGTCGCGCTGATCGGCGACGGCGGCCTGACCGGCGGCATGGCCTGGGAGGCGCTGAACAACATCGCCGCCGCCAAGGACCTCAAGCTGATCATCATCGTCAACGACAACGGCCGGTCCTACAGCGACACCGTCGGCGGCCTGGCCACGCACCTGACCAGCCTGCGCACCAACCCGCGGTACGAGAAGGTCCTCGACCTGATCAAGAAGAACCTGTCCCGGACGCCGTACGTCGGCCCGCCGATGTACGAGGTGCTGCACGGCGTGAAGAAGGGCCTCAAGGACATGCTCGCCCCGCAGGGCATGTTCGAGGACCTCGGCCTCAAGTACGTCGGCCCCGTCGCCGGTCACGACCGCGAGGCGATGGAGGACGCGCTCCGCAGCGCCAAGGCGTTCGGCGGTCCGGTGATCGTGCACGCGGTGACCCAGAAGGGCTTCGGGTACGCCGCCGCCGAGCAGGACGAGGAGGACAACTTCCACCAGATCCGGCCGGTCAACAAGCCGCGCGGCTGGACGGACGTGTTCGCCGACGAGATGATCCGGATCGGTCACCGCCGCCAGGACGTGGTCGCGATCACCGCGGCGATGCTGCACCCGACCGGCCTGGCCGCGTTCGCGGCGGAGTTCCCGGACCGGATCTTCGACGTCGGCATCGCCGAGCAGCACGCGGTGACCAGTGCCGCCGGACTCGCGCTGGGCGGTCTGCACCCGGTCGTCGGGCTGTACTCGACGTTTCTGAACCGAGCCTTCGACCAGGTTCTGATGGATGTCGCGCTGCACAAGCTCGGCGTCACCTTCGTGCTGGATCGCGCGGGTGTCACCGGTGACGACGGCCCGAGCCACAACGGCATGTGGGACATGTCGATCCTGCAGGTCGTCCCCGGCCTTCGCCTCGCCGCGCCCCGCGACGGCAAGCGGCTCGAGGAGCTGCTGAACGAGGCGGTCGAGGTGTCGGACGCGCCGACCGTACTGCGCTTTGCCAAGGGTGAGGTGTTCCCGGACATCGACGCGATCGACCGGATCGGCGGCCTCGACGTGCTGAAGCGGTCCGGCACAGACGTCCTGCTGGTCGGGATCGGCGCGATGGCGGCCACCGCGATGGATGTCGCCGGCCGCCTGGAGGCGCAGGGCATCGGCGTCACAGTCGTGGACCCGCGCTGGGTGAAGCCGGTCGACCCGAAGCTGGTCGAGCTGGCCGGGACGGTCAAGCTCGTGGTGACGATCGAGGACAACGGCCGCGCCGGTGGTTGCGGATCGATGATCGCGCAGGCGCTCCGCGACGCGGCGGTGAAGACGCCGGTCCGCGACTTCGGCATCCCGCAGAAGTTCCTGGAGCACGCCAAGCGTCCCGCGGTCCTGCAGGAGATCGGGCTGACCGGGCAGGACCTGGCCCGCGACATCACCGAGCTGATCGCGAAGCACCACGGTGACGCGATGAGCGAGCCGGACCGGGCGAGCGGTCGCCCGGGTAGCGCCTGAGCCGGATCATGCCCGGATGATGGCCGAGCCGGACAGTGCCTGACACAGGGCGCCACACCGCACCGCCGCGGAGCCGTCACGCAGCCGCCCGGCGGCGTACGCGCGTCTGGCCGCTGCTGCTCTCCGTCATCCTCGTTGCGGTGGCCGTCGCCGGTGGCCTCGCCCTGCACCGGTCCACCGACCAGGCCGACGGCAGCGACCAGGCTGCCCCGAGGACACCGGACATCGATCTGGCCGCCCGTGCGGCCGCCGTTGACCAGGTCCTGAAGAAGCGCGCGCAGGCGGTCCGGCAGTCCGACCAGAAGGCGTTCCTCGCCGACGTCGATCCCGGCAACAAGGGCCTCGTCGCCCGTCAGACCACGCTGTACACGAACCTGCGGCAGTTCGGTTTCGCCCGGCTCGCCTACCAGCAACTGTCCCAGCAGTACGACGACGCCATCACCCGGAAGTACGGCCCGTCGACGTACCTGGTCGCGATCGCGATGACGTACCAGATCCGCGGCATCGACACCGTGCCCGTACGGGCGATGCTCGGCTACACGTTCACCGAGACGCAGACCGGCCGCTGGCTGCTGGTCTCGGACACCGACCTCGACAAGCGGTTGCCTCGCGGTTCGCACCAGGAGGCGTGGGACACCGGCGAGGTGCTCGTCAAGCGCGCGCCGCGCGTGCTCGTGGTGGTGGAGAAGGGTCAGGATCAGCTCGCGACCCGGCTGACCGGCATGGCGAGCAGCGCGGTGAAGGCGGTGACCAAGAGCTGGCCCGGCGGCTGGAACGGCTCCGGTGTGGTGATCGCCCTCGACGACAAGATCGTCCGCGGCGCCGACTACACCGTGCCGAAGAACGCCGAGGACGCGATCGCGATGGCCACCTGGGTCTACCGGACGCTGCCCGGCGAGGTCACCGGCGAGGGCCAGCGGGCCGACTCGTACGTCGTCGTGAATCCGCACAACCGGGACAAGGTCGACGCCCGCACCCTCGCGCACGAGTTCACCCACGTCGCCACCGCGCCGTACGGCGCCCATGCCCCGCGCTGGATGGTCGAGGGCGCCGCGACGTACGTCGAGTATCTGCCGATGGACGGCGCGGAGAATCTGGCGCTGGGGACGTTCCGGCAGGACGTGCGGACGAAGTACCTGGCGAAGGCGAAGAGCCTGCCGGCCGATGCGGTCTTCTTCCAGCACGCCGACAGTTCGTATCCGATGGCCTGGCTGGCGGTCGACTATCTGTTCACCCGGTTCGGCGGCACCGAGGTCGGCACGCTCTACCAGGAGTTGGCCGCTCTCGGTTCGACCCAGGCCGAGCGCGACCGCATCATGCTGGAGCACGTCGGCATGACCGAAGCCGGCCTCTTCCAAGCCCTGAAGGCCGCTGCAGCCGCGTGATCGGCGTGTCGGTGATGGAATGCGGGGAAGCGAGTAGGGTAGCCGGGCCGGACTGACGGGTACTCGGAGGAATGACCCGAAGTGAGTGCGACCATGCCTAGCGCCGAACCGCCGGGCGCTCAGGTTCCGCCGCCAGGCCCCCGCCGCTGGGTGGGGCTGCTGGTTGCGGTCGCGCTGGTCTCGGGCGGCGTGGCCTACACCGTTGAAGAGCGGAACCAGGACGCCCAGGCGCGGGTGGTCGCGACCCAGCCCGGCCCGAACCAGGGCACCAAGCCACCGTCGAAGACCGCAGCGGCGACCGCCGCCCGCCGGGTGGCTGTGGACACCATCCTGCTCCGCCGGGCCCAGGCCGTGCAGACCGTGAACGAGGCACTCTTCCTGCAGGACCTCGACCCCGCCAACACGAAGCTCCGCGCCGCGCAGAAGGTGCTGTTCGCGAACCTGGTCGAGATCGGGTTCAGCGAACTCGGGTACAGCCAGGCCGAGGAACGCTTCGACGAGTCCGCGGTCCATGCCCACGGCGGTACGACGTACCTGGTCCGGGTCCTGATGCGCTACCAGATCCCGAACGTCGACGTCACACCGGTGACGACCGAGCTCGGCTACACCTTCGTCGCCCGGGGCGGGCACTGGGTGCTCACCGACGACGACGATCTGGACAAGGACCTCGGCCCGGGCGCGCACAAGGAGGCGTGGGACCTCGGCCGGATCGAGGTACTGCGGTCGCCGCGGGTCCTGGTCGTGGTCGAGAAGGGCGACGCCAAGCGCGGGCAGTCGATCGTCGCCGAGGCGAGTGAGGCGATCGGCGAGGTGACGTCGTACTGGCCGCGCGCGTGGCGCGGGTCGGTGTTCGTGATCGCACTCGACGAGACCGACGTACGGGACGCGCGCTTCGCCGACGAGGACATCGAGTCGGCCGCGAGCGCCGGTACGACGTTCTCCTCGCTGCCCGGGCAGGACACTGCCGACGGCACGGTCGCCGGCTCGTACATCGTGATCAATCCGAACGAACGCGACCGGGTCGACGAGATCCTGCTGTCGCACGAGATCACCCATGTGGCCACGGCGGACCTCGGCGGGTACGAGCCGTTGTGGCTGGCCGAGGGTGCGGCGGAGTACGTGTCGTGGCGTGGGATCGAGGCGATCAGCGGACCGGGCGAGGTCGGCAAGTGGGAGCAGGAGGTCATCGACGACGCGATGCCCGCCCTGACCTCGCTGCCGAGCGACGCCGGCTTCTACCAGAACTCGGCCGATGTGTACGGCGTCAGTTGGCTCGCGGTGCGCTTCCTGGTCCAGCGGATCGGGCTCCCCAAGGTCGAGGAACTGTACGAGGACATGGCCAAGCACGGCACCGACCAGTCGTCCCGGGACCGGATCCTGCTGAGTCGCAGTGGCCTCACCGAAGCCACCCTGTGGGTGGCACTCCAAGACTACGAGCCGCCACGCTGAGTGGCGGTTTGACCTCGCGGTGTCAGAGAGGCACGCTCGGAGGGTTCCGTCCATTGCGAGGAGGCGAGCAGATTGAGTCTGTTGCGGAAGAAGACGATCGAGCAATCGATAGCGGACACCGACGAGCCGGAGTACCAGCTCAAGAAACGCCTGACCGCCATCGATCTGACCGTCTTCGGAATCGGCGTCATCATCGGTGCCGGTATCTTCACGCTGACCGGCCGCGCCGCCAAGCTGTACGCCGGACCGAGTATCGCGCTCTCGTTCGTCCTCGCCGCGATCTGCTGCGCGCTCGCCGCGTTGTGCTACGCCGAGTTCTCGTCGACCGTGCCGGTGTCGGGATCGGCGTACACGTTCTCGTACTTCTCCCTCGGTGAGATCTTCGCCTGGATCATCGGCTGGGACCTGCTGCTGGAACTGATGCTCGGGGCAAGCGTCGTGGCCCAGGGCTGGTCGACGTACGCCGCGCTGTTCCTGGATCAGATCGGGTTGGGCTGGCCCGACTCGATCGGGCCGGACAGCAACGTGAACGTGCTGGCGATGCTGCTGGTGGTGGTCCTGGCGACGCTGGCGACGATCGGCATCAAGGAGTCGCTGCGGGTCAACCTGGTGCTGGTGGCAATCAAGTTGTTCGTGGTGCTGTTCGTGATCATCGCCGGCCTCTTCTACATCAAGGGCTCGAACCTGTCGCCGTTCATCCCGCCGAGCGTCCCGGCACCGAACGGTGACATCACCGCCACCACACCCCTGTTCCAGGCAATCTTCGGGTTCACGCCGTCGACGTTCGGGGTGATGGGTCTGGTCTCGGGTGCGTCGCTGGTGTTCTTCGCGTTCATCGGGTTCGACGTGGTCGCGACCACCGCCGAGGAGGCGCAGAACCCGCAGCGCGACCTGCCCCGCGGCATCATCGGCTCGCTGGTGATCTGCACCGTGCTCTACGTGCTCGTCTGCATCGTGATCACCGGCATGGTCAACTACACCGACATCAGCGGTGAGGCGGCGCTGGCCGAAGCGTTCCGTTCGGTCGGCCGCAGTGGTTTCGCGACCCTCATCTCGGCCGGTGCAGTGGCCGGTCTGACCACCGTCGTATTGACCTTGATGATCGGCGCCGCCCGGGTGGTGTTCGCGATGAGCCGCGACCACCTGATGCCGCGTCAGCTCGGCAAGACGCACGCCAAGTGGGGTACGCCGTACCGCCTGACGATCGCGATCGGCATCATCGTCGCGATCGTGGCCGGCGTGACCCCGATCGGGAAGCTCGAGGAGATGGTGAACATCGGCACCCTGGCCGCGTTCACCCTGGTGTCGATCGCGGTACCGATCCTGCGCAGGAGCCGGCCGGACATCCAGCGCTCCTTCCGGGTGCCGGGCAACCCGGTGATCCCGATCCTGGCCGCGCTGATCTGCCTCTACCTGATGCTGAACCTGTCGATCGAGACCTGGCTGCGGTTCCTGATCTGGATGGTCCTCGGCTTCGTCGTCTACTTCCTCTACGGCTACCGCAGGAGCCGGGTCGGCATCGAGGAACGGACCGGCGAGGTCACCAAAGCCTGAGCAGGAGGGCTACCTGCTCTGATGGTCGGCGGGCGGTAGGATCAGCCGACCATCAGAGGGGACCCCCGGCATGAGACACCCGAGACGCCTGTTCGCAGGCGTTGCCGTGCTGGCGCTCGCCGCGAGCGCGAGTGTCGTGGTGGTCCGGCTCCAGCAAGGAGGGTCGACGCCGGGCAGCAGCGCGGCGGCGGTCGAGACGACGCCGCCGGGCGATCTCACCGACGCGCAGAAGGCGGTGCGCAAGCGGGAGGTCGACGCGGTACTCGCGCGGCGCTCGGCGGCGGTCCTGAAGGGTGACGTCAAGGGCTTCCTCGCGGCGGTCGATCCGAAGCAGCCGCAACTGGTGGCCCGGCAGCGGACCCTGTTCACGAACCTGCGCCAGTTCGCCTTTACCAGCCTGACGTACTTCGTCGGCGACGAGCGACCGGCTCCCGCACAGATCGCGCAGTACGGGCCGACGACGTTCTCGACCCGGGTGATGATGCGGTACCAGCTGACCGGGCTGGACGCGAAGCCGGTGCAGACCGATGTCGGGTACACGTTCGTCCGGCGCGGTACTGCGTGGGTCCTGGTCACGGACAACGCGATCGACGAGACCCTCAGCCCCGACGGTCATCGCCAGCCCTGGGACTTCGGCCCGGTGGCCGTGGTGCACCGCGGCAAGGTCGTCGTCGTGGTCGATCGTGGTGAGAAGGCGCTGGGGGACAAGATTGCGAAGGCGTCCCAAGGAGCCGTCGACGGCGTCCGGAGGCACTGGCCGCGTCCGTGGAACGGCGCCGTCATGGTGGTCGCGATGTCCGAGCCGCAGGTGCTCTCGATCCTCTGGACCTCCGGCGCCGGCCGCGGTTGGACCGTCGCAGCGAAAGCGGTCAGCCTGTACGACGGTGATCCGTGGACGCAGCGCCAGACCGCGCCCGTGAGCAGCCGGATCGTGGTCAACCCAGCGGTCCGCAAGCAATTGGATCAAGACCTGCTCGTGCACGAGATGACGCACGTTGCGACGCTGCGCCTCGGCACCCGCGCACCACTCTGGCTGGTCGAAGGCATCGCGGAGTACGTCCGCGCCGCCTCCATCGAAGACGACCCGAAGTGGACCGTCGACCCCTACCGCAAGACGGTCCGCACCAAGTACCTCCCGTCGATGAAGGTCCTGCCCGGCCAAGCCGAGTTCAACGCCGACGGCGACCGCGCCTACGGCCAGAGCTGGTGGATCACGTCGTACCTGGAGGACCGGTTGGGCGAGAAGAAACTAGCTGCCCTCTACACCGACCTGGCCCAGCACAACACCACCCAGGCCGCCTTCGCCACCATCCTCAAGAAGCACACCGGCAAGACTGCACCTCAGCTGGTTGCCGCCGCGAAAACCTTCAGGGGCTAGAAGGTTGTCGCGACGGCCCACAGGTCAGGTCAGGCTCGCGATGCCCTTGGGCAGGAAGCGGGTGCCGTTGACCTTCTCGGCGATGCCTGACCGGTCCAGGTACGGCGTGACGCCGCCGAGGTGGAAGGGCCAGCCGGCGCCGAGCAGCAGACACAGGTCGATGTCCTGCGCCTCCGCGACCACGCCCTCGTCCAGCATGATCCGGATCTCCTCGGCCAGCGCCGTCAGCACCCGGGTGCGGAGTTCGTCCGGGGTCGACGGGGTGGAGCCGACCGTCACCAGGGCCGAGACCTCCGGGTCGACGACCGGCTTGCCCTCCGGCCACAGGTAGAACGAGCTCTTGCCCGCGGCAACCACCTTGGCCAGGTTCTCGGACACCGCGAACCGCTCCGGGTACGCCCGGTTCATCGTCTCCGCCACGTGCAACGCCACCGGCAGACCGACGAGCTGCAGCAGCACGAACGGCGGCATCGGCAGCCCCAGCGCCGACAACGCCTTGTCCGCCTCAGGAATCGGCGTACCTTCGTCGACCGCCGCGCTGACCTCACCCAGGAAGCGGGTCAGCAGCCGGTTGACCACGAAGGCCGGCGCGTCCTTCACCAGCACACACGACTTCTTCAGCGTCTTGCCCACCGCGAACGCTGTAGCCAGCGAGGCGTCGTCGGTCCGGTCGGCCCGGATGATCTCGAGCAGCGGCAGAACGGCGACCGGGTTGAAGAAGTGGAAGCCGACGACCCGCTCCGGGTGCTCCAGGTCCGCGGCCATCTCGGTCACCGACAGGGACGACGTGTTCGTGGCCAGGATCGCGTCCGGCCGGATGATCTTCTCCAGGTCGGCGAAGATCGTCTTCTTCAGCTGCAGTTCCTCGAACACGGCCTCGATCACGAAGTCCGCATCCGCGAACACGGCCCGGTCCACCGATCCGGTGACGAGCGCCTTCAACTGGTTCGCCTTGTCCGGACGGATCCGGCCCTTGCCGAGCAGCTTGTCGATCTCGCCGTGCACGTACCCGACCCCGCGGTCCACCCGCTCCTGGTCCAGGTCCGTGAGTACGACAGGCACCTCGAGTCGACGTACGAACAGCAGAGCCAGCTGCCCGGCCATCAGACCGGCACCGACGACGCCGACCTTGGTGACCGGGCGAGCGAGCGACTTGTCCGGCGCACCGGCCGGGCGCTTGGCCCGCTTGTTCACCAGGTCGAACGCGTACAGCCCGCTGCGCAGCTCCTCGCTCATGATCAGGTCGGCGAGCGCCTCGTCCTCGGCCGCGAACCCACGGTCGCGGTCGTTGTCCTTGGCCGCCGCGATCAGCTCGAGCGCCCGGTACGGCGCCGGTGCCGCACCGCTCACCTTCAGATCGGCGAATCCCTTGCCTCGGGCAACAGCCGCGTCCCACGCCTCGCCCCGGTCGATTTCCGGCCGGTCGACCGTGATCGCGCCGGTGAGCACCTTGCTCGCCCAGCTCAGCGACTGCTCCAGGAAGTCGGCCGAGTCCAGCAGTACGTCGCCGATGCCGAACTTCACCGCCTCCGGTCCGCTCAGCATCTTGTTCTGGTTCAGGGCGTTCTCGACGACGACCTTCACCGCCTTGTCCGCACCGATCAGATTCGGCAGCAGGAAGTTGCCGCCCCAGCCCGGGATCAGGCCGAGGAACACCTCGGGCGTCGCGAGCACCCCGGCCGCAGCTGAGACGGTGCGGTAGGTGGCGTGCAGTGCGACCTCGAGACCGCCACCCAGCGAGACGCCGTTCACGAACGCGAACGACGGCTTGCCGCCGTCGACCAGCTTGCGCATCACGCCGTGCCCGATCCGGCCCAGGTTCAGCGCCTGCTCCCGGTCGGTCAGCTTCGGTACGCCGGTCAGGTCGGCACCGGCGGCCAGGATGAACGGCTTGCCGGTGACGCCGATCGCGGCGATGTCGTCCCGCGCCAGCGCTGCGTCGATCGCGGTGTTGAGCGACGCCAGACCCTTCGGGCCGAACGTGTTCGGCTTGGTGTGGTCGTGCCCGTTGTCGAGCGTGATCAGCGCCATCGTGCCGGCCTTGCCCGGCAGGACGACGTCACGGGAATGGGCGAGCGTGACGACCTCGTCGTCCGACAGCGCAACCGCGCTGTCGATCAGTTCCTGCAACTTCATGCGGCCGCGTTCCCTTCCCAGTTCGGGTTCTCCCAGATGACCGTTCCACCCATGCCCAGGCCGACGCACATCGTGGTCAGGCCGTAGCGGACCTCGGGGCGCTGCTCGAACTGCGTGGCCAGCTGGTTCATCAGCCGGACGCCGGACGACGCCAGCGGGTGGCCGTACGCGATCGCGCCGCCGTACGGGTTGACCCGCGGGTCGTCGTCGGCGATGCCGTAGTGCTCCAGGAACGCGATCACCTGAACGGCGAACGCCTCGTTCACCTCGAACGCCTGGATGTCGTCGATGGTCAGCCCGCCGAGCTTCAGCGCCTTCTCGGTGGCCGGGATCGGGCCGACGCCCATCACCTCGGGCTCGACGCCGGCAAAGCCGTAGGACACCAGCTTCATCTTCGGGGTCAGGCCAAGCTCGGCGGCGGTCTCGGCGGAGGTCAGCACGCAGGCGGTCGCGCCGTCGTTGATGCCGGCCGAGTTGCCCGCGGTGACCCGGCCGTGCGGGCGGAACGGCGTCTTCAGCGTGGCCAGGTCCTCGACCGTCGTGCCCGGTCGCATCGGCTCATCGGTCGCCACGTAGCCCCAGCCCTGCTCGGCCGACCGGGTCGCGATCGGGACCAGGTCTGGCTGGATCAGGTCGTTGGCGTACGCCTTGGCCGCCTTCTCCTGCGACGCGGCGGCGAACGCGTCGGCGCGCTCCTTGGTGATGCCGGGGAAGCGGTCGTGCAGGTTCTCCGCGGTGGAACCCATCACCAGCGCGGAGGTGTCGACCAGCTTCTCGGCGATGATGCGGGGATTCGGGTCGACGCCCTCGCCCATCGGGTGCCGGCCCATGTGCTCGACCCCACCGGCGACGACAACGTCGTACGCGCCGAAGGCGATGCCCGAGGCGGTCGTGGTGACCGCGGTCATCGCGCCCGCGCACATCCGGTCGATGGCGTAGCCGGGAGTGGTGTTCGGCAGGCCGGCCAGCAGGGCCGCGGTCCGGCCGATGGTCAGGCCCTGGTCGCCGATCTGGGTGGTGGCCGCGATCGCGACCTCGTCCACCCGCTCCGGCGGGAGCTCCGGGTTCCGCCGCAGCAGCTCCCGGATGCACTTGATCACCAGATCGTCGGCGCGGGTTTCGGCGTACTGGCCCTTGGCCTTGCCGAACGGGGTGCGAACGCCGTCGACGAACACGACATCGCGGATCTCACGGGGCACGAGTGCCCTCCTCTGGGGTAGGGAAAGCTACCCCGATGCTACCCGTGGGTAACAGAACTCCCCAAGCAGCCACGCCTGTGCGGCTGCTCACAGCGCACAACCGGGTGCTCACGCAGACCACAACCCGTGGCGAACCGGCGCGATTCGGCGCATGCTGGTGGCAAGGTCCGTGTGTCAGGAGCCGTTCATGAACAATGCTGATCTCTCCGTACCGGTGCTGAGCCGGGGCAAACACCGCAACCCGCGCAAGGGTGCCTGCTTCATGGAGTTCGCCTCCTACCTGGCAGGCGAGCCATGGTCGGACCACCCGGCCTGTACGCATCCGTTGCTGGCGGGCGTCGCGCGCGACGTCAACGACTGCACGACGGACGCCGGCCGGACCCGGCTGGCGCCGCTGATCCCATCCGTGATCGGGTTGACTCCCGACGATCCACACGTCGTAGCGCGGGTGACCGCCCGCTGTATCCAGCACGCGCTGCCGGTGGTGTCGCAGGAGCGGCAATACATCCTCGCAGTGGCGCTGCTGGTGGGGGAGAAGCAACTCGCCGCGCTGGACGGGCGACCACTGGACGACCTCGAGCCCGACTCGCAGGCGGTCCTGGAGGCGGTCCCGGCCGCTACCAAGTGGGCGCGATCCTTCACCGCAAGGGCCCATCGGGGTACGCCGGACTTCGCCAAGCGGACCGCGCCACGCGCCGTGTCCTGCGCGGTGGAAGGCATCTCGCAGGCCTGCGTGCCGGACCCCGACGACCGGCTGTACAACCTGCTCACCGCCGCCATCACCGAGTGCAAACTCTGGATGCCGGCCCCGGCTCCCGCCCCCGCCCCGATCCGCACGGAGGCCGTGGAAGTCCGGTAGTCGAGCAGTACGCTTCACCGTGTGACCTCCGGCGATCGACGCCGCCGAACCGGCCTCGCGGCGTACTGTCGCGTGCCGGTCCAGCCCTCCCAACCTTCGAAGGATCCGCATGAGCCTGTACGACATCCCGCTGACCACGCTCGCCGGCGCTCCGACCTCGCTCGGTGACTACAAGGGCAAGACCGTCCTGGTCGTGAACGTCGCGTCGAAGTGTGGCCTGACCCCGCAGTACGAGGGCCTGGAGAACCTGCAGAAGCAGTACGGCGCCCGCGGCTTCACCGTGCTCGGTGCCCCGTGCAACCAGTTCGGCGGTCAGGAGCCGGGGACGGCGGACGAGATCTCCACCTTCTGCTCGACCACGTACGGCGTCACCTTCCCGATGCTGGACAAGCTCGAGGTGAACGGCGAGGGCCGGCACCCGCTGTACTCCGAGCTGACCCTGACGCCGGACGCCGACGGCGAGGCCGGTGACATCCAGTGGAACTTCGAGAAGTTCCTGGTCACCCCGGAGGGCACCGTCGCCGCCCGCTTCCGCCCCCGCACCGAGCCGGAGTCCACCGAGATCGTCACCGCCATCGAGTCCCACCTCCCGGCCTGATACCGACTTTCTTCTGTATCGCCCGTCGCGCCCCGCGCGGCGGGCGATTTCTTTGCCCGGCATCCTATTGCAACAACTCTTTCGAAAGAGTACTTTCGACGCATGCCGAACCCGCATCGCCACCTGAGCGACCCGCGTGAACTCAACGCCCTGGCCCACCCGGTCCGGATGGCGATCGTCGAGCTCCTGTCGATCAGCGGACCGCTGACCGCGACCGAGCTGGCCGACCGGCTCGACGAGACGCCGGCCAACTGCTCGTGGCACCTGCGCAAACTGGCGCAGCACGGGTTCGTGGAGGAGGCCCCGGGCGGGAAAGGTCGGCAGCGGCCGTGGCAAGTGCCGGGTCTCGGCTTCCGCTGGGGTGACGAGCAGGCCTCGGAGTCGATCGACGGGCGGCGGGCTGCGCAGGCGCTGTCCGAGGTGACGATGGGCCGGGCGGTCGACCGGCTGCGCGAGGCGCAGCAGCGCGCGGCGGAGGAGTCCGAGGAGTGGCGGTCGGCGCACAGCAGCACCGAAATGGTGGCGTGGCTGACCGCGGACGAGCTCAAGGAGATGAACGACGCGATCAATGCGGTCCTCGACCGGTATGTCGAGCGACTGACCGATCCACAGCAGCGACCACCGGGCGCGCGGCCGTGTGAGTTTGTCGCGTGGGGCGTCCTCACGTACTTCCCGGGGGTTGAGCCGGCATGAGGAAGCTGTTCGCGCAACCCGGGTTCCCGCGCCTCTTCGGCGGTCTGAGTACGTCGATGCTGGGCGACTCGGTGATGCTGCTGGTGCTGAGCATGTGGGTGAAGACGCTCACCGGCTCGAACGCGCTGGCCGGTCTGACCTTCTTCTTCATGGTGCTGCCGGCACTTGGCGCCCCGCTCCTCGGCGTCTGGGTGGACCGGCTGCCCCGCAAGGCGATCCTTGTCTGGGGCAACTTCGCGAGCGCGGCCGCGGTCCTTCCGCTCGTGCTCGTCCGGGACGCGAACGACGTCTGGCTGATCTGGGTCGTCGCCTTCCTGTACGGCGTCTCGTTCGTCGTACTGCCCGCGGCACTCAACGGGCTGCTCAAGGACCTGCTGCCCGAGGAGCTCCTGGTCGACGCGAACTCGAGCCTGGCCACGATCAAGGAGGGCTACCGGCTGTTCGGTCCACTCGTCGGGGCCACGATCTTCGCGACCACGGGCGGCTGGCTGGTCGCGGTCGTCGACGCTGCCACGTTCGTCATCGCCGGACTGCTGATCGCGACGATCAAGATCACCGAGACGCCCGCGCCGGCGAAGCAAACCTTCAAGGAGGACGTCCTCGAGGGCGTCCGGTTCCTGGTCAACGACCGCATCCTCCGCCACGTCCTGCTGGGCCTCGCGATCTCGATCCTGGTGATCGGCTTCTACGAGTCGTCGATCTACGCGCTGATGGAGGCGTTCGGCAAGCCGCCGACCTTCTCCGGCGTCTTCGTGACCTGCCAAGGCGTCGGCGCTGTCATCGGCGCCCTCACCGCGAGCCGCGCCGTACGCCGTCTCGGTGAGATCGCCACCTGCGCACTCGGCCTGACCGCTCTGGCCGCTGCCACCATCGTCTGCGCGGCGGCGCCGAACATCGCCCTGGTCCTGGTCGGCGCGGGCATCTGCGGTGTCGGGCTGCCGTGGACGTTCGTCGCGTTCACGACGCTGATGCAACGGCGTTCACCGGGCCACCTGATCGGCCGGGTGTCGACCGCGGTCGAGGTGCTCGTGTCGACCCCGCAGGCGATCTCGCTCGCGCTGGGCAGCCTGCTCGTCAGTCTGCTCAGCTACCGGCAGATCTTCGCCATCATCGCGACGGTGATCCTGCTCGGCGTACTCCAGACAGTTCTCACGCTGCGCGGTGAGATCCGGGCGGACCTGACGAGCAGCGACCGCCGGCCGGTGGATCCGGTCCCGGCCCCGGAGGCGGATCCCACCTCCGGAGCCGACCTGCTCTGACCGGTCACTTGGACGCGGCGAAGGCCTCCTCGTACTCCTTGCGGACCTGGTCGCCGCCCTGCTTGCGCCAGCGGTCCATCGCGTCGTCCCAGGCCGCCAGCTCCTTGCGGCCCTGCAGGACGTCGGCGAGTGCGTCGTCGAGCAGTTTGTTCAGCGTGTTCCGCTTGCGGTTGTAGGTCTCGGAGTACAGGGCGTCGGCCGGGTTGGCCAGCGTCATCGGCACGGCCTTGACCTGGTAGGCGTGCTCCTTCTTCGTCTCCTCGGGGTGACCGGGTTCGTACAGCGGCCAGGGCGCGTCGGCGATCCGGTAGAACTCGGCGGTGTGCTCGACCTCGCCCTTGCTGGTCAGGATCGGGTCGCCGTTCACCATGGTGTAGTCGACGCCCTCCTTGCCGTACCGGTTGATCAAGTACTCCTGGGTGCCGAACGGCGCCGCGAGGTAGTTCGCGACCCGGAGCATCAGCTTGATCCGCTCCTTGTCGTCGGTCTTCTTGAACGCGGTCGTGCTGAACGACGGAACTCCGCGCCCGAGGTTCGGCGTCGAGCCCGCGTCGTACTTCGGCGGGAGCATGCCGTCGAACTGCACGGGTGAGCCCGGCTTCACGTTCTGGGTGACGTACTGCGGCCAGGCGGAGTAGTTGTCGGAGACCATCACGACCCGTCCGCCGCCGATCCAGTCCTTGAACGGCGCACCCTGGGTGAACGTGTCGGGATGGAAGTAGCCGGCCTTGACGAGTTCCCGGGTGTCGCTGATCGCCTGCTTGGTCTGGTCCAGCTCGTTGATCGAGGTGAACTTGCCGCCCTCCTCCTGCCAACCGACCGGAGCTCCCATCATCCGCAGGATCAGGTCGCGGACTCCGGGCGCGCCGTGGAACGCCCAGCGGTTCTCCTTCGGGTTGGTGACGCCCTTCGCCAGCTCCTTGAACTCGGCGAACGTCGCCGGCGCCGGATTCAGGCCGTGCGCCTTGACGATGTCGACGCGGGTGAACCAGATCACGCCGACCCGCTCCCGCGGGATCGGGATGCCGTAGATCCCACCGTTGAAGACCGTGGTGCGCCAGGCCTCAGGGCGCAGGTTGGCCAGCATCGGGTAGTCCTTGATCGCGTCGCCGGCCAGGAACTCGCTGAGGTTCTGGCACTTCGCGTCCAGCAACTGCGGCATGTTGGGCGTGTTGACGATCATGGTGAAGTCCGGCAGTTCGCCGCTCAGCACGGTGGGAAGCTTGTCGGCGTAGTTCGCGCTCGGCACCATCTGCAGGTTCAGCGTGACGCCGAGCTTGTCGTTGACGTTGCGCCAGTACTCGTTCCGCGACGCCGCCGGTGGGATCGGCCGGAACTGCTGGATGAAGGCGGTGAGTTCCTCCGAGCCCGTGCCCGGCCGGTCCGGGATTCCGACGATCGGAGTCGCGGGGTAGCGCAGGAAGCCCGACATCACGCCGTCCTTCGTCGGCGCCAGGTCCGGCTTGACCCCTTGATACGGGATGTACGACGGGAGCTGGACCCCGGAGTTCTGCTGTTGCTGGCTCGTGGCGGGGGAGCTGGAGCAGGCGCTGAGGGTCGGACCGGCGGCCGCGGCGGCCGCGGTTCCTCCCATCAGCCGGAGGAGGGTACGGCGACTCATTGATTCGGACATGGGTTCTCCTTTCGAAGCCGGCGATGGACGGCGGCTCAGCCTTTGACGGCGCCGACCAGAACGCCCTTCGTGAAGTGGCGTTGCAGGAAGGGGTAGACGAGCAGGATCGGGATCAGCGAGATGACGAGGATGGCCATCTGGAGCGACTGGGTCGGCGGCAGTACGCCGGCCTCCCCGGACAGCTGCTCCGCACCGAGCCGCGCGTTGTCGACGACGTACGTGCGCAGCACCAGCGGCAGCGGCAACTTCGACGGATCGTTGATGTAGAGCAGGGCGTTGAACCACGAGTTCCAGAACCCGACGGCGAAGAACAGCCCGATGACGGCGAGGGCGGCCTTCGACAGCGGGAGAATGATGCGGACGAAGATCTGCAGGTCGTTGGCCCCGTCGATGCGGGCCGACTCCAAGATGTCCGGCGGCAGTCCCATCATGAACGAGCGCAGCACGATGACTGAGAAGCCGGTGACCAGCACGGGCAGGATCAGCGACCACCAGCTGTTCAGCAGGCCCAGCTGTTTGATCAACAGGTAGTTCGGAATGATCCCGGGACTGAACAGCATGGTGAGCAGGACGACCATCAGGATCGGCTTGTGCGCGAAGGACGTCGGCCGCGACAGCGAGTAGGCCATCGCCGAGGTGACGATCAGGCCGAGAACGGTCCCGACGACGGCGATTCCCACGCTGACGAGCAGCGCCCGGGCGACCACGCCACCGGCCAGGATCGAGCTGTACGCCGAGAACGACGGCCGATCCGGCAGGAGCACGTAACCACCGGCGTCGGTGATCTGCTGCTGGTCGGCCAGGCTCGTCGAGATCACCGAGACGAACGGCATCACGACCAGCCCACAGGCGATCAGGAGCACGATCGCCCTGAGGATCTTGATCGGGAGGGACGCCGGCGCCGTTCCGGGCGATCGGCCGCGGGTCCTCGTACGGGCTGTGGTGTTCATCGCGATCGGTACACTCCGTCCTCTCCGAAGAGATGCGCGACCTTGTTCGCGCCGAGCACCAGCGCCAGGCCGACGACACCCTTGACCAGACCGACCGCGGCACTGATGCCCCACTCGCCCTGCTGGAAGGCGTGGTGGTAGACGTACGTGTCGAGGACCTCGGTGACCTCGGTGCCCGCCCCCTGCTGCAGCAGGATCTGTTCGAAGCCGACGCTCAGCGAATCGCCGAGGCGCAGGATGCCGAGCAGGATGATCAGTGGACGCAGCGCCGGCAGGGTGACGTGCCACATCTGCCGCGCCGGCCCGGCGCCGTCGACCGAGGCAGCCTCGTACTGCTCCTGATCGACGCGTGACAGCGCGGCCAGGAACAGGATCGTTCCCCACCCGGTGTCCTTCCAGATGACCTGCGACGTGATCAGCGCGCGGAACGCGTCCGGGTTGCCGATGATCTCGATCGGCTCGATGCCCTTGTGCCGCAGGTAGGTGTTGAGCAGACCGGCGTTCCCGAGGATCTGCTGGAAGATCGCGACCACGATCACCCAGGACAGGAAGTGCGGCATGTACAGGACGCTCTGCACGAACCGCTTGATCGGCTCGTACATCAGGCTGTTGAGCACCAGGGCGAGGACGATCGGAGCCGGGAACACGAAGGCGACCTGGAGGACCGTGAGGACGAGCGTGTTCTTCAGAGCGTTGAGCACCTCGGGATCGCCGCTGAAGATCAGGGCGAAGTTCGAGAAGCCGACCCACGGGCTCTGCCGGACGCCGAGGTACGGCTGGTAGTCCTTGAAGGCGATCACGTTGCCGAGCAACGGGACGTAGTGGAAGACCAGGAAGACCAGCAGACCGGGCACCGCGAACACCAGCAAGCCCCAGTCCCGCTTGAGGCGCGCGAGCCGGCCCAGCGAGTGCGGTGATCCCGGCGGGGCTGACTTCACCGCCGGCCTCTTGTCGATGGTCAATGCCACGGTCAGCTCCTTCCACGAACCATCGGTTGGACGTCCGTGTAGCCGGCGTTGCGGTAGTCGGGGTCCGCGTCCGGGCCGTAGCCGAGGGCGGCGCGTCTGGTCCGGAACTGCTCCAGCACTTCGCGATACTCGGGTGCGGCGATGAAGTCGCGTTCCTCCGACGGATCTGCTGCGAGGTCGAACAGCACCTCGGGCAGGGTTTCGCCGTAGTACTGGTACTTGAGGTGGCCCTGCTTGATCATCAGGTTCGTGTCGCCGAAGTGGGAGACCGATTCGTCGGACCAGTCCGTCGGCTCGCCGCGCATCAACGGAACCAGGCTGCGGCTGTCCAGACCGTCCGGCACGGGATGTGCCGCCAACCCGCACAGGGTCGCGTAGAGGTCGCAGAGGTTGACGTTCTCGTCGATGTGGCCGCCGCCGAAGTGCCGCGGCGAACGGATGATCAAGGGCGCCCGGGCGCTGGCTTCGTAGAACTTCTGCTTCTCCCAGATGCCGTGCTGACCGAGCATCTCGCCGTGGTCGGCGGTGTAGACGATCACCCAGTCGTCCAGGTCCTGGCCCTGGTGCTGCAGCGCCTTGAGCACCTGCCCGAACATGGCGTCGACGTTCTCGACCATCGCGTAGTACGCCGCCGTGGCCCGGCGGATCTCGACCTCGGTGGCGTCGATCCCCGGGCGCACCTGGCGCTGGGCCAGGAACGGATGCTCGGAGACTGGCTGGTTCAGGTACGGCGTGACGCGGTTGAGGTAGTGCGTGAAGCGTTCCTCGTCCGCGAAGTACGGGTAGTGCGGCTGGTTCAGGCTGACCTTGAGCAACACGGGCTGATCGGGACTGGGCCGGTCGTAGTACGGGTCGGTGAAGAACTCCTCGATGAAGTCCAGCGCGCCGGTCAGCGTGTACTCGTCCTGGGCCACCAGCGGTCCGCGGCCGACCCCGGCCCGCTTGACCTCCTTGGCGTCGCTCCACTTCACGTTGGCGAGGGACGGCACCCGCTGTGCGAACTCGGCAGCCGGGTTGTCGACGGCGTCCGAGCCGATGGTGATGTCGGATCCGATCCGCCGGGTCCAGCCCTGCATCTGGTCGATGCCGCGGTGGTGAAGCTTGCCGCAGGCAACCGTTGCGTAGCCGTGCCGGGCCAGCGTGCGGGCGAACGTCTCGTGCCCCGGGGGCAGATCCTGCCCGTACCGCAGACAGCCGGTCGTCTGCGGCAGCTGCCCGGACATCAGACTCTGCCGGGCCGGGATGCAGACCGGGGAGGGGGTGTAGGCGTTGCCGAAGACCGCGCCGGTCTCGGCCAGCCAGTCCAGCGTGGGGGTCCTGATCACCGGATCCCCGGCGAACCCGGCCACGTCGTACCGGTGCTCGTCGGACATCAGGAACAGGATGTTGGGACTCTTCGGGACCACTTTTGCAACCGTCCTTAAGAAGATCGCATCATGGTGACATCCTCCCAAGGAGGCGTCAACAGCGGAGGAAACTTTCTGCCGAATCAGAAAACGTTCTCTGGCGATCTGTTGACGCACGGTCCGCAGCACGCGCATCATGGTCGGCACGCACTTCTTCAGGAGGGTTTCGAAAGTGGGTGGCGTGCGACGAGTCAGGGACGAGCATCGGGCTCAGGTGCTCGGCCGGCTCCGGGCTCACGGCAACTTGTCCAAGGCGATGCTGGCCCGCGACCTGGGGCTGAGCGTGCCGACGATCTCGGAGATCCTGGCCGACTTCGAGACCGAGGGCGTTGTCCGGCCGGTGAGCGAGGGGCAGTCGTCCGGTGGCCGCCGGCCGATCCTGTACGGACTGAGAATGGACGGACTGCTGGCCGCCGGAGTGAGTGTCGACCGGCATCACATCTCGGCCGTGGTCTCGGACCTGTCCGGACAGATCCACGGCGAGGTGTCGGCGGACTGTGACCTCGAGGACGGACAGCGGCGCTTCGAGCGGACCCTGGAGCGTCTCGTCGGCCGGCTGCTGGCGACGGTGGAGTCACCGGATCGGGTGACCGGGCTCGGGGTCGCTGTGCCTACCCGGATGCAGCGCTCCAAACCCGGCATGTTCCTTCCGCAGCAGGCCCCGGACTGGACCGGCCTGGATCTGCATGCGTTCCTGGCCAAGCGGTTCCAGCTCCCTGTCGTAGCCGAGAACCGCGCGCATGCGGTGGCCGTCGGCGAGCATCTGTTCGGCGCCGGCCGGGGAGCCACCGATCTGCTGTGCCTGGTGCTGGACGAAGGTCTCGGCGGTGCCGTGATCACCGGGGGCCGGCTGTTCACCGGCGGCGACGGTGCTGCCGGAGCGGTCGGCCGGATGATCCTGGATCTGCACGACGGCCAGGGCGGCGTGATACCGGTGAAGGTGTCGGATGTGGTCGGCAGTTCGGCCATCATTCGCGCCGCTGTCACCCGGCTCCGCGAGTCCAACCGCAGACGCCTCGGTGGCGTGCCGTTGTCGCGCGTCGACGTCGACGCCGTGATCGACGAGGCGTTGTCGGGCGACGTGCAGATGGCCGACACACTGGCCGATGTCGGGCGCAGCCTGGGCGCGGTGGTTGCTGCGACCTTGTGTGTGACGGACTCACCGCTGGTGGTCCTGTGCGGCTCAACCATGCGCGCGGGGGACTTCATCGTCGGTCCGTTGCAGGAGGTCACCGATCGCCGGCTGCCGTTCGCGCCACCGACGATCCGCCTCGGTCGCCTCGGCGCACGAGGCGGTGCGCTCGGGGCGGCGGCGCTGGTGCTCACCGACATGGTCGGCATGGCCGGTGGCCCGATCGCGCCGGTTCAGGAGACCGCGGGGTCGCTGTAGCGGCAGGCACGTCTGGGAGAAGAGCGGTAAAGGGTCTGATCCGTGCTGCGCTCTGACGAAGGAGAAGATGCTATGCCTGGCAAGATCTCGCGAAGAGACGCGCTGAAGGCGAGTGCGATCGCGTCGGGAGCGGTCCTGCTGCCGACACTGCCGGCCGCCGCGGCGCCGGCTGTCGCTACCGCGAAGACGACGATCAAGGTCTCCGGCACGCCGTGGGGAGTGAGCACTCGCTACATCGGAGCCGATCGCGGCATCACGAACTTCGACATCCGCGACATCAAGGATCTCGGCATCAACACCTACCGCTTCTACGAAGGTCACATGTACGCGTGGGAGTGGGACGACGATGACGGCGTCTTCGGCTCGCCGACGGTCGACGAGATCAAGGCGGACCCGAACGTCGTCAACTGGGCCTGGTGGGACAACGCCTTCACCCACCCGCCCGAGGGCAGCCCGTTCTGGTACGCGACGAATCCCGGCGACGGATGGCAGGGCAACTGGCGCCAGATCTTCGGCAGCCTCAAAGACGCGCACGTCAAACCGATGGTCTCGCTGCGGGTCCAGAACGCGACCCTGGATCCGGACTGGGCCACGCCGCTCAATCCACCGAACACGCCCGAAGGGCGGAACGAGTGGTGGCAGCACGTCTTCGCCTGTGTCTACTGGCTGAACGTCCGCAACGACTACCGGGTCGACGACTGGGAACTCGGCAACGAACCGAATCACGACGGTCAGGGCTGGCTCGGCACCGAAGACGACTACTGGGACTTCGTCAGGCTGACCAAGGACGCCATCGACTACACGTATCAGCGGTTCCTCCCGCATCGGGCGTACCAGACCTACGCACCGGTGTCGGCCGGTACGTCGGTCAACGACGCCGGCGAACGGTTCGGCTGGATCAAGGACGCGCTCGAGAAGGTTCCGGACTCCTTCGACGCGGTCGACTACCACGACTTCTCCGACGACCCGAGCGGAAACCTCCGCGAGATACACCAACTCATGAACGCCGCCGGGCAACCGGATCGCCCGTTGTGGGTGACGGAATGGGGCCCGGTCTACAACCACGGCGCCGACTCGTATCAGCAGATCTCCTCCGGAGTCCTGATCCTCCAGAACCTGATCCGGATGTCCAGCCCCGACTCGTATGTCTACGGCAACCACATCGTCAACCTCTACGATGCGCCGAACCGGGCGTACCTGATCGGCAAGGACGGCACGCGCCGAGTTACGTACTACGCACTCCGCATGGGCATCCGCGCCCTGCAAGGCGGCCGCGTCACCTACGAGAGCGTCTCTGGCTCCCCGGACGTCTTGGCCATCACCACCCGCGACCACGACGGAGACGTCTGGCTGCTGGCGGTGAACTCCGCGACCGACACGGCGTACGACGTGAATGCCGATCTGACCGAGCACCTGCCTGCGGGCGTCGGCGAGCTGTGGGAGTTCAGTGAGAGCCGGCAGGACGCGAGGGCCGGACACAGCCGTGTCGTCGACGGGCACGTCGACTTCCGCATTCCTGCGCTCGGTGCGGTGCTGCTGCGATTCGATGGCCGGAAGAGATGATCCGGCGAGTGACCCGGCGGGAGTTCGTCAGGATGTCCGGCCTGGGCGCCACCGCGGTTGCGCTGGCGGCGCAGGGCTTGTCCGACGAGAGCGCCGCGGCGGCGGTGCGGTTGCCGAGCTATCCGTTCACCCTCGGCGTCGCGTCCGGAGATCCAGAACCCGACGGCGTCGTGTTGTGGACGCGCCTTGCCCCCGATCCGCTGAACGATCCCGACGCGGCCGGCATGCCGCCGATCCCGGTGTCGGTCGAGTGGGAGGTCGCCGCGGATCCCGGAATGCGGCGGGTGGTCAAGCGCGGTGTGGCCAAAGCGGTCCCCGAGCTCGCGCACTCGGTTCACGTCGAGGTCGACGGACTGTCGCCGGCCCGGGAGTACTTCTACCGCTTCAAGGCCGGACCTGAGATGAGCCCGGTCGGCCGGACCCGGACGGCACCGGCACCGGGATCGCGGCCTGACCGCCTTCGGTTCGCGGTCGCTTCGTGTCAGCAATGGGTGGGCGGTGGCTACGCGGCGTACCGCAACATGGTCGACGAAGACCTCGATCTGGTGCTGCATCTCGGCGACTACACCTACGAGAACTCGACCACCAGAAGCCTCGCCGACTACCGGGCCCTGCACGCGCTGTACAAGACGTCGCCCGATCTGCAGGCGGCGCACGCGGCCTTCCCGTTCGTCGTCGTGTTCGACGATCACGACGTCGAGGACAACTGGGCGGGGGACACCCCGAAGGCGCCGGACCCCGACTTCCTCACGCGTCGTGCGAACGCGTTCCAGGCGTACTACGAGCACCTGCCACTGCGGGCCCGAGCGCGGCCGGACGGCGCGGGCATGCTGCTGTATCGCCGGTTCACGTACGGCGACCTGGCCGAGCTGAGCATCCTGGACACCCGTCAGTATCGCGACGACCAGGCGTGCGGCGACGGCCGCAAGGAGCCGTGTCCCGAGATGTACGACGAGAACCGCACGGTCATGGGTCCGGAACAGGAGCGGTGGCTGCTCGACGGCCTCACGCACTCGACCGCCAGGTGGAACGTCATCGCACAGCAGATCGTGATGGCGGAGTTCGACTACGACCCCGGCCCCGGTGTCGTGGTCAACCTCGACCAGTGGGACGGCTACCCGGCGGCGCGCGATCGCTTCCTGTCCGGGATCGCCGAGTTCCGGCCGTCGAATCCCGTCGTACTCAGTGGCGACTGGCACTCGAGCTGGGTCAACGATCTGAAGGCCGACTTCGCGGCTCCGGACTCCGAGACGCTCGCGACCGAGTTCGTCGGCACCTCCGTCAGTTCGGGCGCGCCGTGGAGTGCCGACGTCGTGGAGGCGTTGCCGGCGAATCCGCACGTCAAGTTCTTCAACGGCACCCTGCGCGGCTACCTACGCTGCGAGGTCTCCCCGGACAGCTGGCGGACCGACATCCGGGCGGTGTCGAACGCCTCCGATTCGGAGTCACCGGTCAGCACGCTTGCCTCGTTCGTCGTCGAGGACGGTACGCCGGGTGCCGTCAGAGTCCCCGGTGTGGAGATCACGGGCATCACCGCCGACGTGATGATCGGCGGCCGGACGAATGTGCTGCAGGTCGCGATCACCAACTCCACCGGCACAGCCGTCGAGGTCACCGCCGCGATCACACCGCCACCGGGCTGGTCCAGCGACGACAGCTCAGCAACCGTTGCACCATCGGCCTCGACGACGTTGGAGCTGCCAATCACTCCGCCGGCTGACCGACCCGGCGTGGGGATGGTCGAGGTGCGGGTGTCGGCTGGGAATACGCCGATCTTCGGACCGCCTACCCGGCTGCAGCTGGTCTCCGTGCCGTCCGGGGACGAGGTCCTGCTTGCTCTCGACTCAGGTGGTCCGAGCACCCCGGTCCTCGCGACGTACCAAAGGCTGTCCCCGCTCGACCTTTGGGATCCGGCCAAGGGGTACGGCTGGTTGACCGAGGTCGGCTTTCGTGACCGGGGCAAGCTCGATGCCCTCCGCCGGGACTTCACGCTGTCACGCGGCGAGCCGTCGGTGCTCAGGCTCGCGGTGCCGGCTGGTCGGCACATTGTCCAACTGCTGACCGGCGACGCGTCGTTTGCCTCCGGCAACACGATGGTCCGGATCGACGGAGCCCTGGTGGCGGAGTCGGGGAACGACGTCATTCCCGAGGGGCAGTTCCGGTGGATCGACTTCGCGGTCGACGGCGGTGCCGGCGGCCGGGACATGGACCTGGAGATCACCGGCGATCTCCGCGAGGGCTACTGGCGCATCTGCGCCCTGATACTCCAGCAACTCTGAACCGTCCGCCTACGGAGGAACTATGCGATTACCCCGACTGGTCATACGCGCGGCGGCGACAGCCGCGGCGCTCGTCCTGGCAGGAAGCGGCAGCGTCGTCGCTACGATGCCCGCCTTCGCTGCCACCGCGGTGCCTTGTGCGTCGCGGGTTGGTCCTGGGGAGTATCCGAATCCGTTGCACGAGTGTCCGGCGGCGGATCCAGGGATTGTTGTCCGGGGCAACACTTGGTACGCGTTCACGACCGGGTTGAAGGAGTACCGGTCGCGGGATGCGGGGCACTCCTGGGAGGACCTCGGTCGCTTCGTCGAGCCGCCGGCTGGGTACGTCGACTTCTGGGCACCGGAGGTGTACCAGATCGGTGATCAGTGGGTCGCCTACTTCAACATGCGGACGGCGCCGGGCCAGTTCAACAAGATCTACGTCGCCACCTCGGACAACCTCGAGAAGGGCTGGCAGCTGAATCCCACGCCGCTGGCCGGCATGCCTGACTACTCGATGATCGACGCCACCATGTTCCAGGACGTGGACGGTGCGCGGTACCTGATCTGGAAGGACGACCTCCAGGGGACGCTGACCAAGCGCATCTCGATCGGCCGGCTCTCGCCGGACGGCCTGACCCGAGTCGGTCCGGCCACCGAGATCATGCACGTGACACTGCCCTGGGAAGGCAACTCGGTCGAGGGTCCGAGCATGCTGTACCGCGACGGTAGCTACTACCTGTTCTACAGCGGGAATCTCTACACCTGGAACGGCAACTATGCGGTCGGAGTCGCCCGAGCGACCTCGCCGATGGGGAACTTCGACGCCGGCAAGCATCCGACGCCGATCCTGCGCGGCGACGACCGGGTCGCCTCGCCCGGCCACCAGTTCATCACCGACGTCCGCATCGGCGGGCAGCAGCGGCAGATGATCTTCTACCACGGCTATCCGTGGTACGACGCCGACGGCAACCACCTGCCGTCCGTGCAGACCCGCAAGCTGATGATGGACGAGCTGCACTGGGATGCGGAGGGATGGCCATGGGTGAACGACGGAACGCCGAGCGACTGACAGAAGATCGAGCGCTGTCGCCGTACACCGGATGGACGCGTGAGCACTGGGAGCAGACGGCCGATCGGACCTTGCTCGCCTTGCGGGACTTCGCGAGCCCGCGCCACGCGAATCTCGATCCTCCCGGTCCGGCGTCCAGGTCCGGGAAGGCGAGCGACGGGCTGGAAGGGTTCGCTCGATCCTTTCTGACCGCAGGATTCAAGCTGGCTGGGTCGGACGGCGACCCGCACGATCACGCCGGTTGGTACGCCGAAGGCCTCGCCGCGGGTGCGGACCCGACGTCAGCGGAGGCCTGGCCGCGGCTGACGGAGTTCGGTCAGCCGCGCGTCGAGGCGGCCGCGATGGCGATCGCACTGCACGAATCCCGTGCCCAGGTGTGGGACAAGTTGGACGACCGGACGCGTGCGCAGGTCGTCGACTGGTTGGCGCCGGCCAATGAGGTCACGTACTCGGCGAGCAACTGGCTGTGGTTCCAGAACGTCACCCTCGCCTTCCTGCGCTCGGTCGGCGGGCCGTGCGACGAGGCCGTGATCGAGAAGAACATCGCGACGCTGGACACGTTCTACCAAGGCGACGGCTGGTACACCGACGGGATCCGCGAGGGCAGGACCACGCACTACGACTGGTACAACGGCTGGGTCATGCACCTGTTCTCGCTGTGGTACTGCCGCATGTCCGGCGAGACGAGGGAGCTGCTCGACGGTTATCGCGAGCGGCTGCGGGAGTACCTCGGTACCGCCCAGCATCTCGTCGGGGCCGATGGCGCGCCACTCCACCAAGGCCGCTCGCTCGTGTACCGGTTCGCCACGGCATCGCCGTACTGGGCCGGCGCGATCTTCGACGCGAGTCCGTTGCCTCCTGGCGCGACCCGGCGTCTGACCAGCGGCATCCTCAGTTGGTTCGCCGACTCCGGTGCGTGGGACGACCGCGGTCTGCTCGGTCTCGGGTGGCGTACGGCGTTCCCGCGGATGCGGCAGTCGTACTCCGGTCCGGGATCGCCGTACTGGGCGAGTCTTGGCTTCGCCGGACTGGTGCTGCCGGCTGGTCATCCGGTGTGGACAGATCGCGAGGAGCCGTTGCAGCTCGAGCAGGCCGACGTCTCGGTCGTGGCGCGACAGCCGGGTTGGCTCATCTCGGGTACGACGGCCGACGGCATCGTGCGTGTCGTCAACCACGGCACCGACCACGCCGGGACCGAACTGGCTCCGGAGGATCCGCTCTACTGCCGCCACGCGTACTCGACGATCACCGGGCCGGATCTGGTCGACGCGGACGAGGTCCCGGACAACCAGGTCGCGGTGCGAAGGCCCGACGGACGCTGGTCGCAGCGCCGGCCGATCACCCTCCTGAGCCTTGGCCCGCGGACGGCGGTCAGCCGATTCCCCGTGCAGTTCGGGACGGAGGACCCAGAAACAGCCGACCTGTCGATGGTCACCGCGTCCGTCCTCCGCGGTCCCTTCGAGGTCCGCATCGCCCGCGTGGAGGGCCAGTACGACGGTGAACCGCTGACCCTGACGATCTCCGGCTACGCGCTGACGGGGTCTGGTCGGGTGTCGGCCGTCGTACCGCTGATCGGCGAGTGGCAGGCGGGCAGCACCACCCGAGAGGGAGTCAACGCCTTCGGTGAAGTGTCTGTCACCCCGTGGGTCGAGACTGCGCTCGAACCCGGACGCGTGTACGCCGCCGTCGTGGTGCTCAGCGGTCAGGACTGCACTACCGACGGGATCTCTGCCGAGGCCGACGGGGACACGGTTGTCGTCACCTGGGCGGACCAGCAACAGGATGTGGTCGCGCTGAAGTAGAGGCCAGAATCTGGCCGGTACTGCTCCTACGGTGGTGGTAACCGAACCGCGAAGGAGCAGTGACCATGACGACTGTGAACCCGATCCCCGAGGGCTATCACTCGGTGACGCCGTGGATCATCGGGCACGACACCGCCGGGCTGATGGACTTCCTCGCGGACGCGTTCGATGCGGTGGACCTCGGCGGCCGGGTGGTCGACGAGCACGGGAACATCGGCCACGCCGAGATGCGGATCGGCGACTCGGTGGTGATGATGTTCGACAAGCCGGACTGGCCGCCGACGCCTGCCTTCCTGCGCCTCTACGTCCCGGACGTGGAGACCGCGCTGAAGCAGGCGGTGGCGGCCGGCGGCACCGTGGTGACCGAGCCGACGCATCTGTTCTGGGGCGACATCGTGGCGCGCGTGCACGACCCGTTCGGCAACCTGTACTGGCTGCAGACCAGGATCGAGGAGGTCGACGAGGCCGAGCTGGGCCGCCGGTTCGGCGACGAGAAGTTCACCAAGGCGCTGGAGTACGTGCAGAGCTCACTGTTCCGGCCGGCCGGCTGATCAGTCGAGCTGTTCCTTCGGGGCCTCGGACTCCATCGCATCGGTCAGGACGCCGGCGGTGAGCCCGATCTGCCACTCGCGGGCGTTGTGCTCGCGCAAGAAGGTCGTCACCACCTCGAGGCTGAGGTCCGGTGGTGGCGACCAGGCGAGCCGGCGGATGGTGTCGGGGGAGAGCAGGTTCTCGGTCGGGAGGCGGTGCGCCTCGGCGATCTCGGCGACGGAGGAGCGGGCGGCCGACAAACGGGCTGCCGCGTCCGGATCCCGATCGGCCCAGGCGCGAGCCGGCGGCGGGCCGTCGTACCGCGGGCCCTGCTTCGGTAGCTCGGAGTCGGGGAGGCGGCGTGCGTGGTCGATCGCCTCCCACCACGTCCGCATGTGCCGGTGCGCGCCCCGGCCCTTGAACGCCGTCAGCCGCTGGAGCGTGTCCCGGTCGGCCGGCATCGCCGACGCAGCCTCGACGATCGCGGCGTCCGGCAGGATCCGGCCGGGGGAGATGTCCGCGGACTCGGCGATCTGGTCCCGCGCCTCCCACAACGCCCGTACGACGGCCAGACTGCGGCGATTGCGGACGCGGTGCATCCCCGACGTGCGGCGCCACGGGTCCGGCTTCGGCTCACGGGGTGGCGCGGACAGAATCGAGGCGAACTCCTGCTCGGCCCACTCCCACTTGCCCTCGCGGCGCAGTTCGGCCTCGATCGCGTCGCGCAACTCGATCAGCATCTCGACGTCGAGAGCGGCGTACACGAGCCAGGGCGCCGGCAGCGGGCGGGTCGACCAGTCGGCGGCGGAGTGCTCCTTGCGCATCCGGTAGCCGAGGACTTCGCTGACCAGCGAGGCGAGGCCGACCTTCGGGTACCCGAGCAGGCGGCCGGCCAGTTCGGTGTCGAACACCCTCCGCGGCACCATCCCGACCTCGGCCAGGCAGGCCAGGTCCTGGTTCGCGGCGTGGATGATCCACTCGGCGTCCACGATCGCGTCGCCGAGCGCGGACAGGTCGCCGAACGGGATCGGGTCGACCAGCGCGGAGCCGGCGCCCTCGCGGCGCAGTTGCACCAGGTAGGCCCGGTGGGAGTAGCGGTAGCCGGACGCGCGCTCGGCGTCGACGGCGACCGGCCCGGTGCCGGCCTGGAAGGCCTCGACCACGTCGGTCAGGGCTGGGTCGGTGTCGATGACGTCGGAGAGGCCGTCACGGAGTTCTAGCAGGGGCAGGTTCGCGGTCGGGTCGTCCGGGACGGGCGGCTGCTGGGTTTCGGCCGGGCTCATCGGCCCCGCTGTCCGCGCCGGGTCGGCATCGCCACGACCCCCGGCGGAACCGGCGGCAGTCCGGCCGCCGTGCAGAGAACTTCGCCCCACGCCTCAGCGTGCCGGGTCACATCCACCAGACCACCAGGCCCCGGCACAGGGCTCCAGGACGCACGGATCTCGATCTCCGCCGTCGCGTCGTCGTCGGCCATACCGCCGAAGCTTTCCGATACCACCCTGGTGACGGTACCGCTCGGCGCCTGGAAGTCCGCGCCCCGGTCCGCCAGCGCCTCCATCAGCCAGGTCCAGCCCACGCCACCGAGCAGCGCGTCGGTCACCATCTCCGGTTCGACGGCGGCACGCACGTACGCGACACAGCGGAAGGTCGACTGCCAGGCGTCGTTCCCGTCCGGGTCGTAGAGGATGACGAGGCGACCGGTGGCGAGATCGTCGCCGTCGACCGTCACATCGGCGCTGACCGCGGCCGCGTGCGGTGCGATCCGCTGCGGTGCGGGCATCTCCTCGACGAATACCTCGGGCCTGAACCGGGCACCGCGTAACTGCGTCACGGCCTCGGCGAACTCCGCGGGTGGCGCGTCGACCTGCTTGCGGGCACCCATGCTTGGCAGCCTACGACTGATTACTCACCGACGCCTGTGACGACGCGCCGGTAACCGCGTGCGACGGCCGCTCACGGGTGAAATTCCGCGCGTGGGATTATCGCTGTGTGCCTCTGCCACAGTCCCGCGCGCTCGACCGTTCCGCCTTTCTGCTCGCCGCTCGAGGTGAGCCGGGCCCGCACACGCCGGTGTGGTTCATGCGGCAGGCCGGGCGGGCGTTGCCCGAGTACCGTGCGATCCGCCAGGGGATCACGATGCTCGAGTCCTGCATGCGTCCCGACCTCGTTGTGGAGATAACGCTGCAGCCGGTACGCCGTTACGGCGTCGACGCGGCGGTCTTCTACGCCGACATCGTGCTGCCGCTGAAGTCGGCCGGCTTCGACATCGAGATCAAGCCCGGGGTCGGCCCGGTGGTTGCGGACCCGATCCGCGACGCAGCCGGCCTGGCAGCGGTGCGGCCGGTCACTCCCGCGGACGTGCCGTACACCACGGACTCCGTGAAGCAGTTGGTCTCGGAGCTGGACGGTACGCCGCTCATCGGCTTCGCGGGGGCCCCGTTCACAGTGGCGTCGTACCTGGTCGAAGGTGGGCCGAGCAAGGACTTCGCGAAGACCAAGGCGCTGATGTACAGCGACCCGGACCTTTGGCACGCGCTCGCGGATCGGCTGGCCGACGTGGCGATCGCGTACCTGTCGGTGCAGGTCGAGGCGGGCGCGTCCGCGATCCAGCTGTTCGACTCGTGGGCGGGCGGGCTGTCGCCACGCGACTACGAGCGGTTCGTGCTGCCGCACTCCGCGAAGGTGTTCGAATCGATGGCGTCGTACGGCGTACCTCGGGTGCACTTCGGCGTGAACACGGGTGAGCTGCTCGGGCTGATGAGCGGCGCCGGCGCTGACGTCGTCGGTGTCGACTGGCGGGTGCCGCTGGACGAGGCGGTACGCCGGATCACCGCGGCCGGAGCCGGTCCGAAACCGGTGCAGGGCAACCTGGATCCGGCCTTGCTGTTCGCTCCCTGGGAGGCGGTGGAGCCCGAGATCGACCGGATCCTCGCGGAGGGGAAGGCCGCTCCCGGCCACATCTTCAACCTCGGGCACGGTGTCCCGCCGAACGCTGACCCTGAGGTGCTGACCCGGATCGTCGAGTACGTCCACGCGAAGTCGGCCCGTGTACCTGCCTGACCACGACGTCACCCTCGAGCCGCTGACCGCCGAGCACGCCGACGCCGTCCTCGCCTTCGAGCGGGAGAACCGGGAGTACTTCGCCGCCTGGATCGAGGATCGCGGTGACGATTTCTTCACCTCGTTCGCGGAGCGGCATCAGGCGCTGCTGGCCGAGCAGGAGGCCGGGATCTGCCGGTTTCACGTCTTGGTGGATGCCTCCGGCGCGGTGGTCGGACGGGTGAACCTCATGGACCTCGAGAACGGTTCGGCCGAGCTCGGCTACCGGATCGCGGAGAAGGCGACCGGCCAGGGGCTCGCGTCGGCGGCGGTCCGTGCGGTCGCCAGGCTCGCCGCGTCGTCGTACGGGCTGAAGATGCTGCGAGCGGGGACGTCGGACCGGAATGTGGCGTCGCAGGCGGTGCTGATGCGAGCCGGGTTCCGCCGCGTGGCCGACCCGGCGGCCCGTCTTGGGTTCGAGTTGACGCTGGAGGACGTGTGAGCCGGGTCGTTGTGGTCGGTGGCGGGATCAGTGGGCTGGCGGCGGCGTACGCGCTGGCGACCGGGCCGAACCCGCCGCGGATCACGGTGCTGGAGGGGTCGCCACGGCTCGGCGGCAAGCTCGCGGGTGATGTGCTCGAGGGTGTGCCGGTCGACCTCGGGGCCGAGTCGGTGCTGGCCCGGCGGCCGGAGGCGGTCGACCTGATCAAGGCGGTCGGGCTCGGTGACGACCTGGTGCATCCGGCGACTACGTCGGCCGGACTATGGATCGGCGACCGGATCCGGGGTATCCCGCCGACGGTGATGGGTGTCCCGATGGACCCCGCCGCGACGGCCGACGTACTCGGGTCCGAGGGAGCCGAAGCGGTCGCGCACGAGGTCGACCTGCCGGCGCCTGCGCTGACGGAGGACGTCGCGATCGGGCGGTTCGTCGCCTCGCGGATGGGTCCGGCGGTGACGGACAAGCTGATCGACCCGCTGCTTGGCGGGGTATATGCCGGGCGGGCGGAGGAGATCTCGCTGGCGGCCGCGGTGCCGGAGCTGTACGCCAAGCTGCGGACGGCACCGAGCCTGCTCGCCGCGACCGCGGAGATGCGTGAGGCCGGACAGCGACGGGCGGGAGCGCCGGTGTTCGCCGGCATCGTTGGTGGGATCAACCGGCTGATCGGCGCGTTGGAGAAGGACCTGACCGCGCGCGGCGTCGACATCCGGCGCAAGCTCGCCGTACGACGGATCACGCGGACCGCCAACGGCTACTCGCTGGAGGCTGGGCCGGTGCCTGCGCCGACTTTCTTGGAGGCCGACGCGGTGATAGTCGCCGTACCGGCCACTCCGGCGGCCCGGATGCTGGCGGAGCTGGTGCCGGCGGCATCGACGGAGCTGGCGACGATCGAGTACGCGAGTATGGCGATCGTGACGCTCGCGATCCGCAAGCAGGACTGGCCGGAGGCGGCCACCGGGTCCGGGTTCCTGGTGCCGTCGGTGGAGGGGCGGACGATCAAGGCGTCGACGTACTCGCATGCGAAGTGGGAGTGGTCGGGTGCGGCCGGTGGAGAACTCGCCGTACTGCGGTGCTCGGTCGGGAGGCTGGGGGAGGAGTACGTCCTGCAGCGGTCCGACGAGGAGTTGGTGGCGCTGGCGACGGCCGATCTGGGTCGTGCTGTCGGGCTTCAGGCACCCGTGGTGGGGTCGCTGGTGACCCGGTGGGGTGGTGGGCTTCCGCAATACGCCGTGGGGCATCTGGACCGTGTTGACCGGGTCGAGGCGGCGGTTGAGGCGGAGCCCGGTCTGGCTGTGTGCGGAGCGGCGTACCGAGGGGTCGGGATCGCTGCGTGCGTGGCGTCGGGTGGGCAGGCAGCGACCCGGGTGCAGGCGCATTTAGCCGCATTGGAGACAATGGCTCCGTGACACAGAAGCCGAAGGCGCGTGAGCTGAACAATGTGATCCGCTACACCCTGTGGTCGGTCTTCAAGGTGGAGACCCCGCTGGGCGACGCGGACCGGGACGAGCTGACCGCCGAACTGTCCGAGCTGGTCGCCAAGCTGGCCACGGACGACGTGGTGATCCGCGGCATCTACGACGTCGAGGGCTTCCGGGCCGACGCCGACTTCATGATCTGGTGGCACGCGCCGACGTCGGACGCGCTGCAGAAGGCGTACCACGCGCTGCGCCGGTCCCGGCTCGGGCGGCACCTGGTGCCGGTCTGGTCGCAGTTCGCGCTGCACCGGCCGGCCGAGTTCAACAAGAGCCACATCCCGGCGTTCCTGGCCGACGAGGAGGCGCGGGCGTACATCTGCGTGTACCCGTTCGTGCGGTCGTACGAGTGGTACCTGCTGCCGGACGAGGAGCGGCGGTTCATGCTCGCCGAGCACGGGAAGATGGCGCGGACCTACCCCGACGTACGGGCGAACACGGTCGCGTCGTTCGCGCTCGGCGACTACGAGTGGATCCTGGCGTTCGAGGCCGACGAACTGCACCGGATGGTCGACCTGATGCGCGACCTGCGGGCGTCCACCGCCCGGCGGCACGTGCGCGAGGAAGTGCCCTTCTACACGGGCAAGCGGACCGAGCTCGGCGAGCTGGTCGCCAACCTGGCCTGACGGCCGTGGCTGGGCACCGTAAGGCCTTCCCGGTGCTGTACGTGAGCGACGTACGCCGGTCCGTCGGTTTCTACACGCTGCTCGGGTACGAACCGACGTACCAGTTCCCACTCGAGGGCGACCCGCACTACGTCGGCCTCGAGCGCGGCGACTCGTCCCTGGGCATCGCCGACGCCAACTGGCCCCAGGCCCAGCTCGGCATCACCGTCGGCACCGCCCCCCGGTTCGAGCTCTTCGTGTACGTCGACAACGTAGAAGCCTCGGTCGAACTCTTCCGCGAGGCCGGCCACCCCATCCTCCAAGAGCCGGCCACCATGCCCTGGGGCGAACGCCAGGCCTACACCGCCGACCCCGAAGGCAACCCCATAGCCCTAGCCACCCCGATCTGAGTCCCGGGGTGGCTGCCTGCTGATCAGGCCGGGGTGAGGGTCAGGCTGATGCTGTTGATGCAGTAGCGGAGGTCGGTGGGGGTGTCGTAGCCCTCGCCTTCGAAGACGTGGCCGAGGTGGGAGCCGCAGTTGGCGCAGCGGACCTCGACGCGCTTCATGCCGAGTGTGCTGTCCTCGATGTACTGGACCCGGTCCTCGGCCAGTGGGGCGAAGAACGACGGCCAGCCACAGTGCGAGTCGAACTTGGATTCGCTGCGGAACAACTCTGCGTCACAGGCGCGGCACTTGTAGACACCGACGGTCTTCGTGTCGGTGTACTCACCGACGAAGGGCCGCTCGGTACCGGCCTTGCGCAGCACGTGGAATTCGGCGGGGGAGAGCTGCGCCTTCCACTCCGCATCGGACTTGGTCACGGCGTACTGCTTGGTGTCGTCTGTCACGACTCCATTGTGGCCGCCCGGGCAAGGAAAACCCCGCCCGGGCGGCCGCCGTAAGACTCCCGCAATCAGTGCACCCAGGAGGGCAGCGGGATCACCCGCACGACCTGGGGATCGTGGTCGCTGATCTGGTCCGGGAACTCCGCGTTCATGTGCACCACGTCGTACGTCGAGGCCGGCTGCAGGTTCCGGGAGACCAGGATCTGGTCCAGGATCTGGCTGTTGCCCTCGAACACGTAGCTGTAGCGCTCCGGCAGCGGCAGCGTCCGCGGCATGTCGATCAACGACGTCTTGCCGGACCCGACCAGGATGTCGGCGGTCTCCGACCAGTCGAAGTCGTTCAGGTCACCGAGCACGATCACGTTCGCGCCCTTGTCCTTGGCCAGGATCTGGTCCACGAACCCGCGCACCGACTCAGCCTGCTGGTGCCGCTTCGCCGCGGTCACCTGCATCGGCGGCTGGGTCCGGCCCCAGAGCGGGTCGTCGCCACCCTTGGAGCTGAAGTGGTTGACCACCACGAACATGCTCTGGCCGTGCCAGGTGAACTCGCCGGCCAGCGGGACCCGGGTGGCCTCCCAGGCCGGGTTGGCCGGGTCGACGCGACCAGGCGACGAGCTCAGGTGCGGCCGGCCGAACCGGTCGGTGGTGATGGTGGTCGGGACGGTCGAGCCGCCGCCGGGACGGTCGACGAACTTCACCGGCTTGTCGGTGCGGTACATGAACGCGACCCGGATGTTGCCGCCCGGCTCGCCGCCCTCCTGGTTGTTCACCGGGTCGATCTGGCGATAGGCGTACTTCGGTCCGCCCGCCTTCTGGATCGCCGCGACGAGCATGTCGAGAGTGAGGTTCGCCGCGGGGTTGCCGGAGTTCGTCGCGCCGTCGTTGTCCTGCACTTCCTCCAGTCCGAGGATGTCCGGTGCGGCCAGGTTCTTCACGACCGCCTGCGCCAGCCCGTCGAACTTCGCCTCGCCGTCGGACGGGTCCAGGTTCTCCACGTTGAACGTCGCCACCGACACCTGCAGCGGAGACGAGCGCTGGGCCGTCTCACGCTGCACGCCACCGTCGATGACTGTCGGCGTCTGCGTCGGCAGGAACTTGAAGTTGCCGAACGAGTAGTCGAGAACACCGGGGACCACTCCGGCCAGCTTGTCGCCGGTCTTCGCGTCCGGGATCGGCGTCAGCACGTCGTCGAGCAGCACCCGCTCGGGGTTGCTGTCGGTCTTCTGCAGCAGGATGCCGCCGCGCACGGTCCGGACCGACGATCCGGCCGGTACGACGGACAGCTCGCGGAACGAACTGGTCGGACCGGTGACCTCGGGCTGGTTGATGCCGAGCCACATGCCCTCCAGCGACTCCCAGAAGTCGAGGCCGTCGTTGGCCGGGTCGAACGCCGTACTGGTCGTCTCGACGTCGCCGTTGGAGTCGTCGTCGATCACGGTCGACGGCGGGACCCGGCCGCCAGGCCCGACGATCGTCGGGGCCGGTACGGACGCGGTGCCGGTGACGGTGATCGTCGGGTTGGTGATCTCCGTGGTGGTCAGGTTGTCGGTGCCGCCGGAGCCGCCGGGGCGGAACTCGGCGACGGTGCCCTGGACGGTCAGCGCGTCACCGACGGCCACGGTCGGCGCGGAGCTGGTGAAGACGAAGACGCCTTCGCTGGTGGCCGGGTCGGTGTCGGGCTGCGGGTCCTGGAACCAGAAGCCGTTGCTGCTCTTCGCGGTGACCACGCCGGTCACGTTCTTGACCGCCTTGCCGGCCAGCGGAGACAGGTGCGCGGCGCCCTGGATGTCGTGGATCTTCGCGTCCACCGGCGGCTCGGTCGGGGTCGAGGTGACGGTGCCCGGCGACGGGTTGCCGGCGGCGAAGTCGGCGCCGTTGTTGTCGGTGTCCGTGGACGCGTCGACGCGCGCGGCCGAGGTGCTGTTCGACAGGCCCGGCGCGGCCGCGGTCTCGAAGTCGGTCGCGGTGCCGTAGCCGATGTAGTCCTTCACCCCCGCGTCGGCGTGGCAGGTCGCCCCGCAGGCCAGCGCGGTCTGGTTGGTGACCAGCGCGACCTTCCCGGCGGTGGCCGACATCGCGATGCCGCCGGACACGTTCGGCGTCGGCATCGGCTGGCCGTTCCCGGCGCCCGCGCCTTCCTGGACCAGGTACGCCGCTCCCGGCGCGATCGTCCCGGTCAGGTTCGTCACCTGCCAGGTCGAGCCGGCCGCGGACGCGTACTGGATCGACCAGCCGCTCACGTCCACCGGCGCGCTGGAGTTGTTGGTCAGCTCGACGAAGTCGTTCGTGTACGCGGCACCTGTGTTGCCACCGCCGCCGTACACCTCGGTGATGAGCACATCGGTCGAGGCCGCGTCGGCCGGTGCGGCCAGCAAGGCCACCCCCAGACCGGAAACCACAAGACTGGAGGTGATCACAAGGGCGCCCAGGCGGCGCCGTGATCGGATCAGGGCAGACATGAGCCGGATTCTCACACCCGGACCAGTCGCCGCCAAGGTCCAACACGTGAACACCAGGTGCGGCCGCTGAAGGCAGGGGTGATCATTCGCCGGACAGCGCCAGCAGCTGGTGAACCTCGACCGGTTCGGCCTTGCCTTTGAGGTCGACCAGGCCCAAAGACTGCGTCACAGCATCCGGCAGCAGCGCCTTCGTAGCGGGGCCGATCGCGACGCCGCCGCCCGGTGCCTTGCCCTCGATCCGGGAGGCGACGTTCACGGTGTCGCCGATGACCGTGTGGGTCCGGCCGCCCTCGGTGCCGAGCAGGCTGACCGAGGCGATCCCGCTGTTGATCCCGACCCGGAACCGCGGCCAGTTCGGGTGCGCCGCCTGCACAGCCGCCGCGGCCTCCTGCAGCGCGAGCCCGGCCGCGGCCGCGCGGGCCGCGTGGTCAGGCTGGTTTCCCCGCTTGTTGAAGGTCACCATCAGCGCGTCGCCGATGATCCGGTCGACGTCGCCGCCATGACGTCGTACGACGGGAGGTACGACGACCTGGAAGTAGGTGTTCAGCATCGTGGTGACCTCGGCCGGGTCATGGTTCTCCGAGAAGGTGGTGAACCCCTGCAGATCCGCGAACAGCACGCTCAACTCGCGCCGGCCCGAGACGGTGTCGTCGAGATACAGATCGGCGAACCGTTCCTCGTACCACTGGATCCGGACGCCGACGACGACCAGCACGAACGCGGCCAGCATCAGCACGTGCCACTCCCACCACGACAGCGCCCAGTTCGTCGCGAACACCATCGCGACCATCGCCTCGGCGAGCAGGATGAACGCGGCGATCATCGACAGCAGCATCAACGACGGCTTCCGCCACCACGTGTGCAGGTAGCGGGCGGCCGCGACGACGTACAACAGCACAGCCGGTACGGCGAGCGCGGTGAGGATGCCATCGGCGACCTCCGGTACGGCGGTGTCGTGCAACGGCGGCAGGCGCAGGATCGACGCCACCGCCCACAACGCCATCAGGGTCAGCAGCGCCGCACGCAGGATCCGCCCCCGCCGGACCCAGGCCGACACCCGATCGCCGGACATGTTCAGGCTCGACAGGACTGCGAAGATCGACGCGACCGCGACCCCGATGGGCGTTGCGAGGGTGAATCCCGCGTTCGGTGTGTCCAGCAGGATCTTCGGCGTCGCCAACGCGTGCAGGCCGAGGAACCCGGCCGCCGACAGGAACGCCAGCGACACCAGCAGAACCCGCGGATCACCCCGCCGCAGGGCAGCCGCACCCGTGAGGTACGCCAGTACGGCGCTCAGCACCGCGGTGATCAGCACCAGCCAGAAATGCGACGGGTGGTGCTCCCAGTGCACATCCAACTTCGGTCTCTGGACCAGGAGTACCAACCCGGCCAGCGGAACCACCAGCACCAGCGCGGTCAGGACAACCATCGCCGGGGTGTAGACGAACCGCCGTTCAGGCATCCTCGGACACCTTGAGATGGGTGTGGACCTGCGAGACCACCACGGACCCTTCACCGACGGCCGACGCCACCCGCTTCACCGAACCACTGCGGACGTCGCCGATCGCGAACACCCCGGGCATCGTCGTCTCGTACGGCTGTGGCGGACGGTCCTCGGCCCAGCCCGGATCCGCCGCGGCGTCCGATCCGGTCAGCACGAAGCCGCGCTCGTCCCGGCGGACCTCGTCCGGCAGCCACTGCGTGCCGGGAACTGCGCCGATCATCACGAACAACCCGTCGACGTCGAGTCGCTCCTCGCCGCCCGACGTACGGTCGCGCAGCGTCACCCACTGCAGCCGCCCGTCGCCGCCACCGCCGACGACCTCGCTCCAGGACCGCACGACCACGTTGGGCGCGGCATCGATCGCGTCGATCAGGTACTTCGACATACTCGCGACGAGATCCTTGCCCCGGATCACCAACGTGACCAGCTTGCAGTAACGGGCCAGGTGCAGGACCGCCTGCCCGGCCGAGTTGCCGCCACCGACCACGCACGCGTCGCGATCCTTCAGACCATGGGCTTCCGACACACTGGCGCCGTAGTACACCCCTGTCCCCATCAACTGCTCCAGCGCCGGTACGTCGAGCCGCCGGTACGCCACTCCGGTCGCCAGGATGACCGCCCGAGCCGTCACCTGGCCCACGTCACCGATCTCCGCGACGAAATGACCGTCCCGCTGCTCGAGCCGTTCGATCGACCGCATCAGGACGAAGTGCGCACCGAAGACCCACGCCTGCTGATAGCCGCGCTGAGCCAGTTCGGAGCCGCGGATCCCGCGCGAGAAACCCAGGTAGTTGCGGATCAGCGAACTCGTTCCAGCCTGCCCGCCGATCGCCTCCCGCTCCACGACCAGCGTCCGCAGCCCTTCGGACGACGCATAGACGGCGGCCGCCAATCCGCCCGGACCGGCCCCGATCACGAGAAGGTCGAACGAGTCCTCGCCGGCGGCCAACGTCGTCGAGACACCCCACGCCTCGGCGATCTCCACGTCGGTCGGATCGCGCAGCACCATGCCACCCACGGCCGGCATCCACACCAGCACGCTGTCCCCGGGATCCGGCTCACCGATCCACTCCAGTACGGCGTTCGCCGGCACCGAACCACTGACCCGGAACGCGCTCGGGATCCCGTTACGCGCGAGCAGACTGCGGACCGCCTGACCGCGGACCGAGTGATCGGACGCGATCACGACCACCTCACGCAGATTGGCGACCTCGTAGCGCGACCACTCCTGCACGAACTCCGCGACGGTCCGGTGGAACAACTCGTCCTGCGCGATCCACGGCTTCAGCACGTAGTAGTTGATGTCGCCGACAGACATCGCGGACAGGATCGCCGACGCCGTACTCCGAGTCGCCCAAGCACCCCACTCGATCAGCAGGGCACGGCGTGCGTCCGGATGAAGAGTCCTCGACGCGGCCAGGATCTCGGCCCGCTCGTTGTCCGGCAGCGCATTGTCGACCATCACGACGGCAACCCGGTGCTGCAGGTCGTGTGCGAGCTGTAGGCAGGTCAGTGCAGCGGTTGTGGTCAGCTCGCCGCGGACTCTGTAGTCCACGCCGAAGCCTCGCTCCAGCTCGGTTTCACACCGTTCCAGACGCTCCGGGTCAGCGTCGACGACCAGCAGTAGTGGCCTGGCTTCACGCAGCTTGGCCTCACGCCGTCCGAAATGTCCCCCGGGCTCCCCACCCATGCTTGTGACGGTAGGTGGGTCGCCCCCGCAGGGCAATGGACAAAGCGTTTGTTCACCGGTCCTGTCCGCCCCAGTGGGACAGGACCGGTGAAGTCATCGCACACCGCCGTGCCTCCGGCACGGCGGGTCGTCAGTTGACGCTGACCGCGGTCCAGGTCGCCGCGACAGCGGCCCGCTCGGGGCTGCTGGCGCCGTACAGGTCGGTGGCCGCGTTCAGCGTCGCCGTCCGCGCCTGGGCGTACGTCGTACCCGTGGTCATGTACGTCGTCAGCGCGCGGTACCAGATCTTCTCGAGCTTCTGGTGGCCGATGCCGGTCAGCGTCGAACCGTTGCAGGTCGGCGAGTTGTGCGGCAGCCCGCCGATCGTCTTGGCGCCGCTGCCCTCGGCGAGCAGGTAGGCGAAGTGGTTCGCGATCCCGGACGAGTAGTGCACGTCGAGGTTGCCCACGCCGGAGGACCAGCAGTCGGGGGAGTTGCCGTCCTTGCTCGGCTTGTCCATGTACCGCAGCGCCGGCCGGTCCTTCATGATCTCCTCGCCGATGTAGTAGTCACCCGGGTCGGAGGCCTTGTTCGAGTAGAACTCGACCATGGTGCCGAAGATGTCGCTGGTCGCCTCGTTCAGGCCGCCGGACTCACCGGAGTAGGTCAGGTTCGCGGTCGCCGAGGTGACGCCATGGGACATCTCGTGGCCGGCCACGTCGATCGACACCAGCGGGCCGGCGGTCACGCCGTCGCCGTCGCCGTACGTCATCTGCTTGCCGTCCCAGAAGGCGTTCACGTAGTTGGTGCCGTAGTGCACCCGGCTCGGCACGCCCTTGCCGTTGTTGAAGATGCCGTTCCGGCCGTGCACGTTCTTGTAGTAGTCGAACGTGGTCGCGGCGCCGTAGTGCGCGTCGACGGCGGCGGTGGCGCGGCTCGCGGTGGTGCCGGTGCCCCAGTGGTTGTCGGCGTCGGTGAACCGGGTCGGGGTCGGGCAGCCGATGCCGAACAACTGGCACAGGATCGAGTCGGTCTTGTTGTTCGCGTCGGCGGTGAAGCCGTTGCCGCGGACCGGGTCGGTGAGCGTGAAGCCGCCGGTGGCCGCGGTGGTGTCGAGCGGGACGGTGCCGGAGTACAGGCTCTGGCCGTCGCCGGTCGCGGTTTCGATGTGCTGCTCGCTGACCAGCTTCGCGCCGGTGAGTGCGTCCACGGTGGTGGTGATGTGGCTCGGCGTACCGTCCGGCTGGGTTCCGGCGGTGGTGACCAGGTAGGCCAGGCGCGGCGCGCCCTTGCGGGCCTCGATCACCAGCGCGGGTTTGCCCTCGGCCTTCTGACCGCGGGTGAGTGCCTTCGAAGTCGCTGTGGCGAGGCTGAGCTTCGGGGTGCGGCCGACGTTCGCGCTGCGGGTCAGGCTCAGGCTGGCACCCTTCCAGCTGCCGTCCTTGGCCTGGTGTACGACGACGTCGCCGCCGAGGACCTTGAGTCCGCCGATGGTCCGATCCATCCGGACGTGGCTCGACCCGTCGGGGTCGACGAGGACGTCGCGGACGACGAAGGCGTCCGAACCGGTGGCTCGCAGTACGGCGAGATTGTTGCCGATGGCGGCCGTGGCCCGGGCGACGGCGGCGGCCGGGGTGGGGAGGGGGTCTGCCGTCGGCGCACCGATGGCGGTGGTGGCGCTGGTCAGACCGAGGGCGGTAGTGGTCGCCACTGCGGTAGCAGCGGCGAACAGGGCGGATCTGTTCATCCTCGCGCTCCTTCATCAGCGTCCCGGGGGCCTCACGCCCCGGGAACGAGGTGCTGGAACGTTACCGCTCGGTCACGTGGCGTGGCCAGAGGTAGAGAAAAGTTGGCTTTCCGCCGTTCTGCCGCCGGTTTGGTCGGTTCCGGGCGATACCGTCACGCCATGGCGAAGACCACAGCGGTGATGCTCCCCGCGGGGGACCGGGAAGTCCGCGTCTCCAGCCCGGAGCGGGTCGTCTACGAGGCGACAGACTGGGCTCCGGAGGTCACCAAGCTCCAGGTCTGTGAGTACTTCGTCAGCGTCGGTGCCGCGTTCATGCACGCGTCGGGCGACCGTCCGGTCGCGCTGGAGCGCTGGCCCGGCGGCTGGCGTGAGGGGATGACGCTGTCCGTGGACGCGACCGGCCGGCAGACCGGCGACGGCTTCTACTCCAAGCGCCTGCCGAAGGGCGCCCCGGACTGGCTCGAGACCTGCAGAGTCCTGACGCCGAACGACCGCCCGATCGACGAGCTGTGCCTGACCGAGATCGGGGCCGCGGTCTGGGCGGCTCAGATGGGCACCCTGACCTTCCACCCATGGGCCGTGCGCAAGGGCGATCTCGACCATCCGGACGAGCTGCGGATCGACCTCGACCCGCAGCCGGGGGCGACGTTCACCGACGCCCGGCGGGTCGCCGGCGTCGCCCGGGAGTTGCTCGAGGAGCTGGGTCTTCGCGGGTATCCGAAGAGCAGCGGCAACCGGGGGATCCACATCTACGTGCGGATCCGGCCGGAGTGGTCGTTCCACGAGGTCCGGCACGCGGCGATCGGCCTCGGGCGGGAGTTGGAACGCCGCGACGACACCGTCACCACCGCGTGGTGGAAGGAGGAGCGCGGCGACGCGGCGGTCTTCCTCGACTTCAACCAGAACCTGCGCGACCGCACGGTCGCCGGTGCGTGGTCACTCCGGCCGCGGCCCGGTGCGCCGGTCAGTACGCCGATGACGTGGGAGCGGCTGGCCGAGGTCGACGATCCGCGGGCGTTCAACCTGCATACCGTCCCGGAGTACCTCACTGATGGTGACCCGTGGGCGGACATGGATGAGACGGCGTACTCGCTCGACCCGCTGCTGCAGCTGTGGGAGGAGCTCCCGGGCGGCGAGCTGAACTTCCCGCCGGACTACCCGAAGATGCCCGGCGAGCCGCCGCGCGTCCAGCCGAGCAAGAAGGTAGCCGACCACTGGGACGAGCAAGGCAACCGAATCGAGCCTCAGCCCTGACACCTCTCGGCGGATCCTCGCTGGCGGGTTGTTTCGCGGCTGGTGGGATGTAAGCCGCCAGCGGGTAGCTAACCCGCCATCGAGCACGTCTGGAGCGGCGCCGCGGGGATTCGGCTTGCGTCGCTGGCGGGTTATTTCATGGCTGGCGGGATGTAAGGCGTCATCGAGTGACTAAACCGCCAGCCGGCCGATCGAGTGCTGCATCAACCGGTGGATCCGGGGACGGCGTCGGCGAGCAGAACCGGTACGGCATCAGATGGTGCGGAGGGCTCCGCCGTCGATGGGGATGATGGCGCCGGTGATGTAGGAGGCGGCGGGGGAGAGGATGAAGGCGGCGGCCCGGCCGAACTCGTCGGGGTCGCCGTAGCGGCGCAGCGGGATGGTCTTCTCGGAGGCGCGACGGGCGGCCTCGGGGTCACCGCCCTTGGCGTCGAGCTCCTTCAGGCGGTCGGTGGCGATCCGGCCCGGCATCAGGCCGTTGACCCGGATCCCGTTCGGGCCGAGCTCGTCCGCGAGCGTCTTCGCGACCATCGCCAACCCCGGGCGCAGCCCGTTGGAGATCGCCAGCCCGCTGATCGGCGACTTCACCGACGACGACAGGACGAACGCGATCGACGTACCCTCGGAGCCGGCCCGGGCGACCGACCGCGCGATCCGCAGCCCGCCGAGGAAGACGCTGTCGAACGCGTTCCGCCAGTCCTCCTCGTCGGTGTCGAGCGCCGTCCCCGGCCGCGGACCACCGACGCTGATCAGAGCGCCGTGCAGCGCGCCCCACTTGGCGATCGCCGTCGCGGCCAGCCGCTCGGCACTCTCGGGGTCGGCGTTGTCGACCGGGATGCCGACCACGTTCCCCCCGAGCTCGGCCGCGGCCCGCGAGATCGACTCCTCGTTGCGGCTGGAGATCACCAGCCGGGCACCTTCAGCCGCGAGGGCTTTGGCGGTGGCGAAGCCGAGTCCGCCGCTGGCTCCGGTGACGATGTACGTGCGGTCGCGAAGTCCGAGGTCCACGACCACCATCCTGCCTCACCACACCCCATCGCGCACCTTGACGGTTCGTGGCCGATGGCAAGAACCAGTAGCCGTCCTAGTACGCCGACCTGCGCAGCGGCGACTCGGCCGTGGTCAGGTGCCAGGAGGTGTTCACCAGACCGAGATGCGAGAACGCCTGCGGGAAGTTCCCGAGCATCCGCCCCGCCACCGGGTCGTACTCCTCCGCCAGCAGCCCCACGTCGTTGCGCAGGGCAACAAGCTTCTCGTGCAGGGAGCGTGCCTCGCCGACCCGGCCGATCATCGCCAGCGAATCGGCCAGCCAGAACGAGCAGATCAGGAACGCGCCCTCGTCGCCGCCCAACCCGTCGTCGGTGTGCTCGGTCAGATACCGGCGGACGAAACCGTCCGACGCCAACTCCCGGCGCACGGTCTCGACCGTGCCCACCACCCGCGGGTCCTCCGGCGGCAGGAACCCGACCTGCGGGATCAGCAGTACGGCGGCATCCAGCGCCTTGCTGCCGTACGCCTGGGTGAAGGTGTTCCGGTCGGAGTCGTACGCCTTCTCGCACACCTCCCGGTGGATCTCGTGCGCGATCGCCCGCCACTGCTTGGCCGGCCCGCCCATCCCGTACCGTTCGACCGCCCGCGCCGCGCGGTCGAACGCGACCCACGCCATCACCTTGGAGTAGGTGAAGTGCTGCCGGCCGCCGCGGACCTCCCAGATCCCTTCGTCCGGCTCGCTCCACACCTCGGTCAGGTGGCGCATCAGGCCGCGCTGCATCGACCAGGCGTCGTCGCTCGCCCCGACCTGCGACTCCCGGGCCAGCGCGAGCACGTCCATCACCTCGCCGAACACGTCGATCTGCAGTTGTTCGGCGGCGGCGTTCCCGATCCGCACCGGCGCCGAGGACGCAAACCCGGGCAGCCAGTCCGCCTCGAACTCCGTCAACCGCCGTTCTCCGGTCACGCCGTACATGATCTGCAGGTCGGCGGGCGAGCCGGCGATGGCGCGCAGCAGCCAGTCCCGCCAGGCGTGCGCCTCCTCGGTGTACCCGGTCCGCAGCATCGCCGACAGCGTCATCGTTGCGTCCCGCAACCAGCAGAACCGGTAGTCCCAGTTGCGCGACCCACCGAGCGCCTCGGGGAGTGAGGTCGTCGGGGCCGCGACGATGCCGCCGGACGGCGCGTAGGTGAGCGCCTTCAGCGTGAGCAGGGATCGGGTGACCTCCTCGCTCGTCCCGTTGGCGCCGGTGCTGCGCCCGATCCACTCCGTCCAGAACGACTCCGTCGGCTCCAGCGAGTCGAGCGCATCGATCGGATTCGGTACGTCCTCATGCGACGGATGCCAGGTGAGCACGAACCAAGCCTGATCGCCGGCCGACACCTCGAATTCGGCGTACGTCGCGAAGTCGCGGCCGTACTGATGAACGTCGGACCGCAGCGACACCGCGTCCGGACCGGCGATCGCCACCACCTGACCGTCGACACTCCGCACCCACGGGACCACATGCCCGTAGTCGAAGCGCAGCCGCACCTCGGACCGCATCGCGACCCGGCCGCTGATGCCTTGCACGATCCGTACGACGTCCGGCGCGGCGTCCCGCGGCGGCATGAAGTCGATCACCCGAACCGAACCGCTGTCGGTGGACCACTCGGTCTCCAGCACGAGCGTGTCGCCGCGGTAGTGGCGGCTGCTGGTCGCGTCGGCGTCCTGCGGGCAGAGGCGCCAGTGACCGTTGTCGTCGGTTCCGATCAGGGCGGCGAAGCAGGCGGGGGAGTCGAACCGGGGGACACACAGCCAGTCGATCGAGCCTTGCCGGGACACCAGCGCGGCGGTCTGGAGGTCTCCGATCAGTGCGTAGTCCTCAATCCGGCGCTCCGGCGCGAGCTTCTTCGGGTTGGTCTTCTTCGGCTGTGGCCGCTGCGGGCCCGTCGTCGGCTGAGGAGTCGCTGGAGGAGGTGTCACCGCGTGAGTCCTGTCGGGAGAAGTAGACCAGTCCGCCGATCGCGAGCAGGGCGAAGAAGAACCACTGCAGCGCGTAGAAGAAGTGTGGCCCGTCGTCGATCTCCGGACCGGGGAACGCGCCGAAGTCCGGGTCGTTGGCCGGATCCTGCTTGTCCACGGTGAGGTAGCCGTCGTACAGGTTCAGGCCGAGGGCCTTGGCGAAGTCCGGCCCGTTGATCAGGCGCGCCGTACCGTTGTCCGGCGTACCGCCGTTGGTGCTGCCGCCGCGCTCGCTGCGGCGCAGGCGACCGGTGATGCTCACCTCGCCGCTGGGTACGGCGGGGATGTGGCCGGGCGCGAGTTCGGCGCCCTGACGGGCCAGGAAACCGCGGTCCACCAGCACCGCCTTGCCGTTCGAGAGGACCAGCGGCGTGACGATCTCGAAGCCTGGACGATCGTCCACATTGCGGTAGCGCATGACGATCTGCTTCGACGCGTCGTACCGGCCGGTGACGACCGCCGTACGCCAGGCGTGCTGGTCGCCGACCAGGCCCTGCGCGCCGACGATCTGGTCGATCGGCGCCGGCGGAGCGGCCAGATTGGCCCGCGTCACGTCGTTGCGGGCCTTCCGGTCGTCCAGGCGATGCAACTGCCAGCGACCGAGCTCGACGCACACGCCGGCGAGCACCAGGACCGCCAGCGCGGCGGCGATCCAGCGGACATTCAGGAGACGACCCACATCTCGAACTTAAGCCATCACCTGAAACTGTCTGTCCCCGGCACGTAGGCTGGAGGGATGACGGCAACGGAGGAAGTGATGCAACTCGGTCTGGCGGACCGGTTCGGCCGCGTCGCCACTGACCTGCGTGTCTCACTCACGGACCGCTGCAATCTGCGTTGCTCGTACTGCATGCCCGAGGAAGGCCTCGACTGGCTGGCCAAGCCCGAGCTGCTGACCGACGACGAGGTGGTCCGGCTGGTGTCGGTCGCCGTGAAACACCTTGGTGTGCAGGAGATTCGCTTCACCGGCGGCGAGCCGCTGCTGCGGCGCGGCCTGGTCGGCATCGTCGCCCGTACGACGGAGCTGGCGCCCCGGCCCGAGGTGTCGCTGACCACCAACGGGATCGGCCTCGCGCGGCAAGCGCAGGCACTCAAGGATGCCGGCCTGGACCGGGTGAATGTGAGCCTCGACACGATCGACCAGGACACCTTCATCGAGCTGGCTCGGCGGGATCGGCTGAAGGACGTACTGGCCGGACTCGATGCTGCGCAGGCGGCCGGACTGACGCCGGTGAAGGTCAACGCCGTCCTCATGCGCGGCGTGAACGACCAGCAAGCGCCGCAGTTGCTGGAGTACTGCCTCGAACGTGGTTACGAACTGCGGTTCATCGAGCAGATGCCGCTCGACGCCCAGCACGGTTGGAACCGGGCCACGATGGTGACCGCGGACGAGATCCTCGAGCAGTTGTCGGATCGGTTCGACCTGGAGCCGACGGACGCGGCGACCCGCGGGAGTGCGCCGGCGGAATCGTTTACAGTTCGGGGCGGACCACAGACGGTCGGGATCATTGCGTCGGTCACCAGGCCGTTCTGCGGAGACTGTGACCGGGTCCGGCTGACGGCCGACGGTCAGGTCCGCGACTGCCTGTTCGCGCGGACCGAGTCGGACCTGCGATCGGCGCTGCGCGGCGGTGCGGACGACGAGGAACTCGCGGACCGCTGGCGGCGCGCGATGCGGAACAAACTGCCCGGCCACGGCATCAACGACCCGAGCTTCCTGCAGCCCACCCGCCCGATGTCGGCGATCGGCGGCTGACCGTCATACCGGCCCAATCCGGAAATGCAGTTTTTCGGTGCGGGCCTAACACTTAGGAGAAAGGCTCGACCTCTCGCAGGAATGACCTGCGGGCCAGGAAGTCCGACAGGCTCTCCTTGTGTTCGTCGCACGCGAGCCAGGTCTTGCGCCGCTCCGGCGTGTGGATCTTCGGGTTGTTCCACAGCAGCGCCCACGTGGCCGGCTGCCCACATCCCTTGGCGGAGCAGACGGACGGGAGTGCTTCTTCGGTCATCGTGAGAGCCATTCCGGTGGTCGCAGGCAATTGTTCCTGACCACTCAATAATCAAAAGTGTGGGGAAAATGAAGCGACGTCGGACAGCCACGGGGGGAGCCGTCCGACGCCGCATCAAGTCCCTGAATTCCACTCATGAACTTCAGAGCACGCGGGAGATTCTGACACGGATCCTGTCCGAGTTTCCAGTCCCGGCACAGATCACTTTTCGGTGTCGATCGGACGGTCGGTATCCGGGTCCGGATCCGGCTGCGTGACGACGCCGGGATGCGAGCCGATCGCGGGCCGCTCCGGGGCGATGAAGTGCTCGGCACCGGACACCGTCGAGGAGCGCTGCGCGTTCGCCAGCACCACCGCGATGTAGGGCAGGAACACCGCCGCCACGATGAACATCCAGCGCCACGGCGACGGGGTGAGCACGGCCAGCACGAAGCAGACGATGCGAATCGACATCATCCAGGCGTACCGAGCGATCCGGCTGTCCAGATCCTCGGATCGGCCCGGCTGTGCATTCGTCACCGAGATGACGGTTTCGCCGGTCCGTTCACGACGTCTCGACATCTATCCTCCTCACCAACACCAACGGTACGCCGCGCCGGCCGCCCGGGCGCAGGCAGGATGGAAGGAACGTTCGATGACCGATCGCACCTACCGCGTGACCGAGATCGTGGGCACGTCCAAAGAGGGCCTGAATCAGGCCATCACCAACGCCGTCAGCCGGGCCGGCGAGACCCTTCGGCACCTGGACTGGTTCGAGGTGACGGAGATCCGCGGCCACATCATCGACAACGAGATCGACCACTACCAGGTCGGCCTCAAGGTCGGCTTCCGCCTCGAAGACTCCTGACCCCCACCCACCCCGCCTCCCAACCACACGAGGGGATATCCGCTCGGGTGACGGGTTCTCCCTTGGTCTACGGACGGAGAACCCCTCGTTCGAGGGGATAACCCCTCGGGCGAGGGTGGTGGTGGGCCGCGATAGCGTTCGTGCGACTGGTGACGGGTTTCGTGCGACTGGTGACGAGTGAGGAGGGCTTGTGAGCAGGTCTGTGTTGGTGACCGGTGGCAGCCGGGGGATCGGGCTGGCGATCGCTACCGCGTTCCGGGAGGCCGGCGACCAGGTCGCCGTCACGTACAACACCAGCGCGCCGCCGGAGGGCTTCCTCGGCGTCAAGTGCGACATCACTGACCAGGAGCAGGTGGACGCGGCGTTCGACGCGATCCAGGAGGCGCACGGTCCGGTCGAGGTGCTGGTGGCCAACGCCGGCGTCACCCGCGACACGTTGCTGCTGCGGATGTCCGACGACGACTGGGACACCGTCATCCAGACCAACCTCACCGGCGCGTTCCGGGTCGCCCGCCGCGCGGCCAAGGGCATGCTGCGGCTGCGCAAGGGCCGGATCGTGTTCATCTCCTCGGTCGTCGGCATGCTCGGCTCGCCCGGCCAGGTGAACTACGCCGCCAGCAAGTCCGGCCTGATCGGCATGTCCCGCTCGATCGCCCGCGAGCTCGGCAGCCGCGGCATCACCGCGAACGTCGTCGCTCCCGGCTTCGTCGAGACCGACATGACCGCGGTCCTGCCGGAGGAGACCCAGAAGCAGTACCTGAGCCAGATCCCGCTCGGCCGCTTCGGCCTGACCGAGGAGATCGCGAACGCGGTCCGCTGGCTCGCCTCGCCCGAGGCCGGCTACATCACCGGTGCGGTGATCCCGGTCGACGGCGGCATCGGCATGGGCAACTAACGTTCATTTTCGAGAAAGGGCATGCCGGTGGGCATCCTCGACGGCAAACGCATCCTGGTCGCGGGCGTCACGCTCGACTCGTCGATCGGTTTCGCGACCGCGAAGGTGGCGCAGGAGCAAGGCGCCACCGTGCTGATCTCCAACTTCGGCCGGGCGCTCAGCATCACCAAACGGATCGCGAAACGCCTGCCGCAGGAGCCGCCGGTCCTCGAGCTGGACGTGACGAACGCCGAGCATTTAGCCGCACTGCCGGACGCCGTACGCGAGCATGTCGACGGTCTGGACGGCGTGGTGCACTCCATCGCCTACGGCAACCCGGAGACGATTCTCGGCGGGAAGTTCCTGGACGGTCCGTGGGATGACGTGTCTCAGGCGGTGCACGTCTCGGCGTACTCGCTGAAGGCGCTCGCCGTCACGTGCGCGCCGCTGATGAGCCGTGGCGGCAGCGTGGTTGGGATGACTTTTGACGCGACCGTCGCCTGGCCCGGGTACGACTGGATGGGTGTGGCCAAGGCCGCCCTGGAGTCGACGAGCCGGTACCTGGCCCGCGACCTCGGTGCTCAGGGAATTCGCTGCAATCTGGTCTCGGCCGGTCCGCTGAAGACGCTGGCCGCGAAGGCGATCCCGGGCTTCGAGAAGTTCGAGGGGCCGTGGCTGGACCGCGCGCCGCTGGGCTGGGACCCGACCGATCTGGAGCCGACCGGGCGGACCATCGTCGCCCTGCTGAGTGACTTCTTCCCCTCGACCACCGGCGAGATCATCCACGTCGACGGCGGCTACCACGCGATGGGAGCGTAGTGGCCACCTCGCTCGTTGAGCTCCGCGTTCTCGACGGCGCCAACCTCTATTTCAGTCGTGCCGCGATCAAGCTGACGCTTGACGTCTCCGCGTTGGTCGACGCACCCGCGCCGGCGGCGAAGGCGTATGGGCAGGCCATCGGGCTGGGTACCACCCGGCCCGGGCGGATCGGGTCCGGGTTCCGGCAGCGGTTCGCGATTCGCATCGCGGGGCACGTCGTACGACGGATCGCGCGGGAGGCCGGGATCGGCCGGATCGGCGTCCGGGTCCGCGCGGAGTCCGACGTACGCCGGCTGGTCGTGGCGTTCCCGTGGGCACATGAGGAGCGGGCGCGGGCGCTCGGGGCCGCGATCGTCGAGGTGCTGGACGCGTTCGGCGCCGACGATCTGACCGAGCTGATCGCGACGGTCGGCGACCGGGTCCGCAACGAGCCGCCCGGCAACCCGCCGCCGACGATCCGGCCCAAGGTGCCGGTGGTCGCAGTCACCGGGACGAACGGGAAGACCACGACCTCGCGGATGATCGCGCACATCGGCCGCGCGGCCGGTCTGCACGTCGGCTGGTCCAGCACCGACGGCGTCTACTTCGACGGCAAGCTGGTGAAGTACGGCGACTTCTCCGGGCCGAGCGGCGCCGGACAGGTGTTGTCCCAGCCGGGTATCCAGCTCGCGGTCACCGAGACGGCCCGTGGCGGAATCCTGCGCCGCGGGGTCGGCGTGGCCTCGAACGACGTCTCGGTCGTCACCAACGTGACTGCGGATCATCTCGGCCTGGGCGGGATCGACACGGTCGACCAGTTGGCCGAGGTGAAGGCGGTCATCACCCAGATCACCAAGCCCCGCGGCTGGTGTGTGGTGAACGGCGACGACCCGCGGACCTTCGCGATGCGGCTCGGCTCGCCCGCCAAGTGCTGGGTGTTCTCCCGCGACCCCGACTCGCCGTCGATCCGGACCGTGCTCGACGAGGGCGGCCGGGCGACGACCGTACTGGACGGGTTCATCACCGTGCTCGACCAGGCGGCCGATCCGGAGCCGTTGCTGAAGGTCGTCGACGTACCGATGACGTTGTCCGGCCTGTCGCATTACAACGTCGAGAACGCGCTGGCCGCGGCCTCGGCGGCGTTCGGCCTCGGGCTGCCGCGGGCCGCCGTGATCGAAGGGCTGAGCACGTTCGCGCCCAACGAGAACAATCCCGGCCGGATGAACATGTACTCGCTGCGCGACTTCACCGTCGTGATCGACCTCGCCCACAACGAGGCCGGCCTGGAGGCGCTGCTCGAGATCATGAACGGCGTCCGTCGGCCGGGCGGACGGCTGCTGCTGGCGCTTGGTTCGCCGGGGGACCGGGCCGACGACATGGTCGCCGCTCTCGGCGCCATCGGGGCCCGAGGGGCGGACCGGGTGATGATCGGGCACAAGACCGACTACCTCCGCGGACGGCCGCCGGAGGAGCTGGAGGCGGTGTTCCGCGAGGGCACCGCGTCGGTCGGCGTGGACGACGTACCGGCGTACCCGACCGAGCTGGCAGCGGCGCAGGCGCTGGTCGCCGAGGCGGAGACCGGGGATGTGGTCGCGGTGATGTCTCTGCAGGATCGGGCGAGTCTTGACGCCTGGTTGCGGTCCGAGGGGGCTACCGTCGACACACCGGAGACCTTGAGAGCCAAGGTCGAGAGAGCCCAGCGCTAGCCCCTCCGCCGCGGTTGGGGCGGGAACGGGGTGTCATGCGCTACCTGTGGTCGATCCCGGCAGCCGTGGTCGCCTGGTTCGTGGCCGGCTTCTCCGCGACGTACCTGAAGGGTCTGCCGGAGGGTACGACGATGTTCGTGCCGCCGCGGGTGGACCTGCTGGTGCTGGGCGGGTTCGCCGGTGGAGTGCTGGCCGGGTTGCTGGTCACGCGGGTGCGCATCACCGTGCCGCTGGTGGTGGCTGTCGGCGCCGGCATGTGGTGGCTGACGGGCAACGACTGGTCGGATCGGTCGCAGTTGACCACGTTGCTGGTGGCAACCGCTGTCGGCGGGCTGTTCGGTGCCCTGGGCACCAGGAGTTCGGTGATTGCCGCCTTCGCTCTCGCCCTGCCGATCGCGTGGTACGCGTTGCGGCCGGCGAACCAGTTGGACGAGTGGCGCTGGCTCTGGCAACTGAACGGCCTGCTCGTGGCGGTCGGGCTGGCCCTTGTTCTGTACGTCGCCTGCTGGCGGCGCGGCTGGCGATCGGCGTACTTCTGGGTGCCGTTGGCCGGCTTCTACCTGGCCTCGTTCGGCATCGTGAACGCGATCCGGGTCGTCGATCGGGCACCGGCCGCACAGTCCGCCAACGACACCGCGGACGCCGCCACCGACGCGTTCTTCCAGTCCTGCGAACCGATCCTGCGCGAGTACGGCGTTTGGCTGGTGCTCGCCGTACTCCTGGCGATCCCGATGGTGGTCCTCAAGCTCCGCGCCCTGCCGCCGCCTCCGCCACCACCGGACCCGTACGCCGACAGGTCCAACGACGCCGTCCTGTCCGACGACCTCGACTGGATCGACCGGGACGAACCCCGTCGCCGCCTCCTCGCCCGCCGCCAAGAACCAGCCTCCTGAGCTTCTGCGCGGGTTGGCTGACTGGGTGGGGAGGAGAGTGTGTTGGCTCCTCCCCACGTGCCGTCAGCTGATCGGGTGACCGGTGGCGTTCAGGGGTTGGACTGAGGTGATTTTGAGGTCGCGGTGGGGGATGACGATCGCGAAGAACCGGAGGGTGTCGGTGGCCGGGGTGGCGACGGCGTTGGTCGTGTAGGTCTGGCCGCCGGCAACGATCCGCACCTTCCGGGCGCCGATAGGTGCTGAGCCCATCACCAGCGTGGCGTCGATCTTCTGACTGTTCTTCTCCTTGCTGTGGCCCTGAACCACCCAGTGCGTGCCGTTCTGCGGCGGGTCGAAGCAGATCAGCGGGCGGCCGAAGCTGACCGCCGGCCCCTCGTCGGTGACCAGGCACCCTTCGCGGGAGTAGACCAGGACCGCCCACGACTCGGTCGGGATGGTGCCCTTGGCGACGTAGTACGCGTGCGGCCGGTAGGCGTTCGCGTCCGGCATCTTGGTGAACCGCTCCGCCGACCACGGCGCCGGCAGGATCTTCTTGTGGTCGCCGACTGGGGCTGTCGGGCTGGTGATCGTGCTTGGCAACAGCGGCGTACTCGGCTGGACCGTGCTGGGCTGGACCGAGGCCGGCGACGGAGCACCGAAACCGGCGACGGCAGGTTCGGTCGGCCGCATCGAGTTCAGCAGAGGGCCGGCGGCGAGGGCGGCGGCTGTCACGCCGGCCACAGTCAGGACGGCGGCTGCCCCGCGACGGCGACGACGGCGGCGCTTGATGCGGAGCCGGATCGGGGCCGCCGGGTCTGCCGGCTCGGGTCGGTCGTCGGTCAGTACGGCGAGCTTCGTGGTCAGGTCGTCGGTCATGCGATCCCCCTTCCGGCCAGGTCGGCCAGTGCGTCAGATGTCGCGAAATGGATGTCGGTGCGGAGCGCGTCCAGGCCGCGCCGGGTGTGCTGTTTCACTGCGCCGACCGAGCAGCCGAGGAGGTCGGCGACGGAGCGCTCGGACAGGTCCTCGGCGTACCGCAGGTAGACGGCGGCACGTTGCCGCGGGCTCAGCCGGGCCATCGCGGCGCGCAGCGCGAGCCGCTCGTCCACCTGGGCCGTGTCCGCGCCGACCGCGGTGTCAGGTGGCGTCTCCGTAGGCCGCTCGCCGATCCAGCGCCGGCGCCGGCCGGACAGGAACGTGGTGGTGACGATCTTCCGCAGGTAAGCCTCGGGGTTCCCACCGCTCACCTTGCGCCAGTGGAACCACAGCTTGGTGAACGCCTCCTGGGCGAGATCCTCGGCCTGCTGGTGGTCCAGCGTCAGCGCGTACGCCAGTCGCGCGGTGGCTGTCCACCGCGCCCGCACAAAAGCATCGAAGTCGTCATTCGGCTCAACTCTCATCGGCATCCTTTCCTCACCTCCTCTGAACGCCGTCGCCAGCGTTGCAGGGTGACAGGTCAGGTGAGGAGGTTCTGGGCGAGCCAGGTGCCGGGCTGGAAGCCGGGTGGGAGGGCGAAGACGGCCGAGCCGATGGTGGTGGTCCACTCGTTGAGGGCGTCGGCCGCGTCGAGGCGGGCGAGGAGTGGGAGGAATTGGGCGGCGATGTCGGCCTGGTGGCTGAGGAAGATCAGCCCGGATTCACGGGTTGGGCCGGTGTCCTGGACGTAGTTGAGGCCCTTGCGGAAGATCCGGCGGCCGTCGTTCTCGGAGTGGTGGGAGAGACGGGCGTGCGCGTTCTCCGCGATCACCAGGCGGCCGTCGGCGTCCCGGGCTTCGAGATCGAGTTCGTCGTGCTCGGCCGCGCCGGTCAGCGGTGCGCCGGTGGAGAGCTTGCGACCGATGGCGCGTTCCTGCTCCGAGCGGGTCAGCTCGTCCCAGGTGTCGAGGTTCAGCCGGATCCGGCGTACGACGAGCGTCGTACCACCGCGGAACCAGTCTGGGCCGTCCGACGACCACACGGTGGTGTCGAACTCCGGCGTACCGACGGTTGGATTGCCGGTGCCGTCGACCTGACCGAAGAGGTTCCGGCCGGTGACGAGTTGGCCGTCGGATCCGGTGCCGTTCCAGAAGCCGGTCTGGCGCCAGGCGGGGGTGGCGAACGGTTGTGCGTCCGCGACTAAGCGACGCACGGCGTGTACGACGCTGACCGGGTCGTCGGCGCCGACCATGATCAGCAGATCGCCGCCCGACCACGCCGGGTCGAGCCGGTCGTGCCTCATCACCGGCAGATCGTCCAGCCCGGGCGGCCTCTCACCCGTCAACTCGAACACCCGCGGCCCGAACCCGACCGTCGTCGTCAACGCGACGTTCCCGATCGCCAACTCCGGCGCGGTGTCACCAGGTGCAGCCCGTCCATTGGCCAAAGCAACGATGTCCCCGGTCCACAACCGCATCAACCGCCCGAGCCCCGCCTTGTCCACACCCGGTCGCAGGTTGAACGCCACCAACTCAGCATGCCGAGGAGAAGCAGCCGCGATCCCCGGCTGATGCTCCCCATACGGCCCGACCCCACGACCAACAACCTCAGTTCCACTGTCCTTGCCCAAAGCAACCACACCACCAGCCACAGCCGCACCCGCCGCGGTCGCGCCGGCGTACCCGAACAGCTGTCGTCGTGAAGGTCTGCCGCTCACTTGGTTGCCGGGTGGTAGTGCTCTTGTTCTTCGGTAAAGGGTTTTACGGGGACTGTGAGGTCGTGGGTGGTGTTGTCGGAGAAGGTGAGGGTGAGGGGGACCTCGTCGCCGGGTTTGAGGGGTTGTTTGAGGCCCATCAACATGATGTGGTCGCCGCCGGGGGAGAGGTGGGTGTGGGAGGTGGCGGGAACGGTGATGCCGCCGGGCTTCTCCTGCATGATCATCTTGCCGTCCTTCGACGCAATCTCATGCAGTTGGACCACGCCGGCAACTGGAGAAGTTGCCGAGGTCAACTTGATGTCGGTGTTGCCTGGGTTGGTCAGCGACATGAAGGCGGCCGTCATCGTGGTGTCCTTGGCGCCCGTGGTCGCACGCACCCAGGCGTCCTCGACCAGCACACTCGGCGTACTCACCGCCGCCGCCTCCTGGACGGGAGCGGGCGATCCGCAGGAGGACAGCAGCACGGGGAGGGCGACAGCCATAGTGGCCGCCAGCAACTTCATCTTCACGGACAGCCAACGACCGCCACACTCAGTGAGTTCCGAGGACGTCGCGCATCGCCTCGACGTTCCCGAGCCGATGGGTTGTGTCCGGCAACAAGTACGACCCCTCGGTCCACTCGTTCCAAGCGTTCACGGTGATCACCGGAAACCGCGGCTTCCACCGCTCGACGAACTCGCGTACCGCTCGTACTCCGCGAACGCCGACTCCCGCAGCTCAGCCACTGACGCCTCAGGAAAGGAAGATCCGCCGACGTCGTGGTGATGCACCCAGACGTACGACGTACCCGAGTCGAACCCGAGCGCGCGCACCCAATCGACCACCAGCGGCGACTCGGCCGACGTCGGAATCACCGCGGAGCTCCACAACACCGCATCCAGATGCAGCCCCGGAAACCCAGCAGCCAGCACCCGCGCCCGAAACCAGTCGATCGCGTCCCGCGCCGCCCCGACCCCACCGAGCCCGTCGATGAAGTTCGCCAGGTCGTACACCGTGAACCACGGCCGGCCGTCGACCGTCAGATAGTTCGGCCGCGAGAAATACCGCTCTCATCCCGATACCCCAGCATCGGCACCTGCGGCTGCCGATGGCTCTCGAACCGAGGCCGAGCCGCCTTCAGCAACTCCCACTCGGTCCACCCGTCACCGAACCACGCGACGTTGCGGGGATCCCGATGCCAAACCGGGAAGTAGTACGCCAGAACGGTCGGCCTCACTCCATCCCAGCCTCGGTCTCCTCATCCGGCTGCACGAAGTCGGGGTCGCCGCCCTCGTCGCCCGACCGCGCACCGGCCTGGGCCAGGTGCGAGACGGACTCGAGCTCGGCCAGCACGGTCTGATGCTGATCCACGCACAGGACGACGAGATCGCCGGGGTTGGATCGGCTCAGCGCGTGCCGGATCGCGGCGAGTTCGTCCAGCACGATGTCGATCTGCCGGCAGCGCGCGCCGTTCTCCATCGCCCGCCGTACGCCGGCCTCGACCAGCGCGGCGGACTCGCCGCGCTTGCGACCCCGCAGCCGTGCATCCTCGCGGACGATCACCACGTCGAAGTGCTGCGCCGCGACCTCACCCAGCTCGCGGATGTCGTCGTCGCGCCGGTCGCCCGCGGTCGCGACCACACCGATCCGCGACGGACGGCCGAGCTCGGACGACGCGTTCAGGCTTTCGCCGAGCCGGTCGACGAAGTCGCCGAGCATCCGCATCGCGGGTGCGTTGTGGCAGTAGTCGACGATCACTGTGCGCCCGTCGACGTCGATCTCGTTCAGCCGCCCGGGGGACAGATAGTACGACGTGTTGAACGTGCGCAGACCCTGCCGGATGTCGTGCAGCGGCGCCCCGGCCGCGAACGCCGCAGCCGCAGCGGCCATCGCGTTCTGCACGTTCATCATCGCCCGCCCGCCGAACGTTGCCGGGAGCAAGTGTGTCCACGCCAGCTGCATCGACCGCCGGCCGTGTTTGACCACGATCATGTCGCCCAACTCGGACCGCTCCAGCACGACCGCCCGGCCACCCCGGCGGCAATGCCCCTCGATGTAGTCGCGCACCTCGCTGCCCGGCTCGGCCATGCTGAACCACACCACCTGCCCGGAACACTTCCGCCGCATCTTCCGCACCAACGGGTCGTCGGCGTTCAGTACGGCGTACCCGGTCCGCGGCACGGCCTCCACGAGGACAGCCTTCACGTCCGCAAGCTGCTCAAGCGTGTCGACACCACGCATCCCCAGGTGGTCCGGCTGGATGTTGAGTACGACGGCGACGTCATTGCGCTCGTACCCGAGCCCCTCGCGCAGGATCCCGCCGCGCGCCACCTCGAACACTGCGAAGTCGACCCGAGGATTCTGCAGCACCATCCGGGCGGACTTCGGCCCGGACGCGTCGGAACGGATCACCAGCCGCTCGTCGATCACGATGCCATCGGTCGACGTCATCCCGACCTTGCGGCCCATTCCCTTGAAGACGTGGCTGATCATCCGTGCGGTGGTGGTCTTGCCGTTCGTCCCGGTCACCGCGACGATCGGGATCCGGCTGGTCGCGCCGGGCGGGAACAGCATGTCGACGACCGGCTTGGCGATGTACTGCGGTTCGCCGATCGTCGGGTTGGTGTGCATCCGGAACCCGGGCGCCGCGTTCACCTCGCAGATCGCCCCGCCGGTCTCGCGCACCGGCTGGGTGATGTCGGGGCAGATGAAGTCGATGCCGGCGATGTCGAGCCCGATCATCCGGGCCGCCTCCTCGGCGATCTCGACGTTCTCCGGGTGCGCCTCGAAGGTCCGGTCGATCGAGATCCCGCCGGTGGACATGTTGCCGGTCAGCGTGAGCTTCACCATCTCGTCTTCGGGCGGTACGTCGTCCAGCTCGAAACCCTGGCTCCGGACGAGTTCACGCGCCGCCGCGTTCACGGTGATCCGGGTCAGGATCTTCTCGTGCCCGACCCCGCGCCGCGGGTCGGCGTTGGTGATGTCGACCAGCTCCGCGACGGTGTGGATGCCGTCGCCGACCACGTGCGCGGGCACGCGTTCGGCGATCGCCTCCATCCGGCCGTTGATGATCAGGCAGCGGTAGTCCTTGCCGGTGACGAAGTTCTCCACGATCACCCAGCCGCGGCGGGACTGCTCGGCCGCGATCGGGAACGCCTCCCGCAGTTCGTCCGCGTCCTGCAGGTTCAGGCAGACGCCGCGACCGTGGTTGCCGTCCAGCGGCTTGCAGACGACCGGGTACCCGATCTTGTGCGCGACCGTCACCGCCTCGTCGACCGTGCGGACCGACTCCGACCGCGGCACCGGCAGACCGGCCGAGGCGAGCAGTCGAGTGGTCAGGTCCTTGTCGCTGGCGATGTCGACCGCGATGGACCCGGTCTCCGAGGTCATCGTCGCCCGGATCCGCTTGGCATGTACGCCCTGGCCGAGCTGGACCAGGCTGGCCTTGTTCAGCCGGATCCACGGGATGTCTCGGGACACCGCCTCGTCCACGATCGCCTGCGTCGACGGGCCGAACGCGGTCCGCTCGGCCTGCTTGATGAACTTCTCCAGCTCGGTGGTGAAGTCGAAGTCCGACGCCGGCTGCACGAGGTTGTTCACGAACCGGACGGCGAGTTCACCGGCGGCCAGTCCGACCGCCTCGTCGGCGTACGCGTAGGTGATGTTGTAGCGGCCCGGGAAGCCCTTGACCTGTCGGGTCTTGCCGCGCCGCATGTCGTGGCCGGCCTCCTGCTGGAGCTGCAGCGACACGTGCTCGGCGATGTGGCCCAGCCAGGTGCCCTCGTGCAGCCGCTCGATGAAACCGCCGCGGCGGCCGCGCGAGCAGTGGTGCTGGTCGAGCCGGGGCAGGTACTCCAGCAGCTTCTCGGTCAAGCCGGGGATGGTGTTCGAGGGGAAGTTCTCCAGCGAGCCCAGGTCCACGACCAGGTGGATGGCCGGGTCGTAGCTCCAGACGTTCGGCCCGCGGTACACGCGGGTCTCGATGATCTTCAGGTCCGGGCTGGGCGCGCCCTGCGTTGCGGCAGTGTCAGTCATTCGGTCCTACTCTGATGGCGGCGTGCGGTCGGGGTCGTCGAGGTGGGCGCCGGCCGTGAACGGCTCGGTCGCCTCCGGTCTGGACTCCCCGGCCGCCGAAGATCTCCCGGCCGCCCGTTTGGACGACTCCGCCTGCGCGGTCCGGCGTCCCGCTCGCCGCTTGCGATCCGCGTAGTACTTGGGTGATACGCCCTCGGCGGCGATCTCCCTCGCCAGCTTCTGCAGGTCCGCCTCGGCGGCCTCGAGCTCAGCGATCTCCTCGGCCGGCGGCTGCGGGCCGTACGACAGCAGCACCCGCGCCTCCAGGTCGAACGTCGCGGTCGCAGGCAACACATGCAGTACGACGCCGGACGCCAGAATCGGCTCGGATCGCTTGGCGTAGTGGGCGTTCGAGGCGATCCGGCTGCCGTCGAAGATCGTCACCGCGCCACGGCCGACGACCTCCAAGTGAGTACCGCGGACAACGGCGGCCGTGTCCTCGTCGACGCCGATGCCGAGCAGACCGGGGGACTGGGCGACCAGCGACAGCAGCCGGCCGTACCGGTTCCGCTGGGCGAAGTGCTGGTCGACGATCGCGCCCTGGACCAGGCCGAGACCGCCGGACAGCTGGCTCATCCGCTGCCGCGGGGTCGCGCCCGAGCGGCCGAACGCGATCATGTGCTCGGCCAGGATGCTCGCGCCGGCCGACGTACCGCCGACCGTGGCACCGCGGGCGTGAGCAGCGGTGACCGCGCGGCCGAACGCCGTACCGGTGACGACACCGGCGAGCTTCAGCTGGTTGCCGCCGGTCATGAAGATGCCGGTCGCGTCCTCCAGCGGCTCGAGGAAGGCCGGATCGTCGGCGTCCTCGCGGTTCTCCGGGCGAACACCGACGACGCTCGCCGCGCCGAGGGCGGCGAACAGTGCGTGGTACACGTCGACGACGTCCGGCCCGAGCGCGGACGCGGTCGGTACGACCACGATCCGGGCCTTGGATCCACCGGCCGACTCGACGAACTCCTGCAGCACCGTGCGCTTCTTCAGCTTGTCCTCGGCGCCACCGATGGCGAACAGAGCCCCCGGTCCACCCTGCAGATCAGACATAGCCGAAGGATAGGTGCTCACCCCCTCCCGAGCCGCAATCCGGGCAGCGATGTCGGCCGGGGACCAGGGCCGTCCAGCTCGACGAGCCGGAGTCAGGCGTACTACAAGCGCCGGCGGTGACCGGCAAGAGTCGTCATGTCCAGCGCATCCCGGAAGGCCGGATGGACGACGAAGTAGGTGGTACGAGCGAGTTTCGACGGTCGATCGAGATAGTCCGGGTCGTCGTAGCTGAAGACCGGACGACCACCTGTCACGAGGCATCCGAGGAAGCCGATGTCGAACAGGAGCTCGATGACGTCCTTGTACTTGTCGGTCCAGACGCTCTGCTCGGGATTCCAGATCTCGGCGGTCAGCCGGCAGAGCCAACTGGTCCCTACGAATGCGTGGTCCGCGGCCAGCGTCGCGATGTCGTCCAAGGCCGCGGACATTTGAACTCGGGACAACTTGTACGGCCTTCCTTCGAAAGTGGAAAGCACATCGTCGATTCCCGGATAGGTCGGCTTCCATTCATCGCGGAGCGCGAGTCTTCGGTCGTGTGAGTACGGGGATTCGGCCGCTCTGATCCGTTCCCAGGTGATTCTGGGGTTGTCCTCCGTCCCCTCGAGACATTCATTGAGATACGCGATGGCGTCCCGAGGTCTCATCAGCGTGCGGCGGAGAATGAAAGCCAGTGGGTCGCCGCGCGTCCTGGTCGTCGACGGCAGCAGGTGACGAACCGTCGCCACTTCCAGGCCGCGCGGGGCCGCGGCTGCCCGGACACGTTCGTCCAACATGGCCTCGAGGTCGGCCGACGACCACCGCAATCGCATCGACAAGGCGCGGAACTTCTCCTCCTGTCCGCCGGTCCGCCGGCCGAAGTCGAGGGCCTCGAAGATGTTCGTCCGCAGTGCCACGAGGACTTTCAGGTTCTGCACGCGCTGCAGGTCGGAAACCGCGCGGAACAGACAACGGATGAGAGCGTTGACGACCGAGTCGTCGACCCAGTCCTGGTCCAGATCGTCAATGATGATGAAGGTGAAGTTCTGACGGGACTCGAGAATGTCCTCGTCGAGTACCTTGATCATCTGGTTGAGTCGCGGCAACTGGGTCGCGTTGACGATTCTCTGATAGCGGTTGACGATTTCGATCTTGCTCGCCTGGGAGGCGGTGATCCCGCCGCCTGCCGATGCCTTCACGAGTTTGGCGTCGAACGAGCCGGCACCGTTGATCTGCGACTCGAAGCGATCGGCTATCTGCCGGACGCGTTCGTCCGCCTCGCACCAGAACTTGCCCTGGAAGTCCTCGAGATACTTCAGGGCTTCCGCCTGGCTTTTGTCGCGCTTGAGTTTATCGGCCAGTACGGCAAGGAAGTTCTGCTTACCGGCCGATGAGTCGACCTGGTAGCGATGCTTGATGATCTCGACCAGCAGGACATGTTTCCAGAGGGCAACGAAGAACGGGTCCAGGTGTACTTCGTGCTCGCTCAGCCAGCGCACCGACTGGAGATCGGCGACATAGGTCAGGGACAGGTCTTCCGGGTTGATGCGGATGACGTGATCCGGGTATTCGTACTCCAATCGCCGCAGGAGCGCCGACTTGCCACTACCCGTTCGGCCGATGATGAAGCACCGATGATCGTCTCTGGACGAGACAGCCTTGTATTGATTGGTTTCGCCGAAGGCTTTCTCGAGAAGCGGGTCGGCCTCCGCCTGCTGTCCGCCGAGAGAGAATCCTGAGCTGAGACGCGGAGCGTGCCTACTGCGTGTCATTTTTCCCCCACCGTCTGATACACGCCAGTGGCTGCATGCTAAGCACAGACAGTTACCGGGGGAAGAGGGCAGCGTGTAACGTTCCCGCTACCTATCGTTCGCAATTAATAGACGGACCGGTCTCCAATCGGTCAATTCGGTACCTGGTTCCGGGTCAGACCGATGCGCGATAGACCGTCGTACTGCGGCGGACGTGCATGCCGAGGTGTTCGTACATGGCCAGGGCGCCGGTGCCGGAATGGGTCCAGAGGATGCAGCTGTCGCGTCCGAGCCGGGCGAACTCGGCGCAGGTCTGGTCGAGCATCGCGCGGGCGATGCCCTTGTTCCGCTGGTCGGCCCTTACTGCGAGCTGCTCGACGTACCCCTCGCCGCTGTCCGGGAGGTCGAGCGCGAGCACCGCACCGACCAACTCGTCCCCGGCGTACGCCAGGGTCGACACCTCAGGCAGGAAGCTGGGCCGCTCGACGGTCAGCTGGCCCCACTCCTCGAAGGACTTCCGGCGTGACTGGAAGGCGGAGAACGCATCCTCGACCAGCTCATGCACCTCGTGCGCCCGCGCGGGGTCATACGCACCGAGCCGGATCCCAGCCGACAGTTCGCGAGCCGCGGGTACGTCGATCGAGCGCACGAGCAGCCAGTTCGTCGCGAGCACCTCGTACCCACGGGATCGGAGCAGGTCCGTGCCGGCCTTGTCCGCGTCGTCCACGGTCTGGGCGACCCAGTCGCTCCCGGCCTCATGGGACCGTGCCTCGATCCAGTCGAGCAGCATCGTCCCGATCCCAAGCCCGCGGTAGGACGGGTGGACGGCGACCTGGGCTCGCTTGCCCAGATGGAGCCAGACCCAGCCGGCCAGATCGCCGTTCTCCGCGTGGACGACGAGGGTGTCGCGCTCAGGATTCAGCCCGGGGCGGCGCAGGTCCGCCGCGACCTGGTCCGGAATCGCGTCGACCTGACCGTGCCAGTCCTGCTCGCCGGCGGCGATCACCTGATACATGGCGCCAGCGTCGTCGGGTGTCGCGGGCCGGCTGGAGAGCTCCATGTCGCGATCTTCCCGCAACCGCGGGTCCCCGGGAATCTCAGGCCGGGTTGTCCGCGTCCGCGGCTTCCACTTCCTCGCGGCTGATGCCGAGCAGGTACAGGATCGTGTCCAGGTACGGCACGCTCAGGTGCGTGTCGGCGGCCGCGCGGACGACCGGTTTGGCGTTGAACGCGACACCGAGCCCGGCCGCCGCGAGCATGTCGAGGTCGTTGGCGCCGTCACCGATCGCGACCGTCTGGGACAGCGGCGTACCCGACTGTGCTGCGAACCGCCGCAGCGCGGTCGCCTTACCGGCCCGGTCGACGATCGCGCCGATCACCCGGCCGGTCAGCTTGCCGTCGACGATCTCCAGCTCATTCGCCTGCGCGTAGTCGATGCCGAGCTCCGCAGCCAGCTTGCCGGTGATCTGGGTGAACCCACCGCTGACGATCGCGAACTTGTACCCGAGCCGCTTGAGCGTCCGCACCAGCGTCCGCGCGCCCGGTGCCAGTTGGATCGCGTCGTACACCTCGTCGAGCGCCGACACGGGGAGACCCTCGAGCTTGGAGACCCGGTGCCGCAGCGACTCGGCGAAGTCGAGCTCGCCGCGCATCGCCTGCTCGGTGACGGCCGCGACCTCCTCCAGCCGGCCCGCGTGCCCGGCGAGCATCTCGATGACCTCGCCCTGGATCAGCGTCGAGTCGACGTCCATCACGATCAGCCGCTTGGCCCGGCGGTACAGCCCACCGTCCTGCACTGCCACATCGAGGCCCTGCCGGACACCCTCCAGCGCGAGCACGGTACGCAGCGTGTCCGGGTCGGCACCGGACACGGCGATCTCCATCGCGGTCACCGGGTACCGCGCCATCCGGCTGATCCGGTCGATGTTGGCGCCGGTGTCGGCGATCCGGCCGGCGATCGCGGCCAGCCCGGCCGCGGACAGCGGATGCCCGATCACGGTCACCTGGCTGCGGCCCTTGCGCCGCGGCTCGTTGTCGCCGACACCCTTCTTGACCGAGATGTCCACGTCGAGAACATCGGCCAGCGCCTTCAGTTCCTCTTTCAGGTCCTTGTGGTCACGCGGTGCGGACAGCAGGACGCCGAGGACCAGCCGGCCCCGGAGCACGACCTGTTCGGCGTCGATCACCTCGAGGCCACGGGTCGCAATCGTCGAGAGGACGGCGGACGTCAGCCCGGGCCGATCGGTGCCGGTCAGCGTGACCAGCACGGTCGGTCGATCGGGTGAATGGTTCTCGAGCTCAGCCTCTTCTGTCATCGCAGTACCGACGCTACCCAAATCACCTGTCGGTCTGCTGTCCGGTCCATATCTCAGGCGTGAACAGGAGGCGCGCAGGCCGCGACCAGCGCGCGCCGGGCCGCGGCGGCGAGGTCGAGCAGCGCCCGGCGGCGTGCATCTGCCTCCGCACCGGTCACTGCCGCGCCGTCATCCTCAAGCGCCGCGTCCGCGATGGCCAAGCACCGCCGGGCGGTCGCCGCCGCCTTCACCGCGCGAGGTTGGTAGCCCGGGGCAAGGTCGTCGTTCCGGCCGCTGCCGATCTTGCGGATGTCGATCAGCGCGTCCGCGACCTCGGGCTTCCAGCGCGCGACGTCGAGCGCAGCCAGCGAGTCCGCGGCCTCGATCAAGGCCAGTCGCAGACCACGGTCCGCCTCGCCGATGTCGGCCGGCAGCGGACTGGTCGCCGGCATCACACTCCACTGCACGGCCGGACCGACGTACGCCGGAACCAGTCCGATCTCAGCGCCCGACAGTACGACGGCCTCACCCGTTTCCAGGGCGGCCTCGTTGAACGACGGCGGTCCGGCGAGTCCGATCGGGTCACCCGGCACCGGTAGGGCGAGGTGGGCCTGCGTCGCTCCGGCGGCACGCAAGAGGTTCAGCGCGACCGGGAGAGTGGCTGGCTCCGGATGTCCGGCCAGGCCCGCGACGTGGTGCCCGACGTCGTCGCCGAGGATCTTCTGTGCGGCGGTGTCGGGGTCGCAGGCACCGGTCAGCATCGAGTTCGTCCAGACGGTGAACCGGACCGAGGCGGAGGTGGTCAGCACGCCCGACAGTCTCCCACCACCACACCGGCCGGACGACTCCGGCCAGGCAGGTCCAGGGTGGGTTCCGGGCACGCGGAGCCACCCCGTAGGTTTTGGGCATGACTGCAGTGGTGGAGCTGGCCGGGGTGTCGATCGTCCGCGGTGACGCGCTTCTGCTCGACGGGATCGACTGGACCGTCGACGAGGCCGACCGCTGGGTGGTGATCGGACCGAACGGTGCCGGCAAGACCACCCTGCTGCAGATCCTCGCCGCCCAGATCCACCCGACCGCAGGCGTTGCCGGACTGCTCGGTGAGGTGCTCGGTGCGATCGACGTCTTCGAACTGCGGCCGCGGATCGGACTCACCAGTGCCGCATTGGCCGACCGCCTCCCCAGGGGTGAGCGGGTCGCGGATGTCGTCGTCTCCGCGTCGTACGCCGTCCTTGGTCGTTGGCGGGAGGAGTACGACGAGCTGGACCACCAGCGGGCCAAGGAGTTGCTCAGCGAGCTCGGGATCGCACATCTGAGCGAGCGAACGTTCGGCACGTTGTCGGAGGGCGAGCGGAAGCGGGTGCAGATCGCTCGCGCGCTGATGACCGACCCCGAGCTGATGCTGATGGACGAGCCGGCCGCCGGTCTCGACCTGACCGGTCGTGAGCAGCTGGTGCGCTCACTCAGCTCGATCGCGACCGCGGTCGGTGCCCCGGCGATGGTCCTGGTCACCCACCACGTCGAGGAGATCCCGCCCGGCTTCACCCACGCGCTCCTGCTCAAGCAGGGCCGGATCGTCTCCGCCGGCCCGATCGCCGAGGCCCTCACCTCGCAGACCCTGAGCGACACCTTCGACCTCGCCCTCTCCCTCAACCACGAGGACGGCAGATACACCGCCCGCGCACTCTGAGCCACTTCGTACGGATCCTGTGACCGGGCAGGCACGTCCAAGAGCCTGTGTGGGGACCGGAACGTGGATAGGCTTGGCAGATGATGGATTGGCTGCGGGACAACGTGTGGGCGGCTTGGCTGACGATCGCCGCCGTCCTCGGTCTGGCCGAGCTCGCTTCGCTCGACTTCACCCTGCTCATGCTGGCCGCCGGTGCGCTCACGGCCGCCGGGGTGGCGGCCTTCCTCCCAGGACTGCTCTGGCTGCAGATCGTCGTCGGCCTCATCACGGCCGGCGCGATGCTGGCCGCGATCCGTCCGCTGCTCGTGCGCAAGATGCACCACGGCGGCGAGCTGAAGACCGGTTCGGCCCATGTCATCGGCCGCACCGGGACCGTGGTCAAGGAGATCCACCCCGACGGCGGCGGCTCGATCCGGCTGAACGGTGAGCTCTGGACCGCCCGCCCGTACGACGAGGTGTCGACGATCGAGCCGGGCACCCGGGTCGAGGTGATGGCGATCGACGGCGCGACCGCTGTCGTCTACCCGGTCGGCGACCCGCTGCACCACCAGCTGAACAACCCGGAGTCGACGCCGAACCCGAACCCGACCGACCCGCCCCAGAACTGAGAGGGCGGCTGACACACAACCGACGCGGTGGGCCGGTTGAGTCGGCCCCTGCGCGCAGTACTGTCGGAATCGAGGGACGGCAGCGATCCCTGATGGATCAGGCGCCCGACTCGCCGGGAACCGGAACGCCGGGTGGCCCGTCGATAGGAAAGACTGTCCGTCCTGAGGGTTCTGTCGAGTGGAGGGTCTAGTGACCGCGTTCCTCATAGTGCTTGCGGTGGTCGCCTTGCTGGTGATCGTCACATTGGTCAAGTCCGTCCGGGTGGTGCAGCAGCAGACCGTCGGGATCGTCGAGCGATTCGGCAAGTTCAAGACCGGTTTGCAGCCGGGACTGAACCTGTTGACGCCGTTCGTCGACAAGGTTCGCTACACCATCGACATGCGCGAACAGGTGGTCGCGTTCCCGCCCCAAGGGGTCATCACCGAGGACAACCTGATGGTGTCGATCGACTCCGTCATCTACTTCCAGGTGAACGACCCGGTCCGGGCGACGTACGAGATCTCGAACTACATCCAGGCGATCGAGCAGCTGACCATGACGACGCTGCGAAACATCATCGGTGGCATGGACCTGGAGCAGACGCTGACCAGCCGCGAGGAGATCAACGAGAAGCTCCGCTACGTGCTGGACGAGGCGACCGGCAAGTGGGGCATCCGGGTCAACCGGGTCGAGCTCCGCTCGATCGACCCGCCGCCGTCGATCCAGGACTCGATGGAGAAGCAGATGCGCGCGGACCGCGACAAGCGCGCCGCGATCCTGACCGCCGAGGGTATGCGGCAGTCGGCGGTTCTGTCCGCCGAGGGCCAGAAGCAGTCCGCGATCCTCACCGCCCAGGGTGACCGGGAGTCCCGGATCCTGCGCGCGCAGGCCGAGCGGGAGGCCCGGATCCTGAAGGCACAAGGTGAGGCGCAAGCCATCACCACGGTGTTCAACGCGATCCACGCCGGCAAGCCGGACCAGGGTTTGCTCGCGTACCAGTACCTGCAGATGCTGCCGTCGATCGCCCAGGGCGACGCGAACAAGCTGTGGATCGTGCCGAGCGAGATCGGCGACGCGCTCAAGGGTCTCGGCAGTGCGGTCGGCCAGGTGGCCGGCATCACGCAGAAGGCCGAGGGGTCCTGGCAGGCGCCGGAGCTCGACAACGGCCACGCACCGGAGATCGAGGGCGTCCCTGCGCTCGCCCCGGACGCCGCGGTGGCCGAGGCCGACAACGCCGTCGCGGAGGCGATCGCCGCCGCGCAGAACGCGGCGGTCAGCAGCCGCACCCAGCAGACCCCGCCCACGACCCTGCCGACGACGCCGCCGGTGTCGCCGAACTCGGAGCCCCCGGCTGCCGAGCCGCCGCAGGATCGCTGAGCAACAACCGTCGACAGGGCCTTCCCGGTACGTCCGGGGAGGCCCTGTCTTCGTCTTGTCGCTGGAACGATCGAAGCCTGACTGCTCAACGGACGGACCGATGAGCGCGACCTCCGGTCAGATGCGTAAAGTCTGGCAGCGATGACATGGTTCGAGGCGCTGTTCGTCTTGGTGGCGGGGATGGGCGCGGGCACGATCAACGCTGTGGTGGGGTCGGGCACGCTGCTGACGTTTCCCGCCCTGCTGGCCGTGGGAATTCCGCCAGTGCTGGCCAACGTCAGCAACAGCGTCGGTCTGTCTCCCGGTACGGCGGCCGGTGCGATCGGCTACCGCCGTGAGCTGGAAGGCCAACGCGGCCGGATGATCCGGCTGATCCCAGCGTCGTTGCTCGGCGGCGTTGTCGGGGGAGTGCTACTGCTCACCTTGCCCGACTCCGCGTTCCATGCCGTCGTCCCGGTGCTGATCCTGCTGGGCTGTCTGCTGGTTGCCTTCCAGCCCTGGTTGTCGAAGTGGATCAGCGTGCCGTCGCACGCCCATCGCGGGGCCTGGTGGGTGATCCCCGCGGTCTTTGCCACCGGCATCTACGGCGGGTACTTCGGTGCCGCGCAAGGTGTACTGCTGATGGCGATCCTCGGCCTCGGCCTGGACTCGAACCTGCAGCGAATGAACGGCCTGAAGAACGTCCTCGCCACGGTCGTCAACACGGTGGCCGCGGTGCTGTTCATCTTCGTCGCCGACGTCGATTGGCTGGCCGCCGGTCTGATCGCGGTCGGCTCGACGATCGGAGGCTTCCTCGGCGCCCGCTACGGCCGCAAGCTGCCGCCGATCGCGCTGCGGGTGCTGATCGTCTGCATCGGCATCCTCGCCATCGTCACGATGGTGTTCTGACCCGCAGACCCTCCAGCAACAGATCGAGCCCGTAGTCGAACTGCTCGTCGCCACCCGTCGTCCGGGCCAGCTCCGGCGCCAATTCGACGACCGTCGGGAAGTCCCGCGCCGACAACGACTCCATCGTCGTCCGCAGTCGCCGCCAGGCCTCCGGATCACGGCGCTCGGCGGCCATCTGGATCTCCCAGGACGTTGCCCCTAGCACGTACGTGAACAGCGTGGTGTGGGTCCGCGCGGCCGTCTCCGGATCGAACCCGGCGGCGCGCAGTACGCCGAGCAGACCCTCGGCCACCCGGGCCGTCTCGTGCCCCGCCAGCGGCCGGCTCGCGAGTAGTTGCGCCAGGCAAGGATGCTGGAGCATCAGCAGCCGCAACCCCCGGCACACCGCCCGGACCTGGTCCGGCCACGACACGTCCTGCGGTACGGCGGGCAGCAGACCCATCAGGTGGTCGCGGACAGCGTCGTACAGGTCGTCCTTGTTGCGGAAGTAGGTGTAGAGCGCCATCGGGCCGACCCCGAGCTCGGCGGCCACGCCGCGCAAGCTGAACGCGTCGGTGCCCTTGGACTCCATCAGCTCGAGTGCGGTCCGGACGATCAGCTCGGAGCTGAGCGTGTTGCGCGGTGTCCGGCCCATCTCGATCCCTCCTTGGAAGCAGCTAACGTACAGTGTATAGTACGGTGTATCGAACGGACAACGGAAGGCAGGGAGAACGTGCGAGCGGTACAGATCGCCGAGTTCGGCGGACCTGAGGTGCTGAAGGTCAGCGACGTCGCGGAGCCGGTGGCCGGCGACGGACAGCTCCTGATCACGGTGGACCGCGCGGGGATCAACTACGCGGACACACATCAGGTCGAGAACAGCTACCTGTCCAAGGCGCAGCTGCCGCTGACCCCGGGTGGTGAGGTGGTCGGACACACTCCGGACGGCCGCCGGGTGGTCGCGCTGGTCGGCTCCGGCGGATACGCCGAGAAGGCGGTCGCCCAGGCCGCGGTGGCGTTCGACGTACCCGAAGAGGTCTCTGACGGAGCGGCGCTCGCACTCGTGGTCCAGGGGACCACGGCCTGGCATCTGCTCAAGACCATGAGCCACATGGCACCCGGCGAATCCGTGCTGGTGCACGCCGGTGCCGGCGGTGTCGGCTCGTTGGCCGTGCAGCTCGCGAAGCTGTGGGGCGCCGGCCGAGTGATCGCGACCGCGTCCTCGGAGGAGAAGCGCAACCAGACCATCGAGCTCGGTGCGGACGTCGCCATCGACGGTACGCCGGAAGGCCTGAAGGACCGGATCATCGAGGCGAACGGCGGCAAGCCGGTCGACATCGTGCTGGAGATGGTCGGCGGGCCGACGTTCGACGAGTCGTTCGCGGCGCTGGCGCCGTTCGGCCGGCTGGTGACCTTCGGTGCCGCGTCCCGGCAGGCCGCTGCGGCGATCGACCCGGGCCGGCTGATGAAGGGCTCGAAGACCATCGCCGGTTTCTGGCTGGTCGACTGCCTCCGTGATCCCGCCACTGTCAGCGGTCCGCTGGCCGAGCTGTTCGAACTCACCGTCAGCGGCAAGCTCACCGCGATCGTCGGCGGGGACTACGCGCTGTCCGACGTCGCAACCGCCCATGAAGACATGCGAGCCCGCCGCACCGTCGGCAAGCTCGTGCTCGACCCCACTCGCTGAACGAACCAGGAGAACGACATATGACCATCGCAGTCGAGAAGGTTGTGTACACCGCCCGCGCGACCGCCCAGGGCGGCCGGGACGGCAAGGTGGCCACCAACGACGGCAAGCTCGACGTCGTCGTCGCACCGCCGGCCGAGATGGGTGGCAACGGCAACGGAACCAACCCGGAGCAGCTGTTCGCGGCCGGCTTCGCGGCGTGCTTCCACAGCGCGCTGAAGCTGGTCGCGCGCAAGGCCCGCCAGGACGCCGACGGCTCGACCGTCACGGCCGCGGTCGGCATCGGCCCGATCAACGGCGGCGCAGGCTACGGCCTGGAGGTGGAGCTCGAGGTGAGCCTGCCCGGCGTCGACCGCGCCGTCGCCGAGGAGCTGGTCGCCAAGGCGCACGAGGTGTGTCCGTACTCCAACGCCACTCGCGGCAACATCAAGGTCGACCTCACAATCGCCTGAACCACCCAGCACCTTGTGCACCCACCAACCAGATCCGGTCCCGCCAACTGGTCGAACCGTGCCCAAAGTCGGGATTGGATCGGGAGGGTGGGGTGGGGGTGGGTGGGTCAGAGGCGGGCGAGGGCTTCCTTCAGGAGGCCCTCGGTCGCCGAGACCGGCGCTGCCGCGATCGTGAGTGCCTCCATGATCGCGACGTACTCGTCGACCTCTTCGAGCTTGTCCAGGTAGAGCGCGCTGGCCGCGTGCTCGATGTAGACGATGTCCGGCAGGTCACCGTCGGGGAACCGCAGCAGGCTGAATGCGCCGCCGGTGCCTGGATACCCGACACTGCTGAACGGCATGATCTGCAAGGTGATGTTGGGCTGCTGCGCCCACATGATCAGGTGCTCGATCTGAGACCGCAGGATCGCCTCGCCGCCGACCGGCCGGTGCAGGACCGACTCGTCGATGACCACCCACAGCCGGGCCGGATTCAACCGGGTCAGGATCTGCTGCCGGGTCACCCGCAGCGAGACCCGCTGCTCGACCTCGTCGCCGGGCAGGAACGACTTGCCCAGCTGGACGACGGCCCGGGCGTACTCCTCGGTCTGCAGCAACCCTGGGACGAACATCACCTCGTAGGTCCGGATCAGTGTCGCCGCGACCTCGAGGCCGACGTAGTTGTTGAACCAGCTCGGCATCACGTCGCCGTACCGGGACCACCAGCCGGGGTTGTTCGCGGCCCGGGCCAGCTCCATCAGCCGCTTGCGTTCGTCCTCGTCGTCCAGCCCGTAGAGCCCGAGCAGGTCGTTGACGTCGCGCTCCTTGAACCCGACGCGCCCGAGTTCCATCCGGCTGACCTTGGACTCCGAGGCACGGATCTGCCAGCCCGCATCGGCGCGACTGATCCCGGCGGACTCCCGCATCCGCCGCAGCTGTCCGCCCAGCATGATCCGGAGGGCGGTCGGCCCGCCCTCGCCACCAGCCACTGTCACTGACTCACCCACGCCCTCGCTCCGGGGTTGCGAGGGGAACCCGGCACCCGTCCACTCACCCATTTCAGCCCGCGATGCTACCGCCTGTCCACGGTAACGGGCCGACTGGCACTCCGAACGGTGTTTTGACGCAGCTGCCGTAGCAGATACCGGGCATCCCGGTCCAGCCCCTGGATGGTCCCTGACGCAACAGCGAACTGGAACTCGAGCCCGAGGAACATCAGGCCGGGCTCACCGGTCGCGACGCCACGCTCGTGCCGCACCCGGCCACCTTCGAAGACGGGCAGGTCGAGGAAGCTGTGGTCCGGACCCGAACCGGTGCACCACACCACCGTCCCGACATCGGGCAGTATGTCGCCCTCGGCGGTCACCGGCTGCCCGTCCCGCACGCTCTCGATCCGGCTGGTCGCGACCACGCCGGCTGCGTCGAGATCCGCGAGCTTGTTGCGGACCAGCGTGACCCCGTGGCCTTCCCGCTCGGCCAGCGCCTTGCGGCCCATCGGCGTACGACGGGTAAGGACGTGCCGGAACACGAACATCACGATCGGCAGCATCATCCGGCCGCGACCCGAGTCGATGTCGACCGGGACCTGACCCGGATGCCGCCCGGCGAGCAGCGTGCGGTGGGTCTTGACGGCCTCCAACGCGATGTCGGTGCCGGAGTTCGCCGCGCCGACCACCAGAACGGTGCCGTCGGCAAGCTGTTCCGGGTTGCGGTACTCGAGCGAGTGCAGTTGCCGGATCGCCGGGTCGAGTTCACTCGCGAACGCCGGTCGCTGTGGCACCGCGTGCGATCCGCCGGCCACGATCACCTGGTCGGCCAGGTACTCACCCTCGTCGGTCTCCACCCGGAAGCCCTCGGCGTCGCGCGACACCCGTGTCACTCGTACGCCGGCCCGCACGGGCAGCTCGAAGTGGGCGGCGTACTGCTCGAGGTAGTCGCCCATCTCGTCCCGTGTCGGGCAGTCGTCCACCGGGATCGGCAGACCCGGCAGACTCGCGTACCGCGGCGGACTGAACAGCCGCAGCGAGTCGTACCGTCGTCGCCACGAGTCACCGATCCGCGGATGTCCTTCGAGGATCACGAAGTCCTCACCCCGCCGCTTCAGGTGGTAGCCCATCACCAGACCGGCCTGTCCGCCGCCGATCACCACAGTCCCGAACCTGTTCATTCCAGCCCCCTTGTGCCGTTCGTTCGGCTCAACGTAGGACTACGGACCGTGCCGCCACATCGACCGACCACGCCAAGCAAGGCGCGGCGGACTGGTCATTTCTACCCAGTCAGACCAGGCCCTTCTCGTAGGCGTACGCCGTGGCCGCCGCCCGGCTGGAGACACCGAGCTTGCCGAAGATGTTGCTCACGTGCCGGGCGACGGTCCGCTCGCTGAGGAACAGCTGCTCACCCACCGCCCGGTTGGTGATGCCCGTGGCCAGCAGCCGCAGTACCTCCAGCTCCCGCGGGCTCAGCCCGCCGGTCTGACCGGTGTCCTCGAGTGCTGCCAGGTCGGCCAGCGCCCCGAGCTGCTCGAACGCTGCCCGGGCACTGGCGAGCTCCATCTGCTCCGCATCACCGTCACCGAGCGCGCCACAGGCCCGCCCGACCAGCACCCGAGTCCGCGCCGCCTCGTAGGGCATCTCCAGCTCCTGCCACAACATCCATGCCCGCCGCAACAACGGCATCGCCCCGCGCGCATCGTCACCCGCAACACGGACCGCCCCTTCGCAGTACGCCGCCAACGCCTGCAGGTACGGCGAATCGACGCGGGCGAACTCGTTCAGCTCGGCAGCGGCCTTCCGCGCCGCCTCGAGATCACCACAGTCGACGGCCAGGTCCACCCTGGCCGCAAGGAGCGCCGGACGCGTCGCAGCCAGCGGGTCCTCGGCCAGTGCTCGTTCGAGTCCCGCGATCGCCGACGCATGGTTTCCCTGTGCGGCCCGCAGCCTGGCCAGACCTGGCTGTACCTCCGCGCCCTCGCTACCGGCTCGTTGATACGCCTGCTCGGCCTCCGCATACCGTCCGCGCTGGCGTTCGAGCTCGGCCACTTGGTACCACGCAGACCCGACCGCTCCGGGAGCCAGCCGCCGGCAAGCATCCTCTGCGGCGCCCGCCGCCTCGGACCACGCCCCGCGCAGTTGCAGGATCTGCGACCGATGCACCAGACACACCCCGCGGTACGGCACCAGGCCGGACTGCTGGTCGCACCAGCCCGTCAGCGCGTGTGTCCACTCCTGCGCCCGGCGTACGTCGTACAGCCGCATGCAGAGATCGATCACGGCGCAGTAGGCGATCCCAGCGACCTCAGGGCCGACCCGACCGGCGGTGACGTGCACCATCGCCTCGTCCAGTGCCGTCAGGGCCTCGGTCCGCCGGCCGAGCATCTCCAGGCATCGGCCGCGGCCGAGCGATGCCAACGCGATCGCGGACGGTTCGGTCGCGAGCTCGCGGGCCTGTTCGAATCGAGGGAGTGCGGTGACGGGATCGCCGGTCATCATCCGCGTGGCCGCGTCGGCCTGCAGGAACATTCCGGTCAGCTCGATGTTCTCGGCCGGAATCATCCGCTCGACCCGGGCCCGCCACCCGGCGGCCCGGGCGAACTCGCCGCGGCCCTGCAGGTGGAAGCCGAGCCAGAACGCGCTGCGGACCGCTAGGTCGACATCACCGCGGGCGAGATGCTCCTCGAACGCGCGCTCACGGTAGCCCGCGACCTCGTCGTCGTGACCGAGGACGAAGGCGGCGACGGCCAGCCGGTCGAGGTCGGCCGGTGGGAGTGGGCTGTGCTGGTCGGCGGCGGTCAGCTCGGCGTACTCGGCCGGCCAGTCGTACTGCTCCATCGCACCCCCAACCGCCCAGCCGCTAGCCCTGTGCCAGCGCCAACACTGTTGCTGCTGGCAACTTGGCCAGGTCGGCCCCGTCCAGCAGGATCTTGGACCCCCGGATGCCGCTGCCGATCACGACCAGTCCGGCCCGGGTGACCGCCTCGTCGACCAGCACCGGCCACGCGGCCGGCAGTCCGATCGGGGTGATCCCGCCGTACTCCATGCCGGTCGAGCTGACCGCGTCGTCCTGGGCGGCGAAGGAGATCTTCCGTACGCCGAGATGCTTGCGGATCACGCCGTTCACATCCGCCCGGTCGGTGGCCAGCACCATCACCGCGGCGTACGTCGACTCCCCGGCGCGCTTGCCGTGCACGATCACGCAGTTCGCCGACGCATCCATCGGTACGTCGTACTCCGCGCAGAAGGCGGCGGTGTCGGCCAGGCCGGGGTCGATCGCGGCTGCGTAGGCGGTGAGGTCGCCGAGCGCGTCACGCACCGGCGCGGCCAGGAGCTCGGGCACCTCGGCGGCGGGCCGCCACTCGACCTTGCCCAGCACCGGTGCGGTCACTTGGCCGCCTCCTCACCGGGGCGGCGGACCAGGTCGGCGTACTCGGTGTGCTGCTGGAGATAGTCCTGGTAGAACGGGCAGGCCGGCTTGACCCGCAGGCCGAGGGCGCGGGCGTCGTCGAGGGACTTCGACGCGATCCGGCCGGCCACACCGCGGCCGCGGAACTCGGGCAGGGTCTCGGCGTGCAGGAAGCTGATCACGCCCGGGTGCAGCTTGTAGTCGACGAATCCCATCAGATGGCCGTCGGTGTCCACTGCCTCGTACCGGCTGCGCTCCTTGGCGTCGACGACGCTGATCTCGTTCTCCATGTCCGCCACTGTAACCAGCGCACCCGGACACGGGCCGCGTGACCGTGGGTTTTGACTTCGTCACCCCTGGGGTACCGGCCCCGAGGGTGTCCGGCCGGACACACCGTGGCATCACGGGCTCGGGAGGAGCAGGGATGAGCGAGCACGCACTGGAAGAAGGCAGAGCGATACCGAGTCTCGTGCCGGCCCGGATGGACCGGCTGCCGTGGACCAGGTTCCACTGGATGATCGTCGTCGGCCTCGGCGTCTCCTGGATCCTGGACGGCCTCGAGATCCAGCTGGTCTCGCTGGTCGGAAACGTGCTCAAGGAGCCGGAGACGCTCCACCTGACCACCTCCGAGGTCGGCCTGATGGCCTCCGTCTACCTGGCCGGTGAGGTGGTCGGTGCGCTGGTCTTCGGCCGGCTCACCGACAAGTGGGGCCGGCGCAGCCTGTTCATCATCACGCTGATGGTCTACCTGGTCGCGTCCGGTCTGGCCGGCCTGTCCTGGGACATCTACTCGCTGCTGTTCTTCCGGTTCATCGCCGGTATGGGCATCGGCGGTGAGTACGCCGCGATCAACTCCGCGATCGACGAGCTGATCCCGTCGAAGTTCCGCGGTCGGGTCGACATCGGCATCAACGGCACCTACTGGGCCGGCGCGCTGATCGGATCCGCGGTCGGTCTGGTCTTCCTGAACGAGGACATCATCCCGATCGAGTGGGGCTGGCGGCTGTGCTTCCTGATCGGTCCGGTGATGGGTCTGATGATCATCTACCTGCGCCGGCACATCCCGGAGAGCCCGCGCTGGCTGATGACGCACGGCCGGGTCGAGGAGGCCGAGCGGACCGTCGACGAGATCGAGGAGACGGTCCGGCGGCAGGGCGGCGAGCTGCGTGAGGTGACCGACGACGAGGCGATCAACGTGATCGACTACCCGCCGGTGACGTACCGCGAGATCGCCCGGGTGATGCTGCGCGACTACCGCAGCCGGTCCTTCCTCGGCTTCTCGATGATGGTCACCCAGGCCTTCCTCTACAACGCGATCTTCTTCACCTACGCGCTGGTCCTGAAGGCGTACTTCGGCCTGAACGACTCCAGCATCGCGCTCTACTTCTTCCCGTTCGCGATCGGCAACCTGGCCGGTCCGCTGCTGCTCGGCCACTTCTTCGACACCATCGGCCGGCGCAAGATGATCCTCGGCACGTACTCCGTGTCGGCGGTGGTGCTGTTCATCACCGCGCTGCTGTTCAACGCCGGCGCGCTGAGTGCGGTCACGCTGACCCTGCTGTGGTGCGTGGTGTTCTTCTTCGCCTCGGCCGGCGCGTCGTCGGCGTACCTGACGGTGAGCGAGATCTTCCCGATCGAGCTGCGTGGTCAGGCGATCTCGTTCTTCTTCGCGATCTCGCAGCTCACCGGTGGTGTGATCGCGCCGTTCCTGTTCGCCTCGCTGATCGGTGAGGGCGACAACCCGGCGCGCGGTCCGCTGACCGTCGGCTACATCATCGGTGCGGCCGTGATGCTGATCGGTGGTCTGATCGCCTGGTTCTTCGGGGTCGACGCGGAAGGCAAGTCGCTGGAGAACATCGCGAAGCCGCTGTCGGCCCGCGAGGGTGGCGCGGGGACCCGGTTCCAGGGCCCGCGGCCGCGGCTGCCCAGCACCGACGCCCAGGTCCGCCGGATCACCCCGGTGAAGCCGGAGGCCGAGCAGAGCAGACCGTCCGACGACGCTTAAGATCCCCGCGTGGGCTCACTCCTGATCGCAGGTACGACGTCGGATGCGGGTAAGACGACCGTGGTGACGGGGTTGTGCCGGTGGCTGGCTCGGCAGGGTGTGCGGGTGGCGCCGTACAAGGCGCAGAACATGTCGAACAACTCGATGGTCTGCGCGGACGGCACCGAGATCGGCCGGGCCCAGTGGATCCAGGCGGTCGCGGCCGGTGCGGAGCCCGAGGCGGCGATGAACCCGGTGCTGCTGAAGCCGGGCAGTGACCAGCGGAGTCACGTCGTACTGATGGGGGAGCCGTGGGGCGAGTTGTCGTCCCGCGGCTTCCTCACCGAGCGGGCCGAGTTGGCCAAGGCCGCGTTCGCGGCGTACGACGATCTGGCCTCGCGGTACGACGTGGTGATCAGTGAGGGCGCCGGCAGTCCGACAGAGATCAATCTGCGGCGGTCGGACTATGTGAACATGGGACTCGCGCAGCACATCAAGGCCCCGGTGGTTGTTGTCGGCGACATCGATCGCGGGGGAGTGTTCGCGTCGATGTTCGGCACGGTGGCGTTGCTGGACGCGGCTGACCAATCGCTCATCAGCGGGTTCCTCGTGAACAAGTTCCGCGGCGACGCGTCCCTGCTCCAGCCGGGCATCGACATGCTCACGTCCGTCACCGGCCGCCCGACGTACGGCGTACTGCCGTGGCTGCCCGAGCTGTGGCTGGACTCCGAGGACGCGCTGGACATCCCGGTACGTCGTACCTCCCCGGCTGATCTGCTCACGGTGGCGGTGATCCGATTCCCGCGGATCAGCAACTTCACCGACCTCGATGCGCTGGCGGTCGAGCCGACGAACAGCGTGTTCTTCACCACCAGCCCGGCCGAAGTGCGGGACGCGGATCTCGTCGTACTGCCGGGGTCGCGGGCAACGGTGTCGGATCTGGCGTGGCTGCGTTCGCTCGGTCTCGCGGATGCGGTCAGCGCGCGGGTGGCGGCCGGGCGGCCGGTGCTCGGGATCTGTGGTGGCTACCAGGCTTTGGGCGGCCCGATCACCGATCCGCACGGCGTCGAGGGCGGCGGTGAACACGCAGGCCTGGACCTGTTGCCGGTAGCAACGGAGTTCTCTCGGGCGAAGGTGCTGGCTCGGCCTGCGCCGACGGCGTACGAGATCCATCACGGCGTGGTGACCGTGACGGGCGACGCGTCGGCGTTCCCGGGTGGTTGCCGGGTCGGGAACACCTGGGGGACGATCTGGCACGGGCTGCTCGACGACGACGCTGCCCGGCATGCCTTCCTGACCGAGGTGGCTCAGCTGACCGGCAAGCCGGCACCGGACGGCACGGTCTCGTTCGCCGGTCTCCGTGAGGCGCGGCTGGACAGGCTCGCGGACGCCATCGACGAGTACGTCGACACCGACGCTTTGCTGAGGCTGATCGACGACGGGCCCGGGTGGGTGCCGTTCATTCCGCCGGGCGCACCGGAAACTGTCTGACGCCTGCACTAGCGTCCCGTCCATGAAGGCCGAACTGCAGAAGTACCTCCAAGGCACCCGTGCGGTGATGCTGGCCAAGCTCGACGGCCTGAGTGAGTACGATCGCCGCCGCCCGCTGGTGCCGTCCGGGACGAACCTGCTCGGACTGGTCAAGCACTTGGTCGGGATCGAGTACGTCTACCTCGGCACGAGCGTCGGGCGACCACCGCCGAAGCCGCTGCCGTGGGAGGAGGACGGCACTGTCTGGGACGGCGGAGACATGTGGGCGCTGCCGTCCGAGAGCACGGAGTACCTCACCGGTCTCTACCGCGACGCGTGCACCCACAGCGACCGGTCCATTGACGAGCTCGACCTGGACATGCCGGCCGAGGTCCCGCACTGGCCCGAGGGGGGCCGAAGTACGACGTTCGGCGCGTTGCTGGTCCGGGTCGTCGACGAGACAGCCCATCACGCCGGCCACGCGGACATCGTGCGTGAGCTCATCGACGGCCAGGGCGGGTCTGACGCGGACCACATGGACGAGGCCGGCTGGTCGGAGTACTACGCCAAGATCCAGCGAGCCGCGGAGGCCTTCCTGACAGACTGACGGAGTGGATGACTTCGAGCGCCTGCGTGGACGGATGTTCGGGATCGCCTACCGGATGATGGGTACCGCGACCGATGCCGAGGAGATCCTGCAGGACGCCTGGCTGCGCTGGCGGGCCACCGATCAGGATTCCGTCCGCGATCCGGATGCCTACCTGGCCCGGGTGGTCACCAACCTGTCGATCAAGCAGCTCACGTCTGCGCGAGCTCGGCGGGAGACGTACGTCGGGGAGTGGCTGCCCGAGCCGGTGCTGAGCGGGCGGGCGGAGTTCGACGAGCTCGGGCCGCTGGATGTCGTGGCCGAGCGGGAGTCGGTGTCGTTCGCGTTGTTGCTGGTGCTCGAGCGGCTGACGCCGGCGGAGCGGGCGGCGTACGTGCTGAAGGAGGCGTTCGGTTACAGCCATCGCGAGGTGGCCGAGCTGATCGGCACGACCGAGGTCAACGCCCGGCAGCTCGCGTCCCGTGCGGCGAAACGGATCGCGGCCGAGCCGCGGCGGGACCAGCCTGTCGACCGGGCCGGCTGGCGCGAGCTGGTGGACCGGTTCATCGCCGCGGCCCGGCTGGGTGAGATCGAGGAACTGGAGAAGCTGCTCGCGGGCGACGTCGTATCGCGGGCGGACGGCGGCGGCAAGGTGATCGCGGCCCGGAACGCGCTGGTCGGCAAGGAGCGGGTCGCACGCTACCTGGTCGGCGTGATCGAGCGCTTCGGCGGCGGTATCGAGGCGGGCCTCGCCGAGGCCAACGGCCGTCCCGCACTGGTTGCCTTTGGCCCCGACGGCGTGCACGCGGTGTGCTTCATCGAGTTCGGTGCCGAGGGCATCACCGACCTGCGGCTGGTGATGAACCCGGACAAGCTCACCTTCGCGGCCCGCCAACTGTCACGAATCGACGGGCTGCCGGATCTGAGCTGGTGACAGAAAGGACACCAGATGCGTTCCATCCTCGTCACCGGTGGCACCGGGACACTCGGCCGGCCCACCGTCGGGCGGCTGCGTGCGGCCGGCCACCAGGTTCGGATTTTCAGCCGGAAGCCCGGGCCTGATCGCTTCGTCGGCGACCTGACGACCTGCGCGGGTCTGGCCGCGGCGGTCGAGGGCATCGACGTGATCGTGAACCTCGCCACCAGCCTCGGCCGCCGCGACGAGCGGCAGGCGCGCAACCTGCTCGACGCCGCCCGAGCTGCTGGTACGCCGCATGTCGTCCAGATGTCGATCGTCGGCGTCGACCGGATCCCGATGCCGTACTACCGGACCAAGCTCGTTGTCGAGCGGCTCGTCGAGAAGTCCGGCGTACCGTTCACGATCCTGCGGGCGACGCAGTTCCACAATCTGATCGACCAGATCTTTCGCGCGCAGCGATTCCTGCCATTGCTGTTCGCGCCCGCTGTCACCCTCCAGCCGATCGCCGTCGAGGATGTCGCCGGCCGGTTGGTCGAGCTCGTCGCGGCAGCACCCGCCAACGGGCGCGTCGTCGACATCGGCGGTCCGGAACGCCGAACGGTCCCGGACCTGGCCCTGCTCTGGAAGCTCGCGCGGGGTTCTCACCGGCCGACCGTCCCGGTCCGGGTGCCGGGAAAGACGTTTCGTGCCTACGCCACCACCGGGCCTCTGGTCGACGGGACGCCGTACGGTCGGATCACGTTCGCGGAGTACCTCGCATGAGGGGCTATGTGCGGTCGGTGCTGGTGGTGTTCGGGGCGTACCAACTGGTCCTCGGTCTGTGGTTGCTGCTCTTCCCGTTCTCGTTCTACGACGACGTGCCGACGGTGGACTGGACGCCGCCGTACAGCGAGCATCTGTTCCGCGACTTCGGGGGCGCGACGCTCGGTCTGGCGGTGATCTTCATCGCTGCCGCGGTGCGGTTCGACCGGGTGCTCAGCACGGTCGCACTGATCGCGTACCTCGTCGGTGCGGTGCCGCACCTGGTCTTCCACCTCGGTCACCTCGAGGGCGACTCGCCCGGGTGGTCGATCGCGCTCGGCGTGGTGCTGGCCCTGAGCGTGCTGGTCCCGGCCGTGGCGCTGGCGTTGGTTCGCACAGTGACTTGACGACCGTGACAGTAGCACTGTCACAATAGCGGGCATGGGTCCACTGCAGGGCGTCAAGGTGGTCGAGCTGGCCGGGATCGGTCCGGCGCCGTTCGCGTGCATGATGCTGGCCGAGCTTGGCGCCGACGTACTGCGGATCGATCGGCCCGGTGGTGGATTGGCGTTCGGCCCGCCGGAGTACGAGCTGGTGAACCGCGGTCGCCGCAGCGTGGCCCTGGACCTGAAGCACCCGGCCGCGATCGACGTCGTACGACGCTTGGCCGCGCAGGCCGACGTACTCGTCGAGGGCTTCCGGCCGGGCGTCGCCGAGCGCCTCGGCGTCGGTCCCGAGGACTGTCACGCGATCAATCCCAGGCTGGTCTACGGGCGGATGACCGGCTGGGGCCAGGACGGACCGCTCGCGCAGACCGCTGGGCACGACATCGACTACCTCGCGGTCTCGGGTGCTCTGCATCTGATCGGTCGTGCGGGTGGTCCGCCGCAGGTGCCGGCCAACCTGCTCGGTGATTTCGCCGGCGGCTCGCTCTACCTGGTGGTCGGCGTTCTCGCGGCGTTGCACGAAGCTCAGCGCAGCGGCCGCGGTCAGGTGGTCGACGCTGCGATCGTCGACGGCTCCGCCCACCTGACCACGATGCTGCTCGGGGCGACGGCCGCCGGGAACTGGCGGGAGGATCGCGGGACGAACCTGCTCGACACCGGCGCGCCGTTCTACGACGTTTACGAGACGGCAGAGGGCAAGCATGTTGCCGTCGGTGCGATCGAGCCGCAGTTCTACGACGAGCTGATCGCGAAGCTCGGGATCAGCGCACCGGATCGCAACGATCCGGCCAACTGGCCCGAGCTGCGCAAGGTGCTGACCGAGACCTTCCTGCAGCGCACCCAGGCGGAGTGGGCGGAGACCTTCGACGATTCCAACGCCTGCGTGGCGCCGGTGCTGCCACTCGCCGCCGACCATCCACATCTTGTTGCCCGAGGCACCTTCGTCGAGCACGACGGAGTCCGCCAAGCCGCCCCCGCACCACGCTTCTCCGGTACGCCGACCAGCCTCGGGCGACCGCCCGCGCGGCCCGGACAGCACACCCGCGAGGCTTTGACCGAGTGGGGCATCACCGACATCGACGACCTGCTGCAGACCGGCGCCGCCGTACAGAACTGAGAGGAACCGCCCAATGGAACGTCAGCTGTTCGACGCCGATCATGATGCCTTCCGGGAGACCGTGCGAGCCTTCTGCGACAAGGAGATCGTGCCGCACCACGACAGCTGGGAGGAGGCCGGCATCGTCCCGCGCGAGCTGTGGACCGCGGCCGGCCAGGCGGGCCTGCTCGGCTTCATGATGCCGGAGGAGCACGGCGGCGGCGGAGTGCGGGACTACCGCTTCAACACCGTGCTGATCGAGGAACTGACCCGGGCGCGCGCGAGTGGTGTCGGCTTCACGATCCACACCGACATCAATTCGGCGTACCTGCTGGACTATGCGACCGAGGAGCAGAAGGCGCGGTGGCTGCCGAAGTTCTGCTCGGGGGAGACCATCACCGCGATCGCGATGACCGAGCCGGGCGCCGGCAGCGACCTGCAGGGCATCCAGACGACGGCTCGGCGCGACGGCGACCACTACGTGCTGAACGGGCAGAAGACGTTCATCTCCAACGGAATCCTCGCCGACCTCGTCATCGTGGTGGCCAAGACCGACCCGGCGGCCGGGGCGCAGGGTGTCTCGCTGCTGGTGGTCGAGCGCGGCATGCCCGGGTTCGAGCGCGGCCGCAATCTGGAGAAGATCGGGCTGAAGGCGCAGGACACCGCGGAGTTGTTCTTCGACAACGTCCGCGTGCCGGCCGAGAATCTGCTCGGCGAGGAGGGCAAGGGCTTCGTCTACCTGATGGAGAAGCTGCCGCAGGAACGGCTGACCATCGCGGTCGTCGCGGCGGCCGCCTGCGAGAACCTGCTCGACGACACGCTGCGCTACGTGAAGGAGCGCACGGCCTTCGGCCGGCCGATCGGCTCGTTCCAGAACAGTCGTTTCGTGCTCGCCGAGATCGCGACGGAGACGCAGATCGCCCGGGTGTTCGTGGATCGTTGCGTCCAGGAGCTGAACGCCGGCACGCTCACCGTGGCCGAGGCCGCGATGGCCAAGTGGTGGACCACCGAGTTGCAGAAGAAGGTCGTCGACCGCTGCCTGCAACTGCACGGCGGCTACGGCTTCATGACCGAGTACCCGATCGCCAAGGCCTACCTGGACACCCGGATCCAGACCATCTACGGCGGCACCACCGAAATCATGAAGGAGATCGTGGGCCGCAGCCTCGGGATCTAGTACATCTAGTGCTCAGGCTCACCCTCGACGCGCTGGCTCAACTCGTAGCGCAATCTGCTCCGGTAGATCGCGAGCCGCAGATCGATGACCCTGGCTGTGCCTGCCGTGTGCGGCCGCTGGGCGTCGAGGTCGTCGACGACGGCCAATGCGGCCCTCAGATCCTCGGGTTGCCATGAATCCAATGGCTCGGACCGCGCGAGACGGTCGAGATAGTCAGGCTCATGATCTGAGATCGCCACCAGTCCTTCCGGGAAGGGTAGGAGGGCGCCGGGGTCTGGAACCGCCTATGACGGATCTGCTCAGCCTACGCCTGAGGCTACGGATTAGGCAGCCTGAGGTATGTCAGGCCGCGGAGGTCCACATAGACGTCGGACGGAGTGGTGACGACGCGGAGGAGCACGCCGTCGCAGCCGGAACAGCGGGCGACCAGGCCGGGCGCGTTCACGTAGACGTGGGATTCGGCGAACACGGCGGTCTGCCCGCAGCCATTGCACTGGGTGATCGCGGCGGTCACGTCCATCGCGAAGACTTCGCTCAGCGCGCCGGCGGCGGCATTGCCGTCCAAATAGCTGGCATCTGTGGTCATCGCGGGCCTCCAGTCGGTCCGAATCGCTCGGTTCTGACGCGGGCCGGATCGTGGCCGGCGGCGACCAGCAGATCTGCCACCGCCTCCACGAACGGCGTCGGCCCACACACGTACGTCGTCGGCTCGTCCGCCGGCTTGAACGCGAGCCGCTCGATCAAATCGGCGTCGATACGCCCCACTCGAGGCTCCCCGGCCGGCGCCTCCCGCGTGTAGACGAGTCGCACGTCGACGTCGTCCGACGCGGCCAGTTCCTTCAGGTCCTCCACGTAGATCACCGAGGCGGGCCGTCGTACCGAGTAGAGCAGGCGGACCGGCGTCGTACTGCCCGCGGCGGCGTGGGTACGCAGCATCGCGCGCAGCGGCACGATCCCCGATCCACCGCCGATCAACTGCACCGGCCCTTCCTGCTCGGGCTTCCAGACGAACCACCCGCCGACCGGACCGCGGATCTCGAGCGGATCGCCCACCTGCAGCACATCGACCAGGTACGGCGAGACCTCACCTTCGGGCACCTGCTCGACAGTGAGCTCGATCGTGTCACCGGCCCACGCCGAAGCGACCGAGTACGACCGCGAGGCGCGATACCCGTCGGGCGCGGTCAACCGGACGTCCAGGTGCTGCCCGGCGAGGTGCCCCGGCCAGTCCGGTACGTCGACGACCAGCGTGCGAGCGGTCGCCGTCTCTCGCCGTACGCCGGTGACAGTGCCGACCTGCCAGGTCAGTCGCCGGCGTATCGCTGTTCTTTCCATGGGTCTCCGTACTCGTGGTAACCAGCGGTCTCCCAGAAGCCGAGGTCCTGGTTGTCGGACAGCACCATCCCGCGGACCCACTTCGCGCTCTTCCAGAAATACAGGTGTGGGACCAGCAGGCGGGCCGGGCCACCGTGCTCGGGGTCGATCGGCTCGCCGTCGTACTCGTAGGCGATCCAGGCCTGACCGTCGAGCAGGTCTTCCATCGGCAGGTTGGTCGTGTACCCGCCGTAGCTGTGCACGAGTGCGTAGTCGGCGCTGGTCTCCACATCCGCGAGCAAGGTGTCGAGCGAGACGCCCTTCCAGTTCGTCTCCAGCTTCGACCACCGGGTCACGCAGTGGATGTCCTTGGTGATCTCGTCGGCCGGCAGCGCCAGCAGCCCGGACCAGTCCCACTTGGTCGCCTCACCAGTCTCCGTGGTGACGGTGAACTCCCAGTGTTCGGTCCGGATGTGCGGGGTCGGGCCGGCCGACAGCACCGGGAAGTCCTGCGTCAGGTACTGCCCGGGCGGAAGGTCCGCACTCCGCCGGCGGCCGGTGAATCCCGGCGACACAATCCCCATCGCAACCTCCCCTGGTTCGTCTGAAGGCAGTCAATCACGCCGCGGCCTAGACTGTCAGGGAAGGTGCTGCCCCGGACCCCGGCAGCTTGTGCGCGGGCCGACTGGGATGGAGCGTCGATGAGCGAATGGATCGGTCTGCCCGCCGCCGTGGCCGAGAAGACGCCCGCACCGAAGCGAGCGAAAGAGCCTGAACCGGAGCAGGGTCCGGACGCCGAACCGAGCGTGTCGCCGACTGACAGCGAGTCGGCCGACGAGTAGGGCCGCTTGGGTGAGACGTCCGCGCGGCGGCGGCACGAGTCTGGATGGAGCGGGTGGATCAAGACCGCGGTGCCAGGGTGTGGGGGGCGATCGACGCCGCTGCGCGGATCGACGGCGGATTGCCTTCGCTGCGCTACGCCGTGTCGGCCTGCAGCGAGGCCCTGTCGGCGGTAGGCGCCGGGCTGTCCATGTCGCCCGAGGCCGGACCGTACGAACCACTGCTGGCGACCACGTCCGAGGTCGGTGTGTTGGAGGAGTTGCAGTTCACCCTCGGCCAGGGCCCCAGCGCCGATGCGATCGCGAGCGGCGCGCCGGTGCTGGCGACCGACTTGTCCGCGCTGGATGCGGTCAGTCGGTGGCCCGCGTTCGCGCCGGCCGCGGCCCGGCACGGCGTACGCGGCATCTTCGCCTTCCCGATCGGTGCGGGTGCGGCCAGGATCGGCGCCCTGAGTATCTACCGGCGGCAGGCTGGACCCCTCGGCGGCGATCAACTCCTGGACGCCTTGGTGTACGCCGACGCGGTCTTCGTCCTCGCGCTCGACGACCGTCACGGGTTGAGCGCAGACTTGGACCAGGTGATCGATGCGGCGTTCACCGCGCGCCGTGCGGAGGTGCACCAGGCGGCCGGACTCGTGGCGGCCCAGCAGCGCATCAGTGTCACCGATGCGCTCGCTCTCCTGCGTGCCCACGCGTTCAGCAGCGGCAGTCCGTTGCACGTGATCGCCACCGAGGTCATGGCCCGCCGTCTGTTCCTGAACGGCGACCATCAGGAATCTGAGCATGCTGAGAATGAAGAGGAGGATGAGAGATGAGCGTGTCTGACCGCAGGGCGAGAGAAGTGTTCATCGAGCTGGCCGACACCCTCGTCGACGATTTCGACATCATCGACTTCCTGGATCGGCTCGCCACGCGCTGCAACGAGCTGCTGGGGGTGTCGGCGTGCGGCATCCTGCTCGTCGACCACCACGGCACGTTGAACCAGGTCGCGGCCTCGACGGAGCAGGCGATGCTGGTCGAGCTGAGTCAGTTGCAGAACTCCGAAGGCCCGTGCCTGGACGCGTTCACCACCGGACGCCCGGTCCAGTCCGGGGACATGCGTGAGGCCGATACGCGGTGGCCCCGGTTCAGCGCTGCCGCAATCGACGCCGGCTATCTGGCGGTGCACGCGTTGCCGATGCGGCTGCGCGGCACCGTCCTCGGAGCGGTCAACCTGTTCAGCGCCACCGCCGGACCGCTCGACGACGACACCATCGCGCTGGGGCAGGCATTGGCTGACGCGGCGAGTATCGGCATCATCCACCAGCGCGCACTGGCCCGCCAGGAGATCGTCACCGAACAGCTCCAGTCGGCGCTGAACAGCCGCATCCTGATCGAGCAGGCCAAGGGGTTCCTCACCCACAGCCTTGCGGTCGGAGTCGACGAGGCGTTCGCGATCATGCGGACCTATGCGCGCACCCACAATCGCCGTCTCACCGACGTCGCCAACGACGTCGTCCAGGGCCGGGTTGACCTTGCGGGGCCGGCGCGGGAATCGCCGTCTGCGTAGGAACTCCGGCTGGGGACACGAGGGCCGCCGGCCCGTCAGAGGCGTTTGCTCTGGGTGCGGCGGATCGTGTCGCGCTGGGTCTCGCCGACGGCTCGCTCGTACGCCAGCACCAGGCCCTGGATCGTCACCGGCTTGAACCGCTCGACCAGCTGCTGGATGTGCTCCGGCGGACCACCCGAGTCCCGGTAGTGCGGCCACACCTTGGTCCGGAACACCTCGGTGAGCTCCTCCGCGATCGCGCGGCCGTGCTCGGTGAAGATCCGGCCGGCGGCGAGTACGGCGTCGACCGGCAGATCCAGATCGAGGAGCTCGACGCCCAGACTGAGATGAGCGGTCGCGACCTGGAAGACGTCCTCGTCCGGCGTCGGCTCGACCACGCCGAGCGCGACCAGCATCTCGATGTCGTCGTCGGTGAGTTCACGACCGGTACGGCGTACCAGGGCTGTGCGGTCCAGGGTCTCCGGGAGGTCGCGCATCCATGGGGTCAGCAGCGTCCGGTGCAGAGCGATGTCCTGCGGTGTTGCGTTCGGCGGGATGCGGTCCAGGTAGCCCTCGATCGCGGACAGGGTGAAGCCGTGGGCCTGCAGTTCACGGACCAGATCGAGCCGGGCGATGTGTTCCGGACCGTAGTAGCCGACCCGGCCGCGCCGGATGGGTGGCGGGATCAGGCCGCGGCCGGCGTAGAAGCGGAGCGTCCGCACCGTCATCCCGACCCGAGTTGAGAGCTCGTCCACCGTCAGTGTCGCCTCGTCCACGGTTCCCCCCGCGCTGGTTTCCGGCATGGCGGAGATCATAACGAGGCCCCCTTGACCATCGTGACACCAGAACTGTCACAATCGTGGGGAGTCTTCGACCGACGGGATCATGATGACCAGTGAAGCCTTCCTGTACGACGCGATCCGCACCCCCCGCGGCAAGGGCAAACCGACGGGTGCCCTGTACGAGGTCAAGCCGATCCAGCTGATCACCGGCCTCCTGCACGAACTGCGGAACCGGCACCCCGAGCTGGACCCGGCCACGATCGACGACGTCGTTCTCGGTGTCGTCACGCCGATCGGCGACCAGGGCATGGACATCGCCCGGACCGCGGTGCTGGCGGCGGGCTACCCGGAGACGACCGGCGGCGTACAGCTCAACCGGTTCTGCGCGTCCGGCCTCGAGGCGGTCAACCAGGCGGCGCAGCGGGTCCGGTCCGGGTGGGAGGACTTCATCCTCGCCGGCGGCGTCGAGTCGATGTCCCGCGTGCCGATGGCGTCCGACGGGGGTGCCTGGGCGATGGACCCGGAGACCGCCCTGGCGACGAACTTCATCCCGCAGGGCATCAGCGCGGACCTGATCGCCACCCTCGACGGCTTCTCCCGCACCGACGTCGACGCATACGCCGCCGAGTCGCACGCCCGAGCCGCCAAGGCCTGGGCCAACGGCTACTTCGGCCGCTCCGTCGTCCCAGTGAACGATCGCAACGGCCTGCAGATCCTGGACCACGACCAGTTGGTCAGGCCGGGCACGACGGTCGAAACGCTGGCCGGACTGCCCGTGTCGTTCGCGGCGATCGGGGAGCACGGTGGCTTCGACGCGGTCGCCCTGGAGAAGTACGTGACCGTCGAGCGGATCAATCACGTCCACCACGCCGGCAACTCGTCCGGCATCGTCGACGGCGCCGCGCTGGTTGCTGTTGGCAACGAGAAGGCCGGGGAGGCGCTCGGTCAGGCACCTCGCGGCCGCGTGGTCGCCACCGGCGTCAGTGGCGCCGACCCGACGATCATGCTGACCGGTCCGGCACCGGCCGCCCGGAAGGCCTTGGCTCGCGCGGGGCTCGAGGTCGACGATATCGACCTGTTCGAGATGAACGAGGCGTTCGCCGCCGCGGTCCTGCATTTCATGAAGGATCTCGGCGTACCGCACGAGAAGGTGAACGTGAACGGCGGCGCGATCGCACTCGGTCACCCGCTCGGTGCCACCGGCGCCATGCTGATCGGAACCCTGCTGGACGAACTGGAGCGGCGCGAGCTCCGGTACGGACTGGCCACCCTGTGCGTCGGCGGCGGGATGGGCGTCGCGACGATCATCGAGAGGCTTGCGGCATGATCTCCTGGCAGAACGTCGACGGTGTCGTCACCCTGACGATGGACGACCCGGACGCGTCGGCGAACACCATGAACGAGGCGTATCTGACCTCCATGGGCGACATGATCTCCCGGCTCCAGTCCGAATCGGGCCTCAAGGGTGTCGTCATCACGAGCGCCAAGTCCACCTTCTTCGCCGGCGGCAACCTGCAGATGTTGTCGCAGATCCAGCCCAGCGATGCGGCGCAGGTCTTCGCCACGGTCGAAGAGGTCAAGCGACAACTCCGTGCACTGGAGACTCTGGGCGTCCCGGTCGTTGCAGCGATCAACGGTTCCGCTCTTGGCGGTGGCCTGGAGATCGCGCTCGCCTGCCATCACCGGATCGTTGCTGACGACAACCGGATCGAGCTCGGCGTACCGGAAGTAACGCTTGGCCTGCTGCCCGGCGGTGGCGGCGTGACCCGGACCGTCCGGATGCTCGGCCTGCAAGACGCGCTGATGAAGGTGCTGCTGCAGGGGCAGCGGATGAAACCCGCCCATGCCGAGTCGGTCGGCATCGTGGACGAAGTCGTCCCGGCCGAGGAACTCCTCGACGCCGCCTACCGCTGGATCGACGCGTACGACGGTGACGCCAAGCAGCCGTGGGATCGCGACGGTTACAAGATCCCCGGCGGTACGCCGTCGTCCCCGAAGCTGGCCGCGTTCCTCCCGGCCTTCCCGGCCAACCTGCGCAAGCAGCTGAAAGGCGCGCCGTACCCAGCTCCGCGAGCGATCATGAGCGCGGCTGTCGAGGGCAGCCAGGTCGACTTCGCCACCGCGTCGCGGATCGAGTCGCGGTACTTCGTGTCGCTGGCGACCGGGCAGATCGCGAAGAACATGATCCAGGCGTTCTTCTTCGACCTGCAGGCGATCAACGCCGGTGCGTCGCGGCCGGACGGCGTACCTCGCTTTTCCGCCCGGAAGGTCGGCGTCCTCGGTGCCGGGATGATGGGCGCGGGGATCGCGTACGTCTGCGCGAAGGCGGGCATCGACGTGGTCTTGAAGGACGTGACGCTCGAGGCGGCCGCTCGCGGCAAGGAGTACTCCGAGAAGCTGCTCGCGAAGCAGGTGCAGAAGGGGCGGACGACCGCGGGGCAGGTGGAGGAGTTTCTCAGCCGGATCACGCCGACCGCGGACCCGAACGACCTGGCCGGGTGCGATCTGGTGATCGAGGCGGTGTTCGAGAGCGAGGAGCTCAAGCAGAAGGTGTTCGCCGAGATCGCCGGCGTGGTCGAGCCGGACGCGCTGCTCTGCTCGAACACCTCGACGCTGCCGATCACCTCGCTGGCCGACGGCATCGACCGGCCGGACGACTTCCTCGGCATGCACTTCTTCTCGCCGGTCGATCGGATGCCATTGGTCGAGCTGATCGTGGGGCAGAAGACATCGGATCGCGCCATCGCCAAGGCGTACGACGTGGTCCGGCAGATCAGGAAAACGCCGATCGTGGTCAACGACAGCCGGGGCTTCTTCACCTCGCGGGTGTTCGGAACGCTGGTGATGGAGGGCGCGGCGATGGTCGCCGAGGGCATCGACCCGGTGACGATCGAACGGGCCGCAACCCAGATGGGCTTCCCGGCGCCGCCGCTGGCGATGCTGGACGAGGTCACGCTGACGCTGCCGCAGAAGATCCGGGACGCGGCCCGGGCGGCCGGGGACAGCGCCGGCGCGTTCGACGAGCATCCGGGGATGGCGGTCGCGGACCGGCTGGTGAACGAGTTCGACCGGCGCGGGAAGGCCGCGGGTGCCGGCTTCTACGACTACCCGGCAGACGGTCCCAAGACCCTGTGGCCGGGGCTGTGGGAGCACTTCCCGCGACGGGACGACGTACCGCTGATCGATCTGCAGGAGCGGATGACGTTCGCGATGGCGCTGGAGACGGTGAAGTGTCTCGATGAAGGGGTACTACGCTCTGTTGCCGACGCCAACATCGGATCGATCTTCGGCATCGGTTTTCCACCGCTGTACGGCGGTGCGCTGCAGTACATCAACGGCTACGGACTGCCTGCGTTCGTCGAGCGTGCGCGGGCGTTGGCGTCGTCGTACGGAACCCGGTTCGAGCCGCCGGAACTGCTGGTGCGCAAGGCTTCGGCGGGGGAGATGTTCGGCTGATCACGGTCTGATACCACCCGAGCAACATTCCACAGATTCGAACAAAGAAGAGCGCGCCCGGTCTTGCGCCGGGCGCGCTTTTGAGCGATGGTGCTACACACTTCTCCAACGATTCACCTGGGAGCGTCGGAGCGGAATCCTTCCACCGGATGGGTACCGTGCCGGAAAGACCTGTGTCGAAGCCTGTTGGAATGTTGGATCTAGTTGTAGCGTGTGCGAAATCGGAGATGCTTAACGCCGTTAAGTAACTCGGAACCGCCGGCGTCGTACCCCCTGCGGCGCTGTTCCTCGGGAAGGTGGAATTCATGCCTGCTCATGTTCCGAACGCCGGTCTGACCCGGCGGGATCTGCTCAAGCGGACCGGCGGCCTGGCCGCGCTCGCCGCGTTCACCGCGGCCTGCGGCGGCAATACCGGCCGGCCCTCGAGCGGGGGCGATGACGGCGGAGGTGCCAAGGCGACGTTGTCGCAGTGGTACCACCAGTACGGCGAGACCGGCACCCAGCAGGCCGCGACGAAGTACGCCAAGGCGTACACCGATGCGAACGTCACGGTTGCATGGACCCCCGGTGACTACGCCGCGAAGCTCTCGTCCGGCCTGCTGTCGAACAAGGGCCCGGACGTCTTCGAGAGCCAGCTCAACATCGGCATGGTGAAGAGCAACCAGGTGGTCGCGCTGGACGACATCATGGCCGACGTCAAGGACGACTTCCAGCCGGGCGACCTGGCCACCAACACGGTCGACGGCAAGATCTACGGGATCCGGATGATCGTCGACCCGCAGGTCATCTACTACCGCAAGTCCCTGCTGGACAAGGCCGGAATCAAGCCGCCGGAGACGGTCGACGACCTGATCTCCGCGGCCAAGGAACTCACCACGAACAAGGTGAAGGGCATCTTCGTCGGCAACGACGGCGGCCTGGCCCTGGGCGGACCCGCGCTGTGGTCGTCCGGCGGCAGCTACCTCACCGACGACAACAAGCCGGGCTTCACCGATCCCCGCGCGGCGCAGGCGTTCGGCAAGCTGCACGAGCTGTACGCCAGCAAGAGCGTGCTGCTGGGCGCGCCGACCGACTGGACCGACCCTGGTGCCATCAACCAGGGCCTCGCGGCGATGCAGTGGATCGGCATGTGGGCGGTGCCCGGCATGCAGAAGGCGCTCGGCGACGACCTCGGTGTGTTCCCGTTCCCGGCGCTGGACGCGCAGGGCAAGCCGGCCGTGTACTCCGGCGGCTGGACGCAGTTCGTCTCGGCCAAGAGCGCGAACGTCGACGCGGCGAAGAAGTTCGTGAAGTGGCTGTGGATCGACAAGGAAGACTTCCAGGAGGACTGGTCGCTGAACTACGGCTTCCACATCCCGCCCCGCAAGAGCCTCGCGGCCAAGGCGGCGAAGCTGCAGAGCGGCGTGGCGGCCGAGACGGTGAAGCTGACCGCTGACTACGGGCACACCGACAACCCGGCCTGGACTCCCAAGATGGGTACGGCGTTCGGCGACATGCTGACCAACATCATCAAGAAGGGAGCCGACCCCGCCGCCGAGATCACCAAGGCCGAGAAGACCGTCAACGACGAGTTGTCCCGGTTGTTCGGGTGAGCCGCAGCGCACCGGCAGACACGCAGCCGGCCGCGTCCTCCGCCACCACTGGTGAGCGGCGGCGGACGCGACGCCGGCGGGGGATCGCCGGCACCACGATGTCGTTCTGGCTGTTCGTCGGGCCGTTCGTCGTGGGGCTGCTGATCTTCTCGTATCTGCCGATCATCTGGAGCCTGGTCCTCAGCTTCTTCGAGGCCTACAACACGGTCACGCCGTCGAAGTTCGTCGGGCTGCAGAACTACGTCGACATGCTCACCGACCACAACTTCTTGTCCAGCCTGGGCACGTTCACGATCTTCGCGGTGTTCATCGTGCCGCTGACGTTCGTGCTGTCGCTGGCGCTGGCGTTGCTGGTCAACCAGGTGAAGATCGCCCGGGCGTTCTTCCGGTCGGTGTTCTTCCTGCCCACTGCGTGCTCGTACGTGGTGGCCTCGCTGATCTGGAAGCTGTCGATCTTCAACGGCGTCCGGTTCGGACTGGCCAACACCGTCCTCGGCTGGTTCGGGGCGGATGGCATCGCCTGGCTGTCGACCGTGGATCCGCCGTATTACTGGATCCCGCTCGTCACCGTCCGGCTGTGGCTGCAGCTCGGGTTCTACATGATCCTGTTCATCGCCGGTCTGCAGCGGATCTCGCCGACCCTGTACGAGGCGGCGTACGTCGACGGTGCGAAACCGGGTTGGCAGGTGTTCCGCTACATCACGCTGCCGCAGTTGCGTGCCACGTCGGTCGCCGTACTGATCCTGAACCTGATCGCGGCGTACCAGGCGTTCGACGAGTTCTACAACCTGATCGGCAACCAGAACTACGGGCGGCCACCGCTGGTCTACCTGTACAACATCTCGCTCGGGTCGATCCAGGACCTCGGGCACGGCTCGGCCGGTGCGCTCATCCTGGCCGTGATCATCATGATCGTGACGCTGCTGCAGAGCCGGATCTTCGGCTTCGGAAAGGCGGGTGACTGATGCCGGCCACCGAACGTACGTCGGGAACCCCGCAGCCGATCGGCTTCAGCCGCAGCCCGCTCGGCGTGGTCGGCATGGTGGGACGCTGGATCGCGCTGTTCGTCGCGGTGGTGCTGTTCCTGCTGCCGTTCTACCTGATCCTGCGCAACGCGCTGTCCACCGAGGCGGACATCACCGCGCCGGACTGGACGCTGTTCCCGAAGGATCTGCAGTGGAGCAACATCACCGAACTGTTCAACGACACCGAAGTACCGATGGCGCGGGCGATGTACAACTCCGCGGTGGTCGGGGTCCTCGGCACCGCCGGACAGTTGCTGCTGGCATCGATGGCGGGGTACGGCCTGGCCCGGATCCCGTACCGGCACGCGGACAAGATCTTCTACGCGATCGTCGCCACGCTGATGATCCCGGCCGCGGTCACCTTCATCCCGAGCTTCATCGTCGTCTCGTCGCTCGGCTGGGTCAGCACCCTGCGCGGCCTGATCATCCCGACGCTGTTCAGCGGCTTCGCGGCGTTCCTGTTCCGGCAGTACTTCCTCGGGTTCCCCAAGGAGCTGGAGGAAGCGGCGCGGGTGGACGGTGCTGGGTACTTCGGGGTGTTCTGGCGGATCGTCGTACCGAACTCGCTGCCGTTCTTCGCCGCGTTGGCCGCGATCACCTTCATCGGCAACTGGAACTCGTTCCTCTGGCCGCTGGTGATCGGTCAGGACTCGTCGTCGTGGACCGTCCAGGTCGCGATGTCGACGTTCGTGACCGCGCAAACCATCAACATCCATGAACTCTTCATGGCCGTGGCGGTCTCGATCCTGCCCCTGGTCCTGATCTTCGCCTTCCTCCAGCGCTACCTCATCCAAGGAGTAACCCAATCCGGCATCAAGGACTGAGAGCTACCCCCGGTGGCCGCAAATACATCACCAACGAATACATTGTGATCAGTAGAACTGCTCCAACTTCTTGAACCTTGCAGAAGTTGCGAATACCCCGGCGGGGAGTCCACCAGGCTCCCCGCCGGCTTGTGTTCCTGCTCAGGCTGGCGGGCGGCGGGACCAGAAGAGGGCGTGGGCTGAGGGCCCTTCGGGGATGACGGCTTGGTGTTCGATGGTCAGGCCGGCTTGGGCGATCCAGGTGCGGTTGGTGTCGGCGTCGGTGTGGCTCCACCACATGGGAGCGCCGCCGTCGAGCCAGTCGTCGTCGACGCCGGTCCACGCGCGCTGACCGGTGGTGCAGAGGAACCATCCGCCCGGACGGAGCCAGGTCGCGATGTTGCGGAGCAGTTGTTGCTGCTCGTCCTGCGGCATGTGGATCAGGGCGTACAGAGACACGACGGCGTCGAACGACTCGGCCGGGAAGTCCAGCGACGTGGCGTCGGCGTTGATGAACTCGCCGTCCGGCACGAGTTCACGAGCACGGCGGATCTGCACCTCGCTGATGTCGACGCCGGTGACGCGATGTCCCGCCGCCACGAGCTCACGCGCGACCGGCACCCCACTCCCGCAGCCGACGTCGAGCACCCGGCTTCCACTCTCGAGCCGCGCGATCAACTCGGCGATCCAGGTCCGGTACTTCGAGTCGGCGCCGGTCGCCTCGTCGTACCTCAGCGACAGTACGTCGTACCCACGGCGAACTATCTGCTTCGGATCCTCGTCCGTCATGCTCGGACGCTAACGGCGCCCATCGGCACCAGCAATGGGTTTACCCGGCGGTTCGCTTGACGGTCGCGAGCCAGGCCGGAGCGCCGTTCTCGTCGTGGAACACCGTCCTCACTCGCTCCGGCACGATCGACGCGATGGCCCAACCAGAGCCTGGACCGAACGCCATCCGCAGATCCTCTTGACTCACGGGATGCGGACCGACGTCGGCCCCTTCGTCGCCGAAGCACAGCACATACAGCGTTCCGCCGTACTGCGTCGCCGTCGCGAGGCTGGCGGCGTACTCCCGCCTTTCCTCGGTGTTGAACGTGTGGAACAACCCGGAGTCCAGCACCGTCTCGAACCGCCGTCCCAACCGCTCGAGGTGCAACGCATCAGCCATCGCGAACTCAGCCGAGATCCCGCGCTCAGCCGCCTTCTCGCGCGCCATCTTCAACCCGGTCTCGGCGACATCGACGCCCAGCACCGGCAGCCCCAGCGAGGCGATCACCAGCGTGTTCTCGCCACTCCCGCACCCCGCATCAAGCACCGTGCCGGCAAACCCGCCTGCCGCTGCGACGCGTTCGACAGCCGGCTGCGGCCCACCGAAATCCCAAGGAGCCGGGCCATCCCAGTACGACGCATCCCACGGCCGGCCGGACATCCGCTCATGACTCGTCGGTTCCCGCCCGCCGAACGGATCGTCCTCCGACATCGCTGTCCCCTTCCATACGACTGCTCTTCATCGTGGCACTCAGCGGCGCCGAGCGGACCGGCCCAGCTCCGACGCCGTCAACTGCCGGATGAGATTTGAGTTCGATGAGTATCGAACTTGCTCTAGGGTAGTTCTATGACTATCGAACATCGCCGGGGTGTCACGGTGCTCGCCCAGGTCGCCGCCTTCATGGTTTTCGTCGACGGCACGATCGTGCACCTGACTCTCGCCCAACTCGCCGAGCACCTGCACGCCTCGCGGCCGGAGCTGGAATGGGCCGTCAACGCGTACACGCTGTCGTTCGCGGCGGTGATGCTCGGCGCCGGTGCGATCACGGACACGCTGGGCGCCAAGCGGGCGTTCGTCTCCGGGCTGCTGATCTTCACCGCGTCCTCCGCGGTGTGCGCGGTCTCGATGTCGATGCTGATGCTCAACCTCGCCCGGCTGATCCAGGGTGCCGGCTCTGCGTTGCTCCTGCCGAGTGCGCTCGTACTCGCCACAGCAACCGCGCGGGACGAGCAGATGCGGCACCGTCTCGTCGGCTGGTGGGCCGCCGCAGGAGGCGTTGGCATGGCAGCCGGACCGCTGCTGGGCGGTGCGCTGGTCGCTGTCGCCGACTGGCGGGCCGTGTTCGCCGTGAACGTGGTCATCGGCAGTCCCGCCGCGATCTGGGCCGTGCGCTTCATGCCACGCGTCGCGAGTGCCGGACGCCGCCTGGACGTGGCAGGCATGGGTACGGCGACTGTGCTGATCGGCGGACTGGTCTTCGCCCTCATCGAGGCGCCTGCCCAGGGTTGGCTGAGCCCTCCTGTCGTCACCGCGGCCGCCCTGACCGTGGCCGGGCTGGTCGGCTTCGTCTGGGCCGAACGCTCCACCCGTACGCCGCTGCTTCCGCGGGGCGTGTACTCCGATCGCGGGTTCGTGGTCACCGCCGTACAGGGCGCCTTGTTCAACTTCGCGTTCTACGGATTGCTGTTCGCGATGAGCCTGATGCTTCAGCAAGGCCGCGGACTCGGCCCACTGGTCAGCGGACTGCTGTTCCTGCCGCTCACCGGCTTGATCTCGGTCGGCAGCATCTGCGCAGCCCCACTCGCCAAACGCCTCGGCCGTTCAGGCGTCCTCGCCCTAGGTCAAGCAGTCCTCGCCGTCACCCTCGCCGCGGTCGCATGGGCCAGTACGTCGAACGCCCTGTGGCCGCTGGCACTCGCCTTGATCCCGGCCGGCTTCAGTGGGGGTCTGCTGGTCCCCACCATGACCTCACAGTCCATGGCCGCCGTCGTACCCTCCGCCCACGGCGCAGCCTCCGCCGCTTTCAACACCTCCCGCCAACTAGGCGCCGCCATAGGCATAGCCACCTTCGGCCCCCTCCTAGGCACCACCACCAACCTCAACACCGGCTTCATAACCTGCATCACGGTCGCCTCCGCAGCGACCGCCACCACCCTCCTCCTAACCGCCGCCACCGTCATCGGCCGCCGCACCCGCTCCAACCCAGGACCCGCTCCGACCACCTGCCACCTCGACCCACCATCAACGGCCGCCGCCTAGTCGCCCGCCGTCCACCGCCGACCTTGTGCACCGATCAGTCACCAAATCCCGCTTGGCCTCAACCGGTTGTTGCACATGATCTTTGTGTGGTGACTGGAGGTAGTGATGCCGGGTAGGCGGTTGGACGTGCGGGAGCGTCAGGTGATTGAG
>NZ_SJKB01000020.1 GCF_004331465.1 Kribbella pittospori
ATCTGGCGCTGCTGGCAAAACCACACCACCTACAACCCCCAGCTCCACGGAGGCGCCATGCAAATCGCGCCCTGAGGTTGACCTAGGGAATCTCATCGGCCCGCCGTTCTGGGCAGCACCACGTCAACAGTCCAGCCCCGCTCCGACGAAGGCCCGGCGGCGAACGAGCCGCCGAGAAGCATCGCGCGCTCGGTCATCCCTACCAACCCATAACCGAGTGAGGTCCCGGGCGCCGAAGCACCTTCTCCGTCGTCGCGAATCGTGAGCCGTACGGCGTCACCGTCCACCGCCACCCGTACATCGATGCGAGTCGCCTGACGCGCATGCCGCACGGCGTTCGTGATCGACTCCTGAGCGATGCGATAGATCGCCGCATCCACCGCTGGTCCGAGGTCCTCGACATCACCCGACACCTCGACCTGAACCCGCTCCCCCACGCTGCGCGCGAGCCGCTCCAGATCAGCAACTCCCGGGTTCGGCGTGAGCGCCGCCGTCCCTTCATCACGCAGTACGCCGACCATCCGCCGCATCTCCGCGAGAGTCCGTGTGCCCTCCGCTTCGATCACTGCGAGCGCGTCCACAGCAGCCTCAGGACGGGAGGCGGCAACGGCCCGGCCGGCCTGCGCCCGAATGACGATCGCCGACACATGGTGAGCCACCGTGTCGTGCAACTCGCGAGCCAACTGCTCGCGCTCGCGTAGCCGTACCTGATCGAGTTCGCGGAGCCGGGAAGTCGACCGATAACGGACCGCGGCCCCGAGCGTTGCCGGGAAGAACAAGAACATGGTGCCGAAGACGGCTTCGACGTACCCGGTGAAGTCGCTGATGTTCGCCAGCGCCGCCGCGACCAGCATGATCACCAGCCCGATGCCGATCTCGCGCCCGGATCCCCAGCGGACGAGTGCGTAGGGCAGCAGGATCACGCAGATCATCGTGTACAGGCCGAAGGGCGCGCGACCGCTGATCATGGCGACGATGTCGATCAAGATCACGGCACCGAACACTGCGGCCACCACGGCGAGAGGCTGGGTACGTCGCCACAGGAGCGCCCAGACGACGGCCACGGCCACCACGGTCGCGAGGGGCCTCCAGACCACGTCCTCGCGGACCACGCCTTCGATGACCGCCGACGTCAGCAAGCCGGCCACGAGCACCCAGTCGCGCCATACCCGCTGCGGCGGATACGGCGCTCGTGGCTCGGCCAGCAGCGAGCGGACGGCGTTTCTCAACATGCCCACAGCGTAGGGACTTCGGGCGCCCAGCGGATCGGCTCAAAGTACGGCTCACAGCTCGGCTCATCGGCCGAGGAAAGTCCGCCCCATCGCCCGAGGTGTGGTCCGGTTCGTCGCCGAGACGATGAACCGCGAACCCTCGCCGAAGGAGCTGAACCATGAGGTCGAATCTCTACAGACTTGGTCGGTACGCCGCACGCCGGCCATGGATTGTCATCGGGGCGTGGCTGGTGGTGGCGGCGCTCGTCGTCGCGGCATCCGGCGCCTTCGGGAAGAAACTCGAGGAGTCGTTCGGGGCACCGGGCGTCGACTCGCAGTCCGCGACCGATCTGCTGTCGGCCGCCGGAGCGGATCAAGCCGGCCTGACCGCGCAGGTGGTCGTCACCCCGCGCGATCCGTCGGCAACCCTCACCTCGCCCGAACTGCAGGCTGCTCTGGCGCAGGTCCGGTCGACCGCGGCCGGGCTTCCTCAGGTGCTTCGTGTGGGGGATCCTGTCATCTCACCCGACGGCCGAGTCGGCCTGATCCGGCTGCAATACCCGGTGCTGGACGAGCTGGAGCCGAGCGATCTGGACAATCTCAAGTCATTGGCAGCCGCTGGTTCGCCGCTGCGGATCGAGCTGGGTGGCGACCTGTTCTACGCCTTCGAAGAGGGCCAGGCTGGTTTCGGCGAGGCGTTGGGTCTGATCGCCGCGATCGTCATCCTGCTGCTCGCCTTCGGTTCGATCATCGCGATGGGCCTGCCGATCGGGATGGCTCTGTTCGGCCTTGCGTTAGGGATCAGTTCGCTGTCCCTGGTCACGTACCTCATCGAGCTGCCCAGCTGGGCGCCTGTGCTCGGCAGCATGATCGGCCTCGGGGTGGGGATCGACTACGCCCTGATCATCGTCACGCGGCACCGCGAGTCCCTCGCCCGCGGGATGAGCGTCGAGGAGTCTGTCGGGCGCGCTGTCAGCACCGCGGGTCAGGCTGTGCTGTTCGCCGGCGGCACGGTGGTGGTCGCGATCCTCGGGCTGGTCGTGGCCGGCGTACCGTTCATGACCGCTGGTGGCGTTGCGATCTCGCTCATCGTCCTGATCATGGTGCTCGCGTCGCTCACCCTGCTGCCGGCCTTCCTCGGCCTTGCCGGGCACCGGATCAACCGCCTCCGGGTACGACGCGTGCGGTCCTCCCCCGGTCCGGGTTGGCAGCGCTGGGCGGGACATGTGTCGCGGCATGCCGCCGCGTATGCAATCAGCGCGACCGTTCTGCTGCTTGCACTCGCGGCACCGGTCCTCGCGCTGCAGGTCGGCACACCGGATGACGGTGCGCTTCCCGTGCAGCGAACAGAGCGCCGGGCTTACGACCTCGTCGCCGCGGGATTCGGGGCCGGGAGCAACGGTCCGCTGGTCGTCGCCGTCGACATCTCGAAGGATCCGACCGTCGTGCAGCCGTTGCTCAAGGCCGTCAAGGCCGACCCGGGGATCGCCTCGGTCGCACCTCCCGAGGTCAACAGCGCGGCCGGCGTCGCGACGCTGATCGCCGTACCGACGACCGGTCCGCAGGACGATGCCACGATGACCACAGTGAAGCGGCTCCGCACGGAGGTCTTCCCTGCGGTACTGCGGGAGAGCCCGGCGAAGGCGCATGTGGGTGGTCAGACGGCGACGCTCGCGGATGTCGGTGCCAGGGTCAACGATCGGCTGGGGCTGTTCATCGGGGCGGTGATCCTGCTGTCCGTCGTACTGCTGACCTTCGTCTTCCGCTCGATCGTCGTACCGGTGAAGGCCGCGCTGATGAACCTGCTGAGCATCGGTGCGTCGTTCGGCGTGATGGTGATGGTGTTCCAGTGGGGCTGGGCGGCCGACCTGATCGGGTTGGAGTCGACCATTCCGATCATCCCCTTCATCCCGATGTTCATGTTCGCCGTGGTATTCGGTCTCTCGATGGATTACGAGGTCTTCCTGCTGACCCGGATCCGGGAGGAGTACGTGCGGACCGGCGACAACCGCGGCGCGACCGTCCAAGGCATCGCGACCACCGGCCGCGTGATCACTTCGGCGGCGCTGATCATGATCTCGGTCTTCGTCAGCTTCGCCCTCACCGACGATCCGACCGCCAAGATGTTCGGCTTGGGTCTGGCGGTGGCCGTACTGATCGACGCCACCGTCGTGCGGCTGGCCCTGGTCCCAGCACTGATGACTCTCCTCGGCGACGCCAACTGGTGGCTTCCGCGGCGCCGGCGGACGCGCACGCGCGATGTCACAGACCGAGTGGCTGTCCTGTCCAAGTGAGCGACCGGTCTGTCCCCTTTCGTCATGGAGGTCGTTCAGGTGCCGCACAGCGCTCCACTCCACGTGCATGGCAGCCACCAGGTCGCCCGGGACCATTGCCTCAGCCCGGCACGCGCCGTCGACCGGCCCACCGGCTCGGCGCGTTACGGGCGGAGTTTCCCGGACTCGAGCCGCTCGGCACCCTTGTCGACGTCGAGTGCCGCGGCGGCGCGGGAGAAGCGCTCGAACCAGGACACGGCCATGACTGTCATACCCTCGGCTCACTGCGGTCTCGTAGGTCCTCGTCCTGCGGGCTGGACGCCGGCGCTATGCCCGCGGCCGCGTACGCCTCCTCGGCGTCGAGGGTCTCCTTGTCCAGCAGCGCCTGGGCCAGCCGGTCGAGGTTGGTCCGGTGGTCGCGCAGGGTGTTGCGGGCTCGTTCGTCGCACTCGTCGAGGCGTACCTCCCGGTCGACCAGCGACCGGGTGTCGGGTGCGGGACTGTTGCCGTCGAGGCCGGGGAACTGCTCCTGGTCCGGACGCGGCAGCACGGTCACCGGTCCGATCGCCTCGGACATGCCCCAGCGGCCGACCATCTGGCGGGCGATCGCGGTGGCCTGTTCGAGGTCGGATTCGGCGCCGGTGCTCACGTCGCCGAACACCAGCTCCTCGGCCGCCCAGCCGCCGAGCGCCCCGATGATGCGCCCGCGCAGGTACGTCGACAGGTACCCTACCGGTCCTCGCTCGGCAACTGGAACGTGACGCCGAGCGCTTTCCCACGCTGCTCAGGCGCGGACATCACACGTACGCCTCGTGGGCGTAGCACCAACGCCAGTTCTCGCCCGGCGCCCCGCCCACCGTCGCCCGACTGGCGTGATGGGCGCATCACCAGAACGAGTAGTGCAACCGGTTCGAGGTGCGCGCCGGGATCTGTGCCACCAGGTCGGTGGCCTGCGTGGAGTACTCCGGCGCGCTCTACAGGTCGTACGTCGTGTCTACCGTCGCGCCGTACTACGAGAAGCCCCGGTCACCGCCGGTCAGCAGGTGCGCGACGGGCCCCACACGACACCGAACACCGCGCCGAGACCACGCCCCAGACCATCAGGCATCCGTGGCTCCGAACAGCACTCGGTCACGCCGCCGAACGCCACAGCGTGATCCCGTTCACCTCGATGCCGTTGCACCGAGCAACGATCTCGTGCGCAGGACGGACGCGAAGAACAGGACGGCGGCAACGATCGCGGCAATCAGGTACGCCGTGGCACTGCGGCCGGGGAAGACCGCGGGCAGACGGCCAGTGGCGACGCCCGGCCACGAGGATGACGAGGATGGCGAACACGCTGAGATCGAGGCAGACGGGGATGCCGGCGATCCGGCCGAGCCGGACGGACGCGTGCATGACTAGGCCTGTTCGGCGGCGAACATCCACCTGTGCTTCTCGAGGCGGGCAGTGATTCCGACGACGAGGCCCTGGCTGACCAGGTCCTCCGCGCCGAGGCGCTCGATCCAGGCCCGGTTGCTCGACGACCCCGGTAAGCCGCTCGACCATCAGCGGCGCCACCTGCGTGCTCTCGACGAAGCCGCTGGGAAAGCTGCCGAAGGGTGTCGTCTTCGCCACGGTCTCCACACGGGCGTCCGCGGCGACGCCGATCGTCGCGAGCACCTCCGGCTGCGTCATCCCGCGACCGCGTAGGCACTGGATCAGTTCTCTCGACGACCAATACGACGTCCGTCGGCCGCGCCAGCATGCTCAGCCCGCGCGTGGCACCGGCGGCAGCGGGAAGCGCAGCGACGCGGCGACCATGTGCTGCTTCAATGTCGTGTCCGCCAGAACATGCTCGATCGAACCGCCGGTCGCCATGACCGCCTCCACCAGCTCGTCGATCACGTCGGGTGTTCGTCGCGTCCGCGCGCCGCACAGCGGGCAGGCCTCCCCCACAGTCGCCAGCCACCCGGACTCGTCGCAGACCACTCCCGGCGCGGTGGCGCCGTCCTGCACCAGCAGAAGCTGGATGGCGGCCGTGGAGCCGGCCCAGAGGCATTGGTCCAGACCGGCCGCGGCCGCGTCCCCGACCGCCACCCGCTCCATCACTTCGGCGACCAACCGCCGCTCCTCCTCACGTTCGTAGCGATCGACGATGCCCTCGGCGGTCCGCCGGATCTCAGCCTCCCTGCCGGTCGCCTCGTCGATGTCGAACGTCCCGGCGACCTTCGGCCGGATGGCCTTCGGGAGGAACTTGAGGAAACCTGGCACGTCCTCCTGATGCCCCCCGACGATCAGGAGTTCGTACCCCTCCACGCGGAACAGGTCGTCCAGCACGGTTGCGACCTGGTGGAAATGACGTCGGGTCAACGTGTCCGCCTTGTTCCGCACCCGGTGCTCGACCAGCCCGTGCCAGCCCGCGAAGTCCGGTTTGCGCAACGTGCGCGCACGAACGCTCCCGACCGGATGCATCTCGCCGAGGTGGAGCTCCCAGAGTTGTGCCGTTGCCCGGTCGACGGCGGCGACGCAGGCCCTGTGGTACTCGTCGAGCACGGCCACCATCGGCCTTACCCACGGCGTCACGTCGACGACGACACGATCCCTGACCGTCCGGGGCAACCGGAGCTCCTCGAACAACCCCGCGGCACTGCAGGCGAACGTCACCAGGGTGCCTGGACCCACGAGGTCCGCCCGTACCGGGTCTTCGATCCGGTTGATGTCGTTCCGCAACGACAGCCGCGCCTCGTGTCCGAGCGAACGGTCCTCGGTGAGCGGGCGGATGTCGTGCATCAGTGAGGACAGACGTGTCCGGACGGCACTACGGGACCCAGTGCCCTCGTCCACGCCGACGTAGACCGACAGCACCGGTATGCCGCCCGAGTTGAAGCGCAGAATCCGGTCGATCGTTTCGGCTGTGATCATCGACTCCACCCCAAGACCGAGCCTGCCGCGGTTTCGGCAGTGCGGCAATCCTCGCTCGCGACCGCACGAGCGAGGATCCCCCAAACACGTAGTTCGCGGCTCGATCATTCGCCGGTCGATGGTTCATACGTGAGGACGACGCAGGTCAGCTCCCCCCAGGATCCGATGTCGAGCCCGCGAAAGGCATGCCGCAGATGCGACTCGACCGTGTGCGGAGACAGCGAGAGCTCGCGGGCGATGGCGCGGTTGGTGAGTCCGTCCGCGGCCCGTCGCGCGACGCGGAGCTCCCCCTGTCAGCCAGCCGAACGCGGGCGCGCCGCTGTGCCGGCGATCGTTCCTCCCCTCGGCGGCCAGCCGGCGCCGCCAGGATCAAGCTCGCCTTGATCGGAGACCCGCGCAACGACGTCCACCTGTTTCGCTGACGCTGCACGTTGCCCTGCTACATGCGCACAATCGGATTGTTGACAAACTCCAGGCGGACGTAGCCGAGGGTGATGTCAGCGGCGAGGCGATCGCCAAGCTCATCGGCGCAGAGCCCCTGACGACCGACGAACTGTTGCAGAACTGGCTGCACGGTACGCCGCTGTGGTTCTACATCCTCAAGGAGTCCGAGCACCGCGGCGACGGCGACCGGCTCGGCGCGGTCGGCGGCCAGATCGTCGCGGAGGTCCTGATCGGTCTCCTCCGCGCCGACCCAGCCAGCTACCTGAGCCTCGAACCAATCTGGGAGCCGTCCCTGCCTTCCGCCGGACCAGCCTTCGGCCTGGCAGACCTGCTCACACTCAGGCCGTGATCATCCGCGGAGGGCTGGCTCAGGAACGGTCGTAGTGGCTTGGTGGGAACGGGTGCTTCTCCGTCAGCGGGTAGACCTCGCCCTCGGACTCTTCCCGGCGGAACTCCGCCTCGGCCTCCTGGTACTCCTCCGACTCGGTGAGGTCGGTCGGCACCGGCTCGTCGGTTGCCGGCGGTACGTCGTCCGGGTCGTAGTCGTCGATGCCGGCCTCGACCCGCTCCTGCTCGGTCCGGCGGGCCAGCTCGTCGTCATCGGGGCGCAGCGACGAAGCCCCACCATGCTCCCGCCGATCGCGCCGAGCATCCTCAGACGTCTCGAACGGTTCATCCGTCATGATTCCTCCTCAAGCGCAGCTGGCGGTCAGGCGGCCGTCAGGAATCACAGTAGTCACGCCTCGCTCGGCACCGGAGCGACCTCGAAGTGGGTGACTGTGTCCTCCCGGTCCAGGAGGTAGTCGTCGTCCTCGGGGTAGTACTTGGCGTGGCTGATGTCGTCGCCGGCGAAAGCGCGGATGTGGTCGAGGTCGGACCACCAGCTCAGCGTGATGATCTCGGTCCGGCCGTCGCCGAGATCGCGGGTGAGCAGCTGCGCGCCCTGGTTCCCCGGCGTACGCCGATAGCCGGACATCCCGGTCCGCTCAACGATGTCGACGTACTCGGCCGCCTTCTCGGTGGGCACCCAGCCCCGCCACATGCGCGCGATCATGCGATCACCGTACGCCGGACAGCGGGGCGCGGACCGGCTCGGGCCGGATAGGGTTTCGTCAGCCGCGACTTGGGGGGAGGCCCATGCTCGACCGGTCCGAGTCTGCGCTGAGCATCGTCGTCCAGTCGCGTTTCTACCGTTCGGCGTTCCTGTCGTTGCTGATCGCCGGGATCGGGGTGTCGGCCGCGACTCCGCAGCTGACCCTGTTCCTCGTCCGCGACCTGGGCGCTCCCCTGCCCGTGGCCGGCCTGTACTACGTCACGAACCTGGCCGCCCCGGTCGCGGGCTACATGGTGGGTCGGTTGTCGGATCGAAGCCATGATCGACTGCTCTGGTTCCGCATCTGCGCGCTGATCGGGACTGCCGCCTGGCTCGCGATGGCGTCCGCGAACACTGTGTGGCTCCCGTTTGTGATCAGTGCCATCGCGCTGAGTGTCGCCGGCGGATCCATGGCGCAGCTGTTCGCGGCGTGTCGAGACGAACTGAGCCGGCACCCGACGAAGGCCGAGAACAGGGTCGTGGCGACGGTCCGGATGGCGTTCACGACCGGCTGGATCCTGGGGCCGGTCTTCGGCAGCTGGTTCGGCGGTGTGTTCGGACTTCGAGCGCTCTTGGTGGCGACGGCGGTCTGCACCTTCGCGCAACTGATCCCGCTCGGGCGCCAACGCGTGGAGCGCTATCACAACCTGTCGATGCCGCCGCGACCCACGAGCCGGCGGCAGATCGACCACCTGATGCCGTTGCTGATCTTCACCGCTGTCTGCGTACTGGCGATGACCGGTGACACGATCAAGTTCGGCTACCTGCCCATCTACATGGCCGAACAGCTCCATGTCTCCGACTCGGTGCGCGGCGCGGTGATCGGCGTACAGCCCCTGCTCGAATTGCTCCTACTGCCCGTGGTCGCCCGGCTGGCCGACCGCTTCGGGCCGATGCTGGTCATGACCGGAGGCGCCGCGATGGGCCTGGCCGGGAACATTGCCTACGCGACCAGCACCTCAGTCGGAGGACTGTTCCTCGGGCAAGCGCTGACGGCCGGTCTCTGGGCGTGCGTCGGCGCGCTCGGAGTGTCGATCGCACAGCAGCTCTACCCCGAAGGCGTCGGTACGGCGTCCGGCATCTTCCTCAGCGCGATCCCGCTCGGCTCCGCGGTCGGAGGCACGATCGGCGGCATCGGCGTGGCAGCCATCGGTCTCCCCCACGTGTTCTTCGTGCCGGCCGTGCTGACGACGTTCGCCATGGTCGGGTTCGGCGTACTCACTGCGCGCAACCACCTGCGCAGGATCCCGTGATCTCCCGGCGCCTGTACTTTGTCGATGCGATGTGTCGACCCCGGGGACTCGTGTTCGACGCATGGACGACAGCACGTCACATCACCCCAAGGAGGAACTGATGCGCACCCTGATCGCCACCGCGTTCGTCTCACTCGACGGCGTCGTCGAGGCACCCGGCGGGGAGCCCGGCTACCGCAACTCCGGCTGGACGTTCAAGGACGTCGCGTTCGACGAGGCGGCGTACGAGATCAAAGGCCGCGAACAGGAGCAGGCCGCGGCCATGATGATGGGCCGGGTCAGCTACGAGGTTTTCTCGCCCGTCTGGCCGGACATGCTCGAGGACTTCCCGCGCTACAAGGTCCTGCCGAAGTACGTCGTGTCGACAACCCTGCAGGACAAGGACCTGGTCACCAACTGGGGTGACATCACCATCCTGCGCTCGCTCGACGACGTCGCCGCCCTCAAGGAGACCGACGGCGGCCCGATCATCATCCACGGCAGCGCCACCCTGGACCGCAACCTCTCCGACGCCGGCCTGATCGACCGCTACCACCTGCTGGTGTTCCCCGTCCTCCTGGGCGCCGGCAAACGCCTCTTCAGCGAAACCGACAAAGACAAGCAAATGCTCACCCTCGCCGAAAGCCAGTCCTACCCCAACGGCCTCCAAAAACTCGTCTACGACGTAACCCACTAACCACCCGATCCGAGACGCCGGACGGACACCCCACCGGTGCCCGTCCGGCGTCTCGCGCCCGGCTGGAGGTTGACGTTGGACCGACTGGTTGCGCATGGCACCGGTAGCCAGCTCCGGCGCTCCGCGGCACAACGGATACACACCCGCACAGCAGGTGATCGTCTCCGGATCACCCACGACTCCCCCGGGTACAAACCGGGTCCACACCCCGTGGCGCAGGGGGCGACTCCGCATCACCCCCACGACTCCCCGGACACACCGGATCCACACCGGATCCGCACCGGCCCGCGTCCACCTCGTGGTCACAAGCGGGGCGACGCAGGAGCCCCGCGTAAGCGAGGAAGGGGCGGGTGGGAGCCGGGGCGAGCACGCGACGGCAGCAGCGCGTAGTCGCGCGGCGGGGCTTCTAACAACACCCTCACACCACAGGTGATCGGGGCGGTTGGGATGTGGTTGGGGCGCGGGTATCGTTAGTTTAGCTAACGATATTGTTTGGGGTGTACACGTGAGTTCTGCACCGGTCGGTACGTCGTCCCGGTTCACTGTTGATGCCGATCATCCTCGTTACAAATGGATCGCGCTCTCCAACACCACGGTGGGCATGCTGATGGCAACCATCAACTCCTCCATCGTGATCATCTCGATGCCGGACATCTTCCGCGGCATCAAGCTCGATCCGCTCCAGCCGGGCAACGTGAGTTACCTGTTGTGGATGCTGATGGGCTTCCTGCTCGTCACCGCGGTCCTGGTGGTTTCCCTCGGCCGGCTCGGTGACATCTACGGCCGGGTGAAGATCTACAACCTCGGTTTCGCAGTGTTCACGGCCGGGTCGATCGCGCTGGTGTTCGATCCGTTCACCCAGGGTTCCGGCGCACTCTGGCTGATCCTGTGGCGCCTGGTTCAAGGCGTCGGAGCGGCCATGCTGTTCGCGAACTCGACCGCGATCCTCACCGACGCGTTCCCGTCCGATCGGCGAGGTTTCGCCCTGGGCATCAACCAGGTCGCCGCCATCGGCGGATCGTTCGTGGGCCTGGTCATCGGCGGCCTGCTCGCACCAGTGGACTGGCGACTAGTCTTCCTCATCTCCGTACCGTTCGGCCTGATCGGCACGGTCTGGTCGTACAAGAGCCTGCGCGAGACCAGCGTCCGCACGCGGGCGCGCGTCGACTGGGTCGGCAACGCACTGTTCGCCGTCGGCCTCACCGCGATCCTGGCGGGCATCACCTACGGCATCCAGCCGTACGGCGGCCACGACATGGGCTGGACGAATCCGTGGGTACTGACCGGACTGATCGGCGGGGCCGCCCTGCTGGCCGTCTTCTGCGTGGTCGAGGCACGGGTCGAGGCCCCCATGTTCAACTTGTCGCTGTTTCGCATCAGAGCGTTCACGGCAGGCAACCTGGCCGGTCTGCTGGCCTCGGTGAGCCGAGGCGGACTGCAGTTCATGCTGATCATCTGGCTGCAAGGAATCTGGCTGCCGCTGCACGGCTACAGCTTCGCCAGTACGCCGCTGTGGGCCGGCATCTACCTGCTGCCACTGACCGTCGCATTCCTGATCGCAGGACCGTTGTCCGGCTTCCTCTCCGACCGGTACGGCGCCCGCGCCTTCGCAACCGGCGGCCTCCTGCTGGCGGCGCTCAGCTTCCTCGGTCTGATGATGCTGCCCACCAACTTCAACTACTGGGCTTTCGGCGGCCTCCTGGTGCTGAACGGAATCGGGTCCGGACTGTTCTCCGCGCCGAACACCACCGCGATCATGAACAGCGTTCCGGCCAACCGGCGCGGCGTCGCGTCCGGTATGCGCGGTACATTCTTCAACTCCGGTACGTCGCTGTCCATCGGCATCTTCTTCAGCCTGATGATCGTCGGCCTCGCGCAAACGTTGCCGGCAGCACTGACCTCCGGACTGGAAGCGCACGGGGTCTCCGCAACCGTTGCTACCGGCATCGGACAACAACCGCCCGTCGGCAGCTTGTTCGCCGCCTTCCTCGGCGCCAACCCGATCGGGACGCTCCTCGGCGGCCTGCCGGCCTCGGCCGTCCAAGGCGCCGACCTGAACACCCTGACCAGCAAGCAGTTCTTCCCACAACTCATCGCCACCCCGTTCCATCACGGCCTGGTGATCGTGTTCAGCGCAGCCATCGCAATGTCCCTCATCGCCGCCGTCGCCTCGCTCTTCCGCGGCACCCGCTACGTCCACACCGACTGATCCTCAAGGGAGCAAGCAAATGAAGAAGCCACTGATGGTCGTACTGGGTGTTGTGGTGGCGCTCCTTGGCCTCCTCTTCACCCTGCAAGGCGCCGATGTGATCGGCGGCAGTGCGATGAGCGGCACCACGTTCTGGACCGTCGCGGGCCCCATCATCATCGTGATCGGCCTGGTCGTCGCCGCCGTCGGAGTCAGGGGCCGGACCCGGTGATGTTCAGGCACAACCGGCGTACGGATCCGGAGGACGACGACCTCCGGGGTACGCCGATCGGCCGCCGAACGATCCTGGGGCTGGCCGCGCTCGCCGGCGCCGGGGTCGTGACCGGCAAGGCGATTCAGGATGGAGCGGCCAAGGTTCTGGCGCCGATCGAGCTTCATGATCCGACCGGCCTGATCTCCCTGATTCCGGTGGGCGACTCCTTCCGGTTCTACTCGGTCACCGGAGGTGTGCCGACCAAGAACGCCCAGACCTACCGTCTCGCCGTCGACGGCATGGTGGCCAATACCGCGTCGTACTCGCTCGCCGATCTTCAGGCGATGCCGCAAACCAGCCTGACGCGGGACTTCCACTGCGTGACGGGTTGGCAAGTACAGCAGGTCCACTGGTCGGGCGTCCGGCTGTCGACCCTGCTCGATCGCGCGCAACCGGCTCCCGGTGCGACCGCCGTACGATTCCGTTCTTTCGACGGCACGTACACCGAGAGCCTGACCCTCGAACAGGCCCGGTTGGATGACGTCATCGTCGCCCTGCAGATGCTCGGTGGGCCGATCACCCACAATCACGGCGGTCCGGTCCGGATGTACGTCGCTCCGATGTACGGCTACAAGAGCACGAAGTGGCTGTCCGGTATCGAACTGACCTCCGCCGTCGAGACGGGCTACTGGGAACACCGTGGCTATCCGGTCGACGGCTTCATCGACCCCACGCAAGGCAAAGACTCATGAACGGAACGGTTCGCCGGTTCGGAAAGGCCACCCGGGCGGTTCACTGGACCGCAGCGTCGCTGATGATCATCTGCATCCTCACCGCCGCGATCCTGTACAACGGGTCGCTCGGAGTGGCGATCGGACACCGCCACATCGTCGAACTGATCCACGTGTACGCCGGATTCGCCCTCCCGGTGCCGATCCTGCTCGGCACAATCTCGGCGGCGTACCGGCTGGATCTGCGACGCCTCAATCGCTTCACGCCGAAGGACTGGAAATGGCTGCGGTCACGCAGCCGGCGCGATGGTTCGATCAAGGTCGGCAAGTTCAACGCCGGACAGAAGCTGAATGCCGCGTTGACCGCCGGCGCGATCGTCGCGCTGCTCGGTACCGGAATCACCATGTTCTTTCCGGGCCTGACGCGATTGGCCTGGCGCACCGGAGCCACTTTCGTGCACGACTGGTTCGCGCTGGCGGTCGGGTTGCTTGTGGTCGGTCACATCTTCTATGCAGTCAAGGATTCCGAGGCGCGCCGCGGAATGCGCACCGGAAAGGTCTCGACGTCGTGGGCCCGTGCGGAACACGCGGCCTGGGCCGACGAGGTACTTCGCCGCCAAGAAGACGACGAATAGGCGCTCATTGCGCCACCTGGGTCTCTGCGCCGATCAAGGTGCGGAGTGCGCGCAGGGCGTAGTACGACCTCGACTTCACGGTGCCGGGAGGTACGCCGAGTTCGCGGGCGGCCTCGGTGACGGATCGGCCGCGGTAGTACAACTCCACCACGACGTCGCGATGTGCGGCGGACACTTGGCGGAGGGCGTCGCCGAGCACCATGGTGTTCACCACGGAGTCGGAGTGATCTCCATGGACGCGGCTGTGCTCACCGATGTCCCCCAGCTCCAGGGGACGGTGGGCTCGAGCGCGGGCCCGGTCGGCGACGAGGTTCCGCGCGACCGTCAACAGCCAGCCGAGCACCGAGCCCTTCTCTTCGACCAGATCGTCGGCATGCTTCCAGGCCCGGACCAGCGTCTCCTGGACGATGTCCTCGGCCCCAGTACGGTCGCCGGTGAGCCGGGTGACGAACAGCAGAACGCTCCGCCCGTACTCGGCGTACAAGCCGTTGACCAGTACGTCGGCCCGACAGCGGTCCGCCTCACCATCAGAGCGCATCCCGGCGAGTCCTCAGAACCGGCTGTCCGGCGCCATCAGCGCAACCGCGGTCGGCAACACGAGGCCGGCCGCGACGAGCGCGAACAGGAGCAGGCGCAGCTGGTCCGTGTCCCGTTCGTCGTACATCTGCCGCGCCGGATGAGGTACGTCGAGCGCGCGGGCTGCCTGGTCGGCGCGCAAGTGGATCACCGATTCCAGCTCCGACATCCGGCGGAGCCGCAGGACGCGGTCGTCCGACCGTGCATACCTGTCGTGCCGCTGCAGCAACTGCCGAAGGCTGACCGCGATCTCCTCGATCGGCGGCCCGATCGGTTCCAAGGCGCCGTCCAGGGAGTTGACGAGCCGCCGGGACCTGGCCCGACGTACGAGGAAATAGGTCACGCCCGCCAGCAGCAGCGCGAGTGACACTCCGCAGAGAACGATGACGATCATGTGCCCGGAATCCCTTGATGTGAGGCGATCTGGGTCCCCCAGGCTGGTGTTGCCTGCTTCACCGGGTACTGCGCGCGATGCGCCGGTGCTCGGCAAGCTTCGAGGCGTTGCATCCGTTGGCCTCGGCAATGATGTAGTGCACCACGCTCATCACGATCGCGTCGGTCTGAGTGGGTTCGATCCGGTCCGAGTCGCAGACCCGGCACCGCATCAGCCACTCGCCGGCCCGCTCGCTGCAGACGACGACCGGGGCGCCGTCAGTTTCCGGGTTGTATTCGACGACCACGTTCACTGTTCGACCTCCTCGTACCGTCGTGCGCGGCACTGTCCGGGGGCAGATCGCCCTCCGGCGAGGGGTGGGACGGGTTAGCCGGGGCCGGCTCCCGTCACACCTCCCGGGACACCTATGGGGACACTCCCAGACTGGGCCGTCCCGCCCTTCCCGGTCGACACGGTCAGCCCCCGTCCCTCCCCCCTGCTAGCAGGAATCCAGCTGGACCCGCCGAGAGCGTGCAGGCACCTCCCGCGGCTGTACGCCGTAGGAGGTGCCTGCGTCGCCGTCCGGTCAGGCGGCAGCCTGTTCGATCGGCTGCCCGTCGACGCTGAGGACGACCTCGATGTTGCCGCGGGTGGCGTTGGAGTACGGGCACCGCTCGTCCGCGCGGAGCATCAGGTCCGCGGCTTCGGCGGCGGAGAGATTTGGTGCGTGCAGGTCCAAGGTGACCTGCAGGCCGAAGCCGCCGTGGCCGGTCGGGCCGATCCCGACCCGGGACCGGATCTGGGAGTCGGCGGCATCAAGCTTGCGACCCTGCGCGACGCCCAGCAGCGCCGACTGGAAGCAGGCCGCGAAGCCGATCGCGAACAGCTGCTCGGGATTCGTGCCGGTACCACCCTGGCCGCCCATGTCGCCGGGGACCGACAGGTCGACGTCCAGGTGACCGTCGGTAGTCCGACCATGCCCGGCCCGGCCGCCCTCCACGGTCGCCTCGGCGGTGTAGAGCACCCTGCTCAACGGTGTGGCTGGCATTCTGCTTCCTTTCTGACGCGCTGACAGACGGTCCCCGGAACGCCGGGGGCTCACCTCCGACGATTGCGCACGAGAACGCCGGTGTCGCTGCGGCCAGCCTCCGACCTCGCGTGCAGCCAGCCGGACGTCAGTCCTTCCCGTTAACAGGTACGTCAGCGAGCCAGGTGCCCCAGGCCGGGCAGGAAGCGGCCGGTAGTGGCGGCGTACTGCTGGTACTGCTCGCGGTGGGGTGGCGAGCAGGTACGGCTCTCCGACGACGCGGGCCTCCAGGTGCAATGCGACGATCAGCACCACGGCGCCGGCGAGTGCAATCCAGTTCGGGACCATGCAGGCCGGGCCGATGCCGGTCAGAACAGGACGAGCGCCAACAGAGTCATGGAGTCAGTCCTTGCAGCAGTCGTCGGTGCAATGGCCGGCACCGCCTTGGGAGTCGGCGATGGGTGAGCAGCAGCCTTCGCCGCGCCAGGCTTGAAGACCCTCACGCACCGCGACCCCGGCGATGACCAGTCCAGCGATCGGGTCGGCCCAGCCCCAGCCGAGCGTCGCGTTCAGCACGAGTCCGAGCAGAAGGACGGCGGACAGATAGGTGCAGAGCAGGGTCTGGCTGGAGTCGGCAACGACGGCGTTGGAGCCGAGAGCCCGACCGGTACGGCGCTGCGCCCACGACAGCAACGGCATAACGATCAGCGAAGCGATCGCCAACCCGATCCCGACCGGCGACGTGTCCGGGTCGGTGCCCGTGATCAACGTCCGAACCGACTCGAAGCCGACGTACGCCGCAAGTGCGAAGAAGGAGAACGCCAGCAGTCGCAGTGCCTGGCGTTCGCGGGTCTCGGGCAGGCGGTGGCGGAACTGCCACAGGATGATGAGCCCGCTGGAAACCTCAACAACCGAGTCCAGCCCGAACCCAACCAGCGCGACGGACCCCGCCACGAGACCCGCGCTGATGGCAATCACAGCTTCGATCACGTTGTAGGTGACCGACGCCCCGGCAAGCAGCTGAGCCCGCCGTCCGAGGCGCCGCCGCTCCTCCGGATCACTGGTCCAGGTGCTGGGCGGCGCGGTGCTGATCTGCACCGACTGCAACTGCAACCCCGACCGACCGTCGCCTGGTCGCGCAATGTACGCCGATGGCGTCTCAGCCGAGTCGGGAGCTGTGCTGGGCGCCGCGCCGGTGACCTGCAGCGGCCGCACCTGCAACTCCGGCCGACCGTCGACCGGTCGGGCAACGTACGCCACCGGCGTACCAGTCGAGTCCGACGCTGCCTTGGTCGAGGCCGACGCCGTGGAACTGCTGGTGTCGCGGTGCTCGGGATGCCCGGCGCGCTCGGGGTACTCGGCACGCTCGGGGTACTCGGCACGCTCGGGGCGCTCGGGGTGGCTCATGGCTTGGCGTCCTGGGTGTGCCGTGCCGCCTCGCCGAAGTTCGGGCAGAGCGCGACCGCGTCGCCGGTCAGGCTCAGCAACCGCTCAGCAGCCGACAACATCTCAAGCGTCGCCTCAGGATGCGTAAGGCTGAACACCGAAGCCCGCCCCTGCGGCCGCGACTCCACCAGCCCACAATCCCGCAAACAAGCCAAATGCTTGGACACCGTCGACTGCGCCAACCCAAGGTGCTCAGTCAGATCCACCACCCGCTGCTCACCCAGCGCCAGATACCGCACAATCGCCAGCCGAGAAACATCACTAAACCCATTGAAGAGACAAGCAGCCACCACCAACGCCCGACCATCATCCAGTCCAACATCGACCGCCCCGGCTATCATCGCCATCCAGCGATGCTAACCGCCGACATCCCCCTTGGGAACCCACCGAGCACTCCCATTCCCGTGCGCGCACAACTGCCGGCCGACCAACTCCAATGCACCCGAGCTCCTGGCCCAGCATCCGCGCGACAACCCAGCCCACCGTCCGCTGGATCCCGCCCCTCACGCACCTGATCTACCCCAAGCCCGCCGCCACCTCGCCGCCGCCGACTCACCTGGTCCACCCATCCACTCCGGCACAGCACAAGCGGTCGGCGCAGACCGCGCGAGCCACCAACCGCCCGAAGCCCCGTCCACCGTCCGCCGGATCCCGCCTCCTCGCTCCCACACCGGATCCACGCCCAGCCAGCCTCCGCCTCGCCGCCGCCGACTCACGCGGGCCACCCGTCCACTCCGGCACAGCACTGCGGGTCAGCGATCACCCCACCACCGCTCTCCCGGACCCACCGGGATCCACACCGGCCCGCGTCACAGGCGGACGACGCAGGCGCCTCGCGCACGCAAGGAGGGGCCGGTGGCGAGCACGCGTGGCCGGGAGCGCGTGTAGCGCCGGCGCGAAACTGCCCACACGCACAGCAACAGCGATCGGGCCGGATCACCACCACTCCCCTCACCGACCGGATCCACAACTACCAGTCCCCGGGCCACACCGGAAGCACACCGGCACGTGACCGCCTCGTAGTCGCGAGCGAGCGACGCAGGAGACCCGCGCAGAGCAAGGAAGGGGGCGGGTAGGAGCCGTCGCGAGTACGCGACGCAAGGAGCTCGCGTAGCGCCGGCGTCGGGGCTACCAGCCACCCCGGCGCAGGACAGGTGATCGACCGGATCACCCTGGACGCACCGGATCCACACCCGCCCGTGACCACCTCGCGGTCGCAAGCGGGCGACGCAGGAGCCCCGCGCAAGGTAAGGAAGGGGGCGGGTGGGAGCCGCCGCGAGCACGCGACGCCAGGAGCGCGCGTAGCGCCGGCGTCGGGGTCAACCAACCACGCCGGCGCACCGGATCCACGCCCCGCCCGTGTCCACCTCGCGGTCGCAAGCGGGCGACGCAGGAGCCCCGCGCAAGGTAAGGAAGGGGGCGGGTGGGAGCCGCCGCGAGCACGCGACGCCAGGAGCGCGCGTAGCCGCGGCGTCGGGGGGATCAGTTAGGCCGGTGCGTGCTCCTTCAGGATTGTCATGAAGGCTCGCATCCAAGCGGGGTGGTCGGGCCAAGCGCGGCCGGAGACTACGTTGCCGTCGACTACTGCGTCGCCGTCGACCCATTCCGCTCCGCCGGCCTTGATGTCGAGGGCGAGTGCTGGGTACGCCGACGTCTTCCGGCCGTTCAGCAGACCAGCAGCCGCGGGGATGAGTGGTCCGTGGCAGAGCTGAGCCACAGGCTTCGACTCGCCGTAGAAGTGCTTCACGATGCGCTGGCAGTCGGCGTCGTTGCGGATGTACTCCGGCGCCCGTCCACCCGGGATCACCAGCGCGACGTACTCAGCCGGATCCACGTCGGCGAACGCGATATCGGCCTGCCACGTGTGCCCAGGCTTCTCGGTGTACGTGTCGAAGCCGTCGACGAAATCGTGCACCACGAACTGCAACTTCTTCACCGTGGGCGCCGCCACGTGGACGTCGTACCCCTCCTCGAGCAGCCGCTGGTAGGGGTAGAACACCTCCAGGTCTTCGGCGGCATCACCGGTCAGAATCAGCACCTTCGCCATCACGCCATCTCCTTCGCAGCCGGGGCTTCCACTCGCCAGCCTCTGCCCGCCGACCGAAGAAGGTCAAGGGTCGACCGACCGCGGCCAGGACAACGACGCGGACTCCGCCAGCGACACAGCCGATGAACAGGAAGGAGGCAGCAAATGAGCGGGAAAGTCGAGTGCCGGGCCGAATCCAAACTGGTATGGTCCGATGACGCCCCGCAGGTCCCGGTGTGCGTGAGGAGACCTGCCGTCAGTGGAAGGTTGGATGCGCACGTGATCATCGAGGTCTCCGATCTCACCAAGGACTTCTCACGGCCGGATGTACGCCCGGGACGCTTCGCCGGCACGCGATCGCTGTTCACCCGGGCCCGCAAGATCACCAGAGCGGTCGACGGGATCAGTTTCCAGATCGACGACGGTGAGTTGATCGGATTCCTCGGTCCGAACGGCGCGGGCAAATCCACCACCATCAAGATGCTCACCGGCATCCTGGTCCCCACCTCGGGCACCGTCACGGTCGCCGGCCAGGTTCCGTGGCGCGATCGGCGCCGGAACGCACGCACCATCGGTGCGGTCTTCGGGCAGCGGACCCAACTCTGGTACGACCTCCCGTTGCGCAACTCGTTCGAGATCATCCGGGACCTTTACACGATGGATCCGGAGACGTACCGGACCCGGCTCGGGGAGTTCACCGAACTGCTCGACCTGGACGAATTCATCGACACCCCGGTGCGATCGCTCTCGCTCGGTCAGCGGATGCGCGGCGACCTGGTCGCGGCCATGCTGTACGGCCCGCGGATCCTGTATCTCGACGAACCGACGGTCGGACTCGATGTCGTTGCCAAGGGCAAAATCCGCGAGTTCGTCGCGGAGATCAACGCAGGCCGTGGTACGACGGTCATCCTGACCACCCACGACATGGACGACGTCGAGCGACTCTGCCGGCGGGTGGTGATCATCGACCACGGCAAGATCCTGTACGAGGGCGACGTCGACATGCTCAAGGCGCAGTACGTCACCAGCCGGGACGTCGTGGTGCACTGCACCGACTACGACGCCACCACGATCTCGTCGCCGTACGCGCAGGTGGTCTCGGCCGACACCTTCAAGGCGACGCTGCGGTTCGACCCGAACACAACGGCCGCTCCGAAGGTCGTCCACGACCTCACCTCGCGCTACCCGATCACCGACCTGTCCTTGCTCGAGCCGGACCTCGAGGACGTGATCCGGCAGCTGTACACGGAGCGGACGCCGGTGCCCGCACGCAGTACGGGCGACTGATGCCCGTCGACACGCTGAGCACCCGACTCACCGGAGTTCGCGGCTTCTACCGGGCCGGGTACCAGTCGGTCCTGGCCTATCGCGGGGATCTCCTGTTCGGGATCGTCGGACTGGTCATCCAGTCCACGCTGACCGTGGTCGTCTGGCGCGTTCTGTTCGTCGGTCACGACCAGGTCGCCGGAATCGGGAGCGCCACCGCGGTCGCGTACGCCGTACTGGCCGGCTGTCTGCAGGCCGTCGTCATGCCCTGGCAGTTCTCGTCACTTCCGCTACGGGTCATGCGCGGTCAGATCGGCGTGGACATGATCCGGCCGCGATCTCTGATCAGCCAGAACCTGGCCCAAGCCGGCGGCACGATGGTCGGCAGACTGCCTCTCGGAGCGGCAGGTCTGGTCACGGGCCTCGCACTCGGAGCGGTGAAGGCGCCGAACACTGTGCTCGACCTACTGGCTTCGGTCGTGTCGATGGCCCTCGGTGTCGCGAACATCATGACCATCAATCTGCTGGTGTCCATGACCGCCTTCTGGACTCTCGAGATCGGCGGCGTGATGATCCTCTACCGGTTCGGGTCGGCGTTCCTGTCCGGCGCCTTGATCCCACTGTGGTTCATGCCGGAGTGGCTGCAACCGATCATCAGCTGGCTCCCGTTCCAGGCGCAGATCTACGCACCACTGTCCATCTGGTTCGGGACCCGGCATGGGGCCGACCTGGGTGGCACGCTGGCGCTCCAGCTCGGCTGGGTGGTGGTGCTCTTCGTGCTCCTGCAACTCGTCTGGCGCCGAGCCGTCCACAGGGTGGTGGTGCTCGGTGGCTGAGCAGATCAAGACCTTGTCCCCGCTCCGGGAGGATCTGCGCGCGAGCCGGATCCTGCTGCGGGCCGGCTGGCATGCGGCGATGAGCTATCGGGTCAGCTTCTTCTCGGCGATCCTCGGCGGGATGGTGCTGCAGGGTACGCAACTGTTGTTCATCGGGGTCCTGCTGGCGAAGTTCAACGTCATCGACGGCTGGCGGCTGAACGACATCGCGTTCCTGTTCGGGATGCGGCTGGCCGCGCACGCGTTCTACGTGGTGCCGTTCGGTGCGCTCATCTCGATCGACCAGGCGATCCAGCAAGGCGATGTCGACCGTTACCTGCTGCGCCCGGCCGGGACCTACCTGCAGGTCGTGACCCGCCACGCACCACTCATGGCCCTCGGCGACGCGCTGCTCGGGTTCGGAGCGGTGGCGGTCTTCGCCCCTCAGGCCTCAGTGGACTGGACGCCGGGAAAGGTGGCGTTCCTGATCGCCGCGGTGGTCGGTGGTGGCCTGGTCGAGACCGGCATGCAAACCTTCCTCTCCGGGCTGTCCTTCCGGATGACGTCCACCATGTCGCTGCGGATCCTCGCCGACGACACCATCACGCAGTTCAGCGGCTATCCGCTGACAATGTTCAGCCGCTGGGGATTCCTCTCCCTCACCTTCATCTTCCCGATGGCGTTCATCGCCTACCTGCCGGCCACCGTGCTCCTCGATCGCACCGGCGACCTGCCGATCCCTGCCTGGCTGGCGTACGTCTCACCGGCCGGCGGACTGGTCGTCTTCGCCATCGGTCTCGTCTTCTTCAACCGGATGATCCGGAGCTACACCAGCCCGGGTAGTTGAGGCCTCCAGAACCCCGAGTGATCGCGCTCGGTCATGGGCAGAGCACGGGCCGTTCGCCTCGCAATTCTCCGAGCTGAAAACGCATATTTGAGGCTTCCCGGACGCCGTCCGCCGTGCCACGCTGCTGCTGTCGACAGGGCGGACTGGAGGCCGAGAGATGAGCCTGGCAAGTCAATCGATGGTTCTTGTGACTGCGATTCGCCTGGCCAATGGACACGACGATCTGGACGGTGTGACGACCGTCCGCTGGGAGGGCAATGCAGGGCCTGAGGAAAGCTCTATCGGCGATCTCGTGCTCTGGATCGCCCGGTCACGGGGCCATGCGTACCTCCAATGGCCCAGCGGACAGCGGGGGCCGCGCCTGCACGTAGCCAACCATCCGACGCGACGCTCGGTGCGCAGCGGCCTGACGGCCGACGGAAGCGACGGCTTGCTGTCATTGCCCCGGTTCTGACGCTGGTTGTCCACAGCAATGACCCTGCGGCTCGCCGGCGGCTTCGTCACGCCGTACGGCGCCCGGCCTGGTCCACTGCGGGACCGGGCGGCCGTCCTTGGCCCACCAGGTGTAGGTCCGGTCCTGCGGCCAGCCCGCCGGTGAGTCCTCCCACTGTTCCTGACGGCCGTACACCGTCAGATCGAGCAGGTGAGCCTGCGTCATGATCGTCTCGACACCCCGGCCGATCGTCTCGTGGGTCAGGAAGACCCGATCGTCGACCCGTAGGTAACAGGCGATGTTGCCGGGCTCGTCCAGGAGGCCCGGCCCGACCCCGAGGTCTTCGACGCCGGCCATCGAGTACCACGGCAGGGTGTAGCCCATGAACTCGCGGAACGGGACGATCTCCTCCCACGGTCCGGCGCAGAACACCGCGAACGACACTCCGCGATGGTTCAGATAGCTGGCATCGTGAACGTCGAAGATCGACGCGGTGCATCCCTCGCACTGACCTTCGATCCCCTTGCCGGTGTGCCACATGTGCTTGTAGGCGATGAGTTGGTCGCGGCCGTCGAACACGTCCAACAACGAGACCGGCCCGTGCTCGCCGATCAAGGTCGCCGACTTGTCGACCTCGGTCATCGGCAACCGGCGCCGGGCCGCGGCGATCGCGTCGCCCTCCCGGGTGTGGGCCTTGTCGCGGGCGAGCAGCCCTCGGCGTTCGCGGAGGAAGGTCTCCCGGTCGACGATCGGTGGCGTGGCGGTCGCTTCGGTCATGGCATCGTCCTTTCGGTTGGTGCTGTCAGAAGGTTGGACGAGCGACCCGGCGAATCGTCATCGCACTTTCTTTCGTCCAGTTCGTCGACGGCGGCGTTGGTACGGTGAGCCGCATGACGAGCGCTGCAGCCGACGACCGGTTCCGCGATGCGTTCGACGAGCACCGGCGCTCACTGCACGCGCACTGCTACCGGCTCGCAGGCAACGTCACCGATGCGGACGACCTGGTGCAGGAAACCTTCCTCCGCGCCTGGCGCTCTCGTGCGCAGTACGAAGGCCGGGCTGCGATCCGGACCTGGCTCTACCGGATCTCCACCAACGTCTATCTCGACCACCACAAGGCGGCGGCACGGCGGAGCGTACCGGCGGGCGATCCACTGGAGTGGTGCACCGACATCGGCCCGTATCCCGACTCCGTGCCGAGCGAGGATCCCCAGTCCGGTCTGGAGGCGCGGGAGACGGTCGAGCTAGCGCTGATCGCCGCGCTGATGTACCTGCCTGCACGGCAGCGGGCGGCGTTCGTCCTCCGCGACGTGTCGGGCTGGACGGCGGCCGAGATCGCCGACGCCCTCGACCTAGCGGTGCCTGCGGTGAACAGTCTGATCCAGCGCGCCCGGCGGACGATTCGCCGGCACGCTCCGGGTGATCCGCGGCAGTGGCGCCGACCGGCGTTGACCGCCGAGGACGAGGAGATCCTGCGCCGGTACGCGGCAGCGACCGATCCAGCCAGTCTCCGGGAGCTGCTGGCCGACGACGTACGCATCACGATGCCGCCGGATGCACCGGTCATCGGGATCGATGCCGTCGCCGAGTTCCTGACCAGGCCGCTGGACTGGCGAACGTTCCCGTCCGCCGCCAACGGCCGCCCTGCCCTGATCTGCTATCTGCGCAGCCCCGGCAGCGATCAGTACGACGCGTTGGTCGTCGATGTCCTCACCATCGAGAACGGCCGGATCGTGGAGAGCAACGCCTTCGTCGGTCCACACCACGTGGCCGCCTTCGGCATGCCGCCCGCCGTACCGGCTGTCAGTCGGTGAACGCGTTGCGCATCGACACCAACTCGATCCCCCGCTCCTCGATCGCCTTGCGGATCTCCGGGTCGGTCACGATCTCCTGATCCGACAGCCGGTACTCCTCGGCCCATCGGTAGGTGTACGTGCCGGGCGAGGTCATCGCCGCGAGCTCCGGATGGGCGGCGGCGCAGTGCGTGACCAAGAGGTGCACGCCGGGCGTCAAGCCGGCAATGTGGTCGAGCATCCACGCCTTCTTGCCGTCCGCCTCCCGGTCGCTCAAGGTCACGATCGAGGCGAATCGCTGCGACTCCACCGGGCCGTAGATGAACGGCTTGCCGGCAGCGTTCGAGACCTCGTCGTACGCCGACTCTTCTGCGGACTGACCCATGTGGACGTCCAGATAGTCGATCGAGAGCCCTTCCGCGGCGAACTTCGCCACCTGGGCGGACAGCTCGCGGACGGAGTCGTCATGGGTGATGGACGCCTGCGCCGCATCGACCGTACGGAGGAACGTCCCGTCATCACCGACCAGCGAGGCTCCGTTGGTCAGCGGTCGCCACCGCAGGAAGTTCCATTCGCAGGTCAGGGTCTGATGCACGCCGAGCGGAATCCCGGACTCACGCGCCAACGCCGCGGCCTCGGTGAACCAGGGGCACGCGGCCATGGTCGAGGCCTGCGTCAGGATCCCCTCCCGGAACGCCTGGATCGTGCCGACGTTGACGGCATGACACATACCGAAGTCGTCACCTTGAACAATGAGCCTGATGTCACCAGCCACGCGCACTCCTCAGATCAGCGAACGAACCCGAGGACGACCGTACCCCGCACCTCGGACAACGACTCATCGCACCAGTGACAGGGCAGTCATCCCCGGTGGGTGATGCCGACCGCTGTCAGAACCGGGCAGTCTGCGGCTTCGGAGGGGGCCATCATGAACGAACACCTGGAGTCCTGGCGGGAGGGTGCGGCCAAGGACGCCATCCGGGACTTCGTCGCGCGGATCGGCGACGAGACCTCGAGCGAGTTCGTCCCCGTGGACGAGCGGGTCGCGGTGTTCGACAACGACGGCACACTGTGGTGCGAGAAGCCGATGCCGATCCAGGTCGGCTTCATCCTGAAGCGCTTCGCGGCCATGGCCGACCAGGACCCGGCGCTGCGCGACCGGCAGCCGTGGCAGGCGGCGTACACGCACGACTTCGACTGGCTCAGCCAGGCGTTGGTCAAGCACTACAACGGTGACGACAGCGACCTGAAGGTGCTGCTCGGCGGCGTGCAGCAGGCGTTCGGCGGGATGAACGTCGAGAAGTACGCCAGCGAGGTGGAGGAGTTCCTGGCGAGCGCCGCGCATCCAACACTCAAGCGCCCGTACCGCGAGTGCACCTTCCAGCCGATGGTCGAGTTGCTCCGGTACCTGGAGGACAACGGGTTCAGCACGTACATCGCTTCCGGCGGCGACCGGGACTTCATGCGGCCGGCCGCCGTGCCGCTGTACGGCATTCCGCCGGACCGCGTGATCGGCAGCAGCTTCGGGCTGCAGTACGTCGAGGACGAGCACGGCAGCGCGGTCATGTACAAGGCCGGTCTGGACGTCTTCGACGATGGTCCGGAGAAGCCGGTGCGGATCTGGAGCCGGGTGGGTCGCCGGCCGGTGCTGGCGGGTGGCAACGCGAACGGCGACATCCCGATGCTGAACTTCGCCGGCGGCCCGGCCCGGCCGGCGCTCAGATTGATCGTGCTGCACGACGATGCCGAGCGGGAGTTCGACTACGTCGCCGGTGCGGAGCGTGCGCTCGAGCGGGCTGGTGACCAGGGCTGGACCGTGGTCAGCGTGAAGAACGACTGGACCACCGTCTTCGCTTGATCAGCCGGGGCCGGTCGGAGTCGGCGCAGCCGCGGGGTGTGGAGGTCTGGCCAGGAACTCGAGGATCGCCAGCGCCACCAGCAGGAGAGCCGCCAGCACCAGTACGTCCTTCCCGGTCGGCCGGTCGATGAACACGAAGATAAGTCCGGCCAGCGCGACCAGCGCGAGCCGCAGGATGGTCAGGTTGGCGTGCACCCACGTGCCGACCGGGCCGGTGCGCAGACCGACCGTCTCGCTGTGCTCGCGCAGCCAGCCGATCCCGGTGCGGAAACCGTGCCGGGTCCGGACCGCAGTTGCCGAGGGCCCGGAGAAGAAGGCTGCCGCGGCAACGACCAGGCCGAACACCAGGACCATCCGCAGCCCGGCCCGGATGAACCGGACCAGGGTGTCGAACACCGACGCCGCGGTGGTCGCCGACACATTGTCGGGAATCCGATCGAGGTACGCCGTGCGCAGCAGAGCGATCACGATTCCGAGCAGGAGCATCGATGCGGCCACGCCGAGCCCTGCACCGACCAAAGCCCGGCGGTGGCCGGGGGCGACGTACACGCCGAGCAGGATCAGGCCGATGGCGACGAAGGGCAGCGCCGTACCGACTCGTTCGAGCAGCCGGTAGGCGTCCTGCGCCCGGGCCAGGTCACGCGAGGAGAACACCTCGAACTGAGGACTGATGTTCGGCACCCGTTCCGCCGCCGTGAAGCCGGCCGAGACCAGACTCTGTTTGGCCGCCGCCACGAACGGCCCGAGGTCGATACTCACCACTCCCTGGCTGACGCTGACCGACTGGGTCCCCTCACCGCTCAGCGCTGCCACCATCTGCTGGTGCGCGACGCGTACGGCGGTCACCCACGCGCCCTGGAAGGTGTCACTGGAGACAACCTCGCCGACCTTGCCCCGGACGAAACCGCGGATCGCGTTGGCGAGCGGCCCGGCCAGCCCGCGGAGCTGGTTCGCGACGAGCGGCGGCAGCCCGCGTTCGGCCAGCACGTCCACCGTCTGCCGGGTGAGCGCGGCCACGTCGACGTACCCGAAGATCTGGGCGGTGACCCGGTCGGCGACAGCGTTCTGGACGCCGGGGTCAGCCGCCAGCGGGGTCACGTTCGCGACGAAGCGATCGGTGTCGGTCACCTGGTTGCGGGCCCAGACACCGACCACGGACAGCGGCATCAGCACGCAGCCGACCAGGATCAGCACCACCGCCAGCGGCGACCGCCAGCCGATCCGGCGCCGCCGGGCCGCCACCTGCGCCCGCAACCGCTCGAGCTCGGCCCGTTCGTCAACCGTCAGGCCGCCTGCCGAGGCGTCCCCGTCCGAGGTCGATCCGCCGGCTGGTCTCCCGAACGCGTCGCTCATGAACCGCCTCCGTGTCTCGACAACTCGAGCCTGACCAGCCGGGGCGGTGCCTTCCTCCCCCGCGCCGGGTGAGCCCGTCGCCGATCCACGGTCCGGTCCGGAGCTCATCCACCCCGGGTGATCCCAGACGGCCGCCGGACCGCGACCGTGGTCCGGAAGGAACACGCGGAGGCCGCGGGGCCAGATGTTCGATACGTCGCCGGCAGCCACTGATCGGCGCGACAGCGAAGGGATGCAGTCATGAGTTTCTGGGACGTCATCTGGTTCATCATCGTCACATTCGCGTTCGTCGCGTACCTGATGGTGTTGTTCCACATCATCACGGACATCTTCCGCGACAAGGGCCTCTCGGGATGGGTCAAGGCCATCTGGGTGATCTGTCTGGTCTTCTTCCCGCTGGTGACCGCGCTGGTCTACCTGATCGCCCGTGGCAAGGGCATGGCCGAGCGTTCGGCGGCGGCCTGGGGAAGTGCGAAGGCCGCGCAGGACGAGTACATCAAGTCGGTCGCCGGGTCCACGTCGTCGCCGGCCGAGCAGATCGACAAGGCCCAGCAACTCCTCACCGCGGGCACGATCACCCAGACGGAGTTCGACACGCTGAAGGCCAAGGCCCTCGCCTAGAGACAGCTGTCGACCCGGTGCTCCGACTCCTCAGGCTCAGTGGATTCGCGACCATGGTCGCGGTCCTCGCAGTCGCCTGCGGTACGCCGACGTCGGCACCAGCACCTCCGGCCGAAGCGACCACCACAACGGCAGAGGCTGAGAGCACCGGCACCACGGCGCCGGTCGATCCCCAGGACATGCGCGCGGACGAGCAGGCCGCCGTCAAAGCGGTGGACACCTTCTGGCGCACGCACTTCGCCGAGCAGTTCGGCAAGGCTTACCAGAGTCCTCGGGTGGAGGGCGGCTACGTCGGTGCGAACGGACCGCGGTGTGGAGGAGAACCGTCGGTGCCGTTCAACGCGTTCTACTGCGGGCCGGGCGACTTCCTCGCGTGGGACGAGCAGTTGATGGAGGCCGGCTACAGCCAGATCGGGGACGCCTGGGTCTACCTGATCATCGCCCACGAGTGGGGCCACGCGATCCAGGCCAGACTCAACCGGGATCAGGTGTCCGTCCAGGCGGAACTGCAGGCGGACTGCCTGGCCGGAGCCGCGCTCCAGGGCGCAGCGAACGACGGGCTGATCGAGATCGAGCCCGGCGACAGCGAGGAACTCGCCAAGACCCTGGCCGCTGTCGCCGACGACTACCCCTGGACCAACGAGAGCGACCACGGCAACGCTCAGGAGCGGACGTCAGCCTTCAACACCGGAGTACAGGGAGGTGTGTCGGCCTGCGCCTGAGTCGGCTCTATCGGGTACGGCGTTCGTCGTGCTCCGCGAGGGCCGCACCGAGCTGGGCGCCGACGACTGCAGAGGCGACGACGAGCAGAGCGAGTACGACGAGCCAGGAGATGAGCGCGATCGCCACGCCGATCACGCCGTACCGCTCTGTGTTGCGCTCGATCAGGTGCGGTACGTACACGGCACCCGCCGAGGTGACGGCCACCTGAGCCACCGCGCTGACGACGGCGCCCGGGAACAGCAGGCGCCAGGAGACCCGCCCGCTCAGCAGCAGCCGGCTGGCGAGCCACCACGCCGGAACCGCCGCACAAGTCTGAGCGATCACGGTGAGGAGCAGGCCGCCCGGCAGGTCATTGGCCAGGCTCGCCAGGTAGCCCAGCAGGATCAGCGCGATCAGGATGAGGAAGGCACCCTCGAGGCCGTTGATCGTCCTGCGCAGCCCTCGAGCCGGCAGATTCCACGCGACTTCATAGGTCCGCTGGACCGATCGCGCGAAGCTGCTCGAGGAGACCAGGATGGTGATCACGCTCAGGAAGGTCAGACCGCCTGAGCCGGCCGGCGGCTGTCCGAACAAGGACCGCACTGCATCCGCGGACGGGCCGGTCAGCGAGAACCTGTCAATCAGCCAGTCACCGATGGCCAGCGAGTCGGAACTGCTGACCAACGTCGCCAGCACGATCATCAGCGGAATCAGCGCGATGAAGGCCTGCCCCGCCAGCGTCAGCGCCCGGTCGTAGAACCTGATCTCGATCGCCGAGACCACGATCCGCCAGACGACGCTCCGCCGTATGACCTGCACCACCCGCAGGACCAGTGGATGCTCGGCCAACCGCTTCACCACGGGTCCCAACTCCCACCCATCGCACCGCTCCCCCGGGGCACACGCATCACGGACCTACGACGCTAGGCGCGACCGCTGACGCCGTACACCTCCCTGGCGGGTGAGGACGGGCTACCGTCCCCTGGCGACCGCCTGGATGGCTCTGAGCCGGCCGTCGGACAGCCCTTCGGTGAGGTTCTTCACGCGCTCGCGGAAGTTGGGGACGAACGCGTGCAGCCCGAGGGGGCTCGGTGGAAGCGACTGCATCGCTCGCATCAGGGCGCCGACTTGCTCGGTCCGATCCGTCCAGTGCTCGACGGTGAATCCGGCCGACTCGATCGCGGTACGCAGGGCAGCCGGCGTACTCAGATGGGTGTGCTCGGGTACGTCGGCCCACGGCAACGGGTAGTCGAGTTCACGCTCGTCGCCGGCGGCGATGTCCCACACGGCGAGCTGACCGCCGGCCCTCAGAACCCGCCTCGCCTCCTGATAGAGACGGTCCTTGGCGGCCACGTTCATCTGGACATGCTGGCTGAACACGGCATCGAACGACGCGTCGTCGAAGGGCAGCGCGGTCACATCCCCCTGCCGTACGGCGATCCGGTCGTCCAGCCCGACGAGACCGTTCAGCCAGCGGGCGGTCTCGCAGTACTCCTCGGACAGGTCGACCGCCGTCACGACGCAGCCTGAATGGCCCGCGAGGTAGCGTGCGGTTCCTCCGATGCCTGTGCCGGCGTCGAGCACCTCACTGTCCGGCGTGAGGTCGACCAGGTCCACCAGCTGGGCGGTCACGAGTCGTCCGCCGGTGTGGTAGTCCTCGAGCAGCGCGAGATCGGCGGCCTCGAGCCCGTCCAGGTCTTTGCCTGCGGCAACGAGGGCCTGCTCGATGGCTGCCCGCGATTTGCCGGTGACGTACTGGGCCGGGATGGCGTCGGTCATGCCATTTCCTCCACTCCGTGGCAGGACCCGATGTCCGCGATCGCGTCGGCCAGGAGGTCCGGGTGTTCGCTGGTGGTCAGGTGGCCGCCTGGGAAAGTGATGATGCGGGCTTCGGGCACCCTTTCCCGGGTGGCCGTGATCTGGCGATGCTCGTACGGGTCTTCCGTGCTGCCGCCGACGTACAGGGGCACTGTGCCGTTCAGTTCCCGGGCGATCGCGGCGAAGTCCCAGCGGGTCGCGTTGCGGCGGTGTTCCTTGACGAAGCCGGCGCCGTCGTGGAGGAACCTTGCTCCGTCGCGACGGACCACTGCCGACCAGAGTTCCTTGAGTTCGGTTTCTGTCGGATTGTAGTTGCGGGAGTACATGCGGGCCTGCTTCCAGCCCCGGATGAATGCGGGGAACGAGCGTTGCAAGCTCCGTGCGCCGAGGGCACCGAGCGGTGATCTGAGCATCGGAGTGCCTTGCCAGGGGTGCGTATGCGCGTCGGCGAACAGACCGCCGTTCACCATGAAGACCGCGGTGATCTCTGGCCGGCTCTTGCGGCGCAGGAGTTCCAGCAGGGTCAGTGAGCTGTAGTCGAACGTGACCACGACGGTACGACGTACGCCGTGGTGCCGCCAGAGAGCCTCGACGAGATCGGCTCGTCCGACCGTGGAATGCGGGTAGCGCTTGGGCTTGTCCGAATCGCCTTGGCCGACGGGGTCGACGTACAGGCGTGGACCCAGCTTGGCGGGGAGCAGGCGATCCACCTGGGCCCAGCCGTACGAGCCGTCCGGGAATCCGGGCAACATCGTCAGCCACGTCGCATCCTTGGTGGTGGGCGTCGCGCGCTCGAAGACCTTCAGTACACCGGGCCTCGGCTCGGTGAGTACACGTGCGGACTTCGCGTCGTACCAGATTCGCTGCCCGCCGGCGAACCATGCGTCCGCGGTCAACCACGGCGTGTCGGTAGTCGTCTCCATCAGGAGCCCTCCCTCGCAGTTATGTGGACACCGTCCACATTAGCTCGGTTTGGTGGACAGTGTCCACATTGATAACCTGAGCCGGTGAGCATCGACGAGGAAGCACCACGGTCGCGGCGGCGGCCGCGAGGCGACGTACGCGCCGGCCTGGTCGCGGCCGGAGTCGAACTGGCTCGCACGGGCGGTCCTGACGCGGTCGTACTGCGCGAGGCGACCCGGATCGTCGGCGTCGTACCCAACGCCGCCTACCGGCATTTCGCCGACCGCGACGAGCTACTCGCCGAGGTCTGCACCGTGGCCATGAACGAGTTGGCCGACCGCATGGACGCCGACATCGCTCGCATCCGCGGCAAGCGCGGGAATCCCGGTGCGGCCCAACGCCGGCTGGGCGCGATCGGAACGGCGTACCTGCGATTCGCGCATGAGGAGCCAGGGCTGTTCGCCACGGCATTCGCTGTGCCGCAGCAGCACGGCTATAACGACCGCACTCCACTGGGTCTGCTGCGCGACGCGTTGGACGAACTGGTGGAGGCCGGCGTCCTCGATCCGCAGCGGCGCGAGGGCATCGAGTACCCCATCTGGTCCATCGTCCACGGAACCGCCGTACTCACCGGCCAAGGGCCGCTTCGCGACGCGCCCGATCTCCGCCAGATCGAGGGCCTCAGCCTGGCTTTCATCGCCAACAGTCTCACGTAACGGCCGCGTTAGGCTGGCAGGAACGTAGGTCTGGAGGCCGTGATGGATGGGGATGCCAAGCAGCGCGTCAAGGATGCGCTGATCGCTCAGGCCGAAGCCGGGCTCCGGTCGTCGCAGGCGAGTGTGGCGGAGCACGACTCCGCCGCGATGCTGGACTCCGACGTGGCGGACTCGGTCGACGACCTGTCCCAGTCCGGCGAGGCCGCTGACCTGGGCGGGCTGCTCGATGACGTCGAGGATCGGCAGAAGCGGATCCTGGCCCAGATCAAGGGCCTCGACTTCGGGGTCAAGACTGCCGTGGCGCCAGGCGCACTCGTCGGCTTCGACGGGGACCGGTACGTCGTCGGGGTGGTGGCTGAAGCGTTCGAGTGCGACGGCGTCACGTACGAGGGTCTCTCCTCCGATTCACCGCTCTACGCGTCGCTGAAGGGGCTGGGAGTCGGCGACACGTTCAGCTTCGGCGGCCGCGAACACCGCGTCGATTTCCTCGCGTAACGTGCGCCCTTCAGGCTCGGCGGCCGCAGAGTTCCTGGGCGATGTGTTCGCCGATCGGTAGGCATGCTGTGGCGGCCGGCGACGGCGCGTTGAGGACGTGCAGGGTCCGGCCGTCACGGAGGAACAGGAAGTCGTCGACGAGTTGTCCCTGCTTCGTCACCGCCTGAGCACGGACGCCAGAGCCTGCCCGCCGTACGTCGGCCACCTGCAAGTCAGGCAACATCCGCTGCGCTGCTCTGACCAGGGCCTTGCCGGTGAGCGAGCGCAGAAACTCCTGCGCTCCGGTCTTGCCGTACCGCCGCGCGAGCCGCCAGGAGCCGCGGTACGTCAACGACTCCCACAGGTCCTTCGGCACGATGTTCTTCCAGCGGTAGCCCTCCCGAGCCAGCGCCGGTACGGCGTTCGGCCCGATGTGCACCGTGTCTTCGATGCCGCGGGTCAGGTGCACTCCCAGGAACGGCAGATCCGGGTCGGGCACCGGATAGACCAGTCCCTTCACCAGATAGTCACGCTCCGGCACGATTTCGCTGTACTCACCGCGGAACGGCAGGATCCGTACGCCCGGCTCGAGACCCGAGGCCCGCGCGAGCCGATCGCTGTGCAGGCCGGCGCAGACCGCGACCCGATCCGCCTCGATCACCTCGTCCGTCGTCTGCACCCGCACGACCGAGCCGGCGCTCTGAACCGAGGTGACCGTCACGCCGGTGCGGATCTCGCCTCCCTCCGCCCGAACGTCGTCGGCCAGCGCACGCGACACCAGCTTGAAGTCCACACGTCCGGTCGAATCGACGGCCAGCGCGCCCCTCACGCGGAGGTGCGGTTCGCGCTCCCTGACCTCGTCGAGGGTCAGCCGCCGTACCGGCACGCCGTTGTCATGGCCCCGGTCGAACAGCCGGTCGAGCTGCACCATCTCAGCCTCGCTGGTGGCGACCACGAGCTTCCCGGGCACATCCACGGGAATGTCCTTGGCCTCGCAGAACTCCCGCAACGCCACCCCACCGGCAACCGCCAGCCGAGCCTTCAGCGATCCAGGCTTGTAGTACAACCCCGAGTGAATGACCCCGGAGTTATGCCCCGTCTGATGGGCCGCAACCGCCGACTCCTTCTCCAGCACCACAACCGGCGTACCCGGATCCAGCCGCTGCAAAGCCCGCGCCACCGCCAGCCCCACCACACCCCCACCAACCACGACCGCTGACCCCATCAGCCCTCCCTACCTAGACATCCCCGACAAAAGAACCGCCGACCCGCCCCCGAGATACAGCCCGCGAGCCGGTGATCCGTCACAGTCACACTAAGTGTTCAGCTCGCATGGCAGCGCTCAACTGGGTTGTCGTCACCCAACAACCGGCCGCCGGGTGCTCGTGACTCATCCGGGTGGGGTGAGGCGCTGGGCAGGGGCGGAGGGAGAGCATCCAGGTGCGGTCCGCTGCTGGTTGCGGCCGGCGGACGCAGGGAGAGGAGTGGGCAGACATGGCTGAGCACAGTGGGAAGAGGCTGGCCGGCTTCGTCGTTTTCGCCGGCGCGTTGCTCATGGTGGAGGGCCTCATCAACGTGATCCACGGGCTCACCGCCCTGCTCACCGACGAGCGGCTGGGAATCGAGCGGGACAGACTCGTCATCGTGAACGTGACCGCCTGGGGCTGGGTCGTCCTGATCTCCGGGCTGCTCCTCATGCCCATCGGCGGCGCCCTGCTGACCGGAGCCGCCTGGTCCCGGATCGCCGGGATCGTGGTCGTCAGCCTGCACGCGGTCACGCAGATCGCGTGGCTCAACGCCTACCCGGTCTGGGCCATCCTGATGATCGCCCTGGACGTCATCGTCCTGTACGCCCTCACCGCCCGCTGGTCCGACGTACGAGACAGCCTCGGAGGCGTAGGCGACGCCCCCTGGAGCGCCCTGGAAGGCCCCGAATTCTCCAACGCCGACCCCCAGGGCTCCCCACCCCGTGCTTGAGAGCCCTGGCCGCTCAAACTGCCGTCAGTAGGCAGTGAGCGTTGGTGTGAGCTCCACAGCTCGCCGGCTGTGTGAGCTCTGGCGGACGGCGTCGATGACGCGGAGAACGCTCCGGCCGTCGGTGGCGGTGATGGCCGGTGGTCGTCCATCGGCGACCGCTGCCGCGAACTCCGTGAGCTCAGGCATCAGCATCATCGTGATGTGGTCGCCTTGCATTGCCGGCCGGATGATCGTCGGGTCCCGATAGGCCTCGAGAGTCTCGCTCTGGACCTCGACGTCGAACTGCACGAAGTTCCGGCCGCGGAGAGCGACGAACCCCGAGCTGCCGACGATCCGGAGGTCGTAGAAGAAGCCCGGGGCCTGTTGCGTCACCAGGAACTGTGCAAGCCGTCGATCCGTGAACCCCAGAGTCAGGGCCGAGGTCTCGTCCACTCCACTGTCCGCTCGATCGTGAACCGTTGCGGAGACGCTGGTCGGCTCCTCGCCCATGAACCAAAGAGCCAGGTCGATCAGGTGACAGCCGACGTACAGCATCGGACCACCACCGGACTCCGGACGCGCGACCCAGCCATCGTCCATGGCGCCGGTCCCGATGGCGCCAGTGATCGCGCGAACCTCACCGACCGCACCCTGTGCGAGCAGATCCGACACGTGTCGCGCCATCCCGTAGCGGAAGGAGTACCCGACCATGCACGTCACCCCGGCGCTCGCGGCCGCGAACTCGACCTCCTTGCCCTGCTCCTCGGTGAGCGCCATCGGCTTCTCGATCATGACGTTCTTGCCGGCGCGGATCGCCGCCAACGCCGTGGGAGCGAGTGCATCGTGCGGCGTCGCGATCAGTACGGCGTCGACGTCTTCGGCGTTCAGCAACTCGCCAACCGACGGGTGGGCGCTGGCCCCTCCGCTCAGCGCCGCCACCGCCCGCGCGGCGAGCGTGTCCGGATCGACACCTGCCACGAGTTCGAGGTGATCGGAGCGTACGACGGCTCGCGCCAGGTTCGTCCCGTGGAAACCACATCCGACAACTGCCGTCCTCAAAGGCTCCATGAGGGCCTCCCTTCCCTGCCTTCACGCTAGGTACTGCGGCGGTGAGTATCGATGTGCACGATGTACGCACTCGGTGCGCAGTCAGTGCTCGGAGGTTTCCAGGCTCGCGGTGAGTCCTTCGGCTGCCAGGTCGACAGCGTCTGCGATCGGTACGCCGAGGCCGCGCGACCAGGCTGCCTCGAAGCCCGACTCGCCAAGCTGCTCGCGGGCTCGCACCACGAGTCGTGAGATCTCCGCCTCCTCGATCGACGGCCGCGGAGCGCCGAGGCCGGCTCGACGCTCACTCGCGATCGCGGTCAGACACACCGCGGTCGACATCGCTCCGCGTGCGGCGACGGTCTGCGCGGCGATCTCGATGCAGCGGACCGACGCTGTCGAGCCGTCGTCCCCGACCTCCTGGCTGACCTCGAGACTGTCACCTGCGAGCTCGGCCGCCCTCCGGACGTCTCCCAGTTCTAGCGTCACGAGTGCCAGATTCATCAGCGCGGCACGCTCACCCATGCGCGTCCCCGCCTGGCGCCACAGCACGTGGCATTCCTCGAGGAGCCTGCGCGCCTGTTCGAGCCGGCCGGCTCTGCGGGCCTGCTGCGCCGTTTCGTTCAATGCGTAGGCGATACCCCACCCATCCCCGAGCTGCCGCTCGAGCACAAGCGCTTGCTCCAGCCATCCCATCGACTGTTCCGGATCGCCCATCAAACTCGTCGCGCGTCCCAGACACAGCAGCGCCTGCGCCTCCTCGGGAACGCTCCCGGCGTCGCGCGCAGCCTCGACCGCAGACTTGTACAGCGCGACTGCCTCGGCGTACCCGCTGTGATGCAGGGCAAGATCGCCGAGACCACAACACGCCCGGGCCCAGATCGTCCGGTCATTGACGGTGCTGCTGATGGTCCGGCTCCGTTCGAAGAGTTCCATCGCACGGTCGAGATCACCGGCGTACTCAGCGAGCCGGCCCCACGAATGAAGACCCGCGGCGACCATGGGCGAAGGCCGGCCGGCGGCGCGATCGAGGAACCGCGCGAACCACTCGTCGCCCTCGGCCAGGAATCCCTGGGACAGCCAGAATCCACCGAGAGCCTGGCAAAGCCGCAAGCCCTCGTCGATCCGGTGTCCGTCGAGCAACCACCGCAGGGCTGCGCGTAGGTTGGCATGCTCGAGGCGCAGCCGGGCCATGTCCTGGGGGTATCGAATGCCCAGCCTGGTCACCGCGCCGTCCTCGGCCAGCATCAGGAAGTGCTTCACGTGGCGATCGCGAGTGACCTCGGCGTCATGTGTCGCGTCGAGGTGCTCGGCGGCATACTCACGAATGGTCTCCAGGAAGCGATAGCGGCGTACGTCGCCTGCGTCCTCGACCGCGACGAGCGACTTCTCGACCAGGCCCTCCAGAGCACCGACAAGCGCTGCCCGTGAGATGTCGCCCCGGGCGCAGACGGCCCGCGCTCCCTCCAGGCTCCAGCCGCCCCTGAAGCTGGCCAGCTGCACCATCACCTTCTGCTCGGTGGGGTCGAGCAGCGCGAAGCTCCAGTCAAGTGCCGCGCGCAACGTGCGGTGCCGCGGCGGATCCACCCGGCTCCCCCGCGCCAAGAAGTCGAGCCGATCAGTGAGAAGCTCAGCGACCTGAGCGACACCAAGCGCCGGAATGTGCGCAGCGGTCAGCTCTATCGCCAACGGAAGGCCTTCCAGGCGGTCGCAAACCTCGCCGACCAGCAGCAGCTCGTCTCGCGTGAACGCTGCTGCCCCGGCGTTACGCGCCTGCCGACTCAACAGTTCCACAGCGTCGCCGGCGGTCAGCGGCGGCACAACCCATACAGTCTCGCCGGGGATCCGCAGCTGCTCGCGGCTTGTGGCCAGGACCCGCAGACCTGGCGCATCGCGAAGGAGCCTGTCTGTCAGCTGCGCACACGCCACCACCATGTGTTCACAGTTGTCCAGCAGGAGCAGAACCTGCCTCGAACGAAGGTGTTCGCGCACGCATTCCTCTGCTGACTCGCCAGGTCTCAAGGTCACGCCGAGCGCCGTGGCCACCGTCGCCGCTACGACGGTGTCGTCGGCCACCGGTGCAAGTGCGACGATCACGGCACCATCGACATACGCCGGCTCCGTTCGTCGCGCGAGCTCGAGAGCGAGCCTGGTCTTTCCGACCCCTCCGGGGCCGGTGAGTGTCAGGAGTCGCGCAGTCTCGGCACGCCGTACCAGCTCGTCGAGCTCGGCCTGCCGTCCGACGATCGGCGCCGGCTCGATCGGCAACGTGTAGCGCGCTGGTGCGTCGCCGCGGCGGCACGCTGCCATGAACACTGCGCGGTCAGGCGAGGTCAGTCGCAACGCATCGGCCAACCGCCGTGCGGTATCCGGGTAGGGAGAGTTCCGCGCGCCACGCTCGAGATCCGCAATCCCCCGGCGACTGAGTCCGCTCTGCTGAGCAAGCGCTTGCTGAGACAGACCTGCCAAGGTGCGGTAACGACGCAGTACATCGCCGAACCGCTGCTCTCCACCCCAGGGATGCCCTCCGACCCCCACGATCGAAGCGTAGCCCCCCACTTTCCCGACGAGTCGTTGACAAGTGTCTTGGGTGCGGATCAGTGTCTGAAGAAGGCTGCTCCAGGGGGAAACGATGCCAGCTTCAGGGGAGATTTCTGTTGCGGATAACGCTCCTAAGGAGGTCAAGGATCGGTCGAAGAAGGAGCCGAGGGTGCCGCAGTTCGATGCGACTGTCGGAGTGCCTGATATCAAGTTGGCGAAGCGGAGTGGGACGCCTAAGCATCGGCTGGTGGCGATCGGAGATTCGTTGACGCACGGGTTCCAGAGTGGGGCGGTGTTCAACACCGACATCTCGTATCCGGCCATCATCGCGTACGAGCTGGGCTGGCTCGACAAGTTCCGTTATCCGCGTTATCCCGGGTACGGCGGTCTGCCGTTGAACATGGAGCTTCTTCTTCGTGAGTTGGCGGACCGGTTCGGCGCCGAGCTGAACCTCTTCGAAGTACCGCTGGCGCTGTTCGCGGCCAGGTCGTGGATGGGCAAGCTCGAGGACTACTACGAACGTGGCGACGGGAGTCACGTGGCGAAGACCAGCGGGTACAACCACGCCCTTGCGGTCTACGGCTGGGATCTGCGCGACGCGCTCCAGAAGACCTATGACGCCTGCGCGGCACGGATCGGCTCGCCCCGCGACGATCGGATTCACCAGATCGTGCAGAACCACAACGATCGAGCCGCCCTGTCCGTCTATCCGAACGGGTCGGACGACGATCGGAAGCTGACTCTCTTCCAGACCGCGGCCAAACTGGGAGACGAGAAAGATGATTCCGAGTGCGGTATCGAAACCTTGATCGTCTTTCTGGGCGCCAACAACGCGCTGAAATGCGTGACCCAGCTACGCGTCGGCTGGAGCGGTGACGACTATCGCGACCTCGGCAAGAAGGAGCAGTACACGGTCTGGCAACCAAGTCATTTCGCCGCCGAGTTCGCGGAGATCGTCGAGGAGATCAAGAAGATCCATGCTCGGCACGTCGTCCTCTGCACCGTCCCGCATGTGACGATCCCGCCGATCAGCCGGGGCATCGGCACCAAGATCCAGCCGGGTTCGCGGTACTTCCCGCACTACACCAGACCGTGGGTGCGCGACGCGGACTTCGACCCGCGCAAGGACAAGTCCATCACCGGCCCGGAAGCGTTCGCGGTGGATGTCGCGATCGACATGTTCAACCAGACCATCGAGGACGCCGTACGCGCGGCCCGCAAAGGAAACCGCGACTGGTACCTGCTGGACGCCGCCGGCCTGCTCGACCGGATGGCTTCCCGCCGCTTCATCACCGACCCCAATGCGCGCCCGGACTGGTGGACGCCGTACCCACTGCCGCCCGCTCTGAGAGCGCTGCAGCCCGTCGTCGACTCGCGGTACCTCGCCAGTGACGGGCACGGCGGACGCGCGGCCGGCGGCCTCTTCTCCCTCGACGGCGTCCATCCGACCACGGTCGCCTACGGCATCCTCGCCCAGGAAACGATCAACATCCTCCGCCTCGCCGGCGTCCCCTTCACCACCCCGACCGGCGCGGCGCGTCCGGACCCCGTCAACGTCGACTTCGACCGCCTGATCCGCCTAGACACCCTGGTCCAACGCCCACCCGACAACGTCACCCTAACCCTCGACATCCTCAGCTGGGCCGACGAGAAACTCGACTGGGCCAAACGCGCGCTCACCTTTCTCAGCTGAACGCACACGACTCGGTGGCCACCCTCGGCCTAGGCACTGTGAAGTGGGGTACTGGCAGGATCTGGCACGCGCGCTGACCTATCGAAGGAACAGATCACATGAGCAACTGGACCGCGGAAGAGCTGCACAAGCTGGACCGGATCGACGAGATCCGCGTCGCCGGACGTCGCAAGGACAACTCGCTGCGCACCCTCACCATTGTGTGGCACGTCGTCGTCGACGGAAGCCTGTACGTACGGTCAGTGCGCGGCAGCGAAGGCAGCTGGTACAAGGGCGTCGTCCGCCACCACGAAGGCGCAATCTCCTGGGACGGGACAACTCGCGAAGTCAATTTCATCCCCGACGACAGCGTCGACGATCAGCTCGACACGGCGTACCTCGACAAGTACGGCAACGGACCGGACACCCGCGCAATCATCAACGCCACGGCCAAAGCCACCACTCTCCGACTCGAACCCCGCTAGGCGCGAACCAGCACCGACCTGCACAGCGGCCGCCCGCGCCGGCGTCGGGGAACTACTGCCTGACCGCCGGGTGACGCGTCAGAGTTCGCCGCCCAGGGCGTTGGCCAGGCCGTCTCGGGTCAGGCCGAGGCGGTTGAGCATTTCGGCGTCTGCGTCGTTGTCGGGGTCGAACTGATCTGGCAACTGGTCTGCGACCGACTCGGCAACATCGGGGCCGTAGGCGCGGCGAATGATCGCAATGGCCTCGGCCTTCGTGAGAACCGCCATGATTCCTACCTTTCACGGCCTTGGCGCGATCGCCCGCCCGTCGTTGGCCTGTTCACGTCAGGTCTAGCACGCCGTGTCGAACTGGCGGTCCCTCGTTCGACGCACTGGCAGGCGACGTGATCGACCAACACGAGAGGAAGCTCCCATGCCTTCATTCATCGAGCGCTTCCGCGCGCACAGACGACGGGTGGTGGCCACCGCACTGGCGACCGTCGTGGCGGCGAGCGGACTCACACTGGGTACCACGGCGGTGCCCTCCGCCGCACATGTAGATGACAGCTCACTGTCCTGGACGCCTTGTCCCGGCGTCCCCGAGCCATCCCTGGGCCTCGAATGCACCACGGTGACTGTCCCACTGGACTACGCAAAACCTGCCGGCGAGAAGATCGAGATCGCGGTGTCGCGGCTGCCGAGCACCAACCCTGCTCGCCGACGTGGTGTGCTGTTACTCAACATCGGCGGCCAGGGTGACTCGCAGGCGGCGCTGCCGCTCGCGCTGGTGTCGCTGGGGCTTCCTGCCAGCGTGCGGGAGACGTACGACCTCATCGAATTCGACCCGCGCGGCATCGGACGCAGTACGCCGCTCACCTGCAACCTGCGGCCCGACCAGGCGGCGACTCTGATCCCGCCGCCCTACGCACGGACTGCTGCGGACGTCAACCAGCGCGCCGCCGACGCCCGGCAGATCGCCGAGCAGTGCGCGCAGTCCGGTACCGCGCATCTGCTGCCCTACATCACCAACACCAACGTCGCGAGGGACATGGACCGGATCCGCCAGGCTCTCGGCGAACAGCGGATCTCATACCTCGGGTACTCGCACGGAACCTACCTCGGCACGCTGTACGCCGCGCTCTTCCCGAAGCGGACCGACCGGATGGTCTTCGACAGCGTCAGCGGTCTCGGTGGGCTCGACGCCGTCGGCGCTCGTCGGTGGGGTCTGGGCTTCGAGCTGCGGTTCCCGGACTTTGCGCGGTGGGCCGCATCTCAGGACGCGACGTACGGTCTCGGTGCCACCCCTGCGCAGGTGCGGACGCGGTGGCTGCAGATTGTCGACAACCTCGACCAGGCACCAGTCGCTGGAATCAGCGGCGCCGCTTTGCGCGCCATGACGTACGGCATGTTGTTCAACGATTCGATCTTCCCGGCTCTGGCGTCGGCCCTGCAGGCTCTCGCCGCTGGTCAGGCACCGCAGCTTCCGCCTCCACCCGCGGGCGGAGACTTCTCCGGCATGCTGGCGCTGGTCTGCAACTCCCCCGGTTGGTCTCGAGACATCGACACCTACCAGCGTCACGTGGCTGTCGACCGGCTTCGCTATCCCCTGTTCGGCCCGGCGGCGGCCAGCGTCTGGCCGTGTGCGTTCTGGCCGGCCAAGCCTGAGCCGCGCGTAGACATCAGCAAAGCAGGATCGTCGACAATCCTGCTGGTGAACAATTTGCGCGATCCAGCCACGCCGTACGTCGGTGCCGTCGAGCTGCACCGAACGCTCGGTGCGCGATCTCGCCTGGTCACCGCCGATCAAGGCGGCCACCTGTCCTACTTGTTCGGCAACAACACCTGCGCCAAGAACCTCGAGACCACGTTCCTGGTCGACGGCAAGCGCCCGTCACGAGACACGTTCTGCCCCAGCGCCTGACACCCGAACGAGTCAGGTGGTAGCGGTCGCCACCGATCAACCCCGAACAGCGGTGCGGAACCAACCGCACCGCTGCCGGGGCTCACGAACTGCGCGGTCCTGTCAGTGAGCGGCTTCGGTGGGGTGGTTGAGGTCGCGTAGGAAACGGGATGACGTTCCTGTTTGGTCTTGGTAGCCGCGGTGGCGGTAGAAGGTGTGTGCGGCTTGGCGGCGGTCTGCGCTGGTGACTTCCATGCGGGTGCATCCGCGACTTGCGGCGAAGGATTCGGCCACTGCCACCAGTTGGCCACCGATGCCCTGGCCGCGGGCGTGGTCGGAGACGACCAGGGCCATGATCCGGCCCGACGAGCCGGCGAGCTGAAAGAACGGGCAGATGTGGACCGCGACCAGGCCGAGAAGGTTGCCGTCGGCATCGGCCACGTAGGTCGCGCTCGAGGGGTCGTCATCCCAGGTCTGGATGCGGGTTGCTGTTGTGGCGGTGCCGTCTTGGACATACCCGAGCTGCTCAAGCAGTTCGTTGACGGCCGCCGCATCGGTCGCCTGTGCCGGTCGTATTTGCACGTTTCCCCTCTCAACTAGGCGATGAGAAAGTCGAAGTAGGTGTCTGGATAGGGCTCGTCCTGCAGTGTGTAATGCCACCACTCACAGTCGTATGAGCTGAACCCGCTGGCCTCCATGACAGAGCGAAGGCACAGACGGTTCGCCGCTTCGACCGGCGTGATTCCAGTTGCTCCATGGTGGGAGACCGAATCCATCAGGTCATGGTCACCGCCCATGGAAGCGAGTTCGCCGGTGGTCAAGTGATACAGCGTCAGGTCAACAGTGCTGCCCCGAGTGTGGCCTGACCGGGCGGCGACATATCCCCTGTCGAACATCTCGGTCCTGTCGATCTTCGGATAGTGCCGTAGCTTCGTTCGCCCATCCTCCGGCTGCTTCGACCAGCGCAGAAAGCTGTCCACGGCGCGCTGAGGGCGATAACCGTCCCACAGAAGCAAGCCGAAGCCGAGGGAAGCGGCCGACTCTTGTGCTCGTTCCAGGGCCGCGCACAAGGCCGTCGTACCGACAATTCGGTTCGCGAGATACCCGTCGACCGGCTTGCCGGTGAAGTTGTCCCAGGTGGCGTACTTCGCATCCCACCGTACGCCGGGCACGAACTCGTCCACGAAGACAAGGTCAGCGTTCATCGGAGCTTCCCAGTCACCGCCAGCGAGACCATCCCGTCGATCACCTCGGCCAGCGGCATCCCGGCGGCGGCCATCATCCTGGGATAACGGCTGTACGACGTCATGCCAGGGAACGTGTTGACCTCGTTGAGGATCACCTCACCACCCGAAGTGAGGAACATGTCTACCCGAGCGAGTCCCCTGCAGCGCAAGGCGCGATAGATCGCCTTCGCGGTCTCCTGAACAAGCGAACGCGCTTCCGCGGAGATGTCAGCCGGAACGATCGGCGTCGAGTTGTCAGAACCGGTCTCTGGCGAACTCTCCTGATGGATTCGGAAGAAGCTGTGAGACAGCGCAATCCGATCGACCTCGCCGACCACCAGCTCCGAATCGTTCCCCAAGACGGCGCATCCGACCTCGCTGCCAACGACCGCCGCTTCGATCAACACCTTCGAGTCGTACTGCCGTGCGAATTCCAATGCCCCCGGCAACTCCTCCTTCCGGGACACCTTGCTGACACCGAACGACGATCCCGAACGGGCCGGCTTCACAAAGACCGGATAGGTGAACTGGTCGGCGTCGATGTCGTCGTCCACCGAGACGATCCAGAACTTCGGCGTAGCGATCCCCGCGCTGCGGGCGACGATGTACGCCAGCGACTTGTCCATGCACAGGGCCGAACCTTGGATATCGCAGCCCGCGTACGGGATGCCGGAGAGCTCCAACAGGCCCTGAATCGCGCCATCCTCGCCGAACTTGCCGTGCAGGACCGGCAACACCACGTCCAGGCTGATCGTCTCGTAGCGTCCCTGCTCCAGAACCAGCAGTCCGTGGACACCTCGGTCCGGCGACAGGACGACCGGACGGCAGTTGCCGGTCTCCCAACCGACGTCCGGGCCGTCACAGAGCATCCAAGCCCCGCTCGTCGTGATCCCGATGTAGTACGGCTCATACTTTTCCACATCCAGGTGCCTTGCGATCTCCTGCGCGGATTTGACGGAGATGGGGTGTTCCTCGGAACAGCCGCCGAACAGAATGCCGATCTTCATATCCATTGCTGCTTTCTGTGTTCGAATGCCAGACAGTTGGTCAGAGAATTCTCAACGGTGTCGCTCAGGGCGCGGTCGGTGTAGTAGGCGGTGTGCGGACTGATCAGCACGGTGGGCAGTTCGTGCAGCCGCAACAGCAACTTGCTGGCGATGGGCTGGTTCCTGCAGTCGGCGTAGAAGATTCCTTCCTCCCCTTCGATGACGTCCAGCGCCGCAGCACCGATGCTGCCGTTTTCCAGGGCGTGAACCAGGGCCTCGGTCTCGATCAGAGCGCCGCGCCCGGTGTTGACGATGAACGCGCCGTACTTCAGCTGCTTGATGCGCTCACGATTCAAGAGATGGTGCGTGTCCTCGGTCAGCGGCGTATGGAGCGTCACGATGTCGCTCCGCTCGAGCAGTTCATCGAGCCGTACGAAATTGGCACCCGCCTTGGGGCGCTGGTCATACGCCAAGACCCGGCAGCCGAAGCCTCGCAGCCTGTCCATGACCGCCGTGCCGATGCGCCCCGTTCCGATGACCCCGACGGTCAGGTCGCGGAGTTCCTTCCCGCGCACCTCATTCAGTCGGTAGTCATGGACATCAACACGGCGCAGGATGGATTTCGCATCCCGCACCGCCATCAACATGAGCATCAGCGTGTAGTCCGCCACGCTGTCAGGCGAATAGTCGACATTCTCAACCAGGATCCCGACGCTCTCGGCGTACTTCACGTCGATGTGGTTGTATCCGACGCTTCTCGTGGACACGTACTCCACGCCGGCCCGGCTGAGCGCCAGAAGAGCGGCATTGGTAATCCGAGTCTTGTGACCGACACTGATACAGCGACTCCCGGAGGCCAGTTCGACGTTCGCCTCAGATACCGCCGCTGCTGTGATCGTTGGCGTGACGCCAAAACGAGGTGCCAATTCTCGGAACAGGACGGCCTCGTCCTGCCCACATCCAAAAATCGTGACCGGCACGGTCGAGGAGGAAGAGGCCAGCCATCGACGGAGCGCCGCTGGTTCGCTGTAGGTCATGCCACCCAGTCAAAGGGGCACGGTGTTGTCCGCCTGTATGTGGATTTCGATATGCCGACGAAATGCTAACGACGGGTAACCTGCCGCGGCCGTGTGAGCGCTGGCATGCGCCACCAGCGGTACGACGCCAGCGCGGCCAGCCCGGCGCCGGCGGTGTTGAGCAGTACGTCGTCCACAGAGGACACCCGGTCCAGCCGCAGGACGTACTGCGCGATCTCGACCAGGACCGAGCAGCCCGCCGCGAGCGCCAGGATCCGCGGCAGCGACGCCAGCGCCACGAACCGCAGGGGGACGAAGAACCCCAGCGCCGCGAACACCAGCAGATTGCCGACAATCTGCGGCGTCGACATCGTGAGGAGGTCCCGCAGCGGTACGAGGCTCATCCGACCGGGGACCTCACCGGCTCGGCTGCCTGGCAACAGGATCATCCACACCCACGGCATCGTCCCGTAGACGATGCCGACCTCCGCGAGCGAGGTGCGCCACGGCTGCGCGGCGCCAGCGACAGTCCGCCGGCGTGCCAGTCCGCACACCACCAGCGCGGCCAACGGCAGCACGGCCACAGTCAGGAACGCCACGCCGGTGAACGTGTCGAACCAGCGGTGCCACCCGTCGATGATCACCCAACCCCCACCTTCCGCCGCCTCATGTAGAGGTCGAACCCCCGGTAGATCATCGGCCGCAGCGGCAGGTCCCACTCCCCGAGATACCTCACGGCCTGACCGCCGGTCCCGACCTTGAACTGGATCAGCCCGACGTGCGAGTCGGCGGCATTGAGAGTGGGCGTGATGCCGCGCAGATTGTAGACATCGCATCCGGCCGCCAGCGAGTCGCGGATCATCGCCCACTGGCAGGCATTCGATCCGCGCACCTCACGCTTCGAGGTGGAAGAGGCGCCATACGAGTACCAAGCCTGGGCGCCGACGCGGATCAGCATGGTGGCGGCGACCAGGTCGCCCTGGTGGCGGGCCAGGTAGAGCCTGATCCGCTCGGGGTCCTCGGCTCTCAGCGCCGCGACCATCGTCTCGAAGTACCGCAGCGGCCGGGGCCTGAAGTGGTCGCGCTCGGCGGTATGGACGTACAGATCATGAAACGCCTTCAGATCCTCGCCAACCGTGACCTCGACGCCCTCCTTTACCGCCCTCTTGACGTTGCGGCGCCACAGCTGGTTCATGCCCTTGAGCAGGTCGTCCTCGGTCCTCCCGACCAATGGAAGCTCAAAGTTGTACTGCGGATGCCCGGCGCCGAACCCGTCCTCCGGACTCTGTGGCAGCCAGCCGGCGTCCCGCAGCTGGCTGGTCACGCGGGCACCGACCGGGTCGGCCTGCTGACTGGGTAGGTCAGTGAGCCGCTCCACACCCGGGTCAGCAATCCCCTCCTTGATCTGGGCAGCACACCACGTGTCCGTGCGTACCGGCGGACCAAGCCGGATCGCGAACGCGCCGCCCGCCTTGAGGTACGCCGCCAGCGGCTCGAGCCACGCGTCGATCTCGCCGGTCCAGTCGATCACCGGCCCCTCGGGCAGATACGCCAGCGTGTACCGCTCCAGCCGAGGCACGGGACGATGAAGCACGAGCCCGGCGCCGACCAGCCGCCGACCGTCGTACCAGCCGAGAGACTCGCTGCGCCACTCGGTCTTGACGCTCCCCCAGGCCGGCGTCTGCAGGAAACTGACCGACCGCTGTGCCTGCACGAACCGCAGGTGCTCAGCGGCGCTGATCGACCCGACAGTCAGGGTCACCGCTGCATCCGCGGGTCGTGCGTAGGGTCGGCGTACCTCGGTGGACAACCGTGATCGACGGCTTCAGGGCGCAGTTCGTAGTGCCAGGGTTCATTGTCGTAGATCTGGCACAAGCCGTACGCAGCGCCGTACTTGGACAACCATGCCGTCGCATCTGAGCGCCCGATGTCGATCGCCTGCCCCAACACATGAGGCGACGTCTCTGGAGTCGCAACCCATCGCGCTGCTTCCTCCCTCGAGCCGTACTTCGCGACCGCCTCACTCAGCAGTTGTTCCTGGTACGCCGGGGACCTCCACCCGCTGTTGACAAAGAACTCGACCCCGTCGTCCGCGGCATCCGTCGCGGCCTCACGCAGCGCAGCGAGCAACTCCGGGTCAAGGTTGGCGACACCGGGAATCTCGTCGTCGAAGACCTTCACGCCCGCAGGGACGAAGCCATCGGCCAGTGCACCGTGGCGAGTGTCGCTGGGCGAGGCGACCGGGAAGGATGACGTCGCCAACGACTGGTGGATGAAAACGCCGACAAGCGCCACATTGGCGACGACGAACGCCGCGCGGACGGTCAGTTTGGTACGGCGGCCTGTTGCCTGTGCCGGTTCGCTGGCTGACATGCGTTCAGTCAAGGCAGCGGACTGTTGCCGGCGCGTATCCGGTTTTGGATACGCCGGCGATATGGTCCAGCTCGTAACATCAAGAGTGTGCGCGTGCTGATCGTCGAGGACGAACCCGAGATGGCGGACGCCGTTCGCGACGGCCTGCGCCTGGAAGCGATCGCGGCCGATATCGCCGGTGACGGTGACACGGCGCTCGAACTGCTGAGCATCAACAGCTACGACATCGCCGTACTCGACCGCGACATCCCCGGGCCGTCCGGCGACGAGATCGCCAAACGGATCGTTGCCTCCGGCAGCGGTATGCCGATCCTCATGCTCACCGCCGCCGACCGGCTCGACGACAAGGCCTCCGGGTTCGAACTCGGCGCCGACGACTACCTCACCAAGCCTTTCGCACTCCAGGAACTCGTGCTCCGGCTCAGAGCTCTCTACCGCAGGCGCGCCCACAACCGACCACCCGTGCGGGAGATCGCCGGCCTGCGGGTGGATCCGTTCCGCCGCGAGGTCTATCGCGATGGCCGATACGTCGCGCTCACGCGGAAGCAGTTCGCCGTACTCGAAGTACTCGTCACCGCCGAGGGCGGCATCGTCAGCGCCGAAGCGCTCCTGGCGCAGGCGTGGGACGAGAACGCTGATCCGTTCACCAACGCCGTACGCATCACTGTCTCCGCACTGCGCAAACGTCTGGGCGAGCCGTGGATCATCGCGACCGTGCCAGGCGTCGGCTACCGCATCGACACGGGAGGCGAGGGTGGTGGATAGAGAGCCTGGTTGGAGCGTTCGCCTCAAACTCACGCTCAGCTATGCGGGGTTCGTGATGCTTGTCGGCGTCTCGCTGCTCGCGGTCGTGTGGGTGTTCCTGCTGCGTTACGTACCGGTGCAGCTCTCCCCGTCGCCCATGTCTTTGCCCGACCGCTCCGACCTGACGGCGGCCTTCCTGCCGAAGGCCGTCATGATGTTGATGTTCCTGCTGGTCGTCGGCCTGGTCGGAGGCTGGATCATTGCCGGCAGCATGCTCGCGCCGCTGACTCGCATCACCCATGCGACCCGGCAGGCAGCGAACGGATCGCTCACGCACCGGATCCTGCTGGAAGGCCGCGAGGACGAGTTCCGCGAACTCGCCGACGCCTTCGACACCATGCTCGCCCGGCTCGAAGCGCACGACGCCGAGCAGAAGAGATTCGCGGCCAACGCCTCCCACGAACTGCGTACGCCGTTGGCGATCACGCAGACCCTTCTCGATGTGGCCCGCAACGATCTGAACGGCGACAACCGCGTGCTGGTCGACCGCCTGCACGCCGTCAACACCCGGGCGATCGACCTCACCGAAGCACTGCTCGTGCTCAGCCGCGCCGACCAGCGGTCCTTCACCCGGGAGCACGTCGACCTCTCCCTGCTGGCCGAAGAAGCCACCGAAACGCTTCTCGCACTCGCGGAGAAACAAGGCCTCACCATCGAGACCACCGGCACCGTGACGCCCACTATCGGCTCACACGCGCTGCTGTTGCAGCTGACAACGAACCTCGTGCACAACGCGATCGTCCACAACCTGCCCGACCACGGCACCGTGTGGGTCACGACCAGCGCCCGCCCCAGGACCGTGGTGCTCACCGTGGAGAACACCGGCGAGAAGCTCACGCCACAGCTGGTCTCCACGCTCACTGAGCCGTTCCAGCGCGGCACCCAACGCATCCGCACCGACCACGCGGGGGTCGGCCTCGGCCTGGCGATCGTCAGAAGCATCGCCCAAGCCCACGACGGAACCCTCACCCTCACGGCCCGGCCCACCGGCGGTCTCCGGGTGACGGTCGAACTACCCGCAGCACCTGTTTGACGATCAGGGGAAGCGCCTGGCGCTTCCCCTGATCTTCACGCCTTGGCCTTGCGAGCCCTCGGCTTCCGAGGCGCGGGATGCGAACCGTTGCCGTTGCCGTTGCCGTTGGCCTCGGTTTCCGGCTCGGCCGCGAACGGGATGAACGGCATGGTCAGCGGCAACGCCGCCAGCCGCATCAGCAGCAGGACGTTGTCGTCACCGGCGGTCTTGTTGAGCCGGAGGCGGCCGCAGTTGGTGCATCGGTGGATGAGGACCCACCGGCCCTCGCCGCGAACCGTGACCGCGATCGGTTCCATCCCGCCGCTGCAGTCGGCCTTGCGATCACCCGGGACGTTGCGGTCCAGATGACGCGACCACAGACAACTCGGGCAATGATTTCGATGGGTGGTTCCAGGGGCGTCGAGCGAAACCTCTACGCCGCAATGTTCACAGCTGAACGAACGTGCGAATGCCAAACCAAAGACCTTTCAGAGCGAAGCTGCTGGACATGACAGACATCGGCTTCCCTCCTCCCGGTCCGCGCCGGCTCACCCGGCGCACTCCCCCACAGCAGATCAGCCCTCATCCTCCACCGTCAATCGATTAACGGTCGGAGGCGGGCCGTGCACTTCTCGGGTCCACAGCCAGTCGATGATGCGGTCGACGCCGCGGGCGAGTTGGCGGCGGTACGTCGTGAACGGCAGGCCGAGCACCTCCGCGGCGCGTTCCTGGGTGGCGGCGGGTCGTAGGAAGGTGCGGTCGACAGCCCGGAACGGCCTCTCGTCACGCGGGTCGGCGCGCAGCGACTCGGCGGCCTCGAGGAGGAGGGCACGAAGCGTGTCGGCGGACGCGTCACCGTGGTCGCGGACGAGCCTGGAGCGCAGGAGCGGACTGCCGGCGAGCCGGTCCGGCCGGTGCAGCGACCGCAGGGCGGCGCGGACCGCCTGGGCGAACTCAGGCTGGGACAGCACCAGTTCCGGGTCGGCACCGGTGGGCGGTCCGGCAGGGGCGCCGATCTCCCGATCGGACATCAGCTCCAGCCAGCCCAAAGGCCCCAGCCGCCGGAAGTCGTGGGCGTACACGGCGTAGTGATGGCCGCCGACGTCGTACTCCGCCTCATGGGCCCGGTGGTAATCGATGTAGGCGAAGAAGGGCTCCCAGTAGGCCGCGTCCTCGAAACACGCGATGAAGTCCCAGGACAGTCCCGGGCTGGTGAGCACGTGCTGGATGTGCCGCGCGGTGATCACGTTGTTCGACGGCGACGGCTTCTGATAGACCTCGCGATCCATGAAGAACCTGGCCGCATAAACGGTCTCGCCCGGCCGCGGCGGGCCGTGTCGCTGTGCGTAGTCCCACATCGCCGCGGCGGCCGGGTCCGCGGCGAGGTCGGACTCGCCGACCAACTCCAGGCTGATCTCCCCGGCGTAGCCGATCGGGTCGCCGGCACCGGCCCGGAAGGCGACGAAATTCGCCGCGGGATGCCCGATCCACTGCGCTACGAACTCGGCCTGCTCAGCCCCCTGGTGCCGCTCGGTCATCGCCAGGATCGGAGCCCGGTCCTCGTCGCGGAGCTCGTCGGGGAAAGCCTGACCGAACGACTCCCACTCCCAAAAGCTCCTCATCGCCGGGTTGTTGCGATGGAGGAAGATGATGTCGGCGGTCCAGCGGTGCTGTTCCAGTCCCCTGGTACGGCGTGCCTGCTCCACCAGGTGCCGACGTACCCGCCGGTGCAGGTCGGCGTACGACGCTCGGTCCCGCCATCGCAGGTCCGCGTCGAGCACGTCCCGCGCCACGTCGTGCGGGAACACGCCGTACTGGTCCTCCTCGATGAACGAAAGTCCCCGCAGCCAGCCGAACAGCTCATGCGCGTCGTCGCCGCCGAGCGCGGTACGGAGCAGATCCTCGGTGGTGAACCGGGCATGCGCGCAGGCCTCCAACGCTTCCCGGTGCCGTGGGCTGGGGACCCACTCGACGAAGTGTTCGAGCAGTACCCGGACCACGTCCGGCGTTTCCTGCAGGGACAGGCCCGGTGCAAGGCCGCCTCGGTGCTGCTCGACGACATCAACCAGCAGGGACAGCGCAAGCGGATGACCGTGAGTCATCTCGAGCACCCGTCCGTGCAGGTCCTCGGGTACGCCGGCGGCGTGCAGGTAGGCGCGTGCGTCGTCGGGTTGCAGGTTGCGCAGGGCAACCACTCGCAACAGCTCGCTCCAGCCGTGATCGCTCGCCCACTGCGGCGATGGCGGCGTCCGCCCGGCGGCCACGACCAGCGCGTCCGCGGGCAGCGCCGGCAGGAACTCCTCCCGCAGCCAGTTGTCGAGCGGCAGCAACTGCTCGTAGGTGTCGATGAACAGAATCGGCCGTGCGTGCGCAGCGAGGCTCTCCAACGGTGCGGCTTGGTCCGGTACGCCGAGGGCCGCGCCGAGTGCGGCGTAGAACCCAGGCGGCGATGGCTCGATCGTCCGGGCGTCGAGACGTACCGCGGTGGCACCCGCCTCCTCGGCGGCCTCGGCGAGAGCGCCGAGCAAGGTGGTCTTCCCGATCCCTCCCGGCCCGTGCACGAACAGCACCGTGAAGCCGGACTCCGCCGACGTCACCGCCGTACGGAACAACTCGAGCTCACCGGTCCGCCCGACGAACCGCCGGCGCCGCGCCTGCCGCAGCCGATCCGCGACCGTGATCGCACCGGCCCGCGCCGTCGGCGTGGACTTGTCACGGCTCGTCATGCGCCACCCCCTCCGGCACTCCGAGCATCCTCAGTCCAACCTGCCCCTCGCCTCGTTGGCGGTCAAGACGAACGGACAGCTCGTACGGCGTTCGGACAGCGATTGGACAGTGATTGGTCTGGCAGGTGAGCAGGTCGGTGCCGCACGCTGCCGGCACTGAGACAGCTCCGGAGGTGTGAGATGGCGGAAATCGTCGTACTGGGCGCCGGCCTGAACGGCCTGGTCACCGCGATGCTCCTGGCCCGCGACGGCCACAGTGTGCAGGTCCTGGAACGGGACGAGGCCGCGCCCGGCGATGCCGACACTGTCTGGGACCAGTGGCAGCGGCCGGGAGTCAACCAGTTCCGCCAGCTGCACTTCATGTTGCCCCGCTGGCGGGCGCTGATGCAGCGCGAACTGCCCGCCGTCCTCGAGCAGGTGATCGCCTTCGGCGGCTGCCGCGTGAACGTGTTCGGTGAGCTGCCGGCCGGCCTGACCGGTGGCCCGCGCGACGGCGACGAGCGGTTCGATACGGTGACAGCCCGGCGTCCGGTCCTCGAGGCGGCTGCCGCTGCTGTCGCACAGCGAACCCACGGTGTTTCGATCCGCCGCGGCGTCACGGTCCGCGAACTGGTCACCGGCAACCGCCTGGTCGCGGCGGCACCACACGTGACCGGAGTGGTGATCGACGACGGCGCCGTACTCCCTGCCGATCTCGTCGTCGACGCGACCGGGCGACGATCGCCGATCGGCGTCATGGTTGAGTCCGCCGGCGGCCGTCGCCCCAATGAGGAGCGCGAGGACTCAGGATTCGTGTACTACGCCCGCCACTTCCGTTCGGCCGACGGATCCCGGCCCGCGGCCCTCGGCACATTGCTGCAGCACTTCGACAGCCTGTCGGTCCTGACCCTTCCCGGCGACAACGGCACGTGGGGCGTCGGATTCATCACGTCCGCGCGGGACAAGCACCTGCGCGGGCTGCGTGACACTTCCTCGTGGCAGACGGCCCTGAAGCTGTATCCGACCGCCGCCCACTGGGGAGAGGCCGAACCGATCACCGACGTACAGGTGATCGCCGGGATCGAAGACCGGTACCACCGCTTCGTCGTCGATGGCGAGCCGGTGGTCACCGGGCTCGTTGCGGTCGGCGATGCCTGGGCGTGCACGAACCCCTCGCTCGGCCGCGGCGCGTCGATCGGGATGCTGCACGCCTGCGCGCTGCGCGACCTGCTCCGCGACGTCAGCCCGGACCAGCCGGAGAAGCTGGTACGGCGGTTCGACGAGATCACCGAGAGCACGGTCGCCCCGCTGTACAGGATGACGCTGGCCTTCGACCGGCACCGGCTGAACGAACTCGCCGCCGACGTGGCCGGCGAGACGTATCAAACCTCAGACGCGAGCTGGGCGATGAGCAAAGCGTTGTACGCGGCCGCCCAGCACGATCCCGACGTACTGCGTGCGTACGCGTCTGTCATGTCGATGCTGAACACTCCCCAGGAGGCACTGGCAGCGCCCGGCCTGGTCAGCAAGGTCCTCACGCTCGGCGCCAACGCGCCGCAGTACCCGATCCCTGGCCCCGGCCGCGCACAACTCCTCTCCGCGATCACGAACTAGGAGCTCGCCATGCGCATCGACATCAACGGAACAACCCTCGAGGTCGAGGACCTCGGCGACGGCGAGCCCGTCCTCCTGCTGCACGGCTGGCCCGACAGCCATGAGGTCTGGCGCCACCAGGTCGCGGCGCTCGGCGATGCCGGTTACCGAACCATCGCCCCGGACCTCCGCGGATTCGGCGGGTCCGACAAGCCCGGCTCTGTCGCGAGCTACGGCATGATTCAGATGGTCAGCGACCTGATCGGTCTCCTCGACGTCCTCGGCGCGCCACGGGCCAATGTCGTGGGTCACGACTGGGGCGGTGCGATCGGCGCGGTACTCGCCGCGCTGTCGCCCGAGCGGGTTGCCACCCTGACCTGCGTGTCGGTCGGCCACCCGGCGGCGTTCGCGGCCGCCGGCTGGGCCCAGCGCGAGAAGTCCTGGTACATGCTGCTGTTCCAGTTCCCCGGCGTCGCCGAACACTGGCTCGCCGACAACGACTTCGCGAACCTGCGGGCGTGGAGCCGGCACCCGGACATCGAGTCCGTCATCGCGCACCTCCGCGACCCCGCCGCCCTGACGGCAAGCCTCGGCGTCTACCGCGCGATCCTGCCGCCGGAGTCGCTGATCCGCCCACCGACGGACCTCCCGCGCATCCAAGCACCGACGATGGGAATCTGGACCACCGACGACCTCGCCATCACCGAAGAGGCCCTGACCGGCACCGCAGCCTTCGTCGACGCCCCCTGGCGGTACGAGCGAATCAACAACATCGGCCACTGGCCCCAACTCGACGCCCCCGACCAGGTAAACACCCTGCTCCTCAACTTCCTCTCCACCCTCCCCACTCCCACACCAGCGCGCTCCTGATCGCCCACGCCCGGCGTGCACAGCCCCCAAAGCGGCGTACGACGACGGTCCCGACCCACAGAACCATGTGAACACGTGATGTCCGCAAGGCGTCAGGACTGGGCGAGCTGCGGGATGAACGCGGCCAGCGCGCTGGTGAGCAGTCGCGAGAAGACCGCACGGCCGGTCTACGGATCCCGCAGGAGGCAGACTCCCCGGGCCAGGAAGCGCCCGGAACCGGCCGGCACGGGGTCACGCGGTGGGTCAGTCCGAGCGTCCAGTGCCTGGGCTCGTGGCCACGAGTCCGACAACGCCTCCGAGCGCGGTTGTCGCGAGGGCCAACGGTGCCTCCGCGGCCTTGCCTTGATAGATCAGGACGAACGCCATAGTGCCGAACACGAAGATCGCCGCGGTCATCGTCATGACGACGATGTACCACAGATGCTGACGGGTGCGGCGGTCTGGATTGCCGAGAACCCCCTGGGCCAGCTGTCGCTGCTGATCGCTTGGCAGAGCGCGCACCGCACCCTCCGCTGCAGCCCTTTTCTGCGTGGTCGTGTCCAGACTCTGTACGACGCTGGCGGCCAGGTCCTCCTTCGCCTCGTTAGGGAGCCTGCCGACCACCTCCTCTGCAGCGGCCTTCTGCTGTGCGGGCGTGTCCAAGCCCTGCACAACAACCGCCGGCAGCGACTGAATCTCCGAACGCGTCAACGTCCGCGCAGCCTGATCCGCCGCCGCTCGAGCTGTGGAAAGACGACCGCGAGCCACGTCTTGATTGGATGAACCACCCAGGTCCGAATCGATCGCATCGGCCATCTCAGGCCTCCCTATCGGTCACCGAGGCCGCGTTGACGACGTCTCGGATAGTCAGGGCAACCGACACTTCGGCCGGTTGGGTCGGTGTTACTTGGTTGTCCAGCGGCGGGCTGCATTCAGGTCGACCATGTCGGCCGGCCGGTCGCCGAAACGCCAGAGTGAGCGTTTGCCCGTCGGAGAGATGACGACGCAGATTGTGCCGAGTGCCTTGTTGGTGCTGTCCTTCGCGCTGGTGTAGTGAATGCCGAGCTCATGGTCTGCCTTCCGCTTGATCTTCCCGGAGCTCACGGCCTGGAGCGCTTCACGGATCGCCTGCTGCGAAACGGTGTGCGGAAAGTTGTACTTTCCTCCACCTGCGACTGAGGAGACCAGGCTCAGTGCCGGGGCGATCTGTTCGACGAGTTCGAGGCTGAGGCCGTGCTTTGACAGGTGATGAGGGACCTTGAACACATCCGCCTTGAGAGGATCCTTGCCTAGCGCAACGCGCAAGGCCGAGGCCGCCGCAGATTCATCCGGGTGCAGTTCCGGGAAGTCCGTCAGCGCATGGGCCCATGAGACGGTTTGCGCGTCGGCACCGAGCAGAAGTCGCTGCGTTCTCGGCCTGACGAATTCGCGATCGGGAGACTGCTGGACAACGCGGCTGGCCGGGAATTCCAGGCGCATCGCGATCGACGAGTTGTTGATCTCGATGCCATAGGTGTCGAATCGGTTGCGCAGAGATATCGCGGGCGTCAGCGTCATGACCTGCACGTGGCCGATGTAGCGGGTGTACCCGGCTGTCGGCTGTGAGTGCCGCACGCTGTGACCCGCGCTGTCCAGATCCTCGATGACTCGCATCATCTCCGCGTACGCCGCCACCGTGTGGAAGTAGCCCGGCTCCCAGAACTCGCCGATTTGGTCGCCGAACTTGTCCAGGAACTCCGGCATGCCACCGATGTGATCCTGATGTGGGTGAGTAGCCACGACGAGCTCGAACAGTGGTCTGCCGGGCGGTGGCTCCTTCAACAGACCGACGCCCCCCAGCTTTGCGACCAACTGCGGAAGCTTCTTCGTCGTCGCACAATCGACCACGACGGCGTGGCGATGGCCCCCGGGTGTCTCCGGGAGGAGGATCAGTTGCGTGTCACCGTCGCCGACGTTGAGCAAGAAGTAGACCAAGTCATCTTTGTCGATCGACGTCTCGAAGCGAGTCGACGCGTCGAACGATGCCGCGTCCAGCGTCTCAACCAAGGTCTCTGTCATCGCGCCTCCCCCAGGTGCGCACGCCATTCCGCAGGCTCGGTCACTGCGGGAAGTCGACCCTGGTCATGCGATGCCGTTTCAGCGACCGATCCATCAAGTGGCGCCGCCACCGCACCGTAGAACGAGGCTCGTGCTGCGTTCCGTGCGGCCGCCGTGATGTCCACGATCGGACCGATGGGTTTCAGCAGCTGGCGCTGTGCTCGGCTGGCGAGCATCATCGCGAACGCGTCGCCGATCTGCGGCGGCCGCTCGCGCAACTCTGCGGGTACGCGCCGCTCTCGGGCCAGCGTCTGCCAAGCGTTCGTTGACACGGAGACTTCAACGACTCGACCGAGGCGATGCCGCACCCTGCCCAGGTCATCTGTTCGCGGCCATTCAGACAGGACGAACAACAGTTCGCCGGCCGGGGCATCGCGCTCATCGATGACCACGTACGTCAGCGCCGAGACCAAATCCGGAGCGACGTTTTCCAGCACTGCTGGGATCCACGGCGTGTCCCGCAACGGAATCTGAACCGCCCGGCCAGTCTTAGCCGCCGCACGGTTCTCCAGCCAGTTCACAGCTGACCTTCACAACAATGCTCGGCGCACACTTCAGCCGACCTCAATGCCCCCATCGACCCTCCCCAGAGTCGTTGAACGCAGTGTGCACCCACCGACTCGTACGAACAAGAGGCTAGCCAAATGAAACTGATGATGACTTGTGCGGTCGTGTGAATGCGCATGGCCAGCACGAGCTCCCCATCGTTGATCCAGCACTGCGCCGTATCAACTTCCATCTGCGGTGTCGCCTCGAGGCGGCCCCGGACGCACCCACCCACTCTCTTCGGTTGCCCTAGGCAATATGTGCATGAAGTTGTCCATTGCAAATCAATCCTTGTGACCAGCTCAACCACAGGCTTGATTCACTTGTTTGGGCAACCGCACCATTCGCATCGATTGCACGGACCAAAGTCTTCGGCGCCGAGAAGCGAGACCATCAAGGTCAGAGCTCGCCTTTCCCACAGCAACGTCTTGGAGGGACACTTCCTGTCCGCCCTCCCCACGTACGTCTGAGGCCTAGGCCACGCCTGCGTGCTCGCGATGGATTCGGCCCTTGGTGGTTGACAGGGGTTGGCCCGTGGCTGAGGAGCGGGTGGCGATGATTTCGGCTGCGATGGAGATTGCGGTCTCCTCGGGGGTGCGCGCCTAGGTCCAAGCCGGTGGGTGACGACAGGCGGGTGAGCTCGGCCTCGGTCACACCGGCTGCTCGCAGGCGGGACAGGCGATCCTCGTGGGTGCGGCGTGATCCCATCGCACCGATGTAGCCGGCGTCGGTGCGCAGCGCCACCTCCAGCAGCGGTACGTCGAACTTCGGGTCGTGGGTGAGCACGCACAGGACGCTGCGGCGATCCACCAAGCCTTGTTCTACGCCTCCGCGAGGAAACGGTGCGGCCAGCGCACCACGACCTCGTCCGCCTCGGGAAACCGCTGCCGAGTGGCGAACACGCCGCGCGCGTCGCACACCGTCACGTGGTGGCCGAGGAACTTGCCCACCCGAGCCACGGCGACCGCGAAATCGATCGCGCCGAAGACGAACATCCGCGGCGGAGGCGTGAACGCCTGGACGAACACCGCGACCTCGGCCCGCTGGCACTCCCCCCTGCGCTCTGTAGTACCGGATCGCGGTGGCACCTTGGTCGAGCATCGCCACGGCGTCCTCGATGACGGCGGTGTCCAAGCCCGAGTCACCGAGACTCCCGGTGACTCCGTCCGGCCAGACAATCAACCGTTGCCCCAGGCCCTCTCCGGTGGTGACCACAGTCGCCCACCGCCATCGCCGCGCCAGGTTGACGCGGCGCCGAGCGGAACGTGTCGATGACCGTCGCCACGGCGAACCGCCCGCCATCGGCGTACCACGGCCGGATGTGCGGGAGCAGATCACGCACGCTGCCTCACATGTCCTGGGCACCGGCCTTGATGGCCTCGCGGATCCGGGAGTAGGTGCCGCACCGGCAGATGTTGCGCAGTTCGTCGATGTCCGCATCGGTGATCTCGTGGCCCTCCGCGTGGGCCTGCTTCACCTTGGCCACGGCTGCCATGATCTGGCCCGGCTGGCAGTAGCCACACTGGGAGACGTCTTGGTCGAGCCAGGCCTGCTGCATCGGGTGCAGGTCCTTGCCGACGGTCGCCGGCAAGCCTTCGATCGTGGTGATCTCGTCGTCCGGCTCGATGTCCTTCACCTGCACCGAGCACGGATTGAAGGCCTTGCCGTTGATGTGCGAGGTGCACGACTTGCAGACCTCGAGCGCACATCCGTACTTCGGGCCGGTGACGCCGAGCAGGTCGCGCAGAACCCACAGCAGGCGGACGTTGCCCTCGGCCTCGACGCTGATCTGCTTGCCGTTGAGTGTGAAAGTGTGGGTGGCCATGAATTCCTCAGAACGTGTGGTCGAGACCGTCGGTCGGTGACTGCGGGGTGGACGGCTCCAGCGGCAGCGGCTCGAAGCCCAGCGTGCCGTGGTTGATCGGGAAGTACGTCGGCATCGTCCCGGTGGCACGGGCGTAGGCACACGCGACCGCGGCGAAGGCCGGGGCCACCGCCAGCTCACCGGCACCGCTGGGACTGTCGCTGGTGTTGGGCATGATGACCACCTGGACGTCCGGCGGCGTGTTCCACTGCCGGGTGTAGAAGTAGTCGTCCCAACTGCCTTCGAGCGGCATGCCGTTCTTGATGTGCAGGCTCGAGGTCAGCGCGAGCGCGATCGCGTCCTGCAGGCCACCGATCATCTGAGCTTCCAGCCCGCGTGGGTTGATGCAGAACCCGGGATCGACCACGATGACGGCCTTGGTCACGCGCGGGCCGGTTACGCCTTCCTTGATGGGGCGGTTCACAGTCTCCGGCCGGCAGTCGATCTCGACCAGTGTCGCGACCGCACCCCGGTACTCCGCGTGCACCGCGACACCCTGCGCCGTACCTTTCGGCATCGTCTTGCCCCATCGGCCGACCTCAGCCGCCTTGTTCAGCACCGCCAGCAGTCGCTTGTCCTTGAGGAAGTTGCGACGGAACCGCACCGGGTCCTGACCGAACTTCGCGGCCAGCCGGTCGACCACGAGTTCCTCGGCGCACACGACGTTCGGCGAGTAGATGTTGCGCATGCTGCCGGTGTTGAACTTCAGCGGGATCTCGTTCAGCAACTGCGTGGTGACACCGAAGTTGTACGGCGAGGACTGGCTCAGCGCGAAGATCGTCTCGGCGAACGACAGGTTGCCGCCGACCGGCAGATCCGCGGCGAACGCGGTGATCATCTCGCCGAGCCCGTGGCCGAAGTCCGTCTCCACACTGGTGTGCCGCTGCTCGTAGCTGAGCACGTTGCCGGCCAGGTAGTTGACCCGGACGCGCGACGTACACATCGGGTGGACGCGGCCCTGGCGGAAGTTGTCCGTGCGCGACCACGACAGCTTCACCGGCTTGCCCATCTTCTGGGAGATCTCCGCCGCCTCGGCCGCCACATCATGGAACAGGTGGCGGCCGAAGGAGCCGCCGCCCTGGATGACGTGCACCTTCACCGCGTCGATCGGCAGCCCGAGCTGCTTGGCGATGTCCTCCTGGGCGACGATCGGGACCTTGAGGCTGGCCCAGATCTCGGCGCTGTCCGGGGTGACATCGGCGATCGCGCAGTCCGGTTCCAGCGGGCTGTTGCTGGCGAACGCGAAGACGAACTCGGCGTCGATGGTGTTCGACAGCAGCGGCGGCACAGCCATCGGCAACTGAGCCGCACGCAGCTTCGCCAGCACCGTGGCGTCGGACTCGCCGTCCACAGTTCCGGGGCCCCAGGTCGCTTCGACGATCTGGATGGCGTCGATGCATTGGCCGAACGTCTCGCCCCGGATCGCCACACCGTGGGTGATGGGGACGACGTCGGTGATACCGGGCATCGCGCGGATGGCGGCGAGATTGTTCACCGACTTCACGGTGCCGTTGATCGTCGGCGGCCGGGCCACCATGGTCGGCTTCGCGTTCGGGACCTCCATGTCCATCCCGAACTGCTTGCGGCCGGTGACGATGTCGTGAGCGTCGACGCGGTTGTGCGGGCGCCCGAGAACGCTGAACTCGGACTGGGGTTTGAGCTCGGCGGACACCTTGATCGTCCGGGAACTGGCGGCAGCCCGGGTCAGCGACCCGTACGTCGCCGTCCGCCCACTCGGTCCACTGACCAAACCGCCGCGAGTCGTCACCTTGCCGGCCGACACGCCCCAGTGCGCAGCGGCCGTTTCCACCAGGCGCTGCCGAGTGATCGCGGCGGCCGTGCGGACCGGGAGGTACATGCTGCGCATCGAGTTCGAGCCGCCGGTCAGCTGATTCATCAGCAACTCCGGCCGCGCGTCGGCGAGCCCGATGGTGACCTTGTCCATCGGCAGGTCCAGTTCCTCGGCGACGATCATCGCGATCGCCGTGGTCATGCCCTGGCCGACCTCTGCCCTGGGTACGGCGAAGTACGCGGTGCCGTCGTCCTTCAGTTCGACCGAGATCAGACCGGAGGTCGGCGCGGCCGCGAGATTCTGCAGATCGCCGAGGTCGAAGATCTCCTCGGGCTGAGGCAGTGAGGGAACCGCGGCATCCGCCGCCCGGGGATCGGCCGAGCCGGCGATCCAGCTCACCCCGACCGCCAGGGTCGGCGCGGCGAGAATGTACCCGAGGACGCGACGGCGCCCCAGTAGGCCGCGCTCGCCGGCCGGCTGTTCTGTTGACTCGTCCGGCGACCGACGGTGTTCGGCCATGAAGATTCCTCCGTGTTTCGACCAGTGCAGGGAACGCAGTCTGACAGCGCTGAAGGCGCCGCGGCATGGCCAGAACGCCTACGTTTGGGCGGCCCGGACTGTGCACAACGCACAGCCGTGGGGCTCAGCGGCTCTGTGGCGGGAACAGCCTGATGGCGCGGATCGCGAGGCCGAGATCCAGGTGGGAGGCGGCGTCGGTGAGGTCGCGACCGGTGATCTGATGGATCCGGTGCAGCCGATTGATCACCGTGTTCCGGTGGCAGTAGGCCAACTCGGCTGTACGCCGGACGGAACCGCCTGCGGCCACCCACCGCTCGAGCGTGTCGAGCAGCAGCTCACGCTCGGCCGCCGGTACGTCCATGAGCGGCACCAGCCACGTCTGGACGAGTTGCTCGGCCAACTCCGGGGCGCTGAGCAACAATGCCTCGGGAAGCCGTTCGGTCAGCGACGCGACCCCGGTCTCGCCGCTGGGCAGGGTTCGCCGGGCCAGCGTCGCCTGACGGTAGGCGACGTCCACATCGGCAAGTCCTGAGACCACGCCTGACATGCCCGCGGGCGCGCGTACGGCGTCGCGCAACGACCGGAGTACTGCGTCCTGCGATTCCGCGCCCAAGGCAAGCAATCCGACGACCGTGTGCGTTCGCACCTGCCACGCCGAGCCGACGTGGACGCCGGCCAACCGTCGTTTGAGCGACGCGACCGTGCACTCGTCGTCGACCAGGTTGTCGATCGCCACCACGGCATACGGGCCGTTGACCGGTACGTCGAGGACTGTCGCGGCCTCCTGGACGAACGCCCGGTCCTTCGCGCGGCCGTGCAGCAAGCCTTCCCAGAGGGTCGATCTGCGTCGTTCGTCGGCGCGGACGAGTTGGCGTTCCGTGGCGTGATAGGCAGCCGCGACCTGCGACGACGTACTGTCGACGACCTCCCAGACCTTGCTCGCGATATCCAGCAGCGCATCGGAATCGACCACGCCCTGCGCCCGGGCCTCGTCGATCAACGCCTCCCACACGAGCCGACCACCGAGGCGGAACGAGCGCAGTACGTCGTCCAGCGGCATCCGTTGCTCGGCCCGGCGCCGTCCCGTTTCCCGCGCCGCATCGAAGTACTCGTCAGCCGCAGACCCACCGAGCCGGCGGTCGGTGTCGGCGATCATCTGCACGACCCGGGCGACGTTGTCATGACATGAGCGCCAGAGGTCATCCGGCGGAACCGAGTCCAGTTCGCGATAGGCAGGGTTCTGCTCGTAGATGGTCTGCACGAGGGCGTCAGTCACCGGCCGCAGGTGAAGCAGCAGGCTCTCGGCCAGCGCCTCCGCGGTCCGCGGCTCCACCGTCCGCCCGACGTATCGCCGTACCACCTCACTCATAGTCGGCACAGCATCGCACACCGTCGCCACTGCGCCACAGTTCGTGAAGCTACTCGGTGATACCGTATAGTGGTACTCGGTGCTACGGAGTACTGAGAGGAGGAACCCGCGATGGACGACCTGACGGAGATGCTGAAGGGCACGCTGGAGGGCTGCGTGCTCGAGATCATCGGCAGGGAGGAGACCTACGGGTACGCCATCACGCGCCGGCTGAACGAACTCGGCTTCGCCGACGTCATCGAGGGAACCGTCTACACCATCTTGCTGCGACTGGAGAAGAACGGGCTCGTGCAGGTGACGAAGCGACCATCCGAACTGGGGCCGCCGCGCAAGTTCTATGCACTCGGCGACGCGGGGCGCGAAGAACTCGGGCGGTTCTGGGCGAAATGGGAGTACCTCTCATCCCGGATCGACAAACTCAAGGAGGGCGGGAGATGAAGTTCTGGGAGACCATGACCGGCAGCGATCTCACCAGGGAGTACAAGGCGTTCGAAGTCCGGGCCGCGGCCTTGCCGGCCGATTACCGGGCGGGATGGGAACAGATCAAAGCTGACCTCTTGCCCTATGGGAGTTTCACGGGTCGCAATCTGATGCCGATCCTCGACGGCGCTCTCGGGCTGCTCGAGGAAACGGCGGCGGATGGGCAGAGCATTCACGACGTACTGGGAGACGACGTCCAGGGCTTCTGCGCGGCGCTGGCCGGCGGAGAAGGGGCGCGGACCTATCGCGACCGGTGGCGCGAGCAGTTGAACCGGAACGTCGCAAGGAAATTGGGCCAGCTAGGAGGCTGACGTGGGCATCCAAGACATCATCGAAGGCAAGAAGCAGTGGCGAGCGCATCTGGCGCGAGTCAAGGCGCTTCCGCCGGACTACCAGATCGTCTACAAGGAGATGCAGAAGTACTTCTTCAAGGTCGGACCGGTCGAGTTGACCGACGGGAACCTACTCGCGGAGATCGTCGACTTCTTCGAGCAGGGCGTGGCGTCCGGCAAGGGAGTCCTGGAACTCATCGGCACCGACGTCGCGGCCTTCTGCGACGACCTGATCAAGGACTCGCGCACCTATGCGGACATCTACCAAGAGTCCCTCAGCGCGAAACCCGCCAAGGCCGACGACTAGGACCGACAAGCAGGGGGCCGAGGTCGTTCAGTCCGCTCGCCGATAGCCCAAGATCCGTTCAGTTGGCTGCGTCGAATGCGTCGATGACGGCCTTGGGGATGCGCCCGCGATCCGAAACTTGGTAGCCGTTGGCTCGCGCCCATTCCTTGACGGTGCGGGGATCGGCCGCGATCCGGGTCCGGACCGGCCGCGGGCGGGAAGGCTTGACCAGGCGCCCAGCCTCGACGTACGGCCGAAGTGCCTTGCGAAGAGCATTTGCGTTCTTCGCGCCAAGGTCGATCTCGTACGTAATGCCGTCGAGGCAGAACGTGACGGTCTCGCCCTTCCCGACCGGGAGCTCCGCGCCACTGAGATCGTCGGTGAGCCGGACTACGATGCGCTGCGCCATCTCGCTCCTCCAAATGGTGTCCGATCCCACCGTACAACACCGTTGCAGACGGCAACTATCCCGCCGCGCCCAGTGCCTCAGGAGGCGTGTTCGCCCCGCGCAATCTCAGCGAACAGCCCAGAATTGATCCCATGCACGAGCGGGTCAGCATGCCGATGCATCAGCCGCCATCCCGTCTGGTCGCGACGAAACACCAGCGTGATCCGCAACGACCAGTCCTGCTCCGGCACCTCGCCGACTGTCCCAGCTTGCCGCTCAACCGCCACCACCACAGCCAGATCGCCCGACGCATACGTCTTGAAAACCTCGAGCTCAACCTGTCCACCCCGAAAGTTCGCCGCCGTCCATTCCACAGCCTCATCCGACCCATCAAACCCAGACCGAGCACCACCACCGTTCGGCGGCAGCAGCGTGTAATCCTCCGCATGCCTGGCGATCGCCGCATAACCCCGAAGATCCCCATCCAGATAAAGCTGCGCAGCCTCCCCCACCGCACAACCAACCCAGCAATGTCCTCTTCAGTGATCCCATCCGACGTCATATGCCCCTCCCCCATCAACAACCACACCCACCCCCATTGAACCGCAGTTACGCACCCCCGTGCGCCCACCGCACGAGCCAAACCCCTGCACCACAGGGCCTCGCCTGTACCACCAACGAGATCGCCACCTGTTCACCCGACTCGTCAACCACACCCGACACGGCATCCGGCACCTGCTGCACTGGTCACCATGGCGATACCGCCACCGGGCCCGCGAATGCCACGACTGCCGTCAAACAGTCCAACTCGCCTAATCCTGAACCTCGGCCGGGTCGGAGACTAGGTGGTGGCCCGGTCCGCTCTGAGGTGGTGGGCGGTCAGGAGAGGGACGATGGCCGCTGCAGCAACACCCAGCCCGACGACGGTATAGGTGGCGAGTTCGGGCTGGGCGACGAGAAGACCATCGTTCGCGAGGATCCAGAAGGCGAAGAGCCCGATCAGTCCCATCGCGCCGGCCAGCGGGAACATCCGGTCAGGTCTGGGGACGAGGCTGACGATCGCCACAACAACGAGCGGCAGAGCGAGGGCGTAGTAGGGCAGGTAGATGAAGAGGTTCACCCCGAACCGACCGCCGACCCCGAGCTCACCCCAGGCCCGGATGTCCGGCCGAGAGAAAGCCGGAGGCCTGACGCCGGCGACTGGTACGGCGATCAACTGGGCTACCGGCGTGGCGCCTCGTAGATGAGCTTGAACCGGTTGAAATCGTCGGGCCATGGCGCCTCTGCGGGCAGCACCGGGGCCAAGGCCTCGAACACCTTGCGGATCGCGCCCCCCTCGTACTCCGACAACCGCGGCGTCGCCTGCAACACCGCCCCGCCCGACGGCAACTCGATCGCGCTCGCAAACGCTCCACTCCTGCGAACCGCCTCGATACCACCCAACCGCTGCAGAACACCGGCCGACGTGACCGTCACCCACGAATAGCCCCGGACCTGGGAGTCCGACAACGGCAACGTATCGTCCGGGAATGTCGCTCTTACATCCTCGAGCGGCGTGCGCGTCCCGGAAGAAATCGCGTCATCGGCAAGGAACCCGAACACCGCCGGCCAGCGCTCGGCCTGCATGACCAGGAACTCCCGCCACGCCTCAGGCACCTCGCCGGGATCGGGGCGGTCTCGCCCAACCTCCCCACAGCGTAGGTAGCGTCCAGCCGCAGCCACTGCCGCGCTTCCGGGGAACGTTGCCGGTAGGCCGAAATCGTCAGACTCGGAGTTCCGGCATGACCAAACCTGTTCAAGGTCGAGAACTTCACCGACATCTCAACCGACACATCCGCCGCCTGCGACAAGAACCGCTCCCAGTTCTTCGGCGACCACGCACGCAGCGACTTCGACAACCCCCGCTCACCCTGGCCGATCACCAACAACGAACACCACCGCGAACCAATCGGGCCAAACGGTCCACCCTTTGGGTCGCGCAGTCCCTTCGACGGCACACCTTCCACCGGAAGCTCGGCCAGAAACTCGCCCGGCAGCCGCTCCATCGCCCCCGTGAACCACTCCACCACCCGCAGCCCCACCTCGGCCGAGCCACCCGGCAGCAGATAGTCCAGCTCCGCGCGAAACCCACGCGCCGACTTCAACCGCGTCGCCTCATCGGCCGCCGACAACCCACCAGCTAGTCCTGCGCTATCCCCCACGGCGTTCCCTTCCAGATCCCGCACCCCGCGAGCACGCCCACTGCCCGGTCACCCTAAGATCGAGCGCGCACTTCGCATCCTCGCCGGGCAGAGTCCGGGCGCGGTCGCTCTGCTGACCCAATTGGCTGTTGCCGCCTTTCCGCAGATTCGGCGGATTCAGAGGGCTGAGCCCAACGACATCGCAGTAGCTGCTTTCGCTCAGCCTCGAAAGCCATCCTCGAGATCAGCCTGAAAATCCTCTAGCCTCGAGTTCGATTCGATCGACATCGCGAACCGCTTGACCTCAGACGAAGGTATCTCGAAGACGTTCGCGACTATGTAGATTGACTCCACGATCGAGTAGCCGTCGTCTCGCAGGCAAGGAATCACATGCTCCGGCCCACCGAGCGACGCGCGCCTAGATCGAAGATCTCTACACACTCGATCCAGTGCCGCTTGATCCACGCTCACCTCCGGACGAGCAGTCCAGGTTCATAACACAACTCGCCCTACGGCATCCCGCAGCATACCCAGGTCGTCGATCGCCATCGCAGCCTCGTAGAGCCCTTCCAATGCGGCAGAACGCGCATCATCGTCTGCAGCGAAGGCCACTGAGGCGGCAGCCCTCGCACGAGAGAACGCCTCCAAGTGCTCCTCCGCAGTTGCATCACCAGCATCGACTCCGTCCTGAACGTCCCATTGGACGCCATCCAGTTCCTCCACAAGCGAGTTGACGGCCCGACGCTCGGAGCAGTCACCAACCCTGCCCTCAGCCACTGCCGCGGGTAGCGCGAGAACGCGCTCGTCATTCAAACCAGTCCACTCCCGAGTCAGAGCTACAGCCGCGGCAGCAACAGCTCGACGCGTTGCGTCGCTCGCACCGTCGACCATGGCGACGAGTCCCGGATCAACAGTCTCAAGTCGAAGCATCATGGACCTTCTTCACTGAAGTCGCTGCACCGCTGAAAACCCGACCACAAGACTCTCCACCACCTGCGCGCTCATCGAACGCGTACTGCGTGATCTCGATCCGGGATTACGAACTCTCTCCGCCGACGCCGCTGAGTACGCCGGCCCCTTCGAGCAGCTCGTCCAGCACCTCTCGATCCAACCCAGACCACCTTCCAACCTGGCACAGACCGACATGCAGTAGTCGCCAGCCGCTCGGAAACGATCGTCAGCGAGGACCTGCTCGAGCCCGTCGTCGTCCGGAAAGGCGATGTCATCAAAGAGATCGAGCGAAACCTTCTGGATCACCGGGAACAACGCATGCTCGATCCACGAACCCACACTCTTCTCCGGCTCCATCGCAATCGCCAATGGACTGCTCAGACAGACGATCACCGAGTGAAGAAGCTGGGACGCATCAGGTCCCGTCGACGCCGAGGCTTGCTCCCACACCTCCCGGACGTTGTCGCCGGCCCGACCATCGACGATGAAATCGACAGACAGATCGCTCGCCTCATCGAACCACCCGGTCCACCCAGCACTCTCAGAGTCACTCAGCCCAGCCAGCAGACCCGACCCAGCCAACCAAAACACCGCCGCCCTCCGCTGCGGCGGAAGACCATCCACCCGCTCCGCCACGGCATCGATGAGGTCGTCGTAGCCCATCTCGCCTCTCAGGACCCTCGCCCATGGAATACCAAACCCTGGACAATAGCGGTAGCAACGTCCTGTCGTCTGCCGTTGACGTCGTACTCCGTAGCCGTCGGCCGCACTGCGCCTGCCCGATCCTGTGTGCGCAGCCTCAATGAGCGCGACATCGCGGGGTCATACCCGCCAGCCATGCGCTGACCGCAGACGATTCAGCAGACGCGCGGCGTCGCCATCTGGTTCGAGACTGACTGTCGCCACCACCGTCCCATCTGACCCGAAGCGTCGACCAAGGACACGTATCCCGTACTCGTGGAAATCCTCTGCCAGTAAGCGACCGCTCTCGTCGAACTCTCGGGTCCTCCCATGGAGGACTCCTTGAACGTAGTTCGACTCAGCCTTCAGCACTCGTGACGGATACCAATCACGAGCCATGCCTTCCTGCACTCCCCGGCGATAAGTGATCTCCGACCTTCCGAGCACTGCTGAGTCCTCGAACGCAACGCCGGTGAAAGGTTCTCCGTCAAGCGTGCACACCAGATCGGAGTCATACTCCAACTCCGCGTCCCGAACGACTTTCGGCTGATTCACCGGACTAGGTCCCCTGCTCCCTTGTGGATCCGTGCACAGCTAGCAACATCGGCCATCACGGACGCAGCCTGCAAGCTACGAACGAGGCGCGCCGATGAGCCAGCACGGCCACTCGGCTGGACGGCGGAGACGACCAACTCACCCGCCTGAGTTTCCGAAGCGATGAAGTCCTCACTCGGTTGGCCTAACCGTCATGTGCCCTTGCTGGCCTGGTCCGGTGCAGCGACGGCACAGCTGCGGCAGCGACCACCTGACGCCGCTGAAGTCCGAGCAAGTCGTAGTCAGATCCTGCTCAGGAGCTCTGCCTTCTTAGTCTCGAACTCCTCGTCCGTGAGCACGCCAGCGTTCCGCAGCTCTCCCAACTTCGCCAGCTGTTCGTAGACGTCTGGCTTTCCCTCCGCACCTGTCGGAGATGGCGTTTGGTCTGGCACAGGGCTGGACTGCACGCCGTTGGTGAGTCTGGCCCGAACCGCATCGGTGATCGCCTTGCCATCGGTCTTCTGCACATTGACGATCTCCGCTTTGTTGCCAGAGGCGAAGACGATGATCTTGCCCATCAGCATCCCCGAAGACCACTGCACCGAACTGATCTTGCTCAGCGGAAAGTCCTCCGACGTCTTCGACATGACCCCGTCCTTAAGGAAGAACAGTCTCCGGTCGGTCAGGACCACGATTCCGGTGCCAGAGCCATAGGTGCCGCTGGTGATCAGGTCTACACGCTCCCCCTCCCATAGATACTCGGGCAGCTTCTTGATCTCGCGCCTGCTGCCGACCTTGGAGCTCATCTTGGACATGGCAGCGCGAATGTCTGACCGCAGTTCATCACCCATGTCACGGAGCGTAAGCCTAGATCGGCCAGCTAGCTACCGCTCGAACATGTCCGCTCCGACCAGACAATTCGGCGGACCTCTGGCCTGGCCTGTCACCGCAGCGGCGCACAGGTCGTGCACGCGATATCCGCCGACGCATCGGCGGCGAGCCGGTCCGTGGTCCCCCATTAGCAACATTGCTTACTTGAGCGGGTCTTTGTGCGCGTAGTGCATTCGCCGACTGCCACGAGAGAAGCCCAATCAACTGCTGATTTCTGTTGCGTTCGACAGTCGTGTCGGCAGGCCTCGGCACGTGAAGCGCCTCGTACAACACGAAGCGATGAATGTCGATCTGATAGCGGACTGCGCCGCCGCAGCCCTGCGCTGCAGAAGCCGTCGAGTTGCACACAGTCGCCCATCTCCACAACGGCCACCCCGCCTGACGGCTCCGACCCTAGACCACCAGGTCGCGCACGTGGTGCCCGCGACATGGACGAGTCCTCCAGTACGGCCGCGGCCCGGCGACCTAATACAGCAAGCAAAGTCGCGATGGTGGATCCGATGCTGACGCGGAAGGGCCGAAGACCTCCAACCCCACTCCCCGATGCTGAGCCGCGACAACGAGTCCCCTGACGTATCCCGCCGTACCGCCACCACGGGGCGGTCAAGGCGTGCGGCAGCGCGCAGGTCGCCGGCGGCAGCCGGCAAGGGGAAGGACGGCGATGAGCCGGGGGTGGGTGGGAGCGCGCGTAGCAGGCGCGGAAGGAGCGAAGCGACGGAGCGCCTGCGTAGCGCGCGTGGGCTGCTCACCCCGGAGATCACGCCACAGGAGTGCCGCCGACGGGTGCCTGGTATTCGCCCCTGCGCGAGGCAGCGTGATTGGCGACCACCGCGGTTGCAGTTCCGGTCGCAGCGAAGAGTGCGCCGAGTGCGATCCAACCCGGCACGCCGTGGTCGATCGCGGTTGTGGTGACGACGGTTGGGCTGAGCATCTGGGCGAGTGCGTAACCGGTTTGGCTGAGGCCTTGGTAGGCGCCCGCGCGAGCGGGGTCGGCGAGTTCGAAGGCCATGGTCCAGCCGCCGGCCTCGCCCTTTGTTTCGGCAGCGGAGGCGGCGAGTGCGGCGAGGAGCAGAACGGCTGTTGCCGCTGCGGCGCCGAGGCGCCCAGCACTCGCGAAGAGCAGGCAGGCGACGAGCAGGAACAGGCCGGCTCTGCGAACCGACTGCCCGGCGGTGCGCAGGTTCTGTGCGCCGCGGGAGGCGCGGACCTGGAAGAGAGCCACGTAGATGGTGTTGACCAGCAGGAGCGCTGACACGACGACCGTTGGGGCATCGGTGTGGTCCGCGACCCACAGCGGTATCCCGACCGACGTCAGTCCGAACTGGATCGCGAGTACGGCGTTGAGGATTGTCGACACGACGTACGTCCGATCGCGCAACGGAGAGCGTCCACGCACGGATGTCGCGGCGCCACCGCCGGCATCCATGCGATCCGCCAGTCCCGCGACCCTGCGGCGCAGACCGATCAGTGGCAGTGTGCCGAGGAATGTGATCGCGCCGACGAGAACGACCGTCAAGCGGTACGCCGATGTCGTGTCGACCATCAGAGCGAGCCCCGCGAGCAGACTGCCGCCGCCGATGAAGACGTTCATCACCACACGCAGTCTGGCGCGGACAGTGACGCGCTCCGGGCCGACATACCACCGGGCGAGCAGTGTCACCTGGGCGGTGCTCTGCAGGCCACGCGTGGCGGAGACGCAGGCCGCGATCAGGACGAAGCTGACAACGTCGCTCGCGAAGGCATACGCCAGCAGTGAGGCTCCGCTCGCGGCCAGCGTCCATTGCTGGAGCCGATCCGCGCCGTATCGGTCGCTCAGCCGCCCACCGGCGTACGACGCCAGGACGCCAACCCCTCCGGCGACGGTGAGCCCGATGCCGACGGTGGCTGCAGACAGCCCGACTCCGCGGGTGAAGTAGAGCGCGCTGACGGCGAAGAACATGCCACGAGACAACGACAGCGCGGCCACAGCGGAGGCGAGCGCGCGTTCGACGGGATCACGGAGCAGCTCAGGCACTCGACAGTTGTCGCATCCGGAGCCTGGCCGGTACCAACGATGTAGCGTATTGCTTCATGATCGAGTATGAGCTCGCGGGCAACGATCTCGGCGAGGTGCGGTTCGCGATCTCACCGCTGCACGAGTTGGTCCTGTCCCTACGAACCCTGCGCGACCCCGGCCGGTTCCCCTTGCAACTGCCCTGGCTGCGGGCCACCGAATCGGCGCGTACCGGGCTCGACCTGGAGCTGCTCCGCGCCCTGACGAACGAGTCGCTCTGGACGCCGGACTTCCTCACCCCGCGGCCCTACAGTCCGCTGGGCAGGATCGACGACGAGTTCTCGGCTCTGACGGGCACCCCGGCGAGCGTCGTACGCGCAGACCTGGCGGAGGTCCATCCGGGCACGCTGCCGTCGGCGCTTCAGGGGCGGCCGGCCGCCGTACTCGGCCGGGTGCTGGCGGCGCTGCGGGACTACTGGGAGGCCTGTTTCGAGCCGCACTGGGCGCGGATGCGGACAGTCCTCGAGGCCGACGTTGTGTACCGCGGCCGAGTCATGGCGAACGCCGGTCTCGCGGCGATGTTCGCCGGCGTCGACCCTTATGTCCGGCTCGACGGCACCGTCCTCCGGGTACGTCTGCGCAGCGAACTCTCCTATCGGGCCTCGACCGCCGGCCGCGGACTGACGCTCATTCCCTCGCTCTTCAGCCGACGCGGGGCGGTGCCGATCTCCCCCGACGAGCCGCCGTACCTCATCTATCCGGCACGCGGGCTCGGAACGCTCTGGCAGACCGAGACGAGTACGCCGGCAACCGCGCTGGTCGGCCTGATCGGCCGCGTCCGAGCCCGGCTGCTCGGACTCCTCGAGACACCGACGTCGTCGACCGAGCTCGCTGTCCGCCTGGACGTCACACCGACCGCGGTCAACCAACATCTCCGCGCACTGCGCGCTTCCGGCCTCCTCATCTCGGCCCGCCACGGCCGCTCAGTCCTCTACCGCCGCTCAGACCTCGGCGACCGCCTCATCCGCGGGACGTAACCGCAGCTACCAGTGGGAGGCAAGGTCATCGGGGCGGCCGTAGTACGGCGAAAGGGTCTGTCACGGTCAGTTCGCGGGCTACGAACTTGTAGACCGTGGCCGGGCGGCCGCCGGACTGGCCGGGCCGGGCAACACGGTCGGTCGGATCGATCACGTGCCGTCGGGTCAGGACTCGGGTCAGGTTCGTCGCGCCGAGCTCGTAGCCCAGCGCCGCGCTGAACAGGTCGCGCAGTTCCGCAATGGTGAACTCAGGTGGGGCCAGGGCGAAGCCGATGTTCGTGTACGAGAGCTTCGCGCGTAACCGCCCCACCGCCGCGTCGATGAAGAAGTGGTGGTCGAACGCCGTACGCGGCAACTCGTCCACCCGGTGCCACGTCGTGTCCGCCGGCAGATTCGGTTGTACGTCGGAGGGGACCAGCCCGAGGTAGGCAGTCGCGAGGACCCGCGCCCGTGGATCGCGATCGATCGCACTGTGGGTGGCCAACTGCTCCAGATGGGCGACATCACGGACGTCGACCTTCGCCGCGAGATGACCGGTGATCGCCTCTCTGAGCCTCTCCGTGGGCTGGACGCCGCCCCCGGGCAACGCCCACCGATGCCGGAACGGGCTCTGCCCACGCTTCCACAGCAACACGCACAGATTGTCGTCGCGAACCGACAGTACGACGGCCAGCACCTCGTGCGGGTAGCTGGGAACGTTAACCGCATCACTCTTCTTGGCGACAGGCATGTCGCCGATGGTACCGTCGTCCCTAGTTATCGCCTTTCAGGCGAAAACCCCTGACGAAGGAGCTCGTGATGCCCGTTGCGCACAGCGCGAGAACAACCTGGCAGGCAGAGGTCCACCGCCTCGCCCGCGAACGCGACGCGGTGGTGCTCGCCCACAACTATCAGGACCCGGCCATCCAGGACGTGGCTGATCATGTCGGGGACTCGCTCGAGCTCTCGCGGATCGCCGCCAGCACCGATGCGTCGACCATCGTCTTCTGCGGCGTCCACTTCATGGCCGAGACTGCGAAGCTGCTCAGCCCGGACAAGACCGTGCTGATCCCTACCGCTCAGGCCGGTTGTTCCCTGGCCGACACCATCGACGCCGATCAACTGCGGAGCTGGAAGGCCCAGCATCCCGGCGCTGCGGTGGTTGCCTATGTCAACACCAGTGCCGCGGTGAAGGCGGAGGCCGACGTTTGTTGCACCTCGTCCAACGCGGTCGACGTGGTGAACTCGATTCCGGCCGACCAGCCGGTCCTGTTCCTGCCCGACCAGTTCCTCGGCGCCCACGTACGACGGCAGACGGGCCGGGACAACGTGCACGTGTGGATGGGTGAGTGCCACGTCCACGCCGGGATCAGCGCGGCCGATCTGCGCGCTCAGGTGGCGGCCGATCCGACGGCGGAGGTCCTGGTGCACCCCGAGTGCGGTTGCGCCTCGTCGGCGATCTGGCTGGCCGGCGTAGGTGACCTTCCGGCCGATCGAACCCATATCGTCTCCACCTCCGGCATGCTCGCCACCGCTCGCGGCATGACCGCGAAGACCGCGCTCGTCGCGACGGAGATCGGCATGCTCCACCAACTGCGCAAGGTCAACCAGCAGACGACGTTCCTGCCGGTGAACCCGAAGGCCTCGTGCCGGTTCATGAAGATGATCACCCCCGAACTGCTGGTGCGGTGTCTGCGCGAGGGTCGTGACGAGATCGAAATACCGCTCGACGTGGCCGAGCGTGCGCGGCAGTCGGTCGAGCGGATGATCGCGATCGGCAGACCAGGGGGTACCCGGTGAGAAGATCCGTCGATGTCGTTGTCATCGGCGACGGTGTGGCCGGCCTGTCGACCGCGTTGGGATTGGCGGCCACCCGCGACGTACTCCTCCTCAGCGCCGGCTCCGGGAGCACACCGTGGGCCCAGGGCGGCGTCGCTGCCGCGTACGGCGACGACGATCCGCTCGATCACGCCCACGACACTGACGTCGCGGGCGCTGGATTCTGCGATCCTCGCAACCTCCGCGCACTGGTCGAGGAGGGACCACAACGCCTTGCCGAACTGATCGCGCTGGGCGCTCGTTTCGACCGCGACCCCGACGGCTCGTTGTCGAGAACCCTCGAGGGTGGTCATGACCGTCCCAGGGTCGTGCACGCGGGCGGTGATGCCAGTGGCGCCGAGGTTCATCGAACCCTTCGCGACGCGCTGCGACTCAGCGACGTTCGAACAGTGACAGGACGGGCCGTCGGCCTGATCAAGTCGGATTCCGGGCACATAGTCGGCGTGCTCGTGGAGGACGATGCCGGTGTCAGCCAGGTCGACAGTCGCGCTGTCGTGCTGGCCACAGGCGGTATCGGCAATGCCTACTTGGCAAGCACCAATCCGGCGACCGTCCGCGGCGACGGCATCGCCCTGGCCCTCAACGCAGGTGCGTCCCTGGTCGACATGGAGTTCGTGCAGTTCCACCCGACCGCGCTGTTCACCGGCAACAGCAGCGGTCAGATGCCCTTGGTCACTGAGGCCGTCCGAGGTGAAGGCGCCGTACTGCGTGACCTCCGTGGCCGAAGGATCATGGCCGACGTCCATCCGCGCGCCGACCTCGCCCCCAGGGACGTCGTCGCCCGGGCGATCGAAGCGACGATGCGCCGCGATGGTTGCGACCACGTCTGGCTGGATGCCAGATCGATCCCGGAAGACACCATTCGCCGACGATTCCCGACCGTCCTGGCGTCCTGCGCACAGATCGGCGTCGACATGCGGTCCGAGCAGATACCGGTCGCCCCTGCCGAGCACTTCCTGTGCGGTGGAGTTCGAACCAACCGGGACGGCGCAACCGACGTACCGGGCCTGTACGCCGTCGGCGAGGTCGCCGCGAGCGGCGTCCACGGCGCCAACCGCCTCGCATCCAACAGCCTGCTCGAAGGAATGGTCTTCGGGCGACGCGTTGCCACCGCACTGACCCTCGACCTTCCGCCGGCGACGATGAGCCGCTCGAGTTCACTGACGCTGGCCGAGGATCGCGAACCGGAGAGGATTCGCGCCATCCTGACCGAGCACGCGGGCATCCGGCGCGACGGCGCGGGTCTGCAAATGGCCGCGGACGAGCTCGAGACACTCGGCGACGGACCGCTGGCGACGACGGCGCGAGCCGTCATCGCGGCAGCGATCACGCGAGAGGACAGCCGCGGATGTCACTGGCGCTCGGACTATCCCCAACGCGACGAGCGATGGAACCAGCACGTCGTCGTACGTCTCGACGAAGAAGGTCGCCCGGCAGTCCGCCACCTTCACCAGTCAGCCCGGCTCTGAGCAGATCTAGTACGGCGTTATCGCGACGCGCGCAGGAACTCGCGATTCAGTCTGGCGATACTGGCGAACGGGATCCCCTTCGGGCACGCCTGCACACATTCGCCAGTGTTCGTGCACCCACCGAACCCTTCGTCATCCATCGCGGCCACCAGGCCGAGCACCCGCTGCTCCCGCTCGGGCTGACCCTGCGGCAACACGTTCAGGTGCGCGACCTTCGCCGACGTGAACAACATCGCCGACCCGTTGGGACAGGCGGCGACGCACGCACCGCAGCCGATGCAGGTCGCGTTGTCGAAGGCAACCTCGGCGTCCCGCTTCGGCACCGGCGTCGCGTGCGCTTCCGGAGCACTGCCGGTCGGCGCGGTGATGTAGCCGCCGGCCTGGATGATCCGGTCCAGCGCGGACCGATCCACGACCAGGTCCTTCACCACGGGGAAGCCCTTGGCCCGCCACGGCTCGACGTCGATCACGTCGCCGTCGCGAAACGCCCGCATGTGCAGCTGACAGGTCGTCGTCTGCTCCGGGCCGTGCGCCCTGCCGTTGATGACCACGCCGCAGGCACCACAGATGCCCTCGCGGCAGTCGTGGTCGAAGGCCACCGGATCCTGACCGTTGACGATCAGGTCCTGATTGAGTACGTCGAGCATCTCCAGGAACGACATCTCCGGGCGGATGTCCTGCACGCCGTACGAGACCATCCGTCCTTGCTCGTCGGGGCCGGACTGGCGCCAGATGCGCACGGTGAGCTTCACGTGTAACTCCGTTGGGTGGGACGAACATGGTCGAAGGTCAGCTCTTCCCGATGCAGCACGGGGCGGTCGCCGTGTTCCCAGGCCGCGACATGACTGAAGCGCGTATCGTCTCGCAGCGCTTCGCCGGCAGCGGTCTGATGCTCCTCCCGGAAGTGCCCGCCACACGATTCCTCGCGCAGCAACGCATCCAGCAGCATGAGTTCGGCCAGTTCCAGGAAGTCGGCGACCCGATTGGCCTTCTCCAGCTCCTGGTTGAGCTCCGTTCCCTCGCCCGGGACGCGCACCGAACGCCAGAACTCCGCGCGGAGCTCAGGTACGCGTTCCAACGCCGCGCGGAGACCGCTCTCGTTGCGAGACATGCCGCAGTTGTCCCACAGGAGAAGGCCCAGTTCGCGATGGAACGAGTCGACAGTGCGCGTCCCGTCGATCGAGAGCAGCCGATCCAGCCGAGCCCGGACGTCGTGCTCTGCCTGGGTGACCGCGGGATGGGTCGAGACAACCGCCTCGAAGGTGTTGCTGCCGATGTAGTCGTTGATCGTCGTCGGTACGACGAAGTAGCCGTCGGCGAGGCCTTGCATCAGTGCCGATGCACCCAGCCGGTTGGCTCCGTGATCGGAGAAGTTCGCCTCGCCGATCACGAACAGCCCGGGAACCGTACTCTGCAGGTCGTAGTCGACCCACAGGCCACCCATCGTGTAGTGGATCGCCGGGTAGATGCGCATCGGGACCTGGTACGGGTCCTCGGCGGTGATCCGCTGGTACATGTCGAACAGGTTGCCGTAACGGTCCTCGATGGCCGGCCGACCGAGCTCTTCGATCGCGTCGCCGAAGTCCAGATACACACCCATTCCGCCCGGTCCTACGCCGAACCCGGCATCACAGCGATTCTTCGCGGCCCGTGACGCGATGTCGCGCGGCACGAGGTTTCCGAAACTCGGATACATCCGTTCCAGGTAGTAGTCCCGCTCCTCCATCGGGATCTGGTCCGGCCGCCTCGTGTCACCCTGAACCTTCGGCACCCAGATCCGCCCGTCGTTGCGCAACGACTCGCTCATCAGCGTCAACTTGGACTGATGATCGCCGGAGCGAGGAATGCAGGTGGGATGGATCTGGGTGAAGCAGGGGTTCGCGAAGTAGGCGCCGCGGCGGTGTGCCCGCCAGATCGCACTCGCATTCGAGCCCTTCGCGTTGGTGGACAGGTAGAAGACGTTGCCGTAGCCACCGGTTGCCAGGACGACGCCGTCGGCGAGATGAGTCGTGATCCGGCCGGTCACCAGGTTCCGGGCGATGATTCCCCGGGCACGGCCGCCGACGACGATCAGATCCAGCATCTCCGTCCGCGCATGCAGCTCCACCCGGCCGGCATCGATCTGCCGGGAGAGCGCTTGGTACGCGCCGAGCAGCAACTGTTGTCCCGTCTGACCACGGGCGTAGAAGGTGCGCTGCACCTGCACGCCGCCGAACGAGCGCGTGTCCAGCAGACCGCCGTACTCACGTGCGAAGGGCACACCTTGTGCGACGGCTTGGTCGATGATCTGCGCTGAGATCTCCGCGAGCCTGTACACATTGCTTTCTCGTGACCGGAAGTCGCCGCCCTTGACGGTGTCGTAGAACAGCCGGTCAACCGAGTCGCCGTCGTTGCGATAGTTCTTCGCCGCATTGATGCCGCCTTGCGCAGCGACCGAGTGAGCACGGCGCGGCGAGTCCTGGAAGCAGAACTGCACCACGTCGTACCCCTGCTCGGCCAAGGTCGCGCCGGCCGAGGCACCGGCGAGACCGGTACCGACCACGATGATCCGGTGTTTGCGACGGTTGGCCGGGTTCACCAGCTTCGCCGTGAAGCGTCGTTCGTCCCAGCGTCGCTCGAGCGCTACGTCCGGCGCCTTCGTGTCGGAGATCGGAGACCCGACGAGATGCTCCATCATCCTCAGCCCACCAATCCGGTCATCACGCCGATCGGGACGGTCATGAAGCCGACGGTGATCATGACGGCCACCGTCGTACCGAGGATTCTGATCCGGCGGCCGGCCAAGCCGAGCGTGCGCGCCGCGCTCGTGAGGCCATGATCGAGATGGAGCCCGAGCATCACAAGTGCCACGAAGTAGATGACATTGACCCACCAGACACTGAAGTCGGCGACGACGTTGTGGTACGGCTCACCCTGGACGTAATCCCGGTTGGCGACACCGACGGTCAGGTCGAGCAGGTGCCAGACGACGAAGACGGCCAGCGTCGCGCCGCCCCAGCGCATCGTGCTGGGCGCAAAGCCTCGTGCGCTCCGGCTGCGACCGTGTCGGTACCGGATCGGTCGTGCGCGGCGATCTCTCAGAGTCAGCTGTGCGGCGGAGACGATGTGCAGCACCACTGCGACCATCAGTACGACGCGCGTGATCCACAAGAACACGCCGAAGGGAAGTACAGGCTCGCCGAACTCGCGCAGCCAGGCCGCGTAGTCGTTCATGGCGCCGGCGCCGAGGAAGACTTTCAGGTTGCCCAGCATGTGCGCGAACAGGTAGGCGACCAGCAGCAGGCCGGTCACCGCCATCACCGCCTTCTTCCCGATCGTCGAGGCCCAGAACCGGGTGATCGACGTACGCGTTCGCGGCTGAACAGCGAGATCCCTTGACACGCGTCCGACGGTAGGACCGCCGGCGATCAGAGGGCAAAGACAGTTTCGATCTGGCCGTCATAGCCGATGCCTATGATAGGCGGATGCAGCTCCACCAACTCGCCTATTTCGTGGCTGTCGCCGACACGCGGCATTTCACCCATGCCGCCGAACTCCTGCGCATCGCGCAGCCCTCGGTGTCGCAGCAGGTGCGCGCACTCGAGCGAGATGTCGGGGCCGAACTCTTCCACCGGATCCGGGGGAATCTGTCCCTGACCGAGGCAGGCGAGACCCTGCTGCCGATTGCCCGGCGCATCCTGGCTGACACAGAAACGGCGTACCGGTCCGTGCGGGAACTCGACGAGTTGCATCGCGGCCGCGTGCGCCTGGGCGCCACCCCCAGCCTGTGCACCGGGCTGTTGCCCACAATGCTCGCCGGGTTTCGAACTGCCTATCCTGGGATCGATCTCACACTGCGCGAGAGTGGCTCACGGGATCTGCAGAACGACGTGTCGGAAGGTCTGCTCGATCTCGCGATGATCGTCGACTCCCGGCTGCGAGACCATGGCCGACTCGCCACGCAACCACTGTTCGTCGAGGAACTCGTCGTGATCTCCGCAAAGAACCGACCGGCGCCGGTACGACGAGCCAGGATGAAGATCCTCGACCTCGAAGGCCGCCCACTGGTGATGTTCCGAGGCGGCTACGACCTCCGCGACGCCACGGTCGACGCCTGCCGCGCCGAGGGTTTCGAACCCTCCTTCGCCATCGAGGGCGGCGAGATGGACGCCGTCCTCGAGTGTGTGGACGCCGGCATGGGAATCGCGGTCGTGCCGAGCACCGTCGCGAAGGACAGGTTCCGCGTCACCCGCTTCGAAGCTCCAGGCCTCAGCCGAGTGGTTCGCCTCACGTACCGCGAAGAAATCAAACCCTCCAAGGCCGTCCTAGCCCTCCACAACACGATCACCAACCACCTGGCCAACGCCGCCCTCCTCCCCCGCGGAACCCGCCCCTTGGTCAAGCGCCCCGAGCCGGCGTGACATGGCGTCGGCGCTCGTCGAGCGTGTGGACCGTGTGTAGGCAATCGGTCCCAGACTGTTGAAGTCCGGAGCCAACCGCCGGATGATGCTGAGGGTTTTGACCCTCGGGGGAACGCGCAAGGAGACGAGACCGATGAGAAATCGACTTCTGGCGGCGGCGGGGGCAGCCGCTCTGGCCGCGGCGGTGGCAGCGAGCCCCGCGTCGGCACTGGCAGCCCGCACTCTCACGACCGCACCGACGCCTGCGGTCCCGACGTTCGTGAACGGCCTCTCCCAGGCCGTCTTCTCGACGAACGCCGCCGACTGGTACAGCGGTGAGGTCTGGGTCCAGGCACCCTTCGACAGCGACAACGACGGCAAGCTCGACCGGATCCACGCCGACTTCACCGCGCCCGGCGAGGTACGCACGACCGGTCTGAAGGTACCGGTCATCTTCGAGGACAGCCCGTACTACGCGGGTACGGCGAACGACTACTTCAACTGGGGCGTCGACCACGAGCTCGGTTCACCGCCGGCGACGCGGCCGGCGACACCGCTGTGGACGCCACGCAACACCAGTCCCACGATCAGCACCATCTACGAGTCGACCTGGGTGCCGCGCGGCTTTGCCGTCGTGCACGCGGAGTCACCGGGGACCGGTCACTCCGACGGCTGCCCGACCTCGGGCGGCACGAACGAGACGCTGGCCGCCAAGGCTGTGATCGACTGGCTCAACGGCCGGGCGCCGGCGTACACGACACAGACCGGCGACACTGCGGTGACCGCGGACTGGACGACCGGCAAGGTCGGCATGATGGGTACGTCGTACAACGGGACGATCCCGGAGGCCGTGGCGACCACCGGTGTCGAGGGGCTCGAGGCCATCGTGCCGATCTCGGCCATCTCGGACTGGTACGACTACTACCGCGCCAACGGCATGGTGCGGGCGCCACACTCCTCGTCCAACCCGACCGGTAACAACAACGCATTCCAGGGCGAGGACCTCGACGTACTCGCGGACGTCGTCTACTCACGCCTGGACGAGACCGGGCCACGGACGATCTGCCGGCCCGAGATCGACTACCTCGAGGCGCACATCGATCGGGCCACCGGCAACCGCAGCGGGTTCTGGCAGGAGCGCAACTACATGAAGGACGTCGACAACGTCCACGCTGCCGCTCTGATTGCCCATGGCAACAACGACTTCAACGTGATGACCAAGAACGCGGCGCAGTTCCTCGCGGCGCTCAAGAAGCGCGATGTGCCGCACATGTTCTACTTCCACCAGGGCGGCCACGGTGGCGCGCCGCCCGACGTACTGATCAACTACTGGTTCACCCGCTACCTGTACGGCGTACAGAACGGCGTCGAGTCGCTGCCGCGTTCATGGGTCGTCCGTGAAGCAGCGTCCTGCCCGCCGCGCCAGTCGACGGCGACCGGTGACCAGTCGAACACCGCGACGCTGACTGTGGCGGACACCAGCCCGTTCCGGATCGGCTTCGTGCTGACGGTCCCGCAGACGAACGCCGACGGCACGATCTCGAACACGACGCGGATGATCACGGACATCCCGGACTCCACGCACCTGGTGCTGGTGTCAGCGGTGGCCACGGCGGCCGGCCAGAAGGTCGCCAACGGCACAGTGGTCAACCTCGTCTGCGGCAATGCCAACCCGACCCCGTACGCCGAATGGCCTGATCCCGCCTCGAGCGACGTCGAACTGCACCCCACCCCCGGGGCCCCGGCGCGCGGCGGACTGACTCTCACTCCACAGGGCCAGAAGGGCGTGACGGAGACGCTGACCGATGATGCGTCGATCGCGGCGCTCACCTCGGCGAACACGGCCTCGTCGAACGTGCGCCTGGTCTACCAGACCCCGGCGCTCCAGCAGGCCGTCCGGATCAGCGGTACGCCGACCGTCTCGCTGGAGATGGCCTTCAGCAAGTCGAAGGCGAACCTGACCGCCGCGCTGGTCAGCTACCCACCGACCGGCAACGGCACGATTCTCACCCGCGGCTGGATCGATCCCGCCAACCGCACCACCGATCACGCCGACAACCCGGTCAGGCCGGGCCGGATGTACAAGATCGACTTCGACCTGCAGCCGAAGGACACCGTCGTACCGGCCGGGAACCGACTCGCACTGATGGTCGTCTCCAGCGACCGCGACTTCACAGTCCGCCCGGCCGCCGGCACCCAACTGACCCTCGACCTACGCAACAGCTCACTCACCATCCCAGTAGTCGGCGGCTCTTCGAAGCTACGAGGCGCCATCGGCTGAACCCGCCCAGACCTTGCCATAAGCAACCTGAACGGCCGCCTCCGCACCCGCGGAGGCGGCCGTCCATGCTGTTTCGATTCCGCGAACGCCTTGGTTGGCATCGCCCGCGACACACGAGCAGCCACGTATGGCTTGCACAGTTCCCGTCTAGGGCATCTTCCGACGAATCCAGCACCCCGCGGAACCGCTGATCGAGCTTCCTCAACTCGGCGGTCATCGACACGACTTGTTGGACGTCTGATTCGGTGATCACCGGATGCACTGCGGCCACGCTACTGGGGAACTCGGGCAGCCAGTTCCTTTCGTGGTGGGAAGGTCAGACGGCTTGGGTGACGTAGGCGGGCGCGCGGTCCATCCACTCAGTGCGTGTACGGCAGGCAGTCAAGCCAACCTCGTCTCGGAGGACCTCCGCGCGTCGGCGTCGATGTAGGTCGTCGGATGTCCCAAGAGGTCGGCGACGGCCGGCGAGAGGTACCGCGGACCGTCTCTCCGGCGGTCATATCCTCAAGACGGATCGCGAGTTTGGTCACGGTGTGTTCACGATTCCGCTCTCGCAGGGTGACGGGATTGCTCCTGGAGACCGGCGCGGTGATCCTCTGCCTATCTATTCTTGTTTCTAGGGGGCCGGAAATGAGCGAATCAAGGAGCCGCGCAATCGCGCTCGATTTCCTGGAAAGGGCAGGCTGGTCAGCCGGGCAGCTGTTCTTCGCGACGTTACTCGCGGGTGGTACCGCGGTCGCTGTCACTGATCTTCCGTGGAAGTACGCAGGGACGCTCGCAATCGGCGCAGCGGTATCGTCTCTCGTCCTCACAATCTTGCAGTACTTGGGCAAGGATCGGATGACAAACCTCGGTTTCTGGCCGGATACAGTCGTGCGCCTGCTGAAGACGTTCCTCGCCTCACTGGCGGCGTCATTCGGCGCCGGCGTCTTCAACGTCTTCACGTTCGAATGGGAGACGGCGTTGAACTTGGCGTTCCTCGCCACGATCGGGGCTCTCGGCAAGGGTCTGCTTGCCCGCGAGCCAAAGTCGGAGACCAGGGAGCCAAGTCCCTCGACGCTACCAACGGAGACATACGCGACAGCTGTCGAAGCTCCGGAACAAGCCACACCGGTACAAGCCGCTGTCTGACTGGCTACACACGTGGCATAGTCAAGATCGCTCCGCGGGTCCACTGGAAGCAGAGCCAGAAGACGAGGAGCCATAGTCTGCCCTGATACCTCAATCAAGTCGGCCAGACCACGACTCCCATCGACCAATACTCCACACTCCTTGCCAAATCCTCTCAGGGTCGGCCTTCGCGTGGTGATGCCAAAGAATCGATTGACCAATTACAACCGAATGATCGGGCAACAGCGGCATTCTTGGCAATGGTCTTGCCATCGCGAGACGAAGCGCGCACAGTTCAAGCAAGGGATGCAAGGGGGCACGGGGTGAGCACACGTCGGGGTGTTGTCAGTCTGCCATGGGGAAACGCGGCTGCCGCACGGCACCGGCCGAGGACAGCGATGCGGCGGCGACCATGGATCGACCTTGCGTCGCCGATGACGATGGTTGCAGGCACTGGCCGACTGACACTTGCGATCGGGGTGAGCGGTCATGGCTGATCCGCTGGCCAAGGTCCAGCTTCTCATCCAGGACGGCGCGGTGAGCCTCGACGACGCGACCGGTCACGGCATCGAACTCGGCAGCGAGAACAAAGTTCTACGCATAGCCGAGTTCCACAACGATCGCTTCGTTGACGGGCCCGCTTGCCGCCGGGTCGCAGTGGTCGACTTCGACCCGAAGACAGGCTTGCCGCTGCCCGCGGCCGCGCGCTTCGTCCCGTCGAAACCGGGGTCAACGCTCGGCGCATTCCCGTATGACGGTGATCCGACGTCGGCCTCGACGATCGCCGTCAACGCGTTCGGGATCGTCTTCCAGACAATCAGGATGTTCGAAGGGCCTGAAGCCTTGGGGCGCCAGGTGTCGTGGGCGTTCGGCAGCGACCAGCTGCTGATTGTTCCGCGGGCAGGCGAATGGGAGAACTCCTACTACGAACGCGCGACCCGGAGCCTCCAGTTCTTCTTTTTCCTGTCCGCCGCCAACAAGACGATCTATCTGGCCCTGAGTCGCGACATCGTCGCGCACGAGTGCGGGCATGCCTTGCTCGATGCCGTCGTACCTTCCCTCTACGACAGCTCGACTCCCCAGTCGCTCGCGATCCACGAAGCCGTTGCAGACCAGATCGCCGTACTGATGGCCTTGGACAGTGGCACCCTGCGCACTGATGTTCTGAAGCGATCCGACAACTCCCTGGACGGATCCAACGCCTTCAGCAGCATCGCCGAGGAGTTCGGCCGGTCTACCCCGGGGCCTGGCGGCATCGCGCGTACAGCGCTCAGAGACCTGGCAAACAGCGCGACCCTGCCAGATCTCGCCGGCACCGGACCGCATGAACTCAGCACCCTGCTGTCCGGGATCTTCTACGACACACTCCGCTCGATCTTCGCCACGCGCTACACCACCGAACTGAACAAGTCAGACAAAACCGGCACCAAGAGAGTCCGCGACCGGGCAGCGAACAAGGCCCTCGGGACAGCACACATCATGTTTCGTAGACTTCTGCTTCGTGGCATCGATTACCTCCCGCCTGGTGAACTCACATTCGCCGACGTGGGCCGGGCGATCATCGCCGCCGACGTAGCCGCATATGCCGACGGGAAGACCGGCGCCGCCGAGCGGGAGAGGCTCGCAGAGCGCTTCGTCACCCGGCTGGTCGTCCGGGGCGTGAAGGACCTCGACACCACTCGCCCGCCCGAGCTCGACGTGGCCACCGACAGACTCGACGAGCTGAAGGACAGCGACTGGGCAGCCTACGGGTACGTCGAGACGCACCGCGAGCTGCTGGGGATCCCGCCCGACGCATCGTTCACGGTGCTGCCTCGAGTGGACAGCACCAAGGTCACCGGGCCGATCGCGAACGGCAAGAGGCCAACGCAACGTGAACTCATCCTCAAAGTCGCCTGGAACGTCGGTGGTTCGAAACGGCCGATGCCGGCGGGGGCCACGGTCAGCCTGCGATGGGATGACGGACGGTGCCTCGCCCTCGTGGCCAGCGAGGTCGCACTCAAGACTCGTCACGAGGGGCACGACGATGGATGACCTCGTAGTACGCGCGTACAACGTCGGCTTCGGGGACGCCGTCCTCGTATCCATTCCGGAACGCTCGGTCAGCGGGCGCGAAACCACCCGGCATCTCCTCATCGACGTCGGCAATCTACTCGTCGGCGAGGCGAACGCGGACGATGTCTTCGTTGACGTCGTGCGGGACATCGTCGACCGCACAGGCGGTGTCGTCGACCTCTACGTGATGACCCACGAGCATCTCGATCACGTCCAAGGTCTGCTCGCCGCCGCCAATGCCGGCGTCAAGCTGACAGCGAAGTACGCGTGGCTCACCGGCTCTGCCCATCCGCAGTACTACGAGAACCATCCGGATGCCGAGAAGAAGCGACGCAGCCTCCTCGAGGTGATCGGGGATCCACGGAACCTCAAGCAAGCCGACAGCGACATCTGGCTCGCGATGATGGTCAAGAACAACTCGTTGACCCTCGACCGGGGACTTGCCGTCAAGACCGCCGACTACATCGACCACCTGCGGCAGCTGGCGCCGAAGGCTCGGACCCACTACGTGGACCGGACCACAGACACAGCGCGAAAACATCCATTCAAGGAGACCCGCATCCGCATCCTGGCACCGGAGGAGGACACCTCCTCGTACTACGGCCGCGTACGACGCGGTCCGTCGTTCGCAGCCACAGCCGCGGACGACGGACCACCCGGCCCAGCAGTCGAGGGCTTGCCGGACCCACCACCAGGCGTCGACCCGGGCGCCTACTTCGACCTCGTGCGGGCACGCCGGGACGGCCTACGCCAGAACATCAGAGAGATTGACAAAGCGAACAACAACACCAGCGTCGTACTGCAGATCGAGTGGAGCGGCTGGCGACTGCTGTTCACCGGCGACGCCGAGTTGAGGTCCTGGCAACAGATGCACGACCTGGGGGTTCTGCAACCGGTGCACCTCGTCAAGATCTCTCATCACGGCAGCCACAACGGCACGCTCGACGATCACATCGAGGACGTACTGCCGACGGCAGATGACGATGGACGCGAACGGCACGCCATCGTCTCCACGCACGACCACGACTGGCCGAGCATCCCCGACGAAGACACCCTCAAGCTCTACAGGGACAGAGCCACGCTCCATGACACCCGCGAGGTGGCTCGCGGGTCGCATATCGAGGTCAGGTTCCGCCGAGTCGCAAGCTGATGCGACGCTCAGGCGCCGGGAAGCCGAAGGTCCAGCGCCGCCAACTGGCAGGGGGTAGGCAACGCAATGAGCAACGATTTCGACCCGGACGATGTCAAAACGGGACCGATCCGGGGATTCAACCCGGGCCATGAGACGCCGGGCGGAGACGCCGCTGTGGTCGACAAGACCGCGGAGATCATCGACGAACTACGCGAGGAGATCCGCGAGCAGATCCAGCAGGAATTCCGTCAAGAACGCAAACCACACGGGGAGAAGACGCCAGGTGGCTCGACAGCCGATGATCCCGAGTCCGGGCGTTGAGCAACCGATGACGACTGGGGGCGATGTCTTCAGCACCTTTGTCGAGGCCGAGGTCAAACCTGAGCGCGAGCGGAGGGCTTCTCTGGACACCCGCGGTGTCGCCATTCTGACGACCTCAGGGACGCTCCTGACGCTGGTCTTCGCGATCGGTGCGATCGTCACCGCGCTCACCCCACGCCGCAACCGTCATTCTCCTGACACTTGGACTGGTCGGATTTGTGACCGCCGCCTTCTGTGGATTGATGGCCAACCGGCTCAAGAGATATGACGTCGTCACAACCGATCAGCTCCGGAAGTGGAGGAATGATCCCGCGGCCTGGCAGGCCACGGATCAGGATGCTCGCCGCGCCATCACCAAGGGAAACATCATCACGATAGAGACCCTCCGGGCGGGCAGCGACGCCAAAGCACACTGGATCGAAGTTGCACTGTGGGCACAGGTCGCCGCTCTGGCCATGGTGAGCGCCGGAATAGCAACCGCACTACTCGCCGCAATCTAGTGGACCCTCAACACCGGACCAGGTAGCAGCGGGAACGCCGCCGCCTCCGGCGCACGACCGCTTCCGGCGACCGCGCCCTCGTCCAGCACCGCACGCCCATCACCGTCCCGTGGCGAGTGCGGCGCACTTCCGCCAGCGCAGCGAGAACAGCAAGCAGTGTCGCGATGGTCGATCCGATGCTGACGAGAGGTCGACCACTTCCAGCCCCCCGACGCTGAGCCGCGGGCACGAGTCCGCTCACACATCCCGCCCTGCCTCAACCACGGGGCGGTCAATGGCGCGCGGTAGCGCGCAAGGCGCCGGCGGTAGCCGGCAACGGGGAAGGACGGCGATGAGCCGGGGGTGGGTGGGAGCGCGCGAAGCAGGCGCGGGAGGAGCGGAGCGACGGAGCGCTTGCGTAGCGTGCGTGGGCTGCTTACCTGATGCGCATGCCGGAGATGCGCTCGGCCCGGCGCCGGTCGGCGGCGTTCTTATTCGTGGAAGGGGGCGAGCCTGATTGTCACGTCGCTGAGCGCGAAGCGGTGTAGGTACCAGGCGCGACCATGCGGAACCTGCTTGGCTTCGGCTCGGAACAGCCCGGCGAACTCCCGTTTGAAGCCGACGCGTGGGTAGTCCTGGACGACTGTCTTGCGAACTGCGTCGGGTACTTCATTGCTGCGCAGCCCGAACACATCAACGGCTGCGCCGGCGGAAAGCAGGAAGGCTTCGGCACCGGATTCAACACCGACACCTGGGGTGTGGTGCATGGCAATCGCATTCGTCACGAGCTCGCGTTGGACCTCTGGTACGTCGTGGCGGTCAGTGAACTCGCGCGCCAGTGCCGCGCTCCGGACCGTGAAGTCGACGTCGGGGACCGGGCTCGGCAGGCCGGTGTCGTGAAACAGCGCGGCGACGTACAGCAATTCGTGATCGAACTCGACCCTGTCGAGTGCGGCGATGGCTGCACCCCAGGCGTACGCACGACGTGAGTGGTTGAGCAACGCCGGTGTCAGGAGGTCCTGAGCAGCAGCCTCGGCGTCTCGTGCCAGCAACGAATCCGGTGGGACCAGGGCGTCTGGTTCCACCGAGTTCCGGCGCCCCGAATGTGTTCGAGTGGCCATCGCCAGGCGGCCGACGATGATGCGGCCGTGGCTGCGCAGTAGCGGCCGGGCCAGCGAGATGCGTTCGCGGACCGTCAACACACCACCGGTGCGCTCGGTCCAACCGATGGAGCCGATTCGGGCGTCGGTCGCTGGATGGTTCATGCGAATCTCACCATTCGTCGATGGTGTCAGAGTAGAGCGTTCGGAGTCAGAGGCGCAGGCGGCCCGCGGCATACGCCGTACGCCGACGTCTCGACACCACCGACCCGTAGAGCGGAAACTGCCAGCATGGCCGAGACACCGCGCATCCCGCCTGATGATGACCGCGTGGAGGTCATCGTGGTGGGTGCGGGCCAGGCTGGGCTGGCGATCGGGTTCTTTCTGGCCCGTCAGGGTCGCCGGTTCATGATCCTGGAGGCCGCCGACACGGTGGGTGCAGCCTGGCGGGACCGGTGGGATTCGCTTGCCCTGTTCACACCGCGCCGGTATGACGCACTCCCGGGAGCGGTCTTCCCGGGGGATCCCGACGGTTACCCGACTCGTGACGAGGTGGCCTCATATCTGAAGGCGTACGCGGAGACCTACAAGCTCCCAGTGGTTCTGAACAGTGCCGTCAAGTCACTGACCCAGATCGACGATGGGTTTCAGCTCGAGTGCAACGGCAGGAGTCTGAGGGCCGACCAGGTCGTGGTGGCCACCGGTCCATTCCATCTGCCGCTAACGCCGGCGCTGGCCGGTCAGCTCGGTCCTGAGGTCTTCCAGATGCACAGCACGGGGTACCGGCGACCGCGGGACATCCCGGCGGGGACCGTGCTGGTTGTCGGTGGGGGCAATACCGGTTTCCAGATCGCGACGGAGCTCACCAGCACACATGCGGTTCACCTCTCGGTCGGCTCAAAGCAAACGCCGCTGCCCCAGAAAGTTTGGCGCCGCGACCTGTTCTGGTGGCTCACCAAGACAGGGTTACTCACCATGACTGTCGATTCACGCCTCGGGCGCCGGCTGAGCGAGCGGGACACACTCATCGGTTCAAGCCCAAGGCAGCTCAGACGTCTCGGGGTCGGCCTGCATCCGAGAGCGGTCAGCGCGTCGAACAACACCGTGAACTTCGCTGACGGTACCCAACTCAACGTCGACGCAGTCGTATGGGCAACCGGATACCAGCCCGACTACTCCTGGATCGACGCTCCGGTACTGGATTCCGGAGGACGGGTCCGCCACCGCAGAGGAGTGACCAACCTGCCGGGACTCTACTTTCTCGGCCTGTATTGGCAACACACCCGCGGCTCGGCGTTGCTCGGCTGGGTGAAGGACGACGCCGAGTACATCGCCGCACAGATCCAAATCCTGGCCGACGGCCGCAAACCGCCGCCAGATGCAGCCAATCGTGAACACCCCGAGGTCGGAGAAACTCAGGAGAAGCGCAATCATGTCGAGCCACAGTGACCACCCCGGAAGTGAGAATCACGGAAACTTCCCCGCCGACATCCGTGACCTTCCAGAATCCCGGCCATCCGAGATCGTCTCTCTCGCAAACGGAGAAGCGTTCGACCTGCGGATCGCTCCGATGGTCAAACGGCTGGGCGATGCGGCCGTGCGCATGCTTGCGTACAACGGGTCGGTGCCGGGACCAACCATGCGGGTCCAGCAGGGTTCGGAAGTGGTCATCAACGTGACCAACGAGGCCGACACCGAGGCCACCGTGCACTGGCACGGACTGCGGTTGCAGAACGCGTACGACGGGACCCACGAAACCCAGACACCGATGCAGGTGGGCCAGAGCTTCAGCTATCGACTGCAGTTCCACGATCCCGGCCTGTACTGGTACCACCCCCACATCCGCGAGGACTACGGCCAGGAGATGGGCCTGTACGGCAACATCCTGGTCGTCCCGTCGGACCCCGGCTACTGGCCCCCGGTGAACCGCGAGGAGCTGATCACCCTCGACGACGTGCTGCTCGAGAACGGCCAGATCGCGTCGTTCAGCCGCACCGAGACGACGTACGTGGCGATGGGGCGGTTCGGCGACACCATGCTCATCAACGGTGACGTCACCGTTGAACTGTCGGCCGACCTCGGGGAGGTGGTCCGCTTCTACCTCACCAATACGGCCAACACGCGGGTCTTCAATGTCGGCTTCGACACGGCCCGGATGAAGCTGGTAGGTGGTGACAGCGGCAGGGTCGAGCAGGAAGCCTTCGTGACTGAGGTGATGCTCGCGCCGTCAGAGCGGATCGTCGTCGACGTCCAGTTCGATCAGCCTGGAACGGTGACCCTCGAGCATCGGCATCCGGAGCGCACCTATCCCCTGGCGTCAGTCACTGTTCGCGAGACCGCGGCCGAGCCTGAGCTGACCAAGCAGTTCGAGGTCCTTCGCACCAACGCCGACATGACAGCCGAACGGGATCGGCTCGACCGGTACCGCGCTGTGGCGCCGGACAAGACGCTCGCGTTCGTGGCTGAAATGGACATGGGCGTACCCGACGGCCCCATCGTCTACTCCTGCCCCATGCACTCCGAAGTCATCACCTCCGACCAGGGCCGATGCCCGCATTGCGGCATGAAACTGGTTGCCGTCGCGGCCACCTACACCTGCCCGATGCATCCCGACGTCGTGAGCGACTCACCAGACCGCTGCCCCGAGTGCGGGATGAAGCTGATGCCGTCGCAACTCGTCGGCCAGGCCCAAGAACACCACGGCGACGACCCCACGCATGCACAGCATCATGCGACGGACCAGCACGGCCACGCAGGCGGTCACAGCCATGAGGCGACAGGTGGCATCGAGTGGGAAGACGACATGGTCGAGGTCAACCGGATCACGACACCGGCCAACATGCGCTGGAAGCTCGTCGACCGCAGCACCGGTGAGGAGAACCATGCGATCGACTGGCATTTCAACGTCGGCGATCAGGTGAAGATCAGGCTGGTCAACGAAATGGACTCCGACCACCCGATGCACCACCCCTTCCACATCCACGGCGCGGGCCGCTTCCTGGTCATGAGCCGCGACGACACCGTCGAGCCCAATCTCGTCTGGAAGGACACCGTTCTCGTGCGTACCGGCGAAACCGTCGACATCCTCCTCGACGTGACCAACCCCGGTCTCTGGATGGCCCACTGCCACATCGCCGAACACCACGAGAGCGGAATGATGTTCAGCTTCACCGTCGACCCCTAGCCCGTAGCAGTGCGTGGTCAGCTGCACACGTCGCCGTACGCCGAAGTGTTCGACCGGCGGTCGGTCAGATCGGGGCGCGGAGCTCGAGGACCGTGCCGTGCGGTTCGTTCGAGCCGAGGCGTACCGAACCGCGCAGGCCGGCCGCGCGCTCGCGGAAGGTCCGCAGTCCGCTGTCCCGGTCAGCGGCGCCGATGCCACCACCGTCGTCGGCGACACGCAGGAGGAGTTCCTCGCCGGTGACCGAGATGTCGACGGCCACCGAGCCGGCTCCGGCATGGCGGACGATGTTGGACAGCGCCTCCCGCAAGACGGCAAGCAGCTCGTCCCAGGCTTCGGCCGGGACGGCGGTGTCGACCGGACCTGTGACAGTGAGCTGCGGCCGGAATCCAAGGGTTTCGGCGTACTCCGCGACGAGTGCTGTGATGCCGGCGCGAAGCGACTCCCGCCCCGGATGATGGTGCAGCTCGAAGATCGCGGAGCGAAGATCCGCGATGGTGGCGTCGATGTCCTGCACCGCCCGTGCGACCCGCTCCTGGGCCTGCGGCTGAAGCGTGCGCTGCATGCCTTGCAACTGCAGACCGGTGGCGAACAGTCGCTGGATGACGAGGTCGTGCAGATCGCGGGCGATCCGATCGCGATCCTCGAGAACCGCGAGGGCGGCCTGGTCGCGCCGGGCTTGTGCACGGTCGAGCGCGACAGTGGTCTGGTTGGCGAACATCTCGAGCAGATCGGTTCCCGGCGTGACAGCCAGTGCGGTTCCCTGATCCGCGGCGACGACCAGAGCACCGCCGGCGTGGTTCAGGCCCGCCGGCAGCGGAGCGATGATCGTGCGGCCCAGACCTCCCAGCTCGGGAAGCTGGGACAGCAGGCCGCAATCCTTCAGGAACTGCGTCAGATCCTCGATGACGACCCGGTGATCGCCGTCGAGCAGATCGGCGACGATCGGGTGGTCCACCGGGATTCTGCGTTCGAGGTACGGCCCGATGACCGGGGGCGCGTCGAGTGCCTGGACGACCAGCTCGTCATCCAGGTGGAGCAGGATCGCACCGACTCGCGATGCCGACACCTCGCGGGCCCTGCGCGCGACGAGATCCAGACTTTCCTGCGGGTCGAACTCGTCGAGCATGAACTGCGTGATCTCCGCGGTGACCTCGTGCCACCGTCGGCGGCGCTCGGTATCGGCGTACAGGCGCGCGTTGTCGACCACCACACCGGCTGCCGCGGCAAGTGCCTGGACGGTACGTTCGTCGTCCTCGGTGAAGTCGCTGCCGTCGCTCTTCTCCGTCAGGTACAGATTCCCGTACGCCCGCTCCCTCGTCCGGATCGGGACGCCCAGGAACGACTTCATCGGCGGGTGGTTGGGCGGGAAGCCGTACGACCTGGGGTGACCAGCCAGGTCCGTCAGCCGCAGCGGCTCGGGATGGTCGATCAACAGCCCCAGGATGCCGTGCCCCTCGGGATAGGGACCGATCTCAGCGATCTGCTCGTCGTCGACCCCATGAGTGATGAAACGCGACAGCCGCTTGCCGTCGGGCCGGACGACTCCCAGCGCGCCGTAGCGGGCTCCGACCAGTTCGCACGCCGCGGTGACGATCCGGTCCAGTGTGCTGTTCAGGTCGAGGTCGGCACCGATGCCGACGACGGCGTCGAGGAGTGCCCGGAGCCGCTCCTGGGTGTCCATGATCTCGTCGACCCTGCCGACCAGTTCCTGCAGCAACGCCTCGAGCCGTACCCGCGACAACCCGGTGTCGCCGAGCGCGCCCCGATCCCACGACGTACCGCTGTGATCTTCGGGCACGGGCACGACCCCCAGCCTAGGGAGACCTCTCCACCGCTACCAGCTTAGGGTTCATCCATGGGGAGCAGTGTCTACATCGCCTCGGTGGAGGGGTCCACCGGCAAGTCCACCGTCGCTCTGGGCCTGCTGCAGCAGCTGTCGCGCCGGGTCGAACGTGTGGCTGTCTTCCGTCCGATCGTTCGTCCGGACACGGCGACACACGGAGGCCGTGACTATGTCCTGGACCTGCTGACCGCTCACGAGGCGGTCGAGCTGACCTACGACGACTGTCTCGGCGTGACCTACGAGCAGGTGCATGCGGATCCCGATGCCGCGCTCGATGTCATCGTGCAGCGCTATCACGAGGTGGCCGACCGCGCCGACGCCGTACTGGTGGTCGGCAGCGACTACACCGACGTGGGCACTCCGACCGAGTTCTCGTACAACGCCAAGATCGCCGCCAACCTGGGTACGCCGGTTCTGCTCGTTCTGAACGGCTATGAGCGCAACCCGCAGGACCTCCGGGCGATCGCCGACATGGCGGCCGGGGAGCTGCGGGCCAACCACGGCTCACTCGCGGCCGTGGTAGCCAATCGCGTCGCCCCGCACCGGCTGGCCGAAACCGTGGCCACGCTGGCCGGCGCCGGCGGTCAGGCCTTCGCACTCCCGGAGGAGCCGCTACTGACCCAACCCACCGTCGCCGACCTCCTGCCCGCGGTCAACGGCCGGCTGACGAGCGGCGACCCCGACCTACTGTCCCGGGAGGTCACCGGGCTCGTCGTCGCCGGAATGACGATGCCGAACGTGCTGGACAGATTGTTCGACGGCGCCGCGGTGGTGACGGCCGGCGACCGCCCGGAGGTGGTTCTCGGCGTCCTGATGGCCCACGTCTCGCTCAACTTCCCGCGCATCTCCGCCATCTTCCTGAACGGTGGATTCGTCCTACCGGAACAGGTGCAACGGCTCATCGACGGCCTGGGAGTGGCTCTGCCCATCGTCGATACCGCCCTCGACACTCAGGCCACGTCCGCAGCCTTGACCAGCGTCCGTGGCCGGCTGACCAAGGACTCGCCCCGCAAGGTCGATGCGGCCCTGTCGCTGTTCGAGCACCATGTGAACGGCGAGTCGCTGCTCGATCAACTGGACGTCTCCCGCAGCGAGACTGTCACGCCGTTGATGTTCGAGCACCAACTGGTCGACGAAGCGGTTGCCCACCCTCGGCACATCGTGCTTCCGGAGGGCGAGGAGGAGCGCATCCTGCGGGCCGCAGACGTAGTACTCCGGCGAGGTGTTGCCGACCTGACCCTGCTGGGCAACCCGGTGGCGATCGGCGTCAAGGCTGCAGGACTCGGAGTCGACATCGCCGCTGCGCGCCTGGTCGACCCCGAGCAGGACCCGCTCAGTGAGCGGCTGGCGGAAGAGCTGCACCGGCTGCGTCAGCACCGCGGAGTCGACATCGACAACGCCCGGGAGCTCGTCAAGGACGTCTCGTACTTCGGGACCATGATGGTCCAACTCGGCCTGGCCGACGGCATGGTGTCCGGTGCCGCCCATACAACAGCCCACACGATCCGCCCCGCGCTCCAGCTCGTCAAGACCGTGCCAGGCGTGTCCGTCGTGTCGTCGGTGTTCTTCATGTGCCTGCAAGACCAGGTCCTGGTCTACGGCGACTGCGCGGTCAATCCCGATCCCACCGCGGAGCAACTCGCGGACATCGCCATCTCGTCCGCCACCACGGCAGTTGCCTTCGGCATCGAGCCACGAGTGGCGATGCTGTCTTACTCCACCGGCACCTCAGGGACCGGAACCGATGTGGAGAAGGTGTCGAAGGCAACCGCCATCGTCCGCGAGCGCGCCCCCGAGCTCCCGGTCGACGGGCCGATCCAGTACGACGCGGCGATCGACAGCGCGGTGGCACGGACCAAACTTCCCGGCTCGCCGGTGGCCGGCCGGGCGACCGTGTTCGTGTTCCCCGATCTCAACACCGGCAACAACACTTACAAGGCAGTTCAGCGCTCGGCAAACGCCGTCGCGGTGGGGCCCGTTCTGCAAGGACTACGCAAGCCCGTCAACGACCTCTCCCGCGGAGCAACTGTGCGCGACATCGTCAACACCATCGCGATCACCGCCGTCCAGGCTCAGAACCGCGACGTCGAAGGCGGGATCCAATGAACGACCATGTTCTCGTCATCAACGCCGGATCGTCATCGCTCAAGTACAGCCTGGTTGACGCCTCGACCGGCAAGGCGCCCGCCGCCGGTCTGATCGAGCGAATCGGCGAGAGCCAGGGACGCCACATCCACCGCGGCCCCGGCGGCGAGGCCGAGCACACAGCGTCCATTCCCACCCACGAGGACGCACTCCGCGCGGCGATCGATGCCTTCGGCACCTACGGGCCATCGCTCGCGGAGGTCGAGATCGGGGCGATCGGCCACCGCGTCGTCCATGGCGGATCCCGGTTCGCCGCCCCGACGCTGGTCGACGACGAAGTGATCGCCGCGGTCACCGATCTGGTGCCCCTCGCACCGTTGCACAACCCGGCCAACCTCGAAGGAATCCGGGTCGCCCGCCGGCTGTTCCCCCAGTTGCCACAGGTCGCGGTGTTCGACACCGCCTTCCACCAGACGCTGCCGCCACCGGCGTACACCTACGCCGTACCGTTGAGCTGGCGCGAAGAGCACGGCGTGCGCCGGTACGGATTCCACGGCACCTCACACGCGTTCGTCTCCCAGGAGGCCGCGCGACTTCTCGGCCGGGATGCGACGAACGTGAATGTCATCGTGCTGCACCTCGGCAACGGCTGTTCGGCATCGGCGGTCGAGGCCGGCCGATCGGTCGAGACCTCGATGGGACTGACTCCATTGGAAGGCCTCGTGATGGGCACCCGCTCCGGAGATATCGACCCTGCCGTCCCCGCATATCTGTCCCGCAAGCTGGGTCTCACGGCCGAGGAGATCGAGCACGACCTCAACTCCGCATCAGGGCTCAAGGGCCTCGCCGGCGAGAACGACTTCCGCGAACTGGCGCGACTGCGCGCGAACGGAGACGAGGGTGCCGGGCTGGCCTTCGACGTCTACTGCCACCGGATCCGCAAGTACGTCGGCGCGTACTACGCAGTCCTGGGAACCGTCGACGCCGTCGTCTTCACTGCCGGCGTGGGAGAACACTCACCCGAGGTGCGAGCCGCGTCGCTCCGGGGCCTGGAACGCCTCGGCATCGTCCTCGACAACGACCGCAATGTCGCCCGATCGACCGAAGCCCGCCGCATCTCCACCGACGACAGTGAGGTGTCGGTCTTCGTCGTCCCGACCAACGAGGAGTGGCAGATAGCCCGCGAGGCACTCGGCCTCGTGCGCTCCCGCCACGGCGACTGACAGTCGAAAGGCCCGGCAAAGCGGGACTCTTGCCTGCAGCGCGGGCGTCCTCCCGCCGGTCACGCTGAAGTCAAGGCGTACCAGTGGGAGGAGCCTCCGGTGTCCGAGCAACAGTTGTCGGCAGAACACATCGACGTCCTGCTCACAGCGGCCGTCGCCGCACCGAGCATGCACAACACCCAGCCCTGGCGGTTCGAGGTCAGCGGCCACGTCATCGACCTGTTCCTCGACGGCTCCCGCACGCTACCCGCCGAAGACCCGACCGGCCGAGCGATGCGTATCGCCGCCGGCGCAGCCACCTTCAATCTCCGCTGCGCCGCCGCATCCCTCGGCTACGGAACCTGGCTCGGCGAACCTGAGGTTCACGCCGTACTCGACCTCGTCCTCGACTCCGACCTGCGCGAGATCCACGACTGGCACCGCCGGGCCGAACGCGCCCGCCGGCCCGACAGCGGCACCGCTCGTCGGCCGGTCGCCGAATTCCTGTCCACCAAGGAGCAGTCATGACCACCTCGCTGCAGCAAGAGATCGAGCGGTGGGAGGCCCAGCTCGACACCATCGCGGAGACCAACGTCGCCGAGAACTGGTTCCTCGAAGAGCGCCGCCTCGCCGAAGCGTCCCGCACGATCACCGCCTTCCGCGTCCGCATCCTGCCGAGTCTCACGAACGCGCGCCCGTACGAGGCAATCGTGGGAGACGAAATCGTGCACCGCATCGACCGGCTCCAGGACCTCCGCGACGACCTCCTCAGAACGGTCCACCCGGACACCTGTCGCCAGGAGATCAGCGAGACGCTGGCCGAGCTCCACGCTCTCGCTCGTCTCGCCCTCCGCTTCGAGCGGACCGCCGACGCCGTCCGATAGCCAGTCTCACCCCCTGAGCACCGCGCTGATCACCCATCGGTGCGCATCCGGCGTGCGTACCAGTCGGGTTCGGGCGTTGCCGGTGCGAGCCGCATCCGGACGTCGACCGCGAACGCACCGGAGGGCGCGGCGATCAACGGGTTGATGTCGAGCTCGGCGAGCTCGGGAACGAGGGCCGCGAGCCAGGCGATGCGATGGATCACGTCCAGGACCGCAGCCTCGTCGGCGGCCTTCGCACCGCGGTAGCCGGCCAGCAGCGGAGCAGACCGCAACGACCGAACCATGTCGCCCGCGTCGAAGTCGGTCAGCGGCAGACCTCGCCACTGACGATCGGCGAGCAGGTCGGTCAGGACTCCACCGCTGCCCGCCATCAGCAGCGGGCCGAACAGCCTGTCCCGGACCACGCCGATGACCAGCTCGGTCCCAGTCGGCGCCATCGCTTGAACGACGACCCTCGGATCGCCGGCCGCTGCGGTGACCTCGTCGTACGCCGTTGCGCACTGCAACGGACCGGCCAGCCCGGTGCGCACAGCACCGATGTCGGTCTTGTGGAGGACGCCGGGTGCAGCGGTCTTCAATGCCACCGGACAGCCGGCCGCGTCCGCCGCCGCGATCGCCTGCTCCCGGTTCGACGCGGCGACGACCGGAATCACCGGGACACCCGCGCATCGGAGCAACTGCTCGGCGTGCAAAGGCTCCAGCCAGCCACCCTCAGGATGCTGTCCGAGAAGGCGCCGGACCACGGCACGCGCACCGGCAGTATCCACGCGGCCCACAGCTGGTACGACGCCTTGCGGACGGGCTCGCCACTCCGCATATCCAACCGCGTGGGCCAGCGCTCGCACAGCGCTCTCCGGGAAGGGAAACACCGGCAGGCGACGGCCGTCGGTCAGTGGTATCTCCGGTGTGGGCTTGCTCGACCCGACGCAGTTCACGATGATCGGCAGCTCGGCATCGACTGCGGCCCCCGCGATCGACTCGTAGATGTCCTCGACCCGGCCGGCTCGCGTGGCTGCGTAGCACACGAGCACACAGTCGACCTCACCGCTGTCGACGATCGTCCGGAGCGCGTGTGCCAGGCTCGTGGGCGAGGCCGCGGCTCCGAGATCGACAGGATTTCCACTGCCTACCGCCCCGGCACCCGTGAGCTCACGCTGCACCGGCTCGCTGAGCTCCGGCAGCTCCAGCCCGAGTCGACCTGCCGCGTCCGCCGCGAGCACTCCGGCGCCACCGGCGTTCCCGACCACGGCGAGCCGGCGGCCGGCAGGCAGCGGGCGCGCGGCCAGTACCCGGGCGGTCTCGACGAGTTCTTCGACGGTGTCCATCCGGAGGACTCCCGACTGTGCGAACAGCGCATCCACTGCTGTCTCGGGAGTCGCCGCGGCAGCCGTGTGCGAGGCGCCGGCCCTCCGTCCGCTCGCCGAGCGGCCACCCTTCACCACCAGGATCGGCTTCGTCCGGCCGACCAATCGGGCCAGTCCGCCGAACTTCCGCGGGTTCCCGAACGACTCCAGGTACAGCCCGATCACCGACGTACGCCGGTCACCCCACCAGTGCAGCAGCATGTCGTTGCCGCTGACATCGACTTTGTTGCCCAGCGAGACGAACTCCGAGATCCCCAGGCCGGTCCGTCCGGCCTGGTCCAGCACCGCCACTCCGACGGCACCGGACTGTGCCGCGATCGCGAGTGAACCGGGCGTCGGCGACACCTCGGCGAAGGTGGCGTTCAGACTGATCGAGGGGTCGGTGTTCACCAGGCCGAGGCAGTTCGGCCCGACCAGCCGGATGCTGTGCCGGCGGGCGATCTCCAGGATGTCCAACTGGTCCTTCCGGCCGGCCGCACCGAGCTCCGAGAATCCCGCCGTCAGCACCACGGCGCCCGAGACCCCCTTGGCCCCGCACTCACTCAGCACCTGCCGGACCTGGTCGGTGGGAACCGCGATCACCGCGAGATCAACCACACCGGGCACGTCCACCACCGACGGGTACGCCGGCAGGTCCGCCACCCGGTCCGCGTGGGGATTGACGGCGTACACCGCTCCGGTGAAGCTGCCGTTGACGATGTTGCGGACGACCTCGTGCCCGATCCCGCCGGGCTTGCGGCCGGCACCGATCACCGCGACCCCGCGAGGGGAGAACATGCCGTGCAGTGACCGCTCCTCGGCGGCCCGCTCCCGATCAGCCATCCGCTCCAGGGTCGACGGTCCGTACGCCGTGTCCAGCACCAGCTCGACAACGCCACTGTCGAGCCTGCGAACCTGGTCGAACCCAGAGTCCGCGAACACCCTCAGCATTCCGGCGTTCTCGGCCAGCGTGTCCGCTCGCAGCTTCTCGATGCCGTTTTCGCGCGCGACCGCAGCGAGCTGCTCGAGCAGTAGGGTGCCGATCCCCCGGCCGTGCACGGAGTCCTCCAGCAGGAAGGCCATCTCCGCCTCGCCGGGGCGCAGTAGCTCGTAGCTCGCCACCCCGACCACCCGGTCGCCGTACTCCGCCACCAGGGCGACATGATCGTCGTGGGCTGTCGCGAGGTGATGCGTGTGCTCGGATGCCAGCGACCGGCTGATCCCGAAGAACCGCAGATAGATCGATCGGTCCGACACGCGCTCGTTCATGGCGTTCAGCGCCGGTTCGTCGTTGTCCCGAACGGGACGAATCCGGACCACCGACCCGTCCGACGCCAGCACGTCCCAGCCCGAGCCGGACCGTACACCCGTCTGTCCGACCGCCGTCATCACGTCTCCCTCCGACACCTACAAGCCCATAGCGGACGGGCCGACCGGTCCAGAGTCGTTGGGGCCCGCCGGGCAGGCCCTTTGCCTCTGGACTGACCGCCGGCCGGCGGCGAAGCTGAAGGCCATGGATGAACTGACCGGAAAGCCGCTGTCCGCCGGGGAACTGTCCGATCTCGATGCCTACTGGCGGGCGGCCAACTATCTGTCCGTCGGGCAGATCTACCTCCTCACCAACCCACTGCTCCAGGAGCCGTTGCGGCCGGAGCACGTCAAGCCGCGCCTCCTCGGGCACTGGGGTACGACGCCCGGTCTCAATTTGCTTTACGTCCACCTGAACCGGGCCATCCGGCGCCGCGACCTGACCATGGTGTACGTCATCGGTCCCGGCCACGGCGGACCGGCCATCGCGGCCAACACCTGGCTCGAAGGCAGCTACAGCGAGACCTATCCGGACGTCTCGCGCGACGCGAGCGGCATGGAGCGGCTGTTCCGCCAGTTCTCCTTTCCTGGCGGCATTCCGAGCCATGTCGCGCCTGAACTGCCCGGCTCGATCCACGAAGGCGGCGAGCTGGGCTACTCGCTCAGCCACGCGTACGGCGCCGTTCTCGACAACCCCGAACTCGTGGTCGCCTGCGTGATCGGCGACGGCGAGGCCGAGACCGGGCCGCTGGCCACGTCGTGGCACTCCAACAAGTTCCTCGACCCACGTACCGACGGCGCCGTGCTCCCGATCCTGCACCTCAACGGGTACAAGATCGCGAACCCCGCGGTGCTGGCGCGCATCGGCGACGACGAACTGACCCGGCTGCTCGAGGGCTACGGCTACACGCCGTACCTCGTCGAGGGCGACGAACCCGAGCACGTCCACCAAGCCCTGGCGCTGACCCTCGACCGGGCTCTCGACGAGATCGCCTCCATCCAGGCCGAGGCCCGCGCCCAGACGGGAACGCCCCGCCGCCGCTGGCCCATGATCGTTCTGCGCACCCCCAAGGGCTGGACCGGTCCACGCGAGGTGGACGGCGTACCCGTCGAAGGGACGTGGCGATCACATCAGGTCCCGCTCGCAGGGGTACGGACGTCGCCCGAGCACCTGCGTCTGCTCGAGGACTGGCTCCAGAGCTACCGGCCGGACGAACTGTTCGATGCCGAGGGTCGCCCGGTGGATCAGCTGCTGGCACAGGTGCCGTCCCGGGACCGCCGGATGGGATCCAGTCCGCACAGCAACGGTGGACTGCTCAGCCAGGACCTCGAGCTGCCCGAACTCGGCGAGTACTTCGTGCCGGTGCCGGCTCCCGGCCGCTCCGACCATGAGCCGACCCGGATCCTCGGTGACTACCTGCGTGACGTCATGCGCAACAACCTTGCCCATCGCAACTTCCGGGTCTTCGGCCCGGACGAGACCGCCTCCAACCGGCTCGACGCGCTCTACGACGTCACCGGCAAGGCCTGGAACGCCGACGTGCTGCCGACCGACGAACACCTGGCGGTCGACGGCCGGGTGATGGAGATCCTCAGCGAGCACACCTGCCAGGGCTGGCTGGAGGGATACCTCCTCACCGGCCGGCACGGCTGGTTCTCCTGCTACGAGGCCTTCGTCCACATCGTCGACTCGATGGTCAATCAGCATGCCAAATGGCTCAAGGTCACCCGGACGCTACCCTGGCGACGGCCGATCCCGTCCCTCAACTACCTCTTGACCTCCCACGTCTGGCGGCAGGATCACAACGGCTTCTCGCACCAGGATCCAGGCTTCATCGATCACGTGGTGAACAAGAAGGCCGAGGTCATTCGCGTCTACCTGCCGCCGGACACCAACACGCTCCTGTCGACCGCCGAGCACTGCCTGCGCAGCCGCGACTACATCAATGTCATTGTCGCCGGCAAGCAGCCCCAGGCCGACTGGCTGGACGCCGAAGCCGCCGCGCTGCACTGCGCTCGTGGTGTCGGCATCTGGGACTTCGCCTCGAACGACGACGGTACGCCGGATGTGGTGATGGCGTGCGCCGGCGACGTACCGACCCTGGAGACGCTCGCCGCCGCCAGTCTGCTGCGCGAGCATCTGCCGTCGGTGAAGATCCGGGTCGTCAATGTGGTCGACCTGATGCGGCTCCAGCCGTCGTCGGAGCACCCGCATGGTCTGTCCGACGCGGACTTCGACGCGCTCTTCACGACCGACAAGCCGATCATCTTCGCGTACCACGGTTACCCATGGCTGATCCACCGCCTGACCTACCGGCGAACCAACCACCACAACCTGCACGTCCGCGGCTACAAGGAGGAGGGCACGACCACCACGCCGTTCGACATGGTCGTGCGCAACGACCTGGACCGCTACCACCTCGCCCTGGACGCCATCGACCGGATCCCGGGTCTCGGTCAGCGAGCGGCCGACGTACGGCAATGGCTGACCGACCAGCGAGCCCGGCACCACGCCTACATCCTCGCCCACGGCGAGGACCTGCCCGAGGTCCGCGACTGGCGCTGGAACGGCCCGACCTCATGACCGGACGGAAGTTGCCCCTTCGGCTGTCATCCCCGTCAGAGGTCCAGTTCGTGCTCCCGCAGGCGGGCACGGGCCTCGTCGAACTGCTCGTGGGTGATGGCGCCTGCCGCGAGACGACGCTCCAGCAGATCCAAGGGTGACGGGAGGCTCGCCGGACGCGGGTGGTCCTGGTTGATCACCCGAACCGCGACCCCTACGGCAGTCGCGACAACCAGTGCCCACAGCGCGAACCCGAGCGCGATCCATCCTGCGCCGAGACCCATCGAGTGCATCATTGACCTGTCCTCCTTACCTCCGTCTCCTGGTCAGTAGGTCGGTACGAGCAGTTCGCCGCGGCGGTCGTCGCGCAGCTTCTCGAGCCGCCTCTGCTCCGCGGCGTTCAGGTGGTGCGGCACGATCGCGACCGGGCAGGTCATCGCTGCGACCGAACGGCGCGCCACCGGATCGACCGGCAACGGACCCGCGTGGGAGCCGACGACGACCAGGCCGACCTCGCTGCTCTCGTGCACCAGGGCGGCGGCCGGTTGGCGGCTGCTCAGGAACCGGGTGACCCGGACGTTCGGGTACTTGCTCGTCCACGGCGACAGGGTCTCCGACAACACGTGGTCAGCCCGGCTGATCCACGAGTGATCCGGATCCTCATCGTTCCAGGAGTGCTCGGCAGGTAGACCGGCGTGGACGACGATCAGGTCCCCCTCCCGCCCAGCCGCCGTACCGAACGCGAACTCCAGCGCCTCGGACGACAGCGCCGTACCGTCGATGCCGACGGCAACCTTGCGATCCAGCAGACACGGCTTCCACGACGCCGGTACGACGACCACCGGGCAGCCGGCCCGGCTCGCCAGTGTGAGGGTGGTGTGGGTATGCATGAGCCGCTGCGGACCACGACTGCGTGATCGGCCGACCACCAGCATCCTCGCGTCTCGCGCGGCGTGCGCCAAGACCCGCACCCGCGAACCCTCCCCGGTGACAGCGGCCATGTCCATTGCGTAGCCCTGCCGATGCCGCACATGCGCCACAGCACGCCGCAAGGCGTCGTCCGCCTGCCCGGCCGGCGACTTCGGCGCATAGCCCGGCATCATCGGCGAGAACGAGCCGTGCGCCGAGTACGGCGCGATCAGCACGAGCTCGGCACCGCACCGCAACGCCTCGGCGGACGCGTAGTCCACGATCCGCAGATTCTCCGCGCTCCCGTCGACCTCGACCACAACCGGTCCGGTCCTGTTCCAGGTACTCATTTCTCCCTACCTCTCTCACTGCAGACCTGTGCCGAACGCCCGCGACGTTCATGGCGTCCCAGCTGTAGATCACGGGCAGGTCCCACACGTGAACCATCCGCTGGTGCGTGCCGGACCCGCTCGTCGATCACGTGCACCACATGGAGGGGCTCTCGCCTGAGCAAGGACTCCTGCAAGGCCCACTCCAGGGCACCGGTGTCACGCCAGGAGCCATCGACTCCCACGTGGACAACCGGTCTGACGGTCATTGTGGTCACCGCAGCCACGGGTAGCGGCGGACGATGTCGAGCTTGCCCCACCAGCCACCGAAGCCCCACACGTTGCCAGCAGCAACGAGCGCGAGAGCGACGAGGGTGATCGCGCCGAGGATGTGCTCGTCCAGCACCGGGTTGTTCTCCGGCGGCAGGTTCGCCGACCAC
>NZ_SJKB01000021.1 GCF_004331465.1 Kribbella pittospori
CAGCCCCGCAACATTCGAATCAACCCCAGCCACCACCCACGAACAGGTAGCGTGAACCAACCTCACACCAACCGTGTCCGTCGAACCGGGTCAACCCCAAAGAACATGTACCCAATCGTCGGGTGGTCGTTGTTCCATCCCTTGTTCGCCGGGTAGATGCACATCCTGTTGTACGGGCATCCATGGATGCTGTCGGAGTCCGTGCCTGCCTGCGCAGGAACGGCTGCGCCAGTGGCCGCACTTATCGATGCGACAAGTAGCACGAACGCCATCAGTAGTCTTCTCATCGTCTTCGGCATTCGGTGGTCCTCCGATGGTGGCCGGGGATGGGTGGACACCCGGGACGCTAGCTACTGGCAGATCTCTGGCGGTCGAGTTGGCGACTACCAGCCAGAGGTCGGTGGTGCGGTCTGCGATAGCCGGGAGGCCTGAGTTCGCCGCTTGGTCGCCTTCAGTTGGCTGGCGCCGCGGGTCGGCCAACGATCAGCTCGCATCGTTCAAGGTGTACGGGAACTGTGATGTGGTTGGCCTGCACGAGCATTACAACCCGTTCACGAACGGCAGGCAGCAGTTGTGTCGAGGCAGCAAGTCCGACGTAGGCAGTTACCTGTGGAGGCACACGACGTCATTGGTTGTCTACGACGGCTGAGCCTCGGCGACGAGACCTGTGCGAGCCCGATGGCACGGGCGGACATTCGGGCTCGCACGTCATGGTCACATCGGTACTGGCGGCCGGATGTTGTGTCGGTGGCGAGATCGTGATCCCGGAGATCAGGTCGTCTCGATGTCGCGGTGCCGGAAGGTGGTGCTGCCGATGACGGCGAGAGCGGCCGCCAGCCCGGTCAGGATGAGCAGCGGTACGACGGGCAGGTTGGCGAGCGGGGCCGCGGTGGTGTGGGCGAACGGGGACAGGTCGGTGACCCAGTCCGGCAGGTCGAGCAGGGCGCCGAACATGCCGAAGAAGACCGCGTACCCGACGACGATCCAGGCGAGTGCCGAGGCCGATGGCCGTACGCCGAACAAGGCCGCCGCGACGCCGGCCACGACCATGACGGCCGGGAGAAACGCGAGTGTGCCGACCGTGAGCTCCGCGATCGTGCCGGGTCCGGCCGCACCGCTCACCGCCCCCAACCCGATTCCGAGACCACTGATCACCAGCAGCGCGGCGGAGGCAAGCGTCGTGAACCCCAGCCACGCGAAGAACCAGCGCCGGCGGTCGACCGAGGTGGCGAGGGCCGCCTCTGTGTGACCGGTGCGTTCCTCGGATCGCAGCCTCAGTACGGAGATCACGGCGAAGGCGCCCACGAGGAGCGCGAAGAACAGGGCCATCGTCGAGTAGAAGGCGTCGACCGGATCCTGACCGCTCGCAGTGAACACCTCGCCCAACTGTGGGTTGTCCGCGACGGCGTCGACGACGGAGTCGCTGAGAGACCCCATCGGTACGGCGAACACGAACAGCCCGATCGCCCACCCGATGAAGCTGACGCGCTGCTGGCGAACGGCCAGCCCGAAAGGCGTCGACAACGACGGTGCGGCGTCGGCCCGGCCCAATCTGGGCGGAAGCAGTCCGGCACCGACATCACGCCGTACCGAGACCGCATAGCCGATCACGACGGTCACGACGAGGACCGCGATCGAGAGCAGCAGCGGCCACCCGCGGAGGTCGACGAACGGGCGGGCTTGTTGCGTCCAGGCCAGCGGCGACAGCCAGGACAGCAGGGTGCCGCCGGGCTGGGAGACGTCGCCGATGGCGCGCAGCAGGAAGGCGGCGCCGACCGCCGCCATGGCGAGACTCGAGGCGGCGCGCGAATGCTCGGTCAGTTGAGTGGTGACGACGGCGATGCCGGCGAACGACAGCCCGGTGAGCCCGATGCCCGCGCCGACGGCGAACGAGTCGGTTGCGGGAAGGTCGCCGCTGAGCATCGCCAACGCGGTGAGCAGAGCGACGCCGACGTTGGCGATCACGGCGACGATCAGCGCGGCTGTGGTGGCGGCATGCCGGCCGACGACGGCCGAGCGGATGAGTTCGGCGCGGCCGGTCTCCTCTTCGGCACGGGTGTGGCGGGTGATGAGGAAGATGCTCATCATCGCGGCCGGGATAGCCAGGTAGAGCACCATTTCGTTGGTGATCATGGCGCCGAGGGTGTAGTTGTCCAGCCCGTAGCCCGGGCCGGACATCATCTTGGCCGCGGGTGAGTCCATCAGTCCGGCGCGGACCTGTCGCTCCGCGGGGGTGCTGTAGACGGTCGGCAGGGCGCTGACCGCGTACAGCATGCCGAGCCCGATGGCTCCGATCCAGATGGGCAGTTTCACCCTGTCTCTGCGGAGCGCGAAACGTACGAGTGCGCCGGTGGCGGTGAGATCTTCGTTCATGGCCCAGTTCATGAGTCGGCTCCGACGAGGTCGTCGCCGTACTGGCGGAGGAACAGTTGCTCCAGGGACGGCGGGGCGCTGTGCAGGGTACGTACGCCGAACTGTCCGAGCTGCCGGATCACGGCGGGCATCTCGTCGGCGTCGACGTCGAAGGTGACCTCGCTGTCGTCGTACCGCAGATCGTGTACGCCGTTCAGCGCCGCCAGCGTGGTCGGCTGATGATCGAGGGTGGCGGTGATCGTCGTCCGCGTCAGGTGCCGCAGCCCGGCCAGTGTCCCGGACTGGACGGCGCGGCCGTTGCGGATGATGGTGACGGTGTCACAGAGCTTCTCGACCTCGGCGAGGATGTGGCTGGACAGCAGGACGGAGCGCCCGGCCTGCTTCGCATCGGCGATGCAGTCCTGGAAGACGGTCTCCATCAGCGGGTCGAGACCTGACGTGGGTTCGTCGAGGATCAGCAGTTCGACGTCGGCGGCGAGTGCCGCGACCAGGGCGACTTTCTGCCGGTTGCCCTTGCTGTAGGTGCGGCCTTTCTTCGTCGGGTCGAGTTCGAACCGCTCGAGCAGCTCGTTCTTGCGAGCCTTGTCGGGGCCGCCACGGAGGCGGGACAGCAGGTCGATCGCTTCGCCGCCGGTCAGGTTCGGCCACAGGCTCACGTCACCGGGGACGTAGGAGAGCCGGCGGTGCAGGGCGACGGCGTCGTTCCACGGGTGCTTACCGAGCACCGAGACGTCGCCGGAGTCGGCGCGCAGCAGGCCGAGCAGGACCCTGATCGTGGTCGACTTGCCGGCCCCGTTCGGGCCGAGGAACCCGGCCACCTGACCGGTCGGGACGGACAGGTCGAGGCCGTCGAGGGCCTTCACCTGACCGAAGGACTTGTGCAGTTGCGAGATCTCCAGGGCAGCAGGCATTGCTGAACCTCTCCAGAGTGTTCCGGGATACTCCCGGCGTGATGTCGTCTTCGGGGCATCGCAGCGGCGACGCCGTGTCCGCAAGTACTTACCGCTGCTCGGCGGCCGGCGGATCGGGGACGTACATCAGGTAGTCGTCGAGCATCGTACGGTCGACGAACAGGCCGTCGGTGAACAGCTCCAGCGCGGGGAGGGTGATCTCGTCGGACATCCGACGCAGCTCGTCCCGGAAGTCGCTGACCTCCACGGCCTTGCCGTGCAGGGACATCCACAGCAGCAGCGAGCCCGTGTGCTGGTACGTCAGCCACCGGGCCCGGGCGGCCGGGTCGCGGCTCGGCCGGATCATGCCGGACTGTACGCCGGCCTCCAGGTAGTCCTCGGCGTCCTTGGCCATCCGGTCGACGAAGACCTTGCCGAGTTCGCCGCCGGCCTGCATGCTGCGCAGGGCATACATCGCGTACGGCGCGTACTGCTCGACCTCGGCGAGCTGCGCGATCGCGTTCACGCTCCGCGTCGTCGCCTTCATCTTCTCGGAGTGGATGAACTCCAGCACGTACGCGTCGCAGGCCGCGCGCAGACCGTCCTTCGACCCGAAATGGTGGACGACAAGTCCCGCGGTCACACCGGCATCCGCCGCCACCGCACGCAGCCCGGCCGAGAACCCGTCCCGCCCGAACCGCTGGAGCGCGGCATCCCGGATCCGAGCCGCCGTACCGACCGGCGGCTCACTGTCCGAACCCTGCGTTGAACGCACGTTCAAAGGCTAAACGAGTGTTCAACGCGCGCGCAACCCCTCGGTGATCGCCCGACTACGGCCCAGGTGCCCGTGCCGGGACCGAGGACGATCAGGCTCTCGCCGTACCGAGCTCGATCGTGACAACGAGGCCTCTGGTGTTATCCGCCGAACGGACTCGTGTGTCAGAAGCTCAGGATGAGAGCAGTAGCGGCATTGTGAGGGCGTACGCGCCGAGCAGGACGAGGGCCTCGACGCGAGTCAGCGCAAGGCCCCGGCGCAGCAGCATCCAGGCCAGGCCGGCGGTCAGGATCATCGTGACGCTCAGGGCGACGGCGGCCCGTTCGGTCGCGGCCGGACCGGAGGCGAGTCCGACGACCGCGCCCCCGACCAGACTGTTGAACAGGTTGCTGCCGAACAGGTTTCCGACGACGAGCTCGGACTCGCCGCGGCGCTGAGCCTGCACAGTGGTCACCAACTCCGGCAGCGACGTACCGAGCGCGACGACTGTGAAGCCGATGATGACCTGTGGTACGGCGAGATCGGTCGCGATCGCCGACGCGTTCGAGACCAAGAGCTGAGCACCGACCAGGACTCCCGCCAGGCCGAGGACCGCGCGCACCGGCTCGAACCATGCCGGCAGTCTCGACGCTTGCACGGGCACGTCAACGGTCGCGGGTGCCTGCGTGAACTCCGTCGCTTCCTCCGCGACGTCCTCGTTGCTGCGCCCTTCGCGGGCCCAGCGCACGAGGGCGAACACCGCGCACACGCCTGCGACGGCGAGCGCCACACCGGTCACCGGGCTCAGGCCCACCCACGCCAGAAACGAGAACAGGACCACGGCGGCCACGGCGAGCGGCACCTCGCGACGGATCACGTGCGAGGTCACCGCCACCGACCCGGCCAACGCTGCGATGCCGAGGACGAGCGTCAGGTTCAGGATGTTGGACCCGGCGATGTTGCCGACCGCCAGACCGGTGTCCCCGTGCGCCGCGGCGACACCGGAAACGAGGAACTCAGGCGTCGACGTACCCAGACCGATGACCACGACACCGACCACGACCGGGCTGATCCGCAAGCGCTGCGCCAGCCGAGACGAGCCGAGGACGAGGTGATCGGCCGCCAAGGTCAGGACGACCAGCCCCGCGACAGCAAGCAGAATCCGGAACAGCATGAGATCGCCCTTCGGTCGGCACACCACACCCCGCCGCCGACCAGGCTTCCCGGCACACCATCGAGCAAGCTACACGATTTATTGCGCTGTCTCCTTCCGTAGGGAGTGTCCGTGGTTGTGCACCGACGGCTGTTAGTGACTAACATTTGGGTGTGGTTGCGCTGAGTTCGGCCCGTTCGTTGCGTACCCGGGCGCGGATTGTGGATGTTGCGCTCGACCTGTTTGAGCGTGACGGTTACGAGGCCACGACGACAGCGCAGATCGCCGCGGCCGCAGGTGTGACGCCGATGACGTTCTTTCGGCACTTTTCAACGAAGGCTGCAGTCGTGGTGTCAGATCCGTACGACCCTGTCATTGCCGAGGCTGTCGAGGCGCAGCCCTTGAGTTTGCCTGCGTTGGAGCGCACGCGCCGAGGCATGCTCGTGGCTCTGGAAGCACTTGGCGCGCTCGAGGACGTGACGGCGCGCAGACGAGTCGCGCTGGCTGCCTCGCATCCGGCCCTGCGCGCTGCGGTCGCGGAGGCGACGGTGGCCACAGAGCAGGCCATTGTCGAGCGCCTGGTGCGCGGCGGCGCGGACAAGTTCGACGCCAGGATCGCTGCGGGGGCTTGCCTGGGTGCGGCCACGGCTGCGCTACTGGCCCTTCCTGAATTCGGTGGCACGCTGGCCGAGGCCGTGTCCCGGGCGTTGAGGCAGCTGGAGCCGTACGGACGGAGTGTCTCGTGACCGCCGCGTTGGAACTCGACGGAGTCAGCCGTGCGTTCGCCGGTCGGCCTGCCCTCGAGGGATTCACGCTCCGGGTCGAGCCCGGGGAAGTCGTGGCGATCATCGGGCTCAACGGTGCAGGCAAGACCACGGCGATGCGGATCCTCGTGGGTCGCTTGACGGCCGATCGCGGCACCGCCCGGGTGCTCGGCACCGACCCGGCGCATCTGCCTCGCGCGGCGTCGCTGCGGTTCGGCCATGTCGTTGACACGCCGCTGGTCTACGGCGAGCTGACGGTCCGGGAGAACCTTCGGTGCGCCGGACGGCTGCACGGGTTCTCCGCCATCGGCGCCGCTCGGGCCGCCGAGCAGGCGATGTCGCGGTTCGAGCTGGAACCGTGGGCCGACGTACGGGGTCGCGCCTTGTCGCAGGGAAATCGGCAACGGGTAGGGATCGCCGGGGCTGTTCTGCATCGCCCGATGGCACTGGTATTGGACGAGCCGACCAGCGCTCTGGACCCGCGTGGCGTTGTCATCGTCCGCGAGCTGGTCCGTGAGTTGGCGGTCAACAGCTGCGCGGTGCTTGTCTCGAGTCATCATCTCGACGAGGTCGCCCGAATCGCGGACCGAATCGCGGTTGTGCACGCCGGACGCGTCATCGGATCGCTCGGGCCCGGCGAGACAAACCTGGAGCGCCGCTTCTTCGCCATGGCGCTTGCCGACGACGAAAGCCGAGCGGCGACAGGCTCAGTACGAGATGGCCGACCGTGAACGCGATCGCAACCGCCTGGTCCGTTGAGCTGCTCAAGCTCCGACGTAGCGTCGTGGCCTGGGTGGTCACACCGCTTCTGGTGGTGATAGTGCCGTTGGCGAGCGTGGGTTCGGTTGCGCTCGCCCGCTCGCCCGACCTCTCCGGGCCGGCGGCCGGGAAGTTCGGCGCCTTCGCGACCGGTCCCCTCGCTGTGGCCTGCCTCGAGGTGTGCGGGCAGATTCTGTCGGTTGCCACCCTGGGCGCCGGCGGCTTCGCGGCCGCCTGGACATTCGGACGAGAATTCGGCGAGGGTACGGTCGGTGCCCTGTTCGGACTGCCCGTCCCGCGACGTTCGATCGCTCTCGCGAAAGGGCTTCTGCTCCTCTGCTGGCTCACCGCGTGTGTTCTCCTGGCCGTGGCCGTCACGATCGGCGCCTCGATGGTGGTCGGCGGCAAACTCGGCCCCGATGCCTGGCTGGCCGCCGGGATCGGGCTCGGGGCAGGCTCCTTGGGCGTCGGGCTCGCGCTGCCCTTCGCCTGGGTCGCCACCGTCACCCGCAGCGCGCTGGGGACGGCGGGTGTCCTGGTAGGGCTGGTCGCCGTGACACAGGTCATCGTCGTGCTGGGGGCGGGGTCGTGGTTCCCGTACGCAGTCCCGTCCCTGTGGGCTGGGGCCGGCGGACCGGAGGCGTCCGCGGGGATAGGTCCGGCCGCGGTCCTACTAACCGCCGCCGTCGCGCCGGCCGGACTGGCGGCAGTCGGTTGGGCGTGGGCAAGGCTGAGCGACGTCTAGCGACGGCGGTACTCCGGCTCGCCCCTGCCGAGCCGGTGCTGGCGATCCACGTGGCCTGGAGTGAGTTCACCGATGAACCTCTGGTGAACAGCACCGTCGCCCAACTCGTCCGGCCGGCCGAGACCGTGCGCAAGAACTCATCACCGAGAGCGGTTCATGACCTTCATTCCTTCGGCATCATGGCCCGGTATGCCGGCCGGCGGCTACGCGAGCAGGGTCCGCCGCCGGATCCGGCGGCGTGACGAGAGCGCGGAACTCGAACTCGACGAATCGGTCCCGCGGACGCCGCCGTTCGTTCCCCGCGGAGCCACCAGCACGCTCGAGTCATTGGCCAGGATCTTCCCGGTGACGACTCATCCGTTGCTCGATCGCGCCTTCGATGTTGCCTTCGCCGTGCACGAGTACGCGCCCAGCTCGACAGCGGCCTCGCGCTTGTCACGTGCGATCGCGACCGTCTCGAGTCCCATGGCAGCAGCGAACTGCACCGCAAGATGGCCGAGACCTCCGATGCCGAGCACGGCGACCAGGTCACCGGGCTCGGCGCCGGAGTACCGCAGGGCATGGAACGTGGTGACGCCGGCGCACCCGAACGATGCCGCTTCCGGAAGGGGCATCCCGTCAGGAACGTGGACAAGTGCGGACGCGGGGACCGTGATCGTCGTCGACCAGCCGCCGACGTACGACAGGCCCGGGATCTGCCGGTCCGGACAGTGGACGACGTCGCCGCCGCGGCAGGCGGCGCAGTGCCCGGAGCTGCCGCCGAACCAGCCGACGGTGGCGTTCGTGCACGCCGACCACCTGCATCGGTGCCGTCGCTTCGGTGACCTGCACGGCCCGATGATCGCGGGAATCGTTCCGGGACAAGAAACGCCTCGCCCGGGTCAGGCGGCGTCGCAGATGCGGATGTCGGGGACGCCCTGCAGCAACGCGGACAGGCCTCCGACGACTAGACGCCCATACGGATCCGGTCCTCACCGGGTTCGGTCAGCCGCCTGGCATCCGGAGCCCCTCGAGATTGAGTCGTTCAATGCATCGAGCATAGGCACCGGCGCGCCGTCTCAGCGGACGGGATACGGCCGCAGCGGCACGGAGTGCTTCATCACGATTGTCGAGTTGAGCCCGGTGACTCCGGGCAGCTGGACCAGCGTCGACTCGTACAGCTTCTGGTAGGCGGCCAGGTCCGCACTGACGACGCGGATCAGGTAGTCCGGTTCCCCGAAGAGTCGTTGAGCCTCGATGATCTGCGGTACGTCGGCGATGGCGGCGTCGAACGCTTCGACGGCGCCGGGGCGGTCCAGCGCGGCGAAGACCAGCACCTCGAACCCGAGCCCCAGCGCCGTCGGGTCGGCAACGGCCCGGTATCCGCGCAGGACGCCGTCGTCTTCCAAGGTCCGCACTCGCCGTTGGCAGCGAGAGACGCTCAGCTGCACCCGGTCCGCCAGCTCAGTGATTGTAATTCGCCCTTGGTCCTGCAGGAGGGCAACAATCTCGCGATCGATCGCATCCACAGCTCGAAATCTATCGCCAACGGCCATTCTCTGCGCAAAAGAGGCGAACACCTTGCGCGCCGCCGGACGTACCGTTGATTGCATGCACCTCCATACCGCCCTTCACCCTCAGCACGGACCTGACTCTGACGCTCCTACCTCCGTCTTCGACGAGATCGTCGATCGCCGGCGGCATCGACCCAGGCCACGCTGAACGCGGCCGCGAACGCGCTCCGCGACGCACGGGCGGCGCTGATCCCGGTCGAGGTCTCGGAGGTTGCCGCGGACCCTGCCGCCGGAACCTATTCGGCCGCGCAATCGGTACACCTGAGCGCCGGCGCGGGAACGACCGGCGCACCGGAAGTCCTCTACACGGTCGACGGTTCCACGCCCCAGGCGCTGAGCCGGCAATACAGCGGTCCGATCGATGTCGTCGCCGACACGACGATCACTGCTCGCGCGTTCCACGTGGGGCTCAAGCCCGGACCACTCTCGGTGCTCCGTTATGTGATCGGGCAGCAGCCCTCGCGGGCACGGTGAAGATGTCCATGAGCTCGCCTACCCAGGCAAGGAGGGTCCAGTTGTGCAGCCCGGCTCGCTGATGCTTCCGCCTGGCGCACACGAGGAGCACAAGCTGATTGGTCAGCTGCCTACTCACGACACACGGGCGGGTTCGCACGGACGGTGAAGCGGCGGGCGTGGCGTGCTGGAGCCCGCTCCTGCAGGTCGATTCGCAGGGTTCGAGGACAACCCAGAGAGGCATCGCAGAGCCGTACGTGGGTCGATGAGCTATGGGCCCGGCATCAGTGGGCTTCGAGTTTGAGATGCCGAGGTGGAGGTGTTCTGGTGGTGGCTGAACACCGTGAAGACCCGGTAGGTGTTGGATGACTTCCGGCATCTGTCAGGCGGAGTGCTGCGGCGTTTCCTGTGCGTGTTTGCTGGGTGTATTCAGAAATGCCAGGGCGAGGACCAAGGCAGCGGTGCGTACGGCGTGGGCGATCTGCCAGCGGTCGCGCACCTGTTCCCAGGTCGGTGGAGGAGCCGTTGCGTTCCAGCTCTGCTGCTCGAAGTTGATGGGACCGTTGACGGTGATGGTCACAACCACCGCGAGCAAGAGCAGCGCAAGTGCGATCGCTGCCGGTCGGAACACGCGGCTGTGGGCGCGGTGTGTATGGACGACCAGCAGGACCGATGTGACGAAAGCGGCCGTGAAGGCTGCGCCGATGAACCAGCTGAAGGGACCGAACTCGGCTCGCCGCACTCGCGTGTACTCCGGCCCATCGAGTCCCCGCAGCGCGAGTTCGAGGACGAGCACGGTGAGGGCGATGCCGACCAGGACTCCGCAGCACAGCCGCGCTGCTGATCGTGTGCTCTCGACCGCGTTCGCAGCTCTCATTCGTCAGTCCAGGACGCTGTGCAGTTTCCGCGGAATCACTTGTGCCTCGTCGTCGACCGTCGCGTAGCCGGTGCGGCGGATGCGCTTCGGCGCCTCCTCGATGGAACGCCGACCGGTCGAACGAACCCTGATCGAGCGGACCAGAGCCTTCATGGAAATCACCTTCTAAGCCAATGATCCGTTCGAATGGAAGCCCGGTCACCAGAGATCAGAGTAGCCGTCCCGTGCGGGGCTGTGGAGGAGGCGTCCACACGTTGAGGACGCTGACGCTGCCCGCCGGACACGGCTTCGCTAGAGGCCTCCAATTCCCAGGGTGGCGAGGCGTTCGAAGCGGTCGTACACCTGCTCGGCCGGCAGGTTGGAGTGGTTGGTCCGCCGCCAGGTGAGCACCCCGACCGGGCTTTGTAGGCCTGCGCTTCGGCGAACGGCCAGCCGAGCAGACCATCGTGAGTCCGTCGTGGTGTCGGCGCCACTCCGAAGCCGTGCTCTGGGCGGATGTAGTTCTCAAGACCATTGGTAGGTGCGGATCCCCGAGCACGTCCTGCCGGTTTCGCGCCGTCCAGATGTACTCCGCTGACCGCGCAATTCCCCGGATACCTCCCGCTGACGGGCCTTCTGGACGAGCCGGTAGGCACCGCGATCTACACCACCGAGTGTGCCGTCCGCCGACTCGACGTGGCTCGCGTCGTACGCGAACGAGCTCGTTGACTCCGGCAATTGTCCGGCGCCGCCCTGGGCACAGACCGACTGAGGTGCCGGCGTCAGTTTCGGCGAGGATGCGGTAGCCGATGGCGGTTTCGCCGTGTCGGGCAGCTGCTTCGGCGACGGTGCTGAAGTTGGCGGGCAGTCCGGGGAGCAGATAGCCGGGGCGGGTTTGGGAATCGAGTACGGCCGATCCGGGGACATGGCCAGGTCACGCAGATGGACGAATTGAAGTTGCGTGGTGCCTCAACCTGCGGGCCACGGTCCAGTCAGGTGTCCGGATCGGAACGCTGCGTCAGCTCTCTGACGGCGGCGGCGATGTCGGCGGGGACGTATTCCTGGAGGAAGTGTTTTGCCGGGACAGTGGGGATGTCAGCGAGCCGGGCGGCCAGGCGGGCCTGGACGCCGTACGTGCGCAACGGAAGGGCCGGATCCTTGCTGCCCCACAGCAGTCCCACCGGATATGCGCCGGAGCCAACGGCGGCTTCGTACCGCCGCCGCTTGTCGGTGGTTCGCTCGAAGGAGCGCATGATCCGCAGGAATGCGCGCCCCGAGTCGGCGCCGAGCAGCAGGCGCCGGTGCGCGTCGATCTCAGCGGCGGGCACACCAGGACCGACGCCGATCGTCCGCATCAGCGTGCGGAACACCACCGGTACGCCGGCCGCCGCGAGCCACGCCTGCCCGATGCCACGGTGCGCAAAGGGTTCCATCACCCAGGGGCGCCGAAAGGTGTCGACTGCAACAATCGTGTTCAGTAGAAGGAGCGACGGACGCGGCCAGAGTCGACGGCCGCGAGCTCGAATCCGACCGGCCCACCGATGTCATGAACGACGAGGTGCACCTGCCCCAGCCCGAGCGCGTCGAGCGCGCCGGACGCCCACTGACCGAGCCCCGTCCACGAGTAATCGAAGTCATCCGGTCGTGCGGCCAGTCCCAGGCCAGGCAGGTCGAATGCGACCCCGCGCAGTCCACGGCGTGCGAGTTCGGGCAGCACCGCACGGTAGACGAACGACGATGCCGGTACGCCGTGCAGGCAGACAACCGGCTCCGCGTCGGACGGGCCTTCATCCAGCACGAAACTCCGCACGCCGGCCGCGGTGAACGCCCGCCCGTGGTCGCGGTGAGCGGCCAGAACCTCCTCGACGTTCACACCTTGAACCATACTTGCGCAGCTGATCCGAGGTCATGTCAGGCGTCGGCCCCGATCAGCCGCAGTCCAGCCGACCACCCGGCACGCGCGCTTCTGATCGGCGGAGGGTGAGCGCTCGGTACGGCGACCACTACGGAGAAGCACAGCTTAAATTACGCGAACAAATCACGCTCGGAGGTCCTCCGATAACGGCACCCTTACCGCGCAGGAAAATTCCGCTCAGGGATCGGGGAGAGATTTACTGTCAGAGGCATTCCAGTCTTCCTTGTCTGAGAGGAATTTCCATGCCCATTCATTCTGTCCGGGTTCTGGCGCCCGCCGTAGCTGCCGTTGCGGCGGCGTCGGTGCTGTCGGTCGGTCCGGCGAACGCCGCGGGTCCGGCGGCCGGACGATTCGCCGGGAGCGGCGTCGTCGGTCATGTGTACGAGACGACGAACTCTCCCACCGGCAACGCGGTCCAAGTGTTCGACCGGCTGCGCGACGGCCGGCTACGGGCCGGTGCGACAGTCCCAACTGGTGGCCGGGGACTGGGCGCGTCGCTCGCATCGCAGTACGGCTTGGTCCGTGACGGCGATCTGCTGTTCGCCGTGAACGCCGGTGACGACACGGTCTCGACGCTGGCCATCACCGAGCGTGGCCTTGTCCGCCGTTCGGTCGCCTCCAGCGGAGGCGACCGACCGGTGAGTGTGACCGTCCGGCACGGAGTCGTGTATGTCCTCAACCAGGGCAGCGAGACCATCAGTGGCCTGCGAGTCGGCCACGACGGACGACTGCGGCCGTTACCGCACTCGAGCAGGTCGCTCAGCAAGTCCGGTGCGACCCCGACCGACGCCGCCCAGGTCAGCTTCACCCCCGACGGGCAGAGCCTGGTCGTCACCCACAAGGGCGACCAGACGATCGACACGTTCGCGGTGCGAAACGGCTACGCCGGGTCGGCGACAGCCCACCACTCGTCCGGTGCCACGCCGTACGGGTTCGCCTTTGATCGACGCGGTGACGCGATCGTCTCCGAGGCCGGCCCGTCAGCTGTCTCGTCGTACTCCGTGCACGTCAACCGACTGCGGACGATCAGCGCCTCGGTCGCCGACAAGCAGGCCGCAGCCTGCTGGCTGGTCGTCACCGCCGACGGCCACTACGCGTACACCGTCAACGCGGCGAGCTCTTCGATCTCGTCGTACCGCATCAGTGCCGGTGGGCGACTGCACCTTCTCGCGTCAGTAGCCGCTCCCACCAGCGGCGGTGGCACCGATGCCGCGCTCAGCCCCGACAACAAGTCCCTCTATGTCCGTCTCGCGAACGGCGCCGTCGCCTCGTTCGACGTCCATGACGACGGCTCCCTCACGCCGCAACAAGACATCACCGGAGCCGCCACAACAGGCACCGCCGGACTCGCCAGCAACTAACCGAGTCCAACCAGCACTGTCAAGCAGGGCAGGCCGATCGACAACCTCGATCGACCTGCCAGACAAGGCGGTCGAGCCGCCGCGGTGGCTTCGGCGCAGGCGGCTGCCGATGTCTGCGCCCGACCCGGGGTCCACCAAACCCCGCAACCTCCAAGACCTCGCCGGCGTCTGCCGCGAACGCAACGAAGAGATCCGCAACCCTGACGGTGGCTGGCTCGCCTGGTCGATCGACAACGATGTCTCGGTTCGCGTGGCGCATGAGTGGACTTGGCAGCGTTCGAGCTCGGCCTCGTCGACGAGCTGCGCATGCTCCGCAATCCGGTCGTCTTCGGTCGCGCGATGGGTCTGACTGAACCGCCATCGCCAGCCCGGGTGTTCACCGCGCTGACCGACTCCGACGCCACCTCGCCGGAGATACCGTCGAAGGCCTCTCCGCAGGCTCTCAACCCGCCGACCAGATCAAGCCCATCGCCATATGGGCCTCTACGGAGTGACGATGGCGAAGTTCTTGTCGCCTGGGTCGAGCACGGCGGCGAGTCGGGCTAGGACGGCTCGGTCACCGGTGAGCTCGACACCGGCGGCGGCGAGGGCGTCGGCATTGAGGCCGGCCAGTGCCGGGAGTGCGCGCTTGGTCGTGGTGAGGGTGGCGTCGGCGTGTCCGTGCTGCGGCCGGGCGCTGTAGGTGAGTACGCCGTTCGCGAGGCGGAGTCGGTAGCGTTCGTCGACGTCGGTCAGCGCGACGTCGATGGTGAGTTTCTCGTCCCATGCCTTGGGGCCGTTGACCTGGATCGCGATGGCGTCGAAGAGCATCGCGGGGGTGAGCTGCCCGATCACGTCGGGCGCGGTGGTCTCGGTCGGAGTGCCGAACTGACCGTCTCGGAGCTCGGTCGCGGCGGACAGGTAGAAGTCGCGCCAGGTGCCGTTCTCCGAGCCGTAGCCGAGCTGCTCGTAGGTGTCGGCGAGTACCTCGCGGGCACCGGCATGGTCGGGCTGGGCGAAGACCGCGTGGTTGGCGAGTTCGGCGGCCCAGCGGTAGTCGCCGGCGTCGTACGCCGATCGCGCCTTCTCGACCACGGTGTCGAGCCCGCCGATCGCGTCGACGTACCGCGTGGCGCGCTCGATCGGTGTGTGCTCCCACAGGTGGGCGGGGTTGCCGTCGAACCAGCCGAGATAGCGCTGGTAGATGGCCTTCACGTTGTGGCTGACCGAGCCGTAGTAGCCACGCGTGCTCCACGTGTTCTCGAGCACTGGCGGCAGAGTGATCTCCTCGGCGATCTCCGGTCCGGTCAGGCCTTTGTTCAGCATCCGCAGGGTTTGGTCGTGCAGATAGGCGTAGAGGTCGCGTTGTAGGCCGAGGAACTCGACCACTCGGTCGTTGCCCCAGGTGGGCTAGTGGTGCGAGGCGAAGACGACCTCCACGTCGCCACCGAAGAGGTCGATGGTCTCGGTGAGGTAGTTGGACCAGCCGTGCGGGTCGCGGACGACTGCTCCGCGCAGGGTGAGGAGGTTGTGCAGGTTGTGGGTGGCGTCCTCGGCCGCGCACAGGGCCTTGTGCTCGGGCAGGTAGATCAGGAACTCCGAGGGCGCCTCGGTGTCCGGGGCCATCTGGAAGACCATGCGGACCCCGTCGACGATCTCCTCGTGACCGGTGGTGGTGATCAGGTCAGTCGGCTCCATCAGGGACACGGTGCCGATGGACAGGGTCTGCCCGAGCCCGGCGCCGAGACCGCCCCGGGGGCTGCGGGCGAGCGCCGCGCCGTACATGTAGCCGGCTCGCCGGTTCATCGCGGTGCCGGCGTACACGTTCTCGGACACGGCGTGCTCGATGAACCCGTCGGGCGCGAAGATCCGCACCTGCCCGGAGTCGACCTCTTCCTGGGAGACGAAGCCCTTGATGCCGCCGAAGTGGTCGGCGTGGGAATGGGTGATGACGACCGCCTTCACCGGCCGCTCGCCGCGGTGCTTGCGGTACAGCGCCAACGCGGCCGCACCCGTCTCGACCGACAGGAGTGTGTCGAAGACGATGATGCCTTCGTCGCCCTCGACGATCGAGGTGTTCGACAGGTCCATCCCGCGAACCTGATAGATGCCGTCCGCGACCTCGAACAGCCCGTCGACCGACGCTAGCCTCGACTGCCGCCACAGGCTCGGGTGCACCGTGTCCGGTGCGTCGCCGTCGACGAAGTCGTACGTCGAGTTGTCCCACAGCATCGTGCCGTCTGGCGCACGAACCGGCTCCTCGATCGGCACGATCAGGCCGCGGGTGGCGTCCCCGAAGTCGCGAGTGTCGGAGAACGGCAGCGACGCGAGTGCGTCCTGGTGCTGGGCGCGGATGGCAGCGGTGGCATCTCGGGGTGAGGTCGTCATGCCTCTACTCTTTCCGCCCGCCACGCAGAGCGGCCTCATCCGTAACGGACTACTCCACATCCGGCCTACCCCGAGCAATTCTGATGCGTGGTGTCGATCAGGCGATTAACCCACGGGAGGTGTGCCGATGCCCCATCGAAAGTTTCCAGCGCGATCAGGACGTGGGTGGGATGACCCCCGGACCGGTTGAAGGACTCCTCAGCGTCTCGTGCCCGCAGATACATAGCGAGGTGCTCGTGGTCGAACCAGTACCATCCTCGCGTGTCGCGATCACCGGGAAGCCGACCCGATCCACTGGAACGTCGCGCGTGGGGATGGGCCAAGTGCGCCGGCCGCGACCAGATCCGTTCCTCGCCGTCTCGACGCGCGATCACGGCGGACAGTTGACTGAATTCGTCTGAGCACCGGTGGTGCTTGAGTCTGCGGGCCCCTGGTCTTGCTCATCCGAGCAGCATGGACGCACCGGGGCACCGCTGATCGAACTTGCCCGCGATGATCCGCGACGTGCTGTTGAGTAAAGGCGCTGCACAGGTCTACCGGTGGTGAGCCCGTGGTCCACACCAGTCGATGATGGTGCGAGCGTAATCGGCGGGGGCCTCGAACGGCGGCGCGTGACCCACGCGGTGGAGGACGACCAGGTTCCAGTCGGGGCCCCTGTGCCGTCCAGTCATCGATCGACGCGCGGGGAGTGAGGCGGTCCTCATCGCCCCAGACAGAAGCGATTGGTGGATTGCACCGAGGAGGACTACGACCGCGTCTTCGGCACCAACACCAAGGGTGTGTTCTTGTTCTGCAGCAGGCCGCGAGGCGCGTTAACGACGGTGGCCGGATCATCGTGAGCTCGACCGGCGGGACCAGGATGTTCTTTGCCAACCAGTCGCTGTACCTGGGCAGTAAGGGAGCCGTGGAGCAGTTCGTCCGGGTGCTCGCCACCGAGCTCGGGCCACGCAACGTCACCGTGAACGCGATCTCGCCCGGCCCGACCGAGACCGATATGATGCAGGATCAGCACCGCGACACCGTCGCGATGATGTCGCCGTTCCGGCGCATCGGTCAGCCCGACGATGTGGCTGACGTTGCACTCTTCCTGGCGGGCCATGAAGCCCGCTGGGTCACCGGGCAGAACCTCGCCGGCGGCGGCGTGTTCTGACCCACACGAAAGGCGAAAGTGACCCCAGCGCTGAGGGTTAGGGCGGTCACCCGGGACGCCGAGGCCCCGACTGTGTTCGCACCCAGAGACGGCCGTTCGGTTGCAGGCTCGTGAGCCCGAACATTGTTGTAGTGAACGCCTGCCAGCGTGGTTGGCAGGGCGGAAGCCCCACCGCGGTGGTGGCCGATGACACTTCGCTCAGTGACGCCGAGCGTTGTGCGATACCGGTCACTGCAGGCACCTCGCATGCCGTGTTCATCTCCGCCCAAGACCACAGATCCTCTCGGCCGGAGGTCTCGCTGCGCTTCTTCACCGCCGCTGGTGAGTTGCCTGCGTGTGGGCATGGCACTGTGGCCGCTCTGGCGGTGCTTGCTGAACGCGCTGGAGAGTCGGAGTACGAGGTGACGCTGCAGTCTGGTGGCCGGACGTACCGTGGTCGGGCACGCGGCGGTCGCGGCCGGTTCCGGGCCGATTTCGATCCCGGCCAAGTCGAGCTGCGGGCGATCGCTCGCGGGAAGAGCGAATTGGTCGTGTCCGCCTTGGGTCTTGATCCTGATCAGGGCTCGACGCAATGCCAGATTGCCTCGGTGGGACGGCCGCGGATGCTGGTGCAGGTTCCTGACCGGAGGATGGTCGCAGAGCTGACTCCGGATCTGAACCGTCTGCGCGAGGCCTGCGACTGGCTGGGATTGTTGGGCTGCTACGTCTACAGCGCGCCGCGGCATCACGGTCGTGCCGCGGCGCGCATGTTCGCTCCGTCGATCGGCGTACCTGAAGACATCGCGAACGCAAACAGCACGGCGTGCCTGGCAGTGCACGTGGCGACGCGCGGTTTGGCCACGGTGGAGGTCGATATGGGCGACTCGCTCGGCGCCCCTGCCACGATCATGGCCAGCACCCGTCCCGGTCCCGGAGGTCCACTCGTGCAGGTAGGTGGCACCGCAACGATTCCTTTTCTGTTCCAGGTTGGTCTACCTGATTGACGGGGAATCACGAGCGAGAGGATCACGAGCGATGGAGTTGGACCGCGCATTCGAGAGTACTCTGACCGTTCTGGGCAAGGTTCGGCGTGAGCAACTGGGCGCACCAACACCCTGCGCATCTTGGAACGTTCGCGCACTGGTCAATCACTTCGTCGGTACGGCGCGGTGGTGGGCCGCGACCATCGCCGAAGTTGGTGAGGTCGGTGATGTGGACTACGCCGTCGGGGACTTCGTCGCCGAGTACCAGGAGAGCATACGGATCGCGACCAAAGCGTTCGAAGCCGACGGCGCACTACAGAAGACAGTGCCGCTCCCGTTCGGGGAGTTTCCTGGGGCGGTCCTGCGTGGATTGGCTGCCATGGAGCAGTTCACTCACGGCTGGGACTTGGCGCGTGCGATTGGTCATCCCACGGACTTGGATCCCGGACTCGCCTCGGACTTGCTGGCGCAGGCGAGGCTCGCGATCACCGATTCGTTGCGAGGGGCGGACGGAGACGCGCTGTTCGGACCTGCCAAGGTGGCTCCGGCCGGCGCCGGCCCTGCCGATCAGCTCGCCGCCTTCCTCGGGCGCGCCGTCTGAGTAATGAGCGACGCCACGGCATTCATCGAGGAGACAGAGCCGTTCCGGCGTGAGTTGCTCGCGCATTGCTACCGCATGGTTGGCTCGGTCGTGGAGATCGAGGACTTGGTCCAGGAGACCTACATGCGTGCTTGGCGCTTCTACGACGGATTCGAGCGCCGGTCGTCGGTGCGGACTTGGCTGTATCAGATAGCAACCAATTGCTGCCTGACCGCGCTGACCAAACACAGTCGGCGAGTGCTGCCATCAGACCAGTACGACCCCGAACCGGGCCCAGAGTTGGTGCCGGAGGAGGCCCAACCTGAAGTGGACTGGCTCGAGCCCGTACCTGATGCGATGGTGACCCCGCAATCAGCTGATCCCGCAACGATCATCGCCACCCTCGAAAGCCTTCGGCTGGCTCTAGTCGCGAGCCTCCAGCACCTCCCGCCCAGGCAGCGAGCGGTCCTGATCCTGAGAGATGTTCTGGCCTTCCCCGCGAGCGAGGTCGCGGGCATGCTCGGCACCACAACTGCCACAGTCAAGAGCGCGTTGCAGCGTGCCCGCTCCCGCCTGAGAGAGCTGGCGCTGACGGCTGAACAGATCACCGAGCCGGATGCACCTCAAGTCAGACTCGTGCTGGATGAGTACATGGCAGCGTTCGAAAACGCTGACGCCGCTGCGCTTGAAAGGTTGCTGGTGCGCGACGCGACGCTCGAGGCAACGCCGTTGCGTACCTGGTTCGCCGGCCGGGTGGCCTGCGTGGCCTACCTCCGAGACCGGGTTCTGGGTGCCCCCAACGACTGGCGCATGCTCGCCACCAGCGCCAACGGGCAGCCCGCCGTGGCGGCCTACACTCGGAGTCGTGCTGGGTCCTACCAGGCGTACGGCGTCGTGGTTCTGACTGTCACAACAGAAGGCATCAGCCGGATCGTCTCCTTCGGCGATCCCACTCTGGTAACTCGGTTCGGCTTCCCTCCCGCGCTGTCATCGCGCGGGGATGTCTGTTAGGGGGCGTCAACCACTAGCCAACGAATGCGCCTTGGGGGCTACCGCCTCCAAAGGTAGATCACTTGGTCGAGTGGGCGGTGGCGATCGGCTCGGGTCAGTTGCCGGGGAAGTCGGTAGCGCCGAATGGGGCGACAGCCTCCAGGGCGTCGAGTTGCTGCCGGAGTTTGTCTCGGATGTGGTCGTGGGCCATGGTTCCGAGTGGCAGCCGTAGTGGTGGATGGTCGGTGGCGGCCATCTCGACGATCACCTGTGCAGCTCGGACCGGATCGCCGGGCTGGTTGCCGTCCAGCTGAGCGAGGAGCTGCCTGACTTCTCCGACGCTCTCGGCGTATGCAGACATCGGTGTTGATGACTGCATCGAACCGGTGCTGGCGAACGACGTGCGGTGTGGACCGGGTTCGACGATGGTGACTCCGATGCCGAGGTGCGCGACTTCGGCGGCGAGTGCCTCGGAGAAGCCTTCGACCGCGAACTTGCTGGCGGTGTAGTAGGCCCCGCCAGGAAGTGCCTCGATGCCGTTGAGCGAAGACATTTGGACGAAGCGGCCCGATCGGCGGGCGCGGAAGTACGGCAGCGCGGCGCGGGTAACGTTGATCACTCCATACAAGTTGACATCGAGCTGACGGCGCAGTTCGTCGTCAGCGAGCTCCTCGATCGCTCCGATGTGCCCGTAGCCGGCGTTGTTGACCACTACGTCGACGCCACCTGTGTCATGCTCTGCCTTCTGCATGACGGCGCGGGCGTCGTCGGGATCGGTGACATCCAGACGTGAGGTTAGTGCCCCGTCGCCGAGGGCGTCCAGCGATTCCGGATCGCGAGAGGTGGCAACTACTCGGTCGCCGCGGTCGAGGATTTCCCTGCAGATCGCGCGCCCGAAGCCGCTCGATGCACCGGTCACGAACCACACGCGAGTCCCGTTCTGCTCGGACACGAGTTGTCCTCCTCCAAACGGATGTTTGTTCGATCTTGTACCACCCGTGCCCCAGTCAAGACAGAGCAAACCCACAAGCAATGCAACGGCCGGAGCGGGCTACTGTTGGGTCTGCCTATGGTGCGACCGCGCGCTTCGGTGAAGCACGATGACAGTCGGCCCAACAACGGCTGACGGGGTTAGGTTGTCTCCGGCACGTACCAGGCCGGCTGGATCCCTATCTGGTGACCGACGATCCACTGCGCATCGGGAGCTGGCTCGGCGCGCTCGCGCAGTCCAGGGAAATGCCCTCGCCGGTACTCGTCGTGGGCCTCTGCGGTCTCCCACTGAGTCACAACCAGGAACTCGTTCAATTCCCGCTGAGCTAGGAGCCCACCCTGGAAGCCGGGCGCACGGAGTAAGCCTGGATTCCAGACAGATGCCTGGACGTCGGTGAAGTGCCGAACGCGTTGCGGGTCGACGTCGCAGCGCGCCACGTGCAGCATCTCCTGACCAACTACGCGTTCAGGAGGGTGGCCGATGCTCTGCAGTGTCTCGTACAGCTGCACGTCTATCGTGGCAAACGTGCCAACCTGGCGCGTGGCGAACAGATCGTGTGGCCCGCTCATGAACGCCTCGTAGCTTGTCGGGCTCGCCCACAGGCCGAAGATGTGGGCGATGTTCGGGTTACTCGTGTCCCAACCGCCTCGTTGACCAAGAAATCCTGCGAAGCCAGTGAGATCAGCCCAAGCCCTTTGCCCACGGTCGAATCTCGCCCGATCGCCGACCGTGCACCGGATCCATTTCAACAGCACGCACTCAACTCTATGCGTCAGCCACCAAACGCTGCGGAGGCTGAGGACCGCGTCATCATCGTGACCTTGTCCGACTGGTCGCCCGATCTGACTCTGTTGAAGCTCGTAGCCTGAGCAAGATCGAGGTCCGCCAAGACCAGTGGCATCATCTCGTTGGCGCTGCCGCGAGCTTCCAGGTGCTCGCCGCATGAGTGACGCACTTCCAAACGCCGGGGTGCAAGAAGTAGAGGGTGTCGCTCGATTTTGTCGGCAGATCCATTCGCAGTGGCAGTCCACACCTCAAGCTGAGTCACATGAGGGAGTCGGGCGTGAAGAGGTAGCGCATGAACCAACGCTGGGCCTGGCTGATGAGACGTTGGTCGCCGTGGATGGATACGTCTTGGCGTCGCCGGAGTTGAAGCCAGGTGAGTTCGCCGAGCCACCAGCGCGTGACGGGTTCGGTTGGTGCTTGGATCCAGATATTGACTGGTGCGCCCGTGTCCTCACGACAGAGATTGACCTCCGAGCGCGACAGGTGCAACCAGAAGTATTTGTCCGAAGGTTTTCGATCGACGAAGTCCATGGCAAGCACGACGGTCCGTGTAGGCAGGCTGTCGGTGTCTACCCGCCGCTGCATGTCCCATGTGAGCGCGTTTGTGTCGAGATGATCGCTATCCAAAGGGACACCATGTTCGAGCGTGGTCCACCTGGCGAGCTCTCTGATTACTGGCGCGAGTGCGGCGCCCGTCGGCGTCAGCTCATGGCCATCCTGGGTAGACTCGACGAGTCCGGCCTTCGATAGCTCTCGAAGCCTCGCCGACAGAGTTGCACGTGGAAGTCTCGGGAGTCCCCGCCGGATCTCGGTGAAAGTCCTCGCGCCGACAAGTAGCTCTCGGACGATGAGAAGCGTCCATCGCTCGCCTAGGACCTCCAGGGCGCGCGCAACGGCGCAGAATTGTCCGTACTTCGCCATCACATCATGGTACCGAGCGGACACCTTGTCCGGTCGCGTGCCTTGTTCAGCAGCCCTTCGGCCGATGTTCCTTGGCGTCGCCCTGGCCGGCTCTAGCAGAACGACGAAGCCGGCGCGCCGTTCGGACACGTTCGAGCCCGACCGAGATCGCCGATGGGCAGCTTCCCTTCTATTGGAGCTCCGCGCTATGCGATGGGCGCCGTCTTGCGCGTCGCTCGACACTCGGCTCGCCGCCGATGCCTGAGCGTCGCCACACGCTGATGCAATTCGTCCCAGCAGATGGAGTCCCTCGGTAGAGCCTGGCTTGCACCAGGGGGCAGAGCGCCTTGGTCAGCCACCACGTATGAGTGGGCGACCTACCCCCGACTCTGCGGGTACCGTCGCCATCCGCGACAACTCGTCGCTCTGCGGTCGCTCGGCCCGCCAAGCCTCGCGGCGCTACCAGGTAAGCGCTGCCGTCGTAACGGCCTTCGGAGCGTTGGGTCTCCACGTTCGCCGGCTCGCGCATTTGGCGTCAGGCGACGAGCGTCTTCCTTCGAGCCGAAGCAGCAACGATGTCCATCCTTCGGCGGTCCTCCCGGCAATCGTGGTCGTCTCGTGAGCTAAATCCTCACAAGTGTAGACAGCGGCGGGTTCGGGAACTGAGCGCTCGCGGAAGGCATCTCCTTGCCGCCACCCTCTGGCGGTCGACCGTCAGCTCCCTCTGGTTGTTCCGCCGGGAACCGGTTGTGGCGGGTGTTGGCCGTAGCAATAATGTGGACGTGCCTTCGGAGTCGACCTGGATCGTGTTCGTCGCCACCTCTGTTGGATTCGCGTTGTTGCCCGGCCCCAACGTCGTGTTCCTGTTTGCACGGGCGGTCACATTCGGGCCGTGGTCCGCCTGGCGATCAGCACTCGGGGTCGAGGCCGCCACTACGACGTTCGGCCTTCTGACAGCCGCCGGTCTCTCCCAGGTCATCGCAGCTAGCACCACATTGTTCGGACTGCTGAAGTGGGGAGGCGTCTGCTACCTCTGCTGGTTGGGCATCCGAGCGCTGACCCGGGGCGACTTAGAAGAGCCGGGGCCAGGCATCGACGAGTGCCAGCTACACAGCCGCCCCCGTGGACGCCGTGAGTTCGGCCAAGGGTTCGTCTTGGGTATCTCCAATCCGAAAGTCGCTGTCTTCTTCATCGCGTTCTTGCCACAGTTCGTCAACCCGCACGCACCGGGGGTACCGCAGTTGGTGGCCCTGGGGCTTGTCTTCGCTGCGTGCGGATTCTGTTGTGATGCCTTGTGGTGCGCTGCATCGGGGCTCATTGCGGGCCGCGTTCGCGGCAACCACAACTTGCAACGCCGCGTGCGGCGTACGTCCGGAGTCGTCTATCTGGGTCTGGCAGGCTGGGCGGCCGTCTCGGGCAGCCACCACAGATCGTGACCAAGGCCATCTCGTGCTCGAGCGATCGCTGAGCGAGTCCAGCGCGCCCTGATGCACTCGCAGGGCACAACGGCGGTTCAAAGTTTGAACTAGCCGTATCGCTTGTGCAGACCTGATGGTGCTGTTGGTTGGCCCATGGTTGATCGGGACGGGTGCGCCGAGTGTCTGTCCCGGAATTGAGAGGGCGACACATAGCTGCGTGATCAACAACAGAAGGTGAACCTGCATTGTGGAGCATTCGAAAGTTGTTCGTTTCTATGAGACCGGCGGACCTGAGGTACTTACGGTTGACCAGGTGCCGCTGGTCGAGCCGGAGGGCAACGAGGTGCGCGTGCGAGTCGAGGCGCTCGCACTCAACCGTGCCGACCTGTTGTGGCGTATGGGCGCGTACATCGAGGACCCTCGTCTTCCCGCCGGCATCGGGTACGACTTCGCCGGTGTCGTCGAGGCGGTTGGACCGAACGTCACCAGCCTACGTATCGGATCGCGTGTAAGCAGTTTTCCGATCGCGAGCCTGAACACCTACCAAAATCATGGCGAAACAGCCGTCTACCCCGAGGACGGACTGATCGAGTACCCGTCCGAACTCAGCCCCGAAGAGGCAACTGCGGTCAACACGACCGTGCTGACCGCCTACTTTGCGCTTGTCGAGGTGGCGAAGACGGGACCTGGCGACGCCGTGGTCATGACCGCGGGCAGTAGCGCCACAGCGCTCGCCGCGCTTCAAATCGCACACATGCGAGGCGCGATAGCCATCGCGACGACGCGCACCAGATCTAAGGCGGCCCAACTCGCTGCGGCCGGATTCGACCACGTTATTGCCTTGGACGGCGAGGATGTGGCTGCTCGAGTACTGGAGATCACCGACGGCAGAGGTGCGCACCTGGTGTATGACGCGGTCGCCGGGCCCGGACTCGAGCATCTTGCGCTCGCGACGCGTGTGCGTGGCCACATCATTGTGTATGGCGCACTCGGGACAACCAACGGCGAGGTCACCCCGCTGCCTCTGGCGTCGACCTTCGCCCGCACTATTCGGCTGTATGCGGGCTACAAGATCTATGACTTCACCGGCCATCCACAACTAGGTCTTCCGCGCGATCACGACGCGACTGCTCGCGGGACGGCCTTCCTGCTGGAGGGGCTTCGGACCGGGCAATTGCGCCCTCGCATCGACCGCGTCTTCAGGGGCCTCGAGCAATACGCGGACGCTCAGCGCTACATGGAGAGCAACACGCAGAGCGGGAAGATCGTCGTATCGCTGCGTTGACCGGCGACAGTCGGTCGGAAGGCAAGAACCATCGCCGGCCAATGACACGTCGGCTCGCTACATGGAAATGACCAGCAGCCCGGAACGATCGCCGTACCGGATTGGACTGGACTTACTCGTCCGAACAACAACGGAGTAGCAGAGCCGGATGAAGACGCAGCGCACCACGGTGGTCAACCTGAAGGGGCACTGTGATGACCCGGAGTACGCCGATGTCGTCTACGTAGGCCGGGCGACGTACCGAGGAGGCTGGCACCTGGACGCGTCGCCGTTCGCCAGCCCCTACCGGCCCGGCGCAGACGGCAGCCGGGAACAGGTGATCGAGAAGTACAAGACGTGGCTGCTTGAGCAGCCTCATCTTCTGGCTCGGGTGGCTGAGCTGCGCGGACGTCGGCTCGGCTGCTGGTGCGCGCCGCTTCCCTGTCACGCACAGGTATTGGCCGAGCTGGCTGACAAAGGCGCGGTGTAGCACGCATTACTCGGCCTGGAAGATTGGCGATAACTCGTGCGGTTCGTGATTGTGCCCGGAATCGGTGATTCTGACGACGGGCACTGGCAGACCATCTGGCAGACGAAGTGGGGCGACGAGGCCTCCAGGATTGCACCGAGCTCCTGGACGGAGCCGGATCTGGACGATTGGTGCGAAGCCATCGACCGAGAGGTCCGCGCCGAGAAGGACGTGATGATCGTCGCCCACAGCCTGGGCTGTCTGGCTGTGGCTCATTGGATCGCGACCGGGATGGACGATCCCATTCATGGCGCGTTCCTGGTGACGCCACCCGATCGCTACGCCCGCTCCTTTCCGGCGGCGGCGTCGACCTTCCTTGCCGCGCATGAGCGATCGATCGAGGTCCCAGGGTTGATCGTCTGCAGCGACGACGACCCCTACTGCGCGCCCAAAGCAGCCAAACAGATGGCGCTGCAGTGGGAAATTCCGATGGTCAATGCGGGGGCGCTCGGCCACATCAGTTCTGACAGCGGGATCGACGAGTGGATGCAGGGACAGATGATTTTCAAGGTGTTCCGCGCCCTGACTACCCGATGATGCGGCCGCAGCCGGCGGGATAGCACCATGAGCCGTCTCACCGGATTAGGTGAAGCCAACCGGCGCATCCGGACACGGCGCGGAGGTTGTGTGAGGCCAGGGTAGATCTCGGCGTGCTGCTCGTCGAAGTCATCGCCCACCTCAGGCGCTGTGGTGACCCGAGCGACGGGGATAGCACTCGGCGAGGTTTGGTACCGCAGGAACCGACTCTGGTGATGACACGCACCACCTGAGCCACGGGCACCTGGCCGACCTCTACTTGGCCGGCGTCGGCCCTTTCACGAGCTTCGCGCCGGGAGCACCGCACCAGCAGGTATAGGTGAGCTCGAACACAATCTGACCGCTGAGATCGATCCGGCGGTCCAGGCTGGTCACCATGCTCATCGGCAACAGCATCCGCCGGTCACACACCGAGCACGTAATGACGATCATCGCCGACCCCAGCCGTACGCACGGCTCACGTAGAGCCGCCACACCATGCGCCAGTGTTCCCGAACGTCATCCACGAACCATCTCCACCGCAGGCTCCGGCTCACCTCTATGCGGTCACACATTTGGGCACATCCATTCATTTGCTCAGGTATTTCATGCCGGTGTCACACATCACCGTGACGATCGTCGAGGTCGGGGGGAGCCGTTCGGCCATGCGCAATGCGACGACGACGTTGGCTCCCGTCGACGTGCCGGCGAGCAGGCCCTCCTGCGTACCGAGCCGCACCGCCATCGCCGTCGCCTCCTCCGTCGAGACCAGCTCGATCGCGTCGGCCACAGAGTCGTCCCACAGCGGTACTACGAAGCCGGCGCCGACGCCGTCGATCTTGTGCGCACCAGTCGGGCGCCCGGAGAGGACGGCGGACTCGGCAGGTTCGATCGCGACCATGGTGATCGAGTCGTTGTACTTCCGCAGCTGCTCGACGTTGCCTCGCAATGACGCCGCTGTACCGACGATCTGCACGAACGCGTCCAGCCGACCGTCGGTCTGAGCCCAAATCTCGTCGGCCATCGTGTGATAGGCCTGCAACTGGTCGGTGTTGTTGAGCTGATCGGTCCAGAAGCCACCCGTGTCTGTCGTGATGACTCGGGCCGCTTCGATCATGTCACGCGTGAGTTTCTCCGTCATGCGCCCCTGATCGCTGGCGATCACATGTACCTCGGCGCCGAGGGCCCGCATGTGGGCGAGCTTCTCGGCGGCGAACGCGTCCGAGCTGACGATGTCGAGGGGGTATCCCTTGACCGCGCATATCAGGGCGAGTGAGACGCCTGTGCTGCCACCGGTGTATTCGACCACCCTGCCTCCTGGCTGAAGCCGGCCGTCGGCTTCCGCGGCCTCGATCATCGCCAACGCCATACGGTCCTTGATACTTCCAGTTGGATTGCCGTCCTCCAGCTTGAGCAGGATTCGAGATCCGTTGCGCGGTGTGAGTCGGCGCAGGGGCAGCAACGCCGTATTGCCGATCCGATCCAGAACGGTGCGAGGCACAGAAGCTGACATGTCCATAGGTGCAAGTGTCGACCCGTGAGCAGGAACGGTGCAGTTCAAAGTTTGAACTGGACGTGAAGCGGCGCGGGCGTAACAGTTCGTTTGTCGTAAGGGAGGATCTGTGATCATGGGAACTGGGGAGCTGTCATCGCCGACGTCGGTGAGTGAGGCAGCTAGCGTCGTGGCAGGCTCCGCGGAGCTTCGCCATGCGGGCATCCTTGCTCATACTGTGGAAGGCGCTGCGCTGTGTTTCCTGACCTTCTGTCAGGAGGGGTTCCGTGTGATCGGTCCGCACCATCACCCCGATGTCACCCTTGACTGCATCGCGTTGGGACGTAGTCTTCACGCCTGGGAGAGTGGCGACTATGCCTCCGTCCGAACGGTGCTCGCGCAGAGTGTCGACCGGCTCGTCAGTGCCGGAGCAGACTTCTTCGTGTGCCCGTGCAACACCGCGCACCTGGCACTGGAGGAGCCTGGTGTAGAACTGCCATTGCCTGGTCTGCACATTGCGGACGTCGTTGCCGAGCAAGCAGTGCGGGACGGGCGGCGGGTGGTCGGTGTATTGGGCACCAAACTGACGATGGATGGCCCGATCTACCGGCGGGCGCTTGCTGCTCGGGGAATACGCCATGTAGTCCCGTCGCCGAACGAGCGCGAACTAGTCGACTGGATCATCTATGAAGAACTGGTCAACGGCGTCATCTCGGAGGCATCACGCGAAAAGTGCCTGCAGGTGATCAGGGGTCTGGAGAAGGACGGCTGTGATGTTGTGGCACTGGCCTGTACGGAGATCCCGCTGCTGATCAGCGGGGACGCGGCCTCGCTGCCCCTGCTCGACTCCACCAGGCTGCTGGCTGTCGCGGCCTTCGACATCGCGACCGGTCGGCGACCAATGCCCTCATGGCGCGGCGGCCCGGTCCCGATTCCATAGCCGTGAGGTGGCGTGAGGCTCCGAGAGAGCGGGTGCAGGACGTGATGGGTGAGGCTGTGGATGACCGAGGATGACAAGTACTGGTCGTCCCCGAAAGGCGACTCGATCAAAACTAGTTGCCGATGACAAACTTTAACCCGGGCAATGTGAAGAGGTTGACCGCCAAGCCCCGGCTCAGGTACGCGTGGCGACAGCGTCGCCCTGGTCGACGGTCACGGCCAGATTCGTCGGTTGCGCGGCCGGACCTCTGGGCGTCGGTCGTACACGATCAACTGAGAGTCCGGCGGCATGTTGCAAGGTCAGCGATCCGACAATTCGGCTGCGCGGAATGGTAGACGTTTAGCATGAGTCTCGTTATACGGTTGGTGCGACCTGATGACGCGGTGCACTTCGTCGATCTGCGCCGGCGGGTTACGCCGTACCGGGTCACCACCCCGGCCGCGGTCCGGCATTGGTGGCAGTCCGCGGCCGATGCATCCGGATTGCTCGTGCTCGCCGCTGAACTCGATGGCGAAATCGTCGGGACCGGACACGCCAGCCTGGACACGTGGACCTCCGAGCGAGGGGCTTCGTCGGGGTTCGTCATGGTCGAGCCCGCGCGACGCGGTCGCGGCATCGGAGGAGCCCTCTATGAAGCGCTCCTTGAGCATCTGCGAGATCGCGGCGCGGAGCGGGTGCAGGGTTGGGCGGTCGACGATCCGGAGTCCGTCGCGTGGTGCGGGCGGCGGGGACTGACCCACACTCGGGACTTGCGCTTCTCGCGGCTGGACCTCACTGACATCGATGCACTGCCGGAGGCGCCCCCGATGCCGGACGGAGCGACGATCGCTTCGTGGGCCGAGGTCGGGCCGGTCGGCGTGCACCACGTGACTGCCGCTGCGACGGCCGACGAACCGAACGACATCGCCGTTGACGCGATGCCGTACGGGGAGTGGCTCGCCGACATCTGGCAGGCGCCGGAGACCGATCTCGATGCCAGCACGGTGGTGCTTCTCGACGGAGCACCTGTGGCCTACACCCTGATCGAGGCCGACCACGGTTCGTACCGCGTCTGGTCGGGCGGAACTGGCACGCTTCGGGAGCACCGTGGCCGGGGCCTGGCCAGGATGGCCAAGTCCGCTGCGCTACGCAGGGCAGCGGCGGGCGGAGTCACGGTGGCTTACACCAGCAACGACGCAGCGAACCGACCGATGCTGGCCGTCAACAACTGGCTGGGTTACGAGGCCTGCGGCACCGAATTGTTGTATAGCCGCCAGATTTGATGCGGTCCACCGGCTCGGTGCTACGACGACGATCTGCATCCCACTCCTGCCGCAGCAGTACCGGCCCCCATGGATCGGCGACACACTGTGACCCGTCGAGGTGACCGGGGGAGCGGTGGCACTCGGCAGTGTGGCCACCGCCAAACCGACGTCGATGGGTGCGTGCGGACTCGGCATCGAGATCTGCGAGGTCTGAGGCAACCCGCGGGTCGACCACCGGCAGCCGGTCAGTGGCCGATGGTCGTGATTGCTGGTAGCGCGTCGGAGCAGTGTTGCTGAATGAGCTGACTGGCCAGTTCGACGCCGATTCGCGACGGGCCGGACGGACCGAGGACTGAGGCACTTGCATAGATGCCGTCAATGATGAGAAGCAGTTCGTCTGCGAGTCGATGGGGGTCGACAACGCCAGCCGCGGAAGCAAGGCCACGCAGTTGTTCGCGGATCTCGCGGGCATGCCGGACCGACTCTTGGTGTCCGGGGTGCTGCGGATCCCGGAACTCGCTACTGGTGGTGTGGTACACGCAGCCGAAGTAGCCCTCTGCCGCAACCTGCTCGTGGACCATCTCCACTATGCCGAGCATTTGCCGCGCGGGATCGTCGGGATAGCGCGCGACCACCTCGGCGGACATGTCCCACCACACCGCGCGCATCTGATGCAACCATGCCACGACCAGGTCGTCCTTGCCGGTGAATTCTCGATAGACAAGGCTCTTGCCGATACCAGTCTCGTCGACGAGTTGCTGCATGCCGACGGCGCGCACGCCGTGCTTGCCGAAGAGCTCGGTGGCCACCTTCAGGATGCGCTCTCTCGTGCCGGGGGCTGGTCTCCGTGCCACTTCTGCTCCGTCCGCATCCGGCGAGGCGACCGCCACCTCGTCTCTCAAGTTTGACACAGAGCGGCAACGCGCCTACATTCGGGACCGATCGGTCCGGGACCGATCGGTCCATTAACCTTCTTGCAAGGACGATCTATGACGGATCCAACTCTGAACGATGTCGGTGCCCCGGCACGAAGGTCCGAGGCCGCCAAGCGCGCAGGTCTCATATTGTTCATCGTCTGTGCGGTTCAATTCCTCGATGCGATGGACATCGCGAGCATGGGCCCGGCGCTGCCGAAGATCCAGTCCGACCTGGGCATGTCGCCGTCGGCGCTGCAATGGGTTGTCAGCGCGTATGTCCTCGGATTTGGTGGGTTTCTCCTGCTCGGTGGCCGGCTTGCCGACTTCCTCGAGCGGCGAAGGCTGCTGGTGACCTGGTTGGTGATCTTCGCGATCGCAAGCATTGCCGGCGGACTCGTCACAGCGGGAGAGCCACTTGTTGGTGCGCGACTCTTGAAGGGAGTGAGTGCGGCTTTCACGGCACCTACCGCGTTGGCGATCCTGTTGGACACATATCGGGATGAGCGCGATCGCAATCGTGCCCTCGGCCACTATCTGGCGATCGCATCGATCGGCTTCGTCCTCGGCCTGGTCGCCGGGGGCTTCCTCGCGACCGCATCATGGCGACTCACAATGTTCATGCCTGCCCTCATCGCGCTCGTTGTCGCGATCATGGCCCGGGCGGTCATCGTGCCCGGGCAACGCGGTGAGAGACAGCAGCGGCCTGATCTTCCAGGCGCCGTCACGGTAACCCTTGGTCTGCTCGCGACTGTCTTCGCCGTCAGTCGTGCCGCGGACTCGGGCTGGGTGGCCCCGCTGACGATCGGTGCGGCTCTGGCCGGCGTCCTGCTCATCGCGGCATTCATCATGATCGAGCGGACGGTCCGGGCGCCGCTCATCCCGCTAGGCATTTTCGCGCGCCCACAGCTTGCGGCGGCCAACACCTGCATGCTGTTCCAAGGCAGTTATGTTGCGTTCCAGTTCGTCTCCACGCTGTACTACCAAGACCGCCTCGGCTGGTCTCCGTGGCAAGCCGGGGCGGCGTTCGTGATCGGCGGACTCATCGTGGGTGTCGCTGCCCGCCGGTTCGCCGACGTCGTCAGTCGTCGCGGTGCTTGGCCCCTGGCAACAGTTGGTCTGGCCTTGCAAGCCGTCAGCTATGTCTGGTTTGTCATCGGTCTGGGACACGTGTCGATCTACCCGCTGCTCGTCGTACAGCAGATTCTCGGTGGAGTTGGCTTCGCTGCTGCCTATCCCGCTATGAACATCACAGCGGTCGCCTCCGCTGCACCGGATGAACAGGGCCTGGCTTCCGGGATCTTCATTGCCGCGTCGCAGATCGGCATCGGGCTTGTCGTCGGGGTCACTGCAACCGTGCTGACTTACGCAAGCAACGCCGAGGTCGGCGGCTATCGCGCCGGCTTGTGGTTCGTCATCGGTGTCACCGCGGCGATTACATTGCTCGCGGCAACCACCGCAGTCAAGCACCGGAGGAGGACGACAGCATGAAGAAGTGGGTCATGACGGCCGGGGCTATTGCCGGATTCGTCGGGCTGGTTCCTTCGTCAACGTCCACCGGGGTCACAAGTCTCGCGCAGCAGACTCGATGGGCGGGCGCCTGGACTACGGCGGCTCAGCGGGCCACTGGCGCTGCAGGACTGTCGCTCGATCCCACCTATTTCGAGCCGAACTGGTCCGAGAAAGGCTTCGCCGACCAGACCGTCCGCCAAGTCGTACGGGTGACCGCAGGTGGGACGCAGGTCCGCATCCAGCTCTCCAACCAGTACGGCGGCCGTCCGCTTCATATCGCATCCGCGACGATCGCACGCAGCAGCGCGGGCGCGGCCGTACAGTCTCAGTCCATGCGAGTACTGCGGTTCGATGGCGCCCGTACAGTCACGATCCCACGCGGTGGCAGAGCCAGCAGTGACGCCGTTCCTCTGCGGGTGCGTGCAGGAGAACACCTCACGGTCTCCATGTACCTTAGCGGGCCGACTGGACCAGCCACCTTCCACTACTACGCGCTTGCAACAAGCTACCGCTCAAGTGGCGACCATGCTTCCGACAGACAAGCCACTGCGTTCACCGCCCGCTCACACTCGTGGTATTACCTTGTCGGAGTAGACGTGAGGGGCGCAGGCGTCATGAGTCAGACGGTCGTGGCCTTCGGCGACTCAATTACCGACGGCGCGTTTTCCACCGTGGATCTCGACAACCGGTACCCAGACGTCCTTGCCGACCTCCTCGGGCGCGGCCGGCATGCAGTAGCAGTCGTCAACGAAGGCATCTTCGGGAACCGGCTGTTGAATGATTCGCGGTGCTTCGGAAATAGTGCACTCTCCCGTTTCCACCGCGATGTCCTTGACAGACCCGAAGTAGGCACGCTGATTGTGCTGGAGGGCATCAACGACATCTGGATGAGCGATGCCAACGGCTTCTCTTGCCTCGAGCCCAATCCCACCGTTAGCGCCGAACAGATGATTGCCGCCTATCGGGCGTTGATCGATGGAGCACACCGCCGCGGCATCCGCGTCATCGGGGCAACGTTGCTGCCGTATGGCGGGTTCGCGAGCTACAGTCATCGCGGTGAGGCAGTCCGGCAGGTGCTGAACAGCTGGATCCGCGACACCCACACGTTCGACGCTGTCATCGACTTCGACGCAGTCGTTCGAGATCCTGCACACCCGGACCGCATGTTGCCCACCTTCGACAGCGGCGACCACCTTCATCCGAACGACCGCGGCTACGAAGTGATGGCCGAAGCTGCTTTCTCCGTGCTGAGCCGCGGTCCGCAGCGCTGACTGGGAGGAACGCCTCCTGGACCCTGGGGAAGGCTAGTCGGGGCCAGATCGCCGGCTGGTGCGGCCGGCTAGCTGAGTGCTGCGAGCTACTCATCGGATTCGATTGCCTGCCAGTTGCATGGCGGGAGGCAATCGAGATCCACCTGACTCGCCGCTCGGGCACCGAGGGGAGATGCTGTTGTTGACGCCGTTGATCATGCGCTCCGCCGCCTGCCGTGAGCTCGGATAGAGAAGCAGCGAGGGCGATCCCGTCACGCTCCAAGTGGTGGAACGCAGTCGGCTTTGATACGTGGACGCGGGTACGCTCGGATCCCGTGGAACGCTGGGGAGCAAGTCTGTACGGGAACCCGTGCCGGGACTGCGGCTTCGACTGGTCATTGACGCCTCTTGAGGCTCTGGAATGGGTGAAGCGTCTGCCCGCGAGGTATGGGGTTCTGGTGGACGGTCGCCAAGGAGACGAGCGGCATCCGGAACTGGCCTGGAATGTCGTCGCCTACGTCTGCCACGTTACCGATAATCTGCGCAACTGGGCTGAGAGGCTGGCGGGTGCCCGCCTGTCCGGCCACCGAAATGTCTCGGGATACGACCAAGACCTTCTGGCGCACGCGCGCAGCTACAACGACGCGTCCTTGGCAGGAGCCTTGTGGTCGCTCAAGCGAGCGGCCGACTCCTGGGTGGAATCGGTGTCCGCCGCGCTGGAACAGAACCTCGTGCTCGAGCATTCGACTCGCGGGATCCAGCGGGCCGATGACGTCGCCCGGAACAACGCCCACGACGCCGCCCACCACGCGTGGGACATCGAGAGAATCCTGGCCCATCACGATCGCCCGACACCGTAGTTACCTGACGATCATCGCGTCGGACCGGTTACTGGACTAGTTTGCTCACCCTCGCCGCGGCCGCTTCCGTGTTCGCGACGTTGACAAGGCGCCCTCCAGTGCCGCGCTCGTGAGGAGCTGAGCTCCTATCGCATGCCGTTGCCATCAGCAACGCAGCCCGTCCAGCACCGCGAGCCGGCGTCCGAGGGGCCCGTCCAAGGCGTCCGGACGGATCGCGAAGGCCGACATAGAGCCACGGGCTGGCACCGTGCCGAATCTTGTCTCGGACGCTGATCACGTGCCCGAGATCGGAAGCCGGGCCCTGCCCACCATTCTTTCGTTTCATAGCCTCGGCGAGCTCGGCGGCCGACTCACCCCACTGTCACACATCATCACCACTGGCCTGATCCCCGACCCCTCTTCGAGCAAGGCGACCAGGGTGTGCTGGGCGATGGCCGGCGCCCTGCTGCTGTTGTGCTTCGCGTTTCCGATGGACGGCCAAGGTGGCGACGAGATCATCTCCGGCGACTCGGCGGGCGACTTCCAGCCCGCGCTCACCGCTTTCTGGACGGCCGTGACTGTGCTGGCCGCAGGGTTGCTGATCGCCGGTGCCGCTGGCTGGCACGGTGGGCGGATGACCACCACCCTCGGCATCGTGGCGTCCGTGCTCGCCGCGATCGCCGGGCCCTCGCGATCGCGGCGGCGGTGGAGGACGAGCTGGCCGTCGGTACCTTCATCGCCCTGGCCGGCGTCGCTCTGGCGATCGCTGGCACCGTATGCACCGGGTGGCCGCGCAGCACCCACCGATGCCGCAGTAGCCCGTGTTGGCGTCTGCTCGGCTCGGGACGCCGCCGCTGCCCGCGGGTGTGTCGCTTGATCTGTCGCGCAGAGTGACGCAGAGCTGTATGATCTACCTCACATCCTGCGCCGTGGGGGAGCGGGAGCCGATGGGGGGAGCCTCGGTGGCCTTTGATTCGAAGCGGCTGTATGTCCAAGTCCCCTGTCGAGGGGAGACATCCGAGATCGAGGAGACGGTCCAGGTCGTGCCGCCGACCTTCTGCCGTTATCCCTCGGAGACGCGGTTCGTGCAGGTGCCGATTGCACAGTGCCCGCTGGTTTCCGTCCTCCCAACCCGGTGCGCGGCGCTCAGCGAGGACCGTGGCGTCGACCCGGACACCGTGCTAGTGACGCCCGAGTCCCTGATCACGCTGCGGCGCACGCTCGAGTTGCGCCTGGCCATGGTCAAGGAAGCCGAGGTGGCGGTCGCGCGACGGCACGCCCTTGACGGGGACGGAGCTTAGCGATGCCATTCAATGCCAAGAAGTTGCGCGTCGTGCTGCCCGGCGGCGACGTCGTCGGAGCTGACGAGCCTCGAGTCTTACCCGTCGCCCTTGACTTCGGTGCGGCCGACATCGACACCCTGGACTGCTTTGCCGCCGCCCATCAGGTCGTCACCGACGGCTGGTGCTGGAGCGACTCCTGTATGGATCAGTTTTCCGAGCCGAAGCTGCTGTATGCCGTCCCGGCAGAGATGCTCCCCATGCTGCGCGAGGCCCTTGAGGCCCAGTTGGTGGAGTGCGATCGGGCGCAAGAGGCACTGTCACGGTCGCAGGTCGACCAGTAGACGCAACCACTGTGGCGACGCCCGCAGTCGACGTACCTGATCCCGCGGCAGGCATGCTTCGATCCGGCCGCGGGTACGAGCTCGTCGCCTGGGAACGCTGCGCGGCCGAGGTTCGCGACGCACTCGCGGCCGCAGGTGACGTGCCCTACGGTGTGTTGCGGCCGATGACTGGATCCGGGCTTCCGCCTCGAGTTGTCTCGCCGGACACGGCGTTGCTCTTCCTGACGCTGGCCGAGGCCGGCCCGCTGCCGGAGTATGCGCGTGCCAGCCTTGGTCGGGAGGTGTCCGGCACCGTGGCGCGGCTGGTCCTGGACGGTGTGCTGGAATTCGAGCACAAGGGCGAATGGCGACATGGCGGGGCGGCAGCCGCATTGCTCGCTCCGCACGAGCCGCTCATCGGTCGCGGGCGAATCGGAGCTTTGTCACTTACCGCGCTTCAGTATGGTCAGCAGCTCGGGATCGCCTCCGAGGACGTGCTGGTGCACCGTCTGTATGGTTTCGGTCGGCGCCCAATCGGCCCGGAGCTGCGGCGGCTGATGCCTGACACGGCAGCGGTGTCCGATGCAATCGGGCTCGGCGTCGCCGGCCGCGTCACGCGGGCGCTCGCCGCGGCGTGGGCCGAGCTCCCGGCGTCGAAGGACGGTCGGCATTGGCGGCACTGGCGCCCGCGTGCCGTCGGGCGTCGTCGTCCTTCGCGTGCGAATGTCAAGCTCTATCTCAGCCCTACCGTCGAGGCGCTCGGCGATACGCTCTGGGTGCTCTCCGAGTTGCTCGGCTCGGCGCCGTCGGCCACTGCGTTCAAGGTCGGCGTCGGCCTGGGCGGCATTTGCCGCCCCGACAAGGTTGTCGTCTACTTCGACGGCCTCGACGCCTTGCATGCGACGGCGCAGGATCTCTCGGTGCGCCTGCGTGGGGTGCCCGCGCAGGGGGTGCCATTCACTGCGGCCGTGACCGAGGATGGGCTGCTGTCGTGGGCAGTCGACCCGGAAGGGACGAGTTGGCGGTACTGGCTGGCTGGGCGGCTGGCCGAGCATCTCGTGCAGGGTCGGCTGGAGTCCAATGGCCCGCCGCCCTGGCGCTACGCCCTGCAGCGGCTGCGTTTCGACGGTGTCGACACGGTCGGGTGGGCTCGTGCCGACGGTGTTGTTCCCCAGGCCTCGGAAGGGTAGGGACCGTGTCGATCACCGAGCCGTTCATCCTTCCCGCCGACGTGCAGATCATCGCAGTCGCGGACCTGCCCCCGGCACTGCTGGAGGAACTGGCCAACGATTCGGACGGATTTGCCGTCACCCGGCACGGTTCGCGTACGGCAACGAGCCTGGTCGACGGTGCGACCGCCCGGCTGCTTGAGTGCTTCCGTACGCCGACGACGATTGTCGACGCGGTGCTGGCGTTCAGCGGCGCCGAGAATCTCGATGCGCGCGAGATGCTGGACGAGAGCTTCGCCGTGCTCGGCACGATGATCACCGACGGCGTGCTCGTCACCGCCGACTCGCTGCTGGCCGAACCGATCGCGACTACGCTGCGACCCGGCGACCGGCTCGGGGAGCTTGAGATTGTCGAGGCCGTGCATGTCGTCCTCGACACGGAGGTCTACCGGGCCTTCACCGGGGACGGCGTACCGTGCGCGGTGAAACTCGCCAGGCCCGGCTCGGAGACCCGGATGCGCGCGCTGCTGTCGCATGAGGCGGAGATCCTCGGTCTTCTGGGTGGCCAGGTCGGGCCGCCCGTTCTACGGCTGGGCGAATTTGAGGAGCGACCGTGGCTCGCAGTGGCCTGGTCCGCGGCGGTCGACGCGGCCACGGCCGCGGCCGAGCACCGCATGGCAGGTGACCGGCCAGCACTGCTCGGCCTGGTCGAGAAGATCCTGGAGGCCTATGCCCAGCTGCACGCGCGGTCCGTGCTGCACGGAGACGTCCACCCGCGCAACGTTCTGGTGGACGCGACCGGCGCCATCACCCTCATCGACTACGGCCTGGCCACTGCGGACGGCGTCCCTGCTGCGGCCGTAGGTGGGGTCGACCTGTTCACCGCGCCGGAGTTCGCCGCCGCGCGGTTGGACAGACGTGATCCCGGGCCACCCACGCAGGCCGCCGAGCAGTACAGCATCGCGGCGCTCGTCGTCCTACTCGTCGCGGGCCGACACACTCACAAGTTCTCCCTCGAGCGGGACGTGATGCTTCGCCAGTTGCGTGACGAGACACCTGACGTTTTCGACCAGCTCGAGGTCTCCAGGCTTGAGGCGCTCGTGGCATCGCTCCGACGAGCACTGGCCAAAGATCCGGTGGATCGGTTCACCTCGGTCGCGGAACTGCTCCGGAGCGTCCGGAGCGCCGTGACCGGCGCGGGCGTTCCGCGGCAGCCCTGGCGACACGGAGCGGGAAGGGCGCTGGTGTCGGACGTCGTCCGCAGGTTGACCATGCCCGACGCCCTCCTCTCCAGCGGAATCGACGCGCCCACCGCCTCGGCGATGAACGGAGCCGCTGGATTCGCGCACGCGCTACTGCGGATAGCCTCCATCCGCGGCGACGGCGAGCTCCTAGCAGCCGCAGACCTGTGGGCCGAACGCGCCGCGGCCCACATCGCATCGCCGGACGCATTCACCAGTGCCGACCTCGAACTCATCAGCGACACACTCGGCGACCGCTCCTTCTACCACCACGAGGCCGGCGTCCACGCGGTGCGGGCGCTTGTCGCCGGCGGCCGGGACGACGGCCCGGCATGGTGCTCGGCAGTCGAGGCGTTCGTCCGCGCAGCCCGCCGGCCGTGCCCCCCGCTCGAGGTGGCGTTCGGCCGGGCAGGCCTGCTGCTCGGCTGCGCCCTTCTGCATGAGACTCCCCAAAGCAGCACGGCCAACGCCGGCGGGCAACTGACGAAACTCGGCGATGAGCTCGCCACGAGCATTGCTGCCGAGATCGACCGCGCGCCGGCGATCGCTGACGGCGAGGAGTTGACTCGGCTCGGGGCAGCGCACGGGTGGGCGGGATGGCTGTACGCGCTGCTGCGCTGGGCTGATGTCCAGGGCAGGCTACCGTCGGAAGCGGTCGTCGAGCGGCTCGACCAGCTCGCGACCATGGCGCGCTGGGAGGGCCGGGCAGCGTGCTGGCCGCCCGATGCACACGCTCCCACCCTGGAGAACACGCTGGCCGCAAGTTGGTGCAATGGCGCAGCTGGCTACGTTCCGCTGTGGACCGCGGCTCACGCGCTGCTCGGCGACGACCGCTACCTCGAGCTCGCGCGAGCCGCCTCGTGGACCGCGTACGAGGGCGGGGATGTCGCCCCCGGCGATCTCTGTTGCGGCTTGGCCGGCCGCGCCTACGCTCTAGCCACCATGCATCGGCACGGCAGCGACGAGCGCTGGCTGATCCGCGCACGCCTACTCGCGGACCGGGCTGCCGAGCGCATCCGCGACCGCCCGTTCCGTCGCGACAGCCTGTACAAGGGCGAAGTCGGCGTAGCGTTGCTGATCGAGGAGCTGAACGGTCCCACGCGTGCGGGCCTACCGCTCTATGAATCTGAGGGCTGGACCGCCTGAACAGGCCCGTCCTCAACTATACGGAGGGGAGGACCACCAGTCCCTGTACGCCCGCGGCTGGTAGAACCTCGACGCACTCGCGGCCTTCGTCGATGTCGTCGGTGACCGAGCCAGTGCGCGGCAGGTGGGTCGCAGGCGTCGCGGTTGCGCGTCTGCGGCCCGCCGGAGGTGCTTGCTCGATCAGGTCGGCGTCGCCACGCGCGAACCGGTCACGGCGAAGGCATGATTGACGCCATGGAGGAGCCAGCTGGGGTGCCGGGTCAGGACCCGGACCGGGGCGTGACCGACCAGGGCGCGACCGAGGAAGCGGCCAGGTTCGCGCACCTGGCGCTGAGCCTGCACGAGTCCGGCAATCTTGAGGAGACCGCCCAGGGAGTGGTCGAGTTCGCATTGCAAGCGCTGCGCTGTTCCCACGCCGGCCTCGCCCTGGCCACCCGCGACCAGGCCGAGGTCCCGGCGGCCACGGATCCTGTCGTGGAAGAGATCTACCAGTGGCAGATGGCGCGCCAAGAAGGGCCGCTATTCGAGTCGATGCACCGGCACACCACAGTTCTGATCCGCGACACCGCGACCGAGCAACGCTGGCCCGACTGGGCGGCCAAGGTGCTCTCGCTCGGAGTCCGCAGCGTCCTCGACGTACCGCTGACCACCGCGGCCGGAACGGTCGGTGTCCTGGGTCTGTACAGCGCGGCACCCGACGCATTCGGTACCGACGACCAGGCGATCGCCAAGATCCTGGCCCGGCACGCATCCGTCGCCGTGGCCACCGCCGGCAAAGAACAAAACCTCGCGCTGGCCATCGATGCCCGCAAGCTCGTCGGTCAGGCCATGGGCATCCTCATGGAGCGCTACAGCATCGACGAAGACCGCGCATTCGTAGTGTTGAAGCGCTACTCCCAAGACACCAACACCAAACTGCGCGACGTCGCCCAGCAACTGATCAACACCCGCCAGCTCCCCCGCTGACCCCCTCACGCACCGACAGGGGAGCGGGCTCATACGGCGGGCGGTCAGCCGCCGGGAGGGGACCGACGACGCGGAGTGTGGGGCGCGCATCAAGGTCAGCGGCTGGCCGCGCATCTATGCTCTACCTGTCCATACCGGTCTCGCAAGCCGCAGGCGGCGTCGATCGGCACCCCCAGCGACCGGCCGGGCACCTAGCGCTCGCGTCATCCACGAATGTCGGTACGGCCAAGTGTCGGAAGATTCTCCGCGCGTAGATCGGCCCGGACCCGGACGTAGCGCATGCCGTGGCGGACCTGCCCGGCCTGGGTCGCCGCGTCCGCGGTCACCTCGACGACAACGGTCGGATGGACCTTCACGAGTGGCTTCTTGCTGTCGGCCCCGCCCCAGCGCTGCGAGCTGATCTCGCCAGGCCACGGGGGCCTGGTTTCAGGACCGCGGCGAGCTGGGCGCCTCGGTCCGGTTTGACCGGGACCGTGCGGCCGATGACGGTCAGCACACCGTCTGCGTCGTAGAGACCGGCGATCACGACCTCCGCCCGAGTGATCAGGCCGCGCGCGGTCGCGGCAACCTGCGAGTAAGGGGGAAGGTCTGCGGAGGTCACAGGACTTCGATACTCATCTGGGTGTTGCCGGCGGCCATGCGCTCGGACCGGAGGCGTGCATGGCGGCTACCGTGATCGGCTTGGTGTTTGCACCGGGGCGTCCCGATAGAGGAGGCTTGGGCCCGGAGCGCCGGGAAGTCTGGTCGGCAGCGCCCGTCCCCGTCCGGGGTGCGGGCTGGTCGACGAGCCCGGAGGCGATGTGACGCTGCTCAGATGCTGCCGTCATGGTGACGAGCAGCCGACTGTGGGTAGGCAGCGCACCCGCGGCGTATTGTGCACTTGTGCACGGACAGCAGATGGCCGAGGACTTCCCGGTAGTCAGCCTGGACACGGATGCCCGCGAGGCTGTCGAGTTGCTGGCCGCGCGGCGGCTGCCGGGCCTGATCGTCGTCGACGACAAGGGCCGCCCTCATTCGGTGCTGCCGGCATCGCAGGTGGTGCGGTTCCTGGTGCCGACCTATGTCCAGGACGACCCGTCACTGGCCAGGGTGATCGACGAGTCGCTGGCCGACCAGGTCGCGGACAAGCTGGCGAACGTGACCGTCCGCAGACTGCTGCCGTCGGAGCCGGTCGAGCTGCCGGTCGTCAACCACGACGACACGGTGCTGGAGGTGGCTGCGATCATGGCCCGGCTGCGGTGCCCGCTGGTCGCGGTGATGAAGGACGAGGAGATCGTCGGCGCGATCACCGCGTCACGGCTGCTGGAACTGGTGGTCACACCGCGCTGAGCGGCGCGCAGGTGATCGCGTGACGATGATCGCCGTCGTCGTCTTCGTGATCGCCTATGTCCTGATCGCGACCGAGTGGACGCACAAGCTCCTCGCCGCGCTGGGTGGCGCGGCGCTCCTGCTGGCCCTCGGAGTGACCGACTCCGAGCACGCATTCTACTCCCATGACACCGGGATCGACTGGGACGTCATCTTTCTGCTGCTCGGCATGATGATCATCGTCGGCGTACTGCGCCGCACCGGGATCTTCGAGTACATCGCGATCTGGGCCGCGAAACGCGCCAAAGGGTCGCCGCTGCGAGTGATGATCCTGCTGACACTGATCACCGCCGTCGCCTCGGCCTTCCTCGACAACGTCACGACCGTGCTGCTGATCGCGCCGGTCACCTTGCTGGTGTGCGACCGGCTCGGGATCAACCCGGTCCCATTCCTGATCGCCGAGGTGTTCGCCTCCAATATCGGCGGGGCGGCCACCTTGATCGGCGACCCGCCGAACATCATCATCGCCAGCCGGTCCGGGCTGACCTTCAACGACTTCCTGATCCACATGACGCCGCTGGTCGTGATCGAACTGGTCGTCTTCACGCTGGTCCTGCCGCGTCTGTTCCGGGGATCGTTCACGGTCGAGGCGGACAAGGTGGAGAACGTGCTGCGGCTGAACGAACGCGAGGCGATCCAGGACACGCGGCTGCTGATCAAGTGCGGCGTTGTGTTGCTGGCCGTGTTCACCGGGTTCGTCGGGCACGCGGTGTTCCACGTGGCGCCCTCGGTGGTGGCCCTGCTCGGGGCCGGCGTGCTGGTGCTGACCTCCGGTGTCTCGACCAAGGACTACATGTCCAGCGTCGAATGGCAGACCCTGCTGTTCTTCGCCGGCTTGTTCATCATGGTCGGTGCTCTGGTCAAGACCGGCGTGATCGGCGACCTCGCCAGGCAGGTCGGGAATGCGACCGACGGGAGACCGCTGCTCGCGGTGATGCTGATCCTGGTCGTGTCGGCGGTGCTGTCCGGCATCGTCGACAACATCCCCTACGTCGCGACCATGAGCCCGGTCGTCCTGGAGCTCACCAAGAGCGTCACCGATCCCAGCCACGCCCATGCCCTGTGGTGGGCGCTGGCAGCGGGCGCCGACTTCGGCGGCAACGCCACCGCGGTCGGTGCCAGCGCGAACGTGGTCGTGATCGGTATCGCGCTGCGCGCCGGCCATCCGATCAGCTTCTGGGAGTTCACCCGCAAAGGCGTGGTGATCACCGCGATCACCATCGTCGTCGCGGCGCCGTACCTGTGGCTGCGCTACTTCGTCCTGGCCTGACCGGCGCTCGAGTCGACCTGGAGCTTCGATGCTACTGATGTGCTTCGCCGCCGTGCTGTGCTGGCGGTTCTGGTGTCCAGTCTCGCCGGCCGCACCATCTTGTCGACCGCAGTGTTGTTCCTGGCCGCCGGGTTCGCGCCCGGTCTGGAGACCACCGGCGTGCTCGATCTGCGGCCGGAGTCGCCGGTCGTCTCGGTCCTGGCCCAGCTCGCCCTGTTCGCGGTGCTGTTCACCGACGGAATGCGGGTCGGCTGGTCGGATCTGCGGTCGGCGTGGCGGCTTCCGGGGTGCGCGCTGGGCTGGGGCCTGCCCCTCACGCTGGGCATCACAGCGCTCGCCGCGCACCTCATCGTGGGCCTGGACTGGCCCGCGGCGTTGCTCATCGGTGCGATCCTGGCCCCGACCGACCCGGTCTTCGCCTCGGCGCTGGTCGGCAACGAGAAGAGGTGCCGGGCCGGCTCAGGCACCTGCTGAGCGTCGAGTCCGGCGTCAACGACGGTCTGGCACTGCCGTTCGTGATGGTCTTCGTCGCCGTGGCCGCGGGCGACGACAACCTGCATCTGGGTGAACTGGCCACCGAACTCGCCGTAGGTGTCGTCATCGGTATCGGCGTTCCCTGGATCGCGATCCGGCTCGAGCGGACCCGGGTCTTCTCCGCGTCCACCCAGTACGAACCACTCAACGCCGTCGCGATCGGCCTGCTCGTCCTCGCGCTCGCCGAAACCCTGCACGGCAACCTGTTCCTGGCCGCCTTCGCCGCCGGCATCACCGTCGCCACCTTCGGACCAGCACAACGCTCCGCGTTCGAGCACTTCGGTGAACTCATCGCCGAAACCCTGAAACTCGCGGCGCTGCTCGGCTTCGGCGCCCTGATCTCGATCGAGTTCCTCGCCGAGATCTCCCGGCAAGGCTGGATCTTCGCACTCATCGCCCTCATCATCGCCCGGCCACTCGCCCTGGCCGTCTCGTTCCTGCGCTCCGGCGTTGGCACCCGCGAACAACTCGCGGCACTGTGGTTCGGCCCGAAAGGCTTCGCCTCCGTGGTCTACGGTCTCCTCGTCCTCGAATCAGGCATTCCCGCCGCCGACCAGGTGTTCCACCTCGTCGCCCTGACCATCGTGCTATCGATCCTGACCCACTCCTCCACCGACATCATCGTCGCCTGCTCCTTCGAAGACGCCGACCTCACTCTCGAATCCGGCCGAGCAGCCTGAGCACCCGCGCCTAACCGCGTGCCCTGCTGCCCGACCCAACCGTTGGCGAGGCCAACACCGGAGCGGGGACCGTCCAGGCCAGGCGGAAGGCCCGCAGACGTGGTCCACGCCGAGCTCCGGGCCGCCGAGCGTTACCGGCGTGGACCCGCCATGCTCTCCAGCCGCCCGGGGTGGCATGGCGCCACGGACAGCGTGCGCCCAGCACGACGACATTCGCATCACCGTTCCCGCCGCCAACTGCGTCCGGTGTAACACCCGGTCGGCCCGCGCGATGTACTGACTGTAGTGAGTCCCGATGGGTCCCCCGAACCATCGGGACTCACCTCAATCTGCTCCACCTGGTGTGCCGGGAAGTTCTGGTCGGCGACTTCCGACCCATGCACCCAGGAGACGAATCCCATGTCGCAGTCCGGCCCACCACAAGAATCCGGCACTCAGGCCGCACCTGGCAGCCACACCGCCTCCAGCCAGGACCAGCCGCGGCGATCAGAAGAGCTCGCGACCCAAGTGACCGAGCGGCTCGAACAAGGGATAGATGCGCAGCCGCTGCGGGTACTGTCCGAGCCAGAGGCGCTGGTCGTTGCGGAGCTACTCGAGCAGGTCGCCAACGACCAGTCCAGCGGGCTAAGCGCCATCGCTCAAATGCTCATCGTACGGATATACGGCCGACTCGACGCGTCCCCGGCAGCCGAGGAACCAGCTGCCAACTCAAAGCCACCACCGCCACCTCGGCGAGCGAGGGCAGCGACGCTCGCGTCATTTCTCAGGGCAAGTCAAGGTCGCGCCGCCCGAAGTTGATGCTTCCGGCAACCGACAACGCAGACGCGACGGCGCTGAGTACCCGCTGATCCAGGTCGAAGGTGAGGTCGCAATTGTCGAACGCCAACGTAGCGGCCGAAGGAGGTGGCGAGCTGGGCATGGTTGGGTCCAGCGCACCCGGTCCTGACTAGTTCAGAAGAATGCCAGTTGACTTCGTCTGAGCACCGGTTGGTGCTTGAGTCTGTCGACGAAGCCCGCGAGTGGGTCGAGGTTCTACCAGCCGCGGGCGTACAGGGACTGGTGGTCAAGGCGCAGCTACTCGCTACTCTCCGGGCCGCCGCGACGGGCGTGGATGAAGGTCAAGCACCGGTCTCATCTCCGCCTGCCGCCTGTGGGCCTAGGCCTCACCGCGCCACCTACACCAACCACCGAACCACCCAGAGACCTTGCACGACCTGCGGCTTGGAAATTCGGATGAACCGCAGCTGATCGGAACGATACTTTCCAGCGTGAGCATCTTTCTGGTGGGCGGTGGCCCGGACACCACGACGAGCCTCGGAGTATTCGACGCATTCCGTAGTGAACTGCAGGCCCACGCGTCAGGACGCAGGCCGCGTGTGGCTGTCGTCGTCTTCGATCATGAGGGCAGTGCGCAGCGCTACCTTCCGGCGTACACAGAGGTGCTCGTCGGGTCTGCGGCAGTCGAGATCCAGTCCGTGCTCGTGCGGCGAGGTCGGACGGTTGAGCCGGACATCTTCGTAGACCTGGACGGAATCGTCGTCGCCGGCGGTCCCACGCCGGACTACCTCGCTGGGTTGAGCAGCGCCTCGGCGGGTATCCGCGCGGCCGTCGGTTCGGGCGTGCCGTATGTGGGATTTTCCGCCGGCGCGATGATCGCACCTGATGCTGCGTTGATCGGCGGCTTGCGGATGGCCGGACTTCAGGTGTGTCCGAGCGACTGGTCCGAAGGACTGGATCAGGTAACGGTCCGCCCCGGCCTCGGGCTTCTTTCGTTCACCGTCGACGTACACTCGGCTCAAGCCGGCACCCTGGGGAGGGCTGTCGCGCTCGTGGAAGCAGGTGAGGTCGCAACGACTGTCGGCATCGACGAAGACACCTGCCTGGTGCTGGCCGGGCCGGCCTCAGGTCTCGACGGGTGCTCTGTCGCTGGCAGCGGCTCCGTCTGGATCGTGGACTACGAGCAGGATCGGGCTGTCGTCTCCCGCATCCAAGCAACACTGCCCAACCCACTCCCGGACCCAGCCTGACCAAGGCGTACCCCACGTACTCGGGATGGGATTCGAACCGCCAGGCCGAGAATGGGCGAGTCATTCCATTGATCGGGACTTTCTCGTTCGATCACGGCACAGGAGCCGAAGACAGCAGACTGCACCTCGCCGGTTCTCGGCGAAACCCGCGAACTCATCGGCGGGGGTGTGCTCAGCTGATCACCTGGCCCGCAGGTCGTGATCGCCGGCCTCTACGACGCCGGCCGCGAGCCGACCGTGACCGGCCGGGTGAGGTAACCCGATCGCGAGGATCCCCGGGTGCCGCCCGCCGAACAGCCGCCTGCAGCCTGGACAGGACGTGATTCATGAACCTCCGCGTTGTGGATCGTCGCCTGGCAGCGGGTGGAGACCGAGCGATGGACGGCGTTCTGCTCCCATTGCGGGATCGAGGCGTTCTGCTGTCAGACCGAGATCGAGGGTGCCCATGAGAAGGCGGGTCGAGGGGCAGATCGGCTGGTTCCGCCGCAAACGGCTCACGCCGGTTCCCGAGGTGGTGTCCGGGCAGGAGATGGCCTCCTTGGGTGGTGGCACGGAGTGGATCCTGGACTTCAGCCCAAGTGCCGTCAAGGCGATTGGAACGCTGGAAATCTTGGCTGTGGCGGGCCTTGATCCTGTCCGCCGTGCTCGACATCGCGCCGGTTTCTGGTAGATGTTTTGGTGGAGTTGTTGATCGGCCTGGTGATCATGCGCCTTCGCCGTCGACTTGCTCGCATGCGCGCAACCGCCTAGCAGACAGTACGAGCGTCATACGACCAGTCGGCGCAGGCGGTTGGTGGCGCGCCATTGGAGCTGTTTGATGGCACCCACAGTGCGCTGCATGACGGCTGCCGTCTCGCTGATTGACAGGCCGACATAGAAGCGGAGAATCAGACACTCTCGGTGGTCGGCCGGCAGTTGATCGAGGGCTGATCGCAATGTCGCGTTGGTCATCGCGGTGAGGGTCGTCTGCTCCGGCCCGGCGGATTCGTCGATCTGGGGTTCGAGCTCGTCGGTGACGACTGCCAGGCGGCTCCAGCCAGAACGGTGGTGATCGATGACGACGTTGCGGGCGATGGTGATGACCCAGGCCGCAAAGTTGAGAGTGTCACGGGGCCGACGGGCGATCGCGCGGAATGCCCGGAGGAACGTCTCGCTGGTCAGGTCTTCCGCGACGGTGTGCGATGTGGTCTTGCTGTAGGTGTACCGGTAGATCGTCGCGACATGCCGGTCGTAAAGCCGTCCGAAGGCGGCGACGTTGCCCGCCTGCGCGAGGCGGATCAGGTTCTCTTCGTCTTCGCCTCGATCCTCGGTCTGGATCGAGCGTCGTAGGGCGGTGATCACGTCAGCGATCGCCCCGACGAGCCTGCACGCGCAGGTCTGTACAGCGGATGGTCATGTGCTTCCTAAGCCCCGTTCTCAGTCAGCTAGCGCCTGAACATCACGGAAAGGTTACCGAAGTTCACCCTGGGTGTCACCAGGAAGCCATCATCCGGCCGGGCGATGCAGTGACAGCCGATCGGCCGGAAGGATTTGGACCGGCTGAGGCCTATGCGGCCCGGCATGGGTGGCGTCTCGTGATCGGCGGCAGCGGAGCGGTGTCCTGGAAGAACTGATCCAGGTTCTGAGTCGACGCTGCTGAGGCGATGTTCGGAGTCATGAACGATGAAACTGCGGCCACGGATCGACGTGAAGAATGCGAGCCCGACCACCGGACCGGCGCACACAATGATCTGCGTGATTGGTCGGTCGAGCGGGTCATCGCGTTGCTCGACGCCGCAATCGAATCTGCGGGTGAACGGCTGGCGCGGTCCGCGGGTCTTTGGGACGACACTCCGAGCCAGGCCTTAGCCCGTCGGACGGGCCGGAAGGTGGCGCCTCAGCGCGAAGCATCGAGCGCGAGATCCCTTCTGGACGATTCCATCGATGCTCATGATCTGGAGCTGCCATGAGCTGAGGCGGAGTTGTCGTCCTGGAAGTCGTGATCCGGGTTCTTTCGTGAGTGCGATCAGGGGACCTTCGAGGCTGATTGTGCGTCTTCGAGGAGGTCTCAATGGGTGAGTCGGGATACGCCATTTCACTGGAGGAGCGGCGGAGGTTGCTGGAGGCGAATGTGGCTGCGGCGCGGGTCTTTCGCCAGGAGTTGCTGCGAGCAACGAGTAGTTGGCCAGTGGAGTACCTGAAGTCTTCGGGTGCTGAGGAGGTGTTGTCGGCCGGATCAGCGTGGAACATCGGGTACGCGCCGAGCGCCCGGCGGGGCCTGGTGGACCATCTCCTGGTCGAGGGATTCGCGTACGGCACGCTGGTGAAGGCCGGGTTGGTGACCTGGTCCGATGAAGGCCAGGCGATTGATCGGCACCAGAATCAGTTGATGTTGCTGGCTCGCGATCACCGGCTATCGCCCGTGGGCTTTATCGGTATCGGGCGTGACTTGCAGGCGCGGTCGATCAGTCCGGTGACTGTGCTGCATCGGTCGTCGAACGTCCTAGTCGGGGTCGAGGAGCAGTTGGATCTCCTCGGCGGCGGAGCCGTCCCAGTGATCGTCGATGAGCCCGTCGACGCCATCGCCATCTCGAGAGTCAGCCGCCAGATGGGCGGACAGTGGGCCGGGATCCCGGTGTGCAGTGCCGGGCTGTCGACGGCGCAGGCGAGGATTCTGCGTCGGTTCAGTGCCAGCGACAGAGTGATCGTGGCCCTGAGCGGGAATGATGCCGAACGCAACCAGAAGGCAGGCTACGTCCTGGATCTCGCGTTCTTCTTTGACCGGGTACGGGCCGTTGGCTTGCCGGCTAGTCCGGCAGTGCTCACGCGCGAAGAGTCTGGGCTGGAGCACTTGCACGACCTGTTGTCGAGCTCGCGTCCCCTGATGACATTTCGGACCACCGGCAGCGGGTTCGTGTCCAGTCGGCCGACAGATCCAGATCCGCCTGTCGCAGCACCAGGACTGTGACCCGTCATGGTCAGCGATGAGTTGCTGCATCAAGCGACCGCAGCAGCCGCGAGGTTCTACTGGCACCAACTGCGCGGCAGACCCAATGGGTGGGCTGTTCGACACCTGCGAGATCGCGGCGTAGCCGATGAGATCTTGACCGGAGCAACCAGTTGGTGGCTCGGATATGCGCCCGACACCTGGTCAGGGCTGGTCGACCACCTGCGTCGTGAAGGATTCGACGATCAGACGCTTCTGTCGGGTGGCCTGGCGAGAGCAACGCGTAGCGGATACCTGATCGACCGCTTCCGTGGCCGGATCATGTTCCTTGCCGAGGACGGCCAGCAGAGTCCCGTCGGGTTCATCGGCCGCGCACCAGGTGGCCTGCTCAAGTATCTGAACACACCGAACACCCCGATCTACACCAAAGCGACGACGTTGGTGGGAGTCGGAGCGCAGAGGCATCGACTGAGCGAGGGTGCGATGCCCGTCCTTGTCGAGGGCACCATGGACGCACTTGCGATCCATCAGCTGGGCGACCACTGGGCCGGGATATCGCCCTGCGGCACGGCGATCACACGCGAGCAGGCCGTCATTCTCAAGCAGGCGTCTCGGCTGGACACCGTGGTCGTCGCCTTTGACGGCAATACAGCCGGCGCGAGTGGCGCGGCGCGGAGCCTCGACGTTCTGGCAGACGTGTTCGCAGTCGTACTCGCGGCAGATCTTCCCGGTGGTCATGATCCGTCGTCGTTGTTTGCTGCCCACCCGGATCGGCTGCACGACGCGTTGACCCACGCGCGTCCGCTTGCTGAGCTCGCGATGGATGTCGAGTTGGCCCGCTGGGAGCGAGTGCTGGATCACGCCGCTGGGAAGGTCAACGCCGTGCGAGCGGTGGCTCCCTTGGTCGCGCGGTTGCCGGCCGGTCGCGTGGCTGCACAGATCGCCAGGCTCTCGCGGAGGGTTGACCTGGAGGAGCAAATCATCTCCCGCGAGGTGTTGGCAGCCGTTGGCCTGCGCAGGGAGCAGCTATCCACGGGGCGGGGACGCACTCGCCGTCGCGACCGACTCGACATGGGTTCGGATCCGCCCGACTTGTCCAGGACTCCTTGATTCCGGGATCCAGGTTCTTGTTCGAGGCAACGGCCAGCACATTGGTGGCACCGCAGTACGACGAGGAGCCGGCCAGCCAGCTCCTCCTTCCCCAGACGGAGGCACTCGATGGATGTAGAGCTGGAGGTTCTCATCGCCGACGCGGCCCGCTCGGACTGGGCGGCTGAGCCGTCGCGCCGGCTGGCCGACGGCATTGAGACCCACATCGTCGCGCCGCTGTCGAGCCGACTCAAGGCGGCCCTCGGCCACGACGAGGCGGCCCAACGAGCGCGAGTCATCGCCTGGGAACGATGCCACGAGCTCGCCGTCAGTTCACCGGCAGCTGGTGTCTCGTGGGGCTACCTCGCGAACCTGGTCCGGTGGCGGCTGATGGACGCCGTCCGAGCCGAGGTGCTGCGCGGTCAGCGGCATCCGCTGACCCGTGAGCTACCCGAGCGCGAGTTAACGCAGCATCGGCAGTCGCTGGGGCCTCATCTGGAGCGGATCGCGTCCGAGTTGGAGCGCGGGGGACTGCCGGCGGTCGTGGGGCGCAACCTGATCCGCGCGGCCGCGGACGGCCCGCCGTTCTACCGGTCGGAGGTCATCATGCGGCTGCGGCGGGCCGGAGCCCGCGGTGCCCAGGCCGAGGGTCTGGCCTGGTTGCTGCGAGGAGGTGCTGGGCGAGCGTCGGCTCTGGCCCGGCTCGCCAGGGGAGAAGGACCGGGAGAGGTCTTCGCGGACCCCGTCGTACGGCGTTGGATACGGGCCGCAGCCGGTCGTGATCTGCGGTTTTTCGGCCGACCAAGCCGCCTCGGCCACCGCCGAGCGGCTGCATCACATCGGGTCAGAGCCGCCTGACAAAAAGTTGCCGGACCTCAACCGTTGAGGCCTGGTATGACGCACAACCACCCCGACGTACCCCGCCACCACTGGCTCATCCGGTACTACCGCGCGCAGCTCAAGTTCGAGCTGCGCGTGCTCACCGCGCTGCGGATCATCCCGGCGCCGATCGCTGCTGCCGTGTTCGCGTGGCTGCGCCGTACCGAAGTCCCCAAGAGAGGCAACACCGTGAACCACTCGATCCGATCGAAGATCGTGATCCCCATCGTGATCCTGCTCGGCATCACTGCGCTGATCCTGGCACTGGTCGCCCGCTGGCAGGACCCGCCGGACCAGCGGACCAGTACGCCGAACGCCGAGATCACGGCCCTACCAGGACAGGAAGAGCCGACAGCGGTGCGGATGGACGTGTGGAAGCGGCCGACGACGACCGATCCACACGCGTTCGCGGTGGCCTATGCCCGGGCGATCTGGACCTACGACACCGGCCGCCACGACCTCACCGACTGGCAGGACGCCGTCAGCTTGTTCGCCGACCCGACCGGCGCCGCACCACAGGTAGCCAAGAGTCTCCTGCCCTCGTGGTCGGAGTGGGACCAGCTCGAGTTGCGCAAGGCGCACGCGTCGGCCAGCGACGTCACGGCCGGGACCACCCCACAGCTCGAGAAGCTGCAGCACGTGGAGTACGCACCGAAGGGCTGGCATGGGTTTGTCATCCGCGGGACCCAGACGACTGTCCTGGACACTGAGACGACAGTCTTCCGGCGGCAGGCGACCGTCGGAGTTGTGTGCACACCGGTCTGCAAGTTCTGGTCCGCGAGCGCACTCGTTCTGCCGTGATCGTCAAAGGCGCGCTCGCCGGCTGCCTTCTGCTCGGAAGCCTCGGCGTCGTCGCCCCACTCGGCAGCGCAGTGCACGGTACCGACACCTGTACATCGACACCCACGGACTGCCAGGCCCCGCCGATCAGCACCGGGGGAGGCGACATCCCCAACGCGGATGCCGCGGTCGCTCGGGCGCACCGCCTGGTCGGCAGCCGCGGCTACTACCAGCTGTGCGCGCGGTTGGCAGCCAACATCTGGGGCCAGCCGCGCGCCGGGTACTTCTCGGCCGCGGAGCAATGGCAGCAGATGGTTGCGACCGGCAACGCACACAGCAACGACCGTCAGCCACCGATCGGAGCACTCGTCTTCTGGGAGACCGGCGGACCGTACGGCCACGTAGCTGTGTACGTCGGCAACGGCCAGATCGTCTCGAACGACATCAACGACCGCGTCCCCGGCCAAGGCGGCGTCTACCTCGTCGCCTTCCCGCTCATCGAATCCAAGTGGAACGCGACCTATCTGGGCTGGGCACCGCCCATCTACTCGACTACCTGAAGGACATCGACATGCTGATCTGCAATGAGTTCCTTCTGCAGACCGTCATCCTGCAAGACCCGGGGATCACCCCGAACACCAACGGCTTGCCCGGCCTGCCTGCGCTCCGCCAGGTGGTCGGCGCTCTCCTGACCTTCAGCCTCGTGATCTGCGTCGCCGCCTTCGTCATCTCGGCCGCGGCCTGGGCGATGGGCAGTTTCAACAACAACGCGCACTATGCCGGCAAAGGCAAGACGGGATGCCTGGTCGCAGCCGGGGCCGCGATCCTCATCGGGTCGGCCAACACGCTCATCCGCTTCTTCAGCGGCATCCACATCAACTGATCGAGGAGAACGCTCGTGGCATGGTCCGATTGCCTGCTCAACCCGATCAGCTGTGTCGCTTCAGGAACAAGCTCGGTCACGGACTCGTGGTGGAACTCGTTCTTGAACTGGATGGCGAGAGGTCTGACCGAGGTGACGTCGTACGTCTTCCAGGCGTTCAGCCTCAGTACGGCGCCACGCTTCGGCCAGCAGTGGTGGCGCGACAACCTCGACCTGATGATTGTCATCTCACTGCCTTTGCTGGTCGCGGCGTTCGTGCTGCAGTGTGCGTCGGCCGCGATCCGCCGAGAACCTGGCCGACTCGGGCACGCGGTCCTGGGCGCGTTGCTGGGCACGGCCGGTGTTCCGCTTGCGGTTGCGGTGGTGGCGTCTTGCGGTCAGGCCGTCGACGAGATGTCGACCGCGATCCTCGGCAACCGGGCGACCGCCGACGGCTTGAAGCGCATGGTCGACCTGAGCGTCTTCCCTACGGCTGCGACGCTCGGAGGTTTCATGCTGACTGCCGTAGTGCTAGGGCTGTTGGCTTCCATTTCGCTGTACTTCGTGATGCTGATTCGTGAGGTCGCGATCGTGGCGTTCGTGGTCTTCGCGCCGATCGCAATGGCGAGCTGGACCTGGTCGGCTACGCGTCATTGGCTGCGCCGCTGGGTCGAGGTCGTCGGAGCTCTCCTGTTCTCCAAGGTCGCGATGGCCGTCATCTTCACGGTCGGGCTGTCGGCGGCTGGGAACACGGACCAGAACGGCGAGGCATCGATCGGCACGTTCCTGACCGGGGTCTTGCTGATCGCGATGGCTGCGTTCGCGCCGCTGGCAACCTTCTCATTCATCCACTGGGCAGGTGATCACGGCCAGACCGCCGTACATGCACTTCAGCAAGGCACCGCTGGGGCATCGGCGCTCAAGGAGCGGTTCGATCAGGCCCAACAATGGCGTGCGCATCACTTCGGCGGATCCCACGACAACCCGGATCCCGTAGCGGGGGACAACGGTAGTTCGGTCGAGGTGGAGCCGGCCCGTGCCGCGACCGGCACTGGCCCATCGGCAGACCGTAGTGAATCGACTGGCTCAGGCGGAGGAACTGCAGCACCTGAGCTGTCTCCGGCGATAGCAACGATCGCGCGACAGTCGGCGGTCGATCCGGCCTCTGCGCCATCTGAAGGCACAGAGACGACCGGCGACTCAGGAGGCGAGCAGAAGTGACCACTCCCGGCACGCTCTCAACCCGGTTCCCACGCCCTGAGCGCAACGCCGTACTGCTCGGGCTTCGCGCCGTCCAGGTCGCTCTGCTGCTGATCGCCGTCGTCACAGCGACCATCTTCATCCTCGTGCAGATGACTCCAGCCGCGAAGCTGAGCGGTCTGACGATTGCAGGCTTGTGCGTTGCTGTTGCCATCGCGCGAGCCGAGGACCTGCCGTTGTATCGCTGGTTAGTGCTTCGTGTTGTGAACGCCATCCGGCTGCTACGGAAGCAGCATGCCTTCCGGAACCGGGTCATGGAGCCGCGCCGGCATGGGCAACTGCAGCTTCCCGGTGAGGGTACGGCGTTGCGGATCCTGACCGCGGGGTCGGGCATCGGCATCGTTCACGATCCTCGGCGTAGACGAGTGATCGCCGTGGCCAAGATCGAAGGTCCTGCTCATCTGCTCCAGAACACCGATGAGCAGGACCGGCGTGTCGCGGCCTACGGTCGGCTGATCGCGGGTCTGTGCCAAGGCAATCGCATCGCACGAGCGCAGATCCTGGAACGCACGCTGCCCGACCCCGGCGACCAGCTGGGAGAGTGGGCCAAGAAGCGCCAGGTCGATTCGCGGACGTCGGCAGGCGCGATCTACACCGATCTGCTGAATCACGCAGCTCCGGCTGCGGCCAGGCACGAGACTCTGTTCAGCTTCGCGGTGAACCTCGATGCGGTCTCTCGTGAGATCCGCAAGCACGGCGGCGGGATCGGTGGTGCCACCGCGGTGGTCGAGTCCGAGGCGCGAGCCTTACAGACCTCGCTCGCCGCGGCCGGGGTCGCCGGGTGCTGGCTCAGCGCCGGCGAACTGGCGATGAGTTTTCGCGTGGCGTTCGACCCCGCCGCGACGCGAACGATTCCCAGCCCCGAGCAGCTGGATGCAGCTGATGCCGGCCCGCTCGGTGTGGACGCTGGCTGGGACCTCTTGCGCACTGACTCCTCGCTGCACCGCGTGTACGTGATCACGGAATGGCCGCGCATTCAGACCACTCCATCGTTCCTGAGCCCGTTGCTGCTGAAGCCGGGAATCCGACGCACATTCACGTTGGTGCTGCAGCCCATTCCGATGGGCAAGGCGTTGCGGGACGCCAGGCGGCATCAGGTCGAGCGGGTCACGGACAGGTCAACTCGCGCCAGGATCGGGCAGTTGGAGACCGAGGAGGATCGTCAGCTCGACGCCGACGTGGCCCAGCGCGAGCGGGATCTGGCGGCCGGACATGGCGATGTGCGCTGGCTTGGCCTCGTTGTCGTCTCGGCTGACGACGAAGAAGCGCTCGATGACGCCTGCATGGAGATCGAGATCGCTGCTACTCAGGCTCTGCTTGACCTGCGCCGCCTGGTCGGCCAGCAGATGGAAGGCTTCATGGCCGCAGCTCTGCCGTTCGGAATTGGATTGTGATGGCGAGGCAAGAGTCCGCGTACTACGAACCAGAGGGCGTCGGGCGCGCGACCCGTCGAGCCAACCGCCGATCGTCGTACACGGTCCAGCGGACGCCGAAGGCCGACGCACCTGATGGGACAGAGACGGGTGCGCCGAGCCCTCGCAGGCGCCTGCGGCTCCTGGTCGACAAGCATCGAGCCACGACCCGGGTGCTGCGCGTCGCGTATCCGTTCCTCGCCGAAGGCGGGCTTGGCGCCGATGGCACCTACATTGGCTCCGACGTCTTCAGTGGTGGCTCGTTTGTCTACGACCCGTGGGTGCTGTACCAGGGTCGCGTCATCACGAATCCGAACGTGCTGTTGGCCGGTGTAATCGGCAGTGGCAAGTCGTCCACGGCCAAGGCGCTGATCACTCGATCCGTTGCCCTCGGCCACAAGGCGTACGTCCCTTGCGATCCGAAGGGGGAGTGGACGCCGGTGGCTACGGCGATGGGCGGTGCGGTCATTAAACTCGGGCCGGGTTTACCGACCCGCCTCAATCCACTCGACGCTGGAGGCCAACCATCCACCGTCGACGCCGAGGAGTGGGAACGAATCGTGTGGTCACGGCGCCGCGCGCTGCTGGGCACCTTAGCCGAATCCACACTCGGACGACCGCTGGCCGCTGTCGAGCACACGGCTCTCGACCTAGCGCTGGAGACCGTCTCGCGCCAGGTCGCACAACCGACGATCCCCGACGTCGTCGTTGCTCTCTTCACGCCGGACTCCGATCGCGCTGAGCGCGCAGGACTGAGGACCTCGAACCTGACGGCCGATGGGCGCGAAGTCGCGCACGCGATCCGGCGCTTGGTCCATGGTGATCTGTCCGGGATGTTCGACGGACCGTCGACGACCGAGTTCGATCCGACGCTGCCGATGGTGACGCTGGACTCCTCGTGGCTGGGGAACGGCGGGAACGATCAGGCGCTGCGCCTCACCTTGGCCTGTGCATCGTCCTGGCTCGAGGCTGCGGTCGCGGATCCGGCCGGCGGTAACCGCTACATCGTGTACGACGAAGGTTGGCGGGTTATGCGCGATCCGGCACTCCTGCGGCGGATGCAGGAGCAATGGAAACTGTCGCGTGCCTGGGGCGTCTCCAACATCCTGATCGTGCACCGACTATCCGACCTGGCCGCCGTCGGTGACCTCGGGTCTGAGGCCCGTGCTCTCGCCGAAGGGCTCCTGGCTGACTGCTCAACCCGGATCATGCTCCGGCAAGAGCCCGACCAGCTAGAGCGAACGGCGAGCCTGCTCGGGCTCACCGACGTGGAGATCGCGACGATCGCCAAGCTCCCCAAAGGCCGGGCGCTGTGGCGGTTGCCCAACCGGTCCTTCGTCGTACAACTCGTCCGCCACGCCCGCGAGGTCGAACTCTTCGACACCGACGCGAGGATGTAGGTCTCTCGATGAATCAGCGACCACCGCGCGATCTCACCGACACAATCTTCGTCGCCGGGGGAGTACTGCTCGCCTGCGCCGGCCTCCTGTATCTGGCCGGCGGCCTCGCGAGCCTGTTGACCACGGGCCGATGGGTTAGGGCCCAGTGGATTGAGGCGCTGCAGGTGCCCTTGCACCCCGGCGACCCTGGAGCGGCATTCGGACTGACGCCTGGGCAGCTCGCCCCGACAATGTACTGGCTTGTTCTGACGGGACTGATCTGTCTGCCGCTGGCCGCCGCTCTGGCGGCGCTGCGGTGGTGGCATGGCCGGCGGGCGACGTCGACCAGTCGCGCGCGAGCTCTTGCCGCCCGGCCTGGACTGGCTTCCAAAGGAGATGTCGAGGCCGCAGTCGGTCGCCGCCAGGTCGCACGGCGCGGGCGATCAGCCCGTCCACTCGCTTCGACAAGCGGACCGGCCGAGGTTGGCACGCTCCTTGGTCGCTCCCGCGGCCGCGAGTGCTGGGCATCGGTCGAGGATTCGATGATCGATGTCGGACCGCCAAGGTCTGGCAAGGGACTCCATCAGATCATGAGCGCGATCATCGATGCGCCGGGCGCCGTCGTGACGACGTCGACCCGGCCGGACAACCTCGCCGCAACCCTCGAGCTCCGCCGGGCCATCGGTCCTGTCGCGATCTTCGACCCGCAAGGACTCGGCCGGGTTGAGGGCATCCGCTGGTCCCCGGTCCGCGGTTGCGAAAACCCGACCACTGCGATGGTCCGTGCGAGCGGATTGGCCGCAGGAGCAGGCTTTGCCAAAGGCAACGTCAGCGATGGAGCGTTCTGGCACGGCCAAACCGAGATGGCACTCCGCGGGCTGCTCCACGCTGCCGCCATCGATGACGCCGGCATCGCCCAGCTCTACCGATGGGGCCTCGAACCAGCCTCGGCCATCGAAGCCGTCACCATCCTCAACCGATCAACCGACGCCGCCGAAGGTTGGGGCGACACTCTCGACGGCATCGTCCGCATGGACGGCCGCACCCGCGACGCCATCTGGGCCGGCGTCCGCTCAGCCCTGTCGGCCCTCGCGGATCCAGCCGTACGACGCTCCTTTGATCCGCCGCCCGGCAAAGGCCTCGACCCAGCAAGCTTCATCCGAGAACGCGGCACCATCTACCTCCTCGGCACCGGAGCCGGCGCCAGCGCGACCTCCGCGTTCATCGCTGCGCTCCTGGAGGACATCACCGAATCGGCCCGCCAACTCGCCGCCCACAATCCCGGCGGCCGCCTCGAACCACCACTGGCCCTCGTCCTCGACGAGATCGCCAACCTCTGCGCCGTACCCTCCCTGCCATCACTCATGGCCGACGGCGGAGGCTCAGGAATCTCCACCCTCGTCGTCATCCAATCACTTGCCCAAGCCCGTGAACGCTGGGGCGAACAAGCAGCCGCAGCCATGTGGGACGCGGCCACCCTCCGCCTCATTCTCGGCGGCTCCGCCCAACCCCGCGACCTCCAAGACCTTGCGGCCGTCTGCGGCGAACGCGACGAAGAGATCCGCAACTGGAGCCGCGGGGCAGACGGCGGCCGCACCATCTCCACTAGCACCCGCCGAATCCCCATCCTCCCGCCCGACGTGATCCGCACCCTCCCCTTCGGCACCGGCATCCTCCTTGCCCGCACCGCCCCACCCATCCTCCTCAGGATGACCCCGTGGACCGAGCGTCCCGACGCCGACAAGATCCGCCGCAGCATCGACCAAGCGACCAAGCGCCGATGAACCCGAACGAGGAGTTGGCCAGAGCCCTCGCCCTCACCGCCGGCACCGACCCGTTCGTCATCTGCTGGCGCGACCTAGACCCCACCAGCACCCAAGAGGAACTAGAACGCCTCTCCGACTGGGTCACCTGGGCCACGTCCCGCTACGGCCTCGACCACAAAGTCATCCCACCCTGCTGGCCCGAACACGGCGCCGTACTCGAAGAACTCTCCGCCCTGCGCACCTTCTGGGAAGCCTGCTACCAAGAGGACGCAGCTCCCTCAGACCCCCTCGCCTTCCACCGAGACCTAACCCTCGCCGTCCGCCGCCTCCGAGACTGGACCTCCCTCCTCGGCTGCACCCGAACCGCCCACCGCCCGGCCCATTCGCGAGTGCCATCGCATTAACGGTTAGGCATCCTTCGCCTCGTCGCGAATGCCAACAGGACCCAGTGCGTGGCGTCCTGTTAGTGGGTCGGGAGTTCTTGACATTCCATGCTCATGATCGGCCGACGATGGAGGCAGTGACCAGCCTTGGGGAGCCACCACCTTGGGCGCCGGCAACTTGCTTGGCCGGATGGCCGCCGCTGATCACCTGGCGATCAAGAACGCCAGAAACGCGCCAGCCGGCAGCCCAAGCACAAGTCCGATGCCAATCTGGTTCGTGACGTCCACGGGCTTGATGACAAACATGCGGCGCCACTTGAGAGACCGATCTGAAGACAGCCGACGAAGATAACGTCGCTTGCTGAGGCCGTATCCGGTCCAATCGGATGCGAAGATCGCGACGACGCCTGTGACAGCGATCATGGTCCAGATCAGCGTGTACCAAAGTGGTCCCGTGTAGTTGTAGACGGGCGGGTCGTTCGGGTCTGCTGCAGGCGATTCGTCGCCCCACGCTCCGTACATCAGCAGCCCTGCCAGTAGCACGCTCCACGGCCAGATCAGGCTGAATCGACGGCGCCGAGTGCGTCGCTTGACAGTCCTTCTGAACTCAAGCGCCGCGTCTTGCGCCGCGCCGGACGTACTCCAGCGCCAGCGTTCCGTACCGACGGAGTCGTACCAGAGTCTGGAGCCATCACTGTAGGTCGCTTGGAGCACGAATCTGCGCGCTTCTGCAAGCATGAGAGCGAACTCGTCGGCCGTACATCGACCGGTCCAATTGCGTTGCACCACACGGTGGTCCTCGTGCGTTGCAGTTAGCGTGAATGTGGCGTCATCCGTCGCTATCGAAGCAAACGCTGCTACGAGGGTGCTGAAGTCAGCGCCGCCGGCGGGCAGTTTGAATTCGTAGCGATTCCTCGCAAGATCCCACGACGGCGGCGCAGGTGCCGACTTCGGGCCAGATGCCGTCTTCAGTTCAGTCACTATGGTCTCCCCCCATGTGGCAGGTCACTAGTGTGCACCGCGATGGAGATCCGGTCCATGAGTGGATGGACGCCGGCGGCCGGTGGTGGATGCAGCGGATGAGAACGGCTCCCGCAGACCAGGTGGCTGGGGCCGGTCCAGAGGTTCTGGCGCAGCCGCCATCGATCGCGAGCTGACCGCTCTCTACGCGGTGGCCGTCAATGGTGGCGCAGCCAGCGCACCGTGCGTGCAGTGGCCCGACTGGCTGGAAGCCTTCCGTTTCGACGCTTGAGATGTGCACGAGCCCTTGTGATCGTGACAGGTCGCGCCTTCATGCCGTTCATGGGACGGCGAAGATCCCGTCTACTGCTCGGGAGGCTGAGGCAACGGGATCTGCGTTGCCGCTGTGTGGAGTCGAGAGTCATGCGGGTGGTCGGACAGCGCGGGGAGGGCCGAACGTAGGCGGGAATAGTGGGTAAGTTGGGCGGACGCACTTGCTGGAGGCGGATCGCCGAGTGGCGTGTGCCCTCGGACATTGAAGCGCTCTCGGTAGACGGCGACCTGACGGACGAAAGTGGCTCGTTCTTGGGCGGATTGGTGCTGAAGTAACTGGAGCAAGTCGTGGCGCCAGGGTGGGCGTTCTCGCTCTATGTTCTCGGCTAGCCAGTCGGCGCGCTGCGCGATCCGGGACTCGAGCTCTCGGAGCGGGGCGACCAGGAGCGGGTCGCTGACATACGTTGATGGGATGAGCAGGCCGGCGATGGTCGATGGACGTTGGTCGGTCCGGCGTGTGGATCTGGTAACGAGGCGCTCGAGTCGGGTGTGGATGACTGCGGCGAGGTCGTTGGCGCTGGTCAGGGACGACTGGTTGACCGCGCTGCGCAGCAGATCTGGAACCTCGAGGCCGGCGTTCTCAGCTCGACGGAGTTCGCCTACCAATGCACCGTAGGCCGGGGACGCTTGGACGGCGGCACGATCGGCGGAGTCCAGTCCGCTGGCATCGACAGCGGCCGCGAAGCGTCTTCTTGCATCTAGCTGGCAGAGGTGCTCGTGAATGGGGATTAGGCGGTCCAGTCGGGTGGCGTTGTCTAGTTCTTGGCGGAGGACTTCGTGGGCGGATTGTTCTGTGCCGGGATCGTTGAGGACGGCTTCTAGGACGTCTTGAATGGATTGTTCGGCATGGGGTTCGTGGAGGTCCGAGGTCGTCTGGTGGGTGGTGACGTAGGCCTGGTTGGTGTGGCGGCCGCGGGTTAGGCCTACGTAGAGGAGGGCTCGGGTGAGTCGGTCGGTGACGATGAGGTGGGCGGTGTCGACGGTGGCGCCTTGGGCACGGTGGGCTGTGGTGGCGTAGGCGAGTTCGACGGATTCCTGGACGTAGCTGCTGGGGAGTGTGACGGTTCTGTCATCCCTGTTTTGGACGGTGAGGGAGCCGTCTGGCCAGCGGTGAATGACGGTCCAGTCGCTGCCGTTTCGGACGAAGCCGGTCTCGCTGTAGCGGAGGCGGCGGTTGTTGAGGCGGGTGACGATGTGGTCGCCGAGGCCGACGTGGTTGCCGTTGTGGAGTTCGATGCCGTCGGGTTCGACTTCCCCGGTGGTGATGCGGTCGAGGCGGGCGCGGGCGTTGAGGCGGGCCACGGTGGCGTTGTCGGCGGCGATGAGGAGGCTGGTTCTGCCGGCGGTGGTGTCGATGAGCCAGGCTCTGTAAGCGGCGTCTTCCATTTCGTCGGTGGAGCCGGCGGTGAGGCGGTTGTGGTCGTCGTACTGGTCGATCGCAGTGGTGTCGCCGCGGCGCAGGGCGAGGCTTGCGTCGCGTTCCCAGTGGTTGCGGAAGCGCCAGACGTCGCTGAGCTCGGCGGCATTGGTGTCGCGGGCAACGAGTCGGAACGCTCCGCCGGTGTCGGCGGAGCCGAGTTGGGCGTCGTCGCCGACCAGAAGGAGCTTGGCGCCTGCGGCGTCGGCCGCGCGGGCGAGGGTAGCGAGTTCCATGGTGCTGGCCATGGAGGCTTCGTCGACGATGATGAGTTGGTTCTTGCGGAAGCTCCATCGGTCGTTTTCGGCGTGGAGTGCGGCCAGCAGGATGGTCAGGCGTTGGTGGCGGCGTCGGCGGCCGGCCCGGTGAGCGAGATTGGCGGCATATTCAGTTTGCGCGATTCGCTGTCGGCGTCCTTCGGCGCCCAGGCCGGCTGACTCGTAGATCCATTTCGCGATGTTCTCGCTTGGTGTGCCGATAGCGTCGGACAGGATGGTCGAGGCGGCTGAGGAGGGGGCGAGGGCGATGATCGAGCCTTCGCCATGAACGGACTGCCAGCTGCTTGTGAGGGCTGACAACAGGCTAGTTTTGCCGGTCCCCGCGGGGCCGATCAAAGCCTCGAGCTTCTGCCCACTAGCCGCGATTCGGTGGAGTGCGCGGACCTTGTCTGCGCTGAGACCCGCGGTAGCTAGTGAGCCGTGCTCGACCCTTGGTCCGCTGCAATCGCGAGCCAAGTCGAGGAGCACTGCCTCCGCTCCGAGGATCACGGGTGACGTGTAGATCTCGCCGTCGTGGATCGTGAAGATGCTCTCGCCGCTCGTTCTCGTGATCGGGATCGGCACCAGTTCAGGCGCAGTCAGGCTGATCGAGTGCTGCTCGGCGGCTTCGACGATGGCTTGGAATACGGCGAACCGCTCAGCGGATGACACAAACCTGAGCAGCCGCGTTTGACGTGCCGCCTCAGCGAGGAGGTTCCATCGAGTCCAGGTCGCGCGCTTGGTCTGCAGTGTGAGGACGGTCGCGGCGCCGTACGCCTCGACCGTCTCTGCACTCAGGTCTGCGGCGGCCAACGGGCGCTCGCCGGAGTGATCGAGCGAGCGTTGAATGGCGAGCACTGCGTCGTGGCCGATTGCCTGATCGGCGCGGGTCCGCCACCCGGCCATCAGCGCCGCGAGCGGGCGCGCGAGGTGTTTCGGTGGCCGGTTGAGGAGGGTTGCCTGCTGCCGGAGGACGTACATCTCGCGGCGGCCTGGTGGGTGGATGTCGTCTCCGCGCTCGTCGAGAAGTGCTGCGAGGTTGGCTTCGATCCGTTCGGTTCTGGCGGAGAACTCACGGATCAGCTCGTCGGGTACAGCGTCGATCTCGAAGGCCGGGTTTCGCCGGGATCCGCGTTCGCGCAGTTCCCAATTCACGCCCAGGCGTCGAGCGAGATTGTCGGCGAGGAACACGTTGTGGAGCTCCGACATCGCGACAACCGAGCGATACAGGACCCGCCCGTCAAGCGTTCTCCACGCGCCGTCGAGACCCTGTACTCGGTTGGCGACCACGACGTGCGTGTGGAGTTGGGGGTCGCCGCTTCGGGTGTCCCAGTGGTCAAAGGCAGCGGCGATGAGGCCGCGGGTATCGATCTGGGCGATGCCTTGATCGCCCGTTCTGGTGAACGCCGCATGCTGCTCGATCAAGCCGAGTACATCGCTCGCGGCTTCGTGGTGCGCGGCAACGATCTGCTCCTGCACACCCACGTCCGCTGTCGCCCAGAGCGCTGAAACGGACTTGGCGGGGGAGAACGTGAGGTCGAAGCCGACGACCGCCTGTCGCGTCTTCTGCCGAATCTCACTCCTCTGGATCTGCGCGATCGCGTCTTGCCGATCTGCCTCATCCAGGGCTGGGTCGAGAGCGCGAATCAGGTCCTGAATCCGCTCCGACGGGGCCTTGTAGACCGGGAGTCGACGCCCCAGCATTCGACCGTTCACCGGGTCCTCAGCGCGACCGAAGAGGGCGCTCATCTGTGTCTCGATGACCTCGCCCCCAGGCACAAGCTCACCGTCACCGAGACCTGCAAGACCACTGCCCATCCAACGTCCCGGCGGGTATCCAAAGGCGGTGTAGTACGCCGTCAGCGGGGTCGCCATACGCCGGTCAACATCGCCGGCCGCGATGTGCCGCAGAAGGTACTTGTAGCCATCTCCGGCACTAAGCCTGTGGATGCTCAGCACGACGGCCCGCGCGGGGGAATGCCGTCCGGTAATGCACCTGGGTGGTCCACGAACGGTCAACGGTTGACCGGTCCGATGACCAATCGGGTCCACACGGTAGGCGGCAGCTCCTTAAGTGCAAGATGTGTAACGGTGGTGCGTCTGGGTAAAGCGAACCCAGGCCCGTACTGGCGGCTCAAGGCGAGTGCGTATCTGTATGCGTGACACGCAGATGCATCGCCGGGCTAGCGGCGATTTCCCGGACTCCGCTGCGGGCGGTTCGTCTGGGCATCTGGGCCGCGCGAGTGGCTGTGACGGGTGCGTTTGTCGTCCCAATCGGCTACTGGGCGCACGATCTGTGCATCTGAGGTCCAAGTCGATTGGGCGTGCCAAAGCCTGTATGCCTTAACCGGGTGTCCCCATGGATGCCATGAGCGGAGATGGCAGATTAGGTACTCGCTGCCTGAGACGTTCCCGTCTAACCAAGTGTTCCGCCGGGCGGGGGATCGCAAGTACCCCGGGTGCTTGATCACGATGCCGGCGACCCAGTCTTCCTCAGTTGGGTCGTTGGGGTCGGCGGGTTTGATGACAAACGCTAAGGGTTTGACGATTTTCCGCGGCGGACCGTCGGAGTGAACGGTGGCGATCGCTCTCTCGTCCTTTGGACGGAAGTAGACTGGCGAGCGGACATCGAATGTGTCGCACAGGTGCTTCAGCGGTGAGGTGTCGAGCGGGATCCCGGTCAGCTGGAACGAGATGTTCGTGTGGCCTACCCGTCGGCGCTCCGACGCCGATATCGAGCCGGTGAGAGTGTAGAGCCCGCCGTCGCAGACATCGAGGTAGCTGAACTCCTCGGTGTGGTGGAGTGATTTCACCGGCCGATACCGCTCCCGCCACGAGACGAGCTGGTCGGCGAAGGATCGGGTTCCGGATCCGTGCCAGTTTACGGTCCCCTGCTGGATGGTCCAGCGAGCTTTGGGAGTGGTCCAGCCGAGGTGCGTCAGTTCATGGATGACGGCTATCAGCTCATGCTCGTTCTCGACATCCAGGTCGATATCGGCCGACACCCCAACGCCACCGGCGGGAACCCAATCGATGTCGATCAGGTCGAGCGTGAAGATGAGAGGGCCGAAGTCACCACCGGAGGCCAGCACGTCGGTCCGTCGTCCGTCCAGCAAGACGAACTGCTCGTCCGACGCAGGCAGCGGATTGACCGGCGGCCTGCGCTTCGCTGGGATGTGGTGGACGCGATCGAGCTCGACCTCGCGATGGGTCAGCAGACTGGCTCGCTTCCGCCGAAGCATCCCAGGAAAGCTCTCGATGCCGTCGGCGACGGCGTCGAGTTCATTGCCGCTGATAAGCAGGACTGGCCGACTTGAGCGTTCTTCGACGCGCTTGACCACCGACTTAGAGAACCCGGCGTGACTGCAGAGGATGCCGATAACGTCCGATGGAGTCGCGTCGAGCCGAGTGAACAAGGAGTCGACGTCGTCGATCGTGGCACGAGTGCGTCGGTACTTCGTCTCAACCAGATAAACATCGTTCGATCGCTTCACGAACAGGTCGGTCTGTCGAGGTGCCGCAGCACGGGCGTGTCGCTCGACTGAGAAATGTTCACGCCGGAACAGACCTGCGACCAGGTCCTCGAACTCGTAGCCCGCGCGCTGAGGCTTGTCGAGTCGTTGAAGACGTCTTAGCTCATCCCTAAGGCTCAACTCGTTCGTCACAGACGCACGCTAGTCCACTAACTGCCTCCACACGGAGGGTCGAGGTTCATCCGGGGCCGCTCGAGGGAGGGCGTCAGGCTTGGCGACGCCGCATTGAGGATGCGGTGCGAGCTGTTGTGGGATCGATCGGCCGAGCTGGCTCCGAATGCGAGTCGGGCAGTGATCCGCGCAATGCAGGCGCGTCCTGCGTCGCTCCGCTCCTCGGACGCGCGCTATGCGCGCCCCAACTGACCCGCGATTGGCGGGAGGGCCGACGGCTCCGCCATCGTTACCCACAGATACGGTGGATCGGTGACGGTTTGTCGTGCCTGCGCTGTCGCTATCCACGGCATCAGTCTGGTGGTTAGGCTCGACCCTAGGCTGTCATTGGTGGCCGGACTGCTCGGTGTCGGACAGGGTTTCTCGCGCGAACGCTGGGCACTGACCTAGAAATGAGAGAGATGAGCGGACGGCTTCAGCGCTGGACCTCGGCTGAGCGATCAGCGATGCTGATCTCGTGGCGGTCGCTGATTTCGAAGAGAAAACCTACGAGTCTGCTTATAATCTCGAGCTTGCTTATGGCGTCGGCGCAAGCCAACTTGTCTTCTCTCCAGGGCAAGTCCTTGAGAAACTGACGGGGTTCGATGCTGCGCATGATCCTGGCCATGAACATCCAATCTGGCAAGTGCTTGGAGCCCCTCGTCCTCGGGGAGTGAGACTTGTTCCTGAACACTGGCCGAGTTTGGCGCCTAGGCGCGATCAGCTCCCGACATATCCGCTCAGTCTCATACTCCAGTTCAAGCGCGCCGAGTTCTTGTATGGATCGAGAGCCAAGCAATGGAGCCTCTGGGGTGGTGCCTACTATCGTTTTCAACGGCAGCGATACCAGCATCAGGTCCTGCGGAAGCTCGAGTTGGCGTTGGCGGGCCAAGCCGTCGTGCGTTATGCCGCTCCGGCATTTCATACGCTCCGAGAGCTCGAAACTGCTCAGATGCAAGTGGAAGTCATCGCGAGATCGGGGCACGTGTCACCTGAGGCGATGGGTAGGCACGCGGTTTGGACCTACCAGACAGCTGGAATGATCGGCAGGGGAAATCCAGCCGGGCCAGAAGTCATGTTCGAGTCTTTCGGCCAGATCCTTGAGGATCTTCTAGTCTTCCGCGATTCAGGTGAAACCGCGTTAGTCCCGTACAACGGCTTGGCTGCCCACCTCGCGGCAGTCGCAGAGGCATGTCGATCGCGGGCGCCCCGAGTGCGGCAAGCTGTTGCCGAATGGACGGGGAACCTCGACCAGGTGCCGTTACCGCTCGAGTCCGCCCAGTCGTTGGTGGACTACGTCACGATCCAAACCGTAATGTCGTGGTACAGAATGAGTTGGTGGCTCATTGACGGCCGGCCAGCAACTCACTAACAGCGCACCTCAGCCGGCTCCAGGATTGCTCATAGGTCGGCATGCCAAATTGCCGACTCGACCGTGGCGATGTACCAGACGCGGCTCCGGGTACCACAGGAACTGCCAGCGCCACTGAAACGACGCCGCCATGACTCGAGATCGCGCGTTCCTCAGCGGCCAGGAGTGGAGGTCCTAGCGCAGACTCGTAGCGTCGAGTCGCTGTCGTAGAAGCGACGCGAGTCGCCAGATAGTCCAGGGCATCATCGAGTGTCGCTGAGATCAATCTTGTACCCCGCGGGGTACCGGCGGCAGCCCCAGCGATGATGGACCTATGGCCTTGCTGGTCGTCGACACGAGCAGATTTGAGATCCGCCTTTCGCGTTGTCTCATTGAAGCGTTCATCATTAGGCGTAACCGGTCTTGCCGCACAACCCCGCTGATGCACTTGGCCTCGTGCTTGATGTACTTGGATGCCTCAAGAACCGCCTGCTCCCAGTGGCCGTCGTCAAAGAGATGCCGCTCCGTTCCAGGGAGGTGACAGCGGATGTTCCGCCCATCGAACGGGTGCGGCTCGATGCGCTCGAGATTTTCACTATCAGCAGAGGGAGAGGCCATTGGTTGTGCGGCGATGGAGCGCACGGCGTTCTCAAAGCGGTTCAGCGAATGACTCAGGACATTAGGTGCTTCTTGATGCTGACGAGGATGGCGCCATGCGTCTTGGTGTCACCGTCAGGCGGAAGATTGACCTCGGTTTGGACGGTCAGACCGACATCCTGCCGTTCTCTATGTTGCTGCTGCCAGTTCCACGTGATCGCCCTCATCCAGAGGTCGCGCCCGGCCGTACCTCGGCATCGTCTTCTCTGCCGTCTCACCCGACGCGTCTCCGGTCTTTCTTGCTCGGAGCTCTACGAGCGGCCGGAAGGTCGCGCTGATCATCGGACCTGAGGAGTTGCGGTTGGCACGGAGACAAGTCGCGCAGCGAGTCACAGATCGGGATGTCAGCCGAGTCGCAATCCAGTACATCATGTGCACATGTGCCACATGATGACATGGGGTACTCTGGAGCAATGCAGGATGAGAAGGTGGTCAAGATCACGCTGACGGGCAAGATCAGCTACAGCGACGACATCACGGTGATGCAAGCGGCGCAGATCGTGGCGCTGATCGAAGACGCCGGAGGGACGTATCAGCCAGTTGTGCCGCGAGGTGGAGGCGGTCTGCTGGGAGGTGGTGATCGCGGACATCTCACCGAGGGTCCGACGTTGAACCGCGGCGGACAAAGCCCTCGGGATGCTCTGGATTCGTCGGGCGCAAAGACCAATCCTGAGCGGATCGTCGCTCTGGCCGTACACCTCCACGCCACCGATGGTGCTGACACGGTGTTGCCGGATGACATCAAAGGCTTGTTTAAGCGGACTCGCGAGGCGACGCCGAAGAATTTCAGTCGCGACCTGGGAGAGGCGGTGCGCGTCGGCTGGCTCGATGGCAATGACGCCGACGGGTACTACGTGACCAGAAAGGCGCAAGACGTCCTGGAGGAGGGGTTCGAGTCTTTGCGCGCTTCGCGAGCTGCCAGCCGGTCATCGGGCAATCGTGGCGGATCAACGAGGCCGAGCTCGACGCCAGAGGCCTTTGCGGGTATTGATGAGATCGACGGTGAGCTGCCAGGTGTCATCAGTTACCACAGGGTCAAGAAGCGGACGGAGAAGGTCTTGTGGGCGTTGGCCAAGGCAAAGGAGCTCGGCGTCGCGAGCATCACCGGTAAGGACCTGTCTTGGCTTACCGACCGTCTTGGCGACGGCATCGCGGTCAGCGACATGACCGCCAATTACCGGTCCCTCAACAAGTCGGGCCTAGTGAACAAGAGTCTCCAGACCAAGCAGATGCGCATTACCCCTGCTGGTGAGGAGCGCCTGAAGAAGTTGTCGACGGAGTAGTGAGGCGTCCAGCCAGCGGGCACTCATCACATCCCGTGCCACCGCTATCGACCCGTCGCTCGCCAAGCAGCGATCGAGGAAGCTGAGGCACGGTTTGTTGACGCTCAGGGGTGCGTCGGACGCGGTGTCGACGCCGCCCGCGATGTTGCCATCGTTCGTACCGCCGTGCCCGACTCGTCGGTTGGAGATGCCGATCTCAGTAGCGGGCACAGTCGATGGGAGATCGGACGCGCGAGCCTGTCCGGCTGGGAGTGACGCTCGAGCATGCCTCAATCATGTTGTCGGCTGTCGCGTGGTCGGCGACCACGACGTCGGCCCGTGTGATGCTGCGCGCGATGATCGATGCTGGGTGCAACACGCGCGTGTTGACCGAGATGGCCAAGGGTATGGGACGCTCGGAGATACCGACCTCGTCCAAGCCATCAGGGACACTTCGACGCTGTCATGCCGCGTGATCGGCGCAATCCTGTATCGGCAAGAGCTGGTCGAGCATGCGCCGGCGCCATCGATGACGCGACCCGCGCCGAGTGCCGGGCGGGGGTGCATCAGATTGAGTTGCTGCAGACGATTCCTGATGGTGGGGAGGGGGTCGCTTAGAAAATCGACTCGGACCAGTGCGCACATGTTGCGGTTTAGGTCGGCGGCCAAGCTTGCGCGTGGTCGGGTGTCGCGCCGCTGGTCTATGAGTCGGCCGGCGGGCGAATGCGAGAAGCAGCATGGGAACAAGCCGTCGGCTCTGCGGGCCGGATGCACGGGACGCGCCACGCCGGAAGCGACCCGGTTCGCCGTGCACGGGGCTAGGGCGCCGAAACGAGCAGTCGTATGCGACGATCAGCAATGGACGCGCTTTAGGAGGCCTTGATGTCCGCTGCAGAGCTTGATGAGCTGCTCGATCGCATGCCACAGATCGCCGAAGTCGTTGAGAAGTTCTCATCCGAATCCGTTCAGTCCGAGGTATTCCGCGCCCTGATGAGTGCATTCGGCGTCGCTTCGGGACCGTCCGGTGAAGCCGACGCCGATCCTGGTGCCTTGGCGGTTGATCCGCTGCCGCCCTCAGGCGCCGCTGGCGCGAAGTCTGTGCAGTCTGCCGCAGGACCTGCACAGAAATCTCCGACGAAGAAGGCCTCGGGCGGGAAGGTGAAGCAGACCTTCACGATGGACAAGACCCTCGACCTGGTGAACGGTGGCACGCCGCCGTTCAAGGAGTTTTCGGAGTCGAAGAAGCCGGCGTCGGTCGTAGAGTGTTTGGTGTCCGTTTACTGGTTGTCGCGGTTGACGAAGGTCCCTGCGCCGGTGACCGTCGATCAGGTCTACACCTGCTTCAAGGTGGCGGGCTGGGCTGTACCGACCGACCTGGTCAACACGCTTCAGCAGGCTGGCACCAAGGGCTGGCTCGACACGAGGAAGCGAGACGACCTGAAGGTCGTCGTTCAAGGTGAAAACCACGTCGAGCACGAGATGCCCGCGACGCCGAAGGGTTCCTAGCCGTGGCGCGAACCCTGCTTGAGTTCGTTCATCCCGTGCTCGGGGGCAGTCGTCGAGATCTATGCCTTGCGGCCATGTATTACCTGAAGATCGAGCAGGATACCGACCAGTGCACGGCGACAGAGTTGAAGGCAGCCTTGGTGGCGGCGCGCGTTCCGAAGGCCAAGACGTTGAACGTTGCCGATGTTCTTGGCAAGTCAGGTCATTTCGTCAGTACGAGCGAGAAGACCCTGACTAAGGTCAACCTTTGGCACCTCACGGAGTCCGGCATCGCACATGTCCGCATTGTGCTGGGTGTCGAGGACGTCACCGAGATCGAGGTCAAGAACGACATCTCAGTCATACACTCGGTGGTTGCCGGTGTCACCGACGAGGTTGTACGGAGCTACCTGGAGGAGTCAGTTCTTGCATACGGAGTGGGCGCCTTGCGGGCCGCCGTTGTGTTCTTGTGGTCCGGCGCAATCCGCCAGCTTCAAGACAAGGCGCTCGGGATGGGTGTCCCCGCACTCAATGCAGCTCTGCTGAAGCACGATCCAAAGGCCCGCCATGTCGGCAAGATCGAGGATTACTCCGGCGTCAAGGACGTCGTACAACTGCTGGCCTTCCGCGAAATCGGTCTGATCGATAAGGGCGAGTGGGGAACGCTGCAGGAGGGGCTCGACCTCCGCAACCGGTGCGGCCACCCAACGAAATATAGGCCTGGCGTCAAAAGGGCGTCGGCCTTCATCGAAGACGTTGTGGGTATCGCCTTCTAACTGCGGTCGTGACGCTCCGGACGCGAAGGCCCGATGACGACAGAGGCGAGAGGCTCGTTCTGACTGATCGGCCCAGAAGACGTTGCCGTGCTCGCAGCACGCCGTGAACCATCCCAGGGGGACTGCCTCGCGCAGGTCGTCTGCTGGCTGGCTGGAGCGACCGAGGTGAGCTCAACGATTACTTGCCCAGACGACGGTGCTAAATCAGCTAGCTGAATCGAGGGGTGGTTCTTGGATTGACCGAGACAGAAGTCAGCTAGCGTCGGCGGAGCGCCCTGGCAGGCGAATATGTCATGGCTGGCCGCGAGATCCGACTGCTGGAGCCTCAGATCCCCGAACGGCGGCTTCGAGGCTCCAGCCTCAGCCCGGCGACTTGCTAATCACGGGCGGCGTGCGAGTGCGAAGCTTTGGGCCCGTGTGTGCCACCATATTCCGACAGGTCGCCCGGGGGAGGGCGCCGAAGAAGGGTGATCTGATGGTGGAGGACAATTTCGACCGGCTCCTGAAGGCGCTGCCCGAGATCGCGACTGCGGTCAATGGATTCGACTCGAAGGAAGTACAGGAGCAGGCATTCGCCGCTCTCATCAACTCGCTCGGCGTGCGTCCGGCCGACGTGGCCAGCATTGGTTCGCGGGGCGGCGCCGGCTCCGGCGGCGAGAAGCCCGGGGACCCGGCGGACGGCCCGGCTACCGAGGATGGTGTGCCGGCGAAGAAGGCGGCGAAGCCCAAGAAGGCCCCGTCGACCAAGCGCTACTCGCCAACTCCGAACCTCAACTTTGCCCCTCAGGGAAAGCAGTCGCTGGACGAGTTGATCGCCGACAAGCAGCCGACCACTAACCACGAGAAGTGCCTGCTGGCGGTGTACTATCTCTGCGACGTGATGGACCGGAAGACATGCAACACGAACGACGTTCTCGCGGTCTTCCTGCACGCCGACTGGGATAAGCCCTCGCATCCGGACACCACGCTTCAGGCGACCAAGAGCGTGCATCACTGGATCGAGACCAGTGACATGGACAAGATCACCGTGCAGTGGGCCGGCACGAAGTACATCTCGGACAAGATGCCGAAGCAGCCGAAGGCCAAGAAGTAGTGGCCCTCGACGCGACGACCGCCCTGGGCCAGCTTCCCGTTGGCCTGCGCGGGGAACTCCTCGCAGAGTTCGACCTGATCACGCGCAACTATCGCGAGGGCCGGTGGGGCCCTGCTGAGCTGTATGGCGGTCGGCTCGCCGAGGTTGTTTACACGATCCTCGACGGGTACACGTCCGGCGGGGCCTACGCCGCCACCGCCGGCAAGCCGCGGAACTTCGAGGGCTCCTGCAAGGCACTGGAGAATAGGACGGCGTACCCAGACTCGGCGCGGCTCACCATCCCGAGGGTGCTCGTCGGCCTGTACGACGTCCGCAATCGGCGGAACGTGGGGCACGTCGGCGGCGACGTCTCCGCCAACCACATGGACGCGGAGCTCGTCCTGGCGACGGCCAAATGGATCGTCGCTGAGCTCATCCGCATGTTCCACAGCACGGATGTCAAGACGGCCGCGGACGTAGTCGACGCGCTGGTCGACCGGACGCTGCCCGTCATTTGGGAGGTCGACGGCGTCAGGCGCGTGCTCGACACCTCGCTGTCGCTATCGGACCAGACCCTCCTCCTGCTGTACTCCGAGACCGGGGCGGTCAGCGAGATGGATCTCGCGAAGTACCTGGAGCAGGACAGGCTCCCGAACTACCGGCGCGTCCTCGACAAGCTGCACAAGGCGAGGCACGTCGAGTGGAACAAGGCCACCGGCATGGTTACGCTCGGTCCGCCGGGCAGAGAGCACGTCGAGGAGCGCCTCCTGAAGTAAGCAGCTCGCGGGCGTTTCGCTGGCCTCGCGGCCTAGTCGTCCTCGCAGCGGCCAGTTGGCGCCGGTGGGTCCGCTCAGGGTGGCAGTTGGAGGACGTCACGTCGCACTTCTTCATCTCGGCTCGGATTGCCTCCAGTGCCCGTTGCTGCCGGTCCGATGAGTGCCTACGATCAGTCGTCAGCGCAGGCAGCCGACGCATCGCGTTCGGCTGACTGGTCAGGAATCGTCAGAACTCATTCGCGGGACGCCGTGCGCCATCGGTGAATCGAACAGCAGTTGGAGTTCGTCCGGCGAGCGTGGGCGCAGACCCGCCACTATCACCGGCGCCTGGCAGCCAGACGCTAGTCTCCGCTTCTTTCGACCTCGTTCCGGCGGGGCGGATACCACCGCCGTCCTGAACGGCAACTACCTCAGCGAGATCTGTTGATCAAGGCAAATGACTGCTCCGTCACAGCTCCGTGAGACGATGACAAACGACGATCACGGCCGAGCAACACTGTGATACAAACACGCAGGTCAGGCCCGGATTCGTCGCCTTGCTCGCGAACTAGGCGCGGGGCTAGAAGAGATCTACACCATCTTCGAAGTGCATCGAGGCGGCGCCTTGCGCAGAAGCTGGTGTTGCATGCCCCGCTGCGAAGTTGGTCGGCACTAACATCGCCCGTGGTTGATCGGGCGGACGCTGCTCGTGTCCACGCCGGCCCACTGCGATGGGCTGATCTACCGACTTGCCATGCATCAATTCCCGGCGACCCTCGCGGCTGGCGGGAGCAGTTGTCCCCAGCGGGGAGCGACGGCAGCGATGCGTGTCGATGCGCGGCAACAGCCCCGCCTCATCAACTGCCTGTGACTCCTTCCCGCGTTGCCGTGGCGCTGGTGGGGACGCGCGCAGAGAAGTTGCGGTCGGCATCCGTTGAGTTGCTGTGGTCGGGGCAGGGTCAGGTGCCTTCGGTAAGTACGGCGCACGCGCTGGGAGCCGATCGGGAGCGGCCTGCAGCGCCGGACCACGTGACCAAGCAGCGCGCGGCGGAAGGATTCAGGGTGAACAGGAAGTTGTCCAAAGGCGACGAGGTTCTGCAACGCATCGTCGATCTGGTTGTCCGGACTGAGGCGACTGTCGAGGCGCTCGAAGCGACAGCCAGTGATGGTCGGTGGGCTATGACGGCGTTCAGCAGGTATCGGTTGTGCGAGTTGCTTGAGATTGCGCCGTACGCGTCGAACGACGGCGAGCTCGCGGATGATCCAGTTGCACTGCTCGAGCAGGCAGCACTTGCGGTCGAGGAACTTGACGTGCCGATTGAGGAGCTCAGCTGGCGGCTCGCTCTGGGAGACGCGGTGCGCACCGCGGCTGCGGACATCCGGATGGTGCGAGATGCGCGCGACGTATGAGGATCTGCTTCGCGCCGCGCGGCGGACCGCGGTGAACGCTCACCTGAACGCCGTTAGCGACGGGCCTGAGCTCATTACGGACTGGGAAGTCGTGCTGGCGGCCACTGTGAGGCACCTGCGTTGGCTGCGTGGCGGCCTCGTGAGCATCGGGCACGCGGATCAACGCCTGAAGGGGTCCGACAGCCCGCTAGGACGTCTGGCTACGGCGATTGGAGCCGGAGCGGACATGCTTGCCACTCAGGATCCTGCAACGGTGAGCGCGCTGGACCAGCGTGAGGATCTGGCGGCCGCGAGAGCTGAGATCGGGGCGATCGCACTGATTGGTGCGAAGGTTGTACTGCGAAGCATCCATGTCGGCTCTCCAGGGTTCCAGCAGTTCCTGACGGTTATGCTCGAGCTTGACCACCTCGCGCGTTCCGACACTCGGCGGGCCGGCCTCGGAGCGCTTGGCGGTCTCACCGCGGGAGGACCACCAGTTCCAGGCGATCGGCTGTCGCTGATTTCGTGGCACGCGGCGAGGTGGGAGCGTGCGCACGACGCCGTGCCGGCACGGACTCTACTGACCCGGGACCTTCGCTCGACGACTGCACAGCTGCGCACGGTCTGCGGCCACGCATGGCACCTGGCCAGCCATCTACGCAAGGCTGCTACAGCCGACTTGGATACCTGTCAGCGTCTGGACCTCGCCGCCCTCATGAAGGCACTGCGTGCCTTTGATACGGGTGCTGCGGTTGTCACCGACGCCTGGCGGCGCCGGGTGTCCGATGTTGGCGGGCGAAGCAACGCACCCGCCGAAGTCGTGTTTCTCGAGCTGCAAGCCACACTTGCCGGCGTCGTTCGACACGACCGACGGCTGCTGTCGCCCGACGCGCTGGTGCCGAACGGACGAGTTGCTGCAAGGCTTCTGGATGTCGTTGATGAGCTCATGTGGTCAGCGGATCAGGTTGCGCGGAAGCAGCAGGAAGCGGTCGCAGGCCTGATCCTTCATGGTCGCCTCTTCGTTCCCCAGCGGGAGGCCAAGATGCTCGAAGTGGCCTACCCGAGTCGGCGAGGCCGAACTGGGATGCATCCGCGGGCTCGGTGGGTGCGGACGAACCTGCCGAACCATTTCGAACAGCTGACCGACGCCTTGACCTGGAGCTCCGAACATCTGGGTGTCGCGTCCGAGATCGCGCGTCGTCTGACGGGTACGTCGAACCACGCCCGTCCGGCGGGCAAGCGACATGGGAGGATCCCTGCCCCTTACCTCGATCCCACGACCTTGCGTCGGGCGGTAGCCGGCCCTGGATTCCCGGATCCAGGACAGGAGCCGGTGGACCTCGTCCGTTGAGCAGCTGTCGTCCCGATCTTGCGGAGGTGGCTGTGGGCAACGAACCAGTGAGTGCCGAGGACCTGCACCGGGTGCTCGAGACGGAGGTCGGCAAGATGAGAACCGGAGCGGACTGGAGTAGGTGGCTTGATGTCGCAGCCCTGTTCCCGAGATTCGGCTTCGGGAACATCGTTCTCATCAACCTGCAGATGCCACAGGCGAACTGGGTCGCCCGCGCGCAGGCGTGGGAGAGGTTGGGACGCCGAGTGCGGAAGCAGCACGCGATCAGGATCCTGGAGCCGATCCTGTCCCAGACTGCGATGGCCGCAGCATTCGAGGCGGCGAACCGGAACGTCGCGGCCGACGGGCGGTTCCAGAAGACGCTGATCGGATTCCGAGTCGGGAGCGTGTACGACGTCACGGATACGGTCGGTCCGCCAATCCACCTGCCGCGCACGCCAGCCCCGGGTAGGCGGATAGTGCCTAACGGGCTGTGGGACGCGTTGGCACGAGAGGCATCGACAGGCGGCTTCACAGTCGGGGTTCAGCCGATCGGAGATGCCTCTGAGGGGTTCACCGACTACTTCGCCAAGCAGATCGTGGTTGCAGATCATTTGGATGACGTCACCGCTGTCGCGCGGCTGGCGCACGAGGTCGGCCATATGCGCATGCACTCGGCGCCGGACATGCACGGCGCCGAGAGCATCACGTGCCGCGGCGTTCGCGAAGTCGAGGCTGAGTCAGTGGCCTACGTCGTGCTTGCACACCACGGACTCAGCATCGAAGCCTCATCGTTCGATTACATCGCGGGCTGGGCGAGGACGGTCGAGCCAGAGGAGCCGGCGAGCGTGATCAAGGCGACAGGTGCCCGGGTCGTCAACACAGCCAGACAGCTCATCGACTCGACAGACAGGTACCTGAAGGCCATCGGACGCCGCTTCCGCCAGTCGCTGCGCGACCCCTCGAGTCTGCCTTCCTCGCGCCTGACGTCGACGGCCCGGCGCTGTGACCTCGGAGGAGTTGGTCGTGTCATGGGAGCCAGTGAAAGGGTCGCCGCGCTGCAGCGCGCGCGTCAGCGCCAGGCCAGGATCGAAGTGGCGACCGCCCGCACGATCAGGGCGCAGGCCTCCCTGGACCGTGCAATCGAGGCCAAGGCGCGAGCGATCGAGCAGTACGACGAACGTGTTGCCAACGCCGAGGCGGTGTCAGCCGCGGAGGCAGCCGAGTTGGCCAATGTGTGCGGATCGGCCGAAGCCGCCGCCGAGATTCTCGGCTGGTCGGTTCGCGACCTTCGACGGGTGGTCAAGGCAGAGCGGGAACGACGGACCCAGCCCACCGCTTCGGCTCGGGATCGTGTCGAGCATCGGGCCAAGTCGAGCGGTGGAGGTGCTGATGTCGGCAGCACATGACTTTGATCCTTTATGGACCATTGACCAAGTTGCGACGTACCTCGGCGTACCCAAGCGGACCCTCTATCGCTGGCGAACGCTCGGCTACGGCCCGCCGGGCAGGCGGGTTGGCCGGCACCTGCGTTACCGCGCCTCCGACGTTATCGACTGGTTCGCGAGCCTCGATGACCACCTCATGGACGACAGGTGGGAAACATGAGTGGCCAGATCGAAATCGTTCACACTCGTGCCGAGGGCACGCTCGCTACGGGCACGCGAAGAGGCGACGGATCGGCGGAGATCTTGAAGGCCAACAACTGGCGGTGGTCTCGTCAGCTGGAGGCGTGGTATATCCCGCGGTCGCGTGACCAGTTGGCCAAGCCGGCGGTGATCGACGCCACAGCGAATGCACTCAGAGGTGCAGGCTTCGACGTGACTTTGGAGGTCGACGATTCCGCGTCCCGATCCGTGGAGGAGCGAGAGGCTGACCGCGATTCGCGCGCCCGAGCACGGTCGGAGATGTTGCAGAATCGCGCTCAGCGTCGAAGAGATGCGGCAGACACGGCATGGGAGGCTTCGCGACGAATCGCCGACGGCATCCCGCTCGGGCAGCCGATACTCATCGGCCACCACTCGGAACGGCGCCATCGCCGAGAGCTCGAGCGCATTCAGAACCTGGCCAGCAAGTCGGTGGGGGAGTCTCGGGCCGCGGAGACCGACCAGCGCCGGGCTGATTCGCTGGCTGGCGCCACAGAGGTGCGGTACTCCGTCAGATCCGTCGGACGCCGCATTGGTCGGCTGGAGGCAGACCTCCGGAAGCTGCAGCGTCAGCTGGAGGGCTACACCCGGGTGATCGGGCACTACGAGGAAGTCCATGCACCGGCAACAGGAGAGTGGGCCGACCGCCTCAAGCTGCAGCTCGCGGATCTCGAGGCCCAGCTTGACTACTGGGCAGGAGTCCGCGATGAGCTGGCTGTGAGTCATCCGACGTACTCGCACGAGACCGTCAAGAAGGGCGACTATGTGCGGGTGTCCGGCATCTGGCGCAAGGTCGAGCGGGTGAACAAGAAGACGGTCAGCGTCGAGACCGGTTACTCGTGGACCGACCGAGCGGCGTACCACGATCTGACGGGACACCGGCCGGGTGAGGAGATGGACGGCCCTCAGCTGTGATCACATCAATATCCCGTCCAGGATGTCCGTCGAACACCGCGCCGACAGGGTCTTGGGTCGGTGGGGCTGCCAGGAGGTCAGGTACGGGGCGGCGGTCAGCCAACGAACGCGGCCGGTTGCCTCGGTGTAGGTGCCGAGGGCAATCATCCAGCCAGATGATCCGGCGATGACCTGACCGCCCGCAGCCTTAACGCCATCTGGTGTCACGGATCCCGGCTCGACGAAGAACTGCCAGCGTCTCGTCGCCGGTGCAAGCGCCGTTGGGTATCGGGAGTTGAGGTGGGCGTGCAGTGGCGCGCCGAGGTGTGCGGGCAGCTCGAGTACGTCGAATTGCCACGTAAGCCACGCGATCGACCAGCGGCCGTTGGCGAACACAGTCTCGACCTGCCGTGCGGTGGCGAGCACTGGAGATGGGCGATCGGCAAGTGAGGCTCGACGCAACTGACGAGCCTGCAGCCACAGCGTCCGCCGTACTGAATTGCAAGACGCGCGATCGGCCAGCCGTGGTCGACGTACCGGAGTGCCTCTCGCTGTAACGCTCAAGACGTCGTCGCGCTGTCCAGCTCCGCAGGTCAACCACGACGTTGGCCATTGTGATACTTCCCCTCGATCGGGTGGAAGGTGGAGCCCTCGCCCGCGAGACGCGCAGGGGACGCTCGGGGGATCTCGCGGACGAGGACTCCATGAAGTGCGCCCGGCCCTTCGGAACACCTGCAGGGGTGGGCTTCCGCGCGCACTCGCTCAGGGTTCGGCGACGATGACCTCAGCCTTTGCCACCTGCTGAAGAAGGTCGTACTTCGATCCCCTGAGATCCCAGCGACCCAGATGTGCCTTGGTTGGGATGATCACCGCGGGCACATCGAGGTGTGCGAGCGAGGCAAGCAGCACGTTGAACGCTTCCGGGTCAGTCGGAAGCTCCTCGACATGCACCGTGCCTAACGTGCGCCCGTGCCGCCTGGCCACCTCCGCCAGATGGTGCTGCACTTGACCGAGCTCTACATCGTTCATCCCGGGATACCTGCGGACGTAGCCAGGAACCACCGGGAGCCGCCTCGGGATCATCGCTCAGCGACCTGGTGAGGCATGGAGACTGGTTCGATCGTCACGGGCAACCCGAAGTACCGCCGACCGATGGCCTGCGCGAACGCCGTACCCAGCTCGGCGGCAGACGTGCGGTCGATGATCGCTAGCTGCCCGAACCACACTCGCACACGGACCAAATGCCCCTCATCGGCGGTTGTCTGGCTCACGTTCGCACTCCTTGCTCAGCTCCGGAACCGGCCCGACGACCCGCCGAGCGTGTTCCAAGACTGTCCGCGGACACGCGGACAGCAGAACCCTGTCTGCGGACATTTACGGACATTTCGTGTTACGGTCCGACCAGACATTTACCGACATCTACGTGCGGGTAAGGATTGGCGATCCGAGTGAACGAGGTGCTCCGGCGCGCGATGTACGACGCGAACCTCACCGAGCTGGACCTGTCTGTGAAGCTCTCCGTCGACCCCAAGACAGTGCGCAACTGGATGCGCGGTCAGCTACCCCATCCTCAGCGTCGCGGAGCCCTCAAGCGACTCCTCGGCGTAGACGAGGAGACAATCTGGCCCGAACTGCGAGAGCAAGCAACCAAGAGCCGGCCAGCTGAGCTCGCCGGTATCTATCCGCGCCGAGGCGCAATCAGCCAAGAGACTTGGCTGTCCCTCTTCGACGCAGCGAAGTCCGAGATCGCGATCCTCACCTACAGCGCCTTGTTCCTCGCCGAGGACCCTCGCATCGTCCGTCTGCTCTGCGAGAAGGCCGCCCTCGGCATCCAGATCAAGCTTGCACTGCGCACTCCAGATGACCGGAGGCTGACCGACGCGCGTGCCGAGGCAGAGACCGGCGAAGCAGCGAGCGCACAGATCCGCAGGTCGCTACTCCTCTGGCGCCCTGTCCTACATCACGAGCGCGTCGAGCTGAGACTCCATGACGCGGTCCTGTACAACTCGATCTACCGTGCGGATGGCCACCTGCTGGTCAATCAGCACGCCGTTGGCATCCCTCCGGCCGACTCGCCGGTCTATCACTACCGCCAGACCGTAGAGAGCGAGATGTTCCGGTCCTATCAGAACAGCTTCGAGGCAATCTGGAGGAGAGCACGTTCGCACCGCTGACCTCTGGCTCCCCGAACCGACAAGGCCGGGCACGTCTGTGACGAGCACCAGGGCAAGTCGTGCGCCCCACCTAACCCCAATGGGGGCAGGGCGTGTCGACGGGCTTGCAAGCCTCATCGGTGCGTTCCGCTGGGGCCATCGACCATCCGGCAAGTTCATTGGATCCTCAGTGGCGCGTTCGACCGCGGCGTGAAGTGGAAGTGGATCAGCGTCAATCCCGCCGCACAGGCCGACAAGCCCGCGACGCCAAAGCCGGACCCGAAGCCGCCGACCGCCGCCGAAGCGGCACTGCTGATCAATGCTGCGTACGAGATCGATGAGGACTGGGGCGAGTTCCTCTTCTCGAAGGCGACGACCGGCAATCGTCGCGGCGAGCACTGCGCGCTCCAATGGGTGCACTTCGAGGACACATCAGTTCCTGATGCCCCCGGGGTAGAGGCAGATGCGGCTGTCTTGGCCGTGCGCCAGGCTCTCTTCAAGGCCGAGGATGGGTCCCCTGGTATCAAGGACACGAAGATCCACCAGCAGCGTCGGCAGGTACTCGACGGCGAGACGCGTCTACTGTTCCGGGCACGCCTTGAGCGCAAGACGGTCGAAGCGGCCAAGCTCGGCATCAAGCTGTCACCGCTGGCCTTCATCTTCTCGCCGGATCCGGACGGTCGATCACCGCTCAAGCCTGACACGGCGACGCAGAAGTTCGCGCGGATGGCTGCTCGACTTGGTGTGGATGCCGACCTGAAGAACTGGCGACACTACAACGCTACGGAGCTCATCGCAGCGGGCATCGACCTCAACATCGTCGCCGGGCGACTCGGACATGGTGGGGGAGGAGCAACAACCCTCAAGTCCTATACAGCCTTCCAATTCGAGCGATCCCAGCGCGCTGCCGAAGCGCTCATCATCCGAATGCCGGCCAGGCCCGGAGCGAAGCGCGACGACGATGGCACGCCGGCGCAAGTACTACAACTGCCTCACGCCGACGACACGGACCTGGAACATACCGCCGCATTGCAGCCGACCTGCGAGGTGCGATCACCAGCGGGTTCGCCACGCCAGGTAGCCCACTGCCAACCATGAAGACGCTTGCCGCCCGCTACGGCGTATCTGGTAGCACCGCACACCGCGCCGTGGCTCTGCTCGTCGAGGCAGGCCTCGTGAACGCATCCCGCGGCGTACGCGCGACGGTCGCGGCGGCTCCTGAGGAGCCTCAGTCCACCGTCGCCTCGAGCCAGGTGACTCACGCTGGATGAGCCACCCCCCGTCCATTCTGGACCGGAGACGTCGAGTCTGTTGGCCGAAGGTACCCGCCAACGGTGCCAGGATGTCGGGCGGCGCGACGAATTGAGAGTCGTTGCCTACCGCGCGGCAGAATGCCGCGGCGCGGGGTACGCCGTTGGTGGCCTCCTTGCCGAGGCAAGGCTGTACGACGTCACGCCTGGGACGTAGCGATCCGCCGTGGTCAACCGCGACCGAGCTACCGGTTTCACGTTGCTCGGCAGATCGGGGGATTCAGCTGTGGTTTCCTAAACCATGTGCCGCAGGTTCGAATCCTGCCGGGGGCACCTACCAAACGTGCAGGTCAGGGGATGATTGGGCGCAGAGAGGCCCATGAAGAACCGGCGGTCGTGGGGCCAAACGTGGGGCCGAAGTCGTGGGGACTCGTGTTGCCTGCAGTGGATACAGCTCGAAGTCGCTCCTTCCTCGTCCGTGGTGGCGGATAGCTTGGAGTGGTGGAGTTGACCTCTGGACCCGGCCGACTGGGGTCCGTACGCCAGCTCGTGTCCTCGAAACGACGTCGGCCGCGTGTCCGGCCTCACGCCGGGAACTCGACAGACGCGTCATAACGCGGGCCGCGTCATCAGGAAGTCCGCGACCACGTCCGACGGACGTGAGCCTCAGAGGTTCGGCGCTCTCGCGGGTCCCCATGTTCTAGTACTCCAGCCGTAGTTTGTGATCTGGCGGTGTGGCGGTCCCGGACGTAGCGCAGCCACCGGTTGATGATCTCGGGTTGTGTGGACTCAAGACGGTCGCGCGGTGGCTGCGTGCCATAGCGTAGACCCTGATCGGTGGCGGCGTGGTTTCGATGAGCGGGTGGGGGGGGTCGGGGCGCGGTTCGGGCGGGTCGAGCCGCGTCGGCGGGTCGGGTTGTTTCTGCTGGGGTTGTTGGCGGGGTTGCCGCGGGCCAACTGCTGGACGATCGCGGAGCATGCTGGGGAGACCACGCCGGACGGTATGCAGAACCTGTTGTCTCGGGCAGTCTGGGACGCCGACGCAGTGCGTGATGACTTCGTGACTACGTTGTGGATCACCTCGGTGAGCCCGGTGCGGTGCTGGTGGTGGATGAGACCGGTGATCTGAAGAAGGGCACCCACACGGTCGGGGTGCAGTGTCAGTACACCGGGACCGCGGGCCGGATCGAGAACGCCCAGGTCGGGGTCTACCTGGTCTATGCCGCCGCGGGCGGGCATGCGTTCCTCGACCGGGCCCTGTATCTGCCGAAGTCGTGGACCACGGATGCTGACAGGTGCCGTGATGCCGGGGTTCCTGGCGACATCAGGTTCGCCACCAAGCCCGCGCTTGCGCGGGAGATGATTGCCCGCGCGCTGGATGCCGGTGTCCCGGCGGCGTGGGTGGCCGGCGACGAGGTCTACGGAGCCGACTCCAAGCTGCGTAGCGCTTTGCAGGAACGCCGGATCGGGTATGTGCTGGCGGTGGCCTGTGACCATCAGATCACCACCGGGGCCGGCAAACACCCGGCCAAGGCTCTGGCGCAACGGCTGCCCGCGCGGGCCTGGAACCGGCTCAGCGCGGGCATCGGCGCGAAGGGCCACCGCTGGTATGACTGGGCCCTGATCGACATCCCGGTCGAAATCGCGGGCGGTCAGGCGTTGCTGGTGAGACGCTCGATCAGCACCGGTGAACTCGCGTTCTACCGCTGCTACACACCTACGCCCATGCCGCTGGCGAGGCTGGTCGCGGTGGCCGGGCGCCGGTGGACGATCGAGGAATCTTTCCAGGCAGGTAAGGGATTGACCGGGCTGGACGAGCACCAGGTCCGCCGCTGGACCTCATGGCACCGCTGGACCGTCCTCGCCATGCTCGCCCACGCGTTCCTCGCCGTGATGACTGCCACCGCGCGAGCCGAAACCCCTTCACCACAAGGGCTCATCGCGCTCACCACCAATGAGATCCGCCATCTGTTCAGCCGACTCGTCGATCACACCCAGCCCGGCATCCGGCACCTGCTGCACTGGTCGCGATGGCGACGCCGCCACCAAGCCCGCGCACGCGAATGCCACCACGCCGTCAGACGGTCCAACTCGCCTGATCACGACTACCGCTGGGCTGGAGACTAAGTGGTGGCTGGGTGCGCTTTGAGGTGGTGAGCGGTCAGGAGAGGGACGGTGGCGGCTGCAGTAAGACCCAGTCCGACGATGGCATACCTGGCGAGTTCGGGCTGGGCTACGAGAAGCAGCTTGTTCGCGAGGATCCAGACGGCGAAGAGCCCGGTGAGTCCCATCGCGCCGGCCAGCGGGAACATCCGGTCAGGTCGGGGGAAGAGGCTGACGATCGCGACAGCAACCAGCGGCAGACTGAGGGCGTAGTACGGCATGTAGACGAAGAAGTTCATCCCGAACCGGCCGGCCGCCTCGAGCTCACCCCAGGCCCTGATGTCGGGCCGTGAGAAAACCAGCCCGTACCCCAGCACGCTCCACGCTGTGGCCACCATCAGCGCGGTGAGCACCTTGAAAATGAGCCGAAAGACTCCCGGCGTCGATGACGTCGCGCGCATCACACCACTCTCCCTCAAGGATCAGTGTCTGAGAATTCTGCCCTTTGCACGGAGGGCGAGGTGAGCCTGGGACAACAGGAGCGCCAGCACCCTGATAACGAACTACGGCTGGAGTACTAGAGAACCCGCATGCCCGGCTGCTGGCCGCCGAGGCGCTAACTCTGCTGCTTGCGCCATTTAGCGACATTGTGGGATCTACAAAGCGGGCGCAAGTCCGCGCGCCGCTTCTCACCGTGACCGACCCACCGGGTTTGCCTCTGCGGATTTCAGCTGACCTCGAACACGGGTTCGTCCCGGGCGGCAAGGCGCTGAGTGCGGACCCCGTTGCGATGCTGCGTTCGTTCATCTCTTTGTTAGAGCAGTGGCATGGGCAGCCGGCCGAGCGACGGGTGCGCGCATGGGAAGACCCCTGGGAGTGGCGCGACGTCATGGCAACGGTCACAGGTGTCGACGAGCGGGTTGTGGCCCTGCTGAGTGTCGTCGTCCACCCCGGCTCCTTCACGACCCTCCTGCGGGGCGAAGACCGGCAACGGGTTGTGGACTCTTTCGCAGACCGCCTCGACCATCGCACCGGAGATCTCGACCACGACCTTCTCAGCGTGGCGCTGGTGCTGCAGGCCGAGCAGGGCGGACACGGGGTGGACCTGTACGCTCCACCGCTCGTGAACGTCTGGAGCGGCACCGTCGCGGTGGGCGGGGCATGGCTGGTCCGGGGACAGGTCGAGCAGCGCGACTGGGTCCCCACCTGGGCGAGCCAAGGCATCATCACACTGACCGTCGAACGATTCCGACAGATGCCAGCCCAGCCCACACAGGCTGCGCTGACTGCCCTCGTTGACGAGCTCTACGGAGACATGTCGGTGGTCAAGCGGGAGGCAAAGAAGCGAGACGTGCTCGCCTTCACGCTCGGCATGCAGCCGGACGACCTCGTCGCCACCGATGACCATGGTCTGCTGCGGCTGGGCCGGATACTGAAGGGGGAAGCGACACTCAGTTCCATCGACGGGACGACGGCAATAACTCGACCTGTCGCGTGGCCAGCCAAGCAGGACACGAAAGTCACCGACCTGCAGAGCATGGTGAGCAGCCGGCTTCGCTTCAAGGGTGAGGATGTCGTCAACATCACCGAGGTGCTGGACGAGCTGGAATCGCTGCACGCCGGTGACCAGGTCCAGCCTGTGGACGAAAGCGAGGAAACGGAGGTCGACGGCGCCGTATCGCCACTCCCCAGGCCGGCGGTTCTGCGGTGCGACACGAAAGCCCTCGCATTTGAGTTGTACCACGCCGACGACAGCTGGCTGGTTGAATTGCTCGACAGCCTCAACGAACGTCGTCAGGTCATCCTCGAAGGCGCCCCGGGTACGGGGAAGACGTACCTGGCGCACCGACTGCTCGCCGCCTGCGGGCTGACCCCGAATGAGCAGGCCCTCGTGCAGTTCCACCCGACCTATTCGCATGAGGACTTCGTTGAAGGCTTCCGGCCCACTGACAGCAAGGACAGCGGTGCCAGGCTGACGGTCGTCCCCGGGCCGCTCAAGCGGATTGCGGAGGAGGCAGCAAAGGCCCCGGACAAGCCGCACGTGCTGGTCATCGACGAAATCAACCGCGCCAACATCGCGAAGGTGTTCGGTGAGCTGTACTTCCTGCTCGAGTACCGCGACGCCGAGATCGAGCTGCTGTACAGCGACGGCAAAGAACGCTTCAAGCTGCCGGAAAACCTGTTCATCATAGGCACGATGAACACAGCTGACCGGTCGATCGCGCTGCTTGATGTGGCGATGCGACGCCGGTTTGTCTTCCTCGGCATGGAAACGAGCGAACCTGCACTTCAGGGCGTCCTGCCACGCTGGTGTGAGGCGAACGGTTTACCGGTAGCACTCGCCAAGCTGCGTGAGCGCATCAACGCGACGATGCGCGGACACGGACTGGAGGCGGCGTTGGAGTTCGGGCCGTCGTACTTCATGCGACCCTCTCTCCGCGATCCGGTTGTGCTCAAGCGGCTGTGGCGTCGAGACCTGCTTCCGATGCTACGAGAGCACCACTACGGAGACGACATCGCCCTGTCGAGCTACCGGTTCGACGAGTGGTGTGACGAACTCGGGCTCGCCCCGGGCAAGGACGGCAGTGAACCGCCACAGTGACCTCGAGGCGCTCCGAGAGGGGCAGGTCCTCGAGTCCGTCGCGCTGACGCGCGACGAGGCGGCGGCGCTCAACAGCACCGATCTGGTCACTGTTCAGCCTGGCGCCGACGGATGGCGAGTGACCGCGGCCCATACGGTTGGAGCCATTCGCTGCGGCGACCTCGTCATCCGAGTCCGCCCCAAGATCGGTGCCCTGCAGGTGCTTCGACTCCTCGCCCGAGCTCATGGCGTGGCCGGCCTCAAAGTTGACGAGCTTCTCATCGGCGTCGCCGAAGACCCGGACATCACCGCGGTGCTCGCGCTGCTGTTCGCCGAGGAAGCATCAACAGCGATGGCGGCCGGGCCCATGCGTGGCTACCGCACCGAGGAGCAGACCCTGTCGGTGCTGCGCGGACGGCTGCGGCTGAGGGACCAGGAGCTGCGCCGTTTCGGGAGGCTCGTCCCCCTAGAGGTCACCGTCGACGAGTGGACCACCGACACCGACGAAAATCGCCGCATCAGAGCCGCTTGTCGCCGCCTCCTACTCTTTGCCGACGCCCCACAATCGACCCGCGATCGCCTAGCGCACCTGGATCGGCTGCTCGCTGACGTGTGGCTCGTTCCCAGGGGCGCACTCTTGGCGCCATGGACCCCCAGCCGGCTCAACACACGGCTGCATCGGCTGCTGCACCTGGCTGACCTCGTCCTCGATCAGGCAACGGTTGAGCACCGCGTCGGTACCGTCGAGGTGCATGGGTTCGTTCTATCCATGGCGTGGCTCTTCGAACGGCTCATCCAGCAGCTGCTGACAGAAGCCAGCGGCATGGTCCGCGTCATGGCGCAGCATCCCCGACCTCTGGACATCCAGGCTCGCCTAACGATCAAGCCTGACCTGGAGTTCACGGACGGCGCACGAGTCGTGGCCGTCGCCGACACCAAGTACAAGCTGCTCGACGAACAGGGGAAGTTCCCCAACGCTGACGCCTATCAGCTCGTCACCTATTGCGCCCGACTCGGGCTCAAGGTGGGCCACCTCATCTACGCAGCGGGCGAACCCCGTCCGGAACCCTTCGACATCGACGGTGCCGAGATACGGCTCATCATTCATAGTGTTGATCTGCAGCAACCAGTAGCCAACCTTGAATCGCAGGTCGAGACGCTCTTCGACAACATCGTCACCGCGACTGAGCAGCAGTCCTCGCATTGGAGGTCGTGATGGATTCACCCGACCAGGGACTTGACCGTCTATCGATGTTGCTCAATGCGCACGCTGTGAGCGGGAGTCGGAGGCAGAGACCGATCCCGTGGCCTAGAGGTCGGTGGCTGTCTTGGCTTCCGCAGCACAAGGACGTCATTGAGCGTCTTCCGTCATCGTTGGACCGTACGGCCGTCCGATCGACAGCCGAGTCGCCAACAACCAGTGACCAGGCTCTCGCTGGGTTTCTAGCCGCGATGATCTGGGGCTTTGGTAAGAGCGGCTACGGGCCTTGGCGCGTCTGCCAGGCGTTGACGGGGCGCCCAGATCTGCCCGTTGTCTTGCTCGAGGCCGCCAAGGCCGCGTCCGTGGACCCCGTCGCAGCCTACACAGTCGTGGCCACACATCGACCACCTCGGATCGGGCCGGCATTTGCGACAAAGTACCTATACTTCTGCGTTCCAGAGTCCAGTGAATCCCCTCTGATCCTCGACCGCCTCGTGTCTGGGTGGCTACGAGAGCATGCTGGAGTCCACATCAATCCGGTGCCGTGGTCGGCTTCGACCTACCGTCGCTATCTCGGTTTGATGAAGGCATGGGCCGACGAGCTCCACTCTTCCCCGGCACTGGTGGAGGAGTTGATCTTCCGCGACACGGCAGGCGGACAGTGGTCGGATCCCTTGACGTTGTAAGTCACCACTTGAAGGCACTTGGTCACGTTCTGGCGCACACGGCGCAAAATCAAGACCCGCCGGACCCTCGACCAGCCCGGTGTTTCACCCCCACCGGTGTACGGTGCACACCGGCAAGTCCGGTAAAAGCCCCCACTTGAACAGCCGCAACTGGCGAACAGCATCGGCGCCTTTGGGGCCGCCGGCTGGCGGGCGCGCGATCACGACCGGGGCGAACTTGGTCGGGGCCACGTTGTAGTCCGGCTCCTTCAGTTCATCGGCCTTGTCGTCGTCGACCTGGAACTGTTCAGGCAAGTCAGTTCGGCGAGCTGTTGACGCGTAGCGACCACACATGAGTCCCAGACTGCCACGGCAGCGCCATCTGCACAGCTGACCCGGGTTGTTCGGTGCGCGCTGACTGGGTACCGGGGCCGGTTGACCCCCACCGAATACGAAACAATCATGAGCACGCCGGCCAGTCAGGCCGCGTGACCGAAACTGTCACCTGCTCGTGCAGCGGACCCAACTCCGGCACGCGACCCGGCGCGGCGACTAGCACGCCACACCCCTCTCCTGAGACTCGCTGAAGCACAATCGCTGCCGGAAGGGCAACAGTCAACGAGCCGCCCCTGAAGTTTGGGGGTTAATAGGGTGAGGGCACATTCTTGACATGGTGTTATCCCCCAAACCTTGGCATCCCACCGCGTTGGTTCTGCTCTGTGCTGCCGATCTTTTGGTCATGTTGGACGGGACGGTCGTGACTGTTGCCCTTCCGGCCATCGAACGCGATCTGGGGACTTCTCGGGCCGATCTTCAATGGGTGGTCACCGCCTACACCTTGACGCTCGGCGCATTCATGCTCGTGGGCGGTCGTGTCGGCGACCTCTACGGCCGGCGTCGGGCATTGGTGGTCGGCCTCGTCGTGTTCGGTGCAGCGTCGGGCATGGCGGGTCTGGCGCGCGATACAGGGCTGCTGCTGGCAATGCGGGCGGTACAGGGACTTGGTGCGGGACTGGCTGTACCTGCGGCGCTGGCCTTGTTGGCCGCCACCTACCGGGAGGAGCGCGAGCGTCAACGCGCGCTTGGCTACCTCTCGGCCACGCTGGACGTCGGGATGGTCGCCGGCCTTGTTGTAGGGGGCGCGTCATCACCGCTGCGGTCGGTTGGCCGTGGTGCTTTTTCATCGTCGTACCGCTCGGTCTCGTGTCAGCAACGCTAGCTCCGGCGGTTCTCCGAGAGAGTCGAGACGAGCAGGCGCCGCCTTTGGATGTGCTTGGAGCCTTGTTGGCCGCTGCAGGTTTCGGAGCATTGGTTTTCGGAATCGTTCGTTTTGAGCAGGACGGTGCAGATGCTGCTCCGGTCCTCGTTGGCGCAGCGATCTTGCTCGCCACATTCGTTGCAGTCGAGCACCGTCTGTCCACTCCGATGGTTCGTTTGGCCATCTTCCGTCACCGCCCGTTGACCGGAGCGAACTTGTCGATCGCCGCCAACGCGGGCGGATTCACCGGCATCATGTTCATCGCCACCCTTTACCTCCAGCAAGTGCTCGGTTACTCCGCCTTGGAGACCGGCCTCGCGTTCATCCCGCTGGCGCTGTCAGCATGTATCGGCGGTTTACTGGCGACCAGAATCGTCGCGTGGGCCGGCCCGCGACGGACCGCCGCCGTCAGCATGACGATCAGCGCCGCCGCCTTCGTTCTGCTCTCACACACACCGAACCACAACGGCTACGCACCCGTCCTACTGCCAGCCTTCCTCATCGCCGGGTTCACCATCGCCGCAGCCTTCGTACCGCTCACAGCACAAGGGCTCACCGGCGTACGAGAAGGAGAGAAAGGGTTGGCCTCGGGACTCTTCCAAACCTCCACCCACCTGGGCGCTGCGATCGTACTCAGTGTCTTGGCGACCGCCGCGACTAGCCGCACAAGTGCCGCCGAAGCCGCCGGGCAAACAAGCCACGCAGCAATGACATCGGGCTTCTCTGTCGCGTTCCTCATCGCCGCGGCCCTCCTTGCGCTCGGCGCTGCGACGGCAGCTCGGACCCTCCCATCCACCAGGGCCTCCAATGACTGACCATCCTGCGCCGCGGCAACACCAACCACGAGGTCTACAGCCGGGTGCTGCGTAAGCTCGGGCCTACTGGTGAAGGCGAGCGGCATGCCGAACACCTCGGCGGCCTGTTGTGCCTGCTCCTCTCGGCTCGTACCGACTGCGACCAGCTCGAAGTCGGAAAGGCGCGCAGCGCGGGATGTGGGGGTGCGTCGCCGGTCCCCGCTCGGGGCTCGCCGATGACGACTCGCACACTTACCTGCGTTGGGCCTGATCCTCGGCGCGAGGCAAGCCCGGCCGACGCGACGGCTGGTCGGCAACTCAGGCGAACACGATCAGGAACATGACCCCGAAGGTGCAGACGCCGAGCCGGATGATGATGAGCACGCAGACCGTCGTCGCGAGGGCCACATCCGGCGGCGCAGCGGGGCTGCGGTTGGGGGTTGGGTACGGGGGCTGTAGGCAACCACCTTCGATGAAGGGAGCACAGCCATGTCGGAGACGACGTCGAGCCGCAACAGTGGCCAGGACTGGACGGACGAGCAGGTCGAGCACCTGCACGACCTCGCAGCCGGGAATACACCCGTTGGCGTGATGAGCGTGAAGCTCGGACGGTCCGCGGATGCGGTTCGGTCCAAGGCGAAGTCGGAGGGGATCAGCCTGTCGCCGCCGAATCGATCGCCGTACGGCGACATGAGCTGAGGTCTGGGCGCATTCTGGTGCCATGGCCCGGGTCTGGCGGTGCGGGAAGTGCGACGGGGCGAACGTCCCGGAGCATCACCGGTTGTGCCCGCACCGCGACCCCCGGCTCACGGTCCGACAGGTGAAGATCATCGTGTGGCCGCCCTTCGGCCGATCACGGAACAGGAGCGGTGATGACTCCGGGCAGGCGACGCACTGAACCCACCGAGGTACGCATCCCAGCCGACCTGGCCGGCCCGGTCGAATTGGCGCTCGCCACTTCGGTCGACCAGATCCCCACCCCGCACGCTCTGCCCGGCGGCTGTCGCTACGAGGTGAAGTGGGACGGCTACCTTCACTGAAGAATGTCAAATAGTGTCGGCGGGCAGAGCCTAGGGTTACCGGAGGTGTCGGCCGGAGACCTCCGGTCAGCTGATGTTAGGGAGCGTCGGCGACGGTGATCGCGCTCACCTGGCCGCCGACATCGTCACCGTTGGCCGAGCCAAGCACGGCGTTCAGTAGTCCGGGGAATCGAACCTCGAGGTCGCTACGACGCAACTCAACAAAGCAGCGCGTGCCTTCCTGCCGCGTTCGGGTAATGCCGGCATTGCGCAGGATGCGCAGGTGATGGCTGAGGGTCGACTTGGCCACCGGTGCGCGTAACTCGCCCCATCCCCGCTCCTGGCCGTCGGACAGCACTCGAACCAGTCCGACGCGAATCGGATCACTCAGCGCGCTCATGACGCCAATGAGTGTCATGTCGGCCGGTTCGGGATGGCGCGCCTTGTCCACAAGGGTCATGCTAGCGTGTTCGATGTTCTATGAACTTCGAACAAAGGATTGGCGTGACTGCACACCAGCACGGGAACCTCGTCGGGGTTGTCGTCATCGTCACCGGTGCCGGCTCGGGCATTGGGCGCGCGACCGCTCTCGCCTTTGCCCGCGCTGGAGCCGTCGTGCTTGGCGTCGGGCGCCGCAAGCACGTCCTGGCCGAGGCCGCCGCTGCCCATGCCGGGATCGTTGCCTATCCGCTCGACCTGAACGCCCCCGACGCCCCTGAGCAGGTCGTCGAGGCTGCAGTGGAACGCTGGGGGCGAGTGGACGTGCTGATCAATAATGCTGGCGCGACCAGGGTGATGCCGCTTTCCGAGACGACCGCTGATGGCATCAACGTCCTGTTCGACCTGAACGTCACCGCCCCGAGCCTTCTCGCCCGCGCCGCCTTGCCGCACCTGCGCGAAACGAAGGGCTCGATCGTCAATGTCTCCAGTACCTACGGTCACCGGCCCTTGCCTGGCGCCGCACACTACGCGGCCTCTAAGGCCGCCCTCGAACAACTCACTCGCAGTTGGGCAGCCGAACTCGCTGCCGATGGCATTCGCGTCAACGCTCTCGCCCCAGGCCCGACCGAAAGCCAGGCCCTGATCGCCGCCGGTCTTTCCGAAGAAATGGTCGAGCAGATCAAGCGGGACGAGATCGCCCGGATACCCCTTGGCCGCCGCGGCGAACCAGACGAGGTAGCCGCCTGGATCCTGCGCCTGGCCGATCCGACAACCACCTGGCTCACCGGCCAAGTCCTCGCCATCGACGGAGGACTGGAGCTCGTCTGAGCAACGTCTCTCGGCCTGTCTGAGCGGATCTGCTCGGCATCGCCTCAATCCAAGGCCGACGTACAGCGGCTGCTACTGGCCCAACTCGAACTGCACCACCCGCCCCTGAACAACTCACCGACACCCTCTAGCCACCGACCAGGGCGCCAACTGGAGCGCTGAAAGAGAGTTCAGTCAACTAGCCGCGTCGCGATCGTCCGCGCGGGTACCTCTCGTGCCAGGCGAGCACGAGGGACGCACGTTGAGCGTGGTGGGCGGCTAGCGGACCAGGTCCCCTGCTGGACGCGTTCCGGCTGGCATTGACAAGCCCCGGACGACTGGTACCCCGGGATGGGTGATGTTCCCGGTCTTGTAGAGCAGCAGGGTCGTCACGTTGCCAGAGTGTGGGAAGGGGCCTGCCATGAGCCGCTACGTGATCCGCGTTAAGGGCACCTTGTCCGAGGAGGTCGTCGACATCTTCCCGTCGATGACCGCCGACCAGGAGTGACCGCAAACGATTCTGCACGGCCACCTCGTGGACCAGACGGCCCTGGCCGACCTGCTCAACCGGCTCGAAATCCTTGGTATCGACGTCCTCGAGGTCCTCCGGGTCCCTGCCTGATCGGGGCTGCGTCGCTGACTGACCCTTGTTTTGCCGCGCGTTCCTGTCCGACGCGCGGGTGATTGCCTGGCTAGATCGCGATGCGCGGTCACCGCCACGTGCAGCGACAGATTCGGCATGACGCGGACCCGGGCCGGCGATCCCGTAGCGGCGGCAGCGTGGCAGCGGCTACTGACGCGCCGCCCCGCAAGCATCGGTCATCGTGGGTACGGGCCTCCGAACGGCGGGTAGTCGTAGTAGGTGTAGACATCGTCGTAGTACCGGCGCTCGGGCTCGAGGTCGGGATCGTAGGCCGGTCCGCCGGCCACCTGGGTCCGTTCCGGCGCGATGTGGACGGCGTCCTCGTCGACGCGGGTGATCGCCTCGACCGGGACCAGTTGCTTGTGCTCGCCAAGCCCCAGGAATCCTCCTGAACCGACCTCGAGGAACCGCACTCGCCGTTCGGCCTCGTCGATGATCAATCCGTCGACCTTGCCGACCTGGTCCCCGTTGCGGTCCACGACCTTCCGCCCGCGCACGTCATCGGCCGGGTCGGCCAACTCCAAGGCGACGTCTGCCAGCCGGACCAGGGTGTGCGCGGAACTCTCTTCGGGGCCTCGATCGCTGTTCATCCTCGGCTCGTCGGTCATCTCGCACCTCCTCGACGCATCCTGCCACCGGCCGATGACACCGCGTACAAGCGACCACCGGTCGGTGACGTCATTCCGGTACCCATGCACATGAGCAACGTCTTCACCGAGCCCCAGGTCGGCGGCCGAAACGAGGCGGCCGAACGCGGCACATGTCGAATGAAGGCGAGTCGGTCGGGGTACTGGCAGGGGTACGCTCCCAGCGGGATTCGTCCGACCGCAGGGCCGAAGGTTAGGCAGTAGCGTAGGAATAGTTGATGTGTCGCAGTCGGGCACGTCCCCCATGGCAGGAACTCCAATGTCCGCAGACAGCCGGCCAACTGGATCTGGCGCCACACCTCCGCCGTCTCCGGCGCGGATGTCGGGCAGCGCCGCATTCGGGCGCGCCAAAGGGTTGCTGGCGGCCTGGTTCGGTCTGACACCTGGCGAGGCGGAGAACCTACTTCTGACCTGGGCGTGCGAGAACAAGATGTCGGCCTGCGAGCTTGCCACTGCCCTCGTCAGCGATATCCATGAGGGCCGGCCGAGCGGTTGCAGCACAGCGGTCTTGCGCTACCTTGAGGCCCGGCTGCGAGAAGTCGCGACGGTGTCGCGACCAACGTCTGCGCGGACACGAAAGGAATCAGACCGCCGCCGGTCCGTGGAGGCGGACACTCGGCCGCTGCCGGATCTCGATGTTGATCCCGGCGAGTCGAGGCCCGATCCTCGCGCCGACCCTGACCGAGAGCCTGACGCCGATCCGCTTGCCTGAGGCAGCCCAGCGTGCGCGTCGCGGCGCGCCGGGCCAGCCACCTCGATACATAGGCACAGGTCGGCCCAGCGGCTTCGCAGGCTCTGGTCCAGCTGCCGAGCCGCAATATGGCCGGCGCGATCCGGAGCCCGACCGGCCGTGCGCGCTGCCCTCGACCTCGCGCCGGATTTTCCTCGCCACGACCTCAGGCGAGTGAACCTTGGCCCGCGAGTTGGGGTTAGTGGGGGCGCGTTGGCGACCTGGGTGGCCGGGGACAAGCGAGCCCGCGACGGTGACGGCCGGTTGAGTGAGGACGAGCGGGCCTACCGCGCGGCGTGGCCCGCGCGATGCACCTCGGCGGGCGGCTCCGAGTCCAGACCGCTCGCCGCGTCTGGCCGAGCTGGCTCGGCGACCACGGCGCCGAGACCCGCCTAGCGAGAGCCGAGCACGAAGGAGTAAATGATTGCCGCTGGCACGTCGACCTCAGCGGCGCCGCGATCTGACTTCGGGTCCGGTGGACGACCTGCCCTTCCGCTCGCCCTTGATCTGGGCTTGCTGCAGTAAGCAACGTCTCTGGCTGTCCCGACCGACCCCGACCGGCGACGGCAACATTTGCCTCTAGCAACCGCCGCTCGAGGTTGAACGGCTGACTGGATCAGGGCTTACCTGCTCGAGATGTGCACGTCGGACCCGGCGTACGCCCGATCCGGCGCAGCGGCGCCGACGTGGAGGATGAGTGCGGCGAAGAAGGCGAATTGGATGCCCGCACCGATCACCAGCCGCACACTAATACTGTCCAAGTCGGGCCACACGTTGACCAGGACCACAGCCGCCGGCGCGGCCACGCACGCACGAGACCAGGCTCGCTCGCCGACGGCCGAGTACCGGCTGCGGAAGACCAAGCAGGCCGCCAGCCAGGAGACCATCGTGACCGCGAAGCCGGCCTCGTGCAGGATGCCGTGCCAGCTGTAGTCAGGGGCTCCTTCGGGCGCGCCGGGCGGGAAGCCTGCTCCCGCATCGGCGGTGCACACTCCGGCCACGACAAGACCGGCGCCGGTCAGCGCGACCAGTCTCGGAGCCCAAACCGAGCCACGGCCCGCCGACAGTGCGCGGCGCATCCCGGCTGCAGAGGCGACGTAGAGCAGGCCGGACACGACGAAGTTGGTGATCTGGATCCAGCCGAGCTCGCCGAGGCTCAGCAGGCTGATCGGATGCCAGGTGATGTCGAAACCGTCCCTGGTGAACGCCTCGACAAGACTGGCGCCGACGAAAAGCGGCCCGGCGACAATTCCCGCGGCCAGCAGCGGCGAAATGGAGCGTGACATGAAACGTCCCTTCTATCGGCTATCTCTCACCGGGGACGTCGCTGCGTACTGCGCGAACCGGACATAGCTGCACGGCCCGGTCTCCAGGTCCAGTTCGGGGATGTGATCAGTCGGTCCAGCGGGAATGTTCGGTGCCGTGCTGAATCGAGCTGGGCCGAGCCGCCGCACGCCTCTGCGCCGCCCGCGCGAGGGCCGCGATTTTCACGCAGCTCGATGTCCGCGCGCCACAGCGAGCAGGTCGCCGAGCACGCCTTGGCCGGCGAGATCCGGCCCTACGACCGGGCCAGTGATCGTGACCTGCCCGAGCGGCTCAGACCCTCCAGCACGATCCCCGCCTCCCAGGACTCGCCCAGATGGTAGTCGTCGTGGGCAGCCTTGTGGTTGCGCGCGATCAGGGGGTCGGCCTCGGGTTTCTTCACACGGTGATTCTGCCCCGACGGCCCGACCTGGGCGCCAACTGAGGTCGAGCTGGCTGCCCCTGGCCGAGCAGTGAGACCCTTTTGTGGCAGCGCCAAGTGGTGCGCCAGCTCATGCGTGAGGATCCCTTCGAGGTTGCGCTGCGGCGGCAGTGCGTAGAGGCTCCAGTTGGTCAAGGCGATCGTGCGGCCGACCGTGGCCGGTGGGGCGTCGGCTGTCCTCGCTCAGTTCACTGGTGTTGAGACGTCCGCCGCACGCAGACCCAGCGGTGGCTCCAGGAAAACCGGGGCACCGCGATGGCCCGGCAAGAGCCGACTTGCCAGAGCTACTGGAGATGGACGACCCGCGTGGTGCCACACGTGGTGCGAAACGCCTACCGGCCGTGTCAGCAAAGACGCTGGTAGAGGGCGTATGCAACGCTGAAAGTCTTCCTCGTAATGAGAAGGTCGTCGGTTCGATTCCGACTGGCAGCTCTCACGACTGGCAGCTCCCCAAGCCCCAGGACGTGGTTTCCTCGCCCGGGGCTTTTGTAATTCCGGCTTCCAGCTCGTTCGGTGCGCCTGTGGTGTCCCCCGGTGCGCTGGGCCGCATCCCAGGTTCTGGTCGATCGGGTGGCCGTACAGGTCCATCGTCATCGCCGCCGGCGCGTGGCCGAGGATCCGCTGCGCGACCTTCGGGTCTGCCCCCGAGCCGGGACAGCCGACGGGGCCGTGTGCCGCAGATCGTGAACTCGAAGTCTCGGGACGCCGATTGCCTCAATCGCAATAGACCAGCGCACCGACCGCTTCCTGTTGGCCTCGCTCAGCGGTCGACCCAAACGGCGCTTGGAACAGCCAGGCGCCGTCAACCTTGTCGCCTGCCCAGCGGTCAACGAGCAGGACCAGGTCGTCGACCAGCGGCACTGTGCGGGCGCGCTTGTTCTTCGGGGTGTCTATGGACGGCTCGCCGGGGCCGCCGTCGCCAGCACCACCCCTTGGAGTCGCAGGCTCGGCCCGGCACGAACATCCGGTCGCCCACCTGTAGCCCATCCAGCTCGCCTCAGCGCAAACCATCAAAGCTGAGCATAAGCACCAACTCGGCGTGCCGTCCTTCATAGGCAGCGGAAAGCTTGTAGAGCTGCTGGACCGTGAGGTCAATACCCGGAACCTGCACAGGGCGGCAAGGCCAAGCCTGACGGCGACGCGTCGAGCCTTGCAGCCCTGTGCAGAACCCGGGTGCGGGTCAGCTGTCCGACCGACGGCAAGAGGAGCCAAGCCTCGGGGGTTGGTCTACTCGTACGCACGCCGGCAGGCGACGCTGCGGAGCTGGAAGCCTGCCCTGATCTAGCCCGCGCATCAGTACGCCACAATGTGACCCTTGACCGCCGCCTGGTTTCGCCCGGACTGGACTCCCGCTGCTCAGGATGGCTTTGCGAGGTGGACACGCGTGCGCGTCCTACAATCGCGGGCAGCGCTAACCCGGGCCGGTCGGTGGATGCTCAGGCGGTCAGGAACGACCGCAGGGCCTCGGTTGTCGGCTGGGGTTGTTCCTCGGCGAGGAAGTGTCCGCAGTCGAGTGCTCTGCCGGTGATGTCGGGTGCGCGTTGGCGCCAGATGCCGGGCACGTCGTGGGCGCTGCCGATCCCGGTCCTACTCCAGAGCACCAGCGTGGGACAGACGAGTTGAGTGGAGGCGTCGGCGCGGTCGTGCTGGAGGTCGATGGTCGCGCCGGTAGTCCTCGCAGGTAGCGTGGATGGTGGCGTGGTCAAAGCAACGTTCGTACTCGGTGATCGCCTGCTCGTCGAGCCCGGCCGGCGTTGCACACCACTCGCGCAACGTCCAGCGGAGGTACATACGCGGGTCAGCGGCGATGAGGCGTTCGGGCAGGTCGTAGGGTTGGATCAAGAAGAAGTAGCGCCACACGGTGGTAGCGCGCTGTTGGTCGATCGTCTCGTAGATCGTCCTTGTGGGGATGATGTCCAGGATCGCCAGATGCGAGACTGCTTCGGGATGATCGAGCGCAAGGCGCAGCGCCACGCGGGCGCCGCGGTCGTGGCCGGCGACAGCGAACCGCTCGAAGCCGAGGTGGCGCATCACTCGCACCTGGTCAAGGGCCATTGCACGTTTGGAGTAGACGCTGCGATCACCGACGCCGGGCGGTTTGTCGCTGTCGCCATAGCCGCGCAGATCGGGGCAGACGACAGTGAACTGGTTCGCGAGCGCTGGCGCGATCCGGTGCCACATCACATGTGTCTGCGGGTAGCCGTGCAACAGCAGCAGCGGTGGACCGGCGCCACCGCGGCAAACATTGATCGTCATATCGCCAGCGGCGACCTGCTCGATCACGAAGCCTTCGAACATACCTTCGTGATACCACACAGAGGCGGCGAGAAGGCCTGGGGACGTTGCGTGCGAGGTCGAGGGTCCGAGCAATGCCGTCGATGACATGCGGATGCCGCAGCCCACGTCGAGTATGTGCGCTGCATTCGTGGCCGAGTCCCGCGAGCTCCGTGTGTTTCGATCCACGCCATGCCCGACCTGATGGCCTCGGCCAGCGGCGAGATGTCAGGGCGCCACGCGGTCTGCCACTCCACCGACCCGGCTAGTCACGTGGTGCGCGCCGGCGCCACGGGCGCCTGGGCCGTGAGCCGACCTATTCCAAGGTGGGCATGACGAACTCGAGGACCTGGCCGCGGTTGGCTGCCGTGGACGGCGGAATCCAGCGTGTTACGTGCACGTCCGCCACAATCCCCGGATGGTGCGATGTTCCCCCGGTGCCGTCGTATTCTTACTCCACAACCTGGAAGCGAGGCATGGTGCAGCGAGTATCGCGGGCAATTCATCGCATGGGACTACGCTGCGCCTAGCCCGGGCGTTGCAGTAACGATGTGATCGCGGGGGTCCGACACGTGTCGTAGATGTAGAGAAGTGCCTTGCCTGCAAGGGATTCTGTACTTGTC
>NZ_SJKB01000022.1 GCF_004331465.1 Kribbella pittospori
CCCACCGGCTGAACACCCGCCCACGACAGACCCTGGGATGGAAGACTCCAGCCCAAGCCCTCGACGAGGCGCTGCGTGCAACAACTGGTTGAAACCGCCGCCGCCGTGACGGCTGACCGGTGCACAAAGTGGTCCGGCCCAACCACCTGGTGAGTGGTTGGGCCGGGGGTGTTGGCGGGCTCAGGTGTGGAGGAGGTCGCCGTTGATCCAGACGGCTCGTACGTCGGCGGGGGTGCCGAGGGTGAAGGTCCGGGCCAGAGCTTCCTCGGGGTCGTCGGCGTGGGCGATGCTGACGGCCAGTGGTGAGCCCTCCGCGGGGCGCAGCAGCTGCGCGTCGAAGCGTTTGCCGACAGAGAGATCGCCAACCTCGGAGCTCAGCCCGAGAGCATCCGCACCAGCCGTGGTGACCAAGTGCAGAAGGTGTGCGGCGGACAGCGGGTGACCGTCCTCAGCCTGGAGCTGCTGAGCGAAGTACGCCTGCAGCCCCTCCTTCAGCAGCGAGAACCCAGTGCCAGCGCCGACATCCGACCCCAGCGCAACCCGGACCCCATGCTGGAGATGCCGAGTCAGCGGGAACAACCCACTCCCCAGCGCTGCATTACTGGTCGGACAATGCGCCACCGAAGCCCCAGCGTTGGCGAGCAGCTTGAGCTCGACATCCGTCGGATGCACGTTGTGAGCAAGCACGCTACGCCGGTCAACCAACCCATGCCGGTCGTACGTCGTCACGTAGTCACATCCACCGAACAACTCGGACACCGCCGCGATCTCCGCCTCGTTCTCGTTCAGATGCGACGTGAACAGCGCCCCAGGCACCTCCTCGAGTACGTCGTGACACACCGCAAGCAGCTCGTCCGTGCACGACAACGAGAACCGCGGCGTCACGGCGTACCGATTCCGTCCCACCCCATGCCACCGCTCGGCCAAGGCAAGCGACTCGCGGTAAGCCCGATCAGGTGTCGTATGCAGCTCCGGCCGCAGCAGCCGATCACTCACCACCAACCCGCTCGTCACCCGCAACCCGACCTCGGACGAGGCTGTGAACAGCGCGTCGACAGCATCGGCGTAGTGCGCCCCGAACACCAACGCACTCGTCGTCCCCGCCGCAGCCAGCCCACGTACGAACTCGGACGCAACCCCAGCCGCGTACGACGCGTCAGCCATCCGCGCCTCTTCCGGCAGCGCGTACTTGTCCAGCCACTCGAGCAACGGCAACCCCAGCCCGCCGACCGCCCGAATCTGCGGGAAGTGCACATGCGTGTCAACGAACCCAGGCAGCACCAGGCCACCGGTCAGGTCGACGACAGGCTCGGCCGGGTGCGCCCGGCGTACGTCCGCGAAGGTGCCGCGGGCAACGATCGTCCCGTCCGTGACCAGGACGCCGGCGTCGGTGTCGACCCGCAGGTCGCCACCGGTGAACGGGTTGTCCGGGGTGTCGAGGAACGTGCCTCGGAAGATGGTCATGCCTTCGCCTCACGATGAACCGGCGCCGGGTTGCGCTCGGCAACGAACAGTTGGAGCAGCCAGGCCGCCACGCTGACCGCGATGGTGGCCGGTTCCTTGCCGGGGAGATGCGGCAGACCGATCGGGGTGACGATCCGGTCGATCGCTTCGGCCGGGTTGCCGTCCTCGGCGAGCTTGCGACGGAAGCGAGCCCATTTCGCGGTCGATCCGATCAGCCCGATCGTCGCGAGCTGCTCGTTCCGCAGCGCCGCGTCACACAACGCCGCGTCTTCAGCATGGTCGTGCGTCATCACCAGCGCGTGGGTCCCCGGCGGCAGCTCAGCCACCACGAGCTCCGGCAACACCGGCACCTGATGCACATGGACGTTGGCCACCGCATCGTCGAGCACCTGCAGCCGTCCGGCCTCGAGCTGATCCGGCCGCGAGTCGATCAGATGCAGCTCGATGTCATGCCGCGCCAGGATCCGCGCGAGCTCGAGCCCCACGTGCCCGACCCCGAAGATCGCCACGGACGGAACCACCGGCAACGGTTCGAGCAACAACTTCACCTCACCCCCACAACACTGCACCCCATGCTGGTACGGCGCTTTGTCCGACAGCGCCACGTCGAGCACCTCCGGCGTGGTCGTGCCTTCCGCGAGCATCACCCGCGACCGCTCGATCGCGACCGCCTCCAGGTTGCCGCCGCCAACAGTGGCCCAGACGTTGTCCGAGGCAACCACCATCTTGGCGCCGGCCTCCCGCGGCGCATGCCCGCGCACCGACATCACTGTCACCAGAACGCCGGCGCGCCGCTGCGATCGCAGGTGCTGAACCGCCTTCATCCACTCCATCTCGCTCACACCCCACTCGCCGTGAGCACGCTCGACCGAGCCCGGTCGAGCGCCCAGTAGACCGCCTCGGGCGTTGCCGGCGACGCCAGCTCCACGCTCGTCCCGGCCGGGCCGAACGCCGCGGCGGCCTGCCGCAGCGCCTCCCGCACCGAGAAGGCGAGCATCAGCGGCGGCTCGCCGACCGCCTTGGAGCCGTACACCGCGCCGTCCTCGTGGGCCTTCTCGAGCAGCCGGACGTTGAACACCTCAGGCATCTCCGAGAAGCTCGGCAGCTTGTAGGTGCTGGCCGCCTGCGTGGCGAGCCGACCGCGATTCGGGCCGTTGCTCTCGTCCCAGCGCAGGTCTTCGAGCGTCAGCCAGCCGGTGCCCTGCACGAACCCGCCCTCGATCTGACCGAGGTCGATCAACGGGCTGAGGCTGTCCCCGACGTCGTGCACGATGTCGACCTGGCGCAGTGTGTACGCGCCGCTGAACCCGTCCACCTCGAGCTCCGCGGCGGCGACGCCGTACGCGAAGTACTTGAACGGCTCGCCGCGCATCGCGTTGGCGTCCCAGTGCAGACCCTCGGTCCGGTAGAAGCCGGCCGCCCAGAGCTGGACCCGCTGGTGGTACGCCGCGTTGACGACGTCCTCCCAGCGCAGATCCTCACCATCGGACAGCCCACGGATGACGCCGTCGCTGATCCGTACGTCGTGCGGACTGATGCCGAGCCGGCCGCTCGCGACCTGCTCGAGGCGCTCGCGGATCTGCTCGCACGCGTTCTTGATCGCCGCCCCGTTGAGGTCGGCGCCGGAACTCGCCGCCGTCGCCGAGGTGTTCGGCACCTTGTCCGTGCGGGTCGGCGCCAGCCGGACGCGCGCGAGCGGTACGCCGAGCGTCGTCGCGGCGACCTGCAGCATCTTGGTGTGCAGACCCTGGCCCATCTCGGTGCCGCCGTGGTTGATCAGCACCGAGCCGTCCTTGTAGACGTGCACCAACGCGCCGGCCTGGTTGAACGCCGTCAGGTTGAACGAGATCCCGAACTTCACCGGAGTCATCGCCAGCGCCCGCTTCTTGTGCGGATGCGTCGCGTTGAACCGCTCGATCTCCGCCTTCCGGCGGACCACGTCACCACCCGCGGACACCTGGCTCCAGCAAGCTTCCAGCCGATCTGCGTGCCGGACCGGCTGACCGTACGGCGTACTGTCGCCCGGCTTGTAGAGGTTGCGGTGCCGCAACTCCATGGCGTCGTACCCGAGAAGTGGGGCGCACCGGCCGAGGATGTCCTCGACGACGAGCATCCCCTGCGGCCCGCCGAACCCCCGGAACGCCGTCTGCGAGGTCTTGTTCGTCTTGGCGATCTGACCGTCGACCCGCACGTTGGGGATCCAGTAGGCGTTGTCGATGTGGCACATCGCCCGGGCCAGCACCGGCTCGGACAGGTCGAGGCTCCAGCCGCCGTCAGCGGTGAGGGTCGCGTCCAACGCGACCAGGTGCCCCTCGTCATCGAAGCCGGCCTTCCACCCGCTGTGGAAGCCGTGGCGCTTGCCGGACATCGTCACGTCCTGCGTCCGGTTCAGCCGCAGCCGCACCGGCCGTCCGGTCAGCGTCGACCCGAGTGCCGCGATCGCGGCGAACCCGTGCGGCTGCATTTCCTTGCCGCCGAAGCCCCCGCCCATCCGCAGGCACTGCACGGTCACCGCGTGGCTGGCCAGGCCGAGTACGTGCGCCACGATCTCCTGCGTCTCCGACGGGTGCTGCGTACTGCTCTGGACGAAGATCTGCCCGCCCTCGTCGACGTGGGCCAGCGCCGCGTGGGTCTCCAGGTAGAAGTGCTCCTGCCCGGCGAACTCGAACTCACCCTCGAACACATGCGCCGCCGCGGCCAGCGCACCCTCGGCGTCCCCACGCTCCAGATGACGCCCGGTGCCCTGGAAGCTCCCGGCCGCGATCGCCTCTCGAACCGTCACCAGCGATTCGAGTGGCTCGTACTCGACCTCCACCGCGGCAGCCCCCAGCCGCGCAGCCTCCAGCGTCTCCGCGAGCACCCAGCAGATGGCGTGCCCGTGGAACATCACCTCGGACGGGAACAACGGCTCGTCATGCTTCACACCGGCGTCGTTCACCCCCGGCACGTCCTCCGCCGTCAGCACCCGCACCACACCAGGTACGTCGTACGCCGGCTTCACGCGAAGCGCCGTGACGCGAGCGTGGGTGTGCGGCGACTGCACCGGATACGCATGCAGTACGTCGCGCGTCCGTTGGACCAGGTCGTCGGTGTAGAGAGCATGACCGGTGACGTGCAGCGCGGCACTCTCGTGCGGCATCGGTACGCCGACGACTGCCACCGGCGGCCGCTCGGACAGCGAACTCATGCGGGCACCTCCTCGGCGTGGAAGCGAAGCAGCGACTGGCCGAGCATCGCCGAGCGGTACGACGAGCTCGCGCGGTGATCGTCCATCGGGGTACCTTCGGCGGCCATGACCGCGGCGGCCTCGCGCACGGTGCGTTCGGTCCACGGCTGGCCGATCAGCGTCTCCTCAGTCGCCCGGGCGCGCAGCGGGGTGGCGGCGACCCCGCCGAGCCCGATCCGGGCCTCGCGGACGACACCGTCCACCACGTCGACGGCATACCCGACGGCAACGCTCGAGATGTCGTCGAAGCGGCGCTTGGCGATCTTGTGGAAGGCGGACAGCGGTGCGAGCGGCAGCGGAAGGACCACGGTCTTGATCAGCTCGTCATCCGCCTTGAGCGTCTGCCGGTAGCCGGTGAAATAGTCCGCCAGCGGTTCGACGCGCTCACCGCGGTGAGACGCCAGCACGAGCGACGCGTCGAGCGCGAGCAGGGCCGGCGGGGTGTCACCGATCGGCGAGCCAGTCCCCAGGTTGCCGCCGATCGTCGCGCCGTTCCGGATCAGCCGCGACGCGAACTGCGGGAACATCTGCGCCAGCAAGGGGACGCGCCCGGCCAGCATCCGCTCGATCTCGCTCAACGTCAGCGCCGCCCCGATCCGGACCTCGTCGCGCCCGAACTCGAACTCCCGCAACTCCGCCAGCCGGTCGATCGCGACCACGAGCGGAGGACGCAGGCCGCGCAGGTTCACCTCGACCCCGAGATCGGTCGACCCGGCAACGATCCGCGCGTCGGGCCGATCGGCCATCAGCTGGAGTACGTCGGCCAGCCCGGGCGGCCGGACGAACTCCGCCTCACCCTTGGTCATCCGGGTCGTCGCCGGCGCGGGCGGTGGGGCGTACCGCCGGGTGGCGAGCGCGTCGTCGGCCGACGGATCGCCCAGCGCGTACGCCGCGTCCCGGATCGGGCGGTAGCCGGTGCAACGGCACAGGTTCCCGCTCAGCGAATGCAGGTCGAACCCGTTGGGACCGTGCTCGTGATCGCAGTGCCCGTTGGACGTCGTACGGGTCGAGCGGTAGAACTCGGCGGCCATGCTGCAGACGAAGCCCGGGGTGCAGTAGCCACACTGTGACCCACCACGTACGGCGAGCTCCTCCTGCACGGGGTGCAGGGCCTCGGGGGACCCCAGACCCTCGGAGGTGATGACCTCCTGGCCGTCGAGGGACCCGATCGGCAGCAGACACGCGTTCACCGCGGTCCAGTCGGTCGGGGCATCCGTCCCGGGCCGGGCGACGAGCACGGAGCACGCCCCGCACTCGCCTTCCGCACAGCCTTCCTTGGCACCGGTCAGGCCACGGTCGCGCAGCCAGTCCAGCACAGTGGTGTGGACCGGGACGTCGCCGATCGCGGTGTCCGCCCCGTTGACCTTGATCGAAGGCGCACGCAGCGCCTGCGTTGTCGTCGTCATCTGTTACTGCTCCAGCGTGTTCTTGCACTATGGATCGGATTGGCGTCGGAGAGGAAGTCGTCGAACCGGTATCCGGCGATCTTCGCGATCTCGAGCAGTGCGGCGGCGTGCTCCTGGTTCTCGCAGTTGTCCAGCCGCTCCCGGCCCTGCTCGATGATCCGGTGGAAGGAATCCGCGTCCCGGACCGAGATGACCAGCGGGAAGCCGAACCGTTCGCGGTACGCCTCGGTGATCGTGGCCAGCTCGTCACGCTCCGGATCGGCCAGGAAGGTCAGGCCCTTGTCCGACTGGTCCCGCAGCGACGCCTCGCCGCTGAGGCCGTCGGCGACGAACTGCGAGCCGAGCTGTGGGTAGGCCCCGATCAGCTGCCGCTGCTCCTCGTGCGAGCCGGAGAACAAAGCCTCCTGGAAGGACCGGCGCAGTGCGTGGGTGTCGGCGAAGGGCCGCATTTCCCAGGCCCGCTCGACGGCCCAGCGCGGACCCTGGAACAGGCCGGCGAACGTCTCGACGAACTCGTCACGGCTCATCTTGTTGACCTGGTCCAGCCGGATCGTGTCGCCCGGCTGCCCGGCGACCGCGGGACCGTAGTCCTTGCCGACGTGGTGGAAGAGGATGTTCAGGCCGATCGCGGTCAGGCTGCCGAGGGTGATGCCGCTGCCGAAGATGATCTCGGCCCAGCCCGGCACCGCCTGGGCGACCTGGGGCTGCGCGGTCACGTACATGGCCAGGCCGACGCTGGTCGCCACGATGACCACGTTGCGGTGGTCGTGGAAGTCGACCTTGGCCAGGGTCTGGAAGCCGACCACGGCCACGGTGGCGAACATCGCCAGCGCCGCGCCACCCAGCACCGGGTGCGGGATGCCGGCCACGATCGCACCGGCCTTCGGCAGCAGCCCGAGCAGGATCATGATCCCGCCGGCGGCCGCGACCACCCAGCGGCTGCGGATCCGGGTCAGCCGGACCAGGCCGACGTTCTCGGCGAAGCAGGTGTAGGGGAAGGAGTTGAAGACGCCTCCGATCGTGGTGGCCAGGCCGTCGGCCCGCAGCGCGCGGGCGATGTCGTCCTTGCCGATCCGCTTCTCGACGATCTCTCCGGTCGCGAAGACATCACCGGTCGTCTCCACCGCGGTGATCAGCATGACCACGACCATCGAGATGATCGCCGCGATCGAGAACTTCGGCCAGCCGAAGTAGAACGGCTGGGTGACCCCGACCCAGGCCGCGTCGCTGACCGCGCTGAAGTGCGCGTCGCCGAAGGCCCAGGCGACCAGAGTTCCGACCACCAGGCCGGCCAGGACGGCGACCGTGGCCATGAACCCCTTGAAGACCCGCTGGATCAGCACGATCAGTCCGAGTGTCCCGAGCGCGTAGGCCAGATTCTTGCCGCTGGTCGGATCGGCCGTCGGCCCCGCGCCGCCGACCGCGTCCCCGGCCGCCACCGGCAGCAGTGCCAGGCCGATGATCGTGATCACCGAACCCGTCACGACCGGTGGGAAGAACCGGATCAGCCGGCTGAAGAACGGTGCGATGAAGAAGGTGGCGAGACCGGCCACCAGCACCGCGCCGTAGATGACCAGCAGGCCGTCGGTCCCCCCACCGGCGGCCAGACCGATCGCGATCATCGGCGACACCGCCGTGAACGTGACGCCCTGCAGCAGCGGCAGCCGCACGCCGACCTTCCAGAATCCGACGGACTGGATGATCGAGGCGATGCCGCAGGTGAACAGGTCGGCGTTGATCAGGTGGATCAGTTGCTCGGTGCTGAGGCCGATCGAGTTGGCCAGGAGGATTGGTACGATCACCGCGCCGGCGTAGAAGGCGAGCACGTGCTGAGCGCCGTACACGGCGAGCTTGCCGGCCGGCAGCACCTCGTCGACGGGATGGCGGCTCGGTCGCGGGACTGTCTTCATCGGACACACTCCTCGGTGCGGCAGTTCTGGCCTGCTCGAAAGCTTGAGCGCAGGCCGGCTCCGATTGCACCCGGTGAACCTCCGAAGATGCGGGGTTCAGACCACGTGAATCTGTGTGATCACCCAAACCGCCGCGTTCACAGCGATTTCAGCGCGAGGAACACGTCGACTCGGTCCTCCAACTGGGACAGATCGCGTCCGGTCAGTTGCTCTACGCGTTCGATCCGGTAGCGAACGGTGTTGACGTGCAGGTGCATCGACTCCGCCGTACGCGCCCAGGAACACGAGCAGGCGAGGAATTCGCGCAGCGTGGCCAGCAGTTCGGCGTTCGTACGACGGTCGTGCTCGAGCACCGGCCCGAGAACCCGGTGGGTGTAAGTACGGCGTACGTCGTCGGGCAAGGTTGCGAGCAGCAACACATGCGAGGCGACCTCGTCCGACGTCACCACCGACACCGGCGTACGGCCTGCGTGTGCAGCCCGTTGCGCGAAGCGCGCTTCCTCCAACGCGCCGGCCAAGGCGTCGACACCTGTCTCACCGCTGACCCCGACCGACAGCCTCCCGCGCCCGAGCCCAGGTGAGAGCCGGGCGAAGGCCCGTCGCAGTTGCTCGGGCAGCCCGGGCGACGACGGCAGGAAGCCGACCAGTAGGTCGTCCCGCCCAGCCGCGACCACTGCCGGACCGACGGTCAACGCCACATCCTCGACAACGCTGAACGCGATGTCGTTGCGCGGTTCGTCGCGGAGCTCGGCGACCGCAACCACCATCGGCCGATCCGACTGCGCACCGGCCTGCCGCAAGCGAATCGCGACCTCGGCGAGTGGACCGCCGGACTCGACCAGCGCCAAGGCGTCCGACACCAGGGGCCTGAGAGCCAATCGACCTTCATCCCGCCGAGCGCGGTCGAGCGCGGCGACGGCACACAACTCCTGCACGGCCTCGACATGATCGCGCGGCCACTCCTGATGGTCGCCTTCGATCAGCAGGACCCACGCCGTCAGCCGGTTGTCGAGTCCCGACCCGATCGGGAACAGGCTGAACGACGCGTCACCCATGGCCGCGACCGCCGGCATCCGATCCGCGACCAGGAACTGCCGAGTGACCGCATCCAGCGTCGCGTCGTCCAGTTCACCAGGACCAGGTACGACGTGCCGCCCGGTCGGCGTGATGACTCTGCAGGCATGCCCGATCTCCGCTGAGATACGGGCGGCCAGTTCGTCGAGACTGCGGCCGGCGGCGATCGAGGACAGCAAGTGCCGCTGCCGGACGAGGCTTGCGGACAGCCGCGCGCCGGTCTCGGCTGCTCCCGCGGCCGCGACATACTCCGTCACGTCCGCGAACGCGACCTCGACCGGCACTTCTACGAGGGCGATCTGATGCCGACGGCAAGCATCGAGCAGGTCGTCGGGGATGCGGTCGAGCAGCGCCCGGCCGGCCAGGATCGTGGCCGCGCCGCGACCGGCCGCCGACGCCACGAAGGTCTCGCTGTCGGCCTCGGTACGGCGCCAGACCAGCCCGGTCAGCACGAGTTCGCCGCCGTTCAGGTACCGGCCCGGCTCCAGCAGGTCGGTCGTGACGAGCCGCCCGATCGGGCGATCGAGCGTGCCGTCGGGCGCGTGCAGCAGGCGCAGGCCCAGCTCCGGCGCGTCGAGCAGTTCGGACACCAGCACGGCGCACCTCCTCTGGCCCGATCGCCCGGTCCTGACAGGAACGTACAACGGCGGACCGGCCACTCAAACCTTGACGCGTCCTTTCCGGGCATCCTATGGTCATTTCGCAGAACAGAAACAAACTTCCACGATACGGAATATCAAAGGAAGGGACACCATGAGTCACGCGCTGCGCTACGCGGTGAACTGCTCGATCCTGTTCACCGAACTGCCGTTGCTGGAGCGACCCGCGGCCGCCCGGCGGGCGGGCTTCGGCGCGGTCGAGTTCTGGTGGCCGTTCGCCGAGGCGGTGCCGTCGGACACCGACGCCGACGCCTTCGTCACCGCGATCCAGGACGCCGGCGTCCAGCTGGTCGGCCTGAACTTCTTCGCCGGCGACATGCCCGGCGGCGACCGCGGCCTGGTCTCCTGGCCGAAGCGGTCGGGCGAGTTCCGCGACAACATCGACGCCACCATCGGTATCGGTGAGCGGCTGGGCTGCCCGGCGTTCAACGCCCTGTACGGCAACCGGGTCGACGACCAGACCGCGGCCGAGCGGGACGAGCTCGCCGTCGAGAACCTCGGTCTGGCCGCCCGCGCGGCCGCCCGGATCGGCGGCACCGTGCTGATCGAGCCGGTCAGTGGCGCCGAGCGGTACCCGCTGCGCACCGCGGCCGACGCGTTGGCCGTGATCGATCGCGTCCAAGCCGCGAACGTCGGCCTGCTGGCAGACCTGTACCACCTGGCGGTCAACGGTGACGACGTCGACCGCGTCATCACCGGTCACGCGGACCGGATCGCGCACGTCCAGATCGCCGACGCCCCCGGCCGCAACGAACCCGGCACCGGATCGCTGCCGCTCGACCGGCAGCTCGCCGACCTCGAGAACCAGGGGTACGCCGGGTGGGTCGGCCTCGAGTACAAGCCGTCCACCACCACCGACGAGAGCTTCGGCTGGCTGCCGCGCGAGCGCCGGCCCGCCACTGCATAGGAGAAGACAGACATGACGAACATCGCCTTCATCGGCCTAGGCATCATGGGCAACCCGATGGCCGTGCACCTGGCCAACGCCGGTCACCCAGTCGCTGGATTCGACCGCAGCCCCGAGCGAGCCAAGGAACTCATCGAGGCCGGGGGACGTGCCGCAACCTCGCTGGCCGACGCGGTCAAGAACGCCGACGTGGTCGCCGTGATGGTGCCGGACTCGCCCGACGTCCAGCAGGTGCTCGAGGGGGAGGACGGCGTCTTCCAGCTGGCCGAGACCGGCACGCTGATCGTCGACTTCTCCAGCATCCGGCCCGATGTCACGCAGCAGCTCGCCGAGCAGGCGCGGGCGCTGGGCTTCCGGATGCTCGACGCCCCGGTCTCCGGTGGCGAGGCCGGCGCTCGGAACGCGGCGCTGTCCATCATGGTCGGTGGCGAGGCCGACGACTTCGCGGTCGCCAAGCCGCTGTTCGACGTCGTCGGCAAGACCGTGGTCCACGTCGGACCGAGCGGTTCGGGCCAGACGGTCAAGGCTGCCAACCAACTGATTGTTGCCGCCAACATCCAAGCGGTGTCCGAGGCTGTCATCTTCCTGGAGGCGTACGGCGTCGACACCAAGGCTGCCCTCGAGGTCCTCGGCGGCGGCCTGGCCGGATCCGCCGTACTGAACCAGAAGAAGGAGAACATGCTGTCCCGCTCCTTCCAGCCCGGCTTCCGGATCGACCTGCACCACAAGGACATGGGCATCGTCACCGCCGCCGCTCGCGAGGCGGGAGTCGTCGTACCGCTGGGTGCGCTTGTTGCCCAGCTGGTCGCGTCCGCTCGCGCGAACGGTGACGGCGGTCTCGACCACTCCGCTCTGCTCCGGGGAGTCGAGCGCCTGTCCGGGAAGGCGACGGACTGATGGCCCGCATGCGCGCGGTCGACGCCGCGGTTCTGATCCTGGAGAAGGAAGGCTCGACGCAGGCGTTCGGTCTGCCCGGTGCTGCGATCAACCCCTTCTACAGCGCGATGAAGAAGCACGGCGGCATCAAGCACGTGCTGGCTCGCCACGTCGAGGCTGCCGCGCACATGGCCGAGGGCTACACCCGGGCTCGCGCCGGCAACATCGGCGTCTGCATCGGTACGTCGGGACCCGCCGGCACCGACATGATCACCGGCCTGTACTCCGCCTCGGCCGACTCGATCCCGATCCTGTGCATCACCGGTCAGGCGCCGGTGGCGAAGCTGCACAAGGAGGACTTCCAGGCGGTCGACATCGCCTCGATCGCCAAGCCGGTCGCGAAGTGGGCCGTCACGGTGATGGAGGCCGCGCAGGTGCCGGGGACATTCCAGAAGGCGTTCCAGCTGATGCGCGAGGGCCGTCCCGGCCCGGTGCTGATCGACCTGCCGATCGACGTCCAGTTGACGGAGATCGACTTCGACATCGACACCTACGAGCCGCTGCCGGTCGCCCGCCCCGCCGCGACGCGAGCCCAGGCGGAGAAGGCCCTGTCGTACCTGAACGACGCCGAGCGGCCGCTGATTGTTGCCGGTGGCGGGATCATCAACGCGGACGCGGCCGACCTGTTGGTTGAGTTCGCCGAGATCGTCGGAGTGCCGGTCGTTCCGACGCTGATGGGGTGGGGTGCGATTCCCGACAACCACCGGTTGATGGCCGGGATGGTTGGGCTGCAGACCTCGCATCGCTACGGCAACGAGACCATGCTCGCGGCCGACGTCGTACTGGGGATCGGGAACCGGTGGGCCAACCGGCACACAGGTGGTCTCGACGTCTACCGGGGCGAGCGGAAATTCATCCACGTCGACATCGAGCCGACGCAGATCGGACGGGTGTTCGCGCCGGACTACGGGATCGTGTCGGACGCTCGCGCCGCGCTGGAGGTGTTCGTTGAGGTGGCGCGGGAGTGGGCTGCCGAGGGCAAGCTGGCGGACCGGTCCGCCTGGGTGGACGAGTGCCAGGCCCGGAAGACGGCGTTGCAGCGCAAGACGCACTTCGACAACGTGCCGGTCAAGCCGCAGCGCGTGTACGAGGAGATGAACCGGGCGTTCGGTCCCGACACTCGCTACGTGTCGACAATCGGATTGTCGCAAATCCAGGCTGCTCAGATGCTGCACGTGTATCGGCCGCGGCACTGGATCAACGCCGGTCAGGCCGGCCCGCTCGGGTGGACCGTGCCGGCGACGCTGGGAGTCGCGGTCGCGGATCCGGACAGCACGGTGGTCGCGTTGTCGGGTGACTACGACTTCCAGTTCCTGATCGAGGAGCTGGCGGTCGGGGCGCAGTTCAACATCCCCTACATCCACGTGGTCGTGAACAACTCGTATCTCGGGCTGATCCGGCAGGCACAGCGTGGGTTCGACATGGACTTCTGCGTGCAGCTGTCGTTCGAGAACATCAACAGCCCCGAGCTGAACGGGTACGGCGTCGACCACGTGAAGGTCGCCGAAGGACTCGGCTGCAAGGCGCTGCGGGTGTTCGAGCCGGACGGGATCCTGCCGGCCCTGGAGCAGGCCAAGAAGCTGATGGTCGAGCACCAGGTCCCGATCGTGGTCGAGGTCATCCTGGAGCGGGTCACGAACGTGTCCATGGGCCTGGAGATCGACAACATCATCGAATTCGAAGACCTCGCCGAGCTGCCGGAGGACGCCCCAACCGCACTCGCCCTGCTCGACTGATGTCCGGTCCCTCACTCTCCCCGACCCGAGCGAAGCAAGGGGCGGGGCGCCGGGTGGTTGTTGCCTCGGACAAGTTCAAAGGCAGTCTCACCAGCGCGGAGGTCGCCGCCGCGGTCGGCACCGGCCTCCGCCAGGTCCACCCGGACATGACTGTGGTCTCCGTTCCAGTGGCTGACGGCGGCGACGGCACACTCGCCGCCGCCGTCGCGGCCGGCTTCCACCTGGTGCCGGTCACCGCCTCCGGCCCCACCGGCAAACCAGTCAAAACCAGCTACGCCCGCCGCGACGATGTAGCCGTCGTCGAGCTGGCCGACGTCTCAGGCCTGGTCCGCCTACCCGGCGGAGTCCCCGCCCCAACGACCGCAACCTCCCGCGGAACCGGCGAACTAATAGCCGCCGCCACAGACGCCGGCTGCACTCGAGTAATCCTGGGCATAGGCGGCAGCGCCTCAACCGACGGAGGCGCCGGGATCGTGAATGCCTTGGCTGGCACGGATGCGCTCGACCTACGTGCACTTCGCGACCGCATGGACGGGATCGAGGTCGTGGTGGCTTGTGATGTGGACAATCCGTTGACTGGGGCAACTGGTGCGGCTGCTGTTTACGGGCCGCAGAAGGGTGCCAACCCCGTGCAGGTGAAGGAGCTTGACGCTGCACTGGGGCGCTGGGCTGACCTGGTGGCTCGGGAGACTGGACAGGATCTTCGTGATGCACCAGGAGCCGGGGCCGCTGGCGGCGTGGGGTTTGCCGCGCTGGCGCTGCTCGGGGCGGAGTTGCGGCCGGGGATCGAGCTTGTGCTCGAGCTCGTTGGGTTTCACGAGCAGCTCCAAGGCGCCGATCTCGTGATCACCGGGGAAGGCGCGCTGGACGAGCAGACCCTGCACGGTAAGGCGGTCGCCGGGGTCGCAGCGGCCGCCGCGGGCATCCCAGTGGTGGCGGTCTGTGGAAGCAACAACCTGGACCCTGAGCGACTGCGATCAGCCGGCGTAGTCGCGGCGTACGCGTTGACCGACCTGGAGCCGGACGTACGGCGGTGTATCGCGGAGCCCGTCCCGTTGCTGCAGCGACTCGGGGAGCGGATCGCGGCGGACCACCTACGATGACAGCAAGTGAGAGGGGCGACGCATGAACGAGCGGAGCGAGTTCATCATCAAGCACTGCACGCTTCGCGCCTCATCCGCGCACGGGGCGAAGCGAGGACGTGGATGAGCTGGCTGGACCTCGTGATCCGGGCCCGCCGCGTGGTGAGCGCCGGGGGTGAGCGGGCGTGTGCCGTCGGCGTCCGGGACGGGCGGATCACCGCGGTCGCGCCGTACGACGCCGACCTCACGGCCGCTGAGCAGGTGCACCTGGCCGACGACGAAGTGCTCCTCCCCGGCCTGGTCGACTCCCATGTCCACGTCAACGATCCCGGTCGCACCGACTGGGAGGGCTTCACCTCCGCGACCCGAGCCGCCGCGGCCGGGGGCGTCACCACGATCATCGACATGCCGCTGAACAGCATCCCGCCGACCTGCGACGTACCGGCGCTCGAGGTGAAGCGGAAGACCGCCCAGAACCAGGCGTACGTCGACGTCGGCTTCTGGGGCGGCGCGATCCCGGGCAACGTCGCCGACCTGCGTCCGCTGCACGACGCCGGCGTCTTCGGGTTCAAGTGCTTCCTGCTCCACTCGGGCGTCGACGAGTTCCCGCCGCTCGATCAGGCGCAACTCGAGGCGGCCATGCATGAGATCAGCTCCTTCGACGGCTTGCTGATCGTGCACGCCGAGGACGCGCACCGGATCGACCTGGCCTCCCCGCCGGACGGCTCCAGCTATCCCGCGTTCCTGAAGTCCCGCCCACGCGCGGCCGAGAACGAGGCCGTCGCCGGTGTCATCGACCTGGCCCACGCGACCGGTTGCCGGGTGCACATCCTGCATGTGTCCAGCGCCGAAGTCCTGCCGATCATCGCCGCAGCCCGGCGTGACGGTGTCCGGATCACGGCCGAGACCTGCCCGCACTACCTGACCTTCACCGCCGAGGAGATCCCCGACGGCGCGACGCAGTACAAATGCTGCCCGCCGATCCGCGAGGCCGAGAACCGTGAACGCCTCTGGGACGGCCTGCGCGACGGCGTGATCGACCTGGTCGTGTCCGACCACTCGCCGTCGACGATCGACCTCAAGCACCTGGACACCGGTGACTTCGGTACAGCCTGGGGTGGCATCGCGTCGCTCCAGCTCGGACTGCCCGCAGTGTGGACCGAGGCGCGCAAGCGCGGCTTCACCCTGGCCGACGTCACCCGCTGGATGAGCCAGGCGCCGGCCGCGCAGGTCGGGCTGAGGACCAAGGGCCGGATCGAGGTCGGGTACGACGCCGACCTCTGCGTCCTCGCGCCCGACGAGACCTTCGTCGTCGACCCGAACGCCTTACAGCACAAGAACGCCATCACGCCGTACGCCGATCGCCCGCTCGCGGGCGTGGTCCGCCGTACCTGGCTCCGCGGCGTTTCCGTCGACATCGAAGCCGGCCCCCGCGGACGGCTGCTGAACCGAGGAGGACAAGGATGAGCGCGCCGCGCTACTACTCGCCGGCCGGTGGGTTGCCCCCGCAGAGCGACCTCACCACCGACCGCGCCGTCTTCACCGAGGCGTACGCCGTACTCCCGCGCGGCACCATGCGGGACATCGTCACCAGCCGGCTGCCGTTCTGGGACGACACCCGGTTGTGGGTGCTCGCGCGGCCGTTGTCCGGGTTCGCGGAGACGTTCTCGCAGTACATCGTCGAGGTTGCACCCGGCGGTGGGAGTGACCGGCCGGAGACGGATCCGGCGGCCGAGGCGGTGCTGTTCGTGGTCGAGGGCAGCGTGACGGTGACGCTGGACGGCGAGAAGCACGAGCTCGGGCCGGGCGGGTATGCGTTCGTGCCGCCGGGCGTCGACTGGACCGTGCGGAACGTGAGCGATCGGGTCACGCGATTCCACTTGGTGCGGAAGGCGTACGAGCGGATCGAGGGGATCGACGTACCGCCGGCGTTCGTGACGAACGAGGTGGATGTCGAAGGTCTGGCAATGCCGGACACCGAGGGGCGGTGGAAGACGCAGCGCTTCGTGGATCCGGACGACGTACGGCACGACATGCACGTCAACATCGTCAGCTTCGAGCCCGGTGGAGTGATCCCGTTCCCGGAGACCCACGTGATGGAGCACGGCCTGTACGTGCTGGAAGGCAAGGCCGTCTACCTCCTCAACAAAGATTGGGTTGAGGTCCAGGAGGGCGACTTCATGTGGCTGCGAGCCTTCTGCCCCCAAGCCTGCTACGCCGGCGGCCCCGGCCGCTTCCGCTACCTCCTCTACAAAGACGTGAACCGCCACCCCAAACTCAAGCTCTGATCAGTAGGGTCGCCGCATGGCTGATCGCGAGGTGCAGCGGTACTCCCACGGCGAGTTGGCGATCGTGGTCGACGTGTCCGACCTGGAGCGTTCGGCCGAGTTCTGGAGCCAGGTCCTGGGCTACGACCGCGCGGGCGGCGCGTCCGCGACCTACCTGAGTCTGATTCCCGGCGACGGGCGTGGCTGTGAGGTTCTGCTGCAGCGCACGGACGATCGGAAGGCCGGCAAGAACCGTCTGCACCTGGACCTTCGGACGCCGGATCTGTCCGCGGAGGTGAGCCGGGTGCGTGCGTTGGGGGCGACCCAGGTGACCGAGGAGCCGATCGTGGAGTTCGGCTGGGTCTGGCATGTTCTGGCTGATCCGGACGGGAACGAGTTCTGCGTCCTGCAGCCGCCGGTTCGCTGACGGCTCAGCTGGGGACGGCTCAGATGCTGACGGTGACTGGGCGTTGGGGTGGGTCGAGGGGGTCGGTGGCGAGGCGGGCGTGGCGTTCTACGTCGTAGCGGGTGCCGTCGTAGGCCAGGCGTTGGCGCTCCAGGCCTTCGTAGAGGAAGCCGGCGCCGGCGGCGACCGCGCAGGAGGCCGCGTTGTTGGTGCGGTGGCCTAGCTCCAGGCGGTAGAGACCTGCCTCTCGGTGGGCCCAGTTGGCGAGGGCGCGGAGCGAGTCCCGGGCGACGCCTTGGCCGCGCACTTCGGCGAGGGTCCAGTACCACGTCCAGCCGACCTGGTGCCGGTCGATGTTCGTCACGGCCACACACCCGATCGGGTGGTCGTCCGCGTCTGCGACCGCGTACACGTGCCCGTTGTCGAGGTCCGCCACCCGCCCGATCCAGTCCACTGCGGACGCGCGGTCCACGATCCCGTTCTGGTTCGCCATCTCGGGATCGCGATGCGCCGCCGTCAGCCGCAGCGCGTCCCCTGTCCGCCACCGCCGAAGATCCAACCGCCCCAGCGCATATTCCATCCAAAAAATCTACCCCCGGCCGCACCGCTTGGGACCAGCCCACGGCGCGTTCCCAGGCGCGGTCGGGGGAGGATGGGGCGCATGGGATATCTGGATTTCAGGGATCAGGTTGTGGTGGTGACCGGGGCCAGCAGCGGGATCGGGGCTGCGGCGGCGGTGGGGTTCGCGGAGACCGGGGCCGCGGTGGCGTTGCACTACCACCAGAACGAGGAGGGGGTCAGGCACACGCTGGGTGCGGTCCAGACGGCCGGCGGTACGGCGTCCTTGCACCAGGCGGACCTCGCGGACCCGGCGTCGGCCGGGAAGCTGATCGACGACGTTCTCGCGAAGCACGGGCGGATCGACGTACTCGTGAACAACGCCGGTGACCTGGTCAAGCGGACCCCGGTGACCGACGTACCGGACGAGGAGTTCCACCGGATCCTGGACGTGAACCTGACGTCGGTGTTCGCGGTCAGCCGTAAGATCGTGCCGGTGTTCCGCGCGCAGGGCGGCGGGTCGATCATCAACGTCACCTCGATCGCCGGCCGGAACGGCGGTGGCGGCGGTTCGGTCGTCTATGCGACCAGCAAGGGCGCGGTCAGCACCTTCACCCGCGGTCTGGCCAAGGAGGTCGCCCCGGACGGCATTCGCGTCAACGCGATCTCGCCCGGCGTGATCAAGACCCCGTTCCACGACCGCCACACCGGCGACGAGCAGATGAAGGCGATGATCGGAACCATCCCGATGGGCCGTACCGGCACCCCGCACGAGTGCGTCGGCACCATCCTGTTCCTCGCCTCGGAGCGGATGGCGTCGTACGTCACCGGCCAGATCATCGAGGTCAACGGCGGCCAGTTGATGCCCTAGGCAACGTCCACGCGGGCCCTGGTACGCCGCCAGGGCCCGCGCGTCACGTCTAGCGGGAGAGCGTGCGGTAGCGGTGCGCCGACAGCGGCAGGAACACCGCGGTCAGCACCAGCGGCCCGATGATCGCCGCGAGCTCCGCGTGGGTTCCGATCCAGGTGGCGGCCGCCGACGGATCGGGATTGCCGAACAGAGCACGGGACGCGGTGGCCGTCGCCGACAACGGATTCCACTGCGCGATCGTGCCGAGCCAGGCAGGCATCGTCGACGTGGCGACGAACGCACTGGACAGGAAGCCGATCGGCCACACCAGAACCTGCACCATCATCACGCTCTGAGCGTTCTTCACCGTCAGCCCGATGAAGATCCCGATCCACAGCAACGAGAACCGCAGCAGCAACAGCAACCCGAACGCCGCCACCGCGGCCGGCAACCCCTCATGCCATCGCCAGCCGAGCGCGAGCCCGGCCGCGGCCAGCACGATCAGCGTCACCACCGAGTCGAGCATGTCCGCGATGCACCGCCCGAGCACGACCGCCGTCGAGCTCATCGGCAGTGACCGGAACCGGTCCGTCACCCCCTTGTCCCTGTCCTGGGTGACCGCGGTCATCGTGCCTTCCAGCCCGAACAGCATCGAGAGCGCGAAGATCCCCGGCACGAGCAGTTCGTAGTACGACTCGCCCTCTGGGAAGTCCATCGCCCCGCCGAGCAACCCGCCGAACATCAGCAGCATCAGCACCGGGAAGAACCAGGAGAAGAGCACCAGCCCCGGCTGCATCCGCCAGTGCGTCAGCGTCCGCCGCGCGATCGTCCAACCATCCGCGAGCGCCCAGCCGAAGGTGCTCATGCCGCCACCTCCGGTCCGGTCAGGTGCAGGAACACTTCGTCCAGCGTGGGTCTGCGCAAGGTGATGTCCTCCGGCTCGATCCTTGCCTCATGCAACGAGTTGGCCATCACCACGAGAGCCTTGGTACGGTCCTTCACCGGCACGCTGATCCGATTGTCGACAATCCGAATGTCTCCATCCGCCAGTGGTCCGGCCAATGTGGCGACCCGCTGCACGTCGGCTGGATCGACCAGCACCAGGTCCAGCCAGTCGGAGCCAAGCTGCGTCTTCAGTTCGTCCGGGGTGCCCTCGGCCACGACCACCCCGGCCTTGAGCATCGAGATCCGGTTCGCCAGCTGATCCGCCTCCTCCAGGTACTGCGTCGTCAGCAACACCGTCGTCCCGCCGTCCACCAACTGCCGGATGGCGGACCACACCTCGAGCCGTCCGGCCGGATCCAGCCCGGTCGTCGGCTCATCCACGAACAGGACCGCCGGCGCCACGATCAGGCTGGCCGCCAGGTCGAGCCGCCTCCGCATCCCACCGGAGTACTTGCTGACCGCCTGACCGGCCGCTTCCGTCAGGCTGAACCGCTCGAGCAGTTCGTCGGCCCGGCGCACCGAGGCCGCGTGGCCCAGGTGGTTCAACCGGCCGAACATCACCAGGTTCTGCCGCCCGGTCAGTACTTCGTCGATCGCGGCGTACTGCCCTACCAGTCCGATCCGGCGCCGTACCTCCGCTCCTTGCCGGCGAACGTCGTACCCCGCGATCGCCGCCGTTCCGGAATCCAGCTCGAGCAGTGTGGACAGGATCCGCACCGCCGTCGTCTTGCCGGCGCCGTTGGGGCCGAGCAGCCCTGTCACGGTGCCGGCGGTGACCTCCAGGTCGAATCCGTTCAGCCCCGCCCCCTCGGTGCCGCCCCGGTAGTTCTTGCGTACGCCGACCGCCTCGATCACACGTTCCGTAGTCACTTCCCACCTCTCGCCCAGGTTGAGTCGTAGAGTGTACCGTACACTGTACGACTCAGGTACGATCGGAACAACGACGAGCGGCTGGAGTTAGTTCCGTTGGCAGGAAAGAAGGTGTCCGCGCCCGATCCGGCGCGCAGTCTGGCGCTGCTGTGGGGCAGCCACACCAAGCCCGGCCGGTCCGGCCTGACCGTGCGGGCGATTGTCGACACGGCGATCGACCTGGCCGATGCTCAAGGGCTCGACGCGGTCTCCATGCGGATGGTCGCCGAGCAACTCAAGGCCGGGACGATGTCGCTCTACACGCACGTCCCCGGCAAGGGCGAGCTGACCGACCTGATGTTCGACAGCGTGTACGGCGATCTGTACGCCGACGCCGACGAGCCGTCGCGGCAGCCCGGCGGCTGGCGTGGCGCGCTGGAGTTCATTGCCCGCCGCAACTGGGATGTGCTGACGAAGCACCCGTGGATCCATGACGTTCCGACCATGCGGAACGCGCTCGGTCCCAACATCACCGTCAAATACGAGGCCGAGCTACGGCCCCTCGACGGCCTCGGGCTGACCGACGTCGAGATGGACTCCGCCCTGACACTCGTACTCACGCACGTCCACGGCACCGCCCGCGCGCGCGCCGAACAGCTCCGCACTCAGCGCGAGTCCGGGCTGTCGGACGAGGAGTGGTGGCGGCAGATCTCGCCGACCCTGACCCGCGTTATGTCCGGCGCGGCTCAGCACTTCCCGGTGGCGGGCCGGGTCGGCACCTCGGTGGGCGAACAGTTCCAATCCGTCATAGACCCCGCGCACGCGCTGTCCTTCGGACTGACCCGGATTCTCGACGGCATCTCACTGCTCATCGACGAGCGGGCCTAGCCGTTAACCAGGGCTCTAGCTGTTGAGCAGGTCCTCGAACGGCGTCGGGTTGTCGTACGGATCCACCTGCGTCGGTGTCTCGTGCTGCAGGGCGGCGACCAGCTCGGTCGCGGCCTGAGTGATGCGGGGCCGCAGCGTCGTCGCGTTCGGACCCCAGTCCGTGGACGCGGCGTACACGGCGGTCGGCACCGGGATCGCCTTCAGGTAGGCGAACAGCGGCCGCAGTGCGAACTCGAGCACCAAGGAGTGGCGCTCGGTCCCGCCGGTCGCCGCGAGCAGGACCGGCTTGCCGGCCAGCGCCTGGTCGTCGAGTACGTCGAAGAACATCTTGAACAGCCCGGAGTACGACGCGCTGAAGGTCGGCGAGACCACGATCAGGGCATCCGCCTTGGCGACCGTGTCGAGCACCTTCTCCAGCTCGGCCGACGGGAAGCCGGTGAGCAGGTTGTTGGTGAGGTCGTGCGCGTGGTCGCGGGCCTCGATCAGCTCGATCCGCGACTCGATCCCGCGACCGGACAGCTCGTCCTTGACGGCGGCCGCCAGCTGGTCGGCGAGCAGCCGGGACGACGACGGTGTCGTCAGCCCGGCCGTCACCACGGCGATCACACGTTCCTTCATCGGCTCGTCTCCTCGACCGATCCGGCCGGCTCCGGGATCGTCTCCAGGTCGCGCGCCCGCTCGGCGGCGGCCTTCAGCGAGGCGTGCGTCGGGGCGTCCGGCACGTGCGCCGGTCGCTTCGCCGCGAACTCCTTGCGCAGCACCGGAACCACCTCTTCGCCGAGGATGTCCAGCTGCTCCAGCACGGTCTTCAACGGCAGTCCGGCGTGGTCCATCAGGAACAGCTGCCGCTGGTAGTCACCGAAGTGCTCCCGGAACGAGAGCGTCCGCTCGATCACCTGCTGCGGGCTGCCGACCGTCAACGGCGTCTCCCGGCTGAAGTCCTCGAGCGTGGGTCCGTGTCCGTAGACCGGCGCGTTGTCGAAGTACGGCCGGAACTCGTTGACCGCGTCCTGCGAGTTCTTCCGCATGAACACCTGACCGCCGAGTCCGACGATCGCCTGGTCCGCGGCGCCGTGGCCGTAGTGCTCGAAGCGCTTGCGGTACAGCTCGATCATCCGCTGGGTGTGCGAGACCGGCCAGAAGATGTTGTTGTGGAAGAAGCCGTCGCCGTAGTACGCGGCCTGCTCGGCGATCTCCGGCGAGCGGATCGACCCGTGCCACACGAACGGCGGTACGCCGTCGAGAGGCCGCGGTGTCGCGGTGAAGCCCTGCAGCGGCGTACGGAACTTGCCCTCCCAGTCGACCACGTCCTCACGCCAGAGCCGGCGCAGCAGGGCGTAGTTCTCGATCGCGAGCCCGATGCCGTTGCGGATGTCCTGGCCGAACCACGGGTACACCGGGCCGGTATTGCCGCGACCCATCATCAGGTCGACCCGGCCGTCGGCCAGGTGCTGCAGCATCGCGTAGTCCTCGGCGATCTTCACCGGGTCGTTGGTGGTGATCAGGGTCGTCGCGGTGGACAGGATGATCTTCGACGTCTTCGCGGCGATGAAGCCGAGCTGGGTGGTCGGCGACGACGGCACGAACGGCGGGTTGTGGTGCTCACCCTGGGCGAACACATCCAGGCCGACCTCTTCGGCCTTCAGCGCGATGGCCACCATCGCCTTGATCCGCTCGGCCTCGCTCACGGCCGTGCCGGTGGTCGGATCCTCGGTCACGTCACCGACGGTGAACACACCGAACTGCATCTGTCCTCCTCGACTGGGTAGATAGTTCACGATTAAACTATTGATACCCAGGTCAACGCCACTCCCCGGTCCGTCATTCCATCACGCCCTTGTCAGGTCGGGTCCATGTGGTGAAACTAGGTCCCGTCATGCGAAACCTCACCGCCCCTGAGGAGCGTTCTCCATGCAGAACCCGAACACGTCGCCCCGCCTGACCCGTCGTCTCCTGCTCGGTGGCGCAGCCGCCGTCCCCGCCACCACCCTGCTCGCCTCACCCGCGGCGGCCGCCACCCCGCCCGCCTCACCAGCGACGCCCGCCTCTCAGGGTGACCTCTCCACTCAGCTCCTGGCCGAGTGGGCGGAGGCGCCCGGTGCCCATCCGCTCATCCCCGACATCTCCCACGCCGGCTTCCGCGGCGGCGAGCGACCGCGCCGTCCGCGTGTGATCGCGAACGTCACCGACTTCGGCGCCCGCCCCGGCAGCACCGCCGACGCGTCCGTCGCGTTCACCCAGGCCCTCGAGTACGCCGGCAGTCGCGGTGGCGGGACGGTCGTCGTACCTCCCGGTGTGTACCGCTTCGACTCGCCGATCTGGATCCACTGGTCGAACGTCGTCCTGAAGGGTGCGGGCCGGGAGCGCACGATCCTGCACTTCAACCGCCCGCTCGAGGAGGGCTACCGGCCGAACCTGCAGTCGACCGGCAACAGCCGCTGGTCGTGGACCGGCGGACAGATCTGGGTGATGGCGCCGGAGCGGAAGGCTCTGTCCGAGAGCGAGGACTACGCCGGCTCCGAAGGCTGGATGCTTGGCGACACGTTGGCCGAGGTCGGTGCCGCGTCCCGAGGGCAACGGACGCTGCTCGTGTCTTCGACCGAACACCTCGCCGCCGGAGATCTCGTCGTACTCGAGACCGACAATCCGGCCGATGCCGGCGTACTGCGGCATCTGGCCGGGGACGTGGCCGGGACGCGGGAGTACGACTGGCCGGTGAAGGCGCCGCAGCTGACGACCGGGTCCGGTGGGCAGTACGTGCAGTATGCGACCCTGCAGTGGCCGGTGCGGATCGAGGCGGTGCTGGGTGAGCGGTTGGTGCGGCTGGCGCAGCCGCTCAGGTACGACCTCCGGCCGAGTTGGCCGTCGCGGTTGCGGGAGGTCGGGCCGACGGTGCACGACGTCGGTGTGGAGTCGCTGACGATCCGGAACGAGTTGCGGCCGATGACGGCGCACAACCGGCATCCGGGGTCGAACGGCCTTTGTTTCCAGGCGGTTCATGACTGCTGGGCAGACGACGTACGCGTGGAGAACTGCGATCTCGGGTTCGGGTTCACCACGACGAAGGCGGTGACGCTGACGAACGTGGTCGTCGGCGGCCGGTCCGCGCATCACAGTTTCGCCTGCCGGATGCAGTCGCACGACAACCAGGTCGACGGGTTCGAGATCGAGCAGTTCACGGTGCCGCTGCCGTCCGGGTCGACACATCACGGTCTCAACCTGGAAGGGCTGTCGGCGGGCAACGTCTGGCGGCGCGGGCGGATGGCCGAGGGGACGTTCGACACGCATCGCGCGATGCCGTTCGAGAACGCCCGTACCGACATCACGCTGGCGAACAACGGACGGGTCGGCGGATCGGCCGCGTCCGGGCCGCTGTTCGGCGCGCGGATCGCGCACTGGAACGTCCGGATCACCTCCGGCAGCCCCTACGCGATCCAACTCGCCGACATCGCGCCTCGCAGCATCACGGTCGGCCTGCAAGGTCTCACCTCAGACCCGAGCGGCCTACCCCGCGACTTCCAAGGCGACCTCGAAAACGCGACCTACCTACTAGGCACCCGCCCAGCCGTCACAGACCTCTACGCCGCCCAACGTCAGGCGCTGTGAGGCCTGAGGAGTTCGTCGTCACCGGTGAGTGCCGCCGCGATCCGGCGGTGCTTGCCGGCCTCCTCGGCCCGCGACTGCCGCTCGAGCGTCCGCGCCATCATCAGGTGCGCGTAGTACTCGGTCGGCTCCCGCTCGAGCACCTCGAGCAACTGCTCCTCAGCCGGCTTCAGCAACGCCGCGTGATAGTAGGCCCGAGCCAGCAACAGCCGAGTCCCCACATCCTCAGGCGTCTCCTCCACCACCGGCCGCAAAGCCCGAATAGCCCCCCGATAATCCCGCTCCTCGAAGTACTGCTGCCCCAGCCCATAACTAAGAGCCCGCAAGTCCTCCACCAAACACCTCCTGTCGACACAGATACCGCCTCAACGGCAAAAACCCCACGCCTATTCCACGGGCTGTACGGCAGGGTGGGGCCGTGGATGAGGTGAAGCTGCAGGGTGGGTTTGTGAATGTGGTGGTGCGGCGGGGCGATGTGGTGTTGCGCGAGGGCGGCGAGCGGGCCGCCTTCGTGCGCGACGTACTGATCGACTTGGACGGGTGGCCTGGAGCGCCGCGGTTCCTCGGGCTGGAGGACGACGGGCGGGAGCGGTTGAGCTTCATCGACGGGTATGTGGCGTGGGAACGGCCATGGAAGCCTGCCGTCACGTCACCTGAGACGCTTCGATCAGTGGGCCGGCTGGTCCGGGAGTTCCACGACCTCACCGCGGGTACGGCGCTCGCCGGTGACCAGGAGGTTGTCTGCCACAACGACCTCTCGCCCAAGAACACGGTCTACACCACCGACGGCACCCGCGCGATCGCGTTCATCGACTGGGACCTCGCCGCCCCCGGCCGCCGCATCCACGACATCGCCTTCACCTGCTGGCAGTACGCCGACCTGGGCGACCTCAACCGAGTAATCCCCCAATGGCAGTCCCTCCTCGCCGGCTACGGCCCCGCCGACACCACAGCCCTCATCCCATCCATCCTCCACTGGCAAGCCCGAGCCGCCAACGGCATAGACCGAGCAGCCACAGCCGGCAACCCCGCAATGCAACACCTCCAGCAACTCGGCATACCCGAAGACATCCGACGCAAGCACGAGTGGATCCGCATGAACGCCGCCGAGTTGCAGGAAGCTGCAGTTCAAGGGGGTTGAGGTACGGCTCCGCGTGTGATTGATATTGGAGCCGGTTACTGACGTCTGGGGGAGTCTGCGTGCGTACGGCGATGAGTGGGGCGGCTTGGGTTGCGTATGGGCAGATCTATGTCGAGAGTTCGGGACGGCAGCCGGAGTTGCCGGAGTCCTTCGGGGGTCAGCAGAACGGGCTGTGTGGTGCCGCGGTGCAGGGGGCTCTGTTCCTGATGACCGGGCTGCACACCGGCCGAGTCGGGTTCGTGGTCGAGGTGTACGACGAAGCGCCGGCGATCGACGAGTTCTGGGAAGAGATCGTCGAGGCGTCGTTCCGACCGGTCGGCGCCGTCGCGTTGAACGGGTGGGGCGGCGAGGGGCACTGGCCGCTGGACCTGGACGAGGTGGACTACCGGGTGCGGTACTGCGGTTGGGGCATGGATGCCGGCCATCAGGCTGCACCACCGATGGACGACGAACCTCTGGTCGACCGCTACCTCGTGCAGTTCTGGCCGGCACCGCCTGCTCCGGATCGAGTGGTCAAACAGACAAGTGCTCAGGCCGCGTACTGGCACCGAGTCGCCCGCGAGACGCCGCCACCGCCGACGGCAGAACAACGCGCCGAGCTGAAGCGGGAGCGTGAACGCAGGGCAGCCGAGGAGGCGCTCGCCGAACTGACTCGGGAATGGGGCGGCACTCTCCCGAGCGAGCGGGTCCGTGATGCCTCCCTGAGAGCGTTCGGACTGGCACAGCTGGACCGACCGCTGATCGACGACATCGACCGCGTCGATCCGGACACCCAGCGCGCGATCGCCCGGTGGGCGGTCCGTCGCGTGTGCGTCGACAAGCAGTTGGACCAGCAGGAGTGGATCGCCGCGATCCTGGACGGGATCGACCATGGCGTTCCCGTGTGGTCGCTGCTGCCGGCGCCGGCAGCAGCGAGTCCGACCGACAACCAGCAGGTCAGGTTGGCTTTCAGGCCATGGGGCTGGAACGACGACGTCGACCCGATCGAGAACCTGTGGACACTCCTCTTCGCGGCGGACGACGACGATCCGCTCCGGGCCGCGTTCGAGACGGTCTGGCTCGCAGCCTGTGCCTTCGGTGACGGTCGGCAGCAGGAGTTGATCGGCGAGCTGCGCCAGGCGTTCCCCGTGCTTACGAACCGAGCCTGGTGAGGGCCGCGTCGGTTAGTCGGTAGATCGTCCATTCGTCCTGGGGGTGGGCGCCTAGGGATTTGTAGAAGTCGATGGCGGGGGTGTTCCAGTTGAGGACGGACCATTCGAGGCGTTCGTAGCCGTTGGCGACGCATTCTTGGGCGAGGGCGGTGAGGAGGGCTTTGCCCAGGCCGGTGCCGCGGGTTTCGGGGCGGACGAAGAGGTCTTCGAGGTAGATGCCGTGGACGCCGCGCCAGGTGGAGAAGCTGAGGAACCACAGGGCGCAGCCGGCCACCGCGCCCTCGTGTTCGGCGACGTGGCAGAAGACGGCGGGGTTCTCACCGAAGAGTGCGGTGTGGAGCTGGTCCGCGGTCAGGCGGCACTCGTCGGGCGCTCGCTCGTACTCGGCCAGGCCGTACACCAGTTCCACGAGGGCGGGGACGTCGTCGGGGCGGGCTCGTCGTACTCGTTCGTCGATCTGCATGGACCTATCGTGCCGGGTGATCCACCCACCGGGCACCGGCGTTAACTTACCGACCAACTCTGCGACAAGTCGCAGACATGCGGTGACTGAAGACTGACCGGGCTTTCCCCCACCTGATCCGCCCTTCATCTGGAGGAACCATGTCAGTCTCCCGCCGTCGCTTCCTCGGCCTGGGTGGTGCGGGCACTGCCGCCGTACTGCTCGGCACCGGGGCCTGGGACGCCTCGACGACGTACGCCGCTCCGGCCGGCAGCGGCAACCCGTTCACCCTCGGCATCGCCTCCGGTGATCCGCAGTACGACGGTGTCGTGCTGTGGACCCGGCTCGCCACCGACCCGTACGCCGTCGACGGGAAGGGCGGAATGCCCGCCCGGCCGGTCCGGGTCGAGTACGAGGTCGCCCGGGACGAGCACTTCCGGCACATCGTCCGCCGGTCCAGCGTCGTTGCCACTCCCGAGCTCGGCCACTCGATCCACCCCGAGATCCGCGGCCTCCTGCCCGACACCGTGTACTACTACCGCTTCCGCACTGGCCGCGAGGTATCGCCGACCGGCCGGACCCGGACCACGCCGCACCCGTTCACCTCGCCGCGCGAGCTCCGGTTCGCGTTCGCGTCCTGCAACGCCTGGCAGGACGGCTACTACACGGCGTACGACCACATGGCCCGCGAGGACCTCGACCTGGTCGTGCACCTCGGCGACTACCTGTACGAGTCCGGCGTCAAGACCAACAAGCGTGGGGTGACGACCGACCCGCGCTTCCACACCGAGACGTTCGACCTGGCCCGCTACCGGCTGCAGTACTCGCTGTACAAAACTGAGGCTCCGCTGCAGGCCGCGCACGCCGCCCACCCGTGGATCCACACCTTCGGCACGAGCAGATGCCGTCCGGCCCGAGCATCCGCTACCACCGCCGGCTCCCGTACGGCCGGCTGGCCGACTTCACCATCCTCGACACGCGCCAGTACCGCTCGGACCAGCCGTGCGGCGACGGCGACTCGTCCACCTGCGACGACCGGTTCGACCCGGACAACACCATGCTCGGCGGCAAGCAGCGCGCCTGGCTGCTGGACGGTTTCCGCCGGTCGCACGCCCGCTGGCAGGTGATCGGCAACCAGACCCCGATGGGTCAGACCGACTGGACGCCAGGTCCGGAGACCCACGTCTGGCTGGACCCGTGGGACGGTTATGTTGCCGAGCGCAACAAGGTGCTCGCGGCCGCGCAGGACAGCGGCGTCCGCAACCTGGTGGTGATCACCGGCGACCGGCACCAGAACTACGCCCTCGAGCTGAAGCGCGACTTCGCCGACCCGGACTCGCGCAACGTCGGCACGGAGTTCGTCGGTACGTCGATCACCAGCGGCGGCGACGGCGCCGACATGACCGACCAGGGCCAGCAGTTCCTGGCGGCCAACCCACACCTGAAGTTCTTCAACAGCCAGCGCGGCTACGTCCGCGTCACCGTGAACCAGAAGCAGTGGCGCTCCGACTTCCGCGTCGTTCCGTACGTCCAGACCCCGGACGCTCCGATCAGCACCCGCGCGACGTACGTCGTCGAGGACCGCGACCCCCACGTGCACGCGAGCTGAGGTCAGGCAGCCAGGCCGCCGTCGACACGCAGCACAGTTCCGGTCACGTACGACGACCGGTCGCTGAGCAGCCAGGCGGCGGCCTGCGCGATCTCGTCCGGCTGGGCGGCCCGGCCCAGCGGGGTCCGTGCGTTCAGGCTGTCGATGATCCCGGGCGTGGCGCGGTCCCAGTCGTGCAGCATCTCGGTCAGCGTCGTCCCCGGAGCGATCGCGTTGACCCGGATGTTCTCCGGACCGTAGGTGATCGCCGCCGACTCGGTCAGGCTGTTGCCGGCCCGCTTCAGCGCGCCGTACGCCGGTAGTGCAGGATTCCCGGCGAGACTGCCGACACTCGACGTGTTGACAATGCTCCCGTGTCCGGCCGTCGCCCGGATCGCGGTGACCTCGGCGACCATCGCGGTCCACAGCCCTCTGAGGTTGACGGCGTACCCCTGGTCGAACTGTTCGACACTCATCTCGTCCATCGGTCCGGGCGGGATGCCGATCGCGCCGTTGTTGAAGGCACCATCCAGGCGCCCGTACTCCGAGACCGAGCGATCGACCGCCGCCTGCACCGCGTCGGGATCGGCGAGGTCAGCGACGATGTACGCCGCACTCGGACCGACCTCGCGAGTGACTGCCGCCAGCTCCGATTCGGTGCGAGCCGCGAGCATCACCTGCGCACCTTCAGCGGCGAACAGTCGTGCGGCCGCGGCACCGATCCCGCGCCCGGCGCCGGTGATGAAAATGACCTTTCCTTCAAGCAGTTTGTCCATGCCGTCGAGCCTGTGCGCTGGCGAGAACCGTAACCAGACACCGGTAGTACCTGGCTAACCGCGTGCAACGCGGCAGACTGGAAGCGTGGACAAGCCCGAGCTGGCAGCGTTTCTGCGCAACAGACGTGAACGGATCAAGCCGTCCGACGTCGGGCTGCTCGCCGGCCGACGCCGCCGTACGCCGGGCCTGCGCCGCGAAGAGGTGGCCCAGTTGGCGTACATCTCGACCGAGTACTACACCCGGCTGGAACAGGCCCGAGCTCCACATCCGTCGGGTGAGGTGCTCGCCGGGCTGGCCCGCGCACTCCGCCTCGGCGATGCCGAACGCAACTACCTCCACGACTTGGCCGGTGTGCCGGTGGCGCCGCCGCCCGGCCCGCCGCGGCAGGTCCGGCAGAGCATCCTCGACCTGCTCGAACGGCTGCCGAACGCGGCCGCGATCGTCCTGTCGGCGTCGTACGAGGTGATCGCCTGGAACCACCTGGCGACGGCGCTGATGGAGGACTTCTCCATCCTCTCCCGGCGGGACCGGAACCTGATCCGGCGCGCGTTCCTCGGTCCGCCCCCGGGCTCCGGCCGGCTGTACTCGGTCTCCGACGCCGGACAGTTCGCCCGGAGCTCGGCCAGTCACCTGCGGGCGACGACGGCGCGGTACCCGGACGATCCGGAGACTCAGCAGCTGATCGCCGAACTGCTCGCGGGTAGCGACGAGTTCGCCGAGCTGTGGGAGGCGCACGACGTGTCCGCGGAGCCGACCCTCTGCAAGACCTTCGAGCATCCGGTGGTCGGCACGGTCACCGTGAACTGCGACGCTCTCTCGATCCCCGACCGCGACCAGCAGGTGATCATCTACACCGCGACCCCCGGCTCACCGTCGGAGGAAGCGCTGCGCCTGCTGTCGGTGGTCGGGACCCAGCGACTCGACGTGCCCGGCTGAGCTCACTTCCGCGCATAGACCCCGAAGGCGTCGTACGCGATCCACGAGCCCTCGTCCTTGACCAGGGTGATCGCGTTCTGACCGGTCCGGAAGAGTGCCTTGGGCAACGACACTTCGAGGTACGACGGCTTGAGTGGTGAACCGGGGTAGGTGCTGTCGGCAATCGTCGAGCCCTTGGTGGCGCCGTTCGCGAACGCGAGCCGCCCGACCTCGGTGCTGTTGACGGACAGTACGGCGGAGCCCGGGATGCTGGCGTGGCTGTCGATCAGCCAGAGCGCCAGATCGAGATCCTGCTCGGGCACCGCGCTCAGGTCGAACCGAAACGTCACCGTGTGGTTCTTCGTTCCGGCCCACTTGTCCGCCGGCCCGGGGAACAGGTACGACCAGTCGGCCGACGGCACCGACGTACCGTAGGTGTAGTCGACGTCCGACGGGAAGCGAGCCGGGTACTCGGCGTACCCCTTGGGTGACAACGCCAGCTCGGAACCCTTGCCGTCATACACTCCGACTCGCGCGATGGGTTGACCGGAGATCGTCACGGACGTCTTGTTGGCAGCGGCAACGGAACGCGACGCCGGTGATCTGTTGCCCGCAGCATCCACTGTCACCACCCGATAGGACCGCGTGACACCGGTGAACCCGAGCCCGCGATGCACGAAGTGCGGATAGACGGTCTTGCCCAGCAGGGTGTACGTCGTGGTTCCGGGCTCGGCGACGTACACGGCGTAGTGGTCCACGACGGTTGCCCACGACACCGGTTTCCAGTCGAGGGTGAGCGTGCCGATGTCGCCGGTGCCACGGAGCTGGGTGATGGCGGGAGGACGATTCATCACAAGGCCTCCAGACGGGGATCGTCAGCGGGCGTTCGGAAGGTTGCGACCACACGCGGTTCGGCGTTCGCATCCGCCTGGATGTAGGGGAAGTTGACGAACTCCGTGGTCATCTCGGAGCGGGTCAGGGTCGAGTGCACATACCCACGGCGCGCGTTGTAGAGCTTCACGTACGGATGCTGGAGCCAGTCCTGCGCGTACTGGTCCGTGTCGGTGCCGTCCCCGTTGGAGCCGACCGACGAGCACACCAGTTCCACGCCGACCGTCCGCGAGTCCGGGTTCGCGAAGTCCAACTTGAGTTCGGACGCCACGTGGCGGTGGATGTCGCCGGTCAGCATCACCGAGGTCCCGGCCTGACCCATGGCCTCCAGCACCCGGCGCCGGTTCGCCGGATAGCCGTCCCACTGCTCGGTCCGGTCGTCGGTGATCGCGCTGAGGACGACACCGCCGGCGACCACGTTCCAGGTCGCGGGTGAATGACGGAGTCCGTCGTACAGCCACTTCTCCTGCTTGGCGCCCATGATGGTGCGCTGCTCGGAGACGCGATCGGCCTCGTCCACCGGCAGCGGGTCGCGGTACTGCCGGGTGTCGAGCAGGTGCACCCGCGCGAGCGAGCCGACGTCGTACCGCCGGTAGAGCTGACCGTCCGGTCCGTGCGGCAGGCTGTCCAGGGCGACCGGCACGTTCTCGTAGAACGCGCGGTAAGCAACGGCGCGGCGATGCACGAAGAGCTCCGGCGGGATCCCGTACAGCGAGTTGTCTGCACCGTAGTTGTTCTGCACCTCGTGGTCGTCCCAGACCAGGAACCACGGCGCGACAGCGTGCGCAGCCTGCAGGTCCGGGTCGGTCTTGAACAGGCTGTACCTCAGCCGGTATTGCTCCAGCGTCTCGATCTCCACGCCGTGCTCGGGACCGACCGACACGCCCTCGCGCCAGAGGTTGTCACCGGCAACAATCCCGTACTCGTAGATGTAGTCGCCGAGGAAGAACACCGCGTCCGGGGCACGACGGGCGATGTCGCGATGAGCCGTGAAGTACCCGTGGTACCAGGCCTGGCAGGACGCAGTGGCGAAGGTGAACTGCGACCCCTGGACCGGCAACGTCTTGGTCCGGCCGACCGGGCTGAGCTCGCTGCCGGCGCGGAACCGGTAGAAGTACTCGCGATCCGGCCGCAGACCGCGGACCTCGGGATGTACGGCGTGCGCCAGTTCGGGGGTCGCGATCGCGAGCCCACGGCGTACGACCTGCTTGAACTGGCTGTCCTCGGCCACTTCGTACTGCACGGGGACGGGATCGGCGGGCATGCCGCCGTGCCCGTCGGTCACGAGCGGCGTCGGGGCAAGCCGGGTCCACAGGACGAAACCGTCGGTGCGCGGATCACCGGAGGCGACGCCAAGCGCGAAGGCGCCGGACGGGACGGGGCGTCCTGGGGTGGCGTCGGCGCCGGCCGGTGCGGAGACGCCGATCGCGACCGCGGCGGCGCTCAGGCCGGTCAGTTGGAGGAAGGTACGACGGGTGGGAGGAGGAGGCACGGGCGGGCTCCGATCCAGGGGAGGTCGAGTTGCGTCACATTCTTACGTAACTACCGTTCGAAAGGTAACCCCTTGACATCGATTCAGCACCAGGAGTACTGAGTCTGTGCGGAGATTCCTGTTGGAATCGGCGCCCCTCGCGCGGGACGTTGGAGACATGGCAGCTCAGACGAACAACACCCGCCGCATCGGCGACGTCGAGGTCAGCGCGATCGGGCTCGGCGGCATGCCGATGTCGATCGAAGGCCGGCCCGACGAGGCCCGGTCGATCGCGACCATCCACGCGGCGCTCGACCTCGGCATCACGCTGATCGACACCGCCGACGCGTACCACCTGACCGCGACCGACATCGGCCACAACGAGTCCCTGATCGCCAACGCCCTGGCGTCGTACGGCGGCGACACCTCGAAGGTCCTGGTCGCGACGAAGGGCGGCCACCTGCGGCCCGGCGACGGCAGCTGGACCGTGGACGGGTCGCCGGAGCATCTGATGCAGGCGGCGGACGAGTCGCTCAAGCGGCTCGGGGTGGAGGCGATCGGGCTGTACCAGTTCCACCGGCCCGACCCGAAGACGCCGTACGCCGACTCGATCGGCGCGATCCGTGACCTGCTCGACGCCGGCAAGATCCGGATGGCCGGCATCTCGAACGCGAACCCGGCGCAGATCAGGCAGGCCAACGAGATCCTCGGCGGCCGCCTCGTCTCCGTGCAGAACCAGTTCTCGCCCGCGTTCCGGTCCAGCGAGCCGGAGCTCGAGCTGTGCGACGAGCTCGGCATCGCGTTCCTGCCCTGGGCACCGCTCGGCGGCATCTCGAACGCCGGCGCCCTCGGCAGCAAGCACCCCACGTTCCACCGGCTCGCCGCCGAGCTCGGCGTCAGCCCGCAGCGCGTCACCCTCGCCTGGCTGCTGGCCAAGTCCCCGCACGTCGTCCCCATCCCCGGTTCCAGCCGCCCGGAGACGATTCGCGACTCGTACGCCGCCCTGGACCTCGAGCTCACCGCCGACCAGGTCGCCGCCCTCGACGCCGCCTGAGCTACGAAGCTGTCACCCCGAGCACACCGTCAAGCCACCTCCGGGCGGCGGTGTGGCTCGGGAGGCGGACGATGGCAAGCTCCGGGCGCTCGCTGAGCAGCGCTGCAATGCGGTTCGCGTTTTCGTGGTGGGTTTTCCAGGCCCACCGGATGATGTGGTCGGGATCGGTGAACACGGTCCGCAGCGGCGGTTCCTGGTTGCCGTTCCACAGCTGTTCCTTCCGGACGCTGCGGCGGACGGTACGGCGTACCACTTGACGCATCACCGTGGTCCTGCTCAGGTCGAGCCATACGACGAGCTCGGCGCGTTCCGCGAGCAGCGGCCGGACCGAGCTGTACTGCCACTCCGTGACCCACTCCGGTCGGGAGCTGAACTCGTCGACCTCGGCCAGGAAGGTGTCTCGCGGGGTCCAGTCAGGCCCGTGGAACAGAGCGTCGATCTCGATGTGCGGAACGTCCAGCCGCTGACTGATCCCGCGAGCCAGCGTCGTCTTTCCGGACGCCGACGTCCCGGCGACCAGGATCTTTCGCGGTCGGCCCGGCAGCGAGTCGGTGAATGTCAGCATCGGCATGCTGCAACGATAGATGCCCGCAAGGCTCAGTCGCGCGCGTTTTCGCGTCGTACATGGCCTGGTCGGCGGTGTGGAGGAGGGCGTCCAGATCGGTTGAGTCCGGCGTGATCGGCGCGGTGCCGATGCTGGTGCTGACCTCGATGGTGATGCCTGGAAGTGGGCGGCTGACGGCAGTCTCGAGGCGGGTGATGAGGGTCGCGAGGTCCTCGTCGGCGATGTCCTCGGCGAGGATCGCGAACTCGTCGCCGCCGAGTCGGGCCACGGTGTCGCCGTGCCGGACCTCGGCGGCCAGCCGGGTGGCGATCTCGCGCAACGCTCGGTCGCCGGCCTCGTGACCGTAGCCGTCGTTCACCAGCTTGAAGTGGTTGAGATCGCAGAACAGCACGGCACCGGGCCGGCCTGACGCGCGGGTCCGCTCCAGCACGGCGGTGAAGCGGTGCTGGAGCAGGCGGCGGTTGGGCAGGCCGGTCAGCGGGTCGTGTGCGGCGTGGTGGCGCAGTTCGCGTTCGGCGTCCTTGCGGGCGGTCACGTCGTCGATCTGGATCAGCAGGATCCGCGGCAGCCCCGCGCCCTGGTCGACGATCGCCGCCGTACCGCCGAGCCAGATCTCGTTGCCGCCGGGCTGGGTGAAGATCCGCTCGAACCGGTACGAGCTGTTGCCTCGGGCAAGTTCTTCGAGTTCGCGCCGGGACTGGGCCGGCTCCTCGTCGCGGAGGAAGTCCACCATCGGTACGCCGACGAGCTGGTCGACGGCGTACCCCGTGATCCGGCAGAAGGCGTCGTTCACCCGCAGGATCCGGCCCGCCTCGGACCCGTCGAAGGCGATCGTGGCCATCCCGTTGCCGGCGCCCTCGAACACCATCCGGAACGTCGTCTCGCTCGCCTCGAGCCGGGTCTTCTCGGCCAGCAACTGATCGGTCAGCCGAGCCTTGTCGATCGCCAGCCCGGCCTGGGTGGCGAAGATCTCCAGCAACTCCCGGTGGATCGGGCCTGGCCGCCGCTGGTCCTCCGGCAGGTCGACCGCCAGCATCCCGACCAACTCGCCGTCGGACGAGTGCAGCGGCGCGAACAACGCGTCCAGCGGATGCCAGGCGGCCGGGTCGTCCGACACAGGTACGTCGGGCACCCAGCCGATGACCTCGCCCTCGGGCAGGCGCTCGTGCGGAACGAAGCGCAGGCCGCCCCACTTGTCCGCGATGGCGAACTCGGCGTCGAAGATGTCCGCCGCGCTCACTGTGCCGAGCAGGGCTTCCCGCGCCTCCGGCGAGCCGGCCACCGCGATCACCTCGAACTTGCCGTCCGGGTGCCGCAGGTTCAGTACGGCGATGCCGAAGCCGAGCCCGTCCACCACGCCGTCGACGACCGCCTGCAGCGTCTCGGCCAGGCTCCGCCCCGCACCCATCCGCGCGCTCACCTCGTACAGGCGGCGGATGGCCGTCAGCCGGACCGTAGGCTCCTTCTGCACGGATCGAGCGTAAACCGATCTCACCAGCAGTGAGCGGTCGTAACCGGATCTGATCCGGTTAAGCGTTTGTCTCCGGACACCAAGCCCGGTTCAGAACCGGAGTTCGGTCAGGCCTCGGTAGCTGCGTTCGGCGGAGTGCCAGGCGTCGGTGGGCTTGTCGTGCTCGACCAGCCACTGCTCGACGCCACCCTCGGAGGCGTGTGCGAACATCGCGCCGAAGTCGAGCTTGCCGGCACCGACGTCCTCCCACGACCCGTCCGCGGCCATGTCCTTCACGTGCAGCGCCGGGAACCGGCCCGGGTGCTCCTGGAAGTACTTCGCCGGGTCCTGGCCGCCCTCGACCGCCCAGTACAGGTCGAACTCGAACCCGAGCAGTTCCGGATCCACGTCGAGCAGGATGTCGAACAGGATCTGCCCGTCGACCGAGGCGAAGTCGCGCCCGTGGTTGTGGAACAGCAGCTTCAGCCCGGCATCACGGGCGGCCTTGCCGGCCTCGGTGAACGCGGCAGCCGCCGTACGGAAACCCTCCACCGAATGCAGCTCGGAGGGAATCGACGGTACGACGACCCACTTGCCGCCCAGCGTCTTGACGCCGGCCAGTGCGCTGTCCCAGTCGTCCGCCATCCGGGTGTACCCGACGTGCTCGAGCACGATCGACAGCCCGGCGTCGTCCGCGAAGGACCGGATCTCCTCGGCGCTGTGGTCGAACCGCCCGCTCACCCCGATCGTGCGATATCCGATCCCGGCGAGGCGCTTGAGCGTCCCCGGGTAGTCCTCGGCCAGCACGTCGCGCATCGTGTAGAGGTGCATGCCGATGCCGTCGGCGGGAATGGTCCGGTCACTCATACGGTCAGCTCCTGATGTCGAAGGTCAGATGACGTGTTCCCGATACCGCGCGAGCGCCAGGTCGAAGACCTGCTGCCCTGGTGCGTCCCACAGCTTCTGGTTGAAGATCTCCACCTCGATCGGCCCGTCGTACCCGGCCGCGTCGCAGGCCTCGCGGAGGCGGCGCAGCTCGATCGAGCCGTCGCCCATCATGCCCCGGCCGAGCAGCGTGTCCTCCGGCAGCGGAACGACCCAGTCGCTCACCTGGTAGGACAGGATCCGCTCACCCGCGCGCTCGATCTGCCGGTAGACGTCCGCGTCCCACCACAGGTGGTAGGCATCGACGATCACGCCGACCTGCGACGCCGGGAACTGCTCGGCGAGGTCAAGCGCACCTGACAGCGACGACACCACACACCGGTCGGAGCAGAACATCGGATGCAACGGCTCGACCGCGAGCTTCACCCCGCGTTCCGTTGCGTACGGCGCCAGCTCGGCCAGCCCGTCGCGGACCATCGAGCGCGCGCCGTCGAGGTCGCGCGAGCCCGCCGGCAGACCGCCGCTGACGAGCACCAGCACCGAGGTCCCGATGGTGGCGGCCTCGTCGATCGCGCGACGGTTGTCCTCGATCTTCGCCTTGCGCTCCGCTGGATCCGTGCTGGTGAAGAATCCGCTGCGGCACAGCGACGACACCTTGAGTCCGGCATCCGCGACGAGCCGGGCGGCCTTGTCGACGCCGTACTCCTGGATCGGTTCGCGCCACAGCCCGATCCACGACAGCTCGGCCTTGGCGCTGGCCGCGACGACATCCTCGAGCGGCCAGTACTTCGTCGTCGCCTGGTTCAGGCTGTAGCGATTCACGCGTCGACTCCACCCACCCGCAGCAACTGCCCGAACCGCTGAACGGCAAGCTCCGGATTCGTCAGTACGCCGGCCTGATCGGCGAGCCGGAAGGTGTCGGCCAGGTGCGGTAGCGACCGGCCGGTCTGCAGGCCACCCACCATCGAGAACCCGGGCTGGTGCCCGTTCAGCCAAGCCAGAAAGGCGATCCCGGTCTTGTAGTAGTACGTCGGCGCCGAGAAGATCTGCCGCGCGAGCGGGACTGTCGGTGCGAAGACGCGGTCGTAGGTGTCCAGGTCGCCGTCGTCCAGCGCCTTCAGTGCCGCCGCGGCGGCGGGCGCGATCGCGGCGAAGATCCCGAGCAGCGCGTCGCTGTGGCGGTCGTCGTCGCCGCGGATCAGCTCTGGGTAGTTGAAGTCGTCGCCGGTGTACAGGCGGACACCCTCGGGCAGACGGTTGCGCAGGGCAACTTCACGCGAAGCATCCAGCAGTGAGACCTTGATCCCGTCCACCTTTGTCACATTGTCTGCAATCAGATCGACGACGACATCCGCGGCGGTGTCGAGTGAGTCGCTGCCCCAGTAGCCGTCGAGCGCCGGATCGAACATCGACCCGAGCCAGTGCAGGATCACCGGGCGGGTCGATTGACCCACCAGCCGGTCGTAGACCTTCCGGTAGTCGTCAGGCGACTCGGCCGCAGCACACAACGCCCGACTAGCCATCAGAATCGGCTGCGCCCCGACCTCCTCGGCAAGACCGAGCTGCTCTTCGTACGCAGCAATCACCGCGTCCAACGCGTGGGCGCCGCCGGTGGGTCGGCCCGCGGCGGTCAGCTGATCTGTCCCAACCCCAACCGCGATCCGCCCGTCCGGCGCCTCGGCCGCGGACCTCCGAATCAGCTCCTGCGTCGCCGCCCAGTCCAGCCCCATCCCACGCTGCGCGGTATCCATAGCCTCAGCCACCGACAACCCCAGCGACCAAAGATGCCGCCGAAACTCCAGCGTGTGCTCCCAATCAACCACCGCAGGCGCACCCGGCGAGTTGTCCCCCAACGGATCCGCCACCACATGCGCAGCCGCAAACGCCAACCGCCTCGTCGCCGGAGCGTAGTTGCCCCGAGCAACCGGCGTACCAACCAGCCGGTACGTCTCCAACCGCCCAGCGGCCGAGGCGCCCCCGCCGACACCATCCCGGCGACCTTCGCCCGGCCCCCCACCGCCCGCCCGCTCGCTCTCCAGCCGCCCAGCGGCCGAAGCTCCACCGCCACCGATCGCCCGGCGGCTCTCCAACCCACCACCGGTCGCGGAGCCGGCCGGCGAGCCGGCTCCGCGACCGGTCGGCAGGAGGATCTCGAGTGTCACAGGTGGCCGCCGAGGTCCAGGGCGGGGACTTCGAGTTTGCGGCCTTCGCGCCAGGACTGCAGGCCCAGCTCGGCCAGTTGCACGCCCTTGGCGGCTTCGACGAAGTCCCAGGTGAAGGGGGCGTCGTCGACCACGTGGCGCAGGAACATCTCCCACTGCACCTTGAAGCCGTTGTCGAACACCTCGTTGTCCGGCACCGTCGCCCACTGGTCGCGGAACTTCTCGGTGGCCGGCAGGTCCGGGTTCCACACCGGCTTCGGCGTCGCGGACCTGTGCTGAGCCCGGCAGTTCCGCAACCCCGCGACCGCGGAGCCCTCGGTCCCGTCCACATGGAACTCGACCAACTCGTCGCGGAACACCCGAGTCGCCCAGGACGAGTTCATCTGCGCGATGATCCCGCCCTCCAGTTCGAAGATGCCGTACGCCGAGTCGTCCGCGGTGGCGGCGTACTCGTTGCCTTGCTCGTCGACCCGGGTCGGGATGTGGGTCGCGCCCTGGCAGTACACCGACTTGACCTGGCCGAAGGTCTGGTCGAGCACATACCGCCAGTGGCAGAACATGTCGAGGATGATGCCGCCGCCCTCTTCGAGCTTGTAGTTCCAGGACGGCCGCTGCGCTTCCTGCCAGTCACCCTCGAAGACCCAGTAGCCGAAGTCGCCGCGGACCGAGAGGATCCGGCCGAAGAACCCGCCGTCGACGAGTCGCTTGAGCTTCCGCAGGCCGGGCAGCGACAGCTTGTCCTGGACGATGCCGTTCTTCAGCCCGGCGTCCCGGACCAGCCGGGCCAGGTCGATCGCCGCGTCCAGGCTCTCCGCGATCGGCTTCTCGCAGTAGATCGCCTTGCCCGCTTCGACGGCGGCGCGGACGCCCTTCTCCCGGAGTTGGGTCAGAGACGAGTCGAAGTAGATCTCGACGTCCGGCTCGGCGAGTGCCTCGGACAGGTCGGTGGTCCACCGGGTCAGGCCGTGCTGCTCGGCGATCCGGCGCAGCTTCAGCTCGTTGCGGCCGACCAGGATCGGCTCGGGGATGATCATGGTTCCGTCGGCGGCGGGCAGGCCGCCCTGCTCGCGGATCGCCACGATGGAACGCTCGAGGTGCTGGCGCAGGCCCATCCGGCCGGTGACGCCGTTCATCACGATGCCGACGCGTCGCTCGTTCACTGTTCTGCCTCTCGCGAAGAAATGTCGTAGGTGTCGAGGCGACCGCACATGCCATGCAGGCCGAACTCGGTGGGGGCGGGTAGTTCGTGGAGTTCAGCGGCCTGTAGGTGTGGCGCCGTACCGGCTTCGAGTGCATCGAGGGCGGCGCCGGTCTGCTCGGCCAGCCGGCGAGCGCCCTGTTCCCAGCGGCGGCGCCAGTCCGGCAGTTGCGGCTGGACGATCCGGATCGCCGCCGCGTAAAAGTCGTCCAGCGCGGGCGGCCCATCGGTTTCGTAGGACTCCCGCAGTACGGCGAAGCCGTCGAGCGCGAGGTTGCGCCGCGCCATCGCGGACGAGGTCCGATCGTCACCCTCGCCGGTGAGACTGGTCGCCTTGAGATAGGTCTCGCGGTCCGTCAGGTGCTCCGGCGGCAACGTCAGTACGGCGTCGCCGGCCTCGGGGAGCCCCGAGTTCGACATCAACGCCAGGATCTGGAGACCGCCGCCGTTGACCAGCCGGTGAATCGTCCCGGGGTCGAACCAGACCACAGCGCCGGCCTGGAGCGGGGTCTCGGCGAAGCCCTTGGGGTTCAGTGTCTGGACCGAGCCGGACCCGGCGACGACGTAGTACCCCTCGGAGCAGGCCAGGTGCACGTGCGGGGAGCCGCCGGCCGAACCGTCCGGGGTTTGGAGGTCGTACACCTTCAGCAACGAGATGCCGATGCCGCCCGGCAGCGCCGCGGCCGGGCCAGGTCCGAACTCGCACATCGCTGCCTCCCCTCGTGAGCCTGGGAAAGGGCTTTCCGAGGCCTGTGGCCGCCACTTTAGGTGGGCCTTCACGACGAGTCAAGCCGTCACGGAAAGCGATGTCCGACCACATCCGGTCAGCACACTCAGAGCGAGATGGACGTCACTTCAAGGTGCGAACCGAGGCGACTGCGGCCGCCCACTCGGCTCGGCGGCCCGCTCGCGCAGCGGCGTCGACGGCCGGCTCGAAGCTGCGGTAGCGGCGCTGGGCGGCCCAGCCGGTGCAGGCGCCGAGAGTGGTCCAGGCGAGTTCGGCGACGCCGAGGGCCGAGATCTCGGCGACATCGGCGGCTTCGACGGGGTGACCGAGGAGGTCGGCCTGGGTCTGCATGAGGAGATTCGAGACAGTCGCGCCCCCGTCTGCGCGCAGGCGTCCAGGCGTGCCCGGGATGGTGTCGGTGACGTCGCAGATCTGGTGAGCGACAGCGTCGACGCAGGCGCGGGCCAGGTGCGCGCGAGTCGTGGAGCTGCTCATTCCAGTGATCGCCGCCCGCGCAGCGCGGTCCCAGTGCGGGGCTCCGAGGCCGGCGAATGCCGGCACGAGGCTCACTCCGCCGGCGTCGGGCACAGTCGCCGCGAGTTCGATCAACGCGCCGACGTCCGGCAGGCCGAGCATGGTGGCAGTCCAGGCGAGCGCGGCACCCGACGAGACGATGTTCCCCTCGAGCGCGTACAGCGGCCGGTCCGTCAGCCACGCCAGCGTGCACCCGTCCGCCACGAACTCGTCGACCGGCGTCATCACCGACGACCCGGTTCCGTACGTCGCCTTGATCATCCCGGCCTGCGTGCAGCCCTGCCCGTACATCGCTGCATGCGAATCCGCCAGCACCGCAACGATCGGGATCCCGTCCGGAAGCCCTGGAACCCCTGCGGTGACGCCGAATCCGGCGTTCGAAGGTCGCACGTCGGGCAGAACGGATCGAGGTACGCCGAAGGCCTCGAGCAGTGCCGGGGACCAGCCAAACTCGAGTACGTCGTACAGCAAGGTCCGCGAGGCATTGCCCGCATCGGTCAGGTGCTCACGGCAACCAGTCAGCCGATGGATCAGCCACGAGTCCACGGTGCCCACCCGATCGGCATCCGTGTGGTCGAGCAGCCAGCGGAGCTTCGGTGCCGAGAACATCGCGTCCACCCGCAACCCGGTCCGCGCGCGCACAAGCGTGTCCAAGTCGTCCGGGAGCGACGAACACCACGACGTCGTACGCACGTCCTGCCAACCGATCACCGGTCCCACGGCCTCGCCGGTACGACGGTCCCAGCCGACCACCGATTCACGCTGTGTCGACAATCCGATCCCGGTGATCTCGACCGGCTCCGCGGCGGCGAGACACGACGAGATCGCCGCGAGCACGCTGCGCCACAGGTTGTCGGCATCCTGCTCGGCCCAGCCGGGCTGCGGAGCCGAGAGTCCGACCGGCGCGGACCCGGTGGCCAGCACGCTTCCGTCGGCACTCACCAGGACGGCCTTCGAGTTCGTGGTGCCCTGGTCCACCGCGAGTACGGCCGGCGCCATCGATCGCCCTCCAAGTCAGACAACTTTCAATCGAGCCCTTGACGGGACTCTAGCGTCGTGGCGACACTCATGGCGACAGATTATGCAGTGGTGAATATCTATTCGAGCAGCGACGGAGGTCGACACAGGTGAAGCCGAGCAGACGCCGGGTGATCATCAACACCGACGCCAAGAACGAGGCCGACGACCAGTTCGCGATTGTGCATGGGCTGTTGTCGCCCACGTTCGACATCCGCGGGCTGATTCCCGCGCACTTCGGCACCCGCCGGTCGGACCGCAGCATGGAGGAGTCCCGCGAGGAGATCGACCTCCTGCTCGACCTGCTGGACCTGACCGGCAAGGTGCCGGTGGCGAACGGGGCCCCGACCGGCATCGCGGACGAGCAGACCCCGCTGGACTCGCCCGGTGCGCAGCTGATCATCGAGGAGTCCAAGCTGGCCTCGAAGGACGACCCGCTGTTCGTCTCGTTCCTGGGCCCGCTCACCGACATGGCCTCGGCGATCCTGCTCGACCCGGCGATCGTGGACCGGGACGTGATCGTGATCTGGATCGGCGGACGTGGCTACCAGGGCCACAGCGCGGACCACCGGATGGAGTTCAACCTGTCGAACGACATCCACGCCGCGAACGTGGTCTTCGGCTCCGGCATGACGGTGTGGCAGGTCACCAGCGATGTCTATACCAAGGTCTCGGTGAGCTATGCCGAGCTCGAGGAGAAGATCGGCGACGCCGGTCCACTCGGCAAGTACCTGATCGACCAGTTGGTCGAGTGGAACGCCACCTGGCACGGCGAGCCGATCGAGTCCCGCTCCCTCGGCGACTCGCCGGCCATTTCGCTGATGCTCTACCCGCACAGCGGCAACTTCCGGGTCCGGCCGGCGCCGCGCTTCGGTGTCGACGGTTGGTACCTGCCCGGCACCGACAACCCCATCCACGTGTGCGAACTGGTCGACGTCCGCTTCCTGCTCGAGGACATGTTCGCCAAGATCCGCCGCTTCGCCCGCCAAAGGAGCACGTCATGAACAGCTACACCCGCAGAGGCTTCCTCGGTCTCACGTCCGCCGGCGCCACCAAGGGCTGACCGCCTCAACCAAGGAGAGAACACACCATGACAGACCTGCCGGTGTTCGGTGCGGGGATCTGGCATTTCGCGACGTACAAGGACCGCTACGCCACCGACGGCTACGGTCCGCCGGTCGGGCTGCTCGAGCAGATCGACCGGGCCGGCGCCGTCGGCGACCTGTCCGTGGTCGACCTGAACTGGCCGTTCGCCGGGTACGAGGGGACGCTGGAGGAGGTGAAGGACGCGCTGAAGCGCAACAACCTCACGGCGATCGCGATCACGCCGGAGATCTACACCCGCGACTTCGTCAAGGGCTCGTTGACCAACCCGGACCCGGGCGTTCGCAAGCAGGCGATGGAGTTGTTGCACCAGGCAACCGAGCTGGCCAAGGACCTGGGCTGTTCCTACGTGAAGCTGTGGCCGGGTCAGGACGGCTGGGACTACCCGTTCCAGGTGAACTACCACGACATCTGGAACCTGGCGCTGGACGGCCTGAAGGAGCTCGTCTCGGCGCACCCGGACATCAACTTCGTGATCGAGTACAAGCCGCGCGAGCCGCGGGTGAAGATCATCTTCCCGAACGTCGCCCGTACGCTGCTCGGGATCGAGAAGATCGGCCTGCCGAACCTGGGCATCCTGCTCGACTTCGGCCACTCGCTCTACGGACAGGAGACACCGGCCGACGCGGCGCAGTTGGCGATCGACTACAACCGGCTGTTCGCGATCGACGTCAACGACAACCTGCGCGGCTGGGACGACGACATGGTGGTCGGTTCGGTCCACCTGGTCGAGACGTTCGAGTTCTTCCACACGCTGCGGAAGAACAACTGGGAGGGCGTCTGGCAGCTGGACCAGTTCCCGTTCCGCGAGGACAGCGTCGAGGCCGCGAAGCAGGCAATCCAGTTCCTGAAGGCGGTCCACCACGCGCTCGACGTACTGGATGACGAGGCTCTCGCGGCGGCACAGGCGTCGCACGATGCTCTGGCGGCACAGAAGCTGGTGCAGAAGGTCTTGCTGAGTTCGATGGCGGAGATCGTATGACGCTGACCGTCGAACACACGACGATGCCTGTGCTCGGGCGGCTGCCGATCCACAGCAGCCGCGCCGAGCAGGTGGCGCACATCGCCGAGGCGGCCCGGCAGATCCGGATCCAGGACCTCAAGCTGGTCCACTACGCCGGAGCCGGCCACATCGGCGGCGACTACTCCGCCATCGACATCCTGGCGACCCTGTACGGCGCGGTCCTGAACATCACGCCGGACATGGTCACCGACCCGGAGCGCGACCGGTTCATCCTCAGCAAGGGCCACGTCGCCGGGGCGCTCTACACCACGCTGGCTGCCTTCGGGTTCCTGCCGGTCGATGATCTCGCCACGTTCCTGAAGCCGCTGTCCGCGCTCAACGGTCACCCGAACCGGCGCAAGGTGGCCGGCGTCGAGGCGAACACCGGCCCCCTCGGTCACGGCCTGCCGGTCGCGGTCGGGCACGCGTTGTCGGCCAAGCTCGACGTGTCGCTGCGGCGTACGTATGTGCTGGTCGGCGACGGCGAGCTGCAGGAGGGCAGCAACTGGGAGGCGATGATGGCCGCGTCCCAGTACCAGCTGGACCGGCTGACCGTGATCGTCGACCGGAACCGGATACAGCAGGGCGCCACCACGAAGGAGACCAACGACCTGGATCCGCTGCCGGACAAGGCGGCGGCGTTCGGGTTCGCGGTGGTCGAGGTGAACGGTCACGACCATGGCGAGCTGCTCGACGTCCTGTCCGCCGTACCGTTCCGGCCCGGGAAACCGACCTTCGTGATCGCGCACACCCACAAGGGCCACCCGATCTCGTTCATGAGCAACAACGTCGCGTGGCACCACCGGGTGCCGGACGTGGCGGAGTTCCAGCAGGCGCTGACCGAGCTGGAAGCTGTTGTTCCCGGCTACACCAAGGAGCTGCGAATGACCGAGCGAAGCGAGGGCATCATCAAGCACAGCCCGCCTCGTGTCTCATCCGCGCCCGGAGCGAAGCGAGGACGTGGATGAGCATTGTCGAGACCTCGATCGCGGACCGGCCGCGGTACGACTGCCGGGACGCGTACGTCGAGACGTTGGCCGAGCTCGCGCACGCGGACCACCGCATCGTCGGGGTGGTGAACGACTCGGTCGGCTCGAGCAAGCTGAACAGCTTCCGCAAGGCGTTCCCGGACCGGCTGATCAACGTCGGCATCGCCGAGCAGGACATGGTCGGGGTCGCCTCCGGCCTGGCCAACGGCGGCCGGATCCCGTTCGTGTCGGCCGCGTCCTGCTTTCTCACCGGCCGCGCGCTCGAGCAGATCAAGGCGGACGTCGCGTACTCGAACACCAACGTGAAGCTGTGCGGGATGAGCCCGGGGGTGGCGTACGGCGAACTCGGCCCGACCCACCACTCCATCGAGGACATCGCGTGGCTACGGGCGATCTCCAACATGACGGTGATCGTGCCGGCCGACCCGATCGAGACGGCTGCTGCGTTGCGCTGGGCGGCGGCCTCGGACGGGCCGGTGTTCATCCGGGTCAGCCGGATGAGCGTGCCGAAGGTGTACGACGAGGACTACGAGTTCCGGCTCGGCCGGGCGATCACTGTCCGGGGCGGCGACGACGTGACGCTGATCAGCAACGGGACCGTGCTGTGGCGGGCGATCGCCGCGGCCGAGCAGCTTGCCACGGAAGGGATCTCGGCCCGGGTGCTGTCGATGCCGACGGTGAAGCCGTTGGACACCGGCGCTGTGGTCGCGGCCGCGCGGGAGACGGCCGGAATCGTGACTGCCGAGGAGGCGGTGTCCGGCGGCGGGCTCGGTGGCGCCGTCGCGGAGACCGTCGTCGAGCACCATCCGGCCCGGGTGACGATCCTCGGGATCCGCGAGTTCGCGCCCACCGGGTCGGCCGGCTACCTGCTGGACCACTTCGGGCTCTCGCCCGACGGCATCGCGGCGGCGGCCCGCAAGCTGGTCAGCCGAGGAAGGTGACCAGATCGGCGATCGAGACCATCGCGAGGTCGTGGATGTCGGCGAAGGCGCGCAGATCGGCTCCGGTCATCAGCGTGCCGTCGTCGTTCATCAGCTCGCCGATCACGCCGACCGGTGGCAGCCCGGCCAGCCGGACCAGCTCGACCGTGGCCTCGGTATGACCCGGCCGCTGCCGGACGCCGCCGGCCACCGCGCGCAGCGGCAGGATGTGGCCCGGCCGGATCAGGTCTGTCGGCCGGGCCACCGGGTCGGCCAGCACCCGCACGGTCCGGGCCCGGTCGGCGGCAGAGATGCCGGTGCCGACGCCACTGCTCGCATCGACCGAGACGGTGTACGCCGTACGCAGGCTGTCCTGGTTGTCCGGCACCATCAGCGGCAGCTCGAGCCGGTCGAGCACCTCCGGTGCTGCCGGCGCGCAGACGTAGCCGCTGGTGTGCCGGACGAGCAGCGCCATCAGCTCGGGGGTCGCGAGGCTCGCGGCGAACGTCAGGTCGCCCTCGTTCTCGCGGTCCTCGTCGTCGACGACCACCACGGGTCGCCCCAGCGCGAGCTGGTCGACGGCGTGCCGGATGGTGTCCAGGCGGGTTGTCACGGTGGTCCCGGTGGTCCCGATTGTCACGGTCGTTGTCCTCTCGGCCTGGCACTCCGGGGGCAACGACAGGCTCCACGACGGGTCCGATCGCGCGGACGGCGCACACCGGACGGCATCGCGAAGACTGCCACGTGCATCTTCCCATCCGGACTTTCACCGTCGGTCCCGGAGTTCCACCAGGTCAACCGGACACCCTTGCGGGTGTACGGGTCGCGGACTGTCACCGCCGGCTCGGAATTTCACCGACCCCAGAGCACGTGTGGTCTTGCAAACTGCGGTCAGTTTATCGGCACCAACCACTCCCGGGAGCGTCATGTCCATCTCAGTCGTCTGGCGCGAAGCCGAACTGCGACCGGGAAGCGGGACACACCGCGTGATCCGATCCCCGACCCCGGCGGTGCACCACGCGTGTACATCTGCCTGGCTGACCTATAGTCCAATCTGATCGTGTCTCAAGGGGGTCGACGTGGCCAACGGCAACCGCGCGGTGCGCCAGCCCGGGCTGGACGAGTTGCGGCTGCTGGCGAAGGTGGCCCGGATGTACCACGAGAAGGGCATCCGGCAGCCCAAGATCGCGGCCGAGCTGAACCTCTCCCAAGCCCGCGTCTCGCGGATGCTCAAGCAGGCCGTCGAGGTCGGCATCGTGCACACCGTGGTGACCATGCCGAGCGGAGTGCACAGCGACCTCGAGGATGAGCTGCAGGGCCGCTACGGACTCCGTGACGCGGTGGTCGTCGACACCGCGGGCGCCGGGGACGACGTACTGCCGGCGCTGGGTTCGGGTGCGGCGGCGTACCTGGACATGACGCTGACCGGGGCGCACGTGATCGGTATCTCGTCCTGGAGCGAGACTCTGATCAGTGCGGTCGACCGGATGCCTCGCAAGAGCGTGCCGGTGGTCGACCGGGTGGTCCAGATCGTCGGCGGCCTGGGTGACGCTGCGGTGCAGATGCAAGCGACCCGGCTGACCGCGCGGTTCGCCGAGCTGACCGGTGGGATGCCGGTCTACCTGCCCGCGCCTGGACTGGTCGGGACGCCCGCGGTCCGGCGGGCGATGATGAACGACGTGTCCGTTCGGGACGTTCTGGGCACCTGGGGACAGCTCACCGACGCACTGGTCGGGATCGGCAGTCTCGAGCCCTCGCCGCTGCTGCAGCGCAGTGGGAACGCGGTCGCCGAAGCCGATCAGGACGAGCTTCGCCGGCTCGGTGCCGTCGGTGACGTCTGTTTCCGGTTCTTCGACGAAGAGGGAAGGCACGTGCGCTCGACGTTCGACCAGCGGGTCATCGGGGTGACCGCCAAGGAGTTGCTGGCGGTGCCGCGCCGGATCGGCGTCGCGGGCGGGGACCGGAAGTTCTCCGCGATCCGCGCCGCCTTGCTCGGAGGCTGGGTCAACATCCTGATCACCGATCTGGCGATGGCCCATCGCCTGCTAGGTGACGGCTGATGGCCCGGCGCCGTAGCGAGCAGCCGTCACCGGGCGAGTGATGGAGCGGGACGAGCAGCGGGAGGTCTACCGGACCCTCGATCTGGCGTTGCGGGTCGGTGAGGTGCTGCTGTCCAGTGGTGCCGGTACGGCGGACGCGACCGCGACGATGCTCGGGGTGACCGCGGCCGGTGGCCTCCGCGGTTGCGAGGTCGACATCACGTTCACCTCGATGGCGATCTCGTACCAGGCCGCGCCGGACGTCGCGCCGGAGACGCACATCCGGCTGGTCCGCTACCGGTCGCAGGACTTCTCCCGCCTGACCGAGGTCGATTGGCTGGTACGGCGGTTCGCACGCGGCGACCTCACCCGGGACGAGGCCAGTCGCGAACTGGCGCGGTTGACTTCGGCGGGTCCGCCGTACCCGCGCTGGACCGCCGTACTCGCCTGGGGTGTGATGGCCGGCGGCGCGACGCTGCTGCTCGGCGGCGGCTGGCTGATCACGCTGGTGGCGGTCGTCACCGCAGTCGTGATTGATCTGAACAACCGCTGGTTCAGCCGGCAGCGACTGCCCGCGTTCTACCAACAGGTGGCAGGCGCGTTCGTCGCGAGCGCGGTCGCGCTGAGCCTGTACGCCGTCCACGCTCCGGTCAAACCATCGTTGGTCGTTGCCGCAGGCATCATCATGCTGCTGGCCGGGATCGCGCTGACCGGTGCTGTCCAGGACGCGATCACCGGGTACTACGTGACTGCGGCGGCCCGCCTGCTGGAGGCGATGCTGCTGACCGGCGGGATCATCGCGGGGGTCAGCCTCGGGCTCGCGCTCGGCCTCAGATTCGGTCTGAACGTCGGTCTCGAGGCACAGACGATCCAGCTGGCGAACCTGCCGATCATGGTCGGATCCGGCGCGCTGATGGCGGTCGCGTTCGCCTACGCGTCGTACGCGCCGCTGCGAGCGTTGCTGCCGGTCGCCGTGATCGGCGCCGCCGGGTCGCTGGTGTTCACGCTGATGACCCGCGCGGACTTCGGCCCGGCGTGGTCGACTGCCGCGGCGGCGTTCACGGTCGGGATCGGCAGCTACTCGCTCGGTCGCCGGTTCGGCGTACCACCGCTCGTCGTGGTCGTGTCCGGGACGATCCCGTTGCTGCCCGGACTCACGATTTACAAGGGCCTGTACGAGCTGATGAGCGTCGGCAACCTGATGGGCATCGTCAGCCTGGCCACCGCGGTCGCCATCGGCGTCGCGATCGCCTCGGGCGTCATCCTCGGCGAGTACGTCGCCCAGCCGATCCGCCGCGAGGCCCGGCGACTCGAGGATCGCCTCGCCGGACCTCGCCTGGTCGGACCTCGCCGTCCCGTCCGCCGCCGCACCGGCCCCCGCCGGAGCCGCCGACGGCGTTCCGCGGAGGCCTGACCTCACCCGCCCATCCACCGACTCATCCGATCCACCCACCCACCCACCCCACCCCACCCGCGCGCCCGCCGCCGTCAGCTGGGTCAGCCCATCAGATGGTGGGCTGGCGCACTGGATTCACGCTGGCCAACCCACCATCTCGTGGGCCAACCCAGCAGAGGCCTCAGGGGCGGGGCGGTCGTGGGTGCCGGTTGGCGGAGCCGGTGGCGTAGTACGTCTTGCAGACGGTGCCGTCATAGTCGGTGGCGAGCTCCAGCACGGTCTTGCCGTCAGCGGACGGGACCATCGGTGAGCTGTAGTTGGGGCAGTAGTTGTTGTAAGGGTTGTTGACGGCAACGGGTGCGGGCAGTTCGTACCAGTTCCCGTTCGATCCCTCAGCGTTGGCGAAGATCGTCCGGCCGTTGTCGGCGGCAACCGATCCGTCGGCGTTCTGCAGGATCTGGCCGATCAGCAGCAGCTTGCCGTTCGGCGCCATCGCGAGCGTTGGTGCATGCGTGAAGTACTTCCCATCCACGGTCTGCGCGCGGAAGCCCAGCTGGGATGGCGAACCCCAGTTCCAGCCGTCCGGCGACTGCCGGGTGTGGACGACACAGTCGTACTGCCCGCCGAGACCGCAGATCTCGTACGACATCACGTACGTCCCACTCGGCAACCGTCGTACGACGGGCATGCCGGGACGATGCCCGAACGTCGGGCTGGACACCGTCGGCCTCGGGTCCGTCCAGGTGACGCCATCGGTACTGCGGACCTCCATAAGTTTCTGGCTGTGCGCGGGATCGGTCTCGTCCGAGTAGTGACAGACCAGCCGGCCGTCGGCCGCGACGGAGAACTCGGGCTCCCACAGCCCGCGGTCGTTCGGGGCATTCGCGCAACTGGACAGGTACGACCAGGTGCGGCCGACGTCGGTGCTCTTCAGGATCCGCAGCGACATCGGTCGCGCGTCGGCGCCCATCGACGCCGCCCACAGCAACGTCCCGGCCTGCATGCTGCCGATTGCTGTCGGAAGCTCGAAGAGGGTGGCGCAGCACAGGCCCTTGCCGTCCGCGGCGCCCGAGTCCTCGACGGTGCCGACCTGGGTGAAGTTGGCGCCGTTGTTCGTGCTCTCGTAGATCGCGCCGACACCGTCCGCGTTGCCCTGGAACGTCACGACACTGGCCATGATCCGGCCATTGGCAGCACCGCTGTGCTCGAGCCGGATCGCCCGCGGATACAGGCCGGTGTCATCGCGCAGCAGTTGCCCCGTCGCGGCTTCCGCGGTGCCCGTCGAAACCAGGCAGCCGGCGATGATCGCGAGGACGAGGACCAGTCGCCTCACCGGATCTCCTCGACGACGACGTCGTCCAGTTGCAGCCACACGTCCTGACCGTGGCCGAAGAAGCCGCCGTACAGCTGGACGAGCGACTCACGCCCGGAGTCGAAGTCCACACTGACCTTGGTGTACGCCGGATGCGCGCCGCCGGTCTCCTGAGCGATGGTCTTGCCGCGAAGCGTGCGGACGCCGAGCATCGTCTCGGAGTTGTTCTCCGCGGTCCGCATCCAGGCGGACAGGCGGTACTTGTGATTGGGGCGGACGGCAACGGTCTGCTGGAGCTGGTGCGCGCCGATCGAGTCCCGGACATACGCGTTGTTGGTTCCGCTGTGGCCCAGGTTGGTGCGGTCGATGCCGCCGCGGCCACTCAGTTGCCAGGGTGCGGTCGGCGTACTGCCGGTCTGGGCCTCGAAGCCGGGATCGGTGACCAGGTTGGTGACTTGGCCGTCGTCAGTCAGCTTGGTGTGCATCAGGAACACGTTGTATGGGTCCCACTGCGACATCGTGAAGTAGAGGTCCGGACCGGACGACCAAGGGTGCATGAAAGTCCCGTACAGGCCGGGGTAGTCGGTGCCCTTGACAACAACCTGCTCGCCGCTCCACGGTCCGGTCAAGGACTTCGCCGAGCGCAGTACGACGGAGGCCCGCGACTCGTCGAGGTACATCATCAGCCACTTGCCCAGGTACGCGTTGTACTGCACCGAAACCTCGCTGATCGGTCCGACCGCGATCGGCGCGGCGGCCGACTCCTGCGGTGACCAGGTCCGGCCGTCCCAGTAGCGCCAGGCCTTCTTCTCCAGCACCAGCTTCTCCGGGACGCGGGCGACGTGGGCGTTGCCGAAGCGGCCGTTCGGCGTACCGATCATGTAGACGTAGCCGTTGTCGCGGGTCAGCGCGACCATCTGGAAGTTGTCGTCCCAGGCCTTGGTGTTCTGCCAGCGCGCGGCCGGGTCCTTGGTCCAGGTCTCGCCGTTGTCGTCGGAGTAGGCGAAGCCCGAGTAGTTGGTGAACCAGCTTCCGGCGGGACCCCAGTAGTTGACCGACATGTACTGCACGTACTGGCGATTGCCGACCGAGATGCCCGCGGTCGGGATGACCGTGTGCTCGTCGCGGTCGACCTTCTTGCAGTCCAGGAACTGCTTGGCGTGGCCCGGCCGGTCCTCGGCCGCGGAGTCCAGCGTCATCCCGTCGGCCAGGTTGCGGTCCTTGCTGCGGAGCAGCAGGTTGCAGCGCCAGTCGATGGTGGCCTGGTCGCCGGTCCCGCCACCCGGCCCGGTCCAGCCGCTGCCGTAGCTGTCACCGAACGCAGTGAGGATCTCCCCGGATCCGTTGTCCCACAGGATGCCGAGGTCGGTCGCCTTCAGTCCGAACCGGGCCTCGGTGTCGTTGATCGACTCCGGCCCGGTCAGCTTCGCGATCCGCTCGGCGGGCGACGGCACGGGCGCGGCCTGGGCCGGTGGGGACTGGTCGGCGGGCACCAGGGCCGCTCCGATCAGGGCAGGGACGAGGAGCAACCATCGTTTCCGCATGCGTGTCTCCTAGGGCGGGAGGTCAGAGCTCTGGCTGGCCGAGAAATCGATTTCCGGTCACGTTAACCTCGGTGGTCACGACGGTCAACGGCTGGCGTGTGGTTTACTGCCGACTGGTGCGATTCCAGGTGTGACGGTCGGGAGCGATCCCGGGCCCGTCGGCTCCGCCGGACGGCGGAGTGACCCGGCGACGACCGGGGCCACGCGGTGATACCCCGCCTCAGCTCGGACCCGTGCGGGTCCCTGGCCGGATCCTTCTGCCGGAGAGCGAAGCATGTTCACAGGACGAATCGAGCACACCGCCACGGTCGTCGAGGTCACCGACGACGTACTGCGGATCAAGTCCGGACTCACGGTCGCGCCGGGTGGTGCGGTCTGTGTCGACGGGGTCAGGTTCACCGCGGAGCCGGCCGCCCCCGGCGAACTCCGGGTGACCGTGACCGCCGAGACCCGGCGCCGTACGACGCTGGACCGCATCACCTCCGGTACGACGGTGCACGTCGAGCTGCCGGTCGCGGTGGGCGACCGGATCGACGGTCACCTGATCCAGGGGCATGTCGAGGGCGTCGGCAAGGTGCTCCGGGTCGACGACGAACCGGCCGGCCGCCGGGTCTGGATCAGGCCGCCGGACCGGTTGCTCGCCCGGCTGGTGGCGAAGTCGTCAGTCGGGATCGACGGCGTGAGCATCACCGTCGCCGAGGTGCTGAAGGACCGGTTCTCGGTCGTCCTGGTGCCGAACACGCTGCAGAAGACGAAGCTCGGGACGCTGGTCGAGGGCGACCGGGTCAACCTGGAGAGCGACCTGCTCGTCCGGATGGCGCGTGAGGGGCATGGGCCCGAGTTGCTGCGAGCGGTCTCGCAGTTGCCGTGGGCCGGGCAGTTGAGCGGCGAGGTCGGCGTACAGAAGGTGGTTGCGCAGATCGCCGCCGGTGGTGGTGTCGTCGTGTGGGATCCGACGGCGGAGAGCGAGGGCGATGTGGTCTTCGCCGGTGAACGGTTCCGGCCGGAGGCGATGACCTTCCTGCTCACGCAGGTCTGCGGACACACGACGATTCCGTGTGCGGCCGACGTACTGGAGCGGTTGGAGATCCCGCCGATGCCGGGTGAGGGCGATCGGCAGCGGACCGCGATGCATGTGTCGGTGGACCTGGCGTCCTCGTCCGGGACCGGGGTGGCCGCGGCCGAGCGGGCGGCGACGATTCGCCGGCTGGCGTCGCCGGACGCCGTACCGACCGACTTCCTGCGGCCCGGGCATGTGTTCCCGCTGGCGGCGCGGCCAGGGCTGCTGGCTGAGCGGCAAGGGCACACCGAGGCGACGGTCGCGCTGTGTGTCGCGGCCGGGCTGGCGCCGGTCGGCGTGTGTTGCGAGGTGATGCGACCGGACGGCGTGATGGCGGGACCGGCCGACCTGGAGCAGTTCGCGCTGCGGTGGGAACTGCCGATGATCGACATCCACGACCTGGAGCGCTGGCTGTGAAGGGCTCCGAGGTGTACGACGATCCGGCGTTCCTGCACGGGTATCGCGAACTGCGGCGGACCGGGCTGGGGTTGAACGACGAACTCGAGATTCCCGCGATGGACGCCGTACTGCCACCGGTCGGGGAACTGCGGGTTGTCGATCTCGGGTGTGGTGAAGGTGGTCTGGCGGTCCGGCTCGCGGAGGCGGGCGCGGACGAGGTGATTGCGGTCGACGCTTCGGAGCAGATGCTGGCAGCGGCGGCTCAGCATCCGGCTGTTCGCTATGTGCGGTCGGACCTGGCTGCTTTCGATCTGGCGCCGGGGTGTGCGGATCTCGTGGTGAGCAGCATGGCGCTGCACTATGTGGAGGACTTCTCCGGCCTGGTTGCGCGGGTCGCGCGCTGGCTGACGCCGGGTGGCTCCTTCGCGTTCTCGGTCGAGCATCCGGTCATGACGGCGCCGGTGGTTGCCGCCGACTGCGTCGTGGACGACTACGCCGACGAAGGCCTGAGGCAACGATCCTGGTTCGTCGACGGTGTGATCAAGTATCACCGCACGATCGGCTCAACGCTGGCTGCGCTCCGTCGGCACGGTTTCAGCCTCGACGTGGTCGACGAGCCGCTCCCGACTCCCGACCAGGTCGCCCGGCGCCCGCATCTCGCCATCCACCGTCGCCGGCCGCCTGTGTTGCTGGTCGCGTCCAGCCTGGGGTGACCTTCGCCGTGGCGAGCCGTTAGAGTTACCGACTGGAAACATCGGCTGATCGCCGGGGTGGCCCGGCGGGCTCGGAGGATCGACGTGGCTTTGGGTAGGACATCCCCGCGGGACCTGCCGCTGTTCGCGGATCTGTCCGGACGTGACATCAGGGACATCTTCCGGGCCGGCGAGGAGGTCTCTGTGCCGGCCGGCTGGTCGCTGATCCTGGAGCAGACCCCGCCGGACGCGGCGTACCTGATCCTGAGCGGTACGGCGGCGGTCCGGGTGAAGGGCGAGGAGATCGCCGAGCTCGGCCCGGGTGACATCGCCGGCGAGGTCGCGGTCCGGAAGAACACGTTGCGCACGGCAACGGTCACGGCGAAGTCGCGGCTGCAACTGCTGCACTTCACCCGGGAGAAGTTCGACGAACTGACCCGCAAGCTGCCCGCGTTCCGGGACGCGATAGACGCCACGATCGTCGAGCGTCGTGGCTCCTGACCGTCGGGCTGGGCGCTCGGTGGACAGAGAAGAGAAGGTGGGAGATTCCGGCGTCGTGGTTCCTGATCCTGGCGCCGGGCAGGTGGATCTGGCCGGGATGCAGCGGGAGTTCGAGCGGGCGTTGCTGGGTGGGGAGCGGAAGTTCACCCGGCTCGAGGTGTCGGAGCGGGCCGGGATCTCCAGCGAGCGGGCCGAGCGGATGTGGCACGCGCTCGGGTTCGCGACCGTGCCGGACGACGAGGTCGCCTTCACCGACGACGACGTCGAGGCGCTGAGGCTGGTCGCCGCGCTGGAGGACGACAACTTCGTCGCCGAGGAGATGGAGTCGTCGCTGGCGCGCAAGCTCGGCCAGACCCAGTCCCGGTTGGCGTCGTGGCAGTCCGCCATGTTCCTGGACTTCCTGGCCGGCTCGAAGCTGTCCGCGGACGAGGCGATCGAGGTGGCCGGGCAACTGTTGCCCGCGATGGAGCGCCTGCAGACGTACGTGTGGCGGCGTCACCTGGCCGCCGCGGCCGGGCGCGCGGTGGCCGGCTCCGACGAGCTGGCCCGCGGGATCCGGGCGGTCGGCTTCGCGGACATCGTCAGCTACACGCGGCTGGCCCGGCGGATGACCGAGACCGAGCTCGGCCAGCTGATCGAGCGGTTCGAGGGCATGGCCGCGGATGTCGTCGCGCTGAACGGTGGCCGGGTGATCAAGTCGATGGGCGACGAGGTCCTGTTCGTCACCGACACCGCCGCCCAGGGCGCGACGGTCGCGCTGGCCCTGCAGGAAGCGGTCACCGCGGCCGAGGACATGCCCGAGCTGCGGATCGGTCTTTCGTACGGCAGCATCCTGATCCGGCTCGGCGACGTGTACGGCGAGGTCGTCAACCTGGCCGCCCGCCTCACCGCGGAGTGCAAGCCCGGCCGCGTCCTGGCCGACCGTGAGCTGGCCGCGGCGCTGGACGGCCACCCCGCCTTCCGCCTCCGACGCCTCCGCCGCGTCTCGGTCCGCGGCTATCACCACCTCGTTCCGTACGCCGTCCAAAGGCCTGGCGCACAATAGTCGGGTGCGCAAGATTCTGACGTCGGCCGACCTCGTCCGGGCGAGTGCCGGCGATCCGTTGATCGTCTGGGCGGGGCAAGGCTTCAGCGAAGGCGTCCGAGCCTGGTACGAGGGGGACGCGGTGGCCGTGGCGGCGCCGGATCTCTCGAAACGGGATCGACTCGCTGTCGCCGGGCCTGTGGATGCTGTAGCCGGTTTGGTTTCGCAGGTGTTCGCCGAGGTGGGTCCGACGTACCGCCCTTTTGGTGATGAGCAGTTGCTGCGGGAACTGGCGGATCGAGTGCCGCGGATGGAGTTCTCGGCGTCGTTCGGCTGGATGGACACGGCCGAGGTGCCGGTCGTGACGACCACGGCAGCCTGGCTCGACGGCGAGGACGGCGTGGAGGAGCTGCTGACGGAAGCCTCGCCGTCGTCGTACGCGTGGCCTGGGCGTGGCGGCGTACGACGGTGGGCTGCGATGACCGCTGACGGTGGTGAGCTGCTGAGTATCGCCGCCGATGCATGGAGTGCACCGGAGGTTGGATTCCTGGCGGGAGTCGCCACCCGGCCCGTTGCTCGGGGCAAGGGTTTGTCGCGGCAGGTGTGCGGCTTCGTGACCGCTGAGCTGGTCAAACGGCATGGACGCGCGGCGCTGATGGTGGACGGCGACAACGCTGCCGCGATCGCGGTCTACCGGCGACTCGGCTACACGTACCGCACCGTCGCCGCAGCCCATCTCTGATCAGTCGGGCAGGTCGGCGATCCGGGTCGAAATCCGCTCCAGTACTGCGAGTTCGTCAGCGCTGAGGTGATCGATGAACCGTCCGCGGACCGAGTCGAGGTGACCCGGCGCGGCCTCGGCGAGGACCTCGAATCCCTGGTCGGTCAAGTGATAGATCGAGCCGCGGGCGTCGGACGGATCCGGCTCCCGCTCGATCAGCCCCCGGGCCTCCATCCTGGCCGCGTGGTGCGACAGCCGGCTGCGCGACCACTGCATCTTCTCCGCGAAGTCCTTCAGTCCCCAGCGCCGGTCCGGCTTCTCCGAGAGCGTGCTCAGCACCTCGTAGTCGGCGGTCGAGAGACCGAGCTGGTTCAGGTCCCGGGCCAGCCGCGACGGTACGACGGTCAGCAGCCGGCGGACCGCCCGCCATGCGCGCTCTTCGTCGGTGCTCAGCCATCGGGTTCCGGTCACGGGCCGATCCTACTCTTTGACGTGTCAAAGATGGCGAGCTACGCTCTTTGACGTGTCAAAGAAAATCCTCCTGGTCATCGCCAGTACTCGCCCCGGCCGGCTCGGGCCTGCGGTGGGTGACTGGTTCACCGCTGCCACGGCGGCTACGGCGGTCGAGCTCGGGGTGGAGCTCGCTGTGGCCGACCTGGGCGAGATCGGACTGCCGTTCCTCGACGAGCCGGAGCATCCCTCGACCGGCAACTACGTGCACGAGCACACGCGTGCCTGGAGCCGGACAGTTGCGGAGGCCGACGCGTTCGTCTTCGTGACGAGTGAGTACAACTTCGCGATGCCGGCGACCTTGAAGAATGCCTTCGACTATCTGCAGGCCGAGTGGGCCTGGAAGCCCTGTCTCTTCGTCGGGTACGGAAACACGTCGGCCGGGACGCGCGGCGTACAGATGGCTCGTGGCGTCGCCACGTCTCTGCGCATGTTGTCGATCGGCGGAGACATCTTCCTGCGGATTGCCGACGATCTGCGGGACGGACGGGTGATCGCGACGGATCGGCTGGCTCTCCGCGCTCGCGGCGCGCTCGTCGAGCTGAGCCGGGTGGCCGACGTACTGAGGCCGTTGTTCCGCGCCGGCGACGAGATCGTTCCGGCTGCTGTGAGCGACGCGGCGGAGCTGCTGGTTCTGCAGCGGTGCTGTTGGGTTGACGAGGCCCTTGCCAACTCGCGGCTCGATCTGCCGGCGCTGCTGGAGTCGGAGGCCGAAGTCGCGGAGAGCCTGCGTAGGTGGTCGACCTGGTGTGTGCGATCGGGTGGGCGCATCGTTGGCTCGGTGCGTGCGCGCCGCGACGGAGACGCGTGGGAGATCGGCAGGCTGATGGTGGCGCCGGACCGGCGGCACACCGGCCTGGGACGTCGGCTGCTCGCCTTCGCTGAGGGGCAGGCGCCGGACGATGTCTCGGCCGCCGCGCTCTTCACGGGTGAGCACAGCGACCGCAACATCTTGCTGTACCAGAAGGCCGGCTACGCGCTCTCCGCCGACCCTGCGCCGGTGGGCGCCGTCCGCCTCACCAAGTCACTGGCCGCCTAGCGCGTCGGTGAGACCGTCAGCGTGACTCCCGGCTTCGGCGTCGGGGCCTTGGCGGTCGGCTGGGTGCTGTTCGCCGGCGTCGGGTTCGGAGTCGAGGTCGGGGGGAGCGACGTGGCCGGGGCCGGCGGTGGGACGAACGGTGCCTTGGTGGAGTCCTTGCAGGTCGCCGCGTCCACGTTCCCGTTCTCGTCCGGGCTCACCACGGCCTGCGGGAAGAGGTTGCTCGTCACTTCCGGTCGCTGACTGAAACTCGCCGCGCAGTCCTGCGGCTGCAGGCTGATCGGGTTGCCGTCCTGGTCGTACAGCCGCACCGACACCTGCTTGCCTTGGGCATCGAACGGGTACAGGTTGGAGACGTTGCCCCCGCCGTACATGAGCCCGTCCGGCGGGTTGTACGTCGACGAACTGCCCGAGTAGTCCCCGTAGTTGTTGAGGAATCCGAACGATGCACCCATGTACGCCGCGGCCAGGAAGGCCGGGACCGCGATCGTCGCGACGATGTTGAGGGGTATGACGTACCACAGCCAACGGCGGTCCTGCTGGGTCCGGCGGCCGATCCAGATCGAGATCGCGGCACCGGCCAGCGCGCCGACGACGGTGACCGCACCGGCGCCCCAGAGCGCGAAGAACCCGCCGCCGCCGATCACACCGCGGACCACCCACCAGACCGGCTGGCCGATCGAGACGAGCTCGTATCGGACGTTCGGCGGGATCTGCTCGATCATGCCGCGGATCGCGGTCGCACTCTGCTCACCTCGAGGAGTGTCCAGCACGATCCGGGGGTCGTGACCACGTAGCGCCCGGACCCCGAGGTACGCCGCGCCGAACAGCATCGCGAACCCGACGAACCCGAAGAACGCGCTCTCCTCATGCGACCAGGCGAAGACGCCGATGGCAATGAAGAACGGGCCGACGGTAGCCGCGATCAGGCCCCAGCGCAGTGCCTTCCGGCCGGCGTCGCGATCGGCCACCGGCTGCGTCCGCGGGGGATACCCGGCCGCGGTCCGCAGTTCGTCGGCGTACTGCCGCGGCGTACCCAACCGCTCCTGCAAGGCGGCGGAGGTCGGCTCCTCGTCGAACTCGCCGGCCACCTCGGTGAGGTGACCGCTGACGTCCTCGAGCACGTCCTCCAGCTCGCCGGCCGGCAGGTCGCTCAGCTCGGCCCGCACCTGGGTCAAGTAGGTCGCGACCGCTCCGGTCAGAGTGCTGTTCACGCCGCCTCCTTCTCCAGCAGCAGCACCGACATCGTGTCGGCGAAGTGGTTCCAGGTCTTGGTGGACCGGTCGAGCAGCTCCCGGCCGGTCTTGTTCAGCCCGTAGTACTTGCGGTGCGGCCCTTCCTCGCTCGGCTGCACGTACGACGTCAGCGCACCCGCCGCGAACAACCGCCGCAACGTCCCGTAGACCGACGCGTCCGCGACATCCTCCAGCCCGGCTGCCCGCAGCCGCCGCAGTACGTCGTACCCGTAGCCGTCCGCGTCCCGCAGCACCGCGAGCACCGCGAGATCCAGCACGCCTTTGAGCAACTGGCTCGTGTCCATGACCCCTCCTCGGCGCACCGGGAGGAAGGACCCCTCAGACCGCCCTCCCGGTGCTCTGCCCCACACACTACTACACACTGCGGAGTACTCCGCACCGCGACAGCCGTGGTCCGCAATTTCGATCAAGTGCGGAGGCGGCCGGGAGTGCAGAGTGGGGGTATGGCGGATGTGTTCGAGGAGTTTGTGGCGGTGGTGGCCGAGGGGCTGGCCGGGCCGTGTGAGGCGGTGAACGGGGCCGATCTCGCCGGGCGGGTGCATCTGTCGCGGTTCCATTTCGATCGGGTGATCGGGGCGGTGGCGGGCGAATCGCCGTTCGCGTTCCGGCGGCGATTGTTGCTGGAGCGGGCGGCGTACCGGCTGCTGGCCGACCAGGTCGCCGTACTGGATGTTGCGGTGGAGGCCGGGTACGGGTCGCACGAGGCGTTCACGCGGGCGTTCGCCAGGGCTTATGGGATGTCGCCGCGGGAATGGCGGCGGGAGGCGTCGCGGGTGTTCTTCCTGAAGGCGCCCAGTGGGGTTCATTTTCAGCCACCGGCGGGTTTGCGCCTGCCGGCCAGGGAAGAGGTGAGAGGTATGGACGTACTGGTCAGGATGGTCGAGCACCACGTCTGGTTGACCGGCGAGATGATCGAGCGCGGTGGACGGCTCGACGCGGCGACGCTGGACCGGCCGATCGAGCTCTCGGTGGAAGGGATCGACGACGACATCTCGATCCGGTACCTGCTGGACCGGTTGGTCTGGCAGGAGGAGATGTGGCTGGCGTCGGTGGAGGACCGGCCGTTCCAGGTGCCGGAGTGCGGCCGGCAGGTGGTCACACCGATCTCCGAGCTGCGCGTGCGGCATGCGGAGGCGGGATCGAGGTTCGTTGCCTTGGTCAACCAGTTGAACGAGGACGGCCGCTTCGACGAGAGCTTCGTCGACACGACGTGCGAACCACCGCGCGTCTTCACGTACGGCGGAATGGTCGCGCACGTACTCACGTTCGCCGCCCACCGGCGGTCACTGCTGATCGGCGCCTTCTACACCGCCGGTATCACCGACCTCGGCTTCGGCGACCCGATGCATTTCGTTGCCGAGGCCAAGTAGTACTGGAAGAACCGGGTGGCTTCGCTCGCGACGTCGTACCAAATCTGGCCCTCGTAGCGGGCGTCCGGATCGGCGCGGAGGTTGTGATGACCGCCGTCGACCGAGATGAGCTGTACCTCTGCACCAGCGTTGTGTAGTGCATGGTGGAGGTGCTCGGACTGCTCGTAGGGCACGGTTTCGTCGCTGGTCCCATGGATGATCAGGAACGGCGGAGCGTCGGCGGTGACGTGAGCGATCGGGCTGGCGGCGCGGAGCTGTTCGGCGTGCGTACTCACGTCGCCGCCGACCAGAGCCGTCACGGCGGACGGTCGGTCGATCTGCATCTCGCCGCCCGGCCTTAGGAGATCGCTCGGGCCGCTGATCGTGACGACGGCTTGTACGTCGCCGCCGCCGGGGGCGAGGCCGGCTAGGGCAGCGAGGTGGCCGCCGGCCGATTGTCCCCAAACGCCGATGTGGTCGGTGTCGACGGGGAGGCTGAGCGGGTTGGACCGCAGCCAGCTGAGTGCGGCTTGGACGTCATGCAGTTGGGCAGGGAAGGTTGCTTGCCCGCTGTGCCGGACCGAGATGGCAACCGTCACGAAGCCCGCCTGGGCGAGCGCAGGATTCACGAACGGCAGCATGGCCGAGGATCGATCCCCGGGTCCCCATGCCGGACAACCGTCAATTCGCAGCACGGCAGGAGTCGGCTCGGTCAGCCGCGTCGGCATCAGGACGTCGAGGCAGAGCGGGATCCCGTCCGGGCTCGCGTACTGGATGTCCGGCAAGAAGGTGAGGTCGGTTTCAGGCATTTGCCCGTACCCTCCTCCGCCCGAAGCCGGGGATCCAGAGCTATGCGACGGTGATCACCGTGGGTGCGGTCGGGGTAGTGAGGGTGTGGAGGTAGGCGCCGGCTACCACGGCGGCGGGAGTTGAGTCTGGGATGTCCCAGTCGGGTGGGATGCTCTCGGTGACCCAGCCTGGGGACACGACGTGGGCGCGGACGTGTTCGGGGAGTTCTCGGCGGGCCGCAGTGATGAAGGCCGCGAGGGCGGCGTTGACGGCCGTGCCGCCGGAACCGCCCTCCAACTCCGGTGCCGCGCCACCGGTGAGTACGACGACGCCGTTCGTCATCAGCGTGGCCGCGACCCGTAGTACCTCGATCTGGCCGAAGAGTTTGCCGGCGAAGTCCGTCTGGAGCTGGGCCGGGGTGAGTTCGGCCAGCGGGCGCAACGGTGTACCGGGACCGAGACACACGAGCCCGTCGAACGGCGCCAGGGCTCTCAGCGCATCCTCGAGCGACTCCGGCCGGCTGAGATCGACCGGCGGCTCTGACGACCGGGACACCCCGACGACCTCATGCCCCTCGGTCATCAGAAGGGCGGCGAGCGCACTTCCCAACGTGCCCGCGGCGCCGACCACGACGATTCTCATGATCACCATCACTACCACGCAGGCGTGAGCCCGGCGGGTGGAGAATCCTGAGTGTGCTGCTTGGTCTCCGGTTACCTCGCCCCGCGCGGATCCGTCGTACTCATGACGGGATTCGCTCGAGGAAGGTAACAACGTGACCGGAACAGGTCCGGAGGACGCCCTGGCGGGAGCCTTCGAGCAGCAGCGCGATCGACTCGTGGCAGTGGCCTATCGCATGCTCGGGTCGCGGGTGGACGCCGAGGATGCTGTTCAGGAGGCGTGGCTGAGGCTGGCGCGTCAGGACGCGGACTCGATCGACAACCTGGCCGGCTGGCTGACCACGGTGGTGGGCCGGGTGTGCATCGACGTACTGCGTTCGCGCAAGGCTCGGCCCGAGGTGTCGTACGAAGATCAGCTCCCGGACCTCGTCGTGACGGAGGACGACGGCGTCGAGGACTCGGTGCTCGCCGAATCGGTCGGGCCGGCGCTGCTCGTGGTGCTGGATGCCCTTCGGCCTGACGAGCGGCTCGCGTTCGTGCTGCACGACATGTTCGCGGTGCCGTTCGCGGAGATCGGCCAGATCCTCGGCAGGTCCACGGATGCGGCGAAGATGCTCGCCAGCCGGGCGCGACGGAAGGTGCAGGACACGCATCCTCCGCCCGATGAGCCGACCAAGCAGCGTGCAGTGGTCGAGGCGTTTCTCGCGGCGGCGCGGAGCGGAGACTTCGAAGGACGGCTGCGGGTGCTCGACCCGGACGTGACGTGGCGCGCCCACACCGCGCGCGGTGTCGTCATCAGGCTGGGCGCGACCGAGGTGGCCGCGCGGGCTCTGCGCGGGGCCGAGACCGAGGTCTCCGCGCGTCCGGTCCTGGTCAATGGTCGGACGGGGATCCTGTCGTGGCGCCCGAACGGCGACCCGCTCAGCGTGATGGCTTGCACCGTGGTCGACGGCCGGATCGTCGAGATCCTGTCCGTGAGCGACCCGGCCCGCCTCGCGACGATGAGCCTTCCACCACGTCCCGGTGTTACCGACCGCGGTGCTGCTGAACGTCGTCTACCTCGCCATGGCGATCTTCGTAGCCTGCGGCCGCTTCAGCTCCTGAACCAGCTGAGTAGTCTGCGGGTTGTGAGCGTTGCGATTGAGGTGCTGGATGAGATCACCGACGAGGTGGAAGAGGCCTTCGGGCGGTTGATGCCGCAGTTGTCGGCGTCGGCTGGGCCGCTCGATCGGGAGGCGTTGGAGCGGTTGGTTTCTTGTGAGACCAACACTGTGCTGTTGGCACGCAGTGATGACGGCATCGTGGGCACTCTGACGTTGGTGATGTTCCCAATTCCCACCGGCCTGCGGGCGCGCATCGAGGACGTCGTGGTCGACGACGCAGCACGTGGCCAGGGCGTTGGCGCGGCGTTGACCGAGGATGCCCTGCGAATCGCGCGGCTGGCCGGCGCGAAGACGGTTGACCTGACATCCCGCCCTTCCCGAGCAGCCGCAAACCGCCTGTACCAACGCCTAGGCTTCCAACCACGCGAATCCCAGGCCTATCGCTTCACGTTCGAGTAGAAGCAGGCGACGTAGGGCGCGACGCATCTCGTCGCCCGCTGTCCACCGGTGACTTTGTGCACCGATCAACCACGAAAACGCCCCGTCCCGCGTGACCGATCCGTGCACAAAGTCGTGTCGGGCAACCCACTCGGAGGCTGGCCGATCAGTCGGGGCATTGGTAACAGGGGATGGTCGCGGACCGGGATCGTCACGGACGGACGTGCGGCACTCACCAAACACCCGGAGGCTGAGGTCGCCACGCTCACTTCGGGCGTGGAGGTCGACCGACGGGCAGGTTGGTGAGTGCGGCACGTCCGCTGAACCACACCTCACGTCCCATCACCTGCCGAATCAGGTGGCGTCCACCTCACACGTTCCCGTGCCTTCGGTTGCCTGAGGCGCGTGGGGGCGAACTACCTGCGGAGTCAGTTGGTGGGGTCGTGGAGGTCTGGGCGTTGGGACGGGGTTTTGATGTCTACATCGATCGGGTGGACCTTGGCGGGCGCGGGGACCTTGCCGGTGGTGAGGGGGAGGTTGAGTTTGCTGCCGGCCAGGTCGATGTCGATGGTGGCGCCGGTGTCGTTGGGGGTGGTCCATTCGGTGTCGGACAAGGTGACGGCGAGGCCGAGGATGCGGCCCTTCGGGATCACCTCGTCCTGGGCGCGCAACGGGACGTTGACCGTGGTCCACTCGCCGGGCGTGAGCGGCTTCGGCTTGCTCAAGGAGGCGCTGTGGGCGGCGTCGATCCAGCCGCGGCTGACGATGCCGTGGTCGGTCTGTTCGGTGAGCTTCTCGACGGTGAAGTAGCAGCTGTCGTCGTAGTCGACGCTCGACCCTTCACACGTGCTGTCATCAGTACGACGTACGCCGGTGTACCGCTCCGCTTCGCCGTACTCGATCAACCGAGCAGTGACCGGCGTCGTGATCGAGTCGGACTTGATCTTCAGCGTCACCGTCGGCGTACCACTGATCCGGATCGAGCGCGGCAGCGGCGCGGACAGGAACATCTGCCGGCCCGCGATCACCTCGGACGGATCGGCGACGATGTCGTCCTCGGTCAGCTCGGGGTCGTCGGTGACAGTCACGGATCCCTTGCCCAGGGCACCTAGTTTGCCGTCGGACAGCGGGACCGGGATCGAGTGGTTCACCGCCGGCCAGGTCTTGTAGTCGCGCCAGACGTCGGGCGCGGTCTCGACCGATGCCACCGGCTCCTTCATCACGCCGTTCTGCAGGCCCTGCAGCCAGTAGTCGAACCACTTGTGCAGTTCGCCGACCCACTCGTCGCGGCGGAACTCGAACGGGTCAACGTGGTCCTCGAGACCCAGCCACAGCTTGCGCGGCACGTTGTTCTTCGCCAGCGCCGCCCACCACTGCGAGAAGTGGTTGGTCTGCACGTTGTAGTCGCTCAGACCGTGCGTCATGAACACCGACGCCTTCACCTTGCCGGCGTCCTTCAGATAGTCCCGCTCGGCCCAGAACTTCGTGTAGTCGCCGGTGTCGTCGTCGTCGTTGTCCCCGAGATCGCCGCGAACCGCTTCACACGCAGGGCTGTCGTGCCCGACGTACCCGCCCAGCCAGGGCATGTAGTCGTCGGAGTACGGAACGCCGCCGGAGCGGGTGTAGTCGTACCACGAGGAGATCGCCGAGATCGGCACGATCGTCTTCAGTCCGCGGACGCCGGTCGCCGCGACACCGTTGGCCAGCGTGCCGTCGTACGACTTGCCGATCATGCCGACCGCGCCGTTGGTCCAGGTCGCGCGCACTGGTTGCCCGTCGGCGGTATGTGCGCTGTTGCGGCCGTTCAGCCAGTTGATCACCGCAACTACGGAGTCGATCTCGTCCTTGCCGCCGACGTCGCCACAACCACCGGATCGGCCGGTGCCGACGATGTCGACGCCGACGACCGCGTACCCGCGCGGGACGAAGTAGTTGTCGTAGTACAACGGCATCTTCTGGATGACGCCGTTCTCGTCGTACGTCTTCTTCTCGCTCTCGTTGCCGCGTCCGCAGCAGGAGTAGTACGGCGACGCGTCCATGATCACCGGGATGCGCAGACCGGTCAGTTCGGTCTCGCTCGGCCGGACGATGTCGACCGCGATCACGTCGTCCTTGCCGTCGGAATCGGTGTCCATCGTGGTGTCGACGTACACGGATTCACGGATCGCGGAGGCATAGTCGTAGACAGGCTCGGTGCTGTGCGTCGCCTGGTCGACGTACGGCGGTACGCCGGTGGCAGCCGGTGTCGGCGCGACCGGTGTACCGGAGTCGTCCGGGAGCGGAGCAGCCGCAGCGGTACCGGTGACGGTTGCAAGGCTGAGCACGGTGGACGAGACCAGGATCGTCATCCTGGCGCGGACGGTCGTCATGGCTGGGAAGGCTAGTCACTCCCGCGCCCCAAAGCCAGGCTCTGCCGGGATTGGCGGCGACTTGACGGCACACAGCGTGACCGGACGCGGCTGGGCAGCGGTGACGGAGCGCGAATTCCGATAAGGTGACCGCCACCGCCCCGGGGGAGAGTACGGAAGGGTAGGCCAGTGAATCTTCGAGCACCGGTGACATTGCTGGATGTGGCACAGCGCGCGGGTGTGTCGGTCGCGACCGCCTCTCGCGTGCTCAACGGCGGGGACCGGGTGCCCCGTCCCGAGCTGCAGGAACGGGTCAAGGCCGCCGCCGACGAACTCGGCTACACGCCGAACGCGCAGGCGCAGGCGCTGGCGAAGTCGTCGACGAACGTGGTCGGCATCCTCGTGCACGACATCGAGGATCCGTACTTCGCGGCGATCGCGAACGGCGTGATGCGGGCCGCGGACGAACGCAACCTGCTGGTGATGATGGCCAGCACGTTCCGCGACTCCGATCGCGAGATCGCCTACCTGTCGTCGTTGCGGGCGCAGCGGGCGCGGGCCGCGGTGATGATCGGCAGCCGGCGTACTGATGAGGAGAGCCTGGCGCGGACAGCGACCGAGGTGGAGACGTTCCTCAACTCCGGCGCCGGCCTCGCGCTGGTCAGCCAGTCCGGGATGCCCGCGCACACGATCGAGCCCGACAACCGTGCTGGTGCGGCCGAAATGGCTCGTTCGCTGGTGCGGTTGGGTTGGCGGAAGTTCGCCGTACTCGGTGGACCGGACAGCCTGGCGACGGCGCGCGATCGGCGCGACGGATTCGTTGCCGCACTCGCCGAGGCCGGGCTGCAGCCGCTGGTCGTGCAGGCCGGCGAGTTCACTCGCGACGGTGGGTACGCCGCCGCCGGCGAACTGCTGGATCGCAAGGCCGACGTGGATTGTCTGTTCGCGGTGAACGACGTGATGGCGGTCGGCGCGATGTCTGCGTTGCGGGCGCGCGGGGTCGACGTACCGAACGAGATCGGCGTGGCCGGTTTCGACGACATCGCGACGCTGCGGGACGTGTGGCCGGGGCTGACCACGGTTCGGCTGCCGCTGGAGCAGATGGGCCGGCGTGCGCTGGAGCTGGCGATCGCGGGTGGCGAACCGACCACCGAGACGTTCAAGGCCGAGGTAGTCCTGCGCGAAAGTACTGCCAAAGCCTGAAATATGCTCGCGGACGTGACCGAGTCCGCGTTCGTCTCCGAAATCTTCGACCCGTCGGCCTGGAAGCAGGTGGACGGGTTCGAGCTGACCGACATCACCTATCACCGGGCGGTCGACGCCGGGGTGGTGCGGATCGCGTTCAACCGGCCCGAGGTGCGCAACGCGTTCCGGCCGCACACGGTGGACGAGTTGTACCGGGTGATGGACCACGCGCGGATGTCGACCGACGTCGGCTGCGTGCTGCTCACCGGCAACGGACCGTCGCCGCGCGACGGCGGCTGGGCGTTCTGCTCGGGAGGCGATCAGCGGATCCGGGGTAAGGACGGTTACAAGTACGCCGAAGGCACCACGGCGGAGAGCATCGACCCGGCGAAGGCCGGCCGGCTGCACATCCTCGAGGTGCAGCGGTTGATCCGGTTCATGTCGAAGGTCGTCATCTGCGTCGTACCGGGCTGGGCCGCGGGTGGCGGGCACAGTCTGCATGTCGTCGCGGACCTGACGCTGGCGTCCGCGGAACATGCGCGGTTCAAGCAGACCGACGCGGACGTGGCGTCGTTCGACGGTGGCTTCGGGTCGGCGTACCTGGCGCGGCAGGTGGGGCAGAAGTTCGCGCGGGAGATCTTCTTCCTCGGCGACGAGTACTCCGCGGAGGACGCCTACCGGATGGGCATGGTGAACAAAGTCGTGCCGCATGCCGAGCTCGAGGCGGTCGCGCTGGAGTGGGGCCGGAAGATCTGCGCGAAGTCGCCGACCGCGCAGCGGATGCTCAAGTACGCGTTCAACCTGATCGACGACGGGCTGGTCGGCCAGCAGTTGTTCGCCGGTGAGGCCACCCGGCTCGCCTACGGCACCGACGAGGCCGCCGAGGGTCGCGACTCGTTCCTGGAGAAGCGCCCGGCCGACTGGTCGCCGTACCCGTATGCGTTCTAACAAGAATCTCTGGTTAGTTCGCAGAAATTTCTGTGCGAAGTACTGACAGTTCGCGGTAAGTCGCTTACCGTCGAGCGCTATGACCAATCTTTCTCGCCGCGGCCTGCTCGCCGGCGCCGGTGCGGTGCTCGCCGCCGGGGCGGTCGGGTCGACGGCCTCCGCCCACCCGCTCGATCTGTTTCCGACTCGACGATTCGCCCTGGACGGACCGGGCGGTGAACTGTTCCGCGGCAAGCCGCTGGCCGACGTGACCGTCATGCAGTCGATCGCATTCGACAGCCCGAACCGGCTGCTCTACGCCGGCCAGTTGCGCGCGGGCGCGCCGGCCAGCAGCGGTGACCTCACGCTGACCCAGCTGAGCCTGAGCGGTGACGTCCTCGGCCACATGTACCTGAGCGGGTTCGGCCACGCCGTCTCGATCGGCGCCGAGACCTCCGGGCGTACGACGTACTTGTGGACCGAGACCGACGTGGACACGGCGAACGCGCGGGGGCGGCAGATTGCCCGGTTCCGCTGGCAGGACGGTGCGACGCTGACCAAGGATTCGCCGGGCCTGCAGAAGTGGAAGCCGGTCGCGGACGGCAGCGTGTTCACCCCGTCGGTGGACCAGCGGCACGGCCGGCTCGGAGTTCGCCACTCGCTGGCCGACGGGATGCACATCAACGTGTACTCGTTGGCGGCCGCGCGCCGGGGTGACTTCTCCCGGCCGCTGGTGTCGTTCAAGCAGCCGACGATGACCGCCGGGATCGACTTCCAGGGCTGGACGCTCTACGGCTCGTACGCCTACTTCTGGGAGGGCGAGGCGTACGCCGGTGCGTCCGATCCCGCACTGGCCACCTCGAAGCTCTGGTCGTACAACATGAACACCGGCGAGGTCGTCGAGTCGGTGCGCATTCTGGACGGCGCGGACCTGGTCTACCGCGAGGCCGAAGGGCTCGGTGTGTACACCGATCTCTTCGGACGCCCGCGGCTCTGCTTCGGCTTCGCGTCCGGCGTCACCGGCGACCGCCGCGCCAACCTCTTCTACCGCGACACCCTGGTCTAACCCTCTACTGGGCGACGCCGTAGAGGCGGTCTCCGGCGTCGCCCAGGCCCCTCCCCTACAACTGCTCTTTCTTACTGCGCGACGCCGTACAAGCGGTCACCGGCGTCGCCCAGGCCAGGCACGATGTAGCCCTTCTCATTGAGATGTGAGTCCATGCCGGCGATGACGAGGTTGCAGGGGACGTCGAGGTGGGTGAGTTCGCGCTCCACGTGCTCGACGCCCTCCGGTGCGGCGAGCAGGCAGATCGCGGTGATGTGGTCCGCGCCGCGATCGACCAGGAACTGGATCGCCGCGGACAGCGTCCCGCCGGTCGCCAGCATCGGGTCCAGGACGTAGCACTGGCGACCGGACAGGTCCTCCGGCAGACGTTCCGCGTACGTCGACGCCCGCAGGGTCTCCTCGTCGCGGATCATGCCGAGGAAGCCGACCTCCGCGGTCGGCAGCAGCCGCGACATCCCCTCCAGCATGCCGAGGCCGGCGCGCAGGATCGGGACGACCAGCGGCTTCGGCGCGGACAGTTTGACGCCCTGGGCCTCGGCGACCGGGGTCTGCACGGTGACCGGGCCGGTGCGGACGTCGCGGGTCGCCTCGTAGGCGAGCAGCGTGACGAGCTCCTCGGTCAGCCGCCGGAACGTGGGCGAGTCCGTGCGCTCGTCCCGCAGCGCGGTGAGCTTGTGGGCGACGAGCGGGTGGTCCACGACGAGGATCTGCATAAGCCGGAACGGTACCGTCGGCGATTCGGCGCGGGAAAGCTCGCTCGCTGCCAGAATCGAAAGTGCATTGGAATGTGCCCTGCCTCGCCCACCAGGGAGTACGCCGATGACGGACAGCGGTGCCAAGACGCCCGAACAACTCGACCGCCTCCGCCGCCGTGCGGCGTTCCTCCGGGAGCTCGAGGAAGCGCGCGCCCTCCGGGACCGGATCGCACCCCGGCGAGCCAGGGTCCGGCAGCTTCGGGAAGCGATGCGCCGAGCGACGTACCATCACTGAGCGCGACCGATGTGACTCCGTGTGCTCGCGGTACCGATATCACGTCGAGATCGTGAATATCTCCCTTGTACGGCGCGAGTCTGCGACGATGATCCGGTGTCTGATGCCACGGCAGGGCCGATGACCACCGACCTCGACTTCGCGGTCGCCGCTTACACCGAGGACGGCGTGTGGAACGTCACCCCGCTGGTGCTGCGCGGTGAGCCTGAGCTGTCCACCCTGGTGTCGGCCCTTCGCCGCTACCCCGGTGAGGCCGGGGTGCTGGGGATGATCTCGGTGGACGAAGACTTCTTCCTGCTGCTGCGCGTGATCGGCGGCCGGGCCCGGCTGCTGATCTCCGACGTCACCGCCGCGACCGAGTGGCCGCTGGCCCGGCAGGTCGTGGACGAGCTCGACATCCCGCTGGCCGATGACGACGACGAGCAGGTCCCGGCCGGCGATCTGGCGATCATCGCCGACCTCGGCATGAGCGCGATGGACCTGGGCGCGCTGTGCGACGACGTCGACCTCTACCCGGAGGAGATGCTCGAGGAGGTCGCCGAGGCCCTTGGGTTCGGCAACCAGTTCCACGAGGCGATCGAAGCCCTTGGTTAGCCCGGCGGTCCAGCGGGAGTGGGCCCGGCTGATGGCCCTGGCGCTGGCGGAAGGCGAGAAGGCGCTGCCCGACGTACCGATCGGGGCGATCGTGGTGGACGCCTCGGGCGAGGTGATCGGACGTGGTCACAACGAGCGGGAAGCGACCGGAGATCCGACCGCCCATGCCGAAGTACTTGCGATCCGTGCGGCGGCCCGGCACGTGGGCGAGTGGCGGCTCACCGGCTGCACGCTCGTGGTCACGCTGGAGCCGTGCACGATGTGCGCGGGCGCAATCGTGCTGTCCCGGCTGGAGCGGCTGATCTTCGCGGCGTACGACGAGAAGGCGGGCGCGGTGGGGTCGTTGTGGGACGTCGTCCGGGACCGCCGGCTCAATCATCGGCCCGAAGTGGTCGGCGGTGTGATGGCCGACGAGGCGGGCGCGCGGCTGCGCGATTTCTTCATCGGGCACAGACCTTGATAGCCTCTCCGGCGGTGGCGTGTCCGAGCGGCCGAAGGAGCGCGCCTCGAAAGCGCGTGACGGGCAACCCCCGTCCGAGGGTTCAAATCCCTCCGCCACCGCCATGCGGTTGGTTGGTTCCGCACGAAGTGTGGGACCAACCAACCGCATATCAAGGGCTGTGGGATTTGGGAGGAGCCTGCGACGGTTCCCTCCGCCACCGCCAACCGCCCTCCGGGGTGGCAGAAGGCCGGAGACCCTGATGCTGTGTGATGCGTCAGGGTTTTCGTCTCTCTGGACCTGACCTCGGGACCAGACGCAGCGGGGGGCCCATATGGACGTCTCGGAGCTCGACAGGATCCTCCTGGCCGGAGCGGCGGTGCTGCTGGTCGCGATCGTCGCGGTCCGGTTGTCCGGACGGCTCGGGCTCCCCTCGCTGCTGATCTACCTCGGGATGGGCCTGCTGCTGGGCGAATCCGGCCCGGGCCACATCAACTTCGAGGACGCGCAGTTGGCGCACGCCCTCGGGTTCGCCGCGTTGGTGGTGATCCTGACCGAGGGCGGTCTGACCACCCGGTGGAACGAAGTACGCCCGGTGATGCCGCTGGGCCTCGTCCTGGCGACCGTCGGAGTCGCGATCAGCGTCGGGGTGGTCGCCTGTGTCGCGCACTTCGTTCTGGGGCTGGATTGGCAGTACGCCGTCCTGCTGGGCGCAGTCACCTCGCCGACCGACGCTGCCGCGGTCTTCTCGGTACTGCGTCGCGTCCCGATCAGACCGAGGTTGCGAGGTGCGCTCGAGGCCGAGTCCGGTCTGAACGACGCACCGACCGTCTTGCTGGTCACGTTGGTGAGCACGGGCGAGGTCGGAGAGAAGGGCATCTGGTACTTCAGCGGCTTGGTGCTGTACGAGCTGGTCGTCGGCGCGCTGTTCGGGTTCCTGATCGGTTGGGTCAGCGTCGGCCTGCTCCGCCGGGTCGCGCTCGGCTCGGCCGGTCTGTACCCGGTCGCGGTCCTGTCGCTCGCGATCCTCTCGTACGCCGGTGGCACGGTGCTGCTGCATGTGTCGGGGTTCGCGGCGGTCTACGTGACCTCGCTGATCCTCGGGCGGGCCGAGTTGCCGCACCGGATGGCGACCCGGTCGTTCGTCGACGGGATCGCCTGGCTGGCGCAGATCGGGCTGTTCATCATGCTCGGGCTGCTCGCGTCCCCGGGCCGGATCGGGTGGGACGACCTCGCGATCGCGCTGGTGATCGGGGTGGCGGTGACCGTGGTCGGGCGGTTCGCGTCGGTCGCTGTGTCGGCGACGCCGTTCAGGGTGCCGTGGAATGAGCAGACGTTCATCGCGTGGGCCGGCCTGCGCGGTGCGGTGCCGATCGTGCTGGCGACCATCCCGCTGGCGGCGGGCGTGCCTCAGGCGGACCGGATCTTCGACGTGGTGTTTGTGCTGGTCCTGCTGTTCACGCTGCTGCAGGGTCCGTCCCTGCCGTGGGTGGCCCGTCGGCTGAAGGTGCTCGACGAGAACGCGTCGTACGAGGTGGACATCGACGTCGCGCCGCTGGAGGCACTCGGCGCCGACATGCTCCAGGTGCATGTCCCGAGCGAGTCGCGCCTGGCGGGCGTCGAGATCGGCGAACTGCGCCTGCCCGTCGGCGTCTCTGTCTCGCTGATCATCCGCGGCGACCGCGCCTTCGTCCCCGACCGCCGTACCGTCCTCCGAGCCGGCGACTCCGTCCTCGTCGTCGCCCCCAGCCCTCTCCGCGACCAAACCGCCCGCCGCCTCCGAGCCGTCTCCCGAGCCGGCCGCCTAGCCGGTTGGTTCGGCGAACGCGGCCGCGAACAGCACTAGTTCGGGTTCTGGCCTGAGGGGATGGGTTGGGGCGTGTGGATGATCGGGAGGCAGAGGGTGGTGTCGGGGGCCAGGGCCACTGAGGGGAGGCCTTTGGCCTTGAGGCTCGTGTAGCCGCGGCCGACGACCAGGTCGACGGTGTGGTCGGTGCGCTCGTCGCCGATGATCAGGGCCTTCTGGTTGAGCTGGCCGGCGATCAGGAGGATCTCGGGCGCCTTGTCGGTCGCGCCGCGGAGCGCGACGACGTCGATCTTGTCGCCCTTCGGCTCGTTCGCGATCTTCGCGACGTGGAACCCGCGCTTCTTGAGTACGTCGGCCACGGCGGCCGCCGTACCTGCCTTGGCTCCACCGTTGTAGACGTTCACCACCACCTGCTTGGGCAGGAGGCGGTTGTTCGGCAGCTTCTGGTCGACGCAGGTCGGCTCGGCGCTGCTGTTGATCAGGGAATTCCAGCCCCACCAGGCTCCGCCGACCAGGATCACGAGCAGTGCCACCATCGTGATCGGCGTACGCCAATGGATCCGCGAATGCGGCCTCGGTTGCGGATGGATCGCGGTCATCGGCTCAACCCCCCGTGAGCAGGCATCGGGTCAGTCCACAACCAGTACCCGGGCGTGCAGGACCAAACGCTGCTGCAGCGCGGCACGCAGGGCGCGGTGCAGGCCGTCCTCGAGGAACATCTCGCCCTTCCACTCGACGACATGCGCGAACAGATCGCCGTAGAAGGTGGAGTCCTCGTCGAGGAGCGCGTTCAGGTCGAGGGTGCCCTTGGTGGTGACGAGCTCGTCCAGCCGCACCTGCCTCGGCGGCAGCGAAGACCAGTCCTTCGGCTGCAGGCCATGGTCCGGGTACGGGCGTTCCTCCCCGACGCGCTTGAAGATCACCCCTCCAAGTCTAGCGGGGTAAAAGGTCTTGTGAGAGGTCATGAACGTCACCGGAACAGACACGGGTGGGGACTCAACCTTTCGGTGCCGGTGGACGTCCTATCCGGAGAGGGAGTAGTGGGCGTGGATTCCTCGCCCACGACCAAGGGGGTGAACCGCATGCGAATTCTTTCCAAACTCGGGATCGCCGCAGCGGCCGTGACGCTGGTCGCGGTAGGTACGGCGTTGCCGGCCGACGCACTCACGGTGACACAGGCGAAGGCGGCTCAGACACGGCTGAACAAGCTCGGCTGCACGGCCGGGCCGGTGGACGGCAAGATCGGCACGATGACCAAGGCGGCCACGGTCCGGTTCCAGTCCGCCAACGTCCTGAGCCAGTCCGGTGCCCTGAACAGTACGACGTACTCGCGGCTGATGGCGGCGACGGCGAAACGCTGTGACGTGCGGTCGGTGCCGCGGCGGTCCGGGAGCGGGCGGCGGATCGTCATCAGCCAGACGCAGAACTGGGTGTGGCTGATCGATGCCCGCGGCAAGGTCGTCCGGCAGGGCGGGATCATCGACAACCCGTCGTACCTGCGGGCCGGGAACTACACCAGTGGGGCGAAGTGCGGGCGGGCGGCGCGGATCCGGAAGAACACCGACGGGGCGAGCCTGTACCTGAACAACTTCGTCCGGTTCGCTCCCTGCGGGATCGGGTTCCACCAGATCCCGACGTACAAGTCGAACGGGAAGCAGATCCACGCCGACTACCTGCTCGGCACCAACTACAAGGCCTCGCACGGCTGCATCCGGGTCTCGGCCTCGATGTCCGCCGCGATCTGGACCTTCGCCGCCGGCGCCACCCACGTGGTCGTCATGCGCTGATCCCCAACGCCGCCCCCGGGTGTGGATAACTCTCCCAACCACACCCGAGGGCACTAGCATGCCCAGCGAGGCGTAGGTGCGCCGTCGTCAAACCGGGGAAAGGCACGCTGACATGGCCGAGACAGCTGATGTCGTGGAGACCGTCAAGCAGGGGTACGCGTTCGAAGGGGCGGCGATCGAGCTCGGCGCGCTGCTGGTCGGCGACGAGCCGAAACCGGAGGCGTCGGTCCGGATCCCGCTGTCGATGGTGAACCGGCACGGCCTGGTCGCGGGCGCGACCGGTACCGGCAAGACGAAGACCCTGCAGTTGATGGCCGAGCAACTGTCCGCGGCCGGGGTCGCGGTGTTCGCCGCCGACATCAAAGGCGACCTGTCCGGCATTTCCCAGCCGGGGCAGGAGAGCGAGAAGCTGCTGGCCCGGACCAAGACGATCGGCCAGGAGTGGACCGCCACCGGGTTCCCGACCGAGTTCTACGCGCTCGGCGGGCAGGGCACCGGGATCCCGGTCCGGGCCACCATCACGTCGTTCGGGCCGGTGCTGCTGTCCAAGGTGCTGGGGCTCAACGACGTCCAGGAGTCGTCGCTCGGGCTGATCTTCCACTACGCCGACAAGCAGGGCCTGACGCTGCTGGACCTGAAGGACCTCCGCTCGGTCATCACCCACCTGACCAGCGACGAGGGCAAGGCCGACCTCAAGGAGCTCGGCGGGCTGTCGGCCGCGACCGCCGGGGTGATCCTGCGCTCGCTGATCGGGTTCGCCGACCAGGGCGCCGAGGCGTTCTTCGGTGAGACGGAGTTCGACACCGCGGACCTGCTGCAGCAGCGCGACGGCAAGGGCCTGATCTCGCTGCTCGAGCTGCCGAACCTGCAGGACCGGCCGGCCCTGTTCTCCACCTTCCTGATGTGGCTGCTGGCCGACCTGTTCCACGACCTGCCCGAGGTCGGCGACGTGGACAAGCCGAAGCTGGTGTTCTTCTTCGACGAGGCACACCTGCTGTTCAACGACGCCTCGAAGGCGTTCTTGGACTCGATCGCGCAGACCGTGCGGCTGATCCGGTCGAAGGGGGTCGGCGTCTTCTTCGTCACCCAGACGCCGAAGGACGTGCCGGACGACGTACTCGCCCAGCTCGGGTCGCGGGTGCAGCACCAGTTGCGGGCGCACACGCCGAACGACGCGAAGGCGCTGAAGGCGACCGTGTCGACGTTCCCGAGTTCGTCGTACGACCTGGCCGAGGTGCTGACCCAGCTCGGGATCGGCGAGGCGATCGTGACGGTGATGAACGAGAAGGGCGCGCCGACGCCGGTGGCCTGGACCCGGTTGCGGGCGCCGCTGTCGCTGATGGCGCCGGCCACGGCCGAGCAGTTGACCGCGTCGGTGCAGGCGTCACCGAACAACGCGAAGTACACCGAGGTGATCGACCGGGAGTCGGCGTACGAGCTGCTGGCCGCCAAGGTGCAGGCCGGCGCCGAGCAGGCCGAGGCCGAGCGGCAGGCGGAGGAGCAGGCCAAGCCCGCACCCGAGCCGAGGCCGCGGGCGCAGAAGCAGGACAAGTCGATGGTCGAGCAGGTGATCGGCTCGTCCGCGTTCAAACAGTTCGCCCGCTCCGCCGGCCGCGAGATCGTCCGGGGGTTGTTCGGTTCGGCTCGCCGCCGCCGCTGATCCTCCCGTTCGGACCGGACTGTCCGGGAAGACATTTCGATCCCGGATAGTCCAACTTTTGCTTGTTCTGTAAGGGTTTGCTGGTTTGATCCTTGATCAAACGACTGAATGGTCAGCGACGCAGCCATCGTTTCCAACTCGTCATCGCCACCGCGCCGTCGCGGATTGGGACGAGACGCTTACTCGTCGTACGGTGTGAGGTGATGGTTGCGCAGAGTAGGCGAGCGGTCCGGTATTGGGCGCTGTGGACACTGACGGTCCCGGCGTTCGTCGTTGTGGTGCTCGTCGACCTCGCCGCCATCGGATACGCCGTTCAGGCGTTCACCGATCTGCCGAGTTGGCGCGGTGTGGACCTGGTGTTCGCACTGACCGTGTCCGCGCTGATCTCGGTCGAAGGTGCGCGCCGGGTGGAGAACCGGCGCCGCCGGGGTGGAGCGTTGCACAAGGACCTGGCGCCGGCGTGGATGATCGCGGCCGCGCTGATCCTGCATCCGGCGCTGGCGATCCTGGTCGCCGTCCTGCTCCGGATCTGGTGGCGGATCCGGGCCGGTAAGTGCATCCCGTACCGCTGGGCGTTCTCGACCGCGGTGCTCGTGCTCGGCGTCGGCGCGGCCCACGCCACCCTCACCGCTACGCGCGACCTGACCGGAGGCAGCGGGCTCGGCTTGGTCGTGTCGATGGTCGCCGGAGCGCTGGCGCTGGTCGCGACGGACACCGTGCTCTGCGGTCTCGCGATCTCACTGATCATCCCCGGCAGCACGTGGCGGGAGACCGTCGGCGGGATCGACGACCTGAGCACCGACGCCACGGCCGCGACACTCGGCTGCCTGCTGGCCGCCGCCTGCCTGATCAGCCCGTGGTTCGCGTTCGTCGCGATCCCGATCACGCTCACCGCGCAGCGGGCCCTGCTGCTCGGTCAGTTGGAGTCCGAGGCGCAGACAGATCCGAAGACGAACCTGACTCGCGTCGACTGGTGGCGGCGTCGTACCGAGGAGATGCTGCGGACGTCGCGGACCCAGCGCGAGCCGATGGCGGTGCTGCTGATCGACATCGATCACTTCAAGCAGGTCAACGACCGGCACGGCCACCTGGTCGGCGATGAGGCCCTGCGCGCGGTCGCGACGATCCTGCGCAGTGCGATCCGGGCGAAGGACGTGATCGGCCGGTTCGGTGGCGAGGAGTTCGTGATCGCGCTGCCGGACACCGGGATCGACGAGGCGACCGTCACCGCGGACCGGCTCCGCAACGCGGTCGCCGCCAGCCCGCTGGCCGCGATGTGCGCCGGCGTCCTGGACGACCCCGACCTGGATCCGGACACCTTCCTCCTGACGATCTCGATCGGCGTCGCCGTCTACCCCGCCGACGGGGCCGACGTCGACGAGCTCCTGCTCCGGGCCGACCGGGCGATGTACGCCGCCAAGGCCGCCGGCCGGAACCGCGTCCGCCTGGCCGCGGACACCGTCCCGCCTGTGCGCCTTGCGCCACCTTCGGACCTGCCGCCCGACCGCTCGCCGGCGCACACATCGCCGGTGCCTTCGCAGACCCTCTCCGGCGCGCGCCCGGACCGCTCCATCTCCTCAGCCGACCGCCGCTGACTTTGCCAGAACCTTTCGGCGGCGTACGGCGTCCTGTGTGGTGAGGGACGGAGGACGGAGAGGGTATGCCGGGTTCGGGGAACCGGGACGACGACTTCACGGCATTCGTGCTGGCCAGATCCGCGCGGCTGATCCACTTCGCGCGGATGCTGTGCGGCGACGCCGGGCTGGCCGAGGACCTGGTGCAGACCGCGCTGGAGAAGGCGTACCTGCGCTGGGACCGGATCGAGATGGCAGATCCGTTCGGCTACGTCCGCCAGGCCGTGGTCAACCAGCACCTGTCGTGGGTACGACGTCGTCCATGGCGCGAGCGGCCGAGCGGTGACGCGGCCGAACTGGAGTCGCACCTCGGCCTGAGCGTCGCGGACCAGTCGGGCACGGTGGACCGCCGGGTCGCGATCGTCGCGGCGATGTCGACGCTCAGCCGGCGCGAGCGGGCAGTCGTCGTACTGCGGTATGTCGAGGATTTGACCGAGCGGCAGACGGCGGCGGTTCTTGGGGTGGCGGTCGGCACGGTGAAGAGCGCGAACGCGCGGGCGCTCGGCAAGCTGCGGGCGGCTCCCGAGCTGAGCGGTACTTATGTAGGAGAGCGAGCATGAACGACGAGGTCCGGGACGCACTTGCACCCGACGGCAGCATCGAGCCGCTGGACCCGGCCCGGGTGATCGCGGGAGCACACCGACGCCGCAGGACCCACGTCCTCGCAACCGCAGCGGCGGCCTCGGTCGCGGTGATCGCGATCGCCACCGGCGGATTCCTGGTCCGGGGTGACAACCTGGGCAACGCCCCCGCACCGGCGAACCATGGCCCGGCCTTGACGGCTCCGACCCCCACAGGCACGCCGTCGCCCGTCGAGACCCCACGGCCGTCGGCTGGTTTCACTCCCCAGGCTCCGGAGGCTCTCCCGTCGACGGCGTCCAGTGAGAAGGTCCCGACCAGCAATCCGCAGGTGAGCGCGACGCCCGGGTCCCCGGCCCGGCTGACACCGACGACGTGCCGGGTGGCGGCGGGCGGCGAGCCCGCTCCGGGCTCCGGCGCGAAACTGAGGGGAACGGCAAGCGACCCGTCCGGTACGACGATCGTGATCGCGGACGGGCGCTACTGGATGGCCTGTGACAACACCTACGGCACGGAGGTGTCGGCGCGGAAGCCCGCGACTCTGAAGACGCCCGGGGTGCAGGACAACAACGCGTTCGCGATCGCGAACAACACCGTCGAGACCGTTGATGGTCCGCTGGACCACTTCTGGGCCGCCGGCCTGCTGCCGGACGGCGTCGCGACCGTGCGCTACAGCTTCGCGGACGGCGAGACCGTGGATGCCGAGATCAGCAACGGCTTCTGGCTGATGCGGCACGTCTCCAGCATCCCGCCGGGTGCCCACGACCTGGGCGACCGGGTCCGAGTTCAGTTGCTCTCGGCAACAGGCGGCGTACTGAACGACGTCCGGCTGAACTGGGGCACGCAGACCTGCGCCCAGATCAGCCACGGCTGCTGAGCAGAACCTTTCGGACCGTACGCCGCGTCCTTCAGCCCGACAAACCCCCGATGTGGTGTGGAGGGCAACGATGATGGAACAGGTCCGGAACGGCCGGGTGGCCAGGATCCTGATCAGTGGACTGGCGGTCGCGGCGGTGGCCGGTGTCGCGATCGCAGGGACGGCGATGGCGCGCAACGGGCGGTCGTCGACCGACACGACGGTCGCCGGCGGTGGACCGGCCACGCCGTCTGCCGAGCCGTCAACGCTGCCGACACCGTCGCCGACCCTCCAACCGAGCGCTAGCCCAAGCGCACCTTCGCCCAGCGGTGTGCCGAGCGCCAAGCCGCCGGCCACCCCGAGCGAACAGCCGGCCGCCACTCCAAGTGCTCCGCGGCAGATCGGGCAGACGTCGGGCGTGAAGCCGGTGGTGCCGACGCCGAAGGTCCAGGAACCGCCGGCTGATCCGGTGGCGGCGTGCAAGGGCTGGCTGAAGGAAGTCGACGGGCCGGCGAGTTCCGCGAAGGTCGTCGCCCGGCTGGACGGTGCGCCGGGCAGTGTGCTGATCCTTGCTGACAGCAAGTACTGGGCCTGGGCCGGCTGCGACACGGCGTACGCACGGCATGACGGTGACGGCTCGATCCGGCAGCCCGCGAAGCTCGGTACGGCGTCCACCAGCGCGGACGCGTTCGCCGTCGCGAACAACCTGATCCCGATCAAGGGCAAGCAGTACGAGTACTACTGGGCCGCCGGCGTTCTCCCCGCCGGGATCACGAAGATCGCGTACACCTTCCCCGACGGCAAGACCACGAATGCCGTGATCAAGGGCGGCTACTGGGTGATGCAGCACCAGACCGCGACGCCCTGGAAGGAAGGTACGGCGCCCGGCCCGCAGATCAAGGTCACCCTGACCGGCAAGAACGAGAAGACCTTCAAGCTCGTCTGGGGCGAGCAGACCTGCGCCCAGATCAGCCACGGCTGCTGATCAAACGTGCTCCCGCACGCCGCGGCGTACGGGAGCACGTCTGTTTGTCAGCAGGCTCCGAACGTCCCCGCTGAGATGTACGCCTTGGCGACGTACATCCCGTTGTGGACCCGCAGCCAGACGTTGCTGGTGCCCTGTGACCCCGTCACGCTCGAGCCGGTGGTCTGGCACTCGACCGTCACCTGCGCGGACTTGCCCGCCATCCCGACGACCGCGCCGCTGGAGTTCGGCGAGTTGCGCACGTTCAGGTAGCCGGACGTGATCGCGACCGTGCCGCGGCCGCCGTCACCCGTCCACAGGTACGTGACGTCGACGAACCCGTTGTTCGACATCCCGACCGCGTCCCAGAACACGCCGTCGGCCAGATCGATCCCGGCCGGGTTGGCGACCGTCCGGCCGAACTGGTCCTTCCCGCCGTTGTAGCCGTTCTGGTACGCCGCCTGCGCCTCGGGCCGGCCCTGCGGCAGGTCCTTCCACATCTCCCGGGTCGCGCTCGGGTTCCAGTAGTCGTCCTTGGTGTTCCACGGGCCGACGTCCCACACCGGCTCGAATGCGCACCGCGACGCCGTACAGACCTTGACCGAGTAGGTTCCGGAGCCGTTGCCGGCCAGTCCGCGTCGCGACGGCAGGGCGACGAAGTGGTCGCGGCTGATGATGACGTGCCCGTTGGCCGTCGTGCCGCCGACCAGGCCTTCGCGGGTGGCGAAGACGCGGGACTGCAATGGCGCGGCCTGGACCGTCATCCGGCTCGAGTCGACCTTGTCGGTGGGCTGAACGGTCACGTCGCCGACCCACGGGTTCGCGCCGGTCGGCGGCGCAGTCACGATGATCCGCAACTGCACCTGGTCGCTGGCGCCGGTCAACGTGGTCGGCGTACCGGCCTTGGTCGAGGTCCACTCCGACCACCGGTCCTTCACCCATGCGCGTACGTCGACCTCCGCCGACGAACCGTCCGGCGTACCGGAGGTGTAGCCGACGACGACGGCCGAGGTGGCCGCGGGGAAGCGGACGGGGTTGAGCTCGGCGAGACCCGAGCGCTGCTTGAGTTCGGTGGAGCCGATGGTGGCCGGAGCGTCGCCGAGGATGATCCGGCTGCCCTCGATCCGGACGTTGCTGGATCCGGCCACGGGTTGGGCCGCGATGGCGACCGGATCGGTCGACGCGGCCGTGCTGGGCAAGGTGGCGGTAAAGATCGCCAGCGTCGCCGCCAGACCGGCGGCGAGCTTGGCACTTCGGGTGATACGCATGGGCGGGTTACCTCCGGGGCGGTGAAGGTGTGTGCCGGTCGTGAGCGCCGGCTCACCCAATGTGACAAACAAACACCGCTCTTGCATAGAGCGTGAATAAATTTCTTCGAAGGAGTTGGTGACAGAACAGAACCCGATCGATCACCCAGGGGGTTTGGACCGGTGTGACAGAGGCAGAGGAGAATCGATGACCCGGGCCGCGGACGCCGATTTCGAGCGCTTCGTGTTGGCGCAGTCGACACCCTTGCTCCGCTTCGCGGAGATGCTGTGCGGCGATCGGCACACTGCCGAGGATCTGGTGCAGCAGGCGTTGATGCGGTCGTACCCGAAATGGCACAAGCTGAGCGGCGATCCGCTCCGCTACGTGCGGCGGGTACTGGTCAACCGGTTCCTCTCCCAGGCCCGCCGGCGCTGGACCAACGAAGTACCCAGTGACCCGGTGCAGAACGATTGGGACCAGCGAGCGGTAGCGGACTTCGCCGGGGAGGTGCAGACCAGGGAGGCCGTGCTCTCGGCCCTCGGAGGTCTGACCGTCCGGGAGAGAGCCGTCGTCGCGCTGCGCTACTCGCAGGATCTCTCCGAGGCCGAGACCGCCGAGCTGCTCGGTATGGCGGCCGGGACCGTGAAGAGCACGGCTTCCCGGGCGCTGGCCAAGCTGCGTCTGGCACCCGACCTGATCGATACCGGAGTTGGAGGAAACTGATGAGTGACGAGCAGCAGATTCGCAGCGCGCTCGACTATGAGTTGGAGCCGTGGCAGCCCGACGCCGCCGACCTGATGCGGCGCGGCAAGCGGCTGGCCTGGCTCCGCCGCGGACTGGCCGCGGCGGGCGTCACCGCCCTGGCCGGAACCGTAGCGACGGTGTCCGCCGCGGTCGGCGGACCGGCGCCGGTGAAGAACCTGCTGGCCGGCGGGAGCAAGCCGCCGGTGCCGGTGGTGGTTCCGACCGCGCAGCCGCAGGTGCCGTCGGTCGACCCGACCTGCCTGCCGGCCAAGCCGCAGCTGCCGAAGGTCGAGGTGAACAAGACCATCGACCCGAACAACCTGCCCACCGGCAAGCCGTCGTTGCCTGCGAAGCCGTCCCTGCCGAGCGTGAAGCCGTCGCTGCCCGCGAAGCCGACGCTGCCGAGCATCAAGCCGTCGCTGCCGGCCAAGCCGGGCCTCCCGACGAAGCTGCCGACCGGGAAGCCGTCGCTCCCGACGGGCAAGCCGAGCCTTCCGTCGTTGCCCGCCAAGCCGACGCTGCCCGCGAAGCCGACGCTCCCTGCGAAGCCGACGCTCCCTGCGAAGCCGACGCTGCCGAGCGTGAAGCCGTCGCTGCCGGCCGTGCCGAGCCTTCCGACGACCAAGCCGTCGCTCCCGAGCGGCAAGCCGTCGCTGCCGGCGAAGCCGACCCTGCCGAACGTGAAGCCTTCGCTGCCGGGCAAGGGTGTTCCGACCCTGCCTGACTGCGTGAACGGCGTACCGGACGGCAAGCCGTCGGTGCCGTCGCTCCCGAAGCCGAACGTTCCGGGCAAGCCGAACCTGCCGACCACCAAGCCGTCCCTGCCGAAGCCGGCTGTCCCGACGGTGAAGGTGCCCGGCGGTGTCACCGTCGACTCGGGTCAGCAGCCGAAGATCCAGCTGCCCTCGAAGCCGACGCTCCCGACCACGAAGCCGAGCCTCCCGAAGCCGAGCTTCCCCACCGGTCTCCCCTCCTCAGACCGGTAGGGCTCCCGCGGGGACACCGGCGAGTAGGCGACGGGCGGAATCACCTACTCGCCGGTGACCCCATCAACCAGTTCGCGGACGACGTCCAGCTGACCGGCATGCCGGGCGTACTCCTGCAGGACGTGGAAGAGGATCCAGTTCACGGTCGGGCGGTCCGCCTCACCGAACCGCCCACCGGCCGCCCCCAGGGTCGAGAGTTCGACGCCGGTCACCAGTCGGCGAGTAGTCGCACCGCCCTCGTGCAGTCTGCCGAGGAGCGCCTCGAGAGTGTCGTCCGGCCCGACCGTCCAGCGCCCGTCGGGATCGCCGCCCGAGTCGCCCCACGGTTCGTCGACCTGCTCGCCCGCGAATCCCCAGCGCAGCCAGCGTCGCTCGACGTACACGAGATGGCGCAGCAGTTCCAGCGGCGACCAGCCGGACGGCAAGCGGCTCGACCTGAGGTCGGTGTCGCTCAGTCCCGTCAGCTTGCTCTCGATGACGCCGCGGTAGTAGTCCAGCCAGCCGAGCTGCAGCTCGATGGTGTCGCCCACACTGATGGGCGGTTCGTTCATGCCAGCGTCCGCAGGTATTCGGCGGTCTGGTCGTCGGCCGGGTAGAACGACTCGATCATCAGCTCGGACACCGTGACGTCGAGCGGCGTCCCGAACGTCGCGATCATCGTCAGCAGCGACAGCTCGTGCCCGTTGTGCACGAGCCGGAACGGTACGACGACCTCCGGTGCCGTGGGCTTGACCGGCCGGTCGTCCGCGGCGTACTCGCGGAGCTCGTCGTACAGGTCCTGCAGGTCGGGGTCGGCGGTGCTGGCGACCTGGCGTTGCAGGCTCGCGAGGGCGGCGGCGCGGACCTCGGCGATGTTGCCGATCCGGCGGGCCAGGCCGTCCGGGTGCAGGGTGAGCCGGAGGGCGTTGACCGGTGCCTGCAGCAACTTCTCGTCGACGTCCGTCGTGAACAGCTGGATGCCGGCGTTCGCCTCGACGATGTTCCACCAGCGGTCGACCACGAGCGCCGGGTATGGCTCGTGCGCCTTGAGCAGGCGGCGCAGCGTCGTACGGATCGCGAGCATCGCTGGCGAGTGCAGGGACGACTCGGTGTAGATCGGCGCGTAGCCGCCGGCCAGCAGGAGCTGGTTGCGGTCCCGCAGTGGTACGTCGAGATGCTCGGCCAGCCGCAGTACCATCTCGCGGCTCGGTTTGGATCGGCCGGTCTCCACGAAACTCACGTGCCTGGTGGACACCTCCACGCGGTTCGCCAGCTCGAGCTGGCTGAGCCGGCGGCGCTCCCGCCAGCCGCGCAGAAGCTCGCCCACCGGGCGCTGGAAGGTCTCCTCGATCGTCGCTGCCATGGTTCGACCGTAACCGGTGGCAGAGACAGCGCCATTACCTCCGACGTCATCGACCGGAGCGCGGGCCGACGGCAAGGTTCTGGTCATCCGAACGACACCGAGGAGAACACGATGACCAGCACGACTCTTGCCGAGCAGTACTTCGCGATGTGGAACGAGGCCGACGCGGACCGCCGGGCCGAACTGATCGCGGGGAGCTGGACCGAGGACGCGACGTTCGTCGACCCGAGCTTCGAGACGAACGGCCACGACGAGCTGAACAAGCTGGTGGGCGCCGCTCAGCAGATGTTCCCCGGCCTGTCCTTCGTCCGCATCGGCGACATCGACGAGCACCACACCTACCTGCGCTGGACCTGGCACCTCAAGGCCGAAGGCCAGGATCCCGTCGCCGGTGGCACCGACATCGTCCTGCTCGCCGAGGACGGCCGCATCCAGCGCCTGATCGGCTTCCACGACTTCGCCCCCGCCCACTGACCTCACCGTGTGCGACAGCGGCCGGTCCTGGCGGTGTTCGGGACCGGCCTGCCGAGTTGTTGCTGTTGGCAACGTTGGGGGTAATTCGGTGGCGGGGGTGGGGTGGGCGGGCGGAGCATGGGGGATGCTCGACGCCCTGGAGCTGGAAGTCTTCGAACGGGACGGGATCGTGAAGGTCCCGTCCGCGTTCTCGGCCGATGATGCCGAGCGGATGCGCGCCGTTCTGTGGAGCGAACTGCGGACCCGGCACGGAATGGAGCGCGACGACCGCTCCACCTGGACGAACCTGCGGCCGACCAAACTGAAGAACACCAAGACCAACCCGGTGGCGAACGCGATCCTCGGTCCGCCGCTGCGGTCGGCCCTCGACACCCTGCTCGGGGAGTGGAAGGTGCCGCCGCATCAGGGCCAGGTCCTGGTCACCATGCCGACGGGCGAATCCTGGTCAGTGCCGCATCGTCAGTGGCACACCGACCTCGGGTTCGAGTTGCCGCCGGACGACTTGCCTGCGGTGAAGATCTGGGCCCTGCTGACCGATCTCGATCCTTGTGGCGGCGGCACCCCTCAGGTGGCCGGCTCCCACCGGGTGATCGCGCGGCACCTGACCACGACCTCGGAGCGGGACTTCACCACGATCCGCGATCAGGTCCTGCGCTCCGATCCATGGTTCCGCGACCTCACCAGCGCCGATCGCTCGACCGATCCGATGGTCGAGACCGAGCTGGACGGACTGCCGGTGCGCGTCGTCGAGCTCACCGGTCGCGCGGGCGACGTCTACATCACCCACCCGTGGATCCTGCACTCGATCGCCACGAACGCGAACGACACCCCGCGGATGATGCGCAGCCGGTTCATCTGGCGGTCAGAAGGCGGCGACCAGGCGGGCGCAGCGGACGGGGTCCTCGGTCAGACCGACTGACAGCCCCCAGAGCCAGTAGTCGACCGTGCGGAAGACGACCCAGTCACGAGCCCGGTCGCGGTCCAGGCCGGCCTCGCCGACCGCCGTGTCGAAATGCGGCACGATCTCGGTCATCTCGTCGAGCCGCGTCCACAGCACCCTCCCGAGGTCGTACTCGATGTCGCCGCGCAGCAGCACCGGGTCGACCGTCAGCCACGGCTCGCGCTTGCCTGCGAGCACCTGGTCCGAATGCAGGTCCCCGTTCACCGCGAGATCCGACGCCGTCTCGGTCAGCTTCGGTGCGACGTCGAGCGCCCGCCGCAGAATGCCGACGTCGAACGGCTGCCCGAGCCGCTCCCACTCCGGCTCGAGCTGACTCGACCGCCGAGCCACGATCTCCGCGGTCGACGGCGCATCGTCCGGCGCAGGCACCGCCAGCCGTCGCATCAGTCGTCCCAGTACGGCGACCGCTTCCGCGACTGGCTTGGTCGTCAACGGCGTCGACAACCGCTCCAGCAGCATCGCGCCGGCCTCGAGGTCGGCGTCGTACAGCATGACCATCCCGCGGCCGTCCCACCACCGCAGCGCCCGCGCCTGCTCCTCGACCTCGGGTCCAGGCGGGTTCATCCGCAGTACGAACTCCTCGCCGCCTCGCGTCACCGGCACGACCAGCGCGTTCGACCCGTAGGCGACGTCTCCGTCGACCTCCAGGCCCCAGCGCGCGGTCTGTCGGTCGACCGCCTGAGCCAGACCGTCCAGCCACTCCGAGCCGTCGCTCCACCACCGCGGCATCCGCCGGAATCCTTCGGGTACGTCGATCACCCCGGACAAGTTAGTGCGATCTCAACTGGAGCGCGTCCGAATTACGTACCGCGTGGAGTCTCCCCGCGATGGTGGGTCGCGGTTGATGATGAAGGTATGGGCGGAGAGACCGGCATGAACGGTTTGCAGTTCGATCCTGAAGTGTCGCGGCAGATGGAGACGATGTACACGACTCCGGACGTGATCGAGCAGCGACGGGTGGTGCGGACCGCGCTGGCCCTGCGGCCGGGAGATCGAGTGCTGGACGTTGGTGTCGGGCCGGGACTCCTGGCCGAGGAGATGGCGGCCGAGGTCGGGCCGAGCGGGCGGATCTGCGGGATCGACATCAGCGACAGCATGCTCGCGATCGCCAGCGCTCGAGCCGACGTACCCGGTGGCCCGGGTATCGAACTCGAACTGGCCTCCGCGGACCGGATCCCGCACGCCTCGGAGAGCTTCGACGTAGTCGTCTCCACCCAGGTCTTCGAGTACATCGACGACGTGCCCCCTGCTTTGGACGAGGTACGCCGGGTGCTCCGCCCCGCGGGTCGCGTCGTACTGCTGGACACGGACTGGGGCTCGGTCGTGTGGCGGTCGACCGACAACGGCCGGATGGGCCGGGTGCTGACGGCGTTCGAGGACCATCTCGCGGATCCGCATCTGCCCCGGACGCTGGCCGGCGTACTGGACAAGTCCGGTTTCACCGTCACTCACCGGCAGGTGGTGCCGATCCTGAATGCGGGGTACGACCAGCACACCTACAGTGCGGGCCTGATCGACATCGTCGGCGACTTCGTGCCCGGTCATGGTGAGGTCACTGCCGAGGAGGCCCAGGCGTGGGCCGATGACCTGCGCTCACTCGGCGCGGGTTACTTCTTCAGCCTGAACCGCTACCTGTTCGTCGCGTCGGCTCTCTGAGGGCTCCGACTCGGCGGGCGCGCCTGGGAAAGCACGCCCGCCGGGGCCGGTCGTTCTCCCGCCCCTCAGTGGGAGAACTCGCGGCTCGGTGAACTCCACCCATGCCCGAATGGCGCTGACCGAACCGCGGGACCACCTACAGGTACCCCAAGTCCACTGATTGCACACGTCGTGGCGCGCGGTCGATGCCGAAACTTCACGTTCCTCAAACCTTGGCCGGCGAGATCGATGCCTGAGGCAACGATTGTCTGGCGCGGCCGGCAGTTGCACCGGGCCGGCCATCGACAAGGCCCCACCGGTAGCAGCCGGTGGGGCCTTGGTGGTCCACTACCGCCCGGGCATTCCCGGTGCAGCTGTGGAGGTGGAGAGCGGAACCGACGCCGATGCAGGGGTCAAGACGTCAGCTCCGCTTGCCTGTGTGGAGCTATCTCGAGTCGGCCGCCCAGACATGTGCCTGGTGGAACTCGAGGTGTTGCTGCGTCGCCGCCGGAGTGCCGACCGTGCCGAGGTGGTTCATCGTCGGTACGACGACCGCATGGACGCCGGACCGCTTCACCTCTTCGAGCAGTGCGTGGAAGGCGGTGGACTCGGCCGCGTCGCGCTCGGTGTAGACCGTCCCGAGGGTGTATCCCCCGGCACTGGCGAAGGCGACGAGTGAATCCGTCGCCGCGGCCAGCTCCTCCGCGCAGCTGAGCGCGTCGGCCCGTACGTACCCGAGCAGCGTCGGCCGGGTCGTCATCGTCCCGGCTCCGCCGTACTGTCCACCAGCACCGGCTCGCTGGTCACCCGGAGGGACGCGAACCGCCGCCGCATTGCTTCCTCGTACTGCGCTGCCTGCTCCACCGCGGCCGTGTGGTCCGCGATCGGGTGAGCGCCGAACCAGACCCGCACCCGGCGGTGCGAGGCGGGGGATTCGAGCGTCTCGGTCATCTTCGTTCCTTGTGGTGAGTCGATCGGTGGCGGCGAACGGCTTTGTCCGCTGCTGAGTAAAGAACACCTCACCGCGCGTGCCCTCCGGAACAGTTTCGAAGGGACCTTTACAGACACCTAACGCAGAGTAGGGAAACCTTCGAATCCGCTGGTCAGAGCCGTCGGGAAGGGCTCTCCGAGCCGGCCGGAATGGCTGTCAAGAATGGTTGCAGGAATGTGCCGATAACGATTTGGCAGCTATCACTTTTCGAGCCCGGTCGAATTGTTGGATGTCCTGCTGACCGTTTGCGATCACCCGCTTACGCACCGGTGTGTGTCCGGGTGAAATGCGCCGGATGACCGGGTACGGCGACCAGCGTCAGCGGTGCCGCGAGGACCGCGAACGCCGCCAGCAGGTTGAGGGTCAGTGGGAGATCGAGGAGCAATGTCACCGCCGGAGCGGCGAGTGCGCCGACCAGCAGAGCCAGCGAATCCGCCGCGAAGAAGAGCGCGCCGATGCGGCCGAACATGGTCGGTGGCGAGGTGCGCTGGATCGCAGTCTGTGCGGTGATCAGCAGCACGCTGCCGGGGAGGCCGATCAGTACGGCGGCGGCGATCGCCCACGGGATGTTCGGGGCGTTGAAGAGAGCGAAGAAGGCGGCGGCGGTCGCGAACTGGGTGACGGCGAGGATGTCGCGGATGCTCAGCCAGGTCTGGACCCTGGTGCTCAAAGCCGCCCCGAGTAGATAGCCGGCGCCGAGTCCCGAGATCAGATAGCCGAGGACATAGCCGGGTGCGTGCAGGCGGTCGACCGTGAACGGGACGAGTAGTGCGGTCAGGCCGGCGTTCGCGGTGAGGAAGATCGTCTGGCCGAGCAGGATCCCGCGCAGTACCCGGTGGCGCGCGACGTACTGGAAACCGGCGAGCGGGCTGTCGCTGGTGGTGGTGCTCGGTGTGGTCGGGTGGCGGTGGGTGCGGACTGTGGCGATGATCGCGGCGGAGATCAGATAGCTGGCGATGTCGACGGCGAGGACGAACTTGATGCCGGGGCCGGCCAGGAGGAGGGCGCCGAGTGGTGGCGCGGCCAGGCGGATCGCGCTGCTCGTGAACGCAATCAGCGCATTGGCCGCCGCGAGTTCGTCGCCCGTGCCGACGACGGCGGGAAGCAAAGCCCGCGAGGCCGGGCGGAAGACCATCGTCGCGACATTCTCCGCGAGGATTGCCAGGTAGATCGGCCAGAGGTGATCCGCGTCGGCGAGCAGGATCAGCGCGACCGCGGCGGCGCTGACCAGATCCGCGATCCACATCGCGCGGGTGAGATCCCAGCGGTCGAGCAGAGCCCCTGCCCACGGCCCGAGGACCAGTGGGGGGAGTGCCTCCAGAGCAAGCGCGAGACCGGTTGCGACCGTGGAGCCGGTCAGGCCGAACACGTAGAACGGGATGGCGACGATCAGCAACCACGAGCCGATGCCGGACACGCCGCCGCTGATCCACAGCCGACGGAAGTCACGGTTCCCCAGAGTCTTCATGAGGCGAGACGCTATCTTGTGAAGATAGATTCGATCAAGAGTGTTTTCTCAGAATATGTCTTCTGGGAATAGAGTAGCGGTCGTGGAACTGGGTGAAGTCCTCCGCGAGCGTCGCAAGGCGGCCGGGCGCACGATCGCGTCCGTCGCCGTCGACGCGGGCCTGTCCGTGCCGTACATCGCCAACCTGGAGAACGGGCGCGGCAATCCGACAGTCTCCGCGCTCGACCGGCTGGCCACCGCTCTGGGTGCCCGCCTCGAGGTCGGCATCGCCAACGAGCCGGCAGCCCCGCCCCCCTCGATGGGTGCCGAGTTGCTGGCCGGCTCCGACCGATCGGTGCAGGTCATCAACACCCTTGCTGTCGCGCAGTCCAGATCCCGTGCCGCCGTCCGAGCAGACATGATCCGGACACTCGACGCGCTGGCCGGGGCGCTCGACCGCGCGCCGACGGACGCCGATCTCGGCCGGCTGCTGGATCTCCTGCTGCTGGCCGAAACCGGGTCGAATGCGACGCGCGCGCCGTAGGGTCCGATCATGGACATTGGGACGCGGATCGCGCGGGCACAACTGGCAGGTCTGGCGAGATCGCGGCGGCAGATCGTCGCAGGACCCTTGACCGGGCTCTTGAGCGACGACGACGCCTGGTACCTGTCGGGGATGGTTGCCAGCGAGCCGGGTGAGCCCTTCGACCGGGACGACGTACCGGAGATGCTGGCGATCGTGCGCAAGGCGTTCGCGGCCGAGGGGCGGTGGCTGAGCGCCGAGTTGATCGAGGAGGCCAGTCCCGGCCTGGCCGGCGTACTCGAGGCCAACGGGATGACGATCGTGTCGCGGACGCCGCTGCTCGTCGTCGAGCCGGACGGCCTCCAGGAGCCCGGCGTGCCGGCCGGAGTCACCGGGTCCGTGGTGAGCTCCGAGGCGGAACAGGCCGAGGCGAACGCTGTCTCCGCCGACGCCTACGAGGCCGAGGATTCCGCCTTCGAATTCAGGCCCGATCCCGCGGACGGCGGGTGGGTGGTGATCCGCCATGACGACGTGCCGGTCGCGAGTGCACTCTGGACCGCGGTCTCCGATGGCGTCACCGAGATCGCCGGCGTCGCCACGCGCCACAGCCATCGCCGCCGCGGGTTCGGCTCGATCGCGACGGCGTATGCGACCCGGCAGGCCTTCGAATTGGCCGGCGCCACCCTCGCCTGGCTCACCCCCGGCGACGACGGCTCGGACCGCATCTACCGCCGTCTCGGCTACGCGCCCAAGGCCACCGCCGTCCACCTCGGTGACCCCGGCGGCCACCTCGCCGATCTCCGCTGACCCGCGATGCAACCTCGATGGACCCCGGCTCCGTACTGAGGGGGCAAGGGAGAGCGGAGGGCGGATGGTGGATCGGGACCAGGAGTACGTCGAGTTCGTCGAAGCGTCGAGTGCGTCGTTGCGGCGGACGGCGTACCTGGTCTGCGGCGACTGGCATCGGGCCGACGACGTGGTGCAGGACGCGTTGTACAAGCTGTACCGGTCGTGGTCGAAGCTGGATCGCAAGGGGAATCCCCTCGCCTATGCACGCCGCGCGGTCGTCAACGCGGCAGTGGACAGTGGTCGGCGCCCCTGGCGCCGGGAAGTGCCGGCCTCTGACCTGTCGTTCGACCGCGCCCGGCTCGACGACCACGCGGACGGCCACGCCGAGCGCGACGAGGTCCTCACGGCCCTCGGCAGCCTCGCGCCACGGCAGCGTGCCTGCGTGGTGCTGAGGTACTACGAGGACCTGTCCGTCGAGCAGACCGCCCAGCTCCTCGGGTGCTCGGAGGGCACGGTGAAGAGCCAGGCGGCGCGCGGCCTCGAAACTCTCCGAACCGCCATCGACCAGGCCCGGCAGATTCGCCGGCCAGCGTGAAGGAGAACGAGATGGACACGCAGGAGGTGGGCGCCGAACTGCACCGGCTCGCGGATACCGATCCGCTGGACCCGATGGACGCACACGCGCTGCTCGCTCGCGGCCGTCGCGGTCGCCGCCGGCGCAGACTGTTCTCCGCCGGTGCCGGCATCGCCGCTGTGGCAGCGGTCGCCGTTCCCGCGAGCCTGATGCCGAACCTTGACTCCGGCCGCCCTCCCGGCGTCGCGGGCTCGAGTACGCCGGCCACGACCAAGGCCGTGCCGCCCGACTTCACCGCCGTACCCGGCGTACCTCGTGGCGAGGCGGGCGCCGCCCTGAAGGTCTCGTACGCCGAAGCGACGCGGCTGTGCGCCCTGCGCTACCCGCAGTACAAGCGGCCGATCCAGCGCAACTCGTTCTGGTATACGGGGTATACCGTGCTCTATGAGCTGCAAAGAGGCGACAAGGCCGCTCAGTGCACGATCCCCGGCGGAGACAAGCCGTCGACTGCGCTGGTCGCGGCCGCCCGCCGGGATCCGATGCCGGCGACGGCAGCGGCTCGGCTGCGGAACTGCTCCGTCGTGTTCTGGACCGACGTGACGAAGTGGCGAGTGATGGCATCGGACACCTCACCGCAACGGGCGACCAACCTGATCGCGGTGTCGCCGTCGGGCCGCAAGGCCGTCCGGTGCACGCTCGTGCCGAAGTTCGACGACACCGCTGCGCTGGGATCAGGCCCCGGGGTGTTCTCGCTCGCCGGTCAGGTTCGTCAGGTGTTCGACAACGACTTTGCGCAGTTCGGGATGGGCTACGCCCAGGGGTGTACCGGGTGCGAGACGAAGTACTACGACGGATTCGGGCGAGTGGCCTCGAACATCGCGCGGATCCGGATCGCACCGGCCGGCAGCCGCAACACCCACGACATCACCGTCACCGACGGCTGGTACGCCGTCTCCTGGCTCGACCCGGATCCGCACGGCAGTGGCAAGTACACGCTGACGGCCTACGACAAGACCGGCAAGGTGCTGAAGACCGTCCACAACTGAGGACGTCAGCCTGGTTGCAGGAGGCGTACGACGCTGGCTCGGAGGGCGGTGGTGGCCTTCCGGGCCGGCATCCGGTTGGCGGCTACGGCCTCGCCTGCCGTGTGGCCGAGGGCGATCACTGCCGCGACCAGCCAGCTGACCGCGAGGTCGCGGGTGATCTCGCCGCCGCGCTGACCGCGGCGGATCAGCCGTTCGAGCCGTTCCACCACTGGATCGTGGCGCTCGTCCTGGCCGGCGGCCTGCGGTAGGTGAAGGAGCAACGGATGCTTCTCGAAGCTCCGCCAGCCGAGGTCGATCAGATCAAGCAGCGTGTCCAGTGCCGGTCCGTGGTCGAGATCGAGCGCGTCGATCGCCGCCATCGTCTCGCGGGTGAGTTCGTCGACGACGGCGTCGAGCAGCACGTCGCGGGACGCGAAGTGGGCGTAGACGGTCTGCCGGGTGACGCCGGCGGCCGAAGCGACGGCTTCCATGCCCGCGTCGGGCCGCTCGTCCAGCAGCGTGATGGCAGCCGTCAGGATCGCGGTCCGGCTCCGATCCGCGTCCGCGCGGCGCCTGCGTCGTACCGGCTCTTTGTTTGACACCTTGTCAAGGTTAGTGGATGCGCTTATCTTTGACAGCATGTCAGAATTAAGCGCACGAGAGTTCGTCGCGGACTTCTTCGACTCGTTCACGCGTGAGGTCGTGGCGGGAGGTGACGCGGAGGCGGTGGTGGATCGCTACTACACGGCGGACATGGAGCAGATCGCCGACGGTGTCACGCTGGATCGGAGGAGGCTGATTGCCCACCTGCGCCCGATCCGGAAGAACCTGGTGACCTGGGAGTACGACGTTCACGAGGCGATCCGGACCGTTGATCGGGTGGCGGCGCGGTTCACGATCCATGCCCAGTTGCGGCAGGGCCGGACGATCTCGACCGAGGTCTATTTGTTCGGGGAACTCGCGCCCGACGGCCGGATGCGCCGTACGACGCAAGCGACCCGGGATGTGAGCGCTCGATGAGCACGCAGATGTTCCGGGTGCTGGGGATGAGCTGCGGTCACTGCGTGAACTTCGTGACCGACGAGCTGAAGACGTTGCCTGGTGTGGTCTCCGTGGTGGTCGACCTACCCACGGAGACCGTCACAGTCACCAGCGATGAACCACTGCCACCGGCCGCCGTCCGAACTGCGGTGGAGACGGCCGGCTATGAGGTCGCCGATCAGTCGTAGGTGTGCGGATCAGGCACCGCTGACGTACAGCCGGTACAAGCTGAACGGAAAGGCGTGGAACTCGTACTCGCACCAGGCGCCGGTGGAGCCGTCGCGGATCTGTGCCGCGCGCGCCTCGCACGCGTCGTAGGTGGTGAACCTCTCGTTGGTCGGTCCCGCGGATGCGGTCGGCGGAGCGCTCACGAAGAAGCCGGCCGCGGCCACCACGGCCACTCCGCCCATGATCAGTCTTCTCTTGGCTCTGGTCATGTTTTCGACCCTGGACAGAAAGGGGCCGAGGGCACCGACCTTTCGGTTCTCGTCACAAGGCTGTGATCAGTCCGTACAGCGGTAGATCATCTGCGCCACGCCGCTGCCGAAGGATGTGCAGGCAGTCAGCCTCAGCGCGAGCGGAGTGCCGTCCGGGAACAGGCGCCGACCACCGCCGACGACCGTCGGGTAGACGAACAGCCGGTACTCGTCGACCAGGTTCGCCGCGATCAGCGCGTGCACGAGGGCGATGCTGCCGGTGCAGACGATCTGCGTGCCCTCGGTGCTCTTCAGTTCGCGTACGTCGTCTACGCCGCGGAGGATCGTGGTCGGTTCCCATCCCGGCTCCTGCAGCGTCTGCGAGACGACGTACTTCTGCACGGTGTTCAGGTACTCCGTGACTCCGGTGGTGTCGTCGTGCTGCGCCGGCCAGAAGCCGCGCATCTCCTCGAATGTCGTCCGCCCGGTCAGGAACCCAACTGCTTGAGCCATCTGGTCGCGCAGGACGCTGAGCACCTCGTCGCCGCCGTCCACGGGCGCGAACCAATCGCCCGCCTCGATGACGCCGTCCACGGTGATGTTCTGGGTGACAACCAGTTCGCGCATCAGCCCTCCTCGGTAGGTTCAGCTGGTACGTCGGAACTGGTCGCCACCCCTCGACATCACGAGGTCAGCGGACGGTGAAGCCTGCCTTGCGGAAAGCGTCGGCGAGGGAGGTCTCGTCCATGGGAGTGTCGGCCTTGGAACCGCCGCGGTTCTGACCGCCCTGGTTCCGGTCGCCCTGACCACGTCCACCCTGTCCGCGTCCGCCGCCCTGACCGCCAGGCCCGCGTCCGCCTTGTCCGCCGCCTTGTCCGCGTCCGCCTTGACCGCCGGGACCGCGCCCACCTTGACCGCGGTTTCCCTGGTTGGCGCCGGCGCCGCGGTTGCCCTGGCCGCCGGACGTGCGTGGGCCGCTGCCCACCTCGTCGTCGAGGCGGAGCGTCAGGGAGATCCGCTTGCGGGGGATGTCGACCTCGAGAACCTTGACGGTGACGATGTCGCCGGGCTTGACCACCTCGCGCGGGTCCTTGACGTAGTTCTTCGACAGCGCCGACACGTGCGCGAGCCCGTCCTGGTGTACGCCGATGTCGATGAACGCACCGAACGCGGCCACATTGGTGACCTGGCCCTCCAGCCGCATCCCCGGCTTCAGGTCGGCGATCTTGTCGACGCCCTCGGCGAACACCGCGGTCTTGAACGCCGGCCGCGGGTCGCGCCCCGGCTTCTCCAACTCGGCCAGGATGTCCGTCACCGTCGGCAGACCGAACATGTCGTCGACGAAGTCCGCTGCCTTCAGGCGCTTCAACTCCGACGACCCGATCAACGCCTTCACGTCGTGACCGGTCGCGTCCAGGATCCGCCGTACGACGGGGTAGGCCTCCGGGTGCACGCTGGACGCGTCCAGCGGGTCGTCGCCGTCGGGGATCCGGAGGAACCCGGCCGCCTGCTCGAACGCCTTCGGCCCGAGCCGCGGCACCTCCTTCAGCGCCGTCCGGGACGTGAACGGCCCGTTCTGATCGCGGTGCAGGACGATGTTGTCGGCCAGGCCCGGGGTGATGCCGGAGACACGGGTCAGCAGCGGCGCCGACGCGGTGTTGAGATCGACGCCGACCGCGTTCACACAGTCCTCGACCACCGCGTCGAGCGAACGGGACAGCGAGTTCTCGGCCAGGTCGTGCTGGTACTGCCCGACGCCGATGGACTTCGGATCGATCTTCACCAACTCGGCCAGCGGGTCCTGCAGCCGGCGCGCGATCGACACCGCGCCGCGCAGCGACACGTCCATCCCGGGCAACTCCTGAGAGGCGAACGCCGACGCCGAGTACACCGATGCGCCGGCCTCCGACACGACGGCCTTGGTGAGCTTGAGCTCGGGGTGCTTCGCGATCAGCTCCGCGGCCAGCTTGTCCGTCTCGCGCGACGCCGTACCGTTGCCAATGGCAATCAGCTCGACGTTGTGCGCGGCGGCCAGCGCGGCCAGCGAGGCGATCGACTTGTCCCACTGGTTCTGCGGGACGTGCGGGTAGATGACGCCGGTGTTGACCACCTTGCCGGTGGCGTCGACGACGGCGACCTTCACGCCGGTCCGGAAGCCCGGGTCGAGGCCCATCGTCGCGCGGGTGCCGGCCGGTGCGGCCAGCAGCAGGTCGCGCAGGTTGGCCGCGAACACCCGGATCGCCTCGTCCTCGGCGATCTGCCGCAGCCGCATCCGCAGGTCGATACCGAGGTGGACCAGGATCTTCGTCCGCCAGGCCCAGCGGACCGTCTCGACCAGCCACTTGTCGGCCGGGCGGCCCTGGTTCTCCACGCCGACCTTGCGGGCGACGGTGGTCTCGTACTCGGTCGGGCCGTCGGCCTCGACGCCGGCGGGCAGCGGCTCGACCGTCAGCGTCAGGACGTCTTCCTTCTCGCCGCGGAACATCGCGAGGATCCGGTGCGACGGCATCTTCGTGAACGGCTCGTCGAAGTCGAAGTAGTCCGAGAACTTCGCGCCGTCGGTCTCCTTGCCCTCGCGCACCGCCGACGCCAGCCGGCCCTGCGTCCACAGCCGCTCACGCAGCTCGCCGATCAGGTCGGCGTCCTCCGCGAACCGCTCGACCAGGATCGCGCGGGCACCATCCAGCGCCGCCTGCGGGTCCGGGACCTCCGCGTTGACGAACACGGCGGCCGCGGCGAACGGCTCGACGTCCGGGTCGGCCATCAGCCCGTCGGCGAGCGGCTCGAGACCGTTCTCCCGGGCGATCATCGCCTTCGTACGCCGTTTCGGCTTGAACGGCAGGTAGATGTCCTCGAGCCGGGACTTGGTGTCGGCCGCCAGGATCGACGCCTTCAGCGCGTCGTCCAGCTTGCCCTGGCTCTCGATCGACTCGAGCACCGTCTGGCGGCGTTCCTCCAGTTCACGCAGGTAGCGCAGGCGTTCCTCGATCGTGCGCAACTGCGCGTCGTCGAGCATCCCGGTGACCTCTTTGCGGTACCGCGCGATGAACGGGACCGTCGACCCTTCGTCCAGCAGCGTCACCGCTGCCCGCACCTGGCTCTCGCCGACCTCCAGTTCCCCGGCGATCCGCTGCTCGACCGACTGCACGACCACGTCATTTCCCCTCTACCGACAACAACCCGCCGAGCATTCTGCCCCGGCCAGGTTCCATATCCTTCCCCATCCCACCCCCCACCCCGAAACCCCATCCCACCCCCTGTGGACAAACGCCCCCCGCCACCCCTCAACCTCCCCACCCCCGACGCCCCACTTTGTGCACGCACCATCCACAGCTGTGGCCGCGAAGTGACCGATCGGTGCCCAAGGTGCCTGGGCCCCGGGCTGGGGATGGCGACTTTGTGCACGGGATGGTCATGGGAGGGGGGGCGGTTTCAACCAGTTGTTGCACGCAGCGCCTCGTCGAGGGCTTGGGCTGGAGTCTTCCATCCCAGGGTCTGTCGTGGGCGGGTGTTCAGCCGGTGG
>NZ_SJKB01000023.1 GCF_004331465.1 Kribbella pittospori
CCGGCAACTGCAACAGGTACTCGTCGACCACATTCAGGACGAGGAGACCGAGCAGTTCCCGCAGTTGCGAGCCCACCTCCCCGCCGCCACCCTGGTCGAGCTGAAGGAGAAGGTCGAGCACGCGAAGAAGCTCGCCCCCACCAGACCGCATCCCGCCGTACCGAACGCCGAACTCTTTCACAAACTCGTCGGCCCGGGCGTAGGACTGGTCGACCGCCTCCGCGACAAACTCACCGACCGCTCGACATAGGGGTCTTGAGCACCAAGGCTGTGGACGGCCCGGTTCAGCCTGGCAGGTTACGGGTGCGACGCCGGTTCGCGAGCAGCTGGGGAGTCGGACTGACGCTCCTCGGTCCCCTTCTCCGCGCTCGTGCTGGACAACTCCAAACGTGGAGACTTGACGCGGATCGGGCCGCCGCCCAGTCGGCGGTACTTCCACTGCTGCTCGTCATAGTCGTAATACGTGTCTACGCCACCAACGGTGATCATGGCCACCCTCCGTGAGCGCCAATCCCAAACGCCGCCGCTGCTGGACGGCCGAGTACAAGTACCCGAACTCAGCAAATACCAGTCACCCGGGCAGACCGCACGACGGCCCCGGCTGAATTCAGTCGCGTGGTACCCGCCAAGAAGGAATGACACCTCCGCCCTGGCCCGCAAGGGACAGTCATCGCCTCGATGGCGGTCCCCGCGGGCCGCCAGGGCTTCTCCGTATCTGCGGGCCCACGCGACCAAGCGGGGCGCTACGAGGGGACCGAGAAGACCGGCGACTGCCGGCCCGGTGGCAGAGTCGCGAGCCGGGTCAGGCCGATCGCCCGAGGTACCGGCAGAGTGCGCGCCGACCGGCTGGTCAGCAACGCTCGACCATTGCGGCAACCCGGCTCGGAGCGGTGCCGATCGCCGTCGCCGCGTGCGGCCGAGCATCAGTCGGCCGCCAACCCGACGCGTAGGCAAGCCATTCCGTGGCGACGAAACCGGGAAGGATCTCGTGCACCCGGACATCTCGCGTCTCTTGGCGGCGCAGTGCGGCGACAAGTCCGTGCACGCTGGCCCTGGTTGCCGAATAGAGCGACAGCGGCGGGGCCGGGAACCATGCCAACGCCGAGGCGACCATGACGATGTCGCCCTGCGTACGCCGTACGTGCGGGAGAGCCAGCCGGGTGAGGTCGGCGACGGCCACAAAGTTCGTCGTCATGACCTCACAGACTCCCTCGGCGTCGAGATCGGTCAACCTGCCGACTCGGCCGACCGCGGCGTTGTTCACCAGTGCGTCGAGTCGCCCATAACGCTCGATCACCTCCCGGACGATGCGCTCGCGTTTTTCAGGCGACCCGAGAATCGGCCGCGATCGAGCCGACCGGGCGCTGGCCCGCAGCGGCCAAGGACGTGCAGGCAGAATCCAGCCGCGGAGTTTCCCGGGCGGTGATGACGACATTCGCCCCGCGCTCCGCCAGGCGCCGAGCCGTCGCATAGCCGACCCCGGCCGATCCCCCGGTGACAAGAACGACCCGATCGGTCAGGTCGGTCCGCGGACGGGCGGCGGGGTCATCGCAGCTGCTCATGGCGCTCGCTCCCAGCAAAGGTGGCCAGAACAGTCGGGTTCCCACCGACCCGACTCCATTCCTCCGCGCACGTCGTCCCCCGGAGTTTCACCGGGCCCCGCCCGGGGCACCTGCCGCCTTTCGTCAGGGAGGAGTTACCGATGCGCGCGATGGTCTACCGAGGCCCGTACCGGGTCCGGGCCGAGGAGAAGCCTCGGCCGAGGATCGAGCATCCGAACGACGCGATCGTCAAAGTCACCCAGGCCGCGATCTGCGGCTCCGACCTGCATCTCTACCACGGCATGATGCCGGACACCCGGGTCGGAATGACGTTCGGCCACGAGTTCATCGGGGTGGTGGACGAGGTGGGTCCATCGGTTCGCACGCTGAACGTCGGCGACCGAGTGATGGTTCCGTTCAACATCTTCTGCGGAACCTGCTTCTTCTGCGCCCGCGGCCTGTACGCCAACTGTCACAACGTCAATCCGAACGCGACTGCGGTCGGCGGGATCTACGGATACTCACACACCTGCGGCGGGTACGACGGCGGCCAGGCCGAGTACGTTCGGGTGCCGTTCGCCGATGTGGGACCAAGTCTCATCCCGGATTGGATGGCCGACGAGGACGCCGTACTGCTGACCGACGCGGTCTCCACCGGCTACTTCGGCGCCCAGCTCGGCGACATCTCCGAAGGCGACGTCGTGGTGGTATTCGGAGCCGGCCCGGTGGGATTGTCCGCCGCCAAGTCCGCCTGGCTGATGGGCGCCGGCCGGGTCGTCGTCATCGACCATCTCGAGTATCGCCTCGCGAAGGCGCGGTCATTCGCGCAAGCCGAGACCTACAACTTCACCGAGCACGAGGATGTCGTCGTACTACTGAAGAAACTCACCGACCACCTCGGCGCCGACGTCGCGATCGACGCGGTCGGCGCGGAGGCCGACGGCAACCTGCTGCAGCACGTCACCTCGGCGAAACTGAAACTGCAGGGCGGCTCCCCGATCGCGTTGAACTGGGCGATCGACTCGGTCCGCAAGGGCGGCACCGTGTCCGTGATGGGCGCCTACGGACCGATGTTCAGTGCGGTGAAATTCGGCGACGCGCTGAACAAAGGCCTGACGCTGCGGATGAACCAGTGCCCGGTGAAGCGGCAATGGCCACGCCTGTTCGAACACATCCGCAACGGTTACCTCAAGCCCAGCGAGCTCGTGACCCATCGCATCCCGCTGGAACACATCGCCGAGGGCTACCACATCTTCTCGGCCAAGCTCGACGGCTGCATCAAGCCGCTCGTTGTACCCGACGCCGCCTGAGACCGGAGTATCACCATGACCTATACCCCGCAGAAACCGCCGATCGCGGAGACGAGCGATCAGCTACGCGCCCGCATCCCCGGGTGGGGCGCCGACCTGGATCCGAACGACCGGCCGGCTGTACCGAAGGAGAAGTACGACCCGCATCCGTACGGCGCCGTGTGGGACTTCCCGGACCGCCAGGTCGAGGAATGGCCACGGGAGCGATCGAACGAGCACGAGTTCCTCACGCCAGTGTTCGGTACGTCGTGCCCGCCACGCGGCATGTCCGGCCGCATCCGCCAGCACGCCTACCGGCGGTACAGCGAGGGGCGCGCGACCCACTGGTTGCTTCTGCTGGCGGCCGACCGGGTCGACACCGTCGGAAGCACGCTGCGGTCCTTCGCCTCCCGCCATCCTGACAACCCACTCACCGAGACCGGCATCCTCGCCGAGCTCAAACACCACGGTCTGCGATCCCGCTTGGGTCAGAAACGCGCGGACGTGGTCCACCAGCCGTTTGATCTGGTGATCGTCGCCTGGCCCTGGATCGCCGCCACTGTCCTGACCTATCGCATCGTTCGCCTGAGTCGCGGACACCGCACCTCCGCTCGATCGCAGGCGCGGCGATGAGCGATCCGAGCACGTCCAAGTCCGCAAAGCCTGCCCAGTCCTCCGACCTCCGTGAGCGGGTGGTGATCTCGTTGCGGCCGATCGGGGCACCGACCTCGATTGGCCTGTACGGTCTCGGCGCCGCGAGCTGGACGCTGGCCGGACTCCAGCTCGGCTGGATCCCCGCCCTCGAGGGTAAAACCGTCGCGCTGGTGCTGATCGGATTCGCCTTCGTCGCGCAATTGCTTGCCTCGGTGTTCGCGTTCCTCAGTCGCGACGGTACGGTGGGCACCGCGATGGCCGTGCTCTCGCTGACCTGGTTGGTGATCGGCTCGGTCCTGCACAGTTCGAAGCCCGGCGCCGTGAGCAAGACACTTGGTCTGTTCCTGCTGTTCAGCGCCACGACGATGGTGCTCGTCAGCATCACGGCCTCGACCAGCAAACTGGTTCTCGCCACCGTGTTCGGTCTCGCCGCCATCCGCTTTGCCGTTGCCGGAGGCTACGAACTGTCCGGCAGCACCGGCTGGGAACGTCTCAGCGGAGTTCTTGGTGTAGCACTCGTCGTACTGGCGCTCTACACGGCCTTCGGTGCCGGCCTCGAGGATGCTGTCGGCCGGACACTCCTCCCCCTCGGCCGGCGCGGCGAGGGGGAGGTAGCCATTCACGGCAGCCTGCTCGAACAGATCAGCAAGGTCCCCACCGAACCCGGCGTACGAACCAAGCTGTAAGCCCTGCGAGACATGAGGATGCTGATCGTCACGCTGAAGAACCCGCACTCCGCACCCTGAAGCGATCGCTCAGCTGCGGCCTCCTAGACCGCGCGCCGAGGCGTACCTGCCCCTTTGCTGTCGGCCGGCAACTCGCCCCCGGTTTCCAGGCAGGAAGGGCGGGCACCGGCGGTGCATGCCTCAAGCGATCGTTACAGGTTCCGACTCCGGCATCGGCCGGGCCACAGCGGTGGAACTGGCCAAGGACGGCTTCGACGTCGGTGTCACCTGGCACACAGATCACGGTGGCGCCGAAGAAACCGCATCGGAGATCCGCGACCTCGGCAAGCGCGCGACGGTGGCTCACCTCGATCTCGAGGTGCTCCCGGATGCTGCCCAGGTCATCGACGAACTGGCGGACGACCTGGGCGGTGTCGACGTCCTGGTCGCCAACAGCGGAACCGGCACCAGCGAGATCGCCGTCGATCTCACGTACGACGATTGGCGCAAAGTCATCAGCGTCGACCTCGACGGCGCGTTCCTCTGCCTGCAGCGGGCGGCGCGACGGATGATCGCCGCCGGTCGCGGTGGACGATTGATCGCCGTCACCAGCGTCCACGAGCATCAGCCACGAGTCGGTGCGGCGCCGTACGACGCGGCCAAAGGCGGGCTCGGCTTGCTGATGAAAACGCTGGCCCTCGAACTCGGCGAACACGGCATCACCGCCAACTCGGTCGCCCCGGGCGAAATCGCCACCCCGATGACCGACCAGACCGACGAGGATCCGCGCCGGCAGCACCGTCCGGGCGTCCCGCTGGGCCGACCAGGTCACGCCAGGGAGATCGCCGCGACGATCGCCTTCCTCGCCTCACCCAAGGCCTCGTACATCACCGGCGCCAGCATCGTTGCCGACGGCGGCATGCTCCAGATGGGCCCCATGGCCGGCAGCCACCTCACTGAAGACACCTGGCGCCGACCCTAGTGCGATCCGGGTCTTGACCGCGTAGTCGTGGGTATCCGCTGGATCCACCACCACTCGGAAGGACAGTGAGATGCCCGGCGACGTTGGTGATCTGATCACGCAGGACCACCGTGAGGCCGAACGCTTGTTCGACACCTCAAGGACAACCCGGAGAAGCGCCCGAACCTGCTGCCGGTGCTGACCGCCCACAGCCGCGCCGAGGAGGCCGAGGTCTACCCGGTCGCCGCCGCCGAGGCCGGCGAGAAGGAAGAGCTCCGCGAAGCGTTCGTTGTCAGCCGCAAGCAATACCTCGGCGAGCAGCCTGGCGACATGACGCGCGACCCACTCGCCCAGCAGGCGAGCAACGCGGACATCTCCGGGACGTCGGAGCTGAGCAAGGACAAGCTGCAGCAGAAGGTGTAGAGCGAAGCCGCGAGCCGACGGGCCACCGGGGAACCTACGTTGCAGGACTAGGACGAGCACCTCGCGACCCGGGGCGCCGGCACCGGCCAAGCACCCGAAGAACGTTGTCGCCGGGCCGTACGGGCATCCGTTCCATCCGATCGTGGTGAGGGTGCCGATCGGCGTCTGGCTGGCGAGCGTAGTGTTCGACATCGTGGCCCTCACCGGTCCTGATCAGGAGTCAACGTTTGACAGCCGCCCGCTGGTTGGTCGGCATCGGGATCGTCGGCGCCACGTCCCTCTGGGTACGGCGGTCGCAGCGGACTCGGCGGAGCACTCGTCCTCATCTCCGACACACTGATCGGCGTGCCTTAGCGCTCCAGCCGTAGTTCGTGATCAGGCGAGCTGGACCGTCTGACGGCGGTGGTGGCAGTCGCGTGCTAACCGCGCAGGTCGTCACGCACCGCGTCGGCATCCCACACCGCACGAGACAACAGGTTCTGCATGCCGTCCGGGGAAAGATCGCCGGCATACTCGGCGATCGCCGCTGTCGCGCGGCTACTGACCGAGTCCACCGAGCTGGAGGATCATCGCGAGGTCGTCCCGGATCGCCCAGCGCTCAGCGATCCGGCCCTCACGCAGCCGGTACGCGAGCGCGACGTCCCTGGTGCAGACACCCTCGCGCAGGTCGAAGCCGCGGAACCCGCCGCCGGGCCAGTGCAGCTCGCGCGAGCCAAACTGCACGACCAAGTCCTCCTCGGCGACGACGAACGACTCCACCCAACGACCGGGGTACCGGTTACGGCGTGCCGAGGTCAAGAACTGCCTGGTGCCCTCGATCCCGGGCGGCATGTGTGGGGCGAGCGCATGGTTGACGAGGTCCGGGGTGCAGAGCGCGTCGAGGCGGGACACGTCACCTGCGCCGTTGCCGAGATCGTCCAGCTCCTGTACGACCGCCTTGTTCTCAGAGTGGTTCATGCCCCATCGGTATCACCCGTCCGCACACCGGGGAAGCGCCCGGCGGTGCCGCAGGCTCGTCCGGCCGAGCCAGCCAAGCCGCTGCTGGACGACCGCGACCGAGAGGTCTGGCCGATTGTCTGCGACGACTCGGTTGGTCTCGCCGCCGGAGCATGACCTCATCCTCGCGCTCACCGGCCTGCGCGCGGACCCAGTCACGGACGACCAGCAGGTGAGTCTGCGGGCAGAGGCCCACCCAGCCGGGGATCATCGCTACCGCCACGCCCCAGATCACGAACTGCGGCTGGAGTACTGGCCGACCACGACTTCCCACTGCGTGACTCAGCAATGATGGCGACCTACGGCGCCGGCGCCTCGGTGCGTGCGCCCTTTGTGTTCCCAGGACGCCTTCGATGCAAGAGCAGAGAGATCAGCCAGCAGATCTGTTTCTCCTCGCAGACAGAGTGCATCGGCCAGCTCTGGACCGCGACCGGCCCGTCCGGGACGGTCGCCCGCGCTGTTTGGCTCAACGCGTGCGACCTGAGCCGACCACCGGTCTCGAGCCCAAATAGCCAGCCTGCCGCGGCCTGTACCCCGCCGATCCCGGCTCGTAACCGCACCTCACCGCTCCTGAGATGCGACCGTGCGGCAGCCGTGGCCATCAGCATGCCGCGCGCCTGGTGACCCTGCGGCGCAGGCCAGCGACACGGCGGCATTGACGCCGAACCTGCTAGGCCCCGCACCGCGACTACCAGGTCCCCGGCGTACTCATCGCCCACCCACCGGCAGAGCCCTGAACAGATCGAGCGCATAGTCATCACAGCGATGGTGGGCGTGAGGGCGCACACGATCGAGGCTGCGGCCATAACGGCCCGGGCCCAGGTGCTGAGTCATGTCGAGCAGAGCCTTCGTCAGTTGCCAGGTGCAAGCAACAGCGGTGCCAAGGACCTTCTGAAGCCGCCGACTCATGATGGCCACGACCACATCGGCGCAATTGCATAACGAACCTCGCGCCAGGCGCGGGCCTTGCTCCACCCGTGCACCGGCACCACGGCGCGCTCTCACCGGGTAGGGGCCGGCAGCCAATCCTCCAACTCGGACGATTGGTCTTGAGGTAGCGCCGTGGTGGGCTTAGTGTGACGAGAGTCGGTATGTCTCTGGGAGGTGCCGCATGAATGCGACGCCCCCGCAGCAAGGGCAGGGCTGGTTTGCCGCGACGCCATTCGACGCCGAACGTGAGGCGATCGGCCGGGGTGTGTATGTGCTGCGGCTCAGCGGGGACCTAGATCTGGGCAGTTACGAGATGGCGTTCGAGGCGGTTCGCGAGAAGATCGGCCCGACGGCACGGACTGTCCTGCTTGATCTGTCCGGTGTGACGTTCTGCAGTTCGTCGGGGTTGCGTGTTCTGGTCGCTGCGGCCGAGCATGCCGCCACGCAGAACATCGAGCTCGGCTTGGTCGGGGCGGGTCGGTCGGTGCTGCGGCCGATGGAAATCGCCGGCATCGATGCACATTTCCGCAGCTACCCGACGATCGCCGCCGCGCTGGCCGACGGCATCCCATCCAGCGGTGATTCCACTGACAGCTGAAACCGAACAAAGGTCCACCGCAGAGCGACAGCACCATCGTGATCTCATCGTCGTCGGTGCGTCGGCCGGCGGCGTGGAAGCGTTGCGTGACCTGATGTCGGGTCTCCCGGTCGGGCTGCCTGCCGCTGTCCTCGTCGTCCTGCATCTGCCGGCCGGCGGCACCAGCGCACTCGCTGAGATCCTGGACCGAGCCGGCGCGCTGCCGGTCAGGACCGCGGGGCACGGCAACCGGATTGAGCTGGGTCACGTGTATGTCGCCCCGCCGGACAATCATCTGCTGGTGGAAGGGGACTGGTCTGCGCTGTCCCGCGGCCCTACCGAGAACGGCCACCGGCCGGCGGTCGACGCACTGTTCCGCTCCGCGGCACTCGCACGCGGCCCGCGGGTGATCGGGGTCGTGCTGTCCGGCGTCCTCGACGACGGCACGGCGGGCCTGGTAGCGATCAAGTCCCGCGGCGGGCTGGCAATGGTGCACGACCCCGCCGACGCCGGCTACGCCGGGATGCCGGAGAGCGCGCTGCGGACCGTCCGCGCCGACCATGTGCTGGCTGCCCGGGAGATGGGTGCGCAGCTCGATGCGGTGGTGCGCAAGCCGCTCAGGTCGGACATCGCGCCGGATCCGACGCCGCTGCTGCGCTACGAGGACGCCGTGGCCGGCAACAGGCTGGTGACCGCGTTCGACATGGACCGGATCGGCCGCTACGCCGGGCTGACCTGCCCGGAGTGCCAGGGATCCCTGCTCGCGCTCGAGCCCGGCCAGGACCGGTTCCGCTGCCCGGTCGGCCACGCGTGGACCGCGGACGCGTTGCTGTCCACCGCCGACGACCGGATGCAGACCGCGCTGTGGACCGCGCTGCGCACGCTGGAGGAGAAGGCGAGACTCGCCGCGCAGATGGCGGTCAGCGCACACAACCGCGGCAGTGAGCACCTGGCCACGACTTACGAGCAGACGGCCGAGGAGACCAGCCACGCAGCTGGCGTACTGCGAGACCGGCTCACCACTCAAGACACCCATCACACCAGCCAAAGCACCACCCAAACCGCCGGCACGGGCGACGCGAAGACCGGCGAACGATGAGCAGGCCGCATCTGGCCATCGCCATCGCGTCGCAGTCCGGCGCGACGATCGTCGGTCTCACCGGCATCCTGGACGTCGCCACGGCACCACGACTGCGCGACGCCCTACTCAAGTGCCTCGCCGACCAGCCCGCGGCGGTAATTGCGGACCTGACCCTGCTGGAATTGCGCAAGGCGTACACGCTCACCGTGTTCACCGTGGTCGCCCGGCGCACCGCGGAATGGTCCGGCGTACCGCTGATCTTGGTCGCGCGGCCGGACCACGGGTCCCGGTTGGACCTGCATACGAAGGCGATCGCCCGATTCCTGCCGGTCTATCCCGACCTTGTCACAGCGGTCGCCTCGATCCGCCGGCCGCCGACCCGGCGGATCACCCGGCTGCGGCTCGCGGCGACGCCACACAGCGCATTGGCGGCGAGGCGGGTCGTCGTCGCGGCCTGCGAGGTGTGGAACTGCATCGAGCTCGCCGAGGACGCTGCCGCGGTGGTGTCCGAGCTGGTGGCGAACGTCGTACTGCACGCGGGTACCGACGCCGTACTCCGGCTCGAATTCCGCCGCGGCCTGCTCACGGTCGCCGTCACCGACGGCAGCGCCCTGCAGCCGGCGTGGTCGGCGGCACCGCCGACCGGCGATGAGGTCAGGTCCGGCGGCTTCGGCCTGCGCATCATCGAGTCTCTCAGTACGACGTGGGGCTGGGCTCCGACAAGCGACGGCGGCAAGATTGTCTGGGCGGTGCTGCGATTGTCCGCCGGAGCACAGCACGGCGCGGGCCGGGCCGGGCCGCTAGGTTGAGCACCGTGGACACGCCCGATACCGGTCCGAGCGGTGACGTCGAAGACCTGCTCGACCACCTCCGCGAGTCTCGCGGGTTCGACTTCAGAGGCTACAAGCGGACCAGCCTGTTGCGACGGATCCAGCATCGGCTGGACCAGCTCGAGATCGGCTCGTACGGGGAGTACATCGACCGGTTGCAGATCGATGTCGATGAGTTCACGGCGCTGTTCAACACAATCCTGATCAACGTCACCGGATTCTTCCGCGACCCCGAGGCGTGGGACCAGATCGGGTCCGTCGTGATCCCGAAGCTCGTCGCGGACAAGGAACCGGGCGATCCGATCCGAGTGTGGAGCGCCGGCTGCTCCTCCGGCCAGGAGGCCTACAGCATCGCGATGCTGCTGGCCGAAGCGCTCGGCGCCGAGCGGTACCTCGACCAGGTCAAGATCTACGCGACCGACGTGGACCACGATGCCCTGGCCCAGGCCCGGCACGCCACGTTCGACGACGCCGCGATGCGCGGAGTCCCGGACGGCCTACGAGACAGGTACTTCGAGCGCCGCGACCATAGGCACGCCTTCCGCCACGACCTGCGCCGTACCATCATCTTCGGCCGTAACGACCTGGTCCAGGATGCCCCGATCTCGCGGATCGACCTGCTGATCTGCCGGAACACGCTCATGTACTTCAACGCCGAGGCGCAAGCCCGCATCCTCGGCCGATTCCACTTCGCCGTCGTCCCCGACGGCGTGCTGTTCCTGGGCAAGGCCGAGATGCTGCTCAGCCACGGCGACATCTTCGAACCGCTCGACCTCAAGCGCCGGATCTTCCGCCGGGCGCAGGCCACGCCACCCGCCACACCCCGACCCGTCCGATCCTCCGCCGGCGGCGGCCCGTCGGCAGCCGATGTCCTCGGCGAGCTACGGTCACGGGGCTTTTCCGCCAGCCCGGTCGCCCAGTTCGTGGTCACCGTGAACGATGACCTGGCGGTATTCAACGACCAGGCGCGCGAGACCTTCGGCCTGCACCCCAACGACATCGGAAGCCCCCTGCGAGACCTGGAGATCTCCTACCGTCCCGCCGAGCTGCGCACCCAGCTGGCCGAGGTCAAAAGCCGGCACGAGCCCGCCAGGATCACTGACGTCGAGTGGCAACGGCCCAACGGCGTGGTCCAGTGGTTCGAAGTGCAGGTCAACCCGTTGCTCGACGGAGAGGACCTCCTGGGCGTCTCGTTCGTGTTCGACGACGTCACGATCGCACGGACACTGCGGCGCGAGCTGGAGCGGACGAACCGCCAACTGGAGGCGACCAACGAGGAACTCCAGTCCACCAACGAAGAACTCGAAACCACCAACGAAGAACTCCAGTCGACCGTCGAGGAGCTGGAGACCACCAACGAAGAACTCCAATCCACCAACGAAGAACTCGAAACGATCAACGAAGAACTCCAGTCCACGAACGACGAACTCAAAGTGATCAACGACGCCCTCGGCGACCGCAGCACCGAACTGAACCGCGTCAACGACTTCCTGCAGTCCATCCTGACCGGCATCAAGGCCGGCGTCGTCGTCATCGACCAGGCCATGCAGGTCATCGCCTGGAACGCCGGCGCCGAGGAACTCTGGGGCGTGCACACCGCCGAAGCCGAGGGACGGCACCTGCTCGACCTCGACATCGGACTGCCGATGACCGAGGTCAAGCCGGTCGCCCTGAACGCGCTCAGCGATCCGACCTACGTCGGTGAGCTCCGGCTCGAGGCGGTCAACCGCCGCGGCCGAACCATCACTCTACGGCTGGTCTGCAGCGCCCTGAGCAACACCCACGGGGACGGCAACGGCGCCCTTCTCGTGATGGAAACCGTTCCGGCGGACGCGGGCACGTCTGTCAATTCCCTGCAGTAGCGAGCCTCTGCCGGTCAATCGCGAAGTTCCGCGCCGAAGCCGATCCCGAATACACGGCAGGTCTCAGCCACAACTGCGATCCTCCGGAGCACGCGCCTTGCCTTGACATATGCAGGCATATTGTCAGGTGTCCCTGCTGATGGAGAAGGTCTTCAAAGGCGCTCGCCGACTCGACGAGGCGTCAGATTCTCGACATGCTGCATGAGCGCCACGGTCAGACCTTGGGCGAACTGTGTGGGCGCCTGGACATGGCGCGCCAGTCGGCGACCCAGCATCTCGCGATCTTGGAGACAGCCAATCTGATCAGCACGGTCCGGCAAGGCCGGGAGAAGTTGCACTATCTCAATCCCGTTCCACTCCACGAGATACAGGAGCGGTGGATCGACAAGTTCGAACGTCCACGGCTTCGCGTCCTGACCGACGACCCCGCGGTGCGTGGGACATCGGTGGTCGTGAAGCGGCGAGCAGAGGAGGACGGCATGGCCGACAGGCCGACATTCGTGTACGTCACCTACATCCGGAGCAGGCCGGAACACGTGTGGAACGCGTTGACAGACGCGGACCTGAGCGGTGCGTACTGGGGACACCGTAACGTCTCGGACTGGCAGGTCGGCTCTCGCTGGAGCACCAGCGCACGGACGGCTCGGGCATCGCTGACGTGGTTGGTACCGTCCTGGAGGCGAGTCCGCCCAACAGGCTGGTGATGACCTTCGCGAGTCCGGGCGAGCAACCGATCACCGGTCCTTCTCAGGTCACGTTCGACGTCGAATCGTACGACAGTATCGTTCGACTCACCGTCACCCATGAGAACCTGCTCGACCAGGCGGAGTACGAAGCGTCGGCCGCCGGTTGGGCAGCCGTTTTGTCCAACCTCAAGTCCTTCATCGAGACCGGACATCCCCTGTCACAGCCACCCTGGGAGCTGCACACCGAACCGTCCTGAAGGCCTCCGAACGTCGGCGGATTCAAGGCGTCACGTACAGGTCACCGTCAGCCGTCATCTCGGCGAGGAGCGTGGAAGTGCCGCCGAAGCTGTCTGCCCGGGCTCGGGTGCTCGCCACCAATCAGGGCCGCAAGACCGACGCGACTGACGCCCACACGGTCGCGCTGTGAGGAACCCGGATGGCCGGGCCGCGAACGGTGGTGGCCGACGAGCAGCTCGCGGTGCTGCGAGTCCGGGTCGACCGCGTCGCGCGCTGGGTGTTCCAATGCATTGTCAGCAGTCACAGCAGGGTTCCCACCACCCCGGCGCCGTCCGCCACTGCCGGTGCCGTAGGCAGATGCTCGAGGGCGTCGGGAACCTCGACTCTTCGCGGTTGCCCATTGCGCGGGCTTGAAACGTTCCGCTGCCGTCGACCGATACATCAATGGGAGGAACCGGCGATGTGTGAGACAACTCGGCGCCTAGTAGTGCTGCTGCGGATTCTGGAGCGTGGCCCAGCGCCCTTCGGTGCGCTGGGCGACGACGCTGTACTCGATGCGTTGTTCGGGATTCACTCGCGCCTCTTCCCGCCGGATACTGACCTGTTAGGCCGCGGGAGGCGGCGGCTGACTCATGGATCTGCAGCCCACGCAGAGCAGGCGGAGGCGGAACAGTTGCCCGTCAGGTGAGTGGTTCGTGGTGGAGAGCCTGGGCGAGCCAATCGCGGAACTCCTCGGGCGTCCAGTGGCGGTCACCGACGAGATGACGGTAGAGGCCGGGTCGCTGTAGACGGTGATCACGTTGGCGGCTCAGTCTGTGGTGAGCCGAGGAGTCAGGACGCCGGCCGCGACGAGGAGAGTAGCGATCTGCTGTGCTCCCTCGCGCCGGTGGCGGTGCGTTGGCACGTACCACGCCTACGACACCACGGTCCAGGCTTCACGCTCCAGCTGTACACCACCTGCTTCGCCGTCCCACGACCGTGCTCGTCAGGCCGTGGATCGCCGACTGGAGCGTCCTGCGCTCCGGCTGGCGGAGCCGCCACGGAGGAGAGGCGAGATCGAGCGGGGAGATGAGCCGACCGACGAAGGTCCAAGCCTACTCTGAGGCACGCGCTGAGCAGACCGCGATCCCTTACCTGCTGGCTACTTCAGCTCGGCCGAAGCCTCGCCAAGGAGGCGCCGGGCGACGATTGGTTGCTGGATCTGTTGTGCCTTCGAAGATGTCGAGGATCTTGGTGGTGCATGCAAGGGCCGATCGGCCCACCCCGCCGATTTGCCCTCTGACCTGCGGTTTTGTGCTCATCGCCACCCGACGCTGATCACCATTTGTCAGCGTCCCACGGAGCAGTGACGGAGCAGAGAGGCTGGGGAAATCGGGCCGTCCTTTGTCCCGGGGACCTCGGTAGACGAAGGTCGCACGTCGCTCGCGAAACTCGATCGTCTGAAGCTCCCGGCTGTTGCCAGTGACAACCAGGTACGCCCGGTCAGTTCCTCCGGGGCGCGATGTTGTGTTCAGGTGGAAGAGGGTTCCGGGGTCGTACCTGGCCCCTATCTCGGCCAGCCGAGAACTTCGAACAGGTCGACCTCACCGACGCCTACCGGTCCAAGCTACCGTGGACTGTCCGGAGGTTCCTGTGAATACCCGCGGCGCCACGGCGGTGGCCGCGGCCAGCGCCGTACTGTTCGCCGCCGTTTGCAGCAGCAACGACCCCGCGGACCAGCAACCCAACCATTCGGCCCGGCGGGCCGCAGGAAAACGACGCCCCGGGACACCCGGCACGACCATACCGGTGACGCCGCAGCCGATCCCGCCCGGCAATGCGACCAAGACACCGGCCGGCGGCCCGCCGCGGCCATCGCAGGTCAACGGATTCGACGCGAGTACGGTCGCCGCCGTGACCTACCGGTACGACACGGCGATCGACAACTCCTCCAGCGACGCACAGGGCCGCGCCAAACCATGGCCCAATGGGTTCCTGGATTCGCTGATCGACGCTGCGGTGAAGATCGGCACCGTCCCCGCCGCATACCAGGAACTCGTTGTTGCTGCAGGCAAGGTGTGCCCAGGGGTATCCGCTCCGCTGATCGCGGCCCATCGAGCAAGAGTCCGGCTGGAACCCGAACGCCAAGGCACCGGTGGGCGCGCAAGGGTTGTCGCAGTTCATGCCGGGTACGTGAGCCGCACTCGGCCGCGACGCCATCTGGATCGCCTCCGGCCGCACACTCCAGATCCTCCGCATCAGCAGCGCCCAAGCCACCGCCGGCCGACCCGTCGAACCCAGGCTCGCCGCGATGGCGACATAATCGCCTTCTCGATCCACGGCGGCGGCGTCGACCCACGTCGGCATCTACGCCGGCAACGGCACCATGATCCACCCCCCGCACTCGAGAAGAACGTCGAGCAAGTCGACCTCACCGACACCTACTGGTCGAAGCTGCCCTGACGACCGGCCAGGACCTGGTCGAGATGCGAGAGGACGCCCGCAAACGGATCGCCCAGACCGCCACCGCCCTCGGCCGATAGCCCGGTACTCATGACTGTGATCGGCCCGGTGGCCGTCGCGGTCCTGATCACCATCGCGCTGTGCGTGGTGGCGATCCTGTCGGTGGTGCTGAAGGCCAGCGACCAGCGCGCCGACGGTCTCCGGTTGCTTCAGCAGCTGGGTCGGACGCTCGAAAGGATCGTCGGGAAGGTCGACCTGTTCCGGCGTAAGCGCCGCGATGACAACCCGGAACCAGGACGACCAGCGGACTGGCGTCGGCTGACCGAGACGAGGATGGGCGTCTACTCCCACGGCGACCGCGAGGTCGACGCCGACGATCGTCAGTCCCGGGTCTGGAGGATGCTCGCGAACCAGTCGAGCTGCGCGGCCTGCTGGTAGGTCTGGCCACCCTCGTGTTCGTTGTGGGAGTAGATCTGGATCTCCTTGGCCGGCTCCCTGGCAGAGGCGGTGCCGTAGGCGTTGTAGGCCGCGAATACCGTCGACGGCGGGCAAACTGAGTCCATCAGCGCGACCGAGAACAGGGTTGGCGCTGTGGCCAGCCGGCCGAGGTTCACGCCGTCGAAGTAGCTCAGCGTCCGGTACGCCGTCTCGACCTGGTCGCGGAAACCCTTCAGGTATCGGGTGATCTCGCCGTACGGATCCCTGCCGGTGATCTGCAGCGCACGCTCGAAGTGACACAGGAACGGTACGTCGGGAGCACAGCCGAGCAACTCGATCCCGGCCAGACCGGCCAGCCCGGCGGCCGCGATCGCGATCCCGCCGCCCTGACTGCCGCCGGTCACCGCGATCCGGTCCGGGTCTACGAACTCCGAGGTCCGGGCTGCCTCCAGCCCGCGCACCGCATCAACGAAGACCCGGTGGTAGTAGTACGTCTCCGGGTCGCCGATGCCCGCGGTCATGAACCCCGGCGCGTGGTTCAGCCCGGCATACGGGCTGTCGTCCGCCGTACCGCTGCCGCCGCCGGCGCTGTAGCCCTGGCCTCGGGTGTCCATCACGAAGTGGGCGTAGCCGGCCTGCGCCCACAAGTTGGTGGCATGCGGGAACCCGCGGCCACCGGAGTAACCGAAGTACTGGACCACTGTCGGCAGTGGTCCGGTCGCCCGGGCCGGCACGTGCAGCCAGCCCTTGATCGGCGCGCCGCCGAAACCGGCGTACGTCACGTCGTAGGTGTCGATCACCGCGAGCTTGTTGTCCACCTCGGTGAACGTCGCGCTGAGGTCGTCGGTCCGCGCCTTCTCCAGGGAGCGGCGCCAGAAATCGACCAGGTCGGCGGGCGCGGCCACCTCGGGCCGGTACTCGCGGAGCTTGTCGAGGGGAAGATCGAACATGGCCATGGGTTTCTCTCTCCTGGTTCGCCGGCTGCTCGGCGTGCGGTGGTGATGTCTCGTCGGACGCGGTCGGTCATGGTGACGGATGCGTCGGGGTATTCGGCGGTCAGGCAGATCGGGCCGGTGCGGCGTCTGGGGAGCCGACCGCTCCGCCGGCGAGGACGAACCGGCGCGCGAACGGGACCGCGACCGGGAAGACCTCGACCTTCGAGATGCCCGACATGAGCGTTGTCCTTTCAGGCCGCGATCGACCAGACGGCCGGGTCGACGAAGCTGCGGCCCTTGGTGCCGTCCTCGAGCCACTTCAGGACGTCGGTGATGACGTAGCCGGTGAGGGCGAGGTGGCATTCTGTTGTGTCGGCGGCGATGTGTGGCGTGAGCAGGAGGTTGGGTGCTTCGAGGACGTCGAGACCGAATGCTGGCGGTTCGGGGTCGTAGACGTCGAGAGCGGCGTAGATGCGGCCAGTCAGTGCATGTTCGAGGAGTGCCTTTTGATCGATCGCGGGTCCGCGGGCGGAGTTCACGACGATTGCGCCGTCGGGGATGCGTTCGATCAGATCGCGGGTGACCATGCCTTTGGTTGCTGGGACGTCCGGGACGTGCACCGAGACGAACGGGCAACTCAGGGCCTCGGCCAGAGAAACAGAGCGGACGCCGAGCTCGGCGGCGAGGCCGTTGTCGAGGTAGGGGTCGTAGACGACGATGTCGCAACCGAACGGCTTCAGCAAGGTGATGAGCGCGCGGGCGGTGCTGCTCGCGCCGAGTAGTCCGATCTTGCTGCCGGCCAGATCGTTGCCGCGGAAGCCGGTCTGCTTCCAGCCGCCCATCTTGACCATTGCGTCGAACCGCGGGAGTTTGCGAGACAGGGTCAGCAGCGCCGCGAGGCAGTACTCCCCGACCGACCACGCGATCCGTCCTGCGCCGGAGAACACGGCGACGCCGTGATCGAAGATCACTGGGTCGATGAGTCGCTTGACTGAGCCGGCCGCGTGCGCCACGACCTTGGGCCCGTTGCCGTCGGCCCAGATCTCCTTGCCGAGCTGCGGCGTTCCCCAGCTGGTCAGCAAGACGTCGCTGCCACGGGCGAGTTCGGCGATCGCCGATGAAGTCAGGTCGTCGCCAGCCCAGCACATGTCGAAACTCTGTTCCAGCAATGCCCGCGTCTCGACGCTGATCACGTCGTCGGCGCGGTTGGGCGTCATCGCCACGGCCAACTTGTTCATCGTTCGCTCCTGTGCTCTGCGGTCGTTTGAGGACAACGGAACGTGCGTCATGCGAAGGTGGGTCACGCGATGGTGGACGTGATGGGGTCCCAGTCCTCAGGCAGTAGTTCGCCGATGGCTACTGTGCTGGCGACGTCGACGAATTCGGCCCGTTCGATTGACTCGCTGATCGAGACCATGACGTCGAGCACGTGGTAGGCCAGCGCCCCGCTTGCGCGGTGCGGGCGTCCGGTGCGGATGGCGCGGGCCAGGTCTAGCACGCCGGTGCCCCGTCTGGACTTGGCCTGCGTGGTCGCAACTGTGCTCCACGGTTCGTTCTTGCCCTTCGGTTTGAACCGGATTTCGCCGTCGAACCGGTTCGGATCCGGCAGGGCGAGGGTCGCCTCGGTGCCGTCGATCTCCATCCAGCCGGATCGGCCGAGCGGCGAGTCGAAGCTGAAGATGCTCTGCGAGGACTGTCCGCTCTCGAATTGCGCGATCGCAGAGACGTGGCTTGGGACTGTGACGTCGAACACCTCGCCGGCTCTGGGTCCGGAGCCGACAACCCGCTTGGCGCGGCCGATCGATCCGATGGCCGCGACCTTGGCGACCGGACCGAAGGTCTGGACCAGGGTGGTCAGGTAGTACGGGCCCATGTCGAACAACGGGCCGGCACCGTCTTGGAACAAGAAGTCGGGGTTGGGGTGCCAGGAGTCAGGGCCGGGTGACTGGAACAGTGTCAGCGCGGTCAACGGCGTACCGATGTCGCCGCGCTCGATGATCCGCCGGGCCGTCTGCAGGCCTTCGCCGAGGAAGGTGTCGGGCGCACACCCGACTCGCAGGCCAACCATCTCGGCTTTCGCCAGCAGCTCGGCTGCGCTGTCGCGGTCCAGGGTCAGCGGTTTCTCGTTCCAGACGTGTTTGCCGGCCCGGACGGCGGCGGTGGCGACCGCGGCGTGCGCGGCCGGGGTGGTCAGGTTTACCACGATCTCGACACCGGGATCGCCGAGCACAGCGTCAACGTCACCAAAAACAGCGACGCCGTGCTTGTCGGCGCGAGCCTTCGCCGCGTCGGGGACGATGTCTCCGATCGCCACCACTTCGGTGTCAGCGAACGCGTTCAGGTTTTCCAGGTAGATGTCGCTGATGACACCGGCGCCGATAATGCCGACGCCGACAGCTCCGGTCACCGCCATGTCAGGCATCCTTTCCGGCCAGCAGGTAGCTGAGGCTGTCGCCGACGGCCTCGAACACGTCCCCGGAGGTGTCGTCGAGCTCGACCACGCCGTACTTCATCGACGGCGATGCCTTGATGAAGTCCCAGACCGGGATGACACCTGAACCGACCGCGACCTGGTTGGTGTTGTCGCGCGATCCGTCGCCGTCCTTGATGTGCAGCGCGGCGACCCGGTCGCCGAGACGGCCCAGCAGCGCCGGCACATCCGCGCCGCCAACATGGGCCCAGTACGTGTCCACCTCGAGCACCACCTCGGGCGCGAGATTCTCCACCAGGACCTCAAGACCGTGCTTGCCGCCGAGGCGCTCCTCCAGCTCCCACCAGTGATTGTGGTAGCCGACGGTGAGACCGTAGCCGGCCGCCTTCTCGGCCGCGGCGTTGAGCTCGTCAGCGACGCTCGTGACGTAGGCGGCCGAGCTCCAGCTGCCGCGGTCCGAACTCGGTGCGATCACCGTCTCGATGCCGATCCGGGCGGCGGCCTCGAAGATCGGGCCGAGATCGGCACCGAGCAGGCCCATGTGAGCGGTCGGAGCGGACAGCCCGTGCCTGGTCAAGCTGTCAGCGAGACCGGCGAACGTAACAAACGAATACGGTTCGACGAGCTGGTAGCCGAGCTCGGCGATCCGCTCGAGCGTGCGGTCGAGATCGTCTTTCATCGCCGCCCGAACGGTGTAGAGCTGGAGGGATAAATTGGTTGCGTCGAGCATTCTTCTCCTCAGAAGTGGGAACACAGGCCGGAGATCTGCGCTGAAGATCCAGGGCTATCCGGCGGCCGAGTGGCTGGCTACCGTTCTGTGGATCGGCTGCGCTAGCCCGGTCAGAAGAATCCGGTCTGCCTGCGGGCCTCGGTGACCATGGCGATCTGGCGGCGGACACTGGAAGGGGTAACGAAGGCTTCGGCGCGGTCACGCAAGGTGGCGTGGAGCGTGCGGTAGTAGTTCTGCGTCCGTTCAACCGGCGGTGGGATCTGGATCGTCTCCTCGGCCCAGTCGATCTTCTCGTGGTGGCTGTAAAGCCGACCCGCCGCGGCTTCCGGGCTGGCTTCCAATGCGGGCAGCGAGGTCGGGTCAAACCAGCGCACTTGAAGCTCGGAGGCAGAGGCGACGATGCCGCCGGCGGTGCCGACGACGAACCATTGGGGTTGCGGGAAGGCGACCGTTGCGCTGAACTCGATCTCGGCTAAGGGCCCCTTCTCCGGCCTCAGGGCGAGCTTGACGTGGTCCTCGGCGTCGCCGGCTGACACGGTGCGCCGCAGGTCTGCGAACACCGTCGTTGGGCTGTCACCGATCAGCAGCAGCAGTTGGTCGAGATAGTGCGACACGTTGTTGGAAAGTTCTCCGCCACCGTGTGAGCGCAGCGTCTGCCAGTCGGAGCGCCGGCCGAACCGGTGGATCGCGCGCCGCACCAGCACCACCTCGCCGATCCGGCCGGAGTCGATGATCTGCCTGACCTTCAGGAACGATGGTTCGAACCGGTTGTTCTGGAAGCAGGTGACTACTCGGTCGACCTCGTCGGCGACTGCGGTCAGCAAGTCGATCTCGGCGACGGTCTCGGCCATCGGTTTCTCGAGTACGACGTGTTTGCCTGCATGCAGAGCCACAAGACCGAGTGGGACGTGGGTGTTCGACGGTGTCGCGACCACGACGAGTTCGACCTTGTCGTCGGCGATGAGGTGCTGCGGGTCGACGTACGCTGTCGCGCCGAGCTCGTTGGCCGCCTCCTGACGCCGTTCGGTCAGCGGGTCGGCGACGGCGACGACCCGGAACTGATCTGGCAGGTCGCGGAGTCCGGCGGCGTGGATGTCCCAGCCGCTGCGGCCGAGGCCGATGATGCCGACTCTTACCTGTTCCGATGACACGGTGAACCTTTCTCAGTCGTTCTTGATTGGCCGTTTCCGGGATGCGGCCGTCTCGATCAGCCCTTGACCGCGCCGATGATGACGCCCTTGGCGAAGTGCTTTTGCAGGAACGGGTAGACCAGGCAAATCGGCACCAGGCTGACGACGAGGATCGCCATCTGCAGCGACTGCTGCGGCGGGACGCGGTCGCTGGGCAGGTCGACCCCGACCGAGGTGTTGTCCACGACATAGGTGCGAAGGACGAGCTGCAGGGGCCACTTCTCGGTCGAGTTGATGTAGAGGACGGCGTTGAAGAACGCGTTCCAGTAGGTCACCGCGTTGAACAGTGCGATCACCGCGAGCGCGGCTTTCGACAGCGGCACCATGATGGAGGTGAGGATCCGCAGTTCGCCGGCGCCGTCGATCCGGGCGGCCTCGATCAGCGCCTGCGGTACCTCCAGGAAGAACCCGCGCATCAAGATCACCTGGAACCCCGACACCATCGTCGGCAAGATGAGCGCCCAGTACGAATCGAGCAGACCCAGTTGCTTGACCACGAGATAGTTCGGGATCATGCCGGCTGAGAACAGCATGGTGAACAGCACCATCAACAGGATCGGGCGGTGCGCGAAGCTGCCGGGCCGCGACAGCGCGTAGGCCAGCATCGTCACTACTGTGACCGACAACGCCGTGCCGACGAAGGTGATCAGGATGGACACGATGGTTGCCCGGGTGACCACGCCGCCGCGGAAGATCGCCTCGTAGGCAGCCAGGGTCGGATGCTCGGGGAACAACACGTAGCCGCCCGTCGCGTTGATCTGGCCCTGGTCGGCCAGGCTGGTCGAGATGACCGCGATGAACGGAACGATCACCAGCAGGCAAGCGACCAGCAGCACGATGCCCTTCAGCGCCCGGGTCGGGATGCTTGGCAGGTTCACCCCGTTGATCGCCTGCACCCGCTGGCTGTGGCTCATCCCGGGGATCGTCTTGGCCGGCGAGCCACCCCGTTTCTTGCGCGGCGTCGAGGTTGTTGTGCTCATCGTGATCAGTCCTTGGTCGAGTAGATGCCGCGTTCACCGAAGAGGTGGGCCACCTTGTTGGCGCCGAGCACCAAAGCGGTGCCAACAAGGCCCTTCACCAAGCCGACCGCGGCCGACGCGCCCCAGTCGCCGCCGACGATGCCTCGGTTGTAGACGTAGGTATCGAGTACTTCTGAGGCTTCGAGCCCTACCGGCCCTTGCTGGAGGAAGATTTGCTCGAACCCGACGGTCAGCGCATCGCCGAGCCGCAGGATCAGCAGCAGAATGATCACGCCACGAATCGCCGGCAACGTGATGTGCCAGAGCTGCCGCAAGCGGCCGCCACCGTCGACCGCGACAGCTTCGTAGAGCTCGAGATCGACGCGCGAGATCGCCGCCAAGAAGATGATCGTGCCCCAGCCCGCGTCCTTCCAGATGACCTGTGAAGTGATCAGCGGGATGAACAGGTCGGGGTTCCCGATGATGCTGAGCAGCGGGAGATCGTGCGCGCGGGCCCACGTGTTGTAGAGGCCGGCGTTGCCCAGCATGTGCTGGAAGATCGCGACCACGATGACCCATGACATGAAGTGCGGAAGGTACAAGATCGACTGCACCACGCGCTTGATCCGCTCCCCCAGTAGCGAGTTCAGCAGCAGCGCCAACGCGATCGGCACAGGGAACACGACCAGGATCTGCAACAGGGAGATGACCAGAGTGTTCTTCAACGCGTTCAGGAAGTACGGGTCACCATTGAAGACAACCCTGAAGTTCTCCAACCCCACCCACGGCGCTTCCCAGATCCCCAGATAGGGCTGGTAGTCCTTGAATGCGATCACGTTGCCGAGCAGCGGAACGTAATGGAACAACACGACGAGGAAGACTCCCGGCGCGGCGAACAGCAACAATGCCTTGTCCCGCCGCATCCGGCCGAAGAATGAGACCTTCGGCTTGGCCGGATCAGGCCGAGTTCGCCGTTCCTTGCGGCCTGGATCAGACGACTGGTCGCCTGCCTGCGGCTCGGCATCGGCTGACTGTGTGTTGCTGGCACCGACTACAGCGCCGGCGTTGTGCGAACTCATGCCACCTCCCTGGTGTTTGTGAGCGTCTCCCTCGCAGCGTCCATGCTCCGAGCCGCTGCGGCGCCGCGTCGATAGTGGGGAACGTGGATGATGTCGCATCGAGGCGGGTGTGGCGGTCCCTCGATGGGTCTCATGCTGGTTCTCCAGGATTCCGGTCCGTGCGGCGAGGCTTGTCAACTGTCCTTCCTGGTGCCGGACCCCTTCACCTGTGCGATCCCGTCGTCGCCGGGTGCCGGGCCCCAGACATGTCTCCAGCGCAAACTGGTCGGGTCCGGGTGGCTGAGGTTGGGCCTTAGCCACCCGGAGTTCGACTCTCGGGTCGATCGCTTGCGCATGGCGGGTCAGAGATTTCAGGCTCGGGCCCCCTTGTCAGGTTGGTTGCTGCTCGAGGATGAGGGTGTAGTCGCGATGCGTCGATTCGCGTGGACTCCAGTGGTCGCGAGGGAATCATTGGGGCTCCCGACGATGGCCGGCACCGTGGTACCCGCGACGGCCACCGTCTGCTCAGCGGCCTGAGTTCGAAGCTGCTGAGCCGCGCGCCGTTGATAGCTACTGCCGTCAGCGAGGTGCCTCGACACGCCGGCGACTCTCCGCGGCGCGCTGGCGCAGCATGCGGTTCAGGCGAAGTGCAGGGTGGGGTCTTCGGCGAGCCGGGAGCCGAAGGCGTACCGGCGGTAGTGCTGGTAGTGGGCGGTGTAGAGATCGCCGGCTGCGGCCGGGCCGTAGGTGAGGTACAGCTGCGTGCGGCTGACGTTGGCCGTGTTCGGGCCGCTGCGGTGCGGCACGAGCGATCCGAAAAAGATCATGTCGCCGGGCTGGGTCTCGACCAGCTCACCGCCGCTGGTGTCGACCTTGGCGATCTCATCGGCGTTCATGTTGCGCAGCTCGCCAGGTGTCGTCAGGAGCTGGTGATGCTGGCCCGGGAACACCTCCAGTCCACCGTTCTCGGCCGTCGCGCTGTCGATGGCGACCATGACCGAGATCAGGGACTCGAAGGGGAATCCCTGCCAGAACCCGGCGTCTTGGTGCATTCCGTAGCCACTCTGCCCCGGAAGCTTGAAGATCAGCTTGTCCTTGAACAGCTTCGGCTCGTCGAGGTACATGTCACGGAGCGGACTGAGGATTCGTTCGTCGCGAACCAGCGCGGACAGCGCCGGCGATACGTCGTGCACCGGGTCCAGCTTCTCCAGACGCCGCTCACCGTTCACCTGGCGGTGCGCCGACCGAATGTTGCTCCGGTCAACCAGGTACGGGGTCGCCTGCAGTCTTTCGACCTCGGCTTTGAGTACGGCGATTTCGGCTTCGTCGAGAACGCCGCGCAGGACCATGTAGCCCTTCGAGTGGTAGTCGGCGATCTGCACGTCATCCATGACTGCGATTGTTGACATGGTCTTTTCTCCTTCGCGCCGGCCAGAAACACACGCTCTGCCGGACTTGGTGACACCCACCACGCTAGGTTCGCGGCGGTCGCGCGACCATAGCCGCGACACTCGTTCACCTGCACTTTTCTGCGCTCATTTCGGTCCACATCCGACCGCTAGAATGCCTCACCACTAGCTGTTCTGACGCGAAGCTGTAGTCACTTGGCCGACAGTGCTGCCTCGAGTTCTGTGCGGATACGGTCACCCCTCCGGAGCGCCAGCTATATCGTCAGTCAGACCCGTCGTGATTCGCGATAGCTGGTGGGCGTGTGTCCCGTGACCTGGCGGAAGACTCGGGAGAAGTAGAACGGACTGCTGTATCCGCAGTCGTCGGCGATCGACGCCACGGACCGGTCGGTATCGAGCAGGAGTCGCTGGGCCCGGGCGAGCCGTAGCTCGGTAAGGTAGCGAACCGGGGGCACACCGTAGGCTTTGCGGAATCGTCGTGTGAACTGAGTCGGGCTCATACTGAGGGCGTCCGCGACGGTCTGGATGGAAGCGTTGCGGCGTGGAACGAGCTCTTCGAGGTGGGCGGCACCGCGGACGGCGGCAGAGTCGGCTGGCCGGGCTGACGGTTGGTGCTCCCAACCGATGAGGACCAGGACGTCAACCAAAACATGGGTCTGCACGTGACGCCGCCGGGCGTTGCGTAGTTCCCGGCTGTCGTCGAGGATGCGGAAGTTCGCGCGCAGCCTTCGGCGATCAGAGACCGAGATCTTGCCGGCCGGCCACCACGGCTCGAGTTCTGGATCGACGAGATCGAACTCAGCGAACCAGAACCGCGACGGCTCAAGTAGCTCCCGGTCCATCGTGGTGTTCGGCGGGCACAAAATGAGCTCGCCGCTGATGCACTCCCCGCTGGAGTGCGTACGCTCGCCGTTCGCTGCGCGCCCTGGACCACTCGGTCGGAGGGTGTACGCGAACCGGCCTGTGACCGGGGCGAGCAGGACCCAGCTGCGATAGACATCGGTCGCATACATGAAGTGCTGTCGAAGCCCGGTGACATCGAAACGACGGAGCGCTACGGCTTCCGGTTTAGTTGCTCCGGGCATCGCTTCCTCCGCAGAAAAGTGCAGGTGGACGGCAGTCTTGGATATGGCTGACGCCCACTCTACGGTCTAGTTTCAGCTCGATAGAGACCGTCAAATGCACGGCATGTCGGATCCCAGGACCTCGACGAAGAGGGAACGGGCCGGCCGGTTGACCTGTCCCAGTGTGGCGGCAGATCTTCACAAGCAGGCAGCGTCGCTGTCTCCTCGGAAGGATGGACTGATCCATGTACGACGACATCGTCTCCTCCCATCTCAGCCGCCGGTCCCTGCTCAGGCTCGGTCTGTCCGGTGCGGCGCTGACCGCTGGTGGCGGGCTTCTTGCCGGATGCTCAAGCAGCGGAGATTCCCGCGGCGTGGTGCCGGCTTCTGAGCGTGTTCCACTGCCGGCGTACGTGCCCTTCGAGGGCGCCCGGCCTGACCTCAAGGGCGAGAAGGGGTCGGCGGATGGTTTCCTGCACTACCCGCAGAACCCACCGAAATCTGTCGACGGCCGGCCTGGTGACGGAGCGCCGATCACTGCGATGTTGGCGATCTTCTACCCTGCGTGGCCGGCTGCGTCGGAGAACGCGGCCTGGAGCTACTTGAACGAGCAACTCGGCAGCGAACTCCAGATCCAACAGGTCCCATCGCCGGACTACGTGGCGCGGTTCGCGACCACGATCGCCGGAAACGATCTCCCGGCGGTCATGCAGGTCGGCAAAGTCGCGCGTCTTCCAGAACTGATGAAGGCCAAGTTCGTCGACCTGACCAAGTACCTGTCCGGTGACGCGGTCAAGAAGTACCCGAACCTGGCGAACATCCCGTCGGAGGCGTGGCCGGCTGGGGTGTTCAACAACGCCATCTACGGCATCCCCACCACGCGAGGCATGTGGCAATCCAGCGTGCTGTTCAACCGGAGTGATCTGATCAAGGCCAAGGGCCTGGACGCCGGCCAGATCGCCAGCTTCGACGACCTGTTCTCGCTGTGCAAAGAACTGACCGACTCGAAGAATTCGGTCTGGGCCCTCGCCACCCCTCCGATCGGCTACATCCGTCAGATGCTGAAGATGCCGAACGTGTGGCGACTGGACGGCGGCAAGCTCACCAACGCCTACGAGGTGCCCGAACAAGAAGAAGTCCTCAACGCCTGCATCAAGCTATGGAAGGCCGGCGTCGTTCATCCCGACGCGTTCGCACTGAACAGCGAGCAGACTCGCCAGTTCTTCATCGGTGGGCGGACGCTGATCTGCGGCGGCAACTACCAGGCGTGGTCTCGCTTCCATCGCGAGCACAAGCCTGGCACCAGCTTCGACCTCGACGCCCTGCCACTGCCGGGATACTCGGGCGGGCAGGGCACGTTCCACCTGGCCGAGCCGGCGTACTCGGTCGGAGGGATCTCGAAGGGCAACGAGGACCGCGTCGAAACCATCCTCAAGGTCTGGAACTACCTGGCGGCACCGTTCGGCAGCGCGGAGTACCTCGCTGCGATCTACGGCCAGTCAGGCCCGGACTACACGCTCAACGGCTCAGATCCCGTGCAGACTGCTCGCGGCCTCCGAGAGCAGCTGCTCTTGACTCCCCTGGTCGCTGCTCCGGGCGTTGCCTACTACCCGAACGACTCACAGGTCACGGAGAAGACCCACGCCCACATGAAGAAGATGGCCAACACGAACGCGATCCAGAATCCGGCCCTGTACCAGTACTCGGAGACCGCTTCTGCAAAGGGAGGCGAGCTGAACAAGCGCATGGACAGCGACTTCAACGACATCATTCAGGGCCGCAAGAAGATCAGCGACTGGGCCAAGTCGGTGGCCAGCTGGCGCTCCGGAGGCGGTGACCGGATCCGCACAGAACTCGAGGCAGCAATGTCGGCCAAGTAACTGCGCCTTCGCATCAGAACAAATAGTGGTGAGGCGTTCTGGTCCCTTTCAGCCGACCGGACCGCCGTCAACGACGAGAGGATCCACAATGACTTTGAACCGAAGAAGGTTTCTGGCCGGCGCCGCGGCCGCCGGGGGCGCAGCAATGCTCATCCCCAGTAGACCAGCGTTGGCCGTCCCTAGGAAACCAGTGCTGGCCGCCGATCCTGCGACCTGGATCTCCTTGTCCAACGGTCGACTCAGCTACGGGACGGACTCTGATGGGAACCGGGTGCCCGACTACTCCTGGGTCGGGTACGGATTGTCGACCGCCACCATTCCCACCGCGCCGGTCGTGGTCACCTTGGCGGCCAACAGCTCCGGTGACGATACGGTCCGGATCCAAGCCGCGCTCGATTCGCTGGCCGGAAGGACGACCCCCGGCGCGGTCTTGCTCAGCACCGGCACCTACCGCATCTCCTCGCCCTTGAGGATCGCCAACTCCAACGTGGTGCTCCGCGGCACCGGGGCATCCGACTCGGGGACACGAATCGAGTCCACTGCGAGCCCAGCGATCCAGCTCGGCACCTCCACAGCCGCGGCCACCATGGTCGGCACCCAGACCTCGGTGACCGACGACTATGTTCCGGTCGGCGCGCGAACCTTCAACGTGAGCAGCACGTCGGGTCTGTCGGTCGGCCAGGACATCATCGTCGAGCGGCCGCAGACCGCGGAGTGGGTAAGTGCGATCGATATGGACGAGATTCCGCCGCGGCCCGACGGAACGCCGTCCACTCAATGGCCCGCGTCCACCGATTCTCAGTTCGTCGGACTCCGGTTCAAGCGAAGGATCACCGCCATCTCCGGCTCGGAGGTGACCATCGACGCACCGCTGTGCAATGCACTCGAAGCCGAATACACCAATGCTTCCATTTGGCGCTACACCCAGCCGGAACGGATCACCAACTCCGGGATCGAGAACCTCAAGATCAACGGACCGGTGCCTGGGGGGTCGGTCGTCGCGTTCGGGGTCACCGTCGGAGCATCCTTCGACTGCTGGCTGACCGACGTTCTCACAACCGGCCTGCAGAAGGGCCTGCTCATCGACAAGGAGGCCACTCGGATCACCGTCGACACCTTCAACTGTTACGACGCGATCACCACCGTCTCCGCCGCTCCCTACGCGTTCGGTGTTTCCGGCCAGCTCAGCTTGCTCCGCAACTGCACGGTCCTCGGAAACGGCGTGCACTCGTTCGGCACCCCCAACGGCAGCGTAGCCGGCCCGAACGTTTTCACCGGATGCTCCGCGCAGAGCGAAGGGACGAACGACATGGACGCCTCGACACACCAGCGATGGGCGGTGGGAGTGCTCTTCGATCGCCTGACCACCAACGGAGCGATCTCCATCCAGGACCGTGCCTGGATGGGATCCGGCCAAGGCTGGTCAGGCGCCAACTGCACATATTGGAACACCGAGGCCGGAAGATGGAGGATCGAGAACCCACCCACCGCGCACAACTGGGCCTTCGGCCCGACCGGCACCCAACTAGACCCGACCCCCGACCATCAGAACGGTGTCATCGTATCCCCGGGCACCCACCTGCAACCGTCCAGCCTTTTCACCCAGCAGCTCACGGACCGCAGCTGACCTCAGTCATCGGCCCATCGGCCCATCGGCCCATCGGCACACAACATCGCATCGGTCAGCTCGAACAACGCATCAGCCCGCGAGGCCAGACAGTCATAGGACGCACAGCGAAACCCGGCAAGGTCACCCCGGACTCGCCGAGCACACCCGCTCGCCCAAATCAGCCGAATGCTGCACCCTGACACCCACGGCCACCGCCTTTGTCTTCACGTTCTGCGGAAGGAACCCGAAGATGAACAAGCGGTGGCCGTGCCACATCATGGCGACACGCCGCTACCCGGCGACAACCCTCAGATCAGGGATTAAACGACAAGCTATGGAGCAGATGGCCGAGCGGCCGTGCAGCGGAGTAGTTGCCCAGGTCAAGCGATGACGGCGGCCACCGGCTCGGAGGTGGGCGAGGTGCCAAACCTAGCCGCGAAGGCCGCTGGAGCGGTAGGCAGGCCAGTTCGAGGACTGGCCGTGCGACCTCCCTCGGATCGGCGGAATTCGGACTTCCTGGCGGATGGCGAACACGTACCGTTGTCGCCGATCACCAGCTCGACGAGATGGCCGGTCTTTGGTCTCGTGCGACTGCAGTCAAGCTTTCCGTGCGATGTCATTGCTCTCGGCAACCGCGGTCGACGCCTCATCGAGGGCGGCCGTGCCAAGACGCCGGCCAGGCAGACTTGCCAAGACACGGACCAGGCAGAGCTCGCCGGGTTGGTGGTGTCGAGAATCGATCGATTCTCAACTCCAGGGCACGCACGCGAGCGAACTGCCGCCATGGCGGGTGAAGCCGCGCCGATAGCCGTCGTTATGTCAGCTGCAAAGCACGCCGATGCTAATTACCGCGCTGGCCGATACGCCGGCGTGCTAAGCAAGGCCCACCGCCGCTTGGGGGCAGCCGGTACGACGAGCTGGCGATCCGTAGGGCGGTACTGGGGCACTCAGCCCAACAGCAGGGCAACTGGTGGACACCGCGGCCGCAGTACGGGCTGTCGCGGCCCTCCGGGAAACGAAGACAGTTTCCCGGAGACAGCCGCCCGGCCGCATCCCTCCGCCGGACCCGACTATCCCCGGCGGCAGCGGCCGCCTCAGTCCGGATGAAGGCCCCCAGCGTCGGACGTCAGCGCCAGGGAAGCGCAAGACGCGTACCGGCCCAAGCACCGTTAGGCCGTCCGTCCTCGCGGGCTGTTGCAGCGACTACTCCGCCGGTCAGCCGAGAGCTGACCGCGTCCCGGCGCTCCGCCGCTCGGCTACTGCTGGGTTTCAAGCCCGCCTCTTCGGACCTCCAAGGGGCCAGGCTTTGTTCAGAAGGTTCCTAGTCGATCGCGTCGAGGAGGATCGGCGCCAGCCGGTCGGCGAGGAGGTGGTAGCCGTCGGGTGACGGGTGTACTCCGTCCGGCAGGAGTTGCTCGGCTTCATCCGTGCTGAGCAGCAGCAGCCCGTCCACCAGGTGAAGGTTGTCGTCGCCGACGCAGGCGAGGGCGTGTACCGCCTCCGCCACCTCGCCGCGTATCTCGGCCAGGGTCATCCCGGCTGCGTTGCGGTTGCCGTCGACCTTCGGGCTTCGGATCGCCGTGGTGACCACGATCGGTGTTTCGGGCTGCTGATCGCGGATGGTGTGAATGAAACCAGCTACGTGTGGCCGGAGACTCCGGCGGTTGAAGGTGGCTTTGCCATAGATGTTGATGCCGAGACACAGCGAGATCAGCTCTGCCGGCGTACGCCGGATGGTGCGGGCGATGACGGGGTCGAGGTGGCACTGGGCGCCCAGGCCCAGGCAGGTGAGCTGCCAGCCGTGTTGCCGTGCGACCAGGGCGGGCCAGGTTTCGGAGGGACCGGCGGCTGTCCGGCACTGGGTGATCGAGCTGCCGTAGGCGATCCACCGCAAGCCGTTGTCGTCGGCCGGCACCGCATCTCCTCCGACCAGCAGCGGCTCACGGATCTTGAAGTCGCCGTACTGCGGTAGCCACACCTCGACCTTCGCAGGTCGGCCCGGCAACGGTGCATGAAGAGTGCTCTCGCCCGGCGGTACGGGCAGACGGTGAGCGAGCGCACCGTCGACGATCACGTCGACAGGTGCGCAGTCCGCGCCGGCATACGTGACGAGCGTCAGCTTCGGGGCATCGGTCCGGAACGCCGTACGGATCCCCGCCGGCATCCTGAGCTTGGCCCACAGATCCGGGTCGTCAGCAAACGGTTGGTCCGCAGGATCGATCCGGTAGAAGTTCAGCCATCCACTCTGGTCCGTGACGACCGCTGCCGCGCCAAGCCATCGCACCATCAGCCGGCGGACAAGAGCTCGGAGCCAGGAACGACGCGCTCCTGCTGTCCCGATCTACCGGACAGATAACAGGCGTCGATGATGCTCGACCTGGAGAGAACGTCGTGCAGGTCGAGATCCGCCGGCCGGCCTTGCGTCACATGCGCGACGAAGGTTGACACGATGTCCGCGTGACTTCCGGTCGCTACGGTGGAGGCTGGCGGACGCGGGACGTCTGCCTTCGCAGGGACTCCGGCGACCTCACCGAAGACGCTCAGGGTGTCCGCCGACGGGTCGGCGGTGCCAATCTCAAGTCTGGCTCCGGCCTCCGTGCCGAAGAGCTCGAGGCCGAACGAATCGGCCGAGTCTTGGTATGCGGCCCAGCTGCACTCCAACTGGAGCGCGCCACCGTCGTCGAAGCGCAGCAGGCCGGCGGCGAAATCCTCGACCTCGAAGCCTGTCCCCATCATCTGCTTGCGCGGGAGGTCCAGGGTCACCGGCCTGCGCCCTAGGCCACGCGGCCCGAGCTCGGCGAAGGTCACCGCGGAAACGCTGGAGACGCGCGGCTCTCCCAGGACATGCAGGGCCAGGTCAAGAACATGGACCCCGGTGTCCACCAGCGCACCACCGCCAGCGGCCTCTTGGTTGAGGAACCAGCTGCCGTCCGGTGGTACGACGGCGCGCCGAAGCCAGTGCGCCCGGCCGTAGTAGATGCGTCCGAGGCGCCCTTGCGCGATCAGCCGCTGTAGTGCGATGACGGCGGGCCGGCCGCGCTTGTTGAATGCGACGTCGAGCACCCGGTCGTTCCGCGCCGCCGCTTGAACGACCGATGCCGCCTCCTGCGCCGTCCGGCCAAGCGGCTTCTCGCACAGCACGTGCAGGCCGGCCTGCAGAGCGGCAATGGAGATGGGTGCGTGGAGAAATGTCGGTGTGGCGACGCTGACGGCGTCGAGCTTGGGGTGCTCGAGCAGCGAGTCCGCAGACTCGTAGGCGGCCTCGATGTTGAACCGACCACCCAGTTCTGCCCGGAGATCCGGCTCACGGCCGGCGATCGCCACGAGCTCGATACCCGGATGCGACTCGTACGCTGTCATGTGCGACTGCCCGGCCCAGCCGAGACCCACAACCCCGACGCGGAGAGGCCGATCTCCGACAGCCTGACTCGTCATGCGTGGACTCCTTGCTGGTCGTTGTTTGTGAACCAGTTGATCTCGTCCTTCCGCCGTCGATCCCATCGGACCCGCTCCTGCGTCTCGGCAGGTGCCGCCCACCGCACCGCATTCGCGATCACCTGCTGGATATGGGGGTTGTGATAGACGGGGAAGGCCTGATCACCCGGGCTGAAGTAGAAGATCCGGCCCTTGCCGCGCCGGAACGTGCATCCACTCCGGAACACCTCGCCACCGGCGAAGCTGCTGACGAAGACCAGCTCGTCCGGGACGGGGATGTCGAAGAACTCGCCGTACATCTCCTGGGCGTCCACCACGATCGGATGCGGGACGTTGTGCGCGATCGGGTGGTCGGGTGCGATCGTCCAGACGGTCTCGCGCTCACCGGCCTCCAGGTTCCGGAACATCAGGGAGCAGGTTGTCCCCATGAGCCGTCGGAAGATCTTCGAGTAGTGGCTGGAGTGAAGCGCGACGAGCCCCATCCCACCGAGTACGTGTTCCTGCACGAGGTCAACCACTTCGTCGGCGACGTCGGCATGGCGGATGTGGCCCCACCAGACCAGCACATCGGTGGTGTCGAGCACGTCGGAGGTGAGGCCGTGTTGTGGCTGGTCCAGGGTTGCGGTTCGCACCTCCACGCCGTCACCGAGCAGGCGCGTGACGGCCTGGGCCACGGTGCTGTGTATCCCGTCCGGGTAGTGGCGCTTCACCTGTTCGTCCAGTTGCTCGTGAACGTACTCGTTCCAGACGGTGACGCGGGTCATCAAGGCCTCCAGTCGTTCAATCCCGGCTCCCCGTGGGCAGGCGCGAGAAAGTAGTGGTCATCGGTCGCTTGCATGCGTTGGCGCAGGAGGTTGTGGAGCCTGGCCATGTCCGGAATCCGATCGGCGTCGTTGACAAGGTTCGTCTGCTGGCCCGGATCCTTCTCGAGGTCGTAGAACAACCAGGGGCGGCCGCCGTCCGCGCCGCCGAGAACCGCGTAGATGAAATCGGTCGTGCGGAACGCACGCCACGACTGGTCATGGAAGGGTGCTCGGGGCCGGTACTCGGCGACGTGTTCGAGCATGACGCCTGGCCTGGCCAGGTTCGGAACGTCTCCACGGATCAGGGCGGCCAGATCCTCCCCCGGTCGCGGATCCCTTGGTGACAGCCGCGCGAGGCCGAGGATGGTGGGAAACAGATCCTCGGTGCAGACCGGATCCTCGATGTGACGATTGGCGGGCAAGCCGCCACCGGCAACAATCAGGGGAATGCCGCTGGATTCCTCTCGGGGATCACATTTCGCGGTCAGGCCGTGGCTGCCTAGGAACTCGCCGTGGTCTGAAGTGAACAGGACAACTGTTCGTTGCCAGAGGCCCTCAGCGGACAGCGTGTCGCGCAGCCGGCCGATGTTGTCGTCCAGGTTCTCGATGGCTGCGTAGTAGCCGCGCAGGTCGTCGAGGAGGCCCGTTGAGCCCGGCCGGCGCGGGCGGTAGGACGGAACGTCCGCGAAGTTCGGACGCAGCCGCAGCGGGCGGTCCGACCATCTGGAAAGGTACTTGTCCGGCGCGGTGAGCGGGGGGTGCGGCGGTTCAACGGAGATCACGCAGCAGAAGGGGCGTTCTGTGGTGGCCCGTTGCCCGATGTAGTCGATGGCGAGATCGAAGAGCCCATCGGTCTGGTACCCCTCGATCGCTCGCGGTGTCGGATCGTCGTTGACGAAGTAGGTGGTGTTGAACGGGTCGTTGCAGAGCTCGAATCCGGCGAAGTGCTGCCAGCGCCCTTGGTACGCACGCGGTATATGGGTCCGGCGTGCCCGATCGTTCGGATAGCTCGGCAGCACTCCGCCGTTGCCGCCGTACAGATGCCATTTCCCGAAGAAGGCCGTGTCGTAACCGGCATCGTTGAACTCGTCCGCGAGCGTCCGTTCGGCCGGCGACATCCGCCACTCGATCGCAGGGACGCCGCGCGTGTGCGCGTACTCACCCGTCACGAGGCTGAATCGGAAAGGGACACAGACCGGGTACGTCGAGCACGCATTCGTGAACCGCGCACCCGCGGACGCCAGCGCGTCGAGGTTCGGCGTCGAGACGTTCGGGTCGCCGTAGATCGCCAACGCGTCACGCCGCAGCTGATCTGCGATGACGACCACCACATTGGTCGCGGCGTCCGGACACTCTTCCACGTCGGACCTCTCATCCCTCGATGGCACCGGCAATCCCTTCGATGAAACAGCACTGCAGGAACAGAATCTCTCCGATGATCAGGACGACCGATATGACGGCGCCCGCGGGGTGCTGGTCGGTCGCGGTATCGCCGCGGCGATCCGGCTCCACTCCTCGCGCATGACGGTGTCCATGGCTCCGGTCGGGTTGCGCATCAGGTCGGACGAGATGACGCCTTCGTCCCGTAGCATCATCTTCTGCGTCCTGGCGTACAGGTCGTTGCCCTCAGCAAACGCAATCGCGGGCAGGAGCGTGGTGAAGTGCCTGCGCGCGGACGCCGTGTCACCAGTCGCGAACGCACGCCAGATCGCCGTGAACACGTCGATGTACGCCGGCCCGACCATGGTGCCGTCGGCCCCGGCCAAGAGCTCGGTGAGATGCGCGATGCCTCCCCGGCCGCCGTACAGGATCAGCTCGCGATCCAGCTGCTTGCGCAGGGCAACAACTTTCGGCGGGGTCGGCGGAGCCTCCACCTTGATTCCCGCGATCGCCGGAACCTCGTCGGTGAGCCGGCGGAGAAGATCGACCGGCAGGCGCACGTTACTGGCCGCCGGAGCGTCCTGTACGACGATGGGCGCAGCAGTAGCGGCTTCAAGCGCGCGGAAATGATGAAGGATCGCGTCGGGTGATGGCTCCGGCGAGACCATCGGGGGCATGGCCATGACGGCCGCGCTGCCCAGCGCCATCGCGCGCTCGGCGCGTGCGGCAGCCGCGAGCGAACCGGCGTGGTCCACCGCGGTGATCACGGGCAGCCGGCCGGCGTTGACAGCGACCACCGTCTCCAGTAGCGATTCGCGCTCCGCCTCCGACAGCTTGAAACCCTCGCCTGCAAGCCCGAACAGCGCCAGGCCCGTCGCACCGAGCCGGATGGCGAACTCGGTCTGATCGACAAGCCCTGGAAGGTCCAGGGCCCCGCTGTCCAGGAAAGGCGTCACAAGCATGGCGACAGGACCACGCGGCAGTACTTGATGATCCATTTCATACTCCAAGACTGAATGTGTACCGCACCCCGGCGCGGTGGCTCACCAGAACCCGGCTCCCCCAGCATCGCCCGGCTTCGTGGGCGTCCAGGGCACGAGCGCCGCTTCGGGAATCTCGATACCGAACCCGGGAGCATCGGACGGGACGATGTAGCCGTCACGCGGTACCGCCATGCCCGGAATCGGCACGACCTCCTCGAGCGGGACGCCGACCGGCGAGCTGAGATGGAACTCCCCCAGGTCGCACTCCGGCAGGGCGTACACGAAGTGCTGCCCATAGGGGGTGTTCATGGCACCGTGGGGCATGACTTTGACGGATGCCGTCTCGGCCAGCGCGTAGATCTTCAGTGCCTCGGTCAGGCCGCCGCACCATTGCAGGTCAGGCTGGACGATGTCGACACAGCGATGGTTGATCAGCCGCGCGAACGAATGCCGAGTGTGGTGGTCCTCCCCGGTCGCAAGGGTGAGCCAAGGAACAGCGCGCTTGATCGCGAGCAGACTGTCGATGTCTTCCGGGCCGACCGGCTCTTCGATCCAGCGAAGGTCGTAGGATCGCACCCGCTCGGCAAGGCGGACGGTGAACTCAACGTCGAACGACATGACCGGGTTGTACATGAGGTCATAGTCCGGGCCGATCTCCGCACGTGCCGCGGCGATCTTCTGCTCGATGATGTCCAGGCCCTTGCGTCCCTGCCGGTAGTGGACCGGATTGGTGATCTTGAAGGATGTGAAGCCCAGTTCGAGGGCCCAGTCCAGATCGTCGCCGGTGACATAGCAGGGAATCCGGTCACGCGCGGGACCGCCGAGCAGCCGCCACACCGGTTGCTGCAACAGCTTTCCCTTGAGGTCCCAGAGCGCAAGGTCGACCCCGGTCTGGGCAACCGCCGACAGTCCGGCGGTGCCATGGCGGCGCGACGACTGCCACATCATGTCGTTGAGCTTCTCAGTCGCGAAGCAGTCCTGCCCGAGCATCAGCGGACCAAGGTGGTCGTCGACAAGCGCAGCAACCGGACGGCCGAAACTGCATCGTCCGAGGCCCCAGGTTCCGTTCTCGACCGTCACTTTGACCCAGACCGCGTCACCTACGAATCCCGGCGTAGCCCGAGGTAGTCCGGGCGGAAACTCGTCGTACTTGTTGAGCGGAAGGCCGCGAGGCGCGGTGTGGTTCCAACTGGCCCGGCGGGCCGACGTCGTGGGCCGCCGCTCGGGCAGATCGACACTGACTGCGGCTACATCGGTGATCTTCATGGCTCGTTCCTCCGGTTCCTATACCGCGGGGCGATGAGTACACCTGCGTAGCGCTGAGCCGTGGGTTCGTACATGTTCCCGCCGACTGAGCGGCCCTGAACCGCGACTCGGCAGACTTGATGGTTGGACCTGACACTCCATGAACGTTCCTCTCAATCAAAGGCTCGGGAGGGCCCCTGGGCGTTGAGGATGCCAACAGTTCTGGTATGCATCGGAGAGGTGACGGCACCGTTGAGCAGCGGATCTCGGGTCTCCTGCATCCATGACAGCAGCCTGCGGGCCAGGTCCGCCACGATCGCGGCGTGCTCGGGTTGAGCGGCCACATTCGTCAACTCGTACGGGTCGTCACGAAGGTCATACAACTCGATCGGCGGATGGTACGCAGTTGCCCCTGCGGTCGGCACCTTCGGGATACAGCGCCGGTTCCACGATCCACTAGGGTCCATGAAGCCGTACGCGGAGCTGAAGTTCGCGATCAGCTTGTGAGCGCCGGTGCGGACACACCTCCGCGGATCGTAGTAGTCGTGGTAGGTGATCTCGCCGAAGATCTCCTGCCGGCCGGGATCCGCTGCGCCGTCGAGCAGGCCGAGCAAGCTGCGGCCGTGCAGAGTCGTGTCCCGGGAGTCGAGCAGGTCGAGCAACGTCGGCACGATGTCGACATTGGAAACCAGCGCATCCTGGATCCGACCACCGCTCCATCCCCGCTGCGGATACCGGACGATCAGCGCGACTTCGAGGCCTGGGTCGTAGAGCGAACACTTGGCACGGGGCAGTGCCAGTCCGTGGTCGGTGGTGAACATGACGAGAGTGTTGTCCGCTACGCCGAGGCGCTCCAGATGCTCGAGAACCCGGCCCGCTGCGATGTCCATGTGCCGCACGGCACCCTGGAGTTCAGCGAGCTCGGCGCGCGAGGAAGGCGTATCGCGGAGGTAGGCCGGTATGGTGACGCCGTTCGCGTCGTCGGGCTCGAGGTGGTTGCCGATGAAGCCCATGGTTCCGTCCGGGTCGCGACTTCCCGGGATGCGATGTGGCTCGAGGAAACCGACCTGAAGATAGAAGGGCCGCGCGCCACTGGCGAGCAGGTCGAGCTGACCTACGGCCCGATCGGCCACCGGTGCCGCCAGGACCTCTGAAGTGTCGACATGATCGAACCCCAGGCGGGTGGCCAGCGCGCTGTCAGGCTGCGCTAGGGACTCGTGATGGACCCCCACCATCGCGGTGCTGTAGCCACGCCCCTGCAAGCGGCTGCCCAGGTGCTCTTCGTCAGCCTGCAGGTTCCACGCGAAGCTGCCGTGGGTGAGTCCCAGAACGCCGTTGGCATGTGGCCATCGGCCTGTGAAGAGAGCCGCTCTTGATGGGCTGCACTGCGGGGCAGCAGCGAATGCCTGGCTGAACCGGACACCGTCAGCAGCGAACGCGTCGAGGTGAGGTGTCCGGACTGTCGGGTAGCCGTAGCTGCCCAGGAACCGACCCAGGTCATGGCAGTGCATCACGACGATATTCGGTCTCAGCTCATTCAATCCACTGCTCCACTGTGCCGGGTAGCGATCCATCGACTAGTTCGCAGGTGATGCGGCCTGAACTCGAAGCCAATCGCCGCTCCCAGGGATGGTTCACATTTGAGAAGTGCGGTCTACGTACCAGAATAGGTGCACGATGTCGCATCAAGTGCGATTTGTCAAGTGACGGGATCATGCTCTGCATCGCAGGCACCGTGGGACTCCGCAGTCCTTAGCCTTCTTGCCTGAAGGAAACTTCCTCCATAGAAACCGCGATCGCCTGCGTATCGCCCCGGCGACGCGATCATCGGCACCGACGGTCGATCCACCGTCTGACAGTCCAGCTCGATCACGCCAGTCGCGCCGTCGCAGGGGAAGTCGCAGCAGGTAAGCCAACAGCATCGGCAGATGTTCGCCGGGGCCCTAGCCTGTCGAACGGCCGCCGAATGCCACGACAACCCAAACTCGGTCTCGACATCGCGACTGCATCCTGATCGATCTTGGACAGGAAGCCGACAGGCGAGTGGCGAATGCCCGCACACATTGACCGAAACCCAAGACTGGGGTCTGCACTGTTACCCAGCAACCGCCTGCTTCAACCGCGTCCTCGGCGGCGGGATTCGTCGCTGCGCCTCGACGACGGTCTCAGCTGTCACCCTCGAGGGCACCTGATCTGAAAGGAACCGAGGGCCCCCGTCGGCGATCGCAGGCCAGATCACCCCCATCGCCCGGGTTTCGATCATGCGAACACGATAGAGCTCGAATGAAGAACCTGATTCTTCATGCGAGAACTGACGCCTTGCGCCCGCAGTGCGTCAAGTGGCTGTCATGCCGTCGACGTCGCACATCAGAGTCCAGCCCCTTGACAAAGCTTGGGGATACCATCCAGCGTTGGATGCTCAAGATGAAGACGTCAGTTCTCCATCATGAACTCTGTCCGGCGGCCCAACTCGCCTCGAGCGTTCATGCGTTGCCTATCACCGGCTGTGGGTCCCGCTGGGCCGACCCAACATGTCGCATGTGATGTCCAACGAGGAGAACTCGGGCCACAGTCCTCAACGGAGAGAAGGAAGAAGTTCATGACTGCACATCCACGCAACGATCACACCGCCCGTGCGATGATCGGTCGACGCAGATTCCTCTACTACAGCGGCGTGACGATGGGGCTCGCCGGTGGGGCGCTAGCCGCGCCCGCAGTTCCCGCTGCCGCTGGACAGATGCGAGGGCCGCTACGGGGCCCTGGATCTTCGAGCAAGGGCACGTACCTCATACCCGAGGACTTCGGCGCCGACGTCACCGCAGCCGACAACAGCGACGCCCTTCAAGCCGCCCTGGACGCCTCGGCAGCCACCGGCGAGCAACTGATCATGAACAACGACTACTTCACCACGAAGCCGTTGTACCTCCCTAGCCACGTGCGTTGGTCGGGGACCGGAAGGGTCACCAACACTGCACCCGACCTCGTGTTTGGAATCACGGTACTGCCGGGAAATTACCATCCCGCGTACTGGGACCAACTTACGTACTTCACCGGAGGTGCCGTCGTAGAAGGCGCATACCATATGACGTTGGACGTACCCGCCGAGACCAGCAACTTTGCCGTCGGCGACATCGTCTTCAACCGATCCGATGCGCATACCACGCTTCTCCGCCCCGACAACAATCCCCCCAACGATGTTATAATCTTCCCCCACTATGGCAGCTTCAATCGGATCGTCGCAATCAACACGACCAGCGGGCGCATCGATTTCGAGTTTCCCTGGCTACGGGCGGTGGACGTGTCGATGATCGCCCATGCGGACAACTCGATCATTGACTTCCATGGGCTCCGAACCCTCTACTGCGCCTACGACGCGCAGGTGGACGGGATCCGACTCGAATCCGTGAACGCGTCGGCGATCGCCCGAGGATCGACCCTGGGATCGACGATCCATTGGGGCGAGCTTCGTGGACAGAATGGACTCTTCACAAACAGTGTTTGCTTCAGCGACGTTTCGGTCGATTCTATCATTGTCGATCGCAAGATCATTGACATAGCGGGCAACAGCGTCGGATCACAGTTCCACATCAATCAGGCGACGTACACGAAAACTGCGCGCTCGGTTCGCATCTCTCTAATTGCACTCAACGAGAGCATGCACGATCTGACGATCGACATCGGCACCATTAACGCCGATGGATACGACTTCGACACTTTTGCTGTGCGCATGTCCAGAGTCTCGGGAATCGATGTCACTATAGACGCACTTAACTGCGCCGGGTTGACCGGCTCGGTCGTATCTTTTATTAATGCACTCGATGACGGACCAGGCGATACTCAGTTCGTGACCCGTGACAACACCGTCACCATCACTTCCTTCACCGGAGGGTCCTCGCTACAATCATTCGCCCGCTACGACGATCCAGGCGGACACCTGATCCGATGCAATCTCAACGGAAACTTCGTCGCGACTCCGCTAGCCAACGCCATCGGATGCGATGGAACCGGCCACACCATCCGCGGTACCTACTCTGCCGGCGACCTCGAGCTCGGTGACGCAACAGACCTCGACATCGACGTCGACCTCGGTGGGAACGTGATCGGCTGTCCGGACCCGGACAGCACCGTGATCGTCAACGGCAATCCGGTGACTTGCTGACGATGGCAAGTCGTCGCACAGAGCTTTACGCGACTCAGATAAGTCCGGCAATCGAACAGATCCCGTGCATATTGGGTCCCAAAGCCGTACGAGACCCTGTCTCGACGTTGTAAGCTTGCCAACGGTGGTGGTAGCTGCAGTTGGGTTGCCTGCTCGATACGGCGTTGATCGACATCGTTGCGAGATGAACGATCAAATCGTAATCGTGACGCGATCACGGCTTCGGCAACGTCGCGTTTCATCTGGTCAGCAGCAGGTTGACGGGCCCGTTTGGTCTCTGACGCGATGTCGGAGGGCGGCTATGTTGCCCCAGCCGGTCAGGCGCAGGTGGCTAACCGAACGCCCACAGGCTTGGCGGGACGGGGTCGAGGTCGTCGCGATGGACGGGTTCACCGGGTTCAAGACCGCCACCACCGAGGAACTGCCCGACGCCGTGACGGTGATGGACCCCTTCCACGTCGTGCGCCTGGCCGGCGACGCGCTCGATGAGTGCCGCAGGACACCGGCGGGCAGCAAGGCAGACCTGCTCTACAACGCTCGACGGACCCTGCACACCGGTGCCGGGCCTGCTCACCGGCAACCAGGCCCGGCGACTGGCCGATCTCGCGACCGATGACCACGTCGAGGTCGCGGCCACCTGGGGCATCTACCATCGCATGATCGCCGCCTACCGCGAACCCGACCGGACCAAGGGCCGGGAACTGATGCAGCAACTGATCACCTCGGTCAGCCACGCCGTTCCCGCCGCGCTCACCGAGATCACCACACTCGGACGGCCCCTGACCAAGCGTGCCGCCGACGTACTCGCCTACTTCGACCGCCCCGGCACATCCAACGGACCCACCGAAGCCATCAACGGCCGACTCGAACACCTCCGCGGGTCCGCGCTGGGGTTCCGCAACCTCACCAACTACATCGCCAGATGCCTACTCGAAACCGGCGGCTTCAGACCACAACTACACCCTCGATTGTGAAGAGCCGGTTTCGTTGCTCTTGGAGGCTACGGCGACCTGTCCCAGCCCGGCCCCGACGGTGTGGTCCAGAGCCGCGACTAGGTGCGGCGCGACCGCCGCGTCGTCGTGCCCCGCGAACAGTCTTACCGTCGATCGCGATCACCCGGCCGCCGCCAGTCCACGGCCCCAATCCGGGCCCACATGAACGGCCTCCAGAAGCCCGGCCCAAGGTTGCCGGTATCGCCCGCGTGTGGGCGTACTGGCCGGTGATGAGACTGAAGCGGAACGGAACACACACCGGATAGGTTGAGCTCGCCGCGGCGAACGTCGTACCCTCCGCTGCCAGAGCGTCGATGTGCGGTGTGGACACGTTCGGATCGCCGTAGGCGCCCAGTGCCTGCCGCCGTAACTGGTCGGCGATCACGAGAACGACGTTGACCGGCCCATCGAGCTGAGGTTGATGCTCCACCACTTAAGCCTCCCGGAGAGTGCGTACGGGTGCGGTCATCCCTTGACCGCACCGGCGATGCCTTCGATGAAATAGCGCTGCAGGAAAAGGAAGACGACGATGATCGGCAGCACCGAGATGACCGCGCCGGCGGCCAAGCCGGTCCAGTCGATGCCGTACTCGCCGAAGAACGAGTACATGCCCACCCCGGTGGTCCGCAGGTCCGGGGCCCCGAGGGTGAACACCAGCGGGATCAGGAACGCCTGCCAGGCCTGGATGAAGGAGAAGACGAACACGGTCGCCGACACCGGCTTGGCAATCGGCAGCATGATCCGCAGATAGACGCGCCAGTACCCGGCGCCGTCGACCAGGGCAGCCTCTTCGAGTTCGTTCGGAACCTTCGCGAAGTAGCCCATGAACAACAAGATCCCGACGACGTGCGAGGGTCCGGCCTCGGCGAGGATGACACCGAAGAGAGTGTTGTTCAGCCCGATCGCGTTGATCAGTACGAAGATCGGCAGGATGGTGTAGCCCTTGGGCAGGAACATGGTCACGACGAGGACGCCGACGATGAGTTTCTTGCCCGGCATGTTGCCGCGGCCCAGCGCGTATCCGGCCAGCGACGAGACACCCAGGATGAGCAGGGCAACCCCGATCGACACGACGACCGAGTTGATCGTGTAGCGGCCGAAGCTGGCCGACGTCCACGCCCGTGCGAAGTTGTCGAAGGTCGGCTCGCTGGGCAGCAGGCCCAGACTGTTGGTGAACAGTTCGCCGGTGCCTTTGAACGCCGTCGACACCATCCAGATGAACGGGTAGATCCAGGCGAGGCAGATCACGATCAGGATCACGTGGGTGCGAACCTGCCGGATGATTCGGAGTCGGCGCCAGGCCACGCTGTTTCCGCCGTCGTTGCGTGGCCCGGACTGTTCGCTGCGTTCGGTCTTCTCTGCGTAAGTGAGCGTCATCGATCTGCTCCCTCCGACCGGTGCTGCTGCCATCGCCGCATCAACACCGGGATCAGACTCATCAGCATCACCGCAACTCCGAACAGGATTCCCACTGCTGCGGCGAACCCGAACCGCGGTGTTCCTTCGGGCTGGAAGGCATAGCGGTAGATATAGGTCTGCATGATTTCGGTCGAACCGTTCGGACCACCGTCGGTCATCACCTTCACGATGTCGAACGCGTTGAGGCTGGTGACGAACGTCAGCAGCAGAATCACCAGTCCCAGCGGCGCCAGCAGCGGAACCGTGATGCGGAAGAAGACCTGCCGCCGGCCGGCGCCGTCGATCCGCGCCGCCTCGTACATCTCCGCCGGCACCGTCTGCAGGGCGGCCAGCCAGTACACGATCGTGACGCCCATGCCCTTCCACATGTCGATCACCAGCACCGTCGGCAGCGCCAGATGGTCGCTACCGAGGAAATTCACCGGACGATCCAGGAACGTGTGGCTGAGCAGAAACTCGTTGATCGGCCCGCCGGAAGGGTCGAGCAGAACGGCGAACACGACACCGACGACGGCGGTGGTCGTCACAACGGGCAGGAACAGCAGTACCCGGTAGATGTTGCGTCCCCGCAGCGCGCTGTTGTTCAGTACGATCGCGATCAGCAGCGACAGCGGCATCTGGATGAAGATCGCGAACAGCGCGAAGATCCCGGTGTTGCGAAAAGCCCTCCAGAACAAGGGATCCGAGAAGGCGTCCCGGAAGTTCGCCAGGCCGACGAAGTCGGTCATCGGCCCGTAGCCGGACCAGTTGAACACCGAGTAGACCCAGCTGGCCACCATCGGCCAGGCCGTGAACAGCAGGTACAGCACGATCATCGGCAGCACGAACAGGTAATGCCACCGATGCCGCCACATGCGCCGCGCAAGAGTCGGGCCCTGCCGGGAACGGACCGAGACACCTGCGCCGATCAGCATTGACGGCCCCGGCTGTCCGGTTCACGCTTCACGGCAGCGTTCATGGTTCCGTCAGTCACAGGACCTCCTCTGCGGGCGGCGACTGCTCCTGATCACTGTCGCATCGACCGCCGCATGGTTCTCCATGATGAAGCTGCGTCTTCATATTGGATCGTCATCGTGGTCCGTGCGCGGTGCGCTTGTCAAGCCTGCCCACACCGTGATGGGCGACCCGCTGGGAGTTCTCAAACATGAACCCATGATCGTATATTTGAAATAAGGAAGGAAGGCGGTCATAGTGGAGCGAACAGCGACGCCTGCCGGTGGGCGGGGCGTCGCATCCAGGCACACGGGTGGTGCCGCTGAGCACCTCTCTGGGAGGAAACATGCGAGCACTCGTCCTACGCGACTTTCTCGAGCTGGTCGTCACCGTCGAGCCGGATCCGGTCCCCGGTGAAGGTGAGACGCTCGTCCGTGTTCTCTACACCGGGATCTGCGGGACGGATGTCCACGGATTCACCGGCGAGAACGGGCGGCGCGTACCCGGGCAGATCATGGGCCACGAGACCGTCGGCCGGGTCGTCGGCGCCGAGTCAGACTTCGGTGACGGTTCACTGGTCACCGTCAACCCGGTCATCTCGTGCATGGCGTGTGCGGCCTGCGAGGCCGGACGCGAACAGCATTGTGCCGAGCGCAGGATCATCGGCGTGACACCGGACATCCGTTCTGCCTTCGCCGACTACGTCGTGGTGCCGACTCGCAATGTCGTGCCCCTCTCCGACGCGATTCCGGTGCAGTACGGCGCCTTGGTCGAGCCCCTGGCTGTCGGCCAGCATGCGGTAGCACGTGGTGGATCTGCCGCCGCGGACGGCGTTCTGATCGTCGGCGGTGGTCCGATCGGGCAGGCCTGCACACTGGCCGCGCGGCGTGCGGGGGCAACTGTCGTCGTGTCGGAGATCGACCACCAGCGCCGACAGTTGGTGGCGGCTCTCGGGGCAGCGACCATCGACCCCACGGTCGACGACGTTGCCAGCGCGACGGCAGCCGCGCTGGGCCGTCCGGCAGACATGGCCATCGATGCCGTGGGCTCCTCCCAGTCGCTGGCCGCCTGCCTGGCCGCCACCGCGACCGGCAGCCGGGTGGTGCTCGTGGGCATGAACGAGCCGACGCCGGAGATTCCCGCCTTCGCCATCAGCACCGGCGAGCGGTCCGTCGTCGGCAGTTTCGTTTACAGCGCGCGCGAGTTCGCGGAGACCGCGGCCTGGGTCAGCACCGCTCCGGCCGACCTCGAGCTGCTTGTCGAGAAGACCGTCGGCCTGACTGAGGCCGGCGCCACCTTCGCCGACGCGGCCGGCGGCCGGAACGGGCCGGGGAAGATCCTGGTCGCCATGGACCAGACCGACGCGTTCGTCAGTTCACCTCAGTGACGTCTGCATGACCGCGCTCTGCCGGCTGCGAAACCTGATGGCGCCGTGATCTTCGACAGCCACTGCCACGCCTGGCGGCGCTGGCCGTACGACGCCCGTGTTCCCGACCCGAACCATCGGGGCTCGATCGGGGGGCTGTTGTACGAACTCGATGCGGCCGGGGTCGATCGAGCCGCCGTCGTCTGCGCCCGGATCGGTGCAGGGAGCCTCGCCAATGACGACAACAACGACTACGTCGCGGCGGCGGCATGTCGTCATCCGGACCGTCTTGTGGTCATGGCGGACGTCGACAGCCGGTGGCTGCCAGAGCACCACACACCCGGTGCCGCCGATCGGCTGCGCGGGGCGGCCGAGCGCTACGAGTTGACCGCGTTCACGCATTACGTTCACGACGAGGACGACGGTTGGTTCGGCAGCGACGACGGCGCGGAGTTCTTCGGCACAGCTGCTGACCTGGGTCTCGTCGCCTCGCTGTCGGTTTCTCCCAGTTGGTTCCCGGCTGTCGGGGCCGTGGCCGCAGGCAACCCGACGCTGCCGATCCTGCTGCACCACTTGGGACATCTCCGGTTGGACGACCCCGCCTTCGGCGCCGCGAGAGCAGGATTGCTGGCCCTCGCCGACCGGCCGAACGTGATGGTCAAGGTATCCGGCTTCCACTATCTGACGACGCCGTCGTGGGGATTTCCGTATCCCGACGTCTGTGAACGCGTGCTGCGGCCGATCGCCCATGCCTTCGGTCCGCACCGACTGGCCTGGGGATCGGACTTCCCGGTCGCCAGGCAGCACGTCTCGTACGCGCAGTCACTGGCGATGGTGCGCGACCACACCCCTTGGTGGACCGACGCCGAACGAGCCCTGGTCCTCGGCGGCTCGCTCGGCCGGGTGGGTCTTGACGGACCCCACCGGTCACCGTAGTTTCTCTCATGGGGAGTACACTTCTCAGGTAGAAACTGCAAGGTGAAAGGTAAGTGGTGGAGGTTCGATGACGGATGATTTCCTGCCGGTGAAGTCGGCAATTCGCACACTCAATATCGTCGACCTGCTCACCAAGAACGTCGACGGCCTCGCCTATGTCGACATCCAGGAGCGGCTGCAGTGGCCGCGCAGCAGCACATACAACCTGCTCCGGACCATGGTCGAGGCGGGATATCTCGCTTTCGATGAGGTCGATCGCAAGTATCGAATCGGGCTCCGCCTATGGGAAGCGGGCCAGGCCTACGTGCGAGGTCGTGATCTGGCCCGCCTCGCGCAGCCCTACCTGCACAGCGCTCAGACCGCTATCAACGAGACGGTGCAGCTCGCCATTCTCGACGACATGGAGAACATCTATATCGCCAAGGTCGAGTCGAAGCATCCACTCAAGCTGGTGTCCGAGATCGGAAGCCGGCTGCCTGCCTACGCGACCGGCCTCGGCAAGGTCCTGCTCGCCGGGCTCGACACCGCCGAGCTGGACCGTCGGCTGGCGAAGGTCAAGCTGCAACGGTTCACCAAGAGCACCATCGTGGACAAAGAACAACTGCGCGCCAGACTTGATCACATTCGCGAACAGGGTTACGGCACCGACGACGGCGAGTACACGGCCGGCGTCTTCTGTGTCGCGGTTCCCATCAGGGATGCCTCCGGCGCGGTCATCGCGGCGATCAGCTCATCCGTGCCGGACGTGCGGATCACCGACCAGCTTCGGTCAGCCATGATCGAGGTGCTCAGTAATCACGCCAGCCGGATGTCGACCGAGCTCGGGTACTCCGGCGATGGTCGCGCTGCCTGATCCATTACCTCACTCCGGACAGCGCAGTCGCCATCCGCTCCGCAAGTACGCGGTAGCCGTCCGCGGACGGGTGTAGCCCGTCCGGCAGGAATCGCTCGGCTTCCTCCGGGCCGAACAGCGTCAGGCCGTCCACCAGGTGAAGATTTTTGTCCCCGACGGCGGTCAGTGCCGCTACTGCCTCGGCGACCTCGTGGCGCACATCGTCAGGTGTCATACCGGCGGCGTTGCGGACACCTTCGAACCTCGGGCACCGGATCGCCGTGACGACCGCGATCGGCGGCTCCGTCTGCTGATCCCGAATGGTTTGGACGAATCCGGCCACGTGCGGCTGAAGGCTGCGGCGGTTGAACGTGACATCGGTGTAGATGTTGATGCCGAGGCACAGCGAGATCAAGTCGGCCGGTGTATGCCGGATCGTACGGGCAATGACGGGATCGAGGTGACACTGACCGGCTATGCCAAGGCAGGTCAGCTGCCACCCGCGCCGCCGCGCGACGAGGGCCGGCCAGGTCTCCGACGGTCCGGCGGCGCCACGGCATTGGCTGATGGAACTGCCGTAGGTGATCCAGGTCAACCCGGTCTCGACGGCGGGCGTCGCGTCACCCCCGATCAACACCGGCTCCTGGATGCTGAAGGCGCCGTACTGCGGCAACCACACTTCGACCTGGACAGGTCGACCCGGCAGGGGCGCACGGAGAGTGCTTTCGCCGGGGGACACCGGCAGCCTGTGCGCGAGCGTACCGTCGACGACGACATCCACCGGCGAACAGTCCTGGCCGGCCAGGACCGCGAGCTCCAGCAAGCCGGCGCTGGTCCGGAACACGGCCCGGATGCCGACGGGCATTCTCAGCTTGGCCCACAAATCAGCGTCGGCCGAGAAGGGCCGATCTTCCGGATCGACGCGATAGAAGTGCTGCCAGCCGTCGTCATCGGCAACGACCGCGGCCGCGCCGAGCCACCGCACGGCCATCAGCGCTCCTTCCTGTCGGACGCGCACACACGCCATGGTGCTTCACGACAAAGAACTGACGTCTACAAGAAAATACAGTGGCGTGGCAGTTGGAACCTTGTCAAGGTTCGACGGCAGGGCCTTGACAAGGGCGACGCGGCCGGATCACGATACACACGATGAATCTGATATGAGGATACCGTTTCGCCAGTGTGAACAGGCGAATGCCGAGCCAGGCTGGAGGATCCATGGGTGACGTATCCGCGCAGGGTGGCGCGTCGGTGACCAGGCCGTTGACGAAAGGGCCCAGCAGGCGCGAGTTCCTGCGTGCCGGTGGGTTGCTGGCCGGCGCAGTCGGCTTACCCGGCCTGATGGCAGCCTGCTCGGCGGGGGACACGCCGCCGACGGGAAGCGGCGCAGGCAAGGGCAAGGGAACAGTGCGCTTCTGGACGATTCCGGAAGGGCCCGATGACGCGACCTTCCAGCGCCAGCAGATCGACGGCTTCATGAAGCGCAACCCTGATGTGACAGTGGAGGCCCAGTTCTTCCCGTCGGCGGAGCAGTACGGCAACGCCATGCAGCTCGCGTTCACCGGTGGCCGCGACGCTCCTGACATCTTTCGCGGCAATACCGCCTCGGGCGTCGGCTTGCGGAGTGTAAAGCAGCGCGGCTGGATCCGGCCGATCACCGAGTTCGTCACCGATGACTTCAAGTCGCGTTTTCCCGACTGGGTTTATGACGCGAAGCACAGCGCGCTCTTCATCGACAAGGAAGCCTACGCGGTTCCGCAGGTTGATCCTGCGGTGCAGGCGGTCCGCATGCTTTACTACAACGTCGACGTGCTGGAGCGCTTTGGGTTCGGCGAGCCGCCTGGCACCTGGTCTCAGATGCGGGAGATGGCTTCGAAAATCACCCGGGACGGCGGCGGCAAGGTCTACGGCATGGCGCTGATCGGCACATCCCTGCCGATTGTTCTGGTTCTCCAGAATCTGGCCGGTCCGCAGTCGTACAAGGAGGACGCTCAACCGCCGATCAGCCTGCTCACCGGCAAGCCGGCGATGTCCGAACCGTCTGTCATCGAGACCATCGAACTGTTGCAGGGCATGCACTCCGACAACGTCTTCGCGCCTGGTTGGCAGACCTGGAGTACCCAGGTCTTCCAACAGATGGCGGCCGGGCGGCTCGGCATGTATCTGGGCCCCCTCTTCCACGTCAAGCAGCTGCGCCGGGCCAATCCGAAGCTCAAACTGGGCATCGCCCCGCCACCCGTTCCGGACTCTGGTCGCCGCGGCTCAAGGGCTCCCGCGGACGACGTCCTGGGCTGGTGGATGATGAGCGCCGAGGTCCGCAACCCCGAGGCAGCTTGGCGGGTGCTCGACTTCCTGGGATCGGTCGACTACCAACGGGAAGCCTTCCAGAAGCAGAAGCAGATCTCGGTCATGGACAAGGTCTACGAAGGCATTGAGATCGACGCGGACACCAAACGGATCCGCGAGATCGCGTCGCAGATCGTCCGCGTCCACCCCGATCCCTACAAGAAGGACCAGAAAGCCGCGAAGTTCTACCAGGACCTCGTCACCAACGCCCCTCGCCCGATACCGCCACAGCGCTACCTCGAAGCGATCACCAAAGGCAGCAACGTCCGGGACATGGCGGCGCAGTACGACGAGAAACTCGCCGCGGCCATCGCGAAGCAGCTGCCCACGAGTGGACTCCATGACATGTCCGCATTCACCTTCCACGACTGGGACCCGCTCACCGACTACAAGCAAGCGTAGGATGCGGCGGCATTCGATCGGGCCTCCGGTAGCGGAGCCGGTGCCCATCGATCGCCGAGCGAGGTCTTGAATGCGCGGCTCGTTTCCACGCGTCGCCCATCGTGTCTGCTCGGCCCTCGTTGGGTTCAGTGACCGGGTGACCGGACAGTGGCACTTGAGCGCGGCCTGTTCAGCGCGATCGCAGGAATCAAGGCGGAGGCTCCGCCGACCCTGGCGTGCGTTCGCGGCCGGCGACATCGTGTCGGCGTGCCGACATTTCGGGCACGGCCCTGCCCGCGAGTGCGTTTGCTTAGGGCAATGATCTGTATGCCAGCACGCAGAAGATGATGCTTCCGGACGAAGGCGTCATCTCGTCCGACCTGATGCGCAACCCGACCGGGCCATGGACACCGTCATGCTCGAGGGGTTGGCGGTATCGCCGCGGCGATACCGCCAACGGCCGGCGCGCGCGCTTCGTCCTGATCGACCGAACGTCAAATGTGCCGTCGCCGAAAGGTTGACGCCGAAATCCGTCGGACTTTATTGCTCAACATGAGCAATAGGGCTTCCACCGCACAGGACCTTCGACTCATCAACCGTGGTGCGATTCTGCGGCTGATACGAGATGCCGGTCCCCTGCCCCCCGGGCAGAGCTGGCACGACTGATCGGTCTGTCCGCCACGACGGTGGCGAAAGTGGTGGCCGAGCTGATCGCGGAGGACAGCCTCGCCGAGATCGACAGCGCGCGAATGGCGCGGATCGGTCGAGCGGCCATAGCCGTCGCGCTCGTGCCTGCGGCGTACCAGGTCCTGGGTGTGCAGGTCGGCGCCGGCTCAGTCCAACTCGGATGGTGCGACCTGCTGGCCCGGCCGGGTGCTTCGGTCGGCTTCTCGTTTGACCTGGCGACGACGCCAGCAGAGCAGGTTGTGGGGGCCATCGCAGACCACGCGGGCCGGCTGATCGGCGACAACGACCGGGGGCTCGGTGTAGGTGTGGCCGCGCCGGGACCGGTGGATCGGGCACTTCGAAGGAACCTGCTGTCGATCACTTGGCTGGCGAGACGTGGCCTTCGCCGATCGGTTGGAGGCGGCCGTGCGGCTGCCCACGGTAGTTGAGCACAACGTGCGAGCCATGGCTGTCGACGAAGCGCACTATGGCGCGGCTCGCAAGGCAGCCACTACGCTCTTTTTGTCTATCTGCGTACAGGTCTCGGTGCCGGGTTCGTGCTCGAAGGCGCACCGTTCCATCCCAGCCGGTACGGCGTGACCGAGCTTGGCCACCTCCGTGCGGTCGAGAAGGGCCGCACCTGCGCGTGCGGCGCAACGGGGTGTCTGGAGACGGTGCTCAGCGAGGAGTACTTGCGTGAGCCCAGCGCGCTGGGGACCGCCGTCACGTTCGCGAACGGCCTGGTCGACGACCCGGGCTCGACGCAGCCTGCGACGCGCGACATGTCCGTGTCTGTCCTGAGCTTCACCGGCAGTTCGTCCCTGACCCGGTTCGTCGCGTTCACCGACGACGGCGGCCTGCTCGAGAACTGCAGCGTGGATGGCGACTTCACCGGCACTGTCAGCGCCGATGCGGTTCGCTGCGCAGGTTCCGGCCATGCCATTCGAGGAACGTACAGCGACGGCGATCTGAGACTCGGGACCGGAACCGACATGGACATCGACGACGACGTGCCCGACGGAGTCGTCGGGTGCACCGGAACCGGAAACAATACCGTGATCATCAACGGCGGCCCCGTTCAGAGCTGCTGATCCGTCGGCAGCAGGCCAGGAACATCCGACAGCGAGAGGAAGTCATCGTGGCTCTTGGGCGGACAGGCAACAGCGCCGTTCTCGGAACGGCGTCGCGTGCCCCAAGGGTTGTGGGACCGCCTATGGAACACCGATGGCACTAGTGGGTGCGCCCGTTAGTTCGTCGGTGGTTGCCAGGCGGTGGGGTCGTTGAGGTAGAGGCCGCAGGCGCAGTCGAGGGCTTCGGTTGGTGTGCCGACGGGGAGTCCGCTGGGCAGGATGGAGTCTTGGTAGGTGTTGTTGCTGGCCTGGTAGATGGCGAATCCCCAGGTGGTGGCCGAACCGTTGTACCGGAGCCGGAGTAGCGGCATTGTGGCGCCGTCGGGCAGTTCGCCGTCGACGTAGGCGAATGCTCCGTGGTGGCGTATGTGTAGATCGGCCAGTTGGGGCCAGCGTTCGGCCGCGCGGCTGTGCAGACGTTGACGCAGCGAGGTCTTGGTCGACTCCGGCGGTGTTGCCATGGCGCCCAGCCTGCCATAGCTGTCATGACCTCGAGCGGCGTGGCTGCCCGACTGCGCCGAGATCGTCGGGCAGAGTTCCCAGTCCGCAGTGATGGCCAAGGGGACAAGGAAAGTTCGCGGTGTCGATGCGCAGTGCGTATGTCGTGTGTTTGACCGTTGCGCAGCGGTCGGAACTGGAAGCGATCACGCGCAGGGCCTGCGCAGAGCATCGTCAAGTAGTCCGAGCCCGGATTGTGCTGGCCGCCGCCGACGGGGAGTCCAACGCCGCCATCGGGCGCCGCCTCGCGATCGATGCCGACGCCGCCGGCAAGTGGCGCAGGCGATTCTGCCGCAGCGGAATCGAAGGATTGATCGATCTGCCGCGCAGCGGGCGGCCGTGCAAGTTCACCGCCGAGGTGGTTGCCGGGGTCAAGGCCTTGGCCTGTGAACTGCCCACCACGGCAGGGGTGGCGATGACCCGGTGGAGCTGTCCCGAGCTGGCGCGTGAAGTAGTGACGCGCGGTGTGGTCGGGCAGATCTCGGCCTCGACGGTGCGCCGGTGGCTGGCCGACGACGCGATCAAACCCTGGCAGCACCGATCCTGGATCTTTCCCCGCGACCGATATTTCGCGTCCAAAGCCGCTCGGGTGCTCGATCTCTACGCTCGCACCTTCGACGGTGAGCCACTCGGCAAGGGCGATTTCGTGTTGAGCGCGGATGAGAAACCCGGCGTCCAGGCCCGGCACCGCAAACATCCCAGCCTCGAACCGGCCGCACACCGGTCGATGCGGGTAGAAGCCGAGTACACACGCAACGGCACACTGGCCTACTTCGCCGCCTACGACGTGCACCGCGCCCACGTCATCGGCCGGTGCGAGCCCACCACCGGCATTGCCCCCTTCACCAGACTGGTGGACGAGGTCATGACCGGCGAGCCCTACGCCAGCGCCCGCCGGGAGTTCTGGGTCGTCGACAACGGCGCCTCCCACCGCAACTGGGCCGCGGCGCAACGACTCAACGACGCCTACCCCAACGCGCACATGATCCATCTGCCCGTGCACGCGTCCTGGCTGAACCAGGTCGAGATCTACTTCTCCGTCGTGCAACGCAAAGCACTCACCCCCGACAACTTCACCGACTCGACGCCGTGACCGAACGGCTGCTGGCCTTCCAGGACCGCTACACCCACACCGCCCAACCCTTCGACTGGACCTTCACCCGCACCGACCTCAACGGCCTCCCCACACGGCTCGGCAAGTACGACTCCCACACGCCACCGCCGCTGGCCGCGTAACCACCGACGAACTAACGGGCGCACCCACTAGTGTCCTGCTTCTGAAGTTCGCTACATAAGTCTAGGGTTGGTGTATGCCTAGGACTGGGCGGCCGAAGGCCGAGTTGAGGTTGACCGATGCTGAGCGTGCGCAGTTGGGGCGTTGGGCTCGGCGGGCGAAGTCGTCGCAGGTGCTGGCGTTGCGGTCGCGGATCGTTCTTGCCTGTGCCGAGCCTGGTGCAGTGAGCAAGGAGGTCGCGGCGGCGCTGGGGTGTTCGGAGTCGACGGTCGGTAAGTGGCGTCGCCGGTTTCTGCAGCGGCGTCTTGATGGTCTGGTGGATGAGGATCGGCCGGGGCGGCCGTCGTCGGTGAGCCTGGATCAGGTCGAGGACGTGATCGTGGCGACGCTGGAGTCGAGGCCGGCCGATGCCACGCATTGGTCGCAGTCGTCAATGGCGAAGCGGACTGGTTTGTCGCGGTCGACGATCGGGCGGATCTGGCGCGATTTCGGTCTCAAGCCGCACCGGGTGGACGGGTTCAAGGTGTCGGCCGATCCGTTGTTCGTGGAGCGGGTCGTCGATGTCGTCGGGCTCTACCACAATCCGCCGGAGTGCGCGGTGGTGCTGTGCGTGGATGAGAAGTCGCAGATCCAGGCGCTGGATCGGTCGCAGCCGGTACTGCCGATGATGCTGGGCATGCCGCAGCGGCGCACACACGACTACCGGCGTAACGGGATCACGTCGCTGTTCGCGGCGTTCAACGTTGCCGACGGCACCGTGATCACCGAACGGCATCGCCAGCACCGCGCGACCGAGTTCAAGAAGTTCCTGACCGCGATCGACAAGACGGTGCCAGAGAGCCTGGACGTCTACATCGTGGCCGACAACTACGGCACCCACAAAACCCCGGCGATCAAGGCCTGGCTGGCCAAACACCCCCGCTTCCACATGCACTTCACCCCGACCGGATCGTCGTGGCTCAACCAGGTCGAGCGCTGGTTCGCCTACCTCACCGACCAGAAGATCCGCCGCGGAGCCTACAAAAGCGTTCAGGCACTGGAAGCTGACACCCGCGCCTGGGTGAAGTCCTGGAACGACGACCCGAAACCGTTCATCTGGAAGAAGACCGCCGAGGAAATCCTCGACTCCCTCAGTCGCTACCTCCAACGCGTCACCGGGCAAACCGCCCGCGACCAACTTATGCAACGAACCTCAGAAGCAGGACACTAGCTGTTCCTCACTTCGATGATCGGGTTGTTCCTGGCCTTCATGGCCTGGCCGATGATCGCCAATCGAGTTCTACGCACGGCCCGGTGTCGGAGTTCGTCGGCCTCGGTTTCGTGTTGTTCGGAATGTTCGTGCAGTTGCCCTTCGCACTGATCATTCCCTGGTCCTCGACCATGTCGCGTTTCGAGAATGCAACGTGTATCTGGACTGCTGCTTCTTCCGTTGCTGACGACCACGTCGCTCGTCGGGGCGGCTCCTGGCACGCCGATCAGCACCGGCGTCACGATCATCTAATGGCTCGCGGCCCTGCCGAGGATCCCTGCGCCAGCCGCGTCCGTAGTGGCCACCCTCGTCGCCACGGATGGCCGCCGCGAGTCGACCCACCAGCCTGATGTGTTCTATGCCGAAAGGCTCAGTCGTCCAGGCGTCAGGAACGATCCTGCTGACGCGTGGTCTGTGGCTGTCCATCGAGTTCGGTAATCGCGACTGGACGACCGAGGTCACGCGAGCGGTAGGCGGCTTCGACGAACTCGGTCGCGTGCGCCGCCGCGGCGCCAGGGGCCGGATTGTCTCCGCTACCCAGGATGAGCCGGACGAGGGTGCGGGCGGGCTCTTGGCTGGGGTACGCCCCCTCGTCGGCAGCGTCGATCACCTCAACGCCTGCGCCGTACCGATGGACTTCCACCCGCCCGAGACGCAGGTTCTGGATCACGTGACCAGCCGTGCCGTGATACCGCAGCTCGTGGTGGCCGACCTCCCCTTCGGGAAGGGAGCCGGTCGACGCCACCGAGCCCACTGCGCCCGATTCGAGCCGGAACGAAACCGCGTCGACAAGATCGACCGGGAGGTCGCAGTCGGACATGTACGCGGCCACGTCGGCAGGACGTTGACCGGTCGCCCAGCTGACCATCGCCGCGGTATGACTGAGTTGTGTCTGCCCTTGCCCGCCGCCCGCGACGGCCGGGTCCCGGTAGGTGGCGGCCTGCGGCTTCATCAGGGGGTACTTCGCATCCGCGCCCTCGGCACCGGCAGCGCCGCGGTAGTGGATGCCGGCCGACGACGAATAAAAGCCCGAGACAAGCATGAGGTCGCCGATCTGTCCGTCCTGGAGAGCATCCCGGCATCGGCGCGCGGACTTCGTGTACTGATAGGTGAATCCGACCAGGAGGTGCAGGCCTCGGTCGCCGGCGAGGCGTACCAGATCCCATGCGTCTACGGACAACAACGTCATCGGCTTCTCGACGAGCACATGCACGTCGTGCACCAAGGCGGTTCGGACCACGGGATAGTGGTCGCAATGCGGCACGGCAACGATGACCCCGTCGAGCTCCGTGCCGGCGAACATCTCGTCGGCCGTCGCGTACGTCTTTGCGAGTCCGAAGTGCTGAGCGGCGACGGCGAGGCGCTGCGGGTCGGAATCCGCGAGCGCTGCGACGTCGCACTGGCCGCTGGCCAGCAGGCTGGGGATGTGGTGCCGGGTGGCCCACCATCCGGTCCCGATGATCCCGATTCGGGGACGAAACACTGCCGACCTCCGCTCGTAGTTCTGACAGGGAACTGCGTCTTCGTATTTGGGAACTACTTGACCCTCACGCGCGGGGTGGCCACTTATTCGCCCCCGAACGCACTGTCGAACGCCGCGACCGGGGCGTCGAACGCCAGCCGGCGTACGAACTGGACCGCCTCGGCCGCGCCGAGCAGCCGATCCATTCCGGCGTCCTCCCATTCCACCGAGATCGGGCCGTCGTACCCGATGCTGTTTAACGCCCGGAAGCAATCCTCCCAAGGCACGTCACCGTGGCCGATCGACACGAAGTCCCACCCACGGCGCAGGTTCGCCCAGGGCAAGTGGGAGGAAAGCCGGCCGCGCCGCCCGTCACCCACCCGAACCTTCGTGTCCTTGCAGTCGACGTGGTAGATCCGGTCAGAGAAGTCGAGCAGGAAGTTCACCGGGTCCACGTCCTGCCACATCATGTGCGACGGGTCCCAGTTCAGCCCGAACGCCGGCCGGTGGTCGATCGCTTCGAGTGTGCGTGCCGTAGTCCAGTAGTCATAAGCGATCTCGCTTGGGTGCACCTCGTGCGCGAACCGGACCCCCTCCACATCGAACACGTCCAGAATCGGGCTCCAACGGACGACGAAGTCGTCGTAACCGTCGTCGATCATCGACTCCGGGACCGGCGGGAACATTGCCACTGTGTGCCAGATGGACGAGCCCGTGAAGCCCACCACGGTGCTGACGCCCAGCTTGGCGGCGGCGCGAGCCGTGTCCATCATCTCCCGCGCCGCGGCCTGGCGGACCTCATCCGAGTTCCCGCTCCCCCAAACCCGGGCCGGCAAGATGCCCTGGTGGCGCCGATCGATCGGGTCGTCGCAGACCGCCTGCCCGACAAGGTGGTTGGAGATCGCCCACACCTTCAGATCGTGCTTCGCCAGAGTCTCCAGCTTGCGCGGAATGTAGGTTTCGTCGGCGAGCGCCTTGTCCACCTCGAAGTGGTCACCCCAGCAGGCGATCTCCAAGCCGTCGTAGCCCCACTCGGCGGCCAGTCGGCATACCTCGTCGAAAGGCAGGTCGGCCCACTGGCCGGTGAACAGCGTGATCGGTCGTGGCATAGCGGAGATCTCCTCAGAATTGGTGGTCGGGACCGGCGTCCACGTCGGTCCACGACGCCTTCTCGTCAGCGGCTCGGCCAACCGCGTCAAGGACCTGCTGCACCTGCAGCGCGTCGGCGAACGACGGACGCGGGTCCGTACCGGTCGCGATGGCGTCAAGGAAGTCACGGGCCTGGTGGGTGAACGCGTGCTCGTAACCGATGAGATGCCCCGGCGGCCACCACGCCGACAGGTACGGGTGGTCCGGCTCGGTGACCAGAATCCGGGTGAAGCCCTGCTCGCTGCCAGGTCGGGCAGCGTCGTAGAACTCCAACTCGTTGAGCCGTTCCAGGTCGAACGTCACCGACCCCTGCGACCCGTTGATCTCCACCCGCAGCCCGTTCTTGCGACCGGTAGCGAACCGGGTTGCCTCGTACGTCGCCACCGCGCCACCGTCGAGCCGGGCCAGGAACAGCGCTGCGTCGTCAACAGTGACCGGTCCGGTGCCTGCTCCCGCGGAGCCGGTCAGACTGCCGGCTCCGACCGGCAACGGTCTCTCGGTCACGAACGTCTCGGTCAGCGCGCTCACCGTGGCGATCCGCTGGCCGGTGACGAACTGGGTCAGGTCGATGATGTGTGCGCCGATGTCGCCCAGCGCGCCGGAACCTGCCTTGTCGTTCTGCAAGCGCCACACCAGCGGGAACTGCGGATCGACGATCCAGTCCTGCAGGTACGCCGCGCGCACGTGCCGGATCACACCGAGCCGTCCGGCGGCTATCAGGTCCCGCATCACCGTGACCGCGGGCACTCTCCGGTAGGTGAAGCCACACATCGACAGAGTGCCGTCGGCCCGAGCTGTCTGCGCGGCGGCCACCATGGACTGTGCCTCGGCCACCGTGTTGGCCAAGGGCTTCTCACACAGCACATGTTTGCCGGCGGCCAGCGCGGCCAGCGCGATCTCTGCGTGACTGTCACCCGGGGTGCAGATGTCGACCACGTCGATGTCGTCCCGGTCGACCAGCTCCCGCCAGCTCGTGGTGTACCGCTCCCAGCCGAGCCGGTCCGCGGCAGCCGACACGTTTGTCTCGTCCCGACCGCAGATCATCGCCATCCGCGCCCGGACCGGCAGGTCGTACACCCGGTTCACGATCCGCCAAGCCTGTGAGTGCGCAGCACCCATGAAGGCGTAGCCGACCATGCCGATTCGCAACTCGCTCTCTGCAGTGGACACCAATACCCCCAATCGTCAGGCCCAGGTGCCGGCAACGTGGAACTTCAGGTGCCGCGGCAACTGCCCGGACCAGTAACTCCAGTCGTGTCCGCCCTGGGTTTCTTCGTACAGGTGAGCGATGTGGTGACGGTGAAGATGCCGCGCGAAGGCACGGTTGGACTCGATTACCGAGTCGGCGGTGCCGCAGCCGAACGCGATTTGTAGTCCGGCTCGACGGTTGGCATCCAGGACGAGATGGGTCGGATCGTGCTCGAGTTCGGCGGCTTCGCCGGCCCAGATCCGCCGGCGACTGTCGTCATCGACGAACACGTACAGCTGATCGGGGCGAAAGTACCCACTCATCGCGGTAGCACTGGAGAACGCCATCGGGTGACGAAGCGCGAGAGTCAGCGCGGCGTACCCTCCCATCGACAAGCCGGTGATCCACCGACGACCGTCCAACGGGAACGTGACGTCAGCCCACGACAAAAGCTCCTGCATGAGCCACGTCTCTGCCTTGGCGGAGCCGTCGCTCCAGTCCGCCCATGCCGAGCCGTGCAGGATCCCGGTGTCCGACGGAGCGATGATGACCGGTTGATCAGTCGGTGAGACGTCGAGGATCCGGGACGCGATGTCGTGGACACGCGCCTTGAGGAACCAGTTATGTCCTGCGGCGTCATTCACGCCGTGCAGGAGCACCAGGAGCGGGTGTGGTCCCGGCCACGCAGGTTTCCAGGTCCAGACAGCAACCCGGGCACGATTGGCGGGACTGTAGACATCGGCGATGCTCACCCCCGCGGGAAGCACGCCCATCGGCCGACTCATCAGCCGACGGCCCTTGTCGCAGCGGCGATGCCGTCCAGGTCGGCGTCGAGGACATGCCGCACGGTGATCGATTCGACGTGCACGCCGGCAGGGGCATTGATCGCGGTGACGACCTGGTCAGCGACGTCGTCAGGAGTCAGAAACGCCTTGGAGCCGATGAATCCAGCCGGATCGGTGACCGCGGAGTTCCAGAATCCGGTGGTGACACCAGCCGGAAAGAGGGCAGTGACTTTGATTCCTGCGGCCAGGCCCTCCAGCTGCGCGGCCTCGGTGAAGCCGCGCACGGCGAACTTGGTTGCGCAGTAGGCAGCCTGCCCGGGTTCTGCTCGCTGTCCCGCGGTGGAGATGACGTTGACGATGTGGCCAGGGCACCCCAGGCGGGCCATCTCACGGAATGCCGCCGCAGTGAGTTGGATGACGGCCCGGACGTTCACCTGCCACATCAACTCGAGGTCTGCCATCCGGATCCGGTCGACCGGTGCATGGCGGGCCAGACCGGCGTTGTTGACCAGCAGATCCAGGCGGCCATACTGGTCCACCACGGTGTCGATCAGCCGACTGGTACCTTCAGCGTCGGCGAGATCCTGGACCACGCAGTCCTGCGCCGGTCGCTGGTCGACACCCACGACAGTCATACCGTCACCGATGAGCCGTTGCTTCACCGCGAGGCCGATGCCACTCGCGGCACCGGTCACCACTGCGACCCGGCTGTCGGTCCGCCCTGGCGCGGTCATCGGCGGATCACCGGGATCGCGTTAAATCGTTCGAGCACGGTTATCGTGTCCGCGCCGGCGCCTTCCCGGGCCCAGTCGATGTCGGGCTCACCGTCGAATTCCCACTCAGGCCATTCGCCGACCAGGACCTCCAAGAGGGCGTGCATCTCCAGCTCGGTGATGTTCATTCCCAGGCATGAGTGGCGGCCTGCGCCGAAGGCGAGATGCGGTTTGCGTTCACGGTGGATGTCGATGCGTTCAGGGCGTTCCCACACCGTCGCGTCGTGGTTGGCCGAGACGAAGCTGAGAACGACGTTCCGTTGCTGATCCCCGCTGGCTTGGACGACCCGCTCCATCTTCGGCAGCGGGGACAAGAAACGCGCGAGCTCGGCAACGGTGCGATTGAATGCCGCGGCGTTCCCAGCCAGGTAGCGGCGGTCGTCGGACGATCGGATGAGGTGCCAGACAAGTCCGGTCGCGAGCTTGATGACGGTGTCCCGTCCACCGGCCATGAGAACGCTGCCGATGCCGAACATCTCGGGTCGGGAGAGTTGTCGCCCGTCCACGACGAGCTGGGCTATCCGGTCCCAGATGTCCTGTCGCTCAGGATCTTCGACCGGCGCACGTTCAGCGTCATCGAACACCCGGGTGAGGTAGGCATGCAGCGTGTTCCCCGATCGCTGCGTTGGCTGGTCGAAGCGCCGTTCCCGGTGCGCGCGTTTCGACGCGGCAGTCACCTGGCCCGACGCCCATGCGTCCGCCGTCCAGACATCCGGCCCCCAGGACAGCCACTCGTCGTAGTCCTGAGGGCGGTCGAAGATGATCGTGAGGCAACCGATCACGTACGGCAACGCGAACTCCCCGCAGATCTCGCCGCCGCCGTTGGCGTTGATCCGGCCGATGAGGTCGCGAGCGAGCGCGCGAAACTGCGGCACCTTCGGCTCAATCGCCGAGCTCATGAAGATCGGCTGCACCGCCTCGCGGAACAGCGTGTGGCGCGGCGGGTCGAGCTCGAGCGGAAGCTGCTGATAGTCGCGCACATCCCGGTCCCCCACCACGTCGCTGGAGAACCGCGTGAAGTCCTTGGCCGCCGCGCGTACCTCTTTGTGCCCTCGGATCTCCACGCGGGCACTACCTGTCTCACGCATCGTCCACCCCACCATTTTGTGCGGTATCCGGTTTAATCTCCGGTGGCCGCACGCTAGCAGAGCAAGTCAGGTTTTGGCGAGAGCGACGTCGAGCGGATCTTGGACCAGCCGGTCGAATACCAGCTCCGCAGCGCCCCAGAGGGCACCGTTGACCGGTTCGCCTGCAGTACGAACGTCAACAGTGGCCCCGATGGACGGCAGCGTCGCGGCCAGCATGGCGGCTCGGAGTTGGTCATCGAACCGGGCGGCCAGCATGCCGAGGAAGCCGCCGAGAAGGATCACTTCCGGGTCGAAGATGTTCGCGACGTTGGCCAGTGTGACGGCGAGGGCACGTACCTGCCGGCGCGCTACACGCATGAACGCGGGGGCGTGCTCGGTGCGAACCAGCGACTCCAGCTCTGCGTCCGTGACGTGACGCAGACCCAGCGACTCGACAAGATCGTCTCGCTTGATCAGCGCCTCGACCGTGCCCGCGAAACCGCCGTAGTCCACGTCCGCAGCCGACGAGATCCGCATGTGGCCGAACTCGCCAGCCAGCCCATCCCGACCGGACAGAACCGCGTCGCCCGCCACAATTCCGCCGCCGATCCCACCGGCTCCGCCGAAGAGGTACACGAAGTCCGTGACGCCACGGACGGCGCCATGGCGCTGCTCGGCCACGGCAACCAACCGGGCGTTGTTGTCAACGAATACAGGCATCCGCAGCGCGCGGGAAAGCCCCGATGCGACGTCCGCATCCCGCCAGCCGAGCCTGGGTGCGAGCAGGACGCGGCCGCTGCGCTTGGACACCTGGCCTCCGATCGCCACGCCCGCCCCGGCGATCCGGCAACCGCCGGGCAGTACCTTGCGCAGTTCATCGCTTGTAGCCCGGCACAGCGCGACCACGTCATCGAGACTGTGGACGTTGCCTGCCTCGTGCCGCACCCGGTACAAAATGCGCCCACCGAGCGACACGACGCCGATCGTCAGCGCATCGCTCTCGGGGTTCACCGCCAGCGCGCCCACCAGGTCCGAGGCCCGGACGACATGACTAGGTCGTCCTGCCGTTCCGGTCTCCTTGACGTCGTCCTCGACCACCAGGCCGAGACCGACCAGTTGGGTGACCAACTCCCCCACAGTGGTACGGCTGAGCGCCAGCTCCTGCACGAGCCCGGTGCGGGAAATGGAGCCGGAACGACGCACCGCCCGCAGAACTGCCGACAGATTCTGGCGCCTGATGGCGTCCTTCCCCTGCGGGCCAGATCGGTCCCGCTCCAGCTCAGCCCGCATGCCGCAACGATAGTCGGTGCCAACTGTTTCGCTCCATCTTGCCTAATTAAACGGATATCGTATAATCCCTACGAGCTAAGGGAGAGCCATGATCGAGATCCGGGTGAACATGACGAAATGCCAGCACTACGGTCAGTGCGTGCTCGAGGCACCGGACACGTTCCGCTTCAACGACGCCGACCGACTCGAATACCAGGGTCGGGCAGCGGACGACGCACTCGGCCTCGTCGAGGCCGCAGCTGACGTCTGTCCGATGCAGGCGATCATGTTCACGGAACGCCCGGAGTGAACGATGTCCTCCTGATCGTTGGGGCATCGCTAGCCGGCCTTCGGACCGCAGAATCGGCCCGCAGGTACGGCTACACCGGGCCCATCACGATCCTCGGCGATGAGCCGCATCTCCCGTACAACCGGCCACCTCTCTCTAAGAGCGCGCTGGCATCGGAGATTCTCATCGAAGAACTCACCCTTCCACGCAGGGCAGCGGTCGCCGACGTGCGATGGCTGCTCGGTACTAGAGCAATGCGCGCCGACGTATCTGCCAGCGTTGTCGTCGACGACCGAGACCGTGTCCACCCCTACAGATGGCTAGTTGCTGCCACCGGACTCCGACCGCGCCGCCTCCCTCGCCGGGTGCCAGGCTGCCTCGCGCTGAAAACCTATGAGGACGCCGTCGCGATGCGGACCGTCCTTCGCGCGAGACCGTCGATCGTGATCGCTGGATCCGGGTTCATCGCGTGCGAAGCCGCCGCGACCGCCCGAACGATGGGCTGCGACGTCCTCGTCGTGACCTCCCTCGACTACCCCCTCCAGAACACCCTCGGTCCGGCTCCTGCCCGCGCGCTGAGACAACTGCACGAACGGCACGGCGTACGATTCCTTGCTGGCCGGAAGGTCATCGACGCCTTGGGTGACGCCCGGGTGACCGGTGTACTTCTCGACAACGGGGCCGAGATCCCTTGTGACCTCATCATTGAGTGCATGGGATCGCACCCGAATGCCGAGTGGCTCACCGGCAACGATCTCAACCTCGAGCACGGAGTGCTCACCGACAGCAACCTACGGGCGGTCAAGAGGGACGGTACGCCACACCTGTCCTTTTACGTTGTCGGCGACCTCGGTCGGTTCCCTTGTCCGGCTGCCACCGGCGCGGCCAACCTCATCGGACACTGGAACATCGCTATCGAAAGCGGCAAACACGTCGGCCGCCAGATCGCAGCCGCCGACCAAGACCTAGACGCACAGCACCAGCCCTTCGTTCCCTTGCCGTCGTTCTGGAGCGATCAGTACGACAGCCACCTGCTCTCCTACGGCATGCCTCAACGGGCGAACCGGATCGAACTCCTCCACGGAACGCCCAACTCGGAGTTCGTATTCGGGTACTACCGAGACGACGATCTGATCGGCGTCTGCGGGCTAGGCATGCGATCGACTGTCATGCGCTACCGCGACCAGATCCACCCTTGGCACTCCGAAAGCAAAGAGCTCGACCCGCGGCAGAATTCGGGCCGGTCTGTCCGGCTGGACCCTTGACGACGGGACCGTCCCTCCACGCTGCACGCACACGGAGAGCAGCGCGCCGCAGGTAGAGGACACCTCGACCGACGCCAGAGCATGTGCTTGGACTGTCAGCCACCCGCGACCGTCAGTAGTTTCAGTAGCCCCGCCTGGCAGCACCGGATGAGTGCGGATCGAACCATCGTCATGGTGCACCACAAACTGCGGGCATGCGATCGGCTTCGCAATGCTTGAGGGTGTTGAGAATCGATCGTTTCTCAACACCCCCGCCGAACAGGCCGGCCGGATCCCGATCCCGACACGCCGCACCGCAAGTGTCGAAGAACGTGTTGCAAACCCGGAGTGTCTAACAACTCCCCGCACGCCCTTTCCAACAGTCGGCGTGTGACATCCACCGAACTCGCCCGCAGGGCCGCCCTGCCGCTCGATCCCGACCCGCTCGGCGTCATCGGCGGCAGCATGCTCCTCGGGTACGCCCGGGTGGCCACCAGAGAGCAGAACCTGCACCGCCAGATCGACGCCCTGAACGCGGCTGGCTGCAGCCGGATCTGGCAGGAGAAGCTCAGCGGCAAGAACGCCGATCGGCCCGACCCACAGGACTGCCTGGCGTTCGCGCGCCCCAACGACGTCGTCACGGTCACCGAGCTGTGGCGGCTCGGCCGGAACTTCCAGGACCTGATCCAGATCGTCAGCGGGCTGCGTCGGCGTAAGGTCGGGTTCAAGTCGTTGCACGAGGCACTCGACACCACCACCCCCGGGCGGCCGGATGATCTTCCACGTCTTCGCCGCGCTCGGCGAGTTCATCCGCGAGATGATCGTCCAGGGCACCCGCGAAGGTCTCGATGCCGCCAAGGCCCGCGGAACCCGCCTAGGCCGGCCGCCCGCGATGAACGAGGAACAGGTCCGGCACGCCAAGGATCTGCTCGGCAACCCCGAGAACACCGTGTCCTCGATCGCCCGGCTGCTCGGCGTTAGCCGCGCCACCATCTACAAGTATGTTCCGGAGCTCCGCTCCACCGCCGTACCTAGCGGGTCGGCTCCACTCGAGCTCCCCGCGGCCAGTACGGCGGATCAGCTGGCGCCGATGCCGAAGCCACCCCGGGTGGCGGCCTGCCCGACCTGCGGGTACCGCCCCTCGAGCAAGTACGAGCTGCAGTTGCATCGCGAAGGCCTCGAAACCGTCTGGCTGCTCGCCGATCCGGAGCAGCCCGGCACGGCGATCGTCGAGCGAACGCTGCCAGCCCCATCAGGCGCGCATCATCATCTGCGGCCTGTGCAGCTCGACCGTGATCCTCGGCGACGAGCTCGCGCACGGCGACCCGGCACAGACACCGGACACAGCCTGACTGTGGCTCGCCGACCTCGGCTGGAGATGTGCCGGCGGCTGATGGATGTGCGGCGATCACCTCCCAAACCCCTCGACGAACTGACCGCTCGGCTGGGCAGCACCGGCACAGATACCTTGCCGTCGAGGTACTGCTGATCGACGACGTCCTGTTCTTGGACATCGCCGGGGTCCTGGTCCTGGAGACAAGATCCGAACCCAGGGCATCGACCGCGACCTGGCGAACCCACCGGCGCAGCGTCTCCGGCCTCATCCCCGGCCGGCCCGCGACCGTGGTGATCGCCTCCCACTCACTGGCGTAATCGCCCCGATGCTCGGTCACCAACCGGACCGCCTTGGCCTTGGTCTGCTCGTCGTACTTCCTCGGCATGAGTGCCACCTTCCGAACGAAGGAGGTGTGCATCAAACCCGAGGTGGTTCACCCTCGACCCCTGGCGAATCGGCGCGATCACCGCCGCAGCACTCGTCCTACTCCAGCCCCAACGAGGCACCCGGTGAGAAGACTTCAGTGACGTCAGTCTAACGGGACATCATCGAGATGTTTGAAGCGGTTGCTTATGCTCGCGGCATTCTTGTGTGCTGTGCTGGGGCGGCGCATGATGGCTATTGGGGGGACATCGGTGTACGCGGCGAGATGCCATGTCGACGGCTCACCCATCTCGATACCGCCCCGGACATGTGCTGGCGTGAAGCCGCTCAATACCGCGCACCAAGGCGACCGGCGGAGTCTCCGATGGATGAAGCCACGACGCCCGGGATCCACACCGTGGACGTGCCGACCTCCGGGCCCACGACCGGCGTCCGCGCTTCGATCACTGTTGGTGGGGATCTCAGGGGGCAGATCGCGGTCGGCAACAACATCGTGCAGATGCAGATTGGCGAGGTGCACGGCAACGTCATCATGCCCGTCGATCAATCCGTGAAGGTCGACCGCCGCCCATCGCCGCTCCGGTTGCTTCCCCGTCGCCCTGCCGCCTTTGTCGATCGAGACGGGGAGACGACCACAGCGAGAGCTGTGCTCGGCGACGGATTGAGCCTGTCCTTCACCGGTGGGCCTGGGATCGGCAAATCCAGCCTGCTACGTCATCTCGCACATCAGCCATTCATTGGTGGCTCCGGCGGAATTGCTCACCTGTCCGTTCGGGGCCAGCCCCTCGACGATGTGCTGCACTGCCTGTTCGATCTCTGCTACGAGTCCGATCGGCCGTACAAGCCGACCCATGGGCAGTTGCGTCACTATCTTCAGTCGATCGACTGCACTATCCTTCTCGATGACCTGATGGGCGGGCCTGATGATGTCGCGGCCCTCCTGGATTTCGTGCCCCAATGCCGCTTCGTCATCTCCGCTGATCAGCTTGGCGACCTCGACGGCTTGCGGTCCGTGCTGATGTCAGGGCTTTCATCGGAGTTCGCGATCGAGGTGTTCGCCAACACGCTAGGGCGTAGCTTGGGGGCGCAGGAGCGCCTTGCGGCAACCGCTTTGTCTACAGCCGTGAGCGGCGTACCGCTGTCCCTGGTTCAGACCGCCGCTGCCGTCAGGGATGGCCTGGTCACGCTGGAGGAAGCGGCGATGACCACGCCGGAGTTGTGGAATGAGGTTGCGGCTAGGGACGAGCCTGACCGTCGTCTCTTGGCGACGTTAGCTGCTCTGCCGGCTCTGCGTCTCAGCGCGGAGGATCTCCGCTTGGCGTCCGGCGTGGCCGACACGGTCGCGCGTCTGTCCGATCTTGCTGCCAGTGGCTTGGTGCAGGTTGCTCCTGCCCCGAACCAAGAAGAAGACGGCTACGAGGTGGTATCGGGAGTTCTCGAAAGCCTTCCGGCCGTGGCCGTGACTGCCGCACGCCGGCATGTGCGTGACTACCTGATTGCGTGGGCACAAAGGCGTCCGCGGGACCCGACACCGACTCTGCGGGTGCAGGCTGGTGTTGAGCTCCTACGGGCTTCGGCGGAGGCCCGCCGGTGGAGTGATGCCCTTGCCTTAGCGCGAGGGGTCGACGAGGCGCTTGCCCTGTCTGGGCGGTGGGGGACGTGGCTGCAGGCCTTGTCCGTGCAGCTCACGGCTTCCCGCGAGATCTCCGACGAGGCGGCCGAGGCTTACGCGTTGCACCAGCTAGGGACACGGTCGCTCTGCCTCGGAGAGGTGGACACGGCGCGTGCGCAGCTGACCGACGCACTTCACCTGCGCGAGGCCCACGGTGACGCGGCGGGGGCCAGCGTGACGCGGCATAACCTTGGCATGTTGCCAGCACCGCCGGTGGCCGGTGGCGGGGATCCGACCAGCGATGAGTCATGGTGGTTCCGTGTCTGGAGCGCCGTACGGGCCGTTCCGATGGTGGTCAAGGCATTCGTTCTCTTGGTGTTGACGCTGACCGTCTTGGTCACATCTGTCGCTCTGGGCGGTTGGCCTGGGGCGTCCATGATCACGAAGGCCGATCTCATCCCCAGTGCTCTGTCGTACCAAAGTCAGCTGATCAACACGGCTAGCAAACCGCTCGCCATCACTGTCGGCAACCCAAGCGATGAGACGCTCGGCATCGGTGCAGTGCACATCGCCGGACAGCACCCGAGCGATTTCTCCATCACATCGGGGACCTGTGGGCGATTGCCAGCCGACGGCAGATGTCAGGTATCGGTGACGTTTACGCCCACTGCGAAGGGCACTCGCAAAGCCGTGCTCGCGCTCGTACTGAGCCAGGCGGGTTCCGAAGACCACCGCGAGGTGTCACTCGTCGGAACTGGGATCGTGGACTCAGGGGGAGCGATGACTGTGGTGCCGACTCGACTGTCGTTCGCTGCTCGGCCGGTGGCCACGTCCAGCAGTGCGCAGACAGTCTCCGTCAGGAACACTACTGGCGAGACTCGGCAGCTAGGTGCCGTCCGCGCCACTGGGGTCGGTGCGAGTGACTTTCGACTTGTCCCGGGGAACTGTCGGCAGATCAAGCTGAGGCGGAATGCGCGGTGCCGGCTTCAGGTGATTTTCGTGCCAAGCGCAATCGGCACTCGGTCTGCGACGTTGAGGTTGGCTGTGTCCGGAGAGCCCGAGGTTGTCGTGCCGCTCTTGGGCACCGGAGTTGACGTCAGCCAGCTTCCGCCGCCGACACTGACTGTGCCGCAGGCTGTGGTCCAAGAGGCGACCGGACCGACCGGGGCGTCCGTCGTCTATCGCGCAACAGCGGTCGACGGAATCGGCCGCACCTTGTCGCCGATGTGCGTACCGGCCTCGGGCAGCCAGTTCGCGATCGGCACGAAGTCTGTGACCTGCACCGCAACCGACATTGCCGGCCACAGCGCGACGGCCGCGTTCCAGGTCACGGTCCGCGATACACGGCCACCACAACTCGAACTGCCAGGCGATCTCACGGTCGAAGCCGAAAGCAAGGGTGGCGCGTGGGTCAGGGTTCGAACGCCAAGCGCGAGTGACGTTGTGAGCGGCACTGCAAAGGTGGAGTGCAGTCTGTCTTCCAGACGCGGGCTGCTTGGCAAGGCCGATGGAAGCAGGCTGTTCCCACTCGGTACGACCAACTTCGATTGCTCGGCCACCGACGCCGCCGGGAACACTGCCGATGGAACATTCTCGGTCAGCGTCGTCGACACCACGCCACCTGACCTGATCGTGCCGACGGAGAGCATCAGCGTGGAAGGGAGTAGCCAGGCTGACGGGGCTGACGTCGACTACGAGGTATCAGCGTCGGACAAAGTGGATGGACCCATAACTCCACACTGCGAGCCAGCCTCCGGCGAACACTTCGAATTTGGCACAAAGGAAGTGACGTGCGACGCAACCGACCGGAGCGGCAACACGAGCCACGCGAGCTTCACGGTGATCGTGAATCAGCCGGTGGGGTAATTGAAGGGATATGACCGTGACCAAAGATCCGGCACCAGGCAGCATTGAGGCACACATCGACGGTGACGTCCACGGGCAGGTAGCCGTAGGCAACGACATTCGCCAAGAACAGTATGTTGGCGTTCCACGCGTACAGGTCACTGAGGAAGAGCGACAAGAACTGCGCGCAGCGGTCGACCAGCTCAAGGCAGAGGTTGCTGCGGCGGCTCCGCCGGAGTTGCGCCAGGCGGCGATCGAATGCGTTCAGGAGCTCGACGAGGCGGTGAACACCGACGAGCCGGACCTGAGCAAGATCGAATATGTCCGAGGCTGGATCGGACGGCACCTCCCCCAGATCGCGGGCTCGATCACCAGTCTCGTCTTCCATCCCGTACTGGGGAAGCTTGTCGAAGCCGCGGGCGGTATGCTCGCAGATGAGTTCCGTCGCCGCTTTGGATCCAAGCCTCAGACCTGACCGAGTCTCAGCGAGCTAGGCCCAACAGATCGATCAGTCGGTCCCAGCTGGGGCAGCACGCGGTTGACCAGTTGCTTGTGGAAGCGGTCGGGTTGGGTGTGAAGGCTGCGAAATGGCTGGCCGTTGAGTCCCTAAGGGATGTCGAGCGGTTCCGGCTGGCTTAGCGTGGTGGTTGAGACGGGCCGGTCGATGGAGCACCTTGTGACTCCTTGCTTCGCGGGCCCGTCGTTGTCGTGGTGCGGGCTCGGCGGATCTCTTCGGGGACCGTGTAGCGGTCGGCGATGATCCTTCGGGCCTCGGCGGTGTTGACCCGGCGTCCGTCGATGTCGCGCAGCTGGTAGGAGCTCTGGTTGCGCCAGCAGGCGACCATGCAGGTCAATCCCACCCTCCGTCTCACCAACGAATCTCCGGCCTGGCATGGTGTGCCTAACCAACGACGTGGCGACAGAGTTGTCACGGCAGAGATCGACCAGCTCGGAATCTACGCCCTGACTCAGCCGACCTGACGACCACCACCACGAACGACGCAGGGCGTAGGTACCTGATGAAACCCTTGGGCATGTCCAGACTTTTGCCAGAGCGCAGCGGTCGAGGTCGTCAGTACAGAACCTCACGCGGTCGGTGGCCAGCCAGCCGGGCATCGAAGTCGGCCTCGCTAACTTGGCCCTACTGACCTGAGTCCGTGCATATCCACACGACCGCTCCCGATCTCCGAATTCATCAGACTGATGGCCCAGCTCAGCAGCGTCGGCTGGTCGACCGTGCCACGAGTGGCTCAGGGAGTCGACCAGCCGACGACAGAATGAGCGAGGTCTCCATGTTCATTCGAGACGCAACATGAGTTCCTCTTCTCCAAACTCATAGCGGAGCTTGAAGAGCTTGCCTGCGCTGACGTCCAGTTGTCCGTCTCCGGAGCCCGGGACCTCCACCATCTCGCCCTCGTAGTCGAACGTCGACAAGGACGACAGGATGTAGGTGTGCGTTCCAGGCTTCAGGACAGTGACTGTGAGGGTCGCGGTGGGGTGAGCAACGTCGACAGTGAGGGTGCCGACCACGCGGTCATCCACCTGAACCTTCACCTGCTCGGTGATCTGGTCTTCACCCAGCACATCCTGGATCGTGAAATCGATCGAAGTCGGAGTCTCCGCGGCCGCGCTGGGCGCGTGAGCCTCTGTCTGAGAGTCCGGCACGATCGATCGCGAGGCCTCATCGCTTTGAGCGACGACTGGGCTGACCATGATTGCGACAAATACCAACGTGATGCCGACGACCGCCGACACCAATCTCCCGACCGCAGTCACCTTCGGGACCTTGAGTTCGCGCAGTTCGAAACCGCCGCCGACGGCGGCGACGAGAAGCAGCAGGCCACCAAAGAATCCCGCGAGTACGCTCAATGTCATTTCGAAACCCCCTGAAGAATTGGTCCGTCCCCGATGTCATGTGGAGACGGGGACCGGACCGTGTTGACTGGCGCGCACTTGCGCCATGGCTGAGTCCAGAGCGACGTGGTCCGGATAGCCGTACCGCCTACCGACGGTGTAGACCTGATGCCGGTCGGTCTTCATGACTGCGGCCACAAACCAGACAGGACTGCCGCCGGCCAGCATCGACACGATGGTTCGGTGTTCTGGTAATACGCACATGCTGAGCTCCTCATCGATTCGTCACGGTCCTTCGCCCGCCCTGCTGGCGGATGACGTGCCGTACTGCTAGACGCTAGGATTCGAATGCCGCCATCGCGTCTGTCTTGAGGCGCAACTTCGCATGCTCGAATGCCTCACCATGGATGGAGGTTGGTTTACTCCTGCAGCCAGACACAGGAACGAGTGCGACGCATCTCACCCGCGATCGACATCGCCCTGCGTATGAACGGACTGAACGCTCCGAAATGGCAACATGCGCTTGATTGCCGATCAATCCACTGACAGCAACCAGACTTTCGGGCAACGGTGGCCACCTGAGCGTTTGCGGCGCACACTGAAAGGATCCTGGGTTCACATTTGGGGGCGATGAAAATGGGATCCAGCCCTTGCGTCTCAGTCGTGTCGATTCAGCGCCGCGAAGCTGGCAGCCTTGCTGAGGGACACCTCGCCTGGGGTGTCCTGGCTGCACCCGACATGATCATCGTGCACGGACCACTCGGCTGGCTCCATGACACCGGGGTCGTGTTCGACGTCCTCCTTGCAGGAGCAGAGCCAGTAGGCCCAGGAACTGTCGAGAGGATTGAAGCGAAGCAGGCCGACATCGTCGGACTGGGTGGCGACGCGGAAGGAGCAGGAGCCATCGCGGTCATTACCCTGTCTCACAGGTCTCGCTACCAGCCGCAGGTCGCATCCACAGCACCAAGCGAGCTCCGCTCCGCCCTTGAGCAGGAATCAAACATCTGGAATGCCCTAGAGCGCCTCGAAGCAGTACCTTCGGGGGTCCGTGATCGCTCTCCGAGCGACGTGTTCGGCCCGATCGAGGAGTGGGAGATCAACCGCAGGCACGGCTTGATCGTCAGCACCGAGCTCGGCGGACTGGACGAAGTCATTCTCAAGTGGTGCCGTATAACCCGGACGTGCGACTGTCCGAGCTCACAGTGGTGGCCATGAGATTTATCCGCCGACGGCCGGTCATGATCGACCTGCTCGTTGCGTTGGGCTTGTGTGTCCTCGACCTCCTGGTGTCATGGGACACCGACCGCAGCGGTGGCCTGTCCGGAGGAGTAGCGACGCCCGTCTATGCGGTCGCAGGCTATCTGGCGCTGGTGTGGAGACGTCGGTATCCGCTCGCGGTCTACCTCGTCATGCTTGTCCATAGCATCCTCGCCTACATCGTCGTACCGGGCTTCGTGCCCACCCTGGGCGTTTGGCTCGCGCTGTACACGGTCGCATCCCGATGTAGCCGTCTGACGTCCTTGTGTGCCCTCGTCGCCGCGTACGTGCCAACGGCGCTCAATGTCGCCGACGAGGTGCGTCGGGCCCCGCCCGCTGAGCGGAGCGACGCCTTTCTCGTCTCGGCGGTCCTCGGAGTTCTCTTCACGACGATCGTGTTCGGCGTGGGCCGCTGGGTCGCATGGAGCAGACGCCAGCGCCAGTTGGTGGCTGAACTCGCGGCAGCCGAGGCCGTAACCGCAGAGCGGAACCGAATCGCCCGCGACATGCATGACATCGTCGCGCATTCTGTAAGCCTGATGCTCCTTCAAGCGGGCGCTGCGGCGGCTGTCTTGACGACCGCTCCAGCAAGCGCCGCACGCGCCTTGCAAACTGTAGATACCCTCGGGCAACAGGCCATCCGTGAACTCCACCACCTTCTCGGCGTTCTAGACAGTGGATCGAGCGATCCGGATGCGACCACTCCCCCGAACGTTGCCCATATCGTCGACCTCGTCCGGCAACTCTCCACGAGCGGTGTTCCGATTGCATTCACGGTGACAGGAGCACCAGAAAGTGTCGACCCAGGCGTTGACGTATGTGCGTACCGGATCGCGCAAGAGGCACTGACCAACATCGTCAAGTACTCCGACGTCACCACTACCGCCGGCGTCCAGGTGCGATGGGGACACGAGGAAGTTGTGCTGGACTTCAGGAACACCTCCAACCGGCGGCGTCGGCCCGGTTCGCATAGGTTGTCCACCGGCCATGGCCTCGTCGGAATGCGCGAGCGAGCCAAGGCCGTCGGCGGCCGCTGTGAGTCGGAGCGACTCGACGATGGCACGTTCCATGTGGTCGCGGTGTTGCCTCATCGGATGCCAGCCTTGCTTGCAGGCCAGGCCCCGGCCGCCCAACAGAGCGACCGGGGCCGACCGGCATCTGATCCAGCAGACAGCCGTCCAACCGTCAACGCCAAACCTGAATCTTCGCAATGAAGGCCCCGTCGCCGTTGCCCGGCCGGTCGTCGTTGATGCGGAAGGACAATCGCGTTCTTCCGGGTCCGAGAGTCGAGTTCTGGTATGTGCGACGCATCCCAGAGCCGATCCAGAAGTAGTTGTCCTCGGCCGTCCAGCCGAGCACACCGAACGGAGCAGCACCGGGGAGCGGCGAGTCGTTGTTCGCCGACCAGCCCGGCCATCCGTTCGGCCCGTTGCGACCGGTGAACCACACGCCGGCCCAGATCGACCCGGTCACACTGATGTCGATCCAATCGCCGTTCTGCAGTTCGACATTGGCATCTACGTTGGTGTCGAACTCCCTGATCACAACGTACTTGTCCACAACGAGAGCCATCTCGTTCCTCCTCCAGACGGACCTCGCACGAGTTGCGAGATCGGTCATGCCAGCGTCGAGCTTGCTGACGTGGCCAGTCGTCAGTCGCAGGACAGAAATCCCGCTCTATCCGCCGACAGAGCCGACCAACCGGTAATTGCACTATTGGCGGAGGGCTCAGCCGTTGCGCCGAACAAGCTCGTGCCGATACGCGAAGGCAATAGCCTGAGCCCGGTCACGGACACCGAGCTTCGTCAGAATGTGCGAAATGTGCGTCTTGATCGTGCCCACCTCGACCGTCAACCGTTCTGCAAGCTCGTAATTTGAGAGGCCTTCGGCGGCGAGCAACAGTACTTCCCGCTCCTTCGGTGTGAGCCGACCGACCTCCGGCGGCTCCTGAGACGCGCTCGCGTAGTCCCGGCCGTACCTGTCCACCAACAGCCGAACAATGCGAGGCTCAAGCGCCACCTCACCAGCAGCAACGCTCCGGATCGCTCTCACCAAGTCAGATGCGGTCTGCGACTTCAGGACGAACCCGGCTGCACCTGCGCCCAGCGAGTCCCACACCGCCTCGTCGACGTCGAAAGACGTCAGCATAACGATCGCCGGCGCTGCCGTTCCCAGCTCAGCCCGGATGGCAGCCGTCGTTTCGATACCGTCCATCCCTGGCATTCGAACATCTATCAAGGCAACATCCGGTCGCAGCCGTACGATCTTCGCCAACGCCGACCGCCCATCCGAACACTCACCAACGATCTCCAAGTCTGGCTCGCCGGACAGGAGCAGCCCCACCCCATCTCGCACGATGTCCTCGTCGTCGACCACCAGCACCCGGATGCTCATAGACGCGCCCCACCGACCGGCCCAAGTGCATTGGCCCCGCGAGAGATCGGGCGTCGATCAGTCTCCCCATCCACCATGAGCCCCACCTGCCACCAAGTGCGCAAATCTCTTCAGATGCTCAGTTTTACACAGCGTCGGCGGCAGTATCTGCGCTTGCTAAGAATTTCTTCATACAGGACACATGCCTGCAGTCCTGTATTTCGTTGCTCAACGCGGTCTGCCTCGGGTTCAGTCTCGGCTGGCCATACCTGACTGCTCCCGCTTGGACTTCAACGAGGCACCTGTCGCCCGAGGCGGGTTCCCGCGCCCGGCAATGCCATGCCGGCGGCCAACTGGTGCCGCTGACCGACGACGAGCTGTGCTTCCTGCATCCGCGGCACGACAAGATCGTGGCCGACCAGGCCCGGCTGTTCCTCGAGGCCGCGGGCCAGGCCACCTCGCCACCGGGTGCAGGGGAGCATCGAGTACGCCTGCGGGGGAGCGGAACAGCCTGATCTTAAAAGATGCCTTGCGGATGCCGAGATGCCGATGGCCACTTGCCAAGCGAGCGGCACCCGTCGCGTCCAACGACCATTCATCGCAGCCATGACGAATCGCGATGGTTCGCCTTACTCCGGTGTGGCGGTACCGTGCGGGAATGATTGGCTTCAACGGCATGGACCGTGAGCAGCTCCGCGCCCTGGACGCTATGGACGTGTGGAACCTGCTTCGCCGGGCCTGGCACAATGTCGGTGATCCCCTCGTCGCGGAGGAAGTTCTGCTTCGATGCTGGGACCTCAAGTCCTACAGCTCGTTTGCCGAACCTCGCTTCCTGTCGTCATTGCGCGACTCGTTGACCGACGGTGAAGATACGCCGCAGACCCACGTTGCCACGGCCATCGCGATTTCCGCCGGCTGGCTGTCCTCCGACCGGCTCCTCACCGAGCTGGGTGAAGACGGCCGGAAACGCCAGTACACGCCGAGCAGCTCCGTAGAGCGCCAGACCCTTCTGGGCGATCGACTGATCGCCGAGGCGGCCGATGCCTGGGGCGCGGAGGTCTGGCACAACATGTACTTCATACACCGCTGGCAGCCCCACCGCGGCGGTCTCGAGCTCACCGGAGCACGGTCGCAGCTGCGAGAGCTTGCACAGGCAAAGCCTGCTCAGTGGGTTCGGGCTCTCCCCTGGCTTCTCTGCCTCGGCGCCCCGGAGCCTCAGGTGACCGACCTGACGATCGAGATCCTGCAAGAACATCCCGAGCTCCTAGATCTTGTGTCCGGACAACGCGAGCATCTGCACCCAAAGGTTGGCATCCGGGTCACCGGCCTGCTGGCCCGTCTCGGCCCGGTCGCGCTTCCGGAATGGGCGGTCGATGTCGCCTCAGCTCGACTGGACCGGCGCCGCGATAACTTTCCCCGCCCGTTGGCAGAACCCTCATGCACGTGGCTCTCCGATCGCGAGCTCGAGGATCTGATCAGGGGAGCGGCGAAGAACGCCACACTGACCTTCGTGCCCTGGCTGACGTCACAAGGAACCTCGGAGGAGGAGGGTCTGACGACGGCATTGCTGATGTTCCTCGAACGGGGATTCGACGAGATCGACGCCACCCACCAGTCGGCGACGGGCCGCCGGACGGCGGCTCCGGCGGTGAGCCTGGCGCATCGGATCGTCGCGAAGAAGGAGGAACGGACCCTCGGAGCCGACCTGGTGCTGCTGGTGACCGTAGCGATCTCGACTGATCTCACGCTGCAGTTCGGCGATCTCGCCCAGGTCAAGAAGTCGGAGCGGATCGCGCATCCGGGACGCGCGGATGACGCCTGGCGCATTGCGCTCGATCAGCTCGACGATCTACTGGGGATGAGTTCGAGCGCCGTCTACTGGTTGATGAGCGCCACCGGCGAGGTGTTCGTCGTACCTGCCAAGCTTCTCAAGGCTCTCGCGAACGCACAGGCAAAGCAGGAGCAGGCGACGCTCTCGATTCGCTACACAGCGATCCGGCACGCCGCGATCCCCCTCGGTGCCTACCTCTGCGACCTCCTGATCGGCATGTGGCTCGGCACAGCCGATCCAGCGAAGCTCACGAGCTTCCAAGGCGGCGGCCCGAACACATCTCCCTACGCGATCCTGGAGCTGACAGTACGCCGCACCATCGACGGCTGATCGAATCCCACAACAACACCCCGGAACCTCCAGGAGGGCCGCACTTTCGAGGTTCGCAATTGGTGAGGACGGTTCCGCGGGGAGGACCCGGTTGACTTCGGCCCACAGGTGCCCGGCAGCTTGCCGTTCGTGCGCGAGGTCGGGGTGGACGGCGATCAGACCCGCGGTGTCGCCGCGGTCGGTCTCGAGGTCCAGCGCCCGTGGCGTAAGGCGGTTAGACAGGTCCGGTCACGACTGTCGACATCGCTGTCGGAGCAGATGTCGCCGCTCGGGTTCTGCCGTCCACAGACTCGGAACGCGGTCACATCCAGGGCAGCGTGACAACGAGCAGCCTGCTCTTGTCGGAGTTCGATATGGCGTGCCCGTCCTTGGTGCTCAGGGTGTGCATGGTCGGGTCACCCTTCACCAGTTGGTCCATGTGCCTCTCGGGGTCGCCGCACCGCGTCCAGATGAACGCCGAGCTCGTGGCCCTTAGCGCGAGTGGCTCAGCGTGCGCTTCCGGCGAATCACGGAAGCAGTTTGGCCCGGCCGGGAGCCGTTTCGGAAAACCGTAGCGAGATTCGCGAGCACTGAACAACCGAGGCGCGGACGGTCCATAAGCCACCTGGAGAGATCTCGCCGACTACTGCGCCGCTACCTGCCTGTCACCAGCCGCGGAGTGCCTCTTCGCGCTCGTCGTCGAGCGCTCGCTCGAGGTCTCGCTCCTGGTCGGCGATCGCGATCTCCGTGACCGGTCGCATCGCGGGTAATCGCTCGGCGAGGTCGTTCAACCACGCAATATCCGCCTTGATCGCAGCGGACTCGTTGCCGGTCCATTGCCGGTGCGAGCAGATTCTGCGGGCAACCTGAGCTGCTGGCACGCCGTGCGCGAGGAGAACTGGGCCAAGTATCTCGACACCCTCATCAAGGTGCCCAGTCAGCACGTCCAGCGCGCTCCGCTCATCGAGCGTTCCGTCCTCGATCAACCGCGCCGCGAGCGCAGCGTCGCTGCCGAGAATGTGCTGGAGGAGGCTGTACGTTCCGTAGCCGCTGCGAGACGCGATCCGGGCGAGGCGCTCACGTTCGGCAGCCGGCAGGCTTCCTGGCAGCGTTCGCACGTCGTGCATCCAACCGCCACTCCCCGGGACTCCGGTGTCAGTGAGCAGTTGCCGCTCGTACCAGTCCGCGCACAGCGCAGGGTCAGCGCTCACCAAGCCCTTCAGGATCTCCTGCAGTCGCCACTGCATGTGACCGTGAACTGTTGCTTCGCTGGCATCCAGGAATGCCGCTGTCCACTCTTGTCTTCGTTGCTCGGGCAGCTCGGCGCCGTCGGGCACACCAACTCTGAACGCGAGAGCCGCTGCAGCTCGGATCTCGACAACAGGATGCCGAAGCAGGTCTCCCAGCACCGCGGTGCTGTGATCTGAGGTGTGGAGGTACTGGAGGTGGCCGGCATCCGCGGCGTGGAGCCGGACCAGGATGCTCTCAGCGAGTGGATCCAGTTCGCCTACGGACAGAATGGGATCAATGACGGCACCTCGCAGCATCTGATCGTCAAGCGCCCGGAGGATCACAGCGGCGTCGATCGAGCGCCCCTGCTCGCGTGCGTCCCAGATCGCATCCCGCAGTACTGACGGCGACTTCAGCCTGATGGCAGGCTCGAGCCAGTCGCGAGGATCGTCGGCGAGCCGGAGCATCTGCCGCGCCACCATCCGACCCCCATCAAGATTTCCCGACGCTTCGCCCTCGCTGACGAGCTGTACGAGGCGCTCGGTTCCCGTCCATGGTCCGAGTCCATGCAGCCGCTCCGCAAGCGCACGTTGCTCGGCGGCACGCTGCTGCAGCCAGTTTTCAGCCGAGTCCTGCAGTTCACGTCGTCCCACGAGCAGCGCCAGGTCCGGGTCGATCTCCAACGGTGGCAGGTTGTCCGGCTGCCGGACGCCCCACAGCTCAGCCAGGTCCAGTGCGCGTTGAACCCGTAAAGCAAGTCCAGGGCGCGTCGTCAGGAGCGGATGCAGCGTACTCATCATGTCCCGTGCGCCCTCAGCACCAGCGGCTCGCTGCTCATCGGTGACCACGGCACTGCCCTCTCCATGCCCACCGGCCAACCGAAGCCAGCTTTCCACTAGTTCGATCATGTGTTGCACAGAAGCATTGGGTACGGCGCCAAAGACGGCCAAGGCGCTCACGTTCGGCCATAGCGACATTAGCTGCCGTAGGTGATCGGCACTCTCGATGCCGTTGGCGAACGTGAAGGTGCGCGCCATCGCCGGGTCCGTCCAGGTTCCTTCGACCGAGGGCGAGAAGCAGTATCCGACCATCTCCGCGAAGACCGTCCAGCGAGACTCGAGGTCGAACCTGAGCAAACTGATCGCGTGCGACAGCAGAATGTGCCGGGTCTCGAACAGCGGTCCACGATCCGGGTCGAGATGACGAGCCAGATCTCCCAGCACGCGAAGTGGATGGGCAGGGTTCTGCCGACGAGGACGATCATCCAAGGAACCCACGTCGAGTAGTCCATGGATCGCCTCTTCGTTGCACCAGGCCTCCGCGCAGGCGACGAGAACTTCGACCGCCGCCGGACCGATGTCGTCATACGCCGTACCCCAAGCTGTCCTCATCATCGGCCGTTTCGTCCGCAGAATCGTGCGAGCCGACTTGGCGGCGAAATCCGCGGCTTCTCGATCTGTCCGGGCGAACAGCCGCATCAGGCTGAGCGTGCCTGTCCCCCACTCCGTCGGATCCCCGAGTGCTCGTGCCCACGTCCTGGCCTCGTTGAGTACTGCGGAGTCCTGCGATCGCGCGGCGGCCAGCAACAAGGTCGTCGTCAGCTCGTCCGAACGATCAGGGAAGGCGTCCGTTATCGACCGCCAGCCGCGCGTCCGCTGAACCCCGAAGAACCACCTGCTCACCAGCGGAATCCTGAACGCAGGTAAGGGCTGCCATCGTCCCGAGCGCTGCTCGAGAAGTCCTCTGGTCGACATCCTCTTGAGACTGTCGACCAGGATCGCCAAGGGTTGCCCGACCAACTCACTCACGCGCTGAAGGTCGTCGGTGTCGGCACCGTCCACCGCCGCGACGCAGGCTACTGCGTCGAGTGTAAGTTCCGAATCTGTGCTCTCGCGCAGGTACCGCTCGACGCGGTCGAGCAACAAGACCCCGGACGCGACGAGTTCTCCGGTGCCGTCGAGCATGGCCTCGCAGAGCAAGATCGCCCAGCCTGGCCGGCCCTCGGCCTGGTCGAGCACCATCCGCCGGGCATGAAAGCTGGTCACCCCCAATGCCTGAACGAGGGCATCGATCTCGTCGCGCGGCATGACGTCGAGCTTCAGCGGACGAGCGGTCGGAAGAACCTCCGCAATCTGTTGCACTGAGTCTGGCCACCCAGTCGCCACAATTGAGTAGCTCAGCCCTTCCTGCCCCCGCAGAAGTACGAGTTCCGCGAGCAGCTGCAGGTTCAGATGAGCGTCGTCCACAGCAACACACGTGGGCCTCAGCTCGACCAGATCATCCGCCAAATAGGCCTTCGCCACAGGTTCGACATACATCAGCCCTGCCGCGGGTGCAAGCTCACCGAGCAGTCGGCTCTTGCCTGCACCGGGTACGCCGACCAGCAGCACGTCCGCTCCGAGAGCCAGCGCTTTCTCGAGCTCCTCGAGCGTCTTTGTTCGGCCCACGAAAGGCGTTCGTGCTCCGGGCCCTTGGGTTTGCGGAAGACTCAGCGAGTCCATGCGCCCGCGGACTCCTGTCAGTTCCTCGCGCCAGTGCGGGTTCTGTACCAGCTCTGCGACAAACCAGTCACGACCGTAGTACTCCGGAAGTGGCAACGACTTGCTATGACAGAACTCGTCGATCTTGGCCCGCATGGAGCCGGTAATATCTCTCGTGCAGGCAATGACGATCTTGTCGACGCGAAAGTCCTCGTGCTTCATCCAGGTCCTGTGACTGGACCTCAGATTGGCGAGGGGGATCACCAGTGGTCGCGAGTAGCCTCCCGCGGCTGTCTGGGTCATCCGCAACCACACGGTAGATGTCAGCGTCCCTGCCGATGTCCTTTCCGGCTTCCACAGGAGACAGCCAGAGATACCGGCCAGTCAGGAGAGCAACGGCCGCCCGCTCGAATACGTCGGTGTCCACACCAGCCTCGAACGCACGATCGATTCGGTCGATCAGCGGCATCGGTACCCTTCCATCAGCCTTCCCTAGCGCTCGACCGATCAGCGCTGCCGACCACCGGGTCGATCCGGTGGTTCGATCGCTTTCGGCCGCTCAGCCCGCCGCAGATCTTCGACCCCTGCCTCGATCTCCGCCACCGACCGGTCGTATGCGAGTTTCGCCTGAGCGACCTTGCTGCATCGCCGCGTGGGCTTCCATCACCTTCGCCATCCTTGGCGTTGTATCCCTTGATCTCCGTATCGCCGTACCGAATCACTTTGTCGTCGCTGCGTGAGACCTAGACCCTGAGGGCCTCCACCGGGAACCGGTCAAGGATCACAATCACCCACTCCAAGCCCGACACCTTTCGAGCGTCTGCTGGTACTCGATGCCGTAGACCCGAAACAGCTCCTCGATCTGAGCCCGCTCCGAAGCTGGTACCTGCACCCGAACGCCACCTCCTGCGGGGTCGTCTGGGCTGGCAACCACACGATCAGCCCGTCAACGTCAGACCCATTTCGCGGCATCTCCCCCAATTCATCCATCGGCCGATCCTGACACAGCTGGCCCCGAAGCGCACAGGCCTCTCACCAGTCCGCTGACTGTCCACCTGCTCGCACTCGAGTAGCAGCTCCCGGACGTGGCGAACGTTCCCGATAAGAAGCCGTTCCGCTACGTGAAGACCAGAGACCTCATCGACAGCGGCGCGAGCCGCCGCCGAGATCCGGAAGCTCTACCAGGACCTTGTCGCTCAGATGGCGCTCCGGGCGCGGCACATCATCTTCAGGTCCGGTCAGCGCTAGCTTGTCAGCGCTGTGGACTTCAACGGCGTGGTGGAGGCGATCGACTGCTCGCCCCCGGCCACAGAGCCGACACTCACCGCAGGTCTGGAATCACCGCGTGGGCATGGTCGGGGTGTCAGTGCCTTTGTCGTTCGACTCTGAAGGCTGGCACGCAACGCCGTAACCAAGTACCTGCCCATCCGTGCCGCGCTGTCTGAGGGCTCCGCGATGCCCGCGTAGGACACACCTCTTTACACGCCTCAATCAGCGCGCGAGGATGGCGAGCGATGACAACCAACGCGCTGCGCGAATCCGTGATGTCCGTTACAAACAAGGGATTTCGCGCATCATTGAGAGATGACGATCATCGTCAGCCGGAAATCAGCGGGTTCGGGGTTCGAGTCCCTGGCGGCGCACAAAAGCCCAGGTCACAGCGTGGCCTGGGTTTCTTCATGCCCGCAGGACACCTTTTATTCGACGCTTTCAGCCGCATGTCGCCCTCGCCGACCCGACGTGCTGACTTCATCCGATCGTGACTGTGCGTCACATCACATCCGTGCGCGACGCTTCCGAGCTCGCCAGTCCTCCGCACCGCCGAGCGTTGAACAGACAACGCTCATACAGGTTGGAGGCACGACATGCCGAGGACACCGCTGCCCATCGGAACCTGGGGAGAGATCTCCACCAGGACCCTGAAGCTCAACAAGACCAAGAAGAACGGCAAGCCCGTCAAACACCTGGCACACGCCAGGTTCCGCGACCACGACGGCAAAGTCCGCGCCGTCACCGCCACCGGCACCACCAAGACCGCCGCCCGAACCGCCCTACTCACCAAACTCCAGAACCGCGCCAAGACGAACCACTCCGGCGACCTCACCGCGGCTCACAAGATCAATCACCTCCTCAATCTGTGGGAGCGAAGGTTCGAAGGACAGGTCGCCGACGGAACACGCTCACCCACCTCGCTGGACACCTATCGGCGCGCACTCAACAACCATGTCCGTCCCGCCATCGGCGAACTCCACATCGGCGAAGCCACCACCCGGCGCCTCGACATCGTCCTCGCCGACATCAAGCACCACGCCGGCGCAGCGACCGCCAGAACCTGCCGCGCCGTTATCTCCGGCGCCATGAACCTCGCCGTCCGCTACGGCGCCATGACCACGAACCCCGCCAGGGAAGTCGACACCATCGAAGCCAAACCCAAGAACCCGCCCCGAGCGCTCACGGCTGACGCCCGCACCGTGCCTCGTCAGCGACGTACTACGCCGACGACCGGCCGAGCAGATCCAGCCCAACCAAGCTAATGCCGCTTCCTCCGCCGCCCTGGTTGTCGTGGACCGTGCCTCGAGCTGGTCGCATCCGGCGCCAGTACCCCCGGACCGAGCCGAAGTCCTCGCGGTCGAACGCCGCCATGACTTCCCTGAACGGGCTCCTCCAGCTCTCCCAGCGCGCAGCCCCCAAGCCGCGCGGGTCCAGTTGCCAAGCAGACGCCCCCAGCGACTTGGCTCCGAACCACCACGATGGCTCGTATCGACATCAGGACAACTTCGCTCCGCGCCTGCCTCGACAGCACCCTGTGGGGACATCCGCTCACGGCACTGATCAGACCAGATCCAGGATGCCGAGGTGGCTGGACAGGAGTTCGTAGCCGACCGCCTCCTGAGGTAGGCGGTAGCCGATCGTCAAGGCGGCGCTGGCGTGCTCCGCGAGGTGTCCGAGCCATTGGGAGGCCCTTCCAGCCAGGTCCGGGGCGACGCGATCAGCTGGTCGTCGATGCGCGTGTTGGAACAGCAGTTCGTAGAGCGGCAGTGCGGGTGCGACCTCAGGAAGACCAGCACCCCTCGCGTTGAGGTCAGCTGCCGCGGGGATCTGCAATCCCTTCAGGTCTATATCGCCGAAGTACACGATGCGCTCCGGTCTCGGCTCCAGCAGTGGCACCGTCAGGACCGCTGACGGGAACTGGCTACCGGTGCCGTACCCGACATGGCGACCAGGCCCGCCCTGGCCGGCGCACTCGCGGATGACTTCGAGAAGCGATGTGTAGGTGTGATGGTTCTCCGCGATGAGCAGCGCAGTACCTCGTGGATCGGCGCGCCCGGGCACCCATTGCGACACAAACGGGATTGGGACCGCATGGCAACGCAGTAGCTCGAGCGTCAACGCACCTGAGGTGAACAGACGGGTCATGGCCAGGCCGTCGAGTCGCTTCTCGTCGCCGAACAGCTCGAGCGAGCGTTCCCTTGCCGGTACGGAAGGGTGCTCGGCCCCACCGCCGCGGAGGAAGGCGGCCACGATCTCGAGTACGGCGTACTCGTCGTCCCGACTGGCCAGTCGACCAGCTTCCTCGAGTACGGCGGGCCAGACACGCACTTCCCGACGGGCGCGAGCCTGGCGTTCACGAGGCGGACGCCGTACCCACATGGGCAGCGGGGGTGTTTCCCGCCTGTCGAAGTATTTCGGCGAGCTCGGCAGCATCACGATGCCGGCCCGCACCAGCTCATCGAGCGCCTCGCCGATTTCTGTCCGTGCGGTAGGCACCGTTGCCAGGCGGCGATCGAAAGCCACGGCCGCGCCGTACAAGACCTTGACTTCAACGCGCTGCGTGGCCGCGTTGGAGACGTGCTCGGCGAGATGCTGTGCGAGAGCGGTCAGCGTCATCGCTCACCGCCGTCGCTGCGGCTCACGCGCGCCGCTGTGATTCCGTCGACGGCAGAGCCGTAGCGGTCTTCGAGTACGACGTACCTCCGGGTCCGAAGTGCACCGGGCGCGTTGCGCATCCGCACTACGTTCGGGAACTGTCCAACCGCACCGAGATCTTCAACGCCGGTCGTGTACACAAGCTGTACGCCGTGCGCCGCAGCGACATCGCGCTGCAATCTCAGTAGCGCGACGTGACTCGCCGTACCGAGCGGGTTGTCGAGGACGAGGGTGCCGCCCAGCGCGCCGTTGCCCCGGCCGCGGTTGACCGCCCGAAGACGTGCCAGCGTGCAGTAGAGCGCCACGCAAACCGTCAGCTTCTCTCCACCTGAGAACTTACCCAGGTGCGTGACATCGACCGGCTCGACGGCCAGGTCGCTGTTGGGCTTCAGCACCTTGACCGTGAAGCCACGGGGCGCGACTGCTTCGTGGACGCATTGCTTCAGCAGCACGAGGCCCTCGGGTTTCGATCCCTCGGCCACGATGCGGTCGACCACCGCGTCGATGCGCGTGTGCAGGTCCTCGTCGGTGCTCGGACGTACGAACCTGATCCGCAGGAACTGCTCGTTGCCCCAGCCACCCAACGTGTCGGGCAGTTTCGAATGTCGGTTCGCGGATTCCAGATTCGCGAGCACGCCCCGTACCAGTCCCGCGATCTCGACGACCACGAGTCGCTGATCGCGGCCGATGTCGGCGAGCTGCCCTTCGATCGTCGTCTGACGCAACCGCATCTCCGCAGCTCTGGCAGCGGCGCTGGCCGCCACGGTCGCCGTGTCGTCCGCCGTGAATCGATCCCGGATCGTCTCCGGAACTACCGAGAAGCGGCTCTGCGACGCCACCCGGCGTACCTCGCGGAGCGCCTCGTCTCGTCGCCGACCCGCCGTCGCGGCGGCATCGACCGACTTGGTCAGGCGCCCGAGGGCCTGTTGAAGTTCAGCCTCGGCATCGTCACCGGAGAACGGCGGCACTTCGTCGGGCAACTCGATCGGTGCGGCGGCATCGCCGAGTCTCCCGGCTCGCTGCTGGAGCACCAGGGCTTCTGATCCGGCCTCGGCAGCAGCCTTGCCGGCCTCTTCGGCCTCCCGATGGAGACTGGTCACACGTCCGCTCAACTCCGTGGCACGCTCAGATTCGCCACGCGCCAGTTCGCGGGCTTCGGTCTCCGTGGCAGGCTCAACCTCCAACTGCGCGTGCCGCGGCCGGTCCCGTGGTGTCCGCTGCTTCACCTCCTCTTCCGCTCGCTCGAACTCGGACTCAGCGGTGCTCAGCTGCCTCTGCGCCGTGTACGCGGTCTCCTGCGCGCGGCCGCGAGCCGACGTACGGCGGTCCGCATCTTGGCCCTCAGGCCTGCGCAGCAGCTCGGCGGCTCTTTCACGGATCCTCTCCGCGAACGCTCCGAGTTCACGCTCGACACGCTGCCCGCGATCAAGCAGCCCTTTCAGCCGCTCGGCGAGAACGGATTCCGAGGTGACCGTCTGCCATTGCGCGGCGAACTGGTTGAACCTGCTCTGCAGAACCGACACCGGCTCGTCGGACGCTGCCCCGGTTGTCTCATGGGTTGCGTTGAGCAGCGAGATCTCGCGGGCATCGCGCAGGTAGCGCTCCCTGTTGCCTTTGTGCTCAGCAACCCGCGAACGAGCAGCTTGCGCGACAGTGCGGGACTGCCGAACCCGCGTCTCTGCCTCGGCAGCAGTCGCGCGATGGTGCCTCGCATCGTTCTCAAGCCGCTCGATCGCCTCCCGCAGGGCAGGCAGTTCGGAGGTCCTTTCCTCCAAGGCGCTCAGACGCTCGATCTTCCCCGCCAAGGCGTTCAGCTGGCTGGACAGGTCGGATTGAAGGCCGGCGTCCTCGGTGTCATCGAGATCGAGCCGCGCGATCTCCAGGTCCAGGGACTTGGCCTTCGCTGTGATCTCCTTGAGTGCGTCATCGTTCAGCTTGGCAGCCTTCTCGAGCTCCTCCAGGTGGCCCGCCGGGCAGTCGCGCAGCAACGTCTCCATCGCCGCGAGCAGGGCTCTGTCAGTGCTGGCCTGATCGTGTAGGAGGCTGATCCGCGTGTCCTGTTCCTCCCGTCGTACTTCGCGGTCGGTCCTGGCCAGCTCCGCGGCAGCGCGATCGAACAGCGCCGGATCGCTCGGCAGCGCGAACCAGTCCGCTGTCCCTCCCAACACTTGCTGCAGCTGTGCGGCGCTGCTGACCGCGACATGGGCAACCGAATGCCACTGGCCGGACTTCACGGCCGCGCGAGCGGTCTGCAGGTCCGAGTCGGCAACCACGACACCGGCAGCGAGTTCGGCGACCTGAACGTTCTCCAGGACGCTCGCACGCTCCTGCTCGGCAACGAGGTCGCGCAGCAGTTCCCAGCCAGGCCTCGCCGAGACACCAATGTCGACAAGTGCTTCGGCTGCACGCTGGGCGTCACGTGTGCTCGGCAGGTAGCCGTCTGTGCGCAGCCCTTCCAGCGCACGATCGTCTTCTGCTGTGTCAACTCGCGTGTCGACGATGGCCGCTTCGGCCATCGATGCCGCGTGCGTCAGCGCAACACGAAGATCTCCGGCTTCTGCCCAGAGATCGAGGCGTCCGCCTTCCTCGAGCTGCATGAGTTCAGCGAGTCGCGCGTCCGTTGCGAGGGAGTCGGCACGTGCCAGGAGCTTGCCGTGGTCAAGTATCAACTGGTCCCGCTCCGCAGCCTTCGAGGTCAGCTCGCCGACGAGCTTCTTCGCCTCGTCGACCATGGTCGCTCGTCTTGCCGGCCGAGCGTCTCGGCGCGTCGTGACCACCTCGAGGTCCGCGGCGGCTTGACGCTTGGCTGTTCTCGCCTCGGCCAACGCGGTCCTGGGGCCAGTCATCGCGTCCGGCAGGTCGCCCCGGCCCACTGCCGTCTCGATGGCTTGCTCAATGGCGGCGACCTTCTCACCGAGGCCATCTGCACGCACCGCGCACTCGGTGGCCTTGTCACGATCCCTCTGTGCTTGCCCCGCCTCGGTCTCAGCCGTCTGGTCTGCTTCCCCAGCGGCGGCGGTGTTCTCCGCTTCAGCGGCGGATTCGGCGCCGGCGAGGGACTCGAGACGGGACTTCAGCATGATCGCGGCATCGTCACGCGCAGCCCGCAAGGGCGCAGTCTCGCGTTCCTCCTCATCCAACTGCGCCTGGACGGAGCTCGCCTCCGCCTGGACCTCCATCCTCTCGGCGAGCCACTGGGACGCTTCCCAGGCCCTGCTCTCGTCCTTCGCTGTCTCGGCCGCCGTTCTGGCATCGTTCCAGGCCGCTTCCGCGGTCGCGCGTCGATGAGTCGCGGCAACCCTCAACAGCTCGTTGGCCCGGTCGTTCAGTCGATTCCGCTCGCTGTCCAGCTTCGTCGCGGCCGTACGCCGCTGCTCCTCCTCCTCGCGGAACCACGCGGCATCGGTCTCGTACGCCGTCGCCGCACTGCGGAACGCACCCCCGAGCCGAGCAGCCGCAAGGCGGGCCTCGGCCGCTCCAGTTTCTGCGGCCTCGGCAACGAGGTGGCGGTCCGCCACTACGTCGAGCTTGCCGGCCAACTCGGCGCAGAAGTCACGATCCACCAGTAGATCCGGCTTCCGGCTCAGGACCCCGATGATGGTGCGCAAGTTGGCGGCGATCAGGTCGGGTTGTGTGTTGTCGACGGTCAGATCGATGAGGAAGTCGATGAACTTGTCGGTCGACGGGAAGTTGAACAGCTCCGCGACCCCACCCTCGGAGTGATTCATCTGCTTCTGATAGCCGAACAGCGACGGGTCGAGACTCCGGCCGGCGAGCGTCTCCATCCACTGCCCGCGCTTCTCGGTGATCGAGAACAGGAACTCCTGGGGCCGAGCGGCAGCGAGGTCCTCGAGGCAGCGCACGAACTCGGATCGCGGACGGCGGCGGCCGGACTCGTCGTCAAGCGGAAGACGGTCCAGGTCGAGTGCTCCGGGGACCGCGAAGAAGCTGTAGTACGACGTCTTGAGCTTGTCACGATCGCGATCCGGATCCATCGGTTTGCGCCGGTCGGCCCACTCGTACACGGCGCCCGTGATCAGCCGCTGAGGCTCGAGCAACGCGTCGTCGGACTGGTTCACCCACTCGGCGACCGTATGGCTGGTGTCGCCCGACGCGATGTAATCCTCCAGTTGACGCTTCACCGCCTTGCCCATGAAGTCCTTGCGCAACGGCAGCAGCAGCGCGAAGAACAACGACAGCAAGCTCGACTTCCCACCCCCGTTACGCAGCCAGAGTATCGAGTCGATCGGCTGACCAAGGTCCTTCGCGTCCCCAGAGGTCAGATCCACCGTCAGGTCGGTGAAGCGCGCAGCCCGATCGCCGACGCTCGCGAACCTCACCCGCGACAACTGATACGTCACGACGCCCCCTCCATCCCCTCGTCCCCCCGTCGTATCGCCGCCAGCACCGCATAGGTGGCGTTCCCCGCCAGCTCGCCAGCCTGGATGCGGAAGCGCTCCAGCAACTGGAACGTCTCGGCACCCCGAGCGGGTGCCGGCCGAGCAAGACCCTGATCAACCATCCACGTGAGCACATGAGCAACCCAGTACACCGACGACGCCGCAGACCGTCGGGCCTTACCACGCCCCCTGTCCGCCTTGTAGCCCGGAGACAATCGGTCGTACGAACGCCAGGCCTCCTCGAAAGACTCCTCTTGCCTTCCCGCGATGTCCGGTGAGCTGTTCAGCCGCTCGCATACCTCACGAAGGAACCGTTCGACCTCTTCGACCGAGACCCACCGCACCCGATCGTCGTCGAACTCGGCCCGAGCCGGAAACGCGAAAGCGGCGATCGCAACGCTCACCAAACCCACGAGGAGCCGGTCGTTGACCGTACCGACGTTCGGCAGGTCGGAGATCCGATACGCGAATACGGACTCACGACGTACGCCGAGCACCAATCCGAGATCGGACTCGGACAGCACCTGAACGTCGAGGCCCTCGAGAACGCCGTCCACGGCGTTGCGGAACTCGGTATCGGTTCGATAACGGCCAAGCAGCTGCCTGTAGTCGGAGTCCGCGCCAGGGCGCAGTTTCGGCCGCAGACCACAGCCGATGAGTACGCCGACGTCGGCGAGATCGCGTTGGCTCAGCGTCATGAAGCCTCCCTGCTGCTTCGATGTGTCACCGCGTACGTCGAGGCCCAGTCGGCGAGCCCCTCCTCGCTCTCGGCCACGATCAGGTCGTCGCCGGACCAGCCGGGGACGCCGATCGTCGTGCCGTCGGCATCGACCACCGTCGTCGCCCCGAGAACACGAGCTGCCGCGTCCACCGCCGTAGAGAAGTCCTCCACGGATTCAGGTGCGTAGGTCCACAGAACCGAGAGTGCGATGAGACGCTCGACGGCCCCACCGTCGACTCCGTCGGGGAAATCTGCCGATCGCGCTACGAGCAAGAGCTCCGACAACCGCGCGGGCAGTTCGACCCGCTCGACGATCTCCGCCGCGGCCACGAGTACCTCGGGCGGGACCGCGGGCGGATCCGGATCTCCCAGTTCGTCGTCCGCCGGTGGCGGATCCTCGATGTCGCTCGTTCGGCGGGGCGCGAGCAGGTCGTCCACGAGATCAGCGAACCGGACGACCCGCGGCACCCGGGCGCCTGCGATCAGCGTCGCGAACGTCTCGGCAGGCTCGACAGCCACGTCCGCAGGCAGCATCAGCAACGGAAGGAACACATCATCGGTGATGTTGGGGTTTCGCAGCCCGCCGATCGGCCGGAACGACTGGCGAGTCTGCTCATCGAGGAAGACCGTCCGCGCGTTGACCAGCCGCCCGTGCAGTTCCGTATGCCGCCGGCGACATTCCTCGAGCAGGCCGGCGATGCGCGCGGCCGCGCTCACGATGTGCAGGTCCGTGTCGGCACCGTCGAGGGCGCCACGGACATGGTCGAGCAGCTTGGCCTCGGCCGCCAAGCGTTCCTCGAGATGAACGCGATTGCGCTCCAGCTGGCCCGGAACCTCCTCGGCCCACCTGTCCAGCACGGTTCGGATGTCGCGCGTGGTGTCCGCCACCAGCGTCCGCAGCTCATCCGCGTAGCGCACGGAGAGCAGCCTCGACCGCTCCGCTGCTTTCTCCGCCTGCCCGAACGCACCCCGCTCGAGTTGCCGAGCGAGCATCAACTCGATCGCTGCCTGCTCGTCCTCGACGTCGAACTCCAGTCCACCGACCAGCGCATTGATCGCATCCTTCGACGCCCGCAATACATTCACACCCCGCGCATGGTCTTCGTGCTCCGTCAGCAGCCGAAACTCCACCGGAACCTGCCTGTGCCCAACGGCCCCGTCCTGGTTGCGGCTGAACGTCGAGATCTCGTAGCGGAACGGCGTCTCGCGGTCCCGCCGGTTCAGCAGCGCGTCCACGACGTACCGCGCGACGGACCGGTGTTCATCAAACGGGCGCTCGGGATGCGCGGCGGCGGTGAGGCTCTGGAGAGCGGCAACTACCTCGTCATGGGTGACTTCGTCGTCGAAGCCCTGCCTCGCGATCACCGAATCGATCGCAGCGAGCGCGAGGGTCACCACGTCGTATGCGCGCTCGCCCCAGGCCTGCCGAGAGGCATTGTCCGCCGCATCGGCCACCGGGCGTACCCGGAGAAGCGCCCGCACCCGCTCGCCGAACGAACCGTCGAAGACAGCTCGCCCGACCGGCTGCAGCTCACTCACCGTACACCCCCTCGCGCACACACTGTGTTCACGGTTCGCCGGACAGTAGCGAACCACGCACTGGCCGCCCCATCAAGAGATCACCGAACGTCGTGTACATCCGCTCCTGGTCGCCGAGTGTTACGGCCCGACAGCTCACTGCCTGCGTGGACGCGGGCAGCCGGAGAGGCCAGTTCGAGTTCGAAGCCGTGTTCGCTGATCCGCTGCCAGGTCTTCTGGAGCAGCAGGCGCGAGACCAGCGGCAACGACCGGACGCTAGGTTGATCGCCACGCCAGGTGCCGAGCAGCAGCAGGCAGATCTTCAGGCAGCCCTGCTCACGGGCCTCCAGCCGTCCCAGCCGATCCTCGATGGCATCCAGGATCGGCTGCCGGGCGTTGGCGTCGATCGCTCGAGTCAGAAGCTCCACACGTACCTGAGGCTCGCGGACCAGCATCTCGGCAGACACGACCGCCTGCGTGCAGAGATGGCTGAACGTCGAGGACCGCCCCTTCATCTTGGCGAACGTCAACGTGCCCTCGTCGGTCAACAGGTCGCAGGCCTCGAAGGCAGTCTCGCCGGGGAGCTTGACGTTGAGCCGGTCGATAACGGCAAGCCGGGGATTCTTGGACCGCTTGACAGCATCGAGGTAGTCGGGCTCGTTGCCGCCGCGATAGTCCGGGAACGGGAACGTCGACCACGGGATCCGTTCCAGCTCGTCGTCGAGCCGTTTCAGGAACCCTTCCTCGACGAGGTAGACCTCGCCGTCGCTGACGACATACACACGGTCGCCGATCTTGAGTTCGGCCACGATCAGATCGCTGATCGCGACGCTCTCGACATCGCTCGTCAGTCCCTCCAGGCACGCGCGGATCCGGCTGCGCAGCACCGGTTTGCCGTCGTCGTCCTCAGGTGGGTGCTTGATGATCCAGCCGCGCAGATGCTGCCAGGACGTGAGGACCCCATGCGGTACACCGCGCTGACCAGGCAGCGCGATCAGGAGCCGTTTCGACGCGTGCTCGTTCTGGGCCGCCCAGTCGGGCAGCACGAGGTCGACGGCCGGTTCGTCGGGCGTACCGATCCGGCGGACGATCTCCCGCAGTACGCCGTCCGCCTCAGCGCGCGTAGCGACCGGAACGATCTGGTCGATCCATCCCCAATCCGCCTTGTAGTCGGTGCGCTGCCGCAGGTCGACCAGGTACTCCGCCAGTACGACGAAATCGTCGAGCGAATCGACGTACGTCGTGAATCTCACCCCTCGGCCGCCATCGACATCACGCATCAGCTCGTCGTTCGTCCGGACACTCAGGCTGCGCAGCAGGTCGGACACCTTGTCGAACCGCAGCCCCTGCAACGGCGAGGCACTGTCGGCCCGGGCATCCATCCGATGCCGGAAGACATCACGGACCTCGCCAGACACCCGTCGCACGCGCGCCGTCGGATCCCCGACCACACGCCGCCTGCGCACACCTACCGGAACCTCCCGCCAAGGGCCGACACCGTCGCCGACGGAATGCCGATTCAGCGCCGTGACAACACCGAACCGGGTGTCAAGCAACTCGGTCGGCATCGAACGCGACGCACCGCCGAAGCAGTAGACGACCCACCTGGGCTCCTGCGTCGCCGTCGATCTGGCGACCACCAGCACAGCCTCGCTGTCGCCCGCAGAATCCGCAGCGGCAGCCCGAACTGCCGCAAGAACGGGCGCCACGTCGGAGGGCGCTTCCGGCTCCGTCGCACGGCGATCTGCAGGTCGACGTCGGGCGCCGGCCCACCTGATTCCACCAGGCCTTCCTCGCGGACGCAGTACCACGTGAGGACATGCTCCTTGTCGGCCAGAGCCTGCAGCTCGACGACCTCCGCGTCCCGCGACAGCAACAAGACACTGAGCGGAAGGTCGACCCCTGCTGCCTCAGACTTCATCCCCCACCCTCCCCACAAGCCCCGTCACCTATCGTGACGATTCGAAGTCCTCCCCGCACGCCGGTCGCGTGTCGTACCTAGCGTCTGGTGAGCTGTGATGCTGCTTGTCGGCCTCCACCACTGCGAGTAGAGTAGGTATGTACCTACCCAGGAGGTGATCGTGATGACCGCAATGAGTGCACGGGACTTCAACCGAGACGTCAGCGCGGCGAAGCGGGCGGCTTCTGACGGACCTGTCGTGATCACCGACCGCGGGGAGCCGGCGTACGTGTTGCTGTCGTTCGAGGAGTACCGACGGCTGCGTGAGGACGGGAAGGACCTCGTCGACAGGTTGAGCATGGACGAAGAGATCGACTTCGAGCCTGAGTTGGTCCAGATCGAGCTGAAGGTCCCCGACCTGTGACGTTTCTGCTCGACACCAACGTCATCAGCGAGCTGCGCAAGCCGCTGCGTGTGGCCGACGGCAACGTGCGGTCCTGGGCGGCCGCCTGCCGCCCTTCGGACCTGCACCTCAGCGTCATCACCATCCTGGAGCTCGAGATCGGAATCGGGCGACTCGAACGGAAGGACCGCACGCAAGGACAGCGCCTTCGCCGCTGGCTGGAGGGCAGCGTCCTGGCCGAGTTCGCCGGCCGGATCTTGCCGGTCGATCTGGCCGTTGCGCGGAGGGCGGCACAGCTGCAGGTTCCTGATCCACGGCCCGACCGCGACACGCTGATCGCCGCGACGGCAGAGGAACACGCCATGACGGTGGTGACCCGCAACCTCGCCGACTTCGAGCCACTGAACGTCCCGCTCATCAACCCGTGGCTGCCAGCCTGAGACCTGACGCATACCTGGCACCGAACCGCTGCCACAAACTTGTGCGGTCCGATCAAGCGGGCACGGGGTTGCATGAGGAGGGACACGTTCGCGGACAGGCACGAAGGCATCACCGAGTGGTCGCTGACGGTGGTGTCGGTGCTGTTTCTCGGCGTATACGCATGGCCTCGACGTGACCTTCTTTGTCGTCGGCCACTTCTGGCAGCACCGCTACACAAGCCGCTCCTCCCAGCTCTACGAGGACCGGATGCTGCGGATCGACAGCCCCATACCGTCGGCCCGGTCTTCTCGGCCACAACCCGGACGGACAAAGACACGTGCGCCTTCCTCGCCTTCCGACCCAGCCCATCCTGATGGCCGACGCACCGATCGGCTTCCAACTCCACACACTCGTAGCCTTCGCCCCGATCGCCCTGTGACCGTTCACCCGCCTCGTCCTCGTCAGCGCCCCCGGGGTGCAAGAACTCGGGCCAGTACGTCGAGCGTTCGGCGATTGCCATGCGGGCCGGTCTGCCACCGGAGTCTGGTAGACGTTGGACTGATGAGTGGACGATCGGGTAGGCGGCAGCGGCGCCGCGGTGTGTGGCGTGTGCTGGTTGGTGCGGCGCTGCTTGTGTTCGCAGTGTTGTCTCACGACCGGTGGGGGCCGTGGTGGGCGAGTTGGTGGCAGGGGCCCCTGGCTGCTGATGGTCAACTGCTGGGATTGTCGATCCTCGCCTGGGGGCGCATCGGGAAGGTCTCCCAGTTCGCTGCGGGTCTGGTGATCATCCTCGACCTCATCGGTCCTGACGCGCTGCGGGCTTACGGCACGCGTGGTCGCCGACGGCTGACGACGGCCCGTCGACGGATCACGTACACACGCGTCGCGGCACGAGTACTGGACAAGATGCAGGTGCTCGAGAATCGTGTGAAAAAGGACCTTCCACCGACAGGCGAGCGCGAACAACCGCCGCCCCTGAGCATCGATCACGACACCTACCAGACGCTGTTGGACGACGTATTCGAAGCCTTCGATGGGGAGCTCACCTGCCGATCATGCACCAAGAGCGTCGTGACCATGGAGGTTCAGCCTCAACGCGTCTCGATTCCTGGTGAGCATCCATCCAAATGGGATTGCCTGCACGGGCGGACGATCCTGGGTCCCTACGTCGAAGCAGCGGTCCTCGACGACCTGACGAACGAGGAGAAGGCGGCTTGGCGCTACTCCGGCAGAGGCGGCGTTCAACGGTGGGCGCTCGGAGGCTCTTGCCTTGGCCTGCTCGTAGGAGTCGGCGGGGCTATGCTCATTCTCAAATTCCTGATGCCGGTCGTACCGTTTCCGCTCGCAGTGACGCCGGCGCTTCTGCTCTTCTGGTCAGGTTCGGCGTTCGCGATGATAACTTCCGAGCCTGATCAACGACGCTCGGCCGCGATTGCGCTCATGTGGCTGTGGGCGCTCGTCCAGCACCTCCCGGTGCTGCCTGCGCGGTTCATCACCCACCTCATGGACCGAGCGCAGCCTGCCCATCCGCTTCGCTGGGCAGCCGCGTACCTGTTCATCGCCGGCTCACTCCTCGACCTACTCGCGAGCTGACCTGACGACCCCGAGCGACCCACCAGACCCGCTTGCTCCAAGGACCTGACAGCCCGGTCGCACCGAACACACGCTGGTGACCTGTGCACGAAACGACGTTCCAGCCTGGTGGCCACGCGACATCGAGCAGCATTATCCCGTTGTTGACCATCAGGCAGTTCCTCGACGTCTCGATCGTCAACCCTCACAACTCCGTCGCGGCGCCGGTCGGGCCATCTGAGAAGATGCGGCGCCCGCGTTGCCGGAGCCCTCCGTCGGAGACTCCGGCAACAGGTGTGGTGATCAGTCGGTCCAGATGCCGCTGTCGACCAGGGCGATGGCGCTGTCATACCGGTAGTCAGAGGTGTCTGCGACAGCGATCTTGACAGTTACAGCTTGACCTGGGGTGACGGGCACCGAGCAGGTGAGAGGCACGGTGAGACCATCCATCGTGGTCGAGTAGCCGGCCGCACCGGTCGCGTTGTCGACGTAGTACTCGCTGTTGGTCTTGTCGTTGATGGTGTTCACCGACACGGCCTCGGTGGTGGACGGAACTGTTGCGCAGTTGGTGCCGTCACGTAGATGGCCATCACGTCGTTGAACGGGCTGCCCACGAATTCGGGGTACTCCTCGCTGGCGAAGACGTATCTGATGTGCAGCGTCGTACCGGCTGGCACCAGGCTGACCTGGTAGCAGGCGGCGTCGAACGTCGGCAACCCGCCGGCCAGCTGCGTCAGGTCGTCGTCGCCCGGGCGCCCCAACTCGGTGCTGGCGAACTGGTCCGGAGTGCCTATTGCACCGGAAAGTTGCCCCGTGGTCAGGACCCACGTCTTCTTGCCAGGAACGAACCCGTCCACGTGCCCCCACTGGCCGGGATCGCCACCGACCGTGTCATCGACGCCGGTGATTCCAGGTCCGTAGAGCGTGTCCGGGGGCGAATCCGCGGCGAGGTCCTCACACCCCTTCGGCAGGAACCAGGGCGAACTGCCGTACGGCGTCTTGCCGGTCAGCGCATCGATGGTCACCTTCTGGCTGACGTCCCAGCTGCCGATCCACGCCTTCGCCACCATGCTCAGCCCGCGGGTGAACGAGGCTTCAGTCTTGCTGCACTGATTGAAGCGGGGATCGGCCTGGGGACAGTAGGGATTGAACTTGGCATCGAGCGGATTGATCTCGCCGCTGACCCCGGCGATCACCCCGGCGTCGGTCGTCCCGACGCCCGGGCCCAGGATGAGTTCGCCGCCCGCCTTGAGGGTGATGACCGTGTTCGAGCCGACCTTCGGCACGAGCGGCGCGGCTTCCATGATGGCGTTGCCTGAGAACGACGCGCCGTTCTTCAGGCTCATCGAGCCGGCGATCGCCACGCCTCCTGAGGCGCTGAGGCCCACGTTCGACATGTCGGCGCTTCCTTCGACACCGATCTCCGCCTTGGCGTCCAGCGAGATCGAGATTGGAACCGGCGTCACGCTCAGCGTCCGGAAGAGCTTCGGCAACCCGATCTTGCAGTGCACAGCACTGCTGACGTTGATGCTCGCGGCACCGACCACCTTGACAGTGAGCGCCGTGTCGAGCGATGCACCGACGGGGACCTCCTGCCCGAACAAGGAATACTTGTCGACCTTTGTCTTGAAGTGCCCGGCCAGCGCCAGCGAGGGCGCGAACACAACCTCTGTCCCCGCGCTGCCCCCACAGCCCGCGGCAGCCGCAGCTGACTTCTGCTGCGGACCCGGGCCTGCCTTACCGACAATCGCTGCGGTCGCCAGTTCATCGAGGTTGAGCTCGTAGTAGTCGAACGCGTCACTCAGCCCACCGGCCTGAAGGTTGACAGTCCGCCCATCCGTGGCGACAGAGGTGACAACTCCCAGGAAGCCGCCAGGTAGCGCATTCGAGATGGGAAGGACGACGCCCGCCCCGGCCAGCGGCGCCGGCAGCCCCGGACGCAAGACGATCTTGACACCCGCGCCGGTGGTCTCCGCTGCCGTGAGATCCGTTGCCTTGGCCAACAGTGTCGTCGATGAGACGACATAGGTCGCAGCGCTACTGCCCGGTGCTGCTCCCGTTTGCACGGTGAGGATCAGTGGGCCGACCCACCGGCCTTTCAGCTGTGTGTAGAGCGAGTAGGTGAATTGCTTGCCCGGTTGCAGCCCTTGGTCCGACGCCGACGTCCCGTGGGTTGAGATCGCCGTGCCGTGCAACCTGCTCGACGCCGGCTTGTCACCGCTAGTTCGGCGCAACACGAAACGCGATCCGGGCGAGGCCGACAGTTCAGCGTTACCCCGGTCTGGGTGATGGCAGTCGCATGCAGCTGCCGGGCGCCCAGGTCGGGCACGAAACCGGCGTACAACGGGATCGTCCGGCCCGGCCGGACGATCACCTCGTGCGGCACCGAGTGGCCGACGTACCGAACCCGTTGAAGGGCACGCTGGGCAGCCGGACGTGATACGAGCCAGCTGGCAGGCTCAGCGTCGTCTGGGTCAGCGTTCCGGGTTGGCTGCTTCATGGCGACGTACGCCGTCTTTCCGGCAAGCTCGACGTTCGCCGGCACTCCAGGCGGCGTGACGATCGTGACTCGCACGCTGCCGGTCTTGGGCGTTCCCGTGGCCCCCGCGGACGCCGCCGGGACGATCAGCGCCAGCGGTACGACGAGCAGCAGTAATACACGTAGTTTTCCTCTCATGGTCCCCCCTATCTGGATTCCCCCACGCCCGCGCGGCAGAGCCGCTCGCGAACGTTTCCGGCACACGCTAGTGCCGCGCGTCGTTAGTTGATTTACGGTTGGTGGTTGGGATGATGAGGCATGGCGAATCGTCCTGCTGCTGCGTTGGTTCTGCGTGAGGGTGA
>NZ_SJKB01000024.1 GCF_004331465.1 Kribbella pittospori
CGTCACCCTCACGCAGAACCAACGCAGCAGCAGGACGATTCGCCATGCCTCATCATCCCAACCACCAACCGTAAATCAACTAACGACGCGCGGCACTAGAACCTGCACCGAACTCATCCTTGCGGCTGGCATCCCCCGTGTAGTCCTCGCCTGGAGCGAACCCTCGACCTTCGTCGACTGCGAAGGAGCCGAGCTGCTGAGCGCCGCCGGTGTCGAGGTAGTCGAGCTGCCTGCCCTGGCCGAACTAGTCAAGGAGATCAACGCCCACCTCCTTCACGGCTAGCTCGCTGTTCCTGGCTGTTGGCCAGAAGGTTTGAGCCATGGTGTCGTGCTGCGCGGCTGGCGAGATCTCAGCCAAGCCGGCCGTGCAGCTCGACGTACTCCACTTCGGCACGCAGCACCCTCGACAACACCGCATCAGCGCTCGGCAGCGGATGGAGCGGGAAGTTCGACCCGTCCCACCTCAGCCGGCCATCCGTGGTCGTCGACGGCGGGATGACCACGGATGTCCCCGGCTCGACGCACTCGACGCCGGTAACCAGCGGGCCGAGGTTGGCTTCGGGCTGGGGCGTGCAGGTGATCCAGTCGCCGTCCGGCAGCTTCATCGTCGGCGGCCAGATCCCAGGTCGCTCCTGCTCGTACAGCCGTTTGCCGTAAGCGCCGGCGATCCGCGGCAGGCGCCAGATCGCCACGGTCGGGCACGACGTGACCGCCAGGTTCGGCGGCTCGGCGACGTCCCAGACCACGCGGGCTGCGTCGGCATCGGTGATCCAGTCGCCGTCCGGCGTTCCCGCGATAGTTGCCGCCCGCACCGGAATCCCACGCTCCACGCAGGCGAGAGCCGTGTCCAACAAGGCGTTCTTGCGTCGAATCATCTGCCTGATCGTCCTCCCGTATCGGGAACATCATTGCCGCGCTACCGCGCGGCTTGTCAATCCGGACCTCACCAGGTCGCTGATTGTCCAACCAAGTGAGGAGCCGTCCATGTCCCAAGTCGAACAGATGAAGATGCAGCCGCACGGCTTAGATGATCAGTCAGGGCAAGGCGCAGCCAGTTTGGATGAGACATCGTCCGGGAAGCGGTCACTCCCTACGTCGTCGGCTTCGACCTCAGAGACCTGCCAGCGTGCGTGGTGCTTCGAGGAGCACGACGTGATCGAATGGAGTGAGGGCATCCATCCCACGCGGAAAAGACCCCTTGAACGCACTTCGGTTCCCCCCGACCGACCTCGACAAGCTGGCGGCGTACCACCAGCGAGTCGGCCGCGTCCACACGTCGTTCTTCACCTGACACACGCGGAGGACCTGATCACGCGGACCACAGCCTCGCCACTGCAGCCGCAGGCCTCGGCAGTATGAAGGCCCACAACCCATCTCAGCATGAGCATCACGAACTATGACTGTCGTACTAGGGGCGGTAGTCGTCGTGGAGGGTGATGCGAGAGAACTCGACTCGGCCGCCGGGGAGGATCCAGTAGTGGATGCGGCGGGCTTGAGGGCTGTTGACCTGTAGTGCCGCTCTCCAGCAGGTGGCGTCGTCCGCAGTCCGTCGGACGTACGGCGCGCCTGGTGACAGTGACTCGCGGAGTTGGTGGACCTGTCGGCCAGCGACGTTCTGAACCCGGCCGGTCAGGATCTCGACTGCGACGTCGGCGACCTTCTCGAGGCGGACGCCCGCGATCTCCGTGAGCGAGTCGAGAAAGTGCGCTCCGAGGTCGTACTCCGGCAGGGGGAGGAGCGGCTGCTCCCCGGCGGGCGTGCGTTTCGCCCAGGCTGTGAGTACGGCGTACCGGAATGCCTGCTCGCGGTCGGCGAACTCGGGAAGGGGCTGGGGTGCGGCGGTGGCGGTGGGCTTCTTTGCTTTGCGGAGCTGGGCTCGCTGGAACTGCAGGTCATGTTCGAGCCGGGCAACCTGGCGTTCGAGCTCTTGGCGCATAAGGACGAGTGCGGCTCGTTCCGCAGTGCCGGCGCGAAGCTCGTCGCGTACCTGGTCCAGCTGATGTTCGAGCGATTTCACTCGCCCGCGAAGCGCGTCGATCGTGAGTGTCATCGACTCCGTCGCCTGTTTCGGCGGTCGGTCGGCGGGCTTGGTCTGGCGCTGCTTGTCGAAGATGGCGGGCGTCGGTCGCGGCCGGAGCGTCTCCGGCGTCGCGCTGGGCGTCGTAGGAGAGGGTCTTGCCATCGCGAGGACCGCGGCATTCGCTACCTCGGCAGCCGCCTGATCGTCCCCGCTCGGCACGTGTCCGGACGGTGGAGCGAGGGGCAACCATGGAGGTCCGCCGTAGACGAGTGCCGTGGCGGGCACCGGCGTTTCGTGATCGTCGACATCGGCCAGACTGAGATGCCAGGTCGGACCTTCCGTTTGGACGCGCGCGGGCACGACTTCGCCCGGTGTCATGAGGTCCCGGAGATCGTCCAGATCGTTGCCCGTGACATCTGCTCTCGTCACAGTGATGCGGATCTCCGGGTGCAGGAGGAGCTCGGCTTGGTCTGCATGTACCGACGCGACTTCTGTCAGTACGACGTCCCCGACCCGATAGGCCCGGACCGCGACATCTGCCGGGAGCAGGCTCTCGGTGATGTCGAGTCGGCGAGTATCGGTGTCGAGGTAGCCCAGTACCCGCATCCCGACAGCAAGGATTCGTTCCAGGGGCACCGACGAGAGCGTGAGTTCCTGTGCAACCTGAGCGACCTGCCCGTCCAGCTTCACCAGCGCACGTCCCGGAACTGGAAAGCCTATGACCTCGGCTTCGCCACGCGCCCGGCGGCGGACTGGCGAGCGTTGGACGAGACCGGAGGCGGCCGCCATCTGCAACGCGTCCGCGATGAGGGCTCGTGTCGAACGCTCGCCTTCCTGCTCGTTGTAGGCGAAGCGCAGCGGCGAGAGGAGTGGACGTGTCACCCCGTCATGCCCTACCGGATAGGCCCTGCCCGCCCCGCCATACACCTGAGTCCCCTCGGGCATCTTCCCGGAGAACGTCCATGTGTGGGGCCCGGTTGCGATGAGATAGATGTCGGCGAGGTCCGCAACCTCGCAGAGGACCGCCTCCGGATCGATGTACGGCTCGCCTTTTCCCGCCGCCGTCGTGATCACCACGATGGGTCTGGTCCGGGAGTTGCCGTTCAGGCGGTCCGCGAGCGCCACGGCTCCCCGGTCGTCGACGATTCGTTGGACCTCAACCATGACTCGCCCCCTGTATCCGCTTCGGTCGGTGTCAGGCCGCGTAGCGCGGCGCCATGGCTTCCATTTGTTCGATGACGAGTTTGATCGCGCCGGCCTGCTTGTCGGGCGGGTACTTGTACTTGACCAGGAGGCGCTTGATGGACGACCGGAGTTTGGCGCGTACGTCGTCGCGCACAGTCCAGTCGGTCTTGATGTCGCGGCGCATGACCTCGACGAGTTCCCGGGCGATCTGCGCCAGCACGTCCTCGCCCTGGACCTCGACGGCCGACTCGTTGGTGCTGACGGCGTCGTAGAACGCGAGCTCGTCCTCGGACAGTGGTGGGCTGAAGTCCTTGCCGCGGTTGGCTTCGGCGGCGACTTCTTTGGCCATCTCGATCAGTTCGGCGATGACCTCGGCTGAGGTGAGTTGCTGGTTGGTGTACTTGTTCATCAGCTCGCGGATGCGTTCGGAGAACGCTCGCTGGCGGACGAGGTTGTTGCGGGTCGCCTTGCCGGACTCCTCGGTCAGCAGGTCTCGCAGCGCCTCGATCGCGAGATGGGCGTTCTCGACCTGCTGTGCCTTGACCTGGAAGTCGGGTCCGAGGTCGGACAGCGACGGCTTGGGCAGGCCGGCGGCTTCGTAGATGTCGACGATCTCACCGGTCGCGGTCGAGGAGGCGACCAGGTTCGACAGCAGCCGCTGAACCTCCTCGGGCACGGGCCGGCCGGATGCCTGCCGCTCCTGGGCGTCGAACTTCGCCATCCAGACGCGGACTTCCTCGTAGAACTTCGCCTCGGTCCGCACGTCGGCGAGGTTGTCGCCACCGCAGGCCAGCGCCCATGCGCGGGCGAGCTGGTTCGCGAGTTTCCGGAAGCGCTGGGTGAGGGTCTCCTCGCCCTCTACTGGCTGATTGCCCGGGGTGGCCGGCGAGCGGAGGTAGTTCGTGAGCCCCAGGGTCGTCTTGATCCAACTTGTGGTGCTCGGCTCGATCTTGCTGCGCCAGTCGTACCCTGTGCACAGCTGGTCCAGGGTGGCAAGCAGCGTTCGAGCGAGGTCGGCAGCCTCGCCGACGTTCTTGCCGACCGGCTTCTTGTCACGGTCGGTCTTGGTGTACTCGGCCAAGGCCTGGTTCAGATTGTCGGCCAGGGGTGCGTACGCGACCAGGAGGCCGTCAGGCTTGCCTCGGAAGGTGCGATTCACGCGGGCCAGCGTCTGCATCAGTAGTGCGCCCTTGAGCGGCCGGTCAAGGTACAGGGTATGCAGCGGCGGCGCGTCGAAGCCCGTCAGCATCATGTCCTTGACAATGACGAGTTGGAGCGGGTCCTCGGCGTCCTTCAGGCGCTTCTGGATCACCTTGTTCAGACCGTCACGTCGTACGTGTTTGGCAATCAGGCCGGTGTCTGTGGCGTTGCCCGAGTACACGACCTTGATCACGCCCTTGTCGACGGCGTCGTCATGCCAGTCGGGACGGAGCTTGATGATCTCCTCGTACAGGCTGGCGCAGATCTCACGCGTCCCGCCGACGATGAAGGCCTTGCCGGGGGAGGTGATGAACGGCAGCATCGCCTCGGATCGCTTCTGCCAGTGGTCGAGGATGTCGGCCGCCAGCGCCTGGAGGCGTGCCGGCGCTCCGTAGACAGCGTTGATGACGGCAACGGACTGCTCGATCCGCTCGCGTTCGACGTCGTCGAGGCCGACCGTGGCCTCGTCGGCCGCCTCGTCGAGCTGGTCCTCGCTCACCTCGCCGGCGAGCTTGACGCCGATGATGCGAGGTTCGAAGTACACCTGCACGGTGGCGCCGTCGTCGACAGCGCGTGTCAGGTCGTAGGTGTCGATAACGGAGCCGAACACCTCTTGCGTGTTCCGGTCCGCGAACGAGATCGGCGTACCGGTGAACGCGATGAACGCGGCCTTCGGGAGGGCGTCGCGGATGTGCCGGGCAAACCCGTCGAGGTCGTCGTAGTGGCTGCGGTGTGCCTCGTCGACGATAACGATGATGTTGCGTCGGTCGGTCAGCAGCGGATGGTCGAGACCGGCGTGCCGTTCCTTCTCTGTCAGGCCGAACTTCTGCAGAGTCGTGAAGTAGATGCCGCCGGTGGTGCGGTTGGACAGTTCGGCCCTCAGCTGCGAGCGGGTGGTCACCTTTACCGGGGTCTCGGCGAGCAGCCGCGATCTGTTGAAGGTTTCGAAGAGTTGACTGTCCAGTTCGTTGCGGTCGGTGACGACGACGATCGTCGGGTTCTTCAGCTTCGGTTGCAGGCTAACCGCGTGCGCGTAGAGCTCCATCTCCATCGACTTGCCGGAACCCTGCGTGTGCCAGACAACGCCGGCCTTGCCGTCGCTCTCGACCGCGTCCACTGTCGTGCCGACGGCTTTGGTGACGGCGAAGTACTGGTGCGGCTTGGCGATCCGCTTCGCGTATCCGTCAGCGCCCGCGTCGAAGGCGACGTAGCTGCGCAGCAGCTGCAGGAACCGTTCCTGGTTGCAGACCCCGTTCAGCAGGTACTCCAGCTCGATGCCCAGGCCGTCGTCGGGCTCGACTTCGCCGAGCTTGAGAGGCTGGCCGTCGTCGTCGACGTTCCACGGCGAGTAGTGGTTGAGGGGAGTGAACGGCGTGCCATACCGGGCGGTGATGCCGTCGCTGATGATCGAGAGCGCACAGAACCGGAAGACCAGCGGGAACTCACGCAGGTACGTCGCCAACTGGGCGTGGGCCGCCGCGATGTCCGCGTGCTCGGAGCCGGCCTTCTTGAGCTCGACGATCACCACCGGCATACCGTTCAGGTACAAAACGACGTCGAACCGCCGCTCGTACTCCGAAGACCGGACTGTCACCTGGTTGACCGCGAGAAACTCGTTGTCCTCGACAACATGACTGACGAGCCGGATCGTCGGGTTCTGCTCAATCCCGTCGGAGTCGATATAACTGATCCCGCGGTATCCGTGGACCAGGATGTCGTGCAACCGATAATTCTCCGCCAACGCATCCTGCGACTTCGGCGCCGCAATCTCCGCCAGCGCCTGCTCGATGTACTCGGCGGGCACCATCGGATTCAGCCGCCGCACAGCCTCCAGCAACCGCCCCCGCAACACGATGTCATCCCACGAGACCCGCCCGCCTTCAGTTCCAGGTGCAACCTCCACGCCATGAAGCGGCTCCCACCCATGCTCGAAGAGCTGATCCAGCGCAACTCTCTCCCACTCCGCCTCACTAACCATCACACAACCCCCTCCGCAACCTTCTCCGCTTCCCGAACCCCAACCTTGCCCGACATCAGCAATGGCAGCAGTTCGTCACGGGTCCGTGCAAGGACGGACGATTCTGAGACAGCCTGCTGCGCCGAGGCAATGAGTGGTTGCACCACACTTTCAATGCGAGCCCACTCGGACATATTCAGCTTCGGCACACGTACATGCTCGAACGTACGCATCGTGATCGTGTCGAAGACGGAACCATGCGCCATGGCCCTTGCCTGATCAGATGCATTTTCAATCAGGTACATCAGGCATCCTGCGGGAATAGAACCCGGTACGAATCCATAACAGGATTGGTTGATCGCGGAGGCTATGCCTAACCGAGCCACGGCACCAACGGTGCCGCGCGCTGTTAAGACGACCGATCCGACTGGTAAGGGGCGAAGCCGCTTCACCGATGCTGCGCTTTGAGAGATCTTTTCGGCTGTGGAGATTACAATGCCCTGAGTCGCGCCAGTGATGTCCTTTGCTGAAACCCATGGGATCGTGCCGTCCCACGATGACGCATCGGACCTGCTTGGTGTGCCGCCAAGAACTGGCTCCAACACAGATGCCATAACCGCAGTAGTGCGGCCTTCTATTGCCTGTGTGTAGCTCGTACGAGCCAACTCCAATACGATTCCGGCAAGTCGATCGTTGGCGGCGATCTTGTCGTCGAGCGCCCCCAGCACCTCCGCGATCGGTTGCTGCTCCGAGTAGTCCGGGAACCCTGGCGTGGGGAGGAGTCGGACGTCAGCCACATTCAGATGCGGGACCGTAGATCCTGACGCCTTCACCTGCAGGGCGGACTGCGTCGACGGCGACGTCAGGTAGTAGTACAGGAATCGAGACTCGACCACTCCTGGGCGAGGGCGCAGTAGAACCGTGCGCTGGCCCGGTGCGACATTCTCGGCTTCGGGGACTCGAACGACTGGCCCGACTGGCGCTTCGCGGGCCAGCAAGAGATCTCCGCATTCGGGGCGCAGCCGAGTCGTCCATCGGTCGAAGGTGTCCTTGCTGATCCTTCGTGCTTGCGAGTAGTCGATGGTGTTCCCCCGCATCGCAGGTGTGCCCACAGCGAAGTACTCGCCATCCTGATCGATCGGTGCAGTCTTGTGAGCGCAGTCAACGATCTCAGAGCATGCGTCGCCAAGCGTGTCAACCCTAGGCATCGATTCGCTCCAGCTGCTCTCGCACGAGCTTCTCGAGGCGCGCACTCTCGTCGAAGGTGGTAAGTAGGTCCTTAGTGAGGCGCTGGATCTTTGCGTCGATGGGTTCGCCGTCGTCCTCGGCTTCCGATGCGCCGACGTATCGACCCGGAGTCAAGGCGTAGTCAGCTTCCTTGATGTCGGCAAGCGTCGCGGACCTGCAGAAGCCTGGGATATCTTCGTACTTGAGGCCCTTGGCGGCTGCTGAGTCTGAGCCACGCCAGGTGTGGTAGGTGTCGCCGATGCGGACGATTTCTTCGGTTGTTAGGTCTCGTTCGGCTCGGTCGATCATGTAGCCGAGGTTGCGGGCGTCTATGAAGAGGACTTGGCCGGTGCGGTCGATTGAGCCTTGTTTGCCGGCGGTTTTGTCTTTTGCGAAGAACCAGAGGCAGACGGGGATGCCGGTGCTGCGGAAGAGCTGGGTGGGGAGGGCGATCATGCAGGAGACCAGGTCGGCTTCGACGATTTGGGCCCGAATGTCGCCTTCTCCGTTGGAGTTCGAGGACATGGAGCCGTTGGCCATGACGACGCCGGCTCGGCCGCCGGGGGCGAGCTTCGACAGGATGTGCTGGATCCAGGCGTAGTTGGCGTTGTTGGCCGGTGGTACGCCGTACTTCCAGCGCGGATCTTCGACGTTGCGGGCCCAGTCCTTAATGTTGAACGGCGGATTGGCCATCACGAAGTCCATCTGGTGATCCGCGTGCTGGTCGCGAGCGAACGTGTCTCCCCAGCGCGCGCCCAGGCCCTTGTTGTCGATGCCGTGGATGGCGAGGTTCATCTTCGCCAGCCTCCAGGTCTCTTCGATGGATTCCTGGCCGAAGATCGACACGTCCTTCGGATCGCCGTCGTGCTCGTAAATGAACTTCTCGGTCTGCACGAACATGCCACCCGACCCACAGCATGGGTCGTAGACACGGCCACCGTGCGGCTCCAGCACCTCGACGATCACCTTCACCACGCTGGGCGGTGTGAAGAACTCGCCGCCCCGCTTGCCCTCGGCGCGAGCGAAGCTGCCGAGGAAGTACTCGTAGACCTCGCCCATCAGGTCGCGCGCGCGATGCTCACCTTGCCGGCTGAACCGGGCGCTGTTGAAGAGGTCGATCAGTTCACCGAGCCGACGCTGGTCGATGTTGTCACGGTTATAGAGGCGCGGCAGCGTTCCGTTGAGGCTCTCGTTCTCCTTCATGATCGCTTCCATCGCGTGGTCGATCAGCCACCCGATCGACCGCTCCGGCTGATCACCGATGGCCGGCTTGCCCTTGGCATTCTCAGCGAGGTACGACCATCGAGCCTCGGGCGGCACAACGAACACGCCGTATCCCTGGTACTCCTCCGGGTCGTCGATGAGGTCGGCGATCTGCTCCTCGTCGTACCCCTCGCCCGTCAGATCGGCGCGGATCACCTCGCGACGTTCGTCGTACGCGTCCGAGACGTACTTGAGGAAGACCAGGCCGAGGATGACGTCCTTGTACTGGCTGGCCGACAGCGAGCCGCGGAGTTTGTCGGCCGCTTTCCAGAGCGTGTCTTTCAGCTCCTTCATGGTGGAAGGAGTCTCTGGTTGTTTCTTACGTGGTGGCACGTCAGCCTGCTTCCTTGGTGTTGATGGGATCGATGGAGACCGCACCACTCGCGACGCCGCGAATGAGGCTGGTGGTGAGGTCGTGGGTGGCTTGCATGTGTCGCCGGAGATTCGCCAGGTACTGGGCGGCGCCCGCCAGCGTGGCGTCGAGCGCCTCGGCTTCACCCGCGTGGAGGTCGGGAACGCTCCAGGTCTGCCAGTCGGTTCCGGGCGGGGCCAGCAGGTTGATAATCGCCGCCAACGCCTGCGGACCGATGGTCGCGCCGGGCCGGAGTCGGAGGATCCGGCTGGGTGACGCGACCAAGGCACCGCCCTCGAGGTCGACGCGGGCCAGCGGCCGCGGCCGCTGAAGGAAGATGACGTCGCCCGGCTCGGTTCGCGTCGCGCGGGGATACAGTTGCACGGCGTCCAGTGGGTCAAGCCGGGCGTCCTCGACGCTCGCGTCGGCGGTCAGCAGTCGGACGGTCCCGTCGCGGTCCTGCTCTGTGACATCAATACGGCTGCCACGCTTCATCGCAAGGTGGCCCGCTGAGACGAGCTCTCCGAGCGACCGCTGCTTCAGCAGGACCTGCCCGGGCGCGGGTGCAGCTGTCACGTCGTACCCGGGAAGCGGTTCACTCGTCGTCAGGGTCGCGGTGTGGATCTGGTCGAGATGGCTGGTGGAACTTGTGGATCCGAGCTGGACCGCCCGAACGCCGCGAGGCACCACCGGCCCACCTGCCAGTACCGAGGCCAGTTCGCCGGCGCGTGCATATCGGTAGGCGCGTGCTTCGGTGAGCTTGAGGGCGGCCGAAATGTCGGACGCGAGGTCCGTCAGGTCAAAACTCTCCGACGTCACGTCGGCCATCCGGAGTGACCGGGTGCTCCGCCCTCCCTGGACGATCCACACCGCGAGGCTCTGCCGATGCGCGGCCTTCCAGAGCCCACGAGGCAGCCGGATCGCCATCGCGAGGTTCCCCGCACGGAGAGTCTGTGCTCGCCGTTGCTCACCACCGCCGGTCATTTCGTCGCAGAGTACGGCGGCCGAGCCCAGGGCGATACCGATATCGGTCGGCCTCAGCGAGACGACCAGATCGTCCAGAGCGTCGAGCGCGATCGTCTCGGATTCTCCAACCACAGACACCACTCGCACCGTGCTGCGCGCCTCGCCGATCACCTCGAAGCCGCCGATCACGGCGCGGCGCCGCAGCTCGCGTCCCGACACGGCGGGACCGGCCAGAATCGCGGGGAATCGCTCGGCCAGCCGGCTCGCAAGTCGGTGGTTGGACGGAGGCACAAGGGCGACCGATTCTCCGCCGAGGTGCACCCGCGCGGCATCGCCGGCCGTGCACAGCAACTCCACCACCCCCTCGGAAAGCCCTCGCTCGCCCGCCTGCCTCTGCAGGCGTCCAGATTCGAATCGCGCCAGGGCGTCGGACACGCCGTACGACGCCCCGGCCAAGTCGTCCACGTACCCCAACAGGTCGATGTCGGCACGGAGCTGGTAGACCTCCCGCTGCAGGATTTCATCGGCAGGATCGATCTGCTCCGCGAGCGCGTGCAGTTCGGCCGTGTCGAGCTCGGCAAGCTCTGTCCCGCTCATCGCGTGCAGGCAGAGCAGCGTTACTACGTCATCGGCGTCCGCGGATTCGGGAATCGACAGCGCCGGCGCGTCCTGCCGTGCCTCGGGGTTGTTGCCGCGGCCCGTCTGCTCGAGCCAGGCGACGATCTCGTCGCGATCGAACCGCTCGACACCGCCGACTGTAGCGACCGCCGAGGGGAACGGGATGAACTGTCCCCGGGCCCTCGGGCGGCGGCGCCACATCGAGACCACGGGCCGGCTGACGCGGGCGAGGAGCGCCACATCCGGCAGCGTCAGCGTCGGCTGTTGCTCCATTCCGCACCTCCCTCGTCATTGATGGCCCGATACTACGGCGGATCTCCGACATTTGCTGATGATCTATTGATAAGCCTGCTTATCAACTATCGACGTTGCTGCCAGAGATGGATGCTCTCATGCTGCTTTCACCGCTGTCATCGGGACAGCGCCGAACTGAGGAGCACAGCCTTCCCATGACCAGAGGTGAGAACGCGGCGCACTTCGACGCCGCCCTGACAGGGATCGTCATCGAGTCGCTGACCATCGCCGGACCCGATGTCGTACGCGAAGCACAGCACTGGGCCACCGGCCGCCGGGGCCCGATCGTCGAGGACCCGAACCAGCTGGCCGGCGCCGACCTGTCGGCTTTCGCCACCGAGGCGGTCCTCCTTGGTGCGCGGGCGCTGGCTGCCACGGCGCAGACTTCCGAGGCGCGCCTGCTGGAGCAGATGCTCAAGGAGGTCGGCGAGAAAACGGAAGCCGCGAGCTCGAAAGCGGCCGAATTGACCGAACTTGCCGTCAAGGACGCCTCGACGGCCGTTGTTCAGGTCGCCAACGACGCGAAGAAGGCCATCACCGAAGCTGATCAGCAGAGTCGCAAGGAGTTCACCGCAGCCGTTCAGGGCGCCAAGAACGATTTGAGCGTCGAGATCAGGCGGCTCGTCGGTGGCGACAACCCGGAGCTCCTCGAACGCCTCCAGCCAGTGCTGGACAAGTTCGGCTCCGGCCTCGAGACACAGGTCCGGACGAGCACACGCGAGCTCCTCGAACGGGCCGCGAAGCAGTTTGACCCGACCGACCCGTCCTCGCCGATGGCCAAGCACGCCGCCAGCCTGACGGCTCAGCAGGAGAAGGTAACTCAGCAGCTCGAGAAGAACCACGGAGAGCTTGCGGCAAAGGTGGACGAGCTGACGACCATGCTCAAGGTCCAGCAGGCGAAGACGAAGCTCGTCAATGTCACCCCGATCAAGGGCGATTCGTTCGAGGCGCAGATGCACGACCTGCTCCGCGGTATGGCGGCGGCACTCGGCGACGAGTACGTCGACACAACCGCAAAGGTCGGTCACGTACCGCGGAGCAAGAAGGGCGATGGCGTCCTCACAGCGGCCGGCTGCGCTCACGTCGTCCTCGAGATGACCGATTCGCCGCGGACCGGCTGGGGCGAGTACTTCGACGAGGCCGAGCGGAACCGGGGCACAATCGCGGCCATCGGCATCGTCCGTTCGCCCGAGCAGAACGACGGCCAGTCGATCCGCGTCCTCGGACCACGGCGCGTCGTCCTGGCCTTCGACCCGAACGGCGACGATCCCGAGCTGCTGCGCACCGTCGTACTGCTGATCCGCACGGTCGCACTCGCGGCGACCTCGCGGACCGGCACCAGCGAGGTCACGACGGCCGAGGAGAAGATCGGCGAAGCACTCGCACAGCTGGACAGGATCGCGAAGGTCAAGAAGCTCGCGAACGGGATCCAGAAGAACGCCGGAACCATCGACAGCGAGTGCACCGGCCTGAACGCGTCCATCCGCCGACTGCTGGACGAGGCTCTGGTCGCTCTCGCCGGATCTTCTGCCGCGCCCGCTCCGTTGACCGGCGTCGTGTCCGGCGCCGCCTGACAACTCACAACCAATCCATTCAGCCAGACCCGGTGGGGGAATCACGAAATGTCGCAGCATCAGCAGAATCCGCAGTACCAGCCCGGTCTGCCGCCGCAGCCGGTCAAGAAGCGCCACATCCTGCGCAACACGATGATCGCGCTGTCCGTCGGTTTCGTCGTGCTCGCAGGCGGCTGCGTCGCCGTCCTGGCGAACGGAGTGAACGACGCCGCGAAGGACAGCACGGCCACCAAAGCTGAAGCACCGGTCGTCACGTCGCCGGCGACCCGACCGACCGAACCGGCGAGCGAGCCGCCCGCCAGCGCCGAACCGACCGCGACGCCGACCGAGGAAGACCGCGTCGCGAAGGTTGGTGCCACGCAGTGGTTCGACTACAGCGACGGAGTGAAGGTCCAGGTCACCACTCTCAAGCGGTTCCGGATCAGCCAGTACGCCGCCGGCGGCAAGCCGGGCGACGTGGGAGTCATTGTCACGGTCACGCTCCAGAACGGGTCGTCGGACACCTTCGACACCGGTCTCGTCGACGTCAAGCTCGCCAGCGGACCCAACGGCGACCAGGCCGATTCGGTCTTCGACTCCGAGCAGAACCTGGGTGGCGGGTTCGAGGGCTCGATCCTGCCGGGCAAGAAGAAGACCGCCCGGTACGGCTTCGCGATTCCGAAGGCTCACGTGAGTTCAACACTCCAGCTCGAGGTTGCGCCTGGTTGGGACTACGAGGGCAGCCACTTCGAGGGCAAGTTGTCGAACTGACGTCCGTGGCCAGGAGACCGGCTTCGAGGAGGGAGGGAGCCGGTCTCCTGCTGACTACGCCAATCCTGCTCACTCTCGATGGAACGTAGTCGGGTAGTGCCCCGTTCGGCAGAGCAAGCCCGTACAACTCGTCGTGGGCGGGCGACGCTTAACCGGCGCAGACGCGTGTGCCCGACGATTCAGTCCTTCGGACTCGCCGACAATGTCCGGGCCAGATGTAACGGTCTGGACCCGATAACGATCAACAAAGGGGCGCCGGGCTAGGTGGTCGGTGAGAGCGGTCGCGCTGACAGTGTCGGCGGGGCCTCTTACAGCGGTGACGATGCGGGGAGCAGAGCTGTTCTCCTGGGGGAAACTATGGGGTCATTGGATATCGGTGCGTCGCTGGGGGCCGTAGCGGACGGGTCGTTGAACGATCGTGCAGCTCGGATCTTCGAGTTTCTGGTCAAATTGCAGCAGCTCCGGACGCGCGTCGTGCGTTCGGTGGATGCCTACCGCGCGGTTATGTGGCTGGGCCAGCTGCCGACGACCGACGCGCTCCGATTCGGCGCTGAGACCGAGGAGTCTGGAACCTGGCTCGCGATCGACCGGGTCGAGCGGATCGCGCCGCCGGTCCCGCCGGATGTCCTCCGTCCTTGGCTCACCGAGCGATCGCTTCGTGACTCGTCCCAGACATTGCCGACGTTGAGCAGCCGCTCGGCGCGGGCGATCCAGGTTGTCACGCCGGAGGGCGACCACGAGACGCGGACCGAGGAGCTGCTGCTCGAGGATCACCCCGAAATCGAGTCTGAGCTGGACGAGTGGGCTCCGGAATGGCAGGCATGGGCAGCGGACGACCGCCCGCGTGCCGCTGTAGCGGAGGCATATCACCACCTCTACGAGATCTACCAGGATGCTACGGCGCTCGCAGAGACGTACGAGGTCGTCGTCGGATTCGGATGCCTGGTGTCGAGGTCGGGCGGTCAGGACGTGAAGCGTCATCTGGTCACCATGCCTGCCTCGATCGAGCTCGATCTCGATTCGGGGCGACTGACGGTACTTTCGTCCCCGGACGGACGGGCACCGGTGCTGGAGGAAGACATGCTTGCCCCCGCCGATACAGCCTCGGACGAGGTGCGCCAGGCGATCCGCGCCGGCCTGAACAGCCTGGACGACCCGTGGGCAGCCGAGCCGGATGGAATCGCGGGCGTGCTGCGGACCTGGGTCAACGGGGCCGGCCCGGACGCTGCGTTCGATCCCGGAATGCAGTCGCCGTCCGGAGGCACGCGCCGCGCCGACGGGCAGCCGACGGTCGCCTTCGCACCAGCCCTGATCCTTCGGGAGCGCACGAAGAGATCGTTGGTCGCCGCGTGCGAGCAGATCATCGCGCAGCTGCGAGCCGGTGCAGAGGTGCCGTCCGGCGTCAAGCAGTTCGCGCAAATCACCGACGGCCGTGTCTCGGAGGTGGATCAGGTTCCATGGGAGACGGCGTACGCCGATACCGAGGTGTACTTCCCGAAGCCGGCGAACGACGAGCAACGGCAGATCCGGCAGCGTCTGGCTGACCATCAGACAGTCGTGGTCCAGGGTCCTCCGGGAACCGGAAAGACGCACACGATCGCGAATCTGATCAGCGACCTACTGGCCCATGGGCAACGGGTACTGGTCACCAGCACGACGACTCGGGCGCTCACCGTGCTGAAGGAGCAACTCCCGAACGAGATTCGAGACCTCTGCGTCAGCGTGACCGACGACGCGGGCAGAGGGCAAGCCGATCTCGAGCGGTCTGTTGCCACCATCCTCGCCGAGGCCGACCGAGCGAACCCGAAGGCATCGGAACGTGAGGAATCACGGCTCCGAGGGCAGCTCGCCGACGCTCGGGCGCGCGAGCAGGAGGCAATGACCCAGCTCCGCAGCATCCGCGAGCGGGAGACGTACGTCTACGCCCCGGAGATCGGCGACTACTCGGGAACGCTGCAGCAGATCGCAGAGCGGCTTGCCGGCGAACAGGACACTCTGGGATGGTTCGACAAGGACCACGACGAGACGCTTTCCCTGACCGTTGCGGACGTTGTGGGCTACTTGCAACTTCTCCGTCGGGCGACGCCGGAGCTGCGTGCGCTCTGTGGACGCGTACCTGACCTGAGCGAGATCGTTCAGCCTGCCGACTTCCAGCACCTGGTAGAGCGTCGCGCCGAGTTGAGTGCACGGGCACAGGATCTGGCGGACGCACGCCGTACGGACGAGTTTGCCGCCTTGACGAGATGTGATGCGGCAGAACGTGACCAGATCCGCGTCGGTGTTGCGGACTTGGCCCGCCGGCGCCAGGATCTCGGCCGCCGGCTTGAGCCTTGGTTAGCAGACGCCGTTCGAGATGTGACCGGCGGACGCGAGCGCTCATGGCGGCAGCGGTCGGAGGCGACCACCGCTGGTATCGCTGGCGCACAGTTCTGGCTGCAGGCTGTCGGTGGATCGCTCGTCACCGGACTTGACCGTCTTGAGCTCGCTGATGCGGTCGGGCAGGTCACCACGCTGGAACAACACCTCGCCAGCGGCGGAAAGATCAAGGGTCTGCTCGGGCGCTCCAAGGCCGCGAAGGCCGCAGCGCTGCTCCTCGAGTGCGTCCGAGTCAACGGCCAGTCGATCGAGGATTTAGATCAGCTGCAACCGGTGCGGGGTCGCGTGATGGCCGAGGTCGAGCTCTCCCGATTGGAGGATCTCTGGGGATACAGCCACTCGCCGTTCGGGCCGCAGGAACAGCGGATTGCCGTCCTGACCGATGAGAACGTCGTCCTGGGGCAGGTGTTGACGTTTGCAGACGCGGCATCGGCGCTCGACCAACGACTGAAATCGGTCGCGACGATGCCGGCGATCGACCTGCGCGAAGGCGACGGATTAGTTCGTTTGCAGAGAGCATTGGACGCGGTGGAACTGCAGTCCTTGCAGGACGATGTGCAGGCCAGGACGGAGCACACCAAGGAATTGCTGGCCGACCTCGAAACAGCGGCCGGTGCCGTATCCGCGGTGAGCCAGGGGGCCGAGGCGCTCAGGCGCTGGGACGCGGCTGACTACCGCGGCGCGTTCCAGGCATTCGCGACCGCGCACGCGGCGAATGCGGTTCTCGAGCAGCTCGATCAGGCGCGTCTCCGGGTAGCGCAGGCTGCCCCGATCCTCGCGGTGAAGATCGAGGAAACTGCATCCGACCCGATCTGGGACGAGCGGCTCCCCAAGCTGATGGAGGGGTGGGCGTGGTCGGTCTGGGACAAGCGGCTGCGTGACAAGAACGATCCCGAGGCGGAGAAGCGGTGGCGGGACCGCCTCGACGTGGCGACGGACGATGTACAGGTCGCAATCAAGCGGCTCGCGACCAACCGCGGCTGGGTTTATGCGCTGCAAAGGATGAGCTCACGGGAGTCGACTCACCTGAAGATGTACTCCCAGGCGGTGCGCAAGATCGGGAAGGCCACCGGCAAGTACACGAACAGGTATCGTGAGGATGCTCGCAAACACCTCCAGGAGTGTCAGAGCGCGGTTCCTGCCTGGATCATGCCGATGCATCGGGTTTTCGATACGGTCCCGGTCGACCGGCCGAACATTTTCGACGTCGTCATCGTCGACGAAGCGAGCCAGTCCGGCCCTGAGGGGCTCCTGTTGTCCTGGCTCGCTCCTCGCATGGTGGTTGTCGGCGACGACAAGCAGGTCAGCCCATCGAACGTCGGCCTTGACCTCGAAGCCGTGTTCACGCTGCTGGACAACTATCTCGGCCCGCTGGAGCATCGATCGCTGTTCGGGCCGCGAAGCAGCTTCTTCGATCAGGCAGTCGGCATGTCCGGCTCACGGATCATGCTGCGGGAACACTTCCGCTGTATGCCGGAAATCATCGGCTTCTCAAATGACCTGTGCTATCGCGGCGAGCTCGTGCCGTTGCGGCAGTACGGCGCCGAGCGGTTGACTCCGCTGCGGACGACATACGTCAGCGGTGCAGTGGTGTCGGGATCGCGTGACTATGTCAACGAGCGTGAGGCTGACGAGATTGTCAGCCAGGTCGAGAAGTGCTGTGCAGATCCGGCGTACGACGGTAAGACGATGGGCGTCATCACCCTACTGGGGCACAGCCAGGACCGGCTGATCATCCAGCGGCTCGTGGATGTGCTCGGCGTCCGAGTAGTCGAGGAACGCAAGCTGCGTGCCGGCAATGCGGAAGCCTTCCAGGGCGACGAGCGAGATGTCATCTTCATGTCGATGGTGTCGAGTCTGCAGTCCACTGCGGGGCCGGTCCGGATCGGTGCCCTCAGCAAGGAGTCGGATCAGCAGCGGCTCAACGTGGCAGCGTCGCGGGCGCGGGACCAGGTCTGGCTCTTCCACAGTGTGCAGCCCGGCGATCTGTCCGGAAAGGATCTGCGGCAGCGCTACCTACAACATCTCCTCAAACCACCGCTCGAGCAGGATGCCCTCGACCTCGGCGAGGTCAGGCCGGACCGCCGGCACGCGGCGTTCGACAGCCTCTTCGAACAGCGAGTGTTCATTGCTCTGCGCGAACGTGGGTTCCTCGTCCGACCGCAGGTCAAGGTCGGTGGCTACCGGATCGACCTGGTCGTCGAGGGTGGGACGAAGCGCCTCGCGGTGGAATGCGACGGCGATGCGTTCCACGATGCCGAAACCGCGGACAGCGACGCTGCTCGGCAGCGAGACCTCGAACGGGTCGGCTGGACGTTCTGGCGCGTTCGCGGCAGTACCTTCTTCCGTGATCCGGAGCAGGCACTCGAGCCGCTGTGGCAACTACTCGAAGCGCTCGATATCCAGCCCTTGGTGTACGACCCGGCTGCCGAGACCGACTCAGTTACGGAAGTCGCGGCGCTGGCAGTTCCACTCGATCTGGACCTCGATTCCCCGCGTTCCGATGCGCCGACCGCTGCTGTGCCCGTGACGTCTGCGTCGGCAGCATCGGGTGTCGAAGAACCGGTGATGCCCGGGGAGCAGCGATTCCGCAACGGGAAGATGCTGTTGTCCGCTACTGCGCGGGACCGAGTACGGCAGGAGGCCGAGGCGGTCAGGCAATGGCTGGCCGATCCACCATCGGTCCATGCGGTCGACTCGCGGTCTCATGCCGTCGAACTGGCAAGGCAGGAGCAGCACCGTGAAGAACTGGAAGACCGTCTGGACTATCTCGGCTGGGTGCTGGCGCAGTCGGTCGTGGAGCAGCTGAACCAGGGCAGTCGGTGGGTGACGCCGGGCTGCATCATTGGACTTCGCTACCGCGGTGAGTCGGACATCGAGCGACTGATCGTCTCTGCTCTTCGGCACGGCGCCTGGATCCCCGTCGGCGCAACACCTCTGAGTCCGATGACAGAACTCAGCAAGGCGCTCGAGCATGCGCAACTTGGCGACAGCATTCGTTACGACACGGCATCAGGCACCCAGGAGGCGGACATCGTCGAGGTCATTGACTGACCGCCGCGGGCCGCAATAGACACGACTGGTGCGCTACGACAGCGTCGCGCACGATCTCGTGGAGTTCAGAGAGGCAGGACCGCATGTCCGAGTTGTCGCCTGGAGCGCAGCCCGAAGAGGATGACGCCATCCTCGTGAGCATCGACGAATTCGGGATCTTCGTCCAGGGACAGCAGGACATCGTGGAGCGCGCGATCGACCGGTTGCTGGGCGAGGCCGACGTCGCGCCGGCTTCGCGAATGCGTCTGTCCTTGTCCGATCTGGCGGCAATAGGTGCCACCGGCGCCGGGCTGGCTGCCACCTCCGGCGAGTACCTCCGGCTCACAGCGGACGGTCTGGCGAAGGTCGGGGCGCTCGGCGCGCAGTTCGACGCGTCGGGCGCGCTGCGCGGATACGTGCTCGACGGTGGGAAGTTCGCCGGCCAACTGACCTTCGAACCGGTGTCCTTGGTGGCTGAGCAGGCTTTGGCTCTGCAAACCGCAGCTGTGTCCCTGGCTCTGCGCTCCGCGATCGCGAACGTGCAGAAAGCCGTTGAACGCGTTGAAGGCAAGGTCGACAAGATCAACCGCCACCTGGACAGCCGGCTCCGTGGCGACATCATCGGGACTTACCGACATCTCGCAGCCGTCGTGGCTGCAACACAGGATAGAGGCCACTTGCTGGACGCCGATTGGGACAGTGTCTCGGGGACGCGCGCGTTGACTGCTCGAGACCTCGACACGTTGCGCGCGTTCGTCAGCACGAAGGCGGGGGAGGTTACCCGTGAGCTGAACGTCCCGGACCGCAGGGCGAGATTCCGGCAGTTCAACGATGAGACGGGGAACGTTCGCGACCTGCTCGAGTTGATCCTGATCGCGGAACAGTCGGTGCATCTCTACGAGTACCTACGCGTGCAGCAGGTTCGGCAACGGGAGCCCGAGCACATCAGCTCAGCGCTCGCCGACGCGCGCGCGTCGTTGGTTGCACAGCATGTTCTCGATGAGGAGCTGGTTGAGGCGCTGGTGGCCGCGGTCGAGCGGGGTCGTGGAATCGACCCGCTGGAAATCCATCGGGTCCTCAGCAAGAACGGCCTTGACAAGCAGGTAACCATCTTCCACGGATTGATACGCGAATTCGCGTCAGCCACCAGGTCGACACCGCCGCAAGAACTGACAGCGATCGGTGACCCAACCCTCGCAGACGCACGGGATGCGGCGCTGACCCGGACGGTCGAGGCTGCTCAAGTGGCCCGCGCGTTGGGTGGAGTTGCGTCGCGGGAAGGTTCCGCGATCGTCCGCGCCGGCGGCGATCGGATCGGACGCGCCGTGAGCACGCGGGTACCTCGCCGTACCAAGTCGAACGCCATGGAGACGCCCACCGACGAGCCGGCTGCGTCGGCCGAGCCCGAGGCCTGAGCCAATGACAAGTCGTGTCGCCTGGATGAGCTTCGACGCCGAACAGCAGCGCCGCGTCCAGCTCATGATGGCTGCGCTTGCCAATCAGGGCACCGTTGACGAGCTCGGGCTGGGGCCGGCGCGGGACCTCATCGCCGGCGTCTTCCACCCAGGGCTGAGCGTGCTGCACACGCGCGCCAAGTACCTCCTGTTCCTGCCGCAGATCTACCGGTCGTTGCCCTCTAGCGGATCGCCGGAGGCGCTGCTGCACAGCGGACGCCGTGGAGAGGGGAGGTTGGCAGCACAGCTTGCCGAGCACTACAGGAACGATCGGGATGCCGGCCGCGGGATCATCGGCCGGAACACCAGAGAACACGCGAAGCAGCCGGCGAGCGTGGCCTACTGGCCGCTCTTGCGCAACCTCGGCATCCTCCGAGGCTCGGGTTCGGTGACGCAGTACTGTCGCGACCTCGCCGAGGCCTACGAGCTGCGGACCGCACGGTCGGCTCTGCATTCGGAGGACGAGCCTGTGGACGGTCCTGATCACCGGTGGGTCGAGCTACCGCAAGCAGGACAGTTCACCGGCTTCCGGCTGTCTGTCGACCAAGCTCAATGGCTACGCCAACGATTTCTGGACCGGGAACGCCACGTTCCGTCCGATCAGCGCTCGCTCGTCGCCTACCTCCTGGATCCCGGCCGCCACACCTGGATAACCGGCGTTCCGCAGGTGTGGGACCATCCGGAGAGTCGTCGATTCCCGGCCCCGGCGGCTCTCGCCATGGGGCTCGGTCGTGATCTCGACCAGCTCGTGCACGGCGTTCGGATCCTTTACAACTATCTGTGCGCGCAGCGACGTCCTGACCATGGAGACGCGCGGGATCAGCAGCTGGAGACATACGCGGACGCCCTGCGGGAGTGGCGGGAAGAAGCTCCGACCGCGCTCCTCGACTCGGAGCGGCTCTCCGAGCTCAATAGTTGGGTGGCCGCGCGACTCGAGGCCGGCGGAGGTCTCGCGCGGACTCGGTGGGAACAGACCTACAGGTTCCTCCGAGCCTGGCGTGGACTGGCGAACTCGTCCGACGATCTGCTGGCGAGTGCGGATGCAGCTCGGTTGATCACCAATCGGGAGAACGCTATGAAGCCAGGACGGGCGAAGTTGACGCACACTGATCGGCTTCGTGCTTGGCAGGGGGATTCGGGCTATCTTCGGTTCGACTACAACTGGCAGGTCGCGAACCGGCTGCTGTCTGACATCCACGATGGTCTAGGGACCGCCACCGTCGCATTCGGGGTCCGGTGATGCTGGGCCTTGACCAGACCGCGATGCTGATCGATGCATTGCGTCCGCCTCCGGGGATGGCAATCGACGCCGCGATCGGCACCACGTTCACGCTCGATCTGTCGGCGCTTCTCGCCGTTCCGGTGGCGGCATCGTTCGCGGAGCAGGAGGACGAGGGTGCCGATCTGCTGGAGACGATCCGGCGATATGCGGACCGCACGATCCTGTTCTGTCAGGCCGGTGCGATTTCGGTTCCGGCGTACCGCGCTGCCCTGACCTTCGTCGAGCAGACTGTGGTGGAGGTAGGCAAACCGGACGGGGGCTTGTTCCACCCCAAGTCGTGGATCGTGCGGTTCACGTCGGGGCGCGGACGTGTGCGACACCGCGTTCTGGTGATGAGCAGGAACCTGACCTTCGATCGCGCCTGGGACGTGCTGGTGCGGCTGGATGAAGATCCTGAATGCTCTGCGGCCATCGACGCCGCACCATTGGTCGACTTCATCGCAGGCGTGGCCGGTGCAACCGTACGACCTCTCACTCTCGCGCAGCAGGAGCTCGTGGGATCCATCCGTGACACGGCTCGCCGAGCACGCCTGGCAGTTCCCCCGCCATTCACCGACGGCGCTTTCGTGCCGCTGAGGCCAGGCCGCCGAGTCTTCCCTTTCTACGAGCGATGTGATCATGCCCTTGCGATCTCTCCCTTCCTTACGCATCGCCCAGTCGTCGATTTCCTCGGTACCGCAAGCAGCTGGCGAGGTATCGTCTCCCGGGCTGGCAGCCTCGACGGCGTTCCGAGCGCGTTGACCGGGGTGGAAGACGTGAAACGGATCAAGGATGCCGTGCTCGACGCGCAGCAGTCCGTCGATCCCGTGTTTGAGGCCACGGCCGACGACGAAGACTCTGCTGAGGGCGTGGACCTCGGTCCGGCCATGCGAGGACTCCACGCGAAGATCTTCGTCCAAGACGTCGGTGACCGATCGACAGCGTGGCTCGGATCGGCGAATCTGACGGACGCGGCGCTGAGCCGGAACTGGGAGCTGCTGGTTCGGCTGACAGGCTCCCGCAGGGATGTCGGGTACGACGCCGTGCTGAGCCGGAAACCCGAACAGAACAACCTTTCTTGGCTGGTCGAGGACCATGAGCTCCCGGAGAAGGATGCACCCGAGGACGAATCGCCGCTGGTCGGGCATGCATTCGACCTGGCATCGGCGGACATCACCGTGACGCTCACGGTCCACGAGCACATCCGCGCCGCGCTGCGAATCAGCCCGTATCAACCACCCGAGGACGTGGTAATGCAGGCCAGGCTGCTGAGCCAGCCCGACTTCACCACCGTCGAATCCGGCGAAGCGACGTGGGACGGTCTCGCTCTTCACCAGATCACTCCGTTCGTCGTGCTTCAGCTTCGGGCACCGAGTGAGACTCGCAGCGTTTTGGTGCGGGCACACCTGATCGGCGATGACTACGAAGAACGGCGTGGTGCTGTGCTAGCCCACGCCATTGCGAACCGCGATGATTTCATGCGCTATCTGGCAGCCCTGCTCGGACTCGGGCCCCTCGGCGGCTATTCCGTCGACGCCGATGGCGCGGGAGGATGGTTCGCCGGAAACCTCGACGCAGACAAGGTGCTCGAGGACCTGTTGGCAACGGCATCGCGGCACCCGCGTCGGTTGGCCTCGCTCGAGCAAACACTCCGCCGGCTGGAGACTGAGCCGCGGTTCGCAGAGATCGTGCCGTCCGACTTCCGCGAGCTCTGGGCCGCGGTCCACACCGCCCGGAAGGGGGCGATCAGGTGAGGCTGCGGGGACCGTGCCCGGACGACGAGCTGACAGCTGCGACATCGGGTCTGAAGGAGTTCCAGAGACGGACTGCTCGTACGGTCGTCGAGGCGATGTTCGAGCGTGGCCAGCGTCGTTTCCTCGTTGCTGACGAAGTGGGACTTGGCAAGACGAAGATCGCGCGATATGTCGTCGCGGAGACCATTCGGCGGCTCTGGGACGATGCTGACGTCGATCGTATCGACATCGTCTATATCTGCTCCAACGGACAGATCGCCCGGCAGAACGTCAGTGACCTGAATGTGCTGAGCGACGTACCGACCCGGGCCGCAGACCGCATCACCATGTTGCCTGCTGCCCTCGCTCACCTTTCGAGGACGCCGGTCAACCTCGTCGCCTTCACCCCGGCGACATCCTTGAATTTTGGTCATGCCGGAGGACAAGCGCGGGAACGCGCAATGCTTTTCCATATTCTCTCCCATGAGCGTGCCCTCGGACCGAGCGTGATGTCCCGCCGCGGTGCAACATCGCTCCTCTCCCTCGGGGCGAGGAGCTTTGAGGCGGCGCTGCCGGAGGCGCAGCGTGTCCCGATCACCGCCGAGTTGGCGCGCGGTTATCACAACGTTCTGGCGCGGCAGGGCCTTGTCGATGAGGTCGAGTACTGGTCTGACGGCCGCCGACGGATGGACCCGACAGAGCAGCGACGTCTCGTGGGTAGGCTGTGTCGAGCGCTGGCGGAGTCGTGCTTCGATCAGCTCACGCCCGACCTCATCATCCTCGACGAATTCCAGCGGTTCAGCACCGTGCTCGACGGCGTGGGCGACGACGGAGAACTAGCCCAAATGCTGTTCGAACGGCCGTCCACGCGGGTGCTTCTGTTGTCGGCGACGCCCTACAAGATGCTCACGGGCGTCGGTGACGATGAGAGTCACGCCGAAGGGTTCTCCAGGACGCTGTCGTTCCTCCTGGGCAACGAACGCGCGAACGCGTTGGACGAGGTCCGAGACGACCTGACGAGACTCCGCCACGGACTGGTCGGCGAGCGGGACCTGGTCCGGCTGGCGACGACTCGAGACCGCGTCCAAACGACCTTGCGCAGCGTGATGGTGCGCACCGAGCGACTGGCCGCGACGGAGGACCGAAGCGGCATGCTCGACGTGAGCAGCGACGTTCGCTGCCCGGTGACTCCGGCCGACGTGTCTGCTTACGTAGGCACGGACAGGGTGACGCAGACGCTCGACAACATCCCGACCATTGTCGAGTATTGGAAGTCGGCGCCATATCTGGTCAACTTCATGGACCAGTACAAGGTCAAGGATGCGATACGGAAGGGCTGGCGCGATCAGAACCCTGACCTGGTAGCGGCGCTACAGGGCCGACACATGCTCGAATGGGACGACGTCGACCATTATCGAAGGATCGACTCGCGCAACCCGAGGGCACGTTGGCTGATTGAGGACCTCGCCGCAGCTGGGGCATTCGAGCGGCTCTGGGTTCCACCGACCTTGCCACAGACCAGCCTCCGAGGCGCCTACGCGGGTGCGGAGCCGTTCACGAAGCGGCTCATCTTCTCCGGTTGGGCGGTCGCACCCAAGGCCGTGGCCGGCCTAGTGAGCTTCGAGTACGAGCGCCGGAACCACCGAGCAGGTGTGACGTATCGGAACGCCCACCAGGCAACCGGACGGCTAACCCTTCCGGCACTCTCGCGATCGGCCAGTGAGCGGTTCACGACGCTAGCCCTACTGCTGCCGTGCCGGCGCCTCGCCGAGCTCGGTGATCCGCTCGCCGCAGCCGGCGAGACCGAAGACGCAGTGCTGCCAGTAGACGTGATGACGCTCCGTCGACGGGTAGCCGAGAGAATCGCGGACGAGCTGCGGCCTGTCACCCGACAGGCGACCTCGACCGGTCGCTCGCTGAACATCTGGTACGCCGCGGCGCAGGCCTACCTGGATCGAGGGCTCCTTGACCTCCAACCGACGGATTGGCAGGACGAGGAACGAGAGTCGCGTGGACTAGTGGACCACCTCGAGGCGCTGCATCAGGGGATGGAATTCCCGGACGAGTGGGGTCCGCCGCCCGATGACCTTCCTTGGCGATTGGCCGATCTGGCCATAGCCGGACCTGCTGTGGCCGCGTTCCGAGCCTTGCGCCGGATCGCCCCGCGACTCGGCGTCGATCCGGACGATCCTGACCTCCATGCCGGCGCAGCCAAAATCGCGTGGGCCTTTCTCAGCTTCTTCAACGATGCCGAGAACACCGCGCTGGTGGCTCCGCGCAGCCGGGACGGCGACTATTGGACGCACGTCGCCGAGCACTGCCGCGACGGAGCACTCGGAAGCGTTCTCGACGAATGGTTCCACCTTGTCCCCGACCAGCTGCGACTTGACGCCGCCAGCCCGCAGCCCGTGGCGTATGTTGTCGACGCGGTCTCTCGTGTCCTCCGTCTCAAGGACGGCAGCATGCAGACCGACTACTTCGATCTGCGGGACGAGGACGGTCTGCCACGCACGGAGGAGTTGCGTACGCACTTCGCCATGCGGTTCGGCCAGGCGCGCGGAGAGACCGCCGAGGGCGACAACCCGGTGGATGTGCGCCGAGCCTTCAACTCGCCGTTCCGGCCATTCGTGCTCGTCTCCACGTCGGTTGGGCAGGAGGGGCTCGACTTCCACTACTACGCCCACGCGGTCGTGCACTGGAACCTCCCGGGCAACCCCGTCGATCTGGAGCAACGCGAGGGTCGCGTCCACCGGTACAAGAACCACGCCGTGCGGAAGAACCTTGGCTACAGATTCATCGGAAGCCGGGCGGTCGCTAAATCCTCGGATCCGTGGTCGACACTCTTTCAGCTTGGCGACGATGGCCTGGGTGGGATGGTGCCAGAGTGGATCTTCACCGGCCCTGCTGCCATCCAACGCCTCGTGCCGCTCCTCCCAATGAGCCGAGACGTCGGCCGTCTCCAGGAACTGGTCAAAGCCACCACGGTCTACCGCATGACGATCGGCCAACCCCGACAAGCCGAGCTCGTCGAGGTGCTGACCGGACTGCCAAAGGACGAGCAGGAAGCGCTCCGCCAGGCTGTCACCATCGACCTGTCACCCACGGGCCAGCATGAGCACTTCTCTACGGCGATGGCCGAGCGGGCAAGCAACGACGAAATTGCCATCACAGCCGAGTCGTGACCGGCATGGACGACGATCCGGCGCTGGTGGCGCTGGTGATCGGCTGGACGGCAGCGCTCGGCGCGGGTGAAGGAGAGCCCATAACTGGCCAGCGAAGCTCGTTGCGTCCGGGTGCAGCCAGCGGGAACTCGGCCGTGACGAGAACCTCGTGCCTGCTCCCCGTGCGCGGTCAGGTCGGCCACTTGAGCGACTCACCGCCTGCGAGGCTGGGCCTGCCCCATTTTGACGGACATCCGAGATCAGGAGCGGTTGCTCCGGAAGGATGTTCATCATGGAGTCCATGGGCAAGAAGAAGCCGCGGCCTCGTCGTTCGTTCACGGCCGAGTTCAAGGCTGAGATCGTCGAACTGTGCCAGCGTGGCGACCGGTCGGTTGGTCAGGTCGCGAAAGACTTCGACCTGACCGAGACCGCGGTCCGGGAATGGCTGAAGCAGGCCGAACGCGACGCCGGAACCGGTGATGGCGGTTTGACCTCGAGCGAGAAGGACGAGCTCGCGCAACTGCGGCGGGAGAACCGGCGGCTGCGCGAGGATGTCGAGATCCTCAAGCGGGCAACGGCCTTCTTCGCGTCAATGCCACGATCTTGTTGCCCGGCGGAGTTCGCTCGTTTCTTTGCTGCCTCGCAGTTCGATGGCTTGTCCTCGATGTGCGGGTCCGCAGGGCACCCAGGGCGCGTGGGGATGTGGCTTGATAGGAGCCTGCCATCGTGCTCGATTGAGGCGTGCCCGCCTCCGCGCGGTCCCGGGCATCCCTCCCTGCTCTCGACATCAGGAGTTCCCTCGGCATGGTCATGATCGGCACCGACTCCCACAAACGCACCCGCACCGTCGTCGCGCTCGACGACGTGGGTCGCCGGCTGGGAGTGAAAACCGTCCTCACCAACAGCGAGGGCCACTTCGAGCTGGTCCGCTGGTCGGCCAAGTTCAATGAGGTCGCCTTCGCGCTGGAAGATTGCCGGCATCTCACTCGCCGCCTGGAAGCCGAGCTGCTCGCGGCCGGATGTCGCGTGGTGCGCATTCCGACCAGGCTGATGGCTTGCGCCCGCCGCGCGGCCCGGGAGCCGGGCAAGTCGGACCCGATCGACGCCGAGGCAGTGGCGCTGGCCGCGCTGCGTCACCCCAATCTGCCGGTCGCGGAGCTGGACGAATCGGCGCGGGAGGTGAAGCTGTTGTCGGATCACCGGCATGACTTGGTGGTTCAACGCACCGCCGACCAGATCCTCGACACCTGGCCGCATGCCGCACCCGAATCACCGACTCAAGACACTAGCTGCAACGTCCACAGCGGTCAGAGGTCGTTGTCAGCCTGACCCTTGATGAGCCAGGTGGTCAGCGTCACGAGAAAGTCGTGGTCCTCGGACGTGACCGTACGTTCGTGCATCACGTCGTTGCGCAGATCATTGAGGCGCTGAATCCAATCCGAACGCGCCCTCCAGCCACCGGGCTTGTCTTCGTCGCCCGGTCGCGTGTACTGCTTTTCGAAGAGTCGCTTCCAGAGGTCCTGGCTTTGCGTCATGATCGCTCGGTAGTCGACGACGTAGAGGCAATCCCACGCCTCAAGCTCATGATCGGCGTCTAGATCGGCATTCTTCTCGACCGCCAGTTTCCCGGCTTCGATCATAATCCTGCGTGGGACGCCGTCCTTGCGCCACGTGGATCCATATTCGTTCTCGAGGCGCTTCCGAATATCGCCCTTCATGAACAATCCCAATGCCGCGACCATGTCTCGCGACTCGTCGTTGAACTGCTTCTCCTCACTTTCGAGATACTCGGCCAAGCCGGCCGGCATGAAGTCCGGGCAAGCGATGCTAATTGCCTGCTGCACACGTCGCCAGTACTTCGTGCCAGCACCCGATCCATACATTTGCCGAAACTCCAGGCCCTGCGCCGAGTCAAGTGACGCCAAGTGACTGATAAGCGGGTCCATGTATGGGCGTGCCGCATCGAACAATTCTTGTGGTGCGGATTCTCGTGGATTGTAGCCATTCTCCCGCGTGAGGTGTTCGGCGATATCACCAAGAATCCGGATCAGCGACTCGATGCCGTTATTGATGAAAACGAAGCCGCCCTCAGCGCTGCCGAGCTTGAACTGAGTATCGAGTCCGTCGCGTAAGTATGTAAGTCCCAGTGTGAGATAAGCAATGAGTGGCCCCGCGGTCGCATCGTTCGAGCCACGGTAGAAGGAGCCCACCTCCTTGACCTCGGTCTTAGCGAACGATCCGAGGAAACCTCCGCGTTCAATGCCGCGGCTGATTGCGTCGATCGTCAGGCACCGTAAGGCCGTCTTCGGACTCTCTCCAATCTGAATACGGCCGTACAGCGGAGAGGATTTATCCTCACCGAGTTGTTGTGCAATGTGCAGCTTAAGCGCTCGGATCTGCTCACGCAGATCTTTTGAATCGTATAGCAAGTCCGCGTTTAACGTGTTCCGAAGGTTCTTAGGAACGGCCTGCTGGTTCTCGTTGATCTGCATGAACAGCCGAACCTGATCGGGGCGCTCAAGATTCACAAAGGCGATGACCGGGATCAAATCTGTGGCTGCGCGCGAGCTGTCGGCATACCCATACAGGCGGTGCTGCCCATCGATGACGTAGGCGGCGCGGAAGGTTTGTGGAAGATGAAGGACGCCGGCTCGTGTCTCACCTGCGTGTTTCGGGAACGGCTCGAACTTCAAACCCCTGCCAACAGAATCCAGACTCAGGATGAGAGAGTTAGGAAAATATCCACCGTCGTCAACAAACTGCGCGACGCCCTTTAGTCGAGTCTTCTTGATCAGCCGCTGGTATGTCGGCATCAGGGTCGAGTTTGCCTTATTGCGATGCAAGATATACGCAAGCTTCAGTAGCCGCTCCGGCTCGATTGAAAAAGAGTAATACTTGTGTCCACCCATGTGAGCTTCGATAGCCACAACTTCTGGGTCGAGATTCGGAATCTTTGTCCCATGAAACAGGTTCCCGAGGAGTTGATAGCGCGCAGCGCGCCCTAGGTGATCCGCGAGCCCAATGTAGTAGTCGATGACATCCTCGTCCATGTGGATGACATCAGCCTGCTCGATACGTTCAGCAGTCGGCTGTGTCACGCCAAAATTGTTCGTCGCAAGGATGAATTTGACCTTGTGGTACGGGAAATCCTTCTTGATCTCCTTCAGGAACCCCGGCCGCTGCGTCTGGACAGTCTCAAGTTCTTTCCTGAACTGCCCTGTTCGCACAGTCTCCGACGACCTGCATATTATTACGAGTACGACCTCGTCGTCGGCGGCGAAGACATTGACTTGCTGCGTTTCTCTAGCGTCATTCCCGAATCTGAGAGCGAAATCTCGATCCTTGTTTAGTGAAGTGAAGTTCAGTTTTGCAAACGCGGCCCAAACACGGTCTTCAAATGCGACATCATGTAGCTTGGGCTTGCGCATCCGCGCGGACCTTTTGTTCCGCTTGTCGATCACCCAGCCGTCGGCTTCACGCTCGGGAATCTGCCTTGGCTGGACCGTAATGAAGTGGTCCGGCGACATCCTTTTTCGAACTTCAGCCGGTATGCTCCTTGGAGATAGCAGCGCGTCCCTCAACGGGGCTCCTGATGGCGGTAGCGTCATGACTCAGGCAGATTCGTGAATAGGTACTCGGTGGCCCGGCCGCGGCTGCTTTTCTTGCCGGCCACCGCGCTCCTCCGGCTAGTTTCGATCCGTCGGTCGCCCTTCTCGAAGAGCTCAGCGACCGACTGGTGTGCGGCGTTTGTGAGTATGTAGTACGCACCTCTCTCGCGAAGAGTGTCAACCATCTCGCTCAGGCGATACTGATCTGCGAAGCGGAACAGTTTGTCGTTGTATCTGACGAAGCCGTTAAAGTTGTGCGCGACGGTGTACGGCGGATCCAGGAAAACCAAATCGCCAGGGCCAACGTTGTCGAGTGCAGCCTCGAAATCACCTGCGGTCAAAGTTGTGCGTTCGAGGCGTTTGCTAGCGGCCTTCAGATCTTGCAGCAACGGGATATTGTAGTGATCCCGGTATCCGTACGGTACGTTGTATTTGCCCTCAAGATTCACGCGATAGATGCCGTTGAACGAGGTGTGGTTGAGAAAAATGAACCGAGCTGCCTGTGACGCTGGCAGGCGCGGCCTCCCGGATCGTGCGGCATAGTACGCCTCTTCGGTGTTGCGATAGGACCGCAAGAACCTCCAGACGTCCTCTGGTACTTCGCGCACTTGGCGATAAGTATCAATCAAAGCTGTATTCAGATCGGACAAGTACGCCTTGGCGTTGATGTTCAATCCGAAGAACACCGAGGCGCCCCCGGCAAATGGTTCGTGATAGTTCTGGACCTCGGTGTCGCCGAGCAGCCTGGCCACAGTTGGCACCAGCCACCGCTTCCCTCCCGCCCACCGAAGCAAGGGTCTGACGGTGACAGGTTTCTCTCCGACCATGACCAAGGTTATCGACTCTCAAGGACATTTCCACCAGACTCGCGCGTCGCGCGTCGCGCGTCGCGCGTCGCGCGTCGCGCGGAACACCTGCGCCTCGGGTGTCCAGGACGGAGTAGGCGCAAACGTGGATGGCTGCGTGCGACACCCGCTGCGCAGCTCGGTTGGGTTAGCCAGAGTCCGAGGCGCAGAGAGTTGTCAGCTGCGATGACATGACGAGTCTGAGACGCGACCGATTCAATCCATCAGGTTTGCCCAGATGGTCCGCGACGCGACGCCTCAGCACAGACCGGACGCATGGCCACCTGCAATTGCTGAAGGGCTTCTGGGCTGTTGGCCGTAGAGCAGGATGTTCGGTGAGCGTCCAGGGTGTCATGCGCAGTGCCCGAGTGTCCCGCAGTGTCAGGCAGGGTATGCCGGCATCCCCCAGTCCGGTGCCTGTCGCAGCGCATGCCGAGCTCGAGGACCAGCGTCCTGTCCATGTCGTGTTCTCAGGCTGTCCGACAGCCCCGACAGTCTGAGTTGTCCGCCTTTACTCAGCTTCGTCAACGGACGACGTTGGCTATACGCCAGGACCGATGAGAAGCCTGGTGGTGTGAATCCACAGGTTACGGGTAAGTTTGGCAATTGATGGCAAACGATGAGTGCATTCTTGTCAGAGTCCGCGGGTTGTGGGTTCGAGTCCCACGGGGCCTACCGTGTGATGTCTCAAGACATCCCGGACAGGTGAACCCACGATTCGTGGGTTCACCTGTTTCTTTTGGGGTGGGTCTGGGTGGTTTGCCGGTGGGTTGGTAGTCGCGGCTGGGGTCGAGGACGAGGTCGCGGAGGAGTTCGCCGGTGGCGGCGTCGACGACCCTGGTCTGGAGGTCGTGGATGAGGAGCAGGACGTAGGTTCGGGCGTGGGTTCGCCCGATCCCGATGTGGTGGAGCCGGCCGTTGACGCGCAGGGTGACCACGCCGGTGTCGTCGACGCGGTCGGTGCGGACCCGGTGATGGACCTCACCGGTCCGGTCGCGGCTCGGGGCGGCCTTCGGCCGGGCCGCGTAGGCGGTGGCCGGAGTGCAGCGGTGCGGCAGGGACCGGTGCGGACGGTGCTGGTTGTACTCCTCGACGAAGCTGTCGAGCAGGACCTGCAGTTCGGCGATCGTGGTGGGTTGGGTGGTTTGGGCGCGCAGCTACTTCTTCATCGTCTGCTGGAACCGCTCCACCTTCCCGCAGGTGGTCGGGTGTTTCGGGCGGGAGTTCTTCTGGACGATGTTCAGGCGCCGCAGTTCGGTCTCGAGGCCGTTGCGGCCGCCTTTCCCGCCGGACAGCCGGGTGGTGTAGACCATGCCGTTGTCGGTCAGGGTCGAGGCCGGGATCCCGTGTTCTGCAACGGTTTCCCGGAAGCTGGTGGTCACGACCTGCCCGGTGATCCGAAGGTGGGCGGTGACCGACAACGCGTAGCGGGAGTGGTCGTCCAGCCAGCTGATGATCTCCACATCGAGGCCCGAGCGGCCGGCGCGGGTGGTGAGGCGGTAGTGGGTGAAGTCGGACTGCCAGCACTCGTGGGCTGGTCGGCGGCGAACCGCAGGTACGACGACCTGGGCCGCTTGCCGGGGTCCGGTGCCACCGTGCCGGCCCGGGTCAGGATCCGGCAGATCGTCGCCCGCGACAGCTTCACCTGATGCTGGTGCAGCAGATGCCAGCCGATGATGTCGGCGCCTGCGTCCAGGCCCCGCTCGGTCAGCTGTTTACGCAGCGCCACCACCAGCTCCACCGTCGCTGCCGCAGTAGCGCGCGGTGAGGTCTTCGGCCGCCGGCTGCGGGGCTCGAACGCCGCCTCACCCTCGACTCGATACCGCGCCAGCAGCTCATACAGCCACGACCGCGCCACGCCGTACTCGGCAACCACCTCGCCCACAGACCGCTTCTCCACCACGATCGCCGTGATCACCAACCGGGCCTTCGACATGCCCGAGCATCCACAATCCGTCCGGTTACTCCCGAGACATCAGTCCGGCATGTCGTGAGACACCCGTCCGGGATGTGTAGAACCACAACACCACGGGGCCTACCGATCAGAGGTGGCCTCTGATCTGCTTGGGTCGGGCTGGGGTCGGCTTCGAGTTGCTCATTGCGGGTGGAGGCTCGGGGGCGCGTTCGTCCTCTGGCTGCGGTTGCGGCCTGCGGGGACCTGTATGTTCGGTATGTTTTGGGGACTCCCTCTTGCTTGAAGGGATCGACCACCCGGATGGCCGAGGGGGCTGAATGGTATGCGGGCAATACTCCTGAGCGTTGCGCTGGCGACGGTCTGCTCGCTGCTGGGGACTCGGATCGCCATCGGATGGTTCGCCCGTCGCGGCTTCGGCCAGCCGATCAGGCACGACGGACCGAGGACACATCATGTGAAGCGGGGTACGCCGACCATGGGCGGTCTCGTGATCCTGCTGAGTGCCGCAGCGGCATATTTGACGGCAACGATCGTGACCGGCGGGTGGCCGAGTGCCAACGCCTGGCTCCTGATGTTGCTGTTCTTCGGGTGTGGGGTGGTGGGGTTCCTCGACGACTTCATCAAGGTCTATACCCAGAACAACCAGGGTCTGAGTAGCCGGGCCAAGATGGCGGGTCAGACGCTGGTCGCGCTCGTCTTCGGGGTGCTGTCCACGCAGTTCTTCGCCGACGGTCGCGGTGTCAGGCCGGCGTCGCAGTACATCTCCACGACTCATGACTGGGGTATCAAGCTGCCCCTGATCGTGGTCCTGCTGTTGATCTGGTTCCTCGTCACCGCGACCTCCAATGGGGCCAACCTCACCGATGGCGCCGACGGGCTGCTCGCCGGCGCCTCGGCGTTGATCTTCGGCGCGTACACCATCGTGAATGTCTGGCAGAACAACCAGCTGTGCGACTCCGCGCGGCCCACTGTGGTGCAGTCACAGTGCTACCAGGTGCGCGACCCTCTCGACCTCGCGATCTTCGCGGCCGCCATCGCTGCGGCTTGTATCGGCTTCCTCTGGTGGAACGCCAAGCCCGCGCGGATCATCATGGGCGATGTCGGCTCCCTCGCCATCGGTGGCGCCCTGGCCGGGCTGGCTATCATGTCTCGAACCGAGCTCCTGATGGCCGTCATCGCCGGACTGTTCGTGCTCGAAACCATGTCCGTGTTACTGCAGATGATCTCCTTCAAGCTGACCAAGCGACTCACGGGCACGGGGCGTCGCATCTTCCGAATCGCTCCCATTCACCATCACTTCGAACACCTGGGATGGGACGAGGTCACCGTAGTGATCCGCTTCTGGATCGTCGCCGGGGTCTTCGTCGCGACTGGGCTCGGGATCTTCTACGCCTCTTGGCTGGCCTGAGACGTCGCCGGCGAGGCCGAGCATTGCGGGCCGCCGGCGTTTCTCTCCCACTTCGCGCACGGCCAGAGTTCGGAGATCAGGCGCCGCTGCCGTACGGGCGGGTGATGATCTCCAGCCAATGCCCGTCAGGCCCCTCCCAATAGAGGCCGCGACCACCGTCACCGTTGTTGATCTCCCCCGGTTGGCGCTTGAACGGGTCCGCCCACCACTGGCGGCCGCCATCCCGCAACCGGCCAAGGATGAGGTCGAACTCCCCCTCACTCACCAAGAACGCGTAATGCTGACCATGGATCTCGCCCTCGGTATCCATGAAGTCCAGGCTCGCCCCGTTGTCCAACTTCAACTCAGCGAACGGACCGTACGCCCCTGCCTCCGGCAAACCAAGCACCCCGCCGACATCACGAGCCGCAGCCCACCGGTCCTTCACGTGCACGATCGTGTGGTTCAGCTCGATCCCCATCGGGCTCTCCTCGCGAGTGCCGACCTTCATCTGACGCGTGCGCACCACTCTGCACCCCGAACCCATCCCCGGTGAAGTCCTCGATGACCACCCGGTAGTCCTCATCACGCCGGGCTAGGGTGACCGTCGTGTCCGTGTATGACGAACTGGAACGGCTGCTGGCCACCGGGTCCTGGGGTGAGCTGGTGCCATATCTGCACGCTCCCGCATCCAGCCGAACCGGCAAGGAAACTCGAGCGTGGTACCGGTCGCGTCGGGCGCACTGGACCGGGGAAGTCCACTATCCCAAGTTCGATCTCGCCGCCTGTCTCCGCGCCCTCGCGGTCGCGCTGGCGAAGCCGGAGCAGGCGGCGAGGTGGCTGTCGAAGCTCGCGTCGGACTGGCGTTCCGGTCCCGCTGACGAGTTACTGGTGGAACTCGCTTCCCGTCGCGGCCGGGACTGGTGTGTGGCCTTCCTCGAGACCGCGTCCACGGTGGCGAAGGGTGACGGGTTCCTTTCTGCATGGATCGCGCGGCTCGCGCGGCCGCTGATCGCGGCCGGTCTTGCCGAGCTGCCGACCGGCCCAGCCTTTGCCAAGTCCTGGGCCGAACTGCACGCGATGGCAGCGTCGGAGATGAAGTGGGCGTTGTGGCGGCAAGAGGGTCACAACGGTACGCCGGAACCGCTGCCCACCGGGTCACTCGTCGAGGAGTTGCGCGCCGACCCCGTCCTGCCCGAAGCCCTGTCAGCCGCATTGGCCGGCCACGGCGTGATCGGGATTCTGGAGCGGCACGCCGTACCGTCGTGGGAGCTCGGTCCGGCCGTCGCCGACCTGGTCGCCGAGGGCCGCCTCGACCGGTCCCGCATTCTGGCCGACGCCTTTGTCGCGTTGACTCGCCAGGACACTCCCAGCACTCAAAGGGGCATCGCGAAGTTGCTGGCAGCACTCGACCTGAAAGGTCCGGACCTCGCCGAGTGCATGCCGTTGATCCAGGGGTTGCTGGCGACCAGCCACGGATCGGTGACCGCCGTGCTGTTGCCCGCAGCGGTCGAAACCGCTCACGCCGACGATCTCCCCGACCTCGCGGCCACGATCTTCGCGCGTCCGGAGAAGGCCCAGAAGACCGTGCTGCTCAAGGCGTTGACCGGGCCGCACGCCGTCGACCGGTGGGGATCCGACACGGTGACGATCGCGCTCAAGGTCGCGGCCGACGTACCCGACCAGGCGTTCGCGGAGCGAGCCACCAAGGCGCTGACCGCAATCGGAGTCGTCCAAGAAGCCGCCGCAGAGACCCCCGTGTCTGATCTGTGGGCCGCTCCTCTGCCGGTCAATGACAGCGGGCCCGCCGCCACGATCGAGCCGGATGAGCCTGGGCTGGCCGCTGCTCTCTCCCGGATCATCAGGTCAACGACGGCCGCTGACGGCGCGGTGTTCTGGGACGCGATCGTCCGCTGGTCTGCCAGATCGCCGCAAGAGGTGCGCTACTGGGCCTGGTCCGCACACCAGAGCCTCGGCGACGGGGTGCGCCCGCCGTCGGCTCTGTGGGCAGTAGTCGCAGCGGCCGACGTGACCGCGAAGACCCACAAGACCTTGTGCGACAAATTCGCGAGCGGCGTACACGCGCCGACCGACTGGGAGTTCGCCAGCCTGTCCCTGACCGGCGCGGTCCACGAGATCTTCGCCAGCGAGACGACCCTCAGACTCGGCACGATCCCGTACCTGCTGAGCACCCCGACACAATGGAACGGCCTACTCTCCTTCGACGCCCTCGTGGACCGTCTCAAAGGCTACGGCCGTACGCCGGTGGGCCCGACGGATCTCTTCCTCGCACTGCTCCGCCTCGAAGCCACTCCACCCGAACGCGTGACCCAACTCGACGGACTGTCACTCGACCTGTGGTCCCCGGGATCCAGGTGGCGTACGGCGAAACACACCGGAGATGCGGTCGACCTGCTGCGACAGTGGATCGAAGGCGGCGGACTCCCGAAGCTCGTGGCTCGACATGACGGAGCAACCGTGACCGTCGAACCGGTCCGGCTTCCGATCGACATCAGCCTCATCCCAGGCATCCCGCCTGGGCTCCTCGCCGGTCACACGAGCGATACCCATCGCGAGTACCACGAGTGGGCGATCAGAGCCGAAACCGGGTTCGGGATCGTCCCGGCCTGGCCGGATCTGTTGGCCGCCAAGACGCAGACGCAGTACGACCAAGCGGCGCGGCACCCACCTCGCTGGCTGCCGATGATGGCATACGCGCCCGGGCCCGGTCTCGCTGTCCAGCATGACATCGCGGCCACGCTGTGCCACGCCGACGAGGATCGACGGCTCGTCGCCGTGGAAGCAGCGCTGGCGCTGATGGGCCGCGGTCGGTGGGACAGCACGGCGTACACCGAGTGCTGTCTGCATCTTCTCAACGACGGCGTACTGCGTCTCGGTCGCCTTGGCCACTCGTGGGAGCAGCTGATTCTCGCGGGTGGGCTGCAACCGCTCTGGCCGACCGCGATGACCGTGCTCGGCAAGGCTTCGGTGCTTGAGCGCAAGCCCGCTGGGCTGGCCGACCTGTACGGCGTACTGCGTCGCTACGTCAGCGCGGTCCCCGATCCACAGATCCCCGAACCCGTCCTGGAGCTGGCGGCCTCGAAGGGTAGTAGCAAGGCACGGGTGGAGGCAGCCGCTTTCGTGGCAGCAGCCGCACAGGGAGAAGGAAGAGCGTGACGATCGAGGCCGGTTATCGCACTGATTCGGCACTCGTACGGCGTACCGATCGCAGCGCACTGCTGGAGCTCGAGACAGCGCTCGGTGCGACTCCCGGCGGACTCGTCGAGCAGCCGCGGTTCTTCAGCGGAATGCTCGCGCGGCCGGACGTGACCGCGGCCGGCATCCTCGCGGTCGCCGACGTGGCCAACAGCCGGTACTTCGACGCGGGTCTCGTCCACCGCCTCAGCAACCTCGATCCCGTGGTCACCGCCTCGGGCGACCGGCTGCGGTTCGAGGCGTTCTCACTCTGCAACGGCGTCCACGCCCGGCTCGATCTGCTTGCCGACGGCATCGACTCGGGCGAGGTCGCGCACGGGACCACCAACGTGGACATCAACCAGCCGCTGCGCACCGCACTCGCCGGAGTCGGCGGCGCCGAGCTTGTCCACCTCGACGTCGGAACCGAAGGCCTCTCGGTGGCGACGCTCGACGAGACCCACCACGAACGGAAGGTCGATCTCCCGGACCGATGGATCAGGGGCTTCGCCGAGACGCCCGTGCTCGCCGCACGGATGACGCAGCGGGCCGAGCTCGCCGGACCGGCGGCGGCTCGATGGCTCGCCTCACTGCCCAAGTCTGCGCCGGGTCCGTCGTACCACCTGCTCCCGGCGCCAGGCGGAATGCGACAGTCGACCCGACCATCGCCCGGGTCCGTGCATCTTGCCGGAGCCGCCCGGCTGGCAGCGTCGGCGCGGGTCGCGCGCTTCACGCACCGCCTGCGCGTGTTCGGTTCCGACGATCACGCCAGCGCGTGGGTGTTCGAACTGCCGGGCGCGCGGTTGACGCTGCTGCTCTCCCCAGAACCGTACCGAGGCTTCTCGGGTGAAGGCGGCCTGCTGACCACCTTGACGGCGCCTTCGGCCGCGTCCGCTGCCGCCCGACTACTCGAACATCTCGCCTGGCAGCCGGACATCGATCGCGATCGGCTGGCGGCGACGACAGACCTTCCCCTCGCCGACGTCGACGCGGGCATCGGCTACCTGGCCGTGTCCGGCAAGGTGGGCTACGACCTGCACGAAAGCACCTGGTTCCACCGGGAGTTGCCGTGGAACAGCGAACGGATCGAGGGTGACAACCCTCGGCTGAAGGACGCCCGCCAACTACTGCAGGACCGAGCGGTCGCACCATCCGCCAACGGCTGGTCGATCACGTCCGGCAACCACCGCCATTGGGTCAAGGGCGATCCCTACACCTGCACCTGTCTGTGGTGGGCCAAATACCACGGCCAACGCGGCCCCTGCAAACACGTCCTGGCAGTCACCCTGTACGTCCAAGCACAGCACTAGCAGGTCTTTCGGTACGGACGGTCGCCGAACGACGGGCCCATTCCGTGGGGGTCAGGTCGCGACCTGCCATGTGCAGGCTTCGGCGAGGATGCGCTGGGTGCTGGTTGCCCACGCAGCGGTCGCCGAGAGGCAGCCGAGTTGGGTTATGGGTGGCTTTGCCAGCGGGAGCGGGCTGCTTCTATGTCGGGGACGTGTTGTTCGGCCCAGAGGCGGACGGCGCGGAGGGGGATAAGGAGGGAGCGGCCTAGCGGGGTCAGGGTGTACTCGACGCGGGGTGGGTTTTCGTCGTACTCGTGGCGGTCGATGAGGCCGTCGGCTTCCAGGGAGCGCAGGGTTTCGGTGAGGACCTTTGGGGTGATGCCCTGGATGTGGGCCTTCAGTTCGGTGAAGCGGCGCGGGCCGTCGTCCAAGGCGTTGACGACGAACACGGTCCAGCGGGCTCCGATGCGGTGCAGGACGGTGCGGCTCGGGCAGGTCGCTGCCATCACGTTGTACGCCTTGCCCATGGACTGCTCCCAGTTCCGTTGAAGATACCGGTATCAAATCCATACCGTTGCACCCGATCCTACGAGAGGGAGCGAGACGCATGGAGCGGATCCTGGTCATCGGCGGTGCACGGGCGCTCGGCGCGGCCGTGGCGAGACGTGCGGTGAAGGACGGGTACGACGTAGTTGTCGGTGCGCGTGATCTGGCGGCGGCCGACGTACTGGCGCGCGAGATCGGCGCCACCGCGGTGCGGGTCGATCTGCAGGACGAGTCGACGATCGCGGCCGCGGCGGAGCAGCTGAAGGACGGAATCGATCACGTCGTGACGACCGGTTCGGCGCCGCACGACGTACGCGCGACCGAACTGGATCGCGAGAAACTGCTGGCGGCATTCACGGCGAAGGTGGTCGGCCCCCTGCTGGTCGCCAAGCACTTCGCCTCGGTACTGCGGCCGACCGGGTCGATGGTGATGTTCTCCGGCGTCGTCGGATGGCGGCCTGGTCCAGGCTCACTGGTCAAGGGGATCACGAACGGCGCGGTCGAGTACGCCGCGCGCCACCTGGCGGCGGATCTCGCTCCGGTGCGGGTCAATGCCGTCTCGCCTGGTGTTGTGGACTCGGGCGCATGGGATCGCCTTGGTGACAACAAGGCCGGGTTGCTGAGCAAGAGCGCGGCCGGCACCTTCGTCGGACGCCATGGCGAGACCGAGGACGTTGTCGACACGGTGATGTGGCTCCTCCGCGCGGGCTTCATCTCCGGCGAGACGATCCACATCGAGGGCGGCGCCCGCCACAAATCCAGCTGATGCCCAGAGCGGCGGCGGAGCAGGCTCTCGACGAAGGTACGCCGGAAGCGGCGCGGTACTTCCTGGAGCACGGCCAGTTCGAGATCTAGTTGCCCGCTGTCCACGGCCGACCTTGGGCACCGATCAACCACCAAATCCCGTCCCGCGTGACCGACCCGTGCTCAAAGTCGTGTCTCGCACGCACCCGGACGCCGGCCGATCAGCCGGGGTCGTTGGTCGCGCCCGGTGGTCGCGCGGCATGGGCGGACGTGCCGCACTCACCAACCACTCGGAGGCTCAGGTCGCCGCGCTCACCTCGGGCGTGGAGGTGGGCCGACGGGCAAGTTGGTGAGTGGGGCACGTCCGCGCCCCGGCGCCACCGAGGATTCTCCGGCGGGTGATCGCCGCCTCGACCTGGCGAACCACCTGCACCAAGGTCATGGCCGAGTACATGTAGCGGCGGGGTTGGTGGTCCTTGGCAACGTGCCGGGTCGTCGTTGGGTGTGGTGGAGGATCAGAGTTCGGCGCGGAGGATTGATGCTGCGCCCGCCATGGCGCGCATCTTTCCCTCCGCACTGGCGCGTGGGAGGTACTTCATCCCGCAGTCGGTGGCGATCGTGATCCGGTCCGGTGAGGTGTAGGCGAAGGCTCGGCGTACCCGGTCGGCGACCAGTTCGGCTGACTCGACCTCGTGGTCCGACAAGTCGATGACGCCCAGGATGACGGTCTTCTCGCTGAGGTCGGTCAGGACGCCGAGATCGAGACCCGACTGTGCGGTCTCGATCGAGATCTGGTCGGCCGGGCAGCCGGCCAACTCGGGCAGGAACGAGTACCCCTCGGGCCGTTCGTGGATGATCGCGGCGTACCCGAAGCAGATGTGTACGGCGGTCGTGCCGGTGACGCCGTCGAGCGCGGCGTTCAGCGCGGTGAGGCCGTACTCGCGGGCCGCCTCGGGCCGTGCCTGCATGTACGGCTCATCGATCTGGACCAGGTCGGCGCCGGCGGCGTGCAGGTCCTTGATCTCGGCGTTGACCGCGGCGGCGTACGCCAGCGCCGCCGACGCGAGGTCGGGATAGTGGTCGTTCTGCGCCTGCTGCGACATCGTGAACGGGCCGGGCACGGTCATCTTGACCAGGTGATCGGTGTTCGCCTTCAGGAACTCCACATCGCGTACGCCGACCGGGTGCGACCGCACGATCGGGCCGGCGATCCGCGGCACCGGGTTGGGATGTCCGCTGCGATCGAGGGCCGTCCCGGGGTTGTCGAGGTCGATTCCCTCGAGAGCGGTGGCGAAGTGGTTGCTGTACGACTCGCGCCGCATCTCTCCGTCAGTGAGGATGTCGAGTCCCGCTGCCTCCCGGGCGCGGATGGCCAGCAACGTGGCGTCGTCCTGCGCCTGCGCGAGGTACTCCGGCTGCACCCGCCACAGCTCTCTCGCCCGCACCCGCGGCGGGAAGCGGCCGGCGAGCTTGGCCCGGTCGATCAGCCAGTCCGGCTGGGCGTAGCTGCCCACCAGCGAGGTCGGCAGAATCGGCAGCGGGGTCGAGGTCGCAGTCACTCTCGTGACTCTAGACCCGCCGCTGCTCGATGAGGAGGCCGTCGACTGCATCTAGTCCGGGGCGGGTGAGGCGGGGGGCCGGATCGGCGAATTAGCGTGACGGGATATGAGTGAGGCCCCGACCCAGACGCGCGCTACGGGCGTGCTTGCCGCCACTTGCCTGTCCACGCTGGTCGTCAACGCGAACACGTCCGCGGTCAGCATCCTTCTGCCCGCGATCAGCGAGGACACCGGCATGGGTGTCACGACGCTCCAGTGGGCGGTGACAGGTTATTCACTGGTCGGCGCCGCGGTGATCGTGACGTCGGGGTCGATGGGAGACGTCTTCGGTCGCAAGCGGATCTTCCAGCTCGGCCTGCTGGTGTTCGTCGCCTCCTGTGTGCTCATCGCGCTGTCGAGCAGCGGCGGAATGGTCATCGCCGGGCGCGTCATCCAAGGAGCCGCCGGCGCGACCATCCTGGCGTGCGGGCTGAGCCTGCTCTCGGTGGCCAACACCGGTTCCGAACAGCTACGTGCCGTGTCCCTGTGGGGAGCAGCCGCTGCGGTGGGGGCGGCGGTGGGTCCGCTGCTCGGCGGCGTACTCGTGGACACCACCGGGTGGCAGGGCCTGTTCTGGGTCGACGCGGTCGTCGCCGCGCTCTGCATGGTCCTCACCTACTTCACTGTGTCGGAGTCGCGCGACCCCAACCGCTCCCGTTCGATCGACTATGCCGGCACCCTGCTCGTCGCCCTCACCCTCGCCCCGCTGATCCTTGCCCTCAGCAAGGGCAGCGCTTGGGGATGGGTCTCGGTCGCCACCATCGGCTGCCTCGTGATTTCCGTTGTCTCCGGCTACCTCTTCGTCGTCGTCGAGGGTCGCGTCAAGGTCCCACTCCTCGACCTCGCCCTGCTGCGCAACCGGATCCTGGTCGGAGCGACCATCGCCATCCTCATCGGCGCGGGCACCATCAACGGGCTGATGTACCTGCTCAGCCTCTACTTCCAGGATCCCGCCACCCTGGGCTTCACGCCTCTGCAAGCTGGTCTCGCGACCCTCCCGGCGACGGCCGGCCTCGTCGCGGTCGCGCCCCTGGTCCCCCGGCTCGCGTCGCGCGTCGGTGGCCGGCAGGTCATCGCGGCCGGATTCCTCCTCACCGCCATCGGGTTCGGCGCCGTGGGGTTCGTCGAATCGGACTGGAGGTACGCCGCCTTCATCCTTCCGCTGATCGCCATCGCGGTCGGCATGGGGCTGTCCAACGGACCGGCCTCCTCGGCGTCGACCGCCTGCGTCGCGGAGAACCAGGTGGGCGCCGCGTCAGGAGTCTCCAACATGGCCCGGTACGTCGGCGCCGCCGTGGCCACGGCCCTCGCGGCCACCATCTACGGCAGTGTGATCGCTGATCAAACCGCCGCAGGTGCCTCGAAAGGTGACGCCCTGGCTTCTGGCCTGAGCGCCGCATCCTGGGTGATGGCGGTGATCAGTGCCGCGGGACTCCTGATGGCCATAGTCATGGGACGGCACTCCACAGCGCGCGGCACCCTGCAGGACGCAGCCGCCGCAGCCGCGGCCCACACGCACACCCTCCCCACGTCGGCAACCCCCGTCGCCGATCGAGCCAGCTGACTTCCCCCGAGCAAGCCAGCGCATGAGCCCGCCCGCACCGTTCGCGGTGACAGTGAGGATCGCCAAGCTTCTGCTGGCCTCCAGCGGTGAAGGTGTCGAGATGCTCGAGAAGTACGTCGCGTGCGTCTCGCGAGCGTTCCGGATCGACGTCACGCTCCTGGTCCTGCCCGAGCAGGTGCTGCTTGCCTCACCGGGCTGTCCATCGGCCGCCGCGCCTTCTCCTGGTGGTCGGCGGATTCTTCGTGCTCACTGTCGGCGGGCTCGGGCTCCGTGGCATCACGGCCCTGCTCGGCGGGGACGTCATCTCCAGCTTCGACAACCTGCGGGGGTTCCTGCTTCAGGTGCCGACAGTGGGGATCGCCATCGCCATCGGAGTACTGGCAACCGTCAGGCGACCTTGACGATCTTGCATTCGATGCCTGCCGGGCCGATCGGAGCTTCCGCCGGGGTGGTTCCTCCGAAGGTGGTCGTGCCGCGAACCTCGAAGGTCTGGCCGCCGATCCTCTGGTGCGAGGTTGCATCCAGGACCTCGACGGTCACCGAGTAGCTCGACGCGTCGCCCGAGATCGTGCCGTTGATCGTCACCGTGCCCTGCGATCCGACGGTGTTCACCTGGCAGTCCACGCTGGTCTTGTAGCTCTTCGCGGTCCCTCCCGTCACCCCGGCCAGGTAGAGCACGACGGCGACGCCCATCAACGCGACCAAACCAAAGCCGATGATCATCCGAGTCCGCCTGGACCGCGCACGCGAGCCATAGTCATCGTCGGCCAAGGTCCACTCACTGGTCGGCATCGCTGTCCCCGTAACTCTGATCGATAGGCGGTCGGTGTACACCTCAGCAGGTGAGGCTTGATCATATTCAGCTTGGCAATCGAATTCGGCCGCCGCAGGAGTTCACCGGCGCCGGTGGTCCGGGGTTGACCTACGGTGGGACGACGCCGAAGGGATGATGGATGGCCGACGAGATCGACAGCCCACGTTTGCGGAAACTTGATCCGGCCGGAACTGAGGAGTTCTGGGCCGAGATCACCGAGCAGGGTGCGCCACTGGTGGAGCCTGTGCTGGATGACGACCACGAGGTCTGGCTGACCTTCCTCTACCGGTCGAGCGAGCCTGTTACCGATGTCTCGGTGTTCGGCGGCCCAGCAGGATGGCGCGCACCAGGCAACCAGATGCACCACTTGGACGGCACCGACGTCTGGTACCTCACCTACCGGGTCCGCGCCGACCTGCGCTGTACCTACCGGCTCGCGGTCGATGACGTGGACAGCGCCGCGGCCAAGGCGGAGGACTGGGAGGAACGTACGGCGAACTGGTTCACCGATCCACTCAACCCGGCGACCTTCGTCTATCCCGAGGACGAATTCCTTGGCAATGCCGAGACCGTGGTGTCGTTGATCGAGCTACCGGCCGCGCCCGCGCAACCGTGGCTGGCTCCGCGGCCCGACGCCAACCCCGGAGAGCTCGTCCAGCATCTGCACCGTAGCGAGATCCTCGACAACCAACGCCGCATCTGGATCTACACCCCGCCCGGCTATCGACCGGACGACGAACCGTATCCGCTGCTCGTGCTGTTCGACGGCGACGTCGTACGCGGTCCGATGCCGTTCCCCACCATCCTGGACAACCTCATCGACGACGGCCGCATCCCGCCGATGGTGGCCGTCCTCGTCGACAGCTTGAGCCAGGAAGTCCGCAACCGCGAGCTCCCCTGCGGCAGGCCCTTCCTGGAGTACCAGACCGACGAACTGCTGCCCTGGGTCCGCGAGCAGTACCGGATCACGACCGATCCCGCGCGCACGATCGTGGCAGGTCAGAGCCATGGCGGTCAGGCCGCCGCGTTCGCGGCGCTCAACCGTCCGGACATCTTCGGCACCGTGATCTCGCAGTCGGGATCGTTCTGGTGGAGTCCCGACGACGACCACGAACACGAGTGGCTGACCCGCCAGTACGCCGAGGCCGAACGACGGCCAGTGCGGCTCTACCTCGAGGTCGGCCTGCAAGAACGCGGCCCAACCGACAACGACGGTCCATCCATGGTGGTCGCGAACCGCCACTTCCGCACCATCCTGCACAGCAAGGGCTACGACGTGACGTACACGGAGTACAACGGCGGCCACGACTACGTCTGCTGGCGCGGCTCGCTCGCCGACGCACTCATCACTGTTACGGCGGATCAGTTGCCCGCGTAGCTGATGGCCACGACGGTTGAGCTGCTACTGATTTTGCCGCTGTCGACCTTCTTGCCGTTGACGACCAGTACGACGGAGAGGCCGTCGGCGCCCTTGGTCTTGTGCAGGTTGACGGTGTAGGAGCCGTTCGAGGACTTGACCTGGAACGTGGCGGATCCACATCCCTTCTTGGATGTCGCGCCGATGCGGCCTGCCCAGCAGGTCTTCTTCGATGCTGTGATCCGGACGGTGGCCCCCGACTGCGTGCTCGTCTTCGTCTTCGTCTTCCCCTTGCTGCTCCCGCTCCCGCTGCTGCTGCCCTCGGCGCCGGTGCCGGCGCCGGGTGTGGTCTTGATCGGTTCGCAGCCGGTCAGCACCAGCGGGACCACAAGTGCGACCGCGAGGGCGGTCCATCGGCGGGCAGACATCGGGGGCCTCCGGTCATCCGGTCTTGACTGTCAGTTGTGGCTTCAGGCTGGTCGGCTTCAACTCCTTGCGGACCAGTGCTTCGATATCGGTCAGCCCACTGCTCTTCGCCGCGGTGAGGCGAGCCGCCTTGCTGCCGGCCGAAAGCTGGGCCTCGAGTTCTCGCGCCATCGCCTCGAGCTGTTGCCGACCGTGTCGCGAGAACGCGCGGTGCTTGCTGGTGACAACCACGATCTGCACCGCGACGGCCGAGGTCGTGCAGCCGGAACAGGCCGCATTCACCGCGAAGGCACGGTTGCGAGCGGTGACCGTCGCACCGGGCCGGACCACGATGACCTGCACGGACACGCTGGTCGCGCGGCAGTTGCTGCAACTCGACCAGGCGTTCGCGACGTTGTCCGCCGTACGCTTCTTGGCCTTGTTCACGTAGATGACCTGCACTGCCGAAGCGCTGGCGCTGCACGAGTCGCAGGTCGCCGATGCGGTGGCCACGGCATCAGCCTGGGCTCGCTTGCCTCGGGCACGTTCGAACATCGCGGTCCGGTCGGTGTCCGAGCTGCCTGGCGTCGCAGGGTTGGCGGACGCGACCAGGTCGAAGTCCTGCCCACCCCGGAACGTGAGCACGCTCGCGCTCAGGATGAGGGACGCGATGACGGTGATCGCTTGGAGTCGCCGGCTGAGGTTCATGAGGCTCCTTCGCCTGTCAGGGACGGATCAACCACCGACACGGGACTCCAGCGGTTCGTGGTGAAGCCGCCGGCGACCAGTTCGGCCAGTTCCAGGTAGGCATCGCGGGTTGCCGAGCGCAAGTCGTCGAGGCCGACTGCTGCTCCGCTGTCCAGCGCCGGGTCCCAGGGGATGCGGACCGTGCCGGCGCAGCGACTGTTGAAGTGGTTCTCGATCTCGTCGAGCTGGAGCCAGCGCGGCTTGCCTCTGGTGGTGTTGATCACGGCAACCGCGGACGACACCAGGTCGGCGTGTCCGTGCTGGTCCAGCCAGTCCAGTGTCCCCGCCGCGACCCGGGCGCCGTCGAGTGCCGGCGGCATCACGACGACGATCTGGTCGGCCTCACGCAGGATGCCCTGGATGGCGCCGTCCAGGATGCCGGTGCCGGTATCGACCAGGATCAGGTTGTAGTGCTGCGTGAGCAGGTCGAGCACAGCGCGGTAGTCCCGGTCGCCGAGCGCCTGGCTGATGGTCGGGTCGTCATCGGACGCGATCACCTCGAGCCGGCTCGGCGCCTGCGAGGTGTACTCGCGCAGATCGGCGTACTTCGTGATCAGATCGCGCTCGCCGAGGAGGTTGGTCACCGTGGCCGGGGACTCCCGGCGGACCCGGTAGATGAGCGAGCCCGCGTCAGGGTTGGCGTCGAGCGCGACCACTCGGTCGCCGCGGTGCATCGCGAGTGTGTGACCCAGCATCAGAGTGGTTGTGGTCTTTCCTGCCCCGCCCTTACGGCTCAGGGTGACTACCCTGCGCGGGCCGCGCAGCGCCGTACGGACCCGGTCGATCCGTTCGAGCTCGCGCTGCTCGGCGAGGCTGGGGCCGACGTTGATCCGGCCGCTCGAGACGAAGTACAGGCCGTGCCGCCAGCCGTTCCGGGGCGGCGTCACCCGCCGGCGGAGCATCTTGTCCTCGGTGAACAGGGCGGCACCGGTCGCCCCGCTGATGTGGTCCATCGGTTCCTCCTCGGCCGGCGACGGCGGGGTCTGCCGGGTTCGAACCGCGCGTACGACGTGGAGCACGGATCGGACGAGTACGACGCTCAGCCCGACGATCGGGAGCGCGATCGCCAGCAGAGACAGCAGCGCGAGCGTCGCTGCGCCGATCTGCCCTGCCGCGACGAGTGTTCGTACGCCGGCCCACAGCTCACTCGAGCGATCCCAGAACCCGGCGAGGTAGCCAGGCGCGTTCCAGGTCATGACGCCCAGACCGATGAGCAGGGCGGGGACTGTGACCATCACCCAGGTGGTGACCACGATCCGGGTACGGAACCGCAGCGTCGCCACACCGGCGTCGTTCCGGCGACCCGGCAGAAGGCTGCGCAGAATGGGCCGGACGTGCCCGAAGAGATTCGGTACGCCGGCCAGGTCGCCGAGAATGTAGTACCCGTCGAACCGGACCACCGGCAGCAGTTGCTGGATGATCTCCAGGTGGGACAGCGCGATCACCGCGAGCAGGGGCGCCCAGCCGGTCCACAGGTACATCCCGGCCGCGATCACGATGTAGACCGCGTTGAAGTAGACGCCGCCCAGATCGGTCCGGAGCCGGCCGGCCCGGTTGAGCCGGTAGGCGGTGGTCACGTTCGTGTAGAAGGCAGGGATCCAGAGGTAGAGCCCGACGCCGATCTGTCCGGGCTTGGCGCCGCCGTACCGGCAGCCGGCCGCGTGCCCGAACTCGTGGAAGAGCGTTGCCAGTAGCAACAAAATCAGGACGGCCAGCACTCCGGCCGGATCGACCAGGGCGGCGAAGACGTCCGAGGCCGCCAGGGTGGTCAGGACCCAGACGTCGAAGGCGATCACGGCCGCCAGGACGGCGAAGATCACTGGCCGGTGGAACAGCGGTGCGAAGATCCGTGCGATCGTGCGGACCGCACCGGGCGGCAGCAGCACGCCGCGCAGGCTCAACGCGAGCAGGGGATCCGCCTTCTCCGGTCGCACCGGCGCGCCGTTCCAGAGCGCGACCAGGCCGGACGGACCGAGCTTGTCGTTGATCAGGCGGACCAGGTCGTCGGGATCGAGACGCTGACCGTACGCGCGGCTCACCCGGTCGGCCAGCAGATCGGTCGACGAGTGTCCGTCGGCGTTCTCCACGATCAGGTAGAGCAGCTTGGTCAGCAGGACCATCTGCCGGTCGGCCCGTTCGACCAGATAGCGCTCGTCCCGGAACCCGGACCCCTCGTACCGTCCGAGCAGGCGTACGCCGCCGACCCGGCTCGGCCTGGGTCCGCCGCGCACCGGGACCGCGCGGAGGTGGTCTTCTGTCGTTGTCACGATGCGGTTGTCCCCCCACTGCGGGGGGCGCAGGCCCCCCGCCAGTTCCGTGCGCCGATGGAGCTAACGCTGGAAGGCAGCCAGGTGCTGCAGTGCGGCGGCCGTGGCGGTCGAGCCGATCGTCCCCGCATTCACCGCGATCGCCAGGTTGACGGCCGTGATGTTGGTGATGTTGATCAGTGCCAGTGCCTCGCGCGCGGGCAGCAGCTCGGCCGACTGGCCGGCGACGTCCGTACCCGAGATCCTGCCGAGATCCGTCATCGAAACCCCCTCGTTCCTGCGGCATGCGGACGGCGCACTCGGTCATCGCCGCCCGCACACCCCGATTCGGCCGGCCTAGTGCTGCTTGACCACAATCGTCTGGATGGCCGCGGCCTTCGCCACTGACCAGTACGACGCCGCGTTCAGCGCGACCGCCGTGTTGGATGCGTAGATGTTCGCGTAGTTGAATCCACCCAACGCCTCCCGCTCCGGCAGTACCTGGATCTCCTCCAGGTCGAGTTCGACCGCCGTCAGTTTCTCGTTCATGAGTCACCTCCTCCGCCCTGTTCGGTGCTCACAGCCAGTGGAAGCCCGGGAGCATGCTCAGGGTGTTGTCACAGCGTTGTCCCGGCGTTGTCACAGCGTTGTCAGGAAGACGGTGGTCGACGTAACGGCGTACTTCGGGGATCGTTGGGCTCATCGTGAGTCTCCCGGTGGTCCGAGCCCGCACGACACCAGGCTGCCGGTCGGATGACTCTCGGGGGAGTGAATCATGACCGATCACGGGCAGTCCGAGGCCGTGCCCGACGCTGCGGCACTGGTCATCCGGGTCTGGCGGGAGCCGACCGACGAGACCGGAATGAGGGCGCGCATCACCCAGCGGCCCGACCTGGCCGCCGACGCCGAGACGACCGCTGTGGTGACCTCGCCGGAGGCCGTCTACCGCGAGGTCCGCGCCTGGCTCGAAGAGTTCGTCGGCCGAACGGCCAGTCAGTCTTGACATCCGGCCATTCCTGTCCCATGTTTCAGAGAGTGTGTGGCGGTTGGTGGTTCAGCCGTCACCCACAGCGGGGACATCTGCGAGCAACACAGCCGGGGGGCAGGCTCGATTGACGCGCGCCGTCGCTCCCCGAGGGGGAGGCCGTGCGGTGCGGACGTTCTTAGAGAGTGAATTTCGACTTCAGTTGCTCGGCGACTGGCTCCTGACCGCTGCCGACGAGCCGGCCGACACGGCGGAGCCGATCGATCTGCCGGCCGGTCCGCAGCACCTCATCGCGCTGCTTGCCCTCAACGGCCGCTGCGCACGGACCCACACGGCCGCGACGCTCTGGCCGGACTGTACCGACGAGGTCGCGGCCGCCCGTCTTCGCGCGGTCCTGTGGCGGCTGCGGCACCGGCATGTCGGCGTACCTCCCGTGCTCGAGATCGGCGACTCATCGCTGTCTCTGGCGGTCGACGTCGATGTGGACGTCGACCGCTTCCTCGACTGCGCCGAGTTGCTGATCCGCGACCACACCGACCGCGGCGCCGACGAGGCCGAGGACGCCGCTCTCGTCGTACTGCACTCCTCGGAGCTGCTCCCTGGGTGGTACGACGACTGGGTACTGGCCGCCCGCGAACGACTGCAGTACCTGCGGCTGGGCGCGCTCGACGCCCTCGCGACTCGGCGCCGACGGCAACGACGTACGCACGAGGCGCTCCAGGCCGCGCGGGCCGCGATCAGCATCGAGCCGCTGCACGAGAGCGCGCATCGGACCATCGTCGAAACCCACTTGGACAACGGCGATCTCGTTGAAGCCATCAACCATTACCAACGATTCCAGGAGATGCTCGGCCGCGAACTGGGCCTCCCTCCCAGCGATCTGTTCCGCGAGGTCGTGAGCCCCTACCTGGCCGTTGCGTCCCGCAAGGTGGCCCGAACCCGCTGAACGTCAGGTCAGGCCTGTTGCGGCCGCGATCAAGGCGATCTGCTGGAGGTCGGGGTTGGCAGGGAACAGGATCAACTCGTCGCACCCTGCTGCGGTGAAGCCGGCGACTGCGTCGGCGACTGCTTCTTGGGTGGTCAGGGCGTTGGCGATGATCCGCTCGGCGTACGGGCCGGCGAAATTGTAGTAGTCGCCGAGGTAGCGCCATGCCTGCTCCTCGGCGTCGTCGCCGAGGCTCACGTAGCCGATGGCGACCAGGCGCGGCTCGCCTTCACGTCCTGCCTCGCGCCAGACACTCCTGGCCTTGTCGGCTGCCCCGGCGAAGACCTCCGGTCCACCGGCGCCGAGGATCCAGCCGGCGCCGTACTCCGTCATCCGGCGGAAGGCGGCGGGCGAGCCACCACCGATGAGCAGCGGTGGACCGCCTGGTTGTACCGGGGCCGGCCCGATCGCACCGGCGTACCCGCGCGGCTCACCGGCCCACACCGCCCGCATCTCCGCGAGTTGCGCGTCGAAAGCTTTCCCACGCGTCTCGTACGGCGATGCCGTCGCCTCGAAGTCGTCCGGCCGTGCTCCGACCGCGATGCCGACCGTCAACCGGCCCTCGGAGAGGCGATCCACGGAGGCCAGTTGCTTGGCCAGCAAGGCGCCGTTGCCCCGGAACGGGCCGATCATGATGGCCGTCGTCAGACCGATCCGGCTGGTCACCGCCGCCGCGGCGGCCAGCGCCGGTATCGCGTCCAGATTCCCGTAGACCAGCCGGTCGAGCGTGGCCAGGGTGAAGAACCCGGCCTGCTCAGCGGCCTGCGCCCAGTCCGGGACCAGCCGAGCGCGACTCCACGGAATCGTGGACGGCAGACCGACACCAACATCCATGAGAGCTCCCTGATTCAAACGTTCGCGGCCGAATGTTCGCGGCATCAACCAGACTGCACCTTCGTCTTGACTCTGTCGTGGGTCGCGAGGAGGGTCGAAAGCGGGGGTGGGATTCCGATGGAGATCCGACGAATTCGCAAAGTGCTGGCCGTCCTGGGCTCCGGGTTGCTGTTCTCGACGACGTTCGTGTCGGCGGCACAGTCCGATACCGCGACCTCGCCGTACCACATCGACTTCAAGCCTTGTCCGGGATCGACCGTGGTCCGGTGCGGCACGCTGCAGGTGCCTGCGGATTGGTCGGCGCCGAAGGGTCCGAAGATCACTGTGGCGGTGGCTCGCCGCCCCGCGGACGACCCCGCGCACCGGATCGGCACGCTGTTCTACAACCCCGGTGGCCCGGGCGACGGCGCGGTCGGCAACGTGGTCGAGGCCGAGACCTTCTTTTCCGCGACGCTGCGGGCTCGCTTCGACATCGTCGGCCTCGATCCGAGGGGCGTCGGTGCGAGTACGCCGATCACCTGCGGCGTACCGGCGCTGACCCCTGACTACGGCTTCTTCCCGCGCACGCAAGCAGAGTTCGACGCGATGGTCGCGCACAACCGCGCGCTCGCGCGGAGCTGCCGGCAGCAGACCGGACCGCTGTTCGTGCACGCGGACACCGTGAGCGTTGCCCGCGACCACGAGGCGGTACGCATCGCCCTCGGCGTTTCGAAGGTGAACTGGCTGGGGCTGTCGTACGGCACGCAGGTCGGAGCGCAGTACGCCCAGTTGTTCCCGAAGCGCACGCGAGCGATGGTCCTGGACGCTGCTCTCGACCACAGCAGCCCGGACGTGCAACTGATCGCCGATGCAGCCAAGACCGTGGAGGAGGCGTTCGAACGATTCGCCGACTGGTGTGACACCGCTCCCGACTGCGTCCTGCGGGGACAAGACGTTCGTGCGGTCTACGACAACCTTGTCCAGAGCGCCGACCGGAATCCGATCCCGGTCGAAGGAGCCCTGCGCCCCGTCACCGGCGACGACATCCGGATGAACACCCCGAACTGGCTTGCCGCGAAGACACCCAACGTCCTCGCGGGCGAGCTGTCCTGGCCTGTCTTCTCGGAGGTCCTCAGACGAGCCGTCGCCGGGGACGCCCAGTTCTTCGCCTTCCCGCCGCCCGGGGGTCCGACCGACTTCCTCTTCAGCCGGATAGCGAATCACTGCGGTGACTACGTGTCCGACATCCACACCTTCGCCGAGATGCAGCAGCGCATCGAGATGGGCCGGCAACTGGCGCCGCACCTGCAGGGCGCGTCGGAGTTCTGGCAGGGCGGCCTGTGCATCGGCTACCCCTTCAAGGTCGCCAACCCGCAGCGCAGCCTGAACGTGAAGGGCGTGCCCACCCTCATCGTCCACGCAACGCACGACCCGTCCGTCTCCTACCAGTGGGCGTTCGGCCTGGCCGCTCAGATCCGCGGCAGCAGCGTCCTCTCCCGCCTCGGCGACGGCCACACCTCCTACTACACCTCCGACTGCGCCCGCGACGCGACGGACCAATTCCTCCTCACGAAACAATCCACGCCGGCCCCGGTCTGCGCCACGTAGGGCTTAGTCCAGGCAGAATTCGTTGCCTTCTGGGTCGGTCATGGTGATGGTGCCGAGGGCCAGGGGTGGTTCGGGGTCGAAGCGGCGAACTCGATGGGCTCCCAGGGCGACCAGGCGGGCGCACTCGGACTCCAGGGCGGCCATGCGTTCGTCGCCTTGCAGGCCGGGGGCTGCGCGGACGTCCAGGTGAACGCGGTTCTTGGCGGCCTTGTCTTCCGGGACCTGCTGGAAGAACAGCCGTGGGCCGTTTCCGTCCGGGTCTTCGAGGGCCGAGCGCGTGTTGCGTTCATCCTCCGGTACGCCGACGCGCTCGAGGAACTCGTCCCACGCCGCCAGCGGATCGGCGCCCTCGGGCAGCTCGACCCCGGGCGGGCCGGGGTGAACGTAGCCAAGTACGTCGCGCCAGAAGTTCGACAGGGCCTGCGGGTCATGCGCGTCGAAGGTGACCTGGAATTCCTGGCTCATCGGCATACTCCATCCGTCGCGGTTCTCATACGCCCACTCTGACGCAACCAACGGACAGTTACCGCCTGAAAGCCGTGACGACGAGCATTCCTCGCGGACCGGGCACTGAGGATGCGACGGTGAAGCCGGTGTCGCGGAGTTGGGTGGTGAGCCACGTTGGAGGGATGCGGAGTTTGCGATAGCTGCTTTTGTTCAGCTGCCAGGAGCTGTCGGGGGTTCTGCTGTGAATCAGGTCGTGGACTCGGAGGTAGTCGCCTTCGTCCTCCAGGAAGCAGGTCATGATTCGGCTGTCGTCGGCGCGGACCTGGATGAAGCGGTCGAGGCCGGTGACGGGCTTGGTGAGATCGCGGAAGGAGAGGATCAAGACTCCTCCTGGGATGAGGGCTTCGAAGCTGTCGGCGAGAAGTCGTTGGACTGCGGGGAGATCTGGCAGGTGGGACAGGGTGTCGCCCATGCAGACCGCGGTGGTGATCGATTGCGGTTCGACGATGGGTCGCAGGCCGGCGCACAGGTCGGCGTGGATGGGGCGGATCCCCGGGAACTGCACCGCTCGAGTGGCGAGTTCGGCCAGGAGCGTTGGGCTGACGTCGACGGCTAGGACCGAGTTGTAGCCGAGTTGCGCCAGGGCGACCGAGTGGAGCCCCGACCCGCAGCCGAGGTCGAGAGCCACACCGCTCTTGGATATGCCGCATGACTTCAGCAGGTCCCGCTGCTCCGCGACGAGCGCATCGAAATCCGCGCCCAACATCCACGTGTAGTACTGCGCCAGCAGTTGCTCATAATGTGCGACGACCTCTGACATGGCGGTCAGGGGGTGCCGAGGAGGGGCAGGCGCTTGGTCAGTTTGGTGACTTTGGTTCTTGGGCCGGCGATGACGAGGCCGATGATGTTGCTGTCGGCGGCGTTTGTGGTGGCCAGGGTGGTGAGGTAGTCGTCGTACGTTCGGGCCTGGCGGGCTGTCTCGGTGAGGCAGAGGACCGTGAGTTCCTCCTGGGAGTTCGCGGTCCGGAACAGAGTCGTCAGATCCTCTGCCGGGGCGTGGAGGATCGGCACCGGGGTCGTGACGATGCCTGGGTAGCGCGTGCCGGAGGCGTCGTTGCCGGGCGGGCCGAGGGGCAGGCTTGCGGCGGCACCGACGCTTGCGCCCAGAACCGTGGCGGCATTCACCGCGTGCACGAGCGGGAGGCCCGTCTTGACGGTGAGAACCACCCGCATCGAGGCTTTCACCTCAGATCGTTGAATTGATTGATGCATGGGCATGACCGTTGCACAGACGCCCAGCCGGTACGGCGCGGATCGGCGATATGTTCGGCAGATGGCCACAGATTCGAACCTCGATCGGACGGACCGGGACATCGTCAGGGAGTTGCAGCGGAACGCCCGAGTCCCCATGCGCGACCTCGCTGAGATCGTCGGAGTCGCACCCTCGACCTGCTCCGAACGCATCCGTCGACTGCAGTCCCGCGGGATCATCACCGGATTCCATGCCGCCGTGGACCTGCCCAATCTCGGCCGCGCGGTCCAGGCCATGGTCTTCGCCCAGGTCCGCCCACTCAGCCGCGATCTCATCGCCACCTTCCGCCGCGACGTACTGGCGATGCCCGAAACGATGGCGGTCTTCGTCCTGGCCGGCGGAGACGACTTCCTCGTGCACGTCGGAGTGCCGGATATCCAAGGCCTGCACTCGTTCTTGGTGGACAAGCTGAGCAGTCGTCGAGAGGTCGTCCAGTTCCGCAGTTCGATCGTCTATGACCACGGCGAGAAGCGGGCCCTCGAGGACCTCAAGAGCTATGACTGAGAGCGCCGGCGCGCGAGATGGATGGTGATGTCGGCGGCGATCTCGACTGTCTCGGGCAGCACCTGCAGGATGTCGCGGAATGCCTGCTCCTGGACCGCGACCGGCAGTTCCAGGTACGCCGAGATCGTCGACAGCAGGCCGACGTAGTCGCCCGCACTCATCGTCCAGCGCCGCTCGATCACCACCTGCCGAACATCGCTGAACCACTCAGACCGTTGGAGCTCCGTTCCCGGCCACTGCATCTCATGTTCGGGAGGCGTCCCATCGGGCGACGGAATATCGTCGCTCTCCAAGTACGGCGCCCGGGCCGCGCGAACCGCGTCCTCGACCGCCGGGTCAGCCAGCCCGACAGGTCCACCGAACGACGCGAACACGCCACCCGCCTCCAGCAGCCCGGCAACGCGCGACCACCGGCCATCTGGATTCGTCCAGTGCAGCGCAGCAGCCGCATAGACAAGCCCGTACCGCTCCCCTGATCTCAGGTCCTCGAAGGCGGCTCGCATCGGCGTGACGTTCGCCGGCACATGCTTACGCAGTTCGGCGAGCATGGCGTCGTCGGGCTCGGTCGCGGTGACTGCGACCCCGCGTTCGGCAAACAGACGGGTCGCCTTGCCGGTGCCGGCGCCAATCTCCAGGGCGGTCCGAACCGGCCGGCCGGCGTACGTCATCACCAGGTCGTAAAGCTCGACGGGATATCCCGGCCGGAACCGTTCGTACGCTTCCGCCATTGCTCCGAAACTCAACGCGCGACCAGACATGCCGAGCATCCTGGCACGAGCGTCCCGGCAATTCATGACCTTTTCGTGGGACCGGAAGGGCGACCCCGCGCAGGTGTAAGAGTGAGTCGGGACGAGCGAGTGGATCACTGTGAGTTGGCGCGCGGATTTTGCGGTCTTGCGGCATCGCGAGGTGCGGCTGTTTCTGAGCGCCCGGTTCGTCTCGTTGCTCGGCTCGGCGGTGGGCCCGATTGCGTTGGCATTCGCGGTCCTGGATCTGTCCGACTCCGCGAGGACATTGGGCCTGGTGCTGGCGTCGCAGAGCGTGCCGATGGTCGGTTTGATGTTGCTCGGTGGAGCGATCGCCGATCGGCTGCCCCGCCGGCTGGTGCTCGTGGTGGCACACCTCGTCTGCGGTACGACGCAGGCGACGGCAGCAGTTCTGCTCCTGAGCGGCCAGGCCGAGATCTGGCACCTGATAGTGCTCGGGGCAACAAACGGCGTCGCGACCGCGGTGTCACTACCCGCGTTGTCGGGAATCTTGCCAGAGTTGGTGGACGCGGCCGAACTGCCGCAGGCGAACGCGGCCTCCGGGATCGCTCGATCCACCGGGACCCTCCTCGGTGGCGCCGTCGCCGGTGTCATCGTCGGGTTCATCGGTCCTGCGCCCGGGCTGGCCGTCGATGCCGCCGCATTCCTGCTGGCCGCGTCACTGCTGTCCCGCCTTCCACTGACCCGTCTCGCCCGTACGTCGAAGTCGTTGCTCAAGGACCTCGTCGAAGGCTGGTCGGACTTCATCCGGACCCGGTGGGTCGTCGTGATCAGCCTGGTGATGTTCGCGAATCAGTTCGTCTGGGTCGGCTGCTGGGTGACCCTCGGCCCAGTCATCGCCGACGAGTCGCTCGGCCGGGCCGGCTGGGCGATCTCGAACGTGTTCCTGGGCCTCGGCTTTCTCACCGGCGGGTTCCTCGTCCTCAGGGTGAAACCGAGCCACCCACTGCGCTTCGGCATTCTCGGCATCCTGCTGATGATCCCCGCGCTGCTGTGCCTCGCCCTGGCACCCCGGCTCCCCCTGGTGGCCCTGTGCGCGCTCGGCGTCGGCATCGGATTCCAGGCGATCAGCGTCGGCGTCGACACGGCACTCGGTCAGCACATCCCACTCGGCAAGCTGTCCCGGATCTCGTCGTACGTCATGCTCGCCACGTACGCCGCTATGCCGCTCGCTCAACTCACCGTGGGCCTCATCGACACCAGCCCCCGCACAGTCGAACTCGCAGCGGCCGCAGCCTTCACCACAACGCTGCTGCTAGCCCTCTGCGTCCCCAGCATCCGCAACCTGCCCCGCCTGACCTGACGAGATGGCATCGAGGTCGCGTACTGCGTACCGGTGGTGTTCCCATTCCTCTTCGAGGATCACGTGGAGGCAGGAGAGGACAGTCTCGGGGTACTCGGGGGCGTGCGGGTTCTTGCGCGCTTCGGCCAACTGCTCCGGTGTCACCGCGGCGACAAAGTCCCGCACCGTGGCGACGTGACCGGCGCGGACCTCGAGGACCTCGGCGTACGCCGGCTCGGTCGTCGTGAGGGCCGACGTATCCGCGCCGTCGTTCTTGGTGGCGGTGTCCATCTGACCGATGGGGTGGAACGGTTGTTCGAGCTCTAGGATCGCCCGGCCGAGCCACACATCCGTGGCGTGCACCAGGTGGCGGAGCGTCTGGGCGAACGACCACTCGCCGTCCACCGACACGTCGACCGTGCCGACCGGCATCGCCGCCGCGCGGTCCACCGTCGCCGCCCACGTCCGCTCGAGTGCAGCCCAGGCCTCGCGCAGACCGTCCGGATCCCCGGCACGCCGGAGCTCGCGGCCGGGAAAGCGCCGGTCGAGCTCGGCCTCGACGTACGGGATCACGTCGATACCGTTCACGCGGAAAAAGCTCTCGCCGTTGGAGAGCCATGGCGCGTCGATGTCGGCCTTCCCCACGTCGACACCGCGCATCACGACGCCGGACAGGTCGGACTCCACGAACCGCGCACCGTGCAGATCCGCCGCGACGAACTCCGCGCCCCGCAGGTCGTCGGACTGGGTGAAAGTTGCCATGACGTCTCCTCGTCGAGCGTCTGCTGCCGGTGGCGAGAGGTTAGCCGTTGAGCCGGGCAATGGCGAGAATGCGGACATGGATCTGCATCTGCATCTGGGCGGGGAGGGCGGACTGGCCGAGCAGATCTATGCACAGTTGCACGAGCGGATCCGCACCGACGCCTTGCCGGCGGGGACCGTGTTGCCGTCGTCGCGTGAGCTCGCGAAGCGGTTGTCGGTCTCGCGGGCGACGGTGGTTGCGGCGTACGAGCGGCTCGCCGCGCATGGGTTGATCCGCTCGCGGGCCGGGATCGGGACGGTCGTCACCGGGGAACGTGTCCCTGCCACGCCCGCGCCGGCCGCGTCTCCCCTGCGGCCGCGGGCGATCTGGAGCGCCGAGCAGTTCGCCATACCGGATCTCAGCGTCGATGCCGAGTTCGACTTCGCGCCTGGTATCCCCGGCCGGACCCAGTTCCCGTTCGCACGGTGGCGGGCGTTGATCAATGATCAACTGCGCACCCGGACCGACGTCGGCTACGGCGATCCGGCGGGCTCGGCGCGGCTGCGTGATGCGCTCGCGCGGCATCTGGTCGTCAGCCGGGGTGTCCGGATCGCGCCGGAGCAACTGGTGATCACGACAGGTGCGCAGCAGGCGTTCGACATCGCCGCGCGCGTCCTGCTCGAACCGGGCGACACGGTGGCCATCGAGGATCCCGGCTACCTGCCGGCGTACCGCGGATTCCTTGCGCACGGAGCCCGTGTCGTCGGGGTGCCGGTCGACAGCGAGGGGCTGATGGTCGATCGGCTTCCAGCCGAGACGCGGTTGGTGTACGTGACGCCGTCGCACCAGTTCCCGCTCGGCATGCCGCTGTCCGAGTCGCGCCGTACTGCGCTGCTCGCGTGGGCGGCCGAGCACGACGCCGCGATCGTCGAGGACGACTACGACTCGGAGTTCCGCTTCACCGGACGTCCGCTCACTCCCCTGCAGGCGACCGACAAGGAGGGCCGCGTGCTGTACGTCGGTTCCTTCTCCAAGACGCTGTTGCCGGCGCTCCGGGTCGGGTTCCTCGGCGTACCGGCAACGTTGGGTGAAGCCGCCCGCCGCGCGAAGTTCGTCGCCGACTACGGCACCGCGGGTCACGTGCAGGCCGCCCTCGCAGCCTTCATCGAGGAGGGCGACCTGGCCCGCTACATCCGGCGGATGCGGCGTTCGTACGAACGTCTGCACGACCTGCTGACCGGCACTCTGCGTGCGGACTTCGCCGACGTACTCGAACCGATCGAGTCCAGCGGCGGGACGCACATGGCCGCATTGCTGACATCCGGACAACCGAGCGACACCGTGCTCGCCGCGCGCGCCGTCACCGCGGGCGTGAACCTCGGGACGATCTCGCGCTGGGGCATCGATCGTCCCGGACCGAACGGTTTCGTCTTCGGGTACGGCGCTGTCCCGGCCGACCGGATCCCGGCTGCGCTGGCCGCGCTGCGCCGCGTTATCTGATCGAGATTGGACTGGCGCAGAACACCTCGAATCGGCCCCGCCACCGGACCGGCACCGTTCCTAGGCTGCCGCGGACATCCATCACAGGAGGCCTGATGAGATCCCTGCGCATCGCCGCAATCGCCATCGCCTGTGCCGGCGTCATCGCCGGCACCTCGCTCGCCAACGCATCCCCCCGCTGCGAGGAGGTCGAGGCGACGATCTACGACAAGGTTGTCGACGTGGGGTGCCCGCCGCCGACCCAGGTCTGCGTGGCCGGCTTCGTCCGCGGCGAGGACGGCTTCAACGGGACGACCGTGTTCATCCTCGGCTCCCGCGGCGAGGCGCCCCCGACGGCTCCCGACCAGCGGCCGGTCAGCGGCGCGCTCACCTACACCTTCAAGGGCGGCGCCACACTCACCGCACTCGAGACGAGCATCGGCAACGTCAACACCACCACCGGCGCCGGCCACGCCGGCGGCACCCAGCAGTTCACCGGCGGCACCGGCCGCTACGAAGGCGCCACCGGCTACGCCTACCTGGGCCAGCACTGGGAGGTCGACCACTTCGTCACCCAAATCAAGGGCGAAGTCTGCCGCCCCAGGCACTAGCCGGGCCACTGGCGGGTTGTTTCACCGCTGGCGCGCAACAACCCGCCAGCGAGCACACAACCCGCCACCCAGCCGGCGATCCTCAATCGGATTCGGTGCCGGTGAGGAGGGCGGCTAGTTGGGTGGGTTTGTAGAGGACTTGTTTGCCGGTGCGTTGGGGTTCCACCAGGCCGGTACGGCGGAGTAGTTGGAGCTGCTGACTGACGGCGGACGGGGTGACCTTGAGTTCGGCGGCGACGTCGGTGGTGGTGCGGGGGTGGGTGAGGAGCTCGAGGATGCGGGCCCGGGCGGTGCCGATGAGCTGGGCCAGGTCGCGGCGTGACGGTGGGTCGACGACGGACCAGAGGGTGGCCTGGCCGCGGGGTGGGTAGCCGAGGATCGGTTCGGCGCCGACGTCCATCGGGATCACGGCGTGCGGGCCGAAGAGGGTCGGCTGGAGGACGAGGCCACGGCCGTCGACGCTTTCGGTCCGGCTGATGTCGCTGACGCGGTCGACGCGAAGCAGACCGTCGCCGTAACTGATGGCCGGCCCCAGTTCGTTCAGCATCACGCCCGTACCTCGCTGGGTGACGACATGCCCGCGATAGCTGATGTCGGCGGTCAGCAACGTGCGCATCCGATTCCAGTACGGCGCGATCGCGGCCTGCCAGTACTCGCGGAGAGCGTCGACCACCTTCGTCGCGCCGTCGGGTCCAGCCAGCTCAGCGGGGACCTCACCGTTGACCGCGACGAGCTGGCGTTCGAACGTCTCGCGGTCCACCGAGCCGATGAGGTCGAGCTCGTCGGCGATCTGGGTGAGCGGTGAGGTGGGGCGCGGCGTCAGGAAGTCCGGACTGCCCATCGTGTCGTTGACCAACCACCTCAGCACGCTCCAGTCCAGCGCCTCGAGCAGTGGCTGAACCGCCCGGATCCAAGGCAACTGCAGCGGGAACCGACCGGGGTCCTGCAACGCGCGCAGCGACAGCACAGTCTCGGCCGCCGGCGAGACCGCGAACCGGACATCCTCAAGGTCCCGCGAGGTCAACTCATACGTGAGCACGCCTGCCCCCTTGTCGATGTAGCCCAATCCTAAATCGTTCGCAGACCGCCGCGACGCCCGGCGACAGTCGGGGCATGAGTATCGAGGTTGCCGTCGACGCGCGCCCGCGCACGACGTTGCTCGGCGTACTGGCCGTGTGTTCGGCGGTCGGCGTCGGGACTGTCTACTTTCCGCAGGCGCTGCTGCCGTCCGTCGCGGCGTCGCTGCACGTGCCGTTGTCGAGCGCGGCGTTGGTCGTGACCGCGCCGCAGGCCGGATACGCCGTTGGCATCCTGACCGTCGTACCGCTGGGCGACACCGGTGCGCAGCGACGGCTGCTGACCACCTTGTTCGCCAGTGTCGCGGTGTTTGCGATCGCAGCCGCGGCGGCGCCGTCGTTGCCGGTCCTGGTGATCGCGTCGTTCCTGATGGGCTGCGCGACGGTGGCGTCGCCGGTGATCGGTCCGTACGTCGCGGGGATGACCGGCTCGCGCCGCCTGGGCAGCATCAACAGCATCCTGCTCAGCGTGGGCATCCCCGGGATGATCCTGTCGCGCGCGATCGCCGGGTTCCTGGGCGAGGAGTACTCCTGGCGATACGCCTACCTGGGTGCCGCCGTACTGGCGCTGGTCTGTGCCGCCGTCGCGTGGACTCGACTGCCCGTGCCGGTGCACGTCGAGCCGGCGGAGTTCCCGCAGTACCTGCGCCGGCCCCTCGACCAACTGAGGTTGCGCAGCGGTCTGCGTCGATCGGCGTTCTACCAGGCCTGCACGTTCGCCGGCTTCACCGGCACCTGGGCGACCCTGGTCCTCGTCCTGCAGGATTCCTTCGGCCTCGGAGCCGGCGCACTCGGCTGGATCAGTCTGGTCGCGATCGCCACCATGGCAGTCGTCCCGTGGACCGGCCGCATCGTCGATCGGCGTACGCCGGATGCGGTGACGGCCTGGATCCTGGTGGGAACGATTGCTGCCGCCGTGTTCATGCTGGGTGCGTACGCCGGTGGTGCGCTGGGACTCACGCTCCTCGTGGCCGGCGTACTCGTCCTCGATGTGTCGATGCAGTCGGGGATGGTCGCGAACGTCACCCGGATCTACCAACTCGACCCCGGCCGGCGCAGCGCGATGAACACGGCGTACATGGTCTGCGCCTACTCCGCCGGCAGCCTCGGCTCCTGGACCGCCGTACGCCTCTACCACGCCCTCGGCTGGTGGACAGTCCCCACCTTCGTCGCCACCCTCGCAACCCTCGCCCTTCTCCGCCTGGTCCTGACGCCTGACACTTCGGGTAGGGGTCTCGTCGTACGTGTATGACTACGACGACGAGGTTGAGGGAACTGACCGGGGACTACGCGGTGGATGTGGCGCGGTCGAGGTTGGGGTTTACGGCGCGGCATACGGTTGGGCCGCGGGTGCCTGGGGAGTTCGAGGTGTTCAGTGGGGTGCTTCGGCTGGATGGGGAGGATCCGGGGCGGTCGACGGCGGATCTGACCATCCAGGCGAACAGCATTCAGACCGGGGACCGGCGACGGGATGCGGCGCTGCGTGAGCACTTCCTCGACGCGGAGACCTATCCGTCGATCAAGTTCCGGTCCACGAAGGTGAGCCAGACCGGTGTGACGACGTTCACGGTGACGGGGAATCTCACGATCCGTGGCGCCACCCGGCCGGTCGTCGTACCGCTGGAGCTGACGGGCACCGACGACGGGGTCGCCTTCACCGGATCGCTTCCGCTGCTGCGCAAGCGCTGGGCGGTGGAGTGGAACGCAGCCGTCAACCTGATGGTCGCCAAGAAACTGGACCTCCACCTGGAGCTCACGGCCAACCGCATCGCCTGACCCCGGGTTGTCTCGATCGCCTTTGGTGGTTAGTGTCGAACTGCCGCGGGAGCTCGCACCGGAGCGGGCTGAGAGGGCGACTGTGTACGGCGTCGCCGACCGCTGAACCTGAATCGGGTAATTCCGGCGTAGGGAGGAAGCGATGCAGGAATCCGTCTGGGTGAACGGTACAGAGACCACGGTCGCACCGGGGAAGTCCGTTGCCGACCTGATCCAGGAGTTCTCCGACCGCACCACCGGGATCGCGGTCGCGGTCAACCAGACCGTGCTCACCCGCAGCGAGTGGGCCGGTACGACGCTCGAGCCGGGCGACCGGGTCGAGATCGTCAGCGCCGTCCAGGGAGGCTGACATGGACGACCCACTGGAGCTCGGCGGGCGGACGTACACCTCGCGGCTCATCATGGGCACGGGCGGTTCGGCCAACCTGGAAGTGATGGAGGAGGCATTGCTTGCCTCCGGCACCCAACTCACCACGGTCGCGATGCGCCGGCTCGGCACCGGCCACGAGGGCTCGGTGCTCGACGTACTGGCGAAGCACGGTATCGAGGTGCTTCCGAACACTGCCGGTTGTCACACCGCCGCGGAGGCGGTGCTCACCGCGCGGATGGCCCGGGAGGCCCTGCAGACCAACCTGATCAAGGTCGAGGTCGTTGCCGACGACCACCTGTTGATGCCCGACCCGGTCGAGTTGCTCGATGCCGTGGACACCTTGGTGGCCGACGGTTTCACCGTGCTGCCGTACACGAACGACGACCCGATCCTCGCCCGCCGCCTCGAGCAGGCGGGCTGTGCGGCGGTGATGCCGTTGGCGGCACCAATCGGTTCGGCACTCGGGATCCGCAACCCGCACAACCTTGCGCTGATCACCGAGGCCGCGAACGTCCCGGTGATCGTCGACGCCGGGATCGGTACGGCGAGCGACGCGGCGCTGGCCATGGAGCTCGGGTGTGATGCGGTCATGCTCGCCACCCCGGTCACACGCGCGGAGAAGCCGGCCTTGATGGCGGCCGCGATGCGGGACGCGGTCTCCGCCGGTCGCGCCGCCCGCCTGGCCGGCCGGGTCCCTCGCCGCTGGCACTCCGCCCTCGCATCCTCGCCGGTGACGGGCCTCGCGTCCCTCACCTAGAGCAGGCGGCCAATCAGCGTGCGGGCTTGGGACAAGTCCAACGGATGGTCGAGGAGCAGTGCGCTCAGGGAGAACGAGACCGCCTGCTCGGGCTGCAGGTCCAGAGTGCCATCCCAAGCCAGGGCAGGACCGGCACCGACGTAGTCCTTGCAGCGGAGGAACCACGGACGAACGTCGCCGGGCTGGAACAGAAGCAGCGTGGTGAAAGCGTCGGCGCGTTGCTGGATGAAGGCCAGCCAGCGGCTGGTCGAACCGTAGGCGGCGTCGGCGCCCTCACCGGAATCGCTGAGAACAGTAGTGGTCTCGACGGTCGGCAGGCGCCAGAAGATACCGCCGTACCCAGCGCCGGCGCGGCCGGTGGTGGCAGGGCTGTCGATGCGGACCGGGCCGTAGCGGGCGGTGAAGACGCTCTCCCAGTCGAGCCGCCAACCGCCTTCGGCCAACGCTCCGCGGAGGAGCCTGCGCTCCGCGAGTTGCGGGCGGCCCTGTTCGTCGTACCAGGTGACCTCGTCGGTCAAGGCGTCGCCGGCGACGGTGACGCCGCGGCTGCGTTGCTGACCGTGGTTCGGGAGCAGCGTCGGTCCGCGGTCCGGAAGGAACGTCCGGCCACCCCAGTGCGACGTACCGTTGACTCCGGCAACGGCCAGCGAGACACCGTAGTGGTGCCGGTGGTCGACCGGGCTGACCTCGGTGAGCGGGTGACCGCCGAGCGTCCGCACCGGATGCAAGTACGGCCGGGGGGAATGCACCTGCGGCATCCGCCGCCCGAACTCGTAGTGCGCCAGCGGCACGGAGTCGCCGCCAAGCACGAACCTGTCCCCCTGCTGCTGCCACCCGACGCGCTCACTCGGAGCATCCCCGAGCAACTGCGTTGCCTGCGGCACCGGTCCGGTGCTCGCCCGCACCGCCAGCCGAAGATCCGGTACGCCGTCCACGTCGACATCCCCACCAGAGATCGCGGCGTACAACCGCGCCCACGCGAGCTCCCCCAACTCCTGCTGCGGAACCCGCACCGTCGTCAACGAAGGTACGGCGAACCGCGACAACCCGATATCGTCCATCCCGGCGACAGACACATCGGCCGGTACGGCGACGCCCACTTCGTTGAGCCGGGCAAGCAACCCGAACGCGACCAGGTCGTTGAACGCGACAACGGCCGTCGCGCGAGACTCCAGCACCCGCTCCACCGCGGCGTACCCGTCCTCGATCGACCAGCCGCAGTCCAGCCGGACGATCTCGAGATCCGGGATCTCCCGCTGCGCGATGTCCAGCGACCGCAGCCGCGCCTGGTTGGACGAGCTGGCCGGCGGACCGGCCAGGAACGCGAGCCGACGATGCCCAAGGCCGACCAGGTGGTTCACCACGATCCGTACTGCGCGGCCGTAGTCGACCGCGACGCTGGCGACCTCCGCCGGGCCGGGCCGGTTGACCAGGATCACCGGCTGGACCTGCGGCAGCAGCTCGAGCAGGCTCTCCTCGTCGAGCCGCGGCGACACCATGATCAACGCATCGCACCGCCGGCGGGCCGCCAGCGCGATCCCCGCCTCGGCGGCCGGGTCCTCGTCGGTCTCGGCGACCAGCACCCGGTAGCCCGCCGCGGCCGAGGCGTTCGTGATGCCGCGAAGGACCTGCTGGAACAGCGGGTTGGCCAGATCCGGGACGACCAGCGCGACCATGTTCGTGCGACCGAGCGAGAGGCTGCGGGCCAGATCGCTGGGCCGGTAGTTCAGCCGGTCGGCGGCGGCGCGGACGCGTTCGGCGATGTCCGGAGCGACGGTCAGGCGCCCGTTCATCACCCGCGAGACAGTCGCCCGCGACACCTCCGCCGCCCGTGCGACATCGGCGATCGTGATCGAGTCCTTCGGTGTCCTGCCCATGCGCCGTCTTCCGTTCGTCCCCGCCCGGTTGGGAAACCGCCTTCCGAAGCCTATTCGAGCCGCGGCCACTGTGTTACCTTCTCAGGAAAGAAACCGGTTTCTCAACCCTGTGAGGTGGCGTGAGACCCAGTGCACTGGGCGGGTACGACGACTGGCCGGACTTCGTCCGGGACACCCTGCCACTGACCGGGGACGAACTGACCACCAAGGTCGCCGGACTGCTCGGCGTACCGGAGCCCGGCGCCGCGCCCGCCGTGCGGACAGTGGACGAGTGGCAGGCGGATGGCGTCCACACCAGTGAACTGGAGTGGACCACGCCGTTCGGACCGCCGACGCGTGCGTGGTTGCTCCGACCGGCGGGGCGAGCGCCGCGGGCGGCATTGCTCGGTCTGCACTGCCATGCCGGAGTGAAGTCGATCGGCGCCGAGCGACTGGTCGACGTACCGCAGCCCAGCCGGGTCGCGATCAGGGTCCGTGACGACCTGTACGAGGGTCAGCCTGCCGCCAATGTGCTCGCCCGCGCCGGCTTCGTGGTCCTGTGTCATGACACCTTCGCCTGGGGTTCCCGCCGCTTCGAGTTGGCGGCCGAGGACGACGAGTCGTACGACGTCGCCGCCAGATCGCACGAACATACCGTCGCGAAGGCGGCCGGGATCCTCGGTACGTCGCTGGCCGGCATGGTCGCGTACGACGACCTGACCGCGCTCAGCGTGCTGCGCAGAGTCGACGGCGTGGACAAGGTCGGCGTCTTCGGCCTGTCCGGCGGTGGTGGCCGCGCCGCGATCCTCACCGCGCTCGATCCCGGCATCGCGGCGTCGGCCGTGGTCTGCATGATGACCACCTTCGCCGGGCTCATCCCGTCGTACGTCGACGTCCACTCGTGGCTGTTCTCGACGCCCGGCCTGGCCCGGCACCTCGATCACCCAACGCTCGCCGCCGGCCGCGCCCGCCACCAGCAACTCGTCGTGTACGCCGAGGACGACGAACTGTTCAGTCCGGCCGGCATGCACGACGCCGACCGAGAACTCACCGAACACTTCCACTACGGGCCCGGCAGCTACGAAGGCGTGTTCCTCCCCGGCCGGCACCGCTTCGACGCCGGGATGCAGCGAATCGTCGGCGACTTCCTCACCAAGGCGTTGTATACCTGAGTGCGGACGACCCGACTCTGGAGGAACTCTTGAGCAAGCTCTCACACCCGCAACCGGAAAGTGTTGCCCCGGGCAACGGTTACAGCCATGTCGCGACCGGACCCGGACAGTGGGTGGCGATCGCCGGGCAGGTCGCACTGGACGCCGACGGCACGTTCGTCGGCGTCGGCGACCCGGCCGCCCAGGCGCGGCAGGTGTTCGCGAACCTGGACGCCTGCCTCAAGGCCGCCGGCGCCACCTTCGCCGACGTGGTCAAGCTGAACTTCTTCGTCACCGACATCGCCTACCTGCCGGCGATCCGCGCCGCCCGTGACGCGTACGTCGACACCACCAATCCGCCCGCGGGCACCGCGGTCCAGGTGGTCGCACTCTTCAGCCCCGACGCCCTGCTCGAGGTCGAGGCCTACGCGATCGTCTAACGCAACAGGTCGACGGCAACGCGCGCGGCCTCACCGATCGCGGCGTCGACCCGAGGCTGGCGGAAGTCGCCGCGAGCAGCGAGCGTGAACACGGCGATCGCAAACGCAGCGCCTCCCGGCAGCGTGACGACCCCAACCTCATGCCGCAAAGCTCCGAACGTCCCGGTCTTCCCCGCGACGCGTACGCCGTCGTGCGGGAAGCCGGACGCCAGCCGGTGCATGAACAGCTGCCGATGCATCGTCGCCCGGACGAACGCCGTCTGCTCCTCCGACAACAACTCCCCTGTCCACAATCGGCGCAGCAGTGTCGTCAGGTCACGCGGGCTACTGGCCGACCCGTTCGCCGCCTCATACACGCCGACGGGATCGGTCCGATCGTTGTCGGCGAGTACGGCGAGCGCCGCGTCCGGATCGTCCACCCCGGTCCGACGCTGCAGGTCACGCAGGTTACCCGCGGTCCCCCGTCGTACCCAGGTTCGCTTCAGGCCGAAGGACTCCAGCAGTTCCGCCAGCCGTTGCAAACCGACCACATCGAGCAGCGCGTCCGCGGAGGCGTTGTCGGACACGGTCATCATCGACACCGCGAGGTCCCGCAGCGACATCGTCACTGGGTCCGCGAGGATCGACACCCCAGTCGGTCCGGCCGTCCGCGTGGACGGATCCAGCGTCAACTGCTGCCGCGGATCGACCTCGCCCAGATCGACCAGCCGGCAAAAGCCCGCGAGCAACGGCACCTTGTAGACCGACGCCATCGGTACGACGGTGTCCGCGTCGACCTCGACCGTCGAGTCCGGCGAGTCGAGCGCGACCGCGTGCAGCCAGCCGCGGACACCGGCGTCCTCGAAGACCGCGCGGATCCGGGCGCTCATGACGCCACCATCGCATCGGTCAACCGAGCCATCACGTCCGCCGGGCGGAGGAACGGCGTACGCGTCCTGGACCACACCAGGCGAAGACGCACCGGCAGTGGATTGTCGACAATGCGATGCCTGCCGACTCCAGGTGCCGTCAGCGAAGGATCGGCGGTCACCACGATCGCCTGGCCGGCGGCCGCCATCGCGAGTCCAGCCCGCTCGTCCGTGACCACGACCGTGCCACCGTCCGGCCGATGCAGCGCGAGCGTGTCCAGGAACAGATCCCGAGCCGCCGGCGCCTCGGCCCGCGGCCGGACGGCGATCGGCACCCCGGTCAACCGCCGCAGCGCGACCTCCTCCCCGTCCTTCGCTCCGAGTGCCTTCGGTGCAAGTGCCCACGTCGGTAGCAATGTCACCGGTCCGGCCTCGAGCCCATCGAGTACGGCGGGATGCAGTACGGCGGCCAACGTCAACCGACCCGCGGACACCTGACCCACGAGCGAACTGGTCGGCGCAGACACCACAGTCACCCGACTACCCGGGATCGCAGCACCACAGGCCGCCGCGACCGCCGCACCGGCCGACGGCGGGACCTCCGGCGCCAGCCCGAGCCGGATCTCGGGACCTTCCGGATCACGCGACACCGCGGCCTGGCGCAGTTCCTCCATCGAGGTCAGCGCGCGGCGGGCGTACGGCAGCAAGTCGGCGCCGGCCGGCGTCAGCTCGACTCGGCCTTGCCCGCGCTCGGACAGCTTGGCGCCGACCAGCGCCTCCAGCCGGCGCAGCCCCTGCGACAGCGGCGGCTGGGTGATGCCGACCGCCCTGGCGGCGTCGCCGAAGTGCTGCTCCTCGGCCAGCGCGATGAAGATCTGCAGATGCCGTTCGGTCAGCATTGACCCGGCTGACCTGCGGCGATATCTCCAGACAATCGATTCATACGCAAGAGCATATTCGACAGACCACGGTGCCCCGCCTTGACTGAAGCCCCAGTACGACGAGAGGAGACAGCGTGAAGGTGAGTCGTCGAGGCATCCTGACCGGCGCGGCCGCGACCGCCGCCGGAGCCACCGGAGTCATCGGAATGGCCACCCGCGGCGAAGCGGCACCAACAGCGAGCACACCCACGGACCGGACGCCGGTCGAGTTCACCTGGCTCGGCACCCACGCGTGGCAGATCCGGTGCGGCCAGCACATCGTGCTGACCGATCCGTGGCTGACCCGCTTCGAAACCGGGACGTTCACGCCGGACGGCGTGAACCCCAAGACCAAACTGGTGATCGACGAGGCCGTGATCGACCGCCACCTCACCGCGGCAGACGCGATCCTCGTGCACCACGGGCATTACGACCACATGGCCGACGTACCGTACGTCGCGCAGAAGACGCAGGCGACGGTCCTCGGCACCCAGTCGCACGTCAACCTGCTGCGGGCGATGCGGACGCCGAAGGACCTGCTGTCGCCCGTGCGAGGCGGTGAGTACCTGGCATTCGACGGCTTCACCATCGAGGTCTTCCCGTCGCTGCACTCGTGTGGCGGGAAGCGGCACGACTACGCGTTCGCCGGCTACCGTCTCGACGCCGTACCGCCCCGGCCGCGGGTGATCGAGGACCTGGTCGAGGGCGGCACGCTCGCGTACGTGATCACGATCGGCGGCCTGCGCATTCTCAGTCTGAGTACGGCGAACTTCGACCCGAACGCACTGCGCGACCTCGAGGTCGACGTGGTCCTGGCTGCGCCAGGCGGCGAGCCCAGCATCACCGACCGACTGCTTCGCACCATCAAGCCGGTGCGCACGGTGCTGGCGACGCATTGGGACGACTTCGGCAAGCCGCTCGATCAGCCGGCCGTGCCGTGGACGGACCTCACCCCGCTGCGCACGTCCGTCGAGCGCACCGGGGCGAAGTTCGTCGTACTCGAGTTGCTGGCGAAGGTCACGCTCTGACGCGGTAGTGGTACTGCGAGACCGTTTGGAAGCCAAGGCGGTCGTACAGGGCACGGGCCGGGGTGTTGGCCTCGACGACGCACAGGAAGACGCGCTCGACACCCCGGCTCGTTGCCTCCTGCAACAAGGCGCGGATGACCGCGCGGGCCAGGCCCTGACGACGGAAGGCTTCGTCGACGGCCAGGCAGTAGAGGCCTGCCCAGTCGTCGACCAGCGCGAGCCGGCCGATCGCCTTGGCGTCCTCGGCCTGACCCGGCAGGACGGCGTAGAGCGCACGGCCGCGCTCGAGGATCTGCTGGGCGGAGGCCTGCTCGGCCGGACCGCCGCCGCGACCGTCGACGGCCCACCAGCACTTCATCCAGCGGTCACTGGGCACCGAGGAAATATTCACGTCGGCATCCGACTCGGGGAGCTCGGCGAGTACGTCGGTGATCGCGGCGCACTGCACCATTGTCGGATTCCGGACCTGGTAGCCACGCGCCTCGAGCTGGGCGTCCAGGTCGGTCGGCTGGGCTGCCGGGCTGATCTGGAACGACGGCGTGATGCCGTGCGCCTGGTACAGGTTTTCCACGTAGTCCAAGGCTTTTCCGAGGTCGAACGGCGCACCCGCCGGGAGCACCGAGTTGGCTCGGAGGGTGACACCGTCGTTGCGTCGGACCAGCCAGCCGTCCAGCTCGGTGCTGTGCGCGGCGGGCCAGCCCTGGTTCATCAGGTTGTCGATGCAAGCAGCGGTTATCACCCGTCCGAGCCTAGAACCATCCGGATTGAATTGCAACCGAATGGAAGATTATTCATCGAGCGCGTAAGGATCCGATCGCGTCCGCGAGCAGGTCGATGCCCTCGACAACAGCCTTCTGGGTCAATCCGCCGTACCCGAAGACCAGCCCGGCCGGTCCCGGCGACGCGACCCAGTACGGCATCAGTCCGTAGACGCCGAGGCCGCGTTCGAGCGCCGCCGCCTGGACGTCCGCCTCGGTCAGATCCGGTGGCAGCAACGTCATCACGTGCAGGCCGGCGGAGATCCCGACCGGCACCAGCTCGGGCAATCGCGCCGCGAGCCGCTCGACGAGCGTGTCCCTCAGCAACCGGTACCGCGGCCGCATCCGGCGTAGGTGCCGATCGAACTCACCGCGAGCCACGAAGTCCGCGAACGCCAACTGGTCGAACACCGGCGACCCGCGGTCGTCCATCAGCTTCGCGCGCGACATTGGCTCGACCAGCCTGGTCGGCAAGATCAGCCAGCCCAGCCGCAACCCGGGCGCCAGCGTCTTGCTCGCAGTACCGGCGTACGCGACCCGGTCCGGCGCCAGACCCTGCATCGCACCGATCGGCTCGCGGTCGTACCGGTACTCCGCGTCGTAGTCGTCCTCGATGACCAGCCGATCGCCCTCGGCGGCCCACGCCACCAGCGCCGCCCGCGTCTCCGCCGACGCGACCGCGCCGGTCGGGAACTGGTGCGCAGCCGTCACGAGGACGACGTCCGCCCCCGACCGCTCGAGCGCCTCCACGTCAATGCCCGACTCCAGCACCGGTACGCCGACCGCCGCGAGACCGGCTGCTCGAGCCACCTCGCGCAGATCGTTGTCGGACGGATCCTCGACCGCCAGACAGCGATACCCCTGCTCGGCAAGGACCTGCAGGAGCAACCGCGATCCCTGCGCGAAGCCATTGCAGATCATCATGTGTTCCGGACGGGCCGCCGTACCGCGGACTCGGTTGAGGTAGTCGGACAGCGCCGTCCGCAGCTCGATCGTGCCGCGCCCGTCCAGATAGGCGAGGCTTTGGTACGGCGTCTCGTTCAGCACCCGCCGGATCGAGCGGAGCCACGCGGCGCGCGGGAACTGCGAGACGTCCGGACGGCTGTAGCGGAAGTCGATCCGCGGCTCCCCGGCCGGCGTCGCGACCGCGCCGTCCGGCTCGACGATCTCCACCGGCGCGACCTGCGTGTATCCACCGCCCCGGCTGACCAGATATCCCTCCGCGACCAACTGCTGATAGGCCTCGACCACGACGCCTCGGGACAGGCCGAGGTCGTCCGCCAGCGCGCGGGTCGACGGCATCACGGTGTCGGCGCGCAGCAGGCCCTCGCGGATCCGGGCCCGGATCCCGCCTTCGAGCTGCTGATGGAGTGGCACTCCGGCGTCCCGGCGGAGCTCGACCAGCAACTCACCGGCGCCTGAACTGGTCCTGATTCGGCTCACGAAACTGGACCTTATCGGAGTACCGCTTCGCTGTCAGGGTGGTGGACACAACCCGCTGCGAAGGAGCCAGAACGATGACCACCCTGCTACGCGCCGGCGACGCCGGCTACGACGAGGCCCGCACCGTCTGGAACGCGATGGTCGACCGCCACCCCGCCGTGATCGCCCGGTGCCAGGACACCGCCGACGTGGTGGCCGCCGTCCGGTTCGCCCGTACGGCCGGACTCGAGATCGGGGTCCGCTGCGGCGGCCACAACATCGCCGGTCTTGCCGTACCGGACGGCGGTCTGATGATCGACCTCACGCCGATGAACGCGGTCCGGGTCGATCCGGAACGGCGACTGGCCTGGATTCAGGGCGGCGCGTTGCTGGGCGAGCTGGACCGGGCTGCGCAGGAACACGGTCTGGCGACGACCGCGGGCAACGTCTCGCACACCGGCGTCGGCGGCCTGACTCTCGGCGGCGGGATGGGCTGGCTGGCCCGGCAGTTCGGTCTCGCCTGCGACAACGTGACGTCGTACGAGGTGGTCACGGCTGACGGCGAGGTGGTTCGGGCGAGTGCCGACGAGAACCCGGAGCTGTTCTGGGGACTGCGCGGTGGCGGCGGGAACTTCGGGATCGTCACGGCGTTCGAGTTCCGCCTGCACCAGGTCGGGACGCGGGCATTGGTTGCCGAGTTCACCTATCCGGCGTCGGCAGGCTTCCATGTCCTGCGGGGCTGGCGGGAGCTCAATGCGCAGGCACCGCGCGAGGCGACCTTCACCGCGAACATCACGGCGGACACCGTCACCGTTGGGTACGTGTGGGTCGGGAGCGGCGGCTACAACCTGCTGCCGGCGTTCCGTGCGCTGGGTCCGGTGCTGGAGGAGTCCATCGAGGAGATGCCGTACCTGACGTTGCAGAGCCGGGACGACAGCGTGCAGGGACACCGCTACCGCCGCTACTGGAAGGGCCACTACTTCAAGACGTTGCCGGACGACGCGATCCGCGCGTTGCTGCAGACGCCTGGTGTGGCTGCGAGCCTGCAGGCGTACGGCGGTGCGATCGCCGACGTACCGGATGAGGACGCGGCGTTCAGTCACCGCGACACGCTGTTCGAGTTCGTCACCGCGACGCGGTGGGAGGACCCGGCGGAGGACGAGGCACGGATCACTCAGCTGCGTGAGTACGCCGCGACGCTGGCGCCGTACGCGAACGGGGCCTATGTGAACACGCTGAACGGCGACCCGATCAACCGCGCGTTCCCGCCGGCGAAGCTGGCCCGGCTGGTCGCGCTCAAGACGGCGTACGACCCGGACAACGTCTTCCACCTGAACCAGAACATCAAGCCCGGCGAGGCAGCCACCACGGCGGCCGCCTGACTGGTACTTGTGGACGGTGGACTTCGAGGCCGTCTTCGCCGACGTGGCGCGGGTGATCGAGGGCGCCGGCGTGTTCATCATGGCGATCGGCCTCGCGGTCGTCCTGATCCGCTACGTGTACGACGTACTGCACCACGGCACGAACACCTACCAGCGCCTGCGCGTCAACCTCGGCCGGGTCATCCTGCTCGGCCTGGAGATCCTGATCGTCGGCGACATCATCCGCTCGATCATCGTCGACACCTCGGTCCAGTCCGTCCTCGTCCTGGGCCTGATCGTCATCATCCGCACCGTCCTCAGCTTCGCCCTCGAGGTCGAGATCTCCGGCTCCTGGCCCTGGCAGCAACGCCGCACGACGCAGGACCGGCCGGACGCGGCATGATGGAGGAGTGACAACAGAACTGACGCCGGAGTTGGCCGCGACGATCGAGGCGGCGTTCGGCCGGCGGGACCGGTCGAACATGCAGCCGACGATCGACTTCTTCGAGCGGCTGCTGACCGAGCATCCGGGCAATCCGTACGTGCTGTACGAGGTCGGCGGGTCGTACGACACCGACGGGCAGGAAGCGAAGGCGATCGAGTACTACGAGCGCGCGCTGCCCGGGTTGAGCGGGGAGACTCGACGCAAGTGCCTGCTGCAGTACGGCAGCACGCTGCGCAACCTCGGCCGGTTCGACGACTCGCTGGACGTGTTCAAGAAGGCGTGCGCGGAGTTCCCGGAGTCGGACTCGCTGCGGGTGTTCAAGGCACTCACCCTGCACGCGGCCGGACAGAAGGACAAGGCACTGGCATCCTTGCTGCTCGTCATCGCCGACCGCGTGGACAGCGCGGAGATCAAGCGCTACGAAGCGGCCATCCGCGGCAACGCCGACTACCTGGCCGGTCTCTGAGTCCGGTCAGCAGGCGCAGGCGATCCCGAGCGGCGCGGTGAGCGGATCGGTCGCCCGGCGTTCGATGCCGTCGGCCGTCTCCACCGGCAACCCTTCGCGGGTCCAGTACTCGAACCCGCCGATCATCTCCTTCACCGGATACCCGAGCCGGGCGAACTCCAGCGCCGCCTTGGTCGCTCCGTTGCACCCTGGCCCCCAGCAATACGTCACCACCGTCACACCTTCGGGTACGACGGACGCCGCGCGGGCAGCGATTTCGCGGGTCGGCAGGTGGACCGCGCCGGGCACGTGTCCCTGATCCCAGCTCTCCTGGCTGCGACTGTCGATCAGCACCCATCCAGTGGCCCCGGCACCGATGTCCGCGGCCACATCGGACACGTCGGCCTCGAATGACAACCGGCCGGCGAAGTGCGCGACGGCGGCATCCCGCTCGGCGGCGGGTGTCTGCAGAACAACCGAGGTCAGAACGGTCATTGCGGGCTCCTTCATGCTCGTGGAGCCACCAGCGTCAGGCATCCGCGCCACCCCGCGACAGTGGCAGAAATGCCCTAGTACCACAAGATCCAGTCAGGACCGGCGGCTGATCTTCGCCCGCGCCCGGGCCACCTTGATCGCCGCCTTCAGCGTCTCCACGTCGTACGCGCCGTAGTGACGCTGCCCGTTGATGAAGAACGTCGGCGTCCCGGAGACGCCGCTCAGATCGGCCGACTCCACATCCTGCGCGACCCGGGCCGCCGCGACGTGCCGCTTCACCTCGTCGTGCAGCCGGTCCGTGTCGAGTCCGAGCTGAGTGGCGTACCCGATCAGGTCGGCCGGCTGCAGCTTGTCCTGGTTCGCGAGCAGCAGGTCGTGCATCTCCCAGAAGGCACCCTGGGCGGCCGCCGCCTCCGAGACCTCGGCCGCGATCTGCGCCCGCGCATGCACGTCACTCAGCGGCAGGTGCCGCCAGACGTACCGCAGGTCGTCGTCCAGGAGCAGGTCGCGGACGATGGGCTCCGCCCGGCCGCAGTACGGGCACTCGAAGTCGCCGTACTCGACCAGCGTCACCGACGCCTCCTGCGGACCGCGGATGTGGTCGCGCTCGGGATCCACCGGGTCGATCAGGTCGACCAACTGTTCCGCGTCGCCGAGGAGCGCCATCGCCTTCTTCGGTGGTGACAGCAGCTTCGCGATCCGGAACACCAGCCAGGTCAGGACGGACGACACGACGACCGCCGACAGCAGGCCGAGCTTGGCCTCCACCAACTCCTGTCCCTCGAAGGCGATCGTTGCTATCAGCAAGGACACGGTGAAGCCGATGCCGGCGATGGTGCCGCTGCCGATCACCCCGGCCCAGCCGACCTGCGGGCGGAAGCGGCCGCCGGTGGCGCGGTCCAGCAGCCAGGACACACCGGTCACCGCGACCGGCTTGCCCACGACGTACCCGATCAGGATGCCGAGCGTGATGGGCGCGGTGTAGGCCCGGCTGAGGAAGTCCAGGTCGATCGGGATCCCGGCGTTGGCCAGGCCGAACAGCGGGACGATCAGGTAGCTGGTCCACGGGTGGTACAGGAACTGGAGGCGCTCGTTCGGCGAGATCGTCGCGGTCAGTCCGACCGTCGCGGACCTCGCCAGCTCGGGGGTCGGCTGCTCACGGAACAGACGAACCAGCCCGGTCGCCTGCTCGAGTTCCTCACGGCCTGGTGTGTACGCCGTTGCCGTCAGGCCGATCGCGAGTCCGGCGACGACGGGGTCGACGCCACTCGTGAGCAATGCGGCCCACATGACCACGCCGAGTACGACGTACAGCCAGGCGATGCGGACGCGGTAGATGGCCAGGGTCAGGACGATGGCGAACGCGACGATCGCCGCCACCAGCATCATCAGATCGACGTTCTCGCTGTAGACGACGCCGATCACGACCAGCGCGAGCAGGTCGTCGACGACGAACACTGTCAGCAGGAAGATCCGGATCCGGTCGGGTACACCGCGGCCGACCAGGGCCAGCAACCCGAGCGCCAGTGCGGTGTCGGTGGACATCGCGACACCCCAGCCGTGCGCGCCGTCGCCGCCCAGGTTGAAGGCGAGATAGATGAGGACCGGCACGACCATGCCGGTGATGCCGGCCAGCAGCGGCAGGACGAAACGGCTGCGCTCGCGCAGGTCACCGAGGTCGAATTCGCGACGCGCCTCGAGACCGACGACGAGGAAGAACAGCGTCATCAGACCGCTGTTGATCCACTCCCGCAGGTCGAGACTCAGGACGTTGTCTCCGAGGCCTACGGACAGTTCGGTCCGCCAGAAATCGTCGTACGACCCGGGGGCGATATTGGCCCACAGCAGGGCCACCACAATGGCCGCGGCGAGGACTCCGGAACTGCCCGCTTCGGTCCGCAGAAAGGCACGCATCGGTGCCGCGAACTCCCGCCGCCAGCTGGTCTGGCCGCTCAGCAGAGCGGAGAAGTCCGTCATGGGCTTCACTCTAGCGTTCTGGGTCCAGCAACCCAGAAAATTCTGTCGGCGGTCCGGCTAACATTTTCCGGCCAGGGGGCTGCATCATGTCTCCTGAGGATCACTCCAGCCACGGGGTGCCCGATGGCTCGAGCACGACTGGAGTCCCTGTGATGACCGATCAGGATCTCGCCGCGACGTCGGCGGACGCGTTCGCGCGTCTGGCGATCGAGCTGCATGACGCCCCAGGGGTGGAGGAGACGGTCGATGCCGTCGTCCAGTTCGCCCTGCAGGCGCTCAACTGCACGTACGCCGGGGTCGCGTTGTACTCCCGTGGATCACAGGCGGAGATCGCCGCGGTCACCGATCCGGTCGTCAGGGACGTGTACGACCTGCAACTCAGCACTCAGAACGGCCCGTTGGTCACCGCCTTGCGAAACCGGTCCACGGTCCTGATCCGTGACACCACCGCCGACGACCGCTGGCCGGAGTGGGCCGCGAAGGTGGCCGCTCTTGGGGTGCGGAGCGTGCTCGACGTACCGCTGGCGACTGGTGATGCGACTCGTTCGACCGTCGGAGTACTTGGGCTCTACAGCCCGTTCCCGGACGCGTTCACCGAGGACGACGAGGCGATCGCGCACATCCTTGCGCGGCACGCGTCCGTCGCCCTCGCGTCGGCCCGGCACGAGGAGTCGATGTCGCAGGCAGTCGACGCTCGCAAGCTCGTCGGCCAGGCGATGGGCATCCTGATGGAGCGCTTCGATGTCGACGGCGACCGCGCCTTCGCCATCCTCAAGCGCTACTCCCAGGACACCAACACCAAACTCCGCGACGTCGCCCAACAGCTGATCGACACCCGCAAACTCCCGCGGTAGCTACACCGTCGTGCCGGTGAGCCGGCTGATCACTGCGTCGAAGGCGCGATCCGGGAGGATACGGCGCAGTGTGATCAACGGTTTGGCGGCGAAGCCGGCGGTGTAGCGGGTTCGAGGACGGCGGGCGGTGACGGCTTTGCCGATGGCATCGGCGATGACTGTGGGCGGGGAGGTCCGGCGGGCGTTGGCGTCGGTGTCCATGGACGCGGCCATCGCCTCGGCCTGCTTGGCATACGGGCCGTCACCGGAGATCTTGCGGAGATTGCCGGCCGCGATGTCGCCCCACTCGGTGCGGATGCTCCCGGGCTCGATCACGACCACGTCGATCCCGAAGGGCTTGACCTCGAGGCGCAGGCAGTCGCTGAGTGCTTCCAGCGCGAACTTCGTGCCGTGGTACCAGCCACCGAGCGGCGTGTAGATCCGGCCGCCCATCGAGCTGATGTTCACGATCGTGCCGCTCCGCTGCGCCCGCATCCCGGGCAGTACCAGCTGGATCAGCCGGGCGGCACCGAACACGTTCACCTCGAACTGGTACCGCGCTTCGTCCAGCGGCACCTCCTCCACGGCGCCGTACGACCCGTAGCCGGCGTTGTTCACCAGTACGTCGATCCGCCCCGACTCGGCGAGGATGCGGTCGACCCCGGCGCGCAGCGAAGCGTCGTCGGTGACGTCCATGGCGATCGTCCGGATGCCGTCGGCGGCCAGGCTCTCCATCCGGTCGACGCGGCGGGCGGCGCCGTACACGACGTACCCGAGCGCGTGCAGTTTCCGCGCGGTGGCCTCGCCGATACCGGACGAGGCACCGGTGACGAGGGCGATCCTGGCTGTCATGACACTCCAAGGGGATAAGCTGAACGCTGGTTCACACTTATCATGAACCAGCGTTCACGATATTGCAACGCCTAGCCGAGGAGGCCTATGAGCCCGCGCGCCGACGCGGTCCGGAACCGGACGAAGATCCTGGACGCCGCCCGGGAACAGATCACCCTGCACGGGCCGGACGCCGGGATGGACGAGATCGCCGCGGCGGCCGGGGTGGCCGTCGGCACGCTGTACCGGCACTTCCCGAACAAGACCGACCTGGTCAGCGCGGTCCTCACGGAGCATCTGGATCGCGTCGCGGACGACATCGAGGCGGCCCGGGAGCGGACGGCCGGCGGCGCCAAGGCGATGGACGAGATCCTCGACCTCGTCGAGCGCGTGCTGGAGGCATCTGCCACGGATCACGCAGTGAAGGCCGCCGCCCGCCTGCTCGGCGCCTATCCGACCGACGAACTCGTCGAGGATCGCACCGGCACGGCCTTCGCGGAACTGATCCAGGCCGCCCAGGCTGACGGTGATCTGCATGCCGACGTGACGGTCCAGGACTTCTATCTGCTGATCAACACAGCCCCCACCGACCAGCCTCCGGCCGTGCGATCCCGTTGGCTCACCTTGGTCCTCCCGGGCCTGACGACTCGCGGCCGCTGACCCGCCGGACGTTTTATCCGTCCCGCGGGCGGAGGCCGGGGTTACTTTTCTGACAGCGTTGTCCCCGATCCTTTCCGGCCGAGTAGGGGCATACTTCGTAAAGAATTGGGTACGGCGCCGTCGGGTGCGTTCACCATTTCGAGGGGTGTGGACACCTACGCGACGTTGGGTTGATCTCGACGCCGGGGCTTGTGCGGCCAGAACCGCGGACCGGGTCACGTCCCGGCGTCCATCCCCAGCACGCGCGGCTACCCTGTCGAAATGGGTGAGTGGCGTCCGCTGACCGGACCGTCGCGGCAGGTGGCGTTGGAGATCCTGCTCGACGGGCCGCTGTCGCGCGCCGAGTTGTCACGCCGCGTGGGCTTGTCGCCGGGCAGTCTGACCCGGTTGACCAAGCCGATGGTCGAGTCCGGCTTGCTGGTCGAGGTCGCCGGCGGTCCGACGGACGCCCGCGTCGGCCGGCCGTCGCAGCCGCTCGATCTCGACCCCGCCGCACACCACTTCGTCGGCATCAAACTCACCGGTGACACGGCGATCGGCGTACTCACGACCTTGCGGGCCGAGGTGATCGCGAGTGCCGAGCGGCCGCTGACCGATCCGACGCCGTCCGCGGTGGCCGCGCTCGTTCTCGAGCTCACCGACGACCTCGCGCTCCAGGCGCCCGGACCGATCACCGGGCTCGGCGTGGCTCTCGGCGGCCGGGTGGCGAACAGCTCCGAGGTCCGCTGGGGGCCGTACCTGAACTGGGTCGACGTGCCGTTCGGCGAGATCCTCGCCGCGCACACCAGTACGCCGATCGTGATCGCGAACGACCTGGTTGCGTTGACCGAGGCGACCCATTGGTTCGGCGCGGGCCGTGGCATCGACCGCTTTGTGCTGCTGACGATCGGCGCCGGGGTCGGGTACGGCCTGATTGTCCACAATCGGATCGTGGACAGCCCGGACACGAGCATCGGCACGATCGGCCACTATCCCCTGCTGCCGGACGGACCCCGCTGCGATCGCGGGCACCACGGCTGCGCGATCAGTCTGCTGACAGTCCGCGCCATCACCGAACAGGTCGGTACGGCGCTCGGCCGGTCGGTCGACTACGAGGAATGCCTCGACCTCGCAGCCAAAGGCGATCCGGCCGCGAGCCAGATCATCAGCCGCGCCGGCCGCGCATTGGGCCGGCTGATCGCGGCTGCCGCGAACTTCACCCTGCCCGAACTCGTCGTCCTCGGCGGCGAGGGCGTCCGCCTGGCCGACGTCGCGCACGACGACCTCTTGGCCGGGCTGCACGCCGACCGGCACCCGTCCAGCGTGGAACTGCCGATGGTGCTCCAGCCCGCCGATTTCAGCGAGTGGGCTCGTGGCGGCGCGGTGGTCGCCATCCAGACCTTCGTGCTCGGACGCGAGTAACTGACTATCGCACGATAAACAGTTACACTCCTCCGCATGGACGATCTCCTCAGGCGGTGGGTGGACGGCTGGCGGCGGTGCCGTGGGCTCGAGCCGGCGATCGAGTACGACGATGCGTTCGCCGTCGTACTGCGGTTGCCCGGACGGGACCGGGAACTGTTTGCCCGCGCGGACGACCCAGCGGTGGTCGACCGACTGGTGGCGCAGGCTTCCGAGGATGTCTGGCTGACGGTGACCACCCAGCACGGTGACGAGATCGCGCGGCGGCTCAGCGCGGCCGGATTGCAGCCGTTCGACGAGCAGAAGGTCTTGATGTCGATCGATCTCGCCGATCACCCGCAGCCCGAGCCACCCGCGTCATACGAGGTGGCGACGGAGACCGATGGATTGCTGGAGTACGTGCGGCTGCTCCACCGAGGTGAGGTCGCGGCTCGGGGCATGGTGGCGATTGTCGACAATGATGCGGTCATGCATGACATCCACACCGATCCGGCGCATCGGCGGCGCGGACTCGGCAGCGTGGTGATGGGAGCGCTCAGCCGACGAGCAGTCGACCGCGGCGCTCGGACCGGTCTGCTGATGGCCACCACCGAAGGCGTTCACCTCTACACGAAGCTCGGCTGGTTGCCGGAAGCAACGATAGTGACGGCGACCGGGTCAGGCGGTGCGGGCCCGGTGGGCGGCGACCTTGGTGCGGTTCTGGCAGGCCGTTGAACAGAACCGCTGCGTGCGGTTCTTGGTCGCGTCGAGGAACAGGTCCTCACACCGCTCCGCCTCGCACCGACGAAGGCGATGAACGTCGTCACTGCCGAGCAGCATCGCTACCGCGGTGGCGAACTCGGCCAGCCAACCGGTTGCCTCGGATGCGTCCGGACCGGCGAAATGCAGGTGCCACGGTGCGCCCTCATCCCGGACGAGCTGCGGCGCGGCCTTGGTTACCCGGAGTAAGTTGTTCACGAGCTCGACCGCCGGATCGACCTCCGGCAGGCAGCTGAGGGCGTCGTACAGGGTCTTGCCGCCGGATGCGTACTCCGCAGGATCTGGTGAGCCGACCCGGTTGGTGGTCAGACGCAGCACACTGCCAACGGCGTCCCTAGACGGTGTGGTCGCGGGCCGTCCCTGACGCCAGGTAGAGCCGAAAGTGTTCGCCAGTGCGATCGCCGCGAGGAGCGATGCCTTCAGGTGATCGGTGGCCTCCACTCGTCCATTATGACGAGACGGGTCAGCCCAGGGCATGCCAACTCGTACTACCAGGGTCGTACACCCGGCCCGGACAACATCCTTCCTTACTCCGATGATCCTGATGGTTGCCAGAAACAACAATGGCGGTCATGAACCTGGTTCAGTCCCGCCACCGCCCGGCAGCACGTGGGATTGCCGGACTCTCCGAGGCAGTTGTCGACCTCTCGGCTGTCCGCGACAACGTCCGGACCTTCCGGCGGCTCGTCCCGCAGGACGTGATGGCCGTGGTCAAGGCGGACGCGTTCGGCCACGGCGCCGTACCGGTGGCCCGGGCGGCGATCGAGGCCGGGGCGACCTGGCTCGGCGTTGCTCGCGCCGACGAGGCGCTGCAACTGCGCGCGGGCGGACTGACCACTCCGATTCTCACCTGGCTGTACGACGCCGCGGAGCTGATGCTGCTCGGTGACGTCGACGTGGACGTGAGCGTCTCGACGATCGCGGAACTCCAGCGCGTCGCTTCGATCCCGTCCGTCCACTGTGTGCACCTCAAGCTGGACACCGGACTGCACCGGGCCGGCAGTGCACCTGACCAGTGGATCGAGCTCACCCGTGCGGCGGCGCATTACGAGGCGCTCGGCGCCGTCACGGTCCGCGGGATCTGGTCCCACCTCTCGCACGGCGACTCCGCCGACGCCGTGCACAGCATGAGGCAGCTCCAGCTCCTGCGGACCGGGGTGAGTCTCGCGCGACGGGCCGGTCTGCGGCCGAGCGTCGTACACCTGGCCAACTCGGCGGGCGCGATCACGCTGGACGCGCCGGACTGCGACCTGGTCCGGATCGGCGCCGGTCTGTACGGCATCGACGAGACGGGCATCGGGCTGCGGCCGGCGATGCGGCTGATGAGCAAATTGGCCCAGGTACGCCGGATCCACGCCGGTGAAGGGGTTTCGTACGGCCACGACCACATCGCACCGCGGGACACCACGGTCGCGCTGGTCCCGCTCGGGTACGCCGACGGCATCCCGCGGGTCGCGGCCGGTCAGGCGAGTGTGCTCTGCCGGGGCGTCCGGATGCCCGTGATCGGACGAATCGCGATGGACCAGTTGGTCGTCGACACCGGTGACCTGGCGGTCGAACCGGGCGAACCGGTGACCATCTTCGGCGACGGCTCCCACGGTGAGCCGACCGCCAGGGACTGGGCCGGCTGGGCCGGCACCATCCCGCACGAGATCTACTGCGGCATCGGATCCCGGGTGCCCCGACGCTACGAGGCCGTGTCTGATGGTCCCGCGCCGTCGCGAGCAGGTGCGGGACCATCAGACACGGCCTGGGAGGGCAACCGGTGAAGGTCGCGGTAGTGATGGGTGGCGCGAGCCCCGAACACCAGGTCTCGCTGGCGAGCGGCAGAGGGATCGCGAAGGCGGTCGAGATCCTCGGCCACACGGCGATCCCGCTGGTGATCGATGCCAAGGGCAACTGGGTCGACGGGCAGCACGAGGCGATCGAGATCCTGCAGGCCTGCGACGTCACCGTCCCGGCCCTGCACGGCGAGGGCGGCGAGGACGGCACCCTGCAGGGATTCCTCAACCAACTGAAGGTGCCGTACGTCGGCAGTGGCGTCGCGGCGAGCGCGGTCGGTCTGGACAAGCACCTCACGAAGGCGGTCCTGAAGGCGCACGGCATCGCGGTCACTCCCGGCGTGACACTGAGCGGACCGGATCTCACCGACACCGAGGCCGCGATGCAGACGATCAAGGCGGCCGGCCTCGACTTCCCGGTATTCGTGAAGCCGGGCAACGGTGGCTCCAGCTACGGCGTGACCCGGGCGACCGATCTGGCCTCGCTGGCGCAGGCGATCGCGGACGCCGCCGACGTCGATCCGCACGTACTGGTCGAACGGGAGATGGTCGGCCGGGAGATCGATCTGGCCGTGCTGCAGTTCCCCGACGGCCACGTCGACACCGCGCCCGCACTGGAGATCCACAGTGATCCGTCCCAGCCGTTCTTCAACGCGACAGCCAAGTACGACAGCACTGCCACGCGTTTCGTCGTACCGGCGCCGCTGGATCCTGCGTTGGCCGAGCGGCTCCGGCGTACGGCGATCGAGGTCTTCGAGGTGCTGGGCTGTGAAGGGCTGGCCCGGGTGGACTTCTTCGTCCCGGCGGACGGCGAGCCGGTGGTCAACGAGATCAACACATTCCCGGGGTTCACCCCGGCGTCGCAGTTCCCGCGGATGTGGGCGGCGGCCGGGATGAGCTACGCCGACGTGGTGGACACCCTGCTGCGGACGGCGGCGGCGAACGGATGACCGTCCTGCTGAGTGACGAGCGGATCACCACGATCCCGGTCGTCGAGACCGGCGAACCGCTGGTCGACCTCTATAGCCGCGGCATCTCGACACCCAACCAGCAGTTCGCCCGCGAGAGTGTGGCTGACCGGCTGGCGGTCGCGGACACCTTCCTGCCGGCAGGGATCCAACTGCACGTGGTGGAAGGGCTCCGGCCGATTGAGAGCCAGCAGGAGATCTACGACGGCTATCGCGCCGAGCTCGAGCGGCTGCACCCGGGCATCTCCGATCGCGACGTATATGTCCTGGCGAGCCGGTTCGTGTCCCCGGTCGAGGTGGCGCCGCACGTCGCCGGGGCGGCAGTCGACCTCACGCTGATCGGCGCGCACGGTCCACTCGACCTGGGTACGCCGATCGATGCGACGCCCGAGGAGAGCAACGGTGCGTGCTTCTTCGACGCGACCAACATCAGCCGGGAGGCGCGGACCAATCGGGCGCTGCTGGCCGACGTACTGTGCGCGGCCGGGCTGGTGAACTACCCGACCGAGTGGTGGCACTGGTCCTTCGGCGACCGCTACTGGGCCTTCCTCGAAGAGCGTGGAGAGGCGCTATACGGACCGGCTCACGCAGGTGACGTGAGCCTTTCGGCCGCGGTCGTGATGCGGTCCGGGCGGGTGTAGACGTTCATGCTGCCGTTGCGGATGAATCCGGCCAGGGTGATGCCGGCCTCCTCCGCCAGATCGACCGCGAGGGACGACGGCGCGGAGACGGCGGCCAGAACCGGGATGCCTGCCATCACAGTCTTCTGCGCGAGCTCGAACGACGTACGCCCGGAGACGACCAGGATGCAGCCGGCGGCCGGGATCATGCCGCCGAGGACCGCCCAGCCGACCACCTTGTCGACGGCGTTGTGACGGCCGACGTCCTCTCGGACAACGAGTAGTTCGCCGGTCGCTGTGAACAGGCCGGCCGCGTGCAAGCCGCCGGTCCGGTCGAAGACCTGCTGCTTGGCCCGCAACGCGTCGGGCAGTCCGGCCAGTACGTCGAAGGGCACGGTCATCGGATCGTCCGCCGGGGAGAATCGCGTCTTCACCCGGACGGCGTCGAGGGACGCCTTGCCGCAGACGCCGCAGGACGAGGTGGTGTAGAAGTTGCGCTCTACACCGGCGACTGGTGGCGGTACGCCGGGTGCGAGGCCGAGGTCGAGGACGTTGTAGGTGTTGCGGCCGTCGTCGTCGAAGGAGTCGCAGTACCGGGCTTCGCGGATGTCGTCGACGCTGCCGATCACGCCTTCGGTGTGCAGGAAGCCGTGGGCCAGCTCGACATCGTGGCCCGGCGTGCGCATGGTGACGGCGAGGGGCTTGCCGTCGACGCGGATCTCGAGAGGTTCTTCGACGGCGATCGAGTCCGGGCGCTTCCGTTCGCCTCCCGGGCCGAGACGCAGTACTGGACGGCGCGCGATCACACGGCCCATGGGCGTGCTCCTGGATCGAGCGGCAGCAGTCTTGCGGCGATCGCTTCGGCTGGTCCGGGGTCGACGACGGCCAGTGCGTCGGCTGCTGCTGGGCCGCGGAGCATTGCGGATCCGCCGTGGCCGACCGGTACGGCGCCGTACGGCTCGAGGCGAACCGGGACGAGGCGGGTGCTGTGGGGGTGGCACTGGAGGCCGCCGGGGATGGGGGTCAGTGTCAGGCCCGGGAGCGGGAGGTCGCGCATGCGGAGGAGGGCCGAGACGCCGAGGGTAAGGAACGCGACGAGGGCGGCGAACGGGTTGCCGGGGAGGCCGACGACCAAGCGGCCGTCGGGCAGCTGGGCAAGGGCTTGGGGGTGGCCGGGGCGGCAGGCGACACCGTCGATGATCAGCTCGGCGCCGAGGGCGGACAGCGCCGGGCGGAGATGGTCTGCTGGGCCGGAGGCGGACGAGCCGGAAACGAGAATGAGCTCGGCGTCGGTGGTGTCGAGGGCGTTGATGAGGGCGGTGCCGTCGTCCGGTAGGTGTGTGATGGGTGCTGCGGTTGCGCCGGCGCGGGTGATCAGGCCGGGGAGCATGGGGCCGATGGCGTCGCGGACGCGGCCCGGTCCGGACGGGCCGCGGTGGACGAGTTCGTCGCCGGTGACCAGGGCGGCTACTCGTGGTTTGGGAATGACGGTCAGGCGGTTGAGGCCGACGGTTGCGGCCAGGCCGAGGACTGCCGGATCGACCGTTACGCCTGCTGGCAGAAGTTGTTCACCGGCCTTGCATTCTTCTCCGGCTCGTCTGATGTGCTTGCCTTCTTCGCTCGGGCCGTCGAGGCGGTCGCCCACGAGCACGCTGTCCTCGGAGCGCATCACCGAGGTCGCATCCGCCGGCACTGCGGCTCCTGTCACGATGCCGCAGGCCTCACCCTCCTCCAACCTCACAGGATCTGCGCACCCGATCCCCACGTGTCCGACCACGCGCCAGGGTCCGGTGCCTCGCATCGCGAACCCATCCATGGCAGAGCGATCCACCGGAGGCACGGCCACCGTTGAAACCAGCGGCGCGGCCAGCGTCAGCCCATCCGCGTCGCTCAAACTCCGCGAGACCGCCCCCAGTGGCGCCCCCGCAGCATGAGCCATCTGCCGAGCAAAATCCCAGGACACATCCACCCGCCGCGCCCGAAGGGCACGGCCGGCACCGTCCGCTCCGCGGCCGGGATGAGCACCCGCAGCCCCGTCCTCCCCCACCTCCCGCAAGGCAGCCGCTCGGCCGGGATCCGCATGCCCGGCTTCCCCCACGACCCGGTGGCTGCCAGCACCGTCCGCTGGGTGGCCGGGATCCGATCCCGCCGGTCCACCCTCAACCACCTGCCGGATGGCGGCGGCTCGCCCGCCGCCGCCCGCGGGGGCTTCGGCGGGGTCGTGGTCTGTGGTCACTTGGTGGCCAGTTGGTGGGCTGCCAGGGCGGCGATGGGGTCCAGGTCTTCGGCGCCGGACTGGACGTGGGCTATCAGGGCTGCCTTCATGCGGGGGTCCCAGACGGCGTTCATGTGGGTGGCTACCGCGGTGGCGGCGTCCGTGGGTGGGCGGTGGGCGAACTGGGCCGCGATCTCGTTCGCCAGCCGGACGTGGGGCGGCAGCCCGGCGCTCATCGGTTGCCGCCAGCAACGACAGGCTCACGCTCGGATTGCGCCTCCACCCGGTCGGGCAGCAGGTCGACCTGGACCGCGGTCACCTTGTACTCCGGGCAGTTCGTGGCCCAGTCGGAGTTGTCCGTGGTGATCACGTTCGCCCCCGTGACCGGATGGTGGAACGTCGTGTAGCAGACCCCGACGGGCATCCGGTCGGACAGCTTGGCCCGCAGTTCGGTCCGTCCGACCCGGCTCGACAGCGCGACCTGGTCGCCGTCCTCGATCCCGCGGACCTCGGCGTCGTGCGGATGCATTTCGAGGATGTCCTCCGGGTGCCAGGCGACATTCGCCGTACGACGGGTCTGGGCGCCGACATTGTATTGGGACAGGATCCGACCGGTGGTGAGGATCAGCGGGAACTTCCGCGTCGACCGCTCCGTGGTCGGCACGTACACGGTCTCCATGAACCGGCCCTTGCCGCGGGTGAACTCCTCCTCATGCATGATCGGCATCCCGTTCGGGAAGTCCACGTTGCACGGCCACTGGATCGAGCCCACCTCGTCCAGCTTCTTGAACGAGACGCCCATGAACGTCGGCGTGGTCTGCGCGATCTCGTCCATGATCTGGCTCGCCGAGTCGTAGTGCATCGGGTAGCCCATCGCCTGGGCGATCTCGCAGACGATCTCCCATTCCTGCTTGCCGGTCTCCGGCGCCATGATCGGACGGACCCGGTTGATCCGCCGCTCGGCGTTGGTGAACGTGCCGTCCTTCTCCAGGAACGATGTCCCCGGCAACAGCACGTGCGCGAACTTCGCGGTCTCGTTGATGAACAGGTCCTGCACGACGAGCAGATCCAAAGCACCCAGCGCCGCGAACACATGCTGCGTGTTCGGGTCGGACTGCGCGATGTCCTCACCCTGCACGAACAGACCCCGGAACGATCCCTCGATCGAGGCGTCGAACATGTTCGGGATCCGCAGGCCCGGCTCGTTCAGCAGCGGCGTACCCCAGAGCTTCTCGTAGACCTCGCGGACGCCGTCGTCGGACACGTGCCGGTAGCCCGGCAACTCGTGCGGGAACGAACCCATGTCGCACGAACCCTGCACGTTGTTCTGCCCACGCATCGGGTTCACGCCGACGCCGGGCCGGCCGATGTTGCCGGTCGCCATCGCGAGGTTCGCCATCCCCATCACCATGGTCGAACCCTGGCTGTGCTCGGTAACGCCGAGGCCGTAGTAGATCGCGCCGTTGCCGCCGGTCGCGTACAACCGGGCCGCCGCGCGGATCTCCTCGGCCGGTACGCCGCTGATGTCGGCGACCGCCTCGGGGCTGTGCTCGGGCTGCGCGATGAACGACTCCCACGTCTCGAAGTCCTCGCACCGATCCGCCACGAACGCGCGATCGACCAGGTTCTCCGTCACCACGACGTGCGCGATCGCATTGATGATCGCCACGTTCGTGCCGGGCGCGAGCCGCAGGTGGTGCGCGGCCTCGATGTGCGGCGAGCGGACCAGGTCGATCCGGCGTGGGTCGACCACGATCAGCTTCGCGCCCTGCCGCAGCCGCTTCTTCATCCTGGATGCGAAGACCGGGTGGGCGTCGGTCGGGTTCGCGCCGATCACCAGAATCACGTCGGCCTCCTCGACCGACTTGAAGTCCTGGGTGCCGGCCGACTCGCCGAACGTCTGCTTCAGGCCGTACCCGGTCGGCGAATGGCAGACCCGCGCGCAGGTGTCCACGTTGTTGTTGCCGAACACCGCGCGGACCATCTTCTGTACGGCGTAGACCTCTTCGTTGGTCGTCCGCGACGAGGTGATCGCCCCGATCGAGCCCGGCCCGTACTGCGCCTGGATCTCGCGCAGCCGCCGTGCGGTGAAGGAGATCGCCTCGTCCCACGAGACCTTCCGCCATTCGTCCGCGATCGTGTCGCGCACCATCGGCTCCAGCACCCGGTCCGGGTGACTCGCGTACCCGAACGCGAACCGGCCCTTCACGCAGGAGTGGCCTTCGTTCGCGCCGCCGTTCTTGTACGGCACCATCCGCACCAACTCGTCACCGCGCATCTCGGCCTTGAACGAGCAGCCGACACCGCAGTACGCGCAAGTCGTGATGACGGACCGCGTCGGCATACCCAGTTCGACGACGGACTTCTCCTGCAGCGTGGCGGTCGGGCACGCCTGCACGCACGCGCCGCAGGACACGCAGTCGGATTCCATGAACGAAACGCCCGCACCGGCCGCGACCTTCGAGTCGAACCCGCGGCCCTCGATCGTCAGTGCAAGAGTTCCCTGTACTTCGTCACAGGCGCGGACGCACCGCGAACACGCGATGCACTTGGACGCCTCGAAGTCGAAGTACGGGTTGGAGGAGTCGGTCGGCAGGTCCATGTGGTTCGCTCCGGCCTCGACACCGGAGCCGTACCGGACCTCGCGCAGGCCGGTGACGCCGGCCATGTCCTGCAGTTCGCAGTCACCGTTGGCCGAACACGTCAGGCAGTCCAGCGGGTGGTCGGAGATGTAGAGCTCCATCACGCCGCGGCGGAGCTTGCCGAGGCGTTCGTTCTGGGTCCGCACGGACATGCCGGGTGACACCGGTGTCGTGCAGGAGGCCGGCGTACCGCGGACTCCGTCGATCTCGACCACGCACAGCCGGCAGGAGCCGAACGCCTCCAGGTTGTCGGTGGCGCACAGCTTCGGGACGTCGACCCCGGCCTGCTTGGCCGCTCGCATGACCGACGTCCCGGGTGGGACGGTCACCGCGATTCCGTCGATGGTCAGTTCGACGGTGGCGTCGCCGGGGCGGGCCGGCGTACCGAAGTCGGGTTCCTTGAGCAAGCTCATCCGCGACCTCGCTTCGCTCCGGGCGCGGATGGGGCACAAAGGGGACTGTATTTGATGATGAACTCGCTTCGCTCGTTCATGCGCCGAAGTCCTTTCCGAAATGGCGGACGGCACTTTGTACCGGCATGGGTGTCAGCCCGCCCATCGCGCAGAGCGAGCCGTCGGTCATCAGTTCACACAGGTCGTCGAGCAGGACGAGGTTCTTCTGCCGGTCCTCACCGGCCACGATCCGGTCGATCGTCTCGACGCCGCGGACGGCACCGACCCGGCACGGGGTGCACTTGCCACACGACTCGGCCGCGCAGAACTCGAACGCGAACCGGGCCATCGAGGCCATGTCGACGGTCTCGTCGAACACCACGATGCCGCCGTGCCCGACCATCGCACCGGCCGCCGCGAACGCCTCGTAGTCCATCGGCAGGCCGAACTGCTCGACCGGGAGGTACGCCCCGAGCGGGCCGCCCACCTGGACGGCCCGCACCGGGCGGCCCGACGACGTACCGCCGCCGAAGTCGTTCACCAGTTCGCCGAGAGTGATGCCGAACGCGGTCTCCACGATCCCGCCGCGGGCGACGTTCCCGCCGAGCTGGAACACGCTCGTACCGAGCGATCGCCCGGTCCCGTACGCCGCGTAGGCCTCGGCGCCTTCGGCCAGGATCACCGGGACAGTTGCCAGCGACAACACATTGTTCACCACGGTCGGGCGGCCGAAAAGCCCTTCCAGGGCAGGGATCGGGGGCTTGGCCCGGACCTGTCCACGCTTGCCCTCGAGGCTCTCCAGCATCGAGGTCTCTTCACCACAGATGTACGCGCCCGCACCGACACGGACGTGCAGCTCGAAGGCGAACCCCGAGCCGAGGACGTCGTCCCCGAGCCAGCCCTCCGACCGGGCGATCTCGATCGCGGCCCTGAGCGTCGCCACCGCGTCGGGGTACTCGGACCGCAGGTACACGTATCCTTCCGAGGCCCCGACGGCGTACGCCGCGATCGTCATCCCCTCGATCAGCGTGAACGGATCGCCCTCGATCAGCATCCGGTCCGCGAACGTCCCGGAGTCGCCCTCGTCGGCGTTGCAGCAGACGAACTTGAGGTCGGACTCCGCACCGAGCACGGTCCGCCACTTGATCCCGGTCGGGAACCCTGCACCGCCACGTCCGCGCAGCCCGGAGTCCACCACCGTCTCCACCACCTCAGCCGGCGTCCGCGCCAGCGCCGCCCGCAGTCCGCGGATCCCGCCGTACGACGTGTACTCCTCGGCGGAGAGTGGATCGGTCACACCGACCCGGGCGAAGGTGAGTCGCTGCTGCCGCTTCATCCACGGCAGTTCGTCGACGACGCCGAGGTGGGCGCCGATGTCGCGGACCTCGCCGCTGAGCATCCCGGCCGCGAGCAGGCCGTCGACATCCTCAGGCGCGACCGGGCCGTAGCCGACCCGGCCTTCGGCGGTCTCGACCTCGACGAGCGGCTCGAGCCAGAGCATGCCGCGCGAACCGTTGCGGACCACCTGCACGTCCTGACCGTGGGCCGCGGCCGCCGCGGCGATCCGCTCGGCGACCTCGTCCGCGCCGACGGAACGTGCGGCCGCGTCGCGCGGGACGTAGACACGGATGGTCATCGGGCCTCCCCGAGAAGGGCGTCGAGCCGTGCCGGTGTCACGCGACCGTGCAGTTTCTCGCCGACCTGGACCGCGGGTCCGAGGGCGCAGTTGCCGAAGCAGAAGATCTCGTCGAGAGTGATCCGGCCGTCGTACGTCGTCTCACCGAAACCGCAGCCGATACTGCGTTTGGCGTGTTCGGCCAGCTCAGCGGCACCGACCGATCGGCACGCCTCCGCCTGACAGATCGCGACCGTCGTCCGCCCGGCCGGTGCCCGGCGGAAGTCCTTGTAGAAGGTGATCACGCCGTGCACCTCGGCGACGGCGATGTTCAGTACGTCGGCGATGACCGGGATGTCGGTCTGGTCGACGTACTCCAACTCCTCTTGGACGGCGTGCAGGATCGGGATCAGCGCCCCCCGGAGACCTCGCAGTTCGGTGGCTATCTCGCGTACTCGCTGGGCACGCCCGGGGACCGGGACGGGGGCTGCGGCCACGACCTCACTCGTCATGTATACAACATTCCGTCGCCAGCATCGCGGGGTCAAAGCAAAGCTGCCTATCACCTGATAGGCAGCATCTATCAAGGCCTATCACGAAATGTCGAGGCCGACTGAGCGGGTACGACGTCCGGGGCATGAACGACTACGGAGTGACCGGTGCGAGCACCGAGGTCCAGGTGGTGTTGAGGGTTTCCGTCGAGCAGGTGTGGGCGGGAATCACGGCCGTCGATCGGTACGGCGAATGGAGTCCGGAGTGCTACTACGGCGCCTGGCTCGACGACGACCGGCTCGTGGCCGGAGCGCGGTTCGAGGCGCGGAACAGGTTCGCGGACGGGTTCGAGACGTACGTGACGTGCGTGGTCACGGTCGCCGACGAGCTGACCAGGTTCGGCTGGGACGTGTACGGCGACGAGGACGAGCCGTTCGCCCATTGGGAGTACGACCTGCGATCGCAGGGCTCGCAGACCGTGGTGCACCAGACCTTCACCCACGGTCCTGGTGACAGCGGCTTGCGTGCGGGCGTCCGCAACCACCCCGCCGACGCGGCGCAAGTCATCCAGGGCCGGCTGGATCAGCTCGCCGGCAACATGCGCAAAACCCTCACCGCGATGGAGTCTGCCCTCCTCCCGGGCTGACCCACGTCACGGACATGGACTTGCCAGGTCCTGTGCGGGCACCTGGATGGACTGTTTCAGGGTGCGGATGCGCTCGATCTGCGACTGCGCTTTCGCATCCTTCGCCAGGTCGGCGTACACGGGCTGGACGGCCTTGGTCAGCGCTGTGAGGTCCGCAGCGCTGGCCGTGACGATCTTTCCCCCGAGGTTGCAGAACGCCACGGCATTGGCCGTCTCGGTGGTCCGGTTCGCCAGCACCCAGACCTGCAGGGCCTTCACCGAGTCCTGCAGGACTGTCCGATTGGCCTCCGACAACTCGGCGTACACCTCCGGGTTGATGACGAGGGTGTTCACCTTCTCGTTGAAGATGACGTTCCCGGCTGCGGTGGACGGCGCCGGGAAGCCGCGGGCCAGCAGGAATCCCGATTCGACGCCGGCCATCGACGCGTCCTGGACGCCCTGGACGAACGTGCTGTCGGTGACGTCGACCGGCTTCCCGCCGAGTGCCCGGAGGGTCGCCTCGTTCAGCAGGGAATGAGGTGTCCGGATGGTCTGGAGGTGGTAGTCCTCGACCCGCACCAGGGCGTGCCGGAAGCCGAAAGTGTGGCGCGGGCTCTCCGGCAGCAGCGTCAGACCCATGACACCGGCCTTCTCGAGGCCCGACATCAGTTCGGTGGCCAGGTCAGAACTGGTGACGATCCTGTCGGCCAGTGCGTCCGACGTGACCAGGAACGGAGCATTGAGCGCACGGAAGGTGCTCACTCCTTCGGTGTCCCAGGCTCTGGCCGGGACCATCCCCATCCCGAGTTGCTTCTCCTTGACCATCCGCGCGATCTTCTGGTCCCACTCGACGGATTCCGGTCCGGACGCCTGCCAGACCGGATAGAGCAGCAGGTTCCCGTCGGAACCTGATCGGACCAGTTCGACCAGCTTCATGATCGCGATCCCGCCAGGACTGTCCGGATCGTCGTCGGCCGTTCCGATCTGGATCGTCACCGGGCCCGCATCGGCCTCGGCGGCCTTGGTCTCAGGTGCATCGTTGCTGCAGGCCACCCCCGCGCCCAGCAGCGCAAGCGCCAGCGTGAAAATCCCCAGACGTCGTCTCGGATTCATGGCTCCCCCCACGAACCACAGTGGCACGGCCCAGGCCGATCTACCAGGCTGTGCTGGGGCTCAGGAGGCGGCCGAGGCGTCGGTGGGTCCGGCGTCCACCCAGAGGCAGTCGGCGGTGCCGTCGGCGAGACTCTCGGTGTAGATGTCGACCTTGTGAGTGATCACGTTCAGGCACTCGTTGAGTTCCTGGATCTGCGCGCTGACGTAGTCCTGGTGGCTGCGGAGCAAGGCCAGACGGTCCTGTTCGTTGCCCGGACCTTGACGCACCAGATCGGTGTACTTGCGGATCGTGTCGAGCGGCATACCGGACGAGCGGAACTTGATGCACATGTCCAGCCAGTCGACGTCGTCCTCGGTGTACACGCGCCGGCCGTTCGACTCCCGCCGGACCGGGTCCGCGAGCAACCCTTCCCGCTCGTAGAACCGCAGCGCGTGCACGCTCAGCCCGGTCCGCTCCGCCACCTGCCCGATGCTCAGACCCATGGGCCGCACCCTAACCCGGCAGCTAGACCCACCTCTAGACGGTATGAAGTGACCGCTCGGGGTTGCTGGGTGGTTGCGGGCCGGGGCCTCACTCGCACAGATTCGTGGGTTGCCGAGTAGGGGCTGCCTGCTC
>NZ_SJKB01000025.1 GCF_004331465.1 Kribbella pittospori
AGCCGTGGCCTCGCCAAGGCCGGCAGTCGCGATTCCTCCGGCGACTGGTAGAACCACTCCGCAACAATCGAGTACCGCCCTGCTCGGGGGGCAGGGCGGCGCTCGTGTTCCATCACAACCCGAGAAGGTGAACCATGGTGACAGTGAAGCGGCGCTGGAGGCGATGATGACTATGCGCAAACTGCTCGCAACCGCCGCGGTGGCCGGTGCCGCCGTCGGCGCGAAGATCGGTATCGGCAGGCTGCGGCATTCCAGCCGCGCCGAGCGCACGGTCGCGGATCTGCGCCGCCGGGGCCGTCATTGGGTCGGCCAGGCGAAGGGCTTCGCCTACCACGCGCTGCGGCGCCATCCGGACGCCAACGTGGACGACGCGACCCTGGCCGACCGCGTGCGCTCCAGCATCGGACCGCTGGAGAAGCGGCTCCACGTGCCGCGCGTGCTCGTCACGGTCGAGAACGGCACCGTGATCCTGCACGGCGAAATCCCCAACAGCGAGGCGGAAACCGAGATCGTCAACGCCATCGACGGCATCGCCGGCGTCCACGAGGTCCGGTCACACCTCACGTCCGCCTGACACCATCACGAGACTGCTTGCTCGCGCGTGGCCGCCAGCGTTGGGACCAGCGCGCCGGCGGCGGCACCAGGCAGCCCTGGCTAATGTCCGGCTCGCCGCGCCGAGCCGTCTCGCGTCCGACGGACCAGCTCAGCTCCGGATCGCACCCTCGGCGGCCGTTCAAGGCTCGGCGACGGGCTGGACGCCCAGCCTTGCGCGGCCGCGGCATTTCTGTGGGCCCGGAGATGTCCGTCCCGTCCCGGGGTTACAGGCTGGAGGCTGGGTCAACTGCACGCGCGGGGGCGAAGACCTCGCGGATCTCGAAAGCGAGCGCGTTGAGGACTGCGATCTCGCTGTGGGAGCGGAGTGACATGAGCATGGGGATATTCTGCGATTTGTCACATGTCCAGAATCGTCGCCCCCGGGCGCGTCCTTGTCACGCCATGGTGGCCGGCCGTGGCGAAGCTCAATTGCAGTCGATGTCCTCAGCCTCGAGCTCGATCGGCTCACCACCGTTCACGAACGTGATCAAGGCGTCGAGCTGGCCAGAGAGTCGATCCGCGTACTACGACATGCTCCTCGGTCTGGCGATCGGGAGGGGCTGACTCCGCATGTCCGATTGCGGACTCTTCGGGCGGAGGCGTTGACATCGACTCCGGCCGGGCGAAAGATTACCAACGCATGCATTGAAACGTTCCACAAGATCTCTTCCCGGAGACGCCCATCGTCATGGATAAGGCGGAAAGTCGGCTTGGAACGTTTGTAGCGATGGTTTCGAACGCATCGTGCTGCCCGACCGCCAAGGGAGGTTGGCTCGTGCGTGGAGCCATCCGCTCGCACTCTGCCTTGCCTGGGAGCCGCCCGGGAGTGACCTCCCTGGCAGGTCGAGTCGCCCTGCGGACTACGTGCGAAGCACACGCGACGCCACCGGCCGGCCGGTGGCATTCGCAACGCTCGGGGATCCATTCGTAAACAGCAAGAACTTCCCGCCCGTCTCAGGAGGACCGATGGAAGACAGTAAGCCCGCTCTTGACCGTAGAGATTTCCTCAAGGTGAGTGGCGGCGTTGGCGCGGCGCTGGCGCTGTCAGGCTGGGTCGGTGCCGACTCGGCCGAGGCGACGTCGACGAACGTTGCCGACAGGTTCATCGCGGCGCAGCATGCGCTCTTGGACGACCCAGCAGGCAAGTACCGGCCGGCGACACGGTGGTGGCTGGCCGAAGGCCTGCACACCGACGCGACCATCATGAACGACATGAAGACCCTCCACGAGATTGGCATCGGCGGGGTCGAGATCGTCTGCATGCCGGAACCGAACCTGGACAGCAACCTGAGTGACACGGTCTTTGTCAGCAACACCACCGGGAAGACCCCCCAGCAGATCTACAGCTGGGGATCTGATGAGTGGAAGAACGACACGAAGCTCATCATCCAGCAGGCCAACAGGTACGGCATGAGCTTCTCGATGACCAGCGGAACCCACTGGGCGAACGCGAACCTGCCGATCGAGAACCTCAAGTTCGATGACGACGGTGCGGGCAAGGCGCTGGGCTATGCCATTCAGACCACCACCGGTGGTGCCGCGTTCACCGGCACGCTGAAGCGCTCGAGGATGACGGTGGCCGGGCCTGTGCGGCAGGACCTGATCGCCGTAGTCGCCAAGCGCCGAGCCGATGACAACACCGGCTCGGTCACCTCTGACGGCAGCATCTCGGGCACCATGAGCTATACCGACGAGTCGGTTGTGCTGACCGACAAGGTCACCCTCGACGGTGTCCCGGTGACGCCGGCGACGATGAACGACCCGACCGGCAAGGCCGCGTATGCGCTGAACTGGACGCCACCGGCCGGGGCGGGAACGTGGGACATCTACGCGTTCTGGATGCAGGCCACCGGCCAGTCGCCGACGCCATCGGCCACGACGAACGTGACGATCAACTACATCGACCCGGCCGGCATGCACGCGTTCATCGACTACTACCGCAATCACGTGTTCAACGACCCGGAGCTGAAGCAGGCCATCATCGACAACGGCCGCGGCGAGATCTACATGGACTCCCTGGAGATCTCGACCAGCAACTCCAACGGCGGTGAGTTCTGGGGCTCCACACTCATGAACGAGTTCGAGACCCGCCGCGGCTACAGCCTCGAGCCGTACCTGCCGTACGTGATCAGGCTCGGCGGCCGCGCCCGCGACACTGCATTCCCGATCGTCGGGGCCGACCAAGTGGCGGTGAAGAAGGTCCGCAACGACTTCTTCGAGACGATCACCGACATGTACATCGACAATGTTCTCAAGCCGCTTCGGGCCTACCTGCACGACGAGATGAACATGAAGTTGCGGGCCGAGATCACCTACGGGGTGAACTATGAGATCACCACGCCGGCCCAGGGGGTGGACTACGTCGAGACCGAGTCGCTGGAGTTTGGCAACCAGATCGATGGACATCGCACGCTCGCGGGCGCTGCCCATGCCAACGGCATTCGCTACTCCAGCGAGACCGGCGCCGGCAGCGGCCAGAACTACGCGTGGCCGCAGGACGACTTCATGCAGATCATGAACACCCAGTTCGCCTCCGGCATCCAGCACACCGTATTCCACGGCTACGCGAGCATCTCGGGTGCCGACTCTCACGACCCGTCGAACCCATGGGACGGCACCTACTGGCCCGGTCATGAGGGCATGTACTCACGGCACTCGGAGCGGTGGGGCCCCCGGCAGCCGGAGTCCACGCAGTACGGCGACTACATGCCGATGATCGCTCGTACCCAAGCGGTGCTGCAGCAGGGCAAGGCGCAGATGGACGTGGCGGTGCTGCGCACCGACTACGCCTTCAACAACGGCCGGCCGACTATGGACAACATGCGGCACGGCAAGGCTGGGTATTTCAAGGATCTGGAGTTGCAGGACAACGGCTACACCTACGACTACTTCGCGCCTGAGATTCTGGAGAACAAGAGCGTCAAGTACAGCAAGAACGACGGTCTGATCCCGGAGAACGTGGGTTATCGGGCGTTGGTGATCTATCAGGACTCGATCCGGTTGAGGAGTGCGGAGGCGATTTACGATCTTGCTCGCCGGGGTCTGCCTGTTGTGATCGTCAACGGTTTGGTCGAGACGTTGAGTTCGACCAGGAACTATCTGAACGCGAAGGCGGCGGTCCACACGCTCGGTAACGAGGGTTCTGATGCCGAGTTGGCGAGGGTGATGGCGCGGTTGGTGAAGCTTCCGAGTGTCGAGGTGGTTGACGCGGATGTTCCGCAGAGTGCGACGAGTCCTGATCCGGGGGATCCGGATTACGAGAAGACGTACTACTACGGCAAGACCGGGGTGTACGACGCGCTGCGGCGGCTTGGGGTGCGCCCCCGGGCTGAGTTTGCCGAGCCGAACCAGACCATCCTGACCGCCATGCGCAGGACCAAAGACACGGTGTATCTGTGGGCCTACAACTTCATGGACAAGCGCGGCGACTACACCCTGGGCTGGGATTCGATTCCGATCGACTCCGAGACGGTTACGGCGACGATCAGTGTTGATGCGGTGGGCAGGCCGTACAGCATCAACACCTGGACAACCGAGACCGAGCCGCTCGCCACCTACCAGATCGCCGGTGGGCGGACGTCCTTCGACGTGACCCTGGCGCCCGGCGCGACCACGGTGGTCGCACTCGACCTGAAGAAGAAGACCGCCGCGCCGGTGCGATCCACGAACGCGGCGAAGGCCATCATGACCGCCGATGGCCCGGCCATCCTCGCCACCAAGTCCGGCAGGTACACCTCCACGCTGGCCAATGGCTCCAAGGTGACCACGCAGGTCTTCGTCCCGGCCGGCATCGACCTGACCAAAGCCACGTGGAACCTGACGCTCAACAGCTGGACACCTGGGCAGAAGAAGACCCTCACCGAAGCCCGGGACGGCTACACCACCAAGGAGGTCTACTACGAGACCAACAAGACCGACATCAACGTCGGCACCACCCCGCTCATCGCATGGAAGGACATGACTTTCACCCAACAGGATCCGAAGTCGGTGTCGGGTGTGGGCACCTACACCACCACGTTCACCCTGCCCGGGACCTGGGATGACACAAACGGCGCCTACCTGAACATCGACTCCACTGGCGGTGCACTGGCATCGGTCTGGGTCAACGGGCACAAGATCACTGGCTACGACTTCATCGCCGGACGCATCGACGTCAGCACGGCCTTGAAGGCTGGCAGCAACACGGTCAAGATCGAAGTGGCCAGCTCACTGCGCAACCAGATGCTGGCACGGGGATACCCCGACCTGCTCACCACTGATGCGAGGGCCGGGTCGGTGGCATCGTACGGCCTGCAAGGCAACGTCTCACTCGACACCTACACAGTTGCAGTGCTCGAACCGCGGAGTCCTCACCACTAGGCCGTTCAGCGGCTCGCGGTATTCGGCCGGGATCGGATCGACAGTGAATGCCCGGCCGCGGGGATGGTCCGTCGTCATGAGCGGCGGGACCATCCCCGCGTCAGGGCGGCGAAGTTTCACTCGAAACCTACACAGTCTCAGTCGTTGAACAGCCGGCTCGCCCGCCGCGCTGATCGCGCCAGCTACAGGTGCGGTCCCATCGCTCATGAGCGATGGGACCATCGCTGCACCGGTCAGGGTCCTCCGGTTGTGTGTGACCTCGGGCGTCCTGCAACGTTCCGATATAACGTTTCAGCAATGGGCTGTGGATTGCGCTTTCCGGGTTCGGAAGGCCTGGAGTCGAAAGCTCTACAGGCGAAATCCGTCATTGCCTCGTGCTTGACACCGCGCCCGAGGTAGCCCTAGTTTCAAAGGAACTTGAATCCTTTCAACGAGTCAGGTGCTCATGTCCAACGCATCATCTGTCGCGACCCTTCAGTTGATCGAAGTGTCGAAGTCGTTCGGCCCGGTGGTCGCTCTGAGATCGGGCAGCCTCGAGGCGCGTGCCGGCTCGATTCACGCTCTGGTGGGAGAGAACGGTGCAGGCAAGTCCACGCTGGTGAAGATCGTTGCCGGCGTCTACCGCAAGGACGCCGGCACGTTCCTGATCGACGGGGAGCCGGTCGACTTCGGCTCGACGGCCGAGTCCAAGGCGGCCGGTATCGCTGTCATCTACCAGGAGCCGACGCTGTTTCCGGACTTGTCCGTCACCGAGAACATCTTCATGGGGCGCCAGATCCTTGGTCGCGGACGACGCATCGACAAGGGCGCGATGCACACCGAAGCCGAGAGACTCTTCAAGAGCCTGGGCGTCCATATCGACCCACGCCGACCCGCGCTGGGGCTCTCGATCGCCGACCAGCAGATCATCGAGATCGCGAAGGCAATCTCCTTGGACGCCAAAGTTCTCATCATGGACGAGCCCACCGCGGCTCTTTCAGGTGTCGAGGTGGAGCGCCTCTTCACCGTCGCTCGTCAACTCCGCGACGAGGGACGTGCTCTGGTTTTCATCTCCCACCGTTTCGACGAGGTGTTCGCTCTGTGCGACACGGTCTCGGTCATGCGCGACGGGTCCTACATCGAGACCCTCGCCATCGCGGAGACCAGCGTCGGCGAGATCGTCAACCTGATGGTCGGGCGCGAGATCGCCGAGCTGTTCCCGAAGCAGGAGACAGAGATCGGTGACATCGTCCTCAGCGTCGAGAATCTGACGTCTGCCGGTATCTTCCACGACGTAACGTTCACCGTGCGCCGCGGGGAAATCGTTGGCCTCGCAGGTCTCGTCGGGGCCGGCCGGAGCGAGATCGCGCGAGCTGTGTTCGGCGTCGACCGGTACGACGCCGGAACGGTGACCATGAAAGGCACGAAGGTCCCGCAACGAAACCCTCGGGGCGCGATCAAGTCCGGCATGGCGTTCATCCCCGAGGATCGCCGCCAGCAAGGACTGGTCACCGAGGCCTCGGTTGCCGCGAACATCTCCGCTGTGATCCGGGAGTCCCTCACGCGCGCCGGTCTGCTGACGCGATCCGTGGAGAACAGGGCCGTCGCACCGTGGGCGTCCCGCCTGGAGGTCAAGACCAACGCATTGGACGCGGCCGCGAAGACCATGAGCGGCGGCAATCAGCAGAAGGTCGTCATCGCAAAGTGGCTGGCCTCACAGCCCGACCTCCTCATCATCGACGAGCCCACACGAGGTATCGATGTGGGGACCAAGGCGGAGGTGCATCGGCTCCTGTCCGAGTTGGCAGGCCGGGGTGTGGCCGTCCTCATGATCTCGTCCGAACTGCCTGAGATTCTCGGCATGGCCGACCGGGTGCTGGTCATCTGCGAGGGTCGGCTGACCGCCGAATTCTCCCGAGAAGAGGCAACCCCTGAGCGCGTGATGCACGCCGCCACCGCCACCCAGGAGGTCGCCTCATGACCCAGGAAATGAGAGACACACAGTCGCCGACCGATACCAGCGCCCACCTGGACGACAAGACCGCACTACTGGTCGAGCCGAGTGTGCTGTCCAGTCGGGAACGCGCGTTCAAGACCCTGCTGCATTCTCGCGAGTTGTCCATCTTCATGGTGCTGCTCCTCGTCATCGTGGTGGCGACGATCAAGAGTCCCAGCTTTGTCTTCAGCTCAAGTGGGTGGCGGGACCTGCTGCTGACGCCGGCCATCATGCTGCTGTTGGCTGTCGGCCAGACGGTGGTCATCATCACCCGCAATGTCGACCTGTCGGTGGGATCCGTGCTGGGGCTGACTGCCTACCTCACCGGGCGGCTCTTCATCGACCACCCCGGTATCTCGATGATTGCTGTGTTCGCCCTCGCCGTCGTTGCAGGTGCATGCCTCGGGTTGGTCAACGGCGTCCTGGTGGGGTATGGCCGGGTGCCGGCGCTGGTCATCACGCTCGGGACTCTCTACATCTATCGCGGGATTGTCCTCACCTGGGCTGGTTCCAGCCTGATCAGCGCCTCAGAGATGCCGGCCGCGTTCCTCAAGCTGGGAACTGAGCAGATCCTGACCATCCCCGTTCTGTTCATGCTTGCCGTCCTGATCGTGATCGTCGTCGGCTACTACCTGCAGACGGCAAGGTCAGGCCGGGAGCTGTACGCCGTCGGGTCCGATCCGGATGCCGCCGTACTTTACGGTCTGCCTGTACGCCGTCGGGTCATCGGCGCCTTCATCCTCTCCGGCGCCCTCGCAGGACTTGCTGGGGTGGTCTATGCCGCCCGCTACGGGACGGTGTCATCCGATGCAGGCACAGGCATCGAATTGCAGGCGGTTGCCGCGGCGGTGATCGGCGGTGTGGCGATCTTCGGCGGCTCGGGAACTGTCTGGGGCGCCGCGATCGGTGCGGTCCTGCTGGTCACGATCAACCGGGCGCTGCCCATGGTCGGGATCTCGGACTTCTGGCAGCAAGCCTTGGTGGGTGCCCTGATCATCGCCGCAATCGTTCTGGATCGGGTTCTCTCCGCCCGCCAGGCCCGCAAACTCATCGAAGCGAGGGACGAGTCGTGAGCGAGAAGACGTACGCGGCGTATGCGCACCCGTTGTGGAGACGGCTGCTGTTCACCCGTGACGCCGGTGTCATCGCACTCGTCATCCTGATCTCGATGTGGGGCTACAGCAACATTCCCTACTTCGGCGACACTCTGACCCTGACGTACCTACTGCTCGACATGACAACGATTCTCCTCATCGCCCTTCCGATGACGTTGGTCATCATCACCGGGGAGATCGACCTGTCCGTCGCTTCCGTGGTCGGCCTGGCCAGTGCCGTTCTCGGATTGCTGCACGAGCACGGAGTCGGCATGGCGACCTCGTGCATCATTGCGCTCGCAGTGGGCCTGATCTGCGGCGCCTTCAACGGGTTCCTGGTGGCTTACGTGGGCTTGCCCTCGCTGGCCGTCACCATCGGCACACTGGCCCTGTACCGCGGCGTGGCGGTTGGGCTACTCGGCACCACCGCCGTGACAGGCTTCGCCCAGGACTGGACGAAGCGTGCCGCCCAGGTCATCGGCGCCACCGGAATTCCAACCATCATCGTTCTGTTCGCGGTACTGGCTGTCGTGTTCATCGTGCTCCTGCACTTCTCACCATTCGGCCGTGGCATCTACGACATCGGCTTGTCCACCGAGGCTGCGAAGTTCAGCGGCGTCAATGTCAGGCGCACGAAACTGATCCTCTTCTGCCTCACCGGCGTCGTCTCCGCCCTGGCAGGGATCTACTTCACTCTCCGGTTCGGCAGCGCCCGTGGTGACAACGCGACCGGGCTGGAGCTGCAGGTCATCGCCGCCGTCCTTCTTGGTGGCGTCTCGATCTTCGGTGGTCGCGGACGGCTCCCAGGCGTCATCGCGGGGGTCCTGCTGATCGGGGTCATCTCCAGCGCCCTGCGACTGCAAGGAGTCACGGTCAACATCATCAACATCATCATCGGGCTGCTGCTTGTGCTGTCAGTCGTCTCCACAACTGTCCTGGCGTGGGTCTCCGACGCCGCGGCCAGGCGCAAACGGGCTTCCGGCCCACCACAGCCGTCGCAGAGCGTCGGAACACACTGAAAGGAACTCAACGATGCGTACCGTCAACAGTCGAAGTGCGGCGGTCGGCGCTGCCGGCTTGGCACTCGCGCTCGCCCTGACCGCCTGCAGCAAGGCCGACACCGGATCGGGATCATCGGGCTCGGACTCGACCGGCCAGTCGACCCAGGCGCTCAACGTCGTCTTCATCCCGAAGAACCTCGGGAACCCGTACTTCGACGCGAGCGATGCCGGTGGCAAAGCGGCGGTCGACGAACTCGGTGGAAAGTACTCCCAGGTCGGCCCGCAGCAGGCGAGCCCCGACGCACAGGTGCAGTACATCAATACGGCCGCACAGCAGCACGCCAGCGCGATCGTGATCTCGGCGAACGATCCCAAGGCGATCGGTGACGCCCTCACCCAGGCCAAGACCGCCGGAACGAAGATCGTCACGTTCGACTCCGACACTGATCCGCAGTACCGCGATGTCTTCGTCAACCAGGCGTCGGCCGAAGGTCTGGCCAAGGCCGAGGTCGAGGGAATCGCCAAGGAGATCGGCGACTCCGGGGAGATCGCGATCCTGTCCGCTGCGGCGAACGCGACGAACCAGAACACCTGGATCGATCTCATGAAGAAGGACCTCGCGGCGAACCACCCGAACATCAAGCTCGTCGACACCGTGTACGGCAACGACGACGACCAGACGTCCTTCGACAAGACTGCCGCGCTGCTGCAGACTCACCCGCAGCTCAAGGGAATCATCAGCCCGACCACCGTTGGCATCGCCGCAGCGGCGCGCTACTTGTCGACGTCCGACAAGAAGGGCAAGGTCGCACTCACCGGTCTGGGCACGCCGAATCAGATGCGTCAGTACGTCAAGGACGGGACCGTCAAGGAGTTCTACCTCTGGAACCCCACCGACCTCGGTTACCTCGCAGCCTATGCGGCGGACTCTCTTGTCAAAGGTGACATCAGCGGCAAGGAGGGCGACTCGTTCAAGGCCGGCAAGCTGGGCGACTTCAAGGTCGGCGCCAAGGGAGAGGTCCTTCTGGGGGATCCCACGGCCTTCAACTCCAGCAACATCGACCAGTTCAAGTTCTGACACTTCCGAACGCGACGCCCGGGCCGGGGACTGCTGACCCGGGCGTCGCAGAACGATGGAGAGAGAAGACACCATGAGGACGTTCGCGGAGATCACCCCGCAGCTGGAGAATCTCGCTGTTGAGGTTCCGTCCTGGGCCTACGGCAACAGCGGCACGCGGTTCAAGGTGTTCTCCACGCCAGGTACGCCACGCACCGTTCAGGAGAAGATCGACGATGCCGCTCAGGTGCATCTGCACACCGGCCTCGCGCCTTCGGTCGCGCTGCACATCCCTTGGGACAGTGTCGACGACTACGCGGCGCTGTGCCGGTACGCCGAGGATCGGGGACTGCGGTTGGGCACCGTCAACTCCAACACGTTCCAGGACGACACGTACAAGTTCGGGTCTCTCACCGCGGCCGATCCATCCGTCCGGCAGAAGGCGATCGACCATCATCTGGCTTGTGTCGACATCATGAACGAGACGGGATCCCGCGATCTGAAGATCTGGCTTGCCGACGGCTCGAACTATCCCGGCCAGAACGATCTGCGCCAGCGCCAGGAAACCCTGGCCGAGTCGCTCGCGACGATCTACGCCGCACTCGGTGACGAGCAGCGGCTCGTCCTGGAGTACAAGTTCTTCGAGCCGGCGTTCTACGCCACGGACGTGCCGGACTGGGGTACGTCATACGTTCACGTGTCCGAACTCGGCGACCGCGCGAAGGTGTGTCTGGACACGGGACATCACGCGCCGGGCACCAACATCGAGTTCATCGTCGCCCAGCTACTTCGCCTCGGCAAGCTGGGCGCCTTCGACTTCAACAGCCGCTTCTACGCCGACGACGACCTCATCGTCGGCGCGGCCGACCCGTTCCAGCTGTACCGGATCATGGTCGAAGTCATTCGCGGTGGGGGACTGGCTCCGGACAGCGACTTGGCGTTCATGCTCGACCAATGCCACAACATCGAGGACAAGATCCCTGGCCAGATCCGCTCGGTTCTCAACGTCCAGGAGATGACCGCGAGGGCCCTGCTGCTGGACCGTGAGGCACTGACCAAGGCGCAGGCCGCAAACGATGTGCTGGCCGCCAACGACATCCTCATGGATGCCTTCTACACCGACGTGAGGCCCGAGCTCGCCAGTTGGCGACAGACGAAGGGACTCCCGGCAGACCCGATGTCCACGTTTCTCGAGTCTGGCTACCTGCAGCAGATCGCATCCGATCGCGTCGGTGGGCAGCAGGCGGGCTGGGGGGCTTGAACCCCGCGCAGTTGACCGGTTCGTCCCTCCTGAGCGCTCAAGGAACCATCTTCATGACCAACTCCGCAGTCTCCGAGCTCGTCAGTCGGTCGAACCGTCTGGGCGGCGATCCGAGGAACACGAACTACGCGGGCGGCAACACGTCCGCGAAGGGCATCGAAACAGACCCGGTCACAGGGCAGGATGTCGAACTCGTCTGGGTCAAGGGCTCCGGTGGTGACCTGGGCACGCTGACCGCATCGGGGCTCGCGGTGCTGCGCCTGGACCGGATCAGGGCGCTGGTCGACGTCTACCCGGGCGTCGACCGGGAGGACGAGATGGTCGCCGCATTCGACTACTGCCTGCATGGCAAGGGCGGGGCCGCGCCGTCGATCGACACGGCGATGCACGGCCTGGTTGGCGCCGCCCATGTGGACCACCTGCACCCCGATTCCGGGATCGCCCTTGCGACGGCGGCCAATGGCCCGCAGCTGACCGAGAAGATTTTCGGACATCGGGTCGTCTGGCTGCCGTGGCGTCGGCCTGGCTTCCAGCTGGGCCTGGATATCGCCGCGATCAAGGAGTCGAACCCCCAGGCGGTCGGCTGCATCCTCGGCGGGCACGGCATCACCGCGTGGGGGGCGACGAGTGAGGAGTGCGAGAGGAACTCGCTGTGGATCATCGACACGGCGGCGGCCTATATCGAGGCCAACTCGAAGCCTGAGCCATTCGGGTCGGTGCTGCCGGGATATTCCGCACTGCCTGAGACCGAGCGGCATGCCAAGGCCGCGGCGATCGCCGCCAAGATCCGCGGGCTGGCGAGCACCGACCGGCCGATGGTAGGTCATTACACCGACTCCGAGGCGGTGCTGGACTTCCTCGCACGAGCCGAGCACCCGCGACTTGCCGACCTGGGGACGAGTTGCCCGGACCACTTTCTGCGCACCAAGGTCAAGCCGCTCGTGCTCGACCTGCCCGCAACAGCGACAGTCGAGGAGATGGCAGCCCGGCTGAGAGAGCTCCACGAGCTGTACCGCGCCGAGTATCGCGCCTACTACGGCCGGCATGCCACGCCCGACAGCCCGGCGATGCGCGGTGCTGACCCGCTCATCGTCCTGGTTCCCGGCGTGGGGATGTTCTCGTACGGCCGGGACAAGCAAACCGCGCGTGTGGCCGGCGAGTTCTACGTGAACGCGATCAACGTCATGCGGGGCGCGGAGGGACTGTCGACGTACACCCCGATCGACGAGAGCGAGAAGTTCCGCATCGAGTACTGGGCGCTCGAGGAGGCGAAGCTGCAGAGGATGCCTCAGCCCAAGCCTCTCGCGACGCGGATCGCCCTGGTGACAGGGGCGGCATCCGGCATCGGCAAGGCCATCGCGACGCGACTTGCCGCCGAAGGTGCGTGCGTCGTCGTGGCTGACCTCGATCTGGCCAAGGCACAAGGCGCCGCTCAGGAGATCGGCACTACCGACGTCGCCATCGGCGTGCGGGCCGACGTGTCGGACGAGGCCGCTGTACAGGCCGCCGTTGACGCTGCCGTGCTTGCTTTCGGCGGGCTGGACCTGATCGTCAACAACGCCGGCTTGTCGCTGTCCCGGTCGCTGCTCGACACGAGCGTGGCCGACTGGGACCTGCAGCACAACGTCATGGCCAAGGGCTCGTTCCTGGTATCCCGCGCCGCAGCACAGGTCCTCATCGACCAAGGTCTGGGCGGCGACCTGGTCTACGTCTCGAGCAAGAACTCCGTGTTCGCGGGCCCGAACAATGTTGCGTACGGCGCGGTCAAGGCCGACCAGGCGCACCAGGTCCGCCTGCTCGCGGCCGAGCTCGGCGAGTATGGCGTCAAGGTCAACGGCATCAACCCTGATGGCGTCGTCCAGGGCTCCGGTATCTTCTCCAGCGGCTGGGGCGCCAACCGTGCCGCTGTCTACGGGGTTGAGGAGAAGGACCTCGGCGCGTTCTACGCCAACCGCACCCTCCTGAAGCGCGAGGTCCTCCCGGAGCACTGCGCCAACGCCGTCTTCGCGCTTGTCGGCCCCGACCTGACCCACACCACCGGACTCCATGTTCCCGTCGATGCCGGCGTCGCCGCCGCGTTCCTGCGCTGAGCGGCAAGGTGGCGCCGTACAGGAGGACGGCGAATGGTTCGCAGACGCAAGAAGGCGAGTGTCAAAGATGTCGCCGCCTTGGCGGGAGTATCACTCGGGACGGTCTCGAACGTTGTCAACTCTCCCGAAATAGTCAGCGCTGATCTCCGCGCACGCGTTCAGGATGCGATCGACAAGCTGGGTTGGATTCCCAACGAATCGGCCCGTTCCTTGCGAGTGGGCCATAGTCGGTCGATTGCCTTGGTGATCATGGACATCAGCAATCCGTTCTTCACTGATTTGGTCGTCGGAGCTGAGGACGCGCTGGAGGACAACGGCTACACCGTGCAGGTCGGCAACAGCCGCAACGACGAGCGGCAAGAGCGCAAGCATCTCGGCGCGTTCGCACGCCAGTCGCTGAGTGGAGTGCTGCTGTCACCCATCCGCGGGCCGAGTGACGCGGTAACGGATCTGCGTCTACGAGGGGTACCTGTCGTTCTCCTGGATCGAACCGGCAGCCAGTCCGAGTTCTGTTCGGTGTCGGTGAACGACGTCGAGGGTGGCCGCATGGCCCTTGCACATCTGCTCGAGCAGGGGCATCGGAGTATTGCGGTCGTTGGCGGACCTGGAGAGCTGCAGCAGGTCTCCGATCGCCGCCAAGGGGCCGAGCTGGCCGTGTCGGTCTACGAGTCCGCGTCGCTGTTGGTGATGTCGACGGATCAGCTTGACGTTTCCTCCGGCGTACGAGCCGCGGAGACGATCGCGGTGTTGCCCGACGGCGAACGCCCCACCGCGGTGTTTGCCGTCAATGATCTGTTGGCCATCGGGCTGCTCCAAGGATTTGTGACGGCGGGTCTGCGCGTGCCCGACGACGTCGCCATCGTTGGCTACGACGACATCGAGTTCGCCGCCGCGGCGGCGGTTCCGTTGTCCTCGGTGCGTCAACCACGCAAGGCACTGGGTCGGCGCGCGGTGGAGTTGCTGTTCGAGGAGATCAGGGCGGGAAGCCTTGACGAGACGCACGAGCATGTGCAGCTGAAGTTCAAACCTGAGCTCGTTGTTCGCCGGTCGAGCGCGAAGCGCCCGTTCGCCGCAGTGCGGTAGCCCCGCGTGTCAGGCCGCGAGGCTTCCGAGTTGTTGGAACCGTGAGATCAGGAGGTCAGCCGCGCCGGCGAGTCGGCTTCGGTGGTTGTCAAGTGTTTCTGTGTCCTCGGCCAGCTGTGATCGTTGTGTCGTCAGCATCCGGCGCGTTTCGGCAAACTGCGGGCCGCCTTGACCGGCGCGGGTCGCGACGAAATGCCGGGGATCCAGAGCGGACTCGTATTGTTCGGCCGTCAGCGGGAAGGCGGATCCGGTGGCTGCGAGGTAGACGTCCTGTGCGTGCTCGTAACCGATCTCAGTGGGTGTGAGTCCTCTCGCGCGGCCGTAGTCGGTCAGGTCGGACGCGAAGTGGTGACCAGTGCGGAAGGGTACCCGCGCAGCGGCGTACAAGAGGTCCGCGAGCTCGGTCATCGTGGCATAGTCGTGGCGGCATTCGGCCAGGGCAAGGTCCGGATCGACCTCCAATGCGTCGACCACCTGGGCGGTGAGTTCGAGCAGGATCCTGGTCTCGTCGCCGGCCAGCTGGGTGAGGCTGTCCTCCCGGGGATCGGGCATCCCGGTCGGCAGGTTGTGCGCGGAAGCGAAGAGTGCGCCGTGCCGGCCGATCACTACGGCGGCGAGTTCTCGCATCGTCTCGAGGGCCGACGGGTTCCGCTTCTGCGGCATCATGCTGCTGATCCCCGTGAGGGAGCCGTGGGTGATGTGCAGCCACGGTCGTGGGCTGAGGTATCCCGCGTGGATGTCCTGGGCGAATTGGGTCGCCTGAACGGCAAGAGTCGCGAAGGCAGACCCTGCTTCCAGCACGGCGTCGGTCGGGGCGACATGGTTGGCACCGTAGGAGTTGTCCACCACGCCGTCGAAGCCGAGCAGGCGCGCGAGCAATCCGCGGTCGACGTCGAATCGTGAGGTGGTCAGGGCGCCGGCGCCGAGCGGCGATTGATTGGCGCGGCGATAGGACTCCGAGAGCCGAGTGAAGCCTCGGCCGAACGACTCGCAGATAGCCAGGAGGTAGTGGGCGAGCGTGGTGGGTTGGGCTTGTAGCCCGTGGGTGTAGCCCGGGATCACAGTCTCGATGTGATCGCCGGCGAGTGCGAGCAGTTGATTCCGCAAGGTGTTGACCGCGTGCATGACGTCGAGAAGTGCGGTCCGCAGTACATCACGGCAAACGGCGGAGAACATGTCCTGCCGGCTCCGGCCGAGATGGATCAGCGATGCGTCGTCGCCGACCAGCTCCACCAGCCTGGCTTCGACCTCGAGATAGTCCGTCCATACATCGGGGCGTTGTTCGCCCGCAACGCGGTCGATCGCGCCGGCAAGGCGACCCGCCTGGACGGCGTCCACCAGCCCCGCGGCGTGCACCGCCACCAGAGATGCGCGGTTGAGGTCGGACGAGAACGCAGTGATTGCCTCGCTCGGGCGAAAGATGAGCGCGCGAGCCTCGTCGTACGGCGTGCTCATGCGCCGGCCGGCCGGGCGCGCTTGATGGTCATCTGTGGACTGAACCCTCTCGGTGCTGCTACACGGTGTAAAACGATACAATCCTCACATCCCGTTGTGCTCCGGTCAAGTATCGGCACCGGCTTTTGCTTCTGTCGTTGAATTAATGCAGATCTGATCTCGAGCATTGACTCCAGCGAGAGGACACCTCTACGCTTCCTGCAATCCAAGATTGTAAAACGTTACAAGTGGAGTTGCTGATGAGCAGTCAGGTGGAATCCGGGGTCGCCGTGTCCGCGGCACCGGCCCGGCCCGCACGGCGGCGCGCAGCACAATTGCCGCCCTGGTGGCTCGCCGTTCCTGCGCTGGTCGTCTACGCATGCGTGGTGCTGTACCCGGTACTGAGTGGGGCGTACCTGGCGTTCACCGACTGGGACGGGCTGAGCTCGAGTCGCGCGTTCACGGGTCTGACGAACGTGAAGACGTTCTTCGGAGACCAGGAGGCGCGCGGCGCGCTTGTCCACCAGCTGACCATCGCGGCGGTCTTCACGACCGTGCAGAACGTGATCGGTCTGGTGCTGGCCGTCGTGCTCGACACCAAGATCAAGTCGCGGTACGTCCTACGGACGCTCTTCTTCGCGCCGGCTGTGATGACGCCGGTGATCATCGCGTTCCTGTGGCAGTACATCTACTCGACAGATGGTGCCCTGAACACTCTCCTCGCCGGCGTCGGGCTGGACGGGCTGCGGCAGAGCTGGCTGGGGAATCCGAAGCTTGCGCTCTGGTCGATCATCGTCGTGATCATCTGGCAGTTCTCCGGCTATGCGATGGTGATCTATCTGGCCGGTCTGCAGGGCATCCCGCGCGAGCTGACCGAGGCGGCCGAGATCGACGGTGCCGGCGCGGCGAGCACGTTCTTCCAGGTCAAGCTCCCGTTGCTGGCGCCGGCTGTCACGATCAATGTCGTGCTGTCGACGATCATGGGTCTGAAGATCTTCGACCAGGTGTACGCGATGACCGGCGGTGGTCCCGGCAGCGCGACCCAGACGCTGACCGGGTACCAGTATCAGCAGGCGTTCACGGTCGGGAAGTTCGGTTACGGCACGATGGTCGCGCTTGTCCTCGCGGCGATCGTCTCGGTGGTCGGGGCAATTCAGTACAAGGTGATTCGGCGGCATGAGGTGGCCGGCTGATGACCGGGCGGTACGGCGCGCGCTCGCTGCTCGTCGAGTTCGTCATGATCGCGGTGGCGCTGGTCTTCGCGTTCCCGCTGTACGTGCTCGTGGTGCTGTCGCTGAAGTCGCCGGAGGAGGCGGCGAATTCGCCGCTGTCGTTGCCGTCGTCCCTCTATCTGCGCAACTACACCGAGGCGTGGGCGCAGGCCGATCTCGCTCCGGCGATCATCAGCAGTGTTGTCATCACGGTCGTGAGTGTCTTCGCGCTGGTGGTGCTCGGCGCGCTGGCGGCGTACACGATCGCTCGCCGCACGAGCCGGCTGTCGGGTGGTGTCTTCGCGTTGTTCCTGGTCGGACTGGTCGTACCGTTCCAGCTCGCGCTGATCCCGCTGTACCAGCTGATCCGGGACGCGGGCCTACTCGGTTCGTACTGGTCGGTGATCCTCTACATGGTCGGCACCGAGTTGCCGCTGACAATCTTCTTGTACGTCGGCTTCCTCCGGGCCACCCCGGTCGACTACGAGGAAGCCGCGATGCTCGACGGGGCATCGCCCGTCCGCGCCTTCTGGTCCGTGGTGTTCCCGCTGATGCGGCCGGTGACCGGAACGGTCATGATCCTGAACGCGATCGGCTGCTGGAACGCGTTCCTGGTGCCGAATCTGTTCCTCAGCGGCACGGATCACCAGACGATCCCGGTCGCCGTGTACTCGTTCGTCGGCGAGTTCGTTTCGCAATGGAATCTCGTCTTCGCCGGTCTCGTGATCGGCATGGCTCCCATTCTCGTCGTCTACCTGCTGCTCCAGCGCCGGATGATCCGGGGTTTCGCGAGCGGACTCAAGGGCTGACGGCGTACCGACATCAAGAGAGGCAAACCCACATGAAAGCCATCCGCGTTGCCGTCATCGCCTCGGCGCTGGCGTCACTCGTCACCGTCGCAGCCTGCGGCTCCTCAGGCAACGGCGGCTCCGCCGACGGTCCGCCGAAGGGCGAGCTGCGGATCGCCGTCCCGACCAGTCAGGGCCCGGCCACCACCGCAGTCGCCGAGGCGTTCGAGAAGAAGTACCCCGATGTCGACGTGAAGGTGTCGACCGCGAACACCGACCAGTACCAGCAGACCACCAGAACACAGCTGGCCTCCGGCACGGCGCCGGATGCGTTCTACGTGTGGTCCGGCAGCGGCAACGTGATGTCGGTCGACACGCTCGCGCCGCAGAGGGTCCTCGCGGATCTGTCCGGAGAAAGCTGGGTGGCCAAGATTCCGAAGGCGCAGGCGTACCTGACGCAACAGGACGGGAAGACGTACATCCTCCCGGTGATCTACGGCGCGATCGGTGCGATCTACAACCAGGCCGCGTTCGACAAGGCCGGCGTGAAGGTCCCGCAGACATGGCCGGAGTTGCTCGCAGCGTGCGACAAGTTCAAGGCGGCCGGGATCGTGCCGATGGCGCTCGGACTGCAAACTCCCGCCAACGGTCAGTTCATCGACTACTCCCTGGTCGCGACCCTCGTGTACGGCAAGACCCCGGACTTCGCTGACCAGATGAAGGACGGCAAGGTCAAGTTCGCCGATTCGGGGTGGAAGGACGCGATGACGAAGTACCTGCAGTTGAAGGATCGCGGCTGCTTCCAGGACAATCCCAACGGCACACCCGCTGACGCCGCGCTGCGCATGGTCAGTACCGGCAAGGCCGCGATGTCGGTCCAGGTCAACTCGTCGCTACCACAGGTCCAGACGGCGGCGCCGGACTCGAAATTCGGTCTGTTCGCCCTGCCGGGATCCGACCAGGCCGACCAGGTCCGGCTTCCGGTCGCGCTGACCGGCACATTCGGGATGTCGGCGAAAGCGAAGAATCCGGCCGCGGCCAAGGCATTCCTGGACTTCCTGGCGGCGAACCAGTCGATCTACGCGGCGAAGGTCAGCACGATTCCGACCGATCCCGCGCAGGTGCCGCAGGAGAAGACGCCGGCGCTGGACACGGTGAGCACGTTCGTGGCCAAGTCGCGAACTGCGCCGTACCCTGACCAGACCTGGCCGAACGCCGAGGTGCAGCAAGCGCATCTCAAGGTAGTGCAAGAACTGTTCGCGGGGACGAAGACGGTGCCGGCCGCCCTCGCGGCGATGCAGTCGGCATTCGACAAGGGCTGAGGCAGAACTCGAGCACAGGGGAGCGCGACAGGAATGGGGAGAGTCGGGATCCGTGAGGTGGCGGCGCACGCCGGCGTGTCCACAGCCAGCGTGTCGAACTACCTCAACCGGCCCGGGCGGGTGGCCGACGCGACGGCACGCAAGATCGGCTCGGCCATCGACGAGCTGGGTTTCGTCCGCAACAATGCCGGTCGGCAACTGCGACTGGGGCAGAGCTCGTTCATCGCGCACATCGTTCCTGATGTCAGCAATCCGTCGCTCGGTCGTGTTGCCGAGGGCATCGAAGAACGGGCCGCCAAGGCTGGGCTGGCCGTGTTCCTCGCCAATACCCGGGACAACGTCGAGAAGGAACTGGCGTACCTGGAATTGTTCGAGGAGCAGGGTGTACGCGGTGTGCTCGTGCTGCCACGCGGCCGCGTCGAGCCGACCCTCGCGGCGATGCGTGAGCGTGGGACGCCGAGCGTGGTGATCGGGCGGCAAGGTGCGACGCCCGATCAGCCGTCGGTGTCGATCGACAACGTCGCGGGCGGCTATCAGGCGGTGAAGCACCTGCTCGACACCGGGCGCCGGCGCATCGCTGTGGTCGGCGGTCCGCTCGCGATCCCGCAGGTCAGCGATCGGCTCGAGGGTGCCGGCCGGGCGATCAAGGAGGTGTCCGGCGCGACGCTCGAGCTGCTGACCGTGGAGCGTCGCGATCTGGCCACTGGTTCCGCGGTTGGAGCCGACCTCGCCCAGCGGTCGCCTGGTCAGTTGCCCGAGGGGATCTTCGCGGTCAACGATCAGCTCGGCGCTGGGATCGAGCAGTCCGCACGCAATCGCGGTCTTCGGATTCCAGATGACCTGGCCATCGTCGGGTACGACGACACCGACCTCGCGCGGACGGCGATGACCCCGCTGACGTCCGCGCGGCCGCCGTACGAGGAATTCGGCCGTGCGGCCGTCGACCTGCTGATCTCCCTGATGGAGAACGGATCCGAAGGTGAGCAGGCTACCCAACTGGTGTTCGCTCCAGACCTCGTCGTTCGCGAATCCACACAACCGGCCACGTACTCTGCAGAATGAACTCGGCGCCGCGAACAGGTCCACAACGCCACGGTGATGGTTGAGCAGAGGGAGTAGCGGGGATGGCGAGAATTGGAATCCGGGAGGTCGCGTCCCTGGCAGGTGTGTCCACCTCGACCGTGTCGAACTACCTGAACCAACCTGATCGGGTAGCGCAGGACGCCTCACGACGGATCAAGGCAGCCATCGACGAGCTCGGCTTCGTCCGGAACAACGCCGGCCGGCAGCTCCGGCTCGGACACAGTTCGATCATTGCGCACATCGTTCCGGATGTGAGCAACCCAGCGCTCGGGCCGGTTGCCGAAGGAATCGAGGAAGGCGCATCGAAGTCCGGGCTCGCGGTGTTCCTGGCCAACACTCGTGGTGACCTGGCCAAGGAGGACGCGTATCTCGAGATGTTCGAAGAACAGGGCGTGCGTGGTGTGATCGTGCTGCCCCGGGGCCGCGTGGAGCCGATGCTGGCGGCCATGCGCGAGCGTGGTACTCCGAGTGTGGTGATGGGCCGACCCGGTGCGAGCGACGATCAACCATCGGTTTCGATCGACAACGTCGCCGGTGGCTACCAAGCGGTGAAGCACCTGCTCGACATCGGGCGACGACGGATCACCTTCGTCGGCGGTCCGCTCGCGATTCGGGCGGTCGGCGATCGGCTCGACGGCGCAAGCACGGCGATCAAGGAAGTTCCCGGCGCCACCCTGGAGTTGGTCACCGTCGAGAGGCGCGATCTCGCGACCGGGGCGGCGGTTGGAGAGCAACTGGCAGGCCGCACGGCAGAGCAGATGCCGGAAGGAATCTTTGCAGTCAACGATCAGTTGGCTGTCGGCATCGAGCAGTCACTCGTCGCACAGGGAGTCGGCATTCCCGACGACGTGGCCCTGGTTGGGTACGACGACAGCGACCTGGCCCAGACCGCCATGGTTCCGGTCACGTCTGCGCATCCCCCTTATGTTGAGCTGGGGCGGGCCGCCGTCGACCTGCTGATCTCCCTGATGGAGGTACCGAGCGATCGTCCCGGGAAGGCCGCACAGATGGTCTTCCCGCCGGACCTGATCGTCCGTGCATCGACAGGAGGCTAGTCGGGTGCGATGTTTGCTCCCTGCAGATGTATTTCGTCTACAGGGCGTCGTCTGAGGGCTCGATGTCGATCATTGAACTCCGCGTCGTCTGGCCGAACTGGAGGGCCTGATTCATTCTGGGCTTGCCGATGACCGAAGGCCCGGACAGTTGGATCCCACCAGCGGCCGGAAGAAGGATCGATCGGACGCCACAGTTGGTGCGGATATCGTTGAGCAACCCGCCGGAGATCCTTGTCGAAGCGACAAGCCTCGAAGTCGCAGGCGCGTTGGTGGCTCAGACTGATCTGGCAAGTCTGCTGATCAGCCTTGGCAGCCGCTATGACGAAGGTTTGAGGCGCCGCGGCCGGCACTCTTTCGGTTGCCGGCGTCGACGGCTTAGTCTTGAACGGATCACGAGACCGCGGCAGCGGCCCGGAGGTTCAGCACGCGTTCACAGATGCGCGCTGCGCTCAGGCCGTGCTTGTCCAGCATGAAGTCGTTGTCTGCCGACTCTCCCCAGACGTCGCTGACACCGATCGTGTCGATGCGCGGAGCAGGGCCGGCTGAGGTCAACACTTCCGCTACCAAGCTACCCAGGCCGCCGTGCACCGAATGCTCCTCGGCCGTGACCACGAGGTCGAAGCCGCTCAGAGCCGCACGCAGCGCCTCAGCGTTCAACGGCTTGATCGAGGGCACGTGCACGACTGTCGCGTGGACATCCTCGGCAGCCAGGGATTCTGCAGCGGCCAGGACGCGGGTGCTCTGCGGGCCCGTGGAAACCAGTGCCAGGTCGTCTCCGGTCCCCAGGATACGGATGGCACCGGGCTTGAAGGCGTAGCTGGCGTCGAAGAGGTCCGGCACCGCGTCGCGAACCAGGCGGAGATAGACCGGCCCTTTCACATCCTGGGCCCAGTCCATCATGGCCAGGAGTTCGTGCTGGTCGGCTGGCGCGAGGACGACCATGTTCGGCATGGCCCGCATGATGGCGACGTCCTGGATGTCGAGGTGGGTCTTGCCCACGGCGCCGATCAGGAGCCCGGAGTACGAGCCGGCGATCTTGACGTTGGCATGACTCTGGGCCACGAGCATGCGGATCGGGTCCAGTGCTCGATGGGTCAGGAACACGGTGAACGAGGAGGTCCACGGCACGTACCCGACAGCTGCGAGGCCCGCAGCGGTCCCGATCATGTTCTGCTCAGCGATACCGATCTGGAAGAAGCGGTCCGGGTGGGCCTTGGCGAACTTGTCGGCCTTGGTCGAGTTCGCCAGGTCGCCGTCGAGGACGACGGTTCGCCGGTCGCGATCACCGAGCTGCACGAGCTTCTCGCCCCACGCGTCACGCATGGCCTTCATACCTGGCTCCCTTGCTCAGTGGTCCGGCTTGCGAACGCGCTCACGTGCGCATAGGCGTCGAGCAGGTCGATCTCGTCGGGTTCCAGCTCTTGCCGGGCCTTTTCGAAGTCCTCCGGCGACGGGACGATGCTGTGCCAGGTGTGCGCCCCTTCTGCCAGGGACAGACCCTTGCCCTTCACGGTGTGCGCGATCAGCACCGTAGGGCGTCCGTTGAAGTCACCTGCGCGTGCCAGCCGGTAGGCGTTGCGGATCTGGTCGAAGTCGTGCCCGTTCAGCTCGATCACGCGCCAGCCGAAGGCCTGGAACACGGCCGAGAGGTCGACTCCGAACCAGGGGTCGCGCCGATCCCCGCGGTCGGTGCCGGTGGTTTCGCTGGTGGACGGCAACCCGAACTGCTGCAAGCCGTTCCGATCGACGATGGCGGTGAGGTTGGTCAGCTTGTAGCGTGCGGCCAGCTGGACGGATTCCCAGACCATGCCCTCCTGGATCTCGCCGTCTCCCAGCATCACCCAGGTGTGGAAGTGCTTCTCTGCCAGCTGCGCCCCCAAGGCCATGCCCACCCCCACGGACAACCCCTGGCCGAGAGATCCGGTCGAGCTGTCCAGACCGGGCAGCCGGGTGACGTCCGGGTGTCCCTGCAGTCGCGAATCGCTCCGGTCGAAGGTCGACAGCTCGGACACGGGGAGGAAGCCGCGCAGGGCCAGGACCGAGTAGAGCCCAATAGCGGCGTGCCCTTTGGACAGGATGAATCGGTCGCGTTCTGGCCACGCGGGGTCCTCGACCCGGATGTTCAGCTCGGTGAAGTACAGGCTGACGAGCAGGTCCATCATCGACAGGGGGCCGCCGATGTGGCCGGCCTTGGCTCCGGTGACTGCCTTGATCACCTCCCAGCGCGCTTGCCGGGCGAGCGATGCGAGATCGAGTTCCTTGGTTGTGGCGTTGTCGGGTGTCACGTCGTTCACCAGTCCTCCGGGATGCAGAGCATGCTGTCATCGATCACTAAATGGTCAGGATGTCCGGGCAATGAGAATCACGAACTCTTCTCCACGTCCACCCATCGGCGCTGCGCCACCGACCGCTCGACCGCCTCGAGCACTTCCGAGACGAGCCAGCCCTCCTTGAAATCGCCGTCCGGGCAACGGTCGTCGGCGATTGCACTGAGCCACTCATGGACTTCGATCGTCTTGAGTTCGTGCAGGCCGATCGGCACACCCGGGAACGGCCAGAAGGCGCCGTAATCCCCGTGGGCGGGCCCAAGTTCGATCTGGCGGTAGCCCTTGTGTTCGGCCGCGTCGTCGTCCAGGTACAGGCGAAGCGTGTGGATGTCCTGCTGGACGAACTGCAACGAGCCCTTGCTTCCGATCAACTCGATGCTCAGGTGGTACGGCCGCCCGGTCGCTGTACGCGATGCCTCGATGTGTCCGCTGGCGCCACTGGCGAACTCCATCAGGAACGTGGTCGCGTCATCGTTCTCGACCTCGCGCCGCGGGGCGCCCAGATCGGCGTCGCTGCCATAGCCGAAAGCGCCGGTCGCAGCAGGCCGGGTTCTGATGAACGTACGGCTGAGTCCGCACACCGAGGAGATCGGGCCGGCCAGGGCGCGCGCGAGAGCCACGACATGGGCTCCCAAGTCGCCGAGAGCACCGCTTCCGGCCAGCTTGCGGTCGAAGCGCCAGGCGAACGGCACGTCCGCATCGCTGCACGCGTCCAGCACGAAGCGCCCCTGCAAGGTCCAGATGTTGCCCAGGGCGCCGGTTCCGACGAGCCGGCGTGCCTCTGCGATTGCCGGGTTGCGCAAATAGTTGAAGCCGACGAGCGTCTTGACGCCGACGGCTTCGGCCGCCTCGTACATCTCTCGTGCGTCGGCTGCTGTGACGGCGAGTGGTTTCTCGCAGTACACGTGCTTGCCTGCCGCTATGGCCGCCAGGGCGATCTCCTTGTGCAGCCAGTTGGGCGTCACGATGTCCACCACGTCGACCTCCGGGGCGGCAATCGCCTCGCGCCAGTCCGCCGTCCATCTGCCGTAGCCGAGGGACTCCGCTCCGGATCGGGCCAGGTTCTCCTTCGCATCGGCCAGGACGGCGAAATGGGGCCGGTACGGCGATGAGCCGTACATGCCCTCCACGTTGCGATAGCCCATGGTGTGCGACTTGGCCATGAGGCCGCTGCCGATCATCGCCACACCCAGGCGGGGGGTTTCGGACCTGACGTTGTGAAGGGTCATCGATGACTCCTGGGATCCGGCGACCGCCGGTGCGGGAAGGTGGCGGACGATGTCCACAAACAAGTTTCTATCACACAGTGGACAAGTCGTCCATCAAGAGATAGATTCCGAGCAATTCGGAGAGCGGCGCCGCCAACGAGTCGGCGCCTGAGCAGAGATCCGTCCCGGCGACGACCACGGAGGTCCCGTACGTGAGCAAGCCACAGATTCTGACCCGCGGCTGGAGCCGGATCGAGCCGTCCGACGCCGACTGGGAATACATCTCGTTCGCCGTGCACGAGCTGGGCTCGGGCCAGACCCTGACGCTCGCTGCCGGGCCGCAGGAACGAGCTCTGATCCCTCTGGGCGGAACGGCCCACGCCGAGTCCGGTTCTGAGCAGTGGACCTTCGGTGGCCGGTCGTCAGTCTTCGACGGGCTCGGTTGGTGCCTCTATGTCCCGATGGGCGACGAGGTCAGGGTCACTGCCGTCACCGATGTCGAGATCGCGGTTGCCGAGGCTCCGGCCACGCAGAAGTTCGCCCCTGTCCTTGTCACCCCGGACGACGTGAGCATCGAGCTGCGCGGTGGCGGGAACGCATCGCGCCAGGTCGGCAGCCTCATGCTGCCTGACTTCCCTGCGGACCGTCTCCATGTCGTCGAGGTCTGGACCCCGGGCGGCAACTGGTCGAGCTTCCCTCCGCACAAGCACGAGCAGGACCGTGAGGGCGAGGCCCAGCTCGAGGAGACCTACTACTACCGGCTGAAGGACCCCGAGAACGGGTGGGCGCTGCAGCGTGTCTACAGCCCGGAACGCGACTTCGAGCTGTCGGAGCCGGTCCGCGACGGTGACCTGCTGCTCATCCCGTGGGGATACCACACCACCGTCGCCGCACATGGGCAGGACCTGTACTACCTGAACGTCCTGGCCGGGCCGGCGCCGCGGCGGACCCTGCAGGCATTCGAGGATCCCTGCCTGGCGCCGGCGCGAGAACAGTGGCCGGGCGCCGGTCTGGACGCCCGCCTGCCGTTCGTCCCCCGGCACCCGTCCCAGCCCAGCTGACCGAGCGGTCTGCACCGGACCGTCGCACTGATCCGACTGCCTTCAACGTGGAGGAACAACCGTGTCTCACCAAGAGTCCACTGTGCGCCTGACCGTCGGCCAAGCACTGATCCGGTTCCTCACCGCTCAGCAAGTCGAACGGGACGGCCAGACCCAGCAGTTCTTCGGCGGCGCCATCGGCATCTTCGGTCACGGCAACGTCGCCGGAGTCGGCCAAGCCCTTCTCCAGTACCGCAAGGACTTTCGTCTGTATCAGGCCCGCAACGAGCAGGGCATGGTCCACATGGCCACCGGCTACGCCAAGATGCGCAACCGGCTGGGGGCCTTGGCCTGCACCAGCTCCATCGGTCCCGGCGCCACCAACATGATCACCGGTGCCGCAACGGCCACCGTCAACCGCCTGCCGGTCCTGTGCCTGCCCAGCGACATCTTCGCCAGCCGTCGCACGGGTGCCGTGCTGCAGCAGCTGGAATCCACGTTCTCGCAGGACTACTCGGCCAATGACGCCTTCAAGGCGGTGTCGAAATACTGGGATCGGATCAACCGGCCCGACCAGTTGCCGGTCGCCCTGCTGGAGGCTATGCGGACTCTGACCAGCCCCGTCGAGACCGGCGCAGTCACACTCGCCTTGCCGCAGGACGTCCAAGCCGAGGCGTGGGATTTCCCCGCCCGCCTGTTCCGCGAGCGAATCTGGCACGTGGCGCGCCCCCGCGCAGACCGTGCCGCCCTGGCTCGCGCGGCGAAGATCATCTCCTCCGCCTCACGCCCCGTGATCATCGCCGGCGGCGGCGTAATCTACTCCGACGCTACGGCCGACCTCGCCGCGTTCGCATCTACGACCGGAATCCCGGTGGGCGTGACTCAGGCCGGTAAGGCGAGCCTTCCGTACGACCACCCCCAGATGGTCAACGCCCTCGGAGCGAGCGGGTCGGTCTTTGCCAACTCCCTGGCGAACCGGGCCGACGTCATCATCGGCATCGGCACCCGCTATACGGACTTCACGACGGCCTCGAACACCCTGTTCACCAACCCGGACGTCACGTTCGTCAACCTCAATGTCACCGAGCTCGACGCCCTCAAAGAGTCGGCGGTCGCTGTCGTCGGCGACGCCAGGGAATCACTCACCGAGCTGGGCGAGCTCCTGCGTGGTTATACCGTCGAGCCCGCCTACCGCGCGGGGGCCGAGAAGGCCGCCGACGACTGGCGAGCCGAGGTGGACCGGATCATCGAAGTTCAGGACGGCCCGACCCTGTCCCAGGCCGAGGCCATCGGCCTGGTCAACGCCGCCGCCGGCCCGCGCGATGTCGTGGTCAACGCCGCCGGATCCATGCCCGGGGACCTGCACAGGCTGTGGCGCCCCGGAAGCGTCAAGGGCTACGACCTCGAGTACGGCAACTCGTGCATGGGCTACGAGGTCGCCGGCGCGCTCGGGGCGAAGATGGGCGACCCCACCCGTCAGGTGTTCTGCCTGATCGGCGACGGCACCTACCTGATGGCCAGCCAGGAGATCATGACGGCTGTCCAGGAAGGTCTGAAGATCACCGTGGTTCTGGTTGACAACCACGGATACGGATCCATCGCGGCACTCTCGGAAACCCGCGGCTCACAAGGCTTCGCGACCCGGTTCAACTACCGCGGCGACGACGGGCAGTACTCCGAGGAGCGCATCGAGATCGACCTCCCCGCGAATGCGGGCAGCTACGGGGCTGACGTGTTCCGCGCCGGCACGGCCGCCGAGCTGAAACAAGCGCTGGAGGACGCGGCGACCAGCAGGAACACCGCAGTCGTCTACGTCAAGGTCGACTCCCAGGGCCGGTTCGGTGGTTCCGGGGCGTGGTGGGATGTCCCGGTCCCACAAATCTCTCAATTGGCCAGCACGGTGCAGGCGCGCAAGGAGTACGAGGAGCAGCTGGCTGAACAAAGGCTCTACCTGTGAGCGCGGCACACGCTGTCGCAGCTGCGGTCCCAGCGCAGCTGTACATCGCAGGGCGCTGGCAGGACGCCTCCGACAGAGCCACCTTCGACGTGATCGACCCAGCCTCGGGCGAGTCACTCGCCACAGTGGCCAGCGGAACGGTCAAGGACGCCCTGTCGTGCGTCGACGCGGCTGGCGGCGCCGGTGTGCTGTGGGCAGCCACATCACCGCGCGAACGGGCGGAGATCCTGCGCCGCGTCTATGAGTCGATGATCGACCAGGCCGACGAACTGGCGCTGCTGATCACGGCGGAGAACGGAAAGGCGCTGGCAGACGCGCGCGGCGAGGTCCTGTACTCCGCCGATTTCTTCCGCTGGTACGCAGAGGAGGCCGTTCGGCTCCGAGGTGAGATCCAGACCGCCCCCGGAGGCGCCAACAAGATCATGGTCCTGCGGCAGCCCGTCGGGGTCGCACTGCTGGTCACACCATGGAACTTCCCAGCAGCGATGGCGGCGCGGAAGATCGCCCCCGCCTTGGCCGCAGGGTGCACTGTGATCCTCAAGCCCGCGACCGAGACACCTCTGACGGCATTGCGACTCGCCGCGATCATGCACGACGCCGGAGTGCCTGCAGGAGTGGTGAACGTCCTGCCCTCGCTCGACTCGCCGGCCGTCGTGTCGGCGATGCTGGCCGACGAGCGAGTACACAAACTGTCGTTCACCGGCTCGACGCAGGTCGGACGGGCGCTGCTCAACCTCGCCAACGAGCACATCGTCAACTGCTCGATGGAGCTCGGCGGCAATGCCCCCTTCGTCGTCTTCGAGGACGCCGACCTGGACGCCGCGGTCGAAGGCGCCGTCGTCGCGAAGATGCGCAACGGCGGCGAGGCCTGCACAGCGGCCAACCGGTTCTACATCGCGGACAGCATCGCCGAGAAGTTCGCGCAAAGGCTCACCGCGGCGATGAGTTCGATGACGATGGGCCCAGGGGATCACGACGGCGTGGACCTCGGCCCGATGGTCAACGCCAAGACGCGGGACAAGGTCGCGGCCCTGGTCGACGAGGCGGTCACATCCGGCGCAACCTTGCACACGGGCGGAAAGGTTCCGGCAGGCCCGGGATTCTTCTACCCGCCCACCGTGCTCAGCAACGTCGCAGCCACCGCGGACATCCTGCAGACCGAGATCTTCGGGCCGGTCGCCCCGATCGTCGCCTTCTCCACCGAGAACGAGGCGATCGACCTCGCCAACAGCACCGAGTACGGGCTGGTGTCCTACGTCTACACCCGCGATCTCGCGCGTGGCCTGCGCGTCAGCGAGCTCATCCAAGCCGGGATGGTCGGGATCAACCGCGGTCTCGTGTCCGATCCGGCTGCTCCGTTCGGCGGAGTCAAGGAAAGCGGGTTGGGCCGCGAAGGCGGCCTGGAAGGAATTCTCGCCTTCACCGAAAGCAAGTACATCGCCGTGGACTGGTGACCGCGACGCGCAAGCGTCTTGCTCGAAGCACAACAACATCCAGGACACCGCCGGCCGACGCTGCGGTGAACGTTCGAAAGGCACTGACATGAATGGCATCAAGCGCACGAAGATCGCGGTCATCGTCGCCGTAGGGGTCATGACCCTCGCTGCGTGCTCCTCCGGGGGCCGGGAAACCGGTGGCGACGACGAGAGCGGCGGTGGCCAGGCTGCCTCGACGCCCAAGCTGACCGTTGCGATGATCACCCACGCAGCCCCGGGAGACACCTTCTGGGACATCATCCGCAAGGGGGCTTCAGCCGCCGCCGCGAAGGACAACATCGAGGTCCAGTACTCCTCTGATCCGGACGCCGTCAAGCAGGCGCAGCTGATCCAGGCCGCGATCGACAAGAAGGTCGACGGCATCGCGGTGACCGACCCGAACACTCCGGCGCTCGCCGGCGTGATCAAGAAGGCCGTTGCCGCAGGCATTGCGGTGACGATGTTCAACGCCGGTGGTCCCGACGCGCAGAGCCTGGGTGTGCTGGGCTACTTCGGCCAGGACGAGAAGGACGCCGGCGTCGCAGCGGGCAAGAAGGCGGTGGAGGGTGGCGCCAAGAACATCCTCTGCGTGATCCAGACCCAGGGCCAGCAGCAGCTGGTCGACCGCTGCGACGGCGTCAAGCAGGGTGCCGCCGGCGCCACCACGACGTCGATCTATGTGAACGGCACCGATGACTCGGCCGTCACGACATCGATCCAGGCCAAGCTGACCGAAGACAAGAGCATCGACTTCATCGTCACGCTCGCTGCTCCGGTCGCTCTCGATGCGGCCAAGTCCGTCTCCGGTTCGGGCAGCTCGGCCAAGATCGGCACCTTTGACACCAACAAGGAACTGGTCGCGGCCATTCAGAACAAGTCGATCCTGTGGGCGATCGACCAGCAGCCATACTTGCAGGGCTACCTGTCCGTCGATGCCCTGTGGCTGTACACGGCGAATGGGAACACCATTGGTGGTGGCACCAATGTGGCCACCGGCCCGGCCTTCATCGACGCGTCCAATATCGCGAAGGTTTCCAAGTTCGCTGCGAACGGCACGCGGTGATCTGAATGACTACAGCCACGGTCACACCTACCGACGATCGCGTTCGGACCCGCTCGGCGATCTCGTCGACCCTACGCCGGCCCGAGGTCGGCGCGCTGATCGCAGCGGTCGTCGTCGCGCTCCTGTTCCTCGCCGTCGCACCCGCGTTCCGGAGCGTCGGCAACATCGGGACGATTCTGTACGGCTCCTCGACCATCGGGATCATGGCGGTCGCGGTCGCGCTGCTCATGATCGGCGGCGAGTTCGACCTCTCGGCGGGTGTGGCCGTGACGACCTCAGGCCTCGCCGCAGCTCACCTGTCCTGGTACTTCGGCCTGAACGTCTGGGTCGGCGTCCTGTTCGCACTCGTGCTGTCGCTGGCGATCGGGGCGTTCAACGGATGGCTGCTCCATCGAACCGGCTTACCGAGCTTCCTGGTCACCCTGGGCACGTTCTTCGTGCTCCAGGGGGCCAATCTGGCGATCACCCGGATGGTCGCCGGCGGTGTCTCGTCGAACTCGCTCAACGACATCGACGGTTTCGGCTCGGCCCACGCGGTGTTCGCATCGAGCTTCGACATCGGCCCGATCGGCATTCAGATCCCGGTCATCTTCTGGATCATCCTGACCGTGATCGGCTCGTTCCTGCTGCTCCGCACGCGCTACGGCAACTGGATCTTCTCCTCCGGTGGTGACCCGGCGGCCGCTCGAGCGGTGGGTGTTCCAGTCACCGTCACGAAGATCGCCCTGTTCATGGGAGTCGGGTTCTGCGCCTGGCTGCTCGGCATGCACAACCTCTTCAACTACAACAACGTCCAGTCCGGCCAGGGTGTCGGCAACGAATTCATCTACATCATCGCCGCGGTCATCGGCGGGTGCCTGCTCACCGGCGGGTACGGCTCGGTGGTCGGAGCCTCCGTGGGTGCGCTCATCTTCGGCATGACCCAGCTCGGAATCACCTACGCCGGCTGGGATCCCGACTGGTTCAAGACCTTCCTCGGGATCATGCTCATCGCCGCGACGCTGGTGAACCTGTACGTGAAGCGGAAGGCGGATGCCCGATGACCATCGAGACGCACGCGTCAGAACTGACCGTGGTCGACCAGGACGAGCCGATTCTCGAACTGGTGGACGTCGGCAAGAGCTACGGCAACGTCAACGCCCTGCGCGGGGTGAACCTGACCGTGCGCCAGGGGGAGGTCACCTGCGTCCTGGGTGACAACGGTGCGGGGAAATCCACCCTCATCAAGATCATCTCCGGACTGCACGACTACACCGATGGCACCATGAAGATGCACGGCGAGGTCCGTCACTTCGGGTCCCCGCGCGTGGCCCAGGCGGAGGGCATCGCCACCGTCTACCAGGACCTCGCGCTCGCCCCGCTGATGTGTGTGTGGCGGAACTTCTTCCTGGCCAACGAGCTTCGGAACGGTCCGTTCCTGGACATCCCTACGATGAAGCGCGTCTGTGGCGAGGAACTCGTCAAGATGGGCATCGTCATCCCGGACCTCGACCGCCCGGTCGGGAGCCTGTCAGGTGGTCAGCAGCAGGTGATCGCGATCGCCCGCGCCATCCACTTCGGCGCCAAGGTGATCATCCTCGACGAGCCGACCGCCGCGCTCGGCGTCAAGCAGTCCGGTGTCGTGCTGAAATACATCGCGGCAGCACGCGATGCCGGTCTCGGCGTCATCTTCATCACGCACAACCCGCACCACGCCTTCCTGGTCGGCAGCCACTTCGTCATCCTCAAGCTCGGGCACGTCTCGCTCGACGCCCACCGCGACGAGCTGACTCTCGAGCAACTGACTGGCGAGATGGCCGGCGGGCAGGAACTGGCAGAGCTGAGTCACGAACTGCGGGCGGTGGATCCGGGCAAGGTCGTCGAGGCCCACACCGTCGCTCCTGGCGGGGTCAGTGCGCCCGTGCTCGATCAGGACGAGCTCTCCGGAATGAAGGACGTCTGACCACGGTGCCGCAGTCGACGAAGAATCTGACGAGGAGTGAGTGAATGACTGTCCGAGTAGGTGTGATCGGGGTTGGCACGATTGGTGAGGACCACCTCCGCCGGCTCACCCAGGTCGTCGCCGGCGCCGAGGTCGTCGCGGTGACCGACGTCGACCTGGACCGAGCACGTGCGGCGGCTGCGAAGTACGACGTCGCTACCGTGCACCTCACGGGCCAGGAACTGATCTCGGATCCCGAGGTTGACGCGGTAGCCGTCTGCTCCTGGGGCCCGACGCATGAGGAGTATGTGCTGGCCTCCATTGCTGCAGGCAAGCCGGTCTTCTGCGAGAAGCCACTGGCTGAGACCCCAGAGGCCTGCGAGCGCATGATCGAGGCCGAAGTGTCGGCCGGGCGTCGCTTGGTGCAAGTCGGGTTCATGCGCCGCTACGACCGGGCCTATCGGGCGCTGAAGGACGTCGTCGACGCAGGATCGATCGGCGCGCCGCTGATCGTCCACTGCGTTCATCGGAACCCGACGGTTCCTGGGTACTTTCAGTCGGAATCCTTGATCACCGACGCTGCGGTCCACGAGTTCGACATTCTGCGGTGGCTCCTGGGAGAGGAGATCACCACCACGTCGGTGCTGGTCCCCAAGCGGAACCGGCATGGGGGTGATCTGCAGGATCCGGTGATGCTGATCCTGGAGATGGACAGCGGCGCGATCGTCGATGTCGAGATCTCGATGAACATCCGCTACGGCTACGACATCCAGGGGACTGTCGTCGGGGAGGACGGCACCGCTGCACTCGGGGACCAGGACGCGGTCGTCGTACGGCTGGCCGGCGGCACGACCTCGCCGGTGGCGGCCGACTGGCGCGAGCGGTTCAGCCGCGCCTACGACGTCGAGTTCCAGGAGTGGATCGACGCCATCGCCGGGTCGGGGGTGCCGGCAGGCCCGACGACCTGGGACGGATACGCAGCTGCCGTTGTGGCGAACACAGCTCTGGAGGCCCTGCGCACCGGTACCAGAACCTCGGTGAAGCTCGTCGAGAAGCCGGCGCTCTACGACCAGTGACATCGAGAACTGACCGTGCGGCGACGTTCTCGGATGTGAACGGACTCGATACGCCTTCCGGCACGAATTCCTCTGCACGCAAGGAAAGGACCCATCACAATGAAGCTCGGCGTCTACACGGCCATCCTGCACGACAAGCCCGTCGGAGAGGCGGTTGCCGCCATCCGCGACCTCGGCCTGCAGAGCGCAGAGATCAATTCGGGCGGCTTCGTGCCCGCCAATCACCTGCCCATCGATGCCATCCGGTCGAGCCAGGACGCCAGGGACGAATATCTGGAGATCTTCTCGAGCGCCGGCATCGAACTGACAGCCCTCAACTGCAACGGAAACCCGCTTCACCCGGACCCTGCTGTTCGTTCCCGGCACGGCCAGGACGTGATCGACGCGATCGAACTGTGCACTCTCCTGGGCGTCAAGCGGGTCGTGACCATGTCGGGCCTGCCCGGAACGAACGCCGAAGGCACCCTCCCATCATGGAGCGCCCTGCCCTGGGAGAGCTCCACGTTGGATGCCCGCGATTATCAGTGGGCCGAGGTCGGGGTGCCGTACTGGAAGGACATCCAGGTGCGGGCCGCGGACGCTGACGTCAAGGTCGCACTCGAGATGCACCCGCACAACCTGGTGTACAACCCAGCCACGATGGAGCGGTTGGCTACTGAGATCGGCAGCACGCACATCGGTGCCGAGCTCGACCCCAGCCACCTGTTCTGGCAAGGTATCGATCCCACGCTCGCCGTGAAGTCGTTGGGCAGCCTGGTGTTCAACGCCGCGGCGAAGGACACCAGGATCAACGAGGCAGCCAAGATCAACGGCGTGCTGGATGACCGCTTCGTCCGCGTCGCTCCGGATGCTCCCGGCATCGTCCCGTTCGGCGGCAAGTACACCTTCAGCGGCTGGCCCGAGAACGCTTCGTGGGACTTCGTCTCGGTCGGGCGCGGGCACGACGTCGACTGGTGGTCCGGCTTTCTGGCCGCACTCAACGATGTGGACCCCGATATGGCCGTCAACATCGAGCACGAGGATATCGAGCTCGGACAGATGGAGGGCCTGCAGTTCGCGGCGCAGACTCTCCTCAAAGCGGCTGACCGAATCAGCTGAACCTTGGCGCGCGGCGCTCGACCTGGCATCAGGTCAACGGGACGGATTGGCCTGTACCGGGCTGCGTGTCCGCTGGGTGATAATATGCGCGAGGCCTGTCTGGCAGGTATGCCTACCGGGTCTCGCGGCCGGCCAGTCACTCACGCCAAGGCCTGCACATCCACAGGAAGGAATCCTGGCTTGTGACCAGCAATTCCGGCTTCATCGAGGAGTTGAGCTCAGGCCACTCTCGTCGTGTCGCGCGACCTGCTGCTGATGAATCGGCCGGTGAACGCGACGTCGCTGGAGTCGCTCTGTTCGCCAAGGTCAACTCGGTGATCAGCATCCTTGAAGAAGGACAGGAGATTGCTGCCACCGAGATCGCCGCTCGGATGGGTGAGCCACTCAGTTCTGTCTATCGCCTGCTGCAGAGCATGATCGGAATCGGCTGGGTAGATCGTGGCCATCGGCGCGGGAGCTATCGGCTGGGCCTGTCGATGCTCACGGTCGGGGGCCAACTGGAGGACCGGCTCGACATCCGGAAAACTGCTCTACCGTCGCTGCGTCATCTGCTCGAGGTGATCGGCGTGACCAGCTTCTTGTGCGTGCGACGCGATACCCGAGCCGTGTGCCTCGAACGGCTCGAGGGTGAAGCCGTCCGGTCCCTGGCCATGCAACTGGGCAGTTCGTTGCCGCTCTACGCGGGGGCGGCGCCCCGTGCCATCCTGGCGTTCCTGCCGCTGGGCGAGCAGCGGTCGGCGCTCAAGGTCGTGCGGATCCCGGGGGATCCACCCCGCCCGGACGCGGCGGCGATCCAGACCGACATCGAGCAGGTGCGCCGCGAGGGCTACGCAGTCTCGGACGGCGACGTCACTCCCGGCATCGCGGCTCTCGGCGCGCCGGTGTTCAACCATCGTGGCGAACTGGAGGCCGCCATCTCGATCAGTGGCCTCCGCGCCCAGATCCTGGGCTCGACGAGGGACCGCAATGTCGAGCTCATCATCGCCGGCGCCCGTGAAGTAAGCCGCGCTTTGGGACAGCAGGTCGCCGAATGAGCACCGAGCACCCGATGGGGATCCTGCAGCGTTCTGCCAGCCTCGTCGGACTGCTCGCCGAGCGTGGACCACTGACTCCGGCTGAGATCGCCGAACGGCTCGACCTGCCGCGCCCCACCGTCTACAGGCTCGCTGACGCGCTGCGGGACGGCGGCCTGGCCGAACTGTTGCCCGACGCCCGCATCCAGCTCAGCTTGCGCTGGCTGCGCCTCGCGGACGCCGCGCGAGCGGGCATGAGCGAATGGAGCGGCGCAAAGCCCCTCCTCGATGAACTTGCCGCGGTCACCCGGCAGACAGTGTTTCTGAGCGTGCCCGCTGGAGATCGATCTATCTGCATCGACTGGGCTCGCGGCGAAGCGATCAACGTGCTTCTGCTCAAGCCTGGGCGTTCGCTACCCATGTACGCCGGCGCTGCTGGGCGGGTGACGCTCGCCTTCGGCCTCGAGGACCGGGACGCGTATCTGGCGAACGCCCCGTTCGAGCCCTACACACGGCGTACGCTGACCACGGCGGCCAAGCTCCGCAAGGACATCGCCCTTACCCGGGATCAGGGCTTCGTTGTCTCGGACGGCGATGTGACCGACGGGATCGGAGCACTCGGAGTGCCACTCTTGCGAGGTACCAAGCGTCCGGTCTTCGCCGGAGCCCTTTCACTGGCCGGATTGGCCGATGAACTGATCGAGCGGCGCGCAGAACTCGTCGCCGACTTGCGTTCCGCCGCCACGGCATTGGCCGCCACCGTCCCGTAGAGGCGGTGTCGGATCTGGGTCGGTGTGTCGTAGTTGGGCTCGTCCACTGACACCTACGACAGCCGGCGCTCTTTCGGCTACAACTCGTCGAGTGCGTGGCGGGCTGGGGAGGCTGCGTGGTTTGTTGAGCCGCTGGGTGGGGAGATCGTCGAGGAGTTCTGCGACATCGGACAGTCGCGGTCGCTGCCCTGGAGCGCCGAGAAGAGGCGGATCGAGTCCCGCAGGCATCGAAAGATCCTCACCGCGGCTGGGATGGACGCTGTCCGCGAAATTTGGCTCTCTGTCTCGGTGGCAGGGGCAAGTAGGCGATAGCCGAGCAGCTCAATCGTGAAGGTGTGCCGTGTCCATCAGTTCACGCTCCCGTGCAGAACCGGTCGCTCAAAGGCGCAGCTAGTGGTGGCTCAGCCGAGGTCATGAGCCACTGTGGGTAACCTCGGCTCCTTGTTCCTGAGCGTTAGGAGACCGGCCGCCAGTGCGGAGAGGGTCCGGACGAGCGTGGGCAGCAGTGTGGGGTGGGAGGCGGCCAGTTCGGGATCTTCGGCGTAGACCTGGGCGAGTACGGGGGAGTGACGCCATTCGGCTGGAGAATCCCTACGGAACACGTAACCCCCAGGCCCGCCAGAGCGTGATTCTGGCGCCGTCGGGTACAAGCAGGCGATGCAGCACATCCATGCAAAACCTCTGACCGACCAGCAACTACAGGGGCTCGACGCCTACTGGCGGGCCACCAACTACCTGTCTGTCGGGCAGATCTATCTCCTGGACAATCCACTGCTCCGGGAGCCGTTGCGGCCCGAGCACATCAAGCCGCGGCTGCTCGGCCACTGGGGTACGACGCCCGGTCTCAACCTCATCTACGCACATCTCAACCGCGTGATCCGGCAGCGCGAGCAGCAGATGCTGTTCGTGACCGGACCCGGACACGGCGGTCCCGCGCTCGTCGCCAACACGTGGCTCGAGGGCAGCTGGAGCACGGCCTACCCGAACACAACGCGGGACGAACGCGGCATGGCCCGGCTGTTCAAGCAGTTCTCGTTCCCCGGCGGCGTCCCGAGTCACGTCGCCGCGGACGTCCCGGGTTCCATCAACGAAGGCGGCGAGCTCGGCTATTCGCTGAGCCACGCGTACGGCGCCGCCGCCGACAACCCGGATCTCGTCGTGGCCTGCGTGGTCGGCGACGGTGAAGCCGAGACCGGACCGCTCGCGACGTCATGGCATTCCAACAAGTTCCTCGATCCGGTGCGGGACGGCGCGGTGCTGCCGATCCTGCACCTGAACGGCTACAAGATCGCCAACCCCGCCGTGCTCGCACGAATCGACGACGAGGAGCTGACCGCGCTTCTGCGCGGCTACGGGTATGAGCCGTTCCTGGTCGAGGGGTCGGACCCGGCGACGGTGCATCAGGCGCTCGCGGGCACTCTGGACAGATGTCTCGACCGGATCACGGAGATCCAACTGGAGGCTCGGTCGGCGGCGGGCCATCCGCTCCGGCCTGCTTGGCCAGTGATCGTGCTGCGGACGCCCAAAGGCTGGACCGGACCGCGCACCGTCGATGGTCAACCGGTGGAGGACACCTGGCGATCACATCAGGTGCCGCTGACCGGCGTACGGACCGACGAGGAGCACCTGCGGCAGTTGGAGTCGTGGCTGCGCAGCTACCGGCCGCAGGAGTTGTTCGACGAGCAGGGCCGCCCGGTCGACGCATTGCTCGAGCTGGCGCCCGGGCCGGCGCTGCGGATGGGTTCGTGCCCGCACGCCAACGGCGGGCTGGTCAGCCGGGCCCTCGAACTGCCGGACGTCGAGGAGTACGCCGTACCCGTGAAAGCGCCGGGGTTCGCGGACGGCGAGCCGACGAAGGTGTTCGGTGCCTTCCTTCGGGATGTCTTCCGTCAGAATGCCGACAACTTCCGCCTGTTCGGGCCGGACGAGACCGAGTCGAACCGGCTGGGCGAGGTGTACGAGGCGACGGACAAAGCATGGCTCGGGGACCAACGGGAGACCGATGAGCACCTGTCACCGGACGGTCGGGTGTTCGAGATTCTCAGCGAGCACACCTGCCAGGGTTGGTTGGAGGGGTACCTCCTCACCGGCCGGCACGGGCTGTTCTCGTCGTACGAGGCGTTCGTGCACATCGTCGACTCGATGGTGAACCAGCATGCGAAGTGGCTCAAGACCATCAATCGGCTCGATTGGCGGCGGCCGGTTCCGTCGCTGAACTATCTGCTCACGTCGCATGTGTGGCGGCAGGATCACAACGGGTTCTCGCACCAGGATCCCGGCTTCATCGACCACGTGGTGAACAAGAAGGCGGAGGTCGTCCGGGTCTACCTGCCTCCGGACACGAACACGCTGCTGTCCACCATGGACCACTGCCTGCGGACCCGGAACTACATCAACGTCGTTGTCGCTGGCAAACAACCGCAGCCGAACTGGCTGGACTGGGAGTCCGCCGCGCTGCATTGTGCGCGCGGGATCGGCGTGTGGGAGTTCGCCAGCAACGACCGGGGCGACCCGGACGTGGTGATGGCTTGTGCGGGCGACGTACCGACGATGGAGACCCTGGCGGCGGTCAGCCTGTTGCGCGAACACCTGCCCGAGTTGCGGATCCGCGTGGTGAACGTCGTCGACTTGATGCGGCTGCAGGATGCCGGTGAGCATCCGCACGGGCTGACCGACGCTGAGTTCGACGCGTTGTTCACCACGGATACCCCGGTAATCTTCGCCTACCACGGCTATCCGTCGCTGATCCATCGACTCACCTACCGCCGGCACGGGCACGACAACCTGCATGTGCGCGGCTACATCGAAGAGGGTACGACGACCACGCCCTTCGACATGGTCGTGCTGAACAACCTCGATCGGTACCACCTGGCGATGGACGTGATCGACCGGGTTCCGGCGCTGGGGACGCGTGCGGTGGCGACGCGGCAGTACTTCGCCGACCAGCGGACCCGGCACCGCGCCTACGTCACGAAGTACGGCGAGGATCTGCCGGAGGTCCGCGAGTGGCGATGGATCTCCTGATCGTCAACGCGGGGTCGTCGAGCCTGAAGCTGCGGGTGTTGTCGCCGGACGACGAGGTGCTGCACGAGCGCTCCATCTCCGACTGGGACCGGTGAACATTCGGCTGTGGTCCGCGCTGCGGCCGGCCGCAGGCTGACGTGGCTGGGAGTCGTGCTGGATGCCAAGAGCAACGAGACAGGGGAGCCCGTGATCACTACGCCGGAGTCACCGGTCACGGCGTACATCGTGCCTGCCCGCGAGGACCTGACCATGGCCGCCCAAGCCCGGCGGCTGCTCGAGTAGGTCGCCGGAGGCACGCTGGAGGATCAGGTCACTGCTCGGATTGGCCTCGGTGCGCCTGGACGGGTTGCTCGAGCATGCCGTGCAGGTGGGCGGCCGCGAGTTCGATCTCGGTGTACTTGTACTGTCCGGCGCGCGACTCCGCGGACATCACCCCGCAGCGGTGGACGTCGGTGAAGTCGCCGTAGGGAAACTTGTACCTCGCCTTGGTGTCCTCGTCGTGCTCAACGTCCAGGCCCAGATACCACTTCCGGTACTCCGAGAATCCGTGCCGCTCGATGAATGCGTTCTCATCGGCTGCGGTCGGTCGATGCTCGCTCCAGTCGTCTCTGTCGTCGTGCACCGTCCTGCCCGCGGCAATGAGTTCTCTGGCATGTGCGTAGGCTCGCTCATTCAACTTCACACTCATCAGGTCTCCCTGGTTCGCTGGTCGGCGGTTGATCGGTGTGTCAGGTGTGCCATGGTGTTGAACGCGTTGCGTTGCGAGACATCGGCGCGGACCCTCGGCAGGGCGTCGGGGTGATGCTGCTGCAGGAAGAGCAGCAACTTCTCGCGCACGTCGCAGCGTAGGTCCCAGTTGCTGGGGGCGTCGGCGGAGCTCACCAGCCCGCGAACGACCATCGTCGTCGGAGTGGTGTCCACGACCTGCAGGACCCAGTCCCGGCCGTCCCAGAGGGGAGAGCCCTGGACCAGCCGGTACATCTCGGCGCGGAGGTCCTCGACGGATGCCCGGAAGTCGACGTGCAGGAAGATGCTGCCGAGCACCCTTGCCTCATCCCGGGTCCAGTTCTGGAACACGTTCGTGGTGAACCACGAGATCGGCAGGATGAGCCTGCGGTTGTCCCAGGTCCGGACGACGACGTACGTCAAGGTGATCTCCTCGATGCGGCCCCACTCGTCGTGGACGACGACGACGTCGTCGATGCGGATCGGATCGGCGACTGCGATCTGTATGCCGGCGAACAGGTTGGTCAGGGTCGTCTGTGCGGCCAGGCCGGCCACGACGCCCAATACACCTGCCGACACCAGGAAGCTCGCGCCAAGAGCGCGAGCCCAGGGGATGGTCATGGCCCCCGCCGCGATCCCGATGAAGACCAGCACGGCGATGGCGACCCGGCGGAGGACAAGAATCTGCGTCGTGATCCTGCGCGACTGCCGATTGTCGCTCACGGCGAGGTCGAGGCGCGACGACGCGACGTCCTCGACCACGCCGGTCAACTGGATCAGCAGCCAGGTGACGGCGGCGATCAGTGCCAGGACAAGAGCGTGGCGGATGATGTCTGCCAGTGTGGCGGGCAGGCCCACTGCCGGCAGCGCGATCACGATGGCGGTGGTGACGACGACGATCCGGAACGGGCGCCTGCACCGTCGTTGCAGCGAGAACCATACGGGCGAGGGCGAGCGAGCCTGCCTACGGCGTACGAGGATTCGAGCCCCGACGGTCACCAGCAAGGCGACCGTGATCGGGACGGCCACGGCCAACGCCGACTCGATGTACTCCCGCGCTCCTGCCACGCTCGTCTCGCCGATCGTCATGTCCGCCGCGGGTGCTCCGACTGCCGCTCGGCCGGCGGCCGGCGGCGAACGTGCGACGTCAGACCGCCGGTGAGACCGCTCTCGGCACCGGCGACCAGAGCGCGTACCGACAGCGGAGTGGCGACGGCCTCGAGGGAGCGGCGCTCGGCGTCGATTCCCCAGACGAACTCGACCAGACCGCCGATCACCATGAGCAACGCGGCGGCGGCGTAGCCGGCAAAGACCGCGCCTCGGTCGCTGCCGTCCCCGATCAGCGTTGCGAACAGCCAGGGCGCGATCACTCCGCCGGCGAGCACCGACAGGGCGAAGAAGAAGGCGATGGCCTGTGCCCGGATCTCGACCGGGAAAATCTCGCTCACCGTGAGGTACGCCGACGATGCGGCGGCCGACGCGACGAAGAAGATGACACACCACAACACCGTTTGGGTGGTGGCGGTCAGAGCATCCTGGTTGAAGAGCCAGCCGGTGACGAACAGCAGCACCCCGGACAGGCTGTAGGTGCTGCCGACCATGATCCGGCGGCCGATCGTGTCGAAGTACTGGCCGAGCAGTATCGGCCCGAGCAGGTTCCCAAGAGCGAACGGGAAGATGAAGTACGCGACCTTGTCGTCGGCGATGCCATAGAACTCGGCAAGGATCAGGGCGTACGTGAAGAAGATCGCGTTGTAGAGGAAGGCCTGCGTCGACATCAGCGTGACCCCGACCAGCGAACGTCGGCGATAGTCTCGCAGGGTCACCCGGGCGAGTTCGCGATACGACACCAGACCGCGCGGGCTGAGCTCGATGGAGCGGTCGTCCCCGACCGGTTGTACGTCGATGCCCTTCGCCGCAAGGTCACGTTCCAACGTGGCGACGATCTGCTCCGCCTCGTCGGCACGTCCGTGGGTGAGCAGCCATCTCGGGCTCTCCGGAATGTGCCGCCGCAGCGGCCAGATCAGGACGCCGACGAGCGGCCCGATGAGCAGCGCGAGGCGCCACCCCACGTTGACGTCGAGGATGTCCGGATCGAGGAACAGGAAGTTCGCGCTCGCCCCGATCATCGCGCCCAGCCAGTACGTTCCGTTGACGGCCAGGTCCGTGCGACCGCGGTAGTTCGCCGGGATGAGCTCGTCGATGGCCGAGTTGATCGCGGCGTACTCACCGCCGATGCCGGCGCCGGCGATCACCCGGGTCACTGCGAAGAACGGGAAGTTCAGCGAGACCGCCGTGAGCGCGTTGCCGAGCAGGTACACGCCGAGGGTCAGCAAGAACAGCTTCCGCCGGCCGAGCTTGTCGGTCAGCCGGCCGAAGAAGAGCGCACCGAGCACCTCTCCGAACAGATAGAGGCTCGCGCCGAGTCCTACCTGGGATGACGTCAACCCCAGTGTGTCCTGGTCTCGCAGCCGATCTGCGATGGTGCCGGCGATCGTGATCTCCACGCCGTCCAGCACCCAGGTGATGCCCAGCGCGACGACCACGCGCCAATGGAACGGACTCCACGGCAGGCGGTCTAGCCGGGCCGGGACTGTGGTCCGGATCGGTACGGGCCCGAGCCCGGGGCTCCGGGCCCCCGTCATAGCGGCACCTGCACGTTTCCGTTCGGCGCTGACCGGTGTGCCATGGCGCGCCTCCTCCTACTGAAGACGACATGCTGTTCTGTGACGCGCTTGGACCTCCACGGTCACCGCTGCGACGCGGGCGCGCGTCCCCCGATCACGTAGTTTCGGGCCGCCGTTCGACGCACCGACCTCGCGTCTACACAGACGCGGGATGCCACGGCCAGTGATAGCTCGCCACGATGACTGAGACATACCGGCGCAATTCTGAGGCAGGAGAGAGCTATGGACCGAAACGCTGTCGGAAAGGAACTCGAACCGCTGCTCATCGAACTGATCGATCTCGCGCTCACCGCGAAGCAGGCTCACTGGAATGTCAGCGGCCTGTGGTTCCGGCCACTGCACCTACAGCTCGACGAGCTTGCCGACGATGTCCGGAACTGGTCCGATGACGTCGCCGAGCGTCTGTCGACCATCGGCCTTGCCGCCGACGGGCGTCTGGAGACGCTGGCGAAGATGACGCCGTTCACTGCGTTCCCAGATGGCTTCGTCGACAGTCTGACGGCGGTGCCGCACATGGTCGAGCGCCTGAACCTGGTCGTCGAGAGCAACCGCACGCGGATCGACCGCCTCGGCGCGCTTGACCTCGTCAGCCAGGACCTTGTCATCAGTGTGACCGCGGGCCTCGAGAAGCATCGCTGGATGTTCGCGGCCGAGCAGTCGAGCAAGGCCTGATTCCGGCGGTCGGTTGCCCGGCCTGCGCGTCCGGTGTGGGCGGACGAGCACAGTCGCGGGCCGGGCTACCGAGTGTCCTTCCGGGATGTCATCGTCTGGAGTGTCGAAGATGCCTCCTCTCTGCGGTCCTACTCGCCGATCGCGAACTACTTCACCTCGATCTGGCGGCGTTGACCGGCGGAGCCTTTCGGGACGGTCACGCGCAGGACGCCGTCGTTCAGCGTCGCCTCGACACCGTCCTGCTTGACGTTGTCGGGCAGCACCAACTCGTAGTGGAAGCGCCCCCAGGAGCGGGTCTGGCGTCGCAGCCATCCCTTGCGCCCTTCATCTTCGGGGCGCTCGCCGCTGATGACGAGGCGACGGCCGTCGAGTTCGATGTTGATGTTCTTCTTTTTCACGCCAGGCAACTCGACCTCGAGCACGTAGCCGTCGTCGGTCTCCTCCAGGTCGGCGAGGGGGGTGAAGCCGTCGCGGAGCATGGACGGGACTTCGGCCCACTGGTCGTCGAACAGCCGGGACATCTGCTGGGTGAGCCGCTCGAACTCGTTGGCCGGGTCCCACCGGGCAATGTCGCTCCTGGCACTTCGTACGGGCAGTGCCATCGTTTCCGTCCCTTCGTGTGTGTTGGCCTGGCGGGTTGCCGGGCCTGTACCGCAAGCATTCGACGCGAGACGGTACGACGCATCCCGCGTCCGCGCAGTCTCGCTTACAGCAACAGGCCGAAGATCCGGAACGCGCGCTCCCAGTGCACCGTCTGGGGGTTCTTCACGTCGGGATCGATGATCTTCATCGTCCGGGCGAGTGCGAAGCTCAATCCTCCGACAACCTCCGGCAACCGGGCTTCGGTCTCCTCGCTGAGTGTCACGTCGAGCGGCGGCCAGGTGGCCAGCTGCGCCAGTATTGGTTCCAGCTCGACGTCCTCGTCGAGCTTCCGGAAGGCGTGGATGCTCTCTTGCAGACCTTTGGTGATGGGCAGATCCTGTGGTTGCAGGATGTCGCGACGGTTCGCGCTGGCGGTGGCCTGCCCGGCGATGAGGAGGTCGTACAGCTTCTCGGAGACGAAGTCGCTGTGGCGTTTGAGGTCGTCCTTGTCCACGTTCAGGCTCGCTGCGAGACGGAAGAACCGCTCGAACCTGCTGACGCCCATCACCGTCATGCGGAGTCCTTCCGATCGGTCAGGTCGCCGATGAGGAAGGCCAGTCCGATCCCGAACAACCAGACGTCCTTGGCGATCGGCAAGCCCTGTTCGGTCGGCCGCAGGCTGCCTTCCTTGTGCATCCCCGGCGTCCGGAGGTAGAGCCCCAGGAGGCCCGCGGAGAAGGCGGTCAGGCCGGCTCCAGCCAGCGCCGCGGGGACCACCGGCGACAGCAGTGCGGCGCCGAGGGCCAGCTCCCCTGTGGCAAGCGCTCGGACGAACCGCCGGGAGTCGACCTTCTGCAGCATCGGGTAGGCGCCTGCCGCGAAACCGTGCGTTTGTGCGGCCGTCGACGGATCCGCGCGGAGTTTGCGCAGTCCGGAGTCGATGATGAAGGCGCCCGCGCCGAGTCGCAGCGGCGCCTCCCAGGGCCTGATCCGGGCAATCATGATGCGCTCCTGTCTCCTCCAGCGCGGGCCACGGATCCGACGGCGACCGGCTGGAGGACTGCTGCCTTGGCAGCGGTCGCCACCGCTTCCGAGTCTCGTCAGGAACACCCGCGAGGCGCATCCCGCGACTGCGTAGAGCGGTAGCTCTGCGAACGAACTGGACAAGTCGCACCCGCTGCGAAATGTCAGGCAGAGGAGTTCCTGCGTGGTCCTGCGGCGCGCACTGTGCTCGGGCCCGGGGAGTCCTGCGGGCCTCCTGAGGGCTTGTTTGCGCCCGTGCGGCGCCAGGCGACGCGGAGCGTGATCAGTCCCAGGAGCGCGACGACCGCGAGTGAGAGGAGACTCAGCAGGGTGAAGACATGCGTCTGCTCCTCAGTGGGCTGCGGCAGGTAACCGCGGGACAGCAGCTCGTACTGCCACCGCGTCCCGGTGAACAGGAAGGTCAGGGCGAGCGCGATGCTGTGCGAGTAGTCCCAGAGAGCGTGGATGACCGAGACCAGCAGGTAGGTCAGTACGACAGGAGCGGTGTAGCGGTATCGCCCGTCGCGGGCGTAGTAGAAGAGCACACCGCCGAGGATCGCCGTCCACAGTCCATGCCCGAACGGTGTCAGGATGCCGCGGACCAGTTCGGTCTGGACGAGGGCGCTCAACGACAGGCCCTGCACGGTGAGCAGGGCGTTGAACGCGTAGCCCGCGGTCTCGAAGGCGGCGAAGCCGAGCCCGACCGCGGCACCGAGGACGAAACCGTCGCGGGCGTGCCGGTGCGGGAGCTTCCTGGTGATCAGGATCAGCGCGCCGAGCTTGGCCGCTTCCTCGATCAGGCCGACCCCGAGGAACAAGGCCGGCGACGGGTCCAGGAAGTACGCCTCCAGCAGGGAAGCGGCGAGGACCCCGAGGACCCCTCCGCCGATGAACGCACCGAGGAGCAGCTCAGTGGTCAGATGCTGATCGTGCCAGCGCTGGTGAGCCCACATCAGCAGCGTGATCGGTACGACGAAACTCCCGAGCAGGATGAGCGTGGGGACGAGATTGGCGTTGCCGGTCAGCAGAGTCACGACCAGACTTGCGGCCCACAACGCCAAGCCCGCCAGTAACATCCGGGCCCAGGGGCGACCTGGGTGGGTCCGGTCGGCGGTCAGACCCACGAGCCACCTCCTGGCGGATGGAGCCGGTGCACCCGGCACGAATATCCAGATTCGCCGGACTGGCGTGCGCCGGCATCCCGCAATCGTGTAGTCGTCCGGTAGCCGGTCAAGCTTGCCGGCCGTGGGATTGATGGTCGTCCGAGTGGGTATCCCCGCTGGACTTCCTGTGCACCGTCTGCGAGCTCGCTGCCGGTGAGCGGGGGAGAGTCCTTACGACCAGGCAGAACGACGTGTCGCGCGTGGAGCTGGCCTATGTGTGCTATCGCGAAATCGAACGCCTCGACCCGGCCGCTCAGGGGCCGAGAGCGTGAGTTGAGATCGGTTCAGGAGGTCCTGGACACCGCAGTCACGGGGCGAGGCGGCCTCGTCCTGGTCGACGGTGCGCCCGGCTCCGGAAAGACCAGGCTGCTGACCGCGACGGAGGCCAGGGCGGCCGGCCGTGGGTTCGTCGTGGCGCGAGCCGGCGCTGAGGATCTCGCCGGCGCGGCGCCGGACGACCACAGCATCCGGGAGCCGTGTCTGATCTTGCTGGACGACATGCCAGGTTCGGACGAGGCCGTTGGTACGACGCTGTCTGCGCTGCCCACTCGGTTGGCGTCCAGCCCGGTCGTGTGCATGGTGGTCCGCCGCAACGTCTCGCTCGGCTTGGGCGGTTGGCTGCCGTCGGACATCGTTCAACTTGGTCTTGGTTCGCTTCCGGCCGACGCGGTGGCCGACCTCGCCGAGGACATACTTCACGGTCGGCCCGGCCACGAGCTGTTGTCTCTCGCCGAAGACGCCGGGGGGAATCCGTTGCTGCTGGTGTCGTTGTTCGAGGGTCTGTGGGACGAAGGGCTGGTGGCTGTCGTTCAGGGACGGGTGCAGTTGGTCCACCGGCAGCTGCCCCGGCGTACGAACGGGGTCATCGACGGTTGGGTGCGGGCTCTCAGTCCGGCCGCACGCAACCTGCTCGAGGTGGCGTCCTGCCTCGAACGCACTTTTACGGTGGACACACTGGCAGCTCTGTTCGGCGGCTCGCCTGCCCGTCTGCTGGCTCCACTCGAAGAGCTGGTCAGGTACGAGCTCTTGCGCATCGGTCTGCACGGGGTCCTGACCTTCCGCCACGAGCTGGTCCGCCAGTCGGTGTTGTGCCAGGTTCCGTGCTCGATTCGCTCTGCCTTGCGCGACGATTCCCCGCACCGGACCGGAGTGTTGCGGAGCGGCGGTCAGGACACCGGATGGGAGCTGCTGTCGGCGTCCGAGCGGAGCGTCGTCGAGCTGGTGGCGGAGGGTGCGACGAATCGCGAGGCGGCGGAGCAGCTGTTCCTGTCGCCGCACACCGTCTCGTTCCACCTGCGCAAGATCTATCGCAAGCTCGGCATCGACACCCGGGTCGAGCTGACCCGGATCGCCCTCGAACGCGATCGGCAGGGCGAACACCCGGGCCGGACGGTCGCGGATCAGGAGAGCCGACATGTCGGGTAGCTCGGGCTCGCCGCCCCCGGATCGGCCACGTAGCCGGCAGCTGGCGTCGGCCCGGCCCTTGACCCGGCAACTCGTCGAGATCGCATCGGTTCTCAGGGCTTTCGACGTCCAGTACGCCGCGCTGATGATGCATCGGACAGTCGCAGAACTCCTGCCGTCGGTCCATGAGGCGATGGCCATCGGTGTCCTGGTGGAGAGAGGGCAACAGCTGGCCTACAACGACATCGCCGAGTGTTCGCCTGAGCGGCCGTCGTTCGGGTGGGGAAGCCTGACGGCGGCTGAGTTGCGCGTCGCACGGCTGGCGTCGGAGGGATTGACGAACCAGCAGATCGCGGATCGGTTGGAGTTGTCGCGGCACACTGTCGAGTCCCATCTGCGGCACGCGTTCCGCAAGCTCGACATCGGCTCCCGGGTCGAGCTGACGCGCATGGTCGTGATCCACGATCCGGCCGGATAACCACCAGATCCGGGGATGCGGGGGGCACCGTCGCGAGCCAGGTTGGTGATGACGCGCGGACGCCGAGTCCCGGCGTACGCGGTCGCTCTGGTGGTTCCGATCCAGGGAGAGGGAAATTTCATGACCATCCCGCACAAACCGACCGACCTCGGCATCGGCAGGCCGATCGCGACGTACGACAACTACGCGGACGCCCAGCGCGCGGTCGACTACCTGTCCGACAACGGCTTCCCGGTCGAGCACTTGACCATCGTCGGATCAGACCTCCGGCAGGTCGAACGGGTCCTCGGCCGGATGACCAGTTGGAAGGCGGCACTGACTGGCGCCGGCACCGGAGCGTGGTTCGGCGCGCTCGTCGGCCTGCTTCTGGCGCTGTTCGCCGAATCCGGCACCGCCGTCCTCGTCATCATCGGGTGGTGTCTGCTGGCCGGTGCGGTGTTCGGTGCGATCTGGGGCTGGCTCGCACACCTGCTCACCTTCGGGCAGCGTGATTTCTCGGCCGTCGGGCTGACGGTGGCGACCCGGTTCGACGTCTACTGCACACCGGAGGAGGCACCTCGGGCCATCGACATGCTGGCACGGATGCCGGCTGCTCCCTCGAAGTCCTGAAACTTTCACAACCAGCGAACGTCTGGAGACAGCTATGGCCAAGGCCGTCGGTATTGACCTGGGGACGACCAACTCGGTGATCGCCGCGATGGAGGGCGGGCAGCCGACCGTCGTACCCAACGCCGAAGGAGCTCGGACCACCCCGTCAGTGGTGGCCTTCACGGACTCCGGTGAACGACTGGTCGGGCAGCTTGCCCGGCGCCAGGCGGTGATGAACCCGAAGGGCACCATCACCTCGGCCAAGCGGTTCATCGGCCGCAGGTACGACGAAGTGGCCTCGGAGGCCAAGGCCGTGTCGTACGACGTGGTGGACGGTCCGGACGGTGCTGTCCGGTTCAAGGTCCGGGACAAGCTCTACGCCCCGGAGGAGATCTCCGCGCTGGTGCTGCGCAAGCTGGCCGAAGACGCAGGCCGGTTCCTGGGCGAGAAGGTGACCGAGGCGGTCATCACGGTTCCGGCGTACTTCAACGACGCACAGCGGCAGGCGACCAAGGACGCCGGCAAGATCGCCGGTCTCGAGGTGCTGCGGATCATCAACGAGCCGACCGCGGCCGCCCTCGCGTACGGTATGGACAAACTCGACAACGAGACCGTGCTGGTCTTCGACCTCGGCGGCGGCACCTTCGACGTCAGCGTGCTGACTGTCGGCGATGGCGTGGTCGAGGTCCGGGCGACCGCCGGGGACACCCATCTGGGGGGAGACGACTTCGACCGCCGCGTCGTCGACAAGCTGGCCGACGACTTCCAGCGTGAGGTCGGCGTGGATCTGCGTCAGGACCCACAGGCCTTGCAGCGGCTCTTCGAGGCCGCGGAGAAGGCCAAGGTGGAGCTGTCCTCGGTCACTCAGACGACGGTCAGCCTGCCGTTCATCACCGCCAACGCCTCCGGTCCGCAGCATCTCAACACGACGTTGATGCGGTCCACCTTCGAGCAGCTGACCGGCGACCTGGTCGAGCGTTGCCTGCAGCCGGTCGAGCAGGCGATGGCCGACGCCAAGGTGACCGCCAACGACATCGACGAGGTCATCCTGGTCGGTGGCTCGACCCGGATCCCGGCGGTCCAGCAACTGGTCCGCCGGCTGACCGGTGGCAAGGACCCGAACATGACCGTGAACCCGGACGAGGTGGTCGCCATCGGGGCCGCCGCTCAGGCCGCGATCATCAAGGGCGAGGTCAAGGACGTCCTGCTGCTCGACGTGACCCCGCTGTCGCTCGGGCTGGAGACGATGGGTGGCGTGATGACGAAGGTCATCGAGCGCAACACCACGATTCCGGCTCGCCGGACCGAGGTGTTCACAACCGCCGAGGACAACCAGACCGCCGTGGATGTCGTCGTACTGCAGGGCGAACGCGAGATGGCCGCCGACAACCGCGTGCTGGCCCGGTTCCGGCTGGAGAACATCCGGCCGGCGCCGCGCGGTACACCGCAGATCGAGGTCACCTTCGACATCGACGCGAACGGCATCCTGCACGTGTCGGCCCGGGACAAGGACACCGGCGCCGAGCAGAAGGTCACCATCAGCGACACCTCCAACCTGGATCAGTCCGAGGTCGAACGGATGGTCGCCGACGCCGAGACCCACCGGAACGAGGACGTCAGGTTGCGCGAACTGGTCGATGCCAGGAACACACTGGACCAGGTCACCTACCAGGTCGAGAAGCTGCTGGCCGATGGTGGCGATACCGTCGCCCAGCACGACCGGGCCCGTGCGGAGATGCTCATCGGCGACGCCCGCGCGGCCATGCAGTCGCAGGACACCACGATGGAGCGGTTCCGCGAGCTGACAGGCGAGCTGCAGCAGATCGGGCAGGCATTGACAGCGGCCGGCTCGTCCGGCGGCGGTTCCGCCGGGCAGCAGCAGGGCGGGCAGTCCGGTGACGGTGACGGTGGCGACGACGACGTGATCGACGCCGAGTTCTCGACGAGCTGATCCTCATGACCGAGCAGGACGCCGACCAACGAACTGACACGACGTCCGAGGAGGAGGCCGCCACCGCTCAGGCGACCACCGAGGCCACCGAGCTGCTGGCGCAGATCGGTGAGCTGGAGGACCGGTGGCGGCGGGCCGTCGCCGACCTGGACAACTTCCGGAAGCGGGCGGCCCGCGAAGCCGAGAGGCAACTGGAGGACGAGCGGGCACGCGTCATCCGCCGCTGGTTGTCCGTCGTCGACAACCTCGAGCTTGCGCTGGACCACGCCGGTGCGGATGCCGATCCGGTCGTCGAGGGCGTCCGGGCGGTGCGGGACCAGGCGCTCGCGATCCTGACCGAGTACGGCTACCCGCGGTACGACGACCTCGGCCGGCCGTTCGACCCGGAGCTGCACGAGGCGGTCGGTACGGTGCCCGCTCCGGACTCGCCGCCCGGCACGGTCGTCCACGTTGTCCGGCCGCGGTACGGCGACGCCGACCGGCTGCTCCGCCCGGCCGCGGTCATTGTCGCGACGGAGCAACGCTGATGGCCTCGGACACCGATTTCTACTCGATCCTCGGAGTGTCCCGCGACGCCGGCAAGGACGAGATCCAGCGGGCCTATCGCAAGCTGGCTCGTGAGTACCACCCTGACGTCAACAAGGACCCCGCAGCGGAGGAGCGGTTCAAGCAGATCTCCGAGGCGTACGACGTACTGCGCGATCCGAAGCAACGGGAGCGGTACGACGCGTTCGGGCCGGACTTCCGGCGTGTCCCACCGGACATGGATCCGGCCGACTACGCCCGGGCCCGAGCCGGCGCAGAGCGCCGGACCAGTTCCAGGGGAGATCCTTGGGGCGGCGGGACCGGGACGTGGGAGGAGTGGCCCGAGGGTGTCCGGTTCAGCTCGGGATCGGCTGAAGGCATCGACCTGGACGACCTGCTTGGTGGCATCTTCGGTGGTCGAGGGCGCCGGGGTGGCCCGATCCCGGGTTCGGATCAGGAGGTCGAGATCGAGCTGTCCGTCGAGGACGCGTATCACGGCGGCAGCCGGTCGCTGACGGTCGAAGGGGCAGGTGGCACCCGCACGCTGAACGTGAAGATCCCGCCTGGCGTCGTCAACGGCCAGCGGATCCGTCTCGGCGGCCAGGGCGCTCAGGGCTTGGGCGGTGGCGCCGCCGGCGATCTCTACCTGATCGTGCGAATTGCGGACCATCCGCGCTACCGGCTGGATGGCCGTGACATCCACGTCGACCTACCGCTCGCCGCGTGGGAAGGTGCGCTCGGCGCCTCGGTCGAGATCACCACGCCAGGCGGTCCCGCAACGGTCAAGGTCCCGAAGGGCACGTCGACCGGCCGCCAGCTCCGGCTGAGGGGACGTGGGCTGCCCAACCCGAAGGGGCGGCCCGGTGACCTGTACGCCGACGTGAAGCTGATGGTCCCGCACCGGCTCACCCGCGAGGAGGAAAGGCTCTTCGAGGAGCTTGCCGGTACGTCGAAGTTCGATCCGCGGAGGCGGCGATGACCACCTATTACCTCACGCGTCCGGACCGGCTGGCACTGGACGACTTCGCTCGGCTGGCCGATCTCCATCCCGAGCTGGCCCGCCGGTTCGTCACCCTCGGGTTGCTGGAGGCAACAACCGATGCCAGTGGCGCGCTGTGGTTCCGGCGCGGCCAGCTGACCCGATTGGCCCGGATCCGCCGGCTGCGGGCCGGATTCGCCCTGAACTACGCGGCCCTCGGTCTCGTCCTCGATCTGCTGGACCGGATCGCCGTACTCGAAGCGCAGCACCGACGCGACATCAGAGGAGAAGCCACCAGATGGACATGAACCGATTGACGCAGAAGTCGCAGGAGGCGCTGCACGACGCGCAGACCAAGGCGCTGCGGTTCGGACACAGCCAGGTCGACGGCGAGCACCTGTTGATGGCGTTGCTCGATCAGCCCGACGGCCTGACGCCGCGGTTGCTGTCCCAGGCCGGTGCGGATCCGGACAAGCTGCGGGCCGAGCTGGAGGAGGAACTGTCGCACCGCCCGCATGTCAGCGGTCCGGGCGCGGAACCCGGGCAGGTCCTGATCACCCAGCGGCTGTCGCGCCTACTGGACGCGGCGGACCGGGAGGCACGGCGACTCAAGGACGAGTACGTCTCGATCGAGCACCTCGTGATGGCTCTGGTGGACGAAGGCCAGCAGAGCACCTCCGGGCGGCTGCTGGCCGGCCATGGACTCACCCGCGACGGGTTCCTGGCGGCGCTGACCGCGGTACGCGGGAATCAGCGGGTCACGTCAGCCACGCCGGAGGGATCCTACGAGGCGCTGGAGAAGTATGGCCGCGATCTGGTGAAGGACGCGGCCGACGGGCGGCTCGATCCCGTCATCGGACGTGACCCCGAGATCCGCCGGGTGATCCAGATCCTGTCCCGCAAGACGAAGAACAACCCGGTGCTGATCGGCGATCCGGGGGTCGGTAAGACAGCGATCGTCGAGGGTCTGGCGCAGCGGATCGCCAACGGTGACGTACCGGAGGGGTTGCGGGATCGGACTGTGTTTGCGCTGGACATGGCTTCGCTGGTTGCCGGGGCGAAGTACCGCGGTGAGTTCGAGGAGCGGTTCAAGGCCGTGCTCAACGAGGTGAAGGCGGCCGAGGGCAGGATCTTGTTGTTCGTCGACGAGTTGCACACCGTGGTGGGTGCTGGCGCGACCGAGGGCGCGATGGATGCGGGCAACATGCTGAAGCCGATGCTGGCCCGCGGTGAGCTGCACATGATCGGTGCGACCACGCTGGACGAGTATCGGATGCATGTCGAGAAGGACGCGGCATTGGAGCGACGGTTCCAGCCGGTGATCGTGGACGAGCCGTCGGTCGAGGATGCGATCTCGATCCTGCGTGGTCTGCGTGAGCGGCTGGAAGTCTTCCACGGTGTCAAGATCCAGGACGCGGCGATGGTTGCGGCCGTGGTGCTCAGCCACCGGTACATCTCCGATCGGTTCCTGCCGGACAAGGCGATCGACCTGGTCGACGAGGCGTGCGCGATGCTGCGGACCGAGATCGACTCGATGCCGGCCGAGCTGGACGAACTCACGCGACGGGTACGGCGGCTCGAGATCGAGGAGGCCGCGCTGGCCAAGGAGGAGGACAAGGCGAGCAAGTCCCGGCTGGAAGAACTGCGTAAGGAACTGGCCGACCTGCGCAGTGAGGCCGACGCGACTCGGGCGCAGTGGGAGGCCGAGCGGAACGCACTGCGGAAGGTGCAGTCACTGCGGCAGGAGATGGAACAGGTACGTCAGGAGGCCGAACAGGCTGAACGCGACTACGACCTGAACCGTGCGGCCGAGCTGCGGCACGGCCGGCTGCCTGAGCTCGAACGTCAGTTGGAGGGCGAGGAGGAGCGCCTCGCCGAGAAGCAGCACGGCCAGCGGCTACTGCGTGAGGTCGTGACGGAGGAGGAGATCGCGTCGATCGTGTCCCGGTGGACCGGCATCCCGGTGCAGCGACTGCAGGAGGGCGAGCGGGAGAAGATCCTTAGGCTCGACCAGGTGCTGCACGAGCGACTGGTCGGTCAGGACGAGGCGGTCCAGCTGGTTGCCGACGCGATCATCCGGGCCCGGGCCGGGATCAAGGATCCCCGCCGGCCGATCGGGTCGTTCATCTTCCTGGGCCCGACCGGGGTCGGCAAGACCGAACTCGCCCGGACGCTGGCAGCAGCGCTGTTCGACACCGAGGAGAACATCGTCCGGATCGACATGAGTGAGTACCAGGAGCGGCACACTGTGAGCCGGCTCGTCGGTGCGCCGCCCGGGTATGTCGGCTATGAGGAGGGCGGCCAGCTCACCGAGGCGGTACGTCGCAAGCCGTATTCCGTCGTCCTGTTCGACGAGATCGAAAAGGCGCACACGGATGTCTTCAACACCTTGCTGCAAATCCTGGACGACGGCCGGTTGACCGATGCGCAAGGCCGCACGGTGGACTTCCGCAACACCGTGATCATCATGACGTCGAACATCGGGTCGGCGTTCCTCCTCGACGGCGTCACCGACGACGGTCAGATCAAGGACGACGCCCGGGACGCGGTGACAGCGGAACTGCGAGCACACTTCCGGCCGGAGTTCCTCAACCGGGTCGACGAGATCGTGCTGTTCAAGCCGCTCACCCGGACCGAGATCGAGCGGGTCGTCGACCGGATGCTCGACGACCTGCGGACCCGGCTGGCCGACCGGCGGATGACGCTCGAAGTCACGTCCGAGGCGGCCAGGCACATTGCCGAGCAGGGCTTCGATCCCGTGTACGGGGCGCGGCCGCTGCGACGGTTCATCGCGCGCGAGGTCGAGACGCGGATCGGGAGGGCACTGCTCGGTGGGAACATCCTCGACGGAGCGGTGATCCGGGTGTCGGTGCAGGACGGCGAGATCGTCGTACAGCACGAGAATCCGAGGGAGGTGGCGGCATGAACACCGTCGAGTGTCCGCACTGCGGGAAGCGCAACCGGGTGCCGGCGGTGGCTGAGGGGACGCCGCATTGCGGTCAGTGCAAGAACCTGTTGCCGTGGATCGTCGATGCCGGCGACGACGACTTCGCCGAGGTGGTAGAGCAGTCGGGCATCCCGGTGCTGGTCGATCTGTGGGCGCCGTGGTGTGGGCCCTGCCGGATGGTCAGCCCGGTGCTCGAGCACCTTGCTGCCGAGAAGGCGGGCCAGGTCAAGCTGGTGAAGATCAACGCCGACGAGGCGACGGTGCTGTCGCAGCGGTTCAACGTGCGCTCGATCCCGACACTGATGGTGTTCCGCGACGGGAAGGTTGTCGCCGAGCAGATCGGCGCAGCGCAGGCGCACGTCCTGCGTCCTTGGCTCGAGGAGGCGCTGCACAAGGAGCCGGCATCGTGACCACCCTGGTGGATCCGCATCTGGCGGCGGTGCGCCCGGTCCGGCCGCGGACTCCGCAAGGATGTGAGGAGTGCCTGCGGATCAACGCGGGATGGGTACACCTGCGGCTGTGCCTGACGTGCGGTCATGTGGGATGTTGCGACTCGTCACCCCTGCGGCATGCGCGTGCCCATGCCCGCCACCAGGGTCACCCGATCGTCCAGTCGTTCGAGCCCGGCGAGGACTGGCGCTGGTGCTACGTCCACGAGATGCCGGTATGAACGAGACGCCGGATGTGTACGGCGCCTATCCGCGGCTGGAGGACTACCAGTTGGCGGAGCTCATGGAGTTGGGGGAGCGGCGAGCTGTCGGCGTTGGTGACGTCCTGTATCGGGCCGGCGAGCTACCTGGGGAGTTGCTGATCGTCCTGGCCGGTCAGGTCGTCGTACTCGAGGATCTCGGGCCGCATCGGCGGGTGATCGCGGTCCATGGCCCGCATCGCTTCCTGGGTGAGATCGGGCTCCTCACCGGGCAACCGGTCTTCCTCACCGCCGAGGTCGCAGAGCCGGGCGATGTACTTGCGGTACCGCTCGAGCGGTTGCGGGAGCTGGTCGGTCGGGATCAACAACTGGCCGACCTGATCCTGCGGTCCTTCCTGGTACGGCGGTCGCTGCAGCTGTCGCTCGGCGCCGGGTTCGCGGTGATCGGGTCGCACTTCTCCGCGGACACCCGGCGGATCCGCGAGTTCGCGGCCAGGAACCGGTTGCCGCACCACTGGATCGATCTGGAGCACGACGAGGAGGCCGAACGGCTGATTCGCGAACTGGGTATCGACCGTCGCGATACCCCGGTGGTCATCTGGCGGGGCGACGTACTGCGGAATCCGGACAACGATCAGCTCGCGGCGGCCGTGGGTCTCAAGGGGCCGCCCCCGGCGAGGGCGACGCACGACCTGGTTGTGGTCGGCGCAGGACCAGCCGGTCTGGCGGCCGGTGTCTATGCGGCGTCGGAGGGCCTGGCGACGGTGGTGGTGGATGCGGTTGCCACCGGAGGACAGGCGGGTACGTCGTCGCGGATCGAGAACTACCTGGGGTTCCCGGCCGGGATCAGTGGCGCCGAGCTGGCCGATCGCGCGGTCGCGCAGGCGAAACGCTTCGGCGCTGAGCTGATGGTTCCGGCCGCCGTGACCGGCCTGGGGCGGCTCGACGGTCACCATGTGGTCCGGCTGGACTCGGGCGAGAACCTTCAGGCGCGCGCCGTCCTGGTTGCCTCCGGTGCCCATTACCGGCAGCTCGACCTACCGGGCCTGGACAGGCTCGGACCGTCCAGCGTGTATTACGCGGCCACCGAACTGGAGGCCAACCTGTGCCGGCGCGACCCGGTGGTGGTCGTCGGCGGCGGCAACTCCGCGGGCCAGGCCTCTGTGTTTCTGGCAGATCACGCGGCTCATATCCGCCTGGTTGTTCGCAGTAAGGAGCTCGGTGCGAACATGTCCCGGTATCTCGCCGACCGGATCGAAGCGACGCCGGCCATCGAGGTTCTGCTGCACAGTGAAGTGCGAGAACTTCGTGGCGACACGGCGCTGGAGTCGATTCTCATCGAGGATCTCTGCTCCCACCGCAGGCAGCTCGCGCCGGCGAGAGCGTTGTTCGTCTTCATCGGCAGCGACCCGCACGTCGACTGGCTGGGTGGTCAGGTCGAGCTCGACGACCGCCGGTTCGTGCTCACCGGCAACCAACTGCCCGGGGCACGAAAGCTGCTGGAGAGCAGTCGGCCGGGTGTCTTCGCAGCCGGCGACGTCCGCAGTGGTTCGGTGAAACGCGTCGCAGCCGCGGTCGGCGACGGCGCCCTCGCTGTCCGCCTTGTTCACGAGTATCTCGCGCATATCTGATTCGGCTGGAAGTGGACCGTGTTCAAGCATCGACAGGACCTGCAGTTCAAGACCGTCCCGGAGGGGCCGGATCCCTGGTATGCCGCACATCTCGAGCGCGCTTTGAACCACCAGTACGGCGAGATCGTCGTAGGACTGCATTACCTGGATCACCGCGCGAGGATCCCCGGCAGGTATCGCGATCTCGTCATGGACCTGGGCGTCGAGCAGGTCGCGCACGTGGAGATGCTCGCCCAGTTGGTCGCCCGGTTGCTCGACCGCGCGCCGGACGAGACCGTCATCCGCGCGCACCCGGCGGTCGCCGCCGTCATCGGCGGCACCAATCTCGAGGACGCGATCGCCGCCGGCTGCCTGTCCGGCGTGCCGGACGATGTCATCGGCACCGATCTGTATGCGGACTTCCTGACCAACGCGCATGCCGAACAGAGGCGTCGGCGGGAACTCCCGGCCCTCGACCATTTCACCGACGACTCCGACATTCACTACCTGCTGACCTGCTTGCTGGCGCGGGCACTCGGTCAGCAACACAGCTGCGAAGGGATCCTCGCCAATCTGCCGGCGCATCGAACCCGACACATCTGCTGACCCTCCATGGCTGCAAGCCTCCGTTGGGCTGACTCGGCGCTACGTAGCTCAACGCGGTCCTGCGGTTCCCGTGCGATGCCGGCCGGCGGCCAGGTCATGGAGCAACTTGTCCATGGCGTCGCGACTGGCCGGTACAACGCGGTCGGTGCGCTGCAGCACAGCGATGAGGCTCTCGGCGATCTGGTTCAGCTTGGTGTTGTGCCGCTGTGAGTGCCATCGGAGCAACGCGAAGGCTGCTTCGGGGTTGATGCCGTAGGCCAGCATCAGCGCTCCCTTGGCCTGCTCGATCGCGGCACGGTGCTCGGTCGCAGCGCGGACAGCGGCAGCGCCGATCTGCAGAGAGTAGCGGCGGTGGCCCTCGGTGAGATCGACGGCGAACCCCTGAATCAGCTCGATCGCACCTCTGGCGGTGCGCGTGGCGTCGCCGAGGATGACGGTGCTGTGCTCATGGCCGGCGACGTCGATGATGCGGTGTGGGAAGCAGAATGGTTCGCCTGTCAGGGCGACCTTCGCCAGGAGTTCGATTGCGGGCGTACGGTCGTCCGGATGCTTGAAGGACATCACGAGATCGGTGGTGATCTCGGTGTCGAGAGGTAGACCGTGCAGCAGGTAGATGGCCGGCGAGCACCACCATGTGTGGTCAGCGACGGCATAGATGAATCGGCCGATCGTCTCCGTTCCGGTGATCAGGTCACCCAGTCCAGCACCCGGTGGCCCTCGGCGGTCAGGCATTCTCGAATCACTCCCGTCACTCACTCCCGGGAACGGATTGCGTACGTTCCGATCCTCCCGCCTCGAGCAGACCTCACGCGCGGAAGTCGTCGCCGACGCCGAGCCGTTCCCGGTGTGGCCAGAGTCGGGTTGTCGGCCAATGAGCACTGACCGTTGAGGCGTGCGATCCGGTCCGAGATAACACTGGGACCGGGGCAATGGGAATCACCGACCACCCAGGAGGGGTTCACCGCCATCGTGCCCGGATCCGCTCATCGACAGTGGGTCTGCGCTCCTGGTCTGGGACATCGAGAATCTCCAGCCCATCCAATCTGTACCCAATCACTTGGCCACGGCAACGTTCTCGCCGCCTGATGCCCGAAAGTCGTACGATCGACCACAGATCCGGACTGGCAAGCGTATCCCTCCTACCGAGCCCTTCGTGGTGACCCGCCCGGCGACAGCGACGTACCGTAAGGCAGCCGCCGCCGACGTGATCAGGTCGACAGCGCTCCGCGGAGCTTGTAGAGGATCTTGTTGAGGAGTCGCGAGACCTGCATCTGGCTGACGCCGATCTCGGCACCGATGTCGGACTGCGAGCGCTGTTCGACGAAGCGTCGACGCAGGATGAGGCGATCGCGTGGTGGAAGCCCCTCGACTACGGGCCGGAGCGACTCGATCTGGTCGACGAGTTCGAAGGCGTCGCTCGAATCCGTCGCCATCAGGTGGCCACGCGTCAACACGCTGCTGTGGGGGAGCGGTGCGTCGAGGGAGCTTGGTTGAAAGCAGCCTCTGGCACGCTCCGCCTCGGCGATCTCCGCGGCATCGACACCGATGGCCGTGGCGATCTCGTCGATCCTCGGCCACCGCTGCAGCTCGATCGCCAGCGATGCCTCGGCATCGTTGATTCGGCTCTGCAGATCCTGAATCCGCCGTGGTGGCTTGACCGTCCAGGCCCGGTCGCGGAAGTGGTGCCGGATTCCGCCACGTATCGTCGGAATCGCGTACGAGCGAAAGTCGGAGCCCTTGCTCGGCTGGTAGCTGTACGCAGCCTTGACCAGGTGCTCAGACGCGATTTGGTCGAGATCCTCGGCGTCGACTCCGCGGCGTCGGTAGCGACTGGCGAGTCGTCGCGCCAGGGGTACGCCGGCGACTATCGCGCGGCTGAGAAGTTCTTCTCGACGGAATCCCTGTTCCTGAGCGGCCGTCCGAAGGAGGTGTTCGACCTCGGCTGCCTGCTCCTCGAGCGTGTCGGCGTGACGCAGTGAAGTCGTTGGGGCCGGGGACAGCGATGTCAATGGCATGAGGATCCTCACTGCCACGTCCGGTGGTGCGGCAACCGTTTGTACCGCCGCCCGGACCTGTCACACGTACCCACGAATCACGGACCGAATCATCTGCTCCCGGCGCTCAGCGGGCTCCGAATCCTCGGCAACACGTCGGCCGATGGGCTCCAAGACCTCCACGATGCGGGCACCGACGTACAGGCTCGGTTCTGGAGCGGGTCGCCTACCTGGGCCTGGGTCGATGCGGCTCACCACCGGCTCGACGCGGATACGCGGTTCATCGGTTTCGGGATCCCGAGCATCCGCGGTGAGATGAAGCGGTAGTTCGGCGGCTGTGCGTGAAGTGTGCGGATCCCACGCCGCCTGCAGGAGGTCCAGAACCGCGAACCGACCCGGGCTGAGCTCGCGGATTACCCGGGCATCGAGTTGGACACGTCGAAGATGCCATGGCCGCCGAGTGGCGCTTCAATGTGCTGTCCCTGGACCGCCCTTCACGTTGGACGGATTTGCTCGACGGTCGGCGGTCAACTGTGATGCAGACTCTTGCCCCAGCGATGCCGAGTACGTCCGCAGCTCCCGACTGCGCGATTCGGGGATGTGTCGTTCGCGCGCCGGTCCGAGGCTCTTTGAAGGGCAGTCGAGAAGGGATCACGGCAATGAGCGACACGTTCGGCACCACGGTGGAGAAGACGAACAGGATGCTGAAGGACATCGAGAAGGCCTACGGCTGGCCCAAGGAGCGCCGCAATCAGTCGTATGCCGCGCTGAGGGCGGTTCTGCACGCGCTGCGCGACCGGCTGACGGTGGACGAGTCCGCTCAGCTCGCGGCCCAGCTTCCCCTGCTGGTCCGCGGAATGTACTTCGAGGGCTGGGACCCCAGCATCGTGCCTGTGAAGATGAACAAGGAGCAGTTCCTGGAGCGGGTGCGGCGCGAGTTCCGCTACGAGGTCGAGGGCGGTGTTGAGCCGCTGGTCCACACCGTTCTGCAGGCTCTGAAACGCCACGTGACCGACGGTGAATGGGACGACATCATGTCTAGTATGCCGAGGGATCTGGCCTCCGCCCTGGTGTAGCGGATCCTCTGCCAGAGCTACAGGAGCAGTTGTGGCCATGTCGTCAGCTGCGCCAAGATCGGCTGGAGCCCGATCTCCTCATCGAACTCGCGGAACACATGAATGCACCGCTGCAGGCGCTTGGTGATGCGCAGGTGACCCCGGGGGATCGTGGCCGGGGTCGATCCGGAGCGACGGCGGCCGAGGCGCTCAGGTGCTGGGCAAAGCCCGCCGCGCGGCAGGGGCCAGCCAACCAGCCACCGCGACCTCCCAGGCCTTCGGATGCAGATCCACGGTTCGCCCCCGTCTCGCCGCGGCCTAGCTCAGGCGGAGGTGCTGGCGGCGGCCTTCTGGTCGGCGCTCTCCTGGGTGGCGCTCTCCTGGGTGGCGCCGTCCTGTGCGGCACCACTCTCGGTGATCTGGAGCCTGCGCGGCTTCGCCTGCTCGGCGACCGGGACGACGAGCGTCAGTACCCCCTGGTCGTAGGTCGCGGCGATCCGGTCGACGTCGAGACTGTCGCCCAGGAACAGCTGGCGGGTGAAGACTCCCTGCGGTCGCTCGGCGGCGACCACATCCTGCCCCTCCCCGGGTTTCCACGTGCGCTCCGCGCGCACGGTGAGAACGTTCTTGTCCGCCGTCAGTTCGATGGAGTCGCGATCCACGCCGGGCAGATCGAAGCGGACGATGAACCGGTCGCCGTCGCGGAAGGCGTCGATCGGCATCGTTCGTTGTTGAAGCGCTCCACCCTGCTCGCCGAACATCTGTGACATCCGGTCGAGCTCACGGAACGCGAGTTCACGGAAAGGATCGAATCGCATCAGCATGACTGCCTCCTGTGTGCTCCGGCAGGGGAGCGACGGATCAGATGGTCCGGCAAGTGCGACCGGCTGTGGCCAACCCGTTGCCGGCTCAGCCCGGCGTCGGTGGCACGGTTCCGAGTCTCGTCAAAGGGCCTGGCGTCGTCATCCCGGAATCTTGTAGTCCACCGCCTCGCGCACTGCGGACTGCTCTCCGGCAGACATGGGTAGCCTGCCGATCATGAACTCGCGGCTGGGGAGCCACAGCTGACCGGAGGGCGAGGCGCGGATGAACGCGCTGCTCATGGTCGGCTCCGCGGGTCGAACCTGGAGGTGGCGGCCAGTTGTTCGAACAGGCGTCGCTCGTCGTCGGTCATCCGACTGGGCACCATGATTCGGACTTCCGCGTACAGATCGCCTTTCCGGCCGGGCGGGCCTGGCATTCCGCGGCCGCGCAGGCGTAGGCGTCGCCCGCTCGACGTACCTGGTGGGACTCGCACCTGTACCTCACCGCCCGGCGTGTCTACGGCGACCCTGGCGCCCAGGGCTGCTTCCCACGGCGTCAGCGGTAGCTGGACGTGGATGTCACGCCCCTCGACCCGGTATCGGGGATGGGGAGCGATGCGTACGACGAGGTACAGGTCGCCGGCGGAGGCACCGCCGGTTCCCTGCCCGCCGTGGCCTGCCAGCCTGATGCGCTGACCGTCGGCGACCCCGGGAGGGATGGTCACCTCCATGCTGCGCGTTCCCTCGGGCCCCGCGACGGTGAGCCACCGATGCACGCCCTTGTACGCGTCGTCGACCGACAGTTCCAGCTCGAGCTCCTGGTCCGCCCCCGGGACGGGCCCCCACCTCGGCCGACCGCGAGACGCGAACATGTCTCCGAAGAGATCGTCGAGGTCGATGCCGCCCTCGTCGAACCAAACCCGCTCACCTGCGCCGGGGCGCCCGGTCCCGGCCCGCGCCCACGTCTCGGCGTCAACACCCTCCGGAGCTCGGCGAAAGTCGTGCCCGAACGCGTCGTACCGCTTGCGAAGCTCGGGGTCGGACAGCACGTCGTAGGCTTCGGAGATCTCCTTGAACCGCTCCTCGGCTTCTGGGTCCTTGTTGATGTCCGGGTGGTAGGTGCGGGCGAGCTTGCGGTATGCACGCTGGATTTCGTCCGACGTGGCGTCGGGCCGCAGCCCGAGCACTTCGTAGAAGTCACGACGTTCCGCCATCGGCCTACCGCCTTGTGAACACGACGCCCGCCGGGCGGGCCGGCGTTCCGACCGCCTGCTCGGGGACTGCACGCACGCCCGCTACCAAGGCGGTCGCGTCCCCGTCCGTGTGTCGGACGCCGTACCGAGGAAGAGTTGACGGCTGAAGCTTCGTTGCGGACGCTCCGCGACGACGACGTCCTGATCTTCTTCGGCCTTCCACGTGTGCTCCGCGCGAACGGTGAGAACGTTCTTCTCCGCCGTCGGTTCGATCGAGTCGCGGTCTACACCCGGAAGGTCGACGCGGATGACGAACTGGTCGCCGTCTCGATAGGCGTCGATCGGCGTGGTGCGCTGCGGAAGCCCTCCACCAATCTGGGAACATCCGGTCGAGTTCACGGAAGGGCGAGTTCCCGGAGGGGATCGAATCGCATCAGCATAGGTACCTCCTATTTCCTCGACTGGGGAAGTTCGGATCCCTTGCTCGGGGGCACGGCCGAGTACGCGTGACTGTCGCCGCAGCGCCAGTCGGCACAGACCCGAGCCTCGTGGACTGGTCGGTGCGTCGGCATCCCGGATCCATGTAGTCGTCTGCTGAATGACGATGTCGACTGCCTCGTCGCTGCTGCCGGGCGTTCCAGGCAGGCCCCCGGCCGCTGGCAAGAGCCCGCGCATGCGAGGACGCCGCACTCGGCCTCGTGTACAAAACCGGCGTGCGGAGGCGGCACACCTTTCACAAGCTCGAGATCCGATCCCGTGTTGAACCGACCCGCATGGTCCGGACGCACGAACCGACGGATGAATGACCGGAGTCGGTGCTCTGCCCAGTCGTGACTGTCACGCGCACGGTCCAGCAACTCCATCGACAGCGAGTTCGCAGGGACCGAGCCGCCCGACGGAGGACCACGCGTTCCCGGGATGCAGCCGGCCCGCAGAGCGCGCAGGCTTTGTCAGCGGCTGTGAACACGGTGGCGAGCGCATGCCCTGAGCTCGCGGACGCCAGCCGGGCGCCTCCCGGGTGCCTCGGGTAAAGGCAAAGGAGGCGAGATGGCAGTCGAGGCGGCGCGGTCCATACATCCGGGAACTCGCATCGCCCTGGCTCCTCTCGGCGATCAACTGCTCGCCCGGTTGATGAAGCACGATCCCGGCGACCGTGCCTTCGGCTGGTGCGGATGGGCTGCCGTGCCCTCGGTGGATCGCTTCAGCTCATCAGCTCCGGCGGCCACCGCCTACAAGGCCTTCGGGCTCATCCGGGATCATGGTGCAGCCCGAGCACGGACGCTGCTCGGCCGATGAACGCGTCGATGGCCAGCGTGAACGCCTTGCTGGAAGGTTGGCAGGCGCAGCATGTTGCGCGTCCGTGCGTCATGGTCGTGTTCGGTGCCTCCGGAGACCTCTGCTCCCGCAAGCTGATGCCTGCACTCCAACGACTGGCGTTGCGCCGTGAGCTTCCTGGCGGGTTCGCGGTGGTCGGAGTGGCCCGCACCCAGTTCAACGACGAGGACTTCCGTCGCTTCGCTCGCGACGCGGTGTCGAAGTACGGCGCCGAGGGACCCGCAGGCAGCGACGAAGTCTGGCGAAGTGTGACCGAGAGCTTCTACTACGTCGCCGGGGATTACCGCGACGATGACACCTTCCGCCGGCTCTCGGCAGTGCTCGGCGACATCGATCGCAGGAACGGCACCGGGGGAAACCGCCTGCACTACCTGGCGGTGCCGCCGGCGGCCTTCCCGATCATCGTCGGGGCGCTCGGTCGGCACCGGCTCAACAGGCCGGCGCGTGCCGGCACGGACGTCTTCGTACGGATCGTCATCGAGAAGCCCTATGGGCGCGACCTACGCACTGCGAATGAGCTCGACGCGTGTGTTCACCAGGTGTTCGAGGAATCCCAGGTCTACCGGATCGACCACTACCTGGGAAAGGAGACGGTGCAGAACCTGCTCGCCCTACGGTTCGCGAACGCGATCTTCGAGCCGATCTGGAACGGCCACTATGTCAACGCCATACAGATCACCGTTGCCGAGTCCGAAGGCGTCGCCGGTCGCGCCGGCTTCTACGAACAGACCGGCGCATTGCGCGACATCGTGCAGAACCACGTCATGCAGGTTGTCGCGCTGACGCTCATGGAGCCGCCGATCACCATGAACGCCGACGGTATCCGCGACGAGAAGGTAAAGGTCTTCCGCAGCATCGAGAGTCTCTCTGTCGACGAGGTGCAGTCCCACGTTGTGGCCGCCCAGTACGCCGGGGGTTGGGTCGCCGGACACCGGGTCCCGGGTTATCTCGACGAACCCGGCGTCTCTCCGACCAGCACCACGGAGACCTACGTTGCGCTCAGGCTGCGTGCCGACAACTGGCGCTGGGCAGGCGTGCCGTTGTACATCCGCACCGGGAAACGCATGCCGAGGCGGATGAGTGAAGTCGTCGTCCAGTTCCACGCCGCACCCCATCTGCCGTTCTGGCCGGACCAGACCCGAGGGCTGGGCCCCAACACACTGGTGCTCCGCATCCAGCCCGACGAGGGGATCACCCTGCTCTTCGGCGGAAAGGTGCCGGGCCATGGGTTCGACGTACGCACGGTCGCGATGGACTTCCGATACGGGAGTGCCTTTCCTGGCGGGGGACCTGAGGCCTATGAACGGCTTCTGCTCGACGCGATGCTCGGTGATCCCACGCTGTTCATCCGTGCCGACGAGGTCATGGAGACCTGGCGAATCGTGGAACCGATCCTGCGCTGTTGGGAAGAAGGCCGAAAACCGGTGGCAAGGTACCTGGCCGGTACCTGGGGACCCGAGGCGGCCGATCAGCTGATCGAGCTCGACGGACGGCGATGGTGGACCAGATGAACGAGGGCGTCGTCATCGGCTCATGGACGGCGCGAGACACGGACGTCGAGATCGTGGACGCGGCGATCCGACACCTGCGTGCAGGCCACGAACGGGGGGCGTCCCGCACAGCGGTCTGGACCGTGATAGCAGTCATCGATGACGACGAGACACAGGTAGGCCCTGTCGTCGAGGTACTACGCGAACTGGCCGTCGGTGTCGCCGTCTACCCGCTGGTCATCTCTGCCCTGGCCGACGAACCACCCGGGATCGACGCACGAGTCACGCTGAGAGCGGTCGAGCGCAGCGAGGGGGACACTGACTGCATCGAGGACGTGTTCGTTCGTGTCCGGGGCGCGGCGACACAGCACCTGGACGCCGTGGTGCTGCCGTTCACGATGCCTGGGCTGCCGGTCGCGGTCTGGCTGCCCGGCCGGCTCCCGCAGAAGGACGAGCCGTTGCCGTCGAAAGCGGACCTCGTGCTCGTCGAGACCGCGCGACCCGGCAGCCCGCCCCTTGTCGACGTGAGAGCGACGAGCAGGTTGTTCCCTCTGTCGGATCTGTCGTGGCACCAGTTGCAGTCCTGGCGTCAGCTCCTGTCAAGCCTGTTCGTGGGCCGCGAGTTTTCACAGTTCCTCGATGACGTCCAGAGGATCGATGTCGAGGGTGAAGACGGTTTTCGCCTGCTCATGGCCGGATGGCTGGTAGGCCGCCTCCGCGTGCGGCCGGACGTCTGTTTTCTTGCCGGGCTGGAGACGCCGGGCGCCTCGGTGCAGATACGGGCCAGGCAGGGCGCCACGGCGGCAAGCTTCCTGGCGGCGCAGGGGTCGGAAGGATCCCGTGTCGACGCCTACGCAGCCATCGATGACGGACCGGCGTACCAGCGCACGGTGCTGATGCCCACATACTCGGTCGCCCGTCTGATCGAGCGAGCTCTCGGCGAGCCCGCCCGTGACACGGTATGGGAGGAGGCTGTCGTCTCTGCCGTCGAGCTGGCCGAGCGACATCCCGGCACCGGCTGACTCCCGCTACGCGCTCGCGGGATCTCTGAGTACGCCGTGCCGGTCATCATGACCGGGTATCCCTAGGTAGGAGTGGAGTCATGCAGCGACAGGCCGTCGGATGACTGAGCTGTGCACGTTGCTATGCAAGGGGCTGCGGCCCGGCGTGTACCGCTGGCGTTCCGACCTGAGCACCGAGCAGGTACGCCGCGGCGTGACGGCCGCGGGCTGGAACTTCGTCCTGCTCGACACGACCGGCGTACATGACAAGGCCGGCTTCCTCGACGTCTGTGCGAGGGCCTTCGACCTGCCGCGCTGGTTCGGACGGAACTGGGATGCCCTGGCCGACTCTCTCAGGGACAGGTCGACCGGCGAGCCCGAGCTGGTCCTGTGGGAAGGCTGGCGGGAGCTGCTCGACCAGGACCACGACGCGGTCGCCGTGGCGCTGCAGATCTTCGCAGAGGACGCCAACGAGTCGGGCCAGCTTCGCGTGTTCCTCCGCGAGGCGAAGGACGTACCGGACCTCGTCAGCGAAGTACCAGTCGTCTAAGCCGGCTGCTCTGGCGACGTGGAGAGCCATCGGGCTGCCAGGACCCCGTCGCGTCGTTGCTCGAGCCACCCAAGGACCGAGTCGGAGGGTCGCCTCGCGGGTCCTGTGACGAGCCAGGCGCCGAGCCCGGTGCGGCTGCGCCTACTTCACCTCCACGTGGCGGCGTTGACCAGCGAAGCCAACCGGTCCGCTGCAGTCGCTGTCCCTCGTCGGACAGCTTCACCAGGTCGACCACGTTGCCTCGTGCGCCGGCAGAAAGCTGAGTACGCCGGGTCGGAAACCACCTGATCTTGTGATCTGCGCGCGGCTGCTCGGTTCCTACAATCGGCATCGATTTCCTCACCGCCGAGGTACGGGCCGAGTACTCCATCTTGTGGCAGGCCAGGTAGGCGGACAAGCGCAGCAGGGAGAACGGGCATGGCCAAAGATCTGATCGATCTCGTCAAGCAGGACCACCGGGAGATCGCGCGGCTGTTCGACCAGCTCGACCGGTATCGACACCGCCGGCCGATGCTGCGCCCGGTGTTGTCCGCCCTGCTGATCGCGCACGACCGCGCCGAGGAGGACGTGGTCTATCCATGGGCACGCGACGCCGGTGATGTCGAGGGAGTCGGCCGTGGTCAGCGCGAACATCTCCGCACCGAAGACCTGCTGGTCAAGCTGGGACGTGTCGACCCCGACGACGCGGTCTTCGACAGCATTCTGACCGAGCTCGCCGACGAGGCCGACCACCACTTCCGGCGCGAGGAGACCGAGATCCTGCCCGCCCTGCGCGACCGGCTCGCCGAGGATCAGTTGGTCGAGCTCACGGAGACGTTCATCCGCAGCAGGGAGCACCACTTCGGCGAACGCCCCGGCGAACGCCGGCTGACCGACCTGCGCCAGCAAGCCGCCAACATCAGCCTGGCCGATTTCGCCGACCTGGCGGAGAACGACCTGGCAGATCTCCTGCGCAAACTCGCCGACGAGTGATCAGCCCGCGCCTGATGTTCCAGAACCGGGGGAGGCAACTGTGGTCCGCCGCCGGTTCAGCAGTAGGAGATCTCGCCCACAAGGTGTACGAGCGCTTCTAGCCGGCCGGCACCGACCGCTCCCCGTCGGGCAACACCACAGGATCAACTTTCGGACTCGACACGAACGCAGTCGACCGAGTGCAAACAAATTGCTGATGCCCTCGTGGAGTCGCCCTCGGGCCTGATCAGCCAGCGAGAACCGGTCGCATTCCCTGACCGCGCGGTTGCTCGTGAGTTCACGCACACCACCCACAACTTCCTGGGTAAGAGCGCGTGCTCACGGCAACCATGCGGACTACGCATTCCGGGGATGCTTGTCCGCCGTACAGGTGGAACCGTTCGCGAAAGGCTGCTGATCCGGCCAAGCGCTCACCGTCGAGGTTGCCAGTGTGTGAGCCGCAAGTGGGAGCGAACGAGGAGACGCGAAGGCCGAACCGGATCGGTCGGCATGCGTCTGCACATCATCAGAACGAGACCAGCCGGGAGGGAATAACCAATGGCGACAGCAACGACAACGGTAAGCGATGAGGAGATCCAGCGGGAGGTTTTGGAGGAGCTCAAGTGGGACGCCCGCGTTCAGCCCAACGAGGTCGGCGTCGCGGTGAAGGACGGCATCGTGGTTCTGACGGGCTGGGTGGATTCCTTCCTCAAGAAGTGGGCGGCAGAGCGGGCCGCCCACAATGTGCGAGGGGTGGCCGCAGTCGCCAACGACATCGAGGTTCGGCTCCCGAGTTCTGCCGAACGCACCGACGCCGACATTGCAGCAGCCGCAACCCGCGCGCTGGAATGGGATGCGATGGTGCCGATCGAGAAGCTTGACGTCACGGTATCCGGGGGTTGGGTCACTCTTCGTGGTGAAGTCGAGTGGCAGTTCCAGAAGTACGACGCGGAGCGGGCTGTTCGCCGTCTGTCGGGCGTGCGTGGGGTGAGCAATCTCATCAAGGTCACACCACGGGTCAAGCCATCACCGGACGAGCTGAAGAAGAGGATCGAGGATGCGCTCGTGCGCAGCGCCGAGACAGACGCCGAACGGATAACTATCGAAGTGCATGGGGACAGGATCATCCTGAAGGGAACCGTCCGTTCATGGGCTGAGAGGAAAGAGGCGGAGCGCGTGGCCTGGTCTGCGCCCGGAGTGGCCTCGGTCGACAACAAGATCGCGGTGCGCGTGTACTAGCCGCTTCACCCTGCACCACGCCGCCGACAACAGGTCGTCCGCTCGACGATCAGCCGGGTCAACGCCAGTCGCGAGTCGGCACCGAGTTGCGGTAGAGCTTGCGAAGGAAGGCCAGCTCTCGCCGCTCCGAATACCCGGTGTTACCCGGGCGGCACGCCGGTCGGAGATCGACAGCAGCGCCCAGCATGACGTCACCGTTCGATGGAGGAGGGGGCCATCGAGGACCTCGAGACGGGGAAGCAGCGCATCGAGCCAACCCGCGCGTTGTTGGTTTTCATCGGCAGCACGCTGCACTCGCAATGGCTCGGAGGCCGCGTGGCAGTGCCCGACAACGGGTTCGTGCTGACCGGCGGACAGGTGCTCGACCCACCCGGGCCGACCTGGCTGCAGCTGGAGACGAGCTGGCGGGGTGTGTTCGTGGCCGGACGCCCGCAGCGGATCGGTCGAGCGCGTCGCCGCAGCCGTGGGCGATGGAGCGCTGGCGATCCGGCTGGTGCACGACTTCCTGGTGCGCGTCTGAGCCGAAGCCTCCTCAGAGCCCGGCCTGCTCCTCGGCCCCGATGACGGCGGTCACCGCATGGATCAGGGCAAGATGCGTGAATGCCTGCGGGAAGTTCCCGAGATGCCGGCCGCTCAAGGCGTCGATCTCCTCGGCGTACAGTCCCAACGGGCTGGCGCAGGACAGCAGCTTCTCGCAGAGCACCCTCGCGCGGTCCAGCTCGCCGATCGCAACCAGCGCGGACACCAACCAGAACGAGCAGATCGTGAAAGTGCCCTCATCACCGACCAGCCCGTCCTCGGTCTCGTCGACGCGGTAGCGCAGCACGAGCTCGTTCTCGCTGAGCTCATCGGCGATGACCAGCACGGTGGCGCGGACCCGTTCGTCGGTGCCGGGAAGGAACCCGAGCAGCGGGATCAGCAGGACCGACGCATCGAGGGCGGTGGTGCCGTAGTGCTGGACGAAGACGCCACGCTCGTCGACGGCGTGCGCCAGCACGTCGGCGCGGATCTCGTCGGCTGCCCTTCGCCACTCGGCGGCGAGCTTTACCTCGCCTCGGCCGGTCGCCAGCCGTGCGCCGGCGTCGGCCGCGACCCAGCAGGCGACCTTCGACGAGGTGAAGTGCCGCGGTGCACTCCGCACCTCCCAAATGCCGTGGTCGGGCTCTCGCCATCGTTCGAGCGCGCACTTGACCTCGGTCTGGACGATCGTCCACAGCCGGTCGTCGACCCGGCGCCGGGCGCCGGTGTAGAGGGCGATCGCGCCGACCACCGCGCCCCAGACGTCGTGCTGGTCCTGGACGTAGGCCGCGTTGCCGATCCGCACCGGCCGCGAGTCGTCGTACCCGGACAGGTGGTCCAGCACGGACTCGGTCAGCACCCGCTCACCGTCGACGCCGTACATGATCTGAAGGTCGCCGCCCTCGGCCGTGGCGATGTCGGCGACGAAGTGGAAGAAGTCGCCCGCCTCCCAGTCGAAGCCCAGCACGAGCAAGGCCCACAGCGTGCCGGTGGTGTCGCGCATCCAGGTGTAGCGGTAGTCCCAGTTCCGCACCCCGCCAGGTGTCTCCGGCAGCGAGGTGGTCGGCGCGGCGACGACCGCGCCGGTGGGGGCGAAAGTCAGGCCCTTGAGTGTCAGTGCGCTGCGCTGCAGATAGCCCCGCCACGGGTGGTCCGGGAACCGTCCGCCGTCCAGCCAGTGCTGCCAGTGATGGCAGGTCCAGCGTAGTCGGGCATCGGCCTCTTTGATCGTGCGTGGCGCCTCGTGGTCGCTCCACGACAACGCGACGAACCGGTCCTGGCCCTGCTTGAGCAGCGTCCGCGCGATCGCCGTGGCCCCCTCGAACCCGACGTTGAGATCGGTCGTCAGCCGCAGGTCGCGCAGTGTGCCGTCCGCGGTCGCGACCGCCTGGTGGTAGCCCTCGCTCGAGTAGCTCCACTGCGCCTGTAGGCGGCCGTAGTCGAACACCGGGTGGCAGTGCATCCGGACCTGGACTTCTCCGGTGACGCAGCGGATCCGGCGCAGTAGCACGTGGTCCGCGTCGTAGTCGGTCGGCGACCGCCGGTGCGTGGCCGACCGCTCCGTCTCGTGATGCCACGGTCCCATCAGCAGCGCGTCGGTGACCACCAACCAGCCGCCGGGCGTCCACCAACTGGTTTCCAGCACCAGCGTGCCCGGGATGTAGCGCTGGGCCGACGGCACCTCGACGCCGGTCGGGCTGACGCGGAACGACCCGGCATCCCGGTCGAGGATCGCACCGAACACGCTCGGCGAGTCCATCCGCGGAAGGCACAGCCACTCCACCCCGCCGTCCGGACCGACCAGGGCTGTCGTCTCACAGTCCGACAGGAACGCGTAGTCGCCGATCGGCGGAAACTGACCCCGCGGTACTACTCGCTCGCCATCCATCAACCCAGTCTTCCCTGCCGGCCGCCCCAGCGACAGCGGCCCCGGCATTCACAACCTCGGCCAGTCGGCGAGTCGGTGCGGAGGACTACGTGAAGTGGGGATGCGTCACGATCACCGTGTTGCCAGTCTCACCGCCATGACATCAACCTCGCCACGCATCGTCATCGTTGGCGGCGGGTTCACCGGCCTGTTCTGCGCGCGTCGGCTCCAACGCCGGCTCCGCGGCGAGGCCGAACTACTCTTCGTGACCCCGCGCAACTTCATGACCTACCAGCCGTTCCTTGCCGAAGCCGCGACCGGGACTGTTGAGCCGCGCCACGTCGTCGTTCCCTTGCGCCGAGTGCTGCCCGGGGTAGAGGTGCTCAGCGCTCGCGCCACCCGAGTTGCGCACCTGGACCATCGCGTGACGGTCCAGCCGTCGGAAGGCCCTTCCTATGACCTCTCGTACGACCATCTGGTGGTAGCAGTCGGCGCGGTCACACGTCTGCCGCCCGTTCCCGGCCTCGAGGAGTGCGGCATCGGCTTCAAGAGGATCGAGGAGGCCATTGCCTTGCGCAACCACGTCCTCAGCAGGCTTGACCTCGCGGAAACGACGCATGATCCGGAGGTACGCCGATGCGCCCTGACGTTCGTCGTCGTAGGAGGAGGCTTCGCCGGGATCGAGGCGCTCGGCGAACTCGAGGACATGACCCGCTCCGCGTGCCGCTACTACCGCCATGTCAGGCCCGCCGACCTCCACTGGATGCTCGTGGAGCTCACCGGACGGATCCTTCACGAGGTAGGAGAGGATGTGGGCCGCCGCGCCGCCGCAGAGCTCAGCCGACGTGGCATCGACCTGCGCCTGAACACCCGGCTGGAGTCGGCTGTCGACAGGCGGATCCGGCTCTCCGACGGTACCGAGTTCGACGCCGGCACGCTCGTGTGGACCGCAGGTGTGCAGCCGCACCCAATACTCCGCAGCACCGACCTGGCCCTCGATGAGAAAGGGCGTGTCCGGGTCGGAGCTGACCTCCGCGTGGTCGGCACGGAGGACGCGTGGAGCGCGGGTGACTGTGCCGCCGTCCCTGATCTCACGAACCGGGGAGTGACGACGCCACCCACGGCCCAGCACGCAGTCCGCCAGGCCCGGCACCTCGCTGACAACCTCGTCGCAGTGCTCCACGGACAGTCCGCACGGCCCTATGCCCACCGGTACGCCGGCTCCATCGCAAGCCTTGGCCTCCACAAGGGAGTGGCCGAGCTTTACGGAGTTCGACTGCGGGGCCTACCTGCGTGGGTCTTGCACCGTACCTACCACCTGACGCAGATACCGACCATCAACCGCAAGGCTCGCATTGGGCTGGACTGGGCGCTGGCGTCACTGTTCCGTCGCGACCTGGTCTCGCTGGGTGGAGTACGCGAAACGAGCGGTTCCTCCGAAGGAACCGAAGTCAGGCCCCACGAGCACGCCGCCACACACTGACCGCCAAGCCACATCGGCCAAGGAAGGGTCGGCGTCCACCCGCGCGACACCACCGGCCCCGCACCGGCTGCTGGTGTTGGAGGTCAGGAGCATCGCTGTGCTTTACCCCTATGGGTGCAGAAGCACTTTGGTGTAGCCCTCGACGCGTTTGTCGAACTTCTCGTAGGCAGTGGGTGCCTCGTCGAGGGGCAGCTCGTGGGAGACGACGAAGCTCGGCGCTGCGCGGCCGGTGATGATGAGATCGCGGAGTTGCCGGTTGTAGCGCTTCACGTTGCATTGCCCGGTGCCGATGCGCAGGCCCTTCTCGAAGAGCTTGCCGACGGCCACCAGGAGCATCCCTTGCTTTGCGGCCTCGTCCGGCGCGCCGGGGTCGGCCGGTACATAGAGCCCCGGCACTCCGAGCCTTCCGGTCGCTCGAACGGACTGGATCAGCGCGTTGAGGACCACGGCGGGCTCCTCGCGGCCCCCCGCGGAAGACTGGGCCTGGTAGCCGACGGCGTCGATCCCCTTGTCGGTGCCCTCGCCGTTGGTGTGCTCCTTGATCTGTTCGACCGCGTCAGCCTGCTGGAAGTTGATCGGGATGGCCCCGAGGTCTTGAGCCTTCTGCAGCCGTTCGGGTACCCGGTCGACGACCAGGACCCTGGAGGCGCCCCGGAGCAGCGCGGAGTAGGCGGCCATCAGGCCGACCGGTCCGCCGCCGAACACGGCGACGCTCTCGCCCGGGGAGACCGCGGCCAGCTCGCAACCGTGGTAGCCGGTCGGGAAGATGTCGGCGAGCAGTACGAAGTCGGACTCGTGCTCGGTGCCCGCGGGCAGCTTCAGACAGTTGAAGTCGGCGTAGGGGACACGCAGGTACTCCGCCTGGCCGCCTTTGTACGGGCCCATGGCCACGTACCCGTATGCGCCGCCGGCGAATCCGGGGTTCACGGTCAGGCAGTATGCGGTGTAGCCGTCGACACAGTTCTTGCAGAAGCCGCAGGCGACGTTGAACGGCATCACGACACGATCGCCCTGCATGAGTGAGGTGACCCCGGACCCGACCTGCTCGACGATGCCCAGGTTCTCGTGCCCGAAGACGATGCCGGGCTCGGCCGCGGTTCGCCCCTCGTACATGTGCAGATCCGAACCGCAGATCGCGCTCGTCGTGATCCGTACGATCACGTCACTCGGGTGCTCAATCCGCGGATCCTCCACCTCTTCGATCGCTACCTGGAACGGTGCTTTGTAGACAACAGCCTTCATGTCGGGCAACTCCCATCGATGCAGACCTCTGATTCGACGCGCGGCCGTCTGCTCCGGGACCGGTCCCGAGCGAAAATCCGACTCTGCAGCGTGTAGAAGCGGCGGGATCGCTCACAGCCAGCATGCGCTCCACAAAGTAGACTGCCGGGAAGCCGCGAGGGTCATCCCTCATGTGGCTAGTGTCATCCCCCCACAGGTGAGGAGCAGCAGATGTGGCGGCGGATCGGGACCTTGCTCGTTTCCGTCCCAGGCCTGTCAGGTGTCGTGTACCCGCCGGGGACCAGTGTCCTGATCACGGGCCGTGGGGCGAGTGTGGATGCGTTCGTCGGCACTGACTGGCTGCCATTGGCATGGTGGGAGTTCGCCGAGGGTGGATCCGAGCCAGGCCAGTGACTGCCGGGCGGTAGACCACCGGCCCCTTCGATTTGCCGCAGCAGGTAGATCTCAGGCACTGGGATTTCGTGCCTTCGCCTCTCCTGGCCGCGGGCGGTCGATCGGGGCTTAGTGAACCTGGGCTTTGAGCGGCCTTCACGGTTCTAGGGCGGCCAGGATATCTTTCGTCACGTCGTCGACGTCCTGGCTCGCATCGACGGTGTGCAGAAGCCCCTGACCGCGGTAGTAGTCGACCAGCGGCTTGGTTACCTCGTCGAAGACCCGGAGCCGGCGGTGGACGACGTCCTCGGTATCGTCGCTTCGGCCTTCTGCCTGCGCTCGAGCCAGGGTGCGCTCGATGAGCACGTCGCGAGGTGCATCGAGGAAGATCACCACGTCCGGCCCGGGTCCTGCTTGTTCGGCCAGGGTGGCCTGGCTCACTGAACGGGGGAAACCCTCCAGGATGTAGCCATTGCGCTGCGCGGCCGCGAGTACTTCGGGCAGGATCAGATCGATCACGAGCCGGTCTGGGACGAGCTCGCCCCGGTCAAGGTAGGGGGCGATCTCCTTGCCCAGCGGTGTCCCGGCCGTCGCCTCGGCGCGCAGCCGGTCGCCGGCTGCGATGTGCTCCAGACCGAGACGCTGGGACAGCCGGTCGCCCTGCGTGCCTTTACCCGAGGCCGGCGCACCTATCAGCAGCACATTCATGATCGGGCACCACCTACTTGTGGGCGTTCCATTGCGCTCTGGGGTCAGCATACTTCGATGCCTGTTCTAGGCGGCGCCGCCAAGCAAGTGTGCCGACCCATGTGGCAGACGGCGCTGATGCGCGCGGGTGGCTCAGCCTCGGCCGTTGATGTTGGACGTGACCTTGAAGTTGGCGTCGAGCTTGACTGTGATCTCGGTTCCGTCGGCCTTGGTCATGTGGACCTCGTACTTCGCACCGTCGGACTGTCGAACGTCACCCTCGACCAGGTACGCCGCACACACGCGCGCGGACCCGTCGCCAGTGTGTCGAACCTGTTCAGCTACAGCGACCAGAGCGACACGGCGACGCTCGACTTCTGCACGGAGCGCGGGATTCCCTACCTGGCCTTCGGACCGATCGGGTACGCCGCGAACGACACACCTCCCGCGCGAACCGGGCTGACGGCCGCGCAGACCCGTCTCGCGTGGCTCCTCGACCGCTCGCCGGTCACAGTGGCGATCCCCGGCAGCAGCAATATCGACCACCTGGAGGCCAACATCGCGGCCGCAGCCCGCAGCTCCTGAGCGCCCGGCACCGGCAGGTCAGGAGGTTGCGTTGGCGGCCTCCCGGATCAGGTCTGCGGTGGTCTGCGGGTGACTGATCATTGCGACGTGGGACGAGGTGCGCACCTCGACGACCTTGCGGAAGTTTGCACGGCTGTACATCCAGCGCTCGCATGCGGGCGGGATCGCCTTGTCCCGGCCGGCGACCAGTCCCCATGACGGGATGCTTCGCCATGCGGCCGCCTGAGTCGGATAGATGAAGGAGTCCGCGTCGAATGGCCGCTGGGTTGCCTGCATGATTCGGAAGGTGTCGGTGGGCACGTCGGCGGCGAAGGCCGCTTGGCCGTCCGTGCTCAGGTAGAGGTCGATCCCGGTGGTGCCGTCGGGCTTCGTGTAGGGAACCCCCACGCTCACAGGCTCGATGAGGCTCCCTGGGAACTTGTTGATCAGCTCTCCTTGCGTCTCGCCTACGTCGGGCGCGAACGCGGCGATGTAGACCAGCGCCTTGACGTTGGTCTTTCCGGCTGCGGCGTTCGTGATGACGGTTCCGCCCATGGAGTGTGCGACCAGCACGACCGGCCCGGTGATCGAGTCCAGCAGACTCCCGATGTACGGCGCATCGGTGGGGATGCCCCGCAGCGGGTTCGACCCCGCGATCGTAGTGAAGCCGTCGCGCTGCAACTTCTGGATGACTGCGTTCCAGCACGACGAGTCGGCGTACCCGCCGTGGACCAACACGATGGTCGGCTTGACCTTCGGCTTGGCGGCCTGAGCTGTGGCAGCGGGCGCCGCGTTCGCTCCGAGTGGACTGGCTATCAGCGCAGCCGACCCAGCCGCGGCCGCACCGGCCGCCAGCACCTGGCGGCGAGTGACGTTGGTACCCATGGTGAACTCCTGCCTCTTGCGGGGATGCGTGCGTCAGCCGAGGGACTGGACGGCGGTGTGGATGAGGTCGGCGACGGCTTGGGGTTGGGAGACGTAGACGGAGTGGCTGCCGGAGACCTCGCGGACGGTCGCGCCGGCGCGCTCGGCCATCTGACGCTGGGCCGGCGGCGGGATCATCCGGTCGTCGGCGGCGACCAGGTACCAGCTCGGCTTGGTCCGCCAGCCGGGTTCGGTCACCGAGCCGGCGAGGGCGTCGACGCCCCAGGGGATCTGGGAGTCGGCCATGAACGCGGCTTCGTCGACGGGCAGGTCGCCGGCGAAGGAGTCGTGGAACTTGTCCCGGTCCAGGAACAGGTAGCCGTCGCGCGGCGGCAGGATCGGCGGCACTGGCGCACCCGCGGGCGGGTCGGCGATCAGCGTGTTCACCGACTCACCCTTGTCCGGCGCGAATGCCGCGATGTAGACGAGTCCGGCGACGCGGTCGTCGCTGCCGGTCTCGGTGATGACGGCACCGCCGTACGAGTGGCCGACGAGGATCGCGGGGCCGTCGACCTCGTCGAGGACCTGCTTGGTCGCGGTCACGTCGCCTTCGAGCGACACCGTCGGGTTCTGCACGATGAGGACCCGGTGCCCTTGCGCGCGGAGCCGGTCGTAGACGCCTCGCCAGCCGGAGCCGTCGACGAATCCGCCGTGGATGAGCAGTACGGCGGGTTGGGTGGTTGCGTTCATGGCGTGCCTCCTGGGGTTTGGGCTGATGTCTGGTGACGCTAGGGGTTGGACTGCTCTCACGGCATGAGGGAAAACCCTTGGCAAGGTGCGGCCCCGACCCTCGATCTGGGGGTGTGGGGTGCCGGATGATGACCTGATGGATGAGGGGACGGCGGCCGCCTACGGCCTGTTCGGCCGTGAGGACGCTGTGCGATTGGTCCGAGATGTGCTGGACCGGGGCGGCAGCGCGGTCGCGATCGCGGAGCCTGGTCTTGGCAAGAGCAGCCTGCTGAAAGTGGCGAATCAGCTGGCTCAGCGGCGGGGACGGCGGGTGCTGTCGGTCATGCCGACCCAGTTCGACCGTGGTCTGCCGTTCGCGGGGTTGGCCGAGCTGGTGAATCAATGCGCGGAGGGAGTCGAAGACCGGCTGCCGGGCCCGCAGCGGCGTGCACTGGCGGTGGCTCTGCAGCGAGCCGAGCCCGATGAGCGCGGGGTCGATGCCTTGGCCGTGCCGCTGGCGGTTCGGACTCTTCTCACGCAGCTCGGTGAGGCCGAGCCCGTCACGCTGATCGTCGATGATCTGCAGTGGCTGGATCAGGCCAGCGTCGGCAGTCTCGCGTTCGCGTTACGCAACGTCGACCCGCGGCGCATCAGTGTCGTCGTCGCATCGAGGCCCGATCCGGACGCGGGTGCGGATCTGATTCGGGTGCTGGCCGAGCCGCGCCAGGAGCTCGTTCTGGCGCCCTTGCCGGATTGGGCGATTGGGCAACTACTGCGTCTACGGCTTGGGCGGCGGTGGACCCCGCCGATGAGCGCCGGGGTGGCCCGCGCCAGTGGCGGGAATCCGTTCCTGGCGCTGATGATCGCGCAGGCGATGCAATCCGACCTGTCGAAGTGGCGCTGGGGTGCCCAGCAGGGCAGCGATCCGATCTTCCCCATTCCACCGAGCCTGGCAGGCCTGCTGGCCGAGAAGGTTTCGCTGCTGCCGGAGGACGCTCGCGAGGTGCTGTTGCTGGTGTCCGCGGCCGGGCGGCTCACGGTCGCCCAGTTGCAACGGATCGTCGAGGAAGCCCGGCTGCGGTCGGCCCTCGAGGCGGCGAGCGACTGGGACGTGGCGACGGTCGGCGCGGGGGCGGTGGTCGCGTTCACCCACCCGCTGCTGGCGTCGGCGATGTACGACGGCGCCGCGCCAGAGGATCGGCGTCGTACCCACAGAGTTCTCGCCGAGAAGCTCGAAGATCCGGTCGAGCGGGCACGGCATCGTTCGAAGTCGATCACGGCCCCTGACGAGATGGTCGCCGCTGAACTCGAACGCGCGGCCGAGATCTCGCGCGGCCGCGGTGCCCAGCAGTTGGCGGGGGAGCTGCTGGAAGCGGCTGCGCTGGCCACTCCGACCGATATCGAGACCACCGAGAGTTTGCGGCGCTGGCTCCTGGCCGTGGACATCTATCTCGGTGCCGGCGATGCGTTGGCGGCGCGGGCGGCATTGGAGAAGAGCTCGGCTCTGGCAGGTTCTCCGGCGCAGCACGCGCAGGTGCTGCTGAGGCAGGGGCGGTTGGCTGATGACTTGCGGGATGCACGGCCCCGCGCCGAGGACGCGTTCAGACTCGCATCGGCAGGCAGCGAGGCCAGGGCAGAGATCCTGCAAGAACTCAGCGAGTACCACCGGATGGAGGGCCACGGCAGGCTCGCGCTGAGACTGACCCAGATGGCGGTCGCCGAAGCGGTCGCGCTCCAGCGTCCGGACATTCAACTCGTGGCCCTGAACCAACGGCAGAACCTCGAGCGCCTCTGGGGATTGGATCGACCGGATGAGACGTTGCGCGAGATCGAGGAGCTGGTGGAGGGCTCGGCGCTCGAGCTGTCTGCCGCGGAATGGGCGTGGGCCCGTGGCTTCCACGCATCCTGGGACGACGAGTCGGCCGAGCGATACACCCGCGACGGCATCGTACGGACCATCGAGGTCGGCAGGTACGGCGATCTGTCCGGCCTCTACATCTGTTTGATCCTGAACCTCATCCGGGGCTCGAAGGTGCGCGAAGCCCGAGCGGCTCTCGATGAAGCGGACCGGTCGGGGGCGTGGGCGAACGGTCGCGGTCTGCAGGAGAACATGGCCCGGATCCTGATCCACGAGTACGCGGGCGACCTGGACGAGGCTCGCGCGTTGGCATTGGGCGCGGCGGCGCGGTCGAGAGCCAGCGGGCTCACGTACTGGCTGGCCGGCTTCCTGGCGCAGGTGGGATTCGTGGAGACCTCGGCGCGAAACTGGCAGGCGGCGCTCGAACCACTACGTGAACTCGCGCAGATCTTCGCCAGTACCAAGATGGTCGACCTGGAGCAGTTGTTGTGGCCGGTCGACTACGCCGACGCTGCACTCCAGGTCGGTGCCCTGGACGAGATCGAGACAGCGGTCTCGCTGCTACGGCGCCAAGGCACAGCCGGCAGGTCTGAGGCCCACGTCGCAGCCGACCGCTGCCAGGCCCTGCTCATGGCCGCACGCGGTGACGTGGACGGAGCCTTGGCCGAGCTTCGCCGGATCGTCGATCTGAAGGGATCCGAATGCCCCTTCGAAGCCGGCCGATCGCGGCTTGCCCTCGGGCAGGTCTACCGTCGCGCCGGGTACAAAGGGATGGCCGTCGAGACGCTCAACGCGGCCGCGGCGGTGTTCGAGGAGTTGGGCATTCCGCGCTGGGCCGAACGAGCCCGCGACGAAGCGAGCCGCAGCGGGCTCCACCCCACCACGAGCGCGCTCACCGAAACCGAACGCCGGGTCGCCGAGCTGGTCGGCGCCGGCCGCTCCAACCAGGAAGCCGCCGCCGAACTCTTCCTGTCGGTGAAGACGGTCGAAGCCAACCTGACCCGCGTTTATCGCAAACTTTCCGTCCGCTCCCGAACAGAACTCGCGAACCATCTGAACAAAGAACTCCTGTGACTTGATACCTGCTAGCAGGTATCCACGGTGGGGGTCAGCTGTAGATCTGTGATGGGCCATGAACCGATCGCTTCCATTCGTTCGTGTTCGGAGTGATGCTCACAACGACGTATGCCGCAGCCCGGGAGACGTTGCGAAGGCTTGGCCGGAGCAGTCTCGATCCGCAGAGTTATTTGGATGAGGTATCGGCGCTGGTACGCCGTACGGTTCCGCATGATGTCTCCGGGTGGATGACGCTGGATCCGGACACGTTGCTGTCGAGTGGCACGCTGGTGGCGCAGAAGTCGCCGGAGCTCGATCGCGCCTTATGGCGCAGTGAGTTGGAGCCTGACGGCGATGTGCACAAGCTGGCTGAGCTGTCGGTGCACCCGTCGCCGGTCGTGGCGCTGCATGAGCTCGATGATGCGACCGTGGCAGAAAGCCCACGCATTCAGGGGGTCCTTCGCCCGGCCGGGATCGGCGACGGGCTGCGGACGGTACTGCGCGTCGGTGGTTCCACCTGGGGCCACGGCGCGATCTACCGCGAGGCCGGCGCCCGCGACTTCGACCGTGCCGAACAGGAGTTCCTTGCGGCGATCGCCGAGGATATCGGTGAGGGGCTGCGGCGCAGCCTGTGTCAGCGGCCGGAGCCCGGCCTCTCGATGGTCGTGCCGAGTGTGCTGGCCTTCGATCTCCAGGGCCGGCAGGTCTCGGCGACCGCAGAGGCGAGCAGGCTGATGACGCTGATGCCGGGTGACGCCACCTCGACCCTGTACGCCGTGGCCGTCGGGGCCGGACTCCGCGAGAGCGCATCGGCCCGCGTGCGCCTGGCCGATGGTCGCTGGCTGCTGGTCCACGGCGGGCGCATGCACGGCGGTCCGGACGAGCCTGCGCGGGTGACGGTCACACTGCTCCAGGCCCCTCGGCCCGATCTCACCTCGCTGCTGCTGCGCCTGCACACCCTCAGCGCTCGTCAGCGCGAGGTGGCCGGCCTACTGATCAGCGGCCTCCGGACGGCCGAGATCGCGGCGCATCTCCACATCGCGCAGACCACTCTCCACGACCACGTCAAGGCGATCTTCGTCAAGTTCGGCGTTCAGGGCCGCGCCGAGCTGATGGCCATCCTCTCGGACTGATTCCCCTAGCTGGGGGATTCTGCCGCCCGGCGTGTTGATTGAGAGTTGAATCAACACGCCGGCTCATCCGATCGGCCGGCAGATCCGAAGGAGAAGACAGCTCCATGATCGCAAAGCGTCTCCCCGCGCTGGCCGCGGCCGCCGTGACCTCGGCCACGCTGGTCGCAGCCGGAACCGCCGTCGCCGCGCCCGCCCGTCACCCGTACGAACCTGCGCAGCAGCGGCACGGCGTCACCCAGACCAACCTCGTATCGGACGTGCCAGGAATGGCACAGATCACCGACCCGAACCTGGCGAACGCCTGGGGAATGTCTCACGGTCCTGACACCCCGGTGTGGGTGTCCGACACCGACACCGGCGTCTCGACGCTGTACACCGGCGCCGTCAACGGCAGCCCGGTCGCGACCGCCCCCGCGGGCAAGCAGTTGGTGGTCAAGATTCCCGGTGGCCTGGTCACCGGCCAGACCTTCAACAGTGCGTCGTCCGGTTTCGTCGTACCCGGCACCAACGCGCCGGCCAACTTCGTGTTCGCCACAATCGGCGGGACGATCGCCGCCTGGAACGGCGCGGCCGGCACCCAGGCGGTCACTGTCGCCACCACGCCCGGTGCGATCTACACCGGCCTCACCGAGGTGCAGAGCAAGTTCGGTCCACTGTTGCTGGCGGCAAACTTCCACAACAACAGCATCGACGTCTTCGACTCGTCGTTCCACAAGATCAACGCGCGCGGCATGTTCCGTGACCGGTCCCTGCCGCGCGGCTTCGCGCCTTTCAACGTGCAGGTTCTCGGGAACTCCGTCTACGTCGCGTACGCCAAGCAGGACGCCGACAAGGGCGACACCGCGGACGGCGCCGGGCGCGGCTTCGTCGACCGCTTCACGACCATCGGTACACACCCGCAGCGGGTCGTCTCCCGCGGAGCGCTGAACTCGCCGTGGGGACTGGACATCGCGCCGGCGAAGTTCGGCCGGTTCTCCAACGACCTCCTGGTCGGCAACTTCGGTGACGGCACGATCCACGCCTACAACCCGCACACCGGCCGGTTCCTGGGCACCCTCACCGACACCAAGGGTCACGTGATCAAGATCGAGCGCCTGTGGAGTCTCCTCAACGGCGACGCCGTAGCCGGCGGTCCGAACGCGGTCTGGTTCAGCGCCGGCCCCGACGCCGAGATGCACGGCCTCCTGGGCACCCTGACCGCCCGCTGACAAAGGCAGTTGGTTCCGGCGGTGACCTCCACCGCCGGAACCACTCCAGGAGGAATCGAAATGCGTAGTTATGAGTACGTCGTCGTGGGTGCTGGTACGGCGGGGTGTGTGTTGGCGGCTCGGTTGTCGGAGAGCGGCGAACCGGTGTTGTTGCTCGAGGCGGGTGGGGCGGAGCCGCTGGAACTGATGGCGGTTCCACCGGCGTGGCCTGCGTTGATGGGGTCCGCGGCCGACTGGGCGGATCAAACTGTGCCTCAGCAGGTGACGGGAGCGCGGGTGCCGTGGCCGCGCGGCCGCGGGCTGGGCGGGTCCTCGTCGATCAACGCGATGAACTTCGTCCGCGGGCATCGAGCCGGGTACGACGCCTGGGCCGAGGCCGGCGCGAAGGGCTGGGGATTCGACGATCTGCTGCCGTTCTTCAAACGGAGCGAGAGCACCAAGGGGCGCGATCCCGCGCTGCGTGGGGTGGACGGCCCGCTGATGCCCGGACCCGCCGTACAACCGCATCCGATCTCGACGGCCGGCGTGGCGGCGGCGGCACAGTCGGGGTATCCGATCGCGCACGACATCAGCGGCGGCCTGGAGGAGGGCTTCGGTTTCTGCGACCTGAACATCGTCGACGGCCGGCGCCAAAGCGCGGCCGATGCCTATCTCATCGCGGCGATGAGCCGGCCGAACCTCACCGTGGTCACCGGTGCGCTGGTACGGCGGTTGCTCCTGGACGACAACGGGTGCAGGGCAGTGGAGTACGACGTGCGCGGCGAGACGTTCGTCGCCGAATGCACGGGGGAAGTCGTCCTTGCTGCCGGCGCGGTCGGCAGTCCGCAGTTGCTGATGCTGTCCGGCATCGGGCCAGCGGATCATCTGAAATCCCTTGGTATCAAGGTGGTTGCGGACCTACCGGGCGTCGGGGCGAACCTGCACGACCATCCCCTCTGCGGCGTGGTCTACCAGTCTGCCGAGCCGGTGCCGCCGGGGCTGAACAACCACGGTGAGGTCCAGGGCATGCTGAGTACGGGGATCGGTGAGCATGGTCCGGATGTGCAGGTCATGTTCGTCGACGTACCGCTGCGCGAGGACTCGTTGCCTGGCCCCGACATCGGTCACGGCTACTCGATCATGGTCTCGCTGGTGTCGCCGTACAGTCGTGGTTCGATTCGCTTGGCTGGCAGCGATCCCGATGCCCGACCGGTCATCGATCCGGCGTACTACAGCGACCCGCGTGACCTCGACATCGTGGCTGAAGGTCTGCGCACCGCCCGCGAGATCGGCGCCGCGCCGGCCCTCGGCCGGTGGCGGGGGAGCGAGGTGCTTCCGGGCGCCGAAACAGACCTGTACAGGTACATCCGCACCAATCTCCGGAGCTACTCGCACTACGCGGGAACCTGCGCCATCGGGATCGACGACCGATCCGTGGTCGACCGGAGCCTGCACGTCCACGGCATCCGCAACCTCCGGGTCGCCGACGCGTCAGTCATGCCGTCACCGATCTCCGCCAACACCAACGCCACCGTCTACGCCATCGCCGAACGAGCAGCCGACCTCATCCGGCCACGCCGAAGGACAGCCGACGGATAGGTAGCCAGTGCTTGAACCGCTCTGCAGGTGTTCGGGCGACCCCGCACTGCGGCAGCTCTTGACGACGGCCGCCTCCCGGCACAACGCGAACACGAAACAGATCGCCCTCGCCTCGCGCGCATCGGTGGGTACGGTGGAGGTCGTGGATCAGGAGCGGCAGTGGAGTATGGCGGAGATTCCACTGCGGGACCGCTTCGGCGCGTGGTGCGAGATTCTGGCCAGTACTCATCTGGCGTTCGCCATCGACATGGTGCGTGGTCCGCAGCAGAACTTCGCGGCAGATGTGCGGGAGAACCAGCTGGGCGAGATGTCGCTGCTGAGGACGTCGGTGTTCCCGCACCGCGGGCGGCGTACCCGACGGCAGGTGACTGCGAACACCCGTGACGTGATCGGGCTGCACTTCATCGAGTCCGGGCGGCAGGCCGTCGACCTGGACGGTGAACGCGTCGTACTCGGGCCGGGCGACGCGATGATCTGGGACGGCGCCGCCACCGGCGGCTACGAGATCCTGGAACCGTTGACCAAGACGACCCTGATCGTGCCGCGCTCGGTGGCCGCGACGGCGCTGCCTGGGTACCGCCGTTCGTTCGTCCAGACGTTGCCGGGGGACCATGCGCCGACGCGGTCTCTCGTCCAGGTGCTGTCGGTGCTGAACGACCAACTGCCGACGATGAGCGACGGCGCCCGCGCGGCGTCGGCATTGCTGGTCACCGAACTGCTGAGACCGCTCGATCAACTACAGACCGGCGGTACGGAACCGCTCCGGCCGTGGCCGGCCTTGCAGTTGCGGGAGCGGGTGCTCGACTACATCGACGCCAACCTCGACGACCCGAAGCTGAGCCCGCCGGTCATCGCCGCCGTCCACTCGGTGTCGGTGCGAACCCTCTATGTCGCGATGGGCGGGCTCGGGATCAGTCTGGGCGGTTACATCCGGCACCGACGGCTCGCCCGCAGCTACGACGACCTGCTCTTCGGGTCCGATCCGGTCGGCGTGGTGGCGCGGAGGTGGGGGTTCGCCAGCCCTGCGCATTTCAGCCGGGTCTTCCGGGAGCGGTACGGCGTGGCGCCGGTTGTGCTACGTCGGCAGCGCGGCTAATGCGGCAATCACATGAGCTGGATCGGCACGGTACATGTAGTTGGGAACGGCGTACGCGAACCTGATGACGCCGGCGGAATCCACGACGAAGGTGGCGGGGACAGGTAACGTGTGCTCGGTCGTGCCGTTGTAGCGCGGAATCGGGTGTCCCAATCGGGCGTACGCCTGGCGCAGGTATTCCGGCAGTTCGAACACCAGACCGTAGCTTCGCGCCACCAGCAGTCCGGGATCGGTGAGTACCTCGTACGTCAGGCCGTTCTGCTCGATCATGGCTGTCGAGTTGGTGGGCGTCATGCCCGAGATCGCGACCAGTGCCGCACCGTGTTCGACGATCTGCGGCAGCGCCTGCTGCAATGCCCTCTGCTCCAGGTTGCAGAACGGGCACCAAACGCCGCGATAGAAAGAGATCACCACCGGTCCGCGGGCGAGGAGATCCTCGAGGGAGACCTTGTCGCCGGCCGCGTTCGCCAGGACGAAACCCGGCGCCCGGCTGCCGACCGAGACAATCTCGCCCCCGAGCCCAGATGCGGCCAACGCGACGGTGGCGCGATCCATCGCGGCGGCAACGTCGTCGGGTATCGCGAGATCACGCAACTCGCGCCACCGACCCAACTCCTTGGTCAGATCGAACTGTCCCGCCGGCATGAACTGTGCGAATTCCTCATGATGCTGACTCATGCGACGACGCTAGGCCGCCCACGCACCCCGAACTTGCCCGTCGCCGCACTCTTCTTGCCCACCCGTGCAGCCGAGTCGCCGGTACTGCGCGAATGCGTCGTCGGTGAAGGTGGTCGACGCGTGGAAGGCGCCGGCCCGGATGTCGGCCGGCTCGTGGAACAACTCCTGCAGCCAGGGAATGCACTCGATCATCGGAGCACCGGGATGAGCGACTCCGAGGTGCTGGTGCACCCGCAGGTCACGGAATACCGTCCGGGTGTAGACGTGTTCGCCGACCGCGATCGGGATGCTGGTCGCGTCCGCGATCCGGGCGTGCCCCTCGACGTCATCGGGGTCGATCGGCGTGACGGAGGCGGACTGCAGGCTGCGGATCCTCACGCCGCGCGACGAGTTGCCTGTCCGTCGACAGCCCACCGGGTGGCGGCACGACAGCAACCTGTCAGCTCCCGATCAATGTCCCGACAACATCGGCTGACCATTGAGCAGGCGCTGATCGAGACTCTCCGGACTACAGTCGCCATATTGGTAGACCGTCAACAGAGGAGGGGTGATGAGAATGGCTGCTGAGACGCCGACGATCGTCTTGGTTCACGGTGCCTGGGCCGACGCGACTGGTTTCGACGCCGAGATCCGCGCGCTCCAGGAGCGTGGGTACTCCGTCATCGGGTTTGGCAACCCGCTTCGCGATCTGGCCGGCGACGCGGCGTACCTGGCTGAGTTCCTGCGGACGATTAGTGGTCCGATCGTGCTCGTCGGGCACTCGTATGGCGGGAATGTGATCTCCACTGCCGCCATCGGCAGCGAGCAGGTTCGAGCGCTCGTCTACCTCAACGGCTGGATGTGTGACGTCGGCGAGAGCCAGCAAGAGCTCCTGGAGAGGTTCGAAGGCAGTCTGGTGGGGCCGTCGATCAGGCCCGTTCCGTTCACCAACCCCGACGGGACCGAGGGGACCGACCTCTACCTCGCCCCGGAGGCGTTCCGCGAAGCCTTCGCCGCCGACGTCGATCCCGCGACGGCCGCAGTGATGGCGGCGGCACAGCGGCCGTACGCCGCCGCGGCGTTCGCCGCCACGCCGTCGGCGCCGCCGGCGTGGAATACGTTGCCCTGCTGGTATTTGCTGGGCACTGAGGACAAGGCGATCCCGCCGGCGCTGCAGCGGTTCATGGCCGAGCGTGCGAACGCGACGATCGTGGAGGTCGCGGCGTCGCACGTGTCGTTCGTGTCTCAGCCCGAGGCCGCGACCCGACTGATCCTCCAGGCCGTCGAAGCGACAGCCGACGCCGGCTGAACAGCGTATTCCGACCGGAGGTCAGGGGTGGATGACTGTGTGGATGCGCCGTGTGTACTTCTCGAAGCGGGACAGTTCCTCGGGAGCGAAGGGATAGCGGGAGTTGCGGTCGGACAGGAGTACGAACGTGCCCACCGGCAGCGCGACGACGATCCAGACGATCAGGTAGCCGACGGCGATCGCCCAGTCCGCGCCGGATGCGAGGTCGTTGCGGGTGACCTCGACGATGTACCAGACGCTGAGGACCAGCCAGGGCAGGCAACTGAGCAGGCCGGGGTTGTAGGGACTCTTGGTGGCGACGACGGCTCCGACGCCGTGGATCAGCAGTTCAACCAGGTTGAACAGGATCGGGGCAAGCCCGAGCCAGATCAGGTCGGGGAAGAAGATCGGCACAGCATAGAACGGGTACGCCGCCAGGACGTTGACGAAGACCGAGTTGACCTGGTTGAGGATGTAGCGATCCGACGGACCGCTCTCCTTGCCGAGCCTGGCCGCGATCTTGGGGAACATCACGCGGTTCATGTACGACGGGAAGCCGCCAGGCCAGCCGTACTCCTCGAACTCGTGCACGCACAGCACTGCGAAGCTCAGGAGCAGGATCTGCTGCAGCGTGTCCAGCGAGACCAGCACACCACAAGCCAGCGCAATGAATCCCACCGCGAGACCTACGTCGTAGAAGTGCCGGACATACCAGCGCATCTGCCCACCTCTCCCTGTGCACCCAGTCCGGACCGGGCAACTCGAGGCTAGCAAGGCGGGGCCGCGCGAACATTCACACGCATTGGCAGATCGAGGCGTCGACCTGGCTCGCTATGTGCTGAGCTGGTCCAGTCTTTCCTGTCCGTCCGTCAACGATCAGCGGCAGTGGAAGTTCCGCCGCCTGGGTGGTGGAACTGCTGGCGTGCTTGGAGCGCGAAGGAGAACAGAAGGTCAGGCGTCGCGAATGCTGCCCGACTGTGCCGGTTGCTGATCCGGAACGCTTGGGGTGGAGAATCGCGGAATGGCTGGAGCTGGTGCATTGAGTGGAGAAACCGCGGCGATCGCGGAGCGGATCGCTGACGTCGCTCGTGAGCAGGGCTGGACGGTCGCGGTCGCCGAGTCGCTGACCAGTGGGAGCATCGCGTGCCAACTGGGGGCGGCTCCGGAGGCGAACTCCTGGTTCGCTGGTGGCGTGGTCGCCTATGCCTCGGAGGTCAAGTTCAAGGTGCTGGATGTCAACCGTGGCCCCGTCGTGACGGCACGGTGTGCCGAGCAGATGGCTCGGGGCGTCGCCCGGCTGACGAACGCCGATTTCGCCGTAGCGGTCACCGGCGTCGGTGGTCCCGATCCCGACGAGGGTCACCCGGCCGGCACTGTCTACCTGGCCGTCAGCAGCGGCTCGCACGAGGAATCCGCACACCACGAGTTCGACGGCGATCCGCCCGAGGTCGTCGAACTGGCAACGCTCACGGCGCTCCGCAAACTCCTGACGATGCTCGAGAACGCGGGCCGCTGACCAACGCCGGAGATCTGCGAAGCGGTTCGGACCCGCGGTGATCGCAACCAGACCCTCGATCACGACTGGAGTGCCAACCCAAGCGTCGAGGTGGGTTTCTAAACCCGATGCGGCCGCAAGGGGTGATCGATGATGATGCATCGGTGCGAATCCTCCCGCTGGGCACCGGTCACGACGCCGCCGTCTTGTTGCAGACGCGGGGGATCCGGGCATTCGGCGACGGGATCGTGAGCGTGGTGCTCGCCGGGTACCTCGCCGCGCTCGGTCTCTCGGGCGCCCGCATCGGAGCCGTCGTGGCCGCGACGCTGCTCGGCTCGGCGGCGTTGACGCTCGGCGTCGGGCTGCGCGGCCACCGAGTCGGCCGGCGCCGCCTGCTGCAGCTTGTGTCGGTTCTGATGGTCCTGACCGGGCTCGGTTTCGCCGCGGCGAACGGGTTCTGGGTGCTGCTCGTGGTCGCTTTCGTCGGCACGCTGAACCCCTCGGGCGGCGACGTCAGCGTGTTCCTACCGACCGAGCAGGCGCTGCTGCCGGGCACTGCGCCGGACAGCCAGCGGACGGGCCTGTTCGCCCGCTACACACTGATCGGCTCGCTCGTCGCGGCGTTCGGCGCGCTGTGCGCGGCCGTTCCCGAGTGGATCGCGGCACGAGTCGAAGTCAGCGACGAGACCGCGCTGCGCTGGACGTTCGTCGGCTATGCCGTACTCGGCGCGACGGTACTCCTGCGCTACCGCTCGCTGTCGTCGGCGATCGAGCCTCCGACCGAGGCGCCGGCTGTCGCGCTGGGTCCGTCACGCGGCATCGTGTACCGCCTCGCCGCACTCTTCACGCTGGATGCGTTCGGCGGCGGCTTCGTGCTCACCGCACTCGTCGTGCTGTGGTTGCAGCGACGGTTCGATCTGTCGATCGCCATCAGCGGCGCGGTGTTCTTCTGGGCCGGTCTGCTTTCGGCGTTCTCGTCGCTCGTCGCCGTGCGGATCGCTCGTCGCATCGGGCTCGTGCGGACGATGGTATTCACCCATCTGCCGGCGAACGGCTTCCTGATCCTCGCCGCTTTCATGCCGGACGCGCGGGCGGCGATCGCCGCGCTGCTGGTCCGCTCAGCGCTGTCGCAGATGGACGTTCCGGTGCGTACGTCGTACGTGATGGCGGTCGTCTCGCCGGCCGAGCGCCCGGCAGCTGCGAGCGTGACGAACGTACCGCGCAGCCTGGCGTCCGTGGTGCCGCCCATCCTGGCCGGCTGGCTGCTGGGCCACTCCCCGTTCGGCTGGCCGCTCGTCATCGGAGGCGCGCTGAAGATCTCGTACGACCTTCTACTGCTGCGCACGTTCCGGGACGTCCGGCCGCCAGAGGAGCAAGTCGTCGAGGACATCTCGCAACCTTGACCGCGTACCGCCAATTGGTGGCCTGCTGTCAGTCTGGCGGCTCGATCGGGCTCCCTTGGGTGCCGGGGGTGACGTCTTGTCCCTGCGGTGCGCGGCGGTCGTCCGGGTGTGCTCGGGGCCGGGGGCCTCGTTCAGTTCCGTGTCGCTGACGGTACCTGCGATCCCCATCGCCTGAGGCATCCGCGCCTGTCGGTCGAAGCAGGGTTGCCTCAGGCATCGAAATCTTCAAGTTGGCCGAGCGCTCCAGCGACGCACGAGGTGGCGACCTCAAACTGTTCCGGGCCGGGGATCGTCCGGGCCCTTGGAGCGGGCCGCCTGCGCGCGTTGCTCTGCGCCGGAGGGGCGGGTTTCGGACTCGTCTCCGGCGACGCGGCCGACGAACTCGTCGTTCGCGCCGTGCCGGTCGTCGTGGACGTGGGCTGCTGAGGGTCGCCGCCTTCGGTCCGTGTCATCGCCACGTCCGTGTCGGCCGGCGCGTCTGCTTCGTTGATCGTGTGCGCCAGTCGCCGGCGCTTGAACCGCTGCCAGATCGACATGTGTGCTCCATCGTGGTTGGGCCGTTCCAGGCCGGTGCCTGCGGGAAGGGCCGGTTCAGGGGAGCGGGCGGCCGCCGGTGGCGCCGATGCGTTCGCCGGTGATGTAGGTCGAGTCGTCGGAGGCGAGGAAGACGTACGCCGGGGCGAGCTCGGCGGGCTGGCCG
>NZ_SJKB01000026.1 GCF_004331465.1 Kribbella pittospori
ATCAAGGGCCAGCGGCCGCGGACCGCAGCCTCAGTTTCCTAGCCCCCATGTCGCACATCAGGTGGCGCAGATCCGTCGCACATCAGGTGGCACTAGGCAGGCGATGTGAGCCCCGTTCGAGCACGATCGCGCGCCGAGGTCAGCGAGTCCCCCTTGCCCGCACCGCCGCGCGTGACATGGCTCGTGACATGAAATTGCGTCAAACAGAGTGGACTGAGACAGCTCAAGGTCTTCTAACCCGAGCCTCCGGAGTCTGGAGCTGAGCGGCGTGGCGAGTGGCGGGCTCGCACAATCCCTGGTTGCGGATTCGAGCGCTCGGTGGGTGACGTCGAACGGCACCAGCCCCAGAGTGACTGCGGTTGTTTGGTTCAGTTCTGGATGGCGGCGAAGGCGAGGCAGGCGAGGAGCAGCAGCACGCTGGTAATGAGCGCGATACGGGTCAGGTAGACGTGGCGCACGGGATCTCCTTGCCTGCTTCAGACCCAGTCGAAGCGTTCGGTATGGATGTGGTCAGCCGGCGCGCCGATTCCGACCAACGCGTTCTCTACTGCTGCGAGCATGGGGACGGGGCCGCAGGCGAAGTACTGGAACCGCCGGAAACGTGCGGGCAGGTGGCGGACGAGGATGTCTCCGTCGATGTATCCGGTCTCCCCGGTCCAGTCCAGCGGCGGCTGCTCGAGCACGTGTACGACCGTGAGGTTCAGCCGAGTGGTGACCTCGTCGATGCGATCGCGCAGGATGATGCTGTCCCAGTTGCGGTTGCCGGCGAACAAGACAACGGGGCGGACGTCGTCACGGTCGGCGAGCGTCTCGAGCATGCTCAGCGCGGGCGCGATCCCGACTCCACCGGCGATCAGGCAGAAGCCGGCGCCTTCGTACTGGTCGATCGAGAACACCCCGTGGGGTCCGTCCACATAAACCGCGGTCCCTGGCTTGACGGATGCGACGCCGGAAGAGAAGTCCCCCGCGGCCTTGATGGCAACCTCGAGGCTGCCGTTCCATCTCGGCGCTCGAACAGAACGAGAACGGGTGGGAGGTAACCGAGAACGGCGATCTGCCGACCGTGATCCACGCGAACTGGCCGGGTTCGAATCGCATGCCGTCATGACCGTTCGGGCTCAGCGTGAGCACTGTCGTACTGTCACGGTCCGGCGTGACGCGCTCCACCGTCCACGGCCGCCGCCGGATTCGCAGTGGCCGAAGCAAGCGCACCCACACGAGCAGCCAGAGGAATGCCGCGGTCATGATCGACCACAGCACCTGCTTCCAAATGCTGTCGACGTAGTAGTTCACCAACAGCACGTGTACCAAGGCCGCCAGGACCGCGATCACTGCCAGTACGGCGTGCAGGATCTGCCACAACTCGTAGGACAGTCGTAGCCGACGTCGCCATACCGAACTGGCCACCAGGAGCACCAACGCGGCCGCCGCGATCCCTCCGAACCAGACACGCGCGGGTGTATTGCTATCCGTGAACGGGTTGGCCTCGCTCCAGTCGGCGGAAAGCGCCACGTGAATCAGGACGAAGAGCAGGCCCGTGTACCCGATCTGCCGGTGGAAATCGATCACCGCGTCCGTACCGAAGGGCTCCGCGACGGTCTTGACCCGAGCCACCAGCGCGAACTCGATCCCCATCAGAGACAACCCGACGAAGCCAAGAGCAACGGAGAAGTCGGTCCAGAAACCCTGCCCCGGTTGACTCGTACTCATCAGCGCGAACACCAACGGCGCCACACAGATACCGACGAATACCCCGAGCCACGCGATCCCGCGCACGATCGGCGTCATAACGCCGCCACTTCAGGTACGGCGCACGCCGCGCACACGACTACGACGACGGACATGAACACTCCCGGGCAACAGCCCCACCTCGGTCATGCCTGATCATGCGAAAGCGCCAGCAGTCTACCAACGCCCCGCCGTACCACCACGAAACCTGACCCCCGCGCGCCAGGACGACAGGCTCGAATCGCCAAGCCGACAAGCTAGGTGCTCGCGGCCACTCCCTGCCCGCCTCCGAGGTCGCGTCAGTCGCGCTCGGTCACGAGCTGACCGAGCTGCACTCGACTGCCACGAGAATCATCTGTGGTCCACACACCTGCGGATCATCAACGTTGGCCCGGGCTGCGTCCGGGACCGCCTCACCGCCAGATCACGAGCTACGGCTCGACTACAGGTGCTCCACGACAGGTAACATGCGCGCGACTAACCCTCGGGCTAGGTTCGTGCGTTGCGCACGGCCCAGTCGAGTGAGTAGTCCGCAACCTCTTCCCATCCGTCCTCGGAGAAGGTGGAGTGGGAGCGGTCGGGATACTCCTTGAGCTCGGTGAGCGCGCCGGTCTTCTTCTGGATCTTGTAGGCGGCGCGGGTTGATACCGCGGGCACGGTGTGGTCCTTGCCGTTGGCGAGGAACAGCAGCGGCGCGCGGCTCGAGTTGTGCCGGTTGATTCTCGTCACCGCGTGCGGTGTGAAGTTCGCGAGCGCCGCCTGGAAGAGCGTGCGCCCCGGCCCGGGCACCGCGAGCCTGTCGTAGATCGGTCTCGACTCCTCGAGTGTGCGTGTGTTGGTGAAGCCGTAGTGGAACTCCTCCGGCGTGAGCATCTGGGTCCGGTGGCGGTTGGCTGGGTTCTTCAGTGCCACCGACGCGACCTTGGCCTGGGCGACGGGCAGGACGTACACGCCTTGGATCTGTGCAGGGCTGATCGCCACGGCCGAGGCGCCGAGGCCGCGGTCCAGCAGGAGCTGCGTGATGAGGCCGCCGAACGAGTGGCCCATAATGACCGGCGGGGCGTCGAGACCGCGGATGATTCGGTCGTAGTGGTCGGTGATCTCCTTGATCCCGAGTCGCTCGTACTTGGAGGTGTTCTGGCGAACCTCCTCCACCGTTCCCTCGAGTCCCGGCCAGGCCGGTGCGAGCACGGTGTGGCCGTTCGCCTCGAAGCGCTGCTTCCAGTCTTCCCAGCTGAGCGGGGTGAGCCAAAGGCCGTGAATGAGGACGATGGTCGGCTTCTGCGCCGCCGGAGTGGCGTCGGGTGTGTTCGTGGTCATGGCGCTCCGATCCGGGGGGAGGGTGCGAGTACCAACGCCAGCTCAAGGCGTAAGCGAACCCAGTTCGGCCCAGTACTTTCGGCGTCCGCTGTCCGCGCTGTGGCCCTCGCCGCTTGTGCCCCACTGGTGCTCGGCGACGTACGGGACGCGTAGGTACCACTCGTCGGCCTGGCGCAGCCCGTCCCCTAACCAGATTGGTCCGGTCCGCCGGGACAGGCATCACCCGGTGCGGGTGAGACGACGCGCAAACCCGCGACTGGACCATGCTTCGTCCCGAAGGCAGCTGTCCGCGCTAGCAAACGGGTACTCGAGAGCTACTTACGCCGATCAGTCGAAGGAGCATTCGATGTTCGCGATCATCGCCGCTGTGATCTTTGGGCCGGCGCTCATTCTGGACTGGTCCAACGCCGACATGAGTGATGCGTTCACACCTCAGACATTGCTGATGGCTGGGTTGTTGTGCATCGCGCTGCGCCCGGCCGACGTTGGGGCGGGCCGGCGATGGGGCCGGCGTCGGTGACCGTCGTCCTGCCCGTTCTGACCCGTCTGCTCGAACTGGAGCTACGGATCTAGTGTCATGAGTCATTAATTCGCCGTTAGTTGACACTCTGGTGGGTGCCGAGTCCCAAGGTTGAACCGGTGGTCCGGACTGACGAGAAACGTCGGGTGTTGGTGGGGTCGTCGGCGGAAGACGTCTCAGGTGTTGGCGGTGCGGCGCGGATCACATTGCGGTGTGCGGATGGCGGCACGATCGGTCGGGGTCGCTGAGGACGTGGGCGTGTCGCGGGACATGGTGGTGTTTGCGGCTGCGCAGGGTTGGGCGTGTGCGATGCTGCTCGCCGTGGGGAGCCGCGACGATTACGGGTACGGGTGGCTGTTCGGCCTGGTCGATCCCGCCCCGGCGGTCCGCGCTGCTGCCCTTCGCCGCCGCGAGGCGGACGTCAGTGACTGGCGGGATGCCCTGGATCGCTGCAACGCGGCGTACTGGGCCAACGGCGGCAGTTTCGACTTCTCGGATTCACCGGCCCTGAGGGCGGCGAGGGACCAGGCCGAGGCCGCCATGCGGGAAGCCCGGGGCCGTGGCTTCGCTGGCATCCTGTCGGAATTCATCACCGAATGCCGGCCTTTCGGCCGCCGGGATCCCACCGCTCTGCGCCGTCTCGTGCCGTTCGCCGTGCTCTTCTTACAGTGGGAGGTCGCCTACCCGCAGGATTGGTGTTCGCCGTGGCCGCCATGGGGTCTCAAGAAGGACGTCCTACGGGGCCTTGCCAGTATCGAGGTACCCCGAGACTCGCGGGCGGCGCTGGTCGAGTTGGTCGTGGCTGCGGTCCGCCGCGAGCACCGCTGCGAGGACCGCGGGTTTGTGCTGTTGGCGCGCCGACTGGACGGGCCTGACCTGCGCAATCCGGTCGCCCAGTGCCTTGACTCGCCCGACCCGATCGTCGGCCTGCGAGCAGGCTTCCTTCTGGATGTCCTCGCCGATCCGAGCATGCCCGCGACAGTCGCAAGCTGGAAACGCTGGCTGGCATCAACCGCCACGTGACGCCCACGTGACGACACCCTCGCCGCCTCTACTGCAGCCGAATCAACGGCTCACGACACATATGTCTTGAGTCAATAATTCGAGGCCAGTCGGAAGGCTGTGGTGATGCCGAGCCCGAAGGTTGATCCGGTGGTGTGTCCGACGAGGAGCGGTCGGTCCTGGCCGGGTGGGCACGGCGACGGAAACGTCGCAGGCGTTGGCGTTGCGGGCCCGGATCGTGCTGCGGAGTGCGGACGGCGGCACGATCGGCGAGGTCGCCCACGACGTCGGGGTGTCGCGGAACATGGTGTCGAAGTGGCGGTCGCGGTTCCTGGCCGATCGGCTGGACTGATTGTCCGACGGGCCGCGTCCCGGCCGGCCGCGGACAATCACCGACGATCAGATCGAGCAGGTGATCACCAAGACGCTGGAAACCACGCCGGGTGAGGACACGCATTGGTCGACCCGGTCGATGGCTACGAGCACCGGTACGTCGCAGAGCGCGGTGTCGCGGATCTGGCGGGCGTTCGGGCTGAAGCCGCATGCGGTCGAGACCTGGAAGCTGTCGACCGATCCGTTGTTTGTCGACAAGGTCCGCGACGTCGTCGGGTTGTATTTGAGCCGACCGGAGAACGCGTTGGTGCTCGCGGTAGACGAGAAGTCGCAGATGCAGGCCATCGACCGGACCGCGCCGATCCTGCCGATCATGCCAACCACGCCGGCGCGGATGACCCACGACTACGTGCGCACGGCACGACCAGCCTGTTCGCGGCCTTCGATGTCGGCAGCGGTTCGGTGATCGCCCAGCACAGCCGCCGGCACCGTTATCAGGAGTTCCTGCGCTTCTTGAAACTCATCGACGCCGCCGTCACGAAGTACCTCGACCTGCATCTGGTGCTGGACAACTACGCCACCCACAAGACCCCCAAGGTGAAGGAGTGGCTGATCCGCCACCCGAGATTCCACATGCACCTCACCCCCACCAGTAGTTCCTGGCTGAACCTGGTCGAGCGCTGGTTCGCCGAACTCACCAACCGCAAACTGCGCCGCTCCGCCCACTGCAGCATCACCGAACTCGAAGCCGACGTCCGCGCCGATCACGAATGGAACGCCGACCCCAAATCCTTCGTCTGGACCAAGACCGCCGACCAGATCCTCGACACCCTCGCCCCACACTGCCAGCGAATTAACGACTCACGACACTAGGACTCGTAGCGGTGAATGAGTCCCAAATACTCTCAGGTGTCAGCCGTGGAGTCGCTCGAGAAACAGGTCGTCAACGTCGGCGCTGTTCCCGATGCTCGGATATCGGCTGGATGACAGCCGGCCCCTCCGCGAGCACGAGAACGGGGAGCACCGGGCAGCCGCGCTGGCGGAAACAATCACCGAGGCCGATTGGCCAGTCGATGCAGAGGGGTGGACGCCTCCGCGTTGCCGGGGCGGGGTGGGGTGGGGTTTGCGGTGAGTTTCCGCCCTATGATCACGCAATCGCATCGGGTGTCTGCGTTCGGTGACGGTCCAGGGTGGCATGCGGGTGATCGCTGCAGATTTGCGGTCGCGAGGGCTTGTCAACCGGCGTGGACCGGAGTTGCGTGCCGTCTGTAGCCGTAGCTCGGGGGAACTGACCGTTCAGGTCGGAGAGGTTTGCCCGTGGGCGTGGCCGGATCGGCTGCTCGCCCTGGGCGAGAGGAGGAGCCCATGCGTAAGCGGGTGTGGGTAGGGATCATCGGTGCGGCGGCGCTGCTGGTGGTGCCGGCGGGGAGTGCGAGTGCGCTGAACCCGGACACGCTGATCACCGTCGGGAGTCCGAGCTCGCCATTCTCGGCGAACAAACAGAACGAGCCGGCGGTGGCGATCGACGCCAACCACACCGGCGTTCTGGCCGCGGGTGCGAACGACAACATCGACATGGAGGCCTGCAACGCGGGTCCCGACAACGACTGCCCGTTCACCGACGGAGTCGGCGTTTCGGGGGTCTACTTCTCGTTCGACAGCGGTACGTCATGGATCCAGCCGGCGTACACGGGTTGGAGCGCGCGCAACTGCGTCGGCGTACCCGGCAACAGCGACCCGCCCTGTGCCCCGCAGGTCGGTCCGATCGGCACCTTGCCCGGGTACTACGAGGCCGGCCTGGTCTCCGACGGCGACCCGGCGGTGGCGTTCGGTCCCGTCTACCGCAACGGCACCTTCTCGTGGGCGAACGGATCGCGGCTGTACTACGCGAACCTGACATCGAACTTCCCGGGCCGCTCGGCCTTCAAGGGATTCGAGGCGATCGCGGTGTCGCGGATCGACGGACCGGCCGCCACCGGACTGACCCAGGCCATCGTGTCGAACCAGGCCAACTGGAAGGCGCCGGTCATCGTCAGCAAGCAGAATGCCGCCCTGTTCTCCGACAAGGAGCAGGTCTGGGCCGACAACGCCTCGTCGAGTCCGTTCTTCGGGCACACCTACATCTGCTCGGCCGCCTTCCGGAGCGTGCCGAGCGCCGCACAGCCGTTGGTGGTGGCGACGTCGACCGACGGCGGTGACAGTTGGACCACGCGGCAGGTCACGCCGGCGGCGAACAACCCGACCAGCCCGCAAGGATTCGGCAGGTCCGGCTGCACCATCAGAACCGACAGCCATGGGGTGGCGTACGTGTTCGCCTACCAGTTCGCCGTCGGATCCCCGGGCAACGGCTTCCAGATCATGTCCAAGTCCGTCGACGGTGGCCGGCACTGGACCAAGGCCCAGCCGATCTTCTCGGCCACCGACCTGTGCACAGGCTTCGAGCCGTCGATCGGGCGGTGCGTCGAGGACGGCATCGGCGGCGCCCGCGACGACCTCGGCCCGTCCCCGAGTGTGGACATCGCCAACGGCGCTCCGACCGGTGCCGATGCGACCAACCGGATCGTCGACTCGTGGGCCGACGGCCGCGACGGCCTCAACCACGAACACGTGATGTTCTCCACCTCGACCAACGGCGGCAGCACCTGGACCGGTCCCAGGATCATCGAGACGGCCGGGGACCGCGGCTACTACGCCGCGCCGGCGATCTCGCCGAACGGGACCGACGTCTGGGTGGTGTACAACGCGTTCACCACGCCGTTCCGCAACGACACGTCGTCGCCGCGGAACCTCGTCGGCGTCGTCAAGCACGCCGACGTGGCAGGTGGTGCCGTCGGTGCCTTCAGCGAGATACACCGAAGCCCCGGTGGTGACCCGAGGGGCAGCAGCCAGAACAATCTGGCCGCCGAGTTCCTGGGCGACTACGTCTACGCCGCCGCCACCCGGACGTACGGCGCTGCCGTCTGGAACGACACCCGCAGGGCGGCCGACTGCCCAGCTATCGACGCCTACCGCCTCGCGCTGCACAACGAGGCCGTGGCAGCCGGCGGCCCGGTGGCCGATCCCGAGGAACCACGCGGCGAGGAGGACGCAGTACATCAAGCCTTCAAGACCCAGGAGCCGGACGCCGTAGCCCCGCCCGTCCAGGCCGTGTGTCCCGCGACCTTCGGCAACTCCGACATCTTCGGCGGAACCTACGCCGACCCGACCCCCTAACCCCCAACCGACCTTAGGGGGCTGCACCGGCAGCCCCCTCAAGGTCGCGGTCCGTCATCGTGGGCATCGAGGGCATGTCAGCGCAGGACAGCGCAACGACGATCTCGCCTCAAACCAGGCCATCTGACTGAGCTGTGCCAGGCTCAACGCCGGCGTTGGCACTCTCGTGCCCGACGCTAATGGGCGGTACTTGCCCGACTGCTACGACATCGGCCACGTGCTCATCGGCTGACTCGACGGGTTCGTCGAGGAGCTGGCCGCGCTGCGCCGCTTCGGCGGTTAACGCTCGCTTCCATCCGAGCGGGCGGCCCCGTCGGCGGCAGCCAGCATGTCGGTGAAGGTCCGCGTCAGCATTCTGTCCAGCAATGGACCTGCGATTCGGCCGAGTGCGCCACCCCTAGGTAGGTAGCGATAGTCGAACGTGGCCAGCGTGCGGTCAGCATCGGGCTCGAGTGTGAGGGTGGACTCGGCGTGCTTGAACGGCACCGCGGCGCTCGGCAGGTTCTGTGTGTCGATCCTGCGACCCTCTTCCCAGATGGTGACAGTTTCATCCATGGTGCCGATCGGCTTCAGTTCAACGCGCCGGCGAGCGCCCACACCGCTTGTCTGGCCGCCGATGGCTTTCGTTGCCCGGAGCCCACTCCAATGGCTCGCGAGATTCGGGAAGTCGGCGAACAGCGCCCACACAGCATCAGTGGACGCCACCATGCGACGTTGTACTCTGATGTGCCGTTCAGGCATGAGGCCACCCCACGTGTCCTCCTGGGCTCTCGGCCAGGTCCCTGTTCGCATCATCGACCCCGCAGATCCGGCCGCGCAATCCCCCCGCCTTGTCGCGAATCCTTTCGTTGGCCCGGCGAGGACTGGCGCCCCCGGCGCCGCATTTTGGAGACACGCAGTGGGCAGAAGCATCAGACCCACGCACGTCGTCCCGGACTCGGTGAGCGACGAGAGCTTGCGCCTGGTCAGCGTCCTGCCCGGAAGGGTTTGGCCGCTGGGTACCAGCCGTGTCTCTTCATGATTTGGGTGGATCGGGGACTGCCCGTTCGTCGCGGAGGCCCTGCTTCTCGTGTCGCCCATGCGGCACCGAGACCCCACGCGGGGCCTTCGTCATCATCGCCGACCCCCGAAGGACAGTAGACGCTGGTGCCCCCGGCGTATGCGCCTGCATGTGCCGGGATTACACGGGTACCGAGGCAGCGATCCCCTGTTGCGACGATGTAGATCGACGCGCAGATCAAGTAGTGCACGTTGACGTGAAGGCAGGCCAATGACCCTCTCAGCCCCAGGTCCCCGCCGCTCCGGGGGCTATCTCGAGCGCCCCGCGCCGAGCAGTCTCGCGGACGTGATCGACAGCATCCTCGACAAGGGACTCGTCATCGACGCCTACGTCCGGGTGTCTCTGGTCGGGATCGAGCTGCTCACCATCGACGCACGCATCGTGGTCGCGAGTGTCGACACCTATCTGCGCTTCGCCGAAGCCACGAACCGCCTCGACCTTTACGAGAAGGGCGGCACAGACCTTCCGGAACTCCTGGCCGAAACGACCGAGAGAGGCTTCGAGACCGCGGCGCGCGGTCTGGCCCACAAGGCGATAGACGGTCTGCTTGGGCGAGACGAGACCCGCGAGGATCGCGGATAGCTCGGACCCGGCGGCCGAGAGAACGGCGAGCTTGTCACCGATATGCGGGCGTCCGTGCATCAGTCATGGAGTAGCTGGGCACCATCTGAGCAAGCCTTTCAGGAGTCCTGGAACCAGAGCATGGACGGGCTGTCGTCGGCTCGGCACTGGAACGGGCAAACTCGTCGCGAGGGGCTGGCGAGGAACCGGCCGGGCCGGCGACCACATGCTGCTCAGTCGCCACCGTCGCCGCTCTGCACGTCGCCCAATCATCCCCTGACCTGCACGTTTGGTGGGTGCCCCCGGCTGTTCGACGCCTTCGCCGGTACCACGAAGGTCGAGACTCGGACCAGGACCTTGCGAACCCCTGATTCGGGGCTTCACTTCGGCGACCCGAATCTTGTCGGCGGGATCGACCGCATCCGCGTGACCGTGTGCTCGAACGAACAAGCCCGCCGTACTGCGAACACAGCAGAACTTCTGGAGGTAGGCGAAATCGAGGCGGCGCGTTCCCCATCCAGGAGGGCGATATCACCCCGCCTCGACTGATCAGTGCCCGTGACCACGGGGAGTCGGCCGTCCTGTCGACCGGACGGCCCATTGCTATCGACCATCGGTGTACGTACGAGCATGACAGGCACGTGGGTCGCACGGGTTGGGCCCGAGCCATGATGCTTCGCGACGACGAAGCATCATGGTGGGATGCGACTCCATCTCTCCGAGCGATCCCGTACGGCAGTCGTCGTGGGAGCCGGCGCCCTTCCGGCGCTGATCTGCGCGGCGATGGTGCCATTCCGCGCACGCATCGAGAACACCAGCACCGCCTTCCTGCTCATCCTCGTCGTTGTGGCAGCTGCGGCCACCGGCGTCCGATGGGCAGGAGTCGTCGCCGCCGTGTCCGGTACGGCGTGCTGGGCCTTCTTCCTCACTCAGCCATACCAGCAAATCACCATCACCTCCGGGGCGGACGTCGAGACGGCAGCACTACTTACGCTCGTCGGCATCGCGGCCACACAGATACTCTGGAGCCGACGTAAACGCCAGACGTGTGCCGATCGGCAACAGCTCTACCTGAACGGGATTCTCCGTACCGCAGGCATCGTCGCGGCCGGAAGCTCTCACACTGAGGGTGTGATTGAGCATGTCGCAGATCAACTCGTCGAACTCCTGGGTATCGACGACTGCTACTTCGACAGCGACACACGAAACGAAGCCCCTGCCGCCCTCGTCCGCGACGGCACGGTCATTCGCCGGGGACGAGATCTGGCTGTCGAGCGATACGGATTGCCTACCGACTGCGAGATCGAGCTTCGAGTGCACCACAACGGCATCACCTGGGGCCGCTTCCTCATCGTCGCGTCGACCCGGGTAGCGCTTCCGTCGCTTGCGCAACGGCGGGTCGCAGTCGCCTTGGCCGACCAAGTCGGCGCAGCCCTGGCCACGCAGAACAGATCTTGGTGACCTCGACGATCCATTCGTCCGGAGACTGCCTCCGTAGGCGGCGTGGGATGCCGACTCGATCCCGACGTTGGGTAGCCCGCTCCTGAGCGTTGCGCGGAACTCAGCGGTTGGTGGCCAGAATGGGAGCATGAAGGCACTCGAGGCGGCTGGATGACGCCGGACAGGAGTCTCAGGAGGATCGCCGTACCGATTGCAGGGGCGATCGTCCTCGTCGCTGGAACGCTCGGCGTGATCGGCTTGGCCGACGCGGCAACCGAGTCCGATGGTCTGGCGGCGTTCGACCCTGCTCTGACTGCGAACGCAGTGTCACGCCGCACCCCGGCGTTGACTGCCGTCGCCCGCACTCTCACCTTCATCGGCAGCACCCCTGTGCTCGTCATTCTCACGCTGGCCGCAGCGCTGCTGCTGTGGCGCTGGACCTCGAGCCTCCGGGGACCGGCCGTGCTGATCCTGGCCATGATCGGCTCTTCCACCCTGACATACGTGCTGAAGACACTGGTCGGGCGCAAGCGACCCGATGTGACGGTCGTACTCGGGCCGGTCGAGGACACCTTCGCGTTCCCATCCGGCCACACACTGAACACGACGGTCTTCTTCATCACGTTGGCCGCCCTTGTCTGGGGGCGGCTCCGGTCTCTGCGAAACAAGATTCTGATCGCGGTCTTCGCGGTGACGCTCAGCATCGGAGTCGGCTTCAGTCGTGTCTATCTCGGTTACCACTGGGCGACGGATGTGCTCGCAGGATGGACGGTGGCACTGACCTGGCTGTCGATCGTCCTGTCCGTCGCGTACTTGACTGCTCCCAGTGGTGACGCTGCGCCACCCCCTGACCGGCCATGACCCGACTGACCCGCCACCTGCATGAACTTCGGTGTACGGGACGGATCGAGCCCGGGGGAATCGGCCGTCAGTGCGTGGGCGCGGAGGCTTGATCGCGAGGCAGATGAAGTATGGCCCGAAGGGGGTCAGCTGCACCCTTGGCTGGGAGGTCATCTCGAATCGCCCGGCGGTGTTTCGCCTGCCTCGGAGGGGTTTGAGTTTAGCGTCGGGCATCTCGCGCGGAACCGGCCAGTTATGCAGGCTCATCGGCCAGCAGGACCCGGATCGCCGCGCCACGTCCAACGGCACGCTGTCGTGGTTGGTGCTCCAGTCCCAACCGAGCGCCATGTCGCCTGGCGCTCAACTCCGGCACCTGGCTGGTGTCAGGTGCCACCCGGTCGGGTCCACCGACGGAGTCTGCCACGGCGTTTCGATCAGAACCGTTGAACCGCATGGCGGCGTGGTGCGTAAACGCTACTGGTCCCGACGGTCGCCCAACCCCGGCGGCGGTCATGAGCGAAGGAGTCCTGGATGACTTTGACAGCGCGGGTCTGGCGAGGTTTTGGCGCGGTTCTGCTGCTGACGGCAGGTGCAGCACCAAATGCGATGGCGGTGCCAACGGACACCACACCACCGACGGCACCGGACAACCTCCACGCGGTGAGCATCACCGACACGGACATCGTGCTGGCCTGGGACAAGTCGGCGGACAGCAGCGGGTCCGTGAGCTATGCCCTGTTCTTCGACGACAACCCCACCCCGTTCTGGGTCAGCGGAACACAATTCGACGTACACACGAATGTGGTGATCGGCATGATTCCCGGCACCACACACACGTTCCAGGTGCGCGCGGAGGACTCCTCGGGCAACGCCTCCTTCAGCAACAAGCTGACCACCTCGTTCGCCCCGGGAGACGACACGGCACCGACCGCACCGGACAATCTGCAGGTCGTGAGCAACAACTCGAACGGAATCGTGCTGGCCTGGGATCCGTCCATCGACCAGTCCGACGTCATCTACTTCGTCGACGGAGCGCCGTGCTCACCGCACCACGCCGGCAGCGCAACGACACTGCTCGTAGGATCCCTCGCCACGGACCCGGTGTGCGGCATCAGCCCCGGTTTCACCTACACCTTCTCGGTCCGAGCCCAGGACGACATCGGCTTCAACTCCCCGTCCAGTAACACCCTCAGCGTCTTCTTCAACGGCTGAACGCTCCCGGGCTCCGGAGAAGCGACACCGATGATGCAGAACATCGATCCGTAAGGAGACTGAGCAGTGCAGATGAGCGAGCCGACAACGATCAACCGCGAACCACGGCCGTATGCCGCAATCACCGCGACCGCTCCGATGAGCCGAATAGGTAGCGACCTGCCGCCGTTGATCGGTGAGGTCTTCGGCTGGCTCGCAGCGCGGAACATTCCGCCGGCCGGCGTGCCGTTCTTCAAGTACAACGTGCTCGACATGGAGCGCGAACTGGAGGTCGAAGTCGGCGTGCCAGTAGGAACCGAGGTGACCGGCGACGCGCGTGTGCGCGGCGGCCTGCTACCGGCCGGACGCTATGCCACCCTCCACCACGTGGGGCGCCCCGACACCCTCTTTGACGCCACCACCGCTTTGATCGGCTGGGCGCGCGAGCAGGGACTGGATTGGGATGTATCGACCATCGCCGGCCAGGAGCGGTGGGCCGCTCGCCTCGAGGAATACACCCTCGGACCTGAGGACACACCCGACATGGACAAGTGGGAAACCGACCTGGTGTTCAAACTCTCCGACTGAAGCGCGACCACGCGAGCTGCCCGTCGGTATGCCGCCTCTGGCGAGTCCGACTCTGGATTGCACTACCTGTCGAACACGTTCACGAACGATCGGTCGACGCCTCAGGGTGAGCCGGAGATCGTGTCGGCCCGCACCGGACCGGCCCGACAACCGACAAAGTTGCCGAGGGCACATATCCCTACCTCGCGGATCCACCATGAAGTGCTATCGCCAGTTGCCGTTCTGTTCGACGTACGCCTGGCCGGTGACAGGCTTGCCCCGGTACCGTCCGGTGACGCTGGAGGCGCCTTCGTAGGTGCCGCCAAAGGCTCCCAGTCGTTCCTGCGCCTGCGGCTGGGCGATGACGGTGAGGCTGGCATCAAGTGCGGGGATGTTCACGGTCCATCGGGTGCCGTACCGATTCCCGGTGGTCGGGCTGGTCCAGGAGCCGGACGTGGTGTCGGCGAGCGGTTCCACCGCAACAACCTCATGGGTTCCGTCCGGGTGGAGCACTGTCGCGTACGGGAACTCGCGCCCCTCGGCGAACAGGTCCCAAAGGTTGACCCGGTCGCCGTTGGACAGTTGCAGGGGCATCCAGGTCCATTTGTCCATGGTGCTCCAGTCCCAACTCCCCCATTGGCGATCCAGCCATGACTCCCCGGTCACCGGATAGGCACGGCTGTTCAGCTTGAGCGTTCCCTTTGTCGCGAGGCTGGGCAGGGAATAGTAGTAGCTCGTGCCGCCAAGAAAGGGCATCAGTCCGGTGCCGTTGTTGTACAGCGCGGGTCCCCTGGCGCTGAGCGTCAGGTCGATTTCGCCGACCGGCAATGTGGCCTGCAGGCGCATGGCGTCCATCGGCCCGGACAGTGTCGCCGATGGCGTCCGTATGTCGAGCTCAGTGGCGGAGAATCTCGTCTGGTCAGGTGAGTAACTCAGGTTCTTGGTGTAGTACGCGCCAGTTGTCTTGTCAGTGATGGAGGCTATGGCCTGCGGTTGCTTACCGCCGCCGATCGTGACCTCGTAGCCGAACCGGTGGCCATGGGCGTTGACGTGGCCGACGATGTACCACCATTCCTGGAGTGCGTCCGGATGCGCCGCCTGATCGGCCGGCAGCTGCACGAACGTCGGAAAGGCGGGCGGTGCCGTGGGCCTGCCGGCGCTCGCTGTGCCAGAGCCGGTCTCGGTCCCCGCACTGGCCCCCGACGTGGCGGCGCCGACCAACGTCGCGCCGAACGCCAAGATGGCGATTGCGACGGCGAACCGACGGTGCTGTCTTTGCATGGCTGTCCTCACCTCTTGTTGTAGGCGCTGGAACGTGCGTCAGACGTGGCCACGGTCACGGTGGGGGTGGCGTCAGGACTGGCAAGTGTCTGCCCGTCGGGCCGGCCTTCAACGTGCAGCCGGGGCAGCCATCGGTCGAGCAAGCGAGGCAGCCGCCACGCCGTGGGGCCCAGCAGCCGCATCACGGCGGGTACGACCAGACAGCGGATCACCAGGGCATCGAGCAGTACGGCGGCCGCCATGGCGAAGCCGGTCTGCTGCAGCATGCGGTCGGGGAGGAGCGCGAAGGAGCCGAAGACCACGAACATGATTGCGGCAGCCGCGGTGATGACACCGCCGGTATGGGCGAGGCCCTCGCGGACCGCGTGCTGTGCGTCGCCGGTGCGGAGCCACTCCTCACGCATGCGGGAGAGCAGGAAGACCTCGTAGTCCATCGAGAGACCGAAGACGATGGCGAAGATGAACACCGGCATGAAGGCCTCGATCGGGCCGGAATCCGCCCAGAAGCGACCGTCCTGGTAAACCAGCTTCATCGCGCCGAGTGCGGCGCCGATCGAGAGCACGTTGAGGGCGGCGGCCTTGAGGGCGATGGCGATCGATCGGAACACGCTCATGAGCAGCAGCCCGGACAAACCGATGACGACAACCACGAAGAGCGGGAAGCGGTCGGAGATTGCCTGCGAGTAGTCAACGTTGGCTGCCGTTGATCCTCCGACCAGGGCGGCCTCGCCGAGGTCGTTGCGCAGAGCGGTGACCAGGTCCGCGGTGGCCTCGTCCTGCGGTCCGGTCGTCGGCTGGGCGCGGATCAGAAAGGCGTTGTCGCCCAAGGACATGGGCGGGCTGACTCGGTCCGGCACAACGCCGGGATGGTCCACGAGGTGCTCATGGGCTGCCCCTGCCGCGGCCCTGGAGCCTTGGGCCACGACGTACAGGGGACCATTGGCCCCGGGTCCGAGCTTGTCGCTGATCAGGTCGTACGCCGCCCGTGTCGTCGTGCCTTCGGCGTCGTTGCCGGCGTCGTTGAACCCGAGGTGCATGTCGAGCGCCGGCGCAGCCAGCGCGCCGAGGGCGATCACCGAGACGACCAACGCCTGCCACGGTGCCCGCTGCACGAACCACGCCCAACGCCGCCACCGCTCGCCGGGGCGCCGGGAAGACTTCGCCGCGTGCTTGCGCACCCGAATCTCGATCCTCTTGCCGAAGAGCGTCAGCAGGGCCGGCAGCAGGGTCAGTGAGGCGACCATCGTGACCAGCACGGTGAATGCGACTGCGGTGACAGTGCCCTCGAAGGCGGCGATGCCGAGTGTGAACATGCCGAGAAGTGCGATGATCACGCTTGCTCCGGCGAAGAGGACCGAACGCCCGGCGGTGTCGAGCGCCCTCGTGGTGGCCGTTGCTCGGTCGGCGCCGTCCCTCAGCTCGCTTCGGTACCGGCTGAAGACCAGCAGCGCGTAGTCGATGCCGACGCCGAGCCCGACCAGCACCAACAAGGACGTGGTGTAGTCGGGGATCGTGATCAGGTGCGAAATCAGCGTGACCAATCCGAGGGTGCTGCCGACGGCGAAGAGCGCGGTGATCAGCGGCAGGCTCGCGGCGAGGAGCGATCCGAAGAGGAAGATGAGGACCACGAGCGCCGCCAGCAACCCAGCGCCCTCCGCCCCGCCGCCTCCACCGCGCTCGACCTTGCGAATCCCCACCCCGGAGAGCTCGACCTGCAGGTCGTTCGACGCGTGCGACTTCGCGACCTTGATGAGCTGCTGATAGGTCGCGGCAGGTGCGGCCGCTCGCTCGCCGTCCAGGGCGACCTCGACCAGCGCGAGCGTGCCGTCGGCGGAAACCGTACCCTGCCGGGAATCCGGCGCACTCACTGCTTCCACATGGTCGATCGCCATCAGCTCATTGGTCAGTGCCACGAGGTTCGCGTCGGTGGCCCATCCCCGCTCGTCGTGGAGCACCACGGTGACGCTGTCTCCCGTTTGGTCGGGAGCATGTTGCTCAAGCAGGTCGGCCATCTGCTGTGACTGGGTGCCGGGCAGTGAGACATCGCTGCCATCCCCGTAGTCCGCGCCGACGGCGCGGGCCGCGATGGTGACACCCACCAGGAGCGCGATCCAGGCGACCAGAGCAGTCCAGTGGTGCCGCTGGGAGAAACCGGCGAACCGCTGCATGCGGGTGTGGTCGGCTCGGGAGAGGTCGTTCACGAAGCCTCCATCGGTGGATTGACTCCGTCGATCGTGGCCTGCCGGGGACCCCGGAGTCGTCCGTCAGGGGATGCGAGCAGCTACGCATCCCGACGTACCTCCCGGTCTGCGGCCTACGCGTTTCGTCGTATCCCGGCGCGCTCCTGGTCGGAGGTCGGAACGCTCGCGGGGACCTATGATCACGACATGCCCATCAGCGCCCGATTGCTTCGCCTGCCATCGTGGGCGCTTGATGTGCCGATTGCGGTCTTCGTCACGGTGATGCAGGTTCAAGGAACGGTGTACCGAACGTCGGAGGAGCCGTCGACGGTGGTGCGTCCGCTCGCCGATCTCGGCAATCTGGGCTACGCGCTCCTGATCGTCAGCGGCGCGGTCGTGGCTCTGCGGCACCGTTGGCCGGCGATGGTATTCGCCGTCACAGGGCTGTGCAGCCTGGTGTACTACACGCTCGACTTCCCCGACGGCCCGGGCTGGCTGGGGCTCTTTGTTGCCATCTACACCCTGACCGCACTCGGTGACGGCAGACGCTCGCTGATCATCGCGACGGCGGGAATCTCGGTCCTGACGGTCGCCTGGTACGTCGCGGCGGCGAACATCGAGCCACGCGCGGCGATCGGCTGGGTGTTCTTCCGGATCGGCGCTTCGGTGATGAGCGCCGCCCTCGGCGAGTCGGTCAGGTCGCGCCGGGTCATCGCGGCCGATGCGCTCGCGCGCGCCGAACTGGCGGAGCGGACCCGCGAGGAGGAGGCACGTTCCCGGGTCGACGAGGAGAGGTTACGGATAGCGCGCGAGGTCCACGACACCGTTGCGCACGCGATCGCGATCATCAACGTCCAGGCCGGCGTGACCGCGCACGTCCTGGACAAGCGGCCGGAGCGTGCCCGCGAGACGCTGGAGGCGATCGAGCACACCAGCTCGCAAGCGCTACAGGAGATGCGGACGATCCTCGGCGTACTCCGCGACGATCACGACGGCCGCGAGCCCGACATCGGACTCTCGCGGGTCGATGACCTGGCCGCCCAGGCGCGCGATGCCGGATTGGACGTGACGCTTGAGGCGGCGTCTCCGACGGCCCCGATCCCGAGCGTAGTCGGCAGTGCGGTGTACCGGATCGTCCAGGAGTCGCTGACCAACGTGATCCGCCACGTCGGGCCGACGCGCGTCACGGTCGCCGTGGAGTACGGCTCGAACGCCGTTGGGATACGGGTGACCGACGAGGGACGCCGGGCGAGTACGACGGCGTCGGCGCAAGCCGTCGCCCCGGGCGCGCCCGGGCGCGGGCTGCTCGGCATGCGGGAGCGGTGCCAGCTGCTTGGCGGAGAGCTGGATGCCCGGCCTACGGTGCTCGGCGGTTTCGAAGTGATCGCGCGACTTCCACTGGCTCCGACCGGTTCGGTGCCCGCATGAGCGCGCCACCACGCATCCAGCCGATCCGGGTGCTGCTCGTCGACGACGAAAGACTGGTCCGGTCCGGGTTCAGGGTCCTGCTCGATGTCGACGACGACATCGAGGTCGTGGGTGAGGCGACCAACGGCGCCGAGGCCGTGGAGCAGGCGCGGGCCACCCGCCCAGACGTGGTACTCATGGACATCCGCATGCCGAGAATGGACGGTATTCAGGCAACGCGGGAGATCGCATCGACCCGAGGGCTCGAGGATGTCCACGTGCTCATCCTGACCACCTACGACACCGACGCGTACGTCTTCGAGGGTTTGCGAGCCGGAGCCAGCGGGTTTCTCCTCAAGGATGCCGGCCCCGCCGAACTCCTCCACGGCATCCGGGTCGTCGCCGCCGGCGAGTCATTGCTGGCGCCGCGTGTCACGCGGCGCCTGATTGCGCAGTTCACCGAGCGCCGAGCCGCGACCGAGATCGCGACTGACCGCCTGGCAGTGCTGACCGATCGCGAACGAGATGTCCTCGCCTTGGTCGGCCAGGGACTGAGCAACCATGAGATCGGCGCCAAGTTGTTCCTCAGCCCTGCGACAGCGAGAACCCACGTCAGCCGCGCGATGGGGAAGCTCGGTGCCCGGGACCGGGCGCAACTCGTTGTTGTCGCCTATCAGACCGGCCTCGTCAGTCCGTAGCCTGCCCTGCGCGCTGTCGGACTGTCGGACGGCCTGGTGGAGTACGTCGATACCGGCGGCGACGGTCCCGTCGTCAGGCGAGAAGCCTGGCGAGATCCTGCACGCCGGTGAATGCCCGGACAGGCCGATGAGCGGTCCTCCACTAAGCGGCGATCGGGTCCGCAGTGTTGACATATCCCCATATGGAGATATGTTCGAGTAGTGGCCCGCGCCTCGACAACCCCATCGGGAACCCGAGGTAGTTCCGATCAGGCTGCCGACGCTTGATCAACCGAATGGCGAGCAGTGGACGCGGTTGTCAAGCAGAGATTTGACTATCAAGCCATCGCTTGGAGTCAGCGGACATTCGAGGCGCCGCGGAGCGCTCCCACCACGACGGGGAGCAGCAGTTGCTCGATCTGCCGCTCCGACTTGCCGGCAACCTCCGCGCCGAGCGGTGCCAGAGCCAACCAATTCAGGAGACCGGCCGCACACCGGGTACGGAAGTTCAGTTCTGCCCTTCCGACGCCCGGGAGTTTCGCCGTCAGCACCGCCACCGCATCCTTGCGCGTCCGGTCGAACTTGGCGGAAAGGCGGCCCCAGCCCTCCGGCGGATCGGTCGCCACGCGGGCAACGGTTCGCATGATCGCCAACTCGTCCCCGCCGGCCGCCAGGGCTCGCACCATCGGACGAGCGAACGCCGACGCCAACTGCTCGATCGACACCCCCTGCCGCTAGCCCGCCACGACGCGCAGCAGTAGTTGCTCGATCTGGCGCTCGGGAGCGCCCGGTCGGGTGATGTAGCTAGCTTTCCCGGTCGAGGTCGTTGGCCAAGGCGACCTTCTGACCTCGCCGCACAACCAACCCGGATCCTGGATCAGGCGCTGAGTAATGCTTCGGTCAGGTGGCGGTGGCCTTTGGTTTCGAAACCGACAACGGTGACGGCCGGAGCGACCATGACGACGACGAGACACCACGGTGTGCTTGCGCCGAGTTCTGCGCAGATCACGGCCAGGAGGATGACGCCTGCCGTTCCGGCGAGCAGCAGCAGGTGGAACGAGTCGCGCTGGCGCAGGAAGGCCCAGTAGATCGCGTAGAGGGCGAGAATGTAGATCGCAACCGGGATCGCAACGGTCAGGACGGTTTCGGTCCGGCCGAGCTTGGCGGCTCCTTCGACGAAGTACGCCGCGACGTGCAGACCTGCGCCGGTCGCGGCGACTGAGCCGAAGAGCAGGAAATGACCGAGCCCCCACGCCCTGGACCGATTCCGGTGCCGGCGGAGTACGTCACCCCAGGGCACGGCGAAGTACATCCACCACAGGCCGAAGGTCAGGCCGATTCCGGCCACTGCCAGCAGCGCGGCCTCGAAGGTCCAGCCGTGCCCGCCGTGCACCAGGGCATTGACTGCCATGACGGTACCGAGAACACCTTCGCCAAGGGTGATCAGCAACAGCAACCCGTGCCGCTCGGCGATGTGGTGTGCATGCCACGGCGTTGGAGTACGTCGCTCCGCCAGCACGGGACCGGCCAGTTCGAGAACGAACAACGGGAGCCCGATCGCGAAGTAGAGCCAGACCGGTAGGTCCAGCAACGCCAGCGCTACCCAACCCAGCTGAGCCAGACCGATGGTCCAGATGTACTTGCGTGCCGCCGGTGCCCGCTCGGGATCGTTGCGCCCGGCCAGCCACCACAGGAACAGCATCGACAGTCGCATCACGACGTACCCGAGCACCATCACGCGGACGTCGATCGCCTCGCCGCGGTCGACGGACGCGAACATGTCCGGCAGCCCGAGTGCGAGCACGATCACGCCCACCATCTGCACCATCGTGGCAACCCGGAACACCCAGTCGTCGTTGTCGTACGCCGACGCGAACCGCGAGTAGTTCATCCAGCACCACGTGACGGACACGACCGCGAGACAGAACCCGCCGACCGCCGCTCCGGTGTGCTGCTCGGCCAGATAGTGCGCCAGTTCGTTGGCCGCCGTGCCGAAGGCGACGACGAAGGTCAGGTCGTAGAGCAGCTCCAACGGCGTCGCAGCCCGGTGCACCTCCTCCGGATCACGCCCCGCCAACGGCCGATGCCGATGATCCCGACCTTCGGTAGAACCGGTCATGAGCTACCTCCTCCTACCGTCAGTGCCACCACGCCGGTGCGCAGGCGACCACGGCATCCACAAGCTCGTCACGGCTGAGTCGGTCGTCCGCTAGCCAGGCCTTGATCGCACCGGCGAAGCCGTGGGAGACGAACTGAGCCATGAGTTCGCGGTCACCGTCCGGAACATTTGCCGAGGCGGCCATGAAGGCCAGGCTGTAGTCGCTGAAGTGTCGGACGAGCGCGTCGTAAACACCACGATCGGCCGGGTTCTCGAGCGTTTGCCGGTAGATGCCGGCGAAGCGTACGACGTGATCGACGATGGCGCCGGTGGCCCGGCGGAGCGCCTCATCACTGCTCAGCCCTTCCTGCGTCCTCCACTCATCCTCGTGCCGGTAGAGCTCCGCGAGGTCCGCGTCGAGCACCGCCAGCAGAAGCTCGAGCGGACTGCGGAACCGGTGGTAGAAGGTCGGTCGGGTGACACCGGCGGTCTGGGTCAGCTCCGCAACGCTGATCCGCGACACCGGCCTGCCGGAGGCAAGCCGTAGTACGGCGTCTTCCAGGGCGCGATCGGTTCGCGCCATCCGCGCATCCGGTCGGTCGCTCATCAGTCTCCTCGAGGTCTTGCGCTGCCGGCATCGTCCGCTACTTTACAGATGTAAATTAGCAGATGCGAGGAGCTGCCATGAGGTCGCACACCACCCTTTCAGCCGAAGATGCCGCCGACCGCCTGGCGATCCGTGAACTGTTCGACGCCTACGCCCACTGCGCGGACCGCCGGGACGCGCAGGGACAGATGGCACTCTTCACCGAGGACACCCACTTCGTCGTCCACATGGACGCGACGTCCGCGGAACCGACGCAGGAGCTGCGCGGACGCGACGCGCTTGCTCCGGTGTTCGACAACCTCAACCTGTACGCTGCCACCACCCACTTCAACGGCCAGAGCACGGTCGTTGTCGACGGCAACCAAGCTACCGGCGAGAGCTACACGATCGCCCATCACGTGACGATCGGCGACGACGGCCGCCGTACCTTGATGGTCGCGTCCATCCGCTACCTCGATCGGTTCACCAAGCTCGACGGCACCTGGTACTTCGCCGAACGCAAACTCCTGGTCGACTGGACCGAAACCCGTCCGATGTCCGGCTGAGGCTGGTCAGGGATAGATCTGTGAGCCGACCCCCATGTCGAGACGAACAGATTCGAGGATCAGGAAGGTTGTGGTCGCGGTGTAGACATCGGCCGCGGCGAGGACGCCGAGGTACTTCTTGATCACCGGGTCGGAGGCGTACTTCACCTGGGCAGCCTGGTACTCCTTCACCGCTGCCCAGGCGTTGTTCCCGTACTTCGCGAAGTACGGCGTCGGGTCGACGTTGGCCAGCGCCAGCTTCACGTTGGCGACAATGTCGTCGATGTACTGCCGGTGCACGACCATGTCCTGCCGGGTTCCGAGCCGGCCCATGTGCCCGCCGATGTAGTGCTTCCACGGATAGGAGAGCGCCTTGCCGGGCGCTGCCATCGACCCGGGCACATCCTCGTTGATGTTGAAGAAGTCGAACGGCACCCACCCGGGCAGGTTTACGTCGACCAGCATGAGCGTGTCGTGGTCCGGGAAGTGGATGTAGATGTTGTCAGGCGTGTGGTTCGTGCCGTGGTACGCCAGCTCGATCCGCTCGCCGCCGACCCGCAGTGTGCGCCGGCTCTCGAAGGTCACGTCCGGCACCGGCCGCATCGGATCGTTGTCCCGGGCAAGCAGCCGCTTGTTCTCGGCGTGCCCGACCCGGGTGACGTGCTTGCCGAACAGCGACGAGGCGCCGAGATGATCTGCGTGGTGGTGCGAGTACACGATGTGCGTCACCTTGTTCGGTACGCCGTTCGCAGCCGCGATCTCGTCGATCGCGCGCTGCAGGTTGTGACCGATCGACGGTGGCGCGTCGAACAGCACCACCCCGTCCTTCGTGGTCAGGAACGCCGCCTGGTACGTGCTGTCCGTGACCCAGTACAGGTTCTTCTGCACCCGGCCGACGTAGTAGCCCTGCGCATTGACCGCGGGGCCGAGCGCGGACGGCGGGATCGGCGCGTAATCGGGCAGCGTATCGGCGCTCGCGGGCAGCTCGCCGAGCATCGGGATCGCAGCCAGCGCGGCCCCACCCGCGAGGAAGGTACGACGATTCGTCATTGCAGTCCTTTCGAAAACTCAAGCGCCGTACGTCGGCACGATCGCGCCGCTCACGACAGCGGCGGCATCACTGACCAGGAACGCGATGACCTCGGCGACAGCCGCTGGTTTCACCGCATGAGCTAGTACTTCGGGCGGTAGGTACGGCCGGGTCTTGTCCGTGTCGAGCAGCGCAGGCGCGACCGCGTTCACCCGGATCCCCTGCGGCCGCAGCTCGAGATCGAGCACGCGGACCAGATGCACCAGCGCGGCCTTGCTGACGGCGTACGTCGTCATTCCCGGCGCCGGCTCGATACCCGGACGGGCCGCGACGTGCACGATTGCCCCTGCTCCACGCTCGCGCAGGTACGGGACGACTGCTTGTGTCAGCCAGAGCGCCGCGCCCGCGTTGACGTCCAGCATCAGCTTAAGGTCGTCCGGTGTCGCGGCCAGCGCGTCACCGAGGTGGTAGGTGCCGAGCGTGTTCACCAGTACTTCGGGTGCGCCGAACTCTGATGCGATCTGGTCGACGACGTTCTTCGCCGCAGTGGGATCGGTCGTATCGGTCGCCCGCGACTCGATGCCGTCCGGCAACTCCTTGAGTGCCTCGGCGTTCCGGTCGACACCGACGACGGTGAAGCCTGCCCCGACCAGCTTCGCGGCAGTTGCCCGGCCGAGCTCCCCGCCGGCGCCGACGACGATCGCAACTCGGGCGCTCATGGGTGCACCTGCGATCCGCCGCCGAGATCGAGCCGGATCGACTGCAGGATCGAGAACGTCGTGGTCGTCGTCAGAGCGGGTACGTCGGCCGCCCCGAGAACGCCGGTGTACTTCTCGATGACCGGCGCAGCGGCCGCATCTGTGACAGCGTCGAGGTACCCGGCGACGCCGGCCCACGCGTTCGCGCCGTACCTGGCGAAGTACGGTGTCGGATCGACCGACCCGAGGGCGGCGTGCGAGCTGTCGACGATGTCCGCGATGTAGCGCTGATGCAGTGTGACGTCGTCACGGGTGCCGAGCCGGCCGAGGTGCCCGCCGACGTAGTGCGTCCACGAGTACTCCAGCGCACGATCCGGGGCGTCCAGGTACCCGGGCACATCCTCGCTGAGATTCAGGTTGTAGATCGGCACCCAGCCGACGTTCACGACGTCGATCAGCATCATCGTGTCGTGGTCCGGGAAGTGGATGTAGACGTTGTCGGGCGAATGGTTCGGTCCGTGGTACGCGAGCTCGACCCGCGAGCCGCCGACCTCCAGCGTGTAGCTGTCTTCGAACGTCACCTCGGGCGCCGGCCGGGCCCGGTCGTTGTCCCGCTGCAACAGCCGCCGTGTCTCCGCGTGCCCGATCCGGACAACATCTCCGAACAGGTACGACGCCCCCGCGTGGTCGGCGTGGTGGTGCGAGTAGACGAGGTGGGTCACGGTGTTCGGCAGGTTCTCGGCGGCGGTGAGCTCGTCGACGGCCCGGCGCAGGTTGTTGCCGATCGTGGGCGGCGCGTCGAAAAGCACCACCCCGTCGGGCGTCGCCAGGAACGCGGACTGGTAGGTGCCGTCGGTGACCCAGAACAGGTTGTCCTGCACGCGTCCGGCGTAGTAACCGTCCGCGTTGAGTTCGGGACCGAGCGCCGACTCCGGCAACGGCGCGTACTCCGGGAACGTCGCCGTGCTGTCGGGGATGGACATCGTTGGTTCTCCCTCCGGGCTTGGTCGTTCCAGAGTCGCGACCGGACCGGCGAGCGGCGTCACCAGGATCCGGTGATTTCCGGGGGTTACGCTGACCGGGTGCCCGGACGAACTGGCGCATCCCCGCAGGGGCTGATCCAACGCCACGACCTGATCGCTGCGCTCGACCGCGCCGCGAAGAAGCAGGTCACGATCGTTTCCGCGCCGGCCGGCAGCGGGAAGACCTCGCTGCTCCGCAGCTGGTCCGAGCACGCCGGCAGGCCGACGGCGTACCTGTCGATCCGTCCTGACCAGTACGACGCGCAGCTGTTCTGGCTGGCTCTGCTCGACGCGGTCCGCCGTGCGACCGGGAACTCGGAGCCACCTCCGACCGCGCCCGGTTTCAACGGACCGGACGCCGTCAGGGCCGAGCTGGCCGCTGCCGACGCAGAGTTCGTTCTGATCATCGACGATCTCCACGAGCTCAGTTCCGCCGAGGCGATCGCCCAACTGACCGCACTGCTGAGAACGCTGCCCACGGGTGTGCACGCGGTCGTCGCCACTCGCGGTCAGTCGACGTTGCGGCTGCAGCGGTTGCGACTGCTGGACGAGCTCGCCGAGATCCGTGGCGCCGACCTGCCGTTCACCGATGCGGAGACGCGCGAGCTTCTCGCGACCGCGGGCATCACGCTCACCGAGCGATCCGTCGCCGTACTGCGGGAGCGGACCGAGGGCTGGGCCGCGGGTCTGCGACTGGCCATCCTGTCGCTCGCCGGGCATCCGGATCCGGAGCGGTTCGTCGCCGAGTTCTCCGGCACCGACCGGACCGTTGCGGAGTACCTGCTGACGGAGATGCTCGAGCGTCAGCCGGCCGAGGTCCAGCGCCTGCTGCTCCGGACCTCGGTGCTGGATCGGGTCAACGGCGAGCTCGCCGATCTGCTGACCGGGACCCAGGGCTCCGAGCGGATCCTGCTCGCGCTCGAGGACGCCAACGCGTTCGTCGTGTCGCTCGATCACGAGCGGACCTGGTTCCGGTACCACCATCTGTTCCGGGACCTGTTGCGTCTCGAGCTGCGGCGTACCGATGACGTACATCAACTGCATCGCGTCGCGGCGAGCTGGTTCGAGGAGCATGGCGATGTCGCGGAGTCGACCCGGCAGCTGCAGGCAGCCGGCGACTGGACCGAAGCTGCCGAACTACTCAACGATCACGCACTCGGACTCACACTCGACGGACAGGCCGCGACCGTTGCGGCCCTGCTGCGTTCGTTCCCCAGCGGCGGGGGCGTCCGCGGTCTGGCACTCGCGCACGCGGTCGCCGAGCTCAACCGCGGGCGCCCGGACGAGGCCGTCGCTCACCTCGAGGTCGCGCGGGCGGACCTGACGACGGCTCCCGCCGATCGCCGGCATCGCGTCCGTACGACGATCGCCGCGCTCGACCTGCTCGCGGCCCGGCTGCGCGGCAACTTCGACGGCGTCATCGAGCGCGTCGAAGCGTTGCCGTCTGCAACCAGCATGTCGACGGCGGATGTTGTGCTGAGCAACGATGCGCGCGCGACCGCGCTGCTGAACCTCGGCGTCTCCGCGGCCTGGTCGCTCCGGCTGGCCGAGAGCGAGAAGTATCTGCTGGAGGGCGCCGGAACCGCCCGCGAGATCGGGCGTCCCTACCTCGAGGTCGCCTGCCGCGCACACCTCGGATTCGCCGCCACCCGCGACTCCCTGATCAGAGTCCGCCGGTACTGCGAGGACGCGATCGAGCAGGCGACCCGCCACGGCTGGGCGTCGGAGCCGGTGATCGCGCCCGCCTACATCACCCTCGCCGGGGCCCTCAGCTGGACGGGCGATTTCGACCAGGCCGAGGGATGGCTCGGCCGGGCGCGAGACGCAGTATCTGCAGGTGGTGAGCCAGGTACGCAACTGCTCCTGCACCTGGCGTCCGCGACGTTGTCGGCCGGACGCGGCCGGTACGAGGATGCGCTGACCGCGCTGGTCGCCGCAACCGAGGTCCGGATGACGGGCCGGCACGCCCTGATGTCGCGGATTCTCGGCTGGATGGTCGAGATGCGCGTCCGCCTCGGCCAACTCGACAAGGCGCGGGCAACGCTCGCTGCCGTCGACGAACGGCTCGTTCCAACCGCGGAGATCCGCAACGCGGTCGCCGTACTGCGCCTGGCCGAGCAGCGGCCGGATGCGGCGCGAGCCGAACTCCGTCCCGTGCTGGCTGGTACTGCTCCTCGCAACCCGCGCCTCAGCTTGATCGAGGCCTACCTGCTCGACGCGCAGGCGAGCCTGGCGCTCGGCGACGGCGACGCCGCCCGGACCGCGACCGAGCGCGCCCTCCACCTTGCCGAGCCGGATCGCATCATCCTGCCGTTCGTGATGACCGACTCCGCACCACTGCTCGCCGGCCTCCCGTCGCACAGTACGACGCATGCCGCCCTGATGACCGAGATCATCGACGCGACCTCGGCCGATCCCGTCGGTCTGGTCGACGCGCTCAGCCGAACCGAGCTGCGAGTACTCCGCTACCTGCCGACCAACCTGACCCGCCCGGAGATCGCCGCCAAGCTGTCGGTCTCGCTCAACACGGTGAACACGCACGTCCGGCACATCTACACAAAGCTCGGCGCGACCGACCGCTCAACCGCAGTCCAACGCGCCCGCGAACTGCGCCTGCTGTCGGCCGGCCGTACCTAGAGCGAGTACACGCGCTCGGCGTTCCCGCCGTACAGCAGCTCCCGCTCGGCTGCGCTGAGGCTCGGGAGTGCAGCCTCTACGCCGGCGAGCACTTCGCCGTACGAGCCGGCCAATAGACAGACCGGCCAGTCCGATCCGAACAGCACACGGTCGGTGCCGAACCAGTCGACGACCCGCTCGACGAAGGGACGCAGATCGTCCGCCGTCCACCGGCTCCAGTCGGCCTCGGTCACCATGCCGGACAGCTTCACGGCCACGTTCGGGGCCGCGGCCAGACCAGGCATCAACTCGGTCCACGCGGCATCGGAACCGTCGGCGATCCGCGGCTTGGCGATGTGGTCGAGCACGAACTGCAGGTCCGGAAACCCACGAGCAGTGGCGATCGCCGCGGGCAGTTCCCGCGCACGGACGAGTACGTCGTACGCCAGCCCGCGATGCTGCACAGCGGCCAGACCACGTCGTACGTCGTCCCGCAACAGCCAGCTGGAATCCAGCTCGTCGTGGACCTGGTGCCGGATCCCGATCAGCTGCCCCGGGCCGGCGAGGAGCTCGTCGAGCTCGTCATCGACAATCGGCGAGGTCAGATCGACCCAACCGACGACGCCGGCCACGAAGTCCGCGTCCAGCCGGAGAAACCCCCGCGTCTCGTCCAGGTCCGACAGAGTCTGCACGAGAACCGTACGGTCGATGCCCGCGGCAATCAGTAGGTCGCGGAGATCGTTCGGCCCGAACGCCCGCCGGACCGGATCCATCGCGGCCCCGGCCATCCACGGGTAGCTGTACCGCGCAGGATCCCAGAAGTGCTGGTGTGCGTCGACTCGCATGTCCGCTCCCTTCAGTCGATCAGTCCCGCGTTCCGTAGGTCCGCCCACAACGCACGCGGGATCTCCACGTCCAACAACTTCAGGTCGTCGTCGAGTTCGTTGACGGTGCGGGCACCGATGAGCACCGTGCTGACCCGTGGATGGGCCAGCGGGAACTGCAGCGCCGCCGCGGCCAGCGGTACGTCGTACTTGCGGCAGACATCCCGGATCGCAACCGCCTTCGCGACGACCTCGTCCCGCGCAGGGACGTAGTCGAACGATGCCCCAGGCAACGGATCGACCAGGATGCCGCTGTTGAACACGCCGCCGATCACGACCGAGACCTCGCGCTCCTCACAGGCCGGCATCAGATCGGCCAGCGACGACTGATCGAGCAGCGTGTACCGGCCGGCTAGCAGGACGATGTCGAGATCGCACGAGCGAACCAACTCGGCCAGCGGCGCGGAGTGGTTCATCCCGGCGCCGATCGCACGCACCAGTCCGGCCGCCCGCAGATCGCGCAGAGCGGCGTACCCGGTCGTCGCGGCCTCGCTGAGGTGATCGTCGGGATCATGCATGAGCAGTACGTCGAACCGGTCGAGCCCCGTCCGCTCCAGACTCTCCTCGACCGAACGCCGGATGCCGTCGTAGCTGAAGTCCCACACCGGGCCGACGGCCGGAACGTCGAGGTAGAACGGCACGCCGTCGTGGTACTGCGTCTCGTCGCGCGGCGCGTCCGCACGCAACACCCGGCCGACCTTGGTCGAGATCACCAGGCGGTCCCGGTCGACCTTCGCCACCGCGCGACCGACCCGCTGTTCGGCGAGGCCGTGCCCGTACAGCGGAGCCGTGTCCAGGTAGCGGATCCTGCTGTCGAGGGCGCGGTCGACCACCGTGATCGCATCGGTGTCGCTGATCGCCTGCTGGAAGTTGCCGAGGGCAGCGGTTCCGAGGCCGATCCGAGGCACGAAGAGATCGGTGCGACCGACTTGTACCTCAGTCATCGGACGTCCTGCCGCCGACGCCCCGCAACTGCCACTTCTCCCGCGCCTCCTTGCGCACCGCGGTCGACGCACCGGGCGTCTGCGGCCGCTCGGCGAACCCGTCGTTCACCACACTGCGCGACTCGAAGACGTCCTGCGTCCACGGAATGAACTCCAGCAGTGGCGGACTCTCAGTCAGTACGACGCCGGCGAGGTGCTGATGCACCTGCATCATGTCGCCGGCATGTGGCACGAGGCGCAGCCCACGTGCTCCCGCATGCTGAGCGACCTGCAACCACTCGGTCACCCCGCCCAGCCGGGTCACGTCGGGCTGGACGACGCGGATGGCGTCCGACTCGATCAGGCCGGTGAACGCGTGGTACGAGTACAGGCTTTCCCCCGCTGCCACGTCGACCGTCCCAACGGCCTGCAGGCGGCGATGAGCGCCGAGGTCGTCGGCATGCACCGGCTCCTCGATCCAGTCCATCTCCGCCTCGGCGAGCACCGGGAGCATCCGGTGCGCGGTGGCGAGATCCCAACGCTGGTTGGCGTCCGCCATTACCGTGATGTCGGAGCCGACCGCCTTCCGTACGGCGCGGACCCGCGACGCGTCCTCGCGCCAGTCCGGCGTACCGACCTTGATCTTCACCCGCCGCCAGCCGCGGTCGACCAGCGAACCGAGGTCGCGCACCACCTCGGCGACGCTCAGGTTCAGCCAACCGCCGTCGGTGTTGTACGTCTCGATCGGATCGGCCGAGCCGCCGAGCAGACGCCACAACGGCACACCGGCGCGCTGCGCGGCCAGATCCCAGAGCGCGACGTCGACCATCGACAGGGCCATGTGCACCACGCCGCCGCGACCGATCCAGTGCGTCGGCAACCAGTACAGGCGTTTCCAAGTCCCGAGGATGTCCTCCGACGACGCGCCGGCCAGCGCGGGCGCGTAGTACCGATCGACGACCTGGCAGAGCAGTTCGGCGCCGGTGTGGACGCCGGAGATCCCGGTGCCGACGCGACCGTCGGCGGTCCGGACCTCGACGACCGGGACGATCCACGACTTCAGCGCCGCGGTGGAATCCGCCAGGGGCTGCGCGAGCGGTACGGCGAGCGCATACGTCTCGACCGCGACGATCACATTGCCCTCGTCGCCCGGCGCAAGGTCGTGCCGCGCCGGCGACAACAGCCCCAGCGCCTCCTGCGGCATCTTGAGTTCCACTCGCGGACCCCTCCGTTTCCAGGCTGATTTCGGCCCTGCCATTCAGGCACGCCCACCCGGTGCGGAACAACGCCGATGTACGAATACAGACCTTTCGTACGACGAATACCGATCGCCGCTGGCCCCCGGTGACCGGCTGGTACCGTCCGGAGAAACCGGTCGAGCTGCGGAGGAGGCAGCCGTGATGGACGTCGAGCTGTCCTGGCTCCGGACCTGGATCGAGGTCGTCGACTCTGGCGGATTCGCCCGAGCCGCGGCCCGGATGCATCTGTCCCAACCCCGCGTCTCTGCCCGCGTGGCCAGTCTGGAGCGGGCCTTGGGCTGCGTGCTGATCGAGCGCCGGATGCGGCCACTGACCTTGACCGACGACGGACAGCGGCTGCTGCCCCGCGCCCGGCTGATCGTCACCGCGATGGACGACACCGTCTCCGACATGCGCGCGACCGCGGGCTCGTTCACCGGCAAGCTCGCGGTCGCCAGTTTCGCCAGCGCCAGCTCCGAGTTCCTCCCGGACCTGTTGATGACGTTGCGTACGGCGAACCCGCTGCTGGAGGTCGCCGTACTCGACGGGGACGTGCAGGTCATCGACGACTGGTTGTCGGACCGGCGCGCCGCCGTAGCACTGCGTCCGCTCCGCCCGGAGCCGGCCGACCACGCCCTGATCCACCGCGGTATCTGGCGCGAGCCGTTCGTCGTCCTGGCACCGCCGGGCCATCCGGTCCTGAAGCACGACTCGATCGGCCTCGACGACGTCGCAGCTCATCCGGTGATCACCATCGGGGATCCGCTCGGCGACCCCAGCTTGGGCTACGAGGCCTGGTCCGCCATGCAGGCCAGCCGGATCGTGCCGTCCGCGGGCATCGTCTCGCACCAGCCGACGACCCTCGCGGCGATGGTGCGGGCCGGTCACGGCATCGGGCTGGTCAACAGCCTAGCGGCCGCGATGGTGCGCACCGATGGGCTCGAGGTCCGCGAGGTGAGCAGCCAGCACCTGTACCGCGACGTCGGCCTGTGGTGGCACGCGGAACGGCCCCTGAGCCGCGCCACCCAGGCCTTCGTCGACCTCGTGCTGCAGGCGGATCGCCCGTCGGCCACCTTGCCGATCCCGGACTGAGCCCGCTATTCGCCGGACGAATAATCCCGATCCGGGATGCGTCGTTGCACCTCCGCGGGCGGCCATGACTGAATGTCGGCAAGGTCAATTCCGCGAGTCGCACCGCATTCGCAGCTGATCATTCCGAACCACGACTCGCCGCATTCGTTCCGCGAAGGAGCCCATCGTGGTGTCAGTCGCCGCCGGCGCACGCCTGCGCGTCAAAAGAGCCGCCGGACCGGCCCACCGGTCCGACTGGAAACTCGCGCTCGTGCTCATTCTCCCGGCCGCCGCGGGATTCATCACGTTCGCGGCCGTCCCGGTATTGCGCGGCATTTACTTGAGCTTCACCAGATTCCGCATCCTGACGCCGCCGACGTGGACCGGTCTGGGCAACTACCGGCGATTGCTCACCGATGCCGTGTTCTGGAAGTCGCTCGCCGTCACCGCGGAGTACGTCGTACTGTCCGTCGTCCTCGGTCTCGCCGTCTCGCTGGCGACCGCGGTGATCATGCACCGACTCACCCGCTCGGCCGCGATCCGCGGGCTCGTGCTGCTGCCGTTCCTGGTGTCCGGCGTCGTCGCCGCCCTGGTCTGGCAGTGGATGCTCGATCCGGGGCTCGGCATCGTCAACGTCGTGGTCAAAGCGACCACCGGGCACGAAGTCCTGTTCCTCGGGTCGCAGGGCTGGGTGATCCCGACGCTGGCGTTCATCGGCGTCTGGAAGTCGATGGGCTACAACGCGATCCTGATCTTCGCCGGACTGCAGACGATCGCTCCGCAGATCTACGAGGCCGGCCGGATCGACGGCGCCGGCGAACCGCGGATGTTCCGGCACCTGACGCTGCCGCTGCTGCGGCCGATCATGGCGATGGTCGCCGTACTGACCGTGATCAGCTCGTTCCAGGTCTTCGACCTCGTCGCCGTCACCACCAAAGGCGGGCCGGCCGACGCGTCGAAGGTGCTGCCGCTCTACATCTACGCCAAGGGCTTCAGCGAATTCGACTTCGGCTACGCGCTGACCATGTCGATGGCGCTGTTCGTGCTGCTGCTGGCGATCACCTTCGTGCAGTTGCGGCTGCTGCGCGCCAACGAGTCCGACACGAACTGAGGCGCCGACTGTGAAGCTATCCCTCGGCAGGACCGTTGCCTGGATCTACCTGGTCCTGTTCCTGGCCGTCACGATCTTCCCCTTCTACTGGATCATCCGTACGGCGCTGTCCAACAACCACGCGCTCCTCGACCATCCGTCGTCGCTGCTTCCGGTCGACCTCACGCTCGGCCCTTTCGAGCGGGTCCTCGGACTCGCCACCCGTGAGCAGGCCGTCGCCCAGGGCGGGTCGGGCGCCACCATCCAGCTCGGCCTGTACCTGCGGAACTCCGTCATCTACGCCACCGCGCTCACGATCCTGGTGGTGTTCTGCTCGCTCCTCGCGGCGTACGCGTTCTCGCGGCTGCAGTGGCGGGGCCGGGACCTGCTCTTCGGTGTCTTCCTCAGCGCGCTGATGATCCCCGGCATCATGACCCTGCTGCCGAACTTCGTGCTGATCCACGACCTCGGCTTGACCAACACCTTCGCCGGCCTGATCCTGCCCGGCGCGCTGTTCTCGGCGTTCAGCATCTTCTTCCTGCGCCAGTTCATGCTCGGGCTGCCGACCGAGATCGAGGACGCCGCGCTGATCGACGGCCTCGGCCGTTTCCGGTTGCTGTTCCGGATCACCGTCCCGATGAGCCAGGGACCCATCACCACGCTCGCCCTGCTGACCTTCATCAACGCCTGGAACGACTACTTTTGGCCGCTGATGATCGCCGGCAACTCCGACGTCCGGCCGCTGACCGTTGCCCTGGGCGTCTTCCAGCAGGCATCACCGCAGACCCAGCCGGACTTCGCCGGCCTGATGGCGGCGACTCTCGTCGCCGCATTCCCGATGCTCGCACTCTTCACGCTCTTCGGCCGGCGCATCGTCGACTCGATCGGCTTCACCGGACTCCGGTAGCCGGCCTCATCACCTTCCGAAAGGGGAAACGGTGAAAATCTCACGCCTGACCAGGGCTGTCGCATTGACCGCCGCCGCATTCACTGCTGTCACCGGCTGCTCGAGCGGCGGTGACTCCAGTGACGCGAGCGGCTCCGTCACCGTCAACTGGTGGACCTGGTCGCCCGACCAGGCGATCGCCTACCAGCAATGCATCCCGGCGTTCGAGCAGGCCAACCCGAAGATCAAGGTGAAGATCACCAACTACAACGTCAGCGACTACTTCACCAAGCTGACCTCGGGCTTCGTGTCCGGCGACGCACCCGACGCCTTCATGAACAGCGTGACCTTCCTCCAGTCGTACGCCGGGCAGGGGCAACTGCTCGCGCTCGACGACTACCTCAGGAAGGACAATGTCGATCTCGGGAAGTACGCGATCGGGTCCGAAGGCTGGAAGTACAAGGACGGGAAGCAGTACGCCCTTCCGATGGACTGGGCCACCGGAGCCCTGTATTACAACAAGGATCTGCTCGCGAAGGCCGGCTACACCGACAAGGGCGTTGCCGCCCTCGACTGGGCCCACACCGACGGCGGCTCCTTCTGGAAGATGATCAAGCACCTGACGGTCGATGCCGCCGGCAAACGCGGCGACCAGCCCGGCTTCAACCCGGCCACCGTCAAGACCTACGGCCTCGGCAACCTCGAGTCCACCGGCGACCCGTTCGGCCAGAACGCCTGGGGCTGGCTGCTGCCCAGCGACGGCATCAACATCCCGGACAAGGCGCAGTGGGCGACGGTCTTCAATTACAACGACCCGAAGGTCGTGCAGTCGGTCCAGCTCGTTCGCCAGCTCGCCAACGACGGGTACACGCCGAAGCTCAACCAGTTCACCACCGCGAACAGCCAGCAGGTCGGGTCCGGGAAGGTCGCGATGGTCGTCGGCGGCACTTGGGAGGCCGCGACGTACGCCGGGCTGAAAGGCACCAAGGTCGGTACGGCGCCGCTCCCGGCCGGGGCCGACGGCAAGCGGGCGCTGATGACCAATGCCAACGGCAACAACCTCTGGGCCGGCTCGAAGCACCCGGACCAGACCTGGAAGTGGGTCTCCTACCAGGAGAGTGAGGAGTGCCAGACCACGGCGGCGAAGTACAACGCGTCGTTCTTCCCGTCGATCGCGGCCTCGATGAAGGCACTCACCGACCAGCAGACCGCCAAGGGCACGGACTTCTCGGTCTTCAACAACTATCTGTCAAGCGGCGAACTCGTCCCGTGCCCGGTCTACAACAACGGGGCCGCGCTGACCAACGCGATGACGCCGCAGTTCGAGGCCTACTTCACCAACAAGGCTGATGAGAGCATCTTCCCGAAGATGCAGGATCAAAGCCGCACCATGCTCGCGGAAGGCAAATAGACAACCCATGCTCACCGCATCACCCACGACCGAGCCACATCGGGCTGTCGTTCCGGTCGGCACCCTCTGGTACGACCGACCCGCCGAGCGATGGTTCGAGGCCCTGCCCATCGGCAACGGCCGCCTCGGCGGCATGGTGTACGGCGGGGCGCCGGCCGAGCGGATCGACCTGTCCGAGTCGACGGTGTGGTCCGGCGGGCCGTCGCCGTCCAGCGCCGACCTGAGCCCGGGCGCCCGGGAGCAGGTGCCGAAAGTCCGGAAGTTGCTCTTCGCGGGTGAGTACGCCAAAGCCCAGCAGTTGGCAGCCGACCATCTGCTGGGCACGCGGGCCTCCTTCGGCACGAATCTACCGCTTCCGCACCTGTCTCTGAGCTTCGGCCACGGACCGGTGACCAACTATCGGCGCGCGCTCGATCTCGAGACAGGGCTCACGTCGGTCACCTACGAGGTCGACGAGGTTCGCTTCACGCGGGAGGTCTTCGCGTCGCATCCGCACGGCGTCATCGCCGTACACCTCACCGCGGACCGGCCGCGCGCGCTCAGCTTCACCACCGAGCTCGCCGGGTCGGTCTTCCCGGGACGCGTCGGGCCTGGAGTTGCCTTCAGCGGCAGAGCGGTCGAGTCGCTGCACAGTGACGGCACGGCCGGGTCCTTGGTCGAGATCCGCGGACATGTGGAGGCACACGGCGGTACGACGACGGTTGCCGAGGGCAGGTGCGAGGTCGCCGGCGCCGACTCCGTCGTCCTATGCGTTGCTGTTGGCACCGACTGGGACGGCGCGGATCCGGTCCGCCAGGTCGAGGAGTTGCTGGCCGCGGCGGTCGGTGCCGGGTACGACGAGATCCGCGCCGCGCACGTGGACGATCACTCACGGCTGATGCGCAGGGTGTCGCTGGACCTCCACGACGGGCAGGACGACGTACCGACGGATCGCCGACGGGAACGGCTGGCTGCTGGAGAGCAGGATGAGGGGCTGCTGGCGCTGTACTTCCAGTACGGCCGCTACCTCACCGTGGCTGGGTCGCGCGCCGACTCACCGCTTCCGCTGGCGCTGCAAGGATTGTGGAACGACGGCTTGGCAAGCGGCGCATCGTGGAGCAACGACTTCCACCTGGACGTGAACACCCAGCAGAACTACTGGGCCGCCGAACCCACCAACCTGGCCGAGTGCCACACTCCCCTGTTCCGCTTCCTCGAGCGCCTCGCCGACAGCGGCCGCTCGACCGCGACAGGAATGTACGACGCTCCCGGCTGGGTCGCGCACACCGTCACCAACGCCTGGGGCTACTCCGCCCCAGGCACCGCGATGGGCTGGGGCCTCAACGTCACCGGTGGCACCTGGCTCGCCACCCATCTGTGGGAACACTACGAGTACGGCGGTGACACCACCTTCCTGCGGGAGGTCGCGTATCCCGTACTGCGCGAGGCGGCGCTGTTCCTGCTCGCGTACCTGAGCGAGGACCCTGCGACCGGTCTCCTCGTGTCGGGGCCGTCCGAATCACCCGAGAACTGGTTCGTCGCCCCGGATGGGTCCCGGTGTTCCGTTGCCATGGGCAACACCGTGGACCGGGTCTTCACCGAAGCCATCCTGACAGACTGCGGTGCCGCAGCCGAGGTGCTGGGCCTGGACACAGAATTGCGCGTAGAGATCGAGGCGGCGCTGGCCCGACTGTCGCCGTACCGGATCGGACGGCACGGCCAACTGCAGGAATGGCTGCACGACTTCGAGGAGGCCGACCCGGCTCATCGACACACCTCCCACCTGTGTGCGCTGTACCCCGAACGCCAGATCACCCCGCGCAGCACTCCCGACCTCGCCGGCGCCGCCGAAATCACGATCGAGCGACGGCAGAGCGCGGACGGCTGGGAGCAGACCGAGTGGGTCGAGGCCAACTTCGCGCTGTTCTACGCCCGACTCCTGCAAGGCGACAAGGCGCTCGTTCACCTCACCAACCTGGTGACCGACGCCAGCGAGGCGAACCTGCTGAGCTACTCGGTCGGCGGCGTCGCCGGAGCCGCCCAGAACATCTACTCCTTCGACGGCAACGCCGGCGGCAGCGCCGCGGTGGCCGAGCTCCTCGTCCAGTCCGACCTCACCGAACTCGTCCTGCTCCCGGCACTTCCCACCACCTGGCCAAACGGCTCCGTCCACGGCCTAAGAGCACGCAACGGCCTGACCGTGGACATCACCTGGGCGAACGGACGACTCGACCACGCCACGATCCACCCGTCTCAGACCGCCCCACACCGCATCCGCTACGGCGACGACACCCTCGACATCGTCCTGACCAGCCAGGAGCCGCTCACCATCACCACTTCCTGAATCACCAGAATCTGGTGATGCCGCCCACCCGGCAAACGCGAAGACTCCCAGTGGGAGGTTTCTCGTGACCAGTGAACAGCGAACGACGCTCGATGCGATCCTGCGGCAGTCGGCGTTTCCGCCCGATATCGACCTTGACGAGCAACGTGCTCAACTGCGCGCCTTGCTGTCCGCGCAGCCGCTGCCGACCGACATCACGGTGACGGCCGGCGAGCTCGGCGGCGTACCGACGGCCGACATCACCGTCGACGGCGTCGAGGCACGTCACACGGTGCTCTACTTCCACGGCGGCGTCTACGTAATGGGAGACGCCGCGCTCTCGGCGGACCTCGCCGCACAGATCGCGCGACGTACCGGCGCGAAGGCCATCTCCGTCGACTACCGGCTCGCGCCGGAACACCCGTACCCGGCAGCGGTCGACGACGCGCTCGCGGCGTACGAAGGACTGCTGAACAACGGCACGTCGCCCGCGGACATCGTCTTCGTGGGTGAATCGGCTGGCGGAGGGCTCATCGTCGCCACGATGGTCAACGCCCGCGACCACGGGCTGCCACTGCCCGCCGCGGCGTATGCCATGTCGCCGTACGCCGATCTCACGCTCGCCGGTGAGAGCATGAAGACCAAGCGCGAGGCCGACCCGCTCATGAACCCCGACGCGCTGCTCGCCAGGATCCCCGACTACGTCGCGGACCGCGACGCCGCCCTCGGCTCGATCAGTCCGATCTTCGCCGACCTGTCCGGGCTCCCGCCGTTGGTGATCCAGGCCGGCTCCCACGAGGTCCTCCTGGACGACGCCGTACGCCTCGCCCGCGAAGCGGCCGCCGCGGACGTCGAGGTCACCCTCGGCATCACGCCCGGCGTACCCCATGTCTTCCAGGCCTACCACGCTGTCCTCGACGAGGGCGCGACCGCGCTGGATCACGCCGGCCGCCTGCTCTCGGCGTACCTTTCGAGATCGGCAGGAGTGCCACATGAGTGACTGGAACAACCAGACCATCACCGAGTTCCGCGCGAACGAGGGCCGAGTCGGTGGCCCCTTCGAGGGCGCGCCGATGGTCCTGCTGCACCACCGCGGCCGCACCAGCGGGCGGGAGTACGTCACCCCGGTGATGTACCTCGCGAACGAGGACGACCTCGACGGCATCTACATCTTCGCCACGAAGAGCGGAGCGCCGACCGACCCGGACTGGTACGCCAACCTCGTTGCCGCCGGCAACGCAACGATCGAACGTGGCACCGAGACGTACGACGTCACCGTCCACGAGCTCAAGGGTCCGGACCGCGACCGCATCTACGCCGAACAGGCCCGTCGCTACCCCGGCTTCGCCGACTACGAACGCAAGACCAAAGGCATCCGCATCATCCCCGTCCTCGAACTGAAACGCTAACCGAAGCAGTAGCGCTGGCGGCGGTCGGCGCGGCTTGTGCCGCATTGCTGTGGCTACGAGCCTGTGTCGCAAGCGGTCGACCGTGGGACGGTGGCAGCGGGCGGATCTCCAGGAGTTCCAGGCCGAGCGCCTCAAGCTGGTTGATGATGCCGTACAGGACGCACTGATCCGGAAGCGAGCCGGTGAGGATCGTGTCCTGTCCGCGGCTCGACGCGGTCAGCGTCGGGAACGCTTGCATCATCGTCGGGCCGATCGGCCCGCGGACGCGGATATCGTAGCGCTGCGGCTCGCGACCGCCAGTCGCACTCTTCTTGGCCGACACATGCTCAGGGTCGCCGTCCGGCCGGTGAGCGCGCGTCGCATCGTTCGGGTGAATCCGATGCTTTGTCGGACCGCGCCGGCGTGCAACGACGTGGGTCGTGGCCGACTCGGGAGGAGCCGTCGAACACGCCGACTCCGCTGTAAGAGCATTGTTGATCCCGCGGCCCAGCCTGTTCGAGGTGCTGGGCGCGGCGCAGCGGGTGGTCCAGGTATCCGCGCCGGCGGGAAGCGGGAAGACATTCCTGCTGCGCTCCTGGATCGGCGCGGAGGGTCTCGGCCGGCGCACGGCGTGGGTGTCCGGTGGGGCGCCAGGAGCACGATCCGCAAGTGTTCTGGCTCTCCGTTCTCGACTCGCTGCGCCAGACGGGCGCCGAATCCGAACTGGTGCGGGAGCTGACGGCCGCCCCTCATCTCGACGGCGCGAGCGTCGTCGGACGGTTGCTCGAGGACCTGAGCTCGCTCCGGGAGCCACAGTGGCTGGTGATCGACGACCTGCATGAGCTCCAGGCGGACGAGGCCATCCGCGACTTGGAGTTGCTGCTCAGGACGGCGCCGCCTGAGCTGCGATTCGTGCTGTTGGCACGCCGCGATCTGCGCCCCTTCACTTGGGCAGTCGGTCCTATCGATCGTGGAGAACCGCTTGGGCCTGTGGGTCGGTCGCCCGACCTATGAGCGAGCCGTCGCCGTCATCACCGGTTTTGACATGGCCCAGACCGAAATCATCCGTTCTGGTCTCCCGCATCGCGGGCTCCTTCGCTGACCGAGCTCCTAGCCGACAGGTGGGGCCGGCCGTAGGTGACGGAGAGACGTCCACCCGCGGCTCCCCTGTCGGGCGTCGACGATGCGGCAGACGACGTAGATGGCGAACGAGATGGTGGTCACGTACGGACTGATCGGCAGGCTGCCGCCGAGTGCCAGCAGGATGCCTCCGACGAGCGACACGGTCGCGAACACGACGCTCAGCACCGGGACGAGCCAGGGTGAGCGCGCGACCCGGAGTGCGGCGGCCGCCGGGGAGACAACGATGCTGAGCACCAACAGTGCCCCCACGATCTGCACGGAAATGGCGACCGCCATCCCCAGCAGGACCATGAACACCAACGACAGAACGCGCACCGGCACCCCTCGAGCCGCAGCTTGTTCGGGGTCGGAGCTGGCGAACATCAACGGGCGCCAGACAATCAGAAGTCCGATGAGGACGACTGCACCGATGACGATCAGCCAGGACAACTGCGGAGTGTCCACGGCGACGATCTGTCCGGTCAGAAGCCCGAACTTGTTCGCCGCACGCCCTTTGTACAAGGCGAGGAACAGCACGCCGAGGCCCAGCCCGAACGGCATCAGCACCCCGATGATCGAGTTCCGATCGCGAGCCCGGCTCCCCAGGACTCCGATCAGCACGGCGGCGACGATCGATCCGGCCAGCGAGCCCGCGACCACATTCAGGCCCAGCAGCAAAGCGCCGGAGGCCCCCGCGAAGGACAGTTCGCTGATGCCGTGGACCGCGAAAGGCAGGTCCCGCATCATCACGAAGACACCGATCAGACCACCCACGATCCCGAGCACCACACCGGCCAGGATCGAGTTCCGCACCAGCGCCAACAGCTCACCGTAGTTGGCGAAGTTGAAGACCTCATGCCAGACGTCTGCTGCAATCATCGGTCACCTCACCCGGCCCGCAGCGTCGCCGCGGTCTCGGGCGCATGATGCGGATCCGACCCCTCGGGGATCCCAGCCACCAGGACCCTGCCACCGGACCGCACGACCTCGACCGGAGACGCGTAGAGGTCGCTCAGCGTCTGGGATGTCATCACTTCCTCGACCGTGCCCATCCGGAAGCGTCCACCGGCCAGGTAGAGCACCCGGTCGACGTACGGCAGCACCGGATTGATGTCGTGCGTGACGAAGATGACCGCGGTGCCATGCGAACGGCGGCGTCGGTCCACCAAACCGGAGATCGTGCGCTGGCTGTTGAGATCCAGCGACAGCAGCGGCTCGTCACACAACAGCAGCTTCGGATCGGCCACCAGGGCCTGCGCGACCCGGACCCGCTGCTGCTCGCCACCCGACAGGAGCCCGATCGGCCGGTCCGCGAAGTCTCGTGCACCGACCGACTCGAGCATCTCGTCGATCCGCCGACGCCGCGCCCGGTCCGGTCGCCCGATCCCCCAGCGATGGCCGTCCAGGCCCTGCCCGACCACGTCTCGAGCACGCAGCGGAGTCAGTGTGACGATGCGCCGGTGCTGCGGCACATAGCCGATCTCCGTGCTCCCCTGGTGGGGCGGCGCACCGACGACTCGAACAGTCCCCGACATCAACGGATGCAGCCCGAGAACGGCCCTCAGCAGACTGGTCTTGCCCGATCCGTTGGCGCCAAGGATCGCCAGGAACTCCCCGGTTCTCAGCTCCATCGACAGCCCACCCCACAGCCGACTCCGGCCGTAACCGAACGCGGCGTCCTCGAACCGCAGGACGGGTTCCGGGCTCTTCGCTGGATTCAGCATCGGTCGACTCAAGACAGGGCCGAACGGATCGCGTTGAGGTTGCCGGTCATCCAGCTCAGGTAGTCCTTGCCGCTCGGCAGCGTCTCCGTGACGGGTACGACGGCGATGTTGTTCGCCTTCGCCGCGTCCAGCACCTTCTGGGTCTCCGGACCGGACGTCTGCTCGTTGTAGGCGAGGAGCTTGACCTGCTTCGAGCTGAACAAGCCCAGCGTCTCCTGCAACACCGCCGCAGGGACGTCGGTCCCCTCCTCGATCGCCTCGCTGAACTTCTCCGGCGTCTTGTTCACCAACCCGCAGGCACTCAGGACATACACCGGCACCGGCTCGGTGATCGCGGCACCGGCACCGTTGCTGGTCGCCTTGACCGAGGCCTCCGTGGACTCCAGCTGCTTCACCTTCTCGGTGAAAGCAGCCGCGTTCGCCGAGTACGTCGACCCGTTCGCGGAATCGACCTCGGACAAGGTCGTGGCGAGCTGGGCGGCCAGCTTCTCCATGCTCGGAAAGTCGTACCAGACGTGCTCATTGAGCGCACCGCCGGCGGGTGCCTTCCGGCCGGAGATGTCGACCACGTTGAGCACCTTGGCCGACGTGTTGCCCGCCGACTTCAGCATCTTGTCCATGAAGTCGTCGTAGCCGCCACCGTTCTCGATCACGACCTTCGCCTTCGACAGCGACAGCTGCGTCTGCGTGTTCGCCTCATACGAATGCGGGTCCTGGTCGGGGTCGGAGATGATCGACGTCACCTCGACCTTGTCCCCCGCGATCTGCTTCACGATGTCGCCGTACACGTTGGTCGATGCAACGACCTGAATCCCGGCCTTCGGTGTCGAGGCAGTACCAGCGGCAGCCTCGTCTCCCGAGGAAGAACCACACGCGGTGACCAGCAACATCGCCGCCGCGACACCAGCCAGGCACCCAACAGAACTGCGCAGCCTCACAGTGCATCCATCCCTCGGAAACTGATAATGAAAACCATTCCGCGTAGACCGTAGCACCGTATGGCCGGAGCCGACAGCCGGGGTGACCGCGGTACCGCGCGGCGTCGGCCGACTTGCCGTTGAACGTCGCACCGGACGCCGGTACCGTGCCGCGAACTCCGGGCACGGCTCCGACGTCGGCAAGGTCGCCGACGCCATCCCGAGGACGAGCCTGAGAGGGGCGGGGCCGGCCGTGCTGCGGACCTACTGGTTGGCCGGGGCCGGCGACCACTGGAGGAGGAAGCGGAGACCTTCGTCGGAGGGCGAGCCCGGGGTGGTGGTGTAGGCGACCAGGAGCTGGTCAGGGTGCGTGTCGACGGTGAACTGCTGTACGTCGAGGGTCAGCGGCCCGACCATCGGGTGGAGATAGGTCTTGGTGAGCTGACGAGGGCCGCGGACCTGATGCGCGGCCCACCACGTGCGGAAGTCGGCATCCCGGACGCTGAGCTCGCCGACCAAGGCGTTCAGGGCCGGGTCGTCGGGGTGGCGGCCGGCCTCCATCCGCAACACCGCGACACATTCGCTGGCCGTCCGCGGCCAATCGGCGTACAGGGCACGGAAGTCGTCGTCGAGGAACGTGAGCCGGATCAGGTTGCGCTGGGACGGCGGGAGTCCGCCGAAATCGGTCAGAAGGGCAGCGGCACCGCGATTCCACGCCAGTACGTCCATCCCGCGATGCAGCACCATCGCCGGTACGTCGTGCATCGTGTCGAGGAGTTGACGCAGGTGCGGGGCGACGCTCGGCCGCGCGCCCTGCCGAGCCCGCGCAGTCGGCGCAACGTCGGCCACGGCAAACAGGTAGTCGCGCTCGTCCACGGCCAACTGCAGCGCATCGGCGAGTGCGTTCAGCACCGGGCGCGAGACCCGGCGGGTGCGGCCCTGCTCCAACCGGACGATGTAGTCGACGCTCACGTGGGCGAGCAGGGCCAGCTCTTCCCGGCGTAGACCCGGGACGCGACGCAGCCTGCCGTCGTCCGGCATGCCCACCTCCTGCGGGTCGAGTACGGCGCGGCGGGCGCGCAGGAACACACCGAGTTCGTTGCCGGTGGAAGCAGCCGTCATGAGTCCAGTGTCCTCCGCGTCGACTGTGGCTGCCTGGTACTGGCTTGCCTACGCAGGACGCTCCCTGGAGCGCGGTAGTGGCACCGACGACGGTGGGGATGTGGCTGACAGCCACAGATCCCGAAGATCAGGAGAACAGTCATGAGAACCGATGTCACCTTCGTCAGCGCCGGCCTGAAGCTCGCCGGACACCTCTACACCCCGGACGAGGACTTCGCGAGACCGCGTCCGGCGATCGTCGTCGGCCACCCCGGCAGCGGCGTGAAGGAACAGACCGCAGGGTTGCACGCGCGCCGGCTGGCCGAGCAGGGTTTCGTCACCCTCGCGTACGACGCCGCCCACCAAGGCGAGAGCGAGGGAGAGCCGCGTGGTCTGGAGGATCCAGCCCAACGGGTCGAGGACCTGAAAGCTGCGGTGTCGCTCCTGACCACCCGTGCGGAGGTCGACGTCGACCGGATCGGTGCCTTGGGCATCTGTGCCTCCGGCGGGTACAGCCTGGTGGCCGCCGCCACCGACCATCGGATCAAGGCCGTCGCCACGGTGAGTGCCGTAGATCTTGCCCGGCAATTCCGCCGGGGTGCCGACGGCGTTCAGGACGCAGCAGTCTTCCAGGGCATGTTGGACGCGGCCGCCATGGCACGTACTGCTGAGGCGCGGGGTGAGGGCGTCGGGACGTTCGACCTCTTCCCCGCGACCGAGGCGGCGGCACGGGCCAGTGGTCCGCACGTGTTCGAAGGCTGGCAGTACTACTGCACTCCGCGGGCTATGCATCCGCGGTCAGCCAAAGTGATGACCTGGAGCAGCGTCGACCACATTGCGACCTTCGATGCCTTCGCCGTGGTCGACCTGATCGCTCCACGCCCGCTGTTGATGATCGTCGGCCGCGAGGCAATCACCTCCTGGATGAGCGTGGAGGCGTTCCAGAAGGCAGAAGGTCCGAAGGAGTTGATGTGGATCGACGGCGCCGTGCACACCGACCTGTACGACAAGGACGAGTACGTCACGCCCGCGGCACTGAAACTGACCGGCTTCTTCACCGCCAACCTCAGCTGAATGCCCGAGCGACCTGAGGTGTGAGCGAGGGCGAGGTGATCACGCCCTTGGAGCGCATGGCGAAGTCGCCGAGGAAGCCGTCGTGGGGAACGCCGACGGCCATCCAGTGGGTCGGGTGGTGGCCCTGGTAGAGGTTGCGGATCGACGGATCGGTGAGCAGCGCTTCGAATAGTTCGACGTCCTGGGTGACCGCGGTGACTACGAGAGAGTCCCGGAACGGCTTCGTGCCTGCTTGCCGGTTCCAGGGCGCGACCCACACGCTCGGGAACGGGAGTTCGATCGCGAGTTGCGGCGCGGACGGGTCGTCCACCACGTGCACGGCGGGGCGCAGCACGGCGCTGCCGTCGCCGAGTTCGTCGACCACCCGATCGGCGCCCAATACGGCGCGAGTGCCTTCGGCCTGGGTGCTGAGGTACTGCGCCAGTGCGCGGGCGGATGCTGCCGATTGCACCGGAAGCACGGCATCGCTGTCCTGGGGCGGCAGGCTGGGAAGCACAGCCAAGCGCTCGGCCAGCGCGGTAGCCAAGTCGGTCGGATCCCCCTCCACATAGACGGCGGTCGCGTTGACGCAGGTGACACCGCCCTGGGCGGCGACCGAGTCGACGATCATGTCGAGGGCGTCGCGCCAGTCGGAGTCTGCGGTGATCAGGATCTTTGAGCGGCCTGGCCCGTTGGGCAGGATGTTCGGGTTGGCGGCGTACTTGTCGACCGTCTCCTGGCCGCCGTACACCATGCCGAGGTCCGCTTGTGCCAGGACCAGATCCGCGCCTGCGTGGTCGGTCGGCAGCAGCATCACCTGACCATCCCCGAAGCCGGCCTCGCGCAAGGCGTGCACGAGTCGGAAGGGGGTCAGCGGCTCGCGCTGGGACGGTCGCAGCGCGACCTTGTAGCCGAGTGCGAGCGCCTCGAGCCACAGGGCGTTCACGGCGGGATGGTTGCCTGCCGTGTGCACCGCGAATACGTCTCCACGGCGGATCCACACCGCACCACCTTCGTGGATCCCCGGCTCCCGCCAATCGCGCGCCGCGCCGGCCGGTCGGGAAGTCAGCATCTGCAGGTGCGCACTCTCGGCGGAGGACCGGATGGCCTCGACAGCCGCTCGGACGTGGGAGATCGGAGTGCCGAGCCGACTGACCAGGGACTCGTACTCCGCCACCGGCATGCCACCGGGTTCTCCGGACGCGAAGATGTCGGCCGCTCGGGCCAGCGCCGTACGCCGTTGTCCGGCTGCCATCGGCGCACACCTGCGCAACGCGGAGATGGCACGGGTGACAAAGACAGGCGGCACCAGGCTGAGCTCCCCGATCGAGTGTCCGGTGACGTCCTCCACGAGTCGGCGGTGACGAGCGCGGTACGGACCGTTCGGCCCTAACGCATCGATCATGACGGGAGTTGGCATGCACCCAACTCTGACCGCCGCTTCCCGTCGGCAGGATCCCCCAGGCAGGGGATTTCGGCTCATGTGCCGAACCAGGATTCTGGATCTGGGCACCTCATGAAAGGAAGACACCGATGAGCAGCGGTGGCTTTGCGATTCTCGATGTTCCACCCGGAACACATCCAGAGCCGGACGAATACATCAGAGCGGCGATGCGCTGGCACTTCGGCGAGGAGACCGGTTCGACGTTCTGGCTGTCGCGAAAGGACTCACTGGGCTTCGACCCGGTACGAGACGTCCGGGGCATCGCGGACCTCGCCAAGTTCCCGAACGTGGCCGAGGACCTGCGCGAGGTCCGGGCAGAGGACCTGATTCCGCGCGGGTACGACGGAGCCGCACAGGTGATCGGGGTCTTCGAAAGCGGCGGTACGACGGGCGCACCGAAGCGTGTCGTCTTCCTGGACGACTGGGTGGAGCGGGAAATGGCCTGGCAGTACGCCCGCTACACGGCGTACGGAATCCGTCCAAGAATGAACTGGCTGGCCGTCGCACCCACCGGACCCCACATGATCGGCGACTACCTCGGCCGGATCGCCGCGCGGTTCGGGAGCATCAGCTACACCGTCGACATGGACCCCCGCTGGGTGAAGCGCCTGCTCCGCGACGGCAAGCCCGAGGAGGCCGAGGCGTACACCGAACACCTGGTGTCGCAGGCTGCTGCCCTGCTGCGGTCGCAGGACATCGCGGTGCTCGCGACGACACCGCCGATGCTCGAACGACTCAGCCGGCACGACGAACTCGTCGAGCTGATCAACCGCAAGGTCGAGGTCATTCTCTGGGCCGGCGCCCACCTCGATGCCGACAGCCGCCACCTCTTCCGCACCGAGATCTTCCCCGGCATCGGGCTTTACGGGCTCTACGGCAACACGATGACCCTCGGCGCCTCGCCGGAACGCCTCGGCCGCGATGACGACCTCTGCGTGTTCGACGCGAACTCGCCGTTCGTCAGCTACTCCGTGGTGGATCCAGACACCCACGAGCCGGTGCCGTACGGCGAACGCGGCCAGATCGTGACCAACCACGTCAGCAAATCCGCCCTGCTCCCGAACAACGCCGAGCGCGACGAGGGAATCCGGATCAAGCCGCCGGCCGGAAGCGTCGGCGACTCCGTTGCCGACGTCACCCCACTCAAGTCGCTCGTCGACGCCGGCGCCATCACTGTCGGCGTCTACTAGCCGCCCCGATCCCGGTGGAGGAACACCTATGAGCACAGTCCCTGACCCGACGGCTGTCCGCCGACCGGGCATGATCGACAACCAGGAAATGAATACGGTCTTCCTGAAACCGCTGATCACCTCTCCGAAGATCGAGGTCGGCGAGTTCAGCTACTACAACAGCACGCTGGACCCAACTCTCTTCGAGACCCAGAACGTGCTCTACACCGCCGGTCCGGAGAAGCTGATCATCGGCAAGTTCTGCGCCATTGCCTCGGGCGCCAAGTTCATCCTGTCGTCCGCGAACCATCCGATGCTGGGCGCAACGACGTTCCCGTTCTTCATCTTCGGTGGGACCTGGCTCGAAAAGACCGCGGAGTTCCTCCCCGAGATCCACAGTCGCGGCAACACGGTGATCGGGAACGACGTCTGGATCGGACGGGAAGCCGTCATCATGCCCGGCGTCACCATCGGCGCCGGCGCCATCATCGGCGCGAACGCGCTGGTGGTCTCGGATGTTCCGCCGTACACCACGGTGGGCGGCAACCCCGCCAGGCAGTTGAAGAAGCGGTTCTCCGACGAGGACATCGACCGGCTGCTGCGTGTCGCCTGGTGGAACTGGCCCGTCGACGTCATCACCGAACACGTCCGAACCATCTGGACCGGCACCCCCGTCGACCTCGAGCAAGCAGCCAAGGAGGCGGGCCTGCTGGACTGACGAGAACCGTCTCCGGCCTGGCGGGACATCCGCCGAAGTCGCAACGTCATGAATGCACAGGCTGAAAGCGACTCACGGTCGGCTTGCTCAGCCTGGAGAGGTGAGTCAGATGTCCACGCAGGATCGTCAACCGGCCGACTTCGTCGTTCGTGGGTCGGCCATCTACACCTTGGACCCCGCCCGGCCGTGGGCTGAGGCCTTCGCCGTCCGTGACGGGAAGGTCGTGGCGGTGGGTGACCAGGCTGATGTCGACGCCGTCAGAGGACGTCGGACCAAGCTTGTTCACATCGAGGGCGGGATGGTCATGCCGGGCCTGGTCGACGTACATGCGCATGTGGGATTCGGTGGCCAGGCGGCAGGCTGGGAGCTCCGGTTGCCACCGATGCTCGGTCCGGACCAGATCCTCGACGCGGTCCACCAGCACGCCCGCGCGCTCGGGAACAACGATTGGGTCGTCGGCGGAACTGTCAGCAGTCCGGTGTTCCATGCCCTGGGCAACCGGAAGGCACTCGCCGCCTTGGACGAGGCGAGCCTGGGCAGGCCGGTGATGCTGCGCGACGACTCGCTGCACAATCGCTGGGTCAATTCGCACGCGATGGAGATCCTCGGCGTCGATGGCACCAGGATGGAACCGGCCCGCGGCGGGTGGGTGTGCGACGGCGCGGGCCGTCCGGTCGGGATCCTGCTGGGGCAACCGTCCACCGATGCCGAACTGGCCGTCCGCCGGAGCTTGGAGCAGCCGCACCATCGCGATCTTCGGTCGGCTCGGATGGCCGTCTCGATCTTCAACTCGGTGGGTGTCACCGCGATACAGGACGCGGCGACGATGGGCGCCTGGCTGGACGTCTTCACCGAGCTCGACCACGCGGAGAAGCTGAATGCCTGGATCGTGGGATCCATGCCGGCCAGGGAGTTCGTCGAGTCGGGGCCGGTCGGCACCGACTTGTTCGACACTGCGACCGTACGCCGCTCGGCCCATGTGCGGCCGGACTTCGTCAAGGGTGTCCTCGACGGCGTGCCGATGACGCGGACATCGAAGTTCCTCGATCCCTACAAGCCCGAGCCATCGGCTCCCGGAGGAGCCCCGAACGGGCACGTATGCCCCTTCTACGGTGACGGCCTGTTCAGCGACGAGGAGCTGCTCCAGCTCTTGGAGGACGCTGTCTCACGTGGGCTGCACGCCAAGCTGCACGCCACCGCGGACGCCACGGTCCGTCAGGTTCTCGATGCTGTCGCGGTCATGCGTGAACGGCACGGTGACGGTCCGGTGTTCCACATCGCACACCCGGAGTTCGTCCACCCCGACGACGTGACCCGCTTCGCTGACCTGGATGTCGTTGCCGACGCCTCACCGGTGCTGTGGTTCCCGACCCCGATGAACGGCGCCATCGCCCAACAGGTCCAGGACCACTACATGGAACGCATCTGGCCGCTGCGAGACCTGCACGACGCCGGCGCCCTCGTGGCCGCCGGATCCGACTGGCCGGTCGCCATGCCGACTCCGAATCCGTGGCTGAGCATCGAGACCATGGTGACCCGTCGCAGCCCCGACCCCGAGTTCCCGGGTTCACTGGCAGCCGATCAGGCACTCGACCTCGAGACCGCCATCAGAGCCCACAGCGTCAACGGCGCCCAGGCGATGGGCTTGGCTCAGCAGACCGGACAGCTGTCGCCGGGTATGTCGGCCGACTTCATCGTCTTGGACCGCAACCTCTTCGACACACCGGTCGAGCACATTCACGCGACCCAGGTCCGGCAAACCTGGTTCGCCGGCCGTCGCGTCCACCGCGGATCATGAGATCGGACGCTGTCCGCGCGCCGCGACGATCGGGACACCGACGAGCAACTGCTCCGGGTCGTCGGCAAGCCGTCGCCACTCTGCATAGCTGCCGTTCCCGGGCACGTCGAACGCGAGGCCATGGTTCATCATCTGGTCGAAAGTGATCCGCAGCCATTCCAAACCCGGCGAGCCGCCCGCGACGATCGGCGCCTCGGCAACCGCCGACACGTCGACCAGGCCCCGGTCCCGCATCAATGCGGGCATTTCACGGCCGAACCGCGGCGCGAACCCCTGCCGCTCCAACGGCGCCAGACAAGCGAGCACGACGTCCGCATGCAGTCCGCTGTCGAAGACTCCCCAGCCGAAGGAATCCAGCTCCTCCAGGAGCAGCCAGCCCCCTGGCCGCAACGCTGCGACCAATGAGTCGAGAATGTCCACCCGCTCAGGAATGTGGCCGAGGACGAAACGGGTGTGAACGAGATCGAACCGGCCGTCCGGCAGGCTGTCCGTCCGAAGATCCAGCTGACGGATCTCGACATTGTCCGCACCGGAGACATCCAGGTACGACGTATCGAGGTCGACCGCGAGGACCTCTCCGTTCGTGCCGACACGGCGGCTGAGCCAGCGAGTGATCGAGCCGGCGCCGGCGCCCACCTCCAGGCATCCCCACCCCTGGCTGACACCGAGGCCTTCCAGTCTGCTCACCGTTCCGGGATCGTATCCCTCCTCAAGAGCGACCAGGCGGCGTGGAATCTCCTTGAGATTGCCCCCGTTGAAGAAGTACTCGCCTTCAAGAACACCGGACACGTGACTTCCCTTTCGGACTTCGATCGACCTTGACGCTCACCCCCGAGGATTCCCAGCCCTGACCAGGAGAGGAATCCCCTAGTTGGGGGATCCAGATGCGACACAGCGTGCTGTCATCGCGGGTGCCGAGCCGTCGTGGGTAAGTTCCGCCCCGTGAGGGGCGCCGTGCCGACGGCGCAGGTCGTGAACGCCCGGGTCTACCTGGCCAGTCGCGACGCGGTCGGCCTGGCGGCGTATACGACCTCGGTCAGACCCGGCTTCGGCATCCACGGGCAGTACTTGACGCCCGCTGAGGTAAGGGCCAGGTTCGGGCCTGACCCCGACCAGGTCTCGGCGGTGTCGGACTGGCTCACCTCGGCGGGGCTGCAGTTGACGGCCACGACGGAGCACTACCTCGAGGTCAAGGGCGACGCCGCGGCCATGCAGGCCGCGTACGGGACACAACTCGACAACGTCACGCTGGACGGTTTCATCGACCCGGCGCGGGGCAAGGGCTCATGAACGGCACGGTTCCGCGGTTCGGCAAGGTCACCCGCGCTGTGCATTGGACCACCGCGTCGCTGATGATCAGCTGCATCGTCACGGCCGCGATCCTGTACAACGGGTTCGGGGTGGCGATCGGGCACCGGCATCTCGTCGAACTCGTCCATGTCTACTCCGGACTCGCGCTGCCGGTACCCATTCTGCTCGGCACGTTATCGGCGGCGTACCGCCTGGACCTGCGACGCCTCAACCGCTTCACACGACGAGATCGGCAGTGGCTGTTCTCGCGCAACCGGCGCACCGGCGCCACCTTCGTCCACGACTGGTTCGCGCTCGCGGTCGGACTGCTCGTGATCGGTCACATCACCTACGCGATCAGGGATCGCGAAGCCCGCCGTGGCATGAGGACCGGGCGAGTCTCGGACTCGTGGGCCCGTGCGGAACACGAGGCCTGGGCCGACGAGGTCGTCGGCTCACAGCATGACGATGAATAAGCCGGAAGGCGTCAGGCCACATCGCGGTCGGACACGTGTGCTCTGGCGGCCAAGGACTTAGACAGCGATTGCAAGCGCCGACTGGTACCAGCGGCAGCAGAAGCAGCGGTCAGCGTTCTCGACCTACCTCGACCCCACCGATCAGCGCGCGGAGCGCACGCAGCGCGTAGTAGGTCCGCGATTTCACAGTGCCGGGCGGTACGCCGAGTTCCCGCGCGGCCTCGGTCACGGACGAGCCGCGATAGTACAGTTCCACCACGACGTCACGGTGCTCTGCGGACACCTGGTTCAACGCCTCTCGGACCACCATGGTGTTCACCACAGACTCGGAGTGATCTCCCGCTGCCGGGCGGCGCACATCGATGTCTCCCACCTCCACGGGACGTACGGCTCGCGCCCGAGCCCGATCGGTGACGATGTTCCGCGCAACTGTCAGCAACCAGCCGCGGATCGAACCGTTGCCTTCGGCCAATTCGTTGGCGTGTTTCCATGCTCGGAACAGCGTCTCCTGGACGATGTCCTCGGCCGCGGCACGGTCGCCGGTGAGACGGGTGGCGAACATCAGCACGCTGTCGCCGAACTCGGCATACCAGGAGCCGATCATTGCCTCGTTCCGCTCGGAACAGCGGTCCGGCTGTGTCACGACGGTCTCCCGCGATCGCGCATATCGAATCAGTAGCCGGAGTTGCTGGGCGAAGAGGACGCCTGGGTGGTGATCTTCTTGCCATCCGGGCCGACGACCCACCACGTCCCACCAACGGCCTGACCAGTCGTGTCGCCGGCCTTGGCGTCGTTGGCGTAGTAGTACAGCGGCCACCCGGCCAGGGTGACCTGCTTGCTGCCGTCCGAACGCGTCACCGTGCCCACCAGCGAGGCGTCCACCCCGCTCAGCTTCGGCGTACCGGTGCCGGCCGTCAGCGGCGGCCACGCCGTCGCACACGAACCGTTGCAGTTGGACTTCGAGGGTTTCGCGGTGTCCACGTCGTACACGTACAGCGTGCGACCGGTGCCATCGACAACAATCGTGCCGAGGCTCCCGACGGTGGCCGTGGACAGCGCCGCGCCGGCCACAGCCGGCGTCGATGGGGCGGCGCTCGCCGACGGCGACGGTGCGGGAGTGCTCGACGTGGCGCTGGCACCACCTCCACAGGCCGTCAGGGTGGACAGTCCGAGCACGGCTGTGCCGAGGACAAGGGCAGTGCGCTTCATCTCGGGTTCTCCTTTATCTATTGACCATTCGACACTCACCACACGCCTGAAGGGAACAGCTGGGTTCACAGAGAGGAGCACGTTTGCGGCTCACACCCAGTCCGGGTTGCTGCTAGCCGGTAGACGGTCTACCTGCAGACCATGACGACTCAGCAGCGGAGACACCGCACGCTGGAAGGGTCAACAACCAACCTTCATCGCCGCGGGCAACCACGCGAGCTATCCGCCTGCTGGCCGTCGGCCTGGCAACCGTTGCGGGCACGAAGAACTACTGACCACAGGTGCGGTCCGCACCGCCCTGCTGGACCTCGCGCTGACCTGAGTGGAAGTGAGGCAGGGGTGGAGAGACGAGCCCGACCGAGTGGCGATCGCAGATGACGACGTCCTGCTCCGGGAGGGGCTCGCGAGCTTGCTGGAGCGTTCGGGACTTCTCGTCTCGGCGCTGGCGATCGGCGGATGGGGCAGGAACCAGGTCGCGCAGGCGGTGCTGGAGCAGGACGGCATCGACGTGGTGGGGACGGCTTCCACCGGCGCAGAGGCTCTGGCTCTGGTAGCGAGGTTGCAGACCGATGTGTGACGCTCGTCGACAGCAATCTCGGCGACGAGAGCGGACTGAGACTGGCCAAGCGGTTGGCGGAGCAGGCCGATGGGTCGCCCGCGCCGCTGATCCTGATCTCAGCCCATTCCGAGGACGACTACGCTGACCTTATCGCCGCGAGTCCGGCGATCGGCTTCCTGCAAGACGACGTTGTCGGGCGCGGCCGGCACCGTTGGTCCGCGCGGATCATCAGGTCGGCGGCGTCGGCAGGCGACTGATGCGGAGCGTGCAGGTCAAGAGCGACTTGCAGGCCGAAGCCGCTGTGACCGGTCGGGCCGATCCCGACCCGGGATTTGATCAGAGCGTCGCCGGCATCAAGTTTGCGGCCCTGCGCCACGCCCAGCAGCGCTGACTGGAAGCAGGCCGCGTAGCCCACCGCGAACAACTGCTCGGGGTTGGTGCCAGAGCCACCGTGGCCGCTCATCTCATCAGGCACCGACAACTCGACATCCAAGCGACCGTCGGTGGTGCGGGGTCAGCCCGGTCCGCGGATAGCCTTCCCATCGCCGACCGACCCGCACATGAGAGCCCGTGGTGCCCTCGTTGGCGACGACCGTCGCGGTTCCGTCGAGCTCGAACCTGATCATTCTGGCCGTGTCATGACCGAAGTGCCGCAGGACCTCACTGGTCACGGCTGCGAACACGACCTCGGGCGATTCCCCGCGCGCGACCAGCATGGCCAGGCGGCGCAGTGCCGCCTGCGTGTCGGCCAGAGCGCGCAGGCTCTGCTCGGCCTGGGCATTGGCGATCGCCGTCGCGGCGAGCTCCATGAAATGTGCGACGCGTATCTCGGTGCCGGCCGGCAGATCCCGCCGCGTTGTCGCCGCCAGGATCACACCCCACTGGCGCCCCGCGACCGCAATGGGCGAGGCTACCGCGGATTGCAGGCCGAGCCCGCGGACGATCTCACCGAACGGACCGCCCGCAAGCCCCTCGCCGCTCATCCGCGCCGGCCGCCCGGTGCGGAGGGCAACCGCGCTGACCGTCCTGGAGTCCAGCCTGGCCTGGAACCCCACCGGTACCGCATCGCTGACCCGGCCGAACGATCCCACGATGGTCACGTACGCCTCGAGCTCACCGCCTACGACGCGCCGATCATCAACCCGGGCGACGAATGTCGCCTGGGCGCCGACCAGGTGGGCGAGTTCGTCCGCGACCGCGGTGAATACCTCGTCCGGCCGCGCGCCCGCGGCCACCAGGGTGGCCACCCGCCGCAGCGCGGCCTGCTCCTCGGCAAGCTGACGCAACCGCGCCGGATCCTGCGGATCACCACCTGTCCGCGTTCGACGGCACGATCCGCGTCGGCTCCAGAGCCCGGCGCGTCCACAAGGCCGACGGTAGCCCCTTGCCGTGAAGGACGGTAGCCAGGCACAACGGCGAACCGGCGATGCATGAACAACCGGCAGACCCGAACGTTCGCGGCGCTGCCTGATCCACCGCATCGTTGGACTAGGCACCGTCCAGAGGGAGCGAAACATAGATCGCCGTGCCGTGTCCGACCGGGCTGATGATGAGGATTGATCCGCCCAGAGACTCGACTCTGTCCTTCAGCCCGACCAGACCGGATCCGCCGCGTGCTTCGGCACCGCCGGCGCCGTCGTCCCGGACGCTCAGCCTCAGTGTGTCGGCGCGCTCCTCCAGAGAGATCTCCGCGCGTGATGCGCCGGCGTGCTTGGCCATGTTGGTAAGTGCCTCGGACACGACGTAGTACGTCGCTACTTCCAGCGGCGGCGGGTAGCGGGACTGGGTCCCGACCTTCAGGTCGACCGGGACAGTCGAGCGGCGGGCCAGGGTCCGCAGTGCCGGGCCGAGGCCACTCTCTACCAGGATCGCCGGGTGGATGCCCCGGGCGATCTCGCGCAGCTCGTCCACCACCTCGGTGAGGTCGTCGGCGGCCTGGCCGATATCGGTCCGGAGCATCGGCAGGTACGCCGGTACGCCGCTCTGGGCGACCCGTAGTTCGAGCGCGAGCGATACCAGCCGTTGTTGTGCTCCGTCGTGCAGGTCCCGCTCCAACTGCCGCCTCATCTCGTCTCCGGCGGCGACCACTCGCGCGCGGGACGCCGTGAGCTGTGCCCGGCTTTCTGCGTTCGCGATGGCGGTGGCGACGATCTCGGTGAACTCGACCATCCGCTGCTCCGCGTCCGGGGGGAAGCGGTGACCTCGCGATGCGATGGTGATGCCGCCCCAGCAGAGCCCCTCGACGACGATCAAACTGGCCACCGCCGACTGGATGTCCAATTCCCGGACGAATCCGGGGAGGCGCCGGCGCATCGCGTCGTCGAGGTCGTACCGAGCGGACTTGCCCGTCGCCTGCACCGATCCGATCGCCGAGGGCAACTCCAGCATCCGGGGGTCGCCGACGCGCGTGTCGCCCTCGCGCAAGCCTTGGCTTCCCATCAGCGTCGCTGCTCCATCGGACTCGAACCGGAAGATCCTGGTGACGTCGGCACCGGTCAGCTGGCCGAGCTCCTCGGCCACCAAGGCGAACACCAGCTTGCGTTCCGCCCCGCGCGCGACCAGCGTCGCCACCCGCCGCAGCGCGGCCTGCTCGTTGGCCATCCGGCGCAGCTCGGCGCGTGCCTCGGCGTTCTCGATGGCGGTGGCGACCAACTCGGTGAAGCTTGCGATCTGTGACTCTGTGGTCGCTCCGAAGGGCTCATCACTCTTCGTCGAGGCGGCGATCACCCCCCACACCTCTCCGGCCACCAGGATCGGGCAGCCGACGGATGAGCGGATGCCCAGCGCCTGGGCTTCCTCGGCGATCGCTCCGGTGGCGCCCGTGAAGCTGTCGAGCCGGACCGGCCGGCCGGTCTGCCGCGCCTCGCGGGCCACGCTCAGTCCGTCCAACTCGATCCGCGTGCCGACAGTGAGGCGGGCGAGCACCTTGCTCCAGGCGGCAACACCGGTCACTGTCCCGTCCGCCTCGTAGCGCTCCATCCGGGCCAGATCGGCCCCGCACAACAGCCCGACCTCGCGGGTGACGGCCTCGAACACCGCCACGGGCGAATCCGACTCCGCGACCAGGGTCGCGACCCGCCGCAACGCCGATTGTTCCTCGGTGAGGCGCGCCGACTCCACCGCCGCCCGCCGCGACCGCGCTGCCAGCTCGGCCACCACGAACGACGTCACCAGGAACACCCCGAGCGCCACCAGGTTCCGGGAGTCGGCGAGCCAGACCGAACCCTCGGGCGGCAGAAGAAAGGCGAACACCACAACGCTGAGGACCGACGTGACCGCCGCCAACCGCGCTCCCCACACCACGGCAATCGGCAGCACCGCGAGCAGGTACAGCACCAGCAGGCTCAGCACGGGGACGTACGCCTTGAGCAGCGCGACGGTGCCGGTCACCACCGCTACCAGGGCCACGCTGGCCAACAGCCCGCCTAGCCAGCGGGCGTTGGCTGGATTCAGCAGGCTACGTGCCATCACATCGCTTCCCTCGGACACGCCGACGGACCAGCTCGCCGCAGGCGCCGCGGCGGACCGCCGAACCTAGCTCTCGATTGTGCCACCAGCTAGCAGGGGTGCGGATCCCCTCTGGCCACCACCGCGAATGGCCGCTGGCGGCGATGCCCGGCAACCACCCGTCCGCCGATCCTGGTGATCGTGGCCAAGAGACTGAAACTCGAACCGGGATGCCGCCGTACTTCACCTGGGGTGGTCCGCGATGATGTGTGAGGCGACGACGCGGCCGGTCTGGTTGAGGATCTGGCAGTCTCCGCGCCAGGGGTCCGTGATGCCGTCCGCCATGGCGATGCACCGGTCGGTCGAGCTACACGTCGCACACAAGGCGGGCGTCGCGCTGACCATCCAGCAACTCCGCCAGGCCGCCGTCTACTCGGTCCGGTACGACGAGGAGAGTGACCGACTGCTGCACGAGGTGTTCGCGCCGTACGGCATCCCCTATCGGCGGGCGACCGGATGAGCGGCGTGGAAGCGACCGCGGCAACCGGCCATCCGCTGCGCTGGCAGACGCTGGCGGTGAACCAACTCGCCGCGTTCATGGCGCTTCTCGACGTCAGCATCGTCAACGTTGCGCTGCCGTCCATCGAGCGAGGGCTCGGCGTGTCGGCCGGAACCGCGCAGTGGGTAGTGTCCGGGTACGCGCTCAGCTTCGGACTGGCGCTCGTACCGGCCGGCCGGCTCGGCGACGCACTGGGCCGGCGCCGGATGTTCCTGATCGCCCTGACAGCGTTCGTGCTGACCAGCGCTCTCACCGGTGCGGCGCCGACCATTGGGCTACTCATCGCCGCACGACCGCTGCAAGGTGTCGCCGGCGGCATGCTGCTGCCGCAGAACTCCGGCTTGATCCAGGAACTCTTCCAGGGAGCCGAACGGGGCAGAGCCTTCGGCATCCTCGGTGCCACCAGCGGACTGGCCACCGCGACAGGTCCGGTGGTCGGCGGGCTGATCATCACGCTGATCGCCGGGCCGGATGCCTGGCGCTGGGTGTTCTACGTCAACGTGCCGATCGGTGTAGTCGCCCTGCTGCTCGCCGCGCGGTGGATCCCGGCGCGTTCGGGAGGCGGTCGCCGCAAGCCCCAAATGGACCTGATCGGGTCGCTGCTGCTCGGCGCCGGCGTGCTCTGCCTGCTACTCCCGGCGGTGGATGGCGAGAGCAACGGTCTGGGCAGCGACTGGTGGCTGTTCGTGGTCGCCGTGCTGCTGCTCACCGCCTTCGCCAGGTGGGAGCTACGCACCGTACGCCGGGGGCGCGAACCCGTACTCGACCCACGGCTGGCACACACCTCCGGCTTTCCCGCCGGCTCGATCATCGGCATGGTCTACTTCATCGGCTTCACCGGCATCTGGCTTGTGCTCGCGCTGTTCTACCAGGACGGATACGGCTACTCACCGCTGCGCTCCGGCCTGGCAGTGACACCGTTCGCGATCGGGGTCGCGGTGTCCGCGGCGATCGCGGGACGCCTGGTCTCGAGGTTCGGTCGCGTGCTGACCGTGGCAGGGCCTGACCGCGACGATCGCCGGGCTGGCGACCACCGCGCTCCTGCTGCGGCACATCGGCGGCGACACCGCGGCGTGGGCGACCGCCGGACCCTTGCTGGTCGCCGGACTCGGCGGCGGCATGGTCACCTCACCCAACGTCACGCTGTCCCTGCAGCACGTCCCGGTACGGATGGCCGGCGCGGCGGGCGGTGCCCTGCAGACCGCTCACCGGATCGGCGCGGCGATCGGCACCGCCGTCCTGGCGACGATCTTCTACCGCGTCCTGATGAGCTCCGACCATGACTACCCGACGGCGGTGTCCGACGCGCTGCTGAGCGCCTCCGCGCTCATGCTCGTGACCTTGCTGATCGCCATCGTCGACCTCGTCGGGAACCGGCGACCTGATCGCGGTGCGGTAGTCACTGGGGTGGATGAAGTATGAAGACGCACGCCTCGACGATCACCCTGGCCAGGCGCCAGGGAATGCCTCATCGCTTGGCTCGGCCCGGTGTGCTGCGCGAACTGCAGAGTCCCTCGCAGGTGTTCTCCAACCTGACGCCGAACTCCCACGCATCGATCACGAGCACACTTCGAACCGTGCGCGAACACCTGCCGTTCTCGAACTGATCCACAACCCGACACCATGAGGCTCGTGGTCACGCCGGGCGTCGTCCGCCGTCCGTGGTGATCGTGGGGATCACCGCCGAATAGTCGAGGTCGCCCGCGCCGGCCTCGGCCGCCTGCTCGAGCCAGTCACGTGCCGCCGCCGCCACCTCCAGCCGCCGGCCGTTCTGATCGGCGATCTCAGTGACCAGGTTGAGATCCTTGAGGGCCAGGCTGAGCTTGAAGTTGGCAGGGTAGGTGCCGGATTCGACATTGGCGCGTTTCGCCTCGACGGTGCCCGCGATCGGAGTGTCACTCAGGACGTCGAGTACGACGGAACGATCCAGCCCGAAATCGTCGCCGAGGGAAAGGGCTTCGCCGAAGGCGACGCCGAGCGTGGAGTTCACGACGACCTTGGCGGCCGCGCCCGCTCCCAGCCCACCGACGTGGTGCAGCGTGCCGAGTGACGTGAGGATCGGCTCTACGCGCCGGAAGTCCGACGGATCCGCGCCGACGTAGATGGCCAGCTGACCCGAAGTGGCCTGGTGAACGCTGCCCCGCACGGGTGCGTCGACCATGGCGACGCCATCTGGCAGGCGGGATGCGACCGAACGCACCGCGTCCGGACCCACCGTCGACATGTCGATGAGCAACTGGCCTGGTGCCAGCGCCGCGGCCATGCCGTTCTCGCCGTACACCACCTGCTCGAGCGCTTCCGCGTTGGTCACCATGGCGATCGCGGCATCGACACCCTTGATCGCGTCCATCGGCGTCGATGCGGCAGTAGCGCCGTGGTCGGTCAGCGGTTTGGTCTTCTCAGCGGTCCTGTTCCACACGGTCACGTCATGACCGGCCTCGAGCAACCGGGTGGCCATCGGTGTGCCCATCAGGCCGAGACCGATGAATGCAAGCTTCGCCATTGTGTCCTCTCGAATCATGCTGTGGGTGTGACCACCGAATAGAGGTGGCGGTATCCGATCACGTCGATCTTGCCGTCGAGGAAGCTCTGCGCACTGATTCGGTCCACCGTGGCGTAACCGGGTTCATAGATGACGAGGTCGCCACCGTCCCGGCCGATCAGCAAGATGTAGTGCCGTGGAATCCAGTTGCCGATCAGCACAGGTACCGGCTGACCGTTGCCGGCAGCCTCGACCGCATCCCGCAGGGCCGACTTGCCACCGGTCCCCGTGACGAACCGTGGCTCGTACCGGGCTCCCAGCGCGTCGGCGTGCCGGTTCAGCTCGCTGCTCAGCCCGATCGGTGTCGAGCCGAGCCGCTGCGGCCAGAAGCGGTTGGTCGCGTCGTGGATGCGACGTTCCTCAGCGGTCAGCCGCATCTGGAAGTGTGACGCGCTCGCATCCGCCCGATAGGAGCTGTCGCCGGTCGTGAGGTGCAGCGCGTACAGCGGATCCGCCATCGCCCGCGCCACCAGGATCGTCATCGATCCGCAGGTCGTGTCGTCGGTCTGCTCCACTGGAGAGGATCGGTACGTCGCCGAGCCTGACCCGTCCGGATCGATCAGGCTCAGGTGGGTACGCAGCCATCCGGACCCCTTGCCTCGGATCAGTCGCGCGAACGTGACGATGTCGTCGGCGCTGTGCCCGGCCGCCCAGACCTTGAGGAGATACGGCCGGTCCACGGGAGCGGCCGCAGCCAGCGTGCCCTCTACTCGGGCCTGGTCAGTGGGCGACACATCTGCCAGCCTGTCCGCCGCCCGTGTTGCCGGGGACGCGGTGTGGACCCGACCGTGGTCCCGCTGCACCATAGCGGCCACACTCAGCCGATAGCAGTCGATCTCCACGTGGGGACCGATCCCGTACCCCGCCACGGAGAGCAGGAGCGTCGACACCACCACCGGCCGGCGCACGAGCGCGGTCAAGCGCCGCAGCAGCATCCGGGCCGGCCTGTACGCCGTTGCCCTGAGCATCGATCCGGTTGCCACGATCAATCCCTTTCGACCATTGCCGGCGGTTCTTCCTTCCGTCCCGTCCACGATGTCGCCGGAACGGCCGGCTGTCGTCACGGTCAGCGGCCATTCGCCGTACCGGCTGGCCGTAAATCACGCTCGTCAACGGACTCGGTGCTTCTTTCGGATGTGAAGAAGGACGAGGACGGCCGCGGCCGCAGCGATCAGCACGAGCGGCACATAGGTGAGAGCGTGAGCCAGCGTCGTCAGGGAGGCGGAGAAGCCGTAGCCGACCAGTACGCAACCCGCACCCCAGACCACGGCGCCGGCCACGTTCCACGGCAGGAACGTGCGCAGGTACGGCATCCGTGCCATGCCGGCCATGCCCGGCGTCAGTGCTCGCAGGCCGGCGGTGAATCGGCCGAAGAGTACTGCCCGACCGCCGTACCGCCCAAGGAAGTCATCGGTTCGCCGCAACCGATCGTCGCCGACCCGGCGCCCCAGCCGGGACGAGCGCAACCTCGGCCCGAGCCGGCGACCAACCTCATAGCCCACGCTGTCGCCGAGGGCCGCCGAGCCGATCGCGACCGCCACCATCGGCCACAAGGCGATCCAGCCCTGGTGGGCGGCGAACCCGGCCACCACCAAGGCCGTCTCGCCGGGCAGCACCAGCCCGACCATGACCGCGGCCTCGGCGAAGGCGAGACCGCCGGCGACGACGTAGAACCACGCCCCGAGCTGTCCGCCGAGCTGCTGCAGGAATCCGAGCATCGTCAGGTGGTCCTCAGCCGACGCCGGCTGATCGAGTGCCGCACGCAACCTACGGTGCCAGCCGAGCCCGCCGATCTCCTTACCGCCAGCGCGAAGACCGGGGTCACGACAGCAGGAATCCCTGTCCGGGCCAAGGTCCAGCTAGCTGGATTGTCCGTGAACCGGACGGTTGGCATGCTGAACCCATGGAGTTGCGCTGCTTGATCGTTGATGACAGTCCTTATTTCCTGTCGGCTGCCCGCGGTCTACTGGAGCGCGAGGGCATGGTGGTCGTCGCCGTGGCCTCGAACGGGGACGACGCCGTCCGGCGCGCCGCCGAACTCGGACCGGACGTCAGCCTGGTCGACATCGACCTCGGCGGCGAGAGCGGCTTCGACGTCGTACGCCGATTGACCCATGAGACCGGCCTCGAGCCGGCCACGGTGATCCTGATCTCCACCCACGCCGAGGACGACTACGCCGAACTGATCTCGGCGAGCCCGGTCGCCGGTTTCCTGCCCAAGACCAGGCTGTCCGCGCTCGCCATCCGCGAGGTGCTCGGGCGCACGCCCTGACAGCTGCCCGGCCGGTCAGCGAGTCTCGAGGAAGGTGACCACCGCGAGCGCCCGGCGGTGATCGTCGTCAGTCTCCGAGAGACTCAACTTGGCCAAGATGTGCCGGACGTGCTTCTCCACCGTCCCCTCGGTCACCCAGAGCCGGCGGGCGATTCCGCCTGGTGGCTGACCGGACGACAGAGCCGCGACGGCCGGGATCACCCGGCCTGAGTCCACGGCGCGCTGGACCGGGTGAGCCGCCGGGCGGTGATGGTCATGGTCACACGGTGGTCGTGAGATCGGGAACCGCCAGCGCCCGGGCCGCCGCGTTCTGCACGCCCATACCGAGCCCGAGCAGGATCAGCAGCGGAAAGCGGATGCCGGCCGCCCAGCGGCAGGTAGCTGTCGGCATCGACTGGACTGGTGACCACGGTGAGCCGGAGCATCAGCGGTTGCAGCGGCCCGTGGCGGTCGTTCCGGTCCGATACGACGGTGCGCCACGCCTCCCGCGGGGTGACGATCACGAGGCTCGCCCGATCCGCTCTACTCGGCGCCGACCTGAAGGGCCGCGACCAGTCTCGTCGCCTCGAAATCGATCTCGGCCAGCTCGAGGTGCAGCTTGCGGACCTCGCTCGCACCCCAGATCGGCGAACTGACCCGGTGGTGCGTGATCGCTGTGATCATCAGAAATCGAGCCTCGGTGGGGTTGAAGGCACCGTCCAGCCAGTCCGTCCGTTCCATGTCCGCCTCCTGGCGATTCGCATCCGCCGGGACTGACGAGTGCGGTTGATTTCATGCTGCCTCCGAACCGAGCGGCCATCGCCCCTGCCAGTGGCCCTCCTACCCTCCGGCGATCCGGAGTTTCGCTGTACCTGCTGGCCGGTATCGGTCTGGGACTGGACCTCCTTGAGGACGGCGCACGCGGCATCTGTACCGACGCGCCGTTCCGGCTTCTTGGCGAGCAGGCGTTCGATCAGCGGGCGCAGCGGACCGGCATGCAGGAACGGTCCAGGCGCCTCTTCGAGTACGTCGCGCAGGTGCGTCCGGACATCAACTCCATCACGACCCAGGCGAGACCGTCGCTCCTGGCCGGGCGATCTGCTGGACCGCGACGGATCGATGCAGGATCTCGTCCTGGGCCGGCCAGACGACCCCCATGCTGCCGCGCCCGAGCCGGGAACGGAGGCTGTACCGGCCAGCCACCAGCCCCGCGGCGGGCTCGACCGGCGGACGCTCGAGCAGGGGCGCGTCGACGGCCATAACCGTCGCCTGCGCCGCGGACTGCGGACGGCTCAGACCGGCCGCGTCCCTGCGATGCCCTCCATACATGCCCTCAGAATGCCATACATTCGAAACTATGTTCTAGTAACGGTTCTGTCGGCCATACTCACGCTGTGTTATGTCGCAGGACATAGGTGACAGTTCTGCATCAGGACATCGGTGACGGTTTGGGTGTTCTTGGTGGTGACACTTCAGCCTTGACGGTTCGGGGATGGCTGTCAGTGAACCCATCGATCCTCGCGTTCGGCTCGCGATCTCGCAGTGGCCCGATGATGCTCCGCGCGGGGCGGTGTCGACGTTTTGTGCCGAGCATGGCATCTCTCGCAAGTCGTTCTACGAGCTGCGCAAGCGCGCCTTGGCCGACGGTCCGGCCGCAGTGCTCGAGCCCTGGACCCGTCGGCCGAGGACGAGCCCGGCGAAGCTGACCGACGAGGTCAAGACGCAGGCCGTCCGGGTGCGTGCCGCACTGGAGGTCTCCGGGCTGGACCACGGGCCGATCAGCGTGCACGACAAGATGCGCGCGATGGGCTGGACCAGGTGCCCTCGGTCGCGTCGCTGGCGCGGATCTTCCGTGAGGCTGGCGTAGCCCGTCTTGAACCGAAGAAGAAGCCCCGCTCAGCATGGCGACGGTTCGTCTACCCGGCGCCGAATGCCTGCTGGCAACTGGACGCCACCGAGTACGTACTCACCCGGGGGGCGTAGGTGTGTGATCTTCCAACTCATCGACGACCACTCCCGCTACGCACTCGCCTCCCACGTCGCGTGGGGCGAGACCGCCGAGGCGGCGATCGTCGTGTTCGACAAGGCCGTGGCCACTCACGGCGTTCCACAACGACTGCTGTCCGACAACGGGTCCGCGCTCAACCCGCCACGCCGCGGACTCCTGGGCCAGCTCGTCGTACACCTGATGGCCCTAGGCGTCGAGCCGATCACCGGCAAGCCCTACAAGCCGACCACCCAGGGCAAGAACGAACGCTTCCACCAACCCTGTTCCGCTACCTCGACAAGCAGCCACTGGCCACCGACCTAGCCCGGTTGCAGGCCCAGGTCGACGCCTTCGACCACATCTACAACACCCAGCGGCCCCACCAGGGCCCACCCGGCGGCCGCGTCACGGCCCTGACCGCCTGGGAGGCCACCGAGAAGGCCGAGGCACCACGCCCCGCCCATGACCTGATCCGCCGTCCCGCCAGCCGGCCCCGGCCCGCCCCGGCACCAGCACCAGCACCCACAGACCTGCCCGACGACACCATCATCAAGACACTGACCAGCAACGGCGCCTTCTACCTGAACAAGGTCCAGTACATGGTCGACGGGCGACGAGGCTTCCAACAAGTCCTCGTCATCACCGACGACAACAAGACCGGCGACACGATCACCGTCACCGACCTACAAGGCGAAATCCTCATCGAGCACACCCGACCCACACCCGGCATCGCCTACGTCGGCAACGGCAGACCACCCGGACCACACACCGACAAACCCCGACTGTCACCGAAGTCCTGAGACATCACAGTGCGCCCGGCGATCACTCCATCGCGGTCAGACGCTGCTCCTCGGTGTCGAACCGCTTTCTGATCGCGGCGGCGTTGCGAGCCGCCTGGTTGAAGGCGCGCTCGAGGCGCCGGGTTTGTTTGCGCGCTTCGCGCAGCGTCTGGCGGATCTGCTCGAGTTGGACGTTGAGTCGGACAAGGTCGGCTTCGAGGTCGGCGATTCGATGCTGGTGCGCGTCGAGCACCTGGCCGGCTTGTTCATGCTCGGCCGCGGCCAGCGTGTAGTCCGCTTCTGCCTCGTCTCGGCGTTTCCGCTGGGCGGCTCGGCGCTGCTTGAGTGTGTGGTCGACCGGTGAGCGGCCCGTCTTTGCGGTAGGGCGCTGTGTGGTCGTCGAAGTTGGGCTTTGCGAGGCGGTGCGGCGCGGCGTACGACGCGCGGCCTGATGGGGGCGAGCTGGACCGGGTCGCCGTTCTCGTCGACCACGCCGAATCCGACGTGCCGCAGGGCGCTTGTCAGCTGTCCGGAGCGGAGCAGTTGCGCGGCCGCGGGGTCGACGAGTGCGGTGTCGAGGGTTTCGGTGAGTCGTTCCGTGGTTTGAGCTGTAAGGCGGCGACCGCCGGCGGCCTGGTCGCGCGCGACACCGACGAGGTTGCGGACCAGGTCGTGGCGTTGCCGGGTGAGTTCGCGTCGTCGGGTGCTGTCGGACGACAGGTAGGTCTCGTGCAGCTGTTCGCCGAGTTGGGTCAAGGCGTGGATGCCGTCGGGATCGGTGCGGACGAGCTGGTTGGCGAGCCAGGCCGACACCGTCGGCCTGCGCAGGGCCGCTACGGCAGTGGCAGTCTGGTGGTCGCCGGCATCGCGGGCCGCCTTGGCCAGCTGGTTCCGGGCGCCGATGAACTGCTCGGGTATCAACCCGTACAGCTCGACAATCGCGGCGTCGGTGGCCATTTGTCCACCATGCGTTGAGCGAGCCGGCGTCGGCAACGCGCGTCGCGTGGACCGCGCGGCTAGGCCTTCGGGTCCAGCGGCCGCAGATTGGCGGCGGCGAACCACCCCTCGACAGACTCCGGCCGGCGCAGGTCAGGCACATACACGACCCGCGCCTGCCACTCCCCCAACGAGGTACGACGCCACTCGAGAATCAACCCCCGGCCACGGACCCTGCTCGCGAGCCGTCCGCATCACCCAGCAATGCCGGCGCTGACCATCCGGCGGCGGCTCCCGCGGGTAGCGGCGATTGGCCCCCATCCCTTCAGACTAGAACACCAGTTCGAGTAATCACCGACGGCCCCAGCTGTCCTCGTGGCATCCGATGCGGTGCTCGCCTCACCCCTGCGCTGATGGGTACATGGCATGCGCACGTTGCCGCCCACGGACCGCGAACGGTGAGACGGCAGCTGCCGCTAGCCACGGTCCTGGGTTAGCGTTCAACCGCTCCCGGCCAGGTGTCCAAGGGAGCACTCCGCCCACCTTGGAAGGACTGCCTGTGCGCAAGAGGACCTTTGCCCTGACTTCGGCTGTAGCCCTGCTCCTCGGCTCCACCATCAATGCCGTGCCCGCCAACGCGACCGACAACAAATTCTGGGCTTGCGTCTGGGAGTCCTGCACGGGGTCATCGACGAGCGGCACCATCACCTGGCTCAACCGAACGGCAACACTGTCGGGCACCGTCTTCAAAGACGAGGGCGTCGATTATTCGGTGACGGCAATCTTCGACGCCTTCGCCGGCACCACGAAGGTCGACACCCAGACCCGGACGTCGCGAGGTACTGACCCCACCATGTCGATCGGCTTCACGATCGGCGACCCGGACCTGGTCGGAGGAATCGACCGCATCCGCGTACAGATCTGCGAGAACGACCTGACGCCGCCGTTCTGCGGAGTGCAGCAGAACTTCTGGAGGTAGATCGACCACTACACGCTCCAACTGAGCGCTGTGTTCGGCGCGGCAGGTGGGTCGCAGGCGTCGCGGTTGCACGTCTGCGGCCCGCCGGACGTGCTTGCTCGAACAGGTCGGCGTCGCCACGCGCGAACCGGCCACGGCGGAGGCATGATTGACGCTATGGAGGAGCCAGCTGGGGTGACGGGCCAGTAGCCGGACCGGGGCGAGACCGACCCGGGCGCGACCGAGGAAGCGGCCAGGTTCGCGCGCCTGGCGCTGAGCCTGCACGAGTCCGAAAATCTTGACGAGACCGCTCAGGCAGTGGTCGAGTTCGCACTGCAAGCGCTGCGCTGATCCCACGCCGGCCTCGCCCTGGCCACCCGCGGCCAGGCCGAGGTCCCGGCGGCCACGGATCCTGTCGTGGAAGAGATCTACCACTGGCAGCTGGCGCGCCAAGAAGGGCCGCTATTCGAGTCGATGCACCGGCACACCACGGTTCTGATCCGCGACACCGCGACCGAGCAACGCTGGCCCGACTGGGCGGCCAAGATGCTCTCGCTCGAAGTCCGCAGCGTCCTCGACGTACCGCTGACCACCGCGGCCGGAACGGTCGGCGTACTGGGTCTGTACAGCGCGACACCCGACGCATTCGGTACCGACGACCAAGCCATCGCCAAAATCCTGGCCCGGCACGCATCCATGGAGCGCTACAGCATCGACGAAGACTGCGCGTTCGAGGTATTGAAGCGCTACTCCCAAGACACCAACACCACACTGCGCGACGTCGCCCAGCAGCTGATCAACACCCGCCAACTCCCCCGCTGACCCGACTATCGGCCCAGTAGGCAGTGTGCCTCTTCGCGGTGGGCGGTCAGCCGCTGGGAGGGAGCCGACGACGCGGAGTGTGGGGCGCGCATCAAGGTCAACGGCTGACCGCACATTTATGCTCCACCTGTCCATACCACTCTCGCAAGCCGAAGGCGCCGTCGATCTGCACCCCCAGCGACCGGCCGGGCACCTAGAGCTCGCGTCATCTACGAACATCGGTACGGCCGGAAGATCCTCCGGGCGTAGATCGGCCCGGACCCGGACATAACGCATGCCATGGCGGACCTGCCCAGCCTGGGTCGCCGCGTCCGCGCTGACCTCGGCCACGACCGTCGGCTGGACCTTCACGAGCGGTTTCTTGCTGTCACGTCCGCCCCAGCGCTGCGAGCTGATCTCGTCGGGCCATGGGTGGCCGCGTTTGGCGGGCTCCAAGGCGGCGGCGAGCTGGGCCGACTGGTCCGGCTCTAGGGGAACGGTGCGACCGATGACCGTGAGCATGCCGTCGGCGTCGTACAGACCGGCGATCACGACCTCTGGTCGGGTGATCGAGCCGAGCACCCCGCCCACGATGACCTCGCGGGTTTCGGGGTGCTTGACCTTTCATCTGGGGCGTAATGCATGTTGCGCACTGTCGCGCTGAGGTGATTGGTCGGCTTGTGCGCGACACCTTCTCGGAGCTGAGTGGCTGGCAGCGGGCAGGTGTCCAGATTGGGCGTTCGTTCCCACAACAGCTCATGGAGCTGCGACGGCAGCTCGAGGAACGCACCAGGAGCTCGTCGCCGACCGGGCCGCCAACCGCGAGCTGATGACTCAGCTGAACACCAAACCGACATAGCCGCCCGCACCAGCCACGCACTGCGGCGCTCGAGGCCCAGCACCGGCCCGGGCGGACAGATGCTCGACCTCGCCGCGGCATGACTTGGGCTCTATCGTGGCGCTGGTGGACGAAGCCATCGCCGAGCAGATCGAGTACTACCGGGCGCGCGCCGGAGAGTACGACGAGTGGTGGGTCCGTCGAGGGCGGTATGCATTGCCACCCGAGCTAGAGCGGCAGTGGTTCCACGACGTCGCCCAAGCGGAGACAGCGTTGCGAGATTTCGCTCCGACAGGACGGGTGCTCGAGCTGGCATGCGGCACCGGGCTGTGGACCCGGCACCTGGTCGGACACGCCCAACACGTCACCGCCGTCGACGCCTCACCGGAGGTGATCGAGTACAACCGCGAACGACTCGCCGGGGCACGACTCAACATCGAATACATAGTGGCCGATCTGTTCGGCTGGCAACCCCCGCCAGCGGCGTATGACGTGGTGATGTTCACCTACTGGCTTTCGCACGTCCCCGACGATCGACTCGCAGAGTTCTGGTCCGGGGTCCGGTCTGCGCTGAAACCTGGCGGCCGAGTCTTCGTCATCGACAGCGCTGCCGGTGGAGTTCCAGCAGATGATCGGGCGGCTTGGCCTCGCCTCCGTCGTCCGGCGGGCGCCCGGAGCAGCGCCAGCTGGCCGACGGCCGCCAATTCATGGTGCTGAAGCGGTACTGGGGCGTCGACGAGCTCGAGTCCGACCTGCGCTCCCGCGGATGGAGCCCGACGGCGTACACGACCGACAACCAGATGATCCTGGTCGCAACCGCCACCGCCACCGGTCCTGAGCGGCCTGACTGACTGAGTCGCCATCGCGGCAGACTGCAGCAGCGCGGCTAATCCCACTTCGGCTCGATACCGCGACCCGCCCCGCCGCGCGTGCTTCCCGCAACTCCCCTCCGTCCGCGCGAGCTCAAGGTCCACCGATCCAGATAATCCCTGCTCGTGCACGACACCTGTCGCTCACCGCCACGACACCTTGAATCGGCGCCTGACCTCGGCAGCTGATGCTCCGGTCAACGACCGAGCACCCTTCATCCCAACAGAATTGACCTTCATCCAGGCGTCGCGGCGGCCCGGCGTGTAGCGGGTGGCGGTGCCCTTGACCACGAGCCCCTCCACGCCCATCGCGCCCGGTAGCACCTCGAACCATTCCCGGGCCTCGTCGGTGAGCGGGGTTAGTTGCAGCGGCGGGACCCAGCTCCGTGCGAGCTGCTCGAGGCGCTTCCGGCGGACGGTCCAGCGCTGGGTGCGCAGGTCCACTCCCCCGGTCGCGAGCAGATCGAACGCCGCGTAGGCCGCCGGCACCTGGGCGGCCTTGGCGCGGGCCCTTGCGGGGCTGGTCACCAGCCGCTGCTGGAGCGCATCGAAGCTCAGCCGTCCGTCCGCGCCGAGGATGACCAGCTCGCCGTTTATCTTGAGTCGAGCGCTCGATGCGAGCCGTATTACTGGTTGGGAGCCTCGTAGACATGTTCACGACGGCGTGGTTGCCGCCGCGCGGCGGATACTGATCTGGCTCCACCAGACCTCGTACAACCCGGCGAGCGCCAGGGTGGGCCCGGCGTCGGGGCGCGAACGGCTGCTTCAAGTTCTTGCCCGACTTGCCGGCCGCCTCGGTCGCGAGCCACTCGTAGAACGCATCGACCAGTGAGCTGTGCGGTCAGTTCACGTCCCGCGTCCGGGCCCGTGAGCTGGCGGACGATGGCGAAGTAGTTCCCGCCGCCGGCGGGAACTCAGAAAGGTCGCGGCGCTTCGCATCGGGCTCGGTCTCACCCGAGCTCGGCACAGACATCGTGCGCGATCCTGCCCCTGAACGAGTGAGCGGTAGTGGTTGGGTCGAACATCCACTGGCCCCGGGTAATGATCAGGAAGGTGTCTTCGGCGTTCACACTGACCGGCTGCCCGATCAGGGCAGTCCCGCGGAACACCTGAAGACCGGTCTGGGCGTCGACGAATGTCGGGCCGGACACGTTGTAGCTGCGCGACTCACCAGTTGCGAGGTTCGTCACCGTCACCGCGACCGCGCCCGTGATGATGAGATCTCCGTTCGGCGATCCGGGCCTGACCACTGCGGCGCTTTCGCCGGAGATGCGGAGCGGGAACGGGCAGTACTCGCCAGCGGACGACAGGATCTCGATCGGCTCGCCGTTGGGCACAGCTGGTGGCGCGGCCTGTGCTGGTTGGGCCGCGACAAGGCAGCTGGCCAGAGCGGCAGCTAGCAGCGCGACCGGACGCATGATGCGGAACATGATTTCCCCCTCTCGCCTGGCGTCACCCACGCCAGGGCACTTCGGCCAGCCTGGGCAGGTCTTGTGGAGCGAGTCAATGCCTCGAATGCGGCTGCGCGCAGATCGGCCTGGTGGCCGTCGCGGTCCTGAGCACCATCGCGCTGTGCGTGGTTGTGATCCTCTCGGTGATGCTGAAGGCCAGCGACCAGCGCGCGGACGGTTTCCGGGTGCTTCAGCAGCTCGGCCGGACGTTCGAAAGGATCGTCGGGAAGCTGGTTGACCTGTTCCGGCGTAAGCGCCGCGACGACGACCAAGACCAGGACGACGACCAGTGGACCGGCGTCGGCTGACCGAGACGCGGTGGGTCTCGACCAGTGCGGTCGGGGCCCTTCGGTGTACGGCGTCAGGCAGCGGTGAGCGCGAGGTGCACCGTGCCGTGGCTGCTGCCGATCGCCTCCGCGATCTTGCGCACGGGCAGGCCTCAGCGTGCACGACTCCTCGCCTGCATCGAGACCAGTCATTCGCTGCACCCGCCTGGCTCTCCCGCCGCTGGCGTAGACACCGCGAACCTAGAGCGTCCACAACACGAAACAGGGACCTCCATCGGCAAGTCGTCGACGTCTTGTACGACCCTCTGACGACCTCAGATAACACCGTCCAGCACGCAGTCGACGTCGACCTGCGTCGCGAGGGCGGCCTGGATGTCGTGGAACTTCGCGGTGAAGTCCTTGCCGTTACGCGACCACAGCCGCACCTCGCCGGCCACGCAGACCGCACCCGCCCGGAACCCGTCCCACTTCAACTCGAACCGTGCTCCGCCAGGTATACCGTGGTCGCCCGGCAGCTGCTCGACCGCCTTGGCGAGCTCCAGCTGTACCGGGCCAGCAAGGCCGGGCGACAAGTTGCCCATGGCCACAATGTCACCCGCGGGCAGCCCCGGCCGCAACCCCTAAGCGCAAGAGCCTGGCCGATCAGCTCGCAGGTTCGAGCCGGGTCTTCAGTCTGGCCATGTTGCGCTGCATCTCCTTGCGCGACTGCGGCGGCACCAAGACCTTGACGATTCCGTGACCGGTGAAGTCAAATCGATCGTCACCCGGGACGCGTTGCCGTCTTCGAGCGGGTCGACGGTGACCTGCACAATCGACCGGATCGGCCCGTCGACCGACGCGGACCGCCTAGGCGCGCGGCAGGTCTGCCCGCCCTGCGGATTCAGGCGCCGATTCGCGGTGAGGTGGCCTCCGTCTGCCACGAGTCTTTGAGGCTCGCTGTACAGGCCGGCTACGAGTTCGCGCCGGGTGAGACGGGTTCGCCGTCGACCCCAGCCAGCATCGGAGACGGCTTGAATCCCTTGACGATGAGGTAGATGCCGAACGACAACTCCCAGAAGAACTCTGGGATGGTCGCGATGCCCTGGACCGCTCCTCCGCGTTCGATGACGTCGAACATGACGAGAATTCCCGAGGCTGCGACCAGCGGGCCTCCGACGAGCCCTAGCATTGCCATGCGTCGTGGCACCAAACCGGACCGATACATCAGGTAGCCGAGGACAATGCCATTCGCGACGCCCGCGAAGAAGCCTGGCCCGATCAGGAATGCCCGATCGTAGATCGCGACGAAAGCGTGCCCGAGAGCGGCATCGGTGCCAGCGGTGCCTTCCTGTCGCATCAAGAGGAACGTCAGAAGGCTGACGATGCCGATGGCGATGAATGTGGCCTCCACGAGACGTGCTGCGACGTAGCCCAGTGCGAGGCTTTCGCTATAGCGCTTGAAGACGACGTACGGCACTACGGCGGTGCCGATATTGGCAATGATGACGATGAGTTCGAGGACGGCTCCCAAGGCCACGCTCGCGGTCGGGTCGGCGCCGGTGCCGGTGATGTAGTCGGGGTGGTCCCGAACCGGCGCGTACAGGATGAAGTACGCCGGGATCGAGGCGACGAAGGTGACCACCATCAGCCAACCCGTCAGAGTTGCAATCTTCCTTGCATACACCGCGTTGAATTCCTGGCGATCTCTGGCCGTGTCCATCTGAATCCCCACCCCCAATTGCTCTTGCGATGTTGCGACACAGGCAGCACAAGACTCCGGCGCACATATCCGCCGACGAAAACGCCCGACGCCCCACCCACATACGCTCCGTGCTGCTCACCATCCTCGGGAGAACAACCCGGGTCAACGTTGAACTTCATCGCCATGCCAGCGACCAGATCCGGGGTCGCAGGCCTGTCCCGGTAGCCATCGACCTCGGCTTTGCCGAGGCGTTTCCTGGTCGTACGCGCGGCCGCTGCAGGCCAGACGGCTCATGAAGCGCCCAGACGCTCGCGTCGTGCGCACCTACGAGCTCAATGTGGCCGCGGCGCCGAGCGCGATGCGTTACTGGCGCGCGTGGCAGAGTTGCCCAGGAACGCGCCGAACGAAAGGAGCCGATAGACGTGCGTGAAACGGATGCCGACATTCCGGTCGTGGTGCTCTCGGATGGCGTGGTCACTCTCCGCCCTTGGTCGAGAGATGACGCCGGGTTCATGACGGCAGCGTTCGCCGATCCAGCGATCCGACGCTACAACGGGGCCCACGACCGTCTCGGACGACCGGCGCCGCCGCTCTCGATCGAGGACGCTGAAGCGATCATTGACGAGTTCGCGGCGAGCTGGCGGGCGTTCGGCGCGGCCGAGCCACCATCTGGTGTTGCATTCGCGATCACGGACGCAGCCTCTGGTGGCCTGGTCGGCTGCTGCGGCGTCGATGAGTGGTCGAAGGCAGACGTAGCGCAGTTCGGCTACTGGATCGGGCCGAGAGCGCGCGGGCGCGGGTACGCGACTCGGGCGGTGGCTCTGCTCACAAGGTGGTTGTTTGAGCTCGGCGCAGCTCGCGCCTTCCTGACGGTCGAGGCGGACAATGAAGCGTCAGCTGCGGTGGCCCGCCGAGCAGGGTTCGTGCACGAGGGAACGATGCGCGCACACAGCGTGTGGCGGGGCGAGCGCATCGACGTGATGTGGTTCGCGGCGCTGCCGCACGAATGGACCACGCGCGAGCCGGACGAACCAGCGTGATGTGCAAGGCGATCGGAGCCGGGCCTGTCGAGTCCTTCGGCGAGGGCAACGAATCGGTCATGTACGCCATGGCCCGAAGGCAATGCCTGACCCCAGCCTGACCCCAGGCTGACCCCAACGACCTGCACCGGCGAGCGGCCATGGCTCCTGGTCGAATCCAGCCTGTCCTTGGACCTCCGCCAGCGCATCGAGACGTGGCTGGAACTCGAGGACACAGGGCGGGCGCCGACTGCATCGGCAAAACAGCGCGACCAGCCAGCGTCACTGCCACAGCTCGACAGCTGATATGGAGTGAGTTCTTGTCAAGTGGCAGGGTGAGGCGCCCGTCCCGGTTGCCGGGGCGGGCGCCTCGTGGCTTGGTCGGGGTTTTGGTCG
>NZ_SJKB01000027.1 GCF_004331465.1 Kribbella pittospori
CTCAATCACCTGACGCTCCCGCACGTCCAACCGCCTACCCGGCATCACTACCTCCAGTCACCACACAAAGATCATGTGCAACAACCGGTTGAGGCCAAGGGGGTGTTGGTGGTTGGGCGGTGCCCAAAGTCGCGCAGGGTGCAGATGGAGGGAGGTTGGTGGGGCGGAGGTCAGCGACCGGACTTCTGGTGCGGGGTCAGTTGGCTGTGGAGGACGAGGGAGGCGGCGCCTAGGGCGGCGGCGCTCGGGCCGAGTTTGGACTGCTCGACGCGGGTGGGGTGCATCGCGCGGACGAACGACAGGCGGTTGATCTCCGTCGTCGCGATCCGGACGTAGATGTCACCCGCCTCGCTGAAGCCCGGGCCGGCCAGGATGATCTGGTCGAGGTCGAGCAGGTTGGTGATCGACAGCAGCGCCTTGGCCAGGTACGTCGCCGACTCCTCGATCAGCTCGGTGCAGCGCGGGTCGCCACCGGCGGCGAGTCGCGCGATCTTGGCGAAGTCCGAGCGAACCGACGTCCGGCGGCCCCGGAGCCCGAGCGCGGTCGCCAGCGACGCATCCTGCTCGGCACGCTTCACCACCGCGGCCGGCGCGGCCAGGCTCTCCAGGCAGCCGATGCCGCCGCACCAGCACTCCGGCCCGTTCACGTCCAGGACCATGTGGCCGATCTCGCCGACGTTCGAGGACGAGCCGCGGTACACGTCGCCGTTGGTGACCAGGCCGAGGCCGAAGCCGGCCGCCATGTAGACGGTGGCGAAGTCGTTCGCGGACGGGATCCGGCCGGCCCAGAACTCGCCGATGGCGGCACAGGTCGAGTCGTTCTCCACCACGATCGGGTGGTCGATCGTCTCCATCAGCGTGTCACGGACGGCGAACGGCTCCCAGGCGTACTTCTCCGGGTCGGTGCGCAGCAGTCGCAGGCCTCCCCCGCCCTGCCGGCCGGCCAGCGCGACCCCGACGCCGATCAGCGAGGACGGCTCGACGTCCGCCTTGACGATCAGGTCCTCGAGCTCGGCGGTGATCCGCTTGACCGCGGTCGCGGGCGCGTCGCGGCCGATGCCCCGCGACGACACCTGCTCGATCACCCGCCCACTCATGTCGGTGATGACGTACGTCGTACTGGGCGTGTCGATCGAGATGCCGACGGCGTGCCGGGCGCGGGGGTTGAACTGCAGCAGGGTGGCGCGTTTGCCGCCGGTCGGGTCGCCCAGGCCGGTCTCGATGATCAGGCCGTCGGCGAGCAACTGCTTGACCACCCGGGAGATCGACGCACCGGTCAGGCCGGACCGTTCGGCCAGGTCGACGCGGGTGACAGTGCCACTGGAGCGGATCAGGTCCAGGATCGCGCTGTGCGTCTCCTGCGCGGTCGCGCCCTTCAGAATCTTCGCCACGTGACACCCCTCCCTTACCGCGCACTTTAATACACAACGTAAGAAAGTGGGACAGGTTGACCTCAACACTCGTTGAGGTTCTAGGTTCTGGTAGTTGTGAAGACGATTACGCTGCACGAGTTCGGTCCGCCGGAGAACCTGCGCTACGAGGAGGCGCCGAACCCCGCTCCAGACCCCGGGACGGTCCTGATCCGGGTGGAAGCCGCCGGTGTCCACCTGGTCGACACGATGCTCCGATCCGGCGCGGCCGGTGGTGGCCCGATCCCAGTGCCCGAGCTACCCACGATCCCCGGTCGCGAGGTCGCCGGCCGGGTCGAGGCGGTCGGGTCCGAGGCCGACGCAGGCTGGATCGGCAAGCGGGTTGTCGTGCACCTCGGCATGGTCCCCGGCGGGTACGCCGAACTCGCGGTGGCCAAGGTCGAATCGCTGTTCGAGCTCCCCGACCACGTGGACGGCGTACCGGCGGTCGCCGCGATCGGGACCGGGCGGACGACGGCCGGGATCCTCGCCCAGGCGCAGCTGACCGCGGACGACGTCGTACTGGTCACGGCTGCGGCTGGTGGGATCGGGAGCTATCTGGTCCAGGCAGCACGCAATGTCGGGGCGACCGTGATCGGGCTGGCCGGTGGGTCGGCGAAAGTGCGGCTGGTCCGGGATCTCGGAGCGCAGTACGCGGTCGACTACCGCGATCCGGACTGGGTGAGTGCGCTCCAGGCGGATCTCGGCGACCGAGCAGTGACGGTGTTGCTCGACGGAGTCGGTGGTGAGAGCGGTCAGCGAGCCTTCGAGTTGCTCGGGATCGGCGGGCGGGTGCTGATGTTCGGGTGGTCCGGAGGCGGGCCGATCCAGGTCACCACCCAGGACCTGATGAATCGCGGGCTGACCGCGACGTGGGCGATCGGGCCGAAGCTGGCACCCCGGCTCCGGGAGCTCGAGAAGGCGGCGTTGGAGGAGACCTTCTCCGGACGCTGGGAAGCGCTCACGACGACGTTCCCACTGTCCGAGGCTGCCGCGGCACACCGCGCTCTCGAGTCCCGGTCGACCACCGGCAAGGTCGTGCTGATCCCCTGAACCTCAGCTGGTGCGGGGGTCGTGGTTGGCGTGGGCGTCGCCGGCGGGTCGACTGGGAGTGTCGTAGTCGAGGTCTGGGAAGGGGCTCATCACGTCGATCACCCTGCCCTCCTCGGCGGAGCGCTTGGCGGCGAGCATCACTTCGAGGGCGTGGAAGGCGTGCTCGGGCCGGGTGACGGTCGGCGTACCGTTCTCGACGCTCTCGACGAGATGCCGCAGGCCGTCGGTCCAGGGCCAGTTCGGGTCGCGTTCGCCGAACACCTCCCAGGATCCACGGTCGTTCGACCACTGCTCGAACCCGTTCGGTGCCCAGTCGTCGCCGAGCATCTGCAGTACGCCGGTGCCGCCGTACAGCTCGATCGCCGGCGACCGGTACTGCTGCATGGTGAACCCGGTCGTGATCGTGGCGAAGCGGGCGTTGCCGAAGTCGAGCGTGATCTGCGCGTTGTCGTCGGCGCGGACCGTCACGAGCTCGCCGTTGATCTCGCGCTTCGGTATGGCGGTGCCGACCATGGCCGTGACTCGCCGGACCGGGCCGAAGAACCCGCACAGACTCGTCAGGTTGTACACGCCGAGGTCGAACAGCGCGCCTCCGCCGGCCTCGTAGAACCAGCGGCCCCACCACGGGCCTGACCAGCCGTACCGCGCCCGAGCCAGATGAAGATCGCCGATCTCGCCCTCGCGGACCCGTCGGTGCATCTCCCGGTACGTCGGCGACAGCACGATGTGCGGAGCACACACGAGCTGCCCCGGCGCGACGGCGGCGGCCTCGAGCAGCGCCTGAGCGTCCTCAAGGGACGTGGACATCGGCTTCTCGACGAGCACGTGCTTGCCGGCCTCCAGGGCCGCACGCGCTAACGAGCCGTGCTGCTTCATGCTGGTGAGGACCAGCACGATGTCGAGGTCGTCGCGACCGATCAGGTCCTCGGGCCGGCCTGCCGACGTATCGATCCCGAACCGGTCCGCGGCCACGGACCGCTTGTCCGGATCGGGGTCGTAGCCCGCGGTCAGCCGAACGCGTCCTTCCTGTTCGAGCTTGGTGATCAAGGAGGCGTACGGGCCGGAGAACACACTTCCGAGTCCGAGCACACCAAGGGACAAAGTCATCGTAGGCGGTTCCCTTCCTAGGAGAGGCGCACTGTCAGGCGATCGCCGGCCTGGCCGGCGGGCCAGCTGACGAGCCAGCCCTCTGCGGTCCGGCTCACGGCGGCATCGCCGTCGACGAAGACATTCCGAGTGGTGTCGATCAGCGCGCGGCCCGGGCCGGCCGGACGCCGCAGCAACAAGGTCGACCCGTCGCCCGGCCCGTCGAGCTCGGCAGTGGACCAGCGCAGTACTGCGTCGTCGAGCCGTACGCCGACCGGCAGGATCAAACCCTCACGAGCGCCGAGGTGGAGGTCGAGCGAAACCCCGTCCACGATCAGCGTGAACGTCTGAGGCACCGGCGCGACGTTGATCAGATGCACCAGTCGCTGACCGGTGGCATCGGCCGTGCTGGTCGTCACCAGCCCCGGAGTGTTGCCCTCGGCAATGATCCGGCGGCGAACGCCGATCCGCTCCCACAGCAGCCGCCAGAAGTCGAGGTGAGCCGGATAGTCGCAGGCCATCACCACGACCCGTCCGCCGGCGAGCGCGACAGCAACCGGCGCACCGGTCGCGACATCGACAGCCAGTGGCTTCGCGTCCGGCGCGACCAGGTGCTCCATCATCCCGACCCGGACCTCCGGCTGGTCGCCGGCCCAGGCGGTCGCACGCACTGACGGGAAGAGATGCGGGGTGCCTTGGATGGTCTCGTCGACCTTCACACCGAGTTCGTCGGCGAGCACCGTGCACGGCGTGCCGTCGTCGTCGATGACCGGGATCCGGCCGTGCAGCAGCAGCCTGCCGCCGGCCCGGACGTGTGCGGCGAGACGCTCCTGGATCGCGCGACTCAGGACCGGCGGCGTGGCCAGCGCGACCACCGGGCCGGCCGGGTCGAGGTCGGCGCCGGCCGAGGTCGGCGTACCGGACAGGTCGACGGCACCGAAGGAGTAGCCGCCGAGCAGCAGGGCCCGGGCGAGGATGTCGCGCGGCCCCATCCCGCGGTAGCGCTCCAGCTCGCCGACCTGGTCACGGCGTACGGCGGAGTCGGGGTGGTGGTACTCGGTCAGGTAGTGGTCCGGGACGTAGCCGAGGACGACGTCGTCGTACTCCTCGTCCATGTCGGCCAGCAAGTGTTCGGCACCATGGACGGCCCGCACCGCGCTCGCCGTACCTGAGTAGGTCTGGCTCAGCCGGCCTTCGGGGTCGACCGGCGCCGCGAAGCCGTGCCGTTCGCCGGTGAACGCGATCCGGTCGTTGCCGTCGCCAACCGGTTTGTCCAGTGGTGGGTTGTGCCCGCCGGCGAACAGGTAGTAGTTGATCAATCGGTTGCCCTGGGCAACACACAGCCGGGTCTTCAGCTCGGCCGTCTCCGGAGTGGTCAGCGAGCTCAGGTCCTCGCCGTAGTCGCCCGTCCCGGCCTCGAATTCGAGCGACGTGATCGGCTGGTCGGCGTCGTGGACCGCGGCCATGAAGGCATTCATCACATACAGGTCGGGCACCTTCTCGACGGTCAGTTCGCCCATGTAGTGATCGGAACCCGAGGTCGTCTGCGGCACTCCGGCGTACGACTTGGAGAGCTGGCTGATGCCGATCGGGAAGTGCCGGCCGCGTCCGGCGTACGTGCCGTGGAGGTTGATCATGAACGGTACGCCGTCGACGCCGTGCTGCAGAGCGACGTCGCGCAGCCGCAGCAGATACCGCGCATAGCGGTCGCGGTGATGTGCACCCAGGTCGTGGTGCAGTGCGAGTTGCTGGATCTCCGTGCCGCCGTCGGTGCCGCCGGCGCGCCACCACGATGCCCAACGCTCGGTGTCGCGCGGGTCTGCGCCGTACCGATCGATGCTGCCCTCGCGGCCCCAGGTTTGTTCGGCCCGGGCGGCGAGGTCGGCCAGCGTACGGTCGGTCAGCTCCGGCGTGTTGGTGACCCACGACAGCATGCCGACCTCGTTGTCCAACTGGACCGCGGCGACCGGTCCGCCCTTGCTGACAAGGCGTTCCGCCAGCACCGGCATGATCGCGGCGTACCACCGCTCGGCCTCGGCGAGGTATCCCGGCTCGAGGTAGTCCAGGGTCGCCGTAGTCGCCGGCTTGCCGTCCCATCCCAGCGGTACGGCGTCCGGGTGGTCGCGGTAGATCCGGAACGGCACGCCTTCGTTCTTCAACTCCGCCATCACGAACGGACCAGGTCGGGCGATCACCAGCAGGTCCCGCTCGGCGGCCAGGTCGAGGAACCCGATCAGGTCGCGGTACTCACTGGTGGCGCCGGCGAGGTCGACCGCGCCGGACGCGGTCTGATGCACGATCCACGGCATGTAGCTCGCCACTGCGTTGCAGCCGGCAGCCACGAGTTTGTCGAGCCGGTCGGCCCAGTCCTCACGGTGCAGCCGGAAGTAGTGCACCTCGCCGGCCATCAGGATCCGCGGTACGCCGTCCACCAGGATGCGGCGCCGTTCCAGCCGTATCGATCGGGGCGGTATCGACAGGGGTTGGGCAGATGTCGTCACAGTCACGTCCTCGCCGGGTCTCGATCGCTCCGGGTCGCCGCGCCGAGCTGTTGCCACTGGCCGCGGTCGTGGTTATGGTCGTGAAACCGGTCTCATGAAACCGGTTTCAACCGTAACGGGAGTTCAGCCGATGGGCAACAGCCGTGTCACGCTCCGCCGGGTCGCCGAGATCGCGGGCGTCTCCCCCGCGACCGTCTCGCGCGTCTCGAGGGGCACGACCCCGGTCTCCCCCGAGGTCCGCGACCGCGTCCTGCGGGTGATCGAGGAGCACGGGTACAAGCCGAGCCACTTCGGGCGCGCGCTGGCCGAGCGCCGGCACGGCGCGTTGGGGCTGGTGTTCCCGGGCCTGTCCGGACCGTACTTCTCCGAGCTCATCCAAGGCTTCGAGGCCGAGGCGCTGGAGACCGGCGACAGCGTGCTGGTGCTGGCGTCGCATTCGCGCGCCGACACCGACGCCACCGTGCTCGACCTGGCCGACCGCGTGGACGGGATGGCGATCCACGGCGGCACGGTGTCGACCGACACGATCGCCAAAGTGGCCGCGCAGATCCGCGTGGTGGTGATGGCCAGCGAGGCCGGTCCGGCGCAGGCTTCGGTCAGTGTCGCCAATGACGCGATGAAGGAACTCACGCGGCACCTGCTGGTCGACCACGGCTATCGCCGGCTGGCCTTCGTCGGGATGCCGGACGGCTCCCCCGACGTGACTGCCCGCTGGCAGGCGTTCCTCGCGGCACACAAGTCGGCCCGCCGCAAACCGCCCGCCGAGCCGATCCGGGTCGGGCTGCAACAGTCCGACGGCGCGATCGCCGCGGAGCAGTTGCTCGATCGCGACGACCGGCCCGACGCGGTCGTCTGCGCCAACGACGAGACGGCGCTTGGTCTCCTGCTGAGCGCGCTCGGCAGAGGGCTGCGGGTGCCGCAGGACGTCGCGATCACCGGCTTCGACGACATGCCGATGGCTGCCCTGGTGCGGCCCGCGCTGACGACGATCCGGCAGCCGATCCGTGAACTGGCCGCGACCACGGCGCGGCTGCTGGCCGACCCGCTCGACCAGCCGGCCGGCGACATCGTGCTACCGACCGAGCTGGTGCTGCGCAGCTCGTGCGGCTGCGGGGGTGTGCCCTGATCCTGCCGAGCTGAGGGGATCGAAGGTACGGGGATCGATGGGGGGAAACCGCCAACGTCCGGCTGGGGCCGGACACACCCTGAGGAGGACTCCCGATGACGAGACGAGCACGGCTCAAGACCCTCATCGCCGCAGTGGCAAGCGTCAGCCTGCTACTCGCCGGCTGTACCGGTACGGAGGGCCAGACGACGGCCAGTTCCGGCGACGGGATGGTCGACTTCCTCAACTACGGCGACTTCGGTGGCGGCGCCGCGCCGAAGCCGAACTACAACCCGTATCTCGAGACCACCAAGCTCAGCGCGGCGGACTACATCTACGAACCGCTGATGTACGTCGAGGGCTACAGCTGCAAGGCACTCCCCTGGCTGGCCACGTCGTACCAGTGGACCGACCCGCAGACGCTGGTCTACACGGTCCGCGACGGCGTGAAGTGGAACGACGGCAAGCCGTTCAGCGCGGCCGACGTCGCCTTCACCTTCAACATGATCAAGAAGTACGCCGCCCTCGACCTCAGGGGTGTGTGGACGTACCTGTCGGCGGTGAAGGCCGACGGCAACAAGGTGACGATGTCGTTCAAGAAGCCGGCCGCCTCCGTATTCACCCTGGTGAGTGACGTACGGATCGTGCCGGAGCACGTGTGGTCGAAGGTCGCGGACCCGACGACGTTCACCAACGCGACCGCCCCGGTCGGCACCGGCCCGATGAAGGTGAAGTCGTTCAACCCGCGCCAGCTCGTCGTCGAGCGGAACCCGGACTACTGGCAGGCCGACAAGATCAAGGTCAAGGAACTGCGGTTCAACAAGGCCGACGCCGGTGGCCAGGTCGAGCAGCTCAAGCTCAGCCGCGGCGAGTACGACACCAACGCGATGTTCGTCCAGGACATCAAGAAGGCGTACGTCGACCGCGACCCGAAGAACCACCACTACTGGTACGCGCCTGGTGGCGTGATCAGCGTGTACATGAACCTGACCGAGGCGCCGTTCAACGATGTGGCGTTCCGCAAGTCGCTGACCACGGCGTTCAACCACCAGCAGGTCATCGACCGGGCCCAGCTCGGCTACGTGACCCAGGCCAGCCAGAGCGGCCTCGTCGTACCCGGTCAGAAGGACTGGCTGCCGCAGGGCCTGGCCGACGACGGCCGGATCAAGTACGACCCGGCAGCCGCCGACAAGGCCCTCACCGACGCCGGCTACGTGAAGGATTCCAAGGGCCACCGGCTCGGCAAGGACGGCAAGCCGATCTCGTTCAGCTTCAAGGTGCCCGGCTCGTACGTCGACTGGGTCGCGGCCGCCGACATCCTGATCAAGAACCTGACCGCACTCGGCTTCAACGTCACCAAGGACACCCCGACGCCGGAGGCGCACGACCAGGAACGGGCCACCGGCAACTACGACATGATGTTCGGCGTCCACGGCGGCGGCTGCAACATGTACGCCAACTTCAGCGACCCGCTGAACAGTGCCCGCACCGCGCCGATCGGCAAGAAGGCGGACAGCAACGAGATCCGCTGGCAGGACCCGAAGACCGACGAGCTGCTCAGCCGGCTGGAGACCTCGCCGGACGAGGGCACCCAGAAGCAGGCCGTCGCCGGACTGGTCGACATCATGATGAACCAGGTCCCGATGATCCCGATCTGGTACGGCGCGAAGTGGTTCCAGTACGACACCAAGAAGGCCGAGGGCTGGCCGAACGAGCAGGACCCGTACGCCGACGGCGGCAACGGTCTGGTCGTCCTGACCCACCTCGTCCCGTCGTCCGGGAGCTGACCGCCGATGCTCTACTTCGTCCGCAGGGCCGGGTTCTTCCTGGCCACTCTGTGGGCGGCGGTGACGCTGAACTTCCTGATCCCCCGGCTCCAGCCGGGGGATCCGGCCCAGGCGTTGCTGAACCGCCTGCAGGGTGAGACCACGGCGGTCAACCCTGCCCAGCTCGAGGCCATCCGCAAACTGCTCGGGACTCCCGACGGCAACCTGCTGTCGCAGTACTGGGACTACCTGGGCGCGATCTGCACCGGCCACTTCGGGGTGTCGTACTCGTACTTCCCCTACACCGTGACGGCCATGATCAGCAGCGCCCTGCCATGGACGCTGATCCTGGTCGGCGTCACGCAGTTGCTGTCGTTCGCGATCGGCACGTTGCTCGGCGCGTGGGCGGCGTACCGGCGCAACTCGCGGGTCGACTCGGTCATCACACTCGGGTCGACGTTCGTCGGCACGCTGCCGTTCTTCTGGCTCGCGCTGCTGCTGATCTTCGTGTTCGCCATCACGCTGAACTGGTTCCCGGACGGCGGTGGGTACGGCGGCGGCAGCAGTCCGAGCTGGAGCTGGTTGTTCGTCTCCGACGCTTTCCAGCACAGCGTGCTGCCGGCCGTGGCGCTGCTGATCACGGGACCGATCGGCTGGATCATTGGCATGCGCAACAACATGGTCCAGACCCTCGGCGAGGACTACGCGCGGCTGGCCCGGGCGAAGGGGCTGCCGCAGCGGCGGATCGCGCTGACGTACGGCGCCCGGATCGCGATCCTGCCGAACGTCACCGGGTTCGCGATCGCCCTCGGCAGCCTGCTCGGCGGGACCGTGCTGGTCGAGACGATCTTCAACTACCCAGGGCTCGGCCGGCTGCTGCTGGAAGCCGTGTCGAACAAGGACTATCCGCTGATGCAGGCGCTGTTCCTGTTCACCACGATCGGCGTACTGACCGCGAACTTCCTGGCCGACGTGACGTACGGCTTCCTGGATCCGCGGGTACGACGGGCGGAGGCAGTATGACGACGGACACCATCGATACCGAGGCTCTGCGGGTCACCGCGATCGACGCGGGCGGGTCCAGCAGACTGCCTGGCTGGTTCGTCATCCTGTGGCGCAACGGGAAATGCCGGGTGGGCATGCTGATGCTGGCGGCGTTCATCGTGATCGCCGTACTCGCTCCGGTGATCGCGCCGTACGGCCCGCGGCTCGACGAGTTCGGGGCGTCCGAAGGGCCGACCGCCGCGCATTGGCTGGGCACCACAGCACGTGGTGAGGACGTGTTCTCCCAACTCATCTACGGCGCTCGCACCTCGCTCATCGTCGGGCTGGTGGCCGGTGTGCTGAGCACGCTCATCGCGATGGCCGTCGGTCTCACCGCCGGATACCTGCGAGGTGTGGTGGACGAGGTGCTCTCGTTCTTCATCAACCTCGGCTTGGTGGTGCCGGTGCTGCCGCTGATGATCGTGCTGGCCGGGTACGCGCCGGTGAAGGGCCTCGGCCTGATCATCATCGTCATCACCGTGACCGGCTGGGCGTACGGCGCCCGGATCAAACGCGCCCAGATCATCACGTTGCGAACCAGGGACTACATCACCGCGGCGAAGTTCGCCGGCGACAGTACGGCCCGGATCATCGCGTTCGAGATCGTGCCGAACATGATCTCGCTGATCGTGGTCGGCTTCATGGGCGCCGCACTCGGCGCGATCGGCGCGGAGGCCGGCCTGGCCTTCCTCGGTCTCGGCGATCCGCAGACCGTCAGTTGGGGCACCATGCTCAACCAGGCCAGCCTCGGTGGCGCACTGACCACCGGCCAGTGGGCCTGGCTGGTGGCGCCTGGACTCGCGCTCGCGCTGCTGATCACGTCGTTCACGCTGATGAACTTCGGCATCGACGCGCTGAGCAACCCGCACCTGAGGGAGGACTGACATGGCTCTGCTCGAGGTCAGCAACCTGAGCGTCACGTACAGCCCGCGGGACTCCGCCGCCGTCCGGGCGGTGGACCGGGTCAGCTTCGACGTCCACGACGGCGAGTTCGTCGGCCTGCTCGGCGAGTCCGGCTGCGGCAAGTCGACGCTCGGCAACGCCGTACTGCGGCTGCTGGACCGGCCGGCCGCGATCACCGGGGGGACGATCAGGTTCGACGGGCAGGACGTGACCACGACGGCTGAGGACGAACTGCGGTCGCTGCGCTGGGTCGACCTGTCCACGGTCTTCCAGTCGAGCATGAACTCGCTCAACCCGGTGATCACCGTCCGGCGCCAGTTCGCCGACACCTTCGAGGCACACTCCGATGCCCTGGGCAACGACTTGGACGTCGACGCCCGTGCCACCGAGCTGCTCGAGATGGTGTCGCTGGACCGCTCGGTGCTGAGCCGGTTCCCGCACGAGCTGTCCGGCGGCATGAAGCAGCGGGTCGCGCTCGCGCTGGCGCTGGCTCTCGAGCCGCGGTTCGTCCTCCTCGACGAGCCGACCACCGGGCTGGACGTCGTGGTGCAACGCGACATCCTCGACCGGCTGCGCGAACTGCAGGCACGGCTCGGCTTCGCCGTACTGTTCATCAGCCACGACCTCGGCACGGTGATGGAGCTGGCCGACCGGGTGATGGTGATGTACGCCGGAGAGATCGTCGAGGACCAGCCGGCCGCGGAGATGGTGACGCGCCACCTGCACCCGTACAGCGCCGGCCTGCTCGGTTCGTACGCCGACCCGCGGGACCAGGTCGTCGAGGTCGAGTTCATCCCGGGCCGGCCGCCGGACCTGTCGCAGCCGCACGCCGGCTGCCTGTTCCAGCCACGCTGCCCGGTCGCGGTGGACGCCTGCCGGACTGTGCACCCCGAGCTACTGCCCGCGAGTCTCGGACAGGTGCGGTGCCTGCTCGTCGAGCAGTCCGGCGATGCTCGCGTCGTACTGGAGAAGGCGGCGGAGTTGCGCCGCCGCGATCAGGTGTTCGCTGCCGGCTTGTCGGAGCGGATCGACGCGGAGCCGGTGCTCGTCGTGGATGGCGTCAGCAAGGTCTACAAGACCAGGCGCGGGCTGAACACGACTGTCACCCAGGCCGTGGACGACGTGTCGTTCGCGCTACGGCCGGGGCAGGTCACCGCGCTGGTCGGCCAGAGCGGTTCGGGCAAGACGACGATCGCCCGCATCCTCACCGGCGTGGAGCGTCCCACCACTGGGTCGATCCGGTTCAAGGACGAGCCGGTCGACCACCTGGGACGCGGGGCGCTGCGGAAGTACCGGCGGCATGTCCAGCTGGTCTTCCAGGACCCGTTCTCCGCCCTCAACCCGACTCGGACCGTCGCGTATGCGCTCAGCCGGCCGTTGCGCAACTACCTCGGTCTGACCGGCGCTGAGGCCCGTGCGCGGGCAGCCGAGCTGCTCGAGACCGTCGGGTTGAGCCCGGCGGAGCAGTACCTCGACAAGCTGCCGCACCAACTGTCCGGCGGGCAACGTCAGCGCGTGGTTATCGCGCGAGCCCTGGCACCCGAGCCCGAGGTTGTCGTCGCCGACGAGCCGATCTCGATGCTCGACGTGTCCATCCGCGCCGAGATCATCGCGCTGCTCGACCAGCTGGTTCGCGACCGCGGCATCGCCATGCTCTACATCACCCACGACCTACTCAGTGCCCGGCTGCTCGCCGACGAGGTGATGGTGCTGAACCAGGGCGTGATGGTGGAGCGCGGCCCGACGCTCGCTGTCATCGGAGAGGCCAAGGACCCCTACACCCGCAAGCTGCTGGCCGCCATCCCTCGCCCGGGCGCGCGGGACATCGCCTGACCCACGCGCCCGGGAACGGGATCAGACGGTGATCTGGATCAGGACTGCCGACGGCTGTGGCAGGTCGAGCTCGAGAACTCCGGCGGTGAGCTCGACCGGCTCGGCCACCAGCTCGTCGGCGCGACGAAGTTCGTCCCACTGCTCGTCCGTCGGCCAGTCCTGTACGCCGATCCGGTCGGCAAGTGTCGTGATGTCGCCGTGGTCGGCGTCCAGCCGGGTGACTCGCGCCGTACCGCCGTCCTGCAGGTGCAGTCTGACGGTACGGCGGAGGGCGGAATCGCCGCCCGCCTTGCTCTGGTCCAGCGTGTGGTTCCAGACCAGGATGCTCAGGCTGCCGTCGTCATGCCGTGAGGCCCAGGCCTGCACCAGGCCGTCGGCGCCGTCGCCGGACGCCTCCACCGGCAGCTCAGTGTCGCCGAGCCGCGACAGCAGATGCAGCGCGTGGTAGCGCGACTTGGCGATCCCGCCGACGGTGATCAGCCCGAATCCACCGTGCAGCAACCGCGGCGGCCGGCCGAGCTCTTCGAAATGGTCGCTCGCCACCCAGTAGGACAGCGCATCCAGCCGACCCGACGCCGAACGCATCCCGTGCAGCAAGAAGGTCGCCGACGAGACGCTGTCGTTGACGGGGTTGAAGTGTGTCGGGGTGACACCCCACTCGGTCCACAGGATCCGCGCCGTACTGCCGTAGCGGGCCAGCGTCGGCCGCAGGTCGAGCGGCGAGTTGCCGTAGGTGTGAGTGGTGACGAAGTCGACCGGCGCTCCGGACCGGCTGGTGTGCTCCAGCAGTTCGTCCACCCAGCCGGCGGCCGCCGAGGACGGTCCGCCGACCGCGAGCCGTGGGTCGACCGCCTTCACCGCAGCGGCCGTCACGTCGTACAGGCGCATCCACTCGTCGCGGGTGCTGGACCAGAACACCTCGAGGTTGGCCTCGTTCCACACCTCGAAGTCCCAGTGCAGTACTTCGTCCGCGCCGTACCGGTCGATCAAGTGCCGCACCAGCGTCCCGACCAGGTCCGACCAGCGGTCCCAGTCCTTCGGCGGCGAGATGATGCCGCCGTACTCGAAGACCGTGCGGTCCGGGTCGCCGGCGAGGTCGCGCGGCATGAAGCCGAGCTCGACGCATGGCCGCAGACCGATCGCGAGCAGCTTGTCGTACACCTCGTCGATCCGGCTGAAGTCGTACGCCGGTTCTCCGTCGACCTCCCGGTAGACGCCGAGATCGTCGTGCAGGATCGCGTGCGCTCGCACGGTCGAGACGCCGATCTCGTCGTGGACCCGGCGCAGTGCGGCCTCCAGCTCGGTCCCGATCACCTGGCCGCCGGAGGTGTCGGTGCACAGCAGTTGGCTCAGCCGCTCGCTGCCGATCATCGGCTGCCAGGGCCTCGCGAGCGGCGTACCGTCCGCTGCCATAGTGACGGTCAGGTCGACGACTGGAACGCTTCCGCCTGCGGGCTTGGCGGAAGCGGTGACCGGCTCGCCGACCTCGCCGTGCTCGGTCACGGTCGGCACCGAGGCGACGGCGTAGTCGTAGGCGGTGCCGGGCTCGCCCGTGGTGTCGACGTACCACGTCTCAGGGACCGACAGGACGTCACCGCCGAGGTGGTCGACGGGTGCCAGGTCCGCGTGCGGCGAACCGGCCGGCGCGCGATGCACGAGGTAGCCGATCGCGCCTTCCACCGGCTCCCAGCGCAGTGTCACGTGTCCGAGACCCTCGACGACGGTCAGGCCGGCGGGCGGTGGCAACTGCGGCACGGGAACGGTCTCGCGCTCGTCGGAACGACTCGCGATGTGTTGCTCCCAGTTCTCGCGGACGGTGGTGCCGGTGCTCATCAGTCCTCCAGGGCGTTTGGTCTGAAACCGGTTTCAGACCACCCCATCTCACTCCGAGCGAGGTGTCAAGGCGGATTTCAGGACCGTCGGTATTCGCGCGGCGACACACCGAAGTGGGACCGGAACCGGCGCGACAGGTGGAACTCGTCCGCGAAACCGAGGGTCCGCGCGATCTCCCGGTGGGTCAGGTCGGTCAGCCGCAGCAGCGTGGCCGCGGCCTGCAACCGACGCACACTCCGGTACGCCGCCGGCGTCTGGCCGACCTGTTCGGCGAACCGGCGCCGGAAGGTGTCGTAGCTCAACCCCGACTCGGCGGCCACGGTCGCCAGGTCCGTGCTCGCGGTGAGGTCGTCGGCCAGGCGGCCCATCGCGTCCACGATCTCCATGCTCACGTCCGGACTGTCCGCGGTGTCATCGGTGTCGATCAGCCAGTCGGCCAGCGCCAGCAACTGATGCTCCGCGACCCGGCGCGTCCGCGGTGGCGAGCGTAGTACGGTGCGCAGCGCCTCGATCGACGGCGGCGGCACCGGGTACCGCGGACCGGCCCCGGCCAGGTGGGCCAGCGAATCGAACAGCGGTCCGGTGAAGACGACGAACAGTTCCGTCCATCGCTCCCCCGCATCGGTGCCGTAGGTGTGCGGGAACCTGGGCGGCACGATCGTGTGCGCACCCGGCGTGATCCGCTCGTCCCGCCCGTCCGCGTCGCGATAGTTGCCCTCACCCCCGATCAGCACCGACAGCACGTAGGCGTCCATCACCCGCAGCGTCGACGGCATGATCGGCTCGTCGTCGACCAGTTCGCCCGCGAGCACGATCTGACCGAGCCTGGTCACCGGCCCGTCGGAGATCGCGACGACCGTCCGCTCCGCCATGCCGGCCACCGTACGCCAAAATGTTCATGCCGCGGTCGCGCGGAGACATTCTCTGCCGGTTCCTGCCGCCCTAGCGTTTGAAGGGCAGGAACGATCCGACCGACCGGAGGACCGCATGACGACCTCGACCGACCTGATCACGCCCCAGCACCTGGCCCAGTTCCGCGACGAGGGCTACTTCGTGCTGGACAGTGTGCTCACCGACGAGCAGCTCGAGCTGCTGCGCGGCGGAGCACAGTACTCGATCGACAAGCTCGACGCCGCCATGGACGAAGCCGGCACCGACTCGCTCGGCATCAACCACCGGGGCAAGCGGTACTTCAGCAGCATGATCTACCAGGACCGGCCCGAGCTGCGGCAGTTCCTGTTCAGCGAGACGATGGCCGAGATCTGCCGCGCGACGCTGGGCGACGACGCCTTCCTGTTCTGGGAGCAGTACGTGATCAAGGCGGGCGATCCGAATACGGCGTTCGCCTGGCATCAGGACTCCGGCTACGTGCACGAGGACCACGACCCGTACGTCACCTGCTGGATCGCCCTCGACGACGTGACCGAGGAGAACGGCTCGGTCTACCTGCTCCCGTACTCGCGGTCCGGCATCAAGTCGTACATCAAGCACATCCAGGACCCGAAGCGCAATGACATGGTCTGCTACTTCGGCTCCGATCCCGGCATCCCGATGACCGCGAAGGCCGGCTCGATCGTGGTCTTCTCCAGCGTCGTGATCCACCGCAGCGGGGCGAACCTGACCGACCGGAACCGGCGCGTGTACATCGCGCAGTACTCCAAGGAGGTCATCCCGGCCAAGGACGGCACGACGGCCCACGGTGCGTTCGACCCGTTCCTCGACGGCGGGCGCATCATCGCCGATCGCTGACGGTCAGGAGCTGCGCGGCGCGTACATGATGACGACGACGCCGACGAGACAGATCGCGGCGCCGAGCAAGTCCCAGCGGTCCGGGCGGAAGCCGTCGACCACCATCCCCCACGCGAGCGATCCGGCCACGAACACACCGCCGTACGCCGCGAGGATGCGGCCGAAGTTCGGATCCGGCTGGAACGTCGCAACGAAGCCGTAGGCACCGAGCGCGATGACGCCACCCGCGATCCACCACAGGCCGCGATCCTCACGCCAGCCCTGCCAGACCAGCCAGGCACCACCGATCTCGGCCAGCGCGGCCAGGACGAAGAGCGCCACAGACCGCAGTACGGTCACTGGCCGAGCTCGGTGAAGGGCAGCGGGCAATTGGGGTCGCCCGCACAGGTCTGCAGGTCGTCGCAGCCGGCCGCGATCCCCGCACGCAGGGTCTCGGCGATGACGGTGAGGTCGGCGATCTTCGCTTCCACGTCGGTCAGCTTCTCGCGAGCCCGTGCCTGCAGCCCGGCTCCCTCGCCGAGCGCATGCCGATGCCTGGCCGTATCGAGCAGTTCGGACACTTCGGTCAGCGTGAACCCGAGCCGCTGCGCCGCCTTGATCACGCGCAACGTGGTGACCGCAGTCTCCGGGTAGACGCGATGCCCACCAAGGCTGCGCACCGGCTCGTCGAGCAGCCCGCGGCGTTCGTAGTACCGCAGGGTCTGGAGGTTCACGCCGGCGGCGGCTGCCACCTCGCCGGATCTCACGCCGGCAACCGATCCGCCAGTCCATCCAGTACGGCGACTTGGGTGGGCGGTACGCCGATGCGTAGGTGGAAATGGCCGTCGGTTGGTTCGGTGAGGGTGAAGGCGAAGAAGGAGCAGCACTCGGACTCGCGGGCGGTCAGGTCTGCGGTGGTGTCGCGGGCTTCGGCGGCGAGCGTCAGGTCGAGCGTCTGGGGGTCGACGCGGTTGGCGTTGCGGAGGTGGTCGGCGAAGAGTTGGTCGAACTCCGCAACGCGGAGTGGTTGCTCCGCGGTCGGCAGGGTGCAGGCGGCCGGAGCCCAGGCGAGGTGATCGGTCATGAAATCGACGGTAAACCTGTACCCAAGTACCGGATGCAACTATTCGGGCTGATCGGTCCAGATGAGTACGTACGCCACCGCGCCGAAACGGACCTGGTCGCCGGGCCGGACCCGGACCGGCGTGGTCAGGCGCAGACCGTTGACCTCTGTGCCGTTCATCGAACCGAGGTCGCGCAGCATCCAGCTGTCTTTCACGTAGCGGAGCTCCGCATGGAATCGGGACACGGACAGGTCGGCCAACCGCAGCGTCGCGCCCGGCCCGCGTCCGATCCGGACCGTCGGCGATCCTGGCGCCGGTAACGCCAGCCCGGGCGGCGGCAGAGCCGGCGTCTTCTGTTGCACGACTCCAACCCGCGGAAGGGACCCGAGGCGCTCGAGAAACCCGAACCACGCCCCGACGACTCCACTCGGCCGCTCAGGGGTCCCAGCGCCCGGCCATCCCTCGGACCGCGCTGGTGGTCGGGTCAGGCTGGGGCTGCGGATGACTTCGAGCCGGGGCAGTCGGGAACGGAAGTCCCGGAGCCGGCGCGTGACGCGCGGCTCCTCGCGAGGCAGGTCGCGAATGGCGTCGGCGAGTTCGCCGCGGCTCTGGGCGCGCAGAACGAAGTTCATCCGGCGGACGAAGGTGTCGTGGGACAGCCGCCCGGTCCCGGCGCCCTCGCGCAGGATGGCCAGGGCACGATCCCGCTCGGCGTCCGACGGACGCGTCCCCTCCGCCGGAACCGATGTCATCTCATGATTGTCCGGTCCGATCCGGTTCACTGTCCACCGAACCCCGGGGGCGGCCGGGGACCAGCTCAGCGGTACTGAATCCGGTAGGCGACGTGCGCATCGCCCTGCGAGAGCCCGACGTTCGAGATCCCGACGACCAACTGGTGACCGTTGGCGTCGTTGCGATACGTCACGTACGTCGTACCTGCCGCACCTTCAGTCGCGATCCGGCGCCAGGACGGTCCGCCGGATGCGGAGATCTGCGTCAACGCTTTCGTCACCGCGGGCGTCGCGTAGTACGACATCCACTTCGTGTCGCCGCGACCCCACGCGCGGACCAGGTTGTCGGACCACTGCACCGCATTCCAGGCACGCGGTTCGTTGGCGAAGCTGACGACTCTCGCGGCGTGCCAGCCGCCCGGCGGGCGCAGCTCCGGCGCGGCGTTCGCGACCCCGAGCGTGAGAGTCCCGCCGCGGGCATCGTCGTGGTAGGTCACATAGATTGTCCCGGCGGCGCCTTCCGCCGAGACTCGGCGCCAGTGAATCCCGCCTGGCGAGGCCTGCGCGAACAGAGCACGCGTGACCTCGGCCGTGCCGTAACAAGCTGTCATTCTCGTGTCACCGCGACCCCAGGCACGGACCAACCGATCCGCGTAGGTGACCGCATCCAGCCGAGCGACCGACGCACCGCACGAGGCGGTCGTCTGAGCACTGGCCGCAACGGCCGGAGCCGCTGAACCGCCGAGCACGAGCGGAGCAGCAACCGCGAGCGCGGCCGCCATCCCGACGGCCTTGGATAGACCCTTGATCTTCATGATCAACCTCCCGAGTTGGTCACTTCGTCCTCAGTGGTTCGACGCGCCCGATCGCCCACGAGTTGGCTGTGGGTGAGAATGACGGGATGCGACTGCCTGTGATGCCACCGGTCAAGCCGATGCTCGCCAAGCCCGTGAAGGAGATCCCGCGCGGGGAGATGAGCTACGAGCCCAAGTGGGACGGGTTCCGCTCGATCATCTTCCGGGACGGGGACGAGGTGGAGATCGGCAGCCGGAACGAGAAGCCGATGACGCGCTACTTCCCCGAGCTGGTCGAGGCGGTGAAGGCGAACCTGCCGGAGCGCTGCGCGATCGACGGCGAGATCATCGTGATCGGCGCGTCCGGCGACCGGCTCGACTTCGAGGTGCTGCAGCAGCGCATCCACCCCGCTGCGAGCCGAGTGAACATGCTGTCGGAGAAGACGCCGGCGCGGTTCGTGGCGTTCGACTTGCTGGCGCTGGGTGATGAGGACTTCATGGAGCGTCCGTTCGCGGAACGGCGTACCGCTCTGATCAATGCGCTGGCTGGTGTGAAGGCGCCGATCCATGTCACGCCGGCGACGACCAACCGCGACACCGCCGCGGAGTGGTTCGAGCAGTTCGAGGGCGCCGGCCTGGATGGGCTGATCGCCAAGCCGATGGACGTCACCTACCAGCCGGACAAGCGCGTGATGTTCAAGGTGAAGCCGGAGCGCACCGCGGACTGCGTGGTCGCCGGGTATCGCGTGCACAAGAGCGGCCCGGACCGGATCGGATCGCTGCTGCTCGGGCTGTACAGCGACGACGGCACGTTGGCGAGCGTCGGGGTGATCGGTGCGTTCCCGCTCGAACGGCGAAAGGAACTTTTCCAGGAGATGCAGCCGCTCGTCACGACGTTCGACGATCACCCGTGGGCGTGGGCGAAGCAGGAGGAGGGCGTGCGTACGCCGCGCAACGCGGAGGGCAGCCGGTGGCAGGCAGGCAAGGATCTGTCGTTCGTCCCGCTGCGGCCGGAGCTGGTGGTCGAGGTTCGCTACGACCATATGGAAGGCATCCGCTTCCGCCACACCGCACAGTTCGTCCGCTGGCGCCCCGACCGCACCCCCGAGTCCTGCACCTACGAACAACTAGAGGAGCCGGTCAAGTTCGACCTGGCCGACGTACTGTCGAGCGCTCAACGCTGATGAAGGTCCTGTACGACGTCTACGCCCGGATCCTGCGACGCCAGCTGGCCGGACTGCCGATGCCGCGGCACATCGCGATCGCGATGGACGGCAACCGCCGCTGGGCACGACGAGCCGGGTACGACGACGTGCGGGTCGGTCACCGGTTCGGCGCGGAGCATCTGGAGCTGTTCCTGCGCTGGTGTTCCGAGGCCGGCGTCCACTGCGTGACCGCGTGGGTCGCATCGGCGGACAACATCCGGCGCCGCGATTCGGCCGAGGTCGACTACCTGATGCGGCTCACCGAGACGGTCCTGGCCGAGCATGTACGACGTGACCACCGGTGGCGGCTGCATGTCGCGGGGCAACTTGATTTGTTGCCTGATACAACCGCTCGGGCGCTGAAGGAGGCGGTCGAGGAGACGCGCGACCGGACGGATGCGGGTGACCTGACGCTCGCCATCGGGTACTCCGGCCGGCTCGAGGTGGTGGACGCCGTACGGGCTGTGCTGGACGAGGCTGCCTTGGCCGGGCGTTCGTTGGAGGACGTCGCTGACGAGTTGAGCGAGGACATCATCGGCCGGCATCTCTATCTGCCTGAGCTGCCGGATCCCGACCTGGTCATCCGGACGAGTGGGGAGCTCCGGATGTCGGACTTCCTGCTGTGGCAGGCGACGCGCTCGGAGGTCGAGTTCTGCGACTTGTACTGGCCCGCGTTCCGGCAGGTCGACCTGCTGCGGGCGCTCCGCACCTACGGACGGCGCCGACTGGAACGATCCAGTTGATCATTTGAGCAGGTGCCACGGCCAGGACCGAATACATCGGGCCCCCGCGGGGGCACTATGGAGGCATACCGACTGGTAGGAACCGGAGGTTGCGATGTACGACGTCGTACTGCTCGTCGAACAGGAACTATCGGCGCCGGACGCGAAACGCGTCGTTGAACTGCACCAGGACATGCCCGAGTCCGTCACGTACCACGTGCTCGTGCCGTGCCACAACGCCGAGGCCGGCGTGGAGGCCTCGATCAGCGCACTGGGCACCGCGGATCTGTACGGTCCAGGGCTGGCCAGTCAGCGCCAGGATCTCGCCGAGGCGCAGAAGGCGATCGACACCGAGGCGAAGGGCTGCAGCGGACGCAGCGTGCAGCGGCTGCGCGACCTAGGGCAGCACGCTGAGGGCGGCATCTCGCACGACCGCCCGATCGACGCCCTGATCGCCACTGTGGACCACGTGCAGGGCCAGGAGGTCATCATCCTGACCCGGCCACACGTCGTGGCCGAGTTCTTCCACCTCGACTGGACCAACTCCGCCCGCCGCCACCTCGGCGTACCCGTCCTCCACCTGCTCGAACACGACCCGGAGAAGGCCTCCGCCTCGTAGCGGGTCAGAACCGGAGCATGACCGCATAGGTGACGCCGACCGCGAGGGCGGCCATCAGCAGCGACACCGTGGTCCGGATCGTTCGGTCGCCGGTTTCGCCGTAGTGGCGGCCGTCCTCGGAGTTGTACGCGAGTTTGTAGCCGGCGTAGCCCGCGGCGAGGGCCAAGCCCAGTCTGATCATTGTCCCCTCCCCCTCACTGCCCCTCAGAACCAAAGTAGCTCGCTCAGACGCCGGCCGCGGATCCCGCCTCGGCGAACTGGGTGCGGTACAGGTCGGCGTACTCGCCGCCCTGGGCGAGCAACTGCTCGTGCGTACCGCGCTCGACAATGTTGCCGCGGTCAACGACCAGGATCAGGTCGGCGTTCCGCACGGTCGACAACCGGTGCGCGATCACGAGCGACGTACGCCCTTCCAGCGCGGTGTCGAGCGCGCGCTGTACGGCGACCTCGGACTCGGAATCCAGGTGCGCCGTCGCTTCATCCAGTACGACGATCTGCGGTGCCTTCAGCAACAATCGCGCAATCGCGAGGCGCTGCCGTTCACCACCGGACAGGCGGTGACCACGGTCCCCCACCACGGTCTCGAGGCCATCGGGCAGGGACGAAACCAAGGTCCACACCTGCGCGGACTTCAGCGCCTCGATCATCTCGGCGTCGGTGGCGTCCGGCTTCGCGTACGCGAGGTTCGCCCGGATCGTGTCGTGGAACATGTGCGCGTCCTGCGTGACGTACCCGATCGTGTCGTGCAGCGACTGCAACGTCACCTCGCGTACGTCCTGCCCGCCGACTCGCACGACGCCGCCGGTCACGTCGTACAGGCGGGCCACCAGGTTGGTGATCGTGGTCTTGCCGGCGCCGGACGGGCCGACCAGCGCAACCATCTGACCGGGCTCCACGACGAAGTTCACATCTTCGAGCACCTGCGAGGACACCCGCTTGTCGAGCACGGCGACCGACTCCAGGCTCGCGAGGGACACCTGCTCAGCTGTCGGGTAGGCGAACGCCACGTGGTCGAACTCGACCCCGGCCCGCTCACTCCGCAGTTCCTTGGCCTCCGGAGCATCCTTGATCATCGGCTCGAGGTCGAGCACCTCGAAGACGCGCTCGAACGAGACCAGCGCGGTCATCACGTCGACCCGCACGTTCGACAGTGCGGTCAGCGGGCCGTACAGCCGGCCGAGCAAGGCGACCAGTGCCAGCAGGGTCCCGACGGTCAGCGTCTCCCGGACGGCCAGGTTGCCGCCGACGCCGTACACCAAGGCTGTCGCGAGCGCGGCGACCAGAGTGAGCGCCGTGAAGAACACGCGGCCGAGCATCGCGATCCGGATGCCGAGGTCGCGGACCCGTCCGGCCCGTTCACTGAAGTCGTTCTTCTCGATCGACGGCGTACCGAACAGCGTGACCAGCAGCGCTCCCCCGACGCTGAACCGCTCGGTCATCGCCGTCGACATCTCGGCGTTGAGGTTCATCTGCTCACGCGTCAGCGTGGCCAGCCGGCGACCGAGGATCCGTGCCGGGATCAGGAACACCGGCAGGAGCAGGATCGCCACGACCGTCAACTGCCAGCTCAGCACGAGCATCGCGCCGACCACGAGGATCAGGCTGATGATGTTCGACACCACGCCGGACAGCGTCGAGGTGAACGCCTGCTGGGCGCCGATCACGTCGTTGTTGAGCCGGGACACCAAGGCACCGGTCTGCGTCCGGGTGAAGAACGCGACGGGCATCCGCTGGACATGCCCGAAGACCTTGGTCCGCAGGTCGAAGATCAGACCTTCGCCGATCCGCGCGGAGAACCAGCGCTGCATCAGCCCGAGCCCGGCCTCGACCACCGCGAGCAGGGCCACCACCAGCGCGAGCGCCGTGACCAGTCCCGCGTTTCCTTTGGTGATGCCGTCGTCGACGATCTTCTTGAACAGCAGCGGCGAGGCGATGACCATGAACGCCGACAGGATGACGAGCACCAGGAACACCGTGATGTACCAGCGGTACGGCTTCGCGAACCGCGCGATCCGGCGCAGCGTGCCCTTGGCGAGCTTCTGCCCGGTCACGGATGAGTCCTGACGCCGCCAGCCGTAAGCGCCCATGCCGGCGCGTGCCATCCCTGAGGACATGCAGTTCCTCTCCGCTCCTGTGTGGTGAAGCTTCACAACAGTTCAGGTCCTCACAATGTTCCCACTCACCGTCATGCAACCAATGGTTGCGGATGCGATGAGAGTGCCCTACAGTCATAGGCAACCAAAGGTTGCGAAAGGACGGTGGGTGAGATGGCGGACCGGACCATCGAGCGGGAGATCCGGGTGGAGGCGGCACCCGAGGTGGTCTACGAGGTGATCAGCTCGCCGAAGCACCTGCGCGAGTGGTGGCCGGACGAGGCTGACCTCGAGCCGGTCGCCGGTGCCACCGGGACCGTCTCGTTCGGCGAGGAGCCGGACGGGAAGGTCGTCTCGCTCACGGTCGTCGAGGCCGACCCGCCGCGACGGTTCGCCTTCCGGTGGGACTATCCGGAGGGCGAGACAGCCAGCGAGACCAACTCGCTGCTGGTGACGTTCGACCTCGTCGCCGCCGGCACGGGCACGGTCCTGCGCTTCGCCGAGACCGGATTCGACGAGGCCTCCGAGGCGCAGTACCGCGATCACATCAACGGCTGGAACTACTTCCTCCCCCGCCTCGTGCCGTACGTCGACCGGCTGGTGTCCGCGCCGTGATCGACGACGGGCTCTGGTCGGCGGTCGGCGATCCGACCCGGCGCCGGATGCTCGACCTGCTGCTCGCCAACGGCGGCGGGACCGCGACCGGCCTGAGCGATCAACTGCCGGTCACCCGGCAGGCCGTCGCCAAACACCTCGCCGTCCTCGAGCGGGTCGGCCTGGTCCACGCCAAGCCGTCGGGGCGGGAACGGCGCTACACCGTGGACGAATCACAGCTTGCCCGTGCGATCGCGCAACTGACCTCGGTCAGTGACGCCTGGGACCGCCGGCTCCAGCGCATCAAGCGGATCGCCGAATCCATTCAACGCAGTACAGACATCTGAACGAGAGGCACTCCCATGGTCGACATCTTGCACCGCGTCGGAATCACGGCGTCCCCCGAGGACGTCTCGAAGGCCCTCACCACGATCCCCGGCCTGGCGGGCTGGTGGACCGACGACACCCGAGGCGACGACTCGGTCGGCGGCGTGATCGACTTCCACTTCCCCGTCGCCGGTGGCTCCTTCGGCATGAAGGTGCTGGAGACCAAGCCCGGCGAGCTGGTCCGCTGGGAGGTCGTGGACGGTCCCGAGGAGTGGATCGGCACCGAGGTCCGCTTCGACCTCAGTACGGCCGACGACTACACGATCGTCCTGTTCAAGCACGAGGGCTGGAAGGAGCCGGTCGAGTTCATGTACCACTGCAGCACCAAGTGGGGCTCGTACCTGCTGAGCCTGAAGAAGTACGTCGAGACCGGCACGGGCGACCCCGCTCCCCGCGACGTACAGATCAGCAACTGGCACTAGTGTCCTGAGTCGGAAGTTGCCAGGAGCTCCTTCAGCCGGCGCTCCTGGGCCTCCCGCTCGGCCTTCAGCTGGTCCTGGTACGAACGGTCCGCGGCACCGAGGAGCAACGCCTTGGTCTCGCGGATCGCTCCTGGGAGCGGCGCCAGCAGCGCCTCGGTCAGATCCTTGACCGTCCCGGCCAGCTCCTCCGGCGGTACGACGATATTCGCCAGACCGAGCTCCTTCGCCTCGTCCGCCTCCACCCAGCGGGTGGTCGCGCAGAGCTCCAGCGCCCGCGAGTACCCGACGAGTTGGACGAGCGGTTGGGTGCCACCGAGGTCCGGCACCAGGCCGAGCGCGGTCTCGCGCATGCTGAAGCGAACGTCCGGGGTGACGACACGGAGGTCGCAGGCCAGCGCCAGTTGGAAGCCGGCGCCGATGGCGTGACCCTGGACCGCCGCGATGCTGATGATCTCCGGTCGGCGCAACCAGGAGAATCCCGCCTGGAAACCGGCGATCAGCTCGTGCACCTCGGCGGTGGGTTTCGCCCCAAGCGTGAGCAACGCCTCCTGGCCGTCGACGCCCTCGCCCATCATCAACCGCCGGTCGAGTCCCGCCGAGAACGACGGCCCCTCCCCCGAAACCACGACCACGCGAACGTCGGACGGCAGCGTCGTACCAAAGTCGGCCAGCGCCTGCCACATCGCCGGGGTCTGTGCGTTCCGCACCTCGGGCCGGTCCAGCACGACCCGAGCCACCGGACCATCCACCGTCAACCGCAGTTCCTTCATGCGAGGAACATTACTCGCGATTAACTTAGGCGAGCGACACCAGGTCGGCGTAGTCGTTGGTCCAGAGGTCTTCGACGCCGTCCGGGAGCAGGAGGACACGCTCCGGCTCGAGCGCCTCGACGGCGCCCTCGTCGTGGGTGACCAGGACGATCGCACCGGCGTACGAGCGGATCGCGTTCAGCACCTCGGCCCGCGAGGCTGGGTCCAGGTTGTTGGTCGGCTCGTCGAGCAGCAACACGTTCGCGGCCGAGACGACCAGCGTCGCCAGCGCGAGTCGTGTCTTCTCGCCACCGGACAGCACCTTGGCCGGCTTCTCCGCGTCGTCGCCGGTGAACAGGAACGAGCCGAGCACGCTGCGCGCCTGCGTCTCGTTCAGATCCGGGGCCGCCGACTTCATGTTCTCCAGCACGGTCCGGTTCACGTCGAGCGTCTCGTGCTCCTGCGCGTAGTACCCGAGCTTGAGCCCGTGCCCGTCGATCACCTCGCCGGTGTCGGACTTCTCCAGCCCGGACAGGACCCGCAGCAGCGTGGTCTTGCCGGCACCGTTCAGTCCCAGTACGACGACCCGCGAGCCGCGGTCGATCGCCAGGTCGACGTCGGTGAAGATCTCCAGGGAGCCGTACGACTTCGACAGTTCGCGCGCCATCAACGGCGTCTTGCCACACGGTGCCGGGGTCGGGAACGCGATCTTCGCGACGCGGTCGGTCTTGCGCTCGTCCTCGAGCGAGGACATCAACTGCTCGGCCCGCCGCAGCATCTGCTGGGCCGCGGTCGCCTTGGTCGCCTTGGCGCGCATCTTGTTCGCCTGGTCGACCAGCTGGGTCGCCTTCTTCTCCGCGTTCGCCCGCTCGCGCTTGCGGCGCCGCTCGTCGGCCTCGCGCTGGGTCAGGTACGCCTTCCAGCCGACGTTGTAGACGTCGATCTCGGCCCGGTTCGCGTCCAGGTGGAACACCCGGGTGACGGTCTCCTCGAGCAGATTCACGTCGTGGCTGATCATGATCACGCCACCGGGGTACGACTTGAGGAAGTCGCGCAGCCAGATGATCGAGTCCGCGTCCAGGTGGTTGGTCGGCTCGTCCAGCAGCAGCGTCTCCGCCTGGGCGAACAGGATCCGGGCGAGCTCGACCCGGCGGCGCTGACCACCCGACAGCGTGGCCAGCGGTTGCCCCAGCACCCGATCCGGCAGCCCCAGGTTCGCCGCGATCCGGGCCGCCTCCGACTCCGCGGCGTACCCGCCGGCCGCGTGCAGGTCGGCCTCGGCCCGCTCGTAGCGGCGCATCCCCTTCGCACGGGTCTTCTCGTCCGCGCTGGCCATCGACTTCTCCGCGCTGCGCAACCGGCGTACGACGTCGTCCAGGCCGCGGGCGGACAGGATCCGGTCCCTGGCCAGGATCTCCAGATCCCCGGTCCGCGGATCCTGCGGGAGGTAGCCGATCTCGCCGGAGGTGGACACCGAGCCGCTGGCCGGCAGGCCTTCACCGGCCAGGATCTTGGTCAGCGTGGTCTTGCCGGCGCCGTTGCGGCCGACCAGACCCACCTTGTCGCCGGGTCCGACCCGGAACGAGGCGGGCGCGAGCAACTGCCTGGCACCGACGCGGACCTCGAGGTTGGAGACAGTGATCATCGCGGTGGCAGGCGTCCTCAGGGTCGGGAGTCAAGGCAGGGGGCGGGCGGTAGCAGGTCGGCGGCGCAGCGTCACGACACGCCAAAATCCCCCGCTCCGAGGACTAGTCTAAGTGCTGTGAAATTCAATCCGGACGCGGATCTCGACACCAGTGGGGTCGAGGACACCCGTGGGAGCGGTGGAGGGGGCGGTGGGCTGCCCGGCGGGATGATCCCGGTGGGCGGTGGCATCGGCGGCATCATCCTGCTCGTCGTCATCCTGCTGCTGAACGGCGGTCTGCCTGGTGGCGACGGCGGCAGCCAGGAGCCGTCGGTCCGCAACACCGCGGCCGGCAACCTGGACTCGTGCAAGAAGGGCACCGACCTGCAGGACAACCCGGACTGCCGGTTCGTGTTCTACCAGAACTCGATCGAGGGCTTCTGGGCCGCTGAGCTGCCGCGCCGGGGCAAGAAGTACACCCGGGCGCCGATGCGCGTCTTCGACGGCTCGGTCAACACCGGCTGCGGACCGGCCACCAGTGCGGTCGGGCCGTTCTACTGCCCGCCGGACAAGCGGGTGTACCTGGATCTCGGGTTCTTCCAGACCCTCCAGTCCGAGCTGGGCGCGAAGGGCGGCAACTTCGCCGAGGCGTACGTCGTGGCGCACGAGTACGGCCACCACATCCAGAACCTGTACGGGATCCTCGGCCGGATCAAGACGCGCAACGGCCCGACGTCGGACTCGGTCCGGTCCGAACTGCAGGCCGACTGCCTGGCCGGGATCTGGACCAACCACGCGACGACCGTGCCCGACAAGGACGGCGACACGTTCATCAGCGGCCTGACCGAGGACGACATCGCCCGCGGCCTGGATGCCGCGGCCGCCGTCGGTGACGACCGGATCCAGGAGAAGACGCAGGGTCAGGTGAATCCCGAGAGCTTCAGCCACGGCACCGCCGAGCAGCGGATGCGCTGGTTCAAGGCGGGGATGGACTCCGGCGACATGAACGCCTGCGACACCTGGTCGGCCAACCCGCTCTGACCTCGGTGGGCCGTCAGTCCGCGCCGGACCGCTTGTCGACGACGCGGCGGACGATCAGTCCGACCGCCAGCGCGGCCGCGACCAGGATGGCCGAGATGATCGCCCATTCGAGCGAGGACGCGCCGAGCTGGGTCCGGCCGCTGCGGGCACGCTGGGCGCGGGCCCGCGCCAGCGCATAGCCCGCCATGGCACGCCAGAACTGCAGCTCCGAGTTCAACCGCTGTCCTCCCTGTGCAATGGCCGCGAGGACCTCAGTATGCCCAGGTGGGACCACGTTCACGCCTCAGCGCGAATCCTCCGGAGGGTCGGTCAGTTCGATCCGGATCGCCCGCGCATCGGCGCCGGCCTGCTTGAGAACTCTCTGCTTCGGATCGGGTACGCCGAGGAACGGCGGCCGCACGAGTCCGGCCAAATCCTTCAGCCGCGGATCCTCCAGCACCGTGTCGACGGCCCGGCGGTCTCCCCCACACACCAGCGCTTCCAGCCGGGCGGACCCGAGGATCCGCACCGCGACCTCGGTCGCCGCGGCGAACGCCTCCCGGGCCTGGTTGTCCCGCCGTCGCGCGTACCGCTGCTGCGACCAGCCACCCGCTTTGGTCGTCCCCTGCACGTGGCGTGAGCCGACCTTGGAGTCGACAAGCTTGCCCCCGGCAAAGACCCCGGCACCGTAACCGCCACGCCGGACGAGCAGCACACCCAACCGCCACTCGCGCAGCACATGAGTGAGGAGCCCTTCCTTCGACAACTCCTCCAGTGGTGCAAACGGCACCTCGACAACGGCGAGCGAGCCGTCCTCGGCGGACACCGTGACGCTCGTCGGCGTCACGTCGTACGTCACCGCGCCGTGGCGGTCACCGAAGCCGGCCAGCCACCTGTCCAGCCGCTCCGGTGCCACCGTGACGACGCGTGTCACACGTTGAAGCCGAGTGCCCGCAACTGGTCGCGGCCGTCGTCGGTGATCTTCTCCGGGCCCCACGGCGGCATCCAGACCCAGTTGATCCGGAAGTCGTTGACCAGGCCGTCCAGCGCCATCCGGGTCTGGTCCTCGATCACGTCGGTCAGCGGGCAGGCCGCCGACGTCAGCGTCATGTCGATGATCGCCGTACTGGTGTCGTCCACGGTGATGCCGTAGATCAGGCCCAGGTCCACGACGTTGATGCCGAGCTCGGGGTCGACGACATCCTTGAGCGCCTCGGTCACATCCTCGACCGCGGCCGGGCTGGTGCCGGGCTGTGCTGCCTGGGCCGCCGCCTGCAGGTCGACCTCGGGCAGCTCGATCTTCTCGTCGGTCTGATCAGGCATTGCTCACTCCTTCTTGCTGTGCGGCGTCCTGGGACTCGTTCTGCGCCAGTGCCCGGGCGGTCGCGTCCCGCCAGGCCGACCAGCCCAGCAGCGCACACTTCACCCGGGCCGGGAACTGCGCGACGCCCGCGAACGCGACGCCGTCCTCCAGAACCTCTTCGTCCGGCTCGACATTCCCCCGGCCCTGCATCAGCTCGAGAAACTTCTCGTAGGTCGCCATGCCCTCGGCGACCGGCTTGCCGATCACCAGGTCGGACATCACCGAGGTCGCGGCCTGGCTGATCGAGCAGCCGACGCTCTCGTGCGTGATGCCGGTGACGGTGTCGCCGTCCAGCTCCACGCGCAGCGTCACCTCGTCCCCGCAGGACGGGTTCACGTGGTGCACTTCCACGTCGTACGGATCCGCCAGCCCCGCGTGGTGCGGGCTGCGGTAGTGGTCCAGGATGATCTCCTGGTACAGCGAGTCAAGCTGCATGAGACGTCAGGCCACCTTGAAGAAAGAACGGACGAACCCGAGGCCGTCGACCAGCGCCTCGATCTCCTCCGGCGTCGTGTACAGGTAGAACGACGCCCGCGTCGAGGACTGTACGCCGAACCGCTCGTGCACCGGCCGCGCACAGTGGTGCCCGGCCCGTACCGCGATCCCGCGGGTGTCCAGCACGGTCGCCACGTCGTGCGGGTGCACGCCGTCCAGCTCGAAACTGATCGCGCCACCGTGGTCCCTGGCCTCGGTCGGACCGAGGATCGTCAGCCCCGGCACCGTCTTCAGCCCCTCGAGCGCGTACTCCACGATCGCGTGCTCGTGCGCCGCGATCTTGTCCATCCCGATCCCGGACAGGTAGTCGACGGCCGCACCGAGCCCGACGGCCTGCGCGATCGGCGGCGTACCGGCCTCGAATCGCGCCGGCGGCGGGGCGTACGTCGAACCCGTCATCCGCACGACCTCGATCATCTCACCGCCGCCAAGGAACGGCGGCAGCGAGGCGAGCAGGTCGTACCGGCCCCAGAGCACGCCGACGCCGGTCGGGCCGACCACCTTGTGGCCGGTGAAGGCGAGCAGATCCGCGCCGAGCGCCGAGACGTCGACCGGGAACTGCGGCACCGCCTGCGATGCGTCGACGACCACGGTCGCGCCGACCGCGTGCGCCTTCGCCGCGACCTCGCTGACCGGGTTGATCGTGCCGAGTGCGTTCGACACCCAGGTCAGTGCGACGACCTTGGTCCGCTCGGTGATCAGCTCGTCGACGTTGCTCAGGTCAAGCCGGCCGTCCTCGGTGACGCCGAACCACTTCAGCGTGGCGCCGGTCCGTTCGCACGCGAGCTGCCACGGGACGATGTTGCTGTGGTGCTCCATCTCGGAGATCACCACGACATCGCCCGGCTGCAGCGACGCGCCGAGGGTGTGCGCGGCCAGGTTGAGCGCCTCGGAGGCGTTCTTGGTGAAGACGATCTCGTCCCTCGACGGCGCACCGATGAAGGCCGCCACCTTGTCCCGGCCACCCTCGTACGCCGCGGTCGCCTCGGCACCGAGTTGGTGCATCGCGCGGGCGACGTTCGCGTTGTGCTTCAGGTAGTGGTCCTCGATGGCCTGCACCACCTGGCGCGGCTTCTGCGAGGAGTTCGCCGAGTCCAGGTAGACCAGCGGGAGCCCACCGGCGAGCTCGCGTGAAAGGATCGGGAAGTCCGCCCGGACCGACTGCAGGTCCAGGGGACTGCTGAATGTCCGGGCGATGGTCACTTCGCGCCTGCCTTCAGGAACCGCTCGTAACCGTTGGCCTCGAGCTCCTCGGCCAGCTCCGGGCCGCCCTCTTCGGCCACCCGGCCGTCGACGAACACGTGCACGAAGTCCGGCGTGATGTAGCGCAGGATCCGGGTGTAGTGGGTGATCAGCAGGATGCCCTTGTCACCCTTCTCCGCGAACCGGTTGACGCCGGTGGAGACGATCTTCAGCGCGTCGATGTCGAGGCCGGAGTCGGTCTCGTCGAGGATCGCGATCTTCGGGTTCAACAGCTCCAGCTGGACGATCTCGTGCCGCTTCTTCTCACCACCGGAGAAGCCCTCGTTGACGTTGCGCTGGGCGAACTCGGGGTCCATCTCCAGGTCGCCCAGGGCGGTGTTGACGTCCTTGACCCAGGTGCGCAGCTTCGGCGCCTCGCCGTCGATCGCGGTCTTGGCCGTACGGAGGAAGTTCGCCACGGACACGCCGGGCACCTCGACCGGGTACTGCATCGCCAGGAACAGGCCGGCCCGGGCGCGCTCGTCCACCTTCATGTCGAGCACGTCTTCGCCGTCCAGCGTCACCGTGCCGGCGGTGATCTTGTACTTCGGGTGGCCGGCGATCGAGTACGCCAGGGTGGACTTGCCGGAACCGTTCGGGCCCATGATCGCGTGCGTCTGACCACCGGCGATGGTCAGGTTGACGCCGCGCAGGATCTGCTTCGGGCCGCTCTCGGTGTCGACCGACACGTGCAGGTCGCGGATCTCGAGTGTCGCCATGAGGATCTTCTATCTCCGTCGCTTTACAGGGATGCCTGGTTCAAGGGGTTCTTGACGTCGACGAGCAGGTCGTCGCCGTCCAGCCGGACCGGGTAGATCGGTACCGGGTCGTACGCGGGCAGGCTGGTCGGCTCGCCGGTGCGCAGGTCGAAGCGGGAGCCGTGCAGCCAGCACTCGATCTCGCACTCGCCGACCTCGCCCTCGGACAGCTGGATCTGCGCGTGCGAGCACTCGTCCCGCACCGCGAAGAACTGTCCCCCGCTCTTCACGACCGCGACCTCGACGCCGCCGACCTCGACCGGGATGACTCCCTCATCCGGTACGTCGGCGGCTGCGCAGGCGCGCTCGAAGCTGTCGCTCACTGTCCCGCGACCGCCGTGTGTCCGGTGGCCGCCGCCGCGGCGGCGCTGAGCTCGGCCGTCCGGGCCAGCTTCTCCTCGATCACGTCGTGCAGGTGCTCGGCGACCTCGGGAACGCCGATCTTGCCGATGATGTCGTTGAAGAAGCCGGACACCACCAGCCGCCGGGCCGCGTCCTCGGGGATGCCGCGGGCCTGCAGGTAGAACAGCTGCTCGTCGTCGAACCGGCCGGTCGCGGACGCGTGCCCGGCGCCCTCGATCTCGCCGGTCTCGATCTCCAGGTTCGGCACCGAGTCGGCGCGGGCGCCGTCGGTCAGGACCAGGTTCCGGTTCAGCTCGAAAGTGCTGGTGCCCTCGGCAGCGGCCCGGATCAGGACGTCGCCGATCCAGACCGAGCGGGCGTGGTCACCGGCGAGCGCGCCCTTGTAGATCACGTTGCTCTTGCAGTTGATCGCCTCGTGGTCGACGAAGAGCCGGTTCTCGTGGTGCTGACCGGACTCGGCGAAGTACACCCCCAGCAGTTCGGCGTCGCCGCCGGGACCGGCGTACCGGACGTTGGTGCCGATCCGGACGACCTTGCCGCCGAGAGTGACCACGACGTGGTGCAGCCGGGCGTCCCGGCCGATCAGCGCGTCGTGCTGGCCGAGGTGGATCGACTCGTGGTCGCCCTGCTGGATGCTGACCACGCGCAGCTCGGCGCCGTCGCCGACGACGATCTCGACGTTGCTGCCGAGCTCACCCGCGCCGGTGTGATCGATGATCACGATCGCGCGGCTGTGCCGGCCGGCGTCGACGATCAGGTGGCTGAAGCCGCGGGCGCCGAGGCTCGCGACGTTCACGTGCACCGCCTCGGTCAGCTCGGCCTCGACCGGGATCCGCACCGCGAGCGCCTCGCCCGCCTGGTTCCAGGCGATGGCGGCGGAGCGGTCCTGCGGCGTACCGACCTTCAGCGAGTCCGCGGCGACGGTCTCGAAGACCACACCGTCGGGACCGGACGCGTCGACCTTGGGGGTCTCGGTGCCGGCCTCGTCGGCGAACAGTGCCTTGAGGGCCTTGACCGGGGTGAAGCGCCACTCCTCCTCGCGCCCGTTCGGCACCGGGAAGTCGGCGACGTCGTACGACGTCGGCCGCTCGCTCCGGGCCTGGAGCGGGACCGGCGAACCCGGCCCGTGGGAGTGCGCCCGGTTGCCGGTGGCGACCAGGGTTTCAGCGGCGGACATCAGCCGACGGCCCCTTCCATCTGCAGCTCGATCAAGCGGTTCAGTTCCAGCGCGTACTCCATCGGGAGCTCGCGGGCGATCGGCTCGATGAAGCCGCGGACGATCATCGCCATCGCCTCGTCCTCGGCCATGCCCCGGCTCATCAGGTAGAAGAGCTGGTCGTCACTGACCTTGGACACGGTCGCCTCGTGTCCCATCGCCACGTCGTCCTCGCGGACGTCGACGTACGGGTAGGTGTCGGAGCGGCTGATGGTGTCGACCAGCAGCGCGTCACAGCGCACCGTCGACTTGCTGTGGTGCGACCCCGGGGCCACCTCGACCAGCCCCCGGTACGACGTCCGGCCGCCGCCGCGGGCCACCGACTTCGACACGATCGAACTGGAGGTGTACGGCGCGTTGTGCACCATCTTCGACCCGGCGTCCTGGTGCTGGCCCTCGCCCGCGAACGCGACCGACAGGGTCTCGCCCTTGGCATGCTCGCCCATCAGGTAGACGGCCGGGTACTTCATCGTCACCTTGGAACCGATGTTGCCGTCGATCCACTCCATCGTCGCGCCCTCTTCGCAGGTGGCGCGCTTGGTGACCAGGTTGTAGACGTTGTTCGACCAGTTCTGGATCGTCGTGTAGCGGCAGCGGGCGCCCTTCTTCACGATGATCTCGACCACCGCGGAGTGCAGCGAGTCCGACTTGTAGATCGGCGCCGTACAGCCCTCGACGTAGTGCACGTAGGCGTCCTCGTCGACGATGATCAGGGTCCGCTCGAACTGGCCCATGTTCTCGGTGTTGATCCGGAAGTAGGCCTGCAGCGGGATGTCCACCTTGACGCCCTTGGGCACGTAGATGAACGACCCGCCGGACCAGACCGCCGTGTTCAGCGAGGCGAACTTGTTGTCGCCGACCGGGATGACCGAGCCGAAGTACTCCTGGAAGATCTCCGGGTGCTCCTTCAGGCCGGTGTCGGTGTCGAGGAAGATGACGCCCTGGGCCTCCAGGTCCTCGCGGATCTGGTGGTAGACGACCTCGGACTCGTACTGCGCGGCGACGCCGGCGACCAGGCGCTGCTTCTCCGCCTCCGGGATGCCGAGCTTGTCGTAGGTGTTCTTGATGTCCTCGGGCAGTTCTTCCCAGCTGGAGGCCTGCTTCTCGGTCGACCGGACGAAGTACTTGATGTTGTCGAAGTCGATCCCGGACAGGTCCGCACCCCACGACGGCATCGGCTTGCGGTCGAAGAGCTTCAGGCCCTTCAGCCGCAGGTCGAGCATCCACTCCGGCTCGTTCTTGAGGGTGGAGATGCCCCGCACCACGTCGGCGGACAGGCCGCGCTGTGCGACCGCGCCGGCGGCGTCGGAGTCGGCCCAGCCGTACTGGTAGTTGCCGAGGCCTTCCAGTTCGGGGTGAGCGGTTTGCGTCATCGTGCAGTCCTCGCAGATTCGCCGTCGGATACAGGGGCAGGACCGGACACGGCCTGGGGGGCCGGGACGTGCCCGGGAATATGTGTGGTGCAGACACCGTCGCCGTGGGCGATGGTGGCCAGTCTCTGGACGTGCCGGCCGAGCAACCGGGAGAACACCTCGGTCTCGGCCTCGCACAACTGGGGGAACTGCTCGGCCACGTGCGCGACCGGGCAATGGTGCTGGCAGAGCTGCTCGCCGTGCGCGGCCTTCGCCGTGGACGCGGCGTACCCGTCCGTGGTCAGGGCCCGGGCGAGTGCCTCCGCCTTGTCGCTCTCGGGAGCCGCGTCGATGAGCTCCCGGTACCGCTGCTCCACCTCGGCGACCCGGCCGCGGGCGAACTCCGCGACCGCCTCGTCACCGCCGGACTCGGCGATGAACTTCATCGCGGTGGCCGCCAGGTCGTCGTACGCCTGGTGGAACGCGTGCCGGCCGGTGTCGGTCAGCACGAAGACCTTCGCGGGGCGGCCGCGGCCACGCGGGCCGTAGACACGCTCCTCGCGGGACTCGACCAGGCCGTCCTCGAGCAGGTGGTCGAGATGCCGGCGGACCGCCGCCGGCGTCAGCTCCAGGCGCTCGGCGAGCACCGCGGCGCTGGACGGACCGTTGGTCAGGATCGAGCGGGCGACCCGGTCCCGGGTGGACTCGTCCCGCGCCGCCACCGCGCCGGTGGGCGCAGCTCCGGTAGTCGCAGGATTTTTCACAACATCAGTGTCGCGTAATTCCCGGGGGCCTTCAAATAAGGCTCACCTAACCGGCTCCCGCGCTCACGCGGGGCTCGGGGGCCGATCGTGACCAGGGTCACGCCGTCGGGGCTCCGCTCCCCACCCGGGCCGAAGGCCCGGCAGCCCGGTTCTAGACTTCATCCGTGCCAGTCGCGGTGGAGATCGACAACCTCGTCGTGCGGTACGGCGAGAAGGCCGCGGTCGACGGTCTCAGTCTCACCGTAACCGTCGGCACGGTGACGTCCGTGCTCGGCCCCAACGGCGCCGGCAAGACCACGACCGTGGAGAGCTGTGAGGGGTTCCGGCGGCCGGAGTCCGGCCGGGTCCGGGTGCTCGGGCTGGACCCGATCGCGGATCACGACGATCTGATGCCACGGATCGGCGTGATGCTGCAGGAGGGCGGCGCCTGGTCCGGCGTCCGCGCGGTCGAGATGCTGAAGTACGTCGCCACGTTGCACTCGCATCCGCTGGAGATCCCGGCCCTGGTCGATCGCCTCGACCTGGGTAGCTGTGGCAGGACGCCGTACCGGCGGCTGTCCGGCGGGCAGAAGCAGCGGCTGTCGTTCGCGCTGGCGATCGTCGGGCGGCCGGAGATCGCGTTCCTGGACGAGCCGACAACCGGGCTCGACCCGCACGGCCGGCGGGAGATCTGGCAGCTGATCCGCGATCTGCGCGACGACGGCGTGACCGTCGTACTCACCACGCACGCGATGGACGAGGCCGAGCAGTTGTCGGACCAGATCCACGTGGTGTCCGCCGGCAAGGTGATCGCCTCCGGCACCCCGGACGAGTTGACCCAGCACCACACGAAGTCGCTCGAGGACGTCTTCCTCGAACTGACCGCACCACCCAAGCGGGAGCACTCATGACCACCTATGCGCCCCAGCCGGGCAGCGCTCCCTGGCCGCGGAAGGTGCTGGCGCATTCACGGATGGAGTTCCGGCTCCTGATCCGCAACGGCGAGCAACTGCTGCTGGCCCTCGTCATCCCGCTCGGAATCCTCCTGCTTCTGGGTGGCACCGGACTCGGCGACCGGTTGCCGCTCGGCGACGGGCGGGCGATCGACGACGCCGTACCGCGGGTGCTGGCGCTCGCCGTACTGTCCTCGTCCTTCACCTCGCTCGCGATCGCGACCGGCTTCGAGCGTCGGTACGGCGTGATCAAGCGGCTCGGCGCCTCTCCCCTGTCCCGGACCGGACTGCTCGCCGGGAAGATCGGCGCGGTCCTGGTCGTGCAGGCGATCCAGCTCGCCGTCCTGATCGGGACCGGCTTCGCCCTCGGGTGGGACCCGGCCGGCGGCTTCGACGCCGTCTTCGGGGTGATCCTGATGGTTCTGTGCGGTACGGCGGCCTTCGCGTCCCTCGGATTGCTGATGGCCGGCGTACTCCGGGCCGAGGCCACCCTGGCCGCGGCCAACCTGCTCTATCTGCTGTTGCTGGTCGGCGGTGCGGTGATGACACCGGTCGACGAGTACCCGGCCGGCATGCAGGGTGTCGTCCGGCTGCTGCCGAGCGCCGCGCTGGCCAACGGGCTGGCGAACTCGACCGTCGAGGGTGTGATCCCGTGGGCCGCCGCACTGTCTCTCGCCCTGTGGGCCGGGGTGCTCGGATACCTGGTGTCCAGGACCTTCCGCTGGGACTGAGCAGACCTTTCTCTAGAGTGTGCCGGTGATGAGCACGGAGACCCCGCCGCAAGAGACCGAACCAGTCAACGCCTTCTGGCGCCTGGTGCCCGAGCCGAGCCTGGATGTCGTCCGGCGCTGGGGCTGGGCGTCGGTGGTGGCGAACATCGGCATCGTGGTGACCGGCGGACTGGTCCGGCTGACCGGCTCGGGCCTCGGCTGCCCGACCTGGCCGCAGTGCACCGACGAGTCGTATGTGCCGCACGCCGCGCTCGGCATCCACGGCGCGATCGAGTTCGGCAACCGGATGCTCGGCTTCGTGGTCGCGGTCATCGCGATCTGCACCTGGCTCGTGGTGATGCGGTACCGCCCGATCCGCCGGGACCTGCGCCGCCTCGCGACCGCGGCCGCGCTCGGCGTACCGCTGCAGGCCGTGATCGGCGGCATCAGCGTGCTGACCGGGCTGAACCCGTGGATCGTGTCGGCGCACTTCCTGGTCTCGCCGATCATCATCACGCTGACCGTGTCGATGATGCGGCGGTCCCGGACCAGCCCCTACCCACACACTCCCCCGGTGGTCCGCGCGCTCGCGACCGCCTGTGTGGTGGCGGTCTGGCTGACCGTTGCTCTCGGCACCTTGGTGACCGGCGCCGGCCCGCACTCGGGCGATCCGGACACCGGACGGAACGGCTTCGATGAGGAGCTGATCAGTCAGCTGCACGCGGACTTCGTTTTCGGGCTGCTCGGGATCACGATCGCGCTGGTGATCGCGACCCGGGTGACCGCGACGTCACGCACGTTGCGGAAGCTGGCGGCCTGGCTGCTCGCCATGGAACTGCTGCAGGGTGCCGTCGGCTTCACGCAGTACTTCACCGGCCTCCCGTGGGGCCTGGTGCTGGTGCACATGTTCTTCGCCGGCCTACTGATCGCGCTCGTAACAGCGGTCTACGGCGAACGCGGTACGCCGGCAACGTAGGGCGAGCGCTCATCGCTTGTTGTAAGAACCGGTGGTGAGGTCCTCGACGATCGTCGGGCGGCTCGGCCGCCAGTCGAGCTCGGCCCGAGTCCGCGTACTGCTGAACGCCTGGTCCAGCGCCAGCCAGCGGGCGTACTGCTCACCCAGTTCCTGGGCCGCGGACGCGACCGGCCAGGCCTCGGCCCGTCCGATCCCGCCGGCCGCCACGTCCGCAGCGGCCGCGATCGCGCTGACCTCGACCGCTTCCTCGCCCACCCCATGCAGAACAGCACCTGACCGAGCGTGTTCGATCGCCAGCAGAACCAGGTCGGCGAGGTCGTCGACCTGCACCGTCGGCCACCGGGTTCCGGGGTCGCCCACGTAGCGGCCGACGCCGTACTTGCCGGCCCATCCGACCATCTCAGCGGGGATGCCACCACCACGGCCGTAGACGACGCCGGGCCGGACCACGACGGTGCGGACCCGGTCGGCCGCGGCGAGCACGGCCCGTTCGAGCTGTGCACGTGGCGTGTCGCCGTCCGGTGGATCCTCGGTGAACGGCGACTCGCCCACCGCGCCCAACCACCAGATACCGCTGATGTAGATGACCGGCGCGCCCTGGTCCAGGAGCGCGGCGGTGGAGGCCAGGTCGACCTCCACGTCACCGGTGGGATTGCCGGCGTGTACGACGACATCCGGTCCGGTGGCGGCGAGCGCCGAGCGCAGCGTCTCGGGGCGGGTGAGGTCGCCCGGAACGGTCGTGTAGTTAGCGACGTTCCCGCGCCGAGACACCGCAACGACCTCATGGCGGGCGCCCGTCAAGCGCTCGGCGACCGCAGTACCGATGTAGCCGCTCGCACCGATGACCGCTGCCTTCACCATGCTCTGCCTCCCACTCACTGACGGATGCCGAGCAGCTTAGGTTCTGGCACAGACAACTTCCGGTGGGACCCAGGGGTCCCACCGGAAGGAGTAGTGCTACCGACTGTCTGTCAGTGGCGGACCTTGTAGACCGCGCCAGGGCCGAAGATCGGGCCCGCGACGTACAGGTCGCCCCACTTGCTGAACGCGGCGCCGCCCGGCAGGTTGAGCTGACCGCGGACCAGTTCCCTCTTGAATCCGGCCTTGTGGTGCCTGCCCGGGTACTGCAGGTACAGCGACCCGATGGTCGAGCCGCCCATCTCGAACTTCAGCCAGCTGTCCCTGGCCAGTTGGACGACGGCCAGCGTGCCCCGCGGGCCACCGGCCAGGTCGACGATCGACGTGTAACCGTCGGCGTACCGCTGGCACTTGCCCTTGTACGGCCTGGCCGGATCGCACACCGCGCCCACCGCGCCCGGCTTGATCCGCCAGATCTGCGACGTCCCCGGAGTCGCCGGGAAGCCACGGAGCTCACCGACGTACCAGTAACCGTCCGAGCCCACCGTCACCGACGTGGCGACAGCCTCGGCCACGAACGGCGTCCCGGCCGGTGGTGCATCCGGCCCGAGTCCGGCCGGTACCTTCACCGTGCGCGGCTTCAACCGCGCGACGGTCTTGATCTTGCCGTTCGGCCAGACCCGGAGCAGGTCGTTGCCGGCGGCATCCGCTACCAGCACCGTTCCGTCCTTCAGCGCCGCGACACCGAACGGGTTCGACTCCGTCGGCGGGTCGGCCTGGTTGTACGGATCCGGATCGGTGGCCTGGTACTTCGCGATGTCGGCGACCACCACCGGCGACCTACCCGGCCGCAGCCGGTACAGGGTCGCGCCGCCTGGCGGGATGGGCTGACCAGGTTCTCCACCCGCGCCGGTCAGCGCGTACGTCGTACCCCGGGAACTGGTGTCGATCGCGGGCGGGAATCCGCCCGGGACCTGGCCGAGCTTGCGGGTCTTCTTGCCGTCGGTCGCGTAGACCGAACCGTCCGTGACGCTGTAGATGACCTTCGTGCCGAACGTCGAAACCCCGCGCGGGCCGTCCAGACCCGTTGCCACCGGCTTCAAACTACTGGAATGCCCGCCGGCGTCGGCCGTTCCGGCCACCAGTACAGAACCGGCCAAGGCGAGCGCCGCGACCGCGGCAATGCGTGTTCGTACCCCCACTGCGAACCCCCTGAAGTCACGTCTCCCCAGGTGCGGATTCCCCCTCCGCAGACCCCCACATCGCAACATCGGATCACGATTAGGTCAACCGGAGAACTCCCCGCGCCCGCGGGGCGACGCTCAGTGCAGGAGCGGATCGATGGCCGCGGCAATGAACAGCAGGGCCAGGTAGATATTCGAGAAGTGGAAGAGCCGCATCGGCCGCAGCGCGGCTCCGTCGGCGCCGGTGTGGGCCCGGAGCAACAATGCGCGAGCCTCGCGGAGGAACAGGAATCCGAGCACGATCGCGGCCAGCGGGTAGACGAAACCGGTGCCCGCGACCGGCCACAGCGCGATCGACGTGATCACCATGACCACGGAGTACGCCATGATCTGCCGGGCCGTGGCGACCGGAGTGGCGACCACGGGCAGCATCGGCACGTCGACCGATGCGTAGTCCTCGCGGTAGCGCATCGCCAGCGACCAGGTGTGCGGCGGCGTCCAGAAGAACACCACTCCGAACAGCACGACCGGGGTCCAGGCCAGCTCGTTGGTGACCGCGGTCCAGCCGATCAGGGTCGGGAAGCAGCCCGCGATCCCGCCCCAGACGATGTTCTGCACGGTCCGGCGCTTCAGCACCATCGTGTAGCCGAAGACGTAGAACGCGTTCGCGGCCAGGGCCAGCCCCGCCGACAGCCAGTTCACCAGCAGGCCGAGCTCGATCGTGGCCAGGATGCCGAGCACGATGCCGAAGATCGTCGCCGACCGCGGGCTGACCGCGTGCCGGGGCAACGGGCGGCGGCGGGTCCGGCGCATCTGCTCGTCGATGTCCCGGTCGAGCACGCAGTTGATCGTGTTCGCGCTGCCGGCCGCCAGGATGCCGCCGACCAGGGTGGCGGCGACGACCTCGAGGCCGGGCACTCCCCCGGCGGCCAGGAACATCACCGGCACTGTGGTGATCAGCAGCAGCTCGATGATGCGTGGCTTGGTCAGACCGACGTACGCCTTCACCACGTCGCGCACCGACGGACTGAGAACAGCAGTACCGTCCGGCTGCGGCGTCGGATACGACGTCGTCGCGGCTGGACGCGGGTCGACGGCCGTCACGAACACCTCGAACTGAGTGGGTTGACGCCGGAGGCCCGGCGCTGACGGTTCGACAGTCTACGACGCCCCGTAGGAGGGTTCGTTCACCCCCCGGCTGAGTCCGACGAACAAGTGTGCGGCGGTGTTCATCCGGATGTGACCTGGACCGCGTGGAATGGCTCCGGGTGTGATGTCGCAGACGCCGGGAACAGGGCGGGAACAAGGAGGCCACCAACCAAGTTGCCGATGAGTGGAAGGTGTCGGACGCCCATGCGAGTAGGCTCGCTCACGGTGACGCGCGGGGGCGTGATCGCGACCGGCCGGTAGGCCTGCGGCGATCCCACTCGACGCTGACCAGACGTGTGTTCGCAGCCATCGAGAGGAGCGCCGCCGGCGTGACTGAGAAGACCAGCCCGAAGCTTGAATGGACCGACCTCGACCAGCGCGCGGTCGACACCGTACGGGTGCTCGCGATGGACGCGGTGGAGAAGGTCGGCAACGGCCATCCCGGTACGGCGATGAGCCTGGCGCCGGCGGCGTACCTGCTGTTCCAGAAGGTGATGCGGCACAACCCGGCCGACGCGCACTGGGCCGGCCGGGACCGGTTCGTGCTGTCGGCCGGCCACTCCAGCCTCACCCTGTACATCCAGCTCTACCTGGCCGGCTTCGGCCTCGAACTGGACGACCTGAAGTCGCTGCGGACCTGGGGCAGCAAGACGCCGGGCCACCCGGAGTACGCGCACACCAAGGGTGTCGAGACGACCACCGGCCCGCTCGGCCAGGGCGTCGGCAACGCGGTCGGGATGGCGATGGCGGCCCGCCGCGAGCGCGGCCTGCTCGACCCGGACGCTCCCAAGGGCGAGGGTCTGTTCGACCACCACATCTACGTGATCGCGTCGGACGGCGACCTGGAGGAAGGCGTCTCGGGTGAGGCGTCCTCGCTGGCCGGTCACCAGAAGCTCGGCAACCTGACGGTGATCTACGACGCCAACAAGATCTCGATCGAGGACGACACCGACATCGCGTTCTCCGAGGACGTGGCGGCCCGCTACGCGGCGTACGGCTGGCACACCCAGGACGTCGACTGGACCAACGGCGGCACGGGCTACGAGGAGGACGTCCAGGCCCTGTACGACGCCATCCAGGCGGCCGAGGCGGTCACCGACAAGCCGAGCTTCATCCGGCTGCACACGATCATCGGCTGGCCGGCCCCGAACAAACAGAACACCGGCAAGATCCACGGCTCCGCCCTCGGCGCCGACGAGGTGGCCGCGACCAAGAAGGTGCTGGGCTGGGACCCGGAGCAGAGCTTCCAGGTCGCCGACGACGTGATCGCGCACACCCGCCAGGCGCTCGACCGCGGCAAGGCCCTGCAGGACGACTGGGACGTCAGGTACGACGCCTGGCGGTCGGCGAACCCGGAGCGCGCGGCGCTGCTGGACCGGCTGTCGAAGCGTGAGCTGCCGGCCGGCTGGAAGGACGCGCTGCCGAGCTGGGAGGCCGACGCCAAGGGCGTGGCCACCCGCGCCGCCTCCGGTGAGGTGCTGACCAAGCTGTCGCCGGAGCTGCCCGAGCTCTGGGGTGGTTCGGCCGACCTGGCCGGCTCGAACAACACCACCCCGAAGGGCCAGCCGTCCTTCATCCCGCCGGAGTACTCCACCAAGGAGTTCCAGGGCGACGAGTACGGCCGCGTCCTGCACTTCGGCATCCGCGAGCACGCCATGGGCTCGGTGCTGAACGGCATCACCCTGCACGGCCTGACCCGCCCGTACGGCGGCACGTTCCTCGTCTTCAGCGACTACATGCGCCCGGCGGTCCGGCTGGCCGCGCTGATGAAGCTGCCGGTCACCTACGTGTGGACGCACGACTCCATCGGTCTCGGCGAGGACGGCCCGACCCACCAGCCGGTCGAGCATCTGTCGGCACTGCGGGCGATCCCGGGCCTGGACGTCGTACGTCCGGGTGACGCGAACGAGACCGCGGCCGCGTGGGCCGCGATCCTGGAGCACACCGACCGCCCGGCCGGCCTGGCGCTGACCCGGCAGAACGTGCCGACGTTCCCGCGCGGCACCGACGGCTTCGCCACCACCGAGAACGTCAAGAAGGGCGGCTACACGCTGCTCGACACCGACGGCACGCCGGACGTCGTCCTGATCGCCACCGGCTCGGAGCTGCAGCTGGCCGTCGAGGCCCGCGAGACGCTGGCCGGCGAGGGCGTCAAGGCGCGCGTCGTCTCGATGGTCTCCCGCGAGTGGTTCGACGAGCAGGACGACGCGTACCGCGAGTCCGTGATCCCGGCCGGCGTCCGGGCCCGGGTCTCGGTCGAGGCGGGCATCGCGCAGAGCTGGCACGACATCGTCGGCGACGCCGGCCGCAGCGTCAGCCTCGAGCACTACGGCGCCTCGGCCGCCTACCAGACCCTGTACGACGAGTTCGGCATCACCGCCGGCGCCGTCGTCCAGGCTGCCAAGGACAGCATCGCCGCGGCCGCGCAGATCAGCGGCCCGGGTGTGCCGCCCAAGCGAGCCGCGGCCGGCCCGGTCGGACCCGCCGACGCCAACTGACACCCACACAACAGAACATTCGGAAGGCTCCGGACATGAACGATCGCTTGAAAGCACTCGCCGACGCGGGTGTGTCCATCTGGCTCGACGACCTCTCCCGGGAGCGGCTGACCAGCGGAAGCCTGGCCGAGCTGATCCAGGACAAGCATGTCGTCGGTGTGACGACGAACCCGACCATCTTCGCCAAGGCGATCTCCGACGCCGACGCGTACGCCGAGAAGATCTCCCGGCTGGCCGCCGAGGGCGTGTCCACCGACGAGGCGATCCGGGTCATCACCTCCGACGACGTCCGGGACGCCGCGGACCTGTTCAAGCCGGTGTACGACGACACCGAGGGCCAGGACGGCCGGGTCTCGATCGAGGTGGAGCCGAGCCTGGCCCGCGACACCGAGAAGACGAACCGGCAGGCCAAGGAGCTGTGGGAGGCCGTCGGCCGGGAGAACGTGTTCGTGAAGATCCCGGCCACCAAGGAGGGCCTGCCCGCGATCACCGCGACGCTGGCCGCCGGCATCAGCGTGAACGTGACGCTGATCTTCTCCCTGGACCGCTACAAGGCGGTCGCGGACGCGTTCCTGTCCGGGATGGAGCAGGCGATCGAGAACGGCCACGACGTGACCAAGATGGCCAGCGTCGCGTCGTTCTTCGTCAGCCGGGTCGACACCGAGGTGGACAAGCGCCTCGACGCGATCGGCACCGACCAGGCCAAGGCACTCAAGGGCAAGGCCGCGATCGCCAACGCCCGGCTCGCGTTCGAGGCGTACGAGGAGATCTTCGACACCGACCGCTGGCGCGAGATCGAGACCGCCGGCGCCAAGCCGCAGCGCCCGCTGTGGGCGTCCACCGGCACCAAGGACCCGTCGTACTCCCCCACCATGTATGTCGACAACCTGGTCACCCGGGGCGTGGTCAACACGATGCCTGAGGCAACCATCAAGGCGGTCGAGGAGCACAGCCAGTTCAGCGGCGACACGGTTCGCGGCCAGTACGACGCCGCCCGCAAGGTGATCGCGGACCTGGAGCGGCTCGGCATCTCGTACGACGAGGTCGTCCAGGTGCTCGAGGACGAGGGCGTGGCCAAGTTCGACGCGTCCTGGTCGGAGCTGCAGGACACCGTCACCGCGGCCCTGAAGGGTGCCGCCCAAGTGACCGCACCCAAGGTGAGCACGCACAACGGCGACTGGTCCGAGGTCGTCGACCGGCTGGTGTCGGAGAAGATCGCGTCCCGGATCGCGGCGAAGGACGCGACGATCTGGGGGCCTGAGGCGGAGTCCGAGGCCTCGATCCGGCTCGGCTGGGTCGACCTGCACGAGACCTCGCGGCCGCTCCTGGCCGAGATCGAGGCCCTGCAGGCGGACTTCCGGTCCGAGGGTCTGGACCGGGTCGTGCTGTCCGGCATGGGCGGTTCGTCGCTGGCACCCGAGGTGATCACCCGGACCGCCGGCGTGGAGCTCGTCGTACTGGACTCGACCGACCCGAGCGTGGTCGCGCGGGCGCTGGCCGGCGACCTGTCGAAGACGGTCATCGTGGTGTCCAGCAAGTCCGGTGGCACGGTCGAGACCGACAGCCACCGGCGCACGTTCGTCAAGGCGTTCACCGACGCGGGCATCGACGCCGCGTCGCGGGTCGTCGTGGTGACCGACCCGGGTTCGCCGTTCGAGAAGCTGTCGGCCGACGAGGGCTACCGCAAGACGTTCCTCGCCGACCCGAACATCGGCGGCCGCTACAGCGCGCTGACCGCCTTCGGGCTCGTCCCGTCCGGTCTGGCCGGCGCGGACATCGCCGAGCTGCTGGACCAGGCGGCCGAGGCCGCTCCGGAGCTGCAGGCGGACTCGACCGACAACCCGGCTCTGTGGCTGGCCGCCGTACTCGCGGCCAGCGCTGGCCGGGACAAGGCGATCATCACGGCCGAGGGCTCGGACATCGTCGGCTTCCCGGACTGGGCGGAGCAGTTGATCGCCGAGAGCACCGGCAAGAACGGCACCGGCGTACTGCCGGTCGCGGTCGAGGTCGGGGCTCCCGAGCTGCGGAGCGAGGCAGCCGACCTCACCAACGCGTTGCTGGCCGAGAAGGCCACGAGCGGCGTGCCGACGGCGCTGACGTCGGGCTCGCTCGGCGGTCAGTTCCTGCTGTGGGAGGTGGCCACGGCGGTGGCCGGCTACCTGCTCGGGATCAACCCGTTCGACCAGCCGGACGTGGAGAGCGCGAAGAAGGCCGCCCGCGGGCTGCTCGACGCACAGCCGGAGCCGGAGGCGGCGGCCTTTACCGAAGGTTCCGTCGAGGTCCGTGGCTCCGAGGGGCTGCTGGACGGCGTGGACTCGCTGCAGGGCGCGGTCGACGCGCTGCTGGGCAAGCTCGACGAGAAGGGGTACCTGGCCGTCATGGCCTACCTCGACTCCGAGCGCGACGCCGATCTGGTTTCCGTACGCCCGGCATTGGCGACCCGCACGGGTCGTCCGGTGACCTTCGGCTGGGGTCCGCGGTTCCTGCACTCCACCGGCCAGTACCACAAGGGCGGCCACCCGGAGGGCGTGTTCCTGCAGATCACCGGCGCGCACCCGACGGACGTGGAGATCCCCGACCGGCCGTTCACCTTCGGCACGCTGATCTCGGCCCAGGCGGCCGGTGATGCGAACGTGCTCGCCGAGCGCGGCCGTCCGGTCCTGCGGCTCCACCTGACCGACCCGGCGAGCGGCGTACAACAGTTCCGTGCCCTCTTCGGAAACTAGCCCTGTTCGGAAACCACAACTCGGAGGGAAGCGGCTGATGACCGCTCAGCTCGACGAAGAGTCGACCGGTCCGGTGAACCCGCTGCGGGATCCGCAGGATCGGCGGCTCCCCCGGATCGCCGGGCCGTGCAGCCTGGTGATCTTCGGTGTCACCGGTGACCTGGCCCGCAAGAAGCTGATGCCGGCGGTCTACGACCTGGCGAACCGGGGGCTGCTGCCGCCCGGTTTCGCCCTGGTCGGGTTCGCCCGTCGCGATTACACCAACCAGGACTTCGCGCAGATCGTGCACGACTCGGTCAAGGAGCACGCCCGGACGCCGTTCCGCGAGGAGGTCTGGCAGCAGCTGGCCGAGGGGTTCCGGTTCGTGCCGGGTGACCTGACCGACGACGCAGCGTTCGAGCGGCTGCGGGAGACCGTGGACGAGCTCGACGTGAACCGCGGTACCGGCGGCAACCACGCGTTCTACCTGTCCATCCCGCCCGGCCTGTTCCCGCAGGTCGTGCAGCAGCTGTCCGAGCACGGGCTGACCAGGGAGACGCCAGGCTCGTGGCGGCGGGTGGTGATCGAGAAGCCGTTCGGCCACGACCTGAAGAGCGCCCGTGAGCTGAACCAGGTGGTCGAGTCGGTGTTCCCGCCCGAGGCGGTGTTCCGGATCGACCACTACCTGGGCAAGGAGACCGTCCAGAACATGCTGGCGCTGCGGTTCGCCAACTCGATGTTCGAGCCGGTCTGGAACAGCCACTACGTCGACCACGTCCAGATCACCATGGCCGAGGACATCGGCATCGGCGGCCGGGCCGGGTACTACGACGGCATCGGTGCGGCCCGGGACGTGATCCAGAACCACCTGCTCCAACTGCTCGCGCTGGTCGCGATGGAGGAGCCGGTGAGCTTCGACGCGTGGTCACTGCGGCAGGAGAAGAAGAAGGTTCTCGCCGCGGTGAAGCTGCCCGAGCGCCTCGACCTGCACACCGCCCGCGGTCAGTACGCGGCCGGCTGGGCCGGCGGCGTCAAGGTGAAGGGCTACCTGCAGGAAGACGGCATCCCGGCGTCGTCGGCGACGGAGACCTTCGCGGCACTCCGGGTCGACGTCGACACCCGCCGGTGGGCCGGCGTCCCGTTCTACCTGCGCACCGGCAAGCGGCTCGGCCGCCGGGTGACCGAGGTTGCGGTGATGTTCAAGCGCGCACCGCACCTGCCGTTCACCAAGACCGAGACCGAGGAGCTGGGCCAGAACGCGCTGGTCCTGCGGATCCAGCCGGACGAGGGCATCACGATGCGCTTCGGCGCCAAGGTGCCCGGCACGATGATGGAGATCCGCGACGTGAACATGGACTTCCAGTACGGCGGTTCGTTCACCGAGTCCTCGCCCGAGGCGTACGAGCGGCTCATCCTCGACGTACTGCTCGGCGATCCCCCGCTGTTCCCGCAGCACACCGAGGTCGAGCTGAGCTGGAAGATCCTCGACCCGGTGATCAACTACTGGGCCGAGCACGGCAAGCCCGAGCAGTACGCGTCCGGCGACTGGGGCCCGGCCTCCGCGCACGAGATGCTCGCCCGCGACGGACGCGCCTGGAGGCGGCCATGATCATCGACCTCACCGGTACGACGTCGAGCGAGATCGCGTCGGCACTGCTCCGGGCCCGCCGGAACGCGGGCTCGCCGGCCATGGGCATGGTCGGAACGATCGTGGTGGTCGTCGACGAGGCGTCCCACCACGACGCGATGAAGGCCGCGAACGAGGCCGGTCGCGAGCACCCGTCCCGGGTGCTGGTCGCGATCCTGCGGCCCGGCCGGGGTGCGCCCGGGCTCGATGCCGAAGTGCGTGTGGGTGAAGGCATTCCCGGCGAGGCGGTGCTGCTGCGGCTGCACGGTGAGCTGGCCAAGGTGCCAGAGTCCGTGATCACCCCGCTGCTGCTGCCGGACTCGCCCGTCATCGTCTGGTGGCCGGGCGGCGGGCCGAAGGTGCCCGCCGACGACCCGCTGGGCAAGCTGGGCCGTCGCCGCGTCACCGATGCGGCCGCGACGCGACGTGCGTCGGTCGACTTCTCGGCGCGGGCCGAGGGGTACGAGCCGGGCGACACCGACTTCGCGTGGTCCCGGCTGACGCCTTGGCGTGCGCTGATGGCGGCTGCCCTGGATCAGTACCCGACCAAGGTGAGCGCGGCCGAGGTCGTGTCCGCGAAGGGCAACCCGAGTGCTGATCTGATGGCCGCCTGGCTCCAGTGCCGGCTCGGTGTCCCGGTGGAGCAGAAGAACTCGCGCGGACCGGGCGTTACCGCGGTGCGCATGTTCACGCCGGCTGGACCGATCGCGCTGACCCGTCCGGATGGTGCGGTGGCGACGTTCAGTATTCCGGGCCAGCCGGACCGCCCGGTCGCGTTGAAGCGCCGTACGACGTCCGAGTTGCTGAGCGAGGAACTGCGCCGGCTCGACCCGGACGACGTGTACGCGCAGACACTCGCGTGCCTGGTCGAGCGGGAGTCGATGCCGGAGGACGTCAAGAAGGTCGGCGCGACTCAGCGGAAGACGGCGGCGGAACGGGCTTCTGCCGCTGCGAAGAAGGCGACAGTGGCGAGCACTCCGGTGCAGGAGACGGCGGCGAAGAAGTCCTTCGCCAAGAAGTCTGCTGGTACGTCGGGCGCTGCTAAGAAAGCAACTGCGGCCAAGAAGACTGTTGCTGCGAAGAAGTCGCCGGCCAGGAAGACTGCCGCGAAGAAGGGCACGGGCAAGAGGGTGGCGGGGCGCTCATGAGCGCCGTGTCCGTCCTGGTGAACCGCGACGCGGAGGGGCTGGCCCATGCCGTCGCGGCGCGGTTCATCACCCGCCTTGTCGATGTCCAGAGCACCGGCAAGGTTGCTCAGGTCGTGCTGACCGGCGGTCGGGTCGCAGCGGTCGTGTACCGCGCGGTCGCCGAGTCCCCCGCCCGGCACGCGATCGACTGGCGGCGGGTCGAGTTCTGGTGGGGCGACGAGCGGTTCCTGCCGGACGGTGACCCGGAGCGCAACGAGACCCAGAATCGCGAGGCCCTGCTCTCGCACGTGGACGTGGATCCGGCCCGGGTCCACCCCATTCCGGCCGACTCCGGCCAGGGTGCGGAGGCCGCGGCGACTGCCTACGCCGCCGAGTTGAAGGCCGCGATGGGTTCCGGCGATCAGGACGGCGTACCGACGTTCGACGTACTGATGCTGGGCGTCGGGCCGGATGGGCATGTGGCGTCGCTCTTCCCCGGATTCGCCCAGCTGAAGGTCACCGACGTCGCGGCCGTTGCCGTCCACGACTCCCCCAAGCCACCGCCGACCCGCGTCTCGCTGACGCTCCCGGCGCTCGATCGGGCGCGCGAGGTGTGGTTCGTGGTGTCGGGTGAGGACAAGGCTCACGCGGTCGGACAGGCGCTGAGCGGCGGCGACGTACCTGCCGCGCAGCCGAAGGGCCTGGACCGCACGCTGTGGCTCGTCGACGAGGCCGCCGCGCAGGAGCTCCCGGGGTCATGACGACGTTCCACGAGCTGCACGCCGGCCGCTTCGTGATGCCGAACGCCTGGGACGCCGGTAGTGCGGTGCTGCTGACCGAGGCCGGCTTCCCGGCGATCGCGACGACGAGTGCCGGGATCGCGTTCTCGATGGCGAAGGGCGATCACACGCTGCCCGACGGCGCGCCCGCTGTGTCGCGGGACGCCATGTTCACGCGGATGCAGGAGATCGCCGCGGCGAGCGCTGTACCGGTGAACGGGGATCTCGAGGACGGGTACGGCGCTGAGCCGGAGAAGGTCGCCGAGACGATCACGCTGGCCCGGGAGATCGGGCTGGCCGGCGGGAACATCGAGGACTTCGACGGACACGAGCTGTACGACGTCGAGCTCGCGGTGGAGCGCATCGTCGCGGCCCGGGAGGCGGCGGGCGCGGACTTCGTGCTCACCGCGCGCACCGACGGCCAGCTGATACGTACCCCGACGTCGTTGAGCGACTCGATCGATCGCGCCAACCGTTTCCGGGCAGCCGGCGCCGACTGCCTCTACGTGCCGGGCGTCAACGACCTCGAAACGATCCGCACGCTGGTGCGCGAGATCGACGGTCCACTCAACGTCGTGATCGGCCTGGGTACGTCGACCCTGACCGTCAGCGATCTGCAGGACGCCGGCGTCACCCGGATCAGCCTCGGCGGCAGCATCGCCCGCGCCGCTCTCGGTTTCATCCGCCGCAGCGCCGAAGAGCTCGCCACGCAAGGCACCATCGCCTTCGCCGCCGACCAGATCCCCCAGGCCGAGCTCAACCAACTCTTCGCGGATCACACCTCCTAGTTGCCAGGCAGACCGCCCGCGGGACACCCTGTTGGTCCGAACTCACACGCCGGGGGGACCGATGGTGATCGGTCGCGACGGAAGACTGAGCGGGCTGGCGGTGGTCCATGGGATCGTCGGCCTCGGCTCGTGCCTGTGCCTGATCGTGTACTCCGCCGCCGGTGGGCCGTTCGGTGCCATCAACGATGCGGCCAACGGGCTTTTCGCCGTACTCAGCGCAGGTCTGGCCTGGCTCTGGCAGTACTCCGACGCTCGCACTCAGAGCGTTCTCGTAGGGATAGCCACCCTCGGAGCCGCGATCGCCCTCGTTGGTTCGATCCTGATCCTGACCGACGCCACCGGCTGGTTCCTGTCGGGTCTGGTGTCGAGCGCCGGCTTCGCCGTGATCGGGATCTGGCTCATCGCCGTCAACCGCGGCCCCGCCGACGACCCGTTGTCACGGCGCCTGCGCCGAGGCGGCCTGATCGCCGGAGCCGTGATGCTGCTCGGCTTCGTCAGCGCACCCGGCATTTTCATGGGCCTCGACGACGCCGACACGGCCCCTGCCTGGACCTACCTCGGCGGCTTCGGCTGGGCCGGCACCTATCTCCTCTTCCCGGTCTGGAGCCTCCGGCTGTCCCGGGCGGACTGACCCGAACGCGGCTTCCAGCGGCGGGAACATCCGGCGTACGTCGACGCCGGTCACCCAGATGCCGATGACCAACGCAGCAGTTGCCTCCAGCAACTTCGCGCGGGCGAGTCCACCTGCTTGCACAGGTTCACTGCCCAGCGATCGGACCAGTTGGCCGACTTTCGCGAGGGCGGTTGGATCGTCGCCGCAGACAGGCACGCCGAGGCCGTCCGGGTGTTTCCAGACGGAGTCTGCTGCGAGGTTGAAAGCCTTGACGACGTGGGCGTGTGGGACGGCTCGGGCGATGCGCTCGGCCATGGCTGGTTCTGCGAGCGTGAAGTCCTGCTGGTTGATCGCGTTCGTGCAGTCGATCAGGATCCGGCCCGGCGGGATGTCGAGCCCTCGGACCGCGTCCACAGCAACCTCCGCAGGCAGTGCCAGCAACAGGACGTCACCGAATGTCGTTGCCTCCTGCAAAGTTCCGGCCCGGGCGCCGATGCGTGCCGCCAGCTCGCTCGCGCGGCGGCTGTCGCGGCCGCCGATCATCACCTCGTGTTCGCCGACCCACTGCCCGGCCAGTGCCGCGGCCATCAGTCCGTTGCCCAGTGTTCCTATTCGCATGCCGCCGACGCTAGACGTTTCGTTGCACACCTTCCGGTGCGCAACGAGCGAGGCACAATGGGGTCGTGACGTTCTTCGCCGACTGCCAGGCACGCGTCGCCGCGGATCTGCTCAGCGGACGCTGGCCGATGGTCGTCCTGTACGCGCTGTCCCACGGTCCCGCCCGTCCCGGCGAGCTCCGGGAGCAAATCGGCGGCATCAGCCAGAAGGTCCTGACCGAGACGCTGCGCCGCCTGGAACACTACGGCCTCGTCCAGCGCCGCCGGTACGCCGAGGCACCGCCACGGGTCGAGTACTCGCTCACCAAGCCCGGTGAGGACCTGCTCGTTCCGATCCGCGCACTCGGTGACTGGGCGGCGGCGTACGCGGACCGGATACCGACCGGAAGGAAACCGTAAGACTGCTCGGGCACAGTGCTGGTGTCAGGTCGATCCAGCCAGGAGGTCCCGCTCATGTTCACGCTCACCCAGACCGTCGACGCACCGCCTGCCGAGGTGGCGCGAGCGTTCACCGAACCCGAGCCGTTCGCAGCGTGGTTCGTCGCCGACGGGTTCACCACTCCCGCCGACCGGGTCACCATCGACGCCCGCCCCGGGGGTCTGATCTCGGCCGTCTTCGTCAGCACCGACGGCTCGGACGAGGTGCCGTTCACCATCCGCTTCGGCTCGGTGGACCTGCCGCGACAGGTCGTCCTGTACGTCGACGACCCCGAACAGGTCACGATCGACCTGACGGAGTCCGGTGAGGGACGCACACGCCTCGACTACCGCAGCACCGGGCTGGCACCCGATCACGAGAACGAGGTCCGGACCGGTGTGGCCCACATGCTCGGTTGCCTGGCGACGTACTTCAAGTAATCAACCTGGGTAGAGGCCGGGGCGAGCCGGCTCTCCGGGTGAGTAGTCCGGAACGTCGCCATTGGTCGCTCCGAGAAGCCGGCGAGTGAGCGCGTCCCGGGACGACAGAAGCTCGTCGACGGCAACCCGCAGGTGGCTCGAGTCGGGCGATGCGCCGGACTCGGCGGCCAGCAGGACGGTACGGCGTACCAGTTCCTTCATGAAAGAGGCCGTGGTGCCGTCGGTCTGACTGATCACCTCGTCGATGACGTCCGCGGTGGGCTGCAGGTTCGGGCCGTACAGGCTCAGCAGCCGGGTCCGTCCCTCGGCGTCGGGCAGCGGCACCTCGACGGCCAGATCGACGCGGCCAGGACGCTGCATCAGCGCCGGCTCGAGCAGATCGGCGCGGTTCGTGGTCAGCAGGAAGGCGACATCGGCATCCTCGGCCAGCCCGTCCATCTCGTTGAGGACCTGGAACAGCAGCGGGTTCTCCATCCCCCGCGCATAGTCGCGAGCCTCCGCCACCAGGTCGCAGTCCTCGAGTACGACGAGCGCCGGCTGTAGCAGTCGCGCCAGCGCACACGCCTCCGAGATGTACTGGATGCTGGTCCCCGCCAGCAGTACGACGGTGAACTCGGGCAGCCGCGACAGCAGATACCGCACGGTGTGCGTCTTCCCCGTCCCCGGCGGTCCGTAGAGCAACACCCCACGACGCAGATGTTGACCGGCCGACAGGAGCGTCTCCCGATGCTCCGCGATGCCGATCACCTCACGCTCGACCCGCTCCAGCACGCCGTCCGGCAGTACGACGTCCGTACGAGCGACTCCCGGCCGCGGATGCAACCGGAACGGACCGACCCCGTGCCCGAAGTCGTGTCCTTCGAACGAGATCACCTTGCCGCGGAACACGTTGTGCTCGCGGATCAGGTCAGGCAGTGCCCCGAGGAAGCGATCGCCCGCCTCCTTCTCGACCGAAAGCACCTCCAGGGCCACCGACATCCGCCCGTACTGCGGGTTCGCCGCGCGCAACAGAGCGACGTACCGATCGGAGCCCTGGACGCCGAGGTAGAACCCGAACGCGACGCAGTCCATCTCCTCGTCGACGTCGATCTGCAGCCGCTGGTAGTCGACCGCGCCGATGCCGAACCGGTCGTACTCGGCCATCTCGAGCAGCTCGCCGAGCGTGTGGTGCCCACGGTTCGACCCGGCCAGCCCGAGTACCTCGAACTCGTCGAACCACGCCTCGACCGCACGCTGCACGTTCGGCAGGTCGTACGACGCGAAGCTCGCCGTCACCACCGGTACCTGCTCGGGATCGATGCCCAGATGGGCGCGCAACCGGTCCCGCAGGCTCTCCCGGCCGATCGGGCCGCTCAGCTGCATCCGCTCCAGGAACCGCTTGAACAGCCGCGCGAACTCGTCCACCGCGTCCTCGTCCGGCATGCCGCCGTACCCCCTTCGTGGTCCATTCTCCGGCCCGATCCGGAGGGCCCTCCGCAACGCGGATAGGATCACCACCATGACAGATTCCGAGTCCATCGACCGTCCGTACGCCGCCTTCCCGGTACGGATCGGCGTCCAGGTCCAGCCGCAGCACGCGCAGTACGCCGACATCCGGCGGACGGTCGCGGCGGCGGAGGAGATCGGCGTCGACGTGGCGTTCAACTGGGACCACTTCTACCCGCTGTCGGGTGAGCCGGAGGGTCTGCACTTCGAGTGCTGGACCATGCTGGCCGCCTGGGCCGAGGCGACCGAGCGGATCCAGTTCGGCGCCCTGGTCACCTGCAACTCCTACCGCAACCCCGACCTGCTCGCCGACATGGCCCGCACGGTCGACCACATCAGCGACGGCCGGCTGATCTTCGGCATTGGCTCGGGATGGTTCGAGAAGGACTACGACGAGTACGGCTACGAGTTCGGTACGGCGGGCGGCCGGCTCGACGCGCTCGGCGAGGCGCTGCCGCGGATCGAGCAGCGCTGGGCCAAGCTGAACCCACTGCCGACCCGGGACATCCCGGTGCTGATCGGTGGCGGCGGCGAGAAGAAGACGCTGAAGCTGGTCGCGAAGCACGCCAACATCTGGCACGGCTTCGGTGACGCCGAGACGCTCGCGCACAAGCACGCCGTACTGGACGAGCACTGCAAGACGATCGGCCGCGACCCGGGCGAGATCGAGCGCTCGGCCGCCGTCGGCGACAAGTCGCCCGAGCAGATCGGCAAGTCCCTGCTGGACGTCGGCACGCGCCTGTTCACCATCTCGTCCTCCGGCCCGGACTACGACCTGGGTCTGCTGCGCGAGTGGGTCGCCTGGCGGGACGAGCTGAACGCGAAGTAGTCCCTGCCGGTGCGGGTGGCCGGATCCTCGGCCACCTGCGCCGGAGCCGGCAGCTAGGATTTCCCGCATGTCTACGTTGCCTGCGAACGGTTCGGTGCGGCCCATCACCCGGTGGGGCGAGGACGTCATGCACCGGGTCAACCAGCCTGTGACCGACTTCGGTGACGACCTGCAGACGCTGGTCGCCGACATGGTCGCCACGATGCGAGCGGCCGACGGCGTCGGCCTGGCCGCGAACCAGGTCGGCGTGGACCTGCAGCTGTTCGTGTTCGACTGCCCGGACAAGGACGGCAACCACGTCCAGGGCGTCATCTGCAACCCGGTGGTCGAGGTCCCCGAGGGCAAGGACCGCACACTGGACGAGGGCGAGGAAGGCTGCCTCTCGCTGCCGGGTGCCTTCACCAAATGTGCTCGCCCGGACTTCGCCCGCGTCACCGGCGTCGACCAGCACGGTGAGCCGGTCAGCTTCGAGGGCGACGGCCTGCTGGCCCGCTGCCTGCAGCACGAGACCGACCACACCCAAGGCACGGTCTTCGGCGACCGGCTGTCCCGCAAGTACCGCAAGCGCCTGTTCGGCGAGGCCGAGGAGCTCGCGCCGGACTACCCGTCGGACTGGCCGGTCTCCCCGATGATCGAGCACGACGACCACCACCAGGAATCCCAGGCCACCTGAGGTCTACCAGCGGGCCTTCGGGAGATCCGCGAGGATCGCGTCGACCGACTGCTCCGGGGTCTGGTCACTGGAGTCGAGCCACAGACCCCGGCGCGGCATCGCGTCCAGATCCTTCTGCAGGGCACGGACCGCGTCCGCGAGCGTGCCGCCCGGTTCCTGCCAGTCGCGGTAGGAGTTGTTGCCTCCTCGCCCGATCTCCCGCTCGACGATCGACTCCACCGACGGGTACAGCACGACCAGGTACGTCTCCACGCCACGCAACCCGGCGAACCACTTCTCGACGTGCTCACCCAAGATGATGTCGCTGCAGACGAAGTCGAACCCGGCGTCGGCGTAGTGCTGCGCCACAAGCGCAGAGGCCTCGTACCGCAGCTCCAACTGGCGGACGGCCTCGGCCGACGGGTCCGGCGTCATCACCTCGGCGCCCGCGACGACTGCGTCGTAGAAGACGTCCCCGTCCAGCGTCGCCGCCGGCGGCCCGAGCCGCTCGGCCAGCAGCGGCGCGATGGTGGACTTCCCCGCGGCCTGCATTCCCGTGACGAGTACTACTTTCGGCATGCCTGCCAAGCCTCCGCGGTCATCGTGTAGACAGTGGCACGAAACGGTACGCCGTCGTCCTCGAGCTCCACCTCGTGGTCGAAGGTCATGCCGAGCCGGCGCATGACGGCGATGCTGCGCTCGTTCGGAGTGTCGGTGACGGCGATGATCCGCGGCAGGTCCAGCGTGGTGAAGCCGTGCTCCAGCCAGGAGGCCGCGGCTTCCGTCGCGTAGCCGTGACCCCAGTACTCACGGGCCAGTCGCCAGCCGATCTCGAGATCGTCCGGATACCACTGCTCCCGGGTGAGACCGCATGCCCCGAGGAACGCGCCGTCGGAACGTCGTTCGACCGCGAGGAACCCGTATCCGTCGGAGGCGTACCGCTCGTTGACCGCGGACGCGATCCGGTCACACTCGTCCCGGCTCAGCGGTCCGCCGAGGTAGGTCAGCACCTCGGGGTCCATGTTGAGCGCGGCCCACGGCTCCAGGTCCTCTTCGCGGAACGGACGCAGTACCAGGCGTTCCGTCGTACGCATGGCTCCCCCTAAGGCATGGGTCGCGTGGCATAGAAAGCGACCGCTGCTGAGCTTGCCACGTTCAGCGAGTCGACGCCGCCTGCCATCGGGATGCGTACGGCCAGATCTGCCTTTTCGAGCACGTGCGGCTTGAGGCCGTGGCCTTCGGTACCGAAGATCAGCGCGAGCCGTTCGTCGTTCCGGGCAACCAGGTCATCGAGCGTGATCGAGTCGTCGGTCAGTGCGAACGCGGCCGCGACGAAGCCGCGGTCCTGCAGTTGGGCGAGGTCGCCGGGCCAGGATTCCAGCCGGGTCCACGGCACCTGGAAGACCGTGCCCATCGACACTTTGATCGAACGGCGGTACAGCGGATCGGCGCAGGTCGGGGTCACCAGCACGAGCTCGACGCCCATCGCCGCGGCCGCGCGGAAGCCGGCGCCGACGTTCGTGTGATCCACGATGTCGTCGAAGATCGCGATCCGTCTGAGTTGGTTGTTGAGAAGCTGTTGGAGTGGAACGCGTGGCCGGCGGCGGTACGACGCGAGCGCGCCGCGGTGGACGTGGAAGCCGGTGACCTGCTCGGCCAGTTCCTCCGAGACGACGTACACGGGGACGTCCGGCCACTGCGCGAGGACGTCGGCCAGCGAGTCCAGCCAGCGAGGTGCGAGCAGAAACGACCGCGGCTCGTACCCGGCGTCCGCGGCCCGGCGGATCACCTTGTCGCCCTCGGCGATGAACAGCCCGTGCTCTTCCTCCAGCAACCGGCGAAGCGTCACCTCCCGCAGCCGGACATAGTCCGCCAGCCGCGGGTCGGCCGGATCGTCCAGCGGGACCTGTGGGCTCATGCGGTCTCAGGCTGGCTGCCGTCGCCGCGCGCTTGCGCGGCCACGTCGACGACGTTGCCGATGACAACGATCGCGGGCGCCCCGACGCCGGCTTCAGCCATCGTGGCGGCGATCCCGGCCAGGTCGGAGGTGACCATCCGCTGACCCGGAAGGGTGCCATCGGCAATGGCCGCGGCCGGGGTGTCAGCTGGGCGGCCGGATGCGATCAGACGTTCTGTGATGGCGGGCAGGTTCTCGACCGCCATCAGAAGTACGAGCGTGCCGGACAGCTGCGCCAGCGCGTCCCAGTTGATCAGCGAGTCCGGGTGCGACGGCGGGATGTGGCCCGAGACGACCGTGAATTCGTGGGTCACCCCACGATGCGTCACCGGGATGCCGGACACCGCAGGCACCGAGATTGAGCTGGTGATCCCCGGCACGACCGTCCACGCGACACCGGCCTCGGCACAGGCCAGCGCCTCCTCGAAGCCGCGGCCGAAGACGTACGGGTCGCCGCCCTTCAGGCGTACGACGACCTTCCCCTGCTTGCCGCGGTCGACGAGGATCCGGTTGATCTCCTCTTGCTGGGCCGCCCGGCCGCGCGGGAGCTTGGCCGCGTCGAACAGCTCGACGTCCGGGTGCAGTTCGTCCAGCAACTGCTGCGGCGCGAGCCGGTCCGCGACGACCACATCCGCCTCGGCCAGCAACCGCCGTCCGCGCACCGTGATCAGGTCCGGGTCGCCCGGTCCCCCGCCAACCAGGTAGACGCCGGGGTGCTTCCCGGCTTCGCGTGCGCCCAGCTCTCCGGTCCGGAGTCCTTCCAGGATGGCGTCCCGGACCGCGGCGGAACGGCGGTGATCGCCACCGCCGAGTACGCCGATCGTCACGTTGTCGTGCTGGCCCGATGCGGGCGTCCACGCGGTTGCTCGGGATCGGTCGTCGGACCGTACGCAGAAGATCCGGCGTTCCTCGGCTTCCTGGGACACCTGGTCGTTGACCGCGGTGTCGTCGGTGGCCACGACGACGTACCAGGATCCGTCCAGGTCGCCGTACTGATAGCCGCGCTCGGTCCAGGACAGGGACGGGTTGGACAGGAGTCCCTCGATGGTGGGAGTGATTGCCGGCGAGATCAGGTCGATCCGGGCGCCGGACTCGAGCAGGCGTGGGAGCCGACGCTGCGCTACGCCGCCACCGCCGACGACGACCACGCGTCGTCCCTCCAGCACGAGGCCGGACAGGTACTGATCCGTCACGAGGTGATCCCCGCGGACTCGAAGGTGGCCATCTCGGCGAGCGCGCGGACCGCGCAGGTCAGGATCGGGTACGCGAGCACCGCGCCGGTGCCCTCACCGAGCCTGAGGTCCAGGTCGACCAGCGGCTGGAGGCCGAGCGTCTTCAGTGCGATCGCGTGGCCTGGCTCCGCCGAGCGGTGCCCGGCGACGCAGTAGTCGATCACTGCGGGGTGGAGCGCCTGGGCAACGAGGGCGGAGGCGCCTGCGATCACCCCGTCGAGGATGACCGGGACCTTGTTGGCTGCTGCGCCGAGGAGGTATCCGGCCAGCGCTGCGTGCTCGAGGCCGCCGTACGCCTGAAGTGCTTTGAGCGGCTCAGTCGCAGGTACGTCGTGGCTTGCGAGCGCATCCTGAACGATTGCGGTCTTGTGAGCCAGCGTGGCGTCGTCGATGCCGGTGCCTCGTCCGGTCACCACGTCCGCGGTCGAGCCGGTGAAGGTGGCGATCAGGGCGGCACTTGCGGTCGTGTTCGCGATGCCCATGTCGCCGGTGAGCAGGCAGCGGTAGCCGTCCTGGATGAGTCGGTCCGCGAGGTCGAAGCCGACGGCGATCGCGGCGCGCACCTCGTCCTCGGTGAGGGCCTCCTCGACGGACAGATCGCGCGTACCAGGCCGGACCTTGGCGTGGATGATGTCCAGCTGGTCCACGGGGGTCGCTACGCCGACGTCGACGACACGGACATCGACCCGGTTGTTGGCCGCGAAGGCGTTCACCGCGGCGCCGCCGGCGGCGAAGTTCGCCAGCATCGCGGCGGTCACCTCCTGAGGCCAGGGCGACACACCCTGTGCGTGTACGCCGTGATCCGCCGCGAACACCGTCACCACGGCCGGCGCGGGCACCTCGGGCGGGCAGCTACCGGTCATGCCGGCGACGCGGACGGACAACTCCTCCAGCACCCCGAGCGAGCCGGCCGGCTTCGTCAGCTGCGACTGACGCTCCGCGGCAGCCCGCATCGCCGCACCATCCGCCGGCTCGATCCGACCCAGGTACTCCTCCACCGCACTCCTCCACTCCACCGCACCCCTCCCGCCCGGTCAGGCGGGGTCGAGTCCGATCTTCGCATCCCTGGACGTGTGCCCCGGTCCGGACCAGCGTGATGTGGACAGTAATGTCGGAATCACCACACCTTGCGAGATCCCGGAGGAACACAGATGTCGCTCGATCGTCCCGTCGCCCCGGACCCGTACGAACTGCTCCCGCAGGCCGGTACCTTCGCCGTCACCAGCACCGACGTCGCCGACGGCGAGCAACTGGCCGAAGACCACGCGTTCGCCGGCGGCAACAAGTCGCCGCAGCTGAGCTGGTCCGGTTTCCCGGCGGAGACCAAGGGCTTCGTCGTCACCTGCTACGACCCCGACGCGCCGGTCGTGTCCGGCTTCTGGCACTGGGTCCTGGTCAACCTGCCCGCCGGCGTGACCGAACTCCCGACCGGCGCCGGCACCCCCGAACGCCTCGACAACGGCGCCTTCCACGTCCGCAGCGACTTCGGCACCAAGGCCTTCGGCGGCGCAGCCCCGCCCCCCGGCGACCAGGTCCACCGCTACTACTTCGTCGTCCACGCGATGGACGTAGAAGCCCTCGAGGTCGACAGCGACGCCTCCCCCGCCGTAGTCGGCTTCAACCTCGCCTTCCACACCCTGGCCCGAGCCATCATCACCCCGACGTACAAGATCGCCGAGTAGTCCGCCCGGGGAGTCGCCCCGCCCGAGCGACTCCACCGCACAAGCGCAGTCGCGACCGCTGCGTTCGGGGTGCGGACGTACCGCACTCACCAACCAGCCCGTCGGCCGACCTCCCCGCCCGAACCGAGCGCGGCGACCTGAGCGTCCGGTGGTTGGTGAGTGCGGCGGGTCCGCCCGCGACGCAACGAACCGGCTGATCGACCGTCTCCGGCTGGGTGCCCGACGCGACTTTGTGCACGGATCGGTCACGCGGGACGGGGCGGTTTCAACCAGTTGTTGCACGCAGCGCCTCGTCGAGGGCTTGGGCTGGAGTCTTCCATCCCAGGGTCTGTCGTGGGCGGGTGTTCAGCCGGTGG
>NZ_SJKB01000028.1 GCF_004331465.1 Kribbella pittospori
CACCACCTGCGACGAGATCGCGAGCCGACTCCACCTCAGCCACGACCGGATCGACAACCTCCTGCTGGCAATGCTCCACGGAGTCATCCGACTCCAGGAGGGCTGAACAACTGCCGGACTTGTTCTTCGACATCACCACCCTTGAGCATCTCGAGTACCTCGAGCAGGGCAGACTGGTCCAGAGCCATCGTGTGAAGTGTCCTTTCGCGAGAACCATTGGCGTGGTCTCGCTGACCTTCACACGGTGGCCTCCTCACACGTGGTCACCCACGCCGAGCAGGGCCCCGACTTACACCACCCCACGGGATGCAACCCGGCGCTGTGACAAAACGTCGGGTCATTAGCGTCTTGAGGATAGACCGGGTGTGTACCTCGCGGAACCTTCGCCTGGACCATCTGCGTCCTCACGGGTAAGGAACGCCGCTCACTGTCCGCCGTTCGATGCCGGCCATGTCAGCTCATCGTGGACATGGCCCAGCATGTCTGGAGGTGCTTTGTGCTGACGTTGTGCTCGACTAGTCAACTCCCGTTGACGATCAGCCAGGTCGAACCAATGGAGTATCGAGCCGCCGCCGACCTTTATGGCGGAAGAAGTTTCCTGCAGGTCCCGTCCTGGTCCGCGGTCAAGGCAGCGTGGACGTCTGAGCTTTTGGCTTGGCGAGACGGTGAGAACCGAGTCGTTGGAACATCGCTCGTACTGTTTCGCCGGCTACCAGGCTTCTCCCGATGGTTTGCCTACCTCCCGGACGGGCCAGACATCGACTGGACCGACCCGAACCTGGATCGCTGGCTCGATCCGCTACTCGACTATCTTGAAAGGAACGGCGTTTTCGCGGTCCGGATGGGTCCACCGGCCTCTTATCGGCGTTGGCAGGCCGCGACCTTGAAAGCGGCGGCCGGTCCTGGCCGGCGAGTCGACCACATCCTGCCTGACGTCGTGGAGCCAATCGGGTCTGCGGTAGCCGATCGGCTGCGTGCGGTTGGATGGCGCCGCTGCGGTGAGGGAGGTTCGGCTGGCGACGCGCAGCCGCGATTCCTCTTCCAGGTGCCGCTTGAGAAGCAGACCGCAGACGCTCTGCGAAACAGGCTCGGCAAGGACTGGAAACGCAACATTCTCAAGGCAACCAAGTCGGGGGTTGAGATCCGGCGCGGAACCTGGAACGACCTGCCCACCTTCTACGAACTCTTGAAACAAACTGAACGACGCAACGGCTTCGAACTCGGCCGGTCCTTGGCCTACTACCAGCGTGAGTACCGCGAACTGAACAGTGAGATGCCCGGAACGATGCGTTTGTACCTGTCGACCTGCGATGACGAGGTATTGGCTGCCCACACGATGATCGTGGTAGGTCGCCGTGCTTGGTACCAGACAGGCGGCTCGGCCGACCATCGCCGCGACGTCAGGCCGAGCCATATCCTCCAATGGTCGATGATCAGGGAAGCGAAAGAGCTCGGCGCTGAGCTGTATGACATGCTTGGCGTCTCCGGCTGCCTAGACCCCGAAGATCGCGCGTTCGGACTTCTGCGGTGGAAACTCGGGACTGGGGGCGAGTTGGTGGAGACAGTCGGCGAATGGGAGCGAGTGCTGCCCGGGCCGATCAACGCCGTACTCCATCGTGCCATGGTCAGCTACCGCAATCGACGCGTCCGGAAAGGCATAGGCCACCGTGAGCAAGCTGATCCAGCGCCCGGGCGACACGCTGGTCGTCAGATGGCTCTGATGATGGAACGGCGGCGCTCGGGGTTGCAGATCCATCCACAAAGAGCGCCCTGAAGATGGTCATCGGGTGAGGCTGGCGGCGCGGAAGCGGGCGGGGCAGTCTTCGGGTCCGCGGAAGGTGTCCGTCGAGGTCACCTCTCTTTGCTGTCGGTGACGTCCTCGGAATGCTGGGCAATGTAGAGATCGGTTCTGGTTGGTCAGGTTCGTTGCCGAAGAGCGCCACGACCGAGCTGGCGCCAGGACCATCCCGTGCGGAGCAGACGCCAGGGTGCACGTTGTGGGTTTCCCCTCGTAACGTGGAGACATCGCCCTAGAAGGTGAGGGTGATGGCTGAGGTACGAAGGAAGTTTGATCAGGAGTTCCGGGAGGGCGCGGTCCGGATTGTCCGGGAGACCGGCAGGCCGATCGCGCAGGTTGCGCGCGAGTTGGGGGTGAACGCGGGCACGTGGGCGAACTGGGTGGCCAGGGACAAGCGGGCTCACGATGGTGACAGGGTGTTGAGTGAGGATGAGCGGGCCGAGCTGGCTAGGTTGCGGCGGGAGAACGCGGAGCTGGCAATGGAGCGTGATGTGCTCAAGCGCTCGGTGGCCCTCTGGGTCAAGGACGCGATGGGCCGGTGACCGTGGCCGCGTTGATCGCCACCCAAAGGGAGCAAGTACCGGGTGCCGCACGCGTTCAGTTACCGGACGCTGGGAGTCTGCCAGGCGTGGTTCTACAAATGGCGCCAGGTGACCAAGTACGGCGACGACTCGCCCCGGCATGCCCGTCGCGAACAGCTGAACATTGAGATCCGGCGACTCTTCGCCAGGCACTGTGGCACCTATGGCTCGCCGCGGATCACCGCCGATTTGCGCGATGAGGGCTGGCGGGTCAGCAAGAACACTGTTGCTGCTGTGCTCCGCGAGCTCGGTCTGCAGGCCCGGCGCAGACGCCGCCGCAAACAGACCACCCGCCAGACAGCGGCAGCCGGGGCACGTGGCGGGCGCCAGATCTGATCCGGCGCGATTTCCCTGCCGGCACGGTGAATCGGAAGTGGTACGGAGATCGGACCGAGATCAACACCGACGAGCGCAAGCTCTACCTCGACAGTGTGCTCGACATGGCGTCTCGGCGCATCGTCGGTTCGCCGTCGCGGAGCACCACAACGCCGAACTTGCCTACAACGCGCTGGTGATGGCGGTCGCGGTCCGCGGCGGCAAGGACGCGATCACCGGCGTCATCATGCACACCGACCAGGGCAGCGAGTACACCGCCGGCACCGTCCGGGCCGCCTGCACCCGGCTCAGCATCACCCAGTCCATTGGCCCGGCCCGGCTCGGCACTGGACAACGCCGTCATCGAATCGTGGCACTGCACGCTCGAGTTCGAACTGGGCAGCCTCGCACTTCACCACCAAGACCGTATCTCGTGCCCGGGTCGCGGCCTGGATCGAGGAATACAACCACGACCGGCGCCACACCGCGCTCGGGACGCGCTCCCCGATCGACTACGAACTGACCCTCCACGTCACAGATCAAGAGCAAGCGGCATGAACGAACCAACTCTCGCACGGCTGAGTCTGACCTCGTCCTCGTCGACATCAAAGGCCGAGCCCCAGCGGGGCGCCCTCCAGCCAGCCGGGACCCCGACTCCGGACGAGCACGCCAGGCCGCCAGCAGAGGCCGGCCGCACAACCGAAACAACAAACCGAACCCCTACGGTTTCAGGGGATTGCCGACAATGCCCCTAACCGAAGATGTCAAGGGACGTTTTGAGTGTAGCCACGACGTCTTCGACACGTCCTTCCAGGCGGCCCGTGCGTCGTCCCGACGATTCGTACAATCCTTGGTCGACAAGCCTAAAGGAGGTGGGCAGCGATGAGGCGCCGACTGGGGTCCGCCTAGGGCCTAGTGCATGGATGAGGATCGCAAGCCCAACAGGCAGCTGCGGAACGCGCGCGGTGAGATGTCGCAGGCCCGGCTGGCGGTGTTGGTGATCGCGGCGATTCTGCGAGGGACTGGTCGTCCAGGTGCGATCACTGCGAAGTCGGAGTCGGACTGGGAACGTGGTTGGTATTCCTGGCCGATCGCTCCGGTGCGGGATGCGTTGCGCGAGGTGCCCGGAGTATCGGAGACGGCGATCTCGGGTTCGAGAATCGGCGAGCTCGCGCGCCGGAGCACGGCGGCATGGCGGAGGTCGGTGCATCCGTCGCCTTACTCGATCTGCTGCGAGCGGAGGCGATGCCGGCCGCCGGAGTAATCGATGTTCCAGGTGGGCGATCGTTCCACGGAGCTGGCCTGGCGGCGGTGGTTGACCGTCGGTTCCTTTGATGGCGGCGTCGTACGCGAGCTATCCGCAGGTTTGCTGGCGAGACTCAAGCGTCCACATCGCCGAACGATGCTGCTGACGCCGACGCTCAGTGAGGACGGGCAGGTCGTCCACGTTGCGGATGGGGAGGAGTTCGCGGGTGCCGCCGTACGGCGCACTGATGTTCATCGCCTACCAAGATGCGTACCGGCTGGACAAACCTGACAATCGGTGTGTTGTGGGCGGTCGCGAACACGGACTCTGCGATCTTGGCCGATGACAGTGCCCTCGCACGCCTGCCAGCGATCGCTGGCGCACTATGACGAGACCTCGAAGCCGGCGGCGACGCTCAGCGAGGTGCCGAGTCTGAACGGCGTCTCGAGCAAGTGGCTCGGATCGGAGTTCCGTACTCGGCACATCATCATCCGTCATCTGCCGAGGCTCAGCGCCGATCCGTTCTTCTGGAGCTGTGAGCAACGGGGCGAGGAGGCGTCGGCTTGGCTGCTGTGGACACACAAGCTCAACGATCTGCAGGTGGTTTCTACTGACGGTTGCAATACTTCGTCCTGGATTGGGAGGTTGTGTTGTCGTCTCGTCGTGTGAAGAAGGGTCCTGGCCGGCGTCCGTTGTCGTCGGCGCGGCAGCGGTCGTGGAATTGCGGCTCGTGGATGGAGCATCATGGCCGCGGCCCGCGAGGTCGGTGTCTCGAGAACGACCGGCGCCAACTGGTCGCGCGGATACAAGACCTACCGCAACGGGGAAGTGGTCGGCTTCGTCGCTCCACTTGACCGGCTGGCCGTGCGCCAGATCAGCCCACGGTTCCTGTCCGAGGAGGAGCGGATCGAGATCGCGGACCGCGCCGGACCAGCTTGAGTATCCGTGCGATCGCGGAGAAGCTGGGTCGCTCGCCGTCGACGATCTCGCGGGAGCTGCGCCGCAATGCCCATGCCAGTGGTGGCTATCGCCCATTCGAGGCGCACCGGCAGGCGACCGCCCGCAGGGCTCGCCCGCATCGGCGGCGCCTCGACACCCACCCAGAGCTGCGCGACCGGTGGCCGACCTGCTAACCCAGCGGTGGAGCCCACAACAGATCAACCGGCGTCTGCGGCTGCATCGCCCTGACGAGCCGCTGATGCGGCTGTGTCACGAGACCATCTACCAGCCTGGAGCCAAGCTGCTGCGGCCATCTCGCGTGGCGCCGCACCATCGTTCGCCGCTGCGCACCGGCCGGGATCAGCGGCGCGCGCACCAGAGGACCGAGCGTCGCCGAGCCCGCTTCGAGCGGCCCATGCTCCCATTCACCAGCGACCGTTCGCGCCACAGGACCGGTCCGAGGCCGGCCATTGGGAGGGCGATCTCGTCATCGGCATGGAGCAGGCCTCGGCGATCGGAACCCTGGTCGAGCGCACGACCAGGACGATCCGGCTGCTACGCCTACCGCGACGGAACAGCGACCACCTGCACGCCGCGCTGAAGGACCGCATGGGCGACCTGCCGCCGGCGCTGCTGCGCTCGATCACCTGGGATCAGGGGACCGAGATGGCCCGCCACACAACGATCGCCGTACCCTTGGTGTGCGATCTATTCTGCGACTCGCCTTTGCCGAGGCAGCGGGGTTCGAACGAGAACACGAACGGGCCAGCTCTACTCACCTCTTTGCCCATGCCATGACGGCGCGGGCCTGCCGAAGGCCGAGAATGGCCATCCGCCCGCGCCACCACCTGATCGTGACTGTGCGTCACATCACATCGCTTCGCGTCCTTGCCACTTCCCCCGCCCGAACGATCCCGCCGGCGTCGAGCAGCGAACCCTCACCCCGGTTTGGAGGCATGACATCGCGAAGCCGCCCCTGCAGGTCGGATCCCGGTGAAGCATCTCCACCAAGGTCATCGAGACCGACAAGAAGGGCAAGCCCGTCAAGCACCGGTCGCAGGCCAGGTACCGCGATCACGACGACCAGGTCCGCAACGTAACCGCGATCGGCCACACCAAGACAGCGGCCGAGCAGGCCCTGCTGAAGAAGCTTCAAGAGCGTGCAAGGACCAGCCGATCCGGCGAGCTCACCGCCATGCACAAGATCGGGCACCTACTCGACCTCACCCGCCAAGCCGCCAGCATCCGTCTCGACACCCCCTCTTCCCGACGGCTTCCGCGACCCCACCAACGTCCCCGTGCCCTCCGCGCAGCCCTCTCCCCCGTCGGCAGCACCGCCGGCCGCGACCTCGGCCTCACCCTCAGGACGATCCGTCGCGAAGCCCACCTCACCCGCAACAGACCGCCGCAGCCCTCAACTGGCCCCAAACCAGAATCGAACTCATCGAACCGGCCGCAGCACAATCCCGACAGATCGCAACTCGCGCCCGACCGCACATCGACGACGAACGTCCACGCTTCGACGCGACGCCCGAGCGGAGCAGCGAGCTCGCCGACCGTTTCCTTGCCGACTTGGACAACGGTGATCTCGACGGCTTGGTCGACATGCTGGCGGAGGACGTGGTCATGTACGGCGACGGTGGTGGCCGCGGTCGCTCGTTGCCGGAACATCCAATGCGCCGTCTGCTCCGCCCCTGGCCGCGAAACGGATCTCCGGCCGTTCCCGGGGCTACGCGACGAGATACAGCCAGGTTGTGGTGCCCACGGTTCCGGTCCTCGGAAGGGCAGAGCGAGCTTGGAAGGCTTCCACGTTGGTGGTCGTGGCCGGGCCGAAGTCCCCGTCGACATCGGTGCGGATGCCATGGGCGGTCAATTGGCTCTGGACGGCCTTGACCGCACTGCCGGTGCTGCCTTGCTGGACCGGGACGACCAACTGCTCCCAGGTCGCTGCTCCGACTCGGCCATCCACAGGCAGACCGTGAGCGGACTGGAACGCCTTGACCGCGGCAAGAGTTGCGGGGCCGAAGTCACCGTCGACGGCCAGGCCGGCCGCCTGCCGGTGATTCAGCAGGTACTGGACGGTCTTGACCCGCTCTCCGATGCTGCCTGCGACAACGACCGGCCAGCTGGGCGTCGGTGGCGGGGTCACGTCGCCTGCGACCTGTACGTCGAGGTAGTCGCCGTCCATCTCGAGCGTGTAGCCGCCATGGGTCTCGCTGACGCCACCGTGGTACTGGTGAGCTCGCTGGTGATCGGCCCAGTGGGTGGGGTCGATGTAGCTGGTGTCGGTGTTCTTCGCATTGTTGTAGCTCGCGAACCAGACCACATCGGGTGAGGTCGGCCCGTACGTGGCGTTGAGATCGCGGACGGCGCTGAGGAGGCTGCCGTACACACCGGACTTGTAGCCCTTGGCATGCAATTCCGCGGTCCAGGCGGAGAGGTAGTTCAGCACGTTGGTCGTGTACGTCGCGCTGTACGCCTCCATGTCGTTGTACAACACGCTGCCCGGCGGGATCCCCAGTGCGGCCGCTGCGTTGACGGCGTCGTCTGCCTCGGCAGACCCCTTGGCGGCGGCAGTGGTCCCCAGGCCGGACGCCTGAGTCCCCACGTAGATCGGCAGGAAGTGCCAGCCGCGACCGGCCTGCTCGGTCAGCCAGGCGGGAGTCAAGTTCGGCTGAGCCGAGCAGTACCGGTGGCTGCCACCGAAGTAGATGCCGATCGCACGGTACGCGGTGGTTGCCGTCCACGCTGCCATCAGAGCCGACGACGGTGCGTTGCATGCGTCGAAGCCGTCGCCGGTGTAGTTGGTGTCCGTCGCCGCGATCGATGCGGTAGCCACTCGCGGAGCAGCCGGCATCGCAGCGGCGCGCGCCGAGCCATCCAGCCGCGCGGAGCGCAGTACACCGGCCAGCGTGTCGAAGTCCGAGCCGTATGTCGCGCTCACCACGACACCCGCAGCCGGTACGGCGAAGCGCACCTCCTGATCGACGGACCGACTCAGGTGCTGCGGTGCCGCCTGCGTCGAGACCAGGACATCTGACGCCACGGCCGATGCGTCGAGCGGTTGGATGACCACGCTCTCGGTCCGGCCGACCGCATGGGCCGGACACTGCTGGTCGCGGCCTGGCGCGCCGAGGTACACGGCGTGCAGGTCGCCACGCACGCACGTGGTCGGCCGCTCGGCCAGGTCGATGACCTGCCAGTTCGCCGGAACTGTCAGGTGATAGCCACGATAGTCCACGTCCCGGGTCGCGGGTGCGGCATCGGCCGGCGCGGTGACCGCCCCGAGCACCACGACGGTGGCCGCGAGTCCCGCCGTACGGAAAGCCATGTTGTTGCCTTTCACAATCAATGTCACAGGAGGAGGGTCTTCCAGGTGTCCGCATCGACCATGCCGGTCGCAGGCAGCCCGTTGGCCGCCTCGAAGGCCTGCACCTTGGTCCCGGTGGTTTGGTCAAACGCGCCAGTCACCGCGACGGCGAACCCGTGTGCGGTCAGCTCGGCCTGAAGGGCCCGCACCGCGTTGCCGATGTCACCCGGGCGAAGACTCGGTACCAGCGCTCGCCAGGTCACTGCGTTGACGACGCCGTCAGCCGTGATCCCGTGTCCGGCCTGGAACGACTTCACCGCCGCGGTCGTGAGCGGTCCGAAGTCACCGTCGATTTCGAGTCCCGCGTCGAGCAGGTACTGGACGGTCTTCACCCGGTTGCCGGTGTTGCCCTGCTTCACGGTTGGCCAGCCGAGCAGGCCGACGTCCATCGCGTACACGACCCGGTTCCCGGGCACCTCGCTGAGGGACCACAACGCGTTCGTGGCGGGCCAGTACGACAGATCTTCGGGATGGGCCTGCAGCGTGTTGAGGAAAGCGGTCGGACTCTCTCCACGCGTGAAGGTGTACAGCGAGCCGTACGACGAGGAACTGGTGGTGTAGCTGGTCGAGGCGAAGAACCGGCCACGGACCGAGGCCGAACCCTGCATATGCGTGATGCCCGTCTCGTAGGCCTCGGTGGCCGTTCCCCCGAGCTCGAAGGTCGCCGGATTCGCGCTGAACCGGACCACTCGGTGGGTGCCGCTCGTGGCCGTGTTGTACTCGCAGACCACCACGCTGTCCGACGGACCAGTCCGGTCCAGCGAGACGGCGGAGTAACGCAGTGCTGGGTAGCCGGTGGTCGATGACGTGTAACGGAAGGCCTCCGGGAGCACGTACTTGTAGCTGTACGCCTGATAGGTACCGTCGGACTGCAGCCCCATCGCGGTCCGGTTCGAGTCGACCCGCCACAGGTGATCAAGGTCGAAGACCCGGAACCCACCCCACGTGTCGGCGACGTACAGGTTGTGGCCATACCAGGTGATACCGCCCGAGTGCAGCGAGATCTTCGCGCCGGTGTCGGCGTCGACCGTCGTCTCCGCCCGGAAGTCCGGGTTCCCGCCCGAGTTCGTGTACGGCTCGACCAAGAGGACGACGCGGTACTGCGGAGCACTCGGGTTCGAGTAGTCGACGAACGCGATCCGCGCACCCCGCTCGGTGCCGCCGCCGTTCCAGTACCAGCTGGCCAGGATCGCCTTCCGGTTCTGGTAGCTGCCCGACGGATCGGCGTCGGCGCTGGTCGTGATGCCCTGCGGATACCAGTCGGACGTGTGCTCGTCGTCGGTCCCCGAGGCCGAGGACCAGCAGAACGACGCGACCCTGCCGGACGCGTGCGAACCACACAACGGCGCAGCCCGGTTGGCGTCGTCGATCACCTGCGGGACCATGGCCTTCGGCAACTTCTCGTCCAGCGCCGCGATCGTCGGGTTGTACGCAGTCTTGTGCAGCTGGAAGTTCGATGCGGTCAGGTCCGTCGGTGCGGCTGTGGCCGGCGTGGTGGCGATGAGGGCCGCCGCGACCAGAGTCGCGGCGGCCAGCAACTGCTTCATCGCGCGACCGGGCTCGCGTAGCCGACGATGGCGGAGTACGAACGGCTGACCGTCTTCTGCAGCAGCGCGTCGTCGTTCCCGGTGGCCGGGTTCGAGGTGTTGCCGGAGATGTAGGTGACCGAACTGCTCGTCGACGACACTACCAGGCCGACATGCCCGTAGCTGAACACGATCGCGTCACCCGGTTGCGGACTGCCCGTGTGCCACGTGCCGAAGTTCTGGCCGTACGTCGTGAAGCTGCTGTAGTACGAGGTGACGTAGGTCGTCTTGGCGCCGGCCTGCTTCCACACCCACTTGCCGAAGTCGGCGCACCAGGCCTGGGTCTTCCAGCCGTTCGAACAGTGCGCTCCGGTACCGCTCAGGCCGAGCGCGGTCGTGTAGTAGTTGCAGTTGTAGCCGCCGATCTCGCGATTGTGCGCCGAGTTGGCCGCCTCTTGCTGCGCGATCTGCACGATCGCCGCCGCGAGTTCGCCGGGCGGTGGTGGCGTGCAGTCCTTGACCCGGGTGACGCCCATCGCGGTCATCGTGGCCGCGTCGGCCTGCCCGGTCTGGGCCAGGCTGTGCGCTCCCTGCCAGGTCTTGATCGCAGCCTGCGTCGCCGGTCCGAACTCCCCGTCCGGATCGGCGCCGACGACCTGCTGCACCTTCGTCACCTGCGCGTCGAGTTCGTCCGTTGTCATCGGCCCGACCACGCCGTCGGGATCCAGACACCGATCGGTCTGGAACGCCTTCACCGCCGCGCTCGTCTTCGGCCCAGTCACCCCGTCGACATCCCCGAACGACAGATACGCCATCCCCGCCAGATCCCACTGCACCTGCGAGGTGGTCACCGCAGCCGCGGGCTGTACCCCCGCGACCAGGAACCCGACCGCTACCATCCCAACCACCAACAAACTCCGAATCCTCACAATGTTCCTTTCGACAAGGGCTCGCTTGTTTTGCAACGTCGCGGTCACCACGCGCGTTGGATGAGGCTGCCGATCGTCCCGGTGGTCGATCCAATTCCTGCCGCGAGGTCCGATGCCGAGAAGGCGACATGAATCCCCCACGCCCTCGACTGAAGCGTGAGCGCGTCGATCACGAACGCGTCGGTCGCAGGCTCACCGGTTGCCCGCAGGACCGCCCGGTCGGCTTTCGCAATTCCGACCAGCTCCTGCGCGGAGTCGAGCGCCTTCCCCGATCCGGCCGCCCCGAGGAACGCAGCCGCCTGGAAGCCCGAGTCGATCGAGTTCTTCCACTCGTGGTTCGCGATGTACACGCCCGCGTCGAACGAACTCACCACGGCACCTGCTCCGGCACAGTACTTCGAGAAGAACGAGCAGACGCCCAACGCCGCTTCGCCCGCCTTCCACCATGGGTTGTTGATCAGGCCCTTCAGGCGCTTGGCAACGCCCGGCTTCTTCGGTGCTATCGAGTAGTGGGAGCCGCAGTAGTCGTGGGCTGTGTCTACGTGGCAGCCAGGGTGCCAGATCTCGTAGCTGGCGTTGCCGTCGGCGCCGCAGTAGTTGTGGCCGGAGTCGATGTAGCAACCCGGATAGTGGCGTTTGGCCGGGCCTGCGCTGCGGTGGGAGGTCGAGTGGTGGGAGGAGCCGCGGGGTGCGTGGTAGTGGCGGGCTCGTTTGGCTTGGGACTTTTCCCAGTTCTTCATGCAGGAGCCCCAGCAGTCGGCCGGCTTCAGGCCGGTCGGGTCGCTGTAGGTGATGGGGTTGTCGGCTGCATACGAGTACGGGTTCGCGGCGTCCGGTTCGGCGTTGTTGTCCAGCGGGTCCGGTGACACGAACTTGGCGATCGTCGGGTCGTAGTACCGGGCTCCGAGCAGGTCGAGGCCGGTGGCCTTGTCCTGGACCTTGCCGAGGAAGCCGCGATCGGTGGGCAGTTGGTTGCCGGCACCGCGCGGGGCGCCGTTCGGAAGGTAGCGCTGACGGCTGACCGCACCAGCCGCGTTGATGGCGAGCTGAGCGGAGCCCTGCTGGTCCGCAGTGAGCCAGGTCAACCCGGCCGGCGTGCGCTGCGCGACCACGGCTCCACCGGAGTTGTAGTACCGCGTCGCCGTGGCCCCACCAGCGCCTGCGACCAGTTCGGTGCCGTCCAGGAACAACGTCGTGCTGCCGGATTCGCTGCGCAGCAAGCGGTCACCGTCGGCGCTGTAGACGAAGTTGGTCGTGCCAGTGCTCGTTGTGAGTGCGGTCAGCTGGTTCTGCGCGTCCCACGTCAACGTGGACGCGGTTCCATCGATCTTCCTGGTCTGAAGGTTGCCGTCGGCATCATAGGTGTAGGTGTTCGTCCCGACCGCACTGACCGCGTGCGGACGGACCGAGCCGGCACCCTGGGCCGGGTAGGTGTAGGTGGTGGTAGCCCCATTGCTACTGGCGGAGGTGATGTTGCCCGAGCCGTCGTAGGTGTAGGCCAGGTTGTACGGATCGGGGCCGCCTGTGTCGGCGGCGTTCGGGCAGCTAGTGGTTGTCGTGTACGCCGTGGTCAGCCGGTCGCGGCCGTCGTACCCGAAGCACTGTGACTGGTTGGCGACCCGGTCGGCGATGGTCTTGACGTTGCCGATCTGGTCGTAGGTGTAGCCGTCGTCCTGCACAGTGTTGCCGCTGACAACGGTCTTGATCCCAGACAACCTGTTGGTGGTCGTCTCGTAGCTGTACTGGCGTTGCACGCTGCTGCCGTAGTTGCGGGACGCCAGCTTCAGCGAGTCGGAGTACCCGGTCCCACTGACGTACGTCGCTGCGCCCGCGAGCGTGCTTGGCAGGCCGAGGCTGGTGTAGGCCTGCGTCACGGTTTCCTTGGGCAGACCGCCTGCCTCGGGGTAGGTGATCGAGGTCTGATGATCCGCCGCGTCGTACTGGTACGCGAAGTTGTACGCGCCGGCCAGCGAACTCGGCGCCGGGATCGTCACCGACCGCGCAGTCACCCGATAGCGGCTGTCGTAGCCGTTGACCGTGGCGGTGTACCCCTTGCCGTCGGCGGCGTACGACGTGGACGACGAGACCTGCCCCAGCGCCCGGGTGACGCCGTCATCCATCAGGGTGTTGTCGTAGGTCCACGCGGCCAGCTTCTTGCCGGTGTTGACGTCGCCCAGCCAACTGGATGTCTTGCGACCGAGGTCGTCGTACCCGATCGACACCTTCTGGGTCTTGGCGTCCGTGACCGACGCGACCTTGCCGGCGAGGTCGTACGCGGTCGTGCTCTTGCCGCTGTCAGGGTCGTCGGCGGTCAGTCGGTGCCCCAACCAGTCGTAGCTGTAGGTGCTGACGTTGCCGCTGGGGTCCGTGACGGTGGCCAGTTCGTGCGTCGGCGTGTAGGTGTACTTGGTGTCCTGGTGGCGGGTGCTGTCCAGGTAGTTCTGGACCAGGGTGTTCTTGTCGTGAACGTCGGTCCAGGTGACTGTCTGCCCACCGGTCGGCGGGACCTCGACAGTGTGGTCACCGTGGTAGCTGGTAGTGGTGCGCCAGAGCTCCGCACCGGCCGCCTTGGTGACGTCCGCGATCGGCTGCTCCTGGGCGTCGTAGCTGGTCGTGCTGTACTGCGGGATCGCGTTCTCGGCCGGGTTGAGCAGCCCTGATCCGGCGTCTGCGGAGTTGTAGAACGGCTGGGACTCCAGAGTGCTCAGCCCTCGGCTGTCATTCCGGGTGACGGTGACCGCCCGGCCGCCCTGGGGTGCAGGCGTCTGGCTCTCGACCGCACTGCCGAACCCGTCGTCGTACTCGTAGCTGGACAGCCACACCGCACTCGTACCGGTGCCGGACTGCAGTTGCCTGGAGGTGACCAAGGTCGGTCCGGTCGGGGCGGTGATTCCGGTGGCCGGAGTGACGTAGCTGAAGGTCGACGATGCCGTACCACCCGAGCGGGGCTCTGTCGGTCGCCATACTGCGGCGAGCCGGCCGAGTGCGTCGTAGTCGGACTCGGTGACCTTGCCATTGAGATCCTTCACCTTCACGGCTTGGCCGAACGCCGGGCTGAGCACCGTCACGGTCGACTGGTTCAGCGGGTTAGTGACGGTGACACCGTCGGTCGGGTAGCCGATGGCCGGGGCGTACGTGCTGGTACTGACCTTCCCCAGCGCATCGGTCTCGGTCTTCACCCGACCCTGGTCGTCGTAGGTGTGCTTGACCGTGCTCGCCGTGTTCGTGTCGGTGTACGACCGCACCTCGGTGGCGTTGCCGTCGTACGGCTTGTTGACGGCATCGTCGGTCGAGGCCGCACCGTCGTACAGCGTCACCTTCCGGGCGATCACCGCGCCGGTGCAGGTGCCCTGATGGGTCTCCGCGGTCTCCGGGTACTCGATCATCCAGCGCCAGTCGTCGGTGTTCCGCGCGTACGACGTCGTCGTGCAGGTGTCGTCGGAGGCGATCGCCGTGTCACCAAGATCAGACTCGATCGCCTCGAGGCCGTACGCGTCGTACGTGTGCTCGATGTCGGTCACCTGCCAGGTCCCGTCGTCCCGCCGGTCCCGGGTGTAGTGCTTCTGCTCCCGCACTTGGTAGGCGTTGTGCAGTCCCGGACCGTTGGCCGTGATGCCGGTGTCGGTGTAGATCCAGCGCTCGGACGACAGTTCGGTGTACTTGTCGTCGTCGCCGAGCCGGTAGTCCTGGGTCTGCAGCTTCTGCCCGGCGCGACGCTGGTAGTCGTAGAAGACGTTGTTGTCGTAGTCGGTCAGCGTCGTCCCCCGGGCGCTGCCGTCGGCTTTGATGTCCTCGTTCAGACCGCGGTAGTACGTCGTCGTCTTGACCGTCCGCTCGGCCTTGAGCCCCTCGCCCTTTGTCACCCGCACCTGCGGGTAGCCCCTCCAGTCACCCCAGGTCTTCTGCTCGCTGGGCGTGATCATGTCTTCGTCATGCGCCCAGGCGGCATTACCCAGGTACGCGTACGACGTGACCTGGTCCGGCTGTCCACCGACGTGGTCGATGTCGCGTACCTCGACCGCCGAGTACTTGTGGAAGATTCCGAACCCCGCAGCGGCCCCGTCGGGCTTGAACAGCTGCGGATAGCACTCGTCGTCGTTGGTGTCCCAGTGGCCGTCCTTGGTCTTGTACCAGGCGTCCCACCCGGTGGCACCCGAGCCGCCGACGAAGCAGCCGTGGCCCGTGGCATGGTCGTAGGTGACCTTGGTCTCGCCGCCGAACTCGTTGTGGATGTTCGTGACCCGGCGCATCGAGAGCGGCTTCACCCCCAGGCTCGCGTTCCAGTCCACCCGGTTGTTCAGGTTGTGCCCGTCGAAGTTCGTGACCGGCTCGCGGATCGTCCCGCCCTGCAGGCCGATCCGGCGGACGTAGTCGAGCCACAGGGCTGGCTGAGTCCCGTCGTCAGTGGCCGGGAACGCGTACTTGAACTGGTACTTCGTGACTGGGTCGTACCCCGTCCCCGCGGGGTTGCGGACGAACGCCGACACCGAGTCCAGCCAGTCGGTGACGAAGAACGTGGGTGAGTGCTTCGAGCAACCACTCGAACAGATCTGGTCCGTCGGCACGTCGGGGTACGACGACGGCGAGCTGGCGATGGTCGGGCAGTCCGCCGGCGGGTTCAGGTCCGGCTCGTCGATCGTCGTGCGCTGCTTGCAGCGGTTGTAGTGGGTGAACGACACGTACGCCGGCGGCTCCGCATCCGGAGTCTCCGTCTTGCCGTACTCGATCTTCGACAGATAGCCGCCGCGGATGTACGACAGGTCGTTGCCGGACGAGGTCCGCCGGTAGGTGTTGGTCTCGGTCGCGTAGTAGAGGACGGTCCAGTTCTCGTTCGGGTCGTGGATGTGGTCGAGGTTCCACCGGTAGGTCTGCTTGCACGACGCCAGGTCCGACTGGTGACAGGGCTCGCCGGAGTCATCGCTGACCACCGGCACGATCCAGTTCGAGTTCGTCTTGGCGTGGGTCGTGCGCTGCTTGTCCTCGCCGTACCCGAAGTAGTAGCGCGAACCGTCGAGCGTCGAGATGATCCAGTACTCGCCGTCGTTGTCGTCGTTCGGGCCGCCGGTGACGTGCTCGATCTTGTACGACTCGTCGTCGCGCATCCGGTACGAGCCGTCGGCCGCCTTGATCAGCTCGGTGGTGTGCCCGCCGAAGTTGATGATGTACTCCGCCGCGGCCGGATCACCGGAGTACGGCGACGACCAGCACAGGTCACCCCAGCCGACGTGCCCGTCCTCCGAGCAGGACTTGTAGACCCGCTGGATGTACGGCTCGCTGAGGTCCCAGCCCTGCCCGACCCACGAGGCCTGGTTGTTGCTCTTCGAGCTGCGGCCGTCGACCGAGCCGGAGTTGTAGTTCAGCGACAGGTCCGGCGCCTTGCCATACGGCGGTGCCGGCAGCTCGAGCGGGTACGAGTACGTGAACGCGCCGCCCGACTCACCGGCCATCCACTTGGCCGAGTCGCTCAGATCGGTGGCCCGGTAGTCACCGCTCTGCCCGGAGGCCATCGGCGTCACCGCGTAAACGACCGGGACACTCGAAGCAGCCACGGTCGCAGTCAACGTCTGTGTGGTGGCGTTGTTGCTGGTGACCACCGGCGTCCCACCGGCACATGCTGCGTTCTCCGGGTGATCGGCGCAGCTGCCAGGGACCTTCACGACCCGCAGGCGATCGGCGTACGAGCCGCCGTACGCGTCTGCGAAGCGCGAGTAGTTGACGGTCAGCTTGACCGACTCCGCCGCGCTCTGCCCGTCAGTACGCCGCAGTTCCAGCGCCATCGCGGTCCCGGTGCCGAAGTGCGACGCCGGATCGTGGCCCAGGCTGCGAGCGCGCACCTGCGCCGGGAGGGCCTTGCTGACAGCGGATGCCGCGCCGGTGCCGGCGATGGTCAGGGGCAGATCGCCCAGTTGCACCGGATGTCCGTCCGGCACCGAAACAGTCACGTCCGCGGCCTGCGGCCAGGTGGTCGTCGTACCTGCCGCTGCCGTCTTGTCGGGGTCGGGCGTGTGGGCCACCGCGGGTGCGCCACGGCCCGGAACCGATGGTTCCTTGACCACGGCCGCTGCCGGCGGGGCCGGTGGACCCGCCTGTGCCGGTAGGGCCGACAGTGTGCCGGCGACCAGCGCGGCACTGAGGAGCGAAAGCAGAGTTCTCGGCACCATCGAGGGTTCTCCTGGCAGACGTCGGGCGGAGCGGGCAGGACTCTTCCTCCCCGCTCGGGCAGCCTGACGCAGCGGTGTTGCCAAGATGTTGCCACGACCGTGCCACGCGGACTCGGGGCACTATCAGCTGTTGAGGCGGATGATCTCGGGGGTGTCGGGAACAGGCTGTCCGAGCAGCAGCTCGGCCTGCGCGGGACGCAGTACGTCGAGGTCGCGCAGGATGGTGATCGACTCGTGCCAGTGGACCCGGGCGCGGTCGTCGTCGCCGAGCGCGTGGTACGCCTGACCGATCCCCCACAGCTGCTCGGACTCGTTGTAGCGGTCGCCCCAGTCCCGGAACAGCGGCAGCGCGGCGCGGTGGCACTCGATGGCCCGTGACGGCTGCCTCGACCGGAGATAGGCCCACCCGAGGTTCGCCAGCGCCAAGGCCTCGCCGGTGCGGTCGCCGAGGTCGCGGTGCCTCGCGATGCTCTGCTGCCCACAGACGATCGCCTCGTCGCAGCAACCGGCCGACTGCAGCGCCAACCCGAGGTGGTTCAGCGCAGAGGCCTCCCCCGGCACGTGACCTATCCGGAGATTGATCGCCAGCCCTTCCCGCAGACAGGCAACGGCCTCGTCGAGCTGCCCGAGCTGCCGGTAGGTGATACCGAGCCCGGTCAAGCATCCCGCCTCGCCGATGTGATTGCCGGTCTCGCGCCAGAGCTCCAGTGCTCTCTTGGTATGCCGCACCGCCTCGGCGAGGCGACCGACCTGCCCGCAGAGCACACCGAGGTCTTCCAGCGTCTGTGCTTCACCTTCCTGATCTCCGCTGCGGCCTGCAGCGTCGGCGGCCAGCTCGTTGAGCGTGATCCGTTCGCGGGAGTGGCCGCGGTTCGCAAGTGGCCGGTACAGCGCATGCACCAGCCGGACTGCCTGATGCGGCGCATTACCGGGCAACTCCAGTGCTCGCCGTATGGTGGCGACCAGATCGGCCAGGTTGACCTCGGTCCACGCGATCGCCTCCGTCGGCGTCCGTAGCTCCCCCTGGCCGGCGACGAGGGTTCGTGCGACCCGGCGTGACTCGGTGGGATGCACCAGAAGCGTCGCCTGCGTCGCCCACGCGAGGTAGGACGCGAGCAGACGTCGTACTGCGGCGTGACGCGCCTGCTCGGATTCGTCGGTCTGCGCACGGTCGCGGGCGTAGGCCAGAACCAAGTCGTGCATACGGTAGCGGCCGGGTTCTAGCTCGTACAGCAGGTACTCGTCGAGCAATGCCTCCAAGTGCGCGTCCGCCTCAGCTACCGATCGTCCGGACAGGGCAGCGGCCGTCTGTGGTGTGAGCTGGTCGCCCGGGTTCAGTCCCAGCAGTCGGAAGACTCGTTGTCGCTGCGGCGGCAGAGCGTCGTACGACAGGTTGAACGACGCCTCCTGTGAGACATCGGCCGACAACCGCCGAGCCAGGTCGCCCAGTGTCCAGGTCGGGTGCCCGCGGAGGCGGCGCGCGCCGAGCGTGATGGCCATGGGCAGATGGCCACACAGACTCGCGATCCGCGCTGCATCGGCCTCGTGCCCGGCCACGCGTTCGGGGCCGGCGATCCGGGCCAGCAACGCGATCGCCTCGGCCCGTGTGAAAACGTCCAGCGGAATCGGTTGGACCCCGTCGAGTCCGGACAGCCGGCGGCGACTGGTGATCAGTACCAGGGAAGGTCCGCTCCCAGGCAGCAGCGGGCGTACCTGCTCCTCGGATGCGGCGTTGTCCAGCAGCACCAGAGACCGTCGACCGGCCAGGTGGCTGCGGTAGAGCGCGGCACGTGCTTCCAGGTCCTCAGGGACCTCCCAGCCCGGTACGCCGAGTTGGCGGAGAAAGCCACCGAGGACTGTCCCGGGATCGGCCGGCGTCCGTTGCGGATCGAAGCCGTGCAGGTTCGCCCACAACCGAACCTCGTCGAACCAGCCACGGCGTACCAGGTCGTGCGCGGCGTGGATCGCGAACCGGGTCTTGCCGACACCCGCCATCCCTTCGATCGCGCAGACCACCGGTTGGCTCCCCCGGCCCTGTGCGGCAGGCGCCGCCAGCGCGGTCAGCGTGGCCTGCTCGCCGTCCCGGCCGGTGAACTCGGGGATGTCCATCGGCACCTGCTGCGGCGGCTTGCTCGGCTGGACCGCGACCACAGGCCCGGCCGCAGCCGGGGCGAGGGTCGGATCGCAGGTAAGGATCTTCTGCTGCAACTTCTGCAGCTCCGGACCGGGGTCCAGGCCCAGCTCCCCCGTCAGACGGTCACGGGCCTTGGCCAGCACCTGCAGGGCGTCGGCCTGCCGCCCGGCCCGGTACAGGCCTAGCGCGAGGCGGGCCCAGAGGCTCTCGCGATACGGATGGTCGCCGATCAGCCGGTGGACCTCGGCCACGGCCTGCTCGTGGCGGCCGCAGTCGAGGTCGGCGTCGATCGCGAGTTCGGTCGCGACCAGCCGGAGTTCGTCGAGATCCGTCGCCAGCCGCCGGCGGAGCAGGTCGGAACTGGCGTCCGCCAGCGCCGGACCGCGCCACAAGCTCAAGGCCTCGCGGAGCAGCCGTCCTCTCGCCGTGACGTCGACCGTGTCCCGACCCTGCTGGACCAGCCTGCTGAAGCGGTTGACGTCAATCGCCGCCGGGTCCGTCGCGAGCAGATAGCCCCCACCCCGCGCCTCCAGCCGTACGCCGTACCGATCGCGTCCCGCAGGCAACAGGCACGAGCGCAATCTCGAGACGTGGCTGCGCAGGCTGGCTCTGGCGGAGTCGGACGGGCTGCCGTCCCAGAGTAGGTCGATCACCCGATCGGCGGACACCAACCGGTTCGCCTCCAAAAGGAGGACCGCCAGCAGGGCGCGCTCCCGGCGTCGGCCGAGTTGCAGCCGTTCGGCGCCGTGCCAGGCCTCGATCGGCCCGAGCAGTCCGAACCTCGCCGAGCCGAGTTCCGGCTCACCCTCCCGCGGCAATATCTTCACTGCCCGATCCTCACTTTCCGGCCCCAGCCCGGCCCGATCATCCGCCCCGGATCGAACCCCGCGCCGACAGTGTGCCGCGCCAGGGTGTCGTCCGGGACGCTCCGGAACTACGACGTACGGCCGGAACGCCTTGTGACACGGGCCGCTGTCCACTGGCCAACACCCCCGCGCCGGACAGCGATCGCGATGGCGGCCACAATGATGCCGAGGGCGGCCAGAAGCACGAACGCCATGACAGCAGCCGCGGAACCAACACCCGAAGAGGCGCCCACCTCCGGCACGCCGACGCAGGATCCCGGGAACAGTACGCCGTTCGAGGCGTTTCCCTCATTCTCCATGGACGCCAACCACCGACCCTTCTCGATGGCATGCACGACCGCTGCCTGCACGTTCGAAGAACAGCCGCCCGGGTACACCGCACCTTCGGAAATGTTGATGACCTGCGCCCCGCGATCCGCCGCATAGACGATGCCACTACTCAGTTGTTCGGCGTAGCGTCCGCGACGATGGTGAGGATCGGGGCCATCGGCCGCGACACCGTTGCGGCCATCCAACACTCACTTCGCGAGGCTGGCGATCGTCCGTCGGTCGCCGCCGACCTCTGTCCCCAAACGATCCGGGCATACGGTGCTGCGACCGTCCTCACGCTGCAAACCCAGCGCGCGACCTGGACCCGCCGGAACCTCCTCGCCGAAGCCGCACGCCAGACCCGCCTACTCCGCCTCGCATCCGCCGGCGAGCGATTCGCCGTAGTCCAATCCAAGCCCCTGTGCGTGTGGGTACCCAAGCCTGACTATCAACCTGCTCCAGGCCAGCAGACCGACGACTAGAGCGGGCATTGGTGCACCAAGTTCTGCAGCTTCGGGACTACGAGACGCTGGCGGACTTCGAGCGGAAGATGGGCTCGTGGGACGCGATGAACACGCGGCAGTCGAACATGATGCAGCGGACCGGCCTCGAGACACGGTTCTTCACCACACCACCTCCGGGGCGGGGTTGATCACGCGCGACCGCCTCGGGAAGCCACCCGACCCGGCACCGGTCGACACCGACGCGGCCTTCGAGGCGCTCGGCCTGGCCGTGCTGATCCTCATGCTCGACCCCGTCTCCGGCGCCCACTGGAGGATCTGATGGACCGGTTGGCCGAGCACTACGCCCGGCCGCGGCTGGAGCCGCACTGGACGCCGGGCTACGCCGCCGATGACGTCGAGGCGGTGTTCGGGTGACCACGACTGGCGGGGAGCCGAGATACAGCGGTGGGGAGCCGAAGTACAGCGCGCGAGGCGGCTGGGCGACGACCGCTCGCGTCGTACGCCACGACCACACTGCGATGACGGACATCGTGGTGACGAGGCTGGAACCGACTCCGCCGCCCGTGCTGGCCAACCCGCGGCGGCCCCACGGTGACCTGTCCACCGCCACAGTGGCTGAGATCGTCGCGATCGCAGAACCGATCTGGGCCACATCGAAGCACGTCCGGACCAACCTGCGCTGCGGCATCAAGGACCTGCTGGCCGAGCTGGAGAAGGCTCATCGACCCAGCGAAGACCCCGAAGACGTGTTCGCACGAGTCAAGGACCACCTGGACCAGGCGGCCTCGCTGATCTCGAGTGCGGGACCGGTGATGACTCCGGCCAGGCGAAGGACTGAACCGAGCGAGGTGCGAGTCCCGGCCGATCTGGCCGGACCGGTCGACGTCGCTCTGGCCAAGTCTGTCGACCAGGTCCCCGCGCCGAACGCGCTGCCGGGCGGATCGCGCTATGAGGTGAAGTGGGACGGCTACCTTCACTGAACCTGTCAAACGACTGGCTCTGGTGCCAGCGGGCGATTGGTAGAGCTGTTCTGGTTGGCGGGGCAGCTTGCGGGTGTCGATGAGTTCTTGGGCGACGTCGCGCAGTTTGCGGTTGTTGGCTTGTGAGTAGCGCTTGAGGATTGTGAAGGCCCGATCGCCGTCGAGGTCGAAGCGCTCCATGAGGGATGCCCATTGCTTGTCCGACTAGCTGCACTGCCCGCATCGAACCCAAACGTCGTCTGGTCGCGATCGTGCCGCTGTCAGGTCGTGGGGCCGCTTAGGTAGAGCGCGTCGATCTCGGCGTAGCAGTCGCCCTTGGTGAACCGTAGCGCGTTCGTCCCGGCGGTCAGTGCGACGTCGACGCCGACCATGGTCCAGTTCTCCCAGCCGAGGTTCTGATACCGCACTGTCGTCGCGGGACCGCCGTTCACCGACAGGTTGTGGCTGCACACGGTGGTCGTCCCGTTCCCGCCGCGGATCCTTATCCGGTGCTGGCCGACGGCGGTGGCGTGCACGGTGAACGTGACCGAGCTGTCCGGGAAGTCGATCTTGCCGACCTTGGTGCCACCGGATGAGCTGACGTTGTTGGCCAGCCGGACGGCGTTGACCAGAGTGGCGTTCGAGGTCTGCTCGGCCTCGTAGAGGGTGAGCGGGATCCCGGTCAGCGCGGTGTACCAGCGCGCCGCTGCCCGCGACGCCGCCCCGTAGCCCGGGTGGAACGGGTCGATCAGCTCGGACTGGATCAGGCTGCCTCCGGTGTCGACGGTGGTCACGTCGCGGCCGGCGGACGCCATCGACCCGACCAGCCCGGGGAGGATCGCGTTGAATGCCTGTACCCGGCGGTTGTGGGCGGCGTCGGCCAGGGGCGGCAGGCTGGTGACGATTACCTGTGTCTCCGGCGCGGTGGTGGTGATCCGGTCCAGCAAGGCCCTCATCCGACTCGGTGCGCCCGCGGTCGAGGCATCGGTGTACATGTCGTTGGTGCCGATCTGCAGCAGCACGATCTGTGGCTGGTAGGTGTTCAGCCAGCCGATCACGTTGTCGTGGATCTGCTGGATCGTCCATCCGCCGTGTCCCTCATGGTTCTTGTCCGGCAGCGCCGGACCACCGCTCGACACCGAGCCGACGAAGTCCACCTGCCAGCCGTCCGCGGCGAGCAACTGCCACAGATCCGTCCGGTACCCGCCGCGCGCGCTGTCGGCGCCGGCGGTGTTCGAGTCGCCGAGGGGCATGACCTGGACCGGTGCTGACTGCTGCCAGGGTGACTCGCCCTTCTCGGGGAAACTGCGCACGCCGGCGGGCAGCAGTGCAGCCGTCGCGATCAGGACGGTGAGTGCTCGGATGGCTTGGCGCATACCGACGAGCCTGACAGGGCCGGATCAGCCATGCCAAGCCTTTCGACGACCATGCAGCCGTGTCGATTCCGGCTCGGGGCCTGCCGTATTGATCAAAAGGACGGAGGCCGAGGCCGACGTTCCCGCCGTCCCCGGTGCCGATGTCCGGCGGTCGAGGAAGGACGCCGCACTCAACGACCCCAGGTTTGCCTCACGCTTGTCTCGCGGTACCTGGCCACAGGTGCGGAAGGTGGTCGAACCGTACCAACCCACGGCGGGTATCCTGCTCGTCGAGTTGCGCCAGATCCCGCGCCGCGGCCTCGCGCGCCTGCGCCTGCAACTCTCCCGCCGCATATCCGCTGTGGACGTCGTGCACCCTGGCTCCGCGGGCGCCTCACCCGGACCAGTTGAGCAGTCAGAATGAGGCGCCCACAGCGGCGCTGTTCAATTGGCCGCAGTCAGGTTCCAACGTTGGCAACTGCCGTTCCAGTAGGGCCAGGTGATGACATCGGATCCCATGACGGCACTGCAGCCGGCGACGTCCATCGATCGTCCCGACGAGTTCTGCAGGATGCTCCAGGAGCCGCCGGCGGCGGGTTCTATTCGCCAGGACTGGCAGTCGGCGGCGTCGTTCGGGGTGATTGGCAGGATCGGTGACCCGTTGCTGCCTGGGCAGCCTTCGACGTCGATGTTCTTCTGCGAGTTCGGGTCGTGGATCTGGTAGATGTCGTCGCCCTTCGGGACGATCTGCCAGCGTTGGCAGGGGCTGCCGGCGACCCAGGTCCACATGCGGATGTCTGTGCTGGCCGGATTGGTGCCGCAGTCTTTGATGTCGAGCACGTGGCCGCTCTTGACCGAGGCCATCTTGTAGCGACCGCTGAGGGTCTGCCCGGTGAAGGCCGGTCGCAGGATCCACTGCTGACTAGCGTCGGCTGAACAGGTCTGCTGCACCACCGGTACCGCATCGCCGAGCGATCCGCCGCGGACCGCGGCACACTTCCCGCTGTGGGCGAAGCGAAGCCGGACTACGGTGTCGTAGCTGCTGCCTTCGAGGTATTCGACTGTCATCTGCTGGTTGCCGGTGCCCACGCAGGGCCATTGCAGCAGGGGTACGTCGTCACCGAGCAGGTTGTCGTCGACGTGGACGCAGCGGGCTTTGCCGTCGTTCTGGACTCCGCTGCCGTGCACAGTGTGGACCTCGAACTGTTCAGTGCCGGCGATCTGGGTCAGCCGGAACCGCTGCTGGATGTTGCCGTTACAGGAGTACTGGTGGATCGGCGCGGCGTCGGTCTGACTCGCCGCCGGCACATCGAGGCACTTGCTGGAGTGCCGCGCGACCAGCTCGTAGGCACGGTTGTCGATATCGAACCTCGGCCCGGTCGTCGCCGCCACCGCCTCCTCCCGCCACCCCGACACCGGCGCCGCGAACGACGTCCCGCTCGAAACCAGGGTAGAGACGTCGCGCCCCCCTCCGTCGAGCGCGGAGACGAGCGCGACGTCGTCCGTGCCGTCGCCGGTGTAGTCGCCCGCACCGAGCGCGTTCCTCGCCGGGTCGAGCGTGCCGCGATACCACTGCGATTCGGTCATCGCGGTACCGCTCGAGACGAAGACGCGCAAGGCGAGATCGGTCTGCCCGTGTTCGTACATGGCGACGATGTCGTCCTTGCGGTCACCGTTGACGTCGGCCACGACCGGCTTGCTCTTCTCCCAGCAATACGCGCCCTCGTACAGCGGCACCGGTGTGGGCGCGAACGAGGTCCCAGTGGACTTGCGGACAGTGACACGTGTCTGACAGTTGCCCAGGTTGGACATATCGACCAGATCGTCACGTCCATCACCGTCGACGTCTGCGAGCAGGGGCGCACTCCGGGCCCATTCACCGGACCCGGCTGAGGTGCTGACCCATTGCACCGGGGTGCCGAGGTTTCCGCCGCGGAAGATCAGGACCCGCCAGGTGCCGTTCCCGTCGTTCAGTTGTACGGCGATGTCGTCCTTGCCGTCGCCGTCCGCATCACCGGCGAAGATCCGCGCACCACTCAGCGGCCAGCCCGCCGAGCCGCTGTGCCACACCGGCAGCGAGGGCGAGTCGTACCGATTGCCGTCGGACTTCAACAGGTACGCGCCGATCCGGCGCCCCGCCTCCTCCCGGAACAATACGATGTCCGCCCGCTGGTCACCGTCGAAATCGCCCTGCACCGGCCGGGACCGATACAGCGCGTATCCACCGTTCTCGCCCGAGTCCCAGGCGAGCGTCCCGGTCTGCAGACCACCGGGTTTGGCCAGCACGTTCCAGACCCCGGTCCGGCCCCACCCATGATCCAGTACGGCGCTGATGTCGGCGCGACCGTCGCCGTTGATGTCACCACGCACCCGGGGAATCGTCTGCGGATTGTCCGACGAGATCACGTCGTAGGCGGGGCCGAGCGTGCTCGTGTTTCCCGCCTTGTCGACCGCGCGGACGAACAGGCGTTGCTGCGGTCCGATCACCGGATCCGGCCACACCGTCACCGGCAACCGGGCCACCCCATCGGGCCCAGCCTTGATCCGCGACAGCACCTTGTCCTGCTGGAAGCCGTACAAGTACTCCGCGACATCGCTGTCCGAGCCGCCCGGACGTAGCGTCACGATACCGGTCGTCCGCGCCGGGATCCCCGGCTCACCCTCAGGCGGGAAATCGACGGACGACACCTGTGGCGTGGCAGGCCGGGTCGCATCGAGGACGAAGTAGCACTTCGTGCTGTCCGGTCCGAACTCGATCCCGTCGTCGGCCACGTTGTCGTTGCTGCTGGCAACGTAATAGTACGGCACCCCGGCGGCCAGTGCGGTCTCCGGCAACTGGGGCCACGCGAAGGCGGCACCGGAGGTTGTCGTGCTGGACACCGCTTGGTACGCGACTGCTCCGGTGTCCACGCGGTGCACTGACAGCCTCGTAGTGATGTTGTCGTTGTCCGGGTCGCTCGCCACCGCGGCGAACGTCGGCGGGACAATGCCACTGACAACTGTCGGTGCGCTCGCGGTGCCGCACGGACGTGGCCGGGAGAAGTTCACCTTGACCGGCTGCCGGGGTGCGTTGTTGTAGCTCACCACCAGCTTCGCTGTGCCCGGGTGGAACTTCTTCCACTGGAACTTGTTACCCTCGTCCGGCGCGCGGAGACCGAACGTCGCCGTGCCCGCACGCGCAGTGGCGACTCCCTGGATCACGGCCTTGACCCTGGCATCGGTGAACCGCATGCCCATGTCCGGCTGACCGCTGCCGGTGTGGGCGTTGCCGCTGGCCCGGGCCAGTTCGCTGAGCCAGTGACCAGGGACGGAGTTGCCCCACTCGAGCTCCTCACTGGGTGTGATCGCCTTGGTGTGCCACAGGGCGGCCGGCGTCGGACTTGTGGTCGGCGAGTGATCGAGGACGATGTCGAACGCCGCGGCCACGATCGTCGCTCCGGCCAGCGGCTCGGTCCGGAACTGGAAGTAGGACCGGTACCGCGCGTCGAGATCCCAGGACAGTCCGACCTTGGCGCCGTCGGCCCGGTCGTAGTTCCAGTACGACTGATTGGGCGCGTACGAGTTGATATGCGACCAATACTGATGCCCGGCCGTCCACGACGGATCGACGTAGACCGGGAATCGGGTCGCCGCCGACGTCAGCATCGCCCGATCCGGTACGACGCTCAGACCCGCAGCGGTCCGGTTGGTGGGGATGGTCGCGTGCCGGGACTGCTGGGTGCCGCTGTGCCGGACGTCCTCCGCCGCCCCGGCGGTGTCCCACATCACCGCGGCGCCGGTCGTGAACACCTTCGCGCCTTTGTCGTCGAGGGCAACTGTAGAGCCGTTCGGTCGCGACTCCACCCGCAGTCCGGTGGTGTCGAGGCCGAAGTCCACTCGATGCAGTTGCTGGGCGGCGGCTCGGGTCTTCACCACCAGCACCTGGGCGAACCCATCGGCTTCTGCGCGGAGTTTGAGGTCGATGCCAGGGAACACCTCGGGATAGGTCGCGGTGTCACCATCCAAGACCGGTTTCGGCAACTTGGTCAACCAGGTCATCCGGAGCTGACGCCGACTTGTGCCGAGGGCAACCAGCGCACGGTCTCCGCCTCCGGACAACACCAACTCGGTCACCGTCGCACCCGGGCGGACGGTGCCGTCCGGGTGCTTGCGCAGCGTGGTGTCGATCGGTACCCAGCCGGTACCGCGCCGGGCGCGCACCGGAGTCGGGTGCGCGACCAGCGTGTGCAGACCGGAAGGCTCGACGTACACGTCACTGCTCTCCGTCCGCAGCTCGGTCAACTCGACTGGCCCGGCAGGCGCGGCGGAGGCGGTGTCCGCGGTCGTCGCGTCGTCGGCGCGGGCGACGCCGACGGCGGGAAAGGCGAGCAGGGCCGCGAGCGAGGCCGCGATGATCCGACGCCGGGTGCCAACCGGCTGTCGCCTCGTCACAATCCCCACCCCTCGAAGATGTCCAGGATCCTCGCAATCAGCTGGCCACCCGGAAGGCGGGCCTTACCAGGCGACTGTGAGCCGAAGTCCTTGCTGTCGTACGGCCCTCTCCACTTCGGGCTTCCGTCGGGGTACTGGGTCGGGTGCGGATCGACCTCCTTGGCGGTTTCATAGATCCAGTCCTCCCGGTGGATCGGTTTCTCCCCGCGCCCCCGGGCGATCCCGTCCTGGAGCTGCTGGGTGATCTCCTGGTCCCGGCGCCTCTCTTCGGGAGTCAGCTCCCGTTTCTTCGCCCGGTCCGGGCCGTTGCCACGGGACGCCGGTTTGTCGCTCTTGCTCTTCGTCGCCTTCTTGGGTGCCTTGGGTCTCGCCGGCTTCGGTGCCGGCTTCGGTTTCGACGGCTTGGGTTTCGCCGTGGCCGGTTTGCGGACCGGCTTGTGGACCTTGTCGGCGACCTTCTTGTAGATCCACTTGATCCGGTTGACGATCTTGACCTCGAACCGGGTCTCGCGTTTCGCGACGACCTTGATCACGGTCTTGGTTTGCTCGACCCAGTGGGTGACCTGGTGGGTGACCTTCTCCCACAGCCAGAGCAGGAAGTTCCAGACCGTCTCGACGATCGTCTCGATCACCTTGACCAGGAACTTGACGATCTCGACCAGCAGCATCAGCACGAGCACCGCGATGACGGCGACGATGACCACCGGGATCACGATCGGGATCGCGATCACCGCGACCCGGCCGTCGGCGTCCTGGAACGTGACCGGGTTGTTGTTCGCATAGGCGTACCCGTTCAGCTGCTGCGGATCCTCCGGATCGATCTCCGGATCGACCGAGATGAACCGCCCCAGCGTCGGGTCGTACTCACGGGCTCCGAGATGGACCAGGTTCGTGGCCGGATCCGCACTACCGCCGTGGAATCCGCGCTGCCCGGGCCACTCGGTCGGGGCACTCCCCCGGACTTCACCGTACGGCGTGGTCCGGCGCCGCTGGAACGACTGGTTCGATGCGTCCACGGCGATCGTGGGCGAGCCGTGCAGGTCGGTCAGCAGCCAGGTCAGCTTCCCGTTCGTGCGGATCGCGACCACGTCTTCGCCGAACGTGTAGTACCGAGTGCCGCGCAGTTGGCCATCGGTGCCGAGCAGGACCTCGGTCTCACCGAGGTAGAGTGTCGTACCGCTGCTGTCGCGTCGAAGCAGCCGGTTTCCCTCGCCGTCGTACACGAACCCGCTGCCCTTGCTGGTGCTCTCGAGCTTGCCCTCGTTGTTCCAGTTCAGGGTCTCGGTGTTGCCGCCTTCGGTCCGGGTCGTGAGGTTGCCGGTCGCGTCGTACCCGAAGCTCTTCGTCGAGCTTCCGGCCGGACCGGTTGTGGTGACGCTCTTCAACGTGTTCGGGTGCGCTGGGCCGCCGTACGTGTAGGTGCTGTTGGTGGTCGCACCGGTCGGGGCCACCTTCTTCTCGGTCAACCGGTTGCCGACCTCGTCGAACGTCCAGCTGTGCCAGTACGGCGCCGGACCGCCCAGCCCCGCGGCCGTTGGAGCAGCCGCACAGTCGCCGGATCCAGGTGTCCAGGCCTGGGTCAGCCGACGCTGGTAGTCGTAGCCGAAGCACTGCGTGTCCGTCGGCTCGCCAGTGGTCGACGACGGTGTATCGGTGATCTTCTCGACGTTGCCGGCCGGATCGTACGCGTACTGCGTGTCCGAGATCCGCCGCGGCGAGGTCTCACGATCGGTGACCACCCGCGACAACCGGCGCGTGCCGTACTCGTACTCGAACCGCTGTTGCACCCAGCGGCCGCTGCTCTGCCCGAGCGTCAACACCTCCGTCTCCTCGAGTGGCGTGTGCGTAGCGCTCCGGACGTACGAACCCAGCTCGCTGCTCAGCGTCGTGGGCAAGCTCTGGTCGTTGTAGCCGATCGACAACGTCTCTGCGGGCAGGTCCCCGACCCCGGGCAGGGTCCGCGTCGCTACCTTGCCGTCATCGGTGTAGGTCTGCGCCACGGCGTACGTGCCTTGCAGTGCTCCCTCACTGGCCGGCAGCGTAACGGACTGACCCTTGGGACGCCCTGCCTCGTCGTAGCCCGTCACCGCGGTGGTGTAGGCCTTGCCGTCCAGCCACCGGGTGGTCGACGTTGGTTTGCCCGCGGCAAGGGTGTCGTAGGTCCACTCGATCTGGACCGGCCCGGTGACCGAGCCACCGCGCTGGGTCTTCAGCCGCCCGAGATCGTCGTAGGTGTAGGCGGTCGTCACGCCCTTTGCGTCGGTACTCGACTCGATCTGGTCCACCTTGTTGTAGGTGTACGTCGTCGTGCCGCGGTCAGGGTCGGTCTCGGTGGTCCGGCGACCCTGGATGTCGTACTGGTAGCTCCAGACGTTGCCGGCGGCATCGGTGAGCATCTTCAGCTGGCCGAGCGGTGTATAGGAGTATTTGGTGCTGTCGTAGCTACCGGTCCAGGTCTCGCCGCGGTACTGGCGCAGTTCGGTCAGGTTTCCACGGGCATCGGTGATGCGGCTCGTGGGCGCTTGGCCCTGAGGCGGATCGATGCTCTGCATGGTCGCGGTGATCTGGTGATCGGTGCGGTAGAGGTCCTGGCCGTTGGACCGGTAGATCTGCGCCGACGGACGGTCGGCACCGTCCCACACCGACACTTCCTGCTTCGGTACGACGGTGTCGTCGACATACAGGATCTCCTGGCTCGGCGCGCCCTCGGCGTAGTACGGCCCCGAGGTGATGGACTGCTTGCCGCGACTGTCGTAGCGGTAGTCGGTAACGAGTCGTCCACCTGCCGGTGTGCCCTCTTGTGTCTGGCGGAGCCGCTGCAGGCCGTCGTACAGCTCATAGGTGACGTCATAGCGGTCGTTGCCGAGCCGGGCACGAGTGATGACGGCCGACGAGGCGTCACCGCGCAGCAGGTACTCGTGCTCGACGTCCGCCGGGCTGGTGGCCTTCGGGTGACCCGGGTTCCAAACCTTCACGGTCCGGCCGAGTGGATCGAGGGCAGCCTCGGTCCGCTTGCCGTCCGGTCCGGTCGAAGCGATCTGCTCACCCCACGCCGGCTCGTACTCCTCGCTCGCCACCAGCCCGTTCGGTGCCGTCTCCGTCGCCTTCGTGACCGGGCCGTAGGACGGTGTGAACGTCGTTCGGGTGGTCTGGTTCAGCGCGTTGCTGACACTGGTGCGGCGGCCATACTCGTCGTACGTCGCGGTGAAGACGGTCTCGTACGTCGGGTTGCCGCTGCTGTCGAAGCCGGAGAGCCGCTCGCCCTTCGTCGGCACGCCGCGCGTCGGGACGGCCGCGTGTGACGTGGCGCCGTCGTAGAACATCCGCTCGTCGCTCAGGACTTGCGCTGTCGTCCACGGCTTGTCGCAGCCGACGGAGACGACTTGCTCACGGGTCTGGAGCTCCTGCAGGCCGGTAGCAGCGTTCTCCTGGTACTCGTAGCGCGTGCAGGTGTCGTCGGTGGTCGTCGTCGTGTCGTTGGCCAGATGCTTCCACAGCAGCCGGCCCTTGGCGTCGTACTCGTGCTGGTTGGCGACGTTGAGCGTGCCGCCGTCGACGGCCTGGTACTGCGTGACGCCCTTCTGAGCGGTCATGTACGCGTACCGCGTTCCCCACGGGCGGGTCTCGACGGCAGTGGGCTGGGGCGAGCGCCAGTAGTCGTTGATGGTCTTGTTCACCACGGCCGATCCGGCGAACGTGATCTGCTCACGGACCTGGCCGGAGAACTCCTCGATGTCGTCGACCGCCGTACCGGTCGAGTCTGTGATCTTGACGGGCCGCGGCGTCCCGTCGGCCTTCCGGTCACCGTGCATGCCCCGGTAGTACAGCGTCTCGGTCACCGATTGGGTCTCGTTGGCAGACCCCTTCAGCACGCGGACCTTCTCATACCCGCGCCACTGGTTCCAGGTGTGCGTGGTGGTGTCCGACAGGCCGTCCTGCTCGTCGTAGTGCCACGCCGGCGTACCGATGTATTCGACCTTGCTCGTCACCGGCACCGGCGCCGCGGGGACACTCGTCGTCGCGCTGCGATCGGTCTCGGTCGCCTCGGTGACGACGTACTTGTGGAACCAGTCCTGCCGCTCGGCCTGGTCGGGTGGAGTCCATCGTTGCGGGTGGCAACGACGGGCGTTCTCGGCCGGATTCGGCAAGTTGCCGGCCGTGCAGTCCTTGGGGGAGTAGCTGACGGCCAGGTCGCCGCCGGTGCCGTACTTGACCGCACTGATGCGATACCACACCATGCTCGGCAGATTCGGGTTGGCCGGATCGACACGGTTGTCCAGGCCGACACCGTCGAAGTTGGTCTCCGGAGTCTGCAGTTCCCCGCCGACGAGACCGGTCTGGCTGACCGACTCGAGCCACAGCGCCCGGCCGGTGGTGGCACCGTTGGTGTACTCGTGCCGCAGCGACCACGACTGCACGTCGGCCAACGCCGTACCCCGCAGCACCTGGGTCGTGATCTTGCTGAGCCGCTTCTGACTCCAGAAGGTCGGGTTGAAGTGGTTGTTGCAATTCGTCGTACTTGCGCAGTTCAGGTCCCAGGGCGTGTCCGGGTACGACGCCGGCTGCGACGGACCGCATCCGGCGCCCACACACCGCTCGGCGGTCGTGAACAGCACCTTGCCGACCGGGCTCTGGGTGTAGGCCTGACCGTCGCGCTGGCCGTACTCGATCCGGTTCAGCGTGCTGTTACGTACGTAGTTGCTGACCGTCGTCGCAGTCAGGTTCCGCGCGTAGCGGTTGGTCTCGCGGTCGTAGTACAGGCTCATCGTGTTGCCGTGCCGGTCGACGACGTAGTCCAGGTTCCAGCGATACGCCTGCTGGCACCACGAGTCCGCGAACGCCGACTTGCTGCATTGCTCGCCGGTGTTGTTGCCGTAGACTGGCATCGTCATCGTCGATCCCGTCTCCGGCCTGCCAGAACTCCAACCAGGCAAGCGATTCCGGCCGAAATAGTACTTCGTCCCGTCCTTGGTCGTGACCCGCCAGTACTCGCCCTTCTCCGCCGCCAGAACGCCCTCGTCGCCGTTGACCATGCCCCACAACTTCTCGACCACGGTGCCGTCGTCGCCGCGCAGCCGCCAGGTCTCCGACGTGCTGGTCTTCGACACCAGGAACAGGTCGCCCGACTTACCGCTCATCGACAGGCTCGCGTTCTCGGACGCGAAACAGAAGTCACCGGTCTTGCGAGTCCCGTTGTTGCCGGCATCCTTCGAACAGCTCTTGTACCGACGCTCGATCGATCCGGCACCGGCGATATCGAAGCCCTGCCCCACGACGGAAACCTGGTTGTTCGTCGCCGCCGTCAAACCGTCCAACGAAGACGACGAGTACTGCAACGCCACCGCCGGCTGCGGCCCACCCATACCTGGTGGTGCATCCATCGGCATCGACCACTCGAACCCACCGGATTGCCCGCCGATGCTCCACGTCGCCGCGCCGCCCGATTGGTCACCTTTGCCGAAGTCCCCGGCACCTCCGGACGCGGCGGCTGCCATCCTCAACCTACTCGGTTGCGCGCCGACCGTCACGTCAGCCTGCAGGGTGCCGTCGCCCTTGTTGCTCGCGGCAATTGATTTGCCCGTGCTCGCGTCGTACAACCGCAGCCGGCTGGCCCAGCCACCGCCGTATGTGTCGCGGAAGGCCGAGTAGTCCACCGTCAGCTTGACCTGGCCGTTGGTCTTCACGCCGTCGGTTCGCTGGACGTCGAGCGTCAATACGTCACCTTGGCGTCCATTGACCGATACCTTGACATTCGACGGCCCGGTCGACGTCCCGGTCTTGATCCAGCGTTGGGTCGCGTCGGCGCTCGGCCCGACCCACACCGGGAGGTCACCTACCCGTTGCTTGGCCTCTGCGGGCTTGCTGCCCATCACGGCGTTCCAGCGGCTGACCGACGAACCGTTGCCGGGCGTCGGGACGGACACCTCGGCCTGGCCCGGCGATGGCCAGTCGAGCCGTGGCGCCCATGGTTTGGTCGCATCGACCATCGCCGGATCTGTCGGCTGCGACGCCGGCTCGGCCTCGACGCCGCGCACCGGCTTGTCGCGACGCAGCTCGATCTCCTTGTCCGGCTTCGGCGACGCGGCGACCGCGGTGAAGCCGTTCTGCTGATTCCCCGCCACCAAGGCAAGACCAACGAGAACGGAGACGCCAACACGTGCGCTTCGTCGTACGACGCGACGTCGCAGGGGCAACTGGGACAGACCCGGAATGATCGTCGTCATCGCGATCTCCTTGTTCAGGCGGGGGGATGAGGCAGTAGAGCCGACCGGAGCCGGGCAGGATCATTGAGCTGACGGAGCTCGCCGCAGAAAGAGTCACGGGCGTGTGTTCGCGTCTTGCAGCCGCTGACGGGCGGTGAACTCCTCGACGAGACCGATCCTGGGCCGACTCGTCAGCGTCGTCGTGGCCGGTCGGAACGGCCCGGATCGTAGCCGGGTGGAGGGGGTGATCCGGGCCGTTCCGACCAGCAACGGCGACTCGTCCAGCTACTCCAGACCCCGGGCCGGAGAGGTGGCGCGCCCAGAAGCGGTCGCCCGCGCCGAGCGCGAAGATCGCCAAGTGGTTCGCACTGTCCGGCGAACCAACAGCAGCCAGTGTGGCCGTCAGCAGAATGCACCTCATGAGACCCTCTCGATCCAGTCACGACCGCAGCCGTGACGACACGAAATGTCGCTGTCAGAACGCTGATAGCGCGAGGAGTTCCCGAGCTCGCGAAGCCGATCAGTAGACTTCTATGCGGTCGAGGCTGATGACGGTGTTGGTGGAGGCGGGGTTCTTGTCGCCGGTGACGCGAATCTTGAGCGTGTGTGGTCCATTCGCGAGGGTGGGGCTGACGTAGCTACGTTGTTCGCCGACGCGGATGGAGCTGTAGTAGTCGATGCGTTGTTCGAGGCCGCCGTCGATGGAGATGGCGGCGATGCCGTTGCCGGTGTCGAGCACGCTGAGAAGGGCGACCTTGATGCCCGTGAAGCGGATGGTGGCCGACGCGTTCGTCTCGCCGCTCCAGTGGTCGTTTCCCCAGAAGCACTGGTTGCCGCAGGCGGAGCCGGAGTTCCAACGGCCGGCGTACTCAATCTGGTTGAGGCCCGTGCCGATGTCGAAGTCGTTGATCCAGTAGTTCGCGGATCCGGCATCACCGGACGGCAGTGTCTGGGTGGCGCCAGCGGCGCGCGGCCTGCCCAGATTCGGTGTGCCGTCAGGGTTCCACCTGATCTTCTGCACCCGGCTGGTTCGAAACGAGTAGGTGTAGGTGCTGGTGTTCTTGCCGTGGTACGCGATCCAGTCCTCGGTGCCGTCGGGGGACTTGAAGAACGAGTGGTGGCCCGGTCCCCAGACGCCGGTCTCGTCGTTGCGGGAGAAGATCGGGCCGGGGTGCTGCACCCAGTTCGAAGCGACCATCGGGTCGGCACCGTTCGCGATGCTCTTCATCCACAACTGGTAGTCCGGTTTCCCGGTGTCGCAGCTGGAGTAGGTGAGGAACACGCGTCCGTTGCGGTAGAGCGGCGTCGGCCCTTCCCGGACCTCGTTGCAACCGCCACTGGCCGGGATCGCGACCCGGCCGCCGGTCACCGTCCACGGGTTGCTCATCCGAGCGATGTACAGCTGCGCCGGACCGCCCTGACCACGGCCGGGTCCGCTCCAGACGAAGTACTGCTGGCCGTTCACCGTGATCGGCTCGCCGTCGATCGCGTACTGCCCGAAGTCCGCGATCTTGGTCTTGAAGTGGTACGGCCCGAGTGGGTCGGAGCCCTCGGACTCGATCACATACATCCGGTGGTTCGCGTCGGCACCGTCGGAGGCGGTGTAGTAGATGTACCAGCGGCCGTCAACCTTGCGAAACGCCGGCGCCCAGACCTGCTTGTTGCGGCTCGGGTCTGCGTCCCGCCACACCACCTGCTCCGGCTGCACCAACAACGTCGCCAGACTCGCCGACGACCACATCCCGATCCGATTCCCGCGCGTCGTGGCGACGTAGTACCGGCCGTTGTCGAACATCAGCGATGGATCGGCCGACGCGTTCACCGGATTCCGGAAGGTCTGCGACAACGCCGCCACTTCCAGCTCCGGTGCTGCCGAAGCGGCCGGCAGACCGCTCAGCAGCAGTACGACGCCACCCACAGCAGCTGCGGTGCGGCGGACGGAAGAGTCGAGCCTCATGGAACCTCCTTCACGATGGAACCGTGGCGACCTTCGCGGCTACAACAGTTCTAGTGAACTCTCCCAGCGCTGTAAACCGTTTACATGTGGATCAAATAGCGCCCCGCAACACCGTCCTGGACCCGCCAAATATAGTTGGTATAGGCAACGACCGCTCCCGCGTTGCAGGTCGCGGACGGCAACTACGCCTTCAGCGTCAGCAGGAAGGCTGGTCGTGTCACTGAGCCGTCGCGACTGCAGGATGTGGAAGCGTTGCTCTTAGCAACATCGTCGCGCGCCACTCACCTGCCGCCAGAGCGCTCCGAACCGCCGACGCGTCAGGAAGAGTCCGCAAACGCCAGCGGCAGAATTTGAGGGTGACGGCATCAATGTAGCCGGGGAGGCGGGGCGCATTTCCCTGCGCTGTTCGAGGCAGATCTCGAGCCGACGACGGCAAGGGGCGATCGGCAGGTTACCCGCGGCTCAGCTCTTCGCCCGACAGACTTCACCCTCGATCCGGGTGACCAAGTGATCTGTATCCTAGCGCTGATTGAGATATCTGTCGCCGGTAGCACCCGCGTAGTTCATTGGCCCTCCAGCCGTTAGTGTCTGGGCAGCTTAGAAGCGAAGCCGACCCGATGGAGATGCCGATTTGCCGGTTTGTGGGCCAGTCCAATCTCGATCAGATAACGCGGCGCAGTCCGGCTGGGATCCGGTCGGCCGAGATTAGCGCCGTACCCAAACACGAAACCGTCCGGGCCGGGACGGTCGATTCCCCAGCATGAGATCGTTCCCAGGTTCCCCCCTCCGCGAGCGCACGCGCGACGAGCAGCGTGCCGCTCGGTTGACCGGGCGGGAGCAGCGCGGCCATGTGCGTACCTCCGCTGGACTCGATCGGCTCGAGGACATCGGCGAAGTCCGCACGCAGAGTGCTGGTCAGCAGGTAGTGCAGACGTTCGTACGAGCGCCGCGTCCGCCGGATATAGCAGGCCAGGTCGCAGGACGCGCGCGGCGACGTCGCACGCCTGCTGCGCACCCGTGGTGATCACCAGTTGCTCGGGGACAACCCGGACACCGCGACTGATGGCCAGGTGCCGCGCGAGCGCATCACGCAATCGAGCCCAGCCCGCTGGATCGGCGTAGCTGACCTCGGTGCGGGGGCGAAACTGATCGTTGAGCGCCCGCCATCGTGCGAACGGGAACTGCGTGCGCGCCGGTACGCCGGGCGCGAAACTGAACTCGGCGACGGCACGGTGAGATCAGGAACTGCGAGCTGTTCAGTGTGCCAGATCGCCAGCGGCCGCAACGGAGACGCGACCGGCATGACCGCGGCAAACGCCGGTCGGCCAGTGACGAACGTGGCGGCTCCGGCACGTGAGCGGATCATCCCGTGCACAGCGAGCCGCTCATACGCCGCGACTACGGTTGTGCGTGACACCGCCAGCCGCGCGGCAAGCTCGCGACATGACGGCAGCATCGTCCCAGCAGGCAGGACACCGGAACTGATGCGGTCAGGCAACTGTGCCTGGATCTGCTCAGCAAGCTCGCCTCCGCCACCCGATCCAGATGCAGATCCATGCCGGCATTCTCGCAGGTCTACATCACAGCGGCGCTCAGACGCACGCTAGGTCTCGGCGAACGCCAGTGCCGCAGGGCTGCCCCACCGATGTCAGGGCCGCTTCGGCGCGCCGGCCGCCGCTCTGGCTGCCAGGCGACTCTGCTTGACGAGTTGCCGCGCTGGCCAGCGCTTTTCGCGGTCCTCGACAGATGGTCGAGGAGGGAGGAGTTCGGCGTGCCGAGCGGCTCACGGAAACCGGTGTCATCTGCACTCGGGATGTTGAGACAAACGAGAAATTTCGTTGCCCTGTGCAATGATGACCTGCTGCAACTATTCCGCGCGGCTTATCGCACCCGTCCTGCTGAGCGATCCGCAAGCTAATGGGCAGATCCTATCTCCAGCTGTCCTGACGTGGCTGGTCAGCAGGCGTGGCCCACCAGTGGTGTCGTGGATCGTTGGCCGCCGGGGCGAATACATGCTGCTCGGCGTCGAACCGCATCCCCTCGGGGTCTCCTGTCGGTGCGACCTGGGTGCCCGGTGTGACGGCGGTGAGATCGACTACCACGGGCGGGCCGGTCTGCGGAACGCGGATCCGGATAAGGTGCTGGTCGGCCACCCGGCGTACGAAGACCGCCGCGTTGCCGTTGGTGTCCGCGTAGCCAGCCGGACTGCCTGTTGCCACCACTCCGGTGGCCGTTGTCAGGTCGATGCTGGTGGGTCGGTCGCCGTCCATGTCGAACGACCATTGGAGGATGTGGCCGTCTGGGCCGACTAGGACGACGTACTGCCGTGCGGTGAGGATGTTGCGCCCGCTGCTGTCCTTGCGGGTACCCGAAGTCGTCCAGCCTGCGAGCTTGGTGCCCGCCGCGACGGGGATGCCGAGATCCTCCTGCTGTACGACGGCTGAGTCGCTCGACTGCCACCACCATCGATGCAGTGTCCCGTTGGCTCCCCGCGCATAGACCATCTGCACGCGACCCCAGACAAAGGCTGCCGGCGTCCCCGTGATCGTCCCGCCCCAACTGTCACCGTGCACCTTGGCGTCTCCTGGGGACCACCACAGATGGCTCAGCTTGCCGTTGGCATCGGCGCCGAAGACGTGGCGTGCGGAACCGGAGCTGAATCCGGCCGGATCGCCCGCGAATCGGATCGTCCCGAAACCGTTCGCCGCCGCGGCGGCGGTCCAGTCCGTGGTCCGCCAGCCCGTGCCGGGCGTGTACAGGGTCTCGCGGACTGCCCCGTCCGTACCCCGTGTGAACACACTCAGCTGATCACCGGCGCTGTTGAAAGCTACCGGCCGTCCCGCGACCGTGCTCGCCGGCAGCAGGTCCTCGCCGACCTGGCCACCGGCCGCGGTCCACAGAGAATGGTGCAGTGCGCCTGTGGGCGACGTCGTGTAGAGCTGCTGGGAGTCCAGGTAGCGCATGGCCGGCCCGGTAGGTGTGGCCCCGAGCCCCGGGTCGTTGAACATCGGTGTCTCCACGATGCCGGGCGCCCGTCCGACCGCGGTGATGGTCGGCAACGCAGCGGCGTACGTCGACGAGACCGGCGTCGTGCCCCACGCTTTCTGGGCCACTGGCCGCATCCTGCTGGTGAGGTCGCGCTCCAGCCGGCCCGTGTCGTACACCGCGCCGGAGGTCCAGACGCAGAACTGGATACCGACGAGCGCCGGGTCGGTGGCACCGCCCGGGAGACGCGTCCCACCCTTGAAGGTACCGGGGTCGAAGGAATCCCAGATTCGGTCCGGCGGGTTCTGCGTGGTGCCGAGGTTGAAGTAGACGAAGTCCGCGTTGGAGTTGATCAACGAGTGGCCGGACGCCTTCAGCTGCGCCGGAGTGAGTCCGCTGCTCCACCAATGCATGAGTTCGAGGTTTGTGTCCAGCGGGACCTTGGTGGCGGGCATGATGTCGTCGGACCACATCCGCGCCGTCTTGCCTTGAGCGCGGATCACGGCGTTCGCCTGGTTCATGTAGGCGCGGTACGCGTCCTGGACGGCACCGGTCTCGTTGTACTTCGCCATCGCTTGCTGGTAAAGCTGCGCGAAGTTGGTCGAGTTCACGCCGTTGGTGCGGATGTTGAACCGCGGCCACTCGTCGCCGCCGATGTTGAAGGTGTCGGTGGGAAACCGGCCGGCATGCTCGCCGAGCTTTGTGGTCGCCCACGACACCCCGGCCGCGTTCATCACGTCGAGGGCGATCGGGTCGCGCAGCGTCGACGTCCCGGACTTGTACGTCAGCCGGTATTGCTCGGGGATGTAGCCGGTCTGGAACTTCGGGCTGTTGGACCAGCCGATCAGCTTGACGTGGCGCTGGTTCGCGATCGCCTGCACTGCGGCGATGTCGGCGTCAGTCATGCTGAAGGAGCTCAGCGTCAGCTCGTTCAACTTCAGGTAGCTCATGTCGCGCAGGAGGTTGTCCAACCACGACACAGGATGCCGCCCTATGCTCAGGAGGAAGCCGCGAACCTTGTACTGCGGTGAGTCGTTGACGACTCCGGCCGGCAGCACCCGCTGTCGTTTGATCAGCTGCAGCATGGTTCGGGTGCCCCAGTAGACCCCGACTGCGGTCTTCGCGGAGATCGTGGTGACGCCACCGAGTTCGACCCGGTACGCCTCGTCCCCAGACATCGTCGGATCGAGCCGCAGTACAACGTCTCCGCTCGTGGCCGGCGATCCGACGAGCACTGACGGAGTACTGCCCTCCAGATAGGACAGGTCGTCCGCGAGGGTCTCCGCCTCCATACGCAGTCCCGGCGCACTACCGTCGACGACGAGGCGTGATCCGGGCGACCACGTGAACTCGCCGGACGCCGCCGGTTGCCAGGATCTAACCGCCGGCAGCACCGCCGGCAATGGAGTGGCTGCCTGCGCAACCGTCCCAGGAGCGCCGGCGACAACGGCGGACGCCAGAACGAGCAAGGCAACTGCCAATCGCCGTACCGAAGACCAGGTCATGGCGACTCATAGTGGACACAGAGACCACGACCGTAAACCCTTTCGACCTAGGTCGAACACCGGTTGATCGACACCGGATCAGTTGTGACTCCCTTGTCTGCAAGGTGGGGGACGGGAGCGAGATCGTCGATGTGGTGCGCCGCACCGTCCGGCAAGGCGTACTGAATGAATTGCAGAATGAGGGCTGGCATGGTTGCGGATGTCAACCATTCCGAACGCTCACAGCATAGCGGCGAATTCCAGGTCTGCACCCACGACCGGCGTGGACGGATGAGAGGACTGACACCGCGCCGTATTCGCTCAGGCGTCGGGCCAGGTCAACGAGTATCCGCACGTGTGGCCTGCGACCCGAGCCCGGGTCCAGGAGGCAATCGCGTCGCTCGGTTACCGGCCGAACCTCTCCGCGCGCCAACTCAAATACGGGCGGGGCGGCTTCCTCGCGCTCCGTCGTACCGGAACTCGAGGCGCCGTACTTCGCCGAAGTCGCGGCGTTGTTCATGCAGGTGTGCGTCGAGCGAGGCTACCTCGGCCTGCTGGAGAGCACCGGCGGCACCCGAGAGAGCGAACGACTGGTGCTGCAGGGCGCGCAGACCCACATGATCGACGGCATCGTGCTCTCGCCACTGAGCCTGACCGGTGCGGCGCTGGCGGAGCGGTCGCCCGGCCAGCCGACGGTACTCCTGGGCGAGCGGGAGCCACCGCCCGGTTGGTCGCACGTCGCCCTCGATTCGGTGGCGACCTCGCGCGCGGTGACCGAGCACCTGATCACCACTGGTCGCAGACGCTTCGCGGTCATCGGTCACTCGGAGGACGATCGGACCGTCGGCACCGGCTCGGCCAGGCGCTTGACGGTGTGGGCGAGCATGCCGCGGCGGTGGAGGCGTACTACCGTGCGCTGGACGCCTTCGGCCGAGTAGGCGACACCTGGAGCATCTGCATCGTTCTGAAGCATCTCGGCGTAGCCCAGCAGGCGGCCGGTCAGCAAGAAGCCGCCCGAGCAAGCTGGCGGCGCGCTTTGACGATATACGACGAGATCGGAGCAGTAGGCAGCGATGAGCTCCGACGTTCGGAACTGGTCGCGCTCCTCACCGGCCCATGAGTTCGCCGACTGAAGAACCGCGCCAACGCACCCGACTTGGTCGGGATTCGGGTGCAGATTCAGTGTCCGCACCCGAACCCGCTGGTGTCACTTGCTAGGCGTGACGTCTGCAGGCGACCAGCCTACAGTTCGCGGTCGATCTTCAGCTCGCGGTCGTCCTTCAGCTCTCGATCACTCATAAATGGCCTCCTTGGGGGAAAGGACAGTGCGTCAAGGCTGCCATCCTTGCCTTGCACGGTTCTTTTGCCCTGACATGAAAGCATGCCGAAAGCGCCGCCATCTACAGTTTCGGCACTCATCGGCGTGCTGTCGTCGTACACCATGCTAGCGACTGCGACTTTCGTGCAGTTGGTCCCCGACAGCCGACGCGGGCAGGTGGTCGGGCTTGCGTCCGCCGGACTGCAAGCCGTTCAAGGACTCGGTGTCGCTGCTGCAGAGTTCACTTCACCGGCGGTCGCCGTGGGCATGATGGGCGCGGCGGGCTCGGTACTCGCACTCGTCGCCGGTCGGCTGTGGAGCGCCTCATCGGAGCGTCACGGACGCTCCGGCTCGGACCGACGGAATCCGATGTTGATCTCATCCGCGGAGAGAAAGTGCGATGGAAGACCGCATGAGTAGCCTCGGTCTGCAGAAAAGGTCCGATCAGTTCAGAACGAGAGGAATGCCGAACATGTCCTTCTTGAAAGGTTTGTTGGCCGTCGTGCCGGGTCTGCTCCTGGTCGCCGGTACCGCAGGCGTTGCCGCGGCGGGCGAAGGAATGACACACAACGTCGTCGGCACAGACATACGGACGTGCGGACCGGGAAGAAATACCGCTTCTACCAGTCCGCCGGCTACCTGACCATCCTCAGTGTGATGGCGGCCTGCCGATCTCGTCGAGGCTGACCTTCGGGGAGATCTCGGCGCTGGCGTCGTCGGTGTCGGCGACCAGCCGGGCTTCCAGCCCGACCGCGGCCGCGGTCAGCCCTCGACCTTGAAGTGGCCGCCAGGCCGGCGACGACGTAGTCGTGGCGCATGTGGCGGTGCAGGAGCAGGACTTCGATCAGGTCCCGGGTGCCGGCGGTGTCGCCGTGCGCCGCCCAGCAGCCTGTCACCTGGCCTCATGGACCGGCGTGAACTTGCCGCTCGCGCGGGCCCGCTCGAGCGCGGCCGCGCAGCGCGCCGGGTTTGCGGATCAGCGCCTCCAGGTGGTGGTCGAGCTCGACTCGGGTGCCGCCCTTGGCCAGTAGCCCGTTCGTGCCGGGCGGCCCTGCGCGAACACTTCGTCCTCAAGGGTCGTCTGCTCCTGGCCCAGTTCGGCGCCCGCCGCGCAACGCGCGACATCGACATCCTCGGGCAAGCCTTCACCGACGAGAAACCCGAGATCATCCGCGAGTGACGACGATTGCGGAGACCGAGATCGACCACGGCGTCGCGTTCGACAGCACAAGCCTGAGAACCGCGCCGATTCGAGACGACGGCCGCTACCACGGGCTCCGACTCGTGATGCCTGCCTCGATTGCCCGTGCGCGCAGCTCAAACTTCAACTCGACGTCAGTGTCGGTGATCCCATCACCCCTGAGCCTCAAGTCATCGAGTACCAACAGCTCCTGGAGACCGGGACCTTCACCATCCTCGGCTATCCACTCGCCACCGTCATCGCCGAGAAACTGTCCCCTGCCGTCGAACTCGGCGACCTCAACACCCGCGACCGTGACCACGCAGACCTCTACCGCCTGCTACGTGCCAACATCCTCCGCGCCGACGAGGTATCCACCGCTCTCGAAGCCACCGCAGCGAACCGACGGATCACCTTGCGACCACTCAGTTCCAGCATTACCGATCTCCCGCAGCAGCGACAGCCGTCCGACACCGCATGGTTACGACGTCAAGGACCAGCCGCCAGCGACTACTCAACCAGCTTCGCGGATGCGGTCGCGGTGATCACAGCCTTCGCAGACCCACTGATCAGCGGCGGGGCTCGCGGCAAGCACTGGGATCCACAGAACGCTCGGTGCACCTGAGCAACGGGTCACCCCACGGACCGCCAGGACGCCCTGCTTCGACAGGCCGGCCAACGGGTCGACCAACCGGCGACACACCTCTTTACGCACCTCGATCAGCGCGAGACGATGGTGGCCGATGAGAACTTACGCGCAACGTGCAGCTGTAGAATCCGTTACCTGTAAGGGATCCCGCGCATCATTGAGCAACGCCGATCAACCTCAGCTGGAAATCAGCAGGTTTGGGGTTCGAGTATCTGCCCTCAACTGACCGTGACTGTGCGTCCATCACATCGGCAATCGCATCCGGCCAAGTTGCGCGATGGTGTCGGGAGTCGAGCGGTGGTGGATGGTCAGCCATCCGTGGTGTTCGGCGGCAGCGCAGTTGACGCGGTTGTCGTCGATGAGCAGGGCGTGCTGCCCGGCCGGGGGTGGCAAGAGGTTGTCGGCGTACCGGAAGATCGCGGGGTCCGGTTTGGCGAGCCGGATCTCGTGCGACTTCACCGTCGCGGAGAAGATCTCCTGACCGGCCAGCACGCGGGCGCGATGGGGCTCCCACTCGGCGACGCTGTTGGTGAGGAGACCGACAGGTACGCCGTGATCGGCAATGGCTCGCAGTTGGTCGAGGAGAGCCTCGTTGACCGGCTGGTCGGCGTACCAGTGCTCGCCCCAGTGACGCAGGTCGACGCGCGGTGTCATCGGCAGGCACGCGGTGAGCTGGTCGGCCCATTCGCGCTGGGACAGGATTCCCAGTTCGAACGGGCCCAGTCCGTGCAGACCGAGCCGACCCGCGACGTGCTCGGCGGCCGCGGCCAGCTCGGGCAGCCACGTGAACAAACGAGAAGCACCCTTGCCGCAACGAAAGCGCGGGCTTCGCTCATCGTGAGGCACCGGCGGGATGCGGGGCTGCCGTACCGCCGTCGGTCTGAACCACAACGAGGTGCGCAAGACAGATGGGTTTGTATCCCTAGGGATACAAACCCATCGTCATGTCTGGTGAGTCCGTTCTTGCCCTGGGTGACTGCACCAATCCCGCGAGTGCGCCAGCACTTGTGAACCCGGATGAGCAGCTCCCGGATTCCTGGTCCTTGCACGACGTGGTGACTGGACCCCGCGAGGACGAGGGCACGACGCGGCCGATCGGGTGCTTCGCTCGCTGACTCGGCCCTTGCATCGACCACGGCGTACTGGTCACGGAGATCATCTGCGGGCCGGGTCTTGTGCATGCACCAGCCGACACTCGTTGTCACCAGCCGCTGCCCACCACGTCCTCGTGGTCGCGACACCCCTCCCCCGCCCGGTGCACCATTACAGAGCACCTGATACCCGGCGATGCGTCGCTTCAGTTGTCGGTGGTTAGGCGTCGCAGCCGCGGTGAGGCGAGGAGGATGCCGGCGGCAACGACGATGGCGAAGGTGAGAAGGAGGACCTTGAAGGTCGCGTGCTGCAGGGCGATCCCTGCGGCAACGACGGGGACCGACAGGCCGAGGTAGCCGACGACGAAGAAGAGGGCCAGGGCGGCGCGATCGTTGGGCGGCGCGGTCGTGAGGACCGTCGTCAGTGCGCTTCGGAAGATGCTGCCGGCTCCGACGCCGACCAGCGCCGCGCCGGCCAGGAACAACGCCAGGCTCGGCGGCTGCACCCACGCCGCCGTCACGATCACGGCCAGCCCGACGATCAGCACCGGAACGCCGAGGGCGAGCAGGCGGCGCAGGGGCCAGGTCGCAGTCGAGACCTGAGTCAGCGCACCGACGCCGAAGGCGAAGAAGACGGTCAGACCGGCCAGTGCGGGGGACGTACGATGCAGCGGCCCGGACAGGAACGCGGAGGCCGAACCCGCGAATACGCCGTAGACAGTGAACACAAGGAAGTCGCCGGTGAGCGCCGCACTGACCTGGGCCCGCGCTGCAGCAGGAATGGCCAGCCGCTGAGGGCGGTAGCGGGGCCGGGGTGCGGGCAGGGGCCTGACCTCAGGAGACCGCCAAGTGGCGACCAGTGCGACCACCAGCAGCACCGCGAAGATGACATAGATCAGACTGGGAACGTACGTCGCCAGTAGCCCGGCTGCCAGGGGTCCGATGGCCAGGCCACCAACGTTGGCGACCGTGGACACTATCTGCGCTCGCCGCGTCACGACCCCGTTCGGGCCAGCGTCCAGGTCGGTGAGGTAGGCGCCGGCCGTGGCGGTCGCAGCCCCCAGGGCAAGCCCCGTCAGTACACGCCCGACGAGCAGGGCAGGAAGCGAGGTGGACACGGCGAAGATCAGTGCGGCCGCCAGACCAGTCACCAGAGCGGGGATGAGCACGGTTCGTCGGCCGTACCAGTCCGACACGTGACCGACGAGGAGCAGGCTTGCCACGATGCCGCCGGCGAACACGGCGTACACGACGGTCACGGTGATCGACGACAGATGGTTCTGTCGTCGGTAGAGGCTGTACAGGGGGCTCGGTGCGGTGGAGAAGGCAGTCAGGATCGACATACTCGCGGCGATCGCCCAGAAGCCGGCAGACCGGCTCAGTCGTCCGCGCCTCGTTCCCCCGGTCACGGGTGCGTGCTCGATGTGGACAGTTGAAGTGGTCCTGCAACCGATGCTCTGCGCCCACGACTTCGGTCACACCAGTGCAATCCACGTGCCCGATCACTAGTCGCGCGGCCGGTCTGAACCGTCCGGCCCCATCAGTGACTCGGGCCTCCCTCGCAGTGGCCGGCCTGTCGCCCAGAGCAGCAGTTCGACGACATCGGTCTGACGGTTGAACACGGCGGCAGAACGACACCGGCCAATCTCCGGCGCTGCCACTCGACGACCTGACCTACCGCGGCATCTCCCTGCGCGCGTTCTACATTCTCAACTGGGTCGAGAACACACCGCGAGGCGACTCGAAGCCATATGGCGAGCTCGCGCAGCTCATCGAGCGAGACGCGCTCGGCGCCGACGTGGAAGCGACGTACTCGCTGGACGAATATTCGAAGGTCACTCGAGCACGTGCAGCAGAACGCGCGCACCGGAAAGGTCCTCCTCACTCCGGACAGTGCAGACCGATCAGAGTCGCTGGTGTGCGGGGGCGAAGGTGCTGGTGCCTGCTGCTTCCTCGGCGCGGATGATGTGGGTGATGGCGTTGATCATGGCCAGATGGGTGAACGCTTGCGGGAAGTTGCCGAGGTGTCGTCCGCTGAGTGGGTCGATTTCCTCGGCGTACAGCCCTAGCGGGGCTCGCGTAGGACAGGAGCTTCTCGCAGAGCGCTCTGGCCTCGTCCAGTTCGCCGATCTGCACGAGCGCGGACACCAGCCAGAACGAGCAGATCGTGAACGTTCCTTCGGCGCCGTGCATCTCGTCGTCGGTCTCCGAGACGCGGTAGCGCAACACCATGCCGTCCTCGGTGAGGTCGTCGGCGATCGCTCGCACGCTGGCACGAGCGAGTCGACCACACTCATCCCCTCCCGGTCCGCAGACCCAAGACGGCATCGGCTGCCCCTTCTCGACACTACGACCGGACGTCGTCCGCCACCACGGAGCGACGGCACGAATCTGACGACCAAGGCCGTCGTGGCGCGGCCTCCTCGGCGACGTATCGCTTCCGATCGAAGAAGCTCTTTCCTGGCCGGCGGGTCCGGGCCTTGGTCGGCGAGGCCCGGACGAGCGGCGACGCCCTTCTGGTGCTCCGTCGTCGGTCCGGTCGGCTCGAGCGGACATTGATCCGCCGTACGTCGGCCTCGCCATGGCTGGCTACGCCGGGTGGTAGGAGGCTCAGCGTCGTACACCGTTTCCCCGTCTCGCCCGTGGCCCGGTCGTCCTGGTCTGAGCGGCACCGTTGCGCCCGATCGGTCCCAGGTGCAAGCCTGACGGGATGGGGATGGCGGATCGTGAACTGCTCGGCCGGAGCCAGGAGAACGCCGTACTCGACGGGCTGCTCAAGGCAGCGCGGACCGGTCAGAGCGGAGTCCTGGTGCTGTGCGGTGAGGCCGGGGTCGGCAAGTCGGCGTTGCTCGAATCGCTGGTCGGACGCAGCCAGGCCTACCAGCTCGTGCGGGCAGTCGGCATCGAGTCCGAGATGGAGCTCGCGTACGCCGGGCTCCAGCAGCTCTGTAAGCCGCTCCTCGACCGGATCGACCACCTGCCGCGTCCGCAACAGGAAGCCCTCGGTACGGCGTTCGGACTCGCAGACGGCGCGGCACCGGACCGGTTCCTGGTCGGCCTCGCTGTCCTCAACCTCTTGTCGGACGCGGCCGGGAAGGTGCCGGTCCTGTGCCTCATCGACGACGCGCAGTGGCTCGACCGGGTCTCCGCACAGGTCCTCGCCTTCGTCGCGCGACGCCTCGCGGCCGAATCGGTCGTGCTGCTCTTCGCCGTCCGACACGGCGAAGAGCACGAATTGTCTGGCCTACCCGAACTGGAGATCCGCGGCCTCAACGACGCCGACGCGCGGGCGCTCCTGGACTCCGTCCTTCCCGGCCCGGTCGATCCACGCATCCGCGACCGGATCGTGGCCGAGACACATGGCAACCCGCTGGCGTTGATGGAACTCCCCCGGGCCTGGAGCGTGACCGAACTCGCGGACGGCAATCCCATTGGCACGCTGTCGGGCCGGATCGAAGAGAGCTTCGTACGGCGGCTGGAAGTACTGCCGCCCGACACCCGGCTACTCCTGCTCACCGCCGCAGCGGAGCCACTCGGTGACGCGACTCTGCTCTGGCAGGCCGCGGAACAACTCGGGCTGGGTGCGGACCCGGCCGCAGGGGCGATCGAGTCCGGTTTGATCACCTTCGGGCAGCGAATCCAGTTCCGGCATCCGCTCGTCCGCTCGGCGGCCTACCGGATGGCCTCGGCCCGGGATCGGCAAGCGGTCCACCACGCCCTGGCGGACGTGACCGATCCCGAGACCTCACCGGACCGGCGCGCCTGGCACCGTGCCCAGGCGACTGCGATGCCGGACGAGGAAGTCGCCGCGGAGCTCGAGAGCTCGGCCCGCAGAGCCCAGAGCTGCGGCGGGCTGATCGCCGCCGCTGATTTCCTCGAACGGTCCACGGAACTCACGCCGGAGCCCGCCCGCCGAGCAGAGCGGGCCTTGGCGGCCGCTGCAGCGAAGCGTGGCTCGGGCGCACTGGATGCGGCGCTGCACCTGCTCAGCGGTGTGGCCGCCGGCCCTCGGGATCCAGTCCGGGACGCTGAGGTCGAGCGGCTCCGCGGACAGATCGCGTTCGACCAGGGTCACGCCCGCGACGCCGCCCGGCAGTTGCTCAGCGCGGCCAGGCGGCTGGATCCACACGACCCTGTCCGCGCGCGGATCACCTATCTCGAGGCGATGTCGGCCGCGATCTGGGCCAGCGGACCAGAGGCCCCAGGGATTCTTGCCTTCGCCGCGGCCGCCGCCCCTCCCCCGGTCGAGTCGGACCCGCCGGCCGACCTGCTGCTCCAATCGCTCGCGCTGCGCTTCACCCAGGGCTATACGACCGCCGCGCCGCACCTCACCAAGGCACTCGAGCTGGCCAGCCAGGTGGAGATCGGCACCGACGATGTCGCCAGCTGGCTCTGGCTCGCGGGCAACCGCGCCGCCGGCATCGTCGCCATCGAGGTGTGGGACTTCGACACCGCGGAGGAGCTCGCCCTCCGGCAGGAGCGGATGGCTCGGGAGTCCGGCGCGCTCGTGCAACTGCAGTTCGCCCTCAACTTCCGCGCCAACCTCCAGTGCCTGACCGGCGACCTGTCCGCAGTGGCCGCGCTGGTCGAGGAAGGCCGCCAACTCGCCGCGGCCACTGGCTATCCGGAACTCCGATACGGCGGCCTGCTCCTCGAGGCCTTCCGCGGCAACGAGACAACGGCGACGCCACTGATCGGCGAGACCATCCGCACCGAGACCGCCCACAGCCAAGGCCGGATGGCCGCGTTCGCGACGTACGCGAATGCCGTCCTGCACAACGGCCTCGGCAGGTACGACGTCGCTCGCGACGCCGGGCTCCAGGTCTTCGAGCAGGATGTCGTGGGGTACGGCGCATTGGTGATCGGCGAAGTCGCCGAGGCAGCATCCCGGACCGGCGACACCAAGCTTGTCGAGACCGCGCTCGCCTGGCTCGCCGAACGCACCGCCGCGACCCCGACGGAATGGGGCCTCGGTATCGAGGCGCGGATCCGGGCCCTACTCACCGCGGACGAAGACGCCTACCGCCGCTCGATCGAGCATCTCGGCCGGACCCGCCTCGCTATCGAAGTGGCCCGCTCCCAACTCCTGTACGGCGAATGGCTCCGCCGCGAAGGCCGACGCGTCGACGCACGCGATCAGCTCCGGACGGCGCACGACCAGCTCTCCCAGATGGGATTTGAGGCGTTCGCGGAGCGCGCCCGCCATGAGCTGCTCGCGACCGGCGAGACGGTCCGCAAACGCTCGCCGGAGACGCTCAACGACCTGACCGCGCAGGAGGCGCAGATCGCCGGCCTGGCCCGGGACGGCATGACGAATCCCGAGATCGCGGCTCAGCTGTTCATCAGCCCCCGCACAGTCGAATGGCACCTGCGCAAGACCTTCTCCAAGCTCGGCATCACTTCCCGCCGGCAGCTCCGCGGCGCGTTGGCCAGCCCCGCCTGACGCACCAGTGTGTTCCACGGACGCGACGACACCGCGCGTGGATGACGCTCGAACGAGGAAGCGTCAGAGGAGAAGATCCCGTGGACTACAAACTCGAGGCCGTTGTGATTCCGGTGTCCGATATCGACCGGACCCGGCACTTCTACCGAGCTCTGGGGTTTCGGCTGGACCTCGACCGCAGCGGCGAAGGCCGCCGGGTCGTTCGGCTGACGCCGCCTGGCTCACTGTGCTCGATCATCATCTGCAGCGATGTCGGCTCGGCTCCGCCTGGCTCGGCCCGCGGAGTTCTGACGGTGGACGACCTCGAGGCGGCCCGATCTGAGCTGCTGGCTCGCGGCGTGAGTCCGAGCGGGATCTCTCGCTGTGAGGCCGGCTTCTCCTACGCGACCTTCTGCGATCCGGACGGTAACCATTGGTTGTTGGTGGACGCCGTACATCTGGGGAGTTGAGTTCTGCGGGCTGGTGCCGCTTACTGTGGCCAGGAGGTTGGAATGCCCGCACTCGAAGCCGTGTCGCACCTTTCGCTGACGGTGTCCGATCCTGAGCGGAGTGCAGAGTTCTACAACCGCGTGCTCGGTACCGAGACCGTGTTCAAGACCAAGGTCGACACGTGTCAACTGCTCATCGTCGCGCGTCCTGGGGTGATGATCGCGCTGCGCGACCATCCCGAGCCCGCCTCCCAGACCTTCGACCCGGCTCGGATCGGGCTGGACCACGTGGCCTTCGCGATCCCTTCGCGGGCAGATCTCGAAGCTTGGCACACCGGCCTCGAGGCCGACGGGGTGAGCTGCTCGGCCATCGAGGCGAGTCCGTTCGGGCTGCACCTCAATCTCAAGGATCCCGACGGGATCGCCATCGAGCTATTCGTCTCCGAACCGGCCTGAACACCCTGAACGCACGAACAGCCGGAGCCTGATGCTCCGGCTGGTTCGTGGCGGGGTGGGATCAACGGGCGGCTCGCTCGATCACCTTGGTCACTGCCGCGGGCTGCGACAGGGCGACCAGGTGGGAGGCGCCTGGGATCTCTGTGATGGTCGCGCCGGCCCGCTTGGCCATGAAGCGTTCGGCGTCGGGGGCGATCGCCTTGTCACCACTCGGAATCACTGCGTACTTCGGAAGCGCCGCCGGGGCGGTCTTCTCAACCGGCTCGGTGAAAGCCACTGCTGACACCGGCCGCTGCGCGGCGAGGAACACCGCACCGTCGCTTGCAGGCAGATCCGCGCCGAGGACCGGTCCGGCCGTCTGCGTGTTCAGCGCGAGGTCGACGCCACCGGGGTAGCTGATCGGCACCAGGTTCGGACCGAGCTCGCTACCGGGGAACTGCTCGTTCAGCGCGCCCAGCGTCTCGCCGGCCTGCGGAATGAACGCAGCCACGTAGACGAGTGACTTGACTCCGGACTGGTCGGCGAGCTCGCTGACCAGGGCGCCGCCATACGAGTGACCCACGAGCACCTTCGAACCGGGGATGCCCGCGAGTACGCCGCTGAGGTACGGCGTGTCGGACACGGTCCCGCGCAGCGGTACGGCGGGGGCCACGACCTTGTAGCCGTCGCGCTGGAGCCGACCGGTCACCTGGGACCAGCTGGAACCGTCGGCGAACGCGCCGTGCAGTAGCACGATCGTCGGCTTCTGCGTTGCATTCGATTCAGCAGCCTGCGCGGTAGTCGCTCCGGCCAGCAGTAGCCCGGCGCCGAGCGCTGTGATCAGAACGTTTCTTGCCTTGAGCATCAACTTCATGGTGGTCATACCTCCGTGCGGTTCGTAGTGATGGCGTTGTGGGCCTCGATGGCCCGGATGGTGTTGTCAAAGGCCTTGCGGATCACGTTCTTGCCGCCGAGGGCGAACAGGCCGGCGATCAGGTGGCCCTTGAGGTTCTTGCCCTCGCGGACGATGACGACGTCGATCAAGGTCGCGCCGTCGGCCCGTCGGGTGAAGGTGTAGGTGTGGCCGGACGCGCCGCCCCAGACATTGGAGTCGGTAGTGGTCAGGACGACGTGATTCGGGTCGGACCAGTTGTAGTGCAACCGCTCCCAGACGCTGGGCGAGCCTTCGGTCACATCGGCGTACCCGGGGCCTTGGTCGTGGACCGTCAGGTAGTCGTCGTGGCTGTTCGCGAACACCTCCGCGCGTCCCGGCCCGAAGTCGGTGAGTGCGGCGACGAACTGTTCAGGCGTCGAGGTGGTCACCTCGGTGAAGTGAATGGTGGTCATGCGCTTTCCTTTGTTTGAAGGGGTCTCACTGCCTCCACGATGCGGCGGAGACAACTCCGTCACACCAGTGCAAGACCCTGGTCCCGTGCCCGGCGTACGCCGCGGCGGCTGCCGATCGCCCCAGGGACAACCACGACCAGCGCATCTCCCTGGTCTGATCGGGCCCTGAACGTCTTCCTGCTCCTCCTCCAGGTCTTCTCGCGCCCGATCGACGCCTGACTCAGGGAGTCGACAGGAAGTCCGTGACGAGGTCCGCGAGCAGGCGGGGGTGCAAGAGGACCTGTGGGCCGCGTCGGGGTAGATCCGCGGCCTCGCGTTGGGCAGATGGTCGGCGAGAAGCTGCGAGTTGCACGGTCGGGATCATCACGTCGTTGGCCGCGGAAGATCACCAGGGCCGTCGCCAGGCATTGTTACGGGCGCGACCCATCGTGGAACGCGCGACCTTCGAGGTATGGCAACTACTTCAGGAGGCATTCCGATGATCACCACGGCACACAGCATCACAGGCAGTACGGCGAACCCGCACCGAGTGCGTCTCCTCGACCAGGCACGGTCCACTCGACTGCCCGCCAGACCCGATCTCGTCGCCCGGCTCGCGACCACACCTGGCCTGGTCCGCCCCGGCATCTCGTCCTGGGACATGAAGACCCGGCTCCCGCTGCATCCGCTGTCCGTCGAGAACGCGTACGGCGACCCACGGCTGCTGCACGACCTCGCGATCCCGGGCGCGACGTTTGCCGACCGGCTGGGCGTGGACGTCATCGTCGGCGCCGAGACCGGAGGCATCCCCCTCGCGGCGGCCGTGGCACTGGACGCCGACCTTCCGTTCGCGTTCGTGCGCAAGCCCGGTTACGTCGGTCACGAAGACAACGAACCGCGGGTCCGTGGCGCGGAGGTCAACGGCCGGCGAGTGTTGCTCGTCGACGACGCCGTCTCGCAAGGCACCGCGATCGAGGGCTTCGTCAGCCGACTGCGCGCTGAGGGAGCGACCGTCGTCGGTGCGTTCGTGATGGTCGACATGCGCGATGTGGCGACATCAGTCACGCCGACAGCCGCAGCACTCCCCACGGAGTCGATCGCGACGTACCTCCAGGTCCTGAGCGCCGCGACAGACCTCGGCGTACTCGATCCCACCGTCCACCAGCTTGCGGTCGACGCCCTCGTCAACCACTGGCCCGACGACGACCCGCGCTGGACGCTCCTCGACCAACGTCCCATCGCCGCCTGAGTACGCAAGATCCGTCCGCCGGCTGGCCTTCGGGCTCGTTCCGGGCGGTGGCGGGGTGGGGTAGAAGCGCAGGTCGCAGGCCAGGACGAACCGCCGCCGGCACCACGGACGGCGACGAGGTCACGGACGAGCTCGGGGCGAGCAGGATCATCGGCGGAGCCGCGATCTCGACGAAGAGCACAGGCCCGGCCGGCCGCAGGTTGAGCGTCTCGAAGTAGATCTTTGCCATGGCTCCCCCTTGCTCTGCGATCAGTGCACCTAGCCCGCGCGAACGCCGGGGTGCTAACTGGCGAAACGAGCGGCCCCAGGTGTGAACGTGGGCCCTGCATTGGTGGCCACGGAGGGAGATCTCGATGGCGGGCTTCGATTACGACGTGCTGATCGTCGGTTCCGGATTCGGCGGCAGCGTCGCGCGCTTCGTGCCGTAAGGGATGCCGAGTCGGCGTCCTCGAGACCGGTAAGCGGTGGAACGACCATTGCGCCTTCTCCTCTGATCACGAACTCCCCAGCCGGGCCGGCGCCCGGCCATCCTCTCGTCGAAAGGCGTCGCGCGTGAAGGCCGCTACGGGATGTCGGGCCGGCCGTGGTGTTCGGTGAGGTGGGTTTCGACGCGGGCGATGTCTTCCGGGGTGGGCAGGGCGTCGGTGATCTTCGTGATGTGTACGCCGATGTCCTGGCTCGCCTGTTGGGGTGTGGAGGTGTCGGCGATTCGATGGGCGATCTCGGAGACTTCGTCCTCGGTCAGCCGGCGTCGCAGCAGGGCCAGGAGTGGGATGTAGTCCTTTGGCGGGACGCCGTCGGGGTATCCCTCTCTCAGCCATGCGAGTACGCCGCTGACGCGGGCAGCCATGCTTGGCCGGTCCGCCGGGGTGATCGGCGTCCCCGCGGGCTCGTTGGGTTGGTTCCCGAGCGCCATCTCAACCCTCCTTGGTGACAACGGTCGGATACCCGTGGTCGAAGGAGATCTCCTTGCCGAAACCGGTGGCGGCGATGATCGCGATCCCGAGGACGACCCCGAGCAGGACGACCAGGAAGCACACACCGGCCAGCAACTTCCCGACAGGATGAGGCCGGCCGTGACTCACTTCGGCCTCGCCACCGCTCCCCCAGGCGAAAGACCAGACACCGACGGCGAAGATGACGGGCAAGACCGCACCGAACAGCAGGCTCGCGAGCAGGACCCGCCACGCGCCGTCGAGTGCGTACTGCAGGTTGTCGATCATGCGGCCACCTTCGGTTGGGGTCGGCCGAGCGACGGCGTTCCCGTCCACTCGTGGTTGACATTGCCGGCCGAGACAGGCTGCAGACGCGACCGGGCGTACAGGAAGCAAGAGACGGCGACCAGGACCGCGAACACGAGGAGCGGTCCGGCGTACCCACCGAAGGCGTCGCCGATCCACCACATCAGGGCACCGACAGCGCCCGCCGCGGGCAGAGTGGTCAGCCAGGCCACGACCATGCGCCCGGCGATCCCCCAGCGCACCTCCGCACCGGGCCTGCCGATGCCGGTTCCGACGATCGAACCAGTGGCGACCTGAGTGGTCGACAGCGCGAAGCCGAGATGACTCGAGGCGAGAATGACCGCGGCCGAGGCACTCTCGGCGGCCATCCCCTGGGGGAACGGATCTCGACCAGGCCCTTCCCCAGCGTGCGGATGATCCGCCAGCCACCGACGTAGGTACCGATCGCGATCGCCAGGGCGCAGGTGACCTTGACCCAGAACGGGATCGCGTCGGTGTCATGCCAGCGGCCACTGGCGATCAGCGGGAGCGTGATGACGCCCATGGTCTTCTGGGCGTCGTTGGTGCCGTGCGCCAAAGAAACAAGGGACGCACTGCCGATCTGACCCCAGCGGAAGCCGGTCTCGGTGAACCGCCGAGCAACACCGGCAGTGGTCCGGAAGATCAGCCACGTTCCGACCGCAGCGACTGCGCCCGCAATCACCGGCGCTGCGATCGCCGGCAGCACCACTTTGCCCAGAACGCCATCAAGCTTGCTGCCGTCGCCGTTCCAGTTCACACCACTGAATCCGAGCCCAGCGATCGTGGAACCGATCAGGCCGCCGAACAACGCATGCGAGGACGACGACGGCAACCCCAGCAGCCAGGTGGCCAGGTTCCACACGATGCCCTCCACCAGACCGGCCAGGATGATGAGCAACAGGGCATAGCCCTGGTCGCCGACGAGGTCGGCGCGTGGCGCGCCCTGCTTGTCCTGAACTTTGACGACGGCGTTGGTGACGGTCAGGGCAACCTCGACGGACAGGAACGCGCCGAGGAGGTTGAGGATCGCCGACAACGCGACGGCGATCTTGGGTCGTAACGCACCGGTCGCGATCGAGGTCGCCATCGCGTTCGCGGTGTCGTGAAAACCGTTGGTGAAGTCGAACGCCAGGGCGGTGACGACCACCAGCACGAGCATCAGGGTGGCGGGGTCCATGCCCCTCCCGTGAACGATCGCCCTTGGCTTCACACCCCCATAGCCGGCCATTTCACCTGACGTTCACGTAAGGGCCACCAGTCATTCGAACCCGACTGGCGAGGCAATCCGGGATACCGCCGGCAGCATGTTGCGCGACGTCCGCGAGTACATCGACCGGCTGAACATCGCCGGCCACCACATCGGTGACGACCACGACGACGACCCGGTGCTGCTGAACCCGGACGGCCGCGCCGTGGACACCTGGCGGGAGAACTATCCGTACGACGAACGAATGCCCCGTGAGGAGTACGACGAGGCGAAGTATCTGCTGCAGGTCGAGCTGCTCAAGTTCCAGAACTGGGCCTCCGACACCGGCACCAGTTCAGATGGTTCGCGAGTTCGGTGCGCGAGCCGACGATCCGGCGAAGCTCGGCCAAGGCTCCGTCCAGGTCCCCGCGTGCGGCCATGAGCAGGGCCTGGTCCGCTGCCACGAAGATCTGCGCGAGTTCACGCAGCGGCTCGAGCGTTCTGCTCCGTCAACACCGCCACCGAGATACCGTGGTCCGGTCATCAGCAACCCCCGCTCGTTGTTACTTCATGGACCTCGTCCGGCCGGTCTTCATGCCCAGTCAGAACCTGCGCAGTTTTCCTCGTAGAGGACGAGAATGGCGTGATCTATTCGGGCGGCTTCAATACGACAGCGGGAAGACAACCGTCAACTCCGAGTGTTGTCTCAGTCTCTTGTACAAGCGAATGAATAGTCCATCGGCTGCGCACACCGCTTTCCGTCGAGGACGCGAGCACCGAGCCTGTTGCGCCTTTCAGTGAAATAGACCGCTCAGTCCGCTTCCATTGAACTGTCACTGCCTGTAACGTCCAACCAGGCACACTCGGGGGAGATGGGGGTGGGTGTGTTGCCCAGGGGGAAGCATGGGGGCTCGCCAACGCGAGTGAGGCAACCGGAAGACAAGCAGGCGGAATCGCCGTCCAATGAGGTAATCCTCGCCAAGATTAAGCTTCGCGAGGAGTGGGTTCGGTCCGTTTGGCGGCCTGGAGTTATGGGGTTCTGTATCGCCGTGGTGACCGCGGCGTCCTGGCTACCTGCTCACGAACTCGCCGGCCAGGAAACTTCACTCAACATGACGGCGGCGTTGAGTCTGACGCTGAGCGTCTCGCTAGCTGGCACCGGACTGTGGATGTGGGGCAGACATCACAAGCGCCGGGCAGACGAGCTGGAGGAGCGGAACGCGGACCTGTCCGAGAAGGTCAAACGCTTGGAATCGGAGGACCCGACCAAGCCCAGCGGGCGCGGTGAACTTGATGGCGTGGAGAGTAGTAAGCCGAGCAACAAAGCGAGTCACGCTAAAGACAAGCGCAAGACAGAGCCCGTACTGTGAGCAGTCCGGGAAGAGATGGGGAGCAAGATGAGCGGCGCATTGCTACTACTGCTGGCATCAGTTGCCATCTTCTGGTTTGGCCTCTTCACAGTCTTTCCCGCCGCGTCGAGGGCACAGTTTGTGATGAGGATGACGAAGATCCGTGACGACTGCGATGACGCGATCATCGATCGTCGCTTGCCGGATTGTGATCCCGTTCGAGACTTCATCAACAAGGCGAACGAGATGATGAAGGATGCCGACCGTCTTGGCGGGACCTCCTTCCATCTGGCTGTGCAGACAGTTGTGGCCGAGACGGGAGCCGAGCTTCCCGAAGCGGGGCCGTCATACGGCGCCCTCGATCCGGACCAGCGCCGGCTGATGAATAGTCTGGATGAGCGAGTGACAGATGCCCTGGCTGATCATGTGATCCGCGGCTCTTCTCTGTGGTGGTTCCACCGACCCGTTCGGGCGTTAGTTCGGCATCGCACGGCAACTTTCGGAACCTCACCAACATTCACTGGAGGCGGCACGAAGCCCGCTCCGGAAGCCCGCGGGGTCGAACTGATTGGACAACTCGTGAACGACCCGGTCGAGGTTGCTCAGGAGTACCGAACAGTCGACAGCAGCCCAATTCTGCACGTGTGAGTCTCCAGGCAATTCAACCGCACGTTGTGCAACTCTCTAAGACAATCGTTCGGCCTTGTCCGTCTGGCTTCACAGCGACTGCCAATCGCGGTGGCGACTTGGCAGGCCACCCTCATTACACCTGCACTGAAGCGAACGTGCGGCAGCCGAGCCGCGGTCCACGACTGGGGGCTGCCTGCCGGCCACTCACGCACCCGTGCTCCGACGGGAGGCGGCCCATCGGCGTACGGATCGCTGAGGATCTCCTCCAGCAGCAGAGTCTCAGCAGAATCAAGCGCTCGTGAGAAATGCGTGTCACACGCGAATTCATCTTGCGGTCGGTCGCAGAGAGGCGCATGGTCTAATCGGGGACCAAGAACTTGCCGCCGGCTGAGAAGGCGGCGAGGTGTAGGGGGATCAGCCATGGTGCTGATGGCAGCGTACGTTCCGTCGCTCCTTGTCAAGCTGGCAGCAGTGGCTTCGGCGGGCATTCTGCTGTCGACCTGCTCAACTGCAGTACCTCCCGATGCCCCAGGAACGCTGCCGCCGAACTCAGCTAATGCATCGACAATCCATACGCCGCAGGAGTCCGCGACATCCAAGGCCAAAAGCTCTGTGCCAGCACCAACTACACCAACTACACCGGCCACATCGGGCATCAGCCCAAGCAGCCCACAGACAAGCTCCAAGGGTGAGACGCAACGCAAGCGACCGGGCTGGCTCGCGAAGGTCCTCGGATACTCGCTGCACCGGATTCCCTCCTGCACCGAGGAACCAATCCGGATTGAACGGCTGAGTTCGATCCAGCTCTGCGTTGCGGGTCTCAGCAGCACCCACCCGACCATGCGCCTGATCTCACCATCTGGCCGCACCTACCGACTGCCGGCCACAGGACAAGACGTCGAAGGTGGCTTCTGGTACTGGCACCTGGACGCGCAACTCGACGAGGGTCCGTTACGTGAGCGAGGCACGTATCAATGGAGCGTCACCAAACCAACGAACGTGGGCCTGACCCGTTTTGACGGACATCCGAGATCAGGAGCTTGTGCTCCGGAAGGATGTTCATCATGGAGCCCATGGGCAAGAAGAAGCCGCGGCCTCG
>NZ_SJKB01000029.1 GCF_004331465.1 Kribbella pittospori
GGCTGGAACGACCGATCCCACCCCTTCGCCTGGACCAAGACCGCAGACCAGATCCTTAAGAAGGCCAACCGTCAGAAGACCTCAGACGCGCGGCACTAGGGCGGGAAGCTCGTTTGCTGCACGGTTCGAGACTGGTGTAAATGGTGGCGTCGCGGAGACGGAGATCGTTCGGCGGGATCTTTGTCAGGGCGATCTCTTCTGCGTGGTCGTGGGGATGGGTCTCCCGCGAGTAGCCGGTGGCCAGGGCGTCTCCGTCACCGCTGATGATGATCGCGCCGACAGAGAAGGCCGTGGCCGATGGCGGGCACGAGCGAGACAAGTCGATCGCTTGCTTGAGCCAGTAGTGGTCGTCCGTCTCATGCATCGGTGGAACCTCTGGGAAGGTATCGAAGGAGTACTACGTCACCGATTTGCCTCACGTCAGCGAGCTGCATCCGGTTGGCAGGGTTCTGAGGGAACGCAGCGTCGCTCACGAAGCGTGGAGCCTTGCTGTCACCGACGAAGAAGGGGGCGACCACGAGGTGGATCTCATCGGCGAGATCGGCCGCCAGGAATTGGGTGTGGATGGTGCCCCCGCCCTCGATCATCAGACGCTTCACGCCACGTCGGGCGAGATCGTCGAGAAGGACGCCGAGGTTCACCTCTTGGCCGGCATCGACGACGTTGCTCACTCCACCGACCGCGGCGGTGGCTTTGTCGACCGCAGCTGTCGGAACGTAGACGATCTTGTCGACGTCGCCGGTCGAGAAGAACTTCGACGCCGGGTCGACGTCTCCACTTGCACTGATCGTCACCTTGACAGGCGATTCCGTCTGCCCTGCGTCCAAGCGGCGCTTACGGCGCTCATCGGAGCGCACGAGCAGCCGAGGGTTGTCGCGGCGGATCGTGTTGGCACCCACGAGAATGGCGTCGACACCGGCCCTGACCTCGTCGACTCGATCGAAGTCCTCGTCATTCGACAGCAGAAGGCGCTCACCGGTGTTGTCGTCGATATAGCCGTCGACTGAGGCAGCCACGGACAGCAGTACGTAGGGGCGCTCGGTCACGAATGGTCTCCTTCATCGGTGCCGACAAGATCATCGATCATGTACACGAAATCATCTGTCATCCGCTGGATCGCCGTCTGACCGGCATCCGTGTGGAGTGTCGAGCACTTGTGCAGCCTCTCCCGAGTGCTCATCGGCATCCAGTCTGACAGCGCGGGTGCGTGAAGCGCCTGATGGTAGATCGCCTCGGCCGAGCCGCCACTGGCTCCGAGCGGGAGGATCCTTTTGCCCATCGACGCAGCGATGTCTGCTTCCGCTTGAGTGCCGCTTCCGCCGCCGATGATCACGACGTATTCGGCGTCGAAGACTACATTTCGCCTTCCGAAGATCGCCACGGCTCCGCGCAGACCCGGCGGTTGGTAGTGGTCGGCGATGTGGGTGATCACCTCGATGCCCACACCGATCGGACCATGGTTGACCAGGAGACGTCGCACCATCACCAGGCGAGCCATCGATCGCACGGCCGCGTCAATGACGCGGGACTCCGTACCGGTTGATCGGCTTCCACAGATGGCAATTCGTGTACTGGCCGCGTCCGAACCATCGACTCGCGTACGGTTCGATTCCGCGACTGACGCCGTGCCTTTGGTGAGCTCCCGCTCGTCACGAATCGAGGAGACCAGGGTGTCGGCCGGCGCCAGGCCCATGAGCATTCGTGCGTCATCGGGCACCTGCAGGCCCTCTGCGATGCGTGTGAGTACGTTGATGTCCGATACCTGGCCATGCCGCGTTCCTCGTATCCAGTTGGACACATCTGAGCGATCGTGCTCGGTCAGGAGCGCCAGTTGGGTTTGCGTGCAGTCGCTGAAGTCCGTCAGGTACCTACGAAACAACTCGGCGACATCGCGCCGTGCCAATGCAACCTGTACCTCGCTCTTCCGCCAGAACGAGCGCGGCACGGTGCCAGGATCGAACACCCGTCGACGACTCACAACCCTCCCAAGACGTGCGTTTCACCACTCAGCGTAGCGGTGTGCACCCATGGAGTGGAACGAATCCACGGACTGAATCAATTTCCGGAGACTGTGTGGGCCGCCAACATGGGACATGAGCTTGCAGGTCTCGTCCCCCGCACTCCCCGTCAGTGCGGCAATTCGTGTAAGCGCCCAACCGACCGCAAAGCGACGAACCCACCGAGCCAGTGGGCGGACGTATTGATCCCTGTGTCTGCGTCCGCCCGCTGTTCCACCCGAGCCGAAGGAGCGCCTGTGACGAAGCAGTGCACGTTCGGATCGACCATGTACGACGGCGATCAGATTCTCAAACCGCTGTCCATCACACGATCGTCTACCGATCGCAGGAGCATGTTGAAGGTCTACCGCGGTATCGAGCCGAGAGAGCGACAGCGTCGTGAAGTCGATGCTCTGACACGGGTGGGTCGCTGGGGCATCGCTGTGCCAGAGGTGCTAGCGGCCGGACGACGCCTCGACGAGTACTGGAGCATCTTCAGGGTCGTTCCGGGAGACGCTCGGATTACTCGTACGGACGTAGATGTCCGAGCCTATCTCTGCGATGTTCGTGCCCTGGCGGCGCGACTCGCAGCAGCTTCCAATCAGTTGGCGCCCGGTGCCGGATGGGAGCCGAGCCTCAGTGACCCTCCAGACCACAGGCAATACCTGCTGGATCAACTGTCGCCCCGCTGCCGGCGCTATGACTGGTGGACCGAGCTGATCGGCGAATTGCGCGTCGTCGACAGTGAGCCAGCCGTCTACCTGCATGGCGACCTCAAGGCCGAGCACTTCCTCCTAGCCGAGCACGAGACCTACGTCGTCGACTGGGAGGCGTGCGGCCGAGGTCCTGCAGCCTGTGACTTCGCAGATGTCGTTTTCCATGTCATCCGCGATCTTTTGTACGACGGGACTTCCATCGAGGAGCCAGTCATTCACCTGCTCGCGGAACTTGGCGCCCCAGGGGCGGTGCTGGCCTGGCGCCTGGTTCGCTGGCTCGATAGACGCCGTCCTCACGATATGAGCATGTTGTCGAGCGGGGTGCTCTGTGAACTTGCGCACGAAGGAAACACATTCGCAGCATGCCGGCGCTCGGCTCAGACCGTCGCCGACCTGCAAGCAGCCGGCGTCCCTCGCTGACCCAGATCGTTCCACCTCAGCAAATCAGCGATTCGACCTCGAGATTGGACTTCGTCATGCGACGAACAAGTACGACAGTCGGACCCGGCCATGTTGTCATCGATACCGGCGTAGCCCGGCCAGACGCATTGACTATCGTCGAGCGCAAGGGACTGGGGCATCCCGACACACTCGCGGACCACCTGGCAGAGCGACTCTCTCGTGCCTACAGCCGCTACACGCTCGACCGCTTCGGTGCGATTCTGCATCACAACTTCGACAAGCTGGCGCTGTTGGGTGGCGCTTGTGAGGTGCGGTACGGCGGTGGGCGCATGACGGCGCCCATTCGAGTGTTGGTCAATGGCCGGGCGGCCTGGATGTGCGGCGGTGAGACGATTCCGGTCAAGGAGCTCGTCGAAGCTGAGGTCCGCGCATTCTTCGCAGACCGCCTCCCGGAGGTCGCCAATCATCTCGACATCGTCTTCAACATCACCAGCAATTCCAGTCCTGGCGCAGTCGTCACCGACAAGGGCGTTCCAGACCGGGTGCGGTGGTTCAGTCCGCGGTCGATCGGCGATCTACGTGAGCGCCACGTTCGGTTGTCGAACGACACGTCGCTCGGCACAGGCTGGGCGCCTGAGAACGTGTTCGAGTCCTTCGTGCGTGAACTCGTCAACCACTTCTCCGGTCGAAGCCAGTTCACCCTCGCTCACCCGTGGTGCGGTTCGGATGTCAAGCTCATGGGCTACTGGGATGGCGAGCTCGCCGATGTCGTCCTCTGCGTGCCTCAAAAGTCTCGATACGTCCACAGCCGAACGGCCTACCTTCGCAACCTCGAGGTCGTGCGTGAAGAGTGCTACAGACTGGCAACTGCGCGTATGTCAGAAGCAGACTTGCGATTCCGGCTCAACGCCCGGGATGTACCTGAGAGAGATGAGCTCTACCTGACTCATACAGGCAGCTCGATCGAATCTGGCGACGAGGGGGTCGTTGGTCGAGGCAACCGCGTCAACGGGCTGATCACACCCCTGCGACCAATGAACCTCGAGGGTGCGAACGGCAAGAATCCCGTGTACCACGTGGGCAAGCTCTACAATATCGCAGCTCAGCGGCTCGCCCAGCGTCTCTTCGAGGAGACTGGCGACCATGCGGAGGTCCACTTCGTCAGCCTGACCGGACAGCGTCTCGACCAGCCGTGGCGTGTTCTCGTCCGACTGTCGCTCGACAACGCCGATGTTGACAAGGTGCAAGCGGTGGTGACCGATGCGCTTTCGGAGTTCCCTGCTCTGACGGACGAGCTGGTTCAGAGTGGGATCGAGTTGAGCTGATGGCTCTAGGCGAGATATCACACGACTGCCGACGTCGGCTGGCTACCCACTACGGTGAGGCAGCTGGCGCCTGGCTCGCGCGGATTCCTGCGCTGATGGAGGACGCGGCCGACCGATGGGGTCTGTCGCTCCTTGGCTACCATGACGCTGGCCATGCATCCGTCGGCGTGACAGCAACCGACTCCTGGGGACGAGCAATCTTTCTCAAAGCGTGGACCGATCCCGCGAGATACCGGCACGAGGTCGCGGCGTTGCGGCATTGGCGCGGCGATCTTGCCACCAAGGTGGTGGAAGCTGCTGACGACCTCGCGGTCGCCGCACTGGAGATGGTTGGTGGACGTCCGGGTGGTGCGGACCGCCCAGCGGTGGAGCAAGCTCTGGTAGCACAAGCACTCGATGACCTGCATGCGATCGACGCGTGCAACCCGCCCGTCGGCATTCCTAGGCTCTCTGACTACATCCGGCATGAGCTCACACCGCGGATCCGACGACGACTCCATACCGTGCAGCTTGCCCAATGGATGCCCGTTGCCCATGCTGGACTCCGCGCACTGGACGACATCCTGCGCGTCCCGGGCCGGGAAACGGTACTCCACGGCGACCTGTACCGCGAGAACGTCCTGTTCGCCGACAGGCGGAGCCCGGTGTTTGTCGATCCATTGCCGATGCTAGGACCGGCCGCCTTCGACTGGGCCTTCTGGGTGGTCTATTACGAGGCTGGTAGCGGAATCGAACAGCGATTAGAGCTTGCTGTGCAGGTCTCCGGACTGTCAGAGCGGGATATTCATCGCTGGTGTTCCCTCTTATTCCTGGACGGTCTCCTCTATTACCTTGAAATCTCCGATCCGCGAGCGGTTCAATTCGGCAAGACAGCGGCCGCCTTCGCGGTGAGATGCGAGGCGAACAGGCCATGATCAATTTCATACTTCGTCATGGCCAGACAGACCCCAGCGTGCAGCACATGGTCAATGGCGACCCAACATGCCCGGTCTACCTCAACCGCGCTGGAGAGCAGGCTTGTATTCGGGTCCGCTCGTCCATCGACGCCAGGAACGTCGGGACCTGGGTGACAAGTGAGTTTCCGCGAGCGCAACAGACTGCGCAGCTACTTATAGGGTCGTCAGTGACCTCGGTGCGCGTCGAGCGTGGATTGAATGAGCTGGACTACGGGACCTTCGAGGGAGCGCCGTTCCTCGCCTATGGCGATTGGCTTGCACGTCACGGTGCCGATAAACGACCAAAAGGCTCGGCGGAATCGCAGCGCGAAGCAATCCTGCGAATGCTTGAGGCGCTCAGAACGATCACCCACTACCCCGGCGATCGTGTGGTCATCGCGCACGGCCTCCTTGTTTCGGTCTTGGTCTGGGGGCTAAGCGAGTCACACGAATCCATGCCACTTTTCATGCCGGAGGCCCCGTATCTCAAGCCTCTGGAAGTGCCCGACGAGGAGCTGGTTGACCTGTTAGCAAGTCTGATCAGCCGGCTAACAGTGGCGGCAGAGATCGGCGGGTGACATCGACCTCTGCCATCCGCACGCCTGCTGCTACCTTCAACGACACATGTCCACCGCTGGAAATGAAGGACTCGCGCTATGCATGATGCCCGTGGTCTCATCGAGATGGGTGCCGAAGCTGTACGTCGGCTGGCCCGTCGTGGCTACAACCTGGATCTGTCCACGCTGGAGGATCTGCAGTCTCGGCGCAGCCGGAGCATCCACTCCATCGATGAGCTGCGAGCAGAATCGAAGCGTGTTGCGAGCGATGTCCAACAGGCATCTCGCCGTGGCGAGGACATCGCGACGCTGAAGGAGACGGCGCGCAAGCTCAAAGACCAGATACGTGAGCTTGAGGCCGAACGCGACAAGGCGCAGTCGGAGTTGACCAACCTGCTCCTGAGCATTCCGAACCTGCCCGATGACCGGGCGCCAGAGGGCGACTCGGATGAGTTCGCAACCGAGATTCGACGTGTAGGTGCCCAGCCTGCCTTTGACTTCGAGCCGAAGGATCACGTGGATCTGGGTGAATCGACCGGAATCCTCGACTTCGGCCGGGCAACCAAGCTGTCCGGACCGCGTTTCGCTGTGACGCGTGGCGCGGGGGCTGCTCTGGAGCGTGCGTTGACGACGTTCTTCCTCGATCTTCACACACGCCGTCACGGTTACAGCGAGTACTCGGTCCCCTATCTCGTCAACCGGAAGACAATGACGGGCACGGGTCAGCTGCCGAAGTTCGAGGCCGACCTGTTCAAGACCGGTGTGGCAGACCGCGACTTGTTCCTGATTCCGACCGCCGAGGTTCCGTTGACGAACCTGTACGCAGACGAGATTATTCCGGCTGCTGATCTACCGATGGCGATGACGGCGCACACCCCATGCTTCCGATCCGAAGCGGGGTCGTATGGCAGGGATACGCGCGGTCTCATTCGCCAGCATCAGTTCATGAAGGTCGAGCTCGTCCGGATCGTCGATCCAGAGCGGGTCGACGTCGAACTAGAGAAGATGCTCGGCCACGCAGAAGCGTGCTTGAAAGAACTCGATCTCGCGTACCGGGTTGTGATGCTCGCTGCAGGCGATACGGGATTCTCGGCGCAGCTCACGTATGACATCGAGGTTTGGTTCCCGAGCCAAAATACCTACCGCGAGATCTCCTCGGTCTCCAACTTCGGAACCTTCCAGGCTCGGCGAGCGGACATCCGGACCCGCGGCTCCGACGGTAAGCCGAAACTGGCCGCCACACTCAACGGCTCAGCGCTGCCCGTCGGCCGAACCCTGGCTGCGCTGCTCGAGCAGCACCAGCAGGCGGACGGCTCGATTCGGCTACCTGAATCCCTTGTCCCTTATCTCGGCTTCCGCCGAATCCTGGCGGATGGATCACCGGAGGAATAGTGCTCGTCGGCGTCTGCGATTTTCCCAGCGACTATCCGTTTCCGCCTGCTGCCTACGGCGGCATCGAGCGTTGGCTTTGGGCGGTAGCGGTCGGAGCCCGAGCCGCCGGCGCCGACGTCCACCTACTTGGACCGGGTTGGATCCCCGATCTCGGCGAGGATTGGCTCCGCAAACCAGTCCGGCTGGAGGAGATCTCGGCAGGGTCGCTGGCGGAGCGGGAGCTACGCAGGGCGGCCTACGACCTCCTTGTCGTCGGACACGAGTACCCCTCGCACCCTGCGTGGTCGCGCATGCGGGACCGGCTGGACTGTGATGTCGCCGCGTTTCAGCACTCACCGACCTTCCAGCATTCGCCGAACGCCTTCGACGGGAAACAGTCGCGCCTCTATTGCTACTCGCCCGAGATGGTCGAACGCTACGCGGACCACGAGCCGATTGCCGAACTCGCTGTACACCTTGGTATCGACGAGGACGAGCCTCCGGCTGCGACTGGCCGGGACCTGGTCTGGCTCGGGCGAGTCGACAGTGACAAGGCGCCACATCTGGCCATCAGGGCGGCTCAGATCCTTGGCCGGCGGATCAGGATCGTCGGACCGATCTTCGACGAGGAGTACGTCCGGACCCACAGGAGCTTGTTCGATGCTGACCACGTCGAGTTTCTCGGCGAGCTTGGTGGACCGGCCAAGGTCGCAGCACTCCAGTCAGCAGATGCGTTTGTGTACACCTACGCGCGGAGCTATGTCGAAGCAGGCGCCGCAGTATTCGGGGAGGCCTTGCGAGCGGGCACACCTGTAGCCGCGCTGACTTGGCGAGGTGGCACGTGTGCTGAGGCCGCGACGTGCGAGCAGACCGGTGTAGTGGCGGTGACCGACCCAATCGTTGACGACGAGACGGCTGCCCATCGACTCGCCGACGCGATAGCACAGGCCGCGAGCCTCGATCACACGACCGTGTCGGCCGCCATCGCTTCGCGCCCGATCGCCACTTCAAGGCCATGGCTGCACGCCCGTGACGAAGGTGGAGTTGAGCGGCCAGATATCTGCCTCGCTTCGGCGGACTCTCGGCAATCGGTGGAACGTCGCCGTTCGAGATGGCCATCTCACTGCTCTTCACCGCAATCACTCGACGCATTATCTGCCGCCGCGCCAATCTCTGTCGTTGACCGGGACGCTCGACGCGCTAGAGTCCGGCTTCGCAGATCATGGTGTGGCGCGGGGCTCCTGCTTACCGCTTCGATGGGGACGTGAGACTGACCTCACGATGTCCGCCGTCCAGGCCCTCGACCCGCTCCTCAAAGACCGCGAGGACTGGGTCTACAGCAGCGGCTTCCTCCCACAACCAGTTGTCCGTCTGACAGGTAAGCGTCATGGCCGCGGCGACCTGTGCGACGGCTTCCTCAGCTCGTTCGTCAACGTCTCCCACATTCAACCGGTTAACGACTGCGACGAGTTCACCGATGTGATCGACGTCTGGTTGTCCGTGCTCTCGCGGCTTGGCCTGAACGCCCGCCAGGTCGTCGTCTACGGTTCCCTGGAGACGTGGCAACGTCGTCAGGTGCAGGGAGTGACGCTGAGATTCCGGCACACGGACGTGCCGTTCGGCGACGTGAATCTTCTGTGGAACGCCGATCGTCCTGAAAGGATGGCGGTCGATCTCGGCAGTGGCTTGGAGAGGCTGGCCTGGCTTAGATCCCGGTCCGCTTGGCAGGACGTCGTGTACGGGAAGTTCGCAAATGAGGCGTCGTCAGCGACCCTTGATGCGATCCGGACAGCGACCCTTTTGCTGGGAGGCGGGATTCGGCCCGGTCCGAGAGGCGCGGGCGGAACGACTCGGCGGATGATCGCCAGCATCGCGCCTGAATCAGCAATTCTCGGCGTGGACGCACTGGTTCGTTTCTCACATCGTTACTGGAACGCGATTCATCCACTCCAACTTGACTGGCCAGGCATCGCCGCAGCAATTGAGATTGAGCGAGATCTATTGCGCCTTCGGAGGATATCGTGAAAGTTGGCGCGTAGGACGTCCTCACCCAGCAGGCCAGGGACCTGGCAGACATTTGGGATTCACATCGTTTGCAGTGCAGTGGGCCAACTACCGAAGAGGAAGACAGCAATCGTGACGGATGACACCACCGACCGAGATGCAGTAGGAGTCGTCGCCTTTGCGTACGAGCGGAGCGTCCTCAAGCGGCTTCGTCGGGCCGGATGGTGGCATGTCGGCGTCCGCGATCCCGAGTCGGTCGCAGAGCACAGCCTGCGCGTTGCGCAACTCGCGGCGCTGATCGCCAGCGAGGAGGGCGGCGATCCGGGGCGGGCGGCGTACCTCGGGATGTGGCACGACTCCCAGGAGACCCGCATCGGCGACATCCCGCACAGCGCCAAGCCGTACATGGATGTCGCGAGCAACGAACGCATCACCGAGGACCAGGTCGCCGTCCTTCCGAAGGCGGCCGCAAAGAGCATCAGGGAAGCCGTCACCGAGTACGAGGCCGCCGAGACGATCGAGGCTCGCTGCGCGAAGGACGCCGATCGCCTCGAATGCCTCATGCAGGCCGTCGAGTACGGCGAAGCCGGCTACAAGCGAGTTGCAGGCTGGACCGAGTCGTCCCGCACCCGAATCCAAACCGACTTCGGTCGACGCCTCGCCGAAGCAGCTCTTCATACCTCACCACTCGCCTGGCGAGACCGCTAACGTTCCCGTTCATGGTCGGGTGACCGCCATCTGACAGCGAGTCCGACAACGGTTGGAGCGCCTATGTCGTCGGCTCACCGGATCTGCGGGTCTCAAGGCCTAGTCAGACGACCTCCGTGAGTTCACGCGCCAACGCGGTTGCCCTGCAACACTTTGGGGGTGACGCATCCTCGGGGCAGGGTTGAGTGGTGCCCAGGCGGGAGTCGGCGGGTATGTCTCTGACCGTCGCACTGGAAGACCCGAATAGCCTGGTCAATGCATTCTTCGATGAGCACCTCCCGCACCAGGTTGCGCTGATCCGCCCGTGGGAGAGGACACTGCGACAGTGTGCGTCGAGGAGAGTCGCACCGGCATCCCGTTCGCCACACCTAGTTGGCGCAGCAATCGAGTTCCGACTTGGTCTCGACCTCGCGCAGGCCCTGCCGTACGCCGACTTGGCGGCGGCCGTCTGCTCGACGACGGGGCATGATGCGATCAAGGCTCTGGGCTACGAGCCGACCAGCCACGTGGGTCTTGGCGAAGAACTGTCCACATGGCGCAAGGCCGGCTCGCTGCCAGCAAACGACCTCGGTGACGATCGCGACCTGCAGACCGTCGCCGCCAAGCTCTGCTGGCAGATGGCCTATATCGAGACCGTCGCTTTCAAACTGTCGAAGACCTCGATGAACTCCACCGACGCTTTGGCAGCGTTCTGGGCGCTGTGTCCCCACCCTGAGCCGCCCGACGAATCAATCAGCGTGCTTCTGAACCTCTGGCGCCGGTACACCACCTGCGCGCAATCGACGCTGGCCGGCTTTGGCGAACCGCTGAGGATCAGACCATCGTTCGCATCACGCTTCGCCGTAGGCGACCTGCTGATCGGCCGTACGCTGATCGAGGTCAAGTGCGAACAGCGGCCTGAAGAGTCGCTTCCCCGAACCCTGCGGCAGGTCTTGGGCTGCGCGCTCGCCGAATCCGACGACGACATTGCGGTTGACCATATCGGTGTCTACCACGCTTACGAAGGATCACTCGTCCATTGGACGCTCGCTCAAGCTCTCCAGATCGTCGCCGCCGACGATCACACCTCAGTTGCCGAACTTCGCGCACGCTTCGCCGACACCATCGCGGCGGAGCGCAACGCAATCGAAGAGCGCAGCCACTAACCAGTCTGGCTTGCGCGAGCCGCTCGGCGTAGACGCGACGCCCCCGCGGATGGCATCGCGTGATGCCGCGAGCGCGGTTATCCTAAGCTCAGGTGGCCCCGCTGCCCGGCTCCGAGCCGCAGTGCCCATGTCACTGCGGCGACGAGGACAAGAAGTCACGCTTCACGTGGGACTCTGTTGATCTGCCGTAGCGACGTCCAGCCTTTGACACCGTCGGCGGAGCAACGACATGGGCGCGCTCTGTCGCAGAGGATGTGTCATGGCGGACAAGCGCCAGCGCGAGATCCGCGCGTACAAGCAGATCACCGGTCTCAACTACATCCGCGCAGCCCGCGAGATGCAGCGGTACGCCAATCCCACTCACCGTGAGGCTGCATCCCACGCACACGATCTCGTGCAGCGGCTAGAGCAGATCCTGCGCGCTGACGAGGCGGACTCCGCCGCGACGGTGCGTGCACTGACTCTCGCCCTCGATGCAGCACGCGACGTCGCCCTGCAGACCGATCGAGGCGTGGTCGGGTGGGAGGAGTTCGATCGAGCCTTTCAGATCGGCGACTGGCTGCGAGAGATTGGCGGCCAACCATCGGACGTTCTCCTCGCCGCCGACGCCCTCGTAACGTGTGTCTGCGCCGCACGACAGCGTCGTTGCTACATTGGCCACTGTCGACCGACTCGTTGTTCCCCTGCTCCGCAACGTGCACAGCTCATCTGCGCTGGCGAAACCAAGCAGGGATGCTTCCAGCACATCGCCGAGGAGATCGTCAGGCTGCGCGAGTCTCGCTCGGCCATGCACTACGAGATCACCAGCCCCTCGGGCGTCGCCGAAGCAATCGAGGCTCTCGTGTCGAGCGGCGCTGTCGCCGTGGCCGAAGACCTCGAAATCGATCTCGGTGAAGCCACAGCCCACATGGTTGAGCTCGAACTCGAATATGACCTGGCACAGCACACCGCTCAATGCCAAGCAGCGGCCATCACGATCGCCTACGGCCTTGGCAACGACGACGACTCCACGATCCGCCAGGTAGCAGCTCAGGTCCTCGAAGACGACCCGAGCACCTGCCGCTGTTCTTCGTCACCCGTCGACTAATGCATTCGCGGTTGTCGTCCGTCGCGCTCTCCCGGCACGGCGGACGACTTCGTCGTCCCGCGCAAGCTCTCGCCACGGTCAATGAACGAGATCGGGGCCAAGCCCCGCGCGCTTCACAAGTGACGGCCGCGCTGGCCGACTGCCGTCTTCTCGTCACTGATGCCGTCGTCTGTTCTCTCGAGCCGAGTGAACTGATGGAGCATCCATATTCAGCGGTGATTCAACAGGTCTCTACCAAGGTAGTGAGGCGCCGGCACGAAGTTCTGCCGGGGCGCGGTGGGCGAGCGGCGCGGAGGACGCGCAACGACAGCCGCAGATCGGGCACACCTCTTGCATGCCAGGCGGTCGACGCCAAGTGACGCACCGATCGGTGCCTTCGCCGCTCAGCCGTTGAGCTTGCATGAGCGAGCTGGCGAACCCACTGACCCGCGAAATTCCGGGCGGGCAACTGTGATGAGTATCCACCGGTTGAACGCCGGAGAGGGGTATCAGTACTTGCTTCGGCATGTCGCTGCTGGGGACGTTGATCGGCGGATGGTCACACCGCTGACGGCGTACTACACGGCGTCGGGATACCCTCCTGGCCGTTGGTTGGGACAGGGTCTTAGCGGCCTGGGCGACGGTGAGTTGGTGCCCGGAAGCGAAGTGACCGAGGACCAGATGGCTGCGCTGTTCGGCCGTGCGGAGGATCCGCTGACCGCCCAGACGCTCGGCGAGCCGTACCGCGTTTTCAAGAGTCTTCAGGAGCGCATCCAGGAAGGGGTCCGCGATCTCGACCCGGCCCTGCCGCATGCTGAGAGCGCGCACGCGGTGGCGCGGATTCGCCAGCAGGAGATGCGGAAGAAGTCGCGTCAGGCGGTTGCCGGTTTCGATCTCACGTTCTCTCCGGTCAAGTCTCTATCGGCGCTCTGGGCAACGACTGACGTTGGTACCCAGGAGCAGATCGTCGCCGCCCATCACGAGGCGATCGCTGACGTGTTGTGCCTGATAGAGCAACACGCGGCGTTCACCAGGAGCGGCGATGGCGGCATCGCGCAACTGGATACCCGCGGGGTGATCGCGGCGGCGTTTGATCACTGGGACAGCCGCAGTGGCGACCCGCAACTGCACACTCACGTGGTGGTCGCGAACCGCGTACAAGGCCCGGACGGCACATGGCGGACTCTCGATGGGCGCGTCCTGTACCGGGCTGCGGTGGCGATGTCGGAGGTCCACAACGTGCTTCTCGCCGACCATCTCACCCGGCGTCTCGGCGTGAACTGGGAGCTGCGCGAACGCGGTTCCAGGCGGAATCCGGCGTTCGAAATCGACGCGATTCCCGACGACCTGATCCGCGAATTCTCGGCCAGAACCGCACAGATCGAGGCCAACCTCGACGCACTCCTGGACGAGCGCATCGACGAGATCTGGCCACCCGACCGCCGCGAAATGTATGCCCTGCGGCAGCAAGCAACTCTGATGAACCGGCCGTCCAAGCATCTCGCCCAACCCCTCGCCGTGCTCATGGCGCAGTGGCGCAAGCGCGCCGACCAAGCCATCGGGCACGACGCCGTCGCCGCCATCCGACGATCCCTCAACACGGCCGGCGAGCGTCCGATGGCTGCGGCAGACCTGAGCCCAGAAACGGTCGACGCGTACGGCGCCGCAACCGTACTAACGGTGCAAACCAAACTCGCCACCTGGACACGCTGGAACCTCCTCGCCGAGGCCGCACGCCAAACCCGACTGCTCCGTTTCGTCTCGACCAGCGACCGGTTCACCGCGCTGCAAGCGATCGTCGAACGCGCCGAGCAGCACTCGATCAGCCTCACCGCACCAGACCTGGTCACCATCCCCGTCACCCGCGCGAGCGGCGAGAACGTGTTCACGATCCACAACGGCCAGATCTACACCTCACCCGTCATCCTCGGCGCCGAAGCGGTCCTCCTCGACCTTGCCCGCGACACCAGCGGACCCACCATCGCGCCAGCAGCGATCAACACCACCGGTCTCAGCGCCGACAAGGCCGACGCGCTTCTCCGAATCGCGAGCAGCGGGCAGAAGCTCGAGGCCCTGATCGGGCCCGCGGGCGCAGGCAAGACCAGCTTATTGTCCGCACTCACCGCCAGTTGGGAATCAAAGCACGGCGATGGATCAATCGTCGCCCTCGCCCCATCGTCAGCCGCCTCGACCATCCTGTCCGACGCCATCGGTATCCCCACCGAGAACATCGCCAAATGGATCTACGAATCCGCCGGTCTCGGCGCCGAACAACGCCGCGAACAGGTCCTGCACACCGAACACGCCGCCGAGCTCGCCCGCCGCGCACGACGCCGTCTCCGCCATCAACGACTCATCGTTCAGCTCGCAGCCCTCAGAGCCCAGCGCGACCGGTGGACCTTCCACAAGAACCAACTCGTCATCGTCGACGAAGCCTCCATGGCCAGCACCATGGCACTCGCAACCCTCGCCCGCGCCGCCGACGCGGCTGGTGCGAAGATCCTGATCGTCGGTGATGACGCACAACTGTCCGCCGTCGACACTGGCGGCGCGTTCCGGCTCATCGCCAAAGACACCGAGGCAGCCGAACTCACCGACGTCTGGCGCTTCACCAACCCCTGGGAACGCGACGCCAGCCTCGCGCTACGCCGCGGCGAGGTGAGCGCCATCGATGCCTATGACAACCACGACCGACTCACCGCCGGCTCATCAGAGGAGATGGAAGACGCCGCCTACAAGGCCTGGCGCGCCGATACCAGCAGCGGCAAAGCCAGCCTCCTGATCGCCGCCGACAACACCACGGTCGCGCGACTGAACGCCCGCGCTCGGCTCGACCGCATCACCACCGGCGAAGTCGAACCCGACGGCATCGAACTCCACAACGGCAACCACGTCGGCCTCGGCGACCACATCGTCACCCGTCTCAACAACCGCCGGCTGCGCTACGGCAGGGCCGGTTACGTCAAGAACGGCGACCACTGGACGGTCATCCACCGCTGGCCCGACGGCTCCCTCACCGTCCAAAACCACACTGACGACACCGTCACTCTGCCTAGCGTCTACGTCCAGGAATCCGTTGAGCTGGCCTACGCCACCACGGCCCACCGAGCCCAAGGCGCCACCGTCGACAATGCCCACCTCCTCGTCACCGACCAGCTCACCCGCGCCCTGATGTACGTCGGCATGACCCGCGGCCGCGACACCAACCTGGCGTACGTAGCCACTCACCAGAGCTCCTCGGATCTCCACGAGCCGCATTCCGAACAGACCATGCAAGACGTCCTCGAAGCCGTCCTCAACGACCCCGGCGTCGAACAATCCGCCCACGAAGTCCTCCGCCGCGAACTCGACAACGCCACCCGCCTCGACCGCCTCGTTCCCATCCACGAACACCTCTGCCAACTCGACGCCAAGAAGCGCTACAGGCAGGCCATTGGCGCCTCCGGACTCGATCCAGCAGATCAAGCGGCAGTCCGGGCGTCCGCCGCCTACGGCGCACTGATCGCCGAGCTCCGCCGCGCCGAGAACGCCAGCATCAACGTCACCGAGGTTCTCCACCGCGCCGTGAACCAATCGCCTCTGACGAACGCCAACGACGTCGCAGCTGTCCTCCATGCCAGGGTCGATCGCCTGGTTTCCAGAACCCTTCGCCGCCGAGGCGAACACCCAACTACGGTCGCCGGCCTAGTAATCCCAGCAACGCACGTCAGCGACCCGACCCTGATCGCCCCACTCCGCGAGCTCGAATCCCAGATTGCACAACGCGCCGATTGGCTGGCCGGCAAAGCCTCAGCCGAGCAGCCTGCCTGGTACCGAGAACAGCATCGAGACGCCAGCATCCCACCGGACCAGGATCTCGCCGAGCTTGTCCGCGAGATCGCCGCCTACAGGGAGCGCTACCAGATCCATGCGCCTTCGGTCCTCGGAGACGCACCACCAGAGAAGGCAGCCGTGCGATGCCGTCAACACTCCCGGCTCCTGAACATGCTCAGTGCCTGCTCGTCGAGCGCCTCTGAACGACCGACAAACCACACAGATCCCTCGGCGATGCCGCCAGAATCCATCACCGCAACGCAGCCAGGATGACAGTCATGAGCAGGACCGGCACCAAAGAAGGACCTTGCCCCTGAGGAGCACACCGGTGCGGTCTTGCCCCCGCAGTCCTACTGCCAGGAGAGGCGGGCTGGATCCCAGGTGCCAGTGGTTCGCTCGGCGTTGAGGATCTCGTCCAGGCAGGTGCTGCAGAAGGTCACTGCAGCGTTCAGGTCCCAGTATTCACGTGGGTACTCGGCGAACCCTGCGGCGGACCGGGGGAAGCCGACGACCCAGTCCTCGCTCGGCGCATGCACCTTGTTCGGCAGCGTCAGTTGGCGGCGGGCGGCTTCCCGCCCGAGGACCGTGGTGAGCCGGGCGGCGTCGAACGGGATCGCGGCAACGATCCGGACGATGTCGGCCAGGTCGCGGTAGCGGGTGGATGCTTCGTGACCGTCCCGGCCGTGCCGTTCGTACAGTGCACAGATCTTGTCGGCGAGGTGGTGTTCGATAGGGATGGTGGGGATCGAGGGCAGGTCTTTCAGGGTCTCGTGGTCGATGATCGGTTTGAGTGGCACATGGTCGACCGGGGCATCGAGGTGTCGCCGGGTCGTGAGGTCGATGCTGAAGGACTCGAACTCTCGACCGCCCAGCAGGGCCCGCGCCTTCACCTTGGCGGTTTCGGTGCCATATCCGTAGGGGTCGGCCTCTCGCTGGATGGTCATTGAGTACAGCTCGAACTCGAACGGGTCCCCGTGATGCGGACGGCTGGACAGCTGCCGCAGTTCTGACAACGCGTCGTCGGTACTGGTCCACGGTGTCTCGCGAGCAAGATCGACATCCAGGGTGAATCGGCCACCTCCGGTCCGGATCAGCAGCGCGTTGCCGCCCAGTAGCACCCATGGGGCGTCGGAGTCCTGAAAGATGCGACTGAGGAAGATCGTGAAGATGTATTGCTTGCGGATCGGGTCAGCCGCGACGCCGCGGCTCTTGGCCTCGCTGGCCAACTTGGTCCCCAGGGACTGTCGCAGCCGGTTCGCTTCCAGCTGAGTCAGCGGCTCCGCCATCGTCGATTTTCCTGTTCTGCCGGCTTGTGGCATCTCGTGTTCCGTCAGGATGCGCTGCATTGACTACGTGTTGACTCGCCGAGGAGAAGTCGATCCCTTGCCCCAATTGGCGAAGTCGCTCGTTAACGGCCCGGCTGACGATGTCTTCGAACTGGGGCGCGAGTGTTCGGAAGAACTTCTCCCGCAACTCAGGGGCCGCCAACTCCAGCAACCCGGTGTCAGGTCGGAAGCCAACCGCCTTCAGGAGCGCCACGAGCATGGCGTTGCCGTCCGGAGATCCGAACCCCTCGACCGCCGGCTCGAGCGCCTGTACGAGGGAACCGGACGTGACGCCGGTGGTGGCGACTGCATCGCGGACCACTGCCGCGAGGTGGTCGAAGTCGGTGCCGCCGGTGGCCAGGTCGTTGACGGTGCGCGCGACGGAAGTCACCGGCAGCCCATCGACCCACGCGACATCTCCTTCCGGTAGGTCGCGCTTGCGATACCGGATGTCCGGCTGCGTGGTCTGCCGACGTACCGCGGTAGTGAACTCGTACTTGGAAGCCAGCACATCACCGAGGCCGTGCACGGCTGCCGCGGACTCACCAGACACCACGGCCAGCGGCTGGTTGCCCGCCGGCTGGCTGCCGGTGGACAGCCAGGCTGCGCGCAGACCCTGCAATGGTCCGGTGTCAGCGGAAGGGAGGGCGTAGACGCCATGACGAACACGCTGCACAGTTCCGCGGTCGGCAAGGCGGGACAGGTGCATCTTGGACACACCTGCCTCGTAGGCCTGGGCCGTCGTCACCAGTCCCCACTGGCTGGAACCAACCAGCTCCAGCGACTCCAACATGTCGACCGCACGCATCATTCTCGCCTCCTCACGCTTCAACAGTAACATCTATTCGTTACTTTCAAAGACTCACAGCGATAGTTTCGTCACTTTTCAAGTCTCCATGCCGCTGTATGGCGATCGGCCAGACCCGACCGACCGTGGGTCGGTAGGGTCTGAGGTACGGCGGCGTCGACCTGCGCGCAACACTTCGGTGAAGGAGTCGACCTACCGCCTGCTCCGCACGCCCGACCGGCCAAGCTGCTGACCAGATCGGCACAGCTCGGGCCACCCGACGACTGGTGAACTGAATGGCTCTGCCCGAACTGGATGTCGAACGCGTGCAGCGATGGTGCGCCGCACGGGTTCCAGAGCAGGCTCGCGACCAACTGCGTATCGAGTGCGAAGTCGCTCCACGCCACCTAACGATCGTTGAACGGCGCCCGCCCTGGCACGACGACATCCAGGGGAATTGGACCAGCTCCGCAATCGCCCGCTTGCGCTACAACGCCACTGACAAGTCCTGGACGTTGTACTGGGTCGACCGGCACGAGCGCTTCCACACCTACGAAAGACTCGTCCCGTCGCAGAGTATCGACGACCTACTGACCGAGATCGACCGCGACCCGACGAGCATCTTCTGGGGATGACCGCGATGGTCGGCCAAGTTGGTCGGTCGTGCATCCCTCTGTGCCTTCATCTTCCTAAGCAGTGCGTAGCACGTTCGAACCGGCCTCTCACCAGAGGTCGAGATCCGCGAACTCCTCGTCCAGGGCGGCGGCTGCGGAGGGGTTGTGGATTCGGCGGCCCATGTAGACGTCTTGGGTTATGGAGACTTGGGCTTGGCCTAGGTGGTCGGCTATTTGGCGGGCGGATTGGCCTCGGCGGTCTAGGGCGGTGGCGGTGGTTTTGCGGAAGGTGTGGGAGCGGATCCAGGTCAGGGCGTCTGAGGGCGAGGGTTGGGCTGCTTGGTCTACCTGGGCGCTTAGGCTGGGCGATGCGTCGAGGTTTATGCGGTAGATCTTGACGAGGGTGGCTACGAGTTCGCGGTCGAGCTTGATGCGGCCGGTCTCGATGAGCTCGAGTCTGGTCTTTGGCCAGCCGAGTTTCGTGGCGACCTGTTTGCGGGTGAGGCCGGCTTGGAGGCGGGCAGATCGGAGGGTCTCGCCTAGGTCGCGGCGGGCGGTGCTGGCTACGGGGGACAATGCGCGGCGGAGGGCTCGGCGAACGTTGGACGGGTCACGGAAGCCTCCGAGCGAGTCGGCGAAGATGGGGTCGTCGAGGCTCACGCCGGCTGCGTGGCGGCGGCGGAGCATGGTGACGGCCCCGTCGGGCAGGGGTAGAGCACGCACACCCGCCCTCGACTTCGGAGCCTTGCGGATCAGGCCTTGGCCTGGGACGCGAACAACGGTGTGAGTGATTTGCACCGCGCCGGCGTCTAGGTCGACCTGCGACCACAGAACCGCGAGAGACTCACCGATTCTGACTCCTGTTCCGAGCATGAAGACGACGAGGTCCGGTAGGTCGGCGTGCCGGGCGGCTTCATCGGTAGTCAACTGTTGGCGCAGGATGGCGATCTCTTCGGTGGTCAGCGCTCGGGGCGGGTCCTTTGGACGGGCCTCGACTGCTTCGACCTCGCGGACCGGGTTGACGGTCAGGGCGCCGTACCGGACGGCGAGTTGCATCATGCCGGAGATCACTGCGCGGCAGGTCTTCGCGGTGGGGCGGCCGGCGTTGCGCTTGATGGTTCCGATCACTCTGTCGATGCGGGGTGTGGTTGCCTCACCGATCAGGAGTTCGCCGAGGGCGGGCCGCACGTAGTTCTTGATGGCTGTGCGGTACGTCGTCAGCGTCGTCGGTGATCGCCGGCCGTCTTCAATGCGTTCCTCTAACTTCTCGATCCAGAGGTCGATGAGGTCGTTGATCTTGTCCGTCGGGCTCAGCTCGCCGTACTGCGTGATCTTTGCCCGGTCTCGCAGCTTCGTGAGTAGGCGGTGCTCGGCTGCGCCTTTGGTCTTGGCGGACGCGGTGACCTCACGGGTATGTCCGTCGTGGTCACGGAAGTACGCGGACGCGCGCCAGGAGACCACCTTGCCCTCGGCGTCCTTCCTCTGAGCACGGGATCGGACGTTGCCCCACGTTCCGATCGGAAGGTGCGGTCTGCTCATCTGGGCCCTCCACAGTCCAGCTGCACGTGGCAGCTCAACGTCTGGGCGGGCCGGGGATCGGACGAAACGGGAGCAGCGCGACATGATGCGATACGTCGCTCAACAACGAGTGGGACTGCCTGCGCCGAAGCTGCAAAGTGGAGATGGTGGCTTGCGGTGCATCAGAGGAATCGCGCTGGCTCACCAGGTTGGCTACAGGTGTGACTGGCCACTGACATTCAACCGTCGCGGCCCCACAGCAGTTGATCGAGGACGAGCGGGCTGACGCCAAGCTCGGCCGCCGCTGCCCGTGCCACAACCAGGATGGAATGTTCATCGCCCGGCACGTCGAACCCCAGCTTGCGGAGGGAACCGGCGACCCGCAGATCCGGCTTCAAGGCGTCGGATCCACATCGCATGCGCATGTATGCGAACAGTGCCGGGCCGATCCCCGACACCCCACCAACGATCGGGTCCAACTTCGGAGCGTGCTCGAGACCCTGAACCCCGTCGGCCCATGCTGCGACAGCCTTCGTCCTCCGAAACCGCTTGGTCACGGCAAAAGGCGAGGAGATTAGCCGCCACCGTCTGAAGCGTTACCGGCTCGCTCCGCTGCAGCCCGAACTGCTCGGCCGGCACCTCGCTCTGCGCCAGCCTCGCCAAGGAGGGGTCACCTGCCGCGGCCCACTTCTCGACGCGAGGCAAGACGACACTGTGATACTTCCGCTGCCGGGAAACCACGACATCGAAAACCATCGCCCCGCGGCGTCCGCGATACACTGCGCCGTACTCTTCAGCGGCCCTATGGGGCCCGTCCCCGCGCGAACCGGCGAGGTCCCGAAGGCGCTCGACGGCTTGGGACCAGTGTTGCCGCTTCCGCATGATCGCCAAGACACCTGCAGTGGCAGGCGCGGTGCGATCTGTCGATTCTTGGTTCAGGATGAGGCCCCTTTTGCCACTAACTGGCACGCCCGAATGTCTACAGGACGCGACTGACTGTAGCCGAATCTTCAGCCACTCCGGGTTTAATACACACCGCCTTCGTTGGGAAGGTGGCATTCGTGATCGTCACGCGGTTCTCGACGACCCAGCCCAGAGTGGCTGAGGTTCCAGCCCGTCGGTGTGATGGTCGTGAACTGGAGCGAGTCAGTAAGTCGTGCGACAGTGAAGTCGTGAGCCGTCTCGTCGAAGACATCCGCCTTGCACGCAGGCGTGGCGACTTACCCAAGCGCTTTCGGCCGGATGACGTGCGTCGCACTTGCCCAGGGTGGGCCGATCGCACATATGGTGTCTTCCTGCCCAAGCACCGCCGGGGCAATCCGATGGGGTACACGGAGTACTTCGTTCGTCATCCCGATGGCTCATACAGCCTCATCGAGTAACGGCCAAGTTGGGGCGGATAACTCCAATCCTCGCCACCGCTTTACAAGTTGCCTGTTCAGTACCGCCAAGTCGGTCACTTAGCCGGTGCGGATGTCGGAAGTCCCCACTAACCTTCCTGTGCACGAAGAGGAGACATGAATGGCGAAGTACTCGGTAACGCAGTCAGCGGTCACGCAGTTGCTGGCTGACGTCAAGAGCGATCGCATCGCCATCCCCGAGCTCCAGCGCCCGTTCGTCTGGGACAGCATCAAAGTCCGCGACCTCATGGACTCGCTCTACAAGGGCTACCCCGTGGGCTACCTCATCACGTGGCAGTCGGTCGGAGCCAAGCTCAAGGGCGGCCAGGTCGCAGCCCACCAGCAGATCCTCATCGACGGGCAACAGCGGATCACCGCCCTCCGCGCCGCCGTCGCCGGACTCAAGGTGATCAACAAGAAGTACAAGGCCATTCGGATCACCATCGCGTTCAACCCAATCACCGAGGAGTTCGCGACCCTGACCCCGGTCATCGGCAAGAACCCGCAGTGGATCTCCGATATCAGCGAGTATTTTAACGCCGACTCGCCGTTGTCCTTCGCGCGTGAGTACCTCGAGCGCAACCCCGACGTCGACGCCAAGACGTTCGAGACGAACCTGGCCCGGCTCGAAGGCATCAAGAACGCCCAGATCGGCATCATCGGGCTCGCCGACGACCTCGACGTCGAAACCGTCTCCGAGATCTTTATCCGGATCAACTCCAAGGGCGTCCCCCTCAGCAGCGCCGACTTCGCCATGAGCAAGATCGCGACCTACGGCGATCGCGGCCGAAACCTGCGCAAGCTCATCGACTACTTCTGCCACCTCGCTGTCGCACCCCACGCCTACGCCGACATCAACGAAAACGACCACGAATTCGCGGGCACCTCCTACCTCAAGGCCATCAGTTGGCTGAAGGACGAGGCCGAGGACCTCTACGACCCCGAGTACAGCGACATCATTCGAGTCACCGGCCTCGTCGGCTTCAGCCGCGGCAAGGCGTCAAGCATCGTCAGCGAGCTGTCAGGGCGCGATCCGGAAACCCGGAGGGTCGACGAGGAGCGGATCCCGGTCGCGTACGACAAGCTCGAGCGTGCGCTGCTGCAGATCGTAAACAACTACCACTTCGACAACTTCTTGATGCTCATCAAGTCTGCGGGCTTCATCACGCCGGGGATGGTGAACTCGAAGAACGCCCTCAACTTCGCCTACGCCCTCTACCTCCGCCTGCGCGAGGACAAGGCCATGAGTGAAGGCGAGCGGAAGCGGATCGTGAAGCGCTGGTTCGTGATGTCGATGCTCACCGGCCGCCACTCCGGCAGCTTCGAGTCAACCTGGGAGCAAGACATCCGCCGGATCGGCGAACAAGGACCCGCGAACTACCTCAAGCAGGTTGAGGAGTCCGAACTGTCGGATGCCTTCTGGGCAGTCGCTCTCCCTGCTGCCCTCGAGACGACGAGCACGGTCAGCCCGTTCTTCCAGACGTTCCTGGCCGCACAGGTGGCGAACAACTCTCGCGGATTTCTGTCCAAGGGCATCACCGTCGCGGCCATGCAACAACAGTCGGGCGACATTCACCATATCGTGCCCAAGGACTACCTGCAGAAGAACGGCTACCCGGACCGCGGCGACTACAACCAGGTCGCGAACTTCGCGCTCACCGAGACGGCGATCAACATCAGCATCAGCAACAAGCCGCCGATGCAGTACATGGCCGAGATCGCCACCCAGACCGAGTCCCCGCAGCTAATCCTCGGAGAGATCACAGACCCTGATGACTTGACTGCGAACCTCGCCGAGAACGCCGTCCCGGCCAAGCTGGCCCAGGTCACAGCCGGGAGTTACAAAGAGTTCTTGGTCGAGCGTCGGAAGCTGATGGCGGCGACCATCCACGACTACTACCAGGCTCTGTGACGACGGCGGGCGACCCTCCGCTCTCGCGGGTGGGCCGCCGGTCCGCCTCGGCGTTGGCGATGGTCTGCTGGGCGCACTTGATCGACCAGACCTCTGGGATGCTGCGAGGAAGCACGGGGTACGCGGGCATCGAGGAAACTGGGTCCTCACCTGGAGGTTTGGCGGATCCTCCTCTCGGAATCGGACCGTCGACCTTCTCCTCTCAGCACCGGATCGGATGTTGCCCACGTTCCGATCGGAAGGTGCGGTCTGCTCATCTGGGCCCTCCACAGTCCAGCTGCACGTGGCAGCTCAACGTCTGGGCGGGCCGGGGATCGGACGAAACGGGAGCAGTGCGACACGGTGCGAAACGCCGCTCAGCAACGCGCAGCCACTTGGGTGCGTGGAGCCGCCGAGCCCTCTGAGACGGGCATGTATCGGCCACTCCGAGTATTGGCAGAGTTTGCGCAGACCCAACTTTCCAGGTCGAGGCGCCGATCTGCGTCTGACCTGCGGAAAGCGGTAGGCCCCGTGGGACTCGAACCCACAACCCGCGGATTAAAAGGGGCAATGATCGCCTAGTAACTAGCCCCTCTAGGCGGCACGCCTCTCATTTCGACGGGCTTCTGGCCCCACTACCTGCCCCTGTTCGACTCCATTTCGCACCACGTTTGATCCCACGGCATGCGAGGCGAGCGCTACCCGGTGGTCCTGATCGCCGGTCCACTCACGCCGGCGTCACATGGCCGAGGGCTCACAGCTGTGACGTTCGACTTACACCACTGCGCAGACGGTCGAGCCTTGTGTAGCGCTGGCCGAGCGTCCACGCCCAGGGTTTACCCGCTTCGGTCTTTGTATCGTTGACGATCGGGGCGTCCAAGTGCACGGTGTCGTTATCGGACGGTCCGCTGAGGAGCATGACACCGTGGGAGTCACCCTCGATCCTGGCGCCGGCGGCCAGAACCTGCTCGATCAGATCAGCGAGCCCGTCTTCGCACCTATTGCGCCGCCGATCCGCCTCTGTTCGCGTGAATGGGACTGCGGGATGGTAGGCGTGGATCTTGGCGACCTTGGACTGGATGCTCCCGTGATAGTAGAACCCGAAGTGGGAGATGCCCTCGCGGAATGTGCGATCGGGCTGGCAGATGTAGGCGCTGTAGTCGAGGTACTCCTGCCACGCGGACCTGGCCGCAACAACGACGGCATCGTCGTTAGTGAGCAGTCCGTCAGCCTCGAACAGCGCCACCAGTTCGGTCAGTAGGAACCGAGTCTGCTCGCCGATCAGTCTGTTCGGATCGGCCATGATGCCGACGATCGCATCGGCGAGGTCCTTGAATGACAGCCACACCACCTGCTGACGTACAGCGTCGTTCACGCCGTCCAGCCTGTCGAACCAGGCGGGCGGTGCCGGATCGGGTGTGAGTACGAACAGCCGTGCGTGTGGATCGTCCTCGAGCTGCCGGGCGTGGACGCGGACCTGGTGCCTGTCGTGCCCCTCAGTCGCATATCCGCCTCGGGCGGTCTTGGTCTCGAACCACCAGGTGAACCGGGCCGAGATCCGAGCATCCGGAACAGCGCCGACGTTGACGACTTGGTTCTCGAACGTCACCGTACGTAGTTCCTCGCCGGTGCCGGTCGCGGCTTCGAGCAACTCTTGGACCAGTGCAAGGTCCATCCGCTCAAACACTGCCATCAGGGAGGACGTCACACGGTTCTCGCCGCCGCGATAGGTGGAGAACAGTGGGTTCGGCATGAGTCGACCTTAGCCAGCAGGCCTGACAGGAGGACCCCTCGCCGCGGTTTGCGCTGGAGTCACTGGCTGCCCCGACCCTCCTTGGAAGCCCTCGTTGGCTAGTGTCGTGAGTCGGTAATTCGTTGGCAGTAGGCGGCGACGTCTTCCAGCGACGACTCACCCCGCCAGCGCACGACGCTGTAGTCGGACAACACCACAGGATGAACCTTCGGACTCGGCATCACCGCAGTCTGCGCAGCAATCACGAATTTCTGACTCGCACATTAGTTCACGGGCGTCGGCTAACGCAGTGGCCGGAAGGCGGAGCGCATCTCTTCCGAGAAGAGCTCCGGTTCCTCCCAGGCGGCGAAGTGACCGCCCTTGTCCACCTCGTTGAAGTAGATGACGTTGGGGTACGCCTTCTCGACCCAGCTGCGCGGGGTCCGCCAGATCTCCCCCGGGAACGTCGTGAAGCCCACCGGAACCGAAGCCGGCGTCGGAGCCTTTCCGGCCGCACGGGCGTTCTCTTCGCCTTCCTCCCAGTACGAGCGCGCCGCCGAGGCCCCGGTGCGTGTGAGCCAATACAGCGTGATGTTGTCGACAATGTTTGCCCGGGTGAGATTGCCCGAGGGTTGCCCGTCGACGAAGGCGCGGGCGATCTTCAGGTAGCTGTCCGTATCGTGATCGATCATCCAGGCCGCCAGGGCGATGGGGGAATCCAGGATGGCATAGCCGATCGTCTGCGGGCGAGTCGCCTGCTCCACGAAGTAGCCGGTGCCGGAGGCATGGAACTTCGCGAGCTGGTCGAGCGCGGCACGTTCTTCCTTGGTGGGTGGTGACTCGCTCAGGGCGTCGGCGTCGCCCAGCGCCGGCGTGAGCAAGTTGGTGTGAATGCCGATCAGCCCGTCGAGTCCCAGGCGACCCATCGCGTCGGTGACCTGGGAACCCACGTCACCGCCTTGCGCGACGTACCGGCTGTAACCGAGGCGCTGCATCAGCTTCTCCCACGCCCGTCCGATGCGGATGGGGCCCCAGCCGACCTCCGTTGGCTCGTCGGAGAAGCCGTACCCGGGGATGGACGGCAGCACGAGGTGGAACGCGTCCTCAGCGCGTCCGCCGTGCGTGGCCGGGTCGGTGAGCGGGCCGATGGTCTCGAGCAGCTCGATGATCGAGCCCGGCCAGCCGTGCGTCATGATCAACGGCAACGCGTTCTCGTGCGCCGACTTCACGTGGATGAAGTGGATGTCCAGTCCGTCGATCTCGGTCTTGAACTGCGGAAACGCGTTCAGTCGCGCCTCACACCGGCGCCAGTCGTACTCGGTCGCCCAGTAGCTGGCGAGCTCCTGTATCGCCGCCAACTGCACACCCTGCGACCGATCGGCGACAAGTTCCCTGGTCGGCCAGCGCGTCGCAGCGATGCGACGCTGCAGTTCCTCGAGCTCCGGCTGAGGAACCTCGACGCGGAACGGGCGGACCGCCGTCTCCGCGGTCGCATTCGTAATGTCGCTCATGATCGTGTCCCTCCCCGGACCCGCCTCCGCTGCCGTGTCGATCATGGAATGTCCCGACGCCGAGGCGAACATCCCTCAGTGAGCGTAGAGCCGGAGACTCGGTGAAGCGAGAGGCGGTAACAGGCTGGAGCCAATAGGCTCCGATCGTTGCGGCAGTTCGAGCAACCACGGCGACCGCCACCGAAGCGTCGCCGAGACCGCTGACCAGATCCTCGACACCCTCACCGCCTCTGCCAACGCATTACCGACTCACGACACTAGCCACGTTTGCGCGGGTCAAGCCGTCGAGCTGTTTGATGGGAGTACCTGCGGCTTAAAAGGCCGCGCGATGCCCTGGACTCTGCCCTCTTGAGGGCCCGCCAGTGTCGTCCTGAGCCTCTCTGGCCAACTTGTACAGCGCTGATTGACTCGACTTCGTGTCACGAACCGTGTCACGACGTGCCAGATAGTTCACCCGAGTCGAGCCACCTCTTGACAGGCCGTCAGCGGGCCTCGGTTCGGCAGCCACCAGAAGAAGCCAGCGCGGGCATCACTTGTCCTCGATGACCCACACTGCTCGCGGATCATTCGGAGACTTGCCGGACCAGCGAATCAGTCCTTCCTTCTCCAATGCGCGAAGTCGACTCGTCGTCGCCGGACGGCTGAGTCCCATAGCCTCTGCGATGTCTCCAGTGCCGAGCTCGCGTTCGGAGCTACGCATGAGATCGAGTATTTGCTGGGATCCGGACGGTAGGCGGGCCGCAGTGCGTTCGTCTATCCGGGGGATAGCTCGGAGGTATAGACGGACGCTACCCTGCCCCTGCTTGTAGACAGGGTCGGAGAGCCCGACCCGACGCATCTCGTCAAAGATGCGTTTAATGCCCTCGCCGAGCTCCTGCCCGATACGAAGATCGGCGCACACTCGCGCAATCCTCGGGTTACGAGCAAATCGACTGATCTCAAGCGGTCGATCGGGGTTTGCAAGGCCAGGGAAGCGCCCAGGGCTCTCGATCTCGACACGATCGGGATATATCTCGACGCGGATATGGTCGCCAGCCAGGCTGTACGAGCGATGGATGACGGCATTGACTAGGCCCTCAAGCCAGGCGTCTTTGGGTACAATCGGTCGCCCCTCGAAGATTCCCTGCTCGGTCAATGAGCGTCGCCGGGGCACCAGGGCCTCTATTACACGGCTTGCCTCTTGAATAGCCCAGGGAATCGCGCCCTCGATGCGGTGATCCTCGCCCTCCTCGAGGCCGAGGCGCGCGCCCGTCCCTCGCTCCGGGGTGAGGAACCGGATGACGCGAATGTATGCCTGAGGGAACAAGGTCTGCGGATGCTCATCGAACAGCAGGTACCCCGCGTTCGTGAGCTCGCCTTTCAGAGTTAACAGACTGCGGGCGGCGAAAAGCTTCGTGGCGCTGAGCTTGGCGCCAGTTTTGTCACGATAATTCTCGACGAGAGTCTGGTCGAGGTCTTCGATGCCTAAATCGGGGACAGGGAACCCGTCGTACTGGCTCTGGCCCTTGTCGAACTCCAACTCCTGGCGCTGGGCGAACGTCAACTTCCTAGATTCGTCACCCACGCGGAGGTAACATTCTCCGCTTTGGGTCTCATGGACTCGTTCACTCGGGTCAACACGGATCACCAGGAGCGTATCGTTCTCGCCTTTGTCGTTGACGCAACGTACTTGCTCAAATCTCGCACGTACAGGGGGGTTCGTGAAGTCCATCGGAACTTGGCGAAAGGCGTTTAGTCTGCCGGAATAGTCCCGAATCCCATCGACCTTCCCTTTGGAAGCGCCGATGACCAAGACGCCACCCTCCGCGTTCGCAAGAGCGACTAGCGGGGGCCCGAGATCCTTGGGTGCTATCTTGCTCGACTTGCGGTCGAACCATTGGTCCTCCTCGAGGGCGAGCACCTTAGGTCCGACCTCCTCGGGAGCGGAGGCTAGCGCTCTGTCGACCTCGTTGGACGTCATGAAGCTACTCTAAAGATCTTCTAGTAGGTTTCAAGTAGGTGCCCCGGGCATCCAACAGCGTTTAAACGCGCTGGTCAGAGGCACTCTCCGCGGTCGCCAGCTACTCGGAAGCATGTTGCAAGTAGGTTTCTAGTAACGGAGAGATAACGGCGATAGCTGCCGGTGGAGCGTCAGCAGGCGCATCGATCAGGGCCTAACTGTGAGGCTCACGTAGGGCTAGCCAGCGCGGCGCGAAACATCGAGCTGGTCACCCGACCCGTCGCAGAGCATCGCTCCGTCTGCTCGCCAAACCACAGCCGGAGCGATCTGGACGACTCAGCTGCTAGCGCCAGACCAGATCCCTGCCAGCTTCCGACAACCCCCGCGGCCAGCGATAGTTGCACCGAAGGCGCTCCTGCCGCTTGCGGTCCACAAGCAGGCGTGAGGGAGAGGGAGCGGGCCCCGCCGGCGATACTCCACAATTAAGGCGTGGAGCACTCTGTCAATTCTTCCGTCATCGGTCGTCTACTCGAGGAAGTCTCCTGGGACGGAGTCAACGTCAGGGCTTATCGCGACGGCGGCCGCGGTCGCGGGAACGTCCTGACGGCTGAAGTGCTTTGCCCGTTGTCGTTCCTACCTCGGGACAGATTCCTCGGAGAGATTCTCAGGCTCGCTCACGGGCCGGGAGATGTCTGCGCTCGCGTCGCCGCTGAGATGGAGGACGCAGACGTCACGCTGCTACCAGATGAGCTGGTGCTTCGGCCACACGAAATCAAGGTCCAGCTAGACGCTCAGTTCATCTCGCCCAATTGCTACGTCATGGTCGAAGCCAAGCGCATACGTCGCTCGTCGTTCCAGGCCGAACAGCTCGCACGCGAGTACCTGGCGCTCTTGACCGCGGCAGGGGAGAAGCTGCCGGTGCTGTTCTTGATCCTTCCTGGCCCGCCGCCCCTTGCGGTTAGGGGCCACGGACGGATGGGCATCCACGAGGCCGTCTCGCTGCGCTTGGACGACGTGCTCGCGAAAACCGGTGGCGAAGCTGGGTCCTTCGAGTCGCTTGCTGCCCGAATCCCCGACGTCCTCGCCTGGGTGACGTGGGACGAGATCCGGACCCTCGTCGGCGGCGGGAGAGACGCGTTTAGGGGCGCGCGTGCCGGACTGGGCCGCACGGTGGAAAGGCTGTGCGACGCAGTAACCACGGCCATCGATTGGCACTCGTAGCGCCAGCGGATCTAAAAGGGGCAATGATGCCCTCGCAACCAGCCTCTCCAGGCGTCAGAAGGTCGGGTGCCAAGGGATTCTGACCCCGCCAATTGACTCTGGCAGACGCGATTTCGCACCACGTTTCATCCCACGGCGTAGCTAACCCTCGAACTCGTCCGAGTCGATGTACAGGTCCCGATGCTGGGCGAAGTATTCACGGAACGAGGCGTCATCCCACACCGCCGACACGAGCTCTGGCTCCGGGCCCACAGTGGCTACTCCTCGCGGCTCACTGAACGTGAGGAGGCTCAACAGGTAGTCGAAGTTGTGCTGAACCAATGCGGCGTCTGACGACCACAAGCCGAACTCCACATGACGCCGAGAATTGGCCGACCAGTTGGCCGAGCCCATCCAGGTGACCTTGGGATGGAACGTCAAGATGTCACCCGCGAACATTTCGTCATCCTCGTAATACGTGGTCACTCCGAGCACGAGCATCTTGGAGTGGAGCATAGGCCGCTTCTCGCCCATCGCCTGCTGCCAGCCGACGACCCGTACTGGTCCAAGCTCGACGGGGTCGAGCTTGCCGCTGTGCGGGGTGATGGTGGGCGCGTTGCCGTTCTCGTCAGGCAATGTCAGTTCCTCGAAGCCCGGCAGGTACCAGCTCGATAAGGCTTTACCGTATCGGGCAAGCTTCCGTACTGCGGCGTAGTCGGGCTGCTGCTTGTCGACAATGACGCAGCACTGTTCAAGCTCAGTGAGCGTGTCGACCACTCGATCGTCAGTCAGCCACGGCACACAACCGATGCCAGCAGGCCGTGGCTCCAGCCTGCGCGAGTAGTCCTGGCTGCTCGTTGCGACGTGCTTCTCGATGCCGGCGACAAGGTCATCCAGCACCCCGGAGCCGTGAACGACTGTGCCGTGTGCCCAGTCGTGGGGACGGGAGACAAGCAGGTGCTCATAATCGCCGAGTGGCCGGTAGTCCATGAGCACAGCCTGCCAGGCTCCCACCCCGAGAGGAATCGGGATTACGCCGTCGGTGGTCGGGCCACAATAGGACTCGAGCTCGACGCAGGGAGCATGAGTCCGACGGCCGTTGCCGCAATGGCCTACTTCAGGCTCCGAGGGTTCGGATTACAACCCGGTCGGCTCACTCTGCCACCTGTGCTTGACTCTGTTTGGCCCACGGCCGGCCCCACGGCGGTGGCCGATTCCCGAGCCGTACTGGCCGGAGCGCCGGTGGTGCGTGGCCCCAGCCACCTAATGGCCAGTGACGAGGTCTACGCAGCAGGCAAGACGGCCGTCAGGTGTCGGCCCATGCCTAGCAGGAGCTCGTGTGCGGGGAGCCTGGGTTCTGTGCGGCGGCCGCCCCAACGGCGGCTGGAGCCATATGGGCAAGTTGGAATACGAAGATGCCCATCAGTAGTCACGAGGACCGAGGCCGGGGTGTAAACGAAGTCGCCCGGGGGTGGCGAAGACTCATGGACCAGAACGTCATCGAAGGTCCAGCCGAGGGCATGCACAGTCCTGTAGGTAGCCGGCCGCGCCGCTCGAAAGAATCCCTGTTCCCTCCCCGGATCGACCTGCTCCTGCCACTGAATGGGACTGGCGGCGACGCCATACACGGACGCGCGGGCTGGCCATTGTTGGGCCACTACTTTGAGCTCCTGAGGGAGCGGGAAGTCAGACAGCATCGCCTCAGCTGCCGCGTACTCGCTGACGCCCCATATCCGATGCTGCGCGAACCGAAATACCGGGTCGTCTGACCAACTCGTTCGGATGAATCGGCTGGTCGCAGTGTCCGCATCCTTGCGGCGGCACTCGTGACACAGGAGACCCGACCCGGACCAGTAGCCCAGGCCGTCGGCTTCCGCGAGCAGCGGGGGAACATCGGACCTGAGCCGATTCCTCCATTCCTCGGTCCATCCGGCGGGCATGTAGCCGCGCGCGACTCTGGATTCATCCGGGATGTGACCACTGCAACGAGGGACATCACAACGAAGGCAGCGCCCAGCTGCTGCGTACCCGCACGAACACGTGATCATCTGAACCGGCCCCCACCGTGTCAACGCATCTCAGCGACTCCGCCCCACCCTGAGGCCGCAGCGATTGGCTGCTGGCGTCTCATCTGAATATCGTCGGCCAGGCAAGTCCGTTACTAGCGGCGGACTAGAAGGCCGCCGGACCACGTCAATGGTGGCCGATTTGACCCTCTGGAGCAGCTCTGAGTTCGGCTCTTGTCGATTGCAGCAACTCTGATATTCGCCAATTCGTTCCACAAAGTGGTCCACAGAAGCCAAGGATCCGATGTCGAGCTGGGCTGGGGGTGACAGGTGCTTACCCGACCCGGCCGGCGTGGATCACGACCACGGTGACGATGGCGTCGTACAGGACGCGGTAGCCCTGGGCGAGGATTGTAGGCGAGGAGGTCGACCGCAGTGAGGAGCTGTTCCAATCCTGCTGGGTCGTCTTTGAGGAAACCCGCCGCTTGATCGAGCGCGCGTTCGCTCCAGATGACTTCGTATGTCACGCCTCAGTCAGGCCCAGCCGTTCGCGAACGTCCCGGTTCGGGACGGTCCGGAGCGTCCCGGCCAGCTGCTCGGCGCGGTATTGGGCGACGGCGAGGTCGTCTTCGAGGTCGCAGCCAGGCACAGTGTGCTTCGCGCCCGCGCTGGTGCGTGGTGCGGTTCGAGTGCACCGGCCCCGGACAACGGCGACCTTGAGATCGATGGTCAGGCCTGCGCGAGGCCTTCCGGTGCCGGTCGCCACATCCGAAGAAGGACACCAACGGTTTGGACGTTCGGGGGCTACCTGACGGCCGGCGTCAGAAGGACCTCTGGCCGTTCGAGTTGGTCGGCTCGTCGGTCCTGTGATCGTGCAGTGCCCGGTACAACACGCTGGCTGGTTGCAGCCTGCCACCGCGTCGCCTCGGTCCTGTCGCCGCGCTGATCCGCGTGCACGCAACCTCACGGTACTGTCTGCACCGTGAATGAAGGTCTTGCCCATGAACGCCTTGCTGGCGTGCTTGAGGTGATTGACCGCTGGGGCGAGCTGTACGACAGGCGGTGGGGCAAGCGAAGGCTGCCCGAGCAGCCCGCGCTCGCTGAACAGGTGGACGAAGGCCTAGACATCGTTCGTGCGAGGGTGAAGCTTGCCCACGATGTCATTGCCGCGATGGGCGAGACCAAGCTAGCGGAGAGAGTCACCGAGCACGAGGAAGGGCTGTACGGAGGTCACCCCTTCACACAGGCACGCGTTGCGATTGTCGAGGCGATCGCCATCCTGGCCCAGCGGGAGGAACTGGCCGACATTATCGGACCGGTCGGCCCACGACTCTCGGCTTCTGAGCTGCATCCGATAATCTGGGGTGCTGCCGCCCGGCTGTGGGACGATCGGCACTTCCGTGCGGCAGTACAAACTGCCGCGGCTGCGCTCGAAGGACTGTTGCAGGGCGTGGCTGGCCCGGGCGTGTCGGGCGAGAATCTCGCTCTCCTGTTCTCCGCGAAGGATCCGACACCAGGATCACCCCGACTCCGTCTTCGCGGGGTCGATCCGGCTTCGAAGACTTGGACATCAGGTCATGAAGGTGCTGCCGCGTTGGTTCGCGGCGCGTTCATGGGTGTTCGCAACCTCGTCTCTCATCCCGGGTGGCCCGACCCGAGTCCTAGCGAGGCTCTCGAGATGCTCGCCGTGCTGAGCTACGTTGCGCGCCTGGTTGTTCTTTCCGACGCCTTGAGTCAATGAGTGGCTCTGCCCGCCGTCCGGGATGTCGACCTTCGGTTGAGGAAACCCAGCAGACCGCTCCGCGTTTCGCCTTATAAATAAGGGAATCGCCAGCTAGTCGCCGAGTTTGAGTGTGCCGGTAGGACCACCGTGACTATGCCTGATTCGACCTGATCTGTGGTCGCCAGGTTGGCTTCACGGGCGCGACTCCGGCCATAGGCGAGGTGGCCAACCGGGTTCGGGAAAGTAGTCCCAGAGATTCAGCACCCGCCAGCCAGCCTCAACGTCATACCGCATCAGGAACTGGTACATAACTGAGGTCGCGCCAGGCTCGAAAACCTTCAAGCCAGGAGGGAAGAAGGTAACCGCTTCAATGTCTGGTCCGTAGAGGCGGGTCGCTGTCCCGGTGCCCCACGACCTGAGGTCGTCCCAGGTCGAGTGGAGGTCGCGCAGTTGCACGCGCTCCATGTGACGCCATAGTGGATGGCTCGGCTGGTCAGCGATGATCGCCGCTGTAACTTCGTCTACATGCCAGCCGCTGGCCGCCACGTCAGAACGATTGTTGTACAGCCAGTGCTGAGACAGGCACTGGCGAAGAAGAGGGTCGACCAGCGGCCATGCATGCGTCAGGCTCTTCTCACCCCAGATCTGCTCAACGAATTCGCGCGCTGGCCTGGCAACGTCCCAGAGTGAGGCAAGACGATGCTGCTCCTCAGGAGGCTGACGTCCCCACCACTCACGAAGCTCGTCGGGATCCTCGGGCGGCAAAGACACTTATTCCTCCGATAGAACAGTGCTGGACTCAGCCTGGCACTGCGGCGACAGCCGCGACATTCGTTAGAAGGCCGCTGATGACCGACGCAGTGGCGGAGCCAATGGCGTAGAACTTTTGTCCAACGGTCATAGTGACCTCCTTTCGGCCGGTCCCTTCGCAATGCATCGTGCGCTGAAGGAGTGCGTTCGAAATTAGGTTGAAAATGACTGCAAGGATAAGTAGCGCCACTGCCAGCACCCGGGTTACCGGGCTCAATCCAGCAGAGAGAGTTTGCCAGGATGCTCACACAGAGTCAATAGATTTGGAGATGCGCCGTGCGACGGCACAGGGCAGCTAGCCGCTGCCGTACATGCCCCTCGTGATGACCTGAGCCGTCACGTCCGTGAGGATGTCCCGGCCGACACCGCCAACCGCTTCGGCGGCTCGGCGGAGTTTGCCCTTCTTGGCCTCGTCGGGCTCGTTATCCGCCGCATCGTTCAGAGCGGCAACGATCCGGTCTGCCAAGTTCTCCGGAGTCGGCCAAGCACCGACAACTCGCCTAGCGTGACCTGTCGGTGTCCCAACACCTAAGATTCGACCCGTGAGCACTTTCTGAAACTTCGTGATCAGTGGCGGTTCTTCCTGGGCCAGCGCACGAAGTGCACGCTGAACCGTCTCGTCGTCAAAGCCGAGCGCCTCGCAAATCTCCGATGGATCTGGTGTATTGCCGGTCTCGTCGTGGACGCGGACGATGTTCTCGAGTACTGGGAGGTCTCGGGCTTCCCAAGTTGATTCCATGTCTCGGCCTTACTTTTCGTTGAGGATGTCGCTGTGCTCGTAGCGCAGCTGGGTGAGCAGCAGGCTTCCGAGACCGAGTACCCCGACGGCGTACCGCTTGGCGTCATCGCGCCTCTGGATGCGATGCACGTCAACGTTCCTCAGGGCTTGCGCGAATCCGCTGCCCAGTGATCGCCAGCCCTGCCACTCCGCAGACCGCTGCCCGAGTCGGAGCTCCGAGTCATCCGCGAGAACTGTCTGCCAGAGCACCTGACCGTACAGTGGGTCGCCCTTCTTGTCTGTCGGGTTCCCGGCCCACTCGCGGACGTGGTTTTCCACGAAGATCGCTGTCTGGCTGGCGACCTTTCCCCAGTCCTCGGCCTCTAGGAGGCCCTTGACGTGCTCCCAGAGCTCGGGATCGTAAGCGCGAATATCTAGCGGCTCCGAGTCGTCAGCGATGCGCAACCTGAGTTCGTAGATCGCCGCGTCCAGGAGAGCCACCGCCTCGCGGATGCCGTCGCGCCGAGCTTCATCCCACATGCTTTCCGGCATGCCGGACCAAGCGACTGTCACGCCGTACCTCACGCCGTCGAAAGACTCAACAAGATGATGCTTCGGTGGAAACACTGCAACGAGGACGCCCTTAGCTCGTGCACGCCATCCGGTCAGCACGTCATCAGTACCGAGCCCACCCGCATCGCTCGCCTCGCGCTTTAGCTTCTCCAACTCGGCGATTGCCAAATCCGGCTTCAAGAGCCCTCCCCAGGGTCTACCGCGTGCGAGGGAGCGTACTCGCAGGCCCCGACTATCCCGAAGCTGAACACTCCGCGGCTTCCTCCCCACGATGGGCGTACGCGCCGACTGAGGAGGACCAAATGCCAGTAGGCACCGTTCACGAGCCGAGCGAGTTCGAGGAAAAGCCGGGTCAGGCCAACACTCCAGCGGCCCGACGCGACGAGGCCCTGACGAGAGCTCTTGAGGATTCCACCGAGCCGCTGCCTCCGATCGCTGGTCAGTACAACGGGTGGCGGCGATAAGTGGCGGTCCGAGGAACTTGTGCCCTTGTCCTCATTCCGGGAGGCGCCGATTGGCGAGGTGAGGCCGCGTGTGTGGATCAGCCGGCCAACACGTTCCCGGACGAGAGCGACATTGTCGGGAAGGAACGAGCTCGGGCTGTCTGTGGTCGCTGCCGGGTGACCGAGCCGTGCCTGTTGCCCGCCTTCGCCAGCCGGGGGCCTGGGGCGCCTGCGCTCGTCGGCGTCAACGTCGTACATGCTCGCTACCGCTGCGCGTGCTCCACGTTGACCCCTCCCACACACACGCTGCCGCAGCATCAATCGAGGGAAGGCCGTTCACGGTCTGTCAGCCGACGAGGAGTTCACGCTTGTCAGGAACCTCGTAGGTCGTGCTTCCGCTCGCCGGATTGTTGCGGTCATGTCGGCGCTCCGCTCGGACCAGCTGAGGCGCCACGATCGAAGCTGACCCGCGGCTCGGCGTCGGCCGCCTGTCTCTCTGTGCTCCGGGGGCGCGCAGCACCAGCGCTGCCGGCCGGCGCTCGGCTGCTGGCCGCCTGGACTGCTTGCCGCGCCCAAGAGGATTCCAACTCGACCGACGGACAGCTCACTACCGGGCACGAACTGGTGAAGCTCGTCACCACCAACCCGAGGCGCTCATCGCCCCTGCGCGAAACCGCCGTCCACGCTACGTCCCAGCCTTGCTACACCTATCGAAGGTCGATATATTCCAATCGCAACCCGATGGAAGGACGGATCGTGGGAATGCTGACGGTGCGTGCGCTGCGCGCCGTGCTTGTGGTGGTGCTCGCCGGCACCGTGTTCGTACAGGCGTCGATGGTGTGGGCGTTGGCCACCGACCCAGAGGACGGGTCGCTCCCGCTGACCCCGCTGCGCGTGATCACGATCCTGGGCATGGTGTCGGTCCAGGTCGCCCTGGTCTGCGTATGGCGGCTGGTGACGATGGTGCGACGCGGAACCGTGTTCTCCAACGCCGCCTTCCGGTACGTGGACGTCTTGATCGGCGCGATCGTGGCGGCCGCCCTCGTGTGGTTCGCGGTCACGGTCCTCAATGCCCCGGGCCAGCGCGCCGACCCCGGCGTCACCGTCATCATGGGCGGGGTTGGCGTGGCCATCCTGGGGGTCGCGCTCATCGTGCTCGTGCTGCGGATGCTGCTCGCCCAGGCCGTCGCGCGAGACGCCGAAGCGACGCAGATGCAGGACGAGTTGAACGAGTTGATCTGATTCCGACGCCCGACATCGACGTGTTGCTGGCCAGGCGGAGATGTCGTGGGCGAGCTCGCGACCGCGTAGGGATCACGCCCGCCAACCTGGCGGTACTCAATAACGGCCGCGCCAAAGCGGTGCGCTTCGCGACGCTCGCCGCGCTCTGTGAGGTGCTCAGGTGTCAGCCGGGCGACCTTCTGCGCTGGGAGGGCCGAGCCGCCGGCGGATGACGTGCCCCCAGGGCGGGCGCGAAACGGCTGCCACCACCGACCCGTGAATTCCGTCGTCGATTGCGGCATTGCTCTCACGCCACACGAGCGGGCTAGACGTCCAGCAGCTGTGCGCGATGACGCCACGCAAGCGTTAGACACGCGGCGCTCGTCTGCCCCAACGGCTCACGGGTGGTCAGCCGTTTCACAGTCTCCTCGTCGAACGGCAGCCCGCGGATCGACTTGTTGTCGTCCAGCGAGAACACGACCTCGCCCTCAGGATTCGTGGCCACCAGGTCATGAAACAGGTCGTCGAAGACGGTGTGGTCAATGACAGTTGTCGTTGCAATGGAGGAGTTGAGGCTTAGGGCGTCGAGGATCACGCCGAGGGCGAAGGGTCTCACAGTGCCGGCTTTGCGGGCGGCGGTCATGTCGCGGTAGAACGGCCAGACCTCGTAGTCGACGGGTACGCCGCTGCTGCCGTCGTGTTCCGGCTGTCCGAGCATTTCCTCGGCGTACTCGCGGACCATGTTGCGCCAGATGTCGAGGTCAGTCGCGACGCTCTGGGGTGAGATGCTGGCGGGTTGGAACTCCCCGGCAGGCAGGAGGCTGTAGTGCCTGCCATTGGTGACCTGCGTTGGGTCGCGCCGCAGCAGGAAGAACGTGCCGCTGCCATCGGAGGTGTTTCGGCGGATCGTGAGTGTGCTGATACCGGGGTTGACGATCCGGCTCGACAGGTCGAATGGGTCTGACACCAAGCCTCTGAACGGTAGATGTGCCCAGTCGAGGTGGCCGGCGAGCTCGGCCGCCGCGGCCTCGTGTCCGAGTGGCTCGGAGACGTCGAGCTTGTCGAAGAAGGTCGCTAGGCCGAATGTCATCCTCCCTGCGCCTTCGCTCCAGTCGATGTCGGTGAGCCGGTAGCTATGGCGGTTCTCGAACAGCGCCGGCTTCCGCAAGTATCGGATGGCAGCGGTGTAGCGCGTGAAGGCGTGCCCTGGCGCGCGAAGGGGAAGCGCGGCGCGGGCCTCTGCTTCGATTCCGGTGATTCGTGCCTTGTGCGGGTTGTCCTCCCAGTCCAGAGTGACCTTTTCTAGCGGCACTGGTTCGCTCGGCAGCCACGCGGCGGTGCTGATGGCTGGCACGTGCTCTACGCGGAGCGTTGGATCGTACAAGTCGGCGGTGCGCGCGGCTAGGCCGATGCCGCTTTCGATCAGGTACTGCCGTACCTCGCGCCAGTGTGTCTGGCTTGCTTCAACGGCCGCGTCAGGCGACGGTCTCTCACCAGCTTGGGATGGCCGAGCTGACATGTCGGCTGGCGTAGGTGAGCTGGTGCCTTCCTGGGCTGCGAGCAGCATGCCGAAGCGTCGTTGGACGCTCTCGTCGGCGTCCTTCAATGCAGCATCGAGTACCTCTTGCATGCCCGGCGAGAGCACCATGTCCGGATTCGCCTCCCAGTTCGCGACGGTGCGAACTCCGGCGCCGAGGCGGCTGGCGAAGGCTTCGTTGCTCATGCGCAGGGACGCTCGGAGCGCAGACGCTCGTCGGCCTGTCCACAGGTCCACTACGTCCATCGTGTGAGTCCCTTCGCAAGGTCGAGCCAGACAGGCTGCACTGTCGCTGCACTGTGGATGCATCGTCGCGGCATGTTGAGCGAGTCGCCTTCAGTATTCACTGGTTCATGTGGCAAGCAGAGGCACCGGAGATTCGCGGACTCACTCGGCTTGCGATTGCTGGGATGAGTCGGGCACCAGTTGCTCAAGGTGCTCGACTCGCTTCCGCAGCGCATCGACGTCGGCGCGCAGATTTGCCAGCTCTGAACCGTTGTTCTCAGCAGTGGCAACGAAGACGCCGACACCTGGCGCGGAGCGGAGCAGGCCTTCCGACTGGAGAGTCTCGATCGCGCGGCGGACGGTCATGAGCGCCACACCAAAGGTCGTCGCGAGCTTAGGCCCGGCGGGCAGCTTCTCGCCCGGCTCGAGTTCGCCGCCGGCGATTGCTTTGCGGATGCCGGAGGCGACCTGGAGATAGGCGGGTCCGGCGACTTGATCGTCCAACTTCATACCTGAACGGTAGTCCGGGCTAGATCAGCTAGTCATGTCTACTCGCGAGCCGTTGTTGACCGGATCAGACTAGACTAGACTAGTCTGGACTAGGGTTGTTTCGAGAGGAGAACGGAAATGCAGGAGTCCAATGAGGGCAAGCGCCAGTGGCTGAACGTCGCGGAGATGGCAAAAGAGCTGGGCATCGCAGAGATGACGCTCTACCGCGCGATCGCAGCGGGGGAGTTTCCGGCAGTGCGGATTGGCAGGCGTCTCTTCATTCCCGCCCGAGTCCTAGACCGCATGGCCGAGACGGCGATCGCGACTGGACGCGTCGTGACGGCGGCTGAGTTCTGCGGTGAAGCCTCATGACCGCGGTCGCTCACGGCGCGACTGACCAACATGCGATTACAGACCGGCCCCGCCCAGGCGCCAACCAGAACAGGGCCGGTTCTCCCATCACTCAGGTACGAGTTCGAGAGGTCTACAGCATGACTGACACAGCACAGTCCGGCATGGAGTGGGTTCCGCGGTTCGGGATGTTGGAGGTTCCGCAGCAGCGCGCGGAGCTGATCCGTGGGTTGTTCGAGTTGGCGGCGTGGGTGGCGGATCACCCGGAGCTGCCGGTGCCGGCGGTGAGGGCAGTGGTCTGGCCGTCGAGCCGGAACGCGGACTTTTCGGCCGCTTGCAGCGAGGTCGACCAGGTCGGTGCCGCGCTCGGTGTTCAGCCGGAGTTGCGCGGCGGGCACTACGACGTAAGCACGGAATTCGGTCCCGTCGAAATCACATCGTTCGCGATTTCTAGCGAGACGATGGCCGCGCACACCGCACACATGACGTACGCGGAGAGCGTACAGCCCGAGGCGATCGCGGCTGAGGCGACGGGTGGTGCGCGATGAGCGACAACGTACGGCTTGATCTGGCCTGGCGGATGCACGACTCGGCTGCGGGTGCGATCGACCGGGCCGATACGAAGGCTGGTTTCGTTGCGACGGTCGAGACCGCCTTGGCTGCGGTTGTTCTGGCCCAGGTTTCCCAGTCACAAGGCGCGCCTGTGGCTGTCCGCCTGCTGTTCGGTCTCGCGCTGGCCGCGCTCGCGGTCGCGCTCGGGTCGGCGTTGCTGGTCGTGGTGCCGCGCCTGCACTACACCGGCATCAAGCTGGTCCCGGGGGAGTTCCTCTACTTCGGCGCGGTGCGGGTGCGGTCGATCCGCGAGTTGCGCCAGCACATCGACCCCGAGGTGTACGGCGAGTTGGTCGCCGAGCCGTGGGAGGCCGTCAGTCACCACGCGAAACGGCTGGCCGATATCGCCTGGTCTAAGCACCGCTGGCTGCGGCTCTCGTTCGCGGCTGCGGCGTCCGGTGTGCTGTTTTCGGTGGCCGGTGTGCTGCTCGGGGGTGCGCGATGATGCGCCGGCCGACGAGGACCGAGGGCGTGATGGTGCCGCGGTTCACGGCACTGATGGTGATGCTGACCGCCGCTGGCCTCGCGGCGCTCGTGTGCGGCCGGACCTCCGCTCTGATCGAGGCCGGCTACTGGGCCACGGCGACCGGAGTGCTTGGTCTGGTGACCGCGGGCCTGTTGTTCTGGCGGCTGAGGCACGGCGCACTGATCGCCGCGCCGCTGTGGGTGCTCTTGGCTGGCATGGCCGGTCTTCGCCTGCACGCGCCGGGTGGTGTGGCCGGGTGGACGATCGTCGCCGGGGCGCTGCTGCTCGTCACGCTCGGCCTGGTGGCCGTCAATCGCACCGTCGGCGGCGGGATCGCGGCGGCGCTGTGGCTGGCCTACGCCGGACTCGTCCTGCACGCACTGCCCGAGTCGGTGCAGGCGTCGCAGCGCTGGTGGCAGCTGCTGGTCGCCGCTGCCATCGCGGTGCTGGTGACGGCCGGGTTCACGCTGCGGTCGCGGTCCAGCTCCCGTGGACTGCTGCGCCGGCTCGGCCGTGCCGGGCGCGTGACCGACGGCTTGGCGTCGGGCTGGGACGTGCACCGGGTCTCGTCGGCGCGGACCCTGCGTAAGAAGGCCCGCATCATCCGTCCCTCGCTGGCCGCGGTGCCGGCGTGGAAGCGGCGCTTCGTGCCCCTGGCGCAGTTGGGTGCGACGGTTGCGACGGTCGGTGGGGTGAAGGTCCGTTCCAGCGCGGAGGACCACACCGCGTGGTTCGCTGGGCCGCGTGCGGGCAAGACCGGCGCGCTGATGGGGATCCTGCTCGATGCGCCGGGCGCGGTGATCGCGACCTCGACCAAGACCGACATCCTCGACGTCACCCGCACCCTGCGCTCCAGGCGTGGCCCGGTGTGGGTGTTCGACCCCGACGGCCTCACCGCAGATGGTTCGACGATCACGTTCGATCCGTTGACCGGCTGCACCGACCCGGGTGTCGTGATGGACCGCGCCTCGGATCTGCTGGACGGGGTCGGCGCCAAGAGCGATGACGCCGAGCACTGGCTAAACCTGGCCCGACAGGCGCTGACGGCGCTGATGCATGCCGCTGCGCTCGGCGGCTACTCGATGGCCGATGTTCAGCGGTGGATCGCGCACCCCGACGACACCGCCAAGGGCGATGTGTTGTGGGAGCTGCGTGCCGCGGGTGCCACCGGGTTTGAGCAGCAGGCCACGCAGTTCTTCACCAACAACGAGCGCACCCGTTCCAGCATCTCCACCACGATCATGCCCGCCCTGTCCTGGTTGTCCGTGCCGTCGGCCGCCGCGGCGGCAGCACCAGGCGGGGTGCCGTTCGACGTGGAGCGGCTGCTGGCTGAGACCGGCACCGTGTACCTGCTCGGCGCGGACGACAAGAAGACCGCCCCGCTGGTCACGGCGTTGACGGCGCATATCGCTCGCCAGGCCAAGACGCTGGCGGTGCGGGCGCCGGGGCGCCGGTTGGATCCGCAGCTGACGATGGTGCTGGACGAGGCCGCGCTGATCTGCCTGATCCCCCTGGACAAGTGGACCGGTGACTTCGGGTCACGCGGCATCACCCTGCACATCTCGGCCCAGTCGCGGGCGCAGCTGCGTGACCGGTTTGGCGAGGCCGCCGCGGGCGCGCTGATGACCAACGTGACCACGAAGGTGCTGTTGGCCGGCACCGCCGACGACGACGATCTGCAGTTCTGGTCGACGTTGTGCGGGGAACGGCTGGAGCAGGTCACCACCCGCGACCGCACCACCGGCGGGGTGTCGATCAGCGACCGCCGGGTCCCGGTCCTCACCCCGGGACAGGTCGCGCAACTGCGGGCCGGGCAAGCGTTGATCATCACCCGCGGCATGCCGCCCGCGATCGGGCGCGTGAAGATGGCGTGGAACCGTCGCGATCTGCGCCTGGAGCGGTTCCACAACCGGCGCGGCGTCCAGTGGACCAGCCGCCAGCTGGCTGCGCTCGAGGCCCGTGCCGGGGCCCGACTGCTCATCGACTCCGGCTGGCTGCGCGACCAGGCCCTGGCCGGGTTCGAGCAGATGACGAACATTCGGCGTCGCCTCACCGCGCCAGTCCGGCGAGGCATCGCCGGGCGCCTCGACGCGGCGGTGACATGGTTGGAGGCCACCGACCCGGCCCGGGAGTTCCTGGCCCGGCTTCGTCTGTTCGGCGCGATGCGTAAGGCCCGCGGCGCCCTCACAGCTCGCGAGACCGGCCGCACCGAGGTTCCAGAACTCGTTGCCTCTGACAACGCAGATGGTGACCGCTCATGAGCGCCCACAACAGCGGTGACCAGAGTCGACCCGATGTGGAGTGGGTGCGGCTGTGGGACGGGCGCCATTGGCCGGGCCGGGTCCGTGGCGGGTTGCCCGAGTTCCGGTTCGGTCAGGCCCCGTCCGGGCTGTCCACGCGGCGGCAGTTGCGCGAGCGTGGCCTGTCGCGTGGTGGGCAGGAACCGTTCGCCCGGTTGACGTGGAAGCGGGACCAGCGGTTCGCGTGGCTGTACGTGGACGAGCGCGCCCGGACCAAGCGGACCCCGAGCGACAAGCAGCTCGCCGCGGTCAACAAAGCGTTGGCCGCGCGGAAGGTGTGCGCCGCGTGCGGCCCGGTCGACCACTTCGTCCGCACCACCGACCGGCTGTGCGGTGACTGCCACGCCGCCGGCGTCACCCCCAGCGAAGGCGGCACCGCCGGGTGGCGCACCGTCCAAGCCTGGCAGGACGAAAACGCCGACGACGACACCGAACACAACGCACGCACCAATGCGTCGGCCGCGGCCAAGCGAGCCGCCGCCGCGCTGACCCGCACCGCCGACCGGATCGACAGCCCCCCACACGGACGCATCAGACCGCGCGCGATGAGGAGCTGACCCGCTGGCACACCGACGACGAAACCGCACGGATCGCCGCCGCGCAGACCAGAACCGACGACCTGCACGACACCTCGTGGTGCGAGAGGGGAGTGGCATGACGACACCGAACACGACACCAACCACGTCGCCGAGCACGGCTGCCGCCGAGCTGCGCGCGTACTACGGCTGCCGCGACGTAGAGGCGCGCGGCCTGCGGGCGGTGCCCGCCTTCGACGAGCACGGCCGGCCGACCGGACAGGTCGCGATCGACGCCGACGCGTTCTGCGACTGGCTGGACGACCTCTACCAGGAAGACGGCGACTGATGCGCTACGACGACGACAAGGACCCCGGCACCGCCGCGCTCGCGGCGGTCGCCGGCCTGGCCCGATCGGTCGAAGCCCTGACCCGGGACGTGGCCGCCATGAAGACCGGACTACAGCAAACCGCGTCCAAGACCGCCGTGGCGTCGCTGACCAGGACCGTCACCTCGCTGGGCGACACGGTGGCCTCGTTCGAGGACCTGCTGACGCGGATCGCGGCCAAGCCCGCCCGCAACACAGGCCACGACGCCAATGACCTCGAGCCGCAGCGGTCATGGCTTCGGCTGCCCGAGCACGACGAGACCGCTGTGCAGGCGGTGCTCAGTGAGTTGCTGCCGTGGCTGGCCAGCACCTATCTGCGGTACGCGACCGCGCGGGAGACGCTGCCGCCGTGCTGGCTGTGGCACCCCGAGATCGTCGAGGAACTGCTGTGGCTGATGGACGCCTGGACCAGCGCCTACGAAGGCGACGACGCCTCGAACAAGCTCGTCGGTGACTGGCACGACCGGCAACGCCCCGGCGTGACCCGCCGCATCGGCGAATACGCCCCGGCCTGCGACGTCCTCGCACACCGCGACACCGCCGGACAGACCGCGGTCACGGTGCCGCTCGCGGCCGACGCCGACCCGTTCGTCACCTGGTGGGCCACCAGCCGCGACACCTTCGGCCCCGCCCCGACACCCGACCAGATCAAGGCCGGTCGCCGCGGCGGCCTGACCGCCGTCCCCCACACGACCGCTGGAGGCCACCGATGACCCCCCAGATCCCCACCCACACGATCGACCTGCCCAGCTGGGCCGACGCCGGCGCACTGACATGGCCGACGATCGCCACCGGCCTGGCCGGTCTGCTGATCCTGGGCGGCCTGTTGACCGCGCTGGCCTGGACGATCCGCCGCAGCATCCGCACCGTGACGGCCGCGATCACCACCGGACGACTCACGACCCGCCGGGTGCTGATCACGGTGGCCGTCATGGCCGCGCTCGGCGTCGCAGGCATCGGCGGCGCCCGCTCGTTCACCGCAGTCTCAGTCAAGTTCGACAGCCCACTGGTGCCATTGGTCGCCGACGGCATGATCATCGCCTGCACCGCACTGCGCCTCGCCGCGTTGACCCGTGGGTGGCGCATCCCGGGCGCCCTGGTCACGACCTATGTGTTCATCGGCGGCACGGTCTGGCTGAACATCGACACCGCCCACGGGATCGCCGACGCCCTCGCCCACGCCCTCGCCCCGCTCGCCTACGCCGTCCTGGTCGAGATGCTCGCACACCTCCTGCGCCTGCACCTGCGGCTCGCCCAACCCGCGAAGCCACGGTTGTCGGCGCTGACCTGGCTGACCTCGCCAGTGATCACGACACGCGTATGGCTGCACCTGTCCAGGACCGGCGCGGACGACCCGGCCACTGCTCGGGCGCTGGTCCAGCAGGTCGTCCGGATGGCCTCGCGACTGGCGACGCTGTGCCCGAGCCACAAGGCCTGGCCGTTCGACGCGGCCCGCGCGGCGAGGACCGCGGCGTTGCAGACGATCCGCGATGGACTGCTGTCGGCCACCGACCTGGCCGCGCTGCTGCCGGCCACCGGTCGGCTCACGCCGGGGGAGTTGCTCGCGCTGGTTGACTCCGCAGCGCTTGCCCAGCCCAGTTCCCGCGAACCCGAGGGCGTGGTCAGCGACAGGAACGCCGTGCAGTCCTCGGCGACGGCAAATCCAACTGGTGAACCGGTATGGGCGGTCGCCTACCTGCTCGGTGCGCTCCGCGCCACATCAACCGGTGCACCAGTGCAGCCCGCAAGCCGCACCGCACCACCCGCACCAGTGCACCAACCGGCCCGCACTGGCACCCCGGACAGTGCACCCGCACCAGTGCACCCGCCGCACCGCACCACCACCCGGACCGAGACGGCGTCTGCCCACGGCAGTGACGAGCGCACCGACGACGAACTCCTGGCCCTGGTGCGCCACCACTCCGCGACCGAGCACGGCGGGCGCCCGATCAGCCAGCGCGCGATCCGCCGCGTGACCGGCGCCGGAACTCCACGCGCCCGGCGGCTCTCGGAACTGGCCGGGTGGACCGAGCCCACCGACACCCCAGACGACCCGGCCGCCAGGCCCGAGGTCCGTGGACAGCTCCAACTCGTCACCGAGCCCGGCGACAACACCGACGACAACACCGTCAGCAGCGACAGCGGAACAGACGAAGACAGCACGACAAACCGCGAACTCGAAACGAGCAGCAACCGATGACCAAGCCGATGACCACCAGAACAGCAGCCAATCACCAAGACACCAACCGACCCGCAGCGACCATGAACCAACCGACGATCCAGCAGCCCCCAGCAGACAGCAGCAAGACCAAAGAACTCAGATCACACCTATGCATCACGATCAAGTGGAGTCCCGACTCCGCTTCGCGTCGCCGGTTTCACGCGCCCGCTGCGCTGTGTCGGACGGGGGTCACGGCATGGCGGTGATCAGCGTTCACAGTGGCCATCGCGCCGACTATTTGACCGGGGCGGTCGCGGCTGGGCGGGAGAACTACTACACCGGAGCGGTCGCTGCCGGCGAGCCGCCCGGGCGCTGGTTCGGCAAGGGCGCCGAGGCGCTCGGCCTGTCCGGGGAAGTCGACACGCAAGACATGACCGCGCTGTACGAGCGGTTCATCGACCCGCGCGATGAAGCGTTCCGTGACCCGGCGCGGTGGGACGAGGCCGAGACGCTCGGCCACACCGGACGCGCCTACAAGAGCGAGGAACAGGTGTTCGCCGATGCATTGGCCAAGGAGCCCGGTGCGGACGCGGAGCGCCGCGCCGAGCTGCGTGCACTGGCGGGCAAGTCGGTGCGCAAGAACGTCGCGTTTCACGATGCGACGTTCTCGGTGCAGAAGTCGGTGACGGTGCTGCACACGGCGTTCGAGGCCCAGGAGGTGCAGGCCCGCGGTGCGGTGCAGGCTGCGCGCGGTGCACTTGAGCAGGCGTACCGCACCGGTGATGCTGCGGCGGTGCACCGCTACAGCCAAGCGGTGCACCGGGCCGAGACCGAGGCCGATTCGTGGGGGCAGTACCGGCAAGCGGTCGAGGATGCGATCTGGGCGGGCAACAACGCCGCCTTGACGTATCTGCAAGACAAAGCTGGTTATACCCGCGTCGGGCACTGGGGCGGCGCCGCGGGCCGGTGGGACGACGCGCACGAGTGGACGGTTGCGTCGTTCTTCCAGCACGACTCACGCGACCACGACCCGCAGCTGCACATCCACAACGCGATCCTGAACCGCGTTCAGGGCAGCGACGGCAAGTGGCGGACCGTCGATGGCGAGGCGCTGCACCGGTTCCAGCCTGCGGCCGGCGCGGTCGGCGAGCGGGTGATGGAGCACCACCTCTCGAAGGCGCTCGGGGTCTGGTTCGAGATGCGCCCGGATGGGAAATCGCGGGAGGTCGTTGGGATCGACCAGCCCGTGATGGACCTGTTCTCCTCGCGTCGCAAGGCGATCACGAAGAAGACCGCCGTGCTGGTGCGCGAGTTCGAGGCCCAGTTCGGGCGCGAGCCGAACAACCTCGAACTGGTGCGGCTGTCGCAGACGGCCACGCTGGCGACCCGCAAGGCCAAGTCTCACGATGGCGAGACCGTGGCGGAACGGTTGCAGCGTTGGGATCGGCAGTTGCGCGCCGAGGTCCGCGGGGGACTCGGCGAGGTCGCGCAGAACGTGCTCGCGGCCACCGGCCGGGCGCCGGTGCCGCACACGTTCAACGAGACCAAGGTGCTCGACACCGCGTTGGCCGAGGTCCAGCGCAAGCAGGCCGAATGGGAGGCCCCGGACCTGACCCGCGAGATCAGCAACGCGCTGCCCGACGACCTGGGCGACCGAACCCCTGCGGACATCGTGGAGCTGCTCGACAAGCTCACCGAGGAAGGTCTGCGTAAGGCGGTCGTGCTGGCCGCCGAACGCCCGGGCGAGTCGATGCTGCCCGAGGAGTTGCGGCTGGCCGACGGAACGTCGGCCTACCGGGCACCCGGCGGGACCCGGTACGCGACCGGCGACCACCTGAACGCCGAGCGGCAGCTGGCCCGCGCCGGCTACGCCCGCGGCGCCGCGCTCGTCCAGCCGCACCTGGCGAAGGAGTTCTGTCGCCAGATCGCCGACGCAGGACTGGAGCTCGGCACCGATCAGGAGGCGGCGGTGCGGGGCATCCTCGCCTCTGGCGCGAAGGTCGAGACCCTGATCGGTCCCGCGGGCACCGGCAAGTCCCGCGTGGTCGGTGCCCTGGCGAAGGCGTGGGAGGACCCCGCGCTGTGGTTCGGGCAGCAGCACCGCATGATCGGGCTCGCCGCGTCCCAGGTCGCAACCGAGGTACTGGCCGCGGACGGTGTCACGGCCCGCAACATCACCCGCTGGCTGATGACCCAGCAGAGCATCGCCGACGGCACCGCCAGCCGCGAGGAGCAGGCGTGGCGGCTGCGCGACGGCGACCTGGTCGTCGTCGACGAGTCCGCAATGGCCGCCACCAGCGACCTCGCGGCCATCCACCGCCTGTGCGACGACGCGGGCGCCAAACTGCTCCTGGTCGGTGACCACCGCCAGCTCGCCGCGGTCGGTGCCGCCGGCGGCATGGAACTGGTGGCGTCCGGCGCCCTGACCCACCAGCTCACCGAGACCCGCAGATTCCGCGCCGAGTGGGAAGGCCCCGCGTCGCTGCGGCTGCGCGCCGGCGACCAGAGCGCGCTGGGGGAGTACCACAAGCAGGGCCGGATCCTCGACGGCGGAACGGTCGAGCGGGCGCAGCGGACAGCGGCCGACGCCTGGCTGGCCGACCACCTGAACGGCCTGCACTCGCTGCTGATCGTGGACACCAACGACCAAGCGGGCCAGGTCAGTGCCCAGCTGCGCGCCAAACTCGTCGAGTACGGCCGGGTCGACGACACCGACACCGTCCTGCTGGCCGCCCAGGGCACCCATGCCGGCGCGGGTGACCTGGTGCAGGCCCGACGCAACGACTGGGGACTCGCCAAGTACAAGGGCAACCGGCGCGCGGTGTTCAACCGCGACGAGTTCGAGGTGGTCGAGACCCGACCCGACGGCGGCTTGCTGGTCGCGCCGCTGGAGCGCGGCACTCGCCGCCGGGTGGACGGAGAGACGGTCGAACTGCCCGCCTCCTACGTCCGTGAGCATGTCGCGCTCGGCTACGCCGCGACCGTCCACTCCTCCCAGGGACTCACCGTCGACACGGTGCACTCGGTCACGACCCAGAACACCTCGCTCTACGCGCTGTACGTGGCGATGACCCGGGGCCGGGTCGCGAACACGACCCACGTCGTCACCCAAGCTGTCGCGGCGACCGCCGAGGTCGGCGAAACCAAGCAGGCCGCCAAGAGGTCACCGCTGGCCGTGCTCGGCGCCGCGTTCGACCTGGACCGGCCGCAGATCTCCGCACTCCAAGCCCAGGCCGAGGCCGCCGCCGAAGCAGGCCACCTGCGCACACCGGCCGAGCTGCTCACCGACGGGATCGCCGTCGCGACCGCCGGGCGCTGTGCACAGTGGCTCGACGAACTGACCGAACAAGGCCTGCTCACCGACACCCAGCGCGCCAAACTCGCCGCCGAAGACGGCGCCGGAACCCTCGCGACGCTGCTGCGCCGCGCCGAGCTGGCCGGTCACGACCCGCGCCAGGTACTGACCGACGCGGTCAGTGCCCGGACCTTGACCGACGCGCGCCGACTGTCACACGTCCTGCACGACCGGATCACCAAAACCACCCGGCTCGACCCGGCCGGCGACACCCACGCCGCGTGGGTGCCCCAACTCGAGGACCAGGCGTGGACCAACTACCTGCACCAACTGGCCGCCGAGGCCGACCAGCGGGCCACCGCAGCCGCCGAGCAGCTCGCGCTCGACCCGCCCCGGTGGGCGACCGAGGCGTTCGGATCCCCGCCGGGCGAGGCCGGGGCGCGCGCTGACTGGGTTGCGCGTGCTGCGGTCGTGGTGGCTCACCGCGAACTCGCCGACGTGACCGCCGACGACACAGCGCTTGGACCGGCCCCGAAGCCGGGCCAGGTCGAGGCCTACGCCGCCTGGCGCGCCGCGTGGCGGGCACTCGGGCGCCCCGACACCGACCGCGCCGAGGTCGAGATGTCGAACGGACAGCTGCGGGTCCGGGTCCGCGCCTACGAACGCGAGCGGGCGTGGGCGCCACCATCGGTCGCCGAAGAGCTCGCCGGCACCCGGCAGCAGGCCGACAACCTGCGCCGAACCGCGACGCTGCGCACAGCCGAGGCCGACGCCAGCAGCGACCACGCCACGGCGACAAGACTGCGTGCCGAAGCCTCCGAGGCCACCGCGCTCGCCCAGGCCCTCGACACCCGCGCGGGCGAGCTCGCGATCACCGACCAGGCCCGCGCCGAGTGGTACGCCCACACCGCCGCGACCCGCGAGGCGGCCCGCCGCGCCGCCGAGGAACTCAAGGAACGCGAGATCGACAACACCAACGACGGCCACACCGCCGACGAATGGCTGGCCGCCCACCGCAACCAGGACCGGATCGAGGACGACCACCGCGAGGTCACCGCCGAACACGAACTCGCCGACATCGCGCAACAACGCGAAACCGACCTCACTGCCGACCGCACCACCGGCGCCGGACCGGTCGCCGAGCGGGACGAATCCGTCAAAGAGCAGCCAGCCAGACAGGCCGGCGACCCCGAGGCCGCGAGCAGCGAGACGGCCGCTGAGACCCTCGTTGCCGACGACAACGACACCAGGTCAAGGACCGACGTCGAAGTTGCTGCTGTCGATCGTGACGTGCTGGAGAGCCAGGCGCCCGCCGACGTTCGCCAGGTCGCCGCGACCGAGGAACGGATCACTGAAGCCGACACCCCGCGGGTGCCGAGCGCAGACGAGACCGCCGAGGCCGTCCGCCGTGCACAGCGGGCACTGATCGAGATCCAGCACCGCCGAGCCGACGAAGAACACCAGGCCAACGCCGACGCCGAGGCCCGGGCCGAAGAACTCGCCCGCTGGCACACCGACGATGCCACCGCCGAGGAGGTGAAGACCGCCACGGCGGACAAGACGTCACCGGCGCAAGCCGCCGAGGAGTCCGGGCCGGTGATGGAACTCGGTCGCTACGACGACTGACCGCGTGTAGTCCAGGCTCTCCCGCCCCAGGCGGGCGGGAGCCCCCCGGCCTCCGGCCGGGCAAGGAAAGCCCTTCTGTGGCTGGGGTTGGTGGGCGGCTAGCGGACCAGGTCCCCTCCACCCAAGTCGGTTCCGGCAGTTCTCACCTGGAGGACAAACCGCGTCCACCAGCTGACAACGACCGAAACCAACTTGGGCGGAGCCTCTGACCCGGCCCGCTGTGCGGCAGTAGCCGGCAGGCCCCAAAGAACGGGGCTGCCGCCAACACAAGCCCACCAGCGACCAGGGAGCCACCACAGATGCCAGACACCAGCGTCCGCGCAAGCGCCGAGCACCGCGACACCACACCGATCGACCAGCCCTACCGCGACGGCATGTTCATCAGCACCTGCGGCTGCGGCGCCGACTTCCTCGGCCGCGACGGAGACGAAGCCGACTACCTCCTGGTCGAGCACATCCACGCCGCCACCGACAGCACTGCCGACATCGCGAACTGATCACCGAGCTCGGGGAGGGCCGTGGTGAAGGACCACGCACCCACGGCGCCTCCCCGCACCAACCACGAGAAGGGTTGAGACACCGATGACGACGATGACTGACCTGTTCTGCGGTGCCGGTGGATCGAGCACCGGGGCCGTGCAGGTTCCGGGGGTGACGGTGAAGCTGGCCGCGAACCACTGGGACCTGGCCGTCGAGACGCACAACAGCAACCACCCGACCACCGACCACGACTGTGCGGACCTGTCCCAGGTCGAGCCGCGCCGCTACCCGCGCACCGACATTCTGTGGGCCTCGCCGGAGTGCACGAACCACTCCCAGGCCAAAGGCAAGAAGCGCAACGAGGACGCGATGCCCGACCTGTTCGGGGACACGCTGCCGGACGAGGCGGCCGAGCGGTCGCGGGCCACGATGTGGGATGTCGTGCGGTTCGCCGAGCACCACCGCTACGACGCGATCGTCGTGGAAAACGTGGTGGATGCGGCGCTGTGGGTGCTGTGGCCGGCGTGGCGCTCGGGCCTGGACGCGCTCGGCTACTGCGTGCACGTGGTCTACCTGAACAGCATGCACGCGCAGGCCGGCGGCCTTCCGGCGCCACAGTCACGCGACCGGCTCTACGTCGTGGCACACCTGCGCAAGACGAGCTGCCCGGACCTGAACCGATGGACCCGGCCGAAGGCGTGGTGCGAGGGCTGCGGACAGCTGGTGCGGGCGATGCAGGCGTGGAAGAAGCCGGAACGGACCTGGGGCCGCTACCGCGCTCAGTACGTGTGGCGCTGCCCGAACGTAGCCTGCCGCAACCAGATCGTGGAGCCGGGATGGCTCCCGGCGGCAGCGGCGATCGACTGGAGCCTGACCGGCGTACGGATCGGAGACCGGGCCCGGCCGCTGGCTGACAAGACCATGGCCCGCATCCGCGCCGGACTCGCCCGCTACGTGAAGCCCGAGCTGCTGGTGCCGGTCGAGGGCCGCGACGGCAAGACCGCCGCTCCGCTGTCGGAGGCGATGCGCACCATGACGACCCGTAACGAGACCGGGCTACTGGTCCCGGCGGGTGGCACCTGGAACGAGACCGCAACGGCGCTGACCGATGTGATGCGGACCAGGACCTCGCGCGAGGCCGAGGCGCTGGTGGTGCCGCTGCGCAACAACAACACCACGAAGAAGGCGACCGACCCGTTCGACACGTTCGCTGCCGCAGGCAACCACCACGGCCTGCTGATGCCCTACTACGGCAACGCCACCAGTCGCGCCACGAGCGAGCCGCACGGCACGTTCACCACTCGCGACCGATACGCCCTGGTGATGCGCAACAACGGCTCCCGCACCCATGGGGCGGAGATGTGCACGCCCGCGACTGAGACGCTGCGGACCCTCACCACCGCGGGACACCAGTCAGTGCTAGAGCCACAGACCGTCGCGGTCGAGGATTGCCTGTTCCGGATGCTGGAGCCGCACGAGGTTGCGGCCGGAATGGCGTTCACCAACGGATACGTGGTGCTGGGCAACAAGCGCGAGAAGGTCCGCCAGCTCGGCAACGCCGTCACCCCACCCGCCGCACGCGACCTCATCTCCGCCGTCGCCGAATCCCTCGGACACGACCTCACAGAACTCACCGCCTGACCGGGCCGCAGTCGGCCGGACCTCGGTGGAAAGGTCCGGCCCCTCGGCCGCCCGGCCACTGACACGCAAGCGTCAACCACCGAAGGAGATCGATGATGCTGGTAGTACCGCCGAACCCCGGCGACCCGAACCTGAACGGACCACTGCCACCGGAGCCCGGCGCCGAGCAGCCAGCCGATCGAGACAACGCGGCGGGCGACGCCCGGAGCACCATCACGCTCACGATCAGGACGACCGAGACAGCTGCTCGCGACCTGCCGTTCGGCATGGCCTACGACGTAGGTCTCGTGCTGGAAGCCTGCGGATTGAACGTGCTGGATGAGTCATTGAAGGGGAGCGGGATGGTTGCGGTCCAGTTGGCCCTCGTGAAGGTGATTCAGGCGATCCCGGACGAACTGGGCGGGCGCCTAAACGAAGTACAGGGCAGCATCAAGCGCGAGGTGGACCGATGACGATCAAGGTGCGGCTGGCCGGAGAACCCGACGAAATCACCCGCCTCGTGGACCACCTGCGCGATCACTTCGAGGTCGCGGGCAGCGACCGTGGCTACCCCAACCGTGGCTCCTTCGGCGTCCGCGTCTACCTCGAACTGCGCGAACACACCAACCAGAGCGCGCCACAACGAGTGCGCACCGAACCAGAACCCGGCCGTCGAGAGGTTGAACCGTGAGTACTTCCTCGCCGCGTCGGGCGGTCAGCGACCCTGAGCACCAGGTGTTGAGCCGGGCAGCGCACTGGCACGCCGATCAGGGTTTCGCGGTCTTGCCGCTGGTGCCGGGCCGGAAGGTGCCGGCCGTCGAGGACTGGGAGAACGCCGCCACCACCGACCACCTCGCAATCGCCCGCACCTGGCGACAAGCCCCGTACAACATCGGCATTGCCACCGGACCGTCTCGGCTGCTCGTCGTCGACCTCGATCACCCCAAGACCGTCGACGATCTACCGCCCGAACCCTGGCGTACTCGAGGAGCGGCGAGCGGAGCCGACGTCTTGGCAATGCTCGCCGCAGACCACGAAATGGATCTACCGGGCACGTACACCGTCAGCACGCCATCTGGTGGGCGGCACCTGTACTTTCTCCAACCGGGCCAGCTCGGCAACAGCGCCGGACGCCTGGGCTGGAAGATCGACACGCGCGGACGCGGCGGCTATGTCGTCGGCGCCCGGTCGATCACCACCGCCGGTCACTACATCGACGAGGTCACTACTGCACCACAGCCCTTGCCGGGCTGGATCATCGAGGCCCTTGACACCACCTCACCAGTACTTGAAGCACCCAGCAGTCGAACGTGCACGAACCCTCACGCATACAGCCTCGCCGCGCTCACCGGGGAGCTGGAGAAGGTACTCGCCGCGACGCCAGGCCAGCGCAACGACACACTGAACCGGGCTGCGTTCGCCCTCGGTCAGCTCATCGGCTCCGGACTGCTGGACCAGCACATCGCCCGCGATGAACTCGTGTCTGCCGCCGGCCGTATCGGCCTGCCAAGGTTCGAGGCTGAGCGCACCATCACCTCCGGCATCACCGCCGGCAGCCGCCACCCCCGACGGCGACCCGCCTAGAGTCATGACGCAAGCGATGGGCCTCAGGCAGCCACCGCAACGGCTACCTGAGGCCCATCGGCAATGCCAGGACTTAGCTTGCGTGTGCTTGCTCCACCTCGATGGGTGGCACTCCCGAGCGGCGCCAGACCCAAGCCAGCGTCGCGAACACACCCTCGACATACCCGGGGCGACCGGGCCACTCCCACCGTCCGATCAGCCGTTCTACTGCCTGGGTTTCGGCCTCGATCAGCTCCTCGATCGCAAACTCGCTCTTGCGGCTGATAGGGGACCGAGCCAGCTCGCCCCGGCGACCGTCAACCGGAGCCTCGTAACGGAACTCGCCATTGGCGATCCAGCGACACGTCCACTGCACGCCGGCCAGGTAGCCGTCCTCACGCCCGTCGATCTTCAGCGCGTCAGCGCGCCGCTCGGCAGCCAGCCACACCCACGCGAAATCGGTGACCTCCACCCCGCGCAGATGCTCACGCCGGATGCGGTCGAAATCGCTGCCTCTCAGCTCCATACCACGACACGATCCCAGCAGCCGCCGACACTTTCCAGCGGGCATCCAAACTACGCCCCGACATCCTGCTGTTGTTCAGCTTCCCGCGCCCTCAGATACAAGGCGAAGTGATCAGGCCGGAACCAGTACCGTCCGCGCGAGTCGCGTTCACACGGGAGCCGGCCTTCTCTGGCGAGCCGCAGGACGGTGCGTCTGGGCAGCCCGAGCAGCCCTGCCGCCTGCTTCGCGTTCACCTGCGCGGGCCGCGCTGAAGAGGGAACCGGCGGCGGGTGTGCTTCGGCGTACTGCTCGACCTCGCGGCGGAAGACCGGGAACGTCGCGTTGGCCGAGTGGCTCAGCTCGCCGGCGGCCAGGAGCGCGCGGACCTCCGTGGCGGGCCGCCTGAGGATGCGCGCGGCGACGCCGAGGGGGATCGGCTCGCCGCGCCCGCGCAGTGCCTCCAGCGCAGGGCGGTGGTACTTGCGGTAGCCGGGGCCGCGTTCGATCAGGCCGCGGCGCGCCATCCGATGCACGGTGCTCTCGCTCACTCCGAGGACGGCGGCAGCCTGTTCGGCTGAGATCCACTCCTCCTGGTCCTTCTCGTAAGCGCGTCGCGTGTCGGGTGTGGTCAAGATGCCGGAAGCGGGTCGAGTAGGTGCGGGCCGTTGTTGCGCCGTACGTCGTTGACGGCGGTGGACACGGCGTAGATCTCCAGCCCGGTCGGCGGCGTCATCAGCGCCTTGAGATCATCCGGCTCCCTCACCGTGGGGTCGAGCCACTGCGCCCAGTCGTCCGCCGCGATCGACATCGGCATGCGGTCGTGAACGCGGCCGACCTCGTCGGTCGCGGTGGTAGTGATAATCGTGTACGACCACAACAGGGCGGCAGGGTCGTCCTCGGGCAGCGACTTGTCTTTCCACACCTCGTACACGCCAGCGAGCGCGAGTGAGGAGCCGTCGGTGGGCCGGAACGCGAAAGGCTGTTTGAGGGGCTTCTTGGTCTTCTCGCTGACCTTGTCGGTCTCGAACCATTCGTAGAAGGCGTCGACCGGGATCAGGCAGCGTCGAGACTTGAACGCGGCCCGGAACGCCGGCTTCTCGTGGACGGTCTCGCTCCGGGCGTTGACCAACCGGCTCCCGATCTTGGTGTCCTTGGCCCAGAACGGCACCAGGCCCCACTTGAACAGTCGCAGCTGCCGCACCGCGTCTGCGTCCTTAGAGCCGTCGGCCGGCGGCCGGGAGATCACGACCGGGGCGAGCTTGGTCGGGGCCACGTTGTAGTCCGGCCCCTTCAGTTCGTCGGCCTTGTCGTCGTCGACCTGGAAATGTTCCAGCAGATCCGTCCGGCGGGCTGTTGACGCGTATCGACCACACATGCGCCTAGCCTGCCACGCCGACCGCTTGGGCACGTTTCGCGTGTGGTGATCGACCTACATCCACAAGTTCTGCTGCTCTCGCACCGGGCGCCATGGTGACAGCTGATATGGAGTGAGTTCTTGTCAAGTGGCAGGGTGAGGCGCCCGTCCCGGTTGCCGGGGCGGGCGCCTCGTGGCTTGGTCGGGGTTTTGGTCG
>NZ_SJKB01000002.1 GCF_004331465.1 Kribbella pittospori
AACCTCCACGCCCACCACCTACTCACAACCTGGCACCAGCCAGCGACCTCCGACAATCGAGCCTTGTCACCGTAGATGCATAGACCCGAGTCACCCGGGAACGGAAGGCCGCGCCCGGCCCGCCGAGCTCGGCTCGTCGGGGTGGTGAAGTCCTCGCCTTGGTGGCATACAGCGGCGGATTCGGGGCACCTCCAGCACAGGAGGACTTCGGTACTCGAGAGTCGATGTCGTCCGAGGTCCCTGGTGTTGAGAACGAACAGCACCTGGGGCCGTCCACACCTCCCGGACTACCCGCGGGAACGGAAGCTGGAGGCGATGATGAGTTTCGATCGGCCGAATCCTGACGACAAACACAAGACCGTCAGCGACACCGAACTGAACGAAGCCCTCGAGAGCGACGAACTCGACAAGGGCGGACTCGACTTCGACAAGGTCGAACACGACGAGGGCCAACGCTCCCCCGGCCCGCAGCCCAACCCCGACGAACGCCGTCCGCCCCAAGAACAGGACGTCACCACCGGCGACCAAGGCAGCCCCATCGAGCCCCCCGACTGACCCGCCGGCGTCGGAGGTTCCTGTGCCTGATCGCATCCGCGTGGCCACGCTGAACATCTGGTGCCGGCACGGCGACTGGCCGGCCCGTCGCGACGTACTCCGGGAGGGTTTCAGATCGCTGCGACCCGATTTCGTCGCGCTGCAGGAGACGGTCGTCGACGATGCCGGTGACCAGGTCCGCGAGATCTTCGGGGACGAGTACGACGTACTCCACCAAGGCTGTCGTACGTCGGAAGGTGTCGGGTGTTCGGTGGTCAGCCGATGGCCGGCGGTCCGGGACGAGGAGGTCGACCTGTGCGTCACCGACCGGGTGAATCCGCGGGACTTCCCCGGGCATTCGGCAGCCGTGGAGGTCGCGTCCTGGCGGGCGACTTCGACGCGCGGCCCGAGACCGGCGGCATCCGGTTCCTGACCGGGCGGCAGTCGCTCGGCGAGCTCAGCGTGAACTACCAGGACGCCTGGGAGTTCGCCCGCCCCGGCGAGGACGGGCACACCTTCACGCTCGAGAACCCGTCGATCGTGACCGAGGCCGACTGGTCCCGGATCCCACCTCGGCGGATCGACTACATCATGGTCCGCTGCGATGATCGGGGCCCGACCCTGCGGATCCACTCCGCCGACCGCATCTTCGACACCGCGGTCCAGGGCACCTTCGGCTCGGACCATTTCGGTGTCGCCGCGGACCTGGAGGCGCCGTAGCCTTCCGGCGCCCAGGCATTCGGCTCAAGCGGTGAGGGGTTGGCCCGCTTGAGCGTCGTCGCTCTCAGCGGCGCGCGTCCTCGAGCATCGTCAGGAGTTCGCGCAGCGCCGTGACGGTTGCCAGTTCGACCACCTCGGAGGGATCGCCGTCGAAACGGTGGTGCGCGGATTCTTCGTGCGAGCCGCTGCTGACGGCGAGGTAGACGGTGCCGGCAGGATGACCTTCGTTCGGGTCAGGACCACCGACGCCGGTGACAGCTACGGCGACATCGGCGTTCATCAGCCGAGCGACGCCCCGGGCCATCTGCTCGGCGCACCGCGCCGTGACGACCGGGCCACGGTCGACGTCCAGCACCTTGAACTTGACCTCCGAAGCGTAGGCGACCACGCCACCGGCGAACCACGAGTTCGCGTCCGGAGCCGCGCCAAGATGGCACGCTATGTTCCCGCTCGTCAGCGACTCGGCGACCGCGATCGTCCATCCCTGCTCGCGGGCAACGTCGGCGATCCGTTCGGCGATCTCCACGGCGTCCTCGGTCAACTCACCAACTGCAGCCATTCCGCAATTCTCCACCCGAGGGCTTCAGCCCTGCGCCGGGTGCTGCTGATCGCCTGCGGCCTCAGCCGGCTTGCGCCGCCGTTTGTCCCGAACTACGCCGGGCACCGGCACGGCATGGTTGCGTTGCCCTCCGCCTCGGTCCTGGACACCGGTCGTGCACTGCGCGACGTACTGCTACCCGTGGTTGCCCGCGGCGCGATCCTGCGCCGGCCTGAAGTCAGCCACCTCGCCGAGCGGCTGCGGGTCGACGACCGCGCACTCCGCCAGGTCCGTAGACTCCGGCAGCGCTACGGTGACGGCCCGGTCCTGCTCCGGCTCCCCGGGCGGACGATCGCTCTCGTCACCGCGCCGGGCGACGTCCGGCGGCTGCTCGACGAGACACCGGAACCGTTCTCCACGGCGACCGCCGACAAGGTCGGAGCGCTGCGACACTTCCAGCCGCATGCGGTTCTCGTCACCGATCCCCCGCTGCGCGCATCGCGACGTGAGCTGAATGAGCAGGCCCTCGAATCCCACCAGCCCGTCCACCGGCACGGGCATCGGATGCTCGAGGTGATCCGCGACGAGCTCGACTCTCTGCACGCCACGCTGGCCTGGGACGACTTCCGGGCCGTCTGGTCGCGCATCGTCCGCCGCATCGTCCTCGGGGACGGCGCCCGCAACGACACCGCGCTGACCGCCCGCCTCGACCGGCTCCCAGCCGACGCCAACTGGGCCGGGTTCCGTCCCCGGCACGACGCCGTACGGCGGGAACTCGCGCAGGAGTTGGACACCTACGTCGACAAGCGCGAGCCGGGGAGCCTGGTGGAGATGCTGCCGCCGGCCTCGCCCGACTTCGACCCGGCCGGGCAGGTCCCGCACTGGCTGTTCGCCTTCGACGCCGCGGGCATCGCGCTCTGGCGGGTGTTCGCTGTTCTCGCGACCCGCGGCGACGTCCTCGACCGGATCGCATCCGAGGCCGAGCATCCGGAGCTTTCCCCGCTGCTGTCGTACGCCGGTGCCGCGGTCCAGGAATCGCTCCGGCTCTGGCCGACGACACTCGTCGTACTGCGGGAATCGCGCAGCGACACCGAGTGGCGTGGGCGGACGGTCCCCGCAGGCACCGAGTTCGCGATCGTCAGCTCAGTGTTCCACCGTGACACGGATGCGCTGGAGTTCGCGAACCGGTTCGAGCCGGAGGTGTGGCTGGACGGCCGTACGGACGGCGAGTGGCCGGTCATCCCGTTCAGCGACGGACCCGCCACCTGCCCGGCACGCAACGTCGTACTGCTCACGACCAGCGCCGCCGTCAGCCACGTGACGGACCACTACGCGCTCGACGTCGATCCGGCCACTCGCAACGCCCTTGCCGGCCCGATGCCCGCAACGCTCGACCACACCCGGATCCGGATCGGCTTCTGGCGGACCCAGTGACGCGAACTCCGACTCCCAGTTCTCGAAGATTGCAACGAATCGCTCGCGGACTGGGCGTGAAAGCGGAGCGACCTCCGGCGGTTCTCGACGAGGAGAACGACATGCAGGTCGCGGAACGGCCCGACGCGGCGACTCCCCATTCGAACCTCCGCGTGGCCCGAATGGGGAGCAGGCTTGCCGCTCAGCCTCGCGCTCAGGTGTTCCGGCTGGTGACCGTGGATGCGATGACGACCAGAACAGCCGAGATCGCAATGGCCACAATCCAGCGCACCCAGTCGATGCCGGCGCTGCCGTTACCGCCGAACGCGGTGTAGACGAACCAGCCGATGATCACTCCGCCGATCCCGCACAGGATGGTGAGCCAGATCGGGATGTTGTCCTTGTCGCCCGGCGCGACAAACTTTCCAAGTAAACCGATGATGACGCCGGCGACGATGACTCCGATGATCTCCATGGTTCCGTTCCTCTGGTAGCTCCGAATCGCTGAGGTGACCTACCGCAGCAACCCACCGGTGCCCAGGCACAAACCCGAGCCAAGCCGTCCGGTGGTCCCGGCCTATGTTTCAGCGACGAGCTCCGGATAGGTGTAACCGGGCCACCAGAACGGTGGGCAGTCGTAATAGCTGTAGATCGACGCGTAGTACGGACGCTCCGGCAGAACGTCGCGGTAGTAGATGGGACCGCTGGCCACCTTCAGACGATCAGGAGAGATACGCACCGAGCGGTCGTCAACCGCAATGATCACATCGATCGGCAGCACTTGCGTCGATCGCAGGTCGTCTGATGCTCCACCTGATTGGATCTCGAGCAGCCTCACCCGGCGTAGGTCTTCGTCAATGATCAGGCCAACGACGTCACCTACCTCCTCGCCGTTGCGATCGACAACTTTCCGCCCGTGAAAGTCCTGCGCCGGATCGGCCAAGGTCAGGTCGACGTCGTGCAGACGGACGAGCATGCGAGGTGAGTCGTTCATCGGCTTCTCCTTGACCCCCGAGCGTGCGGACAACGCCATGCGATCAGGCGCAGACGTTCCGCATCAGGCTGCAGGCGTTCACGCCTGACTCTGGGTACCGCGCAGGAGCGTGTCGAAACCAGATGATGCCCATTGGCAGCTCAACTGTTCGGTAGCCGGAATTGCGTCACGATAGGTAAAACACCACAAACGCAGCGCAGTCGATCGACCCGCGATTCCTCACCAACCGAGACACCGGAAGCTGCTGAAGAGCGTCTCGCGACGTATGACCAGGAGCCCACACGGGCGAGCTGAAGTCAGCCCAGAACTGCGATTCAGAGCGACGAGATTCGGCGTTCCATGCGTTGCAGCGTGGAGTCGGCGATCTCGACGCCCCAGCCGGGCGCGTCGGACAGGACGACCTCGCCGTTGCGCGCGACCGGGAACGGCTCGTAGACGCGCATGTTCGAGGCGTCTTCGATGGTCCACTCGTGAAAGAGATTGCACGCCGGCATCGCCGTCACGAGATGCGCGGTGAAGATCGCCGTCAATGACCTCCCCGACGAATGCGGCACACACGGGAGCCCGGCAAGGTTGGCCAGTTCCGCAACCTGCCGGGCCCGCGTGATGCCGCCGATGTAACAGACGTCGGGCTGGATGACGTCGGCCATGCCGTCCTGGATGATCCGTCGCATGGCGTCGACCGAGAACTCCTGCTCCCCCAGCCCGACGGGGATGTCGAGAGTCGCCGCAACACTCCGGGCGTTCTCGTACTCCCAGAACGGCACCGGCTCCTCGAAGTGCAGATAGTCGTACTCCTCGAGCAGTCGCCCGATCCGGACCGCCTGCCCCGGGGAGTAGGCACCATTGGCATCCGCGCTGATCTCGATGTCATCGCCGAGTGCCTTGCGCAGCAAGGGAACCAGCCGCCGGGTCCGGCCGGTCCGCGACTCCGCATCGCGGCCGTTACGCTCGCCGATCTTGACCTTCACTGCCCGGAACCCGTGCGCGGCGACGGCGGCGACGATCCGGTCGACCTCCTCCTCCGGCGTCGTGTCGCGACGCATGGCCGAACCGTAGACCGGCACCGACGGCCGGAACTTTCCACCGAGCAACTGGTAGACCGGCTGGGACTTCGCCTTGCCGACCAGGTCCCACAGCGCGGTGTCCACGCCGGCCAAGGCCCGGAACAGGAAGCTGCCGAAGTACTTGTACTCCGCACGCGCGCACTCCTCGGCCAGGGTCATGACATCGAACGGGTCCCGACCCAGATAGTTCCGCGCGACCAGAGTGTGCAGCACCTCCCCGGTGATCCGGGCCTCGGAGTGCGCCGTCTGCCCGTACCCCACCAGCCCGTCGTCGGTACGAACACGGACGATGCAGCCATGACCGTCGAACGTCTCGATCGAGCTGATCTTGGTCAAAGCGACTCCGCCCGTGCCGGCAGCTTGTAGAACGCGCGGGCGTTCTCCGTGTAGATGCTGTCCCGGGTCGCCGCAGGCAACCGGACCTGGAAGGCATGGGCGGGATGGTCGAAGTCCCAGTGCGGATAGTCCGTGGAGAACATCACCTTGTCGGTCCCGCCGAGGTGTTCGAACACCTTGTGCAGGTCGGCCGGACGATGCGGTTCCTCGATCGGCTGCGTCGTCGTCCAGAAGTGCTCGCGCAGGTACTCCGACGGCCTGCGACCTACGTGCGGAACCTCGGCGCGGAAGCGCTGCCAATGGGTGTCCATCCGCCAGGCCAGGGACGGCAACCAGGCGAACCCGCCCTCGATCAACGCGATGCGCAGGTTCGGAAGCCGGTCGAAGATCCCACCGAAGATCAGGCTCGCCACGTGCGCCTGGAACGCGGCCGACATCCCCGCGTGATCCTCCACGTAGAACGACGGCCAGCCCGCGGCGCTCATCGGAACGCCCCGAACGCCACCGCCGTAGTGAATGCCGATGGGCAGATCGTGCCGGGCCGCAGCCTCGTACATCTTCCAGTAACGGCGGTCGCCGAGCGGCGCCGCACTACGCGCGACCAGCAGCACCTGCACGAAACCCGGATGACCGGCGAGCCGCTCGATCTCGGCGACCGCCTGCTCGCTGTGCTCCGCCGGCACGATCATGCCCGCTCGCAGCCGTGGCTCCGGCTCCAGCCACTCCTTGATCTGCCAGTCGTTGGTTGCCGCCGACAACGCCGCGGAGAACTCCGGATCGAGCTGGCTGCCGGAGCCACTGAGCGGACCGAGGATCCCGAACTCGACATTCAACCCGTCGAGATGTTGTTTCTGCATGAACCCCAGATCGCCACCCGCGGGCAGTCCGGACGGCGGAAAGGCGTCGTACCGGGCCGGCGATCCCTTCGGATACACGTTCCCCGAGTGCTGGCGCGAGCCGAAGGTCTTCAGATGGGTGAGCCAACGATTCGAGAGGTAGGGCTCCAAGGCTCCGGGCGCCATCACATTGTGGATGTCGCAGTCGATGATCATCTGCTTCGCCGCGGTACGGCGTTCTGCCCGCGGCTGTGTCTGTGTCTGTGTCATGTTTCTCCTCATCCCAGCCGGTACGTCGAGTGCGCGTTGCCCGACATGATCTTGGTCTGCAGATCCCCGGAGATCCCCTCCGGCAGCGCGTCCGCGGCGTTCGCGAAGTGCGCATGCGGGTAGTCGGTGGAGAACATCAGCATGTCGTCACAGAGAAGCTGGTCGATGACGTCGACGAGGTACTGCGGGGTGTCGGGCCGGTCGAGCGGTGCGATGGTCATCCGGACGTGCTCACGGATCACCTCCGACGGTGGACGTTCCACCCACGGAATTTCGCGGCGCAGACCCTTCCAGTCCTTGTCGAACCGCCACATCATCGGCGGCAGCCAACTGAAGCCGCCCTCGATCGTCGCCACCGTCAGCTCGGGGTACTGAACAAAGACGCCTTCGGCAACGAAGCTCATCAGCTGCGCCTGGAACGCCAGCGGAACACTCACGTAGTCCTCGACGAAGTACGTCGCCCAGCCGACCGGCGTCACCGGGTTGCCGCTCAGACCGCCGGCCTGGACACCGACGACGAGACCGGCCCGCTGCGCGGCTTCGTAGATCGGCCAGAATCCACGGCGGCCGAGCGGCTCGCGGCTGCGCGACGGCACGGTCACCTGGACGAACTGGCTGTGCTGCGAGGCCCATTCGACCTCTTTGGCCGCGAACGCCGGATTCTGCAGCGGAAGCACGGCCGAGCCCCGGAGCCGCGGATCCTGCTCCAGCCACTCGTGCAACTGCCAGCGATTCAGCGCCCGGGCGAGCGCGGCCGCGAAGTCGTCGTTGTGGACGGAGTCGACGGCGTACGTGCAGTTGAGGATCGCGTACTGCAACTGCCACGGGTCGAGCAGCTGCCGCTGGAGGAGCTCGAGGCTCGATCCTGGCGGTCCCTGGTCCGGCCGCGATCCCTCGAGGAAGAGATTCGGAGCATTGGACGGATAGAGGTTCGACGCCAGCCCGCCCATCCCGGATTCGGTGATGTAGTCGCACCACCGCGCCTCCAGATAGGGAAAGAGGCTCCGCAGGTTGTCGAGGTTGATATGTACGTCGGTGTCGACCAGCTCAATCCCGGCCCACTGCTGGGGCCGTGCGTAGTTCTCGAGTTGTTGGACAGTCACTGGAGATCTCACCTTTCACAGGTCGAGGACCAATCGGGCGGACAGCGCGCGCGAGACGCAGATCATCATCGTGTCGTTGGCGGCGCGTTCGTCCTCGTCGAGGACGGAGTCGCGATGGTCCGGAACGCCTTCCAGCACGGTCGTCTGGCAGGTGCCGCAGGTGCCCTCTTCGCAGTTCGACAAGACGTAGATCCCCGCCTCGTCCACGACTTCGAGGATGGATCGGTCCGGCGGTACGACGAGCACCTCGTCGCTGTCGACCAGTTCGATCTCGAAGGAGGTGTTGGGCGCGACGTCGGTGAGCGGTCTCGGCGCGAACCGCTCGACCTGAAGTGTCTTGTGCGGCCAATGCGCGCTCTTCGCCTCGACGGCCGCGATCAGCGGTTCGGGACCGCAGCAGTAGATCAACGTTCCGGGCTGTGGTTCGTCCAGGAGCCGATCCAGTTCGATCAGGCCGCGACGGTCCTGTGGCCATTCGAGCACGCGCTCGGGATCGACACTCGCGACCTCGTCCCGGTAGGCCATCGACGCCTCGCTGCGACCGCCGTACACCAGTCTCCAGTCGGCGCCGGCCGCGTGTGCCGCGTCGATCATCGGGATGATCGGCGTGATTCCGATGCCGCCGGCAATGAACAGGTACCGCGGGGACTCCAGCAACGGGAAGTGGTTGCGCGGCCGGGTCGCCGTCAGCACATCGCCGGCCTGGACCCGCTCGCACAACGCCGCGGAGCCACCACGGCTCTCGGGCTCGCGCAACACGGCGATCCGCCACTGGCTGCGATCCTCGGGATCGCCACACAGCGAGTACTGCCGAACAAGCCCCGGGCGGACCTGTACGTCGATGTGACTCCCCGGAGCCCACGACGGCAACTCCGAAGCGTCGTCGGCGACGAGCACGAGCTCGGTCACGCCGACCGAGATCCGCGCAACGGACCGCACCCGCAACGGAATGGTCGTCTCGCCCACCATCCCGGCGGCGTCAGATATTGACAATGACATAGTCGCGGTCGACCTCGACCTCGTACGTTTCACCGGAGTACGGGCCGGGCCGGAACCCGGCCGCGGACAGCTCCGGATTCCTGGCCAGGGCCTCACCGGACTCCACGCCGGTGGGATAGGCCTTGACCTTGGTCTTCGCGGGGTCGAACCAGGACTGCCCGGTCGCGATCTCGAACTCCCAACCGTGCCAGGGACAGCGGATGATCTCCCCGCGCATGATGTAGTCGTAGTTCCCGGGCTTGTCCGAGCGCACCAGTCCGGACGTCACGCCCTCACACATCGGTCCGCCGCCGTGCGGGCACTGATTGCGGATCGCGTAGAAGTTGCCCTTGACGTTGAAGACGCCGATCGACCGCTTGGCAATCTCGACCACTTTCCGCTGGCCGGGTGGAATCTCGTCGACCGTCGCCACCACGTACTTGGTCACATTGTCTCCTTGTCCAGAAGGCATCATTTGATTCCGGTCATCGAGATTCCGCGGGTGAAGTACTTCTGCGCGAAGACGAAGACCAGGACGGTCGGGATGATGGCCAGCGTCGCTCCGGCCATCAGCGGGCCGTACTGGGTGCTGTCCTGGGTCTGGAAGAACGCCAGCCCGACCGGGACGGTGAACTTGTTGACATCGCTGAGGTAGACCAACGGACCGAAGAAGTCGTTCCACACGTTGACGAAGGTCAGCACCGCGAGCGTGGCCAGGGCCGGCTTCGACAGCGGCAGGATGATGCTCACGAAGATCCGGAAATGGCTGGCACCGTCGACGAGGGCGGCCTCGTCGTACTCCTTGGGGATGGTCATGAAGAACTGCCGGAGCAGGAAGGTGCCGAAGGTGTTGGCGACGATCGGCGGGATGATCAGCGGGAAGTGGGTGTCGATCAGGCCGGCCTTGACGTACGCGGAGTACAGCGGCAGCACCATCAGCATGTCCGGGATCATCAGCGATGCCAGCAACAGCCCGAAGGCGGCATCCCGCCCGCGGAACTGCAGCCGCGCGAAGCCGTAGGCGCCCAGTGCACAGACCATCAGCCGGCCGATGATCACCAGCACCGTGATGTACGCGCTGTTGCCCAGGAACCTGATGAACGGCAGGACGCCGTTGTTGATCAGGTACGCGTAGTTGTCGAGGGTGAACGGGTTCGGAAGCAGGTGCGGAGTCAGGCTGATCACGTCGCCCGGCTCCTTGAACGAGCTGGACAGCATCCACAGGAACGGGCCGATGGCAACCAACGCCGCGATGACGCAGACGACGTACGTCGCCGTCGGTCCGATGATCCGGCCGGCCCGCCGGCGCCGTTCGCCGCCGGTGTCGTCCACCGGCAGCGGCGGCCGCGGTGGCGCGATCCGTTCGGGAGCACGAGTGTCTTCGACCGTCATTGATAGAACACCCACCTCTTCGAAAGCCGGTTCTGGATCCAGGTGACGGCGAGAAGCACGGCGAAGAGCACGATCGCCAGTGCCGAGGCGTAGCCCATCCTTCGCAGCGAGAACGCCTCGTACCAGAGGTGGTAGATGTAGACGTACGTGCCGTCGCCCGGTCCGCCGCCCGTCATCACCAGGACGAGGGCGAAGACCTGGAACGAGCCGATCGTCTGCAGGATCAGCAACATGAAGATCGTCGGCGTCAGGAACGGCAGCGTCACGTGGAAGAACCGTGAGAACCGGCCGGCCCCGTCGAGAGTGGCCGCTTCGATCAACGTCTCCGGAACCCCTTGCAGGCCGGCCAGGACGATGATCATGTTGAAGCCCATGTTCGCCCAGATCGCCGTCACGATGACCGCGGCCATGGCCGATCCGGGTTCGCCCAGCCAGTGCGGTCCGGTGATGCCGAACGAGGCCAGGACCGCGTTGATGACGCCGTACTGATCGCTGAAGACCCACCGGCTGACGACGCCGACTGCGACCAGGGATGTCACGTACGGCAGGAAGATCAGCGCCCGGATGACGGCCATCCCCCGGAGCCGGTTGTTGACCAGCACGGCCAGCGCGATCCCGATGATGATCCCGACCGGGACGTACCCAATCGTGTAGATGGCCGTGTTGATCAGGCTCTTGCCGAACAGCGGATCCTGCCCCGAGAACATCTCCTTGTAGTTGGCCACTCCGGTGAACTTCGGCGCGGCCAGGCCGTCCCAGTCGGTGAAGCTGGTCACCAGGGTCGGAAGGACCGGGATGACGTTGAACAGCAGCGTCCCGAGGACGACCGGCCCGATGAACATCCAGCCGCGGAGGTTGCGGCGCCGCCGGCCACGGCGCTGGTCGGCAGCCGCGGGGTCCCGCACCTGGAGCGTCGGTGCGGCCGTCACTTGGCCGCGACCTTCAGGTCGGGATCGGTGAGCGCTCCTCCCTTCGCGAGCAACTCCTTGCCCTTGTCCCCGTTCCAGCCGCGTTTCTTGATCTCGGCGTTGACCGCGTCCCGTCCGCGCTTGAGGTAGTCGGCGGTGGCGAGTTTGCCGCTGACCAGGTTGTTGGCGTTGGTGCCCTCGACGAAGGAGTCGGCGAGCGCCGTCCCGATCGGTCCGCGCGGGAACGGTACGTCGACCGGCTTGCCGGCGACGTTGCCGAGTGCCTCGGCCCACACGGTCGCGGCCTTCGGCCGCGGATGGTCGGTGAACGCCGCGCTCTTGGCGACCTCGGTCAGCGCCGGTACGGCGAACTGTGCCTTGGCCATGACGTCCGAGGCCGCCTTGCCGCACAGCGCCTTCATCGCCAGGAAGGCGGCCTGCGGGTCCTTCGCGGTCTTCGGGATGACCCAGGTCCGGGCGTAGTTCTTCGTCATCGCGAACAGCGGCGTCTTGGGCCAGGGCATCACGTCCCAGTCGACGTTCTTGCTGATCTGCGCGCTGATGTCCATGGCCTGCCACGTCATCGCGAGCTTTCCCGCGTTGAACAACGGCAGGTACTCGACGTCGATGGTGGGGGCGTAGCCCTCGCGGATGTAGGAGATCTGCTTGTCGATCGCGTCCAGCGTCTCCGGCTTGCCGTAACCACACTCGGTCTGGTTGTTGTAGAGCGCGGTGTCACCAGCACCGTACGCCGTGGGCTGGATCGTGTTGACGGCGTACTGCAGACCGTAGGTCTCGGTCCGGCTGCCGTTCTTCTTCGTCAGCTTCTTGACGGCCGCGTCGAACTCGTCCCAGCTCCACGCATCGGCCCACGAGGTCGGCGCTGTCAGCCCGGCATCCGCGAACAGCTTCTTGTTGTAGTACAGCGCATTCGCGCTCATGCCGGGCGTGATCGAGAACTGGTACCCCTCCACCGCGACCTTGGTCGTGAACGTCGGGCTGTACTTGGTCAGATCGAACCCGGTGCTGGCGTCCTGCATCATCTTGTCCAGCTGCAGGATCTTGCCGTTCGTGGCCAGGTCGTACACCCGGTCGTCGTCGATGCGTTGCAGATCGGCCGCCGTACCGGAGGCGAACTGCAGCATCACGCTGGCCCAGTCGTCGCCCGGCGCGGGCTTCCAGACGACCTTGATCTTGTGCTCGTCGAGGCTCTCCTTCTGAGCAGCCGCGATCATGTCCTTGAACATCTTCTGGGTGGTGGGATCGCCGACGGAACTGAAGGTCACCTCGGTCCAGCCTGACGGCGTACCGGACGACCCCGAGCCGCACGCGGTCAGCGAGGTCCCGGCCACGCCGGCGGCAGCCAGACCAAGGCCCCCTTGGAGCAGTCGGCGGCGGGTGAGCAACGAGCCGGAAGTCATGAGTGTCTCCCTCGGCAAGGCGGATTCGCCCGGCACAGGCCCCCGAAGTCTGCGCAACGACAGCTCTCTACACCGATGTACTACCTGGCGTCTGAGAGTTGCGGGCTATTGATCTGGGTGTTGTCCAAGTGTTCGCTCACTGACGCAGAGCTGTCAACACTATGCGGAAGAACAGTTCCAATATGCGGAAGCTATCGATAGCCTCCTGACCTGTCCGGTGCAGCACTTATGCTGGCTCCAGCGAATCCCGGCGTGGGGGTTGAGACAGAGAGCGGGACGGTGGAGAACAGGACGTCTGGGAGTGTCCAATCCGTCGAACGGGCGTTCCACCTTCTCGAGCTGCTGGCCGACAGTGGCGACTCGTCGCTGACCGAACTCTCGGCCGCGATCGACGTCCCGGCTCCGACCACGCGCCGATTCCTCAAGACGCTGGTGTCCCTCGGCTACGCACGCCAACTGCCGAACCGCCACTACGGGCTCGGGCTCAAGCTGACGAGACTCGCGGGCAGGGTCGAGTCGCAGTTCGGCCCGATCGTGACACCACACCTGGACACACTCGCCCGGGAGATCGGCGAGTCGGCGAACCTCGCGGTACTGGAAGGCGACCTGGTCGTCTACATCGCCCAGTCCCCCTCGCGGCATGCGATGCGGATGTTCACCGAGGTCGGGCACCGCGCGCACGCCCATTCGACGGGCGTCGGAAAGGCGATCCTCGCCGGCCTGTCCGACGACCAGGTGGCCCGCATCGTCAGCCGGGTCGGCATGCCGGCCGAGACCGCGCACACCATCACCGACCTGGCCAAGCTCCGCACCGAACTCAACCGGATCCGCCGCGCGGGCTACGCGACCGACAAGGGCGAACAGGAGATCGGCGTCGTCTGCTACGCCGTCGCGATCCCCGACGTCCCGATCTCGATGGCGATCTCGGTCTCCGGCCCGACGTTCCGCATGACCCAGGAACTCGGCAAGGCCGCCGTCCCCCTCCTGATCAGCGAGTCCCAAGCAATCTCCAAGGAACTCCTCGGCCTGCTGGGGTGACCGTGGTCGTCAGGCGAGCTTGTTGAGTTCTTTGAGGTCGGCGTCGGTGAGTTGAACGGATCCTGCTCGGAGGTTTTCCTCGAGGTGGGCGACGGACTTGGTGCCGGGGATCAGCAGGGTCGCGGGAGAGATCGCCAATAGCCAAGCCAGGGCGATCTGCGCGCGGGTGGCGCCGTGCCGGGCGGTGAGCTTGTCGAGGGCAACTTCCGCGTCGTGGCTGAGGCCCATGCCGGGCGGAGGCTGGGACTTGTCGATGCCTGGGTTCAGCATGCCGGCGGCGAGCGGGAAGTACGGCACGAACGCGATGCCTTCGTTCTCGCAGTGACGCAGTACATCCAGCGCGTTGCGATCGAGAAGATGGAAGCGATTCTGTACGGCGGCCACCGGTGCGATCGCACGGGCTGCCTCGAGTTGCTCGACGGTGACACCGCTCAGGCCGAGGTGGCGGATCAAGCCGCGGTCCCGCAGTTGGGCGAGAGCGCCGAACGATTCCTCGAACGGCGTCTCGTCGGGGAAGAGCATGCCGTCGCCGCCGACGCGCAGGTACACGAGGTCCAGCCGGGGTTGGCCCAACGTGTCCAGATTCTGCTCGACCTGATCACGTAGTTGCTCAGGGCCCGCTTCGGCGTTGAACGACTTGTACTCGTCGCGGGCGACACCGACCTTGGTGGCGATCACCAAACCTTCGGGGTACGGGTGGAGCGCCTCACGGATCAACTCGTTGGCGATATCGGGGCCATAGGCAACGCTGGTGTCGATGTGGTCGACGAGGTTTCCGTCGTGGTGGCGGACATGATGCGTTTCTGCACGGAGGCGGTCGTCACGCCCTTGTTCTCGTGCCGGTCGAGCTTGCCGCGGACCACCAGGTCGTGGACGCCCTGGCGCGTGATCCCGAGCATCGCGCCCGCGACGGCGTACGACACGGACTCCGCGGTCGGATGCCCGACTCTGCGGACCATGACCTGACCCAACGGGGTCTGCCACCAGCCCGGTGGTGGCGTGAATCCCTGGTCACCGGGATAGAGCGTGCTGACCAGACGGATCGCGGCGAAGCGGGCAGCGACTTCGTCCTCGCCCAGCAGCCGCGACGCCCACACCGCGGCCATCTCGACCACCCGGTCGTGAAGCCCGCTCTGATCGGACTCCAGCAGGATCTCCAGCGGATCGAGCAGGCGGATCTCCACCAGCGCGATCAGCTGTTTGACGAGCTCACGCTCGGACGGCAACTCCGCGACCATGACGACCTCCACTACTTGACAGCCATCATCAAGTACTAGACATGTGCCGTCAAGTACCCCAGGATGTTCGGATGGAGATCCTGACTCCGCCTCATGTCGACGACCGGGCTGAGGTCGCCACGCTCGGCATCACGGTGGTCACGCCGTTCCGCGGGATGCTGAAGGTGCGTGATCAGTTGCTGAACGAGCTGATCGGATGGTTGGACCAGGCGAACGTCGAACCTCGAGGGCACTTCTTCCTTCGGCTGCTCACGATCGACATGAACGGGCCGATGGAGCTGGAGGTCGGTGTCACCGACACCATCCATCCGGGCGACGACCGGGTGCGACCCGGCGTACTGCCTGCCGGTAAGTACGCATCCCTCATCTATCGCAACCATGCGCTGCGGGCGAACCGCGCTCTGCTGGAGTGGTCCGAAGCCGAGGGACTCGTTCTCGACAAGGACGAAGTACCAGCCGGCGATCGGTTCGGCTGCCGCTACGAGGCGTACCACACCGACCCCCGCCGCCAGCCACGCAAAACCCTCTGGGACGTAGAACTAGCCATCCGCCTCCGAGCCAACTGACCTCAGCGCCAGCGGTTCCCCGGAGTACGGGCGTAGGTCCGCCAGACGTACCGCCATGGCGTGACGGCGAGGATGACGATGACCAGGGAACAGTTGACCACGATCTCGGTGGCGGCCGTGTCGAGGTCACCGCTGATGGCTCTGGGGAGAGCGACCAGGGCGAGCCAGAGAAGCTTCCAGGCCGACTCGAACAGGAGCACGGGGAGCAGCTTGACTGGATAGCGCAGTCCCAGGAACGCCAGGAGTGACATGGCGGTGAGGAGGCAAAGCGTCACGCCTTCGTACAGCGGCAGGGTGTCGGCCTTGAAGAGCAGCGGCCACTTCACGAGGGCGAGTCCGACGCCCATCAGGAGGTAGCCGGCGCGCATCAGATGCAGGCGGGTCAGTGAGAGTTCGGTCGTAGGTGGCGCGGGTGCGGTGATGGTCATGGCCCTCTCCTGTTGGTGCGTTGTCTGCGGATGATCCATTCGGCGATGGCGGCGTTGATCAGCCAGCCGGAGCTGACGGACAGCGCGGTGCTGAGGTCGCTGGTGCCGAAGAGGCCCTCGCCGACGCCTTCGGTGATCGTTTGGGTTCCGGCGGCGATGGCTAGGGCGTAGGCGCGGATCATCCAGGCGCGGTGTCCGCGGATGTCGCGGCGGCGGATGGCGGTGAAGCCGAGGACGATGCTTGCGGCCATCACGGAGCCGACGACCAGCCGCACGGACCACAACAAGTCACCGCCAGGCGCACCGGGGTAGAACAGCGTCATCCAGAGACCCGAGCCGGCGACGACCAGGCCGGCTGCTGCGAGGACGCGGCCGGCTCGGCGGTGCCAGGTGCGGTGGGCGCGGCGTACCCGAGCGGGGAACTGGAATGCGCCGGCGACGACGTACACCGCGGCAGCGACAACGTGCAGGACGACCGGGGCGGGTGAGGCGTCGATGCGCGGGTTGGTCGGCAACACCTGCGGGCCGCCGGCGAGCTCGACGAGCCGGAGCGACCCGGCGACGAGCGGGATCAGGGTGAGTGCGATCAGCGCAGCAGGCACTCGCAGGATCGAACCGTCCCGGGAACCCGGCCGGCGCTGCGGCGCCGGCCGGGTGCCAGAGGCGGTGTGCTGGGTCATTTCGCGTCCGCCGTCGCGCGAGCCGCGGCCGGCTGGGTGGTGACGGTGCGCGCCGTACGCCACAGCGAGTAGCCGAGGCCGATCATCGCGATGCCGTTCGGGAAGGCCAGCAGCCGGTAGAACGCGTCCGGCATCAAGGAGAGCACGAGGGTGACGACGCCACCGACGGCGAGCAGCACGGCCGCCCAGCGAGCCAGAACACGGGCCCGATAGAGCGCGATACCGAAGACGAGGCCGCCGGCCAGGTAGCCGAAGTCCTGGACCTGTTGGACGATCTGCAGCGGACCGATGTCACCGGTGGCGGAGTCGCCCTTGGACACGGCGAGGACGTCGTTCACGTAGCCGGGGTTGGTGTCGGCGATCGAGGGCAGCACGAACGCGGCGATGGCGACGGTGCTCATGATGGTGAGGTAGCCGATGCCGAGCACCAGGTAGCCGACGAGTCCGACGACTCCGTTCTTGCGGATCTGGCTCAGGTACATGCCGGTGATGCCGACCAGCGCGAGCACGGCCATCAGCACCTTCAGCGAGTTCCGCACCATGACTTCGGTCGTGGCGACGGAGGTGGCATCCAGGTGCGGGTGGTTGATCTGGACGCCGATGAAGAGCAGTCCTGCGACGACCGCGGCGGCGCCTGCGGCCCGGGTGAGGGTGGTTGGCGTGATGGTCATGTCCGGCTCCTGTTCCGGTGGTCCGTGGCGGGTGCCGCGGTATGTCCGGAACGTATTTCGGGAGGTGGCGACCGGGCGTCACAACATGTGGTGACTGACGATGTGACATGTCCGCGCGGGACACGTGAGTGCTACAGCAGGCCGAGCTCGCGAGCGCGGCGGACGGCAGCCGATCGGCTGTTGACGTCCAGCTTGGTGAAGATGCGCTTGGTGTGGGTACGCAGGGTGTTCAGCGAGACGAAGAGCCGGCGGGCCATCTCGGGACCGGTCAGCTCGCTGTCGAGGAGGCGCAGGACCTCGAGCTCGCGTTCGCTGAGCGGATCGGCGAGTGCTCCACGCGCAGGTACGCCGGCAGCGCCGGTGCCGAGGAGTCGACGAGCATGCCTGCGCAGTACGTCGTACTCACCACCCTCCTGCACGGACGCGGCCTCATGGAGCAGGGCAAGCATCGAGGCGCCTTCGTCGAGGAACAGGCGCACATAGCCGTCCGGTTCCGGTGCTCGCGACAGAGCCGCATCCAGCTCGGCCAGAGCCGCCGGCCGTTGCCCGCGCGCCTGATGGGTGAGGGCTCGGAGCATGCCGATCTCCAGCAGACTGCCTGCGCGCGTCTGCTCAGCGTCGGCGTACAGCCGGTCCAGCAGCGCAAGTACGTCGCCCAGTGGCGCGGTGCCGCTGGCGAGCAGCAGCCGGACGAGCGTGAGGTGGTCGTACTCGTGCAGGAACGACGCCTCACCGGTCACGGTGACTTCGTAGTCGTCCGCCCACTCGGATGCCGCCGCGAGGTCTCCCGCCGCGATGTCCACGCGGGCTCGCAGGGCGGCGATGGGGCGGAGGTCCGGGTAGAAGCCGGGCCGGTACAGCGTTGCCGCATGGTTGAGCAGCTCCCTGGCGGTGGCGTGGTCGCCCGTCGAGACGCACACCTGGGCTGTCACGACGTACCAGCGGTGCCGGTTCTCGGTGATCGAGCTGCGCTCGCCGAGCACCCTCGCCGTCTCCAGATGGGCCTCCGCACTGACCAGATCACCCAGCTCACGGTCCAGCTCGGCCAGTCCGACATGCAGGTCGGCGACAGCCCGCGGGTACGGCTCGCCGCCTCCGGTCGCGGTCGCCAGGGCCTGCTCATACAGCCGACGCGCCCGATGCGGACGGCCCGCAGTGATCCACATGTCGCAAAGCACCACCGTGGTGTCCAGTTCGTCGATCAGGTTCCCCGCCGCGTGCAGGCTGCGCACGGCCTCCGAGAACGTCGCCAAGGCCTCCTCGACGTCACCGGCCGCCCACGCAGCCAGACCGAGGTACCCGGACGCGGCTCCCCGCACGAAGTGGTCCTCGGCGCCCGCCAACTCCAGCGCCCGCCGGGCGCACTGCACAGTCGCCGGTACGTCGTGCCGCGCTTGAGCCAGTGCAGCCCGGTAGACCCACACAGTCGCCGGTGCGGTCCGCAGGTCCTCGACGTCGGCCCACGTAGCCGCGAGCGCCTGGTCCCGCGCACCGGCCGCGAGCGCCGCCTCGGCATCATCGAGCCGGTGCTCCATCCCGTCCAGGTCACCAGTCGTCATCAGCGACCAAGCGGACACGATGCTCAGTACCGGACTCCGCCGTACGACGGACTCCGGCAGCGACCGCATCCAGTCCAGCAGCAGGTTGTCCTGCCGCGCGCGCCGCAACTCCGGCACCGCCTCTTCCATCAGGTAGGCGGCGCGGTCGTGGTCACCAGCGGCGAGTGCGTGGTGGACCGCGTCCGCGACCAGATCGTGCGCGGCGTACCAAGCGCTCGCAGCTTGATGCAGTGTCGGCAGCTGCTCCGGGTGCTCGGCCATCAAGCGAGCGCGCAGGACGTCTCCGAAGAGGTGGTGGTACCGGTACCACGAGCGCTCCGCGTCCAGCGGGACCACGAACACGTTGCCGCGGTCCAGCTCCTCCAGCACCTGGCCACCGCCCGTCCCGCCAGTGACCGCATCACACAAGTCACCGGTCAGTCGGTCCAGGACCGCGGTGCGGAGCAGGAAGTCCCGGACCATCTCGTCCTGCCGGGCAAGGACCTCGTCCACCAGGTAGTCGATGACGAAGCGGTGGCTGCCCGTGAAGGCCCCGATGAACTCGGCGACGTCCCCACGGTCCGACATCCCGCGCAGCGAGAGCGCAGCCAGCTGAAGACCGGCGATCCAGCCTTCGGTCCGTTCCTCCAGCGCCCGTACGTCGGTCTCGGTCAGCTGCAGGCCCATCATCTCGTTGAGGAACTCCCCCGCCTCCGCCGGCGCGAAGCGCAGCTCCGCGGCCCGCACCTCCGTCAACTGCCCGCGGCTTCGCAGCCGCGACAGCGGGAACGGCGGATCGGCGCGGGTCGTCACCAACAGATGCAGCTGGTCCGGCGCGTGATCGAGGAGGAAGGTCATCGCCTCGTGCACCTCGGGCGTGTTGATCACGTGGTAGTCATCCAGCACGAGCAGCCAGTGGCTGTCCGGTGCCTGCTGCCCGGCGCGCACGAGTTCATTGACCACCGCGATCATTGGCGCGTCGTCCAACGCCGCTGGATCCAGGTCCAGACCGATGCCGGCGAGCGCCGCCCAGAGATGGGCGAAGAAGCGCGGAAGCGCGTTGTCGCCCTCGTCGAGGGACAGCCATCCCACCCGCTCCTGGCCCGCGGCCCAGTCGCTCAGGAGCGTGGTCTTCCCGAAGCCGGCCGGCGCCGAGATGAGCGTGAGTCGGTGACCGCGGTCCAGGGTGCGGTCCAACCGGTCGGCAAGCCGCGGACGCACAACCAGTTCCGACCGCCGGGCCGGCGGAAACAACTTGGTGGCGAGCACCGGAGTCGACACGTCCGGATCATAACGGCGTGCCGTCGGCCCCGAGTAGCGCTCAAGGCTTGTTGCCTCCAGCAACGTCCAGGTGAACGTCAGGTTGAGCCGGGTTTGAGACTGCGTGACGACTCTCCGCAGACGCGCGCGGAGTTGCCGCCGGGTTCGTAGGATTGTCATTCCGCACGGCCGCCCGGTGTGAGGAGATCTCATGGAGTACAGATCGGCTCAGCACTCCATTCCGACAGCGACCCAGGGGGTTGCGCTGTGGGTGGCGGGAGCGTTCATCTCGCTGGCCTGTTTCGGGGTCGCGCGGATGAGTATCGGCACCGAAGGGCTGTTGTTCGGGGTCTTTCACGTGTCCGTGGTGGGTGCGATCCTGCAGCTGGCTCTCGGAGCAACCGCGTTGGTGATGGCGGGATCCGCGCGGCATTGCCGCGCGTTCCTGGCGGGCGCGGGACTACTGATGGTCATCCTGCTGACCTACGGACAGCTGGACCCGGCGCCGGTGATCGCGGATCTGGTGCCGATCGGGCCGGCCGACGTCTGGCTGCACGTCGTACTCGCAGTCGCAATGCTCGCGGGGGCCGCACTGCCGGTCAGAATCAGGTGGCGGAGGCCTAAGATGCGGCCGGCCGTTACGGGGGAGAACGGCCGGACCGCGAGTTGAACGTAACAACCTGATCCGGCGACGCTCAAGGCGCCTTCAGCATTCGTCATCCGAGGGACATGCTCAGACTGCGCCGCCCGTTCCTGCCGTCATCAGATCGTCAAGTGGATGCGCTTCCGGTCGTCATGTCCGAACGCCCCACAGCATCATCCGCCCCTTTGAAGGAGAGAGAATGACGCCCGATTCTCCCCCGCCCCGACGACGCACGCGCACCCGGCGACTGCTCGGTGTCGTGCTCGGCACCGCAACGCTGATGGTCACCACCGCGGTGGCTGCGTACGCCGCTCCGCCACCGCATCTCCCGCAGAACGCCGGTGGATGGGAGCAGTCGTTCTCACCGGCGTACGACTACGACACCGACGGCTGCTACGCCGTACCCGCGATCGGGTCCGACGGCACGCTCAACCCCGGTCTCAACCCGACCGGCGCGGTCAACGGCAACTGCCGGGACCAGTCGGACCTCGACAACTCCCAGACGTACGCCCGGTCGAAGTGCAACAACGGCTGGTGCGCGGTCATCTACGCCAGCTACTTCGAGAAGGACCAGGCCGTGCCCGGCAGCAGCCTCGGCGGCCACCGGCACGACTTCGAACACGTCATCTCCTGGATCAACCAGTCGGCCAACCAGGTCGAGTACGTGACCACCACCCAGCACTCGAGTCAGGTCACCTATGCCCGGTCGCAGGTGCGCTTCGACGGCTCGCACCCGAAGGTCGTCTACCACAAGGACGGCGCGAGCACGCACTTCTTCCGGCTCGCCAACAGCAACGACGAACCGCCGGAGAACCACTACCACAACTGGCGCTATCCCCCGCTGGTCGACTGGAACGGCTGGCCCAGCACCGGCCTGCGGGACACGCTGATGAACGCCGACTTCGGTTCCGCGACCATCAAGACCACCGACAAGGACGACCGCTTCCGCAACCTCCTGAACGCGTCGAAGCCCGCCGGGATCCCGTTCGACCCGTGGGCCTGACCACCTGACGTCCCACCGACCGGGTCTGAGCCGGCCAGCTCAGACCCGGTCTGCCGGCGTCTCGTCCTCACCCTCGGCGTGCTGCGGCGGAACTGAAGTGGTTGCGGAAGTCGCGGGGGCTCATCGCGTTCTGCGCGCGGAAGCGGCGGTTGAAGTGCGAGAGGTTGGGATAGCCGCAGCCGGTCGCGATCGCGCTGATCGGCGTATCCGACTCGACCAGTCGGCGGGACGCCTCAGCGAGCCGTACGTCGTTGACGTAGTCGGTGAATGTCCGGCCGGTGTGCCGCCGGAAGAAGCGGCTGAATGCGTCGGGTGACATCGAGACCAGCGCCGCGGCCTCGCCGATGGCGAGGCGTTCGGCGTAGTCGCGACGTACCAGGCCGATCACGCGGTCGATCCGGTCCCGGGCGGCGGCGTCGACGTTGGTGACGAGGGAACGGGTCGCGATGGTCTCGGCCGGCTGACTGGCGAGAGTCACCAGGATCTCGAGGACCGCGAGTGTCCCGCGAGCGGCGTCGGTGGTGTTGCTCAGGGCAACCATGGCTTCCGGGACACCGTCGGCATCGTCGAAGCGCAGACCACAGCCGGATCGGGCCAGCAGGCGCCGTACGCCGTGGAACTCGGGCCGATCGAAGAACCCCGTACCGAAGGCGTCGTACAGGAACTGCACGGTCACGGCCTCATGCCACCCGGCCGCCTCCGACTCCCAGGTGTGCGGTGTCTCCGCGCCCAGCAGGACCAGATCGCCGGGACCGTAGTCGGCGACCCGATCACCGACGTAGCGCCGGCCCGATCCGGCGACGATCAGCGTCAGCTCGTACTCCGGGTGGTAGTGCCAGTCGAACCCGAACCGCGGCTCCGCCCGCAGCCCGAGATGCCACGACTGATGCGGCGAGGCAGGGATGTGCTCGTACGTCGGCCGCATGCCAGAACAGTACTCTGCCGACGCCGATCCACCATCAACCCGCCTCAAGTGGTCAGCAGAGTACCGGTTTTGGCCGCTGCACGCGTGGCACCCCGAGCACCCGCCAGCCGAAACTGGTCACCGATCGCCGATTGGGAGGCCCGATGACCACCACCGCCACCGAACTCGACCAGCCGTACGCCGTCAGTCCGGGCGACGTCGACAACTACGCCGCCGACGGCTACGTGAAGCTGCGCGGCGTACTGAGCCCCGACGTCGTGACGCACTACGAGCCCGAGATCACCGAGCAGGTCGTCCGGATCAACACCCAGCACCTGCCGCTGGCCGAACGCGACACCTACAGCCGCGCGTTCCTCCAGGTGGAGAACCTGTGGCGGCACAGCAACGCGGTCCGCGAGTTCGTCTTCTCCCGCCGCCTCGCCGGCATCGCAGCCCAGCTTCTCGGCGTGCCGTCCGTGCGGCTGTACCACGACCAGGCCCTCTACAAGGAGGCCGGCGGTGGCTTCACGCCGTGGCACGTCGACCAGCACTACTGGCCGCTGTCGACGGACCGCACCGTCACCGCGTGGGTCCCGTTGCAGGACACCCCGATGGAGCTCGGTCCGCTGACGTTCGCGGCCGGCAGCCACCTGTCGGGGTACGGCCGTGAGCTCGAGATCAGCGACGAATCCGAGGCCATGCTGGACACCTTCGTGACCGAGTCCGGGTTCCGCGTCGACGATTCGCCGTACGCGACCGGGGACGTCAGCTTCCACTCCGGCTGGACGATCCACCGCGCCCCGGGCAACTCCAGTACGACGCCCCGCCGGGTGATGACCGTGATCTACATGGACGCGGCCATCGAGATCGCGCCGCCGGCGAATCCCTTCCAGCAGGGCGATCTCGCCGCTTTCCTCGACAACCGCGCACCGGGGACCGTCCCCGACGGCCCGTTGAACCCCGTCCTCTACTGAGCCCTGATTGCTGCTGGCAACAATTTCAGCAGTGCCGGGACCGGGTGCCGAGGCCGGCTGCGATGTCGAGGGCCGTCAGCGAGCGGCTGAGCGTCTCCAGGCAGGGCCGGCCCGACGTGGGCGTGCCGTACAGACAGAGCGCCTGGCGGCCGTCGGTGGTCCAGCCGGCCGGCTCGATCTCGCCCTGGTCGTCGAGCAACGGCAGCCAGCCCTCGTCCCGCAGGTAGTCGAAGGCCTCCCGCCGGTCCGCGGAGTTCAGCGACAGTCCGCCCACCCGACCCGGATCGTGCAGGCTGTCCGACCAGACAGCCTGCACGAGTGGGTCCTCGGGCGCAGCGACATCGGTCTCCGGACGCGGGGTGACCAGATACCCGGTGCCGCTGCGCGGATCGAGGTAGGCGGTGTGAGCGGCGAACTCGACGATGGTCACGTCGACATAACCCGGTACCCACGGGTCGCGGTCGAAGTGGCTCATGAGCGGTCGGCGGTCCTCACAGTGGGCGGATGACGTAGGGAGTCTGCAGCGCTTCGCCGTCACGCAGCCTCGACTTCGAAGACCTTGTCGAGGCCGGTACGGCGCAGTACGTCGGTCATCTTCCGGCTGGCGTGCCGGATCACGACCCCACCACCACGACGGCGGCAGGTGCGGTGCGTGTCGAGCAGTTCGGCCAGCAGGGTGGACGAGATCTGGCCCAGGTCGGACACATCCACGACCACCAGGCACACGCCCTCCATCACGAGCCCACGCAGTCGCCAGCGCAGTGCGGTCAGGCCGCCGTTCAGGTCGGTGTCGGACAACGTGACGATGGCCTTCTGGGGAAGTGGACCGTGGGTCATCTCGGTCATCGACGGGTCCTCCGATGCAGTTGTGGTACTGGTACAACCCTGCGCCCCGGACTTTGAGATCGGTGGTGGTCCTTCTTTACGATCGGATGACATGCGGTGCCCAGCCCGTCACAACGGCGGTCGGAGTTGCGAGGATGTGCCGGTGCCGATGCAGGTGTTGATCGTGGAGGACGACGATCGCATTCGGGCCGTACTGCGGCTCGCCCTCGAGGACGAGGGCTACCAGGTCGCCGAGGCAGCGGATACGCCGACGGCGCTGGATCAGGCACGGGCGGCCATGCCGGACCTGATGATGGTCGACCTGATGCTCGGCGAGATCGACGGCTACACCTGTATCCGGGAGATCCGCCGGATCAGCGACATCCCGATCGTGATCGTCAGCGCGCGCTCCGACACCCACGACATCGTGGCCGGTCTGGAGGCCGGTGCAGACGATTACGTCACCAAGCCGTTCCAGGTGAAGGAGATCACCGCGCGACTGCGGGCTCTGCGCCGGCGGCTGCGGACCAGCGCGGAGGCGGCCCAGCCCGACATCGTGCTCGACTCCGATCCGCGCCGGCGGCTCGTGCTGTCCACCTCGCGGGGCGCGGTCCGGCTGGACAGCAAGGACGTCCCCCTGACCGTCACCGAGTACCGGCTGCTGGTCGAGCTCGCCTCGCCACCCGGCCGGGTGCTCAGCCGGTCGGCGCTGCTGGCCTCGGTCTGGGAGCACGGATACTACGGGGACGAACGCATCGTCGACGTTCACATCAGGCGACTGCGCACGAAGGTCGAGCGTGATCCCGGACGACCTCAACTCGTGACCACGGTCCGGGGAATGGGCTACCGGCTGGATCCGCGATGAGATTCGGCCTGCACGCCCTGGGGCTGCGGCACCGGCTGGTGCTCGCGTTCGCCGTGGTGGCACTGCTCGTCTCCGCTGTGTTTGCCATCAGCACCTATCTCCTCGCCCGCGGCTACCTGCTCGCCCAGCGGGAGAACGCCGTCCAGCACCAGACGTTCGCGGATGCGGCGTACGTCCAGCGCCGGCTGTCGAGTGCCGGCGCCGATGTCTCCGCGGTCCTGACCGCGGCCGGGACCCCGGCGGGTCACTCGATCATCCTGCGCTGGCGGGACCAGTGGTACGCGTCCGCGCTCGACGAGGGACGAGACGCCGTACCGGGTGGAGTGCTGGGAGAGATCGCGAACGGCCGTCCGGCCAGTCAGCGGTTCCGGTCGGACGACGAGGCGTACATGGTGGTCGGGGTGCCGCTGCCATCGGTCAACGGGCAGTTCTACGAGATCGCTCCCCTCACTGAGCTCGACGGGAACCTGCGGCTGCTCAGCGGGATCCTGATGGGTGGTGCGGCGCTGGCGACCGCCTTGGGTGCCGCCCTGGGGCTCTGGGCGAGCCGATCCGTCGTCACGCCGCTGAACCGGGTCGCCGTCACCGCCGCGTCGATCGCCGGCGGCGAGCTCGACACCCGGCTGCCGGCGACGGAGGATCCGGAGCTCGCCACGATCGTCGGGTCCTTCAACAGCATGGTCGACACGTTGCAGCAGCGGATCAACCGCGACGCCCGGCTGGCCGCCGACGTCAGCCATGAACTCCGCTCCCCCTTGACCACCCTCGTCGGCAGCGTCGACCTCCTGAACGCCCGACGCGACGAACTGCCGGAGCGGTCACAGCGGGCCCTGGACCTCGTCACCGCCGACCTGCAACGGTTCCGGCGGCTGCTCGACGACCTGCTCGAGTTGGCCAGGTCCGACGGCGGTCTCGACCAGCGGCCCAGCACGACCGTCGATCTGGGCGAACTGCTGCGCCAGGTCCTCGGCGAGGTCGGCCGCGAATCCACGCTGCTGCGCGGCAGGACGGACATCGTCGTGAAGGCCGACAAGCCTCGCCTCGGCAGGCTGTTCCGCAACCTGTTCGAGAACGCGGAGACGCATGGCGGTGGGCTGACCTCCGTCGAGGTCGCCCGGGTGGACGAGGACGTCCTGGTGCTGGTCGACGACGCCGGCCCGGGGATCCCGCCACACGATCGGGAGCGCGTGTTCGAGCGGTTCGCCACCGGCGCGACCAAACGCGGATCGTCGTCGGGGACAGGTCTCGGTCTGGCACTCGTTGCGGAGACGGTAGCGATCCATGATGGTGCGGTCTGGTGTTCGGCGGCTCCGGCCGGCGGCGCGCGGTTCGTGGTGCGGCTGCCGGCGGTGCGGTCATGAAGGCGATCGCCGTGGCCATCGCAGCGGCTCTGGTCCTGGCCGGCTGTGGGGTTCCGGTCCAGGACGACCCGGCGCCGATCGATCCCGGGTCGCTCCCGTCCCGGCTCCGCAATCCCACCATGCCGACGACAGGACCGACCCCGGCGACGTCCGGACAGGCGACGGTCCAGGTGAACTTCGTCCGGCGGGACCGGCTGGTCGCGCTGAACCGGGAGGCGGCGAGCACGACGTCGACCGAGTTGATGAACGCCGTACTCCAGGGTCTGCAGGACGGACCGACCGCGACCGAGCAGGCCGCGGGCCTCACGTCCGCCCTGCAGCCGGGACTGACGTTGAGCGTGATCCACGTCCAGGCGAAGAGCGTCGTACTCGAACTGTCCGGGGAGACCGGCGGCCGGTCCGCGACCGAGAACGTCCTGGCGGTCGGGCAGATCGTCTTGTCCGTGACCGCATTGCCGGCCGTCGACGAGGTGACGTTCTCCCACAACGGGGTACCGGTGGAGGCGCTGCTGGCGGACGGCGCGCTGACCACGAAGCCACTCACCGCCAAGGATTACGAGGCCTTGCGGGCGCAGTGAGCGGGCCTGGTTTTGACGAGCATGCTGAGGAAACTTTGAGATCGTGTGTCGTTCGCCCTCCGAGCACCCGCTACGCCCCGTGAGCGGGATACACAGGACCGTGAGTGGTGCCCGAGGAGGAGAGAACGTCGTGGCTGAGCGTCCGTCCGCGCCCAGACCAGCCGGACCGATGGTGACCTGGTCGGTCGCGATCGGCGTGGTCGCGGTGGCCGGAATCGCGCTGGCCCTGGTCAAGGCGTCGCTGTCCGTCGCGTTGATCGTGTTCGGGACCGTCGTGATCGCGGCCGGGATCCTTGCCATCGGCCTGGTCAGGTCACGTCAGCGGACCAGGACGCCCTCGGAGCAGCAGATCATCGACGCCGACCTGGCCAAGTGGTCGGACGCCGAGTTGTACGCCGTCTGGGTCGCGACCGACGCCGAAGTGGTCCGCGAGAGCCAGTCCGACTACACCGAGACCGCCGCCCGGGCCCGCGACCTCCTGCTGTCCGAGATCGCGCGCCGGCGCCCGGCCGAGACCGCCGTCTGGCTCAGGTCCAACAACGCCCTGAAGGGCGAGCCGCCCCGCTTCCTGTTGTCCTGAAGGTGTCAGCAGCCCACCAGCTCTCGCCCCCGCCGCCCAGGCCCAGCCGGCCGGAGACACCGCGGCCGGGAACTACGGCTGGGGTACGCCGCTGCCGGCCAGTGACGAGTTCGACTACACGGGCGCTCCCGACGAGAGCAGGTGGGCCATCTACGGCGGCGTCGACGGATGCTGGCCCGGGCATGCCGGCAACGGTCAGCGCTGCGGCTACACGAACACGGTGCAGGACGGGTACCTGCGCCAGACCGGCTACGCCAACGGGGACACCGCGGGCCTCGCGTCCGACCTCGGCCAGAAGTACGGCCGCTGGGAGGTGCGGGCGCGGGTGATTGCTGACGGCAACAGTGGGCACGCGTACCACCCGGTGCTGATCACCTGGCCGGACTCCGACGAATGGCCGCAGGGCGGCGAGTACGACTACTTCGAGGTCAACGTCGGCGACACCTCGGCGACCGCTTTCATGCATCACCCGACCGACTCCGAGGTGATCCAGGACGAGTACCACTCGGGATCGCTGGACCTGGCCCAGTGGCACAACTACGGCTTCGAATGGGCTCCGGACGGACTCACCGGGTACATCGACGGGCAGGTGTGGTTCCACGACACCGATCCCGACGTGCAGGCGCCCGGGCCGATGCACCAGACGATCCAGCTCGACAACTTCTGCGGCTGCACAATGCAGAAGGCGTACTTCGACGTCGGCTGGGCGCGCGTCTACCCGCTCTGATCAGGGAACGGCGAGGGTCAGGACGACCTCGTTGGCGTGAATGGTGAGGTGGCCGCCGGTGGCTTCGGCGTACCGGCGGGCGATGTCGAGCCCGAGTCCGGTGGAACCCCGGTCGCTGCGGCCGCGCTCACCGGCTCCGAGCGGGATTCCCGGTCCCTTGTCCGCGACGGCGATCCGTACGACGTTCTGCTCCCGGGTCAGCGTGATCCGGGCCGGCGTACCGTCCGGGGTGTGGGCGACGACGTTCTCCACCAACGCGTCGAGCGCGGCGGCGAGGTCCTCGGCCGATGAGCGCACCATGGCGGGTGGCTCCGGGAGATCGAGGGCGAGCTCTCGGCCCTGGTCCTCGAACAGCGGTTCCCAGAACGCGGCTCGGCTGCGCGTCACCTCGACCGCGTCGCAGTGCGGGACCCGGCCTTCGCGCTGCGGACGCCGGGCCGCGCTGATCACGGCAGTCAGCGTCCGTTCCAGGCTGGTCACCTGGATGTTCAGTTCCTCGGCGCGCTCACGGTCGGGCAGGGCCTCGACCTGGAGCCGGAGCGCGGTCAACGGCGTACGCAGGCGGTGGGACAGATCGGCGACGGCCTCGCGTTCGACCGCGATCACCTCGTCGATGCGGTCGGCCAGACCGTTGAGCGCGGCACCGACTTTGGCCACCTCGGCCGGGCCGGTGGTCGGAGCGCGGGCGTCCAGGTCACCCCTCGCCAGGCGTTCCGCCGTATTGGCCGTCTCCTCGAGAGGGCGGGCGAGCCGGCGGGAGACGAGTTCGGCGCCGACGATGCTGAGCAGGAGTACGGCCAGGCTGCCGCCGATCAGGATCAGCAGACGCGGGGTGAGACCGTCGTACAACTCGTCGTTGGTCAGGAACAGGCAGACCGAGGCCGGACCCTGCGGAGTGCCGACGGCGACCTCGACCGCCATCCCGTCGTCGATCGAGCGATAGTCCACATCGCCGAGCTGCGGCGGACCCCTCCGATCGTCGTCGTCGTAGTCGGCCGGCAGCGGCTTCGGCGCCGGCACCCCACCCGGTGGCGGGTCGCCGAGCGTCGTACCGTCGGGAAGGCGGACCGAGATCGTGCCGGGCCCGTCCTTGCTGAGCCCTTCGATGTACGCCGTGATGTCGTCGGCGCTGTTGCGCCTGTCGCCGACGTAGTACGCGACTGCCTCGGCCCGGTACCGCGCCCGCTCCTTCGACTCGTTGGCCGTCGTACTGCGCATCAGCAACACCAGCGGTACGGCGAACGCCAGCACGACCAAGGTGGTCATGCCGACCGAGAGGAACAGGATCCGGCGGCGCATGGTCAGTCTCCCGACGCCAGCTTGATCCCGACGCCACGGACGCTGTGCAGGAACCGCGGCGCCGCGGCCGTCTCACCGAGCTTGCGCCGCAACCAGGACAGGTGAACGTCGACCGTCCGGTCGCCGCCACCCCACGGCAGACCCCAGACCTCGGCCAAGAGCTCGCGCTTGCTCACCACCGCACCTGGCCGGCGGGACAACGCCAGCAACAGGTCGAATTCCTTGCGGGTCAGGTCGACCGGCGAACCGTCCACCGTGACCTCGCGACTCCGCGGGTCGATCCGCAACGCGCCCAGATCGACCGTCGACTCGCCCTGCTCGCCGCCCTGACCGAGGCGACGCAGTACTGCCCGGATCCGCGCGTCGATCTGCGCCGAACTGAACGGCTTGATCACGTAGTCATCCGCGCCCGCGTCGAGCAGCCGGACCACACTCGCGTCATCGTCCCGGGCCGTCGCCACGATCACCGGTACGTCGCTCACCGCGCGAACCATGGCCAGCACGTCCCGGCCGTCCAGATCCGGCAGACCAAGATCCAGCAGCAGTACGTCGGGCCGATCGCGGGCAACCGCGGCGACGCCATCAGCGCCGGAGGCGACGGCCATGACGACATGACCGGCCGCCGTCAGGGACTTGCCCAGCGACGTCCGGATCGCGTCATCGTCCTCGACCAGCAACACCCGCGCCATGCGTTGAGCGTAGCTTCGTCACTCCAGTTGGAGCTGTGCCGGCGCTCGCAGGCCGGTGCTGCGGAGTTCGAGGTTGGCGAGCTGACCGATCACGGTGGCGTCGCCCTCGCGCCAGGCGGTGACCGGGTCGTCGGAGATCTTCGCGAGCTTGTGCATCGGCTGGTTGGCCATCGCCCGCAGCGCGAACAACTGCAGGTCCGCGTCGCTGTCGATGAACTTCTGCGCCGCGGTCGCCCGCCGGGAGAACCGGATCCGCGGCGGCAGCCAGATCAGCAACGCCAACAACACGGGCATCCCGATCGTCACTCCGGCCAGGACGTACGCCAGCTGCTCCACAGCATGTGCCTGGTCTCTCCCGGCCTCGGCCAGCTTCCCCGCGGCCGCCGCGGCGCCGTCCACCGGCGACCGCAACTGGTCGCCGACCACCGGCACCTTGCCCATCGGCTCCGACAACCGGCGCAGGTCGCCCGCGAGCCCGTCGCCCGCCTCAGCCGCCTTCCGGCCGGGCGCCCCGAGTGCGTTCGTGATCCGGAACACCAGCAGACCGGCCTCGACCCATAACCAGACCCAGCCCACCAGCAGCAGATCGCCCAGCACCTGCCGGAACCGCTGCGTCCCCACGTCGGAGTAGAGCTTCACCGCGCCATCCCTTCATCGGGCCGTTCATCGGCTCCGTGCGCGGTGAGACTAGAGGGTCGTACGCAGATCCCAAAGCAACGGATAGTAACGAAGATCCAACCGGCTGCGCAGATAGCCGGCGCCGGAGGAGCCGCCGGTGCCAGGTTTGGTGCCGATCATGCGCTCGACCATGACCACGTGCCGGGCCCGCCAGGCCGCCGCCAGCTCGTCGTGCTGGAGCAGGACCTCGGCGAGCTCCCAGACCGCGGCGTAGTGGCTGCGGTCACCGGCGACCTTGCGCAGCGCGTCCCGGATGGAGTCCTCGGTGTCGGTGCCGAAGCCGGCCTTCTCGAGGACGACGAGGAACGCGTCCCACAGGGTCGGCTCCTCCAGCCGCCGGCCGAGACGCTCCTTCTCCACTTCGGTCAGGCCGCGGAACCGGCGTACGAACGACGGGTCCTTCGCCCCGGACAGGAACTCGATCTCGCGGAACTGCACCGACTGGAACCCGCTGGCCGGAGACAACCGGTGCCGGAACTCGCCGAAGTCCTGCGGGGTCATCGTCTCCAGGATGTCGACCTGCTGGGTGAGCGTGCGCTCGATCGTGTGCACCCGGCGGAGCAGGTGCTCGGCCAGCCACAGTTCACCGGACAGCATCGCGTCCCGGGAGGCGGTCAGCTCGTGCAGGACCTGCTTGAACCACAGCTCGTAGACCTGGTGGATCGTGATGAACAGCAACTCGTCGTGCGCGGGTGGATCCGACTCGAGCCGCTGCTGGTCCAGCAGCTCGGCCAGCCGCAGATAGCTGCCGTACGTCAGCCGCCCGCCGGCCTCCCCGAAATGCACATCAACGCCATCCCACCGCCCCGCCACCCCGTCGTCACTGCTCATGCGCCCGAGGGTAGCCGACGGGTGCGTGACCGGTCAGGGATTGGCTCGTTGGAGGTGAGGTACGCCGAAACGAGGAGTTGCATGTCCGCCACGGTCGAGACGCCGCTGGTCCCGGGACCGATCCAGGGACCGACCCGGGAAGAACCGCAGATCGAGGCGCTGCTGCTCGGGGACTACGCGTCCCTGGTCCACCTGGCCTATCTGATCCTCCCGCCTTCGATCAGCAGGTCACGGCGGATCGCCGCCGCCCACGCCGTCGTGCAGCGCGCGCTGCCGCCCGGGCTCACGCTCCCGAGCGGCGACCCCCGGGAGTTCCTCCGGCGTCGTGTCGTCCAGGAAGCCGGCCGGCAGACGTCGGCTCAGTCGATGCTCGATCGGCTCGGCGGTCTCTTCGCACCGGCCGACTCGCTGGGCTTCGAGCCCTGCGCGACGACGATCGACCGCACCACGATCCGCCGGCGCAACCGTCGCGGCCGCCGGCTGGCGATCGCCGTCACGCTGCCGCTCACCCTCGGCATCCTCGCGTCCCTGCTGCTGTCCTGACGCGTCCCGGGTTGTCCCGGGCAACGACCAGGCCCTGATCCACCCGTCCGGGTGCAGGTTCGGTCCAGGGTGCGTCCACCGCGGGTCCAAGGTGGGTCCAGACGGTCCTGATTCCGGTTCGGACCGGCTTCCCGGGGTGGAAAGGTGGTTGGTGAGCCGGGCAACGGTCCGGCGAACCGACTTGACCTGGGGGTGAGCTGGTGGCGGATCCGATCGCCGATGAGCTGCGAGGGCTCGCCGGGACTGGGCTCTACCGGCGGAACGCCTTCCGGGTGAGCGGTCTGGTCGCCGGTGTGGACCGGCGTACCGCCCGGCAGGTTGTGCAGCGGGTCCGCGCGGCGCTCGAGGTGGGCGCCGACGTGGACCTCGGGCCGACCGCTTCGCGGGATCCCGACGAGATCCAAGCGGCCTGCGATCTCATCCTCGGCGATCCCCGGCGCCGGCTGGTGCATGAGGTGTTCGCGCGCTGGGGCAACGATCTCGAGGCCTGCGGCTGCACCGAGGCCGCCCACCAGCGTCACGACACCGCAATCGACCTTCATGCGAAGGCGATCCACGGTGAGCTGGACCAGCAGCAAAGTCAGGTGGAGCTCGACAAGCTGTGGACCATCGCGGGCAAGACCTGGACCAAGGTGCTGGCGAGCAAGGAGTTCGGCGCACACCTGGCATCCCGGGTGCTCGAGCTGGACGACCGGCAGCTGACCGCGTCCGCCGTGGAGGAGATCCGCAGCGAGCTGCCCCGGACACTGATCAAGCCGTGCATCGACCTGGCGGTCGCGGCGACGGCCAACGGGTTCCGGCACCGCGACCACGCCAGTCGCTTCCCAGATGCCAATCAACTGGCCGACCGGATGCTGGAGACCGCGGCGGCTCCGCTGTACGCCGAACTGGAGGAGCGCCGGACCTCGATCGGCCGGCGGATCCAGGACGAGGATCCGGACCCGATCGTCGACGAGATCGAACGCGAACTGCTGCCGCGGCTGACCCGGCTGGACTCGATCGTGCCGGCGAAACGGCACCGCCGTACCGCGGAGCTGCACGACCAGATCGCGATCCTGCTGAACAACTGCGCAGTCAAACTGCTCGACCGCGGCGAGGTGTCCGACGGCCGGGCCGACGAGTGGCTCAACCGGGCAGCCGGCTTGGTGATCGATCCACGGGACGCGGCGCTGATCCAGGAGAACCGGCAGATGGTGCGGGAGAGCGCCAAGGCGATGGCCGACTTCCGGGGACAGGTCTTCCTGCTGTACACGATGCGCGGCAGTGCTGCGGCAAAGGCGATGCTGCGGCAGGTCCGGCGCGAGATCGACGCACCGTCGGTCCGGGCTGAGATCGACCGGATGCTGGCGGAGATCTCGGCCGGAAACTTCCGGCGCGAGCGCCGGGAGCCGCCGCGGCGTCCGCCGAGCAAGCCGGCGTCCCGGCCCGGCGGATCCGCGCCGCGGTCTCACAACTACTACTCGGAACCCAGGCGGCCGGGCGGGCGACGGCGGGGCCGGGTGCTGCTGTGGTTGCTGGTGGCCGCCGCGATCGTCTTCGGCGTCGTGCGCTGGGGACCGTTCGGCCAGGAGGTCAGCGTCTATCAGTCCAAGATCGCGGACAACGCCGAGCCGGGGACCTGCCTGGACAAGCAGGCCGACGACTGGCTCGACAACGCGACCGACCTGAAAGGGCGGGACTGCGACGAACCGCACTGGGGCGAGGTGCTGGGGTACGTACAGCTCACCAAGGTGCCGGCGGCGTACCCCGGGAACGACCAGGCGGCGGCGCTCGCCACCTTCCAGTGCGGCGAGATGCTCATCCAGCAAGGGCTGAAGCCGGCCGAGTACGACATCAACGAGGTCTATGCCGGGGCGCAGTACTGGAACACGGGCAAGGACGACAACGAGTACGAGAACTACGCGTCCTGTGTGCTGCATCGCAGGGACGGCCAGGAGATTTCGGCCGGCCGGAAGGCGAAGCCGGACGCGCCGACCACCCCGAAGGCGGTCGCGATGGACTTGTACGCCGACAAGATCGCGAACAACGCGCCGGTCGGGACCTGCCTGCAGACGAAGTCCGGCGTCGACGCGAAGACCATTCCGAAGGTCGCGGTGGTGCGGTGCAGCGTGAAGCACTGGGCGCAGGTCTTCGGCTACCCGGTCCTGTACAAGGCGGGCGAGAAGTGGCCGGGCGACGCCGCGGTCTACGCGAAAGCCAGGCACGCGTGCTCGGACACCATCCCGGCCCTGCCCGGCTACACGACCAGGGTCGGCTGGCCGGGCGCCGAATGGTGGAAGGACCCGAAGCAAACGATCTACGCCTTCTGCCTGGTCCATCGGGTCGACGGCAAACAATTCACCGGAGGTTTGGGATGACCTGGCTCGGGGTCCGCCAATGGCGGCAGCACAAGGCCTTCCGGATCGAGGCACCACGCTGGTCCGGCGTCGAGTACGACGACCTCGACCGCTACCTCGCCGAACTCGCGCAGACGCTTCAGCCCGCCGCACCGGCGGCGGCGGACGACGACGCCGCGGACGCGGCCCTGGCCGAGGCGGCGACCAATCTCTGGCGAGCCCAGCGAAAACTTGCCCAAGGCAAACAAGAGACCCAGGGCCGGCAGGCGGCGCGCTACCTGCGCACCTGTGCCGAGGCACTCGCCGAGGCCGGGCTCACCGTGCAGGACCACGACGGCGAACCGTTCCACGCCGGTCGGTCGGTCGAGGTGCTCGTCTACTCCGAGGACCCGGACGCTACCGCCGAGACCATCCTCGAGACGGTCCGGCCGGCCGTCTATCACCACGACCGGCGGATCCAGACCGCGCAGGTGATCGTCGCCGTACCCACCGCATCCACCGACCTCAAGGACAGCCATGCGTGACACGATCGACTTCGGCATAGACCTCGGCACCACCAACAGCGCCATCTCGGTCGCCGAGGGCGACACAGTGCGCGCGATCAAGAACAGCCTCGGTCAGGACACCACGCCGTCAGCGGTCTGGATCCCGAAGCCCGGAATCGTCATGGTCGGGTCGCGAGCGCGGGAGCGGGTGGAGATCGATCCGGACAACGCCGCGGCCGAGTTCAAGCTGGAGATGGGGCTGGCCGATGCCGGCCGGACGTTCGCGAAGGCCGGCACCCGGCTCACGCCGCCGCAACTGTCCGCGGAGGTGCTGAAGGCGCTACGCGCCGACGCGGCGATGTACCTCAACACCGATGCGCCGACCGCGGCCGTGATCACGGTGCCGGCGGCGTTCTCCCTGAACCAGAACAAGGCCACCGTCGAGGCCGCCACCTTGGCCGGGTTCGCGGCCGGATCTCCGCTGGTCCAGGAGCCGACCGCCGCCGCGTTCGCGTACGGGTTCCATGACACCGACGACCGGGCGTACTGGATGGTGTTCGACTTCGGTGGGGGGACGTTCGATGCCGCGGTGGTCAGCAAGCGCGACGGTGATCTCCGGGTGCTGAACCACGCGGGCGATTCTTACCTGGGCGGAAAGCTGATCGACTGGGCGCTGGTCGACAAGGTGCTCGCACCGGCGGCCGCACAAGCGGTCGGTGTGCGCGAGTTCAGCCGGGAGGACCGCACCTGGGCACGGAACTTCGCCCGGCTGAAGGCCGCGGCGGAGGACGCGAAGATCGCGCTCTCACGGGCTGAGTCGGTGCCTGTCATGGTCGAGATCGACAGCGGGTCCGGGGACACCGAACTGTTGGAGTACACATTGACCCGGGGCGAGCTGGATCGGGTGGCGGAGCCGTACTACGTGCGCGCGATGAACCTGTGCCGCGAGGCGATGCGGGACAGCGGGCTGGCGCCGGACGCGATCGACAAACTGCTGCTGGTCGGCGGTGTCACCCTGTCCCCCGGCCTGCGGGAGTTGCTCTCGGATCCGGCCCGAGGCCTCGGCATCGAGCTGGACACCCGGCTGGATCCGTCGACGGTGGTGGCGCGCGGCGCGGCCGTGTTCGCCAGTACGGTCCGGCACCCGGCGCCGGCGTCCGCCGCACCCGCGGCCGGCGGGTTCGCGGTCCAGCTCAGCTACGAGCCGAGTGTCACGACCATCACCCCGACGGTGGCCGGGCGGCTGCGGGCCGGGCAGGACCACGATTGGACCGGGTACTCCGTCGTCCTCGCCAACCCCGAGGGCCGGCCGCCGTACCGGTCCGCGAACATCGCCCTCAACCGGGTCGGCGCGTTCGCGACCGAGGTCGTCATCGACGAGCGCCGGACCTCGAGGTTCACGATCGAGCTGTTCGACCCGACCGGCGCACCGCGGAAGCTGAACCCGAACACCTTGTCGATCACGCATCGCGACGTCGAGTTCGGCGGCGCGCGGCTGACCCACTCGCTCGGCATCCAGCTGGCCGACCGGACCTTCTCGCCGTTGCTGCGCAAGGGCGTCGGCGTACCGACCAAGGTGAAGGAGAAGTTCCGGACCTCGCACGCGCTGCAGCGCCGCGACGACGAGGCGTTGATCCGGATTCCGGTGGTGCAGGGCGAGCGGGCCCGGGCGGACCGGAACCGGCAGGTCGGGATGCTGGAGATCCGGCCGCTGGACCTGCGGATCGACCTGCCGGCCGGGACCGAGGTCGCCGTCACCTTCGAGGTCGACGCGTCGAACCTGGTCACCGTCGTGGCCGACGTCGAGCTGATCCAGGCACAGTTCGAGGCCGAGATCGACCTGGACTCCATCACGACGCCGAGCGCCGACGTACTGCAGCAGGATCTGTCCGTGGCCGAGCGGCGGCTCGAGGCCGCCCGCGCCGCGGACGACTTGCCCGCCGTACGGGATCGGCTCGAGCGGCTGGAGGCCGAGAAGACGCTGCAGACCACTCGTGAACAGGTGCGTGCGGCCGCGACCGATGCCGGCGCGGCGGCCACGGCGGAGGATCGTCTTCGCGACCTGCATGCCCAGCTCGACGAGATCGAGGAACTCGCTGAGCTGCCGCAGCGGACCCGGGAGCTGCTCGACCTGCTGGCCGAGGCCAGCGAACTGGTCACGCGGACCGGCGCCGCACGGGACGAGCAGGAGCTGACCGAACTACAGAACCAGGCGCAGCGGGCGATCGACGATCAGAACCTGACCGCGGTGCAGGCGCAGATCGACCGGACCAATCAGTTCATGATCCGGCTCGAACAACGGCAGCCGGGCTGGCAGGTCGGGCTCTTCTACGCACTCGTCGAGCAGCCCGGCCTGCTGCCGGCCACGCGCGAGGTCGACAACCTCGTGCGCGAGGGCCACCAGGCGATCGGCGCAGGAGACGAGCGGACGCTCGAACGCGTTGTGCAGCAGCTGATCCGGTTGCTGCCGCGCGATGAGCAGGACAAGGTGTTCGGACTGATCAAGCCATGACCGTACTCACCGGACTCCAGCGGCAGCTCGCCCTCGGCCGGGCGGCCGAATCCGCCCGCCGCGGCGACCTCGACGGCGCGGCTGCGCTGCTCGTCGAGCTCGACGAAACGGGTGAGGCCACACCTGAGGTGCTGGACCTGCTCGCGCGCATCCGGGCGCAGCAGAAGAAGTGGTCCGAGGCGGACGGCTACTGGTCGCGGGTGCAGGAGACCGCGCCGGACGACGCCGCGGCCGCCGCGGGGCGCAAGACCGTGGCGTCGATCCTCGGGCACCGTCGCGCGTCCCGGCCGGTGCTGCCACTGGTGGGAGTAGTCGCAGGCGTGGCGGCAGTCGCGGTTGTGGTTGGCGGGATCGCCGTATTCGGCGGCGACGATCAGCCGGTCGCTCAGCCGACGCAGGAGGTCCAGCCGACGGCGACACCGAGTGTGGACACGAGCGGTCACCAGGAGGCGGCAGAGCTGGCCCGGAAGCTGGCCGCTCTGGAAGCGGAGCGACAGGCGTCGGCTGCTGCGGTCGCGAACAAGCTGGAGCTGATCGAGCGCAAGGTCGCCGGGCCTGGTGTGGTCGTGCAGCGCCGTTCCGGCACGGTGCGCGTGCTGTTCGCCGAAGGCCTGTTCTCCGCCGGCACCGAGTTCGGCCCGGGCCGCCAGGACGCACTGGTTGCCCTGGGCAAGCGACTGCCGGGTCTCGACGCCGCGATCACGGTGACCGGCTACTCGGTCGTCGTACCCGGCAGCAGCACCTCGGGCGGATCGCGTACGGCGCTCCTCCGCGCGCGCACCGCCACACAGGAGCTCAGCGCCGCCTCCGGGCTCCCGCTCACCGCCTTCGCCATGCAGTCCGGCGACCAGGGCCAACCACTGTTCCGGAACGCCGCGAAGAACCGCACAGTCACCCTGACGCTGACGCCGCACTAGCCAGTTGGCCGCACGATGGTGCCATGATGTGCGGCATGGAGCTGAAGCTGTCGGCGTCGTACGACGCCACCCCCGAGGAAGTGTTCGCGATCGTCACGGACGCCACCTTCCGCGAGCAGGCCTGCCAGAAGACCAAGGCGCTGTCGTACAACGTCGAGGTGACCAAGTCCGGGAGTGACACGGTCGTCAAGGTCCGCCGGGAGATGCCGTCGGACGGCGTACCGGACTTCGCCAAGAAGTTCGTCGGTGAGACGCTGACCCTGGTCCAGACCGAGACCTGGCACGCGGCCAAGCCGGACGGGTCCCGCGACGCCGACGTCTCCGGCGAGATCGTCAACACCCCGGTCACGCTCAAGGGCACCGCGAGCATCACCGGCGGCGGCGGTCAGGCCGTGCAGGCGATCGACCTGGACGTGAAGGTCGCCGTACCGCTGATCGGCAAGAAGATGGAGCCGTTCGTGGTGGACGCGATCCGGTCCGGCCTGCAGAAGGAGCACGAACTCGGCCGCGAGTGGCACAACGGCACCAACTGAGACATTTCACCGGTCCCCGGCGGCGGGCGTCGTACGACGTCCGTCCCGGGGACTCGTGTGTCGCTACCCGGGCCGGCTCCCCCGCGGTGGCAATCTGAGGAGCGCGGGGTGCTCTTCGGAGGTGAGCCAGTCATGCGGAAGCCAGTCTTTCGTCAGAAGGGTCAGCGCACGGAGCCGGGCGAGGAATCGCAGTTCTGCGTCTTCTGCGCCACGGTGATGCCGTTCGAGCGGATCGAGGCACCCGATCATCTGGTCGAGGAGCCCGACGAGTGGATCTGCGTGAAGTGCGGATCCGCGTTGCTGATCGATCCACCCTTGCAGGAGTACCACCGCAGCGCCTGACCGGTGGAATGTGGTGACGGACAAGGGCTCGTGTTCGGAAGATGTTCCCTCGGTTACGGATTCGGTACGACGGGTAACGTCCAGCGCATGAGTCGCACCATACGGGGATTGGACGCCGGGCAACGGCGGGCCGAACGGCGTGAGCAGCTGCTGGATACGGCGCTCAATCTGTTCGCCACCAACGGCTATCTCGGTACGTCCATCGAGCAGATCTGCAGTACAGCATTCATCGGGACGAAGAGCTTCTACGAGCTGTTCTCCAGCCGGGAGGAGTGCTACGTCGCCCTGCTGCGGCGGACCTCGGAACGGCTGCAGGAGCGGATGGTCGCCGTCGCCGCGCAGGCGGCCGGCAACGAGCGGCAGGAGGCGCCGCGGCTGCTCGCCAGCTTCGTGCACGAACTCGTCGACGACCCGCGCGTCACCAAGGTCACCTTCGGGATGGCGTCCGGGATCTCCGAGGTGGCCGAGCGGCAACGGCGGGCGAACCGGCGCTGGGCGGCCGGCTTCCTCGAGCAGCTCTGGGACCGGTACGACGGACCGCCCACCGGCCGGGATGCCTCCGACCAGCGGGCGGTTCGTCACAGCGTTGCGATCGGCCTCGTCGGCGGGTTGTTCGACCTGATCTCGGACTGGCTGCTGGACGCGAACCTCAAGAACCAGCGCCAGATCGAGACCCTGATCGACGACCTGACCACCTTCTACATCACCGTCCGCCGAGGCCTCATCACCTAACCCAGGCGGACATCCCGGTAGCGGGCACGCCTTTGCCTTCCCTGACCCCTGGTGCGGCCCCACCCGCTACTGCTTTTGCTTTCCTTCCCTCACCCCTGGTGCGGCCCCACCCACTACTGCTTTTGCTTTCCTTCCCTCACCCCTGGTGCGGCCCCACCCACTACTGCTTTTGCTTTCCTTCCCTTACCCCTGGTGGGGGTAGCGGTAGTCGGTCGGCGGGGCGAAGGTCTCCTTCATCGAGCGCGGGCTGGCCCAGCGGATCAGGTTCCACATCGAGCCGGCCTTGTCGTTCGTCCCGGACGCGCGAGCACCACCGAACGGCTGCTGCCCGACCACAGCACCGGTCGGCTTGTCGTTCACGTAGAAGTTCCCGGCCGCGAACCGCAGGTACTCCGCGGCCTCGGCGACCGCGTGCCGGTCCTGCGCGATCACGGCACCGGTCAGCCCGTACGGCGCGGAGTGCTCCATCCCCCGCAGCACGCTGTCGTAGTCGGCGTCGTCGTACACGTGCACGCCGAGGATCGGGCCGAAGTACTCGGTGGTGAAGATCTCGTCGGTCGGGTCGGCCGACACCAGCAACGTCGGCCGGACGAAGTACCCCTCGCTGTCGTCATAGGTGCCACCGGCAACGACCTCGATCGAGTCGGTCGCCGCGGCCCGGTCCAGCGCCGCCTTGTGCTTGGCGAAGGCCCGGTCGTCGATCACCGCGCCGATGAAGTTCGACAGGTCGGTGACGTCACCCATGGTCAGCGACTCGGTCTCGGCGACCAGGTCGTCGCGGATCCGGTCCCACACCGACCGGGCGACGTACGCCCGCGAAGCGGCCGAGCACTTCTGGCCCTGGTACTCGAACGCGCCGCGCACCATCGCGGTCTTCAACACCGCCGGGTCCGCCGACGGGTGCGCCAGGATGAAGTCCTTGCCGCCGGTCTCGCCGACCAGCCGCGGATAGGTCTTGTACGACGCGATGTTCGCGCCGACCGTGCCCCACAGGGACTGGAACGTCTTGGTCGAGCCGGTGAAGTGGATGCCGGCCAGGTCCGGGTGGGTCAGCGCAACCTTGCTCACCTCGAGGCCGTCACCGGTAACCAGGTTGATCACCCCGGCCGGCAGCCCTGCGGCCTCCAACAGCCGCATCGTCCAGTGCGCCGCGAACTGCTGCGTCGGCGACGGCTTCCAGACCACGGTGTTGCCCATCAGCGCCGGCGCGGTCGGCAGGTTGCCGGCGATCGCGGTGAAGTTGAACGGCGTGATCGCGTAGACGAAGCCCTCGAGCGGCCGGTAGTCGACCCGGTTCCACACCCCCGGCGACGAGATCGGCTGGTCGCTGACGATCTGGCGCGCGAACGCCACGTTGAACCGGAGGAAGTCGATCAGCTCACAAGCCGCGTCGATCTCGGCCTGCTGCACCGTCTTCGACTGGCCGAGCATGGTGGCCGCGTTCAGGGTGTCGCGCCACGGACCGGACAGCAGGTCGGCCGCCTTCAGGAAGATCGCGGCGCGGTCGTCGAACGACAGCGACCGCCAGGACGGGGCTGCCGCGAGTGCCGCGACCACGGCCGCCCGGCCATCGGACTCGGTCGCGTTGCCCAGGGTGCCGAGCACGTGCGCGTGCCGGTGCGGCTGGACCACCTGGATCGACGCGCCGCCACCGAGCCGCTGCTCACCGCCGATGGTGCAGGTCAGGTCGATCGCGCCCGCCGAGGTGAACTCCTTGAGCTTCGCCTCCAGGCTCGCGCGCTCGGCCGATCCGGGGGCATACCCCAACACTGTCTCGTTGGCGGGCGTCGGAACGACGGTGACGGCATCCATACTGCGGGCTCCTCGATCTGGTGGTGTGGATCGTGCGGGTACGCCGTGCGGGTGGGCGGCGCGCTCGCTGGTGATACGAGCATGGTGCCACGACCGACCACCTGAAACGAACCTGACCACAGACCTGACCAGGAGCTCTACTGGTCAGGTGAGGAGGCACCCGCCCCGCGCCGCAACATTTGTAGCATACGTTTCACTCGAGCAGGCTCCGCCGTCGCCATTCCAGCAGCCATGACCAGCAGGTCGACCGGGTCCACGTCAGCCCGCAGTCGCCCCTCTCGCTGGGCTTGCCCGACCAGCCGGCCAACCGTCTCGACCATCGCCGCATGCCACTCCTCGTGAAGCTCCGACCGCCGCGCCGACGGCTCCAGGCTGCGCGCCAGATCCCCCTTCTCGGCCACGTGCCGCACGAACCGCGCCAGCCAGTCGAACACGTCGACACCGTCGTCGACCGCACACAGTTCGGCGACCTCCTCGGCGTACACGGCGACGATCAGGTCGTCGCGGGTCGGGAAGTGGCGGTACAGCGTCGCGTTGCCGATCCGGGCCCGCCGAGCGATCTCGTCGAGGGGCGCGTGGGTGCCGAGCTCGACGAAGACAGCCTGCGCGACCGCGACGAGTTGGTCGCGGTTCCGCTGGGCATCTGCACGCAGTGGCTTAAGTGGGGACATCCCTGGTTAGACTAGCCGACGGATCGAAACCGGGGATCTCCCCAGTTAGGAGTGTCGGATGAATCTCGACGACCGGATCGCGATCACGGACCTGATCTCGATGCACGGCCACCTGGTCGACGCGGGCGAGCCGCCGGATCGGCTGTTCACCCCGGACGTCAGGTACGACGTGTCGGACATCGGTGGCGGGGTGATCGTCGGGACCACGGCGCTGTGGGAGGCAGGGCTGGCTCTCGGCGACGGCAACCCGGTCGGTCATCACATCACCAACGTCGTGCTGACCGACGTGGGCCCGGATGAAGTGGCAGGCCTCTCGAAGGCCATCGGGATCATGGCCGACGGCAGCTGCGCGAGCCTCACGTACAAGGACGTCGTCGTTCGCACGGCGAGCGGCTGGCGGATCAGCCACCGGAAGGTGATTCCCCGGCGCCGGCCGCTGGGGCGGTAGGTTCACTGGTGTGACCGGATGAAGCTGCCGATGCCGACGTACGGGAACGATGACGCGGTGCGCAGCATCCAGTTGCCGGTGCTGGCGCTGCTCGGCGGGCACGGTCTGCCGGCCGAGTTCCCTGAGGAGTTCACTGCACGGCTGCTGAAGTTCGTCGCGGGACTGAGCTAGGGCCGCCAGGGCATGTGCTGGAGGGTCCAGGTGTTGCCGTCGGGATCCTTGAACCAGGCGTAGAAGACGCCGCCGAGATCTTCGGTCTCGCCGACTTCGACGCCGCGCCCGATCAACTCCTGGCGAGCGGCCTCGATGTCCTTCACGACCAGGTGGAGACCACGCAGGCTGCCCGGCTCCATATCGATCATCGGCAACCCCTGCAGGAGGCTGATCGAGCAGAACGACCCGGGCGGGGTCAGCTGCACGATGCGTACGCCGTCCGCGGGTGACACGTCGACGTCGATGTGGAACCCGGCCTGCTCGGAGTAGAACCGCTTCGCCCGGTCGATGTCGGTCACCGGCACCGGGATGAGCTCCAGCAGGAACGAACCCGGCTTCACCAACGGCGCATTGGGATCGTCCGGGATCTCCGAGGCGTCCTTCGGGATCTCGGTCTGCGTCGGCGGCGGCGCCGGGACCCCGGTCGTCGAGTCCGGGATCCCAGGCTGCTCCGTCATGCGGACTTCTTCGCAGTCTTCTTGGCGGTCTTCTTCGCCGGCGCCTTCTTGGCCGCGGCCGCCTTCTTGGCCGGTGCCTTCTTGGCAGCGGCGGCCTTCTTCGCGGGAGCCTTCTTGGCCGGCTCAGCGTCTCCGGATCCGCCCGCGCGCCGGGCCTTGGCGGCCTCGACGGAGGCACGCAGGGCGGCGACGAGGTCGACGACCTCGGCCCCCTCGGTCTCCTCTTCCTCGGTCTCCGGCAGCGGCACGCCCGCGGCCTTCGCCTCGACCACCTTCTCCAGCGCCGACCGGTACTCGTCGTGGTACTGGTCCGGGTCGAACTCGCCGCGCAGCGTGTCGATGTACGACGACGCCATCGCCTTCTCCTGGGAGCGGATCTCCACGTCCTCGGGCGGAGCGGCGAACGACGCGTCGCGGACCTCGTCCGGCCACAGCATCACCTGCAGCACCATGATGTCGTCGACCGTCCGCAGGAGACCCAGGCTCTCCCGCGACCGCAGCGCCACCTTGACCAGCGCGTAGAGCTCGGAGCCCTCGAGCGCGTCCCGGAGCAGCACGTACGGCTTGGCGCCCGGCCCGCCGTCGGCCTGCAGGTAGTAGGACTTGCCCAGGTACAGCGGGTCGACCTGGTCCGAGGGCACGAACTCGAGGACGTCGATGACCTTCTTGCTGGACAGCGGCAGGTCGGCGAAGTCGTCCGGCTCGAGCACCACCATCCGCCCGTCGGCCATCTCGTAGCCCTTGCCGATGTCGGAGTACGGCACTTCCTCGCCGTCGATCGAACAGACCCGCTTGTACTTGATCCGCCCCCCGTCGGCGACGTGGACCTGGCGGAACGAGATGTCCTTCTCCTCGGTCGCCGAGAACACCTTGATGGGGATCGTCACCATCCCGAACGAGATGGCACCCTTCCAGATCGCCTGCATCGCCATCAGCTCCCTGTCAGCTCGGGCCCGTCACGCCGCCGCGGGATCTCTCCGCGACGAGCAGATCGGGGACCTCCTGTGTCGCATACCACAGCAGATCTTCACCCTCGCACGAATCGAGGGCGAAAAGTGCGTCGTCGTCACCGTTCTGGGCGGCGTCCCACAGGTCGGCGGCCTTCCCGACCACGGGACCCGCGCCCGCAGCGTCCAGGTGCACGGCCGCGACCGACGTCCACGGGATCACCACGTGCAACTCCAGCCGGGCGTCCCCCAGCTCGACCGAACCATCGGCCGGCGGTATGGCGCTCACCTCGGCGGCCACCACAACACGGCGCCGGGCCGTGTCCGGATCGGCCGCGAGCAGTCCGACCGAGGCTCGAGCAGCCTGCGCCATCGCGGCGTACTCGAGCTCCTCGTCGTCGCCCTCGGCGTACCACTCCCGCAGCGCCGGTGTGACGGCGTACGCGGTCAGCGGCGCCGGGCCGAGCTCGCCGACTGTGCAGGCGACGCCCAGCAATCGCAGTGCGGATGGGATGTAGACCCTCATGTACCCGCCTTCTTGGGAGTGCCGCGGGGTTTCTTCCGGCCCCGGGAGGCCCGGTTGTGGCTGCCCTTGGTGGTGTCGAGCAGCTCGTCCAGCGCATCCGTCACACATTGGGCGAAAACAGCGAGGTCGGGCATCGCGGTGCGGTCCGCGTTCAGCCCGAAGGAGACCTTCCCGTCGTACGACGTGACGCCGACGGACAGCCCCTGACCGGGCATCAACGGCACCACCGGGTACGACGCGAGCATCGGCGCACCCTTGGCGTACAGCGGGAACTGCGGTCCGGGCACGTTGGTGATGACCACGTCGTCGATCGGCCGAACCGTCGTGGTGGCGACCCGGGCGGCCAGCGCGTGCAGCGTGGTCGGGGCGAACCCGGCGATGCCGACGAGCGACCGGGCACTGACCGCGCGGCCGGTGTCCTTGTGCACCTTGGTCTGGTACGAGATCTGGTGCAGCCGCATGACCGGGGAGTTCTCGCCGACCGGCAGGTTCACCGTCGAGGCGATCACCCGGGAGCCGAGCGAGGTCGGCTCGTCGTCCTCGTCGTCGCGGATGCTCACCGGGACCACCGCGCGCACGTTGCGGGTCGGCCCGACGCCCTCACCCCGCGTCATCATCCAGGCCCGGAACGCACCCGCCACGACCGCGAGGACCACGTCGTTGACCGTGCCGCCGTGCATCGCCCGGACGGTCCGGTAGTCCTCCAGGTCTGTCTGCACGGTGGTGAACCGGCGCTGACCTGATGTCTTCACGTGCAGTGAGCTCTCCTGCGCGTGCCGCTGCGCTGCCAGTGAGCCGACCACATCGCCGAGCACCTCGCGGACCGAGGTGGAGCCGGTCAGGCTGGCCATCTCGGCACGGGCCAGCTCGAGCACCGCGGTCGGGTGGCGGGTGGCGTCGGCGAACACGCCGGCCAGCAGCTCCAGCGCGGACGGCGGGTGGTCCGGCTGCCAGGTGTCGGTCGGCGTCTCCCGCGGATGCGCGGTCGCGTCCAGCACGACCTGGCCGATGTCGACCGTACTGTTGCCGTCGACAAGGGCCTGGTGGGACTTGGCGATGATCGCGAACCGGTCACCCTGCAGGCCCTCGACCAGGTACATCTCCCAGAGCGGGCGGGCCCGGTCCAGCCGCCGGGACATGATCCGGGCGACCAGCTCCAGCAGCTGCGCGTGGGTCCCGGGCCGGGGCAGTGCGGAGCGCCGTACATGGAAGGTGATGTCGAACTCTTCGTCGTCCACCCAGACCGGGCCGGCGAACCGGCCGGGCACCTGCTGCACCCGCTGCCGGTACCGCGGCACGAACGCGATCCGGTCCCGGATCAGCGCGACCAGGCTCTCGTAGTCGAACCCGTCACCGGAGTGCACCGGCGGCTCGAAGATGTCGACCGTCCCGACGTGCATCGGGGTGGCCGGCGACTCGGCCTTGAGGAAGGTGAGGTCCAGCGACGTCAGCCGATCCGGCATCCGATCACCTTCCTCTCGCAGTCGAAGCTTGTCTCGTCACCCTAGCGGCCAGGTCCGACAGTGGGCTGCGACACTGGCCGAAGAGCTGTTTCTGGGAACACTGAGCTATCCGTGTTCGTCAGGCAAGAGGGCGTGTCCCGCGTCCTGAGAAACCGAAGAGACCCCTTGAAAGGCCCCTCGACCCATGCGTTCGACGCTCACTCGCGGTACCGCCGCCGCTCTTCTCCCCACCCTCGGCCTGCTGGTCCTGGCCGGCTGCGGCAGCGGTGACTCCGACAGCGGCGCGAGTCCGAGCAGCCCGCCGAGCACCCCGGCCAGTACGCCGAGCGACCTGCCGACGATGACCGCGACGCCGGGCAAGCCGAACTCCTCCAGCCCGTCGAACACCGCGGACCCGTCCGGCGAGCAGGCCGACGTGACCATCAACGTCACCGTTGCCAACGGCAAGGTGAACCCGAGCGGCGCGACCGTCAAGGCGAAGGCCGGCCAGAGCGTGCTGGTGACCGCGGTCAGCGACGCCGACGAAGAGCTGCACATCCACGGCTACGACAAGGAGCTGGAGCTGACGCCCGGCAAGCCCGCCTCGGTCAAGTTCACCGCGAACATGAAGGGCACCTTCGAGATCGAGACGCACAAGAGCGGCAAGCTGGTCGCCAAACTCGTCGTCTCGTGATCACACTTCTGCTCCCGCTGCACGGGATCGGTGGCCGGCAGGACCTACCGATCCCGTTCGGCCTCGCGGTCGGTGGGGCCGCGGTCGCGGTCGCCGTCTCGTTCGTCGTGCTCGCGCTGGCCTGGCGCAGCCCGAAGTACCGCGGTAATGCCTCCGGGAAGCCGTTGCCTGCCGCAATCACCCGGACGGTCGACGCCAGCTGGTTCCGCTGGCTGGTCCGGGTGGTCGGGCTGGCGACCTTCCTCTACGCGATGACGTCGCTCGTGTTCGGCGTGGACCGGCTGACCAACCCGATCTTCGGGTTCATCTACATCCTGGTCTGGGTCGGCCTGGTGCCGATCTCGATCGTGTTCGGCCCGGTCTGGCGGACGCTGAACCCGCTGCGGACGCTCCACCTCCTGCTCTGCAAGGCATTGCGGCAGCCGCCTTCGAAGGGCCTGCTGGAGCTCTCGCCGCGGCTCGGACTCTGGCCGGCCACGCTGGGGATCTTCGCCTTCACCTGGCTCGAGCTGGTCGCACCGGACCGGGCCACCATCCCGGTCCTGCAGGCGTGGATGGCGCTGTACGTCGTGATCACGATGTTCGGAGCGATCCTGTTCGGCGACCGGTGGTTCTCGACCGCCGACCCGTTCGAGGTCTATGCGACTCTGATGTCCCGGTTGTCACCGTGGGGCCGTCGTACTGACGGTGCACTGGTGGTCCGCCGGCCGCTGGAGAACCTGGACGGCCTCAAGCCGCTGCCCGGCCTCGTCGGCATGGTCTCCGCGCTGCTCGGCTCCACGGCGTACGACGGGTTCTCGAACTCGTCGGCGTGGATCGGCTGGGCGCAGGACCAGGACGTGTCGATGACCGTGCTCGGCACCTGTGCGCTGATCGTGTTCATCCTGTTCGTGCTGGTGACGTACTCCGGTGCCACTCTGCTGGCCGGGCGCCTCTCGGACAGCTCCCGGACGTCACTGCCACGTCTGTTCGCGCACTCCGTCATACCGATCGCCCTCGGATACGTCATTGCGCACTACCTGACGCTGTTCATCCTCGAGGGGCAGCGGACGCTGATCTACCTGAGTGACCCGCTCAGCAACGGCGCCAACGTGTTCGGCACCGGGCTGCTCGCGGTGAACACCGGCATCACCAACCACAGCACCGCAATCGCCGTCATGCAGGTGCTGGCGGTGGTGGGCGGCCACCTGCTGGGTGTCGTCTCGGCGCATGACCGCGCCGTCGCTCTGTTCCCCCGGAACAAGGCTCTGGCCGGTCAGATCCCGCTGCTGGTCGTGATGGTCGGCTACACCGCGGGTGGCTTGCTGCTCTTGTTCTCGTCCTGACGCGTGAGCGAACGGCTGGTGACGGCGAGCAGGATGAAGGCGAGCATGCCGAGGATCAGGTGGGAGTTGCCCGGGATCGACTGCCAGAAGGTCCAGTTGAGCTCGCGGTCGTCGCGGTAGGGCACCCACCAGATCGACCGCAGTACGAACAGGCCGTACCAGAGCACGCCGGTGACCACCGCGGGGTTGAGACCCCAGACCCGGTTCACGCCGCGGATCAGGCTCACGCCGAGCGGGATGATCCAGACCCAGTGGTGACTCCACGAGACCGGTGACGCGTACAGCACGGCCAGCGCCATCACGGAGATCGCGGTGACCCGCTCGTCGGCCAGCCAGTAGCGCCGGGACAGCCAGAGCACCAGCAGACCGAACACGGCAGAGAGCACGAACCACGTCGGCTGCACCCAGCTCGCGTCGTTGCCGAGCCGGTGCAGGAAGCCGTTGAACGACTGGTTTCCGGTGTAGGCCAGACCGCCGACCCGGTTCGCGTCCAGGATGACGTCGGTCCAGTACCGCCAGGACTGGTGCGGCACGATCGCGAACCCGATCGCCATGGTGGCCAGCAGGCCGAACACGGCGTTGCGCAACGCGCGCCACTGCTTGGTGACGATCAGCAGCGCCAGGAACGGCAGCGGCGTCAGCTTCACGCCGATCGTCACACCGAGCCAGAAGCCGCGCAGCCGGGCGTCGGCCGGCCGGACCAGGTCCAGCAGGATCATTGCCGTCAGCAACAGGTTGATCTGGCCGAACTGCAAGGTCTGCCAGACCGGTTCGAGCAGCAGCGACAGCACCGTCAGCGCGGCCAGCACTGCGGTCCGCTTGCGCTGGGTGAAGAACGACCAGAACGTCTTGGTCAGGCTGGTCCGCCAGATCAAGGTGATGCACAGCACCGAGATGGTGGTCCAGACGACCAGCGCGACGCCCCATGGCACGGCGGCCAGCGGGACCATCGCGATCGCGGCGAACGGCGGGTAGGTGAACGGCAGCCCGGACCCGGCCAGCTGCGCGTCGTACAGGGCGTCGCCGTGCAGCAGCACCGAACCGCCCATCCGGTACACCCGGAGGTCGATCATGCCGTCGAACAGACCGGCGATCCACGCGCCGAGCGCGACCAGGGCCGCGCAGACCGCGATCACGATCAGGATCCGGCGCAGTGCGAGCGGGCGGGGAGAGGAGGTGGTGGTCGTCACGGTCACGTCAGGTCGGCTCCGAACAGGGATTCCAGGGCGCGGCGGGTCTCGTCGTACGAGGTGTGCAGGATGCCGGTCATGCCGAGCGCGCGGGCGCCCTTGACGTTGAGCTCCAGGTCGTCCACGAACACGCACTCCTCCGGCTTCAGGTCGAGCCGGCGGGCGGCGAGCAGGAAGATCTCCGGGTCGGGTTTGCGCATCCCCACCTCACCGGAGATGACGATGTCGTCGAACATCCCGTCCCAGGTGTCCCGCGGGTAGGTGTTGCCCCAGGAGTTCGACAGCAATGCGGTGCGGATTCCGTGCGACCGGGCCCGGCGGACCAGTGCGGACATCGCCGGCTGGTGCTCGAAGTGCGCGAACATCCGCTCGATCAACCCTTCCGCGGGCACCGGCGTACCGTCGCGGCGCAGCAGGATCGAGGCGAGCTTGCGCTCGAAGTCCGGTACGGCGATCTGTCCGCGCTCCAGCGCGTGGACCGGGTTCAGCTCGGCCTCGGCCGTGGCGTCGGCCGGGTTCTCGGCGGGCAGCCAGGCCAGCACCGCCTGCAGGTAGGAATCGAAGTCGAACCCGTCGAGCTCGGCCCACCGGCGCAGCGCCTCCTCCAGTCCGGAGGTCAGCACCCCACCCCAATCCACCAGTAGCCCGCGCAGCTCGACCTTCCCGTCCGACATGCGCGCAAGCCTACTCAGCACATGGGCGGCCTCACGCTGCCGGTCCTGCCGGTCACTCGCCGTACACGTGTCGTCAGGTCAGTGGGCGTACTCGACCGTGACGTCGCCGGAGGAGGTCTTGGCGTCGATGGTGCGGGTGGCGGTCGGGGCGACCGTGACGGTGGCGGACTCGTCGCCTGACGAGGTCTCGGTGTCCACCTTGTACGCCTCGGCGTCGTTGGGGACGCGGATCGTCACGTCACCCGAGCTCGCCTCCGAGTCCACCGACTGCGGCGCCGTGGCGAACTCCAGGTCGGCGTCGCCGGAGCTGCTCTTCGTCGTCACCGACGTCGCGGTCAGGCCGTCCGCCTCCTGGTCACCCGAGCTGGACTCGAGCCAGAGCGATCCGCCGACGTCGTGCACCTCGATGTCGCCGGAGCTGGTCTTGAGGTTCGCCCCGCCCTCCAGCCCGGAGACCGTGAGATCACCGCTGGAGCTCTCCAGCGTCACCTTGAGCTCCTTCGGCACGGTCAGGGTGTAGTGCGTCTCGCAGCCGAACGACAGGGGCCCACAGCCGGTGTCGCGCAGCTCGAGCTTGCCGTCGTCGTACTGCTCCTTCGGGTCGGAACCCAGCACGTTCCGCTCGAACTGCCGCTCGACCCGCACGTCGGAGACGTCACCGGCGCGGACCTCGACGCTCGCCGACTTGGCCTCGACCAGCAGCGAGTCGCCCTGCACGGGGTAGCTCGTCTGGCTCGTCTTGGTGTCCTCGGTGAGCCCGGTCAGAGCCCAGTAGACCCCGCCCAGGATCAGCGCGACGGAGATGGCGATCCCGTACCGCCGCTCGGGACTCATCGTGCTCGTCGGCCGGCCTTGGACCTGGGACATGCTTCCCCCTCAGGGTGTGACACCTACCTGCTCACCCTGACACATCCCCGCACCGGTGTCGGTGGGGTTTTCCCCCGGATCGCCACCTACCCGACCCTGAGTCCGGAGTCCTGATGGGCCCGGCTCGGGAAGCCCTCGGCGACGACGGCGGCGAGCTGCTGGAGTGCTTTGCGGAGCTTGCTGGACCGGGCCGCCTCGGCCAGGGTGCGGCCCGCGGCCATCGCCGCGTCGACGGCGTTCTGGTCGTTCGGGAGCAGCGCGGTGACCGGGACCCCGGCGTACCGGTCGAGGGCCTCGGTGACCGCGTCGGCCGGGGAACTGCCGAGCGAACCGGAGCGGATACGGTTGACCACGACCCTGACGTCCGCCGACGGCACCACCGCCCGGAGCTCGTGGATCGCGCGGATCAGCCGGGTCAGTCCGACCGGGTCGGCCGCACCGACGACGATCACCTCGTCGGCCTCCTCCAACGTCGCCAGGGTCGCGCCGTTGCGCCGCGGCGCCAGCGAGTCGAAGGAGATCTCCTCGTCGCTCTCGATGCAGAACCCGACGTCGACCACAGTGCACGGCGCGAGCATCCGCGCGGTCGACCAGATCGATTCGACCGCCGCCGGCCGTAGCTCCGTCCACCGGTCCGCCCGGCTGAGCCCGGTCAGCACCAGCAATCGTGGCTCCACCTGCCGCGCGTGCTTCGCCAGCATCGGCATGTCCAGAGCGCCGCTCGCCGCTGATCGTGCGGCCGCCGCCAGGCCCGCCGTCTCGTCCAGCATCCCGAGCTGCTGCGCGACGGTCCCGCCGTACACATCGGCGTCGGCCAGCAGCGTTGGTACGCCCTTTGCTGCGAGCTCGCTGGCCAGTCCCACTGCGACCGTCGTTCGTCCGGGAGCGCCGGTCGGGCCCCAGACCGCGATCATCCGGCCACTGCCGTTGCTGTACTCCGGTGGTGGGTTGCCGGCCGTCTCCGGCGTCACCGGCACGAACCCGCCCGAGAAGTGCGAAGCCGTGATGGGCGGTCCGGCGTCCACGGCACCGGTGACGGCCCGGCCGAGGTCTTCTGGGCTGACGTCGGCCGGCAGGATCCGCTCGATGCCCATCCGGCTGAGGCGGTCCTCCGTACCGAACGGTTCGCCGTTCTCCGACGGGTCCACCAGCGCGACGACGGCGATCCGACGGGCGTGTAGCGCCGCCACAGCATCGGACGTGAGCCGCGGCAGATCATTCGCCAGCAGAACCGCTCGCGCCTGCCCGCTTGCAGCCGCAGCCATCACATCCGCGATGTCGACGCAGCGCCGTACGACGCGGAGGCCTGGTGCGCGCTCGGCCCGGCGCACGACGTCTGCCTCCCACGGTGCTCCGGTCACCGCGAGCAGCACTGGAACCGACATCAGCTGCCCCGCCTGACCAGCACCGGCTCACCCGAGCTCATCGCGGTCAGAGCCGCCGGGAGTCGCCGCAGATCGTCCTGATCAAGGCCGACCAGAACCTGCCGGCGGGCCGAGCCACCAGCGACCCCCTTCACCGCATCGACCTGCAGCACGCGAACGTCGCTCCACATCAGCTTGGCCGCTTGGTCCTGAGCCTTCGGGATGACCCAGATGTCGACCTGGTCACCAGCCGCAGCATCCGACGGCAGCTTCCCGGTCGCAACCGACAGTGGAAGCTCGGTGCGATTGCTCTCAGCCTCCGGTACGGCGGCTTCGCGCGGAACAAACTCCCCTGCGTCGACAGGCCGCGCGATCACCAAACCCTTGAGATCAGCGTCGGCGGCGACGTACTTGTTGGCGTCGTCGCTGCTGGTGAAGCGCACCCGCACGGTGGTGAGGTCGTCGCCGGTCAGCTTGGTCCCGGCCGGGAGGTCATGTTTGGCGGCCCAGATCGTCGTGGTGTCGTCAGCGGACGAGAGCAGCTTCGCGCCGGCCAAACCGGTGACAGCGACGAGCAGAACACCCAGGAGCAGTCGGCCGTCCTTCCAGCGCGCCCGTCGGTTGCGCTGGGCGGGCGCGGACGGCGCTCCGAACCCACTCCGCACTGCTGTGTCGACCACGTCGGGCTCCCCAGTCACTCGATCCGTCTGCGCGGACATTCTGCCGTGTCCAGCGGCGCACCGTGCACGGTCATCCACAGGCAGTCACAGGCTGGGGACAAACCCGGCCATCCGGGTGCCAACCATGGCAAACTGACGGAACCAGCCACGATGTGAAGGAGTAGGACGGATGCCGGGTCCGCGTTTCCTCCAGCTCGCCGACGTCGCCGAGGTGCTCAACATCTCCGCGAACCAGGTCTACGCGCTGGTGCGTCGCGGCGACATCCCGGCGGTCAAGATCGGCGGCCGCGGCCAGTGGCGGGTCGAGGCGACCGAGCTGGAGAAGTACATCGAGCGGCTGTACACCGAGACCCGGGAGTTCATCGACGCCCACCCGTTCGGCGAGGAAGCCGAGCAGGCAGAGGACCTGCACTGAGTCAGCGGCGCCGCAGCGCGCACAGGGCGGCGGTCGGGACCAGCCTGACGTTGTAGACCTCGCTCCGCCGCCGCGGTGCGTCGAGCGGATGCTCGGCGATCTCCACGAAGTCCGCACCGACCCGATCGATCGTCCCGGTGACCGGGACGCCCCCGCAGAACAACGTGACCGGTGAGCGGTCCCGCGCGATCCCGCGCAGCAGGTGGGCCAGGCCCAGCTTCCCCGCCACCGCCCCGACTGCCGGCTCCGCCCACGGTCCGAGCCGATGCACGGCGACCAGCGCGCCGACCGGGATCAGCCACTCCTCGGCCCGCTCCGCCTCGATCAGCAGGCAGTCCTTCCCCACTCGCGTGAGCATCCCCTGCACGGGCTCGGCGTCGGTCACCTCGACCCGTACGACGGTGTCCACGGCGCCGCGGAGGCGGTCGAGCACGGTGATCTTGCCGACCTCGGTCCGGATCCGGTCCGCGACCTCGCCGTACAGGTCTCCCTCCTGCAGCGCCTCGAACTGCGACTCCAGGTCCTGGAACAACGCGTCCCATCGCATCCCCCGAACCTACCGCAGCACTTGCCAACTGCCATGATCCGGGATCTATAGTGGTGCAACCAAAGCAAACTCAAGCAAACTCATGGATCACGAGGGAACCGATGACACGGGGAGTGAAGGGCGCGTTCACGCTGACGGCGCTGGCCGGGGTCGGCCTCGGTCTGCGCTGGGCGACCGCGGGCTCGATCGGCGCGGCGAGCAGCCGCGATCTCGACTCGATGGCGGTCCTCGCGGTCGGCACGGTCGCGTGGGTCGCGTACGGGTGGCTCGTGCTCGCGATGCTCGCGACGGTCCTCGAGCAACTCCCTGGCGTCGCCGGAGCCGCCGCGTCCGCGATCGCCGGCCGGATCACCTCGAGGACCGCCCGCACCCTCCTGCGGTCTGCGCTGGGCGTTGCTGCGGTCACTCCGCTCACGCTCACCACCGCTCACGCCGACCCCGTCGAGGGGACGGCGCGCCCATGGACTCAGGTGGAGCCTCGCTCCACCGTCCAGCCCGAGGCCCAGTCGCCGGCGCGAGTCGGCGTACCGGACCGCCCTACCGCTGGGGCGCCCACGCGCTACACGACGGTCCGCTCAGGACGGCCGGTGCGAGTCGTCCGGCCCGGGGAGTCGCTCTGGCGCATCGCTGCCGACGAACTCGGTGCCAGCGCGACGGACGCGGAGATCGCAGGGCGCTGGCCGGATTGGTACGGCGCGAACCGCCGGCTGATCGGCTCCGACCCCGACCTCATCCACCCCGGCCAGGTCCTTCACACGCCGCCCACCTCCCAGGAGAACTGACATGAACAACCTGTCAACGGTCAGCCGGCCGGACTCCATCGCCGAAACGCACTCGAACGTGCGGCGGCTGCGGGCCGTACCGAACCCTGAGCACCAGCGGCCCACGGTCCGGCCAGGGATGCCGGATGCGGTGGCGTGGGCGTCCCGGTTGGTGCAGGCGATGTCGGAGGTGATCGCCGGCGATCGGCCGATCTCGCAGCTGGTGCGGTTCGCGGACGAGGAAGTGTTCGCGGAGCTGAACCGCCGGGTGCGGCTACTGGGCTTGACCACCACGGCCACGGGACGCGGTGCACACGAGCGCAGTGTGATCCGGTCGATCCGGGTGTGTACGCCGGCCCATCGGGTGGCGGAGGTCGCGGCTCACGTGCGGCACGGCGACCGGTCGCGCGCCATCGCGTTGCGGATGGAGGTCCGCCGCAACCGGTGGGTCTGTACGGCGCTCGAGCTCGGCTGACTGAGCGGTCAGGCGAACTCTCGTGGAACTACGAACGTCTCACGGAGCGCAATCGGATCGTGCTGCTGCCGTCACGTGGCTGCCGCAGGCACGGCGTACGTTAACCGGATCGGTCGAGCGATCGGTCTTCGTCGTTCGGGGGAACGAATGTCTGACACGACTCTCAGCAGGACGCTGGATTCTCTTCCTTCACAGGCTCACTCGGCAGACCCGGAGTCCACTGGGGTGACTCCGGGTGTGCCGTGGCGGATCGGGTTGGCGCAGCTCAGCGATGCCGAGCGGGCGCGGGTGCTGCCCGCGCTGCGGCGGCAACGATGGGCCGAGCGGATCCCGGTGCTGTACCCGGTGGCGGTGCGCTACCACCGGGTGCTGCGGCGGATCGAGTGGCTGCGATCCAGGACGCCGTACGCGCAGACGCGGCAGGTGGACGACCTGCCGGTGCGGGTGAAGCGGCACAAGTCGCTGCTGCTGCGAGAGCTCGGCGAGACCGAGATGTGGATGCAGCACAACAAGGTGACGAACCTGAGGCTCGCCTGTGCTCAGGTGGACGGGCTGCTGATCCGGCCGGGTGAGACGTTCTCGTTCAACAAGCTGGTGGGGAACGCGACGCGCCGCAAGGGCTACGTGCGGGGCATGCGGTTGTCGAACGGGCAGGCGCGGCCCGGCATCGGTGGCGGCATCTGCCAGCTCGCGAACCTGCTGCACTGGATGGTGCTGCACTCCCCGCTGACGGTCACGCAGCGGTCGACGCACAGCTTCGACCCGTTCCCGGACAACGGCCGGGTGCTGCCGTGGGGCGTGGGGTGCAGCATCGTTTACAACTACGTGGATCTGCAGTTCCGCAACGACACCGACCGGACGTTCCAGCTGCGCGTGGGGGTCGGCGAGCGCTACCTCGAAGGCGACATCCTCGCTGACGCACCGACCGATGCGTCATACCGGGTGTTCGCTCGCGGCGAGCGCTTCCTGCGGGTCGGCGCGGACTACTTCCGCCGCAACGAGATCTGGCGCACCGTCATCGATCGCCGTACCGGCACGGCCCTGCGCGAGGAGCGTCTGCGCGAGAACGTTGCCCTGGTCAAGTATGTCCCGACGGGCGGGCACGTCCTGGACGTCGTACCTCTGCGTGACGCCCGAGCGGGCCAGGACTCCGGCTGCGGGTAGTTGCGGATACCAACTGGGACACGCCCGACTGAAACTGTCGGCGGGGCGTTGCAGACTGGTGGGGTGAGTCAGGTTGGTGAGCCGTACCGGGAGCGTCCTGCGCTGCTGCCCGGGGCTGCATTGTGGACCCGGACGGCAGCGGGTGGCGAGTACCGGATTCTCCCCGACGGCTGTATGGACCTGTTGTTCATGCATGACGACCTGGTCGTGTCCGGGCCGGACAGCCGCGCGTACACCGGGATCGCGGACGCCGGGACGAGGTACGCCGGGATCCGGTTCTCGCCCGGAGCCGCGCCGGACTTCTTCGGCGTACCCGCAAAGGAACTGTTGAACGAGCGGGTCCCGCTGCGCGAACTGTGGTCGCCTGCGCGAAGCCGCCGCCTGCTGGACCAGGTGCGTTCGGCGCCCGTGCCCGCACTGGCGCTGGACCAAGCCGTCGCGAGTCTGGCGGAGGAGCCGCAGGACCGACTGATCAGGCACGTACTGCGGAGCATCCGCGCCGGGATGCTGCGCGGTGAAGCCGGTGTGATCAGCCTCGCGAGCAGCGTCGGTCTGAGCGAGCGTCAACTGCACAGACGCTGCCTGAACGCGTTCGGCTACGGGCCGAAGATGCTCGACCGGGTCCTGCGCATGAACGTCGCCCTCGACCACGCCCGCACCGGTGCCGCCCTCGCCGACGTCGCGGCCCTGCACGGGTACGCCGACCAGGCTCACCTCAGCCGCGACGTGAAGGCACTGACCGGCCTCCCACCGGGAACTCTCCTGCTGCGCTGATCCCAAGGCGCTGATCTCACTGTGGTCATCCTGCTGCGCTGAGCCGGATGGCGTGTCAGCATTGCTGTTCATGACCGCTGACGCCGACGTCAGAACGACGACATTGCGGCACAACCCCTTGAACGCGGTGACGGCGACGGTCGAGCGCCTCACCTATCCCGACGGCAGCACCGCGATCCGCAAGCAGCTGCGGAAACCGGTCCTGTCGAGCGGCCCCTGGGCCGCTTCCACCGATCCGCGGCACTGGAACTACTGGCGCCGCGAACTCGAGGTGTACGCCGACGACGAACTCCGCAAGCAGGTCGCCGACGCCGGCCTGGTGCTGCCGGCCGCGCAGCTCGCCGAGCACGACGACCACGCCGTACTGATGCTCGAGGACATCGGCGGCACGCCGGGGACCCAGTTCAGCCTGGCCGAGCATGCCGCGCTGGCACGGGCCTGCGGGCGCTGGCAGGCGCGACCCGCCACCACACAACCGTGGACCTCGACCGGATTTCTGCGCGACTACTCGACCAGCCGCGACGTGCCGTGGCACTTGGCCGACGACGACGCGGCCTGGCAGCAGCCATTGATCGCCGAGACATCGCCGCCCGGGCTGCGGTCGGCGTGGCTGCACCTGCTCGCCCACCGCGACGACCTGCTCAATCTGGTCGCGAGTTTGCCGCGGGCGCGCTGTCACCTCGACCTGTGGGTTTGCAACGTGATCCAGCGGCCGACCGGCGAGATCGCCTTGCTGGACTGGGCGTTCACCGGCGACGGCGCCCTCGGCGAGGACATCGGCAACCACATCCCGGACGCGGTCTTCGACCTGTTCTGGCCGGCCGAGCGGATGGGCGAACTGGCCGAGACCTGCATCGGCAACTACCTCGACGGCTTGCACGAGGCCGGCTGGCGAGGGGACCCCGACCAGGTCCGCCTCGCCGTGATGGCCTCAGGCGTCAAGTACGCCTGGTTCCTCCCCGGCCTGCTGGGCCGCGCTTCCGCGGAGTCCCACAACGCCTACCACCAGCAGGCCGACAGCCGGCACCTCTACCACCAGCGCGGTCAGGCTCTCGCCTTCGTCGCAGCCTGGTGTGCCGAGGCGCTTACCCGAGGACGACGGTGAAGCCGCCGGGCTGCACCGAGACCTGCGACGGCTTGCCCTGCGAGTGCAGCTTGCCCGTCGACGTATACGAGTAGGCGATTCGGCCGGTCGCGCTGACCTTGCGGGGGTGCGAGTCGACGCTGGTCAGCAATGTGGCGGTCCCCAGCCGGAGCATGCTGATGCTGGGGATGAGGAGGAGTGCGTCCACCTGGGCCGGTCCCGTGGCCGAGGCGGCGAGTTGGGTCGCGTTCGGCGGGAGTGGCGTGGCCAACGTGATCGGGAGCAGGGCACCCGGGGCGGCGGAGATGCCTTGTGGGCCACCCGCTCCGTGGTCGATGGTGCCGAGCCGCCGGGAACCACTGGTCCAGGTGGTGTGACCCGCGTCTGGGGTGTCGACGAGGTTCACGATCGGGAGCACCAGGCGTGCCTGAGGCGACGAAGGCAGGGTCCACTGCGCCGACGTACCTGCGGTCAGTGAGAGGTAGGAGCCGTTGCTCCATTGGGATTCACCGGTCCAGGCGGACGGCGGGGTGACCTTCTCTCCACCGGTGGCGGCTTCGCCTTCGACAACTCTCAGTCCGTCGTACGCCGGGGTTGCGCTGCCCAACTGCTGTGCGAGGTGAGCGACGGCCGGTGAGGCGTCCAGGGCGAGCATCGACAGCTGGCCGTGGATGCTGGACTCGGCGCCCGAGTTGAAGTTGACCACGCCGTCGCCGGACACGCCGTCGTACGTGCGGCCGGTGGTCGCGTCGTACATCGGGGTGCCGGCGCGGTTGGCGCCGAAGTACCAGGCTGCGACGAAGGAGGCGACCTGCCGGAGGCCGGGGAGGCCGACCGCCAGCAGGCCTTGCAGCCGGGCGTCGACGCCGTACGCGATCTGCGTACGGTCGATCGGCGCAGGGAGCCAGCCGTTGTCGGGACCGCCGGCAGTGAGCAGCAGCGGCGTGAACCCGGCGGTGTCGCCGATCGCCGGGTCGAGCAGACGGCTCGAGTCGAGCACCGACGACGCAGCCGCGAGTGCGGAGGGCATCTGTGCACCCCACGCGTGCCAGTCGGAGATCGACTCGCCCCACGGCATCAGTGCGCGGAACGGCCACTTCGTCGTCGACCCAGCGCTCATCGCAGCAACACCTTCGGCGAACTGCATCAGCGCATGACGTGCCCGCGCCGACCCGCCGGCCCGGACGTACGCCGACAACCCGAGAACCGCCTCGGACGTCGCGTCAGCGCCGTTCACGATCAGCCAGGCGGGGAGACGACGACCGTCGACGATGTTCCACTGGCCGTAGCGCACCAGCACCTGCCGCTCCAGCGCGGCGATCGCCAACTCGAGCCGGTCCTTCAGGAAGTCGGCGAAGCCGCGGTCCAGTCGGCGGAAGACGGCGTACCCCTCCCCTAGCGCCCACACCGTCCGTGCCAGCCAGTACGACGGGCCGGAGTCGGAGGGGTCGGGGAGCTCGACCGGGTCGGCGCTGGGGTTCAGCGTGCCGTCCGGCTGCATCCACAGAACGACGTTCCCGTTCGTGGACTGGAGGTAGGTCAGGCCCCGGAGGAGGTCGCGGGCGGCGTTCCGGGAGGCGGCGTCACCGAACTGCTGGTAGTGCCGTAGGTAGACGACTGTGGCCCGGGCGATGTCGTCCGTGTTGTACGCGCCCTGCCCGTAGGTGTTGGTGGCGGCGTCGTACGTGCCGCCACCGATGCGCTTGTACGAGCCGTCGGACTGGCGGTCCGCATAGGTCCACAGCACTCCCAGCGGCCCCGAGCCGTAGGTCGTGTGGCCAACTTGAGCAGGCGGGGTGACCGACGTACGGAGGAAGTCGAGGTGCGCGAGGTTGCTCAGCTTGTTGCTGGAAGCAACAGCCGGCAGCGTGACGGTGGAAGCGGCGGTCAGAGCGAGCGCTCCGCCGAGGACGGTTCGGCGGGTCGGGTTCATGGCAGCCGATCCAGCCGGGCGACCCCGATGGCCGCGTCGGCCATCCCGTAGAAGACGTACCGCACCCCGTCCACCTCCTCGATGGCGGTCGGGAACACCACGTTCCCGACCGTTCCGACCTTCTCCTCCTCGGTCTCCGGAACCAGGATCGGTTCCTCGGTCCGGGCGATCACCTTGGTCACGTCGTTCGGGTCGAGCAGCAGCGCACCGGCGGCGTAGCAGACCTTCTGCGTCGTCGGGTCGAAGCCCTCCGGCTGCTCACCGGTGACGCCGTGGTGGATCACCAACCAGCCCTCGGGCACCCGCAGCGGCGCCGGCCCGGCGCCGATCTTGAGCTCCTCGAACGGGTACTCCGACATCGCCAGCAGCCGGTGCTGACGCAGGTGGACGAGATTCCGGACGTCCTCCTGAACGGCCGACACGGGCACGAACGACACCCAGATCCCCGGCCGGTCGTCGGTCACCCCGGCCGGCAGGTGCACGCCCTCGCCCTCGCGGAACCAGCCCAGGTCCCACATCGGCCGATGCAACATCGCGTACGACGGTTCGCCGTCCGGGCCGGCCACGGGTTCGGGGAAGAACACCGTGTCCTTGTTCGGGAACAGGTTCAGATCCGTGTCCAGATCCGGCTGGTACTCGAAGTGCAGCGGACCGAGCCGCCGCCACTCACGCAGATCCGACGACACCGCCAGCGCCGGCTTCGGGCCGAGCGGACCATAGGCGACGTACGTCATCACGTGCAGACCCAGCGACGGGACGAACGTCACCCGCGGGTCCTCGACGCCGGCGTTGTTCAGCCCGCGCTCCCAGCCCTCGTCCGGCGCGAGCACGACACCCTCGCGCTCGACACCGACAGGCACTCCGTCCTTGACCTCGACCTTGGCCAGGCCGACGCGGGACACGTTGCCCGTAGCAACCAGTCGCGGCAGCAGGTACAGCTGCCCGTCCGGTGTATGGCCGGTGGCGGGGTTCAGGACGCCCTCGGCCTCCAGCTCGTTGCCCGGATCGGCCGTCATCAGGACGCCGACCCGAGTGAGCGTGTAAGGAACAGTCACCACAAAACCTTTCAGGATTAGCCTTTGACCCCGGACGAGATGTTCGCCGAGATGAAGCGGCGCTGGAAGATCAGGAACAGGGCCACCGCGGGCGCGGCCAGCACACACGCCCCCGCGAGTACGGCGCCGAACGGGTTCGCCGCCCGCGCCGACACAGTGGTCAGGTAGTTCGACAGTGAGACCGCCAGCGGTTGCAGGTCCTGCTGCTTGGTGATCAGGAACGGCCAGAGGAACTCGTTCCACGGCCCGATGAACGTCAGCAGGACACCGGTCAGCAGCGCGGGCTTCACCAGCGGTACGGCGATCCGCCACAGGATGCTGAGCTCGGACGCACCGTCGATCCGGGCCGCGTCGAACAGTTCGGCCGGCAACTGCAGGAAGTACTGCCGGAACACGAACACCGCGGTCGAGTTGATCAGGAACGGCAGGATCATGCCGCCGTAGGAGTCCGCCAGCCCGTAGCTGCGCACGATCAGCACGTACAGCGGGATGGTCAGCAACTGGAACGGCACGACCTGGATCAGCAGCATCAGGTTGAACACCAGCCCCCGGCCGCGGAACTGCAGCCGGGCCAGCGCGTACCCCGCGAGGACACCGAAGACCAGTGTCCCGAGGATCACGCCACCGGTGAAGATGCCGGAGTTGACCAGCGACCGGCCGAGGTTGATCGCCTTGTCGATCTCGCCGTAGTTGTGCAGGGTCAGGTTCCCCGGTTCGGGGAACGCCCCGGCAACGGTCGGATCCGGCTCGGCCTGCAGGCTGCCGATCAGCATGTAGTAGAAGGGAAACAGGAACACGAAGGCCCCGATCAGCAGGCCGACGAAACGCAGCCGCATCAGTCTTCCCTCCCGACGAAACGCCGTTCGATCAAGGCGATGATGAGGACGCCGATCACCAGCAGTACGCCGATCGCGGAACCGACATCCGGATTGCCCTGCTCGATCCCGCGTTGATACATGATCAGCACCGGCGACGCGGACGCCCCGTCAGGCCCACCACCGCCGGTCAGCAGGTACGGCTCGGTGAACAGGTTCGCCCCGGTCACCGTGGCGACGAGGACGACCAGCGTGGTGGCCGGCCGGACGCCGGGCACAGTGACGTTGAGGAACGACCTCCACCGCCCGGCGCCGTCCATCGACGCCGCCTCGTAGAGGTCCTTCGAGACGTTCTGCAAGGCGGCGAGGTACAGCAGGATGAAGAACCCGAGCTGTTTCCAGGTCACGTAGACCGCGATCGTCGGCATCGCCAGCTTCGAGTTCACCAGCCAGGACGGGTCCGGCGCGAGCGGGCCGAGGATGGAGTTGACCAGCCCGTTCGAGTTGAACAGGAACAGCCACACCCCGACCACGGCGACGCTCGCGGTCACGTACGGCACGTAGTAGCTGACCCGGAAGAACGTCCGCCACCGGATCGCCGAGTTCAGCGCGGTCGACAACCCCAGCGACAGCACGACGGTCAGCGGCACGTTGATCACCAGGAAGACCAGCACGTTCGCGAACGCCCGCCGTACGGCCGGATCCGACAACACCGTGACGTAGTTCTCGAACCCGACGAACGGCCGGTCCACGACCGCGCCCGGCGCCGTGAAGAAGTAGTCGTGGAACGACATGTACACCGCGAACCCCAGCGGGTACGCGAACACCGCGGCCAGGAACACGACGTACGGCGTGACGAACACCGTGCCGATCGGGTGCTCACCCAGAAATCGGGTGACCGGACCTCGTCTCATGACTGCTTGGCGAGTTCATCGACCTTCTGGGCGGCGCCGTCGAGGGCCTCGTTCGGATCCTGCTGACCGAAGATGACCGACTTGGAGTAGGCGTCGCGGAAGGTCTGCCAGATGGTGATCGAGTTCGGCACGTTCGGCACCTCGACGGTCCGGGCGGCCTGGTCGGCGAACACCTTGTAGTCGGGGTTCTTCGCGAAGTAGTCCGGGTACGCGGTCGCGACGTCCTTGCGCAGCGGCATCTGCCCGGTCGCGGTCAGGAACTTGCCGTCCTGCTCCTGACTGGTGGCGAACTTCAGCACGTCCCAGGCGGTCCCACGGTTCTTGCAGGCCGAGTACATCGCGACGTTCTTCGCGTCGCTGAAGGTGTGGATCTCGTTCGCCGGCTTGGCGCTCGAGGTCGGCACCGGGACGACACCCCAGTCGACCTTGCCCTTGTACGTCGCGATCGCCCACGGACCGACCACGGCCATCGCGGCGGTGCCGTCGACGAACGCGTCGCCGGTGTACTTCTCCTGCGAGGCGAGCTTGTCGGCGTACATGGTCCGCCAGAAGGCGGCGACCTTCTTGCCCTCGTCGGAGTTGAACTGCGCCTTGCTGTCCTCCACCAACTGCTTGCCGCCGGTCTCGGCCGCGAACAGCGGGTAGAAGTCGAACCAGGACTGGTAGAACTCGTTGCTCGGCGCCGGGTAGATGGCGAACTTCGCCGCCTTCGCCGCGACCACCTTGCGGGCGGTGGCGAGGAACTCGTCGTACGTCGCCAGCGGCGGCTTGGTGGTGTCGATACCGGCCTTCGCGAACGCCTTCTTGTTGTAGAAGATCATCACCGGGTTCGACTTCCAGGGCAGCTGGTAGTACTTGCCGTCGGAGGACTTGTACTGCTGCGCGATGTCACCGGAGCGGTCTTCGATGTACTGCTTGCCGTCGGGGAAGGTGTCCAGCGGCACCAGGCCGCCCTGCTTCTGGAACTGCGAGACCGAGGCGGGCGAGGTGTTGAAGATCAGGCAGGGCGCGTTGCCCGCCGTGATCGCGGCGCCGATGACCTCCTCGGAGCTCTTCCCGGTCGGGATCTCCTGCGCGGTGATCTTCTGGTCCGCGTGCGCCGCGTTCCAGGCCGTGACCATCTGCTTGCCCCAGGCCACTTCTTCGGCGTTGTTCGAGTACCAGATGCTGATCGGCCCGCGGGCCGAGGCAGCGGCGTCGGCGTCACCAGAGCCACCGCCACTGTCGCCACACGCGGCGAGGGAGCCGGCCAGTACCAGCGCCAGCAATCCAGCTTGCAACTTCATGATGTTCCTCCAGCTAGGCAGGGGAAGGGGACCCCAGTGATGGTGGCGCGCCGGTGGAGCGCCGTACGACGAGTTGCGCCGGTGGCAACTCGGCGTCGGGGACGTCGGTGGCGCCGTCGACGACCAGGTTGAGGGTTCGGGCCGCGGCCTCTCCGAAGGCGAACGGATCGGCGCGGACAGTGGTCAGGCCGGGGTGGACGTACTCGGCCAGTTCACTGTCGTCGAAGCCGGCGATGCTCAGGTCGTCGGGCACGGTGAGCCCGGCAGCCTGGGCGGCACCCAGGCCGGCGATCGCCATCCGGTCGTTGGCGTAGACGATCGCGGTCGGCGGCTGCGGCAGGGTGAGCAGCCGCCGGGTGGCTTCGATCCCACCAGCGGCGGTGAAGTCGCTGGTTTCCACCGCGACCGGCTCCAGGCCGGCAGCGGCGAGCGTTGAGAGCAGTGCGGTGGACCGGGCGGTCGCGTGCACGAACGCGGGCGGACCGGCGACGTGCGCGATCCGGGTGTGGCCGAGCTCGACCAGGTGCTCGACGACCGCGGCGGTCCCGGGCCGGTCGTCCAGGATGACAGCGGGGAACGGCGACGTCCCGTCGGGCCGGTTCAGCGTGACGGCGGGCAGGCCCAGCTCCTTGAGCAAGGGAATCCGGGGATCGTCGTGCCGGAGGTCGGACAGGAACACCCCGTCCACCCGGGCGTCCTGCGCCAGCCGCCGGTAGCCGGCCTCCTCTTCCTCGCCGGCCGTGACGACCTGCAGGACCAGCGCCTGCCCCCGCGAGGACAGGACGCTCTCGACGCCGGCGATGAAGGCCGGGAAGAACGGGTCCGAGGACAGCACGTCCGGGTCCCGGGTGATCACCAGACCGAGGGCGAACGCCTTCGAGACCGACAGCGAGCGGGCCCGGTTGCTCGGCCGCCAGCCGAGCTCGTCGGCGGCGGCGAGGATCTTGTCGACGGTCGCCTGCGCCAGACCCGGCCGCCCGTTCAGCGCGAACGAAACCGCGCCCTTGGACACGCCGGCCCGATCCGCGACATCCGCGATCGTCGGCCGCTGCTTGCTCATCGACACCTCGTCTGGCGGCATTTAAACCGGTTTAAGGCCTATCTAAACCGGTTTAAACAGTGCACGTCAAGACCACATGGCCGAGTGGTATGTCTCAGACCGCGAAGGCCGTGCCGGCTGCGCCGAGGTCGCGCAGCAGGACCTGGCCCTGCGCCCGTGCCCGGCGGTCCGGAGCCGTTGCCAGCACGACCGCCTGCTCGTAGCGATCGCCCAAGGCGGCCCAAGCGGTCGCCGCCTCCTCCCAGCGTCCGGCGAGAGTGTCGGCCCAGGGACCTGGCGCTCCGGTCGGAGCAGCGACATCGACACCGGCTCGGCCCAGATAGGCACACAGCTCGGCCTGCATCGTCCGGTGTTCCGCCTCCTTGACGAGGGTCAGCGCCAGCCGAGCCTCGTCGGTGGAGTCGCCCAGGGATCCGTCCAGCCACCCGAGCTCGATCCGCGCGACCGCCAGAGTGCCCTCGACGTAGACATCGTCCGCGATCGGGCGGGCGGCCAGCGCCGCCGCCAGCACGTCACCCGCTGCGGCGTCTCCGCGCCGCGCGTGAAGTCGAGCCAGCAGGCTGCCGGCGAGCGCTGCCATCACACCCGGCTCCCCCGGACTGTCCAGCAGGGCACGGAGTGCGGCGATGGCGTGGTCCCACTGCCCTCTGCTCGCCTGCACCGCGGCCGCGGTGAGGCGCAGGCGGTACTGGCCGGCGAAGAACTCACCGTCCGCCGCGGCCCGCAGGCCTGCGGCGACGTACTTCTCGGCGTCGTCGAACCGGCCGCTGCGGTACGCGCCGCCAGCGGCGTTCACGTAGCACCGCACGACCGTCTCCACTCGGCTGTCCGCCCCAGCCAGCGAGATCGCGCGGCGCAGATCCTCATCACCGCGCAGGTCACCCCGGGCCAGCCGGGCGTCTCCCAGATAGCACCCGGCCTGCGCCTCCAGATCGCTCCGGCACAGGCTCTGGCCGATAGCGAACGCCCGCGCGGCGAAGGCCTCGGCCCGATCGCCCGGCTCGGCGACGATCCCGATCGTCGCCAGGTTGCTGTGTGCACGGGCCTGCTCGATCAGCGCGGCCGCGAGCCGCGCCTCGTCACCCGTCGGCTCCAGCAGGTCCGCAGCCTGCTCGGCTGCACGCCGCGAACGGAGCGGCCCGCTCGCGAACAGGGCCACCCGCGCGAGCACCATCAACGCCTCTGCCTGGAGGATCGCATCGCCGGCCGCCTCGGCCGCGCCGACAGCGCACTCGGCGGACTCCAGCGCGGCCTCGAACCGGTTGACGACGTACAGCGAGTAAGCCCGTCGGGTGAACAGGTCGGCTGCCTGGTCAGAGCCGAGCAGTTCGCGATGCCGCAGTACGACGTCCAGTACGCCGACCGCCTGGCGATGAGCACCAAGTCGGGCGGCTTCGAACGCGGCGGTCGGACCGTGCTCCAGGATGACGTCGACCCGCCCGCAGCGCTCCGCGTGGTGCACCAGCCGAGCGGGCTCCAGCACAGGACGCCCGAGGAGTACGTCGACCACCACGCGGTTGGCCTGGATCCGCTCGCCCGCGGTCAGCGTGGCCTCGATCGCCCGCCGGGCCAACTCGTGGCGGAACGCGACCGTCGTGTCGGCTCCGATGACCATCCCGGAACGCTCGGCCTCGATCAGTACCGCCGGATCGCCTTCCGCGAGGCTCTCGGCCAGCCACCGTTCCGCCCGGGTCGGGATCACGGACAACCGTTCGACCAACGTTCGCGCCGGAGCCGAGAGTTTGCCCAGCCGAGCCAGTACGGCGTCCCGGACAGTCTGAGGTACGTCACCACCCCCGCCGGCCGCGAGCACTTCGGTGACGAAGAACGGGTTCCCTTGGGTGACCCGATGGATCTCCTCAGCCTGACTCGCGGTGGCCGGCCCGAGTTGCCGGACTGCGTCGACGGTCAGGGGCGGCAGCGTCACTCGTCGTACCGAGGATCCGGTCAGGCTTCCGAGCAGCTGCCGCAGCGGGTGTCCCGGATCGACCCCGGTCTCCCGGAACGTCAGCAGGAGCACGGCCGGGATGCCCGGGAACCTGCGGGCGAGGAAGCGGATCGCGTCGAGCGTCGCGTCGTCGGCCCAGTGGATGTCCTCCACCACGACGACGGACGGACGCTCGGAGAAGACACGTAGCAGCGCACCGTCCGGCCGATCGGCTGACAATGCGGCCGCCAGCTCAGCGTCGTGCTCGGCCATGTCGCGGAACGGACCGAGGCTGCGCGGCGCCAGCAAGTCGTCGCAGTCACCGATGGCCACGTTGATCGCAGGCCCCAGCCCGTCGAGGAACGCCTGCACCAAGGCCGTCTTGCCGGCACCCGCCTCCCCCGAGACCAGGATGACCACACCACGGCCGTCGCTGACAGCCGCACCAGCCGCGCCTCTGAGCACGGCCAATTCGCCGTCCCGCTCAAGCAGAGTTGAAGCCTGCGGTTCCGCGACCAACTCCGTCTGCTTCGACGGGGTCGCGGATGTCAGCAGGCGTTCACGCAGTACGACGGCTTCGGGACCCGGCGAGATGCCGAGCTCGGTGGCCAGGGCGCGTTCCATCCGGTCGAAGCGGCGGAGACCGGTGGTTCGATCACCGGCGACGACGGCCTCGCGCAGGAGCTCGACGTGAGCCTCCTCATTCGCGGGATCCATCGCCAGGAGCTCCTCCCAGCGGCCCGCGCACTGCAGCAGCCGCAGGACCCGCAGCCGAAGCTGCTCCCGCGGATCGTCAAGCCACGGCTCGGCCAGGTCGTCCGGCAGCAGCTCACCGGCCAGGTCCAGGGCGGTGGCGCAGAGCTCGGGCGACGGCGGCTCGCTCGCCAGCGCATCCCTGGCGGCCGCTTCGAACTGCCCGGCGTCGACCTCGAGACACGCGTCGGGAAAGAGCGCGACGACCTCGTCCTTCAGTACGACGGCGTCCCGGTCATCGAAGACGGCCCGCGCGTAGTGAGCGGCCTTGTGGAGCCGCGGAAGCGCGGCGTCCAGCGTGAGCTCCGGCCACAGCGCATCCACGACCCGGTCCCGGTGCAGCCTGCCGCCGGGCGCCAGCGCGAGCAGCTTGACCAGCGTGGCGGCCTGGCGGCGGCTCCACCGTCCGTTGGAAATCGGCGTGCCGTCGACGACGACGGCGAACCCGCCCAGCAGCCGAACGCTGACCTCCACAACTCGGATCGTAGGCGCCGGAACGAGCCCCAGCTACAGCCCGGCACCGGGTGCCTGAAGCAGGGCTGACGGCAGCGACTGCAGGTGTTCGACCTCGTCGCCCATCGCAGAGCTGACCTCCCGCAGCAGTAGCCGCACCTCGTCCATACTCCACGCGTACGACGCGACGCTCTCGGTGGCGTCGAAGAACCGGTGCGAGAGCTGGTCCCGCGTCGCCTGGTACTGCGCCAATGGGCTCCGGAGGATCGCGTCGGTCAGCAGCTCGGCGTCCCGCAGGCCGTCCGTCATGCCGTGGGTGGTGATCGGGTCCTTGTAATAGCCAGCGTCCCCAACCAGCGCCCAGCCAGGACCCCAGGACTGGCGGATGAACCCTGCGGCACCAGCCCAACCGTGCAAGCGACTCGCTGGCTCGGCCGAGAACACACGCTCGGCCAGGCCGGTCTCAGTGAGCAGTGTCGCGAAGGCTTCCTCGCGGCCCAGAGCTTGCATCCGGGCCGGAGTCGTCGCAACGAAGACGCAGGTCAGCTCCTCGTTGGTGGGCAGGAAGCCGGCCCCCGCACCAGGTGCGTAGGCCCACTCGTACCCCGCAGTCCGCAGCCCGGCGTAGTACCGATAGAGGATGGCGCTGCGGGACTCGCCCCGCCGTACGACGGAAGCGTCGACTGCCGACGCGACGGCCGACCGGATGCCATCGGCGCCGATCGTCAAGCTGGCAAGGAGATCCGCAGTACGCCCCGCGCGGTCTTGCACGCGAGCGCCAGCTACGCGTCCGCTCTCGTCTCGCAGCAACGTGGTGACTGCCGTCCGGTGCCGTACGTCGGCTCCGGCATCGGCGGCCGCGTCGACGAGGATGCGGTCGAGGACCTGGCGGCGAGGTGCGTACAAGGCGCCCACGCCACCCTTGGCGCGGATGGTGATCTGCTGGGCCTCGCGATCGCTGTAGTGGAAGGTGGTTTCGCGGATCGGTGGTGTACCGGCGGCGGTCAGGGTGTCCAGCAGCCCCCACCTCGACAACTGCAGAACGCCTGCGCGCATGAGGCCATGAGTGGACACAGTGTCGCTGCCGTACGCAGACCGCTCGACCAGAGCCACGCGAGCACCCGCACGGGCGAGCAGCATGGCAGTCGAGGCACCTGCCACCCGTCCACCGACGACCAGGATGTCGTACGTCGTACTCATCGCGCCGACTCCACGGAGCAGGCACTCAGCAGGTGCTGTACGACGGTATGGGCGTCGTGGCGAGCGCCGTCGATGAAGCCCGAGTCGCGTCGGTGCTGGAACCGTTGCCCGACGACGTACACACCAGGAGCGGCGGTGATACCGCGGTCCTGCTCGATATGGCCGTCAGGACCGACGATCGGGAGCCGCAGCCATGGGTACTCGGGCCGATAGCCGGTGGCGACGAGCACGGTCCCGATCCCCGCCATCGACAGGTCGATGCTCTGCGCCGGTGCCACGTGGCTGAGTGGGCGGACGCCTGCCGGGACCTCTCTGGTGAGGCCGGTGCACGCGATGTACTCATCCACCGCGTCCAGCAGCCGATGCATCCGCAGATCGGCCGTCGCCGCGGTGCCGGCCAGGTCCGACCGGAACAGCGCCCTGCCGCCGTCCATACCGTAGAAGCGGCCGAGCAACCCAACGCCGGCCTTCTGCAGCGTCGGCAGGTCGACCTCGCGCGGCCGCTCTCCCGGCCGGTGCCCGATCAACTGCATCGACGGCTCCCGCCGGGCAGCCGTCGGATCGCGTACGTCGTCGATCGTCCGAGCCAGCCGCCCGATGCATTCCAGCCACCAGAAGATGTCCATGCCGCGGTAGCTGCGAGGCATCCTGGTGTGCCGGCCGACCGACAGGTGTACCTGGCGGCCGGCGCGGTTGAGCTCGTCGGCGATCTGCACACCGGACGACGAGGCGCCGATCACCAGCACGCCTCCGGGAGCAAGCCGGCCCGGCGAGCGGTAGTTGTTCGCGGTCAGGACCTCGGCCGCGCCGAGTCCGGCCGGCACCCGAGGTGCACCGTGCGGCCCGGTCGCGATCACGACGTTCCGGGCTCGCCAGGTGCCGCGATCGGTGACCACTCGATAGCCCCCGGAGCTCGCTTGGGTGAGCTCCAAGACCGTGGCTTCGGACACCACGGGGGCACCGAACGATTCGGCGTACTGCACCAGATGGCGAACGAACCGGCCGGCGCTCAGGTACCCGTCCGGATCGGGGCCGTCGTACTCCCAGCCCGGCAGCCGCAGCATCCAGTTCGGATTGACCAGCCGGAGCGAGTCCCAGCGCTCGGCGCGCCACCGCTCGGCGATCCTGCCCCGCTCGATCACCACATGGTCGCGACCGGCCCCGGTGAGCAGCCGGCTCACCGCAAGCCCCGCGTGCCCGGCGCCGATCACGATCGTGTCGATGGTCTGCATCGTGCTCCCCCTCCCCGGCTGCGGCGGACGTGTCAGCCGGTGACCACGTCGATCACGACGGACGTCGGGTTGGCGAGTACGTCGTACACGGCCGAACGGCGCCGGGACTGCTCGACGATGCCGCGCAGGGTCTCGTCGTCGGCATCGCCCTCGATGGCGATCGACACCCGGATCTGCTCGTAGCCGTTGCGGACGGAGCCGTCCGACAGCCCCAGGATCCCGAGCAGGTCGATGTCGCCGTCGACCGTCGACGTGACCTTGGTCAGCTCGACGCCCCGCGCCGCGGCGATGTTGGCGATGCCGGCCGTCAGGCAGGCGGCGATCGCGTGCAGCAGGTACTCCACCGGTGTCGGCCCGTTGTCTGCGCCGACCAGGACCGCCGGGTGGTCGAAGTCGAGCACGGTGTCGGACTTGTGGCGCATTTCCTGCATGGCACCGAAGAAGCCCGACGCGGTCGAGCGACTGTGCGTGCCGGTCTGCCAGGTGTTGCTGGCCCTGAACTGGAACTTCGCGATCTCGTTCTGCCCCTTGACCGCGTCGAGGGTGGCGAAGAGCGTCGCGGTGTCCACGCCGTTGCGGCGTGGCTTCTCGGTCGTCGTGGTCATGAATCCTCCCCTGATCGCGCCGGATCGTCCGGCGTCGTGGACAACTGCCGACGACGCTAGGAGGAGCGCCTTCCCCGGACCTTCCCGCCGGCTTCCCGGCTCTTGCCCAGAGCAGGTTGCCCAGAGCGGGATTGTCTAGAGCAAGCGGGCGGTCGATTCCCGGACGACGAGCTCGGTGGCCAGCTCGATGTGGGACGTGTCCAAAGCGCGGCCGCCGACCAGGCGCATCAGGCTCGCGAACGCGAAGGCCCCCATCTGCTGCAAGGGCTGTCGCACGGTGGTCAGCGGCGGTGTCGACGATTCGGCCAGGAACGTGTCGTCGAAGCCGACGACGCTCAGATCCGCCGGCACGGCAAGTCCCTGCAGCCGGGCCGCTTCGATCACTCCGATGGCGATCGGATCGTTGGCGGCGAGGACGGCGGTCGGTGGTCGCTCCAGCCCGAGCAGGCGCCGGCCCTCCTCGACACCGGTCGCGGTGATGTAGAGGCCGTGCGAGATGAGCTCTGTGTCGACGGGCAGACCGGCGTTCGTCATCGCGGCGAGATAGCCGTGCAGCCGGGCCTGTCCGCAGGACGACGACTCCGGCCCACCGACGAAGGCGATCCGCTCGTGACCCAGCCCGATCAAGTGTTCGGTCGCACCCAATGCACCGGTCCCGTTGGTCGCGCCAACGGTGGCCACCTCGATCGAGGGAAGGCTCAGCGCATCGATCGCCACCAAAGGCAGACCGGCACGGTCGACGGCAGCGCCCTGTACCTCGGTGAGTTCGCAGGCGACGACGATCATCCCTTCGTGCCCGGCAACGCGCAGTCGCCGTACCCAGGCATCGGACGACGGGCCGCCCAGGACGTCATCGAGCAGGGCGACCACCACGTCGACCTCGGCCTCCGCTGCGGCACCGCTGACGCCGCGCAGGACTTCGACGGTGTACGGCGAGAGCAGGTCGTCGCAGACGAGGCCGACGGTTCGGACCCGCGTCTTCTTCCGCGCTCTCCGCTGGCGTTGCGGGACGTACCCGTGATCGGCGAGCGCTCGCTCAACTCGGACGCGGGTCTCGTGGCCGACGTCCGGGCGTGCGTTCAGGACCTTCGACACCGTCGCCGTCGACACCCCGGCCGCTGCGGCGACAGTCGCCAGAGTCGTCCGCCCGCCGCCCGGGGCCGCCTGGTTCATTGGTTGCTCGCGGCCTGGAGGTACGTGCGGTAGCCCGCGAAACCTTCGAGGACTTCGGCGGCTGTCGGTTGGCCGGTGATGGCGCCGACTCCTTGGCCCGCGTAGATCGACGCGCGGCTGGGGTCGGCGGCGCGGGTGCCCTCGACGTAGTCGGCGTGCCCACTGTCCTTGGTTTTGAGCTCTTCCTCGCGACCGACCCAACTGTCGAAGAAGTCGTTCCGCAGAGCACGGCCGCCGAACTCGTCCGGCCAGCCCGCGCGTGACGCCGCATCGAAGACCGTGCCGTAGACGGTGTCGGTCTCGTCCGCCTCGATCACCCGCCGGCGAACCGGCTCCGACGTCAACGCCTCGACACAAGTGAGGAACGCCGTACCGATCCAGCCACCTGCGGCTCCAGCGGCCAGTACGGCGGCCAGCCCGCGCGGACCGGAGATACCGCCGGCCGCGAGCACCGGGCGATCGGTGAGGTCGAGGATCGCCTGCAGCAGCGGGAGGGTGGCGACCTCGTTCCGGCCATGACCACCGGCCTCGGCCCCACGCGCCACGACCACGTCGACCCCGGCGTCGATCGCCTGCCGCGCGTCCGCGACCGTCCCCGCCTGGGTCGCGACGACGATGCCTTCCTTCTGCAGCGTCCCGACGTACGGCGTGTAGTCCCCGAAGCTGAGCGAGACCAGCGCCGGCTTGAGCTCCAGCACGGCGTCCAGATGTTCGGGTCGCTCGTCCACCGACCAGGCCATCAGCCCGATCCCGTACGGATTCCCGCCCGCCGCGGCCACGGCCCCCTCGGTCCGGATCCAGTCAGCGGTGACCGCCGACCCGGCTCCCAGCATCCCGAGTCCCCCGGCCGCCGAGATCGCGGCCGTCAGCTTTCCGCCGCTCACGTTCGCCATCGGCGCCCCCACCACGGGCACCCCCAGCCCGAACCGCTCCTTCAGCCACATGCGACCACACCACCACAGCAGTGTGGCTCCCGCCAAGGCGGGAACCACACTGTGCAGAACTCTAAGAGGGCGTCTGAGAACTCTGACGCCCTCTCAAGGCGTCAGAACTTGTAGACGTCCGACTGCGGGTCGCCGTGGCAGCGCTTGTACTTCTTGCCCGAGCCACACGGGCAGGCGACGTTGCGCGGGGTGCCGGCGTACATCAGGCCACCCTCGTCGCCCTCCTGGTGGTGCGAGACCTCGTCGTCGCCGTCGATGGTCGGAGCGGAGTACGACAGCCGCTGCGGGCGCCGTTCGCTCAGGCCCTTGACCTGCAGGCGCGGGGTGTCCCGGGGCCGCGGCGTGTCCTGCGGGCGGATCTCGTCCTGGAGCCGGCCCGGGAACTCCGCCACCGGCGCACCGGGGGTGAGGATGTCCTCGTCCTCGACGACCTGCTCCACCTCGGCGTCGGCGCTGAGCACCATCTGCTCCTGCATCGCCTTCACGTCGACGTTGAAGATGAAAGCGACCGACTCCTCCTTGATCGACTCCATCATCGCGGCGAACATGTCGTAGCCCTCGCGCTGGTACTCGACCAGCGGGTCGCGCTGCGCCATCGCGCGCAGCCCGATGCCCTCACGCAGGTAGTCCATCTCGTACAGGTGCTCGCGCCACTTGCGGTCCAGCACGCTCAGCACGACCTGGCGCTCGAGCTCACGCATCGACTCCTCGCCGAGCAACTCCTCGCGCTGCTCGTACGCCTCCTTGGCGTCGAGGATGAACCGCTCGATCAGGAAGTCCGACGTCAGGCCGGCCTTCTCGCCGCCGGCCTCCTCGATCAGGTCGTCCTCGGTCACCTCGGTCCCGTACAGCGTCTTCAGCGCGGTGAACAGCGCGTCCAGGTCCCAGTCCTCGGCGAACCCGTCCGCGGTCGCACCCTGCACGTACCCGGTGACGGTCTCCTCGAGCATGTCCTGCACCTGCTCGCGCAGGTCCGCGCCCTCGAGCACCCGGCGGCGCTCGTCGTACACGACGTGCCGCTGCCGGTTCATCACGTCGTCGTACTTGAGGATGTTCTTCCGGGTCTCGAAGTTCTGCGCCTCGACCTGGGACTGTGCTGACGCGATCGCCTTGGTGACGACCTTGTTCTCCAGCGGCTGGCTGTCGTCGTTGTTGCGCGACATCGCCCAGTCGACCATCTCGCGCTTGAACAGCCGCATCAGGTCGTCCTCCAGCGACAGGTAGAACCGGGACAGGCCCGGGTCACCCTGCCGGCCGGACCGGCCGCGCAGCTGGTTGTCGATCCGGCGGGACTCGTGCCGCTCGGTGCCGAGCACGTACAGGCCGCCCGCCTCGCGGACCTCCTCCTGCTCGTCCTTCACCTGCTTCTCGAACTGCTCCAGCACCGTCGGGTACGCCGCCTCGTACTCCTCGACCGAATCGGCCGGGTCGATGCCACGGGCGCGCAACTCCTTGTCGGCCAGGAACTCCGGGTTCCCGCCGAGGATGATGTCGGTACCACGGCCGGCCATGTTGGTGGCCACCGTGACCGCACCCTTGCGGCCGGCCTCGGCCACGATCGCCGCCTCTCGCGCGTGCTGCTTGGCGTTCAGCACCTCGTGCGCGACGTTCTCCTTGCGCAGCTGGGCGGACAGCCGCTCGGACTTCTCCACGCTGGTGGTGCCGACCAGGATCGGCTGACCGGTCTGGTGCACCTCGACGATGTCCTTGACCACCGCGTCGAACTTGGCGTCCTCGGTGCGGAAGATCAGGTCCCGCTCGTCGCTGCGGATCATCGGCTTGTTGGTCGGGATCGGGACCACGCCGAGCTTGTAGATCTTGGAGAACTCGGCCGCCTCGGTCATCGCCGTACCGGTCATGCCGGACAGCTTGTCGTAGAGCCGGAAGTAGTTCTGCAGCGTGATCGTCGCGAGGGTCTGGTACTCCTCCTTGATCTCGACGTTCTCCTTCGCCTCGATCGCCTGGTGCAGACCCTCGTTGTAGCGGCGGCCGTGCAGCGTCCGGCCGGTGTGCTCGTCGACGATCAGGACCTCGTTGTCGACGACCACGTAGTCCTTGTCGCGGCGGAACAGGTCCTTGGCCTTCAGCGCGTTGTTCAGGTAGCTGATCAGCGGGGTGTTCGCCGACTCGTAGAGGTTGTCGATCCCGAGCCGGTCCTCGACCTTCTCGATACCGCGCTCGAGGATCGCGACGGTGCGCTTCTTCTCGTCCACCTCGTAGTCGGCGACCGGGCGCTGTTCCTCCGGCACCTTGTCGTCGGCGATCCGCGGCTTCAGCGTGCCGGCGATCCGGGCCATCTCGACGTACCAGCGCTGCGAGTCCTCGGCCGGGCCGGAGATGATCAGCGGGGTCCGGGCCTCGTCGACCAGGATCGAGTCCACCTCGTCCACGACCGCGTAGTTGTGCTCGCGCTGGACGCAGTCCTCGATGCTCTGCGCCATGTTGTCGCGCAGGTAGTCGAAGCCGAACTCGTTGTTGGTGCCGTAGGTGATGTCCTTGCTGTACGCGACCCGTCGCTCGGCCGGCGACATCTCCGGCAGGATCACGCCGTAGTCGAGGCCGAGGAAGTGGTACACCCGGCCCATCCACTCCGCCTGGTACTTGGCCAGGTAGTCGTTCACCGTGACCACGTGCACACCGCGGCCGGACAGCGCGTTCAGGTACACCGGCAGGGTGGCGACCAGGGTCTTGCCCTCACCGGTCTTCATCTCGGCGATGTTGCCCAGGTGCAGCGCGGCGCCGCCCATGACCTGGACGTCGTACGGCCGCTGGTGCAGCGTCCGCTTGGCCGCCTCCCGGACCACCGCGAACGCCTCCGGCAGCAGCGAGTCGAGCGACTCCCCGTTCTCGTGCCGCTGCTTGAACTCCGCGGTCTGACCGCGCAACTCCTCGTCGGACATGCCGACGAAGTCGTCCTCGATCGAGTTGACCATCTTCGCGATGCCCTGGAGCTGACGCAGGATCTTGCCCTCGCCGATCCGCAGGACCTTGTCGATCACCTTCATGGTGGGGAGTTCTCTCCTTGCTGCTGAAGCCTGGGTTGCGGCATGAGCCGACAGGCGCGTCCCACCCACAGGCGGGCGCGCGTGACCCATGGTACGGGGCTGGGTGTGTCAAGCCACGCCCGCTGCGTGCCTTGGGGCTTACCCGACCCACGCTCCGGGAGCCCGAAAAGTTCCGGCTCCGCGCTCAGTAACCGCGCAGGGAGTCACTCAGCGCAGGCGAGAGGTCACCGCCACCGGCCACTCGCACCTGGTCCAGACCGAGCCAGCCCGCGAGCTGGACGAGCTCCGCGGCCAGCTCGTCGGAGGTCTCCACCGGTGCCTTCGGCTCCGCGTGCGCCGACTGGACCAGCAGTACGCCGGCCGTCCGATCCGACTTGAGGTCCACCCGCGCGACCAGCCGGTCCCCGAGCAGGAACGGGAGGACGTAGTACCCGTAGATCCGTTTCTCGGCCGGCACATAGATCTCGATTCTGTACCGGAAATCGAACAACACCTCGGTCCGGGTCCGCTCGAACACCAGCGAGTCGAACGGGCTGACCAGGGCGCGGGTGTTCACCCGCCGCGGCAGCCGCGCGTCCCGATGCAGGTACGCCGGCCGCTTCCACCCCTCGATCTGGACCGGGAGCAGCTCCCCCTCCTCGACCAACTCCTGGATCGCTTGCGCGGTCGGATCCGGCGCGGTCCGGAAGTAGTCCCTCAGGCACTGCGCAGTCGCCACCCCATGCGCCTTGGCCGCGATCGACACCAGCCCTCGATGCGCTTCGGCATCCGACGGAGTCGGCGTGGCGAGTACGGCGGCCGGCAGCACTCGCTCGGGTACGTCGTACTGCCGCTCGAACTGCTGGTTCCGGCGAGCCACCGTGATCTTGCCCGCGTAGAACAGGAACTCGAGGGCTCGCTTGACGTCGGACCAGTTCCAGCCCCAGTTGTCCCGCTCGCGCTCGACGTCATCGTCGATCTCCCGGGCGGTCAGCGGGCCGTGCTCGCGGACGTCGGCGAGCACCTGCTTGACCAGGTCCGGCCGCTGCTGCGCGATCGCGCGCGGGCCACCCCAGGCCTCGGTCATCGCGCGGTCCATCCGCCAGCGCATCAGCGGGTGCGTCTCGACCGGGATCAGCGACGCCTCGTGCGCCCAGTACTCGACCAGGCGGCGGGGCGCCTTGCCACTGGCACGGTCGAGCAGCGCCCGCGGATACGGACCGAGCCGGGAGTAGAGCGGCAGGTACTGCGCGCGGCTCAGCACGTTCACCGAGTCGATCTGGATCAGGCCGATCCGGCCGAGCACGCGGGCCAGCGCCCGGGTGTCCGGCACTCCCTTCGGCCGCCGGTCCATGAAGCCTTGGGCCGCCAACGCGACCCGCCGCGCCTGCGCCGTCGACAACACCTGCGTAGTCATCTTCGAGATTCTGCCCGGCTCCACCGACAGAATCCGTTCAGCGCCGATCCTGCACCGGTACGACGACCAGCCGGTCGACCAGATCCTTGCTCGGCGGGCCGGACAGCAGCCCTCGGGACCACAGCTCGTCGACCGACCGGAAGCGGCCCGTCTCCGAGCGGCTCGACACGATGGCCGTCGCGCGCTGCTGATCCAGCCCGGGCAGCGCCGACAACACTTCGGCCGGTGCGTCGTTGAGGTCGACCGGGCCGCCGTACTTCCGGCCGCCGATGACCAGCGCGGCCTGGATGCTCGCCACGCCCATGCTGGCCAGCAGTATGAAGACGACCGCGTCAGGGCTCTGGTGATCCGGCTCGCTGAAGCCGGGCACCCAGAAGGCGACGGCCGTGCCCAGATAGACCAGCGCGGACACCGCAAGCACAAGACTTCGCCGCCGGACCGCGAGGATGCCGAACATGATCGGGCTGCCGACGCCGATCGTCACCAAGGGCACGGCGGCGCCGGCCAGCTTCAGCCAGACCGTCTTCCAGTTGGTTCGAGGCGCACGCACGGCCGAACTGTAGTGGGAGCCCGGGCCATAACTCGGGAGTTACCGCAAGTGGGAGGTGCGCTACAGAGGGTGTTCGGGGGACGCTCCCAGCAGGCCGCGCCGCCCGTGTGGCCCCCTATCAACCTGGAGTGAGGCATGACAGGAAGATTGCAGTTGGTCCGTGCTGCCCTGGCAGCCGGTGTGCTGGCCGCGGCGTCCCTCGGTGCGGTGGCCGTAGCCGGCTCCGCATCGGCCGCGGAAGCGCCGGACGGACCCAAGACCCGGATCGTCGGTGGCACCATCGCCCACACCGCCGACACCCCGTGGGCCATTCAGTTGTCGAACAGCGGCTCCCCCGATCCCACCGGTGAGTGGTGCGGATCGACGCTGGTCGCGGCGAACAAGATCGTGACCGCAGCGCACTGCGCTCAGGAGTCGGCGAGCACCTACACCGCGATCCAGGGCCGCGACGTGCTGACCGACACGTCCAGTGGCAAGGAGTCCAAGATCAGCAGCATCTGGGTGGACCCCGAGTACGGCAGTGCCGGCGGCCACGACGTGGCCGTGATGACGCTGGCCACGCCGTTCGACGGCGTACCCACTCTGGCGCTGGAGACCGACGCGGGGGCGGACACGGCCGGAGCACCGTCGGTGGTCTACGGCTGGGGCGACACCGAGGACACCGGTCCGGCGGACACCTTCCAGAAGGTGGACGTGCCGGTGCTGGGTGACGCGTACTGCGAGCAGGCCTACGCGAGCGAGGGCTACACCGCCGACGGCGAGATCTGCGCCGGCTACGAGGACGGTGGCAAGGACTCCTGCCAGGGCGACTCCGGCGGGCCGCTGGTCTTGAACGGGCGCCTGTTCGGCGTGGTCTCGTGGGGTGTCGGGTGCGCGGACGCCGGTAACCCGGGCGTGTACGCGGAGGTGGCGACGTACGCCACGGAACTCCAGTCCCAGATCGACGGCTGAGCACGATCGCAGGGAAGTAGAAGGGGCCGGGCTGGTCAGCCCGGCCCCTTCTGTGTTGCGCTCCTCCCGGAACCTCGGAGGTCGGCCTCACGCGACCGGAGCGGGGTGGATCAGACGGTCAGGCGGATCACGCCGTAGTCATAGCCGCGGCGCCGGTATACGACGCTGGGTTGGTTCTCGTCCGCATCCACGAAGAGATAGAAGTCGTGCCCGACCAGTTCGAGCTCGTAGAGCGCCTGGTCCAGGGACATCGGCTTGGCGGTGTGGGTCTTCTCGCGCATCACCAGGGGACCGTCCCCGGTGACCGTGAGGGATCCGAACTTGTACGTCGCCACTTCGTCCTCGGCGACTGTCTCCTCCACTGCTGGTGTGCCGTTGAGCGGCTGCTTCGCGTTCACGTGCCGCAGGCCTTCCGGCGAACGCTCACCGCGGTGCACCCGGCGCCGGTCCGCCGCCTTACGGACCTGGGCGCGGAGCCGGTCGAGGCAGACGTCGAACGCCGCCTGCTTGGTCTCGCCGCAGGCTTCGGCGCGGACCACCGGCCCCTTGGTGTACATGGTGAGCTCGACACGCATCGCCCGATCGTGCTGTCGCGGGTTCTTCTCCTGGCTGACTTCTACCTCGCACCGCAGTACCCGGTGATCGACCTTCTCGATCCGCTCGAGTTTTTCCTCGACGTACTGCCGGAAGCGGTCACTGACCTCGCAGTGATGACCCTTGACAACGACGTCCACGGAAACCTCCATCGATCGGCGACTTCTTTTACGTCTCCGGACCCCCGCCAGCTCGTGAAATCCACTCCGTCTCACTGTGTCGGTTGCGGTTGGGGCGCCCGAAACAAGAACACCCGCCATCACGCCCGTCGGACTCCGCAGTGAGGATTCCGGCTGATCCGGTCCTGCACCACTTCCCTGCCCGACAAGCCCGTGCGGGTGTCATGGGCCAACGCTAGTCGGCTTCGGCGAAAACCGGTAGGGAAGTTCTCATGAACCAGACGGCCTTTGCCGACGGGTCGCGGCCAGCACCGCGCAGCCCAGCACCGGAATTCCGCCGGTTTCCAAGGCGCGACAGGCTTCGCTGAGCGTGGAACCGGTGGTGATCACGTCGTCGACCAGCAGGACCGGCTGATCGGTCAGCGTTTCAGCCCAGCGCGAACGAAGCGCGAAAGCCCCGGCCAGGTTGGCCGTTCGGCGTTCCGCGGACAGTCCGGCCTGGTCGTCAGGACGCCGTACGACGGACAGCGCGGCTGCCGGCCGGGCGTCGACGCCACTGCGCCGGAGCACCCGCACGGCGGCCTTGGCGATCCGCGTCAGTGGGTCGTGGCCGCGCTGCCGGACGGTCGAAGGCGTTGACGGGACAGGGCAGATCCACACTCCCGGATGGTCTCCGATGGCCGTGAGCACGGCGGTCGCCAGGAGCCGCCCGAGCGGACGAGCAAGCGCGTACCGGGCCTCCTCCTTGTGGGCGATGATCAGCTTCCGCACCTGATCGGCGTACGGCGCTGCCGCTGTGGGCGGCGGCAGTCCGTGCGGACGCGGGTCGGGCCAGGCACGGAACGGAGTCAGCGAGGTCAGTAGCTCCCGGCAACCACCACAGAGAGTGACTCCGGGCCGGTCGCAGCCTGCGCAGCGTCCACCCAGGACGAGATCGGCGAACGCGTCCCGGACCGGCACCGCACCCACGATCGGCGACGCCGCCCCGGCACCGCAACCACCCCGGCTCGCGCCTGTGGATATCTCCAGGCCGGGTCAGCCCGGGTAGACCGGAATGAACGGCAGGGCGTTCGCGTCGTCCTCCATCGCGGTCCAGGTCAGGTCGCGGGTCTGCCAGTGCACGTGCCCGTCGACGTCCTCGACCGCGGGCAGCGTGTCCTTGCTCGGGTTCGAGGCCAGCCGCTGGGTGATGAAGTCGGTGGACGCGCCGGGTAGCAACTGGAGCTTGGAACCGTCCGGGTTGACCAGCCACGGCGCACGGTCGGCGTTGCTGGCCGAGCCCGAGGCCCCGGCGACCAGGACACCTTGCTTGTTCCAGGCCGCATCGGTCATGTCCGTGAGTGCCAGCTCGAGCTTGCGGAGGCTGCCGAGCAGCAACTGCTTGCCGTCCGGTCCGGTCTGGATCGCCCCGGTCTCGACGTACGTCTTGCCGGTGGCCTTGGAGCGCATCACCAGCAGCGCCCGGACACCGTCCGGCGCCATCCGCAGCACCAGCGGGGTGTCGCCGCGGAAGCTGACCGTCACGGCGGTGAGCTTCCCGTCCCGGTTGCGGACCCGCAGCCGCGGCGTCGCCTTGTCGGCCCGGTCCACGATCCACAGGTTGTCGTCGTTGTCGTAGCTCGGCCGCAGCACCGTGCCCACGGTCTTGATCGTGCGCAGGTCATCGGTCTTGTCGCTGTTGTCGGTGTTGTCCAGCGGACCGTAGGCGACCACCTTCTCGCCGTCGATCGTGGTCACGATCGCGCCCGAGTCCCCCCGCAGGTTCACGGCGAACGACTCGGCGATCTGCCCGTGCAGCAGGCTGGAGTCCAGCGGCCGGGCGGCGATGTCGGACGCCCCGTCGAGCCCCTCGACGCGCTGCACCCGGCCCTGCCGCAGGCCGTACAGCGTGGTCATCGCCCCACCGGGAATGGAGGGGTCGTACTGGCTGAAGTTGGTGAACGGCAGTACGTCGGGATCGTCCGGAAGCAGCGGTGCGCCGCCGACCGTGATCCGGGCCCGGAGGTTGATCTGGTTGAGCGTCCAGACGATCTGGGCGGCGAGCAGGTGCCGGTCCTGATCCCGGAGCGCGGCGGCCGTGTCGTTCAGCGCCACCGTGGCGACGCCGAACTCGACCGGGACGGACACCTGCACCTGGGTGCCGGGCGGGGCCAGCGACACGACGCCGTTGCCGAGGCTCTTGGTCGGGCCCTTCAGCAACTCCTGGATCAGCTGGGTCGCGGCCTGGCCCTGGGACTGGTTCACCGACAGGTAGACCGGGTCCGGGACGAGCAACTCCCGGCCGGGGTTGAAGAAGTACAGATCGCGCGGGGCCAGCTTGAGGTCCACCTGGTTGCTGCCCAGGTACACGCCGGGCGGCGCCGAAGCGACCCGCAACTGGCCGTCGACCTTGGCGACCTTGAACAGGAAGTCGGCCCGGTCGGCGCCGGGCGCCGCCGGAATCCACTCGCCCCGTTCGTCGACGGTCGCGATCTTCCGGGCGGTCAGCTTCACCCCACCGCCTGGCTGCGGGGCCACCGATCCGGGACGCTGGTCGTAGACGATCGTCTGCGTCTCGGGCTTCCAGGCCGCGGCCGCGTCGGCCGTCATGTACTGCCGGGCGACGTCGAAGGCCCGCGTGTCCGACATCGCCTCGAGGAACCCGTTCACCAGCTCCAGCTCGGTGAGGTTTTCCCGCGGCGGCTTCGCCTCGACGCCGACGCCGATCCCGCCCTGGGTCAGGCCCTCCCGGCTGCCCTGGCGGATATTCCCCTGCGTCGGGACGGTCGCGCACCCGGTGACCAGCAACGTCAGCGCCAGCACGACCACGAGCAGTCTGCGCCTCACCGCTCCTCACCACCCGTCAGCTTCTGGTACGGCGCTCCGACGTCGACCAGCGACTTGTCGGAGACCACCCGGGTGGCGTCGGCGGGGCGGGCCGGCAGTGGCGATCCGGACAGCGTCACGTCCGGCCGCCGCGGCAGGGTGAGGCGGAAGTAGGCGCCTTCGCCCGGTGAACCCCAGGCGTCCAGCCGGCCACCGTGCAGCCGTGCGTCCTCCAGCGCGATCGACAGGCCGAGGCCGGTCCCGCCGGTCGTCCGGGCGCGGGCCGGGTCGGCCCGCCAGAACCGGCTGAACACCATCTCGGCCTCTTCGGCCCGGAAACCGACACCGTGGTCGCGGACCGCGACAGCGGCCGAGTCCTCGTCGCACGCGGTGCTGATCCGGATCGGCAGGCCCTCGCTGTGCTCGATGGCGTTGCCGATCAGGTTCCGCAGGATCCGCTCGATCCGGCGGGCGTCCACCTGCGCGCGGCACGGCTCCGGCATGTCCAGTTGCACCTCGCAGCCCTTGCGCCGGAGCAGAGTCTCGTGGTTCTCGAGCACGCGGTTGACGATGTCGCGCAGGTCCACGTCCTCGAGGTCCAGAGCAGCCGCACCGGCGTCGAACCTGCTGATCTCCAGCAGGTCCGCGAGCAGCTCCTCGAACCGGTTGAGCTCGTTCTGCAGCAGCTCGACCGAGCGGCGGCTGATCGGGTCGAACTGGTCCCGGCTCTCGTGCAGCAGGTCGGCGGCCATCCGGACCGTGGTCAGTGGAGTCCGCAGCTCGTGCGACACGTCGGAGACGAACCGGCGCTGCAGCCGGGACAGCTCCTCCAGCCGCCGGATCTGCCGCTGCAGGTTGCTGGCCATCTTGTTGAAGGAGACCGCCAGCCGGGCCAGGTCGTCAGTACCGCGGACCTGCATCCGCTCCTCGAGCTTGCCTGCCGCCAGCCGCTCCGCGATCCGCCGCGCCATCCGGACCGGGGTGACCACCTGACGGGTGACCAGCCACGCCACCGCGCCGAGCAGCACGACCAGCAGCAGTCCGGCGGTGACCAGCGCGCGCTGGACGACGTCGAGCGTCTCCTGCTGCGCGGTGAGCGGGAAGAGGAAGTAGACGGCGTACCGGTCGCCGGTCGAGTTCACCCGGAGCTGCGATCCCATCACCAGCCCGGGGACGCTGGGCCCGTCGCGGTAGTTGATCAGCGTGTAGGTGTCCCACAGCTTGGAGTCGTCGCTCATCACCGAAGAGGCCAGCGGCTGCGGGATGGAGTCGCTGTCGACCAGTCCGGTGTAGCGGATCGCGTTCGATGTGGCAGTGTCGGTCGGCACGAGCAGAACGTCGTACAGGCCGGGGCGGTTAGTGCCGAGGACCAGTTCGGACAGCTGCTGGTTGATCGTGGTGGGGTCGGCGGCGTTGATCGTGTTGGACAGCGAGGTCAGCTGCGCCCGCGCCTCCGCCTGCGCGCTGTCACGACGGGACTCCAGCACACCGTCGGTGACCTGACTCATCATCACCCAGCCGACCAAGAGCAGTACGACGGTCGACATCAGCAGGGTGCCGGTGACGATCCGGGCCTGGATGGACCGCCGCCAGATGTCCGGCCAGTGCTTGGGGTGCGTCCGCCAGAGCGGCTGCGGGTAGGCAGGCCAATCAGCCGCGGCGGCGGTGAGCTCCAGCTCCGTCCCGCGGGTCTCGGCCCCGTCCTGCTCGGGAAGGGCCGGCTGCTGCTCCGGCCCCGGCGTCGTTGCCGGGGCGTCGGCGACAGCCTGCGACTCCGGGTCGCGTCCGTACTCGATCAGTCCGCACCCGCCTTGTAACCGACACCGCGGACCGTGACCACGATCTCGGGGTGCTCAGGGTCCTTCTCGATCTTGGAGCGCAGCCGCTGCACGTGCACGTTGACCAGCCGGGTGTCGGCCGCGTGCCGGTAGCCCCAGACCTGCTCCAGCAGCACCTCGCGGGTGAACACCTGCCAGGGCTTGGAGGCCAGGCAGACCAGCAGATCGAACTCCAGCGGAGTCAGCTGGATGGTCTCCCCGGCCCGCTTCACCGAGTGCCCGGCCACGTCGATGGTGAGGTCGCCGATGGTCAGCGACTCCGGCCCCGGCTCGTCCATCCGGCGCAGCCGGGCCCGGATCCGGGCCACCAGCTCCTTCGGCTTGAACGGCTTGACCACGTAGTCGTCGGCACCGGACTCCAGGCCCAGCACGACGTCGACGGTGTCGCTCTTGGCCGTCAGCATGACGATCGGTACGCCGGACTCGGCCCGGATCGCCCGGCAGACGTCGATGCCGTCCATGCCGGGCAGCATCAGGTCGAGCAGCACCAGGTCCGGTTTGAACTCCCGGAACGCCGGTACCGCTTTGTCACCGGTTGCGCACAGATAGGTGTCGTAGCCCTCGTTGCGCAGCACGATGCTGAGCATCTCCGACAACGCAGTGTCGTCGTCGACGATGAGGATGCGGCCCCGCATCGTCCGGTTGCCTTCTGCCACGCCCTGCTCCTTGCCGTCCGATCGTTGTGCGCCCAGCGGATGCTGACCGTACGCACTACGGATAGTGTCCCATTCCCCGGGTAGTGCACACGCCGGATCGCCGAGTGACCCCGAGTTGGGCTGTGATCATGGTGCACTGCGGGTGTCCAAGACAACTCTGGGACAACTCTGGGGACAAGCTTCTGAGGATCACACGTCGGTGTGCGGCCGACGGTTCAGCGGGGACGGGAGGTGGATGGTGGCCAAGCAGACAGCCGGCGATATCACGCTGCACGAAGGTACGGCGACGGAGCCGCTGCGGCCCTGGCTGCCCGCGGACCTGCTCGACAACGCGGCCCGGACCATCTCCGACAACAAGACGATCATGCTGGGCCTCCCGGTCCTTGCGGCCATCGCACTGATCGCGGTCCAGGCCGTGCTGACGGAGGTCGCCGTACCTGGTGGTCTGGGTGGGTTCTTCGGGTCCGATGACCCGTTCCAGCAGGCCGGTGCGGCGTTGCTGCTCACCTACGGCGTCCAGCTGGTCCTGTTCACCGTGGTGTCGAGCATGATGGCCGGGATCATCGCCCTGGCCGCCGTGCGGAGCCAGTTGGCGCATCGCGTCGGGCCGCGCGAACTGCTGCGGCTGGTCCGGCCGTCGCTGCCCGCACTGGCAGCTGTCGGGCTGCTGCAGTCGCTGTCGTTCGTCATCCTGATCGCCGGTTGGGGTCTGGCGGTGTTCGGTATCGGCTCCGGCACGGACGCGGCGATCTCCTCCGACGTGGCCGGTGCGGTGGCGATAGTGCTGGTGCTGGTCGGTGCTGTGCTCGTGCTGATCTTCGGCATCCGCCTGGTGCTGGCGGGGACCGTCGTACTGATGGAGGGCCGGCGCGCACCCGACATCGGCCTCTACATCCCTGTCAGGGTGGGGATCTGGGGTTCGCTGAAGCGTTCCTGGCGGCTGGTGAAGGGCAAGTTCTGGCGGGTGTTCGGCATCCTGCTGTTCGGCGGTCTGGTGGTCAACATCGTCGGGTACGCCTTGCAGTTCGGGGTGACCACGCTGGTGCTCACGGTCGGCTCGTGGGCCGACAGCAGCGACGGCACCGGCGCGACTGTGGCCGCTGTGGTGATCGGTGTGGCGGCAGGGGTCGCGACCGCCATGACGCTGATCGCCAGTCTGGCCTTCATGTCCGCCGTCCAGGCCCTGATCTACCTGGATCTGCGGGTCCGGCGAGAAGGCCTCGACCTGTGGATGCGTCCGGTCCTGCGGCCAGGAGGTACGCCGTGATCGCTGTGTTCCTCGAGGAACCCCCGGTGGACATCGGCCGGGACCAGGCGGCTGCCGAGGCGGCCCAGGAGTTGTCGAAGTCGGCGTACCGGCAGTCCGGTGGCTCACTGATCGAGAAGGCGCTCAACAAGGTCATGCAGTGGATCGGCGACATGCTGGACAGCCTCAGCGGTTCCTCCCCCAACGGGCACGCCGGTCTGGTCATGCTGATCGTCCTGCTCGCGCTCATCGTCGTCGTGGTGCTGTGGCGGGCCGGCGTACTCCGGACCAGTCATCGGGAGAAGCAGACGGTCTTCGACACCTCCAGACCACGGACAGCGGCCGAGTACCGCGCTCAGGCGGAGCGGGAGGCGGCGTCCGGGGACTACGCGCACGCCATCCGTAGCCGCTTCCGCGCCTGCGTGGCAGAGCTGACCGAGCGCACGATCCTGGACGATCGCGCCGGGCGGACGGCGTACGAGGTGGTCGCCGACGCAGGCCGCGCGACACCGGCATTGCGGGAACCACTGCAGCCGGCTGCACTCGCGTTCACCGAGGTTGTCTACGGCAACCGTCCGGGTACACCGGAGCGGTACGCCGCAGTCGTCGCCGCTGACGACGCTGCCCGGACTGCTCGGGTCATGGTGAGTGCGTGAGTACTGCAGTAGGGCGGAGTGCTGGCGAGAGTTGGCGGGCGCTGCGGACGCCACTGCTCGTGACCGGGGTGATTGTGCTGGCGGCGATCGTCGTACTGATCGCCACGACCGCACGGACTTCTGGGCCGTTCAGCCCGGACTCCACGGAGCCGGAGGGCGCGCGGGCGCTGGCGACGCTGCTGGGCAACCACGGTGTGAAGGTGACCGGCACCGACGTACTGGACGACGCTGTCCAGCCGGCCAGCGGCAAGACGCTGCTCATCGGTCCTGAGGGCCAGCTCGACCGCTTCGACTGGCAGCGGATCGCGGACGCCGGGTGGAGCCATGTCGTTCTGATCCGTCCCGGCACCAGAGCGCTGGAGGTCCTGGCACCGGGTGTGGAGGACAACGGACAGATCCTGGCCTCGGACAGTCGCCAGCCGAACTGCGATCTGCCTGCCGCAGTGAAGGCCGGGACCGTGACTGTCGGCGGATCGACGTACTCCGCACCGGACGGCGCGCAGGCGTGCTACGGCGACGGCATCAACAACACGGTGATCCGGATGGAGTCGGGCGGCCGGATCGTCGACGTCGTGGGTACGACCCGCTCGTTCACCAACGAGCAGCTCGCAGAAGACGGCAACGCGGCCCTGGCGCTCAACCTGATCGGCACGGACCGGGAGCTGACCTGGTACCTGCCGCAGTGGGAGTCGAGCGGATTCGGCGACGACAACGAGGACGGCCCTCCACTGGTCCCGCCGGACATCCGCTACATCGGGTGGGCGCTGGCGTTCGCCGTACTTGTAGTGGCGTTGTGGCGGGGCCGACGGCTCGGCCCGGTGGTCGCGGAGCGGTTGCCGGTCATCGTGCACGCTGCCGAGACCACAGAGGGCCGGGCACGGCTGTATCGGCGCTCACGAGCCAGAGACCGCGCTGCGGCCGCACTGCGCGAGTCGGCGCTCGGCAAGCTCCACAAGGCGCACGGCATCCCCCGGCGGGCCGATCCGTCGGCTGTCGTGGCGACAGTGGCGGCCCGGACCGGCCGGGACCCGGCCATGCTGTACGAACTCCTCTACGGCCTCCCACCGCTCAGCGACGCCGCTCTGATGTCCTTGTCCCATGAACTCGACGCACTGACGCAGGAGGTACGACACCCGTGACGACTACCGAGGTCAGCGCCGACCAGGCCAGGCAGGCGCTGGTCGCGCTGCGGACCGAGATCGGCAAGGCGGTGGTCGGTCAGGATACCGCGGTGACCGCACTGGTACTCGCCCTGCTCTGCCGCGGCCACGTGCTGCTGGAGGGCGTGCCCGGTACGGCGAAGACGCTGATGGTGCGCGCGTTGTCGATGGCGATGCGGCTGGACACCAAGCGGGTGCAGTTCACGCCGGACCTGATGCCCGGTGACGTGACCGGATCACTCGTGTACGACGCGAAGAGCAGCGAGTTCGAGTTCCGGCCGGGTCCGGTGTTCACCAACATCATGCTCGCCGACGAGATCAACCGGACCCCACCGAAGACCCAGGCGGCGTTGCTGGAGGCGATGGAGGAACGGCAGGTCACCGTCGACGGCGTACCGCGGATGCTGCCGGTGCCGTTCGTCGTCGCCGCGACGCAGAACCCGATCGAGTACGAGGGCACGTATCCGTTGCCCGAGGCCCAGTTGGACCGGTTCCTGCTGAAGGTGACGCTCGACATCCCGCCGCGCGACGCGGAGATCGCCGTCCTCGCTCGGCATGCACAGGGCTTCGACCCGCGCGACCTGGCTGCTGCCGGTCTGCGTCCGGTCGCTGGACCGGAGGACCTTGCCGCCGGTCAGGCCGCCGTACGCCGGGTCTCGGTCCGGGAGGACGTGCTCGCGTACGTCGTGGATCTGTGCCGGGCGACGCGACAGTCGCCGTCACTGCAGCTCGGGGTGTCGCCGCGAGGCGCTACCGCCCTCCTGGCAGTGTCCAGGGCATGGGCGTGGCTGTCCGGTCGGGACTACGTGATTCCGGACGATGTGAAGGCGATGGCACGTCCTTGCCTTCGGCATCGGGTGCAGGTGCGTCCGGAGGCCGAGCTCGAAGGCGTCAGCGCGGACGCGGTGCTGGAGAGCGTCCTGGCGACCGTACCGGTGCCCCGATAGCTCATGGTGCTCACATACAGGGCCGCTCTGCTGGCCGCAGCCGGAGTCCTCTTCGTCGCTCTGGCGATGCCGAGCTGGGGTGGCGTCGGTCTGGTCGTCGCGGTCGTTGTTGTGGTGTGCGTGGTGGACATGTTGCTGGCCGGTTCGCCTCGGCGACTGCAGTTGAGCCGCGAGGGCGACACCGCCGTACGACTGGGTGAGCACGCTGCGGTGAACCTGCTGGTGGCCAATCCGGGTCGGCGGGTGCGTGGTCTGTTGCGTGATGCGTGGCCGCCGTCGGCCGGAGTACTGGATCCGCCACACAAGCTGAACCTGCCGCACGGGGAGCGGCGACGGCTGACGACCAATCTGCTGCCGACGCGGCGCGGGGACCGGCAGGCGGATCGGGTGACGATCAGGTCGATCGGTCCGCTCGGTTTCGCGGGCCGGCAGGGGTCGCACCGGGTGCAGTGGACGGTCCGGGCGTTGCCGCCGTTCAAGAGTCGCAAGCACCTGCCGTCGCGGCTGGCGCGGTTGCGGGAGCTGGACGGGCGGACCGCTCTGCTGGTGCGGGGTCAGGGCACCGAGTTCGACTCGCTGCGTGACTATGTGCCGGGTGACGACGTACGCAGCATCGACTGGCGTGCGACGGCCCGTCGCGGCAACGTCGTACTGCGGACCTGGCGGCCGGAGCGCGATCGCCAGGTCGCCATCGTGATCGACTCCGGCCGGATGTCAGCCGGACGAGTCGGCGACGCACCGCGGCTCGACCACGCAATGGACGCGGCACTCCTGCTGGCCGCGCTCGCGACCCGGGCCGGTGACCGGGTTTCCTTGCTGGCTTGCGATTCCGCGGTCCGGGCCGACGTACGACGTCCCGCGCCGGAGGACGTGCTGCCGTCGTTCGTGAACGCGTTGGCGAACGTCGAGGCTGAGCTCGTCCAGACCGATTTCCGCGTCGTCGTGTCCCAGGTGCTCGAGCGGTTAGGCCAGCGTTCTCTCGTCGTACTGCTGACAGGCTTGGACCCGGCGGTGATCGAGGAGTCCCTCCTCCCCGTCATCGGCCCACTGCTCCGCCGTCACGTCATCGTCCTCGCGTCGGTCGCCGACCCCCGCCTCACCGAACTCGAGTCCACCCGCTCCGACCTCCCCGAGGTCTACGGCGCCGCCTCCGCCGCCCGAACCCGCCTCGACCGAGAACGCGTAACCGCCGTCCTCACCCGAGCCGGCGTCACCGTCCTCGACGAAAACCCAGACACCATAGCCCCAGCCCTAGCCGACACCTACCTGGCGTTGAAGAAGGCCGGCCGCCTGTAATCACAGTTGAGTCGGGCGGGCTTGGAGGAAGGTCCAGTGGTGGCCTTCTGGGTCTTCGGCGTCGTAGGAGCGGTAGCCGTGGTGGTGGATGTCGGAGAGGATTTTGGCGCCGTTGGATTGGGCTTGGGCGAAGTGCGCGTCGAGGTCGTCGACGTACACCCAGACGTTGTGGTCGGCTGACGGTGCGGCCTGGTCGGTGCGTTTGAAGAGGAGTACTGCGGCCGAGCCGACGTGGAGTTCGATCCAGGACGGGTCCTCGCCCTCGGCGGGGATCGTGTCCCAGGAGTTGAGGCCGAAGACGGTGTGCAGCCAACGGGCCGCGGCGGCGGGATCCTCGTAGTACAAGCCGATTGCGAGGCGGTCGAGCTCACGCGGGGTGGGCGGCGCGGTGTCGCGGCGGGCGACCCAGGCGGGGATCCAGCGGATCACGTTCGGCCAGAAGTAGAAGGCCTTGTCGCCACCCTCGACCAACGATTGGACGACGGTGACGCGGGTGCCGCCGTCGATCGCGTCGAAGCTGACCTTGGTCTCGGTGTCGTCGACGGAACTGCGGTATGCGAGCAGCTCACCCGGCTCCCAGACGGTGATGGTGCCGAGCTCGAGCGCGTCCTCCGGCTCGGTTCGGTAGACCTCCAGAATGCGGCCGCCTACGCCCGGCTCCAGCCGCATCGCGATCACCCGCCCGGATTCCCAGAAGTTGATCGGGCTCCGCAACCACCACAGATCGATCTCCTCGGTGAACACCCGGAACGCGGTCGCCGGATCAACCGCCACCTCAACCGAAGCCGTCGCCGACGGCTTCACAGACTCCTGCGTCACGATGACTCCTTCACTGCTGGGTCGGGCGGGCCTGCAGGAAGGTCCAGCGGTGGCCTTCGAGGTCCTCGGCGTCGTACGAGCGGTAGCCGTACTGCTGGATCTCGGACAGGATCTTGGCGCCGTTCGACTGGGCCTGGGCGAAGTGCGCGTCGAGGTCGTCGACGTACACCCAGACGGCATGGTCGGCTGCCGGCGCGGCAGACTCGGTGCGCTTGCAGAGGAGGATCGCGGCGGAGCCGACGTGCAGTTCGATCCAGGACGGCTGCTGTCCCTCGGCCGGGATCTTGTCCCACGAGTCGAGGCCGAAGACAGTGTGCAGCCAGCGCGCCGCCGCGGCCGGATCCTCGTAGTACAAGGCGATCGCGAGCCGGTCGAGCTCACGCGGCGTACGCGGAGCCGAGTCACGGCGGGCGATCCAGGCGGGCAGCCAGTGCAGTACGTTCGGCCAGACGAATGCCGTGTCGGCGCCGTCCTTGAGCAACGCCTGTACGACGGTCACGCGGGTGCCGCCGTCGATCGGGTCGAAGCGAACCCGGGTCTCGACGTCCTCGGCCGGATTGCGATAGGCGAACGCCGTACCCGGCTCCCACTCCGTGATCCGGCCGGATTCGAGGACGTCGTCGGTGCCGTAGACCTCGAGGAACCGTCCACCGACACCCGGCTCGATCCGCAACTCGAGCAGCCGGGCGGAGTCCATGAAGTTGATCGGCCCGCGCACCCACCACAGATCGATCTCTTCGGTGAACACGCGGAAGGCGGTGGCCGGGTCGACGGTCACCTCGACCGACGTGGTGGCGGAGTGGTCGGTCACGATGACTCCTTCTGCTCGACGTGCCGTTTGAACGAGCTGAGTTGGTCGCGCCAGTGCGCTTGGACCTGGTCGAGCCAGGCCTGTACGGCGACCACGGGCTCCGGGTTGAGGCGGAAGATCCGGACGCGGGCGTCGTCGGGACCGCGTTCGTCGGCAACCAGGCCGGCCGCCAGCAGGATGCGCAGGTGCCGGCTCATCGCCGGCGACGACGAGCCGGTGGCCGTGGCGAGCTGCCCGGCCCTTTGTGGCCCGTCCCCCAGCAGCCGCACGACCTGCCGCCGGGTCGGATCGGCCAGCACCTCGAAGAACCGATCGACCTGATCTTCCACCATGCCGCAATAGTTCTACTTCTCGTTAACTATTGTCAACCGCTGGAAGGACTGCCAGGCCCCGCGATCGAGGGCAAACGTGCACGAGGACAGGTAGTACCGACGCAGACGTAGTGCACCTGAGCGCTGTCTGTGCTCCGTGTACGGCGTATCGCAGGTGCACTACCTGTCCAGATGCACGTGTCACCTGAGAACGAGCCAGCTGCCCGGACGCCGGTGGGACCGGTGGGTTGAGGTGGTCACTCGACCGGATAACCCCTCGAGTTGTGGGTTCTCCCCTCGCGCAGAAGCGGAGAACCCACAACACCAGGGGTTATCCCCTCGAATGATGGTCGGACGGGCGGGCTGGCGCGGGCTGTGGGGGTGGGGCGGGTGAGCTTGCGATGGGTGCCGCAGAGGCGGGGGCGCGGAGGGGTGCGGCTGTGGTGTGGCGAGTGAGCTGGCGAGGGGTTTGCTGGTTGGGGTGTGCGGGTGGGTTAGGTGGTGGTGCGTACTGGGGCTAGGTGGCAGGCGACTTGGGCCGTGGTGGTGGCGGGGAGGATTTGGAGGGGGGTGCTGTGGCAGGCGGGGGTGAGGGCCAGCTGGCAGCGGGGGTGGAAGCGGCAGCCGGTGGGGATTCGGGTCGGGTCGGGAGGTTCGCCGGTGAGGACGATGCGTTCGGGGGACTCGGGAAGGACTGACAGGAGGGCCTGGGTGTACGGGTGTTGGGGGTTGGTCAGGACGTCTTCGGTGGGGCCGGACTCGACGATGCGGCCGAGGTACATGACGGCGACCCGGTCTGCGATGTTCCAGGCGAGACCCAGGTCGTGCGTGACCACGAGCGCGGCAAGGCCAAGGTCGTCCCGGAGCCGGAGCAGCAGCGACAGGATCTCGCCCCGCACGGATGCGTCCAGCGACGCGACCGGCTCGTCGGCGATCAGCACCTTGGGACTCAACGCCAATGCACCAGCGATCACCACGCGCTGCCGCTGACCGCCCGACAGTTCGTGCGGATAGCGCAGGAAGAACCGCTCCGGCGGCCGCAAGCCCGCGCGCGACAACGCGTCCGCGACGACCTTCTCCTCGTCCGGCAGCCCGTGGATCCGCGGCCCCTCGGCGACCGCCTCGTACACGGTCTGCCGCGGATTCAGCGACCCCATCGGATCCTGCAACACCAACTGCACCTGCCGCCGGAACGCCCGCAGCCGACGGCCCGTGTAGCTCAACGGCGTCCCGTCGTACGAGACCTGGCCGGACGTCGGCCGTTCAAGACCGAGCAAGGTACGGGCGAGTGTCGTTTTGCCGCACCCGGATTCGCCCACCAGCGCGACGATCTCCCCCGGCGCGACGGTCAGGTTCACACCGTCAACGGCCCGAGCCTGCCGACCACCGCGGCCACCGAACGAAACCTTCACCTCAGTTGCCTCTAGCAAGATCCCTCCCCACGAGCAGACAGGCAGCCGCCCGCCCCGGACCGGCCGGACGCAGGTCGACGGTTGTCGTCGAGCAGTCCGGCAGAGCCGCCGGACACCGCGGATGGAACGCACACCCACCGGGCAACTGCTGCGGATCCGGTGGATCGCCGGCCAGCCCGCGCGGCGCGAGCCGCGATGCCGGATCGCCAACCGTCGGGAACGCCGCCGCCAGCGCCTGGCTGTACGGATGCCGGAAGTCCCCCGATGACGGACCCTGCTCGACCAGCCGACCGGCGTACATGATCGCCAGCCGGTCGCACACATCAGCCAGCACGGACAGGTCATGCGAGATCATCAGCAGCGAGATGTCGTGCTCGGCGATCAACTTCCGGATCAACGTCAGCACCTGCGCCTGCACCATCAGATCAAGCGCGGTCGTCGGTTCGTCCGCGATGATCAGCCGCGGCGAACAGGCCAACGCCATCGCGATCATCACTCGTTGCCGTTGGCCACCACTCAGCTCATGCGGATAGCTCCGAGCCCGCCACGTCGGCAACCCGACCTGCTCCAGCAACTCCCGCACCCGCACCGAAGCCTCAGCAGGCGTCGACAACTTGTGCACGAGCAAGGGCTCGGCGATCTGGTCACCGATCCGCTGCACCGGGTTCAGCCCATGCTGCGCACCCTGGAACACGATCGACGCCTCCGACCAGCGAACCGCCCGCAGCCGCCCCCACTTCATCGCCAGCACGTCCTCGCCGTGCAGCAGGATCCGCCCGTCGACCCGCGCCGACCGCGGCAGCAACCGCAGCAACGCCATCGCCACCGACGACTTGCCGGATCCCGACTCACCCGCCAGCCCGACAGCCTCCCCCGCTTCCAACGACAACGACACTCCGCGTACGGCGGGAACGTCGCCGGACGCAATGCGATACGTGACGGACACCTCGTCCAACTCGAGCAGACTCATCACGCCGCCCTCGTCCGCAACCGGGGATTGAGCACGGACTCCAAAGCCCTTCCACACAAGGTGAATGCCATCACCACGAGCACGATGCAGAGACCCGGCAACAAGATGTACCACCACGCGCCCGCAGTCGCCGCACCCCAGTCGTACGAACCACGCAACATCGTCCCCCACGAGGTCTTGTTCGCACTGACGCCGAGGAACGCCAGCGTCGACTCGGTCACGATCGCGCTCGCCACCTCCAGCGTCGTACTTGCCAGCAGCAACGGTGCGACGTTCGGGAACACATGCCGGGTGGTGATGTGCCAGTGCCCGGCGCCGAGGGCAAGCGACCGTTCGATGTACGGGCGCGCCTCTACCGCCAGTGTCTGCGCCCGGATCAGCCGGGCCGTCGACGGCCACGAAGTCACGCCGATCGCGACGATGATCGTCGCCGTACTGCCACCGAGGATCGCGGCCAGCACCAGCGCGGTGACCAGCGACGGCAGCACCAGGAACCAGTCGGTGATGCGCAGGATGATCGCTCCGACCCAGCCCCGGAAGTGCCCGGCCGCGATACCGAACGTCGTACCGATCACCATGCTGAGCAACGCGGCCAGGAACCCGATCAGCAACGAGGTCCGCGATCCCCACCAGATCATCAGCAGCACGGACCGCCCGGACTCGTCCGTGCCCAGCGGGTCGTGGATGCTCGGCGGCGCCATCTTCTCGCGGGTCCCGCTCACCACGTTCGTCACGCCGGCATCGATGAACAGCGGCGCGATCAGTGCGAGCACCACCGCGACCAACAGGATGGCGAGCCCCACCATCCCGGCCCTGTGCGCACGGAACTCCGACCCGAACCGTCGCAACGCCCGCTGCCGCCGGACCCACATCACGCCACTCATGCCGACCTCACCCTCGGGTCAAGGACGTGGTACACCACGTCGGCCAGCGTGTTCATCACGATCACCGACACCGTGATCAGCAGGAACGTGCCCTGCATCAGCGTGAAGTCCGGCACCCGGATCGCGTCGTAGAACAACTGCCCGAGCCCCGGCCAGCTGAAGATCGCCTCGACCGTCACCGCACCTCCGACCACGAACCCGATCCGCATGAACACCAGCGTCACCGTCGGCAGCAACGCGTTCGGTACGGCGTGCCTCCGCCGGATGTCGTCGTCGCGCAACCCCTTCGCGCGCGCCGTGGTGATGTAGTCCTGCCCGACCTCGTCCAGCACCGACGACCGCATCACCAGCAGGTACTGCGCGTACACGACCGCGACCATGGTCAGGCACGGCAGCACCATGTGCTGCGCGACGTCGAGGACGTACCCGAACCCGTCCGGCGCGTCCACGCTGGAGATACCGCGGGTCGGGAAGACGCCCGGGATCGGCCCGATGCCCGCAGCGAACACCATCAGCAGCAGGAGCCCGAGCCAGAACGTCGGCACCGACCACAGCACCAGCGAGATCGCGGTCGAGAACTTGTCGAACCGGCTGCCCGGCTTCCACCCGGCCCGCGCGCCCTGCCAGATCCCGAGGCTGACCGCCATCACCAGCGCGGTCCCGGTCAGCAGCAGTGTCGAGCCGATCCGCTCCCCGATCAGGTCGATCACCGGCCGCTTGTACTCGTACGAGGTCCCGAGGTCGAACTGCAGCGTCTGCTTGACGAAATGCACGAACTGCTCGGGGATCGACTTGTCCAGACCGAGCCGGGCCCGTTCCAGATCGAGTTGTTCGGGCGTCATGTTGCGGCCCTGGGCGAGCGCCCGCACCGGATCGCCGGGCAGCAACCGGAACAGGAAGAACGTCGCAACGATCACCATCGCGATGCTGAGCAGGGCCCCGCCCGCCTTGGCCGCTGCGTACCGCAGCAGACCGTAGCGGGTCGGGCTCTCCTCCAGAGCCTCGACGGCGGGCTGGCTGACCGTCATTCGCGCTCGTCGGCGACGTCCTGGCGGCGGCGCATCATCACGAAGGCGCCCAGGGCAACCACCACGGCACCACCCGCGACACCACCGATGATGCCGGCCAGCTCTCCGCCGCTGATCCCGTCCTCACCACCGTCGGCCGTGACCGTGTCGACCGTGTAGAACGGCCAGTAGCCGCTGCCTCCGTACAGCAGGCCGTTGTCCTCCGGGATCGGCGTGATGCCGGCGATCCGGTCCTTGCGGTAGCCCTCGAGGTCGTTCGGGTAGTAGAGCGCGATCACCGGAGCGTCGGTGTAGAGCCGCTCCTCCATCTTCTTGATGATCGCGGCCCGCTTCGGCCGGTCGAGCTCCTTCTGCTGCTGCAGGTACAGGTCCTCGTACTGCGGGTCGCAGTAGAACGACTCGGTCCCGCCACCCTGACCGGACGCGGTCGGACGCCGGCTGCACAGGTGCGTGCCGAGCACCTCCTCCGGGTCCGGGTTGACCGACCAGCCGCTGATCGCGATGTCGAACAGCGCGGTGACGCCGGTCTCCTCGGTGAACTTGGTGGAGTCGAGCCGCTTGGTGCTCAGGCCGATGCCGATCTCCTTGAACCAGCCGGTCAGGTACTCGGCCAGCTTGTCCTCGATCGGGGTGTCGGTGTGGATGCTGAACCGGAACTGCAGCTTGCGCGACCCGTCCGGCATCGTCCGGATGCCGTCCGGCCCCTTCTTGTAACCCGCGTCGTCGAGGATCTTGTTGGCCTTGGCAACGTCGTACGTCACCTTCTCGTCGCCACTGGCCTCCCAGAAGAAGTCCTTGTACAGCGGCGGGATGATCGAGCCGTCGGCCGGCTTGGCCAGCCCGTTCTGCACCTCGTCGACCAGCTTCTGCTTGTCGATCGCGTAGTGCAACGCGGTCCGCACCCGGACGTCCTTCAGGGCCGGGTGCCCGTCACCGATCGGCTTGTTGTCGGTGGTGGTCGCGCCGTGGTTGATCTGCAGGTACGACGCCCGCCGGCCCTGGGTGTTCCACTGGACGATGTTGGCGTCGCCCTTGAGCGCCTCGAAGTCCGGCGGGTTCAGCCGGCCGATCAGGTCGATGTCGCCCTTCTTCAGACCGACGATCGCGGCGGCCGGGTTGTCGTAGAAGATCACCTGCAGTTCGTCGATCTTCGGACGCCCGCGCCAGTAGTCCGGGTTCGCCTCGAGCCGGACGAACTGGTCCTTCTTGTACTCCACCGCCTTGTACGGACCACTGCCGACGGTCGGGAACTCGTCGGCCTCGTACTTCGAGATGTCCTTGACCTTCTCCCAGATGTGCTTGGGCATGATCGGGACCGGGTTGTCCAGCATCGACGCCTGCGGGGTCTTCAGCTTGATCGTCAACTCCTGGCCGTTCGCGGTCACGCTCGCGAAGTTGGCCACCGCCGGGCCGTTGCCGAACTTGGCGGCGTCGTCGGTGATCATCTTGTTGAACGTCCAGGCCGCGTCGTCGGCGGTGATCGGCTGCCCGTCGGACCACTTCGCCTGCCGGATCGTGAAGGTCCAGGTCAACCCGTCCGGCGACGTCTTCCAGGACTCGGCCAGATCCGGGCTGGGCTGCAGCGTCTTCGAGTCCGGCACGGTCAGGAAGCCGTACATCAACCGCTGGATGGCCCCGGTCACCAGCCGGACGGCCAGGAACGGGTTCATCGAGTCGACCGACTGGGTGACCCCGACCTTCACGACCTTCTTGGCCGGCTCGGCGGCCTGCGCCGTACCGGGAGACACCACCAGCAGACCCAGCGCCGCGATCGCCGCGAACAGCTTCCTCATCCGCCCCACCTTCCACCGTGCGTGTTGGTTTGGTGACGAAACCACACCAGCAAGCGCTCTCCTGTCAACGAGATGCGGAACTTTGTCACACAAGTGTTTCCAGAAGTCGTAATCATTTTCCACTTGACTACACGGTCGTGTAGGAGTTTGCTCTTGTGTGTAGCGAGAGGAGCACCATGGAACGTCCGATCGACGACCTGACCGCGCGAGCCCGGATCCGGGACGCGGCGATCCGCCTGTTCGGGGAGCGCGGCATCGAGGGCGCGAGCATCCGCGACATCGCGGCGGAGGCCGGCGTTTCGTCCGGCCTGGTGCGGCATCACTTCGGGTCGAAGGAGGCGCTGCGCGACGCCTGCGACGAGTACGCGAAGGAACGGATGCTGGAGGTCGGCGAGGAGCTCACCGATGCGGGTGGGGTCGCCGCCCTCGACCCGGCAACCCTGCATCCGCGGGTGTTCCCGCTCCAGCTCTACCTGGTCCGCTCGATGATGGACGGCTCGGAGACCGCGGCCGCCCTGTTCCTCGGCGCCGTCGACAGCATCGAGGAGTGGACCACCAGCTACGGCATCCACCCCACCGACCGGCGGGCCTACGCGGCGGCGATGGCCGCGATCAAGCTGAGCGTCTTCGTCTTCCGCGACCAGGTCTCGAAGGCGCTGGGCGAGGACATCACCACACCGGCCGGGTACGCCCGGATCGGCCAGGGGCTGATGGAGGTCTTCACCATCCCCCTGATCACCGAAGAACAAGCCGAACAACTACGGAAGAGATCTGAGGAGAACTGATCATGCCGGCTGCGATCAGCACGGAAGGTCTGGTCAAGACATTCGGGCGCACTCGTGCCCTGGACGGCCTCGACCTCACGGTGCGAACCGGTGAGGTGCACGGCTTCCTCGGCCCCAACGGCGCGGGGAAGACCACCACGATCCGGATCCTGCTCGGGATGACCCGGGCAAGCTCCGGCACCGCACGGCTGCTGGACAGCGATCCGTGGTCGGACGCCACCGAGCTGCACAAGCGACTCGCCTATGTCCCGGGCGATGTGACGCTGTGGCCGAACCTGTCCGGCGGCGAAGCCATCGACCTGCTCGGCCGGATGCGCGGCGGGCTGGACAAGAAGCGCAAGGCCGACCTGCTCGAGCGATTCGATCTCGACCCGCGCAAGAAGGCCCGCACCTACTCGAAGGGCAACCGGCAGAAGGTCGCGTTGGTCGCGGCGCTCGCCTCCGACGTCGAACTGTTGCTGCTCGACGAGCCCACTTCGGGCCTGGATCCGTTGATGGAGGAGGTGTTCCGCGAGGTCGTCCAGGAGGTCAGCGACCGGGACGGCCGGACGGTCCTGCTGTCCAGCCACATCCTGTCCGAGGTCGAGGCACTGTGCGACCGGGTCACGATCATCAGGGCCGGCCGCGCCGTCGAGAGCGGCACCCTGTCCGAGCTGCGGCACCTGACCCGTACGTCGATCCGGGCCGAGCTGGTCGGCACGATGAACGGACTCGCCCAGCTCGAAGGCATCCACGACCTGCGCGTCGAGGACGGCCTGGTCCGGTTCGACGTCGACACCGACGAGATCAACTCGGTACTGCGACGGCTCACGGAGATCGGCGTACGGAGTCTGGTCAGTCAGCCGCCGTCGTTGGAGGAGCTGTTCCTGCGGCTGTACGAACCGGAGGCGGCGAAATGAAAACGCTGGCCGGCACCGGCGGTCTGATCCGGCTGATCCTGCGCCGGGACCGGATCATCCTGCCGATCTGGATCGTGGTGCTCTGCGCGATCCCGATGAGCTACGTCAAGCAGTACGGCGATCTGTTCCCGACCGCGCAGTCGCGGCTCGACTACGCGAACAACGCCGGCTTCATCACCTTGTACGGCGAACTGTCCGGGACGAGTCTCGGTGAGTTCGTCACCTGGCGACTGGGATTCGTGCCGGTGATGGTCGGGCTGATCAGCCTGCTCACGGTGATCCGGCACACCCGCGTCGAGGAGGAGACCGGCCGCAGCGAACTGCTCGGCTCGAGCGTCGTCGGCCGGCACGCGGGACTCGCGGCGGCCCTGCTGTCGACGTTCGGTGCGAACCTGGTGCTCGCCGTACTGCTTGCCCTGGGCATGCACGGCCAGGACCTGCCGTGGTCCGGATCCGTTGCCATCGGCGCCGAATTCGCCACCACCGGCTGGTTCTTCGCCGCGATTGGTGCGGTGGCCGCGCAGCTCTCCGCCAACGCGGGGACGTCGCGCGGTATCGCGATCAGTGTGCTCGCGGCGGCGTACGTACTGCGGGCCGCGGGCGACACGAGTGCGCACACGGACGGCCCGCTGGCGTGGCTGTCGTGGTTGTCGCCGATCGCCTGGGCGCAGCGCATCCACCCGTACGGCGAGAACCGTTGGTGGCTGGCCGTGGTGATGCTTGCGGCAACCGCCGTACTCGTTGCCGTCGCCATCAATCTCGCCGTACGGCGGGACGTCGGCGCCGGACTGTTGCCGGCTCGACTGGGACCGGCCGAGGGCAGACTCGGTTCGCCGTTGGGACTGGCGTGGCGGTTGCACCGTGGGCTGCTGGTGGCGTGGACAGTCGGATTCGCCTTGCTGGGCTTGCTGTTCGGCGGTGTGGCCGAAGGGGTCGGCGACATCCTGCGCGACGAGCCGAAGGCCAAGGAGATGTTCGAGCGGCTCGGTGGTTCGGCCGGGTTGATCGACTCGTTCTTCGCCGGGGTGATGACGATCCTCGGGCTGATCGCGTCCGCGTACGCCGTACAGGCGACGCTGCGGTTGCGGGCTGAGGAGACGAGTGGGCGGGCCGAGCCGGTGCTCGCTACCGCGACCGGCCGGTTGCGGTGGGCCGGGAGTCACCTGCTGTTCGGGGTGCTCGGTCCGGCGTTGGCTCTGTTCGCGTCCGGGCTCACCGCGGGACTCGCGTATGGGTTGGCGGTTGACGACGTCGGCAAGCAGATTCCCCGGCTGATCGGTGCGTCTTTGGGGCAACTGCCCGCCGTGTGGTTGCTGGCGGCGATCGCCCTCGCGATCTTCGGCCTCTTCCCGCGCATCTCCCCGGCGGCGTGGGCGGGTCCCGGCATCTGCATCCTGATCGGCTTCACCAACGCCGGCGTCCAACTCGCCGACTGGACGAACGACATCTCCCCCTTCACCCACCTCCCCCGCCTCCCCGGCGGCTCCCTCTCCGCAACCCCGCTGATCGTCCTTCTGGCCATCACCATCATCGTCGGCACCATCGGCCTGGTCGGTTGGAGGCGCCGCGACGTACCGATCGGCTGATCACTTGCGGGCGTTGCGGGACCAGATGAAGGCGTAGAGGGCGAAGGCGGCCAGGCCCAGTGCGAGGATGGTGAGGAGGACTGGGCCGAAGGGCTGGTCCTTGACTGTGCGGAGTGCGGTGTCGAGGCCGCCGGCCTTCTGCGGGTCGTAGTCGATCGCGGCCCAGGCGAACAGGATGCCGACGATCACGAACGCGATGCCCTTGGCGGCGTACCCGATCCGGCCGAGCAGGATGGTCGTCTCGGAGACGCCGCCGACCAGGTCCTCGGTGAACTTCTTCGTCACCGCCTTGTACAGCTGGTGTACGCCGACCGCCACGATGCCGACACCGATCGCGATGATCAGCAGCCGTCCGGCACCGTTCCCCATCAGCCGGGCGCTGACAGTGCGCGACTGACCGGAGCTGGATCCGCCCGAGCCCATTGCAACCTTCACCGCGCTCACACCGAGCACCAGATAGACGATCGCGCGCCCCACCGACCGCACGGTCTGTGAGAGGTCCAGGGCGCCGTACGCGATGTCGAGGGCACGCCAGATCACCAGCGCGAACAGGCCGATCGCGACGATCCACAGCCGTACGCCGCCGAGCGGTTTGCCGGCCAGTTCCTGGAGCGCGCCCTGCTGGGACGCCTCCTCCGACGACTTGCCCCAGGCGAGTTGCAGTGCGATCCACGCGATCAGCAGGTGCACGACGCCGTAGGCGATCAACCCGACGGTGATCGCGACGCCGTACCACTGGCTCGTCCTGACTTCCTGGGCAGTCTTCACCCAAGCCCAGTGCCCACGGGCAAACGGTCAGGCGGAGACGGGGGCGGTGGCTTCGCGGTCGGCTTCGTCGATGTCGCCGTACTCGCCGGAGCGGGCGGCGCGGCGGCCGAGGGTCCAGACGTACACGAAGAAACCGAGCTCGGCCAGGATGCCGATCGTGATCCGGACCGGGCCGGGGAGGAACGGCGTGACGAATGCTTCGATCACACCGGTGACCAGCAGGATCGCGGCCAGACCGATGGCCATCCCAACGGTCGCGCGACCGGTCTGGGCGAGTGCCTGCATCCGGGTCCGCGCGCCGGGGACGATCCAGGACCAGCCGAGCCGGAGACCGGCCGCGGTGGCGACGAAGACCGTGGTCAGCTCGAGCAGACCGTGTGGCGTGATCAGGCTGAAGAACAGGCCGCCCCGGTCGTGGCTGATCATCAGCCCGGCGCTGACGCCGAGGTTCAGCGCGTTGTCCCAGAGGATGAAGACGGACGGGATCAGGAGGATGCCGAGCGCGAGCACCGCGGCGCTGATGGTCGCGTTGTTGATCCACACCCGCAGCGCGAAGTCCCGGGCCGGGTTCTCCGAGTAGTACGACTCGAAGTCGTGGTCGACGAGTTGCTGGATCTGGTCCGGCGTACCGATGGAGTCGACCACCTCGGGATGCGCGATGATCCGCCAGGCCGACCACGCCACGACGACGTAGAAGATCAGGCCGATCGTGACCCACCAGCGTCTGGACGCGTACAGCGCGGCCGGGAAGCTGACCAGGAAGTACTTCGAGATGTCGCGCCAGACAGGTGCTTGCGCGCCGGTGACGGCACCCCGGGCATCCGCGATCAGACCGGACAGCCGTCCGATGGAGACCGGGTCGGCACCGGCCGCTCGGAGCGCGGCCAGATGCGTACCGACACGCTGGTAGAGCGTGACCAGTTCCTCGGCCTCAGCACCGCTCAGACGCCGCTGGCGACGCGTGAGGTAGGCCAACCGGTCCCACTGCGGCTGGTGCACCGAGACGAACGCCTCGACGTCCACAGCGCACCTCCTCCCCTGACTGGCTCCTTGCGCTGGCAGACTAGCCGGACAGAGTGTCTAGGGAGGGGCGACGGGGTGTCTCAGCTGGTCACGGGGGAAGCGGTCGTCCTCCAGGTGCGGATCGCGCGGATGCCGACGCGGGCGCTGGCGTGTGCGATCGACGTACTGCTGCAGGGCATCGTGCTGAGCGTGCTGATCTCGCTGCTGACCGGCTTCCTGATCGGTGGGGACGCGAGTGAGGCGCTCGCGGTGTCGCTGATCTTCATCGTCGTCTTGCTGGTCGTGGTCGGCTACCGGGTGGTGATGGAGACGCTGACCCGCGGCCGCACGCTCGGAAAGATGGTGCTCGGGCTGAAGGTGGTCCGCGACGACGGCAGCTCGATCCGGTTCCGGCACGCGCTGGTGCGTACGCTGTTCTGGTTCTTCGTCGACTTCGCGCCGTGGTTCGCGGCCTGCCCGGGGATCGTGGCGAGCCTGATGAACAAGCAGGGCAAGCGGATCGGGGACATGGTCTCGGGCACCGTGGTGATCCGCGAGCGGCACCAGCCGATGACGTCGCCGCCGCTGTTCGTGGCCGGCCACCTGGTGCAGTGGGCGCAGTCGCTGGAGCTGTCACGGCTGTCCGACGAGCTCGCCAACACCGCCCGGGACTACCTCGGGCGCTTCACCGAACTGCAGCCCGACGCCCGGATCGCACTGGGTGACGCGCTGGCGTACCGCGTCAGCCAAGTCACCGCACCCGCTCCACCGGTGCCAATGATCGCTCCGGCGTACCTGTCCGCCGTACTGGCCGAACGCCGTCGCCGGGAGCTGAACCGCCTGGCAACCGCGCGCCCGGCCCACACCGGCCCCTTCGCGCCACCAACGCCGTACGCCCCACCCAGCCCGTACGGCGTCCTGCCTCCGCCGCCACAGGCTCCCCCAGGCCCCTTCGCCGTACCGCGGCCGGTCCTGGACGCGCGTCCCGCCGCAGTCAACGCCCAAGGCTGGGCAGCCCCCGGCAGCAACGAGTGGTCCTAGCCAACGAAAAGGCGCCCCGCCAGATGGCGGGGCGCCTTTCGTGGGGGTGGGGGGATCAGTAGCGGTAGTGCTCGGCCTTGTACGGGCCCTCGACCGGCACGCCCAGGTAGTTGGCCTGCTCCTTGGAGAGCTCGGTCAGCTTGACGCCGAGGGCGTCGAGGTGGAGGCGGGCGACCATCTCGTCGAGGTGCTTGGGCAGTACGTACACCTCGGTCGGGTAGTCGGCCGTCTTCACGAACAGCTCGATCTGGGCCAGCACCTGGTTGGTGAACGAGTTCGACATCACAAACGACGGGTGGCCGGTCGCGTTGCCGAGGTTCAGCAGGCGGCCCTCGGACAGGATGATGATGGTGTGTCCATCGGCGAAGCGGAACTCGTCGACCTGCGGCTTGATGTTGACCCGCTCGATGCCCGGGACCTTGTACAGGCCGGCCATGTCGATCTCGTTGTCGAAGTGGCCGATGTTGCCGACGATCGCCTGGTGCTTCATCGCGGCCATGTGGTCGGCGGTGATGACGTCCTTGTTGCCGGTGGTGGTGACGAAGATGTCGGCGATCCCGACCACGTCGTCCAAGGTGGTGACCTGGTAGCCGTCCATCGCCGCCTGCAGCGCGCAGATCGGGTCGATCTCGGTGACGATCACCCGGGCGCCCTGGCCGCGCAGGGACTCCGCACAACCCTTGCCGACGTCGCCGTACCCGCAGACGACCGCGACCTTGCCGCCGATCAGGACGTCGGTGGCGCGGTTGATGCCGTCGATCAGCGAGTGCCGGCAGCCGTACTTGTTGTCGAACTTCGACTTGGTCACCGAGTCGTTCACGTTGATCGCCGGGAACAGCAGCGCGCCGGCCTTGTGCATCTCGTACAGCCGGTGCACGCCGGTGGTGGTCTCCTCGGTGACACCCTTGATGCCCTGACCGATGGTGGTCCACAGCTGCGGCGCTTCCTGCAGCGTGCGGGTCAGCAGCTTCAGCACGACGGCGTACTCCTCGGAGTCCGCGGTCGACGGGTCCGGTACGGCGCCGGCCTTCTCGAACTCGGTGCCCTTGTGGACGAGCATGGTGGCGTCTCCACCGTCGTCCAGGATCATGTTCGGACCCTCTTCACCGGGCCACTTCAGCGCCTGCTCGGTGCACCACCAGTACTCCTCCAGCGTCTCGCCCTTCCAGGCGAACACCGGGACACCGGCGGGGGCGTCGGCCGAACCGTCGGGGCCGACGACGACCGCGGCGGCCGCGTGGTCCTGGGTGGAGAAGATGTTGCAGGAGACCCAGCGCACCTCGGCGCCGAGCGCCGTCAGCGTCTCGATCAGCACCGCGGTCTGGATCGTCATGTGCAGCGAGCCCATGATCCGCGCGCCGGACAGCGGCTTGCTGTCGCCGTACTGCGCGCGCATCGCCATCAGGCCGGGCATCTCGTGCTCGGCCAGCCGGATCTCCTTGCGGCCGAACTCGGCCAGACCGAGGTCGGCCACCTTGTAATCGAACGTCATACCGTTCCCGCTCCCCTGAAGACTGTTGATTGCTTCCTGCGTGCCAGAGCCTAGAGGCCCGAACCCTACCGATTGATCGCCTGTACCGCGTTTCTAACACCGAAATGTCAAGATTGTCCCCATGCGCATCACCGAGGCCGCCAAGCGACTGGGCACGACCCCCCGGATGCTCCGGTACCGGGAGGCCCTCGGCCTGCTTCCCCGGTCACGCTCCGGGCAGACCGCACAACGCCAGTACGACGACCGCGACCTCGCCGCCGTCCAACTCGCCCTGGACCTCGAACGCCGGTACGACGTGACGCCGGCGGCCCTGGCGTTCGCCCTCAGAGCCCTGGCCGAACCGTCGGTCGCAGCCGACATCCGCAACCTCGGCTACCGCACCGGCCGGCTCACCGCGCCGCCCACCCAGTCCCAGATCGACCGCGACCGGGCGTTGCGGTGGCTCGGCCGCTCCGGCGTACTCCCACCCAAACCCCGGTGACCCGGCATTTCCTGGGTCGACCCACGCGATGGTGGGTTGGCACGCCGCACGCGATGGGCGAACCCACCATCTCGTGGGTCAACCCATCAGACGGGAGCTCAGTGCGACGGTGCCTCGGGGACGGCGGGGCGCTCGTCGGGGACGTGGTTCTCCTCGTAGACGTCGGGCTCGAGGTAGATGTGCACGGCCATCGGCTCGGCGGCGCGGATGGCGCGTTCGGCGGCGTCGATGGTCTCGGCCACGAACGCGGCGTCGGTGGTCGGCTCGACGCCGACCTTGGCGGCGACCAGAACCTCCTCCGGGCCGAGGTGCAAGGTCTTGATGTGGATCAGCCGCTGCACGCCGGTGGTGTTCTCGATCGCGTCGACGATCTTCTGCTGCGCCTCGCGGGTCGCGGACTCGCCGAGCAGCAGCGACTTCATCTCGATCGCCAGGAAGATCGCGACACAGACCAGCAGCGCACCGATCGCCATCGAGCCCAGGCCGTCGAACACACCGTTGCCGGTGGCAAGCGTCAGGCCGACGCCGATCAGCGCCAGCACCAGGCCGGTGAGGGCGGCGAAGTCCTCCAGCAGGATCACCGGCAACTCCGGCGCCCGCGCGTTGCGGATGAACCGCGGCCACGACACCGGCCCGCGCAGCTTGTTCGCCTCGATGATCGCGGTCCGGAACGAGAACGACTCCATCACGATCGCGATCAGCAGGACGGCGACCGGCACCCACTTCCAGTGCTCGATCGGATGCGGATCGTGCACCTTGTGGTAGCCCTCGTACAGCGCGAACAGGCCGCCGACGCTGAACAGCACGATCGCGACGATGAACGAGTAGACGTACCGCTCCCGGCCGAACCCGAACTGGTGCAACTCGTCGGCTTCGCGCTGCGCCCGCTTCCCGCCGACCAGCAGCAGGACCTGGTTGCCGGCGTCCGCGACCGAGTGGATCGCCTCGGCCAGCATCGAGGCCGACTGGGTCAGCCCCCACGCGGCGAACTTGGTGACGGCGATGCCGGTGTTCGCCAGCAGCGCCGCGACGACGGCCTTGGTTCCGCCACCAGCCATGTTGTCCAGGTCCTCCGTCAGCAGTCAGTGGTTTCAGCGCGCGGACACGACGAACGCCGTGCCGGAACCACGCAAGATACAGGGTCCTTCGGGTCCCGAGGCGAACGCGGACTGACCGGCGGACAACATCACATCCGACTCGGTGCCTGCGGCCCCTACTTCGACCGATCCCGCCACGCAGCAGACGATCCGCGGACCGACTCCGGCCACCGTCCGTTCGCCGTTGTCCAGGTCGACCCTGTGGATGGCGAAGTACTCGGCACCGGTCTCGTACGTCGCGACGCCGTCAACCACCGGGGGCGCGGTGAGCACCGGATCGGCCAGCGGCTCGAAGTCCACCACTGACACCAACTCCGGTACGTCGATGTGCTTGCTGGTCAGGCCGCCGCGCAACACGTTGTCGGAGTTGGCCATCACCTCGAACCCGAACCCGGACAGGTACGCGTGCACGTTCCCGGCCGGCAGGTACACCGCCTCGAACCGCTCCAGCCGCACCCGGTTGAGCAACAGTGCCGCGAGTACGCCGGGATCGTCCGGGAAGTCCGCGCAGAGCTTGGCCAGCGTCTCGCACTCGATGGCGAATGCTTCGCCGGCGTACTGCGCGCACGCCTCACCGAGGGCCGAGACCAGCGGACGGATAGTGTCCCGGTCGCTACCCATGAACTGGGTGAACGCGTCCTGGAGTTTGCCGTTGCGCAGCAGGCTGGTGAGGTCCGCGAACCCGACCGGCATCAGCGCGTCCAGCAGCGCGACCGTCGTGTCGAGCGGCCGGAACCCGACCAACGCCTCGAACGGCCCGAGCGCGATCAGGATCTCCGGCTTGGGCCACGCGTCCTTGTAGTTCCGGTCGGCCGCATCCCGTGGGATCCCGGCCGCCTCGTCCCGCGCGTACCCGTCGATCGCCTGCTCCCGCGACGGATGCGCCTGAATCGACAGCGGCTGCTCCGCGGCCAGCAGCTTGGCGAGGAACGGGAACCGTCCCTCGAACCGCTCCGCGGTCTCCTGCCCGAGTACGTCGGCCGGTCCGGCGGACACCACGTCGTACAGGGAATCGCCCCATGGCAGGACGGACGACGCGGACTCGTGCGCGCCCATCCACAGCTCCGCCTGCGGTCGGCCGTCCGGCTCCACGCCCATCAGCTCGGGGAGCGCTGTCCGCGAACCCCAGGCGTAGTCCCGGATGGTGTTCAGCAACGGCACTACCACGCTGGATCCTCCGCTGGGTTCCCTGGCTCGTCCGGGGCGGAGTCGATCGGAGTGCCGTAGCGGCCCAGGCCGATGCCCAGGTACGCCGCGGCGTAGCGGCCGTGCTGCGACAGAGCGGCGTACCGGGCGATGTCCGAGCCCTCGGCCTGCGTGACCACGTTGACCCGCACGTCGTGACGCGCTGCCTTGTCCTCCAGCTTGTGCCGGTGCTCGGTGACCCCGGGGTCGTCCGTGCCGTCGTCCAGGATGACCAAAGCGGGCCGCAGCTCCTCCGGCTTGTCGAACGGGTCGGCGAACAGGTCGCGCGGCGGCTGGTTCAGCACCGGCAGTAGGTGCCCGGCGTCAGCGGCCAGAGCGGGCCGGCCACTCGCCAGCCGGATCGCCTCGACCACCCGGCGTGCGGCCCGTGCGGCGAGGACGGATCCACCCCACACCAATGGCAGTGCGTCGGCCAGGATCAGTGCCAGGTCCTTCGCCGGGTTCGAGGCCACGTCGGTGTTCGGCGAGCACTCGATCGCGACGTCGTCGAGGATCGACGCGACCGACTTGGCGTCCACCACCGGACCGAGCTCCATCTGGTGCAGCCCTTGCAGTACGGCGACCGCCGAGGCCAACTGGTCGTCGGACTGCGACGGCAGCCGGATGGCGTGCCGGGCGCCCGCGGACGCGCGTGCGACCGGGGAGTCCGGCGGGCAGGCGACCATCAGGCCGGTGCCACGCCGTTCCGCCTCGGATGCGGCTGACTCGGCGTCGGAATCGGGGCCGACTCCACCGAGCACGATCACCAGGTCGAGCGGACCGGCCCAGCCGGGCAGGCCGGGACCGGGCCAAGCCACGAACGGCACCGGGCAGACCGGCTCCAGCACGGCGCGGACCAGTCGGGCGTCGCGGCCCGCGGCCAGCACCGCGCGCGGCCGGAAGCCGTCGGTGTCGACCTTGGACAGGGCTTCCTCGGCCGCTTCCAGCTCGGCCCGGACGCGCGCTCCGGCCATCGCCAGGCGCCGCAACAGGTGATCGGTCGCCTGAAGCGCGGCCGGGTCGTCCAGCCGCGAGTCGTCGAAGGAGCTCATCAGCTGTCCGCGGATTCGGTGTCTCTCGTGTCCCGGGCCTCGTCGATCAGCAGCACCGGGATGTCGTCACGGACCGGGTAGGCCAGGGCGCAGGCGGCGTTCGTACAGACCAGTTCGTTCGCCTCGTCGTCCACGCGGAACTCCGAGCGGCACTTCGGGCAGACCAGGATGCTCAGCAGGTCCGGGTCCAGGTTGACAGCCATTCAGTTCTCCTCCACCGATGCACCGGTGATCAGGGCCAGTACTTCGTCACGGACGCGTTCCATCGTTGGCCGGTCCGCGGCCTCGACGTTCAGCCGTAGCAGCGGTTCCGTGTTCGACGCACGGACGTTGAACCACCACTGTGGCGCCGACACGGTCAGACCGTCCAGATGGTCAACGGTAATGCCGGGCTTGTCGCCGAAGGTGTCCTCGATCGCCGCGGTGGTGGCCGCGGCGTCGTCGACCTTGTTGTTGAGCTCGCCGGACGCGACGTACCGCTCGTACGCGGCGAACAGCTCGCTGGCCGGCTTGTCCTGCTCACCGAGCGCGGCCAGCACGTGCAGTGCGGCCAGCATGCCGGTGTCGGCCCGCCAGAAGTCCCGGAAGTAGTAGTGCGCCGAGTGCTCGCCGCCGAACACCGCGTCGGTCTCGGCCATCTTCTGCTTGATGTAGGAGTGCCCGACCCGGGCCCGGACCGGCGTCCCGCCGTGCTCGGTGATCAGCTCGGGCACGGCCCTGGAGGTGATCAGGTTGTGGATGACCGCCGAGCCCGGGTGCTTGGCCAGCTCCCGGACCGCGACCGCACCGGTGACCGCGCTCGGCGAGATCGGGTCGCCCTTCTCGTCGATCACGAAGCAGCGGTCCGCGTCGCCGTCGAAGGCCAGTCCGAGGTCGGCGCCCACCTCGCGGACCTTCGCCTGCAGGTCGACCAGGTTCTTCGGGTCCAGCGGGTTGGCCTCGTGGTTCGGGAAGTTGCCGTCCAGCTCGAAGTACAGCGGGATGATCGTCACCGGCCCGGACGCGAACACGGCCGGGACGGTGTAGCCGCCCATCCCGTTGCCGGCGTCGACGACGACCGTGAGCGGCCGGATGCCGCTCAGGTCGACCAGGTCGTTGAGGTGGTCGGCGTACGCGGTCAGGAGGTTCTTGCGAGCCACCTTGCCCGGCACGGCGATGGGCACCGGGCCCTCCGCGACGGTCTTGGCGACCAGGTCCGCGATGTCGCGCAGACCGGAGTCCGTGCCGACCGGGGAGGCGCCGGCGCGGCACATCTTGATGCCGTTGTAGCGGGCCGGGTTGTGGCTGGCGGTGAACATCGCACCGGGCAGCTGGAGCCGGCCCGAGGCGAAGTACAGCTGGTCGGTGGAAGCCAGGCCGATGTCGACCACGTCCGCCCCGGTGCTCGTCACACCCTCGGCGAACGCGGCCGCCAGCGCCGGGCTGGACGGCCGCATGTCGTAGCCGACCACAACCGCCCCCGGGGACGCGAGGACGTCCAGGACCTCGACGAACGCCGCCCCGGTCGCCCGGGCCACCGACTCGTCCAGCTGGTCCGGGACGACCCCTCGTACGTCGTACGCCTTGAAGATCGCCGCAACGTCAACCATGCGTGGACCCTATCCGGCCCACCCGAGAAGTCGTATTTCAGGCCGGATCTCAGGCCCGGTCGAACCAGCCGATGTCTTTGCGGTGGTGAACTTCCGGGAGCTGGCGCGGGCTGGTCGGGGCGGCCCACTGGGCGGCGTTGGCGATGATCTGCTGCACCTCGGGCTGGTGGTACGTCGGGTACTCCTGGTCGCCCGGGCGGAAGTAGAACACCCGGCCCTGGCCGCGCCGGTAGCAGCAGCCGGACCGGAACACCTCACCGCCGCTGAACGAGCTGACGAACACCAGCTCGTCCGGCTGCGGAATGTCGAACAGCTCGCCGTACATCTCCTCGCGCTCGATCACGAGCGGGTGCGGGATGCCCTGCGCGATCGGGTGGCCGGCCGCGACCGTCCAGATCAGCTCGCGGTCGTTCTCGGCCCGCCAGTCCAGTGAGCAGGTGGTGCCCATCAGCTTGATGAAGATCTTGCTGAAATGCGCCGAGTGCAGCGCGATCAGGCCCATCCCGGACAGCACGTGCTTCTGTACCCGCTCGACGATCGCGTCGTCGACCTCGCCGTGCGCCGCGTGACCCCACCAGGTGAGTACGTCGGTCTCGGCGAGCACCTCCTCGGTCAGGCCGTGCTCGGGCTGCTGCAGCCACGCGGTCCGGACCACCACGTCCTGGCCCAGCTTGGCCCGCAGCGCGGCCGCGATCGTCTCGTGCATCGTGTCCGGGTAGACCTTCTGCACCGAGGCGTCGCGCTGGTCGTGGACGTTCTCGCCCCAGACGGTGACGCGAATCGGATCAGTCATGGAGAACAACCTCTCGTCCCGCCTTCGCCGAGGCGTAGCAGGCGTCGATGACCTCGGTCCTCAGCAGCGCCTCGGACCCGTTCTGACCTTCCCAGTCGCCACTGCGGACGATCCGGACGAACTCCCGCACCACTCCGCGGTGGCCGAGTCCCGCACCGGTTGCGGGTTTCACCTCGGCCGGGATGCCGGCCACGTCGGTGAAAATCTTCAGCGTGTCCTCGGTGGTGTAGTTCTGGACCTCGATCTTGGCGCCGCCCTCGGTGCCGAACAGCTCGATGCCGAAGTTGTCGCCCGGCGCCCGGTAGGTGGCCCAGCTGGTCTCCAGCTGCAGCGCGCCGCCGCCCTCGAGCCGCAGGTACGCCGTGGCCAAATCCTCGACCTCGAACTTCGAACCGAGCGTGTCGACCGTCGGCCGCATCGCGCTGCTGACGCTGCCGCGGCCGCGCGGACCGAGCTCGGCGAAGGTGTTCGCCGAGACCGTGGTCACCGACGGCTCGCCCAGCAGGTGCAGCGCGAGGTCGAGGATGTGCACGCCCAGGTCGATCAGCGGGCCGCCGCCGGACAGCTCGCGGTTGGTGAACCAGCCGCCCATGCCAGGGATGCCGTTGCGGCGCATCCAGTGCGCCTTCGCGTAGTAGATCCGGCCCAGCTGTCCCTCGTCGATCTGGTGCTTCAGCGCCGCGACGTCACCGCGCTCACGGTGGTTGAAGACCACCTTGAGCACCCGGCCGGCCTGCTTGGAGGCCTCGACCATCGCGGTGCCCTCGGCGACCGTCCGGGCCAGCGGCTTCTCGGACAGCACGTGCAGGCCCTTGCCCAGCGCCTTCAGCGCGATCGGGGCGTGCAGCTGCGTCGGCGTACCGATGCTGACCGCTTCGAGACCCTCGGTCTCGAGCAGGTCTTCCCAGTTCTCGTAGAGGTGCGGTACGCCGTGCTTCTCGCCGAGGGTGGTCAGGAGGTCCTTCTCCAGCCCGGCCAGCGCCACCACCTCGACGTCCGGCAGTTCCGAGAAAGCCTCGAGCGCCGTACGCCCGGCGAAGCCCAGCCCGACAACCCCGACCCGCAGTTTTTGATCGTTCACACCCACGATCCTCTCGCACTGACAACGACGGACACAAACCGCTTCCCACAGTACGAAACATGTTCGAACACCGCCGGACCGACGGGCCTGTCGCGCCGGATTCAGTCGTCGTCGGCGTCGAAGTCGGGGTCGATCTGCTCCGGGGACAGGGCCAGGACGTCGGCCAGCTCGAGCACCAGCGCGGACCGGACCAGCCAGGCCAGGCTGGTGGCGGAGCGCTCGGCCCGCAGCTCGATCGGGCGGCGGAACACCACGATCCGGTAGGGCTCGTGCGACGTACCGCCGGTGGAGTGGGTGAGCGGGATCTCACTCGCGTCCAGGTCCAGGTTCGGCACGTCCTCGATGGCGAACTCGACCCGGGCGACGACCTGCGGCAGCCGTTTCTCCAGCCGGGTCACCTCGATCGCGACCACCTCGTCGAACTGCGCGGCGCCGGACCGCTGCAACGGCAGCCCGCGTGGCGCGAACCGGCTCGGCCGGCTGATCGGGCCGAGCATGCCGCGGCCATGACGGTCGATGTGCCTGCGATGACGGCGAGCCTCGGTCACGCGCTCAGCCTAGTGGGCGTAATGTCTGGTCGTGAGCATCGCCAGGATCTGTTCGCGCGCCGCCTGTCATCGGCCGGCCGTGTCGACGCTCACCTATGTGTACGCCGACTCGACCTGTGTGCTCGGCCCGTTGGCGACGTACGCCGAACCGCACTGCTACGACCTGTGTGCCGACCACGCGGATCGGCTGACGGCTCCGAACGGCTGGGAGGTCATCCGGCTCGCTCCGGACCCCGCTGCGGCCGGACCGTCCTCGGATGACCTGGAGGCGCTGGCCAACGCGGTCCGCGAAGCGGCTCGCCCACTGCCGCCCAGGGAGCCAGGTGCGGGTACGCCGGGCGCGCCTGTGGAGGTCGCTCGCCGCAGACACCTCCGGATGCTGCAGGACCCGGGCGCCAACACCTCCGAGGGCTGACTACCTCAGTGCAGCCCGCGCATCCGGCTCAGCGCCCAGCTGAGCCCGGAACACCAACGACGTCGTCAGCGGCCACGCCGCCACCTGCGCGATGTCGTCGTCGTCCGGCTTCGCAGCCGGCATCAGCGTCACCCCGGCCACGATCTCACCGCGGGTCTCCTCCACCATCAGGTACGTCGGCCGCGGCTGGGCCTTGAACGGGATCTGGGTGGTGACACCACCGAGGACGTCGAGCGTCCGCGTGCTCAGCACTCGCCCGGCCGCGTCCCGCAGCTCGAACTTCACGCTCGCCGGCTTGCCCGGTGCCGTCACCTGCAGCACAGCAGGCTGCCGGTGCGACGGCAGCACCAGGTACGCCGGTCCGGTCAGCGGCTCGGCCGACCCAAGTGAAGCGAAGTCGCTCCCACTGGCATCCACCATCCGCATCGCCGCGGTCACCGGCTCGTCCGACGCCAGCGTGATCGCGCTGGCGTCACCATGCAGCACGGGGTCGAGCTTGATCGTCTTCACCGCCCCGGCCGGGACCTGCACGGTCTCCAGTCCGGCCGGCTTGAACGGACCGTTCGGACCGTTGACGGTCAGGCTGACCGTCGCCTGCAGATCGGTCGGGTTCGCGATCGAAAGCATCCGCAGTCCGGCGCCGGGTGCGGCAGCCGGGACGTACACCTTCGTCGCCGGCGCGGCGGACGGGTTCAGCCAGTCCACACCGCCGGGCTCGCCGTTCGACTTGGTCGCATTGCTCCGCAGCGCGGGCGCCACCCGGCCGCCGGTCGACTGGACGTGCAGCGCGACGTCCTTCGCGCCGGGCGCGATCTGCCGGAGGTACAGCGGGATCGTCCCGCGTGCCGGCACGACCAGACCGCGGGCGTTCGGCAGGTCCAACTGACCGTTGCTCGAGTAGACGGTGACGTTGACCTCGGCGTTGATGCTGTCCAGGTTCGTCAGCACGAGCGCGTCGCGCCGGTCGGTGCTCGCCCCGGCGAACCAGAAGTCCGAACCGGGGACCTGGCACGGTGCGCTCGCCATGCCCAGGTTCACGCCTTCGCCGGAGACCGTCGTACTGGTGCCGACCGTGCCCGCGGCAAGCGGACCGGTGCCCTGGATCGACAGCTCAGCCGGCTTCGTGACCGCACCGGTCGAACCGACCTTGCCGCGGACCAGCACCGACCCAACCGGATTCGCGGTGCTGGGCAGCGGCGTGATCTGCAGCGGCACCTCCTTGCCCGCCGCGACGGGCGTGCCTTCCGGAAGGGTCGGCGACACCGCGCTCACGATGCTGGACGTCTTGCCGCCGGGGGCCAGCGCCGGGCAGGACAACGCGGTACGGTTCACCACCGAACGCGCCGGCTCGGTGACGCCCTCGGCCCGGGCCTTCGGCTCCTTCGCCTGGGTGACCACACCGAGACCGCCGATGGCAGCCATCGCCAGCACACAGGCTCCGACCCGGACGCGCACGTCCGACAGCAACCGGCTCACCGGTCCCTCCTCGCGTGGGTGCCGTGCGGGACCGCGACAGTGCGCCGTACGGTCGGCAGGCAGAAGATCAGCGCGATGATCCAGGCGATGATGCCGAGGATCCGCCACAGCGTGTGGGTCTGGTCGTGCAACGGCGTCTCGCCCTTGATCTTCGACCGGTCCACCAGCCAGGACGCATCGCCGTCGGCCGCACTGGCCCGGGTCAGACCGGGCAGGGAGTCCAGCGTGGACTGCAGGTTCTGGTCGACCGGAGCGGGCAGATAGACGTAGTCGATCGCCAGTCCGGCCAGCTGCCGTCCCTCTTCACCGCTACCGCCACCACCGAGCGTCGACAGCACGTCGGTGATCGGCTTGGACTGCTCCGCGGTCGGCGCCGCCTCCAGCGCACCCATCCGGGGGCCACCGTCCTTCACCAGCGAGTACCGCATCGCGTTGCCTGGGTCCTTGCGCACAACGAGGATCGACGCATCCTGTGGTGGCGCCTGCGAGGACGCCAGGTACGCCGGCAGGTCCTGCGCCGGGCCACGCCACAACGGACCATCGGCGCCGCGCACCAGCCAGAATCCGGCCGTCACGATCGTCGTCACCAGCACGATCCCGAGCACACCTTGCACGATGATCTCGGTGGACTTGCCGACCGAGTCCCAGGCCACCGCCACCGCGATGATCCAACCCGCGGTCATCAGGAACATCAGCGGTCCACTGCCACCGCCCAGCCGGCTCGCGATCAGTGTCCCGGCCAGTCCGGCCAGCGCGGCGAACCAACCGAGCAGCTCGTACCGCTGCCGCGACTGCCGCAGCAGAGCGACCAACGCCACCAGGATCAGCGGTACGGCGAACCACCACGGCGCGGGCGCACCGAGCGGCGTACCGGTCAGCAAATGCTGCAGGCTGTCGCCTGGGCCGATCGAGGCGGTAGGCGGACCACCGGCCTCCTGGCCGAGCTTCGCCGGGTGCAGCACCAACTGGATCGTCCACGGCAGCACCAGCAGCAGACCAAGTACGACGGAGAAGACGAGCTGGCGACCCTGCCGACGCCAACCGAGTCGGAGTACGCCGCCGAACACCAGAGTGATGCCGACCAGCAGCCCCAACGCCGGTGTGAACGCGAACAGCACGGCCTGGCAGATACCCGCGAACCACGCGGCCCGCCAACTGCCTTGGACGACCACTCGACGCCGCCGAGCGATGGTGTGGACCGCGGCACCCAGCAGCGGCAGCACAATCGCGGCCACACACGTCCCGATCCGGCCCTGCGAGATAGCGCCGTTCGTGAACACAGCCAGCCCGTACGCCGACGCGCCCCAAGCTCGTGCCACACGGTCGACGACGAACGCACGCAACAGCACCCACGCGGACAGGCCGGCCAGCGGGACAGCACCGAGGAGCAGGATGTTCGTTGCACCAGTCGGACCGAACATCACGGTGGAGAAGGCCCAGAACTGCGCCAGCCATGCAGGAGGCGTGACTCCCGGTGGCGCGGCGGAGGCCGCATGCCACAGCGAGGCAAGGCTTTCGTGTGCCGGCAGCAGGACGTTGGAGCGCAGTACGCCGCCACCGATCAGACTGCGGGCAGCGATGAACGCACCGAGCGCGAGGACGACCCACGCGACCAGGAACGGCCGTCGAATCAGCTGACGGCGCCAGCGCGGCTTGTCGGCGGCCACGCGGGCGGTCGACTTCGCTCGCCGGGCACTGGTGACGACTTGCTCTTCCGGCTCGTCCGCCCAGGCTTCGCGGATCCGCTCGGAGATCGTGCCGGTCGTCTCCTCCAGGTTGTGCCGCAACGCGTGCACGGACCGGGAGAACAGTCCCTTGATGTCGTCGTACGGGACGCGATCGAGGCTGCGGCGATTCTTGCGGGCCTGCGTCCAGCCGCCGGCCAGGAGTGTGCCGAGCAACGCGGTCCACTCGTCGACCGCACCGGACGGCGTCTTGCCGATGACGAACCAGATCGAGCGAGTGATCGTCCCGAAGAGGAAGCGCAGGATCAGCAGCGGGAGCAGCTTGCCGGGCGCGTTGGCCAGGACCGTGTAGTACGCGTGAGCACGGTCGAGTTGGTAGGCATGGCGTCGGGTGCCGGCCAGCGCGCGCTCGCCGGTCGCGGCGGCCTGTGCGTGGTAGATGACCGCGTCGGGAGCGACGCCGACCTGGAAGCCGGCCCGGCTCGCCCGCCAGCCGAAGTCGATGTCGTCGCGGAACATCGGCAGCCGCGGATCGAAGCCGTGCAAGGCTTCCCAGACATCGCGGCGAACCAGCATGCCGGCCGAGCTGACGGCGAGGACATTGCGCGGCTGGTCGTGCTGACCCTGGTCGAGCTCACCGGTCTCGATGCCGGTGTCGCGGCGGCCGCCGAGCGACGTGGTGACGCCGACCTCGAGCAGTTCGCGGTCGCGCGGCCAGAGCCGCAGCTTCGGGCCCCAGACACCGACGGCCGGTGTGATAGTGGCCTGGAGCAACAATTGCTCGAGCGCCTTCGGAGCCGGTGCGCAGTCGTCGTGCAACAGCCACAGCCACTCGATCACTGGCATGTGACCGTCGTCGCCGTACGGGCCGACCGCGGACGGTATCGGTGCGAAGCCGACCGCCTCCAGGCCGCGCGCGACCGCCACGCCGAATCCGGTCCGTGCGGACACGCTGACAACAGGCTCGGCACCGGGCATCGCGGCCAGTAGTTCGGCCGTCTCGTCGGTGGAGCCGGTGTCGACCGCGATCAGCCGGTCCGGGCGTGGGTTCAGCGCCCAGAGCGCCTCGGACAACCTGGGCAGCCAAGCGGCGCCCTCGTGCCCGACCACGACCGCGGTGACGACGTGCCGGACTCGCGGCCGACCCATCGGGTCGTCGATGTGGTCGGTCGGGAAATCGACGGAGTCGAAGAATTCCCAGCCGGCCGGAGCTTCTTGTTCCATGCGGAGCGTTGACCTCGATGGTTGCGGAATGCCTCACCACGACCGGAGTCGTAGCGAGGACTCACCATACAGCCGTCGGCCCAGGCCCCGGACAGCCGCGGGCCCCGGCGACTGTACGTCGGCGGGGCCACGCGGAAAGTCCTGATGAAGTTGTGTGCCGGGTTTCGACCGTCAGACGGCCTTCTTCTTCAACTTGCGGCGCTCCCGCTCCGACAGGCCGCCCCAGATCCCGAAGCGCTCGTCGTTCTGCAGTGCGTACTCGAGGCATTCGCCCCGCACGTCACAGCCGAGGCAGACCTTCTTCGCCTCGCGGGTGGAACCGCCCTTCTCCGGGAAGAAAGCCTCCGGGTCGGTCTGGGCACACAGCGCCCTTTCCTGCCAGTTCGGCTCCTCCTCGATCGCCTCACCGTCGACAATCGCCATCAGCTCTGTCACGGTACGACCTCCTCGACCCTGTTCGTTCCCCTGTACATGTGGGTTTGCGGTCCACATGCCTGACCTCGTCCGTCCTGCGCTCTGCAACGGTCCCCGATACCGAGTGTCCAACGAACGACACGGTTGAAATTACATTCCTGCAATCCACGAAAGTCAAGCCGTGGTCTGCTATTGGCATCATCCGCAACACGGCTGCAAAAGAACGAGAGGCCTGTCTGCACAGGCCTCTCGTCTTCGTGTGCTACCGCACGAACCGGGGTGAAGAATTTTCGCCACCGGCTCGGTAAGGGCTTGCTGCCTTGTCAGCAAGGCGTTTCAGCCCCGCTGCGTCCACCAGCTCAGGACGGCTGGGACCACCAACCCTGCTGCCCCTGGCCCTGCTGGCCCTGATCGTCCTTGTCGGCCTCGGAAACGCGCGGATCCACGCGGGTTTCGTCGGCTGCGGCCTCGGTCGCCTGCGGCTGCTCCGGCTCCGCGCTGGGCGCCGGCTCGGCGGCCGGTGCCTCTTCGGCCTGCCAGGACTGCTCACCCGGCTGCCAGGACGGCTGTGCTTCCGGCTGCGCCGGCTCGTGCTGGCTCTGCTCCTGCGGGGTCGGCCACTCCGGCTGCGCCTGCTGGCTGTACTCGTCGGCAGCCGGCTGGGACTGGCCGTAGTCCTGGCCGGACCACTGCTGCTGACCGGCGTCGGCGCCGCCCCACTGCTGCTGCTCCTGCGGCCACTGCTGACCCTGGTCCTGGCCACCCCACTGCTGTTGGCCTTCGGAGCTCCACGCCTGGGTCGGCTCGGCGCCCGGGGCCTCGGCGGCGGGCCAGGCCTGCTCAGCCGGCTGCTGACCGGCCTGCTGCGCCTCGGCTTCGCCGGCGGACCAGTTCTGCTGCTGCTCGCCCTGGTTCCAGCTCTGCTCCTGCGGCCACTGCTGGTCGCCCTGCGCCGCCGCGTAGCCACCGACCGCACCGGCACCGGCCGCCGCGCCATAACCGCCGCCGTACTGACCCTGGGCCTGGCCCTGGTCGTAGCCGTACTGGCCCTGCTGGCCCTGCTGCTGGCCGTAGCCGGCCTGCTGACCGTACTGCGCCTGCTGCTGGCCGAACTGCTGCTGCGGGTACTGACCACCCTGCTGCTGGGCGAACTGCCCCGGCTTCGGCGCACGCACCGGCACCGGCAGCGCCTGGAAGGTCTTCATGACGTAGAGGCCGACAGCGCCGTACAGGGCGAGGCCGGCGAGCGCGTAGACGAAACCGACGATCTTCAGACCGGCGGTGCTGGTCTCGGCGAAGCCCGCGAAGGCCGTGATCAGGCCGATCAGCAGGGCCACACCAGTGATCACGAGCGCGACCAGGGTCACGGTCCGGGCATTCGCTGTCCGTTCACCTGCCTCGTTCACCAGCCAGACCGCGGCGGTCAGTGCGATCAGGAGCAGCACTGCACCGAAGGATGGCGGGGTGAGAATGCTCTGCACTCCGCCGGCGGCCGCGGTGAATCCGGCGCCGCCGACGAACAGCCGGATCAGCGATGCCAGCACGATCAGACCGGCGAATGCGAGCAGGATGTACGCGACCGGCTCTCTGAGCTTCTTGGTTGCGTCGGTGACCACGAGGGCTCCTCGGGATGTTGGGGGCCGTACAACTGAGCTGTGCGGATGTTCGGACCCACCGCAGCATAGTCGTGCGGTGGTCCGATGCATTGACGACTCGTGCAGACTCTTCCCATGCGATTGACAGTGCTGGCCGGTGGCGTCGGCGGTTCCACCTTCCTGCGCGGGCTGCTCAAGGCTCGCCCGGAGGCCGAGATCACCGTGGTGGGGAACACCGCGGACGACATCACCCTGTTCGGGCTGCGGGTCTGCCCGGACCTCGACACGGTGATGTACACCCTCGGTGGCGGTATCTCGGCCGAGCGCGGCTGGGGCCGCGAGGACGAGACCTGGGTGATCAAGGAGGAGTTGGCGGCGTACGGCGTGGAGCCGACCTGGTTCGGCCTCGGCGACCGGGACGTGGCGACCCACCTGGTCCGGACCCAGATGCTCGACGCCGGATACGGCCTGACCGCGGTCACCGAAGCCCTATGCCAACGTTGGAAACTGCCGGTCCGGCTGCTGCCGATGAGCGACGACCGGGTCGAGACCCACGTGGTCGTCGACGACCCGGACAACCCCGGCCGGCGCAAGGCGATCCACTTCCAGGAGTACTGGGTCCGCCACCACGCCGAGATCACCGCGCACCAGATCATCGCGGTCGGCCAGGAGAAGGCGAAGCCCGCGCCCGGCGTACTGGAGGCCATTGCCGACTGCGACGTACTGATCGTGCCGCCGTCGAACCCGGTGGTCTCGGTCGGCACCATTCTCGGCGTCCCAGGCATCCGGGATGCGGTCCGGGAGACGTCCGCTCCGGTGATCGGCCTCTCACCGATCATCGGCAGCGGTCCGGTCCGCGGCATGGCCGACAAGGTGCTGGCCGCCGTCGGTGTGGCCTCCACCGCCTCGGCGGTCGCGCGGTACTACGGTTCGCGCGCGACGGGCGGCGTACTGGACGGGTGGCTGATCGACCTGTCGGACTACGCCCAGCAGGATTCGATCGCCGGAGCCGGAATTCACGTGCAGGCGGTGCCGTTGTGGATGACGGACGAGACAAAAACCGCCGCGATGGCTGACGCGGCACTGAACCTCGCGGAGGCCGTACGGCGATGAGGAAGCACCTGGAAGTCTTCCCGGTGACCGGACTGCCCGAGGTGGCGGCCGGAGACAACTTGGCGGAGCTCATCGGCCAGGGGGCGGACCTGCGGGACGGTGACGTGGTTTCCGTCACCTCCAAGATCGTCAGCAAGGCAGAGGGGCGCCTGACCCACGGCACCCGGCAGGAGGCGATCGACGCCGAGCTGGTGCGCGTCGTGGCCCAGCGTGGCGAGACCCGCATCGTGCAGACCCGCCACGGCCTGGTGATGGCTGCCGCGGGGACTGACACGTCCAACACCGCGCCTGGCACGGTCCTGCTGCTCCCGATCGACCCGGATGCGTCGGCCCGGCAGCTGCGTGAGGCTCTGAAGCAGCAGTACGACGTGAACGTCGGCATCGTGGTCACTGACACGCTCGGCCGCCCGTGGCGCAACGGCCAGACCGATCTGGCCATCGGCGCTGCCGGTTTGCGCGTGGTGGAAGACCTCCGCGGTACGACGGACAGCCACGGCAACGTGCTCGCGGTGACGGAGCCGGCTCTGGCCGACGAGATCGCCAGTGCGAGCGAGTTGGTCAAGGGCAAGGCGGACGGCGTACCGGTCGCCGTACTGCGTGGGCTGGGCGACGTCGTACTGCCTGTTGGCGAGCATGGTCCGGGCGCGCGAGCGTTGGTGCGGGATGCTGCGTCGGACATGTTCAGCCTGGGGACCCGGGAGGCGGCACGGGCCGCCGTACTGGATCGTGTTACGCCCGATGGGCCGCGTGAGGTGGACCCGGCGCTGTGGGACGGATTGCTGGACGAGGTCGAGGACATTCACCTCGAGGTGCTTGACAACGCTGTCACGGTTTTCGGCGACGAACCGGTCGCGGTCGGCGTGATCGCGGAGCGGCTCGCGGTGCTGCTGCACGCGGAGGGGTACGGCGTCTCCGTGCGGACCGGGCCTGGCAGTGAGGCGACGGTCACGTTCGGCTCACGACCGAGGTAGTTTTCTAGGCAACCTCTCAGGGTCGCTGCGTACACTGCATCCGCACGGCGGCGCGGTGGCCGCCCCGATCCGGGAAGACCAACACTGTGGGTAAAGCGTCGTCGCAGAAGCAGTCGCGCCGCGAAATGATCGAGAAGATGCAGCGGGACCAGGCTCGCCAGGACAAGCGGCGGACCATGCTCATCGTGATCGCCTCGATCGTCGTTGGCCTGGCCATCATTGCCTACCCGGCGATCCGGCTGATCCAGGACTCCCGGACCAAGAACCAGGCCATCACCGACTTCGGGGTGGCCGCCTCGGCAGCCTCCTGCGATACGCCCACCAACGACGAGGGTGGCGGCACCCAGGACCACCGGCCGGACGGCGAGAAGATCGCCTACCCGGTCTCCCCGCCGTCGTCGGGCCCGCACTACGCGGTCTGGGCGCCGTTCGGGAAGAAGTTCTACACCGTCGACGACCGGCCGCCGGTGGAGAACCTGGTGCACAACCTCGAGCACGGCTACACGCTGATGTGGTACCGCGACACGTTGCCGAAGGACCAGATCGACGAGATCGAGAAGATCTCCAAGGCGAAACTGCCGGACGGCTCGATGGGCAAGTTCATCGCGGCGCCGTTCAAGGAGTCCGACGGCAAGCCCTGGCCGGACGGCAAGACGGTCGCCTTCGCGCACTGGAGTGCCCCGCAGGCCGACAACAAGTCCTTCGGCCACCGCCAGTTCTGCGGCTCCGTCAGCGGCGAGTCCCTCCAGCAGTTTCTGGACAAGTACCCCGCCTCCGACGCCCAAGAGCCCAACGGCGGCTGAGCAACCCGCACACATCAACCAGCCGCCGCCGAAGGACACCACCTTCGGCGGCGGCTGCTTTTCAGCGGCAGGTCGCCAAACGCGTACACCAACTCACGTGACCGGCGAAACACTTGTGCACAAGGAGAAACACGCGCGACGAGCGCATGCGCCACCACCGCCGCAGGAGCTCGAGAGACCGCCGAACCCAACGGCGACTGACCACGCCCACCCGGCACACGTTCGGGGGATATCCCTTCGCGTCGTGGGTTCTCCGTTCGTACACAAGCAGAGAACCCACAACCCCGACGGATATCCGGCTCTCCTGCGGTGTGGGTGGTGTGAGCGCGTCCCGGAGGCACCGGGACCGGAGGTGGACATTTGGACAGGAGGTGTCCGGCGGGCCGGAGTACACGTGAGCCTGAGACGACCGCGCGTACGGCGTATCGCCGGCGCACTACCTGTCCACCTGCACATGACCGGACACCTTCTCGTGGCTGTGAACAGGTCCTGGACTGTTCACGGCCACCGCATGCTGTTCACGGCTTCGGCGGTCGGCCGCTGAGGTCCTCCGGCCGATCCCCGGCACCTCGGCTCCGCGTTCAACCCAACAGATCGCCAGCGCCGCGGGCGATCTGGTCTGCCAGGGGTGGGATCACGTGATGTTCGCCGAGTGCGTTCAAAGCGTGTCAGCGGTGGGCGGCGCCGACGGAGGAGGCTGGAAGCGCTGCCGCCGCTGGAGGCGGTGTCCGGCGGGGTGCGCGGGGACTACAGGTACTTGTCGGCGTGGTCGGATTGGACTTGGGCTACCAGGTCTTTGACTCGTTCGCCGTCGGCCAGGGGACAGACCATGGTGACGTCCTGGGTGTGGACGATGATGTGGGCGCGGAGGCCTACCGCGGCGATCAGGTGGTCGGGGTCGTCGGTGACGATGATGTTGTCGTGGGAGTCGAGCAGGCAGCTGAGGGTGGTGCCGTCCGTACGGTTGCCGCAGGCATCGGCGTCGTACGTGCCGGCCAGGGCGGCCCAGGAGCCGACGTCGAGCCAGTGCACGGGCATCGGTACGACGACCACGTCGGCGTCCACCTTGCCTTGTGAGGCCGGCTCCATCACCGCATAGTCCACGCTGATCTTGCGAAGATTCGGGTAGATCTCCTCCAGCGTCGCATCCCGCGAACGGGTGTCCCAGACCGACGCGACCTGACGCAGGTTCGTCGCGGACTCGGGAAGCAGCGCGTCGAACACGCTGAGCACCGTCTCGGCCCGCCAGACGAACATCCCGGAGTTCCACCAGAACCGCCCGGTGGCCAGGTACTCCTCCGCGGTCGCCCGGTCCGGCTTCTCCCGGAACCGGTCGACGACGTACGCCTTGGTGCCGTCGATCGGCGCACCGCGCTCGATGTAGCCGAGGCCGGTGTGCGGATGCGTCGGCTCGATCCCGAACGTGACCAGCGACCGCGGCCGCTGCTCGACCACCTCGAAGCCGCTCACGATCGCGGCCCGGAACTCGTCCTCCGGGCTGATCAGGTGATCGGACCCGACGAAGGCCACCACGGCATCGGGATCGTTGCGGGCCACCACCGCGGAGGCGAGCGCGACCGCGTTCGCGGTGTCGCGGCGGGCCGGCTCACCGATGATGTTGTGCTCACCCAGTTCCGGCAGTTCCTTGCGGACCACATCGCCGTACGCACCGACCGTGCACACGTAGATGTGCTCGGGCTCGACCAGCCCGCGCAGCCGGTTGTACGCCACCCGCAGCAAGGATTCCCCGGCCGCCAACGGCAGTACCTGCTTCGGCCTGTCGTCCCTCGTCATCGGCCACAGCCGCGTCCCCGCGCCCCCGGCCAGGATCACCACGTTTCGCATTGGGAGACCCTACCCGGCGTCGACGGGTGGTGGCAGCCGTAGGTGCGCCAGATCCGGCGGCACCGGCGACGTCGTCCGCCAGAAGGCCTCCGACTCGCCATCGAGTGCGGTCGCGGGCGCATCAGTCAGGCGGAAACGATCGCGCAGCCGGCCGTAGAAGTCGGTCGGCCCAAGCCGGACCAGCCGCAGCCGTCGCGGCGAACCGTAGACGCCGATCCAGTCACCCGGATCGAGGACACCGCGCAGCTGACCGTCGATGCTGACAGCGGCCTGCCCGGAGTGCGGCAGCACCCGGAGCGCAACCGGCTCGTCGGGTGCTGCGACAACCGTTCGATTGAAGGTCATGTGCGGTGCGACCGGAGTGAACACGACCGCTTCCATGTTCGGCGACAGGATCGGCCCACCTGCCGCGAAGCTGTACGCCGTCGACCCGGTCGGCGTCGCCACGATCACAGCATCGGCGGAGTACGACGCAAGTAGCCGGCCCGCAAGGTACACACCCAGAGCCACCTGATGGTCCCGCGCAAGCTTCTCCAGTACGACGTCGTTCAGCGCAGTGACGTCGAGTGCGACGCCCCAGCCGTCGCCCTCGGTCGACTCCGGGCGCACGGCCGGCGGCGGCAGCGAAGGGCCGTGTCCGTAGCGCAGCAGCGACTCGATCCCGCTCGGGATCTCCAGCGGACGGGACGCCCGCATGGTCAGCGTCATCCGCTCCTCGATCGTCGCGCCGCCGTGGTGCACGGCCTCCAACGCGGTTTCGACGTCGCTGCAGGCCACCTCGGTCAGGAACCCGACCTTGCCGAGATCGACCCCGAGCACCGACGCGTTGTTCTTCGCGGCGATCCTGGCCCCGCGCAGGAACGTGCCGTCGCCGCCGAGCGTGACGACCAGATCCGGGTCCCCGGCGTGGTGCAGCTCGTCCATGCCGCCGCGCCGTTCCTCATGCGATTTCCACACGTCGATGTCGGTGCAGCCGATGCCGTGCCGGTCCGCCCACGCGCGCACCGTCGCGGCCGTCCGCACCGCCAGCGGACGCCCCTCGTGAACAACAAGTCCAAGCCGGCGCACAGGCACGACATCCTCCTCCGGACGGTTATTGCCTCAACGGTAGCCGCCCCGGCGAACCCGGCCTGGTACGGCGCTCTCCCGCCACCACTCAGTTGCCCTCAGCAACATCCTTGCCCCTGGACTCCGCCGCGGCACTGACGATCGGGTCGGTCTCGTCGTCGAACTCCCCGATCACCTCTTCGAGCAGATCCTCCAGCGCCACCACACCGAGTGGATGCTCCCCGCCCTGTACGACGGCCAACTGGGACCGCTGATCGCGCATCACCCGGATCGCCGTGGCGACCGGGGTCTCTGCGGGCAGCCGCAACGGCTCCGTCATCAGCTCGGACGCGTGCAGCGTCGTACCGCCGGCCGTGGTCGCGCGGGCCGCATCGCGGACGTGGACGATGCCGCAAATCGTCGTACCCGGGCTGACCACCGCGAGGCGGGAGCGACCCTCGCGGCGGCTGGTGAGTTCGACCTCGCGCGCCGACGCCTCGGCCGGGACGGTGACGAGCTGGGAGATCGGGGTCATCACCTGCGCGACGGTGGTGTTCTGGAGCGCGAGCATCGCGGTGAGCAGGTCGTGTTCGGGGTCTTCGAGCGTGCCGTGTTCGCGGGACGACTCGATCAGCAGCCGAAGTTCGTCCGGGCCGTGGGCACTGGCCAGCTCGTTCTGCGGAGTCACTCCGACCAGACGCACACAGGCGTTGGCGATCCAGTTCAGCACCAGGAGCAGCGGCCGGAAGACGTACGTGAAGCCGCGGAACGGAAGTGCCAGCAGCAAAGCCGAACGCTCGGGGTTGCTGATCGCCCAGGATTTCGGGGCCATCTCGCCGAGCAACACGTGCAGCAAGCCGATGCCGCCGACCGCGATGATCAGCGCGATCACATGACCGACACCTTCGGGGATGTGCATCAGCTCGAACAGCGGATGCAGCAGATGCGCGACCGCGGGTTCAGCCAGCGAGCCGAGACCCAGGGTGCAGAGCGTGATGCCGAGCTGCGCACCCGCGAGCATCAGCGACAACTCGCTCACACCGGCGATCGCGGCCCGCGCCGAACGGCTGCCGGACGCCGCGGCCTGCTCGAGCCGATGCCGCTTCGACGCGACGAGAGCGAACTCCGCGGAGACGAAGAACCCGTTCAGGATCAGCAGCACGGCCGAGATGAGCAGAGCGAGCGGCGTACTCATGGCAACCGCTCCATCACGACGAGACCAGGCACATGCCGTACGACGGTCTGGACCGTCAGCCGGACGAACTCCTGCGGGACCGGCCGCCCGTCGTGGTCGAACCGCCGGCGCAGCTCCACCGCCACCTGGTCACCGATGACCGGGACCCGGCCGAGCCGCGCCATGACCAGACCGGACACCGTCTCGTAGTCGTCGTTCTCGGGAAGCGCGACCCCGGTGGCCTCTTCGACCTCGTCCAGCCGCCACCGCGCGGGCACCACCCACGAACCGTCGCCGCCCTGGACCAGTCCGGTCTCCGGCAGGTCGTCCTCGTCGTGGATCTCGCCGACCAGTTCCTCGGCGATGTCCTCCAGCGAGACGATCCCGGCGAAACCGCCGTACTCGTCCACCACGATCGCCAACTGCCGGTGCGATGTCCGCAGCCGCTCCAGTACGGCGGGCAGCGGCAGCGTGGACGGTACGACGACCGCCGGAGTCGCCAGCGAACCCGCGGTGACCCACGACCGGTCCGCCGGTTCGACCTCGACGACATCACCGATTCCGATCACCCCGACCACCTCGTCGACCGAGTCGGCGATCACCGGGAACCGGGTGTGGCCGGTCTCCTGCAGCTCGACGACCCGGGTCAGCGGGTCGTCCTGGTACACCGTGATCACGTCGACCCGAGGGCGCATCGCCTCGTCGGCGGTCCGGTGGCGGAAGTCGAGACCGCGGTCGAGCAGCCGCATCGTGTCCTGGTCCAGCAGTCCCTGCTCGTACGACTCGACGATGATCCGGTCGAGCTCCTGCGCGGTCGCACCCTGGGGCAGCTCCTCGACCGGCTCGATGCCGACCCGGCGCAGGATCCGGTTCGACGTCGCGTCGAACACGTGGATGAGCGGTCCGGCGATGGTCAGGTACATCAGCGTCGACCGGGCCAGCCGGAGCGCGATCGCCTCGGACTTCGCGATCGCCAGGTTCTTCGGCGCCAGTTCGCCGAGGACCATCTGGATGATCGTTGCCACCAGCAACGCCAGGATCACCGAGATGGACAGGCTGACCGACTCCGGTACGCCGGCCGAACCGAGCACGTGGGACAGGCCTTCACCCAGGTAGGGCTCGGCGAAGTACCCGGCCAGCAGTGCCGTGATGGTGATCCCGACCTGGGCGCCGGACAACACGAACGAGAGCCGGCTCGTCACCTTCAGTGCGCGCGCGGCCGCCGCGTCACCACCTTCGGCCAGCGACCGCAGCCGGCTGCGGTCGACCGCGACGTACGCGAACTCCAGCGAGACGAAGTAGCCAGTGGCAACGGTCAGCACCAGGATCAGAGCCAGGCCGGCCAGGATCAACATGTACAGAGGCTACGAGAACTCCAGGCCCTGGAGTACCGCAGGGTCGGAGGTGTCGAGGACCTCCGCGAGCGACCGGCGACCGGCTGGGGTGATCAGGGGGTGGACGGCTTCCAGGGCAGCACCTTGCCGTCCTGAATCAGTTCGCCGTACTGGGACGGATCGACGTGATCGGACAGGAGCAGGTCGACGATCGGCACCACCGCGTCGGCCGGCGACCTGGCCTGGCTGAAGTCGTCGAACCAGGGTCGCGACGCGCGGGTGTCGACGAGCCCGGGACAGACCGACGCGATCAACGTGCCGTCGGCCAGGTCCTGGGTACGGCGTTCCGCGGCCACTGCCCGGACGGCGGCGACCTGGGCCACCTTCGACGGGAAGTTGATCCACTCCGGCCAGCCCTGCGCCGCGGCGGTCTCGTCGTGGATCGCAGTCCGCCAGTCTTCGACGGCCTGCTCCACCTCGTCGAGCGTGACGCCGTCGAACCGCGGCCACAGCTGTTCGGGCAGGTGATCAAGCGTGCCCAGCGAACTGGCCACCACGATCAGCCGCCCACCAGGCCGCAATACCGGCCCGAACGCCCGGAGCACGTCCTGCGCTCCGCGGTTGGCCACATCGATGAACACATCCGCCTGCTCCGCCTGCCCCCGGTCCGGCACCAACGGCCCCACCGCATTCGACACGACAATGTCCACCCCTCCCAGCTCCTCCGCCAGCGCCCGCACCGCCTCGCCGTCGGCGACGTCCAGCACCCGCCCCTCGACGCGGGCCACCCCCTTGGAGTGAGCGACCGCGTCGGCGACCCGCTGGTGGTCACGGCCGGTGAGCAGGACCAGGTCTTGGGGATTCATCCGGGCAGCGAGGGATTGGACGAGTGCATAGCCGATGCCTTGGTTGGCGCCGGTGACCAGTGCGATGCGTTCGGTTGTCATGAAGCCAACGTAGGTTCGGACCGGCCATGACTCCAACGAGACTTCGGCACAGCTAGTATGCGTAAACGTCATGGACTTCTCCGACGTCTCCCTGGTCGCGCTGCGGGTGTTCCGCGAGGTCGCCGAGCGCGGCACGTTCACGTCCGCCGCGACCGCCCTCGGCTACACCCAGTCGGCCGTGTCGCGGCAGATCGCGTCCCTCGAGCGCGCCGCCGGCTCGGCCCTGCTCGAACGCCGCCGCGAAGGCGTCCGGCTGACCGCGGCCGGCCAGGTCGTCCTCCGCAACGCCGCCGTCGTCCTCGACCAGCTCGACGCGACCGCGCGCGAGCTCGCCGGCCTCCCGGCCGCCGGTGGCACCGTCCGGCTCGGCTGGTTCCCGAGCGCGGGCGCAGTTCTGCTGCCGCGGGCAATCAGTGCACTGCGCCGATCGCATCCGTCGATCGCGGTCACCACCCGGGAAGGCTCGACCCCCGCGCTCGTCCGGGCGCTGCGGGCCGGGAGCATCGACCTGGCCCTGATCGCCTCAGCCCCGCCCTTCCGGCCACCGGACGCCGAGTCGCCGGCGCTCACGCTGGAGACGCTGGCCGAGCGCAGCCTGCGCCTCGCGGTCCCGGCCACTCATCCACTGGCGGCCCGGGATTCGGTCGACGTGGCCGAACTGCGAGGTCAGCGCTGGATCGCCGCACCCGCCGCAGGCGAGGAGCTGTTGATGGGCGTGTGGCCCGGGCTGGACGAGCGACCCCAGGTCGCGCACACCGTCCGCGACTGGCTCGCCAAACTCCACCTGGTCGCCGCCGGCGCCGGACTGACCACGATCTCCGCGTCGATGGCCTCGGCCATACCGCCCGGTGTCCGGGTCCTCACCGTCCGCGGCGGCCCCGAGGAACTGCGCCGGACGATCCTGGCCCGGCTTCCCGGCCGGTTGTCAGGACCCGCCGCGCTCCTCGCGGACGCCCTCCGCGCCGCGGTTCCCGGCCTCGGTTGACGACGGCTCGACCGCCGGTTTCTCGTCGTCCTCGCCGTTCTGGACCTTCTTGAACTCGTTCATCGCGCGGGCGGCGTTCTTGGTCAGCTCGGGCAGCTTCTTCGCGCCGAACAGCAGGACCACGATGACCAGGATGACGATCCACTCGCCGCCTTCGGGCAGCGCCAGGTATGGCACCATGACAAGCCTTCTTTCCGGGAATCCCCCTCCACGCTACGTCGCCGCCCGAACCGTAGGGTGGGCCATATGTCACGAGTTCTGCCCGAGCTGTTCGCGGCCGCGGTACGCCGGGACGGCGGCGCCCCGTTCCTCACCTACTACGACGACTCGACCGGTGAGCGGATCGAGTTGAGCGCCGTCACCACCGCGAACTGGGTGGCCAAGACCGCCAACCTGCTCGTCGACGAGTACGACCTGGAGTCCGGCGAGACGGTCGCGATCGGCCTGCCGCCGCACTGGCTCGGCGTCGTCTGGGCCTTGTCCACCTGGTCGGTCGGCGCCTCCCTGACCACCGGGACCGGCACCCTCGCGATCACCGGCCCGGACTTCGCGATCCGCGGCGAGCGGGAGACCGTCGCGTCCGCGCTGCTGCCGCTCGGCGGAAGATTCCGCGAGCCGCTGCCGGACGGGGTCCACGACTACGGCGCCGAGGTCTACAACCACCCGGACGTGTTCGTCCCGTTCGACCCGCCGTCGCCCGCGTCACCGGCGTACGACGAAATCACCCACGACGACCTGATCAGTACGGCGGAGCCCGTCGCCGACCGGATCCTGGTCACCCGGGATCTGGCGTCCCGGGACGGGGTGAGACTGCTGGTCGGAGTGATCTCCGGAGGTGGTTCGATCGTCCTCTGTCGCAACCTGGACCCGGCGAAGCTGGACCGGCGCGTGCAGGACGAGAAGGTTGACCGAGTGGTGGAGGACTGATGCTGCGGTTCGAGGGGCGGGTCGCGCTGGTCACGGCAGGCGCGCAAGGGATCGGCGCGGCGGTGGCTCGGCGGATCGCCGACGAAGGCGGCGCCGTGGTGGTGACCGATCTCCAGGAGGAGAAGGTCGGCCAGGTCGCGGAGGAGATCGGCGCGCGGGCGCTGGGCCTGCGGATGGACGTGACGAGTCGCGAGGACGTCGACGCGGCGGTCTCGGCCGCGGCCGAGCGGTTCGGGCGGCTGGACGTGCTCGTGAACAACGCCGGCGGCTGCATCGTCAGCACGGTGCCGGAGGACGCGACCGCGGACGAGTTCCACCGGCAGCTCGACCTCACTCTGGTCGGCGCGTCCCGGTGCATTCAGGCTGCGCTGCCGCACCTGGTGAAGACGCGCGGCAACGTGGTGACGATCAGCTCGGTCAACGGACTGGCGGCGTTCGGCAACATCGAGTACGCCGCGGCCAAGGCCGGCCAGATCGCGATGACGGTGAACTACGCGGCCCGGTACGGCGGCCTCGGCGTCCGGTTCAATGTGGTTGCCCCAGGCACCATTCGGACGCCGAACTGGGACAACCAGCCGGACACGCTGGAGCGGTTCGCGACGATGTACCCGCTCGGCCGGGTCGGCGAGCCCGAGGACATCGCCGCCGCGGTCGCCTTCCTCGGCTCCGACGACGCGTCCTGGATCACCGGTCACACCCTCCCGGTGGAAGGCGGCATCCTCACCGGCCCCGGCCTGTTCGACCTCAGCACGTCGGGACCGTTCACGAAGGAGTACCCATCGCAGTGAACAGCTCCTCGGCCTGCGCCAGGGCCGCTGGATCGCCGGTGGTGCGGTGCAGGCCGCGCAGCGCATGGGCCTGCTCGAGCTGGTTGCCGAAGGCACCCCAATCCGCAGCCGCGCGGGCGAATCCGTTCGCCGCGGCCGCCTGATCGCCCCGCTGTTCGTCCAGCAGCGCCTGCGCCGTGGTCGCGGAGTACTCCCGCATCGGCAGCAGCGGGACAAGCAGGTCAGCCAGCGCAGCACCAGCCTCGGTCTCCCCCACGACCAGCGCTGACCGGACCAGACCTGGGACCCGCGCGGCGAACTCATGGCTGCCGGGCAGCTCCGACAGTGAGCGCAACCGCTGAAGGATCTCGCGGACGCCGTCCCGGTCGCCCTCGCGAGCCCGAGCCGCCGCCGTCGGCGCCGCGGCGATGGTGACGAAGTCGGGCCAGCCCGCCTCGACGGCCAACCGGTACGCATCCTCGGCATGCTCCCGGGCAGTCCCGATGCCGAGCTCGAGCTCCGCGGCCGCCAGCGCAGCCAGCACCTCGATCCGCCGCAGCGTGATGAACGCCGGACCCGGGTGATCGAGCTGGGCCCGGCACAACGTCGCGACCTCCGTCGGGCGACCGGTCTCGATCATCAACTGCAGAACGGTGCAACTGATCTGCTGCTCCAGCTCGAGCAGCCGACGACGAGCCGAGAACTCACGCGCTTCGGCAAGCGTCGCCAACGCGACCACAGGCCCCTCGATCTGCCACACCACGAAGCCGTAGTTCAACCACGTCACGGCCGCGTCCCGGCCCTGCCCGAGCTCGATCAGCGCGGCCAGCGCGTCCTTGATGTCGACCAGTCCGCCGGTGTCTCCCTCGCCGACCCGAGCCAGTCCTCGGGACTCCAGCGCCCGGTGCGGTACGGCGTACCCCTGCTCGGCGGCCATCCGCAGCGATCGATCGGCGGACACGATCGCCTCGGTCCGGCGGCTCGCCACCAGCAGGATGCTCGCCTGGCCTGCCAAGGCACCGGCCAGATCCTCGCTCGGACCGAGCTCCGTCAGCATCGCGACCACCCGTTCGATCGTCGCCAGGCTCTCGGTCATGCTGCTCATCGCGTACGTCGACGCGCGCAAGGTTCTCGCCATCCCCGGGATGTCGCCGGCGGCCTCGAAACCGGCGACTGCCTCGCGATACGCAGTCCGCGCATCATCGAGCCGCCCGGTCAGGAAGGCAGCCCAGCCCCATCGGGCCAGCACCTCGGGCCGATCCGGATCGTCCTGCGGCGTCAGGCTCAGCGCGCGATCCAGGAGCGTCAGCGCCTGGCCGGCATCGAGGTTCATCGCGAGCTCCGCGGCCTTGCACTGGTTACGACGAGCCCGTGGGGTGATCGCGGCGACCGCCTCCGTGTCGCCGGCGGCGGCAGCGAGGTCGAGGGCAGTGGTGAGGTGGTGTGCGATGAGACTCGGAGTCTCGGCCTGGCACGCGGCGCAGCGCAGATCCAGCCAGTCGGCGGCTGCCAGGTGCCGGTCGGCCCGGATCGCCCGCGGCACCTGGCTGTAGGCCACGTCGCGGGTCAGCGCGTGCCAGAAGACGTACTCGTGCTGACCCAGCATCGACGACCGCCGGACCGGGCGCACGAGCTCCTTGCGGACCAGCTCCTGCAAGGCCTGGACGACGTACGCCGGGTCCCGGCCGGATAGTGCGGCGACGGCCTCGGCCCAGAAGACCCGGCCGACCACGGCGGCGTCGGCCAGCAAGGCCTTGCGCTCGGGATCGAGTGTGTCCAGGCGGGCAGCGATGATGGCCGCGATCCCAGCGGGGAGCTCACCGGACGTGGCCTGGTCGACGCCGCACTCGGTCACGATCCGCGCGAGTTCCTCGGCGTACAAGGGGTTGCCGTCGGCCCGTCGTACCAGCCGCCCACGCGTTTCGGTCGGGACCTCCTCGGCACCGAACATCCGGTCCATCAGCCGTCCGGTCTCGGCTTCGCTCAGCGGCGACAGTCCGATGGTGAGCGAGTTCTGCACTGCGCGGGTCCAGCGTGGGCCGCGCTCGAGCAACTCGGGGCGGGCGGTGACGACGACCAGTAGCGGGAGGTCGGTCGTCCACTCAGCCAGGTGGTCGATGAAGGCCAGCAGTGCGTCGGACGCCCAGTGCAGGTCCTCGAACACCAGCACCGCGGGCGACTGCTCTGCGAACGACTCCAGCAGTTGCCGCCAGGCCGCGAACGACTCCTCCTGGGTCCCGGCCCCCGCAGATACGCCGGATACGGCGCCGACCAGCGGTCCGACACGAGCCCGCAACCAGGCGCGATCGCCGTCGTCGGGCAGGATCGCGTCCAGCTTGTCCGCCGCCTCGGCCGGACCGTCGGTGTCGAGGATCCCGGCCTGGACCTTGACGATCTCCGCGATCGGCCAGAACGGCGTCTCGCCGTACGGCACGCACCGGCCCTCGCGCCAGGTGACGAGCTCGTCGTGACGATCCAGCCAGGCGCCGAGCTCGGCGACCAGGCGGGACTTGCCGATACCCGGCTCGCCGAGCAGCGTGACGAACTGCGGCAGGCGCTCGGCCACCGCCTTGTCGAACGCGGTCCGCAGCAGGGTGAGATCCCGCTCGCGGCCGACCATCGGCGTACTGAGGTCACGGATGACGTCCGCGCCGAAGCGGGCCCGCGGTGGCCCGGCCCGCCAGCGGTCGACGTCGTGGCTGATCCCCTTCGCCGCAACGGGTTCCAGCTGTTCGTAGCCGAACACCCGGTCGGTCGCCGCATGCGTGCCCGGGCCGACCACGACGGCGCCGATCGGTGCCGACGACTGCAGCCGGGCCGCCAGGTTGACCACCATGCCGGTGACGAACGGCTCGCCGAGCTCCGGCCGCGCGCTCAACTGGACCAGCGCCTCACCGGTCTCGATGCCGATCCGGACCTCCAGCGGCCCGGACGGCAGCGCCGCGACCGCATCGAGGATCGCGAGCCCGGCCCGGACCGCCCGCTCGGCGTCGTCCTCCCGCGAGCGCGGCGCCCCGAAGACGGCCAGGATGGCGTCACCGGCGAACTTCTCGACCGTCCCGCCGTACTGCTCGACCGTGTCTCGCAAGGTCGAGTGGTACGGCGCGAGCCAGCGCCGGACGTCCTCCGGATCGGCGGACTCCGACGCGGTGGTGAAGCCGACCAGGTCGCAGAACAGCACCGTGACGACCTTGCGCTCCTCGACCGGTGCGATCACGTCCACGTCCTTCGGGCCCTCCCGCCCTTCGTGCGGGCCGCTGGGCTCAGTTCTGGGCCTCGAGCGAGCGGATCCGGGCAGTCAGCGCCTTCAGCAGTGCCTGCGCGACGTCGGAGTTCTCCTTGACCACCGGGGCGAAGGCGAGCGACGACAGTGCGAACGTGGTCAGACCGTCCGGCCCGGCCACCACCGTCGCGGAGCGCGGCAGGCCGTCGACGAGCGAGATCTCGCCGAAGTAGTCGCCCGGTACGAGCGGTGCCCGGTCGGTCCCGTGCACCGTGACCTCGGCCGATCCCGCCAGCACCACCTGCAGGCCGGCGTCGTTCGCGCCCTGCTCGACCGCGTGCTGACCGGCTGGGATCGTCAGCGTCGTACCGCGCGCCATCAGATCGGACAGCGTGTCCTGGGACAGTCCTTGGAAGAGATCGATCTTCGCCAGGAACTGCGGCAGGCTTTCGTGACTCATGGTTCGGGCCCTCCCTCGGCACCCGCGGGGCGGGTGGCACTGTGAACTGCGCCACAGGCTACCGCCGGACAGGATCGCCGACCATGTTTTCGGTCCAGCTCAGAACGAGAACCAGAAGGTCACCCGCAGCGGAAGTCCCGGCTCCGCCAGTCCGAACCACACTCCCCGCGTGAGCAGGCACCTCCCGCGGTGCCCACGGATCGCCTGCAAGACCAGTGCACCGACCACCAAGATGGCCAGTACCCCGAGCAAGCTCGTCCCGAACACGGTCCATCCGCCGACGATCGATCCCACGCCGAGCGCCACCCAGACCAGACCACCGATGAAGGACGCCGGACTCCACAACGCATCCCGGGTCCGCCACGGTTGCCGGGCACCCTGCCCACACGAACACGCCTCGGCGGCATCGGCGGCGGGGTCTCGGGCCATGCGTGCAGTGTGCAGACCCGGCGGGTCAGGACTTACTCGGCCAGGCCTCCCAGGCGGTGGCGAACATCTGGTCGACGGTGTAGGTGTTCTGCCAGCCGAGATCCCGGGTCGCCAGGTCGCCGTTGGCGACGACACGGGACGGGTCGCCGGGGCGGCGCGGGCCTTCTTCGGGGGTGAAGTCGATGCCGGTGACGCGGCGGGCGGCGTCCATGATCTCGCGGACCGAGGTGCCGGTGCCGCTGCCCAAGTTGTAGACGGGCTCTAGAGTCTTGCTCGCATCCAGCGCCCTGGCGGCGGCGACGTGCGCACGAGCCAGGTCGGCCACGTGCACGTAGTCCTTGACCGACGTACCGTCCGGCGTCGCGTGGTCCGTGCCGTAGATCTGCGGGGTCTTGCCCTGCGACAGCAGGTCACACACGATCGGGAACAGGTTGTACGGACTCGCGTCGTACACCGCCGGATCCCCGGATCCGACCACGTTGAAGTAGCGCAGCGACGTGTGATGCAGGTCCACCGCGCGTGCCTGGTCCCGGAGCAGCCACTCGCCGACCAGCTTCGATTCGCCGTACGGGCTCTGCGGGTCCGGCGGGGTCTGCTCGGTCACCACTTCGTCCTTCGGGGTGCCGTAGACCCCGGCGCTGGACGAGAACACGATGTTGTGGATGTCCTTGTCCGCCATCGCTTCCAGCAGCGACACCATCCCGGTCACGTTCTGCGTGTAGGTGTGCAGCGGCCGGTCCACCGATACGCCGGCGTACTTGAACCCGGCCAGGTGGACGACCCCGCTGACCCCCTCCAGGGCCCGGCGGACTGCCGTACCGTCGAGCAGGTTCGCCTGCACGAACGGAACGCCGTCCGGGACGAACTCGGCCTTTCCACTGGACAGGTCGTCGATCACCACCACGTCGATCCCGTCCGCGCGGAACGCACGCACCACATGCGCCCCGATGTACCCAGCACCACCAGTCACGAGCCACGTCATGTCCCTGATCCTGCCACCACGCAGCGACGCATCCCCACCGGACGGGCCGAACCCGTACCATGAGCCATGATCGGACTAGTCCTCGCCGCCGGTGCCGGTCGCCGCCTCCTGCCGCTGACAGACAAGTTGCCCAAGGCACTCGTCCCGATCGTGCCCGGCGTCACCGTGCTGGACCTGACGCTGGCCAACTACGCGGCCGTCGGCATCACCGAGATCGCGATCGTGGTCGGGTACGCCGCCGGCACTGTCGAGGCGCGGGTGAAGGACTTCGAGACGCAGTACGGCGTCCGCCTCGAACTCGTCCACAACGACAAGGGCGAGACCTGGAACAACGCCTACTCACTGTGGTGCGCCCGCGATCACCTGCAGTACGGCGTCCTGCTGGCGAACGGCGACACCGTCCACCCGGCCTCGGTCCAGCAGGCCCTCCTCGACGCCCGCGGAGACGACCGCCGGATCATCCTTGCCCTGGACACCGAGAAACCCTTGGCCGACGAGGAAATGAAGGTCATCTGCTCCGACACCACCGGCGTCGAACGCATCACCAAGCAGCTGGACCCGGCGACCGCCACCGGCGAGTACATCGGCCTCACGCTGATCGAGCCCACGGCCGCCGCGGACCTCACCACCGCCCTCGAGCAGACCTGGCGTCGCGATCCTCATCTGTACTACGAGGACGCGTACCAACTCCTGATCGACCAAGGGTTCCGCATCGACACGGTCTCCATCGGTCAGACCGACTGGGTCGAGATCGACAACCACGCCGACCTCGCCCGAGCCCGCGAGATCGTCCAGCGCCGGCGGACTACCCGGTGACGGTCGCCAGCCAGAAGTAGGTCAGGTCGGTCCACGTGACGTCAGCCGGTGCCACGTCGGCCGTGAACTGCTCCGCGGGCGGGAAGTTCTTCAGGACGTCGTACGTACGACCATCCGTCAGCTGTCGGGTCTGATACGTGTCGCCGTCGGCAGTCGTCCGGCTGATCGGGTAGTTGCTGCCGGCGACATATTTGTTGTCGACCAGCACCACTCGTTCCGCCCGCTGCACAAGCGACTGCGCGAACCGAGCCGCGTCCTGGCGCAGCACATGCGACCAGAAGAAGCCGGCGAACACCACGTCGTACTCGCCGGCGATCTCGTCCAGCCGGAACGCATCGGCAACTTGGAAGCTGACAGCCTCGCAGACGTACGACCGGGACCGTGCGATCGCCAGCGTCTCGTCGTTCAGGTCCGTCGCCACGATCGACTGCGCCGATTCGGCCAGCACCTGGGTCCAATAGCCGGTGCCGGCCGCGATCTCGAGGACCCGTTTCCCGGCGACCAGCGGCGGCAGCAGTTCCTTCAGAGTTGCCAGGTCCTGCTGCCGCTCGGGCTTGTCATAGACCGCGTCGTACTCCGCGGCGCGGTCCCGGTAGTAGTCCGCAAGTTCGCTCATCGCCTTGACCTCCGTCGGTTCGAGGAGGTCCGGACGACCCAGACATCAGAACCTAGCAGCTAACTGCGCACCACCGCAGGGGTTTTCGGGCGGAGCAGGAAGGCACCGAGGTAGAGCAGAGCGGCGATGATCAGCAGGCCGTCGAAGCCGATGATCAGCGCGGCGTACTCGAGACAGCCGCCGAGCATCGCGCCCAGCAGGTTGGCACCGAACGACGCCGTGCCGTCCGCGGTGTCGGTGAAGCGCTTGGCGAAGATCACGTTCGCGGCGAAGATCGGCAGGAACGCGATCACCACGGCGACCAGTGCACGCAAGCCCACCGGCATCGACAGCAGCCACTCGTCCGGGAACACCCACGACAACAACAGTCCACCGAACAGGACGACGTACATCACCTTCAACGGTGGTGTCTTGAACCGTCTGGTGACTTCGACCGCGGCCAGTACGGCGACCAGTACGCCGGCGAACACGATCGCGTTGACCACCCACGTCGTACCGAACAGCAACGCGAAGCCCGTGATGCTCTTGGTCTCCAGCAACATGAACCCGGCGCCGAGCAGGAACAGGTCGGTGTACGGACGCATCCGCCGGTACGACGATCCGCCGCCGGCGATCCCGACTCCGATCAGACCCGCGACCAGGACCAGGCCGAGCGTGATCAGGTACAGCGACGGGATCCGGTCGGTGAACAGGTAGAGGAACGGCCGGTTGTCGGTCGCGGGCGGCGGCGTGATCGCGCTCGGTCCGCCCCACTCACCGTTGCAGGTCTGGTCGGCCTCGGTCAGCCCGACCGTCACCACCGCCTGCTGCAGGTCGTCGCCGACCTTGTCCACACAGGGCTTGTGCCCGAAGGCCGACTGCGCGGTCGACGCGAGCCGGTCGATCAGCCAGGTCTCGCGGTAGTAGTTGTACATGGCGAACGCGCCACCCGGATTCAGGTGATCACGCGCGGACTCGAACGCCTGCTGGGTGAACAGGTAGCTCTCCAGCCGCAGCGAACTCGCGCCGTTCACCAGCGTCAGCGAGTCCGGCAGTGCCAGCAGGATCAGGTCGTACTTCTTGTCGGTCCGGGACAGGTACGCCCGCCCGTCGTCGATGTGCGACGTCACCCGCGGGTCCTGGTACGGCCGGTCCGGGTGCAGCGCCTTGCCGAGGTCGCGGATCCGCGGGTCGATCTCGACCGCGTCCACGTGCGTCGCGCCCTTCTTCAGCGCGATCGCGACGTCCGAGCCGGATCCGGCACCGATGATCAGCACGTTCTTCGGCGTCTTGCCGACGTTCGCCCGCTCGTACGGCAGCCCGTACTGCGGCTCCCACTGCAACCGTGCGTCGGCCGGGATCGCCTGCTGGTGCGGCACACCGTTCACCGTGATCGTCAGCAACGGCACGTTCTGCCAGGTGAACGCCTTCGTCTGCACCTTGTAGTACGGCGACCAACTGTTCTCCGGCCGCGTGGACTCGTGGAACAGCACGCCGACCATCACGAGCAACGGCGCCAGCACCAGCGCCCCACTCAGCCCGGCAGCGACGAGGCTGCGGCCGGTGGGAGCGGCGGACCGTGGCCGCGGGATCATCAGCGCGGCGAACATCACCGTGACGATCGCGCCCCACCAGATCGGCGGCGCACCGAGGAACGACAGCCCGGTGAACGCCGCGATCCCGACCAGACTGCCGATCAGGTCATAGCGGTACGCCGTCAGTCGCGGCAACTCGGCGAAGCAGCGGCCGACGAGCTCGGCCGGACCGGCGAGCACGACCGCGGCGGCGATGAAGATGATCGGCAGGATCACCCAGACCGGCGGTCCGGTGGTGTTCAGGCTGGTGAAGTAGATGACACTGGACGACGTACCACGGTCGACCGTGACCGGCTTCCACGCGATCACCAGGACCAGCAGGCCGAGCATCACCGGTGAGTAGTACGGCAGCCGCTTGGCCCGGCCGGACCGGAGGATGCCGATCCCGATGCCGAGGAACGAGCCGAGCAGCACGAAGTTCGAGAAGTAGCTCAGATGCACCACGTTCGAGCCGGTCCAGCGGATCAGCGCGAGCTCGGTGAAGAGCATCAGCGCGCTGGACGCGACCAGCCGGGTCCGGACCCCGAACGGGCTCGGCCATTTCGTCGTACTGACGTGGTCGGTGGAGGAGTCGACTGCCATGCGGGGCGACGTTACCTGATCGCAAGTGGTCTACGTCACCCCGCACGCTCAGCCCGCGGCTGTCAGTGCCGGCGGGACGGCTTCGGGAGCTCGCAGCCGGCCTTGTTCAGGTCGATGGTGCGGCCGGCGGTCAGACAGGTGTAGAGCCACCAGGTCTGCTGGCCGTACGCCGCGCCCTGGTCGACGGTGACGTTGCCGTCGGCGTCGACCTCGCACGGGTTGTTCACCGTGCACTGCTCGCCGTCCTCGTTGCCGGTGTTGTTGACCCCGATCACCTCACCGGTCGACGTGCTCACCACCGGCGATCCCGACGTACCGCCGATCGTCTCGCAGCCCGGCTGCTGGTACTTGATCGAGTTCTGCCAGGACCAGTCGCCCTCGCGCAGTTGCGGGATGGTGGCCTGCACCGAGCAGGTGTAGATGCGCTTCCAGTAGCCGGAGACGACGGCCATGCCGGCGCCGTTGGCCGGGCCCTGCTTGGCCAACGTCAGCGGCGTGACGTTCAGGCGGCTCTGGATCGACGCGTAGGTCTCGTTCACCTCGTACACGATCATGTCGGTCTTGGTCATCGTGCCGAACAGGATCCGGCTGGCCCGGACCGTGCCGGCCCGGCTGGAGTCCGGCCGCAGCAGCGTGATCGAGCGGGTCGACGCACGGTTCACCAGCACCTGGCCCGGGTTCAGGAACCCTCCTTCGTAGCAGTGGCCGTTGGTCAGTACGAGCGCCTTGTCGGTGCCCACCGATTCGGCGTACCGGACGAGGGATGCCGAACAGTTGCTGAGCGCGGCGATCCCGGTGAAGTCCGCACCGGGGGCCTGGACGGAGGCCCGCTGGGGCGCGGCCTCGAAGGCTTGGGCCGAACTGGTGCCGAGCAGTGCGATCGTGCCGGCCGCGGCAGCGGCCAGGAACGTACGGAACAGTTTCATGGGGGCGGTTTCCTGTCCTCACTGGATGGGTCTGGAGCTTTCGTAACCGATCCGCCCACCGACAACCATCACAACCGTGTGAAACCGGGTGATCACCGGGTGTCTGCACGGGTTTTCCTGCGCTGTGTGAAGGGACTGCTACTCTTCGTCTCCGGATCCGCCTCGGCTCGAACCATCACCGCGTCCGGCACGTCGTACCCAGTGGTGGTGGGGACGACAAGGTACGGTCGACTGAAATATCGGCCCGCCGTGCCGCGTGAGCTCAGAGAACGGAAGGACGTCATGCCGCAGGAGAAACCTGACCTGCGCAGTCTCAGCGAGCCGGTGCGGTTCAAGCGGGCGCTGACCCTGGTCTTGATGACCCTGGTCCTGCCCGGGTCGGCGCAGATTGTGGCAGGCAGTAAGCGGGCCGGGCGGTACGCCTGGCGGATCGTCGCCGGACTGATCGCGATCGTCATCTTCCTGATCCTGCTCGGCCTGGTCTGGCGTTCCGGCACGATCAACCTGCTGGCCCGTCCGGGCACCCTGCGGATCGTCCAGGTGCTGCTGATCGTGCTGGCGATCGGCTGGGCCGCACTGTTCATCGACGCCTACCGGCTCGGCCAGCCGCTCACCCTCGAGCGCAACCACCGTCTGACCACCAGCATCCTGGACGGGGTGATGGTGCTGGTGGTGGCCGGCGCACTGATCTACGCGAGCACGATCGTCAACACCCAGCGTGATCTCGTCGCCAGCATCTTCGGCAACGGCCAGAAGTCGAAGGCCGAGCACGGCCGCTACAACGTGCTGCTGCTCGGCGGCGACTCCGGCGCGGACCGGATCGGCACCCGGCCGGACAGCATCACGCTGGCGAGCGTCGACGCCGACACCGGCCGGACCGTCCTGATCGGCCTGCCGCGGAACCTGGCGAAGGTCCCGTTCCCGGCCGGTACGGCGATGGCCAAGCAGTTCCCGGACGGCTTCCAGTGGAAGAACTGTGGCGCCGAGTGCCTGATCAACGCCGTCTACACCTACGCCTCCAACCACAAGGACCTGTTCCCCGGCGACCCGAATCCCGGCGTGACCGCGACCCGGCAGGCGGTCCAGGCGGTCACCGGGCTGAAGGTTAACTACTTCGTGCTGATCGACCTGGCCGGGTTCCGCGACCTGCTCGACGCGGTCGGCGGCATCACCCTCGACATCGGCAAGCGGGTCCCGATCGGCGGCGGCAGTTCGCCGATCAAGGGCTACATCGAGGCGGGCAAGGACCGGCATCTGGACGGCTACCACGCGCTCTGGTTCGCCCGGTCGCGGGCCGAGTCGTCGGACTACGAGCGGATGGCCCGGCAGAAGTGCGTGATGTCCGCGATGCTGAACCAACTGTCGCCGCAGACGGTGCTGACCAAGTTCCAGGGCATCGCCAAGGCCAGCAAACAAGTGGTCCAGACCGACATTCCGGCCGGCGAACTGGGGACCTTCACCGACCTCGCGCTGGACGCGAAGAAGCTCCCGGTGTCAAGCTTCTCCGCGGTCCCGCCGCTGATCCACACCGGTGACCCGGACTTCGAGCTGATCCGGACCAAGGTCGCCGAAGCCATCGGGAAGTCGGAAGCGCTGGACAAGGCGGGCTCGGGAGGAGACGGTAAGAAGCCGAGCACTCCGAGTAGTTCCACCAGCAAGCCCACCACCGGCACGACCAAGAAGCCGAGTAAGACGAGCAGTCCGTCGAACTCACCGACCAAACCCGCCACCGGCGTCGACGACGTCGCTTCGATCTGTAAGGCCTGACCTGATATGCCGCTGTCCCACTGGCCGCCCGTGTCCGTCGTGATGCCCGTGCTGAACGAGGAACGTCACCTCGAAGAAGCGGTCGGCCGCGTCCTCGAGCAGGACTACCCCGGCGAGCTGGAAGTCGTGCTCGCCATCGGTCCGAGCAAGGACCGGACCCAGGAGATCGCGGACAAGCTGGCCGACCGCGACCCGCGGATCAGCATCGTGCCGAACCCGACCGGCAAGACGCCCGCCGGGCTGAACGTCGGCATCGCGAACGCGCGGCACGACATCCTGGTCCGGGTCGACGGCCACGGCGCCCTCACCGACGGCTACATCACCCGCGCGGTCGAGGTGCTGGACGAGAGCGGTGCGGACAACGTCGGCGGCGTGATGGCCGCCGAGGGCCGCACGCCCACCGAGATGGCGGTCGCCTGTGCGTACCGGTCCCGGCTGGGGCTGGGCGCGTCGACGTTCCACCAGGGCGGCAAGGCCGGGCCGGCCGACACCGTCTACCTGGGCGTGTTCCGGCGGGCCGCGCTGGAGCGGGTCGGCGGGTTCGACGAGACCATGCACCGGGCCCAGGACTGGGAGCTGAACTACCGGATCCGCAAGACCGGCGGCCTGATCTGGTTCACCCCGGACCTGTCCGTCACGTACCGTCCGCGCTCGTCGCTGTCGGCGGTGGCCAAGCAGTTCTTCCACACCGGCCAGTGGCGGCGCGAGGTGATCCGCCGGCACCCCGAGACCGCCAACAAGCGATACCTGGCGCCCCCGATCGCGGTGATCCTGCTGGCCCTCGGCACGATCCTCGGCATCATCGGCCTCGCCACCGGCAGCAGCTGGCTCGACCTGGGCTTCCTGGCCCCGCTCGGCTACGCGATCCTGCTGCTGGCCGGCTCGGCCGTCGAGGGCCGCTACCTGCCCTGGAAGGCGCTGCTCTGGATGCCGCTGGTCTGCGCGACCATGCACGTCTCCTGGGGCCTCGGCTTCCTCGTCGGCCTCCGCGAGCAGCCGAAGGCCGTCTCCGCCTAACCCCGGGCGAACTTGGTGTAGGCGGCGACCACCTCTTCGGCGGTCCCGTCCAGGCGCAGTACGCCGCCGTCCAGCCAGAGAGCCCGGTTGCAGGTGTCGAGGACGACGTCGAGGCTGTGGCTGACCAGGAACACCGTGCCGGCCTGGTCGCGCAGATCGCGGATCTTGCGCTCCGACCGGACCCGGAACTCGGCGTCCCCGGTGGCCAGGGCCTCGTCGACGAGCAGGATGTCGTGCATCTTCGCCGACGCGATCGCGAACTTCAGCCGGGCCGCCATCCCGGACGAGTACGTCGACATCGGCAGGTCGATGAACTCCCCGATCCCGGAGAACTCGACGATGTCGTCGTACCGCTGCTGGATCTCGGCCGCCGACATGCCCATCGCGAGGCAGCCGAGGACGACGTTCCGGTCGCCGGTCAGGTCGTTCATCATCGCCGCGTTCACGCCGAGTAGCGACGGCTGCCCACCGGTGTAGACGACGCCGGACGCGGGCGGCAGCAGCCCGGCGATCGCCCGCAACAGCGTCGACTTGCCGGAGCCGTTGCGGCCGATGACGCCGATCGCGTCGCCCTTGTAGGCAATGAAGCTGACGTCCTTGACCGCATGCACCTCGCGGATCGTCGGCCGGTCCTGCCGCTTCAGGATCCGCCGGAATGCGGTGGCCGCCGTACCCTTGCCGCCCTGCCCGGCGATCACCTTGTAGATGATGTCGAGGTGGTCCGCGACGACGGTCGGTTCGGCCTCTGAATCAGCCACGGCCATAACGGTCCTCCGCGCGCCAGAAGTGGACCAGACCGCCGGCCAGCATCACGAACGACCAGACGATCGCGATCTTCCACGCGTTCGGCAATTGGTTCGCCTGGTGCTCCGCGAGCAGCGATCTCCGGACGATGTCGATGTACGCCGAGATCGGGTTGAGCGCGAGCACCTTGATCACCCAGCTCGGTGCGTCCAAAGCGGCCAGCTTGGCCGGCAGCGAGAAGAAGATCCCGGACGCGTACAGCCAGGTGCGGGTGATGAACGGCAGCAACTGACTGATGTCGGACACGAACGTGCCGGCGCGGGCGCAGACGAGGGTGATCCCGATGTTGAACATGGTCTGCAGCAGCATGGCCGGTGCGACGAGCACCCAGCGCCAGGTGACTCCGTCGGTGAAGCCGACGATGACGAACAGCAGACCGAGCGAGACCAGCATCTGGTTCAGCTCGTTCAGCACGTAGGCGAGCGGCAGGGTCGCACGCGGGAAGTGCAGGGTGCGGATCAGCGACAGGTTCAGCGCCAGCGAGCGGGAGCCGTCGGTCATGCAGCGCTGGGTGAACGTGAAGACGAAGATCCCGGTGAGCAGGAACGCCACGTAGTTGTCGATCCCGTTCTTGGTGCCGAGCAGGACACCGAAGGCGAGGTAGTAGACCGCCGCGTTGAGCAGCGGTGTCAGTACCTGCCAGAACGACCCGAGGCGGGCCCCGGCGTACATGGCGTAGGTGCGGGCTCGGGCATAGCTGAGGACGAACTGGCGACGGCTCCACAACTCCCGCAGGTAGGAGTTGAGCGGCGGGCGGATCGAGCTCTTGGAGAGTCCGTAGCGTTCGGCCAGTGCCGCCGGGTCGGTCGCCCCGGTCGGCTCTGCGGCGGTCGGCATGAGCGACAATGTACTGCGTTGCGCGACTCGGCCATCACTGCGGTCGGCTCGGACGTCAGCCGATCAGCCGTCGGCGCAGGCGATCGAGATCGTCGTCGGTGAGACCACCGTGCCGCAGGTATGCCTCGGGGCCGCCGTACTTTTCGTCGAGATGACGCAGGATCGCGACCATCGACTCGGCCCTGGTGTCGCGAAACTCGATCAGCTCCGGATGCAATGAGGTGTCCGGTTCGGCCGCCAGTTGCTCGGCCAGCAGACCGGCCATCCGCTCCTGGGTGAGGAAGTAATCAGCCACGATCTCGTCCTCGGGTACGCCGGCGATGCTCAGGGCCAGCGCGACCACCATGCCGGTCCGGTCCTTGCCGCCGTGGCAGTGCACGACGACTGCACCGTCGGGCTCGTCCGCGATCGCCTTCACGGCGGCCGCGAACAGTTCCGGCCGCCGATCCAGCATCCACGTGCACGCCGCCACGATCGTCGGCTGCCCGTGGTCAGGGTCGGCCGGATCCTGCAGCGACTGCGCGACCAGCAGCGGGTCCCCCACGAACGGACTCGGCGCGGCCGCCGCCTCTGCCTCACCCCGCAGGTCCAGGATCCGGCTGACCCCAGAACGCCGTACCGCGTCGACTCCTTGAGCAGTCAGGTAGTGCAGGCTGTCCGACCGAATCAGCACCCCGTCACGAACGGTGCCACCATTCGCCGTCGGCAACCCACCCACATCCCGTGCATTCCGGCACCCCGGCCAGTCAAGATCCATGCACCCCATCCAAACAGGAACCTTGCGCGTCAGCGGTCCTGGGGGCGGTCCGGGTTGGGGCCGGGGTTGTACGGGGGTGGGGGCGGGAAGGTGTTGGTCCGGGGGCCGGGCGGGTAATTGCCGGGGGCACCTGGTGGTTGCTGGGGCGGGTAGGTGTTCGGCGAGCGGTTGCGGCGGCGGTTGCGGACGGCGCTGATGGTGAGCAGGACGCCGCCGAGGATGAAGAAGATCAGGAAGGAGCCGATCGCGCCGAAGATCGACAGCACGAACGCCACGACCGACGACTTCGGTCCGGCGGCGTACGTTGCTCCGGTCGTGTCGTCGGTGCACGAGATGCTGTAGTCCCCCGCCGGGACGGTGTCCACCGACCGCGCGACGACGTACCAGGTCTCGTCGTTGATCGTGATCTGCTCGGAGCCGGTCGGCGCCTTCAGCGGTACGTCGCCACCGGACGCATCCTTCGCCTCGCACGGCGGATTGAGCACCGGGACGGACGAGTAGATCGTCAGCCCTTCTTCTGTCAGGTGGACCACGCCGCCCTCGATCGACTGCGGCGTCTCCGGCACCGTCTGGACGATCCGCCAGACGAAGAACAAGGTCAGCAGGGCACCGATCGCGAAGCACGCGATCGCGATCCAGGTCAGCGTCTTCTTCGGCGCAGCCGGCTGCCCGGGATAAGTGCTCATCCACGTCCTCGCTTCGCTCCGGGCGCGGATGAGACACAACAGGCGCTGCGCTCGATGATGAACTCACTACGTTCGTTCATGGCAGCACGGTAGTCCTTGGAACGGTCCGCTATGGTACGCCGAGCAGCCTCAGACCGGCCGCGGTCGCGGCAGCCGCCACCACGACCAGCACGAATGGCGCCTTCCGCCACGCGAGCACACCACCGACCAGTACGCCGGCCGGTCGCGCGACCCCAGCCGGCCCGTGGCCGTCAGTCAAGGCAGAGGTCGCAACCAAGGCGGTCAGCAGCACGATCGCCGCCGCGGCAAGGACCTGCTGCGCCCGCTCAGGCAGTTCGAACCGGCTCCGCATCACCGGCCCGGCGAATCGCAGCGAAAAGGTGCCCACGGCAAGAATCAGGATGCCGACCAGCACCAGCGGCGTGTTGGTCATCGCGACACCTCCAGCGCAGGCTTGCCCGCGCGGTAGAAGAGCATGCCTGCCAGTGCAAGCAACACAGGCAGACCGGCGGGCAAGAACGGAGTGGCAGCCAACGCGAACACCACCCCGATCAAGGCCGCCGTACGCGTCGCACGATCGCGCAATGCAGGCAGAACAAGGGCCAGCAGCACCGCCGGGAACGCGGCATCCAGCCCGAACACGTCCGTGTCCGTGATGACCGATCCGGCCGCACCGCCCACGACCACGCCGATGTTCCAGCACACGAAGATGCCGATCCCACCAGCCCAGTACGCCGCCCGCCTCTGCCGCAGGTCGTCCTGGCCCATGGCGAACGCGACGTTCTCGTCCGTCATCAGGTGGCTGCCCGGCAGACGCCGCCAGCCGCTACCGATCACGTCACTGACCGCGAGGCCGAACGCGACGTGCCGGGTGTTCACCAGCAGGCCCGCGATCATCGCCGCGATCGGACTGCCGCCGGCCGCCACGATCCCGACGAACAGGAACTGCGACGCGCCCGCGAAGACCACCAGCGACAGCAGCACCGGCACCCACAACGACAGCCCGCCGCCGACGCTGATCGCGCCGTACGAGAGACCGACCACGCCGTCGGCCAGGCAGACCAGCCCGATGTCTCGGGCCAGCCCACGGTCGAGTGTTCGCCAGATCGAACGCATGAGCATTATGATGAACAACACGCCCAGCGTTCGTCAAGCCGAACAACCAGACCGATGGAGCGAACACGGATGGACACCAAGGCACCGCTCGACGTGATCGCGGCCTCGCTGCGCCGGTATCGCGCGCGAGCCGGACTGTCGTTGACCGAGGTCGCCAAGCGGGCCGGGGTCGCGAAGTCCACGCTGTCCCAGCTGGAGTCGGGGTCCGGCAACCCCAGCGTGGAGACGTTGTGGGCGCTCGCGGTCGCGCTGGACACGCCGTTCGCCACGCTGCTCGATCCGCCGCGGCCGAAGGTGCAGGTGGTCCGCGCGGGTGAGGGACCGGTCATCTACTCCGACCAGGCCGAGTACAGCGCGACCCTGGTCGCGTCCTGCCCGCCGAACGCCCGCCGCGACATCTTCCGCATCGTCGCCTCCCCCGGCCCGGGCCGGAAGTCCGAGCCGCATATGCCCGGTGTCGTCGAGCATGTCGTCCTCAGCTCGGGCCGAGCCCTGGTCGGGCCGGCCGACGACCCGATCGAACTCACGCCCGGCGACTACCTCGCCTACCCCGGCGATCTCCCGCACATCTTCCAGGCGCTCGAGGAATCCACTGCCGTCCTCGTCTCCGAACACGTCTGACGCTTGCCCCGAGCAACAAAACGCCCGGAACCACAGTGGTTCCGGGCGTTTCGGCGTACTGCGGGTGTCAGAGCTTGCGGCCGACGGCGCCGGCGATGCACTCCTCGACCTGGTTGAGCGGCTTGATGCGCGGTCCGTCCGGCCACCAGTCGTCGCACAGGACCAGGCCCGGCGGGACGAGTTCCTGGCCGGGGAACAGGTCGAGAAGTTGCTCGCGGGTGCGGAACACGCCGCTGCCCATCGGGCTGTGGACGAACCGCTCCTCCATCTTCCGCGCGACCTCGGAGTGCTCCGGCGTCTGCGGGTCGTAGAAGTGCGCGATCACCGTGTACGACCCCGGCACGACCGCGTCGACGTACTTCTGCATGATCTGCGGGCCGTCGTCGCCGATGTAGTGGTGCAGCGTGCCGTTCTGGATCAGGGCGATCGGCTTGCTGAAGTCGAGGAACTCCCGCACCTCGTCGCGGCCGAGGACCTCGTCGGGGTCGAAGATGTCGGCGCTGACGAACAGCGTGTTCTCGTTCTCCTCCAGCAGCGCGCGGCCGTGCGCGAGCACCACCGGGTCGTTGTCGATGTAGAGAACCTTCGACTCCGGCCGCAGCCGCTGCACCACCTGGTGCGTGTTCTCCGCGGTCGGCAGGCCGGAACCGCAGTCGAGGTACTGCGTGATGTCGGTCTGACCGGCCAGGAAGCGGCACGCCCGGATCAGGAAGTTCCGGTTCGACCAGGCCAGGTCGTTGACCTGGGGTGCGACGGTGGCGACCTGCCGGAGCACTTCGCGGTCGATCTCGAAGTTGTCCTTGCCGTTCAGCGCGGCGTCGTACACCCGGGCGATGCTGGCCCTCGTGGTGTCCACCCCCACCGGAATCGAACTGGGCGCCTTGGTGGCATCGGGCATCGGCAGGACCTCGCAAAATGATCGGGATGTCTGTGGGACGACTCTACTGACAGTAGGGGGCGGTGGACACATGGTGTAAGCGCGTCGCGGTGCACGCGTTCACGTTCCGTTGTGAAATGATCTACTTGCTGTCTGCACCGGGTAGCTTGCTGTGGGAGGCGAGGCGTGACGGAACCGGGCGCGTACGGCGGTCCTACCGCCCTGCGCATCATGCTCGGCGTGCACCTGCGCCGGCTGCGCGAGGAGGCCGGGATCAGCCGGACCGACGCCGGCTGGGCGATCCGCGGCTCGGAATCGAAGATCAGCCGGCTCGAACTCGGCCGGGTCGGCTTCAAGGTGCGCGACGTCGACGACCTGCTCACCCTCTACAAACTCGAGGACGAGGTCGAACGCGAACGCCTGCTGACCCTCGCCCGGGACGCGAACAACCCGGGCTGGTGGCAACGGTACGACGACCTCACGCCGACCTGGTTCCACTCGTACCTCGGCCTGGAGATGGCGGCCGACCTGATCCGTACGTTCGAGTTGCAGTTCGTGCCCGGCCTGCTGCAGACGCCCGACTACGCGCGCGCCGTGCTCAGCCTCGGCCGGCTGGACGAGCCACTGCAGAAGGCTGAGGAGGACCGGCTGGTGGCGCTGCGGACGACCCGCCAGCAGGTGCTCACCCGCCAGCGCCCGGCACGGTTGTGGGCGGTCATCGACGAGGCGGTACTGCGACGGCCGATCGGTGGCACGAAGGTCCTCAAGGAGCAACTGGAGTACTTGATCGTGGCGTCGAAGCGGCACAACGTCACGCTGCAGATCATCCCGTTCGACAAGGGCGGCTACACCGCGACGGGTGGAGCCTTCACGCTGCTCCGTTTCACCGACACGGACCTGCCGGACATCGTCTACATCGAGCATCTGACCAGTGCGGTCTACCTCGACAAACGCGAGGAACTCGACGCGTACGTCGTCACCATGGACGCGCTGTCCATCGCGGCCGCCCAACCCCGGCACACCGAGAGCCTGATCCGGGCCGCAATCGACGAGCTCTGCTAGCCGGCCAGGGCTCGGGGTTTGGCTGTTGGGCCGGGGCGGAGGGCGACTTCGCGCGGTGTGGGTTCGTGGCCGGCTTCGCAGCGGAGGACGACCGTGACGCGTTCCTCGCAGTCGCCGCGATGGCGAGACTCGAGCGGCGGACCGCCGTCCAGCGGCAGGTACTGATCGCCCCACTGGATCATCGCGACCAGCACGGGATACAGGTCCAGGCCCGCCTGGGTGAGGCGGTACTCGTAGCGTTCCCGCTGACCGGGCAGACGGTAGGGGTGCCGGCGGATCAGCCCGCGCTCGATCAGCGCCGCGAGCCGATCGGTCAGGACCTGGCGGGGTACGCCGGCCCGCGTGCGGATGTCCTCGAAGCGCCGTACGCCGACGAAGAGTTCACGCAGCACGTGGAACGTCCATTTGTCGCCCAGGATCTCCATCGTCCGGGAGATCGTGCAGTTCTCGGTCGACCAGCGCATCGCCTCGGGCACCTGCTCGTTCATGAGATCCAGGATAAGTCCGCTTGACAGACTCAGCCAACCCGGGCAACCCTGAATCCGTGAACCAGACTCAGATGGGTACGCCGCTCATCCGCCGCGCCGGAGAACCCGACGCGGACGAGCTGGCGCGAATGCTGACCGGGCTGACCGACCTCAGCCTCTACTTCCGGTTCCAGACCGCGATCGGCCGGCCACCCCGGCCCGCGCTCCTGCTCCGGCTGCTCTGTCCCACCGGCGCGTCCTGGGTCTCGACCCGGGGTGACACGATCGTCGGCCACTCGATGTGGGCGTGGGCGCACGGCTACGAAGCGACCGCCGAACTCGCGGTGATCATCAGCGAGGACGAGCAAGGCCGCGGGCTCGGCGTCCGGATGCTGGCGACGGCCGCGGCCGGAGCGATCGCGGCGGGTGCCACCCGGTTCCTGTTCGTGGTCAGTCCCGCGAACGACCGGAGCCTCCGGATGATCCGCCGCCGGTGGCCGGAGGCAACGGTCGAACGCGACGGCACGTTGCTGAACTTCGTCGTTCCGGCCCGCCTAACGGACCAGCCGGAAGAAGGCGCGCAGGTCGTCGACGAGCAGGTCCGGCGCCTCGAGTGCGGCGAAGTGCCCGCCGCGGCCGAACTCCGACCAATGGATGATGCGGTGCCGGCGGTCTAGCACCCGCCGGATCGCCGGGTCGGTCGGGAACACCGCCACACCGGTCGGCACTCCGGACGGTTCGAGCGCTTCGTCGGCCGCGACCCGATTCTCGTAGTACAGGTTGGCCGATGAGGCACTCGTGTTGGTGAACCAGTAGATCGATGCGTCCGTCAGCAGATGGTCGAGGTCGACCGCGTCCTCGGGCAGCGCACGCGCCGGATCCGTCCATTCCCAGAACTTCTCCAGGATCCAGGCCAGTTGCCCGACCGGCGAGTCGCTCAACCCGAACGACACCGTCTGCGGTCGCGTGCCCTGCAGGTCGGCGTACCCGGTCCCGACCTCGCGTAGTCGTTCGGCTGCTGCGAGCCGCTCCCGCTCGACGTCGGTCAGGTGCTCGAGGTCACCTGGCAGGATCGCTGGAAACGCCAGCCCGCCGTTGATGTGTACGCCGACGACGTGGGACGGATCGACGGACCCGAGCAGCGGGGACACGACGGATCCCGTATCGCCGCCCTGGGCTCCGTACCGCTGGTAGCCCAACTCCTGCATCAAGATCGCCCACGCTTGCGCGATCCGGCGGTGGTTCCAGCCGGGGCTCTCGAGCGGGACCGAGAAGCCGTGTCCGGGCACGGACGGCGCTACGACATGGAAGGCATCGCGCGGATCCCCGCCGTACGACGCGGGGTCGGTGAGCGGGCCGAGAATCGGGAGGAACTCCGCGACCGACCCCGGCCAGCCGTGCGTGAGAATCAAGGGCAACGCATCCGGCTCTGGCGACCGAACATGCAGGAAGTGGATCGTCTGCTCGTCGATCCGCGTCGTGTACTGCGGATACGCGTTGAGCCGCGCCTCCCACGCCCGCCAGTCGTACACCTGCCACCGCGTCACGATGTCCCGCAGGTACTCGACCGGTACGCCGCGATCCCACCCACTGCCTGGCAGTTGCCGCGGCCACCGGATCTGCCGCAAGCGCGTGGCGAGATCCTCCAGGGCGGCGTCCGGAACGTCGATCCTGAAATCGATCACGTCTCAGAGATCGTGCGCGCGCTCATGCAACGGTTCGTACAGCCCGAGCTCGCTTCCACCGGGCAGCCGGATCGACGTCAGCACGCCCCACGGCTGCCGCTCCGGCTCCTTCACGAACTCCACCCCGCTCGCCGTCAGCTCGGCGATCGTCGCGTCGAGGTCGTCGCACATCAGGAACAGCTCGTGCGAGTCCACCTCGGCCGGATGCACGGCAACCTCGGCCGGCGGCAACTTGAAGATCAGCCACCCGCGTCCGGCATCCACGTGGGGACAGCGGAGCACGTCCCGGAAGAAGTCCCGATCGGCCTCAGCGTCGCGGCTGTAGATGATCACATGCGCACCGTTGATCATCTTCCGCACTGTAGTCGGCCCGCGCGGTTTGCGCGCGGGCCGACCAGTTCAGTTCAGTCCTCGACGAGGATGGCGAGGGCCGGGCAGACCGCGGCGGCCTGGTGGACGTCGGCGGCGAGGTCCTCGGGCGGGGTGTCGGTGAGCAGGACGACGATGCCGTCCTCGTCGCGCTGGTCGAAGACGTCGGCGGCGGCCGTGACGCACTGGCCGGAGGCGACGCACCTGTCCTGGTCGACGATGATCTTCATGAGGTGACCTTCCGGGAGTAGGGGCTACCAGGTGACGGGCAGCGAGTGGACGCCGTACACGGCTCCGTCGTGCTTGAACGGGATCTCGTCCAGCTCGGCCGCGCGCCGCAGGGTCGGGATGCGGCGGTAGAGGGTGCTGTAGACGACCTGTAGCTCCATCCGCGCGAGTGGTTGCCCAAGGCACTGATGTACGCCGAAGCCGAACGCGACATGCCGCCGGGCGTCGCGATGCAGGTCGAGCACGTCCGGATCCGGGAACACGCCCGGGTCGCGGTTGCCGATGTCGTTCGGGAAGATCACGCCGTCACCGGCCTTCAGCACCTGCCCGTCGAGCTCGATGTCCTCGAGCACGGCCCGGCGCCGGCCGTTGTGGGTGATGTTCAGGTATCGCAGCAGCTCCTCGACCGCCCCCGCGACCACCTTTGGGTCCTCGGTCTCCCGCAGTACGGCGAGCTGCTCGGGGTGCTCCAGCAGCGCGAGGGTGCCGAGGGCAATCATGTTCGCGGTGGTCTCGTGCCCGGCGAGCAACAGCAGTACGCCGATGCCGGCCGCATCCTGCCGGGTCAGCTCACCGGTCCTGATCCGCTCCGTCAGCCCGGACAGCAGGTCGTCGCCGGGGTTGTCCAGCTTCTCCCCGACCAGGTTGTCCAGGTAGGCGGCCAGGTTGCCGTGCGCCGTGGCGCGCTGCTCCTGCGTCGCGGCCATCTTGATCAGTTGCTTGCTGTTCTGCTGGAAGAAGTCGTGGTCGGCGTACGGCACACCGAGCAACTGGCAGATCACCAGCGACGGCACCGGCAGCGCGAACGCTTCCATCAGGTCGACCGGCTTCGGCCCGGCCGATCATGGGCCGGCTCGGCGACATGTACGGCAAGCGCCGGATGCTGCTGATCAGCGTCGCGATGCTGGTCACGGGCTCCGTCGTCGCGGCGCTGAGCAGTTCGCTCACGCCGATGATCGTCGGCCGCGCGATGCAGGGCCTGGCCTCGGGAGTCATCCCGCTCGGCATCAGCATCATGCGCGACGAACTCCCCAGCGAGAAGCTCGGTACGGCGACCGCCCAGATGAGCGCGTCCCTCGGCGTCGGCGGTGCCCTCGGACTGCCCGCGGCCGCACTGCTGGCCGAGAACACCAACTGGCACAACCTGTTCTGGGTGTCGGCCGGCCTCGGGCTCATCGTGTTCGGGCTGGTCCTGCGGTTCGTGCCGGAGTCGTCGGTGCGGTCCGGCGGGCGGTTCGACGTACTCGGTGGTGTCGGTCTGTCGGCCGGACTGATCTCGTTGCTGCTGGCAATCTCTCAGGGAGCCGGCTGGGGCTGGACCGGTGGGCGGACGCTCGGCCTGTTCGCGTTCGCGATCGCCGTGCTGCTGGTGTGGGGCTGGTGGGAACGCCGTACCACCGAGCCGCTGGCCGATCTGCGGACCACGGCCCGGCCGCAGGTGCTGCTGACCAACCTCGCGTCGATGGTCTTCGGGTTCGCGATGTTCGCGATGTCGCTGGTCCTGCCGCAGCTGTTGCAGATGCCAAAGGCAACCGGTTTCGGACTGGGGCAGTCGATGCTCGCGTCCGGCCTGGTGATGGGCCCGTCCGGTCTGGTCATGCTGCTCACCGCGCCGCTGTCGGCCCGGATCTCGAACACCCGCGGGCCGAAGGTCACGCTGATGCTCGGCGCCGTCGTCGTCGCGGCCGGCTACGGCTTCGGCAGCGTGCTGATGGGTTCGGTGTGGGAGCTCGTCCTGGTGTCACTGCTGATCGGCGCGGGCATCGGTCTCGCGTACGGCGCCATGCCCGCACTGATCATGGCCGCCGTCCCGGTGTCGGAGACGGCGGCCGCGAACAGCTTCAACACACTGATGCGCTCGATCGGTACGTCGGTGTCGAGCGCGGTCGCGGGCGTCATCCTGGCCCAGCTCACCATCAACCTCGGCGGCTACACGCTGCCGTCCCAGACCGGCTTCCGCGTGGTCCTGATCATCGGCGCCGGCGCGGCCCTGTCCGCGCTGGCCATCGCCTCGTTCATCCCGGCCCGCGGTGTCAGCGGATCGGTTCGAGGAAGGTGAGCACCCGGCTCATCATCAGCTTCGCCGCCGACTCGTCGTACCCGGGCAGCGAGGAGTCGGCGAACAGGTGCACCTTGCCGGGGTAGAGGAACAGCTCCGCCTGATCGGTGGCGGCGACCAGGGCGCGGGCGGCGTCCAGGTCGCCGCCCTCCTCGCTGAAGAACGGGTCCTCGTCCATGCCGTGGATCTGGACCGGAACGCCGTCCGGCCAGGTCCCGAACTCGGACACCGGCAGGCAGGCGTCGAAGAACAGCGCGCCCTTCGCCCCGGGCCGCGTCTGTGTCAACTGCTGCGCCGCCATCACTCCGAGCGAGAAGCCCGCGTAGACGAGGCCTTCGCCGAGTCCCTGGGCGGCTTGCACCCCGCGCTCGTTGACCACGCCGAAGCCGGTCTCCCGCGCGTACCCGATGCCTTCGTCGAGGGTGGCGAACGTCCGCCCCTCGTACAGATCCGGCAGGTGGACGGTGTGACCCGCCTGCCGTAGCTCGTCGGCGAAGGTCTTCACCCCGTCGGTGAGTCCCTGCGCGTGGTGGTACAGCACGACCTCGGCCATGATCCGCTCCAATGATCCAGATATTTCGAACAATCCGTGATGCTAGTCTAATCCGACCATGTCGATCAACAGCCCGGTGCCGGATTACGAGCTCGAGGACACCATCGAGCTGACAACGGCCGAGCAGGTCCGGGCGATCAGCGACCCGTTGCGGACGACGATCCTCGGCCTGTTGCACGAGCGCGCCGCGACCGTGACCGAGCTGGCCACGGCGGTCAAACGCCCGAAGAGCACCGTGGCTCATCACGTGAAGGTGCTCGCGGACGCGGGGATCCTCAAGGTCGTCCGGACCCGACGGGTCCGGGCCATCGAGGAGCGCTTCTACGGCCGGGCCGCGCGGATGTTCTACGTCGGCCTCGGCCGGCGGGTGGACGGGGTCGAGTTGCCGCCGGACTTCAACGACTTCGAGGTCGCCGCCGAGGAGTCCAGGACGGCGTACGACGCCGGACAGCTGCGGTCGTTCATCCGCCATGCCCGGATCCCGGAGGAGCGCGCGGCGGAGTTCTGGCGTGGGGTCGACCGGCTCATCCACAGCTTCGACGAACTGCCGCGCTCCGGCGACACCACCTATGGCTTCACCGTCGGTCTCTACCCCATCATCGATTACCCAACGCTGCCCCCACCGCCCGAGGACTGACATGCTCCGTCGCGTGATGCTCCTGGTCACGACCGCCTGCCTGCTGGCCGGTGGTTGCAGCTCGGGCGGGACAGACCACGCGACGATCCAGGTCGACCACACCACGGCGCCGGCGGATCAGGCCGTCCACCTGACCGTCGGCGGACTCGAGTCGCACGCCAAGGTCAGCGTGAGCGCGCAGGCGAACGACCGCGCCGGCAAGACCTGGCGGGCCGAGGCGACGTTCACGGCCGACGACCACGGTGCGATCGATCTCGACAGCAGCAGCCCGGCCGGCGGTAGCTACCAGGGCGTCGATGGCATGGGCCTGTTCTGGTCGATGAACCCACCGGACGGCGACCCGGACCAGCAGGCGTACGCTCCGCCGGTCCAGGGCGACCGGCTGATCGAGCAGGTCGAGATCCAGGTCCACCGCGACGACAAGACGCTGGCGAGGACGACGCTGACCAGACAGTGGGCGACCTCGGGGGTCACGTCCAGAAAGCTGACCCCGGCCACGGACAAGGTCAGCGGGGTCTACCGCGCTCCGCCACCCGATCACACCAAGCATCCCGCCGTACTGCTGTTCGGCGGCTCCGAAGGCGGCAACGCCGTAGAGTCCATCGCGGAACTGCTGGCGTCGCACGGGTATCCCGCGCTCTCCGTGGCGTACTTCCACGCGCCGGGGTTACCGCAGGAGCTTCGCGACATCCCGGTGGAGTACTTCGCGACCGCAGCCCGCTGGCTGGCCCGGCAGCCAGGAGTGGATCCGGCTCACGTGATCGCGTTGAGCGCGTCACGTGGCACCGAGGCCGCCCTGCTGCTGAGCGATCACTTCCCCGACCTGGTGCACGGCGCTGTCCTCTATGCACCGACCGATGTGGTGGTCGGGTCGTTCCCGGCGGTCGGCGGCGCGGCCTGGACCTTGGTCGGCGAGCAACTGCCACCCGACTCCTCGATCCCGGTCGACCAGGTCAGCGGTCCGGTCCTCGCGATCGCCGGATCCGACGACGCACTCTGGGCGTCGATGGGGGCGGCGCCGCGGATCGCCTTCGCGCTCGATGACGCGCACAACCGCTACCCGCATCGCGCCTTGGTCTTCCCGCAGGCCGGTCATGGGATCGCCGGGCCGCCGTACCTTCCGCACGGGACGAAGGAGGTGCACCCGGTGAGCCACGAGGCCATCACGCTCGGCGGCACTCGCGCGGGGAACGAGGCCGCGCTCCGGCAGGGGTGGGCGGCGGTCCTCGCGCTGCTCGCGTCACTCACGCATTGAGGCTCGGTGCGCGGTGGGGGTGGTGCCGGTGTGGTGGCGGAAGACCCGGGCGAAGTGCTGGCTGGAGCTGAAGCCGAGGGTGAGGGCCAGCGCGGTGATGGTCAGGTCGCTGGATTCGAGGAGTTGCCGGGCGCGGTCGATGCGGCGCTCGTTGAGGTAGCGGTGCGGCGGCTGGCCGAGGTGGTCGGCGAACAGTTCGGCCAGGTACGACGGCGCGAGGCCGACCCGGTCGGCGAGTCGGCGGAGCGTCCAGTGTTCGTGGAACTCCTGCTCCAGTAGGCGTTTGACGGTCCGCACTGCCGGATGCATCGCCAGTTGTGGCGCGGCGGTCGGCGCCATCGCGCGTGCGACCGACAGCACCAGGTGGTCGACCGCTAGCGCCAGCCCGGTGTCGTTGTACTCGTAGCGGGTGGTGAGTTCCCGGACGAGTTGCGCGAAGGCGTGCGCGACCTCTCCCGCTTCTCGGTGCACGACGGTTGCGGGCCAATCCAGGGTCAGCGCGGGCTGGCGTCGTACGACGGGATCGAGGTCGATGGCGGCGAAATAGAAGTGGTGATTGCCCGAACGACCGGCCAGGTGATGTACGAGACCCGGAGGTACGGCGAACAGGTGGCCGGGCTGGAGGAGATAGCTCTCGTCGCCAGCCGCCCAGCGCGTCACGCCGTGCAACTGCAGGTAGATCTCCCACACCGGATGCTGGTGCGGCTCGATCAGGAACTGCTCCGGGACCCACTGCTCACCAGCGTGCACGAGACCGCTGACAGGGTCGTGTACGTCGGCATGGAAGCCCGCGCGCAGCCCGTGAGGCTGAGTCAGAGACACCTGAAGATTGTGTCCAGTTGCCTGAACAACGGCAACGCGGCGAACAGCCCCGATTTCCTACGGTTGCCGGCATGACAGAACTTCCCGGGCCTGACGACCTCGCCTTCTACCGTGAGCACGGTTACTGGATCTCGCCGGTGATCGTGCCGTCCGACGTACTCGACGCGGCCGAGCGCGGCATGGAGCGCTTCTACGCCGGCGACCACGACCACGCCCTCCCGAACCTGCCGTCGACGTGGGGCTGGCAGCCGTCGGACGGCGACGTACTGCGGAAGAACGACTATTCCTCGCTCCGGGTCGACGAACTCGCGGCACTGGTCCGCCACCCGGCGATCGGTGCGACGGCCGCCGCGCTGTCCGGTGCGGATGGGATCCGGCTGTGGCACGACCAGCTGCTCCGGAAGCCGGTGGGCGGCTCGGCTCGAGTCGGGTGGCACACGGATCGGCAGTACTGGCAGTCGTGCACGTCGGACGACATGCTCACCGCGTGGGTCGGGTTCCACGACGTCGACGAGGTCAACGGCGCGGTGTCGTTCCTGCCGGGCAGCCACCGCTGGGACATCACCGGTCTCGACTTCTTCTCCCAGGACGCCGACGCCCTCGAGGCCTCGATCGTCGCGCAGGGCTTCGACCCGACTCCCGTCGTACCCCGGATGCGCCGCGGCCAGGTCAGGTTCCACCACTGCCGCACCGTCCACGGCAGCTCCGCCAACCGCGGTACGGCGCCCCGCCGCGCGTTGGCCATCCACCTCCAACCCACCACCAACCGCTGGCGCCCCGGCTCGAGTCACCCGAACGACACCCTGGTCCGGAACGACCCCACCCCCGACTACACCGACCCCACCATCCAGCCCCTGCTCTGGCCGCTTGAGAACCGGACCATGGTCCGTTAATGTCGCAGGCATGGATGTTCGTGCGGGACTCGAGCTGATCAAGGAGCTCGGCAGTCAGGACTACTGGCTGGCCGTGCTTGTCGTCCGTCGGCGGTCCGGGGAGCCGGCTGTCTCGGTGGTGAATGCCGGCGTACTGCCGCATCCGCTCACCGGTGAGCCGGTCGTCGCCCTGGTCGCGCGGGGCGGGACGGCCAAACTCACCTATCTGCGCCGGGATCCGAACGCGACGCTCGTGTTCCGGGCGGGCTGGCAGTGGATCGCGGTCAGCGGGCCGGTCGAGCTCGCCGGGCCCGACGATGCGCTGCCTGGTCTCGACGCGGAGCAGCTGCGGTTGCTGTTGCGCGATATCTACCACGCGGCGGGTGGCCAGCATCCGGACCTGGACGAGTACGACCGCGAGATGGTCGCGGACCGACGTACGGCGGTCCTGCTCAAGCCGGAGCGCTTCACCAACAACCCATCGGGTGCCGACCACGTGGAGGACGAATGATCGCGCCGGGGACCATCCAGATCTGGTCGGATCTCCTGTGTCCGTTCGCGTTTGTGGCCATCCATCGGCTCCGGGCGGCGCGGGAGCGGCTCGGTCTCGAGGACCAGGTGGCCATCGATCACCACACGTTCGCGCTCGAGTTGTTCAACGGACCGCACTCCCGGCCGGGCACCGACAGCGAGGCCGTCGGGCTCGGACAGGTGGCGCCGGAGCTCGGGTTCCGGCTGTGGACGCAGCCTGACTGGACCTATCCGTCGACCGTGATGCTCGCGGCCGAAGCGGTGCACGCGGCGAAGGAGCAGGGTCTGCGCGAGTCGGAGGATCTCGACTACGCACTGCGCTGCGCCTTCTGGCAGGAGTCGCTGTCGATCGGGCACCGCCAGGTGATCCTCGACGTCGCCAAAGGGGCCGGTTCGGTCGACGTCACCGCACTCGCCGAGGCCCTCGACGACGGCCGCGCCCGAGCCACCGTCATGGCCGACCACGCTGTCGCCATCACCGACGCCATCAAGGGCAGTCCCCACCTGTTCCTCCCGGACGGCACGAACATCCACAACCCCGGCATCACCGTCCACTGGGAAGGCCCGTACGCCTCCGGCTACCCCATCGCCCACAACGCCAACCCCACCTGGCCGGACCAACTCCTCACCCAGGCCGCCGCGTCTCGGGGTGAGTGACGTACTCGCGGAAGCGGCGGGCGGCTGGAGAGGCGGCGGGGCCGGTGGGGAGGATGAGGTCTACTCGGCGGACGAGGTCGGGGCCGGCCAGCGGGACCAGGCGTACGGCGGAGGTGTCGAGGGCCAGGCCTTCTGGGATGAGGGCGATACCGACGCCGGCCGAGACCAAGTCGAGCAGCATGGTCCACTCGTTCACCTCGCACACGACATCCCGCTCGATGCCTGCTTCATCGAAGGCGGTGTCGAGCAGTTGGCGAATCGCCCACTGGGGAGGCGTTTCGACGAAGCGCTCCGTGGCGAGGTCGGTGAGCTTGACGGCGTCCGCCGAGCTGAGCGGATGAGTCGGCGTACAGGCGAGCACCAGGGGCTCCGCAACGAGCGGGACGACCTCGAGGCCGGCGACCCGATCCGACACGAGTGACACCAGCGCACAGTCAAGGTGGCCGTCGGCAACCATCTCCACCATCGCCAGCGCAGGCAGTTGCTGCACGCGGATCCGCACCGCCGGGTGATCAACGGCGAACGTGGCCAGCCAGGACGAGACCGGCAGCGTATGCCCGGCCGTCTGCAGTGCGCCGATCCGCAGTTCCCCGGCCAGCACGCCTTGCGTGTCCTGCACCGCTTGCCGCGCGTTGACCGCCGCCTCCAACGCCAGCCGCGCCGCTGGCAGCATCGCGAGTCCCTCGGCTGTCAGCCGAACCGGTCGAGTACCCCGAACGAAGAGCGGCGCACCGACTTCCTTCTCCAGCGCGCGGATCGACGTGGACAGGCCGGACTGCACGATGTGCTCGCGCTCCGCCGCCCGGGTGAAACTTCGCTCCTCCGCGAGCGCGACGAAGTGCCGCAGATGCCGAAACTCCATGCTCCCGACTGTATCTCTGCGAGAGATGGAATCCATCTGGAACTGTCCTACCAGAGCTGGTATGCCCGGGCAGCACGGCCCTGTTCGGTCTCAGTAGACCGATGTCCCTGCAGAGAGGCCATGTCCGCGATGACTACCGCCGCACCAACGATCGCCCGTACGACGAGAGCCCGGCACCGGACCGGATTCTGGTTCGTCGCCACCGCGTTCCTGACCCTGATGGCGTTCGGGACCGTACCGACGCCGCTCTGGCCGATCTATCAGGACCGTGATCACTTCGGCGCGACCACGGTGACCGTCGCGTTCGCCGTGATGGTGGTCGGCGCCGCGGCCGGCTTCCACCTACTCGGTCACCTCTCCGACCGCCTCGGCCGTCGGCGCATCATCGTCCCCGCGCTACTCACCGGCATTCTGTCGGCCGCCGTACTCGCGATCTGGCCAGGGCTGCCGGCCCTACTGGTCGGACGCGTCCTCACGGGTGTCGCGGTCGGGCTGATGGCTTCCACGGCGACTGTTTATCTGACCGACCTCCATCACGCCGTTCACCCCGACGAGCCGCGGTCGTCCATGCCTGCGTTGGTGGCGACGGCGTCGAACCTTGGCGGTCTCGCACTCGGTCCCTTGGTGGCTGGTGCGCTTGCGCAATGGGCACCGGCTCCGCTGCGAACGTCGTACGCGGTCTTCGGTGCGCTGATGATTGTGCTGCTCCTGCTGGTCCTGTCGACGCCGGAGACGGTGGACATCGAGGCTAGAGGCAACGATCGGCCGGCCCGGTTCGCGCTGCGACCCGGAGCGGGTGCGGCCTTCGGATCCGCGGCTGCCGTGGGGTTCTTCGCCTTCGCGGTGATGGGGTTGTTCTCGTCGCTCGGCGCGATCATCGTCCGCGGTCAGCTCGGCATCACGTCGTACTTCGTCGCGGGGCTGGCGCCGTTCACGGCGTTCGCGGCCTCGGCGCTTGCGCAACTTGCCCTGCTCCGCGCGAGCCAGGCCGTCGCACTCGTGACGGGCACGATCACCTTCCCGATCGGGCTCGCTCTCACCGCCGTCTCGCTCTACCACCCGATGCTGTGGCTGGCGCTCGTCGCAGCGGCCTTGAGCGGCAGCGGGGCCGGCCTGCTGTTCAAGAGCGCGGTCGCCGAAACCGTCGGTGCGGCGGCCCCGGCGTCACGCGCCGGCGTACTGGCAACGTTCTTCGTCATCGCGTACCTCGGCATGGGCCTCCCGTCGATCGCGTTCAGCATCGTGATCCGCCAGGTCGCCCTCCAGCCCGCGATGATCGGCTTTGCCGCCGTCCTGTCCCTCGGGGCGATCGCCGCCGTCGTCACCGCGCGCCGGCACAAATGATCGCTTGACCTGGAGCGCACTCCAGATCGGATGATGGAGCGCATGACGTCATACGCACCGGCCGAGGCGTCCGAGCGCACCGGCCTCAGCCTGGACACCTTGCGCTACTACGAACGCCTCGGCCTCTTCGGCCCGGTACGGCGTACGACCGGAGGCAAACGGATCTACAGCGACCACGACGTGGCCTGGCTGCGGCTGCTGATCTGCCTGCGCCAGGCCGGCCTGGGGATCACCGACCTCCAGCGGTTCATGGGCAGCCTGCGGAACCGCACGAACGGCAACGCCGGCGTGGTCGAACTTCTCGAGAGCCACCGCGACCGGCTGCGCGACGAGATCGCGAAGATGAACCTAGCGCTGGGCGTTCTGGACGACAAGCTCGACCACTACCGTGGAGCCGGTGACTCCGCTCAGAGGAAGTAGGGGTAGGGCAGGTCCGGCCGGCTGGCGGTGTCGAGCCGTTCCAGCTGTTCCGGGGTCAGTGACCATCCGACCGCGCCGAGGAGATCGTCGAGGTACCTCGGCAGCCGCGGGCCGATGATGGGCGCGGTGACGCCGGGACGCTGCATCAGCCAGCGGACGGCCACCTGCGGCATCGTCTTTCCGGCGTCCTTCGCGACGGCATCCAGCTCGTCGATCACACCCCAGGTGTGGTCGTTGGCGTACCGGTCCCAGGCATGCGTTCCAGGTCCTGCGGCCTTGCTGTTCGGGGGCGGCGCGGTCATGCCACGGCGGAAGGCGCCCGACAACCAGCCGGAACGCAGCGGGGACCAGGTGATCACACCAAGTCCTTCGTTCTGGCAGACCGGAAGCAGCTCCCACTCAGGACTCCGGTCGAGCAGCGTGTAGAGCGGCTGCAGACTGGCGAAGGACGCCCAGCCGTTCTGCCGGCACAGCTCGATCGCCTTCTGCAGGTGCCAGGCGTGGAAGTTGCTGGCGCCGATGTAGCGGACCTTGCCGGACCGCACCAGGGTGTCGAGGGTCGACAACGTCTCGGTGAGCGGCGTGCTGTCGTCCCATCGATGCAGCTGATAGAGGTCGATGTAGTCCGTGCCGAGACGGCGCAGGCTCGCGTCGACGGCATCGAGGATGTGCTTGCGGGACAGGCCGCGGTCGTTCGGCTGTGAGCCCATCGGGCCCCAGACCTTGGTCGCGATGACGAGGTCCTCCCGCCGCTGCGTCTTCAGCCAGCCGCCGAGCACCTCCTCCGATCTGCCGGCGCCGTACACATCAGCGGTGTCGATGAACGTTCCGCCCGCATCCGTGAACTTGTTCAGGATCTCGATGCTGTCCTGCTCGTCCGTCTGCCCGCCGAACATCATCGCGCCAAGACACAGCTCACTGACCTTCAGCCCGGTTGCTCCAAGATTTCTGTAGTCCATGTGTTGACGCTATGACCTGGAGTGCACACCAGCTCAAGCCCTTTTCCGCAGCCCCTCAGATCCACCGATCGGGGGATGGGGGATCAGCCGGGGGGTCGGCCGGTCGGTGGATCGTGGGGGCGGCCGGACGGGCGCACTGTTGCTTTATCGGGACGGAACAGCCGGACCAACAGGAGAAAGAAGAACCGAAATGCCCAGCACGACCGCAGCCGGCAGGCCGAAGGCCTGGATCATCGCTACCGTCGCCGCCAGCTGCGTCGCGGTGGCGGGGATCGCCACCGCCGCCGTCATCGGCTTCCAGGGCCCCGCGCAGGCAAGCGCCGCGACCCCGCCGGCAAGCTCCAGCTCGTCCGGCCAGTACCAGCCGGGCAGCGGCGGCCACGGCCTGACGCCGGCGAACACCCCGGCGACTCCCGTTGTGGTCCCATCGGTCGCCGTGAAGTTGCTGCAGCAGCAGCTCGCGCAGCTCAACTACTACAACGGATCCATCACGGGGTACGAGAACGCTCAGACCATCAACGCGATCACGTATCTGCAGCGCGACGCGCACCTTCCGCAGACCGGCCAGCTGAACAACGCGACCCGCGCCGCGCTGAACTCGATGCTGGTCCACGGCAACAACCAGATGGCCGGCAACTGACCACATACAGACTTGCGGCCCGCACCGAGTGGGCCGCAAGTCTGTGCCTGAAGAAACTTAAAGACATTCAGATTCTGAGCTATGCTCAGATCATGGCTCGATGGACGGCGGCCGACGTACCCGATCAGTCCGGGCGGATTGCCGTGGTGACTGGAGCGAACGCAGGACTCGGGTTGGAGACGGCGCGAGTGCTGGCGGCGCGTGGTGCCACGGTTGTGCTCGCGTGCCGCGACACCGCGAAGGCGGAGGCAATCCCTGGGGCGTGTGTGGTGGAGCTCGACCTGGCTTCGCTGGCGTCGATTCGCGCGGCTGCCGAGACCATCCGTTCGACCTGTCCGCGGCTGGATCTGCTGATCAACAACGCCGGCGTGATGAACGTGCCGTTCCAGCACACCGAGGACGGCTTCGAGCTCACGTTCGGCACCAATCATCTCGGACACTTCGCGTTCACCGGGCTGCTGCTCGAGCAGCTGTTGCGGACCGCCGGATCGCGGGTCGTCACCGTCACCAGCAACGCGCACCGCCGTGGACGTCTCGACGTGGATCAGGAGTACGACGCTGGTGCGGCGTACGACCGCTCGAAGCTGGCGAACCTCTTGTTCGCGTACGAACTGCAGCACCGGCTGGAGGCCGTCGGAGGCACGACCGCCTCGTTGGCGGCACATCCCGGCAACGCCCGCACCGACCTGTGGCGGACGAGCTCGAGACTCGAACGTGTGCTGATAGGGCGGGCCCTGCGACCGGTCAATTTCTGGCTCGCCCAAGACGCTCGCCGAGGTGCATTGCCGCAGCTCCGCGCGGCCACGGACAAGTCCGCGCGAGGAGGCGAGTGCTACGGGCCGGACGGCTGGTTCCAGTACGCCGGGTCGCCGGTCAAGGTCCGCACGAGCCCTTCGTCGTACGACCGCGAGGCAGCGAAGCGGCTGTGGACACTGTCTGAGCAGCTCACCGAGGTCAGCTATCCGGTGACCGCATGAGTCGGCGGTCGTACCACCACGGGAGTCTCAGGGCGGCACTGATCGACGACGCGATCGAGCTCATCACCGAGCGCGGCGTCGGCGCGTTCTCCCTCGCGGAGTCCAGTCGCCGGCTCGGGGTCGCCGTCAGCGCGCCGTACGCGCACTTCTCCGGCCGCGCCGACCTGCTCGCGGCGGTGTGCGTCCACGCCCTCGAACTCTTCCGCGCCGAACTGGAGCCGAAACTCACACGGTCGGCCACACCGGCCGACCGACTCGCGGCAATCGCGCGGGCCTACGTCCGCTTCGCCTCTTCTCACCAGGCGTTGTTCCAGCTGTTGTTCTCGGCGGAGTTCGGTTCGAGCCTGGACAAGGCCGGTCATCCCGAGATCGCGGCTGCCGAACGGCCGATCGACGAAGTGTTCCTGGACTCGGTGAAGGCGTTCACCCCTGACAAGCGCGCAGCGGAAGCCTTGGCCGCCGCTGTCGAGGCGACGGCCCACGGACACGCGACGCTGCTCCTCGACGGCCGCTTCGGCACCGGATCCCGCGCCACCACCCGGGCCGCCACCTCCGCCGCCCGCGCCACCCTCGCGCTCCTCGACGGCCGCGACCAGCTCCGCCCACGGAAGTCGACGTAGTATCCAGCAGCAGTGAACCGAGGAGAGCACATGACCGATCGACCGAGCACCGACGAGGACCGCAGTACGTCGTCCTTACCCGTGCCGGTGATCGACGCAGTGGCCTTCGACGCATCAGACCCGGACGCACTCAGCCGCTTCTGGCACTCCCTGCTCGGCGGCGAACTACGCCAGGCCGACGACGGCGTCATCGAGCTCCACGGCGCCGCCGTCCGCCTCGACTTCGTCCATGTGCCGGAGGACAAGCAGGCAAAGAACCGCCAGCACCTGGACCTCTACGTCCCACCCGCCACTCGCAACCAGTCCATCGACCGCGCCCTGCAACTGGGCGCCTCCCGAGCCGACGACATCTACGACGGCGGCCTCTGGCAATGCCTCCGAGACCCCGAAGGCAACGAATTCTGCCTCGTCTGGGGCGCAGGAACCCCCTCAACCACCGACTAGAGATCCTCGGTCACGTCGTCGGTTGGTCCAGCGGGAGCTGGGAGCTCGAGGGCGTAGCTGCGTAGCAGGTCGGGCAGCTCGAAGTGGTTGGGGCCGTGGGTGACGAGGAGGTGTTCGTCGACGAGGCGGCGTAGTTTGCGGGCTGCGTCGGGCTCGTCGGTTCCCACTAGTGCAGCGGCGGTACGGACGGTGATGTCGGATCCGGTGTGTTGGCCGAGCATCCGGAACAGCTGAGCGGTGCCGGTGTCGAGCCCGCGATATGACCAGGAGAAGACGGCTCGGAGACTGGTCGTGGGGTCATCTGGTGAGTCGAAGGCATCGAGTCGGGGTCGACTGGCATTGAGCCGGTCGATCACCTCGGCGGTCGTCGCCCACGGCTGCCTTGCCAACTGCTCACCCGCGATCGCGAGCGCCAACGGCAGGTGCCCACACAGCCGCGCAAGCTCAGCCAGTTCAGCTGCGCGCCGATGGTGCGACGTCTCGTCGAGGGCGGCGGTCAGTACGTCGACCGCCTCCTGCGACGGCATCATGCCCAGCTCGATGGTTCGGTGACAGCCAAGGCGATTCAGGTCACGGAGGCGGTTGCGGCTGGTGATCAGGACCGGAGCGCGGACACCCACGAGGCCCGGGAGCAATTGGCGAATCTGGTCGACGTCGCGGACGTTGTCCAGGACCACCAGGGTCCGCTTCCCGGACAGCCGGCCGCGCAGTGCGCGGGTGCGCGCCGTACCCGAGCGAGGTATCTGGTCCGCGGTGAACCCAAGGCTGCGCAGAAGTGCCTCCAGCGCCGCCATCGGCTCCAGGGGATCGGTCCTGCCGAACCCGCGGAGGTTCAGATACAGCTGGCCGTCACCGAACTCATGACGGACCCGATGTGCCCATCGCAGGGCCAGAGCCGTCTTACCAACGCCACCACCGCCGACGATGGTTGCGCACAGGACCTGACCGGCGTCGTCGGCGACAGGCAGCAGTGCGTCGAGGGTGGCAAGGTCGGCACTGCGGCCGATGAACCGGCGAACGGTCTGCGGAAGCTGCTGTGGTACGAACTCCGGAGGCTGGCGCTCGGCGTCGGCCTGCAACAGGCCGCGGTAGATCCCTTGCAACTGCGATCCCGGCTCGATTCCCAGCTCGGTCGCCAGCAGACCTCGAACCTCGGCATAGGCGGCCAACGCCTCCGTCGGCCGTCCGGCGGAGTTGAGTGCCTTGAGCAACTGCTCCCAGCCGGCCTCGTGCAGCGGATATCTCCCGGTGAGAACCCGAAGCTCTGCGATCGACTCGGCGTGGCGACCAGCCGCCAGGTCCAGCTCGATGCGACGGCCGATCGCGGCCAGGTACCGCTCGGTCAGGCGCGGGGCCACGTGATCGAGAAGCCAACCGCAATCAATGCCATCGAAGGGATCTCCTCGCCACAAGTCCAGCGCCGCCGCCAGCAGGTCCCGCTCCCCCATCGGATCGTCCGCTCGGGCCGCTTCCGACAGCAGGCTGTCGAAGTGGGCGATGTCGAGGTCTTCGACATCGCAGCGCAGTCGATACCCGCCTGGCCCTCTCTCGATGGCATCGAACTCGAGGTCCTGCCGAAGCCGCACGACCAGTGTCTGGACTTTCTTCCGGGTGCCCGCTGCTGGCAGATCCGGCCAGATCCGCCCGCCGAGTGTCTCCGCCAGCAGCGGCGCAGGTGCCGCCACGGCCAGGAGAGCAAGCAGGACCCGTCGACGGCTGCCGACGACCGCGATCGGCCGGCTGCCGACCCGGACCTCCATCGGACCCAGTAGCCGAACACTCACCTTGTGCACGTTCAGGGACACTCCACGCCGATCGGCCGCCGACGGCTTCTCCACCCGCGGCACAACACTGGCCATCCAACCGCGCAACGCCTGCAATTCGCTGTCACAACGCGCCTGCCGCTGGTACCGACCGGTCCTATGCTCGAGCCAAAGTCCGGCAACCGGAAGGGCGACGTGACGACTCTGGAGATCCGTGTCCTCGGCCCGTTCGAAGTACTGAAAGACGGCCGGGCGATCACACTGCCCCAAGGCCGGCTCCGCGCGATCGTCGCCACCTTGGCAGATGCGGCCGGCGAGGTCGTCTCGGTCGACACGCTGGCCACTGCGGTCTGGGGCGCAAGGCCGCCCCTCGACGTCCGCGCCAGCTTGCAGACCTACATCGCCAGGCTGCGCCAGACGCTGGGACGTCACGTCATCGTGACCGCACCCCGCGGCTATCAGCTCTGCGTGGAGCCCAACCAAGTCGACGCCTGGCTCTTCCTCCGGCTGTTGTCAGACCTCCCGCCCGCGCCGGAGATCGTGAACACGCTCGACGACGCGTTGGCGCTCTGGCGAGGCACCCCCTTCACCGGCGTCGACTCATCCTGGCTCGCGGAGACCCGAGCACCGCGTCTCACCGAGTGCTACCTGGATGCCGTGGCTACCCGCGCGGATCTCAAGCTGGCCGCAGGTACGTCGTCAGACGTCGTGGCCGACCTCCGCACGGTGACCCAGCAGTTTCCTTTGCACGAGCCGCTCTGGGCTCGACTGATCGCGGCCCTGCAGTCAACTGGTCAGACTGCGGCCGCCATCGCCTGCTACGAGGAGGTTCACGAGCGGATCGCCGCTGAGCTCGGTGTCGATCCGGGGACCGCGCTCCAGCAGGCGCGGGTGAGTTTGTCTCCTTCACGGATCCGACTGCCCCATGACACCGCGGACTTCGTCGGTCGGGCTGACGTGCTGGCGGCACTCGACGGCCTGCTCCCGCAAGGAGCCGACGGGTCTACAGCCGTTGTCGTCCTCGACGGCGCACCAGGTGTCGGGAAGACGACCACCGCGATCCACTGGGCGCACAGCGTTGCCGAGCGGTTCCCGGACGGCCAGTTCTTCCTGGACCTTCACGCCACCGGGCCCGGACCTGAACTCGAGCCGAGTACCGCCCTCGAGCTGCTGCTGCGGGAGCTGGGCGCCGCGCCGATGAACATCCCCGACGATGTGGATGCCCGGAGCGCGCTGTTGCGATCCCGGCTGGCCGAACGCCGCGTTCTTCTCCTGCTCGACAACGCTCGCGGTGCGGATCAGGTTCGTCCGTTGCTGCCGGGATCCGCGAGCATGGTCGTGGTCACCAGTCGCAACCAACTGCGCGGGCTTGTCGCCAGGGACGGCGCGGATCGCATTGCGCTGGCGGAGTTCAGCGCCGATGAGTCGATCACCTACCTGACGACAGCGTCGAAGCTGAGCCGGTCGCGATGGAATCTGCGGATGCTGTCCGACTTGGCCGACCTGTGCGGACGGCTGCCTCTTGCCCTGGCTGTCGCTGCGGAGCAACTGGAGCAGCGCATGGGCTACGGCGATCGCCGCCTGGTGTCGCAGCTCAGAGCGGCATCGCGTCGCATCGACGTTCTGAGCAGCACCGGCGACGGCGGCCTCGACCGTGGCGTGCGTGCGGTGTTCCGCCGCTCGCTGGACTCGCTCACACCGGAGCAGGCCAAGGCCTTCGCGGTGCTCGGTCTCCATCCTGGGCCCGATTTCAGCGTGGATTGCGCAGCGGCCATCGTCGGATCGACAGCCGGCGAGGTTCTGCCCGTCCTGGATCGGCTGGTGGAGATTCACCTCCTGGACCAACGACAGCCGAGACGGTACCAACTCCACGATCTGCTACGTCTGTACGCGCACGAGCTCTCCGGCGAGGACCAGCCAGGTCGCGATGCTGCGCTCGATCGGCTGTTCGCCTGGTATGTCCACAGCGCCGCCAGGGCGCGGATGGTGATGGGCCAATGCACCCCGCTCGGAACGGTCGACGAACTGCCCGCGACGGTGGTTCCCCGGGAGTTCGGAGACGTCGAGGACGCACTCGACTGGTTCGATGTCGAGCGGACCGCGTTGCTGGGCGCCGTCGAGGTGGCCACTGCTTCGGGACACGACCCGGCCGCGTGGCAACTGGCTGACCAGCTGTCGAACTATCTCGCGGTACGCGCGGCCCACGACGATCTGACCCGAGTGCAACAGATTGCGCTCGAGTCCGCACAGCGCCGTGGAAACATCGCCGCACAGGCCGTGGCGTGCAATGAACTCGGGTTGGCGTACAGCCTTGCCGACAAGCACGAGCGGGCTCGCGGCTACTTCAGGCAGGCAGCGCGACTGTTCAGTTCGCTCGGCGACGACATCGGTCACGCGAGAGCGCTCGGCAGGCTGGGCGCCGCGCTGCGCTGGTCGGGGCACCTCGACCGGGCCATCGCCGTACAGCAATCCGCCGTCGAGATCTGCGACCGGGCCGGCGACACCGACGAACTGGTGCTCGCCCTCAATGAGCTGGCCCTCAGCTACCTGGCGGTGGACGATTTCGACCAAGCCGCTGTGGCTTGTCGGCAGGCCTTGAGCGCGCCGGAGACCAGCAACACACCACACCTCCAGCCGTACGTCACGGACACGCTCGCCCAGGCGCTCACCGGCCTCGGGGAGATTGATGCCGCACTGCGCTGCTACCGACGCGCGATGGTCCAAGCGCAGGCGCAACGGGACAAGTGGTGTGAGACCGCGATCCTCAACAACCTCGGCCGGGCGCTGCGAAGCGCCGGCCGAGGTGAGGAGGCCCGAGCACACTGGGAGGAGGCACTCGAGAACATCGACACGATGGATCTCGTGCGCTCGAGAGAGGTCAGCCGTGAGGACCTGGTGACACAAATCCGGAGCCTCGGCGAGCCACAGGCTGTGTCGACGTGACCGTCGTACCCGCGACCGCGGCGCCAGGGACGGGTTGTGGAAGGGGTGCACAGGTCGTGTCCGGGCCCGGACCAGGCTTGCGCGGTGGCAGCGTGCCGTTCGTGAGATAGGCGGCCACCTGGTTGTCGAGGCAGGCGTTGCCGGACAGAGAACTGGCGTGGGACGTGCCACCCGGCAAGGCGATCAGACTTGAGTGCGGGTACCGCCGACGTACCTCGAGGCTGCCTTCGAACGGAGTCGGTGCATCGAGGGTCTGATCGATGAGCAACACGTTGCCCACCTTGCTGCCGTCGATCTCGAGGGGCTTGTGCGCGGGAGCCGGCCAGTACAGGCACGGCGAGTTGTACCAGGCGTTCGCCCAGGTCTCGTACGGCGCCTTGGCGAAGGTCAGCCAGTTGTCGCGCTCCCAGGTCGACCACTTCTGCGGCCACTGCACGTCGGTGCACTGCACCGCGCTGTAGACGGCATAGAAGTTGTCGTTGCCGAGTCCGCTCGCACCCAGGTAGTGGTCCACCAGGTTCGAGACGTCGCCGGCATTGACATAGCGAGCGAACGTGTCACCCAGATCGGTCCAGGTCGACTGGAAGTAGCCGGTGAGCAGGAAGGTGTCGACCCACTCGTCGCCGCCGATCTTGCCGTCGGCCGGGTGGAACGTCAGCTTGGCCTCGGTCTCGTAGAACAGCCGCTCGACCGCCTTCTCCGTCGTCCCGAGGTGATACACCCTGTCGTACGTCGCCAGCCAGCCGAACCAGATCTTGATGTTCCGGTCGAACGCCACGTCCTGGTTCAGGTTGGCCTGGTAGAAGACATTTCGCGGGTCGACGTTGCTGTCCAGCACCATGCGCCGTACCCGCGACGGGAAGAGCGTGCTGTACACCTGACCGAGATAGGTGCCGTACGAGAAGCCGTAGTAGTTGATCCGCTCCACGCCGAGCGCTGCGCGGATGCTGTCGACGTCCCGGGCGCTGTCGATCGTGGTCATGTGCGACAGGATGGGACCGTTCGCCTTGCAGGCGTCCGCGTAGCCCTTCGCCCGGCCGAGCCAGGTCTGCACCGTGGACTTCAGCACCGGCAGATAGGTCGGCCGGTTGAAGCCGAAGTAGTCCGGGTCGCACGACAGCGAGGGTTGCGACGAGCCGACGCCCCGCGGGTCGAACCCGATCCAGTCGTAGTAGCCGCCCGCGCCGTTCGGCACCGCTTGTCCCAGGGTGGACAAGGCCAGCCCGGATCCTCCCGGCCCGCCCGGATTGACCAGCATGACGCCCTGGGCCTGCGCGTCCGGAACAGTGTGCTTGATCCGGGACACAGCGATCCTGATCGTCGCGCCGCCCGGTTTCGCGTAGTCCAGCGGCACGGGCACCAGAGCGCATTCTGCTCCGGCGTCCTGCAGTCCCGGGTTGGCGCACGTCGTCCAGTCGATCGACGCCTCGGCGGTGGCCGGCGGTGCCGTGGCAACCGGTGTGAGTCCTGCTGCGACAACCACCCCGGTCGCGAGCAGGCCCAACGCCCTCAGTCTTCTCATCCAGACCCCTCCAGTCCCTGTGGCTCACGACTTTGAAGGGACTATGGCAAGGGCTGTCTTCAAAACGCTGTCGAACCGACAACCCGGCCTCAGGCGCGGGAGATGAGTAGCCAGGCGAGATAGGCGACGTACGCCGCGACGAAGATGCCGCCCTCGGTTCGGGTGATGCGGCGGCTGGAGACGAAGACCGGTATGCAGGCCACGGCCGCGCCGACCATCAGCAGGAGATCGCTCTGCAGCACCTCGTCGGGGACCTCGACGACGCCGGGGGGCCGCGAGGATCGTGACTCCGAGAATGATCGCGATGTTGTAGACGCTCGATCCGAGGAGGTTGCCCAGGGCAATGTCACGGTTCCCCCGGATCGTCGAGACGATTGTGGTCACCAGCTCGGGAGCCGACGTACCGATCGCGATGATCGTCAGTCCGATCACGGCGTCGCTGACTCCGAACGCCTGCGCAGCGTCGACCGCACCGTCCACCAGCAGCGTCGCGCCGATCACGATGACCGCGATCCCCACCACCAGGCTCACCACGGCCATCCAGGGCCTGGTCTTCTTCGCACTGGTGTCGGCCTGGTACTCCGCCTGGACGGACGAGGACTCCTGACGGCTCGTACGCAGAACCCCTACCGTGTAGCCGATCCCGAGCAGCAACAGCACGACACCATCCAGCGTGCCGAGGGTGCCGTCGAGCGACACGAGCAGGAGCACCACCGACACCCCGGCCATGCACGGAAGGTCGAACCGCACCGTCCGGGAGTCGAGCACGATGGGTGCGATCAGGGCACTCAGGCCGAGGATCAGCAACAGGTTGACCAGGTTCGTGCCCACGATGTTGCCGACCGCCAGACCGGCGCTGTCCTGCCGCGCGGCGTCGATCCCGATCGCCAACTCCGGCATGCTGGTGCCGAGTGACACCACCGTCACCCCGACGACGATCGGCGCGATCCCCAGCCGCAGCGCCAGCCCGGTCCCGCCTCGAACCAGCAGCTCGGCGCCCCCCAACAGGCCGACGAGACCGCCGGCGATCAGCAAGGCGCTCGACACCGCCCCACCGTCTCACGGCCCCACCAGCGGGCCAACCCACTACCGCGGCGTCAGCCGAGGCCCTTCAGCAGTTGGCGGGCCATGACGATGCGCTGGACCTGGTTGGTGCCTTCGTAGATCTGGGTGATCTTGGCGTCGCGCATCATGCGTTCGACCGGGTAGTCGTGGGTGTAGCCGTAGCCGCCGAGGAGTTGGACGGCGTCGGTGGTGACGGCCATGGCCACGTCGGAGGCGAAGCACTTGGCGGCGGCGCCGAAGTAGGTGAGGTCGGCGGCGTTGCGCTCGGAGCGGGCGGCGGCGGAGTACGTGAGCTGGCGGGCGGCCTCGATCTTCATGCCCATGTCGGCGAGCATGAACTGCAGGCCCTGGAACTCCGCGATCGCCTTGCCGAACTGCTTGCGCTCCTTGACGTATCCGAGCGCGTAGTCGAGCGCGCCCTGCGCGATCCCAAGCGCCTGCGCTGCGATCGTCACCCGGGTGTGATCCAGCGTCGCCATCGCAGTGGCGAAGCCGGTGCCCGAGTCGCCGATCATCCGGTCGGCGGGGATCCGGACGTTGTCGAGGTACACCTCACGCGTCGGCGACCCCTTGATGCCGAGCTTCTTCTCCGGCGCACCGAAGGAGACGCCGTCGTCGGACTTCTCGACGACGAACGCCGAGATCCCGCGAGACCGCGCGTCCGGATCGGTCACCGCGAAGACGGTGTAGTAGTCGCTGACGCCGGCGTTGGTGATCCACCGCTTCACGCCGTTCAGTACGTACGAGTCCCCGTCGAGCACCGCGCGGGTCTTCATCGAGGCGGCGTCCGAACCGGCCTCAGGCTCGGACAGGCAGTACGAGAACATCGCGTCGCCCGCGGCCACCGGCGGCAGGTAGCGCTGCTTGACCTGGTCCGACGCGGACAGCAGCAGCGGCAGCGAGCCGAGCTTGTTCACCGCCGGGATCAGCGAGGTCGAGGCACAGGCCCGGGCGACCTCCTCGATCACGATCACCGTCGCGAGCGCGTCCGCCCCGGCGCCGCCGTACTCCTCCGGGATGTGCGGCGCGTGGAAGTCCGACGCCTTCAGCGCGTCGTACGACGCCTTCGGGAACTCGGCCAGCTCGTCCACATCGCCCGCGTGCGGGGCGACCTTGGCGTCGCAGACGTCGCGGACCGCGGCCCGGATCGCCTCGTGCTCCTCGGACAGCGCGTACAGGTCGAATGAGTTACTCACGAGTTGCACTGTACGACGTACGCCCGCCCGCGGGGAGCCGAAAGTGACCAACAGCGCACGGCCCGGAGGCTCCGTGGCCATGAGCCGGTCACCGGCTGATAACCGTGGTGGGTAGAGTCCCGGACATGAGTGAAGCGACCTCCCGCCCCCTGCGGATCGCCGTGATCGGCACCAACTACCTCGGCGCGAACACCGCCGCCGGGATGGCCGAGTTCGGTTTCGACGTGATCGGGGTCGAGATCGACGAGCACCGGCTGAAGCTGCTGAACGACGGCAAGGCGCCGCTGTACGAACCCGGGCTGGACCCGCTGCTGAAGAAACACACCGAGTCCGGCCGGCTGCGGTTCACCAAGGACTATCAGCTGATCGCGGACTGGGCCGACGTGCACTTCATCTGCGTCGGCACGCCGCAACTCGAGGGCAGCGAGGCGGCCGACCTGGCGCAGGTGAACTCGGTCGTGGACATGCTGGCGCCGCTGCTCACCCGGCCGACCCTGGTGGTCGGTCGCTCCACCGTCCCGGTCGGTACGTCGAAGCTGGTCGAGCAGCGCTTCCACGCCGAGTCCCCGGCCGGTACGGCGGTCGAGATCGCCTGGCAGCCCGAGTTCCTCCGCGAGGCGCACGGCGTGGACGACACGCTGCACCCGGACCGGCTGGTGTTCGGCGTCCAGTCCGCGACCGCGGAAGCACGCCTGCGCGAGGTCTTCGCCACCCCGATCGGCGAGGGTACGCCGGTAGTGGTCTGCAACCTGCCGACCGCCGAACTGGTGAAGGGCGGCGCGAACGCCTTCCTGGCCACGAAGATCTCGTTCATCAACGCGCTCGCCGAGATGGCCGACGCAACCGGTGCCGACGTCACCCAGCTGGCGGACGCGCTGGGGTACGACAAGCGGATCGGCCGCGGCATGCTGAACGCGGGTCCTGGGTACGGCGGCGGTTGCCTGCCGAAGGATCTGCGCGCCTTCATGGCCCGGGCCGGCGAGCTCGGGGTCGAGGAGGTGATCACGCTGCTGCGTGAGGTCGACGACATCAACCAGCACCGCCGGGCCCGGATCGTCGACGTCACCCACGAGGTGCTCGGCGGCGAGTGGGTCGGCCGGAACGTCACCGTCCTCGGGGCCGCGTTCAAGGCCGGGACTGACGACGTACGCGACTCGCCTGCTCTCGACGTGGCCGGCCGGATCCAGCTGCACGGCGCGAACGTCACGGTCTACGATCCGGAGGCGATGGAGAACGCCCGCAAGGTCCGTCCGACGCTGCGGTACGCCGCCTCCGCCACCGAGGCGTGCGAGGGCGCTCACGCCGTACTGCACCTGACCGAGTGGCCCGAGTTCCGCGAGCTCGACCCGGCCGCCCTGCGGGGAGTCGTCACCGCGCCGGCGATCATCGACGCCCGCCTCCTGCTCGACGCGGCGAAGTGGCGCGCCGCGGGCTGGATCTACCGCGCCCCGGGCAAGCCCTAGGCCGCTAGGTGACGGTGGCGGAGCGTAGGACAGGGCGGGTCAGGACGACGAGACCGGTGGCGGCCGAGGCGATGGAGATGAAGAGGCAGACACCGTTGATGCCGAACCCGTCCAGATCCGCGAGGCTGCCGAGCACCGGGTTCATCACCACGAGCGCGAGGCTCTGGCACAGCACCACGACGGACTGCAGGCGGGACTGGTAGTCCCGCTCGACCGAGTTCATCAGCAGCGGCAGCACGTGGCCGGTGAACGTGCCGACGCCGATCCCGCTCAGTACGCCGGCAGCGAAGGCCAGCGGCAGCGGATCGAGGAACGAGAGGCCGAGCAGACCAGCGGCCGCCACCAGCAGTCCGAGGGCGGCGAAGATGCCCGGCCGGGGAAACGCGCCGCGCAACAGGATGCGCAACGCGATCACCCCCACTCCGAGGCTCCGGCTGGCCACCAGCAGACCCGCGGTCGCAGCGTCCCAGCCGTGCGACCGGGCCAGCAGTGGGAAGAGCAACGCATCCAGCGGCATCAGCAGACCGGCCGCGACCGTCATCGTGATCAGCAGCGCCCGGGTCAACGGCCGGCCGAAGGCGACCTTGATCCCGTCCACGATCGACCGGAACATGCCGGTCTGCATCCGCCGCGGTGGGCTGATCGTGTTCCGGAGCAGCAGCAGTACGCCGATCATCACGCCGAAGGTGATGGCGTCGAACCCCGCCGCCGCGGTGAGCCCGGACCAGCTGACCAGTACGCCGCCGACCGCCGTACCGGTCACGGCGAAGACCACGCCGGTGACCTGGAAGCTGGCCAGCGCGCGCGGCACCTGCTCCGGCGGGACGAGCAGCCGGGGCATCGAGCGCGACGACGGCAGGAAGAACGCGTCGATCACGCCGACGATCAGCGCCAGCCCGAGCAGCAGCCAGATCGGTTCACCGACGGCCAGAGTGGCCGGGACCAGCGCCAGCGTCAGCAGGAACATCGCGGTACAACTGGCCAGCAACACGCGCGGGGCGCCGAACCGATCGCCTACCGCACCGCCGACCAGCAGCAGGGCGGCCCGCGGCGCGGCGGCCAGGAGCAGGACAAGTCCGGCGGTACGGCCACCGTGTTGGCTGGCGGACCATCCGATGGCGAACGTCATCGTCAGGTCGCCGAGGAGGGACACGGCAGCACCGAACAGCCAGATCCAATAACGGACCGGGATGCGCTGCGTATCCGGTTCAGCGGGCGGAGTCACGATCGACGACCTTAGACGACATCGGTTGGGATCTCACGATCTACCCTGCCCGGCCTGTGGAAAACAATTACATCGTCAGGATTTACGGAGCTCTGTCGCCTCGTCACGCACCGTGGCACCCTTGGCCCGGGCGAGGTCGGCCAGCGACTCCTGGAAGGCGATCATCCGGTCCCGCAGTTTCTCGTCGGACGCGGCCAGGATCCGGACCGCCAGCAGGCCCGCGTTGCGGGCATTCCCGATCGACACCGTCGCCACCGGGACCCCGGCCGGCATCTGCACGATCGACAGCAGCGAGTCCATCCCGTCCAGGTACTTGAGCGGCACCGGTACGCCGATCACCGGCAGCGGAGTCACCGACGCGAGCATGCCGGGCAGGTGCGCGGCCCCGCCGGCGCCGGCGATCAGCACCTTCAGGCCGCGCTCGTGTGCTGACCGTCCGTAATCGATCATCTCGGCCGGCATCCGGTGCGCCGACACGACGTCTGCCTCAAAGGGCACATCGAACTCCGCGCAGACCTCGGCGGCAGCTTTCATCGTCGGCCAGTCCGAATCCGACCCCATCACGATTCCAACGCTCATGCCGCAAATCCCTTACTCGTCGATGGTTCCGGTCAGGTACGCCGCCGCGTGCCGGGCGCGCTCCCGGGTCTCCTCGAGGTCGTCGCCGTACGCCGTGACGTGGCCGACCTTGCGTCCGGGCTGCACCGATTTCCCGTAGAAGTGGACCTTCAGCCCGGGATCGCGGGCCAGGCAGTGCAGTAGCCCTCGGTGCATGTCCTCGACGTCGCCGCCGAGCACATTGACCATCACCGTGTACGGCGCTCGCGCGGCCGGCGACCCGAGTGGCAGGTCCAGCACCGCCCGCAGGTGGTTCTCGAACTGGGAGGTGACCGCACCGTCGATCGACCAGTGGCCGGTGTTGTGCGGGCGCATCGCCAACTCGTTCACCAGCAGGCGTCCGTCGCGGGCCTCGAACATCTCCACCGCGAGGATCCCGACCACTCCGAGCTCGCCGGCGATCTTCAGCGCGGTCTGCTGCGCCTGCGCGGCCTTGTCCGGCGCGAGACCGGGCGCGGGTGCGGTGACCTCGACGCAGATGCCGTCCTTCTGCACCGACTCGACGATCGGGTAGGCGACCGCCTGTCCGTGCGGCGAACGGGCGACGATCGCCGACAGTTCGCGAACGAAGTCCACCTTCTCCTCGGCCAGGATCGGTACGCCGCTGCCGAACGCGGCCGCGACCGCCTCGTCGTCCGGGCCGTCGACGAACCAGACGCCCTTGCCGTCGTATCCGCCGCGGGTGGTCTTCAGGATGATCGGGAATCCGCCGACCCGCTTGGCGAAATCGGCCACGTCGGCCGGCGTCTCAACGACCTGATGGGCCGGCGACGGTGCGTCGAAGGTGTCCAGCCGCCGGCGCATGACCGCCTTGTCCTGGGCGTGCACGAGCGCGTCCGGACCAGGGTGGACCTTGACCTCGTCGGCCTCGAGCGTGTGCAGCAGATCCGTGGGCACGTGCTCGTGGTCGAACGTGACCACGTCACACTCCGCGGCGAACCGGCGTACCGTCTCGGGGTCCTTGTAGTCGCCGACGGGCGCGTCCGCGACCGCCTGCGCCGCCGACACCGTCGGGCCCTCGGCCAGCACCCTGAGCTGGATGCCGAGCGCGACCGCGGTCTCCTGCGTCATCCGGGCCAACTGTCCACCGCCGACCATGCCGACCACAGGTGTACCGGCCGGGAGGTCCTTCCGATCGAACTTCACAGGTTGGAGCCTAATGTCCATACAACAACCTGCTGCAGGCGGCCACCGCGGCGCGCGGGCGATTTCGGAACCGGGCCGTTCGCCGGGTACCGTGGGAAGCTGCCCTCCCGTCGCGGTGTGATCACAGAAGGTTCCGGAGACCTTGAAGCTCGTCACCAAGCTCTACGGCCAGGTCGAGCACCTGGTCCACGAAGTGGCCAAGTTCGGTCTTGTCGGTCTGCTCGGTCTGGTCGTCGATCTGCCGATCTACAACTGGCTGGTCTTCAACAACCCGCTGGTGCTCGCCGACTCCGGCGAGGGCATGCTGCACCACAAGCCGCTGACCGCGAAGCTGATCTCGACCACGGTGGCGACCGTCGCGACGTACTTCGGGAACCGGTACTGGACCTGGAAGCACCGTGAGCGCAGCGGGCTGCACCGCGAGTACGTGCTGTTCTTCGTGCTGAACGGCATCGGCCTGCTGATCGCGGCCGGCTGCCTGGCCTTCTCCCGCTACGTGCTGGACCTGCACACCTGGCTGTCCGACAACATCGCCGCGAACTTCATCGGCCTGGGCCTCGGCACGCTGTTCCGCTTCTGGTCGTACCGCAAGTTCGTCTTCCGCGAGGAGATCGAGCTCGACGAAGCCGAGCACGAGCCCACCCCGGACTCCCCCGCCGAGCTCGACCCGGAGACCACCGGCGACCTGCCCGCCGTTCGCTGATCTCTCCCGCGAAAGGCCGTTGGTTGTGTCGGTCGGTCGTGTGAGGATGCGGACGTGACCGACTTTGACGTGCGTGTGGCGGTGGCCGGGGAGTACGACGACGTACAGGCTGTGTTCAGCGGGGCGATGATGTTCGATCCGTCGCCGGACGATCTGAGCCGGCGGCTGTTCGAGCCGGACCGCGCGCTGGTCGCGACCGACGGGCCGGCCATCATCGGCACCACGAGAGCGCTGACCCGCGATCTGTCCGTGCCGGGTGCGGTGGTCCCCGCCGCGCATGTGACCGGGGTCGGAGTACGGCCAACTCACCGGCGTCGGGGCGTCATGGCGGAGTTGATCGTCCGCCAACTGCGCGAGGTGCCGGAAGCGATCGCGGTGCTGTGGGCCAGCGAGCCCGGCATCTACGGACGGTTCGGGTACGGCGCTGCCGCCTGGGGTACGTCGTACGAGATCGACCTGCGCCGGGTCGGTCCGCCGGACGTGCGGATCCGTCCCGGAGAGATCACCGAGATCACCGCGGACGAGGCGATCAAGGAGCTGGCGCCGATCCTGCGCAGCCTGCAGGAACGGCGGCCCGGTGTGTCCGGCCGGTCGGAGCTCCGCTGGGAGGGGCACCTGCAGGACAAGAAGGACGATCGCGACGGCCGGACGGCGCGCCAGATCCTGATCCACCGCGACGAGACCGGCACCATCGACGGGTACGCGCTGTGGCGCGGCAAGCTCGAGTGGAGCCACGCGGGTCCGGCGAACCAGGTCATGCTGGAGGAGCTGGTCGCGCTCAGCCCAGCGGCGTACAAGGCGCTGTGGCATTACGTGCTGACGCTCGATCTGGCCGCCACGCTGGGGTACGGGTACGCCGCGATGGACGAGCCACTGCAGCAACTCGTCGTCACTCCGACCGCGCTGAACCGGCGGGTGAACGAATCGCTCTGGGTTCGGGTGACGGACGTCGTCCGTGCCCTCGGGCAGCGCCGGTACGCCGTACCTGTGGACCTCGTGCTCGACGTGACCGACGAGCTGATGCCGGCGAACGCCGGACGCTTCCGGCTGACCGCCGACGGCCCGAAGGTGCAGTGCGAGCGGACCGAGGACCCGGCCGACCTGAGCCTCTCGGTGACCGAGCTCGGCGCGGCGTACCTCGGTGGTCGTCCACTCGCCGAATTCGCTGCCACGGGCCGGGTCAGCGAGCAGACTCCGGGCGCGCTCGACTCCGCGACCGCCGCGTTCGCCTGGCCGGTCCTCCCGGTCAGCCTCGAGATCTTCTGAGTACTGCCTAGCGGTCGCCGTCGTCGGAGCTGAACAGCGTCTCGCCGTCGTCGGACTTCGGCCGCTGCTCCTCCTGCTGCGACCGGCGGCGCATGTGCTCCGGCGGATCCTCGTCGGACAGGATGCCGTCGCCGGGCCGGCCCTCGGGCCCGCCGAACAGCAGGTCGGACATCTGCAGGTGGACATGCTCGACATGCGGTACGTCGGGCAGCACGACCTGACCGCGCTCGCCCGCGGACTCGATGTGCAGGGTGCCGCAGCCGAGGATCCGGTCGACCAGGCCGTGCTCGTACGACACGTCGTTGATCCGCATCAGCGGGATGTCGCGGCCGGTCCGGGTCAGGATGCCGTGCCGGGTGATCAGCCGCCGGTTCGTCACCGTGTACGTCGAGAAGAACCAGTTCAGGAAGGGCTTCAGCGCGAACGCCACCAGGATCACCACGCCGACCGCGAGGATCGCGATCCGGCCCGGCGTCTGCAGCGACCCCGACGGCACGATCGCGGCCAGGAACCCGCCCGCACCCGCCACCACCAGCAGCAGGAACACCGGGAAGATCAGCGCCTTCCAGTGCGTCCGGGTGCTGACGACGACGTACTCGTCCTCACCCAACAACTTCGCCGAGATCGCCATGGCTCCAGTGTCACAGCAACCAGGTTCGGTTGTCCCGCCCCGACACGTTCGGTGAGAAAGTGGTTTAACACTTCACAAAATGCATACAGTCAGCCAAGATGCGCGAGGGGTAACAACTGGGGGGCCGAGAGAAGGAGCCGTGATGGGCATCTTGTCGGTACTCGACCGGGAGCACACCGTCGCACCCCCGGGATACAGCCGCTGGCTGATTCCGCCGGCTGCACTGGCGGTCCACCTGTGTATCGGCCAGGCGTACGCGACCAGCGTGTACAAGACGTCGATGGTCAAGCACTTCGACACCAGCCAGACCGCGGTCGGCGTGGTGTTCAGCATCGCGATCGTGATGCTGGGCCTGTCCGCCGCCGTCGGTGGCACCTGGGTGGAGCGCAATGGCCCACGCAAGGCGATGTTCGTCGCCGCCTGCTTCTGGGCCTCCGGGTTCCTGGTCGGCGCCCTCGGCATCGGCACAGGGCAACTCTGGCTGGTCTACCTGGGCTACGGCTTCATCGGAGGTATCGGACTCGGGATCGGGTACATCTCGCCGGTGTCCACGCTGATCAAGTGGTTCCCGGACCGCCCGGGACTGGCCACCGGCCTGGCGATCATGGGCTTCGGCGGCGGCGCCCTGGTCGCGAGCCCGCTGTCGCGTCAGTTGCTGAGCCTGTACGACTCGGGCTACGACCCGGACGTCAGTACGTCGGTCGCCGGTGGCGGCGCGCTGGTCGGGCTGTTCCTCACCCTCGGCATCGTCTACTTCGCGATCATGATGTTCGGCGTCTTCAACATCCGGGTGCCGGCCGAAGGCTGGGTGCCCGACGGCTTCGACCCGGCGACGGTCAAGCAGAAGACCATGGTTACCACCGCGAACGTATCCGCCGCGAACGCGATCAAGACCCCGCAGTTCTGGCTGCTCTGGGTGGTCCTGTTCTGCAACGTCACCGCGGGGATCGGCATCCTCGAGCAGGCCAGCCCGATGATCCAGGACTTCTTCCGCGGTGACGACGGCAAGTCCAGCGTCGCGGTCGCCGCGGCGGCCGGCTTCGTCGGGCTGCTGTCGATCTTCAACATGGGCGGCCGGTTCGGCTGGTCGACGACGTCGGACGTGATCGGCCGCAAGCCGATCTACATGATGTATCTCGGCGTCGGCATCATCGCCTACTTCCTGCTCGCCACCGTCGGGCACAACAGCACGGCGATCTTCGTCCTGCTGGCCGCGGTGATCATCTCGTTCTACGGCGGCGGTTTCGCGACCGTACCGGCGTACCTGCGGGATCTCTTCGGCACCTATCAGGTGGGCGCGATCCACGGTCGGCTGCTGACCGCGTGGTCGGCGGCTGGTATCGCCGGGCCGCTGATCATCAACGGCTTCCTGGACCGCGAGGGCAAGCCCGGCACACTGACGGCCGAGGCGTACCGGCCGGCGCTGTTCACGATGGTCGGAGTGCTGGCCGTCGGGTTCGTCGCCAACCTGCTGATCCGGTCGGTCGCCGACAAGTTCCACGAAAGCTCCGAGACGACCGTGGAGGCATCCCGATGAACCAGACCCCACGCCTGGTGGTCTCCTGGCTGCTGGTCGCCGTGCTGCTCGGGTACGGCGTGATCGAGACCCTGATCACCGCAGTCAAGATCTTCACCAGCTGAAACAGCGAAAACGATCAAGTACTCCGACCTGGGCGGCGGCACGATAGGTGGCATGACCACCGACGTGTTCGCCGCCTTCGTCGATGTACTGGCCGAAGCGCTGGACGAGCCTGAGGCGAAGGCCTCCGACCTGGCTGCCCGGGTGCGGCTGTCGCGGTCGCACCTTGACCGGGTCGTGGCGACCGCCGCGGGCGAGCGGCCGGGGGCGTTCCGGCGCCGGATCCTGCTGGAGCGGGCGGCGTACCGGCTGCTGACCGGGCCGGGGCACATCCTCGACGTCGCGGTCGAGGCCGGGTACGGATCCCACGAGGCGTTCACGCGTGCCTTCAGCCGGGCGTACGGCGTCCCGCCGGCGGCGTGGCGTGGCCGCCCGGACCGGATCCGGATCGACGCGCCGAGTGGCATCCATTTCCATCCACCGAACGGCCTGCGCGTGCCGGCCAGGGACAAGGTGAGCTCCATGGATCTTCTCCGTACGATCGTCGACCACCACGTCTGGCTCCTGGGCAGGATGCTCGACGAGACCGCGACGCTGACCGACGAGCAACTGGACACCAGGATCGAGATCTCGGTCGAGGGCATCGACGACGAGCCGACCCTCCGCTCCCTGCTCTCCCGGCTGATCGGTCAGCTGGGCATGTGGCACGCGGCGCTGGCCGGTCAGGAGTACGACTTCTCCGTCGAGCAGGGAGAAAGCGTGCAGAGCATGCGCCGCCGCCTCGACGAGGTCGGGCCGGCGTTCGCGGCCGAGATCGGCGAACTCTGCGCGCAGGACCGCCTGGACGAACTGATCGTCTGCCCCGGCGAGAACGTCGAGGTCTACACGGCCGGCGCGATGATCGCCCACGTCATCACGTTCGCGTCGTACCGCCGTACTCTCGTCGCCGGTGCCCTGCACGACGCCGGCCGCGACGACTTCGACGGCGGCGACCCCATCCGCTGGATCACCACCCAGTCACGCTGATGTCCGCGCGGCTCCTGGCGGTCAACGTCGTCCACGAACTCATCCGCGGTCCGACCCGCTGGACGGCGATCGACAAGCGCCCGGCCAGCGGTCCGGTCGCAGTCACCGAACTCGGGCTGGCCGGGGACGAGCAGTGCGACCGCCGGTACCACGGCGGCCCGGACAAGGCCCTCTACGCGTACGCCGAGGAGGACGCCGACTGGTGGTCGGCCGAGCTCGACCGCGAGATCCCACCAGGCCTGTTCGGCGAGAACCTCACTACCCACGGCCTCGACATCACCGGCGCCCTGATCGGCGAACGCTGGCGCATCGGCGGCCCGAAGACCGGCATCCTCGTCGAGGTCAGGTCACCCCGCGACCCCTGCGGCAACCTGTCCGCCCGGATGGGTATCCCGAAGTTCCACCGCCGATTCGTGGCCACCGGCCGCGTCGGCGCCTACCTCAAGGTCCTGTCCACCGGCACTGTCCGAGCCGGCAACCAGATCGTCGTCATCCACCGCCCGAGCAGTGGCCGAACGATCGGCGAGCTCTCAACCCGCGCGTAGGTGGGTGACGTCGCCGGCGGCCAGGGGGCGGGGGCCGTCTGCTGTGTCGACGATGAGGCGGCCGTCGTCGGCAAGGTCGCGAGCGGTGCCTTCGAGGTAGGTGCCGTCGGGGAGTTCGACGCGGACGGACCGGCCCAGGGTGGCGGAGAGCTCGTGGTACTCCGGCAGGATCGTGTCCGGGTCTCCGTCCGCCGCGACCCAGGCTTGGTAGCGCGTGGACAGCTCGCGCAGTACGGCGGCCAGGACGGTGGCGCGATCGGTGGTCGCGGCGCCTTCCAGGGCGAGGGATGTCGCGGCCGGATGCGGCTTCTCGGCCTCGCGCAGCGTCACGTTGAGACCGATGCCAACCACAGCGGCCGGGCCCTCGATCCGCTCGAGCAGGATGCCCGCAAGCTTCCGGTCCTCAACCAGTACGTCGTTCGGCCACTTGACCAAAGCGGGGATCTCGCCAACCCGCCGTACGGCGGCTGCCACGGCCAACGGCACCAGGAGACCCAGCCAAGGCCAGTGTGCCGGGCTCACACCCGTCGGGCGCAGCAGAGCCGACATGAGCACCGCAGACCGAGCCGGAGTGGTCCACGTGCGCCCCAACCGCCCACGACCGGACGACTGGTGTTCAGCAGCAACCACGAGCCCTTCCGGAGCCCCAGCACTCGCAGCCGCCGCGACAACCGCGTTCGTCGACTCCGTCTCGGCCAGTACGTCGATCTGCGTCCAGAACGAGCCGGGTCGTACCAGCCGCCCACTCAGAAAGCGTGCATCGAGGGGCGGCCGCTCCAGATCGCTGAACATCAGCCGGTGTTCTGCAGGCCGGCGGCGACACCCGAGACGGTCAGCAACAGCAGGCGCCTGGTGCGGACGATCTGGTCCTCGTCGAGCGAGTCGTCGGTCCGCAGCGTCCGGAGCGCCCGCAACTGCAGGTAGCTGAGGGCGTCGACGTACGGGTTCCGCAGCTCGACCGCACGGCCGAGGACGCGACGCCCGGCCAGCAGACGGTCCTGGTCGAGCACTCGCAGCACCCACTCCGTGGTGAGCTCGTGCTCGTCCAGCATCAGCTGGGTCAGGTCGGGCCGGTCACCCAGCTCCAGGTAGCGGCCGAGGATGCGCCGGTCGGTCTTCGCCAGCGACATCTCCGCGTTCTCCAGCATCACCTGGAACAGCGGCCAGTTCTGGTTCGCATCCCGCAGTACGGCGACGTCCCCGACGGCCGACAGCGCGGACCCGAGGCCGTACCAGCCTGGTGCGTTCACGCGCGCCTGCGACCAGGCGAACACCCACGGGATCGCCCGCAGGTCCTCCAGCGACGACACCGCCACGCCGCGACGGGCCGGACGCGAGCCGAGGGGCAGCTGCCCGAGCTCCTCCAGCGGAGTCACCCGGCCGAACCAGTCCGCGAAGCCATCCGCCTTCACCAGCCGGTGGTACGCCGTACGCGCCGCCTCGTCGAGCGTCTTCTCCATCACGGCGAACCGGTCCGCCGCCACAGCCGCTCGCTCCTCGACAGCGGGCGTGGACGCCAGCAGCGTCGCCGCAGTCACCTGCTCGATGTGCCGCTGCGCGATCGGAGCGTTGCCGTAGCGAGCCGGGATCGCCTCACCCTGCTCGGTGAGCTTGAACCGGCCGGCCACGGATCCAGGAGCCTGCGCCAGTACGGCGCGGTTCGCCGGACCACCGCCACGGCCGAGTGCACCACCACGACCGTGGAACAGCGTCAGCCGGATCGCATTGCGCTGTGCCCATGCGGTGATCCGCGCCTGCGCGTCGTACAGGGCCAGCGTCGCCGACACCGGTCCGACGTCCTTGGCGGAGTCGGAGTACCCGAGCATGACCTCGAAGCGCCGGTCGTTGGCGGTGAGCCGGTGCCGGACCCGGGTGAGCTGGATCGCGTTGTCCAGCACCTCCACCGAGTTCTGCAGGTCCTCCCCGGTCTCGAACAGCGGTACGACGTCCAGCTCGATCGGGCGGCCGTCCATCGCGGCGTCCGCGAGCTCGTAGACCGCTGCGAGGTCGCCGGCGTTCCGGGTGAACGAAACGACATACCGGCGGCAGGCCTCGGGGCCGAAGCGCTGCTGGATCTGACCGATCACCCGCAGCGTCGCCAGCACCTCCTCGGTTTGGTCGGACAGCTCGCCACCACCAAGCACCTCTTCCAGCGCCTTGGCGTGGACCGACGAGTGCTGACGGACCTCCAGCTCGGCCAGGTGGAAGCCGAACGACGTCACCTGCCAGATCAGCTGCTGCAGGTCGCCGTACGCCTGACGTGGTGCGCCTGCGGTGACCAGCGAGTCCTGCAGCACCTTGAGCTCGTGCTGGAAGTCGGACGCCCGTGGGTAGCCGAAGTCCGCGTCCCGAGCCCGGGTCGCGGCCAGTCGGCGCGCGGCGAGAAGCAAGAGCTGCCGGTGAGGCTCGGCAGGCGAGCGCGTCTCGATGTCCGCGATCAGATCGGGGTTGACGGCCCGTGCGTCCTCCAGGATGCGGCGAACCGGGGCGGACGGCGGCGTGGTCGCGGCGTCCAGCGTCAGGGCCCGGCCTAGCTCGTCCGTGGCCTGCTCGAGCGCCCGCAGGACATGGTCGGCCTGGATCTGCATCGCCTCGCGGGTGATCGCCGCGGTGACGTTCGGGTTGCCATCCCGGTCGCCACCGATCCACGAGCCGAGCCGGACAAACGGGGCCACCACCGGCGGCCTGGTCCCGGCCGAGTCACCGGCCAGCGCGTCGTCGAGGCGGCGGTAGACGTTGCCCACCACATCGAACAGCGTCTCCTCGAACACGGCCATCGCGGACCGCACCTCGTCCAGCGGCGACGGCCGGCTGGTGCGCAGTTGCGACGTACGCCAGAGGATGTCGACCTGCTCGATCAGACGGCGCCGGTTCTCGGCCAGCTCGCTGTCGCCCGCGCGAGGATCGCTCCGCTCCTCCAGCAACGACGAGATGCGCCGGATCGTCGCGAGTACGGCGCGGCGGCGGGCCTCGGTCGGGTGCGCGGTCAGCACCGGGCGGAACTCCAGCCCGTTGAGCAATGCGCGGGCCTGCTGCTCACCGCTGTCCCGCGAGATCTGCTCGACCGCCTGGGCCAGCTCTGACACCGCGGGCCTGTCACTCGCGCGGTCGCGCTCGCGCAGGACGCGAGCCCGGTGCAGCTCCTCGCTCAGGTTGGTGAGGTGGAAGTAGCAGGTGAAGGCCCGGGCCACGTCCTCGGCCCGCTCGCGCGGCCAGGAGGCCACCAGCTGCTCTGCCGCCGCGCCGTCACCGGCGATGGTGAGTTCGCGCAGCTTCTCCACGTCGTCGAGCAGCGGCTGTCCGGCGTACTCGACGAGAACACGTCCGAGCAGTTCGCCGAGCAGCCGTACGTCGGCACGCAGCTCCTCGGGGACTTCGAAACGTGCGCGGGTACGGGTGCGCGCGGTTGCCTGACTACCGGTCTCGGTCACGTTCGCCCACCCTATCGGCGGGCGCACGTCGGCGCCGCTCAGTCCAACAGCTGGAAGCCGATCGTGACCGACTGCTCAGCTACTTCCCAGTAAGGCGATCAGACGTTACCGAAGCCGCCGCCGACGACCTGGGAGACGACCTTGGCCAGCTCGGGCGGGGTCCGGTCGGTGCCGTCGACCACGAGCATCCGGGCGCAGGACTCGGTCATCGAGGCGAGCAGCTCGGCCAGGACCGGCAGGTTCGCATCCGGGTCGGTGACGCCTGGCAACGACTTCAGCAGGGTCAGCCGCAGGCCTTCGACCAGGAACGCCCGGGCGGCCCGGACTCGCTCAGACACTGCCGGGGCGGCGCCGTACTGGGCTCCGAAGACGATCCGCCAGGACTGCGGGTTCTTCGAGGCGGTGGTAAGGAATGCGGTCAAACCGTCGAGCACCTGCTCCTCGGGAGTGCCGACGCTCGGATCGGCCGGGAGCGCGGAGACGATCGAGACGACGAGGTGCTGCTCCTCGCGGGCGAGCAGGGCCAGCAGCAGTTCGTCGCGGTTGGCGAAGCAGTCGTAGACGACCGGCTTGGTCACGCCCGCGGCGTCCGCAACCGACTGCATCGTCGTCCCGGCGTAGCCGTTCGCGGAGAACACCTCGAGAGCCGCGTCCAGGAGCATCGGGCGTCGCTTCTCCGGACCCAGATGGGCCGCCCGCCGGCGTTTTTCCGTATCCCCTGATGTGTCCCCAACCACTTGACAAACCTACAGCATCGTAGGAAATTCCTACAGTCTGGTAGGAACTACCGGACAGGTCTGGCGAGAACTGCCGCGGGGGTGGTCGATGGCCGAGCGAGGCAGTGCCGGCTGGCTCGAGTCCGAGGGCCTCACCGCCCTGGACGCGAGTGAGCTGGCCCGGCTGGTCGACCGGACCTCGGAGCGGGAGCTTCGGCATCGGCTCATCGGGGGTGTGCGAGAGATCGCGTTGCGCGAGATCTTTCGCCGGATGCCGGAGTATCTCCGCCCCGCCCGGGCCGCCGGGTTCGATGCGATCGTCGCCTGGCAGATCACGGGGGCCGGCGGGGACGGTCGTCCCGACGGCGTGGACGAGTACTGGATCCGGGTCAGCGACGGCCGCTGCCGGCTGCTGTCCGAGCCGCCCGAGGCCGCCGACATCTCGATCCGGACCGACCCGGCCACCCTGCTGCGGGTTGTCACCGGCAACGAAGACCCCGTCCTGGCCGTGCTCAAGCAACGCCTCTCGGTCCGCGGCGACCTGGCGCTGGCGGCCCGGCTGACCAAGATCTTCGCCGTCGGCCCGGCCTGAGGACGGCGTACCCCTGGCCGCGTTGCGGCCGACGTCACAACACGTCACGGCGCGCTGCCATTAGGCTGCCCGATTATGGGAGAGACCGTGAACATCCACACCACCGCCGGGAAGCTCGCGGACCTCGAGCACCGGCTCGACGAGGCGGTGCACGCCGGGTCGGAGCGCGCGGTGGAGAAGCAGCACGCCCGCGGCAAGAAGACTGCCCGCGAGCGGATCGCGTTGCTGCTGGACGAGGGCTCCTTCTCCGAGCTGGACGAGTTCGCCCGGCACCGCTCGACGTCGTTCGGCCTGGACGGCAACCGCCCGTACGGCGACGGCGTGGTGACCGGGTTCGGCACCATCGACGGCCGGCAGGTGTGCGTGTTCGCGCAGGACTTCACCGTCTTCGGCGGCAGCCTCGGCGAGGTCTTCGGCGAGAAGATCGTCAAGGTGATGGACCTGGCGATGAAGATCGGCTGCCCGCTGATCGGCATCAACGACTCCGGCGGCGCGCGGATCCAGGAGGGCGTGGTCAGCCTCGGTCTGTACGGCGAGATCTTCCGCCGCAACGTCCGTGCCTCCGGTGTGATCCCGCAGATCTCGCTGATCATGGGCCCGTGTGCCGGTGGTGCGGTCTACTCCCCCGCGGTCACCGACTTCACCGTGATGGTGGACGAGTCGTCGTACATGTTCATCACCGGGCCGGACGTGATCAAGACCGTCACCGGTGAGGACGTCAGCCAGGAGGAGCTAGGCGGCGCCCGGACCCACAACACCAAGTCTGGCAACGCGCACTACCTCGGCAGCGACGAGGAGGACGCGATCGAGTGGGTCAAGGCACTCGTCGGCCACCTGCCGCAGAACAATCTCGAGGACCCGCCGGTGTACGACGCCCCGGCCGACCTCGAGGTGACCGAGACCGACCTCGCGCTGGACACGCTGATCCCGGACTCGCCGAACCAGCCGTACGACATGCACACCGCGATCGAGGCGGTGGTCGACGACGGCGACTTCCTCGAGGTGCAGACGCTGTTCGCGCCGAACATGATCGTCGGATTCGGCCGGGTCGAGGGCCGCCCGGTCGGCGTGGTCGCGAACCAGCCGATGCAGTTCGCCGGCACCCTCGACATCGACGCCTCCGAGAAGGCGGCCCGCTTCGTCCGCACCTGCGACGCGTTCAACCTGCCGATCCTGACCTTCGTCGACGTCCCCGGCTTCCTGCCCGGCACCGACCAGGAGTGGAACGGCATCATCCGCCGCGGCGCGAAGCTGATCTACGCGTACGCCGAGGCGACCGTGCCGATGATCACCGTGATCACCCGCAAGGCCTACGGCGGCGCGTACGACGTGATGGGCTCGAAGCACCTGGGCGCGGACATGAACATCGCCTGGCCGACCGCCCAGATCGCGGTGATGGGTGCGCAGGGTGCGGTCAACATCCTGTACCGACGCGAACTGGCCGGCTCCGACGACGCCGAGTCCCGCCGCCAGCAGCTGATCACGGAGTACGAGGACCACCTGGCGAACCCGTACATCGCGGCCGAGCGCGGCTACATCGACGCGGTCATCAAGCCGAGCGAGACCCGCGCCGAGATCATCCGCGCCCTGCGCCTGCTGCGCACGAAGCGCGACACCCTGCCACCCAAGAAGCATGGGAACATCCCACTGTGAGTGGCTTGGAGGTAGTCAAAGGCAATCCGACGCCGGAGGAGCTCGCCGCTCTGGTGGCCGTGATCGCGGCGCGCTCCGCGGCGGCCGCCGTACCGGCTGAACCGGATCGCGCGTCGGACTGGGCGACGTACTGGCGGCACGCCCGCCGTCCGCTCCACCCCGGCCCGGGTCGTTGGCGCGCGTCCGCTCATCCGTGACACTGAGGGCATGGCCAGATACGAGGTCAACCCGGAAGCCGTCGAGTACGCGCGGAAGCTGATCGACGGACGGCAGTACGTGCTGGACAGCGACTGGGGCGAGGTCCAGCCCCGGGCGGACGACCAGAACGCCTTCCTCGACAAGCACAACTGGGCGGAGTACGGCGCCTGGCACCTCGGACTGACCGACGGTGCCGGCGACGAGACCAAGGCGCGGTACGCCTTCGTCATGGGCGACTTCCGCCGCATCCATCGGACCGGTCTGATCGCCTGCGTCTACCGCGCCTCCGAATGGCGCCACAAGGCAGTCGAACTCGCCGCCCACGACCTCCTCCAGGAGTTGGACGCGAAGGCCGGCCTGAAGGCTTAGGTACGCCGGAAGCGGACCAGGGGGTAGATCGGGGTCTGATCGGTGTTGCGGGGTGGGCCGGGGAAGGTGGTCGCGCCGTCGAGGGTGAGGCCGTGGTGGGCTGCTCGAGCGACGAGGTGGGTGATGGCGTCTTGCGCGCGGGTGTCGTTCAGACCTCGGCCGTCGGCGTAGCGGCCCGCGTCGGACTTGTCGGTGGTGGTGACGAAGACACCGTCGGGGCGCAGGACTCGCGCGACCTCGGCCAGAGCGGCGTCGATGTCCTCCAAGAGATGCAAGAACCAAACCGCGACCACCGCATCACACCGTCGGTCGGCGATCGGAAGCTTGGCGGCGTCGGCAGCGGCAACATGCCCAGGCAACCGAACCCGCGCCCGCCGAAGCATCGCCGACGACAGGTCGACCCCGTGTACTAAGTGGCCGAGGGCAACAAGCTCTGCCCCGACGATCCCGGTCCCCACCGCCAGTTCCAGTACTCTCCCACCTTTCGGCAGGAGTGAGTCGACCGCGAATGCTGCGGCCTGCGCGCGTTCCACGCCGCCTCGGGTGTCGTCGTAGCGGGCTGCTTCGGGTTCGTCGTAGGCGAAGGGCGTGGTGGATCGCCAGAGCGCCGGCCACGAGATGCCTACCTCGGCAAGCATGCGGCGGAGCAACGGCAGGGAGACACCGACGACGTTGTGGTAGTCGCCGTTGATGCCGGTGACGAACGGGCCGCCGAGACCGTCAACGGTGAATGACCCCGCAACGACCAGCGGTTCACCGGTGGCGACGTACGCGTCGATCTCCTCGTCGGTCAGGTCGGCGAAGAACACCTCGGTCGACTCCAGCTCCCGCAGTTCCTGCTTGGAGTTCGTGTCGATCAGGCAGTGTCCGGTGTGCAGTACGCCGCTCCGCCCGCGCATCGACCGCAGTCGTTCGCGCGCGACTTCCGGCGTACCGGGCTTGCCGTACGGCTCACCGTCGAGCTCGAGCACCGAGTCGCACCCGAGCACGGTCGCGTGCTCAGTCAGGCTCGCCACGACCGCTCGTGCCTTCAGCGTCGCCAGCAGCCGGGCCAGCTCGCCCGGGCTCTCCGCGGTGATGTGGTCCTCGTCGACACCGGAGACGATCACCTCCGGCTCGACTCCCGCACCACGCAACGTCTTCAGCCGCGCCGGCGACGCGGACGCCAGCACAAACCGCACAGGCACGGCCGCGTCGCTCACAGCTTGGCGAGGGCCCGGCGCAGCGGGTCCAGTCCGATCGAGCCCAGATTCAGCGCGTCGGAGTGGAACGACCGCAGGTCGAACGCGGCACCCTTGCGCTGCTTGGCCTCCTCCCGCGCCTGCAGCCAGATCCGCTCGCCCACCTTGTACGACGGCGCCTGCCCCGGCCAACCGAGGTAACGGTTCAGCTCGGCCCGCAGGAACTCGCTCTCCATCCGGCAGTGCGCCCGCAGGAACTCGAACCCGAGCTCGGCGTTCCAGCGCTCGCCCGGCCGCCAGCCGAACGGGTTGTCGCGCGGGATCTCCAGCTCCAGGTGCATGCCGATGTCGATGATCACCCGGGCCGCGCGGAAGCCCTGCGCATCCAGCATGCCGAAGCGGGCACCCGGGTCCTCGAGGTAACCCAGCTCCTCCATCAGGCGTTCGGCGTACAGGGCCCAGCCCTCGCCGTGACCGGAGACCCAGCAGTCGAGCCGCTGCCACCGGTTCAGCAGGTCGGTGCGCAGCATGGTCTGCGCGCACTGGAGGTGATGCCCGGGCACGCCCTCGTGGTAGACCGTGGTGACCTCGCGCCAGGTGGCGAAGTCCTCGATGCCGCTCGGCACCGCCCACCACATCCGGCCCGGCCGGGTGGTCAGGTCCTCGCTCGGCTGGGTGTAGTAGATCGAGCCGTCCGAGGTCGGCGCGATCATGCACTCGAGCGTGCGGATCTCGTCCGGGATGTCGAAGTGAGTCGCGCCCAGCTCGGCCACGGCCGCGTTGGACATCTCCTGCATCCAGTCGCGGAACGCCTCCTTGCCGTGGATCTTGCGGCCCGGGTCGTTGTCGAGCACGGCCGCGGCGGCCTCGATGCTGCGGTCGCCGCCGTTCAGGCCGGCCGCGATCGCCTGCATGTCCGCCTCGATCCGGGCCAGTTCCTCCCAGCCCCAGGCGTACGTCTCCTCGAAGTCGATCGCGGCACCGAGGAAGCTGCGCGAGGCCAGCTCGTACACCTCCCGGCCGCACGCGTCCCGCTGCGGCGCACGCGGTGCGATCTCCGCAGTCAGCCAGGCGCCGAACTGCTCGTACGCCTTCCGCGCCGAGGCGGACGCGGCCTCGACCTCCGACTTGACCGCGCCATCGGGTGCCTGCGCGGCCAGGCCGGCGAAGAAGTCGTCGCCCTCGGCACCGGTCCAGCTGGCGATCCGGGCGGCCAGGTCGTTCACCTGACGCAGCGCCGACACACGTCCGAGCCCGGCCTGCTCCAGCAACGTCTCGCGGTACCCGTCGAGCGCCGTACCGACCTGGTTGAGCCGGATCGCGACGGTCTCCCAGTCCTGCTCGGTCGCGGTCGGCATCAGGTCGAACACCGAGCGGATCTCGGACGGGACCGAGGCGATCGCGTTCAGCTGGTGCTGCGGGACACCGGCCTGGTATCGCTCCAGCTCCAGTCCGAGCCGCTCCAGGAACGCATCCTTGGCGACCTCCTCGCGCGGGCTGCTCGTCGCAGTGGCCTGGGCCTCGGCGACGGTCCGCTGCGTCAGTTCGGTCAGCGCCTCGAAACCGGACGGCGTGTAGTCCGGCAACTCGTGGTCGTGGCCGGTGATGCCCAGATAGGTCGCGGAGATCGGCTGCAGGACGACGTACTGCTCCAGATACTGCTCGGAGAGCTGGTCGATCGGGCTGTCCGGTGTGGTGGCTTCGCTCACCTGGCCGACCCTACCCGCAGCTGAGCTCGGAGCTGACCTGATATTCCCGGTACTGTGGCGACCGCTATCCATGGCTCTCCAGCGAAAGGAACAGGGTTGAGCCAGACACCGTACGGCGGGCCACCTGGCCAGAATCCGCCGTACCAGCAGCAGCCCGGCCCACCGCCGCAGCCAGGTCCTTACGGACCGCCACCCGGCCAGTACGGCGGGCAGCCGCAGTACGGTCCGCCACCTGGCCAATACCCCGGGCAGTCGCAGTACGGGCAGCTCTACCCACCGGTGTATGTGGCACCGCAGCAGGGATTCGGTTGGGGACCCAACGCTGGACCGCCGCCGCGGAAGAAGTCCAAGGGCCCGGCGTTCCTGGTCCTCAGCCTGGTGGTGCTGGCCGTCGCCGGCGCGTGGATCTTCGGCATCGTCAAGAAGAATGCCGACAGCAACTACACGCCACCGGTGAGCTCCGGCCGCCACACGCCCTCGCCGACCGGGCCGACGTCCGAGCCGACCGAGCAGCCCACCGAGGAACCGACGTCGAGTACGACGACACAGCCGAACGGACCGTCCGACGCGACGATCGTTGCCAAGAACAAGCTGTACACGGTCGGCCAGATGGCGCCGGTGAACTGCAAGGAGCCGAGCGTCCGGCCGAACACGGCCCGCAACGCGGCGGCGTACTGGGCCGCGATCAAGCCGTGCCTGGACAAGTCCTGGGCGCCGATGGTGGCCAAGGCGGGCTACACGTTCAAGGCGCCGCAGATGGTCTACTGGTCCGGCACGAGCGTGTCGAACCCATGCTCCGGTGGCGCGGTCAACGTGCCGTTCTACTGCTCGGCGAACCACATGATGTACATGAAGGTCGACGTCTTCGTGAAGGCCTACAACGAGTACTCCGATCCGGAGGCGAAGGCCTACGCGCGGATGTGGTACACCCGGTCGATCGCGCACGAGTACGGCCACAGCGTGCAGAACGAGACCGGGATCCTGCAGGCCTCCAGCCGGATGCGGTACGACGCTCCGGACGATGCGAGCCAGATGCGGATGACGCGCCGGATGGAGCTGCAGGCGAACTGTTTCGCCGGCGTCTTCCTGGCCGTGAACAAGCGCAGCTACCCGATCAACGGCCTGATGCTCAGCGTCTGGAACAAGTACGTCGTCACCGCCGGCGACCCGCCGGAGCAGGGCGACCACGGCAGCAAGGCCAGCCAGGCGCGCTTCATGGGCAGGTCGTTCAAGACCGGCAACCCGGCCACCTGCAACACCTTCTCGGCCTCGGCGGCCAACGTCAGCTGACGGTCAGCCCGGGCGGCGCGACCTGCCGCCAGGAGTCGACCAGGATGTCGTGCAGTTCGCCGGCGTCCTCGAGCGCGGCGAGGCGGGCCCGAACCCAGTTCGAACCCGCCTCGTGCGGCGGAACCCAGAACTTCCCGGGTTCCGCCGCGATCAGCTCTTCCCGCTCCAGCCGGGGACACCGGACCGCGAACGAGGTCTGGTCGTCCGGCACCGTCACGAACATCCGCCCCGCGACGTCGAACGTCGGGTGTCCCCACCGCTGCTTCTCCACCGTCTGGGGGAAGGACAGCGCGATCCGTCGTACGTCGTCAGCGTCCAGCACGCAGACACATTAACGCGGCTTGCGGCCCGGCAGCAGGAGCGCGACGACCGCGCCGACGGCGACGATCGCGGCACCCGTCCACACTGCGGGGACCAGGCCATCGGCGTACCGGGCCGGCGACTCGTAGGAGCCCGCCGAGGCGAACACGGAGGCCAGCACGGCCACGCCCATCGCGACACCGACCTCACGGATGGTGTTGTTCGTCCCCGAAGCCACACCGCGGTCGGCATCGGACGCGCTGGCCATGACGACGCTCGCGGCCGGTGCGAACGTCAGACCCATCCCGACACCGGCCAGGATGAACGGCAGCACCATCTCGCTGTACTGCGTCGACGCGGTGGTGATCAGAGCGAGCCAGCCGAGCGCCACTGCCAGGAAGACCTGCCCGGACGTGATCAACGTGCGCGCCCCGACCCGGTCCACGATCAGACCGGCGATCGGCGCGACCACCATCGGCGCCATCGTCCACGGCATGGTTCGGATGCCGGACTCCAGCGGGCTGTAGCCCTGCACGACCTGGAAGAACTGCGCCAGCAGGAACACCGACCCGAAGACGCCGACCGAGAACGTGAACGAGGTGATGTTGATGACGCTGAACGCCCGTACCGAGAACAACCGCAGCGGCAGCATCGGCGACGCGGTCCGCCGCTCCCACCCGACGAACGCGGCCAGCAACGCCACACCGGCGACCAGCGAGCCCAGCACACTCGTAGAGGTCCAGCCGTCGTCCGCACCGTGCACAACGCCCCAGACGATGGCCAGTACGCCGGCCGCGGCCAGGACGAGTCCGAGCAGGTCGAGCTTCTTCGCCGTACCCCTGGACTCGGTCAGGACGCGTGCGGCCAGTACCACTGCGACCACACCGACCGGCACGTTCAGCCAGAAGATCCACTGCCAGTTCAGACCGTCGACGACAGCTCCGCCGACGACCGGACCGACTGCGACACCCAGTCCGGAGATGCCACCCCAGATGCCGATCGCGGCACTCCGCAACCGCTCCGGTACGGCGCCTGCCAGCAGCGTCAGCGACAACGGCATCACCGCGGCCGCGCCGACGCCCTGAATCGCCCGGGCACCGATCAGCATCCACGGCTCGGTGGCCAGCGCACAGGCGGCCGAGGCGAGTGTGAAGAGGGCGATCCCGGCGAGGAAGATCCGCCTGCGCCCGAGGCGGTCGCCGATCGCGGCCGCGGTCAGCAGCAGCGCGGCGAAGGACAGCGTGTAGGCGTTCACGAACCACTGCAGGTCGGACAGGGACGCGCCGAGCTCCGACTTGATCACGGGCAGCGCGTTCGTCACGACCAGGTTGTCCAGCGTGACCATGAAGGTCGGGATCCCCACCGCGGCGAGTACGGCGCCCAGCCCGGCGCGACGGGCCCGCTGCGCGGGTGGTTCCAGCGTGGGTCCCAGCTCATCGAGAGCGGTCGACGTCATCTCGGTCTCCTAGTTGTAATTCACTGATAACAAGTTCGTGAGACCAAAGTATGCATCCACTGATAACATGTCAAGGGACAGTGGGTGAGGGCGTCGACCACCCGAGAGGAGAACGATGGGCACCAAGATGCGATTGACCGCGGCTGAGCGTGGTGCGGAGGTGCTGGAAGCGGCTGTGCAGGCGTTCGGCGCTTCCGGGTACGAAGGCACCAAGACGGACGAGATCGCGCGGCTGGCCGGCGTCTCACAGCCGTACGTGATCCGCCTGTTCGGCACCAAGCAGCAGCTGTTCCTGGCCGCCGTACAGTCCGTCTGCGACCGGATCGAGCAGATCTTCCGCGAGGCCGCCGAGGAATCACCCGAGCTGCGCACCCTCGGGCACAACTACGAGCGGCTCCTGGCCGAGCCGGAGCTGCTCCTCGTCCTGCTGCACGGCTTCTCGGCCAGCCGCGACCCGGCCATCGGCGACGCGGTCCGCGAGCGCTTCGGCCGCATCTACAGCCTCGTCCGCGAGCTGACCGGCGCGTCACCGACCGAGACCCGCGAGTTCCTCGCCACCGGCATGCTGCTGACGGTCATGTCCGCCATGCAGGTGATCGGTCCCGACGCGGCCAGCATGCCGTGGGCCGAGGAGCTCACGTCGACCTTTGGCGACGCGAAGTAGTCAGTCCCTGCCGAGCTTCTGCCCGGAGGCGAACCAGATCGCCACCGTCGACAGCACCAGCGCACTCACGGTCACCAGCAACGAGCCCCGCACGTCCGCTCCGCGCACGACCGCGACCGCCACCGCAACCACCGGCCCGATCAGCACAGCGATTGCCCCAGGCAACAACCAGCGCCGGAGCGAGTCCCGGTGCACCCGCGCGTACGACGGGATCTGCGCGGTGAACGCGGCGGCCAGATGCACCACCAGCAAGGCGATCCCGGTCACGACCACGCTCCAGTCCACCTCGCTCGGCGCCCGGAAGACCCAGCCGAGCGCGACCACGATGATGAAGACCAGCCCGGCCGGCGAGTCCGGCAGGATGACGGTTGCCACCAGCATCGGAATCGCGATCAGCGGGATCAGGTCCAGCTGATCCCACGGCTGCAGCCACGAGATCAGCAGCGCGACGCCGCCCGCGACAGCGATTACCAACCGGGCGAGGAATGCCGCCTCGCCGGCGGCCCGCAGCTGCACCAGCCACAGGGTGATCCTCTCGGCGGCGGTCATGAGCGCATCCTCGGCGCCGCCGCGAGTCGCGAGGCGTCCCGCAGTACTTCGTCCAGCGTGCCGGCTCCATGCCACGGCACAGTCGGTACGCCGAGGTCGCCGAGCCGGTCGAGCTCGCGACGACGCTCCAGCAGTCGCAGTCGCCAGGCCAGCGGCCACGTCCGCGCGTCGTGCTCTTCGAGGTCGATCACCGAGGTGACGTCCGGTGGCAGCGTGTCCACGGCGATCACAGTGCATCCCGAGTGCACCAGCGTCACGACGTACCCGAGCACTGTCTGCCGGAGCAGCGGGCTGAGCACCAGCACGAGGCTGTCGGACCTGATCCGGTGCCGCCGAGCCAACTGCTGCTCGTCCTGCTGGCGGCCCTGGCGGTCGGCGTGGGTGAGCGCGTCCAGGATCCGGCGGAGGTGACCGCGACCACTGCCGGACCGGACGCCGCGGACCGTGTTCCCGGTGTCGATCAGCCGGACGCGGTCGCCGTGCCGCAGGTAGTGCTCCGCGATCGAAGCCGCGGCCCGGACCCCGGTGTCGAGGCTGCTCGACTGCCCGTCGATCCCTTCACTGATGCCGATCTCGCCGCCGGTGTCGAGCAGGATCACCACTTCGGTGTCGCGATCGGACCAGGTCGACGTCACGTGCAGCTCGCGGGTCCGCGCCGAGACCGACCAGTTGATCCGGCGGAGCCGGTCACCGGTGCGGAACGGACGGACTCCGGCCAACTCGGTCCCTTCGCCCGGCCGCCGCGACCGGTGCAGCCCGACCAGGCCAGCCGGGCGGGGCATGGCGTCGACCGCTTCGAAGCCCTCGCGCAACGGCAGCGTGGTCACGGACATCGCGCGGGCGGACACCACCGGAACCCGGTACGCACCCAGCGTCGACGTCGCGATGACCGTCGGCCGCTCGAGCGCGCGGATCCCCCAGCGCTTGGACCGCAGGCCGACCTCGAGGGTCACGGCGCCTTGGGACACCGGCTCAGCGATCGCGGCCTGCGCCGGGTCGTACTGGAACCACTGCGACCGCGGCAGCGCCGCCACGATCAGGTCGATGTCCGGATCGATCGTCCCGGAGACCTCCAGCCGGTACGTCGTCGCCTGGCCCTCGAACAACACGTCCGTGTCCAGCTCGGTGTGCACCTCGGGACGCTCCCGCGGCCGGAAGTACCGGCTCCAGACCGCGACGAACGCCAGCGGCAAACCCAGCACGGCCGCATCCGGCCGTCGCGCCAGCACTGCGAGCACCAGCAACACCGCAGCCACGCTGACCGCGCGGATCTGGGCGTGCGTGGGCTTCCATCTCATCGGAGCGCTCCGCTCACTGCGACATGTCCTGGACCGCACCCTGGGACGCGCCGACCACGGTGGGAGGCGTCGCCACCGAGCCCAGCACAGTGCGGACCACCGTCGCGCCAGTCACCTCATGCAGCCACAGCTCCGGACGAACCGTGATCCGGTGCGCAAGCGCCGGCACCGCGACCGCCTTCACATCCTCCGGTACGACGTAGTCCCGGCCCTGGATCACGGCGTACGACCGAGCCGTCAGCAGCAGCGCCAGCGATCCACGCGGCGAAGCACCGACGAGCACCTGGGAGTCGCGCCGGGTGGCAGCGGCCAGGTCGACGCAGTACTGCCCGACGGTGTCGTCAACAGTGACAGTCTCGATCGCACGCTGCGCAGCGTGCAGTCCGGCCGCGTCCGTGACCGCCTCAACGGTCTGGTCCTCAGTACGGCGGCTCATCCGGCGCCGCAGTACCTCCCACTCCTCCGCGGCACTGGGATAGCCGAAGCCGATCCGCAGCATGAAGCGGTCGAGCTGCGCCTCGGGCAGCGGGTAGGTGCCTTCGTACTCGACCGGGTTCGCTGTCGCGAGCACGTGGAACGGGGTGGGCAGCGGGAAGGTCTGACCCTCGACGGTGACCTGGTGTTCCTGCATCGATTCCAGCAGTGCAGCCTGCGTCTTCGGTGGGGTCCGGTTGATCTCGTCGGCCAGCAGCAACCCGGTGAAGATCGGGCCGGGCCGGAAGACGAACTCGGACTGCTTCTGGTCGTACACGAACGCGCCGGTGACGTCCGACGGCAGCAGGTCCGGAGTGAACTGCACCCGCCGGAACTCCAGCCCGAGCGCCTGCGCGAACGACCGCGCGGCCAGCGTCTTGGCGAGCCCCGGGTAGTCCTCCAGCAGCACGTGACCACCGGCCAGGATGCCAGCAAGCACGAGCTCGAGCGCCTCGGCCTTGCCGACCACTGCCTGGCTCACCCGGTCCAGCACCTGGCGGCTCAGGTCGGACACCTCACCGAGCTTCAGCTCGCGATCAGTCACAGTTCCTCACAGGTTCTCGATGGTCTGGATCGCGTCCTCGATCTCGTCGAGGGACGCGGTGCGCTTGTCGTCTGCCATGACCAGGGCCCACAGCCGTTCGCCGGTGATCGCGCGGGCGCGGTCCGGCTCCAGCGCGGGGTCGACGCCGTGGCGGTGCACCAGCCGGTCGGTGGTCAGCTCGAGCAGCAGCGGCCGGATCCGGCGGGCGAACGTCTGCGATCCCTCACCGGCCCGGCGCTCGCGGCTCGACTCCTGCAGCCAGGTCGCGACGAACTGGGTCCGGTTGTCGGTGCTGCGGGTCCGCAGCGCGGCCAGCTTCTCGTCCTGCCGCGCCGGCCAGTTGGTCTCCAGCACCTGCGGGACGATCAGCCGCAGCGCCAGCGATCCGAATCCGATGGCCAGCGCCATCGCCACGAACCACAGCGGCCGCGGCGCCATCCCGGCCGCACCGAACGCACCGATCAGCAGCAGACTCGCCAGCGCGGTGAACCCGACGTGCTGCACCAGCGCCTTGTCCAGCCGCATCGACCGAAGACGCCGTTTCTGCCCGCCACCTTGGTCACTGTTCCGTGGCGCGCTCTCGTCCAACGGAGTCCAGCGGTACGACGTCATCCGGGCACCACCTCGTCCGCCTGCTTCGCGGCCCGCGCGGATCGAACGGCGGCCAGTTCGTCACGCAGGCGCATCAACGCAGCCCGCGCCTCGGCCCTGGCCTGTTCGGTCGACCCGTGCGTCGAGTAGCGGGCCTCGCGGTACAGCTCGCCGAGCCGGTTCAGCTGCGGCTCGGAGATGCCGCCGACGCCGAGGACCCGGACCGTGAACTCGGCAGGTGTCTCCGACGGCTCCCGGGCCAGTCCCGCGGACGCGGCCGCTTCCTCCAGTGCGACCCAGCAGGCGATCACCGCGTCGGTCGCCGTACCGGAGTCGATGCGCGCGAGGCCGGTGTCGACCGCCTCGGCCAGCCGGTCCGCCTTCATCCGCTCCCAGTCCGCGTCCGCGGTCTCGGCCTGGGGCAGCTCGACCTTGCGGAGGATCCGGTAGAGCAACCGGCCGAGGAGGAGCACGATGGCCGCGATCACCAGGTAGATCAGCGCCTGCCACAAGGCCTTCAGCCAGTCGGGCATCGGCCGGCTGCCCTCGTCCTTCTTCTCCGGCGGGAAGAACGGCGTGGGCGGCTGAGCCCGGTCCGTCGGAGTCAGTGTCGGCAATGGCCGGGGCGACGACTTGAGCGTGCTCTCGCTGATCGGCCGCACCGAACCACCGGCCGAGGCGAGCACCACGAATCCGGCCGCGGTGACCCCCAGGATCAGCACGACAGCCAGCGTCCACGCGCCCCGACGGTGGGTGTGCATCCAGGAAGGCTAACCGATCAGAAGCCCGTATCGAGCCACGGAAGCCGGCTCGTGGAAAACGCTTGCGCCGCGGCCCCGAGCGCCCCGGCCGTGTGCTCCTGCGCCAGCCCGGCCGCACCGAGCCGGACGAACGACGGCTTGCCGAGGTAGACCGAGGCCAGATCGCGCACGTCGACGGTGAGATCGGCCGGCCGGGTGGTCGACTCGCAGGTCGCCCCGGCCGGACCGCCGGCGAGGTGCCACTTGCCCGCGTTCCAGGGCAGGAATCCGTCGGTCACCTCGAGGACGACATCGATGTCGCGGGCGTATGTCCGGGCCGCAAGCGCCGGGGCCAGGTCGACGAACCGCAGCCAGAGACCGTCGCGGGTGATCGGCGACGGCGCCCGCTGGTCGACCAGCAGGTCCAGCAGCGGGTCGTCCGACGGCAGCGCCTCGTACCGCGTCTCGCTCAGCAGGTCCGGCTCCAGCAGGTAGCGCCAGAGCGCGGCATGCGAGGCCAGGTCGACAGCATGCACGCGCCGTACCTCGACGAACCCCTTGTCGGCGCGCTTCGTCCGGTAGTGCGCGAACCCGGTCAGCTCGCCGTCCCGCTCGGCCAGCACGCAGCGCAGCGCGGAGGCGTTGGACGGGTCGACCATCACGTTGTCGCTGACAACCAGCTCCTGCCACCGGTCGTTGTGCTCGAACATGCCGACCCGCTCGGTCGCCAGCTTGTTGCGCAGCGCCGCGGTCTCGGCCAGCGTCTCGCGCACCCCGACGTACCTGATCCGTACGTCGTCGATGCCGGCGACCGGCCGCAGTTCGCGAGCGGGCTTCGGTACGACGATCTCCTGGTGGTCGCTGGCGAGGCCGTACCCGAACCTGCCGTAGATCACCGCCTCGCTCGCGGTCAGTCCGGCGAGCGGCTCGGTCCCGGCCTCGTGGATCTCGTTCAGCTGAGCCCGCATCAGGTCGCGCAGGATGCCGCGCCGGCGATGCGTCGCACGGACCCCGACCATGGTCACCCCGGCCATCGGCACCTGTGCGCCCGGCACAGTCATCAGGTGCGAGAACGCCGCTGTGTGGCCGACCAGTTGCTTCTCGTCGATCGCGACGATGCTCCGGTCCGGCTCCCAGACCTTCCGCTCCGCCTCCAGCTGCGCATCACTCCACGGCGCCGAGAACGCCACGTCGATGAGCTCCAGGAGCTCGCCCCACTCACCCTCGAACCGCCCGATCTCGATCGCCATGCCCAACACCTACCAGACCCCAAGAACCACCGCGCCACGATTTGCCCTGCGAAAACTCGGCAGGGCCGGGAATTTCCCGTGCTGACAGGAAAGTCGGGCGACTCCCGGTCTGGACTGATGAAAATCGTTTTCATATACTTGAGGGATGACCGCCCACTCGAAGACGCCGTTGTCCCTGCTGGTCGGGCTTTCCACGACACTGCGGGAACCTGTGCTGGACGCGATGCTCGACACCACCAGCGTGGTCGTGGTGGTCGACCAGGACGAGTTGCGCGAGCGGGGTGTGCTGTCCTGGCGTGTGCTGGACGCGTCCGGGCGGATCGACGCCGGCGAGTTCACCGTCGGGGACGACTGTGGGGCGTGTCAGCTGATCGAGTCGCTGCTGCCGTTGCTCGAGGCCCTGGTCGCACGGCAGCGCTGGGATCACGTCGTACTGGCGGCTCCGCCGGCGATGGAGGCACGACCGCTCGTAGGCTCACTGGTCGCGGGGTTGCCGGAGATCGCCGTCGACACGATCACCTGTGTGGTCGACGCCGTACTGCTGGTCGAGCAACTGTCCGGTGACGAGCTCCTCGACGAGCGCGGTCTCGCACTCGGGCTGCCGGACCGCCGCAACGTCGCCGAGCTCACCGCGCGGCAGATCGAGTACGCCGACGTGTGCGTGCTCGCCAACCTGCACCGCAACGCAGCGCCGGATCGACTGCACAACCTGCTGCTGCACCTGAACCCGCGGACAACCGTCGTCGTGGCGGACCGAGTCGGCGTACCGGACGGGCCGGTGGCGCGGACCGGGCTGTTCGACTTCGACGCGGCCGAGGCGTGGGCCGGCGAGCTGGCGTCTTCGGATCGGGTCCAACCGAGTGGTGACGGCGTGACGACCGTGCTCTGGCGGTCCACGCGGCCGATGCATCCGTCGCGGTTGAACGACGCGCTCGAGGACATCGTGAACGGCGTCGTCCGCAGCCGTGGCGTGGTCTGGCTGGCGAACCGGCCGACGCAGCGCGTGCGGTGGGAGTCCGCCGGGTACAGCGCGTCGCTCGGCATGCTCGGCGAGTGGTCGGACAGCGAGCACCTGGCCGAGTGCACGGTGGTTGCGACCGGCATGGGTCTGGATCCGGCCCGGCTGCAGTCGATCCTCGACGCGTGCCTGCTGACCGAGTCCGAGCTCGCCTGCCTGGACTGGCACGACCTTGACGACCCGTTCGCGGGTCTGCTGTAACTAACCCAGCAGCGGCAGGCGGTCCGCATGTGGACCGAGCATGTCCAGATCATCCTCGTCCAGCGGCACCCGGCCCGTCGCCTTCAGGATGTACGTCGTCGTGTCCCAGCCGATCAGGTCCCACGCCTCCGGGCCGAACAGCCCGTCCAGCGTCCGCGCGGTGACCTGCAGCGCCTCCGGATCTGGCTCGGGCGCATCCGGCAGACCAACGGTCAGGTCGAGATGGTGGACCGTTGCCTCCAGCACCAACGTGGCCACGAAGTCCGTCGCCCGCAGTACGTGACCCTGCGTCTCGATCCGCCGCCCCTTGTCCGCCAGCCCGGCCGCAGCCGCGCGTACGGCGGCCTCGGACACCTCGCGCCAATGCTGCACGAGCATCCCCGGCCGCCGGTACGACGAGGCTACGCCGCGGACGAAGCTCGTATCCGGATTGTCGCCGTCCATCCCCGCCGGGAAGTCCTGCCAGTACGTGACGAAATCCCGGTCCGGCCCGACCACGGCCGGGCTCGCGAAGGCGATCAGCGCGCGCTCGGCGTCGTACAGCAGATGGACCAGCAGCGGCCCGACCGGCATCCCCGGGCATCTGGTCGCGAGCCCGAAGTCGGCGTCGCTCAGCCCCTGGACGACCTCCGTCAACCGCCCGTACTCCCGGCCCAGCGTCGCCGCCAGCCCCAGCGGCAACGCCCCTCGCTCGGGTGCTTTCATCCCCGGCCTCCTCGGTGTGCTCCCTTGAAGAAACCTAACCCGGGACTACGCCGCGATGTTCCTACGAACGTGCTGTGTCGAGGTGCGCGGCGGCGCTGGCCTCGAGGTGGCTGAGGTCCGACGCGACGGTCGCGAAGGTGTAGCCCTCGCTCAGCCGCCGCCGAGCGGACTGCCCGTCCTGGGTGTGGATGCCTGCCGCGACCCCCGCCTCCTGCGCGGTCCGCGCGATCAGTGCGACCGCCTCCTCGAACGGCCCCTCGACCTCGGGGTCACCGGGGAAGCGAGCCCCGACCGACAGTCCGAGGTCCGACGGCCCGACGTAGATCCCGTCGAGCCCCGGCGTCGCGCAGATCTCGGCCACGTTCTTGAGCCCGAGTGGCGTCTCGATCATCGCCAGTACGACGGTCGCCGCGTCGGCGTCGGCCGGGACCGGCCCGATCCGCAGCGACGCCCGCATCGGCCCGAAGGACCGCACTCCGGTCGGCGGATACTTCGCCGCTTGCACGGCCCGCGTGACGTCCTCGGAGTTGTCCACGAGCGGCACGATCACCCCGGTCGCACCCGCATCCAGCGCCCGGCCGATCGGGGTCGGATGGTTCGCCTCGACCCGCACGATCCCGACCGTTCCGCCGGCACCAAGAGCAGCACCCGCATCCACCGCCAGCAGCCCGTTCAACAGCCCCTGGTACCCCAGCAGACCGTGCTGCCCATCCAGTACGACGTAGTCGTACCCAAGCCTCGCGATCCGCTCGGTCGCCACCGGTGCATCCATCACCACCCAGTACCCGATCAACCGCTCCCGGCCCCGAATCCTCTTGGCGAAATCGTTTGCGCTCACACCTGCACCCTATCGGTCCCCCACGCGCAAAATCGCTCGCCTGACCGATCTGTGGACGAGAGGATGGAGGGTATGCCAGCCACCGAGCGCCTGCTCCACGACCTCGTCTCCGCGGCCGGTCTGGCTCAAGTGCGCTCGGTCGAGCCAATGCGCGGCCACGGGTTCGACCACGAGGTACTGCGCGCGACACTCGCCGATACCCGGCAGGTCGTCCTGCGGCACCGGCAGGAGTCCCGTCCACTTCCCTTGGGCCGAGCCCGCTTCCTGGCCGACCACGACGTACAGGCGCCGGTGCTGCTCGGCGGCAACGACTTCGCAACGCTGTACGACTACGTCCCCGGCGACATGCTGTCCACGGTGATCGACAAGATGACAGACGCCAGGTGGAGGTCGGTCGGTACGGCGTTCCGTCGCGTCCACGCCGTCCGCTTCCCCAGCGGCCTGTCCGGCGACTTCGGACCCGACAGCTTGGTCCTCCGCCCGACCGATCCGGTCGAGGATCTCCACCGGCTCCTGGTCGACGCCGAGTCTCGCCTCGAACCCAACCTCTCGTTCGTACTCCCGCACCTCCCCCGCCTGCACGCGGTGATCGACGACCACGCGGAGCGGCTCCGGCAGGCTCCGACCGCCCTGCTGCACGGCGACGTCTTCCTCGCCAACATCATCGTCGGCACGTCACAGACCACCCTGATCGACTGGGACCAGGCCCGCGTCGCCGATCCCGGCCAGGAGATCGCCGCCCTCGACGAGCGCATCCACCTGATCAACGGCGGCGAGCTCCCCGGCGCTTTCTTCGATACGTACGGCGCGCGGCCGGACACAGCGGCCCTCCATCGCGTCACGAACGCGATCGCCTGGTTCACCCACGGGCCGTTCGCCGGCTGGGAGATCGACCCCGACCTCGACGCCGACCGCACCCACCTGGTGACCGGCTGGCGCAACTCCCTGGTCGGCTACCTCACCGGTCTCGGCGAGCGGCTGAAGGAGTTCTAGACCGGCGGGACGCCGTGGCGGCGGGTGGAGAAGTGGCGGTCTTTGGTCTGGGCTGCGGCGAGGCGGGCGATCAGGTCGGTGCGGAGGTCTTCCGGTTCGACGATCGCGTCGATGACCAGGTCCGCGGCCAGGCGGAGGATGTCGATGTCGGTCTCGTACTCTTCCCGCAGCCGGGACACGTACTCGACCCGCTCGCCCTCGTCGGCGATCTCCTGGATCTTGTTGTAGTAGACGGCGTTGATCGCCGCCTCCGGACCCATCACCGCGATCTTCGCGGTCGGCAACGCAACGCACGCATCCGGCGAGAAGCCGGGTCCACACATCGCGTAGAGACCGGCGCCGTACGCCTTGCGGACGATCACCGACACCGTCGGCACGGTCGCCTCCGACACCGCGGTGATCATCTTCGCGCCGTGCCGGATGATCCCGGCCCGCTCGACCTCGCTGCCGATCATGAACCCCGGTACGTCGCACAGGTACACCAGCGGCACGTTGAACGCATCGCACAGCCAGATGAACCGCGCCGCCTTGTCCGCGGAGTCGACGAACAGCACGCCACCCTTGACGGCCGGCTGGTTCGCCACGATCCCGACCACCTGCCCTGCCAGCAGCCCGAACCCGGTGACAAGCTCCGGCGCGTACGCCGGCTTGACCTCGAAGAACGTGTCCGCGTCGACCAGTGCGTCGATCACATCATGGATGTCGAACCCGACGCTCTCCTCGGCCGGCACCAGGTCCCGGGTGAAGTCCCGGGCCGGCGGCGCAGCGTCGTACGACGGCGGCCGCGACTGCCATGAACCGGGAAGGTAGGAGAAGTACGTGCGGGCGAGGTCGATCGCCTCAGTGTCGTCGGCGGCGAGCAGGTCGCCGCAGCCGGAGACGCTGGTGTGCATCCGCGCACCGCCCATCTCCTCCAGCGTCACCTTCTCGCCGACCACCATCTCGGCCATCCGCGGCGAACCCAGGTACATCGAGGCGTTGCCGTCGACCATGATCACCAGGTCGCAGAACGCCGGGATGTAGGCGCCACCGGCCGCCGACGGCCCGAACAGACAGCAGATCTGCGGCACCTTGCCGGACAGCGCGACCTGGTTGTGGAAGATCCGCCCGGCACCGCGACGGCCGGGGAACAGGTCCACCTGGTCGGTGATCCGCGCGCCGGCGGAGTCGATCAGCCAGAAGATCGGCAGCTCGTCGCGGAGTGCGACCTCGGTGATCCGGACGATCTTCTCCACCGTCCGCGCACCCCACGACCCCGCCTTCACGGTCGGGTCGTTCGCGACGATCAGCGCCGGCCGGCCGTCGACCAGCGCGCGGCCGGTGACCACGCCGTCGGCCGGCAGGCCGGCGTTGAGTGCGTTGGCCAACTGCGCGTCCTCGACGAAGCTGCCCTCGTCGACCAGCAGCGCGATCCGGTCGCGGACGTAGAGCTTGTTCTGACTCGCGAGCTTGGCCGCAGCCTTCTCCGGCGGCGCCAGGGTCGCCTCGCGAGCGACCTTGACCTCGGTCCAGTGATCGTGGGTCATGCAGACATCATTCCACCGGGAGCCCGAGGCTCCGGGCGATCAGCATCCGCTGCACTTCCGACGTACCTTCGCCGATCTCGAGGATCTTCGCGTCCCGGTAGAACCGCGTCACCGGGTACTCCTCCATGAAGCCGTAGCCGCCGAACACCTGGGTGGCGATCCGGGTCGCGGTCACCGCGGACTCGGTCGCGTACAGCTTCGCCACCGACGCGGCCTGCTTGAAGTCCTGCACCGACGCGCCGGCGTCCTTCAACGCGGCCGCGCGGTAGACGAGCAGCTCGGCGGCGTCCGCCATCACCTTGAGGTCCGCGATCTGGAACGCGACACCCTGCTTGCGCCCGATCGGCACCCCGAACGTCGTGCGCTCGCCGGCGTACTGGACCGACATCTCCAGGCAGGCCCGGATGCAGCCGAGCGCGACCGCGGCGATCGCCACCCGCCCGTCGTCGAGCGTCGCGAGGAACTGCGCGAACCCCTTGCCGCGCTCGCCCAGCAGGTTCGCCTCGGGGACCCGGCAGCCACTGAGCGACAGCGGATGCGTGTCCGAAGCGTGCCAACCCAGCTTGTCGTACGCCGCCTCGGCCGCGAAGCCCGGCGTACCACTCGGGACGATGATGGTGGAGATCTCGGGCTTGCCGTCCGCCTTCTCGCCGGTCCGCGCGGTCACGGTCACGCACGAGGTCATGGACGAGCCGGAGTTGGTGATGAACTGCTTCGAGCCGTCGATCACCCACTCGCCGTTCTCGAGCACCGCGCGGGTCCTGGTCGCGCCGGCGTCCGAGCCCGAGTCCGGCTCGGTCAGCCCGAACCCGGCCAGCTTCTGGCCCGCGACCAGGTCAGGCAGCCAGGTGGCCTTCTGCTCGTCGGTGCCGAAGGTGAGGATCGGGTTGATCCCGAGCCCGACCGCCGCCTCCAAGGTGATGCCCATCGACTGGTCGACGCGGGAGATCTCCTCGATCGCCACGCACAGACTGGTGAAGTCACCGGCCGAGCCGCCGTACTCCTCCGGGGCGGTCAGCCCGAACAGGCCGAGCCGGCCCATCTTCTGCACGACCTCCACCGGGAAGTAGTGCTTGCGGTCCCACTCGGCCGCGTGCGGGGCGATCTCCGCCTCGGCGAAGTCGCGCACGCTGCGGCGGAACTCGCGGTGCTCCTCGGACAGCTCGTACATGACGCACTCCTCTGTGCTTGACGCTTACGTAAACGTAAAGCACAGTGGGGTGCGTGCACAATATCCGGGTGCCCGCTCAGACCTGGTCGATCGCCGAACTGGCGGCCGAGTACGACGTCACCCTGCGCACGATCCGGTTCTACGAGGACCGCGGCCTGCTCACGCCCGAGCGCCGCGGCACCGTCCGCGTGTACCACTCCCGCGACAAGGTCCGCCTCGGCCTGATCCTGCGCGGCAAACGCCTCGGCTTCTCCCTCGACGAGATCGCCACCATCGTCGACATGTACGACGCCGAGCCGGGCGAGGAGGGCCAACTCGTCTACCTCCTCGACCAGATCACCCACCGCCGCGCCGACCTCGAACAACGCCGCCGCGACATCGACGAAACCCTCCAGGAACTGGACGAGGTCGAGGCCCGCTGCCAGACCGACCTCAAATCACTCCGTGGCTAGCGCCGCTGCGCACGCTCGAGGGAGGCGACCTCGGCCGTCAGGCATCGTGGCCTCCGAACTACGTGATCTTGCGCCGCCCGTACCTGAAGTAGGCAAGCGGTGCGATGCCGATCGAGTTGACCAGCGTGATGACGAGCGCCCAGCGCACCTTGGAGCCGTTGACCTCCCCAGCAGGCCGACGCGCGAGATCAACCAGCGCGGCGATCTTCAACACCGCCTCGACAACCACACCAACGACGACAAGCCGCCGCTGCGCTGTGCTCAGGTCCTCCCACCTCGTCCTACCCACGCCTCCACGATGCTCCCTGTCCACCACCCACGCAAGCAGCTCTGGCTTGGTGTCGATTCGCCGCATCCGCGTTCGTGTAGAGGGTGAAAGGACCGACACGAGGAGGTCGTCATGGGTGAGATCACGGTGGTGTGCAACGTCAGCCTGGATGGTGTGATGCAGGCGCCGGGCCGGCCGGACGAGGACCCGCGCGACGGATTCCGGCACGGCGGCTGGGCGACGCCGTACAGCCAGGACGCGATGGGCCGCGTGCTCGGGCGGGGCCGCCGGTTCGGCGGGATGCTGCTCGGGCGCCGCACGTACGACGACTTCGCCGGCTTCTGGCCGAACCAGCCGGACAACCCGTACACCGAGGCCCTCAACAACCAGCAGAAGTACGTCGTCTCGTCGACCCTGACGAACCCCGCCTGGTCCAACTCCCACGTCATCACCGTCGACGACATCCCGAAACTGAAGACCGAGCACGACCTGATCGTCCTGGGCAGCGGCCACCTGATCCGCTCCATCCCCGACCTGATCGACCGCTACATCCTCCTCATCCACCCACTGACCCTCGGCTCAGGTCAGCAACTGTTCGGCGACCTCCACCAGCCGCTCACCCTGGAAGACTCCGAAACCACCACCACCGGAGTAGTCATCAACACCTACAGCCCTGGCGGCGTGAGCCAGCACCTGGACTTCGTCGTACCGGCGCAGGGCTAGTGCGGCGAGGCGGGGGTCTGCGCCTAGGGGCGGGCTGATGGGGTGGCCGGGGGCGCGGCGGTGGAGGAGGGTTTCGAAGAAGCCGGGGGCCAGGAGGTACGTCGCTACGGCTGTGCGGGCTGGGGTTTGGGAGAGGACTGTGGTGAGGGGGTTGGTGGTGCCGGAGATGTAGGCGACGTCTACTGGGCGGTCGATGCGAGTGGATAGGAACTCGGCTGTGGTTGAGCAGTCTTGGAGGGCTCGGGGGTCGGAGGAGCCGGCTGCAGCGAGGACTACGTGGTCGACTTGAGACAGGTCGCCTAGGCGGTCGGCGAGGATGTCGGCCAGGACCGGATCGGGGCCGAGGGCGGCGGCCGCGTGGACCCGGCCGGGGTAGCGGTCCACCTCGGCCGCCACGTCGACGTACACGTGATAGCCGGAGCTGAGCAGCAGCGGCACCACGACCGCCTGATTGCTGTCGGCAACAACCCGCCGCACCAACGACGGCAGCGCCGGTACGTCGACATCCACGAAACCCAGCGATACCGGTACGCCGGGACGCTGCCGCGCCATCATCCGGACCAACTCGTGAACGACCTGGATACCGCGCGGATCGGCAGTCCCGTGCGCGACCGCGACCAGGTCGATCACGAAGGGACCCCGGCCGCCTCGACCGCCAGCCGGTACCCGCGCCGGACCACCGTCCGCACCAGTTCCGGTTTCCCGATCGCCGTCCGGAGTCTGTTCACCGTGACCTCCACCGCATGCACGTCCTCAGCACCAGGGAGCACCGCGAGCAACGCCGGCCGCGACACCACATCACCTCCGGCCGCCACCAAAGCGGCCAACACAGCACGCGGACCGGGACCGAGCGGCAGTACGACGCCGTCCAGCACCGCGGCCCCGCCACGGATCACCAACTGCCCGTGCTCGGTCTCGATCGACCGCGCATTGTCGTCGGTGAGCCGATCCGTCACGATCCGGATCAACGCACCCAGCCGGAAGCGGTCCGGCACCAACGGCTCCAGACCCAGATTCACGAACGGCCCCGCGGTTACCGGACCCACACAGGCGTTCAGCACCCGGCCGGACTTCAGCGCCGCGATCAGAGCGTCGTACTGTCCGGTGAGAGCCGCCGAATCGAGCATGGCCTGCGCACCGGGCGCGGACGTGTGGACCACCGCGTCCACCGCACCCGTGCCGATCTGACCGATCATCCGCTCCACCAGAACGGGATCGGGCGCCGGACCCCAGCGATACACCTCCAGCCCACGCACCGATGCTCCAGCCGTGCGCAGCGAGTCCTGCAGCGCCGGATCAGACAACCCATGCAGCTGTACGACGATCTTCCGGCCGCTGACACCCTGGTCGCGCAGCCAGTCCACCACTTCGGCCGTCGTCTCGGACCGCGCGGACCAGTGCTCGACCAGTCCGGCGGCCCGGATCGCGCCACGCGCTTTCGGCCCACGCGCCAGGATCCGTGATTGCTCGAGCGTCCCGAGCAGGTCCGCGGCCAGACCGGCGCTGTCCGCGGCCTCGATCCAGCCGCGGAACCCGACCGCAGTGGTGACGACAACGTCGTCCGGCGGGTTCGCGATCACCCGCCGGGTCGCCTCGAGCAGCGCGTGGTCGTCGGCGACCGGCACGATCTGCAGCGTCGGCGCGTGCAGGATCTTCGCGCCGCGCCGCTCGAACGCCGCGATCAGGTCCTCCGCGCGCCGGTGCGCGGTGACCGCGATCGTGCAGCCGCTCAGCGGCCCTGGCCTAGCCGTGCTCACTGGTCTCAAGGCCTTCCCCGCCCCACCACCCCGGTCGCTTCACCATCACCCGTCCGTCGACGATCTCGACCTCGTACACGGGCAGCGACACCGACGGATCGTCCAGGCACTCGCCGGTGCGCAGGTCGAAGACCTGCTTGAACATCGGCGACGCCACCGTCGGCACCTCGCCTCTGCTCCCCACGATGCCACGCGACATCACATTCGCCCCACTGAACGGATCCTGGTTGCCCAGAGCAAACACCTCGCCGGCGTGGGTCCGGAAGATCGCGAGCTGCAGCTCACCGGCCAACGCGGCGACCCCACGCTCGGGCAGCAGCACGTCGTACTCACACACCACAAAGGCGGTCACGACGCTCATCCACGTCCTCGCTTCGCTCCGGGCGCGGATGAGGCACGAAGAGCACTGTGCTCGATTGTGAACTCGCTTCGCTCCTTCACGGGCGTACCTCCAATCGGGGGCCGGCGAGCAGCACCGGCTCCAGCTGTCCGCGTTCGGCCTGGGTGGCGGGCCGCGGCTGGTTGCGCTCGACCACGTACCGCAGGTCGGCGTCCGGCTGGTCCGGCGCGTTCACGAACGAGACGAACCGGGCCAGCTTGTCGGGGTCGTTGAGGGTGGCCCGCCACTCGTCGACATACGAGTCGACATGCGCGGCCATCGCGGCGTCCAGGTCGGCGGCGATGCCGAGGCTGTCGTTCAGTACGACGTCCCGGACGTGATCCAGACCGCCCTCGATGTCGTTGATCCACACCGCGGTCCGCTGCAGCCGGTCGCCGGTGCGGATGTAGTACATGAGGAACCGGTCGATCGCCTGGAACAGCTCCTCGTCGGTCAGGTCGGTCGCGAGCAGTTCGGCGTGCCGTGGCGTCATACCGCCGTTGCCACCGACGTACAGGTTCCAGCCCTTCTCGGTCGCGATCACGCCGACGTCCTTGCCGCGCGCCTCGGCACACTCCCGCGCGCACCCGGACACCCCGAGCTTGAGCTTGTGCGGCGACCGCAGCCCGCGGTACCGCAGCTCCAGCGCGATCGCCATCCCGACGGAGTCCTGTACGCCGTACCTGCACCAGGTGGAGCCGACACACGACTTCACGGTGCGCAGCGCCTTGCCGTACGCGTGCCCGGACTCGAAGCCGGCGTCGACCAGCCGCTTCCAGATCGCGGGCAGTTGCTCGATCCGCGCGCCGAACAGGTCGACCCGCTGGCCGCCGGTGATCTTCGTGTAGAGGCCGAAGTCGCGGGCCACTTCGCCGATTGTGATCAGACCCTCGGGGGTGATCTCACCGCCCGGGATCCGTGGAACGACGGAGTACGTCCCGTCCTTCTGCAGGTTCGCCATCACGTGGTCGTTGGTGTCCTGCAGCGTCGCCCGCTCACCGTCGAGGACGTGACCGGCCGGGTCCAGGCTGGCCAGGATCGACGCGACCACCGGCTTGCAGATGTCGCAGCCGCGTCCGCTGCCATGCCGCTCGACGATCTCGCTGAACGTCCGCAGCCCGGTCACCCGGACGACGTCGAACAGCTCGGCGCGGGACAACGCGAAGTGCTCGCACAGTGCCTTGCTGACCTCGACACCGGCCTTGGTGAGCTCGGAGTTCAGCAGGTTCTTCACGATCGGCAGGCAGGAGCCACAACTGGTCCCGGCCTTGGTCTTGCCGCACACGGACTTGATGTCGGTGCAGCCGTCGTCACGGACCGAACACCGGATCGCGCCGGCCGAGACGTTGTTGCACGAGCACACCGGCGCGTCGTCCGGGAGCTCGAGCTTGACCGGCCCCGCTCCCTCGGGCAGCAGGAACGCCGCCGGGTCCGCCCCGAGCTCACGGCCGACCATCGGGCGGAGTCCGGAGTACGCCGAGGCGTCGCCGACCAGAATGCCGCCGAGCAACGTCCGGGCATCGTCGGACAGCACGAGCTTCTTGTAGACGCCGGCGACCGGGTCGGCGTACACGATGTCCAGTGCGCCCTGGGTCGCGCCGAACGCGTCGCCGAAGCTGGCAACGTCGACACCGAGCAGCTTCAGCTTGGTCGAGGTGTCCGCACCCGGGAACGTCGCCGCACCGCCGAGCAGCCGGTCGGCGACGATCTCGGCCATCGTGTAGCCGGGGGCAACCAATCCCCAGACCCGGCCCTCGATGCAGGCGACCTCGCCGATCGCCCAGACGCCCGGCACGGACGTACGGCAGCCCTCGTCCACCACGACGCCACCGCGTTCGCCGATCTCCAGACCGGCCGCCCGGCCGAGCTCGTCCCGCGGCCGTACGCCGGTCGCGAACACGACCACGTCCGCGGGCAGATCAGGGCCGTCGGCAACGGCCATCGCGTGGGCCGCACCTTGGGACGTCAGCTTCACCCGGTTGCACTGCGTCGACACCAGCACCTCGACGTCCAGTCCTTCGATCAGCCGGGCGAGAGCAGCGCCACCGCCCTCGTCGACCTGCAGGGGCATCAGCCGCGGCGCGAACTCGACCACCTTCGTCGCAGCTCCCAACGCCCGCAGCGCGCCGGCCGCCTCCAGCCCCAGCAGGCCACCGCCGACGACCACACCACTGACCTGCCGGCCCTCGGACTTCAGCCGCTCCACGTAGACCCGGAGCGCGGCGACGTCGTCGATGGTCCGATAGACGAAGCAGCCCTGCGCGTCGTTGTTCTTCACGGGTGGGACGAACGCCGACGAGCCGGTCGCCAGCACGAGCTCGTCGTACCCGATCTGCTCGCCGCGCGCGGTCGTGACGGTCTTGCCGGTGGAATCGAGCGACGTGACCTGCACACCCTTCCGCAGCGTCACCGCTGGGTCGTCCCAGAGCTCGGGCTCGCCGAGCGAGAGGTCGTGCGGGTCGCGGCCGGAGAAGTAGCTGGTCAGCGCGACCCGGTCGTACGGCAGCCGTGGTTCCTCGGCCAGCACAGTGATCCGCCACTGGATCTCGGTGTCGCGGGATCGCAGTGCCTCTACCAGCCGGTGCGCGACCATGCCACCGCCCACCACAACCACGTGCCGGGCCTTCTTCAGCTCTGTCATCGTCGCCCTCCTGCTCGGGACTGGTTCGGTCTCGCCGCGCCGGAAGCGGTCGAGCAGTGCGCCGACGGCGCCGGCGCAACTGCCGCACCCGGTCGTCGCCCGCGTCGTGGCGGCGATGCCGGCGACACTGTCGGCACCTCCACGCCAGGCCGCCTCGATCGCGGCCCTGGTGACCCCGTTGCAACGGCAGACGGTGGTCACCTTCTTCTTCGGTACGACGGGATCCGCCAGCAACCCGTCCGCCGCGACCGGCGTCCCCCGGTCCGCCAACAGCACCAGTTCCGCGGCCACCTCGGGCGCCCCGATCGCGACCGCGGACCGGACCACACCATCCCGCAGTACGGCTCGCACATACCGCTCACCGTCCTCGAGCCGCACCACCTCCCCATCCTCGTCCTTGTTGCCCAAGGCAAGTACGTCGAGCCCGCCGGCAGTCAGCCGCAGCACGTCGTACTCCGGGACACCTGCCGGCTCACCGTTCAGCTGCCGCGCCAGCGCCTCGGCCTGACCCCACGCGGACGCGACCGTCCCGCTGACCCAGCCGTCAACCTCGGCACAATCCCCGATCGCATGCACCCGCGGATCGTCCGGACTCGTCAACGTGTGGTCGACAACGATGCCGTCCCGCACCGTCAGCCCAGCCGCCAGCTCGGTCCGCGCGCGCACCCCACAAGCCACCACCAGCAAGTCCCCGAACACCTGCCGCCCGCCACGCAGGTTCAACGCCCGGAACTGCCCATCCCGCGACGCAACCTGTTCAACCGTCGCGTTGAGCAAAACCTCCACACCCAACTCGCGAACCGCCCGCGTAACCCGCCGCCCCGCCGGTCCTCGAACCGCCTTGTTCAGCAGCGTTTCGCCGTCATGCACCAGCGTGACCGGCACGCCGCGCCCGCGCAGAGCACAGGCAGTCTCCACACCAAGCACACCGCCACCAAGCACAACCACCCGCCGTACCCGAGCAGCCGCGTCAACGAGAGCCCGGGCGTCATCCACGGAACGCAGGGTGTGAGCTGCAATGACCTCGGTAGGCACCGCACCAGTCGCAAACACCAGCCGGTCGTAGGACCACTCGTGTCCGGTGGAATCCCTTACCACGCGGCGGTCGCGGTCCACAGCGACCGCGGTCGTGACGGGCTCATCGCCGACGGTCGGCTCGGGCGTGCGGCCGGCGACGTACTCGGTGAGGCGGCTGCGGTTGTACGACGGCTCGTCGCCCAGCACCGTCACGTCGTACGACGGCAACAGCCCGGCCAACCGCCGACCGGCCATCCCGCCGCCGATGATCACCACGCGCGAGCTCATGCGGACACTCCAGTCGCCGGCAGACTCGCGGCGCTCACCTCGACGGCACACGCCTTGAACTCAGGCATCCGCGACACAGGATCGAGCGCATCGTTGGTCAGCTCATTGACCGCCTCCGCACCACCGAAGTGGAACGGCACGAACACCGTGTCCGGACGTACATCCGCCGTCACCCGCGCCGCCAGCACCATCGACCCACGAGCGGTCCGCAACCGCATCGGCCGCCCGTCCGCGATCCCCAACTGCGCCGCCACCCGCGGATGGATCTCCGCGAACACCTCCGGCTCGGCAGCCGCCAACTCCGGCACCCGCCGCGTCTGCGCCCCACTCTGATAGTGCTGCAACAGCCGCCCGGTCACCAGATACATCGGCGCCGCGGCGTGAAGATCGTCCGCAACCGGCCGATGGTCCACCGCCACCACTTGCGCCCGCCCATCCGGCGTACTGAATCCGTCCGCGAACAACCGCGGCGTCCCCGGATGCCCTGGAGAAGGAACAGGCCAGAACAACGCCTCCCCCGCGTCGATCCGCTCCCAGGTGATCCCCGAGTAGTCAGCCTTCCCACCGGCGCTCGCCAACCGCAGCTCCTCGAACGCCTCAGCCGGGTCAGTCGAAAACGCCGCCCCACACCCCAGCCGAGAGGCCAACCCAGCAAAGACCGCCAGATCGCTCCGCACCTCACCAGGCGGTGCGACAGCAGCCTGACGCCGCAGTACCCGGCCCTCGAGCGACGTCATGGTGCCCTCTTCCTCGGCCCACTGCGTCACCGGAAAGACGACATCCGCCAGCAGTGCGGTCTCGGACGGTACGACGTCTGCGACGACCAGCAAGTCCAATGCAGCAAGGCGTTCCCGCACCGATGCGAGCCGCGGCGCCGACACCATGAGATTGCTCCCGTGCACGAGCAGCGCCCGCGGACCACCCGTCGTACCCAACGCGTTGATCAACTCGACCGCGCTCTTGCCCGGACCAGGCAGTTCGTCGGGATCCACACCCCACACCCGGGCAACGTGAGCCCGCGCGGCCGGGTCAGCGATGCTGCGGTACCCAGGCAACTGGTCAGCCTTCTGACCATGCTCCCGACCGCCCTGACCGTTTCCCTGTCCGGTGATGCAGCCGTACCCACTCCCGAGCCGCCCCGGCAGACCAAGCGCCAGCGCCAGATTGATGCACCCAGTCACCGTGTCCGTGCCTTTGCTGTGCTGCTCAGCACCACGCCCGGTCAGGATGAACACACCAGCACCACCATGCACCGGCGCAGCAGCCGCAAGCACCCGCGCCGCCCGACGGATCGTCGAGGCCGGCACACCAGTCACCCGCTCGGCCCGCTCAGGCCACCACGCCGCGGTCGAGCGGATCAACCCCTCCGGGTCGTCCGTCCGCTCACTCAGGTACGCCGTGTCCGCAAGCCCTTCCTGCAGTACGACGTGCGTCAGCGCGAGCACCAACGCCAGATCAGTCCCCGGAGTCGCCTGCAGGTGGATGCCCGCGTCGTCCGCGGTCAGGCCGGCAGTCGCCGTACGACGCGGATCGACGACCAGCAGCCCACCAGCGTCCCGCGCGCCCTGCAGATGCGCGACCGCCGGCGGCATCGTCTCGGCGATGTTGCTGCCGACCAGCAGCACCGCATCCGCACCACCGAGGTCTGCCAGCGGGAACGGCAGCCCGCGATCGATGCCGAAGGCACGGTTCGTCGCGGCCGCCGCGGACGACATACAGAACCGTCCGTTGTAGTCGACGTTCGCAGTCTTCAGCGCGACCCGGGCGAACTTGCCCAATGCATAAGCCTTCTCGTTGGTCAGCCCACCACCACCGAAGACCGCCACGCTGTCGGGGCCGTACGACGTTTGGAGCGACCGGATGCGATCCGCGACGAAGTCCAGCGCCTCGTCCCAGCTCGCCGCCACCAACTCACCCGCGGCGTTCCGCATCAGCGGCGTCGTGAGCCGGTCCGGCACCGTGAGGACCTCCGGCGCCGTCCAGCCCTTCCGGCACAGCCCGCCGCGATTGGTCGGGCCACCCTCAAATGCTTGAATGGCACGCGGCTGCACCGACACAACGCTTTGCCGGTCAACCAGGGTCGTCGCGCACTGCAGGGCGCAGTACGGGCAGTGAGTGGGGACAGCCGTCACACGCGCTCCCCACTCAGCGGGCCACCCTTGCGGAGGTAGCAGAAGTACGTCACGGCCAGGCAGATCACATAGAAGCCGCAGAAGACGTACAGCGCCGGGATCAACGAGCCGAAGTGGCTCGTCGACATCGCGAAGCCGCGCGGGACCAGGAAGCCGCCGTACGCGCCGACCGCGGAGGCGATGCCGATGCAGGCCGCCGCCTCGCGCCGCGCCCGGCCGGGGTCGCCAGGCGTGGTCAGCCGGAACACCGCCGGGATCATCCGGTACGTCGATCCGTTCGCGGCACCACTGGCGACGAACAGGAACAGGAAGCTGATCAGGAACCCGGCGAAGCTGCCCGCGTTCAGCGAGACGATCGCGGCCAGGATGCCCAGGCCCATCACCACGAACGAGCAGACCGTCACCCGGGCGCCGCCGACCAGGTCGGCGAGCTTGCCGCCGAACGGCCGAGCGACCGAGCCGACCAGCGCGCCGAGGAAGGCGATGTTGGCCCCGGTGACGTCCGGGAACGTGGTCTTGATCAGTAGCGGGAACGCGGCCGAGAAGCCGATGAACGACCCGAAGGTGCCGATGTAGAGGAACGAGATGATCCAGGTGTGCGGCCGCTTCGCCGCCGTCACCGAGGTCCGGAACGACGAGGTCGCGACGGACAGGTTCGCCATCACCTTCCAGGCCAGGACGGCGGCCAGCACGATCAGCGGGATCCACAGCAGCCCGGCCCGGTTCAGCGAGAGCCCGGCTCCGGCCGCGATCACGATCGGCACCACCAGTTGGACCACGGCGACACCGAGGTTCCCGCCGGCCGCGTTGATGCCGAGTGCGAAGCCCTTCTCCTTCTCCGGGAAGAAGAACGAGATGTTCGTCATACTGCTCGCGAAGTTGCCGCCGCCGACGCCTGCGGTGGCCGCGACCAGCGCCATCAGCCAGAACGGCGTGTCCGGCTGGGTCAGGAAGTAGGAAAGTCCGGCCGTCGGGATCAGGAGGAGCAGCGCGGAGACGATGGTCCAGTTCCGTCCGCCGAACCGCGGCACCGCGAACGTGTACGGCAGCCGCAGCGTCGCGCCGACCAGGCTGGGCAGCGCGACCAGCCAGAACAGTTGATCGGTGCTGTAGGTGAAGCCCGCCTTGGGCATCGACACCACGACGATGCTCCACAGCTGCCAGACGGAGAAGCCGAGGAACTCCGCAAAGATCGACGGCCACAGGTTGCGGCGCGCCACCCGGCGACCGGTTCGCGCCCAGAAGGTGGCGTCCTCGGGGTCCCATACGTCGATCCAGCGGCCGCGGCGCGGCGCCTCGACCGTGCCGACCGTCCCGGTCCGGTCGCGGTGAGTGACGACCTCCGGTCGTGCCTCGAGCGTCATCGTGCGTCTCCGATCATCCGGCCTCACTTAGTAGGCCAGGACGCTATGACCGGGGTGTTTCCGAGTGGTCATCTCGTTGTTACGCCGCAGAAACGGCTCCCGCACACCCGCCGGTGGGTGGTGAGAGAAGACGTGGCCGGGCCTGGGTACTGTGCCTACTCGTGGGCCGCACCGACGGCGAGGGGACAGCGGTGGAACAAGACGAGCAGCAGAGCCCTGACAGCGGCAGCCGGCGTGGCAAGAGCCGGAGCCGCTGGGCGTGGCGGGCGGCGATCGCGGCGGTGCTGATCGGGTGGCTGGTGCTGGGGTCACTCGGCGGTCCGACGGTCGGCAAGCTGAGCGAGGTCCAGGAGAACGACAACGCGAACTTCCTTCCGAAACAGGCCGAGTCGACCCTGGTCGCGAACGAGTCGGCCAAGTTCGTCGACTCCAAAGCTCTGCCGTACTTCGTCCTGATCGTGCGCGACTCCGGCATCACGCCGACGGATCTGGCCAACGCTCAACGTTTCCTGGCCTCCGTCCCGGCGATGGACCTCGGCGACGGCAAGACGATCGGCGACTATCTGGCCGCACCGGCCACGACGATCGTCCCGTCCGAGGACAAGAAGGCGCTGCTGCTCACGGTCGAGATCGACGGCGACCGGGCCGACGAAGTGGTCAAGGACGGCGAGACCGTGCTGTTCGCGGTCGCCGACACCATGCGCACCGAGATCAAGCAGACCCTGACTCCGACCGGTCTCGACGTCTACGTCACCGGCCCCGGTGGTGTGTTCGCGGACTTCGTCGTGGCGTTCAGCGGCATCGACGGGATCCTGCTCGGCGTCGCACTCGCGGTCGTCTTCGTCATCCTGCTCATCGTCTACCGCAGTCCGGTCCTGCCGATCGCCGTTCTGCTCACCGCCGTCTTCGGCCTCGCCCTCGCCGCGCTGGTGGTGTATCCGCTGGCCAAGAGCGACGTACTCGAACTGAACGGGCAGAGTCAGGGCATCCTGTTCATCCTCGTCGTTGGAGCCGCGACCGACTACTCGCTGTTGCTGGTGTCGCGGTACAAGGAAGAGCTGCACGACTACGCCAGCAAGTACCAGGCGATGCGGATCGCGTGGCGGGCCGCGGTCGAGCCGATCGCGGCCAGCGCGGCGACCGTCATCCTCGGTCTGCTCTGCCTGCTGCTCTCCCAGCTCGGCAGTACGAAGGGTCTCGGCCCGGTCGGCGCGATCGGTATCGCCGGCGCCTTCATCTCCGCGATGACGTTCCTGCCCGCGATCCTGCTCGCCTTCGGGCGGCGGATCTTCTGGCCGTCGATCCCGCGGCTCGACCACGTACACGCCCGCGACCAGGTCGGCGGCCGCAAGCTCTGGGGCCGCGTCTCCGGACTCGTCGGCCGCCGTCCGCGCCGGGTCTGGGTGATCACCGTGCTGGCACTGCTCGCCTGTGCCGCGTTCCTGCCGACGTTCAAGGCGAGCGGTACGTCGCAGGAGGACCTGTTCCTGAACGAGGTCGAGTCCGTCACCGGCCAGGAGGTGCTCGGCCAGCACTTCGACGCCGGCGCCGGTACGCCGGTCCAGATCCTCACACCGTCCAACCAGGCTGACCAAGTGGTCCAGGTCGCGTCCAAGGTCGACGGCGTTGCTACGGCGTCCGCGTCGGTGGCTCCCGGCGCACCGCCTAAGGTTGTCGACGGGAAGGTGCTGGTCCAGGCCACGCTGAAGGTCCCGGCCGACTCACCGGAGGCAACCAAGGTCGTCGAGCATCTGCGCACCGAGCTGGACACGGTCAGTCCGGACGTCCTGGTCGGCGGCAGTACGGCGATCAACCTCGACGTACTCGACGCCAGCAAACGGGATCTGCGCGTGATCATCCCGACCATCCTGGCGGTGATCTTCGTCGTCCTGATGCTGTTGCTGCGCTCGATCGTCGCGGCCGTGCTGCTGGTGGTCGCGAACGTGCTCTCGTTCGGCGCGACCGTCGGGGTGAGCGCGATCGCGTTCAACCACATCTTCGACTTCCCCGGCGCGGACCCGAGTATCCCGCTCTACGCGTTCGTCTTCCTCGTTGCCCTCGGCATCGACTATTCGATCTTCCTGATGACCCGAGTGCGGGAGGAATCGCGAGAACAAGGGACAAGACCGGGAATCCTGGTCGGCCTGGCGGTCACCGGCGGTGTGATCACGTCGGCCGGGGTGGTGCTCGCGGCGACCTTCTCGGCGCTCGCGGTGCTGCCGATCCTGTTCCTGGTCCAGATCGCGTTCATGGTCGCGTTCGGCGTACTGCTGGACACGACCGTGGTCCGCTCGCTGCTGGTGCCGTCGCTGGCGTACGACATCGGCAAGCGGGTCTGGTGGCCGAGCAAACTCTCGTCCTAGGGTGCGTCACATGGAGACGTTCGAGGGCACGATCGTGGTGAACGACGGGGGCGGCGCCTGGGTGGAGGTGCCGGGCGAGGTGATCGCCGGGCTCGGTGGCGGCGGGCGGATCCCGGTGCAGGCGACGTTCGACGGCATCGCGTACCGCGGCTCGATCGCGTCGATGGGCGGCTGCATGGCGCTCGGCATCCTGAAGAGCATCCGCACCGAGCTGGGCAAAGGCGCCGGCGATCCGGTCACCGTCACGCTGACGCGGGACGCGGCCGAGCGGACCGTCGAGGTTCCGGCTGATCTCGCCGCGGCGCTCGAGGACGCCGGTCTGCGGAAGGCCTTCGATGCGCTGAGCTACAGCCACCGCCGCGAGCACGTGAGCGCGATCAACGACGCGAAGAAGCCAGAAACGCGCAACCGTCGAATCACCAAGGTGCTGGAAATGCTCAAGTCCTCTTGAGTCGTGGCTGTGTCGGGTCGCCTGTACCCGTCGACTTCGTTAACCTCCAAAAAGGGGGTCGAGGAAGTGAGGAGCCTATGGCTGACACGAGATCGACTGACCACGGCAGATTCGCACTGCCCACCAAGAACCTGCCCGCGCCGCAGGTGCGTGACCTACCCGAACCACCCAGCCAGACCTGGAAGATCGTCGGCCCCGGCATGGTCGGTGCCGGTGTCGGTCTGGCGTCCGGTGAGTTCATCCTCTGGCCGTACATCTCCAGTCAGGTCGGCCTGGTGTTCCTCTGGGGCGCCGTCGTCGGCGTGATCGTCCAGTGGTTCCTGAACATGGAGATCGAGCGGTACACGCTGGCCACTGGTGAGACAGCGTTGACCGGCTTCAACCGGTTCGGCAAGCACTGGGGCCTGTTCTTCGCGATCATGACGTACTTCGCGAACATGTGGCCCGGCTGGGCGACCAGCTCGGCCTCGATGCTGACGTACCTGTTCGGCGCCGGCGATCCGCGCTGGATCGCGATCGGCATCCTGGTCGTCATCGGCGTGATCCTGACCCTGGCGCCGGTGGTCTACGTGATGCTGGAGCGGCTGATCCTGGTCAAGATCCTCGCCGTCGCCCTGCTGGTGATCCTGGCGCTGATCTTCGCGATCCGGGCGAAGACCTACCACGCGCTCGGCGACGCGGTCACCCACCCGGAGTTCCCGGCCGACCAGCTCGGTTTCGCCCTGATCATGGGTGCGATCGCGTACGCCGGTGCCGGCGGCGGCCAGAACCTGGTGCAGAGCAACTGGATCCGGGACAAGGGATTCGGCATGGGTGTGCATGTGCCGCGGCTGACCTCGCCGATCACCGGCGAGACCGAGGCCGACCCGTCCGCGAACGGCTACGTGTTCGAACCGGACGAGGCGAACATGGCCCGGTGGAGGCGTTGGTGGAAGTTCGCCAACATCGAGCAGCTCGCGACATTCGTGGCGATCACAGTGCTCACGATCGTGTTCACCTCGATGCTGGCGCACGCGACCCTGTTCGGCGACGAGACCGTCAAGAACAGCATCAGCTTCCTGAAGATCGAGGGCACCACGCTGCAGTCCCTGGTCGGCGACTGGTTCGGCTACCTGTTCTGGGCGATCGGTGCGTTCGCACTGTTCGCGGCCGCGGCCGGCATCGTCGACTACACCTCGCGGCTGGCCTCGGACATGATCAAGGCCCGCTATCTGCGCGACTCGGCGGTCAGCGAATCCAAGCTGTACTTCTGGCTGGTCTGGGGACTGGTTGCCTTCGGCATCATCGTGCTGCTGGCCGGCCTGACCCAGCCGCTGGTGTTGCTGGTGATCTCCGCCTGTACCGCGGGCACGATGATGTTCGTGTACTCCGGTCTGCTCTGGTACATGAACTCCCGCGCCCTGCCGCAGGCCATCCGGATCAACCTGGTCCGCACGCTGGTGATGGCGTTCGCGTTCCTGGCGTTCGGGTTCCTCGCCGTGTTCACCGTCATCGACCAGATCAAGAACAACTTCTGACCCTGGGACCCCGGGGTACGCCGTACCCCGGGGTCACTTGAAGTCGGTCAGGAACTCGGCCACAACCCGCTCGGCCTCGGTACGGCGTTCGACCGCGACGCCACTGCTGTCCCGGACCTTGCGATACAGCTCCACCGCCGCCTTCAAGGCCCGCAGGCAGTCGTCGCGGTCCGCCGTCGCCACGGTCTGGCGCAACTCCGGCACAAGCTCCGGGGCCAACGTCTCCAACCGCCGTACACCGGACGGTTTCGGCGTACGACCGTGGACAGCGAGCGGCGCGATCGCGGCCGAACGCAGCGCGCCCAGGCCTCGATCGCCTCGAACAACTCGCCCCGCGCGATCTTCACGCCGATGTAATGGGTCCACCCCCAGAACCGGTCCTCGATCCACTGCGGATCGGGCTGCGGCCACTGCGCCGCCCCGCCGGGAGTCGTGTCGACGGTGTCGTCGCGCCGCCAGAGCACCAGGCCGTCCTCGACCCGGCGACGCAGATCGTCGGGCGTGACGAACTTCAGGTCGACATGCAGCAGTGGCGGTCCGTAGAGCGCGATCAGCAGCCGCGGCTCGCCGACGTGTTCGCCGGTGAAGCTCGTCAGCAGCGTCCCCAACCGCCCGGCGAAGGTCTTTGCCTCGGCCAGGCAGGCTGCCTGCCCCTCCGGAGTGCAGACCAGCACCAGATCGAGATCGGAGTACTCGTCACTCGTCCCGGTCGCGATCGATCCGCCGGCCACGACGGCCAGCATCCGCTCGTCGGCCGCGGCCTCGGCGACAACGGCCTGCGCGATCTCCCGAAGGTGCGCGGGAACCTGGTCGATCGGTGTGGTCACAACTCCTCCTCGGGGTGCGTGGTCAGTGTGTGAGCATCAGGATCAGCCGGACGACGAAGGACAGCGCCAGGACCGCGACACAGGCGATCCGCCACGGCGTCGTACTCGGTCGCAGCGGCAGGAACACGCCCAGCAGCAACGGAATCGATGCGATCGTCATCCAGGTGTACGAGTCGTCCATCACGTCGAGCGTGCGGTGACTGCACTCCAGGTACTCCGTGACGTCCGTCGGGCAACTGGCGTCCGCTCCGGCGTAGTGGACGATCTCGACCACAGCAAGCACGAGATTCGCGATCACGACCAGGAAGGCCGTTGCCCGCCACACCTGATCCTTCGTCCGTACGTCGTCCTGAACCCACACCGCAGTCACGCTACTGGTTGTCCGGCGCATTCTCCTGGCAATTACCGGACGACGAGACCGCCCCAGCGTGGCGCGTACGACGGCACGACCGACTGGCAGTCGACGATCTGCGGAGCGTCCGCGGCGAAGCCCCAGATCCACCCCAGGCGGTCGATCCGGCCGTCCTTCAGCGAGAACGAGACCGGTTTGCCGACCTTCGCCGGGTCGTTCGACGCGGTCACCACGCCGGTCGCGACCGCCACCGGGCCGCCGGCGACCAGGCAGCCGATCCGGCCCTCGACGTCCACCCCGGAGCCGCGCCGATCCGCGAAGTGGAAGTTCCCTTGAACTTCCGTCGGGTTGCCGCCGGCCGGAACCCGAGCCGCCATCCGGAACCGCAGCTTGGAATCACCTAGCAGCGCGGCGACCGTAGTCCCGCCGTCGGCCGCCTGCACCGCAACTGCCGGGTGAGCCCCCGGCGCCTGCCGCACGCCGTGTACCTGGAAGCCGCCTTCGGTCAGCGGGAACGTCGGCGCGGTGCCCTGCAACAGGCTCACCGGGGCGCCGAAGAAGCCCCAGATCCAGCTGATCCGGTCCTGCCGGCCGCCGTCGTACACGGTCAGCGAGATGTTCTTCCCGACCATCTCCAGCGGCAGACCCGGGTTGTCGGCCGTGTCGATCACCCCGGTGACCACCGCCACCTCGTCGACCGCCTTCAGGCTGGTGATCGGGCCACTGAACTCCGCGAGCAACTTGCCGTCGGGCTTGCGGTGCACGACATGGAACGTGCCGGACGGATGCAGCGGGTCGGTGGCCCGCCCGTCGATCTCGAACCTGACCGGATCCCCGGCGAAGTCGCGCCATTCCGGTCCGAGCGTGCCACCGCCCGCCCCGACCACCCGCATGACGCCCGTCGTACCCCCATGGTTGTTGCCAGCAGCAACCGCTGGCGGCACGGCACCGGCCGTCACCATCAACACCAGTGCTCCGACGACCAACCGCCGTACGAATCTCCGGCTTCTCACGCGAACCCCTCCTCGGCCGGCCCGCCGTGTGCGGGCCACCGAGAAGACGTTTCCATTCAGCCAGCGGCCAGGGATCCATCCGGAGAACCAACCGTCTCCCTCCGCCGAGGGAGATCAGCGCTGGTACGGCTGCGGTGCTCCGTTGACGGTGGTGAAGACCGAGTAGACCGAGGTCGTGGCGGTCATGAAGAGGCGGTTGCGCTTCGCGCCGCCGAAGGTCAGGTTGGACACGGTCTCGGGCACGAGCAGCTTGCCGAGCAGCGTGCCGTCCGGGTGGTAGACGTGCACACCGTCCGCCGCCGAGGCCCAGATGCGGCCCTCGGTGTCGAGGCGGATGCCGTCGAAGATCCCGTTGCCGCACTCGGCGAACAGGTCTCCGCCGGACAACTTGTCGCCCTCGACGGTGAAGACGCGGATCGTCCCCTCCTCCGAATCGGTGATGTAGAGCAACGATTCGTCCAGCGAGAAGACCAGCCCGTTCGGCCGGTTGAAGTCGTCGGCGACCCGGGTCAGCACACCGTCGGTCGAGACCCGGTAGACGTGACAGCCGCCGGTCTCGATCTGGCCCTTGTAGCCCTCGTAGTCGCTGTCGATCCCGTACGCCGGGTCGGTGAACCAGACCGAGCCGTCCCGCTTCACGACCACGTCGTTCGGGCTGTTCAGCCGCTTCCCGTCGTACTCCGAGGCCAGCACCGTGATTGCGCCGTGGTGCGCGGTCCGGGTGACCCGGCGGTTCCCGTGCTCGCAGCTGACGAGGCGGCCCTCGGTGTCGAGCGTGTGCCCGTTGGTGTTCCCGGCCGGCTGCCGGAACACCGACACCTGGTACGACGTCTCGTCCCAGCGCAGGATGCGGTCGTTCGGGATGTCGCTCCAGAGCAGGTAGCGGCCGGCCGGCGAGTACACCGGCCCCTCCACCCACCGGCCACCGGTCCACAACCGCTCGAGCAACTTGTCCCCACGGATGCCGGCGAACCGGTCGTCCAGCGATTCCCAGACGGCCGGCGCGGTTCCGGCCAACGGCTCGAGGATGGTCATCAGCACTCTCCCAGGGCTCGACTGTGCGTCAGCCGGAAAGCCTATTCCCTCGGAGCCGCCCATGGCTGCGGTGCGCCGGATGCGGTCAACAGCCAAGACCAGACCGCGTTCGTCGCGGTGATGAACAGCCGGTTGCCCTTGGGTCCGCCGAAGGTCAGGTTGGAGACGACGTCGGGCAGCAGGAGCTTGCCGATCAGCGTGCCGTCGGGATCGAAGCAGTGCACGCCCTCATGCGTCGCGGCCCAGACCCGGCCCGCGTCGTCCAGCCTGATGCCGTCGAACATGCCGGCCTCGCACGGCGCGAACACCTCGCCGCCGATCAGCTTGTCGCCGTCCACGTCGAAGCGGCGGATGTGCTTGCCCGGGGTGTCCACGACGTACAACTGGGACTCGTCGAGCGAGAACGCCAGCCCGTTCGGACGGATGAAGTCGTCCGCGACCACGGTCAGCGCCCCGGCGGGGTCGATCCGGTAGACGTGGCAGCCGTCGATCTCCTGCCCGGCCTTGTGTCCCTCGTAGTTCGAGGTGATCCCGTACGGCGGGTCGGTGAACCAGATCGAGCCGTCCCGCCGTACAACCACGTCATTCGGGCTGTTCAGCCGCTTCCCGTCCAGGTGGGACGCCACCACCGTCCGCGTCCCGTCGTACTCGGTCCGGACGACCTGGCGCTCGCCCTGGGAGCAGCTGACCAGGCGGCCCTCGCGGTCGATCGTGTTGCCGTTGACATACCCCGACGGCTGGCGGAAGAGGCTCACCTCGCCGGAGACCTCGTCCCAGCGCAGCAGCCGGTCGTTGGGGATGTCGCTGAAGATCAGGCAGCGCCAGGCCGGTGAGTACGCCGGGCCCTCCAGCCAGCGGCCGCCGTCGTACAGGCACTCGACGTACTCGTCCCCCGCGATCTTGCGGAACCGCTCGTCGAGCACCTCGAGCTCGGCCCGGATCCGCGGGAGAGTGTCGGTGAGAGTGATCGTCATATCCGAACCATATCCTGCTATCATCCATTCTGACAGAATGAGATATGGAATTGGGTATTGATGACCATAGATGATGTGGATCGCAAGCTTCTGGCGGCTCTCCAGGAGGATGCCGGGCAGTCCTACGCCGCACTCGGGGAGATCGCCGGGTTGTCGGCCGGATCGGCCCACGAGCGGGTGCGGAAGCTGAAGGCGGCCGGCGTGATCCGCCGCACGACGGTCGACATCGACCCGGCCTCGCTCGGCGCCGGCGTGCTCGCGTTCGTCCTGCTCGAGGCGAACGCCTGGATGGGCGACGAGCCGACTCAGCAGGCGTTGCGCGACATCCCGGCGGTCGAGGAGGCGCACATCATCGCGGGTCCCGCGTCCGTGCTGGTGAAGGTACGGACGACCACCACAGAGGACCTGCAGGCGACGCTGCGGGCGCTGCACGAGGTGGACGGCGTGACCAGTACGCAGACTGTCGTCGTGCTGGAGTCGTTCTTCGAGCGGCAACCCGCCGTCGTGTGAGCAACGCCGTACTCCCAGCAGGCCCGGTTCACCCTAGACTCAGGCTGGCCGAAGGGAGTCAGCTGTGTCCGACAGCAAGAAGATCACCAAGGTGCTGATCGCCAACCGTGGCGAGATCGCCGTCCGGGTCGTCCGGGCCGCCGCCGACGCGGGGCTCGGGAGCGTTGCCCTGTACGCCGACCAGGATCGTGACGCCCTGTTCGTCCGGCTCGCCGACGAGGCGTACGCGCTGGACGGGTCGACACCGGCCGACTCCTACCTGAACATCGCCAAGATCCTCGACGTCGCGGCCCGCTCCGGTGCGGACGCCGTCCACCCCGGCTACGGCTTCCTGGCCGAGAACGCCGACTTCGCCCAGGCCGTTCTGGATGCCGGACTGATCTGGATCGGTCCGCCGCCGTCCGCGATCGACTCCCTCGGCGACAAGGTCAAGGCCCGGCACATCGCCGAGAAGGTCGGCGCGCCACAGGTCCCGGGTACGCCGGACCCGGTCGCGGATGCGTCCGAGGTGCTGGCGTTCGCGGAGGAGTACGGGCTGCCGATCGCGATCAAGGCGGCGTACGGCGGTGGCGGCCGCGGGATGAAGGTCGCCCGCAATCTGGAGGAAGTGCCGGAGCTGTTCGAGTCCGCCGTACGTGAGGCGACGAGTGCCTTCGGCCGCGGCGAGTGCTTCGTCGAGCGGTACCTGGACAAGCCGCGGCACGTCGAGACCCAGTGCCTGGCCGATGCCCACGGCAACGTTGTGGTCGTCTCCACCCGGGACTGCTCGCTGCAGCGCCGGTACCAGAAGCTGGTCGAGGAGGCGCCCGCGCCGTTCCTCACCGCCGAGCAACTGGAGACGTTGTACAAGTCCTCCAAGGCGATCCTGCGCGAGGCCGGGTACGTCGGCGCCGGCACCTGTGAGTTCCTGGTCGGTCAGGACGGGCTGATCTCGTTCCTCGAGGTGAACACGCGGCTGCAGGTCGAGCACCCGGTCAGCGAGGAGGTCACCGGCCTCGACCTGGTCCGGGAGATGTTCCGGATCGCCGACGGCGAGGAACTCGGGTACGACGATCCCGTCGTGTCGGGGCACTCGATCGAGTTCCGGATCAACGCGGAGGACGGCGGGCGTGGGTTCCTGCCCGCGCCGGGGACGCTGACTCGCTGGCACGCTCCGTCCGGCCCGGGCATCCGGCTCGACGGCGGCTACGACCAGGGCGAGACCGTGCCGGGTGCGTTCGACTCGCTGGTCGCCAAGCTGATCGTCACCGGCCGGGATCGCACCCAGGCGCTCGAGCGGTCGCGGCGCGCGCTGCGCGAGTTCGTCGTCGAGGGAATGCCGACGGTCATCCCGTTCCACTCCGCGGTTGTGTCCGACCCGGCCTTCGTCGGCGACGACGGCTTCAAGGTCCACACCCGCTGGATCGAGACCGAGTACGACAACCAACTCACGCCGTACGAGGGACCCACGGCCGAGATCCCGGAACCCGCCGAACGCGAGAAAGTCACGGTGGAGGTCGGCGGCAAGCGCCTCGAGGTCGTTCTGCCGGCCGGCCTGGGCGCCGGCGCGGTCGGTGGGGGTGCGGCGGCCGGCGCTGGCACAAAGAAGAAGCCCGCCCGTCGGGCCGGCGGCTCCGGCAAGACCTCAGCCGCGTCCGGCGACTCCCTGACCTCCCCGATGCAAGGCACCATCGTCAAGATCGCCGTAGAGGAAGGCGCAACGGTAGCCGAAGGCGACCTCATCGTCGTCCTCGAGGCCATGAAGATGGAACAACCCCTCAACGCCCACAAATCCGGCACCATCACCGGCCTGTCCGCCGAAGTAGGCGCCACCGTCACCGCCGGCGCAGTCCTCTGCGAGATCAACGACTGATCAACCCCACCTCGAACCCATCGAGGATCAAAATCAAAGGTGCGGCCGGTCCGGCGAGGTAGCTGCCGGCCGCAGCGGCCGTGTCTGGAAAGCAACCCCGCGCCGCCGTACGCCAGTCTTCGGCAGCTCGACCTCGCCCGGGTCCCATCCCCTGGCCGAGCGCACGCGTGTCGCCCTCCGAGCCCTTCACTGTCTGGTGCGATCTGCTCCCCCACCAGCGTCCGTCGGCATGCACTCACTCCAGCCGGCCTTGTGCAGGACCCTACCGACCGCAGTTGTTGCACTAGGCAACATCCACAGCCCTGAGCAGCTGTGGACGGGACGTACCTGATCCTGTGGATAACGAAATAGCTTGAAAACAAGGGTTTCTGGGGCTCAGAAACTGTCGGAGGCGTTGTCTAGGTTGGCGGTATGGAACTTCTGGGCGAGCGACCGGTGTGGTCGATGAGTGGCGCGGAGAGACTCGCCACCCTCGACGCCCTGGAGGCCGAGCTCGCCCGCCTGCAGACGGCTCGTCTCCAGACGATCGCCGGCCTGGAAGAAGTCGGATACGCACAGGAGATCGGCGCCCATGACACCGTCCAGCTGCTGGCCTTCCGGTACCGAATCGATCGCCCCGAGGCCCGCCGCGACGTACGCCTAGCCCTAGCCCTGTCCAAGTACGCCGAAGTAGAGGCCGCCCTCCCCGCAACCGACCGCCCCGTCGATGCCGGCCGGCCCGGTGATCCCGACCACCCCGTCGACGCAGACCAGCTCGACGATCCAACTCGGCCGGACGCCCCAACTCAGGCAGACGAGCCGGGCCTGCACGACGATGAGACTGGCGACCGGGACAGGGCGACTGATGTGTACCTGCGTCCTGCCCAGGCCGAGGCAATCGTGTCCGCACTCGAGCGAGTCCCGAGCACTGTCCCTGCCGACGACATCGCCGTCGCCGAGCAGCAGCTGGTCAACCTCGCCCGCCACCTGTCTCCCGGCGAACTCCGCAAAGCCGGCCAGCGGATCCGCGACATACTCGACACCGACGGCCCCGAGCCGGACGAACGAAAGGCCTACGACCGCGAGAGCCTGATTCTGTTCACCGCCCCCAACGGAGTCAAGTTCCGCGGCTACCTGGCCAACGAGAACGCCGAGCTCCTCAGATCCCTCATCCACGCCGGCGCCCGCCCCCACCGCACCGTCGACGGCCAACTGGACCCCCGACCCCGCGACAAACGCCAAGCCGACGCCCTAACCACCACCCTCACCATCGCAGCCACCGCCTACGACGCCACGCCAACCCACACTCCCGCAAGCCCCCACCCCCACCGCCGGCCCCCAAACCGCCCACACACCAGCCACCAAGGGCAGCTCACGCACCCACACAACAACAGCTGGCGAATACACAATCGGCGCAGCAGGCTCTGAAAGCAACCCACGCAACGGCGCGGCGAGTGCAGACGGCACCCCGGGCGATCGGGCGGCAGGTGCTGACGGCGACCCAGGCGATCGGGCGGCCGGCACCGACCGCAACCCAGCCGACAGCGCAGCAGGCGCTGACGGCAACCCACGCAACGGCGCGGCAAGTGCTGACGGCACCCCGGGCGATCGGGCGGCAGGCGCTGACGGCAACCCACGCGACGACGCGGCAGGCACCGACCGCAACCCAGCCGACAGCGCAGCAGGATCCGACGGCAACCCAGGCGACGGCGCAGCATGTGCTGACGGCAACTCGGGTGATCGGGCGGCGGGTGCTGTTCCTGGGTTTGGGGCGAAGGCGACGATTACGGTCACGATCGACCTGCAGGATCTGACATCGGCTGCCGCGGATGCGACCGGGGATCTGGTCTACGGCGACGGTCTGTCCGCCGCGGCGATCCGGCGACTCGCCTGCGACGCGAAGATCATCCCGCTCGTACTAGGTTCCAAGTCCGAACCGCTCGACGTCGGCCGCGCCGAACGCCTCGTCAACCGCGCGATGCGTCGCGCCCTGAACGCCCGCGACAAAGGCTGCGTCGTCTGCAGCGCCCCACCGATCCAATGCGACGCCCACCACGTCCGTTCCTGGATTGACGGCGGCCCGACCGCAGTCTCGAACCTGGTCCTCCTCTGCCGCCGCCACCACATCGACCTCCACGCAGGTGACTGGGCCATCACGATCACCAACGGCGTAGTCCACGTCTCCCGCCCCACCTGGGCCGACCCACCACCACGCCGCACAACCAGACCACCCCTCCAACCCACCGCGCACACCACACCGCGCTCGCATGCCCGCACCCCGCTTGTTCCACCCGCCCATGGCACACCGCTTGTTGCACCCGCCCATGGCACACCGGGCTCGCCCGCAGACACCGAACCGGTCCCATCCGGCTCGCGACCCGAGCCGGCCGGTCCATCCCGCACGCCTCAACCATCCTCCGCGAGCGGCCCGCTTCAACTCTGGCCCGAGCCTCCAACTCCACCGGCCTTTCGCGGAGCTCCAAGCAGTCGACTCGAGCCCAGGACTCCACCCTCACCGACCGCGGTGAGCACCACGAGCGTCCGCAGATCCGCAGGTCACATGGCCCCCGGAATCGGACTCCTCCATCGACTGCTCCGCACCGAGAGTGAGAACGACGGCGGTACGACGCTGTCATCGCTCCGAGAGGCCGCAAGCCTCGCCATCTGGGGCGAACCCTCCCCGCCCGATCAGCCCGCCACCCCAGCCAAACTCTCCCCCGACGATCAACCATTCGCTCTCCAGGAGGACCACCCCTTCGACCCGTGGCACCAGACCACCCTCACCTCCGAACACGCGCCGTAGCCACCACCCCGGACAACCACCGACCACGGATTCACGTCCGTCTGTGCACCGTTCCGCGGACCCTGAGTGGTGATGTGTGGTTGACAACCGGCAGCGGATGGCGCGAGTTCAGGTGGGCGACACCTGCGGCAGGCCCGGACCGCCGCGGGTGGCACGGGTTCAGGGCCGCGGCACCCTCGGCCGGGCCGCACCGGAACGGGCCGCACCGGAAGCTGTGACGGTGCCGGTGATCTGTCACCGATGTACTCCGGCTGTGCATGCAGCAGCCTCAGGAAGCGGTTCCCTTGGCCTAGCCGGATGTCGGAGCTGGAATGCTGCGCCCTAGCCGACCTTCTGGAGGCGAGCTTGATGCCGCGGACGATGTCCGGCAGCGAGAGCCGACGGCACCCGCGCCACCACCTGACTGCTTCGACAGCCGCCGCCGGCCGCCCGCTCACCCGCCCACCGGCTGACCGCTTCGACAGCCGAACGACTGTTCAGCCCCCACCACCTGACCGCTCGACAGCCGAACGCCTGTTCACCCGCCCCACCACCTGACCGTTTCGACAGCCGGGTCTATCTGCCACTTCAGCCAAGCGCACTGATGTTGATAGGTGTTGCGGGGAAGCCGTTGTGCAGAAGGGATGCCAGGTGCATGCCCAGGTCGGGCGGGAAGACGGGATCGGTCGTCGCGGCAAGATCCTCGGCCCTCCACCAGCGGGAGCCGGTGACATAGGTCTGCTCCTCGGCGGTCAGGGCGTACGGCGTCGGGGTGAAGTGCTGGGTCCGTGCGACGAACCACCGCTCATCCGTGTCGGTCTGTTTTCCTCGCCACGAATACAGATGCCGTCGATGCCACACCTCCGGCCCGATCACCACCTCGCGCCGGCCAGTCTCCTCCAGGATCTCCCGACGCCCCGCGGCAACAGCATCCTCACCGTCCTCGATCCCCCCGCCCACCGGGTACCAGATCGCTTCACATCCAGCCGATTCACGCCCCCGCAGCAGGAGCAACCGGTCCTCCTCATCAAGCAGCAGAACCTTCACCGTCCGCCGGACCGACACAAGCAGCCTCCCTGACTCGAGCACTGTTCGCGCGCCATCTTGCCCCCACCCACCGACACCAGGTGGGGGTCTTGGGTGGGTGGGTGCTGGGAGGGTTGTACCGTCGGCGGGTGGTTCGGGGGTTGACAGACAGTTCTCAGGTTGACGCTGTAGGTTCCCTGCAGACATCTCGGTGAGGAGGGTTCTGCATGTCCAAGAAGACTCATCAGCAGCAGCTTGCGGCGCGGAAGGCGAAGCGGCAGGCCGAACGGGCGGCTGAGCACGCACGGCAGCGACGGAATCTGGCGATCACGATCACGGCGATCGTGGCGGTCGTCGTGGTCGTGGTCGGGGTCTTCGTGGTGATCGGGACCGGGAACGACGGGGACACGCCGACGGCCGGGGCGTCGACGGCGCCGACCGAGTTGCCGGCGTCGGCGGGGCCGGACAACAAGCCGAAGAGCATTCCGACCGCACCAGCGGCGGCGCCGAAGCGGGCGACTCCGCTGCCGGCGGAGGTCAGCTGCACGTACAAGAAGAGCCCGGAGCCGGCCAGCAAGAAGGTGGACCCGCCGGCCGACGGGAAGGTCAAGGCGTCGGGTACGTCGAAGGTCAGCCTGAACACGTCCATTGGCGACCTGCAGTTGAAGCTGGACAGCTCGCTCGCGCCGTGCGCGGTGAAGAGCTTCGTCAGTCTGGTCGGGCAGAAGTACTTCGACGGGACGAAGTGTCACCGGCTCACGGTGGGTGAAGGGCTGCAGGTCCTGCAGTGCGGCGACCCGTCGGGGACCGGGAGCGGCGGGCCGGGGTACAGCTTCGCGGATGAGGTGTTCCCGACGCTGAAGTACGGTCGCGGCGTGCTGGCGATGGCGAACTCGGGGCCGAACACGAACGGGAGCCAGTTCTTCATCGTGTACGGCGACGCGTCCGGGCTGGGGCCGCAGTACACAGCCTTCGGGACCATCGACGAGCCGAGCCTGAAGCTGATCGACAAGGTCGCGCAGGCGGGGGTCGCTCCCCAGCAGAGCCCGACCGACGGGACCCCCATCACCCCAGTAGAAATCAAGACCGCTACGTCGGCTGCCTGATCAAGAGTCCGCCCCTCCTGAGAGTCTTCAGGAGGGGCCGACTGCTGTCCGGACTCAGGCGAGGAGGTCGTACTTGGAGCGGGGCCAGGAGAGTAGGGCTTGGATTTGGGTTATGCCGGCTTGTTCCAGCAACTGCACGGGGCCTTCGGCGAAGTGGTACAGGTTGGTGGCGGGGTCCCGGGCTTCGGTCCAGGCGCGGTCGGCGTACGCCTGCATGGTCTTCTTGTAGCGGGGGTCGGGGGCGACCGAGTCGAGGATCAGCAGGTTCTTGAAGTAGATCGAGTTGAAGCGCGTCGGCTGCTTCCACAGCCGATCCTCGGCGCCGTAGAAGGCAAGTGAGGCGTTCGCGACCGACTTCGCGTCGCGGAGGTACTGCCCGTCACCCGTTGCCTTGAACAACAACACGCCGGCACCGAGCATCACGCCCTGGTTGTAGCTCCACTGGGTCTTCTCGACGTTACCGGCCAGGTCGATGTGGTCCCAGTACAGGCCGTTCGGCGCCAGCATGCAGGTCTGCGCCCACTCGTACATCCGCTTCGCCCAGGTCAGGTACGACTTGTCCCGGGTGAGCAGGTACAGATGCGCACCGAGCTCAGCGCCCGGCCCGTTCGACACCGTGTTGCGATCCTGGCTCCACGGCGCCTGGGTCCAGTACACCCCGCCGGCACACGGATGCGACGGATCGGTGTCCCAGCCGTGGACGACGAGCGCGAAGATTTCCTTGGCGCGCGCCAGCGCCGCGCGGTCCCCGGTCCGCTTGTAGTGCTGGACCAGGTTCAGGCCGATCCACTCGTTGTCGTCGTAGAACTTGTCACCACCCTGACCGAGCGGCGGCCGCACGTACGAGTCGTACCCCGTCGGCGTCGTCCCGGCGTTCCAGTACGGCTCGTACGCCGCGATCCGCCGATCCGCCTCCTCGGACGCCTCCCGGCCCGCGCCCGGCACCCCGGCGAGGTTCTCGGCCGCGATCGCCGCCTGCGAGTACGGCCAGACGTAGGAGTACGGGTTGGTCTGCGTGTTCGGGTACTCCTCCAGCAGGAGCCCTTGCTGCCCCGCGTCGAAGTACTTGTTCAGTGCCTCGTACGACGCCTTGGCGCGGGAGGCCGGTCCGGTCACGGCGTCAGCCGCCGTGAGGTGAAGTGATCCGAGGACAGCGACCGCGAGCACACCCGCCGCGATCCGACTTGATATACCAAATTTTCTGAGCATCGACCTGCTCCTCCTGGGCGGTGGCGGTTGACATCGATGTCACGTTCTAACCGGCGGACCAACACCCCGTCAATGCCTCAGCGATCCAGCGTCTTGGACGGATCGGTTGGTATATCAAGAGGATCCACCGGGAACGCGATCCAGCCGGACCGCAGATGCAGCCGGATCCGGAACTGGTCAGCGGTCAGCGCCCGCTTCCCCTTCGACCCGACGGCCTCCACGGTGACCGCCCGCCCACCGGACGGCCCGACCCCGGTCCGCTTCACCACCCGCAGGCTCTGGATCGTCCCGACAGCGAAGGCCGCCTCGATCTCCGCCGCCGTCCGCGTCACCGTCCAGGTCACGTTCGGATTCCCGTTGCCCGGGTACGCGTCCCAGCCGTCCGCCTTCATCACCTGGTAGGGAATCGGCCCGGCCGGCGTCGCCCCGCCGTTCGACGACGAGAACTCCGCGATGATCGGCTTCCCCTTGTACAACCGCACCTGCCCGACCGTCGCAGCGATCGCGGTGTTCGTCGAGCCCTTCTCCGAGTCATACCCGCCGTACACCTGGCAGGCCGTCGTGTCACACAGGTCGTACGCCTTCCGCGTTGCCCGGCTCCGATGGAAGACCGAATAGGTGCGCGCGGCAACCGCCTGCGCCTGCAGGGCCGCCGGCTTCCAGCTGGACACGGCCTCCCGCGGCACGACGCCACGCAGGTAGTACTCGAGGGACACGACGTTCACCGTGTCCAGATGCATCCCGGACACGTCGACCGCCCGCAGCGCACCGCGATAGCGCCGTACGGCGCCACTCGGCAGGATCAGCCCGATCACCGGCGCACCCTCGAACTGGGTGATGCCCGTGAACGTCTTCCACAGCGTCCATTTGCGCGTCTTGGTGTTGAACGAGCTCACCTTGGTGCCGTGGTCGCCGTACGGATCGATCGACCACTGGTTCCGGGTCGAGGCCCTGGGCAACTCGTAGACCTTGCGGGTGACCAGATCGCGGACCTTCAGGTGGTTGACCACACCGACCCGGATGCCGTCGGTGGTGTCCGCGGTGACCCGGACCCGGATGCTGCCGGTCGCCTTGCCTGTCGTCGTTCCCGGGTAGTAGAAGTCGAGGATCTGCTTGACCGACTTCCCCGCGATCGCCGCGCCCTGGGCGCCGTACTGCGACATCCCCCGGCCGTGGCCGAAGCCGCGACCGCTGATGGTGGTGTCCGCGGCGGCGGCCGGGTCGATCTCCCTCGCCTGTGCGGTCGCGCTGATCAATGTGGAGGACAAGACGATCACGGCAACTGCGCGCTTGTTCATGTTGCACTCCTGTACTGGACGGTGATCGTGCGCCGGCTCTGGTTGTAGTTGAGCCAGCCGTGCTGGTACCGCTGCCGAGAGCCACCCGTCATCTTGTAGACCTCGGTCGTCGGCAGCCCCAGCCGCGACCGCTCAGCGCCGAGACTGCGGTACCGCGAGCGGAACATGCCGACCGTCGAATGGGGGCCGGTAGCAACGGAGTAGAAGATGTCGCGGTTCGCGAAGTACGTCGCCCAGCCCGTCCGGGTCCGGTGTTCACCCCAGAACGGCGGACCGACCGCACGTAGGCCGAGCTTCAGCGCGAACCGGTAGATCGGCGTCGCGACACCGCCGCCCATCAGCACGTCGACCCGATGTCTCAGCCACGGCAACTGCTTGTACAGCTGGGCACCCGGGCACGCCGTCGCCTTCGTGTCGCGGTGCCCGGAGATGCTGAGCAGCGTGGTGCCGGCGAGCACCACCGTCGACTTCGGCGACCGGTAGTAGGCGTCGAACTTCCACGCGATCACCCGTGCCGTCTTCTCCAGCATCGCCTGCGTCGGCGCGGCCTTCTCGAAGTTGCCGATCAGCGCGATGCCGAACGAGTTCGTGTTGAACGAGCCGGTGTGCGCACCGAGGACGGGCAGTTGCGCACCGCCGTACCGGCCCTCGAAGACGCGGCCGAAGCGGTCCACCAGGAAGTTGTAGCCGAGGTCGCACCAGCCGCGGCTCTTCACGTGGTACGCGTACATCCCGCGCACCATCGCGGCCACCTGCGTGCGCGTGTAGTCGTTGCGATCCGCGGTGTGGTGGACGAACGCGGCCATCACGGTCGTCGTGTACTTCGGCCGCGCGCAGGCCGCCCCGTTGTGACTGCGCAGCCGCTCGTCCGCACCCCACTGCTTCCGGCTCGCCATCGCCGGCATCGGGTACGGCGTACCACTCGCAGACGCCTGCATATCGGACGGTTCAAAAGAATCACCAGCCAATACACCCGGCTGAATCAGCACCACTTTTGCATCGGCAACCGATGTACCGCCAGATTCAGCACGCGCCTGCACGCCGGTCGCATTACCGACCCACAACGGTTCGGTACCGGATCGTTCAATTCCTTCAGGAACCAATGGATCCGGGCTGTGTTCATCCTCGACGGTCAGCGACTCCCAGTCACTCCACTGGCCGTTCTGCTGAACGCGGACCCTCGCCTGCACCGTCTGCGCACTCACGGGCCACGTGATGCCGACCATCGCAAAAGGCTTCGTCTCAACGGCTACAGAACGTCCGTCGAGCGAGAGTTCCTGGTACGACGGCTCGACCTCGTCGCCCGGCTGCGGCAGGGTGGGTAGGACCAGTGAGACAACGGTGACAGCGAGCGGGAGCAGTCGGGAGAACGTGCTCATGGGCCAGCCTTCCGGCGGAGGTACGACGGTCGCTGGGCGGCGCTCATCGATTATGCGCGCTGGGTGACCGCTTTACCGGTATTGCGTGACCCTGCGTGGCGGCACGGTTTTGACGGATTGGATAGGCTCGGCGTAAAGCCGTCGAGGCTTGATCCCTACGTTTGAAGAGGCCCGGCATGGAACTCATCCTGATCATCGCGGTTGTGGTGATCGCGGTGCTCGCATATCGCTCGTACCGTCGGACCCAGCTGCAGAACAAGCAGCAGCACCAGATCACCGCCGCCGAACTGGAATCGGTGAAGCGGACCGCCGACGAGGACATCACCCGGTTCGGCGAGGAGCTGCAGGACCTCGACCTGGACATGGTGGGCAAGGACCTCGGCGACGGGGCCCGGCAGGATTACCAGCGCGCGCTGGACTCCTACGAGTCGGCCAAGGAGGCGGTCGGCCAGGTCACCGAGGCCGATCAGATCAAGCACGTGATCGAGATCCTCGAGGACGGCCGGTACGCGGCTGCCTGTGTGCGCGCTCGCGTGAACGGCGAGCCGCTGCCGCAGCGCCGCCCGTCCTGCTTCTTCAACCCGCAGCACGGTCCGTCCGTGGTGGACGTGACCTGGGCGCCGCCGGGCGGTGCGCCGCGTGAGGTGCCGGCCTGTGCGGCCGACGCCGAGCGGGTCCGCGCCGGCGCCGAGCCGGACGTCCGCAAGGTGATGGTCGGCCCGCAGCGGGTGCCGTACTGGGAGGCCGGCCCGGCCTACTCGCCGTACGCGCAGGGCATGTTCGGCGCGCTGGGCGGTGTGATGACCGGCATGTTCCTCGGCACGATGCTCGGCGGCATGTTCGCCGGTGGCGGCTACGGGGACTACGCGGCCGGGTACGACGCCGGCATGGCCGACGGTGGCGGTGACGGCGGCGGCGATGGTGGCGGTGACGGTGGCGACTTCAACATGGGCGACGGCGGCGGCGACTCCGGCGGCTGGGACTTCGGCGGCGGAGACTTCGGCGGCGACTTCTGACCGACCGCTCCACAGAACCACCCGCGGACACCTGTCCGCGGGTGGTTTTTGTTGCGGGGCACCAGCAGCAACTGGCAGACACACGACTTGGCGGGTACAGGCCAGCGGGGACGTCTTGCTCGCGCGTCCTGCCGGTGGTGAGGATCACGGCGGCGAACCATCTGGGGAGGATCCGTGAGGCGACACCTTCGGCGTACCGTGATCGGCGTACTGGCGGCGGGGCTGCTCGCCACGTCGGGGGTGAGTGCGCGAGCCGACGAACAACCCGGCAAGGTCGAGCGGGCCCTGGCTGCGCAGCTCGATGCGGGGCAGTCCGGCTTCTGGGTGCGTTTCGCGCGGCAGCCCGAGCTGAAGACCGCGGCACGGATCACCGACTGGAAAGCGCGCGGTGAGGCCGTCGTCTCCGCCCTGCGCACCAAGGCGGACAGTGATCAATCGAAGGCGGTCCAAGTACTGCGAGCCGCGAAGGCGGACTACGTCTCGCTCTACATCGACAACTCGATCTACGTCCGGAACGGCAGCCGTGAACTCGCGGCGAAGCTCGAGGCAGACCCGGACGTCGTGTCCCTGCAGGCTCCCAAGACGTACGCCTTGCCGAAGCTGTCGACCACACCGAAGGCCAACGCCACCGCAGGTCTCGAGTGGGGCGTCTCGGCCGTCCACGCCGACCAGGTCTGGAGCCGGTACGGCGCCACCGGTCAGGGCATCGTGGTCGGGAGCATCGACTCGGGAGCGCAGTACGACCACCCGGCGCTGGTGCAGCAGTATCGCGGCACCAACGCCGACGGGACGTTCAGCCACGACTACAACTGGTACGACCCGGGCCGGGTCTGTCCGACCGACGCGCCGTGCGACAACGTCGGGCACGGCAGCCACACGATCGGCACGATGGTCGGCGACGATCACGCCGGCCACCAGATCGGTGTCGCCCCCGGTGCCCGCTGGATCTCCGCGAAGGGCTGCGAGACCCCTGACGGCTGCACGGATGTGTCGCTCGCGCTGAGCGCGCAGTGGATGCTGGCGCCGACCAAGCTGGACGGGTCCGACCCGGACCCGTCGAAGCGGCCGAACGTCATCAACAACTCGTGGTCCGGGTTGCCGAACGACCCGTGGTACCAGGACTGGGTCCGGCAGTGGGTTGCCGCCGGCATCTTCACGACCTTTGCCGCCGGCAACGACGGACCGGCCTGTGCGACCGTTGCCTCGCCGGGTGACTACGCCGAGTCGTACGCCGTCGGCGCGGTCGACGAGCACGGCGCCGTGGCGAGCTTCTCCGCGCGCGGCAACCCGGCGTCCGGCACCATCAAGCCCGACATCGTCGCTCCGGGTCAGATGATCCTGTCCAGCGTTCCGGGCAACCGGTTCGGCTACTCGAGCGGTACGTCGATGGCCGCACCGCACCTCAGCGGCGCTGTCGCCCTGCTGCTGTCGGCGGCTCCGTCGCTGATCGGCGACGTACAGGCCACTCGGGCGCTCCTGGACCGGTCCGCGCACGATCACGACGACACCAGTTGCGGCGGTACGCCGGCCGACAACAACGTCTACGGCGAAGGCATGCTCGACGTCTACGAAGCCGTCAGCGACGCACCGCGCGCCAACGCGGGCCTGCTCACCGGCACCGTGACCGACGACACGGGCAAACCGCTGCCCGGCGCCAAACTCAGCGCCCCCGACAGCAACGTCGTGACGACTGGCACCGACGGGACGTACCGGCTGTACCTCGATGCGGGCGATCACGACGTGACCGTGCAGTCGTTCGGCTACGCCACGCAGACCTTCCACGTGCAGATCGGGGCCCAGACCACGACAACGAAGAACCTTGAGCTCAGTACGACGCCACGCTCGACGCTGAGCGGGCTCGTCCGGGACGGCTCGGGTCACGGCTGGCCGCTCTACGCCAAGCTGACGATCGACGGCGTACCCGGGCAGTGGTACACCGATCCGCGCACCGGCCGGTACACGATCGACATGCCGGTCGGCACCACCCACAAGCTGGTCGTCCAGCCCGTGTACGGCGGCTACACCACCACGAGCGTCGACGTACTGCTGACCGATGACCTGGTCAAGGACGTCAGCATCGAGATCGACACCAAGACCTGCACGGCACCCGGGTACGACGCCGAATGCCAGAAGGTGCGCGGCGGACTGGTGCAGGGCGTCGTCAAGGACGCGAACACCAATCAGCCGGTCAACGGCGCGACCATCACCCGCGCCGGTCAGTCGGCGACGACGGTCACCACCCCGGACGACCCCGCGCTGTCGGACGGGTTCTACTGGTTGTTCGCACCGGCCGGCACCGAGAAGGCCGCCGTGGCGATGCACGGCTATCAACAGCAGAAGAAGGCCGTCACAGTCCAGACCGACTGGGTGCGGCCGTTGAACTTCGCACTGAAGGCCGGCCGGCTGACGGTGGCGGAGTCTGGCGTCGACGCCACGATCAGGCTCGGCAAGTCCACGCAGAAGACGATCACCATCACCAACGACGGCACGGCGCCGGCGACGTACTCGATCGCGGACACGCAGCGCGGATTCGACCTGCAGCAGTCGCTCAAGGCTGCTGGAACCACTCCGGTACGGCGTACTCCGGCGCAGCCCCAGCCTGGGCGCATCACCAGTGGCGGCGCTCAACCGGCCGCGGCTCAACCTGCCGCCGAGTGGTGGGTGCCGGTGGCGAACTATCCGGTGCCGGTGAAGGACAACGCCGCAGCGGCGCATGACGGTCTGCTCTACTCGTTCGGTGGCGCGCTGGCCGACGGCACTCCTACTCCGGTGTCGTTCGTCTACGACCCGGCGCAGCTGCAGTGGCGCCGGCTGACTGACATGCCGGAGGCGCGGCAGAAGCCCGCCGCCGGGTTCGTGGACGGCAAGTTCTACGTGGTGAGCGGATGGGGGCCGTCGGGCGCTCCGGCGCCGAAGACGCTGATCTACGACCCGGCCGCGAACCGCTGGAGCTCCGGCGCTGCGAACCCGAAGCCCTGGGGTGCGGCAGGTTCGGCGGTTGTCGACGGCAAGGTCTACTCGGTCGGCGGGTGCGTCGACGAGTGTCAGTCCGCCACCACCGACGTGACGGCGTACGACGTGGCGCACAACCGGTTCGACACGGTGGCGCCGTACCCGGAGCCGATCTCGTGGGTGTCCTGCGGTGGGATCGAAGGCAAGCTGTACTGCTCAGGCGGTCTCGGGTCGGACGGTTCTCCGCGCCCGCAGAGCACCTCGCACAGCTACGTCTACGATCCGGCGACGAACAGCTGGGCACGCGTCGCGGACATCCCGCTGGACCTGTGGGCGAGCAGCTACGCCGTTGCCAATGGGCAGCTGGCGGTCACCGGCGGCGCGGCGATGGACTCGACCGTGCTGACCAACGAGGGCTTCGTCTACGACCCGGGCACCGACCGGTGGACCGCCCTGCCGAACTCGGCCAACGGCATCTACCGGGGCGCGGCGGCCTGTGGCCTGTACCGCGTGGGCGGTCTGCAGGACGCCCGTGCCGTCCCGTACACCGAGCAGCTCCCCGCCTACGGCACCTGCGACGACGCAGGGACCGACGCACCCTGGCTGACCGAGTCCGTCACCACCGGCACGCTGGCCCAGAAGGCGAGTGTGACCGTCACGCTGACGATGGACTCCGGGGAGCTGTCCCAGCCGGGTGTCTACCGATCCGCGGTGTCGGTCCGCGAGGACACGCCGTACGCCGCTCCCTCGGTCGACGTCATGCTGACCGCGCAGGCGCCAGCCAACTGGGCTCGGCTCTCGGGCACTGTGATCGGGCGGACCTGTGACGGCGACACGATTCCCCTGGCCGGTGCGACCGTCGCGATCGACCGCCGCGCCAACTCCTGGACGCTCGCCACCGCGAACGACGGCGGCTACGCCCTCTGGCTGCCCGGCGGCGGACCGAAGGCCCGCGTAGTGGTCGCCGCCCCCGACTACCGACCGGCCTCGGTCGACGTGGCCCTCCGCCAGGGTTCTGACACCCGTCTGCCCTTCACCCTGGAGCCGCTGTACTGCTGAGCGGTCAGCTGCGGAGGTGGAGGCGCCGGGCTGCTTCAGCGATGGATCCGGTGATGGAGGGGTAGACGGTGAAGGACTGGGCGACCTGATCGACTGTGAGGCGGGCGCCGACGGCCAGTGAGATCGGGTGGATGAGCTCACTGGCCCGTGGCGCGACGACGACGCCGCCGACCACGATGCCGGTGTTCGGCAGGCAGAACAGCTTCACGAAACCGTCCCGGACACCCTGCATCTTGGCCCGGGCGTTGTCGGCCAGCGGCACCTTCACGACCATCGCCGTACTGCCGCCGGCGTCGACGACCGCCTGGGTCAGGCCGACTGTGGCGATCTCGGGCGCGGTGAAGACGTTCGACGACACGGTCGACTGGTCCAGCGGGGAGACCGCGTCGCCGAGGGCGTGCGACATGGCGATCCGGCCCTGCATGGCCGCGACCGAGGCGAGCATCAGTACGCCGGTGCAGTCGCCGGCCGCGTAGACGCCACGGGCCGTCGTCCGGGAGACCCGGTCGACCGTGACGAAGCCGCCGTCGCCGAGCGACACGCCCGACTCGACCAATCCCATGTCGTCGGTGTTCGGCAGCGATCCGACCGCGAGCAGCGCGTGCGAACCCTCCACCGTCCGGCCGTCGGTCAGCGTCACCACGACCCCGTCGCCCTGCCGTTTGACCGACTCGGCCCGGGACTTGCCCAGCACGGTCAGCCCGCGCCGCTTGAACACGTCCTCCAGTACGGCGGCCGCATCGGCGTCCTCTCCGGGGAGCACCCGGTCCCGGGACGACACCAGGACGACGTCGCTGCCGAGGGCGTCGTACCCGCTGGCGAACTCCGCACCGGTGACACCGGAGCCGACCACGATCAGCCGCTCCGGCAGTTCCTCGAGCTCGTAGACCTGCTCCCAGGTCAGGATCCGCTCGCCGTCCGGCTCCGAGCCCTTGAGGATGCGCGGCCTTGCACCAGTGGCGATCAGGACGACATCCGCGTCCAGCCGTTCGTTGCCGACGACCACGGTCTCGGGGCCGTCCAGCCGGCCGCGACCCTTGATCACCCGGACCTCGTCCGAGTCCAGCCGCCGCTCGATGCCCTCCGACTGGGCCGTCGCCAGCGCCTTCACGCGCTGGTTGACGACGGACAGATCGACCCGCACGGAGTTCGCCGGGTCCTCGTCGCCGTCATCCAGCCGGACGCCCAGTTCGCCGGCCTCCTCCACCTCGGTCATCACCTCGGCGGTCGCTATCAAAGTCTTGCTCGGGACACAGTCCGTGAGCACGCAGGAACCGCCGATCCCGTCGGAATCGACAACCGTCACCTCCGCCCCTAGCTGGGCAGCCGCACTGGCCGCTTCGTACCCGCCGGGACCGCCTCCGATGATCACAACTCGCGCCACGGGAGGCCATTGTTCCGTATCCTGTGTCGTCGTGACCCTGTACGCCGCGTTTGCGTCGAATCTGGACCCGAACCTGATGGCCGAGCGGTGCCCGTACTCGCCCTTGCGCGGGACCGGCTGGATCACCGGCTGGCGCCTCACCTTCGGCGGCGAGGAGCTGGGCTGGGAGGGCGCCATGGCCACCGTCGTCGAGGACCCGGCCGACCCGGCCAACCAGGTCTTCGTGGCGCTGTACGACATCCACCCCAAGGACGTCGAGCGGCTGGACGAGTGGGAGGCGATCGACCAGGGCATCTACCGCAAGATCCAGGTCCGGGTGCAGACCCTGGACGGCGAGCAACTGGCCTGGATGTACGTCCTGAACGCCTACGAGGGCGGCCTGCCGTCCGCCCGCTACCTGGGCATCCTTGCCGAGGCGGCCGAGGCCGCAGGCGCCCCGGACGACTACGTCGCCGACCTCCGCGCCCGCCCCTGCCAGTCGTCCGGGCACTAGATCCGGTACGCCGGTTATCGTGCGGTGGTGACCGTCAACGATGACCTCAGGGCAGCCGCCGAAGCCTGGCTGAGCGAAGATCCCGACCCCGACACGCGCGCCGAGCTGCGGCAACTGCTGTCCGACGGCTCCGCCGAGGCCGGCGACGAGCTGGCCGACCGCTTCGCCGGCACCCTCGAGTTCGGTACGGCGGGGCTCCGCGGCGCCGTCGCCGCGGGACCGAACCGGATGAACCGGGTCGTCGTGATCCGCGCCGCCGCCGGCCTCTGCGCCTACCTGAAGGCCAAGGGCCGCACCGACGGCCCGGTCCTGATCGGGTACGACGCCCGCCACAAGTCCGACGTGTTCGCGCAGGACACGGCGGCCGTGGTCCGGGGTGCCGGCCTGGACGCGGTCCTGCTGGACCAGCACACCCCGACGCCAGTGATTGCCTTCGGAATCAAGCATCTCGGAGCCGTGGCCGGCGTCGTGGTGACCGCGTCGCACAACCCGCCGCAGGACAACGGGTACAAGGTCTACCTCGGCGACGGCTCGCAGATCGTGCCGCCCGCGGACGCAGAGATCGCGGCGGCCATCGCGGCGGTCGGCCATCTGGACTCGGTGCCGCGCGGAGACGACTGGCAGACCATCGGTGACGAGCTCCTGAACGCCTACCTGGACCGCATCGCCCAGTTGGTACCGGCCGACGCACCCCGGGACCTCAAGGTCGCTTACACGCCACTCCACGGCGTCGGACGGACCTTGGCCGAGGATGCGATCGCCCGCGCCGGGTTCGCCGTACCGGCGGTGGTGGCGGCGCAGGCGGACCCGGATCCGGATTTCCCGACCGTCTCGTTCCCGAACCCGGAGGAGCCGGGCGCGATCGACGCCGCCTTGGAGCTGGCGCGATCCGTGGACGCGGACATCGCCGTGGCCAACGATCCCGATGCCGACCGGTGTGCTGTCGCCGTACCCGATCCGGCGGCCGACGGCGGCTGGCGGATGCTGCGTGGGGACGAGCTCGGCGCGCTGCTCGGGGAGTTCCTGCTGTCGCCACGGCCCGACGGAGTCGCCGCCTGCTCGATCGTCTCGTCGTCGCTGCTCGGCAAGATCGCAGCGTCGTACGGCGTCCGGTACGTCGAGACGCTGACCGGGTTCAAGTGGATCGGGCGGGTCCCGGAGCTGGTGTTCGGCTACGAGGAGGCGCTCGGGTACTGCGTGGATCCGACGGCCGTGAAGGACAAGGACGGCATCTCGACATTGGTCCGGGTCCTGCAGATGGCCGCCGCGGCGAAAGCCGACGGGCGCACTTTGCTGGATCTGCTGGACGATCTGGCGCACAAGTACGGCCTGCACGCCACGGACCAACTGTCCGTGCGGGTCGAGGACCTGTCGCTGATCGGTGCCGCGATGGAGCGGCTGCGGGCCACACCGCCGACGGCGCTGGGCGAGTACACGGTCGAGCGGATCGACGACCTGAGCCAGGGCTCGGAGACGCTCCCGCCGACCGACGGTCTTCGCTACACGCTGTCCGAGGGAGCTCGAGTGGTGGTGCGGCCGTCGGGCACGGAGCCGAAGCTGAAGTGCTACCTGGAAGTGGTCGTGCCGGTGGTGGAATCGGATGTCTCGAGCGCCCGCGCCCAGGCAGCGAAGAACCTGGCCGGCATCAAGCAGGCGCTCTCCACAGCTCTGGGTCTGTAGAACGCGTGAGTGGTCAGCCGCTGGAGCGGAGCTTCAGCGGCTGACGTCGACCGGAACACCTGGCGGGTGGCTCCGGTCAGCGGGCTGCGGCAGCCGCCGCGTCGGCCTCTTCGGCGCGCAGCGAGCTCTGCAGCGACGAGTGCAGGATCCGCAGCGTGCTGGTCGACTGCATCAGCGCGTCGCGCTCGTCCGGGTTCCGGTTGGCGAGGTTGGCGATCTCGTTGATGCTCGCCTCGATCCGGGCGATCCGGTCGGCGACCGAACCCTCCTGGCTGCTGGCCTTGCGGATCGCGTCGGACGTGACCGTCCAGACGTCCTCCTTGTCGTTGGTCCGCCGGGACATGTCGACCATCTGGCTCAGTGCGGCCAGGTCGTGGTCGATCTGCGTCCGCTCCATCGGCACGGTGATCCCGGCGGTGGCCTGACGCAGCCGGGTGACATGACCGGACAGCTCCGACCAGGTGCTCCTGCCGCTCTTGATCTTGTCCAGCACCTTGGCGTACTCGGTGTTGAACTCGTCGTAGTTCACTGTCCTTGACTCCTGCCGTGAGACTGCTCGACCAGAACTGTAAGGCGTGCGGACCCGAAACAAGTAACCACACGATCGCAGATCGTGCACGTCTCGGCAAAACGCAACACCGCCCGGTACGCCAACGCGTACCAGGCGGCCGAGTTACGCTCTCGAGCAGGCTACGGCACAGCTTGGTCAGGCGACCGTTCCTGTCAGCGGGCGAGTTTCTCGCCGAGGAAGCGCAACTGCTCGGGCAGCATCCGGCGCCAGTAGCCACCAGTGTGCGCACCGGCCTGCTGCCCACCGGCCGCGTGCAGTTCGCGGCGCAACGCCCCGGCCGCGTCCGCGAACGGGTCGTCCCGGCCACAATCGATGCGCACGGCAACATTCTCGAGCGGACGACCGAAGACCTGGTGCTGCTCGAAGTCGCGAGCCCCGTCGAACGCGCCGGCCGCCACATCGTCGCCGTACCGGCGCCACAACGCAGGGCTCATCGCACCGATCGCGACTGCGGATCGTCCGCCCCACAACAGAGCGCCGTACCCACCCATGGACCAGCCGAGTACGCCGACCCGGTCGGTGCGGAGGCCGCGTTTCGCCAGCAGGGGAAGGAATTCCGCGGACAGCATCCGCAGCGGATCGTCTCCGGTCGCACGCGGATGCCAGTAGTTGTCCCGTCCCCCATCCATAGTCGCCACCGCGAACGGCGGCGTACCGGACTGCATCGCCGCGGCCAGGTAGCGGTCCATCCCGAAGTCGCCGATCGCGGACGTGTGATCCCCACCGCGCCCATGCAGCGCCAGAACGACGGGCAGCTCCGCGGACGACTCGTGCGGGCGGATGATGCTGTAGCCCACCGTCGTACGCCGGGCAGCGGATTCGAACGTCCCGGACTCCACCGGACCGGCCGGCACATCGGGTACGACGCCGTCCGGGCCACTCAGCCCGAGTACGTCGTGCACCTTCGCGCGGCCCGGGATCGCACCGGACTCCAGGCCCGCGACCGCGGCGACCCCGACGATCGTGGCGGCCGTGCCGGTGCGCAGCAGGAGGCGGCGTGACAACAAAGGCATCAGTACAGCGGCAGTCAGCGGAGGAAGGCGGCCACGATGCCGATGGCAGCGAGCACACCGACAATGGTCAGCTCCGGCCTGGCCCAGGTGGTCACCACCTCGCCGTTCGACTGCTCGGAGTACTGCGTCATGTGGGTCTCGATCCGGCCGACCACGAAGTCGGCGCGGGAGATCGAACTGTCGGTGGACAGCTTGCGCCCGCCGACCCGCTGCTTCCTGAGATCGCGCATGACTAGTTGGACGCCGGGAGCACGCCACCGGTTGTCGGCGGTGTGCACGCGCAGGATGTCGGTGACGTCGACACCGGTCACCTTCGCCCACGGGATCAGATGGTCGCGCAGGTGGTTACGCAGCAGCAGGTGCTCGGGGCTGAGGGTGACCGACGGCCGGATCAGGCCGACGTACGCCAGCACCATCAGGATGCCGATCAGGCTGGCGACCAGTACGCCGGTGGCGGTCCGCCACTCCAGCACGATGTCGAGCAGGCCGACGGCGCCGATCACCATCACGATGACCCCGGTGATCCGGTTCGACGCGGACAGGTACTGCTCGCTCTCGGAGGACTTCGACTTCACCCGGACAAACTAACCGGCGACCGGTAGCAGGCATAGGACCAGTACGTCCACCGGGTGTCACGATCGGCACAAGCCGTGTCCGGTGATCCCACGTCGTCGCGAGCAGGTGCTCGGTGCGGTAGCTCGGCGTGCTGGAGTGAAGGCCTCGATGTGGTTCCATCGTGGCCTTTGCTCCAGTGCGGCGAGATGCCGTGCCGAGTGCCGCGCAGTAGGCGTGGGATCACCGGACACGGCTTAGACTGCCGAAGTGACCACACTCGACAGCGGCGTCGACTCCTTGGCCGACGTGACCTCGTCCGAGGACCGGCTGCGCCGGTTCCTGCTCGGCCTGCCGGGCGTCGACCAGGTCGGCGCCGAGGCCAGGGCCGCCACCCTGAGCACGCGGTCGATCAAGACCACCGCCAAGGCATACGCGCTGGATCTGGCCATCCAGATGATCGACCTGACCACGCTGGAAGGCCAGGACACCCCCGGCAAGGTGCGGGCGCTGTGCGCGAAGGCGATGCGGCCGGACCCGGCCGACTCGACCGCCCCGCAGGTCGCCGCCGTCTGTGTCTACCCGGACCTGGTGGCCACGGCCAAGCACGAACTGCGCGGCTCCGACGTCAAGGTGGCGAGTGTCGCAACCGCCTTTCCCAGTGGGCGTTCCAGCCTGCCGATCAAGATCCAGGACACCAAGGACGCGGTCGCGGCCGGTGCCGACCAGGTCGACATGGTGATCGACCGCGGTGCCTTCCTGTCCGGGCGGTACGGCCTGGTCTTCGACGAGATCGCCGCGATCCGTGAGGCGGCCGGCGACGCGCATCTGAAGGTGATCCTGGAGACCGGTGAGCTGGTCACCTACGACAACGTCCGGCGCGCGTCCTGGCTGGCGATGCTGGCCGGGGCGGACTTCATCAAGACCTCCACCGGGAAGGTGTCCCCCGCGGCCACCCTGCCGGTGACGCTGGTGATGCTGGAGGCGGTCCGCGACTACCACGAGTCCACCGGCCTGCACATCGGCGTCAAGCCGGCCGGCGGCATCCGGACCGCGAAGGACGCGATCAAGTACCTGGTCATGGTCAACGAGACCGCCGGACCGGACTGGCTGGACCCGGAACTGTTCCGCTTCGGGGCGTCCAGCCTGCTGAACGACCTGCTGATGCAACGCACCAAGCTGGCCACCGGGCACTACCCCGGACCCGACTACTTCACGCTGGACTGAGGTATGAGCAGATTCGAGTACGCACCGGCCCCGGAATCCCGGGCCATCGTCGACATCAGGTCGTCGTACGGGCTGTTCGTCAACGGCCAGTTCGTCGAGGCGACGGACGGCAAGCCGTTCAAGACCGTCAGCCCGTCGTCGGAGGAGGTGCTCGCGGAGATCAGCGAGGCCGGACCGGCGGACGTCGACAAGGCGGTCAAGGCAGCCCGGAAGGCGTTCGAGAAGGTCTGGGGCCCGATGTCCGGACGGGACCGGGCCAAGTACCTGTTCCGGATCGCGCGGCTGATCCAGGAGCGCTCCCGCGAACTGGCCGTGCTGGAGTCGCTGGACAACGGCAAGCCGATCCGCGAGTCACGAGACGTAGACATCCCGCTGGTGGCCGCACACTTCTTCTACTACGCGGGCTGGGCCGACAAGCTCGAGTACGCCGGCGTCGGCGACGACCCGCAGCCGTGGGGTGTCGCCGGTCAGGTGATCCCGTGGAACTTCCCGATGCTGATGCTGGCGTGGAAGATCGCGCCGGCCCTGGCCGCGGGCAACACCGTCATCCTCAAGCCGGCCGAGACCACGCCGCTGACCGCGCTCGCGTTCGCGGAGATCTGCCAGCAGGCAGACCTGCCGCCGGGCGTGGTGAACATCGTCACCGGCGCCGGCCGGACCGGTCAGGCCCTGGTCGAGCACCCGGACGTCGACAAGGTCGCGTTCACCGGGTCGACCGAGGTCGGCCGCGCGATCGCCAAGTCGGTCGCGGGCTCGGACAAGGCGGTCACGCTGGAGCTCGGTGGCAAGGCGGCGAACATCGTCTTCGAGGACGCGCCGATCGACCAGACCATCGAGGGCATCGTCAACGGCATCTTCTTCAACCAGGGCCACGTCTGCTGCGCCGGTTCGCGGCTGCTGGTCCAGGAGAGCGTGTACGACGAGGTGCTGGCGCGACTGAAGCGCCGGATGGGCACACTGCGCGTCGGTGACCCGCTGGACAAGAACACCGACATCGGCGCGATCAACTCCGCGGCCCAGCTGGCCAAGATCCGCGAGCTGTCCCAGATCGGCGAGGACGAGGGCGCCGAGCGCTGGTCGCCGGAGTGCGAGCTGCCGGCCGAGGGGTACTGGTTCCCGCCGACCGTCTTCACCGGCGTGTCCCAGGCGCACCGGATCGCCCGCGAGGAGATCTTCGGCCCGGTGCTGTCGGTGCTGACCTTCCGCACCCCGGCCGAGGCCGTCGAGAAGGCGAACAACACCCCGTTCGGGCTGTCCGCCGGGATCTGGACCGACAAAGGCTCCCGGATCCTCTGGATGGCCAACCAGCTGCGCGCCGGCGTGGTCTGGGCCAACACGTTCAACCGCTTCGACCCGGCCTCGCCGTTCGGCGGGTACAAGGAGTCGGGCTACGGCCGCGAGGGCGGCCGCCACGGTCTGGAGGCCTACCTTGCCCACTAAGGCTGCGTCCGATAAGCCTGGCACCCGTCTGGAAGTGCGCAAGACGTACAAGCTCTACATCGGCGGCGCCTTCCCCCGCAGCGAATCCGGCCGGTCGTACGTGGTGAACAATGCCAAGGGCAAGTTCCTGGCGAACGCGTCACAGGCCTCCCGCAAGGACGCCCGGGACGCGGTCGTCGCGGCCCGTAAGGCGTTCGGTGGCTGGTCCGGCCGGACGGCGTACAACCGCGGCCAGGTGCTCTACCGGATCGCCGAGGTGATGGAGGGCCGGCACGAGCAGTTCAGTTCGGAGGTCGCACTGTCGGAAGGCCTGTCGATCAGCAAGGCCCGCGCGGTCGTGGACGCGTCGATCGACCGCTGGGTCTGGTACGCCGGCTGGGCCGACAAGCTCGCCCAGGTGGTCGGCTCGAGCAACCCGGTGGCAGGGCCGTACTTCGACTTCTCGTTGCCTGAGGCAACCGGCGTGGTCGCGGTGCTGGCACCGCAGGAGTCCAGCCTGCTCGGCCTGACCAGCGTGATCGCGCCGGCGATCGTGTCCGGCAACACGGTGGTCGTGGTGTCGTCGTACGAGCGGCCGCTGCCGGCTGTGACGCTGGGCGAGGTGATGGCGACGTCCGACGTACCGGGTGGCGTGGTCAACATCCTCACCGGGTCTGCCTCCGAGGTCGGCCCGTGGCTGGCGTCGCACATGGACGTCAACGCGATCGACCTGTGCGGTATCGAGGACCCGGACGAGGCCCGCGACCTGGAGGCCGCGTCGGCCGAGAACCTCAAGCGGGTACGGCGTCCGGCCGAGGAGGACTGGACCGAGTCCCCCGGGCTGTCGCGGCTCACGCAGTACCTGGAACTGAAGACCGTCTGGCACCCGATCGGACTGTAAACCAGTCCCGTCGGGACCGGATGCGTCGTACAGTCGCAGCATGCTTCAGCCTGGCGACAAGGTCGCGATCGTCTCACCCTCGCGGGGATTGCCGGAGATCTTTCCGGGACCGTACGAGCTCGGCCTGCGACGGCTGCGCGACGACTTCAAGCTGATTCCGGTCGAGTACCCGACCACCAAGGTCCTCGGGGCCACCCCGCAGGAGCGCGCCGCCGACCTGCATGCGGCCTGGTCGGATCCGTCGATCCGCGCGGTGATCGCGACCATCGGCGGGGACGACCAGCTGACCGTGCTGAAGCACCTCGATCCCGCGGTGTTCCAGGCGGACCCGAAGCCGTTCTTCGGGTACAGCGACAACACGAACCTGCTCAACTTCCTGTACTCGCTGGGTTTGCCGGCCTTCCACGGCGGCAGTGTGATGGTGCAGCTCGGTCGCGGCGGCGCGATGCACCCGGACACCGAGCGCTCGCTGCGTGCCGCCTTCTTCACCCCGGGCGAGTTCGAGCTGACCCCGGCCGAGGCCTGGACGGATCACGACCACGACTGGAACGTTCCGGCCAACCTGGAGACCGAGCCGCCGCTCTTCCCCGGCACCGGCTGGACCTGGCAGGGCTCGCAGCCCGTCAGCGGGCGGTTGTGGGGCGGCTGCCTCGAGATCCTCGAATGGCAACTGGCCGCGAACCGCTGGATGCTGCCCACGGACTCCTACAACGGCATCCTCTTCCTGGAGACCAGCGAGGAGATGCCGAGCTCCCAGACGGTCTACCAGATCCTTCGCAACTTCGGCGAACGCGGTCTGCTCGAGCGGTTCGACGCCGTCCTCTGGGCCCGTCCGAAGTCCTCGTCGCTCGAGAACCACCTCACGCCGGCGGAGTCCGTCGCCTACGTCACCGGGCAGTACCTCGCGGTCGATCGCGCGCTGATGGAGTACAACCCGTCCGCGGTCGTGGTGAAGGGCCTCGACATCGGGCACACCGACCCGGCGCAGATCCTCCCGTACGGCGGCCAGGCACGGGTCGACCCGGTCAACCAGCGGATCACGGTCACCTACTAGTGCACCTCGGTGCGCGTCAGCGCCGGGTTGGGGTCGGGATAGCAGGCGACCGGGGCCGTGATCGAGATGAACTTCCATTTGATCTTGGCCTGCAGGGTCAGGCCCGGGTCGTCATAGCTGGTGCCCTTGAGCTTGGTCTCGATGACCGTACCGGCGGTGCCCGCCTGCAGCCGGACGGCCAGAGTCGGCAACTGGTAGTTCGCCCCGCCGGAGATCGGACCCGGGACCTTGACGACCGCGACGCGTCCGTCGAGCTGGACGGTCGGCGTCGAGTTCAGGCCGGACCCGCCGGTGAGCCGGGAGCTGACGTACGACGAGTTGACCGGGATCGGCACGCGCAGGGACAGATCGCGCACCTCCTGGAGCTTGAAGCCCTTGACCTCACCCGGCAGCGAGCCCGGCTTGAGGTCGACAACGATGGCGAACCGGGCGTTCGGCCGGACGGTCGCCGGCGCCTTCGCGTCGACGCCCTGCCGCAACGACAGGAGATGCCGGCCGAACTTGGTGTCCGCCCGGCAGGCGTAGCTGGCAGTCGGCGCCGCCTCGGCACCGGTGGCGACCAGCAACGGGAGTACGGCGACACCGAGAATCATAAGACTGCGGTGAGTAGCCATATGGCTACTCTAAGAAGCCATCGTCGGCGACGGGACCCCTCGTCTCACTGACCGAACAGGAACCAGCCACCCACGCCGGCCAGCACGAACACCACCGGCAGCGAGAGCAGGAACCACGCCCGGTTCCGGCGCCGGCGTCGCCGTACCGGCGGATCGGTCGCGACCGTCGTCGGCAGCCTGTCGTCGTCGGCGATGCGGGTCCGCTCCATCGCCCGGATCGGCGCCTCCTGCTCGAGCCGGTACGCCTCCGCCTCCAGCCGCTCGGCGAGTGCGTCGGCACGCTCCCAGCGATCGGTGACCCGGTACGCCAGCGCACGCCCCAGGACGTCGTCGAGTTGGCCAACGGCGTCGTGCAACAGCGATTGAAGGCTCGGTGGCGGCAGATCCGGATCGCGGTTGACCACCTCGCCGATCGAGGACGAGGAGAACGGCGGATGCCCGGTGATCAGTGCGTAGGTCACCGCACCGACCGCGTAGATGTCCGCGCGCTCGTCGAATCCACCGTCTCCGCGGCCTTGCTCCGGCGCCATGTACGACGGCGTCCCGACGGCCTGGGTCAACCCGGATGCTTCCGCCGCGCGCTTGGCCAGGCCGAGGTCGGCCAGCACGATCCGATGCGTGCCACCGCCGCCGGATTCGCCACTCTGGTTAGGCCGGAGCAGGAGGTTCGCCGGGGTGACGTCGCGATGGACGACGCCCTCGTTGTGCAACGCTGCGACCGCGCGGGACAGGTCAGCGCCCCACCACAAGGCATCGACAACGTCCAGTGGCCCGTGCCGCAGTACGTCGCCCAGTGAGCCACCGCCGACGTAATCCATCACGAAGTACGGGCGTCCGTCCGGGAGCCGGCCGAGGTCGAAGACCCGGACCACCCGGTCGCTGGCGATCCGCCGCATCAGCCGTGCCTCGGACAGGAACCGCTCGCGTACGTCGGCGCGCGACGCCCAGTTGTCGGCGAGGACCTTCACGGCCACGTCCACGTCGAGGTCGTCGTCGTACCCACGCCAGACGGTCGCGAACGCGCCCGCACCGATTTTGTCCTGCAGCCGGTACCTGCCGATGACATCCATCCCGGCTATTGTCGTGCACGGCTGGGTTGTCCGGCCAACAGCACCCTGGGGGAGCATGAACGACGATCTGGAACAACTCGCTGCGCGCGCCGCGGCCGGCGACCAGAGCGTGCTCCCGACCATCCTGGCGGCGATCCGCCCGCAGGTGCAGCGGCGGGTGGCCAAGTTCCTGCCGTACCACGAGGACGCCGAGGAGGCGGCCCAGGACACCTTGCTCCAGGTGGCCAACAAGATCCACACCTTCAAGGGCACCGGCAGTTTCGCCGGCTGGGTCACCGTCGTGGCCACCAACCAGGCCCGGCAGACCTACCGGTCGCTGAAGCGGCGCTCGGTCGAGCAGTCCGCCGAGGTGATGCCCGAGTCGGCCGATCCGCGCACCACCTCGGTGATCGCCGGCTCGCGGCTAGACCTGCTGGAGGCGCTCGAGTCTCTCGAGTCCAGCCACCCGCAACTCGTCCAGCCGCTGGTCCTACGCGACCTGGGCTCACTCACGTACGCCGAGATCGCCGACGAACTCGACGTACCGCTGGGCACCGTCAAGGCGCGGATCCACCAAGCCCGCAAGGCCGTCGCGGAGCGCCTCACCGTCACCTGACCTGCTAGTACCCCTGGAGGTCAGCCGAAGGTACGGCGGACGGCGAGCGCCCGGCGCAGGTCGTCCAGGAAGTTCGCCGTCTGCCGCCGCACCGAGGAGACCACCGACTCGTCGGCGATCAGCCGCTCGGCCGGCTCGACCAGGCTCTCGTCGATCGCGAACCGCGGCGCGATCAGGCGCGCGGTCAGCCCGATCACCATCCCGGCCCGGATGGCGTCCGTTCCCGCGATGTCGGTGAAGTAGCGCTGCACGTACGGCGCCGTGATCGCGGCCTGCCCCGGATGCCAGAAGCCGTCGGCCACTGCGAGCAGTTCCTTCACGCCGATCGTCGGGTCCGTCATGATCCGCGTCCAGGCCGCCTCCTTGCCCGCGGGCAGCGCGGCCCGGCAGCGGGCGGCCTGGTTGACGCCCTCGGTCGACGTGTCGCGTGCCAGCTCGGCGTCGATCTCCGCGGCGCCGAACGCGTCCAGCTGGACGAGCCGCAGTATCAGCTCCCAGCGGAGATCCTGGTCGAGCTCCAGGCCGGCCGGGGTCTCGGCACCGTCCAGCCAGGACTTCAGCAGCTCGGCATCGTCGGTCGTCGCGACGAAGCCGCGCACGGTCGCGAGCTGCAGGCTGCTGCCCGGCTCGACGGTCGCCAGCTTCGCGCCGACTGCATCCGCGACGAGACCGCGCGACTCGTCGTACGGGAGGTAGACGCCGAGCACATGCTCCTCGAGCCAGCGCACCAGCGAGCCGACGGCGATGTCGCTGTCCTCGTCCTTGATCGCGGTGACGAACAGGTCGAGTGCCTGCCGGGGGTCGAGCTCGGCGCCGGCGGTGGAGTCGCGGATCGAGTTCCAGATCACCGCGCGGGTGGTGCCGTCGGCGATCTTCGGCAGCACCGCGGGCAGGTTGGCGAGACTCGTCGCGTCGAGACGGATCTTGGCCCAGGTGTCGTCGTTCGCGTCCGGCACGATCACGGCGTACTCGTTGCTCAGTGCAACTTCCACACTGTCCTGGTCGAGCATCACGTCCACGATCGTGGCCGCGCCACTGGCGTCGTACCCACCGACACTCAGCTTGTGCGGCCGGCGCGAACCGTCCGGGCTCTTGCGGTGCAGGACGACGCCGTCGGCGGTGCGTTCGATCGAGATGGTGTCCAGGCCGGACGTCCGCAGCCACTGGTCCGACCAGTTGGCCAGGTCCCGCGCGCCGGCCTCGGTCAGCTTCGCGATGAACTCGGCCAGGTCGGCGTTGCCGTACTCGTGCGCCTCCAGGTGCGCGTTCACACCCTTCAGGAACACGTCGTCGCCGAGGTACTTCGCCAGTTGCTTGAGCACCGCGGCGCCCTTGGCGTACGAGATCCCGTCGAAGTCGTCGAGCGACTCCCGGGCGTTCTTCAGGCTGTCCGGGGCGACCGGGTGGGTCGAGCTGCTCTGGTCCGTGCGCAGACCCCACCACTTGCGGACGAAGGCGAAGTCGGTCCAGTTGCCGCCGTGGCTGGTGGCGTCCTCCGCGACCCGGTGCCCCATGTACTCCGCGAACGACTCGTTCAGCCACATGTCGTTCCACCACTGCATCGTGACCAGATCGCCGAACCACATGTGCGCCATCTCGTGGTCGACGATCCGGGCCCGGGTACTGCGTTCCGCCGCGGTCACCGCGCCACGGAAGACCAGGTGGTCGGCGAACGTCACGCAGCCCGGGTTCTCCATCGCACCGAGGTTGAAGTCCGGCACGAACGCCTGCCAGTACTCACCGAACGGGTACCGCTGCCGGAACATCCGGTGGTACTCGTCGAACGCCTCGCTGGTGGTCCGGAACAGGTCCTCCGCCTCCCGGTCCAGATGCTCCTTCAGCGACTGCCGGCAGGCGAGCCCGAGCGGGATCCCGTCGTGCTCGCTGCGAATCAGGTGATACGGCCCGGCGAGGATCGTGACGAAGTACGTCGACAGCGGCTTCGTCTGGGCCAGCTGCCACTCCCCCGATCCGACCTGCGTCGCCGCACCGTTGCCCAGGACAACCCAGTCCTCGGGGCACTTCACAGTGATCGTGTACGGCGCCTTGAGATCCGGCTGGTCGAAACACGGGAAGTACCGTGGCGCCGACTCGAGCGACGACATGCCATAGGTGTAGACCTTGCCGTCCGCGGCGTCGACGCTGCGCTGCAGGCCCTCGCCATCCGCGGAGTACTTCAGCTCGGCTGTCACCACGAGCTCGTTCTCGTCCCGCAGCTCGGTCAGCGGAAAGCGGCCCTCGGCGAGCAGACCGACGTCCAGTGCCGTGCCGTTCAGCTCCACCGCGAGCAATCGCTCGGGCTTCACGTCGACCCAGCTCGTGCCGGTCCGGGCCGCGAACGAGATCCGGCTGGTCGTCACGAAGGTGTCGCCGGGTCCGGTCAGGTCGAACTCGACCCGATACGACCGCACGGCAAGGTCCGTCGCCCGTTGCCGGGCCTCTTCCACTGTCAAAGCGCGCATGTGTGCACGCTATCCGAGAGCCGTTCTACGGACCCGTCAGTTTCTCCCGCACGAGCTTGGCCCGACCTCGATCCCGCTCATCGAGCGCCTGGTTGACCGCCATGGTCTCCAGGACTTGGAGCAGGTGCGCGTTGGGCGTCCCGTCGGCTGGTACGGCGGCTGCGGCGAGGAGCGCTGTCGCGCGGACCTCGGCGTCCGTGGTGTCTTCCAGGATCGTCGCGATCAGGTCCGCGTCGTCGGCCTCGGCCAGGCTGGTCAGGACGTTGAGTGCACTCAGGTGGTCGAAGGCGGCTCGCAGTTCCTCATCTGCTTCCATCGGCGGCGCGGACAGCACGTTGCGTGCGACCTGACGGACGTCCTGGGCGAGCGGTTCGAGCGGATTCCCACCGCTCAACCGCGTGTACGAGGCGGCCACCTGGTACATGTTCAGGGCCCTGCACACCGTGGCGATGTTGTCGCTGTGCAGCAGCGCGCTGAACGCCTGCAGGGGGATGGCAACGTCGTCCGCACTCATACCCGCACGCTAGCCGCCGCGTGCAGGTGCGTCGCCAAGAGGTGGGCGGAGGCGGGTGCGTCCGCGGCATAGCAGAGCAGGTGCTGGCGGGTGGACCAGGAGTCCTGCAGCGGGCAGATCTCGACGGCCGGGTTGGTGTCGACGGCCCGGCGGGGAACGATCGCCAGACCGGCGCCCGCGGTAGCGAGCGTGATCAGGGTGTGCAGGGTCGGGACGAGAGTACGGAAGCGCGGCGCGGGGGCGTGCGGACCGAGGCGGTCGTCCATCCACTGCGTCAGCGGCGAACGGCGGTCCAGACCGACCAGCGGGTGCTCGGCGACTTCGGCGTACGCGATCGAGGCGCGACCGGAGAGGATGCCGCCGGCCTGGCCGATCACCACCAGGGAGTCGTCGGCGAGCGGCTCGGTCCGCAGTGGCGTGGGTTCGTCGTCGAGGATCACGCCGAGATCGGCCTCCCCGGCGGCGAGCAGGCGGACGCTGCGGGTCGTGCGGCGTTCGCTGACGTTCACGTCGTACTCCGGATGATCGCGCAGGAAGGTGGCGAGCGCGGCGGGGACGAGTTGATGCATCGCGGAACCGCCGGCGACCAGGCGGATCGGGGCCGATCCGGAGACAGCGTACGACGCGACGGCGCTGTCCAAGCGGGTGGTCTCGGCCAGGACCTCGCGGGCGTGCCGGGCGAGTGTCGCGCCCGCCGGGGTCAGTCGGACGCCTCGGCGCTCGCGGATGAGCAGCGGTACGCCGGCTTGCGCTTCGAGGGCTCTGACCCGCGCGCTGGCCGAAGGCAGACTCAGGTGCATCAGGCGGGCTCCACCGGTGATCGAGCCTTCCGCTGCAACGTGCGTGAACAGCCGGAGGTCGTCCAAGTCGTACCGCATGACCCCAGCCTACGTCTCAGCCTGAGGCTGGCTACGGGGATCGCGCATTGTGGAGTGCCCGCCGAGCCGTGATCCTCGAAGGGTGCTGATGATCCTCCTGGCCGGTGTCGCCGCCGGCGCTCTGAACGCCGTCGGCGGTGGTGGGAGCTTCGTGGCACTCTCGGCACTGGTCGCGACCGGCATGCCGCCGGTCACTGCGAACGCGACCACGACCGTCGCGTTGCTGCCCGGGAACGCAACCATCGCCTGGGTCTACCGGCGGGAACTGGAGGCATTCGCGCCGCCGTCGACGCTCGGGCTGACACTGGCGAGCGTGCTCGGCGGGGCGATCGGCGCCGGGTTGCTGCTGGTGCTGCCGTCGGCGTCGTTCGATGCGGCGGTGCCGTGGCTGCTGGCGTTCGCCACCGTCGTGCTCGCGTTCGGTCGGCGGCTCACCCGGGCGCTCCGCCTGGGTGCGCCGGGACCGGCCGCGATCCTGGCGGGCCAGTTCCTGCTGTCGATCTACGGCGGGTACTTCGGTGGTGCGGTCGGGTTGATGATGCTGGCGTTCTGGACCGCCACGACGACACTCGACCCGGCTCGTGGGAATCCTCTGCGGGTCATCCAGGTGGCGGCCGTCTATCTCACGGCGACTGTCATCTTCCTCTTCGCTGCCGACGTTCTGGATCAGCCGATCCGCCTTGTGGCGCTGCTGGTCGGGGCCGTCGTCGGTGGGTACGCCGGGGCGCATCTGGTCCGGCGCCTGCCCGCATCGTTGCTCAAGGCCCTCGTTCTCACGACCGCGGTGGCGATGACCGCGTTGTTCTTCGTGCGGGCGGCGCGATGAACCGGGCGCAGCTCGCGATGGCCTATCAGGCGTGCGAAGTGGCCGATCTCGCCCGCTCGGCGGTCACTCTGACAAGCCCGGCGGAGGCTCGCGCTCAGGCTGAACTCGTGGTGGCGGCAGCGCAACGGCTCTTGGCGGCCGCATCCCGGTTGGCTGAGCCTGCGCCGTACCCTCCGGTGGACGCTCTGCAGTTGTTCGCGTACGAGCATCCGGAGGAAGCCGCCGCTGATGTGGCGGACTGGCTGCGCTCCTCGGGCTGAGCTACCTCGTCCCAGGTTCGCGCCCGAACTGCTCTCCTCGCCTTTGCTGGTCTCGCTCGCGGCCGAGGTAGAGGCCTGTCGCCGTCGACACGCTCGTGAGCAGCCACACCGCGACGCCCGCATCGTCGGCGACACCAATGATCGGCAACAACTCGGGCAGAATGTCGATCGGCGAAACCAGATACACCAACGCCAACACCCACAAGGCCATCCGGCTCTTCGGCAGGTCGGCATACGCCCCTGACCGAGCGGCCCGCAGCAGCCGCGGCAACGCAGCCGCCCGCTCGAACACATTCCCCACCGGCTCCGGCTCACCCCGAGCCGCCCGCCGCCGCTTCACTGCCCGGCGCCGTACCACTCCCAGCCCGGCCACCACGGCGCCAATGAGCACCAGGGCGACCCCAACCCCGACCGCGGACACACCCACCACGTCGCCATCCCGGAACACCAACGTGGTCAGCCCGATCAGCCCCAGCAACCCACCAAACCAAACCATCCACCAACTGTAGGGCTCCCCAGCACTACGCGCCGGGACCCGCGATCCCCGCCTACCTGGAGCTCATTGTTGCGTCTTACTCGGTGAACTTCTCGTGGGCGGCCATCGCTGCGCCGACGATGCCGGCGTTGTTGAGCAGTTGGGCCGGCTTCACCGGGGTGGAGAGCTCGAGCAGCGGCACCCACTTGTCGGCGTGCTTGCTGACCCCGCCGCCGACCACGAACAGGTCGGGGGTGAACAGGTTCTCCACGTGCCGAAGGTAGCTCTGGACCCGCTTGGCCCACTGTTTGAACGACAGGCCCTCGTTGTCCTTCGCCGCCGAGGAGGCTTTCGTCTCCGCGTCGTGCCCGTCCAGCTCGAGGTGACCGAGCTCGGTGTTGGGCACGAGCCGGCCGTCGAGCAGCAGCGCGCTGCCGATACCGGTGCCGAAGGTGAGCATGATGACCACGCCGTCGACGCCTCTGGCCGCGCCGAAGCGGGCCTCGGCGATGCCGGCCGCGTCGGCATCGTTGAGCACGGTCACTTCGCAATGGGTGGTGTCGGTGAGGACCTTGTCGACGTCGGTCCCGATCCAGCTCTTGTCGACGTTCGCGGCGCTCCTGGCCACCCCGTGCTTGATCACGGCCGGGAACGTCGCACCCAGCTCACCGGTCCACCCGGCCTCCTTGACCAGCCGGGCTACGGCCGCGGCGACGAGCTCCGGCGTGGACGGGTTGGGTGTCAGGTACTTCACCCGCTCCGTGGCCAGGTCGCCCTTCTCCAGGTCGACGACGGCGCCCTTGATCCCGCTGCCGCCGATGTCGACCCCGAAAGCGGTCGACCTGCTCATCCTGGGCACCTGATCTCTCCCCTCGCCCGCAGCTGCCGCACCGGGTCCGCGTCCTCTACCCAGGCTAGAGGACGACGGGGACCGCCATGCCATCACCACCGTGGCGCCCGCCGCTTCTTCCCGCTTGGCGGCGGCTGGTCGGTGCGGTGGTGATGGGCCAGCGGTTCAGTCCACCAAGCCTTCGACGATGGTGGTCATGCGGTCGACGGGGATGGCGAAGCCGATGCCGATGTTGCCGGAGCGGCTGGCGCCGAGGGTGGCTATGGCGGTGTTGACGCCGACCACCTGGCCGGCGGCGTTCACGAGCGGGCCGCCGGAGTTGCCGGGGTTGATGGCGGCGTCGGTCTGGATCGCGGACTGGCGGTTGCCGTTGTCGCCGAAGCGGGCCTGGCGGTCGACCGCGCTGACGATGCCGGCGGTCACCGTTCCTTCCAGGCCGAGCGGTGAACCGACGGCCAGCACCGGGTCGCCGACCCGCAGTTGTGCGGACCGGCCGAGCGTGAGCGCGCGCAGTCCCTCGGCATCGGCCGTCGAGACCTGGAGTACGGCGAGGTCGTTGTCCGCGTCGGAACCGATGACGTCGGCGTCGACCCGGCGGCCGTTCGACAGGACCAGGGATACATCGCGCGCTCCTTCCACGACGTGCGCGTTGGTGACCACGTGCCCCTCCTGGTCGATCGCGAACCCGGACCCGGTCGCCCGCCCGGCCCGCACCGACACCACCCCAGGCAACACACTCGCCGCCGCAGCCGAAATCGACCCCTGAGCAGCCGCCGGAGGAGCCGCCACCTGCGGCAGGTTGATAGCCGTCGGGTCGGCGTCCCGCGAGCCGGTCACCGCTCCAGCCAGTCCGCCAGCGACGATCGACATCGCGACACTCGCAACCAGCAACCCGGCGCGACGCCCGGACCTAGCAGTGGAAGGAGAGGCCGTCACCCCGGCCCGAGGTGCCGCCGCCGGAGAGGGGGGAGCAGATGAGGGGGGCCTCTGCGGAGCGGAGGCCGGGGTGACGGGGAATGTGGGCGGCGTGGAGGTGGAGGAGGTTGCAGACGCGGCGAAGGTGGGTGATGCAGTGGGTGGAGGCGTGGCGGGTGGGGGGCTGGGGTAGTAGTGGGGGCCTCGGAAGGGGTGGCCTAGGTGTGGGGGCATGGGGGCTCCTGGTCAGGGGAGGCGGGAGAACCAGAGGAGGGACGCCAGGGCGGCCAGGAGGGCCGCGGCCAGGGCGACTCCCGCCACCAGGTTGGTGATCTCGCGTGGTTCGGTGGTCCAGCCGATCGACGACTGGAGGTCGGAGTACACGTCGCGCAGCTGCTCATCGCTCTCGGCGGCGTAGAACGACCCGCTCGTCGCATCAGCGAGCCCCTGCAACGACTCCGTGTCAGCAGGGACAGGGATGTCGCGCCCTTCGAGGTTCACAGTGCCTTCAGGCGTGCCATAAGCGATCGTCGACACCGGTACGCCGGCCTGCGCCGCAGCATCAGCCGCTTCTTCGATCGGCCGCCCCGCGGTGTTCCCACCATCGGACAGCAACACGATCCGGCTCGGCGGCGGGTCATCCGGGTCGATCGTCCGTACTGCCTGCAAGCTGGTCAGCACGGCATCCCCGATCGCCGTACTGTCGCTCAACTCCAGACCATTGATCGCATCAACGGTCGCCTGGTGGTTCGTGCTCGGAGTCGCCACCACAGTCGCGGTCCGCGCGAACGACACCAACCCGACGTTGAACTTCTCCGGCAGATCCTGGACGAACTGCACCGCCGCCTGCTTGGCCACCTCGAACCGATTCGGCGCAACATCAGTGGCCGCCATCGAGTTCGACACATCCATCGCGACCAGCACGGTGGCCCGCTCCCGCGGAACCCGTACGTCGGCCACCGGACGCGCGATCGCAATCGTCAGCACGGTCAACGCAGCCAGGAACGCCGCAGCCGGTGCATGCCGGCGCCAACCAGGCCGGTGTGGCGCGACCTTCTCCAGCATCGGCAGCGTCGCGAACCGTACGGCGTACTTGCTGCGGCGGCGCTGGGCGATCAGGTAAGCGGCGATCAGCGCCGCCACTAGCACCAGCAGCCAGAGCCACAGCGGTTGCTCGAATCTCATCGGATACCTGTCCTCCCGGTCGGGTGCCGCCGGATACTCGACCGGCGGCGGGCGGTGGCGAAGGCGGCGACGTCACGGACCCAGTCGGTGTCGGTCCGCAGCACGAGGTGTGCGGCACCGGCGGCCCGGATCGCCTGGGTGGTCTGGGTGCGGTGGGCGGTCATCGCATCGGCGTACCGCCGGCGCAGTTTGCGGCTGCTCGTCCGGACTTCGCGCCGCCGGCCGGTCTCCGGATCGACCAGGGTGAGCAGTCCGACCTCGGGCAGTTCGAGCTCGCGCGGATCCAGTACCTCGACGGCGATCACCTCGTGCCGCGCCGACAGCCGGCGCAATGGATCGACCCAGCCGTCGTCGTCGTGGAAATCGGACACGACCACCCGCAGCCCAGGGCGCGGATGCTCGCGGTTCAACCGGGTGATCGCGCGACCGAGATCGGTCCGCGGAAACTCCCCCGGCGTTGCTCTGGGCAACGACAGCAGCGATCGCAACGACCGCCGCAGCTGAACCGAACCGGCGGCCGCAGGCAGCCGGCGTACTTCGTTGCCGATCGCAACACGAACCCCCAGCCGGTTGCCGGGACGGTCGGCCAGCAGACCGACCGCCCCGACGATCGCGATCGCGAGGTCCCGCTTCTCGCTGAGCGCCGTACCGAAGTCCATGCTGGCCGACGCATCCAGCAGTGCCCAGGTCTCCAGCTCACGCTCGGCCAGCGGCGCCCGGACGTGCGGTTCCAGCGAACGGGCGGTGACGTTCCAGTCCATCCGGCGTACGTCGTCCTGACCGGCTTGGTACGGCCTGGCCTCGTTGGGCTCGCTGCCGGGACCGCTGCGCAGGCCGGTGATGTCGCCGTGCAGGAACCCTTCCAGCTTCCGCTTCACCGTCAGCTCGAGCGCCCGCAGCGCCCGCTCCCGACCGGCCAGCAGATCAGGGCCGGACATCAGGCCGCCGCGTCATCGGCCGGCACAACATGCGGCTGCTCGATCGTGTGCAGGATGCGGGACACGACAGCACGCGGGTCAACCCCGTCGGCAAGCGCGTCGAACGTGAGCACCAGCCGATGCGCCATCACGTCAAGCGCGACGTCGTACACATCGGCCGGCAGGACGTAGTCCCGCCCACGCAGCAACGCCAGCGCCCGACCGGCTGCGACCAGACCGAGCGTGGCCCGAGGGCTGGCCCCGAACTCCAGCACGCCGCCCAGGTCGTGGATCCCGTACTGCGCAGGCGCCCGAGTCGCATGCACCAGACGTACGACGTACTCCGCCACGGCATTGTGGACGAACACGTCTTCCGTTGCCTCCTGCAACTGTGCGACCTGCTCCGGGCTCAGCACCGCGTTGGCGTGTGGCCGGTGCGTGCTCATCCGCTGCAGGATGGTGAGCTCCTCGAGCGGACTCGGGTAGTCCACCGTGATCTTCAGCAGGAACCGGTCCCGCTGCGCCTCGGGCAGGGCGTAGACGCCGTCGGACTCGATCGGGTTCTGGGTGGCGAGGACCAGGAACGGTTCGGGCAACTTGTAGCTGGTGCCGCCGATGCTGACCTGCTGCTCGGCCATCGCCTCCAGCAAGGCGGACTGCACCTTGGCCGGCGCGCGGTTGATCTCGTCGGCGAGCACCAGGTTGGCGAACACCGGGCCGAGCTCGGTGTCGAAGCCCTCGGTCGACGGCCGCCAGATCCGGGTTCCCATGATGTCGCCGGGCACCAGGTCCGGGGTGAACTGCAGCCGGGCGAACCGGCCGCCGATCACCTCCGCCAGCGTCCGTACGGCCAAGGTCTTCGCGACGCCCGGGACGCCTTCCAGCAGGCAGTGTCCGCGGGCGAGCAGCCCGACCAGCATCCGCTCGACCAGGTGGTCCTGCCCGACGACCACCTTCTTCACCTCGAACAGCGCGTGCTCGAGAACAGCCGTCGTCATGCGTTCCCAGCCGGGTTCTGCTCAGGCTGCGAGGGCTGCGAGGGCTGGTTCTGCCCCTGACCGGCGCCGTTCTTCTCCGGGCAGTCCTCCCGCGTCCCGTTCTGTTGCGGCGACGGGGTGGTGGCACCGTCCTCGACGGTCACGTACCCCTGTTCGGGAGCCGGGTCGTTACCGGCCGCATACGCGATCCCGCCGACGCCGAGTGCCGCCACGGCGACCGCCGTACCGAGGATGAGCCGTTTGCCAGGGATGTTCATGGAAACTCCTTCGCTCGATTGGCCTCCAGACCATCAAAGGAGTGCGAAAACGGCAGGAAAGCGGAGCGAAAGTCCGCCGAAAGAGCAGGCCGGGGGATACGGATGACCCGGCTACCTTGGTTGCGTGCGACTACTGGTGGTGGAGGACGAGGAAGGCCTGGTCAGCGCGCTGCGCTCCGGACTCGGCCGGGCCGGCTATGCCGTCGACACGGCGCTGACCGGCGCCGAGGCGACCGAGAAGCTCGCGACCACGGCGTACGACCTGGCGATCCTCGACATCACGCTGCCGGACACCAGCGGCCTCGACCTGTGCCGCGCCGTACGCCGGGGTGAGATCGAGGTGGCGTCCGGCCGCGAACTGCGGGTGCTGATGCTGACCGCGCGCGCCTCGCTCGCCGACCGGGTCCGCGGGCTGGACGAAGGCGCCGACGACTACCTGACCAAGCCGTTCGCCCTGGTCGAGCTTCTCGCCCGGATCCGCGCGCTGCTGCGCCGCGACGTCACCAACGGCAGCACCCAGCTGCACGTCGGCGATCTGGTCCTGGACTCCTCCCGCCATCTCGCCACTCGCTCCGGCCGCGAACTCCCGCTGACGTTGAAGGAGTTCGGCGTACTGCGGTATCTGATGTCGCGCCCCGGACACGTGGTCTCGGCCGAGGAACTGCTCGAGCACGTCTGGGACGAGAACGCGGACCCGTTCACGCAGAGCGTCCGGGTGACGGTCGGAACGCTGCGCCGCAAGCTCACCCAGGACGGCGAGGAACCCGTACTGGAAACGGTGATCGGCCGGGGCTACCGGCTTCGAGGTGACGCATGAAGATCCCCCGCCCGCCCTGGGCCCAGACGATCCGCTTCCGGCTGACGCTGACGTACTCCGCCGTACTGATCGCGCTCTCCGCACTGTTGCTCGGCGGCGTCTACCTGACGCTGTCGCAGATCCTGGATCCGAAGCCGCTGGACCAGATCCAGGTCAACAAGGTCTACAAAGATGCCGAGGGCAACCTCAAACTCAAGCAGGGCCAGGTGATCCAGGCCGCCGAGATCTCCAGCGTCGAGTCGGCGGTGAACTACCAGACCCTGCAGACGTTGCGGAACTACTCGGCCGCCGGCATGGGCGTGCTGTTCCTGGTCAGCCTCGGCACCGGCTGGTGGCTGTCCGGCCGGGCGCTACGACCGGTACGACGGATCACCGCGACCGCGCAGGAGATCTCGGCAACCGATCTGTCCCGCCGGATCGCACTTGGCGGACCGCAGGACGAGCTGCGGAACCTGTCCGACACCGTCGACGACATGCTCGGCCGGCTGGAGTCGGCGTTCGTGGCGCAACGGCAACTGGTCGACGACGCGTCGCACGAGCTGCGCAATCCGCTCGCGGTGATCCAGGCCAACGTGGACGCCGTCCTCGCGCACGACGACACTCCACCGGAGGACCGGGCCCAGGCGACCGCGATCGTGAGCCGGGCGATCCAGCGGATGACGCGGCTGGTCGAGGACCTGCTCGCCTCGGCCCGCCGGTCCTCGCCGGCGTTCGTCGACGCGGACGTCGATCTCGCCGCGATCGCGGGTGAGGCAGCCGAGGAGTACGAACTGCTCGCGGCCGATCGCGAACTTCACGTCGTACGCCGGTTGTCCCCCGGGCCGATCGCGGCCGGAGACGCGTCGGCGCTGCGGCGTGCGGTCGACAATCTGCTCTCGAACGCGGTCCGGCTGGCGCGCGGCGGCAGTGAACTCGTGCTCGCAGTGGGAAGTCGGAACGGCTGGGCCTGGATCGCCGTACGCGACGAAGGCCCAGGAATCGCGGCGGATGACGCCGATCGGGTCTTCGACCGCTTCTTCCGCGGCGGGCAGCGGCAGCCGCCGGCGACCATCCCTTCGACCGGTCAACGCCGCGCCGGCCTCGGCCTGGCCATCGTCCGCCAGATCGCCGAATCCCACGGCGGCACCGTCGCCCTGCACTCCGAGCTCGGCACCGGCAGCACGTTCATCATCTGGCTCCCCGAGCGCTCCCTCACCAACAGCACCCGCCGTACCCCCACTCCACCCGACGAAGACCCGCTCGGTCCCCGCCCGGGCTCAGGCCAGTAGAGCCTGGTGCAGCGCGTCCGCGTGAGCGGTGAACCAGTGGTTGGTGCGCTGGGTGAGCGCTGCTTCGCCGGTGGTCCAGCGTTGACGGAACCAGGGGTGACCGGTTTCTGCGCCTCGGCGGACGTAGTCCATGCACCAGACGTGATTGTCGGCGGCCGCCTCGACCAGGCGCAGCCGGTCGGCTTCGGACAGACCGTAGCTGTCGGCGAACCGGCGGAACCGGGCGAACGTGCGGCCGCGGCGGGCGTCGTGGATGTCGGCGGCCGGGCGTAGCGGCCCCCACAGCCGGATCGCGGTGGCGACGTCCCACAGCACCGAGCCAGGGCCGGCGAGGTCGAAGTCGATCAGCGCGACCGCGACCCCGTCCCGGAACACGATGTTGTCCAGGTTCGGGTCGTTGTGGCTGACGATGTCCTCGACGTACGCCGGCGGCACCGGCTCGGACCACGTGTAGCCGTCGGGCCGGAAGCCGGCGACCGCCTGGTGATAGTCACGGAGCAACGCCGCGACACTGTCCAGCGCGGCATCCGTCATCGACCAGGCCGGGTACGGCGGCGTCACCGTCTCACCGGGGACGTACGACAGGACCTCGCGACCCTGCTCGTCGATCCCCAGCAGCGTCGGCGCACCCTCGAATCCGACGTCGTTCAAATATTCGAACAGCGCGTGGATGGATGAGCTGTTTCCGCGCAGCGGACGGCGTACGGTGTCGCGGACACGCACCACCAGTCCGCGGTTGGCGGTTCCACCGAGCAGGGGCGTTTCGACCTCGGCCATCGGGTCAGGGTGTCGCCTCGAGCAGTGCTCGTGCAAGAGGGCTGTGGGTGACGAGACCGTTCACCAGGCCGCTGCGGACCGCGGCACGGACCGCGCCGACCTTGGCCAGGCCGTACGGGATCGCAATCACCTCGTCGATCGCGTCCATCTGCTCGGCGTTGATCGCGATCACCCGGTCGGTCACCCGGCTCTGCACCGGTACGCCGTCCGCGTCGACGAACACCCCGGAGATGTCCGCCACCACGCCGCGCCGGAGCAACTGATCACACGCCTTCTCGTCCATCGCGTCGTACAGCGTGGACTGGTCGGCCGCCCAGGACCCGAGCCCGACCACGGCCTTGGTGACCGAGTCGAAGTGGCTGATCGCCTCCGCGACCTCCGGTTGCTGCCGCAGTGCCCGCGCGGTCGCCGCATCCGGAACGACCAGCGGCGCATAGAAGAGGTACGCCGCTCCGCCGGACAAGCGAGCGGTGTGCCGGACGAGTTCCACCGAGTTCGCCTCGACATCTGGTCGGGTCAACGCACCGGTCAACTGGACGACGGGAACGGGAGCGAGTGCGGTCAGCTGCTCGGTCATCGCGGTGACCGCCCGTGCCCACGCAAGACCCAGCACGTCCTCCGCGGTGACGATCTCGGACAGCAGATCAGCGGCGGCCTTGCCGAGCTGCAACCTGAGCGCGGCCGGGTCCTCCTCGGGCGTGTCCACCACGATCGCGCGGCGCAGGCCCAGGGACTCCTGCAGGCGAGCGGAGAGGTCGAGATCGATGGCGCCCGGATGGCTGATCTCGATCCGCACCAGACCGCTGCTGCGCGCCTGGTCGAGCAGCCGGGCCACCTTGAAGCGGCTCAGCCGGAACTCGTCGGCGATCTCCACCTTGGACCGGCCGTCGACGTAGTACCGCCGCGCGATCGACGCGGTCAGCACGAGCTGTGCCGGTCCCCCCGCCATGGGCTCCATGATGCCTCCACAGTCACGGCCGCTCATATGAGCATGACTGCGCACTAGTGTTGCACAGACTCTTGACAGGTCAAGCACGTTCCCGGTTCACTCGTGGAGTGAGCAGAGGCTTGCTCAAATGAGCGGACGACGGTGAGCAGACCAGCGAAGGAGCGGCTCGTGCCCGGACGAAGGCTTATGACTGTCGGGGTCGCACTCCTGCTGAGTGCGGTCAGCGGCTGCGCCGGCTGGGGCGGCGGCGCCGGTGGCGGCGGGACCGACAGCATCAACGTGCTGATGGTGAACAACCCGCAGATGGTCGACCTGCAGCAACTCACGGCCGACAACTTCACCAAGGACACCGGCATCAAGGTGAACTTCACCGTGCTGCCGGAGAACGACGTCCGGGACAAGATCAGCCAGGAGTTCTCCAGCCAGGCCGGTCAGTACGACGTGGCGTCGCTGAGCAACTTCGAGATCCCGATCTACGCCAAGAGCAAGTGGATCGCGCCGCTGTCGGACTACATCACAGGCGACCCGTCGTTCGACCAGGACGACGTGCTCAAGCCGATGACGCTGTCGCTGTCCGGCGAGGACGGCAAGGTGTACGGCGAACCGTTCTACGGTGAGTCGTCGTTCCTGATGTATCGCAAGGACGTGCTGGCGGACAAGGGCGTCACGATGCCGGCCAAGCCGACCTGGCAGGAGGTCGCGGACATCGCGGCCAAGGTCGACAACGCCCAGCCGGGGATGCGCGGCATCTGCCTGCGCGGCCAGCCGGGCTGGGGTCAGATCTTCGCGCCGCTCACCACCGTGGTGAACACCTTCGGCGGCACCTGGTTCACGCAGGACTGGCAGGCCCAGGTGAACTCACCGGAGTTCACCGAGGCGACCAAGTTCTACGTCGACCTGGTCCGCGCGCACGGCGAACTCGGCGCACCGCAGGCAGGGTTCACCGAGTGCCTGAACAACCTGATCCAGGGCAACGTCGCGATGTGGTACGACGCGACGTCCGCGGCCGGATCGCTGGAAGCGCCGAACTCGCCGGTCAAGGGCAAGATCGGCTACGTCCCGGCGCCGGTCGTGAAGACCGACAGCTCCGGCTGGCTGTACGCGTGGTCGTGGAGCATCCAGGAGGCCAGCAAGAAGAAGGACAACGCCTGGAAGTTCATCTCCTGGGCCTCCGGCAAGGACTACGAGACGCTGGTCGGCGAGAAGCTCGGCTGGTCCCGCGTCCCGGCCGGCAAGCGGGCCTCGACGTACGACAACCCGTCGTACCTGAAGGAGGCCGCGGCGTTCGCGACGCCGACCAAGGAAGCGATCGAGACCGCCGACCCGCGCAACCCGGGCACCCAGCCGCGGCCGGCGATCGGGATCCAGTTCGTCGACATCCCGGAGTTCCCGGACCTCGGCACGCAGGTCAGCCAGGACGTGAGCTCGGCGATCGCCGGGCGGATGAGTGTGGACGAAGCGCTGAAACGCGGGCAGGAGCTCGCCGACGACGTCGCCGAGCGGTATCGCTCGCGCGCAGCGAAGTAAGGGGAGCCGGTCATGTCCGTCGACGCAAAGCCTGACACCGAGACGCGTCCGGGGCGCCGCCATGCGCCGCCGCCGGGATCCGAGGGCACGATGATGCGCAAGGCCGGCGACTGGGCCCGGCGTGCGCCGTTGATGCCGGCGCTGGTGTTCATGATCATCGTGACCCAGCTGCCGTTCGTGGTCACGATCATCGTGTCCTTCATGGACTGGAACGCCTACTACCCCGACGAGCGCGGGTTCGCCGGCATCGACAACTTCCGCCGGGTGCTGACCGACTCGAACACCCGGCACGCGATCTGGGTGACGGTCGTGCTCACGGCCGGCGTCGTCCTGCTCAGCCTGGTCCTCGGGCTGCTGATCGCGCTGCTGCTGGACCGGAAGTTCCGCGGCCGGGGTGCGGTCCGGACGATGATGATCACGCCGTTCCTGGTCGTGCCGGTGGCGGCCGCGCTGCTGTGGAAGCACGCGCTGTACAACCCGACGTACGGCCTGTTCAACGGCGTGCTGAAGTGGATCTTCGGTGACAACGCGCCGCAACCGGACTGGATCAGCAACCAGCCGTTGTGGTCGATCATCTTCGCGCTGGTCTGGCAGTGGACGCCGTTCATGATGCTGATCCTGCTGGCCGGCCTGCAGAGCCGTCCGCTGGACGTGATCGAGGCGGCCGGGATCGACGGCGCGAACCAGTGGGAGATCTTCCGGTACATGACGCTGCCGCACCTGCGGCAGTACCTGGAACTGTCCGCGCTGCTCGGCTCGATCTACGTCGTCCAGAACTTCGACGCCGTCTTCACCATCACGTCCGGCGGCCTCGGGACGGCGAACCTGCCGTACACGATCTACCAGACCTTCTACACCGCGCACGACTACGGCCGGGCCTCGGCCGCGGGCGTGATCGTGGTGATCGGCACGATCGTCATCGCGACGCTCGCGCTGCGGTCGGTGTCCACGCTGTTCCGAGAGGAGACCGGACGGTGAATGAGCGAAGCGAATTCACAATCAAGCACAGTGCGCTTGGTGCCTCATCGGCGCCCGGAGCGAAGCGAGGACGACGATGAGTTCGCAAGTGACAATCGTGACCGGGCGGAAGAACCGGGGCGGAGGGTTCGTCCTGAGCGGGGTGGCCTGGATCGTCGGCATCCTGTTCGTGCTGCCGGTGCTGTGGATGTTGCTGACGTCGTTCCACTCCGAGGAGGACGCGGCCAAGAACCCGCCGGACATCGCCGCGCCGCTCACGCTGGACGGCTACCGGGCGTTCTTCGACACCGGTCCCTGGCCATCGATCGCGAACTCGCTGACCGCGAGCATCCTGTCCACCGCGCTGGTCATCCTGCTCGCGTTCCCGGCGGCGTACGCGCTGTCGATCCGGCCGGTGAAGAAGTGGACCGACGTGATGTTCTTCTTCCTGTCCACCAAGATGCTGCCGGTGGTGGCCGGCCTGCTGCCGATCTACCTGTTCGCGCAGTCGGTCGGATTCCTGGACAACATCTGGCTGCTGATCATCCTCTACACCTCGATGAACCTGCCGATCGCGGTCTGGATGCTGCGCAGCTTCCTGTCCGAGGTCCCGGTGGAGATCCTCGAGGCGGCCTCAGTCGACGGGGCGTCGCTGTCGCGGACGCTGCGGTCGGTGGTCGCGCCGGTGGTGACACCGGGGATCGCGTCGGTGGCGCTGATCTGCTTCATCTTCAGCTGGAACGAGTTGCTGTTCGCCCGGGTGCTGACCGGCACAGTGGCGCAGACGGCTCCGGTGTTCTTGACTGGGTTCGTGACCAGCCAAGGATTGTTCCTCGCCAAAGTCTGTGCCGCGTCCATCGTGGTGTCGTTGCCGGTGCTGATCGCCGGGTTCGCCGCCCAGGACAAGCTCGTCCAGGGTCTGTCGCTGGGGGCGGTCAAGTGACAGCACTGACCACCACCGCATTGGATGCTCTGGGCAACGACGTCCCCACACCGGGCTACGACCGTACGGCGGTGAAGCCGGGCATCGTGCACTTCGGTGTCGGCGGCTTCCACCGGGCCCACCAGGCGATGTACCTGGACCGGCTGATGAACGACGGGAAGGCCCTGGACTGGGGCATCGTCGGCGTCGGCGTACTCCCCCAGGACAGGAGGATGTACGACGTCCTGTCCACGCAGGACCACCTGTACACGTTGGTGATCAAGCACCCGGACGGGACGCTCGAGCCGCGCGTGATCGGGTCCGTCGTCGGTTACCTGTTCGCGCCGGACAACCCGTCGGCCGTACTGGACCGGCTCGTCGATCCGGCGACGCGGATCGTGTCGCTGACGATCACCGAGGGCGGCTACAACGTGAACCAGGTGACCGGCGAACTGGACACCTCCGACCCCGCGCTGGCCGCCGACCTGGAGCCGGGCGCGACGCCGGGGAGTGTCTTCGGGTTCATCGTCGAGGCGCTGGCGCGCCGGCGGGCGGCTGGGGTGCCGCCGTTCACGGTGATGTCGTGCGACAACATCCCGGGCAACGGTCACGTCGCCCGGAAGATGCTCGCATCGTTCGCCCGGCTGAAGGATCCGGAGCTCGCCGAATTCCTGGAGACCGAGGTGCGGTTCCCGAACTGCATGGTCGACCGGATCACGCCGGTGACCACGGACGCCGACCGGGCAGCGCTGGCCGAGCGGTTCGGGGTCGAGGACGGCTGGCCGGTGGTGTGCGAGCCGTTCACCCAGTGGGTGCTCGAGGACGACTTCGGTGGCGTCCGGCCGCCGTACGAGGATGTCGGCGTACAGATCGTGGGTGACGTCGAGCCGTACGAGCTGATGAAGTTGCGGCTGCTGAACGCGAGCCACCAGGCGCTGTGCTACCTCGGCTACCTGGCCGGCTACCGGTACGCGCACGAGGTGTGCCAGGACAAGCTGTTCGTCGACTTCCTGCTCCGCTACATGGACGACGAGGGGACGCCGACGCTGCCGCCGGTGCCCGGGGTCGACCTGGATCGGTACAAGCACCAGTTGGTCGAGCGGTTCGCGAATCCGGAGGTCCGCGACACCCTGGCCCGGTTGTGCGCGGAGAGCTCGGACCGGATCCCGAAGTGGCTGCTGCCGGTCGTCCGCGAGCAACTAGCGGCCGGGCGGAGCATCACGCGGTCCGTGCTGGTGGTCGCGTCGTGGGCCCGGTACGCCGAGGGCGTCGACGAGCAGGGCGAGCCGATCGAGGTGGTGGACCGGCTGCGCGACAAGCTGGTCGAGCGGGCGCAGCACAACCACGAGGACCCGCTGGTGTTCATCTCGGACCCGGATCTGTTCGGTGAGCTGGCGTCGGACGACGTGTTCGTGACGCAGTACACCGCGGCCTTGAAGTCGCTCCACGAGATCGGCGCCCGCGCCACTCTCGAAGCCCTTTAGTCTGGACGTCATGACTGAAGCCAGGCTGGTTGCGGGTGTGGACTGTTCCACTCAGGCGACCAAGGTCGTTGTGTGCGATGCCGAGACCGGCGCCGTACTGCGGGAAGGCCGGGCACCGCACCCGGACGGGACCCAGGTGGATCCGGCCGAGTGGTGGAAGGCCTGGGAGATCGCGTCGGACGGACTGCTCGACGGGGTCGAGGCGATCTCCGTCGGCGGACAGCAGCACGGCATGGTGCTGCTGGACGAGGCCGGCGAGGTCGTCCACCCTGCCGTGCTGTGGAACGACACCAGCTCCGCCGACGCGACCGTCGAGCTCGTCGAGGAGCTCGGTGGGCCGGGTGCGTGGGCCGAGGCGGTCGGGTCGGTCCCGGTGCCTTCGTTCACTGTGACCAAGCTGCGCTGGGTGCGGGACGCCGACGCGACTGCTCCCGGCGACGCGGCACGGCGCGAGGCCTCGGCCCGTGCGGCGGCAGTCGTGCTGCCGCACGACTGGATGACGCATCGGCTGGCGGCCGATCGGCACGGCATCGAGGGCATCACCACCGATCGCGGTGACGCGTCGGGCACCGGATGGTGGTCGCCGGCGACGAACAGCTATCGGCCGGACCTGGTCGAGCTCGCCTTCGGCCGCTCGCTGAAGCTCCCGCGCGTGGCCGGTCCGGCGGAGATCGTCGGCCACACCGCGTCCGGCGCCGTACTGGCCGCCGGCACGGGAGACAACGCAGCAGCCGCGCTCGGCCTCGACCTCCAGCCGGGTGACGTCGCCGTCTCCCTCGGCACGAGCGGTACGGCGTTCGCACGCTCGACCCATCCGACCGCCGACCCGACCGCCCTGGTGGCCGGCTTCGCGGATGCCACCGGTGAGTATCTCCCGCTCGTGTGCACGCTGAACGCCGCCCGCGTCCTGTCCGCGACGGCCGAACTGCTCAGCCTGGACCTGGACGCCTTCAACGAGGCCGCTCTGACGTCGTCCGGCAGCAACGGGCTCGTCCTACTGCCGTTCCTGGACGGCGAGCGTACGCCGGACCTTCCGCACTCGACCGGTCTGATCTACGGCCTCACCCGCGCCACCGCCCAGCCCGCGACCATGGCCCGCGCCGCGGTCGAAGGCCTGCTGTGTGGCCTGGCCGACGCTGTCGACGCCCTCCGCGCTCAGGGCCTCCCGGTCCACCGCGTGCTCTTGCTCGGCGGCGCCGCCCGGTCCCGTGCGGTCCAGGCACTGGCCCCCGCACTGTTAGGCGCCGAGGTGATCCTCCCGGAGCCGGCCGAGTACGTCGCCCTGGGCGCTGCCCGGCAGGCGGCGTGGGCACTGTCCGGTGCCGATGCCCCACCGACCTGGCACGTCCCGGTCAGCAAGCCCGAGCCGTCGGTGATGTCCGACGCCGTGGCGGCGCAGGTCCGCGCCCTCTACGGCCAAGTCCTGACCAACACCGTCCCGCTGCTGTCCACGCCGTACAACCGATAGCTCCCCGGCCCGGGGAGTGACCGGGGTGTGGCGGAGAATGTGGCGGTGAGTTCGCGTGTGGTGTTGCTGGCCGGGCCTTCCGGAGCAGGGAAGTCGCGGCTGGCCGAACTGGTCGGGCTGCCCGTCGTCCGGCTCGACGACTTCTACCGCGACGGCGACGACGAGGCGATGCCGCGCTCCCCGCTGGGCATCGTTGACTGGGACGACCCACGTTCCTGGGACGGCGACCGCGCGGTCGCAGCCCTCGAGCAGTTGTGTACGACGGGCTCCGCCGAACTCCCGATCTACGACATCGCCGCGGACGGCACGGTCGGTCACCGCCCGGTCAGCACGGCGGGATCGCCGCTGATCATTGCCGAAGGCATCTTCGCCGACCAGATCACCGGCCGGCTCCGCGATCGCGGCCTACTGGCCGCCGCCATCTGCATCCGGCACCACCGGCTCGTCACGTTCGCCCGGCGGTTCCAGCGTGATCTGCGCGAACACCGCAAGCCGCCGTTCACCCTGCTCCGCCGCGGCCTGCTGCTGCTCCGCGACGACCCCCAGGTGGTCCGCCGCTGCATCGAAGCCGGCTGCGAACCCCTGCACCCGAAGGCCGCGAGACGCCGGATCGAGACGCTCCTCACCGAGTCGCGATCCCTGTGATTTGCGAGGCGTTCGCCGTTCGTTCACTTTGCTCTGATGACATCTGGCCCGGAGACCTTCTGAAGCTCTCGGGGGCGAGAAGCCGGACGGAGAAACACCGTGACGCGGACTGCGCCAGGCGTTGCCGCTGTAGTGACCGCACTCCTGCTGGGGGTGACCGGCTGCGGGAGCGACGCCGGAGCCACGGTCGGCACCGTGCAGACCCCCGCCGCGAAGTCCTCGGGGGCCGCGGTGCAGAAGGCGCCGAAGAGCGCACTGGCCGGGCTGGTCGTCCTGCCCCGCGGATACGTTGCCGATCCGCGCAGTGCCGCCGGGCCGTTCACCGCGACCACGTTCCTGGCCAACTGGTCCGCCGTACCCGCGGTCGATCGCGCGCTGCTGCTCAACGCCGGCTTCGTCGACGGCTACCGCGCGTCGCGGATCAGCGCGGACAAGAAGAAGCAGTTCACCGTGCAACTGTTCAAGGCGGCCTCCGCGGCCAAGGCGAAGACCTTGCAGCAGGGCTTCTGGGACCAGGACACCCACGAGCACTCGTTCGGCGTACCGGGCGCGCTCAGCGACGCCAAGGTCCAGTACGACGGCGGCACCGGGCAATCCGAGGCGATCGCGGAGGTGAGCTTCGTGGTCAACACCCTGGTCGTCCAGCTCAGCGTCCGCCAGGCCAGTGCCCTGGGCACCGATCCCAAGCCCGACACCGCACTGCTCAAGGCCATCGCCAGAGAGCAGCGCGCCCGCCTCACCACCAGCAAGAGCTGACCGCCGGCCCGGACCGGGCCGGCGTGCTCGTCAGCCTGCGTGGCGGGAGCGCGGTGCCGTTGCGGGCAGGATGTCCTCGATCAGAGCCTCGGTCTCGGGGCTGAGGACCAGTCCGTACCGCTGGATGCGGTCGCCGAGGGCCTCGACGATCCGCTCGGCTGCCGCCGTACCGCCGTACCGGAACTCGGCGGTCAGGAGGTCACGCCACAGCAGGTCGGAGCTGTCGGCAAGACGCAGACCGGCCTGTACGGCGCTGACCGCACCCGCCGGGTCGTCCGCGTTCATCGCCAGCTCCCACAACCGGTGCGAGGCGTCGACGACGACGTCCGGCACCAGCCGCTCGAGATGCACCCGGGCGATCCATGAGTAGCCGCCACGGGGACGGCCGCTGAGGAACGCGCCACGCACCAGATGCAGGCCACGACGCAACAACTCGCGCTCGTCCCGGACAGTCTGGGCGGTCCGGCTGCGTCGGGCCAGTTCGGTGAAGCAGTCCCAGTCGACAGCGACCTCCGGACCCAGCATCAGCCGGCCCGAGGCGTCCTGGCGCAGGTGGTGGCCGCCGACGGTGTCGGTGCCCAGCCACTGGCGCACCCGCTCCACGGCACCGTCCCGAACCTCGGGGGTGACGCCACGCGGCCAGACCGAGGCACCGAGCACGCTCGGGTGCACTCCGCCGGGGTGCAGGGCCAGGAACGCCACGATCTCGGTGGCGAGCGGGACCCGCTCCGCCTCCAGCCGGTTGGGCGCCCGGACATCCAGCGGTCCGAGGACGCCGATCCGCACGGTCGCGGTCGACCAGCTCGAGTCGTCGCCGATCCGGCCGCTGCTGGGGAGCCGGACCCGGCTCGGTCCAGTCGGCGTCGGGGTCGGAGTCCGCGCGGCACCCAGCAACTCGGTGAGGGAGTCGACGGTCGGCTCGGACAGTCGGCTGGCCGACAGCGTCAGGCCGAGCGCGGGGATGCGCAACGTGCCCGACTCGTCCACCCGCAGCTGCCACCGCGCACCCGGCACAGCACCGGCGACCATCAGACCGAACCCGGCCCGCGTCCGCGCCGCCAGCGCGCCCAGCCGGTTCGCGGTGTCCTCACGCGGAGGTGCACCGAGTACGACGTACTGCGGGGCGGCGTCGGCCGAACGGCTCACCCGGCCGGCCAGCACCTCGGTCTCCACCGTGCCCCGCTCGAGATCCGGGATGACCGCTTCGATGTCGTCGACCACCCGCAGGCGCTCGCCCAGCACGTCCTCGATCGCCTCCGGCAGGCCGGAGGTCGTCACGCGCAGCATGTCGGTCCACGGGTTGGTCGCCAGCTGGACCGCGACGGACGTGGCGACCTCGCGGGCCACCACCGGGTCACCCTCCAGGCTCAGCGCACCGCTGGCCGCCTCGAGGTCGACCAGAACGTCCCGGTCGTACTCGTCCCGGCCCAGGCAGACCAAGGCGGGGAACGGCGCGGGGCCGGAGCGGTCGGTCGGGATGTCGGTCCCGGAGATCCGCCAGCGCCGGCCGTTGTCGATGTCCTGCCACGGCGGGGGCGGGTTGCCCTGGGCCGGCGCGAGCAGCAGCTCGACGCCGTCGTCGTCGACCAGCGCACCGAACAGTGGCGGCAGCGGTTGTCCGGCTGCCTCGCACTGACGCACCAGCGCCCGCATCACACGGTCGAGCGCGTCGGAGCGCTCGGGATCGGCACCGACCCGCAGCGCCACCTCGGCTGTCGTGGCCGTTGCCTCCGGGTCACGTCCGCGCCGCCGGTACCGCTCGATCAGCAGCAGGCCGAGCAGGCCCGCGCCGACCAGTCCGCCACCCAACAGGTCGGCAGGCAGCCGCCAGCGCGAGTCCTCCTGCGCGTCGCCGGCGTGGACCGCGTGGTGGTCCCCGGCGGTCGTCGTACCGGCTTCTTCGCCTTGCTGGATCGTCGGAGTCTGGGCTCCCTGCTCGACCGTCGAACCGGACTCGGTCGTGGTGGGATTGCCGGGCTGCTCGGTGTGCGTCGTCACCGTGGCCGGCGGGGTCGCGGTCTCCAGCGGCACCCGGCTGACGCCGACGGCGTCCTCGGGCATGATCAGGTCCCACCCCGGCATGATCAGCCGGGCCAGGTGCAGGTGACTGCCGTCGGGCTGGACCCGCTCCTTGTTGAGCTCGTAGATCTCCTTGTACCGGCGGCCGTCACCGAGGTGCTTCTCGGCGATGTCCCAGAGGCTGTCGTGGTGATGCCCGACCGGTGCCTTGACCGTGTAGACCTTCTTACCGGCCAGCGGATTGTTCTGGTTCGTCGCCACCGTGGTGGTCGGAGCTCCGCCGAAGCGGTTGTGGTCGACCTGCGCGTTCTCCTCCGGCGCGGGCTGCTGCTGCGTCGTCGCGCTGATGGTGACCTGGGACTTGTTCTCCGTCGACGCGCTGGAACCGTGACCGGTCGCCGCCGCGGCCTGGCCGGCCGCGATCCCCGTCAGCAGCAGAGCGCTGACGAGGATGCGCGCGAGTCGCTGGCTGCCACCGCCGAGCGGGACCGCCACCGGCACACCACGGCCACGGACGGCACTGGCCATCTCGGCGATCACGCACACGACGAAGTGCAGCCAGGCGATCCACACCACGGCGCGCAGCACCGTGAGCAGTGCGTCCACACCGATCGGTGCGGTCAGGTCCTCGCGGCTCGGCCAGCCCGACGGCAACGGCGGCGGGCCGGTCAGGACCCACAGGGCCATCGGTACGCCGATCACGAGTAGCAGGAGTGCGAGCGCGGCGAGCGCGGTCTGTCCGGCCGAGCGTGGTTCCGGCGGCTTCGGCTGGTTGAAGCGCGACGGGTCGGGTGGGCTCGCGACGAATCGGCCGGCCTTCTGCTGAGTCATGGGTGTCTCCTAGCCGATTCCGGTCTCGGGCTCGGCGACAGCGGTGCCGTGCACATCGAACTTGTTGATACCGACCAGACCGAGGATCGCGGTGTCGACTGTGGTGTCGGCGGATACGGTCACCTGGTTCCCGTTCACGGTGACCCGGATGTTGGTGTAGCCGCGGCCGGCGAGGAAGTTGGTGGCCACCGCGCGCGCCTGGCCGGAGTCGACCACCAGCTCGCCGCGGTCGCGCAATGCGGCCACGTCGATCGCGTTGGCACCGGCGCGAGCGGCCTGCTCGGCGTCGTCGGTCAGCCGGCTGCGCTGGTTCAGGGCGAGGCCGCCGTCGACGACGAGCCCGGCGCCGACCAGCAGGACGGCGGCGAAGCCGAGCATGAAGACGGTGGCGGATCCACGCTCACCACGCGCCCGCCCGCGGGCGGCGACGCGGTGGCGGAGCCGCCGGAGCAGCCTGTTCATCCGGTCCTCCGGTACAGATCGATCGGGGCCGAGCTCTCGATCGTGACGGTCTTCGACCCGGGCAGCCCGATCAGGCCCAGGCCGTCGTACGAGACCTGGCAGGTGATGCTGACGGTGATCGTCCCGCCGGAGACGAAGTTTCCGCTCAGGGTGGCGTTCTGGCACTGGCCGACGTCCTGCAGCTGGGCGTCGGCGGTGTCGACGGCGGTGGCCCGGGCAGCCCCCTCTGTCCGCTCCAGGCTGGCCGCGCGGACCGCGTCCCGGCTGGCCGCCTCGATGTCGCCGCGGACCGCGACGTACCGGCCGCCGGCCACGACGAGCATCATGAAGGCCATCATCACCGGCGCGAGCAGCACGATCTCCACCGCCATCGAACCGCGGTCGGTCCGGCGACGGCGGAGACGACCGGAGAGACGCCCTCTCGGGTCAGTTGTCCGCACGGAACTCCTCCAGTGGTCCTTGCACGACCTGGGTGACGGTCGGTGGATCGAGGAACGGCGTGATCTTCTGCGCGTGCCCGGTGACCTCGACCCGCACCTGATCGGCGCCGACCGGTGTCACGGTCACCTGCACGTCCTCCAGGATTCCCTGGCCGATGTGGTCGGTGTACGCGCGACCGGCCGCCTCCGCCTTGCCCCGGTCGAGCGAGGTCCGGGCCACTCGGGCCGCCTCCCGCGCCGCGGCCGAGGCCGCCTGGTTGCCCAGGTAGATCAGCGAGAACTGGATGGTCAGGAAGATCGCAAGCATCAGGATCGGCGCGTACAGAACCAGCTCGACGCTGCTCGCGCCGCGCTCGTCCCGCCGTGCACGGGTGCACCTGCCCCGGATCGCCCGGGCCCACCGCCGAACCGTCATCGCCGTCGGTCAGCCCAGGTCCAGGCTGTCGGCCTTTTTGGTCAGCTTGTCCAGGATGATCTTGCCGACGGCCAGCGCGACGCCGATGAGCAGCGCCGAGATCAGCACCCACTCGAGCGCCGACGCACCACCCTCGAGCCGGCGGGCACGCTGGATGCGCGCGGCGATGAAGACCCGCATGAACATGACGGTCGGGTTGTTGGGGTTGAGCATCATCATTTCCCTCCTCGGGGACCGGTGGGACGGTTCACAGTCCGACCACCCGGGCAACAGCTGGATACGTCAGGAAGAGCAGGAAGCCGACACAGAGCAACATCTGGGCCATCAGCATGGACTGGGACCGCGCCTGGGCACGGCCTTCGGTGTCGGCCAGTTCGCGCCGCCGCATCGACACCGCACGGGCGACCAGTGAGTCCCGCACCTTGGCGCCGTCCTCGGCGACCAGGGCGAGTGCGGCCGACAGGTCACGCAGTTCGTCGATCGCGAGTTCGTCACCGAGCTCGCCGAGCGCCGCCCACGGGGTGACCCCCTGCAGCCTGGCGGTCTCCAACGTGTCCCGGATCCGGACGAACGCCCAGCCGTCGCTGATCCCGGATGCCGACGACAACGCCTCCGGCACACCGCGGCCACCGGCCAGGTTCATCGCGACCAGGTCGAGGAAGGCGCTGACCACATGGCGGAAGTCACGGCGCCGGTCCGCGGCCTTGGTCCGTAGCTGGAGCGTCGGCAGGATGGCACCGACGACCGCACCGACGATCCCGAGCCAGATCGGCACGAAGCCCGGCAGGCCGGCGCCGACGATGCTCAGCGGAATCAGCATCACCGTCGGCGCGACGAAACCCACCACGGCGCCGACCAGGCTGGTGGCCAGATGCGTCTCCAGCGACCGGCCAGCGATACCCAGGTCGGCCGAGAGCGACACCGGCACCCGGATGCCCCGCGCCTCGAGCGCCCGGCGCATGCCGGAGCCCAGCCGCCGCATCCGCAGCGACTCCTCCTGGTGCCGCCGGTCGGCCGTGAGGCTGACCTCGTTGCGGTACCGGCGCATGTCCGCGTCGAGCTGCAACAGGCCGGCCGCACCACTGGGCGCGGAGTTGCCGACCAGACGGATCAGGACCAGCACACCGAGTCCGGCCAGAGCGCCGCCGAGCATGACCAGCGTCATCCGCGACCACCTCCGTCCGGCACCCGGTCCCGGGCATGCAGGAAGCGCTGCGGAGTCTCGAAGCTGGCCAGCCGGCGCAGCCACAGGAAGCCGACCGCGAACAGCCCGAGGATCATCATCAGCACGAGCTGACCCAGTGCCGTCGAGTACGGCTCGACGTACTTGCGGTTGAACAGCGACAGGCCGAGCACGAACGCCACGGTCACGACCATGACGATCTGCACACTGCGCCGGGTACTACGGCGGCCGGCGTTGACCCGCTGCCGCATCTCGACGGCCGCGCGGGCCGACTCCGACAACGAGCTCAGTACGTCGCGCAGGCCCGGGCCACGCAGACGCGCGTTCAGGATCAGCGCGGCGACGATGAGGTCGACACTGGAGTCGTTCATCTCGTCGGCGAACCTTTGCAACGCCTGCGGTAGTGGGACACGCACCCTGAGACGGTCCGCGAGTGCGGTCAGTTCCGTCTGGATCGCGGGAGATGCCGCGTACGCCGTCGCCGGGATCGCCTGCTCGAGGCCGACCGCACCGGCGACGGTGTCACGCAGGGACTCCGTCCAGGCCGCGAGCCCTTCCAGCCGGGCGATCGCCTTCGACTCCGCAGCCGCGCCACCGAACAGGGCCGGCCAGGCGAAGGCCAGCGCCCCGGTCGCCGCGGCCGCGACAGGCCACTGGGTCAGCAGCAGCACCAGCAGCGCAGCTCCGACCGCGATCGGGAGCCGCGTGCCCGCAGTCCGCAGATGCGTGACGATCGATGACGGCCCCCGCATCACCTCGGGTCCGGTCTGCGGGATCAGCGCCCAGACGAGCATCAGGATCGCGCCGCCGACGACCGCACCCAGCAGCACGATCAGCATCAGGTCCAGGGACGGGACGGTCACGACGCCCACCCAGCCGGAGCGCTCGCCTGGTAACCGGCCGCCTGGAGCTCGGCCAGGCAGCTGATCGGCGCGGCCGCCTGGACCATGCCGTCCGGCCCGGCCTGGAAGATCTCGCTGGACAGCACCCGGCCGTCCACACCGTTGACCTCGCGGACCGAGGTGATGATCCGGCGCAGCCCGCCGCCGGAGGAGAAGTCGTTGCGTCGTTCAACGAACACGACGAAGTCGATCGCGCCCGCGATCAGCATCATGGTGGCGTCGGCCGGCAGCCGCTCGGCCGACTGGATCGCGTAGGTGCAGATGCGGTTGAACACCTCGAGCGACGAGTTCGCGTGGATGGTCGACAGCGAGCCGTCGTTGCCCTGGCTCATCGCGTTCAGCATGGTGACGATCTCGTCGCCGAGCACCTCACCGACGATGACCCGGCTGGGGTTCATGCGCAGCGACCGGCGGACCAGCTCGGCCATCACGATGGCGCCCTGGCCCTCGCTGTTCGGCAGCCGCTCCTCGGTGGCCAGCACGTTCGGGTGCAGGTCCTCGAACTCGCCCAGGCCCAGCTCCAGCGAGCGCTCGACCGTGATCAGGCGCTCGTCCGGCGGGATCTCGTTGGCCAGCGCCCGCAGCAGCGTCGTCTTCCCGGCGTTCGTGGCGCCCGCGATCATGATGTTCTTGCGGGCCGCGACGGCCGCGGACAGGAACGACGCCAGGTCCGGCGTCATCGTGCCGTACTCGATCAGCATCTCCAGCGACACCCGGGTCAGCCGGGCGCGACGGATCGAGACCGACGGACGGGGGCAGACACCCATCAGCGCCGACAACCGGCTGCCGTCGGGCAGCCGCAGGTCGAGCTGCGGGTTGGCCGAGTCGAACGGCCGGCTGGCCAGGCCGGAGTACGCCGCCAGCGTCTGGATCAGCTCGACCAGCTCGTCGTCGGACTCGGCGACCGGGTCGCCCAGCTCCTCGCGGCCGTCGGCGAACCCGATGAAGACCCGGTCGCACCCGTTGATGTCGATGTTCTCCACCATCGGGTCGTCGAGCAGCGGCTGCAGCCGGCCGACGCCGAACAGTGCGGCATGGATGCCGTCGGCAAGATCATGCTCCTCGGACGCTCCCGGTGGGGTCCGGCCGGCGGCGATCTCGGCCCGGGCGTGCGTCTCCAGCACCCGGCCGACGACCGCCCGGGCGAACTGGCGCTCGTCCTCCGCGGACATCTGCGGCAGGCCGTTGGCGGCGTCCTCGCGGCGTTGCCGGGCCAGGACCTCGGCGACCTCTTCACGGAGGCGGCGTACCAGTGACTGGTCCATCAGGCGACACCCCATTCCGCGTTCTGTGACGCCGGCGCCGGGCGGCCCAGCCGGTGCAGCCGCTCGGCCACCTCGGCACCTGACCGCACCAGCAGCGACTTACGCGCCCGGTGGCCGTCACCCAGCCGGATGGCCTCGGCGGCCTTCTCGTCCTCGGCGATGATGCCCAGCACGGAGACCGGCAGCCGCGAGCGCTCCAGGATCGACTGCACGTCCCCGGCCACCCGGCCGTCCCGGTACGACGCGACCAGCGCGACGCCCACCGGGACCGCCTCGTACTGCCCGAACTGGAGCACGTCGGCGAAGCTGTGCAGCCGCTCCCGCAGATGCGCGAGCCCCTCGACCGTCGGACGGGCCACCATCAGTACGGCGTCCGCGTTCTGCAGCACCGGAACGGTCGCGGAGCCCGGCATCAGCCGGCCGCAATCCGCGATCACGTCGCGGCCCTCGGGGTCCGAGCGCAGCAGGCGGGCCAGGTGCAACCACGCCGGGCCGAGGCCTTGCACCTGGCTCGGCGACGTCACGCCCGTCAGCACCTGCAGGCCGCCGGAGACGCGCTGGACGTGGTCGGTGAGCAGCGCCTCGCCGCTACCCCGGCGGACGCCGGCGCCCAGCGACAGCAGTCCGCGATCCGGGTCGAGCGGCGCACCGGCCTCGTCGCGGTACCGCAGGGCGACATCGCCTCCGGCCGGGTCGAGGTCCGCCAGCACCGGCTCCACCGGCCACGCGCCGGCCAGGACCACAGATGTCGTGGTGACCCCTGGCGAGCCCTTCGCCGAGGCGATGACGTACAGGCCCATCTACTTGTCTCCCAGTGACGAGCCGCTCTTCAGCAGCGCGACCGCGATCCGGTTGTTGCCTGAGGCATCGGTAATTGCCTTGACGTCGCCCCGGTCGACCAGCATCGTCGCGGTCTGCGCGTCGGCGGTGTCCTTGCCCAGGCCACTGCCCTCGTCGGCCGATTGCGGCGAGTCCAGCACGACGGCCTCGCCCAGCTCGGCCGGCGGCGTGTTGCCCTGGCCGATCCGGATCAGCTGGACCTCGTCGCCGGGCATCAGTCCGGTGGCCGGCACCCGGCCGTCGAGCAGGACGACGCCGACCGCGGCCTTGTCGTCGGAGATCGGGGAGGACTTGGTGGTCTGCAGGCCGTCGAGCAACTGGCCCTTGACCAGGTTGACCTTGGCGTACCTGCCGAGGATCTTGTCGACGTCGTCGGCGGGGATCAGGTTCAGGTTGTCACCGGAGACCCGGGTCTGGGCCAGGTCCTCCTTGGTGATCTTCGAGCCGACGCTGACGTCGCGCGCCACCTGCACCACCGCGACCCGCTCGTCCATCCGGACCGCGAGCACACCGGCGATCAGCGCACCGCCGACGATCAGCAGAGCCGCGAGCGCGGCGAGCGTCGGCCGGCGCCGTTTCGACGCGGTCGGCAGTCTGCCGCCCGGAGTACGGTTCGAGGCTCGGTTGGCACGCTGGCGCTGCCGGTCGACCATCTCGGTGCCGGTGGTGGACATCTGCCCTACTTCCTTCTGGATCCTTCGCGGGCCGTTCCGGCACCGGATTCGGCGCTAAGCCCTCGTCTGGCAGCCTCTGACCCTACCGCCTGTCCGGGGTCATCTCGCACCGGACCCGAGGTCCGGAACCGGGCACCCTCAGCACCCTTGATCTTACTCTCCGTCATCGATTTTCGGGGTCATCCGAACGGTGAACCGGCGCGATGGTCGAATGGCCGGTATGGCGGATCGCGTGGAGCAACGCATCGCGGCGGGACGCTCTGCCCGCGCGGAACTGCAGCCGCTGAGCCAGACGATCCACCGGCTGCAGCGCCGGATGGACAATCTGTACGGCGAGACCAGGCACTGGGACAAGAAAGTTGCCCACGGCTACGACCAGTTGGACCGGCTGGAGCGGCGGACCGGATCCTGGCTCGGATCACTGTTCGGCCGTGGCCAGGAACAGCAACTCGACGACCTGCGCGCGGAGCTCTACGAGGCCGAGGACCGCTACGACGACGCCCGCCGCCGGTTCGAGCAGACTCGCACCGAACTGGACGACGCACGAGCCCGGTACGACGACCTGCAGCTGGTCGCCGACGACTACGTGGCCGCGCTGGACGACAAGGAGTCCGGCCTGCTCACGGCCGGGGACGACACCGCTGACCGCCTGCGGGTGATCGCCACCGAGCTCGAGGACCTCGCCGTACGGCTGCGCGAGACCGACGACCTGATCACCAGCGTCGGCTGGTCCGATCGCGCCCTGGACACCCTCGAGTTCCTGGTGAACCGGGCGACAGTGGCGGCCGCCGGCGATGCGGCCGGCGGCGGCATCCTGGCCGGCAAGGCGAAGTTCGACGAACTGCAGGCCGTCGACGGCGCCGCGGCGTACGCCGACCGCTGCCTGTCCAAGCTCAGCGACGAGCTCCGGACGTACGACGAACGCCGGCCACTGCGATCCGGGCAGCCGCTCGATGCCGGCGGCCGGCTGCTCGACGTGTGGCTGGATCGCCCCGGTCTCGACATGAAGGCGTTCGTCCTCGTACTGCAGACCCGCAAGCAGATCCCGCGCACCCGGGACGTGGTCCGCCAGGTGGGCGACGACCTCGCCGCCCGCCGGACCGAGATCCTCACCGAGACCGAGGCGCTCACCGCCGAACGCACCGCCCTGCTGTCCGGCTGAACCCGCGCCCCTGCGCAGTCCTAGACTGCGGAGGTTCGAGAGGCCGATGAGGGAGCCCTGACAGTGCTGCTGTTCCTGACCGCCGTAGACGCCCGGACCGGTGTGGCCCGGGATCTCACCATCGACGCCGAGGACGACACCACCATCGGCGACCTGGCGGGAGCCCTGGCGCCGGACGGCCGCCCGCCGGCCGGTTCCGACGACGGTTCGATCCGGCTGCTCAGCAGCGCCCCGAGCGCCAACGGCTTCGACACCTCCCGCCCACCGCTGTTCCTGCGCGGCCGGCAACTGCCGGACAACGCCCTGCTGAAGGCATCCCCGGTCCGGCATGGTGCGGTCATCGGCATCGGCGCTCCGGTGGCCGACCCCGGCGTCGAGCCGAGCGGCATCGTCGACCTGTGCTGCACCGGCGGGTACGGCGCGGGCCTGGTGCACCGGCTCGGCGTCGGCTCGTACGTCCTCGGAATGGATCACTCGGCCCTGCCTCTGGTCGAGGACTCCCCCGAAGTGGCGGCGTACCTGGAGGTCGGCATCGACGGGCGGGTCATGATCCGGCCTGGCATGGAAGAGCTCGGCACCGTCCCTGCCCCGGACCGCCGGGTCCCGCTGGACGGTCCGATCATCGTCGGCGACCAGCTCCCGCCGCCGCCCAAGAAGCGCTGGTGGCAGCGCAAGAAGCAGGCGATGGAGCGGCTCAGCACGTCCCGCGACACCATCAGTCCACAGGACGCACTGCCCTACCTGCGGATCGACCGCGAGCCCGTCACCGGCGAGGTCGAGTGGGAGCCGGGCAGCGTGCTCGGCATCGGCCGCCAGTACTTCGAGCTGTCGCCGGTGACCGCTCCGGACGCGTCGCTGGTCCCGACCGCGGAGGGCGCGACGATGGACTTCAGCCGGCCGCCCCGGCTGCTGCCCGAGCAGCGCAAGACCGAGTTCTCGCTGCCAGGCGTGCCGCACCGACCGGACAAGATGCCGATCCCGTTCCTCATCGTCATCGCGCCGGTGTTCATGAGCGGGGCGACGTACCTGATCACGCATTCGACGTACACGCTGATGTTCGCGGCGATCTCGCCGCTGATGATGATCGCGAACTTCACCAGCTCCCGGCGGATGCAGAAGGTCCAGTACACCCGTCAGCTGGCCGAGTACCACGAGCAGCTCCGCAGGGTCGAGCAAGACGCGTTCGACAGCCTGCTGGACGAGCGCTCCTCCCGCCGGCACAACTGGCCGGATCCCGCCGCGCTGCTGCTGTTCGCCAACGGACCGAGGGCGCGGTTGTGGGAACGCCGGCCGAAGGACCCGGACTGGTTGGTGGTCCGGGTCGGCACCGCCGACGTGCCGAGTGCGGTGACGGTCAAGGACTCGTCGCGGATGCAGCACGAGGGTCCGTTGCGCTGGACCGCTCCCGACGTACCGGCTGTGCTGCCGCTGGCCAAGGCCGGTGTCGTGGGCATCGCCGGACCGCCCGAACTGCGGCAGACGGTGGCGCAGTCGATCCTGCTCCAGCTCGCCACCCTGCACAGCCCGGCGAACCTGCGGATGGCTGTCATCACGTACGGCGCCAACCGGGACGCGTGGTCGTGGACGCCGTGGCTGCCGCACCTGCGCCGCCGCGACGCCGGGGTCGCGGTCGCCTCCGTCGCCACCGACGCCGACACCGCGTCGCGCCGCGTCAACGAACTGCTCGCCGAGATCGACCAGCGGCGTGAGCTCGAGGAGCAGCAGGTCCCGCTCCCCGACCAGATCGTCGTCGTACTCGACGGCGCGAACGAGCTGCGGCGCAACAGCGGCGTGGTCACCCTGCTCCGGCAGGGCCCGCGGTACGGCATCTTCGCGATCTGTCTCGACGAGGACCAGCGGCAGCTCCCTGAAGAGTGCCGCGCGCTCGTCATCGGCACGCAGTACGGCGTGAGCCTGGCGACCACCCAGGAGGCCACCGTCGAGGGGATCCAGCCAGACCTGGTGCCGGCCAGCTGGTGCGACCGGCTGGCGCGGGCGCTCGCGCCGGTCCGGGACGCCACCGCCGACGGTGCCGCGTCGTCCCTGCCGGACTCGTCCCGGCTGCTCGACGTACTGCGTCTCAACGACCCGACCGGCGACGACATCGTGCAGCGGTGGAAGAGTGGCGGCCGCACCACCCGGGCAGTTGTCGGCGAAGGCGTGGAGGGCACCTTCAGCCTCGACATCCGCACCGACGGTCCGCACGGCCTGGTGGCCGGCACCACCGGTTCCGGTAAGTCCGAGCTGCTCCAGACCATCATCGCTTCGCTTGCCGTCGGCAACCGCCCGGACGAGTTCACCTTCGTGCTGGTGGACTACAAGGGTGGTGCGGCGTTCAAGGACTGCAAGCTGCTCCCGCACACCGTCGGTATGGTCACCGACCTCGACGGCCACCTGACCACCCGCGCGCTGGAGTCCCTCGGCGCCGAGCTGCGTCGCCGGGAGCATCAGCTCGCGGACGCCGACGCCAAGGACATCGACGACTACCTGGCGGCCAAGGAGGACGGCGACGCCCCGATGCCGCGGCTGCTGCTGGTCATCGACGAGTTCGCGGCCATGGTGTCGGAACTGCCCGACTTCGTCGACGGTCTCGTCGACATCGCCCGGCGTGGCCGGTCGCTCGGCGTCCACCTGATCCTGGCCACGCAGCGTCCGTCCGGCGTCGTGTCGGCCGAGATCAAGTCGAACACCAACCTGCGGATCGCGCTGCGGGTCACCGACCAGCAGGACTCGTCCGACGTCATCGACGCCTCCGACGCGGCGCACATCTCCAAGTCGACGCCGGGCCGCGCCCTGGCCCGCCTCGGCCACTCGTCCCTGATCCCGTTCCAGTCCGCCCGCGTCGGCGGCCGCCCCCGCGGAGTGCAGGTGCGCAGCGATGTCGCCGTACGCCCGTTCGACGCCGACTCCGCGGCGCGGAACCAGGCGGTCCAGGTGGTCGAGGACGAGGACGACATCACCACGCCGACCGACCTGACCAGCCTGGTCCGGGCGATCGACGCGGCCACCGCACAGATGGCCATCCCGCCGATCCCCTCGCCGTGGCTGCCGGCGCTCGAGGAGCAGCTCACACTCGACGACCTCGACCTGCCGGAGCGCAAGACCGGTGTGGTGCCACCGCTGCCCATCGGTCTTGCCGACATCCCGTACCAGCAGGCCCAGCGCACCGAGGTCTGGGACCTCGGCAAGTCGGGTCACCTGGTGATCGCCGGCGCCGGCCGGATGGGCCGCTCCACCGGCCTGCGCTGCATCGCCGGCGCGATCGGCCGGTTCTGCGACCCGCGCGATGTGCACCTCTACGGCATCGACGCGGGCAACGGTGCACTACTGCCGATGCTGTCGCTGCCGCATACCGGAGCCGTTGTCCAGCGCAACCAGGTGGACCGGATGTACCGCCTGATGAACCTGCTCAACTCCGAGGTCACCCGGCGCCAGCAACTCCTGGCCCAGCAGGGATTCGCGGACATCACCGAGCAACGCGAGGCGGTGGCCGAGGACGACCGCCTGCCGTACTTCGTGGTGCTGCTGGACCGTCTCGAGGGCTTCACCGCGGCCTACGAGTCCGTCGACGGCGGCACGATGATCGACCTGCTCATCTCGGTCCTGCAGGAGGGTGCCGGCGTCGGGATCCGCGTGGTTCTCGGGACCGACCGGAGCGGTGTCCTGGGCCGCGTCTCCGCGCTCGTCGAGGACCGGCTGATGCTGCGGATGCCCGAGGCCGGTGACTTCTCCGCGATCGGCATGCGCAGTCGCGACGTACCGACCTCGATGCCGCCGGGCCGCGCGTTCCGTGGCGGCGAGAGGCCGCGTGAGGTCCAGATCGCCTTGCTGACCGAGGATCCGACGGGTGTCGCCCAGGTCGGCGCGCTGCAGGACATCGGCCGGGTCGCGACCGAGTTGGCCGGCGAGATCCCGCTCGTGCTGCGCCCGCGGCGCGTCGACGAGCTCCCCCTCAGCATCTCGACCACCAAGGCGATGGAGCTGTCCACCAGCCAGCCGACGCAGAGCCAGATCTCCGTCGGCGTCGGCGGCGACACCCTGACCCTGCTCAGGTACGACGCGCTCCAGGACGGCGCCGGATTCCTGATCAGCGGTCCGCCCCGATCCGGCAAGAGCACGGCGCTGGAGTTCATGCTGCGGGAGGCGGATGCCATGGGCTGGCGGACGCTGATCGTCACCCCCCGGCTGTCGCCGTTGCGCAACCTCAAGGGCCGCAAGAGCCGGGGCCAGTTCCACGCGGACGCATCGATCGGCGACCTCGAGGACGCGTTGCGGTCCCTCGGACCCCGGCACCTGGTCGTCTTCGACGACTTCGACGTCCTCGGTCCGGACCACGCCGTCAGCACGGCCGTCGCGACGCACTACCAAACCCTGCGCGACTCCGGCAGCTGCGTGATCGTGGCCTGCGGCATCGATGAGGTCGGCGGCTACTACCGCGGTCTGACCGCCGACATCCGCAAGGGCCGGACCGGTCTGCTGCTGGCGCCACGATCGTCCAGCGACGGCGAGATTCTCAACGTCCGGTTGCCACGCTCGGCGACCGCCAGCCTTCCGATCGGCCGCGGCGTGTTCGCGCGGCCCGGCGGCTGGAGCTGGGCGCAGGTGCCGATCGATGGCTGACCTGCGGGGACCCGACGATCTGACCCTGGCTTTTACTAATCTGTGACGTACCTGACGACAGAGGGGTGGGCATGGCTGAAGAGCAGAACGCGTACAAGGGCACACTGAACAACTGCAAGACCTCGGTGATCCCGAATTGCCGGGACGCGATCTACCACGGGGCCGGCAACCCGGCCGACAGCCTGCTCAGCGACCTGTCGTCGGGCGGCTGGGCCTGCGACAGCGCGACCGAGTTCTCGAACACGCTGCGCGGGAAGACCGCGACGATCCTCGGTGCGTTCGACGACGCGGTCACTGTGGTCAACGCGGCGTGGAGCAAGGAGCCGGACGAGGTGCCGGAGAACGACTGGCGTGGCAACGCCTGGCCCAAGCAGTGGTCGATGAGGAACATGTGAGATGGCCGACATCAAGATCGACATCAACAAGCTCGACTCGGCGCTGAAGAAACTCGACACGCTGGTCTCGTCGACCGACTCGCAGCGCAAGTCCGCGAGCAGCAACACGCCGATCTCGCTGCCGTCACTCGAGGACGGTGAGCTCGGCAAGACCACCAAGTGGCTGACCGAGCAGAAGCCCGAGTTGCAGACCCGGCTGGACCTGGCCCGGCTGCTCGATGTCGACGGCGACGGCCAGGCGTCGTACAAGGTCGAGTACGGCGACCAGTTGTGGGAGGTCAAGCGCGGCCTCAGCGACGAGATGACCAAGCAGCTCAAGGATCTCGACGTCAACAGCGTCGACGACCGCAAGCGCGCCGCGCTGCTCGCCTCGCTGCTGAACCGGTACCAGAACGACCCGGACATCCCGTGGCAGGTCATGAACGGCCTCGGCCCCGAGGGCGTCACCGAAGTCATGAACAAGCTCCGGAACATGACCGGCCAGTACGGCAGCACGTACTGGCAGAACTCCGGCGACGCCGGAGCCGAGCACACCGCCCTGATCGATCTGCAGGAGCAGATGGGCAAGGGCCTGGCCGGCATGTTCTCCAGCGCCTCGGTGTACATGGACGGCGACTGGGGCAAGAAGATCGCCGAGGACCCGTGGTCGGCCAGCGTCTTGATGCGCTACGTCGACAAGGCGCACAAGGACATCGATCCGATGGTGTTCGAGGCCATGGGCACCGAGCTCAAGGACCGCGAGCACAACGACCCGATGATCTGGTCGCAGATCTTCAACGATCCCGACTACTGGAACTTCGGCAACGAGCACTTCAGCAACCTGAACCCCATGCGCGAGTACCTGAACGTCGCCGACAACAGCACCCGCGACGCCCAGGCCGTGATGGGCAACAAGGACCTGATGCACTACTTCACCAGCGAGCGTCAGGACTACGACCACCTCAGCGACCAGGCCGGCAAGGTCCTCAAGGTCGCAACCGTCGACGCGGCGTACAGCGACAACTACCAGTACGCCATGAGCGCCGCCGAGATCTCGTCCAACCTGCTGCACGACCTCGGTGGAAAGTCCGAGCCACTCGACGGCGTCAAGGAAGAGGTCGGCGGGATCGTCGCCACCTACATCACCGACGCCGCGCGTGTCCACGACAAGGGCGGAGACTCGACGCAGGGTTATCACCTGTGGGGCGACAAGGATCACCCGTACCCGTACGGGCTCGGCAAGGAATCCGGTCTCCCGACGTACGGCATCAACCTCAGTCAGGCGGACCTGCGCGGGGTGCTGGAGGATGTCGGCGACAACGACGCCGCGAAGTCCGCGGTCGGGAAGGCCACGTCGATCCTGAACGCAGCACGGTTCGACTACGCCGCCGCGCACCACAAGGACGACCCGACCGGGATGCACAAGGTGGCGCACGAGGCGTCCACGCTGAACGGTTTCATGACCGACTCACTGGTCAACGGCAACATCGACAGCGAGAAGGAAGCCGCCGAGGAGCGCAAGAAGGTCGCCGAGTTCTTCACGTCGCCGATCGACCTGATCCCGACCGACAAGGTCCCGGTGATCGGCGACTTCATCAAGGGCGAGGTCACCGATGCCCTGGTCGAGGGCTACACGGCGGACAAGACGTCCGACGCGATCGACAAGGCCAACGAGGCCCAGGGCAAGAGCATCTCGCTGACGCAACTGCAGGCGCTGTACGCGATGGAGCAGCATGATCTGCCCACCGGCGCCGACTGGCCGACGGAGAACGGCCACCCCAAGCCCCCGGAGAAGTTGTCGGAGCCGGAGGTGCAGCGTGTCCTCGCAAACGCCGACACCCAGACCGGCCTCACGTCCGATGTCACCGGCGAGGTGGAGAATGCCTGGGACGTGTACATGAAGAAGTACGGAGACAATTGATGCATCGCAGCCTCCTGTTCGCAGCCGCCGGTGTCCTCCTGCTGGGCCTCAGCGCCTGCGACAAGGAGGCTGCGCCGCCGGCGGCCGACGCGAAGATCTGTGGCGACACGATGGCGTCCTGGTGGTTCGATGCCACCGGCGCGCCGGCCCTGACCGGGGCCCGCGACGGCAACCTCCCGCTGACGAACCCGGGACAGACCGACGCCACCTTCAAGGCCGGGGAGTGCCACGTCTTCTCCGAGGGCAAGGAGGTCGGCCGCTTCCGGGCCGAGCTGACCACCAAGGACAGCATGACGAACGCGAACGCCTCGTTCCGGGACTACCCGGCAGCGGGCAAGTTCACCGTCGCGGACGGATCGGGAGTCGTCGAGCCCAACACCGGCGACGACGTCGGTCGTGCGTGGTGGACCTGCAAGACCACGCTGCTGCGGGTCGAGCTCTACAAGCCCAAGGACAAGGACTCGCGCGACGAGCTCGTCAAGAGCCTGGCCCAGCACATCGCTCCGGTCGTCGGCTGCCCCGGCCCTGCGCCCGGCTGATCCGGCCTGTTCCCCGGGTGGCGCCGGGGATCAAAACGGCAGGCAGGCAACGAAAAAGTCCCGCACACCACCTGGTGAGCGGGACTTCTCGTTGGGCTGCGTCAGCGGGGCGAGGTGACCTTGGGGAGGTCGCGGTGCTGGCCCTCTTCCTTCGCACCGATCTTGAAGTGCTGCTGCTGGAACGCGACGTCGTTGGAGGCCGCCGCGAACGCCTGGCACATGTTCGTCAGCGAGCTCTTGAAGTCAACCCAAGCCGTCGCGAACTCCGTAGCACCCTTGGAGTGCCACTCCTCGGCGGCCCGGGAGTGTGCACCGTCGACATCGGTCACGATCTGGTCGGCCGAGTTCATGCTCGCGACCAGCTTGTCGTACAGGTTCTCCAGATCCGCAATGTTGGCCTGCGCCATCTCAACCTCCCAGTCAGGGGCCCCCTCGTGAGACCTCCTCGAATAAGAAAAACATACGGCTCCGAGGGGTCATCCCGTGGCTGTGTGGCGCTCGCCACCTACGACCTTTTCAGGGGCCGGCTGAACCTCGTCGTCCGTAACCTTGAGTGACCGAATGTGACGAGGGGTGCCATGGCCGACATCAAGATCGACATCAAGTTGCTCGACTCCGCGCTGAAGAAGCTCGACACGCTCGTCTCGAGCGTGGACGGGCAGCGCAACTCGGCCAAGAGCAACACGCCGATCGCGCTGCCGTCGCTGGACGACGGCACGCTCGGGAAGACCACCAAGTGGCTGACCGAGCAGAAACCCGAGCTGCAGACCCGGCTCGACCTGGCCAAGCTGCTCGACGTCGACGGCGACGGACAGGCGTCGTACAAGGTCGAACACGGCGACAAGCTGTGGGAGGTCAAGCAGGCGCTCGGCAACGAGATGACCAAGCAGCTCAAGGACCTGGACATCGACAACGCCGACGACCGCAAGCGCGCCGCGCTGCTCGCCGCGCTGCTGAACCGCTACCAGGACGACAAGGACGTCTCGTGGCAGGTCATGAACGGGCTCGGCCCCAAGGGCGTGTCCGACGTGATGAACAAGCTGAAGGATCTGTTCGGGCGCAACAGCAACGGGTACTGGCAGACCACCCTCAACCCCGGTGACGAGCACCAGGCGCTGATCGATCTGCAGGAGCAGATGGGCAAGGGCCTGGCCGGCATGTTCTCCACCGCCTCGGCCAAGATGGATCCCGAGTGGGGCAAGAAGATGGCCGAGGACCCGTGGTCGGCGGCCATCCTGCTGCACTACATCGACAAGTCCCGCAAGGATGTCGACCCGGCGGTCTTCGAGTCGATGGGCACCGCGCTCAAGGACCGCGAGCACAACGACCCGACCATCTGGGGCCAGATCTACAACGACCCCGACTACCGGCACTTCGGCAAGGACAGCTTCAAGGAGATCAACCCGCTGCGCGAGTACCTGAACGTCGCCGACAACAGCACCCGCGACGCCCAGGCCGTGATGGGCAACAAGGACCTGCTGCACTACTTCACCGTCGAGCGTCAGGACGGCGACCACCTCAGCACGCAGGCCGGCAAGGTACTGAGCACCGCCACCATCGACGCGGCGTACAGCCACGACCAGGGTGAGGCCAAGAAGGCCGCCGAGATCTCCTCGAACCTGTTGTTCGACATCGGCGGCAAGGAGAAGCCGCTCGACGGTGTCAAGGAGGAGGTCGGCGGCATCATCGCCACCTACATCGGCGACGCCGACCGGGTGCACGATGCCAACGTCGGCGAGGACACGCCGGGAACCCATGCCTGGGGCGACAAGGACAATCCCTACGGCTTCGGACTCGGCAAGGAATCCGGCCTCCCTGCCTACGGCATCAACCTCAACCAGGCCGTCTTGCGTGGTGCGTTGCAAGACGTCGGCGACAACGAGGCCGCCGCATCCGCGGTCGGAAGGGCCACGTCGATCCTCAACGCCGCGCGCTTCGACTACGCCGCCGAGCACCAGCGCAGCGACAGCGGGTCAATGCACAAGGCGGCTCACGAGGGCGCGACGCTGACGGGGTTCATGACGGACTCACTGGTCAACGGAGACATCGAGAGCGCGACGGAAGCTGCGAAGGAGCGCAAGAAGATCGCGGAGCTGTTCACATCGCCGATCGACCTGGTCAAGACCGACAAGGTCCCGGTGATCGGTGACCTGGTCAAGGGCGCGGTCAAGGACGCTATCGTCGACGGCTACACGGCCGACAAGACGTCGGACGCGATCAAATCGGCGAACGAGAATCAGACCTCGACCATGTCCCTGACGCAACTGCAGGCGCTGTACGCGATGGAGAAGCATGACCTGCCCAGCGGCGTCGACGACTGGCCGACCGAGCACGGCCGTCCCAAGCTCCCGGAAGAGCTGAGCAAGGAGGAGATGCAGCGCGTTCTGTTGCAGGCCGATGGCCAGACCGGGCTGACGTCCGACGTCACCGGTGAGATCGACAACTCCTTCGACGACTTCCAGAAGAAGTACGGAGACAAGTGATGCGGCGCAGCCTCCTTCTCGCAGCGGTGGGCGTACTCCTGCTGGGCCTGTGTGCCTGCGAGAAGGACGCTGCGCCACCGGCGGCCGACGCGAAGCTCTGCGACGTGACCATGGCGTCGTGGTGGTTCGATGCCACCGGCGCACCGGCGCTGACCGGGGTCCGCGACGGCAGACTCCCACTGACGAACCCGACCCAGTCGGAGGCCACCTACAAGCGCGCCGGGTGCACTGTCTTCTCCGAGGGCAAGGAAGTGGGTTCCTTCACGGCCGAGCTGACCACCAAGATCAAGGCCCAGGGTGCGGACGGTTCGCTCAAGAAGTATCCGGACGCAGGCAAGTTCACCGTCGCCGGCGGATCAGGCGGGGTCGAACCGAACACGGGCGACGTCGGTCGCGCACGCTGGCTCTGCAAGACCACCGTCCTGCGCGTCGAGCTCATCAAGCCCAAGGACAAGGACTCCCGCGACGAACTCGTCAAGAACCTCGCACAGCAGATCGCCCCACTGGTCGGTTGCCCCGGCCCCTCCGCAGAGTAGGGGTGACCTGGGAGTCCTCGGACCGATAGGGTCGGTGCCTTCAGTCGACCGGGGTAACGAGTACTGGGGAACATCCATGCGCAGGGCTGCAGGCTCGGTGGTGCTCATGGCTTGTGGAGCGATGTTGGCGGCTTGTGGGCACGAACCAGCAGCAGCTCCGCCGCCGCTGGGACCGCCTGCGCCGATCGCAGGTGTGGTCAAGTCGTCCGACCTGCCCGGATCGCCGCAGCAGGAGCCGTTGGACGAGGACGGCGTACCGCCCAACGGGTGCAAGCTCGGCGGCGCTTCAGGCCTCCAGGATCATGCGGATCAGACGCAGTTCGTCCAGTACTCGCTCGCCGGCGGGACCGTGGTGAAGTCGTTCCTCTACACCTACAAGGACACGACGCTGCTGACCAAGGACTGGAATCTCCTTGTCAGCGGCAACAAGAACTGCGTCGGCCGGATGACCGGTCCCCCGAACGGCGGCTACGGCCTCCTGGAGGACCTCCCGGCGACCGTGACGGGCTACGAGACCTTCCTGCGCACAACGACCCAGGTCACCCACTCCGAGCGCGCCTGGTCCCGCCGAGGCACCGACAGCATCGTCTCCGTCCTCGTCACCCACACCACCACCGACCTCACCGCCGACCCCATGTCCACCCTCCCCGCCGACGCCCAAGCCCTCACGCAGAAGGTGGCCGCCGAGTAGACAGCAAAAGACCCGGCTCGGTCGTACCGAGCCGGGTCCTGTTGCCTTGATCAACGAGCGACGGCCTGAACCTCCAGTACGCCGATGTTGGTGGTGTAGCTCTGCGGTGCGGGCTGCTGCGGGATCGCGCCCATGTCCGTGCCGTTGTACGACCAGGTCGCGCCCCACGTGGTGGTCGCGGTGACCGGCGTGGTGCCGCCGAGGGGGCTCGCCTTGGTGAACTGGATCGTGCACGGATTGGCGGCGCCCGGGGCGTACGGCGTACCCATGCCGTTGCAGGTGGTCGATCCCGCACCCGGTGCGGAAACGGTCAGCGTGGACAGCTTCGCCTCGACGTGGGCCGTCTGCGCGCCGGTCACCGAGTTCGCGGTGGCGTCGACGTACAGGTTGTCGACCCGGTCCTTCACCCAGACCCAGGTGTCCAGGTTGACCAGCGTGGACCCGTCGCCGCTCCGCTTGGGGTTCCAGTCGATGGCCGGTTCGGGGATGGTCAGTTCGCGCGATGCGACGTCACGCAGCAGTTGCGGCGGAACCGGCGGGGTGGGCGGAGCCTGTCCGGCGGGGACGTACACCGACTTGTGGTTGGCGAACCACTCGTCGGCGAACTTGAAGAACGAGTCCAGGTCGTCGCCGAACGTCTCTGACGAGCAGACGCCGCCGTACCAGTGACCCTTGTCGTCGTCCTTGTACTGCTCGTACCCCGGGTACGGCTTGAACGCGCCGTCCAGGTCACCACCGGTGTGATGCCAGTCGGCGTTGGCCTTCCCGCTGCTGACCCACTCGTAGTACTCCTTGCCGGTCATCCCGGGCTCCATGTAGCACGGCGCGGGCACCGACACGGTCCGCGATGCGCTGTGCCCGGAGCTACCTCCCCGCACTCCCGTCCCGGTCACGGTGATGGTGACGGTTCCGCCGCTCGTGGTGGGGGTGGTGCCGGGGGGTGGGTCGAAGGCCAGGGCGGGGCCGGCGGACGTCAGCAGTAGGCCGACACCGAGTGCAGTGGTCCCCAGAGCCGTGCGCATTTTCAGCATCGGGTTTCCTTCAGAACGTAGTTGCTCACTTTCCAGATGCCTGCCGAGCGGGACAGGGTCGTCTGGATGGTCAGGGTGGGACTGCGACGCACACTCGCGTCGACGTACTTCGTGCCGTTCGCGCGGTAGGTGATCAGCTTGGTCTGGTCGAGGCAGCCGTTGACCGCGGCAACTTCCCCGGACGCCTGCGCCTTGGTGACCCGGACGGTCATCGTGCCGCCCGAGTGTTCCTTCCGGCCCAGTTGCGGTTTCAGCACCGCGTCGAGGTACTTCACCACCACGGGCTCCGCGGACCGCGACATCGGCGGGGGCGAGCTCTCACCCGCCGCCAGGGCGCCGAAGGCCAAGTGCAGTTGCTGGAAGGTGACGACGGCCGCCGAGGCGCCGGCAGTGAGTCCCGCGGGCCGCCGCAGGTCCACCGTCAGGTTCCTGTACTTCCCGACCGAACGCGTCGGCTGGGTCGTCGGGGTCGGGCTCGCGCTCGAGGTCGCGGACGGAGTCCCCGGGGTCGCCGAGGTGGGCGCCGACGAGTCCGGCACGGTCGGCAGGCCGCCGGTGTCGTCTCCGCCTCCGCAGGCTGCCGGGAGGACCGCGAGCGGGGCCAGCAGCAGTACGGCCAGACGCGAGCGGGCCACAGAAACCTCCGTCGATAGGCACAGAGCCGGGAACACGTTACCCGCTCAACGGTTCACCACGACGTCGGGGTTCACGGGCCGAACTCCGTCAGCGGTTGGGGACCTGGACCTCGATGACGCGGATGTTGGTGGTGCCGGGGGCCGGGTCGAGTTGTTCGGGGGTGTCGCCCTGCGGGCCGCCGGGGTTGGAGGACCAGGTGGTGTGCCAGTTGGTCTTCGCGGTCACGGGGCTGGTGCCACCGCCGGCGCTGGCCTTGTTGAAGGTGAGGGCGCACTGGCCGGTGGCGCCGGGGGCGTACGGTACGCCGGCGTTCGGGCAGGTGACGGTGTCCGCGTTGGGGGCGGACACGGTCATGCCGGTCAGGTCCGCGTCGACGCGGGCCGAGATCCGGCCGACCATCGAGTTGACCGAGGCCTCGACGTAGTAGTTGGTTGCGCGGTCCTGGAGCCAGACCCAGGTGTCCAGGTTGACGAGGGTCGCGGCGTCGCCGGTGTGCTTCGGGTTCCAGTCCAGCCGCGGCGCCGGCACGGTCAAGGCGTCGAAGGCGACGTTGCGCAGGATCTCCGGCGGTACCGGCGGGATCGGGGGCGTGCCACCGGCCGGTACGTAGACGCCCCGGTGCTCGGCGAACCAGGCGTCGGAGTACTTGAAGAAGGCGTCCAGGTCGTCACCGAAGGACTCCGACGAGCACATGCCGCCGTACCAGTGGCCCTTGTCGTCGTCCTTGTACTTCTCGTAGCCCGGGTACGGATCGATCGTGTCACCGTTGGGTCCGCGGCCCATGGTGCCGCCGTTCTCGACCCACTCGTAGTACTCCTTGCCGGTCATGCTCTGGATGTACATGCACGGGACCGGCGTCGACACCGTCTGGGTCCCGCCCTGTCCGCCCGAACCGCCGCGGACACCGGTCCCGGTGACGGTGATGCTGATGGTGTTGCCGCCGGCACCCGGTGTCGGTGTCGTGCGGTCGGCGAAGGCCGGCTGTGCTGCTGTCGCCAGGCCGGCCACTCCGAGTGCGGTCAGGATCGCCAGTCGTCGGATCAACATGCTTCCGCCTTGAGGTTGTACTCGGTCACCTTCCAGACACCGGCGATGTTGCCGAGGATGACGCTCGCGCTGAGCTTGGGATCCTTCTTGGCCCCAGGTCCCACGTACGTCGTCCCGTTGGCCCGGACCAGCACCGACTTCGACTGGTCGTAGCAAGTGTCCAATGCAGCGGCGGCAGCGCTCGTCCTGACCACCTTGGTGGTGACAGTGATCGCACCGCCGGTGCGCACCTTCTGGGTTTTCTGACTCTGCAGGATGCGCCGGATGTCCTGCAGAGCAGCGGCCGCGCCCCACGTCGCCAGGGTCGGATCCTCGACGTTCGTCGCCTGGGTCTTGTGCGAGGCACGCTCGAAGGCGTCGTACGCCTGCAACGCCTGGGCAGCGGCGGCCGGCGGGGCCGGCTTGTGGTTGATGACGAGAGTAAGTGCACCGTACTTCTGGGTACTGGTGGTCGGCACCGGCGTGGGCGTTGCGGCCGAGGCCGGCGTCGTGGCCGGGGTACTGCTCGAGGGACCGCTCGAATCCGAACCCGCCGCCGGCAGGCCACCTGTGTCGTCCGATCCGCCACAGGCTGCGGGCAGCACCATCATCGGCACCAGCAGCAGGGCAGCAAGCCGTGCGCGAACCACAGACACCTCCGACTATCCGGTCGCTCCGGACACCTTACCGTCGGAGAGGGCCAGGTCACTCGCCGATGCGGTCGATGACCAGCGGGGTCGGGTCGTACGACGTGGCGACCTCGACGGCGTCGGTCAGGGACTCGAGGGCTCGATCGAAGCGGGTGGGGTCGTCGGTGTGGAGGGTGAGGAGCGGCTGGCCCTCGGTCACCTGGTCGCCGGGTTTGGCGTGGAGTTCGACGCCGGCGACCGCGGAGACGGGGTCCTCCTTGCGGGCGCGGCCGGCGCCGAGGCGCCAGGCGGCCACGCCGATGCCGAGGGCATCGAGTTTGGACAGTACGCCGGTGGCCGGAGCCGGTACGACGTGTTGCTCGGGGGCGACCGGAAGAACGGCGGACGGGTCGCCGCCCTGGGCCGCGATCATGGTGCGCCAGACGTCCATCGCCGTACCGTCGCGGAGCTTCTCGGCCGGGTCCACGTCCGTGACGCCGGCCGCGGCCAGCATCTCGGCCGCCAGCGCGATCGTCAGCTCGACCACATCGGCCGGGCCGCCGCCGGCCAGGACCTCGACGGACTCGCGGACCTCGAGCGCGTTGCCCGCGGTCAATCCGAGCGGGACGGACATGTCGGTGATCAGGGCAACAGTCTTCACGCCGGCGTCCGTGCCCAGGGCAACCATGGTTTCGGCCAGCTCGCGGGCGTCGGCGAGTTCCTTCATGAAGGCGCCGGAGCCGACCTTCACGTCCAGCACCAGCGCACCGGTGCCCTCGGCGATCTTCTTGCTCATGATCGAACTGGCGATCAGCGGGATCGCCTCCACCGTTCCGGTCACGTCCCGCAGCGCGTACAGCTTCTTGTCCGCGGGCGCGAGGCCGTCGCCGGCGGCGCAGATCACCGCGCCGACCTCGTCCAGCTGGCGCATCAGTTCGTCGTTCGAGAGCGCGGCACGCCAGCCCGGGATGGACTCGAGCTTGTCCAGCGTGCCGCCGGTGTGTCCGAGGCCGCGGCCGGACAGCTGCGGTACGGCGGCGCCGCAGGCGGCCACCACCGGTGCCAGCGGCAACGTGATCTTGTCGCCGACGCCACCGGTCGAGTGCTTGTCCGCGGTCGGCCGGGACAGCTTGGCGAAGTCCATCCGCTCGCCGGACGCGATCATCGCCGCGGTCCAGCGGGCGATCTCGCGACGGTTCATGCCGTTCAGCAGGATCGCCATCGCCAGGGCGGACATCTGTTCGTCCGCGACGTCGCCCCGGGTGTACGCGTCGATCACCCAGTCGATCTGACCGTCGCTCAGCTCGCCCTTGTCCCGCTTGGTGCGGATGACATCCACCGCGTCGAAGCTCACTACTTCTCCAGGTCCTCGGGCCCGAACGCGTCGGGCAACAGCTCACGCAGCGGCCGCGGCCCGGTCGGGGTCTCCAGCAACAGATCCGGCCCGCCGTTCTCGTGCAGCAACTGGCGGCACCGCCCGCACGGCGTCAGCAGGTCGCCGTGCTGGTCCACGCAGGTGAACGCGACCAGCCGGCCGCCGCCGGTGCGGTGCAGCTCGGACACCAGCCCGCACTCGGCGCACAGGGCCAGTCCGTACGACGCGTTCTCGACGTTGCACCCGGCAACGATGCGCCCGTCGTCGACGTACGCCGCCGCCCCGACCGCGAAGCCGGAGTACGGCGCATAGGCGCGACCCATCACCTCGACAGCGATCGCCCGCAGCGCCGGCCAGTCGACCTCCCCCGGCACGGCGCTAACCTGCCTGACCGCGTCGATATCTCAACCCGTCGGCGGCCGGCATCCGGAGTCGCTGCGCGGCCAGCCCAAGCACCAGGAGGGTGGTCACGTACGGCGTCATCCGGGTGAAGTCGGCCGGCACCGTGTCGGTGGTGAAGAACCAGACCGCGAAGCCGACCGCGATGACCAGCGAGGTCGCCGCGGCGATCTTGAGCCCACGCCGGAACTGCAGGATCGCAACGCCCAGCAGGATGATCGCGACCAGGATCAGCAGTGCGTGCACGGCCTCACCACCGGCCCGGAGCTGGAGTGCGTCGGTGTAGCCGAACAGCACCGAACCCATCACCAGCCCGCCGGGCCGCCAGTTGCCGAAGATCATCGCGGCCAGGCCGATATAGCCACGCCCACCGGTCTGCCCGTTCTGGTAGATCCCGGACGAGACGAGCGCGATGAACGCACCACCGGCCCCGGCGATCGCACCGGACGTCAGTACGGCGATGACCTTGTACCGGTAGACGTTGACGCCCAGGCTCTCCGCCGCCACCGGGCTCTCACCGCACGACCGCAGCCGGAGGCCGAACCCCGTCCGCCACAGCAGCAGCGCGCTGCCGACGATGAAGATTACCGCCAGCACCGTCATGCTCGACAGCTCGGTGGTCACGGCGGCCACGAGCGAGGCCAGGTCGGAGATGATGAACCAGTGCTTGTCCTGCAGCGTGATCATCGCATCGGAGATCCCGGGAAGGGTGATCGACAGCGGGGCGTCCAGTGGTGGTGACTGGGTCGGGCCACCGCCGCGCAGGCCGGAGAACCACGTGTCGGCGAGGAAGGCGGCCGCACCCAGCGCGATGATGTTGATCGCCACGCCGGACACGATGTGGTCGACGCCGAAGTACACGGTTGCGAGCGCGTGCAGCGCGGCCCCGATCAGACCGAAGACCATCGCGCCGACGATTCCCGCCCACGGGCCGTACCAGTAACCGAAGTACCCGGCGCCGATGGTGCCCAGGATCATCATGCCCTCGAGGCCGATGTTGACCACGCCCGCGCGTTCCGACCACAGACCGGCCAGCGCCGCGAGGGCGATCGGGACCGAGGCGTTGACCGTCTCGCGCATAGTCCCGGCCGAGTCGACCTCGTTGGCGCCGGTGAGCACCCGGACCGCGGAGATCAGGACCAGGCCGACCAGCAGCCAGACCCAGATGCTGATCCGCCGCCGCGGGACGAGGGCCGCGGACGGGGCTCCGGCGGGCCGGAGCTCTTCGGGAGCCATCGTCATCGGGTCGCCTCCGGGGTCGCCTCGGACGGGGCCGAGGTACTGAGTTCCGCTGCCACCTGCCGCTGTTCCAGCGCGTTGCGGTACCGGCGGACCACCTCGTAGGCGATGACGACGGCGAGCACGATGATGCCCTGGCTGATCGCGACGATGTCCGGCGAGACCTGCGCGTTGATCTCGAGCAGGTTGCTCTGCTCGGTCAGGTACGAGAACAGCAGCGCACCGAACGCGATGCCGATCGGGTTGTTCCGGCCGAGCAGTGCCACCGCGATCCCGGAGAAGCCGATACCGGCCTGGAAGGTGGTGCCGTAGCTGTGCGAGCTGCCGAACAGCAGCGGCAGCCCGATCAGCCCGGCCACCGCGCCCGAGATCATCAACGAGACGACCACCATCCGCCGTACGTCGATGCCGCTGGCAACGGCCGCGCTGGCCGACGTGCCGGTGGCCCGCAGCGCGAAGCCGAACTTCGACCGGTTCAGCAGGATGGCGTAACCGATCCCGCCGAGTACGGCCAGCAGGGACAGGCCGAGCAGCTCGTTCGGGGCCCCGGACAGCAACTTGATGCCGCCCACCCAACTGTCCCGCGGGATCTCCTCGGTGGCCAGGTTGCTCCCGGTCGACACCCCGACTTTTCGGAGCAGGTACGCCGTCAGCGAGAGCGCGATCGCGTTCAGCATGATCGTCGAGATCACCTCGCTGACGCCGCGGGTGACCTTCAGTACGCCGGCGATCGAGGCCCAGATCGCGCCGACCAGCATCGCCAGGATGATGGAGACCACCACATTGATCGGTCCCGGCAACCAGCCCTGGGCGGCGAACACGGCGGCGGCGAAGACCGCGATCTGGTACTGGCCCTCGACACCGATGTTGAACAGGTTCATCCGGAACCCGATCGCGGCCGCCAGGCCGGACAGGTACAGGATCGACGCGTTGTTCAGGATGTTGATGACGTTGCGCTCGGCCGGCGCGGAGAAGATCGTGCTCAGGAAGCCGGAGACCGAACTGCCGGCCGCCAGCAGGATCAGGCAGGTGATCAGCAGCGCGACGACGATGGCGAGTACCGGCGCGGCGAGCGCCAGCGCGATCCGGCGCAGATCGAGCTTGCCCATCACTCCTCTTCTCCGGCACCGGTCATCGCCGAGCCGAGCTGCTCCGGGGTGACCGTGTCAGGGTCGAATTCGCCGACCAGCCGGCCGCGCAGGATGACCTCGATCTGGTCCGACAGGCCGATCAGCTCGTCCAGGTCGGCGGAGATCAGCAACACGGCCAGCCCCTGCCGGCGGGCGTCGCGGATGTGGTCCCAGATCGCGGCCTGCGCGCCGACGTCCACGCCCCGGGTCGGGTGGGATGCGATCAGCAGGACCGGGTCGCCACTCATCTCCCGGCCGACGATGAACTTCTGCTGGTTACCGCCGGACAGTGCCCGTGCGGTGGTCTCGATCGACGGCGTCCGGACGTCGAATTGGTCGACGATGCGCTGACTGTCCTTGCGCGCGCCGGCCTTGTTGATCCACGGTCCGCGCACGGTCGGCGGACGGTCCTGGTGACCGAGGATCCGGTTCTCCCAGAGCGGGAAGTCGAGCAGCAGGCCGTGCCGGTGCCGGTCTTCGGGGATGTACCCGATGCCCGCGTTGCGGCGGGCCGCGGTGGACCAGTCGGTGATGTCCTCGGTTCCCAGCCGGACCCGGCCCGAGGTGGGCGGCCGGATGCCCATCACCAGCTCGACCAGTTCGGTCTGACCGTTGCCCTCGACACCGGCGATGCCGAGCACCTCGCCACGGTGGATGCGCAACGACACGTCGTCCAGCAGGTTCCGCTCCCCGGCACCGGCCAGGGTCACGTTCTCGACCTCGAGCTGAACGTCGTCGGTGACCGTCGACTCCTCGGTGCTGGGTGAAGGCAGCTCCGAGCCCACCATCAGCTCCGCCAACTGGCGCGCGGTCACGTCTTTCGGCTGGACGGCGGCCACCGTGGTGCCGCGTCGCATCACCGTCACGTCGTCGGCGACCGCAAGTACCTCGTCCAGCTTGTGCGAGATGAACAGCAGCGTGTAGCCCTGGGCCTTCAGCTCGCGCAGGTTGCCGAACAGTGCGTCGACCTCCTGCGGCACCAGGACGGCGGTCGGCTCGTCCAGGATGATGATCTTCGCGCCGCGGTACAGGACCTTGAGGATCTCGATCCGTTGCCGCTGGCCCACACCGAGGTCCTCGACCAGGTGGTCGGGCGACAGACCGAAGCCGTAGGAGCCGGACAGTTCGTTGATCTTGGCCCGGGCCTTGTCGCCGATCCCGTACAGCTTCTCGGCGCCGAGGACAACGTTCTCCAGCACGGTCAGGTTGTCGGCCAGCATGAAGTGCTGGAACACCATCCCGACACCGTGCTGGATGGCATCGGCCGGCGAGTGCAGCACGATCTCGTCGCCGCCGATCTCGATCGTGCCCTCGTCCGGCTTCTGCACGCCGTACAGGATCTTCATCAACGTCGACTTGCCGGCGCCGTTCTCGCCCACCAGGGCGTGCACCGTGCCGGTCCGGACCTCGATGTCGACGTCGTGATTGGCCACCACACCGGGAAAACTCTTGCCGATTCCCCTCAGCCGGACGGCCATCGTCTGAGTCATGGTGTCGATGTCACACGCTCCCAGGTCTTGCGGCGACCTCGTTGTCGCCGGGACGAGCCTCGGGCCCGGGCCGCAACGCTACCGCGTCATCGGCCCGAGCCCGAGGGTTTCACTCGTCAGAGTTTCGACGGTGCAGTCAGCTCGCCGGAGACCAGCTTCGCCTTGTACTCGTCGATCTTCGCGGTCACGTCGTCGAGGAAGCCACCGCTGGTCGCGTACCCGACACCGTCGCGCTTGATGTCGTACAGGTCGTAGCCGGCCTTGGTGGTGCCGTCCTTGAACGCCTTCACGAAGTCGAAGACGGCCACGTCGACCTTCTTCAGCGACGACGTCAGGATGTGCTTCTGCTGCTCGGGCGTCGCGGTCTGGTACTGGTCGGAGTCGACGCCGATCGCCCAGATGCCGTCCGGCTTCGTTCCGACGACGTCGAACAGGCCGCCACCGGACAGGCCGGAGGCGTGGAAGACGATGTCCGCACCGCCGTCGTACAGCGCGGTGGCCGCGGTCTTGGCACCCGGCGGGTTCGCGAACGCCTTCGCGTCACCGGTGTCGGAAAGCCACTTCATGTCGAGCTTGATGCTCGGGTCGACGGCTGCCAGCCCGGCCTTGAAGCCGGCCGCGAACGGGTCGATGATCGGGCCCCGCACGCCGCCGATGAAGCCGACCTTCTTGGTCTTGGTCTTCAGGCCCGCGGCGACACCGACCAGGAACGAGCCCTGCTCGACCGAGAACACCAGGTTGGTGATGTTCGGACCCTCGGCGAACCCGTCGACGACCGCGAACTTGACGTTCGGGTACTCCTTGGCGACCTTGTTCACCTCTTCGGTGTAGACGAAGCCCACCGCCACGACCGGGTTGAAGCCGGCCTCGGCCAGCGTGCGCAGCCGCTCCTCCTTCGCGGAGTCCGGCTCCTGCGCCGCGGCCTCGGACTCCTCGCAGGTGGCGTCCAGCTCGTCCAGGGACTTCTTCACACCCGCCGCGGCAAGGTCGTTGAAGGAGTGGTCGCCGCGGCCGCCGATGTCGTACGCCAGCCCGACCTTGGGTCCCGCCCCCGACTTGTCGGCGCACAGCTCGTCGCTGGTGGCAGCACCACCGGTGTCTTCCTTCTTCGCGCAGCCCGCCACCAACAGCGCCACGGTGACGGCGAGCGCCGCCAGCTTCGTCGTGTGCCGCAAGATGCCTCCTCGATCCCTGATCGCCCCGTGCAGGCGTTCGCAGCGAAACGATAGACCCGGCGAGACCCCCCAGCCACTGACGATGCGTCACTGAAATGCTCGTTACTCAATCGTAGTTTCGGCTGTGACGCTCAGCCAGAACGCCGACGCGGCGGGTGAGGTGGCGCTGACCGGATCGGTCCGGTGCCCGAGCCCGGGCCGTTGTTCCGCCGCTGCGATGCGAGAATTCCCCAATGACCATTTCGCAGCAGCTGCTGCTCAGCGACCTGCAGAGCCGTGTCGCGGCGGTCCGGGACGAGATCGTGACCGTGCGTCGCGACCTGCACGCGCATCCGGAGCTCGGCTGGCACGAGGTGCGGACCACCGAGCTGATCCGGCAGCGGCTGGTGGCGGCCGGCCTGTCACCGCAGGTGCTGCCGACGGGCACCGGTCTGATCTGCGACATCGGCTCCGGTGACACCTGTGTGGCGCTCCGCGCCGATATCGACGCCCTGCCGGTGACGGAGGGTGTCGATTCCCCTTTTCGGTCGACGTACGAAGGCGTGGCCCACGCCTGCGGTCACGACGTCCACACCGCGATCCTGATCGGCGCCGCCGAGGTGCTCGGGCGGATGTCGGCCGACGGGCTGCTGGACCGTCGCGTCCGGCTGATCTTCGAGCCGGCTGAGGAGGTGATGCCGGGCGGCGCGCTCGGTGTGATCGCGGCCGGCGGCATGGAAGGCGTACGGCGCATCTACGGCCTGCACTGTGATCCCCGGTTGCCGGTCGGGCAGGTCGGCCTGCGGGTCGGCGCGCTGACCGCGGCAGCGGACCGTGTCCTGGTGCGGGTGACCGGCGACGGCGGTCACACCTCCCGGCCGCACCTCACTGGCGATCTGGTCTACGCCTTGTCCACCCTTGTCACCGAGCTGCCGGCCGCGTTGTCGCGCCGGGTCGACCCGCGGGCCGGCCTGTCGATGGTCTGGGGCCGGATCACCGCCGGCTCGGCCGCGAACGCCATACCGTCCCGCGGTGAGGCCGAGGGCACCGTGCGATGCCTGGACGTCAGCGCCTGGAAGTTGGCCGCCGACCTGATCCCCATCCTGGCCGAGCAGTTGATCGCTCCGTACGGCGTCGAGGTCAGTACCGAGGTGACGCACGGCGTACCCCCGGTCATGAACGATGCGGAGGCGATCGCGGTGTTCCAGCGCGCGGTCAGCGAGGCGATCACGCCCGACGCAGTGGCCGCGACCGATCAGAGCCTGGGCGGCGAGGACTTCGCCTGGTACCTCGAGCACGTTCCAGGCGCGATGGCGCGGCTGGGCGTCCGTCCCCTGGGTGTGGACGCGGCCGCCGACCTGCACACGCCCGGCTTCTCCCCGGACGAGGACGCCATCACCGTCGGGATGACGGTTCTGGCGTCCTGCGCCCTACTGGACTAGGGCGTGTCTCCCGATCCCACGCCGTAGCGAGCAGGTGCTCGGCGGAGTGCCTCGGTGAGCTGGAGTGGAGGGTTCGATGTGGTTTCATCGTGCCCTTCGCTCCAGCTCAGCGAGGTGCCCGCCGAGTGCCGCGCAGTAGGCGTGGGATGGGGAGACACGCCCTACAGGGTCAGCGGTTCGGGACCTGGACCTCGACGACCGGGACGTTGACGGTGGTCGAGTGGTAGACCTCGGGCAGCGCTGCGCCGGTGCCGTCGTTGCCGGACCAGGTGCCGCCCCAGGTGGTGCTGGCGGTCACCGGCCAGCCGGCGCTCGACCGGTCGAACGAGATCGTGCAGGCCGAACCCTCCGAGGCGCCCGCGCCGTACGCGTACTTGGCCTGGTTGACCGAGCACGAGGTGGAGCCGGCCGGCGAGGTAAAGGCGACACCGTTGCTCTGCGCGTCCAGCGTCACCGTCGTGTTCCCGGCGGTGGCCGTCAGGTGCAGCTTGCCGTCGTCGGCGAGCGCGGTCGCCGGGTTGGTCACCCAGAACCAGGTCGGTACGTTCACCAGCGTGGCGCCGCCGTTCGCGCTGACCTTCGGGTTGCGGTCGATCGCCGGGTCGGTCAGCCCCTGCTGGGCGAAGTCCCACAGCGAGGTCGCGAGGTCCTCCGGGGCGACGTACGGCTCCGGCTCCTGGCCCTGGATGAACGCGGCGTAGCCGATGCCGATCTCGGTGCCGTAGTAGTTGCCGCCGGACTTGGTGTACCCCTCGTCGACACCGTTGTGGCCCTCCTGGCAGCGCAGGCTGTACCAGCGGTACTTCGTCCCGTTCTTCGCCGCCTCCGTCACCCGCTTCACCTCGTCGGCGTCCGGCATCGACAGCCGGCCCGCCGCGGCGTGCCCACTCAGCAGCGGGATCGACTCGTCGTAGAACTTCTGGAAGCCCTCGGGCGTGGTCGCGTCGTTGCCGCCGATGTCGGGGTTGTACAGCTCCCACCAGCAGGTCGGCGCGACGGCGAGCGACGTACCGCCGCTCTGCACCACGGCACCGGAGTCGCTGGTGATCGTGACGCTGACGGAGATCTTGTAGCCACCGTCACCGGACTGCTCGAGTCCACCGCCGGCATGCGCCGGCGCGGCCGTGACCGCCGCCGCAGCAAGTCCCGCCAGGGCGGTGGCGATTACTGTGCGCTTCATGGTGGCTACTCCCCAGGTCTGGTCGTACCAACTCTATCGAGACGTGGACTCAGACGTTCTATGACGCGGTTCGGTTGCGTCAATGGCAGGGGCTGTCGCCACCGAACTTGATCGTCTTGACCAGCCAGACCTTGCCGCCGCCCAGTTGGAGCGTGCTGGTGATGTTGTAGAAGGGCTTCGGCGCGCTGAGCGGCTTGCCCTTCGCATCCACATCGACCGTGGTGTTCACCATGCACGAGGTCAGCGTCGCGGCCGACCCGCGCGCGGTCACCTTGGGAACGTCCACCCACACCTCGCCGACCGTGTGCTGGCCGCGACTGCGCAGCCCGGCGACGTCGGAGCGAACGGCGTTCAGCGCGTCGCCGGTCGCCGTCTTGCCCAGCGCGTCGAGATCGACCTGGACCTTGTGGTACGCCGTCAGCCGGACCTCGATGTACTTGATGAACGCGTCCGCGGCCGCCTTGTCCGAGGTCGACGCGGCCACGACCTTGCGCCGGTGCACCGCGATCGTGTTCGGCGGCCCGCCGCTCGAAGACCCTGTCGTCGGGGAAGCAGTCGTCTCTCCCGGAGTCGTACTCGCGCTGGTCGGCTGCCCGCTCGACTCCGGCCCCAAGGTCGGCAGACCACCGCCCTCGTCGTCGCCAGGGCCGCAACCGGCGGACACCAGCAGACCCAGCACCACCCCGACGACCGCCATACCTCGACGCCCCATCGCCAACCCCTCTCGACCCGCAGGTCCGCTCAACGCTAGCGTTCGAGCGGACCATATCGGCTCGGGTCAGAAGCTCGGGTCAGAAGGTGTCGGCGGGGACGTAGACACCCCACACATCCCTGAGGGTGTTGCAGACTTCGCCCACGGTTGCTCGGGCCTTGAGCGCCTGTTTCATCGGGTAAAGGCAGTTGGCATTGCCTTCGGCCGCCTTCTTCAGGGCAGCCAGGGCTTCGTCGACTGCCGGCTGGTCGCGTTCGGCGCGGAGCTTGGCCAGGCGTTCGACCTGCTGGGCCTCGATCGCGGGGTCGACCCGGAGCGGTTCGTACGGCTCTTCCTCGGCGATCCTGAACTTGTTCATCCCGACGACGACACGCTCGGCCGAGTCGATCTCCTGCGCGATCGCGTACGCCGACCGCTCGATCTCCTGCTTCTGGAAGCCCTTCTCGATCGCGGCGACCGCACCGCCGTACTCCTCGACCTGATCCATCAACTCGACCGCGGCCGCCTCCACCTCGTCGGTGAGCGACTCGACGACGTACGAGCCGGCGAACGGGTCGACGGTGGCGGTCACGTCGGTCTCGTACGCGAGCACCTGCTGGGTGCGCAGCGCGAGCCGGGCCGCCTTCTCGGTCGGCAGCGCGATCGCCTCGTCGTACGAGTTGGTGTGCAGCGACTGCGTCCCACCGAGTACGGCGGCCAGTCCCTGGACGGCGACGCGGACCAGGTTGACCTCGGGCTGCTGCGCGGTGAGCTGGACGCCCGCGGTCTGGGTGTGGAAGCGCAGCATCATCGACTTCGGGTTCTTCGCGCCGAACTCGTCCCGCATCACTCGCGCCCAGATCCGCCGGGCGGCACGGAACTTCGCCACCTCCTCGAGCAGCGTGGTCCGGGCGACGAAGAAGAACGACAGTCGCGGCGCGAACTCGTCCACGTCCAGGCCGGAAGCGACCGCGGCCCGGACGTACTCGATCCCGTCCGCCAGCGTGAAGCCGATCTCCTGCGCGGGCGTCGCGCCGGCCTCGGCCATGTGGTAGCCGGAGATCGAGATCGTGTTCCAGCGCGGCAGTTCCGCCTTGCAGTACGCGAAGATGTCGCTGATCAGCCGCAGCGACTCCTTCGGGGGATAGATGTAGGTGCCGCGGGCGATGTACTCCTTCAGTACGTCGTTCTGGATCGTGCCGGTGAGCTTGTCACCGGCGACGCCCTGCTCCTCGGCGACCAGTTGGTACAGCAGCAGGAGCACCGACCCGGGGGCGTTGATGGTCATCGAAGTGGACACCTGGTCCAGCGGGATCCGGTCGAACAGCACCCGCATGTCGTCGATCGAGTCGATCGCCACACCGACCTTGCCGACCTCGCCGTGCGCGATCGGGGCGTCGGAGTCGTAGCCCATCTGGGTGGGCAGGTCGAAGGCGACCGACAGGCCCATGGTGCCGTGGTCGATCAGCTGGTGGTACCGCTGGTTCGACTCCGCCGCGGTGCCGAACCCGGCGTACTGGCGCATGGTCCACGGCCGCTCGGTGTACATCGTCGGGTACACACCCCGGGTGAACGGGAACTTCCCCGGCTCCCCCAGCTTGCCGCCCGGCTCGAACCCGTCCAGCACCTCCGGCCCGTACACCGGCGCGAACTCGAACCCCGACTCACTCCGATGACTCATCCCCCCACGGTAGGCCGAACCACACTCCCACTGGTATGCACCAGCCCACGCCACCGATGTGGGCTGAAGCACAGAGATGCGGGAAGGGGTCGTTTTGCCGCGTGGTGGGATTCCTTCTAGGCTGTGGCGGCTTCGGGGGAAGAGGTTTCCGCCTACCAACCCGGAGTTCTTGATGCGCGCGCGTGGACCGGCCCTCGGGGGCCTGGCTCTGATCATGTCGGTGTCGGTCGGCGTGGTGGTCGCCGGACCGAGCTCGGCCGACGAGCCGATGCTGGTGAAGAGTGTCGGGACCCAGCTTCCGGTCCAGGATCTCCGCGCCATGGAGCTCGACGAAGCACGTGGCCGGCTGTACCTCGCGCAAGGCGCCGGCAGCACCCTCCCGCTCGTGGTGACCGACCTTGACGGCGTGCTGCAGACGAAGCTGACGGCAGTGACCGGCGCCTCCGACGTGGTTCTCAGCCACGACCACCAGCAGCTCCTGGTGACTCAGGACTACGACCGCGTGACCGCGCTGGACGCGGACACATTGGTGCCTTCGGCAACGTACGACGCCCCCAAGGGCGCCTGCGTGTACAGCGTCGAACCGACCGGAGACAAGATCGTCGCCGCCTTCCTGGACTGCGGTCTCGGCACATCCGGCCTGCTGATCTGGTCCGCGCCCGGGACCGCGGCGACGGTCTACACCGACGGCCCGAACTACCACCCGATCATCGCCGGCGCGGCCAACGGACTGCTCGTCGCCGGCGACACCGGGTACTCACCGGTCACGACGTACGTCATCGACGTCTCGGGCGCCACACCGACCATCGTCAGCCGGCGCGAGAACACCGGCGAGAACCTGGTCGACTACGCCATCAGCCCCGACGGCACCGAGGTCGTCGAGACCACCGGCTACCCGTACGAGCACCACTCCTACAAACTCGCCGACCTCTCCGACGCCGCGGTGTACCCGAGCGGCGCCTACCCGGCCGACGCTGCCTGGTCCGGCGACAGCTCGACGGTCGCCGTCGGCCGCTCGAGCACCGGCTCCAACGATGCCGACGTGCTGTTCTACGCCAAGGGCAGCACGACCCCGACGTACGCCGTCGACTTCCGCAGCGCCGACGAACTCTGGAAGGGCACCCTGCTGCTCAACTCCACCGGCACCCGGGCCTGGGCGGTCACGTACGACGACACGTATCAGAACGTCCAGCTCCTGCACTCCTTCGGACCGGCGCACCAGCCGAAGGCGCCGGTCACCGACCTCCATGTCGCGGCACGCACCGGATCCGGCAAGGCCAAGTCCACCGCGTCTGTCACCGTCACCTGGACGTCGCCGTACTCGCGCCCCGGAAGCTCCACCAACCAGCAGTTCCTGCAGCTGTACGCCACGCCGGCCGGCTCGACCGCCCGCCTCATCGGCAACCCCGAGATGACCTCGGCGGGCACCTTCACCGCTACCTACGCCCTCCCGCGCGGTACCACCACGTTCACCGCCCACTACAAGGACTTCGAGAACTGGTACCCGGAGGCCACTGTCACCACCACGCTCACCCGCTGACCGCGCTGGTGCCCCGCTGTTCACGGGGCACTCACCAGATGCAGCCCCGTGGTCACGTGCCAGTCACCCGGCGGCCCTGAAGCCGTCGACAGGGCATCCACACCGTGTCACGAAGGTGTCGCCGAGGGTTCATGCTCGGTGGGGAACCTCGCAGCTGTGAGGATCGTGATGGTGGCTGAGACCTTCCTGCCGCAGATCAATGGCGTGGCGAACACGGCTCGCCACGTCGCCGATCGGCTGCGTGCCCGTGGGCACGAGCTGCTGATCATTGCCCCCGGCCCCGGTCCGGACAGCTATGCCGACGTGCCCGTGATCCGGGCCCGCAGCTTCCGCACGCCTGGGTACAAGGAGTTCCCGGTCGGCCTGCCCGATCCGTCGATCGAGCGGGCAATGGCCGACTTCGATCCCGATCTGGTCCACCTCGCCTCGCCGTTCATCATCGGGGCCTACGGGCTGCGCGCGGCGCGCCGGCTCGGGCTGCCGACAGTGGCGATCTTCCAGACCGACATCGCCGGGTTCGCCCGCCAGTACCCCTGGTTCGCCGCCGCGGATCGTGGGATCTGGCGCTGGGTACGGCGTACCCACTCACGGGCCGATCGCACCCTCGCACCGTCGACCGCGTCGGTGGAGGCGCTGGTGCAGGGCGGCGTACCGCGGGTCCATCTGTGGGGCCGCGGCGTGAACCTGGACCTCTTCGATCCCGGTCACCGTGACGAGAACTGGCGCCGGGAGATCTCCCCGGACGGCAAGCCGATCGTCGGGTACGTCGGCCGGCTGGCCGCGGAGAAGAAGGTCCGCCGGCTCGCCGAACTGACCGACCTGGACTGCCGGATCGTCGTCGTCGGCGACGGACCGGACCGCGTGTCGCTGGAACACTCCTTGCCCAGCGCAACCTTCCTGGGGATGCGCCGGGGTGCCGACCTGGCGTCGATCTTCGCCGGGCTGGACGTCTTCGTGCACACGGGGGAACACGAGACGTTCTGCCAGACGATCCAGGAGGCGCAGGCCTCCGGGGTGGCCACCGTCGGCCCGGCCGCGGGCGGCCCGCTCGACCTGATCCATCCGGGCGAGAACGGCCTGCTGTTCGAACCCGGCCAGCCCGGATCGCTGCGCGAGGCGGTCAAGACGCTCCTCGATCACCCCACGGCGCGCGGCCGGATGGCCGCCGGCGGCCTGGAACGCGTGCAGTCCCGGACCTGGCCGGCGGTGGTCGACGATCTGGTCGACCGGCACTACGCCGAGGTCCTGCGCGAGGCGGCAGCCGTACGGCGGGTCGCATGAGCGAGCGGAGCGAGCTCATCAGAAAGCACAGCCGGATTTGCGCCTCATCGGCGCCCGGAGCGAAGCGAGGACGCCGATGAGCTTGCTGCGGATCGCCCAGCTGGCCAACTTCGTCGGGCCGACCTCCGGTGGGATGCGGACCGCGATCGAGCACCTCGGTCAGGGGTACGTCGAGGCCGGCGCCGAGCGGATCGTGATCACCCCGGGCGAACGGGACGTGGCGATCGACACCGAGTTCGGCACCGTGGTCCGGACGAAGGCCCTGAAGATCGCCGGTGGGTACCGCCTCATCACCGATCCCTGGAAGGTGATCGAGACGCTCGAGCGTTTCCGGCCGACCACCGTGGAGATCTCGGACAAATCCACGCTGCTGCCGGTCGCGCGCTGGGCCCGCAAGAACGACATCGGCTCGGTGCTGTTCAGCCACGAACGCCTGGACGCGATGCTGTCGCTGTACACCGCCCGGCCCCGGCGGCTCGGCGGTGAAGGAGCGCAGTACCGCCAGGGCGTCATCGCCGGTGTGGGCGCGCTCTACAAGATCCTGAGCCGCACGTACGACGCGGTCGTGGTGACGTCGCGGTACGCCGCTGCCGAGTTCGACGAGGTGACGACGCCGCTGGTCCGGATCCCGCTCGGGGTCGATCTGGACACGTTCCACCCGTCGCTGGCCGAGCCGGTCGACGACGGCGTACTCAAGCTGGTCCACGCCGGCCGGCTGTCCCGCGAGAAGAGCCCGCATCTGGCTGTGGCCACCGCGGCCGAGCTGCATCGCCGCGGTGTGAACCTGCGCATGGACGTCTACGGCTCCGGCCCTCACCTGGACGAGCTGGTCGCGATCGCCGGTGACGCCCCGGTCATTTTCCACGGGTACGTCGACGGCCGCCAGCGCCTGGCGACACACCTGGCCGAGGCGGATATCGCGTTGTCCGTCTGCCCCGGCGAGACCTTCGGCCTGGCCGTCCTGGAAGCCCTCGCCGCCGGTACGCCGGTCGTCACCGCGAACACCGGCGGTGCGCGCGAACTGGTCGACCAGACCTGTGGTCGCTGGGCCTCGGCGAACCCGGTCGCGCTGGCGGACGCCGTACTCGACCTGGCGAAGCTGCCCGGACGCAGAGCCGCGGCCCGTCGCCGGGCCGAGCTCTACGACTGGGACTTCTGCATCCGCCACATGCTCGCCCTCCACACCCGGCTGGGCCAGGGGCGCCTGGCCGCTTGACCGTGCAGCTCGACAGGAGGTACGGCCCGATCCGGCGGTCCACAGGGCCAGGCTGAGCGTGACTGCAGCGCCCGCTGGGGGTGTACCTCCTGTCGTCCTGTACAGATCAGGTCAGGTGGTCATAGTCGCCGCGGACCCACGCCGCGTGGCGATCGGCCGACCGGCGTACGACGGCCTTCGCGTCGACCGGGATCGAGGCACCGAAGTTGTTGTACAGCCGGTCGTACTCGAACGGGTCGAGCGCGCGAGCGACCCGGTCCACGACCGCGCCGGACAGCGGGATCCGGTTCGGATAGCTGCGCATGAAGCTGACCGAGGTCCGGTCCGGGTTGGCGAAGATCGTGTCCCCGGACAGGATCACACCCTTGCCCTCGGCACCCTCCGCCCAGTGCACCACCGCACTGCCCGGGAAATGCCCGCCCGGCTGGATGACGGTCACTCCGGGCAACGGGTTCAGCTTGCCCGACCAGGTCCGGATCACCGGGTCCTGCCGGGCCACCCACTCCGCGTCCGCCTCGGAGACGTACACCGGCACGTCACCGAGCCGGTGGCTCCATTCGACCTGGACGCCGTACATGTGTGGGTGACTCGCGATGATCCCGGCCACCTCGCCCTGTTCGCGGATCCGCCGGACCGCGTCGTCGTCGACGAACCCGATCGGGTCCCAGAGCAGGCTGCCGTCCGGCGTCACCAGCAGCATCGACTGCTGGCCGATCCCGGCCGGCGGCTTCGACCGGACGCCGTACAGGTTCGGCTCGACCTCGTCGATGGTCACCTCGGTGCCGGCCGCGGCCAGCTCCTCCAGGGTGGTCCAGTGCTGGCCGTCGGCGGGCACCCACTGCCGCTCGTCGGCGCAGATCGCGCAGACCTCCACTTGTTCGGAGTGCTCCACCGCACAGGTCGCGCAGATCCAGAAACTCACCGTGTTCTCCCCTCAGTCGGCCGACGCGACCGATCTCACACGCATCGCGATCGATGTCACAGCTGTCAGTACATTTCACCTCAACGAGCGGGTCTAGCATCAAGACGACCTGGTGAACGCGTACGAGGAGGATCTGGTGCCCAGCAAACCAGCCGGCACGCTGTATCGCGGCCGGGAGGGCATGTGGTCGTGGGTCGCGCACCGGATCACCGGTGTCGGGATCTTCTTCTTCCTGCTGGTGCACGTGCTCGACACCGCGCTGGTGCGGGTCTCCCCGGAGGCCTACAACGAGGTCATCGGCACCTACAAGAACCCGATCGTCGGCCTGCTCGAGGTCGGTCTGGTGGCGGCGATCCTGTTCCACGCGTTCAACGGCATCCGGCTCATCCTGGTGGACTTCTGGGCCAAGGGCCCGCGCTACCAGCGGCAGCTGATGATCGGCGTCGGGGTGATCTGGGTGGTGCTGTTCGTGCCGTTCGTCATCCGCCATCTGACCCACGTGTTCGGAGGCTGAGATGTCGGAGATCGCCGCACCCCGGTCCAGCTCCCGCTCCCGCTCGCTGAAGGGCGGCGGCCGGAACCGCTCCGGGCAGACCAACTTCGAGCTGTACAGCTGGCTGTTCATGCGGCTGTCCGGCCTGGCCCTGGTCGTCCTCGTGCTCGGCCACCTGTTCGTGAACCTGATGCTCGGCGGCGGCATCACCGCGCTGGACTTCGGTTTCGTGGCCGGCAAGTGGGCCAACCCGCTGTGGCAGGTCTGGGACCTGCTGATGCTGTGGCTGGCCATGCTGCACGGCACCAACGGGCTGCGCACGATCATCAACGACTACGCCGAGAAGGACCAGACCCGGTTCTGGCTCAAGGCCTTGCTGATCACGGCGGCGATCGTCATCGTCGTACTGGGCACCCTGGTGATCTTCACGTTCGACCCCTGCCTCGACCCCAGCAGCACGCTGTCGGTCTGTAAGTAAGGACGTTATGCAACAGCATCAGTACGACGTGATCATCGTCGGCGCGGGTGGAGCGGGCATGCGCGCCGCCCTCGAGTCCAGCAAGCGGACCCGGACCGCGGTGCTCACCAAGCTCTACCCGACCCGGTCGCACACCGGCGCGGCCCAGGGCGGCATGTGCGCCGCGCTGGCCAACGTCGAGGAGGACAACTGGGAGTGGCACACCTTCGACACGGTCAAGGGTGGCGACTTCCTGGTCGACCAGGACGCGGCCGAGGTGATGTGCCGTGAGGCGGTCGACGCCGTCCTCGACCTGGAGAAGATGGGCCTGCCGTTCAACCGGACCGCCGAGGGCAAGATCGACCAGCGGTTCTTCGGCGGGCACACCCGCAACCACGGTGAGGCCGTCGTTCGCCGGTCCTGCTTCGCGGCGGACCGCACCGGCCACATGATCCTGCAGACGCTGTACCAGCAGTGCATCAAGCAGAACGTCGAATTCTTCAACGAGTACTACGTTCTCGACCTGCTGATGACCGACGGCAAGGCCAGCGGTGTGGTCGCCTACGAGCTGGCCACCGGCGAGCTGCACGTGTTCTCGGGCAAGTCGGTGATCTTCGCCTCCGGCGGCTTCGGCAAGGTGTTTCGGACCACGTCCAACGCGCACACGCTGACCGGCGACGGAATGGGCATCGTCTGGCGCAAGGGCCTGCCGCTGGAGGACATGGAGTTCTTCCAGTTCCACCCGACCGGCCTGGCCGGCCTCGGCGTACTGCTGTCCGAGGCGGCCCGTGGCGAGGGCGGCATCCTGCGGAACAAGGACAACGAGCGGTTCATGGAGCGGTACGCCCCGACCGTGAAGGACCTGGCGCCGCGGGACATGGTCGCCCGGGCGATGGCCAACGAGGTCCGCGAGGGCCGCGGCTGCGGTCCGGACGGCGCGTACGTGATGCTCGACCTGACCCACCTGGAGCCCGCGCACATCGACGCGAAACTGCCGGACATCACGGAGTTCGCCCGGACGTATCTGGGCGTGGAGCCGTACACCGAGCAGATCCCGGTGTTCCCGACCGCGCACTACGCGATGGGCGGCATCCCGACCAACATCAAGGGCGAGGCGCTGGCCACCAACGACGACGTGATCCCGGGCCTGTACGCCGCGGGTGAGGTCGCCTGTGTGTCCGTGCACGGCGCGAACCGCCTGGGCACGAACTCGCTGCTCGACATCAACGTCTTCGGCCGGCGCGCGGGCATCGCGGCCGCGGAGTACGCCGCAACCGCCGTCTTCGAGGAGTTGCCGGACGACCCCTCGGCGTACGTCGTCGAACTGGTCGAAGGGCTGCGCAACTCCACCGGCGAGGAGCGGATCGCGGCGATCCGGTCCGACCTGCAGGCGACGATGGACCTGAACGCGCAGGTGTACCGGACCGAAGGCTCGCTGAAGCAGGCGCTGGTCGACATCGAGGCGCTCAAGCTGCGGTTCGCCTCCGTCGGCGTGCAGGACAAGGGCAAACGCTTCAACACCGACCTGCTCGAGGCGGTCGAGCTCGGCTTCCTGCTCGACCTGGCCGAGGTGCTGGTGGTGTCCGCGCTGGCCCGCAAGGAGTCCCGCGGCGGGCACTTCCGGGAGGACTACGCCACCCGCGACGACGTCAACTTCATGCGGCACACGATGGCCTATCGCGAGCTCGATGCCGAAGGCAACGTCAACATCCGGCTCGACTACAAACCGGTCATCCAGACCCGTTACAAGCCGATGGAGCGGAAGTACTGATGGACGTCAAGGTCAAGGTCCTGCGGTACAACCCGGAGGTCGTCGACGAAGCGGAGTGGAAGACGTACTCCGTCAGCCTCCAGCCGACCGACCGGGTGCTGGACGCGCTGCACAAGATCAAGTGGGAGCAGGACGGCACGCTGACCTTCCGGCGGTCCTGCGCGCACGGTGTCTGCGGCTCGGACGCGATGCGGATCAACGGCCGCAACCGGCTGGCCTGCAAGACGCTGATCAAGGACCTGAACCCGGAGAAGGAGATCACCGTCGAGCCGATCAAGGGCCTGCCGGTGCTCAAGGACCTGGTCGTCGACATGGAGCCGTTCTTCGACGCGTACCGCGCGGTGATGCCGTTCCTGGTCACCAGCGGCCACGAGCCGACCCGGGAGCGGATCCAGTCGCAGGCCGACCGGGACCGCTTCGACGACACCACCAAGTGCATCCTGTGCGCCGCCTGTACGACGTCCTGCCCGGTCTTCTGGTCCGACGGCCAGTACTTCGGCCCGCAGGCGATCGTGGGCGCGCACCGGTTCATCTTCGACAGCCGCGACGAGGGCACCGAACAGCGGCTGGAGATCCTGAACGACAAGGAAGGCGTCTGGCGCTGCCGGACCACGTTCAACTGCACCGACGCCTGCCCGCGCGGCATCGAGGTCACCAAGGCGATCCAGGAGGTCAAGCGCGCACTGATCTTCCGCCGGGTGTGAGCTAGCTCACATTCACCAACCAACCTCTGTCCCCCATCCGTCGTGGGGACAGAGGTTGGTTGCTGTTGCACCAACACCGCTTTCTTCTTCTCCTGCCGGCAGCCAAGCCGACAGGAAGGTGGGCAGATGGGCCGGGGAGGGTGCTTTGGAGAGTCTGCGCGAGGTGTACGACGGTTGCTACCGCCGGCTGGTCGGGCAGCTCTACGGCCTGTGCGGCAGCCTCACCGAGGCCGAGGACGCGGTCCAGGAGGCGTTCGTCCGGGCGGTGGAGAAGCCGCACCGGTTCGCCCAGGTCGACAACCCGGAGGCGTGGCTGCGCACGGTCGCGGTGAACGTCGCCCGCAGCCGGTACCGCCGGACCATCGTCTTCCACGGTCTGATCAGCCGGACCGGTCCACCGGCGGACGTCGTACCAGGACTGTCTCCGGACCACGTCGCGCTCGTCGACGCGCTCCGCCGGCTGCCGTGGGAGCAGCGCGAGGTCATCGCGCTCCACCACATCGTGGATCTGCCCGTCCGAGAGATCGCCGCCCAGCTAGGCATTCCGGAGGGCACGGTCAAGGCCCGCCTGGTGCGCGGGCGAGCGCGACTGGCCCCGTTGATGCGTGACACCGCAGAGGAGGTCGACCATGTCTGAGCTGAAGGACCTCGCCTGGTCCGTGCAGGAAGTGGTCGAGCCGCCTGTGTTCGAGCAGCTGGAGCGGCGCGGCGTACGACGCCGCCACCGCAAGCAACTGGTGGTCGCGGCGACGGTCGCCGCCGCGATGGTGGCCGCCGTACTGTTCGCCGTCCTCCCGTCCGGCAGCAGTCCGTCTCCGGATCGCCCGGTGGCTCCGCCGACCGCACCGTTTGCGTGGAACAACGTCGCGTCGCCGGCGCTCGTCTCGCCGACGCGCTGGGCGGCGGGTTGGGACGACTGCAGTACGCCGCCGGTGTGCCGGTACGCCGCCGTCGTCAACAGGGACGGGAAGAAGGCGACGGCACCGGTGCGGTCGGTGCCCTACGCGACGTTCCGGTCCGGCGACGAGGTGATCGCTGTGTCCGGGCCGGAGGGTGAGCGGCTGACACCAGGCGACCAGTCCTGGTCCCGGACCGTGCTGCTGCGATCGACTTCGCGCGGCGTGGTGCAGACGGCGCTCCGGTACGCCGCGCCGACCAGGACGATCCGCGCCGGCGAGATCCTGACGGACCAGATCCTTGGCGGCCGGCTCGTCGTACTCAATCCGGCCGACTCGACCCTGCGTCCGTTCGAGATCCCTGGCCTGCAGACCGCTTGGTCGACTGCCCGGGACGAGACCGGGCGATGGTGGGTTGTCGGCGGGGTGCTCGGTGAGGAGTTCGGCGGTACGCCGGGCAGTGCCTCGCGGAGCGACATCTACTGGTCGGATGACGACGGCAAGAACTGGCAGCAGGCCTTGCTGCATCCGGATCAGCCGGGCAGCACGCTCTCGGTCAGTCCCGACGGTCGCACGATCGTCGCGGTGTCCGCGAACGCCGAGGAGATCGCGACGGTGCGGATGTCGACCGATCGCGGTGCCCACTGGGCAACCGTTCAGACCCCACAATGGAGCAAGGGCGTCTACCCGGTCGCCTTCGACGACGGCACCGCGGTGGCGCTCGGACAGCCGGCCGACCACCCGACACCCGAGCTCTACACCTTGAGCGACGGACACGCGCGACTCGTGAACGGCGTACCCGACCTGCTCACCTACCTCGCCGGAGACGAGCAGCTGATGTACGGCCCGCAGGACCAGAACGGCGTCGCCACCCGGGCAGCGGTCAGCACAGACCGAGGCAAGACCTGGAGCTTCGTCGGCCTCCGCTAACTCCTGGCGGCATGTGCTTACGGGGTGCATGTGCTCACGGGTGCATGTGGGCGCCCTCTCACGGGTGCATGTGGGCGCCTTTGAGGGTCTTGTCGACGGCGTTCTTCGGGCCGTAGAGGGCGATCCCGACCAGGTCCAGTTCCTCGGTCGCGACCGCCTTCACGGCTGCCCGGTTGTCCCGATCGTTGCCAGTAGCAAACAGTTCCTGAGTGAACACCGAATGCTCGATCCCCCGCTGCAACGCCCGCTGGTGCGCGGTCGCCATGAACTCCTTCGACCCTTCAAACACCAACACCGGCTGCCGAAACATCGGCAGATACATCACCCCGTCCGCATCCTCATAAGGCTCCCCCACCACCTCAGCCCGAGTCCCCGCAATCCCACTCACCAAGAACGCCGCCACATTCAACCGCTGCCAAACCGCCAAATCCTCCCGCAACAAAACAGCAATCTTCGTCTCAAACCGGATCGGTTCCTTCTCACTGTCCACACCCCCATCGTCCCGACCCCCACCCCGGACGGTCTTGTACGTTCTTCACCTCCTCACCAGTCGTGGATTTCATCGCCGAATCGACCAGATCCTGCACCAAATCCACGGCTCGGCGGCCGCACGGTGCGGTCATCAGCGGGCGTCGCGCGGGTGGTCAGCAGTACGGGGGGTTGGTGGTTACTGCGGTGGCTACTCGGAGGAAGAGGTTGAAGAGGCGGTAGAGGGTGAGCATGTCGGATTCGACCGTGACGGTGCGGTCGTCTTGGCGGGTTACGCCGGGGATGGCGGTGAGGTGGGAGACGACGGAGGCGGATTGCCAGCGGACGGTCAGGCGGCAAGGGGTTGAGCGTTTCCTGACATTGGGCAGGGAGCGCAGGGCTTCGGTGGTGGTGGATTCGATGGCGGCGCGGGCCCCGGGGATTGGGACGAGTTGGGCGGCGAAGCGGTCCTTGGCTTGTTTGACGGCGACCGTGCGTACGCCGGCGTCCCAAGCACTCATCTCCGCGCAGGCCGTGTCGTCACCGGTCAGCACCGCGACCGGTACGCCGTACGCCGCGGCACCGGCGTGGAAGAGGCCGATCTCGCCGGTGACCTGATCGTCGAGCCAGATGTCCTCGATCTCGTGGCCCATGAAGCTGTGGCTGAGTACGCCGAGCACCCCGGCCCGGGCGTGATACCCGATGCAGAGGACGGCGTCGTACTCGCTGGTGAGGCCCTCCATCATGCCCATCGGCTTCGGGCGGCCCTTGATCAGCGTGGCGCGGGGGTCGAGCAGGTCCGGCAGCAGGTTGCGCATCGGGCCGTGCGCGTCGTTGACCAGTACGGCGGTCGCACCGGCGGCGTACGCACCGCGGACGGCGGCGTTCACGTCCTCGGTCATCATCACCCGGCCCCGCTCGTAGTCCCGGCCCGGCGGCTGGACGTCCTCCGCGTCGACCAGTCCGGTGATGCCCTCCATGTCCGCGCTGATGTAAGCCTTCACGGGACGCAAGCGTATGTTCTTGACTGTGAGCGGTGGCGCCGAGGTCAAGGCGTGGCGGCCCGAGCTGAGCGGGGTCGTCGAGGTCCTGCACGCGCACTTCCCGTCGCACGCGTACCCGAGCCACACGCACGACGCCTGGACCGTGCTGATCGTGGACGAGGGCGTGGTGCGGTACGACCTGGACCACCGTGAACACGGACTGGCCCAGGCCCAGGTCTCACTGCTGCCGCCAAACGTCCCGCACGACGGCCGCTCGGTCCGGCCCGAGGGCTTCCGCAAGCGCGTGCTGTACCTGGAGCCCGAGCGGCTCGGTCGCGACCTGATCGGTGCGGCCGTCGACCAGCCCGAGTACGTCGATCCGCTGCTGCGGCACCGTTTGCACCAGTTGCACGGCGTACTGCTGGACGGGCGGGAGGACCTGGAGGCGCAAAGCCGGCTGACGCTGATCGAGGAGCGGCTGCGGCAACATCTGCAGCGGAACGTGCTCGACCCGCCCGATCCGCGCGATCCCGGGATCGCGTCGCGGCTCCGCGACGTACTGGACGCGAACGTGCCGGCCGGGATCACGCTGGACTACGCGTCGAAGCTGGTGCATGCGCATCCGGCGCATCTGGTCCGGGCGTTCAGCCGGGAGTTCGGCATGCCGCCGCATCGATACCTGACCGGGCGCCGGGTCGACCTGGCCCGGCGCTATCTACTCGACGGGCATCCGCCCGCGGACGTGGCGACGCTGGCCGGGTTCTACGACCAGTCCCACCTGAACCGGCACTTCCGCAAGATGCTCGGGGTGACGCCGGCGAGCTTCGTCAGGCGTTGACCTTCTGCTCTGCGCGGGAGGCCTTGTATGCGCGGACGCCCCAGGTTCCGAGCAGGGCCGCGATCAGCAGGTTGACCACGATCAGGACGGTGTGGGCGACGTAGTACCCGGTCGGACGGCCCTCGGTGGCGGCAAGGTTCTTGATGAAGGTCACGTACGTGACGACGTTCCAGATCGCGATGCCGAGCAGGACCAGCGCGTGCTTGCGTTCGAGTTTCACCCGCCCATTGTCCCCGGCATTGGAAACGGGGCGGCCGCGCCTCACTCGGCCGCCCCGCCCGAGGGGCGAGCTCATGCCATCGACCTTGGTTCATCGCATGGCGCGGCGGCAAGCGATCCAACTTACCCACGGGTCACATCAAGGGTTTCCCCGCACAGTTCACCCGTGGGGCCGGTCGACCATCCGGAGCAGCTGGGTGCGGTTGGCGACACCGAAGCGGCGGTAGAGCCGGGTCAGCTGGGACTCGACAGCCTTGACCGAGAGGTACAGCGCGGCGGCGATCTCGCGGTTGGTGGAGCCGTCGCGGACCATGGCGACGATCTGCTGCTCGTTGTCGGTGAGTTCGGACGGCTGGCGGCTCCGGCTCGGTACGTCGAGGCGGGCCAGCTCGGTCTCGGCCACCTCGCGCCACGCGGGTGCGCCGTACGCCTCGAACTGCTCGATCGCGTCCAGGAACGCCGTCCGCGCGACCGACCGCCGGCGCGCCTGCCGGGCCACCCGGCCGCGGGTGAGCTCACACCGGGCCAGGTCCAGCGGGTACACCCGCTCGCCCGCCGTGCCGATCGTCTCCTCCAGTAGATCCAGCGCGGCCGCCGGATCGCCCTGCTTCGCGATCAGCAACGCCTCCGACCGCGCCAGCCCAACCCGGATGACCGCACGATCCAGCGTCTCGGCCCGCGCCCGGATGTCCGCGATCAGCGCCGCGGCGTCGTCCAGCCGGCCCGCCGCGACGAGCGCCTCGGCGTAGTCCGCGTGCCACGGGATGACCGCCGGGTCGAACGGCATCGCCGCCTCACCCGAGTCCGCGATCGCGTCGAACGCCTCCACCGCGCGCTGCGGATCACCCGTCAGTACGCCGATCAGCCCGAGACTGGCCAGCGCCGGGCCGGTCCATTCGTCGTTGCCGACCAGGCGGACACCCTCCAGCGCCGCCTCCGCGAGCTGCCGGCCCATGGCCGCCGTACCGCCGGCCCACTCCGCGCGGCTGGCGATGATCATGCCGACCTCGGCCTCTTCACCGATGTCCTGCATGAGCTGGTAGCACTCGTGCCCGGCGGCGAGCGCATCCGCTCCGCGCCCACTGCGCTCGTAGATCGCGGTCGCCGAGATCAGCACTGACGCGAGCCACCGCATGGCACCACCGTCACGCACCTCGTCGACGAGTGAGCTGATCGCCGCGATCGCCTCGTCGGTCCGGCCGCAGAACAGCTCCCGCATCGCCGCCATCTGCCTGGCGTTCACCACGGTCTTGGTGAGCGGCAGGTCGAGCGCGAGCTCGGCCGCCTGCTGCAGCAGGGCGTCCGCGGTCTGCTTCGCGTCCCTCGACATCAGCACCGAACTGGCCGCGCTCAACGCGTCCACCAGCGCCTCGGTGTCGCCGCTCTCTCGCGCCAGGCCCTCCGCAACCCGTGCGTCCTCCTGCGCCTCGTCGAGCCGCCGGTCGAAGTACTTGCTGTGGCTGCGCATGATCCGCACCCGCGCCTCGAGCCGCCGGTCCCCGACCGACGCCTCGAACGCCTCGGTCAGGATCTCGCCCCGCCGATCCGGGTCCGGCCACGCGGCATCCACCAGCAGCAACAGCGCCGGAACCTTGGTCTCCGGCGCAGTAGCAGCCTGTACGGCGATACGGGCCATCTCAGCCGACTCCGCGAGATGCCCGGCGGCCGCTGCGTCGTCAGCGGCCCGGGTCAGGCGCCGAGCACGCTCATCCGGCAGGCTGGACGGCGTACGCTCGGCCGCCAGTCGCCACAGGGTCGCGGCAGCTCCGGGTGCACCCCGGCCGGCAGCGACGGCGGCGGCCTCTTCGATCGCACAGGCGAGTTCAGGGTCGGCCTCCTGGGTGGCCAATGCACGGTGGGTCGCGTTCTCGACCGGTTCGTCGACCACAGCGGCCAGCTGTGCGTGGGCCTGCCGACGAGCAGCCGAGGTGGCTTCGGCGTACACGAACTCCCGCAGCAGTGGGTGCGCGAACCTGAGCCGCTCGGAGGACACGTCGATCAGCCCGAGCGACTCGGCCTCGGCCAGTTCGGTCTCGATCGGCCGCCCGAGGGACTGCGCCAGCTGAGCCGTGGTCGGCCGCGGCGACGAGGCTGCATGCAGCAGGAGCTCGTGCGCGGAGGCAGTCAGGTCGGACAGGCGGTCGCCGAGCAGCGTCTTGAGCCGGCTCGACACCGGGAGCGGATCGTTCGGCGAGACGCCTTGCGGATGCCGCAGCACCGCCCGGCCGAGCTCCAGCGCCATGAACGGGTTGCCGGCGCTGGCGGTGAAGATGCGGCGAGCCGTACGCACCGGCAGCGGACTGGAGAGCCTCTGACGCAGCAGACCGAGCACGTCCGGCTCGGTCAGCGGCGGTACCTCCAGCTGGAGCACCGGCTCCGGGCACGCCTCGGCCATCATCGGCAGATCGCCGTCGGCCACCTGCTCGGTCGCCAGCATGTGCACGCCCTCGGACAGCCGGCGGGCGCAGAACGTCAGCACCTCCAGGCTGGACGGGTCCACCCACTGGATGTCGTCCACGACCAGCAGCACAGGCCCGTTGGCCGCGAGGCGGCGCAGCACATGCAGTACGGCGAGGCGCACGGCCAGCTCGTCGCGGACGGTGTCGGGAGCGCTCGCCTTCAGCAGGGCGACCTCGAGCGGCTGGCGGAGGTGATCGGGCAGCACCGTCCAGGCGAGCTCGAGCTGGTTGGACAACAGGTCGAGGAGGGTGACATACGGGAGACCGGCTTCGCTCTGGGACGGGGCAGCGCTCAGGACGCGGCACCCGGCGCGGGTGCGGTCGGCGACCAGGGCGCGGCCGAGGGCTGACTTGCCGATCCCGGTCGGGCCGTAGAGCAGCACGCTACCGCTGGTCTCGAGCTGCTTTTTCGCACGCTCGACCAGCCCGGCGCGCCCGACCAGCTCGTCGTCAGTCATCGATCCCACATACTCCTCGAAGGATTACCCTCGTCGATTATCACAGTCAATGACCGGACGACACGGCGAGTGTCACATGAGGAAACCATCCCGTCACCATCCTGTCACCCGACGCTGCCCAGATCCGAGCAGTCAGGCGGCACGATGGTGCCGGGGCACGGATCGCCCACCCCGACGTTGTAGACAAAGGACACACCTCCGGCCGAGTACCTGGCCCGGTACCCAGCCGAAGGCGTGTCCAGCCGCAGGCGTGTCCGGACGGGCTGTCAAGGGGTCAGGCGAGAAAGGCGCGCAGCAAGGTGGCGGTGCCGGACAGGTGCTCCTGCATGGCCTGGCGGGCGGTCGATGCGTCGCCGGTCAGGATCGCCTCGACGATCGCCTCGTGCTGTTCGTTGGAGTGCCGCAGATTGCGTTCCAGCAAAGGGATCGCGTCGAGCAACTCGTTCAACCGCATCCGGACGTCCGCAGTCGCCGACGTCAGTGACGGCGAGCCGGAGACCTCCGCGATCGCTAGATGCAGTCGTGAGTCGAAGCGGCGGTAGTCGGACAACTTGGCGGCCGAAGTCTCCGCGAGACAACGCCGGAGGTGCTCCTGCTCTGCGTCGCTCAACGCGCGCGCCGCGGCCGCCTCCGCTGCTCCGGTCTCCAAGGCAGAGCGCAGTAGGAGGGCGTCCTCCAGCCCGTCGCCGAGTTCGCGGGCGAGCCGTTTGGCCGGCGTACGGCGGGGCTTCGGCAGCTGCGCGTTGACGAACGTGCCGCCGTACCGCCCGCGCCGGGACTCGACGTACCCGGCCTCGGTGAGCGCGTGGATCGCCTCCCGCAGGGTGACCCGGCTGACGTTCAGCCGGGCTGCCAGGTCGCGCTCGGACGGGAGCCGGTCCCCAGGCACGACGACGCCGAGCTTGATTGCCTGCAGCAACCTCTCGACCGTCTCCTCGAACGGGTTGCCGGTCCGGACCGGCCGGAACACCGCGTCGTCTGCCTGGGCAACCATGAGCACACCCTAGATCGGAGTGACGTAGGCGCCTGAGATTCCGCCGTCGACGAGGAACGTGTTGGCGGTGATGAACGACGAGTCGTCACTGGCCAGGAAGGCGACCGCGGCCGCGATCTCCTCCGGCTCACCGAATCGGCCCATCGGCACGTGCACCAGCCGCCGTTGCGCCCGCTCCGGATCCTTCGCGAACAGCTCGGTCAGCAGCGGTGTGTTCACCGGCCCAGGGCAGAGCGCGTTGACGCGGATCCCCTGCCGCGCGAACTCGACCCCGAGCTCGCGGCTCATCGCGAGTACGCCGCCCTTCGACGCGGAGTACGAGATCTGCGATGTGGCCGCGCCCATGACGGCGACGAACGACGCGGTGTTGATGATCGAGCCGCGGCCCTGCCGTTGCATATAGGGGATCGCGGCCTTGCAGCACAGGTACACCGAGGTCAGGTTGACCTCCTGCACCTTGCGCCACGCCTCCAGCCCGGTGTCCAGGATCGACGCGTCGTCGGGCGGCGAGATGCCCGCGTTGTTGAACGCGATGTCCACGCTGCCGTAGGTGTCGTAGGCCTGGCGGAACAGGTTCTCGACCGCGGCCTGATCGGTCACGTCAGTCGCCACGAACAGCCCGCCGACCTCGTCCGCAGCGGCCTTCCCGGCGGCTGCGTCGACGTCGCCGATCACAACCTCAGCCCCTTCGGCGGCAAGGCGTCGTACCGTGGCCAGGCCGATCCCGCTCGCACCGCCGGTGACCACCGCAACCCGGCCCTGCAGCCGGTGGGCGTGTGAGTCCATTCAGTCCTCCGTGCTGATGAAGATGTTCTTGGTCTCGGTAAATGCGTCGAGCGCGTCCGGGCCGAGCTCACGTCCGAGCCCGGACTGCTTGTAGCCGCCGAACGGCGTGGAGTACCGCACCGACGAGTTCGAGTTGATCGACAGGTTGCCCGCCTCGACACCACGGCCGACCCGCAGCGCGCGGCCGGTGTCCCGCGTCCAGATCGAGCCGGACAGTCCGTACTCCGAATCGTTCGCGATCCGCAGCGCATCGGCCTCGTCCTCGAACGGGATCACCGCCACCACCGGCCCGAAGATCTCCTCCCGCACCGCCCGATCACTCGCGGGCGCAAGCACGGTCGGCGGGAACCAGAACCCAGGCCCGGTCGGCGCGGTCCCTTGGATCGCAGGATTGTCGATGTACGACGCCACCTGTTCGAGCTGAGCTCTGGAGATCAAAGGCCCCATCTCTGTCTCCGGATCACTGGGGTCGCCGACGCGGAATCCCTTCACCGCCGGCTCGAGCAGTTCCAGGAACCGGTCGTACGCCGACCGCTCGACCAGGATCCGCGATCGCGCGCAGCAGTCCTGGCCGGCGTTGTCGAACACGCCGTACGGCGCCTGGGCCGCGGCCTTGTCCAGATCCGCATCCGCGAAGACGATGTTGGCCGATTTCCCGCCGAGTTCCAGCGTCACTTGCTTCACCTGGTCCGCGCAGCCGGCCATGATCTGCTTGCCGACCACGGTGGACCCGGTGAAGACCACCTTGCGAACGGCGGGATGCGTGACGAACCGTTGCCCGACCACCGTTCCCTTGCCCGGCACGACCTCGAAAACGCCCGGCGGCAGTCCCGCCTCGAGCGCGAGCTCACCGAGCCGGATCGCGGTCAGCGGAGTCAGCTCGGCCGGCTTCAGTACGACGGTGTTGCCGGCGGCCAATGCAGGAGCGAAACCCCAGCCGGCGATCGGCATCGGGAAGTTCCACGGCACGATCACGCCGACCACGCCGAGCGGTTCCTGGAAGGTGATATCGATGCCTCCGGCAACGGGAATCTGCTTGCCGAACAAGCGTTCCGGGGCTGCCGAGTAATAGGTCAGTACGTCTCGGACGTTGCCGGCCTCCCAGCGAGCGTTGGCGATGGTGTGGCCGGCGTTCTCGACCTCCAGCGCGGCAAGGTTCTCCAGGTCCGCGTCCACCGCTTCGGCGAAGCGGCGCAGCAACCGGCCGCGATCCGCTGGGGCAACGTTTCGCCAAGTGTGGAAGGCCTCCGCGGCTCTGGCGATCGCCGCGTCCGCCTCCTGCTCGGTGGCCAGGGCGATCGTGCGGACCACCTTCTCGGTGGCCGGGTTGATCACGTCGTACGTCATGAACGGCTCCTCGCCGCTGCGATCAGGGCGGCGAACAGCCGCAGGTCGTCGAGGTTCTCTTCCGGGTGCGACTGCATTCCGAGGACGAAACTGTGGTCCGGCGCCTCGGCCGCTTCCACCGTTCCGTCGCCAGCTCGGGCCGTGACCGTCAGGCTCGGCGCCAGTAGGTCGATGGCCTGGTGGTGATAGCAGTGCACCCCGGTGCGCTCGCCCAGGATGCGGGCTGTGAGAGTGTCCGGCTCGACCTTGACCTCGGTGGCGCCGAACACCGCCGCCTCCGGTCGATGTGCCTCGTGGGCGACGACGTCCGGGAGATGCTGATGCAGCGTCCCGCCCAGCGTGACATTGAGCATTTGCAGGCCGCGACAGATCGCCAGCAGCGGCAGATCCCGGTCGAGTGCGCCCTGGATCAGGACACGCTCGTGCTCGTCCCGGCCCGGCCTGGTGCCGACCGTTTCCGGATGTGGCGTGGCGTCGTACGAGGCTGGGTCGACGTCGCAGCCACCGGAGACGATCAGGCCGTCGAGAACGTCGAGGACGCTCGGGTCGGTGCCGACCGGAGGCAACAGCAGCGGTACGCCTCCGGCCGCGACGACGCCGTCGAGGTAGGCGCGCGGGAGGAGGGCGGCTTCGCGCTGCCAGATCCCCCAAGCGGCCGGCTCCAGGTAGGTCGTGATGCCGATGCGGGGTCGTGATCTACAGGCGTTCGAAGCCACGGATGCGCTCCCAGTCGGTGACGGCGGCGTCGTACGCGTCGAGCTCGACGCGGGCCGCGTTGGCGTAGTGGTCGACCATCTCCTCGCCGAACGCGTCGCGGGCGATCTTCGAACCGGTGAACAGCGCGGCCGCCTCGCGCAACGTGGCCGGCACGTGCTGCTTGTCGGAGTCGTACGCGTTGCCCTCCAGCAGGGGCTCGAGCTCGAGTTCGTTCTCGATGCCGTGCAGGCCGGCGGCGATGATCGCGGCGACGGCCAGGTACGGGTTCACGTCGCCGCCGGGGAGGCGGTTCTCCACCCGGAGCGAGTCGCCGCGGCCGACCACGCGGAGCGAGCAGGTCCGGTTGTCCAGGCCCCAGGCGACCGCTGTCGGCGCGAAGCTGCCGCGGACGAAGCGCTTGTAGGAGTTGATGTTCGGCGCGAGCAGGTAGGTGAACTCGGACAGGCAGGCGAGCTGACCGGCGATGAACCGCTCCATCAACTCGGAGAACCCGTGCTCGCGATCACCCGCCAGAACGGCGTCGCCCGCGGTGGACCGCAGGCTCAGGTGGATGTGGCACGAGTTGCCCTCGCGTTCGTCGTACTTCGCCATGAACGTGAGGCTCTTGCCGTGTTTCGCGGCGATCTCCTTCGCACCCGTCTTGTAGATCGAGTGGTTGTCGCAGGTGACGAGCGCCTCGTCGTACCGGAAGGCGATCTCGTGCTGTCCGAAGTTGCATTCGCCCTTGGCGGACTCGACGTACAGGCCGGCGCCGGTCATGCCGTTGCGGATGTCGCGCAGGAGCGGCTCGACCCGCGAGGTGCCGAGGAGGGAGTAGTCGACGTTGTACTGGTTGCCCGGGACGAGGTCGCGGTAGCGCTTGTCCCAGGCCGACTCGAAGGTGTCGTCGAAGACCATGAACTCGAGCTCGGTGCCGACGTACGCCTTGAGGCCCCTCGCGGCCAAGCGGTCGAGTTGTGCGCGGAGGACCTGGCGTGGTGACGCGACCACCGGGGTGCCGTCGAGCCATTGCACGTCGCAGAGGACCATCGCTGTCCCCTCCTGCCACGGGACGAGCCTCAAGGTGTCCAGGTCGGGGGCCATCACCAGGTCGCCGTACCCGCGCTCCCAGGACGACATGGCGTACCCGTCGACGGTATTCATGTCGACGTCGACCGCCAGCAGGTAGTTGCACCCCTCGGTCCCGTGCCTCAGCACTTCCTCCAGGAAGTACCGCGCGCCACAGCGCTTCCCCTGCAACCGCCCCTGCATGTCCGTGATCGCCACCAGCACCGTGTCGACCCGCCCGGACCCGACCAGATCCCGCAACTCCTGCACCCGAATCCTGCCAGCAGCCACGTCCACTCCTCGGATCTATTGGTCTGCCCCCAGTCCATTGACTCAAAGCCCGGCCACCCCTGTCAATGTCGCGGCCTGGTGGTGCCGTGACACTTCGGGGTCTGGGCAGATGGCGGGGTGGTGCGGAAAATCGGGGGATTCGGCCGCACCGCCCAAGCGGCCCGATCCTGGAGGACCGCCATGCGATCTTTCCTTACCCGCCCCCCCGCCGTCGCCGTTCTGCTGGCCGGTACGGCGCTCGCGTTCAGCCCACTCGGAGGTCAGGCGACCGCGCAACTGCCGGTCGACCAGGTCGGCAACCCGTGTCTCACCCCGGCCGACGGTCCCGCGGCCCGTGGTGGGTTCGGCGCCGACCACCGCGACCTGTCCGCGGCCGAGCAGCAGTCGATCGAGGCCAGGACGGCGCAGATCCTGAAGGCCAAGGCCGCCCGCGGCCTGGCGCCCCAGGCCGGGAAACTCGCCGCGGCGAGCGTTCCGGTCTACATCCACGTGATGCGCAGCAGCACCGGCGCCGGCGACGTCACGGCGACCCAGATCAACCAGCAGATCGCCGAACTGAACCAGGACTTCGCCGGCGGCGAGTCCTCCGCGGCCGCGAACACCGGCTTCACGTTCTATCTGGCCGGCACGGACCGGTTCAACAACAACACCTGGCACCGCGACGGCCAGAGCACGACGTACCGGTCACAAACGCGCAAGGGTGGTAAGAACGCCCTGAACATCTGGCTGGTCGACTTCTCCTACCTCGGCATCGCGACGTTCCCGTGGGACTACCAGAGCAGTCCGACGATCGACGGCATCCGGGTGCAGTACAGCTCCCTGCCCGGTGGTTCGGCGACGAACTTCAACCTCGGCAAGACCGCGTCGCACGAGGCGGGCCACTGGTTCGGGCTGTATCACACCTTCCAGGGTGGCTGCACGAGCACGAACGACTCGGTGTCCGACACGCCGGCTCAGAGCAGCGCCAGCAGCGGCTGCCCGACCGGCCGGAACTCCTGTTCGCTGCCCGGTCTGGACCCGATCCACAACTACATGGACTACTCCTACGACTCCTGCTACAACCAGTTCACTCCCGGCCAGAGCACCCGCATCAGCAACATGTGGACGGCGTACCGGGCGTGACGCAGGGACCCCAAGCCGTCTAGAGTGCCGCCGATGCGTTTGCTTCTGTCGGCCTGCGCAACCGCCGCACTGGTGGTCGCCGGACCTCTGACAGCGACCGCCGCCGGCCAGGGCCCACAAGGCCCGGTCGGCGGCGACCTGCTGACCGCGAAGCCGACGGTCGTCGCCGACGGGGCGGCACCGCCGGCTGTCCAGGCATCGGCGTACGTGGTGGCCGACGTCGACACCGGCGACGTCCTGGTCGCGAAGGCGCCGCACGCGAAGCTGCGGCCCGCCAGCACGCTGAAGACCCTCACCGCCCTGGTCCTGCTGCCGCGGCTGAAGAAGACCGATCCGGTCGTCGGCACGGACGCCGACGCGGGCATCATCGGCAGCAAGGTCGGCGTCTATCCCGGACTGCGCTACACGGTCGACCTGCTGTTCCAGGGCATGTTCCTCGCCTCCGGGAACGACGCCGTTCACGCGCTGGCCGCCCACGACCAGGGCGGCATCCCGGCGACGATCCAACGGATGAACCAGAAGGCCAAGGAGATCGGCGCGCAGGACACCCACGTGACCGACCCGACCGGTCTGGACGCGGACGGGCAGTTCTCCAGCGCGTACGACCTGGCACTGTTCGCGCAGGCAGGCTTGGCCCGGCCGGACTTCGCCAAGTACGCGGCGACGAAGTACACGGCCTTTCCGAACGCAGGCAAGAGCGGCACGTACCAGGTCGCGAACCAGAACAAGCTGCTGTTCAGCTACGACGGCGCGCTGGGCGTCAAGACCGGCTACACGACGCTGGCCCGCAACACCTTCATCGGCGCGGCCCGCCGCAACGGCCATACGCTCGTGGTGACGCTGATGAACGCACCGCACGGCGTCACCGAGGACGCGAGCAACCTGCTCACCTGGACGTTCAAGAACTACACCAAGCTCAACCCGGTGGGCACGCTGGTCAAGCCGGCCGCGGCGGTGCCGCCGAAGGCCGAGACCGGCACCACCGAGGGCAAGATCACCACCGGCACGACCAGTACGGCGCACCCGCCGCGCAGCCGGACCGTGCTCAACCCCGGCCAGGCGGTCCAGTCGATCGCGTTCCGCGTCCCAGCCTGGGTGTACGCCGCCCCACCCGTTCTACTGCTCGGGCTGTTCCTCAGACGCCCCAAGGCACTCCGCAGGCGACGCCACTAGCTAGCGGCGGAACGTACGGGCCGCTTTGGCGAGCTGACTCACCAGAGTCACCGCGGTGATACCCAGCACAGCCCCCGCGGCGACAGAGACCGTGTCCGCCTTCTTCTGAGGCACTGGCACCACCTTGTAGCGCTTCCCAGGCGGTCCGGGCAGCAGAGGCTCCTGCACGGACAGCTCAGGCGGCAGCGGCTCCTCCGCGATCCTCAGGCGGCCCTCATCGGTCGCTTCCCTGGCAGCGGCATCGAGGGTCGCTTCCTTCGTCCAGGCCGCGACGACCATCAAGGCCCGGGTCAGCAGGTAGATCCAGACCAGCAGCGCCAGCGGCAACGCCAGAGCGCCGTACGCCGCGTTGGCCCCGATGACGTGGGTTACGTAGAGGTTGCCGAGCTTCTGTGCGAGGTAGAACAGGACGCCGCCGGCCAGCGCCGCGATCAGGGCGACCTTGCGCGGCAGCATGATCCGCGGCAGCGCGGTCTGCAGGTAGAGGAACAGGATCGCACCGGCCGCGATGCCGACGACGACGCTGACCAGGTCGATGCCCCAGCTCGCCAGCCAGGACCCCTCCCAGTTGGCGGCGTCGACGATCCGCGCCGACAGCCCGGTCAGGATCGAGGACGCGCCGGTGCTGATCAGGCCGATCAGACCGAGGCCGACGAGCGCGGCGAGGTCCGCGAGCTTGCGCTGGACGAAGTTGCCGGGCTGGTCGTCCAGCTCGTGCATCGACCGGATCGACGCGCGCAGCGAGTCGATCCACAGCAGGCCGGTGAAGAGCAGCGAGACGGCGGAGATGAGCCCGATGGTGCCGGCGTTCGAGACCAGGCCGTCGACGTCGATCCGGTCGGCGATCCCGGGCAGGTTGTGGTCCAGCGTGTTCTTCAGTGCCTCGATCGCTCTGTCGCCGAGCAGCGAGCCGACGATCGCCGCCGCCAGTGTGATCAGCGGGAACAGCGACAGGAACGCGAAGAACGTCGTTGCCCCCGCCAACCGGTTGCCCCGGCGGTTGCCGAACCGCTGCCAGGCCCGCCAGACCTGCGTCCGGCTGAACCAGCGCCAGGCCTTCATGATGCCCATGCTTCTCCTGTACCCCGGGAACGGAGTCTCAGCCTGCCAGCGGGAACGACCGTTGCGGCCGCCACACGCCGTCGGCGCCGTGTTCGTACCGGCTGAAGGCGTCCACGTCGAAGGCACAGTCGTACTCCGCCAGGGCGTCGTACGCGCGGTCCAGTGCGTCCTTGTCCAGATCGTGCGCGACCGTGACGTGCGGGTGGTACGGGAACCGCAGGTCCACCTGCAGCGGCCCGGACCGGACCTGCGACTGCAGCACCTCGCAGGACGAGATGCCCTCGGCCAGCGGGACGAACACGACCGGGGAGATCGGCCGGAACGTCGCCGTACCGCGGAGCCGGATCCGGAAGCTCGGGAACCGGGCCGCGACCTCGAGCAGGTGGTCGTCGATCAGGGCGAGATCGGCCCCCTCCACCTCGGTCGGCGGCAGCAGGGTCACGTGGGTGGGGATCGACGCGGCCATCGGATCACCGAACTCGGCACGGAACTTCTGCAGCTCCGAACCGTACGGCTCCGCGATCGGGATCGCGACACCGATCGTCGCCATCCGTGGCCCTACCGGCCCGACTCGCGGAGTGCCGGTCCGGGCACGAAGCCCAGCCGGTCGTACACCCGCTGCAGGGTCGGCTCGGTGACGGCGCGCGCCCGCTCCGCCCCGGCGGCCAGGATCGCGTCCAGTTGCGCCGTGTCGTCGAGGTAGCCGAGCGTCTTCTCCCGGAACGGGGTGACGAACTCGACCACGACCTCGGCCAGGTCCTTCTTGAAGTCGCCGTACCCGCGGCCGGCGTACTCGTCCTCGAGCTCGCTGATCTTGCGGCCGGTCAGTGCGGAGTAGATGGTCAGCAGGTTGGCCACGCCGGCCTTGTTCTCCGGGTCGAAGACCACGTCCCGGCCGGAGTCGGTGACGGCGGAGCGGATCTTCTTCGCGCTCACCTTCGGGTCGTCCAGCAGGTCGATGATGCCGGCCGCCGACGAGGAGGACTTGCTCATCTTCGCGGTCGGGTCCTGCAGGTCCGCGATCTTCGCGGTCTCCTTGACGATGTGCGGCTCGGGCAGCCGGAAGGTCTTGCCGAACCGGTGGTTGAACCGCTGCGCCAGGTCGCGGGTCAGCTCCAGGTGCTGGCGCTGGTCCTCGCCGACCGGGACCCGGTCGGCCTGGTAGATCAGGATGTCCGCGGCCTGCAGGATCGGGTACGTGAACAGGCCGACGGTGGCGCGGTCGGCGCCGCCCTTGGCGGACTTGTCCTTGAACTGCGTCATCCGGCTCGCCTCACCGAATCCGGTGATGCAGCCCAGCACCCAGCTCAGCTGGGAGTGCTCGGGCACGTGCGACTGGACGAACAGCGTCGACCGCTCCGGGTCGATCCCGGCCGCGAGCAACTGGGCGACCGAGCGACGGGTCCGCTCCCGCAGTTGCTTCGGGTCGTACTCCACCGTGATCGCGTGCAGGTCCACCACGCAGTAGAACGCGTCGTGGTCGTCCTGCAGGGCCACCCACTGCCGCAACGCCCCGAGGTAGTTGCCGAAATGGAAGGAGTCCGCCGTCGGCTGGATCCCGGACAGCACCCGAGGGCGACGCTGGGAACCGGCTGCGGAGGGGTCAGACGCAGCAACAGACATACCCACGATTCTGCCAGCGCCCTCAGTCCACCCGGCACCGGGGCGGGTCTGCCGACTCATAGACTCGCGACTATGACTTCGCGCACAGTGGTCGTCCTGCCCGGCGGCCAGTTCGGTCCCGCCTCGCCCCTTCCCATGTACGCCGGGGACGCCGCCGAGCAGCGGGGAGCAGACGTGATCCGGGTGTGGTGGGACGAGCCCGATCGACCGTTGACGCTGACCGACGACGAGCGCGGGCCGTGGGTCCTGCCGCAGGCGACGCGGGCGCTGGAAGGCGCCGAAGGTGAGGTCCTGCTGGTCGGGAAGTCACTCGGCAGTTATGCCTGTCACCTCGCCGCCGAGCGCGCTCTTCCGGCGATCTGGCTGACTCCGAACCTGAGCAGCCCCTGGGTGGTCGACGGGCTGCGCCGGTCCACCGCGCCGTTCCTGCTGGTCGGCGGTACGGCGGACAAGTTGTGGGATCCCGTTCTCGCTCGCGAACTCACGCCGTACCTGCTGGAGGCGCCGGAGGCGGACCACGGGATGTACGTCCCGGGCCGGCTCGCCGAATCGGCCGCCGTCCTCGGGCAGGTGGTGACGGCGGTGGAGGACTTCCTCGACCAGGTCGTCTGGCGCTAACGCGTCACCAGGACCAGCCGCGCGAGGCCAGCTCCCGCTCCTCGAGCCAGCGCTTCTCCTCACTGCGCTCGAGCTCTGCCTCGCTCGGTACGCCGGCCAGTCGGCAGGCCTCGTCGAGCAGGTCGTCGTACGCCGCCTCGGCGGCCATCAACCGGTGGGCCCGGGCATAGAGCCGGGGCGTGGTCTCGATCCGCCGGATCTCACCGGCCAGGTGGCTGAGCCTGGTCTGCACCCACAACGTGTCGAACGGATCGGCTTGGACGACCTTGCGCCGCCGGAACCGTCTGGTGACGCGCTGCATCGAGCGCGACCACCGGCGGCGACGACGTGACGGCGGGTTCGGCACCAGGAGGCTGAGCAGGCCGCACAGCAGCCCGAACACGACCACCACCCCAAGCCACTCCATCGCCCTCACTCCCACTGTCGAGATTACGGCGAGCCGCCGAGGAGAGCGAGATCTTTTCGGCTACGCATTGATGACGCCCGCGCAGCGTGCAACGACAGCCTGCCGTGTCAGCAGCACGGCAGGCTGTTACTCCTACTTCACGCCTCCGGCGGTGACGGAGACCTGCAGTTGACGCTGGAAGATGATGTAGACCACCAGCACCGGCGCCACCGTGATGACCACGGCCGCGAACAGCGCGCCGAAGTCCACCGCGTAGCCGGCCTGCGATGCGAACGAGGCCATGCCCTGCGAGAGCACGTAGTTCTTCGAGTCGGTGTTCAGCGCAACGGGGAGCAGGAACTGGTTCCACAACCCCAGGAAGTTGAAGATGGCGACCGACGCCATCCCCGGCCGCGCCATCGGCAACATGACCGAGAAGAACGAGCGCCACTCACCTGCCCCGTCGATCTGCGCCGCCTCGTAGACCTCGCCCGGCAGCGCCTTGAAGAAGCTGTGCAGGAAGAAGACGGTGAACGGCAGCGCGAACGCGACGTAGGTGATGATCAACCCAGGCAGGGTGTTGAGCAGCGCGAGGTTCTTCAGCACGAAGAACAGCGGCACGATCGCCAGGAAGACCGGGAACGTCAGCCCGGCCAGCATGGAGTAGTAGATCAGCCGGTTGCCGGGGAACGAGAACCTGGCCAGCACGTACGCGCACATGGCGCCGAGGATCATCACCAGCACCAGCGCGCAGCCGACGACGACCACCGTGTTCACGAAGTAGCGACCGATGCCGGCCGTCGTCCAGGCGTTGGCGTAGTTGTCGAAGCGCAGCGTACTCGGCAGCGCCAGCGGGTTGCCCAGGACCTCCTGCGTCGACTTGAACGAGGACAACAGCGTCCACAGCAGCGGCAGGATCACCAGCAGCGACCACAGGATCAGCGCGATGTGGGCGGTCGTGGCCACACCCCTGCCCTCGCGGGACCGGTGACCGGGTGCGCGGGACGCGTCGACGACTCCGGCCCGGTCGGCGGTAGTGGTGGTCATCGGCGTACCTTCCGCTCACGTCCGCCGGTCAGGGCGTTCACTGTGAAGACCAGCAGCGCGAACAGCATCGTCACCGCGGCCAGGACCACGCCCATCGCCGTCGAGTAGCCGAACTGCCCCTTGGTGAAGGCCGTGGTGAAGAGTTGCTGGGGCATGACCAGCGTCGAGTTCTGCGGCCCGCCGCCGGGGTTCAGCGCCTGCATGTAGACGAAGGCGTCCAGGGCGGCGATACCGAGATAGATGTACGCCGTCTGCACGTTGTCCCGGATCAGCGGCACCGTCAGGAACACCGCCGTTCGGAACCGGCCGGCGCCGTCGATCCGGGCTGCCTCGAACACCTCGGGTTCGATGCCCCGGATGGCGGCGATGAACAGCACCATGTAGAAGCCGACGAAGCCCCAGATCATCACGAACATCGACGCCGGCATCGCGGTCCGCGCGTCACCGAGCCACGCGTAGTTCTCGAACTGGTGCAGGCCGATCTTCGACAGCATCGCGTCCAGGACACCCGAGCCCGGCGTGAACACCTGGGCCCAGATGATGCCGATGACGATCGCGGGGATCACGTACGGGAAGAAGGAGACGATCCGGTAGAAGCCGGAGTTGCGCAGGCCGCGGACGGTCCCGGTGCCCGAGCCTCCGACCGTCACCAGCGTGGCCAGCGTCAGCGCCAGCACGATCGTCACCAACGGCACGACGATCGCGAGTTCGATGTTGTTGCGGACGGCCTTCAGGAAGATGTCGTCGTGGAAGAGCTTGACGTAGTTGTCGAAGCCGACGAAGTTCTGCCCCGCGCTGAACCCGGACCAGTCGGTCAGCGAGTAGTACAGGGCCTGCACGAACGGCGAGACCACGAAGATCACGAACACCGCCAGCGGCAGGCCGAGGAACACGACCATGAAGCTGACCCGGTCGAAGGTCAGCGGCCGGCGCCGCCGGGGGGCCGTCCCCCGGCCCCGCCGGGGGGCGGACCGCTCGGGCCCGCCCTCCGGCACGACATCTTGCGTCACGGTCACTTCGTGACCGGGATCTTCTTGACGGAGCTGTCGTTGCGCACCTTGTCGGTGATCTGCTGCAGGCCCTTGGTCAGGCCGGCCGCGTCGAGCTGGCCGGACAGGAACGAGTTCCAGACCACGAGGTTGTCGGTGTTCATGCCGTACAGGCCGACGAACTGGTAGTCGAAGATGTTCGTACCGGCGGCGTCCAGCATCGCGATCTGCGACTGCAGCGCCGTCGAACCGAAACCGTCCGCGGGAACCAGACCCTTGACGATCGTCGGCGCCAGCCGCGTCTTGGCGAAGTTGGTCGCCGCCTCCTTGGACAGCATGGCCCGCAGGAGCTCCTTGCCGCCCGCGACGTTCTTGCCCTTCGACGGCACGATGAACGGCTCGCCGGCCGCGCTGCGCAGCGCCTCGTACGGCAGCTTCGGGCTGTCGGTGAGCGTGGGCTCCGGAATGCCCTTCATGGCGAAGCCCGACTTCGTGGCCTTCTTCATCTCGTTCTCGATCCAGGAACCCGAGGGGTACAGGATCGCCTGCTGGTCGTTGCTCCACTTCGCCTGCGCCGCGGTGAACTGGGTGCCGGCCCCGCCGGGGACGAAGTAGCCGTTCTTGACCATGGTCTCCATGGCCTTGAAGACGCCCTGGATCTGCGGCTGCGACCAGCAGTTCGCCTCCAGGTTCCCCAGCGCCAGCCGGACCTCGTCGCCACCCTCCTTGATCGCGGAGTCGACGGCCAGGGTGTGGTAGTAGGTCGCGGCCTCCTTGCCCCAGACGAACAGGTACTTGCCCTTCGCCTTGGCCTTCGCGCCGAGGTCGAGCAGCGCGTCGTAGGTCTTCGGCAGCTCCCAGCCGTTCTCCTTGAACAGGCTCTCGGAGTACCACAGGCCGTAGAGCGTGAGCACGTAGTTCATGGCGACGAACTTGCCGTCGTAGGTACCGGGGTCCTTGGCGCCGGGGTACAGGGTGTCGGCGATCTTCGTGCCCTCGTAGTTGTTGGCCTCGAAGACGTCGTCCAGCGTCGCGAGCTGGTCCAGGATCGTGCCGAAGCCGATCTGGGCCTTGCCGGAGTTGTCGATCAGGTCCGGCGGGTTGCCACCGACGAAGCGCGGCTGCAACTGCTGGGCGATCTCGGTGGACGGAGCGACCTTGACCGTCGAGCCCGCGTGCTTCTGCTGCACGAGGTTGGCCGCGAACGTCACATAGTCGTAGCCGTACCCACCGTTGAAGATCACCGCGTCAACGGTCGACTTGTCCGCCATACCGAACGGGTTGTCCGCGGTCTTGTCGGCGCCTCCACCGCCGGAACCGCTGTCGTCACTGCCGCCGGTGGCACAGGCGGCCAGCAGCGTACTGCCGCCGGTCGCCAGCAAGGTGCCGACCGCTGCGCGCTGCAGGAACAGGCGCCGCGACAGGTTGTTGGGAGTGGTCATTGGTCCCGCCTTCCAAGGAGTGTTTCACGCAGTACGCCGGATTCGACCGGCGTACCTTGCTTCAAGGGCGTGGTTGTGTTCGTCCCCGCCCGGGATGTTCGCTGACAGGTACACCGGTGGAGTCTCACCGGCGTCGGTGAGCCTACGGAGCACCTCGGCCACCAGCATCTGCGCAATCAGGGCGGCTGTGATGGACGACACGGCGCAGACCTTGCCCCCATCGCCGGGAAGGTCGAGCACGGAGTCGCCGAACGGCGCGTGGTTGTCGAGCACCACATCCGCGAGGTCGATCAGTTTCTTGCCGGACGGATGGCGCGAGTCCATCCCACCGGTGTGTTGCAGCGAGGTGATCGCGATCAGTGGGTGGCCCTTCTCCTTCACCACGGTGGCGAACTCGACGATCGAGCCGTTCACCCCGGAGTTGGAGGCGATCACGAACAGGTCGTCAGGATGCGGCTCGGCCAGATCGTAGAGCCGGCGCGCGATCGACGGATCGCGCTCCAGTTCGCCGCCGCGCAGTACCTCGATCGATTCGCCGCCGAGCAGGACCAGATCACGCAGGGCGATCCGGTTGGTCGCGATCAGGCCGCCGGCGCGGCCGGCGATCTCCATCGCGAGCGCCTCGGAGTGGCCGGACCCGAAGGCCTGGATCACCCCGTTTGCGCGCAATGCCTTGGTCATCAGCTCCGCGGCCTGCTGGATCGGACCGTCGATCTGCTCGGTGACCGCCGTCATGATCGGCGTCAGCGCGTGAACATAGTCCTGCGCGCTCACTCCGCCGGTCTCCCCCGGGTTACTGCTGGCCATCAGCGGCCCCACCCCTCCACTAATGTGTTCGCTGCGACACTCCGGATGCCGACAAGTGCGCAAGTTTGCGGTTTGCTGGACAGAACTTTTCTCAACTGGCAGCTAAAGTCAAGGCTCATCTCACTCTTCTTCCCAGATCGGGACCGTTGCGTGACCTTGTTCTCTTGTGCTTACTAAAGGGCTCTTTTGAGCAGTTTGGAGCATTGCGTATGTCGGTCGAACGCCCGCTGCCGGAACCTGCGGACTCAGTGGTCTTGATGCCAGCATCGGCACTGGTCCTGGGCGGCGACCTCGGCGGCACCTCCACCCGGATCGTGATCGCTGACCATGATGGCAACGTAGTGGGAAGAGGGGCCGCGGCAGGCGGGAATCCGACCAGCCACCCCGCAAGTGCGGCGGCCAACTTCGGCCAGGCGCTTCACGCGGCGCTGACCGGCCTGGATCCGACCGCCGTCAAGGCCGCAGTGGTCGGTGCGGCGGGTGGATCGGCGCTGGGACGCCCGGATGTGAAGGCGCAGTTCGACGCAGCCTGGTCCGGAGTGGGGCTGGTCGTGGAGCCGGACTTCATCGGCGACCTGGAGGTGGCTTTCGCCTCCGGCACGGCTGAGCCTGACGGCACCGTCCTGATCGTCGGCACCGGCAGCAACGCCGGTCTGGTCCGCGATCACCAACTGGTCCGCACCGCGGGCGGCCACGGCTGGCTGCTGGGTGACGAGGGGTCCGGATTCTGGCTGGGCCGCGAGGCTGTGCGCAGTGTGTTGCTCGCTCTCGATCTCGGCGAGCCGATCGGTCTGCTCGGCGAGGCCGTTGTCCAGGCGATTCTGCCGGACCGCGACGAGCAGACAATCGCATTGCGTGAGGGGTACGACGTACTGCGTGACGACCTGATCCGAACGGTGAACAGCCGGCCGCCCGTCCTGCTCGCTGAATTGGCGCGGACGGTGGTGACGGCATACGAACAGAATGACGAGACCGCGCGGGCTCTGGTGAAACGCGCAGCCGAATTGCTCATTGAAACAGTGAGCCGGCTCACGACAACGTCGGACAAAGGCCCAATGGTGCTCGCCGGAAGTGTGGCGGGAGAAACATCACCGGTCGGCCAATTGATCCGGGAAAACATCCATCGGCAGTTCTCCGGTGAGGTCCTGACCGCTCGGGACGGGGTCGGCGGCGCCACCTGGCTGGCCCTCGGCGCCCTCGACCCCGCCCTCGCGACCCGGGAGAACCACACCCGGCTGGTTAGTTAGGGCGTGTCTGATGGTCCAGCGCCGTAGCGAGCAGGTGCTCGGTGCGGTGCATCGGCGTGCTGGAGCGAAGGTCTCGATGCGGAGCATCGTGGCCTTTGCGCCAGTGCGGCGAGGTGCCGTGCCGAGTGCCGCGCAGTAGGCGGGGGACCATCAGACACGCCCTTCAGTCGAAGACGGAGGCTGGGCGGACTTCGACTGCGCAGAACTCGGCTTCCGGGATGGTCGCGGCGATCTCCTCGGCGCGTTCCGGGGAGGCCACGTCGACGAGGAAGACGCCGGCGAGCTGTTCCTTGGCCTCGGAGTAGGGGCCGTCGGTGGTGGCGCGGACGCCCTTGCGGACCCGGACCACCTTGGTGCTGGCCGGCGGTTCGAGCGGGACGGCGTTGATCAGCTCGCCGGACTTGTCGAGCTCCTCGAGGAGGTTCTCGAGCTGCGCGGCCAGCGCGTCGCGGGCCTTCTTCGGCAGCGCCCGGCCTTCCTCGGTGTACAGGAAGGACGGGTGCCCCCAGGTGATCGGGTTGCTGTGAATCAGTAGCAGGTACTTCATGACGGTTCCTTTCGGAGTCTGGGTGGATCTTCGCAGCAGAGGTCGGAGGCCGCCCGGAGGACTCGACATTTCGCGTCCGGGCAGAGTTTGCTGCCCGAAATGTCGAGTCCGCCCGCGGCCCTCCGACGTACCGCTCGCCAACCCACTACGGATCTAAGGTGAGCGAGATGGACGAGATGGACTTCCGGCTGGCGGACGGGCGCACGCTGCATGTGTATGACAGCGCGCCCGGCGACGATGCCCGGCTGGCGGTGTTCTGGCACCACGGCACGCCGAACCTCGGTGCCCCGCCGGCGCCGCTGGCGGAGGCGGGCGAGTGGCTCGGGATCCGGTGGATCTCGTTCGACCGGCCCGGGTACGGCGGATCGACCGCCGCGCCGGGGCGGACGATGGCATCGGTCACCGCGGACCTGACCATGGTCGCGGACTCCCTCGGCATCGGCACCTTCGCGCTGATGGGCTACTCGGGCGGTGGCTCGTACGCCCTCGGTGCCGCTGCGATCCTCGGCGATCGGGTCGAGGCCGTCACCACATTTGCCGCCATCGCGCCATACGACGCGGCCGGCCTCGACTGGTACGACGGGATGATCCCTTCCGGGCTGGCATCACTCCATGCCGCGGCCGCCGGCCGGGAGGCGAAGGTGCGGCACGAGGCCTCGGGAGTCGAGTACGACCCGGAGTTCACCGCCACGGACCTGGCGATGTTCGAGGGCCCGTGGGGCTGGTTGGGTTCGGTCGCCGGCGACAAGTCGATGCCCAACGGTCCCGACGGCCTGATCGACGATGACTGTTCTTATGTAGTGCCCTGGGGCTGCGACCCGACCACCATCACCGCGCCCACTCTGCTCTTCCACGGTCAGACCGACGGCATCATCCCCAGCTCGCACGGGACCTGGCTGGCGCGGAACATCCGCCCGGCCGCCCTCCGCCTCCTCCCCGGCGACGGTCACGTCTCCGTCCTTGCCCAGGCCGAGACCGGCCTCGAGTGGATCCGCGAACAGACCGGCTGACCAGCGGATCTTCTCCCGGTCGGAGATGCTATTCCAAGCAATGGCTTGACATCTCATTCGGTCCGGCGCATATTCCAAGCATGTCTTTGGAGAATGAGCCCCGGCGGATGCGGCTGCTCGACGATCCGCTGGCGATCCGGGCGATGGCACACCCGGTGCGGCTGGATCTGCAGGGGTTGCTCGGGCGGGAGGGGCCGATGACCGCGGCCGATGCGGCACGTCGGCTCGGGATCAGCCAGGCACTCGCCTCACACCACCTGCGGCAGCTGGCGAAGTACGACTTCGTCGAGCCCGCTCCCGGTAAGGACAACCGGGAGCGGCCGTGGCGATTGGTGTCGACGTCGCAGTCGTGGCGCGAGGCCTCCCAGACGCCGGAAGGCGCCGCGGCGGCCGACGTACTCGAGCAACTGCTGGCCGAGCGCGCACTGGAGTCGCTCAGCAGGTGGCAGCAGCAGCGGCCGGCCGAGGACCCGATCTGGCGCGACCACTCCGGCATCGGGCAGAGCGGTGTCTACCTGACCGGCGAGGAACTGGCCGAGCTCGTCGAGCAGATCAACGCCCTTGTGCAGCGGTACATCGACGAGCGGCCGATCGACGACAAGTCCACCCGTCCGGCCGGGAGCCGGCACGTCGCCATCACCCAGATCGTCACGATCACCCCCGAAGAGGAGTAGCGATGAAGGACCTGTGGGGCGTCCTCGCGCGGCAACGCGACTACCGGCTGATGCTGAGCGCCGGGCTGATCTCTCTCACCGGCGACTGGCTGCTGCGCACCGGGCTCGCGTTCCAGATCTACGTGCTGACCGGATCCACGCTCGCGTCCGGCGGTCTGCTGCTGGCGTCGTTCGTGCCACCGGTCCTGCTCGGCTCGCTGGCCGGCGTCTTCGTCGACCGCTGGGACCGCCGTACGACGATGATCGTGACGAACATCCTGAACGCCGTGGTCCTGCTTCCGCTCCTGGCGGTCCGGGACGAAGGCGCGATCTGGATCGTGTACTGCGTCGTGCTCGCACAGAGTTGTCTGCAGCAGTTCTTCACCCCGGCCGAGCAGTCCCTCGTCCCGGCCCTGGTCGAGTCAGAGCAACTCGTGACCGCGAATGCGCTGAACAGTCAGATCCGTGACATCGCCCGGCTCGTCGGCGCCGCACTCGGCGGTGTGCTCGCGGCCGTCGGCGGCCTGTCCCTACTGGCCATCGCCGACGCGGCGACCTTCCTGATCGCGGTCGCACTGGTCGCGGGCATCCGCCACCGTTCCGCGCGCCGTAAAGAAGCACAGTCCGCGGAGCAGGCCGCCGAAGGGGCGATCAAGCGGCTGAAGGCTGAATGGACCGAAGGGCTCCGGCTGTGCGTCGGCAGTGCGGGCATGCGGCTGCTGTTCGGCTTCTGCGTCGTGACCGGCGTCGGCGAAGGCGTGATGAGCACGCTGTTCGCGCCGTTCGTCAGTGCCGAGCTCGGTGGCGACGGGAAGGCGTACGGCCTGATCGTCTCGTCGCAGGCGATCGGCGGCATCGTCGGCGGCCTGGTCGCCGCCTCGGTCGGCTCACGGTTGCCTGCAGCAACAATGCTCGGGGTCGGGTCGCTGCTGTTCGGTCTGGTCGACCTGACGCTGTTCTGCTACCCGCTCGTCTCGGACAGCCTGATCCCGGCGTTCGTCTGCATGATCGTCGTCGGCGTACCGGGTGCGTTCACGATCGCCGGCCTGATGACCGTGCTGCAACGCCTCACCGAGGACCGCATCCGCGGCCGGGTCTTCGGCGCGATCGCTGCCGCCGAAGGTGTCGCGGTGCTGGTCGGCATCGTGGCCGCCGGTGTCCTCGGTGACGCGGTCGGCATCATCCCGGTCCTCGTCTTCCAGGGCCTCGGGTACGTCGTGGGCGGTCTGGTGATCGTCAGTCGGCGGCGGACGCTGGCTCCGCATCCGGAACCGGCTCACCATCTGTCGGCTTGATCAGGTGCACCCGGACGCGGGCGACCCGGCGGCCGTCCATCGCCATCACGATCAGGTTGTGCTCGGCGACCTGGACCTCCTCGCCCGCGGCCGGGACCTTGCCGAGCCGCGCGGCGAGGAACCCGCCGACCGTCTCGTACGGGCCGTCCGGGAGCTCGAGGCCGGTCTCGTCGGCGAAGTCGTCCAGGTTGAGCAGGCCGTCGACCTCGATGTCGCCGCTGCGCAACCGGGTCGTCTCGACGGACTCCTCGTCGTACTCGTCCCGGATGTCGCCGATCAGCTCCTCGACCAGGTCCTCCAGTGTGACGATGCCCGCCGTACCGCCGTACTCGTCCAGCACGATCGCCAGGTGAGTACTGCGGCGGCGCATCTCGGTCAGCGTGGGCAGCAGCTTCGCGGTGTCCGGCAGCATCAGCACCTCGCGGGCCAGGTCGCCGACCCGGACCGAGCGGGACGCGACGGCCGGGTCGAACAGGTCCCGGACGTGGACGAACCCGACGATGTCGTCGGCGGACCCGTTCATCACCGGGTAGCGCGAGTGCGGCCGCTCGGCCGCGAACTTCACCGCCTTGTACGCCGGCATCTCCGCGTCGACGAAGTCCACCTCGGTCCGCGGGAGCATCAGCTCACGCAACTGCCGGCCGCCGGCTTCGAACACGTCGTCGACGATCCGGCGTTCCTCCTCGCCGAGTGACTCGTGCCCGGAGACCAGGTCGCGCAGTTCCTCGTCGGACATCACCTCACGATTCGCGTTCGGGTCGCCGCCGAGTGCGCGGACCACCAGGTCGGTGGACTTGGACAGCAGCCAGATCACCGGGCGGGCGACCGAGGCGATCCGGTCGACCAGCGGCGCGAGGCCGAGGGCGAACGTCTCCGCCCGCTGGAGCGCGAGCCGCTTGGCCGCCAACTCGCCGAGCACGATCGAGACGTAGGAGATGGCGATGGTGATCAGCACCAGGGCGGCCGTGTTCGCGACCGACTCGGGCAGGCCCAGCTTCTGCAGGTGCGGGGAGAGTGAGTCGGCCAGCGTCGCGCCACCGAAGGCGGCGGACAGGAAGCCCATCAGGGTCACGCCGATCTGGACCGCGGACAGGAAGCGGTTCGGATTCGCGGCCACCTTGGCCACGATCTCGCCGCGCCGGCCGCGGTGCGACAGCGACTTGAGCTGGCTCTCGCGCAGGGAGACCAGGGCCATCTCGGCTGCGGCGAAGACCCCACCGATCAGCACGAAGACAAGAATCAGGACGATATTGAGCAGCGTGTCGTTCATGGGTGGGGAGTCCTAGCGCCCTCTCGTGGGATGTCGAGAGGGCGTTCGTTGGGCGTAGTCGTCCATCTACCTACCCTACCGGTGGCAGGTCCAACGATGCATGTTCGAGTTTGTTGGTTTACGATGATTCCTGGCTGACCAGTGTCGGGTCGGCCGGGAGGGTCAATCGATGAACACACCGCGTGGCGCGCGCCGGACGGACACCAAGCTGTCCGACGGACGCGAGCTCAGCTACTACGACCCGGCCGATGCGCCGGTGCGGGTTCCACTGGAGGACACCCGCGGGCTGCCGGCACCACAGCCCCAGGTCGAGCTGCGGACCGACCCGCTGACCGGCGACGTGATCACCTACGCGACCCACCGCAACACCCGGACCTACCTGCCGCCGGCCGACCAGTGCCCGCTCTGCGCGAGCAAGCCGGGCAACCCGACCGAGATCCCGGACCACGACTACAACGTGGCGGTGTTCGAGAACCGGTTCCCGTCCTTCGCCGGCCCGGGCCGGACCGAGGTGGTCTGCTTCACCAGCGACCACAACCAGTCCTTCACCAACCTGTCCCAGGGCCAGGCCCGCCTGGTGGTCGACACCTGGGCCGACCGGACCGCCGAGCTCGGCGCCCGCGACGACGTCGAACTGGTCTTCCCGTTCGAGAACCGCGGCCGCGAGATCGGCGTGACGCTGAGCCACCCGCACGGCCAGATCTACGCCTACCCGTTCCTGCCGCCGCGGATGCGCACCTTGATGACGCAGGCCCGCCGGCACCAGGAAGTTGCCGGCAGCAACCTGTTCGCCGACGTCCTGGCGGCCGAGCGCAAGGAGGGCACCCGGGTCATCGGCGAAAACGGCAACTGGACCGCGTTCGTGCCCGAGGCGGCCCGCTGGCCGGTCGAGGTGCACCTGTACCCGCACCGCCAGGTGGCCGGGATCGACGAGCTGTCGGTCGGCGAGCGCGACGATTTCGCCGAGCTGTACCTCGACGTCCTGAGCCGCCTCGACGGCCTGTACGGCGACCCGCTGCCCTACATCGCGGCGTGGCACCAGGCCCCGGTCCGGATCGACCGCGAGCTCGGCTACCTTCACCTCGAGCTCTTGTCGATCCGCCGGGCCGCGGACAAGATCAAGTACCTGGCCGGGTCGGAGTCCGGGATGGGCGCGTTCATCAGCGACACCCGGCCCGAGGACGTCGCCGAGACCCTGCGGAAGGTTGGTTCGTGAGCTCGTTCGAGGACGTCTTCGGCACCACGCCGGAAGGAAGCTGGCGGGCGCCGGGCCGGGTCAACCTGATCGGCGAGCACACCGACTACAACGACGGCCTGGTGCTGCCGATCGCTCTGCCGAACCGGATCCTGGTGACTGCGTCGAAACGCGACGACGGCCGGATCCGGGTCGCCTCCACCGGGCATCGGGGCGTGATCGAGTTCGCCATCGACGAGCTGACACCGGGTTCGGTCGGCGACTGGGCGGCGTACCCGGCGGGTGCTGCCTGGATCCTGCGGGAGTCCGGCTACGCGATCGGCGGCGCGAACCTGCTGGTCGACTCCGACCTCCCTTCGGGCGCCGGCCTCTCCTCATCCGCGGCCCTGCTGTGTGCGACGTCCGTCGCGCTGCTCGGCCTGCGCGACATCGAGGTCGACCCCGGCGAGGTCGCGCGGCTCGCACAACGCGCCGAGAACAACTACGTCGGTGCGCCGGTCGGACTGATGGACCAGATGGCGTCGATGTGCTGCACGGCCGGTCATGCCTTGTACTTCGACATCCGTGCGATGTCGACCGAGCAGATCCCGTTCGACCCGGCCGCCGACGACCTCGCGTTGCTGGTCGTGGATGTGAAGGCACCGCACCGGCACGTCGACGGCGAGTACGCCGCCCGCCGGAAGAGCTGCGAGCAGGCCGCGGCGGAGCTCGGCGTACCGGCGTTGCGATCGATCGCGTTCGAGGAGCTCGATGCTGCACTCGATCGTTTGCCGGATGACGTCGTACGACGCCGGGTCCGGCACGTGGTCACGGAGATCCGCCGAGTCGAGGACGCGGTCGCGTTGATGCACGCCGGCCGGTTGCGCGACGTCGGACCGTTGTTCACCGCGTCGCACGCGTCGCTGCGGGACGACTTCGAGATCACCGTGCCCGAACTGGACGTCGCGGTCGACAGTGCTCTCGCAGCAGGTGCGCTCGGCGCGCGGATGACTGGCGGCGGTTTCGGTGGCTGCATCATCGCCCTGACCGAGGCGAACGCGGCCGACCCGGTCCTGGCCGCGATCGAGAAAGCCTTTGCGGAACACGGCTTCAACGCCCCCAGCGCCCTGGCAGCGACACCGTCGGCCGGAGCATCGCGCGCCGACCAAGGTGCCCGTTCAGGACGTAGCCGTGGCCGCTCGGACCTCGCGCCGGATCAGCGGGGCGGAGACAACGGTGGCCGCCAGCTGGATCAGCCCCATCACCAGGTAGGGAGTGCGTAGGTCGGTGCGGTGTGCGAGGAATCCCGCACCGACGGCGCCCAGCGGTGCAGCGCAGAACGCGACCATCCGATAGACCGCGGTCACCCGGCCGAGCAGTTCTGCCGGTACGACGCGCTGCCGCAAAGTGATCGAGACGACGTTCCACCAGGTGCTGCCGAAGCCGAGGGCCACCGCGGCCACGGCGACCGGGGCCAGGTCGGACAGTACGCCGAAGCACACGACCGCGACGCCGCTGAGGACCATCGCCCCGATCAGGCTGGTGGAAGTCGAGATCCGTCGGGACAACCGTGGCGCTATGAATGCACCGAGCACACCGCCGATCGCGTAGATGGCGACCAGCCAACCGAAGCCGGCCTGCGGCAGGTGCAGTACTTCGAGGACGTACAGCACCAGGATCGCGACGATGCCGGCGCCGACGGCGTTCACGATCGTGAGCAGCAAGCACAGTGATCGCAGCAGTTTGTGCTGCCAGAGATAGACGAGTCCTTCCTTGAGTTCGCGGCCGAGGTGGCGGTCGGCGTCGACGACGCGAGCCGGCGCGGACTTCCGGACGATCCAGACCAGCAACGCCGCCCCGGCGAACGAGACGGCGTTCAGCAGGATCGGCAGTCCGCGGCTCAGCACGAACAACGCTGCACCCAACGGCGGACCGATCAGGCTCGAAAGCACCACGAGCGAGGCCTGGCTGTAGCCGTTCGCCCGTTCGAGTGAGGCCGGTACGACGACATCGGTCACCACGACCGACGCCGCGTTGTCGAAGAACGGCGCGAGCAGACCGAGCAGGAACGCGGTCAGCAGCAGCAGCGGGATCGTCCCGAGGTCGAGCAGTACGACGGCCGCGAACGCGCCGGCTACCACAGCCCGGATCGTGTCGACGATCCACATCGTCGTCGTACGTCGCCAGCGGTCGACCATCACCCCGGAGATCAGCCCGAGCAGCAGCCAGCCGACGTTCGCGGCCGCCTCGGTGAGCGAGACGATGCGGGGATCGCGGGTGATCGATGCGGCCAGCAACGGCAGCGCGCCGAACATGATCCCGTCACCGGCGAACGAGACGGCGCCAGCGGTCCAGAGAACCCAGTACGGCCTACCGAGCGGAGCCTCCCGGCTCCCTCTCATCCCCGGCCCCTCCCCACTTCTTCTTCTTTTCTTCCCCCACCCCATCAAACCGTCAGCCGACAGCGGCGAGGACTCATGAGGCTATGACCAGATCGCACCCGGTGTCGCGCATCGCTTTGCGGGCTGCGGTGGACAGGCCGGAGTCGGTGACGATGACGTCCAGGTCCGACCAGGTGGCGAACGTACTCAGGCCGACCGTGCCCCACTTGGTGTGGTCCGCGACCACGACCACCTCGCGACTCGCGCCGATGAAGGAGCGATTGGTCTCGGCCTCCATCAGGTTCGGCGTACTCAGACCGTGCTCCGCGTCGACGCCGTGCGCGCCGAGGAACAGCAGGTCGAGATGCAGCGACGCCAGCGCCGCCGTCGCGATCGGTCCGACCAGCGCATCGGACGGCGTACGAATGCCACCGATCAGCACGACGGTCCGGTCGGAGCGGCTGTTGCCGTGGAACACGTCCGCGATCCGAGCCGAGTTCGTCACGACCGTGAGGTTCTCCACCCGGAGCAACTGACGGGCCAGCGCGTACGTCGTCGTGCCGGCACCGATGCCGATCGCGCTGTCCGGCTGCACCCGTCCGGCTGCCTCGGCCGCGATCGCCTGCTTGGCCGCGGACTCCTGCGTCAGCTTGGCGTCGAACCCCGGCTCGTGCGCACTCCGCAGCCCCACCGAGGTGGCACCACCGTGCACCTTGTGCAGCAGACCGCTCGAGTCGAGCGCGTCCAGATCGCGCCGGATCGTCATGTCCGACACGCCGAACCGGTCGACCAGTTCGGCCACGGTGATCGCGCCACGACTGTTGACCTCGGCAACGATCGTGGCCTGCCGCTGGGCGGCCAGCTGCCCTCCCCGGCCCTTCGGAGCCTCTGTTCCAGCTGCGTTCACCCCCACAGAGTAGACGGAGAACGTGCCGCTGTCAGGGAAATGGCATTGCCGCGACGAGGACACCTTGTCACCCTGAAGTATGCGATTTCCCGAGGATGTTCCGGTCCTGACCGATGGCGTGGTGACCCTGCGCGCGCACACGGCCGACGACATCGACTCCGTCTACCAGATGTGCCAGGACCCGGTGATGCAGCGGTGGACCACGATCCCGGTCCCCTACCTGCGCGAGCACGCGGTCAACTTCCTGACCGAGCTCATCCCGGACGGCTGGCGTGACGGCACCATGCGGGCCTGGGCGATCGAGTACGACGGCGGGTACGCCGGGACGATCGACCTGCGCGACGGTGAGGGCGGCGTCGGCGAGGTCGGGTTCGGCGTGACACCGGAGGTCCGCGGCGCCGGGGTGATGACCCGGGCGCTGAAGCTCACCGTCCGGCACGCGTTCGACGTCCTCAACTGGGAGCGGGTGATCTGGCGGGCCTTCACCGGCAACTGGGCTTCGCGCCGGGTCGCCTGGAAGGCCGGCTTCCAGGGCGTGGTCGTCGTACCAGGAGGTGGGCGGGCGCGCGGTGTGCGGCAGGACGAGTGGATCGCCTCGGTCGGCCGGAACGATGCGCTGGAGCCGCACGGCATCTGGTGGGATGTCGCCGTACTCGAAGGCAACGGGCTGCGGTTGCGCCCGTTCCGGTCGACGGATGCCGAGCGGATCGTCGAGGCGTGCAGCGACGAGCGGACGCAGCACTGGCTGGCCGACATGCCGTCGCCGTACACGCTCGGGGACGCGCACGGCTTCATGCGGACCCGGCAGGACAACCTCGCGTCCGGCAACGGGGTCTCGTGGGCGATCGCCGGCCAGGAGACCGACGAGTTGCTGGGTTGCGTCAGCATCTTCGGGATGAGTACCCGGATGGACAAGACCGTGGGCGAGATCGGGTACTGGATGCACCCGGAGGCGCGCGGACGGAAGGTGATGTCGACCGCGGTCGGGCTGCTGATCGACCACGCCTTCAAGCCTGTGGCCGAAGGCGGTCTGGGCCGGCGGCGGCTGGTCCTGTTGGCTGCCGAGGGCAACAGCGCGTCGGCGCACGTTGCCGAGGTCAACGGCTTCACCCAGTTCGGCCGGATGCGGCAGGCGGCGGCACGCCGGGACGGGTCGTACGTCGACCACCTCGGTTTCGACCTGCTCGCGTCCGAGCGGCTGCCCGGCTGACCGCCGTACGGCCGGAATCGGACGGACCCAGGACTTGCGGACTGACCAGTCCGGGCGGTAGTGGTAACCGCCCGAAATCGGTGGAGTACGGCCAGTTGGTGCCAGACCACACCGTTTCCCCTCGCCGTCTCGGCATCTGGCTGCTTGAATCGACGGGTGAGAGATCGTGAGGAGCTGGTCCGCCGCTGGCAGGCCGGGTGGTCAGTCTCGCGGGGCTGGACCACTGTGGAGGACGACAACGACGGCATCTTGACCGTCCGCGCGGGTGAGGAGAACCGCGCGATGGAGTACGTCGTCCTGGATGCCGACGACAAACCGGAACGCGTCGAACGCGCGGCCGAGCTGGCTCTGGCCGAGGGCGGTGGTCGCGGCGCCGGCTGGATCACGCTGGCCACCGACGACAAAGAGGCCCGGATCGAGCAGCTCGAGGATCTCGGCCTCGAGGTCCAGCAGGACCAGGACTGGCTGATGACGATCCAGTTGTCGGAGCAGCCGGCGCTGAAGCTGCACGAGCGCTATGCCCTGCACACCGAGCTCGAGTCCGACCTGATCATCACCCGCGCCACCCTGCACGGCGGCGTGGTGTCGAGCGGGCGGATGGCGGTGGTCGGCGAGGACGCCGTGGCGGACCGGATCGAGACCGATCCGGCCCATCGGCGGCGCGGTCTCGGCAGTGCGGTGATGGCTTCGCTGGTCGAGACGGCCGCGGCCCAGGGCGCAAAGCGCGGCATCCTGATCGCGTCCATCGACGGCCTGCGGCTGTACCGAAGCCTGGGGTGGAAGGTCGTGGCGGACATCATCATCGCCCGCTCTCGCTGACCTCACGTTCAAACGCATGAGTTTGTCAAAGCTTCGTGAAGTGCGGCCTGGGCGAGGAGTCGCGCCGTAGTGCCGTGGGCAAGGCTGCACACCATGACGAACCACAAACGATCGCTCGGTAGCGGAGTGGTCGGTCCCGTCCTCGCGTCTCTGTCCGCCCTGATCCTGCTGATGGGTGTCGGGTGGTTCGTGCTGCGGGACACCGGTTCGGGCAAGCCGACCAGCCAGGAGCAGCCGATCACCTCGGTCACCGACGACGCCTCGTCGACGCCGATCAGCCCGAGCACTCCGGCGTACACCCCGAGTCCGACGCCGACACCGCCGAAGGCGACGCCGACGCGGCCGAAGACCAAGAGCCCGACGCCGACGCCGATCCGGAAGAGTACGGCGCCCAGCCGCGACGCCACCCGGAAGCCGTCGCCGAAGCCGAGCCACACCTCTACTCCGCGGCCGACCAGGACGACAACGAAGCCGCCGTCCGGTGGGTCGGGCACCGCCGAGGCGCAGGTACTGTCGCTCACCAACAACGAGCGGGCGAAGGCCGGCTGCGGGCCGCTGCGGATGAACAGCGCACTGACGAAGGCCGCCGAGGCGCACGCGTCCGACATGGTCAACAAGCACTACTTCGCGCACGACAGCCTGGATGGCCGCAGCCCGTTCGACCGGATGAAGTCGGCCGGCTACAGCGGTGGCGCGATGGCCGAGAACATTGCTGTCGGCTACTCCAGCGCCGCGGCCGTGGTGAAGGGCTGGATGAACAGCCCCGGTCACAAGGAGAACATCCTCAACTGCACCTACAAGTGGCTCGGCGTCGGATACGACTCCGGCCAGGTCAAACCGGACTGGTCCAACGGCTCCTGGGTCCAGGATTTCGGCGGCTGATCCGCGCTGTTCGCATCGTTGCCACCGGCCCGTGGGCGAGCCGGTGGTAAATCGGTTTCCGGCAATCTTCAGGAATCGTTAAGAGGGGTCGCGGATCTGTAACGGTGACCTATCCCATCGGTTAAGGTCACTGCCTGACACCAGGGGGGACCTGGCTGGACCCGAGGGGAACGACGAAGTACTCGGTACGACGAAAAACGAAGAGGACTCGCCCACCCATGACGGATTCGCCTCCCCCCCGGCGACACCGCGGAACCAGACGCGCGCCCCGGCGTAGTCGCGGCCTGATCGGCCCGATCGTCAGCGCCCTGTCGGTTCTGCTCGCGATCGGCCCGGTGGTCTGGCTGATGTCTCACGACAACTCCACGGTCCAGGACGCGACGAAGGTCCTGAACGTCTCCGAGGACACTCGGCAGGACTCCACCGGCGACGACTCCCGGCCGAAGACGCCGGGCATCACCGTGACGAAGACGCTGCCGAACGGCGCGACCACCATCGTCACCCCGACTCTCGGTGCGGCCGCGTCGACCACGACGTCGTCGGACACGCCGCAGACCAGCGGTACCCCGAGCATCACCCCCACGGGGGGTCTCACCACGCCGACCGACCCGGTCATGACGGTGACGGTGACCCCGGCACCACCGCGGACCACGAACGGCAGCCACCGGCCGAAGCCGCGGCCCAGCCGCAGTACGCCGACCAGGACAGTCACCGAGGACCCGACGCCCAGCGACCCGCCGCAGCCGCCGTCCGGAGGTGGCGGCACCAACTCGCAGGAGCGTGACGTGCTGAACCTGACCAACCAGATCCGGCAGCAGCAGGGCTGCGGTCCGCTCCGGCTGGACAGCGCACTGGTCGAGGCGGCCGGTCGGCACGCATCCGACATGGTTCGCCGGCACTACATGGACCACACCAACCCCGACGGCCAGGATCCGGGCGACCGGATGGCGGCCGCCGGGTACCGCGGTTCCAGCTGGGGCGAGAACATCGCGGCCGGCTACTCCACCGCACAGAAGGTCGTCGCTGCCTGGATGCAGAGCGACGGGCACCGCAAGAACATCCTGAACTGCCGGTTCACCTCGATCGGCATCGGCTACGACTCGGGTCAGGTCCGCTCCGACTGGGGCCCGGGCAGCTGGGTCCAGGACTTCGGCCGGAGCTGAGGATTGTCATTGTGTGGAAAACACCGAGTGTGGCGGAGATGTTGTCTCAGGGTCACAATGTCCGGCCGGTTCGCGGCCGGTCACTGCGGGTAGATCCGTCCTTGTCATGTCGCCGGTCCGTCCTGGGGGGCTCCGGTGAGACGAATGACGAGGCACGTCTTGGGGACGCGACAGTGAAGGGAACAACGACATAATGTCCGAGTCCGGCGACAGCGGCCGGTACAAGCCACGCAGGAAGGCGACCCGCGCCTCCTCGCGAGCAGCCCGGTCCAACCGGTCCACCCCGGCGGAGAACACCACCCCGTCGGCCCCTCCCGAACCACCGCGCTACGCACCACGCCCGACCGACGACGCACCACTCTGGTCCGGCCCCGACACGACCCCGCAGTACGCACCGCGCTCCTCGGGCTTCAGCTCGCCCGAGTCGGGTTTCGGCGGGTCGTCACAGTCGGGGTTCGGCGGGTCGGGCACGCGCGCGGCCGGCTCTCCTTCGTGGGTCACTCAGTCGACGGCCGGTGCGCCGGAGGACGAGGCGGCCGAGAGCGGAGCGCGACGTGCGGCCCGGCGGCCGGCGTCCTCGGACACCCCGCAGTACAACGCGCGCCGGGTGGCAGCCCCCAGGGCCTCGTCCGAATCCAGCGGACGCACGGCCGGGACAGCCGCCTCCGCCTGGGACTTCGCCGCACAAGCGGAGTCCCGCGACCGCGCCTCGGGTACTCCGGCCTCGACGTGGGACTTCGCATCCCAAGCCGAAGCCCGCGCCTCCGAACCACCCACCAGCACGGCCGCCTCCGCCTGGGACTTCACCAACCCCGCCGAAGAACGCTCGGGAGGAACCCCCGCATCTGCCTGGGACTTCACCACCCGAGCGGACTCGGCCGACACGAAGCCCACCAGTTCCAGCGACACAACCGACACGGACTCCAACGCCTGGCCCAGCAGCACGACCGGAACGCAGTACGGCGCTCGGACTGCGGGTCCGACCGGGATCGGGAACGAGTTCGGGACGCTGACCGCGACCGGGACCGCTCACCTGGGCACCAGCCCGCGGACCGGCTCCACGCCACTCGGTGGGTCGCGAACCGGGGCAACAGGGCTTGGCGGTGCTACTGGTACCGCGGACACCACGAGCCGGCTTGGAGCCGGCGAGTCTGCGGGCGCTGGGGCTGAGCTCGGCGCTGAGAGTGCGGCGGGGAACAAGCGGACCGCGGACGCGAGTGGTTCCGGCAGCGGGCGTCGTCTCGGTGGCGCCGCTGCCGGTGGCTCCGGTGGTTCTGCCGCTTCCGGTGGTTCCGGTGGTTCCGGTGGCGGGCGCGGTGGGTCGCGGAGTGCGGCTCGTGCGGCCGCGGCCGGGAAGGCTTCGCGCGGACGACGTTCGTTGATCGCGGTCGCGTCCGTGATCCTGGTGATCACCCCGATCTCCTGGATCCTGCTGCACCAGCCGCAGAACGACCAGGCCGACGCGTCGATCCCGATCGTCACCCGGACCGACGACACCTACATCACCCCGACGACCAAGCCGGTCGTCGCACCACCCACCCCGACGGGTAAGCCGACGGTCCCCCCGTCCGCGACGCCCACGCCCACGGATTCGACGACCCCCAGCACCACGCCGTCGACCACCAAGCCCACCGACCGCCCGACCGCGTCCCCAACCCAGGACCCGACGACGGATCCCACGGCCACCCCCGACGACCGCCCAACCACCACCTCCCCGTCCAAGCCCCCAGCAACGCAGAACCCGCCCCCACCGCCGGCGGATGACGGCAGCATGACCTCGGACGAGCTGGCGCTGTTCACCATGATCGACAACGCCCGCCAGGACAAAGGGTGTGCGCCGCTGAAGCGGGACAGCAACATCACCAGCGGCGCTCGGGACACCGCGGAAAGCAACGCCGAGTCGGGTTCGGTCAACGGCAGCAACGGCTCGATGAGCGAGGCGGGCGGCGACCGGTGGAGCGCCCAGGACGCCTACAACCAGATGATGTCGCAGAGCTCGAAGACGATCCTGAACTGTGGTCACAAGACGCTGGGCGTCGGCTACGGCTCGTCGTCGCACTGCACCAGCTTGCTGTGCCCCCTCACCGGCAAGACCCCCCGGAACGCCTGGGTGGCTGACTTCTCGTAAGACGTACGCGTACTTCGTGGGTGGTTGGTGCGACCATGTAAGAACGACTCATGGTCCACCAACCCTGCGGGAGGCCGGATGTACGGGGAACGTGATGATCTGGACCCTGCCCGGCCCGCGCACTTCGGAATCCCGCCGGATGCGCTCGCGGACGAGCGCCCGGATCCGCGGCCCGAGGAAGCACGGCGGATGGGTCTGAGCCGGCATACCGAGGAAGGCGCCGTCCTCTACTTCGCCTCGTCGCTGGACCGCGACAAGCCCCGGCACCGGATGATCGCCTGGATCCTGCTCATCACCTTCGCCGCCCCCGCCCTCTACATGCTCCTCCTCATCCTCTGACCCTCCCCCCAACACGAGCGGCTATCCCCACAGCTGTCGTCACCTCCCCGCCGCACGACCCGAGACCGGGCAACACGAGGGGATATCCCCCGCACTTGTGCCTTCTCCCCTGCCATACGACCGGAGAAGGCACAACACGAGGGGATATCCCCCCGTGTGAATGAGGTGTGGGGTCGGCGGGCAGGCCGACAGGTAGTGCAGCCGCGAGACAGCGTACGCAGGGCGCGTATGCGGCGCAGGTGCACTAGGAGTGGCCGGACACCTCCTGTCGAGCTGCACGCCCCCTGCTAGACGGCGAACTCCTGCCGGTGGCGTTGAGGGGTGGTGCCGAGGATGGTGTGGAAGTGGTGGCGGAGGGCCGCGCTGCTGCCGAAGCCGCTCTCGGTGGCGATCCGTTCGACCGGGTGATCGGTGGTCTCGAGCAACAACCTGGCCCGGTCCAGCCGCTGCCGCAGTAGCCACGCCTGCCCCGAGCTACCGGTCCGCGCCCGGAACTGCCGCGTGAAGGTACGCCGCGACAAAGCGACCGCACCCGCCCATTCATCCAGCGACACCGGCTGATCCAGCCGGGCACGAGCCCACACCATCGCCTTCTCGATCACGTCGTCGCTGGGGTCCGGCGGCACCGGGACCGGGATGTACTGCGCCTGCGAACCACTGCGATGCGGCGCGACCACGATGCTCCGTGCCAACTGCTCGGCCAACTCGACACCGTGGTGGGTGCGCACCAGATGCAGGCAGCAATCAAGCGACGCCGCCGTCCCCGCGGACGTCAGCAAATCCCCGAGGTCCGACCACAGCACATCCGCGCGCACCGTGATTCCCGGGTACCGCTCCTGCAGCCGATCCGCCCACCGCCAGTGCGTCACGATCTCCCGCCCGTCCGCGATCCCACTGGCCGCGACCAGGAACGCCCCGATGCACAACCCGACCACAGTCGCCCCGCGCGCATGCGCCCGCCGGATGGAGTCGAGCAGTACGGCGGAAGGTTCGCGATCCGGATCCCAACTCGGCAGGATCACCACGTCCGCGCGGTCCATCACCTCCAGCCCACACTCGACGCTGATCCCGAAGCCCGCGTTCGTCCGCAGCGACCCCGGTTCCTCAGCACAGACCAGTACGTCGTACTGACCTTTCGCACCCTGGCGATCGCCGAGGACCAGGCAGGGCACGGACAGATGGAACGGGCTCATCCCGTCGTAGGCGAAGACGGCGACTGTACGCATGCAACCAATATGGCCCGATCTTCAGGAACTGTGGCTCTCGGGCCAATGGTGAGCCATGCTGCTACGCCGGAAGATCGAGGTATGAAGATCACGCACATCGGCGGTCCGACCGCCCTGATCAGCCTCGGTGGGCTGAACCTGCTGACCGATCCCGCCTTCGACGAACCCCAGGACTACGAACTGCCGGGTGGGCGGGTGATGACCAAGTTGACCGGTCCGGCGGTGCCCGCCGCGGAGCTCGGGACGATCGATGCCGTCCTGCTGTCGCACGACCAGCACAAGGACAACCTGGACGACGCCGGCCGGGCGCTGCTGCCGTCCATCCCCGCGGTCCTGTCGACTCCAGGTGCAGCCACCCGCATCCCCGGTGTTCACGGCCTGGCGAACTGGGAGTCGTACGACCTGCAGCGACCGGACGGCGGTGTGCTGACGGTGACCGGCGTACCCGCGTTGCACGGTCCTGAGGGCGCGGAGGCGGTTACGGGAGTCGTCACCGGCTTCGTGCTCAGCGGCGAAGGCCTGCCGACCGTCTACGTGTCGGGCGACAACGCGTCGGTGGACCTGGTGAAGCAGATCGCCGACCGCTTCGGCCCGTTCGACGTCGCGGTTCTGTTCGCCGGCGGAGCGCGGACGACGCTCCTGGATGGAGCGCCCCTGACCCTGACGACCGAGGCCGCGGTCGAGGCCGCGCACCTGCTCGACCCCGCGGTCATCGTGCCGGTCCACACCGAGGGCTGGGCGCACTTCTCCGAAGGCCCCGACACGGTGATCGCGGCGTTCGCGGCCGCGGGACTGAGCGAGCGTCTGCGCGTCGTGGACCACGGCGTCGCGACCGCACTAACCGACGGCGTGTGATCGCCAGAACGACGTCAGGTCGGTCGAACTGACGGCCTGCGCGGCAGCCTTGAAATCGGCCGGGGTGGACACCCCGAACCAATGGTCGCGCGCGTAGGTCGTCAGCAGCCGCGCCATCGCCGGCGCCCCGATCAGCCGCTCCAACTCATGCAACATGCACGAGCCGTAGGTGTAGACATAGGTCGCGTACGACGACTGATGCGCTCCCCAGTAACCCATCGAGCTACTGATTGCCACCGGCAACGACCCCGGCCAGCACCCGGCCTGCTGGTCGCCCGTGTGCAGATCGGTCGCGTACGTCGCGAACGCCTCGTCCAGCCAGGGATCGGCGTACTCGTTGTTGCCGACGATCCCGTACCACCACTGGTGCGCCACCTCATGAACCACCGGACTCGCGGGTGAGATCAACAGCACGAACCCCGGGTACTCCATCCCGCTGAAGTTCGTCCACCGGTCGTTCAGCACCAGGTCGATCTCGCCGTACGGATAGTCGCCGAACCGCCGCCCGAAGTCGTCGATCGCCGCCACCGCTTCGGTACGGGTCTCCGCCACCGCCTCAGGACTGAGCAAGTCCGTCGCCCAGGTGCGCACCTTGATGCCGCCAGGCGACGTGGCCTCGGCGGTCCGGAACGGTCCGGCCGCCCAGGCGAAATCCCTGACCTGCTTGGCGATCGCGACACCGTCGATCAGTTCGCCGGTCGACGGTACGCCGAGCTGACCCGGGTGCAGCAGCCGGACCGCGAAGTCCGCCGCCACCGTGTAGAAGCTCTCACCGATCCCGACATCCGGATCAAGATGCCAGCCGTCACCGTCGCGCACGGCAAGCACCGGCAGCGCGTTGCCGAAGAAGCTGTACGCGCCCGACCGTCCGAACCGATCCTCCCGGTCCGGCGCAGTCATGGTGACGTCGAACCCGATCGTCGTCGGCTTCCCTGGCTCCACCGGCTCGGCAGGCACCACCTTCACCACAGTGCAGTCCGTCGTCGCCGTACCACCGGAGAAGTTGCTCACGACAACCGAAGAGCACCCGCCGGCATTGCCCCACAGCCGCAGATAGATCTCGGCCATCAGGTCCGCCGAGGTGTTCGTGAAGGAGACGCTCTCCCGCCCGGACCACGTCCTGCCATCGGCGTTGCTGGTCAGCTCCACCTGGTACGACGGCGTCCGCGGAACCTCGGCGTTCGCCGGGACGAGCAACGCAGCAGGGGCTAACAGCAACAACAGGATCCGGTGCACGACTCCCCCTCGCCGTCGGGTGGAGTCTCGGACGCTACCGGCGTTCCGGCGCCGGGTCAGGACCGGCCGGGATCCATTCGTGTACCAAGATCTCATCACCCACGTGAAGGGGGCCCCCGGCAAGCACCGCGGCCTTCATGCCGAAGCTGACGCCGCCGCCGTAGTCGGGCTGCCGCCGGTACGACGCCAGCGTCCGGGTCGGCTCCGGCCCACGCTTCTCGCCGGTCGCCTGGTCCACGGTCGGCACCGCGCACCGGATCGAGCGGGCCGAGTACCCGATCTCGACCGAGCCCGCGGACATCCGCAGCACCTTGTCCTCGGTGTGCGGTTCGGACCAGCCGGCCACGACGATGTTCGGCCGGAAGCGGTTCATCGGGATCGCGTCGCCACCGCGCTCGACGATCCGTGCATTCAGGCCGTCGAGCGACGACAGCGAGGTGATCATCAGCGCGTGCGCGTCGCCGAAGCCGGTCTGTCCCAGATGCACACCCCAGCCCGGCCGCTCGTGCTCGGGCGTGACCCGGACCAGCGCCGCCGGCTTGCCGAGCCTTTCGGTGAACCACTCGGCCGCGGCCGGGTCCTGGACGACGCCCTGGCCGAACCACTTCCCGAACAGGCTGACGTCGCGCCGCTTGCCGTCGTACCGGACCTGGATCTCGAGATCCGGTACGCCGGGGCCGGAGAACCGGAGCGCGTCGCCGTCGCTGAGGATCTCGGCCCGCAGCGCCGCCATCGCGGGCAGGCTGCGCTGGCTCAGGAACGTGCCGTCGGGCTCGACCAGCATGAAGTTCCGGTCATGCCGGAGCCCGGTCGGCCCCACCTCGGCGTGCTCCACCGGCACACCGGACAGACCCTTCACCGGGTAGTACGTCAGAGCGGCGACCTTCGCAACGGACATTGGCCAAGCCTACCTTGACTCCTGTCACTTGATCTGTTCGTTCATGTTGGATTATGTTTGATCGCGAGGAGGTCGCAATGCAGGATGTGGAAACCTTCGCCGCGGCACTGCAGCGGGTACGACGACAGGCCGGGCTGACGTACCGCGAACTGGCCGAGCGAGCGCACTACTCACACGCACACCTGGTCCGCGCGGCCGGCGGCAAGCAGCTGCCGACCTGGGAGGTGACGGCCGCGTTCCTGTCCGGCTGCGGCGTACCACCCGACCTGATGCCCGTCTGGCGCCGTCACTGGGAGACCGCGGGCCATGATCCGCAGGACGTCCTCGGCCTGTTGCAGCTCGCCACCACACTCGAAGACCTGGGCAGCGCTCTGGCCACGCTGGCCCGGCCACGATCGCTGCGGACTCTGGCCCGACTGACCGGCATCCCCCGCACCACTATTCAGGGTTGGCTGCAGGGCACCCGCCTGGCCGGCCGCGATCGACTCGACCACCTGGTGCGCGCGATCGGCGCCACGTCCGCCGAGCGTGCGGCGGTCGCACAGGCCGTTGACCGGATCAGCTCCGGAAGGTCCCCGGCGGTGCCGGCGGCGTGACGAACCCCTCCGCGTCCAGGAGCGGCGCCGCCTTCCCGGCCAGTTCGCTCAGCGGCATCACGTCGTACGGCGGCTGAGCCTTCCGGCCGGCCGCGGTCAGATCGGGCACGGAATGCGGCGACGCGACCAGGATGACGTTGCCGAACCCCTTGCCCCGCAGGACTTTCCGCTCGGCGAGCACGACGCCGTCGCCGAGCACCCCGCGGACGGTCGCCACGACCCGGCGGATGAACGGCAAGCCGGCCGATCCGTCGATCAGGTTCGCGACCAGTACGCCGGTCGGCCGCAGTACCCGCGCACACTCGGTGAAGAACTCGCCGGTGACGAGGTTCGCCGGGACTGCCTCGCGCTCGAAGGCATCCAAAATCAGCAGGTCCATCGAATCGTCGTACAACTGGGTGATCCCGGCCCGGCCGGTGACGGCGCGCACCTTGATGCCGGAGCGCTTCGGCAGCGGCAGCGCCTCCCGGACGAACTCGGTCAGGTCCTCGTCGGGTTCGAGGACGATCTGCCGCGACCGCGCCCGGGTGGCGGCGACGTACCTCGGCAGGCTCAGCGCCGCCCCACCGATGTGGACGACCGCGACCGGCTGACGCCGTGGCGCGACGGCGTCGACCACGTCGCCGATCCGGCGCATGTACTCGAACGACAGGTGGGTGGGGTCCGCGAGGTCGACCTGCGACTGCAGCGACCCGTCGACCCGCAGCACGAACGTCCCGTCGGCGTCCGCCTCGACGGTCGCAGTCCCCGATCCGACCTTGCGCTCCACCCACCCACCTTTTCACCCGAATGTGAGGAAGTCGGTCCCGCCCCAGCGTTGGTACCGGGCGCGCGGCTTGCTAGCGTCCGAAGCACACAGTCAAATCAGTTCGAGGAGCGTGTCGTGAGCACTACACCGGTGAAGGTGGCCGTTACCGGAGCCGCCGGGAATATCGGCTACAGCCTGCTGTTCCGGATCGCGAGCGGCGCGCTGCTCGGGCCGGACACTCCGGTCGAGCTGCGGCTGCTGGAGATCACCCCGGCCCTGAAGGCGCTCGAGGGTGTGGTGATGGAGCTCGACGACTCGGCGTTCCCGGCGCTGGCCGGTATCGAGATCGGCGACGACCCGAACGTCGTCTTCGACGGTGTGAACGTCGCGCTGCTGGTGGGCGCGCGGCCGCGCACCAAGGGGATGGAGCGCGGTGACCTGCTGGAGGCCAACGGCGCGATCTTCACCGTCCAGGGCAAGGCCCTGAACGACCACGCCGCCGACGACATCCGGATCACCGTGACCGGCAACCCGGCCAACACCAACGCGCTGATCGCGAAGAGCAACGCGCCGGACATCCCGGCCGAGCGGTTCTCCGCGCTGACCCGGCTCGACCACAACCGCGCCCTCGCCCAGCTGGCGAAGAAGACCGGTGCGCACACCACCGACATCAAGAAGCTGACGATCTGGGGCAACCACTCCGCGACGCAGTACCCGGACATCTTCCACGCCGAGGTCGGCGGCAAGAGCGCGATCGAGCTCGTCAACGACCAGAACTGGCTGGAGAACGACTTCATCCCGACCACCCAGAAGCGCGGCGCCGCGATCATCGAGGCCCGTGGCGCGTCGTCGGCTGCATCCGCGGCGGCCGCCACCATCGACCACACCCGCGACTGGCTGCGGGGCTCGGCCGAGGGCGACTGGCTGTCGATGGCGGTCGTCTCCGACGGCTCGTACGGCGTCCCCGAGGGCCTGATCTCCTCGTTCCCGGTGACCACCAAGGACGGCAACTGGGAGATCGTCCAGGGCCTGGAGATCAACGACTTCTCCCGCGCCCGGATCGACGCCAGCACCGCCGAGCTGGCCGAAGAGCGCGACGCGGTCCAGGCGCTCAACCTGCTCGGCTGACGCCCACCAGCACAGAAGGCCCCCGGGAGCACGCAGCTCCCGGGGGCCTTCCGCTGTTCGTCAGCGCAGCGGGTACGCGCCGATCACGGTCTGGTCCGTAACGTTGCCTCCGGCATCGACCACGTGCGCCTTCAGCGACACGGACTTCGCACCCGCCGGCGTCGCGAAGATCGCCTTGTAGGTGCGCTTTCCGGTCGGTACGACGCCGGCCTTGTGCCAGGTCCTGCCGTCGTCACCGGACACCTGCAGCTCCAGCTTGCGGATCCCCGGCAGGCTCGCGCCGGCCTGTGCGTCGACGACCACCGGCAGCACCGTCACCGGCCTGCGTTCGGCCACGTTGTGACTGTCGACCGCCGGCCGGTACCGCACTCCGAGCAGCGGCAGCAGCGTCTCCTTGGTCGTCGCGGCCGAGGAGAACGTCCAGCTGAAGTCCATCCGGGTCGTGAAGGTGGACCACGTCTGCCGAGTCAGCGACGACTCCAGCGTGTACGTCGCCTTCTCTGCCGGCAATCCAGTCACCTCGGCCGAGCCGAAGTACTGCGACTCGGCAACGACCTGACCGTCCCGGGTCAGCTTGCTGGACTCGGTGTCCGTCCGGGTGGCGCCGGTGTTGCCGTCGGCATCGGCCAGCGAGTACGCCGCGACCACCAGGTCGTTCTCGATCCGGCCGGCGTACGACGGACTGGTCGAGAAGGCGGCCGAGTTGAACCGCTGCTGGTACGACTTGCCGGCCTTGTACTCCTTGGCCGGCGACGCCAGTCGGGTGACCGTGACCGGGAACGGGTCCTCCGGATCCGTACTCGGCACGACCTCGCTGATCTCCGAGCTCCAACTGGAAGGCTTGTCGTCGAGCAGCAGCTTCGTTGTCGCCGGGGTGTCGTACGGCAGCACGACCGCCCAGCCTCCACTCGAGTGCGGCGCCGTACCGAACACGGCCCGGTCGATCTCGCGATCGCCGGTGGCGTTGAAGGACTGGTTGACCACGGCCAGGTCCTTCGCCTCGACCTTGCGATCGAGCCCGGTCGGGTATCCGCCCGGCGTCGTGTCGATCACGCCGTACAGGTACGGCGACTTGGCGAACGAGCCGTCCGCGGACGGCTTCGCCCACTGCGACGACACGTGACCTGTCATCTGCTCCGGCGGCAGCGATTCACCAACCTGTGCCGTGTGCACACCGTTGAAGTCCAGCAGCAGCGCCGACGAGAGAAGGCCGCGCACCCCGTCAGCAGCCGTCCGGTCGTACCCGATGTCGGCGACAGCGACGGCCGCATCCGCTTGCGGGACAGTGACCCTGATGTCCTTGGTCGTCCGGGCATCCAGCACCACCGTGGTGGCCTTGGTCAGCTGAACGCTCGGCTGGACCAGGGAGTAGTAGTCACCGGTGTCACCACCCGGCTTCGGGACGAACTGGTCGCCCTGCACCGCGTACTCACCCTTCTGCAACCGGATCTTCGCCGTACCGCTCGCGTCGTCGAGGAACGTGAAGACCTCGGTCTCGAGCCCGAACACCAGTCCGCTGACCGGCGCCGGCTTGCCGTCCGGCCCGATCGCGTTGACCGTCAGGTCGTAGCTCTCCTTCTCCTTGTTCACACCGATCGCGGACACGACCGAGCTGTCGCCGGCGGTCGCGGTGACCCGGCCGGAGTAGCCGCCGTCTGGGCCGCTGTGGTTCGTGTTCGACGTGGCCTGGACCGACGCGGTGCCACCGGCGGGCACGGTGACGCTGTCCGCGCTGAGCTCGAGTGCATTCGCCGGCGCCGGGTTCCCGTCCGGACCGACCAGGGTCGAGGTCAGGGCGAGGGTCACCGGCTTGTCGCCGAGGTTGCGGTAGGTCAGCGTCTTGGTGACCGGGGAGTCGTCGTTGTGCGGCCAGACCGCCGTACCGAACGAGAGACTGCCCGGCTCGGAGATCACGGTCTGCTTGATGCCCTTGGCAACGTCTATCCGGCCGGCACCTTGCTCGAACGCGGTCTGGTCGGCGGCCGGCTTCGCGGACTCCATCAGCGCGCCCTTGAGCTCGGCGGCCTTCCAGTCCGGGTGTTGCTGCGCCAGTAGTGCCGCCGCGCCCGCGGTGTGCGGGGTGGCCATCGACGTACCGTCGAGCATCAGATACTGGTCGCCGACCGGCGTACCGATGATCGCCTTCTTCGCCTTCGCCGCGACGATGGCGACACCGGGCGCGGTGACGTCGGGCTTGACCGCGCCGTCGCCGACCCGCGGGCCGCGGCTGGAGAACTCGGCCAGCTTGTCCTGCTTGTCGACCGCACCGACGGTCAGTGCGGCGTCCGCACTGCCCGGCGAACCGACCGTGCCGTCACCCGGGCCTTCGTTGCCTGCGGCAATGACGAACAAGGTGCCGGTCTGCGCGGTCAGCCGGTTCACGACCTCCTCGAGCGGGTCGATCTCCGGGGTGTCGGTGCCACCGAGGCTGAGGTTGACGATCTTCGCCTTCACCTCGGTCGCGGCCCACTCCATCCCGCCGATGATCGCGGACTCGGTGCAGCCACCCTGCTCGCAGACCTTGCCGTCGTACAGCTTGGCGTCCGGCGCGACGCCCTTGTACTTGCCGGCTGACGCGGCCGCCGTACCGGCGATCGTCGACGCGACGTGGGTGCCGTGGCCGACCAGATCCTCGGCCGGCTCCTCGGTGAAGTTCTTCGCGCCCGCGACCTGAGTGGCCAGGTCCGGATGCGAGGTGTCGATGCCCGTGTCGAGGACGGCGACCGAGATGCCCTTGCCGGTGTAGCCGGCCTGCCACGCGGCCGGTGCACCGATCTGCGGCACCGACTGGTCGAGGCTGATCTCGCGCTTGCCGTCCAGCCAGATCTTGTCGACGCCGGCTGTCGAGCGGGACGAGGTGGCACCGGCCAGGAACGCACCGGCCTTCGCCTTGTCCACCTTCAGCGCCGCGCCGTTGACGACCGGCAGCCGGCGGGTCACCGTCGCACCTGGCGCGGTCGATCGCGTCTTGGCCTGACCGGCGTACGTCACGACCAGCGGGATCGCGCCGGTCGATTTGTCGTCGTACCCGGCCTTGATCAGGCCGGTGACGTCGAACAGCCGGCGGTCCAGGTGACCCTGGGCGATCCGCTCGCGGACGTCGGACGGTACGACGTACAGGTGGTCCTTGACCCGCTGGGTGGAGAAGACGATGCCGCGGCGGCCGGCGCCCGGCTCGATCGAGGCGCGGCCCGGATCGCCGCCGTGCAAGGTGATCCGGTCACCGGTGACGAGCGTGACGCGCTGATCCGGTGCATTGCCCTTCGCCTTGGCGACCAGGGGATGTGGTTGTGCTGGAGCAGCTGATGCTTGTGCTGGGCCGGACAGCCCGAGACCCAAGGCAGCGATCGAGGCGACGGCGGCAACGCCGATACGCCTCGATCGTGGTGTGGATACCACGATGGAGACCCTCCCGTTCGGTTGTCCTCACGACGGACTGATCACCCACGCCTCACGAAGCGGAGCCGATCAGCCACACACCGTTAGATGTCCGGACCGTACCGGATGGTTTCGCGAATCGGCTGCCGTGGCATCAACCTGCACGGCCGGTGCCCGATCGGGCACCGAGCGTCAGGCGGGCGGAGCCACCGAGGCGTCCGGCTGCCCGGACCGAAGCAGGGAGTCGGCAACGAATCCGTTCGCCTTGAGGTCCTCGACCAGATCGTGGAGGAAGGCAACGGTCTCCGGACGGCGACCCTTCGTGGTGCCGACGGCCTGCCGGATCTCCATGAATCGTTGGTCGATCAGCCGCACTTCGGGGTGGTCGGCAACGAATCGCGCGATCGGCTGCCGGATCCCGGCCGCGGCCTCGAGACCTTCGGCGAGGAACACGTCGACACCTTCGTTGCCGCGGACGACAGTTGCGTTCCGCAACTCACGGGTCAGGTAGAGGTCGTACGCCGACCCTTGCTTCACGCCGATGCGGACTCCCGGAGCGTCCACCTCGTCGACGGTCGTCAGGGCCGAGTCCCGCGGTACGGCGAACACGCCTTCGATGACGACGTACGGCGCGGTGAACGCGACCTCCGTGGCCCGCGCGGGATCGACAGCGAGGAAGCAGATGTCCGCCTGGCCGGTCGCCATCGCCTCGAACGACTTCCGCGCGGCATCGAAACAGACCAGTTCCACCGGTACCTCGAGCCGCCGACCGATCTCCCGGGCGATGTCCACCGTCACCCCGCCCGGCTGCTCGGGCGTCCCCTGTGCCAGCACCGGATTCCCCAGGTTGATCGAGGCCCGCAACGCACCCGTAGGCGCCAGATCCGCACGCACATCCGTCATGCGGGCGACCCTACGTGAGGTCCTTGCGAAAGAAGACCCGGTGCCGATCCTCGACGGTCTCCCGGCCGGTTTCGACGTACCCGTGGCGCGGGTAGTAGGCGATGTTCTCGGTCATCGCCGCGTTCGTGTAGAGGGTGATCCGGTCAAAGCCACGAGCCCTCGCCTCGACTTCGGTGAAGGCCAGCAGCGCGGCACCGATGCCGCGTCCCTGCGCGTCCGGCGAAACAGCGAGCACATCCAGCAGCAGCGAGTCCGGTTCGTCCTCCAGCAACACGAGGCCGGCGATGGGCTCTCCGGTCACCCAGACCTTCCCGGCTGCGATGGCCGCGCGGTAGTCCATCACCATCGGGATCGGGGCCACGCCCATCCGCGGGATGTATCCCTCGAACGCGGTCGTCACGATCGTCGTGACCGCGTCCGCGTCCTCGGCCGTCGCGGGTCTGATCATCCGCGAATTCTAGGTCAGAGATTCTTTGGTAGAGACATTGTGTAAATCGTCGGAACAGTCCTACTGTGAGCGCACTTTGTCCCTTGAACCGCCAGGTGGGGAGTCGAATGAGACGTCGGAGTGTGGCGTTGCTGGTGGCGGCCGGGGTCGGGATGGCGGGCATTGCCGCCGTACCGGCCGAGGCGCACGACAGCAAGCGGGTAGTGGGGTACTACACCAACTGGAGCGGGTACGACCGGAACTTCCTGGTCAGCGATCTGGTCAAGAACGGGTCGGCCGAGCGGCTGACCCAGATCAACTACGCCTTCGGCTTCGTCGACGCTGCCGGGAACTGCCTGAGCAGCGACGCGTGGGCCGATTACCAACGGCCGTTCAGCGCCGAGCAGAGCGTCGACGGCAAGGCCGACGAGCCGGGGCAGGTGCTCAACGGCAACCTCAATCAGTTCAAGAAACTCAAGAAGATGTATCCGAAGCTGCGGATCAGCATCTCGCTCGGCGGCTGGACCGGCTCGAAGTACTTCTCCGACGCCGCACTCACGCCGGCCTCGCGGGCCGCGCACGTGAAGTCCTGCGTGGACATGTGGCTGAAGGGCAACCTGCCCGGCCTGCCCGCGGGTGCCGCCAAGGGTGTCTTCGACGGGATCGATCTCGACTGGGAGTGGCCCGGCAGCGAAGGCAACCCGGGCAACGTGATCCGGCCCGAGGACAAGCAGAACTTCACCGCGCTGGTGCACGAGTACCGCACCCAACTCGACAAGCTGTCCTGGCCGTTCAAGGGCCGCTACAACCTGACCGCGTTCCTGCCGGCGAACCCGACGATGATCGACAACGGGTTCGAGGTCCGCAAGCTGTTCAAGGACCTGACCTTCGCTACGACACAGGGGTACGACTACCACGGTCCGTGGGAGCAGTTGACGAACCAGCAGTCCGCGATCGACGGACCGAAGGGTGACCCGACCACACCGGAGTTCAGCTCGCAGGTGACGATCGACGCCTACCTGGCCCGAGGCGCGCCGCGGAGCCGACTCGTGATGGGCGTGCCGTTCTACTCCCACGGCTGGACCGGCGTGACCGACCAGAACCACGGTCTCTTCCAGCCGTCGACGGGTGCCGCACCGGGCACGTTCGAGCCCGGCACGGACGACTACCGCTACCTCAAGGCGCAGCTGTCCAACTACACCGTCTACCGCGACAACAAGGCCGGCTTCGCCTGGATCTTCGACGGTACGACGTTCTGGACCTGGGACGACCCGGTCGAAATGAAGCGCAAGGCGCAGTACATCTCGAAGCGCGATCTGGGTGGCGCGATGATCTGGTCGCTCGACGGTGACACCGGAACTGGGGAGCTGATCTCGGCGTTGCACCGTAATCTTCACTGAGTGGATCTGAACGCTCTCGTGGATCGGTTCGGCGCAGCCACCGCCGAACCGATCCACCTCGGCAACTCTGAGGCTGTTGTCGTACGGCTCGACCGGGGACGGGAACGCCTGTTCTACAAGGCCGGCCCCGGCGTCGACCACGAGGCCGACCGGCTGGCCTGGCTCGGCACCACCGGCTTCCCCTGCCCTCGAGTCGTTGGTCGAGGCAACAACTGGCTGCTGACCAGCGAGCTCCCCGGCCGAGACGCATCGCAGCCGTGGCCGGCGCGCGACCGGGTCGCCGTACTCGCCGCGATCGCCGACGGCATCCGGCAGTTGCACGAGCTGACCGACTGCCCGTTCACGTCGCCGTTTCCCGGCGAGCGGGATGTCGTCACCCACGGCGACTACGCGGCGCCGAACGTCTTCATCGACCCGGAGACACTGCAGTTCACCGGCATCCTCGACCTCGCCCGGCTCGGCACGGGCGACCGCTACATCGACCTCGCCCTGATGTATAAGAGCCTGTCCGGCGAGCTCAACCCGCAGTACGGCGGTCCTCCCGCGGCCCGGCGATTCGTCGAGGCGTACGGCGGCGAAGCGGACGATCCACGGATCCGCTGCTACATCGACCTCGACGACTCTGGGGATTTCTGAGCTCGGAAGGCGCGGCGGTAGGCGCTGGGCGTTGTGCGGACGGCGGTGTGGAAGCGGCGGCGGAGGTTGGTGGCCGAGGAGAGGCCGACGCGGGTCACGATGGTCTCGATCGGGAGGTCGGTTTCCTCCAGCAGGGCACGGGTCCGGGCGATCCGTTGCGCCAGTAGCCATTGCCCCGGAGCCACTCCTAGCTCAATCGCGAAGCGTCGCGCGAGTGTCCGCGGTGACACGTTGAGCTGCGCGGCCAGGTCGTCCACGGTGATCGGCTCGGCGAGTCGCTCGGTCGCCCAATCCAGCAAGGCACCCAACGCATCGGGAGACTGCGGCCGGTCGTCCGTCCGGTACTGGACCTGGCCGCCCTCGCGGTGCGGCGGCATCACCATCGTCCGCGCGATCTGAGCGGCGTACGCGGCACCGTGGTCGTTGCGGACGAGGTGGAGACACAGATCGATCCCCGTGCCGGAGCCGGCGCTCGTCGCGATGTCACCGTGGTCGATGTAGAGCACGTCCGGATCGACCTGAACCGCGGGGAACTGCTTCTGCAGTACGTCGCACTGCCGCCAATGCGTGGTGATACGGCGACCGTCGAGCAGACCGGTCGCGGCCAGTGCGAACGCGCCCGAGCAGATGCTCACCAGCCGGGCTCCACGCCGATGCGCCCGCCGCAATGCGCGCAGTACAGCGTCGGACGGCATCCGGCCGACCGGCAGCCACCCCGGTACGACGATCGTGTCGGCCCGGTCGAGCGCCCGCAGCCCGGACGTCACCAGCAGGTCGAACCCTCCGCGCGTCCGGACCGCGCCCGGCCGCTCGGTACACACGCTGAACCGGTACCGGTCGTTGCCGAACACCACGGCCGCGCAACCCAGCTCGAAGCTCCCCTGCAGTGCCGACACCAGCGCGACGACCCGATGCGGACTCATGACAGAAAAGTACCCGAACAAGACTATCCAGACACTGGGGACATCCCTGTGGATATCTCAGGATCGAAGGTATGCAGAACTACGAATGGGCCTCGGTCGACGACGCACCCGCGCGTGAGGTGTTCGCCGGCATCACGTTGCGACCGCTCTGGACCAACGGAACGGCAGCGGCGTACGTGCTCCAGATGGAGCCCGGCTCGCACTGGGAAGGCATCGACGTCCACGACCCGGGGCCGGAGGAGGTCTTCGTCGTCGACGGGGTGTTCAACGACGGGATCCGCGACTACCCGGCCGGTTCGTTCATCCACGCCCCGGCCGGGTCGTCCCATGTGCCACAGTCGGAAAAGGGCTGCACCCTGTTCCTCTTCTACCCGGAGGGCTGACCTCAGGGCTTCTTGATCTGCACCACGTCGTAGTCGGTGCCTGGTGGTGCCCCCGGTCCGAATGGCGGCGGCAAGCCGAGATCGAAGCGCGCGTTCACCAGCGCGAGCCGGTCGCCGGACTTGGCCACGGTGGTCGGGATGCGGAACAGGTCGCTGGTGAAGGTCTCGGTGATCCGGCCGCTGGTCAGGTCTCCGCTGAGCCTGATCTTGACCAGCCGCTCAGCGAAGTTCTCCACCACCCACAGCGTCCGGCCGTCGAGCAGAATCCCGTCCGGCGTTCCGGGGGTGATGGTGCCGCCGGTGATCGCGATCGTCCGGCTGGCACCGCTCCGCGGGTTCACCAGGTACAACTCGCCGCGGGACGAGTGCCCGAGGATCAGCCACTTCCCACTCTTGGGCGCGTCGATCCCGTTCAGATTGGGGAACTCCCCCATCACGGCGGCCGGCCCGCTGAGCGGAATCGTCTGCGGCGTCCCGATCCGGCCGTGTGCTCCGATCGGCACCTTGTAGATCACCGGAGCGAACGTGTCGGTGAAGTACGCCGCGTGGTTGGTCACCGTGACGTCGTTGATCAGGCTGTCGCCGGTGGCGAGCACCAGATCCTTGATCGTCGAGCCGTTGCGGGTGCTGTACACGTACGCATGTCCGGTCGGTCCGCCGGCCACCCACAGCCGTTTCGCGTCTCGTTCGACCTTCATGCCGCCTGCCGCGCGGCCCGGCGGTGCGTCGACGAAGATCGCACCCTTGCCGGTCCGCAGGCTGCCCCGGAAGATGTCACCCGTGGTGAGCGATCCGGCGTAGAACGTTGCCCCAGGCCCGGTCGCGATGCCCTCCGGCGCGAAGTCGTTCGGCAACGGGATCGAGGCCGGGAAGGGTATGCCGGCGGCGACGGTCAGTGCCACCGCGGACACAATCAGCGCAAGTTTCCGGAAACGCGACATGATGCCCCCTGAAATCCCCGTTTCCCCTTCATTTGAAGGTAGAACCGGGGTTTCAGACTGTCCAGGGCAACGCTAGTCAGTACTGCGCAGTTCCGTCGGAGCGCCGTGCACGGCGGGGATCGAGCCGAGCTTGCCGGCCTGGAAGTCCTCGAAAGCCTGGACGACCTCGGCGCGGGTGTTCATCACGAACGGGCCGGCCATCGCGATCGGCTCCCGGATCGGGCGACCGCCGATGATCAGGACATCCAGGTTCGGCTCCGCCTGCGGCTGCGTCGTCCCCGCCGCGGTGCGGATCGTGTCACCGGGACCGAAGACCGCCAACTGGCCTTTGCGGAACGGGCGGTGCTCGGCGCCGACTGTGCCCTGGCCGGCCAGCACGTAGACGAGTGCGTTGTAGTCCGGCTGCCACGGCAGCACCAGCTCGGCGCCAGGGCTGACGGTCGCGTGCACCAACGTGATCGGTGTGTGGGTCGAGCCGGGGCCGTCATGGCCGTCGACCGAGCCCGCGATCACGCGGATCAGCGCGCCGCCGTCCTCCGTGGACAGCAGGGCAGCGTCACCACCGCGGATGTCCTGGTAGCGCGGCGGCGCCCATTTCTGCACCTTCGGCAGGTTCACCCAGAGCTGGATGCCGTGGAACAGGCCACCACTCAGCACCAAGTGCTCCGGCGGGGTCTCGATGTGCAGCAGCCCACTCCCCGCGGTCATCCACTGGGTGTCGCCGTTGGAGATGACACCACCACCGCCGTTGGAGTCCTGGTGCTCCATGATCCCGTCGAGCATGTAGGTGACGGTCTCGAAGCCTCGGTGCGGGTGCCACGGCGTACCCTTCGGCTCGCCCGGCGCGTACTCGACCTCGCCCATCTGGTCCATGTGGATGAACGGGTCGAGGTCGCGCAGGTCCACGCCGGCGAACGCACGCCGTACCGGGAATCCCTCGCCCTCGAAGCCGCTCGGCGCGGACGTCACCGACTTCACCGCGCGCTCGTGCGCGACGGCCGGATCCGGCTGGTGGACGCGGGGCAGCACAGTGATGTCGCTGACGGTCACGGCGGGCATGGTGGTCTCCTCGCTGCTCAGTAGTTCAAGAATAAACTACCTCCCTCAACACGAGCAAGGGGGTAGGTGTTCCCGGTCGCCCGCATGGCAGACTCGTGCCTTGTGACGGCGCAGATTCTGGACGGCAAGGCCACCGCGGCGGCGATCAAGGACGAGCTGAAGGTCCGGGTCGCGAAGCTGGCCGAGCAGGGCGTGGTGCCCGGGCTCGGCACGATCCTGGTCGGGGACGACCCGGGCAGCCGGGCGTACGTGGCCGGCAAGCACCGCGACTGCGCGGCGGTCGGGATCGCGTCGATCCAGGTCGAACTGCCGGACACCGCGACCCAGGACGAGATCGCCGCGAAGGTCCGCGAGCTGAACGACAACCCGGACTGCACCGGCTTCATCGTCCAGCTCCCGCTGCCCAAGCACGTCGACACGAACACGATCCTCGGCCTGATCGACCCGGCCAAGGACGCCGACGGACTGCACCCGGTCAGCCTCGGCAAGCTCGTCCTCGGCCAGGACGGCCCGCTGCCGTGCACCCCGAAGGGCTGCGTCGAGCTCCTCCGCCGGTACGACGTTCCGATCGCGGGCGCACACGTGGTCGTGATCGGCCGGGGTGTGACCGCCGGCCGGCCGATGGGTCTGCTGTTCACCCGCCGCAGCGAGAACGCCACCGTGACCCAGTGCCACACCGGCACCACCGACCTGGCGTCCGTCGTACGCACCGGCGACATCGTGATCGCGGCGGCCGGGTCGGCCGGGCTGATCACCGCGGACATGGTGAAGCCGGGCGCCGTACTGCTGGACGTCGGCACCAGCCGGAGCGCCGAGGGCAAGATCGTCGGCGACATCGAGGCCGCGGCCCGCGAGCAGGCTTCCTGGATCGCGCCGATGCCGGGCGGGATCGGCCCGATGACGCGGGCGATGCTGCTGACCAACGTGGTCGAGGCGGCCGAAGCGAGCCTGGCGCAGTGAGCCGGACGGGACGGAACGAGACGAGCGTGACGTGCTGATGGCGGGCGAGGCTCAGCGCAGCAGCGAATGGCCGTTGGTGCTCTCGCTCCTGGTCGCCCTGACCGGCCTGGTCGTCCTCACCTTCTACGACTGGCGCAACGGCGTACTGATCTTCGCCGGCAGCGTCATCCTGGCCGGCCTCCTCCGCGCCACCCTCTCCGACACCGCCGCCGGCCTCCTCCACGTCCGCGGCCGCATGTTCGACACCACCTTCCTCATAGCCGTAGGCGCCGCCGTCACCGCCCTGGGCCTGATCGTCCCCAACTAACAGATCAGCCCCCGCGTGCTACGCGGGCGTTCCCACCCACCCCCGGCTTGTCGCCGGTGCATCCCTGCCGGGCTTATCGCCGCCACTTGCCGGGCTATCGCCCGCGACCAACCACACCGTGGTCGCCCCGGAGCCATTTCCGAGGAGACGCTCCGAGCCGCCTGTCCTACTGTGCGTCCATGACAGAGCAACGGAACATCGCCTCGGCCGGGAACACGGTCGTGCCGGCGATCCTCGCGCTGGAAGCTGCCGGCTACCGCGTGAGCCAGCTGGACGGGGATCTCATGGAGGCGACCTCACCTGAGGGCAGGTACGTAGCAGAAGATCCCTTGATGCTGCTCGGCCTGATCAAGCTCGTGGAACTCCGCACCTGGTCCTGGCGCGCCAGCGATCCTGAGATCGACTCGGTGCTGGCCCGGTTTGGCTGGGCGGGGTGAGCATCGTGGTGCGGGCTGCGACGCCGGCTGATGCGCCGCGGGTGGTGGAGATCTACGTCGACTCCTGGAATGCGGGATTCGCCGGGCTGATGGCGCCCATCGAGGCCGACGCCGGGCGGATCCAACGGTGGGCAGCCGACCTGGCCAGCGACCGCACCACATGGTGGGTCGCCGAAGCCGACGGCACCATCGCAGGCTTGGCCGGCATCGGTCCCAGCCGTGATCCGGTGGATTCGCGATTGGGCGAGCTCGACACGATTGCTATCGATCCGGCGTACTGGCGCACCGGGCTAGGCACCACCCTCATGCACACCGCTCTGGACGCGCTCCGCGCCGCCTACCCCCAAGCGATCCTCTGGACCCTCGCCAACTACCCCCAAGGCCAGCGCTTCTACGAGTCAACAGGTTGGTACGCCGACGGCAACACCCGCGACGACGGGCACCAGGTGATGTTCCGCCACGACCTCAACGATAGTTAGTGGAGAAGTGAGACGCGGTGGCGTAGGTCGCGATGCCGAATATCACGCGGGGCGCTGGGCGGCGCCTCAGGGATCGACCGGCCGTCGCAGTAGCCGTCAGTCTGATCAACCGGTCGTGCACGATGCAGGAGCGCGCAGCACCAGGCGGCAGCCTCATGTCCCGCGGGCGTCAGCCGGCGCTAGCCCGGCGCACCCGGCGGTAGCCGGAAAGGATGTACCGGCGCTGAGCCGGGGGTGGGTGGGAGCGCGCGTAGCGGTCGCGACGGAGGAGCAGCCGCGGGAGCACGCGTGGGTCGGACGTTCAGTGGAAGAAGTGGCGGGTTCCGGTGAAGTACATGGTGATGCCGGCCTTCTCCGCGGCTTCGATGGCGGCTTCGTCGCGGATGGAGCCGCCGGGCTGGACCACGGCCTTCACTCCACCCTCGATCAGGACCTCGAGCCCATCAGGGAAGGGAAAGAACGCGTCCGAGGCAGCCACAGAGCCGACCGCCCGCTCACCGGCGCGGGAGACGGCGAGGCGGCAGGAGTCGACGCGGTTGACCTGGCCCATGCCGACGCCGACCGAGGCGCCATCCGAGGCGAGCAGGATCGCGTTGGACTTGACCGCGCGGCATGCCTTCCACGCAAACGCGAGGTCGGCCAGCACCTCAGGCGAGGCCGCCGAACCAGCCGCCAGCGTCCACGCAGTCGGGTCGTCACCAGGAGCCTGGAAGCGATCGACGTGCTGCATCAGCAACCCACCGCTGACCCCACGCATCTCAACCGCATCGCCGTCGGCCGGTGCGTCAGCGACCAGCAGCCGGATGTTCTTCTTACCCTGCAGGATCTCGACAGCGCCGTCCTCGTACGCCGGCGCGACCAGCACCTCGGTGAAGATCTCCGCGACCTGCTTGGCCAGGTCCACCGAGACCGGCCGGTTGGTCGCGATCACACCGCCGTACGCCGAGACCGGGTCGCACTCGTGGGCGCGGCGATGGGCCTCGGCGATGTCCTTGCCGACCGCGATGCCGCACGGGTTCGCGTGCTTGATGATCGCGACAGCCGGCTCACTGAAGTCATACGCGGTACGCCGGGCCGCGTCGGCGTCGACGTAGTTGTTGTACGACATCTCCTTGCCGTGCAACTGCTCCGCGGACGCGAGACCGCCACGACCGTTGGTGTACAGCGCCGCCGGCTGATGCGGGTTCTCGCCATACCGCAGTACGGCGGCCTTCTCCCAGGTCGCACCGGCCCAAGCCGGGAACCCACTGCCATCGGAGGTGTCCGTGAGCACACTGCCCATCCAGGACGCGACGGCCACGTCGTACGACGCCGTATGCACAAAGGCGTCGACAGCCAGCCGCTGCCGCTCCTCCAAACTGAATCCACCGGCAGCCAGCGCCGCAACGATCTCCGGGTAGCGGGAAGGCGAGACGACAACGGCAACGTTGGCGTGGTTCTTGGCCGCGCCACGGACCATCGACGGCCCGCCGATGTCGATCTGCTCGATGCACTCGTCCGTCGAGGCGCCAGACGCAACGGTCTCCGTGAACGGATACAGATTGCTCACCAGCAGGTCGAACGGCTCGACCCGCATCTCGGCCAACTGCTCGACATGATCGGTCTTGCGTACGTCGGCCAGCAGCCCTGCGTGCACCATCGGGTGCAGCGTCTTGACCCGCCCGTCCAGGCACTCCGGGAACCCGGTCAGCTCCTCGACCTTCGTCACCGGTACGCCGGCCGCCGCGATCCGGGCCGCGGTGGAACCGGTCGACACCAGCTGGACGCCGGCCGCGGACAGCGCTGTCGCGAGCTCCTCCAGACCGGTCTTGTCGTAGACGCTGATCAGCGCCCGGCGGATCGGCCTGCGGTCGGTGCTCACTTCAGTCGAACCTTTCGTCCGGTGATGGTCCAGCCGTCGCGGACCAGCCGGCCGACCCACTCCACCAACTGGCGGCGCTCGACCTCCTTGATCCGCTCGGTCAGGGTCTCTTCGGTGTCGTCGTCCTCGACCGGTACGACGACCTGCGCGATGATCGGCCCGGTGTCGACGCCGCCGTCCACGAAGAACAGTGTCGCGCCGGCCACCTTCACGCCGTACTCGAGCGCGTCCCGCGGCCCGTGGATGCCTGGGAACGCGGGCAGCAGCGCGTTGTGGGTGTTGATGTACCGGTCGCCGAACGCGGCCAGGAAGTCGTCGCCGACCAGCTTCAGGAAGCCGGCCGACACGACCAGGTCGGGCTTGTGCTCGGACACCGACGCGGTCAGCGCACGGTCCCACTCGACCCGCTCGGCGTAGTCCTTCACCTTGTGCACGAAGGTCGGCACACCGGCGGTCGCGGCCCGGTCCAGCCCGGCGATCCCGTCCCGGTCGGCACCGACGCCGACGACGCGAGCGCCGTACGCCGGGTCGGCGCAGGCATCCAGCAGGGCCTGCAGATTCGACCCCGATCCGGACACCAGCACGACGAGGCGTGCAGGGTCAGGGGTAGGCGCAACCGGGTCTGTCACGCCGCAAACCTTATCCCGCGGCATCCACCTCAACGTCAGCCGGTCGGCGGGAGGCGATCACCGCGGCAGTGATCGACGCACCGATCGCCATCCCGGCAGCCAGTACGCCGGCCGCCGGCAACGCAGCCGGGATCCCCACGGCCGACATCCGCCCGGGCCCGGCCGAGCCGCCCGACAACGCCATCAGCAGGTAGAGCATCACGCCCGCGATCAGCGCCGCGATACCACCGCGGAGCGCAAAGGCGTCCCAGCCGAGCGCCTCCGCCTCCTCATCGACCAGACCGCGCCGCACCACAACCAGTCCGGCCACCACACCAGCGATCAGCGGGACCACCGCGGTCAGTGCGAGCAGGTACGTCGGTGTCGCGCCATCCTCAGGTACGGCGGCCAGCAGCGGAAGCGCAGGCAGATTGCCGACATCCACTCCGGTCGGGGCGATCGTCGTACCCACGCCCAGCTGGAATCCAGGTCCGGCCAGGAACGAGACGACGTACAGGATCATGTTCGGCACCAGCATCAGGCAGATGGCGAACAGCACCACCGACCCGATCACACCGGCGTCCAGCAACTCCAGCATCCCGGTGATGCGGGAGAAGTGGATCGCGAGCAGTACGCCGTACAGGACGGATGCGATCGCGATCACGGTCAGTACGGCGGCCGCCGCGGCCGGCACGGTGTCGCGGAGACCGATCGGTGTCGCGTCGGCGATGTCCGCCGCCGCACCGGACTCGACCAGTATGCCGAGGGTCCCGGCGATGAACGCGATCGTCCCGGCACCGAGGAATGCCGCCAGCGGGTGCACCTTCAGCGACCCGTCCGCTGTGAGCAGCGCCACGATGAGCCCACCGAGGCCGTAGACGACGGCGAACACCCCGGACAGCAGGATCAGGTCCCCGGTCCGGTCAGCCGCGCTGTTCCTGGCCGCGGACTTGCCACCGCGGTACAGGCACCAGGCGAAGAACAACGTTAGACCGAGCGGTGCGATCGTGACGGAACCGCCGCCGAGCGTCACACCGGCCTTGTGCGCGACCAGCCAGGCGGATGCCCCGGCCCGGAGAGCGCCGGAAGCGCCGCCGAAAGTCGCGGCGAGCCAGCCGATCACGGCCACCGCTGCACATGTGAGCAGCCCGGTCAGCAGGCAGGCTCCCGCCGAGAGCGCCGCCGACAGCACAACCGGCTTGGTCGGGGCGACGACGTCGGACGGGGCGGGCCCGGGCGTCTGGTGTGGTCCGCCGTCACGGGCGCCCGGGCGGCTCAGCATGTCGCTCATCTGACTCCCATCGTCACCCTGCCGCGAGATGCCACTCGTTCTGACACGCCGGATATGGAAGACTTCGGCGCGCTTGCTCACGCTCGGTTCACCCCCGCTGGCCGGCGGGTAGCTGGCTGTGGGCGACCGGGATCCACCGGGTACTGTCGGGTGGAATCAGTCAGGAGGTCGAGCTTTGGCCGGTTCCCACCGCGCACCGCGCGGCGGCGGTCGTGCCGCTGCCCGGGAGGCGCGCCGGCAGAAGGCGCGTAAGCGGAACCAGACGATCGCGGCCGGTATCGCGGTCGTTCTTCTGGTCGGAGGCGGCGGTGTCGCCGCTCTGAACGCGTTCGGCGGAGACAACTCACCCGGTGCGAACGCCGGCAGTGGAGCCTCCGACGACAAGTCCGCCGACTCCAACGTGCTGACCGACGACAAGCCCCTGCTCGACGCCGCCACCGCGAAGCCACTGGGCGCGACCGGTGCCTGGACGATCACCAAAACCGCCGACGGCAGCACCGCGCCGGACAAGGCGTTCGCGTGCCAGTCGCAGCGGTTCGCCGACCCGGCCGGACTGCGCACCTGGGTCCGCACGTTCTCGAACGCGGCCACCAAGCAGACCGCCGTCCAGTACGTCGAGGTCTCGAACGACGCGGCCGCGGCCGGCAAGGCATACACCTCGATCGTCGGCTGGCTCGGCCAGTGCAACTCCGAGAAGCAGACCCGGCTGTCCGCCAGCTACCTGACCACGGGCGTCGGTGAGCGCGGCTGGATCGCCGTGTTCGGGCAGCCGTCCGGGACCAAGACGAAGTACAAGACCATCGCCGTCTCGGTGGCTGGTCAGGCGACCATGGTGCTGGAGCACGACACGATCTCTGGGACGCCGCCCCCGCCGAACGCCGTACTGGCCACCGCGGCCGCAGCCGCGAAGCGGATCTGCGCGCAGTCCGGCGGCTGCAGCAAGGCGGCACCGGTGGCGAGGCCGAGCCTGCTGCCGAGCACCGAGGCGCCGGGGTTCATGGCGCCGGTCGACCTGCCGGTGCTGGCCGAGATCGACAAGCCGTGGGTGAGCACCCCGGCGAAGACCGGCCCTGGCACCCAGTGCGAGAACTTCGACCCGAAGAAGGCGAAGGCGACCAAGTACGGCTCCCAGACGTACGTCACGCCGGACGCGAAGGTGCCGACCGAGTTCGGCCTGGACGACACAGTGGCCAAGTTCGCGACCGCGAAGGCGGCGAGCACCTTCGTCGCCCAGATCCGCAAGAACGTCGACGGCTGCGGGAAGACCGTCTCGACCGCCAAGGTGGAATCGACCGGCGAGATCGCGACCAGCGTGATGAAGGGCGAGACCTGGGAAGCGTCGTTCGACACCGGTAACGGGAAGAAGTTCACCTACCGGATCGGTGTCGCGGTCTCCGGGGATCGCGCGGTCTACCTGCTGTTCCCGGTCCTGAAGGACCTCGACGTCACCGACGGCGGCTTCCGGGAGACGCTGATCCGCGCGACCGAGCGCTCGGCCGCCTACAGGTAAGCGGCCTGCAAACAGCAACGGGACCCACGGCCGAAGCCGCAGGTCCCGCTTGCTACTGCTGATGCTTACTTGGTCAGGCCCTGCATGATCTCGCGCATCAGGTTGGCGGTCTCGGTCGGCGTCTTGCCGACCTTCACGCCGACGGCCTCGAGGGCCTCCTGCTTCGCAGCCGCCGTACCCGACGAACCGGACACGATCGCGCCGGCGTGGCCCATCGTCTTGCCCTCCGGCGCGGTGAAGCCCGCGACGTAACCGACGACCGGCTTGGTCACGTTCTCCTTGATGAACGCGGCCGCCCGCTCCTCGGCGTCACCACCGATCTCACCGATCATCACGATCGCATCGGTGTCCGGATCCTCCTGGAAGGCCTGCAATGCATCGATGTGCGTGGTCCCGATGATCGGGTCGCCACCGATCCCGATCGCGGTGGAGAACCCGAAGTCCCGCAGTTCGTACATCATCTGGTACGTCAGCGTGCCCGACTTCGACACCAGACCGATCCGGCCCGCACCCGCGATGTCGGCCGGGATGATGCCGGCGTTCGCCTCGCCCGGGGTGATGATGCCGGGGCAGTTCGGGCCGATGATCCGGGTGGTGCCGGACGCCTGCGCGGCCGCGAAGAACGCGGCGGTGTCGTGCACCGGCACGCCCTCGGTGATCACCACGACCAGCGGTACGGCGGCCTCGACGGCCTCCAGCACCGCGTCCTTGGTGAACTTCGGCGGCACGAAGATGACCGACACGTCCGCGCCGGTCTCCTTCACCGCGTCCGCGACCGTGCCGAACACCGGCACCGACTTTCCGTCGAAGTCCTGGCTCTGGCCCGCCTTGCGCGGGTTCACGCCGCCGACGATGTTGGTGCCCGAGGCAAGCATCCGGGTGGTGTGCTTGGTGCCTTCCGAGCCGGTCATGCCCTGGACGATGACCTTGCTGTCCTTGGTCAGGAAGATAGACATGTTCAGCGATCCCTTACTTCGCAGCCAGCTCGGCGGCCCGCCTGGCGGCACCGTCCATCGTGTCGACCCGCTCCAGACCGGCCAGGCCGGCCTCGTCGAGGATCCGGCGGCCCTCCTCGGCGTTGTTGCCGTCCAGCCGGACGACCAGCGGCTTGGTGACGTGCTCGTCGCGGCTCGCGAGCAGCTCGAACGCCTGCACGATGCCGTTCGCGACCGCGTCGCACGCGGTGATGCCGCCGAAGACATTGACGAACACGCTCTCCACCTGCGGGTCGGAGATGATGATCTCCAATCCGTTCGCCATCACCTCGGCGCTCGCGCCGCCACCGATGTCGAGGAAGTTGGCCGGCTTCTGGCCACCGAACTCCTCACCGGCGTACGCGACCACGTCGAGCGTGGACATGACCAGCCCGGCACCGTTGCCGATGATGCCGACCGAGCCGTCCAGCTTCACGTAGTTCAGGCCCTTGGCCTTGGCCGCCGCCTCCAGCGGGTCCGCCGCCGCGATGTCCTCGAACTCGGCGTGGTCCGGGTGCCGGAAGTCCGCGTTCTCGTCCAGGGTGACCTTGCCGTCCAGCGCCTCGACGTTGCCGTCGGCGAGCTTGACCAGCGGGTTCACCTCGACCAGCGAGGCGTCCTCGGCGATGAACACGTCGTACAGCTTGACGATCTCCGGTACGACGGCGTCGATCACGTCGGCGGGGTACTTCGCCGCCGTGGCGATCTCGCGCGCCTTCGCCTCGTCCACTCCGGTGGCCGGGTCGATCGAGATCTGCGCCACCGCGTCGGGGTTGGTGTGCGCGACCTCCTCGATCTCCATGCCGCCGGCGGCCGACGCGATGCAGAGGTAGTTGCGGTTGGCCCGGTCGACCAGGAAGGAGAAGTAGTACTCCTCGGCGATCGCCGCGGCCGGCACGATGTTCAGGATCTTGACGACGTGGCCCTTGATGTCCAGCCCGAGGATCTCGCGCGCCTTCTCCTCCGCCTCGTCCGGCGAGGAGGCGAGCTTGACGCCACCGGCCTTCCCGCGGCCACCGGTCTTCACCTGGGCCTTCACGACCACTCGGCCACCGATCTTCTCGGCCGCCGCGCGGGCTTCGGTCGGAGTCGTGACGACCGCACCCACGGTCGTCCGCACTCCGTGCTTGGCGAAGACCGTCTTCGCCTGGTATTCCATCAAGTCCACGACTGTGGTCCCTCTCTCGCACCTGTTCGAGTAGGCCGCGGCAGGCGGGCTGAACCCAATGGAGGGGCACGGTCGCCGGCGCGTTCCGTCGGCCTGAGACTAGCCACCGTGCCGGGCGTGGCACCAGCCGGGGTACACGCTGAGACGACCGTCACAGGATTCTTCCGAGGCCGTGCCAGGCTGGGACGCATGACCGATCCAGCAACCAGACCAGCTGACGACTGGTGGCGTAGCGCCGTCGTCTACCAGGTGTACCCGCGATCCTTCGCCGACGCCAACGGTGACGGGACGGGTGACGTCAACGGCATCCGTGCCCGGCTGCCGTACCTCGCCGACCTCGGCATCGACGCGATCTGGATCAGTCCGTGGTACCCGTCCCCGCTGCTCGACGGCGGGTACGACGTGTCCGACTACCGCGACATCAACCCCGAATTCGGCACGCTGGCGGACGCGGACGCGCTGATCGCCGAGGCGCACGCACTCGGCCTGCGGATCCTGATCGACCTGGTGCCGAACCACTGCTCCTGGGAACACCCGTGGTTCAAGGCCGCGCTGGCGGCGGGTAAAGGCTCTCCGGAGCGCGACCTGTTCTGGTTCCGCGACGGTAAGGAGGGCGGTCTGCCGCCGACCAACTGGCCGGCCGCGTTCGGCGGCGGCGCCTGGCAGCAGATTGACGACGGCCAGTGGTACCTGCATCTGTTCGACATCTCGCAGCCGGACTGGAACTGGGACAACCCGGCGGTGATCGAGGAGTTCGACGCGATCCTGCGGTTCTGGTTCGACCGCGGCATCGACGGGTTCCGGATCGACGTGGCCGACTCGATGGCCAAGGATCCCGCGCTGCCCGACGTACCGCTGCACAACGGGGAGCCGACGCGGGAGAAGTACGTCGGCAACCCGTTCTACGACCAGCCCGGCGTCCACACGATCCATCAGCGCTGGCGGGCGATCGCCGACGAGTACGCCGATACGCCGCAAGGGCCACGGGTGTTCGTGGCCGAGGCCTGGCTGTCGCCGGCCGAGCGGCTGGCGCAGTACGTGCGGTCGAACGAACTGCACTCCGCGTTCAACTTCGACGTACTGCAGTGTGCGTGGGACGCGAAGGAGTTGCGGCAGGTCATCGACCACACCACGGAGAATCTGTGGGCGGTCGGGGCACCGGCGACCTGGGTGCTGAGCAACCACGACACGATCCGGCATCGCACGCGCTACGGCCGGGACCAGCGGGACGCGTTGGAGGGTGCGGGCGTCGTACCGACCGATCTGGAGCTCGGCCGGCGTCGGGCACGCGCCGCGGCGCTGCTCGAGCTCGCGCTGCCGGGTGGTGCGTACGTCTACCAGGGTGACGAGCTTGCGCTGCCCGAGGTCGAGGATCTGCCGGAGGACGTTCTCGACGACCCGACATGGGAACGCTCCGGCCACACCGTCCGCGGCCGCGACGGCTGCCGCGTCCCGATCCCGTGGAGCGGCTCAGAGCCGCCCTTCGGTTTCGGCCCCGGCACCGACCAGCCTTGGCTTCCCCAGCCAGCCGACTGGTCAGCCCTGACCGCCGAGACGCAGGCCAATGACCCCGGCAGCCACCTGAACCTCTACAAGGCCGCGTTGCGTATCCGCCGCTCACACCCAGCCCTCGGCGAAGGCCGCCTCACCTGGGACGACGAAACCCCAGCCGGCGTCCTCTCCTTCACCCGCGATTCGTTCCGCTGCCTGGTCAACCTCAGCGACGCCCCCATCCCCCTCCCGCCGCACCAGCAGATCCTCCTGTCCAGCGAGCCCCTGACCGGCAACCACCTACCCGTCGACGCCACCGCCTGGCTGCAACTCTGACCGCAACACCAGGGGCCGGAGCCGTTCACGCGACTCCAGCCCTCAAGTTAGCGAATATCACGGGGTGGAGAAGTAGACCTTCGCCCAGATCTGGTTCTGCGATCCGTTGCATTGCAGGTTGTACGCCGCACCGCGGGAATTGCTGTCCAGACAGCGCTGGCCGAGGTACGTGAACTCCGCGCCGGTGATGTGAGCCTTCCACAATTGATGCTGGTCCGTCGTACTGCACGGCTTCCCCGAGACCAGACCGGTCGCGGAGCCGCTGCCGAGGACATTGACGCTATTGACGGGAGCGGGAACAGGCAAGGTTCCGCGACTGCAGGTTGATGCAAAAGGCAACGATCGACTGTTGCCACTGACAACAGAAGGCCGGAGCCGCTTGCGCGACTCCGGCCTTCGTCCGGCTTCTGTTACTTGACGCCGCCTGCGGTCAGGCCGGCGACGATGCGTCGTTGGAAGATCAGTACCGCGATCACGAGCGGGATCGTGACCACGACGCCGGCCGCCATCTGACTGCCGAACGGTTGGTCACGGCCCGACGTACCGGTGAACTGAGAGATGATCACGTTCGCGGTCTGGATCTCCTTCTTGTTCACCATGCTGAGCGCGATCAGGAACTCGTTCCAGGCCGCGATGAACGTGATGATCGCGGTCGTGAACACACCCGGTGCCGCCAGCGGCAGGATGATCTTGCGGAACGCCTGCGCCGGCGTACACCCGTCGACCATGGCGGCCTGCTCGAGTTCCCTCGGCATCTGCCGGAAGAACGCGGTCAGGTTCCACACCGCCAGGGGCAGCGCGAACGACAGGCTGGGCACGATCATCGCCTGGTAGGTGTTGATCCAGTTGATGTCGCTGAACAGCTTCTTCAGCGGGATCACCAGCGAGATACCGGGGAACATCGAGGTGGTGATGATGATCGCCAGCACGACGTTCTTGAAGCGGAACTCCAGCCGGGCCAGCGTGTACGCCGCGACCAGGCCGATGATCAGGGTCAGGATCGTCACCGTGCCGGCCACGATCAGGCTGTTCAGCAGGCCGCGCCCGAACCCGGTGCCGGGCTTGAACACGTCCTTGAAGTTGTCCAGCGACCAGGTGGTCGGAAGGAGCGAGTTCTCGAACTGGTCGGTCGGCCGGCGCAGCGCCGACACGAGCATCCAGTAGAACGGCGCCAGGCAGTAGAGAATGATGATCGCGATACCGAGCAGTGGCGCCCACCGCCGGTACCACGGCGCCTCGGCCGACTTGACGTTGACGGCCCTCCTCGGAGCCTTCTCAGCGACAGCCATCACACACCACTCCCCGAGGAACTGGCGGCCGCGGAACCCACGACCACACCAGTCCCCACCTTGTCGCGCCGACGGCGGCCACCGCCACCACCGTTCTTCCTGGCCTGTCGAGCCTCGCCGATCACGTCCGCACCGAGCAGCCGCACGAACACGTACGCGACCACGGCGACGTAGATGAACAGCAGAGTCGCGTACGCCGCCGCCGGCCCGTAGCGGGTCTGGTTGGCTTCCAGGTACGCCAGGATCGACAGCGTCTCGACCGACTCCTTGTTCGGGCCGACCAGGACGAACGGCAGGTCGAAGATGCGCAGCGTGTCGAGGATGCGGAACAGCACCGCCACCAGCAGCGCCGGCTTCACCAGCGGCAACGTGATCCGGCTGAACGTCTTCCAGACGCTCGCGCCGTCCACCTTCGCCGCCTCGTAGACCTCGTCCGGGATCGTCTGCAGACCCGCCAGCACGAGCAGCCCGATGAACGGCGCCGTCTTCCAGGTGTCGGCGATGATCACCGACAGGACCGACTGCCAGCCCTCGGTCGACCACAGGATCTGCGTGCCCAGCATGGCGTTGGCGATGCCGTCGGCCTGGAAGATCCACTTCCACAGCAGCGCCGACACGACGGTCGGGATCGCCCAGGGAACCAGGATGCTGGCCCGGACGATGCCGCGGCCCTTGAACGCCTTGTGCATCACCAGTGCCATCGCGACGCCGATGATGGTCTCCAGGACCACGCAGGTGACGGTGAAGAACGTGGTGTTGTAGAAGGCGTTCCAGAATCGGTCCGCGGTCTCGCCGTGGAAGATCGCGGAGTAGTTCTCGAGCCCGACGAACTCGGACCCCTGGACGACGAAGCCGTTCTCGTCGATGCGCTGACCGCTCGTGTACAGCGACTCGCGCAGCGCCGACAGGATCGGGTACACGACCACCAGGAGCAGCACGATCAGGGTCGGTGACAGCAGCAGTGCGGCCAGCCGTCCGGTGCCTTCGTTGAACGAGCTCCGCCGTGGCTTCTTGGTGGTCTCCTGCTTCGGTCGCTCTGCGACCGGCGCGGATGTACTCACCTCTGCCTCCTTCTCTCCGTCCGCCTTCCGGCGGGCGGTGACAGGCCGGGGCCGGCACGCAGCGTTGCCACTACGCGCCGGCCCCGCGATGGGTCATTGCGTGATGAGCGTGCTCAACTTGGTCTGCAGTCCGGCCAACGCATCCTTCGGTGGCATCGTGCCGGTCATCGCGCCGTACGCCGCCTCCTGGATCGCGGTCGTCACGTCGCCGTACTTGACCACCTTCGGCCGCGACTTCGCGGACTCGATGGAGGCCTTCAGCGGGGCCAGGTACGGGAACTGCTTGTTCAGCGCCGGGTCGTCGTACAGCGACGCCCAGGTCGGTGCCTGCGAGGTCTTCTCGATGTTCGCCTTCTGGCGTTCCTCGCTGGACATGAACTTGATGAAGTCCGCCGCGGTCGCCTTGTTCTTGGCGAACTCCGAGATCGCGTAGTTGTGGCCACCGAGGGTGGACACGCCGCCGCTGGACATACCCGGCAACGGTGCGACCGCGAACTTGCCGTTGATCTTCGACGAGCCGTCGGTCTTCTGAGCCAGCGCGTACACGTACGGCCAGTTGCGGAGGAAGACGAGGCTGCCCTCCTGGAACGCGCGGCGCCCTTCCTCCTCCTTGTAGGTGATGGAGGCCTTCGGGAACTCGCCGGACTTGAGGCCGTCGACGAGGAAGTTCAGGCCCGCCAGCGCTTCCGGGGTGTCGACGTTCGGCTTGCCGTCGTCACCGACGACCACACCGCCCGCACCGTTGACGGCCTCGGAGAAGTTCACCGTGAGGCCCTCGTACTTCTCGAACTGTCCCGCGTAGCAGTTCATCGACTTGCCCTCGGGCAGCGCCTTCACCTTGGCGCACGCCGCGGACATCTCTTCCCAGGTCTTCGGCGGCTGGACGCCGGCCTTGTCCAGCAGGTCCTTGCGGTAGTAGAGCAACCCGCCGTCGGACGTGACCGGGACGCCGTACAGCTTGTCGCGGTACTTCGCCGTGTCCAGCGTCGACGGGAGCAGCTTGCCCAGGTCGGGGAACTGGTCCGGCGGCAGCTCGGTGACCCACCGGTTCGCGGCGAACTCAGCGGTCCAGACCACGTCGAGGTTGAGCACGCTGAACGCGTCGGACTTGATCTGCGCGTTCTGGATCATCTGCGCGCGCTGCTGGTCCGCGGACTCGGGCAGCTCCGACACAGTGACCTTCTCGTCCGGGTGCTGCGAGTTCCACGCCGCGACCTGGTTCGTCAGGTTCCCGGAGGTGTCCTTGCCGGTGGCAAACGTGATCGGACCGCGGCCTTCGAGCGCTGCGCCCCCGGACGAGCCGCTGTCACCGCTGCTGCTCCCGTCGTCACCGCCACCACACGCTGACGCGAGCAGCACCAGGCTGCTGGCGACGGCCACGAACGCGGCCTTGCGTGTATGTGATCGTTCAAACCTCATCGTCTACCTGCCCTCTCCCGATGGGATATCGCTTGGTCCTGCGTAGAACGGGTCACCGTCCCCCACCGCACCGTGTCCCCGCCTGTCCGGACAGTAACCGACATCGAGGGCTCTGTGTTCTGTGCCACACAGCCCGCCGCTGAACAGCCCTGAAACGGACAGCCGCATGGCTGTATGCGACCGCGATTCGACTGCCCGCACAACCAGGTGTTTCTTAACGATTCGGTATTACCGGTTAGTAACCTGACTGAACGCGCCGTGACTGTTCAGAACGACTCCGGGCAGTCGTCATCACGCTCCGGAGCGGATCGCCCGTCAGGCCGTCGAGGCGGAGGCGTCGCCGACGTTCGCGCGAACCCACTCGACGATCTCGGTGGTGGTCGCGCCGGGAGTGAAGATCTTGTGCACGCCGAGCTCGGCCAGCGGCTGCAGGTCGGCGTCCGGGATGATGCCGCCGCCGAACACCACGATGTCGTCGGCGTCCCGCTCGGTGAGCAGTTCGCGGACCCGCTTGAACAGGGTCATGTGCGCCCCGGACAGCACCGACAGGCCGATCGCGTCGGCGTCCTCGGCGATCGCGGTCTCGACGATCTGCTCGGGAGTCTGGTGCAGGCCGGTGTAGATGACCTCCATGCCGGCGTCGCGCAGTGCCCGCGCGACCACCTTGGCGCCACGGTCGTGGCCGTCCAGGCCAGGCTTGGCGACAACGACCCGGAGAGGACTCGTAGCAGGCATGTTCGCAGGCTATCCGGTCCCTTCATCGCGGATAAGACACGAACGTGTGTGTTCCCCGCCACGCCAGGTGGGAACCGGTTACCGTGGAAGAGATCGGACCAATCGGGGGGTCTGGTTGCGTGAGGAGCCGCCGATGAGCGCCTGGCAGGACGAAGTACGTGGCGCAGTGGACGGACTCCTGTACGGCGCCCGGTCCGCACTCTCACCGCGGGTACTCCAGGGCGCGGCCGTCGAGATCGGCTGGCTCACCACCCACCTGGCGATGTACCCACTCGGCCTGGTCGGCAGCTCGGGCTCCCGCACCGAGCGGCTCACCCTGACCGGCCTGACTCCGGCCCAGCGCAGCCTGCTGGTCAGCGACGTCAGAGCCGCCGGTACGCCGATCCTGCTGGCGCACGGGATCATCGACAACCACACCATCTTCGCGCTGATGCGCCGGCAACTGGTGCGTCGCGGGTTCAGCAGCATCCACACGTTCTCGTACTCACCGCTGACGCTGGACGTCCGTCGTACCGCGGAACGGATGGGCGAGGAGATCGAGGCGATCTGCGAGGCGTCCGGGTCGGACCAGATCCACGTGATCGGGCACAGTCTCGGCGGGCTGATCGCGCGGTACTACGTCCAGCGGCTCGGCGGGGATCAGCGGGTGCACACCTGTGTCACGCTCGGGACGCCGCATCAGGGCACCGTCGCGGCCCGGCTGCTGCCGTGGCCGCTGGTGAAGCAGGTGCGGCCGGACAGCGACCTGATGACCGAGCTGGCCGAGCCGGCGCCCGGATGCCGGACCAGGTTCGTCGCGTTCTACAGCGATGTCGACCAGCTGATCGTGCCGCAGCGGCGGGCCCGAATCCGGCACACCGACCTGGTCGCGAGTAATCTGCGGGTTCGCGGCGTGGGCCACCTGTCCCTGCCGTTCCACGGCGAGGTCGTGCATCAGATCACCGAGATGCTGGCCCACCTGGACGAGCAGGACGCCACCGCGGGAACTGCCTGACAAGGCAGCTTTCCGGGCACCGACGGCGAATGCACGTGCAGCCGCTCATGCAAAAGTTTCGTGAAGGACGGGCCCAAAAGGGGGTGGCGGGGTTTGTGGCCTCGTGACCCATCCGTTATGGTGCATGAGCCCGCCGGGGGAATAAAACCTCCCGGAGGGTGCACAGCTTCAAGCCCCTCCTAGTCCCTCCCGAACCTCCAGCCCCTCCCCTGTGACCGAAAGGCCACGTTGTGTCCCAGCACCGTGCCGCGGGAGACCGCGTCACGCCCGGCAACGCTGCGCGCAATCCCGGCGCAGGACGTCACAGTGCCAAGCATCGCGTCGCCAGGCGTAACACCCCCAGCAGTACCCAGATCGTCGGTCTGACCGCAGCCCTGGCTGCGGCGGCAGGAGCTGTGGGATTCAGCCACAGCACCCTCGCCTCGCCGACACAGGCCAACTCGGCGGTGAACCTCGCCGCGCTCAGCCTGGACAACGGGTCGATGTCCGGCATCACCACGGCCCGCATCCAGGCGCGTCAGCTTGCCACCCGTGACTCCTCCCGGGTCCAGCTGGCCGGCAACGACACGAACAAGAAGCAGGCCGCGGCCGCTCAGCTGGCCAAGGCCCGGGCGGCGAAGCTCACCGCGACCCAGGCGCTGACCAGCAAGCGCGCCTCCGCCCTCGCCAAGGCCAAGGCCGCGGCCGACGCGGCGGAGAAGAAGGCCCGCGAGTCCGCCACCCGCTGCGAGATCATGCTGACGGGCTACCACATCACCGCGACCTTCGGTCAGGGCGGCAGCCGTTGGGCCCGCAACCACACCGGCCTGGACTTCGCGGCTCCGGTCGGCACCACCGTCCGCAGTGTGATGAAGGGCGTCGTGATCTTCGCCGACTGGGCCGGCGCGTACGGTCGCCAGGTCCAGGTAAGGCACGAGGACGGCACCGTCACCTGGTACAACCACATGTCGAAGTTCAGCGTGTCGGTCGGCGAGACCGTGTACGCCGGTGACCAGGTCGGCGCGGTCGGCATGACCGGCAACACCACCGGGCCGCACATGCACTTCGAGGTTCACCCCGACGGCGGCGAGGCGATCGACCCGGCACCGTGGTTGCGCGACCACTGCGGCCTGAACCCGTAAATTCTCAGACCCTCACCCGGCGATCTGACTAAGCTGCCGAGCATGCGCCCGGCACCTGGTGAGGTCCTGCACTTCTCCGAAGATCCGACCATCGAGGTCTTCCGGCCGCACGTCGCCAAGACGACGCGAGAGGCCACTCCGTACGTCTGGGCCGTCGGCTACGACCGCGCCCCCGACTACTGGTTCCCCCGGCAGTGCCCCCGCGCGATGGCGTGGGTCGGGCCTGACACCACCCCTGACGACCGTGACCGCATCATCGGCGTCGGCTCCGGGACCCGCGTGCACGCGGTCGAGTACGGCTGGCTGGACGCGATGCGCTCCGTCGAGCTGTACGGCTACCGGCTGCCGGCCACGCAGTTCGACAAGTTCGACGCGGCGTTCGTCGCCACCACGGAGGTCCGGCCACTCGGTGCACCCGAGCGCGTCGGCGACCTGTTCGAGCTGCACGACGAGGCCGGCATTCAGCTGCGCGTGCTGCCCCGCCTGCACGACTTCTGGGCGGAGACCACCACCAGCACCCTCGAGTGGAGCGGCATCCGGCTCCGCAACGCCCGCCCATGACGCCGTACGGCGACCTCGCGGAAGCAGCCTGGACCTGGGTGCTCGAGCAGGTGCAGTGGGACGACGACGGGCCGTGGATCCCGGAGGCGGCCGGTGGCGAGAAGCCGACCGAGTACCGCGACGGCCTGCACAGCGGCATCGGCGGCCTCGCCCACACCCTGGCCGAGATCCGGCTCACCCGCCCGTGGACCGCCGACGAGCAACGCTTCGCATCGGCCCTCGCCGACCGCATCCGCACGACGATCCCGGCGGACACCTCGATCACGTACTTCGACGGCCTGGCCAGCTCGATCGGTGTCCTCACCGCGCTCGGCGAGCCTGGTTCCGGCGGCGCGGTCAGGCGGGCCCTGGAGATCGCTACGAAGGACGGCTGGCCTGAACGCTTCCTCGAGGCGGAGGACAGGTACTACCCGGGTGCAGTGGCCAACGACGTCACGCTCGGGACCGGGGCCGCACTGATGGCCGCTCTGTGGGCCCTCCGCCGCGGGGAGAACGCCCGCCCGCTGGCCGACCGGTCCGCGGACCTGCTGCTGGGCGAGAAGGAGGAGCTGCCGACCGGGCTGAACTGGCAGTTCGTGTCGCGACGGTTCAAGACCGAGGAACCGATCGAGATGCCGAACTTCTCGCACGGACTGGCGGGCATCGCGGCGATGCTGACCGTCGCCGGGGTCGAGCTGGAGCAGCCGGAGTGCGTCGACGCGGGACGGCGCGGTGCCGAGCATCTCGTGACGCTGGGAATCAATGACAGCAAGGGTTTCCGGGTCCCGCGGGTGATCCCGTGGGCAGAGCGCCACGGCGACGAGTACACGTACAACTGGTGCCACGGCGGAGCGGGTACGGCGTTGCTGTTCAGCGCACTCGAGTACGCCGGAGTGGACCAGGTTGCCGGTGAGTCGCCAACAACCTGGCGCCGACGCTGTCTGGACAGCGTCCGGTACTCCGGGATCCCCGAGCGACTCCACCCAGGCTTCTGGGACAACGACGGACGCTGCTGCGGTACGGCGGGAGCCGGCGACGCGTTCCTGGACGCGTGGCACCGCGACGGCGACCCACAGGACCTGGAGTTCGCCGTACGGCTCGCGGATGCCGTGGTCGATCGGGCGATCCGCGAGGGTGACAAGGCGTACTGGCGGTTTGTGGAGCACAAGAACGAGGATCCGCTGCTGCCGCCGGGTGTCGGCTGGATGCAGGGTGCTGCGGGGATTGCGGCGTACCTGTTCCGGATCGAGCGGGTGCTGGGCGGCGGTCAGGACGCTGTGGAGCGGATGGACAACTGGTGGGCGCTCAGACGGTGATGACGACCTTGGCCCGGGCGTGGCCGGACTCGATGTGGCGGATCGCGTCGGCGGCGGCTGCGAGCGGGTAGGTCCGGTCGACCACCGGCGTGAGCTTGCCGGCCTCGGCGAAGTCGCGGAGTGTCGCCAGATTGCCCCGGCTCGGGACCGCGTTGAAGAGCGTCACTCGCTGCGACACAAAGGGTGCTGACAATTTCCCTCTGACCATCAGACCGAGCGGCCCGAAGAGGCTGCCACCGGTGAACAGCCCGCCTCCGGACAGGAGGAGGGTGCCGCGGCGAATCAGCGCCCGGCGGAGAGCCGTCAGGGACCGATTCCCGACCAGGTCGAGCACGGCGTCGTACTGCTGGCCGCTCCGGCTGAAGTCGGTCCGCAGGTAGTCGATGACCTCATCGGCGCCGAGCGAACGGACCAATTCGACGTTCCCGGTGCTGCACACGCCGGTCACTTCCGCGCCGAGGGCCTTGCCGATCTGTACTGCGAACATCCCCACGCCACCGGACGCGCCGTTGATCAGCAGGCGCTGGCCGGGTTGGAGCTTCGCCGTGTCGCGCAAGCCGATCAGGGCCGTGTTCGCGGCCAGCGGGATGGCGGCAGCCTGCTCGTGGCTGAGGTTGGCGGGCTTGGTCTCAAACGATTGCACGCGGACGGCGACGTACTCCGCGAAGGCTCCGGGCGCTTCGCCGTAGACCTCGTCGCCGATCTGGACCCCGGTCACTGCCGGTCCGACCGCCTCGACCGTGCCGGCGAAGTCGGTGCCGCGGATCGGGACGTTGGGCCGGCGCCAGCCGAGATCAGCGGATGGGCGGGCGACGTACGGATCGCCGCGCAGTACGTGCCAGTCGCGGGCGTTGACCGACGCCGCACGGACCTTGACGAGCACCTCGCGATCGGCCGGGACCGGCCGCTCGACGTCGGTGAACTCCAGGACATCCGGCGATCCGTACCGGTGTTGAACGATGGCCTTCATCGCAACCACCCCCATTTTCTTACGTCGTAAGGCTGCCTTACGGCGTAAGAAAATGCAAGAGCTCGCGACGGCAGCGAGCTACTTGAGCCGATCCAGACCGTCGAGGATCAGATCGAGGGAGAACTCGAACTCGGCCTGGTCGTCACACCAGCCCAGCGTGGACTCCGGGTCGTCGTGGGCGATCTCCGACAGCATGCCGACAAGGTTCGGCAGCTGGTCCGCGAGGTCCGCGAGCATCCGCTCGGACTGGTCACCCGCGCCGGCGGACGGATCGAACAGTTCCTGGGAGAACCCCAGCGCCCGGCTGCCGAGCGCGTGCAGGGCGTGGTGGGCGAGGTCGTACGAGAAGCCGCCGGACCGCATCAGCCCGACCAGGCGATCGTGGTACAGCACCACGGCCGGGCGCATCGTCGTACGAGTCTCGAGCAGTCTCGGCGCCCAGGGATGGCGCAGCATGATCTGCCGCGCGGTCAGGATCCGCCGCCGCATCGCGGCCTTCCAGTCGCCCGGCTGACCGTCGTCGCGGTCGACGCTCTCGTTGAGCTCGGCCATCAGTACGTCGACGATGCCGTCGAACAGATCGTTCTTGTTGGCGACGTGGTAGTACAGCGACATGGCCTCGGCGCTGAGAGCCTCGCCGATCCGGCGCATCGTGACGGATTCCAGCCCGTCGGAGTCGGCGATCGCGACCGCGGCCCGCAGTACCCGGTCCCGGCTCAACGGGATCCGGGGTTCGGAGTTCGCCTGCACCGCCACCCGGATCCCCTTCCTACGCTTGATTCGTACAGCGTAAGGCTCAGCGCTGCCAAACCTCGGCGGTGGTGAGGAACGCGGACGAGCCGGGCTTGTCGGGCGAGCCGTCGACCTGGACGAAGCCGGGCACGGAGGCGCCGCCGATCGAGACCGTCGCCGACCGGACCGGGGCGATCACCAGGCTCAGGCTGTGGGTGCCCTCGGCGAGCGGGAAGTCGTCGGTGGCGAACAGCCGCCGGTCCAGTACGCCGCCCATCTCGATCTGGATGTCGGCCGCCTTGGCGCTGAGTCCGTTGGCCAGGTTCATCGACACCTGGACCAGGTCGCGCTCGACCGCGGGCTCGTGCCATGGCAGGCCCTGCACCTCGATGAACGAGCGGACGAAGTACCGCTCCAGCCACGAGGCCAGATCGACGTCCTCCGACACGACCCGGACGATCCCGTCGAACCAGAGCACAACCGCCGTACCGGAGCCGCGGATGGACCAGTCGACCATCCAGATCGAGGCGTACGCCGTCACCTTGCCGTTCTCGTCGAACAGCCGCAGCCCAGGGTTGGCCCCCGCCAGGATGATCCGGCGGTTGCTACCAGCCGACGACTTGGACATGGGAGGACGCTTCCGGGAGGGGGCCGAAGAAGCCTTGATTGTCTCAATCTCCGGCTGGGACGCAATGTAAACGTCCAAAGCTTGACGGGGATATGCCCGGCCGTGACAGAAGTGGTCTCAGATCTTCTCTACCGGCGCGTAGCGGAGGAGAAGGCGTTTGACTCCTTCGGACCCGAAGTCGATGTCGGCCTGCGCCTGCTGGCCGTCGCCGCGGACCACCACGACGGTGCCCATCCCGAAGCTGTCGTGAACCACCCGGTCGCCTGGATTCAGGCTGATCACGGGCTTGTCGGACGCCGTACGACGGGCAGGCTCGTAGCGACTGGGGATGCCGCTGCCGGTCGACGTCCCGGTGCCCGACCAGCGGGTGATGGCCGACTCGTCCCGGCGCCAGTCGAGCAGCTCGGCCGGGATCTCCTCCAGGAACCGTGACGGCGGGTTGTGCTGCGGCGCGCCGTACGCCGAACGGACCGCGGCCCGGGAGATCGCCAGCCGCTGCCGGGCCCGGGTGATGCCGACGTAGGCGAGCCGGCGCTCCTCCTCGAGCTCCTTCATGTCGGTCAGCGACCGGGAGTGCGGGAAGACGCCGTCCTCCATGCCGGTCAGGAACACCACCGGGAACTCCAGGCCCTTCGCGGTGTGCAGGGTCATCAGCGTGACCACGCCACCGTCGTCGGCCGCGTCCGGGATCTGGTCCGCGTCGGCGACCAGGGCGACCCGCTCCAGGAATGCCTGCAGGTCGGAGGCCTCACCGGCGGCAGTGCGCTCCTCGACGAACTCGCGGGCCACCGAGATGAACTCGTCCAGGTTCTCCAGCCGGGTCTCGTCCTGCGGATCCGTCGACTTCTGCAGCTCCTCGTAGTACCCGGAGCGGTGCAGTGCGACGTCCAGGATGTCGTCCGGCGGTGCGCCCGAGTCGACCATCGCGGTCAGCTCGTCGAGGATGTCGACAAAGGCCTGCACGGCGTTCACCGACCGCGAAGCCATCGCCGGCGCGTCCTGGGCCCGCCGCATCGCCTGCGCGAACGAGATCCGGTCCCGCGCGGCCAGCGACTCGATCGCCGCCTCGGCCCGGTCGCCGATGCCACGCTTGGGCACGTTCATGATCCGGCGCAGCGAGACGGTGTCCTCCGGGTTCACCAGCACGCGCAGGTACGCGAGCGCGTCGCGGACCTCCTTGCGCTCGTAGAACCGGACGCCGCCGACGACCTTGTACGGATGGCCGGTGCGGATGAAGACCTCTTCGAACACTCGCGACTGGGCGTTGGTCCGGTAGAACACCGCCACGTCGGACGGCTTCACCCCGTCGGCGTCGGTGAGCCGGTCGATCTCGTCGGCGACGAACTGCGCCTCGTCGTGCTCGTTGTCGGCGACGTACACCGCGATCTGCTCGCCCTGGCCCTGGTCGGACCACAGGTTCTTCGCCTTGCGGCCCTCGTTGCGGCTGATCACCGCGTTCGCCGCGGACAGGATCGTCTGGGTGGAGCGGTAGTTCTGCTCCAGCAGGATCGTCTCGGCGTTGGTGAAGTCCTCCTCGAAGGCGAGGATGTTGCGGATCGTCGCACCGCGGAAGGCGTAGATCGACTGGTCCGCGTCGCCGACCACCATCAGCTCCGCCGGCGGCGCGGTCGGGCCCATCCGGCCCGGCTCGTCCGCGCCGCAGAGCTCGCGGATCAGCGTGTACTGCGCGTGGTTGGTGTCCTGGTACTCGTCGACGAGGACATGGCGGAACCGGCGGCGGTAGTACTCCCGGACCTCGGGGAAGGCCTGCAGCAGGTTGACCGTGGTCATCAGCAGGTCGTCGAAGTCCAGCGCGTTCGCCTGGGCGAGGCGCTCCTGGTAGATCCGGTAGCACTCGGCGTACGTCTCCTCCAGGTGGTTGGAGGTCTTCGCCGCGGCGGTCTCGTGGTCGATCAACTCGTTCTTCTGGGTGCTGATCCAGTTCAGCACGGCGCGCGGGTTGTACCGCTTCACGTCCAGGTCGAGCTCGCGGCAGACCAGCGTCATCAGCCGGCGCGAGTCGGTGTCGTCGTAGATCGAGAACGTCGAGTTGATCCCGAACCGCTTGATGTCGCGGCGCAGGATCCGCACACAGGAGGAGTGGAACGTGGAGACCCACATCAGCTTCGCCCGCGGACCGACCAGGTCCACCACCCGCTCGCGCATCTCGGCGGCGGCCTTGTTGGTGAACGTGATGGCCAGGATGGATCCCGGATGCGCGTCGCGGGCCGCCAGCAGGTAGGCGATCCGCCGGGTCAGCACCCGGGTCTTGCCCGAGCCGGCACCGGCGACCACCAGCAGCGGTTTGCCGCCATGCACGACGGCGGCGCGCTGCTGCGGATTGAGCCCCTCGAGCAGCGCCTCCGGATCGGCCCGGTGCGTCGTGGGCTCCTCCAGCGGCACCGGCAGTTCATCAGGCGAGAACAGCGTAGTCATCACCCAACACCTTAGGCGCTCCCGCCGACAGTTACCGAACGCCGGTTCGAATCGGGTGTCGGCGTTCGTGGTTGACAGCACCCCACGGATGGGCCTTGGGTGGCATCGATGAGTGAGCGGGGGTCGCATCCGGTGTTCGCGCGGATCTACGCGCGCATCCGTCCTGGCCTGGACGAGCACGGCGTGGCCGGGCACCGCAAGCGCCTGCTGGACGGACTGGCCGGCGAGATCGTCGAGATCGGTGCGGGCGACGGCGGCAACTTCGCCCACTACCCGGCCGAGGTGACGCGCGTGATCGCGGTCGAGCCGGAGCCGTATCTGCGCGCGAAGGCCGAACGGCAGGCCACGCTCGCACACGTCCGCGTCGAGGTGGTGAACGGTACGGCGGAACGCCTGCCGCTCGCGGACGGCTCGGTCGATGCCGTGGTGACGTCGCTGGTGCTGTGCTCCGTCCCGGACCAGGCGGTCGCGCTGGCCGAGGCCTTCCGCGCGCTGCGTCCTGGCGGCGAACTGCGCTTCTACGAGCACGTCGCTGCCGCAGCCGGCCGGATGGAGACCGTTCAGAAGGTCCTCGACGCGACCATCTATCCGCGGGTGTCCGGCGGCTGCCATCTGCACCGGGACACCGCTGCCGCCATCACCGCCGCCGGCTTCACCATCACCGAGCTCGACCACTTCAAGTTCCCGCCCACAGGTTCCAACCCGGCCGCCCCGCACATCCTCGGCCGCGCCATCCGCCCGGAGGACTCCTGATGGACACCTCGCGGTTCGACGCTCTGGTCGATCGCATCGAGGTCCTGTACGACGAGGACCGCCGTCGCGACGCCATCGGGCTGCTCGATGCCGAGAGCCCCGGCCTCGAAGCCTGGGCCGCGGATCTGGCCCACATCAAGGCGTGCCTGCTGGCCGTCACCGGCGACCCGGACGCAGCGTTGCGCGTCCTGCAGGACGCGAGTGCGGTCGGTGCGTGGTGGCATCCGTCGATCCTCACCGACGACGACGACCTGACCGCACTGCGGGAACGGCCTGAGTTCCGCACTCTGGTGGAGGTGTCGCGAGACCGGGTCACGGCAGATCCGCGACCGCCTCTGGTCCTGCTGCCCGACGGGCCGCCGGTGGGTGTGGTCGTGGCGTTGCACGGCGCGGGCCTGACAGCGGCACACTCCGCCCGGGACTGGGCCGGCGTACTGCCGCTGAACCATGCGTTGGTCTGCCTCGAGTCGTCCCAGCGGATGTCGCCGATGTACCGGACCTGGCCCGACCGGGACCACGCGGCCGCGGACATCGCCCGCGCGCTCGAACAGTTGCCCACCGAGCTGGACGGCGTCCCCCTGATCGCCGCAGGGTTCTCGGCCGGCGGCCGGGTGGCTCTGGACTGGGCGCTCACCGCTCGCCCGGTCCAGGTGGCCGGTGTCATCGCGATGGCGCCGGCGCTGCGCGAGCTTCCCACGACCGCGGCCGGATCGTTGTCTCCGGCATCAATCTTGATCGGCGCGGACGACGGGCTGGTGGAAACCGTCGACCAGGCCGCGGAGCGCCTGACCGGCTTCGGTTGCACGATCGAGCGACTGCCCGGTCTGGGACATGGCTTCCCGACCGACTTCTCCGACCGGTTGGCCGAGCTCCTGCGTTAGGACAGCTGGCGGGTCAGGTGGAGTTCCACCGGGATGGCAGCGCCTAGCCAGAGCATCTTGGCGGTGTGGTCGTCGCACGAGGTGACGCGCAGGCCGGGGACGCCTTCGATCGTGCCCTCGCAGTCCTTCGCGGCCAGGTGGGCGACGACGTGGGCGAGCTCGGGGCCGTCCAGCCACTCGACCCGGGCCAGGTTGTGGCGCGCCTGCCACATGTCGACCCACCCGGCCGGGTCCTCGCCGAACAGCGTCGTGCGCAGGATGTCCGAGACCGCGCCGAGCAGCGTGGCGGACGGGGTGGCCATCAGTTCCAGCAGGAGGCGTTCCTGATCGGACAGGTCGTCCGCCACCAGGATCGCGTTGTCGCCCAGATTCACCCGCAGGAGCCTGCCACAGGAACAGCTTTGCTCTGAGCAGACTTGCCGTCAGCAGAAAAACTGGGGTACGCCGGTTCGCCCGGTCAGTGTTGAGGACATGGCTGAAGACAACAAACCTCCGCTGTTCAACGAGACCACCCGGCAACGGCTGCTCGCGCAGCGGATCGTCGTCCTGGACGGGCAGCTCGACGACGACAACGGGACGCTGCTGGCGACCCAGATGCTGACGCTCGCGGCCGAGGACCCGAAGACCGACATCGCCTTGTGGATCCATTCCCTCGGCGGCTCGGTGCCGTCGATGCTGGCGATCCGCGACGTGATGCGGCTGGTGCCGTGCGACGTGTCCACACTGGCGATCGGCCTGGCCTGCAGCGCCGGGCAGTTCCTGCTGTCGGCAGGTACGCCGGGCAAGCGCTACGCACTGCGGCACGCGCGGGTCCTGATGCACCAGGGCTCGGCCGGGATCGGCGGGTCCGCGGTGGAGATCGAGATCCAGGCCAACGACCTGCGGCACATCCGCGACACCGTGCTGGCCCTGATCGCCGAGGACACCGGGCAGTCGTTCGACACCGTGCACGAGGACTCGCTGCACGACCACTGGTACACCGCCGAACAGGCCCGCACGTACGGCTTCATCGACCACATCGTCGAGAGCTTCGACCAAGTCATGCCCAAAGCAAAGGCGGCCGCCGCATGAACGAACGAAGTGAGTTCATCATCAAGCACAGTGCATCTCGTGTCTCATCCGCGCCCGGAGCGAAGCGAGGACGTGGATGAGCACTTACACCATCCCGAACGTCATCGCCCAGCATCCGCGGGGCGAGCGGATCATGGACGTCTACTCGCACCTGCTCAGCGAACGCATCATCTACCTCGGTACGGCGATCGACGCGGGTGTGGCGAACGCCCTGATCGCGCAACTACTGCACCTGGAGGCGGACAAGCCCGACCAGGAGATCAACCTCTACATCAACTGCGAGGGCGGCGACATGACCGCGATGCTCGCGATCTACGACACCATGCAGTACATCCAGGCGCCGATCTCGACGCTGTGCGTCGGGCAGGCGATCGCGGCGGGCGCAGTCCTGCTGGCCGCCGGAGAGCAGGGTCGCCGGGCCCTCCTGCCGCACGCCCGCGTGGTCCTGCACCAGCCGGCAGCCCGCGGTCAGGGCACCATCCCGGACTTGATCCTGCAGGCCGACGAGGTGGTCCGGGTGCGCGGACAGGTGGAGTCGATCCTGGCCGAGCACACCGGTCAGTCGATCGAGCGGCTGCGGCACGACACCGACCGCGACCACGTGCTGACCGCCGAAGAGGCCAAGGAGTACGGCATCGTCGACCAGGTGATCCAGCACCGGGTGTCACTGGCCGCCTTCGCCTGAGGCTGTGCCCCCGGGCGAGGTGGAGTCAGCGGCCGCGAGGACCGCGTCGGCGACAGCGGCGTGGTGGGCCATGTCGGCTTTCGGGCGCCCGAGCCGGTCGGTCAGGAGCGCGTAAGCGATCCGCCGGTCCGGGTCCGCCCAGCCGACACAGCAGTTGCTGCCGTTGTGCCCGAACGCACGCGGGCTGCTCGTCGCGCCGAGCGACGAGATAGCGTCCGGCAGGAACCGCGGTCCGCCGAGCTGGAAGCCCTGCGACCACCGGATCGGTGCCCGCACGGTCCGGTCCAGCTCACCCTCGCTGGTCGGCTCCACCGCCACGGCCAACGACTCGGGTCGCAGCACCCGCCCGACCGGACCGACCCCGCCGTTCAACAGGGCCAGGTAGAACGCGGCCAGATCCCGCGCGGTGGTGGAGATCCCAGCCGCCGGTACGACGGCCTCACGAGTACTGCGCCGATTCAGAACCGACTGGATGAACGGGCCGGCGGGTCCGGACACCCGGACCGGGACGTGCCGGTCCCACAGGTCGGCGGGCAGCCCGAGGTAGGTGTCGGCGACGCCCAGTGGTCCGAGGACAGAGCGCCGTACCAGCTCGTCGATCGGGAGACCGCTGCACCGGTGCGCGACCTCACCGAGGATGAAGCCGAAGGCGAGCGGGCTGTAGGCAACAGTGCCGAGCGGCCAGCGTGGTCCGGCTTCCTCGATCCGCTCCAGCGAGCGGCCCCAGTCCGCCATCGAGCGGACGTCGCCGAGGTACGACTTGCCAACAGTCAGGCCGGAGCGGTGCTGCAGCACGTGGCGGACCGTGATGTCGCGTTTGCCGTTGTGCGCGAACCCGGGCCAGTACGCCGCCACCGCGTCGTCCAGGTGCAGACGCCCGGACTCGACAAGCTGGTGGATCACGACGGCGATGTACGGCTTGCCGGCCGAGAACAGCCAGAAGAGCGCATCAGGTGGACAACCGAACGACAGGTCGACGGCCACCCGGCCGTCCTTGATCACACACAGCTGCGCGACCCCAGGACGGCCCCGGACCAGCTGGACCGCCTCGCCCAGCCGGTCGGCATCCAGACCGGCGTCGCGCGGTTCGCAGTCGCCGCCGAAATCCATCGTTCTCACCTCCCCCTGTCACCCAGCTTGCCGCGCAGGACAAGTTAGGGTCGATCAGATGAGCGTGCCTGTGGGGAATCCGCGTCCGGACAACGAGATCGAGCGGGTGCTGGTGGTGGTCGCCCATCCGGACGACATCGACTTCGGCGGCGCCGGCACGGTGGCGCTCTGGACCAAGGCCGGCATCGAGGTGCAGTACTGCATCGTCACCGACGGCCAGGCGGGCGGCTTCGAACCGGATCGGGACCGTGCCGAGATTCCCGCCGTACGGCGAGCCGAGCAGACCGCCGCCGCGCAGCACGTCGGCGTCCGGGACCTGCACTTCCTCGGGTACGTCGACGGCGCGGTCGAGCCGACGCTCGAGCTGGTCCGCGACATCAGCCGCATCGTCCGCAAGGTCCGTCCGCAGCGCCTGCTCACCCAGTCACCGGAGCGGGTGTGGTCGCGCCTGCAGGTCTCGCACCCCGACCACCTGGCGGCGGCCGAGGCCACGGTCCGGGCGTTCTACCCAGCCGCCGGCAACCCGTACGCGTACCCGGACCTGGCCGAGGAAGCCTGGGACGTCGACGAGCTCTGGATGATGGACCATCCGGAGATCAACCACTACGTCGACATCACCGACACCTTCGACCAGAAACTGGCCGCGCTGATGTCACACACCAGCCAGCACCGCGACCCCGACGGCCTCCGCTCCGGGATCCGGGCCCACTTCGCCCAGGTCGCCACCGACGCGGGCATGCCGGCGAACCACTACGCCGAGGACTTCACGGTCATCCGGCTGCGCTAATTGCTTTGCGGGCACGTCGGCGAGGAGACAGGGTGCGGGCATGACGATCAATCATTGGGTGGTTGGAGATGGGCCTGCCGTGCTATTGGTGCACGCCGGCGTGGCGGATGCACGAATGTGGGCGCGGCAGGTCGACGAGCTGCGGGAGAACCACCGGGTGATCACGCTGGATCTGCGCGGGTACGGCGAGACTCCGCTCGAGGTGGGGGCGAAGTACTCCGACGCGGGCGATCTGCTCGCGGTGCTCGACGAGGTCGGCGCCGATTCGGTGGCCGCCATCGGATCGTCGTACGGCGGGTACGTCGTACAGCAGGCGGCGAGCCGGCAGCCGGAGCGGTTCAATCGGCTGGTGCTGCTCTGCGCACCGACGGATGACGTGCACCCGACGGACGACCTGCGCGCGGTGTGGGCCCAAGAGAACGAGCTGATCGAGGCCGGTGACGTCGACGGCGCCACGGACCTGATGGTGCGGAGCTGGATCGGGCCGGACGCGGACGACGACGCGCGGGAGCTGCTCCGGGCGATGCAGAAGCGAGCGTACGAGCTTCAGATCGCGGCAGGTGACGTCGACAACGAGGAGTACGCCGTCGAGCCGGAGAAGCTGACCATGCCGGTGCGGCTGATCACCGGTGCGCACGACTTCCAGTTCTTCGCGGACTGCGCGACGTACCTGGCCGAACGGCTGCCGAATGTCGAGCGGATCGACTTGCCGTGGGCCGGGCACCTGCCGACGCTGGAGCGCCCCGGCGAGGCCGGGGCGCTCATCAGCTGACGGTCTAACCTCAGTCGGCCAGGGCGCCCATCGGGTCCCACGCCGGGAGCACGATCGGCTCGTCGTCGAGACGCGCCTGCAGCTCGGCCGGCAGGGCGGAGCGCCGGACCGCGATCTCGAAGACGTGCTCGGCGTACCACGAGTCGTTCATGGTCCAGAAGCCGCTGTCGGCCTTCTCGTCGCCCCAGCTGTTCTCGACCCGCCAGCGACGCGGCTTGCCGTCGACCACGTCGACACCGGTGAACAGCATCGCGTGTGTCATCAGCGTCTCGTGGTACACCAGCCGCTCGGCCTTGTCGAGCGAGAACTCGGTGTCGTAGACGGAGCCGTAGTCGTACAGCTTGGCGTCCCAGAAGCCCAGGTCGCCGCTCATCTGCTTGCCGACGTCACAGCCGAACCAGACCGGCTCGCCGCCGACGATCGCGTCCTGGGTGAGCTGCTTCATCAGGTCGATCTCGACGTTCAGGTACACCACCGGCGGCGCGTCGATGACGTTGCCGAGGTAGTCGACGGTGAAGGTCTTGCCGACCGGGCTGGACTCGCGCGGGTCGTGCACCAGGCAGACGTACTCGTCGACCGGCAGCTGCACGTACGCCGCGGCGAACTCGGCCGGCGTGGTCCAGCCGTCGCGGTGGAAGGCCTTGTCGCTGTCCTTCCACTGCCACAGGAACTTCTGCGGCGGCGTCCCCAGGTGGATGCTCAGCACCCGGTGCACGGTGGTCAGGATCTCCTGCTTGCGGGACCGCTGCGCTTCCAGGCCGTCCAGCGCCCGCAGGTCGCGCGCGCCCTGGCGCAGCAGCTTGCGGAGGATGTCGTTCATCTGCGCGGTCGCCGACGAGCTCTCGGTCTCCGGCATCGCCGTCTTCGGCACCAGGCCGTGCTTGCGGACCAATGCGACGAACATGTTCCACTGGCCGCCGTCACCGATCGGGTCGGACAGCAGGTGCGCGACGGTCCGGTCGTCGGCGTCCCGCCCGGCGGTCTCGATGATCGCCTCGAGGAAGAAGTTCGAGCGCTCGAACTTGTCCCAGAACAGGACGTAGTTCTGCGAGAACTCGAAGTCCTTGACGCCCAGCTTGCCGGCCGCGCCGGCGCGGAGCAGGTTGAGTCCGGCGAACAGCCAGCAACGGCCGCTCTTCTTCTGGTTGGTCACCTTCCAGTCGTCCAGCAAGTTCGACACCGAGTGGTCGATCGAGGTGACGACCTGGCGGTCGAGGGCGATGGTGTTGACCGGCGTCTGCGTGACGGCGTTCTGCATGACCCGGTACTGCGGGTTCGATGCGAACTCCTTCTCGAAGAGCGCGAGCTGTTCGGCTGTGAGATTCCGCTCCATAGTTGTCGACGGTATAACAGCGACCAAGCCGGTAGCGCCTCCGCCGGGGTGGCGAATCAATGCCCTGTCCAAAACCCGCCACCGGCGAGGCCTTGCGTTATGCTAAATGAAAACGACATTCAAATAAGGAGGACCGCAGATGCCCCGACGTCCGGCCCCGACCGGCAAGCGCAAGCCGAAGCAGAATCCGCTCGACCGCGACGGCATCACCTACATCGACTACAAGGACACCGCACTGCTGCGCAAGTTCATCTCCGACCGCGGCAAGATCCGCTCCCGCCGCGTCACCGGCCTGTCGGTGCAGCAGCAGAAGCAGGTCGCCCGCGCGATCAAGAACGCCCGGGAAATGGCGCTCCTGCCCTACACCTCGGCCAACCGCTGACCGTCACCAACTGCTTGCCCTCGGCAATTAGACGAGGCAATTTGACGAGGCGATCAGACCAGGCGTCGGTCGGTGGCCCAGCGGGTCAGCTCGTGGCGGTTGGACAACTGCAGCTTGCGCAGTACCGAGGAGACGTGCGTCTCGACCGTCTTGACCGAGATGTACAACTCCCGGGCGACCTCCTTGTACGCGTAGCCGCGGGCGATCAGGCGCAGTACTTCGCGCTCGCGCTGGGAGAGCCGGTCCAGGTCCTCGTCGACCGAGGCGATGTCGATGGCACCGGAGAAGGCGTCCAGCACGAAGCCGGCCAGCCGCGGTGAGAAGACCGCATCACCGTCGGCGACCCGGCTGATCGCGTCGACCAGTTCGGCGCCGCTGATGTTCTTGGTGACGTAGCCGCGGGCGCCGGCCCGGATCACGCCGATCACGTCCTCGGCCGCATCCGACACCGACAGCGCGAGGAACTTGATCTCAGGGTGCCGCTGGTGCACCTGCTTCATCACCTCGGTGCCACCACCACCGGGCAAGTGCACGTCGAGGAGCACCACGTCCGGCTCGGTCGCGACGATCGCCTTCACGGCGGTGTCGACGTCGGATCCCTCCCCGACGATGTCGACCGAGGCGCCGATCTCGCTGCGCACCCCGGCCCTGAACATGTCGTGATCGTCGACGACGACAACGCGCCTGCTGCTCATCTGTCCATCTCCAGTCGCACTTCGGTGCCTGTCTCCGGATCGGACCGCACCGTTGCGCGGCCGCCGTGCCGTTCCATTCTGCCCAACACACTGTGCTGCAGGCCGAGCCGGTCGTCCGGCACGCCGTCGACGTCGAACCCCTTGCCACGGTCCCGGACGAACATCTCCGCCCGGTCGCCGTCCACCTCGACGAACACGTCGATCTTGGCCGCACCGGAGTGCTTGGCCGCGTTCACCATCGACTCGCGGGCGGCCCGGACCATCGCCGACAGCCCTTCGGTCATGTCGCAGTCGCCGACCGTGACCACCTCGACCGGAACCCCGTGCGAGTCCTCGACCTCGGCAGCGGCCCGCTTGGCGGCTCCGGCCAGCGTCTGGTCGGTCTTGTCGTCCTCGTCGTACAGCCAGGACCGCAGTTCACGCTCCTGCGACCGCGCCAGCGTGGCGACGGCGCGCGGATCGTTCGCCTGCTTCTGGATCAGCGCCAGCGTCTGCAGCACCGAGTCGTGCAGGTGCGCGGCCATGTCGGCGCGCTCCTGGGAGCGGATCCGCTCGGACCGCTCGGTGTTCAGGTCGCGGGTCAGTCTGTGCACCCACGGCCCGGCGATGACGCCGATACCGACTACCGCGAGCAGCAGAGCGATCAGTACGTCGCCGACCATCGAGAGCCGGCCGTTCTGCACCAGGAACACGGTCACCGCGGTCCCGAGCAGGATGAGGCCGATGCCGATCCGGATCAGCGACTTCCAGCCGCCCTTGCCGAGCAGGATGCCGAGGAACGAGAAGCGCCCGTAGTCGCGGGTCCAGGCAGCCTTCTGACTCTCGTCGGCCTGCCGCCAGATCAGTGCCAGACCGGTGACGGCGAACACCAGCGGCCAGAACATCTTGCCGGCGATCCCGAGCCCGGCCACCTGCAACAGCAGCAGCAGCCCGACTCCGATCGCGACCAGGGCCGTGACCTGGCTCTTGCTCTTCTCCCGCCGCCGCGCCTTGGCCTCGGTCACCGGTGGCGGTGTCTCGTCGGACCGCAGTCCGCTTCGAGTGTGCGCGGCCAGCCCCGGCGCCGTCGGCATCCCGGGGGTCGCGAGCGGCATCAGGAACCACAGCGCGGCGTAGATCAGGACGCCGAACCCACCGAACACGGTGGTGGCGATCAGCACGAGGCGTACGACGGTGTCCGAGATCCCGAGGTGGTCCGCGATCCCACCGGCGACACCGGCGATGATCCGTCCCTCGGTCCGGCGGTAGGCCCGGCGTACCGGCGGGGCGTCAGCCGCCTTCTGCTGGCCTGGTCCGGCTTGCGCGGTCCCGGTCGGACCGGCGTACGGGCCCTGGCCCGAGTACGGCGGGCCGGCGTACGGCGGGATCTGTCCGGCGTAGGCGGCGTACGGGCCTTGGTACTGTCCAGGTCCTTGCGGGCCCCAGCCCTTGTACTGCCACTGGCCGTCGTTCTGCTGACCGGTTCCGGGCGCAGGCGGCTGCCCGGGTGGGGTCCCTTGCGTTGAGGACCCGCCCGACGGCGCGGCTGCGGCTGGATGACTCATCCCCACGATCGTCACACGCCGGAAGGGCCGACACCAGCAGGCTTGTCCCGGGCCGGCTCCTCAGCGGACACCCGCCAGGCTCAGGGTCCGCTCGGGGACAACCCCGATCCGGGCACGACTCCGGGGGTGCTCAGGGGGGATCCCCGATGTTGTACCGCCGCCGGGCGAGCCAGTATCGATGACATGGAGCAGAACTCGAGCGGGCCCGGTGGGTTCGACCGCAGCCGCCTGCAGGACGTGCAGAACTGGCAGCGTAGCCGGTCGGACCGGATGGTGGCCGGTGTCTGCGGCGGGATCGGCCGCGCGCTGAACATCGACCCGGTGCTGATCCGCGTGGTGATGGCGGTACTCATCATCAGCGGACCGGGGATCATCTTCTACATCGCCGCCTGGGTGCTGATGCCCGACGAGGGCAGCCAGCGCTCAGCGGCCCAGGGTCTGCTCGGCGACCGGGTCCGGCCGGACCACCCGTGGCTGTGGCCCGTCATCATCGGTATCTGCGTGTTCGTCGCCATCGCGATGATGTCGTCGTTCAACATCGGCCGGTTGGTCCCCGGGCCGCTGATCGTGCTCGCCGTGATCTGGCTGGTCGCGCGGCACCGCCGGAGGGATCGGCGTAGCCGGCGCGCAGGCTGGACCGGCCAGGCCATGCAGTGGCAGGGCGGACAGCCCACCGCACCGCGTCCGCAGGACTCCACTGCGGCCAACCAGGAGCCGATGGCCGGCACCTCGGCGTACATGCCTCCCCAGAACGGCCCGTCAGCTCCCCCGACGGGTCCGTCGTCCTCGGCCACACAGAGACCCCAGGACCGCACCGTCGAACCGGTCCAGGCTGTGTGGACCGAGGACGACCCTCTCGGCCTGTACGTCGACGAGCCGCCGGCCGGACCGCAGTCGGAGCCGGCCCGGTCCGCGAACGCCGAGCCGCCCGCGAAGGGGATGCGCGGTGTCAAGTCGATCATCGTCGTGCTGACCGGTATCGCGATCGCGATCGCGGCGGCCGCCGGTGCCTCGACCGCCACGATGCTGATCATCGGCCTGATCACGCTGGGCGGCGGCATGCTGGTCGGTGGCTTCGTCGGCAAGACCTTCGCGCTGCTGCCGCTGGGCATCCTGCTCGCCGTCGGCGCGATCGTCAGCACCGTGTTCACCGACGTACCGCGCAACTTCGCCGACACCAACTACGTCGCGCCGGTCGGTGAGAAGATCGGGGCGACCGGGCAGTCGTACACCTTCGACGCCGGATCGGTGCACCTGGACCTGACCAAGGCCACTTTCGCACCGGGTGCGAAGGTCGAGGTGCACGGCGGCGTCGGCGAGGTGGTGGTGAAACTGCCGGAGACCGTTGACATCGACGGCAACCTGACCGCCAAGATGGGTGACGTGAGCTGGCTGAACGAGCACCACGAGGGCCGGAACGCGGAACTGAACATCAAGGACCTGGGCCCCGACGGCAAGGCCGGGCCGCAGCAGGTCACCCTCGACCTTGACCTCAAGCTCGGCAGCATCACAGTGGAGCGCGGATGAGGAAGACGAAGCCGGATGTCCCGGGCGTGATCGCGGGCACCATCCTGTCCGGCGGCGCCACGGTCTGGATGCTGACCGACAACGGCGTCCTGCAGACCGACGACCTCGGCCTGACCGCAGCCCTCCTGCTCGTCGCAGCCGGCGTCATCGGCCTCGCCGCCTCCCACCGCGGCTGAAGTCGACAGACCCCCGTCACGCGACCGGGCCGGCAACCGATTGGTGTTCGTTGCCGGTGGCATCCTGCTGGCCGGGTGGTGCGTGTCTGCCTGACCGCGTCGGCCCCGGTGCCGGCCGCCCACCTGGCGGCCGGCCGGTACCGGGGACTCAGTTAGGCTTGTGGACCGCCCATCGGCTTCGGCCTGGGCGAGTACCCGAGGGGCCCGGGTGAAGCGGGCCCCGTTGTCAAGGAGTTCCGATGGTGCGCGGCACCGTGAAGTGGTTCAACGCCGACAAGGGCTATGGCTTCCTTGCCGTCGACGGACAGGACGACGTCTTCGTCCACTGGAGCAAGATCGTCTCCGACGGCTACAAGACGCTGGAGGACGGTCAGCAGGTCGACTTCCAGATCGTCGACGGGCCGAAGGGCCGCGAGGCCGACACGGTCACTCCGGTCTGACCGGGCGAAGGTCGGCGCGCGCGACAGGCTGACCGCGCAAAGCTGTTGCCCCCGGCCCACGCCGTTTCCCGGTTTCCGGACTGCACGGGGAGTCGTCAACCGATAACCTGACCACCTCACCTTGGGAGGGTCAGAGACGTGACAGAGCCGGTACACGTGATCCGGAGGCTTGAGCATGCGCTGGCCGACGACGACTTCGCCTGGTCACTGCTGCTCGTCGGCGAGGACCAGACCGACAAACTGGCGACGCTGACCGGCGACCTCCGCGGACCGTACTCGAAGACCGGTGACGGCAAGCAGATCGCTTCGGGGTTCTCCTACTGGGGTATCGGCCCGACGATCGCCTGGGCGAACGCCACCAACGATCCGTTCTACCTGGTGATGAAGGCCGGCGCGGAGTCCTTCCTGCGGCACTGGCGCAAGGTCCGCCCGCACGTCGAGAACGGCGGCTTCCACCTGGTCAGCCTCGGGGTCGGCACCGGCGTGAAGGACCGCACCATCCTCGGCGACATGCGCCGGCAGAACCGGAACATGTACTACATCCCGGTCGACATGAGCTCGGAGATGCTCCGGATGGGCACCCTCGAGCCGGTCCGCGGCGCCCGCTTCCCGATGTCGCAGGTGCTGCCGGTGCAGCTCGACTTCTCGATCGCCGACAACATGGACGAGCTCGGCCAGATGCTGGCCCGGCTGATCGGCGACGACCCGATCCTGTTCACGCTGACCGGCAACACACTGGCCAACTTCGAGAGCGACGAGGAGGTGCTCAGCACCATCACCCGGGTGCTGCGCCCGCAGGACCGGCTGCTGCTCGAGGTGGCCAGCACCAGCAGCCTGGACCGGGACGCCGCCAACGCGGCGGCCGACGAGTACCACCAGACCCGGGCGTTCGCCGAGTTCGTCACCAGCGCGCTGCGCTACAACACCGACCTCAAGATCGACAACGACCGGATCGCCTTCCGCGGCGAGGTCGAGACGAACGACGCCCTGCGGGTGAAGATCGTCTGGCAGAACAACACCGGAGAGCCGATCGTGATGGGCCTGCCGGACCACACCGAGGTGGTGCTGGAGCCGGAAGACACCATCCTGCTGTACACGACCCGCAAGTTCTCCACCGAGCGGCTGAAGAAGCTCACCGCAGCCTGTGACCTGACGCCGATCGAGCACGCACACTCCGGATTCCGGCACACCCGCCGGCCCAGCCCGTTCGGTCTCGACCTGCTGCTGCTCGCCCCGGGCACCGTCGAAGGCCCCGCCGCCACCACTCTGGCCGACGACATCTGGTCGACATGATCCCTGCCAGTGCGCGGCGGACCGTGGTCACCGCACTGAGCTACGGACTGCTCGGCCTCGCGTTCGGGCTCGGCGTGATCTGGTTCTTCTTTCCGGAGAACTCCCGGTGGGAGCCGGCGGTCAACTCGCTCACCCTGGTCGCCGGGCTGACCGGTATCTTCGTCGAGCGCCTGACCGCCGAGGCGGAGCGTCGTACCGAAGTACTCCGGTCTGTCGCTGACGAACTGCAGGAGAACCAGCGGCTCCTGAACGACGAGCGGTTCTCCCCGGCGACGCCGACGACCCGGCAGGTGTACCCGCGGCTCGTGGTGTCCGCGGTGGACCTCGCGCTCGTATCCGGAGCCCTCGGGTTGCACCGCGACTCGGAGCTGGTCGGCCTGCTGCACCGGTGGCGCGACACCGTGAACCTGTTCAACCGGCGGCTCGACCTGACCGAGATCAGCACGTTCTCCAACAGCATCTCGAGCGAGGAGCTGGCCGCCTTCCACCGGGCGCTGCATAGGGAGAACAGCTACTTCGCCGCCACCCGGGAGAAGCTGGAGACCCTGCTCACCCGGCTGCCGGCGTCTTAACGGCTGAGGCCGTAAATGGACTGTGTGCATTTGGCCCGAGCGGTTGACTTGGCCACATGCCCAGGGCTTCACTTTCGGACAGGACCGTAAATACGGCACCCCCGGAGGCCTTCGCATGCGATCAGCCCGCTCGCTCATCGCGGTGGCACTTGCCGCCGTCCTCGTGTCGACCCTGACCACTCCCGCCCAGGCGAACCACAATCCGCCGACAGGCAAGCTCGTGTCACTCGGGATCCCGCTGTCCGACGTACTGCTGATCGGGGGCACCGTCGCCCCCGGCCCGAACGGCAAGGCCGCGATCTGGAACGTGTCCACCGGCAGTCCGGCGTACCTGAACGCCGTCGACCCGGCCACCGGCGAGAGCCTGCTGTCCGCCGCACTGCCCGGCGCCGACGGCAGCTACGCGGTCGCCGCGACCCCGGACGGGACGATCTACGTCGGCACGTACAACAACGGCCACCTCTATCGCCTTCGCCCCGGCGGCACGGTCGAGGACCTCGGCCGCCCGATCGCGTCCGAGACGTTCATCTGGCGCATCACCACCGACGACCAAGGCAACGTGTACGGCGGCACGTTCCCGAACGGCAAGGTGTTCCGGTACGACGACCAGACCGGCGCCGTCCGCGACTACGGCCAGCTCAAGGCCGGCCAGCCGTACGTCAAGAGCATCGACTACGCCGACGGCAAGATCTACACCGGCTCGCTGCCCGACGCGCACATCATGGAGCTCGACGTCGCCAGCGGAGCGATCACCGAACTGCCGTCCCCACCCGGGCTCGGCGACCCGACCGACAAGGTCGTGTACGACCTGAACGCCCGCGGCGGCCGCGTCTACGCCCGGATCAGCACCGCCTTCCCCGGCCCGCTGTATGTCTGGGACATCGCCTCCCGCACCTGGATGGACGAGATCCCGAACGCGCACGGCCTGGACATCTCCCCGGTCGGCGCAGACGGGTCGCTGTACCTGATCCAGGCCAGTGAGCTGAAGAAGTACGACCCGGCGACCAACACACTGACCGGGACCGGCCTGACCTTCACCGGCCGGATCCAGAACGCCCGCGCGATCGGGTACGCCGACCTCGGCCTGCCCGACTACCCGGGCACGAGCGTCGTCGGCACGCTCTGGCGCGGCGAGGAGTTCCGGTACAACCCTCAGACCGGCAAGTCGGAGATCTTCGAGACCAAGGTCCGCCGCGAGCCGATCGAGATCCTGTCCGTCGCGGGCGGCAAGTCCAAGGTGTACGCCGGTGGGTTCCTGAACGGTGGCGTCTCCGTAGTCGACCCGGCCACCGGCGAAGCGTCGTACAACCGGTTCTCCCAGACCGAGGCGCTGATGGAGGGTTCCGACGGCAAGCTGTGGATCGGCGCCTACCCGGAGGCCCGGCTCTACTCGTACGACCAGACGCAGCCCTGGAGTAGTCCGGAGTACTCCCCTGGACCGCCCGGTACGCCGGACAACCCGACGCTGGCGGTCAACCTGCACTCCGAGCTGCAGACCCGTGCCCGCGCTCTGGCCGAGGTGAACGGCAAGATCGCGGTCGGCACCGTCCCCGACGGCGACCGGCTCGGCGGCGTACTGGCCATCTTCGATCCGAAGACCGGGACCACCCAGTCCTTCCGCAACGTGGTCCAGGACGAGAGCATCTTCGGCCTGACCGCCCGCCGCGGCATCGTCTACGGCGGTACGTCGATCGTCGGCGGTCTGTCCACCACCCCGCCGACCCGGGACGCAGGCACCGTGTTCGCCTGGGACGCGGCGAAGTCCCGCAAGCTGTGGGAGACCGTGCCGGTGCCCGGTGCGGCCACGGTCTCGTCCGTCACCTTCGGCCCGGACGGGCTGCTGTACGGCGTGGCCGGCAAGACCGCGTTCGCGGTGGACCCCCGAGACGGCAAGCTGGTCAAGTCCTTCACGCTCGGGACCACCACGTCCAGCGGCGACATCGTCGCCACCAACGAGGCGGTGTACGTGAGCATCGACCTCACCAAGGTCTACCGGATCGCGCCGGGGAACAAGCAAACCCCGACGCTGTTCGTCGAGCACGCCCACCGGCGGCTCGGGGTCCGGGGAGATCACCAGCTGCTGCTCACCAGCGGCTCCGAGCTGTTCCGAGTTGATATCAGCCGTTGACAGCCGAAATTCGACCCAGCTACTTTCGGTCCTGACCGTTATTCGGCGATCTACTTTCCGGCCCTGACTTCCGGACACCCTGGGGGTGCGATGTCTTCCACGCTTCACACGACCGTCCGCCGCATCGCGGCACCACTCACGGCGCTCGTACTGGCCGCCGCGCTCTCCTCGTGCGGCGGCGACTCGGGCTCGTCGTCGACCGAGACCAAGAGCATCACGCTCTGGATGTATCCGGTGATCGGCGACCAGGCGGCCAGCGACGCCTACTGGCAGAAGGTCGAGAAGGACTTCGAGGCCGCCAACTCCGGCATCGACCTGAAACTGGAGATGCAGCCCTGGGCGAACCGGGAGGAGAAGGTCGCGGCGGCGTTCTCCGGCAAGAAGGGCCCGGACGTCCTGCTGATGATCCCCGACCAGATCCCGCAGTACGTCACCAACGGCTCGCTGGAGCCGGTCGACGACGTGGTCACGCCGGACAAGGACAAGTTCCTGCCGGCCGCGATCCCGGGCCTGAGTGTCGACGGCAAGGTGTACGGCGCACCGATCTACCACACCGTCACCTCGACGATGTACAACAAGACGATCCTGACCAAGGCCGGCATCACCAAGCCGCCGGAGACCTGGGACGAGATCAAGGCCGCGGCGCCGAAGATCAAGGCGGCCGGGTTCTCGACGCTGGACTACTCCGCCTCGCCGGAGGCGTCGCTGAACCTGAACTTCTACCCGCTGCTGTGGCAGGCCGGCGGCAAGGTGTTCGCCGACGACGGCAAGTCCGTCGCCTTCAACCAGGCTCCGGGTCTGGAGGCGCTCACCTTCCTCAAGTCCCTGTGGGACGAGGGCGGCATCCCGAAGAGCGCCCTGAGCAACGGCAACACGGTCGCCGACTCGCCGCTGGGCAAGGGCCAGGTGGCGATGGCCTTCACCAGCACGCCGGCCGACGCAGGCACCGTGGCGAAGACCTGGGGCGCGGCGAACATCGAGATCGGTACGCCGCTGACCGGTCAGAAGCAGGTCGGCTTCGGTCTCCCCGGTGGCCTCGTGCTGAACGCCGCCTCGGAGAACAAGGACGCCGCGAAGAAGTTCATGTCGTTCATGATCCAGCCGCCCCAGCTGGAGGCGCTCAGCAAGGCGTCCGGGTTCTACACCCCGCGGACCGACGTGAAGGCGCCGGCCGCGGACGCGACGGCGGCGAAGTTCGCCGACGCACTGCAGTACGCCTTCCCGGGTGAGCCGAACCCGGCCGCCCGGCAGGTGAACTCGCTGCTCGGCGTCGAGATCCAGGCCGTGCTGACCGGCAAGAAGCAGCCGCAGCAGGCGCTCGACGACGCCGCCAAGCAGGCCAACGACCTTCTGTCGAGACAGCGTTGACCGAGACACTCCGGCAGCCCGCGTCGTCGCTCCGGCGGCGCGGGCCCCGCCGTAGGCCATGGGTCGGGCTGCTGTTCGTGGCCCCGATGCTGGCGTTGTTCCTGGTGTTCCGGTTCCTGCCGGTGGTCGGCGCGTTCCTGCTCTCGCTGACCGACTACCGGCTCAGCGGCCGCTGGACCTTCGTTGCCGTGGACAACTACACGCGGCTGCTCCAGGACGACCTGTTCCGGCAGAGCCTGGTGGTCACCCTCACCTACACGGTGATCTTCGTCCCGCTGACCGTGCTGCTGTCGCTGGGCACCGCGATCATGTTGCAGCAGGTGGTCTGGAACCGCGGCTTCTTCCGCAGTGTGTTCTTCCTGCCGTACGTGACCAGCATCGTGCTGGCCGCGGTCATCTGGAAGTGGATCTACGACGCCCAGGACGGCCTGCTGAACGCGGTCCTCGGGCTGGTGTCGGTCGGACCGGTGGACTTCCTCGGCCAGTCCGGGTCGGTGCTGCCGTCGATCGCGGTGACATCGGCCTGGAAGGGCTTCGGCTACTCGATGCTGATCCTGCTGGCCGGGCTCCAGGCCGTGCCGAAGTCGTACCTCGAGGCGGCCATGATCGACGGCGCCGGCAGCTGGCAGCGGTTCCGCTACATCACACTGCCGCAGCTGCGTCCGGTGCTGTTCTTCGTGCTGGTGATCGAGACCATCGGTGCGTTCCAGGTCTTCGACGCGATGTATGTGATGACCGGTGGCGGGCCGGTCCGCTCCAGCTACTCGCTCGTCTATCTGCTCTACGACAGCGGATTCAAGTACTTCGACTTCGGCTACGCCAGTGCGATCGGACTGGTGCTGTTCCTGATCGTGCTCATCGTCTCGCTCGTACAGCGACGGCTCGTCGGGAGGGACGACTGATGGTGAACCTGCTCGAACGACCCAAGGTCCAGGACCGGACCGAGTCGCCGCGGGTCGACCGCCGGCCGGTCGCCCGGCTCACCCTGCCGACGCTGCTGGCGCTGACCGCGATCGTCACCGTCGTACCGTTCGCGGCGATGGTCCTGGTCGCGTTCGCGCCGCCGAGCGGCCGGACGTTCCCGGACGCACTCAACCCGGCCAACTTCACGTTCGAGAACTTCGAGCGGGTGCTGTCCAGCTCGGACATCCCGCGCTGGACGGTCAACTCGCTGCTGTACTCGCTGGTATCAGTGGTCTGCGTTCTGCTGTTCGCGTCGATGGCCGGCTACGCCTTCGCGAAGAAGCGGTTCCCCGGCCGGGACATCATGTTCTGGGCCTTCCTGGCCACCCTGATGGTGCCGTTCCAGGCCACGCTGATCCCGTCGTACATCCTGGTTTCGCGGCTGGACTGGGTGGACAGCTTCTGGGGTCTGATCGTGCCCACGCTGGCGAACTCGCAGGCGGTGTTCCTGCTGCGGCAGTTCATCAGCCAGTTGCCGGACGAACTGTTCGAGGCGGCCGAGATCGACGGTGCGCCGGAGTGGCGGATCTTCACCCAGATCGTGCTGCCGCTGATCCGGCCCGCGCTGGCCACGCTCGGCATCTTCGTGTTCCTGTGGCACTGGAACGACTTCCTCTGGCCGCTGGTGATCGGCCAGTCCGCCGAGATGCAGACGCTCACCGTCGGCCTGGCGACACTGCAGACGCAGGCGGTGCCGATCAACCAGGTGATGGCCGGCGCGACCATCACCGTCGTACCGAGCCTGCTCGTGTTCGGCCTGCTGCAGCGCTACCTGACCGACAGCATCGCGATGTCCGGCCTCAAGGGCTGACGTCCGGCGAGCCCTCCCGGATGACGCGCATCTCGTCGCCGTGGACGGTCAGCGCCCAGATGACCAGGATGTCGACCGCGATCATGATCGTCGACCAGAGCGGGTACGCCGCGAGGAACGCCACGTTGACCATGAGGCTGATCACCGCCAGGATCACGCCGACGATCCGGCCCCACAACCGGCCGTTCAGCAGCCCGATCCCGGCCGCGATGACGACCAGGCCCATGAACAGGTGGATCCAGCCCCAGCCCGTGTAGTTGAGGTGGATGGTGAGACCGCGCCGGCCGACCAGGTAGTAGTCGTCCTCGAACAGCGCGATGAACCCCTGGAACGCGTGGAACATGCCGAGCACGATCATCATCACGCCGGCGAACAGGATCCAGCCGACCCAGCGGCTCGGCCACTCCGGAACCTCGACCTCTCCCGGCCCCGGCGGTTGCCGGTGCCTCGCCGCGGTGGGGTTGGCAGCGGCGGGGTTGGCAGGGGTGGCGTTGGCAGCGGTGGGGTTGGCGTCAGTCTCCGACATCGTGACCTCCTACTCGTGGTGGCGGGGGTTGCACGGCCTCCGGATGGGCGGCGCGGTAGTCGGCGACCGGGTGGTAGCGGTCGTAGAGCATGGTCAGAATGCTCACCAGGAAGACGAAGAAGAGGGTGTCGGACAGCCGCAGATCGCCGCCGCCGAAGCGCCGCAGCAGGATGTAGTCGACGATGACCAGTCCGATGTTGACCGCGAAGACGACGCCGAAGGAGATCACTGCGGAGTCCCAACCGTAGCCCCGCCGGGCCGACCAGAGCCCGATCGCGGAGTTCAGGATGACGAAGACGGCGATACCGAAGAACAGTTGCAGATCGGTCGCCTCGACCCCCGGCAGCACCCGTCCGTAGATCACGCTGATCAGGCCGATCAGGAAGATCTTCTCCACCGAGGCCAGGTCGAACACCTTGCGGTGCGCGGCCTGGTACGCGGCCCGCTCACTGGCCTCGTCGATCTCGACCGGCAGCGGGTCGGCCGCCAGTCGCAGCGACCAGTCGGCCGGACTGAGCCGGGGCCGGACCACGAACCACAGGACCGCGGCGAGCGCGAGGATCGCGATCACCAGGGCCGGCCCGAACCACGAGACGTCGCGGATGGTGTCGGTCAGGTCCAGCTGGGCGATGTGGATCCAGTACTCCTGCGGCAGCTTGATGAAGATCCAGATCCCTCCGGCCACCAAGACCCAGAACCTGAACGAGTAGCGCAGCGGATTGCGGCGGCTGCGCACCAGTTCGTAGGCGATGAAGAAGTACTCGAAGGTGTTCGGGAAGACCATCAGCAGGAACCGGGCGCCGCTGAGTTCGAAGGCCACCACGCCGACCTGCCGGTAGAAGAACAGGAACCGGCTGATCTTGACCGCCGCGTGATTGGTCCAGTTGCGCAGGCTGGCCAGATAGGCGACGGCCAGATAGAACACGTCCATCGCCTTGTCGTAGCTCTGGTAGTTCGGCGGGTCGAATCCGAAGGTCTGGAAAATGGTCTGGTCGACGCCGTCCAGCAACAGGCAGGCGACGATCGCGGGCAGCGGGTAGCGCGGGATGAGCAGCGGCAGGAGGAACCGCGCCAGCACCACCGTCCAGAAGACAACGTCGACGCCCATGTCCGGCGGGACCCGGTCAGCTGTGGATCATTCGCGGCCGAGTCACGGCCCAGATCACCCAGACATCGAGGGCGATCACGAGCAACGACCACACCGGCGCGTAGGGAATGAAGAAGAAGTTGTCGATCGCGCTCAGGATCGCCAGCACCAGCGCCGTCACCCCGGCCCAGGTGGCCCGGTAGAACAGGCCGAAGCCCGCCACCACCATGAGCAGGCCCAGCAGCAGGTGGATCCAGCCCCAGGCCGTGGTGTCGAGGTGGAAGGCGTACCCCTGGGCGGTCACGAAGTACCGGTCGTCGATGATCGCGGCGAGCCCGGTGATCACCTGGAACGCGCCGATCAGGACCATCATGGTCGCGGCGAACATGACACCGGTCATCGCAAAGACGGATTGCTCTCGCCGGTCGTCGGTCTCTTCCTGGGTCATCTGCGCCCACCCCTCAGTGGTCGGCCACCCCGAATGGATGCCGAGTGCTCATCGACACTAAGCGCGCACGGGCGGTCAGAGGATCATCCGAGTTGGGTGATGTCGGCGTGGGGGATGCGAGCGCTGTTCGAGGTCCGGACCCACCCCGGAGGGAGGCTTCGACGTACCGGACTCCCCCGCCCCGCCCGCAGACGACCCGCTCCCCGCTCCAGCGGCCGCCGCACTCCCGCGGGGGGTCGTCGTACTGCTGGCCGGGCTGGTCTCGCTGGTAGCGGTCAACGCCCTCCTGCTGGGGCTGGCTCGCGGAACGCGGGATCGGCGACCAGGAGATCCAGACCGCGCTCCAGGCGTTCGATTTCGGCACGGTCCTCGACCTCCTGCAAAGCTGGCTGACCAGCCTGCTCGGGGTCTTCTCCGATCTCGGTCTGATCGTGGTGCTGCTGTTCTTCCTGGGCATCGACGCCATCCGGTTCACCGACCGGATGACCGAGACGAGGCTGGTCCGGCCCGCGTTCGCCGGCGCCTTGATCGGCTTCGCCCGCGATACAACGCGCTATCTGATCGTCTCGAGCGTGTTCGGACTGGTCGTGGCGCTGGTGGACATCGGGGTGCTCTACCTGCTCGACATCCCGCTCCCGTGGTTGTGGGGGCTGCCCGCGTTCATCACCAACTACATCCCGAACGTCGGGTTCTTCATCGGCCTCGTCCCGCCCGCGCTGCTCGGCCTGCTCGACAGCGGGTGGATGACGATGCTCTGGGTGATCGCCAACTGGGCGCCATTCTCGCCATTCCGCTGTCGCTGCTGACGAGGGCGCTGCTGGTGGACGCGGACCCCTCCACCGCCTGGCTGAGCGGGCTCATCTCCGGCGACGACCCGCAGGAGGAGGCGGCGGTCGAGCCCGCTCCGGCGGAGGAGCCGTCGGAGGCTGAGGTTTAGTTGCTGAGCTCCCCGAACGCCTCGATCGAGCGGAGTACGTCGGCCTGCGGCATCCCGGGCGGCTGGATCCGCAGGATGATGCCGTCGGCCCCCATCTCCTCGTAGTGCGCCAGTCGCTCGGCGCACTCGGCCGGGGACCCGATCACGCTGCGTGCGGCGATGTCGTCCCAGCCCTGCGTGTAGCGGCTCGCGTCCGTCGAGGTGCGCTTCCAGCCGGTGTAGGCGTCGTACAGGTCGCGCAGCGGCTCCTCCAGCGTCTGCCGGGCGTCCTGCGAGGTCGGGGCGCAGAAGCCCTCCCGGCAGAGGATCACCTCGGCACCGAGCGTGCCCTCGCCGCGCGGGTACGACAGGTACTCGGCGATCTTGTCCGGCAGGTCGGAGTCCAGTTCGTTGAACGATGTGGTCCAGCCGTCGCACATCCGCGCGGTCCGCTCCAGTACGGCGGACACCCGGCCGCCGTTCCACAGCCGCGGCCGTGGGTTCTGCAGCGGGCGCGGTGAGAGATACGCCTCACGGATGCTGGTGAACTTGCCGTCGTACGAGACCTCGTCCTCGGTCCAGAGCCGGGTGACGATCTCCAGGCACTCCTCGAACCGCGCGACCCGCTCCGGCTGCGTCACGCCGTACAGGGCGAACTCCTCCGGCCGGTAGCCGAGCACGAATCCGGCGGTGACGCGGCCGCCGGAGAGTACGTCGAGGTGAGCGAGCGTCTCGGCCAGGACAACGGGGTGGTAGAGCGGGGCAACGATCCCCGCGGTGGCGATCCCGATCCGCTCGGTCTTCGCCGCCAGCCAGGTCAGCGAGGTGAGGATCTCGTGGTACCCGGGCCGGTGCAGGTGCCGTTCCCCGAGCACGATCCACTCGAACCCGGCCTGTTCGGCCAGCCGTGCCTGCTCCACCGCGTCCGCCAGCAAGGGCCGCTCGCCGGGGGTGCCGTAGAGGTTCAGATAGAGACCCAGCCGCATCGGGGTGCCACCTTCCGTTGACAGAGAGCGCTCGCGGTATTTACGGTCTTGACCGTAAATGCTTTCGCGTCAGAATGCGACCCTTAGGAGCCGGAATTGAGTGTTGCATCGCAGCCGGTCGGGTTGCCCGCCGGGACCGGCTCGGGGCCGATCAGCGCGATCAAGACCCGAGTGGTGAGTGCGCGGTACCGCCGGCCGTTCCGGATCAGCAGCGGGACCAGCACGGAACTGGTCAGCCTGGTCGTCGAGGTACACACCGCCGACGGTGCCATCGGCATCGGTGAGACGTCCCCGATGACGGCGTACACCGGGGAGACGCTGGCCGGGGTCACCGCCGCGATCGAGGAACATCTCGCCCCGGCTCTGATCGGCCGCGACCCGCTCGACCGGGCCGGGGCGCATGTGGTGATGGACACAGTCCTTCGCGGCCAGCAGGTGGCCAAGTCCGGCCTCGACATCGCGCTGTTCGACCTGGCCGGCCGGATCAGTGGCTGGCCGGTGCACACGTTGCTCGGCGGCAGCGTCCGGGACCGTGTGCAGACGACCTGGGTGGTCGGGCTGGGCACGCTGGACGAGATGGCGGCCGAGGCCGCCGAGTACTCCGCCAAGGGCTTCAGCCATCTGAAGGTCAAGGGCGGCCACGTACCGGCCGACGACCTGGAGCTGATCCGCGCGGTCCGCTCCGTCATCCCCGCCGACGCCGAGCTGTGTCTCGACGCCAACGAGGGGTACGACGCGACCGCGCTGCCGTACCTGGCGAAGATGGCGGACGCCGGTCTGACGCTGCTGGAGCAGCCGCTGCCGCGCTGGGACCTGGCCGGCCTGGTCCGGCTGCGGGAGCGCCTCGACGTACGGCTGATGGTCGACGAGAGCATGCACTCGCTGCACGACGCTCTCGAGATCGCGCGCCGCGGTGCGGCCGACGTACTGAACATCAAGATCCTCAAGGTCGGCGGACTGCACCGCGCCCTCCAGATCGCGAACGTGGCCGAGGCCGCCGGGCTGGCGGTGAAGGTAGGCTCCATGCCGGAGCTGGGCGTGGCCACACTGGCCGCTGTTCACCTGGCCGCCGCCGTACCGGGTGCCACTGTCGCGGCCGATCTGGTCGGTCCGCTGATGGTGCACGAGGATCCACTCGCTCCGACCGTCTTCGCCGACTGTGACGGCTGGATCGACGTACCCAAGCGACCAGGCCTCGGCCACGACGTCTGAGAGGTCCCATGCACGCACTCGTCTCACGACTCCGCGGCACACTGCTTCCCGCGGTCGTCACTCCGATGTCCACCGAGGGTGTCGTCGCGTACGACGTACTGGCGTCGTACGCCGGTGCTCTCGCTGCTCAGCCCATCGGCGGGCTGGCCGTCTGGGCTCACACCGGGCGGGGGCTCTACCTGACGGCGGCTGACCGGTCCAAAGTGCTGGAGACGTGGCGACAGGCCACGGACCTCCCGATCGTCGCGGGAGTCGGCGTACCTCGGTCTGAATCGGCTCAGAGCCTGCAGGAGGCTTCTGACGCGACTGTGGCGATGGCACAGCAGGCGGCGGCGGGTGGCGCCGATGCGGTGATGGTCTACCCGCTGGCTGCGCTGGGAGACATGCCGGACGGGGATGCGCAGGCGGTGGCACTGCACGAGCGCGTGGCGGCCGAGAGTGGGCTGCCGCTGGTCGGCTTCTACCTGCACGGGGAGGCGGGCGGGTACCCGTACTCGCCTGAGCTGATCCGCGACCTGCTGAGCCTGGACTCCATGCTCGGGGTCAAGACGGCCACTCTGGACCGCGCCATCGGCTGCCAGGACGCGATCTGGGCCGGGCGCGGCACTGGCAAGCTCCTGATCACTGGCGAAGACCGGATGTACGGCCCGTCGTTCATGTGGGGCGCTGACACGGCTCTGGTCGGGATCGCTGCGGCTCAGGTCGAGCTGTCGGCCGCCGTGCTGCGAACTTGGACGGCCGGCGACCACAGCGGCTTCCTGACGGCCTCCGAACGGCTGGACCGCTTCGCTGCCGCGACCTTCTACGCACCTATCGAGGGCTACGTGCAGCGGATGCTCTGGGCGGCCGTGTGGGAGGGCCTGATCCCCGAGGACGCATCCCACGACCCCTACGGTCCGGACCTGCCGGCCGGTGAGCGCGACCTGGTGATCCGCTGCCTCGAGGAACTCAGCCACTATCCTGCGATTTAAGGGCCAGACCAGAAGTCTTCGAAGGAGTGCCGTGCAGATGAGCTCAGCCCCTGGCGCGGTGGCCTGATGGCCCTCACCGTCGGCGTCGTCGGCCCCGAGGACCTGGTCCAGCGCGTCATCGCCGTCGGTCCGCCGAGCGGCGCGAATCTGCTCCCCTTGCCCTACCGGCACGAGACCGAAGCGGTCGAACTGGTCGAGCAGGCACACGAGAAGGTCGACGCGCTGCTGTTCACCGGCGTCGTGCCGTACACGATCGCCACCGAGGCCGGCGTGATCGACCGGCCCGCGATGTACGTCTCGTACGACGGCGCCACCCTGCTGCGGGCACTGGTCGAACTGCTGCGGCTCGGGCACAACGTCACCCAGTTCTCCATCGACACCCTGCGCCGCAGCGAGGTGATGGAGACGCTGATCGAGGCCAAGCTGCCGACCGACCAGATCGAGGTGCTGCCGTACCGGCCCGGCCTCACCTCCGACGACATCGTCGAGTTCCACCGGACCGCGCGGGACAAGCACGACACCAAGGTCGCGATCAGCTGCCTCGGCTCCGCCTTCCACCTGCTCGAGAACGAGATGCCCTCGGTCCGGCTCGCGCCGTCGCGGTACTCGATCCGGTCGACGCTGCAAGCCTTGGTCCTGACCACCACCGGCCAGCACGTCGGCGACGCGCAGGTCGCGCTCGGCGTCATCGATCTCCCCGAACCGGACGACGCCCTGGCCGCCGACCTGATCACCCTCGGCGGCAGCCTGGCTGCACTCCCCGACGGCCGGCACCTCGTCGTCACCACCCGCGGCCTACTCGAGCAGGCGACCGAACAGTTCTCCCGCATGCCCCTGCTCGACCACCTCGCTGCAAGGCACAGCACGGCGTACGTCGGCTTCGGCGTCGGACGTACTGCGGCCGAAGCCGAGGCACTCGCCCGTCGCGCCGTCAGCCGGGCGGGTTCGATCGGCACGGTCGCCGGGGTGGTGTCGATGTCGGACGACGTGGAGATCGTGATCGAACCATCCGGCGACCACCCGGCCGCCGCCCGCGGCACCGAAAGCCTCCCGCTCCTGGCGCGACGGGTCGGCCTGAACACGCAAACCCTGGCCCGGATGCGCGAACTCACCGCCGCCCTCCCCGACGGCCTCACCACCCAAGACGTCGCCGACCACCTGGCCGTCCAACTCCGCACCGCCCGCCGAGTCCTCAAACGCCTCGAACGAGCCGGCCTCGCCGACCCCATAGGCAGCCAACAACACGGCCGAACCGGCCGCCCACCCACGGTGTATCTCATCCGTCTGTAGAACGACTGGGTCTGCCCCACGCGTGCTACCGCCCGCGCCGAGAGACCATCCCACGCGTGCTACGCAGCCACTCCTTCGTCGCGGCAGCTACGCGCGCTCCCACCCACCCGGATCTTCCTTGCGGCTGTCGCCGCATTGTGCGGGCTACCGCCCGCGGTCTGCGCGCTGCCGCGCACCCGGCGACCGCCTGTGATCGAGCTGACTGTCCTCGACGCGACCGGATCCGCTGATCACGACTCGTTGTCGAGCCACGGATGATCGAGTAGTGCCTGCCAGGCGAGCTTCCACGGGAACAGATGGATGTATCGCTCGCCCGTTCCAGGCTCATGCTGCTTGTAGACCTCGTCTCCGACCAGAACCGTGACGCCCCAGTCCGAGAGATTCTTCATCGCCATTTGCACGGCTGGAAACCGGATCTGAGCGTAGTTGGAGAACGGCATGGCCACCACCGGCTGACGCTTACCGACGGCCTCGACCAGGAAGCCCAGCGGAAGCGTGTCACTGATTCCAGCCGCCCACTTTGCAAGGCTGTTGCAGGTGATGGGAGCGACGATCATCGCATCGGCCGGCGGCAAGACATCAGGTGCATCCGGCTCCTTGTACGAGCTGCGAACCTGATGCCCGGTCTTCGACGCCAGCGCGTCCGCATCGATGAAACGCAACCCGCTCGGCGACGCGATGACACAGACTTCCCAACCGTCAGCCTGAGCGATGTCGACCAGCTTCCCGATATCCCGAGCGGCTGGAGACCCCGTCACGATCGCATACAGAACTCGCGAATCGCTCATCAGGTTCTGGCACCTCCGGCTAAGTGCGGATGCCACACCAAGCTGCGAAGCGAGCCAGGCTGACAGTCATCCGCGAGTCATTGTTCGCGAGCGACTGTACGGTCTCATGGACCTGCGGGTGATACCTGGTCAGCAGCGGTGCAATTCCCCTTGCCGTGTTGAGTGCCTCCAAGGCCCGCTGCCGATCGCCGTGCAACAGCCAACCCCGTGAGAGGTCGATCCAGTAGTGCCCAGACCGACTCGGAGCAATGTCGCTCGGAAGTCGAATTTCGGCAGCGCGGGACACCGCCGTGGTGCCATCTGCCATCTCGACTGGGACGGCAACACGATGGATGTCGACGTTTCTTGGACTGAACTTGGTCCCGTAGAAATTGGCCGCCTCTTGGGCCGGGTCAGCCAGTCGATGCGCCTCAGCGAGGTGGACATCCGCGAGATCGGTATCAGTCATGCGAGCGGCGAGGATCGATGCCCGTAGATGCAGCGCGCCACGGATCGCGCGGGCCGCCTCGGGATGAAGTGACTGATCGACGAGCCCCTCCGCGCGGTCGACAGTTCGGAGACCGGCACGATATGAGCCGTCGCAGAGCAGGATCAGTGCATGGTGCCATTCCGCGGCCGCAGCCCTCAGCGGATCGTCTCCATCCGCAGCTATGCGGCGGGCCCGTTCGTCGGCCAGGTGGGCAAGGTCCAGATGCCCAAGCCGGTACAGCCCAATGACAGCGAAACAGTACGTGGAGGCCAGCAACTCTGCGACCATCGCTCGCTGAGCAGTCGGTGCGTCTTGATGCGCACGATGAAGGTGACGAAGTAGGTCGGGTAGAGCACGAATGACCTCGGCATGCGAGGTGCGCCGATCCCACTCCTTGAGCCGAGAGACCTCGGCCCGCAACTCATCGATAGCGCGCGTAGGTACGTCCAGGTCTGGATCTTCACCCTCTACCAGCGCCTGCCGGACAGCCGGCACTGCAGCCTGATCGGACTCAGGGCTGGCGTTCCAGGCGCCATACGGCTGCTCGGTGATATCTGTGACGTTGACGCTGAGCGCCCGCGCAATGGCCGCGACCATCGCGGGCGACGCCACCCTTTCGCCGGACTCGATCTTCCTGATGGCCGATTCGGACACGTTCGCCCGCTGAGCCAGGCCGATCTGTGTTGCGCCGTGGATCTTTCGCAGCTCAGCGACGCGACGGCCGATGCGTGTGGCCCTCGTCTCGCTCATGGTCCTCTTTCCTACCCAACCCAGCTGTGTCGATTTTGTGGCGCCCCAGGCAATCAGCGTCCTCCACCATCAACCGTACGCGACCAGGCGGTGACACGGAGGGTTGGAGAAATGTTCGAACTGACCGACGACGAGATCGAGGACTACGTCAGACGTTGTCCGCCCGAGAACCGGTCAGCGTTCGAGGGCTGGCTCCGAGGGGAGCGCCACCTGGACGGAGGGCGAATTGAGCCGCGACATGAAGCTTCTGATGACAGCGCCGGGCGAGCGTGAGTGCGAGTTGCGGCGAATCCAGCTCTGGCTTGGAGATCACCTGATTTCAGACTGGATCGGAGATCCCGGCCACGCCTCCCGGTACGAAGCGGCAATGCGACGACTGTTCCGCGCGCTCCGCATGACCAACGAGTCCGTAGCCCACAACAGCTGATGACGGCGCGCATGTGGTGGCGAGTCTGTGTTGTGCGCGGCTCCGCGATTGTCACCAGCCGCTCGGCACCTACCGAACTCGCAGAGCAGTACGCCAAGGTGCTCGGGCTGCTCTATCCGAACGACCAGATCCGCTGCGACAGGATCACGGTGCCTGAAGCGACGTATCCCGGCGATCGCCCAACGATCCGCGGAACCGAGAAGCACACGTCTGCTCCGCGAGATGTGCCCCCGATCGCTGCGACGAAGGACCACCTCGCGGCGCCTGTCTCACCCGCCAACCAGGAGCCTGCGAACTCCCGAGATTGAAGGCTCCTCCAGCTACCAGCAGGCGGGCGCACAGCCTGCAGAGCGGACGCCCGCCTGCTGTTCCATGCCACGCCGACGCGCTCCGATCTGGACCAGAGCCCGCTGGCAGTCCAACCACGTCAGGAGAGCAATGTCGCAAGTCGAACAACTCAAAATGCAACTTCATGGTCTGGCCGACCAATCGCGGCAAGGGGCGGGCAGCCTGGCTGGCTTCAAACAGCGCTTCGGGCAGGCGAGCCAACACGTTCAGGCCCTCATCCGCGGTACGGCGACGAGCGCCGACCAGGACATCACAACGATGCTCGAGGCCGCGGCAAAGTCGGTAGACCAAGCCGTTCAGGCCTTGCAGATTGCTGAGGCGGGCTGCCGAAGCTACGCCAACCAGATCTAGCCGGCCAAGGCGTCAGGCATGCCCTCGGAGCTACAACGGGTCGCGCAGGAACTGCTCAACGCACTGGATGAGATCCCGCGCGTCGTGAACTACCTGCACGACAGAGCCGGCAAGTACGGTGACGCGGCTGCCTGGATCGGCAGTCTCAGTGGCAACTCCCAAACTCACATAGCCGCCGTACAACTGGACTCCGCTGCCCAGCGCTGTGAGGAGGCTGCTCATTACTTGTCGATGGCGCCTCCGAGGGCACGTGACTGGGTCGGGCAGATGGTCAGCGGAATCCGAACATCCGAGCCCGCGGGTGGATCGACGCCCCGAAGAGCGCTCGAGGACAGACAAGGGACAGGGACTCGGCCCGACAAGGGCAGCGACGCGGGCCGTCAGACGGGCAGCCCTGGCGGTCAAGGTGGCGGCTCGCCGCGCGAGGGCTTCAAGCAGGATCCATCGGCCAATGAGACCGAGATAGATCCGAGGGCGCAAGCGATCATCCGGCGGTTGCCGGTGCGGGAAGAGAACACCGGCAAGACGCGGGGACTGTGGTTTGGAAGAGATGGCTCTGAGTCTCCACTTGTCAGCGGCTACGACCGATATCAGGAGATGGCGGACCGGTACGCGGACGAGCGTCTTGGCCTCGGTCCCCTCGCGAAAGCGACGCACGTCGAGATCAAGTTCGCCATGTTCATGCGGGAGCGAGGATTGCGCGATGAGACGATCTACCTCAACAACGACCCATGCAAGGGTCCCGCGAGTTGTCGACGATGGCTTGGTTCGTTCCTGCCCCCCGGCGCCAAACTCACCATCCATTGGCCAGATGGCGGACCAGAAACCTTCGACGGAAAGAGCTGAACGATGACCTACACGGCCAAGGCCTACTACCTGCCTGAGCACGAGGACGAGCCGATCGAGATCGACGGTACTGATGACCTACGAGCCTTGATCGACGCGATGCTCTCCCAGCCGCGACAGACGTCGGTCGTCGTGCTCTACATCAACGAGCGTCCCTTGCACGAGATTGGTGTGCCCGACCACGAGCTGAAGATCGGAGTCCTGGCCGATCGGAAGCTCGGGAGTGCCCGCTTCGTCAACGGTCGTGACGCGGTCTACGCTTCGGGGCACTCCGACGGCGTTGGCCCGATCCGGTATCAGTACATGGGCCATGAAGATCTTTTTCCGGCCGACTCATTGGCTGAACTAGACACGCTGCTTGGGGTCGCTAACAGCTTCCTCGAGGTCGGTGGAAGCGAGCGTCCCCGCGGTGTCGAATGGCTGGAGTGGCCGAAGCGCCAGTGACACCGTTGGCGCGAGTGAACTCCGCGTGGCAGGCGTCCGACTTTCGTGTTGGCCGACTCGAGCGATCGCTCAGCCTGGTCCGTTGTACTCAGGGTTCTTCGGCGGCCGATGCTCACCCGGGATAGTCAGAGGGTGAGTGGGGTGTAGATCGGGACGCCGGCGGATTCGAGGGCCTCGCGTAGTTCGGGGGTGGGGGTGCCGCAGACTTCGCCGGTGATGGTGCAGACCTTGGAGAGGGGCTCGAACATGGGGGGGATGTTGACCATGTGTTCGAGGCCCGCGGCGGAGTCGCGGTAGCGCTCGTGGACGAAGCACTCCGTGCCGTCTGCGTTCAGGAAGTGGTCGTACTCCAGGGTGCCGGTGTCCTTGGTGCGGACGATCTCGACGCACTGTGCGGCGAGCCGTTTGAACTCCTCGAGCTTGCCGTCGTGGATCACGATCCGGGACGTGCCGTGGATCTCGTTCGATGCAGCCGTCATCCACCGAGGCTAGCGCGATCTGATTTGCCTACGGCTTGATGACTGTGACGCCGGCCGGGGTTCCGTTGGTGAGGGCGGCCAGGGCGGCGGGGGTTTGTTCGAGGGTGATGGTGCGGGTGATCAGGTCGGCGGGTTTGAGGTTGCCGGTGGCAACTAAGGTGAGCATTTCGGGGTAGGCGTGGGCGGGCATGCCGTGGCTGCCTAGCCATTGGAGTTCCTGGCCGATGAGGCGGCCTACGTCCAGTTGCACTCCCGATGGGAGGAGGCCGACCTGGAGGTGGCGACCGCGGGGTCGCAGTGAGAGCAGAGCTTGCTGGACGATGTCGTTGGAGCCCAGGGCGTCCATGGTCACGTGTGCGCCACCGAGGTCCCGGATCTCCTGCACGGTGGTCGACGAGGCTTGCAGGGTGTCGGATGCGCCGTACTCGCGGGCGAGCTTCAACGCATCGGGATTGGTGTCGACAGCGATCACCCGCGCACCGAGAGCCGCCGCGATCATGACGGCCGACAGCCCGACGCCTCCGCAACCGAAGACGACCACGTTCTCCCCGGCGACGACCTTGCCCACCTGGTGGATCGCGCGGAAGGACGTGGCAAACCGGCAACCCAGACCCGCAGCAGTGGCGAAGTCCAGGTCGTCGGGGAGCCTGACGAGATTCACCTCGGCGTAGGGCACCGCGACGTACTCCGCGAATGAACCCCAGTAGTTGAACCCAGGCTGCAACTGGTTGGGGCAGACCTGCTGATTCCCCTCGCGGCACTGCTCGCACGCGCCACACGCGCAGATAAACGGCGTCGTCACGCGCTCCCCGACCTGCCATCCGTGTACGCCGGAACCGACCGCAGCGATCGTCCCGGCGAGCTCGTGCCCCGGCACATGCGGCAGCACGATGTCGGAGTCGTGCCCCATCCACCCGTGCCAGTCGCTCCGGCACAACCCGGTCGCCTCGACCTTCAGGACGACCGAACCATCCGCCGGCTCAGGCCGCGGAACCTCTTGTACGACGGGCAGTACGCCGTACTGCTCGACAACGACAGCGCGCATGGCGGCATCGTAGTCAGCCCACGCAGAACTCGTTGCCCTCGGGATCGAGCATCACGATGTGGCCGAGTTCGGGGCCGTAGAAGTCCTCGCGTACCTGGGTCGCGCCCAGCTCCACCAACGACGCGGCCTTCGTGCGCATGCGTTCCGCGGAGGCGGCGTCGCGTTCGCCAGGCCCGGCCACCCGGATGTCGATGTGCAGCCGGTTCTTCGAGGTCTTCGGTTCGGGGACGCGGAGGAACCCGATCGCCGGTCCCACGTCATCGGGATCGACGATCGAGGCTCCGTCCGGGTCGTCGTACCCGGGCTCGAGGATGTAGCCGAGCGCAGCCGCCCAGAACTCCGCCAGTCGCTGCGGATCAGCCGCATCCCCGCCGATGGTCCAGTGAGTCGCCATGCAGGCGACGGTAGCGCCTATTCCGGACAGTTCACGCCCGGAACAGCAGCTCAGCCGCCGGCGACCGCGGGGATGATCGAGACCTGGCCGCCGTCCTTGATCGAGGTGTGCAGGCCGTCGGCGAACCGTACGTCGTCATCGTCGACGTACACGTTCACGAACCGGCGCAGCTCGCCCGACTCGTCCAGCACCCGGCCCTTGATCCCGGGGTAGGAGCTGTCCAGCGAGTCGAGCACCTCGACCAGCGTCGCGCCCTCGGCGGACACCTCGGACGCGCCCTGGGTGTAGGGCCGCAGGATGGTCGGGACCCGTACGCTCACGCTCACTGCAGGCCTGCCTTCACGAAGGCGTCGTACGACGCGGGGATGGTCACCTTGGGGCCGACCCGGTCGGCCACGGCGTCGAGCGTCTTCAGCCCGTCGCCGGAGTTGATGATCACCGTCTCGGCCTCGGGGTCGAGCTGACCGGTCTCGATGAGCTTCTTCAGCGTCGCGACCGTCACCCCGCCCGCGGTCTCGGTGAAGATGCCCTCGGTCCGGGCCAGCAACTGGATGCCCTCGACGACTTCCTCATCGCTGACGTCCGCGATCGCGCCACCGGTACGGCGGGCGACGTCCAGCACGTACGGTCCGTCGGCCGGATTGCCGATCGCCAGCGACTTCGCGATGGTCGACGGCTTCACCGGCTTGACCACGTCGTGGCCGTCACGGAACGCCTGCGCGACGGGCGAGCAGCCGGTCGCCTGAGCGCCGTACACCTTGTAGTCCGTGGCGTCGACCAGGCCGAGCTTGCCGAGCTCGGTGAAGCCCTTGTCGATCTTGGTCAGCTGCGAACCGGAGGCGACCGGGATGACGATCTGCTGCGGCAGCCGCCAGCCGAGCTGCTCGGCGATCTCGAAGGCCAGCGTCTTGGAGCCCTCGGAGTAGTACGGACGGACGTTGACGTTGACGAACGCCCAGCCCTCCTCCTCGCCGGCGATCTCCGACGCCAGCTTGTTCACGTCGTCGTAGTTGCCCTCGACGGCGACCAGGGTGCCGCCGTACACGGCGGTGGTGATCACCTTCGGGCGCTCGAGGTCGTGCGGGATGAACACGACCGAGCGGATGCCGGCCCGGGCGGCGGCCGCGGCGACGGCGTTGGCCAGGTTGCCGGTGGAGGGGCAGGCGAAGACCTTCAGGCCGAGCTCGCGGGTTGCGCTGAGTGCGCTCGCGACCACGCGGTCCTTGAAGGAGTGGGTCGGGTTGCCCGAGTCGTCCTTGACCCACAGCTTGCGCAGGCCGAGTTCACGGGCGAGGTTGCCGGCGTCGATCAGCCGGGTGTAGCCCGGCTCGGTGTTCGGGAAGCCGGCCACGTCGACCGGGACGGGCAGCAGCGGTTGGTAGCGCCAGATGTTCTTGGGTCCGGCCTCGATCTGCTCGCGGGTGATGGTCGGGTAGTCGTACCCGACCTCGAGTGGACCGAAGCACTCCATACAGGCGTAGAACGGACCGAGCGGCGACTTCGCCCCACAGGCGCGACAGCTCAGGTGCGTTCCGTTGCCGAAGGCACCTTCACGGATCGTGTGGGTGGCGGTCTGGCTCATGAGTGAGGTTCCCCTCTCATCTTCCCCGGGAGCCGGATCTCGGCGCGGGACGGATTTGGCACCGTTCCGCCGCGAGGGATCCCAGGAGGGGACCTCAACGGGGAGGGTTGCCGGGACTTCAACGGGCCGTTTCCCTCAGTCCCTCTGGATGAGCTCCCCCGAGATTACCCAATCACGTCCATATTGTGTCCTCGCTTCCCAGCATCCGAGACGCCCGATCTCAGCGCACTACTAGCCGACGGGCTGACTCCGCTGTTCCAGGAAGCGCATTACTGGCGTGGCCGCGACGCCGTGCAGCACGACGCTCAGGACCACGGTGAAACCGAGAGTCGCCCACAACCACGGCAGATCGGAGCGGAAGTGCGCGCCGACCGCTGCCAGGTAGTAGATCGACGACACCCCTCGGACCCCGAAGGCGGCGGTCGCCCAGCGCTCCGACCGGTCCAGCTCCGTGCGCGCGAGCGACAGCCAGGCAACCAGTGGCCGCACCACCAGCACGAGCAGTACGCCGATCGCTGCGCCGGCCGGCGTGAGTGGCCTGAGCAGACCGCCGGTGATCGCGACACCGAGGAGCAGCAGCACTCCCCAGGTCAGGATGTGTTCGAGCTCACCGATGAAGTCGTGCAGCTCCTCGTGGAAGTCGTGACGACGCTCGGCTGACCGGAGCGTGAGCGCCGCGACGAACACCGCGATGAAGCCGTAGCCGTGCAGAACCTGGGTGAGCCCGTAGACGCCAAGCGTCATGGCCAGCGCCAGCACCGGCTCGCGAGAGTCCGCCAGCCGGAAGGTCCGCGACGGGGCCGAGAAGGTCATTCTCCCCAGCAGCCAACCCGCCCCGAAGCCGACGGCGACTCCGATGACCGACTTGCCGACCACGTCCCAAGCCAGCCACTCGACCGGCGAGAGGCTCTTGGTGGCAATGAACACGGCGAGGTAGACGAGCGGAGCGGCCAGGCCGTCGTTCAGGCCGGCCTCTGAGGTCAGCGCGAACCGTACTTCGTCGTCCTCGTCGAGCTCGGCTTCCTCCCCTGTGGTCGGCCCGCCGACCTGGACGTCGGACGCCAGCACCGGATCGGTGGGCGCCAGTACGGCGGCGATGAGCAGCGCAGTCGCCGGCGCGAGGCCGAGCAACCAGCCGACTCCGGTCAGTGCCGCGACGCCTGCGGGCATCGCGACGAACAGCAGTCGCCAGGTGACGCTCCACTGCAGCAGGCTGATCGGGCGGTCGATGGCCAGGCCGACGCCCATCAAGGCGACGATCACCGTCAGTTCGGCCAGGTGTTTGGTGATCTCGGGTTCGGCGAGCGGGCTGAGCTCCCGGTCGCCGACCGCCAGGCCGAGGAGCAGGCCGGCGCCGAGGAACGCGATCGGCGCGGAAACGGCGTACCGGCGGAGGAGACGCGGGAGCACTGCGCCGAGCAGCAGAGCCAGCCCCGCCACCAGGTAGAGCCCGTCCCCGTCGATCGTCATGGTGCCGCTCCAGTGCCCCGGCGACGGCTACCTCAAGCGATGGGTTGCTCCCGGGGTGTGGGTGGGGAGGGACTTGCGTGGGCCGTGGCGGGGATGACGGATGCCGGCCATTTCGAGGAGGCGCTGGACCCGGAACCGGTGGCCGCGGTACGGCTCGATCAGTTCGGCGCAGCCGTCGTCGTCGAGTTCCTCGCCGATGAGCGCGTACGACACGTCGCGGGGCACATGGTAGTCCGCGAACGAGAACGCGTCGGCGTCGCCGTGAGCCCGCTGCCGCACCTCGGCGGCGGTCCACACCCCAACTCCGGGCAGCGACCGCAGCCGTCGCTCGATCTCCGCCGAGTCGGTCAGCTCCAGCGTCCGCTCCAGCGCCTTGGCACGCGTCGCAGCCGTCAGCACAACCCGCGAACGCCGGCCTTCCACTCCTGCCCGCAGCCATTGCCACGATGGAATCTGCCGCCACTCCTCCGGCGACGGCGGGACGATCATCACGCGCCCATCCCGCGTGCTCGGGCCCGGCGCCGGCTCGCCGTACTCACGCAGCAGCACCCGCCAAGCCCGGAACGCCTCCTTGCCGGTCACGACCTGCTCGATCCCCGCCGCCGCCATCGCCTCGAACACAGCGCGAGTCCGCGGCACCCGTACGTGCGGGAACCGCCGCGCCGCATCCACCAGCGCCTGATGCTCCGGCAACGGCTCGAACCCGTCCCAACTGTCCGCCTCACCGAGCAACTCCGGCACCCCATCAAGCACCCAGGCCGCTCCCGGACCCCAAGCCTCCGCCTCGACCTCCCCGGCGTACGGCGTCAGTCGCAGCAGCACCGGCCCATCCGGCGTCCGGGTAGCCCGCCAGACCGTACGACGGCCACCCTCGAAGTAGTACGCAGGGTCGCCAGGCCCCTTCCGCAACCCTCCGATCACCGAATGCGGATCAACCATCCGCCCAGCCCGCCAAACCCGCACCACCGAACTCACCCGCCAAGTCTTACTCACCCCACGGACATTCCATTCCATGGGACCGCGTACAGCTCGACAGGAGGTGTCGAGGTGCGCTGACGTCCCGCCTGCGGGGTGAGCAGGCGATGGGCGGCAGGACAGGACACACCTCCTGTCGGTCTGCACATGTCCTAAGAATTGAGACATCGAGACATACTGAGCCCCATGGGTGGGTGGCAGCGAGTGAAGGTGGTTTGGAACTTTCTGAATTTGTCGACTGTGACGGGGTTGCTGGTGGGGGTGATCGGGCGGGCTCGGGTCAGTCGGGGGCCGCGGGGGTTGTACTTCGCGAACGGGTACCGGATCAAGTTTCCGGTGGCGGGGGCGTTCACGATCGGGAACGTCGTGCTGAGCAAGCACGAGCGGTCGTACTTCGACGACGAGGCGCTGGTGCGGCACGAGGAGCGGCACTCGTGGCAGTACTTCTGGCTGCTCGGGTTGCCGATGCTGCCGCTGTACGTCGTCGGTGTGATCGTCTCGTTCCTGCTCACCGGCGATCCGGCGTCACGCAACCCGTTCGAGCGGATGGCGAGCCTCAAGGACGGCGGGTACGTCGAGCGGCCGATCCAGCCGATCGGTCAGACCCTGACCCAGGCGTTCAGCGTGCTGCGATCGCGTCCGAAAGGGCCGTGAGTACCGTCACCACACCGGTCGGGTCGTCGACCACGATGTCCGCGGCCTCGATCAGCTCGGTCGCGCCCGACGACCGCGTGGCCAGCAGTACTGCGCGCAGTCCGGCCTTGCGGTGCTCGTCGATCGCCCGGAACGCCGCCAGGTCGCCGAGATCGTCCCCGGCATACAGAACCGACCGAGCGCCGGTCGACTCGATCAGACCGCGTAGCGCGACACCCTTGTCGATGCCGGGCGGCCGCAGCTCGAGCACCAGGTTGCCCGGCTCCAGCCGCAGCTCGGTGGCCGCGGCCAGCTCAGTCAACGGCGTACGCAGCCGCTCCAGCGCGCCGACCGGATCGGGCAGCCGGCGGGTGTGCACTGCCAGCGAGCTCTCTTTGTCCTCGACGAAGGCGTCCGCCAGACCAGCCTCCTGCAGCAGCCCCGGCAGCCGCGAGCGAGCCACAGCGACACCCTCAGGCACCGGCTCGCTCGTCACCCGTCCAGTCGACGCATCCCACCGCTCCAGACCGTAGTGCCCGAGTACGACGAGACTCCCCAAACCAGCGTGGCCGGTGACACCCGTGAGCTCCGTCGCCACGAGTGCCGGGCGGCCGGTGACGATCGCGACCTGCTTGACCGACCGCGCCAGCCGCGCCAGAGCGTCCAGGGCGCCGTCAACCGGACGAGCCCGCGCCGGGTCCTCGACCAGCGGCGACAGCACCCCGTCGAAGTCCGACGAGATGACCGCTCCGGCCGGGTCGGCGACGATCGCCTCCCAGCCCTCCTGACCTGCGTCCGTCTGGATGACCGGAGTACTCATCCGGTGTAGTCCGAGGTGAGGATCACGGTGAGGCGGTCCTTCTTCATGTTGTCCAGCGCGCCCTTGGTCCGGCTGATGCCGAGGTCGCGGGCGAGCTGGTTGGCGGCGTCGAGCATCCCCGGCGGGTAGTACACGGTGCTCTCGGCAATCTTGCCGTGCCAGTTGTCGGCACCGGCGACGGTCCAGCCGGCCTGTCGCGCCCGGCCCGCGACCGAGTCGGCAAGGCCCTTGCGTCCAGTGTTGTTGTAGACCTCGACCGCGGGCCGCTCAGCCGGCGGGATCGCGGGTTCGGTGGCCGGTGGCGGCGCGGTGGTCGGCTCGCTCGACGGCGGTTGCGTCGGATCGTCAGTCGGCGGTTGCGTCGGCTCGTCAGTCGGCGCGCTCGTCGGCTGAATTGGAGGTACCGGCGTTTCGGACTCACCAGGCCTCGGCACGCTCGCGACGATCGTCGACGGCCCGGTCGTTGGCTTGGTGCTCGGCTTCGGGGTCGTCGCGGTGGACGGCTGGTCCGCGGTGCTGTCGCCGCCGCGCGTGCCGAACAGCACCAGCAGGCCGGCGACGATCGCGACGACGGCGAGCACGGCGACGAGGGACGAGAGGACCTGTCCCCGTTCGTCCGTCGGGCGGGACATTCTCAGACCTCGATGCCCAGCCGGCGTGCGGAGCGGGCTCGCTGCCGGGCGGCGCGCAGGCGGCGCAGCCGTTTCACCAGCAGTGGGTCGTGGGCGAGAGCCTCGGGCCGGTCGATCAGCGCGTTCAGGACCTGGTAGTACCGGGTGGCCGACATCTGGAACTGGTCCCGGATCGCCTGCTCCTTCGCACCGGCGTACTTCCACCAGTGCCGCTCGAAGGCGAGGATGGCGCCGTCACGCTCCGAGAGCCCGGCAACAGCCGGCGGCGCAGCCTCGGCGGGACCGGGAGAGCTGGCGTTGGCGCTGTCCATCTGTTGATGACTCCTGTGCGGTCGGTGATCGTCCGTCCGCGCTCCACTCTACGTGCTGAACAACAGCGATGTCATTCACCGGTGACCGACACGAAGCGTGTCGTTGAGCGGACAGCCAGACGTGCCCAACTCTGGCAGGATCGACGGTGTGAGCTCAACTCTCTCCGACCGGGGTGGTGGGGTGGGGAAGGAATTCCGTTCAGCGGCGCTGGTAGAAGAGCTGCAGGCCAGGAGCCGTGAGGTGGACCCGCTGGTCAACGCCATCTGCACGCCGAACACTGCCGCTCTCACCCATGCCGCCCAACTCGACACAGAGCGTGACGATGGGCGTGTCCGCGGCCCCCTGCACGGCGTACCGATTCTGGTCAAGGACAACATCGACACCGCCGACCTGCCGACCACGGCCGGCTCGCTGGCGCTGGCCGATCAGCCGCCGCCACCGCAGGACGCGCCCCTGGTACGCCGACTGCGCGCGGCCGGCTGTGTCGTCCTCGGCAAGACCAACCTGAGCGAGTGGGCCAATTTCCGCGGCTCGTCGTCCTCATCCGGCTGGAGCGCGTACGGCGGCCTGACCCGTAACCCGTATGCGCTGAACCGCTCGGCCGGTGGCTCCTCGAGTGGATCCGGCGCAGCCGTGGCTGCCGGGCTGGCCGACTACGCGATCGGCACCGAGACCAACGGGTCGATCGTCTGCCCCGCCGCGCTGAACGGCATCGTCGGCCTGAAGCCCACGGTGGGCCTGGTCTCGCAGCAGGGCATCGTGCCGATCTCGCACTCGCAGGACACGGCTGGTCCGATGACCAGGACCGTGATCCAGGCCGCTGCCTTGCTGAGCGTGCTCACCGGCGGTGACACCGACTACACAGAGCACTGCCGCGGTGACGATCTCAGTGACCTGCGGATCGGCGTACCGCGGGGACCGCTGTGGGGATACTCGACCGGTCTCGACGAGGTCAGCGAGCGGGCTCTGGAGATCCTGAGTCGTTGTGGTGCCACGCTGGTGGACCACTTGTCGCTGCCGACGCCCGGTGGCGAGGAGGACCAGTTGCAGGTGCTGGCCCATGAGCTGAAGGTCGATCTGGCCGCCTACCTGTCCACCCGCGTTCCCGGCGGTCCACGCACGCTGGACGATCTGATCGCATTCAACAAGGAGCATGCGGACGTCGAGCTGCGGTGGTTCGGTCAGGAGCTGTTCGAGCGGGCCGCGGAGACGGAGGGCCTGGGCTCCCCGATCTACGTCGCTTCCCGGCTGACCGCGCTGCGAGCCGGCCGCGACGGCATCGACAACCTGCTCCAGGACAACCAGCTCGACGCCCTGGTCTCGCCGTCGTACTCGCCGGCCTGGGCGATCGACCTGGTGAACGGCGATCACGTGCTCGGCAGCTCGTCCTCGCATGCCGCGCTGGCCGGCTATCCGCTGCTCTCGGTGCCGTCCGGAACGGTCTCCGGACTGCCGGTCGGGATCACCTTCAGCGGTACCGGGCGGAGTGACGCCACGCTCATTCGCTTGGCTCATGCGTTCGAAACGGCGAGAATCAAGGCAGACGGACCGTTTCCGACCCCGGAGTTAACCCAGTGGGTGTAGATCGTGTCAGGTGGGGCGTTGTTGCTACTGGCAACATCTCCACGTCGTTCACGAGGGACCTGAAGCTACTCGCCGACGACGCTGTGGTGACCTCTGTCTCATCGCGATCGCAGCAGAACGCGGACCGGTTCGCGGCCGAGTTCGGCATCGAGCACGCGTACGACGACTACCGCCGGCTGATTGAATCCGGCACGGTCGACGTGATCTACATCGGTACACCGCACCCACAGCACTACGCGATCGCCCGCGCCGCACTGCAGGCCGGTATCGCGGTCCTGTGTGAGAAGCCGGTCACACTCACCGCCAAACAGGCCCAGGACCTGATCGCGGTCGCCACCGAGCACAACACGTTGTTCGCCGAGGCGATGTGGATGCGGACCAACCCCGTCATCCAGGCGATGTTCGCCGATCTGCACAGCGGCGTGATCGGCGAACCGCAGCAGGTCGTCGCGGACTTCGCATTCCACAAGCCGTCGCTGCCCGCACGCCTGCTCGACCCGGCGCTGGGCGGCGGTTCGCTGATGGACGGCGGCATCTACCCGATGACGTTCACCTACATGGCCCTCGGGCGACCCGCCGAAATCAAGGCGGTCGGCTCGCTCAACGACGACGGCATCGATCTGAACGTCGCCATGGCCTGGCGGTACGACTCAGGTGCGGTGGCCGCGATCACCTGCGGCCTGCGTTCACAGAACCCCTGGACAGCCTCGGTGAGTGGGCCCGAGGGCAGTCTGCAACTCCCACACCGCTTCCACCACCCGGAGTACTACGTGCGCAGTACGGCGTCCGGAGCGGAGCGGATCGACGTACCGACGCATGGGCTTGGGTACCACTACGAGGCCGCCGCAGTGATGCAGGCGCTGCGCGATGGACTGGTTGAGGTCCCGTCGCTGCCGCATGCCGCCACGGTCGGGATCCTCGAACTCCTCGACGAGACACGGAGACAGATCGGGGTCCGTTACCCCGGTGACGACGACGACCTGAGTGGATGAACTGAATATGCCGAACGGACGAAGTTCCTTCGTAGTGGTGGCCAACCGGCTGCCGGTCGACCGGATCGAGATGCCCGACGGCAGTACGGCGTGGCGGCGCAGCCCAGGTGGTCTCGTCACCGCCCTGGCCCCGGTGATGCAGCGGGCCCACGGTGCGTGGATCGGCTGGACCGGCAGCGCCGACGAGAAGGTCGACCCGTTCGAGAACGACGGCATGCACCTGGTCCCGGTGATGCTGTCGGCCGAGGACGTTCAGCTGTACTACGAGGGCTTCTCGAACGCTACGCTCTGGCCGCTGTACCACGACGTGATCGTGGCGCCGGAGTTCCATCGTGAGTGGTGGGAGTCGTACGTCGCGGTGAACCGGCGGTTCGCCGAGGCCGCGGCGGACGCCGCCGAGGACAATGCCGACGTCTGGGTGCACGATTATCAGCTGCAGCTGGTTCCGGCGATGCTGCGCCGGCTGCGTCCGGACGTCCGGATCGGCTTCTTCCTGCACATTCCGTTCCCGCCGACCGAGCTGTTCGCGCAGATGCCGTGGCGGCGACAGATCCTGGACGGGCTGATGGGTGCGGATCTGGTCGGTTTCCAGAGGCCTGGGGCGGCGTCGAACTTCGCCCGCCTGGCCCGCAACCGGATGGGCCTGCGGACCCGCGGCGACCGCATCCACCTGCCGGACGACCGGATCGTCCGGGCCAAGGCGTTCCCGATCTCCATCGACGTCGGCGAGCTCGAACAGCTGGCCCGCCAGCCGGAGACCGAGCAGCGCGCCCGCGAGATCCGCAAGGAGGTCGGCGATCCGGCGCACATCCTGCTCGGAGTGGACCGGCTCGACTACACCAAGGGCATCCGGCAACGGCTGCGTGCGTTCGGCGAACTGCTGGACGAGAAGCGCATCTCCGTCGACGACGCGGTGTTCGTCCAGGTGGCGACACCGTCGCGGGAGCGGGTCGAGCAGTACCGGGTACTGCGCGACGAGATCGAGCTGCTGGTCGGCCGGATCAACGGCGAGCACGGCCGGATCGGTACTCCGGCGATCAACTACCAGCACACGTCGTACTCGCGGACCGAGATGGCCGCGCTGTTCCGGGCCGCCGACGTGGCGGTGGTGACGCCGCTGCGCGACGGCATGAACCTGGTCGCCAAGGAGTACGTCGCCTGCCGGTACGACGACACCGGCGCGCTGGTGCTGAGCGAGTTCGCCGGCGCCGCGGACGAGTTCCGGCAGGCGTTCCTGGTGAACCCGCACGACATCAACGGGATGAAGGACACCATCGTCGACGCGATGAACACCGACGACCGCCAGCTCGGCCGCCGGATGAAGGCGATGCGCAAGCACCTGGCCGCACACGACGTGAACGTCTGGGCCCAGTCCTTCCTGAAGGCGCTGCATGACGACGACTGACGGCCGGGTGCTCGCGCTCGACCTCGGCACGTCGTCGTCGCGCGCCCTGGTACTGACGGCCGGCGACGCCACGCCGGTCCCGGGCGCACTGGCCCGGCACAAGATCTCCCCCACCTACGGCACCGGCGGCTCGGCGACGATCGACCTGCACGAGTACGTCGAGGGCCTGCTGGGCTGCCTGGACGAACTGCAGCAGAACGGGCACCTGGACGACATCGGTGCGATCGTGGTCTCGTCGCAGTGGCACTCGATCGTTGCCCTGGACAACAAGGGTGACGCGCTGACGCCGGTTGTCACCTGGGCGGACACGCGGTCGGTCCACCTGGACCTGGGCTCGTCGTTCGACGAACACGCCTTCCACGCCCGCACCGGGTCCTGGCTGCACCGCCTCTACTGGACGCGGCGGATCCCTTGGCTGCTGTCCGAGGGATCCCCGGCCTGCTTCGCCGGTCTGCCCGATCTGGTGATCGAGCGCTTGACCGGCGAGCGGGTCACGTCGGTGTCGATCGCCTCCGGTACTGGGACCCTCGACCTCGCCACCGGCGAGTACGACGAGGAGGCGTTGGAGATCGCCGGAGTCAAGGCCGATCGGTTGCCGTCGATCGTGCCGACCGGCTGGACCGCGCACTTGTCCGCCGAGTACGGACGCCGGTGGCCCGGGCTGGTCGGCGTACCGGTGCATCCGCCGACCGGCGACGGCGCCGCGTCGAACGTCGGGACCGGTGGGTACGACGAGACGACCGCTGCGGTGACTGTGGGGACGTCGGCCGCGGTGCGGGTGGTGCATCCGATCGACGGTGCACCAGAGCTTCCGTGGGAGCTGTGGCGGTACCGCGTCGACGACAAGCGGGCAGTGACCGGGATGGCGTTCTCGGCCGCGGGGAACCTGCATGCGTGGCTGACCGGCGTACTGCAGTTGACCTCGGACGAGCCGACCGGTGTGGAGATCGGAGGGTCGCGGGTGATCGCGATCCCGTTCCAGGCCGGGACCAGGCCGCCGGCGACGGTGCCGAGCGGATCCGGGGTGTACTTCGGTCTGTCCTTCGACGACACCGCGGAGGACCTGTTGGCCGCCTCGATGCAGGGCGCGTCGCTGGAGGTCGACCGCGGGCTGCGGCTGCTGGACTCGCTGTTCGGGCGTGAGCTGTCCGTCGTCCTCGGTGGCGGCGGCATCGACGCCTCTGCTTGGTGGCGCCGCTGCCTCACCGCGACCTTCGCCCGGCCCACCACGGTCTGCGCCGAAGCCGAGGTCGGCGCGCGCGGCGCTGCAGCCGTGGCGCTCGGCCTGTCACCACAGCCCGGCGGCGAACACCTCACACCGGTCAAGGCCGACGTCGATCGCGTCGCCGCGCTCCGTCCGCGCTACGAAGCGCTACGCGAGCTGGCAGTGCAGGCCTCGGCGCTCTAGGTGGTGAGGATCTTCTCGGCCAGATCGGCGTAGCTCCAGCCGTGGGCAGCGGCCTCTCGCGGGACGAGGCTGACTGGAGCCAAGCCCGGCAGAGCGTTCACCTCCAGGCAGTACGGGCTGCCAGACGCGTCGCAGCGGAAGTCCGCCCGAGAGTACGCCGGAGACCCGAGCGCGTCGTGAGCAGTGCGCGCCAACTCCTGCAGCCGGGCAGCGAAGTCCGGCGTCACCTCGGCCGGACAGATCTCCCGCACAGCCCCCGGCTGATACTTCGCCTCGTAGTCGAAGATCGCCGTGGACAGCTCGATCTCGACCACCGGCAGGACCTGATCGCCGACGACACCGACGGTGAACTCACGGCCGGGCAGGAACGGCTCGACCAGGAGGTCGGTCCGCGGCGTGATCGCGGCGAGCTCCTCGAGGGTCCGGACCTGGCGGACATCGACGCTCGAGCCGTCCGCGATCGGCTTCACGACGACCGGACCGGCGTCCAGGAACTCCTTCACCCGATCCGGCAGCCCGACGCCCGGCCGGAGTACGACTCGCTCGGCGACCGGTACGCCGTACGCGCCGAGGAGCGCCTGGCAGCGGTCCTTCTGCCAGCTGAGCGCACAGGTCGCACTGCCCGCGCCGGTGAACGAGATGCGGGCCATCTCCAGCAGCGCCTGGACGTGACCGTCCTCGCTCCAGCCGCCGATCAGCCCCATGAAGACCCGGTCCGCCGCGCGCATCCGGCGCAGTACGTCGCCCCCGGTGAGAGCGCCGTACATCCGCTCCCGCCAGAGCGGCTGCTGGTCCATCGCAGGCGGTGTCTTCGGGATCGGGTACGACGTACCGTTCCCCTCCACCCGCTCCGCGAGCACCGGCTCGGCCGCGGCTGGGTCGATCACCGACACCTCGTGGCCGCGCTCGGTCAGCGCACCCGCCAAAGCCCAGCCACCGGACAGCGAGACGTCTCGCTCCGAGCTCTCACCACCACACAGCATCACCACACGCATGAGCCGCCCTCCTCTGGGACAGTCTGACGCCCTCAACACCTCGGGAGTTGGGTGACCGCCGCCACTGACAGGATCCGGGCCTGCCTGGATCATGACGCGCATGCTGCGCGAGATGATTCCATGCTGAGAGAGATGATGCGGGCCAAGGTCCACCGGGCGACGGTGACGCAGGCGGACCTGCACTACGTCGGGTCGTGCACGCTGGACGCGGACCTGATGGATGCCGCCGATCTGCTGGCCGGCGAGAAGGTGGACATCGTCGACATCACCAACGGTCAGCGGCTGTCGACGTACCTGATCGAAGGGCCGCGCGGGTCCGGGGTGGTGGGGATCAACGGGGCCGCCGCGCACCTGATCCATCCGGGCGATCTGGTCATCCTGATCGCCTACGGGATGTTCGACACCAGCGAGGCGAAGGTCTTCCAACCGAGCGTAGTCTTCGTGGACGAGCACAATGCGATCACCCGCATCGGCTCGGACCCCGCCGAGGCGCTGCCTGACACCGGCACGCTGCGGGGCGACCAACTGCACACCCCGCGCTGAGACAGGACTGGTCCAGGATGACCGAACCCGGCGAGACCACCGCTGACACCACCGCCGCCACGACCGGCGAAGCCGCACCGAAGACCGCGTCGCACGACAACGAGCCGAACCCGAAGCTGCGCGCGTTCATGAACTCGGGCTGGGCCGACTCGGAGCGACACGACGTGACGCTCAGCGATGTCGGTGTGTGGGCGTCCAAGCGGCGGGACGCGCTGTCGCAGGCGTTCCCGGGTGAGCGACTGGTCATCCCGGCCGGCACCTACAAGGTCCGTTCGAACGACACCGACTTCGTCTTCCGCCCGCACACCGACTACGTCTGGCTGGCGGGCGACCAGACCTCCGACGCCGTACTGGTGCTCGAGCCGAACGGCACCAGCGGCCACGACTCGGTGCTGTACTTCCGGCCCCGCGCGGACCGCAGCGAGGGCGAGGAGTTCTGGCGCGACCGGATGTACGGCGAGCTGTGGGCCGGCCGGCGTCCGTCGCTGACCGAGACCGCCAAGGAGTTCGGGGTCGAGACCCGGCACGTCGACCAGCTCGCGGACGCACTCAAGGGCGACGTACCCACCCGGGTCCGGCGGGGCGAGGACGAGTCGATCGCGTCGCTGCTGAGCGGCGCCCGGAGGGACGACCTCAAGGACAACGAGCTGGCCGCCACGCTGTCCGAGCTGCGGCTGGTCAAGGACCCGTTCGAGCTCGAGCAGCTCCGGGACGCGGTCGCGATCACGCACCGCGGCTTCTCCGACGTCCTCGCCGAGATGGACAAGGTCCGCGAGTACGGCGAACGCTGGATCGAGGGCACGTTCTTCCGCCGGGCCCGGGCCGAGGGCAACGATCTCGGCTACAGCTCGATCGCCGCGTCCGGACCGCACGCGACCACGCTGCACTGGATCGAGAACGACGGCACCGTCGACAACGGCACGATGATGCTGCTCGACATGGGCGTCGAGAACCGCCAGCTGTACACCGCCGACATCACCCGCACGCTGCCGGTGAACGGCGAGTTCACCCCGCGCCAGCGCGAGCTCTACCAACTGGTGCTGGACGCGCAGAACGCCGGCATCGCGGCGGTCAAGCCCGGTGCGCACTTCCGCGCCGCGCATGAGGCGGCGATGGAGGTCATCGTCCACGGCCTCGACGCGATGGGCCTGCTGCCAGTCTCGGCTGAGGAGGCGCTCGACCCGGAGAGCATGCTCTACCAGCGCTACACGCTGCACGGCGTCAGCCACATGCTCGGGCTGGACGTGCACGACTGCTCGGCGGCGCGGTCGGAGAAGTATCGCAAGGGCGAGCTGAAGACCGGCTACGTGCTGACGGTCGAGCCGGGCCTGTACTTCCAGGCCGACGACCTGACCGTGCCGGAGGACCTGCGCGGCATCGGCATCCGGATCGAGGACGACATCCTCGTCACCGACGACGGCGCCGAGAACCTCTCCGACGCAATGCCCCGCGACGTCGAGGGCATCCACAATTGGATGGCTTCCTAGAGAACAACCGAAGGGGGCCGCACCGGGATCGGTGCGGCCCCCTTCGCTTGTCTACCTACCAGATCCGGACGCGCTCCTCCGGGGCGAGCCACATGCCGTCGCCTTCGGTGCTGTTGAAGGTCTGGTGGAACTGGTCGATGTTCTTCACCACCGCGTTGCAGCGGAACTCGGGCGGTGAGTGCGGGTCGATCGCGAGCCGCCGCGCAGCCTCTTCCGGCCGGGTCTTGGTCGACCAGGCGTGGGCCCAGGAGGTGAAGAACCGCTGCCCGTCGGCCTGCGAGGGCTCGGCGCCGTCGAGCGACAACTGGTAGGCGACGTACGCGATCGAGAGGCCGCCCAGGTCGCCGATGTTCTCGCCGAGGGTGAGCTTGCCGTTCACATGCTGCCCGGGCGTCTCGGCCGGCTCGAGGGCGTCGTACTGCGCGACGAGCTTGTCGGTGCGCTGCTCGAACGCGGTCCGGTCGTCGTCGGTCCACCAGTCGTTCAGGTTGCCGTCGCCGTCGTACCGCGAGCCCTGGTCGTCGAAACCGTGGCCGATCTCGTGCCCGATCACCGCGCCGATCGCGCCGTAGTTGACCGCGTCGTCGGCGTCGGCGTCGAAGAACGGCGGCTGCAGGATGCCGGCCGGGAAGACGATCTCGTTCATCGGCGGGTTGTAGTACGCGTTGACCGTCTGCGGCGTCATCTTCCACTCGGTCCGGTCCATCGGCTGACCGAGCTTGGCCAGGTCACGCGCGGTCTCCACCGCGACCGACCGGCGGACGTTGCCGAACAGGTCGGCCGGGTCGATCTCGAGCCCGCTGTAGTCCTTCCACTTGTCCGGGTAGCCGATCTTCGGCATGAACTTGCCGAGCTTGTCCAGCGCGCGCTGCCGGGTGTCCGCGCCCATCCAGTCAAGCGTTTCGATCCGCTGCCGGTACGCCTCGACGAGGTTCTGCACGAGCTCGACCATCCGGGCCTTCGCGGCCGGCGGGAAATGCTCGGCGACGTACAGCTGGCCGAGCGCCTCGCCCAGCGCCTGCTCGACCACACCGACGCCGCGCTTCCAACGCTCGCGCAGCTCCGGGGCACCGGTCAGAGTCGTGCCGTAGAAGGCGAAGTTCTCGTCGACGAACGCCCTGCTGAGCAACGGCGCCGCGCTGTGCACGATCCGCCAGCTGAGCCACTCCTTCCAGCGGTCCAGCCCGGCGTCCTGCACGGCCGCGGCGGCTCCGGTGAAGAAGTCCGGCTCGCGGACGACGACCTGCTCGAAGGCACTCTCCGGTACGCCGGCACCCGCCAGCCACACCGACCAGTCGAACTCGGGGGCCAGTGCCTCGAGGCCGGACCGGTCGACCTTGTTGTAGGTCAGCGTGACGTCGCGGTTCTTCACCCGGTCCCAGTGGTGGCCGGCGATCCGCGTCTCCAGCTCCATGATCCGCTCGGCGGACCCGGCCGGGTCGGGCAGTCCGGCCAGCTCCAGCATCCGCGCGACATGCGCGACGTACGCCGTCCGCTCGCCGGCGAAGTTGTCCTCGCGGTAGTACGACTCGTCGGGGAGGCTGAGTCCGCCCTGCATCAGGTACACGACGTACTCGTCGGACTTCTTCGCGTCCGCGTCGACCCAGTAGTGGAACAGACCCGGCACGCCCTGCAGCTCGAGTTGCCCGAGCGCCGACACCAGGCCGGGGACGTCCTCGATCGCACGGACCAGGGCCAGCTGCTCGGCGATCGGCTCGGCGCCGAGACGCTCGATCGTGTCCTCGTCCATGAAGCTGGCGTACAGGTCGCCGATCTTGCGCGCCTCGCTGCCGTCCGGGTGCCCGGCCGCGGCGGTCTTCTCGACGATCGCGCGGACGTCCTGCTCGGCGGTGTCCCACAGCGCGTGGAAGGCGCCGTAGATGGCCTTGTCCGCCGGAATCTCGTGCTCGGCCAGCCATTGCCCGTTCGCGTGCCGGTACAGATCGTCCTGCGGGCGCACCGTGCCGGAACTGTCGATCCCTGCTGTCATCCCTGCCCCTTGTTCCCGAAGTCGAGTTGCTGCCAGTGACAGTACCCGTTCGCACCGACCAGAATTTGAACCATCCACAGGGATGCGCCGTTGTCCCTGTAAAGGACATCGGATCAGGAGGGCCCGCCCATGTCTAACCTTGTCCGCCGGGTCACCACAGTGCTGAGCGTGCCCGCTCTGCTACTGGGCATGGTGAGTTCGCCGGCCGACGCTGCCCCGGCCAAGACCCACACCACGACGCAGACCACGACCAAGTTCCCGACCCGGATCGAGCTGCCGGACGGGTTCCAGCCGGAAGGCATCGCGATCGCCGGCGGCAAGGCGTTCTTCGGCTCCCGGGTGGACGGTGACATCTACCGGGCGGACCTGAGGACCGGGACCGGGACGGTGTTCAGCCAGGGACCGGGCACCGCCTCCCTGGGGATGAAGGTGGACCGCTCCGGACGGCTGTGGGTGGCCGGCGCCGGCGGCGGCAACGGCCGTGTGGTCGACCTCCGCACCGGCCGCATCCTCAAGAGCTACACGTTCACCACCTCGACCACGACGTTCGTGAACGACGTGATCCTGAGCAAGGACGCGGCCTGGTTCACCGACTCGCAGCAGCCGGTGCTCTACAAGGTCCCGTTCGGCCGCCACGGCCGGCTGGCCGGGCAGTCCGCGGTGAAGACCGTCCCGCTCAGCGGCGACTACCAGCACAGCGCCGGCGCCACCAACGCGAACGGCATCTCACTGACCCCGGACGGCCGCGGCCTGATCATCGTGCAGTCGTCGACCGGCTTCCTGTTCCGGGTCGACCCGCGCACCGGCGTGACCAAGCGGGTAGATCTCGGCACCGAGGTGATGACGAACGGCGACGGCCTGCTGCTGATCGGCAAGACCCTGTACGTCGTCCAGAACCGGCTGAACACGATCGCGGTCGTCAGCCTGAACTCCGCCGGCACCATGGGGATGGTGGACCGGCGCATCACCAGTGCCGACTTCGACGTACCGACCACTGCGGCGGCTTTCGGGGACCGGCTCTACCTGCCGAACGCACGGTTCACCACGCCGCCTGAGCCGACCACGCCGTACTGGGCCACCGCCGTCGACATCTCGGCGATGAAGCACTCGGCCGACGACGGCCAGTGCGATCCGATCCGGTTCCTGAAGGGGTGATCGGGGGTCAGGAAACGGTCCGGAGGTCACCTCGTGCGGCAGCCTTGAGGCGGCTGCCGCACGAGAGGCGGACGGAGTAGCCGGCCGGGATCGCCAGCGGTTCGCCGGTCTGCGGGTTGCGGCCGGTGCGCGGTGCGCGCAGGACCCGCTCGATGCTCAGCAGACCGGTCAGCGACACCTTGTCGCCCTTGTGCACGGCCTCGGTGACGACGTCGCCCAGCGCGTCGAGGACCTTCTCGGCCTGGTTCCGCGGGATGCCCGCCTTCTGCGCCACCCCGGCGACCAGCTCGTTGCGGTTCACGGCTCTCCTCCGATTCGCTAACCCTTCGATCGGCACCGTAACCGAAATGATTGTCGTTAGCGAGAAGCGCCCGGAATCCGGTCGACCGCACCGGAGCGGGAACTTCGCCGGCGGGGCCGGCGTCTTGCTTTGCTCAGAGTCCGTCCCGGTCGTGCCAGTGGTTCTGCCAGCGCGCGTCGACGGCGTCGTCGGCTCGTTGGTAGCGAATGTCGGTGGAGAGCCGCATGCCGGTGGACACGTTGTCGAGGGCCGCGTGGATGGTGTGCGCGGTGTGGATCACGACGTCTCCGGCCGCATAGTCGGTGACCAGCCAGTTCGCGTCGTACTCCTCGGCCAGGCCCGGCAGGTCGGCGGTCATGGATGCTGCAGGTCGCTTGAGTCGTTCTGAGGCCTCGTCCGCGAGGACTCTGTGGTGGCTGCGTTCCAGATAGGTCAGGCCGCCGCGGCTGACCGGGCACTCGCCCAGTGGGATCCACGCCGACAGCACCTGGTCACTGCCCCCACGCAGGTAGACCAGGTCGTAGTGGGCCTGCGTCGCCGTACCGATGCCGTTCTCGCCCGGTGCGGTCTGCCGGATGATCTTCCGCTTGTGCAGGAAGGGGTCACCACCCAGGAACCACTCGAACCACCCCTTCAGTCCCGGCTGCGTGCAGAAGGCGGCGTACTCGGCTCCTGGCACGATCTGACCGAACAGGACCTTCCGGTACGTCGCCCGCTCGGTCACCGACCCGATGAGCCCGAAGTAGTAACGCCGGAACGCCAGCACCTCCTCGGGATCCAGCAGTCCGGTCAGGTACAGGTACCCGTCCCGCTGCAACCTCTCCCGCAACCGCGGCCGGTCCCGACGCTCCCGCTCCGGTACGACGCTCAGCTCACCGAGCCGCCGCTCATCCAGCACATACCCGTTCGAAGTCAGCACACGTCCATTGCATCCGGGCCGGGGCCGCACAGGAATGGACAGCCGGGACCCGATTCTTGGACTCTTGTGTCATGCCGAACTGGTCGATCTACCTGACCCCTGGCGTTCCTGAGCGCGAACTTGGACTCTTCTGCCTCGGCGCCGGCGAACAGGACCACCCGCCTGAGGCACCTCCGGAGCGGGCGCTCGGCTGCCACGCTGTGGTCTGGATCAAAGAGGGCCGCGGGCAGTTGCTGTACGGCCCCAACCGCCGGCTGCACGAGGTGAAGGCGCCCGCGATGCTCTGGCTCTATCCCGGCGTACTGCACGGCTACCGACCCACGACTCGCTGGCGTCAGGCGTGGGCGTTGTTCAGCGGTCCGGCCACCGCGGCACTCACCACACTGGGCCATCTCGACCCGTCCGAGCCCGTACGACGGTATGCCGACGCGCGCCCAGTCGACCGCGCGTTCACCCGGCTGCTGCGGGTCAGTACGACGCATGACGCCGTACAGACAGTGGCTGCGCTGTATGAGCTTCTGGCGGCTGCCGCACCGCCGCGTGCTGATGATGTGGCCGGGCGATTGGGTGAGTTGGCGTGTACGCCGATGAGCATTCAGGACTACGCCACTGAGCTCGGGCTGACCGTGAAGGAGTTGCGCGAGGCAGTCCGTCGTACCACTGGCTCCACGCCGCAGGAACTGGTCCTGACCACAAGACTCAACACTGCAAAGGTTTTGCTCGCCGAGGAGGACCTGCCCGTTGCCGTGGTCGCCCGGCAGGTCGGGTACGACGATCCGGCGTACTTCACGCGCTTGTTCACCACCCGGGTAGGGCTTTCGCCCGGCGGGTTCCGGCGTTCTGGTTCGGTTTCGGGCCCGATTTCCTCCTTCCGGAGGAGGCGGGATCGACTTTCCGCCAGGTAAAACCGTTCAGTGGGGTGACGTGCACCGGCACCCGGCACCGCTACGGTCGTGGGTATGAGTCAACCGCAGCCCAACGACCCACGTTACGTGAGCCGGCCGCCGCAGGCACGACCGAAGAAGCGGCGCAACTGGTTCCTCCGGACCGTCGGACTGATCGTCCTGCTGTTCATCCTCATGCTCGTCGCGGTCCCGCTCTACGCCTGGAGCCGGATCGACAAGATCGACGCGATGCCGACCGGCGACCGGCCGGCCGAAACCCCTGGAACGACGTACCTGATGGTCGGCTCCGACGCCCGCGAGGACCTCAGCCGTGCTGAGCGGGCCCGGCTGCACACCGGCTCCGACAGCGGTGCGCGGACCGACACGATCATGATCATGCACGTACCCGACTCCGGACCGACGGCGCTGATCAGTGTCCCGCGCGACAGCGCAGTGACCATCCCGGGGATGAAGGGCAAGCACAAGATCAACGCTGCCTTCAACAAGGGCCCGGCGCTGCTGATCGAGACCCTCGAGAACGCGACCGGCCTGCGGATCGACCACTACGTGGAGGTCGGCTTCGGTGGTTTCGCCTCGGTCATCGACAGTGTCGGCGGGATCAAGATGTGTTTGCCCAAGGCAATGAAAGACAAGGACGCGCATATCGACCTGCCGGCCGGCTGCCAGGAACTCGACGGTGTGAACGCGCTTGGGTACGTCAGGTCCCGGAAGGCCGACGGCAACAACGACTTCGGCCGGGTGGAGCGGCAGCGCGCGATGGTCGGTGCGGTGGCGAAGAAGGCCAGCTCGCCGTCGACGTTCCTCAACCCGGTGCGCTACTTCAACGTCGCCACCAAGGGCGTGGACGCGTTGACCGTCGACAACGACATGAGCCTGTTCGACTTCATCCGCTTCGCCCGCGGGATGCGCGCGGTCTCCGGTACCGGCGGCGTCACCCTGACCGTCCCGATCAGCGACGACAACTATCGCCTGTCCGACGGCAGCGTCGCGGTCAGGTGGGACCAGAAGAAGGCCCTGGCGCTCTTCAACGCCCTCAAGCAGGACAACACAACCGGCCTCAAGAGCGCTTGACCGTCCTCGTCCATGCGGTAGTGAGTCTGGGCATGCTCGTCGTCGTACCGCTCGGCCTCACCCTCCTCCCGACGCGAACCACCAGCACTCGCTGGTGGTTCGCGTTCGCCATCCCCGGGGCACTCGCCCTCTGGCTGCCGCGCGGCACGGTCTCCATCATCCTGGCTTCGATCTACCTCGCCGGCACGCTCGTGCTCATCACCCTGGCTGGCCGCCATCTCCTGCAGCACAAGGCGATCCGCCCTCGCGAGATCGCGCTCTACACGGCGTTGGCGACACCATCCATTGCCGCGCTCGCGTTGGTCGCCGAGCGCTCGTCGTACGAGCTGTTCGGCTTCAACCTGACGGTGCTGTCCCTCACCGTCGCGCACTTCCACTTCGCAGGCTTCGCAGCGGCGTTGATCGCCTATCTGGTGGCGGAGTCGGAGACCTGGGCGACCACAGTGGCGGCCGTGAGCGTGCCGGTCGGCACTGGGATCGTCCTGCTCGGCTTCTTCGTCGGCGACTCGGTGGAGCTCGCGGGTGCCGCCGTACTGACCGCGGGGATGTGGTTGGTCGGTTGGAACCTCTGGCGACGGTCGCGGCAGGCCGGCCGGGCCACCGCCGCCCTGCTGATCGTCTCTGCGTCGGTCCTCGTGGTGACGATGGTGCTGGCGCTGACTTGGGCCTTGGGGCATGTCGCTGGTACGCCGTACCTACCGTTGGAGTGGATGGTTGCGACACACGGTCTGGCGAACGCGGTCGGGTTCGCGTTGTGCGGGGTACTGGCGTGGCGACGGGTGATGGAAGGGGTTCGATGAGGCTGGAGGATCTGGCCGGGCTGCGGTTCAACTACGACGTGGTCGGGTCGACGCGGTACGACGAGACGCCGCAGGGGTACCACCGGCTCGAGTACCGGGAGCAGATCGGCGTGGGCGACGAGGTGTTCCGGCGAGCCGGTGAGGCGCTGCTCGGATGGCGCATGCATCGCGCCGCCGGACTGCCGATGACGGCGACCGACACCCCGCCGTCCATCGGCACGAACAGCCTCGGCAGGCTGGGCGCCGGCATGCTCGTCGGCCGCCTTCGCACCCTGTCCCCGGTCGGCCTGCTCGGCTTCCCCGTCCCGTGCCGCGTCGTCTGGACCGTCGACGAACCCGACCGCATCGGCTTCGCCTACGGCACTCTCGAAGGCCACCCCGAGTCCGGTGAGGAATCCTTCGTAGTCACCCGAGACCCCGACGGCATCCACTTCACCGTCCGCGCCTACAGCCGCCCCGCCACCTGGTACACCCGCTTCGGCGGCCCCGCCACCCGCAAAGCCCAACACCTGGCCGCCCGCCGCTACACCAACGTCCTCCGCCGGCTGGCCACCCCATAGCAAAGGCCCCGCAAGCTCATACCTTTGCGGGGCCGCCCCCTTTGTACCCGGTGTGACAAGGCTGCGGGCTGACCAACACGCGAACAGGTGTCGGCAACCCGAGGTGCGGGGGTGGATCGGGTACTGCGAAACTGTGGCGGGTGAGCCCGAAGACGTTGACGGATTTGGTGGCGCCGGACTGGGCGGAAGCGCTGGCGCCGGTCGAGGAGACGGTCGCACGGATGGGTGAGTTCCTCCGGGCGGAGATCGCGGCCGGGCGGCCGTACCTGCCGGCCGGGGAGAACGTGCTGCGCGCGTTCAAGAGTCCGTTGCAGCAGGTCAAAGTGCTGATCGTCGGCCAGGATCCGTACCCGACACCCGGCCACCCGGTCGGGCTCAGCTTCTCGGTCGCGCCGGATGTCCGGCCGATCCCGCGCAGCCTGGCCAACATCTACCGCGAGCTGATGGCGGACGTCGGCGTACCGGCTCCGTCGAACGGCGACCTGACGCCGTGGGCCGACCAAGGCGTGCTGATGCTCAACAGAGTGCTGACCGTGCAGCCGGGCAAGTCCGGCGCGCACCGCGGCAAGGGCTGGGAGACCGTCACCGAGCAAGCTATCCATGCGCTGGTGAACCGCGGCGGCCCTCTGGTCGCGATCCTGTGGGGCCGCGACGCCCAGACCCTCAAGCCGATGCTCGGCAGTACGCCGTACGTCGAGAGCGCGCACCCGAGTCCGATGTCGGCCGATCGCGGCTTCTTCGGCTCCCGCCCGTTCAGCCGTGTCAACGCCCTCCTGGTCGAGCAGGGCGCCACCCCGATCGACTGGCGCCTCCCCTAGCCGTCCAACGGTACGACCACCAATCCAGTACGACCAGCAATCCAGTACGACGACAACGCGCCGGACCCACGCGGTCACGGCGCGTTTCATCGTTCTCCGAAGAAACTTGTTCGAATGATGCATTGCAGGATCGTTCAACAATCTCTTATGGTGGCCGGACTCGCGTCAATCGATGCAACACCGTTCCGTCCCCGGGAGGAACCATGTGGGTTCTGCTCGCCATCGCGGTGGTCGTCGTCGGGTTCGCCCTGCGGCTGAACTCGATGCTGGTCGTGACCGCGGCCGGCATCGTGGCCGGCCTGATCGGCGGCCTGTCACCGGTCAAGATCCTGAACGCGTTCGGCGACGGCTTCGCCGGCAGCCGGTCCGTCACCGTCTTCATCGTCACGCTGCCCGTGATCGGGCTGATCGAGCGCTACGGCCTGCAACACCAGGCCCGCAAGCTGATCGGCAAGCTGAAAGTCATGACCACCGGCCGGCTGCTGGCCGTCTACCTGCTGATCCGGCAAGGTACGGCGGCGCTCGGTCTGACCAGCATCGGTGGTCCCGCCCAAGCGGTCCGGCCGCTCATCCATCCGATGGCCGCCGGCGCCGCGGAGCGCCGCTACGGCTCGCTCTCGGAGCGGGTCCAGGAGAAGATCAAGGGCTTCGCCGCCAGCGCCGACACGGTCGGGCTGTTCTTCGGCGAGGACATCTTCGTCGCGATCGGCTCGATCCTGCTGATCACCGGCTTCGTCGACACGACGTACGGGCTGCACCTGGAGGCGATCGACATCGCACTCTGGGCGATCCCGACCGGCATCTGCGCGCTGCTCATCCACGGCGTCCGGCTGTTCCTGCTGGATCGCCAGCTGGACAAGCTCGCGGCCGAGGACCGGGCGAACGCGAAGGAGGTGGCGCAGTGATCAAGGTCGAGTGGTTCTACTGGCTCTGCGGCATCTTCTTCGTCCTGATCGCGGCGCAGGTGATCAACGACCGCAGCAACCCCAAGCGGATCGGCTCCGCCGCGTTCTGGGGCATCCTCGGTCTCTCGTTCGGCTACGGCACGTTCGTGGTGAACAAGCAGGCGCCGTCCTGGCTGCTCGGCATCGCGGTGATCGGACTGGCGCTGCTGGCCGGAGCCGGCTTCCCCGGCCGGGGCAAGGAGCGAACCACGGGCCCGGAGGAGCGGATGCGCTTCGCCGACCGGTTCGGCAACAAGCTCTTCCTGCCGGCACTGGTGATCCCGGTGGTCGCCGCGATCTTCGGTGCCTGGCTCGCCAAGGTGCACGTGGGTGACGGCAAACTCCTGCTGCAGTCCGGCTCGGCCACCATCATCGGCCTCGGCGTCGCGTCGCTGCTGGCGCTCGCGGTCGGCATGGTGCTGCTCAAGCCCAAGTCCCCCGCGGTCCCGATGCACGAGGGACGGCGGCTGCTCGAGCACATCGGCTGGACCGCGATCCTGCCGCAGATGCTCGCCACGCTCGGCCTGCTCTTCAACGCCTCCGGCGTCGGCACGGCGGTCGGCCGAGTGACCGACCACCTGATCCCGAAGGGCTCGCTGATCGCGGCGGTCGCCCTGTACTGCATCGGGATGGCGGTCTTCACGATCATCATGGGCAACGCGTTCGCCGCATTCCCGGTGATGACGGCGGCGGTCGGCTGGCCGCTGCTGGTGCAGCAGTTCGACGGTACTCCGGCGGTCGTGTTCGCGATCGGCATGCTGGCCGGCTTCTGCGGCACTCTGTGTACGCCGATGGCCGCCAACTTCAACCTGGTCCCGGCGGCACTGCTCGAGATGAAGGACCAGTACGGCCCGATCAAGGCGCAGGTCCCGACCGCGGTTCCCTTGCTGGCCTGCAACATCGTCCTGATGTACGTCTTCGCGTTCTAGTGTCCCGTAAGCGACACTGAAGGGAGTCCTATGAAGTACGCCGCCGCTTGGTCCGCCATTGCCTGTCAGGTGCTCGAAACCCCGTACCCGTACGGTTCCGCCCACGCGTCGGCGAGTCCGGACGACGTGGACGTGACCCCGGACCGGTTGCATCCGGCGTTCCACGGCTCGTACGACTGGCACTCCAGTGCACACATGCAGTGGTCCCTGGTCCGGTTGCTCACGCTGGCACCGGACCAGGCCGGCCATCGCCCGATCGAGGTGCTCGACCAACGACTCACCCCGGAGGCGATCGCGACCGAGGCGGCGTACCTGCGCGATCATCCGTCGTACGAACGCCCGTACGGCTGGGCCTGGGCGGCGATGCTGGTCGCGGCCGCGCAGAAGTTGCCCCAGGCAAAGAACTGGGCGGACGCCCTCACCCCGCTCGGCGACACGATCGCCGACCTCGTGCTCGAGTGGCTGCCGCGCCAGGCCTACCCGGTCCGGCACGGCGTCCACCTGAACAGCGCGTTCGCGCTCGCCTTGCTCCTCGAGGCGTACGACGATCTCGGCCGCGCCGATGTGGTCGACGCGATCCGAGCCCGCGCGCTCGAGTGGTTCGGCGCGGATACGGCGTACGACACGCGCTTCGAGCCGTCCGGCACCGACTTCCTGTCCCCGGCGCTGACCGAGGCGGAGCTGATGCGCCACGTGCTGCCGGCCGACGAGTTCGCCACCTGGCTGACAGCTTTCCTGCCTGGCCTCGGCGGCGACGCACACCAGCACCTGCTGGAGGTGCCGATCACCGACGACTCCGGCGACGGACAGCTGGCACACCTGTCCGGCCTGGCGTTGTCCCGCGCCTGGCAGCTCCGCACCATCGCACCGGCATTGCCTGACGCCGCTGAGGTGCTACGCCACGGAGCCGACCGTCAGCTCGAGGCGGTCCTGCCGACAGTGACCGATGGCGACTTCATGTCGACGCACTGGCTCGTGTCGTTCGCCCTGCTGGCGAGTCAGGCGTAGGCACTCCCGCCCAACTGCGCCACAGCTGGGCGTACGGTCCAGCGTCGGCCAGCAGCGACTCAGGCGTACCGGACTTCACCACCCGTCCGTGGTCCAGTACGACGATCCGGTCCGCCTGCTCGGCCTGCCTCAACCGGTGTGCGACCACCGTCGCCTCATCCAGTACGGCGATCCGGGCCATCCGGTAGCGCACGCGCCCACAACCACACCGCACTCGGCTTGAGTACTCCGGCCGCAATCGCCGCCAGCGTGGTCTTCCCGGCCCGACTCCCCCCGACCAGCGACGCGTTCGACGGCGCCCGCGCCGCAGGCGGTTCTGGGGGTGGCGAAGGAGTCAGCATTGACACCCGCACCCGTCCGCCGTACGGTCTCGCGTTAATAGGAAACTTTCCTAACAGTCTTGAGGATCAGCGAGCCGACCACACGGGAGCGTCAGAGGGAGGCAGGGTTAGCTCATGGCAACGACACCCGGAACTCCCCGCCTGCTTCGCGCGATGAACGACCGCGCCGCCCTGGACCTGCTGCTGTCCCAGGGACCGCTGTCCCGCACCACCCTCGGCAACCTCACCGGCCTGTCGAAGCCGACCGCGTCGCAGCTGCTCGCCCGGCTGGAAGCCGCCGGTCTCGTCCGCGCCAGCGGCACCAGCGCCGGCCGCCCGGGACCGAACGCCCAGCTGTACGAGATCAACGGCGGCATCGCGTACGTCGCCGGCCTCGACGTCACGCCGGCCCGGATCCGCTCCGCGGTCGCCGACCTGACCGGCAACGTCGTCGGCAGCTATGAGCTGCCCACCCCGGGCCGCAGCGCCAAGGGGACCGTCGAGCGTGTGCTCAAGGCGATCGACGGCGCCGTAGGCGAGGCCGGACTGACGCGCGAGCGGTTGCGCCGCGTCGCGATCGGCACGCCGGGTGGGTTCGACCCGACCACCGGCCGGCTCCGGTACGCGACCCACCTGCCCGGCTGGCACGCCCCGCACTTGCTCGACGAGCTGGCCGCCGCGATCGCCGTTCCGCTGGAGGTCGAGAACGACGTCAACCTGGCCGCCATCGCCGAGCAGCAGATCGGCCACGCCCGGGACTCCGACAACTTCGTCCTGCTCTGGGGCGAGGAGGGCATCGGCGCGGCCGTCGTGATCAACGGCCGGCTGCACCGCGGCGCGACCGGCGGCGCCGGCGAGGTCGCCTTCCTCCCGCTGCCCGGTACGCCGCTGGTCCGCAACGTCGGTCGCAACAACGCAGGTGGTTTCCAGGAGCTCGCCGGTGGCGAACCGGTGCTGGAGCTGGCCCGCTCGCACGGCCTGAAAGCGCGCACGCCCGAGGCCGCGATCGCTGCCGCGCTCGAGAGCGAAGGTGCCGGCGACGCGGTCCTGGCCGAGTTCGCACACCGGCTCGCAGTCGGCCTCGCAGCGATCGTCGCGGTCGTCGACCCCGAGCTGATCGTGCTGGCCGGCGGTGTGATCACGGCCGGTGGTGAACGCCTGCGCGGCCTGGTCCAGGACGAGCTCGCCGATCTCGCCGTACCCCGGCCGCGGTTGCTGCTGACCGCGATCCACAGCGACCCCGTGCTCTCCGGCGCGTTGCAGTCCGCCCTGAGCACCACCCGCGACGAAGTGTTCGACACCGCAGGTCCACCCATCCCGCAGGAGCCCGGATGAAACTCACAGTCGTAGGCGGCGGATCCACCTACACGCCAGAACTCGTCGACGGTTTCGCCCGGCTGACTGACACGCTGCCGATCTCCGAGCTGGTCCTGGTCGACCCGGACGCCGACCGGCTCGAGCTTAGGCTGCGGGCTGCGTTCGCACCACCTCCGGCCGCTTGAAGGTCTCTTGATTGAGGTGTAATCATGATTACATGAGTACACAGAATGAGAGTGAACGGGTGAGAGGCTGGCTGACCGGACGGCTGCCGGCCGAGTGGTTCGAGGGTGAGCCGGAGCTGAGCATCGACCGGGACGAGATCCTGATCGTCGGGCGGATCGCGGCGCCCGAGCAGAGTGACGACGTGAGCGCGGCCGAGCGGTCGGCCGCCGAAGAGGGCCGGATCAAGCAGTACCGCGAGGACACCCGGGAACGCCGGATCGAGATCGCCCGCGAACTGGAGCACGCGACCCGCCGCAAGGTCGCCTGGGGTGTGCGGTGCGGCGAGACCCGGACGGTCTTCACGTCCCTGTCCGCGCCGGTGATGACCCGGCTCCGCCAGCCCGAGCGCCAGGTCCTCGACACTCTCGTCGACGCCGGCGTGGCCCGCTCGCGCAGCGACGCGCTCGGCTGGTGCGTGAAACTCGTCGCCCAGCACAGCGAGTCCTGGCTCGCCGACCTGCGCGACGCCATGACCAAGGTCGAGGACGTCCGCCGCGCGGGTCCCGACGCCGCGACCGACTGAGTACTCGGAGCACTACCGACACTGTGAGATCTTGATCACCCGTCGCCACGGCGGCCGCACCCCTCTGGGAGCGGCCGCCGTTGTCGTTGTGCGGAGATTGCGGGAACGTACGGGGTTCAACCTCTTGCCTACTTCGTGGGTCTATGTTCACATTGTGAGCCAGACGATGTCCGCACTGTCCCCGCGATCCCCGTTCGAAGGACTTCTGCCCCCATGACTTCTGACGTCGGAGTACTGATCAACACCGCGGTGGCGATCCTCGCCATCGTGGTCCTCATCGTCCGCTTCCGGGTCAACCCGGTGATCTCGCTGGTGGTCGGGTCGCTCTATCTCGGCCTGGTCAGCAAGCTCGGGCTGGACAAGACGGTCGAGACCATCACCAAGGGCTTCGGCGACATCATGGCCGAGGTCGGCCTGCTGATCGCCTTCGGTGTGCTGATGGGCTCGATCCTGCAGGAGCTCGGCGCGATCGAGCGCCTGGTCAAGCACCTGCTCCAACTGTTCGGCCCGAAGCGGCTTCCCTACTCGATGGCGCTCACCATCGCGACGCTGCTGCAGTCGATCTACCTCGACGTTCTGCTGGTGATCTCGGCTCCGCTGGCCAGGTCCGCGGCGAAGCGGATCGGCCCGCTGGGCAACGCCCGGATGGCGACCGCGCTGGCGATCGGCCTCGAGTGCGGCATCGTCCTGATGGTCCCCGGCGTCGGCGCGCTGGCGCTGTCCGCACTGCTGCACGTCCCGCTCGGGAAGATGCTGCTCTGGGGTCTGGTGCTGATCATCCCGACCGTGCTGATCGCGATCACGATCATGACGTTCCTGTTCCGTCGCGGCTTCTGGAACGAGGCCGTGGACGAGCAGCAGGCCGTCGCCGGCGAGGCCCTCGCGATCGACGAGGACGTGAAGGAGACCGTCACCGTCGGCGGGGGCAGCGGTTCGGCGGACGTCCGTCGTACCGGCTCGGTGGGTGGCACTGATTCGATTGGTGGCACTGGTGATGTCGCCGACGTGGACGAGACCGGTCAGCCGCCGCTGTTCGTGCTGTTCGTCCCGCTGCTGTCGGCCTTGGTGCTGATCGGTTTCGGCGCGATCGCCGAGGCCGCCGACTGGGAGAACAAGGTCGTCTCACTGATCTCGGACCCGGTCGTCGCGTTGCTGGTCGGCCTGATCGGCACCTGCCTGATCGGCCGGTACGCGATGGGACAGCCGCGGGTCGAGAAGGCGATCGCCCGCGGGTTCAAGGAGAGCGGCCAGATCCTGATCCTGACTGCGGTCGGTGGTTCGCTCGCGGCGGTGGTCGCGGCCGGCGGACTCGGCGACATCCTGCGTGGCTACTTCAGTGCGAACACCGTCGCCCCGCTCCTGGTGGTCTGGGTGATGGCCGCTGCGCTGCACATCGCAGTCGGCTCGGTCACGATCTCCGCGATCACCGCGGCCGGCATCCTGGCCCCGATCGCCCCGGCCCTCGGGCTCGACCCGGTGCTGATCGCACTGGCGGCCGGTGCAGGTTCGCTGTTCGCGGTGCACGTCACCAGCAACACCTTCTGGCTGCTGCAGGCACTGATGGGCCAGACCACCCGCGGCACGTTGAAGAGCTGCACGATCGGGGTGTCGATCGCCTCGGTGGTCGCCATCCTCCTGCTGATGCCGATCAGCCTGCTGTTCTGACCCACCAACCCTTGGAGAAGCACTGCTATGACCACGAGCGAGTCGCCGGCGCCACTGGCCGGAGTCCGGGTCCTGGAGCTGGGCAACTACATCGCCGCCCCGACGGCCGGACGCCTGCTGGCGGACTTCGGCGCCGAGGTGATCAAGGTCGAACGGCCCGGCACCGGTGACGAACTGCGCAACTGGCGGTTGTACGCCGGGACCACGTCGCTGCTCTTCCGCACGATCAACCGCAACAAGCAGTCGATCGAGCTGGATCTGCGCAGCGAGTTCGGCCGCCGGACGGTACTCGAGCTGGTCCGGCACTGCGACGTCGTACTGGAGAACTTCCGGCCGGGCACGCTCGAGGCCTGGGGCCTTGGCCCAGAGGTACTGAGCGCGGCGAACCCGGAGCTGGTGCTGACCCGGATCTCGGCGTTCGGGCAGACCGGGCCGATGTCGGACCGGCCGGGCTTCGCGGCGGTCGCCGAGGCGCACGGCGGCTTCCGCGAGCTGGTCGGCCACCCGGACCGGCCGCCGGCCCGGGTCGGCATCTCCATCGGCGACTCGATCGCCGGCCTGTACGCCGGCTTCGGCTCGGTGATGGCGCTCTTCCAGCGCGACGTCCGGCGTACGGCGGGACTGCCGCCGGCGCCGCTGACCGAGCGGGTGATCGACGTCGCGCTGAACGAGTCGATGCTGTCGATGATGGAGTCGCTGATCCCCGACTACGAGGCGTACGACGTACTGCGGGAGCGGATCGGCGGCCGGATGGAAGGCATCGCGCCGTCGAACGCGTACCTGTGCCAGGACGGCGACAGCATCATCGTGGCCGGTAACGGCGACCGGATCTTCCAGCGGCTGGTGGGGTTGATCGGTCGTGCCGATCTCGCCAATGACCCTGACCTGCGGTCGAACGCCGGCCGGTGGGCGCGGCGGGACGAGTTGGACGAGGCGATCGGTGCGTGGACGGCCGGACGGCCGGCGGCGACCGCGATCGAGGAACTCGAGGAGGCCGGCGTTCCGTGCGGGCCGATCTACACCGCGCGGGAGATCAGTCAGGACGAGCAGTACGCCGCTCGCGCGATGATCCAGCGGTTCGACGTCTCCAACGGTGCCGAGGTACTGAAGGATGTCGGCTTCCCGGGTGTGGTCCCGGTGATCGGCAAGCAATCGCTGCCGATCCGCACCCTCGGGCCGGACCTGGGCGAGCACACCGAACAGGTGCTCTCCGGGTTGCTCGGACTGACCGCCGCCGAGATCCGGCGCGGCACGCAGGACCTGGAGGAGGCGTCATGACCGTCGTACTGCGCGATGTCACGCTGCGGGACGGTCTGCAGCTCACCGGCAAGCCGTTGCCTGTGGCCCGTAAGGTCGAGATCGTCAGATCCCTGCTGTCGTTGGGAGTTCCGGCGCTCGAGATCGGTTCGATGGCGCGGCCGGACCTGGTGCCGGCGATGGACGGCACGCTCGATGTGATTCGCGAGCTGACGCCCGCGGAGCTGGAGAAGTGCTGGATCTGGGTCGCGACGCCGCGCCACGTGGCGCGGGCGGCCGAGGCAGGCGCGCGGAACTTCCAGTACTGCCTTTCGGCGTCGGACAAGCACAACCAGGCGAACCTCGGTCGCTCGACCGATGACAGCCTGGCCGCACTGCCCGAGGCGCTGGGGCTGGCGGCGGACGTCTCGGGCGACGTCCAGCTGTGTATCGCGACCGCCTTCACCTGCCCGTTCGAGGGTGAGGTCCCGCCCGGCCGGGTGCTGGACATCGTCCTCGATCCGCGGACCGACGGGACCAGTGACGTCGTACTGTGCGACACCCTCGGCCAGGCGATCCCGGAACAGGTCCACCACCTCGTCGGCCGGACGGCGGCCGTCGACGACCGGCCGATCGTTTACCACGGTCACGACACCTGGGGGCTCGGCGTGGCGAACAGCTTGGCCGCGATCGATGCCGGCGCGACCACCGTGGACGGATCGCTCGGCGGACTGGGCGGATGCCCGTTCGCGCCGGGCGCGGCCGGAAACACCGCGACCGAGGACCTGGTGTTCGCGCTCCGGCCGGAGTGGCTCACTCCGGCGAAGTTCGGCGAGCTGGTGCGGCTGGCGGGCGGGCTGCTGGCCGAGCTCGGCGAGCCGAACCGTTCCCGCGCCGGTCAGGGCGCACAGGCCAGTACGACGTCCTTCCCCTGGGCGTCGTGATCCGGAGTACTGAGTGAGGTATCGAGGGATGATCGGCGACAGATCGGTGCGACGGCAGGTCGCATACCCTGAGGCCATGGCGACTGCGGATCCGGTGGGTGGGAACGGTCAGCCCCTTCTGGTGCTGGGCAAGATCGGCGAGATTCTCGATGCGTTCTCGCTCGATCGGCCGTCGTTGACCCTGAGCGAGATCCGCGATGCCACCGGATTCCCGACGTCCACCGTGCAGCGGCTCGTCACCAACATGGTCTCCCTCGGCTTCCTCGACCGGCAGGGCGACCAGGTGCGGGTCGGGGTGAAGATGGCGTACTGGGCGGCGCCGGCGGTCAAGGGGGTCGACGTACTCGACCTGATCGTGCCGCTGCTGCGGCAACTGCGCGACGCCACCGGCGAGACGGCCGCGTTCTTCCGGGCTGAGCAGGGACATCGGGTATGTGTGGCGCTGGCCGAGACGAACCATGCCCTGCGCCGGGAGATGCACGTCGGCAAGATCATGCCCCTGCACGCCGGGTCGGCCAGCCGGGTCCTGCTGGCGTGGGACGACGAGCTGGCGAAGTCGGTGCTGGCGCAGCCGCTTGGGTCGATCACCGACAGCACGATCACCAGCGCGGACGAGCTGGCCGCAGTGATCAAGCAGACCCGCGCCGACGGCTACGCCATCACCATCGGCGAACGCGAGCAAGGCGCCTCCGGCCTGTCCACCCCCGTCTTCAAGGCGAACGGCGAGCTAGCCGGCTGCCTCACCATCAGCGGCCCCACCATCCGCATGCCCCTGGCCCGCTGCCTCGACTGGCTGGACCTCCTCGTCGAATCGGCAGAACACGCCACCCGCCTCCTAGGCGGCCGCTTCCCCACCACCATGTAAGCAAGCAAACGCACGGCCCCCCACGGGTCGCCACCCGCTCACTCCGCCAGCCCGCGCGTCCGCAGACCCCACACCCCGAGCACCCCGCGCCCGCTGCCCCAGCCCCGTGCGCCGCGCCCCGCTCCCTCCCCACACCCCACACCCGCTCACTCCCGCACCTACTTCCCGCGTGCCTCCGCGCGGAGCGCGGAGGCACGCGGTTGATCAGGGTTGGCCGGGTTGCCAGTTGGTGTTGGAGGGGGTTGAGCCGTTGGACCAGCCGCCGTTCTGGGGGGCGCCGTGGGTGGCTGGGTGCTGCTCACCCGGCTGACCTTGGTAACCGGGCTGACCCTGGTAGCCGCCTTGACCCTCGTAACCAGCCTGGGTCTCGTAACCGGCCTGGGGTTGGTAACCGGCCTGGGTCTCGTAACCGGGCTGCGGCTGATAGCCGGCCTGCGGCTGGTAGTCGGGCTGAGGCTCGTAGCCACCGTCAGCCGGGTACGCCGTCGTACCGTTCGAACCAGTGGCCGGCTTCTTGATCATGTCTCGGTCGAACAGATTGCTCAGCGCCCGGCCGGCCATCTCGCGGCCCCCGAGGCCGAAAGCGAGACCGAGGGCGAGCGCCGCACCCGCGAGCACGATCAGCAGCGTGTTGCCGGTCAGCTGGACCGCGATCCCGAGTTGGGTCAGCGCGGCGAACGCGGCGTACACGAGGATCGCGTACTTGCCCACCTTGGCGAGCATCTCGTTGCCGGTCGCACCCCGGATGATCGCGGCCAGGAAGTTCGCGAACAGCGCCGCCAGGCAGATGATCACGATCGCGGCGAAGATCCGCGGGATGTAGCCGAGCATGTCGCTCATGAAGTTCGAGATCTCCGGTACGCCGAGCGCGGAGGCGAACATCGTGAAGCTGATCAGGAACACGAACCAGAACACGACCTTGCCCAGCATCGCCGAAGCGGTCAGCCCCGTGCCGGACCGCTGCAGCACACCGGACACACCGGCCCGCTCCATCCACTGGTCGAACCCGACCCGCCCGAGCAGCTTGCCGACGAGCTTCCCGAGCACCTTGGCGACGAAATAGCCGATCACCAGGATGACGAGACCGCCGAGCAGGTTCGGGACGAACGAGAGAAGCTTGCTGAAGGCATCTTCGAACGGCTGCGTGAAGTCGATCGCTAACGCGGACATCGGACCTTCCTTCCGGAATGAGGCCCGCATCCGCTGCCGCGCACACACCGCACGCGACCCCGGCACGGGCGGATGCAGTGGTGTCCAGTATCACTCGTACCCTTCGTTGCGCAGGGCAAACGGCTGACACCGGCGTGTGACAGCGCAAGGTCCTTGCATAAGGCAATCACCGTCTCGGTACTACGGTCGTTACCCCGACTGCTGAACCGATTCAGCGATTTGAGATCCTGCCGGTATGAATGATCTGGTGATCCGCCGCGCCACCAGCGCCGACGTTGCCGGGATCGTCGAGATGATCGCCGACGACCAGCTCGGCGCGACCCGCGACTCGACCGACGACCTGACGCCGTACCTGGAGGCGTTCGAACGCATCGACTCCGACCCGAACCAGCTCCTGGTGGTTGCCGAGCGCAACGATGAACTCGTCGGCACGCTCCAGCTCACGATCATCCCCGGCCTGTCCCGCCGCGGCTCGTCCCGCGGCCTGATCGAAGCCGTCCGTGTCGCCGTCCCCGCCCGCAACTCCGGCCTGGGTACGACGCTCATCCAGTGGGCCATCGAAGAATCCCGCTCCCGGGGCTGCGCCCTGGTCCAACTGACCTCCGACAAGTCCCGGACCGCCGCCCACCGCTTCTACGACCGCCTCGGCTTCCTCAACACCCACGAAGGCTTCAAACTCAAGCTCATGTGAATTTGACCTTCGTCCACGGCACCGCCCAGGTGTTGCAGGCGGACGGACCCCTGGCCCGGAACCCCTGCCGCAACCACGACCCGAAGTTGTCCCCGACCTCAGTGCGCTGGAATCCCGGGTGTCCGTAGTGCGCGAGCTGCTCTCCGTGCAGACGGAGCGTCTTCTGGTTGGCGCCGAAGAAGGCCGCAGCGAAGCAGTGCGCCTGCATCTCGTTCCGGTCCTCTTCCCGTAGGCGCGCGGCCGTCCCGGTCGCAGCACCCCAGCGGCTGTTGTAGCCATCGGCCAGATCCGTCAACCATTGCACGTGATGGCCGTACTCGTGCGCCATCAGATACTGGACCGACACTCGGCCCGCCTCCTGCCAGTAGCTCTCTTCGACCTGGTAGTCCGGCCAGTTGAAGTAGATGCCCTGGTCGACGTCGCAGTAGAAGGCCCCGACATCCTTGTCCATCACCCCGCACGCCGAGTCGCTTCCGGTCGGAGCCGAGTGGACCGCTCCGGGCGGCGTGAACTTGAAGCCCGACCGCTTGATCAGCGGCGCCCAGGCTCTGTTCAGACACTCGACGAACGCGCTGGCGTAACGGATCATCGCCCGCTCGGTCGCCAATCTCGCGGTCGGCAACGACGAGCACTCGGCCGCCGCCACCTGACCGGCCGAGTACAGCGGGTTGTGCAGCAGAATCTCGTTCTCCGTCAGGGTGGCTCGGTCGGCATCCGACAGGTTGACCGCACTCACGGACCTCGGAGCAGTTGTGGGAGTTGGCCTCCCGGTCACCGCCGGCGCCGAAGCCGAAGCCGCATCCGTCGACTCATCGGGCTGATTGAGCGACCACACGACCCCCACAGCGGCGACCCCAGCCACCAGAACCGCCACGATCGCGAGCACCACTGCCTTCGCAGTACCGGACATCAGCTGACTCGCTTGGCGGGCGCGACGAAGGTGTTGCACGAGGCCGGGTTCCTGGACTCGAAGGCGCGCAGGCTCCAATACCCATGGTTCTTGCGGGAGCCGTGGTCGCGGATCTTCTTGGGGTTGTACTCGTCGCCGGTGTGGGCGACCTGGTACTCCCACATGTCGAGGCGCCGGCCGGTGAGTTTGAGGGGTTGCTTGTTGGCGCCGAGGAAGGCCGCGCCCAGGCAACTGGCCTGGAGTTCGAGGCGGCGTTCGTCCTCCAGTTGCACCGCCGCGGAGCCGCCGGCGTGGGCGAACTCGTACGTCGAGAGGATGTTGACCGAGTCCTGCAGGTGGTGACCGAACTCGTGGGCGACCATGGTCTGGAAGTCGATCAGGCTCCAGACCGGGTCCTCGCGATCGACGAACGACGGCCACTCGAAGCAGATGAGCTGGTTCGAGCTCACGTAGTACCCGTCGGTGTTCCGCGGCGGGTTCCGGCAGAGCGGAGTCGCCGCCGGCTTGTCGAGCGAGTACGCCTCGACGTTCGGAGCGTAGAGGGAGAACCCGGTCTCGCGCACCGCCGGCTGCCACGCGCGCTGCATACACCCGACCATCGCGCGCGCGTACGCGAGCATCCCCGCCCGCGTTTGCACCAAGGTCTTCGGTAGCCGGCAGCTCACCGCCGGCACCCTTCCTGTCTTGTAGAACGGCGTCTTGCTCGCCAGCGTCGTGGGATCAGTCGGCGTCCGCGTCGGCTCGGGCGCCGCCCGCACCGACGGCGCCGCCGCGGAGGGTGTCGGCGTACCTGATGACACGGGCTCGGCGACCGCAGAATCCGTCGGCCGAGCACCAAACCCCGCGATCACGGCGACCGCCACCGCGAGAACCCCCAGCACAGCGGTCTTCGCCGCGGTGGCCACTCAGCTGACCTTGGCGGCGGGAGCGGTGAACGTGTTACACGACGCAGGGCTGGCGGACTTGAAGGCGGGCTGGCCCCAGACCCAGTGGTTCTTGCGGGAGCCGTGGTCGCGGATCTTCTTCGGGTTGTACTCGTCGCCGCTGTGCTGGGTCTCGTACTCCCAGACCTCCAGCTTGGTGCCTTTCAGGCCGAGCGGCTTCTTGTTCGCGCCGAGGAACGCCGCGCCCAGGCAGCCCGCCTGGAGTTCGGTACGGCGGCTCCACTCGAGCTCCTCGGCCTTGGTCTTGGCCCAGCCCTCGCGCGACCACGCCGCGGTCAGCATCTCGGTCATGTTCTGGACGTGGTGCCCGTACTCGTGCGCCATCGTGTCCAGCATCCAGACCCGGGCGCCCAGCGCGTCGTCGCGGTAGTTCTTCAGATCGTTCTTCCAGCTGATGTTGATGGTCTCGTCGTACGGGCAGTAGTACGCGACGTTCTCTTCGCCGGAGCACGACGACGCCACGATCGTGCCGCTCTGCAGGACGACCTTGGGCGCGCGGAACTCGTACCCGGCCTTCTTGATCACCGGGGCCCAGGCCTGGTTGAGGCAGGGCAGGAGGGCCTTGTAGTACTTGAGGATCGCCGATTGGGAGTTCGGCTTGATCGCGGGCTCTTTGCAGCTGACCGAGGCGACCTTACCGGCCTTGTAGATCTCGTTTTGCTGGAGGCGGACGAGGTCGGGGACGACCGGAGCGGTGACGGTGACGGTGGGATCCGGAGGGACCGGGAGCGGGGGCTCGGTGTTCTTGACCGACGGCCGGGCCAGCGGGTTGGCGACGGGGTTGTCGTAGGAGTCGATGAGTTTGAAGCCGCCGATCGTCGCGCCCGTGAGCATGATGACGACGAGGACGGACAGGGTGGTGATGATCGCCTTGGAATGCTGCCGCGGGGGTTTGACCAGCGGCGCGTCGGCGGAGAACTGGGCGCCTGAACGGGACGCCGGTGAGTGCCAGCCGACCGGTCGGGATCCGCCGGGGCGACGGGTGCCGGTCAGAGGGGTGAGCGGAGCGCCGGCGAGCGGTGCCGGCGGAGGTGCGCCGTACCCGCCGGCTTCGTCGGGATCTGTCGGGAGCGGCTGTGCCTTCCGGCGCGCAGCCGGGTTGACGGTGCCGTGGAGTTCGCGCGCCTTGCCGAGGCTGCCCGGCATCTGGCGGGTCAGAGTGAGGGGACGCAAGCCCGCGCGGCCGCCGTCGGGCATGGCGTCACCGGCGCCACCGGGCATGAAGTGCCCCGGCTCGGGCGCACCGGCACCGTCCGGGTGCTCCTCAGGCATCGCTCGTCCCCCCTCGTTCGTCCGTACCTCAACTGACCTTCGCGGATGATGCCACGAAAGTGTTGCAGGTGCCCGGATTGGTGCTCGCGAACCCCTGGTTCATCCACAGCGCCAGGTTCTTGCCCGAGCCGTGGTCCCGGACCTTGTCCTCGGCGTGCTCGTCACCGCCGTGCTGGATCAGCAGGGTCCACTGCCGCAGCAACTCGCCGCGCAGCGGGAAGCTGGCCTTGGCCGCGCCGAAGAACACCGCCGAGAAACAGGTCGCCTGCAGCGCCGCCCGCCGGTCCTGTTCCAGCTGGCCGGCCTTGTTCGCCGCGGTGTCGCGCAGATTGCCGGATGCTTCGAAGATGCCGACCAGGTTCTGCAGATGGGCGCCGTACACGAAGCCCATCGACTCGGCCATCTGGACCCGGGCCAGCGCCTTGTTCTTCGGGTACTCGTCCATCAGGTCCTGCCACGGCATCGTCACACTGCCGCCCTGGTCGTCCTGGCAGTACGACGAGACGTCCTTCTGGAAGCCGCACGCCGTCTCGTCGCCCTCGTCGAAGACGATCAGCCGCGGCGACCTGAACTCGAACCCGGCCTTGGTGACGATCGGCTTCCACGCCTTGTCCATGCAGGCGATCAGGGCCTGGTAGTAGGAGTAGACGTTCTCCTTCGAGGTCGGCCGGTACGCCGGCTCCTGGCACTTCACCGCCGGCAGCTTCCCGGCCGTGTAGAACGGGTTCTGCTTGACCACCTCGGCATCCGGCTTCGGCTTGCCGGCCGGCACGACCGGGCCGTCGCTCGGCCGGACCGACGGTGTCCCCATCGGGTTGGCGACGAGGTCGTCGTACGACGAGAGCAGCTTCGTGGCGAGTGCGATACCGCCACCGGTGATCAGGAGGGCGGCGATCACGATGCCCGCGACCATGACCTTGGATCGCTTCTTCGGGACGAACGGGATCGGCTCGGGGTGGAAGACCGCCTGGTACGCCGCTGCCGCCGGGTCGTCGGGCGGCGGCGGGCCGAGCCGGCTGCCGGTCAGGGTCGTACGCCTCGACTCGATCCGCGACCCGCGCAGAACCGGCGCAGCGTCCGGCGCGTCCCCGCTCAGCCGCGGCGTCGGCGCGGCCAGCGGGGTGGACCCACGCTGCGCTTCACCCCCGGCCGGGGTGTTGTGCCCCTCGCCGCCGGGCAGAAAATGGCCAGGCTTAGGCGCCGGCTTGTCCGCCATGCTTCCCCGCTTCTCCCCAGTACCGGACTCGGCCGGTCCCACCCACTTGTCAGAAACGGCCGGGACACCCCCTGTCCCAGACCGACGAGCGATATTAAGCGCTGGACGAAGGTCGCGGGAACCGGTTTGCAGCTTTTGACACCGTTTCGCGACCCGCTCCGGCCGGGAAACTTACTCCGGGTAACCATCGACAGAGGAGCAGCGCATGAACGTCCTGGACACCTTTGCCCTAACGGGCAAGCGGGCCTTGATCACCGGCGGGAACCGCGGTCTCGGGCGGGCGTTCGCGCTCGCCCTGGCCGAGGCCGGCGCCGACGTCGCGATCGCCGCGCGGGACGCCGAGCGGAACACCGTGGTCGCCGGCGAGATCGAGGCCCGCGGCCGGCGTGGTCTCGCGATCCAGGCCGACATCACCGCTGCGGACGACGTACGGCGCCTGGTCGCCGACGTGACCGCGGAACTCGGCGGGATCGACATCCTGGTCAACAACGCCGGGATCGCGATCCACCGCCCGGCCCTCGACATACCGCCGGAGGAGTGGCAGCAGGTCATCGACCTCAACCTGACCGCGCTGTGGAACTGCAGTACGGCGGTCGCCCCTGGCATGATCGAGGCCGGTGGCGGCGTGATCGTCAACGTCGGCAGCATGTCCGCCGGGATCGTGAACCGCCCACAGTGGCAGGCGTCGTACAACGCGTCGAAGGCCGCCGTACACCATCTGACCCGCAGCCTCGCCGCCGAGTGGGCGCCGCACGGCATCCGCGTCAACGCGCTCGCCCCGGGCTACGTGAAGACCGACATGTCGCCCGTCGACGAGCCCGAGTTCCGCCAGAACTGGATCCTCGACGCCCCACAACAGCGCTACGCCACGCCCGAGGAGATCGCTCCGTCCGTCGTCTACCTCGCCAGCCCCGCGTCCTCCTTCATGACCGGCAGCGTCCTGTTAATCGATGGCGGATATTCCGTCTTCTGATTGGGTGGACGGATGGTGGAACTGCAGCGGGATGCCTGTCCGCGGTCGACCAAGTACGACGCCGACTGGGTGCTGGGCGGGGACATGGGCCCGCATCCCTTGTGGTTGCTGGAGGATCTCGCGCGGGACCTCGAACTGCGGCCGGGGATGCGGGTGCTGGATCTCGGATCGGGGAAGGGCACGACCTCGGTCTTCCTGGCGAAGGAGTACGGCGTCCAGGTGTGGGCCGCGGACCTGTGGGTGGACCCGACCGACGCCGCCGCGAACATCGCGTCGCAAGGCGTCGACGGGATTGTGACCGTGAAGGCCGAGGCGCACACTCTGCCGTTCGCACGGGAGTTCTTCGACGCGATCGTGTGCGTCGATGCCTACGAGTACTTCGGTACAGCGGACACCTACCTCGCCTACCTCACCAGCTTCCTCAAGCCGGGCGGCCAACTCGGCGTCGCCACACCCGCGCTGCGCAAGGAGATCCGCGACCTCGGCTTCATCCCCGACCACATCAAGAAGGTGGTCGGCGGGGAGGCACTCGCCTGGCACACGGCGGACTGGTGGCGGTTCCAGTGGGAGATCACCGAACTCGTCGAGGTCACCGCCGCGCGGCTGCAGGAGTCCGGCTGGGACGACTGGCTCACCTGGTCCCGCGCGGTCACGGCGTACCGGGGTGAGCGCGACGGCACCCTCGACATGCTCGAGGCCGACCGAGGCGAGTACCTCACCTTCGCGATCCTGGCCGCTCGCAAACTCTGAGACCGCCTGTCGCCCGTAGGCCGGAGGTAGGGGATGCTGGGGACATGAACGAGCGGAGCGAGTTCATCATCAAACACAGCGCGATTTGTGCCTCATCCGCGCCCGGAGCGAAGCGAGGACGTGGATGAGCTGGGCTGTCTACGCGATGCGAGGGCCAGGAGGCGTACGTCGCCTCGACGACATTCCCGACGGGTATGAGCCACCATCGGTCGGTACGTCGGCCGACGTGGTGGCCGTTGTCCGCGAGCTGGTGCCCGACGTTGACGCGAGCAAGCCGTCCTGGCTGGCGCTGCGAAGTCCGGAGTACGACGTCGAGATGACCATCGGCAAGGGCGTCGAGGTCCGCGACATCACGTTCTACCTGAACGACGGCCCGCGCTCGATCCCGCTCGTGATGGAGATCAGCCGCCGCCTCGGCGTTACGCCCTACGACACCGAGTCCGGGAACTTCCTCACCGAGGAGTCCCGGCCGCCGGTCCCGCCGCCGATGACGCCTGACGAGATCAAGATGAACAAGCCGAAGTGGTGGAAGTTCGGCCGCAGCTGACACCCCGTGGTGCACGGTCGGTTTTGGCATGAGCTAGAATCAGGACGATCGTACAGGACGACTGTTCAGGGCAATCGACCAAGGAGGTCGGGATGGCATCCTCCCCAGCAGCCGCGCGCGGCGCCGAAGTGCGCCAACGGCTGCTGGCCGCCGCGGCGGAGCTGATCCCGGAGCGCGGCTGGTCGGCGGTGAGCACGCGCATCCTGGCCGAGCGGGCCGGTGTGACGCCGAGCGTCGTGCACTACCACTTCCCATCGGTGCAGGCGGTGCTGACCGAGGCCGCGATCACCGCGATGCGCCAGGTGCTGGCCGCGACCGACGAGCTCTTCACCGCGGCCACCACTCCGGCGGACGCGGTCGACGCGATGCTCGCCTCGGTCGAGCAGTACGACGGCACCGACCCGATGTCCCTGCTCTTCACCGAGGCCTACCTCGCCGCGACCCGCGACGAGCACCTCCACGACCAGCTGGCAACCCTCGTCATTGACTTCCGCACCCGGGTGACCGACTGGCTGGCGATCCATCAGGTCCCCGAGCCGGCCGCGACTGCCGCCGTACTCGCCGCGGCGATCGACGGCCTGCTGCTGCACCGCGGCCTCGGCCCGGGGGACGACCGTACGGCGACTGTTCTCAGAAGGTTGGTGAGTTGACCTATGCACGTGATCATCTGCGGTGCCGGCATCGCCGGTCTGGCCCTGGCCCATCGCCTGGCCGCGCTCGGCCAGGACGTGACCGTACTCGAACGCACGCCAGGCCCCCGCGCCCAGGGCTACATGATCGACTTCTTCGGCCCGGGGTACGACGCGATGCGGGCGATGGGACTGCTGCCCGCGCTGGAAGAGGTCGCCTACCACGTCAGCGAGGCCGTCCTGGTCGACGAGCACGGGCGTCGGCGCGGCGGGATCAGCCTCGGCCAGTTCGCCGAGGGCACTCTCCTCAGCGTGATGCGCCCCGATCTCGAACGAGTACTACACGAGCACCTGCCGACCGCGGTCGACCTCAGGTACGACGCGACCCTGACGAGCATCACGCCAACGCCTGACGGAGTGCAGGTCGGGCTGGCCGACGGTACGGCGCTCGACGCGGACGTCCTGATAGGTGCCGACGGCATCCATTCCACCGTGCGCCGACTCGTCTTCGGACCGGAGTCGTCGTACCTGCGGCATCTCGGCTTCCACACTGCGGCATACACGTTCGATGCGCCGCGCATCCACGACGAGGTGGACGGGCGGTTCTGCCTGACCGACTCGATCGGCAGTCAGTTCGGTTTCTACTCGTTGCGGGACGGACGGGTCGCGTCGTTCGCCGTACACCGGACGGCGGATCCGTCGCTGCCGAAGGACCCCCGCGCCGCGATCAGGACGGCGTACGCCGGGCTCGGGTGGGTTGTGCCGGAGGCGCTGGCGTTGTGTCCGGACGTGGACCAGATCTATTACGACCAGGTCGCGCAGATCGTGATGCCGGGTTGGAGCAAGGGGCGGGTGGCGCTGGTCGGCGACTCGGCGTACGCGGTCTCATTACTCGCAGGGCAAGGTGCGTCGTTGGGGATCGCGGGTGCGTTTGTCCTTGCGGAGAAGCTGATCGGCGCTGCGACGATCGAGGCCGGGCTGGCGGAGTACGAACGGATCTGGCGGCCGCTGGTCGAGGAGAAGCAGAAGGTCGGCCGGTCCGCGGCTCGCTGGTTCCTGCCGGAGTCCAAGACGCAGCTGGTGATGCGACGGTTGCTGTTGCGAGTACTGCGGCTCCCGGTGATCAGCAAGCTGGCTCCGGCTGCGTTGGCAGGCAAGCCGACCACGCTGATTCAGGACCTGCAGCCGACGGGCTGATCAGGCCTCGCGGGTGGCGACGAGAGTGCCGATCTTGTTGATCCGGTGTTCGGGGTTGCCGAGCTCGTCGGACCAGAAGTTGCCGGCGGCGTGGTCCTCCGGGGTGGCGCAGGTGGAGATCGTGATCATCGCCTGCGTCGGCTTGACACCCGGGCGTCCCGGTACGGCGGCGTTCTGCTGAGCCTTCTCGGCCGGCTTCCGGAACGAGATCGTCATCGTCCGGTTCACCATGTAGTCGTACACGGTCCCGCCCACGGTGATCAGGATGTGGTCGCCGTTCACCATCTCCGGCACCTGCCCCAACGGCCGCCCGTGGCTGGTCCGGTGGCCGGTGATGATGAAGTTCCCGATCTGTCCCGGTCCCACTCCACCCGCCGGGCCGCGCGGACTCGCCGCCACGCCCCGGTCCTGGATCCGCGTCCCGGCCCGATCGTCCGCCGTCCCCGGGTAGGCCACCACCCGCAACCCGCGGACGCCGATCGCCGGAATCGCCATACTCACCGGCCCGGAGACCGTAGGCCTAGGAGTTGTAGACGGCTTCGGAGACGGCGAAGGGGTAGGCACGACAGATCGTGTGGTCGTGGGTGTCGACGTGGGCGCAGGCGTGGGTGACGGCGCACCGGTCGGCGCCACATCACTGCACCCGACCAGCCCCGCGATCATCACCACACCAACCGCCAGCCTCACCCTCCGACGGTAAGCGACCGCACCGAAAACCGCCCGAAAGTTCAGTCCAGCAACGTGAGCGTTGCAGCCCCGAGACGGAGAGTGCCGTCGCTCAGCGGAGTGGTGCGGACGCCGCCGTGCCCTCGCAGAGCCTTCATGGCGCCAGGCGCCAAGACAACGTCCATCCACGCGCACGGACGGGCCGGCCGATAAGCCTGGAACTCCACCGCGCCGGACCCGGAGTCGAGGCTGAACCGGCGACCCGCACCGCCAGGCCGCGACGCGAGAGTGTCGATCGGGAATCCGCGCAGAACGATGTTGCGACGCATGAGATGCGGGTCTGGCGGCTCCGGAAGCGCGAGCGTGCGGGCCAGCTCGTCCAGCGAAGCCGCGTCCACGAAGGTGACCGCCGCGTTCCGGTGCACCTTCTGCCCGAAGTACCGGTCCCCCACGATGCCAAGCCCCGCACGCACCTCGACCTCGGACCGGCTCACCGGCTCGGGATCCGGCCGCGGACCGTCGTGCGGCCTGCCCTCGAACGCATGCTCCCGCGAGACCACGAGTGCGACGATCTCGACCGGGATGCTCACCCGGTCAACAGTACGGCGGTCAGCCCCAGGTCAGCGGATCGAGCAGCCGGTAGAACTCCAGCCGGCGCTGGTCGGGATCCGGCAGGCCGTACGACGCCAGGAACGGCGCAGGATCGACCGACCACTCGTCGTGAATCTGGATGGTCGTCAGCGCCAGATCAATGTACCGGTCGGAAATCCCGAGGCGGCCGACGTCGATCAGCCCGGTGACCTCCAGCGTCGACGGATCGAAGATCACGTTCGGCAGGCACAGGTCGCCGTGGCAGACGGCCAACTCCTGCACCGATTCGGCATAGGGGCGCTCGGCAACAACTCGTGCGAGCAACTCGGCCGGATCGAGCTTGCGCCACTCATCGGTGAGGAACGCCGGATTCACCGCACCCCGCCGTACGACGTCCTCAGCGAGCGCCACCACCGACGCGAGCGGGCGGTCGAACGGGCAGTCGGTCAGCGAATGCAGCTCCCGCACCACCCTCCCGAGGCTGTCCATCGCGCGCGCCCGGTCCTCAACAGCCAACGAGTCCCCCGGTACGCCGGGCACTGCTGTCGTCATCAGGCACGCGCCATCCGCCGACTCGACCCAGTCCACGACGGTCGCGCTGGGAATCGCCGTCCCCGCGAGCCACTCGGCCCGGTCCCGTTCATCCCGCAGCTCCGGCACACCGTCCGGCCCACAGCACTTGGCGAAGACGTCAGCCCGCCGGTACAGCGACGTGTCGGACTCCCCGCCCTTCACCTGTTCCCAGCCCTTCAACCAGGAACCACCTTCGACGAATCGCGGACGATGAGCTGCCACGGGAAGTCGAAGACCTCGCCGGGCGCGCCCTCACGGTCAGTCAGCCGCCCGACGATGATCCGTGCCAATGCCTCGTTGAACCCGACCGGCCCGACGGTCGACAGCGACGGATCCAGGTGCTCGCCCTCCGGCGTGTTGCCGACACCGACCACGGCCAGATCCCGCGGTACGTCGATCCGGAGCCGGTGCGCCGCGCGGACGACGGCGATCGCCGCGAAGTCCGTCGTGCAGTAGATCGCCGTCGGCCGATCCGGCTTGCTCAGCAGGGCCATCGCGGCGCGGTAGGCACCCTCCGGGTGACGTTCGAAGATCTCGATGTCGTCCTCGAGGATCGGTTTGCCGGCCGCCCGCAGCGTGTTCAGGTACGCGTCAAAGCGGGCGAAGCCCGAGGTCCGCGAGGTGAGCGCTCCGACCCGGTCGTGGTGTTCCAGCAGGTGCTCGACAGCCAGGTGGCAGCGCGGCTCGGCGCCGGACCGGATCACGTCGAACCCGCGCGGCTCGAGCGTCTCGCTGAACGCCACGATCTGCACACCCTGCGCCGCGAACGCCTCCAGTTCGGCGATCTGCTCCGGGTCCGCGCTGACGCTGTCGATGAAGATCACGTCCGGCGTCCGGTTCGACAGCACGGTCCGCCAGTCGCCGTCGGCCACGATCAGCGCCGTCTTCCCGTACGGCGCGACCGCCGTACTCACCGTGGCCGCGACCGCCTGCGACCACGGGTCGGCGAGCACGCTCAGTGAGAGCAGGACCAGGTCCGACTTGCCGGTGCGGATCGCGCGGGCAGCGTCGTTGCGCCGGTAGCCGAGCCGGGTCGCGGCCTCCCGGACCCGGTCGGCGGTCGAGTCCTTGATGGTGTGGCTGCGGTGCCGCCCGGACAGCACGTAGGACACGGTCGCGACCGAGACACCCGCTTCCTTCGCGACCATCCGCAGCGTCGGCCGGTCCTGCGTGCGCCCCATCGCCATGCGGTCGATTCTCGCAGACCGTCAGCCTTTGACGGCTCCGGTGATGACGCCCTTGGTGAAGTGTCGCTGCAGGAACGGGTACAGCAGCACGATCGGCACCAGTGCGACCACCACCACGGCCATCTGCAGCGACTGCGGCTGCGGCAGCGGTTCCACCCCGAGTTGGTCCGCCGACAGCGACTTGCCCTGCAGTACGTACGTCCGCAGGATCACCTGGACCGGCCACTTCGAGGTGTCGTTGAGGTACAACAGCGCGTTGAAGAAGGCGTTCCAGAAGCCGACCGCGTAGAACAGCCCGACCACCGCGATCACCGCCTTCGACAACGGCATCACGATCCGGCGCAGGATGGTGAAGTCGCTCGCGCCGTCGATCCGCGCGCTCTCCAGCAGTTCGCCCGGCACATTCATGAAGAAGGTCCGCAGGACAACGAAGTTGAACGCACCCAGCGCGCCGGGAAGGATCAGCGACCACAGGCTGTCCAGCAGCCCGAGCTGCTTCACCACCAGGAACATCGGGATGATTCCCGGCGCGAACAGCAACGTGAACAGCACCATCAGCAGCACCGGCCGCCCGAACAGCACCGGCCGGGACGTCGCGTAGGCCAAGGCGATCGTGACGGCGACGGCAATCGCCGTACCGACGACCGTGACGAACACGCTGACCAGGATCGCCCGTCCCATCAACCCGCCGCTGAACAAGGTCTGGTACGCCTTGATCGTCGGATGCGACGGCCACAGTACATAGCCGCCGGCGTCGATGATGTCCTGGTCGCTGGCCAGCGACGTCGAGATCACCACCAGGATCGGGATCACGATCACCAGCGCGAAGCCACCCAGGACGAGGGCCTTGATCGCCTGGTAGCCCGGCGACGGATTCTCTTTCCACACAGGTCTCATGAGCGCCTCTGGAAGATCCCCGGCTCACCGAGCCGATGAGCGAGCGAGTTCGCACCCCACAAAAGCAACGCACCGACCACGCCCTTGGCCAGGCCGGCAGCGGCTCCACTGCTCCAGTCGCCGCCGACGACACCCGCGTAGTACGTGAAGGTGTCCAGTACTTCGGCCGCACCCGGACCGACCGAATCGCGCTGCAGGATGAACTGCTCGAAGCCGACGCTCAGGATGTCGCCGATCCGCAGGATCAGCAGCAGCACGATGACGGTTCGCAGCGAGGGCAGGGTGATGTGCCAGAGTCGGCGCCAGCGACCGGCCCCGTCGGCCGCGGCCGCCTCGTACAGCGAGACGTCCACGGTGGTCAGCGCGGCCAGAAAGATGATCATCGCCCAGCCGGCGTCCTTCCAGATCAGCTGTGCGACCACCAGCAGCGGGAAGGTGTCCGGGTTGGTCATGAACGGGATCGGATCCAGCCCGGCCTGGCGGAGCAGGTTGTTCAGGAACCCGGCCCCACCCAGGGACTGCTGGAACAGCGTCACGACCAGCACCCAGGACAAGAAGTGCGGCAGGTAGGCGATGGTCTGGAACCAGCGCCGGACCCGGTTGCTGACCAGCGAGTCCACGATCAGCGCCAGCCCGATCGGCACCGGGAAGAACAGCAGCAACTGCACCGCGGCCAGCACGAGCGTGTTGCGCAGCGCGTCCCAGAAGTCCGGGTTGTCGTAGAGATTGACGAAGTTCTGCAGGCCGTTCCACTCGCTGTGCATGATGCCGAGGTACGGCTGGAAGTCCTGGAACGCGACCACGTTGCCGAGCACCGGCAGGTAGAAGAACACCAGCAGGAACACGACCCCGGGGATCATCAGCAGCACCATCTGCCAGTCCCGCCGCCACTTCACCGCGAACGGCAGACCGCTCTTGACCCGCGTCGTCGAAGAGGCTCGCTTCAGCATCACTCAGGACCCGGTGACCGGCACGCTCGACGGGAGGACGGCGGCGAACTCGTCGCGCATCTTGTCGCCGCCGCCGTTCTTCCAGCGCTTGAGGGCCTCGTCGTACGCGTCCAGCTTCTGCCGGCCGGTGACGATGTCGACGATCGTGTCCCGGAACGCCGCGGTGAGTTTCGGGCCGACCTTGCTGCTGGTGTCGGAGTACGTGCCGGCGGTCGGGTTGCGCATCGCGTGCTCGAGCAGCTTCTGCTCGGTCGCGTAGATCTTCTTGGTGTCCTCGGGGAACGCCGGGTTGAAGATCACGCTCTCCGGCGCGGTCATGATCTGCAGCGCACTGACCAGACCCGGCCCCTGCTGCGTTCCGGCCTTCGTCAGCACGGGATTCTTCTGCCCGTCCAGCTGGTACTGCTGTCCCTCGACACCGAAGTTCTTCTGCAGGTACTCCTTGGTGCCGAACGGCGCGGACAGGTAGTCCATCAGCGCGAGAAGCTCGCGGATCCGGCCCTCGTCGGTCTTCTTGAACGGCGTGAATCCGACGGTGCCGTAGCCCATGTCGTAGACCGGCTTCGCCTTGCCGTCGTGGCCGAACGGGATCATCGTGTCGACGAACAGCGTCGGATCCATCGCGCGGAAGTCGGAGGTCGCCCGCGGGCCGACCGTCACCTGCGCGGCGATCTGGCCGTTCACGGTCTTCGGAGTGGCGTCGGCCAGGTTCAGGTCCGGGTAGAAGACCTTCGCGGCCCACAGCTTGGCGGCGTACTCGACCGCGGCCTTGTAGTTGTCGGTCTCGTACAAGTAGGTCAGCGAGCGGTCCTGATTCACCCGCCAGCCGTTCGGGGCGCCGAACCACTCGCCGAACATGTGCAGCATGTTGATGATCGCGGGCTCGAGCGCGTAGTTCGTGCCGTTGGTGAGCTCCTTGCACTTGGCAAAGAACTCGTCCGCCGTACTGCACTGCAGGCCGCCGACCTTCTCCCAGGTCCGCGGGTTGCCCATCATCACCTGGCCGAACGGCGTGGACGGGATCGGTGCGCCCCAGATCTTGCCGTTCACCACCGCGGTCCGCCACGACGCCGGCTTCAGCGCGGCGAGGTTCGGGTACTCGAGGACGGCGTCACCCGAGAGGTACTTCGTCAGGTCCTGGAACTTGGCCTCCAGCATCGGGCCGATGTTCGGGATGCCCTGGTTCGGCGGCAGCCACATCAGGTCCGGCAGCGAGTCACTGGCCAGCAGCGTGGCGAACTTCTCCGGGTAGCCCGGGTCGGTGCCGATGGTGAGCCGCAACTCGGCCCCGAGTGCGGAGTTCAGCGACTGCCACATCGGGTTGCTGCCCATCGGCGGCGGAGGCGTCGCGAACGTCTCGGTCAGCGCGGTCACCGCGTTCTTCAGCGGCGGCGCCTTCACACTCGCGGTCGCGTCCGCCGGGAACCGCAGGAACCCGGGCTCGAGCCCCGACTCCGCGCCGGCCAGATCCGGCCGCACCCCCTCGAACGGCTTGTACGTCGGCAGGGCCAACTCGCCCGAGGCCTTCGCACCCCCGTTCGCCGTACCACCGTCACCACAGGCCGCGAGCGTGGGACCGGCGACAGCCGCCCCGACCACGGCACCGCCCAACTGCAGGAATCGCCGACGACTGACCATAGCTGCTCCAAGTTCTGAACAAGTGCTCACTAACGCACACTTAAACGTTAACCTGGACCGTAGACCCGTCCCGCCCATCGATGCAAGGCGTGAACCACGAAAAGACCGGCGACCGCGGGACTCGAGAACCCGCGGCCGCCGGCCGGATGTGACCTACCAGGTGATCAGCAGCGCACCAACAGGCTGGTGAGCGCGTTGCAGGTGCGGCTGGCCTTGTCGTTGCTCGCGACCGGGTCGGCCGGCGAACTGTCCGTACGCTGCGCCGTGGCAACGAGCGGGCCGATCGTCAGCAGGCCGGCGTCGGCAGCGAACGTGCGCGTCACGCTGGCACCACTCGCCAGCGAAGCGACGTCACAGTTCACCGTCTTGGTCGTCCCCATCCGGGTGCAGCTTCCGCCGGCGTACACGAGCCGGGTCGGGTAGGCACCGACCACTCGTACGTCGGTGGCCGCGGACGGACCGTTGTTCTTGATCGTGACCGTGTAGGTGATCCGCGAGATGAGCAGCGTCCGTACCGACGCGGTCATGCTGACCGCCACATCGGCGTCGGTGGTGGCCTGCTCGATCGTGAGCGTCGGTCCGTCGAAGATCTCGAACGCGTAGTTCTCCCCGATGAACTGGTGCTGCAGCGTGATCGTCCCGGCCGGAGCGTCGTCCTTGACCTTGAACGTCCACGTCACCGACCTGGACTCACCGGGCGGGATGTCGCCCAGCCCGGACCGGTAGCTGCTCCCCAACTGGTCACAGGCGACGGCCCCCGCGCACCCCACCAGGTCGACCAGGCCGGGCAGGAACGCCGGCTCCTTCGCGTACATCCCGGCCTTCGATCCCAGGATGGCGAAATCGCGGTCGTTGGACAGCGTCTGGGTGACCGTGAAGGTCTGCCCAGGAGCGACCGACGTCGTACTGACCTCGATCACACTCGACGGCGGCGCGGCCGCCGCCACCTGGGTGCCGGCCACCAGGCCCGCACCCACCAGCGCCGTGACCAGCGCAGCACGAAACATCCTCAAAGCACGCACAGTAAAGCCCCCCACTTCAATGAACCCCAGACATGCTTCTGCCCCCACAGAACCGCCGACGGCGGTGAGAAGAGTATGGAGTCCTTTCGGGGCCTCGCACAACCACTGAGCGCTACCATCCGTGCCGGACTCAGAGCCGGCCCAGCAGTTCCTCGACCCGCATCGAGCGGCCGGCCCGGCGGTGGTCCTCCCACTCCTGCCGCGACATCACGCCGTTGATGAGGGCAACCGCCTCCTCGAGTTCCTCTTCCAGGTAAGGGTTCGCGATCTCCAGCCGCTCCCCCATCGCCTCCTCCGCGCCGAACAGGTGCGCGGCACCGACCGGATCGCCTTCGCGGATCAGGATGTTCATCGCCGTGTTGGCGAACGCCAGGGTGAGGCTCGGGCTGCCCATCGCGAGGATGGTCCTGGCCAGCTCACGGACCAGCTCGCCCGCCTCGGCGACCCGGCCGGCGACCACCAGCAGGAAGGCCAGGTTCTGTCCCTGTACGGCGGCCTCGTACACGTCACCGAGCACCTCGTAGAGCCCGATAGACTCGCGCAGCAGCGCCTCGGCGCGCTCGAGCCGGTCCAGTTCCTCCTCGACGCCACCCAGGTTGCCGAGAACCCGGGCCAGCCGGCTCTTGTCCTCCAGGTGGCGATGCAACTCGAGCGCTTCCTCGAGCGTGCGTTCGGCCGCGTGGACATCGCCTTGCTGGCGTAGCGCCGTACCGAGGAGGGTCAGGGCGTACGCGATGCCGGGGCGGTCGTCCAGGGCTCTGGACATCTCGAGACTTCGCAGCGCGACCTCGTGGGCCTGATCGGTTTCGCCTTGGAGGAGAAGGAGATTGCCGAGGCCGCGCAGGCAGGAGGCGAGGTCCGCCGACGGATGGGCGGTCTGCGCGACGACCTGCTCGTGCCACCGCCGGCTCTCGGCGATGTAGCCGGCCATCAGCCAGGCCCAGCCGAGGGCGACGCAGAGCCGTCGGCTCGTCGGGATGTCCGCCGAGATCGACCAGGTCAGCGCGGCGCGGAAGTTGTCGAGCTCGGACTCGGCCAGGTCGAGGGCAGTATTGTGCCGGGATTCCCGCAGGGCTTGGAGATTCTCGGCCACGCCGGTGTAGTACGACGCGTGGGCCGCACGTACCGCATCGGCCTCGGCGGTTTCCTCCAGTTCGTCGCCGGCGTACTGGCGGATCGTCTGCAGCAACCCGATCCTGCTACGCCCCTCCGGACCTTCGGAGATCGTGATCAGGTTGGCGTCGTTCAGCTCCGCGACCGCGTCGAGTGGATCCGACGCGTCGCACGCGACCGCGGTGATCGCGGCCAGATCGGCGCCGCCGGAGAAGACGGCGAGGCGGCGAAAGATGCGGCGATGCTCCGGACTGAGTAGCTCGTACGACCAGGCGATCGTGTCCCGCAACGTCCGCTGCCGGTCCGGTGTGACGCTGCTCGTGGACGCGATGTCGAGCCTCTGGTCGATGCGACCGAGCAGTTCGCTGACGCTGAGCACGCGAACGCGCGGGGCACACAACTCGATGGCCAGCGGCAGCCCGTCGAGGTGGCGGCAGATGGCGACCACGTCGGCGACGTTGGCCGGGCCAAGAGTGAATCGGGGCTGGACCGCCTGCACACGTTGAACGAACAGCTGTACGGCGGGCGAATCCTCAGCGACGGCGTCCAGCGGCATCACCGGATGCTGGTGCTCGGCCATCAGTCCGAGCGGCCGCCGCGAGGTCGCGATGACTTCGACCTGCGGCGCCCGTTCGATGATCTGGGCAACGACCGCGGCACCGCCGTCCACCTGCTCCAGGTTGTCGAGGACCAGCAACAGCGAACGATGCGCCAGGTACGACGCCAGTCGCGCGGGGCTGCGCTCGCGCGGAGGTACGTCGAGGACCTCGGCGATCGACGTCCACATCACCTGTTCCGAGGTCACTGCCGCGAGCGGTACGAAGTACACGCCGCCGGGGAACTGGTTCGTCAGCTCGGCGGCCACGGACATCGCGAGTCGCGTCTTGCCCGCACCGCCGGGACCGGTGAGGGTGACCAACCGGATCTCCGGTTCCCGGATCAGCCCGGTCAGGCGGACGAGGTCGGGATCCCTTCCCAGCAAGGGATTCGCGGGCACCGGGAGACTGCTCGCCATACCGACAGTGCGCGGTGGCGGGAACTCTTGATCGAGCCCCGCGACCGTCACCTGGAACAGATGCTCAGGCTCGGGAATGTCCTTCAGATGATGCATGCCCAGATCACGCAACGACGCACCCTGGGGCAGTCGCGCCACGTCGCCGGTCGCCGCGGAGATCACCACCTGACCGCCGTGCGCGGATCCCGCGATCCGCGCCGCCAGGTGGACGTCCATGCCCCAGTAGTCGTCCTCGTAGACGCCCGGCGTACCGGTGTGGATCCCCATCCGCACCCGCAACCGCTCCCCGCCCGGCCATCGGTTCCCCGCCAGCCGTCGCTGCCCCTCGACCGCGGCCCCGACCGCACTGTCGGCTGTCGGGAAGACCACGAAGAAGCTGTCACCTTCAGTGCCGAGCTCGATCCCGCCGTACTCCTCCCACACCGCGCGAAGGATCCCGCGATGCTCCTTCAACGCCTCCAGATACTGCTCCCCCAGCCGGCGCAGGAGCATGGTCGAGCCCTCGATGTCCGTGAACACCATCGAGACCGTCCCCGCCGGCAATCCCCCACCCACACCGCCAGTCTCGACCACCGGGTCGCGCCACGTCGAGAACCATCGTGGCCTTCGTTTTGTGGATGGGCCCTTCGCCACCGTCATTGCCGCCGTACCGTCCGGCGCGAGACCGTAGACCTGCACCGCCGGAACCCCCCTCCGGCATTGCATTGTGCTTGGCCGCACAATTCAGAAGAGCCCGTCGCATCCCCCCGCGGTCGGGCTCTTCGTCTGTCTCAGCGGTGCGCGGCGACGTACTCGCCCTGGCCCGGATACCGGAACTTGACCACTGCGCCCGGGACCGGGCCGGGCCACGGGGACTGCTCAACCCGGCGGTAGGCGTAGACGCCGTCCTTGACCGTCGCGACGCCGACGTAGCCGTCGTCCGTCTGGACAGTGACCTTCGGAGCGCCCTGGACGATGCCGAAGACGGTCGTCACGCTGGCAGGTCCGGTGACTCCGCGGCCCTCGGCGGCGGACTTCCGCAGTACGACGCCCTGCACGGAGTCGCCGGGTACGACGGACTCGCTCGCGCCGTTGCCCCACTCGGTCGTGCAGAACGCGACGATCTTGGGGTCGGCCGGAGACCGGCGTACGACGGACTGGCCGAAGGTGTCCCGGACGTCGACCACGACTGGCCAACTCCAGGCCGAGACTGTATCGCCGTTGGACTTGGTGCAGAGCCCGGTGCTCCCGCCCGGAGGCACCGACAGTTTGGCTGCCCTCGGCGCCTCCGTCGTGGCAGGTGCCGCGGGCGGCGCGGACGAGCGCTCCCGGGCGTCGACGGCGACGGTGGTGATGGCGCCGGCGATGACGACGACCGCCGCGGCGGTGGCGAGCGAGGTCAGGATCCGGCGCTTGCGGACGTCCCGGCGACCGGCCCGCAACAGACCGTCGACGTTCGGGACGTACGGCGTCTGCCGGTCGGTTGCCTCGGTCATCAAGTCTTTGAGTTCGTTGGTCATATCAGCCTCCCGGTTCCGGCGAGGTTGAGGTCGGCCAGGGCAGGGTGCACCCTGAGCTTGTCCAGGGCACGCATCGTCTGGCTCTTCACGGTCCCGGGCCGGCAGCCCAGGACTTCGGCGGTCTCGTCGACGGAGAGTTCGTCGAAGTACCGCAGGACGACGCAGGCCCGCTGCCGAGCGGGGAGCTCGGCCAGCGCCTGCATGATCATGATCCGGCTCTCCAGTACGTCGAGCGGATCGGCGGGATCGGCTTCGGCGGCGAAGTAGCCGTCGCCTCCGACGACCTCGGTGCTCGACCGGCGACGGAATCCGTCGAGCGTGGTGCAGACCACGACCTTGCGCGCGTAGGCGCCGACGCCGCCCTTGCGTTGCAGCCGGGGCCACATCCGGTACATCCGGATCAGCGCCTCCTGCGTCGCGTCCTCGGCCCGGCGGCGGTCACCACACAGCAGGTACGCCGTACGGCACAGAGCGTTCGCGTGATGGGTGACGAAGTCGACGTACTCGCTCTCGGCCTCGCTGTTCACGCTCACCTCCTGGCACGGTGCACTGTCCCGGTATCAACGCATCGGCGCCGGCATCGGGTTGCACGGCCGATCAGCGATTCGTGACCTCGAAGGCTACGACAGCCGCGGCGACCGCGACATTGAGGGACTCGACGCCGGCATGCAGCGGGATCTGGAGGTCGGAGTCGGTCGACACGGTGATGCCGTTGGTCTCGCCGCCGAGGACGTACACCGCGCGCGGTGCGAGCTCGGCCTTGAACAGGGAGTCGTGCGACCGGGCCGACAGGCCGTACAGGTGGTAGCCGGCCGTGCGCAGCAGGTCGACGGCTGCCTTCGCGGTCGAGGTGTTCACGATCGGGGCCTGGAACGCGATCCCGGCCGACGCCTTGATCACCAGCGGCCCGACGTGCGGCGTCCCGGCGCGCGGCAGGATCACACCGTCGAACCCGGCTCCGGTCGCGGTCCGCAGGATCATCCCGACGTTGCCCGGGTTCGTGACGCCGTCCAGCAGGAAGACGTTCGTCGGACGGCGGCCGCGCGCCCGGACGAACTCCTCCAGCGGCGTCATCCGCGGCGCGTCGACATCCGCGACCACACCCTGGTCGTGCTTGCCGTTCCCGGCCAGCCACTTCACCCTGCTCGCCGTCGCGCGCTCGACCGGCGTCCCGTACTTGTCCGCGGCGCGCAGGATCTCCTGCAGCGATCCACCGGTGGCGTTGTCCGCCACGACCACCTTCGCCACCGACAGCGCGGGATCGTGCAGCGCCTCGAGCACGGGCTTGCGCCCGTAGATCGTGATCCACTTGTCCCGCGGTGACCTCTTTGAATCCACCCGCTTACGGTACGCCGTTCAGCCGGCCGGGTTCGTCGCCTTCCCATCCAGCCACAGGGTGTTCGACGGGTCCCGGTGGGTGCCCGTGCTGCCGACGTGCTTGTCGCTGATCCCCGGACCGTTCTTGATCACGTGCACCAACGCCATCGCGTGCCCGCGGCCGAGGTCGTAGTCGGCCTTCAGCCAGTCACAGATCACACCGGCCTTCACGCCCGGAGCGTCGTACCCGTGCTCCTTCGCCTGGTCGACCAGCGCCCGCGGGGTCAGGCCGGTCTTCTCCTCGATCTTGTCCAAGTACGCCTGGAACGACATCTGTGCAGCCTCCTCGTGTCCGGCGCCTCCTGCGCCGTACACCACTGCGTCGAGCGACCGGGCCGGAAATCGACAGGGTCACCCGTCGGAGTTCAGGCCGTACTTGCGCAGCGCCTCGCTGAGCCTGCCCAAGTTCTGCGCCTCGACCAGCTCGAGGGACAGCTGCCGCAGCTTGACGTTGGCGTCCTGCGAGCAGCGCTTCAGTACGTCGAACGCGACCGTGGCGGTGACGCCGTACCGGTGCATCAGCACGCCCTGGGCCTGCCCGATGACCGTCCGGGTGCCGAGCGCCGTCCGCAACTGCTCGATCAGCGTCCGGCTGTCGTTGAACAACTGCACGTTGTCGAACGCGACCCCGGCATGCATGGCGAACAGCAGCACGATGTCGTACGACGTACTGCCGAAGGCATCCGGCTTGGCCGAGAACAGGCTGAAGGCGGCGGCTGCGCTACCTGCGGCCGGCAGCGGAAGGAACACGCAGCTGCGGTAGCCGGCGTTGATGGCGGCGGCGCTGAACTCGGGCCACCGGTGATCGGCGGCCAGATCGCCGATCCTGCGCGGCTCGCCATAGGTGAGCGAGTCGAACAGCGGACCGCCGCCCTTGGTCAGCTGCTCGGCCAGCGTGGACCGGGTCGGCTCCGCCACCGGATCGGTCGTCTTGTGGTGGCGCGCGACGATCTCGGCCGAACCGTCGACGAGCACCGTGATCACTGCCTCTTCGCAGTCCGGCACGGTCAGCACGACCCGATGCACGAACCGGCCCAGCGTGGTCGGGACGTCATCGTCCTCGACCAGCCGGCTCACTTCGGCCAGTTCCTGCGCCAGCTCGAGAATCCCCTCACCCATACGACCATCATGCGCCTCCGTTTCTGGGTTCAGAACCCCAGAAGCAGCTAGTCTCGATGAGGTGGACGATGGACTGACCGCGAAGGGCCGGGCGACCCGGGCCCGGATCCTCGCCGCCACGGCCGAACTGGTCCGGCGCAAAGGCGTCACGCGGACCCAGCTGGACGACGTACGCCGGGCTGCCGGCGTGAGCGGATCACAGCTGACGCACTACTTCCACGACAAGCGGACGCTGATCGACGACGTGATCGCCTGGCAGGCGGACGTCGTCGCGGACCACGAACCGGCGCTCGACTCGTTCGCGGCCTGGCATCGCTGGGCCGACCAGATCGTCGCGCGGCACACCGGGCGCAAGTTCCAGGGCGGCTGCGACTTCGGCTCACTGGCCGGGCAACTGGTGGAGTCGAGCCCGCAGACGCGCTCCTACCTCGCCGACGGCTACGGCCGTTGGCTGGACCGGTTCCGGCGCGACCTAGGTGCCATGCGCGACCAGGGTCTGTTGAGCGGGGACGCCGATCCGGATGCTCTGGCGCATTCGATGCTGGCCGCCATGCAGGGCGGCGTACTGCTGGCTCAGACGCTCCGCCGGGTGGAGCCCCTGCGCGACTCTCTCGACGCCGCCCTGGCCCGCCTCGAGTCCTACGCTCGTTGAAGTTGGTTTAGGCACTGCAGCACGGCTGCCGCCGAGCGGTCGATGTCGGACTCGTCGGTCGTCCAGTTGGAGACCGAGATGCGCATCGCCGCCTTGCCCTGCCAGGTGGTGCCCGACATCCAGCAGGTGCCCTCGTCCTGCACCGCGCGGACAACTCTTCTGGTGAGCTCGTCGTTCGTGAACCGGACCAGGACCTGGTTGAGGACGACGTCGTTCAGTACGGCGACCCCGTTGGCAGCCAGCGTCTCCGCGAACCGCCGCGCCATCGCATGACACCGGTCGACGATCTCCGCGATTCCGGACCGGCCGAGCGCGCGAATGCCGGCGTACACGGGAATCCCACGGGCCCGACGGGAGAACTCCGGGTTGTAGTCCAGTGAGTCGCGTTCGCCGGTCTCGTCCTGGATCAGGTACGCCGCCCGGATGGACATCGCGGCGCGGAGGGGTTCGTGGTGGGCGCAGAGGACGAGGCCGGAGTCGTACGGCACGTTGAGCGTCTTGTGCGCGTCGGTCGCCCAGGAATCGGCCCGGTCGATCCCGTCGACCAGTCCTCGGAGCGTTGGGCTGACCGCGGCCCAGAGGCCGAACGCGCCGTCGACGTGCACCCAGGCGCCCTTGTCGTGCGCGAGGTCGCAGATTGTCTTCACGAGGTCGAAGGCACCCGTGTTCACGTTGCCGGCCTGGGCGCAGACGATCTGCGGCCCGTCGTCCTGGAGCGCTTGGTGTAGTGCGTCGGCTCGCATGCGGCCCTGGTCGTCGACGGCGATCGGGACGATGGAGTTCGTGCCCAGGCCGAGGAAGCGCAGGGCGCGATCGATCGTGTCGTGGCGCTCGGCCCCGGCGAGCACCCGGATCGGGGGTGCGCCGATCAGTCCGTCACGCTCGACGTCCCAGCCGGCCCGCCGCAGTACCTCATGCCGGGCGGCGGCCAAGCCGGTGAAGTTGGCCATCTGAGCACCGGTGACGAAGCCGACCGACGTACCTCTCGGCAGGCCGAACAGCTCGACCAGCCAGTCCGCCGTGATCTCCTCGACCACGGCCGCCGCGGGTGAGGCGGCGTACAGGCCGGCGTTCTGGTCCCACGTGGTGGTGAGCCAGTCGGCGGCGAGAGACGCCGGGGTCGCGCCGCCGAACACGAAGCCGAAGAACCGGCCGCTGCCGCTCGGCAGCAGTCCGTCCTCGACTCCCTTCGCGAGGTGCGCGATCACGTCCCGGGGTTCGCTCGGTCCGGTCGGCAGTTCGCCGCCGAGCGCTTTCCGGAGCTCGGCCGCGGTCGCACGCGGGCCGACCGGGCGCTCCGGCAGCCCGGCCAGGTACGTCGTCGCCCGCTCGAACGCCTCCGTGAGCGGTCCATCCCAATCCACCATGCCTCTTTTGTACTGCGGGATCGTGTGATGGGGCGTGTGACGGCACTACAGTTCGGGCAGGTCTGAGGGTCTGGAGGGACGCGGATGGCGCGAGTGGTGACCGGGAGTCGCTGGGCGGCGATCGTCGGTTATTCCCTGGTCGGCGCGGCCACCCAGCTCGTCTGGCTCAACTTCGCCGGGGTCACCACCGTCGCGGCGGCGCACTACGGCGTGTCCGAGAGCGCGATCGGGTGGCTCGCTCAGGTGTTCCCGCTGCTGTACGTCTTGCTGGCGATCCCGTGCGGCCTGATCCTCGACCGGTGGTTCCGGTCCGGCCTGATCGTAGGCGCCGTACTGACCGCACTTGGCGCTTGCCTGCGGCTGATCGGCGACGACTTCGGCTGGCTGCTCGCCGGCCAGATCGTTGCCTCGATCGCCCAACCACTCGTCCTGAACGCCGTCACCGGCATCACCGGGCGCTATCTGAAGGTCGAGGACCGCCCGACGGGGATCGCTGTCGGCACCGCCAGCATCTTCGCGGGGATGGTGATCGCGTTCTCGCTCGATGCCGTCTTCACTACCGGCGACTCGTTGTCGACCATGCTGGCGGTGACCGCGATCTTCTGTGTGGTCGCCGCTCTGGTGCTGATCGTTGCACTGCGCAACCAAGGTGCTTATGCGGTGGATCGGCAACGACCCGATCGGGGTGCTTTGAAGATCGCCTGGGGCGACCCGCTGATCCGCCGCCTCTGCGTCCTCGCGATCTTCCCGTTCGGCGTCTTCGTCGCCATGACCACCTTCGCCCAGGCCCTGCTGGAACCAGCCGGCGTCTCCGGCGGCACCGCCAGCACGATCCTCCTGGTGACCGTCGTCGCCGGCGTCCTCGGCAGCGCGATCATCCCGATCATCGTCGTACGACGACGGGCCGAGTCGGCACTGCTCGTCGTCAGCCTCACCGCGACCTCGATCGCCTGCGCCGTACTCGCGCTTGCTCCTGGCGTGCTGACTGGCTTCGTCGCCATCACTGTGATCGGACTGCTTCTCCTCCCCGCTCTCCCGATCGTCCTCGAGCTCGTCGAACGCCGTACCGGCGAAGCCGAAGGCACCGCGGCGGGGCTGATCTGGATGGCGGGCAACCTCGGCGGTCTCCTGGTCGCGACCGTGGTGGGTCTCCTGGTCGACTATCCGACGGCGGCTTTCCTGGTGATGGCCGTCATTCCGCTGATCGCCGTACCGGGTGCTCGTGCCCTCCGCGGCCCTGTCGACGAACTGCGACAGCTGCCGCAGCCGTAGCCAGCAGTCCACCGAAGCCCGCGGCAACGAACGTGACCCGGGCGTCGGTGTGCTCGAGCAGCAGCCCGCCGAGGACGTACGAGACCCCGGCGGCCAGGCCGATAGCGCCGTACAGGTTGCCGAAGACCCGGCTCCGCATGTGCGGCGGCACGATGCGCTGCAGGTGGGTGTTGATCCCCACGTCGACGCCCGCGATCCCGAATCCGCGGATCACCTGCAGCGCCAACGCGGCCCACACCGCCCAGGCGAGGCCCGTGACCAGGTTCCCCAGACTGCTCACCGCGAACCCGAGCAGGAGCAGCGTCGTCATCCGGAACCGGCTCGCGTACCGCGCCAGCACCGCGAACCCGAGGATGAGTCCGATGCCGACCCCGGCGTACAGCGCGGACGCCGCCGAATCGCTCGCGCCCAGCTCGTCCTTGGAGAGGAACACCATCGCGACGTCGTCCACCCCGTTGAACACCACCGTGGCGAAGAACCCGATCCCGATGACGCGCACCGCCTTCGTCCGCCAGATGTACGTCAGCCCGTCCCGAGCATCCTTGAATACGCCCGTCGGCACCGCTCCCGAACCCTCAGGCGGCATCTTCGGCAGCCGACTCAACAACACCGCCGAAACCACGAACGTGGCCGCGTCAATCAGCAAGATCCCCCGCACATCCGTCACCAGGAACAACGCGGCCGCAATCAACGGCCCGATCGCCTCCAGCCCGTTCGTCCCCGCCCCGAGCGTCGAGTTCGCCGCCTCCAGGTCCTCGTCCCGCACCAACGCCGGCACGGCACTGCGCGAACTCGCCTGGAACACCTGCGCGACGACACTCAGTACGGCAACCATCACCAGCAACACCGGCAACGGCGGCAATGTGACCGCCATCACGACCACCAGCGCACCCTGCAGTACGTCGCACGTCACCATCACCCGACGCAGATCGAACCGATCCCCCACCACCCCCGCGAACGCCCCGAACAACCCCGGCGTCAGGTCCCCCGCCAGCAACAACAACGCCACCGCCAGCGCGGCCCCCGTAGAAGCCTCCACATACAACAGCAGCGCCACCAACCCCAGCGAGTCCCCCAGAAACGACACCGCCCGAGCCACCCACAACACCCGAAACCCGCGTGCCTCCCGCAGCACCCCCATCCCCCCACCTCCCATCCCCTAAGATGGTCCCGCAACACCCGCCGGTGTGGCGCAACTGGCAGCGCACCGCTCTTGTAAAGCGGTGGTTAGGGGTTCGAGTCCCCTCACCGGCTCAACCTGCTTCGTAGCCACGTACTGGGGTCTACCCCACGCGTGCTACGCAGTCCCTCCTCCGTCGGGCCCGCTACGCGCGCTCCCACCCGCCCTCGTTTCCATGCGGGCTACCGCCCGCATCTGCGCGCTCTCCCGCGCGCCACCGACTGCCCGACCGGCGCGCATCCGCAGAACCACCGTCCGCCAGCCAAACCGAGTGGCCAGATCTCGGGGCCTGTCGCTATCAGCCTTCAAATGAGCGCTGACCGCGAGTTGCCGCGCGGTGCGAAGCAGATCCTCCGACGTCGCGCCCATCTCGAACCATCCAAGATGTCGCGCCGTCGTGCGCCCTGCGACTCCCAGTGCGAGCCGGGCTCAGAGATCAGCCGCCGCTGCCGTACGGACGGGTGATGATCTCCAGCCAATGCCCGTCAGGGCCCCTCCCAGTACAAACCGCGGCCACCGTCACCGTCGTTGATCTCCCCCGGCTGACGCTTGAACGGGTCCGCCCACCACTGCCGACCGTCATCCCGCAACCGGCCAAGGACGAGGTCTAACTCCCCCTCACTCACCAAGAACGCGTAATGCTGACCATGGATCTCACCCTCGGTGTCCATGAAGTCCAGACTCGCCCCGTTATCCAACTTCAACTCAGCGAACGGCCCGTACGCCCCCGCCTCCGGCAGACCAAGCACCCCGCCGACATCGCGAGCCGCAGCCCATCGGTCCTTCACATGCACGATCGTGTGGTTCAGCTCGATCCCCATCGGGCTCTCCTGGCGAGTGCCGACCTTCATCTGACGCGTGCGCACCACTCTGCACCCCCAACCCGATCCCGTGAAGTCTTCCAAGCCCGGCGACCTTCTCATCACGAGGAGAAACGACAGCGCCTCATTCGGCCTCACCAGCGACTTGGCACTGCGACACGTCGACTGATGGGCTCCCGATCTGGGCTCTGAACGGCTGCTTGTAGTACGGGAAGGTGTCGCTGGGACTGTCAGGTCCTGCAGCCAACCAGCCTGGTTGGATGCGTCCCGGGCAATTCCGGTGCATCGATGGACTGCGAGTCCTAGATTGTGTGGGGTGAACCTTCCGCATCTCGGCGCGCCGATCGGGCCGATGATCCGCGTCCACGGCGGGTTCGCCAACCGGATGTACCGGCTCGACACCGACCAGGGGTCGTTCGCGGTGAAGGAATTGAACCTCGTCGACCGCCGCTGGACCTACCGCCTCGAGGACGTGTTCAGGTTCGAGCGGGCGGCCTTCGCTGCCGGGATCCCGATGCCAGAGCCGATCTCGGCCAGCCACCACGCGCTGGTCCACCGGTGGGTCGAGGGAGAGAAGGTGCCCGAAGCACCGGTATCGGCGGCGTACGCGTTCGAGATCGGTGCGATCCTCGCGCGCATCCACGCGCTCGACGTCGAGTGGACCCACGTGTCGATCGAGGAACCGGCGTCACGGGACTGGCCCGAGCTCGCCGAGCGGGCGGCGGCGACCGGACAGCCGTGGGCCGACGAACTCGCCTTCCACGTCGAGACGTTCCTCGCGATCGCCCACTTCGTCGACGCCTGCGAACGGCCAGGCCCCGTCGTGCTGACCCACAAGGACATCCAACCGTGGAACCTGCTCGCTCGACACGGTCGGCCGGTGGTGCTCGACTGGGAGCTCTCGGGGATGCTCGACCTGTCCGGTGAGCTCGGCTCGACCGCGCTGAGCCTCGCGAAGGGACCTGGCTTCGACGACATCGAGCCCACCATCTTCCGCTCGGTCCTCGACGGCTACGTCGCAGCGGGCGGAGCGCTGCCGCCGTCGGGTCCAAGCTGGTTCGTGTACTTGATCGGCGGCTGGCTGGGGCACACGAGGTGGAACATCCTCCGTTGCCTGGCCGGTGTCGAGGCGAGCACCGGCCCTGACCTCGCGCTGTCGCACGAGGCCGCGCGCAACGGCGTACGCGGCCTCCCCGACCTGTTCGCCCGACTTCCAGAACTCGAGACGCTGCTCCTGTGACAGTGAGCCGCTTCTGTGCTGGGTGCGCTGCCCAGCCTGTGGCGAACGGTGGTTAGGGTTCGAGTTTCACTGGCTCGCCTGGAAGGACCGGCCCACCCGCGCTGCGCGTTCCGGAGAGGAAGAGTCGTGTCCTGACGGAGCCCGAGCATTTCAGCTCTTGTCTGGTGCTTGGCCGCGGACCTCTTCGGCTGGGAATCGGGCTGAGGAACCACGTAGTTTGCGGAGGGCTGCGTCGGCTAGGTCGATGTCCAGGACGTCGGCGAGGCGGACGAGGTAGATCAGTACGTCGGCTAGTTCCTCGCCGGCGCGCTCGTGGAGACGGTCCTCGCGGGCGCGATCGACTGCTGCGTCGGCGGGGAGCCACTGGAACAGCTCGGCCAGCTCGCCGACCTCGCCGACGAGGGCGAGGATCAGCGACTTCGGATCGTGGAACTGTCCCCAGTCGCGTTCCTCGGTGAACACGCGCATGCGGTCTCGCAACTCGATCAGATCAGACACGCCGCGAGCATGACACGGATCCTGGTCCCTCGGCTGGCTGGGTAGAGTCGGGGGCGCGGCCCGACGGGCTTCCGCCGAACATCTGCGTTCACAGGACATGCCCCCACCCGCACGACCTTGATTCGTGCTGCCTGGGGGATCCACTCGTGACGCTGTTCCGCCAATCCGGCGCTGGTTTCGTCGTGCTGACACTCGAGCAGCAGTTCGCCCTGAGGATCGCCGAGCAGATGCAGTTTCACACCGGCCATCGGGCATCGCCGGCCGAGGTCAGGTCGTGGGAGCGCAGTCTGCCGGTTCTCGCTCAGGACCTCGAACAGGCCGGGCTCGGCAAGGTCGAAGTACTGGTCGAACACCACCTTCCGCTGACCTCAAAGCGAGCGGATGTCGTACTCGCCGGTCGCAACCCGCGGACGGGCGGACCGTCGTACGTCGTCATCGAACTCAAGCAGTGGAGTCGTGCGGCCGCCTGGGACGACGATCGGGAGCTCGTACTGATCGATGGATACCCGAACGCGCCTCGGTTGCACCCGGTTGCGCAGGTCCGAGGGTACTGCGAGTACTTGGCCGACTTCGCCAAGTTTCTGGACGGCCAACCGGAGGCTGTCGCGGGTGCGGCGTACCTGCACAACGCCATGGCCGAGGCGGATGTGCGGGACCTCTATGACTATCCGCAGGACAGCAGAGGTCAGCTCTTCACCGGTGCACGCCGTGACGAGTTCATCGAGTTTCTTCGCGATCGGCTCGATCCGAACGTTCCAGGGAGTCCGTACGCCGATCAGCTGATCAACTCCGCGATCGCCCCGTCGAAACAGTTGCTCGCAGTCGCGGCGGACGAGGTCCAGCGAAGAGAGCAATTCGTCCTGGTCGCCGAGCAGAAGCTGGCGCACTCGATGGTGTTGCACGAGGTCGAGCGTGCGCGGAGCCGCGACAGCAAGGCGGTTGTCATCGTCACCGGTGGGCCGGGCAGCGGTAAGAGCGTCATCGCTCTGTCCCTGCTCGGGGATCTGGCTCGCCGTGGACGCAGCGTCCTCCACGCGACAGGCTCACGCTCGTTCACTCAGACGCTCCGCAAGGTCGCCGGGCAGCGGCAGCCTCGCGTCCAGCGGATGTTCAAGTACTTCAATCAGTTCATGGAAGCAGAGCCCAACGACCTGGATGTTCTGATCCTGGACGAAGCGCACCGCATCCGAGAGACCTCCGTGGATCGCTACACCAAGGCGGTACTGCGAACCGACCGGCCGCAGGTCGACGAACTGATCGCCGCAGCGCGCGTCCCGGTGTTCCTGCTCGATCAGCATCAGGTCGTCAAACCCGGCGAGCTCGGAACCGTGGATGACATCAGGCGCCACGCGGCTGACCTGGGCTTGCCGGTGCATCTGATCGAACTCGATGCGCAGTTCCGTTGTGGCGGCAGCGAAGAGTATGTCGAGTGGGTCCAACGACTGCTCGGGCTCTCGGGGGGTGGACCGGCCGAGTGGCCGGGTGACCCTGCATTCGATGTTCGAGTTGCCGACAGCCCCGAAGCCATGGAGTCCCTTCTCCGGGACAAGATCGCAGCGGGCTACGGCGCACGAATCTCAGCCGGCTACTGCTGGCCGTGGAGTAATCCGCGCCCTGACCAAACCCTTGTTGACGATGTCCAGATCGGTAGCTGGGCTCGTCCTTGGAACCTCAAGGGAGATCGCAAGGTCGGGGACGCGCCGCCGGCTGCGCTCTGGGCCTCCGACCCGAACGGGTTCGGGCAAGTCGGCTGTATCTACACAGCGCAGGGCTTCGAGTACGACTGGAGCGGCGTCATCCTCGGGCCGGACCTCGTCTGGCGCGACGGACGCTTCACCACCGTTCGCGACGCCAACAAGGATCCCGCCTTCAAGAATCGGAAGGTCACCGACAACTCGGCCTTCGACCGCCTCGTGCGCAACACCTACAAGGTCCTTCTGACCCGCGGCATGATGGGCACAGTGCTCTACTCCCCGGATCCCGAAGCCCGGGATGCCCTTCATGAACTGGTCACGACAACAGGCTGACAATCTCGTGAGGGCATACACGGGCTCGGGTCTTCGTGCAGGTCTGGAGTGTTGCGGGTGGGGCGTCAATGCATGTACAGGCCGCCGTCTACGTTGAGGGTTTGGCCGGTTATGTAGGTGGATTGGGCGGATAGTAGGTAGGCGATGGCGGAGGCTACGTCGTGGGGGGTGCCTACTCGGTCTACCAGGAGGTCGTTGATCATGGATTGGCGGCGGTCTGGGGTTAGGGGGCCGCCCATGATGTCGGTGTCTATGGGGCCGGGGGCTATGGCGTTGACGGTGATTCCATATGGGCCCAGTTCTCGGGCCAGGGCTCGGGTTAGGCCGATTACGCCGGCCTTGGCTACGGAGTACGGGGTTTTGCTGTAGGTGCCGCCGCCTCGTTGGGCCGACGTCGAGGAGACGCTGACTATTCGGCCGTAGTGGTGGCGGACCATGGATTCGGCGACTCGGCGGGTGACGTAGTGGACGCCGTTCAGGTTGATGTTGATGACGCGGTGCCACTCCTCAGAGGTCAGCTCGAGGTACGGGACCGGGGAGCTGACGCCGGCGAGGTTGGCCAGGGCTGCGATGGGTGGAAGGGCGGCTTCGAGGTCGTCGATCGCTGCGCGGACCTGGGATTCGTTCGCGACGTCGGCCACGACGGCGTGCGCCTTGACGTTGTGTTTCTCCGTGATCTCCTGAGCCAGGGCGCGGCCGGACTCGATGTCGAGGATGCCGATGTTCCAGCCCTGTTCGGCGAGCACCAATGCCGTCGCGCGTCCGATACCCCGTGGTGATGCTGCCCCGGTCACAACCGCGGTAAGGCTCATTTGGCTCCCTCGTAGTCCTGTCCGGGCTTCCAGTCGGTGAAGACGTAGTCGTCCTCCGAGACCTTGGCTCCGGCGGCCTTCGCCTTCTGGAGCGCCTGGGCCCGGTCAGCGGTCGTGGCGTCGCTCAGCTTCTTCAGCTCGGCCTTGAGGTCGCTGATCGATCCGCCCAGGTAGCCCTGGACGATGTTGCCGACGTGCGGGGTGACCGGCTTGCGGAACGCGTCCACCTTCGCCTGGGCCGGGTTCTTCACGATCGCCTGCGGCATCTGGAACACGTTGGCCTTGCAGAAGTCGACGCCCTTCTTGTACGCGTCGATCGCCTTCGACGACGCGACGAGGTCGAGATTGAGCGGCGGCTGGTCCATCGCCTCGATCATCCCGTTCTGGTAGTCGTCGGTCATGAAGGACGCGAGCAGCTTCCCGGCCGCGTCCGGATTCTTGCTGTCCGCGGAAACGAAGTACGCCGAGGACGGCCGGCCCCGGTAGCAGAAGGGCTTCACGTCGGCTGTCGGTGCCAGCACCCACCCGGAGGCGAGTTTGTCGACGATCGGCGGCGCCAGCGCCTTGGATCCACCGGCACACCAGATGCCGTCGATGAAGGTCCCGACCGCGCCGGAGGCGAAGCGGGTACGGGCGTCGACGACTCCGAAGTTGTTCGAGCCCGGCATGATCAGCTTGGCGTCGTTCAGTTCCTTGAGGAACTCGATCACCGTGATGTAGGCGTCGTCGTGGTAGGCGTACTCACCGGTGGTGAACTGCAGACCCTGGTAGCCAGGGAATCCGGCCGTCTGCGCCATGTCGTCGATCTGGTCCCGGATGCGCCCGCCGTCGGCACCGATCGCCAGGGTCAGCGGCTGGAGCCCGGCCCCCTTCAGCTTCCCCAGCGCGTCCTTGAAGCCCGCGTAGTCCTTGGGCACGTTGTTCGGGTCGAGCCCGGCCTTGCCCCAGTGATCCTTGTTCACCCACACCAGCGTCGAGCTCTGCCGGAGACTGAACATCGGGAACCCGTAGAGCTTGCCGTCCAGTTGCGTGATGCCCTCGGTGAACGCGTCCTTGGGCAGCTTCGACTTGATGTCCGCCGGCAGCGTCACCTCGTGCACCCAGTTGCCACTGACCAGGGCCGACAACGGCAACCCGACCACGTTGGAGTAGATGTCCGGCATCTTGTTGGCCTGATGCGCCAACTGGAACGCCTGCGGTGCTTTGGATGCGTCGTAATAGGTGTGGGCGACGTTGGTCTTCAGCGCCGACGACTGATTCTTGGCCCAGTCGTCATTGAGTTTCTTGAACGAACTGAAGTGATCCCACCAGGCCAGCGATCCGGCGGCACCACCACTCGTGCTGCCGGCCTCGTCGGTCGAGCTGCTGCATCCCACCGCGGCGCCGGCGACGGCAAGTACCGATGCGCCGAGCAGACTGCGACGTGTCATTCCGGTCATGATCGTTCCACTCCTTCGGGTGTTGCTAAGACTTGACTGCGCCGGAGATTCCCTCGACGAAGTAGCGCTGCAGGAAGATGAAGAGCACCACGACCGGGACGATCGAAATCACGCCGGCCGCGGCCATTCCGGACCAGTCGGTCGCGGTCTCCCCGACGAACGCCTGCATGCCGACGCTCACCGTCCGGAGCTCCGGCCGGCTGAAGGTGAACACCAGGGGCAGGAAGAAGGCGTTCCAGGTGGCAATGAACGTCAGTACGGCGACAGTCGCCGTGACCGGCATCGCCAGCGGCAGCATCACCGAGAAGAACGTACGGACGAAGCCGGCGCCGTCGACGAGTGCGGCCTCCTCCAATTCCCGGGGAATCTGCCGGAAATAGCCGTAGTACAAGAGGATCGCGGACACATAAGCCCCACCGCTGAGCGCCAGGATCATTCCGGTCAGTGAGTCGATCAGGTGCAACTGCATCGAGATCTTGACCACCGGAATAATCGTGTAGCCGGTGGGTACGAACAGCGTCGCGACCAGGATCCCCAGGAAGAGCTTGGATCCACGGAAGCGGTAGCGGGCCAGGACGTAGCCGGCCAGGGCGCACCGTACGGTGACGATCACGACCGTGATCACGGTGACCATGACCGTGTTGATCAGGTACCGGCCGAAGTGCGCGTCGTTCCAGGCCCGGGCGTAGTTGTCCCAGACGAACTTGTCCGGCCACAGCTTCAGGCCGCCGGAGAACATCTCCATGCTGTCCTTCAGCGATGCCGACAGCATCCACAGGAACGGGAAGATCCAGACCAGGGCGATGCCGACCAGGACGAGCGCGGCGATCCACCACGGCAGTCGAGACAGAATGCGTCGTTGCCGGTCCGAGCGTTGGACGGTCAGTTCAGCGGTCATCGCTGTTCACCTCTCAGCCGACGGCCGGTGTACAGGGCCCACAGCTGGAGGGCGCCGACGATCGCGACCAGCAGCCCGAAGACCACGGCGGCCGCAGACGCGTGCCCCAGTTGCGGGATCGGGGCGGCGAACGCCCACCGATAGATGTAGATCTCGATGATCTCGGTGTGGAAGTACGGCCCACCCGAGGTCAGCGTGTACATCAGGTCGAAGTTGTGGAACGTCTCCTCGATCGTCAGCACGGTGATGATGATCAGGAACGGCTTCAGCATCGGCAGCGTGATGTGCCGGAAGAGCTGCCAGGTCCCGGCGCCGTCGATCCGGGCCGCCTCGTACAACTCGTACGGGATGGTCTGCAGCGCCGCGAGCCAGTAGATCATCGTGACGCCGAAGAACTTCCAGATGTAGAGAACGGCCGCGGCCGGCAGCGCCAGGTGCTGGTCACCCAGGAAGTCGACGCCGCCGAAGCCGAGCTTGGCCAGCACGGAACTGACCGGACCACTGGCCGGATCCAGGACGAAGCGCATCACCACGCCGATGATGGCCGTCGTGGTCACCACCGGGATGAAGAACGCCGACCGCAGTACGCCGATCAGCGGCAGCTTCGGGGAGTTGAGGATCATTGCCATCAGCAACGTGAGCAGAACCCGCGCCGGCACCACCAGCAGCATGAAGAGCAGCGTGACCTTGAACGAGTTCCAGAACAGCGGATCGGCGAAGACCTCGTGGTAGTTGCTCAGACCAACGAACTTCTGGCCGGAGTCGAAACCGTTCCACTCGACCAGCGAGTACCAGTAGCTCGCGATGATCGGGTAGATCGTGTAGAGGCCGTACAGGACCACGGTCGGCAGCAGGAAGATCCAGATCCAGGTGGTCTTCTGCCAGCCGTGACGTGGTCGGTCGACCGCTGCCGTGGCGGACTTCGATCGGCGGTCCTGCCGCCTGCTGAGTTGCACAGATCTGCTCGTCATCGCGCTACCTGATCTGGCTGATCGCGAATGTGCGTGGATCGTTGCCGAGCCGGTTGCCGTTCTCCAGCCCGGTGACGGACGCGAGCTCGGCGTCGGTCAGCTCGAAGCCGCCGAGGTCGAAGTTGGCGCGGATCCGCTCGGGATTGACGGACTTCGGAATCACGATGTGCCCGAGCTGCAGATGCCAACGCAGTACGACCTGGGCCGGCGTCACGTCGTGATCGCTCGCGATCGACGCCAGGACAGGATCATCGAGGTCACCACCCTGGCCGAGCGGCGAGTACGCCTCGACCGCGATCGACCGCTCGCGGCACAGCTCGGTCAGTTCGCGCTGCTGGTACGTCGGGTGCAGCTCGATCTGGTTGACCGCCGGTACGATCTCGCCCTCCTTGGCCAATCGATCCAGGTGCTCGGCGAGGAAGTTCGACGTACCAATCGCCCGTACCCGCCCCTCGGTGTGGATCCGCTCCAGGGCACGCCAGCTGTCGACATAGAGATCGACCGTCGGATTGGGCCAGTGCAGGAGATACAGGTCGGCGTACTCGAGCCCGAGGCGTTCCAGTGTTTCGTCGTACGCCGTCAGCGCCGACTCGTAGCCGTGTTCGCCGTTGCGGAGCTTGGTGGTAACGAACAGCTCCCCGCGAGGTAGTCCGCTCGCCCGCACGGCCGCCCCCACACCGGCCTCGTTGTTGTACGCCGCCGCCGTGTCGATGTGCCGGTATCCGATCTCGATCGCCTGCTCGACCGCGCGTTGGGTGTCGTCCGGCGGCACCTGGAAGACGCCGAAGCCACGCTGGGGAATCCGCACGCCGTTGTTCAGCGTGATCACGTTCTGGTCCATCGTCTGCCCTCTCGTCCGTCAGCTGCTCGGTTCGAGGATCAACAACGATGCCGAGGGCAACGGAAGCGTGACCTCCAGGGACACGTCACCGTCCACCGTGATGCGGCGCTCGGCTTCGAACTCCTCGAGACCCTGCCGATCGGTGATCTTGGCCAGCTGTTCGGCGGTCGGATCCTGGGGCGAGCCGAGACTCTGCCAGACAGTAAAGGAGTTGCTGTGGTCGGCGTCGATGCGCAGATGCCGCAACCGGTAGGACCCGGCCGGCAGGTTCCGTACGGTCACGCTCACCGGTGTCAGGTCCTCGCTGGTCTGATACTGATCATCGATGTGCCGCCAGAGCAGTACGGCGACGCTCCCGTCCTCCGCCCGCGAGGCGAGGGCGTCGACCTCCTCGGGCATGCTGCTGCCGTCGGTGTGCTCGAGTTCGCCCACCTTCCAGGCCGCATCCGAGGTCGTGCGCAGCCGGTCAGGACCGAGCAGCGACAGCATCCGATAGGCGTTGAGGAACGGCTTTTCGACGCCGCCCGCGGTGAGGAAGGACCGGGTGCCTTCGAAGTAGCGTTCGGCCTCGAAGTAGAAGCTCCAGGAGGTGGCGTAGGCGACCTTGGCCGGCTCGGTGGCGTTCAGGTCCAGGATCTTCTTCATCAGCTTCGCCTGGAAGACCGGGTAGTACTCGGTGTTCTGGAAGCTGTAGTTGCGGTTGTCGTAGCGTCCGAAGTGCGCCGGCACCGCTGCGTCGCACTCGTCGACGATCACCGGCAGGTCGGCGTACGCCTCGTACGAACCGATCAGCCGGTTGAACTCGCGCAGGTCGTACAACATCTTCGTCGACGACGGGCTGAGCAGTTCGGCCGCGGGCTCGGCGAAGGGCCGGTAGTCGCGGGTCGGGAAGCGGCAGCCCTTGGTGTGATAAGCGATGAAGTCCAGCGGCTCGCCACGGCGCGACGTGTAGTCCAGGAAGCCCCGCAGGAACTCCAGTCCACCGCTGGTGACGGCCGGTCCGCCGACCTTGGCCTCTGGCAGCACGGCCCGGATCGCTTCCACGGTTGCGGTGTACAGCTCGTTGTACTGCTCGAGAGTGCCGCGCCAGTAGCTGATGTCCGGCTCGTTCCACAGCTCCCAGAGCCAGGTCTTCACCTCCGCCTCGCCGTACCGATCGATGCAGTGCCGAACCGTGGCGCCGACCAGCCCCGCCCACTTGGCGTAGTCCTTGGGCGGATACCCCCAGGCGCCCGCCTCGTAATTGGTGTACGCCGTGGGGCTCGGTACGACGGTCAGCTCGGCGGCCTCAGGCGGCAGCAGATCGCGCGGGGTGAAGCCGAGTTCCACCAGCAGGTGATGTCCGGCACCGACGATCGCGTCGTACGCCTGGTCCAGCAGCGTGAAGTCGTAGTACGGGTTGCCGTCGGCGTCCTCGTGGTAGACGTTGCCGTTGCTCCAGTGCGGGATCCCGAAGCCGCTGCCGGAGCAGTACATGTAGTGCGGCCGGACGAAGTACCCGCCGCCGGAGAAGTCGGTGAAGGTCTGCAGCAGCCGCTTGCCGGTCGGCGTGTACGTCCAGTTGAACTCGTCGTACCCGAAGCTCTCCCAGATGCGCGTCAGCGGACCCTCGATCTCCGCGGCGTCGACGGCGATCGTCGCCGTGGTGACGTGCGGCGCATCGGGATTCCGGGGAGCGGCCGGCGGAAACGGGCCGAGTGACTTGCGTCCGGTGTGAACCGCTGTGTCGGTGGTCATCGTCGTCGTGACCTCTCTGCCCTGGGGGTCGGGCTTGCCTCACGGTCGGCCGGCTTCGGCGCCGGCCCTGTGCCTGAGTGGAGGTTCCGAGTCTGCTCTTGCGATTGATTTACTGTCAATGACTTACTGTTTACAATCTACAGGTAGACCTGACAGGGGTTACAGTCGTCCTTACTGGCGGTAACTGCTTCGAGGAGGTGGTCGGCATGATGTCCGACGACGTCGTGCCCTCGCTGCCTTCGCAGCGCGCTCTTGGTGATCTGGTGACCGACGTACTCCGGGAGATGATCACCGGCGCCAGGTTCCAGCCGGGACAGCACCTCAAGGAGACCGAGCTGGCCGAGGCGCTCAAGGTCAGCCGCGGGCCGATCCGGCAGGCGCTGGCCCGACTCGAGGAGGAGGGGCACGTCGAGCTCCGCCGGCACCGAGGGGCGTTCGTCAGCACGTTGACGAAGACCGATGTCGAGGAAGTGCACACCCTCCGCGGCGCCATCGAGCGCCTGGCCGTCAGCCGGGCGTGTACTCGGATGCAGGGTCAGGGATTCGCCGAGATGGACGCGGTCCTGGAGCAGATGAAGAGCGTCGACACCAAGATCGTCCCGGAGGACGCCGTACGACTGGACCTCCAGTTCCACGACATCATCTACGCCTACTGCGACCACGCCCGCGTCCAGCGCGTCTGGGAGTCCATCCGCGGTCAGGTGACGGTCTTCCTCCGCGCCCGCAACGCGAGCTTCCCCGACTTCCTGGACGTCGGCTACAGCGAACACAAAGAACTACGAGACGCCCTGGCCCTGGGTGATCCCCAAGCCGCCCAAGACGGAATAGACAAACACATCCTCGGCGCCTACGAACGCCTAAAACGCCTCAACCTCCCCGACCGCTGACGCGCCTGACATTGCGCACGCGGCCAACCACCGGCCGGCGTACGGCATGTGATTGGTGATCGGACGGTGGAAGCGGACCTCCGTCGACTGGCAACCAACGGGACCTGGGACGCCGTCATCGACACCAGCGCCTATGAACCGATCGATGTCGCGGGCGTGACGAAGACTCTCGCGGACAACTTCGAGCAATACGTGCTCGTCTCAACAGTCAGCGCCTACCGAGACTGGCCGGCGAGCGCAGTCGATGAGACCGCGCCATTGTGACCGTCGGCTGCGACGTACACGGAGGACTCTCCCGAACTCGCCGGCATGACCATCGGCGGACGGTACGGAACGCTCAAGGCCGGCTGTGAGGTCGCCGCCGTCGCCGGTGCTGCCCGCAGCCTCATCGTCCGCCCTGGCGTCATCCTGGGACCCGGCGAGTACGTCGGTCGCGGCCTCAAACTCCTGCAGCGAGCCGCCCTAGGAGGACGATGGTTGCTCCCAGCACCGGCTGAGCAACCAATCCAACCGATCGACGTCCGCGACGTTTCGACGTTCGTACTCAACGCCATTGAGCATCGACTAGACGGCGCATACAACGTCGTCGCACCACAAGACCACGCGACGTACGGCGGCCTCATCGACATCTGCCTTGACACCTAACAGGCCGCCGTACCCAACCAGTCTGGGTGGATCCACACTGGCTGATCGAACACGACGTACGCCAGTGGACAGAGATCTCCTATGGCGCGTCCCCCAAGGCACCTGGAAAGTCGACAACCACCAGGCAACCAAGGCCGGCCTGACCTGTCGCCCCCTCCCCAACACCCTGCAAGACTTCAAGCTAACCCTCGACCGCGACGGCCTAATCGCCCACCCCCGTCAGTCCCAACTCGGCCTGCCCCCAGAACGCGAAGCCGACCTACTCGCCAAATGGGACAAGACCCAGACGCCAGACGCACGCTTGACCGGCTGAGCGATCAAGGTCGAGCCGCAGTACTGGCCACCGCGGTTAGGGAGCTGGTACGCCGCCGACTGCTGCCAAGGCTTTCCGGAGGCGGGTCTGTCGATCAAGCAGCCAATCGACGTACTGATTCCAGTTCTCCTCAGAGCTCACGTCCGCGTCAGGCAGGTAATCCGCGACTCGGGTCAACTTACGGTCAGGCAGCTCCTGCCAGTCCAAAGCCAGACCGTAGGCCTGTTCCATCTCGGCTTGTTTGGCTTTGAGTGCTTGGAATCGGCCGAGGTTGACATCGGCGTCGGGTGATTCAAAGACCAGCTCGCTGGAGAGACCGCCCCTGGTAAACGACGTGAAGTAGGTCGCACCGGTGATGCCAGCGGTCATCGTGAACCACGAGTCTCGCGGAGCGCGCCTTGCCCGAGACCAGCCCGGCCGGTCAGCCTTGACGACGTCGATCCACCGACTCCAGAAGGCGCGGTACAGGATTTGTTTGCCGGTCGCTTCAGCCTGGCTGGTGGCGGCCCGAACCGTCTTCTCCCAATCGTTGGGCTGGGCGACGAGTCGGAACGACGGTGCTGGGTCGGACTGTCCGATCCGCACGACGCCGAGTTCTACAGCGAAGAATCTCGTGGCCTCGTCAGTGCGAGCATTCAGCCAGTCGATAGCCGCTCGATGTTCGGCTCGAAACGATGCGGCAACCCAGACGATCGTGGTGGGGTCGGTCCCGGCCGCGTAGGTGAGGATCTGGCCGAGGTGGCCGTGATCGGAGGTCTCGAGCTGATTCTCGACGATCACGACTTCGCCGGTGGTTTCATCGCGGCCCATGAGATCCAAGCTGAATCCGCCCACCGGATGCTCGGCCACGTCGAGCGCGAGATCCATCCCCAGCAAGTCGCTGAGTACGTCGACGTTGTTGAGCAGCCACGGGGTGAAGCTGTGAGCCTCATGCGGCCAAACGTCGCGGGGAGATAGACGAGTAAGGCGGCCAAGGACAGGCATGGGGCCATCAGACATGCGCCCACCTTGCCATCTCAGGACGCTGAGGCGGTGACCGCTAGGCCAAACGTCGGCGAACGGCTGGGCGGGGAACGGCCCAAGAGCTCCGGACATACCGCGCCCGGACACCAACCTGATAGCTCGACTTCTTGAATGGCCGGGTCAGGCGGAAGGCTTCGGCGGGGTCCAGGGTGCTGCTGGGGTGGGCGTTTATCGGACGGGTTGTGGTTGGGGACATCCGGATTGGTGGTGGCGGCGAAGGGGTGGGTGACGCTGCTGGGTGGGCCCGCTGGTGGCGGTTGTTGGTGACCGGACGCGTGGGGTGGACGGCGCCGCTACTGAGAGGTGAATCGGCATGTATCAACCACGACGACGTGTTCGTATCGTCGCCGCGACGCTGGCCGCGATCGCGTTGCCGGCTACGGCTTTGGTGCTCAGCGGTGCGACGCAGGCGACGGCCGGTGGCGGGGCGGCCACGGGTGTGGCGGCTTCGGCTGCTAAGGCTGGGGCTCAGGACTCCGCGGGCGCGAAGGCGGGGGCTCAGGGGTCCGCGAAGGCTGGTGGGCAGAGTTCTGATGTGGTCGGGCTGACCGATCGGGGGCGGCTGGTGAAGTTTCGGTCGGCTGACAGGATCCGTAGTGCGGCGCGGGTGCTGGGACTGAAGGATGATCGGCGGCTGGTGGGGATCGACTTCCGGGTTCAGGACGGGAAGTTGTACGGCGTTGGCGATCGGGGTGGGATCTACACGATCAACACTGGGGCGTACTTCGGGCGGGCCTCGAAGGTGTCGCAGCTCAGCGTGGCGCTGGACGGGCAGAACTTCGGGGTCGACTTCAACCCGGCCGCGAATCGGCTGCGTGTGATCAGTGATACCGGCCAGAACCTGCGCCACAACATCGACGATCCGGCCGGTGCGCCTGCGAGCGGCATGACCGCCGTCGACGGGACGCTGGCGTATCCGGGTGTGCCACCTGCTCCGGCGCCCACGGCGACCGGGGTGACGGCGGCGGCGTACACGAACAACGACCTCGATCCGAACACGGCGACGACGCTGTTCGACATCGACACCATGCTCGACCAGGTCGTGATCCAGTCGCCCGCGAACGCCGGACTGCTCGCACCAACCGGCAAGCTCACGGTCGACGTCGGCCCGTGGGCCGGATTCGACATCTCCACCCAGAACGGCAGCAACCGCGGGCTCGCAGTACTGAGCACCGGCGACCGGATGCGCCTGTACGACATCGAGCTAACCACCGGCAAGGCGACCCGCCTCGGGTCCTTCCCGCGCGACTTCCAGGTCGTCGACCTGGCCGTCCCGCTCGGCCGGTAGTCCGCGCGGCCAGGCTCTTGTGCTCTCTGCCGGAGCCTGGCCGTCGGCAACCACAGGCTCGCAGTACGTCGTGTCTGCGACCGGATACAGCTGTATGACGTTGGCCTGACGACTGGTCGGGCGACTTGGCGTGGGGGCGTGTCCGCGTGGATTCCAGGTTGTTGATCTGGCCGTTGCGCTCGGTCGGTAGTTGGCCGGCCAGGCTCGGTGATCTACCGGAGCCTGGCCGGCGGATTCATTGACCTTGGTCGGCGTTCGTGCTGCGGTGCTCGAGGGTGCCGTGGCCGCCGATGCGGATCACTACCAGATGTACGACGCCCCAGGTGAGGGCTTGGTAGAGGTGTGCGTTCGGGTCGTCGAGGGTTTGCATGCCGTCTGGACCCGCGGCGGTTTCGCAGGCTTCGGCGGCGGCGTCGGTTACTTCTCTGAACGCCTCGTCGAAGGTGTCATCGATCGCCGCTCCCTGTGTTTGCAGCTGGCGGGACAATTCGTCGAGGCGGTCGGCCAGATCGTGCCGGTCGAGTTGCTGCATGTGGGTTCGGGCGTCGGCCAGCAGTACGGCGAGACGAGTCAAGGCGAGGTCTACTGCGGCGGGGTCCTTGACCAGGTGGGACAGGCGGTATCCGTTGACCTCGAAGATCACGGTCACACCGTGTCAGGTGTGGTCGGGAGGAGCAAGAAGCGTCAGCGCGGCTGGGCTTCCCAGGCTGGACGGTGGGGGTCGTCGTTGTGGACGACGATGTCGGCGTGATCGGTCGGGCGGACCGTGTCGAAGTAGAACTGCTGGGACGGCATGTAGCGGCTGCGATAGCGGCGTTCGACCTCGGCTGCTGATCTCGACGAGGTCTGGTCTCGGGTCCGGGCGCGGGCCAACGTGTTCTCGAACGGCGCAGACACGAAGATGCGCAGGTCCCAGCGCTCGATCAGTTCGGGGCGCATGAGGAAGACGCCGTCGAAGAGCAGTACGGCGTCGGCGGGTGCTGACCTGATCGGCTCGGACCGTGGGGTGTCCGTGTCCCTGTCGTAGACCGCCTGCTGGAACCTTCGGTCTCCCCCGGGACCTAGCGGATCGAGGAGTACGCCGTGCAGCGCGTCGAAGTCGAAGCTGTCGTGATAGCAGCCCTCGGCGGAGTCCTCGCCGCGCCGATAGCGCTGTGACCGCGGGGTCAGGAAGTCTTCGATCGTCGCGCGGATGACGTCGCGGCCCTGCTCGCGCAGTACGACGGCAAGCTCGTCCGCCAGCGTGGTCTTGCCCACGGCCGGCGGTCCGTCCACCGCAACCCGCGTCGGGTGCGCGTTCGCAACGGATCCGACCACCTCGGCCAGACGGGTGAGGAGTTCACTTCTGGTGCCGTTCTCCACGTTCTACCGCCGATCGTCGTCGTGAACGTCGCGTCGGGCTGACCCTATGCCGATCGAGGCGTGAAATCAGGCCGTGGTCCGCGAGCCGACGGGGCATTGACATGCCCTCACAAGACTGCTGCCCTGAGATTCTGAGGTCGGGGGCGGCGGGACGTCTGGAGTCACAGCGATGTGGGGGCGGTCGTTCACTCAAAGACGTGGGGTGCCTCCCTCGAGTACTCGGCGATTGTGCGCCGTATCAGGGGGGATCTACCGTGTTCTGCCGCAGAAACATCAGGAAGTTGATCGAGGAATACAACGCCGCTGCGCCCGCCGACAGACCGGCCACGGAGCTTATCCGTTTCCGCAACGCTCTGGTCGCGTTGAAGGCGGCGCCCAGCAAGCTCGCGCCTCCGCACAATCAGGCGAATCGATACGACGACTACGTCTACATCCATCAGCAGTCGATGGCCGGACATCCGGCTTCCGACCCGGGGCCGCACCCTGGCCACAGGGGACCGATGTTCTTCCCATGGCACCGTGAGTTCCTCCGGCGCTTCGAACAGGATCTGCGTACCGTGTCCGGCGACCCGACCCTGTGCTTGCCCTACTGGAACTGGAGCGAGGACAAAACGCCGGCCGATCCCGGCTATCCCTTCTTCACCGAGTTCCTGGGCGGCAACGGGACGGGTCCAGGCATCGTGGTCGCCGATGGCGTCTTCGCCAAAGCCAATGGCTGGAATCTGGCCATCGCCGACGCCTACGACAACGACCCCCAGCATGGCGCGAACCTGTCCTCGCTCCAACGCCAGTTGGGTGCAGGGGCAGCCAACCTACCCACCGCCGCCGCGGTGACAGGCGCATTGGCCGAAGAGACCTACGACGCGCGGCCCTGGAATCGCTCGACCCCGGGCGCTGACAGTTTCCGGAATCTGGTCGAAGGCTGGGTCGGTCCCCAACCGGGACCCAACAACCACAACCGGGTTCATGTCTGGGTCGGTGGATCTATGCTCCCCGGCACGTCGCCGAACGATCCGGTGTTCTTTCTCAACCACGCGAAGGAGGACCAACTCTGGGCGGTCTGGACGCAGAAGTATCCGGCCGTGGCGCACTATCTGCCGCCCGACAGCGAGCCGTTGCCGGCCGGGCATACCCACCTCAAGCGGCTGAGCGACCACATGGACAGCCTGGCCGAGTACTTCAGCGGTACCACGTTGGACCGACCCATCGACCTTCTCGACCACAAGTCGATCACCTGGTACGACACCGACCTACCGGACATCGTCCTGGAATCCGGGCCCGCGGTTGGATTCACCGACGTACCGGCCGGCCTCACGCTCGGTCGGAAGATTCGTTTCCGGATCCGCAACTGCCGCCCTGTGAACGTCAGCGTCACAGCAGTGCCGACGGGCAACTTCAGCGTCGTCGGCGGCCCCGACTTCGTCGTGATCCCCGACCGCGCGAACGACTTCGAGACGCTCGAGATCGAGGTACGTTTCCACGCGATCGGGGCCAATGTGCAGGTGGCCGCGGTCGACCTGCAGGCGACTGTCACTGATGACGAGGGCTACTATTCGGCCAATCCCGGCGATGCGTTCGTGGTCGGCACCTTCCACGTCGAGTTGGTTGCCAGCAACATCATCACGACCGGCAGCTCGATCGCCCTCGTGCTCGATCGTTCGGGCAGCATGGCCGATATCGTCACCGGCGGTCTCACCAAGAACGCGCTGCTGAAGAGCGCAGTCGGCGTGCTCCACAGCTTGATGCACGATGACGACGAGATCGGCATCGCCCGGTTCGACCACGTCGCCGACGCGATCCTGACGATGTCACCGAAATCCGCAGGTCTGGGCACTGTGCTGACCGGACCCGACCTGGATCCGCGCGGCGCGACCAGTGTCGGAGCCGGGCTCCTGGCCGGCAGTGCGCTGATCAACGGCCCAGGCGCGAGCCACCCGAACAAGGCTCTGCTGGTTCTGACCGATGGCAACGAGAACACCGCGCCATTGGTGGGCTCACTGCCTGCAGGGACGGTCAACCAGACGACCTTCGCGATCGGATTCGGATTGCCCGGTCAGGTGAGCGACCAGGTCCTCAGCCAGCTCTCCGGCAACAGCGGCGGCTATCTGTTGACCACAGGTGCAATGAGCAGCGCCACCGAGCGCTTCAGGCTCGCCAAGTACTTCCTTCAGATCCTCAAGGACGCCAGCCTGAACCAGACCGTGATCGATCCGGAGGGGTGGCTGCTGTGGAACCAGACCGCGCAGTCGATCCCCTTCTCACTGATGGCGGCCGACCTGTCGGTCGATGTCGTCGTTCTGTGTCCAGTGCCAGAACTGCTGGACTTCACCCTGACCGCACCAGGCGGAGAAGTGATCACCCGTGACAGCGCGGTCGCCGAGCCGAATGTCAGCTACGTGACAGACGCCGACGTGGCGTACTTCCGGCTCTTGTTGCCTGCACTGACCGCCAACCCCACCGGATCTCATCAAGGTCGTTGGACAGCGAGTCTGCGGCTACGTGATCCGAAAGATGTCCTGGAGGAGCTGGAACTGGAGGGCGACGACCGCGCCATCCAAGCTTTCCTCCGCGCGCTGCGTGAATGGACCAGTCAGCCCGTGCACTACAGCCTGTCGGTCCACACCTACTCGAATCTGCGTCTCGACGCCGCGGTGCTCCAGAAGACCTTCACCCCAGGCGCAGATGCTGCGATCACGGCGTCGTTGCGGGAGTACGACCAGCCGCTGACGGCTCGTGCGAAGGTTTGGGCCGAGGTCCGACTCCCCGACGGGACGATGTCGCGGGTCGAGCTGGCCCACCTCGGGGATGGCCGTTACGCAGCGAACTATCCGCTCACAACCCCCGGCCAATACCAGTTCGTCGTACGTGCGGTCGGCCGCAGCCCGAGCAACCGAGCGTTCAGCCGCGAGAAGATCCTCACCGCGGGCGTGTGGGTTGGCGGCGACGACCCGTGGAAACCGCTCACAGACGAGGATCGGGACGGTCAGGAGGACTTCGGCCGGCTGCGCGATGTGATGGACAAGCTGCCCGGATCTGCTGCTGTCCGGGATCGCTTGAGCCGAGCCGGCCTCGATCTCAAGGGCCTGCGCGATGCACTGATCGCGGCCACCAACCAACCGACCGCCGGGTCCAAGCCCGACGACGTCTCCGTCGACGACCCGGTCGCCAGGCGTCAGTTGGTGTCCGAGCTCACTGAGCAGGCCCGATCCGACACGCCGGAGCTGAGCACGGCAGTCGTTCGCCGACCGAAGCGCCCAGGGGTCCCGGGCAATCTGTTCGTCGACGATCCCGAGCCGATCGCGCCCGACGACGAACCCGGAGGCCACGACCACAATCCCCATAGCTGACTGTCAGCCCTCGATTCGGTGGAGGCGGCGAACTGAGGGACGGCGCCGGGGGGCGACCGGCCGCGCCGGGCATGACCGCCGTGGACGCCGCCGCCAGGAGGTCTGACGCCCGGTTGTCACCCGTGGCGGATGAGGTGTTTGCCGGGCGGGGCGCTGAGAATCGGCAGGGAGCGGGAGGGGTCAGCGTGTGGTACGTGTTCATGTTTGCTGGGCTGGCGATTCTTTGTGTGGTCGTGGTTCTGGTCCGGAATGCCCGGGTCAAGGCTCGCGAGGGGACCGCGGCCGCGGCGGGCAACGCTCCCAGTCATGCTGAGGAGGATCGGGCTCGGCGCGAGCGTAAGCGGCGGCGGGCGCAGTCGAAGGCGGATCGCCGCAAGCGCCACTGACCGGCCAACCAGGCCCCGGCACTGACTGACGAGTACGGCGCCGGGGCCGCCGCGGAACTGTGGGCCAGGGCCTGCTAGACGTGGATCCAGCCGGTGCAGGTGTCTGCGCCGGTGCCGTGGTTGGTGTTCTCGCAGAGCTTCATGTAGATGGCGCCGACCGGGAACTGCGCTGTGTCACAGCCGCGGTCGCCGCCGTCCCACTCGACTATGGGCTTGCGGTCAGGACCCTGCGTCCACATCGCGTAGACGGCGTTCCCGTCGACCTCGCGGTCGCAGACGCTGCCACTGGTGTGCGTATCGCTCACGGAGATGAAGTCCTTGCCCTGGTACGCGTAGTTGTAGTGCGCCGAGGCCACCGGAGCCGTTGCCGTGAGCAACGTCGGTACGGCGAGCAGCGCGGTGGCACCGATGGTCAGCCGGCGGATGTTTCCCGTGTACATGACTCTCCCGAGACGGTTGTCGGAACTGATGTCTGCAGTCTCGTCAACCGTCCCGGCCGAGTCCTTGGCGTAGCGTGCACAGCTCTTGTACGACGGTGCAGTGCAGAGCGTGATCGGTCAGCGGGTGGATCCGCCCGGCGTACGTGGGGATCCCGGGGCCTTGCACACGTTCTGCGACGTGCACCGATTCCGGTTCTTCTCGTCCCGGTCCTTGTCGCCCCGGTCCTTGTCACCCCGGGTCTTGTCGCTCCGGGTGTTGTCGCTCCGGGTGTTGTCGCCACGGTTCTTGTCGTCAGGAGCGGCCGGCTTGTCGGCGCAGGTCCTAGAGGGTTGTTCCGATTGGGGTGCGGTGGTTTGGGGTGATGTGGTTTGGGTGCAGGTTGGTCGGCTCAGGGTTCGGCCGACTACCTGGCGCATCGCTGGGGCCCAGCCGACTGCGGCCGTGGTCGGCTCAGGTGTCGGGTTGGGTTTGGTGGATGGTGCCGATGTATCGGTCTCCGATGGCTTCGGCTCGGACGGCTTCGGCGCGGATGGCGTCGGGTCCGACGGGTCGGGCTCGGATGGCTCAGTCGTCCTGGGCGCGGACGGTTGGGTCGGCTTGGGCGCGGATGGTTGGGGGTCGGTCGGCTTCGGGACGGGCGGTCGCGTCCTGTCCGGCGAAGACGGGTTGGTTGACGGCTTGGGTTCGGCGGGGCGAGTCTTCGTCGGCTGAGGGTCGGTCGGGGTCGGGCGGGTTGTCGGTCGGGGTGGTTGCACGACCGGAGGCTCCGAGGTGGTGGGCGGTTTGGGTACGACGGGCTTGGCCGACGGTGGTGCTGCTGGCTTCGGCGGTCGAGCCGTCGTCCGTGGTGGAGCTGCGGGTTCGGTCCGCTGCGATGGTGCTGGGTTGGCAAGCAAGGTGCCGTCGGAAGGGCCGGCGGGCCAAGGGCGGAGCGCCGGCGACGGGCCGGTCGGCCACGGCAGGAGCGCGGGCGGGTCGGCGGCGGGCTCGTTGGGGAGCAGTTCGCCGGTTGAAGGCAGTCCGACGACGCGGCCGGACTGGTACATGCGGGCCAGCCCAAGCACCACTCGGACGTACGAGTCGGCGTTGTTGTAGCGCCGTACCGCCTGCGCTGCCCCGGCTGAGGTGCGGAGGTTCGACGCACCAGTACACAGGTACTGCGCAGCGCCCAGTGCGGCGTCGAACATGTTGTTCGGGTCGCCGATGCCGTCGCCGTTGCCGTCCGCGTTCACGGAGCGCCAGGTCGACGGGATGAACTGCATCGGCCCGACCGCGCGGTCGTACACGGTGTCGCCGTCGAGCGCGCCGTTGTCGCTGTCGCGGATCACCGCGACGTTGGGCCGGCCGTCCAGCGGGATCCCCCGGATCCGCTTGGTCGCCGACCCGTCGTCGCGGAGTTGGGCGCCGCCGAACCGGCCGTGGTTGGACTCGACCCGTCCGATCGCGGCGAGCAGTGTCCACGGCACTCCGCAGCCCGGATCGCTGGCGGCCAACCGCGCTTCCGCCTGCTTGTACGCGCGTACGGCGACCTCGGGGATCCCGCTCTCGCCGAGCGTCTTGATCACCGGTGCGCCCGAGAGCACCATCGCCACAGGTTTCGCCACTCGACCGGGCCCGACGGGTACGGCGGCCAGCTGCTCCGGAGCGACGAACTCGGCCAATGTCTCGTCCTCGATGAACGGATCGGCCGCTGGTGACTCCACAAGCCCGGCGACGGTGGTCTCGTCGTACCCACCTGTCATTGGACTGTCCGGGAACGACGACGCTGCCAGCGCAGCGAGAGTGATCACCGCGGCGCCCGCACCCGCCAACTGCCAGCGCCCCTGGGCCGCCGGCCGACCGCGGCGGTGCCGTCCGTGGCGTCGTCGTTGGCGTGCCTTGATGAGCTTGGGCACTCGCATGATCCCGATCCCTCCGCCGTCGCAGTCCACTCCCCAGGCCTCCCGAGGTGTTCGGGGTGGACCGCGGCGCGGATCGGTCCGACACGCTGCGCATCCGGATTTGTCGGAGGGGAATGATTCGATGGGCTCAGCCGGTGAAAGGACTCGGGATGATCCGGAAAGCGCTGATCCTCGCCATCTGCCTGTGTCTGCTGCCCTTTGGTACGCAGACCGCCGAGGGTGCTCCGCCCGGGCAACGCGACGTCATCGTCCAACTCTTCGAGTGGAACTGGAAGTCAGTCGGGCAGGAGTGCGTTCAAGTGCTCGGCCCAAAGGGGTACGGCGCAGTCCAGGTCTCTCCACCGCAAGAGCACGTCGTTCTCCCGAGCGCCGGATATCCGTGGTGGCAGGACTATCAACCGGTGAGCTACAAGATCGACAACACGCGACGTGGCACGCGCAGCGAGTTCATCGCGATGGTGAACAGTTGTCACGCGGCCGGCGTCAAGGTGTACGTCGATGCCGTGATCAACCATATGACCGGCGGCTCGTCAGGTGGCGTCGGTAGCGCGGGATCGTCGTACAGCCACTACGTCTACCCCGGCACGTACCAGACCCAGGACTTCCATCATTGCGGGCGGAACGGGAACGACGACATCGTCGACTACGGTGATCGCTACGAGGTGCAGAACTGCGAGCTCGTCGATCTGGCCGACCTGGCGACCGATACCGACTACGTGCGCGGGCGGATTGCGGCGTACCTGAACGATCTGCTCGCGATCGGTGTCGACGGTTTCCGGCTGGATGCCTCCAAGCACATGGCGGCCGGGGACATCGCGGCGATCAAGGCTCGGCTGTCGCGATCGGCGTACCTGTATCAAGAGGTCATCTACGGGGCGGGTGAACCGATCACGCCGGATGAGTACCTCGGCAACGGGGACGTGCTCGAGTTCCGCTATGGCAAGGATCTGGCGAAGATCTTCAACACCGAGAAGCTCGCGTACCTGCGGACCTTCGCGTCGCCGCTGCCGTCGGATCAGGCGGTGGTATTCACCGACAACCACGACACTCAGCGCGGCAGCGGAGTGCTGACGTTCCGCGACAACGGGCGTTATGCGATGGCGAACGCGTTCATGCTGGCCTGGACGTACGGGACGCCGAAGGTGATGTCGAGCTACGAGTACAGCTCCAACGACCAGGGTCCGCCGTCGGCCGGCGACGGACGTACGACCGACACGATCTGCTTCAGCAACGGGTGGCGGTGCGAACACGAATGGCGCGTGATCGCCAACATGGTTGCCTTTCACAACAACACCCGCGGTACGCCGGTGACCGATTGGTGGGACAACGGCAACGACGCGATCGCGTTCGGACGCGGCGACAAGGGTTATTTGATCCTGAACGACGAAGGCTCTGCCCTCACCGGCCGCAGCTTCCACACCAGTCTCCCGGCGGCGTGTACTGCGACGTCTTCCACGGCGACTACTCCGCGGGCCAATGCACAGGACCGACGTACACAGTCGACTCAGCAGGCTGGTTCAAAGCCGACATAGCCCCCCAAGACGGCCTAGCCCTCCACTCCGCCGCCAAACTCTCATGACCGGACGCGTGTAGGTTGAGCCGAGGCTGCGCTGACTCTCTGGGGATCGGGGTTAGATGAAACGGTTGACCCGTTGGTGAAGCAATTCGATGGTCTGCCGGGGGCCAAGCCTTACACGGTGGATGTTCGTACCGGGCGGTTCTTGTCGGTCTGGCGGGGCTGAGTGGAGGAGCGGGATGACGTTCTCGGTTGTGGGGTTTGATTCGGGGTCTGGGTCTTGGGGGGTTGCGGTTGCGTCTAAGTTCTTGGCGGTGGGGGCGGTGGTGCCTGGGGGGGGGGCGGGGGCTGGGGCGGTTGCTACGCAGGCAATGGCTGAGCTTTCGTTTGGACCGGACGGGTTGGATTTGCTTGCTGAGGGCAACTCGGCTGAGCAGGTGATCGCGCAGTTGACCGGTCGGGACGACGAGCGTGAGCATCGGCAGGTCGGGATGGTCGACAGTGAGGGGCGGGGAGCTACGTTCACCGGTGGCTCGTGCATGGAGTGGGCGGGTGGGATGGCCGGCGACGGGTTCGCTGTGCAGGGCAACATCCTCGTGGGTCCAGAGGTGGTGGCGGCGATGGCCGAGGCCTGGGAGCGAAGAGACGGGGACCCGCTCGAGCGGCGGTTGCTCGCTGCGCTGACAGCCGGGGATCAGGCCGGGGGTGACCGTCGCGGGCGTCAAAGTGCGGCACTGCGGGTGTGGCGCGAGGGCGCGGCGTACGGCGGTGTGCTCGATATCGCCATCGACCTGCGCGTCGACGACCACCCAACTCCGGTCGACGAACTGGCACGTCTCCTGGATCTCCACGATCTGTACTTCGGCAAGCCGGACCCAGCAAGCCTTCTCCCGCTTGAGGGACCCTTGGCGGCCGAGGTCGCCGGCCTCCTCGAAAAGCTTGGCTACACCATGAATGACGCGCTGGAGACCTGGGCGAGCGTGGAGAACTACGAAGAACGGCTCGTCCCGGGCAAGATCGACCCAGTCGTGCTGCGTCAACTCCGCCAAGCCGCAAGCACGAGCCCGTGACCGGCGACGAACTGCCTGCTGGCTTCGACTGGATCATTCACGGCACTCAACGCGTCAGCGCTGCACCTTCGGGCGAGTTCACGAGCCGTGGCTTGCCTGCCGACGTTGACGTCTTGAGGATGCGATCGCGGCTCGCCTCTGTCACCAAGCCCATCGTCGCCGCTGCCGTCGTACTGGCCTGCCGTCAGTCACCCGGCGCCTGGGATACCCCGATCCGCGAGCACTTTCCTGAGCTTCACGCGGTATGGCAGCTGGACCCTACGATCACGCTGACAGATCTCCTGAGCCACACCTCCGGGATCGCGGTCCCATTCGACGACGCCGCGCAGGCGGACTTCGGCGACGGTGACGACGCGCTGATGCGCCAGGTCGCGCTAGTCGCAGCAGGAGGTCAGCAAGACCAGCCGCGGACCGTCTGGAGGTACGGCGGAGTGGGCTTCTGGCTCGCCGGCGCCGTCGTTGCACGAATGACGGGTACGACGTTCGAGCAGGTCGTCGACGAGTTCGTGATCCGGCCGGCCGGTATGACTCGCACCGGATTCGAGACTCCACCCGACTCAGACTTGCCGCCAACCGGACCAGGTGATGCGTTCCCGCGAGCGCGGAGGCCAAGTGGTGGGCTGTGGTCCTGCGTCGACGACCTGCTGAAGTTCTCCGCCTTCCTCTACGCCGATCCGGAACTGGTAGCGCAGCTCTCTGCCCCGCTCGCGCGCACTGAAGACGACGGAGTCAGCTACGGCCTCGGGATGTTCACCGACGACAAGCGCCGCTTCTTCCTCCACACCGGCGACTGGCACGCCTTCCACACCTGCGCACTGTGGACCCAAGAGACCCAGGAGACCCAGGAGGCGACGATCGTGCTCTCCCACGGTCCCCAAGGCGGAGCGACCGTCGAGCGCCTGCTGCTCGCTCGTCTACAAGCGATCAGCTGAGCCAACACCAGTGCGTGATGGCGGATTCGGAGCGGCCGATCCGGTTTCGCCGCGCCGGGCGGCGGTCGGACGGCTGTGACTGCCGGCCCGTGCCTTCTCGCTGCCGCGGTGTCGATCCACCGCTGCCGGCCCCAGCCAGCCTGACGGCGGTGTCGATCGGTCGCTGTGGCACCTAGCTAGGCTGGGCGGGGTTGTGGTGGTTCGGTGACGGTAGGGGTGGGTACGGGTGTCAGGATGTTGGTAGCGGAGCGGTACCGGTTGGGCGCCTCCATGGGTCGGGGTGGGATGGGTGAGGTGTTCCGCGGCACGGATGAGCAGTTGGGGCGTCCGGTCGCGGTCAAGTTGCTGCTGCCGTCCGACAAGGATCCGCGCGCTGCCGAGCGCTTTCACCGGGAGGCGCGCGCCGCTGCCAGGCTGAACGATCCGCACGTGGTCGCGGTGTACGACTTCGGCAACCACGGTGACGGGTTCTTCCTGGCGATGGAGCTGGTCGAGGGCGGGTCGGTGGCGGACGAGCTCGCCGAGAAGGGGCCGCTGCCGAAGGACCGGGCGATCGACCTCATCGAGCAGAGCGCCGCGGGTCTGGCCGCGGCGCATGAGCAGGACGTCGTACATCGTGATGTGAAGCCGAGCAACCTGTTGCTGACGACCGAGGGGACCGTCAAGGTCGCCGACTTCGGTATCGCTCACGTCCCGGAAGAAGGGGCGAGCACGCTGACGGGGACCGGCCAGATCATCGGCAGCGTCCACTACCTCGCGCCGGAGCGGGCGCGCGGCGAGCGGTCCGGTAAGCCGGCGGACGTGTACGCGCTGGGTTGCGTGCTCTACCAGCTGGTCACCGGCCGGCCGCCGTTCACGGCGGATCATCCGACGGCGATCCTCTACCAGCATGTCGACGCTTCTCCTGGTCAGCCGAGTCTGATTCGTCCCGAACTCGGCGGCTCCTTCGAGATCGGCCTGCTCGGGATGCTCTCCAAAGATCCCGCTGACCGTCCGTCCGCCGAGGAGGTCGCGGGCGGTTATCTGCGTACGGCGAGCGTTGGCACCGCAGCACCCGCAGGCCCAGAGACGACCAGCCCACTCGAGCCCCTGCCACCGCCGCCGCCGAACCACAAACGGCGGAACGCCCTGCTGATCGGACTGATCGCGGCCCTCGCGACGGCGGCCGCCGTCATGGCCGGCTTCATCCTCAACGGCAACGACACGCCGCCCCCGACCACCGACGTCGGGCCACAAACAACCCCCAGTACCGCGAGGCCGAGCCCAACCACGACCGACCCCTCTCGGTCCGCAACCGAGAATCAGCAGAGCCAGACGACGAAGACTCAGCCCACACGGAGCCCCTCACCGTCACGCACCCCGTCCGAGACTCCCTCGACCACCCCGTCGGAAACGCCGTCACCGACCGAGCCCACCCAGACCAGCACCACCAGCGAACCCACTCAGTCGACGCCTACCTCCCCGTCGAACACACCGCCACCCGAGACCAACTCACCGAGCACGCAACCGTCAGGCACGCCGCCACCACCTGGCGCCGAGTAGGAGGCGTAGAAATCCTTGCGGGGGGCACCGAAGATCTGTCCGCGTTTTCGGGAAGAGGACCGTGAACGAATCCGTCGTTGAGATCAACGGCCATCGGGTCGTGGCTGTGTCGCGGGTGACGACCCTGGCACGTCTCAGCGCGGGGTCGGTCTGCATCCGCTGCGGCGCCCACTTCGTGGACCGGCCCGAGATCGAGAACACCTCCTGCCCGGTCGCGGGCACTACGCACGGTCACGAGCTGTTCACCGATCCGGACGACGGACTCCTGTACTGCCGGCGCTGCCCGCTGGTGGCGTACGACCTCGACGACGTCGCCACCGAACCGCAGTGCCCGATGCCCCTGCACTCCTGGCATTAGCCGTTGGCACGAGCCGGGCTCACGCGGCGGTCGGCAGTGGATCGAGCTTCCCGCGAAGGTCGCGAAGGATCCTGTTCAGCAGCCGGGAGATCTGCATCTGGCTGACGCCGATGTCGTCGCCGATGTCCGACTGCGTCCACCCTTCCACGAACCGCAGCTCCAGGATCCGCCGATCGCGCGGGTCCAGGTCGTCGACGACCGGGCCGAGCATGTCGACGGCTTCGAGCTGGTCGAAGTACCGACGGTCGCTGTCGTCGGCGACGGTCTCACCCAGCGGAGATTCAGACTCGGTGGCAGGCCGATCGAGCGACAGCACGTTGAAGCATCCTCGCGCAGCCTCGGCGCCGTTGACCTCCGTGACGTCGACGCCGATGCGGTCCGCGATCTCCGTGAGCGTGGGTTCACGGTTGAGTTCCTGCTCGAGCACCGGTACGGCGGCCGCGATCATGCCCTGGAGTTCCTGCATCCGGCGTGGGATTCGCACGGTCCAGGAACAGTCGCGGAAGTACCGCTTCACCTCGCCACGGATGGTCGGGATGGCGAACCCGATGAACGGCGTACCGTGGTCGAGCCGGAAGTTGTGCACCGCCTTCAGCAGACCGAGGTACGCGACCTGTTCGAGGTCCTCGTCCTCGGCACCGCGACCGCGGAACCGCCGCCCGATCCCGCGGGCGATCTCGATGTTCAACTCGACGATCTCTTCGAGCAGCCGTTGCTGCTCGTCCTCGTCCGTACTGCGTTCTCTGGCCTCGAACAATGCCCAGGTTGCGGCTTCGCGGCGGGCTCTGTCCTCGGGAGTCAGGCAGTCCTTGCGGACTGGGCTGACCAGAGCGGATTCGGTGGGAACCATGAAGATGACCTCGCGACGGGGAGTCACGGCGCAGCCCACCTCCGGACCACGGTCATTACCTACGTCAATCCAGTACCCCATCGCATGCATGGACGGCCGGAACGCGGGTACCCGATGCGCCCAAGGCACGGTCGGTGGAGTGCGGCCAGAACTGCGGGCTGGGTCTCCACGACCGTGCCATCGGAGTACGACGTACTCTCAGGAGCATCGCTCCAGCGCACACCAACCACCACAAACGGCGAGGTCTGCTCAGGGCTTCGGCTTCTTCGGCTTGTCCTGACCCGGCTTCTCGTCCTTCGGGCGACTGGTGGGTCCGGGATCCGGCGGCTTCGGCTTGCTGGGACCTGACTGCGGCAACGGCTGGAGCGTCGTCGTCCGGGTGACCGTGTGGATCGCGGCCGGACTCGGTGGTCGAGACGTCGTCTCGTGATGCGGCTGTCACGCGGAGTCAGGTCGTTTGTCGTCGGGAGCTTCACATCCCTTGTGGCGAAGACGATTCCGAGAGTTGCCGACAGCACCAATGCCAGTCCGGCGACAACTCCGGCGCGCACCGGCCGCGCGGCTGTCCGCGTACGGGTAAACCTCCGGTGACCGGCGGCTGGACGCCGTCGGCGACCTGCGCCGCGGTCGGTCGTTCGGTGGGGTCCTTGGTGAGCATCCAGAGCAGTAGCGCTTCGACATCGCGGGCCAACTCAGGCCGGAGTTCACTTAGCGGAACCGGTTCGCGCCGTACGTGCTGGAACATGATCGACGCCGGCTCGTCAGCGAGGAACGGCGGATGCCCGGTGACCAACTGGTACAGCACACAGCCGAGCGCATAGACATCGGACGGCGGCTCCGCAGGACGACGCATGTACACCGCACGGCCGCGTTTCGCCGCGGGTACCGGGCAGCCATACCGCTTCGCGTCGAGCAGCACCGGCCAGGCCGAGTGCAGCCAAGCTCGAGAGCCGGGTCTCGTCCTGGCACTGGGGTTCGGTGCTCGGCGCGGAGCACTGTCAGTCGCTCGCGATGAGACGTCTGGCGACTTCTCGCAGTTTGACGTTGCCGTCCTGGGAGAGGCGGGCCAGGAAGGCGAAGGCGCGTTCGTCGGTCAGGTGGTAGCGCTCCATCACGATGCCGACCGCGGTGCCGATCGTGCTGCGGGTGCGCACGGCTTCCTGCAGGTTGTGGATTTCGCGGGCGTAGTCGATCGCCATCGCCGCCTGGTGCCGGAACAGTTCACCGAGGCCACCAAGATCACCGAACGCGCCGACCTGACGGGCGTACAGGTTCAGCGCGCCACGCGACTTGGGCGCGTCAAACAGTTGAATGCCGGCCTGGGCGTTGAGCCCGGCAGCCACCGCACTCGCGGCGTACCGCGGGAACCGCTCGTCATGCGCCAGATCAGGTGACGTGATGTGCACCGAATCCGCGGCGGCCTGGTAGCAGGGGCCTTCCCGCAGTTCGTACTGCGCGGCGTCGACACCCCACAGCAGGTCGTCGGTCGGCGCGACCGTCTCCAACCGGCCGTCGACATGCAGGATCGTGATGCTCGCGTAGTCGGTGTCCGGCAGCGCCTCGACCGCCGCCGCCGTGATCCGACTCAGCGTGTGGTCAAGGTCGCCAGGAGTGAGCGTCCTCGCCAATCGCTGGGCCAGGTCCAGGAGCCGGTCGTCAGTCACGACCCAGCCGGTACCCGACCGGGTGAACCTGAAGCCCTGTTTACGCTCGAGTGTCCTGGTCCAGGAGGCGGTTGACGGAGCGTTCGAGGGTGGCGCGGGTCTCGTCGTCGTCCAGGTCGGTGCCGGCGCGGTCTACGGCATCGGTGATGGTGCGGCCGTGCTCGTACTGCTCGACGACGCGCGGATCGACGTACGACGTACGCGCGACTGTCGGGGTGTTGCCGAGGTGATCGGAGACCTCCTCGAGCATCTCCTTGACCGCCGCGTTCAAGGCCTTCTTCGTCGTCGGCGGGTCCGCCTCGGCCAGGTCCACCGCGGCGTGCACGGTGGCGGTCCAGGTCCGGAGATCTTTGACCGTGTAGTCCTCTCCGACCAGTTCCTGAAAACGCTCGTTGATCGTGCCCGCGTCGATCTCGTGATAGCCGTCGTCGTCGCGGTACATCAGCAGCAGCGGGTTCTTGTGCCGGGCCCGCTTCAGCGACCGTACGGCGGTCGCCAGCCGATCGTCGTCCAACTCGATCGCCCGCTGCTGGCCGCCCTTCGCCACGAAGTCGAACACGACCTTGCCCTTGCTGACCCGGACATCGTCGCGCAGCAACGTCGCCGCACCACGGCTGCCGTGCTCCTCGGCGTACTCCGTGTTGCCGGTCCGGAAAACGCCGTAGTCGAGCATTCGCAGCGCTACGGCGAGCACTCGGCTGCGATCGAGACCGCGCTTGCACAGGTCCGCGTCGACCGCCTCCCGGAAGGCCGGGAGTTTGCGTGCCAACCGACGTACGCGATCGTGCTTGTCTTCGTCCTGGGCCGAGCGCCAGTCGTCGTGGTACAGGTACTGCCGCCTGCCCGCCTCATCCGTGCCCATCGCCTGGATGTGACCGTTCGGGTACGGACAGATCCACACGTCCGTCCAGGCCGGCGGGATCGCCAGCGTCCGGATCCGCTCGACCACGTCCGTGTCCTTGAGAACCTTGCCGTCGGCATCCACATAGCTGAACCCACGCCCACGCCGCCGACGCGAGAAACCCGGCTCGTCAGGATGGCTCCGCCGAAGTCGCATACCGCCCCGGTACCCGACTCCATGCCCCAGCTGTTGTTGGTGCCGCGTGTGGGTGAGTCGCGGGAGTGACCGGTCACTGACGCCAAGTAGGCGTTTGAAACGGGGTATTGCGCGGGCGGGTTCTTGGCTTCATAGTTGCGGTCACTTGGGTGCTCACGGGGGGCTGTGAGGGCTGGTGAGGACAGGTGAGCCTGGGGGGCTTCATGAGGCGTTACGCCGGATTGCGCCGGTGGGTGGCTGCGGCCTGCGTGCTGTTGTTGGTGCCGTTGGCAACGATCGAGTCGGCGAGCGCCGTCGCGCAGGTGCCGGCCGGATTCAGTGAGCAGGTGGTGTTCACCGGGCTGAGCAACCCGACGAACGTCGCGTTCTCGCCGGACGGACGGGTGTTCGTCGCGGAGAAGAGCGGCCTGATCAAGGTGTTCGACTCGCTCGACGACCCGACGCCGTCGATCTTCGCCGACCTGCGCACCCAGGTCTACAACTACTGGGACCGCGGCCTGCTCGGGATGGCGCTGCACCCCGACTTCCCTGCCGATCCGCGCATCTACGTGCTGTACACGCACGACGGCCTGATCGGCGGCCCGACACCGAAATGGGGTACGGCGGGAGCGACGGACGATCCGTGCCCGTCACCACCCGGGCCGACCAGCGACGGCTGCCAGGCAAGCGCCAGGTTGTCGGCGATCACCCCGGGCGGCGCCGAGCAGGTGCTCGTCGAGGACTGGTGCCAGGTGTTCCCCAGCCACTCGATTGGCTCGATCGAGTTCGGCCCTGACGGCATGATCTACGCCGGCGGCGGTGACGGCGGCAGCTTCGGGTACGCCGACTACGGCCAGGACGGCTTCACGGCATCGGACGAGACCCCCGACAACCCCTGTGCCGACGGCCAGGCACCCGTCGGCGCGAAGCTCACCTCGCCAACCGCTGAAGGCGGTGCGCTGCGCGCCCAGGACGTACGCACCAGCGGCGACCCCGCAAGCCTCGACGGCTCCATCATCCGGATCGATCCGGACACCGGCCTCGCCGCACCGGGCAACCCGGCTGCGGGTAGCTCCGATCCGAACACTCGCCGTATCGTCGCGCACGGCCTGCGCAACCCGATGCGCTTCGACTTCCGCCCAGGCACCAACGAACTCTGGATCGGCGACGTCGGCTGGACGAAGTGGGAAGAGATCGACCGCATCGTCAACCCCACCGCGCGGGTCACGAACTTCGGCTGGCCCTGCTACGAGGGCCCGGGGCGCACGGCCGCCTACGACGCCCTCAACCTCAACCTCTGCGAGAACCTGTACGCCGCCGGCACGAGCGCGGTCGCCACGCCGTACTACACCTACGACCACACCGCGCACATCGTCACCGGCGAGACCTGCAGCACCGGCAGTTCGTCGATCTCCGGCATGTCCTTCTACGAGAACGGCAACTACCCACCGGAGTACGACGGCGCCCTGTTCTTCTCCGACTACAGCCGGCAGTGCACCTGGGCGATGCTCCCCGGCACCAACGGCCTCCCGGACCCCGCCAAGATCGTCAACTTCGCGTCGGGGTACGGAACGACCAGACTGCAGCAGGGTCCGGGCGGCGACCTGTTCGCGGTCGACTACGACAACGGCAGGGTCCTGCGCTACGTCTACAGCGCGACCAACAACCCGCCGACCGCGGTGATCGACGCGGACCCGTCCAGCGGACCGACCCCGCTGACGGTCACCTTCGACGGGACCGCCTCGAACGACGCCGACGGCGACGCGCTCACGTACGCGTGGGATCTGGACAACGACGGCCAGTACGACGATTCGACGGCGTCAACTGTCCAGCACACCTACACCACCAGCGGCGCCGCCATCGCCCGGCTGAAGGTGACCGACAGCCACGGCGGGACCGGTACGGCGACCACCCAGATCAATGTCGCCAACACCGCACCAACGGCGTTGATCACGTCACCCGGTCCCGCGACGACGTGGAAGGTTGGCGACACCATCAGTTTCGCGGGCACCGCCACGGATCCGGAGCAGGGCACGCTCCCCGGCTCTGCGCTGACCTGGGCGCTGATCATGCATCACTGCCCAAGTGATTGCCATGCGCACCAAATCACGACGATGACCGGAGCGAGTGGCACCTTCACCGCGCCCGATCACGAATACCCGTCATATCTCGAATTGCGGCTGACCGCGAGGGACTCCGGCGGGCTGACCGACGTCAAGAGCGTGCAACTGGAGCCGAAGACGGTGAAGCTCACGTTCGGCACTCAGCCGTCGGGTCTGCAGCTGACCTACCTGAACAAGACCGCGGTCGCTCCGACCACCGGTACGGCGATCGTCGGCTCGAGCGGATCGTTGTCCGCCGGCCTCCTGCAGTCGTCGGCGAACAACCTCTACCGGTTCGCATCCTGGTCCGACAACGGTGCGCGCAACCACAACTTCGTCGCGCCGGCGGCGCCCGCGACGTACACGGCGAGGTACGTGCCGAAGCGCAACCTCGCCCGCGGCCGGGCGGTCGCGGTGTCGAGCGTCTACGCGGCCGGCCGGGAGGGATCGAAGGCGGTCGACGGGTCGATGACGACTGCGTGGACGAGCAAGCGCAGCGATCCGCAATGGCTGCGGGTCGACCTCGGCTCGGTCCAGGTGGTCAACCAGGTGCTGCTCAACTGGTCGTCGGCGTACGCGAAGGCGTACCAGATCCAGGTGTCCGGCAACGCGCAGACCTGGAAGACCGTCTACTCGACCACCGCCGGGAACGGCGGCACCGACAACGTCGTGTTCGGGGCGATCTACGCGCGGTACGTGCGGATCAACGCGACCGCTCGCGTTGCGGCAGGCAACTACTACGCGCTGTGGGAGTTCGGGGCGTACGGCGACCGCGGGCCGATCACCGGGATCGCCGGCAAGTGCATCGACATCTACCAGGCCCGGACGGACAACGGCACGCCGACCGTCCTCTACACCTGCCACAGCGCCTTGAACCAGCAGTGGACGCAGTACGAGGACGGCACGGTGCGCTCGCTCGGCAAGTGCCTCGACGTGCGCGGTACGACGATCCGGTCCGAGGCGGTGCTGTGGACGTGTGACGGGAGTGCTGGGCAGAAGTGGTTGCCTCGTCCGGACGGATCGCTGCTGAACGTGCGCTCCGGGCAGTGCCTCGACGCCACCGGTGCGTCCAGCGCCAACGGCACGAAGCTGATCATCTACACCTGCCACGTCGCGGTGAACCAGAAGTGGGTGCTGCCGTAAATCAGTCGAGTCGTTGTCGAGCTGTGGGACGGCGAGGCGACTCCTGGACGACCAGGGGCTCGCGAGACCGTCGTACGCGACTGCTTGGGTTAGCGGCTTGCCGGGGTTCATGACGGGGTCAGCCGGTGTTCACCTGGTCCGGCGAACGTCGCGCTGACGTCCTGGTGAGGGGAGCAAGTACATGTCTCGTGTCATTGGCCGGCTGGCTCTGGTGGGTGCCTCGGTGCTGGTCACCGCGGCGCTGCTGACGAGTGGAGCGCAAGCGACTCGCGGGCACGAGCCCAGGGTCACGGGCACGGCGACGCTCCCCACCATGTCGCTCTCGAAGTTCTCCAACGGCCTGCTGCCGCACACCGTCTCCAACGATCGCGGCGTCGACCTCGGCGGCATCGGCAGCGACATCTACCCGGCTGACCGGCCCGGCGAGTTCTGGACCGTTACCGACCGCGGCCCGAACGGGCAGATCAAGATCGACGACGTCAACCGGCGTACCTTCCCGGTCCCCGGCTTCGACCCGGCCATCGTCAAGGTGAAGGTGGACGGCTGCAAGCTCCGCGTCCTGTCGGCGATCCCGATCACCACCCGTCACGGCGAGCCGGTGACCGGCCTGTCCAACCAGGCGAGCCGGGACGAACTCCCCTACAACTTCAACGCCTCCACCGAGTTGTCCTTCAACCCGAACGGGCTGGACACCGAGGGGATCGTCCGCGCGCACGACGCAACGTTCTGGCTGGTGGACGAGTACAGCCCGTCGCTGGTGCACGTTTCGAGCCGCGGCCGGGTGCTGGCGCGGTACGTGCCGAAGGGCCTGAAGCTGAAGGGTGCCGACTACCCGGTGATCGAGGCGCTGCCCGCGATCTTCCTGACCCGCAAGATCAACCGCGGCTTCGAGGGGCTGGCTCAACTGCCGGGTGGCGACCTGGTGCTGGCGCTGCAGAGCCCGCTGCTCAACCCGAGCAAGAAGGTCGGCGAGGCGTCTCTGAACACGCGGCTGCTGCGGTTCTCCCCGCACCAGGGCAAGGTCACCGCGGAGTACGCCTATCGTTTCGACCCGGTCGGTGTGGTCGACCCGGGCGAGGACGACCCGAGCGAACTGAAGATCTCCTCGGTGGTTGCCGCCGGCCCCGAAACGTTGCTGGTCCAGGAGCGCACGGACAAGGCCGCTCGGCTGCAGCGCGTCGTACTGCGACCTTCCGCCAACATCCTGGGTACGGCGTGGGACTCGACGACCACGACGCCGTCGTACGAGGCACTCGCTGACCCTGCGGCTGCCGGCGTACCGGTGCTGTCCAAGAAGCTCTTCCTCGACCTGAACACCGTCGCCGGTGCGCCGAAGAAGATCGAGGGCGTCGCGCTTTTGCCGCACGACACGCTCGTCGTCATCAACGACAACGACTTCGGCATGACCGATGGCCCCGAAGCCTTCGATGCCCACGGCAACCTGGTCGACAGCGCGATCGAAACCACCCTGGTGGCCATCAAACTCCGTTAACGCGACGGTGTTAATCCGGCGACGGCGGATCGGCTGATCGTGTAAACCAGGTGGATGGTTCTTCCTGCTGAAGTTGTTGCGCCGGTGCGGATCGAAGTCGGGCCAGGGCATCACCTGGCGGCGCGGCGACGAGGGGACGGGGGCGTGCCGCTGCTGCTCATCCACGGGTTCCCGTGTACGAGCCGCATCTGGTCGCACAACCTCGGTCCGCTGGCCGAGGCGGGGTTCGATGTGGTCGCGCCGGATCTGCGCGGGTACGGCGACTCCGATTTCGCGCCGGACGACTTCTACGACTTCAATGCGTTCAACACCGACCTGACCGGCCTGTGCGACCGGCTCGGCTGGGATCGCGCCGTCGTCGCCGGGCACGATCTTGGCGCGATGATCGCCATCGACCTGGCTACCCGCCACTCGGATCGGGTGGACCGCCTGGTGATCCTGGACGACTCTATGCCTGACCTGGGTGAGGCGTTTACAGCGGCGGGTCTCCCGCCGATCGACCCCAAGCCGGCCGTCTACGACTACCAGCGCCGTCAAGGCCACGAAGCCGACGCCTTGGTCGCCGAGCTGGCAACGCCCGAGCAGCGTCGGCGGTACATCGGTGAGTTCTACGGGCACCGCCTGTGGTGCCCGCCCGACGCCTTCGACGAGGATGATCTGGCGTTCCTGACCGAGCCGTACGGCGACGCGGCCCGGCTGCGCACCTCCTTCGCCGACTACGAGGTCGCGATGGGCACCCGGCCGCTGTCGGCCCCGGAGATGATCGACCGGCCGGTCCAGCAACGCGCCCTAGTCCTGATCGGCACCGACCAGGCGACCATGCGCAACCACATCGAGGAACGATGCGCGCTCGCCTTTCCGCAGGCAGTCGGTCCGTTCTGGGTGAAGGGTGCCGGCCACTTCATGCCGTGGGAGCGGCCCGAGCTGGTCAACCGCGCCGTCCGCTCCTTCTGCGGCGACCTGCTGACAGCAGCACTCACCCCGTGAACTTCCCGGGGTGAGTGCTGACTGTGGTCAGTGGTCGTGACGCCACTGGTCGGTGCAGATCACGGTGAGCCAGATCCAGGCGAGGGTCACGGCGACGTCGAAGGCGATGATGGTTGGCCGGCTGCCGACGCCTGCGCTGAGACCGGCGAACGCTCCGAAGAACAAGATGCCCGTGATCGCGGAGAACCGGCTGAGTGCGCGACGGCCAACGCTGCGGAAGTGCACCGCCAGCACCAGACACGCTGCGATCAAGCCGGAGAACCCGATGCCTCCAGCAACGAAGTGGCCCATCCCGCGCGAGCTGATCTCGGCGTAGTGGGCCGGCGTACCCGCGGGGAACCCGGAGGCCGGGTCCGCTTTGAAGATCGCGGCCAGCAACAACCCAACGCCGTACGCGACAAGCAACCGCGGCCCCCAGGTGCTGCCGCGTCCGGTGAGCGTACGGCGAAGTCCCACTGCGGCTCCGATCGACAGCAGACCGCTGACCACGAAGTTCAGTGTCTGGATCCAGCCGGGTCCACCGTTCGCCAGCAGACTGGCCGGGTGCCGCGTGATGTCGAACCCTTCCCGCGTGAACGCCTGCCCCAGCCACACAACGACGTACAGCGGGCCGGCGACGATCCCGCCGGTGAGCAAGGCCCGGGTCGAGATCCGGGTGGTGGTCGGGATGGTGAGATCGTTGGTGGTCATGGTCCGGGTTCCTTCCAGCTGACTGAGGGGCTTCCTTCACCCCTGCGTCGACCGACCACCCCCGTTTTCGACACCCGGACCGAATCTCTTCGAGGAGGACAGATGCCAGTCGAGGTCGAGGTCCGCGCCGTCTCAGCTGCCTTCGACACCGCCCTGTTAGGGAACGACGCCGAGGCGATCGGCCAGTTCATGACCGACGACTGGGTGTACGTCGGCCCGTCCGGAGCCACGCCGAAGTCGGACATCCTCGGATGGATCGCGTCAGGCAGGCTGGCGCATCACACTATGACGGTTGTCGGAGACGAACGGCTCGCACGCGTCGGCGACGCGGGACCGTGCTCGACGGCCAGACCCAGAAGCTCGTCTGCATCCCCCACCTCCACGGAGAAATCCCCAAGAACGCCGGCCCCCAACGCCGAACCACAAACTAGCCGGTACAACGTGCCCAACAACCCGGTGGCGAGTGGAGCGGGCGCGTGGGGGAAACATCAGTCACCCACCAGCTTCTCGTAGACGTCGGGGCTCCAGCTGGCTGCGGTTTTGGTGTTGAGGGTGGCGCCCAGGCGTTCGTAGAAGCGGTAGCCGGCTTTGTTTTCGAGGCGTAGGCCCCAGCCGATCGGGAGGCGATCAGGGAGGGCGTGCCGGGCCAGCTCGAGCATGAGGGCCCGGCCAACGCCGGCGTCGCGGAACTGTTCGCGGACATACAGGTCGTCCAACGCGAGCTGATCGCCACCGACCCACAGATACGCCCGCCGCAGCGACGACACATAGCCGGCCACTTCCCCATCAACCGAGGCGATCAGCACGATCACGTCCGAGCGAGACAGGAAGCCTTCCCAGTCCGCAACGCTCGCGGTGACGTACGCGAGCTGATCCTGATACCCGGCCAGCTCCTGCAACATCCTCAAGACGGTCTCGGCATCCGCGGGGACCGCGCGGCGGATCTCAGTGTGCGGCATGGACTTCTGCTCCTGTCGAGGGCTTGGCGGCCGGTACGACGGCCAGCGCGAGGACTGCTGCGACGGCTGCAACGATCGCGGCGAAAGTGAATCCGCGGGTGAATCCGGTCGTCACGGTGCCGGCCAGGCTGGCAGCGGCGATGCTCGACACCACCGCAACCCCGAGCGACCCACCGAACTCGTGGAAAGTGCTCAGAATCCCGGACGCGACCCCGGCCTCCCGGTAGTCGATCTGGCTGAACGTCGTGGTCGACGCGGCGACGAACGCGGCACCGATCCCGGCGCCCCCGATCGTCGTCCCGATCACCACCATGAGAGCACCATCCCAGATCGCAGGGACAGCGATGCCGATCGCAGCGACGGCCAGTCCGATCATCGCGACCGGACGCGCACCGACCTTGCCGACCAGCTGTCCGGACAAGTGCGCTCCGATGGTCGTGGCGACGGCGATCGGGAGGAACGACAGTCCGGTGCGGAGGGCGCCGTACCCCTTGTAGTGCTGGAGGTAGAACGATCCGAGGAAGAAGATCGAGATCATCAGCGCGGTCGCGACCAGGATCAGGAAGGAGCCGGCGGCAACAGGTCGGCGGGTCAGGATCCGCAGGTCCATCAGCGGCGACCGGACGACCCGCTGCAGCCAGGCGAATGCGGCGTACAGAACAACCGCGCCGGCCAAGGTGAGAAGGGTCGCGGCGGACAGCCAGCCCCGGTCACCGGCGTTGATGAGGGCGTAGATCGCCGTACCGGTGCCGGCCGTGACCAGGATCGCGCCGGGTACGTCCAACCCGCCCTGACGCTCGGCCGGCCGGTCGGCGGGCAGCATCCGGAGCAGGATCGCGAACACGACCAACCCGACCGGGACGTTCACGTAGAACACCCACTGCCAGCCCGGTCCGGCGGTCAGCAATCCGCCGATCAGTACGCCGATCGCCGCGCCACCACCGCCGATCGCGGACCAGATGCCGAGCGCCTTGTTCCGCTCCTCGCCGTCAAACGTCTTCGTCACCACGGACAGCGCACTCGGCGACAGCAACGCCGCGCCGACGCCCTGCGCGATCCGGCCCCCGATCAGCAGCTCGGCGCTGTTGGCGAGCCCGCTGGTCAGCGACGCCGCGGTGAACACCAGTAGCCCGGTGAGCACCACGACGCGGGATCCGAACAGATCGGAGGCCCGGCCGCCGAGCAGCATCAGGCCGCCGAACATCAGTGTGTAGGCGCTGACCACCCAGGTCAGCGTGCTGCGGTCCAGGCCGAGGTCGGTGCCGATGTGCGGCAGCGCGATCGCCACCACGGTCACGTCCAGGATCAGCATGAACTGCGCGATGGCGAGCAACCCCAGCAGCCGCCAACGCCGCGGATCCGCTCCGGTTTCATTCATGATTCTCATCCTCACTGGTCAAGTCGAACACTACTGTTCGAGTTATTCCAGGTAAAGTAACTCGTACAGCAGTGTTCGACAAGGGAGTACCGATGCCGGTGAAGCAGGCGAGTACGACGGGCAAGCGGGCGGACGCACAGCGCAACATCGCGGCGATCCTGGACGCGGCGACGGAGTGTCTTGGCCGCGATCCGGCGGCGAGTACGAGCGAGATCGCCAAAGCGGCCGGTGTCGGGCGGGTCACCCTCTACGGCCACTTCCCGTCCCGGGCCGAGCTGCTCGACGCGGTGTTCGTGCACGCGATCGAGGGCGGCGAGGAGGCACTCGGCCAGGTCGACCTGAGCGGAGACCCGCGCGAGGCGCTGACTCGGCTGATCGAGTCCAGCTGGCGCCTGGTCGACCGGTACCGCTCACTCCTGATCGCGGCTCAGAACACTCTGCCGCCAGGACGGGTGCGGGAGCTGCACGCAGACCCGATGGCGCGGGTCGAGAAGCTGATCGAGCGCGGCCGGAAGCAGGGCGCCTTCCGGAAGGACCTGCCGACGTCCTGGCTGGTCGGCGTCATGCACAACGTGATGCACGGAGCCGCCGACGAGATCAACGCCGGCCGCGTCACCCCCGACAAGGCCGCCGCCTACATCACCACGACCATCCTGGCCGCCTTCACCCCACCCGGCGACCGCGTCCCGGACTGACGAACTGGGTACATCCTGGGCATGCTGAAGGTTCCCGAACTGGCGGAGTTGCAGAAGCGGCGCGGTGAGAAATGGTCCGGCCACGCGCCGGGGGTGATCTCGGCGACGGTGGCAGAGATGGACTTCGACGTCGCCGAGCCGATCGCGCGGACGCTCCATGAAGCGGTGGATCGCAGCGATCTCGGGTACGCCTTCGAGGTGCCGAAGTCCCTGCGCGACGCCTTCACCGGCTTCGCCGACCGACGGCTCGGATGGTCCGTGGATCCGGACCGGATCTCGCTGGTGCCGGATGTGATGGCCGGGCTGATCGAGCTCTGCCTCGCGCTCGCACCAGGCGGTTCGGTCGGCTTCGCGACCGCCGCGTACCCACCGTTCTTCACCCAGATCCCGGGCCGGCCTTCGCACCGTGCTGATCCCGCTGCGTGCGGACGGCTGGTTCGACCTCGATCGGCTCCGCGAGGCGCTGACCGACGGGCTCGAAGTACTGGTCCTCGCGAACCCGCACAACCCGACCGGCCGGGTGCTCCCACACGAGGAACTCGCGGCGATCGCGGAGCTCTGCGCGGCGTACGACGCCTGGGTCCTGGCGGACGAGATCCATGCGCCGTTGGTCCTGCCCGGCGCATCACATGTGCCGTGGCTCGAGGTGTCCGACGCGGCCCGCGAGTACGGGATCGTGCTGACGTCCGCCTCGAAGGCGTTCAACCTGGCCGGGCTGAAGGCGGCGATGGCCGTGACCGCGTCAGCCCGCGCGCAGAGCGTCGTCGATCGCCTGCCCTACACCGCCGAGCAGGCCGGACTGCTCGGCGTACTTGCAGCCGAGGTGGCGTTCTCCGAGTGCGACGATTGGCTCGACGCCGTACTGCGGCAGCTCGACGAGAACCGCGCGTACCTGCGCGACCATCTGCCTGACGGCGTCACTTGGACCCCACCTGAGGCGACGTTCCTGGCCTGGCTCGACTGCCGCGCGCTCGGGCTGGACGAGGAGCCGAGCGAGTTCTTCCTCCGTCGTGCGAAGGTTGCCTTGGGCCCGGGTCGCGACTACGACCCGGGCGCCACCGGCTTCGTCCGCCTCAACTTCGGCACCGGCCCCGAGCTCCTCGAGACGCTCGTCGACCGGATGCGGTCCGCCGGCTGACTACTCCAGCCAGGTGGTCTCGAACGTGGGGTTGGCGTGAATGTGCAGTGCCTCGTAGCCACCCGGCCCGGTGCGGAACTTGTGCGGCGTGTTCGCCGGTACGACGAGAATCTGGCCGGCCTTGCCGACGATCTGCTCCTCGCCCACGGTGAAGGTCGCCGTACCCCGCCGGATGATGAACGTCTCGGCGTACGGATGCAGGTGCAGCCGCGGGCCTTTGCCCTCCTGAGTGGTGGATTCCAGGATCAGAGAGACACCGGCGCCACCAGGCAACTCGGTGTAGTTCTCGGTCCACTCCTCGCCGTCGTCCCGCCCGTCCGCGCGGTTGATCACCACGGCGCCGGTGTTCGCGATATCGGTCATGAGCACCCTCCCTCGGTCTGCTGCCAAACCTAACCTCGCACCGGGTCCTTTCACTTTCCTTTCCGGCGCCAGACGGGATCAGTCCGGAATCCGACGGGATCGGTCCGGCGTCCGGGAGACTCAGCCGACCTGTTCGACCGAGGCGGCATGGCGCTCGGCGAGGTTGTGGTACACGGCGGCGTTGTGGTCGACGAACAGCTTGGCAGTGCCGTCCAGCGGGACGATCTTCTTCGCCGGGCTGCCCAGCGCCACGGATTCCGGCGGGACCACCGCACCCGGCGTCACGGTCGAGCCGGCCGCGACCAGCGTGCGCTCGCCGACGACCGCGCCGTCCAGGACGATCGCGCCGTTCCCGACCAGCGCCTGCTCGCCGATCGTGCAGTCGTGCACCAGGCACAGATGGCCGACGGTCGCGTTCGGCCCGATCTCACAGCCGTTGCTGCCGGAGTGGATCACGGTGTTGTCCTGGATGTTCGCCCCGGCCCGGATGGTGATCGTGCCCAGGTCGGCCCGGATCACCGCGCCGTACCAGATCGACACGCCCGCCTCGACCACGACGTCGCCCACCAAGGTGGCGGTCGGCGCGATCCACGCCTCCGGATGCACGCTCGGGCTCTTTCCCTCAAATGAGAACAACGGCATACGCCGCACCCTACTGGCGCCAGTGGTAGCGGCGTTCGGGACGGCCGGTCGTGCCGTAGCGCAGCGCGACTTCGACCTGGCCGCGGGTGCAGAAGAACTCGAGGTACCGGCGGGCGCTGACGCGGGAGATGCCGACCTTCTCGGCACACTCGGCGGCCGACAGGTTCTGCGCGGCTGCGCGGAGGGCCGCGGCGACCAGGGTCGCGGTCTCCTGGCTCAGACCCTTGGGCAGCCGGTTGACGGTCGGCCGCACCGGTCCGAGGACCCGGTCGACGTCGGCCTGGCTCGTCACCTGATCGGGCACGCTCGCTCGCCGTCGCGCGTACTCCTCCAGCCGCGACCGCAGATCCTCGAAACCGAAGGGTTTCAGCAGGTAGTTGACCACTCCTTGCCGTACCGCCCCGCGTACGGCGTCCGCCTCGCGCGCCGCGGTGATGACGAGAATGTCGCAGTCCGGCTGCGCGGCCCGCATCCGCGCGATCAGGTCGAGGCCGAAGATGTCGGGCAGGTAGAGGTCGAGCAGTACGAGGTCCGGCTGCAGTTTCCCGATCGCCTCCAGCGCCTGCTCCCCGGAGTTCGCCGTACCGACGACCTCGAAACCGGGCACCCGGTCCACGAAACCGCGGTGGATGCGGGCGACCATGAAGTCGTCGTCGACGACCAGGACGGAGATCATCGGGCTCCCTCGGGCAGGCGCTGGACAGACATCCGCGCGATGAACGCGGCGCCGCCGTCCTCGGTGTTCGTGACCGCGACCTCACCACCACGCCGCCGGCAGACCAGCCGGGTCATCGCCAGCCCGATCCCGCGCTCACCGCCGGCCGCGGCCTTGGTGGTGAAACCATGCGCGAACACCTCCTGCGCCAACTCGGGCGCCACCCCGGGACCGGAGTCGCGGACCACGATCTCCACGCTGGCGGCGTCCTGCCGCAGCTCGACCTCGACCCACGCGGGCGACAGCGGCGTACCCGACTGCGCGGCAGCGTCGATCGCGTTGTCGACCAGGTTGCCGATCACGGTAGCGACGTCCGCCGACAGTTCCGGGTCGAGCCGGAGCAGCGTGGTGCGTTCGGACACGCGGAGCTCGACACGACGTTCGGCCGCGACGGAGGACTTCGCCATCAGCAGGGCGGCGACCGCGGTGTCCTGCACCCGCCGGGTCACGGTCAGGTCGAGCGACTCACGATAACGGTTGAGGGCGCCGACGTACGTGACGACCTCGTCGTACTCCCCGATCTGGATCAGCCCCGAGATCGTGTGCAGCTGGTTCGCGAATTCGTGGGTCTGGGCGCGCAGCAACTCGGTCGAACTGCGGAACGAGCCGAGCTCACGCTCCAGTTGCGCCAGCTCGGTCCGGTCGCGCAGCGTGGTGACGGAACCGAGCGAGTGCCCGTCCTTGGTGACGCTCATCCGGTTCATCACGAGCACCCGTCCACGCCGTACGACGACCGCGTCGCGGGCCTCATCACCGGAGTGCTCCCCGGCCAGCACCTCCCGCAGCCGACCCTCGATCCCCAGCTCACGCAGGCTCCTGCCGACCGCGTTCTCCGGTAGATCGAGGAGCCGCCGACCGACGTCGTTCACGAGCGTGACTCGCAGGTGCGGATCCAGCGCGACGACGCCCTCGGCCAACCCATAGAGCATCGCCTCGCGGTGCTCGGCCAGCCCGGCGATCTCCCGCGGTTCGAGGCCGAGCGTCTGCCGCTTGATCCGGCGAGCGAGCAGCCACGAGCCGAGCAGCCCGAGCACACACGCGATGCCCAGATAGATCGCCAGGTACGACGATGCGCCACGGAGCCGCTGCCAGATCGACGGAGCCCGCTCACCGACCATCACCGTGCCGATCTGGTCGCCGAGCGTCCCGTCCGGCTGGTTGTCCGCGTTCGTGCCCTGGCTCAGCACGGGAACCTGCGAGACGAGCTCGGTCCCGTCGTCGACGCCGAGCTCGCCGGACCAGCCGCGGCCTTGCGCGACCCTGGGATCACCGAGCGTCAGCTCGCTGCCGAGCGCGGACAGGTCGGTCGCGGCGATCACCCGGCCCTTCGCGTCGGCGATGGTGATCGACGTGACGCCGGACTGGGTCAGCGTGGTCTGGAGCAACGGCGCCAGGACTTCGGCCGGCGCCGGGTGCCGGATACCGAACCGCAGCGTCTGATTGCCGGAGAGCTGCTCGGCCAGGGCGGTCACTCTGCGTCCCTCGACCCGGTTGAAGGTGGCCGCGGACTGGGCGAGCGAGACCGCAGCGACGGCGACCAGCACCACCACCACGATCGCCAGCTGCAGCACCAGCAGCTGACCGGCCAGGGTCGGCCGCTTGCCCAGTCTCAATGCCATGCCGCATGATCACCGGTCGAGCGCCGGCATTGCCACACCTCGGCCGGAATCGGCGTGTGACCACAATGAACTCAACCTCCGCTGCTGACACAAGGCAGACGGCACTCCCGCGGGAAGGTCACGATCAACGCCCTGAACCCCTGGACGTGAAAGGACTCCGCCGATGAGGTCTCCCCGGTTACTGGTACCGACCGCGGCAGCGATGCTCGCCCTGCTCACCGCGACCGCCTGCGGCGCGACCGCGGACAAGGAGGACACCGCCGACGCCGGCAACGGCAAGCCGGCCACCGGTCTGCGGCTGATGGTGCCGAACACGGCCGGCGGCGGGTACGACACCACCGCCCGGGTGGCGGCGAAGGTGATGGACGACGCCAAGATCGCCACCGGCGTCCAGGTCTTCAACCTGCCCGGTGCCGGCGGCACGGTCGGCCTGCAGCGGACCGTGAACGAGAAGGGCAACGGCAAGCTCGCAATGCAGATGGGCCTCGGCGTGGTCGGAGCGACGTATACCTCGAAGTCGAAGGCGACGCTGACCCAGACCACCCCGCTGGCCAAGCTGATCGAGGAGGCCGGCGCGATCGTCGTACCGAGGGACTCGCCGTACAAGTCGATCGGGGACCTGGTCACCGCGTGGAAGGCGAACCCGAAGGGGCTCGCGGTCGGCGGCGGCTCGTCCCCCGGCGGCCCCGACCACCTGCTGCCGATGCAGCTCGCGCAGACCGTCGGGATCGACCCGAAGGACGTCAACTTCGTCTCGTACGACGGCGGTGGCGAACTGCTGCCGGCTCTGCTGGGCAACAAGATCGCCTTCGGCGCCAGCGGATTCGGTGAGTTCCTCGATCAGGTGGAGAGCGGTCAGGTGCGGGTGCTCGCGGTGACGAGTGAGCAGCCGATCGAGGCGCTGAAGGACGTGCCGACGCTGAAGTCGTCCGGCATCGACCTGGTCTTCACCAACTGGCGCGGGATCGTGGCACCGCCGGAGATCAGTGCCGAGGACAAGCAGGTCTGGGTCGACGCGCTGACCAAGATGCACGACTCGCCCGAGTGGAAGGCGGAACTGGCCAAGCGCGGCTGGACCGACGCCTTCGTCACCGGTGACGCGTTCGCCACCTTCCTGACCGACCAGGACAAGGCGGTCGCCGACATCCTGACCAAGCTGGGGCTGGCAGCATGAGCGAGCGAAGCGAGCTCATCATCAAGCACAGTGCATGTTGTGTCTCATCCGCGCCCGGAGCGAAGCGAGGACGTGGATGAGCACCGCCGAGCCTCGGGTTGAGACTCGGCGGGATCGGGCGCAGTACGCCGTGTGTGGGTTCTTGGCCGTCGTCGGTGTTCTGGTGATCATCGACGCGGCCCGGCTCCGGCACATTGCCAACAGCAACGACCCGATCGGCCCGAAGCCAGTCCCGATCGTGCTCGGCGTACTGCTCCTGGTGGTCGCGGCCGTGTACGCCGTGGACGTCGCGCGCGGCGGCACCGGTGCGGCCGAGGAGGGTGAGGACGTCGATCCGACGTCGCCGATCGACTGGCGGACGGTCCTGCTGCTGATCGGCGCATTCGTGGTCAACCTCGTGCTGATCGAGCCGCTGGGCTGGGTGATCAGTGGCGGGCTGCTCTTCTGGGGCTCGGCGTTCGCGCTCGGCAGCCGCCACCACGTCCGCAACCTGGTCATCGCCGCCGGGTTGTCGTTGGCAACGTTCTACGCGTTCGCGATCGGCCTCGGTGTGAACCTGCCGGCCGGCGTACTGCAAGGGATCCTGTGATGGACAACCTGAACAATCTGCTGACCGGGTTCGGCGACGTACTGACGCCGATGAACCTGCTGCTCGCACTGCTGGGCGTGACGGTCGGAACCGCTGTCGGCGTACTGCCGGGCATCGGTCCGGCGATGACGGTCGCGCTGCTGCTGCCGATCACCTACGGCCTCGAGCCCGTGCAGGCGTTCATCATGTTCGCCGGCATCTTCTACGGCGGCATGTACGGCGGTTCGACCACGAGCATCCTGCTCAACACGCCCGGCGAGTCCTCCTCGGTGGTGACGGCGATCGAAGGCAACAAGATGGCCCGAGCCGGACGCGCGGCCCAGGCGCTCGCGACCGCGGCGATCGGGTCGTTCGTGGCCGGGACGATCGGTACGGCGTTGCTGGTCCTGATCGCGCCGCAGGTGGTGAAGTTCGCGATCAGCCTCGGTGCGCCGGACTACCTGGCCATCATGCTGCTCGCGTTCGCCGGTGCCACCGTTGTGCTCGGCTCGTCCCGGATCCGCGGGATCGCGGCGTTGCTGCTCGGCCTGGTGATCGGGCTGATCGGCATCGACAAGGTGACCGGCCAGGAGCGGCTGACGTTCGGGCTGCCGCAGCTTGCCGACGGCATCGATGTCGTCGTCGTTGCCGTCGGCATCTTCGCGGTCGGCGAAGCGCTCTGGGTGGCTGCACACCTGCGCCGGAACCCGGGCACGGTGATCCCGGTCGGGCGGCCATGGATGGGTCGCTCCGATTGGCGTCGTTCGTGGAAGCCTTGGCTGCGCGGGACGGCATACGGGTTCCCGATCGGTGCGCTGCCGGCCGGCGGGGCGGAGATCCCGACGTTCCTGTCCTACGCGACGGAGAAGAAGCTGTCCAAGCATCCGGAGGAGTTCGGGCATGGTGCGATCGAGGGCGTGGCCGGGCCGGAGGCTGCCAACAACGCCTCGGCCGCGGGGACACTGGTCCCGATGCTGGCTCTCGGGCTCCCGACCAACGCGACGGCGGCGGTGATGCTGGCGGCGTTCACGTCGTACGGGATCCAGCCGGGTCCGTTGCTGTTCCAACGGGAGTCGTCGCTGGTGTGGGCCCTGATCGCGAGCCTGTTCATCGGCAACCTGATGCTGCTCCTGCTCAACCTCCCGCTGGCGCCGGCGTGGGCGAAGCTCCTGCAGATCCCGCGGCCCTACCTGTACGCCGGGATCATCTTCTTCGCCTCGATGGGCGCGTACGCCGTGAACGCGCAACCGCTCGACCTGCTGCTTCTGCTGTTGCTGGGCCTGCTCGGCTTCACCATGCGCCGCTTCGGCCTCCCGGTCCTGCCGCTGATCATCGGCGTCATCCTCGGTCCGATCGCCGAACGCCAGGCCCGGATGTCCCTCCAACTCTCCAACGGCGACCCCTCCGGCCTGATCGGCGGTCCCGTCTCCTACGTCATCTACGCCGTCATCCTCACCCTCCTCATCTGGCCCCTGCTGGCAAAGCTCCGCTCCCGCAAAATACGACAAGACGTGTCAGCTATTCGGTAGCACCGTGGAGTCATGATCACCATGACCCCCGACCGCGCCTGGCTCGGCGTCGTCTCCGCCGACCACACCCGGCGCGCCAGCGAGCACGGCTTCATCCAGCTCAACCACGGCAAGCGGTACAACCTGAACCGGTTGCGGCCCGGAGACGGCTTCGTCATCTACTCGCCGACCGAGCAGTACGGCGAGAAGGTGCCGCTCCGGGCCTTCACCGCCCTCGGCATCGTCGCCGACTCCGAGCCGTACCAGGCCGAACCGATGTCGATGGGCACTCACGGTGTCGTCCGGCCGTGGCGGCAGGCGGTCGATTTCGAGGTGGTCGAGCGCGCCGCCCTCGCCGATGTCACCGCTGAGTTGACGCTCACCCGGCAGCCGAACTGGGGTTACCAGCTGCGTCGGGGGCTGGTCCCGCTCGCGGTCGAGGACTTCGAGGTGTTGCGGTCGGTCATGATCTGTTGATCGGGGCGTGTCAATTTCTCGTCGGGGACTTCGACGTACAGGTGAGAGCACGAACTCACCGAGACGAAGGGCGATCTGATGAGCGCGACGGGGACTGCGGCGAAGTCCAGGACATTCCGGCGGTTGCTGGCGAACACGCTGGTGGCGAACGTGACGACCAGCTTCCTGTCGTTCGCGCTGGCGTTCTGGGTCTACCTGGAGACCAGGTCCGTGCTGGCCGCCTCCATCGTCTCCGGCGTCTCCATGCTGATCGGCGCCATCTCCGGCACGATCTTCGGCGCAGTCGTCGACACCCACCGCAAGAAGACCGCGATGGCGCTGTCGAGTGCCATCACCGGAGTCGCGTTCGCGACAGCCGGCGCCGTGTATGTCGTCGCCGGCGACCGGACGAGCAACTGGCACGGACCGTGGTTCTGGGCGTTCACCGGACTGATTCTCGTCGGCAGCATCGCCGGCCAACTCCGCAGCATCGCCCTCTCGACAACCGTGACGCTCCTTGTCCCCGCAGACCGCCGGGACAAGGCGAACGGCCTGGTCGGGACGGTCAACGGCGTGGCCCACCTCGTGACCAGCATCCTCAGCGGACTCTCGGTCGGCCTGCTCGGCATGGGCGGAACGGTGGCCATCGCTGTCGTCTTCACCGCCGTCGTCCTGGTCGACCTCCTGGGCTCGATCCACATCGACGAGCCGCGACCCGAGGGACACCACCAAGCGCGGTTCGATCTCCGCGGCACCTGGCGGACGCTGCGCGGCGTACCGGGCCTGCTCCCGCTGGTGTTGTTCAGCAGCTTCAACAACCTCGTCATGGGAGTGTTCATGGCGCTGATGGACCCGTACGGCCTGAATCTGTTCTCGGTCGAGTCCTGGGGCGTCGTGCTCGGCATCACCAGCATCGGCTTCATCGCCGGCGGCGCGCTGGTCGCCCGGTTCGGCCTGGGCCGTCAGCCGCTGCGAGTCCTGCTGGTGGCGAACGTCGCGATCGCGATCATCGGCATGGGTACGGCGGTCCGCGAGTGGCAGTCGCTGCTGGTCCTGGGGATGTTCGGGTTCATGCTCGTGATCCCGATCGCCGAGGCGGCCGAGCAGACGATCCTCCAGCGGCTGGTCCCGTTCCAGCAGCAGGGCCGGGTGTTCGGCGTCGCGCAGAGCATCGAGACCGCGTCCACCCCGATCGCAGCCTTCATCATCGGCCCGGCCGCGCAGTTCCTGCTGATCCCCTACATGGAGTCGGCGCCGGGTCGGTCCACCTTCGGCTGGCTGCTCGGCGACGGTCAGGCCCGCGGGATGGCACTCGCCTTCGTGGTCGCGAGCCTGCTGATGCTGATCGTCGTACTGCTGGCCTTCCTCAGCACCGCCTACCAGCGCCTGAACATCCGGTACGCCGCCGAGCCTGTGCCGGCGTAGTCAGTAGTCAGCCGTGGGAGCGTAGGAGCGGGAGGTACACCTGGTCGACGATCTCGACCAGGACCGCGTCGGGAACCGATCTCGCGCCGTTGAGCGAGTACTCGTTCCGGAGCAGGTCGACCGCGACCGTGGCGACTCTGGGGGTGAGCGCGGAGGGGTCGACCTCGCCGCGGCTCACCGCCCGGGCCAGGACCTTCAGCCAGACGGCGACGCCCGCGCGCGAGGCCTGCTCGCGGAGGTCGCGGATCGGCTCGGGCTCGGCCTGGATGCCCGCGATCAACTCCCGCAGCATCTGCCCCACTGGCGTTGACATCCGCTCGTTCGCCCGCTGGAGCAGCGCCAGCGCGTCCGAGCGGATCGAGCCCGTGTCCGGCGCATTCTCGGGGTCGGTCGGCAACATCCGCAGATATGCGGCGACGCACAGCGCCCCACGGCTCGGCCAGCGCCGGTAGATGACGTTCTTCGACGTCCCGGCGCGGGCGGCGACGGCGTCCATGGTCAAGGCGCGGAATCCGACCGCGTGCAGTTCCTCGATCGTCGCCTGCAGGATCGCCTCGTCCAGCGCCGCGCCCCGGCGGCGGGTCGGTCTTGCGCTTGTCACCCAACCTCCCCTGAGAGATACCCAGAGTATCCCATGACATTCGGCACCTCCCCGCTCAGATCCGCTCACTTAAGCTACTGGCAGTATCTTACTCGGGATGGAGATGACGATGGAGAAGAAGGCAGTCCTGATCGGGTTGCTGTGGGACATCGGCCTGCCGGCCGCGGTCTTCTACGGAGCGCGGGCGCTGGGGTGCGACGTACTCCCGGCGCTGGTGGCCGGTGGATTGGCGGCGGTGATCCGCGTCGGCTTCGTGGCCGTCGTACGGCGACGGCTCAACGGGCTCGCGGCCCTGGTGGGTGGCACGTTCGCGTTGCTGGTGATCGTGTCGTTGCTGACCGGGGATCCGCGGATCCTGCTGGCGAAGGAGTCGGTGCTGTCCGGTGCGGCCGGTATGCTGCTGGTCGGCTCGTGCCTGCTCGGCAAGCCGTTGGTCTACACGCTGGGGCGGAAGCTCAACACCGGCAAGCCGGAAGTGCTGGCGCAGTGGGACGAGCGGTGGCGGAACGAACCGGCGTTCCGCGGGCATTTCATGAAGTTGACCGCGGTGTTCGGCGGAGTGCTGCTGGCCGACGCGATCGTCCGGCTGGTGCTCATCTACTCGCTGCCCGTCGACCTGATGGCGAACCTCTCGCCGATCCTGCACGTCGCGGCACTCGCGGTGCTGGTCGGCTTGGCGTTGTGGTACCGGAGCCGTCGGCAACGAGCGATGGAGCAGGCGAATGCGCGGTAAGGGGATCAACTACGACACCGGCGCCCAGTTGACCGGTGGGTGCACCCGGAAGACGTTCGACTCCGCGACGGTACGGCGTGAGCTGGAGGTGATCGCGGACGAGTTGCACTGCACGGCGGTACGGATTTCCGGTAGCGACCCGGATCGGTTGGCGATCGCGGGCGAGCATGCGGCGGCGGTCGGGCTCGAGGTGTGGCTGTCGCCGTTCCCTTGCGATCTGACCACCGAGCAGATGCTGCCGTTGTTCGCGGAGTGCGCGGAGCGGGCCGAGAAGATTCGCCAGTCCGGGGCGAAGGTCGTACTGATCGTCGGCGGCGAGCTGAGCATCTTCTCGCGTGGCTTCCTGCCTGGTGAGGATCTGTTCCAGCGCACTGCGCAGCTGACCGATGCCGGTCCTGACCTGCCGTGGTTGCTCGGAAGTGTTCCGCCGAAGCTGAATCTCTTCCTGGGCGAGGTCATGGACACGGTCCGGCCGATCTTCGGCGGCAAGGTGACGTATGCGTCGCTGCCGTACGAGAAGGTCGACTGGACACTGTTCGACTTCGTCGCGGTGGATGCCTATCGGAGCGCGCACAATGCGGCGACGTTCCGGGACGAGGTCCGTGGTCTTCAGCAGTACGGTCTGCCGGTCGTCGTGACCGAGTTCGGCGGCAGCACCTACCGCGGCGCCGGGGACCGCGGTGGGCGCGGCTGGATGATCCTCGATCGCGATCAGGATCCGTGGCGGCTGGATGGTGACTACGTCCGCGACGAGGACGAGCAGTCGACGTACTTCCGCGAACTCGTCACGGTCTTCGACGAGGAGGGCGTCGACACGGCGTTCTGGTTCACGTTCGCCGGTTACAACTTCCCGCACCACCCGGAACCACGGCGGGATCTGGACCTGGCGTCGTACGGCGTCATCCGCCTGAATCCCGACCGCACCTGGTCGCGCAAAGCCGTCTTCCAGACCCTCAGCACCACCTACTCCACGATGGGAGCCTCCTCATGACCACCCGCCTCGCTGTGGTCGGCGCCGCCCTGACCCTCGCCGGCCTCCTCCACCTCGGCGCCCTCGCCAAGTACTCCCTCCCCCTAGGCGTAGCCGTCCTCGTCCTCACCGCCATCCTGTGGCTCGTGAACCACCGAAGATCCCGCGAGTAGGGCGGAGAATGTGCAGCTCGACAGGTAGTGCACCTGCGAGACGTCGCATACCGCGGCACGCCCCGGCTCAGGTGCACTACCCACCCGCCCGTTACTACCTGTCGACCCGCACGCCGCCAGATAGGTTGGGCGCATGGCTCGGCGGGTGGTTGGGGATGCGGTGTCGGTGGATGCTGCGCGGCGGATTGTGTTGGGGGCGCAGGGGTTTGCGGGGCGGCGGGCTTCCGGGCGGGGCGACGTGCGGCAGGTGCGGAAGGCTGTTGGGTGGGCCGGGGTGTTGCAGGTCGACTCGGTGAATGTGTTGTGCCGGTCGCACTACCTGCCGGTGTTCGCGCGCGCAGGGGACTACGCGCGTACGACGCTGGATCGGATGAGCTGGGGTGAGCCGCGGGAACTGTTCGAGTACTTCTGGGGACACAAGGCGGCACTGCTGCCGTTGAGCTACTACCCGTTGCTGAAGTACCGGATGCGGGCTGCGGAGCGGCAGGTCTGGGACGCGAAGCTCGACCCGGACGTGACCGCGCCGTGGTCCGTGGTTGTCGGGATGCAGCGGCTGAACGCCGAGCGGCCCGGGTTCGTCGACGAAGTACTGGCCCGGGTGACTGACCAAGGCCCGATCTCCGCCGGCGAGGCCAGTCCGGACGGCGTACGGCGGAAGCGGTCCGAGCCGGACCCCGATCCGAGCACCGGCCGGATGTGGAACTGGCAGGACGCGAAGATCGCCATCGAGTACCTGTTCTGCACCGGCCGCGTGACGATCGCGGGGCGGCGGAACTTCGAGCGCCTCTACGACCTGACCGAACGCGCCCTGCCCGCCGACGTCCTCGCCCGTCCCGCGCTCGACCCCGCCGACGCCCGCCGAGAACTGGTGCGGATCGCCGCCCGCGGCCTGGGCATCGCCACCGCCCGCGACCTCTGCGGGGCCGGAACCGGCCACTACCCGTTGCCCACAGCAACCGCTCGCGAGGTCGTCGGAGAACTGGTCGACTCAGGCGAACTGATCCCCGTGCAGGTCGAAGGAATCACCCAACAGAGCTACCGCTGGCACGAGTCCACCGACCGTCCCGTCGACGCCCGCGCCCTCCTCTCCCCCTTCGACCCCCTGATCTGGAACCGCGACCGCACCCACCACCTGTTCGACTTCTTCTACCGCATCAGCATCTACACCCCAGCGCCCCAACGCACCCACGGCTACTACGTCCTCCCCTTCCTCCTGGGCGACCGCCTGGTAGCCCGAGTAGACCTGAAATCCGACCGCCCCACCTCCACCCTCCTAGTCCCCACCCTCACCCCCGAACCCAACACCCCCGACCTCACCGACCCCTTGGCAGCCGAGCTCCGTCTCCTCGCCCACTGGCTCGACCTGCAGCACGTCCGAGTCACCGCAACCAGCCCCGCCGCTGTCCTTCTCGCCCAGGCCCTCAACAACTGAGAGGCGGATGGCGGCTTTTATTGCCGCTGACGGGGTACTTTGGCGCCAGCGGTCAAACATCCCGCTACCTGACCGCACGCACCTTGGTGACCAGCAAACCGGCTAGGACGGTGACGAAGGAGGCTAGGAGGTAGAGGACTGGGTAGCCGCCTAGGTGTTTGACGATGGGGGCGGCTATGGCGGGTGCCAGGACTTGGGGGAGGGAGTTGGCGATGTTGATGACGCCCAGATCTTTGGCGCGGTCGCGGGCGTTGGGGAGTACTTCGGTGAGGAGGGCGAAGTCGACCGAGAGGTAGACGCCGAAGCCGGCGCCCAGGACCACGGCACCCAGGATCGCGCCGGGCCAGGTCGGCCAGACGGCGAGGATGACGCCGGCCACCGCCATCACCACGCCGGACCACGTCACGAAGATCTTCCGGCGGGCTGTTCGGTCGGACCAGCGGCCGAAACTAATCGCGGTGGTGAGGACGCAGACGCTGTAGATCGCGGTCAGGATCAGTACGCCGGTGTCCGCGTCCGCGATCCCCACCTCGTCCTGCAGGTAGTAGAAGAGGTACAACGTGCCCAACGCGTTCCCGACGTTGAACAGGAACCGCGTCAACCACGCCCACCCGAAATCCGGATACCGCCGAGGGCTGATCCAGAACCCGCGCAGGAACTCCCCCACCACCAACGGCGAGCGCTGCAGCAACCGCACATCGCCACTACGCAACAGATAAGGCACAACCGACAGGAACAGAAAGACAGCGCAAGCCACATACCCCAACGCAAACCCACCGAACGCGGCCGCCAGCGCAGTCCCCACCAGCGCCCCAAGCACCTGAGAGATCGCGACCCACCCACCAACGACCCCACGCTGCGCGACCGGCACCCGATCCGGCACCGTCGCAGTGATTACCGCAAGCAACGCATTCCCGAACAGCTGCACCAGGCACCACCCGAGCAGCATCAACCCAACAGCCCGCGAGTCGGCCAGGATCAACAACCCCGCAACCCCGCCGACCGCCCCGCCCAGCACCCACGGCACCCGCCGCCCATGCCGCGACATCGTCCGATCCGAGATCGCCCCGAACGCCGGGTTGGCCACCACCGACACCGCGGCGCCAACCCCCGTCACCAACCCGAACACGAACTCCTTGTTGCCCGGAGCAACCGCCTCCGACTGCTGCGCCAACAGCACCTGGATCGGCCCCAGCCAGGCGGCGAACACGCCCACGTTCGCCAGTACGACGGCCGACGTCCACCCGGCCCGGACCCGCACGGTCGGCTCCGCCAGAGCGGCGGGCACGACCCCGGGCTCGGGAATCATCCGCGGCCGATCACGTCACGAAACCAGTGGTACGACGCCTTGGGCGTCCGCTCCAGCGTCTCGAAGTCAACATGCACCAACCCGAACCGCTGCGAGTACCCAGCGGCCCACTCGAAGTTGTCCAGCAACGACCACTGGAAGTACCCGCGAACGTCGATCCCGTCGTCGATCGCCTCCTTCAACGCCCGCAGATACCCGTCGAGGTAGTCGATCCGCCGCTGGTCCGTCACCACCCCGTCGACCGGTTCGTCGTTGATCGCGCACCCGTTCTCGGTGATGTAGAGGGGCGGCAGCCGATCGCCGTACCGGTCCTTGAAGGTCCGCAGTATCTCCCCGAACGCCGCCGGCACCACCGGCCACCCGAAGTCCGTGGTCGGGTACCCGGTCAACTGCCGCGGCTCGAACGGCAACCCAGGCGGCAGCAGGATCCCGTCAGTCGCCGCCGTGTCCGCCTGCCCAGTCGTGGCCCCCACGGACACCGGCGAATAGTGATTGATCCCGAACCAGTCCAACGGCGTCGAGATCACCGCCAGGTCATCCGCAACCGGCCCAGGCATCGCCGCCTCGAACCCAGCCGGATAGGAACCGAGCAGGACCGGATCAGCGAACAACCAGTTGATCAGATTGTCGTAGAGACCGGCCGCTTCCGTGTCCTCAACGCTGTCGCTCGCCGGCCACGTCGGAGCATGGTTGCTGGCGATCCCGATGTACGACGCACCGCCCGCCCGCAAGGCCTGTACGGCGCGACCATGCGCCAGCAACTGGTGATGCGCGACCGGCAACGCGTCGAACAGCAACTGCTTCCCGGGCGCGTGAGCACCGAGCGAGTAGCCCATCAACGTGAGCACCATGGGCTCGTTGATAGTGATCCACATCGGCACCCGGTCCGCGAACCGCTCCGCCAGCATCAACGCGTACTCCGCGAAGCGATCACAAATGTCTCGGGACAGCCACCCGCCCGCGTCCTCGAGCGGCTGCGGCGTGTCCCAATGGAACAGCGTCGGCGCCGGCTGGATCCCCGCCCCCAGCAGCGTGTCGATCAGCCGATCGTAGAAGTCCATGCCCGAGGCCACTGCCGGCCCGATCCCCGACGGCTGGATCCGCGACCAGGAGAACGAGAAGCGATACGTGTCCACGCCGAGTTCCCGCATCAGCGCGACGTCCTCGGCGTACCGGTGGTAGTGATCGCAGGCGATCTCGCCGGTGTCGCCGTTCATGATCCGGCCCGGCTCCGCGCAGAAGGTGTCCCAGGTGGAGGGACCGCGGCCGCCCTCGGCCACGGCTCCCTCGATCTGGTACGCCGACGTCGAGACTCCCCAGCGGAAGCCGGGCCCGAAAGACAGGTCAGCTGTCACTCGCATCATCCTCATCGGGTGTGGTGTCCTGCGGCCGCGGCCGCTCGTCCTGGCGCACGATGACCGCCGTACCGTAGGCGGCGACCTCGCTCATCGTGTTCGCGATCTCGTTGCAGTCGAACCGCATCGCGAGGATCGCGTTGGCACCCATCTGCTGCGCCATCTGGCACATCCGCATCACCGCGACATGCCGCGACTCGGCCAGCATCTGGGTGTACTCCGGCACCTCACCACCACCGAGCGACCGGAAGCCGGCGGCGAAGTTCGACCCGAAGTCGCGGCTGCGCACGGTCAGCCCGAAGACCTCGCCGAACACCTTGTCCGCGGTGTACCCGGGCAGGTCGTTCATGGTCGAGACCAGCACCGGGTACGGCGATCCCTGCGGCGCGACGTGCGGCGCGTTCTGCTGCGTCGGCTGGTAGTTTCCGGGAGCCTGTCCGTACCCGGGCTGCTGCCCGTATCCCTGCGGCGGCGGACCCTGCTGATATCCCTGCTGCTGCGGCGGGGCATAGCCGGGCGGCGGCCCTTGCTGGTAGCCCTGCTGTGCCGGATTATGGGGCGGGTATGGCTGGTTCGGAGGAAAGTTCTGGTTCATGCCCTCATCCTGACAGGCCCCTGGCCCTCATTGCCGGAAGACCTGAAGCTCGTACAACGAGTACCCGTACGACGTGGCCCGCTGCGTCCCGGTCACCCGCACATACCGCGCCGGCACCGCCCCGAACCGCGCGACATCCTCCCCGCCGTCGCCAGTCGTCGTCGCGTACACCTGCTGCCAGGCCGTCCCATCTCGCGACACTTCAATCCGGTACGCCTTCCCGTACGCCGTCTCCCATCGCAGCACCACCCGGCCGACCGGCTGCTCGTTGCCGAGGTCAACCTTCAGCCACTGCGGATCGGACCAGTTGCTCGCCCAGCGCGTGGTCAGCTTCCCGTCCACCGCCTGCGCCGGCGGCGAGTTGAACAAGCCGCTCTCGTGGCTGCTGGCGGTTGCCACCTTCCCCAGAGCCAGGTTGCTGACGTCATCACCACGTCGTGCCGGGAACTCGACCACCTGCTGGTACGTCGGCCTGTTCACCCAAGCAATGCGGTCCTGGGTGATCCCACCCATCGGGTTGTGCGCGATCTGATCGGCGCAGAACTGGTCTCCTGCCGAGCAGTCCGCTGTGGCCGGATGGGTCGTCTCAGCCGGAATCTTCGTTGCTGCCAGCAAAGAGTCCGACAAGACCTGTCGACAAGCCGCCAGCGATCCGCCACCGCAGAACGTGACCGGCTGCGGCGCCTGAACAGGATCGCCGAGCACCTTGCGCAGATCACGCTGCACGAAGCCCCACCATCCGCTCTGGAAGGCGGATCCCTGCGCACTCGGTCGCTCGTCGATCTTCAGGTTCGCGACCAGAGCGCCGTACAGCTCAGGGCCGAGGCCCTTGAACTCTGCCGGGACCAGCAGCGGCCACCACGCGTCCAGGATCCGGATCGCGTCAGCGTGGTCGTAGGTCTTCGACGAGGCGTTGGGCGTCTTCCGGTGGCTGCCGGCCGCCTCCCAGGCCGTCAGCTTGGCGACTGCGTCGGCCACCGCCGGATCGGTGATGGGCGCGCTCTTCAGGACCCGGATCAGGTACGGCAGCACCTGGTCACCGCGGAGGTCGACTGTGGCCGCGTCCTCCATCGCCTCGACCAGCTTGCCGCGGGTGAACTTCTGCCCGTTGTCGATCACGGCTTTGATCCGGTCGTCGAGCGGCTGGCTCCGATAGACGGCGTTGTACCCGAACTGCCCGTCCGACGCGGAGAACCCGGGCGCCTGCTTGTTGTTCCAACTGGTCAGGTAGTCCTGGTTGACGACCTGCGGATGCTGCGCGGCCGGGGTGTACGTCGCCCGGTTGGTGGCCGGATTCCAGCCCTGCCACTCGTACGAGCTCCAGGTCGGCAGGTTCGGGTCGCCACCGGCCGCGCGGACCGGATTGTCCCCGGAGTTGAAGTACGCGATCGACGACTTGTCGGTGTAGAACCAGTTGAACGTGTAGCCGATGTTGCTCGCGGCACTCTGGAAGTCGGCCGCCGAATGGATCCGGTCCGGGTCGTTGAGCTGCATGAACCCGAGCGCGGAGCCGGCCTCGTTGCCGTACGTCGACCGGTTCTTGGTGAACACGACCGGCCGTCCGCCGACCGTGCCGCGGTGGGTGACGATGCCGAACTTGGTGCGCAGGGCAACCAGCGTGTACGACCCGGCCGGTTCGGACGAGCCGAGGCTGGAGTACCACTCGTTGTGCCGCTCGAGCCGCTCGATCGGTTGGCACTGGCCGCGGAACTCGTAGTACTGCGAGTCCTTCGCCGGCGTCCCGCCACCCGGCTCACACAGCGGTACGGCGAACGTGTCGGTGATGTCCTGTCCCGCGGACGTAGCGCTCCAGGAGTAGTCGGGTCCGCGACCGATCAGCGTGTAGAAGTTCAACCCGGCGAACGCGATGCCGCGTGAGCTGACGCCCGGTCCCTGCAGCTCTTGACGCATGAGCAGCTGCGGAGCGAAGTACCCGGTCTGTGGCCCGTAGACCGCGACCGGATTGCCGCTCTCGGTGAGCGCTCCGGAGACGAGCAGGGCGTTCGACATCCCCTTCTTGCCAAAGCCTTCGGGGAACAGACCACCGTCGAAGATGCCGCGCAGTGCCTCGGAGCCCGCGGGTGCGGGTTTCGCCGCCTTCCCCGAGGCGACGGTCTGGTTGATCACCTCGGGCTCCGGAGTGACCGAACCGCGGTCCGGCATGGCGCGACCGGCCGGGTTCGGACCTGTCTCGCCGTACGGGAAGGTCGTCCCGTTGTGCACCGTCGTACTGGCCTCCGGGTCGTTCTGTGAGCGGAAGGACTCCCAGACCTTGGTGCCTTCGGCGACGCCGTACCTCGCCTGGGCCTCGAGCAAAGCCAACGCGGAGTTGACTTCCTGCCCACCGCCGGTGCCGAAGATGCCCGCGACCACGGCAGCCGTGGCAACCACGTCGGTCACCTTCCACGGCTGGGTCGGCCAGTCCAGGCCGAGCGCGACATACTCACCGGGGTAGGCGATGCCGACGGTGTTGATGTAGTTGTTCACCCCGTCGACCCAGGCCTGGATGTCCTGCTGCATCTTCACGCCGTCGGCGCCGTACAGCTCGTCGGCGTCGTCGTACTGCCGCTGCAGATCTGCTTCCGTGTACGGCGCTGTCCGCCAGAACTCCTGCTCGAACGCGCGATTCGCCGCCGCACCACCCGCGAACGGGGTGAGCTGGCCACGACCGAGATGCCGGAACACGTCCATCACGAACAGCCGGTCCTGCGCACCGGCGTACCCGGAGCCGAACATCACGCCCTGGCGGGTGGTCCCGGTGATGTGCGGGATGCCGCGCGACTTGTCCCGCACGATCGTGACGTCCGCGCGCGGGTGGATCGTGCTCGCCACGTCGTTCGGCTGCACCCCGAACGAGGCGTCGTCATAGTACGGCGCAAGGCCGTCGTCGGTGATGCCCTGCGAGTTCCAGACCAGGTCCTGGTACGGCTTCAGCGAATCGCTGAAGTGTGGCGGACGGACGCCCAATCCCTTGAAAAGAAGGAGATCCGTGAAAGTGGCGTTGCCGTTCTGGCCGGGCGGAAGGATGTCGCGACATTGCCCGACGCAATAATCGGTGGGTGTGGCGGCCGCTGCTTCGGGCTTGGCCTGACTCGGCGACGGTAGGGCAGCCAGGACGGCGATGACGGCGGCTGCGGCGGTGATCGGACGAAGGTGGGTTCGGCGTGCGGGGCGGGGCACAAGAAACCTCCTCTGCTCAGTAAAACTGAGAATGACTCACCAGTAGGTTTCGGGTCAAGATCTTGCGCTCGGGGTCTCGCCAATTGCTGTGCGTGACCACTAGGCTCAGCCGCACCATGAGCATCCATGAGCGATATCGGTTGAGTGTGGTGATCAACGCCAAGGGGACGTACACCCCGCTCGGGGTGTCGCGCAGTTCCGACGGGGTGGCGGCGGCCGTCGCACAGGCACTTCCTGAATTCTTCGTGATGGACGAGCTCGGCGATCGGGCCAGCGAGGCCATCGCGCAGTTCACCGGTGCGCAGGCCGGTGCCGTCGTGCACTGCACCGCGGCCGGCATCACGCTCTCTGTCGCGGCCACGATGACCGGCGGCGACCCGCGCCGGATCGCAGCGTTGCCTGACACAACGGATCTGCACCACCGCGTCGTGCTGCCGGCGTGTCACGTCGTCAACTACGGTCACACCAACCTGCAGGGCATCCGGCTGGCCGGTGCGCAGGTAGACCTCGCCGGGGACGAAACCCGTTGTTCCATTGGGGATCTGGAGGAAGAGCTCGACGGCCCGGACGTCGCCTGCCTGTTCCTCGTCTCGTCCCGGCTGACCGAAGGCGAGCCGATCGATCTGGTCGCCGCAGTACGTGCTGCGCATCGTCGCGGCGTACCCGCGATCATCGACGGCGCCGCTCAGTTCCCGCGGATCGCGGACCTGTTGTCCACCGGTGCGGACCTGGTCCTGGTGAGCGGGCAGAAGTACCTCGGCTCCCCCACGGCCGGGCTGGTCGCCGGGACCTGGTCGCTCGTCCAGGCCGTGCGCGCCCAGGAGCGAGGCATCGGCCGGGGGATGAAGCCGACCAAGGAGGCCGTCATCGGCGTCCTGGCCGCACTCGAGGAGTGGCAGGCGTTCGACCGGATGAAGTGGGAGGCCGACGAACTGGCGAAGGTGGTCGCGTTCGCCGATGCCGCCGGCAAGATTCCCGGTGTCGTGACCGAGGTCGTGCCGGATCCGACCGGCCTGCAGGTGTCGCGGGCCCTGCTCAGGGTGCCGGACGCCAAGCGCCTGGCGACCGAACTCGAGGCCGGGTCACCGTCGATCTACGTGATGACCGATCGCGTCGACACCAATGAACTGATGTTCGAGCTCGTCCCGCTGGACGACACCGAGATCGCCGCCGTACTCGCCAGGCTCTGGGCGATCCTGACATAGCAAAGGCCCTGATCCCCTTGTGTTCAAGGGAATCAGGGCCTCGCCTCGATCAGTGCTGGTACGACTTGCCGTCAGTACGACGGGGTCCGTTGCTGCGACGCGGTCCGCTGCCACCACGGCTGTCGTGGCCACGCCCCGGCCGGCTGCTGCCGAACCGCTTGCCACCCTTGCCGCCGCCCTTGCCGAAGCGCTGCGGCTTCGGGGCGGGCAGCTTCACCGGGTAGCCGGACGGCTTGTTACCGCCGGTCAGCTCGGTGACCAGCTGGTCGCCCGGACGCGCGCGAACCGGCTCGGCGTCGACACCGGCCGACTCGGCCAGCCGGACCATGCCACGCCGCTGGTGCGGCAGCACCAACGTGACAACCGCGCCCTTGCCGCCAGCGCGAGCCGTCCGGCCGGCCCGGTGCAGGTAGTCCTTGTGGTCCGCTGCCGGATCCGCCTGGACAATCAGACCGACGTCGTCGACGTGGATACCGCGAGCCGCGACATCCGTTGCCACGAGCACCGGTACCGAACCGTCCTTGAACTGGTCCAGCGTCCGGTTCCGAGCGCCCTGGGTCAGACCGCCGTGCAACGCCGCGGCCATCACGCCGCGGTCACGCAGCTGCGTCGCGACGCGATCGGCACCCAGCTTGGTCCGGACGAACACGATCGTCCGGCCGTCGCGGCTGGCCAGCTCTGCCGTCAGCGACTGCTTGTGCCCCGGCTCGATCACCAGCAGGTGGTGCTCCATCGTGGTGACCGTGGCCTGGCCGGACTCGGTCGAGTGCGTGACCGGGTCCTTCAGGTACGTCTTCACGATCGTGTCGACGTCGTTGTCCAGCGTTGCCGAGAACAGCAGCCGCTGACCGCTGGCCGGAGTCATGTCCAGCAGCGTGGTGACCGCCGGCATGAAGCCCATGTCGCACATGTGGTCGGCTTCGTCGAGTACGGCGATCTCCACCGCACCGAGGTCGGCCGCGCCCTGCTCGCACAGGTCGATCAACCGGCCCGGCGTCGCGATCAGCAGGTCGACACCACGGCGCAGCGCGTCGATCTGCTTCGGGTACGGCAGGCCGCCGGCGATCAGCTTCAGCGACACGTTCATCACGTGCGCGAGCGGCTCGAGCGCGTCGTGCACCTGCATCGCGAGCTCACGCGTCGGGACGAGGATCATCCCGCGCGGCCGCCGCGACTCGGTCCGGCCGCCGGCCAGCCGCATCAGCGTCGGCAGACCGAAGCCGAGGGTCTTGCCGGAACCGGTCTGGCCGCGGCCGAGCACGTCCTTGCCGGCCAGCGCGTCCGGGATGGTCGCGGCCTGGATCGGGAACGGCGTGGTGATGCCGTCCCGCGCCATCCGCTGGATCAGCCGCGGCGCGATCCCGAGCTCGGCGAACTGGTTGTCGGGAGCAACGGTCCCGAGGTCCACCGGCGCCTCGTCCCGCTTGGTGTGCTGCTTGTCGTCCCGCCCGTACGTCGGCCGCTCAGCGCGATCGCTCCGCTCGAAACGCGGCCGCTCGTCCCGCTGGTACGACGGACGCTCGTTACGCGGACGCTCCTCCCGCTGGTACGACGGACGCTCATCGCGCGAACGCTCGTCCCGCTTGAACGTCGGACGCTCGTCCCGCTGGTACGAGGGACGGTCATCGCGCTTGTAGGCCGGGCGGTCGTCGCGGCGGTACTGCGGGCGGTCGTCCTCGCGGCGCGGCTGGTTGGCGCGCTCGGCGCGGTAGCCCTTCACCGGGGCGCGGTCGTAGCTGCGCACACCGCGGTCGGAGTACTGGGTGGGTCCGCCCCGGCGCTCACCGCGAGCGGTGTCGTCCCGGACCTCACCGGCCGCCGGGGAAGCGGCCGCGGCGTCGGCCGCCATCCGCTCGCCGTACGACTGGGTCTGGAACTTCTTGTGCCGCGGCTTCTTGATCCGGCCGTCGGCCGTGTTACCGGCGGCAGGCTCGTGCTGGTCCTGGTGGTGCTGGGTCACGCAATCTCTCTCTCAACGTCACGGACGAAACCCGACCGGTACCCGCGCGCAAAGGCCGGCCAGGAGAAACTGGCCGGTCTGGACGAACTGGCAGGAGATAGGCATCGACCTGCGGGTGCTATCGCGTTGCACCCTCGTCGCCGGGAACCTTCAGCGGGATGCTGAAACCGACGGGTCGGAGCGCCTGGGAAATGCTCTGGTGACGCGACGCGCGCACCGACACCCCAAAAGTATACCCGACCTGGGACCGCCCCTTGACCACGCCGGTGACGGCCCACCCAGTTCAAGTGCGGTTGAGTTTTTGGAACCCGGTTCTAGGGTGGCCGTATGGCGCAGGAGAACGTCCCCAGCAAGGAGCACTGGCTCTCCATCGGGGAGATTGCACATCGGTCCGGAGTAGCGGCGTCGGCGTTGCGGTTCTACGAGGACCAGGGCCTGATCACCTCGCGGCGGACGGCCGGCAACCAGCGGCAGTACCAGCGGAGCACGCTGCGGCGGATCGCCTTCGTGCAGGCGGCCCAGCGGGTCGGCCTGGCACTGTCCGAGATCAAAGGCGCACTGGACTCGTTGCCCGAGGACCGGACCCCGACCCGCTCGGACTGGAGCCGACTGTCCAAGACGTGGCGCGGCCGGCTCGACGAGCGGATCTCCGAGCTCGAGCGGCTGCGCGACGACCTGGACAGCTGCATCGGCTGCGGCTGCCTCAGCCTGCAGCGCTGCAACCTCTACAACAAGGCCGACCGCCTCGCCGAGCGCGGCCCCGGCGCCCGCATCCTCAACGTCGGCATCCCCGGCGAGTGACGCGTACCCGCTAGCGACGGATACGACGGGTCGCCGTGCGGACCACTGTGATCGGCACCACCAGCGACAGCAGGCCCAGCACTCCCAGCTGCCAGCCCCACAGCCACGCGTGTTGCGGCAGCCGGTCCGCTGGAAGAGACGCGACGATCCGGTCCACCCGCCGCTGCAACTGATCACGCTCCGCGTCGGTGAAACCACCCGCACCCAACTCCCGCGACAGCGCGATCACTTCGGCGTTCTGCTCGTCACTGAACCCGGGCAGCTTGCCCGACGATCCGCCGTACCCGCACGCCAGCGGCGCACCGTCGGCGCGGTCAACCGAGAGCTCGTTGTTGCCACATTCGTCGCCGGGATCCTTGAACCCCACCTTGTAGTCGTAGTGCGCGGCGTACTGATCCGCGAACCCCCACAACGCCGCCATAAACCCGCCGAACGCCAGCCCCACCACCCCAACCACAGCCACCAACACCAGCAGCACTTTCCCCAGTACGCGCATGCGCTCAGATTCCTGGTTAGTCGGGGTCGATGACGAGGCCGGCGGCTACGAGGGCGGTGAGGACGGCGAGAAGGCCCAGGACGCCGAGCTTCCAGCCCCAGAGCCAGGGATGCTGGGGCCGGCGATCAGGCGGCAGCGAGTCGGCGATTCGATCGACCCGCTTCTGCACCTGATCCTGCTCCGCCCCCGTCAGCCCCCCTTCGCCCAGTTGCTTCGACAACCCCACCACCTCACTCTGCTGCTCGTCGCTGAACCCCGGCAGCGACCCCGACCCTGACGAGAGACACTGCAGCGGGTCACCCGTCGTGACGTCGACCGACAACTCGTTGTTGCCGCAGTCGTCGCCGGGGTGCTTGAAACCCACCTTGTAGTCGTAGCGCGCGGCGTTCTGGTCCGCGAATCCCGAGAAGGCCAGCACGGCACCGCCGGCGAACAGCGCAAGCTCGACGAGGCAGGCCACCAACACCAGCAGCACTTTCCCCAGGGAGCGCACCTGATTGACCCTATCGGGGGGTCAGGTCATAGGGCTGAGGCTATGGATGACATAGAACTGTCGGTGTGAGTCGCGGGTTAACCCCCGAGTTTGGGGTGATCCGGTGCGGAATTTCCGGAGTCTTGGCAGCATCCGGGGGTAGCGAACAGTAATCCACTGGTCGCTATCCGCCACAGATATCCGGAGTGAGGCCCTCCCATGTCGCATCGCCGTGTCTTGAGTTCGTTAGCGGGGCTCGCCGCCGCCGCACTCGCCGTCCCAGCCTTCGCCGCCGCGTCCCCCACTGCGTCGGCCCCCGTCACCAACCCGTCCGCCTCCACCGCCGCGACCCGGGCGGCGTACGTCGGTTCGCCGCAGGACGAGGCCGCCACCAGGGCCTTCTACGACGCGGTGATGAAGTCCGCCCGGGCCAAGATGGCCCAGCAGGCCAAGTCCGGCCAGAAGATGGCCGCCGTCACCGTCACGTACGCCGTCGACGCGCCGACCTTCCAGTCGCAGATCAACTCGAGCACGCAGATCTGGAACTCCTCGGTCAGCAACGTCCACCTGGTCGAGGGCAGCAACTACGACTTCTACTACACCGAGGGCAACGACCCGCGCGGCTCGTACGCGTCCACCGACGGGCACGGCAGCGGCTACGTGTTCCTGGACTATGCCCAGGCGCAGGAGTACGACCCGACCCGGATCACCGCCCACGAGACCGGCCACGTGCTCGGCCTGCCGGACCACTACACCGGCCCTTGCTCCGAACTGATGTCCGGCGGCGGCCCCGGCCCGTCCTGCACCAACCCCAACCCGGACGCGACCGAGCGGGCCCGAGTGGACCAGCTCTGGGCCAACGGCATCACCAGCCTGCCGAACGCCGCATTCCACGTGGCGAAGTGATCACCCTCGACTGATCCGGTCCTCCGGCTCGACCGTCCGGCAGGGGGCGGCCGAGCCGGAGTCAGAGGGCGTCTGAGAACTCTGCGCCGTCGCGAGGAGGTGCTCGGTGCGGTGCATCGGCGTGCGGGGGCGAAGGTCTCGATGCGGAGCATCGTGGCCTTTGCACCCGTGCGGCGAGGTGCCGTGCCGAGTGCCCCGCAGTAGGCGCAGGGTTCTCAGACGCCCTCTCAGTCCGGTCTGCCCGGGCAGCCCGCCCCGATGCCCGGGCAGGCCGCCTCACGGTCAACGGACGGGACCTGTCGTACCGCGGACCACCAACTCGGGGCGGAAAAGGAACTCGGTGTGCGGGGTCGCGTGGCCACGAACTTCTTCCAGCAGAGACTGGACGGTCGCGAGCCCCATCGCCTGAACCGGTTGACGAATCGTCGTCATCGGAGGATCCGTGAACTCCATCATCGGAGCGTCGTCGTAGCCGACCACCGAGATGTCACCAGGAACCGAGAGGCCACGCTGACGAGCTGCCCGGATCACACCGAGCGCCATCATGTCGGAACCGCAGATGACCGCACTGACGCCGGCGTCCACGAGCTGCTGAGCGGCCGCGGCCCCACCCTCTACCCCGAACATGCTCAACGCGACCATCGGGTCCAGCTCGTCGTCGGACAATCCGAGCTGGGCCTTCATCGCCGTCCGGTAGCCGGCCAGCTTGCGCTGCACCACGATGAACCGCTCCGGCCCGGACGCGAACCCGATCCGACGGTGGCCGAGGGCAACCAAATGGGTGACCGCCAGCTCCATCGCGGCGTACTCGTCGGACGAGACGAACGGCGCCTCCACCCCAGGCAGCCAGCCGTTCACGAACACCACCGGCAGCCGCCGCTCGACCAGCGACTGGTACCGCGCGTGGTCCGCGCCGGTGTCCGCGTGCAGGCCGGAGACGAAGATGATCCCGGAGACGCCGCGCTCCAGCAGCATCTCGACGTACTCCTCCTCCGTCGCACCCGACGGGGACTGCGTGCACAGCACCGGGGTGAAGCCGCGCTGCGACAGCGCCGACTCGATCACCTGGGCGAACGCCGGAAAGATCGGGTTGATCAACTCCGGCATCACCAGCCCGATCAGGCCGGCCGACCGGCGCCGCAATCGGGTCGGCCGTTCGAACCCGAGTACGTCGAGTGCGGTCAGCACCGCCTGTTTGGTGTCCTCCGCGACCCCCGGTTTGCCGTTCAGTACCCGCGAGACCGTCGCCTCACTGACCCCCGCCTTGGCTGCGATGTCCGCCAGCCGGGCCCTCCCGTTCACGCTGCTGCTCACGCCCGGAACTGTACCCAGCCCGCCGCTGATCTTGCAGCAAGATCCTGCAAGAACTTGCAGGATGCGCGGAAGTGTCCACAACGTGAACAGTACGGGCACCTCACACGCCGTACACCTTGTCAGGACGAGCGGGGCGGGTGAGGATTAGCGAACCCCCGCCCGGGGGCCTTTACTCGGATCGTCCGGCACGTTCCTGCCGGTGAAGGGATGTACATCGTCATGGCCACTGTGTCGTTCAAATCGGCAACCCGGGTCTACCCCGGCTCCGACACCCCCGCGGTCGACAAGCTCAACCTCGAGATCGAGGACGGCGAGTTCATGGTGCTCGTCGGCCCGTCGGGTTGCGGCAAGTCCACCTCGCTCCGGATGCTCGCCGGCCTCGAAGAGGTCAACGAGGGTTCCATCTACATCGGCGACCGCGACGTCACGCACCGTCCGCCGAAAGAGCGGGACATCGCGATGGTGTTCCAGAACTACGCGCTCTACCCGCACATGTCCGTCTCGGACAACATGGGCTTCGCGCTGAAGATGCAGGGTGTCTCCAAGGAGGACCGGGCCAAGCGGGTGATGGAAGCCGCGAAGCTGCTCGGCCTGGAGGAGTACCTGGACCGCAAGCCGAAGGCGCTGTCCGGTGGTCAGCGTCAGCGCGTCGCCATGGGGCGCGCGATCGTGCGTAACCCGCAGGTCTTCCTGATGGACGAGCCGCTGTCGAACCTCGACGCCAAGCTGCGTGTCCAGACCCGTACCCAGATCGCCGAGCTGCAGCAGCGTCTCGGTGTCACCACCGTCTACGTCACCCACGACCAGGTCGAGGCCATGACGATGGGCGACCGGGTCGCCGTACTGAAGGACGGTCTGCTCCAGCAGGTCGACACCCCGCTGAACCTGTACGACGCCCCGAAGAACAAGTTCGTGGCCGGCTTCATCGGCTCGCCCGCGATGAACCTGCTCGAGGCGGACATCACCGAGAGCGGCGCGAAGGTCGGGGACTACGTGATCCCGATCGAGCGCAACATCCTGTCGAAGGCCGGCAGCGACAAGACCCTGACCATCGGTGTCCGTCCGGAGGCCTTCAAGGTCGCCGACAACGGCCTGCCGGTCAAGGTCGCCGTGGTCGAGGAGCTCGGCGCCGACGCGTACCTGTACGGCACCGCGGAGCACAACAACGAGCACCAGCAGATCGTCGCCCGGATCGACGCCCGGATGCCGGTCGAGAAGGGCTCGACGATCCGCCTCGCGGCGGTGCCGGACAAGCTGCACCTCTTCTCGACCTCGACCGAGGAGCGGCTGACCGCCTGATCCTGGGATCTACATCACACGCCGGCCTCGGGTGGCTCTGCCACTCGAGGCCGGTGTCTTGTCCAGGCGGTCGGCCGGGTCCATGTTGGTCTGCTTGAGCAGGTAGTGCGGCCGCTGCTTGGTCTCGTAGTAGATCCGGCCGATGTACTCGCCGATCACCCCGAGCATCACCATCTGCAGCCCGCCGAGTCCGGTGATGGCCGCGATCAGCGTGACGTATCCCGGCATCTTCACCCCGTTCAAGGCGGCGACCGCGATCACCCAGACCGCGTAGGCCGCCGCGATCGCGGTGAGCACGCCACCGACGTAGATCGCCAGTCGCAGCGGCTTGTTGTTGAACGACAGCAGCCCGTCCAGCCCGTACTCGAGCAGCCGCCGGAACGTCCAGCGGCTCTTCCGGTCGGTCTGCTTCACGTTCTCGTACTCGAACAGGATCGACTCGAACCCGATCCAGGCGAACAGGCCCTTGGAGAACCGGTTGTACTCGCCCAGCTCCAGCAGCCCGTCCACCGCGCGCCGGGACAGCAGCCGGAAGTCGCCGACCCCGTCCATCAGCTCGACGTCGGCCCACCGGTTGATCAGCCAGTAGTACGTCCGGGCGAACAGCGTGCGGGTGGCCGGGTCGCCGACCCGGGTCCGCCGTGCGATCACCTGGTCGAATCCGCGCTCGTAGTGCTCGAGCATCCGGCCGACCAGCTCCGGCGGGTGCTGCAGGTCCGCGTCCATGATCACCACGGCGTCGCCGCTGGCGTAGCGCAGGCCGGCCAGCATCGCGGACTCCTTGCCGAAGTTCCGGCTGAAGGACAGGTAGCGCACCGACTCGTCGGTGGCGGCCAGCTCGACCAGCGCGTCCAGCGTCTCGTCCGCGCTGCCGTCGTCGACGTACACGATCTCGTACGGACGGCCGGTGGCGGTCAGTTCCCGGCTGAGGGCCTGGTGGAATTTGGCGATCACCTCGGCCTCGTTGAAGCATGGTACGACCAGACTCAGTCGCATCGTCGTTCTCATCGATTCCACCCGTCCGCGCCGACGCGATTCTTGTCTAGACCTGAACTAGGCGTTAGCTTTGCACGCCGGGGCGAGCGAACAAAGGGGCGGACTGTGGGATCGGAGCAGGGCACGGGGGTGCAGGACCGGCCTGCCCAGGCGGGCAGAGCGGCGCCGGCGGCCGGGCTAGTGGTGGCGGCGGTCTTCGCCGCCTCCGGAGTCATCCGCGGTACCTTTCCCTTCGGTTCAGTGTCCCGCAGCACCAATGATCTTGGCACGCAGTACATCCCGTTCTTCGCCCATCTCTGGGACGTCCTGCACGGCCGCGCTCAGGGCGACCTGTTCTTCAACTGGCAGAGCGGCTTCGGCGTCGGCTTCCTCGGCGACTACGGCGTCGTGCTGGGCAGCCCCCTGTCGCTGCTGGTGGGGCTGTTTCCCCGCGACCAGATCGATCTGGCCGTCTACGTCATCACCGTCCTCAAACTGAGCCTCGCCGCCGCCGCGATGGCGGTGCTACTCATCAAGATGCATCGAGGACCCCGTTGGGTTGCAGCAATTCTCGGAGCTTCGTACGGCGTCTGCGGCTGGGCCATCGACGACGGCGCATACGTGCCGATGTGGCTGGACGGCCTGATCGCCCTGCCGCTGTTCTTCCTGGTCGCCGAGTGGTCACTCCGCAGGACCAACCGCCTGCTCAGCGTGCTGGTGGTGGGGGTCTTCTGGGTCTCCAACTTCTACACCGCCTACATGGCCACGATCGCGGGCGGAATCTACCTGATCGCGCGGATACTGACCAGCGACCTGAGCTGGGTGGACCGGCTGCGTGTCGTCGTCCGGCACGGAATCTCGTTCGTTCTCGGGATCGCCCTGTCGGCGCCCATCCTGCTCCCGGTCCTGATGGCCAACCGTGACGCAACGCCGTCGCCGCCCGGGATCTTCACGGCGAACGAATGGAGCGAGTTCCTCTCCCGCCTGCTCCCGCTGTCCGAGGGCGTCGGCCGCACGGCCAGCCTGTACGTCGGAACGGTCGCACTGCTGCTCGCCTGCACCCTGCCGTTCAACCGGGCGGTGCCGATCCGGACCAAGCTGGTCTGGGTGATCACCACCGTCCTGGTCACGCTGTCGTTCCGGTGGGCTCCGACGCAGGCGATGTGGCACGGCTTCGACACGCCGAACGGCAGCCAGTACCGCGAGGCGTTCGTCCTGTGCGGCCTGATCGTGGTCATGGGCTGGTTGTCGGTCGCGTACCGCCTGCCCGGGCCGATCGCACTGCTCGGCGGCGGCGCCCTGGTCGCCGTGATCGCGGTGGTGTCGGACGGGAGCCCGTACCTGACCGAGTACGCCGTGTCCCTGCTGATCGTCTCCGGCGTCGTCACCGTTGGAGCGCTCACCATCATCTGGGCGGTACGCCGCTCGCCCTCGCTGAAGCGGTCGAAGTGGCCGGTCGCGGCGGCCTTCACCCTCGTGCTGGCCGTCGTCGCTGTGGAGACGACCTGGTCCGCGGTGGTGACGGACGAGCAGCGCAAGGAGATCCTCAGCGCATCGCTGCGCCCTTGGGACGACCGGCAGACCCAGCGGCTCGACGCGCTCGAGGCGGCCGGCGACTGGCCGTCGTACCGGACGGATCCGGGGACCGCGGTGACGCCGAACGACCCGGTGTTGCTCGGTGGGCAGGGCCCGGGTCTCTACAGCAGCCTGCTGCCGCACTCGCTGAACGAGACGCTGACCGATCTCGGCTTCGGCTGGACCGGCTACGGAAGAGCGAACCGCGACCTGGACAACCCGGTGGTCGACGCGATCTTCTCGGTCGGGGCGCGGATGCACCTCAACGGCGGCCCTCCGGAGTTCACCCGCGCCACGGTGCCGCCGCTCGTCACGGTGCGGCCCGGGCTCGGCACGACCCAGGCGCCGAATGTCTTCGTCGCCCAGGACCGGCTGCTCGGGACCCAGGTCTACCAGGTGCCGACGTACAAGGGCAGGCGGATGCCCGGCGGCGGAAGCGTCACGCTCGAGGGCCAGTGCCGCCCGGGCTCCAAGATCTTCCTGAACCTGCCGCACACGGTCGGACAGGTGCGGCAGACCGGTGACCCCAAATGGACGGACCTGCTCGCGAGCCGCCGGCCGGGCGTGACGACGAACAGCGGGGTGGTCGGCCTCGGCACGACGCCGGCCTCCGGTGCCGTGTCCGTGGAGGTCAAGTTCCTCGGGAACGCGAAGCGCGGTATCGCACCCAGGGGCGCGATCGGCTGCCTCGACGAAACCGCCCTGGCGAAGGCCGTCGAGACGCTGCGCACGACCGGGGCGACGGACGTCGAGGCGGGCGGTCATTCGATCAGCGCGACCCTCCCGGCAGGCAGCCAGGGGTACGCCGTGGTCGCCGTACCGAAGCTGCCCGGCTGGAGCTGCTCCACCGGGGACGGCGCGGCCAAGACTCCGCGGGACTTCGGCGGCCTGATCGCCGTACCGCTCGGCGACTCGGCCGACCGGATCGACTGCAGCTACACACCGCCCGGTCTGCGGCGCGGCCTGGCACTGGCCGCCGTAGCCGTTGCGATCGCTGTCGGGGTGGCGCTGTTCGGACGGATGCGGCGGCTCAGGAGTTGATGTCGCGGCGGTGGAAGACCGCCGCGCCGAACACCACCAGGACGACCGCGAGGATGCCCAGATACCACGCACCACGCTCGAACGTCAGCGTCTTCAGGACGCTGTTGCACATGTAGCCGCCGTCGCTGGTCGACGAGCACTGGTTCACGTAGTACGTCGTGTCGTGCCGGATGAACGCGTCGAAGTTCAGCTTCACCAACCACGGCTGGACCTTGTTCAGCAGGTTGCCGAAGATCGCCTCGACCAGGACCAGGTACCCCATCGCCAGACCGATGGCGGCCGCGGTGTGCCGCAGCAGCAGACCGACCACGCCGCCGAGAGCCGCGCCCAGAGCGGTCAGTACGACGGCTCGCCCGGCCGTCGCGAGCAGATCGCCCCAGACCTTGCCGGTCGTGGTCGCGGTGCTGCCGAGCTGGTCGACGATCAGGTAGGTGCCGACCACCAGGACACCGAGGACCACGACCGCCACCGGCACGAATCCGATCGCGGCCGCCAGCAGCTTGCTGCCGTAGACCCGTAGCCGGCGTGGTTCGAAGGTCAGCCAGTTGCCGATGGCACCGGTACTGAACTCGGCCGCGATGAAACTCGCGCCCAGCAGGAACGCGGCGAACAGCAGCAGGTACGACACTCCGTGCAGCAGGTCGGGCATCAGCTCGGCGAACACCGTCGGCGGCTTGCCGAACTCCTCCGGCCTCGGCTCGGGGTAGCTGCACATGTCCTCGCGCTTGGGCTTCGGATCGGGCTGCTTGTCCCACTGCTCGTTGCACGCGGCCTCGTTCGCCACGTGGCCGTCCACCCACTGCTGATGGGCGAGCTCGTACTGCGACTGGGCCGCGCGCTGCTCGTCCGCCGACGACGGCCGCGCCTCGAGCCAGGTCGCGAACAACAGCAGCAGGATGATCAGCAGGAGGCCGATCACGCCGACGACGGTCATCCGCCGGGCGACCAGCCGGCGCAACTCGACCGTGGTGAGACGGAGCATCAGATCTTCTCCTCCGCGGTCAGCTCGAGGAAGACGGACTCGAGGTCCGCGCGGACCGGGACAAGCTCGGACACGTACAGCTCCTGATGCGCCAGCCGGCGCGTGATCTCGGCCGGTTGCCCGGTGCCGTCCACCAGCAGATAGTTGCCATCGGCCCGCACCGTCATCCCTGCCGCGGTGAGGATCCGGGTCGCCGCCTCGTGATTGTCCACGGCAACCTTGACCGTGGTCGTCGTACCGCCGCCGATCACCTCCGCGACGGTGCCGGAGGCCAGCAGCCGGCCGTGGCCGATGATCGACACGGTGTCGGCGACCTGCTCGACCTCGGCGAGGATGTGGCTGCTCACCAGCACGGTCCGGCCCTGGTTGCCGAGTCCACGCATGGTCTCACGGATCTCCCGGATGCCGGCCGGATCGAGGCCGTTCGTCGGCTCGTCGAAGATCAGCAGATCGGGCTCCTTCAGCAGCGTGGCCGCGATCGCCAGCCGCTGCTTCATGCCCAGCGAGTACGAGCGGAACCGGTCGTCGCCGCGGTCCGCCAGAGACGTCTGCTCGAGCACCTCACCGACCCGCCGGCGGGGTACGCCGATCGCCTCGGCGAGCAGTTGCAGGTTCTTCTCGCCGGTGAACGCCGGGAAGAACTTCGGCGACTCGACGATCGCACCGACCCGGCCGACCACCTCCGGCAACTGGGCCGGCACGCGCCGGCCGAACACCGTCATCGTCCCGGCATCAGCGCGGATCAGGCCGAGGAGCATCCGGATCGACGTCGTCTTGCCCGAGCCGTTCGGCCCGAGGAACCCGTGTACTCCCCCGGCCGGCACGTCCAGGTCGAGGCCCTGGACCGCGACCACCTTGCGGCCCAGCCGGGTCCGGTAGGTCTTGCGCAGACCGCGCGTACTGATCGCCAGTTCCGGCATCGTGCCCCTCTCGTCTCGTGGCAGACGCACAGCGTGACAGGTTTGTTGCCGGACCGCTCGATGTGATACCCCCCACCCGTACCGACCGAAGACTTGCACTTGATACCCCAAGGGGGTAACTTCATGCCTGTCGACATACCCCCGAGGGGTAGCCGCGGACCGCTGGAGGAACCTGAGATGACCACCGACGCCGACGCTCATGTGCACGGATACACCGCCGAGAAGAGCAGCCACCTGAAGCGGCTGCGGCGGATCGAGGGCCAGATCCGCGGCCTGCAGCGGATGGTCGAGGAGGACAAGTACTGCATCGACATCCTCACCCAGGTGTCGGCCGCGACGAAGGCGCTGCAGTCCTTCTCCCTCGAACTGCTCGACGAGCACCTGTCGCACTGCGTGGTCGAGGCCGCGCAGAAGGGTGGCGCCGAGGCCGAGGAGAAGGTCCGCGAGGCCTCCGACGCGATCGCCCGCCTCGTTCGCAGCTGACACAACACACTCTGAAGGAGCCCGATATGAACACCACCTACTCCGTCTCCGGGATGACCTGCGGCCACTGCACCTCCGCGGTCACCGAGGAGCTCAGCAAGCTTCCCGGTGTGCAGGAGGTCAGCATCGATCTCGTCGCCGGTGGCACCTCCGCGGTGCACGTGACGAGTGAGTCCGCTCTCGACGAGGCCGCCGTGCGCGAGGCCGTCGACGAGGCGGGTTACGAACTGGCGGCGTCGTGAGCCGGGCCGTCGCGCTCCGGCTCGGCGCGTTCGCCGGTGCGCTGACGCTCGCCTTCGGGGCGGCGTACGCGATCGGCTCCGCGGTCGACCCGATCGCGGCGGCCGACACGCCCGCGGCTCCGGCCCACGGAGAGGAAATGGGCGGTATGGAGCAGACCTCAGGACACGGCGCGGGACACGATGCCCCCGGGCAGCTGCCCGGGCTGGCGGTGTCCGACGCCGGTTACACGTTCGCGCCGGCGACGACGTTCTACCAGTCCGGCGCGAAGACCCAACTGCGCTTCACGATCCAGGGACCGGACGGCAAGCCGGTCACGCAGTACACGAAGACCCACGAGAAGGACCTGCACCTGATTGTGGTCCGGCGTGACCTGTCCGGATTCCACCACGTACACCCGACCAGGGACGCGAGCGGGACGTGGAGCGTCCCGTTCACCTTCACCGCCGGTGGCACCTGGCGGCTGTACGCCGACTTCCAGCCGGCCGGACTGGACCGCGGCCTGACGCTCGGCACCGACGTCAACGTCTCCGGTCTCTACATCCCGGTCCCGCTGAGCGAGCCCTCCAGCATCTACAGCTTCCACGGGTACGACGTGACGCTGTCGGGCACTCCGGTCGCGGGGAAGGAATCCGAGCTGACGTTCCGGGTCAGCCGGGGCGGCAAGCCGGTCACCGACCTGCAGCCGTACCTGGGCGCCTTCGGGCACCTGGTCTCGCTGCGCAGCGGCGACCTCGCCTACCTGCACAACCACCCGGCCCAGCACGCGGAGCCGGGGATGAAGGGCGGCCCGGAGATCACCTTCGGCACCACCTTCCCGACCGCCGCGACGTACAGCCTGTTCCTGGACTTCCAGCACGCGGGCGCCGTGCACACCGCCGAGTTCACCGTGAAGGTGGGCCCGAACGGGACCACGATCGTGCCGCCGGCTCCGGTGCCGACCAAGACGACAACAACCACCACCCCGGGGCACGAAGAGACCCCGCACGGCCACTGAGGAGGCTTGCCATGAGTGATTCCGTCGAACTCATCATCGGTGGCATGACGTGCGCCTCGTGCGCCGCCCGGGTGGAGAAGAAGCTGAACCGGATGGACGGCGTCACCGCGACCGTCAACTACGCCACCGAGAAGGCGAAGGTGACGTACCCGGCCGGCATCACCACCGACGACCTGGTCGCCACCGTGGAGAAGACCGGCTACACCGCGTCGCTGCCGGCTCCTGCGGTTGCCGATGGCAACGAGGATGAGCCGGACGAGCTGAAGCCGCTGCGCGAGCGGCTGATCGCCAGCATCGTACTGGCGGTGCCGGTGATCGCGTTCGGGATGATCCCGGCGCTGCAGTTCGACTACTGGCAGTGGGCGTCGCTGACGCTGGCCTTCCCGGTGGCGACGTGGGCGGCCTGGCCGTTCCACAAGGCCGCCTGGACCAACCTGCGACACGGCGCCACGACCATGGATACGCTGATCTCGCTGGGCGTGGTGAGTGCGTTCCTCTGGTCGCTGTATGCGCTGTTCCTCGGCTCCGCCGGCGAGCCGGGGATGACGATGCCGTTCACGCTGATCCCGTCCCGCGGCACCGGCGCCGAGGAGATCTACCTCGAGGTCGTCACCGCCGTGACCACGTTCATCCTGGCGGGGCGGTACTTCGAGGCTCGCGCCAAGCGCCGGTCCGGCGCGGCCCTGAAGGCCCTGCTGGAGCTGGGTGCGAAGGACGTCGCCGTACTGCGGAACGGCGCCGAGGTGCGGATCCCGGCCGACCAACTGGCCGTGGGTGACGAGTTCGTCGTACGGCCTGGCGAGAAGATCGCGACGGACGGTGTGATCGTGACCGGGAGCAGCGCGGTCGACGCGTCGATGCTGACCGGGGAGTCCGTCCCGGTCGAGGTCAGTGCGGGCGACGCGGTCGTCGGCGCCACCGTGAACGCGGGCGGTCGACTGATCGTCCGAGCCACCCGGGTGGGCGCCGACACCCAACTGGCGCAGATGGCGCGACTGGTCGAGGACGCGCAGAACGGGAAGGCCGAGGTCCAGCGGCTGGCGGACAAGGTGTCCGGGTTCTTCGTGCCGATCGTGATCGGGCTCTCGCTGACGACGATGGGCTTCTGGCTCGGCAACGGTTCTCCGGTCGAGGTCGCGTTCACCGCTGCGGTCGCCGTACTGATCATCGCCTGCCCGTGTGCGCTCGGGCTGGCCACGCCGACCGCGTTGATGGTCGGCACCGGCCGAGGTGCGCAACTGGGCATCCTGATCAAGGGTCCGGAGGTGCTGGAGTCCACTCGTCGCGTCGACACCGTCGTCCTGGACAAGACCGGCACCGTGACCACGGGCCGGATGGAGCTGATCGACGTACTGCTGGCTCCTGGGCAGGAGCGTGCCGACGTACTGCGTCTGGCCGGGGCGCTGGAGCACTCCAGCGAGCACCCGATCGCACAGGCCATCGCCCGCGGTGCCCAGTCCGAGCTCGGTCAACTGCCCGAGGTCGAGGACTTCGGGAACGTCGAAGGCCTTGGTGTCCAGGGCATCGTCGACGGGCACGCGGTCCTGGTCGGACGCACGCGGTTGCTGGAGGAGTGGAGCCAGTACCTGCAGGAGGAGTTGGCGCACGCCAAGGACCACGCCGAGGCCGAGGGCAGTACGGCGGTCGCGGTCGGATGGGACGGGGAAGCGCGAGCGGTCCTGGTGGTTGCGGACACGGTGAAGCCCACGTCAGCAGAGGCGATCGGCCAGCTGAAGGCGCTGGGACTGCGGCCGGTGCTGCTGACGGGCGACAACGAGGCAGTAGCGCAGAAGGTCGCGGCTGAGGTCGGCATCGACGAGGTGATCGCCGAAGTACTGCCTGCCGGCAAGGTCGACGCGGTGAAGCAACTGCAGGGCGAAGGCCGGGTCGTCGCGATGATCGGTGACGGCGTCAACGACGCCGCCGCCCTGGCCCAGGCCGACCTCGGCCTGAGCATGGGCACCGGTACCGACGTGGCGATCGAGGCCAGCGACCTGACCCTGGTCCGCGGCGACCTGCGCGCGGCGGTGGACGCCATCCGCCTGTCCCGCAGCACGTTGCGGACGATCAAGGGCAACCTGTTCTGGGCCTTCGCCTACAACGTCGCCGCCCTCCCACTGGCCGCCGCCGGCCTCCTCAACCCAATCCTCGCCGGCGCGGCAATGGCCTTCAGCTCAGTCTTCGTCGTCTCCAACAGCCTCCGCCTACGCCGATTCCGTCCCCTCACCTGATCCAAGCGGTGCTGTCGGTCGGGAGTCTGCCGTTGTCGAGTGGGGTGCTGGTGAGGAGCACCTCCTCGTGCGGTGGCAGGTCGGCCGGGTCGGCCGTCAGGTTGGTGATGGAGGTCAGGTTCTCCCGCTGGAATGCGAGCACACCGGGTGGTGAGTCGAGCCAGGTGAGGGTGCCGTCGCCGAGATAGGTGCGGCGGAGTGCGAGGCCGGTGCGGTAGAGGGTGAGCATCGAGCTCTGGTCGTCGTGCTGGGACTCGACGGTGAGGTTCTTCCAGTCGGCGGGTTGCGGGAGCCACGGCGTACCGGTTCCGAATCCGAACGGCGGCTCCTTGCCCGACCACGGTAGGGGCACTCGGCAACCATCCCGGCCGCGATCGGTACCGCCGGAGCGGGCGAAGATCGGGTCCTGGAGCAGCTCGTCGGGAAGGTTCTCGACTTCCGGGAGACCGAGCTCCTCGCCCTGGTAGACGTACACCGCACCCGGCAGCGCCATCGCGAGCAGTGCCGCCGCGCGGGCGCGCCGTTCGCCGAGGACGAGATCGGTACGCATGCCGTGCTTGCGGTCCTGATGCGAGAACGACGTGTCCGGGCGCCCGTACTTCGTCACCGGCCGGGTGACGTCGTGGTTGGACAGCACCCAGGTCGGCGGGGCTCCGATCGGGACGTGCGTGGTCAGCGTCAGGTCGATCGACGCTTTCAGTTCGTCCGCCTGCCACGGCCGGGACAGGAAGTCGAAGTTGAATGCGGTGTGCATCTCGTCCGGACGCAGGTACAGCGCGAACCGCTCCTGGTCCGGCATCCACATCTCACCGACCAGGAACCGGCCGTCGTACGCATCGGTGAGGTGGCGCCAACCGCGGTACACGTCGTGGACCTCGTCGTGGTCGGTGTACGACTCCTCGACACTGTCCAGGTCCTTGAACAGTACGGCGGCGCTGTCGATCCGGATCCCGTCGACGCCGCGGTCCAGCCAGAACCGCAGGATCGCGTGGAACTCCTCGACCACCTCGGGATTGCGCCAGTTGAAGTCCGGCTGCTCCGGGGCGAACAGGTGCAGGTACCACTCGCCGTCCTCGACCTGGGTCCAGGCGGGGCCGTTGAAGATCGACTGCCAGTCGTTGGGCGGCAGCTCACCGCGTCCCGGACGGAACAGGAACCGCTCGCGCTCGGGCGACCCCGGACCGGCCTGCAGCGCCTGGACGAACCAGTCCTGCTGATCGGATCCGTGGTTCGGGACGATGTCGATGATGGTCCGGATGTTCAGCGCGTGCGCCTCCGCGATGTACGCCTCGGCCTCCTCGAGCGTGCCGAACGCCGGGTCGATCGCGCGGTAGTCGGCGACGTCGTACCCGCCGTCGGCCATCGGGGACGGGTACCACGGGTTCAGCCAGATCGCGTCCACGCCGAGCTCGGCCAGGTACGGCAACCGCTCGCGCAGACCGGCCAGATCGCCGATCCCGTCACCGTTGCCGTCGGCGAAACTACGCAGGTACACCTGGTAGATCGCCGCATCGCGCCACCACTCGTCAGCCATCGAATCCCCTTACCCATTAAGACTTCCGGCGGTCAGACCGCCCTCTCTCCATCCCGTCCCGAGCGGAGCGAGGGGCGGGATGTTGTTCTTATCCTTTAAGACTTCCGGCGGTGAGCCCCGCCATGATGCTCCGCTGAAACACGAAGAAGACCAGGATCGTCGGCAGGCTGGCGATGACCAAGGACGCGATGAGCACGTTCTGCGGCATCTGGGCGGACAGCGACGCGATGCCGACGCTGATCGACATCTTGTCCGTCTCCGGCAGCACCAGCAGCGGCCAGACGAAGTCCTTCCACACCGTCACGACCGACAGGATCGACACCACGCCGAGGATCGGCCGCGACACCGGCAGCACGATCGACCACAGGATCCGCAGCGGCGATGCGCCGTCGATCTCCGCCGCTTCCAGCAGTTCGCGTGGGATCGAGTCGAAGAACCGCTTCAGCAGGAACACGAAGAAGCCGTTCGCTGCCGCCGGCAACCAAATCGCCCAGGGCGTGTTGAGCAGGTCGAGATGGAAGATCGGCAGATCCTTGGCCACCAGGTACGTCGGCAGCAGCAGAACCATCGGCGGGATCATCAACGTCGCCAGCATCGCGCCGAGGATCAGCTTGCCGAAGAACGGCCGGAGCTTCGACAGCGCGTACGCCGCGGTGACGTCGACCGCGAGCGTGAACAGCCACGCGCCACCGGCGTACAGGGCGGTGTTCTTCAGGAAGACGCCCAGTTGCAGCTGTTCCCAGGCGTCGGCGTACACCCCGAGGTCGAACGACTTCGGGAAGAAGCTGGGTGGGATCTGGGCCAGCTCGTCCGGCGACTTGAGCGCGCCGGTCACCATCCAGTACAGCGGGAACACGAACGCGCCGGTGAAGCCGACCACGACCACCGTCAGAATCGTCCAGTAGATCAGCCGGCCGCGCGGGGTCCGCAGCGCGAGCGGCGACACCAAGGTCCTCATCGGGCCTCCTCCTCGCGAGACACGCGCAGGTAGATCGTGGAGAACACCAGCAGCACGACCATCAGCATCAGGCCGAGCGCGCCACCGCCACCGAAGTCGCCGAAGTTGAACGCGTACTGGTACATCAGGTAGGCGACCGTGACGGTCGCGTTCTCCGGACCGCCGCCGGTCAGCAGGTACGGCTCGATGAACACCTGCATGGTCGCGACGACCTGCAGCAGCAACATCACCAGCAGGATCAGCTTGGTCTGCGGGATCGTCACGTGCCACACCCGGCGGAACAGGCCGGCGCCATCCAACTCGGCCGACTCGTACAGGTCGCCCGGGATGCTCTGCAGCGCGGCGAGGTAGATCAGCGTGCCGGTGCCGAGGTTCATCCAGGTCGACACCAGCACCAGGCTGACGAGCGCCGTGCTGGTGGAGTCCAGCCAGCTCAGCGGCGGGAGGTGGAAGACGTCGAGGATCTGGTTGAACAGGCCGGAGCCCGGGTCGTAGAACCACTTGAACAGCAGTACGGCGACGGCCGGCGGCAGCATCACCGGGAGGTAGACGACGAACCGCAGGTAGGCCTTCGCGTGCCTGAGCTCATTCAGCACGACGGCCAGCACGAACGGTACGGCGTACCCGATCACGAGGGCGAGCCCGCTGAACGCGGCGGTGTTGAGCCACGCGGACCGGAACGCCGGATCCTCGATCACGGTCCGGAAGTTGTCGAATCCGACCCACTTCCCCGGGTCGACGAAGTTGTTCTCCTGAAAACTGAGAACCACCTCCCGAACCATCGGATACCAGGAAAACAAGGCGAAACAGATCAAAGCCCCACACAAGAACCCGTAGGCAGTCAGATTCCGCCCCACCGCCCGCCGCAGCGCACCCACCTGGTCGGGGGTGGGTGATGAATCGAGGGCCGACCGCCGGAGCCCGCCGCCTCCTGCCGCCCCGTCCGCCGAACCCCGCCGTTCTTCTCCCCCACCACCCGCCGTCCCCGCGGAGCGGGGACGGCGGGTGCGTGTGCTGGTGTTGTCAGCCATCAGGTGTTCTTGGCCAGGATCTTGTTGGCTTTGCCTTCCGCGTCGGACAGGAGTTTGTCGATGTCGGCGTCCTTCCGGGTGAGTACGGCAGACATCGCCACATCCAGGACGGCGTACAGCTCCTGCGCCTTCGGCGGCTCGAGCTTGTTGGTGATGGTCGACTGCGCCGCGACGTACGGCGAAAAGTGGTCGACCGGGACCGTCGCGTACTGCTTGCGCAGGTCAACGATCTGCTTGCCCGGCGCGGAGTCGCCGTACAGATCCGGGATCGGCAGCCCGACCGGACGCCCCTGCTCCTTCGCCCGTGCGTAGTTGAACTGCCCCTGACCCGGCGTGAGCTCGTGGAAGTTCAGCCACAGCAGCCCGGCCTTGATCTTCTCCGGCGTCGCCTTCGGGTTGAACATGTAGCCGTCGCCACCACTCAGCGACGCCTTGCCCTCGGACTCCGGTACGGCGGTCACGCCGTAGTCCTCGAACTTGCCCTGGAAGTCGTTGTTCACGCCCTGCACGACATCCGGCGCGCCGATCATCATGCCGAGCTTGCCGGAACCCATCATCCGCATCAGGTCCTCCCACTGGAGGAGCTGCTTGCTGCCCATCGAGTTGTCGTTCCAGCGCATCTGCTTCAGGTTCTCCAGCACCGCCTTGCCTTCGGCGCTGTTGAACGCGGCGGTCTTGCCGTCGTCGCTGACCATCGACCCGCCACGTGCGTACAGCGAAGCGGCGAAGTGCCAGCCGCCGGTGTTGCCGGCGGAGTACTCACCGAACCCGACGTACCCGGCACCGAGCCCGGCGATCTTCTTCGCCGCCTCCTGCACCTCGCCCCACGTCTTCGGCGGGCTGTCCGGGTCCAGGCCGGCCTGGGTGAACAACTTGCGGTTGTAGACCAGGCCCATGTTGTAGTTGTTGCGCGGCAGCCCGTAGGTCTTGTCGCCGTCCTTGAACACGCCCATCACGTCCGGCCGCAGATCCTTGACCGCCTGGACGTCGCCGACGTACTGGCTGATGTCGGCGGCCTGCTTGGCCTTGATGATCTTCTGCACGTCGGTGTAGTAGACGTAGAACACGTCCTCCTGACTGCCGCCGGCCAGCTTCGCCTGGAAGGTGTCCGGGTTGATGCAGGGGAACGCGTCCTTGCTCTGGATGGTGATGTTCGGGTGCTGCTGCTGGAACGCGGCCACGTCGGCGTCCCAGGCTTGCCGTTCCTTCGGATTGCTCTTCGGCGGCTGGCAGCCGACCGTGATGGTCACCGGGCCGTCGCTGCTCGCTGATGTCTGAGCACTCGGTTCGTCGTCCCCCGACCCACAGGACGCGGCCACCAGCCCGAGTCCCGCGACCAGCAGCAGGCTGAGCCCGCGCCGCGTTGTCCTCATCGATCCACCCTCTCCCTCGATCTTGCGGACACCGTAGGCAACTCGACACCACTGCGCAATACTCAAATAGAAGATTGCAAAAACGTGACTTCAGATGGGAAGGTGGCTCGCGCGGAGCAGACGACAGCAGCCGCCGACCGGTGACCGGTCAGCGGCTGCGGAGAGGGTGGTAGGTCAGATCCTGGCGCGCGCGGTGGAGGCCCGGACGACCAACTCCGGCTCGAACAGCAATTCGTCGGCAGGCACGGCGGCCCGTTCGATCAAGGCGACCAGCATGTCGACGGCGGCCCGGCCCATCGCGTCGATCGGCTGCCGGACCGTGGTCAGTGGCGGGTCGGTGCAGTTCATCATCGCGGAGTCGTCGTACCCGATCACGGAGACCTCGTCGGGGACGGACAGGCCGGCCCGGCGGACTGCCCGGATGGCGCCGAGCGCGAGGATGTCGCTGGCGCAGACGATGCCGGTGACGCCGTTGTTGACGAGCCGGGTCGCGGCCGCATGCCCGCCCTCGAGCGAGAACATCGTGTGCTCGACCAGCTCCATGTCCGCCTCGTCCGCGGCCAGGAACGCGTCCAGCTTGCGCCGCGACGGGATGTGGTCACGCGGCCCGAGCACCATGCCGATCCGGCGGTGACCGAGGGCGCGCAGGTGGCCGAGCGCCATCTCGGCGGCGACGAAGTCGTCCGAGGACACCTGCGGGAAGCCGAGGTGGTCGACCGCCGCGTTGACCAGGACGGTCGGCAGCTTGCGCTCCTGGATGAGCTCGTAGTGCGCGTGCGGCGCGTCGGCCTGGGCGTAGAACCCGCCGGCGAACACCACCCCGGACACCTGCTGCTGCAGGAGCAGGTCGACGTAGTCGGCCTCGGACACGCCGCCGACTGTGCGAGTGCAGAGCAAGGACGTGAAACCTTGCTGCGCCAGCGCGCCACCGACGACCTCGGCGAACGCCGGGAAGATCGGGTTCTGCAACTCGGGCAGCACCAGCCCGACCAGCCGGGCCCGGTCGCCGCGCAGCTGCGTCGGACGCTCGTACCCCAGGACATCGAGCGCCGTGAGTACGGCTTCCCGAGTCGCCTCGGACACTCCCGGCTTCCCGTTCAGGACCCGGCTCACGGTGGCTTCACTGACGCCGACCTTCTTGGCCACCTCTGCAAGTCGTCGTGTCATAGCGCAAACTCTACGCCTGATCACGCAAGTTCTTGCAATAGCTTGCGTACCTCGCTGAACCCTCAGGATTCCTGACAGACTTGGAGCCGTGCCCCGATTTGTCGCCACCCGCCCGGACACCGGTCTGCTGTCGCTTCCGTGGGACGTGCCCCTGGAGGACTGGCCCGAGGACCAACTGGTCGCGCTGCCGCGCGGTATCTCGCGGCACGTGGTCAGGTTCGTCCGGGTCAACGGCAGCGTGTACGCGATCAAAGAGGTGATGGAGCACCTGGCGCTGCACGAGTACCGGCTGCTGCGCGATCTGGAACGGCTGGAGTCGCCCTCGGTCGAGCCCGTCGGTGTGATCACCGACCGGCTGGATCGCAAAGGTGAGCCGATCGACTCGATCCTGATCACCCGGCACCTGCAGTTCTCGCTGCCCTACCGCGCGCTGTTCTCCAGCACGCTGCGGCCGGACACGGTGAACCGGCTGATCGACGCCCTGGTCGCGCTGATCGTCCGGCTGCACCTGCTCGGGTTCTTCTGGGGCGACTGCTCGCTGTCCAACACGTTGTTCCGTCGCGACGCCGGCGCATTCGCGGCGTACCTGGTGGACGCCGAGACCGGCGAGCTGCACCAGGACATCTCCGACGGCCAGCGCGCGCACGATCTCTACACCGCGGAGATCAACCTCTTCGGCGAACTGCTCGACCTGCAGGAGGGTGGTCTGCTCGACCCGGACATCGACCCGCAGGAGACCGTCGAGTCGATCCAGAAGCGATACGAGGCGCTGTGGGCCGAGCTGACCGCGCCGGAGGAGTTCACCACCGACGAGATGCACCGGCTGGACTCGCGGATCCGGCGGCTGAACGAGCTCGGCTTCGACGTCGCCGAGATCGACATCATCACCGACTGGGACGGCAGCCAGGTCCGGATCCAGCCGAAGGTCGTCGACGCCGGGCACCACTCGCGCCGGCTGCTGCGGCTCACCGGCCTGGACGTCGAGGAGAACCAGGCCCGCCGGTTGCTGAACGACCTGGACGCGTTCGCCGCCGCGACCGACCAGCAGAACGAGGACGAGGAGATCGTCGCGCACCAGTGGCTGACCACCGTGTTCGAGCCGGTGGTCCGCTCGGTTCCGCGGGACCTGAACCGCAAGCTCGAGCCGGCCGAGGTGTTCCACGAGGTGCTCGAGCACCGCTGGTTCCTGTCCGAGCAGGCCGGCCGCGAGATCGACACGATGGAGGCCGCCCGGTCCTACGTGGAGGACGTGCTGGCGGCCAAGCCGGATGAGAAGCTCGCGCTACCCACCCCGACTCTGACCGAACCGGAGTGATCAGCGCGGCGGCATCCGCAGGGCGCCGTCCAAGCGGATGACCTCGCCGTTGAGCATCTGGTTGTCGACGATGTGACCGACCAGAGCGGCGTACTCGGACGGGCGGCCGAGCCGGGACGGATGCGGGACCTGCTGCTCGAGGACCGTGCGGGTCTCCTCGGGGAGGCCCGCCAGCATCGGCGTCTCCATGGTGCCCGGAGCGATGGTGACGACCCGGATCCCCTTGTCCGCAAGGTCTCTGGCCGCGGTCAGGGTGAGGCCGACGATGCCGCCCTTGCTGGCCGCGTACGCCGCCTGCCCGACCTGACCGTCGTACGCCGCGATGGACGCGGTCATCACCACGACGCCCCGGTCGAGGTCCGCGGCGGGCTCCTGCGCGATCATCCGCTCGGCCGCGAGCCGGAGCACGTTGAAGGTGCCGATCAGGTTCACCTCGACCACCTGCCGGAACGTTGCCAACGGCAACGGACCCTTCCGCCCGACGACCCGGCCCGGCGTGGCGATCCCCGCGCAGGTGACAACCACCCGCAGGGTGCCGAGCTCAGCAGCCGCGTCGAGCGCTGCCGTCACGGCAGCCTCGTCGGTGACGTCGGCCGGTGCGAACACGACCCGGTCGCCCAGCTCGTCGGCGATCGCCTTGCCTGCAGACGATGCCAGGTCCACGATCACGACCCCGGCACCGTCGGCGGCCAACCGCCGTACCGTCGCCTCACCGAGACCGGAACCGCCACCGGTGACCAGCGCGACGTCGGACGGGCCAAGCTTCATCGAACACTCCTCAGGAGATCTCGGCTGATCACCAGCCGCTGGATCTGGTTGGTTCCTTCGAAGATCTGGGTGACCTTGGCCTCGCGCATGTACCGCTCGGCCGGGAACTCGCGGGTGTAACCGTACCCACCGAGCACCTGGACCGCGTCGGTGGTGACCTTCATCGCGGCGTCGGTGCAGATCAGCTTCGCGATCGCGGCCTGTTGGGTGAACGGCCGGCCGAGGTCGCGGCGGCGCGCGGCCTGCAGGTACGTCGCCCGGGCCGACTCGACTGCGGCGGCCATGTCAGCGAGCAGGAACTGGACGCCCTGGAAGTCCGCGATCGCCTGACCGAACTGCTGCCGCTCCAGCGCGTACGCCGCGGCAACGTCGAGCGCGGCCTGGGCCAGACCGACCGCACACGCCGCGATGCCGAGCCGGCCGGAATCCAGCGCGGACAGGGCGATCCGCATCCCGTCACCCTCGGCGCCGATCAGGTTCACAGCCGGGATCCGGACCTGGTCGTAGTTGACCAGCGTGGTGGTCGACCCGGTCAGGCCCATCTTGCGCTCGGGCGCGCCGAAGCTGAGACCCTCCGCGGTCGCCGGCACATGGAAGGCCGAGATGCCGCGCTTCGGGTCCGCCGACGTACGGGCGAAGGTGGTGTAGAAGTCGGCGTGCGAGCCGTGGCTGATCCACGCCTTGGTGCCGGTCAGCACGTACTCGTCGCCGTCACGGACCGCGCGCGTGGTCATCCCGCTGATGTCGGAGCCGGCCTGCGGCTCGGACAACGCGTACGCCCCGAGCATCTCGCCGCCGATCATGTCCGGCAGCAACCGGGCCCGCTGCTCCTCGGTGCCGAAGGTGGCCAGCCCGTAGCTGGTCATCGTGTGCACGGAGACCCCGACGCCGACCGACATCCAGGCGGCGGCGATCTCCTCGAGCATCTGCAGGTACACCTCGTACGGCTGCTCGGCGCCGCCGTACTGCTCCGGGTAGGGCAGGCCGAGCAGTCCGGCCTTGCCGAGTGTGCGGAACGCGTCCCGCGGGAAGGTCTCACTCTCCTCCGCCTGAGCGGCGTACGGCGCGAGTTCGTGCACGCACAGGTCACGGACCAGAGCGAGCAGATCGGTGGATTCCTCGGTCGGCAGGAGACGATCGACAGCCATCAGGCACCCCTCTCAACGGCTGACGAAATGATACTCGTAACGATACTGAAGCACATAGTTCCGTATCGTTCTATGCTGTCTCGATATGACAACAGTCGTTCCGGGGCGCCGTACCCGCAGGCAGTCCGAACTGCTCGACCGGCTCCTGACCCTGTTCCTCGAGCAGGGCTTCAGCCGGTTCACCCTGGACGACCTGGCCGCCGAGCTGCGCTGCAGCAAGACGACCCTGTACGCGCTCGCGCCGAGCAAGGAGCAGCTCGCCGTCGAGGTGGTGAAGCACTACTTCAAGAATGCCACCGCCCAGGTCGAGTCCGCGGTCGCCCGGCAGACCCGGCACGACCGGCGGATCGCGGCGTACCTGAACGCGGTCGCGGACGCGCTCCGGCCGGCCAGCCGGACCTTCCTGGACGACGTCGCGACGTTCGCGCCGGCGCGTTCGGTGTACGAGCGGAACACCCGGATCGCGGCCGATCGGGTCCGGTCGCTGATCGAGGACGGCATCAACAACAAGACGTTCCGGCAGGTCGACATCGCGTTCGCGGCCGAGATGGTCGCGCACACCATGCAGGCCATCCAGCGCGGCGACATCGCCCGCCGCACCGGCCTCAACGACGCCGAGGCGTACCGCGAGCTCGCGTCGTTCGTTCTGCACTCGCTGCGACTGGACTGAGCTTGTAGGTTGCCCGGATGGAGCTCAGGCTGGGGCCGCTGCTGCGGTACGTCGACGAGACCCGGGCCACCGTCTGGGTGGAGACCAGCGGTCCGGCCGAGGTCGAGGTGCTCGGCCACACGGCCCGGACCTGGTCGGTGCACGGCCACCACTACGCGCTGGTCCGGATCGAGGGCCTCGAGCCGGACTCCACGACGCCGTACGAGGTGATGCTGGACGGCAGGACGGTGTGGCCGGTCGCGTACAGCCCGTACGGCCCGAGTGTGATCCGGACACCGCGTGCGGACGGGACCTTCCGGCTGACGTTCGGGTCGTGCCGCCGGTCCGCGCCGTTCGACGAGAAGGGGTTCAAGGAGTTCGGCCCGGACGCGTTGGTCGCGCTGGCCGAGTCGGTGGCAGCCGGTGAGGACGATCAACCGGATGCGGTGCTGCTCCTCGGTGACCAGGTGTACGCCGACGACCCGTCCGACGCCGTACTGCGTCGGCTGCACGAGGCCCACGGTGGTCGGCCAGGGTCCGAGGTCGCCGATGAGATCGGGAACTTCGAGGAGTACACCTGGCTGTACGACGACTCGTGGACGACTCCCGCCGTGCGCTGGCTGTTCTCGACGGTCCCGCTGTGCATGCTGCTCGACGACCACGACCTGCGCGACGACTGGAACACCTCGCTGACCTGGCGTCGCTGGGTGACCGGGCAGCCGTGGTGGCACGACCGGGTCGTCGGCGCCTACGCGTCGTACTGGGTCTATCAGCACCTCGGCAATCTCTCGCCCGAGCAGCTCGACCGGGACGCGACGTACCGCGCAATGCTCACGATCGAGGACGACGACGAACGTACGGCGTACCTGGACAGCTTCGCCTGGACCGCGGACGAGGATCCGGCGTCGACCCGCTGGAGTTTCTACCGCGACTTCGGCGATGTCCGGCTGCTCGCGATCGACTCACGGTGCTCCCGGCATCTGGACCCGGACGAGCGGGCGATGGTCGACACCCACGAGTGGGAGTGGGTACAACGGCACACGGTCGGCGCGACGCGTCCGATCCGGCATCTCCTGCTGGCCTCGACCCTGCCGTTCCTGCTCGCGCCCGGGCTGCATCACCTGGAGGGATGGGACGAGGCGATCTCGTCCGGCGCATGGGGTCGGCGCGGCGCCCGAGTGGGCGAGAAGATCCGGCAGCGCATGGATCTGGAGCACTGGGCGTCGTTCCGGAAGTCGCTGGACGATATGACCACGCTGCTGACCGAGGTGGTCGGCGGTGAGGATCCGCCGGCGTCGATCCTGATGCTGTCCGGCGACGTGCACTGCAGCTACATTGCCGAGGCCCGGCTGACGACCGTCGAGCATCCGGGTACGGCGATCCGCCAGCTCACCATGTCGCCGTTCCGGAACCCGGTGCCGCAGCACATCAGGTGGGGCAATCACATCCTCGGGACCCGGTGGATGACCGCGCTGCTGCACCGCCTCGCGCGGTCGGCCGGCGTACGGGATGTGGCGGCGGACTGGCGGCTGTCGCACGGGCCGTGGTTCGAGAACGGGGCGATGACGGTGACGCTGTCCGGCGAGAAGTGGACCGTCGATGTCGATCACGCAGTGTTGCGAGGTGATATGCAGGTGTTGCGGCGCACGGTGACCTGCGGCGGCCTAGACTCAACCAAGCGTTTGACGTCCTGAAGCTGCCAATGAACTCATCAGAACCGCACGCCACGGAAGGCTGATGACATGCGACCCTCCACTGTCCGGCGCGCAGCCGCTGCGCTCGCCGTAACCGCTCTGGCCCTGACCGCACTGCCTGCCAAGGCCGATCCGGTCAAGCCGCCGCGACTGTCGGCCGCGGCCATCACCTCTGCCCTGAACGAGGACGTCTCGATCCCGGGCACCACCTGGATGACCCGGCCGGACGGCACCGTCGAGGTGTCCTACGACTCGACCGTCACCGGCTCCAAGCTGACCTCACTGACCGGCGTGACCAAGAAGCTCGGGGCGGGCGTCGTACTGACGAAGCTGCCCGGCAAGCTGACCACACGGATCAGCGGCGGGAGCGCGATCTACGGCGGGGACGTGAAGTGCTCGGCCGGCTTCAACGTCTCGCGGCGGGGCATCTACTACCTGCTCACCGCCGGTCACTGCGGTGCCGAGGCCGCGACCTGGTACAACAACTCGGCCAAGACGTCCCGGCTCGGCCAGCGGCACCACTTCAGCTTCCCGGGGAACGACTACTCGCTGATCGTCTACCGGACCGACATCTCGCGGCCCGGCGGCAGCGTGAACCTGTACAACGGGCGGTCGCAGGACATCAGCCGGGCGGTGAACCCGAACCTCGGCAAGTACGTGTACCGCGCCGGCGGCACCACCGGCCTGCACAGCGGCACAGTGACCGGGCTCAACGTCACGGTGAACTACCCCGAAGGCCGCGTCACCGGCATGATCCGGACCAGCGTCTGCTCGGAGCCGGGCGACTCGGGTGGTCCGCTGTTCTACCGGCAGTACGCCTACGGACTGCTCTCCGGCGGCAGCGGCGACTGCAGTTCGGGCGGTGTCAGCTACTTCCAGCCGGTCGTCGAGGCCCTCACCCGGTACGGCGTCGCCGTGTACTGACCGGAGGATTACCCTCACGCTCCGAGCTCGGGCGAATACTCACGGACAGATCTGGGTACTACTGCTCACGGTTTTAAGTCAAGGACGCACCCGCCCCGAGCGCGTCCTCATCGTGAGGAGGCTGAAACCGTGAAATTCTCTCCGCTTCGCCGTACCACCGCGATCCTGGCAGCCGCCGGGCTCGCCGCCGCCGGGCTGCTGGCCACCCAGGCCAGCGCCGCCCCGATCAAGCCGTCGGCACTGTCGGCGACCGCCATCACCGCCACGCTGAGCAAGGACGCGTCCATCCCGGGCACGGCCTGGCAGACCAACCCGGACGGCCGGATCATCGTCTCGTACGACGACACGGTCACCGGTGCCAAGCTGTCCTCGCTCACCGGCGTCACCAAGCAGTTCGGCGACCGGGTCACCCTGGAGAAGATCTCCGGCAAGCTGACCAAGTACATCGCCGGCGGTGACGCGATCTACGGCGGGCAGTACCGCTGCTCGCTCGGCTTCAACGTCCGCAGTGGCAGCACGTACTACTTCCTGACCGCCGGTCACTGCGGCAACATCGCATCCAGCTGGTACTCGAACTCGGGCCACACCACGCTGCTCGGCACCACCTTCGGGTCGAGCTTCCCCGGCAACGACTACGCGATCGTCAAGTACAGCACGTCGTTCACGAACCACCCCGGAACGGTGGACCTGTACAACGGCACGAGCCAGGACATCACCAGGTCGGCCAACGCGACCGTCGGCCAGGCCGTCAAGCGCAGCGGTAGCACCACCGGGGTGCACAGCGGCACAGTCACCGCTACGAACGCCACGGTGAACTACGCCGAAGGCACCGTCACCGGCCTGATCCGCACCAACGTGTGCGCAGAGGGCGGCGACTCCGGCGGCGCGCTGTTCGCCGGTTCCACGGCCCTCGGCCTCACCTCCGGCGGCTCCGGCAACTGCAGCAGCGGCGGGACGACGTACTTCCAGCCCGTCACCGAAGCACTCTCCCGCTACGGCGTGAGCGTCTACTGACCCCTGCAACAACAACAGCGCCCCGGACCACCCGGTCCGGGGCGTTGTCACATCACGCGCGGCGGCGGGAGATTTCGTAGAGGGCTACGCCGGTGGCGATGCCGGCGTTGAGGGACTCGGTGGCTGACGTCATCGGGATCGAGACGATCAGGTCGCAGTTCTCGCGGACCAGCCGGGCCAGACCCTTGCCTTCGGAGCCGACGACCAGGACCAGAGGCTCGGTGGCGACGTCCAGGTCGGGGAGCTCGACGGCGCCACCCATGTCCAGGCCGACGACCATGAGGCCGGCGTCCTTGTACGACTTCAGCGCGCGGTTGAGGTTGGTCGCCCGGGCGACTGGGATCCGCGCCGCGGCACCGGCCGACGTCTTCCACGCCGACGCCGACACGGACGCCGCCCGACGCTCCGGCACCAGTACGCCGTGCGCACCGAAGGCCGCCGCGGACCGGGTGATCGCGCCCAGGTTGCGCGGATCGGTCACCCCGTCCAGCGCGACCACGAGCGGCACCTCGCCGGCGGCGTACGCCCGGTCGAGCAGGTCGTCGGGATGCGCGTACTCGTACGGCGGGATCTGCACCGCGACACCTTGATGGGCGCCGCCGGCGGTGACCCGGTCGAGCTCGGCCCGCGGCACCTCGAGCACCGAGACGCCGTGCTCGACCGCGAGCAGCAATGCCTCCCGCAGCCGGGCGTCCCGTTCGGTGCCTTCGGCAACATGCAGCGCCGCGGCCGGTACGTCGGCCCGCAGCGCCTCGACCACCGGGTTGCGGCCGTAGACCCACTCGACCGTGGAGTCGGTGTCCTTGCGGGCCGGGCGGCGAGTGCGCTCACGCTCGTTGGCGCGCTCCTTCGCCTTGGCCCGCTTGTGCGCCGGGTGCTTGACCCGGTCCACCGCCTTCGGGGTCGGGCCCTTGCCCTCCAGACCGCGGCGGACCCGGCCACCGGATCCGGCGGTCGGGTTGCCCCGCGGCTTCTTGCGGATGGCGCCCTTGCGCTGGCTACTTCCCGGCACGTCAGCTTCCTTCGTCGGTTGTAGTCGGTGCCGCCAGCGACCAGCGTGGTCCCTGCGGCGTGTCCTCGACGACGACGCCGAGCGCCTTCAGCCGGTCGCGGATCGCGTCCGACGCGGCGTAGTCCTTGCGTTCGCGGGCGGCCTGCCGCTGCTCCAGCAGCGCCTTGACCAACCCGTCCACCACCTCGGTCAGCTCGCCGCCGACGTCGGACCGCGACGCCCACGGGTCGGCCAACGGGTCGAGCCCGAGGACCTCGAGCATCCCGCGCACTGCCGCCAGGCTCTCCCGCAACGCGGGCGAATCCCCGTCCGCGAGCAACTTGTTCCCGTCCCGCACGGTGTTGTGCAGTACGGCGAACGCCGCCGGCGTCCCCAGGTCGTCGTCCATCGCCGCGCCGAAGTCGGACGGCAACTCGGCCGCCGGCTCGACTCCGCCGGTCACCTCGGTCGCCCGGGTGACGAAGCCCTCGACCCGCTGGAACCCCTTCGCGGCCTCGTCCAGCGCCTCGAACGAGAACTCCACCACCGAGCGGTAGTGCGACTGCACCAGGTAGTACCGCAGCTCGATCGGCCGGACCCGCTGGACCACGTTGCGCACGATCGCGCCGTTGCCCATCGACTTCGACATCTTCTCGCCGGCGGTGGTGACGAGCGCGTTGTGCATCCAGAACCGGGCGAACTTCCGCCCGACCGCGGTCGACTGGGCCAGCTCGTTCTCGTGGTGCGGGAACCGCAGGTCCAGACCGCCGCCGTGGATGTCGAACTCGTCACCGAGGTACTTGCCCGCCATCGCGGAGCACTCCAGATGCCAGCCCGGGCGGCCGCGGCCGTACGGCGCCGGCCAGGAGGCCGTCCGCGGAGTGTCCGGGGTGTACCCCTTCCACAGTGCGAAGTCGCGCGGGTCCCGCTTGCCGCGCGGGTCCGCGTCCTCGGCGGCCTCCATGTCGTCGATCTTCTGGTGCGACAGTTCGCCGTACGACGGCCACGACCGGATGTCGAAGTACACGTCGCCGGAACCGTCCGGGGCGACGTACGCGTGGCCGCGCTCGATCAGCTCGTCGATCAGCTCGAGCATCTCCGGGATGTGACCGGTGGCGCGCGGCTCGTACGTCGGCGGGCGGCAGCCGAGTACGTCGTACGACCAGTGCAGCTCGCGCTCGAACTCGTAGGCGTGCGCCCACCACGGCACACCGCGCTCGGCCGACTTGGCCAGGATCTTGTCCTCGATGTCGGTCACGTTCGCGATCACGGTGACCTCGTACCCGGACCGCTCCATCCAGCGCCGCAGAACGTCGAAGACGACTTCCTTGTAGATGTGCCCGACGTGCGGCGCACCCTGCACCGTCAGCCCACAGTGGTAGATCCCGACCTTGCCCGGATGGACCGGCTCGAAATCCCGCACTGCTGCCGTCATGGTGTCGTACAAGCGAAGTGTCACCGGTCAAGGGTAACGGGAAGTGGCACTCCCTCTTGACAAAATACCGGCAGGAGCACTTGTCAGGAGGAATCCGTTGCCGAACCAGCCACCGTACGGCCCGCCGCCGCAACAGCCGGGGCCGTACCAGGGCCCACCGCCCCCGCAGTACGGTCCGCCACCGGGTCCACCACCGCAGTACTGGGGTCCACCGCAGGGTCCACCGCGCATGGGCCCGCCGATGGGCCCGCCGCCGGGGCCGGGATTCGGCTGGGGGTCGAACGGGTTCCCACCGCCGCCCAAGAAGAAGAGCAAGGTCGGCTGGATCGTGCTGCCGATCGCGATCGTGGGTCTCGCCATCGTCGGGTTCGCGGTCCTCAGCAGCTTGCTGAAGCACAACAGCGACGACTACAGCCAGCCCGAGCCGACGTCATCGACGTACGAGCCGACCGAGGGCCCGACGTACTTCCCCACGACCACCAAGGTCCCGACCACCAAACCGACCCAGCCCAAGCCGACCCAGACCAGGACGACGCCTCCGCCGCCGTCGAATTCCGACATGGTCACCAAGAACCGGATCTACAGGACCGGCAAGCAGTCGTCGGTGGGCTGCCGCGAGTCCGGAGCCCGGGCCACCAGTACGGCGAACGCGCAGAAGTACTACGTCACCGTGCTGCGCTGCCTGATCCGCGCCTGGCCGAAGCAGGTGACACTGGCCGGCGCCAGATTCGCCGCGCCACACCTGATCGTCTTCCACAAGTCGGCGTCGACGCCGTGCGGTACCGACGGGGGGATCTCGTTCTACTGCTCCGCCAACGCCACGATCTACATGGACGTGGACTCCGACCTGCAGTACAGCAAGCAGAACTCGATCTTCGCGCGAGCTGTCATGACCGACACGGTGGCCCACGAGTTCGGCCACCACGTCCAGAACATGACCGGCATCCTCCGGGCGTCGTCGAATCTGGAGTACCAGCTCAGCGGGGACAAGTCCCTGGAGATGAGCCGCCGGCTGGAGATCCAGGCGACCTGCTTCGGCGCGGTGTTCATGGGCGCGAACAAGAACAGTTACAAGATGACCGGATCGCTCAAGTACTGGTGGACCTGGATGACGGCACATTCCGGCGACGAGTACGGAACCCGCCGCGACCACGGCAGCCGCACGGTCCAGCCACGCTGGGCCAATGCAGGCTTCAACACCCTCAGCCCGGCGGCCTGCAATACCTACGTTGCCGCGGCGAAGTACGTGAAGTAGCTGGTGGGTAAATAATCACGTCGGCTACAGACTGGAGGTTTGATTCTTTCTGAGGCCGGGTAGAACCTCCGCCGAGCGCTCTGTCCGCCCCTCATCGCTCTGTGGAGGTTCACCGTGAAGTCCGTCCTCACGGGTGCCGCCGTCACTCTTGGCCTGCTCCTGGCCTCGATCGGCTCCGCCCAAGCCAGTACGCCGAACACCGACGCGTCGACCGCGTCCCACCAGCCCACCCCGCAGGCCCGCCAGCACGGCATCGACAAGGCCGGCGACGCCTACATGGGCTGGCTGCAGAACACCACGACCAGCGCCGCTCCGGCGGTGATGGCCCCGGCCGCCTCGGTCGAAGGCATCGACGTCTCCAGCCACCAGGGCAACGTCAACTGGGCCTCGCAGTGGTCGGCCGGCAAACGGTTCGCCTACGTGAAGGCGACCGAAGGCAACTACTACACGAACCCGTACTTCGCCCAGCAGTACAACGGGTCCTACAACGTCGGGATGATCCGCGGCGCCTACCACTTCGCCACCCCGAACGACTCCAGCGGCGCCAACCAGGCCACGTACTTCCTGGCCCACGGCGGCGGCTGGTCCCGGGACGGCAAGACCCTGCCGGGTGCACTCGACATCGAGTACAACCCGTACGGCGCGACCTGCTACGGACTGAGCGCGTCGGCGATGGTCAGCTGGATCCGCGACTTCCTCAACACTTACAAGGCCCGCACCGGCCGCGACCCGGTCATCTACACCAACCTCGACTGGTGGAGCCGCTGCACCGGCAACAGCACCGCCTTCAACTCGACCAATCCGCTCTGGGTGGCCCGCTATGCCTCGGCGCCGGGGACCCTGCCGGGCGGCTGGCCGTTCCACACCATCTGGCAGTACAGCTCGACGCCGATCGACCAGGACCGTTTCAACGGTGACCAGTCCCGGCTCGTTGCCCTCGCCAACGGGTAATTGGGTTGCGGCGGTCTCATAGTCTCGATCGGTGAGCTCTTCACTGCCGATCGAGACCGACCGCCTGACCCTGCGCCGCTACCGCGAAACCGACTACGACGACCTGCTGAAGCTGCAATCGAACCCGGATGTGACTCGGTTCCTGCTGTACGACCCGAAGACGCCGGAGCAGGTGAAGGAGTCCCTCGCCGGCCGGCTGGCCGACGTACCGATGGACACCGACGGTCAGGCGCTCACCGTCGCTGTGATCCTGCGGGAGACCGGCCGGCATGTCGGCGAGGTGTCGTTGTTCGTCCAGAACGCCGAGCACCGCGGCGGCGAGATCGGCTTCGTCTTCCACCCCGAGTTCCACGGCCGCGGGTTCGCCGCGGAGGCGTCGGTCGAGCTGCTGCGGATCGGGTTCGAGGACTACGGCATGCACCGGATCATCGGCCGGCTGGACGCCACCAACACCAGCTCGGCGAACCTGCTGAAGCGGCTCGGGATGCGCCACGAGGCGACGTTCGTGCAGAACGAGTTCCTCAAGGGCCGATGGACCGACGAGGCCGTGTTCGCGATGCTCGCCGAGGAGTGGGACAAGCGCTCGTAATTATCTGACCGCGCGACACGCGATCGCGGCACGCGTTCACCGACTCGGGTCTACCGTCGAAGAATGACCGCCGCCCGTTCCCTCACCGCCCTGATCATCGGTGTGGTCGTGCTGACCTCCGGCTCGCTACCGAGCGAGGCCGCCAAGGTCGCCCCGCCGCGTCAGATCGCCTACCGCACGTGGACGTCGACCACCGACTTCCTCGCCGGTGCCCAGCAGGGCACCAACGTCACCGACGGTGCCCTGACCTTCGGCACCTCGACCGGCACCACGTCGTACGTCGATCCGTTCGGCGACGGCACCGCGAAGAGCTACGACCAGACCAGCTGGGTCTCGCCGCAGGTCAGCACCGGCTTCGGGCTGACCGAGCTGGTCGCGTCCTGGAACGCCACCACGCCGCCCGGCACCTGGGTCGAGGTCTCGATGGCCGGCCAGACCGATGCCGGCACCACGACCAAGTGGTACGTGCTCGGCCGCTGGTCCAGCGGCGACGACACCGCGGCCGGCGACATCCACCGGACCTCGGTGCCGAGTCAGGGTGATGAGGACGGATCTGTTGCCGTCGACACCTTCACGGCGGCCTCGGGACGCTGGCTGGACCGCTGGCAGCTGAAGGTGACCCTGTACCGGCTGAGCGGTACGACGCAGAGCCCGGTGGTCCGGTCGGTCGGGGCAATGGCGTCCCGGCTGCCCGACGAGAAGAAGGTTGCCGCGAGCCCCCTTGGCGGCGCGGAGGGCATCGTTCTCGACGTACCGACGTACTCGCAGGAGACGCACCTCGGGCACTATCCGCAGTGGGACGGCGGTGGCGAGGCCTGGTGCTCAGCGACGTCGACGGCGATGGTGCTGGACTACTACGGTGCCGGGCCAACCGCCGGCGAGACGTCCTGGGTCGATCCCGCCGACGCGGATCCACAGGTGGACCACTCGGCTCGATCAGTCTTCGACTACGCGTACGACGGTGCCGGGAACTGGCCGTTCAACACGGCGTATGCCGGATCCCGCGGAGTGGACGGGTTCATCACCCGGCTGCGGTCGCTGACCGAGGCGGAGCAGTTCATCAAGGCCGGCATACCCTTGGTCGCGTCGCTGTCGTTCAAGAAGGGCGACCTGCCCGGCGCGGGCTACGGGACCAACGGGCACCTGATGGTGATCGTCGGCTTCGACCCGGCCGGCAACGTGGTCGTCAACGATCCGGCCTCGCACCTGATCCCGAGCAACGGCGAGGTGCGGACGACGTACGACCGGACTGCGTTCGAGAACGCGTGGGTACCGCACTCGGGCGGGCTCGTGTACGTCATCCACCCGAGCGGCCTGCAGCTCCCACCGCGGGAGCCACAGGCCAACTGGTAGGACTCAGCGGGCGAAGAGTGCGCCGGTGAGGTTCGTGGTGAGGTTTCGCAGCGAGTCCGGCAGGTACTGCAGGTGCCAGCCGCGCGGACCGCGGTACCACGCGAAGCCCTCGTCCTCGTCGGCGTCCTCGTCGGTCGCGACCAGTGCGTCGATCCAGCGCTCCGATCCGCCGAGGACGACGGCGTACGGCAGTGCCCGCGAGCAGAGCTCGGCGTGCTGGTCCGAGGGCAGTTCGCTGACGTCCATCTCGAGCAGCTCACCGCGGATCGCGGCGACCTGGCCGAGCACCCGGCCGGCGGCCGGCGCCTTGGCCGGCATGTAGCGGCCGACCACGATCAGGCCGACGCCGATGGCGGTGACCGCCAGGCCCAGCAGGCCCCAGGTCGAGAACAGTGCGAGAAGAACAGTCGCGATCACGCCGACCACCGTGGTGGCGATACCGATCGTCGCCCACAGCGACCGGGTCCGGTCCGGGCGCTCGTTGAACCAGCCGCGCTTGACCACACCGTCGTACAGAGCGTCCTGGACCTGGCCGAGGTTCTCCCGCACCTGGCGGCCGAGCTCCGAGACGAGCACCGAGTCGGCGTCGCCGAAGATGGCGCGGATCAGGACGTTCTCGTACCGCTGCAGTTCCTCCGACGGCGCGTTCGCGACCCGGCGCAGCTCCCAGTCCGGTCGCGCATACTCCGTCTCGTGCTCCAGCTCGATGATCGTGATGTGCCCGCGGACGGCCAGGTCGATGATCGTCGCCGTGACGTCGACCGGGTCGATCCGTTCGTCGATGAGCGTGCCCACCTCGCCGGGCCGAAGGTCGGACGGCGGGGTGAAGTCGATCCGGGTGTCGGGGCCGAGGCTGAACAGCGACGCCGGTACGACGCGACGCGGGTCGACCTGGTCGCGGCCGCGGACCCGGTAGAGCAGCAGCAGCCCGATCAGGCCGAGCAACAGCACGGCCAGCGCGGTGATCAGCTGCGCGGTGTCGGTGGAGAACGCGCGCTTCAGGGTCTTGCGGTACTCGACGATCGAGTTCGCGGCGATCTCGCCCTCGGGGAAGCCGATCGTCATCCGGACCGTGTTGCCCGGCGGCAGGCTCTGCTGCTGGAACGTCGGGCCGGACGTCTCACCGATCTGCGCCAGCGTGCACGGCGTGTTGCTGTCGATCGCACCGGCGAAGCAGGAGACGTGCGAGACCTCCGGAGTACTGAAGACGATGTTGGTCTGCTGGACGGTCAGGTTGATCCCGGTCAGCGGGGCGAACCGCACCTCGGTGCCGTTCAGCGTCTGGGCGACCGCGCCCTTGACCGTGTAGGTGAAGTCCAGCTGGGTGTTGCCGCTGACGTCGGCGACCGCCATCGAGGTGACGTCACCGTCCGTGCTCAGCTCGGCCTGCTTGTCCTGGCCGCCGGACTTGACCTGCAGGTCCTGGATCTCCTGCACGTGGTCGACGTCGTCGGGCAGGTGGTCACGGGTGACGACGAACCGGGTGAAGGTCCCGGTCACGTTGCTGAGCTTCCAGGTCTCGGAAACCCGGAGCAGGCCGTCACGTTCGACCCGGATCTGGCTGTCGAAGTTGGTCACGACCGGGTCGGCCGCACCGCTGGAACCGGTCGCACCGGCGGGGAGGCCGGTGAGGGCGGTCAGACCAAGGGCACACAGGGAGAGCCCGAGCAGACGAAGACGCATTGCTCAATCACACCGTATCGGAGGGGTCAGTGTTGACCTGGGCACCATATCGTGACGCACGTTCAACTGTGGTTGAGCCTGGGCTCCGCTACCGTCTGCCGCGTGTCAGGCAACCAATGGGGACCTCCACAGCAGCCCGGGTACTACGGTCCGCCACCGGCCAACCCGCAGTACGGCTGGGGACCGATGCCACCGCAGCCACCGAAGAAGTCGCGCGGCGTGGCCTTCCTGGTCCTCGGCCTGCTCGCTGCCGCGGGGGCGGCCGCGATCATCATCGCGCTCAAGATCGCCCAGGGTGACGACGACGATGTGGCCGTGACCCGGCCGGTTGCCACCAGCGCTCCGGCGTACGAGACCCCTTCGGTGCCGGTGGCAACGACCACCTCGTTGCCGCCGCCACCTACCACTCGCCCGCCGACACCCCAGCCCACGCGGACGACCACCGCGCCGAAGGAGGTCAGCCCGCTGCAGTTCATCGCCACCCACCGGCTCTACAAGACCGGGATGCAGCGGTCGGTGAACTGCAGGGAGTCCCGCTCCGGGCTCGGAAACGGGTCGAAGGCAACGGCCTACTACCGCGCGGTCAAGGCCTGCCTGGACCGTGCGTGGCCGCGGCAGGTCCAGGCCTCCGGCAGCCGGTTCCGGACGCCCGGACTGATCTCCTGGGTGGGCAGCGCGAACTCCCCGTGCGGCAACTCCGACCGGAGTCTGTCGTTCTACTGCTCGTCGAACCACACCATCTACATGGATGTTGCCGACGACATCCAGTACTGGCGGCAGAACCAGCAGTTCACCCGGGCGCTGGCTACGCACACAGTGGCGCACGAGTACTCGCACGCCATCCAGCAGATGACCGGCATCCTGCCGGCGTACTACAAGGTCCGCTACCAGATGCCGAACCAGGCGGCAGCGCTCGAGGTGAACCGGCGGATGGAGTTGCAGGCGTCCTGCCTGGGCAACACGTTCCTCGGCGCCAACCGGGGCAGCTACCCGATCTCCGGCGGGCTCTACCGGCAGTGGCTGTACATCGTGAACAACAGCGGTGACATCGCCTCGCTGCCCCGGGACCACGGGAGCCGGAAGAACCACGGCGCCTGGAGCCGGACGGCCTTCACCAGCCGGAACCTCAGCAAGTGCAACACCTACACCGCGTCGGCGGCCAGAGTGAGTTGAGCCGGGGCTCGGATAGCGTCTGGCGGGTGTCTGGCAACCAGTGGGGCCCACCGCCGCCCGGGCAGTATCCACCACCTCCTCCTCCGCCTGGTCAGTACCCACCGCCGTCGCCCCGACAGTTCGCCGGGTACGGCGGTCCGCCGCCGCCGCAGTTCGGGTGGGGTGCACCGCCTGGTGGACCGATGCCGCCGCGGAAGAAGGGCAGCGGTGCGAAGGTGCTGTTCGCGATCCTCGGTGTCGTCGTACTCGGTGGGATCGGTCTGCTGGGTGTGTCGAACGCCCTGAAGCACAACGACTCTCCCTACAGCAGTCCGTCGATTCCGACGTCGACCGACAGCCCGACGTACGAGCCGTCCGAAGAGCCCTCACCTGTACCGGCCACTGCCACCAGCCGTCCGACTGCGCCGCGGACCACGGCCAAGCCGACCACCACGCGACCGACCGCACCGCGGACGACCAGTACGCCGAAGCCCAAGCCTGGACCAACCGACACCGACCTCGTGCTGCGCAACAAGCTGTACAAGGCCGGGGGCATGAAGTCAGTGAACTGCACGGAGAGCCGGTCCCGTCCGTCCACCGCGGCCGGTGCGCGGGCCAACTACTCCACTCTGCTCAAGTGCCTGAACAAGGCGTGGCCGTCGATCGTCGCGAAGGCCGGTGGCCGGTTCCGGTCACCGCACGTGCTGTCGTTCAGTGGGACCATCCAGACGCCGTGCGGGAGCTACAGCGACAGCGGCCCGCCGTTCTACTGCGGCAGCACCGAGACCATCTACATGAACCTCAGCGAGGACATCGGCAACTACAACCGGCACCCGGAGGCCTATCAGAAGGTGTGGGCGCGGATGTGGATGCTGCATCAGTTCGCCCACGAGTACGGGCACCACGTGCAGAACATGACCGGGATCCTCGCGGCCAACAGCCGGATCCGGTACGAGGCGCCGACCCAGGCGGCCGAACTCGAGGGCAGCCGGCGGCTGGAGCTGCAGGCGTCCTGCTTCGGTGACATCTTCATCGGGTCCAACCGGCGTACCTACCCGGTCACCGGTGAGTCCCTGTTCCAGTGGAAGTGGCTGATCCTGCACTGGACGGACTACAACAACGACCACGGCGACGGGGTGAACCACCAGTACTGGGCCACCCGCGGGTTCAACAGCCGCAACCCGAACGTCTGCAACACCTTCGCCGCCTCGGCCGGGAAGGTTCGGTAGACCGGAATGCTCGCCCGACACCGGTCTGATGCGCGGTGACAGCCCGGGGTGACTAGCCTGGGTGAACCCGGATCACGCAAAGTATGTCCGGGATGTGCATCGTTGTCCGGGGGGAACCGACCGGGCGCGGCTTCGGCACCCCGAAACAGCGCCGGATGCATCACGTTGACGGCAACACCCAGCAAGGTCGTGAGGAGTATCGATGTCGGACAACTGGAACCCACCCCCGGGACACGACCCGGCAGACCGCGAGCCGGCTGAGGGCGATCAGCCGACCGGTCCGCCGGAGCGGCCGGCCCGGGACGGTCAGCCAGGCCAGTGGTGGACCGAAGAGGACATCGAGGCCAAGCGCGAGTTCCAGGACCCGTCCGGCGGCGAGCGCCCGCAGAACAACTGGTTCGGCGAAGGCTGGACCAACCGCCGCCCGGTAGACCCCGACAAGCCCTCCACCTGGCAAACCAACCCAGACCAGTCCAGGCGCACACCCCAGTCCGGCCCGAGGCAGTCCGGTCCTGCACAACGTGGTCCGGCGCAGGGTGGTGGTCCGGCGCAGGGTGGTGGTCCCGCGCAAGGTGGTCCGAGGCAGTCCGGTCCAGGTCAGCAGGGTCCGGCGCAGTCCGCACCAGGTCAGCCCGGTCCGACTCCCCCCGGCCCAGGACAGTCCAGGTCCGGCCAGTCGGGTCCGGCACGCCCCGGTCCGGGACAGGCCGGTCCCGCTGCAAGCGATCCCCGTCAGCCGGGTCCCGCACAATCCGGTCCCGCACAATCCGGTCCCGCACAAGGCGGTCGAGGACAGACCGGGCCCACGTGGTCCGGTCCTTCTCAGTCCGGGCCCACGCAATCACGGCCTGCCCAGCCCGGTCCCGCGCAATCACGTCCTGCACAGTCCCGTCCGGCGCAGTCCGGTCCCGCGCAGCCTGGGCCGCAGTCTCGTCCTGCACAGTCTGGTGCGTCCGGCCCCGGCCAGGGGCAGCCGCCCCAGCAAGAGGGACCGTACTCTCAGGGGTCTTATCTGTGGGGCCCGCCCGAGCTCGGTAAGCCGCAGCAGGAAGGCTCCTCGGCCTGGAGCGCAACACCACCGAGCGCCCAGCAAGGCGCCCGCTCCAGCGGCGCCCGCCACGCCGCCGCACCCGGCGGCCAGACCGGCCCGATGGGCCAACCCGTCCAGCAGGCACCGACCTGGCAGTACCCGCCCGTCCCGATCCCCCAGCCACCCGGCTCCGGCCGCGGCCGCCGCGCGAAGCGCAACTCCCGCACTCTCCTGATCGGCCTGGTCGTCCTCGCCGTACTAGTCGTCGGCTCCGGCATCACCCTGCTCGTCCGCAACGCCGGCGACGACACCCCGCAGGCGACCAACACCCCGTCAACGGCGACGTCGGAGTCCCCATCGGAGTCGCCGTCCCCGAGCCCGAGCCCAACCCCGACCAAGCAGGTCCCGTCGCGCGATGATCAACTCGTCACCGCGAACAAGCTCTACAAGATCGGTCCGATCGCCACCGCGAGCTGCGCCGAGCCGCCGTTCGCGCCGGTCAACTACACCGCCGCGCGGAACTACTACAACCGCTTGCTGCCCTGCCTCAACCGCACCTGGTCGCTGGCGATGAAGAAGGCCGGCATCCGGTTCGTCCCGCCGAAGGCAGTCGTGTACGCCCGCCCGATCCCCAGCCCCTGTGGCATCCAGCGCAGCGTCCGGGCGGCGTACTGCGCGACGAACCTGACCATCTACATCCCGTACGTCGTGGACAACAAGAACTTCAAGTCCAACGCGGTGTACTCCCGCGCGCTGCGACTGAACACGTTCGCGCACGAGTACGGCCATCACGTGCAGTACCTGACCGGCATCCTGGTCGCGTCGATGGCCCGGGCGCAGAAGATGACCCCGGCTCAGAAGCTGCTCGAGAGCCGGCGCCGCGAGCTCCAGGCGACCTGCCTCGGCGGTGCGTACCTCGGTGCGAACGCCGCGGTCATCCCGATGAACGGCCCGCTGCTGGTGAACTGGAAGTTCCTGATCGCCCACAGTGGCGACGACTACTCCGTCCCGCGGGTGCACACCCACGGCAACCGGGTGAGCAACTACCGGTGGCTCGTTGCCGGGTACAACCGTAAGTCGCCCAACTACTGCAACACCTACACCGCTGCCCCGGCCCGGGTGGCTTAGAACAGCCGGCGGCCGGCGGACACCGAACCGCCGAACGCCATCACGAAGTTGCTGAGCGATTCGCCGATGTCGGACAGGTTCCAGTTCTCCGGACCGGAGTACCAGCCGATGCCGGCGTCCGCTTCGGCGTCGTCGTCGGTCGCTGCGATCTCGAGCGCCCACTTCTCGGTCAGCCCGAGGACAGCGGCGTACGGGAGGCACCGGGAGGCGAACTCGAGCCGGTGGCTCTGCGGCAGGTCCGCCGACGTCTCGTTGGCCAGGTACTGCTGCAGGCCCGCCACTCGGCCGAGTACGGCGGCGCCGCGGGCAGTGCGGGCCGGCGCGATCTGGCCGACGAGCGCGAGCGCCAGTCCGGCCAGCATGACCGCGAAGCCGACCAGTCCGAACTTGCTGACAATGGCCAGCACGATGGTCAGTACGACGCCCGCGCCCAGCAGGACCAGACCCGCGGTCGTCCAGCGGTTCCGTACGGCGTCCGGCCGGCTGCTGAACCAGCCCTGAGTGACGACATCGGCGTACAGCTGCTCGCGTACGAGGTTCAAACGCGGCCGCAATGACGGGCCGAGCGCGGAGACGACCGCAGTGTCGCCGTCGGCGAACACCGCGTCGAGCAGGGCCTTCTCGTACGGCAGCAGCTCGGGACCACCCTGGTTGAGACGGTGCAGCTCCCAGTCCAGCTTGCCGAAGCGTGTCTCCCGCGGCAGCTCGACGATGGTGAGGTAGTTGCGGACAGCAAGGTCCAGCAGCGTCGCGGTGATGTCGACGACGTCGGCCGTCTCGTCAACCACCGTGCCGACCTGACCCGGACGAATCCCGTCAGGCGCGGCGAACTGCGGACCGTCGGAGCCGTCGAGCACCGGCCGCTCCGGCGCGCCCCCGGCGACCTTGCCAGCGTCACGCCCGCGGAGGAACCAGAGTGCTGCCGCAGCGAGCAGTCCGATGGCCAGCACGATGGCTGCGAGACCGATGGTGCTCGAGTCGGCGGTGAACGCGCGGCCGAGTGTCCAGCGGGTCTTGAACTCCGCGTTCGGCTGCACTGTTGCCTGGTCGCTCAGTCCGGTCAGGAAGGTCAGCCGCCCACCAGCCGGTACGCCGTTCTGCTCAATCTGCAAAGCGGCTGACTCGGCGAGCTGCGACGACGTACACGGCATGCTCGAACCGACACGTCCGGCGATGCAGGTCACCCAGGTCGCGAACGGCACGTTGACGGTGACGCTCGCCTTCGGGACCGCCGTACCGAAGCCCTGCAAGATCGGCCAGCTGACCTCACGGCCCTCGGTGGAGTCGGCCACCACGTTGTCCACGGTGTAGCTGTAGACGACCTTGGACTGACCGGACACGTTCACCGTGAGCCGACGGCCGTCGTCGGTGCCCTCGTTCTGGAAGCCCTGCGCCGGCTGGCCGTTCACCGTCGCCGACACGTCGCTCAGGCCGTACGTGCGGTCCCGCTCGGCGTCCGCGCGGACCCGCGTCGCCAGCGTCCGGCTGAACGTACTGCCACCGGCGGCCAGATCGACCGTCTCCTTGACCTGCAGCTTGCCGTCTTTCGTCAGTGTCGCCTCGGCCGAGTACGCCGTGATGCTGTCGTCCGCGGCCTGCGCGGGCAACGTGCTCAGGGCAACGATCGGGACGGCCAGAGACAGCAGCAGGGCGGCCGGCAGGACGCGACGCTTCAGTGACATGGGTCGAGGGTAGTCTCGTGCGGGTTCGTCCAGTGCAGGGGCAGGAGGGCAAGATCCGTGAGCAGCCAGTACGGCTACGGCGGTCGTCCACAGGATCGGCCGGTGGGTCCGCCGCCCGGTGTTCTGCCACCTCCACAAGCGGCGCCGCAGTTCCAGCAGCAACCGCCGTACCAGGGTCAGTGGGGTCCACAGCAGCCGTACTACGGGGGCGGTCCGGGCCAGTTCAACGGGTTCCACCCACCACCCCGCCGGTCCGGTGCACTCCGGCTGATCCTGTTCGGCGTGTTCGTCGTGGCGGTCCTCGGTGTCTCGCTGACCGTGATCAGCATGATCATGTCCGGCGGCAACAGCGACGACAACACCGCCGGCCCCGGTGTGTCTGGTCCGTCGATCGTGCCGACCGCGACCAGCCACCCGCAGGAGGGCAGCGCCGAGGACTTCCTGCTGCACGCCGACATCTACGACACCGGTGCGCTGCCGGAGCAGAGCTGCAAGGCCGCCGACCTCGGTGACGGGAGTCTTGCCGCGCAGAAGGTGTACTACGAGAAGCTGTTCGGCTGCCTGAACGAGGCCTGGCGGCCGATCTTCAAGGAGATCGGGCAGGAGAAGCCGGACCCGGGCCTGGTCGTGTTCGACAAGCCGGTGACCACGCCGTGCGGCCGGTTCGAGCCGCTGTCCGGCCGGGTGCTGGCGTTCTACTGCTACGGCAACCAGGTGATGTACACCGACGTCGCGCAGATGAACAAGGCGTTCGGTCCGACCGAGGACCTGGCGTACCTGATGACCATCGCGCACGAGTACGGTCACCACGTGCAAGGTGTCAGCGGCCTGTTCTACGCGCGAGCGGTCTACCTGCAGGACCACCCGGACCAGAAGCTGGAGTCCTCGCGCCGCAACGAATTGCAGGCATCCTGCTTCGCCGGCGTGTTCAGCAAGGCGGTCGAGCAGTCGTATCCGCTGACCGGCCGGCTGGACGAGTTCAAACGGCAGTCCAGCAACAGCTTCGGCGAGTCGTCGGACACTCCGGAGGACGAGCGGACCCACGGCCTGGCGACCAGTCAGGGCTTCTGGATCCAGAACGGGTTCAACATCGGTGAGAACAAAGCCTGCAACACCTTCGCGGTATCGGCGGATCTGGTGAAGTGACCGATCGGCTGATTGGGGGCCGGTACTTACTGGGGGAGCCGCTCGGGACGGGTGGCATGGGATCGGTCTGGCGTGCCCACGACGAGCAACTGGACCGTGTGGTCGCGCTCAAGCGTGCGCACCCCGGTGTCGACGACCCGGACGGCCGGAGGCTGCGCCGCGAGGCGCGGACCGGTGCCCGGATCCACGATTCGCGCGTGGTGACGATCTTCGACGTGGTGAGCGACGGCGACGAGCACTGGCTGGTGCTCGAGTACCTGCCGTCCCGCAGTCTGGATGAGCTGATCGCGGAGCGCGGCACACTGCCGCCACCGGAGGTCGCACTGATCGGCCTGCAGCTCGCACTGGCGTTGCAGGCCGTCCACGCGGCCGGAGTGATCCACCGCGACCTCAAGCCGGGCAACGTCCTGGTCACGACGGACGGTACGGCGAAGCTGGCCGACTTCGGGATCTCCCGCCGGCTGTGGGCCGAGGCGACGCTGACCGACGGCTCAACCGTCGGTACGCCGGCCCACCTCGCCCCGGAAGTTGCCAACGGCAATGAACCCACCGCGGCCTCGGACGTCTTCTCGCTCGGCGCCGTGCTCTACACAGCACTCGAAGGGCACTCGCCGTTCGGCACGGATCCCAATCCCCTGGCGGTACTGCGCAGGGCGGCGCACGGTGAGATCGAACCGGTTCGGCGGGCCGGTCCACTCACGCCATTGATCACACAGATGCTTGCCGTAGATCCTGCCGCGAGGCCGAGCGTCGCACAGGTGATCGATCAACTGGGCGGCACTCCGCTCCCGCCGCCTCCGAGGAAGCAGCGGTGGCTGATCCCGTCCGCGGCCGGTGCTGTTGTGGTAGCGGTGGTGCTGGCGCTGGTGCTCGTCAACGCGTTGCGCGACACGACGGCGTCTGAGGGATCGGGCGTTCGCGCTGTGCGTGATCCGGTGGGCGACCCGTTGACGGTCGATCCGTGCGCGCTGATCGAGGAGGCGTCGCTGAGCTCATTCGGCGAGACCACGCTGGAGCCGAGCTATGGCAACTTCGACCGGTGCGACGTAGTGGTGACCGGGAAGGGCGACCAGGAGGTCGACGTACGCGCCGATTTCGAACTGCCGGACTCGGACGAGCTACCGCAGGGTGACGTCGAGAAGCACACCGGCAACCTGCTCGCGGTGGTGCGGGAGAAGGCCGAGGACGACTCGTGCGATCGGGTGCTGGTGCTGTCCGATCACAAGAACGTGCGGGTCGGGGCCAGGCACACCGACGGGTCCGGGATGGACGTGTGCGGGATGGCGGAGGCCGTGACGCAGAAGGCGATCGGCGTACTGGGAGCGGGGCCGATACCCCGTCGTACCCAGCCGCTGCCGGACACGTCGCTGGCACGACTGGACGCGTGTGCGCTGCTCGACAACCAGGCGCTGGAGCTGATCCCCGGCGTCGACGCGACGCATCCGGAGCACTCGTTCGGTGGGTGGCAGTGCGGCTGGGACAGTACGACGAGCGATCTGTCGGTGGCCCTGCGGTTCGACCGGGACCAGCCGCTGGACGCGTCGGACGGGCAGCCGGTCAAGGTGGCGGGGCGGTCCGCGTTCGTGCAGAGCGATGACGAGGGGCCGGGCACCTGCACTGTGCGGGTCGTGTACCGGACGTTCCTCGATGCGCACGACGACGACGCGATCGAACTGGTGCAGGTCGTGGTGTCCGGGCCCGGCAAGCCGGCGTCCCTGTGTGGGCTGGCCAGCAAGCTCAGCCAGGCCGCCGCGGCCAAGCTTCCGAGGGCGTGACGTGGATCCGATCGGCCGCAGGCTGCCCAAGGACCAGACCAGCCTGGCGAACGGCGTACCGACTGCACGTCCCGGCACCATCTTCGTGCTGACCGTCGCCGGCGGCATCTCGGTCGACCCTGCTCCCGGCCAGTCGATCCTGTTCGGCCGGAACCGGCCCAAGGTGCACGTGTGCGTCGGCGAGGACGACCAGCGGGTGAGCCGGCAGCACGGGTCCATCACGTACCGGTCCGGGCAGTGGTGGGTGACAGCGACCGGGCGGCTGCCACTGCGGCTGCCGGAAGGGCAGCGGCTGTTCCCGTCCGAGGATCCGGTGCCGCTTGCGGCCGGCTACACACCTCTCTTCGTGCAGGGGTCCAGCGGCCGGGAGCATCTGCTCGAGGTGTACGTCGCCGGCGACAGCGGGACCCGGCCCGTCCTGCGGCACCGCGACCCGACGCAGCCGCCACGCATCTGGCACCTCAGCCCCGACGAGAAGCTCGCACTGATCGTGGTGGGCCAGCGGTACCTCCTGCACGAGCGTCACCCCCTCCCTCTCGCCTGGCGCGTTGCGGCGGACCAGCTGTCCGAGCTCCAGCCGGACGCCGGCTGGACGGGCAAGCGAGTCGAGCACCTGGTCGCGGGCGTACGCAACAGGCTGTCCCGTGAGGGCGTCGCCGGGCTCACCCGCGAGGAGGTGGGCGAACCGGTCGGCAACGCGCTGAACGACAACCTGTTCGCCGAACTGCTGCTGTCGACCACCCTCGTTCCCTCGGACGTCGACATACTGGACGACTGAGCTCGGGAGGGGTCCCGAGCGACCGGACTTAGCTTCGCGGCACAGCCCATCGAAGCAGGAGTCCACCATGTTCTCGCAGACCGTGATCGCGACCCCCGCCACCGGCCGCGACAATTCGATCAACACGCCGGTCTAGGCCGGCAAGCGGTCGGTCCGGGACGGCCATCTCGCAGTCGGCCGGTATGCAGGAATTGTCAACTTTGCAGCGTATTATCCGGCCGTGACGTTGCGACGCGGGGAGCTGGCGGCGCCCGCGCGAACGTTGGTGGGGGTGCTGCAGGACACGGCCGACAAGTACGCCGATGAGCCGGCGCTTGATGACGGCAGCGTGAGCCTGAGCTACCGCGAACTACTGGAGCAGGTCACCAAGTTCGCAGCACGCCTGACCGCGGCCGGCATCGGCCCGGGCGATCGCGTCGGCGTACGAATCTCGTCCGGCCACAACGACCTGTACGTCGCCATCCTCGGCACACTCCAGGCAGGCGCGGCGTACGTCCCGGTCGACGCGGACGACCCGGACGAGCGCGCCGAACTGGTCTTCGGCGAGGCCGCCGTCGCCGCGACCGTCGCCGACGATCTCGAACTGACCGTCCTGCGCCCGCAACCAGGCCCGATCCCGGACAACGACAACGCCGACGGCTACTTCGACTACCCGTACAGCGCCCGGATGGATTCCCCCAGTACGACGGACGCCCGGCCATCGCATCACGACGGTCCGCGACCGGAGGATGACGCGTGGATCATCTTCACATCGGGCTCGACCGGTGTGCCGAAGGGTGTCGCCGTCACACACCGTTCCGCGGCGGCGTTCGTGGATGCGGAGGCGCGACTGTTCCTCCAGAAGGAGCCGATCGGCCCGGACGACCGCGTGCTCGCCGGCCTGTCGGTCGCGTTCGACGCGTCGTGCGAGGAGATGTGGTTGGCCTGGCGTCACGGTGCGTGCCTGGTGCCGGCGCCGCGATCGCTGGTCCGCAGCGGCATGGACCTCGGCCCATGGTTGGTTGCCCAAGGCATCACCATCGTCTCGACCGTGCCGACCCTGGCAGCGCTCTGGCCGGCCGACGCACTCGACCAGGTCCGGCTGCTGATCTTCGGCGGTGAGGCCTGCCCGCCCGAGCTCGCGGAGCGGCTCGCCGTCGACGGCCGCGAGGTCTGGAACACGTACGGCCCGACCGAGGCGACCGTGGTCGCGTGTGGTGCACAGCTGACCGGCAAGGGCCCGGTCCGGATCGGTCTCCCCTTGGACGGCTGGGATCTCGCCGTCGTAGATGCCGAAGGCAACGAAGTGGCCGATGGCGGCATCGGCGAGCTGATCATCGGCGGCGTCGGCCTGGCCCGGTACCTGGATCCGGCGAAGGACGCCGAGAAGTTCGCCCCGATGCCGACCCTCGGCTGGGATCGCGCGTACCGCAGCGGCGACCTCGTCCGCTACGAGCCCGAGGGCCTCCTCTTCCAAGGCCGCGCCGACGAGCAGATCAAGCTCGGCGGCCGCCGGATCGAGCTCGGCGAGGTCGACGCCGCGCTCCAAGCGCTACCCCAAGTCACCGGCGCCGCAGCCGCAGTCCGCGCGAGTGCGGCCGGAAATCAACTGCTCGTCGGGTACGTCGTACCCGAGGACCCCGACACGTTCGACCAGGCCAAGGCGACCGAGCGACTCCGCGAAGCTCTCCCCGCGGCCCTCGTGCCGCTGCTGGCGATCGTCGACACTCTGCCCACCAGAACGTCGGGCAAGGTCGACCGCAACGCCCTCCCCTGGCCGCTGCCCGGCATGGACTCCGACGGCCCGGCCGCCATGCTCGACGGCACGGCCGGCTGGCTGGCCGAACGCTGGACGAAGGTCCTCGGCGCCAAGGTCACCGGCCTCGACAACGACTTCTTCCTGCACGGCGGCGGCAGCCTCGCCGCGGCGCAGCTCGTGTCGGCGCTGCGCGAGCGCTACCCCGACGTGACCGTCGGCGACATCTACGAGTACCCGCGACTAGGCGCCCTGGCCGACAGGCTCGACGAGTCGACCGTGCTGATCACTGGCCCGGTCGAGGTCCGCGAGATCAGACCAACGCCGAAGTCCACGCAGCTACTCCAGACCGCCCTGACCCTGGTGCTCCAGACAGTCGTCGGCGTCCGCTGGCTCGTCTATCTCTTCACACTGAACAACCTGCTGGCCGAGCTCGCCGGCCCACTGCCCTGGCTTCGGACCGTCTCGTGGTGGTGGATCCTGGCCGGCTGGCTGATCCTGATCACTCCAGCCGGTCGGATGGGCATCGCCGTCGTCGGCGCTCGCCTGCTCCTGCACGGCGTGAAACCCGGCACCTACCCACGCGGCGGCAACGTCCACGTCCGGCTGTGGGCGGCCGAGAACCTCTCCGACGCCGCCGGCGCGGCGAACCTCGCCGGCGCGCCCTGGATCGCGTACTACGCCCGCGCCCTCGGCGCGAAGATCGGCCGCGGCGTCGACCTGCACACGCTCCCGCCGGTCACCGGCATGCTGACGATGGGCCGCGGCGCCTCGGTCGAGCCCGAGGTGGACCTGTCCGGCTACTGGATCGACGGCGACCAACTCCACGTCGGCACGGTGAGCGTCGGCGCCGAGGCAGTCGTCGGCTCCCGCAGCACGCTGCTCCCCGGGGCAGAGATCGGCCGGAACGCCGAGATCGCCGCCGGCTCGGCCGTCTCCGGCAAGGTCCCCCCGAACGAGCGCTGGTCCGGCTCGCCCGCGACCCGCGTCGGCCGTGCCCGCCACCCCTGGCCGGACCACCGTCCCGCCCGGGCGCCGTGGTGGGTTCTCGCGTACGGCGCTCAGTCCGCGGTCATGTCGTTGATCCCGGTGGCCGCTGCCGCCGCGGCGATCGTCGTACTGGGTCGTGCCCTGAGAGGAACCGACACCCTGCAAGCGGCCGCGCTCAAGGCTCTGTCTGCCATCCCGCTGATGACGCTGGTCGGGTTCGTCACGCTGGCCCTGCTCACACTGATCGGCGTACGGCTGCTCGGCATCGGCATCAAGCCCGGCCACTACCCGGTGCGCAGCCGGATCGGGTGGCAGGTGTGGGCGACCGAGCGACTGCTGGACTCGGCTCGCACCCTCCTGTTCCCGCTGTACGCGAGCCTGCTGACGCCGTGGTGGCTGCGCGCCCTCGGCGCGAAGATCGGCCGGGACGTCGAGGCCTCGACCGTGCTGCTGCTCCCGAAGATGACGACGGTCGGCGAGGGTGCGTTCCTGGCCGACGACACGATGATCGCGTCGTACGAGCTGGGCGGCGGCTGGCTGCACGTGGCCGGCGCGAAGGTCGGCAAGCGTGCCTTCCTCGGGAACTCCGGGATGACCGCACCGGGCCGATCGGTGCCGAAGAACGGCCTGGTCGCGGTCCTGTCGGCGGCGCCGAAGAAGTCCAAGGCGGGTACGTCGTGGCTCGGTTCGCCGCCGGTGAAGCTGCGCCGCCAGGCCGTCGAGGGCGACCAGAGCCGCACGTTCAACCCGCCGACGCGGCTGAAGGTCGCCCGGGCGCTGGTCGAGCTGTGCCGGTTCGTGCCGATGATGTGCACGGTGCTGATCGCGCTCGGTGTGCTGTTCGCGCTGCAGGCGATGGATCTGTGGATCGGTCCGTGGGCGACGCTCCTGCTGTCCGGCGCGGTGATCCTCGCCGCCGGCGCGGTCGCGGGCGGGATGGCGACGGTCGCCAAGTGGCTGATCGTCGGCCGGACCCGCGCGGTCGAGTACCCGCTGTGGAGCTCGTTCGTTTGGCGCAACGAGGTGGTGGACAGCTTCGTCGAACTGGTCGCGGCGCCCTGGTTCGCGAACGCGGCCGCGGGTACGCCGGTTCTCGCGCTCTGGCTGCGGTCCCTCGGAGCCAGGATCGGCAAGGGCGTCTGGTGCGAGACGTACTGGCTGCCGGAGGCGGATCTGGTCACCCTCGGCGACGGCGCCACGGTGAATCGCGGCTGCGTGCTGCAGACGCACCTTTTTCATGATCGAGTTCTCTCCATGAGCACAGTCACCTTCGGACCAGGCGCCACCCTCGGGCCGCACGGCATCGTCCTGCCGGCCGCCACGGTGGGCGCGGGAGCTACCATCGGTCCGGTGTCTCTGGTGATGCGTGGTGAAGGTGTGCCTGCCGGGACGCGCTGGGCCGGGAACCCGATCGCCCCCTGGCAGGGCTGATGGTTGCCCGCGCGACCGGGCGGCCCGGAGCGTCGACCGCAGGCGATCCCTACGTGCCCACTCACGGCAACGGCGGCTACCACGTGGAGTCGTACGAACTGGACCTGGACTACAGGGTCAACAGCAACCGCCTGAGCGGCAAGGCGACGATCACCGCGGTCGCCAACCAAGCGCTGTCCCGGTTGACCTTCGATCTGTCCGGCCTGCGGGTCGCGAAGGTGTCGGTGAACGGCCGCCGCGCCGCCCGCTACACCCACCGCTCCGGGAAGCTGCATGTGACGCCGTCGGCCGCGATCACGGACGGCGCCGAGTTCGTCGTCGACGTCCAGTACGCCGGCAACCCCAAGCCGGAGGACAGTCCGTGGGGTGAACTCGGCTGGGAGGAACTCACCGAGGGCGTGATCGTGGCCAGCCAGCCGAGTGGCGCTGCCACCTGGTTCCCCTGCAACGACCACCCCGGCGACAAGGCCCACTACCGGATCACGGTCACCACCGACTCGCCGTACCAGGTGGTCGCGAACGGCCGGCTCGTGTCGCGCCGGGTGAAGGCGAGCCGCACCACTTGGGTGTTCGACCAGGCCGCACCGATGGCGACGTACCTGGCGACGATCCAGATCGGCCGGTACGACGTCCTCGACATGGCCACGTCACCGGTGCCGACGCGGGCGGTGTTGCCGGCCGGGCAACTGCGGGAGTTCAGGACGGACTTCGGCCGGCAGCAGGACATGATGAAGCTGTTCTGCCGGCTGTTCGGGCCGTATCCGTTCGAGGGCTACACGGTCGTGATCACGGACGACGACCTGGAGATTCCGCTGGAGGCGCAGGGGATCTCGATCTTCGGGAGCAATCACGTGGACGGTCGGCGTACGTCCGAGCGGCTGGTCGCGCATGAACTGGCGCACCAGTGGTTCGGCAACAGCCTGACTCCCTCGACCTGGCAGCACATCTGGCTCAACGAGGGGTTCGCCTGTTACGCCGAGTGGCTGTGGTCGGAGGCGTCCGGCGGCCTGACCGCCGACCAGCAGGTGTCCAAGGCGTACGCCCGGATGCGGGGCCTGTCCGCGGACCTGATGCTGTCGGATCCCGGGCCGGAGATGATGTTCGACGACCGGCTCTACAAGCGCGGCGCGATGACCTTGCATGCCCTGCGCAAGCATCTCGGCGACGACGCATTCTTCGACCTGCTCCGGACGTGGACCAGGACCAACCGCCACGGCTCGGTGACCACCGACGACTTCATCAGCCTGGCCGCGACGTTCAGTCCCGACGAGGCCGCGCTCCTGGACCTCTTCGCCGCCTGGCTGGACACCTACGAACTCCCGCGCCGACGCTAGCTAGGCGCGAGCGACCTCTGCCGCGGCCTTCAGGAAGCGTTCTGTGAGCGGGGTCCGGGTGGACCAGGCGGCGCCGATCCACCACGACGCGGCCCGGCCGGAAAGCGGAGTCAGCCGGAGCTCCGGTGGAGCGATCCGTTCGGCGGACTGCGGTACGACGGACGGCCCGGCGCCGGCGGCCGTGAGAGCGAGCACCGTCTGCAGGTCGGCGGCCTCCTGAAGCACTTGCGGATGGCAACCGAGTTCGGCGTACAGGCCGTTGATCTGGGCGGTCAGGCCGGGACCCCGGGACGGCGTGAGGCGGACCAGCGGACGATCGTCGAGCCAGCGGCCGACGTCACGCGGTACGTCCTGGCCGGCCGGGACGGCCAGGGCGAGCCGATCCCTGCGGAGCCGGAGGCGTTCGAGGCCGGCCGGAACCGGCAGCCGGACGAAGCCGATCTGAAGGCTCCCGGCGAGCAGGCGTTCGCACTGCACTGCCGACGACATGTCGTCGAGGGAGATCGACACTCCCGGCCACCGGCTGCGGAACAACGCGACGGCTCGCGGCGCGAGGTCGATCGCGGAGAGCCCGAACCCGATCGCCAGCGATCCCTCGTCACCCGCAGCAACCTGTACCGCGCGCCGGTCGAAGGCCTCGGATCGCTCGAGCAGTTCGAGTGCGTCGGGTAGCAACAACTCCCCGGCCGGGGTCAGCCGGGCACCGTGCCTACCGCGAGTGAACAGAACGGATCCGACCCTGCGCTCGAGGACCTGGATCTGCTTGGTCAACGCCGGCTGACTGGTCGCCAACTCGTCGGCCGCGGCCCCGAAGTTCCGCAGCCGTGCCACCGTGACAAAGGTCCGGAGCAATCGGAGATCCATAACTCCAGGATATGGAATGTCGACCAATCGCTATTGGACGTCATGGATCGATCGGCGTTTCGATGGGCGCATGACCCTCTTCCGCAGCGCCGTCGTCCAGTTCCAGCCGGTCCCGGACCAGCCCGCGGCCAACCTCGCCACCGTCGAGCGCCTGGCCCGGGAGGCGGTCGCCGACGGCGCCCGGCTCGTCGTACTCCCGGAGATGTGCCTGCTCGGCTACTGGCACCTCCGCAACCATTCCGCCGAGCGGCTGCACGAGCTGGCCGAGCCCGCCGACGGACCGCTGGTCAGCCGAATCGCTGCCCTGGCTCAGGAGTTGGAGGCCGGCCTCGGCGTCGGCTTCCTGGAAGCTGCCGACGGCAAGCTGTTCAACGCGTACGCCGTCTGTCTCCCCAACGGCGAGGTCCACGTGCACCGGAAGCTGCATGCGTTCGAGCACGAGGAGATCGCGAGCGGATCGTCGTACACGGTGTTCGACACGCCGTGGGGCTTCCGGGCGGGGGTGCTGATCTGCTGGGACAACAACCTGGTCGAGAACGTCCGGATCACCGCGTTGCTCGGAGCAACCGTCCTGATCGCGCCACACCAGACCGGCGGGACGAACTCGCGCAGCCCGTACGGAATGAAGCCGATCCCGCTTGAAGTCTGGGAGAACAGGAAGCAGGATCCGGCGGCGGTCGAGGTCGCGTTCAACGGGCCGAGCGGACGGGAGTGGCTGATGCGGTGGCTACCGGCACGGGCGCACGACAACGGGCTGTTCCTGCTGTTCAGCAACGGCGTCGGTCGGGACGACGACGAACTGCGGACCGGCAACGCGATGATCCTGGACCCGTACGGACGGATCATTGCCGAGACCCCGGTACCGGACGAAGCCGTGGTGACCGCCGACCTCGACCTGGATCTGGTGCCATTGGCAACCGGACAGCGTTGGATGCGCGGCCGTCGACCCGAGCTGTACGGCCTGCTGACCCAGGTGATGGGCAACGAGCTCGATCCGCGGGCGGCCCGGTTCTCGAGCGAGCCGGTCAGTAGATAAGGGCGGTCGCGAACGCGGCGATGCCTTCACCGCGGCCGGTGAACCCCAGGCCGTCGGTGGTTGCCGCACTCACCGATACCTCCGCATCGCAGGCGGCGGTCAGCACCTTCTCGGCCTCCTCGCGGCGGGGTCCGATGCGGGGCCGGTTGCAGACGATCTGGACCGAGACGTTGCCGATCTCGAACCCGGCGGCTCGCACCCGCCGCGCCGCCTCGGTCAGCAAGGCGATCCCGGAGGCTCCGGCCCACTCGGGCTCGGCTGTGCCGAAGTTCGACCCGAGGTCACCCAGCCGGGCCGCACTCAGCAACGCGGTGCAGATCGCATGCGCGGCCGCGTCGCCGTCGGAGTGACCCGCGAGCCCAGCCGTCTCCTCCGGCCAGTGCAGGCCGGCCAGCCACATCGGCCGGCCGTCCTCCAGCGGATGTACGTCGATGCCGTTCCCGACCCGTGGGATCTTCATCCGAGCCGCCTCTCCGCCAGCATCGCCTCGGCCAGCAACAGGTCCTGCGGCCGGGTCACCTTGAACGCGTCCTGGGACCCCTCGACCGTCATCACCGGCACCCCGAGCCGCTCACACATCATCGCGTCGTCGGTCGCCCCAACGATGCCGGCGGCATGCGCACGACGCAGTACGCCGGGCTCGAAGCCCTGCGGGGTCTGCACGGCGACCAAAGTCGAACGGTCGGGCGTGTCGACCACCTCACCCGTCGGCGAGACCTGCTTGATCGTGTCGGTCACCGGGACCACCGGCACGACGGCCGGCGCGCCGCCACGAACCGCCGCGACCACCCGCTCGACCACGTCTGCCGGAACGAACGCGCGGGCCGCGTCATGGACCAGGATGCAGTCGATGCCGTCGGCCGGGACCACGTCCAGGGCCGCCCGGACCGAGTCGGGGCGTTCCGCACCACCCGGGACCACGAGCAGCCGGGCGTCACCGGCGTACGGCTCGAGCTCCTTGGCCACCGACTCCTCGAACCCGGGCGGTACGGCGACCACCAAACAGACGAGGTCGGCGGCGGTCGCTGCCTTCAGTCCACGAACTGCGTGGACCAGCAGCGAATCGCCACCGACCTCTCGAAACGCTTTGTAGTTCTCACCACCGAGTCGCAGTCCCAGTCCGGCCGCCGGGATGATGGCCGCAGTGCTCATGCGACGCGATCTGACCGAAGTCAGGAAGCGAGAACCTCATCGAGGATGGCTTCCGCCTTGTCCTCATTGGTGTGCTCGGCCAGGGCCAGCTCGGAGACCAGAATCTGACGTGCCTTCGCCAGCATCCGCTTCTCACCGGCGGAGAGACCGCGGTCACGCTCACGGCGCCACAGGTCGCGGACGACCTCTGCCACCTTCATCACGTCACCGGAGTGCAGCTTCTCCAGGTTCGCCTTGTAGCGACGCGACCAGTTGGTCGGCTCCTCCGTGTGCGGTGCGCGCAGCACGTCGAAGACGCGCTCCAGGCCAGCCTGATCCACGACGTCACGCACGCCGACGAGATCGAGGTTGCACGCGGGGACCCGGACGACCAGGTCGTTCTGAGCGACGATCCTCAAGACCAGATAGGTCTTGTCCTCACCTTTGATCTGACGGGTCTCGATGTCCTCGATGACGGCCGCTCCGTGATTGGGGTAAACAACCGTCTCGCCGACTGTGAAAGTCATATGTCACGTGCCCCTTTCCGAGATCCATCTTACCACGTGCTGGGTGGTCCGGTTTCGGCGTTTGCGCTGGTCAGAGGCCACTTCGTGGGTTGACAAACGCTGGCGGCCGTGCCTCGTGCGCGCGTGAATGGTTGCCGGGGACACCGTCGCGACACCCCGTGACGGGCATCCCGCCGTCGGGGCCGCAGCAGCCGCGGGCTACGCTTTCCTGCGCCGGAGGCTGCTGCCTGACGGCGTCGAACAGCTTGCAGAAGAGGGATTCCAGTGCCGATCACGTTGTCCTCGCGGTTCGTCCGGCGTACCGCGCTGGCCGGGGCCGCCGCCACTCTCAGTATCGCGCTGGCGGCGTGCGGCGCGAACTTCAACGCCCAGACCGCGAAGCCGTACCAGGCCGCCGAGGGCACCAACGCCGATTCCGGCTCGATCAAGGTTCGCAACATGCTGGTGCTGGCCACCGCGGACGGCAAGGGCGAGTTGCACAGCGCGATCATCAACGACGGCAGCACCGACGACACCCTGGTCAAGATCGAGCAGGCCCCGCCCGGCACGCAGGACGGCCAGGCCGGCGGCGACCAGCCGGGCCAGGTCACGTTCAGCGAGTTCGCCCCGATCGTTCTGAAGGCCGGTACGTCGACCATGCTGCCGGCCGCCGGCAGCGAAACGGCGAGTGCGACCCCCACGGAGACGCCGTCGGCAGACCCGACTGCTACCCCGACCGAGACGCCGAGTGGCGACGCCAGTAGGCGCATCACCGTCACAGGAGGCAAGCCCGGCCAGATGATCAACGTGGTGATCACGTTCGGCCAGGCCGGCCCGATCACCACCTACATCCCGGTGCTCACCGACAACCACTACTCGCCGACGCCGCCGCCGGCCGAGTAGCGGCCCCGGCCCCAGACGGCGGCCTGCGTCAGCCGGCCGCCGCAGCAGCCTTGGCCAGGTTCGGGATGGTCTTGTCGAGCACCCACGGGACGCTCAGCACGCTGACCGCGCTCATCCCGGAGATGACCTGCTGGTCCTCCATCGCGTACGCACTGCCACGCTTCACCGCACCGAGCGAGGAGTAGACCGGGTCGGCCAGGAACTTCTGCGCCCCGAGGCCGTCGACGTACGCGACCAGTACGTCGGCGTCCACGTCGGCCACCTTCTCCTTACTGATGGCGAGCGAGAACTCCTTCTTGGTGTTCGTCTTCTCCAGGGCCTCGACGCCCGGCGCGTTCTTGAAGCCCATCTCGTTCAGGATCTGCACCCGCGGGTCACCCGGCATGTACACGTAGTTCTCCGCGCCGAACGAGCCGACCGTGATCGTCTTGCCCTTGAACTCCGGGTGATCGGTCGCGACCTGCTTGATCTTGTCCTGGATCCCGGCGATCAGCTTCTCCGCGTCGGCCTTCTTGCCGAGCGCCTCACCGACCAGCAGGGTCTGGTCCTGCCAGGTGGTCTGCCACGGCGCACCCGGGTACGCGACCGTCGGCGCGATCCCGGACAGGGTCTTGTACGTCGCCTCGTCGAAGCCCTCGTACGGCGCCAGGATCACGTCGGGCTTGAGCGCCGCGATCTTCTCGAACGGGTACTTGTCTGCGGTGTCGAGCAACTCGGTCTTCGCCGGGTCGAACTTGCCGGCGTCCCAGGCGGTGACGCCGGCCGCGGTCGGGCCGTAGGTCACCTTGGGCATCCCGACCGGTGTCTCACCAAGCGCGTAGACCACGTCCTGCGCGTTCCAGCCGAGCGTGACGATGCGCTCCGGCTTCTTGGTGACGGTGGTTTCACCGAACGTGTTCTTCAACGTGACCGGGAACCCGGCGGCCGCCGTACTGGCAGAGCCGGTGGCCTGCTCGTCGGCGTCATTGCCGCACGCGGCCAGCGTGGTGGTCGCGACCACCACGGCGGCGACCGCGCTGACCACCCGGGAACGGGACCAGGACATGGTGACTCTCCTTCGACAGATTGCCTCAACTAAGGAGAGCCTAAGCTAACCCCGAAGGCCGTCGCGACCTGTGGGGCTGTGACTCAGGACTCGAACTTGTAGCCCAGACCACGCACCGTGACCAGATGCTGCGGGTTCGACGGGTCCTTCTCCAGCTTCGAGCGCAGCCGCTTCACGTGCACGTCCAGGGTCTTGGTGTCGCCCACGTAGTCGGCGCCCCAGATCCGGTCGATCAGCTGCCCGCGGGTCAGCACCCGGCCGGTGTTGCGCAGCAGCATCTCGAGCAGCTCGAACTCCTTGAGCGGGAGCCGGATCTCGGTCCCGGACACGGTCACCACGTGCCGCTCGACATCCATCCGGACCGGACCGGCCTCCAGCGTGTCGGGCAGCAGCTCGACATCCTGGCCACGGCGCAGCACCGCACGGATCCGGGCCAGCAGCTCGCGTGGACTGTAGGGCTTGGTGACGTAGTCGTCGGCGCCCAGCTCCAGGCCGACCACCTTGTCCACCTCGGTGTCCTTGGCGCTGACGATGATCACCGGGACGTTGCCCCGGCTCCGCAGAGCCCGGCACACCTCCGTGCCGGACAGACCCGGCAGCATCAGGTCGAGCAGGACGATGTCCGCACCGGCCCGGTCGTACTCGTCCAGCGCGTCCGGGCCGGTCTCCGCGACGGCGACCTCGAACCCCTCCTTGCGCAGGACGTACGACAACGCGTCGCTGTAGCTCTCTTCGTCTTCGACGACCAGCACTCGGGTCACGAAGCTGCCTCCTTGGTTCTTTCCGACGGGGTAGGCGTCAGATAAAGGGCCGGCTCGTCCTGGCTGGAGGAGTCGGTCTGACCCGCTGCGGGTTCGAGCCGCAGAGGGAGTCTCACGGTGAAGGTGGAGCCCTGGCCCTCGACACTCCAGACCCGTACGTCGCCGCCGTGGATGGAAGCGATGTGCTTGACGATCGAGAGGCCGAGACCGGTGCCGCCGGTCTCCCGGCTGCGGGCCCGGTCGACCCGGTAGAAGCGCTCGAAGATGCGCTCCAGGTCGCCGGTCGGAATGCCGACGCCCTGGTCGCTGACGGTCACCTCGACCAGGTCCCCGATCGGGTGCGCGGCGACCGCGACCCGGGTGCCGTCCGGGCTGTAGTTGACCGCGTTCTCCACCAAGTTGCCGATGGCAATGGACAGCTGGTCCTCGCTGCCCATCACCTCCAGGTCGGGCTCGGTCTTCACGACGATCTTGATGTCGCGGTCCTCGGCGTCGACCCGGCAGCGGTCCACCGCGGCCTCGATGACACCGTTGATGTCCACCGGGCCGGGGTTCTCCAGCGGGTCGTCCCCCTGCAGCCGGGACAGCTCGATGATCTCCTTGACCAGCCGGCTCAGCCGGGCCGCCTCGACCTGCATCCGGCTGGAGAACCGCTGCACGGCCTCCGGATCGTCGGAGGCCTCCGAGACCGCGTCGGCCAGCAGGATCAGCGCGCCGATCGGCGTCTTCAGCTCATGGCTGACGTTGACGGTGAAGTCGCGCCGGATCGCCTCCAGGCGACGCTCGCGGGTCCGATCCTCGACCAGGACCAGCACGAGTTGGCTGCCCAGCGGAGCCACCCGGGCACTGACGTATTGCGTCGCGCCCAGCCGGCCGCGGACGATCTCCAGGTCCTGCTGCCGGATCTCGCCGTCGCGGCGGACCGCGCGGACCATGGTCAGGATGTCGTCCACCACCAGGCGTTCGCCGCGGACGATGCCGAGCACATGGGCCGGCGCACTCGCCTGCAGGACCTGGTCCTCCGGACCCATCACGACGGCGGACGAACGCAGTACCGACAGAACCGTGGCGACGCCGGTCGGGACGATCGGGTCCGGGGACTCCGGGATCTTGCGCTGGGCCCGCTCGCTGAGCATCATCGCACCGAGTGAAAGCAGAGCCAGGGCCGCGCCGATGACGCCGCCCAGCACCGCAGCCAGCGTGGGGTCCACGGCAACGATGCTACGCGGGCAACCAGCAGGGAAAGACCGAATGATCGCGGGATGACCGGGACGCGACCTAACTGTTCATCAGGCGTTCACCACTCGTCGCCATCCGGCAACCTCGACGGCATACGGTCACCGTTGGGCGGGTACCGGGCCGGTGGCCCGCTCCGCCCTCGCGGCAACCGGACACCAGAGATCGGAAACGAACACAATGCGTGACACCTACCACGAGCAGCTCGACGACATCCTCGCCGAGCTGGAACGGATGACGCGCACGGTGTCCACCGCCGTACGCCGCTCGACCTCGGCCCTGCTGGAAGCCGACATCCGGATGGCCGAAGAGGTCATCGCGTCGGACATCCAGCTGGACGCGGCCGGCGAGGGCGTCGAGGAGAAGGTCTTCGAGCTGATGGCGCGGCAGTCGCCGGTCGCCAACGAACTGCGGATGCTGGTCGCCGCGCTGCGAATGGTCGCCGACCTGGAGCGGATGGGCGACCTGGCCGCGCACGTGTCCAAGATCGCGCGGCTGCGCTACCCGTCGCCGGCCATCCCGGACGAACTGCACGACGTGATCCAGGAGATGGGCACGGTGGCCGGCAAGATGGTCGACGCCGCCGGTGACGTGATCAAGAGCCGCGACGTCGAGGCAGCGAACAAGCTGGAGGCCACCGACGACCAGATGGACAAGCTGCGCACCAACCAGTTCCGGCTGATGATGGACGACGACTGGCCGCACGGCGTCGAGGTCGCGGTCGACATCGCGCTGCTCGGGCGGTACTACGAGCGCATCTCCGACCACGCGGTCTCGATGGCCCGCCGGGTCGTCTACCTGGTCACCGGCGAGCTCCCGGTCGCCATCGGCGGTACGGCGGCGGGCTCCGGCGCCGGCGCCTCCACGCCGAACCCCAACGGCACCAACTGACCCAGACACCAAGGCGCCCCCGGCAGATTGTTGCCGGGGGCGCCTTTATGTGCCGGGTTTCCGATAGCGTCCCTGCCATGGACGAATCTGTCACCGAGCGGCTGGTCAACACCGACGTGTCCGCCATGGACGGCGCCGAGATGCTCGCGCATCTCGACGCGGTGCAACAGCAGCTGAAGGCCCTCCAGGAGAGCAAACTCGCTCTTCTGGAGGACAATCCTCAGCTCGTGGCCGCGAGTCCCGAGCTGCAGGCCCTGCTCGAGCAGCTTCGGGCGGAGGTCAGCGGCCCTGGTTCTTGACGGCTTCGATGGCTTCCTTGGCGGCCACCGGGTCGAGGTACTCGCCGCCCGGGGTGATCGGCTGGAAGTCCTCGTCCAGTTCGTAGTACAGCGGGATGCCGGTCGGGATGTTCAGGCCGACGACGGTCTTCTCGTCCAGGTTGTCCAGGTGCTTGACCAGGGCGCGCAGCGAGTTGCCGTGGGCGGCGACCAGGACGGTCTTGCCGACCCGCAGGTCCGGCACGATCGCGTCGTACCAGTAGGGCAGCATCCGCTCGACGACGTCCTTCAGGCATTCGGTCGTCGGCATGATGTCGGACGGGAGCCCGGCGTAGCGCGGGTCGCCGGCCTGGTCGTACTCCGAGCCGCGCTCGATCGGCGGCGGCGGGGTGTCGTAGGAACGGCGGAACAGCATGAACTGCTCCTCGCCGAGCTCCTCCAGGGTCTGCTTCTTGTCCTTGCCCTGCAGGCCGCCGTAGTGCCGCTCGTTCAGCCGCCAGGACCGGCGGACGTCGATCCACTGGCGGTCGGCGACCTCGAGGGCGATGGTCGCGGTCCGGATCGCCCGGCGCAGCACCGAGGTGTGCAGTACGTCGGGCAGCAGGTCGCGGTCACGCAGCAACTCGCCACCGCGCTGCGCCTCCTCGACGCCCTGGGCGTTCAGGTCGACGTCGACCCAGCCGGTGAAGAGGTTCTTGGCGTTCCAGTCGCTGTGGCCGTGGCGGAGCAGGATGAGGCGATAGGTCATGGCCCTCAGACTACTTGGGCTCCAGCCAGCCTTTGAAAGCGTCCAGGTTGCGGGTGGATTCGCCGCGGGAGACGCGCCACTCGTACTCCTTGCGGATCGAGGACGCGAAGCCGAGTTCGAGGATCGTGTTGAACGACGAGTCGGCGTACTCGAGCACCGCGCCGAGCAATCGGTCCACCTCGGTCGGGGTGATCGCGTGCAGCGGGACCTTTCCGTCCAGGTGGATGTCTCCCAGGTGGTCGACCGCGAACGCGACGCCGTACATCTTCAGGTTCCGCTCCAGCAGCCAGCGGTAGACGGCCTCGTGGTTCTCGTCCGGGTGCCGGGCCACGAACGCGTGCACTTGCACCGCCTGCGCTCCGACGATCAATGAGACGGTCGTCTTCAGCTTCCGCTCGCCCGGCAGATCGGCGCTGAACTCCCCCGGACTGGTCTCGGTGAACTCGAGCTCGTTCTCGGTCAGCACCTGGCGGATCACGTCCGCCGCCGAAACTCTCACCCAGCCACCTCCGCGGCCAGCTCGGCCGCCATCGTCTCCGTCGCCGTCCGGTACGCGTCCAGCGTCTTCTTGGCGGTCAGTTCCCAGCCGAAGGCCTGCGCATGCTTGACCGCCGCCCGGCTCATCGTCTCGCGGGTGTGCGGATCCGTCGCGATCCGGGCCAGCGCGTCGGCGAACTCACCGACCGCGTGGCCCCGCACGAGCAGCCCGGTCTGCCGGTCCACGACCGCGGTCGTCAGGCCGCCGACGGCCGCCGCAACAACCGGCGTACCGCAGGCCTGGGCCTCCAGCGCGACCAGCCCGAAGGATTCCGAGTACGACGGAACGCAGACAACCGATGCGGCCCGGTACCACTGCGCCAGACCTGGCCGCTCCATCGGCTTCACGAACCGCGTCACGTCGTCGACGCCCAGCGCCCGGGCCAGCTCCGCGTGCGACTCCGGGTGCTCCATCCCGTTGCCGGATGGGCCGCCGATGATCGCGACGACCAGCCGGCTCCGCAACGACGGATCCTGCTCGAGCATCCGCGCGGCGGCCCGGATCAGCAGATCGGGCGCCTTCAGCGGCTGGATCCGGCCGACGAATGCCAGTACGACGGCGTCCTCGGGTACGCCGACCGCACGCCGGGCCTCGGCCTGGTCGCCGGGGCTGAACATGTCCAGATCCACGCCGGGGTTGACCACACCGACCTTCGCGGGCTGAGCGCCGTACAGGGTGATGAGCTCGTTGGCCTCATCGTCGGTGTTGGCCAGCAGCCGGTCCGCGGCCTCGACCACCTGCTCCTCACCCAGCAATCGCGCCGGCGGCTCGGGTACGTCGTCCTCCGCGAGGCTGGCGTTCTTCACCTTCGCCATGGTGTGCATGGTGTGGACGAGTGGCACGGCCCAGCGGTCGCGGGCGAGCAGCCCGACCTGGCCGGAGAGCCAGTAGTGCGAGTGGATCACGTCGTACCAGCCGGGCTCGTGGATCGCCTCGGCGCGCAGTACGGCCCGAGCGAACGTGCACAGCTGGGCGGGGAGCTCGTTCTTGCTCAGGCCCTCGTACGGCCCGGCGGCGACGTTGCGGACCACAACGCCCGGCATCAGCTCGACTCTGGCGGGCAGCGCCGACGAGGTCGCCCGGGTGAAGACGTCGACCTCGATCCCCAGCCCGGCAAGCCGTTTCGACAACTCGACCACGTAGACGTTCATCCCACCGGCATCACCGGTCCCCGGCTGATCCAGCGGCGACGTGTGCAGGCTGATCATCGCAACCCGCCGAACGGGACGGTCAGCGGACGGTACGGTCACGTGGTCAGGGTAACTCCGGCGACGTCAGGTGGGTCTACCACCACCACGATCGAGGGATTCGCTCCACTGCGCTCGAGGCGGCGCGCCGAAAGCATGGATCACATGCGTAGAGTCCTCGAAGAAGTGCGGTCCTGGCATCGTCCGCTGATGGTCATGGTGCTGGCCATGGCCGGTCTCGTCCTGACGGCCGGCGTCGGCCTGGTCGCCGACCACCGCGAGATCCTCAACGAGTCCGTGTGGCTCAAGCCGTTCAAGTTCGGCATCGCGTTCGTCCTGTATGGCGCGACCCTCGCCTGGCTGGTGTCCCGGCTGCGCAAGGCGAAGCGTTTCGGTTGGTGGGTGGGTACGGCGTTCGCGGTCACCGGCGTGGTGGACGTCGGGTTCATCGCCGTCCAAGCGGCCCGCGGCACGTTCAGCCACTTCAACGACAACACCGACACCTTCAACCAGGTCGGCCAGCGGATCTTCATGTCCGGCGTCCTCGGCCTGTTCGGCGCCAGCCTGGTGATCGCGGTCATGCTGTTGTTCCAGCGGGTCGGCGACGCACCCCTGAACCGCGCGATCCGGGTCGGCCTCGGCCTGGCGGTGGCCGGGATGGGGATCGCCTTCTACCTGGTGGGCGCGAACTCCGACCGGCAGCAGGTGACCGACGCCTACGGCCACCCGGTCACGCTCGCGGGCAGTCATGGCATCGGCGTCGAGGCCGGCGGGCCCGGGATGCCGTTGACGCACTGGAGCACCGTCGGTGGCGACCTGCGCATCCCGCACTTCGTCGGGCTGCACGCGATCCACGCGCTGCTGATCGCCGTACTGATTCTGACCCTCCTGTCCCGACGGGTGGCGTGGCTGCGTCCCGAGCGGGTCCGCGCGCGCCTCGTGGGTGTGGCCGCCTTCGCCTACACGGGGTTGATGGTCACCGTGACGGTCCAGGCGTTCCGTGGTCAGTCGCTGATCCACCCCGACGTACAGACCCTGGGCATGCTGGCGGGCTTCGTCGCGATCAGCCTCGCGGCCCTGGCCGCGGTCGTCGGATCGGCTCGTCGCCAGGCCGCGGTCGCCGATCGGACAGAGCGCGTGCTGGTCCAGCAGGTTTGAGAGACTCGGCCTATGACTTCGAGCAGCCGTCCTCTTGCCGTGGTGACCGGAGCGAGCAGTGGGATCGGGGCCGCGTCGGCGCGGTACCTGGCCCGTGAGGGGTTCGAGGTGGTGTGTGCGGCCCGTCGGCTGGACCGGATCGAGGCGCTGGCGAAGGAGATCGACGGGCGTGCGGTGCAGTGCGACGTCACGTCCGCGGAGGACGTGGCGGCGCTGGCCGAGGCGGTCGGTGAGCAGTTGCAGGTGCTGGTGAACGACGCCGGTGGCGCGTTCGGGTTCGAGCCGGTCGCGGACGCGGACCTCGAGGCCTGGCGGCAGATGTACGAGGTGAACGTGATCGGCGTCGCCGCGGTCACCAAGTCGTTGCTCCCGGCCCTTGTCGCCGGGAAGGGCACGATCATCGTGATGGGATCCACCGCCGGCCAGGTCGCCTACGAGGGCGGCGGTGGGTACGTCGCCGCGAAGCACGCGGCCAAGGCCGTCGTCGACACCCTGCGCCTGGAACTGTTCGACCAGCCGGTGCGGGTCTGCGAGATCGCCCCCGGCATGGTCCGCAGCGAGGGCTTCGCGCTGACCCGCTTCAGCGGCGACCAGGCCAAAGCCGACGCCGTGTACGCCGGAGTGGGCGAACCACTCACCTCCGAGGACATCGCCGACATCGTCGCCTGGATCGCGACCCGCCCGTCGCACGTGAACATCGACCGGATCACGGTCCGCCCCCGCGCCCAGGCCGCGCAGCACAAGGTTCACCGGGTGCAGTAACAGCGCCGTACCTCCCTGACGTGAGCGGCCTCACGGCCATCCTGCTTGCAATTGCAAGCACTCTGCTAGCACACTGGACGCATGGCCAGGTTGAGTGATCGCGTCGCAGGTTCGGTGGGCTCCGTCGGGGAGTACCTCGCCGAGCAGCGACGGAACGCGCAGCTGTCGTTGCGGCAGTTGTCCGACCTGGCCGGTGTGTCGAACCCGTACCTCAGCCAGATCGAGCGCGGCCTGCGGAAACCCTCGGCCGACGTACTGCAACAGCTCGCGAAGGCACTGCGGATCTCCGCGGAGACCCTGTACGTGCGGGCCGGCATCCTCGACCCGGACGACGGTTCGGACGGCCGGAGTGCTTCCGGTGTGGTCGAAGCGGTGCTGCTCGATCCCGTCCTGAACGAGCGGCAGAAGCGTGTCCTGCTGGACGTCTACGCGTCCTTCGTCCGTGAGAACACGCCCTCCGACGAGCCGGCCGCGGCCAAACCGACGGCCAGGAAATCCCCGGCAAGCAAACGCACCACCAAGTAATCGCATCCTGCTGCAAACACCCGAGGAGAAGCCTGATGGCTACCCGTACGCCTGTCACCCCGTTCTACGCGATCGCCGGCGCCGGCGACCTCGCGGTGGAGAAGTTCCGCGCGGTCAGCGAGGACGTCACCGCCCGGTTCGCCAAGCTGGACCAGAAGACCCTGCAGACCGAACTGACCAAGGCGCAGTCCGAGGTCACCAAGCGCTTCGACGCCTTCGTGGCCGACGCGAAGACCGCCCCGGCCAAGCTGCGTGAGCTGCCCGCGGTCGCGCAGGCCGGTTTCACCACCGTGCTCGGCCAGGCCGAGGAGACCTACGAGGACCTGGCCGGCCGCGGCAAGGACCTGGTCGAGCGGATCCGCAGCCAGAAGGCCACCGAGGACCTGGTCACCCAGGCCAAGACCACGGTGAGCAAGGCGAAGGCGACCCGCACCACCGCGAAGAAGACCGCCCAGACCGCGACCCGCAACGTCAAGGCGACCGCGACCAGCGCCCGCAAGACCGCGAAGACGGCCTCCAAGGCGGCCACGGACGCTGCCGACAAGGTCGGCGACTGACGGTAGTTTTCCCGACCGGGTGGCCCCGATCTGCGAGCCAGCAGAGGTGGGCCGCCCGGTCTTTCGGTTAGGCTCGTGTGCATGCTCCCACTCGCTACGTTCCCGAACCTCTTTCCCGGGTTCGCAGGTCCGCTCGAGATCATCTGGTGGGTGCTGCTCGGACTCAAGCTGGTCGCGCTGCTGGACGCCGCGTTCCGGCCACGGGCGGTGTTCGTCGCCGCCGACAAGCTGACCAAACCCGGCTGGATGCTGATCCTGATCGTGTTCACGCTCAGTCAGATCTTCCAGGGCTGGCTCAGCTTCTTCGGCCTGATCGGCATCGTCGCCGCCGGTGTCTACCTGGTCGACGCGCGGCCCGCCCTGCGCGCCGCCTCCGGCCGCGGCCGGGGCGGCTGGGGCATCCGGCGCCGCCGCGGACCGCGCCCGCTCTGAAGCCGTACGAGCCGGACCGCGGCCGCTCTGAAGCCCTACGAGCGGTAGACGATCACCTTGTCGCCGACGTTGACCTCGTCGAACAGGACCTTGATCTTGCCCAGGTCCCGGACGTTCACGCAGCCGTGCGAGGCGCCGTTGTAGCCGCGGGCCGCGAAGTCCGACGAGTAGTGCACCGCCTGGCCGCCGCTGAAGAACATCGCGTACGGCATCTTCGAGTCGTACAGCTTGGAGACGTGGTTGCGGCTCTTCCAGCCGACCGTGAAGCTGCCCTCGCGGGTCGCCGTCTTCACCGCGCCGAACCGGACGTCCAGCTGCATCTTCACCACACCGTCGACGACGTACCGCAGCTTGCGGGTGGTCTTGTCGATGCAGAGCGCCACTCCGGTCGCGCAGCGTGCATCCAGCTTCTTGCCGTTGACCACCGGCGCCGGCGGGAAGAGTTCGGTCTGGGTCGGCTCGTGGGTGGCCGCGGACAGCTTGTTCCAGGTGTTCTGGTCGACGTACCCGAGCTGCGGGATGCCCTTGGACTTCTGGAACTTCTTCACCGCGGACCGGGTCATGGTGCCGAAGTCGTTGTCCTGGTAGCGCTTCTCCAGCAACTTCAGCTGGACCAGCCGGGCCTCGACCTTGCGCACCGACGTGCCGGAGGAGCCGTTCTTGTACAGCGCCTTCGGGTAGATCGGCAGTTCGCCACTCACCTCGAACGGCACCGTCTTCAGGTCCGTCGTGGCGGTCGGCGCCGCAGTTGCGCTCATTCCGAGACCAGCAAGTGCCGCAATCACGGTGCCGGAGACGACACCGGCCAGCACGTTGCGAATGATCAGCGCGCGCATCGGAAAACCCCTTTGGTAGACCCCGTCCTACCTACATAGGACGTCCTCACCGGTCTTTTGGTTGGCGGTCCAGCGTAGGTTGAGATCTGCGAATTGTGCATCTGTTGTGAGCAAGTCGTGACCGAGGCGGGGTGCTGAGCGCTGTGACAGCGGGCGAGTACGACGAGATCGATGTCCACGGTGTCCGCCTCGCATACCGCAGCACCGGCAGTGGGCCGCCGGTCGTCTTTCTGCACGGCAACCCCACCTCGTCGTACCTGTGGCGGAACGTCCTCGAACCCGTCTCCGCGGTCGCGCGGTGTGTGGCCCTCGACCTGGCCGGCATGGGGCGCTCGGCCCCGTCGACGGCTGATCCGGCCGAACGGTACCGGTTTGCCGACCACCGCCGGTACGTCGACGGGTTCTTCGACACGATGGGCCTGACCAGCGGGGTGACACTGGTCGGCCACGACTGGGGTGGAGTGCTCGCGGTCGACTGGGCGCGCCGGCACCCGGGCGCGGTCCGGGGAATCGCCTACCTGGAGACCCTGATCGCCCCCGTGACGTGGGACGGGCCGAACGCACCGGCTCCGGAGCTGTTCCGCAAGCTACGTGGGCCAGAGGGCGAGCAGTTGGTGCTGGAGCAGAACGTCTTCGTCGAGACAGTCCTGCCGAGCGGGATCCTGCGCACTCTGCGGGACGACGAGCTGGCCGTCTACCGCGCGCCGTACGAGCAGCCCGGTGAGTCCCGCCGGCCCACTCTGACCTGGGCACGGGAGATTCCCATCGACGGTACGCCTGCCGACGTCCACGACATCGTGGCCGCCAACGCCACCTGGATGGCCGCTGCCCCGGTCCCGAAGCTGTTCATCAACGCGGAGCCGGGCGCGCTGCTCACCGGACCGCTCCGGGAACAGTGTCGCCGATGGCCGCACCAGCGCGAGGTCACCGTGGCCGGCCTGCATTTCCTGCCCGAGGACTCCGCGGCGGACATCGCCGCCGCCCTCCTCGACTGGCTGCCCACCTGTTTCGACTGACGAGGAGACCGCCATGGAGATCGTCCTGAGTACGGCGGACATCACCACGATCCCGGCCGATGCGATCGTCAACGCGGCCCATCACGCGCTCCGCGGCGGAGGCGGTGTGGACGGCGCGATCCACCGCGCCGGCGGGCCGGAGATCCTCGCGGAGCTCGTCGAGCGGTATCCGAACGGTGCCGCGACGGGCGAGGCTGCTTGGACGACCGCGGGTGCGCTGCCGGCGTCGTACGTGATCCATGTGGTCGGGCCGAATTACAACGCAGGACAACGGGATCCGGCGTTGCTGGAGTCCTGCTATCGCAACGCGTTGCGGATCGCGGACGAGCTCGGGGCCAAGACTCTCAGTCTTCCGGCGGTGTCCGCGGGGATCTACGGCTGGCCGGCCCAGTCAGCGGCGGAGGTCGCCGTACGGACACTTCTCCGTACGACGACCTCCGTCAGCAAAGCCACGTTCTGCTTGATCGAGCCCCGGCTCTACAAGGCCTTCCAGACCGCGCTGCGGTCTCGTCAGGCGTTGTAGACGACGACCTTGTCGCCGACCTTCACCCGGGCGAAGATCCAGGCGATCTTCTTCTTGTCCCGGATGTTCACGCAGCCGTGCGAGGCGCCGTTGTACCCGCGGGCCTTGAAGTCGGCCGAGTAGTGCACGGCCTGGCCACCGCTGAAGAACATCGCGTACGGCATCGGCGAGTGGTACAGCGACGACACGTGGTTCTTCGACTTGCGCTGGACCTTGAAGACGCCCTGCCGGGTCGGCGTCCTACGAGCGCCGAACCGTGCGTCGGTGATCTGGATCGGCTTGCCGTTGACCATGTACACCAATTTGCGGGTGCGCTTGTTGATGCACAGCACCCGGCCCTTCGTCATACACCGCCTGTCGATCCGCAGCTTGCCCGGCACGAGCCCGGTCGAGGACGCCGCCGCGGTCGCCTGCTGTGGCACGACCACGGCCTGGGGCGCAACCTTCGGTGCCACTACGGCCGCGTCGGCCGTCGTGGTCGCGGTCAGTGCGCCCACCCCCACGAACGCGGCTGCCGTGAGGGTGGCGCCGAGCTTACGCAGAATTCCCATGCTCCTGTTTCCTTCCCCCAAAGAGTTGCTTGCACATGACAGACGTCAGACCCCCACGTCCGGTTGGTAACGATCCGGATTTCTTCCCCACAGACCGACCGAGGAATGGTGTATCACACCCCTGTAGTTCGCTCCGCATGTCGCGCCCCCCGTTGCCGTTTCGTTCCCGAGCCGGCCGGTAAGACAAGCCAGAGGGCACACCCAGTACGCCGGAGAACCCTCCCTCACGAGGGCAGCAGCACACCGCGGCCGAGCCGCAGGTCGCGGCGATGAGCCCGGTAGTAGAACCGGGTGGGCGGGAGCGCGCGCAGCAGCCGCGACGGAGGAGCGGCTGCGCAGCACGCGTGGGAAGGATCAGCTCTTGTTCTTGCGCCCCAGCTTCGACCGCTCGACCTGGGTCAGAGCGACCTTCCGCATCCGGATCGCGTCCGGGGTGACCTCGACGCACTCGTCCTCGCGGCAGAACTCCAGCGACTGCTCGAGCGACAGCTTGCGGGCCGGGACGAGCTTCTCGAACTCGTCCGCGGTCGACGACCGGACGTTGGTCATCTTCTTTTCCTTGGTGATGTTGACGTCCATGTCGTCCGAGCGCGAGTTCTCGCCGACGATCATGCCCTCGTACACCTCGGTGGTCGGCTCCACGAACATGGTGCCGCGCTCCTGGAGGTTGATCATCGCGTACGACGTGGCCGCGCCGGACCGGTCCGACACCAGCGAACCCGACGGCCGCGTCCGCAGCTCGCCGAACCACGGCTCGTACCCCTCGAACACGTGGTGCGCGATACCGGTACCGCGGGTGTCGGTCAGGAACTCGGTCCGGAACCCGATCAGACCGCGAGCCGGGACCAGGAACTCCATCCGGACCCACCCGGTGCCGTGGTTGGTCATCTGCTCCATCCGGCCCTTGCGGACCGCGAGGAGCTGGGTGACCGTGCCGAGGTACTCCTCCGGGCAGTCGATCGTCAGCCGCTCGACCGGCTCGTGCCGCTTGCCGTCGATCTCGCGGGTGACCACCTGCGGCTTGCCGACGGTCAGCTCGTAGCCTTCGCGGCGCATCTGCTCGACCAGGATCGCCAGCGCCAGCTCACCGCGGCCCTGCACCTCCCAGGCGTCCGGACGCTCGGTCGGCAGGACCTTCAGCGACACGTTGCCGACCAGTTCGCGGTCGAGCCGGTCCTTGACCAGCCGCGCGGTCACCTTGGTGCCCTTCACCCGGCCGGCCAGCGGCGAGGTGTTGGTGCCGATCGTCATCGAGATGGCCGGCTCGTCGACGGTGATCAACGGGAGCGGCTTGGGGTTGTCCGGGTCGGTCAGGGTGTCGCCGATCATGATCTCCGGGATGCCCGCGATCGCGACGATGTCACCCGGACCGGCCGAGTCGCCGGGCACCCGCTCGAGCGCCTCGGTGACCAGCAGTTCGGTGATCTTGACCCGCTGGATCGAGCCGTCGTGACGGCACCAGGCGACCTGGGCGCCCTTCTTCAGCGTGCCTTCGTGCACCCGGACCAGCGCGAGCCGGCCGAGGAACGGCGAGGCGTCCAGGTTGGTGACGTGCGCCTGCAGCGGCGCTCCCTCGGTGTACTCCGGGGCCGGCACGTTGGCCAGGATCGTCTCGAACAGCGGCTCGAGGTCCTCGGAGTCCGGCATGCCGCCGTCGGCGGGCTGGGCCAGCGAGGCCCGGCCGGCCCGCGCGGAGGCGTAGACGACCGGGAAGTCGAGCGCGCTCTGGTCCGCGTCGTGGTCGAGCAGGTCGAGGAACAGTTCGTACGTCTCGTCGACGACCTCGGCGATCCGGGCGTCCGGGCGGTCCACCTTGTTCACCACCAGGATCACCGGCATCTGCCGCGCCAGCGCCTTGCGCAGCACGAACCGGGTCTGCGGCAGCGGGCCCTCGGAGGCGTCCACCAGCAGCACGATCGCGTCCACCATCGACAGGCCGCGCTCGACCTCGCCACCGAAGTCGGCGTGGCCGGGGGTGTCGATGATGTTCAGCGTCATCTGCTCGCCGTTGGCCATCTTGTGCCGTACGGCGGTGTTCTTGGCCAGGATCGTGATGCCCTTCTCACGTTCCAGGTCGCCGGAGTCCATCGCCCGCTCGTCCACGTGCTGGTGCGCGCCGAAGGCGCCGGACTGCCACAGCATCGCGTCGACCAGGGTGGTCTTGCCGTGGTCGACGTGGGCCACGATCGCGACGTTGCGCAGGTCGTTACGGACAGGCATGGGGAAGCGCTCCAAGCAATGGGGACTGGGTGTCAGGCGGCGGCTACGGCGTGTTGTGTCGCACGAGATGGCCACTCGACGCAGGGCGCAGCCCTTTCATCTTACCGGTGACGGCACGTGTCCACGAAACGGGAAGACCTTTGACATTTGTTAACTGGACGTCCAGTCTATAAACGGCGCCTGGGGAGGGGCCAGAAAAGAACGGGGGGGTCCGAACCCGGGAGCGCCGAGCACTTGATGGGGGAGGTAGCTCGGCCTCCGGGGTAACGACCAGCAGGGAAGGAACCGTGCCGCGCTCGGCCACCGTGAATCAGGAGCTGCGAGAGCGCTCCCGGGAGCGCATCCTGGCCGCGGCTCTGGAGGTCTTCGCCGCCAAGGGGTACGAGGCCGCATCGATCTCCGAGATCACCGAGGCAGCCGGGGTGTCCCGTGGCCTGGTTTCGTACTACTTCGCCGCCAAGGAAGAACTGGCCGCGGAACTGCTGGACCGCTGGCTGGACGGCATCGCCGGGATCCTGACGATCCAGGGCAGCCCGGACGAGCGCCTGGCCGGCATCATCGACGGCGCCCTGATGGCGGCCGCCACCACGCTTCCGATCCAGCGGCTCGCGATCACCCTGATGATGCAGCCCACCACCCACGACGTCTTCGCGCGCGTCGAGGCCGACAAGTCGGTCCGCGTCAGCCAGGTCGAGGACGCCATTCGCTCCGTCTTCGCCGCCCGCGGAGCCGCCGACCCGGCGGTCGAGGAAATGTTGCTCAGAGCAACCTTGGAGGGCGTCACGGTGAAGCTCGCGATCTACCGCGAGACCTTCCCTCTCGAAGACATCCGTCGCCGCCTGTACGCCGGTTACAACCTGCCCACACCGGCCGCGCCACTTCCGATCAGCTCACCCCCGGTGGACCGCCTCCGCGCTAAATGACCGGCGGGGTCCAATCGAGGTGCCGCGTACCGCTGCGCGCAGCGAGACCGGCCGGTGTGAGCCGCAGCATCGCATTCCGCAGCCACTGCCCACGCCCGAGATGGGCACCCACCCGAGCCATCTGCGCCGACCGCGTCACCAGCTGCTGCGTACGCCGGTACCGCTGCGCACGGTAGTCCTGCAGTCCCACCGCAACTTCCCCGTCACCGCGGATCAACGCCCCCACCGACACCCCGTCCTCGAGCGCCGAGTTCGCCCCCTGCCCCAAGGTCGGCAGCATCGGATGCGCCGCATCACCGATCAGCACGACCCGCCCGGCCGTGTACCGCGGCAACGGCTCGAGCTCCCACACGTCATGCCGGATCACGTCGGAGGTTGCCGCGGTCAGCGCCCGTACGTCGGGAGCCCACGCGCCGAAGTACTCGCGAACCGCCCGGATCTCGTCCGGGAAACCATGACCGGCCGGAAGCCGCACGTACCCGTACCAATAGACCTGGTCGGCACTGATCCGGAGCGAGCCGAACTCGGCCTGCGGGCCCCACAGCATGGCGAAGCTGTCGTCGACGATCGTGGTTTCGGAGATGATCGCCCGCCAACTCGAGTAACCGCTGTAACGCAAGGCAGAACGGGGAAAAGAGCACGCCCCGGGTAACACTGCGGATCCCGTCCGCACCCACGACCAGGTCGGCGTCGGCGCTGCACGAACCGCTCGCGGACGTCCACGTCACGCGGGCCGACGAGGCTCCCGGCGTACCGGGGTCGACAGCCGTGACGCGCGCACCCGTCACCAGTTCCGCGCCGGCGGCGGATTCGGCCAATGCCGCGTGCAGCCGCTGCCGATGGATCCCGATCATCCGGGTGAGCCCGTTCCCATCAGGTGCCCTGAGCAACCATTTGCCGTCGGACCGGCGTGACCCGGCCGGACGTACGGCGTACCCGTCCCGCCGGACCCTGTCGCCGGCACCGATCGCGTCCAAGGCACGGGCCCCGTTCACAGTGACGGCCAGGCCTGCGCCGACCTCGCCGAGCTCGGGTGCGCTCTCCAGTACCTGCACGCGCCAGCCCGTCCGGATCAACGCGGCCGCCGCGGCCAGGCCGGCGATCCCGCCGCCGACCACGATCGCCTTCTGGTCGGTCATGCCGTCGACGATAGGAGTCCGGCGGACTCCGTGCGTACGACAGAGGGCGTATCTGTGGAGCCCTCCACTGGCGGATGCCCGGAACGCCTCGCCCGGCCAGAGTGGTGTGGCATGACCATCACACGAAGAACGTTCCTGGCCGGCTCGGCGGTAGGTGTAGCGGCCGCGACCGGACTGGCGCCGGCGCAGGCCTCCGGCGACCCGATCACGAGCTGGATCGCCCGCAAGGCCGAGCCGTTGGGAGATCTGGACCACCTCCGCCGGTCCATCGCTGGCGCACAGATCGTCGGACTCGGCGAGGCCGTGCACGCGACGGCCGAGCTCACGCACCTGAAGCTGCGGGTGGTCCGCTATCTCGTGGAGCGGCTCGGCTTCCGGGCGATCGCGTTCGAGGACGACTGGTCGCTGGGCACGCAGCTGAACGAATACGTGCTGACCGGACGCGGCGACCTCAACGCACTGGTCGGCCAGCTGAGCACCGAGAGCCGCACCCACGAGATCGCCGAGCTGTTCGCCTACCTGCGCACCTACAACGCCACGCACCGGGACAAGGTGCGGTTCGCGGGTTCCGAGTACTTCGCCACCCGGCAACTCGCGTACGACGCGATCGACGAGTACGTCGCCCGCCGCGCACCCCACCGACTGGCCGAACTGCGCCGCAGTCTGAAGCCCATCCGCCCGCAGCTCGAGGACATCGGTGCGTACGTCCAGTGGTACTGGAAGGAGGTCAAGGACAAGGCGCCGTACGTCGCCAAGGCGCAGGCTGTGCTCGCGCTCGTCCAGAAGCTGCCGCATCGGCCGAATGACCGGGACTACGCGATCACCGAGCACCACGCCCGGCAGATCCTGTCGTTCTACACGGCGTTCAGCCTGCCCGAGGCCGAGATCTGGGGCTATCGCGACGCCCGGGCAGCGGAGAACGTGCGCTGGTGGCACGGCTTCACCCGGAACAAGGTCATCTACTGGGCCGCGAACGCGCACACGGCGAACGCCCCCGGTCTACGCGTCACCGTCCCACCGGACCCGGACGTCGTCTTCCGCAACGCCGGTTCGTACCTTCGCGACTGGTACGGCGACCGCTACCGCTCTGTCGGCTGCACCGTCGACCACGGCACCACGCTCGGCCCGGTCACGCTGCCGCCGGCATCCTCCGACTGGTTCGAGCACCAACTCACGGCCGCCAGAAACGGGCAGTTCGTCCTCGATCTGCACAGCCGCCCGCAACCGGACGCGGTCCGCGCCTGGCTGCGCGGCACCGCCAAGACGCGCGGCATCCCGGAGTACGGCCCCGGGTCGTACATGACCGGCGACAGCCTGTCCGACTGGTTCGACGTCGCGATCCACACGCCGGAGGTGACCCCGACGCACCCGTTGGTCAGCTGAACGCCGGAAGGTGTGGCTGTACGGCGCCGACGTCGACACCGCCGCCGTACAGCGGGAAGCGGAGCTGGCGCTCGACGACGCCGTCGGTGAAGCCGAGGCGCTGGAGGACGGCGGCCATCACGACCTGGCGAGGCCGGGCGGCGCCGTCCTCGATCTTGAGGGCGATGCCGCGGCCGTCGGCGAGACCGACGGCGTACACGCCCTCCGCTCCGGCCTTGCAGAACAGGCCGTCGACGCCGCGCATCAACGCAGCCTCGTCCCGCGTGGTCCCGCTGGCGTACTCCGGGAATGACCGGTAGGCATCCTTCACCCGCGCCTCGAGCGTGCCCGGAGCAGCGGCCGCGAAGTGGCCGAAGGAGCGGGCCAGGCCGGCGAGGCTGAGGGCGAAGATCGGAGCGCCGCAGCCGTCGACCGCGACGTAGGACGCGTTCTCCCCCGCCGAGTCCTCGATCGCGGTCCGGATCACCTTCTGCAGCGGGTGATCCGGGGCACGGTAGTCGTCGAACGACCACCCGTTGACGTAGCAGGTCAGGAGCATCGCGGCGTGCTTGCCCGAGCAGTTCATCGTAATCCGCTCCGGTCCGTGCCCCGCGCGCACCCATGCGTCCCGGGCCGGGTCGGCCAACGGGTACGCCTCCGGGGTCCGCAGCGCAGTCTCGTCCGTGCCGGCCATCGCGAGGATCTCGCGGACGCCGTCGAGGTGGATCTGCTCGCCCGAGTGGGAGGCGCCGGCCAGAGCCAGCAGTTTGCCGTCGAGGGTGAGCCCGTTGCGGAGCATGCCGAGTGCCTGCATCGGCTTGTTCGACGAGCGCGGGAACATCGGCTGGTCCACCACGCCGGCCGCCCAGGCGACGGAGCCGTCGGGGTTCGTCACCACGACGGAGCCGTGGTGGTGGCCCTCCACGAAGCCGCTGCGGACGACGTCGGCCAGGATCACAGGTTCGGTCACGGCTGAACAGTACAGGTGCAAAATGCAGTGTTGCGAATGATCCGGCTCACAGCTGCGAGCGCACGTGCAGCCCCACCTCGGGGTCGACCAGGACCTCCTGGGTCGCGGTCACCGTCGGCTGATCCTCGGCGACGACCTCGATCACGGCCGCGGGGTCCACGTTCCGCTTCACCAGCGCCAATGCGATCGGACCCAGCTCGTGATGCCGCGCCGCGGACCCGATGAACCCGACCTGCTTGTCCCCCACGCGGACGGCGTACCCGTGCGCGGGCAGGTGGTCGACCGAACCGTCCAGGTGCAGCCGCACCAGCCGGCGCGGCGGGCGGCCGAGGTTGTTCACCCGGGCGACCGTCTCCTGGCCGCGGTAGCAGCCCTTGTCCAGATGTACGCCGACGCCGAGCCAGCCCAGCTCGTTCGGAATCGCGCGCTCGTCCGTGTCCAGGCCGAACCGTGGGTTGCCCGCCTCGATCCGGAGCGCCTCGTACGCCCAGACTCCGGCTGCCGGACCCTCCAGACCCGCCAACTCGGCGCGCGGCAGGAACACCTCGTGCCCGCCGAGCGAGTCCGCGCCGCTGCGGGTCAACGGACCGTCCGCGGGAGCCGGTCCGGGCCGCCAGACGATCGCGTAGTCGTCGGTCACGTCCGCGATCTCCACCCGGGACATGAACACCATCTTCTGCAGCCACTCGACCAGGGCCGCGGCCGCGCCGGGCTCGGTGTGCAGCCAGAACGTCTCGCCGTCGTCGACGCCGTACATCACGTGCTCGACATGGCCGGTCGGCGACAGCAGCAGCGCGGTGGTCGACGTACCGGGCGTAAGCCCCTCGAAGTACTGCGTCGTCAGCGCGTGCAGCCAGGTCAGCCGGTCGGGACCGGTGATCGTGACGACCTCACGGTGGGACAGGTCGACGAACGCCTTCCCCGCGACCAGGGCGCGTTGCTCCCGCAGGTCCGAGCCGTAGTGGGCCGCGACCCCGGCGTCGAGTCCGTCGGCCTCGACCGCGCCGGGGCGGTCGAGCAGGGGGCTGCGCATCCGTGACATGTCACCAGAGTACGTCGGCCGGCGTACGGCGAACGCCTCCCGTCGTGGGATGTGGACAACCCCGCCCGACGGCAGGGTGGAGGTATCGAATCCAGTGAAGGGAGCAAGGCGATGAGTGACAAGCGATTCCGCTTCGGCGTCGTGGGCAGCCCGACGACCGCGGAGCAGTGGACCACGACGGTGCGACGGGCCGCGGAGCTCGGCTACACCAGCGTGCTGATGCCCGACGGCCTGCAGCTGCCGTCACCGTTCGCCTCGCTCGCGATGGCCGCGACGCTGGCCGACATCCGGGTCGGGACCTTCGTGGCCGCGGCCCCGCTGCGGACGCCCCGCCAGGCCGCCTGGGATGCGCACACGCTGACCGTCCTCACCGACGGCCGCTTCGACTTCGGCATCGGGACCGGACGGCCCGGTGTCGAGCAGCAGGCGGCCGAGATCGGCCTGCCCTTCGGATCGGGCAAGGAGCGTCGCGACCAGGTCCGCGAGACCCTCGACCTGCTGGCGGACCTCGACGGCGACCGTCGTACGCCGATCATGCTCGCCGCCGGTGGACCACGGGCACTGGCTCTGGCCGCGGCCCGGGCCGACATCGTTTCGATCGCCAAGGACGCGATGACACCGCGTGCGGAGATCCTTCGACTCATCCAGGACCTGCGTGAGCTGGCCGGACCGCGCGCGGACGACATCGAGCTGGCGATGAACCTCTTCGCGGCAGGCACGCGCGAACTGCCGCCGTGGACGAAGCAGGCCGCCGGAGTCGAGCCGGAGGAGTTGGAGGCGAGTGACTCGCTGATGATGCTGCGCGGTACGCCTCAGCAGATGGTGGACGAACTGGAGCGCCGGAGGGACACCTTCGGTACGACGTACATCACGGTCAACTCGACGTACCTCGACGATCTGGCCCCGGTCGTCCAGAAGCTCGCAGGCAGCTGAACGCAGCACTGCCCGTCAGCGGGGGGGAGCTGACGGGCAGTGCCGGAGGGGTGGGACAGGTGGCTCAGTGGTCGGTCACGCGGCTGGGCTCGGTACTGCGGCTGTCCTCGAGGGGAACGTCGCCCGCGTGGGTGTCTCCGGCCGCGAAGGCGGCCTCGTCGAACGGATCGTCGCCGGCGAAGACCTGTTTGGCCTGCTCTTTGTCGAACGCCCCGACCCAGTGCCCGACCAGGACGGTCGCGACCGCGTTGCCGGCGAAGTTCGTCAGCGCTCGAGCCTCGGACATGAACCGGTCGATGCCGACGATCAAACCGACGCCGTCGACCAGCTCCGGCCGGTGCGACTGCAGGCCGCCGGCCAGCGTGGCCAGGCCCGCACCGGTGACACCGGCAGCGCCCTTCGAGGCCACGATCATGAACAGCAGCAGGGAGATCTGCTGGCCGATCGAGAACGGTGTGTCCATCGCCTCGGCGATGAACAGCGACGCCATCGTCAGGTAGATCGCGGTGCCGTCCAGGTTGAACGAGTAGCCGGTCGGGACGGTGATACCGACGACCTGCTTGCCGACGCCGAGATGCTCCATCTTGCCGATCAGCCGCGGCAGCGCGGTCTCCGACGACGAGCTGGACACGATCAGCAGGAACTCGCGGCCCAGATAGCGCAGTAGCTGGAAGATCGACATGCCGGTGACCACGCGGAGAACGGTGCCCAGGACAACGATCACGAACAGCAGACAGGTGATGTAGAAGGCCAGCATGATCTTGCCCAGGCTGACCAGCGCGTCCCAGCCGGTGGCGCCGACGACGGCCGCGATCGCACCGAACGCACCGATCGGCGCGGTCCACATGATCATCGACAGGATCTTGAACACCAGCCGCTGGATGTGCCCGATGGCGGTGAGGATCGGCTCGCCCTTGGCAGCCATCGCCTGCAGCGCGAAGCCGACCAGCAGGGCGACCAGCACGGTCTGCAGCACCTCACCCTCGGTCAGCGAGGACAGCAGCGACTTCGGGATGATGCCGAGGATGAAGTCGGTCGTGCTCTCGTGCGCGCCGGCGGCCTGCTTCTGTCCGGTCTCGCGGAGCTTGTCGGTCAGGTTCAGACCGGAACCCGGCTGGACGATGTTGCCGACCACCAGGCCGATACCGAGCGCGACTGTCGACATCACCAGGAAGTAGAGGAGCGCGAGACCGCCGACCTTGCCGACGCTGGCGGCCTGCCGGACCGAGCCGATGCCGAGTACCAGCGTGCAGAAGATGATGGGACTGATCAGCATCTTGATCAGGTTCACGAATCCGGTGCCGAGCGGTTTCAGCTCGACCGCGAAGTCCGGGAAGAGGAAGCCGACACCGATGCCGAGCAGGACGGCGACGATGACGGCGATGTAGAGGAAATGGGTCCGGTCGTTGCGGACCGGGGTCGGTCGCGGTTCGGTCGGGCTCGACATGGTGGGACTCCCTGTATCGGCCGGCGGGCAGTGGAGGAGGGGCCGGATGCTGCTTGGGTAACTGTGACGTGACGCACAGGAGAAGTGCGCGTTTCGTTCATATCGTTCTCGGTGCAGACTGTCCGCATGCGTCGCCGGCCGTGGGAACTGCGCCGCCAGGTTCTCTGGCTGCAGACGGTCACGGTCGCGATCCTGATCCTGATGGTGGCGATCACCATGGTCAGCCGGTCCCGGGCGCAGGCCGAGCGGGATGCGGCGGCCGCCGGCGTCGCGCCACCCGGCTGGTGGGAGCTGATCCAGCTCGACATGCGCTCGATGCTCGGTGTCGCCAGCCTCATGCTCGGGGTCGCGATCGCAGGCAACGCGCTGGTCACCTGGCGGGTTCGCCGGGCCACCCGCGGGATGGGCACCCAGTCGCTGGCCCGCATGCTCGACTTCTATGAGGGCGTGCTGCACGCCGCCCGCGAGGGGCTGATCCTGCTGGACGCCGACGGCCGCGTCCAGCTCGCCAACGACGAAGCCCTGGAGCTACTCGGCCTCAGCGAGGTCATCCCGGGTACGCCGATCGAGGACCTGCATCTCCCCTCCACCCTCGCCGAGTTGCTGCGCGCGGGCAGGACGGCGTACGACGAACTCCACCTCGGGAAGCAGGGTGTCGTGGTCGTGAACCAGCAACCGTCACGCTCCGGCCGGATCGTGACGCTGCGAGACCACACCGAGCTGCAGCGGCTGCTCGGTGAGCTGGATGCGGTGCGCAGTCTGGCCGACTCCCTGCAGGCGCAGAACCACGAGGCGTCCAACCGGCTGCACACCGTGGTCAGCCTGATCGAGATCGGCAGACCGGAACGGGCCCGCGAGTTCGCGGTGTCCGAGCTGCAGTTCGCGCAGGCGATGACGGATCGCGTAGTCGGTACGGTCGGTGATCCCGTGCTTGCGTCGCTGCTGCTTGCCAAGCTCGCGCAGGCGCAGGAACGCGGCGTGGTCCTGACGCTCGAGCTCGGCCACGAGCCGCTGAACACACGGCTGCCCGCGCAGGACGTGGTCACCGTCGTCGGAAACCTGCTGGACAACGCGATCGAGGCTGCGCGGGGTGGTCCCGCTCCGCGCCGGGTCGAGCTGCGGGCGGGTACGACGCGTGACGCGATCGACCTGATCGTCACGAACACCGGAGCGGAGCTGGGTGCGACCGAGCTGGCCCACATGTTCGACCGAGGCTGGACGACGAAGGTGGAGCCGGGGCACGGACTCGGCCTCGTGCTGGTACGCAGCACGGTCGAGCGCTGGCAGGGCACGCTGATGGTCGACCCGGACTCCGAGCTGGACGACGTACCGGCGCTGACTGTCCGGGTCCGGCTGCCGCGGGCGGTGAGCGCCAGTGCCTGACCTGCGGGTCCTCGTGGTCGAGGACGACCCGGTCGCCGCGGAGGCCCATCGCACGTACGTCGATCGTCTGCAGGGCTTCACGTGCATCGGCGTCGCCGGTACGGCGGCCCGTGCGCTACAGGTGCTGACCCGTGGTGAGATCGACCTGGTCCTGCTGGACATGAACCTGCCCGACGGGCACGGACTCGACGTGGTCCGCCGGCTGCGGGCCCTGGGCAACCAGATCGACGTGGTCGCGGTGACGTCGGCGCGCGAGGTGGCTGCGGTGCAGGCCGCGGCCCGGATCGGCGTCGTGCAGTATGTGCTGAAACCCTTTGCCTACGAGACTTTGCGGGACCGGCTGACGGCGTACGCGCGTCAGCGGCGAGCGGCTGAGGCGGGGCAGGTCGTCGCGGATCAGGACGAGGTCGACCGGTTGTTGCACCCAGCAACCGTTTCGTCGGTGCCCAAGGGCCTGGCCGGATCGGTGCTGGATCGCGTCGTCCAGCTGCTCGGCAACCGGGAGGGCTGGACCGCGGAGGAGGTCGCGACGTCCCTCGGCACCTCCCGGATCACCGCGCGCCGCTACCTCGAGCACCTCGCCGACCAGGGCCAGGCACTCCGCACCCAGCGATACGACGGCCGCAGCGGACGACCGAAGGTCGAGTACTCCTGGGTGGCCGAGAGTTAGCTGGAGCGGACCAGCGTCGCCCAGAGGTGAGGCTGGAGCGGCTGGCCCTCGGCGGCCATGTCGTAGGCCCAGAGCAGCTCACCCTTGACCAGGCCGTAGAGGCGGTGACCGGCGGTGACTTCCTTGGCGCTCACGGTCCGGGCGATGACGTCGGTCTGCAACTCGATCTTCGCGCCGTCGATGTCGCCGTACCAGATCTCGGCGAAGCCGGTCGGGTGGGCCAGGATGACCTCGACCTTGTTGTCCGGCTGCGGCCGCCAGAATCCGGTCTCGACCGCCAGCGGGCGCTCCTTCGTGCCGTCCTCGCCGACCACGTAGGTCTGGCTGACGTAGTGCAGGTACGGCTTGCCGTTGTGGCTGAAGTCGATCTGCTGCCCGAACTCGAACTTCTCGATCGTCGGGTAGTCGCCGTGGCCGCGGCCCTCCCAGCGACCGAGCAGCCACGCGAGTGGGATCAGGTCCGGATGCAGGTCCTGCGGGATCTCGAACGCCATCAGGTCACTCAGTTCGCGCTGCGGCCGCGGTACAGCCGGTAGACGACGAACGCCGAGAACCAGGCCATGAACACGCAGACCAGGATCAGCAGGGAGGTGAAGATGACGTGCAACACGTCGGCCAGTCTAGGGGATACCGGCCCGGAAGCTTCGGTTACCGTGGCGTGATGTCCCGCACCCTGGTGATCAAGCTGACCGCAGGCGCCGAAGAGGCCGAACGCGCGAACCAGGCGTTCACCGTCGCCGCGACCGCCGTGGCCGCCGGAGCGACCGTCTCCCTGTGGCTGACCGGCGACGCCGTCTGGTTCGCCGTCCCCGGACGCGCCGAGACCTTCGAACTCCCGCACGCGGCCCCGTTGGCGGACCTGGTCGGCACGGTTCTGGAGGGCGGGCAGCTCACGGTGTGCACCCAGTGCGCGAAGCGTCGGGACCTCACCGAGGCCGAGCTGCTCCCCGGCACCCGGGTCGCCGGAGCCCCGGCGTTCACCGAGGAGATCCTCACCGACGGGACGCAGGCGATCGTCTACTGACGGTCCGGCCGTTCGCGAGCAGTAACCGCTGAGCGACGTTCGGGGCAGGTGATCTGCGTTGTAGTGGAAGCATGAAGCTTCCGGCGCCCCCGACGGAGAAGTCGTTCCCCTCCCCGCTGCACCAGCCGCGGGTCGCGGTGGTGATCGGACGCTGGCTCGGGATCGCGGTGACGATCTGCTTCCTGACCGGGCTGTTCAGCCACTTCCAGCAGGAGACCCCTGGCTGGCTTCACATCCCCAGCCGGCCGGCCTCCCTGTACCGCGTGACGCAGGGGCTGCACGTCCTGAGTGGCACGGTCGCCGTGCCGTTGCTGCTGGCAAAGTTGTGGACGGTCTATCCCAAACTGTTCGCCAAGCTCCCTTGGCCGCCGAGCCGCCAGGCACTGGCGAACGTCCTCGAGCGGCTGTCGATCCTGGTGCTGGTGTCCGCGATGGCACTGGAGTTGTTCATCGGGTTCGTCAACACGCTGCAGTGGTATCCGTGGCCGTTTCCCTTCAAACAAACGCATTACGCGCTGGCCTGGATCATCATCGGCGCACTGCTGGTCCACCTCGCGGTCAAGCTCCCGCTGATCGTCGCGCACTGGCGCGCAACCTCCGAGACCGTCGCCGAGTCGTTGCCGCCAGCAATCACCGGACTGACCCGCCGCGGGCTGTTCCGGACGGTCGCCGGGGCGGCCGCGCTGGCCGGCATCACGTCGGTCGGCCAATCCGTTCCGGCCCTCGGCCCGGTCGCGGTGCTGGCGCCTCGCAAGCCGAACATCGGTCCGCAGGGCCTGCCGATCAACCGTACGGCGCACGACGCGGGTGTCACCGGGATCGGACCGGACTGGCGCTTCACGATCAAAGGACCACAGGAGCTGTCGTACACGCTCGACGAGTTGCAACAGCTGCCGCAGAGCAGGTCCGACCTGCCGATCGCGTGCGTCGAGGGCTGGAGTCAGGGCGCTCGATGGGAGGGCATTCGGATCCGCGATCTCCTGCAGCTGTGCGGGGCGCCGAAGGGTTCCAGGGTCCGGGTGGTCTCGATGGAGAAGGGCGGCTTCTACGCGACCAGCGAGCTGCCGCCCGAGTTCGCCGATGATCCACTCACCCTGCTGGCGCTACGCCTGAACGGCGGTGAGCTGGCCCTCGACCACGGCTATCCGGCTCGGATCATCGCGCCGAACCGGCCCGGCGTACTGCAGACCAAGTGGGTCCACCGCCTGGAGGTGATCGCATGAAGCTCCGGGCATCCCTCGCAGCTGCCGGTATCGGCGTCGGCCTCTGGGGACTGTGGCTCCTGCTGGACGCAGTGCAGCTCCAAGCGCTCATCCGGCTGCCGCTGTGGCTCGCCGGCGCGGTGCTGGCCGATGACTTCTTCCTGGTCCCGCTGACCGTCGCCACCGGCTGGCTGGTCACCCGCTGGTCCGCCGGTCCGGACCATCACCGCACCATCAGCGCGGTCCGAACCACCTTGCTGTACGTCGGTCTGACCACACTGATCGCGATCCCGCTGCTGCTGCGGCAGGGCAAGGGCGTCAACCCGACCGTGCTGCCGCGCGACTATCTGCGCGACTGGCTATTGCTGGAGGCAACGATCATCGTGATCGGCGTGGTGTGGTTCGTGGTTCAGCGGTCCCGCTTCACGTTCAAGAAGTCGCGCGCCTCGTCCGGCGACATCGGCGGGCGCTGAGCCATCGTCGCGAGGGCCGCGGCGCGCTCGACCAGTTCGGCGTTGTGCGTGACCGGCCGGCCCTTCGCCAGCGTCAGCGTGTCCTCCATGCCGACTCGGAGGTGACCGCCCTTCGACAAGGCCGCCAGTGCGACGTTGAGCGACGTACGCCCGATGCCTGTCGCTGACCAGGACGTGACCGCGGCGGGGAGTGCGTTGACGGCTGCCACGAGGGCGTCCGTCGTGCCGGGCATGCCGCCTGGGACTCCCATCACCAGGTCGCAGTGCACGCGGCCGCCGTACGGCAAGCCGAACTTGTCCAGCAGCCGGTGAAGCGCGGCCACATGCCCGAGGTCGAACAACTCGAACTCCGGGACCACCTCGCGCTCCTGGCTCAGCTGGTAGAGCTCGGCCACGAACGGCCACGGGTTCATGAACACGTCGTCACCGAAGTTGACGGTCCCCATCGTCAGCGAGCAGGAGTCGGGACCGGCGTCGAGCACCCGGAGCCGGTGGTCGTACGGATCGGTCACCGCGCCACCGGTCGACAGTTGCACGATCAGCCCGGTGTTCGCCCGGATCGCGGCGACCGCGTCGGTCAGGCGGCTGAGCTCAAGCGTGGGCCGGTGCTCGCCGTCGCGGATGTGCAGGTGGATCATCGCCGCTCCGGCGGCTTCACACCGTTTCGCCGTCTCCACCAGCTCGTCGAGCGTGGTCGGCAGAGCCGGGCAGTCCGCCTTCGCGGTCTCGGCACCGGTCGGGGCAACGGTGATCAGAGTGGACGCCATGACCGGACCATATCCCGCAGGGCAGGATGGTTCCATGAGAGCTGTAGTACAGCGGGTGAGCCAGGCGTCGGTGACCGTCGACGGTGAAGTGGTCGGAGCGATCGAGGGTCCGGGGCTGGTCGTCCTGCTCGGCGTCACGCATGACGACACCGAGGAGAAGGCGAAGACACTCGCCGCCAAGATCTGGACCCTGCGCATCCTCCACGACGAGCGGTCCGCCTCCGACGAGCAGGCACCGATCCTCGCGATCAGCCAGTTCACCCTGTACGCCGACACCCGCAAGGGCCGCCGTCCGTCGTGGAGCGCGGCCGCCCCCGGCCCGGTCTCCGAACCCTTGTACGACGCCTTTTGCGCGGCCCTGGAGTCACTCGGCGCCAAGGTCGAACGCGGCAGGTTCGGCGCCCACATGGACGTCGCGCTCGTCAACGACGGTCCAGTCACCCTCATCCTGGACGCCTGACCGCCCGTGGCCCCCGCCCGTACTGTCGCCCGCCGACTCCCGCAGGAGCCGGGCGTGTACCGCTTCCGCGACGAGGCCGGCAAGGTGCTGTACATCGGCCGAGCGGTCAACCTGCGCCGCCGGGTGCAGTCGTACTGGACCCACCTCGGCGACCGGCCCCGGCTGGCCCGGATGGTCAAGCGGATCGCCCGGATCGAGAGTGTCTGGTGCGATTCGGAGCATGAGGCAGCCTGGCTGGAGCGCAACCTGCTGGAGTACTCGAAGCCGCGCTGGAACCGCATGGAGGGCGGAGCCGAGGTCGTCGGCTACATCCGCTTCGACGACGGACCCCAACGGCCGGGGCTGCGGTTCACGCACACCGTCAGCCCGGCGGCGCCGCACTTCGGTCCGTACCTCGGTGGATTGCGCGTCCGGCAGGCGATCTCGGCACTTCAGCGAGTGCTGCCGCTGCAGTACACGGCGGACTCCAACGGATCGGTCCGTGAGTTCGCTGAGTTGTTCGGCATCGGTCCGGACGACCGCGAGGCACTGGCCCGTACGGCGTGCGCCGTACTCGAGCGTGATCCGGCCGCGGTGACTGCGTTGCGCGCCGAGTTGGTACGTCGACGGGACGTGGCCGCCGCCGGGCTCCGGTTCGAGTTCGCGGCCAAGCTGCAGGACGAGCTTGCGGCGTTCGAGTGGATCGTCGCGGAGCAGAAGGTGTCCCGGCTCGAGCCGCACGATGTCGACGTCCACGGCTGGTCGGACGGTGTGCTGGTGCGGTTCCGCATACTCGGTGGCCGGATGCAGACCTGGACGCAGCAGGCGGTGACGGAGACGACGGCCCGCGACCGGGTGGAGGCCACGCCGGTTGCCTGGCGGACGTTCGCGCAACGCAACGCGGAGCTCGCCGCGCGGTTGCGGCAGGAATAGCACCGGCCCCGGACTCGGATCGTGAGATCCGGGCCCGGGGCCGGGTGTGCTGTTCTGGGTCGGTGAGGTTCGACTCAGAAAGGTACGTCGAGCTGGATCAGCTGACGACGCCGGCGGCCGAGTGGCCGACGATGACCTTGGTGTTCAGGCTGTAGACGTCGATCACCAGGGCGTTCACGGAGATGTACCGCTGCTGCCGCAGGACCTGGTTGAAGGTCAGCCGGGCGACACCCGGGATCTCCAGCGTCTTGTTCTCGCCGGTCGCGACCGGGTAGGTCTTGTTGCCGACCTTGATCGAGGCGATGCTCGAGGACGAGCTCACGCCGCCCTTGCCGTCCTTGGTCTTCCACGCCGACGCCGAGGACTCGATGGCGCCGATCGACAGGTTGCCGACCTTCACTCCACCGACGTGCGAGGTGAAGTTGATGTAGGACTTGTTCTCGCCGATGGCGCCGTTCTTCGTGGTGTAGACCGCACCCACGTAGGCGACCTTCGGGATGTTCAGCTCGCCGACGGCCACCCGCACCGTCTTGCCCTCAGTCCCCTGGCAGGTGGTCTGAAGCGACGTCGGGCCGGAGACGACCAGCTTGTCGGCGTTGGCCTTGGTGCCGTACGCGTCACCGATCACCAGCGCGGTGGCCGGCTTGGAGATCTCCGCGCGGGTCTTCAGCACCGCGACGTCGACACCCTCCGGGATGTACTGGTTCTTCACCGTCGCGTGCAGCACGACCGCCTGCGCGTACGAGTAGATGCCGGAGCTGGTCTTCACGCCACCGACGCGGTTCAGCACGATGTAGCCCAGGCCCGGAACCGCGACCTTGGTGTTCCACTTCGGCTTGATCAGCGACGGCACCGAGATGGCGCCGATCTTCACACCCGCGAACGTCGTGTTGCCGGTGTAGGACAGCTGGCCCTTGGAGTACTTCGCCGTGGTGGTGGTCTTCACACCCGTCAGCGTGAGCAGGTTGCCGACCTTGATGTCGACGGCGGTCGCGTTGCTGGTGACGCCGGTCCCGCGCTTGTCGTTGAACGCGTGCGTGTCGGTCCGCACGCTGCGGGCGATCGCCTGGTTGTTCACGTTCGCCGTGGCGATGTCGTTCTTGTCGGCCTTCGTGGCGTCCGTGGTGCAACCGAACTTGCTGACCACCTGCGGGCCGCTGTTCGCCAGCCCGGATTCAACGTCGGTCCCGTACGAGTAGCCGCTGTATCCGAAAACCGGCGAGGCGGACGCAGAACCCGAAGTCAGCGCGATCGTAGAAGCCACGCCGACAACCGCCGCAACTCCGACGGCGGCGAGCTTCTTGTATCCGATGCGGGGTCGCATTGACCCCTCCTCCCTGAGTGATGACGTGACCCGAAGTGCGGGTCAGGACACAGACACAACTCAGCCGATTGCGGTAGGTGACGAGCTGACCCCGCTCCGAGACCAAACCGTTACATGGCCGCCCGGCAGCCGAGATTTCCCGCTGTACCCGTAACCCGGGCACGATGACCGCAAAGCCCTGTACGGCGGCGGATCCGGACATGCCGAAGGGCCCGAACGCGCAAGGTCCGGGCCCTTCGGGGCTTACTTCAGGGTGGGCCACCGTCGGGTGGAGGTGGCACCATCAGTAACGATCGACGGCTCAGACGGTGACGGCCACTTCCGCGACCGCGCCGTACTGGGCGACGACCTGGCGGTCGACCGGGTCGGCCTTCGGCGCCAGCGTGCGCAGCGTCCAGCTGCCCGGCGCCGCGAAGAACCGGAAGTGCCCGGTCGCCGACGTCGGCACCTCGGCGGTGAACTCACCGGAGGAGTCCAGCAGCCGCACGTACGCGCCACCGACCGGCTCCTCGCCGCGCAGGACCTGGCCCTGGATGACGGCTTCCTTGTCGACGTCGACACCCTTGAGGTCGAGGCCGCCCTTCTTCGCTCCGCACATGTGTCAGGCCTTTCCGGGCTCGTCGCCGAGGGCAACGGGTACGCCGACCAGCGAACCCCACTCGGTCCAGGATCCGTCGTAGTTCTTCACGTTCGCCTGGCCGAGGATCTCGTGCAGCACGAACCAGGTGTGCGCCGAGCGCTCGCCGATCCGGCAGTACGCGATGGTGTCCTTGCCGAAGTCGACGCCCGCGTCGGCGTACAGCTTCTGCAGTTCGTCGTCGGAGCGGAAGGTGCCGTCGTCGTTGGCCGCCTTGCTCCACGGGATGCTCGCCGCGGTCGGGATGTGCCCGGCGCGCTGCGCCTGCTCCTGCGGCAGGTGGGCCGGAGCCAGCAGCCGGCCGGCGTACTCGTCCGGGCTGCGGACGTCGACCAGGTTCTTCACGCCGATGGCGTCCTTCACCTCGTCGCGGAACGCGCGGATGTTCAGGTCCTGCGCCTTCGCCTTGTACTCGGTGGCCTCGCGCTTGACGACCTCGTCGGTCAGCTCGCGGCTGTCCAGCTCCCAGCGCTTGCGGCCGCCGTCGAGCAGCCGGGCGTCGCTGTGCCCGTACAGCTTGAAGTACCAGTACGCGTAGGCCGCGAACCAGTTGTTGTTGCCGCCGTACAGCACGACCGTGTCGTCGTTCTTCACGCCGCGGTCGGACAGCAGTGCCTCGAACTGCTCCTGGTTGACGAAGTCCCGCCGGACCGGGTCCTGCAGGTCGTCCTTCCAGTCCAGCTTGATCGCACCGGCGATGTGGCCGGCGTCGTACGCCGAGACGTCTTCGTCGACCTCGATCAGGACGACCCCGGCGTCGTTCTTGTGCTCCTCGACCCAGTCGGCCGAGACGAGCGCGGATTCCCTGCTCATGTGTGCTGCCTCTCAGTTGGTAGCGGTGTTAGGCGTACGAATGCGGTGGATCAGCAGATAGGCCTCGCAACCGAGGCAGAGCCCGACGGCCGCGTTCACGAACGCGGCGACCAGGGCGAATCCGGTGGCGACCACGCCGAGCACCGTCGCACCGGTCAGATACCCGACCAGACCGACGACTGCGAAGACGAGGCCGACCAGCTGGGCGAACCGCGGCGGAGCGGCATCCTCCAACTCCTTGGGCGGACCGAGCCGTGGCCGGATCAGCCGCTTGAACAGTTGCCCGTACGGCGAGGCCTGGACGCCGAACGCGACCGAGATCGCGAACACCACGGTCTGCACCGCGAGCGGCCAGGGGCTGTTCAGTACGAGCGTCAGGGCCAGGAGCACCGTGGTCACACCGGCCGCGAACCGGAGTCCCCGCGGATCGACCTGGGGGTGTTTCACCGTGTGCTGTTGCGCCGTCCGATCGGACATGACGACTCCCGGAGAAGGAGTGGTTCGAGCCGGACCCGCCCGGGTTTGCGGGGAGACGACGTACGCGGAACCGTGCTCAGCGACCGGTTCCGCAGCGCTCGGGACGCCGCCTGGTCAGCGGCGACGACACAGCGACGAGCGCACCCGGCAGTTGTCCACTGCCCGGCGCTTGGTCAGCCATGTCGTGTATGCCACGGATCGAGACTACGGAAGCCCGGCCACCCGGCCCGCCCTGGTCTCACTGAGTGAGACAACTGATCAGATTACGGACAACCCTAGTTGGTCCGGACCACGTTGGTGCCGGCGACCTTGTCGTGCAGGGCCTGCTTCTTGTCGTCCCAGAGCGGCCAGAGGTAGTTGATCAGCGCGACGAAGCCGAACAGCGTGCCGACCAGCGGGATGGCGCCGAGCAGGCTGAGGCCGATGATGAAGCCGTACCGCTTGGCCACGGCCGGACCCGGCGGCAGGCCCGGGACGTCGCGCAGCCGGACCGCGATGCCGAGCGCTTTCTTGCCCGGGGTCCAGCCCTTCTTGGTGAGGAAGAGGTACTCGTAGACGAAGGCGACCAGCAGCCCGATCAGGACCGCCGGGATCATCCACTGGTACGCCTCGGCCGGCAGCGTGGTGCTGGGCTGGGTGTTCCCCGCGGCCGCGGAGTCCATGGTGTCTTCGAGGTAGTCCCAGATCACCTGGATGTACTGGTAGTAGAAGTAGCCGGTCAGCGGCAGACCGATGATCCCGACGATGATCGAGTCGAGGATCCGGGCCCACACGCGGCGCCACCAGCCGGACAGCGGCTGGCCGTCCGGAGTCGACGGCACCCGCAGTCCGGGGTAGCCGTAGCCCTGCTGCTGTTGCGGGTACGCCGGATAGCCCTGCCCCTGCTGCTGCGGCTGCCCGTACTGCGGTTGCCCGTACTGCTGGGGCTGTCCGTACTGCGCCGGCTGGCCGTACTGCGCGGGTTGGCCGTACTGCGGTTGGCTCGGCTGGCCGGACTGCCCTCCGCCGTACACCTGGCCGTGCTGGGCGGGCTGCCCGTACTGCTGGCCCTGGTACGGACCGGGACCCTGCTGGCCGCGGCGCTGATCAGTCCAGGCGTTGCCGTCCCAGTAGCGCTGCTGGGTCGGGTCCTGTGGGTCGTCGTACCAACCGGCTGGGTAGCTCACGTGGGACAGCATTCCCTACGAGGCGGTGCATCCGCCATTGGGTTGCAGCTACCGGACACCGTCTACTGCGGCTGGCGGTCGAGCGCGGTCGCCAGCGCGGCGATCACGTCGGGCTTGCGCGGCGCACCGCTGGCCCGTTTGACGACCGCTCCGGTGCGGTCGAGCACCAGCGTCGTCGGGGTCCGCAGGATGTCGAGCCGCCGGACCAGCTCCAGGTGCGACTCGGCGTCGAGCTCGACATGCCGGACGCCGTCGACCATGCCCTCGACCTCGGCCAGCGTCCGCCGGGTCGCCCGACACGGTGCGCAGAACGCCGACGAGAACTGCAGCAGCGTCGCCCGCTCCCCCAGCTCCGCACCGACCTCCGCCGCGGAAACCCGCTCCACGCCGTCCACTTCTCGCGTCACGACCTTCCGGAACCGCCCGTCCCACCACACTTTGGCCAGGCTGAACAGGACACCAGCGGCAACCGCCGCTACCAGTACCCATGTCCCCAGGCTCATAGCAATCCACAGTACGTCGCAGTGTTTACGCTTCAACCAGCCGTTTCACTCCTCCGACTGGACAATGGGTGGGTGGAGAACGGACTGGTGGTGCGGGCGGGGGTGGTCATTCCGGACAGCGAGTTGGCGTGGAGGTTCTCGCGGTCCAGTGGGCCGGGTGGGCAGTCGGTGAACACGACGGACAGCCGGGTGGAGCTGAGTTTCGACGTGGCGGCGACCACGGCGTTGAGCGACGTACTGAAGGCGCGAGCGCTGGAACGGCTGGGGTCGCGGCTGGTCGACGGCGTGGTGACGATCGCTGCGTCGGAATACAAGTCGCAGTGGCGGAACCGGGAGGCGGCTCGCGAGCGGCTCGTGGCGCTGATCCGGGAGGCGATCGCGCCACCGCCGAGGAAGCGGCGGCCGACCAAACCGAGCAAGTCGTCCGTCCGGCGCCGGCTCGACGACAAGAAGCGCCGAGGCCAGACCAAGCGCCTCCGCGGCCGCCCGGACGACTAAGAGGCCGCCCGGAGGACCAAGAGGTCAGGCCGGCGCGTCAGCGGTTTCGCGGGTGGCGGTGACCGGTGGGACGACGAAGCGGTAGCCGACGTTGCGGACGGTCCCGATCAGGGACTCGTGCTCCGGGCCGAGCTTCGCGCGCAACCGTCGTACGTGCACGTCGACGGTCCGGGTGCCACCGAAGTAGTCGTAGCCCCAGACCTCCTGCAGCAGTTGCTCGCGGGTGAACACCCGGCCCGGGTGCTGCGCGAGGAACTTGAACAGCTCGAACTCCTTGTAGGTGAGGTCGAGCGCCCGCCCGTTCAGCTTCGCCGTGTACGACGCCTCGTCGATCACGACGTCGCCCGTGCGGATCAGGCTGGAGTCGGGGTCCTCGTCGCGGGCCGCGGCGAGGCGGCCGATCACCAGCCGCAGCCGCGCCTCGATCTCGGCGGGACCGGCGGTGTCGAGCAGTACGTCGTCCGCGCCCCAGTCGGCGTTCACCGCGGTCAGACCGCCCTCGGTGACCACCAGGATCAGCGGCACCTCGATCCCGGTGGTGCGGATCAGACGAGACACGCTCCGGACGGCGACCAGGTCGCGGCGGGCGTCGAGCAGGACCGCATCCGCATCGGGAGCATCGACCAGCGCGGCGACCTCGGCGGGCAGGATCCGGATCTGATGCGGAAGCAGCGCGAGCGACGGCAGCACCTCCGTGGAGGCCTGCAGTGCGTTCGTCAGCAGAAGCAACGTACTCACGCTGTCTCCTCGTGCCCGGTCGTCAGGCCCCGGCGGCGTCGTTGCCGCGGACCTGAGACACACTGGGTAGCAACAGCAAGCTGACATAATAGCGGACGAGCTATCGACCAGTGAGGCGTACTCCCAGATGCCGGAAGTGACCATCAGGTACTTCGCCGCCGCGCGCAGCGCCGCCGGCGAGTCCTCCGCGACAGCCGACGCCGCCTCGATCCGCGACCTGATCGGCACCGTCTCCACCGGCCGGCCCGAGCTGGCCCGGGTGCTCGGCATCTGCACCTTCCTGCTGGACGGCCAGCGGGCCGATCCCGGCACGCCGCTGCACGCCGGTGCTCAGGTCGATGCTCTGCCCCCGTTCGCGGGCGGCTGAGACTTTTACCTTCTGGGGAAGATGCTGCTACCTTGCGTACTCGGTTCTTTTCGGAAGGTGACCGATGGCGCACGTTGCTCCGACTTCGCATCGCCGTGCGACCCGAGCGTCGCATCGCGGGCATCGCAGTGACGACGGGCCGATCCAGATCACGACCTGGCTCGGACTGACGTTCGCGTTCGTACTTGGCCTGGTGCTGACCGGGCGGTCGCACGTCGGCGTCCATGCGGCCGGGATCACGCTGCTGCTCATGCTGGTGCCGCTGACGGTCGCCGTGTTCGGCACCGCGTTCAAGCGTGGCTTCGGCTCAGGGAAGGCGGCGTTGACCACCGCCGCCTCCCTGGCCTTCGTGCTGGTGAAGTTCTTCTTCTGAGGTCAGGAACCGATCGAGATCCGGTCGGTCGCAACCGGTGTGTACGGGTCGTGCGCGGTCAGGTAGTTCGCGAACGCGTCGATGTCGAGGCCGCCGAAGAACTTGCTTGTCGCCGTGGTGAAGGCCGGGAAGCCGTCACCGCCGTCGGACAGGAAGTTGTTAGTGACGATCCGGTACGTCGTCGCGTCCACCAGCGGCTGACCGGCGATCATGATCGATCCGGCCACCACCTTCGAGCCCGCCGCGGCGGCCGGGTTCCAGGTGTAGGTGATCCCGGCGACCTGGAGCACCTTGAACTTGGCCGGCTCCGGACCGTTGACCCCGGAGAACTGCTGCTCCAGCAGGGCCTTGATCTGGGTGCCCGTCATGTCCATCGACACCAGGAAGTTGTTGAACGGCTGCACGGTGAACGCCTGCCCGAAGGTGACCTGACCACCGGTCGACGCCAGGTCGGCCCGGATGCCGCCCGGGTTCATGAACGCCACCACCGGCGTCTTCCCGTCGGTCACCACCGTCGGATCGGCCAGTTGCGCGTCCGCGATCAGGTTGCCGAGCGGTGACTCGAGCGAGTCGTCGGGAGTGCGCACCACCGACGGGGTGGTGAGGTGGCCGATCACCTTGTTCGCGATCGGGTCGACCAGCGTCTTGTACTTCGCGATCAGCTCGCTGGTCTTGCGGTCCTGCGGGACGTCCTGGGTGACGATCTGGTTGTTCGCCATCGTGTTCAGCCGGTCGACGTCACCGGTCTTGTTGTCGATGCTGAGCCGGACATCGGTGACCAGCCGTCCGAACGACGAGGCGCTGGTGACGAGCCGCGGCTGCTTGGCGCTGTCCATCAGCGTGCAGTTGTAGGCCTGGTGGGTGTGGCCGGAGATGATCGCGTCGATCTCCGGGTCCAGTCCGGCGTTGATGTCGACGATCGGGCCGGAGATGCCCGGGCAGCTGTTGTAGGCCCGCGGGTCGGCCGGGAAGCCACCCTCGTGCAGCAGCACGACGATCGACTCCACGCCCTTCTTCTTCAGCACCGGAACCAGCGCGTTCGCCGTCTCGACCTCGTCCTTGAAGGTCAGGCCCTCGATCCCGGACTTGGTCACGATGTTCGGCGTGTTCTCCAGCGTCATGCCGATGAACCCGACCTTGCGGCCGTCCTTGAAGCTCTTGATCGTGTACGGCGCGAACAGCGTCTTCTGCGTGTTCTCGAAGAACACGTTCGCCGACAGGTACTTGAACTTGGCGCCCGTGAACGGGTGCTTGGCGTCCGGGCAGGAGTTCTGGTTGTTCTGCCCGTCGCCGTCCGGCAGGCAGCCGCCGGTCTGCATCCGGAGCAGCTCGTGCCAGCCCTCGTCGAACTCGTGGTTGCCGACCGAGGCGGCCTCCAGGCCCATCCCGTTCAGAGCCTCGATCGTGGGCTCGTCGTGGAACGCGGCCGACAGCAGCGGCGAGGCGCCGATCAGGTCACCCGCGGCGACTGTGACCGAGTCCTGGCCCTTGGCCTCCGCGGCCGCCCGCAGCTGCTTCAGGTGCGTGGCCAGGTACGCCGCCCCGCCGGCCGGCGTGCCGTTGATGTTGCCGCTCGAGCCGGTCGCCGGCTCCAGGTTGCCGTGGAAGTCGTTGATGGCGAGCAGCTGGATCTGGGTGTGCGTCGGCTTGGGCTTCGCCGTCGCCGCCTGGGTCACGGTTCCCCCCGTGGCCAAGCCGAGCACAGCGGCCGTCCCGGCAGCGGCCAGCCCGAGGGCCCATCGCTTCCTCGGCCACGTCTTGTCTCGTCCTGTCAAGGCCATGTCTTCTCCGTCGTCGTTGCGATCACCTTTGATGCGCGGTGCCGCGAAATTACCCGACTCGCCCGGCCTCTGAAAGGACTTGAGCATGAACTCGTCCGGACCTTTTACGGTATTGGAGTGACTCTCGAAGCCGTACCCTCACCGTTGCCTTCGGCCACTGCCGCCGCCGTCACAGAGCTCGCCCATGCGGCGGCACAGAGCGACGGAGTGAACCCGTTGTCGGAGCGCACGCTGCTCCATCTCGACGGCGAGCACTCCGGTGACGTCCACGTCCTCGCGTACGAGGGCGAACCCGGAATCATCGAGGTCTCCGGCCTGCAGAGCGCCCGGAACCTGATCGGGTACGGCGCCCTGGCCGCCGACGGCTCCGCCGAGCTGGTCGTCACCCCGTCGGCACGACGCCAAGGCACCGGCACGGCGCTGCTCCGGATGCTGCTCGACCACGGTGGTGACCGGATCCGGGTCTGGGCCCATGGGCGGCTGCCCGGCTCCGACGAGCTCGCTACACGGCTCGGTCTGGAGGTCACGCGGGAGCTCTACTTCCTCCGGCGTACCCGGGCGGCACTGCCCGACCCGGTGTGGGCCGAGGGCATCGACGTACGGACGTTTGTGCAGGGACAGGACGACGCGGCGTGGCTGCAGGTGAACGCGCGGGCGTTCGCGGACCACCCCGAGCAGGGCAGTTGGACGGCGGAGGATCTGGCCGAGCGGCTGCAGCAGCCGTGGTTCGATGCGGCCGGCTTCTTCCTGGCTGTGGACGCCAAGAGCGGCGATCTGGCCGGTTTCCACTGGACGAAGGTCGAGGACGGGGTCGGAGAGGTCTACGTGGTCGGGGTCTCCCCCGACCACCAGGGCAGCGGCTTGGGCAAGGCGCTGACGCTCCAGGGTCTCCGCTATCTCCAGGATGACCGCGGCCTCGATGCGATCGTGCTGTATGTCGACGGCACGAACACTGCGGCCCGACGTCTCTACACGTCCCTCGGCTTCATCACAGCTGCGCTGGACGTCCAGTACGCACCCTCCGCCACCCTGTGAGTGACGTCACAGCGAAGCTGCGAGCTCACTTCGCGTCATGAACCGCGGCCGGAAACGTCCCACCATCAACCAGGAGCCGTCCGTGCCTCTTACCCCCCAGCCGGGCGGCTCCTGGCCCCACCGTCGATCAGCGGAGCACGGCTCTGAGGTGATCGGTGAGATGAGCGCGTGCCTCCTGGACAGCGCCGGGGACGGCAAGAAGATTCATGAAGCCGTGGGTCAGCCCGCTGTGGCAGATGTGAGTGACCTCGACGCCGGCTGACTTCAGCGCGTCGGCGTACTCGTTGCCGTCATCGCGGAGGGGATCGAAGCCGCCGGTGGCGATGTAGGTAGGCGCCAAACCGGTGAGGTCGGGGGTCAGAATGGGCGAGACCAGTGGGTCCGGCCTGACCCCGGGGTCAGGGGTGTAGTGGTCCCGGTACCAGATGATGTCGTGCTCGGTGATGATGAAGCCGTCCGGGAACAGGTCCCGGCTGGGGCGTCGGTGAACGAGGTCGAGTCCCGGATACAGGAGGACCTGAAGCGCCGGACGCGGGAGGTCGCGGCTGACGCACTGCTGGGCGACCACGGCGGCCAGATTCCCGCCGGCACTGTCGCCGCCGACAGCGACCAGCGCGGGATCGACCCCGAGGTCCTCGGCGTGGTCGACCGCCCAGGTGAAGGCCGCAATGGCATCCTCCGCGGCCGTGGGCGCGGGCGCCTCCGGGGCCAGGCGGTAGTCCACCGAAAGGATCCGGAGACCGGCTTCGTCGGCCAGCGCCCGGCACAGGCAGTCGTGGGTATCGAGGTCGCCGACGACCCAGCCACCGCCGTGGAGGAACACGAGCAGCCCACGACCAGCGTCCCTGGGCACGTACAAGCGGGCGCCGAGCTGACCGTCGGCACCACGGACGGTGAGCTCGGTCACACGGTGTAGTTCCCGCGGGTTCCCGGCGACCAGCTTGCATACCGTGCGCAGATGCGCACGTGCCGTGGCCACGTCCGATTTCGTTGTGCTTGGCAACAAACCCTCAACGCGCAGGAGCAGTTGCACCTCGGGGTCAAGAGTGTTGCCGTCGATCTGGATCGGCGCACCGGCCAGCCGCCTCCGAACGGCCGTGGGCAGCGCGTACAGCGGCTTCACCGCGTTCGCCTGAACGGCGGACACCGCGTTGCCGAGCAGCGCGTCCAGTCGTGGGTTCACAAGGCGAGACGCTAGCAACAGCAGCCGGTCCGGGACGGCACCAGCCTGCGAATCGGACATGCCCGTGGCTACCTCCCGTTCACCAAAGGATGGGATGCTGGACAACGTGGCAGGAGACTTGCTGGCGTCCCACAACCGGGAGTACGACGTCGAGCCCCCGTACGACATCACGGCGGCCGGCGACCTCCCGGAGGACCGTTTTTCCGATCGCGAGCTGAGCTGGCTCGCGTTCAACCAGCGCGTTCTCGAGCTGGCCGAGAACGATCGGGTCCCGCTCCTGGAGAGGGCCAAGTTCCTGGCCATCTTCGCCAACAACCTGGACGAGTTCTTCATGGTCCGGATCGCCGGTCTGAAGCGCCGCATCGCCGCCGGTGTCGCGGTGAAGGCGGCCAGTGGCCTGCTTCCGCGCGAGGTGCTCGACCGGAGCCTGGCCCGCAGCCGCGAGCTGATGGACCGGCACGCGCAGACCTGGCGGAAGGCGGTCCAGCCGGCGCTGACCGAGCAGGGCATCGACATCCTCCGCTGGGAAGAGCTCGCGCACAGTGAGCGCGAGGAGATGACCCAGTTCTTCCGGGACCGCGTCTTCCCGGTGCTGACCCCGCTGGCGGTCGACCCGTCGCACCCGTTCCCGTACATCTCCGGCCTGTCGCTGAACCTGGCGGTCGTGGTCCGCAACCCCGACACCGGCGGCGACCACTTCGCCCGGGTCAAGGTGCCGCCGCTGCTGCCGCGGTTCGTGCAGGTCGCGGAGGGCCGGTTCGTCCCGCTGGAGGACGTCATCGCGACCCACCTGGGGCAGCTGTTCCCGGGGATGGAGGTCACCCAGCACCACACCTTCCGGGTCACCCGCAACGAGGACCTGGAGGTCGAGGAGGACGACGCCGAGAACCTGCTGGCCGCGCTCGAGAAGGAGCTGCTGCGCCGCCGGTTCGGCCCGCCGGTCCGGCTCGAGGTGGAGGAGTCGATCGACCCGCAGGTGAAGGCGCTGCTGCTGTCGGAGCTGGGCGTCACCGCGTCCGAGGTGTTCGAGTTGCCTGGCCCGCTGGACCTGCGTGGCCTGTTCAACATCGCCGGTCTGGACCGGGCCGAGCTGAAGTACCCCGGCTTCGTGCCCTCCACCCATCCGCACCTGGCGGAGGTCGAGACGTCAAACCCGGCGGACATGTTCGTCGCCCTGAAGCAGCGCGACGTACTGGTGCACCACCCGTACGACTCGTTCTCGACCAGCGTGCAGCGGTTCATCGAGCAGGCCGCCGCGGATCCGCACGTGCTGGCGATCAAGCAAACGCTCTACCGGACGTCGGGTGACTCCCCGATCGTGGACGCGTTGATCGACGCGGCCGAGGCGGGCAAGCAGGTGCTGGTGCTGGTGGAGATCCAGGCCCGGTTCGACGAGCAGGCGAACATCAAGTGGGCCCGCCAGCTCGAGCATGCCGGCTGTCATGTGGTGTACGGCGTGATCGGCCTCAAGACCCACTGCAAGCTGTCGATGGTGGTGCGCGACGAGCCGGACGGCCTGCGCCGCTACGTCCACATCGGCACGGGCAACTACCACCCCAAGACCGCCAGGCTGTACGAGGACCTCGGCCTGCTCACCAGCGACCGGGTGGTCACCGAGGACATCGCCCACCTGTTCAACCACCTGTCCGGCTTCGGCCGCAGCTCCGGCTACCGGCGGATCCTGGTCGCGCCCCAGTCGGTGCGGCGGGGCCTGATGGAGCGGATCGAGCGCGAGGTGCAGCATCACCTGGCCGGCCGGCCCGCGAAGGTCCGGATCAAGGTGAACAGCCTGGTCGACGAGGCACTCTGCGACGCGCTGTACCGGGCGTCGCAGGCCGGCGTACCGATCGAGCTCTGGATCCGCGGCATCTGCACGCTCCGGCCCGGCATCCCCGGCCTGTCCGAGAACATCCAGGTGCGCAGCATCCTGGGCCGGTTCCTCGAGCACAGCCGGGTGTTCTACTTCGAGAACGGCGGTGAACCGGAGGTGTGGATCGGCTCGGCCGACCTGATGCACCGCAACCTGGACCGCCGGGTCGAGGTGCTGGTCCAGCTCAAGCAGCAGGACCACATCGCCGAACTGGACGAGCTCTTCGACCTCGCGCTCGACGAGGACACCCAGTCGTGGTGGCTGCAGCCCGACGACACCTGGCAGGCGAAACTGACCGGACCGGGCGGAGAACCGCTGCGCGACTTGCAGGAAAGACTCATCGCCACGCGTGGCCGACGCAGAACCGCTGACCCGATTACCTAGGCTGACATCATGAGCAACCCGGCGACGGTCATCGCCGCGGGTGGTGTCGTGTGGCGTGAGCGCCGCGACACCCGGCAGGTGCTGCTGGTGCACCGTCCCCGGTACGACGACTGGTCCCTGCCCAAGGGGAAACTGAATCAGCACGAGCATGTACTGCGTGCGGCCGGCCGCGAGATCGAGGAGGAGACCGGATACCGGGTCGTGCTCGGCCCACCGGTCGGTGTGCAGCGCTACACGGTCCGCAAGAACGGCGGGACCGCGCCGAAGCTGGTGCACTACTGGTCCGCCAGACCAGTCGACGACAACAGCGACTTCCGCCCCAACGACGAGGTGGACGAGGTCGCCTGGCTGCCGGTGGACAAGGCCCGCACCAAGCTCAGCTATCCCCGGGACGTGGACATCCTGGACAACCTCGACCGGGTGATCCCGGTCGTCGCCACCCTCGTCCTGGTGCGGCACGCCGCGGCGGTCAAGCGCAAGGACTGGGACGGCAAGGACACCAACAGACCGCTCAGCGACACCGGTACGGCGGTTGCCGAGCGCCTGACCGGCGTACTCGCCGCACTGGGAGTGAACCGGCTGATCAGCAGCGACGCGGAGCGGTGCATCGCGACCCTCAGGCCGTACGCCGCCTCGATCGGACGGCACATTCACCTGTGGCCGGAGATCTCCGAGCGCGGGTACGACGCCGATCCGGACGGGCTCCGTGGACTGGCGGACCGGGCCTGGAAACAGGGCAAGGTGACCGCCGTCTGTTCGCACCGGCCGGTGCTGCCTGCGCTGGCCCGGGAGCTGGGGCTGAGGGTGGGGAAGTTCTCCCCCGGCGCCTTCGTGGTGGCCCACCAACTGGCCGGCGGGCGGCTGGTGCACGAGCGCTTCAGCGCCCCCTGAAGGTGATCGTCGACACACCCCGGGCACGGCTCGGTGACGATCCAGGCACAGCCGCTGGGGCACCCGAGTCACACTGGTGGTGACGGGTATGTTCCTACCGAGGAACCGGCGCCCCACCGGGTGCCGGTCTGAGGAGAGGTTCGGGGCGCACCATGACGATGATGCGAGAACTGACACTGATCGGGATCCGGATGGAATCGCCCAACCGGGCCCCGGTGATGATGCTGCGCGAGACCGAGGGCTACCGCTACCTGCCGATCTCGATCGGCTCGGTCGAGGCGACCGCGATCGCCTACGAGGAGCAGGGCCTGCGCCCGTCGCGTCCGCTCACCCACGACCTGATGCGCGACCTGATCGAGGCCTTCGGCGTCCACATCGAGGCGGTCGAGATCGTCGAGTTGCGCGACGCGGTCTTCTACGCCGAGCTTGTCCTCGGCAACGGTGCCCGGGTGTCCGCTCGGCCGAGCGACTCGGTCGCCCTCGCGGTCCGGCTCGGTACGCCGATCCGTTGTACCGAACAGGTGCTCCGCGAGGCCGGCGTGGCGACGCCGGAGGAGGAGCAGGCCGAGCTCGAACGGTTCCGCCAGTTCCTCGACGGCGTGGCCCCGGAGGACTTCTCCAGCTGAATCCCGACGCCGGTTGTTCATCTCCGGCGATGTGCCCAGCGTCACCGAAATGTGGGCCGACGGGCGTTCGGTTCTACGCAGAGTCACGGCTCTTAACGCAGTTCACCTGCTGGCCGCCTGGCGGCACGCCAGCCGTCGCACACGCTATTGGAATCGTTCACCGCTCGTTCACCGACGACGGACCGGTCGGTCACCTCGTCTCCCTACCGTCTGTGGAAGTTCAGAAGTCTGATTCCCGCAGAAGGGCAACACTCTCGTGTCCGTCAATCGCCTGCTCCGCGTCGGCTCCGTCGCCGTGGCATCCCTCGGTGTGCTCGCTCTGAGCGCCTGTGGCAGTGACCCGGAGCCGTCCGGCTCCTCGAACCCGAGCAGCTCGGATTCCTCGGCCGCCGCCGACTGCCCGCAGGGCACCCTGAACGCCGAGGGTTCCTCGGCGCAGAAGAACGCCATCGACGAGGTCATCAGCAAGTACAACGAGAAGTGCGCCGACGTCACGGTGAACTACAACCCGACCGGTTCCGGTGCGGGCATCAAGCAGTTCAACGCGTCGCAGGTCGACTTCGCCGGCTCCGACTCGGCCCTCAAGCCCGAGGAGATGACCGCGGCCACGAAGCGCTGCGCGAACAACGCGGCCGTCGACCTGCCGATGGTCATCGGCCCGGTCGCGATCGCCTACAACGTCGAGGGCCTGGACAAGCTGGTCCTGGACGGCCCGACCGCCGCCAAGATCTTCCAGGGCACCATCAAGACCTGGAACGACCCGGCGATCGCCAAGCTGAACTCGGGCGCCACCCTGCCGTCGGCCCCGATCTCGGTGTTCTTCCGCTCCGACGAGTCCGGCACCACCGAGAACTTCTCCAAGTACCTGGCCGCCTCCGGCGCCGGTGCCTGGACCGGTGAGCCGGCCAAGAAGTGGACCGGCACGGGTGCCGGCAAGGAGAAGTCCGCGGGTGTGGCCGAGGGCGTGAAGAGCACCAAGAACTCGATCACCTACGTCGAGTGGTCGTACGCCGTCGACAACAAGCTCGGCATCGCCCAGATCGACAACGGCTCGGGCACCCCGATCGAGCTGTCGGCCGAGTCCGCGGGCAAGGCGCTGGCCGCCGCGAAGCCGGCCGGTACCGGCTCCGACCTGGCGCTGAAGCTGGACTACGCGACCAAGGAGGCGGGCGCCTACCCGATCATCCTGGTCACCTACGAGATCGCCTGCACCAAGGGTCTGCCGGCCGAGAAGACCGCGCTGGTGAAGAGCTTCCTGACCTACTTCGCGAGCAAGGACGGCCAGGCGTCGCTGACCGACCTGAACTACGCGCCGCTGCCGGAGGAGATCCGGACCAAGGTCGACGCGGCGATCCAGTCGATCAGCTGAGTCGGTCGATCCGCTGACGACGAAGCAGCACTGATGCGAGCCCCGGCCGGTCCGAGTCATCGGAAGCGGCCGGGGCTTCGCCTCGTCGGACCCGGGAGCGGGTTCAACCTGATCCTCAGTCCGGACCTGACCCCACGACCAAGGCGCTTGGAGCACCATCGATGAGTAGTCCAGACGGCACGGAACCGCCCGGCCGGCCGGCGGAACCCGCCGCCGTGGCAGCAACCGGCGACCAGGCCGGACCGAAGCTCGACCTCGGCCCGGTCGGCCACCTCGGCGACCGGCTGTTCAGCAGCCTGGCGCACGGCTCCGGCGCCCTGGTGATCGCGATCGTCTCGTTCGTCGGCATCTTCCTGCTGGCGCTGGCGATCCCGGCACTGGCCGACGACCAGAGCAGTTTCCTCTTCTCCCGGATCTGGGAGCCCGGCGGCGACCAGCCCCGGTTCGGCATCGCGGCGATGTTCTACACCACTGTGATCAGCTCGATCATCGCGATGATCATCGCGGTCCCGATCGCGGTCGGCGTCGCGCTGTTCGTCACGTACTACGCGCCGAAGCGACTGGCCACGCCGGTCGCGCACGCGGTCGACCTGCTCGCCGCCGTCCCGTCGATCATCTACGGCCTGTGGGGCATCCTGTTCTTCGCGCCGATCCTGCGGCCGGTGATCGACGGTCTCGCCACCGCCCTCGGCTGGCTGCCGCTGTTCGAGAAGCCGCCGGGCGACAACGTCGGCGTGGTGTTCACCGCGTCCGTCGTACTGGCCATCATGATCCTGCCGGTCGTCACCGCGATCAGCCGGGAGATCTTCACCCAGACCCCGGTCGCGCACCGCGAGGGCGCACTCGCGCTCGGGGCGACCAAGTGGGAGATGATCCGGATGGCCGTGCTGCCGTACGGCCGGTCCGGTGTGGTGAGCGCCTCGATGCTCGGCCTGGGCCGGGCCCTCGGTGAGACCGTCGCCGTACTGATCATCCTGTCGGTGCCGAACGCCAACGACCCGTGGAACTCGTCGATCTTCGCCGGTGGCGAGACCTTCGCGTCGAAGATCGCCAACAACGCCGCCGAGTTCGACTCGCCGGAGAAGACCGGCGCCTACATCGCGGCCGGCCTGGTGCTGTTCGTGGTGACGTTCCTGGTCAACTCCGCGGCCCGGCTCATCGTCGCCCGCAGTGGACCGGGCGGGAAGCGGACACGACGCAACCGCAGCGCCGGCGGAGCCGCCGCGAAGGAAGGAGCCGTAGCGTGACCACGCTTGCAGCCAACAAACCGGCCTACGACGGGCAGGCTCTGGACCTGACCGGGAAGTCGGGCGCGCGGGCCTTCAAGAACACGCTCGCCACCGTGCTGATCACGCTCGCCTTCGTGCTCGCGATGATCCCGCTGATCTGGATCCTGTGGACCGTCGTCAGCAAGGGCTACCACCTGCTGTTCGACGCCAACTGGTGGAGCCAGTCGCAGCGCGGGATCACCGTCCGGCGCGAGGGCGGCGGCGCGTACCACGCAATCATGGGCACCCTGATCATGGGCCTGATCACCGCCGTGATCGCGGTCCCGATCGCCATCCTCGGCGCGATCTACCTGGTCGAGTACGGCAAGGGCACCCGGCTGGCCCGGGCGGTCAGCTTCATGATCGACATCCTCACCGGTGTCCCGTCGATCGTCGCCGCACTGTTCATCTACGCGGTCTGGATCACGATCTTCGGCTTCAACCGGGTCGGGTTCGCGGTGTCGCTGTCGCTGGTGCTGCTGATGTTGCCGGTCGTCCTGCGGTCGACCGAGGAGATGCTGAAACTCGTCCCGGACGAGTTACGGGAAGCGTCGTACGCACTCGGCGTACCGAAGTGGAAGACGATCCTCAAGGTGGTCGTGCCGACCGCGTTCGGCGGCATCATCACCGGCGTGATGCTCGGCCTGGCCCGGGTGATGGGTGAGACCGCGCCGCTGCTGATCCTGGTCGGCTACTCCAAGAACATCAACCTGAATCCGTTCGACGGGTTCATGGGCGCGCTGCCGACGATGATCAACCAGGACCGGACCGAACTGGCGCTGCAGCCGGCCGCGGACCGGGTCTGGGCGGCGGCGCTCACCCTGATCCTCCTTGTCCTGGCACTCAATCTGCTGGCCCGGCTGGTTGCCCGGTTCAGCGCCGTCAAGTCGAAATAGTCACGAGAGGTTCTGAGTCGATATGGCCAAGCGCATCGAGGTCAGTGGCCTCAACGTCTACTACGGCGACTTCAAGGCCGTCGAGGACGTGTCGATGACGATCGAGCCCCGCTCGGTCACCGCGTTCATCGGTCCGTCCGGCTGCGGCAAGTCCACCTACCTGCGGACCCTGAACCGGATGCACGAGGTGATCCCCGGCGCCCGGGTCGAGGGCAAGGTGCTGCTGGACCAGCAGGACCTGTACGCCTCCGGCATCGACCCGGTCGCCGTCCGCCGGGTGGTCGGCATGGTGTTCCAGCGGCCGAACCCGTTCCCGACGATGTCGATCTTCGACAACGTCGCGTCCGGGCTGAAGCTGAACGGCGTCAAGGACCGCAAGCGGCTCACCGAGACGGTCGAGAAGTCCTTGCACGGCGCGAACCTGTGGAACGAGGTCAAGGACCGCCTGGACAAGCCGGGCGCGGGTCTGTCCGGTGGTCAGCAGCAGCGGCTGTGCATCGCCCGGGCGATCGCGGTCGAGCCCGAGGTGATCTTGATGGACGAGCCGTGCTCGGCGCTGGACCCGATCTCCACGCTGGCGATCGAGGACCTGATCGAGCAACTGAAGGACCGGTTCACCGTGGTCATCGTCACGCACAACATGCAGCAGGCGGCCCGGGTCTCGGACCAGACGGCGTTCTTCAACCTGGCCGCGACCGGCAAGCCCGGCCGGCTGATCGAGATGGGCGCGACCAAGCAGATCTTCTCCAACCCGACCGAGAAGGCCACCGAGGACTACATCACCGGCCGCTTCGGCTGATCCGTTCCACCCAACGGCATCCGGCCGCCGCGAGGGATTTCCTCGCGGCGGCCGTTTTACAGGCAGACGGTCCGCGCGTAGTTCACCCGGGCCAGCACATCGGCAGCCTGGTGCGCGGAGTTCACCCGGACGTGGGTGGTGTGTGTGCGGCCGCCACTCTGCACGCTGACCTGCACGAACCCGATCGTCGTACGCTCCTTGCACAACAGGAACAACAGCCCGAGCAGACACGCCAACGCGAACACGATCGCCAACGCAATCGCCCGCCCCGGGATCCGCTCCTCCGTCCGCGACATGTCCATCGCCCACCAGTTCGCCCCGCGCGTGGGCAAGATCCCCGCGGGGCTGACGATCCGGAGCTGCTCGACGGAGATGTCGCCGATGGTCACGAGGACCGGTCCGCCGGGCAGCCGCTGCTGGGACTGCGGATGCGGGACAGGCAGTGGGAATGGCATCGGGCTCTCGGTCACCCACTCAGCGTAGGGGGCTGGGGAGCGGCGCGGGGGCGTGACCGGGAACCTGTGGAAAAGATAGCCTTCGAGGATTCCTAGACGTCTCAGAAGGGACTGCGGTGAGTACTCCGACGCCTCCCCCCGGCGATGATCAGAACGACCAGAACAGGCCGCAGGACACGCCCGACGAGAGCGGGAACGACCAGCCGAGCCAGTACGGCGAGCAGCCGCAGGATCCGTACGGCCAGCAGCCGGGCCAATACGGTCAGCCCGGGCAGTACGGTCAGCAGCCCGGCCAATATGGGCAACAGCAGCCAGGGCAGTACGGCCAGCCCGGTCAGTACGGGCAGCCGGGACAGCAGAGCTATGGGCAGCAGCCGGGATACGGTCAGCAGCAGCCTGGGCAGTACGGCCAACAGCCCGGTCAGTACGGGCAGCAGCAGCCGGGCCAGTACGGGCAGTACGGTCAGCAGCCCGGCCAGCCGGGTCAGTACGGGCAGTACCCGGGCGGCGCCTACGGGTACGGCGCTCCGGCCGCGCCACAGAGCAACACCCCGCAGGTGCTGTCGATCATCGGCATCGTCTGCTGGTTCTGCTGCGGTATCGCCTCGGTCGTCCTCGGTCTGGTTGCCCAGGGCAAGTTCCGTGAGCAGGGCAAGCCGGACACGCTGGCGAAGGTCGCCTGGATCGGCGGCATCGTCTCGATCGTGCTCTCGACGATCTACACCATCACGCAGTACAGCTGACGGCTCGTCGCGGGCGGCGGCGCTGGTCCGCCCGCGACGTCTCAGTTCAGGTTGCGGGCGACGCCATACACGATCAGGAGCACGGCCAGCGCCTTGGTCAACCAGGCGAGTGTGCGCGGGCTGAGCGTCAACCGGGGCAGACGGATCAGCCGCAGCGATTCGAGCGCCCAGGCCAGCATTTGGTAGCCGATGGCAACACCGATGAGCGGGCCGATCACCAGCACCACCGGGTTGAAATGCCAGGCCGCGTCCAGATCCCCACGCAGCAAGGCGGCTGCCATCCGGGTCGAGCCGCAGAACGGGCAGTTCAGCCCCGTGGTCGCGTGCAGGATGCAGGGAATGCCGATCCGCTGGCCGGACAACTGGTACACGGCCGCGAGGGCGAAACCGCCCACTCCGACGGCCGCCGCGCCGAGCAATCGGCGGTCCAGCGGGCGGACCGGACCGGTCGGCCGGAGTACGACGCTCAGCGAAAGACTCACCGGACAACGGTAACTCTCATCTCGTGGGATCCGTAGCCGGAGCTGAGCCGTCGGACGGTTAGCCTGCAACTCACTCCTCATCTGTATTCACTAGAAGGGATCGTCGTGAGCAATCCGACGCCACCGCCGGGTTACGGCCCGCAGGACTCCCAGCAGCCGGGTCAGTACGGCCAGCCCGGCCAGTACGGGCAGCCCGCGCAGCAGCCGGGTCAGTACGGGCAGCAGCAGCCCAGCTATGGCGGCCAGCAGCCGGGCTACGGGCAACAGCCCGGGCAGTACGGTCAGCAGCCTGGCCAGTATGGGCAGCAGCCCCAGCAGTACGGGCAGCAGCCGGGTTACCCGCAGTACGGCGGTCAGCCGGGCTACCCGCAGCAGTACGGTCAGCCAGGCGGGTACGGCGTACCCAGCAACCTGGCGGCCTGGCCGAACCGGGTCGGCGGCTGGCTGATCGACGTACTGATCATCATGGTGCCGTACGGCATCGGGATCGCGCTTGCGAGCGGCAACAGTTCAGCCATGGCCATCCTGGCCCTGCTGTTCTACCTGGTCGGCATCGGCCTGGGGATCTGGAACATCGTGTTCCGGCAGGGCACGACCGGGCAGACCCTCGGCAAGTCGGCGCTGGGCCTCAAGCTGATCGACGGGATCAGCGGCCAGCCGGTCGGTCCGGGCAAGGCGTTCCTGCGCCAGCTCACCCACATCCTGGACGGCGCCGCCTGCTACATCGGCTACCTGTGGCCGCTGTGGGACGAGAAGCGGCAGACGTTCGCGGACAAGATCAACAACACCTACGTCATCAAGCTCTGACGTTTCAAGCTTCATCCGGACGCCGTGGCCTGTTCAGGTCGCGGCGTTCGGCGTTCCCGGCGCCTGCCAATACGATGCCGCAGTGAGTACACCGATGCCACCGCCGTATGGGCAGGACGGACGGCCCTACCAGGGTGGTCACCAGCAGCAGGGATACGGTCCGTACGGCCAGCAGCCGTACGGTCAGCCGCCGGCCTACGGGTACGGGCAGATGCCGCCGCCGTACGGACAACCGCAGTACGGGTACGGCTACGGACCTCAGGTTCCGTTGGCCGACTGGGGTCCGCGGGCCGGCGCCTTCCTGATCGACTCCCTGATCAGCGCAGTGCCGATCCTGATCGGGTACGGCGTGTTCATCGCGAACATCGCGACCCGCGAGAACAACACCTATCCCGATGACGGCCCGCAGGCCTACGCGATCATCCTGTTCCTGCTCGGGATCGCCGCGAGCATCGGCCTGACCCTGTGGAACCGGGTCTTCCGCCAGGGCAGGACCGGTCGCAGCGTCGGCAAGAGCGCGCTGAACCTGCGGCTGGTCGACTCCGCCTACTTCCAGCCGGTGGGCGCCGGCAAGGCGTTCCTGCGCGAGTTCCTCAGCGGGCTCTTCAACAACGCCTGCTTCCTGAACCTGCTGTGGCCGCTGTGGGACGACCAGAAGCAGACCTGGCATGACAAGGTCATGTCGACGTACGTCCTGAAGGACTGAACCTCAGCGCGCCAGCGGGAAGCCGGCGCAGGCCACTGCCCACAGCACACTGGTGAAGCTGCCGATGATGAAGCGTTCGGCAACCGCCTGCGGCGTGACCGAAGCCGGCTGGTCGGGGCTGCGCAGCTCCGGATAGCGAGCCAGGCCCTTGATGGCCAGCACGATCGCCACTCCCTCGGGCCATCCCGCCACCAGCGCCGCGTAGATGGCCAGGCGCTCGAGCGAACCGATCAGAGCGCCGCCGCGCAGCACCTCACCGGCCTTCTGCGTCGACTGCGCTCTCGTGTTGCCCCGGTCGACGAGAGCCAGCACAGATGTCGTCAGCGGGCCGCCACCGGTCACTGCCAGCCCGCCGGCCAGCAGGAGCAGCACGTTCCACCAGCGCTCACGCCAGCCCTCGACTCCGTCGCCGGCCAGCAGCAGGACGCCGACGGTGATCAGGCAGACCAGCATCACTCCGCTGAGCACGATCTCCAGCGTCGACCCGGCCTTGGGGACCCACGCCAGAACGGCGAGGATCAGGCCGGCGGCGGTGAACGACAGGACGAGTGCCGTCACGCGGTGGCCCCGGCATCGAGCAGCTCGGCCGCCAGCGCTCGTCCACGTTGCTCTTCGGCGACTCCGGCCGCCTGGGCCCGCTGCGTCACCGCGGACTGACTGATGCCGAGCTTCACGCCGATCTCGCGCCGGGTCAGCCCTTCGGCCAGCAGGTCGGCGACAGCCCAGCCGCGCTCGCTCCGCCGCCGCAGCACCGACGCCATCAGCCACAGCACCGTCTCGACCTGCTCGGCGCAGTGCGCGTCGGAGCCGACCACGTTGACGTGGTGTGGGCTCGATTTGGCCCGATTCACTGCCTCCCGCGCGAACACGAACGCGTCCCCACTGCCGGCCCGCGTACTGCGCGGCAACGGCTGCGTGACTTCACCGACCCCGAGTCCGACGTACCAGGTGTCGGCGCGCAGCAGTTCGACGATCACGTCGATCGTGGCGCGCGCCTCCGACAGGATGCCCTGCACTTCGTCGCCGGCCGTCCGCTCGAACTTGCGGAGCAACCCGGTCCGCCGGGGCCGGCGGTTCAGGATGTTCAGTAGCTCGGGTACGAGATCGGTCATGCTTCGGCTGCCCCGCTGATCTACCGTGAGAACGAAGACCACTGTGCTGCACCTCCTTCCCGACGCTGTTAAGGCTACAATCTTATTCACGTAGAGTGAAGGAAAAAACCTGAATCGGTTCATCCGATCACTCCCCGTGATCGTCGGGCAGGACCGCCCATCCACTCATTCTCCGCTGGATCCGGGGGTCGAGGCATCTCGACTCGCCCCCCGGATCTCACCGAGCGTCAGCAGGAACCAGGATCCTCACTCTGCCAGCGGCAGGTACAGCTTCTTGTCGTGGGCCTTGAAGGTCTCCGACATCTCGGCGAAGCCGGCCTCGATCGCCTCGGTGGAGGTCAGGCCATGTTCCTCGGCGTACGCGCGGATGTCGGCGGTGATCCGCATCGAGCAGAACTTCGGGCCGCACATCGAGCAGAAGTGCGCGGTCTTGGCCGGCTCGGCCGGCAGGGTCTCGTCGTGGAAGGACCGCGCGGTGTCAGGATCCAGCGAGAGGTTGAACTGGTCCTCCCAGCGGAACTCGAACCTTGCCTTCGACAACGTGTCGTCCCAGGCCTGCGCGCCCGGGTGTCCCTTGGCCAGATCCGCCGCGTGAGCAGCGATCTTGTACGTGATCACACCGGTCTTCACATCGTCGCGATCCGGCAGGCCGAGGTGCTCCTTCGGCGTGACGTAGCAGAGCATCGCCGTACCCAGCCAGCCGATCTGGGCCGCGCCGATCGCGCTGGTGATGTGGTCGTACGCCGGCGCCACATCAGTTGCCAACGGCCCCAATGTGTAGAACGGCGCCTCGCCGCACAGCTCCTCTTCGAGCCGGACGTTCTCGGCGATCTTGTCCATCGGCACGTGTCCCGGACCCTCGATCATCACCTGGACGTCGTGCTCCCAGGCGACCTTGGTGAGCTCACCCAAGGTCCGCAGCTCCGCGAACTGCGCCGCGTCGTTGGCATCCGCGATACATCCGGGCCGCAGACCGTCGCCGAGTGAGAACGTCACGTCGTACTCGCGCAGGATCTCGCACAGCTCGGCGAAATGCGTGTACAGGAAGGATTCCTGGTGATGCGCGAGGCACCAGGCCGCCATGATCGACCCGCCGCGCGACACGATCCCGGTGATCCGCCGCGCTGTCAGCGGGACGTACCGCAGCAGGACGCCGGCGTGCACGGTCATGTAGTCGACGCCCTGCTCGCACTGCTCGATCACCGTGTCGCGGTACACCTCCCACGACAGTTCGGCCGGATCGCCCTTCACCTTCTCCAGCGCCTGGTACAGCGGCACCGTCCCGATCGGCACCGGCGAGTTGCGCAGGATCCACTCCCGCGTCTCGTGGATGTTCTTGCCGGTGGACAGGTCCATCACCGTGTCCGCGCCCCACCGGGTAGCCCAGACGAGCTTCTCCACTTCCTCCTCGACCGACGACGTCACCGCCGAGTTGCCGATGTTCGCGTTCACCTTCACCAGGAACTTCTTCCCGATGATCATCGGCTCGCTCTCCGGGTGCCGCCGGTTCGCCGGGATCACGGCCCGGCCGCGCGCGACCTCGGACCGGACGAACTCCGGGTCCATGCCCTCCCGCAGGGCGACGTACCTCATCTCCTCCGTGATGGTGCCGGCTCGCGCGTACGCCAACTGGGTCAGTGGCGCGCGCCCGGCGATCCAGTCCCGCCGCAGTGCGGGCAGACCGGCCTGTACGTCGATCCGCGCCGACGCGTCCGTGTACGGACCGGACGTGTCGTACAGGTCGAAGTGTTCGCCGTTGGTGAGGTGGACGCGACGGGCCGGGACCCCCAACTCGCCGCGATAGATCTTCTCCGACCCCGAGATCGGGCCGGTGGTGACAGTGGGTCGAATCGTGCTGACAGTCACTGTGCTGCTCCCTACGCCGGAATTACCCGGACAGGTTCGGCGGTCGGCGGCGCCGGACCAGTTGTCGTTCTCCTGGCCAGCCGCCCTCTCAGCCCGCTACGGTGCGAGCTCCCGCGATCTCCAATTGTCACCGTCACTCTAACCCGTCGTCTTGACCGGGCCGGTAGCGTCGGGGGATGCGAGACCTCGTGTACCCGCCCGTGATCGGCTTCGCGAAGACCGCGTTCAAGGTGCTGGACCTGAAGATCCGGATGACCGGGACCGAGAACGTGCCGCGGACCGGCGGCGCGGTGATCGCGCTGAATCACATCAGCTACGTCGACTTCATCCTGGGCGGGTTCGGCGCGGTGCCGAGCAAGCGACTGGTCCGCTTCATGGCCAAGGACGTGCTGTTCCGCAACCGGTACTCCGGTCCGCTGATGCGCGGCATGCACCACATCCCGGTGGACCGGTCGGCGGGTACGGCGTCGTACCGGGAAGCGATCCGCTACCTGAACGACGGCGAGATCGTCGGGGTGTTCCCCGAGGCGACGATCAGCCGGTCGTTCGAGCTGAAGGAGTTCAAGTCCGGCACGGTCCGGATGGCCGCGGAGGCCGGCGTACCGGTGGTCCCGCTGATCCTGTGGGGGACGCAGCGGATGCTGACGAAGGATCATCCGCGCGACTTCTCCCGGCATCGCGCGATCGCGATCACCGTCGGCGAGCCGATCGCGGTCGGCACCGACGACGACCCCGCCGAGGCGACCGCGCACCTGCGGACGACGATGGCCGGGATGCTCGATCGGACCATCCGCGACTACCCGGAGCAGCCGGCCGGCGCCTGGTGGCTGCCCGCGTCGTACGGCGGTGGTGCGCCGGCTCCCGAGGAGGCGGAACGCCTGGACCAGGAGGAGCTCGCCCGGCGGGCAGCCCGCCGCAAGTAAGCACACCGTCAGTAACGCGGACAAGACCTTGACCCCCGGGTGACCCCGAGGGTACGAAAGGCTCTTGTTGACAGTGCAGGAAACCTGGGGGGTCCCTGTGACGCCGGCCGGTTGGCGGCGGTACTCGGGTGGGCGGGGAAGGTTGTGTTCGATTCACCGGAAGAGCTGCATCTCTTCGAACCGGGGATGCTGGCGGTGGCGCCGCATGTGGCAGAGCACATCCCGGACGCCGGCGTCTACTTCGTCGACTGGGCCATCCAGGACCTGCCGGCCGACCGCGCCCGCGAGGTCGAGTCCGCGGTGAACGGCAGGCGCTGCCAGAACGGCTGGTTCCCGCTGGAGAGCCTGGACAGCATCGGCAGCCGCGGGTACTGGCGTGGTCCGCTCACCTACCTCGCCCGGATGACGGCCGACGACACGACGATCCTGCAGGAGTGGTCGACGAACGGGCTCGGCGGCGACGACGAGAGCAGGATCGAGGCGACCGTGAACCACCTGCTCTGTCAGCAGGGTCACGCGGCCGCGGCGACCTGGGCCGTCGCGGTCCGCCCGAAGACCTACCTGGACGCAGCGCTGCTCGGCGACCGGCTGGCCGCCGCATGGGAGTACAACCTCGGCTCGATCCGCTCCAAGGACGTGGCCAAGTCGGTACGCCGCTGGAACCGCTAGGGCGTCCTCAGTGGAACTGCGGGATGATCAGGTACAGGCCGTAGAAGACGGCCGCCAGGCAGGCGGCGAAGCAGAGCCCGGCCACCGTGGTGTCGACGACCGACGGCGGCTTCTTCTCGTCGATCGCCACCGCCCGCCGCGCCATCGCCGCCACTCCGAGCGCGAACACGACCGCCACCCCGACCCCGAAGATCAGGCTGACCAGTGCCACCTCACCGAGCCGCACTCCAGTCGATGTGCATCGCCGTACTCCTCTCAGGCCGCCGCGGCCGTGGTGGCCGGCGTGGTCGGGTACTTGTTGACGTTGTCCGACGTCACCGGGCGGCGGCGGGACGCGAGGTAGATGCCGCCACCGGCCACGATCGCGAGCAGCGCGATGATGACGACGCCGAGGTTGCCGGAGTCGGCCACGCGGCCGGACAGCGCGCCGACGACCGCGGCGGCCGGCAGCGTGATGGCGGCGATGGCCAGACCGGCCGAGAGGATCACCCACACCGGCGGCCCGGAGCCCTGCGCCAGGCTGCCCGAGGTGATCAGCACCAGCGTGATGACGCCCATCGTCTTCTGCGCGTCACCGGTGCCGTGCGCGAGTGAGACCAGTGAGGCGGAGGCGATCTGACCGGCACGGAACCCGTCCTCGACCGACTTCTGCCGGGCCCGCTGGGTGATCTTGTAGGCCAGGAAGGTGCCCAGCAGGGCCACGACGCCGGCCACGATCGGTGCGGCCACGGCCGGCACGATGACCTTCTGCACCACGGTGCCGAAGTGCACCGCACTACTGCCGGCCGCGATCCAGGTGGCGCCGATCAGTCCACCGAACAGCGCGTGCGACGAGGAACTCGGCAGGCCGAGGTACCAAGTCAGCAGGTTCCACAGGATCGCGCCGACCAGGCCGCCGAAGATGACCGGGACGGTGATCTTGGTGTCGTCGACCAGTCCGCTGGAGATGGTCTTGGCCACCTCGGTGGAGATGAAGGCGCCGACCAGGTTGAGCACTGCCGAGATGGCCACCGCGATCTTGGGTCTGAGCGCGCCGGTGGCGATGGACGTCGCCATCGCGTTGGCGGTGTCGTGGAATCCGTTGGTGAAGTCGAAGACCAGAGCGGTGACGATCACCACGACGACGAGGAACGACAGGTCCATGCGATCACTTCCCTGGGGCGGACGATCAGCAGCGACGATCGACCGTAGGCCGGGTGAGTGAACGTGGAATGAACCCAGCCTGGGAACTTACTCCAAGATCAGGTGGGCCAGTCCGTAGCAGGCCGCGGCGACCAGGCCGGCGGCGGGAATGGTCAGCACCCAGGCCACGACGATGCTCCTGGCAACGCCCCAGCGGACCGCGGACAGCCGCTTGGTCGCGCCGGCGCCCATCACCGCGGACGTGATCGTGTGGGTGGTGGAGACCGGCGCGTGCAGGCCGATCGCCATCACGTACAGCACGGTCGCGGCGACCGCCTCGGAGGCGAACCCCCGGGCCGGGTCCAGATGGATGATCCGGCGGCCCAGGGTGCGCATGATCCGCCAGCCGCCGGAGTACGTGCCGAGCGAGATCGCGGTCGCGGCCGAGAGCTTGACCCACAGGGGGATCCCGTCCGACTCGTTGACGTGACCGGTGGTCAGCAGGGCGAGGAAGATGACACCCATCGTCTTCTGCGCGTCCTGCAGACCGTGGCCGAGCGCCACCGCCGCGGCCGACAGTGACTGCGACATCCTGAAGCCGCGGGTGACCTTGCCCGGATTGCTGCGCCGGAACACCCAGAGGATCGCGAGCATCAGCACGAAGGCGCCGAGGAAGCCGACCCCCGGCGACAGCACCATCGGGATGACGACCTTGTCGAGAATCCCGGACCACAGCACCACGCTGCCCGAGGCGATCCCGGCGCCGACCAGGCCACCGATCAACGCGTGCGAGGAGGAACTGGGCAGGCCGAGGCGCCAGGTGATCAGGTTCCAGGTGATCGCGCCGATCAGTCCCGCGATCACGACGACCAGGCCGTGCTCCCCGCTCGGTGCGCTGATGATGCCCTTGCCGACGGTCTCGGCCACCTCGGTGCCGAGGAACGCTCCGAGGAAGTTCATCACCGCCGCCATCGCGAGCGCGACCCGCGGGGTCAGCGCCCGGGTCGAGACCGAGGTCGCGATCGCGTTCGCGGCGTCGTGGAAGCCGTTGGTGTAGTCGAAGACCAGCGCGATGACGACGACGGCGACGACGAGCGTGAGCTCCACGCTCAGCTCTCCTTGACGGCGATCTGCTCGACCGTGTTGGCGACGTGTTCGAAGGCGTCGATCGCGGCCTCCAGCAGGTCCACCACGGTCTTGAACTTCATCACGGTCAGCGCGTCGTACTCGCCGCTGAACAGCTTGGCGATGATCCGCCGGTGCACCGCGTCACCGGTGTTCTCGAGCCGGTTGATCTCGATCCAGTACTCGGCCAGGTCCTTCATCGTGCGCAGCCGGGGCATCGTCTCGGCGGTCAGTTGCGCCATCCGCTGGAGGACCTCGATCTGCTCGGCGATCTCCTCCGGCAGCTTTTCCAGGTTGAACAGGTGGACCGAGTCGACGGCCTCCTCCATGAAATCCATCACGTCGTCGAGATCGGAGGCCAGCCGGTAGATGTCCTCGCGGTCGAACGGGGTGACGAACGTCGAGTTCACCCGGCGGATGATCGAGTGGGTGGTCTCGTCGGCCGCGTGCTCGGCGTCCTTCATCTGGGCGGCGATCTGGTGGCTCGACGACAGCCCGGTTCCGGCGGTGCTGCCGAGCAATTCGGCCAGGATCCGGGATCCGTCCACGAGGTGGTTGGCGGATTCGGTGAAAAGGTCGTAGAACGTCGGGTCGTTCGGACGCAGACGTAACGGCACTTCAAGCTCCGGATGAACGAGGGACAAACCGTGAACATGCTAGGGCATGGCTTTCAGTCCCCTGCCGTCGCGAGCAGGTGCTCGGTGGTGTAGCTCGGTGTGCTGGGGCCGAGGTTTCGATGCGAAGCATCGTGACCTTGGCACCAGTGCAGTGAGATGCGCCACCGAGTGCCGCGCAGTAGGCAGGGGGCTGAAAGCCATGCCCTCGGGGGGAACTTGCGGTTGACGGCGCATCCGCCTGGTCAAGGTAGCGCGTCGGTATGAACTGCCCCAAGGGGAAGTGACCGGAGAGTATCCGAATCGTTTCAACGAGTGATCACGGCGTACAGGTCGAAAAGACCCACCACGAGCACCAGTCCGGCCGCGATCCGGAGCACCCGATCGTGGCCGAGGGCATGGATCGCGGCACCTCCGGTACGGCGGTAGACGGCGCTCACCGCTGCCCAGCAGGACAGGGACAGCACCAGTACGACGATGCCGAGGCCGGTGCGGACGTCCGACGTACCGTGGCCGGAGGCAAGCAACAGGACGCCGTTCGCGATCAGTCCAAGGGCGGTCCGGCGCCAGGCGAGCAGGGTGCGCTCGGGCTGCAGCCCGGGATCGGGTGTGCTCATCGCCACAGTGAGAAGATCAGGCCGATCAGGCCGACCACGGCGATCGTTGCCCCCAGCATCAGCGGCAGGCGGGTCAACGGGAGCGGCCCACCGCGGCGGATCGCGGCCAGGTTCTGCTGCCAGCGGCGGAAGGCGCCGGCCGTGGTGATGATACCGACAGTAACCAGAACGACACCGATGATGCGCGCGGGCCAGCGGTCCGGACCGAGATCCAGGAACTGCACCGCGGACAGACCGCCGGCGTAGCAGGCCAGCGAGGTCCGCAGGTAGGCCAGATAGGTGCGTTCGTTCGCCAGGGTGAAGCGGTAGTCGGGTTCGGTCTCTTCGTACTCTTCCGTCATCCGCAGCTCACCAGGCCGTACTTCTGCTTCAGTGTCAGCACACGCCTCACGCTACTGCTCACCTGCGCGGCGAACGTCTTGTCCTGCTCGGCCTTGGACACCAGCGCGTTCACCATGGTGGCCGTCTGCGACGCCGTGGCGTTGATCACGATGTCCCCACCGGCCGCCACGAACCGCGTCGCCCGCTGCCCCACCGGCACCGATTTGACCTCCGCGGCCGCTCCGACGTCGTCGGTGATGACCACTCCATCGAACCCGAGGTCCCCGCGCACCATCCCCTGGATGACGGTCCGCGAGAACACGGCACGGTTCTTCGGATCGATCTTGGCGTAGGTGACGGTGGCGATCATCACCATCTCGCTCCCCGCCCGGACGCCGTCCGCGAACGGCTTGAGGTAGGCGTCCCCGCGGACGGTGACGTTGTCGACCACTCCGGACGAGAAGTCCGTGTTGCCGCGCACCCGGCCGAGTCCCGGGAAGTGCTTCACCGAGGTCATCACTCCGGCCGACCGCATGCCGCGTACGAACGCCTGGACCGGCGGCCCGACCTCAGCCGGGGTGTTGCCGTACTCCCTGTCCAGACTGCCGATCGGCGCGTTCTGACTCTTCAGAGAGCTCGGTACGACGTCCGCCACCGGAGCGAGGTTGAGGTTCACACCGGCCTGCTTGAGTTGGTCGCCCCAGTGGTCCGCGTTGCTGGTGAGCTTGGAGCTGGACCAGGTGCCCTGCACGGTGGCTGCGGGGATGCGGTCGAAGCCGGATCCCTTGAGGCGCTGGATCTGTCCGCCCTCCTGGTCCGCTGCGATCAGCGGCCGGACGCCCTTGACCGTGTCGGCGGTCCTGACCGCAGCCATCGCCGTACGCGTGTGGGAGAGGCTGCCACCAGTGCCGAGCAGGAGTACGCCGCCGGGCTTCTCCTGCTGGACGATGGAGCGCTGGCTCGAGGTCATGCCGTTGGCACTGATACCGGTGAGGATCAGCTGGGCCGCCTTCTCGCTGAGCGTGAGGGCTTTGAGCTTCTGGTCGACGCAACTCGCCGGTGTTGCTGTCGGCGTGGGAGTCGGGGTTGCTGACGGCGTCGGCGTCGTGGGTGACTCGGTGGTCGGCGGCTGGGTCGTCGGCAGCGGCACGGAGGATGAGGGCGCCGTACTCGGACCGGCCGTGGGTGGAGAGTCGGTGTCGCTGCAGCCTGCGAGCAGGAGCGCCGTCAGCAGGACCAGAGCGGCTGGATGCCTCATTGTCAGCGTCGCTCCCAGGCGGCGCGGTCGACCGTGTCGCCGGAGTGCCGGGCGAGCGTCGCGCACAGGTCGTAGAGGTGCTCGACCTGCTCCTCGCTGAGCGCGTCGAAGATCGACTTGCGGACTTCCTCCACATGACCGGGCGCGGTCTCGACCAGCTTCTGCCGGCCGAGGTCGGTGATGATCGCCACCTGCCCGCGACGGTCGGACTCGATCGCCTCCCGCCGTACCCATCCGGTCTGCTCGAGCCGGTTCACCGCGTGCGAGAGGCGGCTGCGTGAACCAAGGGTGGCGACGGCGAGCTCACTCATCCGCAGCCGGCCGTCAGGTGCGTCGGACAGCCGGACCAGGATCTCGTAGTAGGTGTGCGGGATTCCGGCATCGCGTTGCAGTTGCTGCTCGATCCGGGTGTTCACCACGCGCTGGGCCGCGATGAACGCTCGCCATGCCTGCTGCTCTGTCTGGTTCAGCCACCGGGGTTCCGCCATCCCCGCAGCGTAGCCAGTACGGCTCCGTCATGCTCGTTGAGCCTGACCAGCAGTACGGCGGCCGCACAGACCAGCATGCCGATCACCGCCAGCGCACCGATCGTCTCGTCGAACATCAGGTACGCGATCACCATCGTGGTCGGCGGTACGAGGTACAGCAGACTGCTGATGCGGGTGGCACCGGACAGCTTCAGGTTGACCAGGTAGAGCCCCCAACCGCCACCTGTTGCCAGCAGCACCAACCAGAAGACGGCGCCGTAGAAGCCCGGTTCGTTCGGCACTGTCAGTTGGTCGGTGGTCACGGCCAGCGCGACGAACAGCACAGTGGAAACAAGGCTCTGGATGCAGAGTGCGTCGAGCGAACTGGTGCTGGGCTTGCGGCGGCGTTCCAGACACGTGCCGACGACCATGCCGAGCACACCCCCGAGTGGCACCAGGAAGAGCAGCGGTGAGAGGTGGCCGGCGTGTAGGTCATCCGCGACGACGAGAGCGACTCCGGCGAGGCCGAGTGCCAGACCGATCCACTGACGTCGATTGACGGGTTCGCTGAGCAACGGTCCGGCGACTGTGGCGATCAGGATCGGTTGAAGCGACCCGATGAGTGCAGTGACGCCCGCACTGATGCCGTGGTCGATCCCCGTGAAGATGAGGCCGAGATAAACGAACTGGGTGAGGACCGCCATCCCGACCTGGGTCACCAGGTCCCGTTTCGTCACTCGCGGGCGGCGGATGGCGAGGATCACCAGAGCCAACGCACCCGCAACCACGTAGCGCCAGGCGAGCAGGTCGAAGGCGGTCGTGTACTGCGTCCCCCACCGGGCGCCGATGAACCCGGAACTCCAGAACACGACGAACCCGGCGCCCGCGATCACAGTCACCGCGGGCAGACGCCGTACCGGAAGGGCCTGTGTGGTCATGAGGACACGGTAAACATACAGGTCGGTATACTGTCAGTGTGCTAGCTCAGCAGATGAGACTGCGGGTGGATCGCGGGCTGTCCGACGAGGCCCGGCTGACGCCGGCCGGGGAGCGGATCCTGGCCGCGGCGTCGACGCTGTTCTACGCGCACGGGATCCGGACGGTCGGCGTGGACACGATCGCCGCGGCCGCCGACGTGACCAAGAAGACGCTGTACGACCGGTTCGGGTCGAAGGATCGGCTCATCGCGGCGTACCTCGAGCGCCGGAACCGGGTCTGGCACGCGTTCCTCGACGACCAGCTCGCGGCGCGCAAGCCCGGTACGCCGGAGGAGGTCATCCTGGCGTTGTTCGGGGCACTGACCGACTGGGTGGCGGGGTCGCGGAACGGGTGCGGGTTCATCAACGCGAGCGTCGAGCTGGCCGCACCGGACCACCCGGCGATGCCGGTGATCGTGGGGCAGAAGCAGTGGATGCGGTCCGAGTTCAAGGCACAGGCCGAGCTGGCGGGGCTTGCTGACGCGGGTGAGCTCGCCGATCGTCTGCTCCTGCTGCACGAGGGCGCACTGGTGAGCTATCGGGTGGCGGCGATGGCTGACGCGACCGAGGTGGCGAGCCGCGCGGCCGCTGACATGCTGGCCTCCTGGCCGCGGATCTAGCTGTTGCTGCGTCTCATGATGGTCAGACCGACCAGGCGGGACACCACCATGGCGACGTACCCGAGGCCGGCGAGCTGCTCGAGCATCACCACCGACCTGGCCCAGGACGTGATGGGGACGATGTCGCTCAACCCCGTGCTGGAGAGCGTGGTGAAGCTCAGGAACAGCAGCTCCATCCAGGTGCGATCGCTCGCCGGGTCAACGGCTGCGGTGAAGCTGCCGGGCACGAGAGCCTGCACGAACACGTACAGGTAGGCGAAACCCCAAGCCACCAAGGTGAACGTGGCACCGGTCGCATACAGCTCGTCGGCACTCACGTCATGGTCGGACAGCATGTAGCGAAGCAGGCTGTAGGCCGCGTAGAAGTAGAAGGCGGCGTGCAGTACGCCGGAGATCGCGATCACTGGCTCGGTCGGGTTGGCTGCGTCGACCAGTGACAGGGCGACGGCTGGGATGCCCAGACAGATGCTGACCCAGGTCAGTCCGGGCGTGGCCCGTACCGAGAACACCGCGAGCGCCAGTACGACGATCCCCAGGATCTCGAACGCAACCCGTCCGCCGCGCGATCCCTCCATCGCCGGGTAGACCAGGACGCCGAGCAACTGCACCACAAGCAGAACAGCGGACGGATGCCGCCGCGCACTCCCGACCACGGTCATGTCCCGGCCTCCCCCATCTTGCGGGACTCGATGATCGCCGCGCGGCGTGCCAGCCGGTGGTGCCGCCGGATCTCCGCCTCCCGAAGCCGTCGCCGTTCCTCATCGGTCTCGGCGATCACCTGTGGGACCTCACGCGGCTTCCCGTGCTCGTCGACCGCGACGAACACCAGGTACGCCGAGGCGACGTGCACCTCCGGTCCGACAGAGTCCCACCGGTCCGCGGTGATCCGGACACCGACCTCCATCGAGCTCCGGCCAGTCCAGTTGACCTGGCCACTCAAGTGGATGACGTCACCGACCCGGACCGGCACCAGGAAGGTCATCTCGTCCATCGACGCGGTGACGGCCGCGCCGCCGGAGTGCCTGGCCGCGACGACGCCGGCGACCGAGTCGACCAGAGTCATGATCACGCCACCGTGCACTGTCCCCAGCAGGTTGGTCTCGTTCTGCGCGGTGATGTGCGACAACGACAACCGCGTCACCGACGTCGGCCGTGACGACGGGGTGCTGGACATGCCGGCTCCTTCTGGGGTGGGTCTTTCTCGGTAGGCCCTTCTGGCGGGTCCTTCTGGCGGGTCTGCGCAGACTATCCCGGGTGGGTTGTCCACAGGTTCGAAATCACCGGCCGCGACGGGTGCCGATCCTCGTACTTTCTCTGGGCGAGGAGGTGGTCCCGATGACCATCGACACCTGCACCGACCACCATGCCCAAGGCAACCACTCCGACCGGCCGGATCCGGTCCTGACTCCCCTGACCCGCGGCCAGGCCGCGCGGCTGATCAGCCTCGGCTTGTCCACCGCGGCCCGACTCGGTCTCGACGTCATGTACGAGGGCGGCGCCGCCCTCGTCCCCGTCGCGCCGTCCGCATCCAGCCCGGTGCTCGGCCTGAGCAACCTGGCCCGCGTCGTCGCCCGGTACGACGAGGACCGCTGGCCGGCCCTGGTCGAGGAGCACTTCGTCCAACTCCAGGAAAAGCTCCGCGAAGGCCCACCACTCCCACCCACGGATCCCGAGCGGGATCTGATCCAGCGCCTCGTTCCCCGCGATGCGCTGCCCACCGAATGGACCTCCGGGCGCCCCGACTTCCTTCCCGGGCTGCTGTCCGTTCCGTCGACCACGGAGGACGGCGTGGTCACCATGTACCTCGACCCCACCGACTTCGGTCTCACCTGGTCCGAAGCCGAGCAGCACGGCCTGACCAACCTGCGTTGCATCACCGACCACGTCGAATACCTCACCCAGGACGAGCTCCGGATCGCCGCCGTCACCGGCTCGCCGTACGCCGCCTCCCGGGCCCTGGTCCTCGACACCGTGCTCCGCGAATCCCTCCACATCGAGACCCCGTCCTACGGGGTCCTGGCCGGGCTGCCGTCCCGTGACCTTCTGTTGATCCATGTCATCGAGGACCTGTCGGTCATCCCTGCCCTCGGGCTGATGCTCAACCTGACGGCCCGCTCCCACGCCCACGACCCTGGCCCTCTGTCACCCGACGTCTACCTGGTCACCCAGGCCGCCGACACCCCGTGGACCTGGCATCCCGCCACCACTCCCTCCCCCGACCACACACCACTTCGTCTCTCCTCGCAGCTCCAGTCGCTCACACAGCATCTGGCCACTCGAGAATCTCCACCGACCTGAGTGCCACGCCGAGGGCGGCCCGGGCGTCCTCAGGGTGAGGTGAGGTAGATGCGCAGAGTACGGCGTACGCGTGGTGGCCACGATCGCCCCTCCGGTGTTCGACTGGGATCGGTCGCCGTGGTCGTTGCGGCTGTCGTTGGTGCCGGTGTTGTGGCCGGCTGCGGCGATGAGGCTGCAGGTGGGTCGCCTGGGATTCCGTATGGGTCGCCGGTGCCGTATGGGTCGCCGGTGCCGTATGCGTCGCCGGTGCCGTCCGGCAACGACGCTGCCGTGACGGCTGCCGCGGATGTGCTGAATCCCTTGCTGCTCCAGGACTTCCCCGCTTCGTTCGCCGGTCTGGTGCTCGATCACGACAAGCGCGTCGTGATCGTGTACCGGAAGCCTGACGCCGCCCTCGACGCCCGGGTGCGCGAAGAGGTCAAAGGCGTCACCGTGGACCTACGCGACGCCCGGATGAGCCAGCGCGAGATGGCGGCCCTGAGGGATCGGGTCATCGCCGACATCAGCTACTGGGCCGAGCGCGGTATCGCAGTCAACGGTGCAGGACCAAAACCAGACGGCTCCGGCGTAGAGGTGATGACAACGTCCGGCACCTCATCCGACCAGAAGAAGCTCAGAGCCCACTACCGAACCAACGCCATCCTCGTAACCCAAGGCCACCCAGCAATCGCAGCCCCCATGACAATCCCAGCCACCCCCCTCAAACGCCCCATCACCCCAATCACCCCACCACCGCGATGAGACCTCAGTCCGGAACGCCTCGCCCCGACAAGCCCCCAGCCCCCCAGCCCCGCCAGCCGTAGCACCTCCACCCCGGCAACACCTCCACCCGCAAGCGCCTCCGCCCAGAGAGCACCTCCACCCGCAAGCGCCTCCGCCCAGAGAGCACCTCCACCCGCAAGCGCCTCCGCCCAGAGAGCACCTCCACCCGTAGCGCCGCCCAGACGGTCCCCCTGCCCCGACAGCGCCACCATCCCGTAAAGCGCCTCCACCCGGACGGCCCACCGCACCGCCAACGGCACTAGCCGACAGCACCTCCGCCTGACAGCATCTCGCCCCGACGCCGGACGGCGCCGCAATGGCCTCCAGCTCAGTCTTCGTCGTCTCCAACAGCCTCCGCCTCCGCCGCCTCCGCCCCCTCACCTGACGGTCGGCCCGCTGGCGGGTTGTTTGCTCACTAGCCGCCTACAACCCGCCATCGAGCGGACAAAGCGCCAGCCCCCGCAACACCTCCACCCCGACAAGAGTCGCCCAGTTGTGGGATCGCGCTGACGTGACTCGATCGGTGGATCGGACGGCCGGCGTACCCGACCTGCTAACCGGAGATGTCGTGTCAGGGGGTGGGGGGCTTGAAGTGGCCGGGCCAGTCGGAGTGGCGGATTCGGGTGATCGAGCGGACTTCGCCGAGGGTGGACCACTCGTCCTTGCCCAGGCGGGCCAGCGGACGTAGGAGGTGGATGTCGGGGCGGTCGTCGACCATCACGGCCTCGTCGATGGCGAGGTGGCGGACCTGACCGATCACCACGGTGGAGTCGCCCAGTTCGAGGGTGGTGTGCAGCGTGCACTCGATGGCGACCGGTGACTCCGCGACCCGAGGTACGGCGACTGTGCGGGCGGGTTCGGTGGTCAGGCCAACGGCTTCGAACTCGTTGATCTCCGGCGGGAAATTGGTGCCGGTGGCGTTGACCTGTTCGAACAAGGGCTCGGCGGCGAAGTTGACCACGAACTCGCGGGTGGCCTCGACGTTGTTCAGGCTGTCCTTGCGGCCGACGGAGGTGAACTGGACCATCGGCGGCCGCACACACGCCACGGTGAAGAACGAGTGCGGCGCCAGGTTGAGCACGCCGTCGGCGGACAGGCTCGAGACCCAGGCGATCGGGCGCGGTACGACGATCGAGTTCAGCATCGCGTAGATCTCGCGCCGTCCGACGGTCTCCGGATCCAGGTCGACTCGCACGCTCGCAGTACATCAAATCCGGTGGACGCCGTGGGGCACCGACTGAAGGATCGAGACGACAGACGCCAGACCACGACGGAGGTATGTGTGGGAGATCACCATAAGGACCCGGAGATCGCCGAGACCGGGCAACAGCACCAGACCGCACCGGACCAGACCGCCGAGACCGGACGGCGGCACCAGACCGCACCGGACCAGACCGCCGAGGGCGGCCGGCGGGACGGGATCGCGCCGGGGCAGACCACTGAGGACGAGCAGCGGGACGGGACTGCGTCGGAGCAGATCGTTGAGGGCGGGCAGCGGGACGGGGTGGCGGCGGGGCAGGTCATTGAGGTTGGGGGGCGGTATGGGGTTGGGGCGGGGGAGATCGTTGAGGTTGTGGGTGGGGTGGCTAACCGTGGGTTCGTGCTGGGTGAGGAGTTGTTTCTGCGGGTGTCTCGGCCGGGGTTCGAGGGGGATCTGCGGAAGGAGGCGGCGGTTGTGCCGGTCGCCAGGGCAGCGGGTGTGTTGACGCCGGCGATCGTCGAGTACGACGACAGCCGGGCGATCATCGATGCGCCGTACGTCGTGATGCGGCGGGTGCACGGGGTCGAGCCGACCGCTGGACCGCCGAGCGGATTGGCAGAGCAGTTGGCTCAGCTGCACGAGCACGAGCGGACCGAGATCCCCGGACTGCCGCAGGACGACCGCGACGACCCGTGGCAGACGGTCGATCAACTGGCAGAGCACGGGACGATCGATCTCGGTACGGCGAAGTGGCTGAGCGACTGGTTCACCCGCCTGTCCGGCCGGTTCGACCGGAACGAAGCCAAGGTGCTGATCCACGGAGATGTTGCCGCACACAACCTTCTGGCCGGACCGGACGGCGAACTGCTGGCCCTGATCGACTGGGGTGATGCCGCCCGCGCCCCGCGCGGCATGGACTTCGCCAAGCTGCCCCTTGAGCATGTCGCCGCGATCCTGCCCGAATACGTCCGCCACACCCAGAACGCCGTACGGGAGGAGGAGGTTGCGGCGGCCGCGCTGTGGTTCCACCTGGACTGGGGGCTGGGGAAGCTGACCGCCGACCCGTGGCCCGGTCAGCGGCACTGGACCGCGCCGCCCGGCAGCCGGGTGCTCGGGTTGCTGCGGTTCTTCGCCGCCGGACCACCCGCGCCGTGGCGTGACCTGACCTGATCAAGAAGGCGGGGTTCTGGCTCTCAGTGCTGGGGTTTCTGCTGTAAAACAAGGGGTTTGCACTGGTCACGACATGCGGCAGACTGGGTTCTCGTGACTGACTACGTAGCCGCCCAGGACCGGTACGACGACCAGATGGCCTACCGCCGGACGGGGCGCAGCGGCTTACTGCTGCCCGCGATCTCGCTGGGGCTGTGGCACAACTTCGGCGACGACAAGCCGTTCACCACGCAGCGCGACATTCTGCGCCGGGCGTTCGACCTCGGCGTCACGCACTTCGACCTGGCGAACAACTACGGCCCACCGTACGGCTCGGCCGAGACGAACTTCGGGACGCACTTCGCCCGGGACTTCGCCAAGTACCGCGATGAGCTGATCCTGTCGACCAAGGCCGGTTACGACATGTGGCCGGGTCCTTACGGTCAGGGCGGCGGCTCGCGGAAGTACCTGCTCGCCTCGCTGGACCAGTCGCTGGCCCGGATGGGCGTGGACTACGTCGACATCTTCTACTCGCACCGGTTCGACCCGGACACCCCGCTCGAGGAGACGATGGGTGCGCTGGACGCCGCGGTGCGTTCGGGCAAGGCGCTGTACGCCGGCATCTCGTCGTACTCGGCGGACCGGACCCGGGAGGCGGCGCGGATCCTGCAGGAGTTGGGTACGCCGCTGCTGATCCACCAGCCGTCGTACTCGATGCTGAACCGCTGGATCGAGGAGGACCTGCTCGACGCCGTCGGCGAGCTGGGCGTCGGCGTGATCGCGTTCTCGCCGCTGGCGCAGGGCGTGCTCACCGACCGCTACCTGAACGGCGTCCCGGCCGACTCCCGCGCCGCGCAGGGCAAGTCGCTGAGCCCGGACTCGCTCACCGAGGACACCCTCAAGCACGTCCGCGCGCTGGCCGAGATCGCCAAGGAGCGCGGCCAGTCCGTCGCCCAACTGGCGCTCGCCTGGACGCTGCGCGACGACCGTGTCACCAGCGCGCTGATCGGGGCCTCCAGCGTCGCCCAGCTCGAGGACAACCTGGCGACCGTCCGGAACCTGAAGTTCAGCCCCGAGGAGCTCGAGGCCATCGACGCCGACGCCGTCGAGGCCGGCATCAACCTGTGGAAGAAGAGCTCGGACGGCTAGGGCGTGTCTCCCGATCCCACGCCGTAGCGAGCAGGTGCCCGCCGAGTGCCGCGCAGTAGGCGTGGGATTGGGAGACACGCCCTCAGTACCGGCGGGGAGGTTACGGTACGGGGCCGGGTGGTTGCGGTTGCCGGGGGTTGGGCACAGGCTGGAGGAGACCCTCCTGGAGGTGGTTGTCATGACCGCTTCGACGCTCGAACTGGCCCTGACCTACGAACATGCCCGGATCCGTGAGCTGGCTCAGCAGGCTCACCACCCGGCCGCCGCGCACCCCGAGCGCAGACATCAGACCGACTGGTTCTACGCCATCGCCGCGCAGCACCTGGCCGCCGCCGAAGACGTTCTCCTCCCGCACGTACGCCGACTCCCTGACGGCAGCAGCCTGGTCACCAGGTACGTCAGCAACGCCAAGGAGCTGGAGCGGTCACTGCGCTTCCTGAAAGGACGCCAGTACGGCGACATGCGGGTGCAGAACCTGACCGACCTGGAGGTGTGGACGTCCGTCGACCGGCTGCTCGCCGAACACGAGCGGCTGGAGACGTCGTACACCCAGCAGATCTGTGAGCAGCTGGACGACTCGCACATGAACACGTTGACCGAAGAGCTGCTGGAAGCCGAGGAGGTCGCGCCGACGCGGGCGCATCCGTACTCGCCACACACCGGCATGGCGGGCCGGATGGTGCACCGCATGTGGCGGCTGGCCGACAACGCCTGGGACAGCGCCGAGGGACGCGTCGTCCCGACCAAGTACCACGTACATCCGAAACGCGACTCCGCCCTGTCCCACTACCTCTACGGCACCGCGATTTCGGAGGACCAGGAAGAGCAGCAGCACTAGAAGCAAAGTGACCGGGCCCGGATCCTCGGATGCCTCCGAGGGGCCGGGCCCGGTCTGCCTGCTCTCACTGCGCCTGGTTGTGGGAGCCGGCGGGTCCCGCCTCCACTGCGCCTGGTGTGGAGGTGGGTCCCAACACCCTCCCCCGCTGCGCCTGGTGTGCGGGGGAGGGCGGTCATGGGTTACTTCAATCCGTCGAGCGCCTTCTTCGCGCCGGGGTGCAGCGGCACCGGGTCGGTCTTCTCGGCGTTGTCGAGCGTGATGTCCTTGGCCGCCGCGTTCACCGCGACCAGCGCGTCCTTGTTGTCGTACAGCACCTTGGTCAGCTGCTCGGCCAGCTCGTCCTTCATGTCTGAGCGGACCAGCAGCACATTCGGCACGATGATCGTCGCCACGTCGGTCGGCTGCTTGTACGTCGCGGCCGGGATCGGCGCCTGACTGTAGACCGGACCGTACTTGTCCTGCATCTTCGGCAGCAGGTCGACGATCGGGATCAGCTTCACACCCTTGCCCATGCTCGTGGTCAGGTCGGTGATGCCGCCGGTCGGCAGGCCACCGGACCAGACCAATGCGTCGATCGTGCCGGACTTCATCGCGTCCACCGACTCGGGCAGGCCGAGCCGCTGCGCGGTGACGTCCTTGGCCGGATCCAGGCCCGCGGCCTCGAGCAGCCGCCGGGCGATCACCTCGGTGCCGGAGTTCGGCGAGCCGGTCGAGACCCGCTTGCCCTTCAGGTCCGCGATCGAGTTGATCCCGGCCGACGTACGGACCGCGACCTGCGTGTAGTTGTTGTAGAGCCGGGTCAGGGCGACCACGTCCTGCTTGGTCTTGAAGCTGTTCTCGCCCTTCACCGCGTCCGCCGCGGTGTCGCCGAGCGAGAACGCGATGTCGTAGTTGCCGGCCACCAGGCCCTGCACGTTCTGCACCGAGGCGCCGGTCTCACTGGCGGTCGCCCGGTACCCGGACATCTTCTGCGAGATCACCGAGGCCAGCGCGCCACCCAGCTGGTAGTACACGCCGGTCGTGTTGCCGGTGGCAATCGTCAGCCGACCGCCGGCCGCCGTACCGGAGCCGGTCGGTTCGCGCTGCCCGCCACAGGCGACCAGCGAGAAGACGGCAGCGAACGCCACCGCGGCGGTGGGCAGGCGACGGAGTCTCATGAGGTGACGGGTCCTTCCTTCGGGGCGGAGGCCTGGCGTTGCCGCCGGACCAGATTGATGACGACGGCAACAAGTAGCAAACCGATTCCGGCCGTGATGGTTACGGGCGCGAGGTAAAGCAGCAGCACGGCCGCCGGGACACACAGCAGCCGCTCGGCCCAACTCGTCGCCACCACGATCCAGCCACCGGTCACCACCGCGAGGGCGGCGACGGCGAGCATCGACACGGCCAGCGTCCACAGCATGCCGACGAACGATCCCTGACCGAGCAGGTGTGCACCGTTGTCGGTGAGCACGAACGCGAACGGCACCAGGAAGGCCGGCAACGTGTACTTCCACGCCTGCCACATCGTCGGGATCACCTTGCCGCCGGTGATGGCGGACGTCGCGACCGCGGCCAGCGCGGTCGGCGGCGACACCTCGGACAGTACGGCGTAGTAGAAGATGAACATGTACGCCTCGGGCTGCGTCACCCCGAGTTGGGTCAACGCCGGCGCGATGATCACCGCGGCGATGATGAACGACGCCGTCACCGGCACCGCCAGGCCGAGGATCAGTACGGCGATCGCCGACAGCAGCACGGTGAGGGACAGTACGACCGTGTGGTTCTCGGTCAGACCGTGCGCCGCGCTGACGATGATCTCGGCCAGGTTCAGCCCGAGCCCGGTCTGCGTGGTGACCGCGACGATGATGCCGGCGGTCGCACAGGTCGCCGCCACCGGCAGCACCGAACGGGTGCCCTGGGCAAGCGCCTTGAACAGCCGCCCGGCGGTCAGCCGGTGCTCGCGGTCCAGGAACGACAACCCGAACTGGATGATCACCGCGTAGACCACGGCCTTGAACGGCGGTACGTCGACCGCCATGAAGCCGATGATCACGAACAGCGAGAGGAAGTGGTACCCGAACCGCAGCAGCAGCCGCAGCGCCGACTGCTCCGAGATCTCGGCCGACGTGGTGCCGTGCCGGCGGGCGTCGATCTCGATCGCGAGCAGGATGCCCAGGTAGTACAGGATCGTCGGGATGACGGCGTACCCGAGCACGGTCAGGTAGGAGACCCGCAGGAACTCGGCGATGATGAACGCGGCCGCGCCCAGGGTCGGCGGAGACAGGATCGCGCCGATGCCGGAGGCGGCCAGCATTCCACCCGCCGGTTCAGGCGGGTAACCGGCCCGACGGAGAATCGGCCAGGACACCGTGCCGAGCGACACCGCGGTCGCCGTACCCGAGCCGGACACGCTGCCCAGCAGGAAGCCGGCCAAGGTGACCGTGCGGCCGGGCGCGGTCCGGCTGCGCTTGAAGGCGGCGAAGGACAGGTCGATGAAGAACTTGCCGGCCCCGGAGTAGTCGAGCACCGCGCCGTAGATGGTGAACAGCACGATGTAGCTGGCGGCGACGCTCAGCGGTGTGCCGTAGAACCCGGCCGTGCCCATCGTGAACTGCGCGATGATCGCGTCGAAGTTGAAGCCCTGATGCGCCAGCGACCACGTGTAGGGCAGATAGCCGCCGTAGTACGCGTAGGCGATGAAGACCAGGCTGAAGACCGGCAGCACCCAGCCCGTCGTACGACGGCAGGCCTCGAGCAACACGATGAGCAGTACGGTCCCGGCCAGGAGGTCGAGCGTCGTCGGAGCCTGACGCCGTTCCAGATAGCCGTCGAAGTCGATGAGGGGGTAGACGCAGACGACCAGCGCGACCACGCCCAGGATCCAGTCGGTGATCCCGGGGTCGTCGGTGGCCCGGTTCTTGAACGGGTTGAGGAACGCCGGGACCTTCCAGCCCCGGTAGCAGAGCAGCGTGATCGGCAGAACGGCTGCGAGAAAGATCACCAGGTAAAACTGGGTTCCCTGTGGTAAGGGGAAGAACACCTGCCAGAGCACGCCGACGCTGACGACTGCGCACCAGACCGAAATCACCAGGTCGAGGGCAGGCCTGAGCCGCCGAGCCGGGCGTTCCTGCTCGTACTCGGCCAGTTCTTCCTCGGAGGGCGCGGTCAAGCCGCCCCCCGTACCGATACCGACAGTCATCTACCGGTTCCCTCCTGTGGTCGGAAGGCTAATGTTGCCGAACACTGCATGCAGTCGCGTGATTACGTCTTTACCAAGATCTGACACACATGAGCGTCTCCTGGCCTACGATCACCGCATGAGTGGCGCGGTACGGATTCTGCTGGTCGAGGACGATCTCGATATCGCCAATGCCCTGATACCCGCGTTGCGGCGCTACGGCCTGATGGTGACGCACGTCCGGACGGCCGCGGACGCCCTCGCGGCGGACCCCGGCGACCTGGTCCTGCTGGACCTCGGGTTGCCCGACGGGGACGGCATCAACGTGTGCCGGCAGATCCGGACGGTGTCCGACGTACCGGTGATCGCGGTCACCGCGCGCGGTGAGGCGGCCGACCGGGTTCGCGGGTTGCGCAGCGGCGCGGACGACTATGTGGTCAAACCGTTCGCGATATCCGAGCTGCTGGCCCGCATCGATGCTGTACTTCGTCGTACCGGCCTTTTGCAGCCCCGCCCCCGGGTGACCGTCGGCGACCTGACCGTGGACATCGAGGCCCGGACGGTGCAGGTCGCGGACAAGCCGATCAGCCTGACCCGCAAGGAGTTCGACGTGCTAGCTGTGCTGGCCGCCCACCACGGCCGGGTGGTGCCGCGCGAACAGGTCGCCCTGTACGCCTGGCAGTCCGTCTTCGAAGCCTCGTCACGCACCATGGATGTGCACGTGGCGAGCCTGCGCGCCAAGCTCGGCCGGCCCGAGCTCGTGCAGACGATCCGCGGCGTCGGCTACCGCCTGGGTTCGGACTGACCGTTGCGCCGTCGACTGCTGCAGTCCCTCGTTCCGATGGTCGTCGCACTGGCCATCGTCGCCGTCGTACCGCTGGCCAACTACATCGCCACGAGTACGTCGCGCACCCTCTTCCTGTCCCGCAGCAACGACGCGGACTGGTTCGCCGCCATGGCGGAGGCGCCGCTGCAGTCCGGAGACATCGCCAACCTGCGTGAGATGGCGGTCCGCTACCAGGAGCTCTACAACACCCCGGTGTTCGTCGTCGACGTCGACTCACGGGTCGTGGCGACCTCGGTGTCCGGTGTCGACGTGGATGAGCCTGACCTCCAGGCCGCATTGCACAGCACCCTGGCCGGCCGCCTGCCACCCGAGCCGCCGGCCCTGTGGCCGTGGCGGTCCGGCGAGATGGTGGTGGCCCGTCCGGTCGTCAACAACGGCAGTGTGCTCGGTGCAGCGGTCCTCCGGGTCCCGACCGAGGAGGCCCGCGACCAGGTGCAGCGCGGTCTGCTGCTCCTCCTCGGCGGACTGCTGATCAGCATCGGCGCGATCATCATCGGCATCGTCCGGCCGATCACCCGCTGGGTACTGCGGCCGCTGGGCGACCTGGACAACGCCACGCACCAGATCACCCGCGGTGCGCTGGATACCCGGGTGTCCACCGACGGACGCGCACCGGAGCTGCGCCGCCTCGGCGACAGCTTCAACTCGATGGCGCTCAGCCTGCACCAGGCCCGCCAGCGTGAGCGGGAGTTCGTCGCCGACGCCTCGCACCAGCTCCGGACGCCGCTGACCTCGGCGCGGATCCACATCGAGGGCCTGTCCCGGCTGTCGCCGACCGCGCGGTTCGCGCTCAGCGACATCGACCGGCTCGGCCGGATCGTTCAGCGGCTGTCCCGGCTGGCCGGCTCGGACCGCCCCGGAGCCGATGCCGAGGGCAACGAAGAGCCGCTGGACCTGGCCCAGGCGGTGAAGGAGCGGCTGGTCGGCTGGAAGGCCGTGTACGCCGCCGACGACATGGAACTGATCATCGGCGAGATGGTGCCAGGCGGTGTCGGCCCGGAGCTCGAGGTGGACGACATCCTCGACGTACTGCTCGACAACGCCTCCAAGTACGGCGCTCCGCCGGTCGAGGTGTCGGTGACCCGGGACGGCACCGAGGTGGTGCTGTCGGTCCGCGACCACGGGCTCGGCCTCGGTTCGCGGGACCTGAAGAAGGTCGGCGAGCGGTTCTGGCGCAGCGCGCACCACCGGGAAATGCCGGGCACCGGCCTGGGGCTGGCGATCGTCCGCTCCGAGGCGGCCCGGGTCGGCGGCCGCGTCGTCGCCCGTCCGCCGATAGGCGGCGGTCTGGTGATCGAGGTCCGCGTCCCGCTGATCGACGACTACGACGTCTGAGCCGGACGTACGGCGTACGCCCTGCTCAGATGTGGTTCTCGCGGTACCAGCGCTCGGCCGCCGGGTGCAGCGGGATCGGCATCGTCGCGATCGCCGAGCGCGGGTCGAGTGCGCCGGCCTCCGGATGGGCCGCGATCAGATCGTTCTGGCGGCGGAACAAGGTGTTGACCGTCCACCAGGCCCACGAGTCCGACAGATTGGGCTTGGCCACGATGTAGTTCGGGATCGCCAGCGTCGGCACCGAGCTCGCCAGCTTGTACGCCGACGGCGGGATCGCCGACACCACGTAGCCGCCGAACTCCTTGAGCGCGATCGTCTGGGCGACGTTGCCGATGTCGAGCAGGCGGAAGCCGATCGAGTCCTGCAACTTGCCGATCGGCTCGGTCGGCACGCCGCCGCTCCAGATCAGCGCGTCGATGCCGCCCCTCGCGTTGGGGTTCTCGGCCTTGGCCTCCAGCGCCTTGACCGAGTCCTCCAGGCTGAGGAACCGCTTGGTCACCTTCACGCCGGCGGTGTTGAGGATCAGGTCGGCGACGATCCTGGTGCCGGAGGTCTGCTGGCCGACACTGACCACCTTGCCCTCGAGCGCCTTCAACTCCTGGCCCTTGAAGGCCATCGGCACGACCACGTGCACGTAGTTGTCGTAGGCCCGGGCCAGCGCGCTGAACTTCAGCTTCCCGGAGGCGAACACCCCGGTCGCCTCGTACGCCGCCAGCGCGGTGTCCGACGTACAGAAGCCGATGTCGGCCTTCTGGCTGGACACCTTGATCAGGTTGTCCACCGAACCGCCGGTGACCAGTGGCTGCAGCGTGACGCCGGTGACCTCACTGATCAACTTGGACAGGTCGATGCCGAACTGGTTGTAGACGCCGCCCTTGTTGCCGGTCGCAAAGGTGCCCGGACCGTCCGGTGCCGGCTCGTCGGAGCGGCCGCGGGAGCATCCGGGCACTGCCATCGCGGCGACTGCCGCGGCCCCCAGACCGAGCAGGCTGCGCCGGGTCATTCCGTCGGGTCTGAGGAGGCTGTTCCTGTCGGGGGTGAACAGGCGGGGGCGATCCATGCAGGACAACCTAGACAACATCCGGCTCTCCGGGTAGTTACGTACCCTGCCCGCAACCGAACCGCTACCCGCAGGTACCACGGTGAACTGCGTCTGGACGGGTACGGGGTGGGTGTGACAGCGTTGTCATGCAGCGGTCGCGCGGATCGCATGAGCAGCCCATTCAGACCTGGCCGGAGGATGATTTCGTGCACGACGACCGTCAACTCATCGAGGAGCGGCTCCAGCGCGCCCTGCGGGAGCGGATCCGCCCCGCGATCTACGGCGCCTCCGTCCCGCTGGACATCGAGGTGTGGCACGCCCCCGGTGAGCCGGTGTCCCCCGCCGAGGCACTCGCCCAGACCTACGAGCCGGCCGCGATCGGCCTGCCGTGGGGTGCGGCCTGGGGCACCGCGTGGTTCAAGTTCAGCGGCCAGGTCCCGGCCGAGTGGGCCGGCAGCGAGATCGAGGCCGTCATCGACCTCGGCTTCAGCGGCGGCCCCGGGTTCTCCGCGGAGGGCCTGGTCCACACCACGTCCGGCGTACCGCTGAAGGGCCTGCACCCGCGGCAGACCTACGCGCCGCTGTCCATCCTCGGCCCCGAAGGTACGCCGGCGCACGCGGGCGACCGGATCGAGTTCTACGTCGAGGCGGCCGCGAACCCCGAGGTCCTCGGGTCGAACGCGTTCGCACCGACCGACGTCGGCGGCAAGCCCGAGCCGGGCGGCACGCCGATCTACCGGCTGGCCCGTGCCGACGTCGCCGTCTTCAACGCCGAGGTGTGGGACCTGATCCTCGACCTGGAGGCCCTGAACGGTCTGCAGGAGCAACTGTCCCTGCAGGAGCCGCGCCGCCGGGAGATTCTGCGGGCGCTGAGCCGTGCGCTGGACGCACTGGACTACGAGAACGTTGCCGCCACCGCCGCGGACGCCCGCGCGCAGCTGACCGACGTACTGAGCCGGCCGGCCCACGCCAGCGCGCACCAGCTGTCCGCGGTCGGGCACGCGCATATCGACTCCGCCTGGCTCTGGCCGCTGCGGGAGACCCGGCGCAAGGTGGCCCGGACCGTGTCCAACGTCGCGACGCTGGCCGAGGAGTACCCGGAGCTCGTCTTCGCGTTCTCGCAGGCCCAGCAGCACGCGTGGGTGAAGGAGAACTACCCGGCGGTCTGGGAGCGGCTGAAGAAGGCTGTTGCCGACGGCATCATCGTCCCGGTCGGCGGCATGTGGGTCGAGTCCGACACCAACCTGCCCGGCAGCGAGGCGCTGGCCCGGCAGTTCGTGCACGGCAAGCGGTTCTTCCTGGACGAGTACGGGATCGACACCCAGGAGGTCTGGCTGCCGGACTCGTTCGGCTACACCGCGGCGCTGCCGCAGCTGGTGAAGCTGTCCGGGTCGAAGTGGTTCCTGACCCAGAAGATCTCCTGGAACAAGGAGAACCGCTTCCCGCACCACACCTTCTGGTGGGAGGGCCTGGACGGGACCCGGGTGTTCACCCACTTCCCGCCGATCGACACCTACAACTCCGACCTGTCCGGCCGCGAGCTCGCGCACGCCCAGCGCAACTTCGCCGAGAACGGCGCGGCGACCCGTTCGCTGGTCCCGTTCGGGTACGGCGACGGCGGTGGCGGCCCAACCCGCGAGTTCGTCGCGACCGCGCGCCGGGTGGCGAACCTGGAGTCCTCGCCGCGGGTGACGATCGAGTCCCCGACCGAGTTCTTCAGCGCCGCCGAGGAGGAGTACCACGACCACGCGCCGGTCTGGTCCGGTGAGCTCTACCTGGAGATCCACCGCGCGACGTACACCTCGCAGGCCAAGACCAAGCAGGGCAACCGGCGCAGCGAGCACCTGCTCCGCGAGGCCGAACTGTGGTCCGCCGCGGCCGTGGTCGCGGGCAAGCTGGACGCGTACCCGTACGAGGACCTGGACCGGATCTGGAAGGCCGTGCTGCTGAACCAGTTCCACGACATCCTGCCGGGTTCGTCGATCTCCTGGGTGCACCGCGAGGCCGAGGAGACGTACGCTCGGTTGGCTTCGGAGCTCGAGGCGATCATCGCGAAGGCACAGCAGGCGCTGGCCGGTTCCGGCGATGCTCAGATCGTCTTCAACGCGGCTCCGCACGGGCGCAACGGCATCGCCGGGCTTGGCGCCGGGGTCGCTGCCGCTTCGGAGTCGGCGGTGACGGTCGAGAACGGCGTACTGGACAACGGGCTGATCCGGGTCACGATCGACGACCGCGGCCTGATCACCTCGCTGTACGACGTCGAGGCCGGCCGCGAGGTGATCGCGCCGGGTGCCGTGGGCAACCTTCTGCAGCTGCACGTGGACACCCCGAACAACTGGGATGCCTGGGACGTGGACTCGTTCTACAAGAACAACGTCCGCGACGTGACCGAGGTGGACAGCGTCGACTTCAGCACCGACTCCGGGGTCGCGACGGTCGTCGTGAAGCGCTCGTTCGGCCGGTCGACGGTCACCCAGACGCTGCGGGTGCGGCCGGGCACGAAGCGGGTCGACATCGAGACCACGATGGACTGGCACGAGGCGGAGAAGTTCCTCAAGGCGGCGTACCCGGTCGACGTACACGCCGACCGGTCCGCGTCCGAGACGCAGTTCGGGCACATCTTCCGGCCGACCCACCAGAACACCTCGTGGGACGCGGCGAAGTTCGAGATCGCGGCGCACCGCTGGGTGCACGTCGGCGAGCCGGGGTACGGCGTTGCCGTCGTCAACGACTCGACGTACGGCCACGACATCAACCGGACCGCGCGCGAGGACGGCGGCACGACGACCACGATCCGTACGTCGCTGATCCGGGCGCCGCGGTTCCCGGACCCGCAGACCGACCAGGGTGTGCACACCGTCAACCACGCGCTGGTGGTCGGTGCCGGGATCCCGGAGGCGATCGAGGAGGGCTACCGGATCAACCTGCCCGAGCGGGTCGTCACCGGTGCCGACGGCGCCGAGCCGCTCGTTGCCATCGACAACGGCAACGTGATCGTCGAGTCGCTCAAACTGGCCGACGACCGCTCCGGCGACGTCGTAGTCCGCCTCTACGAATCCTCCGGCGGCCGCTCCCGCGCCACCATCACCCCCTCCTTCACCGCAACCGCGGCCACCGAGGTAGACCTCCTGGAACGCCACCTAGCCGACCGGGACCTGCAGGACAACGCGGTCACGTTCGAACTCCGCCCCTTCCAAATCCTCACCCTCCGCTTCACCCGCTCCTAACCACCGTGGGGAGGCCCCGCCTCCCCACCCAAGGAGGCGGCCTCCTCCCCCCTCGGGGGCTGCCTCCGCACCCCACCCGCGAGGCTGACTCCGCACCCCCACCCCAGGAGGCTGTCTCGCACCCCACCCGGGAGGCATCGCCTCCCACCTCAGGAGGCGGACCTCCACCCCCCACCCCGGGAGGCTTCCGTCTCTGTCCCCGCGCTCGGCGCCGCGTAGCGGTGCCGGGCGCGGGTGTTTGTAGAGTCAGCCGACCGCCGCGGCAACCAGCGCGCCGAAGGCGGCCATCCCGCGAGCACTGGGATGAAGGGGCGCTGCGGCCGAGCTTGGGATGAGACCTTCGAGCCAGCGTTGGCTGACGGGTGCGCAGGCGTCGTGGCCGATGCTGGGCGTGCGGAGGTCGACGTACTGCGCGCCGTGGGCGGCGGACTGTTCGGCCAGCATGGTGTTGAGGCGGTCGACCGTGGCCTGCAGGTAGTTGGCGTCGACCGGCCAGACGGGGATCACCGGATAGCACCCGTTCGGACGGATGTACGTGCCATACCTCGTCACGAGAACGCGAGCGTTCGGCGCCAACTGCTTGATCGGGTCGAGCGCCTGCCCGAACGCCGGCGCCGTCGCGTCGATCCGCGCGGCCAACTGATCCTTCCCACCGGACGTGAACCGCGCCTTACACGAGGTCCCGGCCGGCGGCGGCAACAGGTTGATGCAGCTCAACGCCGCGGACACCAGCCCGATGTCGTTCCCCCCGATCGCCACCGTGACCACATCCGTCGACGGCTTCAGAGCGTCGTACTGCGGCGGCACAAAACCGAACTGCTTCCCGCTGAAGTCCGGGATCACCGCACCCGAACACGTCACGTCCGTCAGCCTCGCTCCAAGCCGCTCGGCGGCGATGTGCGGATAGTTCACACCCGACCGCAGACACGGCAGGTTGATCTGCGGCGGGATCAGCGGACCGGCCGCCGACGAGTCGCCGAGCGCGACGTACTCCGGCGCCGCCGCCTGCGCCACCGGACTGGTCACCACTCCGGCCAGCAGTACGCCGACCGCCAGCAGAACCGTTCGCCTCATGATCCTCACCCTTCGCCGCCGGCCAATCACAGTACTTACGAGTAGTAATGTTCGACCCCAAAGCACTCGCGGGACGCTGGGGCAAGACCCAGACTTCGAGGGGTGATCGTTGTGACGGATCACAAGGAGCTGCACTCCGGCGGCGTACCCGTGCACGAGATCCTCCGGACCCGGCTCAGCCGGCTGGTCGACGAGGTGCTGGAGCGGCTGGTCGCGGAGATCCCGCTCTACGCGCAACTGCCCGAGGAGGAGCTGCACGGCGACATCCGCCTGATCACCGAGCGCACGCTGCGCGCGTTCGCGGAGACCTTCCGGACCGGCGTCGTACCGACCGGAGAGACGCTGGACCCGCTGCGCGAGTCGGCGACCCGGCGGGCCGAGGAAGGCGTGCCGCTCGAGGCGCTGCTGGCGGCGTACCACCTGGGCGGGAAGGTCTGCGCGGATCACGTCGCCGCCGGGTTCCGGCCCGAGGAGCTTTCGGACGCGATCGCACTCAACCGGCTGATCCTCGACTTCCTGCAGCGGGTGACCGCGATCGTCTCGGCCAGCTACTTCGAGGAACGCCAGTCCATTGCCGGCGAGGACCAGGCCACCCGCCAGTCGGTCTTCGCCGCCCTGCTCGACGGCCGGCCGGTGGAGGAACGGCTGCCCGGTGAGTACGTCGTCGTCGGCCTGGCGATCGGCGTACATCCGGACGAGCAGCAGCCCCAGCTCGACGCGCAGATCGTTGCCCGGCGCAAGCTTCGACGGATCCGGGTCGAGCTGGACCGGATCCCCGGCAGCATGTCCGGCCTGTCGGCCGACGGTGGCATCGCCTTGCTGCCCGCACCGGCCACCGAGCTCGACGCGCTCCGCCTCAGGTTGTGCAAGGCCGCCGGCGTCGACGTCACTCTCGCCACCACAACCACCTCACCCGATCACGTGCCTGCGGGCGTCACGCTGGTGCGGGATCTGCTCGACGTGGTGCGGATCCATCGGCCGCCGGGTGTGTACCAGCTGGACGACCTCGTGCTCGAGTACCAGCTGAGCCGGCCGAGCCCGGCACGCGATCGCCTGGCCGGACTGCTCGATCCGTTGGCGGACCGGGACGACCTGATGACGACGTTGCGGACGTACCTGGGCCGCGCGCGGAACCGGCGTCAGACCGCGGCCGACCTGCATGTGCACGCCAACACAGTGGACTACCGACTCCGCCAGATCGGCCGGCTGACCGGGCTCGATCCGGTGCACGACGATCAGCTGCCACGGATCGTCGCGGCCCTTGTCGCATTCGATGCCCGTCGTTCACCCGGCTGACGTAGCGTGAAGGTATGGCTTCGACACCCTTGCTCGGTGGCCGGACGCTCGACCGGCAGACGGCGCGCACCCTCCCGCCGGGTCCACGATTGCCGACGCTGGCGCAGACCGTGTTGTTCGCGAGCCACCGCCGGACGTTCTTCCCTCGGATGCGGGCGAAGTACGGCGACGTGTTCACGATCCGCCTGGTACCGTCCAGCCGGGTGTGCGTGGTTCTGAGCCGGCCCGACCACATCCGCGAGGTGTTCGGCAGTCCGCCGTCGGTGATGCATGCGGGCGAGGGCAACACGGTGCTGAAGCCGATCATGGGCGCGCACTCGCTGCTCCTGCTGGACGACGAGGACCATGTGCGGATGCGGCGGCAGCTGATGCCGGCGTTCTCCGGTCAGGCGCTGCGCGGGTACGCCGGGATGGTGCACGAACTGGCCCGCGCCGACGTCGCGACCTGGCCGATCGGCAAGCCGTTCAAGGTGCATCAGCGGATGCGGAACCTGACGCTCGAGATCATCCTCCAGGTCATCTTCGGCGTGACCGACCGCGACCGGCTGAACCAGCTCCGGCCGCTGCTGGACAAGATCGTCTCGGTCCCGCCGGTGATCATGCTCGGTGGGTTCTACCCGGCCCTGCTCCGGGTGCGGCCGTGGCGGACGTACCTGAACGTGCAGCAGCAGGTCGACGAGATCCTGTACGACGAGATCGCGAAGCGCCGCGGGAACCTTGCCGGACGCAACGACGTACTCTCCCGGTTGCTTGCCGCCGGCACCTGGTCGGACGTGGAGCTGCGGGATCAGCTGGTGACGTTGCTGCTGGCCGGGCACGAGACGACCGCGACGGCGCTGGCCTGGACGTTCCATGAGCTGGCGCGGAGCCGCGAGGACCTGGAGTTCGGTCAGCGGGCGGCGGACTCGGGTGCGGACGATGAGCTGGAGGCGATCCTCAAGGAGGCTATGCGGTTGCACCCGGTCGTGTATCAGGTCGGCCGGCGGTTGACCGAGACCGCGGACATCGCCGGTTATCGGCTGCCTCGGGGTACGACGATCATGGCGGCGGTCGGGCTGGTGCATCGCGATGGTGAGCACTTCCCGATGCCGCAGGAGTTCCGGCCGCAGCGCTTCCTGGACGACGACCCGCCGGCGCCTGGGACGTGGATGCCGTTCGGTGGTGGGGCGCGGAGGTGCATCGGAGCCGGCTTCTCCCTGATGGAAGGCACCGAAATCCTCCGAGCCGCCCTAGCCGCCTACAACGTCACCGCCCCCCACCCCAAACCAGAACCAGCCCAACCCAAAAACGTAACCCTGGTCCCCAGCCGAGGCGCCGAAATCCAGGTCACCCCGCGCTAGCTCCCACTCACCGTGCAGGCCAACTGCCGCTACCGCAGCCACCGCTCACTCGTGCGGGTAGCTGCCGTTTGGCAGTTGTTGTCTAGGCCGCGCCTGACTCCCCGTCCAGCCCCGGCCCGCCTGCAAGCGGCTCTCCCGCCGCCCGCTCCGCCCCAACCCGCAAGCAGGCTCCACCGCCCGCTTCTTCTGCAAGCTGCCCGCCGTTGGGCGGGGTTTAGTCTTCGGGGTCGGTTACGTCGCCTAGGTCTACGTTTTCGTAGGAGGGGAGGTCTTGTTCGTCTTCGTCGTCCAGTTCGAAGTTTTCGTCGGCGTCTACTACGTGGACGGCGGCCTCCTCGGCGGAGGCGGCGGCGCCGTCGAAGCCTACGTCTTCGGCGACCAGTTCATCGTCGTCGTCGCTGTGCGCACCCTCGTCCGGTGCGACCAGGCGGCCGGAGCGGACCACGCCGACCTCGGGGCCGCCGACGTCCTCGCCGTCCTCGGCGTACGGGTCGGAGTCCGGCTCCTCCTGGGCGATCCGCTGGTCCAGCGACTCCCCCTGCAGCGCCTCGTCGGGCGTCGTACCGAATCCTTCACCGGCGGACCACTTCTCCGGCGGCGAGTAGCCCTCGTCGAGCAGGTCGTCCACGCCACGGTCGTTCAGGGTGTCCGTGGGTTGCAGCTGGTCCTCGTCGTCGACGCTGTAGCTGCCGTAGTCCTCACGGTTGTTCTCGGTCATGACCCAACCCTGACCTCCCAGGGCGGGGGAAGCAAGCTGGACGCCGGATGCCTGGACAATGGGGTCCGTGGATCCGGTCAGGCTGACGTTGGACCAGTTGCGGGAGCTGCGTGACGACATCGCGCCGCAGGCCGTCCTCCGCTCGCGGGCGTCGGTCCGGACCCGGGTGGACCGGTGGCGCAGCCGAGTCTTCTTCATCTCCCAGTGCGCGATCGCCGCCGGCGTGGCCTGGGCCCTCGCGAGGTACGCCCTCGGCCACCGGCAACCGTTCTTCGCGCCGGTCGCGGCGATGGTCTGCCTCGGGTTCAGCTTCGGTCAGCGGCTGCGCCGGGTGGCCGAGGTGATGGTCGGCGTGGCGGTCGGGGTCGGGGTCGGCGACCTGTTCGTCCGCGTCTTCGGCACCGGGATCCCGCAGATCGTGTTCGTGATCGCGCTGGCGATGAGTGTCGCGGTCCTGCTCGGCGCCGGCACCCTGATGACCACGCAGGCCGGGGTCCAGGCCGCGATCGTCACCACCCTCCTGCCGAGCCCTGGCGCCGGCTTCAGCCGCTGGCTCGACGCGGCACTCGGCGGTCTGGTCGCCCTGGCCGCCGCCACCATCGCCCCGGCCACAGCGATCAGGCGCCCCCGGCAACAAGCCTCCGGGGTGCTGAACGAGCTGGCCGAGATCCTGATCGAGACCGCGGACGGCCTCCGCGCCCGGGACGAGGAGGCGATCACCGACGCGCTCCGGCGGGCCCGCGCCAGCGAGTCCCAACTGGACGACCTCCGCAGCGCGGCCGACGAGGGCGTCGCCGTGGTCCGGCTGTCGCCGTTCGTCCGCCGGCACCGCGTCCGGGTCCAGGAGGTCGCCGACCTCGTCGTACCGCTGGACCGGGCGATCCGGAACATCCGCGTCCTGGTACGTCGCTGCGCCGTCTCGGTCTGGCGTGACGAGGCGATGCCGGCCGAGTACCCGATGCTGCTCGAACGCCTCGCCGACGGCACCCGCCTGATCGCCGAGTCGCTGTTCGAGCCCGCCGCCGCCGTCGCCGCGCACCGCGTGCTGGGCGAGCTCGGCCGCCGTACGGCGGAGATGCCGCTGCCGACCGGTCTGTCGGCCGTCGTGGTCCTCGGACAGATCCGATCCACCGTCGTCGACCTGCTCGAACTGACCGGAACGTCGTACGACGAGGCCCGGCGACTGATCCCGCTCCGCCTCGACGGGCTGGATGAGAAGTAGGTCACACCAAGAAATTCGGGTGAATCGCCGTCATACCCGCCGGCCGGGCGCGTCTCACTGGCATGACGATCCACCGACTGATGACCTCGATGGCCAACGAGCAGGTCCGCCGGCTCGAGGACCTGCTGGCCGTCGACACGACCCAGACCACCGACGACCGGAGCGACGCCGCCGCCGAGCAGTAACTGGCGCGAACCGGACGAACGGATCCAGGCGGCGCCGCCCGCACGGTCTTCCCCACCGAGGTAGACCGCGCGGAGACGCACCAACGCAGAGGCGCCCCGTGCGAGGCGCCGCCGGATCCGTCCGGGTGCACCGCCACAGAGGTGCACCCCAAAACCACCCGCCGACTGTCCTGACGCCGCTTGCGCGAGGCTCAGGCCAGTCCGGCGGGTGGTTTTGTCTGTCTCAGCCGATTCCGGCCACGACCACCTCGGTGGTGACCGAGTTGGCGATGAAGCACTCCAGGTGAGCCCGGTGGTGGATCCGCTCGAGCGCTTCCGCGTCCGGCTCCGGACCGCCCCAGACGATCTTCGGGTTCAGCGTCACCTGGGTGATCGCCAGCCGTCCGGCCTCGTTCTTCGCCATCACGCCGACCGCGTGGTCGTCGTAGGAGTCGACGACCAGCCGCTTGCGGGCCGCGATCGCCAGGAAGGTCAGCATGTGGCAGGACGACAGCGCCGCCACGAAGGCCTCCTCCGGATCGACCGGGCCCGGGTTGCCCAGGTACTGCGGGTTGGCCGACCCGGGCACGGTGATGCCGCCGTCGAAGCGCCACTCGTGGTCACGGTTGTAGCTGTCGTAGGTGAACTCGTGCCCACCCCGGCTCCAACTGACATCGACCACGTGCTCCGACATGCTCAGGTCACCTCTCCGCGACGTTCCCCCGGCACCACTGCGGCGCCGACACAGGATTGCATCGTACGGCGGTGTGCCCGGGCAGCTTCGCGACGAAGTCACTGTCGTACCGGGCGGCCATGCCCACGACCGGGAAGTCGGTGGTCACCACCTGCGCGCCACTGGCCAGCGCGATACCGACCCGGCTGGTGTCGTTGTCCCGGATCGTCGCCAGCGGCTCGTCCGAGCGGGTGCGGATCAGGTAGCCCTTCGACACCAGCCGCTGGATCTCGGCCTGGTTGGCGCCCCGCGGGTCGTTCACCTGGGTGATCGCGGCGTCCGGCTGGCCCTCGGGACCGCGGGTGAAGACCGCCCGGCCCTCCAGGTTCGGCTTGCCGGCCAGGTACAGGTCACGGATCGCGCCGGGTCCGCCGTTGTCGAAGTAGAACAGCACCTGGCCGCGGACCGCGTCGAGCTTCGGCCAGCCCTTCGTCAGCACCGACTGCTCCAGCGTCAGACCAGGCTTGCGTATGTCGTCCGCGGTGAGCAGCCCCTTCTCCGGGAAGACCGACCGGATCTCGCGGTCGACACCGTCCAAGGCCGCCGCGTCCCACGGCGGCGACTGCACGCCACCGGCCGCGACCACGTTCGGGTCGGACTGCTTGAGCTCGAGGTTGATCGTGATCGGCACGTGGTCCGGGTGCTTGTCGGACCACGACTTCACCTGCTGCAGGCAGAGCACGAAGGTGTCGCAGTTCGTGTTGTAGTCGAAGTCCGGGATGTGCATGATCTTGATGCCGGGCTTGGCCATCGCCGGGTCGGTCAGCGGCCCCTGTCCGGTCAGCTTCCGGATCAGCGGGTACGTGTACAGACCGCCGTCCGGGTCCGGGAGCAGGTCGAGCTCGAGGGTCCGGATGTTCTGGTCCTCCAGCTGCGACGGGATCGACGCGTGCGAGTACCAGAGGTCGACCGAACCGGGGTTCTGCGCCTGCTGGACCTTCTGCTCGGCCGGGCTGAGCTCGCGGTGGTAGGAGTTGTGCGACCCCATCATCTGGATCTGGTTGAGCCGCAGCCCCGAGTCGTCGGCATGGCCGGCGGACTGCGGGGTCTGGTGGTTGCCGATCGCCGTACCGGCCAGGCCGGACGCTGCGATCGCGGCGGAGGCCAGGCCGGCGACGACCGTTCTGCTGATGCGCATGGCGGAGACTTCCCCTCCTGTGGCGGGTCCTCAGAGTGTCGATCGGTGGAGATGACGCCGATCTGACGGCAATCTGTCACAGGAAGGTGGCAACGAAGGTCCCCTCGAAGATGGACAATGAGCAACATGGTGACATCGGGGGCGTATCCGCTGCGCCGGACGCCGACGCAGGACCGGGCCAGCAGGCAGGTCGAACGCATCCTGGACGCGGCGTGCGCCGAGGTCGTCGCGCGCGGGTACGACGCCGCGTCGACGAGCGGGATCGCGAAGCGGGCCGAGATCGCGGTCGGCAGCGTGTACCGGTACTTCCCGGACAAGCGGAGCCTGATCCAGGCGATCGAGCGGCGGAACCAGGCGCGCTACACCGAGGCGGTCCGGGAGCGGCTGGCTGAGGTGTCGACCTGGCGGCAGGCGGTGGACGTCACGCTGGACACGTTCCGCGAGATGCACCGCACCGATCCGGGTTTCCGCGCGGTCGTCCTGAGCGGGCTCGGCGACCCGGACCTGGAGATGCAGCCGGGCGAGTTCGACGACCAGCATGCGGGTGAGTTCGCCGAGCTCCTGTCCGTCCGCTTCGGCGCTCGCGACACCCGGGACTTCCAGCTGGCGGTCACCCTGAGCATCACGATGGGCGAGTCACTGGCTCACCTGGCCGACCGGCTGCCGGACGACGAGGCGGAGTACGTCCTGGCCCAGGGCCGGCCGGTCCTCTACAACCTGCTCGCCCCGCACCTTCCGTCCTGAACGGGAAAACCCCCGCTCGAGGCGAGGGAGGAAGGTGGGGCGGGAACCAGGAGCCGTACGGCGACTCCTGGTTCTAGGGCAGTGGAACCGGGTCCGACGACCGGGGTCCGAGCTGGGGCCAGTGGCTGACCCGGCCGGCGATGCGGGCCCGGCGCGGCGTCCGGACGTCGTAGCAGACGATGACCCGGTCGCCCTTGATGTAAGGAATCTTGCCGCCCACCGGGAACCGGCGGTGGACCTCGAAGGGTCCCTCACCGCGGCGGGTGCAGTACTCGATGGTGACCTCGGTGTACTCCGTCGGTACACCGCCGTCCAACTGGCCGCGGACCGGGCCACGAACCCGGATGACCTGACCGGCCGTCTTTTCTTCTGTACCCGAAGGGATCTCGTCCCGCCGGACTCCGGCGAGCACATCCAGCACGATGCATGCCGTGATCAGCAGCACCAAGCCGAACCCACCGAGCACAACGATCGTCAACATGGCACTCACCCCCGACGCGTCGCCCGCGCGACGCGGTCGTCGTAGTCGAACTGCCTTGTGCGGCCCTTGCCGCACAATCGTGAGACGCCACCCGAACCCGGTCGGTTCCAGGTCAGGACATAAGAATTTGCTGAGTCAGTTTTCGCCCATGCCGAACTGGTACTGCGGCGGCACCGGCCGGTTGGTTCCGAGCGCCTTCTCCGCGGCGAGCCAGTAGTCCGTCAGCGGGTTGGCGCCCTCCCGAACCGTGGCCAGCTGGATGCCGTCGGCCAGCAACTCGTGCGCCTTCTGCGCATCGCCGGTGTCCAGCGCATACCTGACCCGCAACAACCTGATCCGCGGATCATCCGGAGCGCCGTCGAGCATGCGGCCGGCCCGGACCAGGTCGAGATCCAGGGCGAGCGCAACCGCCTCCGCAACCAGCGGTACCAGGTCGGGCCGCAACTCGACCGCGCGCTCGTAGTACGACAACTCCCCGGTCACGAACCCGAGATTGCGCAACGCGAACGGGTTCTCGCCGGCCTGCGTCCATGCCTCGATCGCACCGTCCCGATCACCGTCGTAATGCCGAGCGACACCCCGGTGATACCAGACCAGCCGGTTGTCCTCCGCGTTCTCCAGCAACTCCCGCCAACTCACCAACGTCCCGTCCGGTACGTCGTCCGCCGCGGGCAACTGCCCGCCGAGCAACGGCAACCACGCACGCTCCCGCGAGGTCATCGTGTCCTCGGCGAACGGCGTACCGGCGGAGATCGACCAGCCGGTTCGCGCGAGCTCGAGCGCTCCCCAGCCCGAGCCGACAGCAAGACGCTCGACCGGTGCCGCGTCCACGACCGTCAGCCAGGCCCGCTCCCGGTCCGCGAGTGTGTCGACCACCGGGCGCAGTGCCGAGGCCGCCGCAGTGCGGGCCGTCTGCCAGTTGCCGGAATGTGCGTCCGTCTGACCCATCGACAGCCGGCCGTAGGCCTCCAGCCAGTGCCATGACGTTGCTGCGGGCAACTTCAGGTGCTCCAGCTGGGTCCGCGCCAGTCCGGCCTGGATCTCGGCGTACCCGTGTCCCTCGAGGCCCGGCGCGAGCCACTCCTGCCAGCGGCGGCCGCCGGCTCCCTCGCCCCAGACGAACAGCTTCCGCCCGCGCAGGCGGTCCGTCGACGCCTGCACGAGACCGTTGCCTTCGGCATCCACCGAGGCGATCCACGGCCGCTCGTCCGGCATCGGCTCGAAGAAGAAGTCGACCGCCCGCGGATGCCGCATCGGGTATGTCAGGTCGATGCCGTCGAACTCGGGGACGCCGATCAGATCGAGCCGCCGGCCCGGCTCCGGTGCGGCGGCGTACCCGAACCGCCAGGCCTCATCGGCCGGCACCAGCACCCGCGTCTGCGGCGACTGCTCGACCGCGATGTTCGACCACCAGTACGCCGGGACCTCGTGATCGGAAGGGTTCTGGAGACGGACCCCGACGTACAGGAACTCGGAGTCGGCCGGTAGCCAGAAGTCGAGCTGGGTGATGAGATTGCGGGTTCGTTCGAGCTCCCACAGCCGCAGGATCGGCGTACCGTCCGGGCCTTCGACGCGGGCGGCGTGCATAGGGGCGCAGGTGCCGGTCCAGTGGCCGGTGCTGCCGACGTTCCACTCGACGCCGCCGGCGAACCAGGCGTTGCGGAGGGCGAGGTTGGCGGGCTGGAAGACGGGGTTGCGGTACAGCAACTCCTGCCCGCTGGCCTTGTGGACGAGCGAGTAGAGCCGTCCGCCGAGACTGGGCAGGATGGTCGCGCGGACGTGGTCGTTCTCCAGCACCAGCGCGGGGAAGGTCGTGTCGACCAGGTCGCGGTCGTAGCCGTCCTGGTTCAGGCACGGCAGCGTGCTGTGCAGCCGCCCGTACTGGATGTTCTCGCGCAGGTCGGGCGGGACGTCGGCCAGGTTCTGCACCTCGTGCAGCTCCTGATGACTGCGCAACGGTGCGAGCGGGTTCTCCGCTCCGAGCGAGGCGGCGGGCAGTACGAGGTCGTGCGCGGAAAGGATCGTCACGGCGCTAATCCTTGCAAGTCTGCGCAGGTCCGTCCATCGCCTTCGGTTGTCCGCTATACATGGACCACCGATCGGTGAGGGGACAGTGATGGACGCGGATGTGATCGTCGTCGGGGCGGGTCTGGCCGGGCTGGCCGCGACCGCCGAACTGGCCGACGCGGGCCGGAAGGTGCTGCTGCTGGACCAGGAGCCGGAGGCCTCATTCGGCGGCCAGGCGTTCTGGTCGTTCGGCGGCCTGCTGTTCGTCGACTCCCCCGAGCAACGCCGGATGGGCATCAAGGACTCGCGCGATCTCGCGCTGCAGGACTGGCTCGGCTCGGCCGGGTTCGACCGCCTGGACGACGAGGACAAGTGGGCCCGGCAATGGGCCGAGGCGTACGTCGACTTCGCCGCCGGCGAGAAGCGTCCGTGGCTGCATGCCCAGGGAGTTCGGTTCTTCCCGGTGGTGGGGTGGGCCGAGCGTGGCGGCTACAACGCGGACGGGCACGGGAACTCGGTGCCCCGCTTCCACATCACCTGGGGCACCGGGCCCGGTCTGGTCGCGCCGTTCGAGCGCCGCGTCCGCGAAGCCGAGGCCAAGGGCCTGGTGGAGATCCGGTTCCGGCATCGGGTGGACGAGTTGACCGTCACCGCCGGCGTGGTCGACGGAGTCGCGGGCAAGGTGCTCGAGCCGAGCGGTGTCGCGCGTGGGGTCGCCAGTTCGCGGGTCGAGGTCGGTGACTTCAATCTGACCGCGCAGGCCGTAATCGTCACCTCCGGCGGCATCGGCGGCAACCACGACCTGGTCCGCTCGCAGTGGCCGAAGCGGATGGGTGAGCCACCGAAGCGGATGATCAGCGGCGTCCCCGCGTATGTCGACGGCCGGATGCTCGCGATCACCGAGCAAGCCGGCGGCCGGTACGTGAACCGCGACCGGATGTGGCACTACACCGAGGGCATCCAGAACTGGGACCCGATCTGGCCGATGCACGGCATCCGGATCCTGCCCGGACCGTCGTCGCTGTGGTTCGACGCGACCGGCAAGCGACTGCCCGTGCCGCTGTTCCCCGGGTTCGACACTCTCGGCACGCTGGAGCACATCATGCGGACCGGGTACGACTACACCTGGTTCGTGCTCACCCAGAAGATCATCGAGAAGGAGTTCGCCCTCTCCGGCCAGGAGCAGAACCCGGACCTGACCGGCAAGGACATCAAGGGTGTGCTCGGCCGGGCCCGCGGCGGCGCGACCGCGCCGGTGCAGGCGTTCATGGACAAAGGCGCCGACTTCATCGTCCGGGGCAACCTGCCCGATCTGGTCCGCGGCATGAACGACCTGACCGGCGACAAACTGATCGACCTCGACGACCTGGAGCGCCAGATCGTCGCGCGAGACCGCGAGCTGACCAACACGTTCACCAAGGACCTCCAGATCACCGCGCTGCGCGGCGCCCGGCACTACCGCGGCGACAAACTGATCCGGGTCGCGTCGCCGCACCGGATCCTCGACCCGAAGGCCGGCCCGCTGATCGCCGTACGGCTGAACATCCTGACCCGCAAGTCCCTCGGCGGTCTGCAGACCGACCTGGATTCCCGCGTACTGCGCACCGACGGTACGCCGCTGCCCGGTGTGTACGCGGCGGGCGAGGTGGCCGGCTTCGGTGGCGGCGGCATCCATGGCTACCGATCGCTTGAGGGCACGTTCGTCGGCGGCTGCCTCTTCACCGGACGTACGGCGGGACGCGCGGCAGCCAAAGCGGTGTCGTAGGAGACCATCCGGAGGCGCACGGTTGTGTGCTCCGACCCTCTGTCTGGCGAAGGAGGCGACTTCTAGCGTGACGCCATGCGCCGCCTCGCGTTGTTCTCAGCCGTCCTGCTGCTCGCCGGTATGACCGTGCCGGCCAGCGCCCATCGTCCGGTCCGGGTTCCCGGTTCCCAGCACCAGGAAGTCGCCCGTCTCGCCGACCTGACCACCACTGGGACCGTGGCCTCCGGTCACACCAACCCGGCCGACTACGCGGGTCTCACCCACGCGGGACTGCCGTCGCCATCGGGCATTCCCGGCGTCCAGATCGACGGGTACTTCCCGGACAACTCGCGCACGAACACCAACCACGGCTGGAATCACGACTCCCAGTTCGTCGTCCGGCTGCCGGATCGGTGGAACGGCGGCCTGGTCGTCTCCGGGTCGCCCGGCGTACGAGCGCAGTACGCGAATGACAAGGCGATCTCGGACTACGTGCTCTCGCTGGGGTACGCGTTCGCGGCGACGGACAAGGGCAACACCGGCGCCGAGTTCTACACCGACGGAGTGCGGCCGGGTGACGCGATCGTCGAGTGGAACCTGCGGATGACGCAGCTGACCCGAGCCGCCCGGGCGACAGTCGGCCAGTACTACGACCGCGCGCCGCGCGAGGTGGTTGCCGCAGGCATCTCGAACGGCGGCTACCTGGTCCGCTGGCAGCTCGAGAACCATCCCGACCTCTATACCCGGGGCGTTGACCTAGAAGGAACGCTGTGGACCGTGAACGGACCGAACCTGTTCACGTTCCTGCCGCCGGCCATCAGGGGCTACGAGCAACAATCTCCGGAGCTGATCACCGGTGCCGGCTTCGATCCGAAGTCCGACTTCCTGTGGGACTACCACTACACGGTCTACTGGAAGCTGACTCAACGGATCTACGCCGCCGAGCTCGATCCGTCGTACACCGGCACTGAAGCCGACTACGACTACGCGCGCCGGCCTGAAGCACGCAAGGCGATCCGGCGGATCGCGCTGACCGGCCGGATCGGCAAGCGACTGGTCACGATCCAGGGCACCTACGACAGTCTGCTCCCGATCACCCAGGACTCGGACGTGTACGCCGCGATGGCCCGCCGGACCGGATTGCACACGTACCTGCGGGTCGAGGCGGGCAACCATGTCGACGGTCTCGTCGACGCCCACCCCGACCAGCTGGTACCACTCGTGCCCTTGCTGCAGCAGGCGATCAGAACACCATCGTGAGCAGGTCGGCGAACAGTTCCTGTTCGTCGATCTCGAGCCCGCGGTTGGTGAACCAGGTCGCCATGTTGTGGCAGTCGCGCAGCAGGAAGTCCATGCCCTTCGGATTGCCGACGATGTCGATCACCTGGGGCAGGTCGATCATCACGATCCGGTCCCCCTGGGCGAGGACGTTGTACGGCGACAGGTCTCCGTGGGCCAAACCCGCCCTGGCCAACTCGCGCATCCCGTCGCGGACCTGCTCGAAGTACTGCCCGAGCAGGTCCTTGGACGGCCGGACCTGGGCGAGCCGTGGGGCCGCCCCGCCTTCACCGTCGTCGATGAACTCCATCAGTAACTCGGTGCCGTCGATCTGGACCGGGTACGGCACCGGGACGCCCGCCTTCCACAACTGACAGAGCGCACCCCACTCCATGCCCGCCCACTGCCCGGCGGCGACGTTGCGACCGTGTGAGGTCTTCTTCGCCAGCGCGCGGGTGTCGCGGCTGTTGCGGGTACGGCGCCCTTCGACGTACGCCGTACTGCGGTGGAAGGACCGGTGTTCCTCGGTGCGGTACCGCTTCGCGGCGAGCAGCGAGGAACGGGCCGGGTTGGCGCCGATGGCTTCGACGGCCCGCTCGACCAGGAAGACGTCGGCTTCCTTGCCGGTTTTGAGGACGCCGAGCTCGGTGTCGATCGCCGCCTGTTCCGTCACTACCCACGAGGGGCGTGGTTCCGGGCCGCGAGAACCGCGCTCGACGTCCAGCCAGGTGGACCAGCGCTGATCCGGGCCCAGCTGCTCGTCGACTTCCTGAAAGCGGAAGACGAACGCGTCGGCCGGATCAGGTTCGGACTCGTCGCCGGTGAACTGCGCCCAGCGGGAGTCGAGGTCGGAAAGGTTATCGGTGAGATCTTGCTCGGTGGTGCGAAAGACGTCGGAAGACATCCGGTGTGCTCCTGAACTGTGAGGTGAGACTGATGCGGACATGCCGCAGCACAGTGATGGCCATCCGTCAGCCCTCCCTAGGTCCAGGCAGCGTTCGTCGCCGCACAGTTGCTTCAGGATGCACGCCCGCTCCGAGACGCGCAACGCATTTACCGGAACTGCGATCTGGCGGTCGGACGCAGCCGCAGCTCCTGGGCAGGCGCGGCCGAGCGGCAGACCAGTTCCGGCAGCACCTGCCGCTGCCAGACCGTCGACGCCTCGAGCCGCCGGCGATGCTCGTCGTACGCCGCGTCGTCCGGGAAGCGGGCGAACCAGGCCAGCACGATCTCATCCCGCAACGGCAGTCCAGGAAAGTTGTTCTCGGCAACCAAGGTCTCGAAGACGGCGACCGGCTCCGCGCCGGTGGCGGTCAGGGCCGGTACGGCGTGATCGGTGAAGAACTCGACGAAGCCGTCATCGGCTGCACCCCGGTGATAGACGGCTCCGGCGACGACCGAGTCGGGGACGTCCGTCGTACCTCGCGCTGCTCGGGGTGAGCCCGGCCGGGGATAGGCGGCGCCGAGGTGCGCGGGCCTGAGCAGGAGCGCGTTGTCGGAGTCGATCATGGTCCGGTTCGCGGTGGCGGCGTGCTCGCGCCAGATCGGCCCGTAGTAGAAGGCGTTCAGCGCGTCGGCGCGGGTCGGCATGTCGGGGAAACCGCGGAGCCAGACGAACCGGTCCGGCTCGTCGAGGTCGCGGAACTGGCCGACGATGTGCATCCCCGTCGCTTCCTGCCCCTCGACGAAATACTCGTCGAAGACCTCGATCAGGGTGTCGCGCTCGCCGGGATGCAGGGTGTACTGCCGCAGGTCCACCACGGCGCAACAGTCGTCCATGGGTCCAGTCCAGCACCGAAACCTGACAGATCCTGTCAGGCTTCGGCGCACGCCCGTACCGCGGCGTCGAGCCGTTCGGCCCCACGCACGATCTCGTCGACGGACGCCGTACCCGCATAGCTGAGCCGAAGGTGCCCGGTCGGCCCGCCTGGCAGGTAGAAGCTGCGCCCCGGACTGACGGACACGCCTTGGCGAAGCGCCTCGGCCACGACCAGGTCGTCCCGCAACCCGTCAGGCAGGGATGTCCAGACGTGATATCCGCCGGGCCGGACCGCGTGAACCGTCAGATGCGGACACCGCTCCGCCAGGCTCTGCGTCAGCGTCTCCCGCCGATCCCGCAACGCTGCTGCCAGCCGACGCAAATGAGTCGCGTAGGAAGGCGAAGTCATCAACTCGAGCGCCGCCTCCTGCATCGGTCTGGGCACAAAGAAGCTGTTCACCACATGGCTGTCCCGCAGCCGTGCGTACGCCGGGCCGCGCGCGGTCACGGCGGAGACGCGCAGGCTCGGTGACGTGGGTTTGGTCAACGACCGGATGTGGACGACGTGGCCGTCCGGATCGTCCGCAGCCAGCGGTTGCGGCAGATCGGGAGCATCTTCGTGCACCAACCGCCGAGTGAAGTCGTCCTCGATGACGAAGGCTCCAGCCGCCCGTACGGCGTCCATCAGCCGGGCACGCCGAGCCGCCGCGAGCACGGCGCCGGTCGGGTTCTGGAAGAGCGGCTGACACACCAGCACCCGCGCACCGGAACTCGCGAACGCCTCCGCGAGCAACTCGACTCGCAGACCATCCACATCGAGCGGCACCGGCACGCAGCGGAGTCCCGCCGCCTCAGCAGCAGCCAGAGTCCCCGCGTACGTCGGTGATTCCACGACTACTGCCTGACCTGGATCGGTCAGAGCCCTTAGCGCGGTGACCAAGGCGGTCTGGCCACCCGAACTGATCAGCACGTCATTGGCACTGATCGGACCCTCGCGGCCACCGATGTCCGCCGCGAACCAGGCCCGGAGTTCGGGGATCCCCTCGGCCGGCGAGCGGGTCCACGTGCCTGGTCGGCGGCCCGATCGTCCCATCGCATCGGCCAGTGCCTTGCTCGGCTGGAGCGATTCATGCAGGTAGCCGACCGAAAGATCCACCACCCCATCCGGAGGCGTCGACAACATCCCCAGCATCGCCGTGGTCTTGGGACGCCGATGGTTCTCGAGAGCGCTGTCCTGCCAGGAGACATCCGCCTGAGCGACTCTCCGGCGCTGTGCTCGGTCGCTGACGAAGACCCCTGATCCCGGACGCGAGCTGACAAGCCCCTCGGCCATCAGCACAGTGACCGCTCGCGACAGAGTGACCGGGCTGATTCCCCAACGCCGGACCAACGTGCGGCTGGACGGCAGCCGGCCGCCCGGGCCGGCAGCGGTGACCTCCGCCCGCATCCGCCCGACGACAACAGCCAGACTGCTATCGTTGTCCATGACGGCACACGATAGCGCTACTGTTCCGAGTCGAGAAGCGATACCGACCAGAGCCGGGACCATCGCAGCGCTCGTCGGCGTCGCATCCTTCTCCTTGAGCTTCCCGGCCACCGTGTGGACAACCAGAGGCATGGGTCCGTGGACGGCCACCGGCGCTCGCGGTCTCCTGGCCGGGATCCTCGCCGCCGTACTGCTCGCCGCTCTCCGCGTCCGCCGACCGGAGCGGAAGGACCTACGGGGTTTGCTGATCGTTGCCGGTGGTTGCGTTATCGGCTTTCCGTTGCTGACCACACTGGCCTTGCAGACCTCGACCACCGCCCACTCCGCAGTCGTCGTCGGTCTTCTGCCGATCGCGACCGCGTCCGCATCGGCACTGCTGACCAGGCGACGGTTGCCCGCGATGTTCTGGCTTGCTGCGTGTGCGGGCGCGGCAGCCGTGGTGGTCTTCACTCTCAGCCAGCATCACGGGTCCGTTTCAGTCGCAGACCTCTATCTGCTGGCCGCTCTGGTCGTGTGTGCGCTCGGCTATGCCGAAGGCGGTCGACTCGCCGGGCATCTGCCGGGCTGGCACGTGATCGCCTGGGCCGTCGTACTTGCCTTGCCGATCAGCCTTGCCATCACGCTGATCGCCGTACCGCGGGAGCCGTTGCATCCGTCGGCGTCGAGTCTGCTCGGACTTGCTTACATTGCTGGGATTTCGCAACTCGGCGGGTTCGTGGTCTGGTACCGCGGCATGGGCATCATCGGGGTCGCGAAGGCCAGTCAGTTGCAACTCGCCCAGCCGCTGCTGACGCTGGTGTGGTCGGTCCTGCTGATGAACGAGCATCTTCCGGTGACCGCGCCGATCACCGCTGTCGTCGTACTGCTGTGCATCGTGGTGACCCAGCGAGCGCGAACTTGACGTGTTTCAAACACCTGTAACACCTCGCTACTTGAAACCAGCGGCTGAGTTTGATCTGGTGGAGCTAGTGGTTCAGCCCTGATGCCACCCGACCTGCACGATACGACGACACGACGAGGTCCCTCCCGTGACGATCGCAGCTGTCAGCGTTGAGGATTCCAAGCAGCGCATAGCCGAAACCACCCACGAACTCCTGCTCGAAGCCCATGAGGTGCCGGATCCGCGGCACCAGGAACTGCTCGACGAGGTCGTGATCCTGAACGCACCCGTCGCCCGCTCGATCGCCTCGCGGTACCGCAGCAAGGGCGTGGACCCCGACGATCTCGAACAAGTCGCCTACCTCGGCCTGGTGAAGGCCGCGAACGGCTACCGGCTCGACGCCTCCACCGCATTTCTCTCGTACGCCGTACCGACGATCAGGGGTGAGCTGAAGCGGTACTTCCGCGACTGTGCGTGGACAGTCCGGCCGCCGCGCCGCGTGCAGGAGATGCAGGGCAGCATCGCGGCCGCCGAGCCTGAGCTGATCCAGCGGCTCGGACACGTGCCCAGCGCCGAGGAGACTGCGGAAGCGCTCGGCACGGATCCTGCCGAGATCGCCGAGGCCAGTTCGGTTCGCGGCTGCTTCAGCACGCTGTCGCTGGACGCGCCGGGGACGGTCGACGGCACGATCAGCCTGCTCGACACGGTCGCCGACGACGAGGACGGCTACGACCTGGTCGAAGACGTCCAGACCCTCACGCCGGCCGTCGCGAACCTCGGCGACCGGGACAAGCGGATCCTCGAACTCCGGTTCCGCAACGGGCTGACCCAGGAGGAGATCGGCCACGAGCTGGGCGTCAGTCAGATGCAGGTGTCCCGCTTGCTCCGCGGCATCCTGGAGCGGCTGCGCGCCGAACTGGTCGTGCGTCCCGGCCCCACCACGGGGTAATTCCGGGTAGCGTCGCCGCCATGGACTTCGAGGAGGCGGCGGATGCGCTCTACGCGGCGCCGGCTGCGGATTTCATTGCTACTCGCAACGAGCTGGCCAAGCAGCTGAAGGCGGACGGTGACCAGCTCGGGTCGACCCGGCTGAAGGCGATGCGCAAGCCGACGGTCGCGGCCTGGGTGACGAACCTGATCGCCCGCAAGCTGCCGGACGAGCTGGACGATCTGCTCGCGCTGGGAGACGAGTTCCGCGAGGCGACGGCCGACCTCGACGGCGATCGCCTGCGCGAGCTGACACCGCGACGGCACCAGTTGCTGGACAACCTGGCCAAGGAGGCCGCCAAGGTCGCCAGTGACGAGGGCCAGAAGTTGAGCGCGGACGTCGGGCAGAAGTTGCGCGAGACGCTCGATGCCGCGCTGGTGGATCCGGCTGCGGGCGACGCCGTAAGGGAAGGCCGGTTGAGCAGCGCGCTGCGGCACGTCGGCTTCGGCGTCGTCGACGAAGCAGGCGAACCGACCAACGTCACCCCGCTCACCGACGAACGCCGCCAGGCCGCCCGCGACCGGCGCAAGGCGCAGCAGGCCGAGGCCGACGAGGAAACGGCTGCTGCCCGGAAGAAGCGCGAGGCCGCGGAGCGCAAGGAGGAGGAGCGCGAGGCCGCCGAGAAGGCGAAGGCCAAGAAGGCGTTCGAGGACGCCGTCGCCGCGGCCCAGGAGGCCGAATCAACGGTCGAGGATCTCGACACCCAGCTCGACAACGCGCGCGAGGCCCTCGCGGAGGCACAGGAACTGGTACGACGGCTGGGCGGTGAACTGGACGACGCCCGCCGGGCCGCCCGGGACGCGCAGAAGGAGAGCCGGGAGGCGCGCAAGCGGTACAACCGGCTCTGACCTGGGTACCGGCGGGGGCGGTACGAGAGGAGAGACGGATGGCGCGGTCGATCTGGAGCGGATTCATCACCTTCGGACTGGTCTCGGTGCCGGTTGGCCTGTACAGCGCCACCGACGAGCACCAGCTCGACTTCCACCAGTTCCAGAAGGGCACCTCGGACCGGATCCGCTACAAGCGGGTGAACGAGCGGACCGGCCGGGAAGTGGACTTCGACAAGATCGTGAAGGGTCACGACGTCGGCGGCGGCGAGTTCGTCATCGTCGAGCCGGACGAGCTGGACGAGATCGCGCCGGGCAAGTCCCGGGCGCTGGAGATCTCCACGTTCGTCGACCTGGACGACATCGACCCGATCCACTTCCAGAAGAGCTACTACCTGGGTCCGAAGGACGGCGACAACGCGTCGTCGTACGCGCTGCTGCGGGACGCGCTGGCGAAGACGAACCGGGCCGGGATCGCGAAGTTCGTGATGCGTGGCAAGGAGTATCTGGCCACGATCCGGGCCAAGGACAAGGTCCTGGTGCTGGAGACGATGTACTTCGCCGACGAGATCCGCGATCCCGCTGACGAACTGGACGAACTACCGGGCAAGTCGTCGGCGGGCAAGCAGCTGTCGATGGCGACCGACCTGATCGAGGCGATGAGCGGCGAGTGGAAACCGTCCGCCTACAAGGACACCTACACCGAGCGGGTCAAGGAACTGGTGGTGTCCAAGCACAAGGGCAAGGAGGTCGTGTTCTCCGAGGAGGAGCCGCAGGCCACCAACCCGACCGACCTGGTCGCCGCGCTGCGCGCCAGCGTCGAGTCCGCACGCAAGTCCCGCGGTACGAGGAAGTCCACAGCGAAGAAGTCGACCGCCAAGAAGACGACCGCGAAGAAGGGCACGGCCAAGAAGAGCGCGGCGAAGAAGACCACTGCCAGGAAGGCTGCGAGCCGGAAGAAGGCGGCCTGACTCACAGGGCGGTCGGACCGTCTCCCGGAGTGGGGAGCAGGTAGCTGCTCGGATTCGCGGGCGCGCCGGCCTCCAGCCAACGGTGGAAGCCGTCGGGGTTGCGGCGTTCGAATTCGTCGAGGCAGATCCGGCGTACTTCGGCGACTGCCTGGCGGTCGCGCGGGCCGGCACCTTGGGCGAGCTGGGTCGCGGTCTCGGTCCAGACGCCGCACAACTCCTCGATGCTGAGTGGGCACTGCAGCGACGCGATCAGCGCCTCGTCCTCGAACCCCTGCTTCTCGGTCAACCGCTCCAGCTTCCGCTGCCGCCGCGACGGACGGTGCCGTCGCTCCGGCAGGACCAGGTCGAGCAGCACGAACGCTGTCGCCGCGATGAGCGCCACCGCGAACCCGACCGCGCCCCACGCCAGCAGACGCACCAGCCCCGGCAGGCACAGCACAGCAGCGGCCGCAGTGGCCGCGACCACGGCCGACGACTGGTACGGCGCTTCGTCCGACACGTGCCGGATCACCGCGGCCAGCGGCCAGACCAGTGCGAACACGACGGTCAGTAGGATCACGGCCGCGAGCGGGCCGAGCAGCAAGACGCCCGCGAGCACCCCGGCTGTCCCCACACCGAGTCCGGCAGCGATCGCCATCCGCCGCATCAACGCGGAATGACCCCTCACCGGAACTCACTCGTCGCCACAGAACACCTCACGTGTCACCCACCCCGTAACCACACCTCTACCCCAGAGAACGAACGGCCCCTCTGCACCGTTCCCCACCCGGGGGCCGCGCAATCAGGCGGCGGTGGGCGAGCCGGCCGGCGTGACGGGATGGTCCAGCGGATGAGCGATCTCGTCCGACGGCATCCGGCCGAAGTACACGACCAACAGTGACACCACTGCCGGGCCGACACCAGCGACGATGAACACCGCCGTCAGCCCGAACACAGCACCCGCCGGGCCGGCCAGTGCCATCGACAACGGCATCAGCAGAAGCGAGACGAAGAAGTCCAAGCTGGAGATGCGTCCGCGCAGACGGTCCGGGACCCGGCGCTGCAACAGCGTCCCCCAAATGACCATCGCGGCGGACCCGGTCGCACCGACCACCGCCGCACCCGCCGCCATCACCCACAGGTCGCGCGCGAACCCGAGCACGACGAACGGCAGCGAACCGACGCCCCACATGAGAGTCATGACGGTCAGGTACCGCCGCGGCAAGTTCCGTGACGAGATCAGCAAGGCACCGGCCGCACCGCCGACACCGAACGCCGCCAGCACCAGGCCGAAGTCACTCGGCCCACCACCGAGCTGATCCCGGATCGCGAACGGCAGCAGCACCTCCAGCGGCCCGAGGATCAGCAGCACGAACACCGTGCCGAACAACAAGGAGGCCAGCAGCCACCGGGTACGCCGTACATAGGCCCATCCCTCTCGGAGGTCACCGAAGATCGTCTGCGGTACTTCGTCCACTTCCTTGGTGGTTGCCGGCACGCGCATCGCGAGCACACAACCGGCGGAGAAGAAGTAGGTCAACGCCGTGATCAGGATCGCGATCCCGGGCGACATCGCGGCGATCGCGAGACCACCCAGCGCCGGCCCGGTCGCCTGCTGCGCCAGCGGCCGCAGCGTCCCTTCCAAGCCGTTCGCCGCGAGCAACTCGCCGGCCGGCAACAGCTTCGGCACCAGCGCCGTGTACGCCGGAATCAGGAACGCCTCTCCGGCTCCGATCAGCACTGCCGCACTGGCCAGATGCCAGACCTCCAGCAGCTCGGTCAGCGCCAGCCCGGCGACGACCAACAGCACCAGACCGCGTACTCCGTCCGCCACAACGATCACGCTGCGCTGCGACAACCGGTCGGCCGCGATCCCGCCGAACAGCACGCAGACCACCAGCCCGATGCTGTACGCCGTCGTCACCACGGACAGCTGCACCGGTCCGCCGCCGAGCTCGATCACCTGCCAGGCCAGTGCGACCAGCCACAGCCCGCTGCCGAGCAGGGCAACCGCCAGTCCGGTCCACAGCAGCCGGTAGTCCCGGTGCCGCAGCGGACGCACCGCCTTCCAACGGATCGAGCGCACGACATCCCCCTCTCGGCAACGTCGGGTCAGCCTACACAAGAGAACAGTTCGTGTGTCAACAGTTGTATGGTGCACTCATCGCCGTAGACTGCTGCGCATGCCGACCAAGCAGATGAGTGCCGTGCAATTCGAGTCCTGGCGGGCGCTGTACCGCGCGGACACGCTGCTCTACGCCCATCTCGACAACACCCTGCGCAGCCGGCTCAAGATGGGCTACTTCGAGCACGAGGTCCTGCGGGCCCTCGACCAGGCCGGTGGCCGGATGCGGATGGCCCCGCTGGCGAAGGAGCTGATGATCTCCCGCAGCGGCGCGACCCGGCTGATCGGCAAGCTCGAGGACAAGGACGGCTGGGTGGTCCGCCGGAACACGCCCGAGGACCGCCGGGCCACCTGGGCCGAGCTCACGCCGGCCGGGCGGGAGGCGCTCGCGGCTGCCCAACCCGTGGTCGAAGCTGTGGTCTCGACGTTCTTCGCCGATCATGTATCAGATGAGGACCTTCGACGCGCGAGTCGCATCCTGGACGTCCTGGCCGACGCCAACCCGAACGACGACGGCTTCGACTGCGGACTCTGACCGCGCCCTCCCCGCCCCGACCGACGCAGGACCCGCGCAGTGACCGCCGTCGACGAGCGGTACGCCGAGCGCGTCCGTGCTCTCAAGCCCGCGCCGTCCGACTACTCGGCCGACCAGCTGCGGACCCTGTACGACGCTCAGCTCGGCAGCCGGCATGCGGACCTCGCAGCACGCTGGATGCAGTCGCAAGGGCAGGGCTACTACACGATCGGATCCGCCGGCCACGAGGGAAACGCCGCGGTCGCCGCCGCGCTCCGGCCCACCGATCCGGCGCTGCTGCACTACCGCTCCGGCGCGTTCTACCTCGCCCGCGCCGACCAGGCCGGCTCGAAGGAAGGGCTGCGCGACATCCTGCTCGGTGTCGCGGCCGCGACCAGTGAGCCGATCGCCGGCGGCCGGCACAAGGTGTTCGGCCGGCACGACCTGGCGATCATCCCGCAGACGTCGACGATCGCGTCCCACCTGCCCCGGGCGATGGGTGTCGCGTTCTCCCTCGCCCGCGCGGCGAAGCTCGGCGTACCGTCGCCGTGGCCGTCCGACGCGATCGTGGTGACCAGCTTCGGCGACGCGTCGGCGAACCACTCGACCGCGACCGGCGCGATCAACGCCGCCCTGCACGCGTCGTACCAGGGCCTGCCGATGCCGTTGCTGCTGGTCTGTGAGGACAACGGGATCGGGATCAGCGTGCGGACCCCGGACGGCTGGATCCGGCAGGCCTACGGGTCGCGGCCCGGCCTGCGGTACTTCGATGCCGACGGCACCGATGTCGCCGCGGCGCTGACGATGGCGACCGAGGCAGCCACGTTCGTCCGGCGGAATCGGCGGCCGGCCTTCCTCCGGCTGCGGACCGTCCGGCTGCTCGGCCACGCCGGCTCCGACGTGGAAGCGGCGTACCGATCGCCCGCCGAGCTCGTGGCCGATGAGGAACTGGACCCACTGCTCGGTACGGCGCGACTGCTCCTGGGCGCCGGGCTGGATGCGGACGACGTGATCGAGTTGTACGAGGACAAGCGGTCCGAGGTGATGCGGATCGCGGCCGAGGTCTCGGGCCTGCCGCAGTTGTCGTCCGCCGAGGCCGTCGCTTCACCACTGCGGTTCCCCGACCCCGAGGCGGTTGCGGAGTCATTGCCCCGGCCCAGTCGTACGACGGAACGGTTGACGCTGAGCCAGTCGATCAACCGGGCCCTGGCCGACGTACTGGCGTCGTACCCGGAGGCGATGGTGTTCGGCGAGGACGTCGGCCGCAAGGGCGGCGTGTACGGCGTCACCCGCGGACTGCAGAAGTCGTTCGGACCGGCCCGGGTGTTCGACACGCTGCTGGACGAGCAGTCGATCCTCGGACTCGGACTCGGCGCCGGAGTGTCCGGGTTGCTGCCGATCCCGGAGATCCAGTACCTGGCGTATCTGCACAATGCCGAGGACCAGTTGCGCGGTGAGGCGGCGTCGCTGAAGTTCTTCTCGCAGGAGCAGTACTCGAACCCGATGGTGCTGCGGGTCGCGGGCTACGGCTACCAGAAGGGGTTCGGCGGTCACTTCCACAACGACGACGCGATCGCCGTACTGCGCGACATCCCGGGTCTCGTGATCGCATCGCCCTCCCGGCCGGACGACGCGGCCGCGATGCTGCACGCCTGCGCGGCGGCGGCGCGATCGTGCGGAACGGTCAGCGTGTTCCTCGAGCCGATCGCGCTCTATCACCGGCGCGATCTGTACGGCGACGGCGACGACCAGTGGCTGACGCCGTACCCGAGCGAACCGGTGCCGATCGGACGCGGCCGGACGTACGGCGATGGGACGGGCCTGACTCTGGTCACCTTCGGCAACGGTCTGCCGATGAGTCTGCGCGTCGCCGCACGAGTGCCGGGCCTCCGGGTGCTCGACCTGCGCTGGCTGGCGCCGCTGCCGGTCGAGGATTTGTTGCGCGAGGCAACCGCCACCGGGCGCGTGCTCGTGGTCGACGAGACCCGGCGGTCCGGCGGTGTGTCCGAAGGCGTCCTGGCCGCGCTGATCGACCACGGCTACACCGGCCGGCTCGGCCGGGTGACGTCGGAGGACTCGTTCGTCCCGCTCGGCGACGCGTCCCGTCAGGTGCTGCTCAGCGAGCGGACGATCGAGATCGCGGCCCGCGAACTGCTCAGCTGAACAGCCGCTGCCAGAGCGACTTCTTCGGCGGGACTTCCGCAGACTTGGCACCTGACTGCTTGCGCACCGGCTCGGGCCGATCCGCCTTCCACTGCGCCAGGACCGCCTCCTCGTCGACAGTGCCGACCGGAACGACCGGGCCGGTGGTGTCGCGAATGCTGACCAGGATGCGCTGGTTCAGATCCGCGAGGTAGTCGCGGACCTCGGACTCACGGCGCATCCGGGCGACGGTCTCCTGGACCTTCTGCTTCTCCTTGCGGAGCAGCACCGCGGGTGGCAGCAGGGCCTCGGAGTCGATCTGTTCCCGGCGTATGAAGTCCTTGACCCACCAGTCCGGGTCGTGGGGATTGGCCAACTTGGTCAGCGGCTTGCCCTGGCCCGCGAGGTTGTCGAACTCGCCCCGCTTCTGGGCCTGCTGGATCTGGATGTCGACCCAGTCCTGCTGCGACATGTTGGCTGGCTTGCGCTCGGTCATGCCCACACCTCATCTGTCTCATCGACAGTTGCTTCCGTACTGGAATCCTAACCGCTTGTGAATGCAATCACAAGACATACTGGGAAGGTGGACCTGACCGACGAACAGATCGCGGCGATGACTCCGGCCGAGCGGCGGGACCTGATCCTGCGGCTGGCGCCGCGGGAACCGGCAGGGCTGCCGTCGCCGCGGACGATCGAGCGGATCCGCAAGTGGCGGACCGCGCTGATGCTGCTCTGCGCGCTCGCACTGATCCCCTGGACCGTCTATCTGGGCATGACTCTGCCCAGTCACTACGTCGCCCGGAACTGGGTCGCCACCTGGGTCGGCTTCGACATCCTGCTGCTGACCATGCTGGTGCTGACCGCACTGGCCGGCTGGAAGCGCAAGCAACTGGTCTTCCCGACCGCGTTCGCGACCGGCGTCCTGCTGATCTGCGACGCCTGGTTCGACACGATGACGAGCCACCGCGGCGCCGACCTCACCCAGGCACTGCTGAGCGCCTTCCTGGTCGAGCTCCCGCTGGCCTTCATCCTGATCGCCGGCCCGCTCCGCCTGCTCCGGTACGTCGCGATCCGGCACGGCATGATCAGCCCGAAGTCGCACCTGTGGCGGATGCCGATCCCGATCCCGGATCTCTATCCCAGTCAGAAGGTGCCGCCTAGGGTGGACCCCCACGACGATGAAGGGATGCCGCATGGCCGTTGAGGTGCTGTCCGTTGTCGGTGGCGAGCGAGTGGCGGAAGCGGTACGGCGTACGCCGTCGACCAACCCGGCTCAGCTGAGCGACGTGGTGGGGATGGTCGGCAGCGCGGGCCCCGAGGTTCTCGTCCGGGCCGCCCAAGCTGCCCGGGACGCCCAGGGCGCGTGGGCCGCGACGCCCGCTCCGCAGCGCGGTCAGGTGATCGCGAACGTCGGCCGGCTGATGACCGCCAACAAGGAGCGGCTGGCCGCGCTCGTCACCCGCGAGATCGGCAAGCCGATCGCCGAGGCGCGCGGTGAGGTGCAGGAGATCATCGACACCTGCGACTTCTTCATCGGCGAGGGCCGCCGGCTCTACGGTCAAACGGTTCCGTCGGAGATGCCGGACAAGCAGTTGTTCACGTTCCGCCGTCCGGTCGGCACGGTCGTCGTGATCACGGCCGGCAACTTCCCGGTCGCCGTACCGTCCTGGTACATCGTGCCGGCGCTGTTGTGCGGCAACACGGTCGTCTGGAAGCCGGCGGAGTACTCCGCTGTGGTGTCCGACGCGTTCTACGAGATCTTCGCGCACTCCGGCGTACCGGCCGGGGTCTTCAACGTCGTGTACGCCGACGGCCCGGACACGTTCGCCGGACTCGAGCAGGCGCTGCAGGCCGGGCTGGTCAACAAGGTCGGCTTCACGGGATCCAGCGCGGTCGGCAGCCGGATCGGCGAGCTGTGCGGACGTCACCTGCAGACTCCGTGCCTGGAGCTCGGCGGCAAGAACCCGATGGTGATCACCGAGGACGCCGACCTCGACCTGGCCGTCGAGGGCGCGCTGTTCTCCGGCTTCGGTACGGCGGGTCAGCGGTGCACCTCGCTCGGTACGGTGATCGTCCACGACTCGGTGCACGACGAGTTCGTCGCTCGGTTCAGCCGTGCGGTCGCGGACGCGGCGATGGGTGATCCGGCGCAGGAGGTGCTGTTCGGCCCGTTGCTGGACGAGAAGTTCGCCGCCGGGTTCGAGAAGTCGCTGGGCTGGATCGCGGCTCACCACCAGGTGATCGGCGCGACCGGCCGGGTCAGCGCGGACAGCCCGCGGTCCGGATTCGTCGGGGACCCCGCGGCCGGGTTGTTCTACCACCCGGTGATCGTCGACGGTGTCCGTCCGGACGACGAGTTGTTCATGAACGAGACGTTCGGTCCGGTCGTCGGCATCACGACGTACTCGACCCTCGACGAAGCGATTGCCCTTGGCAACAAGTCGGGCTACGGCCTGTCCAGCTCGATCTACACCACCGACCCGAACAAGGCGTTCCGGTTCGCGCAGGGCATCTCGGCCGGCATGGTGAGCGTGAACAACTCGACCTCCGGCGCCGAGGCGCATCTGCCGTTCGGCGGCAACGGGAAGTCCGGCAACGGCTCCCGGCAGAGCGGCATCTGGGTGCTCGACCAGTTCACCCGGTGGCAGTCGCTGAACTGGGACTACTCGGGCAAGCTGCAGAAGGCCCAGATGGACACCGAGACGGTCGAGGCCGACCTCTCCTTCCAGCTGCCCTGATGGCCGCGGTCCTGCCGGACGCCGCCGACGTGGTGATCGTCGGCGGCGGCGTGATGGGCGCCAGCATCGCGTTCCATCTCGCCGAGGCCGGGGTGGAACGCGTGCTGCTGCTGGAGCGGAACGAGCTCGGTTCCGGTTCTACGTCCAAGGCGGCCGGCGGGGTCCGCGCCAACTTCTCGGACGAGCTGAACATTGCGCTGGGCGCTCGCAGCCTGGAGGCCTTCGCGCGATTCGGCGAGCGACCCGGTCAGGAGATCGACCTGCATCGCGTCGGCTACCTGTTCCTGCTGGAGACTGCCGACCAGCTCGAGTTGTTCCGCGAGAGCACTCGCCTGCAGAACGCGGCTGGTCAGCCGACCCGGATGATCGACGTCGACGAAGCCGTCCGGCTCGCGCCGATCGTTGCCCCAGACGGTCTGGTCGGTGCCTGCTTCTCGCCGGCGGACGGGCACTGTACGCCGGAGTCCGTCGTACTCGGGTATGCGACGACCGCCCGTCGGCTCGGCGCGACGCTCGTCACCGGATGCGAAGTACTCGGCATCGAGGCGGACGACAACGCCATCCGGGCGGTCCGCACCAGCCGTGGCGACGTACGGACCGGAACGGTGATCTGCGTGGCGGGCGCGTGGTCGGCGGAGCTCGCCGTACCGCTCGGGGTCGATCTGCCGGTCACGCCGCTGCGGCGGCAGATCGTCGTGACCGAGGCGATCCCGGATCTGCCGCAGAGCATGCCGATGACGATCGACTTCAGCAGCACGTTCTACTTCCACCGCGAGGGACCTGGTCTGCTGGTCGGAATGTCTGATCCGGATGAAGAGCCCGGCTTCCATCTGGACCGCACCGAGACCTGGCTGCCGCGGCTGACCGCCGCGATGGAACGCCGTGCGCCGTCACTGCTCGACCTCGGTCTGACCGGCGGCTGGGCCGGGCTCTACGAGGTGACGCCGGACCACAACGCGCTGATCGGCGAGGCCGACAGCGTGTCCCGGTTCCTCTACGCCACCGGCTTCTCCGGTCACGGCTTCCTGCAGGGACCGGCGGTCGGCGAGATCATCCGCGACCTCTACCTCGGTCGTGAGCCGTTCGTCGACATCAGTCCGCTTGACCTACGCCGATTCCGGTACGACGGCCGGCGCGCGGAGTGGAACGTGGTCTGATCAGGGCTCGTTGCGCGGATCGTCGGCCGGGTCGTCCGGCCAGTTGTCCGGATCGCACCACTCCGGGTCCCAACCGCGTTGGATGCAGTACTGCTTGAGGATCTCTTCGCGGGTCGGGGTGGTGGTGCTCGGCCGCGGCGGCTTGGTGGTCTTCGTCGTCCGGGTCGGCGTCGGCTTGGCCTCCGCCTTCTCGGTGGTCCGGGTCTTCGTCGGCTGCGTCGTCTTCGTCTTCGTGGTCGGCGGCACCGTCGTCTTCTGCACCGGGGGCGGCACCGAGGTCGGCTGCGTCGTGCGCGGTGGCACGACCGGAGTCTGGGTCACCGATGGAGTCGCCGAACTGTCGTCGACCACCGGGACGGCCTGCGAGTCACCGGAGTCGCCGCTGAACAGGCCGATGGCGGACAAGGCCCAGAAGTTGATCCCGAGGAACAGCACTGCGGCGCCGATCCCGGCGTACAGGACTCGGCGGGACGGGCCGGCGTACCGGCCGATCGGACCGCGGACCGGGTTGCCCTTGCCGTCGATCCAGAATCGCCAGCCTTCGGGCGGCGGTGGCCAGGACGGGTCGGGGCGCCAGGTCTTCGGTGGGACCCAACTACGGCGGGGCGGCGACGGCCAGGTCGGAGGGACCACGAACCGCTTCAACGAACTCCTCCATCTCCGCCCGGACCACGTCAGGCTAGTGGATCGGCCGGTGGGGCCGACAGGCCGGTCAGGTCAGCTCTTCGTTCAGAATCCCTGCCCGCACCCTGGCCAACGACACAGACCCGCCGCAGGCTACTTGCGGCTTGCGAACCGTCCGCGCGTCGCGCTGGCTTTTTCGATCAACCCATGGCCGAAGTCGCTGAGAAGTCAGCGATAGGCCCTCACTCGGTGGCGGGTTGTTTGATGGCTGCCGTGACAAATGCCTGCGATCGGTGAAACATCCCGCCACCGAGCTTGAGCACGGTGGTCAGAGGACGGACTCCAGCAATCTGGTCAGATCCTCGCCGAACGGGCGATCCGCCTCGATCGGCGGTACGACGTCCGCGACGGCCTGATGGAGGTCGCGGAGGCCGACCGGGATCGGGCGCTTCGACAGGGCGAAGGCCTGATGCACGGCCAGGAGCTCGCAGGCGGTGACCTCGCGGGTCAGCCGGACGGCTTCCGCGAGGGTGCCGACCGCTTCCCAGGAGAAGGTCTGAACGTCCTCCTGGCCGTTCGACGTCTCCGCCGTACTGATTGCTGAGGGCAACGTCAGGCGGCGGAGCAGATGGGTGGTGGCGACGGCACGTTTGTGGACGACGACCAGACCGGCCTGTGGGCCCGGCTCGTGCGCGAGCTGGGCCTGGAGACCGGTGACGGCCGGGTCGAGGAGGCGGTGCAGCCGCGCCGCGGACACCTCGGCCGCGTGTGCGAGCGCCGCGGTCAGGTGGTCGGAGTACGCCGTGAGGTCGATCCCGTGAAAGCCCGCCGTCCCGATGAATTCGCCGTCCAGGTACGCCGGTGAGTCGGTCACGCCGGTGAATGCACGGTCGACGGCTTCGTCCAGCTGGCTGATGGACCGACGGACGTGCGCAACAACGTGTCCTGCAACCCGGAATGACACCGGTGCTTGGAGCGCTCGAGGCTCGGGCTCCGGACCGGCCAGCTCGCGGATCCGCGCGAACTCGGCTGCCAAGACGTCATCACCCCGGCCCACCGCGGCTTGGTACGGCGCACGGTTCGCACCGATCACCGCAATCGCACCGGCTCCGACCGCGGTGAGGTGGTCGGCGAGCCGGTGTGCACGCGTGGCCTGCAAAGCAGCCCGCCCGGTCGCACCCGGCACGCCCGCAAGCAGGGAGATCCCCTCCTTGGGACCCACCTCGACCGAACTGAACGCGTGCGCCAGCGGAATGATCTCGCCGGCCGAACCCGCTCCCTCGGCGGGGATGTCGGGAACCCATCCGCTGTTGATCATGGCAACCAACTGCTGGATCAGCTCGACCGAGACACCCGCGTCGCCGGTGAGGAACGTGCGCAACCGGCCGATCAGGACCGCGCGGGCCTCGTCGGGCGGGAGCCAGGGAGGTCCACCGACGGCTCGGCCGAGCAACAGGTTGCGTTGGTGCACGCGTTGCTCGTCCTCGGTGAGCCGGCGTTTGCTCATGTTGCCCATCCCGGTGTTGACGCCGTACACGGCTTCACCGGAGGCAAGTGCGGCAAGGAGCTCTGTGCGGATCGCGGCCAGGCGATCGAGCAGCGGCTGCGCGATGGTGATCGGTTCGGGGCTGGCGGGGTCGAGGTCCGACGGCTGGTTGATCAGCATGTCAGTGGAACCGGAGCATGGTGCCGACGTCGGCGGCCTCGGCCTTGCGCAGGATCAGGTGCGCGATCGCGACGTCCAGCAGGGACAGACCGCGATGCCAGAAGAGGTTGCGCTCGGCATCGTTCTCCCGGCCCGGTTTCTGACCCGCTACGATCTGGCCGAGCTCGGCGTACAGGGTCTCCGGCGACAACCGGCCGGTGTCCACGTGCCGGCGCAGCGCCCCGAACCGGCCGGACTGGGCCTCGCGCCAGTCGTCGACGACGACCTTGTCCATCACGTCGAGCAGGTCGAGCTCGACCGCGCTGATCGTCCCGTACGGGACGACGAACGCGCCGGGCTTCACGGCGGCCGTACGAAGCAACGGTTCAGGCTCGGTCAGCCGGGTCGCCTCGACCAGTACGTCGGCGCCGTCGAACGCCTCCTCAGCCGTCGCCACCACCCGCACCGGCGTGGACAGTTCCGCGGACAGCTCGGCCGCGAACTTCTCCCGCGATTCCGGCCGCCGCGAGGTCACCCGGATCTCGTCCAGGTCGAAGAGGTCGTCGAGCATCGTCACGTTCCACCACGCGGTGCCGCGCGCACCGGCGTGGGCGAGGATCTTGCTGTCCCGCCGGGCCAGGTGGCGGGCGCCGACGGTGGTCATCGCGCCGGTCCGCGCCGCGGTGATCATCGTCGCGTCCAGGACCGCGAGCGGTACGCCGGTCGTCGGGTCGAACAGCGTCGCCATCGCCAGCTCGCTGGGCAGACCCTTCTGGTAGTTCGGCACGAAGTCGCCGACCACCTTCACGCCGCTGATGCCGTGCTCGCCGAGGCCGTCCAGATGTCCGCGCAGGATGTTGAAGTGGCCGATCCCGCCGTTGTCCGGCATCAGGTGCACACGCGGTTCGAAGCTGGTCCGGCCCTCGCCGTGCTCGCGGACCGCCTCCTCGACCGCGTCCACGATCTCCAGCCTGGTCAGCCCGAGCGAGTCGATCTCCGGACCACTCAGAAACCGCAACCAGATCCCGTCAGCCACCCGGCCTCCTTCGGTCGTTGTGATTCGATACTAAAGTTCCGGATCGCTGCGTTACGTTCGGGCCATGGAGTCGACCACACGGACGCCGGACCGGACGGTGATCGGGCACTCGACCACCGACAAGGTGGTGCTGTTCGGTGGACTGCCGCTGATCGGGCTGGTGCTCGGCTTCTTCCTGCCGCGGATCGCGGACTGGGCGGCGCGGCAGCATTGGGTGCCGTTCCAGGGGCCGCTGAAGCTGATCTCGGGCTGGGACGGCTGGTGGGTGATCGCGATCTGCATCGTGCTCGGCCTGGTGGCCGGCGTGATCCTGGCCGGGATGGCGCTCGAGGACACCTCAAGGTCACCGTCTCGAACCGGTCGGTGGAGTTCCTGAAGAACCAGAAGACCGTGATCGTGCCGCGGGAGAAGGTGACGGTCGCGTTCCTGGACGGCAAGGAGATCGTGCTGCAGGACTCGACCTCGCGCGAACTGGCGCGGGAGAAGCACGATCAGCTGAAGTCCGACGCGCGGCAGATCCCGGCCGCCTTCCGCGCCCACGGGTACCCGTGGTCCGAGTCCGGCGATCCGCACGCGGACCGGTTCCGCCGCTGGGTCGAGGACGAACCCGATCTGCCGCCGACGGTGAACGCCGTACTGAAGGTGCGGGCCAAGGCGTTCGACCAGGGCGACAAGGGCAAGGCGGATCTGCGCGAGCTGCGCGGCGAGGTGGCGAAGCTCGGCTACACGGTGAAGGACACCGGCAAGAAGCAGTACTGGCGGCCGACCACGCCGCGGTGACTCGGTGCCGGTGACCCGGCGCAGGCGTTTCAGGCGCCGAGGAGGTGGATGACGGCGGCGGCGTACGCCTGCTCGGCGTCGTCGGCCCGGTGGATGCTGTCGGTCAACTCGACGGCGTACCCGTCGGGGACCGCCTCGAGCTTGCGGAAGTGGTCGCCCAGCAGAGCGCGCAACTGTTCCTCGCGCGGCAGCCAGACGACCTCACGCTGCTCGATGCTGTCCAGGGCCCACTCGGTGGTGCCGTTGAAGCCGATCACCTTGCTGCCCTGGTAGTCGTGCACCTCGACGGTCATGTCGCTCACCACGAACACGTCGTCGTCCATGTCCCGGTCCGGTACGACGAAACGATCCCCTGCCGCGGGTGCCCACAGCACCCCGGCCTTGCGCAGTCGCCCGGCCTGCTCAATCGTGATCACCCCTCCATCCTCCCCACGCCACGCAAACCCCGCAGGTTCGCGCGAGCCGCCCCGCCTGGCGCGGGTCAGCGATTCAGGGCAGTACGGAGCTCGGCGGCACGGTGGGAAATGCGGTCGCGGCACTCGTCCGTGAGCGGCAGGTCGAGCAGCGCGGTCGCCTGCAGATGGCTCAACCCGAACTCCTCGCGCAGCCGCTGGACGGCGATCACGCGGTCGGCGGAGGCCTTCAGTACGTCGGCCACCTCGTCGCGGCGCTCGAACGCGGCCAGCACGCCGTCGTAGATCTCCAACTGCGTGTACGCCGACCGATCCGGTTCGGGCACGATCGCCACGTTGTCCTTCTCACTGGCACGGATCACCTGCCGCCAGAGCGCGGGGACGGCGAGCCGGGCCCGGGTGTAGCGCCGGGGCATCGGCTGGGCGTAGGTCATGGTCATGGTCGGCTCCTGTTCGGGGTTGTCGGATCAGTCGGCCTAGCTGGGGCCGGCCACGCCGTACGGTTCGCGCGGCGGGCACTTCTTTCCGGGCGATGTGAGCGCCTCGAAATGCCAGGGTTCGTTGTCGTAGCGGCGGCAGACGCCGTACCGCCAGCCGTTCTTGTTCAGCCAGGTCATGGCGGCCGCCGGGCCGATGTCCACAGCCTTGCCCTTCACATGAGCGGAGTACTTGGGCGGCAGCACCCAGTGGGTCGCCGCCTTGTACGAGCCGTACTTCTTGATCGCCTCGTTCAGCAGCCGCTGCTGCTTGGAGGTGGTACGCCGGCCGGAGGTGATGCTGATCGTCACGCCGTCGGCCTTCGCGGCCGTCATCGCCTTCTGCAGCCGCTTCCGCAGCGTCGGCGACAGCCCGTTGATGCTCTCCTCGCCGTACTTCGGCTTGGTCGTAGTCGACTTGTCCGGCTTCGGGGTCTTCGTAGGCGTCTTGGCCGGCGTGGTCTTGTGGGTCGACGGGCGCGTGGGCGGTGGCGTCGGCGTCTCGGTGACCAGCGTGGTCGGCGGAGCGGAGTTCGCCGGAGCGTTCACGGTCGAGATGACGGGTTCCTTGTCCGCCGCCAGTCCGAGCATCTCCCCCAGCTGCGCGTGCCACAACAGCAGCGACCCGACCGCGAGCACCGCCACGCCCGCACCCGTCACGGACAGCAACCGCAGCCGTACCGAGCCGGTCCGGCGCGGTGGCACGTCGTTCGTCATGGGGTACAGCCTCTCGGATCAGGCGCGGTCGCCACATCGGCCCCAGGGACCGTCCTCACATCCCGGAAGTAGCCCCTGAGTATCAATTCGGACGCCGAGCCTCCTCCAAAAGTTGGAGAGGCTGCCCCTCCAGGCAGATGAAGCTTCGGCGAACACGGTCTGACTACGCTGGGCGACATGTGGAGTGTCTGGCGTCGGATGTCGCAGTTGCAGCAGGATGTGCTGCTCGCGGCGATCATCGGCGTGGTCTGGTTCGGGGTACTGAACTTGATCAACGACAGCGGCCTGCGCCCGCAGAACCCGGCCGTCTCCGTCGTCACCGGCGTCTTCCTGGTCGCCACCGTCGCCTGTGTACGGCGGATTCCGCGGACGACGCTCGTGGTCGTCTCGGTGCTCTACCCATTCCTGTACGCCGCGGTCGGCACCGGCCTGGCCGCGCAGGTCGGGATCAGAGTCTTCGGCCAGCCCGAGATCAGCGACGCCGCACTGCAGTCCGAGATCCACCTGGTCCCGCTGCTGGTCGTCGGATACCTCGCCGCGTCGAGCGGCGTACGGCGGTTCACCTGTCTGTTCTTCACCATGGGCAGCCTGGCGGGGCTGATGATCGGCCTGCCCACCGTGGTCGCGATCGTCCTCAGCCACGCCAACCGGGCGATCCTGTACGGCGATCGCTACGAGAAGCTGCCGCGGGACCTGTCGAGCCTCTACAGCTACATCGACGTGTCGCTGTTCGTGTTCGCCGAGGCACTGATCTGCGGCATGGTGCTGCTCGGCGCGGACGCCCGGCGGCGGCGCAAGAACGTCGCCCTGCTGCAGCAGCGGAACGCCGAACTGATCCGGCTGCGCGCGGTCGAGGCCGAGCGGGCCGCGGTCGCCGAGCGGACCCGGATCGCCCGCGACCTGCACGATGTCATCTCCCACCACGTCAGTGCGGTGGTGATCCGGGCCCAGGCCGCCGAACGAGTGGCCGACCAGCGACCCGAAGTACTGCGGGAGGCGATTCGCTGGATCATTGCCAGCGGCAAGGAAGCGCTGACCGCGATGCGGGAGACTGTCCGGGTACTCAACACGGCCTCACCGAACGCGGTCGGGGCGTCGCCGGACTCGGGTGGCGGGACCGCGCCCGTACCCGATCTGTCCGACGTCGCGCGGATGGGCGAGCGGTTGAAGGCTGTCGGTATCGACGTGTCGATGAGCCTGCCGCCGCGGCAACGGCAGCTGACCTCGGCCACCGACCTGACCGCGGTACGGATCATTCAGGAGGCGTTGACCAACGTGATGGTGCACGCGAAGGCGACCGCGGCCCGGGTCACCTGGCAGAGTGGACCGCAGGGCGAGCTGCTGACCATCGACGACAACGGCAGCGGCGGACCGCCGCCGGTGAACGTGCTGGAGTCCGCCCGGCGGAGCGAAAGCGGTCGCGGCAACGGACTGATCGGGATGCGGGAACGGGCCACAGCGGTCGGCGGCACACTGGCCGTCGCGGCCGGCCCACTGGGTGGATGGAGGGTGCAGGCATGGCTGCCGCCACAGGACTGACCGGTCCGGACGCCGGCTCGATCCGGATCCTGGTCGCCGACGACCAGGGCGTGATCCGGATGGGCTTGGCGATGATCCTCGACCACGAACCGGACCTGACCACGGTCGCGCAGGCCGGGGACGGTGAGGAGGCACTCCGGCTGATCGAGCAGTACGACCCTGACGTCGTACTCATGGACATCCGGATGCCGGTGATGGACGGGCTCGTCGCCACCGAGCGGATCACGACTGCGAACAAGGCTGCTGGTCGGTCGCGTCCTGCGGTGCTGGTGCTGACTACGTTTGACGACGAGGCTTACGTGCTGAGTGCGGTCCGGGCTGGGGCGTCTGGGTTCCTGTTGAAGGACACGGATCCGGACTTGTTGGTGTCGGCTGTGCGGGCGGTGCATCGCGGTGACTCGCTGGTCGATCCGGCGTCGACGCGGGTGCTGCTGGAGCGGTGCATGGAGCTTGAGCGTCAGGTCGGTGGTACGGCGGAGCCGGCGCCGGCGCAGCCTGATGGGCGGTGGATCGGGTTGCTTGGACAGTTGAGCGAGCGGGAGCGGGAAATCCTGGTGTGGATGGCGCGCGGGCTGTCGAACCGCGACCTCGCCACCAAGCTGTTCGTCAGCGAGACCACAGTGAAGACCCACGTCAGCAGCGTCCTCTCCAAACTAGGCCTCTCCAGCCGGGTCCAGGCGGTCGTGGTCGCCTACGAGGCCGGGGTGGTCCGGCCGGGGGAAGCTGAAGTCCGCTGGGACTAGTTCCCTCCCCCGCATCCGCTACGCGCGCTCCTGCCGTCGCGTGCTCGCGGACGCTCCCACCCGACCAACCTTGAAGGCGGGCTACCGCCCGCAGTCGACTGCCGGATGTGGAGTCGGCCGCTCGTATACGCCCCGGAGGAACTGCTCGACGGTGTACTGCGGCGGGCTGCCGACTGTGGGCGACTGCCGGAGGTGGACGTGGTGCTGGCGTGTCTACTCGGGCGAATGCTCCCGGGGCGACTGCAGACGGGGTGGTGCTTCGTTGGCTGTTCAGGTGTTGCGGTGTCCGCCGGCGTACACCCGGAGGACTCCCGCCTGCACAGGTTCAGGGGGTGGATCGGCGGAAGGCGGTTCGGTAGGTGCTGGGTGGGTGGCCTGTGTGTTTGGTGAAGAGGGCGGCGAAGGTGCTGGGGTTTTTGTAGCCGACTGTGGTGGAGATGGTGGCGATGGTTCGGTCTGTGGTTTCGAGGAGGTGGCGGGCGCGGGAGACGCGGGATGCGTGGAGGTAGTCGAGCGGGCTCTGGTGGGTCTCGTCTGCGAAGCGTCGGAGCAGAGTGCGAGTGCTGACTTTGAAGGTAGCGGCCAGGGCGGTTAGGTCGTAGCGGTCGGCCAGGTTCTGGTCGAGGTGGCGCATGACTTCTCGGGAGAACTCGCTTCCGGCCTGCGGCAGCAGCCGGGCGTCGACGTACGGCGTCTGTGAGGACCGCGCGTCGTCGACGAGCGCAAGCCTCGCGGTCGCCCTCGCCACCGAAGTGCCGCTGTGTTCCCGGATCAGGCCGAGCGCGAAGTCGTACATGGCGCTGAACGACCCGGTCGTCGTGACCCCGCTGTCGGTGATGACCAACTGCTCGGCGCAGACATCGGCCTCGGGGCAGCGGCGGGCCAGTTGGTCCGCGAAGACCCACGAGGTCGTCGCCCGGCGGCCGGCCAACAGGCCCGCCTCCGCCAGCAGGAACGCCCCGACACAGATCGAGACGACAGCGTTGCCGGTGGCAACATGTGAGCGAATCACGGCGAGTTCCGGGGCGAGCGGCTTGAGCGTCGTGTCCAGCAGAAGGTCCGGCGAGAGCTCGAACCCCGGTACGACGAGGACGTCGACATCACGGACCGCGGACACCGCCAGCCTCGCACCACCCGACGCGGCGACCTGACGGCGCGGCGACATGATCGACACGTCGTATCCGGCCCCGTCCGGCCCGCCGAGGTGCGTGGCCATCGTCAGCAGATCGGGTACGCCGTACACCTCGGACGCGAAGCATCGCGGATACGCCAGCACACCGACACGCAGTACACCCATCTCCACGCTCCTCCCTCTGATGGCGAGATTACCTTCAACTATGGCGATCTGGCCGCTCGTCGTACGACGGTCCAGCGCAGCACGCTGTCGGCATGAGCACACGTGACGACGAGATCGCGGACTTCTTCCGCCAACTCATCGAGGTCGACGGGGTCGTGAAGACGGTGTACGTCGCGGGGTCCGGGCCGGGCGTGGTCGTGATGCCAGAGATGCCCGGCATCAGCCCGGACGTCCTTCGGTTGGCCCGATGGGTGCGAGATGCCGGTTTCACCGTCTATGTCCCGTCGCTGTTCGGGGTCGACGGCGCGTACCCGACCGCCGACGGTGGCTCGGAGGTTGTCCGTCGTGCTTGTGTCAGTGCCGAATTCCGCGCGTTCGCTGGTGGCGGGACGAGCCCGGTCACCGTCTGGCTGCGTGGGCTCGCCCGGCAGGCGCATGCCGAGTGCGGTGGTCCGGGTGTTGGCGCGATCGGTCTGTGCTTCACCGGCAACTTCGCGCTCACCATGGCGCTCGAGCCGGCCGTCATCGCGCCCGTGATCAACCACCCGTCCCTGCCGCTCGACGACCCAGCCGGACTCGAGCTGAGCGACGAGGACGCGCGTGCGATCCGGGAACGCGTCGAACGGGATGGGCTGAGCGTTCTGGCGTACCGCTTCGACAATGACCGCTGGTGCACCGGCCAACGCTTCGCGGCGTACCGGGCGCTCCTCGGCGATGCCTTCGACGGTCGTGTCCTTCCGGGCAATTGCGCGAAGACCGACCCGCCGCCGTTCTTCCGCGAGGTCGTCGAGACACCCCACAGCGTGGTGACCGCGCATCTCGTCGACGAGGACGGACACCCGACCGTCAAGGCCAGGGACGAGATCCTCAGCTACCTGACCACCCGCTTGCTGCCGGCCGCTTGACTGTCACACCGTCGCCGCCCCGATCGTCTGGGAAGTCATGGAACCCTTCACACCGATTACCTCGGTCGAGCAACTGGAGGCATACGGCGTACCCACACCGATGATCCGCGACAAAGTCATCGACACGCTCCAGGACGTTCACCGCTTGTGGATCGCCGCCACGAGTCTGGTCTTCGTAGCCACCTCCTCGGCCGACGGACGGTGCGATGTCTCGCCGAAGGGCGACCCGGCCGGGTTCGTGCGCGTCCTCAGCCCGACGCGACTCGCGATCCCCGAACGTCCCGGCAACCGGCGGATGGACGGATTCCACAACATCCTGGAGAACCCTCACGCCGGCCTCGTCCTGGTCATCCCCGGCCGCGGCGACACCCTACGCATCAACGGCCGAGCCCAACTGGTCACCGATCTACCCGACTTCGACGATCTGGTCATCAAGGGCCACCGACCGTCCCTGGCTCTGCTCGTAGACGTCGAGGAAGTCTTCTTCCACTGTCCCAAGGCCTTCCGCCGCTCCCACACCTGGACCCCCGACACCTGGCAGCCAACCGCCGCCCCACCCCCACCCGAAATAGCCCTATCCCTCTGGCGCAAAGGCGAGCCGGCAGACGAGGTCCACCGCATCTACGACGCCCTAGCCCACGAGGACCTGTACGCCGCCAACCCACCCAACCCCGTCGAGCCCCCGCAGCCGACGTAGCCCCCAACCCCAGACGCGCGACGGCCGCCGGCCTGGCGCCCCACCACCGAACGCCCTGGCCTGATGCAGCAACTCGGCATACCCGTCTATGCAGACGCACACCCAAGGACTAGTGCCACCCGGCCCACTGGCGGGTTGTTTCACCGCTGACGCGCAACAACCCGCCAGCCACCACACAACCCGCCACCCGCCCAGCCCGGACACACGCCCGAGGACATTCACCGCCTGCGGATCCCCACAATGAGTGCGTTTGGTGGTGGCCGTCGTGCTGTCACCCAGCCAGATCACGCCGCGGGTGACCCGCCAACCCACAACCACATCACCCAACCACCGGAGCACGCGACGCCAGGAGCGCGCGTAGCGGGTGGGTGGGACAGACTTCCTACGTGAACAGATAAATGCCGACCGCGGCGACGGCGATCACGATGACGACGGCTAGTAGCTGGGCTCGGGCCGATGCTTGGCGGCGGTGGGGTAGGAAGTCTCCGGTCATGCTTCCAGGCTGCCGGGAGAAACCGCCCTACCCATCGGTCGTGGGGACAGTTCTCCGGCAACGTCCGTAGGCCACGGAGGTACACCAGCTCCTACCAGAGGATGAGATGGTTGCCGTAGGCCCCTGAGTGACTACCGTCCGAAGTATTCGGCCTGGACCTTCTTGGGTACGACCATGGACCAGGCGTCCAGGATCAGTTCGCGGAGTTCGTCGTACTCGAGGGCTTCGAGGCGGACCTGGATCCACCGGAAGCGTTCGTCGGACGGGCGGGGCGGGAAGAACTTGTGCGGTTCCGCCTCCAGCGCCGCCTGGCGTTCCTCGCGGGGGAACGCGATCCCGATCGTCTGTTCGTCCGGCGCGACCGCCAGGTAGACGATCTGCCCGACCCGGTACTTGATCGAGTCCCGCACCAGCACCTCGTAGCTGCGCGGCAGATCCGCCGTCACTGCCCGGATGTCTTCCAGTCCCACCATGAAGCCCTCCCCAGTCGCCTCGGCTGAGACCGAGCGTACCGACGAAAGCTGCCACCGGCTGCCAGTTTTTCGGTATGCCGCCGTCGGTCAGGCTGTGGACGGCGGGAACTCATCCTTGGCCGGGCCGGTCGGGAGTCGCCGGGTCTGGATGAGGTGCTGGGCGACGTCGCGCAGCTTGGTGTGGGTGTCCTGGGAGTAGCGCTTCAGCACCTCGAACGCGCGATCGCCGTCCAGTCCGTACCGTTCCATCAGGATGCCCATCGCCTGACCGACCAGCTTCCGAGCGTCGACCGCCTGGGCCAGGTTCGCCTGACGGCGCGCCGTCGCCACTGCCACCGAGGCATGCCTGGCGAGGATGTGGGTGACGGCGACGTCGTCGGCACTGAATGCGTTCGGCAGCGCGGCGTAGACGCTGAGGATCCCCGCACCTCGACCATCGAGCAGCATCGGAACGTGGATCACACTGCGTAGGCCAAGGCCCGTGAGTACCTCGCTCCACCGCGGCCAGCGTGAATCGGCCGCCACGTCCCGAACGTGCAGCGGGCTGCCCGCCGCGGCCGCGGCCAGCATCGCGCCCTCGCCGGTTTCCAGCTGATACCGATAGATCGTCTCGACGACCGGATCGGTCACGGCCGCGACCTCGAGGCGCCCGCCCCGGTGACTCAGGACCAGTCCGGCAGCGTCGCCCCCGACTGCCTGCACGGCGGATCGGACGACGGACTCGATGGTCTCGTCGACATGTTCCGCGTCGTGGAGGTTCAGCGCGAGTTGCGCGAATTCCACGGCCTGCGAGTAGTCCGAGGGGTCGTGCTGCACGGTCCCCTCCCAAGAATCGCGCCAACCCACATCGCACAGCGACACGTCGAGTATGCCTCGCTGTCCACCGTTTCCACTACCGACAGCCGGTCGGCGTACGGTGGTCTGATGCCTGCTGTGGTGAGTGGTGTCGAAGGGGCCGAGGTGGTGTTCCGCCTCGGCGATCCTTCGCATGCGTTCACCGGGGTGAAGCTGTGGCAGGAGCTCGGGCTCGCGGCCGAACTGCTCGAGTTCAAACAGGTGGACTACGGCTGGGAGCTGCGGCTACCGCGGCCGTCGGTGCACCGGATGGAGTACCTGTTCGACATCGCCGATCTGGGCATGCGGACCGACCCGACCAACCCGCGCATCGTCGGCGGGGCGTTCGGGGAACACTCCTGGCTGCCATTACCCGGGTACGTCGAACCCGCCTGGATCACCGTCCCGCCGATCGCATCGGCGCTGACGCCGCTCGGTGTGGAGACCCCGGTCGGCGAGGTCGATGTCCATGTCTGGGCGCCGGAAGGCATCACGCCGACCTTCGAGCTGCCGCTCCTGCTCTCCCACGACGGTCCCGAGTTCGCCGCGTACGCCGGTCTGACCCACTACGCCGGCGCGATGGTCACCGAGTCCGCTCTGCCGCCGTTCCGGCTCGCGTTGATCCGGCCGACCACCCGCAACCTCTGGTACGCCGCGAATCCGCAGTACGCCGAGGCCCTGACGCAGTACGTGCTGCCCGCGATCGAGGCGCAGTACCGGAGCCGGCGGCCCGTGCTGATGGGCGCGAGCCTGGGTGCGCTGGCCGCGCTGTTCGCGGAATGGCACCATCCGGGCACCTTCGACGGGCTGTTCCTGCAGTCGGGGTCGTTCTTCACCGCCGACACGGATCCGCAGGAGTCGCGGTTCGAGTTCTACGCTCAGGTCACCGGGTTCGTCGGGCAGGTGCTGACGGCAACCACGCCACCGAGTACGCCGCTGATCGGGATGACCGCGGGGACGACGGAGGAGAACGTCCACAACAACCGGGTGATGGCCGCGAAACTGGCCGAACTCGGGCTGGACGTGAGGTTCGACGAAACGCCGGACATGCACAATTTCACAGCGTGGCGTGATGTGCTGGATCCTGAGCTGACGGAGCTACTGCAACGGTGCTGGGGTGGGGCAGATGGAGCGGGAGCAGGTCGAGTTGGAGGCGCCGGGGCTTGACCGGCGCGGCACGCTGATCCGGTACGGCCATTTCGGCCGCCCGGTGCTGGTGTTCCCGAGCGAGCAGGGCCGCGCCTGGGACTACGAGAACAACGGCATGGTCGACGCTGTCGCGGACCTGATCGAGGCCGGCCGGGTCAAGCTGTACTGCGTCGATTCCTTCGACCATGTCAGCTGGTCGGATCGCAGCATCCAGCTCGAGGACCGGGCCCGGCGGCACGGGTTCTACGAGTCCTGGATCGTGGACCAGGTGGTCCCGGCGATCGGCGCGGACTCTCCCGGCACCGCCGACATCATCACCACCGGCTGCAGCCTGGGTGCCTTCCATGCGCTGAACTTCGCGTTCAAACGGGCCGATCTGTTCCCGATCGCGATCTGCCAGTCCGGCAACTACGACGCGGCCAGCTGGCACGCGTGGGGTGAGCGCGGCGACGCGACGTATTTCAACAATCCGGCCGACTACCTGCCGAATCTGGATGGTGACCACCTGGAGTGGTTGCGGACCCGGATCTTCATCCTGCTCACGGTCGGTCAGGGCGACTGGGAGACGAACCCGACCGGTTCGTTGCCGTCCGCCCACGCGACCGCCGCCGTACTGAAGGCCAAAGGCATCCCGCACGAGCTCGACCTGTGGGGGTACGACGTAGCCCATGACTGGCCCTGGTGGCGGCAGCAACTGGCCCACCACCTGCCCCGATTCTGTTAGGAGATTGATCCCCCCTCCTCTTCTTTCCTTCCCTTCCCGAACCGACCTGTAGGAGATTCAGTGGCTGATCGCTCAAGGCATTTGATCGGGCTGTTGCTGGGGGCCGAAGAGGACTGGCCACGGGCGTTCGAGGCGCTGCTGCAGCGGGTCGGGCCGGTCACCATCGACGGGACCGAGCACGAGTTCGGGTCCCGCCGGCTGACCATCGAGCCGTTCGACCTGAACGACCCGGTCCGGGTCGGGCTGGTGATCGACCGGCTCGCGTACTGGTACTACCACCCGCGCGAGTGGCTGAAGAAGGCCGCGCTGATGAACGGCACGTACCTGCTGAACTCGCCGTTCACGTTCCAGTCGATGGAGAAGCATTCGGCGTACTGCGCGATGCTCCGGCTCGGACTGAAGATCCCGCGGACCGTGCTGGTGCCGTACAAGAACCCGGTCGACAACGTGCGCTGGGCGTACACGTCGGCGCAGTACAACAAAGCGTTCGACCTGGACGCGATCGCCGAGGACCTCGGCTATCCGCTGTACATGAAGCCGTTCGACGGCGGCGGCTGGCGGGGCGTGTCCCGGATCAACGACAAGGTCGATCTGCACCGCGCGTACGACCAGTCCGGCGAGATGCTGATGCACCTGCAGGCGACGATCGAGTACGACAAGTTCGCCCGTGCGCTGTCGATCGGCGCCGAGACGATGGTGATGGATTTCCGCCCGGACGAGCCGATGCACAACCGGTACGCCGTCTCGCACGACTTCCTCAACCCGTCCGCCGGGCACGAGGCGGTGGCGATCAGCCGGATCGTGAACGCGTTCTTCGGCTGGGAGTTCAACTCCTGCGAGATGCTGGTGAAGGGCGACTCGGTCCACCCGATCGACTACGCCAACGCCTGCCCGGACGTCGCGGTCACCTCGCTGCACTACTACTTCCCGTGGGCGATCAGCGCACTGGTCAAGTGGTCGGTGTTCTCGCTCGCGACCGGCCGGCGCAGCACCGTCGACCTTCACACCGAGCGGTACTTCGCGATCGCCGACGACGAATCGCTCGACTACGAGGCGAAACTCAACGCCTATCTGGCGCTGGCCGACGAGCACTTCGAGACCACGAAGTACCACGAGTGGTGCGCCGAACACCTCGCCGACTTCGACGCTCGCGTCCGCGACTGGGTCGCCGGGCCCGACTTCGACCGCCTCCTGACGTCGACCGTCGCCACCACTTACCCCGAGCACGAGCAGGACCAGTTCATGGCCCACTTCCGCGGCCTGACCAGCCTCTGGCTCTCCGACCAGGCCGGCTAGCTCGCCTCCAAGGCGGAGAGGATCGTCTGCAGTGCGGTGACCCGGTGCGGCGGGATCGCGAAGGTGCCACGCGTAGGGGTGTGCAGCCAGCCTTCGGCGGTCAGGTGGCGGAGGTGGTGGTAGATCTGACCGCTCGTGCCGAGACCGTCGACCTGGCTCAGAGCGCTGACGGTCGCTCGGCCGCGCACGATCTCGCGCAGCAGCGTCAGCCGGACGGGATTCCCCAGCGCCGCCAGAGCCGGCGCGACGTCTGACCAGTCATGCCACGCCCGGAGCTCGCTGAGCGCCCGGGTCGCTTCGGCCTGCCCGGCGGAGGGCCGCCGCCTGCCCCCTCCCCGCGCGTCCGCTGCGGATTCCAGCGCTGCGATCCGCCGTTCCAGCTCCGCGAGCCGGTTATCCACAGCCATATCCACACTGTGGATAGTACGTAGGTACGTAGTTCTTGCAAAGCCTGCACGTGAGGTACGTCGCTTCCCGCTGAGGCTGAGCGGCCTACTCTGGGCGGGTGCGAGACAGCGACGTACCGGTGTGGTGGCGGCGGCTGGGGCTGGACGGGCTGGTCGATGTGCACGTCCACTTCCTGCCGGATCAGGTGATGAACGCTGTCTGGGCGTACTTCGACCAGGCACCGCAGCACTACGGCACCGAGTGGCCGGTCACCTACCGGACCTCAGTCGAGGAGCGGCTGAAAACCCTGGAAACGTTGGGGGTTCGGGCCTTCCCGGCGCTCGTGTATCCGCACAAGCCGGGGATGGCGCAGTGGCTCAACGCGTGGGCCCGGGACTTCGCCGCGGCGACACCCGGATGCGTGTCGAGCGGGACCTTCTATCCCGAGCCAGGTGCCGCGGACTACGTGCGCGAGGCGCTGGAACTGGGGACGCGGATCTTCAAGGTCCACGTCCAAGTCGGCGACTACGACCCACGCGAGGACGAACTGGACGACGTCTGGGGTCAGCTCGCAGAGGCCGGCGTACCGGTGGTTGTGCACTGTGGATCCGGCCCGATCCCTGGCCGGCATACGGGTCCCGGGCCGTTCGGCGACGTACTGCGGAAGCACCCGCGCCTGACCGCGATCATCGCCCACCTCGGCATGCCCGAGTACGCCGAGCACCTCGCCCTCACGTCGTACCCGAACGTCCATCTGGACACGACGATGGCGCTCACGCCGTTCACCGAGTCGCTCATGCCGTTCCCCCGGGAACTCACGCCCCGCCTGGCCGACCTCCAGGACCGCATCGTCCTCGGCACGGACTTCCCCAACATCCCCTACGAGTACGCCGTCCAACTCTCAGCACTCGAGTCGCTGGACCTCGGCGACGACTGGCTACGCTCCGTCTGCCACCACAACGGCACCCGCCTACTCGGTCTCTAACTGCTGAGGGTCGAGCTCGTTGGTACGGCGAGCAGGGTGGAGAGCCACTGGATGCGGTCGGGGACGGGCCAGTAGTAGACCCAGGTGCCCCGGCAGTCGACCAGGCCGGCTCCGCGCAGGACCTTCAGGTGGTGGGAGATGGTCGAACCGCTGACGTCGAACTGCGGCACCCCCGCTGCGACTCAGTCCGGCAAGCTCCTCCCCGGTACTCAACTCCTCCTGCTGACCAGAATCAGTCGGTCTGCTTCGTCATGGTGGACTCGTAGCCGCCTCCCGGCCACGCCCACGCACCGGTGTTGCGGGTGAAGTCGTCGTTGAAGGCGCCGACGAACTTCGCCGGCGACTCCGGTCCGCCGAAGTAGATCGTCAGCTCTTTGCCATCCAGCACATAGGTGTACTCGAGGATCTCGCCGGATCCGCCGAAGAAGTGTGAGCGGATGCTGTCGGTCTCCTTGTCGTAGCCGATGTATTCGACCCCGCGGTTCGCGGTGTCGCCGGCACCGAGGTCGACCTGCTGGACCAGCCAGCCGCCGAACTCCGCCCAGGCGTACTGCACCGTGCCGCTCGACTCGGGCCCCTCGACTCGCCAGGTGCCGAGCAGGGGCTCGAGGGAGCGCAGTTTGTCGATCGCGTTCTCAGTCATCGTCTTGTCCTGTTCTGTCATGGCCGGATCAGCGGGCGATCACAGCGCGAAGTTCGCGCCGGCGGATGGTGACGACGGTGGCCGAGAGGGCCAGCAGGATCAGCGGCAGAGCGGGGCTCGTGCCCAGTACGGCGGCTGCGCGTCCGCGTCGCCAGCTCTCGGGTACGACGGATGTTGCGGTGATCGAGGTGTTGGTGCTCATCGCAGTCTCCTGAGGTAGTCTCTGATCTAATGCACCATCTGGTGCACTTGTGACCATACTTTGCACTACTGCACTGACTAGTGCAAGAGGGAGGCGAACAGTGGCCGAAGCGGCGACCGGCACCGAGTACGAGGACCCGCGCATCCGGCGGTCCCGCGCGATGATCACCGAGGCGGCCGCCGCGGAGTTCCTGGCGAAGGGCTACCAGGGAACGAGCATCGACGACATCGCCGCGACGGCCGGTGTCGCCAAGCGCACCGTCTACAACATCTACGGCGACAAGGAGCAGGTCTTCCGCGCGATGATCACCGCGGCGATCGCCACCGCCGAGTCCTACTCCGAACGACTCGGGACCTCAGGCCTCACCGACCGGCGGACTCGATCCGAAGCACCGTTGGAGGAACGGCTGGTCGACATCGCGCGCGACCTCGCGCAGGCGATCCACGGCGGACCGGTGATCCGGCTTCGGCGCCTGGTGATCGGCGAGGCGGAACGCTTCCCCGACGTGGCAATCGAGTACTACCGACGCGCACCTCAACTGGTGATGACCCGGCTCGCCCAGGCCCTGGCCGAACTGGATGCCGCCGGCCACCTCGCCGTACCCGATCCGGAACTGGCCGCGGAACACCTGGCGTTCCTGGCCATCGGCGCATCCCTCGACCGGGCGATGTTCGACTCCGACCTCCAGCTGGACGCCGCCCTCACCCGCGCCGAGGCCGGCGCCCGAGCCTTCTACCGCGCCTACCGCCGCTGACCGCTTGAGTGAGCCTCAGATCACTTTGTGGTTCGGCTCGGGTAGATACATAATGAGGTTATGCAGATACATAACCCCATTATGTATCGTGAGGGCTCCGGTATGGAGCTCCTCGTGGTGCTCGAGCAGCTCGTGCAGCTCATTCGCCCCGTCGGAGGCTTGAGCAGCGCTGCTTCGTCCACGCTGAGCCGCCTCGGGCGGTCGGGACCACAGCGCATGACGGAGCTGGCACAAGCCCAACGCATCTCCCAACCCGGCATGACCCAACTGGTCGGCCGGATGGAACGTGAGGGCCTGGTACGGCGTACGACGAGCACCAGCGATCGACGCGGCGTACTCGTGGAAGCGACCGAGGCCGGGCTGGACCTCTGGGCGCGCATGCGCGCCGAACGCGCCGACGTCCTGCAGGAGCTCATCGACCGGCTCGACCCGCAGGACCAGACCACCATCTCCGCCGCGCTCCCCGTGCTCACCCAGCTCGTCGAATCGGCGTACGACGACCAGCCGACCACATCGGCAACCCCACGTTAGGAAGGCCCTTCCATGGCTTCACCCCACGGGACGACGTCCACCCCGTTCAAGCAACCACGGGCGGTCTGGGCCGTCGCGTTCGCCTGCGTCATCTCGTTCATGGGCATCGGTCTGGTCGACCCGATCCTGCCCGCGTTGGCCTCCAGCCTGAAGGCCACCCCGAGCCAGGTGTCGCTGCTGTTCACCAGCTACCTGGTCGTGACCGCGGTCGCGATGCTCGTGGTCGGCTGGTTCTCCAGCCGTTTCGGCGCCAAGCGGACCCTGATCATCGGCCTGGCCCTCATCGTGGTGTTCGCCGCGCTGGCCGGTGCGTCCGGCTCGATCGGTGGCATCGTCGGCTTCCGGGCCGGCTGGGGCCTGGGCAACGCCCTGTTCATCTCCACCAGCCTCGCGGTCATCGTGGCCTCGGCCAGCGGCGGCTTCGCCGGCGCGATCATCCTGTACGAGACCGCGCTCGGTCTCGGGATCGCGGTCGGCCCGCTGCTCGGCGGTGAGCTGGGCAGCATCAGTTGGCGTGGGCCGTTCTTCGGCGTCGCGGTGCTGATGGCCATCGCACTGGTGGCAACCGCTGTGTTCGTGCCATCACTTCCGAAGCCCGAGCACAAGACATCGCTCGCGGCGCCGCTCAAGGCCCTTCGCCATCGGGGCCTGCTGACGATGGGGCTGATGGCGCTGCTGTACAACTGGGGCTTCTTCACGATGCTCGGCTACGCGCCGTACCCGATGGAGATCGACGCTCACAAGCTCGGCCTGGTGTTCACCGGCTGGGGACTGCTGGTCGCCGCCTTCTCGGTGTTCGTCGCCCCGCGCCTGCAGGCGAGATTCGGTACGGCGCCGGTGCTGTACGTCAACCTGTTCGCGCTCGGCATCGTGATGGCCGCCATCGCGGCGGGCGTCCACACACCGACCGTGGTCATCGTCGCGGTCATCGTCAGTGGCGCGTTCATCGGCATCAACAACACGCTGACCACGCAGGCGGTCATGCTCGTCTCGCCGGTCGAGCGGCCGGTCGCCTCGTCGGCGTACGGCTTCGTCCGGTTCATCGGCGGCGGCCTTGCCCCGTTCGCCGCCGGGAAGCTTGCCGACGCCACCAACCTCAGCGTCCCGTTCTATCTCGGCGGACTTGCCTTCCTGCTCGCCATCGCCGTACTCGCCACCGGCCATCGGCTGGTCAGCGCGGCCGAGCAGAACCCGGCCGAAGGCTCCCCGGTGCTCCCGTCGCTGCAGCGGGTCGGAGCCGCTCCATCAGCGGAGTACCGGCCGGTCATCGTTGCCGTCGGCGCCACCGAGGACGCGGCCGCGGTCGTCGATGCCGCCGCCATCGTCGCTCGCAATGCCGGCACCACGCTGGAGGTCGTCCACGTCCGCGAAACCGCCGTCGTCGAGGAACTTGCTCTGGATGCCGAGGACGCCGAGCAGGCGCACGCGGCCGTCGTCGCTCACCTCGACCGGCTCGCCGCACACCACATCGCCGCGACCGGCCAGGTACTCACCAGCGTCGGCGACCATGCCGCCGCCGGCCGCGCGCTGGCCCGGCATGCCACGGACGTCGGCGCCCGCGCCATCGCACTCGGCCGGTCGCCGCGCGGACCAGCCGCACAGTTCAGCGACGGCAGCATCACCTCCGCCGTGACCCACGCGGCCACCTGCACAGTGATCCTGCTGGAGCCCGACAAAGACCCGGACACGCTGACGGCATCGAGGCTTCGAGAGCTGAGAGACACGGCCGCCGCCTAGGCTTCAGCGTCGCTCCCGGGGCCGGGTAAGGACGTACGCGGTGGGAGTGGCGCCGTTGTATTTGAGGAGCCGTTGGCGGATGAGCTTGAGGCCTTTCTGGTGCTCGATCGCCTTGTGGAGCAGGCGTTTGTCCTCCGTGAGGAGTACGGCGCGACCGTCGGCGGTGAGGACTCGACTGATCTCGGAGAGGGCGGCTGGGTAGAGCGTACGGTTGGCGTGATGGGTGCCGACCAGCTTGCCGAACGGGAGGTTGGTGATGATCCGATCGACGCTGCCGGCGGCGTACGGAAGGGCCTGCGCTGTCGCCTGTGTCAGGCCACCTGGCTGTTGACGGTTCGCGATCGCTAGTGCCCGCGGGTCGTGGTCGGTCCCGAAGACGCGGCCGGTTGGTTGTCGGCGGAGTGCGGCGAGCAGGATCGTGCCCGTGCCACAGAACGGGTCGACGATGCGTTGACCCGGCTGGAGTTTCGCCAAGCGGACAAGGACTTCTGCGATGAGCGGGGTGGTTGACCACGGCAACCGTTCCAGCCGTCCGAAGCGCCGCATCCAGGACAGCGGGCCGATCTCAGCGATCCAGCCGTCTGCTGTTTGCATGAGGTTGACGTCCCAGCTGCCGGGTTGGTTGATCCAGCCGAGCTCGCGTTCGACTGCGGCGATCACGCGGTACCGGACTTGCGGATCATCGCAGCCGACACGGAAGCCGATCGGGGTTGGCAGGGTTGCGAGTACGCCGGTCTGCTGCGACCGCTCGAGTGAGTCGTCGTCGACGGCGATCGCCACCGTGGAGTAGAGGGAACAGGCAGCGAGCTCGCTCAACCGGCCGTCGATCGTGCATTCGACGGCGACGTCGGACAGTTGACGGATCGAGTGGACCGACGGCAGCCAGCGAAGCTCCTCCATGAGGAGATCCGCGGCGCCATCGAGGGTGCGGAGTACGAGGCGGTCGGTGACATGCTGATCGAGGCCGGGCATGATGATGCGCCCCGGCGAGGAAATGCCGGACATGCGGAAGCTCCTGAAGAGTCGCGATCGACAGAACAGTCGAAGCGCGGCGCACCCACCTCACGGCAACTCGAAGAGACGGCACGACAGACAGTCGATGCCGGAGTGCCACACCGTGGCGCGCGCCTTCAGAAACCCATCATCACCACGACCTTATGCGATCCCATCGCCCCCGATCACCTGCTTTTCAGTAGGATTCCGGAGTGGTCAACGGAGCGCGCATACACACGACCGATCAGTTGCTCAGCATCCTCGACCAGGTCGTGGCAGCGAGCGCCCGCGGAGATCGATCACAGTCGTCGGCGGCCGAATTCTGGACCGGGCTGCTGACGACACCGGGCCACCCGCTCGCCACACAACTGCCGGACGAACCGCTGGTCGACTGGTATGAACGCGGACTGCTCGGAAACCTGGACGGTGCCCGAGCGCTCGACATCGGGTGTGGCTCGGGTCGCAACAGCAGATGGTTCGCCGAGCACGGCGCGACGGTCGAAGGCGTCGACCTGGCCGCACCACTGCTGGATAGCGTCCGCGCGACCATGCCGGCCACGGTCACACTGACGGCGTCCGACGTACTGCGCGAGCCGCTGCCGGACGGTCAGTTCGACCTCGTCTACGACTCCGGCTGCTTCCACCATCTCGCGCCTCACCGTCGGATCACCTATCTGGACCGCGTCCTGCCGGCCATCCGCCCCGGCGGCCGCTTCGGCATCGTCACCTTCGCCGCCGACCGGGTGGAAGCCCCGACCGACCTGGACGTCGTCCTGAGCGGCGACACGCAAGGAGGCATGGCCTTCTCCGCCGACGACCTCCGCACGATCTTCGCGCCGCTCACCCCGCTCGAGATCCGCAACGTCGTCCCGGACCGCGAAGGCACCTTCGGACCCGATTTCCTCAACGCGGCCCTCTTCAGCAACGCCTGAGGCGTGCAGCTCGACAGGTAGTACGCCGCCGAGACGGTGTACACACCGAGCCTCCACGCGTAGGTGCACTACCCCGCGACCCGACACCTCCTGTCCTTACGTATCGCCTAGGGCCAGGAGGTCATGAACTCGCCGGCCAGCGCGACATGCCAGACGTGACCGTCCGGATCGGCGAAGGCGCCGTCGTAGCCCCAGTCCTGTTCGCCCGCCGGCCGGACGATCTCCGCGCCGGCCTGCTCGGCGCGCGCCAGTAGGTCGTCCACGTCGGCGCGCGTCGGCAGGCTGAGAGACACGGCGCACTCGCTCCGCCCGGCCGTGGCCTGCTTCCGTCCACTGAGCACCCACCCGAACCCGACCTTCGGGATGAGCATCACCCGGACGCGGTCGCCGAGGGTCAGGCGCAGCGGCTCGGGGACGCCGTCACGGTCCGGCTCGCCGGGCGTGGTGAATCCGAGTCCGGTCCGGTAGAACTCGTACGACCTCCGGCGGTTCGCGATTGGCAGGGCAATGGTCACGATTGTCGGTTCGACCTGCATGGGGCGTCTCCCTCTCGTCGTTTCCTTCACCAACCCGACGAACCAGGGTGCCCGAATCCGACAGCCACCCTCCAACCAACACCTGAAAGACCCATTGCTGAGCGCATTCCAACGTTGTACTGTCGTGCCGACCCCCTCAGCAACCACGTCACGGGAGTGCTCATGACCCAACCTCGTGCGGAGTACCCGCGCCCGCAGTTCGTTCGTCCGGAGTGGGTGAACCTGAACGGCGAGTGGCAGTTCGAGATCGACCGGTCGGACTCCGGTCTCGAGCGCGGGGTCCGGGAGCGAGAGCTGGCGCAGCGGATCACGGTGCCGTTCGCGCCGGAGACCAAGCTGTCCGGGATCGAGGACGTCGACTTCATGGAGGCCGTCTGGTACCGGACGACCGTCACGATCCCGGCCGACTGGTCCGGCAAGGACGCCGTACTCCACTTCCAGGCGGTTGATCACGACGCGACCGTGTGGGTGAATGACGTCGAGGTGGTGCGGCACCGCGGCGGGTTCACGCCGTTCAGCGCCAACCTCCGCCAGGTCGCCAAGCCCGGCGAGGAGGCAACCATCGTCGTCCGCGCGCGGGACAGCCGGTACGGCGCGCAGGCCCGCGGCAAGCAGTCGACGAAGTACTTCAACTACGGCTGCCACTACACCCGGACGACCGGGATCTGGCAGACCGTCTGGCTCGAGGCGGTGCCGACCGTGCACCTGGGTCGCCCGCGGATCACCCCGGACGTGGCCGGCTCGAGCTTCCACCTCGCCGTACCGGTGTCGGCGAACAAGCCGGGCTGGAAGGTCCGCGCGATCCTGAAGGACGCCGACGGCGAGGTCACCACCCAGGAGGTCCGCGCGGATCTCGACTTCGCCCCGCGACTGACGCTACAGGTCCCGGCGGATCGCGTCCGCCTCTGGGACACCACCGACCCCCACCTGTACGACGTTCGCGTCGAGCTGATCGATGCCGATGGCAACGTTGTGGACGGCGCGGACAGCTACGCCGGTCTGCGGTCGGTGTCGGTCAACGGCCAGGCGATCCTGATCAACGGCAAGCATGTGTTCCAGCGGCTGGTGCTGGACCAGGGCTACTGGCCGGAGAGCCTGATGACGGCGCCGTCCGACGAGGCGCTGGTTGCGGACATCGAGCTGGGCCTGGCGGCCGGGTTCAACGGCGCGCGGCTGCACCAGAAGGTGTTCGAGGAGCGGTTCCTGTACCACGCGGACCGGCTCGGCTACCTGGTCTGGGGTGAGTTCGGCGACTGGGGCGAGAACCTTGCCGATGGCACCCAAGAGGACAACCAGCAGCCGACGGCGTCGTTCGTGTCGCAGTGGCTGGAGGCGGTCGAGCGGGACTACAGCCACCCATCGATCATCGGCTGGTGCCCGCTGAACGAGACACACCAGTTCCTGCACGACCGGATCACCCAGCTGGACGACGTGACCCGGGCGATGTTCCTGGCCACGAAGGCGGCCGACACGACCCGGCCGGTGCTCGACGCGTCGGGGTATTCGCACCGCGTGCCGGAGACCGACGTCTGGGACTCGCACAACTACGAGCAGGACCCGGCCGAGTTCGCCCGGCAGATGGCCGGCCTCGCGGACGGAGCGCCGTACGGGAACACGGGTGGGCGCGAGCAGCGGCCGATCTCCCAGCCGTACGCCGGTCAGCCGTACTTCTGCAGTGAGTTCGGCGGCATCTGGTGGAACCCGGAGGAGGCCGCGAAGTCGGCCGGTGACAACCGCACCGAGTCGTGGGGCTACGGCCAGCGGGTCGTCGACGAGGAGGCGTTCTACACGCGCTTCACCGGTCTGGTCGACGCGCTGCTCGACGACCCGCTGATGTTCGGCTACTGCTACACGCAGCTGACCGACGTGTTCCAGGAAGAGAACGGCATCTACCGCTTCGACCGCAGCAACAAGCTGGACGTGCCGCGGATCAAGACGGTTCAGACCCGGCCGGCGGCCTACGAGAAGGACTGAAGTCCGAGGCTTCCCAACGCGACCAGGGCCCACAGGATCGCTCCGAGCAGGAGCGGCCGGGGCCCTGCGTCGCGTAGTTCACGCGGTCGCAGCGACAGGCCGATCGCGACCAGGGCCGAGGTGATCAGGCACGTGCCGACCAGGCTGAGCGTCGGGAGCCACCCGTCCGGCACGAGTCCGGCCGAACGCAGACCCGCCGCAGCGACGAAGCCGATCAGGAAGATCGGCACGAGCCGGCGCCACGGGAGACGTGTCCGCGGGCGGTCCGGGTTCTGGCGGTCGGCGGTTCGCGCGTCGCGGCGGGACTTGAGCACGACCAGGGTGAGGACGATCGGGACGAGCATGAGTGAGCGGGTCAGTTTCACCACGAGGGCCTGGTCGCCGGCATCGGCGCTGTAGGCGTAGCCGGCGGCGACTACCGATGAGGTGTCGTTGATCGCGGTGCCTGCCCACAGGCCGAAGGCTTCTGAGCTGAGGCCCATGAGGTGGCCGAGCGGCGGGAAGGCGAGGACGGCCACCACGTTGAAGGTGAAGATCGTCGCGAGCGCGTAGGCGACTGAAGATCGCTTCGCGCCGATGGCGGCTGTTGCTGCGGCGATTGCGGAGCCGCCGCAGATCGCCGTACCGACTCCGATCAGGGTCTGGGTGTCGCCGCGTACGCCGAGCAGGCGGCCGAAGACCCATGCGCCGCCTAGCGCTAGCGCGAGTGTGCCGAGCATGACGGGGAGTGAGGAGGCGCCGACGTGGGCGACTTGCTGGAGGGACAGGCCGGTGCCGAGTACGACGATCGAGACCTGCAGCAGGTTCTTCGCGGCGAAGTCGTAGCCGGGGCGGCACTGGTCTGAACGCAGGGCCGGGATCAGGAGACCTGCGAGCACCCCGAGCACGATTCCGAAAACCGGTCCGCCAACCACAGGAACCAGTCGCCCGAGCGGGACCGCCACGGCTGTGAGAAGAAGCACGACACCCAAGCCGGGCAACCGCGACACGGCGGAGCCGACGCGACGGTCAAGACGAAGTGATCGCGAGGAGCCGAGACCGGGGTGGAGGGCTGCGGTGAGGCGGGGGTGGCGTGAGACGGGGGGTTCCGAGGGGTTGGGTGGCCTAATGTCGACCTGCACCATCGGATCGGTTCCTCCCCGCTGAAAATGTACGCACATTTAAGCTAGGAGATGACCGGACATTTGGCAAGCCCACCCCCGGGAGGTAGGACCCTGATGATCCAGCGCAGGCTTGACCGCGCCGGCGGCCAGCCGTTGTGGAAGCAGCTGCAGCAGGACCTTGTCCGGCGGCTGCGGTCCGGGGAGTTCGACGACACGTTCCCCGGTGAGCTCGCGCTGGTCGACGACTACCAGGTCAGCCGGCACACGGTCCGGCAGGCGCTCGGGAAGCTGCGCGCGGACGGCCTGATCGTGGCCGAACGCGGCCGTCAGCCCCGCGTCGCGACCACGCCGGAGATCCGCCAGCCGATGGGTGCGCTGTACAGCCTGTTCTCCTCGGTCGAGGCGTCCGGCCTGACCCAGCACAGCATCGTCCGCGCGCTCGACATCCGGGCCGACGGCGTGATCGCGAGCCGCCTCGACCTGGAAGCGTCGAGCCCACTGCTGTACCTGGAGCGCCTCCGCTTCGCCGGCGACGATCCCCTCGCACTCGATCGCGTCTGGCTTCCCGCCTCCCTCGCCGAACCACTCCTCGACGCCGATTTCACCCACACCAGCGTCTACAACGAGCTGGCCACCCGCATCGGCGTGCGACTGGACCACGGCCGCGAGGACATCCGCGCCGTCGTACCCACGCCGGCCGAGCGCGCCGTACTCCGTTGCCCACCCGAGGCGGCCGCGTTCTCCATCAACCGCCAAGGCACATCACAAAGCCGTCCGGTCGAATGGCGTCACACCCTCGTGCGCGGCGACCGCTTCGCCCTGTCCGCCGAGTTCTCCGAGAACCTCGGCTATCGACTCACTCCGGCAGCGGTGCAGCACCAGGCCTGAACGGATCGTCCGCCGGCAGCCAGGCCCCCTCCGGCCCAAGGTCAACTGCAACGTCGCGACTCAACGCCTCGACCGCAGCCCTGACGGCCGGCCGGGTCTCGTCACGCCGCCACACCAGCGCCCAGGTCCAGATCGGCACCGGCTCGACGACCGGCCGCCGGACGAGACCAGGGGGCAACGGCGTCGCGTCCCGCTTCGGCGAACTGACAACCGGCCGGCCCAACCGTCGTACCTGATCGAAGAACGCCGAACCGGTGATCCCGTGGTCGTCGATGCGCACCACCGACGCGCCGGTCGCGCGAGCGAACTCGACGGCGTACAGGTTCCACGACGCCCACGTCCCGGTGTCGGCATCCACAAGTACGACGGTGTCCCGCGCGCGAACCGCGGTCTCGTCAGCACCCGGCGAGACCGCGAACAGCCGGTCCACGCCGATCAACCGTCCATCCAGCTCCTGCTCGGCGAGGTCGGTCGCGCGCACCCAGCAGATCGCCAGATCGATGCTGCGATCGGCCACCCGCCCGGCCTGTCGCTGACCAAGGGCGGCCTCAACTCGGTCACCAAGTCCCTGGCCACCGAGTACGCCGCTCGCGGCATCCGCGTCAACGCGGTCGCGCCGGGCGTCATCCGTACGCCGATGCACCCGGAAGAGACGCACGAGTTCCTGGCCGCCCTGCACCCGGTCGGCCGGCTCGGTGAGATCGACGAAATCGTCGACGCGGTCACCTACCTGGAGACCGCGGCTTTCGTCACCGGCGAGATCCTCCACGTCGACGGCGGCCAGCAGGCAGGCCACTGATGAAGGATTTGGACATCCTGCACAGCGTGCTCGACCAGTGGAAGGACGCGATCGTCGAGCACGATCCGAAGCGGGTCGCGTCGTACTTCACCGAGGACGCGATCTTCCAGGGTCTGCACCCGTACGGCGTGGGCCGGGACACCGTGACCGAGTACTACGACTCACAGCCACTCGGACTGTCGCCGTCGTACCGGATCCTCGAGCTCCGGCGACTGAGTGAGGACCTGATCCTCGGGTACGCCGCCGTGGACTTCGCGTTCGCCGACCGGCCGACGCTGTCCGTCTACCTGAGCGTCGTACTGCGGCGGACCGGCGAATCCTGGCTGATCTACCACTATCAGGTTTCTCGGATATAGTTGGTGAGGCCAACGTTGGCCATCCCAATGAAAGAGGAACGACGATGACGACCGAACGGTGGGAGATCGAGGATCTGTTCGCGCGACTGGCGCGGGTCCTGGACGAAGGGACGCCGGAGGACATCCGGCAGGTGTACACGAAGGACATCCTGGTGCGGTCTCCGCGCGGCGGCGAACTGCGGGGCATCGACGAGGTGCTCGAGTACCTGCGCAGTACGGCGGTCGACGGCGAACTGACCCAGCACGTCCACAGCGACATCCTGGTCAGGGTCGACGGCGACCGGGCCGAGACGTCGGCCAACCAGTTGACCTTCTTCTATCGCGACGGCGAGGCGCCGCACCGGCGGGCCGGGCTCCGGCTGAAGTACACGGCCGTCCGGACCGACAACGGCTGGCGTTTCGAGGAGGCGAATATCGGCCGCGCCTGGGTGCAGGAGGACTGATACTGAGGTCATGACGGTCAAAGAGCTGCGGTTGGTCGTGACGGCGGACGACTACGACGAGGCGGTGGCGTTCTACCGGGACGTGCTCGGCCTGGCCGAACGTGAGTCGTACGAATCGGAGGACGGCCGGGTCACGATTCTCGATATCGAGCGGGCGACGCTCGAGATCGCGGATCCGAACCAGGCCGACTTCATCGACCGGGTCGAGGTCGGCCGGCGGGTTGCCGGGAAGTACCGGGTCGCCTTCGAGGTCGACGACTCCGCCGAGACCACCAGGACTCTGGCCGCGGCGGGCGCCACGGTGATCGCGGAACCGACCCGCACACCGTGGAACTCGCTGAACGCCCGGCTGGAGGCGCCGGGCGGACTGCAGCTCACCCTGTTCACCGAACTTGACCTCAAGTGAACTGGAAGTGTTGAGGTAGGCGTCATGTGGCAGATCGAAGAACTTGACCTGGATGCCTACCTCAACCGGATCGGGCATCCCCGGGTGGCGGCGTCGGCGGACAGCCTCCGCAGCCTGCACCGCGCCCATGTGCTGGCGATCCCGTTCGAGAACATCGACGTGATCCTCGGCACGCACCCCGGCATCGGCCTGGACGCGATCCAGGCCAAGCTCGTCGGCCGGCAACGCGGCGGCTATTGCTACGAACACGCTCTGCTGTTCGGCGCCGCCCTCGAGCGGCTCGGCTTCACGGTGGATCGCCGGGTCGCGCGTGTGCAACCACACAAGGCCGGACCGCGAACCCACGCGCTCCTCAAGGTGGGCGTGGACGGGCAGGAGTTCCTCGCCGATGTCGGGTTCGGCGCCGGACAGCTCTATCCCACTCCGCTCAAGGACGGCGTGATCGTCGACCAGGCCGGCTGGGACCACCGCCTCACCCTCGACGGTGACGTGTGGACGCTGGCGAAGAAGACCGCGGACGGCTGGATCCCGCAGCACGCGTCGAACGACGAGCCGGTGCGCCCGATCGACTACCGGGTCTACCACCACTACGTCTCGACCCACCCGGACTCCCCGTTCACCGGCCGGCCGGTGGTGATGCGCGTTGCCGACGGCCTGGTCCGTCGCCTGGTCGGTGACGACCTCACGACGGAGTACGCCGACGGCCGCACCACCCACCGCGCCGTACCGGCGGACGAGCTTCCCGAGGTGCTGGCCGGTCTGGACGTCGTCCTCAGCGACGAAGAAGTCGATCGTCTCCGGCTGCTCTAGGGGTCTCGGTACGGAACGATTCGCCAAGCTCGCCGGCGAGGCCGAAATAGTGCCGGAAGTTGTAGATCAACGGCGACCACGCGCCCGGATCGACGTACGACGTCCCCGGTACGACGATCCGGTGGTCGGCATGGACCCGCAGTACCTTGGCCTGGATGATCAGGAAGTTGCCGTCGGCATCGAACTGTACGTCGGCCGCGGTCGCCTCGAACTGCAACGGGCATTCGGCGACGCGGGGTGGGCCGACCAGCTCGGAGTCGACCGGAGTCAGGCCGGCCGCGGCGAACTTCTCGCGCTCGAAGCGGAACCGGGCCCGCTTGTGCTCCGGGACCGGGTTGCGGCCGGTCAGCCCGGCGATCCGTTCGACCGCGTGCCACTGTTCGGGCGACGGGAAGTTGATCACCAGTTCCGGCCGCTCTTGCAGGTTGGCGGCGGTCTGGCCGGAGGCGCCGACGCCGAGGACCACGACATCCCCGAGTGACCACGCCGACGACATCGGCGCGAGGTTGAAGGTCTCGTCGTCGTTCACCGTGCTCAGCAGCGCGACCGGCGTACCGACGTACAGGATGGACGGTTCGATGGTCAGATGCGTCATGGTTCCGACGCTAGGCGGCGGTCAGTTAGGCCGGGACCGAACTGTCGCAGCGGCATGATGGACTCATGAACGAGCGGAGCGAGTTCATCCTCAAACACAGTGCACCTTGTGTCTCATCCGCGCCCGGAGCGAAGCGAGGACGTGGATGAGCACGCAGACGGAAGGACAGGAGCTGGCGTCCTGGGCCCGGATGCTCGCCGACGCCACCCGGGCGACGGTCTGTCTCGCGCTGCTCGACGGGCGCGCCTGGACGGCGACCGAGCTGGCCCGGCTCGCGAAGGTCTCGCGGCCGACGATCAGCGAGCATCTCAACCTGCTCGTCGACGGCGGACTGCTGAGCGAGGTCCGACAGGGACGGCATCGGTACGTGAAGATCGCCGGACCGGAGACGGCCGAGTTGATCGAGGGACTCGCGGCGCTGGCACCTCGTCGGGTCGAGGTCGCGAACAGCTTGTCCGCGGTCAGCAAACGCGACGCGCACGCGCGGGCGCGGACCTGTTACGACCACCTCGCCGGCAAGCTCGGCGTCGCGCTCGCGGATGCGATGACCGAGCGCGGCCTGCTCGACTGGTCGGACGGGATCACGCTGACGCCGGAGGGATTTGCCTGGCTGGACGATCTCGGCATCGTGTTCGAGGGGCGTAACGGCCGGCCCGCCGTACGGTCGTGCCTCGACGTGACCGAACGCCGGCCGCACCTCGCCGGCGCGGTCGGTGCGGCGCTGTGCAGTCACGCACTGCGCGAGGGCTGGGTCATCCACATCCCCGGCGGGCGGGCACTGAAGGTGACCGGATCGGTCCGTGAGTTCGGTCTCGGCGTCGGCCTGATCCGCGAATTACAGCCCTGAGAGCAGCGTGAGAACACGCGGCGGGGGAGGCGCGTGGCGCCGAAACCACTTAATCTTCGGCCATGACTGAGTTCGAGCCCGACACCGACCTGGTGTCCCGCCTCCCGCTACCCAGCCATGTGGTCGTTCACGCGGACGGCCAGTGGCGTCACGGCTGGTTGATCGGCCGTGAGCACGAGGAGACGGGATGGACCGGTCTGGTGCAGTACAAGGGCGACGACGGGACAGAGCGGACGGAACGCCTGCCGGCCGACCGGATCGCACTGCCGGAGTCGGACGGCCCAACCGAACGAGCGTCATAGCGCGCCGCGCAGTCCGCGGAGGCGCTGAAATTCCGAGGAGGGGATAACAGCGCGAAGGCCCCCGGGGTGGTTCACCGGGGGCCTTCGTGCGTAACGCTGCCGGGGCGCCTGGCGGCGAAGAAAACCCCGCCCCAGGCCCTTCGGGCGGTTGACCTGGGACGGGATCCTCAGTGGCGTTACACACGGTGTATCGCTGGTGACGTGGTGAGTGTTACAGGAATCCGGCGAAATTCTTCCAACCAGCTCACGATCCGGCGCTGCGGCACCCGGAACCGCCGCGACCCCGGTGCACGTCCCTGAACACCGGGGTCTCGATTCGGCGGCCTCTCGAGCGACCGTCGCTCGTGACTTTCAGGTGCCCCGTCACCCGAGGCTCATTCGTGCCGACAGTGATCAGAAGTGCACAGCGAGCAGAACTCGCCCGGTCTCCGAGCTGCGGATGTCCAGGGCCCGGATCTCGTCGCGCTGCAGTTTCGTGGTCGCGGCCGGTTTGACCGTCGTCCCCGGAGACGCGGTCCAGCTCGCGAGCAACTGGGCCTTGCCCGAAGAGTCTGTGACGTACAACTCGTAGCCTCGGGCCCGTTCGCTGGGCGTGGCCAATTCGTCGTACCGGCAGCTGATCTCGATCGTCGTACCCCAGCGTTCGGGCACCAGCCGCGCGTCGGCGGACAGCTTGCTGGCCACGGTCTGTGCGAGTACGACGTAGTCTCCCTGCGGTTCCTCGTGGGTCAGCGGGATCGCGATCACCGCGCCGATCACCGCGGCGACGACGGCGACTCCGGTCACCACCGCGCCGAGCCGAATGCGCTGCTTGCGGAGATCGCGCTGGACTGTGCGCACCAGGTCGGGCAGGAGATTCGGCGGCGCCTCGGTGATGGTCGCGAGCGCGCGGTCGTCCGGCAGCGCGGCCATCGCGCTCGGCATGCCGGCGAGCGACGCGACCTCGGCCGAGCACTCGTCACACGTGCGCAGGTGTTCCTCGTACTCGCGCTGGTCCTTCGCCGACAACGACCCCAGCAGGTACGCCGCATCCCATTCCCGGTACGGATCACTCACTGGCTCGTCACCCCCCTCTCCTGCAACGCGAGCTTCAGCGCCCGCAGTCCGTAGTGCAGCCGCGACTTCACGGTGCCCGACGGAATGTTCAGCTCCGCGGCGATGTCGGTGACGGTACGACGGCCGTAGTACGCGCGAACGATCACCTGCCGATGTTCCTCCGACAACTGTGCCAGCGACTCGGCCACCAACCAGGCGTCCAGTACGGCGTTCGCGTGGTCGGCGCTCGGGTTCTCCGGCAGGTCGTCGCTGGCCACCTCGCGGCTGACCCGGGCACTGCGCCGGTCGTCGATGACGAGATTGCGCGCCACCGTGAACAGCCAGGCCCGGGCCCCGGCTTCGTCCTCGGTCAGGATCTGCGGCCGGCGCCAGGCCCGCAGCAGGGTCTCCTGAACGACGTCCTCGGCCAGCCTGTCGTCGCCGGTCAGCCGGACCACGAACCGCCACAACGCCGGAGCATGCACGTCGTGCAGCTCACGCAACAGCGCCGCGCGGTCATCGGCCATCGGCGCTCCTGCTCTGCCAGCTTGTCGCGTACAGGTGTCGGTCGCTCCACCGACCACGTTCCATTACCGAGGAATGCGATCAGCAGGAAGGCGAAACAGATACAGTGCCGCCTTCTCGGCACCATTCTGCACAGGCAGCAAAGCATCAACCTGGTGAACAGTGAAGGTTCCACTCCGGATCGGCTGCGATCTCGGCTCAGGCTTGGTAAGGGGAGCCCTACTTCTCGCGGTGCAAGGCGCGGAGGGCGCGAAGGAAGCCCTGGCGGTCGGCAGCCGGGAGCTTGGCCAGCAGCCGCTCCTCGCGGACCCGGATGCCCTTGCGGACAGAGCGTCGTACCCGGCGGCCCTTGGCGGTGATCGACAACAGCCGGACTCGGCGATCGTCGGGGTCCGGTGTGCGCTCGATCAGGCCGGCGTCCTGCAGTTCGTCGAGGGTGCCGATGATGCGGGACTTGTCGGCGCCGATCGCCTCCGCCAGCGCGGACTGCGTGCGCACCGGAGTCTCGTCCAGGGCGACGAGCACGGAGTAGCCCCACATCGAGACGTCATGCTCGGCGAGCACCGGCATTTCCTCCGCGATGAGCGTCCGCACCAACGGGTACAGCATCGCGGCGAGATCGGGGCGCTCGTCCGCAGCGGTCACGCTGCCGAAGATAACACTGGCGCAATCATATGCTCGCGCATATGATGTGCGCATGCCTACTGTTGATTACGTATCCCTTGACGCCGCGGCGGTCCGGGCCAGCATCGACCTCGCCACGCAGATCACCGATGCCGACCTGTCCAAGCCGACGCCGTGCCGGGCCTGGACTCTGTACGGCCTGCTCGCCCACATGGCGACGCAGCACTACGGCTTCGCCGCCGCCTCCAGGGGCGAGAGCGGCGAACAACTGTGGAAGGTGCGCGACCTGGGCGACGAGCCGGCCAAGGCCTACATCGCGTCGGCCGAGCACGTGCTGGACGCGTTCGCCGAGGAGGGCGTGACCGAGCGGACGTTCCCGCTGACCGAGTTCGGTGCGGACTTCCCCGGCCACCAGGCGATCAGCTTCCACTTCATCGACTACGTCGTACATTCGTGGGACGTCGCCGCAACCCTTGGCACCACCGTCACCTTCACCCCGGAAGTCCTGGCGGCAGCTCAGACCGTCGCGAACGTCGTACCCACCGGCGAAGTCCGCCTGGTCCCGGGCACGCCCTTCTCCCCCGCGCTGCCGTGGAACGACGACAACCCGCTGGACCAGATCCTCGCCCACCTCGGCCGCAACCCGTCCTGGCCCAACTGAACTCACCGGTTCCAGCCTGCTGCGCCGGAGGACCCGCCGTGTCACGATCGGGCCATGGACCTGCTGTTGAACCGCGGAGAGATCCTCCCGATCAAGGGCCGGAACGTCACCGTCACCACGGCCGACGTCGAGTGGCTACCCCGGATGCGCTCCTACCTCATCGGGGTAGCCACCACCGGCGGCACGGCAACCTACGGCTCCATGAAGACCGACCTTGGCATCCCGCACGCCATCAACGGGCTGGGGCGCCTCCTCGACCTGCTCTCCGAGGACTGCCGCCGCCGAGACGAGCCCTCACTGGCCAGCCTGGTGGTCAGCAGCACCACCGGTGAGGTCGGTCTCAGCTTCTCCGGCAACGCACCGTCGGAGCGGGACCTTGTCTACAAACACTGGCGTGGACCCCGATTCTCCTGGGAGCCTATTGATAGTCGATAGGATTCGGGTGATACTCGATGAGTTCCTGTCGGGTGTCGGGAGGTCTTGATGAAGTACGTCGTTGCCGTCGTGGCGGTTGCGCTCGGCGCCGCCGGGGTCATCTACGGGGCGTCGGACGACTCGCCAGGGCTGCAGTTGATCGGCGTGCTGCTGATCATGGGAGCGATCGCGGCGAGCATTCTCAGCGCCCGCCGCGACCACAACCAGACGACCTAGACGTTATCTCTAGAGCTCTTCGCTAGAGCTCTTCGCTAGTCCTCTTCGCTAGTCCTCTTCGCTAGTCCTCTTCGCTAGAGCTCTTCGCTAGAGCTCTTCGCTAGTCCTCGCAGCCGAGGCCGTCGTGGTCGGCATCCAGGCGGTAGATGTCGCTGCCGATCACGCGGACCGGGCCGGCGACGTACTCCGGTCCGTTGCCGCTGCCACCTGAGCAGTCGACGTCACTGGCGATCGGGACGCAGCCGCTGTAGTTCGGGTCGCAGCCTGATGATTCCGGCTCCTCGACCTTGGTACCGACCGCGGTCACCTGCGAGCGCGGCTCCTTCGACACCTGGTCCCGCAGCAGGTCCTTGTCCGTCTGGATGCCGTTCACGTAGGTGATCTGGTAGGTCAGCTTGCGGGTCCCGTTCACGCCCTTGGTCCGGATCGACTTCTCGCCCTTCGGCATCGACGAATCCGTGACCGTCTTCTTCTTGAACGGGATGATGCGGAACTCGACGACGGTCTTCTTGGTCGTCGTCGACGGTGTCTTCGTGGAAGCCGTCACCGGCTTCGGCGCCGTCGGCGTGGGCGTTGGTGTCGGTGTTGGTGTTGCTGACGGCGTGGCCGTCGTCTCCAGTGTTGGTGTCGCCTCGGTGCTCACGACCACACCCGGTTCGGCGACCTCCGTCGTACTCGAGGCCGGGCCGCAACCAGTGGCGAGTACGCCGATCGCCAACACGCTGCCGGCTGCCAGCGCGGCACGATACAAATGCACGATTCCCCCCAACCCGCCGTCGGTTCCCCCCGCGGCGGGATTGCCAGCGCCCGGACTTCCCGGGCGAAGACTGATCCATACCACTGCAATGGATCGCTCCGCGAGGGTCAGCGGCCGAACCGAATCGGTTTTGTGACGTGACCGTCCAGTAGCGGGTTAGGCCTCGGTGCCGGTGAGGATGTGGGTGCCGATCGGGCTGATCGAGTGCCATACCGCGTTGCCGGCCCGGCGGGTGGTGACCAGGCCGGTGCGATGCAGAACTCGGGCGTGTTCGCTGGCCGATGCGAGTGAGATGCCGGCGTGTGCGGCCAGTTTCGCTGGTGGAGCATGCGCCCACCGAGATGCTTCGCAGTACGGCGGCCCGCGTACGACCGAGGAGGTCGGCCAGGGCACGTTCCGGATCGGCGGGCTGCCCGGTCGGCTCGGACCTCGCCGGACAGCCGCCGCAGCTCGTTCTCCAACTGGTGTTGCGGCGTTGCCGCCACAGCGGCCAGGCCGGCGTCGAGACCGTTCACCGACGCGGCCGGAGTGAGAAGTCCGGCGAGTACCCGATCGGCGGTGCGAGGACGAGCAGCTCACGCTCGAGCTCGGTGAGCTTCGCCCTGGCCCGCTGCCGCCACGCCCCGAAGACCGACGGCTCGTCCTCGGTCTGCAGCATGTGCATGCCGAGCAGCACGTCCGACAATGGATCGGGTGTGTGCCGCCGATCGCCGTACGCGCCAGATCGGCGCAGCCGAAGTGGATCCGGAAACCCATCGTCTTCCTCCGCCGAGGAAGCGAGCAGGCCAGTCGACACCCCAGCGCGACCGCTCTGAATACTGTGCAATACACAGCGTAATCGGCTCGGGGGGGTCATCCGTCAGGTCGTCGGCGCGCCGACGCCGGTCATCGCCGCGAAGAGTACGCCGGCGAGCAGCCCGACGACTCCCAGCACGATCAACGGCGCTGCGGTGATCGGCGGCTCCGGTACCTGCTGGCCGAACAACGCGAACAAGCGTTCCTCCGCGGGCCGCACCTCGCGCAACAACTCCGCCGACGGGTGCTCCTTGGCGCTGAAGTCGTCGAGTGTCTGCAATGCCGCCCGGGCCGCGATCACCGCAGCCCGCACCACAGCAACGATCACGACTCCCGACGCCACGGTCAGTACGCCGATCAACGCCGCGGTCGTCTGCGCCATACCGCCGTCGGTGTCGGACCACGCGGCCCGCAACGCCTCGAACGACCACCAGCCGAAGAACCCCAGCACCCCTGATGCCAGCCCGGTCCCCCAGACCACCCCGGTCAGCGGGTTCTGCATCTTCACCGCCGTCGCGAACGCCCGTACGTCAGTGGCCAGGTCCCCCGCGTCCCGGACCAGCCCTTCGTACGCCGCCAACGCGTCCGCTCGCGCCTTCAGCTTCTCCGCGATCACGATCCGGTCCGCCAGCCCGAGCGTGCTCGCCTCGTTGACGATCCCCCGCCAGGCATTCACCACTTCCGAATGCAGCCCGGCGATCGCCGCCCGCTCCACAACCCCCATCGAGTCCCCCTGACCCCAGCGCACGCCCCCACGCACGCCCTTCCCCTAGGCCGAGAGTACGCCCACCACCCCCACCCGAACAGTCACCAGCCGTAACCACCTCAGCCCCACCGAGCAACCACCTGGACAAACCTGACACACTGTTCCCGTCACCCCTCGTGAGAGGGCCTCTAGCTCAACTGGCAGAGCAGCGGACTTTTAATCCGCGGGTTGTGGGTTCGAGTCCCACGGGGCCTACCAGCCGGAATCGCCTTTAAAACAAGGCGGTTCCGGAGTGAGCGTGAGAACCTCCGTCAACCGCGGCATCTCGTCCGTGGGATCAAACGTGGTGCGAGTCGCTAGACTTGGGACCATGGCAAAGGCCCCGAAGAGGCGCCAGCGCGCCCGCGGCTCTGTGGAGGAGCTGCCTAGCGGCGCGCTCCGAGTTGTCGTCTACGCCGGCATCGACCCGGTGACGAAACGCCGCCACTACCTCCGTGAAACGATCGCGGCGAACACGCCGAAGGCCGCAGAGGAGGCCGAGCGCGCCATCCGGCGACTCCAGAGCCAGGTCGACGAACGGCGGCAGCCTCGAACCAACGCGAGTGTGAGCCAACTGATCGAGCGCCACCTGGAGCTTGCCGAGCTGGACGAGACCACCCGGCGCACCTACCGCGGGTACGTCCGCAATCACATCGAGCCGCTGATTGGCCACGTCAAGGTCGGCGCAGTCGACGCCGATGTCCTCGACTCCTACTACGCCGAGCTCCGTCGCTGTCGTCACCACTGCGACCGAAGGCCATTCACCGAGCATCGAACCAAGACTCAGCACGAGTGCGACCAACGCTGCCGTCCTCACGAGTGCCGTCCGCTCGGCGCGTCCACAGTCCGCCAGATTCATTTCATCCTGAGCGGTGCCTTTCGGCAGGCCGTCCGGTGGAAGTGGGTATCGGTCAATCCGATGCCCACCGGCAAGCCTCCATCTGCGCCGAAGCCGAATCCTCGTCCCCCGACCGCCGACGAGGCCGCGCGAATTCTTGGCGAGGCCTTCTCCGACCCGGCGTGGGGCACTTTTGTTTGGCTTGCGATGGTCACCGGCGCCCGGCGTGGTGAGCTGTGCGGCCTTCGCTGGTCCAAGGTCGACCTCGACCAAGGCACCATCGTCATCGATACCAGCGTGGCTCAAAACAGCAGCAAGAAGTGGCTCAAGGACACCAAGACCCACCAGCACCGGCGCCTTACGCTGGACGCCGAAAGCGTGACACTTCTGCGCAAACACCGCGAAATCTGCGACGAGAACGCGACGAAGCTGAAGACCAAGCTCGGCCCAAACGCGTTCGTGTTCTCCCTTGCCCCAGACAACAGCGAGCACCTGGTACCCGACAGCGTCTCGCAGCGCTACAGCAAGCTGGCGACCCGCCTCGGCATTGATACCCACCTGCACAATCTCCGCCACTACTCGGCCACCGAACTGATCGCCGCCGGCGTCGACATCCGAACCGTCGCCGGACGCCTTGGCCACGGAGGCGGCGGCACTACTACGCTCCGCGTCTACACCGCATTCGTCTCCGAGGCCGACCAGCGGGCTGCGACCGCGCTCTTCAACCGTCTCCCGAGCCGCCCAGAACGGCTCAGCGAGCGTGAGCGGATCATGCGCGACCCGCGGGCACCCTACGAGGCGATCGCGGCGAAGCTTGGCGCTGCCATCGAGTCCGGCCTGCTGCCCGAGCACACCTCGCTGCCACCGGCGAAGAAGCTTGCTGAACAGCACGGAGTGTCGGAGGGAACCGTGCGCCGCGCGCTCGACTTGCTACGGGCCTGGGAGCTCCTCGACGACAGCCGTCAGATCAAACCCATGCACTAGTGGCAGTAATGCGGAGCCCGCGGAGTTCAACCAACATCAGGTTGGCCGCGCCGGTCACTGGCGCCCACGTCGAGCCTGCGGCGATGGGAGACCAGTTCGGCTGATGGCGCGCTGGTCGCTTGCACGTCAGGTGGGTCGCACGCGAGGCTGCCCGCGTGAGCTTGGACGGCGACGATTTCGAGGACCAGTTCGATGAGGCAGACGAGGGAGAACTCGAGCCCGACGTCGTGGCATTGCGCGCATCGATCGCACCAGAGGTCCGATCCCGCGGTGACTGGACGGGGATCGACCGCGCGAGCTTCAAGGTCTCCGCGACAGAGCAAGACGTTGAGCATGCCAAGGTACTGCTTGCCGAGCACGGAATGATCCCAGCGGCCGATCTCGCGGGCCATCGCGGCGCGGTTCAGATGTGGCGGGACCACTGCGTGGCGAGGCGGGAGGACTCGCTTCAGGACCTTTTCACCGATGTCGAACAGGTCCTCGGCGCCCCGCGGCCAGTGCCACCAACGTGCGGGACCCGAGGCGAGCCCGTCTACGCCTGGATCCGACCGGACGACATCCCGGTGACCACCGACTCAAACTTTCCATACCACCACACCCCGGCCGGTCTCGCCGAGCTTGCGCGCAACCTGATCACTGAGGCCGGCCACCCCGCTGGTCTCGACAAGATCCTGGGGTTCAACTTCGTCCTGGACACCACATCAACGCCGCGCGGACCGGTCCATTGCGTCACAGTCAACGGCAACCACCGCGCGGCCGCCATCCGGGCCGCAGGCTTTCCCGTCGCGCTCGCCCAGGTCACCGTCCAGCGCGCACCGTGGGAGATTCCAGTGTTCGCCGGCTACGCGGAACCTTTGTACCGCCTGCTCTTCCGTGCCGGTCTCCTCACCAACTACCGGCACCGCGTCGACGATTGGTCCCATCAAGATCTCGTCGACGCCGGCGGCATCGCTCCCTGGCTCCTAGACACAAGGGTCATCGACGTCATAGACCCCGAACAGGCGCGCACCAACCTTCTCGCCTACGAGGCCGCCTACGGCGCCGTCGACGACCCGCGCGTGGACTGGATACGCCGACGCCGTACGTTCCAGCAGATGCTCCGCCGGGAGTCGATGACCATCACCGAACACGGCCCGGACCACCTACCAGGCCTCGCGGGCGACTGGCCCCCAAGGCCGACGCTGGCCCAGCGAGTCGAGTACTGGCTCCTGCCTCGATGAGCCCGCCTCGAGCGCACCGTCGCATGCAACCGCCACAAGCTGCCGAACGGGGACGCAACTGCAAGGGCCACGCCAGATGCCGGCCGACCGGTTGTGCTCCGGGGTCCGACAGATCGCGAAGTCCGCGAGGTAACGACGTCCTCGGACCGTCAACCGTCACCTACGTCGGGCTGGCGACCTTCTCAATTACGAGGAAGACCTTCGCCGTCTCATCCACTCTCGACAGGCGCATATGACAACGCGGCAGCGGACACGAGGTTCCTCATGAATATCCGCAGTTTCGTGCCACGGATGATGCCACGCAGACAGCCTCAATCCGACTGGCGTGCAGCCACAAGTGCCCGCCCGTGCAACCCCGGCTCGGCGGCGGCTACTCTGACAACCCGTCTAGCCAGCGGTCAAGATCGCCGCGACGGACGCGAAGCCCACCGTTGGGGAGCTTGATGCATGGAGGCGCCTTCCTGGCAGTGCGCCATTCATAGAAGGTCGACCGAGCGATCCTGAGTTCGGCGCAGACCTCCTCAACGGTCAGGTAACCACGTCTTGCCGGTGGGGATTCGGCCATCCCTCGCCGCCCTCCTCGACTCTTCCCGATGTCTTGCACTCCTCGGATCACACGAGCGCGCATTGAAGCGAGCAGCGGCTACATCGTGCCCCGCGCTGACGAATCTATTGCGCATAGACGCGCGCAGTCGACCGGGTGCCGTTGTTGGCAGGGCTGCGCGGAGCGTCGACGCTAGTGTCGCCCGCGCTGTGATTGCATTGGTGGTCGTGCTGACAGCAAGGAGGAACCGGTGGCGAAGAAGCAGAAGAAGGGCTGGACTGCGGCTGGCGCCGCTCGTGCGGCGCGAGAGCACAGAACCACAACGGCCGAGTTCCTTCGCCGAGCACCGATCGCAAGGATCGATCGTGCTCAGCGGCTGGTCGATGCTTTTGAGCTGCACCGTTCCCACGTTGGCGGGCACGAGGAGGCTGCAGCACTGATGCTCATCACGGGCCTCGGCTATCCCGAGACCTGGCAACCGGAGCACTGGTACGAGATCGGTGAAACTGTGATCGACGACGAGGCAGTCGATCTCGCCAAGGCAGACCTCTACATCCTCAGTCCGCAAATGGTTGACGTCATCACAGCTGCCGCGTCCAGCCTGACCGAGGATGATCTGACTCTGTTGCGAGCAGACGACTTGCCGTGCCGCACCGGAGTCCTCGTGCTGCCGCGGCCGCTACTCGTCAAGACCCCAAACGGCAACATCAGCGACGACCGTGCGTTTCTGTGGCGCGGTCCGATACCGATGTCGATACCTGATCCGGCGACTGGTGCGTTTGTATCGAAGCCTGCAGTGAAGATCTCCACGTACTACGACCGCAACGGGCCGGTGGAAGCGGATTCGTTCCGCGAATTCGCAGCCCAGGCACGAGCGGAGGGAACCCCGTTGCCGCCGCTGATGCTCGACGGCATCCAGTGCTACCCGTTCGAGTTCGTCCCTTCGAGCGCTCAGCTGCGGAACCTGGATGCGTGGGCGGACAACGCCCGGCAGTCCGGTACCGCGCAGCGCCGTTGGGAAGAAGAGCACGGCTACCAGGAGAACGTCGTCCTCGGGGACTACGTGTCTGGCGATGAAATCGACGATCCCGACGGCCGATTCATGCTTCGCTTCCTCTACGCGTTCTGGCGTTTGTGCGACCAATCAATCGCTCAGATCAGTGAGGCCGAGGTGAACCACTCTGCTCGCGTCACGGCCGCACGCGTCCAGGCCCCGCCCGAGGTGCGGGTCGTCGAACTCCGATCTGCTCGCTCTGCGTCTTCCGACGCTGACGACGGTGAAAGCCTCGATCGGTGGAACCACCGCTGGGTGGTCCGAATGCACAAAGTTCGACAGTGGTATCCCAGCGAACAGCGACACAAGGTCATCTACCGAGGCCCGTACGTCAAAGGGCCTGCGGACAAACCGCTCATCGGCGGCGAGATCGTTCGCAGCGTAACCCGCTAGCCACGGACAACAAGGACCGCGGCTGGCCGGCCTTCGGCAGCAGCCCACCGCGCAGGCTACTGAGGTTGCGGTCTGCTCCGTGCGCATGCTGGGCAGCCGGTACCGCCCCGGGTTCGGTTCTTGACGCTGGTCTCCCACTCGTGCCCGCTTGCGCATCGCCAGCGGCAGCGGTCGTGGCTCCCCGCTTTGAGTTGGGCTGCGTCTCGGTCAGGGTGACTGAGGTTCTCGACTAGTTGCCCGGCGATTTGAGGGTGGAGATCGGCGAGCGTGGCGCCGAGGGCGGGTGTTGCTCGTGCTGCGGCGGTCCTCAGTCGCCCGCAGGCAGGACACCCCGAGGCGCCGAGGGCCCGTGAAGCCACCACCGCCGACCATTCGTGCCCGCATGCACGGCACCGCCAGCGTGCTCGATGGTTGGCTCCAGGCGGGATGTCGGCTGCGCTTCGATGCGAGTGTCCTTCGAGTCCGACGAACTCGGCGGCGAGCGCGGGGAACCTCTCGGCGAGGCTGTTGCCGCCCAACGAGTCGCGGCGGCTGCGTTTGTCACCCGCTCTTGCCTTAGCGCATGACGGGCAGCGACGGCCCCTGATCCGGGCGGAAGGCGTTGTCTTGTACTCGATCGCGCACTCTGGGCAGCGCCACCAACAGACGATGTTGCTTGATGGTCGCAGGTCGGAGGGGGCGCGTTCAGGGCGTACGCAGGAGATGAACTCGGCGGCGATGTCGGGGTAGAGGTCGACCAGCGAGAAGCCCGGCCGTGCCATCGAGGCCGCCAGGCCGACCTTTGCTCGCCCGCAGACCGGGCAGCCAGAACCGAGGAGCGCGCGGACGGCGATGCTGGTTAGCCACTCGTGTTCGCACGTTTGACAGCGCCACCGGCACTGGTCTTTCGCGCTTGGCGAGACCCAGGCAAGGTCGACGCCTGGCCGCGTCTCGTTCCGTAGAAATTCCTCTGACAGATGCGGAGCGACATCAACGGCCGACCGTTTCGGGCGCCCCTGGAGGGTCTGCCGCCACAAGCCCGCCGCATCGGCCAGTGCGCCCGCCACACGTTCGGTGTCCAGGTCGATCCACTCCACGACCGGACTCACCACCGCCCGCAACGCTCTCGCCCATTCGGTCGCGTCGAGCGAGCCGTCCGTGACGGTCACAGTTGTGACGTCGTTAAGTGCCGGCAACGAGGCGTCGCGGACTCGCACGTAGCGGTGGCCCCGGAGTGCGTCGGCCTTCCGCTGGTCTCGATCGGAGTTGCTGTGCCAGAACGCGGGATCGAGGTCGATGTAGAGGTCAAGGCATGGCAGCGCGATGTCGAGCCGCCAGGTCCGTAGCTCCGTCCTCAGCGGAACATCGACCTCAACGTGTTCGCCGGTCGCTGCGCGCAGGAGTTCAGCAACCTCTAGTTCGAGGCGGGACTGACCTCTGGCGCCACACCGGGCGCACCCGGTACCTGCAACCCGTGAGGCGACGGTGGTGACCCACTCGTGGCCACGCTTGCATCGCCATCGACACAGCGTGTTCGAGCCTGGGTTGAGCCGGTCGGGGGTACGGCTCGACGCGCTTTCGTTGCTAATGAACTCTGCTGCGATGTCCGGGTAGAGCGCCAGCAGTGATCCGTCCTCGGTCGCGGTGGAGCGGGTCTCCGCGGACTTCTGCTGGCCGCAGACCGGGCAGCCGCTGCCCTTCAGGATTCGATTGACGAGCGTGGCTTCCCACTCGTGCAAGCAGGCGGAGCAGCGCCACAGGCAACGGTCGGTTGACCCGGGGCGTAAGCCGGTAAGTCCTCTGTCTGTGGCGGTGAGGTTTATGACCAGTTCGGTCGGCGGGAAGGTTGCCCGTTCTGCCGCGGTGCCGGTCCGCGCTGTCGGCTGGCGCATCCGGTCGGCGCGGCGCCTGTTGGCACAGTCCGTGCACCCACGGCCTGCGACTCGGTTCGCGACTGTGGCCTTCCAACTGTGGCCGCATTTCGAGCACTTCCAAAGGCAACGCTGCTGCGAACTCAGTCGGAGATCGCCTGGACCCATGTCTGGCCGCGTGAGGTTCTGGACGAACTCAGCCGCGACGGTCGGGCTGAGGGCAAGGAGCGAACGGCCAGGTGGCGCCTGGGCCCTCGATCGCGCGCGCTTCGCCATTGCGCAGTCCGGGCAACCCCCGCCTCGTGCGCGCGCTGCTGCCGTCGCCGTCCACTCGTGACCACAGGTTCGGCAACGCCAGATCACCAGGCGGTTGCTATGCGTTCCCAACGAGGGCGGCGCTACCGCCGAGCCCACGATCCGCACCGCCTCTAGGAATACGTCGGGGTGCGTGTCACGCAGCAACGATCGTGGCTCCGGCATGCACGCACCTCCAAGGAGCAATCATGCCCAGACCGTCCACCCTGCGAGTAGCTCTACCCGAGGCGAGTCTCCTCCCCATGTGCCAGCGAGCGAGCCCCGCGCCAGGACCGGCGCGGCGGACCGGCAGTCGACAGCGAGTGGGTCGGCGTCATGCCGGCCCACTCCCTGTTGGGCGTCGTTGTCAGCCGATCCAAGGTCAGCCGCCGGTCAAAATTGGACCGACGACCTTCTCATTACGAGGAGGAACGACACCACCACATCTGGCCTCTACCAGCAACTTTGCCGTCGCTCGCTTCGCACCACGGCAACATATCCCGCAGGAGTCGACACCACTTCGCACCACGACCTGCACCACGATCGCAGCAAGGGCCAGCAGGCAGCACCGTCAGCTGTCGGCTCATGAGGCGTCGCGATCCTTCGCGGAACTGCAGTACGAGCACACTCGGCTGCTGTCCACTACACCGACGGGAATCAGTGGCTGCCGACTTGTCCGCCTCGTAGTTGCGCAACACGTTCTCAACGCGGAGGTTCTGCTGCGGTCAGGGTCTGGCGGCAGACCCGGACCCCTGCTGAGAAACGACCGATTCTCGACGTCCATCAGTCTGAGTTCGCCTCCCACGCCCGGTATGTCTTTCGGTCATGGGCTCGCTGCACGACGGAGCCGAGCACGAGGCCAAGGAGGCCGCCGATGGCTGGTGTCCACACGAACATCGCGGGTGGCGCGCCGAGTTGCTGCGCGAGGGGCGGCCCCCAAACCCTAGAGCGACACCTGCGACCCACAGCGGAGCATTCTGCCAACACGCGTGGCCTTTGAATGGGTCAGTCTGCACCACGCTCAGGTCAACATCGACCAGCGTGTCCCGACGGATCTCCAGCTTGGGTTTGGCATCTACTAGTACCGCGTAGGTCACCAGTTGGCCCCGGCTGATCAAGCCTGGCCCAATTGCGAGCTCGTCGCCGGAGGCCTCGCAGCCAGGAGGTTCCGCTCCTGGTCCGCTGCCCTCGCTGACTGGCTCAAGCACCTGCATGATCGTCGCGCGTATACCAACCCGCATTGACCGGTCGGCGTCAAAATGTGCAGACGCAATAGCTGCGCGACCTGAGTTCCTCAACGCGAGAGACACGATTCTTGGGGACTGAAGCTTGCCCAAGGTGGGGTGAGTTACCTGTAGTTGTTCACTCACCGAGCCGGCGGCATGGCTTAGCAGTTGAACGGACGCCATTGTCAGCGTTAGTTGCGGCTTCGGCGGGATCGTTTCCAGGTGAAGTACGCGCCGATGGCAGCACCGAGCACGCCTGCGGCCACAAGCGGCGAGCAAGCCGAGCGAGTGACCGGGAAGCCGGCGCGGGATAGAGAGCTCGCTTACTGACCAATTCGAACTAGGTCGGACGGCCTTCCCCTACTCGACGACTTTAATCCGGAAACGATCGCAGGTAGCGAAATACGTTCCGCATCTTGGGGAGGAAACGTTGCCGCATCCTCATCCTCACGGCGTGAAAGCCTCGATAAATGGCCGGGGTCATCATGAGAACCCTAGGCGCCGTCTCAAACAGTTCCGAATCTAAGGGCTTTTCCGGCAGCGTCATGCGCGCAAGCTGAACATCCGTCACGCTGCTTGGATGTGCCGCGAGGCGCAAATCAGCCACGTCACCTTCCGTAACGAACGAAACGAAGAGCTCTTCTCCAGGCTGAAGTGTCCCGGCGCGAATGTCTACTTCATCGGGGCCCCAGCTTAGAATTCGACGTAGAGCCCTGCCATTGACCTCCACGTCATTCAAACGCGCTTCGTATAGATGCAGAAAGGAGGGCGTCTCCACACTGAACCCTAAGCTCTCTCGTATCTCGACTTCACGATCTGTACAGTTGGCAATGCGGATTGCAACCTGATGCATCTTTTCAACCGCGACATCATTCACCATTGTGGAGATATTCGAACCCAATTTTGACTTTGGTGCGAAATCGTCCAGAGGAAGAAACTTGGGGAGGATGAGAACCTTCACATCCAAGCCTAACTCGGTTGGCCAGTCATGTCGCGAGGGATACATCATCGACGTCACACGCAGTTGTGCGGTGAGACCGCGACGATCGCGGGGATCCAACCGCACAAGTGTCTCCACACCGGCGATCCGCCCGCTGACCACAATACCCTCGTCAGGAAGTCCTCCGTTTAACATCCCTGATATCGTTATCTCGTCGCCAGGGTTAAATAGAAAGGGCGAGAGTTTGATCCGACCATCGCCCACTTCTGCCGAGCCAGGCCCGAAGAATTCGTCAGCTCGACCGCGATTGACCGAGAATACACCGCCAAGGAATTCGCAGTGATCCCCAATCACTATACTGAGCGGACCCGCGAAGTCTCCTGGTAAGATGGGCGCTTGGCCGGTGTTTGCAAGCTTCAACTTGAACGCAATCGGCCAGATGAGTTTACGTCCGCCCGGATCCAAGCATACAGAAATCGGCCCGCTATTAAGGGACTGGATCGCATTATCCCCAAAGTCCATCAAGAATTGCTCACACACGGCTGAGTAATGGATTCGCTTGAAGGTCCCTCCGCGCTTCTGCCATGCGAAGGTGACCCACGCGATCACGGCCGACACAACGCTCACGATCGTGCCGATTAGGAACTCCACCGTTCGACCTCCTCAGACCTTCCCCTCGGAGCCACATAGCAGGTCGGGCCCCCGCCCTCATAGGGATCCTGCCACTCGGCGCCGCCCCCTTCGACGCACGGGCAGGCGCATCGGTTCCGGGTTCCTGGACCAAGGATTGCACCTCGAACAGTCACGCAACCGCGCTACTTCCGTCGCCCCTTCTTGGCCTTCGTATCGCCTGCTTCGATCGTGCGCGCCTTCTCGGCCAACCAGGAGATAAAGTCGGGCTGCTCCAAGAGAAACGCTACATGTGAACTCTCGAACCTGTATTTTAGGATGCTGAACGTTTCGGTTGCTGGCCGGCCGGACGCCTCGCGCAGGAGGCCGCCAACCTTCCCGTTACAGACGTTCGCAAGATGCGTTCGCTCATGCTCATCCGATTCGACCATCGAAATCGCATCGACCAACTGTTGGTGAAGAGTGCGACCGTCGGCGGGATCCCGCTCCGGAGGCTCCGCAGGGGAAAACATCTGATACCAACGCACAGTGAAGTCGTTAACTATCGCTTCCCCCGAGGCATAGCACTGAGATTCGAGTCTTCTCCGCGCCTTTCGGACACTCATATTTCGTAACTCATGCGCTGAGGTACCTGGTGTTGCGATAATCTCCTTGTTATACGCGACGAAGATCCAGCCGGATATCAGAACTCTCCGCAGAGCCCTCAGACCAGCAATGGTGGTAACTTCTGCAGAATTCAATTCCCTCAAGATCTCAGACATGTCGTCGCCATGCACCCTGAGAAGATCTAGAAGCCAGGCATCAGGGATAAGCAGGCACGACGCGAAAATATCAGCTTCATCCTCGACTGAATATTTCTCAAGATCCAGGTTTCCAGTGCCGATCGCACAATTCGCTCGCGGCAGATGCCACGGTAGCATCAAGTGCCCAAGCTCGTGCGCCATCGTGAATCGCTCACGAAATAGATTGTCCGTAGCGCGTAGATATACACTGGGTGAATGCCCGCTAAGTTTAAGCAGGATCGCGTCCACGGTCTTGTGGGGCCAGTCCACACGATGGACCTCCGCCCGTGCGCGGAGAAGCTCCTCGATGTTTACAGGCGGTTCTAAGTCGAGACGAGACACCACAAGGGAGGCAGTTCGGCGAGCCGCTGTCGCCGGCGCGGGTATGGGCAAATCTAGTCGGATTCCTGTAGACGGCCAGTCTGCCGTAGCCAGTCGAGTACTGCGTCGGCATCCTCGCTAGCGGTCGTGCGAGCGGCCAGTGCGAACTCGTCCCGGCTTTGAAGCAACTCCTCGACGGGTCGCCCGTATCGGTGCGCGGCAACGATGAAGCGTAGTGACTCAGGCTTCTCTGCCCACAGCGCACCTTCGGAAGGCTCAAACCCGAGGAATTCATCAAGGCTCAGCGGTCCGGTATCCGTGCGTCCATCCGACTCATGCCACTCGTCAACCCAGTCATCGACATCATCGAGGAGCGCGGAGCCGGATAGGCAGGCTGACACGAACGTCTGATGGTGACTAGACATCAATTCTCCTTCCCGGGACCGCAGGTCCGATCCGTTGACCCGTTCTCGCCTCGAAGACGCCCACATGGCGCCCACGCTTGTTGTAACCCTCGATGTGCCCGTGCAGCGAGTCCCACTCCCAAAGCCGCGATCCGTCTGCGCTCGCCCAGCGCAACCCGCCACGCCGTACAAGCTTAATCTGAGTATCCAGGAAACAGGGGGTCGGACGTGGTATTGGAGACATGGTCCTCGTGTCGTGACTCGCGGGGCAGCCCAGGGTAGCGGGGCGGATACAGCATGACTAGGGTCAGCGTCGCTGTTGCCTCGTCGCCTCGATTGCCGCGTCCCCTCATAGGGTCTTTCCTGGAGGCCGCCGCGCAAAGACAATCCCGGGGCTCAGACCGACGACCACGAGCGGGCCGGCAGGCGCGCCTCGATGCACACGGTTGCGGCGTCCACGATGTAGGGGTGGCGCTGAGCACCTGCGCGGACGTGGACACGCGCCGGAATGGGGTCGAGCACGTCCACCTGTATCGGAGAATGTAGCCATGGAACGGCCGATCGACTTCTCGCGCGACCGGTACATGTTGTGCGGGGGCTGCGGTCTGCGATTCCTCGTCGATCTGGACTGGATCGACCGATGGGAGCAGGGACAGGAAAAGTGCCCCGGTTGCCGCATGACGTGCGAGCACGAGGACGCACCGCGGGTAACAGTCGATCCCGCCGACCTGGCGCTGGACGACAGCGTCACGCGGCTGTTCTGGTACCACACCAGCACGCAGCCGGATTGGCCGACGAAGGACTTCGACCCGGCGGCCGGTCTGACCGCTGAGACCCGGCGGCTGATGGGTGGAGACAGACGGGTCGCCGCCTGGGCCGAGAGTCAGCGGGCGAAGGCTCTCCACGTCGGCACGTACGAGGCCGCGATCCACAACATGCTGCGGCGCATCGACGACCAGGCCGATCGCGGCAGCCAGTTCTACCTCTACCGCGTTCACCTCGAGCCGACCACCGCGGTGAGAGACGGCTGGATCGTCGACCCCAGCGACTTCGCCGGCGACGTGATGCTGCACGATGTCTGCCCTCCGGGGATCAACGCCGCCCGCTACCTCAACTACCACGAGGACCCCGGAGGAATCACGCTGGCACTGGGACGCGACGCGATCGCCAGCGTTCAGCGGGTCGCCGTCCCAGCGCCTGACGCCTGCGATATCGGCTGGGTCCATGCAGCAGGCATCGCTCTCTGCGACGCCACGGAGGAGGTCCCCCCGCCTGCCGACTCTTTCAGCCGGTTGCGGCGGTTCCAGCCATCACCGCAGGCCTTGGTTGGCGGGAAACTTGCGGAGGACCTCGCCGCCCGGCTACCGATCAATCTTCAGCGGCAGTTCACGTCAGCTACGGGGTTCGGTGACGGTGCCGACCCGGCGCAATGGGCGCGTCGGACAAGCGGTCTCATCGCCGCGATTGAGAATCCGATGCATATGCTGGCCTTGCTGGACGGCCAAGAGTGCAGACAGCTCTGAGCGCGGACGCCCCATGGGACATCCTTCACTCGCCAGGGGCACGGGTTGTCGAGCCTCCGACCGGCGTCTCCCGTCACTCCAACATCCGGAGGTAGTAGTCAACTCACGCGAGCTGCCGCCGCTCCTGAGCGTGTTCGGCGTCTGCATAGGTCATGGCCAGCCGCCGTCGAACGATGAGCTGCATGAACTTCGCGTACAGGCTACCGATCCGGCTCCGCCAGCCGGCGTAGGAGGTTGGCCAGCAAGATCACGGCGTCGGCGGCCAGACCTGCGTCGCGCCGCGTAGGTGCATCCTGGTGCTTGATCCGCTGGGATAGCTCGATCGCGGCGCGGATGAGACTGACGATGGATGTGTGCTCGCCTGGCAGTGCAACCTCGACATACCGACCGAGTCGCTGCTTCGTGTTGGCCGCCGGTGGCTCGCTCTCTCCCGGCCGTAGGTGGAGGGCCGGGTCGTACACCTGGCGGCTCAGCGCCTCTGTGAGCGCCACGCAGCCGAGTCCAACAGCGCGGTACTCCTGCGGGGTCTTTGCTCGCTGAAATGATCGCCGAATCTCCCGGATCTCCTCATCAACGGCCGGCCATCCGGTGGTGGACCGCTCTGAAACAGGTTCCGCGAGGCTGGACGTGGCAGCCTGTGCGGCCAAGGCTGCAACCTGCTCCTGCAGCGGCCCGAAGAACTCTTGCAGGATCTTCGTACGTGCAGCCCAACCACCGCTGCCGGCCGCGCCGTTGCGCTTCCAGTAGCCGCGGAAGGTCGCGAAGTCCCGGAATGGCCAGTCGGTGTGGGGAACGCCGAGCCGGTCGAGTATGGGGGTGAGGGTGCTCAGCGTCTGACGAATTTCCTCTTCGGTGAGCTTGTTCGCTCCGTCTGTTCCGAACCGCAGAAATTCGTCGTGAGCCAGCTGCAGCAGGGCGGTGCTGCATCGATGTCGGAGTACTTCGTACTGCGGCCGTACTGGAGTTGGTCCAAGAGCTGGAAGTTCAGCTCTCGGGCTCCGAGACCGAACAGCCCCTGCGAGGGATCGGTAAAGAGGTCGTCAACACGCACATGCACCAGGGTCGCGGCTCATCGATCGCCCGTAAAGGTGAATACAGCGCTGCCTAGTCGACCTTGCGGGCCAGCGCGGCTGACGCGTTGTCGCGCTGCGCGATCTCAGCAACCGCGGCCTTGTCTTTCATCACGTCTTTCTGCGCAGCATCTCCTCGTCTAGCGCGGCTGGTGGCTGTTGTGCTGGGCCGAGGCGAGCAACCGCTCGAGCGCGCGCAGGCGGGCCGAGTCGAGCGGTTGAGAGTCTTGCAAGCCCTGTTGCGGGGCTGAAGCCCATGCTTGGGCGCGTTGGTATTCCCGGCCGGTGAAGACCTCCGCCATTGCGGGGCCGTATCCGAGATCGAACGCGATCCGGTCGGCGTACATCTCCGACGCGCGGGCGGCGGCGGGAACGACGATCGGCGCGACCAGCGGTGAGAGCAACAGCACGATTTCGCTGGAGAACCCCCAGAAGGCCCACGCACCGAGGATGCCGATTGTCCAGACCGCCGCGAAGACCTTCACTAGGAGACTGAGCACCGGGAGTTTCCAGCTCGCCCGGATCGCCTTGCCCATCATCCGGGCCGGCAGCGACAGGCAGTAGATGAACAGCGAGACCGGCCGGGGCAGCGCCAGCCGGTGCGCCAGCTCGTGCGCTAGGACCGCTTCGAGGTTGTGGGCCGGGAGGACGAGAGTTGACCAGCTCGTGACGGCGACCGTTGATCCGGCGGTGGCCGGCGCGGTCGCCTCCGGTCCTTCGTGGATCCACACCCGGTATCGGCTGGGATCGACCCCGGCCGCGAGGCAGACGGCGAAGCATGCCGGGCCGATGCGTTGGCTCTCCAACCCGTTCGGGGGCCGCAACCGCCACACCTTCCAGGCCAAGAGCTCCTCAACGCGAGGATGCAGCGAGCCGACCGCGACCGCCGCCCACAAGACCATGACAATCGCGTAGACGGTCGTGCTCGGGGTGCCGATGAGTTGAATGGACAGCCACGACCAGTACAGCCACGGCAGCGCCATCACCAGCTCGGTCAGGCCGGAGACTTCCCACCTCCTGCCCTTTCCCGCGGGAGGTAGGCGGAGCTGTTGCGGGACGGGTGCGGCGGGTCGCCGTGGCAGAGGCTCGGGCGGTCGACCAGGGCCGGCGGCGGGGGTGGGCGGCTGACCGGGCCGGATCGACGGCAGCGGCGGAGGGACCCGCGGAGCGAGGGGGTTCAGCGGGCGGCGGTTGTGATTGTTGCTGTTGGCCCCGTTCATCTGTCGGAGAGTAGTTGCCTAGACACGGATTCGAACAGTGGTTTTGCAATTTTGTTGCCATCATCCCTGGCCTGTCCCCGGGGGAACGATGCCCGAGATCGTCAGCGGTCGGTTCACGCATCCGCGCTGGATGAGTGCTTTCTCGGCCAGTTCTCGCCGGCGGTCCAGATCCAGCGATGGCCTCCCGGCGTCTCTTGCCGGTAGGCCAGTGGCCAGCCGCAGAATTCATCGGGTGTTCGGCCCATGAGTTCGGCTGCGTGGCGGCAGTCGTGCCATTCGGTGACGTAGAAGGCCTGGCGGTCCCACGGGCCGCCCGCCAGAGTGATGACCGGTTCTCGCAGTGGACCAGGCATCACCACACCTCCCGTACGTCATTCGCTTGCCCGGCGCAACCCGTCAGAACTGCTCGACACGGCGCAGTTCGGCCTGCGGAACCCACGCGACCCTGCCGCCCGGTCCGCGGACGCGGCCGACCCAAGTTCCTTGCTCGAAGATCCACGCGTCGAGCCAGCCCGCTAGCTGCGAGGCCGTCTCGACGGCGACCGGCGGATCAACCCGGCGGTTGTGGTCGGCCGACCGCGGCCCGTACACGTCGTACTGCAACTCAAGGTCCGCGGCGAGCTTGTGGGCGGCTTCTTCGGTCAGCCCGGATCCGCGGTTGCCGTTGGCGGCGTTGTCCCAGACTGTCCAGTCCTGGTCGCCGTCACCGCTGCGCACGTTGAACCGTCCTACCATAGCCTCATCATGACATTATTCGAACCTATGTTCTAGTCGCCGATGTGACTGGATGCCCGGCGATCAGGTCACTCCATCGCGGTCAGACGCTGCTCCTCGCTGTCGAGCCGCTTTCTGACAGCGGCGGCGTTGCGAGCGGCCTGGTGGAAGGCGCGTTCTAGGCGTCGGGTTTGCTTGCGCGCTTCGCGCAGCGTCTGGCGGGTCTGTTCGAGTTGGTCGTTGAGTCGGACAAGGTCGGCTTCGAGGTCGGCGATGCGATGCTGGTGCGCGTCGAGCACCTGGCCGGCGTGCTCGTGCTCGGTCGCGGCAAGTGTGTAGTCCGCTTCTGCCTCGTCTCGGCGTTTCCGCTGGGCGGCTCGGCGCTGCTTGAGCGTGTGGTCGACTGGCGAGCGGCCCGTCTTTGCGGTCGGGCGCTGCATGGTCGTCGACGTCTGGCGTTTGCGCGGCGGTGCGGAGCGGCGTACGACGCGTGGCCTGATCGGGGCGAGCTGGACTGGGTCGCCGTTCTCGTCGACCACGCCGAATCCGACGTGCCGAAGGGCGCTTGTCAGCTGTCCGGAGCGGAGGAGTTGCGCGGCCGCGGGGTCGACGAGGGCGGCGTCGAGGGTCTCCGTGAGTCGTTCCGTGGTCTGGGGCGTGACCCGGCGACCGCCGGCGGCCTGGTCGCGCGCCACCCGGACCAGGCTGCGCACCAGGTCATGGCGCTGGTGGGTCAGTTCGCGCCTTCGGGTGCTGTCGGACGACAGGTAGGTCTCGCGCAGCTGTTCGCCGAGCTGGGTCAAGGCGTGGATGCCGTCGGGATCGATGCGGACCAGCTGGTTGGCCAGCCAGGCCGACACGGTCGGCTTGCACAGCGCCGCAACCGCGGCCGCGGTCTGCTGGTCTCCGGCCTCGCGGGCCGCCTTGGCCAGCTGGTTCCGGGCGCCGATGAACTGCTCGGGCATCAACCCGTACAGCTCGACCACCGCGGCGCCCGTCTCCATTTTCCCACCATGCGTTGAGCATGCCGTCGTCGGCAACGCCCGCCCGCGTGGACCGCCCGGCTAGCCCTCCGGGTTCAGCGGCCGTAGATTGGCCGCGGCGAACCACCCCTCCACAGACTCCGGCCGGCGCAGGTCAGGCACGTACACGACCCGCGCCTGCCACTCCCCCGACGAGGTACGGCGCCACTCGAGAATCAACCCCGGCCACGGACCCCGCTCGCGAGCCGTCCGCATCACCCAGCAATGCCGACGCTGGCCATCCGGCGGCGGCTCCCGCGGGTAACGGCGATTGGTCCCCCTCTCCTCAGATTAGAACACCAGTTCGAGTAACCGCTCGACGGACTAGACGGTATGAAGTGACCGCTCGGGGTTGCTGGGTGGTTGCGGGCCGGGGCCTCACTCGCACAGATTCGTGGGTTGCCGAGTAGGGGCTGCCTGCTC